>CAWIIX010000017.1:0-378229 GCA_963836195.1 uncultured Actinomycetota bacterium | reverse complement strand
ATCCTCGGGCACGAGTTCAGCGGCCGGATCGTGGCGCTCGGCTCGGACGTGACCGGGTGGGCCGAGGGTCAGCCGGTGGCGGCGTCGCCGATCGGGTCGTGCGGGAAGTGCCGGGTGTGCGCGCGCGGGATCCCGTTCCGCTGCCCGGCGGTGCCGAACATCGGCATCAACACCCAGGGCGCCTACGCCGAGTACGGAGGGTGCCTGCGAGGCAGCTGGTCGCGCTGCCGCCGGAGCTCCAGGTCGAGCTCGGCCCGCACGCCGAGCCGCTCTCGTTCGGCCCCAGGCGGTGAAGCTGGCCCAGGTCGGGCCGGGCGACCCGGTGCTCGTGTACGGGGTCGGGCCGATCGGCCTGTACGCGATCATCGCGCTCAAGCTGGCCGGGGCCGGGCCGATCGTGGCGGCCGGGAGGTCGGCCGGACGATGGGCGGCCGCCGCCGACGTGGGCGCGGACGTGGTCATCGACACCCGCGAGATCTCGGTCGCGGAGTACGCGGCCCAGTCGGGGACGCTGTTCGCGGCGGTGCTTGAGTGCTCGGCCGCCCCGGGTGCGTTCAACGAGGCGCTCGCGGTCACCGAGCCGGGCGGGACCGTGGTCGAGGTGGCGCTGACCCCGGAGGCGGCCTCGGTGCCGCTGTTCCCGCTGATCAGCGAGGGACATCACGTGGTCGGGTCGTGCGCGTTCTCGGACGAGACCTACCGCGAGTCCGTCGGCTACCTGGCGTCCGGGCAGGTGCCGGTCGAGCGGCTGGTGTCGGAGCGGGTGTCGCTCGACGGCACCCCCGACGCGCTGCGGCGGCTGCAGACGCCCGGCACGCTCGTGCGAATCATCTCTCGTCCCTGGTAGTAGCGGCGCACCACCGGTTAGGAGATCCATTCGTGGAAGAGTTCGCGGGCAAGACCGCCGTCGTCACCGGCGCGGGCAGCGGCATGGGAAAGGCGTTCGCGCTGCGCTGGGGGGCCGAGGGGATGAACGTCGTGATCGGCGACATCCAGGAGGACGCGCTGTCTGCGACCGTGGCCGAGCTGGCGGCGGCGGGGGTGCCGGTGCTCGGGCTGCGGACCGACGTGTCGTCGCTGGACGACATCGAGGCGCTGGCCGACGCGGCCGAGGCCCGGTTCGGCCCGATTCACCTGGTCAACAACAACGCCGGGGTCGAGGGGTACCTGGACGGGCCGATCTGGTCGGCGACCGCCAAGGACTGGGACTGGACGCTGTCGGTCAACCTGATGTCGGTGATCTACGGCATCCGGACCTTCGTGCCGCGGATGCTGGCCCACGGCGAGCCCGGGCACGTGGTCAACACCTGCTCGATGACCTCGGTGATCGCGGCGTCGAACATGTACGGGATCTGCAAGCACGCGATCCTGGCGCTGACCGAGGTGCTGGCGGCTGACCTCTCGGCGGCGGGGCTCCGATCGGGGCGACCGGGCTGTGCCCGGGGATCATCGCGACCAACCTGTTCCACGGGTCGCGGAACCGGCCTGCGGCTCTGACGGACGGCTCGGCGATGTCGTCGTCGGGGGCGGAGCTGCGCGAGCACATGCACTCGGTGCTGTCGGCGGGGATGCCGCCGTCGGAGGTGGCTGACCTGCTGGTGGACGCGGTCCGGGCGAACCAGCTTTACCTGCTGACCGACCACGAGTGGGACAGCCGGGTGGTCGCCCGGCACGAGGCGATTCTGGCGGGGGCCGTCGGGCCCGCCGCTACCGGGATTCTTGACCAGGAGGGCGTGCGATGAGCGTTCGGTATGGGTTCGACGGGCAGGTCGCGGTGATCACCGGGGCGGCCAACGGGTTCGGGCTGGCGGTCGCTTCGCGGCTGGCCGACGAGGGCGCGAGCTGGTGCTGGTGGACCGGGACGCTGCCGCGCTGGAGGCGGCGGCGGCCAAGCTCGGCGGTCTGGCGGTGGTGGCCGACGTGTCGGTCGAGTCCGAGGTCGACGGGTACGTGGCGGCGGCGGTCGCGGAGTTCGGGCGGATCGACCTGTTCTTCAACAACGCCGGCATCGAGGGGCGGATGGCCCCGATGACGGAGCTGTCGGTGGCGGACTTCGACCGGGTCTGGGCGGTCAACGGGCGCGGCGTGTTCATGGGGCTGCGGGCGGTCCTGACGGTGATGAAGCCGCAGCGGTCCGGGGTGATCGTGAACACCGCGTCGATGGCGGCGATCAAGGGCGCGGCCACGTTCTCGCCCTACATCGCGTCCAAGCACGCGGTGCTGGGGCTGACCAAGTCGGCCGCCCTGGAGGGGGCGCCGTTCGGCATCCGGGTCAACTGCGTCGCGCCGGGGCACATCGACACCCGGATGGCGCGCGACCTGACCGCGCAGATCGACCCGTCCGACCCCGAGGGCGTCTTCGCGTCGGTCTCCTCGTCGGTGCCGCTGTACCAGCGCTACGGGACGGCGGCCGAGGTGGCGAACGTGGTGCTGTGGCTGCTGTCGTCGGAGTCGGAGTACGTGTCGGGGGCGCTGCACCTGATCGACGGCGCGCTCAACGCCGACGGGTAGCCCGTGCTTCTCCAACGCCGGTGCCCTAGCGCCGTGACTGCCACAACCACGGGGCCTCGTGCGATGCCGTCTACCGCTTGCGGGCGACGCCGCCGAAGAAGCTGTGGTAGATCTCGTCGTGCTCGATGCGGCTCGGTGTCGGGGCCGCCACTCCGCCAGCGACACCAGGCCGGGCGGCAGCAGCTCCCAGTCGCCGAACCAGGCGCGGATCTCGTCGTCCTCGCGCCAGCGGCCGCTGCCGAGCCCGTCGGCCAGCAGTTTCTCGCCCTCGATGGTGGGGGCGCGGAGTTCGGGCAGGTCGTGCCCGGGCAGGCGGAAGCTGGAGATCGCGAGGTAGCTGCCGGACGGCATCGCGTCGCGGAGCTGGGCCGCGATCCCGTCCGGGTCGTCGTCGTCCTTGACGTGGTGCAGCACCGCGAGCAGCAGCAGGCCGACCGGCCGGTCGAAGTCGATCAGCCGCGCGACCGTGGGGTCGGCCAGGATGTCGGCCGGATCGCGGATGTCGGCGTTGATGATGTCGGCGTTCACGGGGTCGCTGAGCAGCGCCTTGCTGTGCGTGTAGACGACCGGGTCGTTGTCGACGTAGACGACGTGCACGCCCGGGTTGATCTGGTGCGCGACCTCGCTGACGTTGCCCGCCGTGGGCAGCCCGGACCCGATGTCGATCAGCTGGGTGATGCCCACCTCGCCGACCAGGTAGCGCACCACCCGGCGCAGGAACGCGCGATTGTTCTGGGCGGACAGCGGCGCCTTGGGCGCGAGCTCCATCGCCCGGCGCGCGAACTCCCGGTCGGCCGAGAAGTTGTCCTTGCCGCCGACGAAGTAGTCGTACACCCGGGCGACGTTCGGCTTCGTAATGTCGATATCCGTCAGCGCTTGCCGATAGTGCCGGGAGCTGCCTCCACTCATAGCAGGCCTCCTTACGGCTATGGCATGAGCGGTTCACGTGCGGTTAACAGTAGCGCGCGCTATGCGGCAATTCAGATGATTAACGACAACCCAATCCCTAGACGGCCGGCAGGATCGAGGGCCGGGCCACCTCCTCGAGCTGGTGCAGGCAGCCGATGACGCTGGCGAAGTGCTCGCGGGTGATCCGCTCGGCCGCCACCGGGTCGCCCGCGACCACCGCGTCGACGATGTCCAGGTGCTCCCGGGCGCCCTGGGCGAGGCGGCCGGGCAGCAGCGACACGTGGAACTGGTAGCGCACGCCCTGGTGCCGCAGCCGGTCGATGATGCCGGCCGCGGTCTGCTGGCCGGCGATCTCGCGCAGCCGGGTGTGGATCTGGTCGCTGAGCATGCTGTCGGCGAGCACGTCGCCGTTCTTCACCGCGCTGGTCATCGCGTCGGCCAGCCGCCGCAGCTCGCGGCGATCCTCCTCGGCCGCCCGGATCGCCGCCCGGGCCGCGCAGAGCCCCTCGATCAGCGCGCGAACCTCGAGGATCTCGATCGCCTCCTCGATCGTCACCGCCCGCACCCAGGCGCTGCGGTTGCGCTGGCGGGTGACCAGCTGCTCGTTCTGCAGCAGGGCGAGGGCCTCGCGGACGGCGCCGCGGGAGGTTCGGTACTTCTCGGCGAGCTCGCTCTCCACCAGCCGCTGCCCGGGAGGGAACTCACCGCGATAAATGGCCATCCGCAGCTTGTCGAGGAGGCTGACGGTTTCGGATAGGCCCTGTTCGATTTCGTGGGTCTGCACGCTGCCTTCTTCCCCATATACCTGGAATCAAGGATGGCAGAGAAAGCCGGGCCTTGGTTAGCGGTCGCTCTTCCTCCGGGTGAGCCTGCCTTTATCGCTCGGGGCGGGCAGGCGCATTGGCAGCGGGTTTGGCCGTCGTGGGGCCTGCGGCGGGCCGGGCGGCCGAGGGCCGACCGGGTCGGCCGTCTCATACAGTTGTCCCTGGCCAGGGCTCGACTGCCGCTGGCCGGGGCGAGTGACGACGGGGGGCGACGGTGTACCGGGCGATTTACGCGGTGCTGCTGCGACGGCTGCCGGCCGAGGCGGCCCACCGGGCCGGGTTCTGGCTGATCCGGGCGGCCGCGGCGGTGCCCGGTGTCGCCCTGGTGCTGCGGCGGGTTCTCGCGCCGCGGGACCCGGCGCTGCGGGTGCGGGCGCTCGGGCTGGACTTCCCCGGCCCGCTGGGGCTGGCGGCCGGGTTCGACAAGGACGGCGAGGGGGTCATCGGGCTGGCGGCCCTCGGGTTCGGGTTCGTCGAGGTCGGCACGGTGACCGCGCGGCCGCAGCCGGGCAACCCGAAGCCGCGGATGTTCCGCTTCCCGGCCGAGCGGGCGCTGGTCAACCGGATGGGGTTCAACAACCACGGCGCGGCCGCGCTGGCCGCCCGGCTGCGGGCGCTGCGCGCCCGTCCCGGCTCCCCCGGCCGTCACCCTCGCTTTCCTCGCGGCCGGCCGATCGTCGGCGTCAACATCGGCAAGACCAAGGTCGTGCCCGAGGAGGGCGCGATCGCCGACTACGTCGCCAGCGCCCGGCTGGTGGCCGACGTCGCCGACTACGTGGTGGTCAACGTCAGCTCCCCCAACACGCCCGGCCTGCGCGATCTCCAGTCGGTCGGCAAGCTCCGCCCGCTGCTGACGGCGGTGCGCGCTGCGCTCGATCAGGCCTCCCCTCGACGGCGCGTCCCGCTGCTGGTCAAGATCGCCCCTGACCTGGCCGACGCCGACATCGACGCGGTCGCCGACCTGGCGGTCGACCTCGGCCTCGATGGCATCATCGCCACCAACACGACGATCTCGCGGGAGGGGCTGCGGGACAGCGCCGCGGTCGCCGACGCCGGCCCCGGCGGCCTGTCCGGCGCCCCGCTCAAGGCCCGCGCGCTCGCGGTGCTCGAGCGGTTGCACGCGCGGGCCGGGGACCGCCTGGTGCTGATCGCGGCCGGCGGCATCGAGACCGCCGACGACGCCCGCGACCGCCTCGCGGCCGGCGCCACCCTGCTGCAGGCCTACACCGCGTTCATCTACGAGGGCCCGTGCTGGCCGGGACGCGTGCAGCGGGGCCTGGCGGACCGGATCCGGGCTGGTCAGCCGGTCGCCACGGGCCGCCGCCGGGCCGCCGCCGTTGGGCTTTTGCGGCCCGCGCGAGCGTCGTTACGTCCCGATCAACGGTGTTACGTTCCGGTCAAGGGTGGCCGCGAGGCCTTGACCGGAATATGTAAGTACGGTCAACTAACAAAAACCTCGCCTGGGAGGTCGGCCCCCAGACGGCCCTGTTTATGACACAGAGAAGAGACTTGATGAACAAGAAGCTCACGAGTCGCATCGCTGGCGGTCTCGCGCTGGCTTCCGCGGCCGCGCTGGCCCTCGCCGCCTGCAGTAGCAGCAGCAGGCGGCGGTTCGTCGGCCGGCGGCAGCGGCGGCACGACCACCCTCAAGCTCGTGGTCGCCGACTACGGCACCGGCCCCAGCAACACCAGCTCCAAGTACTGGGCCACGATCGTCTCCGCGTTCGAGGCGGCGCACTCCAACATCAAGGTGAACGTCACCACGATCCCGTGGACGAACTTTGACTCCCAGGTCCAGACGATGGTCCAGAACAAGAACTACCCGGACATCACCGAGGGCGACTACTTCTCCAACTACGCCCAGGACGGCCTGCTCTACTCGGCGTCGGACGTGCTCTCTGACCCCACGAACCTGCTGCCGGCGTTCAAGGCGCAGGGCACCTACAGCGGCGTCCAGTACGGCATGCCGTTCACCACCTCCAGCCGCACCCTCTTCTACAACAAGAAGCTGTTCGCGCAGGCCGGCATCATGTCCGCCCCGCAGACCTGGGCCGACGTCGAGGCCGACGCCGCCAAGATCACCAAGCTGGGCGACGTCGGCTTCGGCCTCCCCCTCGGCAACGAGGAGGCGCAGGCCGAATCGCTGCTGTGGATGCTCGGCGACGGCGGCGGCTACCAGACGGCCGGCAAGTACAGCATCGACAGCCCGGCCAACGTGACCGCCTTCACCTTCCTCAAGGGCATGGTCGCGGCGGGCGACACCGAGCCCAACCCGGGCACGGTCGACCGCACCCCGCTGTGGGAGCAGTTCGCCCAGGGCAAGGTCGGCATGATCAACGGCTCGCCGGCGCTCATCCCGATCATCCAGTCAGCCAACGTGCTCACCTCCGCTGACTGGACGTCGGTGCCGATCGCGGGCAAGACCGGCCCGCTCAGCGTCACCCTCGGCGTGTGCGACAACGTCGCCGCGTTCAAGGCCAACGGCCATGAGGCGCAGATCAAGGAGTTCCTCGACTTCGCCTACCAGGACAAGTACCAGCTCGCCTTCGACAACGAGTACGACCTGCTGCCGGCGACGGTCACCGCCGCCAAGGCCCTGTCGAGCAACGCGGTCTTCGCCCCGTTCCTCACCGCGCTGCCGAACTCGGTACAGTACCCGAGCGACACGGCGTGGGCGAACGTGAAGACCAAGATTCAGCAGACGATCGGCACCGCCGTGACCGGCAGCCCGTCGACCGTGCTGTCACAGCTGGAGCAGACCGCGACCTCCTCGGCCAGCTGACAGCCTAGATAGCTCCTGCTATCGGATTCCGCGTGGGGCCCGGGCTCCCGGGCCCCGCGCACCCCCGAGCCACCTGAGGATGAACTGGATGCCCGCCCTCCGCCGACTCTCGCCACTGCTGTGGCTGGGTCCCGCCATCGCTCTCATCGGCCTGGTCGTGCTGTGGCCGGTCGTGGTCATGGTGCAGTCGTCGTTCCAGAACATCAGCGGCATTGGGTTCGTGGCCGGCTACAACGGCACCGCCAACTACCGCCAGCTGTTCGACGAGCCAGACTTCGTTTCCGTCCTGGTACGCACCGTCATCTGGGTCGTGGTGGTGGTCGCCGTCACCATGCTGATCTCGCTCGGCCTGGCCCAGCTCTTCAACCAGCGGTTCCCCGGCCGCCGGGTCACCCGGTGGGCGCTGATCATCCCGTGGGCCGCCTCGGTGATGATGACCGCGCTGATCTTCAAGTGGGCACTTGACCCGAACGTCGGCGTCATCAACGTGATCCTGCACCACATCGGGGTGGTCAAGAAGCTCGGCTCCAACCAGGCGGACTGGCTCGGCAACCCGACCAGCGCGCTGCTGTGGATGATGGGGGTCGCGGTCTTCGTCTCGCTCCCGTTCACGACCTACGCCATCCTCTCCGGCCTGCAGGGGATACCGCGCGATGTTTACGAGGCGTCCGCGATCGACGGCGCGACCTCGTGGAAGTCCTACCTGCGGGTGACGCTCCCGCTGCTGCGGCCGGCGATCGTGGTGGCGACGCTGATCAACGTCATCAACGTCTTCAACTCGTTCCCGATCATCTGGGAGATGACGGGCGGCGGCCCCGGCTACCAGACCGCCACCAGCACGATCTTCATGGTCGAGCTCAAGCAGGGCAACGTCGGCGAGTCGGCGTCGATGTCGACCATCAACTTCCTGCTCGTGATCGTGATCGTCGTCGTCTACCTCGCCACCACCAGCTGGAAGGAGTCGGTCGACCGATGAGCGCCACCACCCAGACCGCGCCGGCCCGATCCGCCCCGCGCTGACCCGGCCCGCCCGGCGGCCGCGCAGGCAGCTTCGGACCTGGCTGGTCGCGGGCGCGGCGTACATCGTCGCGGTCATCTTCCTCCTGCCCTACCTGGAGATGCTGGTCATGGCCGGCCGGCCGAACGACGAGCTCGGCCAGGCGTCGATCTTCCCCAGCCACTGGACCTTCTCGAACTTCACCACCCTGTGGTCGGCCTCGGCCGGCGACCTCGGCGGCAGCATCGGCACCAGCCTCGAGATCGCGGCCGGCGCCACCACGCTGGTGCTGCTGGTCGCCCTCCCCGCCGCCTACTACACCGCCCGGCACCGGTTCCGCGGCCGCCTCGCGTTCCTGCTGCTAGTGCTCGCGACCCAGATGTTCCAGCCCGCGGCGATGCTGGTCGGCCTGCAGCGGGAGTTCAGCAACTTCAGCTGGGCCTCCCCCACGGTGTCGCTCGTCATCATCAACGCGGGCTTTAACATGGCCTTCGCGGTCTGGATCCTGAACGCCTTCTTCACCTCGATCCCGGTCGAGCTCGAGGAGGCGGCGATGGTCGACGGACTGGGCAAGGTCGGCGCCCTGCTGCGGATCACGCTGCCGCTGGCCGCGCCCGGCATCGTGACCGCGCTCATCTTCACCTTCATCTCGGCCTGGAACGAGTTCCTGGTCGCGCTCACGCTCAGCCTCGGCGAGCCGACCAACCAGCAGCCGCTGACGGTCGCGATCAACCAGTACATCGGCGAGTACTCGGTCGACTGGGGCCACCTGTTCGCGGCCGGCCTGGTCGCGACCGTGCCGGTGATCATCCTGTTCGCCATCATCGAGCGCCGCGTCGTCGGCGGCCTGACGGCGGGCGGGGTCAAGTGAGCGCTGGCGGCATCGGCCGTCGCCCGCTGCGCCCCATCGGCAAGCTGCTGGCCGAGGACACCCGGCGCCACCACCTGTCGCTCATCCTGCAGCACGTCTTCGCGGACGGCCCGGCCTCCCGGGCCGACCTCGCCCGCGCCACCGGCCTGACCCGGGTTACCGTGTCCGACCTGGTCGGCAGCCTCATCCAGGACGGCCTGCTGGCCGAGCTGGGCGCGCCGGCCGAGACCCGGGTCGGCAAGCCGCCGACGCTGGTCGGCCTGCGGCCGGACGCCGCGCACATCGTGGCGCTCGACCTGTCGGCCGACGACCGCCTGGCCGGGGCCGTGATCGACCTGTCCGGTCAGGTCAAGGCGCGGGCCGAGATTCCCAGGGACGGCGCCCGGGGGGAGGCGGCGGTCCGCCTCGTCGTCCGCCTCGCCCGGCAGCTGCGCACGGCCACCGGCCGGCCGGTGATCGGCATCGGCGTCGGCTCGGCCGGAGTCGTCGACGGCGACGGCGTCGTGGTGAACGCGGCCAACCTGGGCTGGGCCAACGTCGACCTCACCGGCATTCTCCGGCGCGAGCTGCACACCTCCGTGTACGTCGCCAACGACGCCAACACCGCCGTCCTCGGCGAGCACACCTTCGGCCGGGGCGCGGCGACCGACCTGATGCTGGTCCGGGTCGGCACCGGCGTCGGCGCCGGCCTCGTCGTCGGCGGCGCCCTGGTCGAGGGACACACCTCGGCGGCGGGCGAGATCGGCCACGTCGTCGTCGACCCGGGCGGCGCCCGCTGCGCCTGCGGCCGGACGGGCTGCCTGGAGACCGTGCTCGCGGTGCCGCACCTGCGGCACGGCGATCGCTCGCTCGCGGCCGTCGGCGCCACCCTCGGGCAGGTGCTCGCGCCCATCGTCGGCGCCCTCAACCTGAGCGAGATCGTGCTGGTGGGGCCCCTCGACCTGCTCGACGGCGAACTGTGCGAAGCCGTCGACGCGACCGTGCGCGAGCGGGTGATGGCGGTCTCGTCGGCCGAGCTCGTGGTGCGGACGTCGCCGCTGGGCGACGACGTCGTGCTCCTCGGCGCGGCGGTGCTGGTCCTCTCCGGCGAGCTGGGCGTGTCATGACCGGCGGGCTGAGGGTCGGCCTCGACATCGGGGGCACCAAGATGCTCGGGGTGGTCGTGGCCGCCGACGGCGCCGTCGTCGCCCAGGCCCGGGAGGCGACCGTGGCCGGCCCCGACGGCGTGCTGGCGACGGCGACCCGGGTGCTCGACCGGCTCGCGGCCGAGTTCGACGGGGTGCTGCCGTCGCACGTCGGCATCGGGTTCCCCGGACTCGTCGACCATGACCGGGGGGCGGTGAGCCATGCGGTCAACCTCGGCCTCGGCGGCGACTGGCTGCCGCTGGCCGACCGGCTGGCGGAGCGCACCGGCGCCGCCGTCGCGGTCGAGAACGACGTCAGGGCGGCCGCCTGGGGCGCCCACGTGGTCAGCGGCGCCGACGACCTCGGCTACCTCAGCATCGGCACCGGACTCGCGGCCGGCTATGTGCTCGACGGCCGGCTGCGGCGCGGCGCCCACGGCGCGTCGGGGGAAATAGGCCACGTTCCGGTCGACCCGGACGGGCCGCTCTGCTCGTGCGGGCAGCGCGGCTGCCTGGAGCTGAGCGCGGCCGCCTCCGCCCTGACCGCCGTCTGGACGACCGACGGGGAGCTGTCGCCGGGGGCGGCCGTGTTCGCCGCCGCCTCGTCCGGCGATCCGCGGGCGGTCGCGGTCCGGGACCATTTCGCCGCCCGGGTGGCCGACGCGATCAGGATGCTCGGCCTCGCGGTCGACCCGGCCGCGATCATCCTCGGCGGCGGCATCACCGACCTGGGCGATCCGCTGCTGACCGCGGTCACCGACGCCCTGCGGGCGCAGGCGGCCACGTCGCCGTTCCTGGCCGCCATCAACCTGGCCGACCGGGTCCGGCTGCTGCCGGCCGGGTGCCGGCCGCCGCCATCGGCGCCGCCATGATCTGGGACGCCCGCTGAACGCCGCCTATACTTCCGAACTACCTGAACGGAGATAACCGATGGAGGTCGTGCCGCTCTCATCGGCCGACGAGATCGCCGCGCTCGCGGCCGACGTCTTCGAGGCGGTCGTCCGCCGCAAGCCCGCGGCGGTGCTCGGGCTCGCCACCGGGTCGACCCCGCTGCCGGCCTACCGGGAGCTGATCCGCCGCCACGAGGCCGGCGTCGGCCCTTCGTACGCTGCGGTGACGTGCTTCAACCTCGACGAGTACGTCGGGCTGCCTGCCGGGCACGAGCAGAGCTACCGGACGACGATCGCCCGCGAGCTGACCGACGGCCTCGGCATCAGCCCGGATCGGGTCAACGGGCCCGACCCGTCTCCTGACGGCCTGCCGACGGCGGGCTCGCGCTACGAGGCCCTCATCGGCGAGGCCGGCGGCGTCGACGTGCAGGTGCTCGGCATCGGCTCCGACGGCCACCTCGCCTTCAACGAGCCCGGCTCCTCGCTCGCCAGCCGCACCCGGATCAAGACCCTGACGGCCGAGACCCGCAAGGACAACGCGCGCTTCTTCGGCTCCCCCGACGAGGTGCCGGTGCACGTCCTCACCCAGGGCCTCGGGACCATTCTCCAGGCTCGCCACCTGCTGCTCATCGCGACCGGGGCCGACAAGGCGGCCGCCGTCGCGGCGGCTGTCGAGGGCCCGGTCTCGGCCTCCTGCCCCGCCTCGGTCCTGCAACTGCACCCGCACGCCACCGTCCTGCTCGACCCGGCCGCCGCCACCCGGTTGGGGCGGCTCGGCTACTACCGCGAGGTCTACGCGGCCAAGCCTGACTGGCAGGGCCTGTAGGGCCCGCTAGACCACGAAGGATTTGGTCTCAAGGGTGAACGAGAACGGCTCAGGCAGCTTTACGCCGCCGCCGATTCGGACCGTCGCATTGCTGGTGTATTCGTTTCGAACCGGATCGCCGTAAAGGGTGACCTCATGACGCTGACGATCCACTAGCAGATAAAGCGGGATCTGAGCGGCCGCGTAGGCGCGCCGCTTGGCGTTTCTATCGTGGTCAGGCGAGGACGAGGTAATCTCGACCACCATGGCGACGCCGGTGGCCGGCATCCAGGTTGACGCGTCAAGGAACAGGTCGAGCTTGGCGGGCGCGAAGGTTAGGTCCGGGATGACCCGGCCCTGCCCCTCGACGACCGGGACAATCAACCCTTTTTGGCCGGAGAAATCCATTGGCGTAGCGCTGGCGGCAAGAACCTGCTTGACGATCCGCATAATGCAGCGTTCATGGTTGCCGTCAGGGGGTGGCGTCACGACGATCTCTCCGTCAATCAGCTCGGCTCGATAGCCTTCGGGGGTATCGAAGGAGAGAAAGTCCTGCAGCGTGAAATCCGCCCCAGCGTCTGGTTCACGAGCCATGACGATCATATTCCGCTCCTCCCTTTGTGGCTGTCACAGTACCACGCAAAGTGAACGGAACGCCACCTTTCCACTACGGATAGCAACCTTTTGCCACATGCATTCATTTGCGCATCACTTCTGTAGCCAGGTTACTACGTTATGAGTCGGAGACCGATAGGAGAGTCACCGTGGCTAGTCACAAGACACCCAGGGTGGTTGTGTCCAGCGGGACAAGCGGCAGTATCCGCTGGTGCGCGGGGGTTGCCGGCGGGCGGTTGGCGTATCAGGCTCTTAGGTGTGTCAGAGACGACAGTTTCCCGGCCTGCCCAGATCCCGGCTCCGGAGCCGGGGCTGACGGCGGAGACGATCATCGCGCGGGCCAAGGCGCTGATACCGGAGATACGGGCGCAGGCGGATGAGGCGGAGAAGGCCGGGCGGCACACGGCCGAGCTTGACCAGAAGTTCGTCGAGGCCGGGTTCTACCGGATGCTGCAGCCGAAGCGGTTCGGCGGGTACGCGTTCGGGATGGACACCTACTGGAAGGTGATCCTCGCGGTGGCCGAGGGCGACGCCGGGACGGCGTGGGGGCTCTGCCTGGGCGCGCACCACGCGCAGGGGCTCGGCGCGTGGTTCCCCGAGCAGGGGCAGATCGAGCTGTTCGGGCCGACCGGCCGGTTCACCTGCCCGCACCGGGCCGCCCCGATGGGGACCGCGACCCCGGTCGACGGCGGGTACCTGGTCAAGGGTCAGTGGGACTACTGCTCCGGGGTCGGGCACGCGACCCACTTCATGAGCAACACGCTCGTCCCCGGCCGCGAGTCCGAGGGCGTGCTGACGATCTGCACGCCGATCGAGAACGTGACCGTGATCCCTGACTGGGGCGACGGCAACATCATCGGGATGAACTCGAGCGGGTCGAACAGCGTGCGGGTGGAGAACGTCTTCGTCCCCGAGCACTGCACCTGCTCGGGCGACTGGACCCACAACACCGACACGGCCGCGCCGGGCATGTACCTGCACGACGACCCGCTGTTCTGCGGGCGGATCTACGCGATGTACCACGCGGGCCTGGTCATCCCGGTGATCGGCGCGGCCAAGGGCGCGCTGCACGAGTACGAGCAGATCCTGCTGACCAAGAACACGTACTTCCCCCCGGTGGTGCCGCGGTACACGGTCGAGGAGTACCAGCGGCATTACGGGCAGGCGCGGGCGCTGATCGACAGCGCCGAGGCGATCATCCTGCAGTGCGGCCAGCGGTACATGGAGCTGGCCGAGCGCTGGCACCGGACCGGCGAGCCGTTCACCCGCGAGGACGACGCCGCCATGTACTCGATGATCCAGGTCGCCTCGCGGATGGCGATCGAGGCCACCACCGAGCTGTTCGGGGCGGCCTCGTCGTCGGCGGCCAAGCGCGGCGCCGCGATGCAGCGCCACTTCCGCGACAGCGCCATCTACCTCGGGCACATCTCCGCCCGGCACGACGTCGTCGCCGCCGAGGTCGCCCGGCTGCACTTCGGCCTGCCCGATCACCTGTTTTAGGTCAGTGGACAAATCATGAAATTTCCGGGAATGTCGCGGCGCGTCAGCGCCCGACATTTCTGGACACCGAGGAGAGCCAGATGACACGACGCGCCACCCCGCCGTTCCGCGCCGACCACGTCGGGTCGCTGCTCCGGCCGCCCCGGCTGATCGAGGCGCGGGACGACCGCGCAGCGGGCAAGATCGACGCGGCGGCGCTGGCCGTCGTCGAGGACGCCGCGATCGAGGACGCGGTCCGACTGCAGGAGGAGGTCGGCCTGCAGTCCGCCACCGACGGGGAGTTCCGCCGCGAGCAGTGGCACTCCGACTTCCTGTACGCGATCCCGGGGATCCGGCGGGGCGCGCTGGGCGCGCCGCTACCGGTCTACCGCCGGGACGGGCAGATCACCTGGACGCCGAACGCGACCGAGGTGACCGACCGGGTCCACCTGGAGACGCCGATCTTCGGCGACCACTTCGGCTTCCTCGCCCGGACCGTCAGCACGGCCACCCCCAAGATCACCGTGCCCTCGCCGAGCATGGCCCACTTCCGGGTCGACCTGTCGAAGTCGCCCTACACCGACCCGGCCGAGTACCGGGCCGACATCGCCGCCGTCTACGCGGCCGAGGTCGCCGGGCTGTACGCGCTCGGCTGCCGCTACCTGCAGTTTGACGACACGATCTTCGCGTTCCTGAACGACCCGGCCTGGCGCGCGAACGCCTCCGCCAGCGGGATCGACCCCGACCGCCAGCACGCGATCAACGTCGACGTGATCAACATGGCGCTGGCGGCCAAGCCCGCCGACCTCGCGGTCACCCTCCACATGTGCCGCGGCAACTACCAGTCGGCCTGGTTCTCCTCCGGCGGCTACGACTTCGTGGCCGAGGACGTCTTCGGCCGCCTCAACGTCGACGGGCTCTTCCTCGAGTACGACGACGAGCGGTCGGGGACGTTCGAGCCGCTTCGGTTCGTGCCCGACGACCAGATCGTCGTGCTCGGGCTGATGACGACCAAGACGCCCGAGCTCGAGTCCAAGGACACGCTCAAGCGGCGGATCGACGAGGCCGCCAAGTACGTCGACCCCGACCGGCTCTGCATCTCCGGTCAGTGCGGGTTCGCCTCCACCGTCGAGGGCAACGCGCTGACCATCGACCAGGAGCGGGCCAAGCTCGAGCTGCTGGTCGAGACCGCCCGCGAGGTCTGGGGCTAGGGGCCCGCAGTGGACCCGATCGTCATCACCGACCAGGGGCACTTCTTCACCGGACTGCGAACGCGCACCGGGCCGGCCGGCACGAGTGTGTACGGGACCCATGTCGAATATCAGACGCCCCGGTCCGTTCGGGATAATCTTGTGCTTGTCCATGGCGGCGGCGGTCAGGCGCTCGACATGCTCACCACCGCCGACGGGCGGCCCGGCTGGGCCACCCTGTTCCTGCGGGACGGGTTCGCGGTGTACGCCGTGGACCGGCCCGGGCTCGGGCGGTCGCCGTACCATCCGCGACCTCTACGGTCCGACCGGGCCGGCCGCGACGTACGAGGGGTTCGTGGCCACGTTCGCGGGGCCGGCGCCGGCCGGGGCGCCGCCGCACACCCAGTGGCCGGGCGGCGGTGACCGCCGCGACCCGGCCCTGGCGACGTTCCTGGCCTGGCAGGAGCCGTTCCCCGGTGACCTCGCGGCGGCGCACGAGGACATGCTGGCGGGGGCGGTCGGGCTGCTCGAACGGATCGGGCCGTCGGTGCTGCTGACCCACTCGCTCGGCGGCGGCTTCGGCTGGCTGGCGCTGTCGGAGTGCCCCTCGCTGGTGAAGGCGGTGGTGGCGGTCGAGCCGGCCGGGCCGCCGTTCGTCACGCTGCCCGGGCTTGGCTCCTTCTCGCACGGGCTGACGCCGGTGCCGCTGGTGTTCGGGCCCGGTCCGGGCGAGGGGAAGATCGGCCGGGTGCCGATCGCCGTCGTCACCGCCGAGTCGTCCGGGCACGAGGCGGCCGACCGGGCGACGGCCTCGTTCCTCCGATCCTGCGGGGCGGACGTGGACGAGCTGCACCTGGGTGAGCTGGGCATTCACGGCAACGGCCACGCGATGATGCTGGAGCGGAACAACGCCGAGATCGCCGCGCTCATCTCCGACTGGATCGTCAAGCACACCTAATCCTTGATCGGCCGAATTCGGAGGGCTTCTTGCTGATGGGCAAAGTGATGTCGGCCGCCGAGGCCGTCGCGGACATCGGGGACGGCGCGAGCGTGGGCGTGGCCGGGTTCGGGGTGTCGCACCGGTATCCGTCGACGCTGATCACCGCGCTGCGCGATCGCGGGCCGACCGGGCTGACCGTGTACTGCAACGGGCTCGGCCAGCCCGGGTTCCCGACCGCGCACCTGCTGGCCGACAACCACCAGATCGGGCACCTGGTCACCTGCTTCTCGGCCCGGCCGGGGGTGGTGTCGGAGGCGGAGAAGCAGATCGAGGCGGGCGAGATGACGCTCGAGATGGTGGCCCAGGGCACGCTGGTGGAGCGGATGCGGGCCGGCGGGGCGGGCATACCCGCGTTCTACACGCCGACCGGGTACGGCTCCTCGATCGCCGACGGCAAGGACATCAGGTACTTCGACGGCCGGCCGTACGTGCTCGAGCGGGCCATCACCACTGACTTCGCGCTGATCAGGGCGGCTCGCGCGGATGAGATGGGGAACCTGGCCTTCCGGGGCGGGTCCCAGAACTTCAACACCTCGTTCGCGAAGGCGGCGCGGGTGACGATCGTCGAGGCCGAGGAGATCGTTCCGACCGGGGCGATCCCGCCGTCCGAGGTCGACCTGCCGGGGGTGTTCGTGACCCGGGTGGTGCCGGTGACGGTGCGGATGGACGTGAAGAACCTGCCGATGCGGGTGAACCGGGCGGCCGACTCGGCCCGGCTGTACCTGGGCAAGCCCGCGCTGACGCGGGAGGAGATCGGACGGCGGGTGGCGGCGCTGCTGCCGGACGGCGCGGTGGTGAACCTCGGGGCCGGGCTGCCGACGCAGGTGGCGAACTTCATCGCCGACCGGCCGGTCATCCTGCACAGCGAGAACGGGATGCTGAACTACGGCTCGTTCGCCCGGGGCGACGACTTCGACCCGGACCTGCACGACGCGGGCGGGTACTTCGTGACGCTGCGGGACGGGGCGTCGTTCTTCGACTCGGTCACCTCGTTCGAGATCGCCCGGGGCGGGCGGCTGCACGCGGTGGTGCTCGGCACCTACCAGGTCGGCGGGAACGGCGACCTGGCCAACTGGTCGGTGCCGGGCATGATCGGCGGCGGCATCGGCGGGGCGATGGACCTCGCGGCGGGGGCGCGGAACGTGTTCGCGATGCTCGAGCACACGGACTCGCGGGGCCGGCCCAAGCTGGTCGAGAAGTGCTCGTTCCCGCTGACGGCGCCGGGCTGCGTGGACGCGATCATCACCGACCTGGCGCTGCTGCGGCGGCCGTCGCGGGCCTCCCGGTTCGTGCTCGAGGAGGTCGCGGCCGGGTTCACGGTTGACGAGGTGCTGTCGCTGACCGGGATGACGGTCGACGTCGCCGATGCTGTGGGTGTGCTGCAAGAGTGCTGGATGTAGCGGTCGTGGTCACCGGCGGTACCGATACGGTTTGGATATGCACGCTGCGCAGCCGACCGATCCCGACGTCATGCCCAAGCGGCGACGGCCGGGTTTCCGCGGCATGGTTTCGCGTCAGGCCGACCAGACCGGCTCCGGCTCCGGCACATCCGAACGGAGCCGACCGCGGCGTCCGTGGCTGGTCCGCAGTCTGGCCGGGCTGGGGTGGACGGCCGCCGCCGCCCTGGTGTTCGCGCTGTTCCTGAGGATCTCGCTTGAGAAGCTGATGACCTCGGACGGGGCCAATAACGCGCTGCAGGCCTGGGACATGCTGCACGGCAACCTCGTGCTGCACGGCTGGATCGTCGGCGACGTCACCTTTTACACCTTCGAACTGCCGCTCATCGCCATCCTGGAATTCTTTCTCGGCCTGCACGCGGACACCATGCACGTGGCCGAGGCCCTCATCTACGTGATCGTCGCCGCGTTGGCCGTCGCCATCGCGGTGACGGACAGTCGCGGCCTCGCCCGCGTCGCCCGGGCGTCGGTGGTGGTGGCCGTGTTCGCCGCGCCGACCCTGGTGCACTCGGACGTGTGGATCCCGCTCGGGATACCCGATCACACCGGGACCACCGCGTTCCTGCTGGCGTCGTTCCTGCTGGTCGACCGGGCGACCGGCCGCCCGCTGGACGGCGCCGCTGCTGTGCCTGATCTTGTGCGCTGGCCAGATCAGCGACGTGACCGTGCGCTACGTCGCGGTGCCCGCCATCGCCGTGGTGTGCCTCTACCAGATGCTGGCCGCGCGGAAGCTGATCACCTGGGACGCCGCGAACCTGCTGGCGGCCGGCCTGTCGGTGCCGCTGGCGATGGGGATCCGGGCGTTCATGCGGGTGCACCTGGGCGCGTACCTGATGGTGTCGCCGAAGACCCGGATCGCGCCGTTCAGCGACTGGCAGACGAACGCCTCGGTCGCCTGGACCTCGCTGCGCGAGGTGTACGGCGTCGTCTCCGGCTCGGGCTATCCGCCGGCTGGCCTGTCGGTGATCTTCGGCTACGCGTGCATGGCGGCCGCGGCGATCGGCGTCCTGCGGGTGGTGTGGCGGTGGCGCACCGCCCGCCGGGCCGAGCAGGCGCTGGTGATCGCGATGGCCGCCAACTTCATGGTCTACATGCTGTCCACGCTGGTCTCCACCAGGTCACCGCATGACCTCATCGCCCTGCTGCCGTGCGGCGGGGTGCTGGCGGCCCGCGCCCTCGTGCCCGGGCGCATCGCCCGCCGGCTGGTGGCGGTGCCCGCGACCTGCCTGGCGCTGGTGGCCGCCCTGCTGCCGCTGTCGGTGGCGGCGTCGCAGCCCACCCAGACATCGGGCCTGGTCACGGTCATCGCCTGGTTGCAGGCGAACGGGCTGCGCTACGGGCTCGGCGGCTACTGGGACGGCTCGGAGACGGCGCTCGAGTCGGCCGACCAGGTGCAGATCCGCGCGATCAACGGGCGCCACACGCTGGACGGCAACCGGCTCTCCCCGTATGCCTGGGAGACCAACACGGGCTGGTTCGATCCGGCCAAGCACTACGCGAACTTCGTCATCCTGGACTTGCCGCAACTCAACCTCCGGCCGACCGTCTTGGGGGTTTTCGGCAAGCCGGTCCGCACGCACATCATCGCGAACTGGGAGATCCTCGTCTATAACAAGAACCTGCTGACCTATCTGG
Source organism: uncultured Actinomycetota bacterium (assembly GCA_963836195.1). Taxonomy (GTDB): domain Bacteria; phylum Actinomycetota; class Actinomycetes; order Streptosporangiales; family Streptosporangiaceae; genus Trebonia. Next base: position 359,140 of record CAWIIX010000017.1, on the reverse strand, counting down.
CACCGCCGGCGATGCCGCCGACGAGCTGATATCGGCTGGCTGGGCTGATCTTCACTGGCCGCCGAGGCCGAGGAGGCGGGCGGCGTTGCCCTTGAAGATCCCGGGCTTGACCTCGTCGCGGACGGCGATCTTCTCGAAGTCGGCCATCCAGCGCTCCGGGGTGAGGACGGGGAAGTCGGTGCCGAACAGGATCTTGTCCTTGAGCAGGGTGTTCGCGTACTGGACGAGGATCGGGGGGAAGTACTTGGGCGACCAGCCGGACAGGTCGATGTAGACCTGGGGCTTGTGGGTCGCGACCGAGAGCGCCTCCTCCTGCCAGGGGAACGACGGGTGGGCGAGGATGATCGGCAGGTCGGGGAAGTCCACCGCCACGTCATCGAGGTGGATCGGGTTGGAGTAGGCCAGCCTGATGCCGCCGCCGCCGCGGGTGCCGGCGCCCGCGCCGGTCTGCCCGGTGTGGAACAGCGCCGGGAGGCCGGCCGCCTCGATGACCTCGTAGACCGGGTACGCCATCCGGTCGTTGGGGAGGAACGCCTGCGAGCTGGGGTGGAACTTGAACCCCTTGACCCCGTACTCCTCGATCTGGCGCCTGGCCATCCTCACCGCCTCGGCGCCGCGGTGCGGGTCGACCGAGCCGAACGGGATGAGCACGTCGGCGTGGTGGTCCCTGGCCCGCTCGGCGATCTCCTCGGGGGTCGCGCGGGCCGGATCCGCGGGCTGGTCCTTGACGTCGATGGTGAACGTCACCGCCGCCATCTTCCGCTCGCGGTAGTACGCGGCCAGGTCATCGACGGTGAACGCGGCCGCTGCGGTCTTGAAGTAGGCGGCCATCGCGGCCAGGTGCTCATTGTCCTCCGGCTTGACCGGCGGCGCGCTTACCGACCGGTGCACATGCGTGTGCACGTCGATCGCGACCAAACTGTCGATGTCCATGGGCGTGATTATCCCGGCGGCATTTCCGCTCGTCATGAAGTGATCACGCCAATATCCGGGACCGTCAACTTGTGGGCGAGCGAAGTGACTGGACGTTTGACGCGCGACTCGTGCGCGGGCCGGCGGCCGCGGGCGGGCCGGCGGCCGCGGGCGGGAGATGAAAGCCGGTCAGTCGCAGTGATAGGAGGCGGCGGCTAGGCGGGCGGCGCCGGCGGCGGCGAGCGAGGCGGCGGGGGCCGGGCGCAGCGGCAGGCCGAGCGCGTCGGCCAGCAGGTCGCGCCAGGCCGGGTGGTCGGCGCCGCCGCCGCCGAGCATCACCCGGCGCGGGTCGCGGCCGGCCGCCCGGAGGTCGTCGAGGCGCTCCCGCAGCAGCGCGGCGACGCCGTCGAGGGCGGACCGAAGCAGGTCCTCGCGCTGGTGGGCGAGCGTGAGGCTGGTCCAGGCGCCGGTCGCGGCGGGGTCCCAGCGCTCGGGGGTCAGGTAGGGGGCGAAGACGGGGGCGCCCGGCCGGGCCGGCCGGGCGGCCGCGTCGTACAGGTCCGCCCAGGAGGCGTTCAGGAGCGTGCGAACCCAGTTCAGGGTCACCCCCACGTTCTGCACCGGGGCCAGCCGGTAATAGCCGTCGCCGACCGCGCGGTACAGGTTGGTCCTCGACGTCGGCCTGAACTCGCTCTCCGGCATCGCCCACTGGCCGCCGCTGCCGAGGGTGAGCATCGCCTCGTCGGCGGCCAGGCCCGCCGCGTGGAGGGCGGCGGCGGTGTCGGCCGCGCCGGTGGCGACGGCGATGCCGGGCGGCAGGCCGAGCTCGGCGGCGGGCCCCGGGAGCAGGGTGCCCGACGGCCGGGCGGAGCCGCGCACCGGCGGGAGCTTGTCGCCGGGAAGGCGGAGCGCGGCGATGAGGTCATCCGCCCAGGCGTCCCGTTCGAGGTCGTACAGGAGCGTGCCGGAGGCGTCGGTCGGGTCGGTCGCGGCCTCGCCGGTCATCCGCAGCCGCATCCAGTCCTTGGGCGGCAGCGCCCACTGGGCGGCGGCGACGTTCTCCGGCTCGTGCCGCGCCAGCCAGCACAGAATCGGGCCGGCCATCCCGGCCGAGGGCCGGTTGCCGAGGCCGGCGGTCAGCGCCGCGGGCAGCTCCGTATAGCGGTCGGCCTCGAACGCGGCCCGCTGGTCGAGCCAGAGGATCGCCGGCCGCAGCGCGCCGCCGCCGCCGCCGGCCGGCCCGCCGCCGTCGGCCGATGCGGCTTCGTCGACTGACGCGGCTTCGTCGTCGGTTGACGCGGCTTCGTCGTCGGCTGACGCGGCGGCGGCGCGGGCGAGCACAAGGCCGTGCATCTGGCCGGCCACGGCGAGGGCGACGATCTCCGCGCCTGCGGTCTGGGCGACGGCCTGGCGAACGGCGCGGGCGGTCGCCCGCCACCAGTCGCCGGGGTCAGACTCGGCCTGCCCGGCCGACGGCACCAGCACCGGGTACTCGGCCCGGCCGCGGCCGAGAACCCGGCCGTCCACGGCCGTGTCGTCGCCGGGCCCGTCGGCGTGAGTCCCGTCGTCAAGGCCGGCGACGAGGACCTTGACCCCGCTGGTTCCCAGGTCAATCCCGAGGACCGCGCGCCGCCTGGTCACAGCGGTAGGACGCTAGCCCCTAGTGCGCAGCGTCTTCGGTGCGCCGGGCCTCGACGTAGATGGTGCCGCCGGAGCGGGCGGCGACCTCGATGGCGGACCCGACCAGGGCGACCGGGAGCGCGCAGACCGCGGCGGCGAGGGCGTACAGCCGGGTCGAGGGGCCGGCCGTCTCCTGCTGCGCCTCGGTCCGGCGGATCGCGTCGTACAGGTCCGGATGTCCCGGCAGCCCGCGCACGAGACCGTGCAGCCAGCCGAACAGGACCTGACCGCCCCGCACGTAGCTGACCCGCTCGACCTTGAACCCCAGCTCCTCGATCTGGGACACCAGCGCGGGAGGGGTGATGTGCACCAGGTGGCGGGGCAGGTCGAGCGCCAGCCACCAGTCGCCGAACAGCCGGGCCTGCATGCTCGTCGCATTGGGCACGGCGACGACGAGCACCCCGCCGGGGGCGACCAGCTTGGCCGCGTGCCGCAACGAGCGGACCGGCCGCCGAAGGTGCTCAAGCGAGTGCCAGAAGATGACGGCGGACCAGGTGCCGGTCATCTCCTCCAGCTCCACCGCGCGCACGTGCGGGTGGTTTTTGGCGGCGTACGGGTCGACGCCGACCGCGTCCCGGCCGAGCCGCCGGAAGGACGCGATGAGGTTGCCGTCACCGGCGCCAATGTCCAGGATCGGCCCCTCGGGCAGGACCTGGTTCAGCCGATTGGCCAGGCTTGCCCGCATGCGCCGCAGGAGCTTGTCGCCAAAGCCGGAGAACCGGCCGCCCTCCGGCCGGTACCAGGGCGCGTAGGCCTGGCCGAGCTGCTCGTCGCTCGGCCACGGCGACGTGGTCGCGACGCCGCACCGCGAGCACCGGATCCGGCCGGGGCGGTGCTCGTCCTCGGCGCCGAAGGGGTGCTCGCACCAGGCGCACGCGTCGGCCTGGGGCGCTGCTATCCGCGAATACGCCAAAGCGGGGTTGGCTTCCCGTGGCGAGTCGCTGTGAGTCTCACTCGCGGTCGAGCCCGTGCTGAGGCCGGGTGCAGACTTCGCGGATGACAAAATAGACCAGCCCCTTGACGACGGATTGTGCAGTCGGCACTATGCGTGAGGGGCACATCTGCCCAGCTCACGATTTCCGCGTGAACAATACCACGGGGTTGGCAAGGCTTGCGGGCGCATCTCGCGACATACTCGACAACTCGGTCGGCGCCATGCGCGGCGCACAGGTAGGGTTTCCGACATGCGCGAAGAGCGTCCAGACGGCGCAGACATTATGGATGACCCGCATACAGCAGAACTGCCGGATCTGGCCCAGCGCCGAACCGGTCCTGGCCATCCTCCCGGGCATCGCCGCACTCGTCCCGCGATGCCGCGCGGATGGGCGGCGCTGGCGTGGACCGTCGGCGGCCTGGCGCTGTACGCGGTGCTGCTGAGGATCGCGCTGACCGAGAACGTGTCCTCCGATCCGGCCAACAACGTGCTTCAAGCCTGGGACCTGGCGAATGGTCACCTGCTGCTGCACGGCTGGATCCTGGGCGATGTCACGTTCTACACGTTCGAGCTCCCGCTGCTCGCCGTGGTCGAGCTTTTCTTTGGCGTCCACACGATTGCCCTGCACGTGACCCTGGCCCTGGTTTACCTGGCCGTCACGGTGTGCGCTACCGCCATTGCGGTACCCGGCAGTCGCGGCGCGGCCCGGGTGGCCCGGGCGGCGGTGGTGGTGGCGGTGCTGGCCGCCCCGATCTACCAGTTGACGGACAGCTGGATCCCGATCTCGCTCCCCGATCACACCGGCACGAGCGTCTTCCTGCTCCTCCCGTTCCTGCTGATCGACCGTGACCGCGACGACCGCCCGTCCGCCGCCCGTTACACCGCGCCGCTGATCTGCCTGATCTTGGCGGCCGGGCAGCTCAGCGACGTGACCGTGCGCTTCGTGGCGGTGCCGGCGATCGTCGTGGTCTGCGGCTATCAGATGCTGGCGGCGCGGAGGCTGGTGAACCGCGACGGGGTGAACCTGGTCGCGGCCCTGTTGTCGGTGCCGCTGTCCCTGGTCGTCCGCGCCGCGATGCTGCATTTCCACTCGTATGTGATGGTTTCCCCGCAGATGAAGATCGCGCCGGTCAGCCAGTGGCTGCATCACGCCCGGGTGACGTGGCTCGACATCCGCGAGGTGTTCGGCGCGGTCGCTTACACCGGCCACACGCGCGCGGTAGTGGACGGGGCCGTCGTCTTCGGCTGGATCTGCCTGGCGGCGGTCGTCATCGGCATCGTGCGGGTGCTGTGGCGCTGGCGCACCGCCCGCCGGTCCGAGCAGGTGCTGGTGATCGCGATCGGCGGCAACCTGCTCGTGTACACGTTGTCCGCGCTCGTCAACGCCGATTCACCGCACGACATCATCGCCATCGTGCCGATGGGGGCGGTGCTCGCGGCCAGGGCCCTGGTGCCCGAGCGCTTCACCAGCCGAGTGGCGCTCATCGCGGGGTGCGGCCTGGCCGCGGTCGCCGCGCTGATCCCGATGTCGCTGTCGGCCGCGCGGCCGCTGGCGCGGCCAACGTCGGCGGCCACGCTGAGCACGTGGCTGGCCGCGCACGGGCTGCACTACGGACTTGGCAACTACTGGAACGCCTCGGCGGTTGCCGTCCAGTCGGGCAACCAGGTGCAGGTCCGCACGATCCAGGACACGGGCCGGGACATCACGACGTACGCCTGGGAGTCGGACGCGGCCTGGTACGACCCCGCCAAGCACTACGCGAACTTCGTCATCGTCATCCCCAACGCCACTCCCACCCTCGCGAGCGTCATCCGGGTCTTCGGCCATCCGGTCAGCACCAACCTGGTCAGCGGGGACAAGATCCTCATCTACAACAAGAACCTGCTCCCGCTGGTCAAGGAGGCCAAGCCGGCGCGGACGAGCTGAGGCGCCTGGCCGCGGGGCGGGGCGCCTGCTGGGGCTGTCGGCTACGCCAGCGACAGGTTCCACGACCTGTCGGCTGGTCCATCGACATCGCCTAGTGGTGTCGCTGGCGTAGGCGACAGGTGACGTTTGCGGGTCGACGGCGTAGGCGACAGGGTCGCACTGGGCTAGAACCGGTGTCCGGCGGCCGGCGTTGACGCATCGTGCTCGTCGTCACCACTGGCAACAAGCGGGACGGGCATAGGGGCCAGCGTGGGCCCTTCGGGTCGCCGAGCGCCCTATCGGCGAGCGCCCCTTGCGGAACGCGGTGACGCGGGCGGCCGACGAGGGCGGCGCCACGACGGCACACGATCGTGGCTCCCGCCTGGGCCGGCTCGCCGACATGCTCTGCGGCCGTCCCAGGTCACCGAACCGAACCCGGAGCTACCGGGGCAAAACGTCCTCACGTGGGGCCATGACAGCCAGCGGCCGCGACGCTAGGGCTTGGAAAGGACGACGATCACAAGCCCCGCGACCACCAGGGTGGTGCCCGCCCAGGTGAACAGGTTGGCCCGCTCGTGCAGGAGCACGATGCTCGCGGTCAGGATCACGAGGTAGCCGAGCGCGTTGAACGGATACGCCAGGCTGAGCGGGACCCTGGACAGCACGACCAGCCAGACCATGGCCGAGATGCCGAAGACCGCCAGGCCGAGCCACACCCAGGGCGAGGTGGCGGCGCCGATCACCAGCGAGCCGCCCGTGCTCTTGTGCTTGCTGGTGGCGAGCTGCATGCCCTGCTTGAGCATGAGCTGGCCGCCGGCCGCCGCCAGGACGGAGACCAGCACCAGCCCCAGGTTTGCGATAGACAAGTGATGTCTCCCTTGCTTGTCCTCAGGAGTGACCACGTTCTCGAGGTGGTCAACTGAGAGGTTCCTGCTCGTGGTCACTCCCCTCCGGCCGGCATGCTTGCCGTTCAGTTGCGGGACTCCGCGGCGATCTCGGACTCAGGCTCGGTCGCCTGTCCGGGGGCCGCCTGGCTGGCGCCGGAGAACGGCGCCGACGGCGCGATCTTTCCCGGCTCGAAGTCAAGGTAATCGCGGGTGCGGATCCCGTGCTTGTTCAGCCGGTAGTCCTTGCAGGTGTTGAGCACACCGAAACCGTACTTGATGCTGCGCTTGAGGTTGATCGACGACGACTCGGCCTCGTAGCGGGTCGGGCACGAGACCTCGCCGATCCGCGCGCCCGCCGCGACGGCCTGGGCGATGATGTGGTTGTCGAACACGAAATCGTCCGAGTTGCGCTCAAACGGCAGGCCCGCGAGGAGCTCGGAGCTGAAGGCGCGCAGCCCGGTGTGGTACTCCGACAGCTTCTGGTTGAGCGCCACGTTCTCCACGAACGTCAGGAAGCGGTTCGCGACGTACTTGTAGCGCGGCATGCCGCGGGCGACCGAGTTCTGCGCCAGGATCCGCGAGCCGAGCACCATGTCGTACTCGCCGTAGGCGATCATCGCCGCCATCGCGGGGACGAGCAGCGGCGAGTACTGGTAGTCCGGGTGCACCATCACGATGATGTCGGCGCCCGAGTTGATCGCCTGCCGGTAGCAGGTCTTCTGGTTGCCGCCATAGCCCTTGTTGGACTCGTGGAGGACCGGCTCAAGGCCGAGCTCCCGAGCGACATCGACGGTCCGGTCGGTGCTGCAGTCATCGACCAGCACGACATCGTCGATGATCGCGCGGTCAAGCTCAGCTAGCGTACGCGAAAGGGTCACCTCTGCGTTGTAAGCGGGCATGACCACGCTCACACGCCGGGAATTAATCATGCCCGCAGTATACGAACTGGGGCCACCGCCGACGTAGCCAACGGTATAGTTCCTGGCGATGAAAGCCTTGGTCCTGGCGGGAGGGTCCGGGACGCGGCTGCGTCCCATCACCCACACCTCCGCCAAACAGCTGCTGCCGGTGGCGAACACGCCGGTGCTCTTCTATGGCCTGCGGGCGATCGCCGACGCCGGGATCACCGATGTCGGTCTCGTGGTCGGGGATACCTCGGCCGCGATCGAGGAGGCGGTCGGCGACGGCTCCGCGTTCGGGATCCGCACCACCTACATCAAGCAGGACCAGCCGCTCGGGCTGGCGCACGCGGTGCTGGTGGCACGGGACTTCCTCGGCGACGACGACTTCGTCATGTACCTGGGCGACAACTTCATCGTCGGTGGCATCACCCAGCTCACCGAGGAGTTCCGGGCCACCCGCCCGGACGCGCAGATCATGCTGACCCGAGTGTCGGACCCGCGGGCGTTCGGCGTGGCCGAGCTTGACGACAGCGGCAAGGTCATCGGCCTCGAGGAGAAGCCCCAGCAGCCGAAGAGCGACCTGGCCCTAGTCGGCGTGTACATGTTCACGCCCGCCATCCACGAGGCAGTGGCCCAGCTCAAGCCCTCGTGGCGGAACGAGCTCGAGATCACCGAGGCGATCGCGTGGCTCATCGCCCAGGACAAGTCGGTGCACTCCACCACCATTACCGGGTACTGGAAGGACACCGGCAGCGTGGCCGACATGCTCGAGGTCAACCGGCTCGTCCTCGAGACCGTCGAGCCCCGGCTGGACGGGACCACCGACGCCGCCTGCGAGATCATCGGCCGGGTCGTGGTCGAGGCGGGCGCCCAGGTGTCCGGATCCCGCATCGTCGGGCCGGCCATCATCGGCGCGGGCACCAAGGTCACCAACTCCTACGTCGGCCCGTTCAGCTCGATCGGCGTGGACTGCGTGCTCGACGACACCGAGATCCAGTACTCGATCGTGCTCGACAGCGTGTCGATCAAGGGCGTGCGCCGGATCGAGGCATCGCTCATCGGCCATCACGCCGAAGTCACTCCCGCGCCGCGGGTGCCCAAGGTGCACCGTCTCGTGCTCGGGGATCACAGCAAGGTGCAGATCAGCTCATGAGGATCCTGGTCACCGGCGCGGCCGGGTTCATCGGCTCGCACTACGTGCGCACGCTGCTGTCCGGCGGCTACCCCGGCTACGAGGACGCCGAGGTCACCGTCCTCGACAAGCTCACCTACGCGGGCAACCTGGCCAACCTCGACCCGGTGGCGGGGCGCTTCAGCTTCACCCGCGGCGACATCTGCGACGCCCAGCTGCTGGCGGAGCTGCTGCCGGGCCACGACGCGGTGATCAACTTCGCCGCCGAGTCGCACGTCGACCGGTCGATCGCCGGAGCCGGCGAGTTCGTCACCGCCAACGTGGTCGGCGTGCAGGTGCTGCTTGACGCCTGCCGCGCGGCCGGGGTCCGCAAGGTGGTGCAGGTTTCCACCGACGAGGTCTACGGCAGCATCGCCAGCGGATCGTGGACCGAGGAATCCCCGCTCGACCCGAACTCCCCGTACTCGGCCGCCAAGGCCGGCGGCGACCTGCTCGCGCTCGCGTTCGCGCGCACCCACGGGCTCGACGTCTCCATCACCCGGTGCTGCAACAACTACGGCCCCTACCAGTACCCGGAGAAGGTCATCCCGCTGTTCGCCACCAACCTGCTGGACGGCAAGCCGGTGCCGCTGTACGGCGACGGCGCCAACGTCCGGGGCTGGATTCACGTCGATGACCACTGCCGCGGCATCCAGCTCGTGCTCGAGCAGGGCGCCCCGGGCCAGGTGTACAACATCGACGGCGGCACCGAGCTGTCCAACCGCGAGCTCACCGCCGCCATCCTTGAGACCTGCGGCGCCGGCTGGGACATGGTGGTGCCGGTGACCGACCGCAAGGGCCACGACCGCCGCTACAGCCTCGACGACTCGCTGCTCCGGTCGATGGGCTACGCCCCCCGCGTCCCGTTCGCGGACGGCCTCAAGGCCACCATCGCCTGGTACGCGGAGAACCGCCCGTGGTGGGAGCCTCTCGACCGCCCCGCACCGCCGCAGCGGCCCGCGTCGTGAGCGGTTGGCTGATCACCGGGGCGGACGGGATGCTCGGCCGCGACCTCGTCGGCCTGCTCGGCGCCGAGGACGTTCCCGTCATCGGGCTGAACCGGGCCGCCCTTGACGTCACCGACGCCGAGGCCGTCGCGGCCGCGGTGCGGCGCCACCAGCCCGACGTCGTCGTCAACTGCGCCGCCTGGACGGCGGTCGACGACGCGGAGGCACGCGAGGACGAGGCCCTCGCCGTCAACGGACGCGCGGTCGGCTACCTGGCCGACGCCTGCGCGGACGGCGGCGCCGTCCTCGTCCAGGTTTCCACCGACTACGTCTTCGACGGCCAGGCCGAGAAGCCCTACCGGGAAGACCACCCGGCCGCGCCGCGCAGCGCCTACGGCCGGACCAAGCTGGCCGGGGAGCAGGCCGCCCGCGCGGCCCGGCCGGACGGCAGCTACGTGGTGCGGACCGCCTGGCTGTACGGCGCGGACGGGGCCAGCTTCGTCCGGACGATGCTCGGCCGCGCCCGCGCGGGCAGCCCGGTCAGCGTCGTCGACGACCAGCGCGGCCAGCCCACCTGGACCGCCGACGTGGCCGCGCAGATTCATGCGATGGTCTCGGCCGGCGCCCCGGCCGGCACCTACCACGCCACCAGCTCGGGCGAGACCACCTGGTTCGGCCTCGCCCAGGCGGTGTACGCTCTCGCGGGGGCCGATCCGGCCCTGGTGACGCCGACCACCAGCGCCGCCTACCAGCGCCCGGCGCCACGGCCCGCCTACAGCGTGCTCGGCCACGACGGGTGGCTGGCGCCGGGGATCGAGCCGATCCGCGACTGGCGGGACGCGCTCGAGCGCGCCTTCCCGGCCATGCTCGCCGCGCAGTAGCGGGCAAAAGGCTGACAAGCGGAAAATCAAAACAGTTTCGCCGAACGGACCGTGGTTTCCCGCGGTCCGTTCGGCGTTAGGCCCGAGGGCGGCAGCACCGGCCGGCCGGGCTAGCCGCGCAGCTTGGCGCGGTACTCGACGCCGTCCGCGGACCGGGGACCGGGCTAGCCGCGGAGCTTGTCGCCGTACGCGACGCAGTCCGCGTACTGCGGAAGCTGCCCGGCCCTGAGCGCCTCGTCGAGCGACGGTGCCGCGAGGTCCTTGTCCGACAGGATCGGCTCGCCTGCCTCCTCGACCGGCCGCCAGCCGATCCTGAGCTCCGGGTCCATCGGGTTGACCCCGTGCTCCCGGCCGGCCGCGTAGGGCGTCGAGCACAGGTAGAGCACGGTCGCGCTGTCGCTCAGGGCCTGGAACCCGTGTCCGAGGCCCTCGGCCAGGAACAGCGCCTTGCGCCCCTCGTCGTTCAGTCGCACCGTCTCCCAGGAGCCGAAGGTGGGCGACCCGGCCCGCAGGTCGACCACGACATCCAGGATCGCGCCCGCGACGCAGGTGACGTACTTCGCCTGGCCCGGCGGTACGTCCGCGTAGTGGATGCCACGGATCACGCCGCGCCTCGACACCGAGGTGTTGACCTGCGCGACGTCGAGCCGGTAGCCCAGGTCGGCGGCAAACTCGGCTCCCCGGAAGGCCTCGAGGAAGACGCCCCGATCGTCCCCGTGGATGCTCGGGGTGTACAGCCAGGCCCCTTCGATACTCAGCGCTTCCATGACGGCTCCCTCGCGGATTGCAAAATCATGACAACAAGTGATTTGACGGATGCTCTACGCATCCATACTCTATGTATTATGATGACTACGAATGGTAATACCTGGGGATAGGGCACGCGCACCCGCCCGGGCCGAAGCCGAACGGGTGCGCGTGAGAGATTACCTGGCGCGGAGCGTCAGCAGTGCCTCGGTCCACTTCTGAAGCTCGTCGAGCATGGCCGTCGCCGCCTGCTCCATCTCCTCGGTCGACTTGAACCGCTTGTCCTCGTCGAGGTGCTTGAAGACGAACGGGATGTTGACCGCCTCGGTCACCGGCACGATCTTGAGCGTGGTGAGGACCTGCTTGAGCATCTGGGTGGCGCGGGTGCCGGCCGCGATCCCGCCGTAGCTGACGATGCCGGCCGCCTTGTGCGCCCACTCGTGGAACAGGTAGTCGATCGCGTTCTTGGTGGCCGCGTTGAACGAGTAGTTGTACTCGGGCGTCACGAAGATGAAGGCGTCCGACCCCTCGACCAGGGCCGACCAGTCCTTGGTGTGCTGGTGGACGTACTTCCTCAGCCGCGGGTGGTTCGGCTCGTCGTACATCGGGAGGTTGAGCTCGGCCAGGTCGGTCACCTCGACGTCGAAGCCGCCGTGCTCGCGGGCTCGCTCGATGATCCACTCGGCGACGGACGGTCCGATCCGGCCCGGCCGGGTGGAGCCGATGATGACGCGCAATACGGGTTGGGCCACGTGCAACCTCCGAGGCGGGTAATGGGGGCGTAATTTACCTGACGTGTCAACCAAATCTGGGTCGCTCGTGTTCCCGGCCGGACCCTTCAGCTGAACGTGAGCACGGCTAGATCGTAGCCCTGCGGGTGTGGCTCCGAATCGTGCCGTGCATTACTTCCCGTAAATCGTCAGATACCGCTACATTTCCCCAGCATCTCACTGAATGGGGCGCAAGGCGCGTAGAAGCTCGAGGAACCTGACGTGGCGCTATTCCGGAAGAAACCCGTCCAGCGGCCGGCCGCCGGGGCGACGGCCCCCGGGCCGACGATCCTGCCGGCCAGGGGAGATCAGCGCGCGCTGGCCTTCAAGGCCCAGCTGGCGCGGGGGCAGTGGCAGGAGGTCCACGACTTCCTCGAGGCGACGACCGAGTGGGAACTGAGAAACTTCTACGTCACCGAGCTGTCACAGGTTTCCGGACGACCGCAGTGGCTTGACGAGTGGGTGGCGGCCCGGCCCGGATCGGCCCTGCCCCTGCTTATGCGCGGCTCGCACAGCAAGAACTGGGCCTGGGAGGCACGCGGCAACGGCCGGGCGAGCACGGTCAAGGAAGATGCCTGGCCGACCTTCCACGCGCGCCTGGTCGCGGCCGACAAGGACCTGGCCGAGGCGGCGGCGCGTGACGAGCGTGATCCGACCGCGTGGGCTCAGTCCATGATCGTTGCCAGGGGCCTGTCGCTGGGACCGGGCCCCCGGGGAGCACGTCACGGTCCGTTACGCCGACGCCGCCGCGCTGCTGCGCTGGATCGACGGCAAGCGGTCCCTGATCGGCGGCGACGGCTTCACGATCGTCCTTGACCCGGAGCAGTGGAAGAACGGCGCAGCGGTCGTGTCCGCCGTCACCGCCCGCGTCCCCGACGACCTTGTCCTCCCGCTGGACCGGCCCGGCCCGGCCACTTCGCGGCCGCAGGCCGCCGGCCAGCCGGGGAGCTCGGGGCAGCCAGCGGGCCCGACGCGGAGGGACCGGCTGGTCCGGATCGTCACCGGCCGGAGGTTCCTCCTCGCCTGCCTCGTGGTCGTTCTCCTCGGCAGTCTCGCCGGGTGGGCCTTGAGCGGCTCGCAGAATTCAAACGGCTTCCCGCTGAGCCTGGTTGCCGCCGTCGTCGTTGGCCGGCTGATAGCGCAGGGCCGCAGGCGTCGCCGTCGCCGCTGATTTAGCGACTGCGAGTAGTGATTACGTAGCGTCTGGCGGGCAAAACTGTGAGTAATGATCGGTTCACAGTTGAGGGGGGCCCGCACATGACGTCGAGCTGGCTGGCCTCGTTCGTGCTCATCGTCGTCCTGCTCGGCCTCGGAGGTCTCATCACCGGTGCCATCTGGGTGCTGTTCCTCCTGCTGGCGCGGTGGGACGACCGGCTGAACTCCTGAGGGCGGTCCGGCGCTACCTCGAGCCGGCCGGGTCGGCCGCGCCGAGGGCGGCGCGGGGGACGCGCTCGTAGTCGGGGACGTGGGAGGAGACCGCGGGGGCGGGGGGCTCGTAGGCCGGGATCTCGTGCGCAGAGACCGAGGCGACCGCGTCGGTGCCGACGACCGACGGGTCGATGACGAGGGCGACCATCCGGCTCTCGGCCGTGGCCGCGGCGCCCGCCACCACGTGCGGGGCCAGCATCTGGTCCTCGGGCAGCGCCATCAGCGTCTCCGGCTGGACCGTGTGGTCGTAGACGAGCTCGAAGGTGATCTCGTCGCCGACGCTGGCGCCGTCCGTCCGCGACCGGGACTCCGAGCGGGTGTGGCTCGTCTCCTCGGTGTTCGTCACCGACTGGGTCTTCGCGTCGCTCGTGTGCTCGGCCGAGAACCAGGTCCTGGTCTTGACCGTGTCGACGACGGGCTTGCCGCCGCTGCCGCCGCCGACCCGCCAGCCCCCGGATCCTCCGGACTGGGCCCCGGGCCGCCGGCCGGACGCGCCCCGGCCCGCCTGGTCCCCGGCGCCGCTCCCGGACGGCCGGCCCGAGCCGCCGCGACCCGACTCCGCCGCCGCCCGCTCGCGCGCGACCCGGGCGCGGAACTGCTCGCGCGCGTCGCTCTCGCCCGCGTCGCCGCCGCCGTTGCCGCCGCTGCCGCCGTGGATGTGGACGTGGGTGTCGGCCCGGGGCACCTGCGCCTCGGAGTACATCTGGCCGGTGGTGGTCCCGGTCGTGTGGGTCGTCGCCTCGCCCTCGGCGCGGCCGGTGGTGTGCGTGGTCGATTCGGTCGTGGTCTTGGTCCGCGACCGGCTCACGCTCTGCCGGTGCGAAAAGCGCCCGGCGACGAACTTCCGCTCCAGGCCGATGTGCTCGGCCGCCCGCAGCGCCTCCGGGCGCGTCGCCAGCCGCATGAACGCGGTGTGCCTGCTGTCGAGGTGCCGCGACGACTCCTCGGTCAGCCGGGAGAACATCCGCACCAGCGGGACCTCGTACCGCTCGCAGACCGTGGTGAGCCGGCTGAGGTGCCGGGTGGACTGCTCGTCCGCCCCGGCCAGGACGACGGCGGGACGGAACCCGCCCTCGTCGGCGACCGAGCGGGTGGCCCACTGCACGATCAGCGCCGCCGCCAGGTCGGCCGCCACGTCGCGGGGGCCGTCGGGCAGCGAGAGACAGGTCAGCCGGGCCGGCCGCCGCGGCGCGGGGTCGGCGGCGCCCTCGGCGGGGCCTGCCGAGTCGGCGCCGAGCTCGGCCAGCGGCTCGAGCACGGCCGCGAGCCGGATCAGGTTCCCCCCGATCTCGCCGCGCATCCCGGCGCCGAACAGACCGTGCAGGGCCGCCCGCTCGTCCGGCGACAGGCGCGGGCCGGGGTCGGCCGCCCGGTCGGCGCTCGCGGCGTCGGTCGCGTCGGCCAGCAGCAGGGACAGCGCCGCGTGGAGGCGGGACACGGTCACCTCGCGGCCGAGCGCGCGGGCGACCTTGCGCAAGATCATCAGGTCGGTCGCGCGGCCGGCGGCGGTGGCGTTGGCGTCGTCCGCGTGCAGCACCTCGACGATCAGGCTGGCGATCTCGTCGCCGGTCAGCCCGGCCAGCAGCGGGGTCGCGGCCAGGTCGCGCGGCAGCTGGTAGTCCTGGCAGGAGATCCCGGCCGACCGGGCCTCGGCGATGAGGCCGTCGCCGACCCGGTCCTGCGACAGGTCGAGGACGATGACGGCGCGCTCGGCCAGCAGCGTCTGGCCGACCCCGGCGAGCAGGTTCCGCCGCCCCGACGGGGTACCGCCGAAGACGTCGAGCCGGGTGATGTCCTCGTGCGCCGCCACCTGCAGCCAGCGGGGGGCGGCGGCGATGCGCTCCGCCTCGGAGTCCTGCCAGGCGGCCTTGCCGCGCCGGTAGTCCTCGACCTCGGCGGCGTGCCTGACCGCCCGTTCGTCCTCCTCGCGGCGCAGCCGGGTGGCGACGCGGCGGCGACGCACCGCGAACTCGAGCAGCGGCAGCCAGCAGCAGACCGCCAGCGCCACCCCCACCCCCCAGAACCAGCTCCGGTGGGAGGCGGCCCCGGCCAGGCCGAAGAGGACGAGCGCGAGCAGGCCGACGACGATCAGCAGTCGCGTCCACAGCGCTCGCGCTGCGTGCGCCGCGCGCAGCTCCGCCGCCTCGCGCGAGTCGGGATCGGGTACTCCCGGCGCCGGTGCCGCGTACTCACGAGCCCGCAGCCCCGGTTCGTTCGGGATCCAGCCAAGGTGCAGCCCCATACCCGGAGATTAGAGCCGGAACCCCCGCGTATCAAATTCGATGGGTATCACTGTGACGGGTCGGACGGGAACGCACGGACCGTTCGATAGAAGGGTTTTCTGCCTTGGTTTCCGCTTGACTAAGCTGATGTCATAGATCTAGCATTTTGATATCAGATTAAGCGAGCTACGGCGGTTCAGATGAGTACAAGCGCGCGCTTCACCGGCCTCGCGGGGCTGCTCGCCGCGGCCGCCCTGCTGGCGGCCGGATGCAGTTCGGGTCAGCCTCAGCCAACGACCAGCGCCTTCGGCGGCGCGGCGACGCCCACGGGGACGTGGGCGTACCCGAACGGCGACGCGGGCAACACGCGGGACGCGGCCGGGTCGGTGATCTCCGCCGCCAACGTGGCCTCGCTCCGGGAGGCGTGGTCGTTCCACCTCACCGGCACGGCGGCGGCCGGGGTGCACGGGGCCGGCGCGCTCGCCGCCAACCCGGTGGTCGCGGGCGGGACCGTGTACATGCAGGACCTGGACGCCAACGTCTACGCGATCGCGCTCGCCACCGGCAAGCTGCGGTGGGAGCACGTCGTTAACGTGCCCGAGGCGACCGGGCCCGGTCCTGACGGGGTGGCGGTCTCCGGGGGGGTCGTGTACGGGGACACCCCGACCTCGGTCTTCGCGCTGAACGCGTCGACCGGGGCGGTCATCTGGAGCGATAACGCGCTGCTGGCGAGCGGGCAGGGGACGTTCGAGATCCAGCCGACGCTCGCCGACGGGCGGGTCTACCTGGCCAGCGCGTACGGGTCCGGGCCGGGCGGCGGGGTGCTGATCGCGCTCGACGCCGCCAGCGGGAAGCTGCTGTGGAAGTTCAACACGGTGGTCGGCGGCGAGGCCCCAGGCGTGGCCGCGCTCGGGCTCGGCTCCGGCGGCGCCTGGCAGACGCCGCTGGTGGGGTCGGACGGGTCGGTCACCTTCGGGATCGGGAACCCGTACCAGTCGATCGGCGAGGCGATCACCCACCCGACCAGGCAGCTCTACACCGACAGCGTGCTGAACCTGGACGCCGCCACCGGCAGGCTGCGCTGGTACTACCAGGGGGTGCCGAACGACTTCATGGACCACGACCTGCAGGCGTCGCCGATCGCGGCGACCGCGGGCGGGGTGCCCGCGATCATCGGCGGCGGCAAGGTCGGCATCGTCTACGCGATGAACGCCTCGACCGGCGCGCTGCTGTGGAAGACGCCGGTCGGCGTGCACAACGGGACCGACGACGCCGGGCTGCTGCTGCTCGAGCACAAGCTCACGATCAAGCTGCCCTACACGTGGGAGCCGGGCTCGCTCGGCGGCGTGCTGACCAACCTGGCGGTGGCCGACGGCAGCGTCTACGCGGCCGCGATCAACGTGGCGCTGAAGTCGACGACGATGAGCTCGGCCGACGGCGACACGTCGGGGGGCGGTGTTCCCGGCGGTGACGTTGAGGCGCTGAACCTGGCCACCGGCGCGGTCGAGTGGGACACCAAGGTGTCTTCGCTGCCGCTGGGCGCGGTGACGGTGTCGAACGACCTGGTCTTCACCACCCTCTTCAACGGGACGCTGATCGCGCTCAACCGGACGACCGGGGCGATCGTGTACCGGCGGGCGCTGCCGACGACTACCAACGCGCCGCTGGCCGTGTTCGGGAACACGGTGCTGGTCCCGGCGGGCGGGCCGGAGACGTCGGCCACGGGCGGCGGCGGCGATCCGCAGCTGGTGGCCTACACCGTGTCTTCCTAGTCGTTTCCCTGCTGCGCGCGGTTGCGCGTCCTCAGGGCTGCGCAGGCGCTCAGGCGCTCAGGCGCTCAGGCGCTCAGCCGGGCGATGCCGAGGTGGCGCAGGAGGCATCTCCCGACATTGCTTGTCGACGGGGGCACCCCCGTCGGGGACGCGTTCGGGTCGGCACCATGCGTCACTTGCACGACTCTGGCAGAGGCTCGTCGGCATTTGGGCGTCAGCGTGTGCCGTTCGGGTCGCGGGGCGCCCCTTTTAGAACACAATGACCTCCAATCAGCCGGAATGGTGCCCAAAACTGAACACAATGACGGCATACATCGGCCGAGGCTGGAGACGGGCACCCGACCGCGGCGCATCCTCGACGCGATCGTCGACCGGATCAGCGGCAATCCGCTCCCGGCGGTCCGCGACGCGGCGCCTGGTCCAGGTGGGGCAAGGGGATACACGCGCTCTCCCGGATTATCCGTTCAGGTGAATGAGGCGGCGAAGCCATCGGGGGTCTTGCCGACTCGACCCTTCAGCCCGTAGGCAGCGCTAGGTCGGGCTCACGATGAGTGGCTGGGAATGGCGTGCTCCAGCGCGGCCAGGCTGGCGAGCAGGTCCTCGCCGACGTTGGCCTGGACCCAG
This sequence comes from uncultured Actinomycetota bacterium, assembly GCA_963836195.1. Classification (GTDB taxonomy): domain Bacteria; phylum Actinomycetota; class Actinomycetes; order Streptosporangiales; family Streptosporangiaceae; genus Trebonia. The sequence continues at coordinate 341,357 of CAWIIX010000017.1, read as the reverse complement.
TGCCTGATCAGGGCGGGCAGGGGCCGGGGAAGCGCGACGGGCATCGTGGTGCGGACGCCGGTTACCTCCAGGAGCATTTCCCGTAGTTGCTCGGGCGAGGTGCCTGGCGTGGGGATGCAGACGATCCGGCCGAACGGGCTGGACCGGTCTGACGTTTCGTCCCGCAGGTCGGCCAGTGGCAGGTGGGTGATGCGATGAAGGCCGGGATGGTCGCTGGCCCATCGGCGGGCAGTCGCCCGGCTGGCGATCATGCTGGCGGTGTCGTCGGTGCTGATGTTGGGCGGGATGTTCTCGATGACGACGGTCCTCCGGTCATCACCGATGCTGACCTGGGCCTGGAGGCTCAGCTCGGTCCGGCGGCCCGCCGCCAGCGCCGTGAGGTCCCCGTCGACGGTGCAGCCGGTCAGGAAGTAAGGCAGTCCGACCATCCCGGTCAGCTCCGCGTCGGTCACACTCGGCCGCCTGATGGCCTCGCGGACCGCATCGATGACCGCGTGCGGGCGAAACGGCGGGCGGAGACCCTCACGATAGGTGTTCCCGTTGATGACGGCGATGGGCAGCGGGGCCATCTCGCCACGCTCGGCGGCGAGGGCCGCCCTCCCCGCCCGGGTGACCCGTGCCTCGGTGTACCGGAAGTTCGCGGGCGGGTCGTTCCTGCGGCTGCCGAAATTACCCTGGCCCTGGACCAGGTTGACCGGCATGGTCCACGGCCGGGCCAGGTCGACGAGGACCTCATAGGCGTAGCCGGGTGCCAGGCCGATGCGCTCCTCCACACTGGCCAGCGCCTTGTCGCACCGGAGAAACCGGCTCGTTTCGAGTGCTTCAAGCAGCGCGATCTCCACCACGCCCAGGCCGGTGCGCTCACTCATTCTCCCGCTCCTTAAACCGGCGCCTGAGGTTCCACGTGTCCGAACTGGATGCCACCAGGACGGGGACATCCGCCACGAGCAGGAACCCGGCACCGCGGCGGAGCCGGCCCCAATCGCGGCGACCACGCTCCATCAGGCAGTCGACCTTGCCGTAGGCGGTCACGACGGGCACCACCGATCCGCCGGAGAGGCCGTCGACCGACGGCACTGGCCCGACCGCGATGCCCGCGAGGGCTCCGCGAAGACGATGGATGTTGCGCTCACCGGGCTCGATGACCGCATCAGCGTCGGCGACGCCGGCGATCTCATCGCGCAGCCACAGCGCCGCACTGCCAACGAGCACGAACGACACTTCCTCGGCGGCAAGGACAGCCGCACCCAGCACTGCGGACGGGAACGCGGCCAAGAGCACTCGCATCAACGAAGGCGTACGAAGGGACCAAGTATTGCAGGCGCCCGCGCTATGACATCCTTTTGCCGGCCTCCGGTTCTCCTTGACTGGCCGGGCTGCCGTCGTTTTAGCGTGGAGTCCGTGCGGAAGGGCCTGAGGTCGACCTGGATCGCGTCGATGTCGACGCCAACCCTGGTGCACAATCGCTGCAGGAGGGGCCGGAGACCGGCCTCGGTCCCAGAGAAGCTCCCTGGCGGGAACACCGACTCCGGCAGCAGCACCTCCCCGTTGAGCGCATCACCGCCGAACTCCGCGAGCAGCCACCGAAGCGAGTCCTGGATCCACCGCTCGGCCTGCACCGAAACCGGGCACTTAGCCGTGAGCCAAGCCACGCCCGCCTATCTCCGCGCCGAACATCTTCGCCCCGCATCAGGCGGCGGGCCGACTCGAATCATATGTGCGCAAGTCGGCCAGACCGTGGGATGCGCGACCGGCCGTGACGGGACATGAGCGCCCGCGCGGGTGGGTAGGTACAAGCTGCTGGATCCCCCTGCCGATGCCGTGGCCGTCCCGGGCGGGCGCGGCCCTGCCGCGCGGGGGAACCATGGCCGCCGTACCGGGGCGCCTGCCTGTGATCGAGCCGATGCTCGCCACCCCGGCCCGCGCCGTGCCCGGCGACGAGACCGAGTGGGGCGCCGAGGCCAAGTGGGACGGCGCGAGGGTCCTCGCCTACGTGAGCGGCGGAACGGTCGTGCTGCGCGGGCGCAGCGGAGGGGATGTCACCGGCAGCTATCCCGAGGTCGCCGCGTCCCTGGGCCGGGCGGCCGGGCGGCGGACGGTGATCCTGGACGGGGAGATCACGGTCTTCGACGGCGACCGCCCCAGCTTCGCGATGCTGCAGCGCCGGATGCACGCCGCCCGTCCCGCCGCGGCCCTGGTCGCGGCCATCCCCGTCACCTACGTCGCCTTCGACCTGCTCTGGCAGGCCCGCTCGCTGCTGCGCAGCCCCTACGGCCAGCGCCGCGCCCTGCTCGACGGCCTCGCCCTGGCCGCCGAGCACGTCAGCGTGCCGCCCGCGTTCCCCGGCCAGGCCCGCGCTCTGGTTGACGCGAGCCGCGAAGTCGGCCTCGAAGGAGTCGTACTCAAACGGCTCTCCTCGCCCTACCAGCCCGGCCAGCGCAGCGGCGACTGGCTGAAGATCCGCCATCTGGCCGCCGCCGACGTCCTGATCGGCGGCTGGCTTCCCCGCGCCGGGGCCCGCTCCCACCTCGCGGGTTCTGTCCTGGTCGGCCTTCCCGGGCCCGCCGGGCTCGATTACCTCGGCTCGGTCGGCTCCGGGTTCGCCGAGGCCGAGCTCCGCGACCTCACCGCCCGGCTGCTGGCCCTCGAGCAGCCGGACTCGCCGTTCGCCCGCCCGCTGCCGTCCGACGTCGCCCGCCGGGCCCGCTGGACCCGCCCGGTGCTGGCGGCCGAGGTCGCCTACCGCGAGATCACCCCCGCCGGGCGGATGCGGCATCCCGTCTGGCGCGGGCTGCGCCCCGCGTGAGCCTCCGCCCGGCAGCGAGGACTTCGAGGCGGGCGCGTTCGCCTTCCCTGTCAAGTCACACGCCTTATTATCGGGCGCCGATCGATGATCATCGGGTTGATCACGGCAAGGACGAGCGGAGGGCGCGGGCCAGGTCTGCCATTCCGGTCCAGTACGGCGATGCCTCGACGGCCCGGGCGAAGAGCCAAAGCCGGATCCGGCTGAGATCGAGATCGAGCAGGTGCGCCATCCGCGCGGCGAGGGCTCCGACGTCAGCGCCTTCGATGAACACCCCGTTGAAGATGTGCTGGGTCACGTCGTAGGCGGGGTCTCCGACGTAGGGCTTCGGGTCGATGGCGAGCCACGGCTCGCGCTCGGCGGCGAGGACGTTGCCGGCGTGGAGATCGGTATGCAGGAGCAGGGCATCGCCGCCGGTCCGCGGGAGCTCACGCAGCAGACGGATGCCTTCCTCCGCTAGCGGCGCCTGGAGGCAGCTCCGTTCGGCTGGGCTCCGCTCTTCGAACCGTGTGGCCCAGTAGTCGCACATATCAGAAAGAGGCCGGAAGCCGTGGCCGGGAGGGGGCGTCACCCACAGGCGCCGGAGCAGGCCGGCGATCACCAGGTCGTGCTCCTCGGCTGGCGAGGCGCGCAGCTGCGTCCCGGGCCGGCACCGCTCGAGGAGAAGCACCGTGGCCTCCGCCAGCTCGTTCGCCTGGAGGACGCGGATGGCTCCGGCTCCGTCCCATGTCCGAAGGCCGTCGGCCTCGTGGGCGGCCTCCGGGTGCGGCCAGCCGACCTTGAGGGCGAGGTCTGTGCCCGCTTCATCGCGGGCTGGGGCGACCCAGGCGGTTGCGCCCCCCGGGAGGAAGGGCTCGCCAACCTCGATCCGCCACTCGGCCGCGATCCGCGCCACGAGGGCCGGCAGTCCGGCCAGCCAGTCGTCGCGCCCCTCGGCGGCAGATGCCTGCGCCAGGTCATCGGGTATCACGAAGCGTTCAGCCATGCCGACCATTCTGGCTGGGAAGCGGCCTCTGCCAACGTCCATGGCTCTCGAGCTGGTGACGGCTCCTAGGCATGACGCTGTGACGCTGCGTGAGCCCGCCCCGAACCTCGAGACCGCTGAGCCTTCACGGTCAAAATGACCCAGATGCTTAACGTTTACCCGAACTTAAACCACCATCAACTCACATGTCAGGTGTGTCCTGAAGGTTTGCTGTGTGCGGACTCAAGAAGTTACGAGCAGCTCCTGTGCGGTGCGGGCACGCGGGGTCACGAAATTCTTCGGTGATGTCGTCGCGCTCGACAGTGTCGACCTTGATGTCGCGCCCGGGCAGATCCACGGGATCGTCGGCCCGAACGGAGCGGGGAAGACGACGCTGCTCGGCCTTCTGCTGGGCCTGGCCGTCGCCGACCGCGGCAGTCTCGAAGTCCTAGGATCGTCGGTCGGGCGAGCGCTCGCGGCGCCCGACGATGTTTCCGGCTTCGTCGACGCCCCCGGCCTCTACCCCGCGCTGACGGCCCGCAAGAACCTCGCCGCGCTGGCCGCTCTCCGCGCGCCCGGTGCTCCCACGGCCGATATCGACGGCCTCCTTGAGCAGGTCGGGCTCGCCGACGTGGCGGACGACAAGGTACGCGGCTTCTCTCTTGGAATGCGCCAGCGGCTTGGGCTCGCCGCCGCGCTGATTACCATGCCGCGCCTGCTCGTGCTCGACGAGCCTGCCAACGGGCTCGACCCGGCGGGCAAGAGGCACGTGCATGAAACCCTGGCCAGGCTCGCGGCGGAGGGGACGGCGGTGGTGCTCTCAAGTCACCGGATGGATGACCTTGAGGCGATGTGCTCGGACATCACCATTCTCGCGGTCGGGCGGGTCGTCTTCTCCGGGCCGTTGGGCAAGCTGGCCGACCCGAATGGTGAACTCGACTACCGGCTGGTGACCTCCGACATCGAAGCGGCCCGCCAGGTGGCCGCCGACACGGGCGGGATCCAGGTGCTCGACACCGCCGGGGGGCAGCCGGACCGCGAGCTGCTCGTGGTGCGCGCTCTGGTGTCCGACCTCGATGAACTGGTGCCACGGCTTGTTCACGCGGGCATCGCCGTGCGCGAGCTTACGCCAATCATCTCGCCGCTTGAGTCCGCGTTCCTCGCCATCACTAAACAGCAAGCGCAGGAGTCCAGCCGATGACCGTGACCGCGACGACCGCCCCCAGCGAATTGCTGGCGCCCCGCACTGTCTCGGTGGCGCGCGCGTACCGCTTCGAGCTTGTCAAGCAGCTGGCGCAGTGGCGGGTACGCATCCTGATCGGTTTGTGCTGGATCGGGCCGGCGGTCACCGTCGTCGTCGTCAGCGGGCAGAGCTCGCTTCCGGCTGACACCCTGTTCGGCCGCGAGATGCACGCAACGGGCTGGGCCGGGGCGCTGGTGGTGCTGTCTTTCGCAGGCAGCTGGTTCTTCCCCCTGCTCACCTCGGTCGTCGCCGGTGACGTGTTCTCCTCCGAGGACCGGCTCGGCACCTGGCGCCACCTGCTCGTGGCGGTGCGCTCGCCGCGGCGGATCTTCATCGCCAAGTCGCTGGCGAGCCTCACCATCCTCCTGATATGCGTGCCCGGGATGGCGGTCTCCGGCATCGTAGGCGGGCTGGTGGTCGGCAGCCTGCCGCTGGCCGGCCTCGACGGCCACCCGCTGTCGCCGGCTGACGCCGCCGGAAAGCTCCTGCTCGCCTGGCTCTGCGTGCTCGCCCCGATCCTTGCCTTCGCCGCGATCGGGCTGCTCGCCTCCGTCATCTTCGGGCGGTCCCCGTTCGCCCTGCTGCTACCAGCCTTCGGCGGGCTGGGAATGCAGCTGGCGTCCCAGGTGCTGCCGATGCCGGCCGCTGTCCGCGTGGCACTGCCCAGCTTCGCGTTCCTCTCCTGGAACGGCCTGTTCACCAGCCCGCCGCAGCTCCTCTCGCTCATCGCGGGCATCGCCGTCAGCCTGGCGTGGGCCGCCACCGCGACCGCGCTTGCGTACGTGATCTTCATGCGGCGCGACTTCACCAGCCCGGCGAACGATGGCTCGGTGCGCCGCGCGATCACCGTGGGAATCCTGCCGCTGCTGGCCGTGTGGGCGCTTTCGGCGGGGGTGGTGGCCGCGGCGACCGGGGCCACGGGCTCCGGGATCGACGCCGGCAAGCTGCAGCGGTCGCTGGCAACGTCGTTCGGGCACTTTTACGTGCTGCAGAGCCAGGAGCTATACCACCTGAGTTACGCCGCGGCGCAGCTGCGGACCACGGCGGCCTGCACCAAGGGGTCCGACCTGGTCGCCCAGGACGGGCCGGGAAACGACTGGCGCTGCACCGTCACCTGGCATCTCCCTGGCGTCAACGATGCGATCGGACAGGCCGTCTACCAGCTTGACGTCAGCGCGAACGGACGGTACGTCGCCGACGGCGACGGACCGAATCAAGTGAACGGCTACTTCGTGCTGCGCGCCCCGTACGGGGACGCACCGAACCCGCTATGGCAGTTCGACGGCCTTGTCGATCTGCTAGGTCCCACGTCGAAGGGATAGGTATGCAAGTCACGCGACAACGTCGAAAGGTGGTCTCGAGAGTCCGTCTTGGGCTCCCGGGTTGGATCGGCCGGCGACTCCGCATCGTCGTAGCCGGCACAGTAGCTGTGCTCGTCGTCGGCGGGGGAATGGCCGCCTACGGCTCGACGGCGGGGTTCGGCGACAACCAGGTCGGCACGCAGTACCCCAACGGGATCCAGGTCTCCGACGACCAGATCATCAACCCGATCGGTGACCGGCTGCTCACCCAGTTCGGCAAGTTCATGGGCTCGACGGTCAGCGCGGACGGGCGATTCCTCGCGGCGACCAGCGCCGACAAGTCGGTGGTGCTGCAGATCTTCGACCTGTCGAGCTACAAGCTCATCTGGACGGTCGGCACCGCGACCGGGGTCAACCAGACCCTGTCTGACGGCACTGTCGGGCAGGAAGGCCCGACGTACTCGCCCGACGGCAAGTTCCTCTGGCTTCCTGAGCAGGACGCCGTGACCCGGTTCCCGGTCAACCCCGACGGCACCCTCGGTACGCCGACCCGCTTCCCTCTGCCGACGGTGGGCAGCCACCTTTCTGGTAACAGCCGGACTCCGACGCCCAACTCCGCGCTGGTGGGCCAGATGACGTACTCGCCCGACGGGTCCACTCTGTACGCCGCGCTTAACGGGCAGAACAGCGTCGTGGCGCTCGACCCCAGCACTGGTGCGGTCGAGCACACGTGGAACGTCGGCATCGCCCCTCGCGAACTCGCGTTCGCGGGCGGCAAGCTCTACGTGAGCGACGAGGGCGGCCGCCAGGCCAAGCCCGGCGACACGACCATGGACTCCTATGGCACCCCGGTGCCCGCCAACGGGTACCTGGGCACGTCGACGACCGGGGCGGTCAGCGTCATCGACACCGCGGACCCGTCCGCGGCGGTCGGATCGATAGCTGTCGGCCTGCACCCGACCGCGATGCATGTCAGCGGCAAGGCGTTGTTCGTCGCCAACACCAACAGCGACACCGTCTCGGTCATCGACACGAAGCTGGACAAGGTCGTGCAGACGATCGAGACCAAGCCGTGGCCGGAGTCCTCGGTCGGGTACCAGCCCGACAGCATCGCCCTAACCTCGGACGGTCACCTGCTGGTCACCTTGGGGCGGGCTAACGCCGTCGCGGTCTACCAGTACGACCGCACGCCCGAGGACCCGGTGAGCTACATCGGCCTGCTGCCGACCGACTACTATCCGGCGACCATCGCGACCGTCGGCGGCCAGATCGTCGTCACCAACACCCGCGGCATCGACGCGCGCGGCCCCGGCCTAACGACCTATAAGGGGCAGGGAACCGTCCCCGTGACCGGCCACGACACCCACAGCACGACCGCGTCCCTGACCCGCTTTACCCTTCCAAGCGATCGGGACATCGCGCGCTACACCGTAGAGGTCTTCGCGCAAAACGGCTGGACCCGCAACAGCGTCCAGCAGGCTGCGCGTAGCAAGACCGCGGCCGTCCCGGTCCCGACGCGCATCGGCAACCCGTCCACGATCAAGCACGTCTTCTTGATCGTGAAGGAGAACCGCACCTACGACCAGGTGTTGGGCGACATGGGTGAGGGGAACGGCGACCCGACGCTCACGCAGTTCGGCGAGAAGGCAACACCGAACCAGCACGCGCTGGCCGCGCAGTTCGGTCTCTACGACAATGTGTACGACGTCGGCACCAACTCTTCCGAGGGCCACAACTGGATGATGCAGGGCGACAACCCCGAGTACAGCGAGTCGGACGCGGGTGAGTACCAGCGCGCCTATGACACCGAAGAGGACGTGCTTGGCCACCAGCGCTCGGGCTTCCTGTGGAGCGCGGTCGAGTCCGCCGGCGCGACGGCCAGAAACTACGGCGAGTTCGAGTACATGGAGGGCAAGCCGTCAGGTACCTGGCAGCAGTACTACTGCGCGACCAAGAGCGTGATGACCGGCGGTGACCCAGCCCAGCTGACCGCCGCGGGCCTGAAGGGCAACTACGGCTCGGCGATCCCGTCGCTTAACGCGATCGCCGACCCGCTGTCCCCGCCGTTCGACCTGTCGATCCCGGACATCTACCGCTACGAGATCTGGAAGCAGAACTTCGAGCAAAAGGGTCCCGCCAACTTCAACATGATCTGGCTGTCCAGCGACCACACCGGCGGGCCGGCCGACTCCGAAGCCGGGGTCGCCGACAACGATCTCGCCTTGGGCGACATCGTGGACACGATCTCGCACAGCCAGTACTGGAAGAACTCGGCCATCTTCGTCGTCGAGGACGACAGTCAGGACGGCGCCGACCACGTCGACGGCCACCGCGCCCCGGTCCAGGTCATCAGCCCCTGGGCCCAGCACGGCACGGTGATCGACACCTACTACTCGCAGCTGTCGATCGTCCGGACGATCGAGCAGATCCTCGGCGGCCAGCCGCTGAACGAGAAGGTCGCCGCGGCCACGCCCATGTACGACGCCTTCACCAACCGGCCCAACTACGCACCCTTTAACGCGGTGCCGAACCAGATACCGCTCACCGAGGGCATCGCCACCGCGCCGGCCTGCGGCCTGGACACCCTGGGCAAGACCGGCGCCGCGGCGGCGTCGTTGAACAAGGCCGAGACCGTCAAGGCCGCGGTGCCTGCGAACATGACCTCGATCGCCGCGCAGTGGGCGACGTGGCTGAAGTCGCAGCACACCATGGGCAACGGCGCGGTCCCCGACTACGCCAACTTCGAGCAGATGAACCGGTACACGTGGTACCAGGCCCACGGCTGGAAGGTGCCCTACCCGGGAGACCCGAAGGTCTACGCCCCATCGCAGGTGCCCGGTGCCTACCTCCCGAGCCCGGACGACTCGTACTGACGGGCCTGCGGACAACAACTGAACAGCATCGCAACACGACGGCCCGCCGGACATCCGGCGGGCCGTCGCCGATCGTGCCTGACCGACTTGCAGAGCTTTGGGCGTGACTGCGTTGTCCGTGGAAGGCCCACTCCCGGATCTGGACGGGGGACGGCGACTGCCGATGGGCAACGGTTCTTCCGGAAGCGGATCTCGCGGCCAGTCAGCGGGTTCTCCGGCACACGTTGGCGCCTCAACCCGCTCGTCAGTTGCTTTATGTAACCTGACGGGCCGTCGCGGCAGGCTGCACAGTTGCAGTCTCGTCGGTCCACGAACGCCGCGCTTCCTGTCCTTGCCGGGGATGCTGACGGATGGCTTCTAGCGATACTTGCAATCGCCGTCGGGCTGGTGGCCGCACTGACGCTCCCTTCAAAAAAAATCAGACATCAGTCAGCTGACGGATGTCTGACGGTGCAAGTTCTATGGGCGTCTGTCAGCCAACGGCTTAACCTGCTTAGATGGCGAATTCTGTCGATTGCGACTCCGACGCCGCCCGGCGCGTCGCGGCAGGTCGGCCTCGAAGGCCACACGCCCGCCGCGTGCGCGTCCGGGCGCGGCGGCGCGGAGCGCCGTCGCCTTGATCTAAGAACGGCGCAACTCGGCAACGCCCTGGCTCACTAACCTCGCTCACTACCCCAACTGACTCCGAGCGACGCGTTACGAGAGGCATGCTCTCCGGCTTCGTCGCCGCTACCTGCACCGATCCCACGCGAAGGTGCTGTCACGGCACCCAATGCACCGGGGTTTTCAGGTGACCTGTTCCACGACTCGTTTCCACGCGCACGTCGGCGCTTGGTCGTTCGGAGGCCCGGCCTTCTGATCCGTAGGCTCGTGCCGAGCGTCCGATGAGTCCGCAGGGGTCCGGATGCGCAGGCCAGGGTCCATCGCCTGTCCCGTCAGGGCGGCAGAGTCCGGTGTCTGCTCACCCAGTCTGTGAGAGGTCCGTGAGAGGGCGCCCCGCAGCGCGCACGCCTCGCCGAGCGACTCCAGCAGACGTCCCCAGTAGCGAGGACCTCTGGCCCTAGCCATGCGCCGTCCAAACGGCCCAACCTGTTGACAGGGAAAAGGGGGAAACATGTCAAAGGACTATGCGCTCAAGGACCGTGACGGCACCATCCATGAGGAGCCGGGCCGCAAGGAGGCCATGCGCGAGCGGAAGGCCTACGGCGGGATGCTGGTGACCAAGAAAGGTCCAGACGGATGGAAGCCGTACAAGCCGCACCGAGTGTTCTTGTGGGTCTTCCTGGTCATTCAGGCCATCTTCATCATCTGGCTTATCGCAGGCGCCACCACGCACACGAACCCGTCTGCCACTGACATTGCAGCCTGGTGCGGTAACGGTAAGTGGTCCCCGTTGTACGACTCCTATAAGGCGTGCGTCGCAGACGCTGGCAGTTCGCTTCAGGCCGCTGCTAACTTCGGCAAGGGCATCGGCATGGGCCTTATCGTGATCCTGTGGGTGGTCGTAGACTTCCTGCTCGCGGTCACTTATGGTGTCTACCGGCTCGCGCGACGGTAAAGGGTAACGCCCACCGGACTGACCGTCTGTGCGACGGTCCGCACGTACCGTGGGCAGCAATGGGTCAACGTGCACCCTGAGCGCTTCCTTATCAGGGTGTCGCTCTGGGCGGCGGTAGCGCTTTCGCGGTTCTGACCTGCGGCTCGGCGGGGCGTGGCCCCTAGCGATTCTCTGATTTACCCCGTTGCCCCGAGCGCTGATCCGTGCAGTCGGTGCGCTCTTGGAAGTTCGGCGAGAAGGACAAGAAATACACTCCGGCTCGTGAACGGGTCGGACAAGCCCTTGGATCGTTCCGTGAAATTGTGGGTCAAGAGCGCCGACGAGGCAAGGCCACTCGGCCTCGGACGCGCGCCGGTGTGGCCTAGCCTTTGCCCAGCCCCTCTCTTTTCTGGTCTGGTTCGGCGGGACAACCCCTGTGCTGCCCGGCGCACCGCGGCGGGACCGGCCACCAGGCCGCACGCCCGGCGCAGGCCCAGAACGGTGCTCGTCCGCGACGGCACACCGCACGGCCAACATCGGTCCACGAATCTGCCCAAGCAGCGCCGGATATCACGTATAACCGCAGGTGGGGCGGGTGGGGCTCGAACCCACGACCGGCAGATTATGAGTCCGCTGCTCTGACCTGCTGAGCTACCGCCCCGTGCCAGGCGCAAGGTTACCGCACGCGGGGGCGCTGGAAAGCGGGGTTTCCATCGTATTGCGGGCCCCGGCTGGGAAGTCTCAGTGCATACTCTGAAACGATTCTTGTTCAAGCGCCCCGGGAGGCGGCGCGCGCGCGGTCGCGATCGTTATCTGACAGGACGGAACTGATGAGCGCACGGGATGCGACAGCAGCCGGTGGTTCGGTCGGCGAAAGCAGCCCCCGCCGCGATCCCGTTGTCCGTCCGGAAGGACCACAGCGGCCGGGGTCGCGCTGGGCGGCCGCGGCCGCGTGGACGGCGGCGGCCCTGGTCCTGTTCGCGTTCTTCCTGCGGATCTCGTGGGGGGTCCGGGTCGTCTCGGACGGCGCCAACAACGCGCTGCAGGCGTGGGACATGGTGCACGGCCATCTCCTGCTGCACGGCTGGCACATCGGCGACGCGACCTTCTACTTCTTCGAACTGCCCTTGAACGGCATTACTGCGCTGATCTTCGGGCTCGGCGACACAGCCCTGCACGTCGCCTCGGCGCTGGTCTACCTGATCGTCGCGGGGCTGGCCGCAGTCCTAGCCGTGCTTGACAGCCGCGGTCCGGCGAGAGCGGCACGGTGCGCGATCGTGGTCGCGGTGCTCGCCGCGCCACTGCTGTTCGTACCGCAGGTATGGGTGCTGCTCGAGGAGCCCGACCACATCGGGACCGCGGTGTTCATGCTGGCGCCCGTCCTGCTGATCGATCGCGCGCCCGGTCGCCGGTTCACCGCGCCGCTGGTCGGCCTGATCCTCGCCGCCGGCCAGTTCAGCGACCTCACCGTCCGTTATGTCGCCGTGCCGGCGATCGTGGTCGTCTGCCTCTACCGCGTGCTCGCCGCCCGCAAGCTCCGCTCCGCCGACATGGCGATCGCCGTGGCGGCGGTGATCTCGGTACCGCTCGAGTCGGCCTTCCGCGCGGTAATGACCAAGCTCGGCGGGTTCTACATGGTCGCGCCGAAGGCGAAGCTCTCGTCGCCGCGGCTGTGGCCGCAGCACATCTCGATCACCTGGCTGGACATCCGGGTACTGTTCGGGGCGGTCGCGTCGCCGCACGCCCGGCTGGGCGGCGCGCGCGAGGCCCTCGGCTTCGTCTGCCTGGCGGCGGCGATCTTCGGCCTCGCGCGGGTGGCATGGACCTGGCGCCGGGCGAGCCGGGCCGAGCAGCTGCTGAGCGCCCTGATCGTGTTCAACATCGCCATCTACGTCATCTCGGTGATGCCGTTGGCCAACATTTCCCGCGAACTCGCGGTGCTGCTGCCGAGCGGCGCGGTGCTCGCGGCCCGCGGGCTGGTGCCCGCCCGCGTCACCGGCCGGCTGACGGCCGTCGCCGCCGTCGGCGTGACGGCGGTGATCGCGTTGCTGACGCTATCGGCCGCGGCCGCCCGCCCCCCGCTGCCCTCGGCCACCGCGCCGCTGTCGGCGTGGCTCGAGGCGCACGGGCTCAGCTACGGCGTCGCCGGCTACTGGGATGCGTCGATCACGACCGCGGAGTCGGGCAACAAGGTACAACTGCGCGCGGTCGACCTGCATCCGCACCCCAGCGCCCCGCGGTGGACGGTCAACGTTCCCGGCTGGGAGTCCAACCCGCTGTGGTACAACCCGTCCACGTACGACGCGACCTTCGCGCTCGCCGACGTGAGCGGCAGCGTAGGCGGGCACCCCGGGTATCCGGCGAGCGTCTTCGAGCAGGTCTTCGGCAAGCCGTCGGCCCGGTACCGGGTCGACGGCTGGTACGTCCTGGTTTACCAGACGAACCTATTGCGCAAGCTCGGCCCCGTACTGCCCTGATCGCGGCGCTGCCCGCCGGCGAGGCGGGCTTATGAAGCGGGCTTGTTACGTGGCGACCTTCAGCCCTGGTGGCGCGCTGCGGCTGAGCGCCTCGCGGATGCGGCCGGCGACGTACGCGGGGTTGTTCCTGACCAGCCAGGCGGGAAACCGCAGGGTCTGGTAGCCGCTGAGCGTAAGGTCGAGGTCGCGCTCCATGTCGTCCCAGCGCTGGAGTGGGTCTTCGGTGTGCTGGGCGCCGTCGATCTCCACCGCGATCTTGCGGTCGTCCCAGGCCGCGTCGATCCAGCGCCTGCGGCCCCGCCGGTCTCGGCGGGCCGATTGGCGGCTGGGCTCGGGCAGCCCGAACGGGCGGACCACGAGGCGGAGGAAGTCCAGCTCGGAGATGGCCTGCGAGCCGCCCGCGATGTCGCCGAGGGTCTTGACGATCAGCTGGCGGCGGCGGAGGTTCTCCATCCGGTGGGCCACCAGCGCGAGATCGGCGACTCTGGCCAGGCGTTGCTGTACCCCGGCCGAGAGAATCGCCGCTGCCCCTCGGTCGGTCGGCATCCAGGCGGCGGCGTCGATGAGCGATCGCGCCATCCGCGTCCGCCTCGGCTGCCGGGTCGGATGCACGTCCGCGTCGGAGAGAAACTGGGAGTAGTGCGTGATAACGGTCAACCCAAGTGGCGGCGTATGGCGCTTGTAGCCGACGGGCACAAGGAGGTAAATGGGCGTTTCGCGCATCGGACGCTTGTCGTCGAATCCCTTAAGACCATCCAATCGCGCCGCGGTCAGACCGGCCAAGGTCGCCCGCGGACCCGCCCGGAGCAACGCGACGCGCAGCAGCTGCCCGTCGGTGAGCGGTCCGGATTGAGCGACGACAACGCCACGGGCCGGTTTCTGCCAGCGGCCGGACGTTATCCGCCAGCGCAGCTGGCTTTCGGTCATAAATCGAAGCGCCACGGACATGCCGAGGACGCCCTCGTGATCAGCAAGCACTTCGTCAAGGCGAAGCCCACCCAGATTCATATACTCAGCGTGCGTAGCCGTTAAAGAATTGTCACTGACGACTTCAAATCTGTGGATAACTTCTGTGGATAACCCAATACCCATGAGGCGGATATGCCATTTCCGTCGTCCTGGTGACGGAAACGCCATATCGCTAATTGATCTTGGGGGTTTGGGCGGGAGGGAGGTGGGCGGCTACTACGGCGGAGCGGCCGGCGTGGACGGCGGCGAGGGCTTCCTTGAGGACGCCGGGGAGGTCGGCCGGGTCGGTGACGGTGGCGGCGAAGGCGCCGCCGGCGGCGGCCGCGATCCCGGGGAGGTCGGCTTCCGGTTCGAACGAGACGCCGAAGTCGTCGGCCGCGAACGCGGCCCCGGCCGGGTGGACGCCCAGGGTGGACTGCTTGGGGGCGCGCCAGCCGCGGTTGTCGTAGATGACGGTGAGCGTCGGCAGGGCGTAGCGGCGGGCCATCCAGTGGACCACGCTGGGCACGCTGAACAGGTAGCAGCCGTCGCCTGCCAGGGCAACCACGGTCCGTTCGGGCAAAGCGATTTTCGCCCCCAGCAGACCGCCGCCGTGCCAGCCCAGAGAACCACCGCCCGACCCCAGATAGGAGCCCGGCTTGTTGACGTGCAGATGCTCGGCGACGGTCTGGAAGTTGGTGACGGCCTCGGTCAGGATCAGCGCGTCCTCGTCCGCCAGCAGCTCGCGCACGCAGGCGGTCAGGTAGGCCGGGGTGATCTGGCCGTCCTCGGGGTGCTCCTGCGCCTCCCAGGCCGCCTGCTGCGCGTCGTGCACGGCGGTCACCGCGGCCCGTCGCGCCTCGATGAGCTCGCGGTCGAGGTCGATGTGATCGCGGGTGTAGGCGGTGAGCTGCGCCACCGCCACCTTGCTGTTGGCGGCGGCGGAACGCCGGGCCGGGACGTGCCAGAGCGACATGCCGGCCTTGATCGGGTCGTTGTCGATCACGTAGAGGGTGGCGTCGTCGGACGGCTTGTTGTTCGACTCGATGTAGGGGACGTCGCAGTCGAGCACCAGGACCACGTCCGCCGCGGCCAGCGTCGGGTTCTGCTCGACGGTGGTGAACTGCCAGCCCAGGTGCATCGGGTGGTCGGCCGGGAAGTTCATCCGGAAGGCGGCCGACTCGATGACCGGGATCGCCAGCAGGTCCGCCAGCTCGACCAGGACGCCGACCGCCTCCGGGTCGCGGCCGAGGTGGCCGGTGATGATCAGCGGGTTCCTGGCGGTGGCGAGCGCGGTCGCGATCTCGGCTGCGACGTCCTCGGTCAGCGCGGCCGGGTCGACCGGGCGGTAGTGGGCCGGATCGGCCGGCTGCGCCGTCAGCGACTCCTCCATCACCTCGCGCGGGCCGGTCAGGTAGACCGGGCCGGCCGGCTCGCTCTGCGCGATCTGCAGCGCCCGGTGCACCAGCTGCTTGACGTTGCGGCCGGTGCGGATCTCGTTGTCGTACTTGACGTAGCCGCGCATGATGCCGCGCTGGTCAGGCACGTCCTGGATCCAGTGGATGAACTCGTTCCGGCTGCCGGGGAGCTCGCCCCGCAGGGTATAGGGGGCGGTGCCGGCGAAGACGAGCACCGGCACCCGGCCGCGCATGGCGTTGGAGATCGCGCCGCCCATGTTCTGGGTGCCGGCGTCCACGTGCACGATCACGGCGGTGGGACGCCGGGTGACGAGCGCGTGGGCATGGGCGGCGCAGAGCGCGACGATCTCATGCGGGCAGACGATGACCCGGGGAAGCTCGCCCTCCCTGCCTTCGGCCCGCGCCTGCGCCAGGGCCTCGATGAGGCCGGGATGGTCGCTGCCGAGGTTGGCGTAGATGTGGGTGACACCCGCCTCGGCCAGCGCCTCGAGGAACGCGGTGCTCGTCGTGTAGTAGCGCTCGGTCACCGGTGAGGCCTCCCCGCATCGTGAGTACCCCACCATTGTGCCGAGCCGCTCAGGGCATGGCTAGGAGCCGGCTGGCCGACTCCGGCCGCCGGCAACTGTGCTCGGCAACAGCGTAGAGAGCGATTGCCCGGCAACGGGCGGGCGGGGCTTGCGGCAGCCCCGCCGCGCTAGTAACGACCAGCCGCCTGCATCGACATCGCGTGCTCGACCAGCGTCACCAGGGTGGCCTTGGTCGACTCGCGGTTGCGGGCGTCACACGGGATGACCGGGACCGTCGACGGGATCGCGAGCGCCTCGCGGACGTCGTTGGACCGGTGCGGGAACTGCCCGTGGAAACCGTTGATGCCGATGACGAACGGCAGCCCGCTCGCCTCGAAGTAGTCCACCGCCGGGAACGAGTCGGCCAGCCGCCTCGTGTCGACGAGGACCACCGCGCCGATCGCGCCCTGGATGAGGTCGTCCCACATGAACCAGAACCGGTGCTGTCCGGGGGTACCGAACATGTAGAGCACCAGGTCCTTTTCCAGGGTGATCCGGCCGAAGTCCATCGCCACGGTCGTGGTGTTCTTGTCGGGGACGTGGGACAGGTCGTCCACGTCGGTTGAGGCCACGGTCATGACGGCCTCGGTGGTGAGGGGCGTGATCTCCGACACTGAGCCGACGAAGGTCGTCTTGCCCACGCCGAAGCCGCCTGCCACGACGATCTTCACTGAAGTCATCGCCGAAGCGTCGCCGCCTCCGTGCGGCCGGGCGACGCTAGATCTTACGGAGTCCACTAAGCACCCTTTCGAGCAGGTTAAGGTCGGGGCGGCCCTCGGAATCGTCGCGCTGGTGAATGCGCACAAGGCCGTCCGCGCTCATGTCCGCGACCAGGATCCGAGCCACGCCCAGCGGCATCCGCAGCACGGCCGAGATCTCGGCCACGGAGCGCCAGTCGAGGCAGAACTGCAGGATCGCCTGGCACTCGGGCGCCAGGACGGATAGGTCGCGCGGCTCGTACACGGACGCTGATACCAAGGCCTCGAGCGCGAGCTTGTACCTTGGCTGGGTCCGGCCGCCGGTCACGGTGTACGGGCGGACTAGCCGCGTCGCGCCGCTCTCTTCCTCGGCCGGAAACTGCTGCTGCTGCGCGGGGGGGTAAGGCTGGCGCTGCGGCTGCGGCTCGTCCCATGGCCCGGCCCGTCCAGGACCCTGCCACGCGGGCGAGCCGCGGTCGTCACCGCCGCGGCCGAGGCCGGCCACCATGCCCCTCATTCGCGGGAGTCGCCAATGGCATCATCGCCGACCGTCTCCCGGCATCGCGCCCTGCATGACCCCGCCCCGCGCGGCGGGCGTCAGTACCCGGCCCGCGCGCTCTACGAGCAGGGTCATCTCGTAGGCGACAAGACCGAGATCGCAGGTGGAGGCCGCTAGCACGGCAATGCTGGCGCCGTTGCTAATCGCCATGATGACGAGCACACCGCGCTGCATCTCCACCACGGTCTGCACGACCGCGCCGCCTTCGAAGACCCGGGAAGCTCCCTGGGTAAGGCTGGTCAGGCCCGACGTGACCGCAGCAAGCTGATCCGCGCGCTCCTGCGGGAACCCCGCGGAGAACGCGAGCGGAAGACCGTCCGACGAGACGACGACCGCATGGGCCACGTCCGGGACCCGCTCCACGAAATTCGTGATCAGCCAGCTGAGGTCCTGGACCGGGCGTCCTGGCGTGCTCACGCGCGCTCCTCTCCTCGCCCGAACATGCAGGCGCCTCCTCGTGTCCTGATTGCTCTATCCGTGGGTCTCATCCGACTTATGGCTCCTCGTTCTGAGATGCGGTGGCACGCGCGTCGCGTACGCCACGCTGGAAGCTCGCCATCCGGCTGCGGATCGTCTCCGCCGAACGGGCTGGCGGCGCGCTGTCTGTGTCGTCGCCGCCGCTCCCACCGCCGACCGACCCTGGGACGAGATTAGCCCTCGGAGTGCGTTTTGGCAGCCCGGCCGTCGTAGTTTCGTCCGATGCGGGCTCTGCCGCCACCCGGGCGGCGCGGTATCCCTCGTCCGCCGGCGAACTCCAGGTCTGCCCGGCGGCGGCCGGGGCGGCCGGCGCCGCAGCCGAATTGGAGCTCAGGGAGACGTTGCCGCTCCGCCTGAACCAGTCCGACTCTAGCGAGTCGAAGATCGGGAGCCGGTGGTCAGGCGCCGCGCCGCCGGCGGGCGGGATCGTCACCTGGCTGCCGTCGGAGCCGACGACCGCGTTGCCGACCGGGGGCACCACGATCGCCTTCGGGCCGGAAGCGGCGGAACCGCCGTCGCCGCCGAGGGCCGGCAGGCGCGTGGTGCCGAAGTCGCTCGCGCCGATCTCGTCGGCCCCGAACCCGTCTCCGCCGAACATCGACCCGCCGCCGCTGCCGTTGCCGGTCGGTCCCAGGGGGTTGGTGCCCGGCGTGCGCACCGGCAGCGAGCCGCCCGGCACCTCGATGACGGAGCCGTTGCCGTTGCCGCCGTTCGCGCCCGCCCCGACGCCGTTTCCGGCGTTGCCCCCGTTGCCTAGGCCGCCGCGGGCGTTCCCGCCGGCGGCCTTGGCGCCGCCGACGCCGAAGGCGCTAAAGCCGCCGTTGCCGCCATTGGCGCCAGCCGCGCTGTCGCCGATGCCGCCGGCGCCGTTACCGCCGCCGCTCAGCCGCGGGATGCGCGCGGCGGTGGCCGCCGCGCTGCCGAGGCCGCCGGGGGCGGACGGGGCACCAGGGGAGCCGGGGGCGCCGGGGGCGGACGGGGCGCCGGGGGCTGCCCCGACCGGGCCGGCCGGAGCGCCCGGGCCGGGGGCGAACGCGCTCGGGCTGGCGAGCGCGGTCGGCGCGGACAGCGAGGGCGCGGGGCCGAAGTCGTCGGCCTCGAACTTGCGGAGCCGACCGAGCGGCTGGGCCGACTCGGGCATCGCGACCGACTCGGGCAGCCAGATCAGCGCGGTGAGGCCGCCGGACTGCGCGTGGCGCAGCCGGACCCTGACCCCGTGCCTGGCGGCCAGGCGGCCGACCACGAACAGGCCCATGCGGCGGGAGACGGCGACGTCGACCACCGGCGGGTTGTCCAGCCGCCAGTTCGCGTGCGCCATCTCCTGCTCGGAGATGCCGACGCCGTTGTCGGTGATGTCGAGGAGCACGCCGCCGCTAGTGAGCGGCTGGCCGGTCACGTACACCTGGGTGTCTTCGGGCGAGAAGGTGGTCGCGTTCTCCACGATCTCGGCCACCAGGTGCACCACGTCGTTGACGGCCTGGCCGATGACCTGGATGCCCGGCTGCACGTTGAGCACCACGCGCTCGTACTGCTCGATCTCGGAGATCGCCGCGCGGAGCACGTCGACCAACGGCACCGGCTGGCTCCAGCGGCGGCTGGCGGCCTCGTGGCCCGCGAGCACCAGGAGGTTCTCCGAGTTGCGGCGCATGCGAGTGGCCAGGTGGTCCAGGCGGAACAGGCTCGACAGCCGGTCGGCGTCCTGCTCGGTCTGCTCCAGGTTGTCGATCAGGGAGAGCTGGCGCTCGATCAGGGACTGGCTGCGACGCGACAGGTTGACGAACATCGCGTTCAGGTTGCCGCGGAGCATGGCCTCGTCGGCCGCCAGCCGGACAGCTTCCCGGTGGACCTGGTCGAATGCCCGGGCGACCTCACCGATTTCGTCGGTCGAGTTGACGCCGATCGGCTCGATCTCGGCCGAGGCGTCGCCGCCCTCGCTCTGGCTCAGCCGACGGACCATGTCCGGCAGCTTGGAGCCGGCCACCTCGAGGGCGTCGGCCCGCAGCTTGCGCAGCGGGCGGATCATCGACCGGGCCACGAACGTCGTGATCAGCAGGACCAGCAGCAGCAGGAGCAGGGTCGCGATGGACACGATCTCGGCGCTGCGGAGGGCGGACTGCGCGAGCGAGTTGGCCTGCGCCTGGATCTGCTCGACGAGGCCGTTGGAGCCGTTGCTGACCTGGCGCATGTCGTCGATCTGGGTGGTCTTCGTCGTCCACCAGCACTGGGCGGCGGTCATGCCACCGCAGCTCTGCTGAGCGCCGATCTGCAGGGTCGTGCCCGCGGTGGCGATGGCGAGCGACTGCGCGCTCTCCGCCTCGTCCACGGCCTGACCGGAGACGATGTTGTTCAGGATCTGCTGCTCGCCGACCTGGGCGACCGCGTCGAACTGGGCGTTGTCGGCCGACTGCTGCGCGATCGCCTGGTTCAGGTCGCTGAGGCCGGTCGGGGTCAGGGCCGGCGGCGAGCTCTCGAGCGCCTGGTACAGGTAGGCGCGCTGCAGCGAGGCGTCGTCCTCCATGTGCAGCACCGCGTTGAGCACGGTGACGTCGGACTGCAGGGTGGCGTTGCCGGTGCCCGCCGCGACGTCGTCGCTGAACGCCATGAACGGCTGGAGCAGCCGCAGGTCGTAGTTCTGGATGACCGAGAGGGCCGGCGTCAGGGTGGACATCGCCGCCTTGCGGATGTTCGGCAGGTCGCTGATGTCGGCCAGCACGCCGTTCAGGTCGATGGCCGTCTGCGCGCGGTAGCCGCTGCCGTTGACGACCGCCGCCGCGTCGGTCTGGATCTGGGCCGTGGTCGCGGTGGTCGCGTTCTGGTCGTTGATCGCGGTCTGCTTCAGCGCGGCGTTGGTGCGGCCGCTGGCGACGTAGCCGACGGTGGCGTCCCGCTCGTCGGCGATCTGCCCGGTCGCGGTGACCACGAGGGCGTTCAGGTTCGCCAGGGTCTGCACGCGCTTGAACGACTCGTAGTTGTTGACCGAGCCGACGATCTGGATGACGCCGAGGATCAGGGCGGTGATGGTCGGCACGGCGATGATCGCGACCAGCCGCCACCGGACGCGCCAGTTGCTGATCGAGAACGGCGAGCCCTTGCGAGCGCCTGCGGCGGCGTTGCCTGCGGCCAGGGCCCCGTTGCGGCGCGCCTGGGACAGCGGTACGGGAAGTCCCCCCTGTGCGGGGTCGCCAGACGCGCCGGCGCCCGGGCCAGCCTGGCCCGGGCCGACGGCCAGCGGTCCGCTCTGCGGCGGGGCTCCGCTTCCGTTGAGCGGAAGATCGGAGGCCTGCGACTGCAGACCGCCGTTTCCGTTGGTCATCGAACGTCTACGCACTGCGCTTACACCTCGCAGCTCCAAGGGCAACCTGGACAAGCACAGGGCAACTCTTCCAGCTAGCGCTACAAATCGGGTAGGGACATATAACCATCAAACGACCGCCCACGACCCGGCATTCACCGGGAATAGCCCTGAACTTTGGCGGACCCCACCCCGTCCACCCCAGTTGGGCTAGGCCGCCATGGCCTGCGCAGCTTAGGGAAGGCTACCTCGGTACTAGGCTCGACGACTCAGAAATCGCACAGAAGCCCACCCGCTCCACGCCTACCCGGAAACCCCCAGCGAGCGGGCGATCAGCAGGCGCTGCACCTCGGAAGTCCCCTCGCCAATCTCCAGTATCTTCGCGTCCCGGTAGAACCGGCCAACTGGGGACTCGTTCATGAACCCGGCCCCGCCGAAGATCTGAGTGGCGTCTCGGGCATTGTCCATCGCCGCGTTGGAGGAGAGCAGCTTGGCGATCGCGGCCTCCTTCTTGAACGGCACCCCGGCGACGAGCCGGGCGGCGGCGTCGTACCAGGCGAGCCGGGCGGCGTGCACCCGCGCGGCCATGTCGGCGAGCTTGAACGCGATCGCCTGGTGCCGGCCGATCGGGACGCCGAACGAGACCCGCTCGTTGGCGTAGCGGGTGCACTCGTCGACGCACCCCTGGGC
This sequence comes from uncultured Actinomycetota bacterium, assembly GCA_963836195.1. Classification (GTDB taxonomy): domain Bacteria; phylum Actinomycetota; class Actinomycetes; order Streptosporangiales; family Streptosporangiaceae; genus Trebonia. The sequence goes on along the minus strand of CAWIIX010000017.1, from coordinate 319,511 downwards.
GAGGCCGGTCGCGAGCGAGGAGATCGCCACCCGGCCCTCGTCGAGGATGCGGAGGAACTGGGCGTACCCCCGGCCGCGCTCGCCGAGCAGGTTCGCCTCGGGGACGCGGCAGTCCGCGAACGAGAGCTCGCGGGTGTCGGAGGCGCACCAGCCGACCTTTGAGTACTTGGGGGCGGGCTGGAAGCCGGGGGTACCGCTGGGTATGACGATGGTGGAGATCTCCCGCTCGCCGCCTTGGCCGCCTACGCCGCCGGTGAGCGCTAGCACCGTGACCAGCGAGGTGATCGACGTTCCGGCGTTGGTGATGAAGGCCTTGGTCCCGTTGACCACCCACTCGCCGCCGTCAAGGGTGGCGGTCGTCCGCATCGTGCCGGGAATGTCGGTGCCCCCGTCCGGCTCGGTCAGCCCGAACCCGGCGATCCGCTCCCCCGCGCAGAGCGCGGGCAGCCAGCGGCCGCGCTGCTCGTCGGTGCCGAAGCGGAAGATGGGCATCGCGCCGAGCGTGACCCCGGCGTCGAGCGTGATCGCGACCGAGGAGTCCACCCGGGCCAGTTCCTCGATCGCCAGGCAGAGGGTGAAGAAGTCGCCCCCCATGCCGCCGAACTCCTCGGGGAACGGCAGGCCGAACAGGCCGAGCTTGCCCATGCCCGCCACGATGTCGTAAGGGAACTCCCCGCGCTCGTAGTAGTCCCCGATCACGGGCGCCACCACGTCGCGGGCGAAGGAGGCCACCGTTGCCCGCAGGTCCTGCTGCTCCGGTGCCAGTTCGTAATCAACCATGGACGCATGCTAGCGCCGGGTTTGGCGCACGTCAGGGGGGCCACGCCGCAATGGGCGCCGGATCGCCGCCCGGCCGGGGCGCGAGCGGCCGGCGGCCGGACCGGGCGCGAGCGGCCGGCGGCCGGGGCGGGCGCGAGCGCCGCCCGGGAGGCGGTGGTCGTCCGAGCACCGCAAGACTACTGCGCTAACTGGCTGGTTGGCGGTATGGTAGCTGGCAACGGCTACCGGCTTCGAACGAGGAGATGGCGATCCTGACCTGCCCAAACTGCGGCATCGGGGTGCAGCCGGAGGACCTGATCTGCTTCCGGTGTGGCGCAAACCTGCCGCACGCCCCATTCCCAGACGACGACATCCCGTCGCCGACGGTGTCACAGCAGTACATCCGACAAGGCGGTGAGAGCGGCCCGCGGCGACGCCCGTCGCTGGTCCTGCTGCGGATCGCGTTCCCCACCGGGAACGTCGACGTCCCGGCCGGCACCTCCGTCATCCTCGGTCGCGACCCGGCCCAGTCGCTGGTCGCGGCCGCCTTCGAGCAGTACGACAACGTGTCGCGCAAGCACGCGACGGTGGTAGTCGACGACGCCGGCCGGGCCACCCTCCGCGACGAGGGATCGACCAACGGCACGTTCGTGAACGGCGAGCGGGTGATGCCTTATACCGAGGTGCGGCTCGTGGACGGCGACCAGATCCGGCTCGCGGCCGACGTGACCGGTGACGTATCACTGCCCAGAGGCGAGCCCGATCCCGCTAGCCTTAGCCGTAACGGCTTCGTCTGACTGACCTGGCCCGTGTAATACACGACTGCACGTCGTCGCGTCGCCAGGAACGGATCAGCTCGCCATGTCGTCTGCGTCAGATACGCCGCGGTTCCCCGGCGGCCCGGGGGGGCCGACCAGGCCCAGCATGCTGCCCGGCCGGCGCACGCGCGCGCTGTCGTCCGGGGAGTCCGTCTCGCCAGCCGACGGGGACAACATGACCGAGGATGGTGCAGGCGGACCGGGCACCGGGTACCAGGTTCCCGGCGCCATGACGGAGCCCGGGGGGTCGCCGGCGGGTTCCTGGTTCACCCCGCGCGGACCTCAGCAGCAGCCCCAGGCGCCCCAGCAGCCGGGGCAGCCCATGCCCGCGGCGCCGTCGGGCGGCCAGGTCCCCGGCCCCGGGCAGTTCGGCTCGTTCCCGGCGCCGCCGCCGACTCAGCCGGCCTCGCCTGCCCCGGCCGTCGGATTCCCCGGCGCCGCGCCCGGCGGGTATCCCGGCCAGTTCCCGGCTCCGGGTCAGGGCGCATTCCCTGGCGCGTCTCAATTCCAGGGACCCGCGCAATTCCAAGGGCCAACTCAGTTTCAGGGTCCGGGGCAATTCCAGGGAACCGGCCAGTTCCAGGCACCCGGCCAGTTCCAGGCACCCGGCCAGTTCGAGGGACCCGGGCAGTTCCAGGCACCCGGCCAGTTCGAGGGACCCGGGCAGTTCCAGGGACCCGGGCAGTTCCAGGATCAAGCGCAATTCCAGAATCCGGGGCAATTCCAGGGGCCCGGGCAATTCGCGGGGCCGTCACAGCCTGACGGACCCGGGCAGTTCCAGCCACGGGGCCAGTTCCAAGGCCCGGCCCAGTTTCAAGATCGCGGGCAGTACCCCGGACCGGGCCAGCCTCTCGACCCCGGGTCCTACCAAGGCCCCGGCCAGCCCGCAGGGGGTCCGGCGCAGTTCCAGGGTCCGGGACAGCTCCAGGGATCCGGGGCAATACCAGGGTCTCGAGCAGACCCAGGGACATGGACAGCTTCAGGGACCGGGACAGCCCCAGGGACCGGGACAGCCCCAGGGACCGGGACAGCCCCAGGGTTACAGGCAGTATCAGGGACCCACGCAGCCCCAGGGTTACGGGCAGTATCAGGGACCCACGCAGTCTCAAGGATCGGGCCAGTATTCAGGGCCCGGGCAGTATCAGGGTCCCGGGCAGCTCCCGGACACCGGCCTGTTCGGCGGGTTCCAGCCGCAAGCGCAGCCGCAGCCGGGGTTCGGCGGCGGCTTCGGCCCGGCGTCCGGCCAGGGCCAGCCCGACCCGGCGACCCCGGCCCTCGGCCATCCGGCCGCGGGCAAGCCACGCTGGTGGCGGCGGAAGAGCGTGCTCATCGGCGGCATCGTGGCGATCGCCCTGATCGCGGTGGCGGCCGTGGTCGTCCCGGGCAGGCTGCACGGCGGATCCTCCGACCCCGGCTGCCAGGCGTACGAAAACACCGCGCTCCCCGCCTACAACAACGCCATTGAGGTACTGAACAACCAGGCCGCGCAGGGCAGGCTCGGGGCGGACATGACGACCGCGATCACCGACCTCGCGAGCGCGGCCCAGCAGGCGCAGTCGGCGTCGGCCAGGTCCGCCCTCGGCACCATGCTGGCCGAGCTGAAGACCGTCCGGACCGACGTCAAGGCCGGATCGGTCCCGTCGTCGGTGGTCAGCGCGCTCAACGCCGACTCCACCGCGGCCGACTCCGTCTGCTCCTAGCGCGCGACGCGATTGCCAAGACCGTACCCACGGGGTCGCCGCTGCCCATACTGTGGAAGTGTGGCAGCCAACTCCCCGGAACCGGCCCATGGAACCTGACCCGCTTCTTGACAGCCTGCGGAACGCAGTGGCCGCGATGCCCGACGACGTGCCGCTGCGCCTGCACCTGGCTGCCCTGCTGCTTCGCGGCGAGCAGCGGGATGAGGCGGTGCGGCACCTCGGCGCCGTACTGCAGCGCGAGCCCGGGAACGCCGAGGCGCTGGCGATGCTCACCTCGGGGACTCCGGCTGCCTCCGGGCCCGCAGGGACCACGGCGGGGTCGCCGGGGGCCAAGGCCGCCGATCTGCCTCCGTCTGCCCCGGCTGATCGCGATCTTTCTCCCGAACGGTCGCGTGGTGCCTCTCCCGACCCGCATTCCCCTTCCGGCGCTTCGGGCCTTCGGGCGCTTCGGGCGCTTCCGGCGGGGCGGCCGGGGGCGACGAGCCGGCCGAGCGGCCGAGCCGGCCGCGCCAGCCGGCGAGCCGGCCGAGGGCTACGACTGGTCGCAGGCCGAGGACGAGCTGCGAGACGTGCTGCCGACGATGTTCGTCGGCGAGGCGGGATCGGTCTCGGCCGGCCTCGACGAGGCCGGCGTGTATGACGCGGAGCACACCGGACTGACCCTGGCCGACGTAGCCGGCCTGGACGAGGTCAAGAAGCGGCTCGAGGCCGCCTTCCTCGCCCCGATGCGCAACCCCGAGCTGCGCAAGCTCTACGGCAAGTCGCTCCGCGGCGGCCTGCTGCTCTACGGGCCGCCCGGCTGCGGCAAGACGTTCGTCGCCCGCGCGGTGGCGGGCGAGCTCGGCGCGCGGTTCATCACGGTGTCATTCGCCGACCTGATCGACATGTTCGTGGGCCGGTCCGAGCGGAACATTCACGACCTGTTCGAGGTCGCGCGGCGGAACGCGCCCTGCGTGGTCTTCCTCGACGAGGTGGACGCGATCGGGCAGAAGCGGTCCCAGCTGCGGAACACCCCGATGCGCTCGGCCGTCAACCAGCTGCTGCTCGAGCTCGACGACGTGGCGTCGGATAACACCGGCGTGTTCCTGCTGGCGGCCACCAACCACCCGTGGGACGTCGACTCGGCGCTGCGGCGGCCCGGGCGGTTCGACCGGACCCTGCTCGTGCTGCCGCCGGACGGCCCCGCCCGCGAGGGCGTGTTCCGTTTCCACCTCCGCGACCGGCCCGTCGCCGGGATCGACCTGAGCCGCCTGTCGCGGCTGACCGACGGGTACTCGGGGGCCGACATCGCCCACGTCTGCGAGACCGCCGCCGAGCGGGCGCTGCTCGACTCGGTCAGCCGAGGCGAGCCCCGGCTGATCGGGCAGGCCGACCTCGAGGCCGCCGTCACCGAGGTCAAGCCGTCGCTCGGGACCTGGTTCGAGACTGCCCGAAATGTGGCGCTGTTCGCGAACGAGGGCGGCGCATACGATGATCTGGTGGCATACCTGCGCAAGCGACGGCTGATCTTACGGAAACCGGTGACTTGACGGAGCTGAGACAGGAGCTGGCGCGAGCCGCCACCATGCTCGACCTCGGGCGCTACGACGAGGCCTCGACGCTGCTCGCGCGCCTGGTCTCGACCGAGCCTGACAGCGGCCGGGCCTGGTGCCTGTTCGCACGCGCCCACCTCGGCGCGGACCGCTACGCCGAGGCGGTCGAGGCCGCCAACCGGGCGGCGGCGATCGAGCCGGGCGAGGAGTGGCCGCACCGCCTCGCCTCCAACGCGCTGATGCATCTCGGCAACCACGGCGAGGCGCTGCGGGCGGCGGCCGAGTCGCGGCGGCTCGCGCCCGGGTACTGGCAGACCCACGTGTGCGTCGCCCAGGCGGCGCTGGCGGCCGGGCAGCCCGCCCTCGCCGCGACCGCCGCCGCCGAGGCGCGCAGGCTGGCGCCGAACGAGCCCGACGTGCACTTCCTGTCCGGCAAGGTCGCGCTTGCCCGGGGTGACCTGATGTCCGCCCGCCGCCATCAGGAGCGCGCGCTCGCGCTCGACCCAGTCCATAGCGGGGCGATGAACGAGCTCGGCCGGATCAGGCTGCGGCGGCACGACACGATCGGCGCGATCAGGCACTTCATCAGTGCCGCGCGGACCACCCCGGGCGAGCACATCTACTCGCGCAACATCGACGTGGTCATCATCAGGTCGGTGTCGCGGCTGATCTACATCTTCATCCTGATCGCGCTGGTCATGCTCTGGATCCCGGCGGTGACGCACGTGGACCGGCTGCCGCTCGCCCTGAGTTTCGCCGGGGTCGCGGTGGCGCTGATCGCGATCTCTGGGGTCATGGTCGCCCGGCTGCCGCGAGAGGCGCGGCACCTGGTCCGCCGGACGGTGCTCAGCCGCCGGGTCGCCACCGCCCTCGCGGTCGCCGTCGGCGGGGTGGCGATCGCGTTCGCCGCGGTGGCGTTCGTCCCCGCCGCCGAGCTCCCGCAGACGCTGCCGATCGCCATCATCATCACGATCGCGGCGCGCATCACCGCCACCGCCCGGCTCCGCTCCGGCGGCGGCTCGGGCAAGAACCTGCCGGGCGGCCGAGACGGCCGGAGCCAGTGGCCGGGCCGCCGGACCAGCCCGACCCAGCCGTTCCCGCCCACCCGCCGCCGCTAGCCGCCGCCGTCTCGCCCGTCCCGTTGTCTCGCTCGTCCCCCGGCCATCTCGCTCGTCCCTGGCCATCTCGCTCGTCCGGCTGAATGCCCACCCGGGCGGCCCGACGGTTACGGCCTTGTGGCCCGCCGGCCCGTCTCTATTGAACCCGTGGCCCCCAGGGCCCGATCGGTTACGGCCGGGGTGGCGGTCCTTCCGCATCCCGGCCGTGCCTCGGAACCGGGCCCGGGCGGCGTGCCATGATGGTGCGGTGACGTGGACGGCGCCAGAGGTAACCAGGTACGACGGGCCGATGCCGGAGGGCGAACGGGCGACCCTGCAGGAGTTTCTCGACTTTCAGCGGGCGACGCTGCTGCTCAAGTGCTCTGGGCTGACCGGTGAGCAGCTGGCCGAGCGGGCGCTGCCGCCGTCGGAGCTGTCCCTGCTCGGGCTGATCCGCCACCTGACCAACGTCGAGCGCGCCTGGTTCCGGCAGCGCTTCGCCGACGAGCCGGTCGAGGACGCGTACGGGATACAGCTCGCGTTCGAGGAGACCGACCCGACCCGGGCGGCCGCGGACTACGCCCGGCTGACCGAGGAGATCAAGCGGGCCGACGCCGCGGCCGAGAACTCGCCGCTTGACGCCGCCTTCACCCACCGCGGCCGGGCGCTGACGCTGCGGTTCGTCTACGTGCACATGATCGAGGAGTACGCCCGCCACAACGGCCACGCCGACCTGCTGCGCGAGCGCATCGACGGCGCCACCGGCGAATAACCGGCAGCGCGGCCCGCGACTCACCGCGGTCGTCCCGGTAGCCTGCGGGCATGACGTCATCACAAGCGCTGGTATCGGCCTACTGGGCGGCGGCGGAAGCACGGGACTGGGACGCCTTCGGCCGTCTACTGGCCGAGGATGTCGTGTACGAGGCCCCCATGTCGCACGAGCGCGTCTCCGGCAAGCCCGCCTATCTCCGGTTCAACGCCGAGGGGTTCACCACCGACTGGCATCTGACCGTGCAGCGGATCGTGGCCGACGAGGGCAGCGCCGCGAGTTGGATCCAGATGACCGAGACGGGTGAGACCTACCCGGGCCTGACCTTCTTCGCTATCGCCGACGGCCTGATCGCGCGGATTACCGACTTCTGGCCTCAGGAGTACGAGCCTCCGGCCAGCCGGGCGCACCTGACCGAGCGCGTTTTACGGGGACTGCGCGTAAGCGGTCAGGTTGGGGAGCCGGCGGCCGCGCCGGTCGGCCGGGCGTTATCCCAGCGGCTGAGGGTGCGGTCCCAGTCGAGCGGGACGGTAAAGGCGTCGCCCTGGGAGAGCTCGCTCTCCCAGTCCTCGACCGGGACCCGCCACAGCACCTCGAACTCGATGCCGCTCGGGTCCTTGGCGTACAGCGACTTGGAAAGCCGGTGATCGCTCTCCCCCACCAGGGCGCCCGCGTCGACCAGCTTCTGCCTGGTCTCGACGAGCTCCGCCAGCGTGCCGACCTCCCACGCCAGGTGGTAGAGCCCGACCGACGGGCGCCCGTCGGCGTGCCCGGCGCCGACGTCGAACAGCCCGAGGTCGTGGTCGTTGGCCGATCCCGGGGACCGCAGGAACGCGGCCTGCCCGGGGATCTGCAGGCGGACCTCGAATCCGAGCGTCTGCGTGTAGAAGTCGACCTCGCGGTCGAGCCCGTTCACGTAGAGCACGGCGTGGTTGAGGCGGCGGACTGGCACGGTCCCCCCGGGTGACTCAGCGGTCGCGGTCGCGGGCGCGGATCGCCCTCAGGCGGCGACGCTGCCCCTTGTCCAGGGCCAGGTAACCGCCGACGGGGATCGCGGCTGCGATGACGATGATCGCAATTGCGGCCCACGCTGGCAAAATGGCCAAGAGGATCAGCCCGAGAACGATCCCGGCGATCCCGACCTTCATGCTCGGTGTCATGATGACTCCATCCGTCCGGGCTATCCGACCCAGCCACATCCAGCTTATCCGTTAACCGTGGAGGACCGACGTGCCGATCTCGTTGCCGGTCGACGATGAGGCCAACGAACTGCTGACGCGCAGCGCACTCGCGCTGCTAATCGCGATGCTACTCGATCAGCAGATCCCGTTGGAGCGCGCGTTCAGCGCGCCGCGAGATTTGTGGGCGCGGCTCGGGCACGAGCCGACCGCCGAGGAGCTCGCCGACTATAACCCGGAGGCGCTGGCGGTCAAGTTCGGAGAGCGCCCGGCCCTGCACCGGTTCCCGAAGTCGATGGCGGCGCGGACCCAGGAGCTGGCCCGGCTGATCGTCGCCGACTACGGCGGTGACGCGGCGGCGCTGTGGACGACCGCCCCCTCCGGGCAGGAGCTGCTGCAGCGGGTGGCGGCGCTGCCCGGGTTCGGCCAGCAGAAGGCGAAGATCTTCGTCGCGCTGCTCGGCAAGCAGCTCGGCGTGCGGCCGCCCGGGTGGCGGGAGGTCTCCCTCCCCTTCAGCGCGGAAGGGTCATATCTGTCGGTAGCGGACATCGTCGACGACGAGTCGCTCGGGAAGGTCCGCTCCTACAAGCAGGCGCTCAAGGCCGCCGCCAAGGACAAGACGGCCCCGTAGCCGCGCCTACCAGGCGCTGCCGCCGGTCATCGGCAGTCGGGCGACAGCGCCATCCCGGCGGCCGCCCTCATTAGCGCGGTGGGCCACAGCGCCCTGTCGCCCTTGGCGCCGTGGGCCACGGCGCCAATGCTATTGGCGCTGTGGGCCACAGCGCCGAGGGGGTTTTAGCGCTGTGGGCCACAGCGCCGAGGGGGGTTTAGCGCTTTGGGCCACAGGGCCAGGGCCGTGGGCTAGGCGGGGATGACGAGGGCGGCGGCAGCGATGACGGCGGCGGCGGCGAGGACGCGGAGCAGCGAGGCGCCGGCGCCGGGGGTGGCGGCCGGGATCATCGCGAAGCCGGCCCCGAGGGCGAGCAGGCAGGCGCCGAGGGCCAGCAGCTTGGCGTGGCGGCGGAGCACCCGGGTCGGGTCGGCTCCCGATTCGGCGATGTGGGTGATCAGCAGGTACGCGGTCAGGCCGGCGCCGAGCGCGGCGGTAGGCCACGGGCGGGCCGGGTGCTGCACCTCCAGCCAGAGCACGGCCATCACGGTGATCTCCTCCCAGGGGAGTGTCCGCAGCAGGGCGAGGAAGTTCAGCCAGCCGCGCAGGGGGCCGGACAGGAGGTACGCGTCGTCGGGCTCGGGGACGTCGGCCAGGGCCAGCCGGAGGCCGCCCGCGGTCACCGCGATGATCGCGATGGTGAGGGCCACCGTCGGCCAGCCGCCGTGCCCGAGGGGCGCCGCCGACCAGGCGACGCAGGCGGCGCCGAGCAGCAGGGCGGCCAATCGCGGGCCGGCCAAGGACAGCAGACCGCTCCGTTGGGCGGCCGCGGCGCGCGGAGCCGGCTCGGCCGCGGCGGTGGGGGCGTCGGTGGTGGTCATCGGGCGGTCGCCTGCCCTTCCGGCTCGGCCGTGGCGATGGTGGGGGCGTCGGTGGCGGTCATCGGGCGGTCGCCTGCCCTTCCGGCTCGGCCGGGGCGATGGTGGGGGCGTCGGTGGCGGTCATCGGGCGGTCGCCTGCCCTTCCGGCTCGGCCCGCGGCGATGGTGGTGGCGTCGGTGGCGGTCGCCTGCCCTTCCGGGTGGGGCGACGCGGCGGCGGCTTCGCGGGATGCGGTCATCGGCGGGTCACCAGGGGGCGGCGGGTGTAGGGGGCGAGCGGGAGGTCGAGCGGGGTGACGCCGTCCCAGGCAACGACCGGGACGCCGAGCTCGCGCAGGGAGAAGCGGATCGCCTGCTGTTCGAGGCTCCATATCCGGCGGGCGGCGTTGTCGGAGAAGGCGCGGCGGCGCGGCGGCGCGGCGTTGAGCACGTCCACCACGATCAGCGTGAAGCCACGCTCGCGCATGTCCCGCAGCGTCTCCACGAACCGGCCGTCGAGCAGCGGCGAGAACGCGACCACGAGCGCGCCGGGCGGGAGCGCGGCCCGCGGCAGGCGGCTGAAGACGGCGCCGCGGGCGAACCCGGTGTCCGACTGCAGCAGCGCGTCGACGATCCGGTAGAACTGGCGGCGGCCGAGGGACGGGGCGAGCCAGTGAGCGCCGCCCCACTGGTAGGTGATCACGCCGACCCGGTCCCGCGCGGCCAGGTAGGCCCGGGCGGCGCCGGACGCGCCGCGCAGCCCGAGGTCGAGCGCGGACCGGCCGGGCTCGCCCACGTCCGAGGTCGCGTCGACCAGCAGCACCACATCCTGCGAGCGCTCGGCCGCGAACGTGTTTACCTGGAGGCGGCCGAGGCGGGTGGAGGCCGGCCAGTTGATCGCCCGCTGCCGGTCCCCGGGCACGAACTCGCGGACCCCGGTGAACTCGGTGCCGTCGCCGGGCACCCGGGCGCGATGCTCGCCCAGCCGGTTCGGCAGCTTGGACAGGACGACCGCGGTCCGCTGCACGGCCGGGGACGGGTAGCAGTCGATGGCGGGGAGCGCGAACGTGACCCGGCCTTCGGCCAGCCGCCAGCGGTCATGGAGGGTGAGGGTGACGCTGCCGAGCTTCCGCTTGCCCCAGCGGTCGATCGTGAACGTGAACCGGGCCGCCGCGCCGTTGACGGCGGTCCCGCTGCCCGGCTCGATGCCGCGGCCGGGCTCGAGCGCCCACCGGACGTCGAAGCCGACGCCGTTCGCGCCCCCGGTCCCGGCGGTCCCGGGGACCCCGGTTGACCCGGTCGCGCCAGCAGTCTCGTCAATCCCGGACACGACGACGTCGACGGCGGCCGGCTCGCCCTCGTTGATGCGGGTCGAGGTGAGGCCGACCCGGACCGTGAGCCGTCCGGGGAGGCCGCCGCGGGTCGCGCGGCCCGCGCCGAGGAGCAGCAGCGCGGGCGCGGCGAGGCCGGCCAGCTCGGGGCGGCGGAAGACCACCGCCAGCAGCAGCCCGGCCGCCGCCAGCGTCAGCAGGCGGCGGGCATGCCGCGACGGCCGCCACCTGACGTCGATCTCCTCCGCCTGGACCTGGGACGACGGTCCGAGGCTGGCCGGGGAGGAGGGTGCGCCGGGCGGCTGCAGAGACGCCGGGGACCGTTCGATATCAGCGATTGTGATCACCCGGCGGCGGCGCCGGCCCGGGCACCGCCCGCGCCGGAGCGGACGGTCGGATCGGTTTTGGGCGTCGGGACGGCAGCCAGCAGCCGCGCGACCACGTCGTCGGCCGAGACCTGGCGGACCCAGAGCTCGGGCCGGAGCGTGATCCGGTGCGCGAGGGCCGGGACCGCGACCTGCTTGATGTCGTCAGGGACCACGTAGTCGCGCTGGTGCAGCAGCGCCTGGCCGCGCGCGAGCTGGACCAGCGCGAGGCCGCCGCGGGGGCTGGCGCCGACCTGGATCTGCGGGTCCTTGCGGGTCGCGGCGACGATCGCGATCACGTAGTCGAGCAGGTCATCGGTGATCTCGACCCGCTCGAGGGACTCGCGCATGGCGAGCAGGCCGGCCGCGTCGGTGACCGGGGTGAGCGCGACCGCCTCCTGCGCCCGGTCGACCCGGCGGCGCAGCATATCGGTCTCGTCAGCCCGGGTCAGGTAGCCGAGGCGGAGCCGCATGAGAAACCGGTCGAGCTGCGCCTCGGGCAGCTCGTAGGTGCCCTCGTACTCGATCGGGTTGTCGGTCGCGAGTACCACGAACGGCTCCGGGAGCCGCCGCGACTTCCCGTCGACGCTGACCTGGCCCTCGCCCATGGCCTCGAGCAGGGCGGCCTGGGTCTTGGGGGGCGTCCGGTTGATCTCGTCGGCCAGCAGCAGCTGGGTGAAGACCGGGCCGGGGCGGAAGACCATCTCCCCGTTGCGCTGGTCGTACAGCGGCGCGCCGACCACGTCCGACGGAAGCAGGTCGGGGGTGAACTGGATGCGGGCGAAGTCGAGCCCGAGCACGCTCGCGAACGATCGCGCGATGAGCGTCTTGCCCAGGCCCGGCAGGTCCTCGAGGAGCACGTGGCCGCCGGCCAGGATGCCGATCAGCACCAGCTCGAGGGTGCGACGGCGGCCGACCACGGCCTTGTCGAGCTCGTCGAGGATCGCGGCCGCCTGCCGCGCGGTCTCTTCCGGAGTCACAGCTGCTCCAATCGGGTGATCAGGCGGCCGAGGGTCTGGCGGGGGATCCCGCCTCGCAGCCTGGATCGTTCATCGGCGTTGGTGATCTGCCCGGGATCGATCCAGGGCCAGAGGGATTCGTCGCCCCGGGTGCGGCAGAACACCCGCCGGGCCGCCTCCGGCTCGGTGTAGAGGTTGACGCCGTGGCTCTCGGCCAGCCGGGCGGCGAGGATGTGCTCAAGGACCGGGCGCAGCTCCGACTCGTACAGCGGGCGGCTGGTGAGGCTGGTGGCGACGATGAACCGGCGCTGGCCGTAGCCGAAGATGGCCCGCGCCTGCTGCTTGTCCTTGGCCCGGCGGGAGGTCTGGGCGGCCGACCTGGGCAGGGCGGCGCGCAGCACCAGCAGGGCGAGCACGGCGGCGGCGACGGCGACGACGGCCACGCCCGGCCAGCCGGACACGGCCGCCCCGGCCAGGGCGGCGACGGCGACGGTGATCGCGGCGATGATGAGCTCGGGGGTCGCGTCGCGCCAGCGGCTACCCGGGTCGGCGGCGGCGCTGTTGCCGGCGGCGGCGCTGTTGCCGGCGGCGGCGCTGCTGCCGGCGGCGCGGCCGGACCCGGGGCCGACGGGGGCGGCGCTCATGCCCGGCCGCCTCCGGTGGTTGGGGCGGATGGCGCAGGCAGCGCTGAAGCCGCGGCGGGCGCGGCGGCCTGCGCGGCGGCAGCCTGCGCGGCGACGGCCAGTTCGGCCGCGAGCTCGTCGAGGGCCGCGCTGGCGGCGGCCCGCTGGCCGGCCGCGACCGGATGGGTGGAGAACCGCGCCTCGTAGAACAGCGCGGTCAGCCGGCCGGCGGCCGGGCCCCGGATGGTTCCCGCGCCGACGGCCCGGGCGAGCAGCTCATCCGGGGTGTCGGCCGCGGCGCGGCTGGTGCCGCGCTCGGCCAGGCTGCGCTCCATCGCCACGTAGCAGGCGATGATCGCGGCCCGGGCGTCGCTGATCTCGGCCATCGCGGCGCGTCCCGACTCCACCGCCTCCCGCAGTTCCTCGGCCCCCACGTCCTCGATGACCAGCGGCGCCGCCGCCCGGCGGAGCCGACTCGACCACCAGATGCTGATCACCACGGCCGCCACCAGCGCGATCACCAGGAGACCGTAGAGGATCGGGGCCCACGGGACGTGCAGCGCCCAGCCGCCGCCGCCGTGCGCGCGTAGCGGCGGCGGCGGCTTCGGCTTGCCCTTGAGCGACGTCGTCGGCGGCAGCTTGCCCTTCGTCAGGAAATGCAGGTGGAGGTCGCTGATCAGAACCACCGCGACCGCCACCATGCACGCGCCGAGCAGCCACTTGAGGACGAACCTGAGCGCGGCCGACGGCTCGATGTCGACGCTCTCGCCGGTGTAGGGGCGCCGCTCGGCCGCCCGCCGGGCGGCGCGGTCCCGGCGGAGCGTGACGATCAGCAGGACCGCCAGGATGACCTCGAGCGCGAGTCCGATCGCGACCCCGTCCGCCTTCAGCGGCCCGTTCCAGCGCGGGGCCGAGACCTCGCCGCGCAGCCCCGCGACTACCAGGATGACCAGCAGCACCAGCGGAAGCAGGCGGGCGATCTGCTGCCTGGCTGTCATGCGGGCGGCTCCTAGCCGGGCGGGCGCTAACCGGTACTGGGTGATTCTGTGGCAAACCTTACCCGGCAGGGGAGACTACGGGATCAGCACGATCTTGCCGCGGATGTGGCCCTTGGCGAGCTGGGTGTAGGCGGTGGCGACCTCGGTCAGCGGGTACGTCCGCGCGATGGGCAGCTCGAGCTCCTTGGCCGCGATCAGGCCGGCCAGCGTCTCGAGGGTGGCGGCGCTCGCGCCGGCGCCGTTGCCGTCGATCTTGATGCCGTACTTGGCCGCGGCGTCGGGCCGGGTGACGCTGTCGATCCGCTCCGGGCTGACCGCGAGGTCGTTCAGGGCCAGCTCCACGTAGTCGCCGCCGTAGGTGTCGAGAAACGCGTCGACCTGCGTCTTGGCGCTCTCCCTGATCCGGTCGACGACGCCGTCGCCGTAGGCGACCGGGAGCACGTCGTGGCGCTTGAGCCAGTCGTGGTTGGACGGGCCCGCCAGCCCGATCACGGTCGCGCCCGCGCGCTTGGCCAGCTGGACCGCGAGCGAGCCGACGCCGCCGGCCGCCCCGGCGACGACGACGGTGTCGCCCGGCTTGACGTCGACCGCGCGGACCATCGCCCAGGCGGTGAAGCCGGCCACCGGGATCGCGCCCGCTACCTCCCAGGGCAGGCCGGACGGCCGCGGCGCGAGGTCGTCTTGGTCGGCGACCACGTACTCGGCCTGGCTTGACCTGGTATCGACCCAGCCGATCACCTCGTCCCGCTCGGCGACGGCGGTCACGCCCGGCCCGAGGCGCTCCACCACGCCGGCGAAGTCGCTGCCCTGCCCGGACGGGAACGTGGCGGGCCAGCGCTCGTGCAGGAAGCCGTCACGGATCTTGGCCTCGCCCGGGTTGATGCCCGCGGCCTTGACCCGGATGAGGACCTGACCAGGACCTGCCTCGGGGATCGGGACGTCGCGGACGTCGAGCACAGCCACCGGACCGTATTCGTCGAACCGTACCGCCTTCATCGTCGCCTCCGGTCGTAGCTTCGGCTACTGCTGCCCCTTGCTGCTCTGCTAACCCTAGCCAGCGGCTCGTTATGCCGGCCGGGCGCGTCCGGTCGGTCATCGCGGCCGGCGAGCGGCTGCTGGTGGCGGAGGCCAGCCGGAAGGCGTAGCGGATCGCCGGTTCGGCGCTGACCTCAGCTCGGACACGCTCATCGGCACACTGCGCCTCGGTATCTCGCTGTCGGCCCAGCTGCCGGCGCGCCCGCGGCTCGACCATCTGATCGCCAGATGGAAGCCATCTGCGACAGCTGCGACACAAGCGACACCGGTGGCAAGGCGGGCACGGTTGTATCGGGCGGAACCTCCACGCCGATCGCGGACGCCGGCCGACGGCCCGCCCCCGATAACGAATCGAGGGGACGGGCAAGTGCTGCGGTGCGGCGCACGCTAACGGTCGGCGCCTACACGGCCGAAGAGAAGAAGGAGTTTGCCGACATGAACCTCACTGACCATGCGGGAGTCCGGCTGACATATGGCAAGCCCACCGTCAATGGCGTGGAGATCCACTACGCGATCGGCGGCGCCGGCGACCCGGTGTTCTTGCTGCACGGCACGCCGAAGACCATGTCCTACTGGCGCCACGTCGTGCCATTGCTGACCCCGCACTACACCGTCATCGCGGTCGACAACCGAGGCGCCGGCGGCTCCCAACGCCCGCTGGCCGGCTACGACACCGCCACGATGGCCGGCGACGTCGCCGAGCTGGCCACCTACCTGGGCTTCGAGCAGTTTCGCGTCGCCGGCGAGGACTGGGGCGCGGCGATCGCCTACGCCGTCGCCGCCTTCCACCGGCCCCGGGTCCGGCAACTGGTGTTCCAGGAAACGCTCCTACCGGGATTGCCAGTCGGCGCACCCGACCCATCGCTCGCCGCCGACGACATCCGGACCGGCTGGCACTTCAGCTTCTTCAGCCTGCCGAACGTGCCCGAGCTGTTGCTGGCCGGCCGGGAACGGCCGTTCTGGACGTGGTACGCGAGACGCCACATGTGGGACCCCAGCGCGCTGGCCGAGGAGGACATCGACGAAATGGTGCACTCGGCCGAGCAACCGGGCGGCACCAGGGGCATCTTGGAGATGTACCGCGCCCGCCAGACCGACGCCGAACAGAACCTCCCGCATTACGCCGACCCGATCGGCTGCCCTGTCCTGGCGGTCGGCGCGGAGGCCTATCTCGGAGAGAAAGTATCCGAGCAGCTCGCCCAGGTGGCCCGCGACGTCCGCGGCGTCGTCATCCCCGCGGCCGGTCACAACATCGCGCTGGAGAACCCGGCCGTCCTGGCTCAGGCCTACCTCGACTTCTTCGCAGGCGGCTGAGCCGCTAGGTCAGCGGCTGCGCGTGTACTCGCGTCCCGATTGTCTTCTTTCACTGGGAGATTCCCGGAGCCCGGCCTTCACGTGATCACGTGCTACACTTATTTACGTGCAGAGATGAATAGTCTGGGGTTGATTGACGTGAGCAATCAGAACATCACGCTGTCGCTTCCCGAGGAGGACCTCCGGGAGGCCCGGATCCTTGCGGCGAGCCGGGGCACTTCGGTGTCACAGTTGCTCGCCCGGATGCTGAGGGAGCTGGTCGAGCAAGAGACTGGCTACGCTCGCGCCCGTGACCGGAGCATTGCCCGGCTGCGCGAGGGAATGGATCTCGGCACTGGCGGGCACGTCGGCTGGAGCCGTGACAGCGTCCATGAGCGGTAACCGCCGGTTCGTCGATACGAATATCTTGCTGTATGCCCACGACGATTCCGCCGGCGCAAAGCGGGATCAGGCACGAACGCTGGTCGAGCAGCTGTGGGAATCGCGGGACGGCTGCCTGAGCGTTCAGGTACTGCAAGAGTTCTTCGTGAACGTCACGCGGAAGATCGCCAAGCCGCTCAGCGTGGAAGCGGCGAAGGAGATCGTCGCCGACTTGTCGCACTGGCACCTGCACGTCCCAGCGGCTGACGACGTGCTGGGCGCGATTGGTATTCATCAGCGGTCCGGGATCTCGTTCTGGGACTCGATGATCGTCCACTGCGCGAACGAAATGGGCTGCGCTGTGCTTTATTCGGAAGATCTCAACGTCGGCCAGGACTACTCCGGGGTTCGTGTCGAGAACCCGTTTCAGCCGCCGAAGGCCGGACGGGCATAGCCGCAGGCCGCCGGCCCACCGGGCGTGCACGGAACGGACCCAGATCGGCCGAGATGGTGGCGAGCGGCGTGAGCCCTCCCTGCCGTCGCCAGGTGCAGCGCGTTATGGGCGGCAGACGCGTTCTACGAGGTCTTGCCAGGCTTGGGCGATGCGGTGCTCGACTTCGGCGGCGTCGGCTAGTTCGCCGGAGGACAGGTAGAGGAGCACGGGGCCGTCCAGGGCGGCGGCGAGCTGGGTGGCCAGCATGTCCAGGTCGACCGGGCCGAGTGTGAGCTGGCCAAGTAGGACGCGGATGTGGATCTGGGACATCGGGGCCTGGCGTCCGATGGGTGCGGGCTGGCTGCAGTCGAGGGCGGCCCGGGCGATGTCGCGGTGGCCGACCATGAAGCCGGCCCGGGCGCGGCCGTAGGCGATCAGCCGGTCCAGGGGGTCGGCGCCGGGGCCAAGGGGCGGCGGGCCGGAGAGCACGCGCTGCTGGAAGGTCTTCTCGTCATCGTCCAGGAGCGCCTGGAAGATGCCTGCCCGGGAGCCGAACCGGCGGAACACGGTGCCCTTGCCCAGCCCGGCCCGTTCTGCCAGGCCGTCCATGGTCAGCCGGTCGGGACCCTGTTCCGCGAGCATCTGGCGGGCCGTGGCGAGCAGGTGCACCCGGTTGCGGGCGGCGTCGGCTCGCTCGGCGGGCGGCGCTCCCCAGACGACGGGCTGATCCACTGGATCACTGTACCTGCGGAATACTAAGCGGGGTAAAGTCCGCTTATGGCTTTGGAGCCGCGGCGACACGCTGCGGCGGTGACTCAATCTACGGGATTGGATGGTGGAGACATGCCTCTCACCGGGGAGTACGCACCCAGCGCGTTCGACATGGCCGCCAAGCAGGTGGACCTCTATGAGCGCTCCGGCGGTACCGAGGGCACCGCGCACCCGACCGGCGAGCGCGTCATCGTGCTCACGTCGGTCGGCGCCAAGTCCGGCAAGCTGCGCAAGTCGCCGCTGATGCGGGTCGAGCACGACGGCGAGTACGCCGTGGTGGCGTCGCTCGGCGGCGCCCCCAAGCACCCGGTCTGGTACTACAACCTGGTCGCGAACCCGCACGTGGAGCTTCAGGACGGCCCGGTCAAGAAGGACTACCAGGCCAGGGAGGTCCACGGCGAGGAGTACGAGACCTGGTTCAAGCGGGCCGTCGAGGCCTGGCCGGACTACGCCGAATACCAGAAGAAGACCACCAGGATCATGCCCATCTTCGTCCTCACGCCGATCGCGGCCTAGAGCGGCGCTTGGCGGCGCTTGGCTGCGCTTGGCGGCGCTTGGCTGCGGCGGCGGGCGCGGCGCCGGGTCGGTGGCGGGCCTGTCGGCTACGCCATCGACAGGTTGCGCGGTCTGTCGGCTACGCCATCGACATCGCCCTATTAGGGTCGGTGGCGTAGCCGACAGGTGGGCTCTGGGGTCGGCGGCGCGGGGCTGTCTGGGGCGGGGATGGCTGGGGTTGAGATTGGGGGGGCCGGGGGCGGTCTAAGGCGCTACGTTGCTGGGGAAGATGAGGCTGCGACTACTTAGGCTTTCAACACCCCCAGGAGGCCGGCATGCCGGAAATCGTCCGGGCTGCCCTGGTCCAGCAGGCGTGGGCCGGGGATAAGGATTCGATGATCGCGGCCGCGGCCGCGCACATCGCGACGGCGGCGTCCGCCGGGGCGCAGGTCGTCTGCCTGCAGGAGCTGTTCTACGGGCCGTACTTCTGCCAGGTGCAGGACGCCGACTACTACGGCTACACCGAGGCGATCCCGGACGGGCCGACGACCCGGCTCATGCAGGAGCTCGCCCGGCAGCACCACATCGTGATCATCGCGCCGATGTACGAGGAGGAGCAGCCGGGGCTGTACTACAACACCGCCGCGGTCATCGACGCGGACGGGCGGTACCTCGGCAAGTACAGGAAGAACCACCTGCCGCAGGTCAAGGGCTTCTGGGAGAAGTTCTACTTCCGTCCGGGCAACCTCGGCTACCCGATCTTCGACACCGCGGTGGGGCGGATCGGCGTGTACATCTGCTACGACCGGCACTTCCCGGAGGGCTGGCGGGCGCTCGGCCTGGCCGGCGCGCGGATCGTGTTCAACCCCTCGGCGACGTCGCGCGGGCTCTCGTCGTACCTGTGGAACCTGGAGCAGCCCGCCGCCGCGGTCGCCAACGAGTACTACGTCGGCGCGATCAACCGGGTCGGGGTCGAGCCGCTGGGCGACAACGACTTCTACGGCCAGTCCTACTTCGTCGACCCGCGCGGCCAGCTGGTCGGCGACGCCGCCTCCGACAACGCCGACGAGGTGGTGGTGCGCGACCTCGACATGGACAAGCTGACCGAGGTCAGGGACCTGTGGCAGTTCTACCGGGACCGCCGTCCGGACTCGTACGAGAGCCTGGTCAACCCGTAATGAGCACGCTGATCACCGGCGGGACGGTGGTGACCGCCACCGGGACCCTGGCCGCCGACGTGCTGATCGTGGGCGAGAAGATCGCCGCCGTCCTCGCCCGGGGCGAGGCGACCGATGCGGCGACGTTCGCCGCCGCCAGGGCTGCGGCGGACGCTGAGCCCGACGCGGACGTGATTATCGACGCCACCGACCTGTACGTGATCCCGGGCGGGATCGACGCGCACACGCACATGGAGATGCCGTTCGGCGGCACCTTCTCGGTCGACACGTTCGAGACCGGCACCAAGGCCGCCGCCTGGGGCGGTACCACCACCATCATCGACTTCGCGGTCCAGGCCAAGGGCACCAGCCTGCTGTCGACGCTGGACAAGTGGCACTCGAAGGCCGACGGCAACTGCGCCATCGACTACGGCTTCCACATGATCGTCTCCGACGTGAACGACACGTCGCTGAAGGAGATGACGGCCTGCGTCGACGCCGGGGTGACCAGCTTCAAGATGTTCATGGCGTACCCCGGCGTGTTCTACGCGACCGACGGGGAGATCCTGCTCGGGATGCAGGAGGCGTCCCGCATCGGGGCCACGATCATGATGCACGCGGAGAACGGCATCGCGATCGACGAGCTGGTCGCGCAGGCCGTCGCGGCCGGGCGGACCGACCCGGTGCAGCACGGTCTGACCCGGCCGCCGGAGCTCGAGGGCGAGGCCACCAGCCGGGCGATCACCCTGGCGAAGGTGGCCGACTGCCCGCTGTACATCGTCCACCTGTCGGCCGCGCACGCGCTGACGGCGGTCGCGGCGGCCAGGGACGCGGGCCAGAACGTCTTCGCCGAGACCTGCCCGCAGTACCTGTACCTGACGCTCGACGACCTGGCCAGGCCGGACTTCGAGGGCGCCAAGTTCGTCGCCTCTCCCCCGCTGCGGACACCGGACCACGCCGCCGCCCTCTGGCGCGGGCTGCGGACCAACGACCTGGCGGTCGTGTCGACGGACCACTGCCCGTTCTGCTTCAAGGAGCAGAAGGAGCTCGGCCGGGGCGACTTCTCCAAGATCCCGAACGGGATCCCGGGGGTCGAGCACCGGATGGACCTGCTGCACCAGGGGGTGGTGGCCGGCGAGATCACGCTCGAGCGCTGGGTGGAGACCTGCTCGACGACGCCGGCCCGGATGTTCGGCCTGTACCCGCGCAAGGGGGTCATCGCCCCCGGCGCGGACGCGGACATCGTCCTCTACGACCCGGCCGCCACGCAGACGATCTCGGTCGCCACCCATCACATGAACGTCGACTACTCCGCCTACGAGGGGATGCAGATCACCGGCAAGGTCGCCACCACGATCTCCCGCGGCCAGGTGGTGGTGGCGGACGGGGAGTTCAGGGGCTCCCCCGGACACGGCGCCTTCCTGTCCCGTGATCTCAATCAATATCTCGTCTAACGGACCCTGGTTCCACGCCCGCAGCGCACCGGTCCCCATCGCGGGCAGGCGGCAGTTGGCGCCGTGGCCCTCCGCGCTAAACGGACCGTGGCGCCGTGGCCCGCCGCGCCATTCCTAGTGGTGCAATGGGCCACAGCGCCAGGGGGTTCTTGGCGTTGAGGGCCACAGCGCCGAGGGGCTCTTGGCGTTGAGGGCCACAGCGTCCAGGGTCGGAGTGGGCCTGGGGCGGCGAGGTGCGACGGTTAGCGATGGGAGGGGTTATGGAGTTCGGGGTGGTGCTGCAGCCCAATCCGCCTGCCAGCGGGGTGGTGGCGATGATGAGGCGGGCCGAGGCGGCCGGGTTCGGGTACGGGTGGACGTTCGACTCGCACGTGCTCTGGCAGGAGACGTTCGTGCTGTACCCGCAGATCCTGGCGGCGACTCGGACCCTGAGGGTCGGGCCGATGGTGACCAACCCGGGGACCAGGGACTGGTCGGTGATCGCGTCCATGTTCGCCACGCTGAACGACGAGTACGGCAACCGAACGATCTGCGGCATCGGCCGCGGCGACTCGGCCCGCCGGTACATCGGCCAGGCGCCGGTCACGCTGGCCACCCTGTCGGACGCGATGACGGTGATCAAGGGGCTGGCCGAGGGGCGCGAGGTCACCCATCACGGCCAGCCGCTGCAGATCCCGTGGGTGCGGGACGGCTCGCTGCCGGTGTGGATGGCGGCCTACGGGCCGAAGGCGCTGCGGCTGGTCGGCGAGCAGGCCGACGGCTTCATCCTGCAGACGGCCGATCCGCACATCGCCCAGTGGACGTTCGGCGCGGTCCGCGCGGCGGCCGAGGCGGCTGGCCGCGACCCGGCGTCGATCACGATGTGCGTCGCCGCGCCGGCCTACGTCGGTGACGACCTGGCGCATCAGCGGGAGCAGCTGCGGTGGTTCGGCGGCATGGTCGGCAACCACGTCGCCGACCTGGTCGCGCGGTACGGGGTGGACGGGCCGGTGCCGCGGGCGCTGACCGACTACATCGCCGGACGGCAGGCCTACGACTACTCCCACCACGGACAGGCAGGGAACCCGTCCACCGACTTCGTGCCGGACGAGATCGTGGACCGGTTCTGTCTCCTGGGACCGCCGTCGGCGCACGTGGAGCGGCTGCGGGAGCTCGCGTCGATCGGCGCCGACCAGTTCGCGCTCTACCTCATGCACGATGACGAGGAGAACACCCTCGACGCGTACGGCGAGGAGATCATCCCGAGGCTGGGCTGACGGGAGCCAGACCCGGCTCACTGGACTCGCGCAGGACGAGCCGGGTGGGCAGGATCAGCGGGCCGGCCGGTTCCCCGTCGATGAGGCTGACCAGCATCTTGGCCATCTCCGAGCCGAGCTGCCTGATCGGCTGGGAGACGGTCGTGAGCGGCGGGCTGGTGTAGCGGGCGATCAGGCTGTCGTCGAACCCGACCACCGCCACGTCGCCGGGGACCGCGCGGCCCGCGGCCTTGAGCACGCGCAGGGCGCCGGCCGCCATGCTGTCGGACGCGGCGAAGACCGCGTCGACGGCCGGCTCGGCGGCGAGCAGGCGGCTCATCGCCTCGGCCCCGCTGACCTCGGTGAAGTCGCCGACCTCGACCAGGCCGGGGCCGAGCCCGGCGACCGCGAGCGCGTCCTGGAAGCCCTGCAGCCGGGCCGCCCCGACGTAGGTGTCGAGGGCGCCGGTCAGGGTGGCGATCCGGCGGCGCCCGATGCCGATGAGGTGCTCGGCCGCGAGCCGGGCGCCGCCGCGGTTGTCCGCGTCCACGTACCAGGCGGGTTCGGCGTTGAGCGGGCGCCCGCCGTAGACGACCGGCAGCTCCAGCTTGCCGGCCAGGTGGTACAGCGGATCATCCCCGTGCAGCCCCATCAGCATGATGCCGTCGGCGTGCCGGGACCGCAGGACGCGCTCAAGCCGGGCCCGCCCGAGGTCGGAGTCGGCCAGCGCGAGCATCAGCAGCAGGTCGGTGCGCTCGAGGGCGGCGCTGACGCCGGCGATGATCTGCGCGTAGAACGGGTCCGCGAACAGCTCCGAGTCGTGGTGCGAGATGGCGAGCACCACCGCCCCGGACTGCCGGGTGGCCAGCGCCCGGGCGGTCGGGTTGGGCACGTAGCCCAGTTCCCGCACCGCGCGCTCGACCGCCTCCCTGGTGGCCCGGCTCGCGTGCCCGGACCGGTTGATGGCCCGGGACGCCGCGGAGCGCGACACCCCGGCAAGCCGCGCGACCTCGTCGAGCGTCGGGCGGCGGTTGGGCGGTGTCGTCATCGGTCCCCGGCTTTGGGTCGGTGGGTGTCTCGCACATCGTACTGAGCGGTGCCAATTACTGGAAGCGCTTCCAGTTTCCGTCGAAATCGAGCCGACGCGTATTGACAGGCAATGCTCCAAGAAGCAGTATCTAGCACACTGAAAGATCGTGGGAGCGCTTCCACAGTTGTCGCTTCCGCCCCGCCATCAGGAGCCAATGTGCAACGTCGTACTCTCCGGCGGCATCTCGCCTGTCTGAGCACACTCGTCCTGGGCAGCGCCGCCCTGGCACTCACGCCCGGCCTCGCCTCCGCGGCGACCCAGGCACCCGCGGGCCACACGCTCGCCGCGAACACCCGCTTCTACGTGCCGCCGCCGGCCCAGGGCTCGGTCCAGCAGATCCTGCAGCTGGTCAAGAGCGGCCAGCTGAAGAACGCGGGCCTCATCACCGCCATGGAGGCGGTTCCGTCCGCGGTCTGGCTCGATGGCGAGACCGCCGCGCAGGCGGCCGAGCCCGGCAACGAGGGCTCGGCGCAGGCCGACGCCGCCGTCGCCAGGCAGGTCCGGCTCACGCTGGCGGCCGCCCGGCTGGAGAACGCCGTCCCGATCTTCGTCGCCTACAACATCCCCGGCCGCGACTGCTCGCAGTACTCGGCCGGCGGGGCGCCAACGGACGCCGCCTACGACGCCTGGATCAACGCCATCGGCGGCGCCCTCGGCAATGCCAAGGCGGTGGTGCTCGAGGAGCCCGACGCGCTGGCGAACCTTCCCGGCTACTGCGGCGCCGCGTACGCGGCCGACTTCCCCGGCATCACTAACACCACCCGGGTCGACGACGTCGCTTACGCGGTCTCGACGCTGGAGGCGGACACGAACATCAGCCTCTACCTCGACGGCGGGAACAGCGCCTGGCAGAACGTCGGCGGCATGGCCGAGACGCTGACCGCCGCGGACGTCCAGCAGTCGCAGGGCTACTTCCTCAACGTCTCCAACTACCAGTACGACACCAACAGCGACTACTACGGCACCTGGGTGTCTGAGTGCATCGCCTACGCGACCGCGAACGAGGCCCAGACCCGGGCCGACGCGCTGGCCGACGTCGCCGCCTTCTCGGGATCGGCCACGGCGGGCGGCGCGTTCTCCTCGCCCGGGTCGTCGACGTCCCCGCCCGGCGGCTGCGCGAACCAGTACTGGAACGGCGGGGCACCGGGAACCAACATCGCCAATCAGGTCGGCGCCTACAACGGCGTCGCGCTGAGCCCGTACGGCGTCTGGAGCGAGACCTCCACCACCGCCGACCTCAACACCTCCGGCATCGACGCCAGCTACGCCAGCTCCCTGGCCGGCACGGTGCCGAGCACGCACTTCATCGTCGACACGAGCCGCAACGGCCTCGGCCCCGACAGCATGCAGAGCTACGCGGCCGCGCCCTACGACCAGCCCGGCCACCGTCACCGGCAGCCTCGCCAGCGGCAACTGGTGCAACCCGCCCAGCGCCGGCCTCGGACTCAAGCCGACCGCTGACAGCGGGGTGTCGCTGAGCACGCTGGACAGCTACCTCCCGTCCAACCCGCCGCTGCTCGACGCCTACCTGTGGGTCAAGACGCCGGGCCAGTCGGACGGCCAGTGCGACGCCGCGGGCGGCGTCCGCAGCTGGGATGACGCCGCCGACACGCCGTCCATCGCGGGCTGGCCGAGCAGTTCAAGCGCGGCCTTCCAGACCTTCGACCCGCTCTGGAGCCTGGCGACCAACTCGGTCTTGACTGACCCGGCGGCGGGCGGCTGGTTCTCCCAGCAGGCCCTTACCCTCGCCCAGAACGCGAGCCCGGCCCTGCTGCCCTGATATAGCCCGCCGGGGGGCGCGGATCGCGAGTCGTTGGGCTCGCGGTCCGCGCCCTCGTCGTTAGCGGGTGAGCCCACATGCGCATTTGGGCTCACTCTTGCCGGCCCAAAGGCGCATTCGGGTCATTGGATGGGGCGGGGGCAGGGGGCAGGGGCGGGGGCGGGGGCAGGGGCAGGGGGCAGGGACGGGGCAGGGGCAGGGGGCGGGGGGCAGGGGGAAGGGTGGGAGGGGGCTGCGCCTGGCGGTGACACGTCGAAGGGACGAGGCGGGGCCGGTCAGGACTTGATGAAGGGGACGCCTTCTGCGCGGGGGCCGCGGACCTTGCCGACCAGGCCCGCGACGACGACGATCGTCACCACGTAGGGGGTGAGCAGCAGCAGGTTGGACTGGATGGGGACGTTGATGCTGGACAGGACCGACTGCAACTGGGTGGTGAAGCCGAACAGCAGCGCCGCGCCGATGGCGCCGAACGGGGTGTAGCGGCCGAAGATCATCGCCGCCAGCGCGATGTAGCCCTCGCCGGAGGTCATGTCGGGGCCGAACGAGCCGACCGAGCCGATGGTGAAGTAGGCGCCGCCGATGCCCGCGATCAGCCCGGCCAGGATGACGTTGCGGTACCGGTACGCCAGCACCCTGATGCCCACGGTGTCGGCCGCGACTGGATGCTCCCCGACCGCCCGGGTGCGCAGGCCCCAGCGGGTCCGGCTGAGGCCGATCTGCACGCCGAAGAGCACGATGTAGGTGATGTAAAGGAAGACGGTGCCGTCGAACAGGACCGGGCCGATGATCGGGATGTCGCCGAGCAGCGGGATCTTCAGCTGGTTGAAGGTGTTCGGGTTGTTCAGCGTGTTGCTGTACGTCCCGGTCAGGAGCGCGTTGTACAGGTAGCCGGTGAGGCCGAGCACCAGCGTGTTGAGCACGACGCCGAGCACGATCTGGTCGACCCGGTAGGCGATCGCGAACAGGGCGAGCAGGATGCCGACGAGCGACCCGGCCAGCGCGCCGCAGACCAGCCCCAGCCAGAGCGAGCCGGTCACCGACGTTGCGATCGCCGCGCAGAACGCGCCCAGCAGGAGCTGGCCCTCGATCGCGATGTTGATCACGCCCGAGGTGGAGCAGATCACGCCGGTGAGCGCGCCGAGCATGATCGGGATGGAGTCGCTGAGCGTGCCCGAGAGCAGGTTGACGATGTTGAACGCGATCGTCTGCCCGCCGTCGGCCCAGACCAGCAGCGAGATGATAAACAGGAAGAGCACGGCCCCGATGATCACCCGCCGCCAGACCCGGCCGAGGTGGATGACCCCGAGCACGTCGAGCAGTCGGACCACGCCCAGCGCGATCGAGATCGCGCCGCACACGTAGCAGGTGGCCGCGGCCGCCAGCGTCAGGTTCGGCACCGAGACCTTGGCGAACTCGGGGGTGAAGGAGAGCGTGGCGTCGGCGTGCGCGTGCGCGCCGAAGACGAGGATGTTAAACAGCCCGAAGACCACGTAGGTGATCGGCGCGGCGAACCGGCCGCCGAACCGCTCGGCGGCGGGGTCGCCACCGGGGCCGGGCGCGAGCAGGACCGGCAGCCGCTCGGCCGATGCAGGCGTCGTCACGCGTTCCACCCCTTGGACAGCGATGTGTTGACCCCGCGGGCGCGGGCCGGCCGGAGCCGGTAGATGGTCCTGACCAACGGCGGCGCGGCCACGAAGAGCACGATCAGAGCCTGGATGACCTGCACGATCTGCACCGGGGTGCCGGTTGACACCTGCATGCCGGGCGAGCCCGCGTGCAGCGCGCCGAACAGCAGGCCGGCCGCGACCACGCCGCCCGGACGGCCGAGACCGAGCAGGGCGACCGTGATCGCGTCGATCCCGTAGGTGCCGTAGCTCTGCGGGTTGAGGGTGAAGTCGGTGCCGAGGATGACCGAGGCCGCGGCCAGGCCGGCCAGCCCGCCCGAGATCGTCATCACCAGCGTCCAGTTGCGCTCCACGTTCATGCCCGCCACCCGGGAGGCCCGGGCGTTGGCGCCGATGCTGCGGAACTCGAACCCGGTCGTGGTCCGGTTGAGCAGCCACCAGACCGCGAGCGCGGCCGCCAGCGCGATCAGGAAGCCGGCGTTGATCCGCAGGTGGGTCCCGGCCAGCAGCGGCAGGTGGGCGTTGGACGTGATCGGCAGGGTGATCGCGTTCGACCCGCCGGGCGCTTCCATCAGCGAGTGCGAGGAGAGCAGGTAGGCCAGGAAGTACAGCATGACGTAGTTGAGCATGATCGTGACGATGACCTCGTGCGCGCCGGTGCGCGCCTTGATCTCGCCCGCCAGCCCGCCGAGGGCGGCGCCGCCGACGAACGCGCCGAGGCAGCAGACGACCACGTGCACGAAGAACGGCAGGTTGTAGGCGTAGCCGAGCCACGCGGCCATGATCGCGCCGCCGATGAACTGGCTCTGCCCGCCGATGTTGAACAGGCCCGCCTGGTACGGCAGCGCGACCGCGAGCCCGGTCAGGATCAGCGGCGTGGCCTGGACCGCTGTCTCCGACAGCGGGTTGAACACGGCCGACAGGTACCCGTCGTGGATCGCGGTCGAGAACGAGGCCTGCCGGAAGAGCGCGGCGATCGTGTGCGGGTTGAACACCGATCCTTCGAACAGCGCCCAGTAGGTGCCGAACGCGACGTCCCAGGCCTGCCCGATCGCGTTGCCGGGGGAGGAGAAGAAGTTGCCCCACGCGGTGAGCACGTTGGAGTTGGTGAACGCGGTCAGCAGTCCGCCGATGATGATCGCCGTGACCAGCGCGAGCACCGTGATCGTGACGGTGTTCTCCTGGATCGCCAGGCGCAGGACGTCGCCGAACGACCGGTGGCCGTCCCGCTGCTCGTCCTTGTCCGCCTCGGGCGGGGGCGTCGCCGCGGGCTCGGTCGCGGGAGGCGGGGTGCTCATGACTCCTCCGGCGATGTCGTGTCCGCTTCCGGGGCTTCTGGGGCCTCGGAGGCTTCTGGGGGCTCAGGAGCTTTTGGGGCGTGAGAGGTTTCTGGTGCTTCAGAGGCTTCTGGCGCGGGCGCGGGCGCCGCGTCGTGCGGGGGCGGGCTGCTCTCCATCTCCGGCAGCGGGCCGAGCTCGAGCGCGTGGCCGCCGTCGGCGCCGCCCGCCATCAGCCGCCCGAGCTCGGCGGCGGGCACGTCCGGGTCGCGGAAGCCGGTGATCCGCCCCTCGTACATGACCGCGATCCGATCGGCCAGCGCGTAGATCTCGTCGAGCTCGGAGGAGACGATGATCACGGCGACGCCGTGATCGCGCTGCTCGACGATCCGGCGGTGCACGAACTCAATCGACCCGACGTCGAGGCCCCGGGTCGGCTGGCTCGCGATCAGCACCTTGTGCTCGCGCCCGACCTCCCTGGCCAGGATGACCTTCTGCTGGTTGCCGCCGGAGAGGGTGCCCGCCGGGGTGGCGCCGGATCCGGTGCGGACGTCGAACTCCTCGATCAGCGCGGTCGCGTTGGCGCGGATCGCGGGAAGGTTGAGGTTGATGCCGGAGGCGAACGGCGGCCGGTCATAGGTGTCGAGGATGAGGTTCTCGGCGACGGAGAACGAGCCGACGAGCCCGTCCTCCCGGCGGTCCTCGGGGACGTAGGCGACGCCCGCGAGCAGCCGCGCCCGTGGCGTCGCGCCGGTGAGATCCCGGCCGTTCAGCGTGACCGAGCCGGCCGCCGCGGGCCGCAGGCCCATCAGCGCCTCGCACAGCTCGGTCTGCCCGTTGCCCTGGACGCCGGCGATGCCCAGGATCTCGCCCGCCCTGACCTGGAAGGACAGCCCGTTCACGGGCAGTCCCTGCTCGCTCGCGACGGTCAGGCGGTCGACGTCGAACACGACGTCGCCGGGCTGGGCCGGCTCCTTGCTCACCCGCAGCTGCACGTCGCGGCCGACCATCAGGGAGGCCAGGTCGTCCTCGGTCGCGGGCGGCGTGCGCTGGCCGACGACCTTGCCCCGGCGCAGCACGGTGATGGTGTCGGCGATCGTCTGGACTTCCTTGAGCTTGTGCGAGATGAAGATGATGGACGTGCCGCCGTCCCGCAGCTGGCGGATGATGCGGAACAGCTCCTCGGTCTCGGCCGGGGTGAGCACGGCCGTCGGCTCGTCCAGGATCAGCACGTTCGCCTGCCGGACGAGCGCCTTGACGATCTCGACCCGCTGCTGGATGCCGACCGGCAGGTCCTCGATCAGCGCGTCCGGGTCGACGTCGAGGCCGTAACGGTGGGACAGCTCCCGCACCTCGGCCCGGGTCTTACGCCGGTCGAGCAGGCCGGCCGGGCCGACCTGCTCGATGCCGAGCGTGACGTTCTCCGCGACCGTGAACACCGGCACCAGCATGAAGTGCTGGTGCACCATGCCGATGCCGGCCGCGATCGCGTCCTTCGGCGAGCGAAAGCTCACCGCCTTGCCATCTATGTGGATCTCGCCCTCGTCGGGCCTGGTCAGCCCGAACAGGACGTTCATCAAGGTGGTCTTCCCCGCTCCGTTCTCGCCGAGCAGGGCGTGAACCTGCCCAGGGGCAACGGAAAGGCTGATCCCGTCGTTGGCGACGAGGGGGCCGAACCGCTTGGTAATGCCCCTGAGCTCAAGTTCCACGTGTTGTCGACCGCTCCTAGACCGGGCTCTTGGTCGGCGTCTGGATGGAGCCGCTCTCGATGCCGGCCTGGATCGTCTTCAGCTCGGACTGCAGCGCGGCCGGGACCGTGCCGGAGAAGTCGTGGAACGGCGAGAGCACCGCGCCGCCGTTGGCGAGCGTGCCGACGTAGGTGCCGCCCTTGAACGAGCCGGCCGCGGCCGACGTCACCACGCCGCTTCACCGCGGCCTGGATGCCCTTGGTGACGCTGCTGATGAAGTACTTGCAGTACTGCGCGGCGCTGACGCAGCCGTCGGTGTCGACCCAGCAGCATGTTGACGTGGCCGCCGGAGTTGTCCGCGTCCTGGACCGCCTTGGCGGCGCCGAGGCCGACGTTGCCCGCCACCGGGAAGATGACGTCCGCGCCCTCGCTGATGAACGTCTGGGTGACGGTCTGGCCCTTGGTCTCGTTGGTGAAGTCGCCGGTGAACTCGCCCTTCTGGGTCTGCTCGTTCCAGCCGAGGACCTGCACGTTGGCGTGGTGCTGCTTGTTGTAGTACTGCACGCCGTCCCAGTAGCCGTCCATGTAGATCGTCACGGTGCCGAAGTCCTGACCGCCGAACGTGGCGACCTTGCCGGTCTTGGTCATGCCCGCGGCCAGGTAGCCGCCGAGGAAGCCGTCCTGCACGGTGTTGAACGTCAGCTGGTCGATGTTGCTCTCCTTGGCGCCGGACAGGCAGAAGGAGGCGTACGAGCAGTCGACGATCGCGAAGTCCTGGCTCGGGTTCGCCTTGGCCGCGGTCTCCGTCGCCGCCGCCATCAGGAAGCCGACGGTGACGATGACCCCGCACTTCTCGCCGAGGAACGTGTTGATGTTCGGCACGTAGTCGCTCTGCGTGGTGGACTGCAGGTACTTCACCGTGATGTTCGGGTTGGCGGCGGCGGCCTCCTGCATGCCCTGCCACGCCGACTGGTTGAACGACTTGTCGTTGATGCCGCCGGTGTCGGTGACCATGCAGCCGAGGAGCTTCGCGCCCGTCGCCGCTCCCGTGCTCGACGCGCTGGTGCTCGCCGAGGTCGACGCGCTCGCGGCCGGCGTGCTGCTCGAGCTGCTGACGCTTGACGTACTGCTGCCGCACGCGGCCAGCAGCAGGGCTGTTACCCCTGCCGCAGCCGCGGTCATCAACGCGGTGTGTCTCACCATTTCCTCCACTGGCCAGTTGCCGTCGCCCAGGCATGACGGGCGCCCCTGAGCCAGACTGACCGAGGTTTATTTCGATAGCATCCCGACGACCCGAGGCTTACCGGACTGAAGCCGCCTCGTTGCCAAATCGCGACCGGAAAACGGCGGTGGCTGGACATCGAGGCAAAATCCAGGGCACTGTTTGCTAGATGAACATCGATTGGCCCCAGCTCCGGGCCGCCGCCGTCGACGTGGCCGGGCGCGCCTACGCGCCGTACTCGCGACTGCGGGTCGGCGCCGCCGGGCTGACCAGCGACGGTCAGGTCGTGGTGGGCTGCAACGTGGAGAACGCCTCGTTCGGCGTCACCTTGTGCGCCGAGTGCGGGCTGGTGTCGGCGCTGCACGCGACCCCGGCCCGGTCGCCGGGCACTGACTCCCACGCCCCCGCGCTGGTCGCGGTCGCGGTCGTGGCCGGGGACGGCGACCCGCTGCTGCCGTGCGGCCGGTGCCGCCAGCTGCTGCTCGAGGCAGGCGGCCCGGAGCTGCTGGTCGACACCGCCGCCGGGCCCGTTCCGCTGTCCGAGTTGCTGCCGGCCGCGTTCGGCGGCGCGGACCTGTCCGCCCGCCGGGAGCCGGGCGCTTCCGCATGACTGACGTCGTATCGCTGATCCACGTCAAGCGCGATAACCGCCGCCCGCTGACCGACGCCGAGATCGGCTGGCTGTTCGCCGCCTACGCCGGGGGCGAGGTGGCCGACGAGCAGATGGCGGCGCTGCTGATGGCGATCTACTTCAACGGGCTCGACGGCGCCGAGCTGCGGGCGTGGACCGGGGAGATGATCGCCTCGGGCGAGCGGCTGCACCTGACGGGCGCCGTCGCCGGAGCCGGCTCAGGTGCCGGCTCAGGTGCCGGCGCCGGGGGGCGGCCACGGCCTTCGGTCGACAAGCACTCCACCGGCGGGGTCGGCGACAAGGTCTCGCTGGTGCTGGCGCCGCTGGCGGCGAGCTGCGGCGCGGTCGTGCCGATGCTGTCCGGGCGCGGCCTCGGGCACACCGGCGGCACCCTGGACAAGCTCGAGTCGATCCCGGGCTGGCGCGCCAGCCTCGGCAACGACGAGCTGACCGCCGCGCTGGCGGAGGTCGGGGCGGTGATCGCCGCGGCCGGCGAGGGCCTGGCGCCGGCCGACCGGAGGCTGTACGCGCTGCGCGACGTGACCGGGACGGTCGAGTCGATCCCGCTCATCGCCAGCTCGATCATGTCCAAGAAGATCGCCGAGGGAACCGGCGCGCTGGTGCTCGACGTCAAAACCGGGACCGGCGCGTTCATGCGGGAGCGGGAGCGGGCGCTTGACCTCGCCGCGACGATGGTCGCGCTCGGCGAGGAGCACGGGGTCCGCACCCGGGCGCTGGTCACCCGGATGGACGCCCCGCTCGGCCGGGCGGTCGGCAACGCCCTCGAGGTCGCCGAGGCGATCGAGGCGCTGCGCGGCGACGGGCCGGAGGACCTGATGGAGGTCACCTTCGCGCTGGCGGCGCAGATGCTCGAGCTGGCCGGGCTCGACGCCGACCCGCGGCAGGCGATCGCCAGCGGGCGGGCGCTCGAGGTGTTCAGGCGGATGATCAAGGCTCAGGGCGGCGACCCGGACGCGCCGCTGCCGCAGGCCCTGCACCGGCAGGGTGCGCTCCCGGCCGCGGCCGACGGCTGGGTCACGCGGCTGGACGCGCGGGCGGTCGGCGTCGCCGCCTGGCGGCTGGGGGCGGGCCGGGCACGCAAGGAGGATGCCGTCAGCCACACCGCGGGCGTACGCTGTCTCGCCAAGCCGGGAGATCACGTCGCGGCCGGGCAGCCCGTGCTCGAGCTGCACGCCGACGACCCCGGCCGGTTCGCCGCCGCGCTCGAGGCGCTCGAGGGCGCGGTGACGATCGGCAGCGTGCCGCCCGCCCGGGCGGCGATGATCGTCGACCAGGTGGGAGTGTGAGCTGGGGTGAGCCCGACCCTTGACCAGATCCGCGCCGTGCCCAAGGTGCTGCTGCACGATCACCTGGACGGCGGGCTGCGCCCGGCGACCGTGATCGAGCTGGCCGAGGATATCGGCTACGCCGATCTTCCGACCCGCGACCCGGACGAGCTGACCAAGATCCTCACCGCCGGCGCCCACCGCGGCCATCTCAACCTGTACCTGGACGCCTTCCGGCACACCGTCGGCGTGCTGCAGACGGCCGACGGGCTGCGCCGGGTCGCGCGGGAGTGCGCCGAGGACCTGGCCGCCGACGGGATCGTCTACGCCGAGGTCCGGTTCGCCCCCGAGCTGCACACCGAGCGCGGACTGACCCTCGACGAGGTGGTGCGGGCCGTCCTGGCCGGATTCGCCGAGGGCAGCGAGAACCGCCCGATCCGGGTGTACGCGCTGCTCACGGCCATGCGCACGGCGGCCAGGTCGCTCGAGATCGCGGAGCTGGCGGTCCGGCACGCCGGCAACGGCGTGGTCGGGTTCGACATCGCCGGGGCCGAGGCGGGCTGGCCGCCGAGCCGCCACCTGGACGCCTTCCAGTACATCCACCGGGAGAACTTCCACATCACCATCCACGCGGGCGAAGGTTTCGGGCTGCCCTCGATCTGGGAGGCGGTCCAGTACTGCGGCACCGAGCGGCTTGGCCACGGGGTGCGGATCACCGAGGACATCGAGATCTCCCCCGACGGCGACGTGGCCCTCGGCCGCCTGGCCGGCTACATCCGCGACCGCCGCATCCCGCTGGAGATGTGCCCGTCGTCCAACGTGCAGACCGGCGCGGCCCCGTCGATCCAGCGGCACCCGCTGCGGCTGCTGCGCCAGCTCCAGTTCCGGGTGACGGTCAACACCGACAACCGGCTGATGAGCCAGGTTTCCCTCAGCTCGGAGTTCGAGCTCGGCGTGCGCGAGTTCGGCTACGGCTGGTCGGACATCGAGTGGCTGACGCTGAACGCGATGAAGAGCGCGTTCGCCCCGTTCGACGAGCGGCTGCGGCTGATCAACACGGTCATCAAGCCCGGCTTCGCCACCGCCCGCGCCACCAGCAGCTTCCAGGTCCCGCCGGACCTGCGTTAGTCCCCGTCGGCTGGGTCAGCCATACCGGTGCCGCAGCCAGAGACCCAGGCAGCACATCGCGACCAAGCCGAGCTCGAGGGATCCGAGGCGGCGAAGGTACTGCCCGCGCGTCAGCCCGCGTTCGTACCTGGTGCGGTAGATCTTGTTCGGCTCGCGCCGCCGCTCGCGCAGTACGTAGGCGATCCTCATCGCTGCGAAGACCAGCATCCCGACGCCGAAGCCGACCAGGACGGCGCCGACCCCTGGCCGCTCCAACTTCGATGGGCCGTAGTGAGGCGTCCCGGGCTCGCCATTGGCCGTGGCCACCCCGGCGGCAATGCCTGCGGCGAGGCACACCGTCAGGACCGCCACGGTGATGCGGGCGTTACGGGCCATCAGCCGCAGTGCCCGGGATCGGGATGTCCGGTGCGGCGCCTCGTGCATGGCCCGAGCATCCCAGATTTCCGACGGGCGGGGTTGGCTCGCTAGAAAGCGACGGTCAGGTAGTCCGTCTGGCGGACGCTCGCGGGCAGGCTGAGCGGGCGGAGGTGGCCGTCGGTGATCACGCCGAGCTGGCCGGCCTGCTTTCCGCCTTGGTTGCCGCCCCGGTTTAGGGAGGGCCGGGCGGAGGGGGCGAAGGCAGGGACCGTTCGAGATGATGGGGTTGAATTTATTTTTGGGTTGAGATTTTGATCAGCGGGGCGGCGGTGGCGGACCACTTCGCGACGGCGGCGTCGAGGTCGGCCAGCTCGGGCTCGGTGACGTAGAGGCCGCGGGCGGGGACGGTGGCGCCGAGCTCGACCAGGACCGGGCGCAGGTGCACCTCGACCGCGAGCAGGTGGCCGGGCCAGCCGCCGGTCATGACCGGGACGGCGGTGAGGCCGGCCAGGCCGTTGCTGCCGTAGCGGTCGAGGAACGCCTTCAGCAGGCCGGTGTAGGCGGCCTTGTAGGTGGGCGAGGCGAAGATCGCGATGTCGGCCGCGGCGACCTCGGCCGTCAGCCGGGTCAGCTCGGGGTCGGACCAGTCGAACAGCCGCGGCGCGTGGTCGGCGAGGTCGATGACCAGGCGGTCGGTGCCGGTCTCGCCGATTTCCTTGGCGAGCGCGTCGGCGACGGCCTGGGCGACGCCGTGGGTGCGCGAGTTGGGCTTGGGGTTGCCGGTGACGACGGCGATGGTGGTCATGATGCGGCGATCCGATCGGTTGCGGGCTGCGCGGTTGCGGGCTGCGCGGCGGCGGGGTGCATCGGCGTGAACGGGACGACCGTCTGCGGGACGTCCCTGGGCGGGGCGGGGTGCTGCCAGAGGCCACGGCGCTCGAGGATCGGCAGCACGCCCTCGCCGAACCAGTATGCCTCCTCCAGGTGCGGGTAGCCGGAGAGGATGAACTCGGTGATGCCGGTCCTGGCGTACTCCTCGATCAGGTCGGCGACCTCCTCGTGGCTGCCGACCAGGGACGTTCCGGCGCCGCCGCGGACGAGGCCGACGCCGGCCCACAGGTTCGGGTGGATCTCGAGGTCGCGCAGGCCGCGGCGGTCGCCGCTCTGGTGCAGCGCGCGCATCCGCTGCTGGCCTTCCGACTCGCTGGTCGCCAGGCCCGCCTGGACCTTGGCGATCATGTCGTCGGTGACCCGCTCCATCAGGTAGCCGGCCTGCCGCCAGGCTTCCTCGGAGGTGTCCCGCGAGATCGTGTGCAGGCGGATGCCGAGGCGGAGCTTGCGGTTCTGCTTGTCTGCCTCGGCTTCGATCCAGCGGAGCTTGTCGCTGACCGCGGCCGGCGGCTCGCCCCAGGTGAGGTAGACGTCGGAGTATCTTGCGGCGACCGGGCCGGCGGCCTTGCTCGAGCCGCCGAAGTAGACGTCGGGGACCGGGTCGGGGAGCCGGGACAGCCTCGCGCCCTCGACGCTCAGGTGCGTGCCGGTTGTGGTGACGGTCTCACCCCGCCAGAGGCGGGTGACGATGTCGAGGAACTCGCCGGTGCGCTCATAGCGCTGGTCCTTGTCGAGGAAGTCGCCGTAGGCGCGCTGCTCGGCCGTCTCGCCGCCGGTGACGACGTTGAGGAGGAGCCTGCCGTTTGACTGCCGTTGGAAAGTCGACGCCATCTGGGCGGACAGGGTGGGGCTGATCTGGCCGGGGCGGAACGCGACCAGGAACTTCAGCCGCTCGGTGACCTCGGTGAGCATGGCGCAGGTGAGCCACGCGTCTTCGCACCAGGTGCCGGTGGGGGTGAGCGCGGCCTCGAAGCCGAGCTGCTCGGCGCTGCGGGCGATCTGGCCAAGGTACTTCACCGACGGCGGCCTGATCGCGCCGGCCGCGCCGGTCGCCACGCCGTGACCGCCGCCGACGATGTCGCGGCCGTCGCCGTTGGTCGGTAGGAACCAGTGGAACCGCAGGGACATCGCGTGCGCCTCTCGCTTTGCAATACCTACTTTGCAGATGGGATTAATATACATGAATGCGGGCTGGCCGGCGGGCGGGGGGCGGGGGCGGGGGCGGCACAGTCTGATCATGGATCGGTTGGGGCCGGGCGATCTTCGCGCGGCGGGCGGCACGGCGTATCGTCGCGCTCATGAGGGTGCGGGAAATGCGGCGGCTGGTTCGGTTGCGGACGATGCCGCTGGACGCCCGGGCGCGGCGGCTCGGGTCGTGTTACGACATCGCCGACCTGCGGCGGGCGGCCAAGCGGCGAATCCCGCGGCCGGTGTTCGACTACGTCGACGGGGCGGCCGACGAGGAGATCGCGGTGGCGGCGAACGTGGCCGCGTTCCGTTCCTGGCGGTTCCTGCCCCGGGTGCTGACCGGGGTGGAGTCGGTGGACACGTCGGCTTTGCTGTTCTCTTCGACGCTGCCGGTGCCGATCGTGCTCGGGCCAACCGGGTACACCCGGATGCTGCACCCGGACGGGGAGATCGGCGGGGCGCGGTCGGCCGCGCGGCACCAGCTGCCGTACACGCTGTCGACGATGGCGACGACCGGGATCGAGGAGCTGCGGGGCAGCGTCGGGCCGGCCGCCGAGCTGTGGTTCCAGCTGTACCTGACCAGGGACCGGGCGCAGTCGTACGACCTGGTGGACCGGGCGGCCGGTTTGGGGTACACGGCGCTGGTGGTCACGGTCGACACGGTCGTGGCGGGCAATCGGGTGCGGGACTTGCGCAACGGGCTTTCGATCCCGCCTGAGCTCACGCTGGCGACGATCGCGTCGGTGGCGTCGAAGCCGTCCTACTGGTACCGGCTGCTGTCCGGGCCGGCCCTCGACTACGCCAACTTCGCCGGTGGGCCCACGACGACGATCCGGCAGACGGCCGACTTCTTCGACGCCGACCTGAACTGGTCCGACATCGAGGCGCTGCGCGCTCGCTGGCCGGGGAAGCTGCTGCTCAAGGGGCCGGTGGGGCCGGCCGACGCGCGGCGGGCGGTGGAGCTGGGGCTGGACGGGGTGCAGTTGTCCAACCACGGCGGGCGGCAGCTCGACCGGACCGTGGCCCCGGCCGACCTGATCGCGCCGGTTCGCGCGGCCGTCGGGCCGTCGTTCACCGTGCTGGTCGACTCGGGCGTACGGCACGGCGCCGACGTGGCAATCGCGCTCGCGCTCGGGGCGGACGCGGCCGTGCTCGGGCGCGCCTACCTGTACGGGCTGATGGTCGGGGGGTCGGCCGGGGTGGATCGGGCCGTCGACCTGCTGATCGGGCAGTTCCGGTCCACGATGCAGTTCCTCGGGATGACGTCGGTCGCGGAGCTGCGGAAGCACGGGGCTGATCTGCTTACGCGCGCGGCGGGGTTAGGCGCGTGGGGCGCGTGGGGCGCGTGGGGCGGCATCAAGATCATCTAGGCGAGCAACATGGCGGTTCCGTCGTTATAGCGACGGAAACGCCATGTTGCCTTCCGAACCTGGCGGGCTGGGGTGGTGTTGGAGTTACGGGCGGGGTGGGAGGGGCGGGCGGCGCTTGTCCGGGCCGGTGGCCGGGTCGGGGAGCGGGGCGGGCGGGTTCTCCGCCAGCATTGCCAGGGCGCGGTCGACCGCCACCTCGAGCTGCGGGTCGCGGCCGACGGCCCAGTCGTCGGGGGTGATCAGGACCTCGGTGTCCGGGTCGACGCCGTAGTTCTCGACCGACCAGCCGGAGTCGTTGAACCAGGTCGCGTACCTGGGGACGGTGATGTGGGTGCCGTCGACGAGCTCGTGGCCGTGGCCGTCGATGCCGACCACGCCGCCCCAGGTGCGGGCGCCGATGACCGGGCCGAGGCCGAGGCTGCGGATGGCGGCGGTCACGATGTCGCCGTCCGAGCCGGCGAACTCGTCGGTCAGCGCGACCAGCGGGCCGCGGGGGGCGTCGTGCGGGTAGCTGTAGGGGCGAAGCCGGCGCGGCACCTTCCAGCCGGTGATCCGGCGGGCGAGCTTCTCGACGATGAGCTGCGAGGTGTGGCCGCCCCGGTTGCCGCGGACGTCGATGATCAGCGCCTCGCGGCCCATCTCGGTCCGCAGGTCGCGGTGGAGGTGCGCCCAGCCCTCCCCCATCATGTCGGGCACGTGCAGGTAGCCGACCCGGCCGTCGGACCGGGCGCGGACGAACTGGCGGCGGCCTGCGACCCAGTCCTGGTAGCGGAGCCGGCGGTCGTCGTAGAGGGGGACGATGACGACGCGGCGGGTCTCGGGGTAGACGGGCGCGGCGGATTCGGCCGGCTTGTCGGCCTCCGACGTTTCCGGTGCGGCGGTGGCAGTGGCGGTGGATTCGGCCGTGGCCGCCGCCCAGGAGTCCGGGGCGGCTGAGGAGTCGGGAGTGGCCGAGGCGTCGGTCGTGGTGGATGGGTCAGGAGTGGAAGGCGCGCCGGATGCGGTCATGTCGGCGGTCTTGTCGGCGGTCTCGCCGTCGGCTTCGTTGTCGTCGGGGTGGTCGGGGTCGGCGGCGGGGGGCCAGGGGACCAGGGACGGGTCGGCCGGGCGGATGGTGAGCTCGACCGGCTTGCCGTGGGTGCCGGCCAGGGCCGGCCAGGGGCCGTAGACCGGGTCGACCGGGCGGCCGTCGACCGCGAGGATCTCGTCGCCTTCGCGCACGGCGACGCCGGGGGCGCCGAACGGCGAGCGGGCGTGCGGGTCGGACGACTCGCCCGGCAGCACCCGCTCGACCAGCCAGCGGCCGTCGTCCGAGCGGGCCACGTCGGCCCCGAGAAGCGCGGCCGGGGCGCCGCGGAGCGTGTTGCGGGCGGTGAACGTGCTCGACGGCATGACGTAGGCGTGCGACGTGCCGAGCTCGGCCGCGACCTCCCAGAGCAGGTCGCCGAACTCGGCCGAGGACCTGATCCGGCCGAGCAGGAATCGGTACTCGTCGAGCACCCCGCCCCAGTCCACGCCGGACATCGTCGGGGTCCAGAAGTCGCGGCGCAGCAGCCGGCCGAACTCCGCGTACGCGTGCGCCCACAGCGCCGCCGGGTCGGCCGAGAACCGGGCCCGCGAGAGGTCGACGGTGATCGCGTCGTCGGACGAGCCGTTATCGACCTTCCGGTCGGACGGGACCACGCGCACCTTGTGGTCGTCGCCGACCACCAGCCGGGTTCCGTCGCCGCTGACCGCGAACCAGCTCACCTCGGAGGTGAGCACGCTCGCCTCGCGCTTGCGGAGGTCGAACCGCTCGAGGACCGGCTTCGGTCGGCTCTCCTCGAGGTCGGCCGCGCCGTCGCCGAGCAGCCCGGCGACCGGGTAGCGGAGCCAGACCAGGCCGCCCTTGACCGCAGCGAGGCTGTAGTACCGGGCCTCTTCAACCGGGACGGCCACCACCCGGGAGGAAATCGTGTCGGTGTCGACAGTCAGCGGGGTCCGTTCGGGCCAAGCGTCTTTGGAATTTTCCCCGGCGCCGACCGGACGGCCGCCCGGCTGGGGACCGAACGGCGACAGCGTGTGCGCGGCCAGCGGCACCAGGTAGGGCCGGTCGCCGAGCGGGAACGACAGGTCGAAGAAGTGCGCGTCGTAGATCGGGTCGAAGGTCCGGCGGGACATGAACGCCAGGTACAGCCCGTCGGTGGTGAAGACCGGGTGGCTGTCGAAGAACCGGCCGTCGGTCACGTCCGTGATCGAGCCGTCCGCGACCCGCGCCAGCCTGATCCGGGCGAGCGGCTGCGGTCCCGGCTGCGCCCACGCCAGCCAGGCCGAGTCGGGCGACCAGGCGATGTCCTCGATCTCGCCGTCGTCGTTACGGGCGAGCTCGGTCGTCTCGCCCGACTCGACGTCGATCACCAGGAGCCGGCCGTCGGCGGCGGTGGCCGCGAGCCTGGCCCCGTCCGGCGACGACGCCAGGTCGAGGATGTCGCCGAGGTCTCCGGCGGCGATGGTCCGGGTCGTCCCGGGATGCTCGGCGTCGATCTCAGCCGTTTCGATGGCGTCGGCCCCGCTGGCGTCGGTGACATAGGCGACCGAGCCGGTCTTGCCGAGCACCCGGGGCAGCCGGGCACGGGCGGCCGGGTCGACCAGCAGCGCCCGGGCCGGGCCGTCGTCGTGGGTGAGCCAGTGCACGGTGCCGCGCACGGTCACCACGCTCGCCTGGCCGGTCCGGTCGCAGTCGAGGTCGCCCAGGTGGTCGTCGGCGGTGATCAGCTTGGGCGCGCGGGCGGTGGGCGGGGTGGCGAGCTGGATGTCGAGCTTGCGCGGCCGCGCGTCGGCGTCGAGGCTGTCGAGCAGCCAGATGTCGCCCGCCAGGTGGTAGACCACGCGGGTGCCGTCGGTGGCCGGGTTGCGGGCGTAGAACCCGTCGTGATCGGTGTGCCTGCGCAGGTCGCTGCCGTCGAGCGCGGCCGAGTAGAGGTTGCCGGTGCCCTCGTGGTCGGAGAGGAAGACCAGGCGGCGGCCGATGATCATCGGGCTGGCGAGCTGGCCGTCAAGACCGCTCAGGACGCGCGTGAACAACGGGTCGTCGCCGGTCGCGACCCACAGGCGGCCGCCGGTGCCGCCTCGGTAGCGCTTCCAGTAGGCCGGGTCGCCGCGCTGCCCGGTCAGCAGGGCGGTGCCGGCGGAGGTCAGCGCGAGGTCATTGACCTGGCCGAACGGCAGGCGGCGGTGCGGGGCGTCGAGCGGCACGGCGTACGCGTGGGTCCGCTGGGAGGACGGCTGGTCGACGGCGGAGGTAGCGAGCACCTCGCCCGCGTCGGTCCAGCCGGTGGTGCGGGTGCGCAGGTCGCCCCAGTAGGTCCGCCGGGTGGCGGGCCCGCCGGTCCCGCCCTCGATCTCGGCGGTGTAGACCTCGGGAATGCCGCCGTCCCGCCAGCTGGTCCAGGCGATGGTGGCGCCGTCGGGCGAGAACCGCGGATTGCCCGCCTGGCCGCCGTCGGAGGTCAGCCGCCAGGCGCGGCCGCCCTCGGCCGGGGCCAGCCAGACGTCGTCCTCGGTGACGAAGGTCAGCAGATCGCCGTGAACGTGGGGGTAACGGAGATAACCGGGGGTTGCCACGCGGTTCATCTTATGGGCCATATCGGGTTGGGCGATATCGGCTCCCGGTGCAGCTCAGAGCCAGCCGTGCTCCTCGGCGACGCGGCGCGCCTCGGTGCGGTTGCGAGCACCGGTCTTCTGGATGCAGGAGGAGAGATAGTTGCGGACGGTGCCCTCGGACAGGAAGAGGCTGCCCGCGATCTCGGCGATCGTGGCGCCGTCGCTGGCGGCGGCGAGCACGTCCCGCTCCCTCGGCGTGAGCGGGCTCGCCCCCTCGGCCAGCGCGGCGGCGGCCAGGTCGGGGTCGATCACGCGCTGGCCGGCCAGCACGTCGCGGATGGTCCGCGCGAGCTTGTCGGCCGGGGAGTCTTTCACGATAAATCCGGATACGCCCGATTCCATCGCGCGCCGCAGGTAGCCGGGGCGGCCGAACGTGGTGAGGATGACGATCTTCGTCTTCGGGCACGCCTGCCTGAGCTCGGCCGCGGCGCTGAGCCCGTCAAGGCCGGGCATCTCGATGTCGAGCAGGGCGACGTCGGGGCTGGACCGCTTGGCAGCCTGCGTCACCTCGTCGCCCCGGCCGACCTGGGCGACGACCTCGATGTCGTCCTCGAACGAGAGCAGGGCGGCGAGGGCCTCGCGGATCATCGCCTGATCCTCGGCGATCAGGACCCGGATGGTGTTCACTCGGTTACGGTAGCGCCCCTGCGCGCGGTTGCCCGGCTGCGACCGGCGTCGGCGGGCCTGGCGGGGGCGTCGGCGGCGTTCGTGGGGTCGGCGTCGGCGTCGGCGGGGGCCCGGTCTGGGCGCGGAGTGGCCGGCGCGGTCGCGATGAGGCGGAATCCGGGCGGCCCGGCGGGCCGCAATTCCAGGCTGCCGCCGACCGCGTCCAGCCGCTCCGACATCCCGCGCAGCCCGGCGCCGGCAGGCCCGGCGCCGGTCGATCCGGCGCCCGACGGTCCGGCGCCGACGCCGGCGTGCCCGCGGCCGTCGTCGCGGACCTGCAGGGTCAGCGTCCCGCCGCG
Organism: uncultured Actinomycetota bacterium; assembly: GCA_963836195.1. Classification (GTDB taxonomy): domain Bacteria; phylum Actinomycetota; class Actinomycetes; order Streptosporangiales; family Streptosporangiaceae; genus Trebonia. The sequence goes on along the minus strand of CAWIIX010000017.1, from coordinate 277,519 downwards.
GCGGGCGAGGCGGATCTGACAGGTGCGCGCCCCCGAATGGCGCACCACGTTGGTCACCGCCTCGCGCAGGCACCAGGCCAGCGCCGCCTCGGCGTCCGGGTCGAACGTGCCCGACAGCAGCGTGAGCTCGGCGTCGTCCTGGGCCGTGATCCCGGCCGACTCGAGGGCGGCGCGGGCGGTGATGATCTCCACCGCCAGCGTGGGCCGCCGGTAGCCGCTGATCGCCTCCCTGATGTCGTGCAGGGTCTGCCTGCTGACGGCGCCGACCTGCTCGATCTCGTCGGTCACGCGGTCCCGGTCGGGCCCGGCCGGCAGCCGGCCGAGCAGCCGGAGGGCGAGCTCGGACTTGAGCGTGATCGTCGACAGCGACTGCCCGGTCAGGTCGTGCATGTCCCTCGCCAGCCGCAGCCGCTCCTGGCTGGCGGCCAGCCTGGCCACGGTCTCGCGGGCCTCGGTCAGCTCGCGGGTCAGCTCGAAGTGGTTGCGGAGCCCGATCATGGCCAGGCCGAGCAGCACCGTCGGCAGCAGGTTGATGAAGAAGCCGCCCATGTCGACGTGACCGGTCAGGCTGGTGACGCAGTAGCAGGCGGTGACCAGCGCGAGCACCCAGAGGGCGGTCCGCTGGACCGCGATCGTCAGGCCGGCGATGGCCGACACGTAGATCCAGAGCGACGTCGCCCCCGAGCCCCCGTACAAGACGCAGGCGGCCAGCGCCAGCGCGAACAGCGCGCCCAGCCAGATCGCCGCCCGCCGGCTGGTCGCGTTCCAGTCGGCCAGCGTGATGACGAAGACCACGCAGAACGCCCCGATGATGGCCAGCCCGCCGCCGATGTAGAGCGCGTCGTGGTGGCGGCCGAACAGGCCCCAGACCGGCTGGATGAGGTAGACCAGCCAGACCGAGGTGAGGGACACGCGCCACAGGCGCGCGCCCCTCGACAGCTGGTCGGCGGCGCGCCGCGGGTGCGGGCTGGTCGCTGCCACGTCGCTACCGCCGATTCCTGCCATGATCAGATCGCCTCGGCCGCGTTCCTGACCGCGAACGTCGCCAGCCCGACGAAGGCCACCAGCCAGATCAGGATGATGCTGACCGGGACCCAGGAGACGGTGCCGTGGAGGGTCACGTCGGTCCCGATCTGCACGATCCGGTAGGTCGGGGTGCCCTGCGCGAACGTCCTCAGCCCGCCGCTGACCGGGAACCACAGGCCGCCGAAGAGCGAGAAGAACAGGAAGATGATCATGATGACCGGCTGGACCGAGTTCGGGTTCATCCAGTAGCCGATCGCCACCGCGAGCGCGGCGAAGATCAGCGTGCCGAGCCAGATCGCGAGCGCGATCACCGTCCACTCCCAGATCGGCAGCTGGATGCCGCCGTAGAAGCGGCCGAGCAGCATCATGATCGCGATCTGCGGCGCGGTCAGGGCGACGGTGGCGATGATCTTGGCGACCACGTAGCTGTTGGCGGGCAGGGGCGTGAGGCGGAGCTGTCTGATCCAGCCGTCCTTCCGCTCCTGGGAGATGCGGATCGCGTTGTTGTTGAACGCCCCGCTGAACGCGCCGAGCGAGGCCATCTCGAACAGGTAGTAGACCTTGAAGGGGACGCCTGCCTCGGTCACCGCCGTCTTGGCGAGCGCCAGGTAGAGCACGATCGGAAGCGCGAGGGTGAAGAACAGGTAGCGCTTGTTGCGCCTGAGCCTGATGATCTCGGCCTTGCCGAGGGCGAGGGTGCCGCTGGTGCTGCTCATTTCTCGCTCATCTCCTGGGCGGGGCTCGCGTGGCGGGTCACCCGGGCCGGGGCGCTGGCGCGGTCGTCTTCCGACGTGATCGCGATGAAGGCCTGCTCGAGGCCGAGGCTGGCGACCTCGATCTCGGTCGGCCGGTCGCCGGCGTCGAGCACCGCGTAGAGCGTCGCGTCGGAGTCCCTGGTCTGGATCTGCACCACGTCGTGCCGGATCTCCAGGCTTTCGAGGCCGGGCAGGCTGAGCAAGAACGGCTCGTCGACCGGCTCGAGCCGGAACGACATCCGCTTGGCGCCGGCCCGCTCCTTGATCTCGGCCGGGGTGCCGTCGGCCAGCAGCCGTCCCTTGTTGATGACCAGGATCCGGTCCGCCGCCTGGTCGGCCTCTTCCAGGTAGTGGGTCGCGAACAGCAGCGTGCGGCCCTCGGCCACCTCGGCCTTCATGTTCGCCCAGAACAGCCGCCTGGTCTCCACGTCCATCGCCGTGGTCGGCTCGTCGAGCACGATCAGCTCGCACTCGCCCGCGATCGCGAGCGCGAACCTGACCCGCTGGGTCTGGCCGCCGGACAGCTTGTCCACCCGCTGGTCGGCGAACTTGTCGATTCCGGCCTGCTTCATCGTCGTCTCGACCGGCAGCGGCCGCGGGTGCAGGCTCGCGACCAGGCTGACGAGCTCGCGCACGGTGACCTCGGGCATCAGCCCGCCGGACTGCAGCATCGCGCCGACCCGGCCGGACTTGATCGCGTGGTACGGGTCGCTGCCGAACATCCGGATCCGCCCGGCGCTGGGCTTCTTCAGCGCCAGGAGCATGTCGAGGGAGGTTGACTTGCCCGCGCCGTTCGGTCCGAGGAGGGCCACCGTCTCCCCCGGGCGCAGGTCCAGGGTGAGCCCGTCGACCGCCTTCAGGCCCCCGTACTGCTTGGTGACGTTCTCGAACGAGACCACGGGCCCCGTTCCGGTGTTGCTCATGTCGCTGTTCCCCTTGCCGTGGGCCGACCGGGCCACCCGGGCCGGCCGTCGGTTTCGCGTACTTCCTCACCTCACCATCCGCGCCCGGCCGCCCGGTAGTGCGCGCGCTCAGCGCTTACCCATGACAGATGTCACCCGTTGTCACCGGCAGTGTTACCGGCCGACGGCGTAGCCCTGCATGCCGCGGGGGTTGGCGGCGGCGTAGAGCAGGCCATTCCTGCGGGCGACGGCGCTGATCCGTCCGAGCGACCACGGCGGCTGGACGTGCACGTCGTGCCCGCGCCGTCGCAGCTCGTCGACCACGGCCGGGCCGACCCGCTCCTCGACGTCCAGCCGCAGCGGGTGCGACTCGCGCGGGTAGAACGAGGACGGCATGTGCGCGGAGTGGAAGGCCGGGAAGTCGATCGCCTGCTGCAGGTTCATCCCGAACAGCACGTGGCTGAGGAAGAAGTGCAGCGTCCACTGGTCCTGCTGGTCCCCGCCGGGGGTGCCGAACGCCAGGTAGGGCTCGCCGTCCCGCAGCGCCAGGGTCGGCGTGAGCGTGGTCCGCGGCCGCTTGCCGGGCGCGATCGTCGCGGGCAGCCCCGGGGTGAGCGTGAACATCTGCCCGCGCGTGCCCAGGCAGAACCCGAGTGACGGGATGACCGGCGAGGACTGCAGCCAGCCGCCGCTCGGCGTCGCGCTGACCACGTTGCCCCAGCGGTCGGCGACGTCGAGGTGGCAGGTGTCGCCCCGCCTGGCCTCCGGCCGCGCCTGGGCCGACCGCCCGAGCGGCTCGCCGGTGGCGGGGTCGATCCCCGGGTCGCCGCTCCCCCGCTGGTGCGGGCGGCGATCGGCTCGGTCGCGCCGATTGGGTCGGTCTCGGTCGGCAAAGTCAAATTCGGAGGTGTCGAACGGACCCTGGGTGAACTCCGGCAGCTGTATTTCCCTGCCGCCGGGCAGGCCGGGCCGGAGCCCCGCGCTGGCGGCGTCGGTGATGAGGGCGCGGCGCTCGTCGTTGTACGTCTTCGAGAGCAGCGCTTCGACCGGCACGTCGGTGAAGTTGGGGTCGCCGTACCACGCCTCCCGGTCGGCGAAGGCGAGCTTCGAGATCTCGGTCACGAGGTGGATGAAGTCCCCGCTGCCGGGCTCGATCCCGGTCCCGTTGCCCAGGTCGAAGCCAGCGAGCAGGGCGAGCTGCTGCAGGAAGACCGGCCCCTGCCCCCACGGGCCGGTTTTGCAGACGGTCAGGCCTTTGTAGTCGTAGGCCGTCGGCGGCTCCAGGCGGGCGTGCCAGGTGGCCAGGTCGTGGCCGGTGAGCAGGCCGCGGTGCCGTTCCCCGGTGACGTCCATCACCTCGGTGGCGGCGAACTTGCCGATTTCCTCGGCCACGAACCCGTCGTACCAGGCCTGCCGGGCCGCCTCGATCTGCTCGTCGCGGTCACCGCTGGCCGCCTCCGCCTCGGCCAGGATCCGCTCGTAGGTGGCGGCCAGCGCGGGGTTGGCGAACCGGGTACCGGGGGCGGGCACCCCGCCGCCGGACAGGTAGACCTCGGCCGAGGTGTGCCAGTGCTCGCGGAAGAGCTCGGCCACGCTGGCGATCGACCAGCTGATCGCGGGGACGAGGGGGTAGCCGTCCTGCGCGTACCCGATCGCGTAGCCGAGCACGTCGCGCAGGCGCAGCGTGCCGTACTCGCGCAGCAGCAGCAGCCAGCCGCCGAACGCGCCGGGCACGCACGCGGCCAGCAGCCCGCTGCCCGGCACGAGGTCGAGGCCGAGGCCGGCGTACGCGTCGACGGTGGCGGCGGCGGGCGCGGTGCCCTGCCCGCAGACCACGAACGTCTCCCCGCGCCGCGCGTCGTGACCGATGACCGGCACCTCGCCGCCGGGTCCGTTCAGGTGCGGCTCGACCACCTGGAGCACGAACCCGGCGGCGACGGCCGCGTCGAACGCGTTGCCGCCGCGCTCGAGCACCGCCATCCCGGCCGCCGAGGCGAGCCAGTGGGTGGAGGAGACCATCCCGAACGTCCCCGCGAGCTCCGGCCTGGTCGTGAATTCAGGAATCGTGGCCATATCCGCCATCAAACCGCATCCGTCGTGGCCGCGGGAGCCCCAGGCCCACTCGGGATCGGGCCCTGGGGGCCACGGGCCCGCTAGATGCGTGCCGGTGGGGGACGGGCGGGTCGCACGGTAACGTCTGTGGGCATGGATGAGCTTGATGCACGGGTGCGGGCGATCTGCGATCTCAACGTCGCGGAGGCGCGGGAGTACGGCGGCCGGCACGAGTACGACGGGGTGCCGCAGGATCTCTCGCCCGACGGCGTGGCTGCCGGGCTGTCCCGGCTGGCGTCGGCTCGCCAGTCCGGCCCGGCCCGGAAAGACCCGCACGACGAGGCGCACCTGCGCGCGTTCGAGGACCTGCAGCAGGTGATGTACGGCGATCTCGAACTGCACCGGAGCAACCCGATGTACCACCTCGGCGAGCTCGACCTGGCCTGCTACGACAAGGACTACGCGCCCGAGGCCGAGCGCTACGCCGCCCGGGCCGCGCACCTGGCCGCCTGGCCGGCCGTCATCGACGCGGCGGTCGCCTCGCTTGACGCGATCCCCGCCCCGATCGCGGACTCGCTGCTCGGCGCCGTCCGCGGGCTCGCGGCCGGCATCCCGGCCGACGCCGACCCGGCGGCGCGGGAGGCGGCCCTGGCCGCGCACGCGCGGCTGGTCGCCCACGTGCAGCGGGCGGCCGAGTCGGGGCCGGCCGACGCCGCGCTGGGGCCGGACGGGCTGGCGGCGCTGCTGTCGTCGGCCGAGGCGAGCGAGGTCGACCTGGCCGCGCTCGCCGCCCGGGCCGACGCCGAGCGGGACCGTCTGATGGAGCGGCTGGCGGAGTCGGCCGCCGCCATCGACAAGGGCCGGGACCCCCTTGACCTGGCCCGCGAGCTGGTCAAGGACCATCCCGACCGGGCCGGCGTGATCGAGACGGCCAAGTACTGGACCGAGCGGGCGCTCGCGTTCACCCGCGAGCGGGACCTGGTGCCGGTCCACGACGGCGTCTGCCTGGTCGGCGAGTCGCCGGAGTCGCGCCGCTGGGCGATGGCGATGATCTCCACCAACGCGCCCGCCGAGCGGGACGCGCCGTCCTGGTACTGGATCACCCCGCCCGACGAGTCCTGGCCGCAGGAACAGGCCGAGGAGTGGCTGGAGGTCTTCAGCGCCGCCACGCTGCCGGCGATCACCGTGCACGAGGTCGCGCCCGGTCACTTCTCGCACCACCAGGCGCTGCGCCGGACCCGGGGCGACGTCCGGCGAACCCTGTTCTCGAGCGCCTTCGTCGAGGGCTGGGCGCACTACGCCGAGGAGCTCTGCGTCGAGGAGGGGTTCCTGGCCGACGACCCGAGGTTCGCGTTCGGGGTCTGGCTGGAGGCCCTGGTCCGGGTGACCCGGCTGGCCTGCGCGCTGGGGGTGCACACCGCGGGCATGACGGTGGAGGAGGCGGCGGCGCGGTTCGCGGCTGACACCCACCTGGTCGGCCCGGCTGCGCTATCCGAGGCTCGGCGCGCGACCTTCGACCCCACCTACGGCCGTTACACCTGGGGGAAGCTGGAGATCATGGCGCTGCGCGACCGGGCCAGGGCGGCCTGGGGGGCGGACTTCACGCTCAAGCGCTTCCACACCGCGCTGATGGACCTCGGCTCCCCTCCGCTGGGCCTGATCCGGGCGGCGGTCGAGCGGGGGGAGGGCCCGCGCCTGCCCGGTGACTACGAACGGTAGTACGAACGGTAGATTGTTGGCGTGCTGAGGTTTATCCGGGTCATCGGGTTGGGAGGCGTCGCTGCGGCGATCGCGGTGGCAAGCGCGGGGTGCTCCGCCCCGCTTAACCACGCGGGCGGCCCCGGCATCGTCACCAACGGCGCCTACATCGAGCAGCCGGCCACGGTCGGCCAGACCACCGTCGGCTACCTGGACATCCGCAACAACGGCGCCGCCGACGAGCTGATGTCGGTGTCCACCAGCGTCGGGGGCACGGTCGAACTCCGCGCGCCGGTCGCCAAGGGGGTCTCCCCGGTGGTCATGCACACGGTCAAGGACATCCCGATCCCGGCCGACGCCACCACCCAGCTGATCCCGAACAGCTACCACCTGCTGATCACCGACCCGGGCCCGATGCACGACGGCAAGGACATCTACCTCACGCTCACGTTCGCGCACGGGCTCACGATGACCGTGATCGCCCTGGTCACCAACCCGCAGAACGGCGGCTCGAGCTACTTCCTGAACTGATCCCCCGGCCCGCGCGCCCGGCCGGGGCGGCGGTGGCCCGCTCGGTCCTGGTCAGCGGGGCGATCTCCAGCTCAAGGCCCCCATCGGGGAGCGGACGGGCCTCGATCGCGCCCTCGTGGGCGATGACGACGGAGCGCACGATGGCCAGCCGGGCTGGTTGTACTTGACCGCGTTGGAGACGAGGTTCGCGATCAGCGGCCGTCTGGCAGCAGGCGGTCGGGAGCTCGTACGTGATCCTGGCGGCCGTTGTCCGGCTGTGGTCGGCCGGGCCGCCCCGCGCTAGCGCGCCCGCCGGGTGAGCGGTAGGCGGGTGCGGGTCTGCTCGTCGGCCGGGGTGTACACGGTCAGCCGCGCCTGCGGCAGGACCGGGATCTCGAGCTCGGTGGCGGTGAACGTGACCGGGCCCGCCTGCGGGTGGACGAACGTGCGGACGCGCGGCTCCGGGCCGGCCACCTCGTGCCTGGCCCACAGGCCGGCGAACTCCCGGCTGAGGCCGGCCAGCCGGCGGATGTCCTCCTCCCAGTCCGGGTCGCCTACGTGCCGGGCGTAGACCGCCCGCAGCCGCGCCACGAGGTACGGAATCTCCTGGTCGTACTGGGGAAACTTGTCCCGGGCGCTCGGCTCGGTCACGCAGCACCAGAGCGTGTTCTTGTGGATGCACGGCATCTCGTGCCAGTCCCAGAACAGGTCCTCCGAGGCGCTGTTGGAGTGGAGGATGTCGAACCGGCCGTTGGTCAGCGTGGCCGGCAGCGGGTCGAGCGAGTCGACGATCTCGGTGACCTCGGCCGGGACGGGGACTCGCTCGGCTCCCGTCAGCAGCGGCGACGCCTCCGCGAGCCAGTACAGGTGCTCGCGCTCGGCCCGGTCGAGCCGGAGCGTCCGGGCCAGCGCGTCGAGCACTTGCACGCTCGCGTTGATCTCGCGGCCCTGTTCTAGCCACGTGTACCAGGTGACGCCGACGCCCGCCAGCAGCGCCAGCTCCTCGCGGCGGAGTCCGGGCGTGCGCCGCCGCGACCCGCCGGGCATGCCGAAGTCCTCGGGCGCCAGCTGCGCCCGCCGGGCGCGCAGGAACTTGCCCAGCTCCTCGCGCCGCCGGTCCTGCACGGGGTCGCAGCGCGGCTGCAGCGCTTGCCTGGACTCATAGGCAACCAATGACGCTTCCCCTCGTCCGGTGTCTGGTCTCAGGCTAACGACCCCCTCTGACATTCGTTAACGACCACTGCGGGGCTCGACGCGCGCGGCGGGCCGGGGCCGGGCGTTTCCGGGCATGCGATTGCGGTCACACTCGACTGGGCCGCCGTCGCGACCGCGCTCGGCGTGCTCGCGGCGGTCCCGCTGACCCGCACGGTGCTGGCCGCCCGGCGCGGAAGCACGCCGCCGCCGCGCTTACCGCCGATCGGCGACCGCAGCCGAGCAGCGCTGAGGGTTTGCACGGCTACGGCCGGCCCGGCCCTCAGCTCGGTTGGTTTTGATAGGGCGCGCGGCCAGATTTGGCGGGCTCGGGTGGCAGCCCGCTTGCCTGCGGGACTGTCGCGATATATCGTGGATTTCATTATCGCCTCGTGCTGGGGGAAGCTGTGACTTCGGGATTTGAGATGCGGGTCGGGGACGCCGAGCGTGAGGCTGCCGCGGCCGAGGTGCGCGAGCACTTCGCCAGCGGGCGGCTGACCCAGGACGAGCTCAACCAGCGGCTTGACCAGACCTTCGCCGCCAAGACGCGCGGGGACCTGAACGCGGTCTTCACCGACCTGCCGTCAGCGAGCTGGCGGGACGGGACCGTCGGGGGCGCCCGGGCGACGACGGGCGCGTACGGAGGCAGAGCGGCGCTCGGCCGGCCCGGTCAGCAGTGGAACGACTGGGGCGCGGGCGACGACGGGCGCTCGGGCGACGGCGCCAACGGGCCGTTCGGCGGCGGCGCCGGCTACCGCGCGCGGAGCGCGGTCGGGGTCGGCATCACCTCGTTCATGCTGTTCGCGGCGTTCGTGCTGTTCGGCGTCGTCGGGGTATTCGGGATCGGGAGCGGGCGGCCGTTCGCGGTCGTGCTGCTGTTCGCCGCCTACGCGATGCTGCGACGGCTGCTCTTCCTCATTCTCGGCCGCCGTTGGGGCGGCGGCCGGGGCCCGCGGCGGCGGCGGCGGTAGCTCGCTGGCCGGGCCGTCAACCCGGCCGGTGTTCCCCCGGCCGCCGTCCGCGACTTATCGTGGAGGGGACCGCACTTCCGAGCGAGCACGGAAGGGACGATGGCGATGCGTTATTACGCTCCCCTCCCTGGTGGTGGCGATCCCTTCGGGCCACGAGGTCCCCATGTGATGCGCATCGGAGACGCGGAGCGCGACGCGGCGGCGGCGGATCTTGGCGAGCACTTCACGGCCGGCCGGCTGAACCTCGAGGAGCTGCACGAACGGCTCGAGGCGGTGTTCGCGGCGAAGACGTTCGGTCAGCTCGCGCGGATCATGTCCGACCTGCCCGGGCCGGGGCGGCTGCCCGGGCTCGCCCGGCTCGCGCGCCATACGCCGACGCCAGGGATGCCCGGCCGGCCGTGGATGCCGGCCCCCGCGCCCGGCTACAGCTGGGCGGGCGAGTGGGACGCGGCCGTGCGCGGCTCGGCGATGGGCTCGCCCCGGGCCGGATTCCAGCCGGGCTGGGATGGCCGGCCGGGTCCGCGGCCCCGGGCCGGGGACGCTCGGTACCGGCCCTCCCCGGCGGACCGGGCAGGCAAGTTCGCGGCCCTGTCGCTGCTGATCCTGGCCATGCTGATCTGGCTGTTCACGGCCCTGCTGTTCGCCCGGCACGGCGTGCCCTCGGTCGGCCCGGTGATGCCGCCCGGCCGGTAGCCGGCAGCGCCGCGCCGGTCGCGTCCGCGGCCGGGCGGGGTAACTCGCGCTGGGGGGGGGCGACGGCGATAACTGGACGCGCTGGGGGACGACGAGGTAGCGGAAGTCAGCCTCGGCGCTTTTCGCCTCGGCTGCGTCCGGGTCGGGCTGACGGGTGATCACGGCGGGCTTGCTCGGGCTGGTGAACCAGAGCCGCACGCGCCCGCCCGCCGGGCCGCGCTCGGCCTGCGCGGCCGGCGGCCCGCCGTCCGGGCCGGCCACCGCGGCGGGCGTCGCCGACGCGGTCGCGGTCGCCGCGACGACGCCGTCGAGGAGGTAATGCGGGCTGAAGGCGATCACCGGCTCGTCGCCGGCGAAGTCGGCCGGCACGGATTCCCTGGCCCGGGCCTGGCCCTGGGTCGCGGCCCCGACCGTGACCCGCCCGGGCGCGAACGTGAGCTGCACCGGGGTACCGCGCTCGGCGACCAGCGCGACCCTCCGCACCGCCTCGGCGAACGCCTCGGCCGGGAGGTCGGCGGTGCAGCCGAACTCGTCCGGGAAGCGCGACCGGTAGCGGACGAACTCCCCCGCCAGCAGCCGCGCGGTCAGCCGCCGCTCGCCCGCGTCGAAGCCGATCATGGCCTCGGCCGCCCCGCCGCCGGCGGACGCGACGCCGGACCGGTCGCCGCCGGGCCTGAGCATGATCGCGACCTCGGTTCCGGCGCTCATCATCTTGGCCGCGTCGCTCAGCGTCCTGGCCGGCACCAGCAGCGAGACCCGGTCGGCGTCGCCGAACCCCGGCGCCGGATTCCAGCCGAGCTCCCGCATGGCGAGCCGGTAGCGGTCGGTGGCGGCGAGGGTCATGGTCGTCCCGGCCAGCTCGACGTTGACCGCAGTGAGCATCGGCAGCGTGTCGTCGCGGCTCGCGGCCGGCGTCACCTGGCCGATCGCGGTGGCGAGGGCGCCGCCGTCGGCCGTGCCCGCGAGCTGCGGAAGCTCCGGCAGCTCGGGGTACTCGCCCGATGGCAGGCTGGCGACCGCGAAGGACGCCTCGCCGCAGGTCACCGAGATGCCATCGGGCTCGTCGCCGAACTCGACGGGCTGACCGGGCAGGCTGCGGACGATCTCGACCAGGAGCCTGCCCGGCACCAGGAAGACGCCCGGCTCGGCTACCTCGGCGCGCACCCGCATCCGGGCCGACACCTCATAGTCGAAGCAGGACGCGGTGAGCCACCCCGGACCGTTCGATTCAGGCTGATTTTGATCTTCCCGCTCGGCGCGGAGCAGCAGGCCCGCCAGCACCGGCACCACCGGCCTGGTCGGCAGCGCCCGGGCCACCCAGGTCACGGCCTCGGCAAGCGCGTCGCGCTGCACTGTGAACCTCATGCCGTGTCCCTCGCGCTCATGCTGATCCCGCCCTCTGTCGTGCGTGTCGCCTCGCCGCGTGTCGCCCGGTCACGGCCTGTCGGGGAATACTGCCACGGCCCACCGACATTCCGGGCATCCTGGGCCACTCGCGGAGGGACGACCCCGGGGCCAAGTCAACTACGCCATCGACCCGATCGTCGACCTGTCACCTACGCCAGCGACCGCCCCTATCGGTGTCGCTGGCGTAGGTGACAGGGGCGGGAACCTGCCGCTGGCGTAGGCGACGGGAGCGGGAACCTGCCGCTGGCGTAGGCGACCGGTCCGGGAACCTGCCGCTGGCGTAGGTGACAGGTTCGGAGGGGTTTAGGCGGAGAGGTGCTTGCCGTAGAAGGCGAAGATCTTCTCCCAGCCGTCGGTGGCGGCCTCGGGGCGGTAGGACGGGCGGTTGACCGCGAAGAACGCGTGGCCGGCGCCGTCGTAGCGATGGAACTCGTAGGTCTTGCCGTTGGCCTTGAGGGCCTCCTCGAGCTCGTCGACCTGGGCCGGCGACGGGTACTGGTCGTCGTTGCCGAACAGGCCGAGCAGCGGGCAGGACAGGGTCGGGGTCTTGTCCACGATCGGGACCATCGTGGTCCCCTCGCGCGCCTCGCCGGTCACGAACGCGCCGTAGCAGTCCACCGCGGCGTCGAGCTGGAGGCTGACCGCGGCCAGGAACGACTGGCGCCCGCCGGAGCAGTAGCCGATCGTGCCGACCTTGCCGTTGGAGTTGCTGAGGCCCTTGAGGTAGGCGATGCCGCCGGCCACGTCGCCCACCAGGCGGTCGTCGGGGACGCCGCCCTGGGCCCGGGCGGTCGCCGCCGCGTCGTCCGGGCTCGCGCCCGGCGCCTCCCGGTGGTACAGGTTCGGCACCACCGCGTTGTAGCCGTGGGCGGCGAAGTTGCGCGCGATCTCCTTGGTCTGGATGTCGTAGCCGGGCATGTGGTGAATCACGACCACGCCGCCGCGGGGGGCGCTGTCGAGCGGGCGGGCCGAGTAGGCCTCGATCGTGTCGCCGCCGTGGCCGGTGATCGTGATGGACTCGGCGAACGTCGCGTCATACATGCTTATCTCCCTCATTGTTCGTACGTCATGGGTGGGGTGTCGCTGTCAACCGCTACTCCAGGCCGGGGGGCGCGGACTCGAGCACCGCCTCGATCGCCTTCGCCAGCGCGCGGGCCGACTCCTGGCTGAGCTCGACCGCGACCCGTCCGGAGGGACCGAGCTCGGGGGCGAGGAAGTCGATGTTGAGTGAGTGTCCGAACGGCGCGTGCACCGGGTGGTCCAGGTAGACGCTGCCGTCGGTCACCTTGATCCAGCCAGCCGCCCCCTTGGCGCTGCCGCTGAGCTCGATCTTCTCGGTCAGGTATGTGCACATGTCAGGAGTCCTTCCGCGAGCGAGACGAACCGCGGGCCCCGGGCCGGCGCGCCGCCTCGGCGGCAGCGCTGCCCCGTCAGGTCCAGCCGAAATCATCCCACTCGACTCGTTAGCGATGCGAACGGACCCACCAGGACGGCCGCCCGGCAGGCCGGCTGACGCTCTTCGGGGTCCCTGACCCTCGCGCCGTGAACGGGCCACCGGTACGCTTCTGAATCACCTCTCAATTACCTGGAAAGGCGGCAATGGTGCATATAAAGGCCGGGCATTGGGCGGTGCCCGTGGTTACCGGCATCGCGGTGGCGGTAACGGCGTGCGGCAGCGCCACGGGAACGGTGAAACCCGCGGTTTCCGCCACGCACTCGGCCTCTGCCGCCGCGTCGGGCAGCCCCGCCGCCAGCCCGGCCGCCAGCCCGGCCGGGTCGGGCTCGGCCGGCGCCGTCCCGGCCGGGTACACCCGGGTCGGCGGCGCGGCGCAGGGCATCTCGATCGCCGCCCCGACCTCCTGGGTCGCGATCAACCTGGCCAAGCAGTCCATCCAGAGCGCCGCCAACAGCGCTGACCTGAAGGGCATCAGCTCGGCCGAGCTCGTCCAGGACATGACGTCGCTGCAGAAGCTGCACGGGGTCATCGTCTTCGATGTCACGTCGGCCGTGGACGGTCACTTCGCCCGCAACCTCAATGCCTACTGCAGCACTTCCGGCGTGACCGAGGTGGGCGCCGCCGCCGTGCCACTGGTCAAGGAGGAGGCGGCGGCCGAATTCCAGAACCTGCAGGCGACGCACATTACCCAGCGGGAACTCGAAATTGGCGGTGTGCCGGGAGTCGAGACCTCCTACCAGATCTACTCCTCGACCGAGGGGACGATTTACGGGTCGCAGCTCGAGGTGCTGCCGGCGACCGACAAGATCTGCTTCGTGACCGTGACCGAGGGCAAGGGCGAGACCGACGGCGACGTCGTGAGCACGGCCGCGGCGACCGCCCAGTTCCCATAGGCAGCGTCGGCAGTGGCAGACTCGTGCCCATGACTTACATTGCCGACCCCGACCGATATGACGGGAAGATGCCGTACCGCCGCAGCGGGCGCAGCGGGCTGCAGCTGCCCACTGTCTCCCTTGGCCTGTGGCAGAACTTCGGTGACGAGTCACCGCTCAGACACCCAGCGCGCGATCCTGCGGCGCGCCTTCGACCTCGGCGTCACCCACTTCGATCTCGCGAACAACTACGGGCCGCCTTACGGCTCGGCCGAGATCAACTTCGGGCGCCTGTTCCGCGAGGACTTCCTCCCCTACCGGGACGAGCTGGTCATCTCGACCAAGGCCGGGTACGACATGTGGCCGGGGCCGTACGGGGAGTGGGGCTCGCGCAAGTACCTGCTGGCCAGCCTTGACCAGTCGCTGAAGCGGATGGGGGTGGAGTACGTGGACATTTTCTACAGCCACCGCTTCGACCCCGACACCCCGCTCGAGGAGACCATGGGCGCGCTCGACACCGCCGTAAGGTCGGGCAAGGCCCTGTACGCGGGGATCTCCTCGTATTCGCCCGAACGGACCGCGGAGGCCGCCGCCATCCTCCGCTCGCTGGGCACGCCGCTGCTGATCCACCAGCCGTCGTACTCCATGCTCAACCGCTGGATCGAGGGCGGGCTGCTCGACGTCCTCGAGGCGGCGGGGGCGGGCTGCATCGCGTTCTCGCCGTTGGCGCAGGGGCTGCTGACCACCAAGTACCTCGACGGCGTCCCGACCGGGTCGCGGGCCGCGCGGAACGGATCGCTCTCCCGGGACCAGCTCACCGACCAGACTCTGGCGCACGTGCGGGCGCTGAACGCGATCGCGGCCGAGCGCGGGCAGTCGCTGGCGCAGATGGCGATCTCGTGGACGCTGCGCGATCCCCGGGTCACCTCCGCGCTGGTCGGCGCCAGCAGCGTCGCCCAGCTGGAGGAGAACCTGGCCGCGGCCGGCCAGACCACGTTCGCGCCCGAGGAGATCGCGGCGATCGACAAGAACGCGGTCGAGGCCGGCATCAACATCTGGTCCGCCTCCAGCGATCACTGACGGCGGGCCGCGTTGGCGGTTGCGGCGGACCGCTTCTTGCTGTTATCTGAGGCGAGCGCGGGCGTGCGGAAGATAATGGATCGTTGTGTACACGCGGGTGTACACAACGATCCATTATCTTGTCGACCGGCGGGCTGGCGGCTGCGCGACGCCGCCGTCCTTGCTGTTATCCGGTGACGGGGACGCTCGGCGGCGCGGCCGGGGCCGGCGCGGCCGCGGGGACGATGGCCTGCGGGAAGTTGAACAGGCGGGTCGGGTCGTAGGTCCGCTTGACCGTCTGCAGCCGCGGGTAGTTCTGCGCGTAGTAGGCGGCGGACCAGTTGGTCAGGTCCGGGTCGATGTAGTTCTGGTAGGCCTGGCCGTTGGCGTAGGGCTGCATGGAGGCCCAGAACGAGCGGAGCCAGGCGTGCTGGTTGTTGATGCCGGCCGCCGCCGCGCCGTTGGTCCAGTCGGTCGTGTACTGGGCGCCGAACAGGGCGTTCCTGTGCACGAAGGCGGTCGCGGTGGGCGAGACCCGGTTGATCGCGCCGCCCATGGCGTCGAACGCCACTCCCCCGACTCCGCCCGCCGCGCCGCGGACCGACTGCAGGCTGGTGACGCCGCGCAGCAGGGTGGCGATCCCGGCGCTTGACAGCGGCCGGGAGAAGTAGGCCGACTTGGCGAACTGGGGCTGCCGGTTCAGCTTGCCGCCGCTCTGGTACCAGGGCAGGTGGCAGCCCTGCAGGCCGATCGTGCGGCAGCCCGGCCTCAAGCAGCATCGCGTTCAGGTAGGAGTACACGTTGAGGTTGTAGCCGGTGGCGTTCGAGCCGACCTTGGCGTACAGCTGCTCGATCAGGTTGTGCGCGCCGGTGATGCTGCCCAGGTAGCAGCCGCCGACCTGGATGGTGGGCGTGCGCCCGCCGGGCGCGGCCGCCAGGTGCAGGTTCGACCAGAGCGCGTCGGGCGCGTTCGGGGCCCAGGACTGCCACGCGGCGATGACCTTGGCCGCCTTCGACCACGGCCAGGAGAGGAAGAACAGCACCGGCGACGGGGCGGGCACGGTGTCGAACTGGAAGTAGGTGGCGATGCCGAAGTTGCCGCCGCCCCCGCCGCGGCAGGCCCAGTAGAGGTCCGAGTGCGTACTCGGGCTGGCGGTCAGCGCCTGGCCGTTGGCGGTGACGATGTTCAGCGACGCCAGCTTGTCGGAGGTCAGCCCGTACGCCCGGCCGACCACGCCGACCCCGCCGCCGAGCACCAGGCCGGCGATGCCGACGGTCGGGCAGGAGCCGCCGGGGATGGCCCGGCCCTTGGCCGCGAGCTCGCTGTAGAAGTCGATCAGCCGGGTGCCCGCGCCGACGCTCGCGGTCGTGCCCGAGATTTGGACGCCCTTGAGGTTCTCGACGTCGATGATCAGGCCGGTGCTTGACGAGTAGCCGGCGTAGCTGTGCCCGCCGGAGCGGGCCGCGAACTTGACGCCGAACTTGCGGACGAAGGCGAGGCAGGTCGCGATGTCGTGCGCGTTGTCCACGTACGCGATCCCGGCCGGGTGGATCCCGTCGAACCTCGGGTCGAACAGGTAGCTGTCGACCGGGTAGCTGCGGTCGCCCGGGCGGACGAGCGTGCCCTTCAGGTCGTGGGCGAGAGCGGCCCAGTCGGCGGCGGTGGGGCCGGCCGACCGGGCGCCGATGCCGATCGACCGGCGCGCGGCGGTCGTGATCGGGCTGCGGGGGCTGGGGACGGCGGCCTCGGCGACGGCCGGGCCCACGGCGATCGCGGCGACGCCGCCGGCGGCCGCGCCGAGGAAGGCACGGCGCTTCACGGAAGGTCTCAATGAGGTGTCGGTCACATCGGTTAGGACGCCCCGACCAGGGCTCCGGTTGGCATGAAACCCCGTGTTCATCGGAAGTCTAGAGCGCAGACCAGGGCAAATATCGG
Source organism: uncultured Actinomycetota bacterium (assembly GCA_963836195.1). Lineage (GTDB taxonomy): Bacteria > Actinomycetota > Actinomycetes > Streptosporangiales > Streptosporangiaceae > Trebonia. Next base: position 260,991 of record CAWIIX010000017.1, on the reverse strand, counting down.
CATGTCGGTCCCGTCCGAGCCCGGTTTCGGCGGGTTGAACGATGAGAACGCGGGGGACGGGACGTCACATCTAGGAGGCCAAGGGCGTCCTAGATACGAGGGCCGAGAAAAACATCAGAAAAGTTGGCGGAGGCCGGAATTGCTTGAGTAGCTCAACTGTTTAGCTAGTCATGAGCATGAGAGTGCAGGGGTCGGGTGACACGGGGGCGGACGCGTCCGCCGTCAACCGCGACATCCTGGACGCGCTCACCGGGCTGGTCAAGCTGGTCGGGGGGGTGGCCCAGGGGATCGCGTCGGAGTTCGACATCGCTCCGCACGATCTGCTGGCCATGTTCAAGCTGGAAGGCGTGCTCTCCATGAAGGAGCTCGCGCAGCACATGGGGTGCGACGCGTCGTTCATCACGAGCGTCGCCGACACCCTCGAGCGGCGCGGGTTCGCGAGGCGCGAGCCGAGCCAGCGCGACCGGCGGGTGAAGAACCTGGTGCTCACCGAGGAGGGCATCGCCGCGAAGGAGCGGCTGATGCGGGAACTCGCGGCGAAGATGCCGTGGAGCTATGCGCTCGACGACGGCGAGCGGAGTTGCTTCCTGACGCTGCTGAAGAAGGCGCTTGACGGCGCCCCCTCGGGCGTCTGCCTCGGTGCCGAGACTCGGGCGGATGACGCGGAGCCACGCGACCGTTCGATACAGATTTGAAGATTTTCACAAGACTTTAAAAAAAGCCGCAGTAACTCCGTGGGTGAAACGCGCCCAAAATCAGGTAAGGGGAACCACAGTGTCACCAACCACAGGCCAGACGGGGAGCGCTCCCGTCGCGGTCGGCGGCGGGGCAGCCAGCGCGGCATCGGGCGGGCAGGCGGCGGCGCCGCGGCGGCTCGGGCTCGCGCTCGTGGTCATCGCGGCCGCTCAGCTGATGGTCGTGCTCGACGCGACCATCGTCAACGTCGCGCTGCCGCATATCCAGAACGCGCTGCACTTCTCCGGGACGAACCTGGAATGGGTCGTCAACGCCTACACGCTCGCCTTCGGCGGCCTGCTGCTGCTCGGCGGGCGGATGGGCGACCTGCTCGGGCGACGCCGGATCTTCATCGCCGGCATCGCCCTGTTCGCGATCGCCTCGCTGGCCGGCGGCTTCGCCCAGGACCAGGCGTGGCTGCTCACCGCCCGCGTCATCCAGGGCATCGGCGGCGCGCTGGCCGCGCCCGCCTCGCTGTCGCTGATCGCCGTCACCTTCCCCGAGGGCAAGGAGCGGAACCGGGCGATGGGCGTGTACGCGGGCGTGTCGATCTCCGGCGCGGCGATCGGGCTGATCGCCGGCGGGCTGCTCACGAGCTACCTCGACTGGCGCTGGGTGTTCTTCGTCAACGTGCCGATCGGCCTGATCCTGGTGCTGCTCGCTCCCCGGGTCATCGGCGAGTCGGACCGGGTGCACGGCAAGTTCGACCTGCCCGGCGCGATCACCGGCTCGCTCGGCCTGGGCGCCCTGGTGTACGGGCTGTCCGAGGCGGCGACCACGTTCAGCAACGGCCAGGCGATCGGGCACTGGGGCAGCACCAAGGTCATCGTGTCGCTGGTGGCGGCGGTGGTGCTGCTCGGCACGTTCGCGTTCATCGAGGCACGGTCGCGGCACGCGCTGGTGCCGCCGCGGGTGCTGAAGTCCCGCGACCGGACCGCGGCCTACCTGATCAGCCTGTGCATCGGCACCGCGATCTTCGGCATGTTCTTCTTCATGACGATCTTCGTGCAGGAGGTCTGGCACTACTCCCCGGTCCGCTCGGGGATCGCGTACCTGCCGATGGTGGGCTTGATCGTGGTCGGGGCGGCGCTCTCCTCGCAGCTGGTCGCGCGGATCGGCGCACGCCCGCTGATCACCTTCGGACCGCTGCTGGCGGCGGGCGGCATGTTCTGGCTGTCACGTCTGACCGAGCAGAGCACGCTACGCCGGCGGCCTGCTCGGGCCGATGATGCTGACCGGCCTCGGCATGGGGCTGACGTTCGTGCCGCTGTCGCTGGTGGCGCTGGCGAAGGTGCCGAACAAGGACACCGGGGTGGCGTCGTCGCTGCTGAACACCGGGCAGCAGGTCGGCGGGTCGATCGGCCTGGCGATCTTGGGCACGGTGGCCTGGTCGGCGGTGGCGTCGAGCACGAAGTCGGCCGTCGCCGCCACGCACGGGGCGCACCTGTCGACGACTGCGGCGACGGCGATCAGCAACCACGCGCTGGCCTTCGGGTTCAGCAAGGGGTACCTGGTGTCGGCCGGGATCTCGCTGCTGGCGGTGGTCATCGCGCTGGTGATGATCCGGATCAAGCGGGAGGACATGGAGGGCATCGACCCGATGGCCGCGGTCTGAGCTGCGGTCTGACCGGTCAGGGCTAGCCGCGGGTTAGTCGGCCTTCGAGCCCGGTCGCCGCGACGTGTGACAACGTCGCGGCGGCCGGGCTTACGCTTTTGCCATGGCTGACGATCTGCTCTTCGTGTACTCCTCCCCCGGCCCCGTTCCGCTGGACGAGTTCACCGACTGGTACGACAACGAGCACGTCCCGGCCCGGCTGGCGCTACCAGGGTTCGGTTCGGTGGCGCGGTTCCGGGCGACGGACGCGCTCACGCCGGAATGGCTGGCGACCTACGAGGTCGCGCCGGGGACGCTGGACCAGCCCGCATACAAGGCGGTGGGGGAGAACGCGTCCGCCCGGGAGAAGTCGATCATGTCGACGGCGACGATCGACCGGCGGCTTTACGCGCCGATCAGCGACTCGGGCGACACCGGGGAGGCGCCGCCGGCGCTGATGGCGGTCTCGATGTCGGTGCCGTCGTCCGACGTGGCGGACATGGAGGCGTGGTACGTCGAGGAGCACATCCCGATGCTGCTGGCGGTGCCGGGCTGGCGGCGGTCGCGGCGGTACCGGCTGGCGTCCGGCGACGGGCCCCGGTATCTGTCGCTGCACGAGATCGACTCGGTCGCGGCGTTCGACACGCCGGAGTACAAGGCGGCGATCTCGACGCCGTGGCGGAAGCGGATCGTCGGGTCGGCGATCGGGCGGGAGAGGCGCGTGTTCTCGCTCCACCGGTCGTTCGGCTGACGGCTGGCGTGCTACGGTCGTCGGCCGTGGCGCAGGAGATCTATGTGGGGAACGCGGCGGCCGGCCCCGCCGCCCGCGGCTGGCTGCTGGGGCACTTCATGCCCGCGGGCGACCCCCGCCACAGCGACGACGTGGAGATCAAGTGGGGCGTCCACCCGGCGGGCGAAAGACGGCCCGGGTGGGTCACCGGCGACCCCCGCTCGATGCTGTCCGTGCTGGTCAGCGGGCGGTTCCGGATCGACCTGCCGGACCGCTCGGTGGTGCTGGCCGAGCAGGGCGACTACATCGTGTTCCACGGCGTGAACCACACCTGGGAGGCCGAGGAGGCCTCGGTGGTGGTCTCGGTCCGATGGCCGTCCCTGCCCGGCTTCAACCTGGCCGACTGACGCGCTCAGCCCCGTGGACGCCTAATAATCGCTTAAGGGGGAGATTAATGAATCAGCACGCAAAGAAGAGCCCCGCCGCCCCGCCGGAGGCGATCTACATCATCCGGCACGGCGAGAAACCGGCTGATCCGGAGCCATCCCACCACCGGAAGCCCCCGGATGCCCCATTCGGAGTTGACCTCGAGGGCAAGCAGAGCCCGCATTCCCTGGTGCCCAGGGGATGGCAGCGCGCGGGCGGACTCGTCGCCCTCTTCGATCCTGCCCTGGGGGGAGCGAAATCCGGATTGCAAACCCCCACCGTCCTGCTCTCGCCGATTCACGGCGGCCCCGGCAAGAACGCCGGGCACCGGACGTACCAGACCATGGAGGGCCTCGGCAGCCGCCTCGGGATCACGATCGACTCGGACTTCGCCGTGGGCCAGGAGCCCCAGCTCGCCGCCAGCGTCGTGAACGACCACTCCGGCGTCGTGCTGATCTGCTGGGAGCACCACCACATCCCGATGATCGCCTCGGCCCTGCCGGTCGTCACGGGAACGGTCATCCCCTCGGCGTGGCCGAAGCACCGCTTCGACGTCGTGTGGACCTTCACCCGTGTCCCCGACGCCGCCGAAACCGAGTACGCCTTCGGGCAGATCCCGCAGTTGCTGCTGTCCGGCGACAGCGACACCGTCATTTCCGCGTAGGGGGGGTCCCGGGTCTGGTCCTCTTGCGTGTTATCACATATCGCAGTTAGGGTGGCGGCCAAGGCCCGAGGGATCGAGGAGTCACAGATGACGCAGCCACGACGCACCGTCGCGTTCGAGGTGGACGGCAAGGCCATCGCCGGACTGGCGGCCGGACCCGAATCCGCCGCAGGCAAACCGCTGATCGCCGCGCTGCACGGCGGCACCTACAACGCGCGCTACTTCGACGTGGCCGGCTCCGACGCCGGCACGTTCATGGACCTCGCCGCGGCGGGCGGCTACCCGGTCGTCAGCTTCGACCGGCCCGGCTACGGCGACAGCTTCACCCCGGAGCCGGCCGACAACACCTTCGACCTGCACGCCCGGCTGCTGGCGGACGTGATCGGGCAGGCCGCCCGGGAGGCCGGCGCGGACAGCGTGTTCCTGGTCGGCCACTCGATCGGCGGCATGATCGCCCTCATGATCGCGGCCGGGGAGCCGGATTTCCGCCTCATCGGGGCGTCGGTCACCGGCATGGGCGCGGTCATCCGGCGCGGCGGGGCGGCGGGCGCGCTGGCGTCGCTGCCGCCAGACGCCACCGTCGACCTGCCCTACGACCAGCGCGACCAGGTCATGTTCGGGCCGGAGTTCACCCGCACGGCGGCGGGGGTCGAGGCCGCGCACGCGTCCTACGCGCCGGTCCCGGTGCGCGAACTGGTGCAGGCGCCGCAGTGGCCGGATGACCACCTGCCCGGGCTGGCGCCGCGGCTGACCGTGCCGGTGCACAACGCGCTGGCCGAGTTCGACGCGCTGTGGGACAGCACCCCGGCCAACGTCGGGCAGTTCGCCAAGCTGCTGACGGCGGCGCCGTTCGTCGACGCCGGCATCGCCCGGTCCACCGGCCACAGCATCGACCATCATATCCTCGGGCACGCCCTGCACCTGCGGCAGCTCGCGTTCGCGGCCGAGTGCGCCCTGTGGGCGAGCCAGAACCCGGCCCGCTAGCCGGCCCGCCCGGGCCCGGGGCCGGGCGCGGCCAGGGCGAGCAGCGCGGTCTCCTCGTTGCGGGACAGGTGCCGGTCCACCGCGCTCGCGGCGACCTCGGGATCGCGCTGCCGGAACGCCGCCACCAGCTCGAGGTGGTGCGCCTCGCGCCGGCGGTGCTCGTTCGGGTCGGGGTCGAGCCTGCCCCAGCCGATGCGGATGTAGCGCTCGGACGCCCGCCACAGGGTCGACAGGATGCGCAGGTCCCAGCCCGTCGCGGCCGGCGCCAGCAGCGCGAGGTGGAACTCGTGGTGCGCCTCGTAGATCTGGTTCATCGTCAGCTGCTCGGCCCCGAACTCGGTCGCCTGCTTGTCCAGCCGGGCGAGCTCGCCGTCGGAGATCAGGCGGCATGAGCGCTGCGCGATCTCCGGCTCGAGACGGCGGCGCAGCCGGTAGATGGACTGGAGCTCGCCCAGGTCGAGCGGGGCGACGGCGGCGCTGCGGCCCGGGCGCATCTGAACCAGGCCCTGATTCTCGAGGCTGCGCAGCGCCTCGCGGACCGGGATGATGCTGACCCGGAGCATCTCGGCCAGCTCGCGGAGAGAGAACTCCCGCCCGGGCTCGAGCGTCCCGTCCAGGATCGACCGCCGCAGCTCCAGCATGACCTGGTCGGCGACCGACCGTGACTCGATCGGCCTGACCCCGGGGGCCGCGGATTCCACCAGCTCCTCGCCTTCACTGTCGGCGGTCATTGTGATGTCAGCAAATATACCGAGCGCAGGCTTTATCGCCCGCAGAGCCGACCGCCAGATCGGATCAGATCAAAATCATTATCCCGAACGGACCTCGGGTGACTCCGGGCCGGCACTGGCCCTCGGGTCAGGGGCTGGCGTCCTCTAGCTCCGGTACGGGCGGGGCGGAATCGGTCGCCTGCTGGTGGCGCGGCCACATCCCGGCCCGGCCGGTCAGGGCGACCAGGCTCGGCACCAGCAGTGACCGGACGACGACGGTGTCCAGGACGACGCCGACGGCCATGAAGACCGCCAATTGCCGGAACTGCTCCAGCGGGATCAGCGCGAGCAGGCCGAAGCTGGCCGCCAGCGCGATCCCGGCGGTGGTGATCGCGCGGGAGGCGCGCGGGGCGGCGACGGCGACCGCGTCCCTGGCCGGGCGCGTCCGCGCTTCCTCCCAGATGCGGCCGACGACGAAGACGTTGTAGTCCGACCCGAGCGATACCAGCAGCACCCCGGCCGCGAACGGCACGAAGAACACCAGGTCGGCCGATCCGAACAGCGCGTCGCAGATGACCACGGTCAGCCCGAGCGTGGCCAGCACCGCCAGCAGGCTGGCGGCCAGCAGGTAGACCGGAGCGAGGAGCGACCGCAGGAACAGGAAGAGGAGCAGCAGCGTCACCGCGACGATCGTCAGCCCGACCCGCCACAGATCGGACGCGGTCGCGTTGATCGCGTCGCCGGTCAGGGCGGTCTGCCCGCCGACCTGGTACTGAACGCCGCGCAGGCCAGCCGCCCGGCCGAGTGCGGGCAGCCGCGCGGTCAGCGTCCGGACCTGCCCGATCGCGGTGGCGTTGAGCGGGTCGGTGTCGTAGACCAGCGCGAAGCGGACCGCTCCCCCGCCCTTGGCGATCATCGGATTCTGGGATGACGCTCCGGCGACGGAACCGGCGAGAACCGACGGCCCGACCACGTCGGCCACGCCGGGCTGGTGGCGGAGCGCCTCGGCCAGGCGGCGGTCCGCCGTCACCTGCGTTCCTGCCCCGGGCCCGACGGCCAGCACCTCGGTCGGCGCGAGTATGCCGGGCGCGAAGCCGGCCGAGGCGGCGGCGCTGGCCTGGACGACCGTCGACTCCGGCGGCATCTCGCCGATCAGCGGCGAGCCGAGGCCCAGTCCGCTGGCGGCCCAGGCGGCCGCCCCGAGTCCCGCGACGCAGGCCACGACCACCAGCAGCGCCACCGGCCGGGCGGTGGCGAACCGGGCCAGCGGGGTCCCGGCGGCGGCCGGCCTGCCCGGGGCGACGTGCCGGAAGATCAAGCCGCTGAGCAGGCCGAGCAGGGCCGGCATCAGCGTCAGCGACACCACCATGGACACCAGCACGGTCGCCGCGAGCCCCGGGCCGAAGGCGCGCAGCAGGCCGCCGCGGGCCACCAGCAGCGCCCCGGTGCCGGCGGCGACGATCAGCCCGGCCGCGAGCACGATCGGAGCCGACTCGGCGGTCGAGTCGCGCACGGCCTGCAGGCGGTCCGCGCCCTCGGCCAGCCGGCTGCGCATTCCGGAGAGGAAGAACACGCAGTAGTCGGTGGTGACGCCGAGCAGCAGCACCACCAGGACGGGGTCCGCCTCCTGCGGCAGCGCGATGCCGGTCCGCTGGGCGCCCCACATCACCACGCGGATCGCGATCTCGTAGGCGGTCCCCGCGCACAAGAGCGCGGCCAGCGGGGCCAGCAGAGACCGGAGCCTGACCCCGACGATCACCGCGATCGCGAGGATGGTGAACAGCTCCACCCAGTCGAGGTCGCGATTGATGATCAGCCCCTGCTCGTACTGGGCGGCGACCGGCCCGGTCACGCCGACGACGTCGGTCAGGTAGCGGTGCGCGTACGTCCCGGCGTCCGTTACCTGCTGCTGCATCGTCGAGTCGGGGCTGAACTCAAGGAAGGTGACGATCGTCGACGTGTGCCCGCGGACCCGCGCGAGCAGGGCGGCCGCGCTGGCCGGCGAGACGCCGATCGCGGCCGGAAGTCCCGCCCCGTTCGGTATCGGGACGACGGCGAGCAGGCCGGGGATGCTGGCGTGGCCGTCGTAGGCCTGCGCCGCCCGCGCCGCGGAGTTCACCGCCGATGGCGGCAGGCCGCGTGGGTCGCGCTGGACGATGGCGATGCCCGCTTCCAGCGGATAGCCGAACAACCTGGCGGCGGTGGCGTCCGCCTGCGCGGCCGGGGATCCGGCCGGGATGAGGTCAGACAGGCCGCCCGAGGTCGGCAACGGCGGCAGCAGCAGGACCGCCGCGACCACCGCCGCCGCCCAGGCCAGGATGATGGGGAACCGCAGACCGACAATGAGATACCCGAATGCCTTCGCCACGACAGCCGCCACTACCCGGCCGCGGGCCTTTCATAGCAGCGCCGGGCGACTGTTGCTAGACCGGGGCATTCAGTGCCCGGCGGCCGGCGAAGAGCGCGCGGGCGGAGGCGACGGCCCGGTCGGCGGTGGCGTCGACGGCGTCGGGGCCGTTTCGACCCCGTCAGGGATCACAGTCGGCCGAGGGTTACTCGAGGAAACCGCGCAGCAGCGAGGCGGTGCCGGACACGTGCTCGGCCATCGCCCGGCGGGCGCAATCGGCGTCGCCCGCGAGGATCGCGGAGACGATCTCGGCGTGCTGCTCCTTGGAGTGCTGGATGTTGCGGGCCAGCAGCGGGATCGCCTCGAGGAGCTCGTTGAGGCGGCCCCGCACCTCGGCCACCGCGGTGGTCAGCGAGGGGGAGCCGACGGCCTCGGCGATGCCGAGGTGCAGCAGGGTGTCGTGGCGGCGGAAGTCGGTGAGGCTGGCATCGGTGGCCTCCTTCAGACGCTGCTGCAGGTGCCGCCGGTCCTGATCGGTCAGCGTGCGCCGGGCGGCCGCCTCGGCCGCGCCCACCTCGAGCACGTAGCGCATGGTGAGGGCGTCGTCGAGCCCGCTGCCCATCTCCTGGGCGAGCTGTTTCACGTTCCGGCGCCGCGAGCGCGGGAGAGCCCTGGTCACGAACGTCCCGCCGTAGCGGCCGCGGTGCGATTCGACGTAGCCGGACTGCTTCAGCGCGCCGATCGCCTCGCGAACCGTCTCCCGGCTGACCTTGAACCGCGCGGCCATCTCCCGTTCGGTCGGCAGCCGCCCGCCGGGGCCGACCACGCCGAGGCGGATCGTCTGCAGCAGCCGCTCCACCGTCTCTTCGAACGCGTTCCCGGCTCGGACCGGGCGGAACAGCAGGTCATCGACGCTTCCGGCCGGAGCGGGCGACATCGGCACCTCGCGACTGGCGGCCACGCTGCCCTCCTCGGGGACCCTCCGCGCGCTCCCCCGCCGCGTGGACGCTCCCATTACCTAACGTCTGCCCTCTGACATTACTGCCATCCGGAAACCTCGCCTAGGCCGCCCGGCGCGGTCAGCACTCGACGACGTTCACCGCGAGTCCGCCACGGGCGGTCTCCTTGTACTTCACCGACATGTCACGCCCGGTCTCCTTCATGGTCTTGATGACCTTGTCGAGGGAAACGTGGTGCCTGCCGTCACCGCGCAGCGCCATGCGCGCGGCCGTGACCGCCTTGACCGCGCCCATGCCGTTCCGCTCGATGCACGGGATCTGCACCAGCCCGCCGACCGGGTCGCAGGTCAGGCCCAGGTTGTGCTCCATCCCGATTTCGGCCGCGTTCTCCGCCTGCTGCGGGCTGCCGCCCATCACCTCGGCCAGGCCCGCCGCCGCCATCGAGCAGGCGGAGCCGACCTCCCCCTGGCAGCCCACCTCCGCGCCCGAGATCGAGGCGTTCTCCTTGAACAGCATCCCGACCGCGCCCGCGGCGAGCAGGAACCGGACGACCCCGTCGTCATCGGCCCCGGGCACGAACTCGACGAAGTAGTGCAGCACGGCCGGGATGATGCCGGCCGCCCCGTTAGTGGGGGCGGTCACCACCCGTCCGCCCGCCGCGTTCTCCTCGTTGACCGCCATCGCCCACAGTGTCAGCCACTCGCCCGCGTGCAGTTCCCGGCTGCCCTCGGCCCGCAGCGCGCGGGCCAGGGCCGGGGCCCGGCGCCTGACCTTGAGCCCGCCCGGCAGCACGCCCTCGGTCGCGATGCCGGCCGCCACGCACTCGCGCATCACCTGCCAGATCTCGAGCAGCTTCGCCCGCACCTCGGCCTCGTCCCGCCAGGCGAGCTCGTTCTCCAGCATCAGCCCGGACACCGAGCGGCCGGTGACCTCGGTCAGCCGCAGCAGCTCGGCCCCGGTCCGGAACGGGTACTTCAGCACGGTGTCGTCCGGCTTTACCCGGTCGGCGCCGACCGCGTCGTCGTCGACCACGAACCCGCCGCCGACCGAGTAGTACGTCTTGGCCGCCAGCGGCGCGCCGTCCGCGCCGAAGGCGGACAGCTGCAGGCCGTTCGGGTGGTACGGCAGTGCCTTGCGCCGGTGCAGCACCAGGTCTCGGTCCTCGTGGAACCCGATCGCGTAGGTCTCGCCGTGCTCCGCGCCGAGTAGCCACAGGCGGCCGCTGTCACGGATGCGGGCCAGGTCCGGCTCCACCCGGCGGACGTCGACGTCGGCCGGCCGGTGGCCTTCCAGGCCCAGCAGCACCGCCTTGGGGCTGCCGTGCCCGTGTCCGGTGGCGCCGAGCGAGCCGAACAGCTCGGCCTGGACCCGCACCACCGCGGGCAGCAGGCCCTCGCGCTCGAGCCGCTTGGCGAACATCTGCGCGGCCCGCATCGGGCCGACCGTGTGCGAGCTCGACGGGCCGATGCCGATTGAGAACAGATCGAAAACACTGACCGCCATCTCAGCCTCCATCGCCTTGAGTTGGGGTCGGGCAGGCGCTTGCGCGCCGGGCCCAGGCGGCAGCAGGGATCGCCGCCGGGGCCGACGCGGCTGCGCAGGCAGGATACTGCCTGCTTCCGTCAGATGCTCCCGAGCTCCTCCTCGATCGCCTGCAGTTCCGCGGCCGAGCCCTGGACCCGGGGGCCGGTGAACCAGCGGCGGGCGGAGACGAGCCAGTAGATGCCGGCGAAGCCGATCACGGCGACCACCGCGAACACGGTGTAGTTGAAGTTGTCGAAGTTGATCGGGTTGACGGTCGGGAGCATGAACAGCACCGTGATGAACACGACCCAGACGCAGGCGATGATCCCGATCGGCCGCGACCAGCGGCCCAGGTGCCACGGGCCGCGCTGGAAGCTCGAGCCGAGCCGCAGCCGCAGGAACGTCGGCAGCACGTACGCCACGTACAGGCCGATCACCGCGATCGAGGTCACCGCCGCGTAGGCGGTGCTGTTCCACAGGTACGGCAGCCCCAGGATCAGCGCGCCGCCGGCCGCGAGCCAGATCGCGTTGGTCGGCGTCCGCGTCTTCGGGTTGATGTGATGCCAGATCGCGCTGCCCGGCACCGCCCCGTCGCGGGAGAACGCGTAGATCATCCGCGAGTTCGCCGTCACCGACGACATCCCGCAAAACAGCTGCGCCACGATCACGATCAGCAGCAGCAGCCTCGCGCCGGTCCCCCCGATCGCGTCGATGAAGATCTGCGCCGGCGGCACCGTCGCCCCGACCTCGCTGGTGTAGTTCTGGATCGCGAACGTGATCCCGATCAGCAGCAGCCACCCCGCGAACAGCGACACCACGATCGACGTCACGATCCCCCGCGGCCCCGCCACCGCCGCGTCCCGGGTCTCCTCCGTCATGTGCGCCGACGCGTCGTAGCCGGTGAACGTGTACTGCGCCAGCAGCAGCCCCAGCATCAGCACGTAGACCTTCGACCCCCACCCGCTGCCGTTCGCGAAGTGGCCGAACACATACGACGCGGACTGGTGATGGCCCGGCGCGAACGCCAGCACCCCCACGATGACCAGCACCCCGAGGATGTGCCACCACACGCTCACGTTGTTCAGCAGCGCCACCAGCGTGACCCCGAACTGGTTCAGCACCCCGTGCAGCACCAAGATCGCCGCGAACAAGACGATCGTGTGCCAGTGCGCCGTCGTGCTGAAGTTCCACTCCAGGTCCAGCAGCGCGTTCAGGAAGAACGCCGCCCCGAAGTCGATCCCCGCCGTCACCGCGACCTGCCCGAGGAAGTTGAACCACCCCGTGAACCAGCTCCACGCCGCCGGGTTGCGCGGCGCCAGCTTCGCCGACCAGTAGTACAACCCCCCCGCCGTCGGGAAGCTCGAGCACACCTCCGCCATCGACAGGCCCACGAACAGCGTCATCACCCCGACGAACGGCCACCCCCAGGTGATGATCACCGGCCCGCCGTCCGTCATCCCCGTCCCGTACAGCGTCAGGCACCCCGACAGGATCGAGATGATCGTGAACGAGACGGCGAAGTTACTGAACCCGGACATATGCCGGCGCAGCTCCTGGGCGTAACCCAGCTCGTGCAGCCGTCTCTCGTCGTCGGTAGGTTGCAGGGCCGGGGCCAGCGCCCCGACCCCGTCGTCTTCGATCATGACCATCCTCTTTCGGTGAGATTTTTACTGGGGGGTGACGTAAGCACCGGAGATACCGCCGTCGACGAGGAACGTGGCGGCGGTCATGAACGACGAGTCGTCGCTGGCCAGGAAGGCGACGGCGGCGGCGATCTCCTCCGGCCGGGCGAACCGGCCCATCGGGATGTGCACCAGTCGCCGCTGCGCTCGCTCGGGGTCCTTGGCGAACAGCTCCCGCAGCAGCGGGGTGTCGACCGGCCCGGGGCAGAGCGCGTTGACCCGGATGCCCTCCCGGGCGAACTGCACGCCCAGCTCGCGGGACATCGCCAGCACGGCGCCCTTGCTCGCGGTGTAGGAGATCTGCGAGGTGGCCGCGCCCATCAGCGCGACGAAGGACGCGGTGTTGATGATCGAGCCCTTGCCCTGGCGCTGCATGTAGGGGATGGCGTGCTTGCAGCAGTAGTAGACGGAGGTGACGTTGACCTCCTGCACCCGCCGCCAGGCATCGACGCCGGTGACCAGGATGGAGTCGTCGTCGGACGGGGAGATGCCCGCGTTGTTGAAGGCGACGTCGACCGAGCCGTAGGCCTCGAACGCCGCCAGGAACAGGTTCTCGACGTCGGCCTCGCTGGTGACGTCGGCGGACACGAACAGCCCGCCGACCTCGTCGGCGGCGGCCTTGCCCGCCACCGGGTCGAGGTCGCCGACGACGACCTTGGCGCCCTCGTCGGCCAGCCGCCGCGCGGCGGCCAGGCCGATGCCGCTCGCGCCCCCGGTGACCACGGCCACCCGGTCCTGCAGGCGGTTGCCGACTGTTGCCCATGTGTGCTGCCTCTTTCTGATGTCGGTCGGCCGTCGGCGGTCGATTGCCTGGCTGTCGGTCGACTAGCTGTCGGTCGCGATGAAAAGGTTCTTGGTCTCGGTGAACGCGTCGACCGCGTCCGGACCGAGCTCCCGGCCGAGGCCGGACTGCTTGAAGCCGCCGAACGGCGTGCTGTAGCGCACCGACGAGTGCGAGTTGACGGACAGGTTGCCGCTCTCCACCGCCCGCGCGACGCGGAACGCGCGCCCGACGTCGCGGGTCCAGATCGAGCCGGACAGGCCGTACTCGGAGTCGTTGGCCAGCCGGATCGCGTCGGCCTCGTCCTCGAACGGCACCACCGCGACGACCGGGCCGAAGATCTCCTCGCGCCACTGCCGCGAGCCGACCTGCACCGGCGCCAGGACGGTCGGCGGGTACCAGTAGCCGGGCCCGTCCGGGCAGTCGCCGCGGAACGCGACCGGCGCGTCGTCGGGTACGTAGGACGCGACCGTCTCCCGCTGCCCGGCCGAGATCAGCGGGCCCATCTCGGTCGCCTCGTCGCCGGGGTCGCCGACCCGCACGCCCTTGACCGCGGGTTCGAGCAGTTCCATGAAGCGGTCGAATACGCTGCGCTGGACCAGGATCCGCGACCGGGCGCAGCAGTCCTGGCCCGCGTTGTCGAACACGCCGGACGGCGCGGTGGCGGCCGCCTGCTCAAGATCGGAGTCGGCGAAGACGATGTTCGCGCTCTTGCCGCCGAGTTCCAGCGTCACCCGCTTGACCTGCGCGGCGCAGCCGGCCATGAGATGCTTCCCGACGCCGGTGGATCCGGTGAACACCACCTTGCGCACCGCCGGGTGGGCGACGAAACGCTCGCCGACGACCGATCCCTTGCCCGGGATGACCTGGAAGACGTGCTCGGGCAGCCCGGCCTGCAGCGCCAGCTCGCCCAGCCGGATCGCGGTCAGCGGCGTCAGCTCGGCGGGCTTGAGCACGACCGAGTTCCCGGCCGCCAGGGCCGGCGCGAAGCCCCACCCGGCGATCGGCATCGGGAAGTTCCACGGCACGATCACGCCGACCACGCCGAGCGGCTCCTTGAACGTGACGTCGACCCCGCCCGCGACCGGGATCTGCCGGCCGAACAGCCGCTCCGGGGCGGCGGCGTAGTAGTTCAGCACGTCACGGACGTTGCCGGCTTCCCACCGGGCGTTGCCGATCGTGTGGCCGGAGTTGGCCACCTCAAGTCGCGCCAGGTTCTCGAGGTCGCCGTCCACCGCCTCGCTGAAGCGCCGCAGCAGCCGCGCGCGGTCGGCCGGGGCGACCTCGCGCCAGGTCTCGCTGGGCGGCCGCGGCGCGGGCGATCGCGGCATCCGCCTGGTCGGCGTCGGCGAGCGCGACGCGCTGCACGACCTCCTCGGTCGCCGGGTTGATCACGTCATGGACGGGCAAAGCTTGCTCCCTGGTTCTGTTCGGACTTCCTGACCACGGCCGCCGCCACCAGCGCCTCGAACAGCCGCAGGTCGCCGCCGTCCTGCTCGGGGTGCCACTGCACGCCGAGGGCGAAGCGGCGACCGGGCAGCTCGACCGCCTCGACGATGTCGTCATCTGACCAGCCGGCCGCCGTCGAGCTCCGGCGCCACCTTGTCGATGGCCTGATGGTGGTAGCAGGCGACGGTGGCGGTCGGGCCGAGCACTCCGGCCAGGACGCTGCCGGGGCTGAGGGTCACCCGGGTCGCACCGAAGACACCGGGGGCCGGGCAGTGCCGCTGGTGGCCGACGGAGTCGGGGATGTGCTGGTCAAGCGTGCCGCCGAGGGCGACGTTGAGCAGCTGCGCGCCCCGGCAGACGCCGAGCACGGGCAGGTCGGCCGCCAGCGCGCGCGGCAAGCAGGCGCAGTTCCCAGTCGTCGCGCCACGGTCGGACGACCGTGGTGCCGGCGTGCGGTCGGCTGCTGGTAGCGCTCCGGGTCGACGTCCGACCCGCCGGTCAGCAGCAGGGCGTCCACGCCGCTCGATCGCCTCGTCGGCGCCGTGTTCCTGCGGCGGCAGCAGCACCGGGACCCCGCCCGCCCGCGCCACGGCTTCGACGTAGGCGTTGTGCAGCAGCGCGAACTCGGTGTCCCAGACGCCGGTTGCGGCCCGTTCCCGGTACGTCGTCAGGCCGATCAGCGGGCGGCGGGTCCGGACGCCCGGCCGCGGTGCCGCTCGGTCGCCGGCTGCCGCCGGCCGGGTGCTCAGAGCCGCTCGAAGCCACGGAAGCGCTCCCAGTCGGTGACGGCGGCGTCGTAGGCGGCGAGTTCGATCCGGGCGGCGTTGAGGTAGTGCTCGACGACCTCCGGGCCGAAGGCCGCCTTCGCGAGCTCGCTGCCGGCCAGCAGGTCGGCCGCGTCGCGCAGGTTAGCCGGGACCCGCGGCTTGTCGCGATTCGTAGGCGTTGCCGACGAAGATCGGCTCGAGCGGGAGCTCGTTCTCGATGCCGTGCAGGCCGGCCGCGATCAGCGCGGCGACGGCCAGGTAGGGGTTCACGTCGCCGCCCGCGACCCGGTCCTCCACCCGCAGCGACTCGCCGTGGCCGACCACCCGGAACGCGCAGGTGCGGTTGTCCTCGCCCCAGGCGATGGCGGTCGGCGCGAAGCTGCCGGGCACGAAGCGCTTGTAGGAGTTGATGTTGGGCGCGAAGAAGTACGTGAGCTCCCGCTGGGCGGCCAGCAGGCCGGCCAGGAAGTGCCCCATCATCGGGGAGAAGCCGTGCGGTCCGTCGCCGGCCAGCACGGGGTCGCCCTCCGGTGAGCGCAGGCTGATGTGGATGTGACAGGAGTTGCCTTCGCGCTCGTCGTACTTGGCCATGAACGTCAGGCTCATGCCCTCGGCGTGGGCGATCTCCTTCGCGCCCGGTCTTGTAGATGCTGTGGTTGTCGCACGTGGTCAGCGCGTCGGCGTAGCGGAAGGCGATCTCGTGCTGGCCGAGGTTGCACTCGCCCTTGGCCGACTCCACGTACAGGCCCGCCCCGGTCATGCCGTTGCGGATGCGGCGCAGCAGGTGCTCGACCCGCCCGGTGCCGATCAGCGAGTAGTCGACGTTGTACTGGTTGGCGGGCTGAAGGCGGCGGTAGCCCTGGTCCCAGGCGGCCTCGATAGCCGTCGTTGAACAGCATGAACTCTAGTTCGGTGCCCACGTAGGGGACGAGCCCGCGCTCGGCCAGCCGCTCGATCTGCCGGAGCAGGATCTGCCGCGGCGAGGCGACGACCGGGCGGCCGTCCTCCCATTGCAGGTCGCACAGGACCAGGGCGGTGCCCTCGTGCCACGGCATCAGCCGGAGGGTGGACAGGTCGGGCTTGAAGACGAAGTCGCCGTAGCCGCTCTCCCACGACGACATCGCGTACCCGTCGACGGTGTTCATGTCCACGTCGACCGCGAGCAGGTAGTTGCATCCCTCGGCCGCGTGCGGGACCACGACGTCGAGGAAGTACCGGGCGCCGCAGCGCTTGCCCTGGAGCCTGCCCTGCATGTCGGTGATCGCGATGACCACCGTGTCGACCGCGCCCGCCGTCCACCAGCGTCCGCAGCTTCTCGACGGTGAGCGGTCCCTCGGCTCGCGTCACGGCCCCTCCTTCTGTCGAGCCCCGCGCGCGCGCGCATCGGGTGCTTAAAGCGGTTTTTAATGGTCTACTTGCCCATCCATTGGGCACAATGGAAGCACTGCGGTCATCGGGACGTCAATGGTCTGGAACGAGGTAAATTAACGCCCCTGCCAGGAACGTCACGGCAGCCGGGGCGTGGACGAAGTGGACCTGGCGGCGGATTACCGACCGGTCAGCCGCGCGGCCAGCAGGCAGACGTCATCCTGCCTGGCGGCGCCGACGAGCGCGGCTTCGACGGTGGCGCAGGTTTGCTCGGCCGATCCGCGGCGACAGTCCTTGAGCGTTTCCGTCAGGGCGGCCAGGCCGTCGCCGATGTCGCGTCCCCGATGCTCGATCAGGCCGTCGGTGTAGCAGAGCAGCCGCGCCCCCGGCGGAAAGCCGCCGCCAGCCGAAGCTGAACCGGCCGCCGGGGAGGGCGCCGAGCATGGTGCCGGGCGCGTCGTCGAGGTATTCTGACCGGCCGGCGACGCTGGTGAGGATGGGCGGCGGGTGCCCGGCGTTGGCGTACACGAGGTCGCCGGAGCCCGGGTCGAGCACGGCGTAGACAACGGTGGCAAGCGCGTCGGGCAGCAGCCGGACCATGGCGGCATTGGTCCGCTCAAGCGCGGCGGCCGGATCCGGGTCGTCCATCGCGTACGCGCGGAGCGTGCTGCGAACCTGGCCCATGATCGAGGCCGAGGCGATGTTGTGGCCGGACACGTCGCCGATGACCAGCCCGATCCGGCCGCCGGCGACGGGGAACGCGTCGTACCAGTCGCCGCCGACGGCGGCCCCCTCGGTCGCGGGGAGGTAGCGCACCGCGAGGTCGAGCCCGGGGACGGCCGGCAGCGCGTCCGGGAGCAGCGAGCGCTGCAGCGTCTCGGCGATCGCGTGCTCGCGGGTGAAGGTGTCGGTGTTGGCCAGCCCTACCGCCAGCCGGCGGCTGAGTTCCTCCACCACCGAGACGTCCGTCTCGGTGAAGGCCGGTCCGACCGAGGTTCGCGGTAGAGCGAGATCACGCCGACCGGGCCCCCGTTCGGACAGCAGCGGCGTGCTGATCGCGCTGCGCGGGCGCATCAGCTGCACGACGCTCATCGCATCAGGCTCGGCCCTCGTCCAGGCGGGCATCTCGGTCGCTCGCGTCACGGGAGAGCTGGGTGGTCCCCGGTGGTGAAGGCGCGCTCGGGTCAGCAGCGGGGCAGCCGGGCGATCCGGTGGGTACGCAGTTTCGCCCAGCTGAGCCGCCCGGGCCGGGTCGATATGGCCGAGCGCGCTCGCGGGCCAGCGTCCCGTCGGCGGTCGGCAGGAACACGATGCAGCACTCGGCCAGGGCGGGGACGACCAGCCGGACGATCTGGTCGAGCAGCTCGCCTCGGTCCCGGGAGGCGGCCACCAGCGCCCCGGCTCGCATCAGGAATGACAGCCGCTCCCGGGCGTAACCGGCCTCGGCCTGAGCGGAGTGGGCACTGGCGAGCAGTTCCGCCCGTTCCCGCTCGGCGCGCTGGCGGGAGGTGAGGTCGATGACGAAAGACGTCCAGCGCAGCGGCCGGCGGTCGATCACCGCCGCCCCGATCAGGACGGGCACCCGGCGCCCGTCCTGGTGCAGGTACTCCTTCTCGAACAGCTGGCACGCGCCGGTCTGCCGCAGTTGCTCGATCGCCTCGGCGTCGGCCGCGGCCCATTCCGGCGGCGTGATGTCGCGCCAGCGCACGCGCCCGGCCTCCAGGTCGTCCCGGCTATAGCCGATCATGGCCAGGTAGGCGTCGTTGGCCTCGTAGACCCGGTGCTCGTCGCCGACCATGACGCCGAGGACGTTCGCGTCGCTCAGCCGGCCGAGCAGGGCGTTGCTCTGCCGTAGGGCCGCCTCGGTCCGCCGTTCCTCGGTCAGGTCGGTCATGATCGCGTAGGCCCGGGTCGGCCGACCCCGGTCGTCGCGCGCGTCGGGGACGGCGGTGACGCTCACCCAGCGACGCTCGCCGGTCCGCCGGTGCCGGACGCCGACCACGACGTCGGCCACGATCTCGCCGGTCCGCAGCGCCACCGGCACCGGCAGCTCATCGGTCGGGAACCGCGAGCCGTCCTCGCGCACGGTGTCGCCTTGCCGGACAATCGGCCAGGACGGCACGGCGGCCAGGTCCATGCCCAGGATCTCGCTGGCGGCGGGGTTAACGTCGATGACGGTGCCGTTGCGGTCGTAGTGGACGACCCCCTGCGGCATGGTCTCGAACAGCGTCCGGTACCGCTCGTCCGACGTGGCGTGGCCGGCCAGCACGCTCAGCGGGCCCTTGCCCCCGCGCGCGATCGGAATCACGATCAGCGCACCCCCCGATGCCTCCCATCCAGCCCGCCCCCGAGCAGAACAACTCTATCATTCCGGGGTTTTTCCTGCTCAGACGGCATGTGAGAGGGCTGAGGGCAATGCGAGGGGCGGCGATCGCGTTCTGGTGGCTGACGGCCCAGTCGGATTCGCGAGGAGGATGATGCGTTAGCCGTTCCAGGTCGCCTCGCCGGGGGGCTGGCGGGCCGAGCCGCCGTCTCGGCCCTGTTGGTTCTGTTCAGCGTGGGATGGCGAATTGCCGGTCAGAGGGCTGACGATGCGGGCCTGGTCCGCCACGAGGGACTGATGGTTCGCTCATGCCCTGGCCCCCTAGCTTGTCTCCACGATGTTGGCGGACACGATGACGCCGTTCAGCACGGTGTAGGTGCCCTCGTAGGTAGTCGTGGTGCCGTCCGTCTGGAGGGCCGACAGCGAGGCCTGAACCTGATCGGAGCCGAACTGGCTGAACGTCCCGAGGCTGATCGCCTCGGTAGTTGCGTAGCCCGCGACCCACTGGCTGTAGCCAACGCCGCCGTTCAGGTTGTCGCCGCCCAGCGCCCACGCGGCCTGGTAGTTCTGGTCGGTGATGTCCTGGTAGTACTGCGTGACGACCGACTCGGCGTTCACGACTTGCGCAGGCGGCGCGGCCGGTGCAGCCGGTGCAACTGGCTGAGCGGCGGCGGACGGAGTGGCGGGCGGCGGCGTCGCGTAGACGGTCTTAGTCGGCGCCGGCTCGGCCGGTGAGGCGACATGGGTCACCTTCGGCGGTGACGTCACGTGGACGATCTTGACTTGCGGCGGCGCGGTGGAGGCCGCCTGGCTTCCGCACGCCGCGACGCCGAGCCCAGCGGCCAATGCCGTCGCCGTCA
The DNA here is from genome assembly GCA_963836195.1 of uncultured Actinomycetota bacterium. GTDB lineage: Bacteria > Actinomycetota > Actinomycetes > Streptosporangiales > Streptosporangiaceae > Trebonia. The sequence continues at coordinate 241,088 of CAWIIX010000017.1, read as the reverse complement.
GCGCCATCGTGATGGTTCGCTTGGTCTTCATGATTGCCCCCCGTGTTCTAGATTGCGCCCTACCAGTGATTAAGTCAGGGCCATAGGTCCTTGATCGCCCCCCACTTTGTTAGTCCCCCGGTGTCATAGCCAGGGCGAGGGTGGACGCACACGCACCCCCAGCGCCCCCGCCCCGGGTGCCAGTTCCGGAACAACGCATTTGCAGAGACGATCATGCGGCGGCAGCAGCGGCGGATGCCCACGCCCACGCTGCGGTGGCGAACTCCTCCCACTCGCCGCCCCGGGGTACTGACCGTGAAGCATGGCAGCCAGAAGGCTCGCCGGATCAATACCGGCAGGGAACGCGAACGGCGCCGCCGACATCCCCAGCAGGGTCAAAACCAGGCGCCCGTCTTGATCCCGGCCAGTGCCCCGAGGTAGCCGGATGCGCTGGCGTCGGCAGTCCCGCGCATCTCGTCCAGCTGGCCGATCAGTTCAGCCCGCAGCGGCGAGGGGCCGTCTATGACCCGGGGCAGTCGGCTGGTAGTTGCTAAGGTGCAGCGATGCACCGCAGCCGGCTTTCCACCCTGCTGATCGACGTTCCCGGCGACCACGCGTCCGACGCCGCCGCGTTCTGGTCGGCGGCGCTTGGCGTGCCGGCGGGCCCGGTGCCCGGCGAGGAGGAGTTCACCTCGCTGCCCGGCGCGGTTCCGGGCTAGTCACCGCGATCCAAGCGGTCGACGACGAGCCCCGCTACCACGTCGACATCGAGACCGACGACGTGGCGGCCGAGACCACCAGGCTCGTCGCCCTGGGGGCCGTCGAGCTCCGCCGGTGGCTCGACTGCCGGATCCTCCGGGCACCGGGCGGCCACCTCCTGTGCGTCATCCCGCTGCACAGCGACCCTGGCACCTTCCGCCGGCTCGCACGCGTCAGGGACTAGCGAGGCGCGGTCGGTGCACTCGTCAGCGCGTGGCCCGATAGCCGACCATAAGCGTCCCTGCTGCCGTGTTAGATCATCCCTTGGCGGCGCGGGTGGCCACCGTGGCGACGAGCCGGTTCACCACGGATACGGGCACGGGTGTGCCAACGTTCTCGGCATCGACCTCGGCCTCGATCAACGGCCCCGTGATAAAGGCCACGGTGAGGTACACCGGTATCTGCTGGCCGTTCACCTGGACCTGGACGGTGCCGGTGCCGGTAGCGACGACGTTGGCCGGGCCGCCGGCCGATCCGGGCGTGACCTTGATCGACGCCGACGCGACCTTGCTGCCCGCGGGCAACGAGGACAGAAGCTGCTTTTTTATCATTTGCGAGAAACAAGACGAGAGCTTCGGGCTGCGCAACGTCGCTATGTCGGTGACGAGGTCGTTTTGCGACCGGTAGCTAGTGGCAGATGAGGAGATGGTGGCATTGCTGAGCCCAAAGTCGTCGGAGTTCGCCTGGGCGACCTGGTCGCTGTCGGTGTTGCGCGCCCCGACGCAGGCCGCGAGAGCAGCGTCCTCGGTGGCGCTGTTCGGGTCCGGCTGATTGGGCGTCCCCTTCCAGCCAGACGGAAGATCCGCGGGCTGCAACACGATCTTCTTAAGCTGCGACAGCGCGGCCGGCGTCGCGGCCGCGGACGCCGAGGTCGCCGGGCTGCTCGATGGCATCCGGCTACCGTTAGGCGCCGGAGGACTCGCGGATGACGAACTACTGCAAGCGGCGAGTACGGCGACGACGCATCCGGCGGCACCCACGCCAAGGAGGCGTTTAGCCCGCTGCGCATGAAGCGCAGTACCAGGCTGCTGTGGTATACGCGATGTGATCGACATGGCTTTCCTTCCCCGTGCGCCGTCACGGGCTTACGGCGCTCCTGCACGCATATCTACGGCGGCACCATAATGCCAACAGAGTCGCACAGTCATACGAACAGGCAAGAAGGCGCACATCCATCTAGACGCGCAGATAGAGACATGAAGCCGTTGAACCTGGCGCGGCCCAGCCCCCACGCTCCGGTGACCACCGCAGCGCAGTGGGGGCAATTAAACTCATCATCGGCAATCGCCTTGATTCTTCCGAATCCCTCGGCGGCGTCGCCGTTCCCCCGTCTCCGACTCCGGGCGATGATCATCACAGTGGAACCGGAGTTCGATAAGACCTTGCCACCGCGCGCCGTAGCGGTTCGCCGGTCACAGTCCGGGCATCACCTAAAAGTGGAGCGTAATAGCGCGCGCTTTGGAGAACCAATGCGAGGGGATCGATATCACTCGCAAAGGGGGGAACTCATGCCAGATCGAAACGTATGGAGGGCAGGCCGGAAGATCGCGGGCGTGACCGCAGCCAGCGTCGCGCTGCTGGGAACCGCGATCGGCGTCTCGCAGGCCGCAACGGTCCCGCCGCATTCGCATAGCGCCGTCGTGGTCATGCGGAACGACAGCAACTACCACATCACGGACTACAAGCTCCAGAACGCCGACCCGATGACCGGCCTGTACGGCGCCTACCCGGTGGGCGACGGCGAGGTATACGCGGTGCACTGGACCTGGGTCAGCAAGAACCAGGCCAACGGCACCGGCAAGTACGACTGGGGCCGGATGGGCAGCTATCGGAACGGCCCGGTCAACCTTGTGCTGCTTGGCAGCGACTACACGTACACCAGGATCGACATCACGCTCACGCAGTCGTGGTACGGCTACACCAACGGCCCGTACCCGCCTTACGGGCACGGCCAGCACCACACTTTCGCCCGCACCCGCGTCGCGCTCAAGGACCCGACCACTAATCTGGTCCGGTTCTAGCGCCGGGTCCCTCTTGCTCGGTCACTTCATCCTCGAGCTGACCAGCCGCAGATCCCGCGCTGTCGGTCCGCTACGACCCGCACGAGAAACAGCACGGCCAGACGCTGCCGCACCTCACGATGCCGGCGCGGGAGGTCCGCGATACGCGTCCCCGGCAATGACCGTGCCGTCGGGCATGACCGTCGCCAGGGCCGGCGGATCCCTGCCCCGGCTCACCCGTGCGCCCTCGTCTGCCTCGATAATGGAGCTCAGAAATGATGACGATGCGCGTCTGCGGGTCGAGGTCGCGCAGGTGCTCGAGCGAGACGGGCACCTCCGTTCGCTCCGCGATCGCAAGCAGCTCAGCATCCGATGTCAGTTCAGCGACCTCGCGGATATCGTCGCGGAAATGCGGCAGCAGCGGGGTCGTCGTCTCATAGACGCCGCCCGTCCGCCACAGCACGTCAGCGAGCACCAGCCCCGGCTGCCCGGGACACATGCGCAAGCCCGCCTCGTAGATCCGCATCGACGGGTCACTGGGTTCCAGGACCTTGGCGTATGCCCGGAAGACGGCCATCCGATCCACCTGTCCCGTCGGGGCTGGCCTGCTGCTCGCCGCCCGGCTGGTTGCTTGCTGCCGCTGCCAACGGCAGGGGCGCGGCGGGGTACACCGCAAGGCACCGGCACCTCGCTGGCCTTGGGCCTCGGCGACCAGTCTGCTCGCTTACTGAGTCAGGCGGCCATGCTCGCGACCTGCTCATGCAGCCACGGCAGCTCAGCCTCGCTGATGTCGCCGCCATAGAACATGCCAGCTGCTCTGCCGTCCATGCCACGTGGCCAAGGGTGCCGAGGAGCAGTCCTGAACCGACTCACGGCACCTGCTACGTCTACTGGTACTACGGCTGCCGGTGCGAGTCATGGAAGGCGGCGAACGCTCGGAAGAGTGCTGCGCTTCGGGCAAAACGCCTAGAGGAGGACGCCGTAACCGGGGAGTCCTCAGTGGCCGAGGTCGGAAAGAGCGAAGGCCCTGAGCGCGTTTCCGCAGCTCAGAGCCCTCAAACGCTCGCTCCCGCGATAAGACTCGAACTCGTAACCTACCGGTTAACAGCCGGTGGCTCTGCCGATTGAGCTACCCCAGATCGTCCGTGCGCCGGGCCGGAAACCGGGCCCGTTGCTTGGCTGCGCTTTATCGTAGCGCACCTCCAGGGGTGCCCGTGGCACCCGGGATGCCGCCCGGGGGGCTAACTTCACCGGGGTCCCGGTGAACTTTTCCCGCTCCAGGTGGACTGTCTACGGCAACGGTGGACAGATAACCATGGACGGCCAACGCAGCGTAGCGGTGGCCAGCCGGAACGTAAGAGACGTCGGGGACGGATGGCCGCAAACGCCACCGGCGACGTCGCGCGCTGGAAGAAGGGGAACCGGATGCGGTACAAGGCAATGTTCATCGCGGGGTTCGCCGTCGGCTTTGTGGCCGGCGCGCGGTCCGGCCGCGGTACCTATGACAAGCTGGTCGCTTACGGGCGCCAGGTCGCCGAGCACCCGAAGGTGCAGCAGGCGTCGAGCAAGGCGCAGGCGAAGGCGACCGAGCTGGGCAAGCAGGCCGCAGCCAAGGCGCCCGACTACGCCAAGTCGGCCGCGGCGAGCGCGACGAGCGCCGCCAAGGCGGCCTCGGCGCAGGTGCCGTCGGTCGTGCACGCGGCCGCCGATAAGCTGCCGCGTCAGTTCGGCGGCGGCAACGGCAAGAACGACCCGGCCGACGACGTCGCCGCCGACGGCAACCTGGTCTACCCGGCCGAGGGTGACGCGGCCGCCAACGGCGTCCGCTACACGCCCGACGCCCCCGACGCGCGCTAACGCGACCGGCGGCCGCCGCGCCGAGGCGGCGGCCACGCTCGCCGCGGGAAGCCGGGCGGCGGGAGGCGGAGCAACGGTCCGTTCGATAGACGGATTTTGATCTGCTTTTGATCTTCACGGGCGCGGCCGAACGGCCGAATGCCGGCGCCGACGTCATTGTCGGCGCCGGCAGGCCCGGCCGCCACCCGGCTCGCTGGTCGGGCTAGTCCAGGTACTCGCGCAGCAGCAGCGCCCGGGACGGGTGCCGGAGCTTGGCCAGCGTCTTGGACTCGATCTGCCTGATCCGCTCCCTGGTCACGCCGAACTCGCGGCCGACCTCCTCGAGCGTGCGCGGGTGCCCGTCGGAGAGCCCGAACCGCAGCTGGATGATCCGCTGCTCGCGCTCCGAGAGCTCGCACAGCACCCGGTCGAGCTGATCCTGCAGCATGATGAAGGCCGCCGCCTCGATCGGCACGACCGCGTCGGCGTCCTCGATGAAGTCACCGAGGTCGGATTCCTCCTCGCCGATCGGCGATTGGAGCGAGACCGGCTCCTGGGCGATCCGCTGGATCTCCGCGACCCGCTCGGGCTCGACCCCGAGCTCGGCCGCGAGCTCGTCCACGGTCGCCTCGCGGCCCAGTTCCTGATGGAGCTGGCGCTGCACCCGGGCGAGCTTGTTGATCGTCTCGACCATGTGCACCGGCACCCGGATCGTCCGCGCCTGATCGGCGATCGCGCGGGTGATGGCCTGCCTGATCCACCAGGTCGCGTACGTCGAGAACTTGTACCCGCGGGTGTAGTCGAACTTCTCGACCGCGCGGATCAGCCCGAGGTTCCCCTCCTGGATCAGGTCGAGGAAGACCAGGCCGCGCCCGATGTAGCGTTTGGCGATCGACACCACCAGCCGGAGGTTCGCCTCGATCAGCCGCTGTTTGCCGCGCACGCCGTCGGCCGACAGCCACTCCAGGTCGCCGCGATCGGCGTCCGAGATCGTGAAGATCGAGTTCAGCTTCTCCTCGGCGTACAGGCCCGCCTCGATCGACTTGGCCAGCTCGACCTCGTCCTCGGCCGTCAGCAGCGGTACCCGGCCGATCTCCCGCAGGTAGATGCGGACCAGGTCGCTGGTGCCGGCCCGGCGCGCGGTCTCCGCGTCGCTTTCGGGCAGCTTGGTGTCTGTTTCCTCCTCTATCGGTGCGTCAAGCACCTCGATGCCTTCATCGGCGAGCACGCGCGCTACCCCGTCGAGCGCGTCCCTGGCCAGCTCGGCCGAATCGATTGCCGCGGTGACGTCCCCCGTCGTCACGAAGCCCCGTGAGCGCCCGAGCGCCACGAGTTCCGTTAGATGTTGCCTAAGCGATGGTTCGCTCGTTGCTACGGTGAGGCTCACGAAGAACAGTGTGCGCCTCGTACCCAGTGCTTCGGGGGACCCAAATTTATTACGTTTACCCGAGGTTTAACCTGGCAGAAACCTGAGTAAATACTCCCGGAAATGTCTTTCGCTACTCGGCGAAGGCCCGCTCTCAGGCGCCGGTCGCCCGGTCGAGCAGCCACTTGCGCCGCTGCTCGAGCCCCACCAGCTCGCCGAACACGCGGCCGTAGGCGGCCTGGTCCTCCTCCGGGTTCATCCGCTGCAGCTTGGCCTTGATCACGGCGATCTGCCGGCCGGCCGCGAGCTCGCCGACCCGGGCGAGCACGACGTCGGCGTACTTCTCGTCCGGCTCGCCCGACATCTGCAGCGGCTCCACCGCCAGCTCGGTCACGAACCCGCGGACCACGTCGTCCGGCGCCGCGTCGCGCAGCGCCGCCGCCCAGTCCCTCGCCCGGCCCGCCGTCGACACCCCGCCGCACGCGATGATCAGCTCGAACACGGCCGCGTGGGCGGGCAGCGTGAACGCGCTCGCGCCCAGCGCGTCGAATTCCGGCCCGGTCAGGCCCGACCACTGGACCGCGAGCTTGAGCGCCTCCCGCTCGACCCGGTGGACCGGGTCGGACCGGTCAAAGGCGCGGCCTCTTTGCTGTTGGCCAGGGTTGCCGGCGCGCTGCGGGGTAGTGTCGGGTGCCGCCTCGGTTTGGCTCGAACGGACCGGTGCTCCGCGCCTGGGCTGCATGGCCGCGGCGGCCTGGCGGACCCGGTCAAGGACGTAGCGCTCGTCCATGAAGCCGATCCAGCGGTCGAGGTCGACCGCGTACTGCTTCCACTTGGCCCGGTCCTTGATCCTGACGATGATCGGGGCCGCCTCGTCGATCGCGGCGAACTGGCCCTCGCGGGTGTCCAGGTCGTGCCTGGACAGCACCGACCTGATCGCGAACTCGAACAGCGGGACCCGCCGCGCCACCAGGTCGCGGACCGAGGCGTCGCCGTGCTTGACCCGCAGGTCGCACGGGTCGAGGCCGTCGGGCTGGACGGCGACGTAGGTCTGGGTGACGAACTTCTCCTCGAGCGCGAACGCCCGCAGCGCGGCCTTCTGCCCGGCCGCGTCGCCGTCGAAGGTGAAGATCACCTCGCCGGTCGACCCGTCGGTGTCCATGATCAGCCTTCTGAGGATCTTCACGTGGTCCTCGCCGAAGGAGGTGCCGCAGGTGGCGACTGCCGTCGGCACCCCCGACAGGTGGCAGGCCATCACGTCGGTGTAGCCCTCGACGATCACCGCCTGGCGGCGCTTGGCGATCTCCCGCTTGGCCAGGTCCGCCCCGTAGAGCAGGTGGCTCTTCTTGAAGATGGCGGTCTCGGGCGTGTTGAGGTACTTCGGCCCGTCCTCGTCGGCGTTCAGCTTCCGCGCCCCGAACGCGACCGTCTCCCCCGTCAGGTCCCTGATCGGCCACATCAGGCGGCCGCGGAACATGTCGATCAGGCCGCCGCGGCTGGTCCTTCTGGCCAGGCCGGCCTTGAGCAGCTCCTCCTCGGTGAAGCCGCGCGGCCGCAGGTGCTTGATGAGCTCGTCCCAGGCGTTGGGCGAGTAGCCGACGCCGAACTTCGCGGCGTCGTCGAGGGAGAAGCCGCGCTCGGCCAGGAACGCGGTGGCCGGCGTGTGGCTTCCGGACGCCGCCGCGAGCCGGTCGAGGTAGAAGTCCTGGGCGGCGGTGTGCGCCTCGATCAGCCGGCGGCGCTGGCTGTGCTCCTGGCCGGGGACGTAGCCGCCCTGCTCGTAGCGGAGCTCGACGTGGGCGCGGGCGGCCAGCCGCTCCACCGCCTCGGTGAAGTCGAGGTGCTCGATCTTGCGGATGAACGTGATCACGTCGCCGCCCTCGCCGCAGGAGAAGCAGTGGTACAGCTCCTTGCCCGGGGTGACGTTGAAGGACGGCGAGCGCTCCTCGTGGAACGGGCACAGGCCCTTGAGGCTCCCGCCGCCGGCCGGCCTCAGCTGAAGGTACTCGCCCACCACGTCCGCGATGGGGGAACGCTCACGGACGTTGGCGATGTCTTCCTGGCGAATGCGACCTGGCATGTCTGCGAGTGTATGACCGCCGCCGGGCGGTCGCGGCTGGGTTCGGCACGGGTTTGACAGGTGGTTCGGTGGTGCTGCGGTCGTGCTGCGGTCCGGCTTCGTCCCGCTTCGGGGTGGCTTGGGCCGGGCTCGGCGCTCCGGTGGAGATTAGCGGGTGCTTTGGTCGGGGAAAATCCGTGATGCGGTGGCCGCCTTCTGCAGGACTGCAGGCGGATGAGAAGAGGATCTGTGAGCGAACAGCTGGTGCTCTGGGACATCGACGGAACGCTGCTTAACGCCGACGGAGTAGGCCGTGACCTGTACGACGTGGTATTCGTACAGCTCTTCGGACGGTCGATCGACGCATTCGCGCCGATGGCCGGACGAACCGACCGGGCGATCATCCTGGAGACTCTGACCATGGCAGGGGTAGACGAGCCGCGCCGCTACGTCGACCCGTTCATCGCCGGCCTGACGGCGCAGGCACCATCGGTTCGGGAGATGGTCGCGGTCCGCGGCCGGGCCCTGCCGGGTGCCTCCGAGGTCCTGCGCGGGCTGCAGGGGCGCGCGCACCAGTCGGTCCTGACCGGGAACATCCGGCCGGTGGCCGAGGTCAAGCTCGCCGCCGTGGGGCTGCGGGACGGCCTCGACCTGTGCATCGGCGCCTACGGCGACGACCACGAGATACGGGCCGAGCTTGTCCCGGTCGCGCGGCGGCGCGCGGCGGCGGTGCACGGGAAGTCGCCCGCCGAATTCGACGGCGCGGCCACGGTGGTGATCGGGGACACGCCGCTCGACATCGAGGCGGCGCTCGCCTCCGGCGCGCGGGCGATCGGCGTGGCGACCGGCGGTTACACGGCCGGCGAGCTGGCCGACGCCGGGGCGCACGCGGTGCTGCCCGACCTCACCGACACCGATGCCGTCCTCGCGGCGCTGCTGACGTAGCTCGTCACCGGGCGCTTGCACTGACTCGCCGGCCTGCCGCAGTTGTGACTGCGCAGGTCGGCGAGCACGGTTTTAGAGGTCCGGTATAGCCTCCCCTGGTAAGCGCGGCGTGGACCTGTTTGGCTGATTCGCACCCTTTTCTGGTGACGTCCACCCAGCCGTAGCGCAGCGTCGCTCCGACCGTCGCGGCGGCGTCGTTGTCCCGGTCCTGGTCGCGGCCGCGGTGCTCGAGCGGGTGATACTGCTTGCCGTCGAGTTCGACGATGAGCTTGTACTTCTGGTAGTACCGGTCGCGGAATCCCCGGCTGCCGTCGGGCTTGGTGTACTTGACCTGCTTCGCGGCCGTCGGGAGCCCGTGCGCTTGCTCGACGTGTTGGTCGTAGCGGTACTCGATGACGGAGTGCGCGCCGCCAGCCCCGGCGCGGATGATCTCGTCGAGGTCGCCGCGCCAGCGGAGCCTCTTTCTGGCGGCCGCTACGTCTTTGAGCCGGCTCTCGCTTAGCTTGCCCTTACCGAATCCGCCGGTTACCCACGCGATGACGTCGTTGAGGTCGGTCGCAGCGTGGACCAGGTCGACGACCGTCTCCTCGGCAAACGTGTGCGGTGGAATACCGCGGGCAAATCGCCAGCCGAAGGTCAGGGTGGACGAAAGATGAATGATCACGCCTTGGGGGGACGTGATGCGCCTGTTGGGCGGGATGGTCACGTGGATGGAGGGCGACGGGCGATCGGTGAGGCGATTGATTTCCGCGGCGGTCTGGTGGCTCAGTTGCGCGCCGGGGCCGGCCGCGAGGACGGCCGCCCACAGTTGGGCGTCCCTGGTTATCGGCCCGGTAAAGGTCGCGTAGACGCCGGCGTGGACGCGTTGCCAGCGGCCGAATCTGATTTTGGCGACTATGGCGCTATCCGACATTCCGGCGTCAAGCGCCTGCTGGCGCTTGACCACGCCTGCCTGGTCACCGACAAGGCCGCGCAGAGTTTGCGGTATTACGTCACCCATGTCGATGATTATGGCCACCGCTACCGACAACCCGGCCGTTACGGGCCGCCCAGGCCATCCGCAGACGTGATCACGAAGGATTTATGTTCTTATACGACAATTATCCTTCGCCATGATAAAAGGCTTCGCGATCATGGCCTTGCTAGACGTCGGAGAGGGGGATGGCGGGGTTGGTGAGGCGGGCGGGGTCTAGCTGGCGGCCGGAGCGGATCAGGGACTGGATGTCGCCGGTGACGTCCCAGACGTTGACGTTCATGCCCGCGACCAGCCTGCCCTCGTTCAGCCAGCAGGCGATGAACTCGTAGCCGGCGCTGTCGCCGCGGTAGAGGACCTGGTCGTAGCTGCCGGGCAGCGGCAGTCCGGAGCACTCCATGCCGAGGTCGTACTGGTCGCTGTAGAAGTAAGGCACCCGGTTGTACTCGACCGGCTGGCCGAGCATGGACCTGGCCACCTCCTGGCCGCCGTGCAGGGCGTTGGCCCAGTGGTCGAGCCGGACGTGGCGGCCGAGCAGCGGCAGGTAGGAGTTGGCGACGTCGCCGGCCGCGAAGATGTCGGCGTCCGAGGTGCGCAGGGCGGCGTCGGTGAGCACGCCGTTGTCGACGTCGAGGCCCGCCGCCTGGGCGAGGCCGTCGTTGGGGACGGCGCCGATGCCGACCACGACCACGTCGGCCGGGAGCTCGGCCCCGGACGAGGTGATCACCCAGCCGACCGGCCAGCCCTCGCGGGAGTCGCCGGCCGCGGGCAGCTTGCCCGCTACCTCGGCCGGGCGGAACGACGTGGTCGACTCGCCGAAGCGGAAGACCACGCCGTGCTCCCGGTGCAGGGCCGCGAACTTCTCCCCCAGCTCGGGGCCGAGCGCGCTGTAGAGGGCGGTCGGCTGCGGCTCGACGATGGTGACGGCGCTGCCGGCCTGGCGGGCGGCCGAGGCCGCCTCCAGGCCGATCCAGCCGGCTCCGACGATCACGACGTTTATGTCCGGCTGGAAGGCGGCCCGGAGCGCGTCCGATTCCTCCAGGTTCCGCAGGTAGAACACGTTGCCCTGGTCGGCCCCGGGGATGGCGAGCTTCCTGGCGGAGGCGCCGGTGGTGAGCGCGAGCTTGTCGTAGGAGAGCCGGCCGCCGTCGAACGCGATCGTGCGGGCGGCGCGGTTGATCGAGGTGACCGGGTCGCCTAGGCGCAGGTCGACGCCGTGCTCGGGGTACCACTCGGCGGCGTGGACGAAGACCGAGTCGCGTTCGTCCTTGCCCAGCAGGTAGCCCTTGGCCAGCGCGGGACGCTCGTACGGGCGCTCCGCCTCGTCCCCGAAGAGCACGATATCGTCGTCGAACCCCTCGGCGCGGAGCGTCTCGGCCGCCTTCGCCCCCGCCAGCCCGCCGCCTACGATCACGAATGTCGTCATTGCCGCCTCCAGCGCGTTAACCCGGGCCGTCGCTGCCGACGATAGCGGAAAACGGCCGTGAGCCGGTCGGACAGGCCCCTTTAACGCACCCGGCTCGCGTGCAGGGCCAGGGCCGAGGTGTCGGTCAGCGCGGCGAGCTGGTCGATGACCACCCGGTGGCGCTCCTGGTCGGTGCGGGCGGAGTCCCAGGCCGGCTGGAGGACCGGGTCGAGGGTCGCGGGGGCGCCGCGCTCGATCGAAAGCGCCAGCTCGGTGATCACCTCGCGCTCCCGCGCCTGCTGGTCGACTGCCGCCTGGCGGCGCATCACGTAGTGCGCGGCCACCGCCTTGAGCAGGGCGCACTCGAGCAGCTGACGCCGCGGCACGACGAGGTCGGCCGAGTAGCGGGCCATCCGGGCGGTCCCGGCGGCGGCCCTGGTGGCGTCCTCGGCCGCCTGGCAGAACCGGCCCACGAGCTCGCTGGTGAGGTTCTTGGCGGCGGCCAGCGACGCCGGGTCCGCCGTCGAAGCTGAACCGCCAGCAGTCGAGCTGCATGAACTCGGTGAAGACGGTGTCGAGCTCGGCCGCGGTGACGTCCGGCATGGAGCCGCAGTAATAGGCGCGGGCGACCGCGGAGACCACGGACCGTTCGGAATAATCTTTCAGGTCTTTGATCGAGACGAGCCCCGCGTGCAGGCCGTCCTCCAGATCGTGGACGGAGTAGGCCACGTCGTCGGCCCAGTCCATCACCTGAGCCTCCAGGCAGCGGCGGCGGCCGGGGGCGGCGGCGCGAATCCAGTCGAACACGGCCAGGTCGGACTGGTAGGCGCCGTACTTGGGCGGCAGGTGCAGGGTGATGTTGTCGGCGGCGGGGGCGGGAGTGGCGGCGGCGGGCGTGGCCGGGGCCGCCCACGGGTACTTGAGGGCGGCGTCGAGGGTGGCGCGGGTGAGGTTCAGGCCGGCCCCGGGAACCTTCGGCTCGAGCCGGGTCAGCAGGCGCAGGGACTGGGCGTTGCCCTCGAAGCCGCCGCAGGCCAGCGGGCCGCTCGGGTCGGCCAGGGCGGCGAGGGCGGACTCGCCGTTGTGGCCGAACGGCGGGTGGCCGAGATCGTGCGCCGAGGCCGGCCGCGTCGACCAGGTCGGGGTCGCAGCCGAGGACGGCGCCGAGGTCGCGGCCGATCTGCGCCACCTCAAGCGAGTGGGTGAGCCGGGTCCTCGGGAAATCGGCCGACCCGGCCCGCATCACCTGCGTCTTCGCCGCCAGCCTGCGCAGGGCGGAGCTGTGCAGGACCCGCGCGCGGTCCCGCTGGAACTGCGTGCGCTCGGGGCGCTTGAGCGGCTCGGCCACCCAGCGCTCCGTATCCAGCGACGTGTACGTCACCTGTCCAGTGTGCCTACTGCCTCCGACAGTTTGAGCCACGCTCTCCGATTAGCGCCGAGGCCCGCTGCGCTAAACGACCGCCAGCGCGGTGGCCCGCCGCGCCAGTAGGAGTGGCGCTGCGGGCCACAGCGCCACCGGTGGCTGGGCGGTGCGGGCCACAGCGCCATGGGTGGGACGGGTCAGCGGGTGTCGCTGCCGTTGCTGGCGACGGCGGCGCGGCCGGCCTCGAGGCGGGCGATCGGGACCCGGAACGGCGAGCAGGACACGTAGTCGAGCCCGGCCTCGTGGAAGAACCAGACCGAGGCCGGGTCGCCGCCGTGCTCGCCGCAGACGCCGAGCTTGAGGCCGGGCTTGGTCGCCCGGCCCTCGGCGGCGGCGATCTTGACCAGGCGGCCGACGCCATCGACGTCCAGCGTCTCGAACGGCGACTCGCCGAAGATGCCCTTGGCGATGTACGGGGAGAAGAACGCCCCCTCCACGTCGTCGCGGGAGAACGCCCAGGTCATCTGGGTCAGGTCGTTGGTCCCGAAGGAGAAGAAGTCGGCCGACTTGGCGATCTCGCCGGCGGTGACGGCGGCCCGCGGCACCTCGATCATCGTGCCGATGAGCGCGTGCACCTGGGCGCCGGTCTCCTCGGCGACCTCGGCCAGCACTCGCTCGGCCGACTCCCGGGTGATCTCGAGCTCCTGCACGGTCGCGACCAGCGGGATCATGATCTCCGGGCTGCGGGTCGCCGCCCGCCGCCAGCCGGTCGGCGGTCGCGTGCGCGATCGCGCGGACCTGCATGTCGAACAGGCCGGGGATGACCAGGCCGAGGCGGACGCCGCGCAGGCCGAGCATCGGGTTCTGCTCGTGCAGGCGGCGGACCGCCTCGAGCAGCCGCAGATCCTGCGGGCTGGCGTTATCGCCTTCGAGGGCGACCTTGACCGCTAGCTCGGTGTAGTCGGGCAGGAACTCGTGCAGCGGCGGGTCGATCAGCCTGATCGTCACCGGCAGGTCGTCCATCGCCTCCAGGATCTGGCCGAAGTCGCCCCGTTGGAGCGGCTCGAGCGCGTCCAGCGCGGCCCGCCGGGCGACGTCGTCGGTGCCCGCCAGGATCAGGTCCTCGACCAGCTGGCGGCGCTCGCCGAGGAACATGTGCTCGGTCCTGACCAGGCCGACCCCGCCCGCCCCGAACCGGCGGGCCCGCGCGCAGTCGGGGCCGTTGTCGGCGTTGGCGCGGACGCCGAGCCGCCGCTTGGCGTCGGCGTGCGTCATCAGCGTGTGGACGGCGGCGACGAGCGGGTCGGCGTCCGGCTCGAGCTCGCCCTCGAAGTACTGGACCACGTTGGACGCGATCACCGGGACCTCGCCCAGGTAGACCGCGCCCGAGCTGCCGTCGACCGAGATCACGTCGCCCTCGTGGACCACCACGCCGTCGGGCCCGGTGAACTGCTTCTCGGTCTCGTCGATCTCGAGCGCCTCGGCCCCGCAGACGCAGGTCTTGCCCATGCCGCGGGCGACGACGGCGGCGTGGCTGGTCTTGCCGCCGCGGGCGGTGAGCACGCCCTCGGCCGCGATCATGCCGTGCAGATCCTCGGGGTTGGTCTCGCGGCGGACGAGGATGACCTTCTCGCCGCGGCCCTCGGCCCAGGCGACCGCGGTGGCCGAGTCGAAGACCGCCCGGCCGACGGCCGCGCCCGGCGAGGCGCTGATCGCGGTGGTGATCAGCGTAACGTCGCCGCTGGTGTCGAACCGCGGGAACATCAGCCGGGTGAGCTCGGCCCCGGTGACCCGGGTGAGCGCCTCGTCGAGGTCGATCATGCCCTGGCTGACCAGCTGGGTGGCGATTCGGAAGGCGGCCCCGGCGGTCCGCTTGCCGACCCGGGTCTGCAGCATCCAGAGCTTGCCGCGCTCGATCGTGAACTCGATGTCGCACAGGTCGCGGTAGTGGTCCTCGAGCGTGTGCATGATGCCCATGAGCTGGTCGTAGGAGCCCTTGTCGATGCTCTCGAGGTCCTGCAGCGGCACCGTGTTGCGGATGCCGGCCACGACGTCCTCGCCCTGCGCGTTCTGCAGGTAGTCGCCGTACACGCCCTGGGCGCCGGTGCCCGGGTCGCGGGTGAAGGCCACCCCGGTCCCGCTGTCGTCGCCGAGGTTGCCGAAGACCATCGCGACCACGCTGACGGCGGTGCCGAGGTCGGACGGGATGCGCTCCTGACGGCGGTAGAGCACCGCCCGGTCGGAGTTCCACGAGTTGAAGACCGCCTGCACCGCGAGGTCCATCTGCTCGCGCGGGTCCTGCGGGAACTCCCGGCCGGCCTGCTCGACCACGATGTTCTTGTAGAGCGCGGTCAGCGTCTTCAGGTCCTCCGCGTTGAGCTCGGTGTCGCTGGTCACGCCCTTGGCCTTCTTGGCCGCGTCGATCGCGCGCTCGAAGTGCGCGCCGTCGATGTCGAGCACGGTCTTGCCGAACATCTGGATCAGCCGCCGGTAGGCGTCCCAGGCGAACCGCTCGTTGCCGGACTGCTTGGCCAGGCCGTCGACCGACTGGTCGGACAGGCCGACGTTGAGGACGGTGTCCATCATGCCGGGCATGGAGAACTTCGCGCCCGAGCGGACGCTGACCAGCAGCGGGTCGTCGGCGTCGCCGAGCTTGCGCCCCATGCTGGCCTCGAGGTCGCGCAGATGCCTGGTGACTTCGTCGTCGAGGCCGTCGGGGACGGTGCCCTCGCGCTAGGTAGTAGCGGCACGCGTCGGTCGTGATCGTGAACCCGGGGGGCACCGGCAGGCCGAGATTGGTCATCTCGGCGAGGTTCGCGCCCTTCCCTCCCAAGAGGTCCTTGAGATCCTTGTTACCTTCTGTGAAGTCGTAGACAAACTTCGGCACTGAACGCTCCTCGCGCCGGCGAGCTCCGTTGTACGGACTGTACCCGGCTCCGATACGGTCTAAGAAATGTGAGCGTACATAAATAGATACAAACGGACAATGGCTGCATTAGTGTGTCATTAAACACGGTGCGCGCCGCCGGTTCACCCTCTCTGACCAGTGGTTTAGACCACTCCGGGGCTATTGGTATAGACCGCTGGCGTAGACCGGAGCAATGGACCTATGTCCTGACTTCGGCAATTTCCCGGCTAAAATCGTCAAAACGGCGGGCAGCCTCGACTTGACGCATTCTTTACGTTTTCCCCGGCCGCTCGCGCCCGGCCGGGTGCGTGACAACTACCACACGCCGGGGCGGTCAAACACGGCCCGTGAGCGGGCGCCGCGGGCGCGAAAGTTCGGCCGGCCCAGGCAACCTCGGGGCCGTTACGGAGTTACTGGTACGTGGACATAACCGGAACGCGGTCGTCGCCCCGCGCCGAGCTCGCGGTCACGGAGTTGTACGCGGGGCACGCGCTCGGCCTGGTGCGGCTGGCCGTGCTCCTGGTGCGGATCTACTCAGTTGTCGACGGGCGGCTCGCTTGCGCGACCGCAGATTCCGGTTGGGTGGAGGTTCGGACCCGGGGTGGTTGCGGGACGGGGAGAACCGCCACAATGGGGACGGAACGACGCTGACCGCGCTGGAGGATCCGATGGCGACCGTTGGGCTGCTGCACCCCGGGGAGATGGGGGCCGCCGTCGGCGGCTGCCTGGTCTCGGTCGGGCATGAGGTGCTCTGGGATCCGGCCGGCCGGTCGCGGGCGTCCACCGGGCGCGCGCTGGCGTCCGAGCTGACCGGGGTGACGTTCGACCGGCTGATCGAGCGGTGCTCGGTGATCCTCTCGATCTGCCCGCCGCACGCCGCCCTCGACGTCGCCGCGCAGGTCGCCGCGACCGGGTACGCCGGGATCTACGTCGACGCGAACGCGGTCTCGGTCGCCACCGCCGAGCAGGTCTCCGGTATCGTGACGGCGGCGGGCGCGGCCTACGTCGACGGCGGGATCATCGGCCTGCCGCCCGAGATCGCCGGCCACACCAGGTTCTACCTGTCCGGCCCGCGCGCCAACGAGGTCCGCGTCCTGTTCGGCCGGTCGGCGCTTGACGCGCGGATCGCCGACGGCCCGCTCTACGCGGCGTCGGCGGTGAAGATGGCGTACGCCGCCTGGACCAAGGGCAGCTCGGCGCTGCTGCTGGCCGCCCGCACCCTGGCCCGGGCCGGGGGCGTGGAGCGGACGCTGCTGACCGAGTGGGCGCTCTCGCAGCCGGCCCTGGCCGAGCGGTCGGAGGGCGCCGCCGCGGCGGCGGCCGCGAAGGGCTGGCGCTGGGTGGCCGAGATGGAGGAGATCGCCGCCTCGATGAGCGCGGCCGGCCTCCCGCCCGGCTTCCACGAGGCCGCCGCCGAGATCTACGACCGCGCCTCCCGAGCCTCCGGCACCCCAACCACCCGCCGCTCAGCACCCGAACCCCCCGCCTCCACCCTGGACACGGTCATCTCAGGCCTCATGTAACCCGCCACTGGCCTGGTGCGACGGTCGCTGTCGGGGGTGAGCGGGCTGGGCGCGCTAACCGTGTGCAGAAAGTGCGCGCCTCGTCCACGAAAAATCATGATCGTGTGCTGGTGGGGGCACCCCGCGACCCGAACTTCGCACGCTCATGGGTAGAGGCGTCGGCGCGGGTGCTAGTGGTTCGGATGGGGCGCGCGAGGCGCGCCGGCGCGCGTTCAGCCCACGGGTCACAGGAGCGGGGGCCGCGAGTGGCGCGCCCCGCGCGTTCGGCCCACGGTCAGAGGAGCGGGGCCGCGAGTGGCGCGCCCCGCGCGTTCGGCCCCGATTCGGGGTTCAATCGGGGCCGACAGCGCGGGAAGCACCGCTGCGGCCCCGGCGGCCCGGGCCTAGTAGATGGGCAGGCGCTCGGAGAGGTAGGCCGGGAGGGCGTCGATGCCGATGCGCTGCTGGGCCATGGTGTCGCGCTCGCGGACGGTCACGGCCTGGTCTTCGAGGGTGTCGAAGTCGACCGTGACGCAGAACGGGGTGCCGACCTCGTCCTGGCGGCGGTAGCGGCGGCCGATCGCCTGGGCGTCGTCGAACTCGGTCGTCCAGCGCTTGCGGAGGACGGCGGCGAGGTCGCGGGCCTTCGGCGACAGGTCGGCGTTGCGGGACAGCGGCAGCACCGCCACCTTGACCGGGGCGAGGCGCGGGTCGAGGCGGAGCACGGTGCGCTTCTCGGGGACGCCCTTGGCGTTGGGCGCCTCGTCCTCGGTGTACGCGTCGAGCAGGAACACCAGCGTGCCCCGGTCGGCGCCCGCGGCGGGCTCGATGACGTAGGGGATGTACCGCTCGCCCGAGTCCTGCTCCAGGTAGGTGAGGTCCTGGCCGGAGCTCTCCTGGTGCTGGGTGAGGTCGTAATTGGTGCGGTTGGCGATGCCCTCGAGCTCGCCCCACTCCGAGCCGACGAAGTCGAACCGGTACTCGATGTCCACCGTCCGGGTGGAGTAGTGCGAGCGCTTCTCCTTCGGGTGCTCGTACAGCCGGAGGTTGTCCGGGTCCACGCCCAGGCCGGTCCACCAGTCCAGGCGCTGCTTAATCCAGTACTCGTGCCACTCCTCGTCGGTGCCGGGCTTGACGAAGAACTCCATCTCCATCTGCTCGAACTCGCGGGTGCGGAAGATGAAGTTGCCCGGCGTGATCTCGTTGCGGAACGACTTGCCGACCTGGCCGATGCCGAACGGAACCTTGCGCCGCGAGGTCGTCAGCACGTTCTTGTAGTTGATGAAGATGCCCTGCGCAGTCTCCGGCCGCAGGTAGGCCAGGCCGGACTCGTCCTCGACCGGGCCGAGATGGGTGCGGAGCAGACCGTTGAAGTTCTTGGGCTCGGTGAACGTGCCCCGGTTGCCGCAGTTCGGGCACGCGATGTCGTCCAGGCCGCCCGGCGGGACGTGGCCGTGCTTGACCTCGAACGCCTCGATCAGGTGGTCGGCCCGGAAGCGCTTGTGGCAGGACTGGCACTCGGTCAGCGGGTCGGTGAAGGTGGCGACGTGGCCGCTGGCCTCCCAGACCTCGGGGGCGAGGATGACCGAGGAGTCGAGGCCGACGATGTCGTCGCGCTCCTGCACCATGTACCGCCACCACTGGCGCTTGACGTTGTTCTTCAGCTCCACGCCGAGCGGTCCGTAGTCCCACGCGGCACGCAGACCACCGTAGATGTCACTGGACGGGTAGACGAATCCACGTCGCTTGCTCAGGTTGACAACGGCATCGAGGCGGTCACTGCGTAGGGCCATGTCGTGAGCTTATGAGCCGACGGCACTTCGCGCGAACCGGTTTACCCGGTCCGCGCGAAGTTCCGCCGCGGCTGCGCCGGCCGTGATCAGCGGGCCATCGGCCCGGCGACCACGTCCCGGTCGATGCTGAGCGTGATGCCGCCGACGGTCCCGAAGAGGTTGCCCGCGTACTGCTTCTCGCGGTCCCCGATCGGCCAGTCGAGGGTGCCGTCGGCGAGCGTGGCCTTCCCGTCCCAGAGCGCGATCCAGATCGCGTCCGGCCGGGTGAACCCGGGCTGGCCGGCCACGGCGGCCGCCTGCATGTCGTCGATGCCGGAGGCCTGACTGGAGTACACGCCGGTCAGATAGCCCTTGGCGGCCACCGTCCGGTCCCACGCGCCGAGGAACGTCAGCACCGCGTTGATGCAGCCCCGGCCGCCGTCGTAGGCCTCCATGTCGTCGTAGATCGGCGACCCGGGGGCCAGCCCGAAGAGCCGGGCGTCGGCGACCGCGTCGGCCCCCGCCGCCTTGCCCTCGGCCGCCGCCTTGCCCGGGTTGATCACCGTGCCCGAGTAACCCCAGCACGGTGCCTGCGGCCCGACGTAGGCGGGCAGCATTCCCCAGCCCATCGCGGC
Organism: uncultured Actinomycetota bacterium; assembly: GCA_963836195.1. Classification (GTDB taxonomy): domain Bacteria; phylum Actinomycetota; class Actinomycetes; order Streptosporangiales; family Streptosporangiaceae; genus Trebonia. The sequence continues at coordinate 221,586 of CAWIIX010000017.1, read as the reverse complement.
GGCGGACCTGAACCAGGCGGCCGACAGGTTGCCGTAGGCGCAGGCCGAGTTGACCCCGCCGATGTAGACGCCGACCGCGGCGTACTGCCGCCGCCAGACCCGCATGGTCGCGAGCGAGGGCGCGGTGCAGGCGTCGAATCCGTTCACCGGGTGAATCACCGGCGGCGGGGGCGGCGGCTGCACCACGATCTGGGCCGGCCAGTTGGGCGGGACGCCCCGCCAGCTCTGGTAGACGACCGGCTTCGCCTTGTCCGGGCTCTTGGCCTTCTTCGGGCCGCTGGCCTTCTTCGGGCGTCTTCCGGCCTTGTTCGAGCTCGGCGCGCGCTCGCCCGGCGACCGCGAGAGCGACGGCGACGAGGCCGACTGCGGTGTCTGCGCGGCCCCGGCCGGCGCCGCCCGCAGCGTGCCGAGCACCTGCTCCACGACCGCCGGATCGGTGCCGTAGGTCGCGAGGACGGTGGCGCCGAGCGACGCCGCGCCGAGCGCGACCCGCAGCGCGTGATCGTCCGGGTTCTGGGTGATCGCGCCGCGCACGGCGGGCAGCGCGCGCACCTCGGTGCCGCCGACGCCGTCGGGCTGCTGGCGCTGGTAGACGGCGGCGGATCCGGATCCGGCGGCGACGGTGGCGCTCGGAATGACGCTCACCGTCTGGGTCCGGCCGACGAGGCCGGCCGGGCATTGCATATCGGTTCCCGGCGTGCCGAGGTAGACCGCGTGCACGTCATAGCGGACGCAGGTCGTCGGGTGCTGGTCGAGCCGGTAGACCGGCCAGCTGGCCGGCACCTGGAATTCGTAGCCGTGATAGACCACCGTCTTCTTGCCGGTCGTCTTGTCGGTTGTCCGGTCGGTCGTTTTTGCGGCCGTGGCGGCGAAGGCTGGTATGGCCATTACTCCCCCGAGTACCAGTCCGCCTACGGCAGCAGCTGCGATCGCGCGACGCATGTAACCCCCCGGTTTGCGTGCGTCTTCGACTGATTGTTTATGCAGCGCTGCGTTTTTTTGAGGACTGCGTACCGGAACGGCCTTGGATTAGCCGGCTTTTCCAGCGCATCCCGGAATGGTTGTTCCCGGAATACGTACCGCTACTCTCTGGTTACGGAACGGGAGCGATGCTGGGGAGCGCGTTGGGCACCGCACCGCCGTATCGGCGGTCTCTCGAGGCGTAGATTTCGCAGGCATGCCAGAGATGTCTGCGGTCGAAATCGGGCCAGAGCGTGTCGAGGAAGACAAGCTCGGCGTAGGCCGACTGCCAGAGCAGGAAATTGGAAAGGCGCTGCTCGCCCGACGAGCGCACCCACAGGTCCACTTCCGGAATATCCGGCTCGTCGAGATACCGGGCGAAAAGACGCTCGTCGATCTTATCGGGGCGAATTTTCCCGGCCGCCACCTCGCGCGCGATCGCGGCGGCGGCGTCGGCGATTTCGGCCCGGCCGCCGTAGTTGCAGCAGAACTGCAGGGTGAGGACGGTGTTCTCCTCGCTCAGCTGCTCGGCGTCCTCGAGCTCCCTGATGACGCTGCGCCACAGCCGCGGCCTGCGGCCCGCCCACCGGATGCGGACGCCGCGCTCGGCCAGTTCCTCCCGGCGACGGTGGATCACGTCCCGGTTGAAGCTCATCAGGAACGCGACCTCGTCCGGGTGACGCCGCCAGTTCTCGGTCGAGAACGCGTAGCTCGAGACATACTTGACGCCCAGCTCGATCGCGCCCATGAGCACGTCCATCAGGGCGGCCTCGCCGACCTTGTGCCCTTCGGTTCTCGGCAGCCCGCGCTCCTTGGCCCAGCGGCCGTCGCCGTCCATCACGATCGCGACGTGCTGGGGAACGAACTCGGCGGGAATGGCCGGCGGGCGGACGCCGCTCGGGTGGGGGTAAGGCGGCTTAATCAGACGGGGCTCTCGTGGTTCCCCGGGAACCTTGCTCAAGCACGCTCCACATGACGCAACGACCGGATCGAATGCTCTAGGTGCCACTGCAGGTAGGCGGCCACCAGGCCACTGCACTCTACCCGGTGCCTGCGCTCGCTCCGCATCGCGGCGGCCCAGTCCCCGCGCAGCAGCGCCCCCATCAGCGCCACCGTCGGCGGCGCGGGCGAGGCCGAGCCGGGCTGGCGGCAGTTGGCGCACACCATCCCGCCGGACGCGACCGTGAACGCGACCAGCGGGCGGGTGCCGGAGGCGGCGGTTACGCCGCAGCGCGCGCACTCCTCGAGCGCGGGCGCGTAGCCCTCGAGGGCGAGCGAGCGGAGCAGGTAGGCGTCGAGGACGAGGCGCGGCTCGCGGGTGGGCGGCGGGGGCCGGCGTCGCCGTCGGGCTCGCCGCGATCGGCGTTCGCGGCGGGCGCGTCGGGCTCGACCGTCTCGTCGAACTGGTCATCGTCGGGGTCGGCGGGCGCGTCGGGCTCGACCGTCTCGTCGAACTCGTCATCGTCGGGGTCGGCGGACTCGTCGAGGTAGTCGGGGGCGTCGGCGGCGCCGAGCGCGCGGAGGCCGCCGATCAGCAGCAGGAACTGCCGGATGGCGGGTTCCTTCTCGACCGGGGTGAACTTCTCGGCCGTCTCCAGCATCGCGGTGCCGGCCGTGTACCGGGGATAGTCGGTCGCCAGCGGCTTGCCGTAGGCCCTGATCACCTCGGCCTGCTGGATCACGTCGAGCGACCGGCCGGGGTGGATGAGGACATCCACGTGGGTGAACGGCTCGAGCCGTCCGCCGAACCGGGACTTGGTGCGGCGCACCCCCTTGGCGACCGCCCGCACGCGGCCGTTCTGCCGGGTGAGCAGCGTGATAATGCGGTCCGCCTCGCCCAGCTTGTGCGTCCGCAGCACGACCCCGTCATCCCGGTACCCCTGCACGTCTCCATTGTCTCCTAAGTCGCCCGACAGCCGGGCCATGCCGACGGGCGGGCTGGGCTCGGGACCGATGGTGAAGTTTCGGAATGCCGGGCGCGGGGTGCGCGCCCGGCATTCCGACGGGGGACGTTTGGCCCGCCGCCAGAGCCGTGTTTCTGGTGGGGCGGAGCAACGGTCCGTTCGAGATGACGGGGTTGAATTTGCCTTTTTAGTTACGCGCGGCGTGAGCGGTTGACGGCGGAGACGATCGCCCGCATCGAGGCGGTGGCGGTGTTGGTGTCGATGCCGACGCCCCAGAGGACCTGGCCGCCGGTCTCGACCTCGACGTAGGAGGCGGCCTGGGCGTCGGTGCCCTCGGTCATCGCGTGCTCGGCGTAGTCGAGCACCCGGGCGTCGATGCCGACCGAGGCCAGCGCGGCGCAGAACGCGGAGATCGGGCCGTTGCCGGTCCCCTCCACGTCCTGGGCCCGGCCGTCGACCGAGATCGCGGCGGCGAGCTTGTGCTTGCCGTCGACGACCGAGGAGGACTGGTGGCCGAGCAGCGCCACCGGCCCCGGGGCCAGGTACTGGGCGCTGAAGGCGTCCCAGATCTCGGTCGGGGTGACCTCGCCGCCCTCTTCGTCGGTGCGGACCTGGATGAACTTGGAGAACTCGATCTGCAGGCGGCGGGGCAGGTCGAGCGAGTGGCCGGTCTTCATCACGTAGGCGACGCCGCCCTTGCCGGACTGCGAGTTGACCCGGATCACGGCCTCGTACGAGCGGCCGACGTCGTGCGGGTCGATGGCCAGGTAGGGGACGTTCCACGGGTACTCGCCGAACGCGACCCCGGCCGCGGCCGCCTCGTCCTCGAGCGCCTCGAAGCCCTTCTTGATCGCGTCCTGGTGCGAGCCGGAGAACGCGGTGTAGACGAGCTCGCCCGCGTACGGGTGGCGCGGGTGGACCGGCAGCTGGTTCACGTACTCGGTGGTGCGGCGGATCTCGTCGATGTTGGAGAAGTCGATCATCGGGTCGATGCCCTGGCTGAACAGGTTCAGGCCGAGGGTGACGAGGCAGACGTTGCCGGTCCGCTCGCCGTTGCCGAACAGGCACCCCTCGATCCGGTCGGCCCCGGCCAGCACCGCCAGCTCGGCGTCGGCGACGGCGGTGCCGCGGTCGTTGTGGGTGTGGACCGAGACGCAGACGTGCTCGCGCCCGCTGAGGTGCCGGCTCATCCACTCGATCTGGTCGGCGTACACGTTGGGGGTGGAGCGCTCGACCGTGCAGGGCAGGTTGAGGATGATCTCGCGGCCCGGTCCCGGCTGCCAGACGTCCATCACCGCCTCGCACGTCTCCAGCGCGAAGTCGAGCTCGGTGTCCATGAAGATCTCGGGCGAGTACTCGTAGCCGAAGTCGGTGCCGGCCAGGTACTGCTCCGCGAACTTCATCACGTGCTCGGTGCCGGCCACCGCGAGCTGCTTGCACTCGTCGCGGTCGATCCTGAACACGACCTTGCGGAACGTCGGCGCGGTCGCGTTGTACAGGTGGACGGTCGCCCGCTGGGCGCCGACCAGGGACTGGACCGAGCGCTCGATGAGGTCCTCGCGGGCCTGGGTGAGGACGGAGATACGCACGTCGGCCGGGATCTTGTCGCCCTCGATGAGCTCGCGGACGAAGTCGAAGTCGGTCTGGCTGGCGCTCGGGAAGCCGACCTCGATCTCCTTGTAGCCCATGGAGACCAGCAGGTCGAACATGGCCCGCTTGCGGGTCGGCGACATCGGGTCGATCAGCGCCTGGTTGCCGTCGCGGAGGTCGGTCGAGAGCCACCTCGGCGCGCGCTCGATGGTCTTATTCGGCCAGGTGCGGTCGGGCAGGTCGACCGGTTTGAACGGCGCGTACCGATGGCACGGCATGCCGCTCGGCTGCTGGACGATCGGGGTTACCGACGGATATGCACGAATGCTCGACATTGTTGCTTGGCTTCCTTCGCGGTGAGTCTGCTTGGGGCTTGAGGGCGGCCAGCGGACATGCTTAGGACCCGCGACGAGGGAGCCAGCCTCTATAGGCCCCCGCCGCGGCCGCTAAGGAGGAGCAGCTCGTACGACATATCAAGCAACAGCATATCAGCTCGAACGGTCGCGTGGCTTCGCATCGTCGTCCCATGACCCGGGCACGGCGGCCCGACGGGCCGGCTCGGGATGGGCGCGGCCGGCGGGACGGGACGGCCCGCGTGGACGAAAAAACAGCTGGCATGGCGCGGGGCGGCGGGGTTAGCTAGACGGCATGCGCATCGTACGAGGGGACGCATCGGACCGGCCGACGACTCAGGCGTGCTTCGAGGCGGTGCGCGCGGCGGGGGAAACCGACGACCCGTTCGGGCCGCCGTGGTCGCTGCAGCGGCTGCGGGGCTGGCTCGAGTACCCGACCGACCCGGCCGAGACGTGGATCTGCCCCGACCACGAGGCCGGCGCGGTGGCCGGCTGGTACTACCTCATCCTGCCCGAGCGCGAGAACCGGGACCGGGCGTACCTGTACCTCACCGTGCGCCCGTCGTCGCGGCGCCGCGGGATCGGAACCGCGCTGCTGCGGCACGCCGCCGGGCGGGCGGCGGCGGGCGGGCGGGCGGTCCTCGGCAGCGCGGCGTTCCAGGGCTCGGCCGGCGCGGCGTTCGCGGGCCGGGTCGGCGCGACCGCCGGGCTGGTCGAGGCCCGGCGGGTGCAGGTGCTGGCCAAGATCCCGGCCGGCCGGGTCGCGTCCCTGCGCGAGCAGGCGGCGCAGGCGGCGGCCGGGTACTCGCTGGTCCGCTGGGACGGCCGCACCCCGTCGGAGTACCTGGCCAGGTACGCCGAGGTGGAGAACGCGATGGGGGACGCGCCGCACGACGTCGGCGAGGAGCACTCGGTGTGGGACGCCGACCGGGTCCGCGAGCAGATCGACGACGCGCGCGAGCGGGCGGGCCGGCAGATGTACACGCTGGCGGCGCTGCACGACGCCAGCGGCGCGATGGCGGCGGTCACCGCGGTCGAGACCGACCCGGACAATCCCGCGTGGGCGCACCAGCAGATCACCGCGGTGACCCGCCCGCACCGCGGGCACCGGCTCGGCCTGCTGGTCAAGACCGCGATGCTCGACTGGCTGGCGGACGCCGAGCCGCAACTGGAGCGCATCGTGACCGGGAACGCCGCCGTCAACCAGCACATGATCTCGATCAACGAGGAGCTCGGCTACGAGCTGCTCGAACCGGCGGCGCAGTCGTACGAGGTGGCCGTCGCCGACCTGGTCGGCTGACCCGGCTGCGCCCCCCGCCTGCTTTCCGGCTGGTCTTGCCCGGCCCGGAAAATGGGTCGCGCCGGGCGGGCCGGGCGCGGTTAGGTGGTCGGCATGGGCATCGTGCGATGGGATGGAACCGACCCGGCCGCGGTCCGGGCGTGCCATGAGGTGGTGACGGCGGCGATCGCCGCCGATGACCCGTTCGGGCCGCCGCTGACGCTGCGCCGGCTGACGCGGCTGGCTCACGCACCCGGAGCAGCCGATCGAGCTGTGGGTGGCCGAAGACCCCGCGGCCGGCGGCATCGCGGGCTGGTACCAGCTCAGGCTGCCCGACCGGGAGAACCTCGACCGCGGCGTGCTGAACCTGTTCGTGCATCCGGCCAGCCGTCGGGGCGGCCTCGGCCGGGCGCTGCTAGGGCACGCGGCGATGCGGGCGGCCGACCACGGGCGATCGGTGCTGCGGGGCGAGGTGCTCCAGGGCACAGCCGGGGCGGCGTTCGCCGCGCGGGCCGGCGCCACGGCCGGCCTGGTGGACGCCCGGCGGGTGCTCGCGCTGGGCGAGATCCCGGCCGGCCACATCGCGGCGCTCCGTGAGCGGGCCGCCCGCGCGGCGGCCGGGTACTCGCTCGTGTCCTGGCAGGGCCGCACGCCCGACCAGTACCTGACCGGGTTCGCCGGGGTGCTGAACGCGGCCAACGACATGCCGCACGACCCCGGGCAGGAGGAGGAGGTCTGGGACGCCGACCGGGTCCGCGAGTACGACGAGGCGCGGGAGCGGCGCGGCAGGCACGTGTACACGGTCGCCGCGGTGCACGCAGCGAGCGGCGAGATGGCGGCGGTGACCGATGTCGAGGCCGACTCGGAGTCACCGGGGTGGGGATACCAGCTGCTGACGGCGGTCACCCGCCCGCACCGCGGGCACCGGCTCGGCCTGCTGGTCAAGACCGCGATGCTCGGCTGGCTGGCGGAGGCCGAGCCGCAGCTGGAGCGGATCATAACCGGCAACGCCGCCGTCAACCAGCACATGATCGCGATCAACCAGGAGCTCGGCTACCAGCTCCTGGAGCCGCCCGGGCAGTCCTACGAGATAGCGGTCGCGGACCTCTACCGGTCGCCGGCGGCGCCTCAGGCGCGCGCCCGCTAGTTCTGGCCGGCGTTCTGCTCGGTCAGCGCCAGCACGCCGATCGCCTGGGCCTGGGTCATGCCCAGGGCGGTCGCCAGGTGCCCGGTGGCCGCGCGCTGGGCCGCCGTCAGCGGGCCGTCCGCCAGCGCGATCCTGATGGCCTCGGCCAGGTACCACTCCCTGGCCTCGACCTGGAGCTGGCTGCCGAAGGCGGCGATCCTCGGTACCTCGTCCTCGGCCGGCTCGGCCAGGTCGGCGTCAAGGGCGTCCTCGTCGTAGTCCCGCTGCCCCGTCCCGGCGACGGCCTCGATCGCGCGGCGGCGGGCGAGCGGGCTGCCCGGGTCGCCGACCCGGAGGATGGCGGTGACCAGGGCGCGCATGCCGGCCGTGAGCGAGAGCTGCAGCGCGGCGGTGGTCGGGAGCCTGAGCACCTCGGTGACGTACCTGGTCTTACAGGTTCGGCACTGGACGTGCTCGCCGGTCCTGGTCAGCGGTATCAGCGGGATGAAGAACACGGTGATGAACCGCCGGCCGGCCCGGTGCCGGTACTTGCGGTCGCCGCCGCAGCGACGGCAGAAGAACACGCCGTTACCGAGCGTCCGGTAGATGACGCGCAGGCCCCAGAGAATGAATGCGGGCATGTCCGTTCCTTCGGTGCGAGGGTGACCCAGCAGGTCAGCGTACCGCGTGCGGCCGCGCGACGGCATCCTCAGAGTCCGGATATTTCATGATATATCGGTCGATTAATCGAAAACTTAATCTGCTGGACCGGAAAATAGGATGCGCTCGGAGGGGGAATCGGGTTGGCTTGACGGATGCGCATCGAACGGTGGGATCCGGCCGACGAGACGATCACCTCGGCCTGCCATCGGCTCCATGTCGCGGCGCACCGCGCCGACGAGGCCGACGATCCGCCGTTCTCGGCCGGGACCTTCGCCCTCTACCTTCGTCAGGGGTTCGACAAGACACCGGGCGAGGTCTGGTTCGCGGCCGACGGCGAGGGCCGGGTCGTCGGCTACTACCGCATGCAGCTGCACGACCTGGAGAACCTCGACCGCGCGGGCGGCGGGCCGGTGGTGCACCCGTCCGCGCGGCGACGCGGTTACGGCCGCGCCCTGCTGCGCCACGAGGCGGCGCGGGCGGCGGCGAACGGGCGGTCGGTGCTGAGCGCCCCGGTGGTGACCGGGTCGCCCGGCGAGGCGTTCGCCGCCGCGGTCAACGGCAAGCCGGGGCTGGTCGAGGTCAGGCGGGTGCAGTACCTGGCCAAGATCGAGGCGGCGAAGGTCGCCGAGCTGCGCGAGTCGGCGGCGCGGGCGGCGGCCGGGTACTCGCTGGTGCGCTGGACCGGCGACATCCCCGACCAGTACCTCGCCCCGCTGGCGCACGTCGTCAACGCCTTCGAGGACGCCCCCCACGGCGAGAACGTCCAGCCCGAGATCTGGGACGGCGCGCGGCTCCGGGAGCGCACCGGCGGCCACGTCCGGGCCGGGCTGCTGCGCGACCACAGCGTCGCGGCGCTGCACGACGCGACCGGCGAGATGGCCGCCTACACCGGGGTGATCGTCGATCCCGAGTCCCCGAGCTGGGGATTCCAGGAGCTCACGGCCGTGACCAGGTCCCATCGGGGACACCGGCTGGGGCTGCTGGTGAAGACGGCGATGCTGGAGCTGCTGGCCGAGACGGAGCCCCAGCTCGAGTTCATCATGACCGGCAACGCGGCCGCCAACGACCACATGATCGCGGTCAACGAGCAGCTGGGGTACGAGGTGGCCGGACCGGGCTGGCGGTACTACGACGCGGCGGTCGCGGGCCTCCTCGGCCGGTCGGAGATAGCTCAGTCGTAGAAACCGAGGCGGCGCAGGTACTTGGGGTTGCGCTGCCAGTCCTTGGCGATCCGCACGTGCAGGTCCAGGTAGACCCGCGAGCCGAGCAGGGCCTCGATCTGGCGGCGGGCCCGGGTGCCGACGTCCTTCAGCCGCTCGCCCTTGGTGCCGATCACGATCGCCTTCTGGCTCGGCCGCTCCACGTAGATCTCGGCGTAGACGTCGGTCAGGTCCGGCTGCCCCTCGCGGGGGCCCATCTCCTCGACCAGCACCGCGATCGAGTGCGGGAGCTCGTCGCGGACGCCCTCGAGGGCGGCCTCGCGGATCAGCTCGGCCACCATGATCTGCTCGGGCTCGTCGGTCAGGTCGCCGTCCGGGTACAGCGGCGGACCCTCGGGCAGGTGGCTGACGAGGACGTCGACCAGAGCGTCGAGCTGGTAGCCGGCGACGGCGGAGACCGGGATCACGTCCGCCCAGTCCCCGAGCTGGCTGACCGCGAGGAGCTGCTCGGCCACCCGGGTCTGCGAGGCCTGGTCGGTCTTGGTGACGATCGCGACGACCGGCGTGTTCTTCAGGCCGGCGAGCTCGCGGGCCAGGTACTTGTCGCCCGGTCCGACGTCGTCCGGAGCCGGGACGCAGAACCCGACCAGGTCGACCTCGGTCAGGGTGGACCGGACGAGGCTGTCAAGGCGCTCGCCGAGCAGCGTCCTCGGCCGGTGCAGGCCCGGCGTGTCGAGGATGACGAGCTGCGCGTCGGGCCGGTGGACGATGCCGCGGATGACCCTGCGGGTCGTCTGCGGGCGGTCGCTGGTAATCGCGACCTTGGCCCCGACGAGCGCGTTGGTCAGGGTGGACTTGCCGACGTTGGGGCGGCCGACCAGGCACGCGAAACCAGATCGGAAAACGGGCTCGGCCGACGCGGCGGCCGACGGCGGGCCGGTCTTCTTGGCACGCCCGGCCTTTTTCTCGGTCACTCGCGGCGGGCTCATTATTAGATTGTCCCGCATTCCGGTGACCGCTACCGTCGTTGGCATGGCTGAGACCCCGGTGTGGCGGCCGACCGCGCGGTTGCTGGTCGTCGATCCGGACGAGCGGGTGCTCCTCTTCAGCTCCGCTGACGGGGCCGGGAGAACCTGGTGGTTCACCCCGGGCGGCGGAGTTCACCGGGGCGAGACGGTCACACAGGCGGCGGTGCGCGAGCTGTCGGAGGAGACCGGGTTCGCCTGCACCGAAGACGAGCTCGGACCGGTCGTCGCGACGTCGTCGGCGCAGTGGAAGGGCGATCACGACGGGACGCTGTTTCTCGGCGCCCACTCGTTCTTCTTCCTGCGGGTTCCGCATTCGGTGATCGAGACCGACGGGCAGGAGGAGTTCGAACGGTCGTTCATCACCGGGCACCGCTGGTGGACGCTGGACGAGCTGAGGGAAACCACCGACGACGTCCGCCCGCCGACCCTGGCCGACCTGCTTGACCGGCTCGTGCGCGGCGATATCCCCAACGGCCCCATCCGCCTCCCCCGAAACTGACACGGGCGGGCTCGGCTCCCTGTCGGCTACGCCATCGACCCGAAACGCCGCGTCCGTGGGTGCCAAATGCGCGTTTGGGCTCACTCTTGCCTGCCCAAAGGCGCATTTGGCTCGCTGGGCGGCGGGGTGGTGGAGGCGCGCGGGGACTGCGGGGCGCGCGGGGCCCGGGACGTGGGGGCGGGGCTCGGGCGCGAGGTTGGCGGGCGCGAGGTTGGCGGGCGCGAGGTGGCGGGCGCCTGGTTGGCGCGCGCGAGGTGGCGGCGCGCGGGGCTGAGGGGCGGGGGGTTAGGGGGTTAGGGTGGCGCGGAGGGTGCCGTCGGGGGCGGCGTGGAAGACGGGGGCGGTGGGGCCTAGGTCGCGCACCGCCGCCAGGTCGCCGGGGTCGGGGTCGGAGTCGCTGACGAGGGCGGCTGCCTCGAGGCTTTCCGCCCCGCTGGAGACTGCCATCGCGACCGCCAGGCGCAGCGCGGACAGCCGGAGCGACGGCAGCGCGACGGCGGCGGCGGTGTAGGTGCGGCCGGTCTCGTCGCGGACGGCCGCGCCCTCGGACGCCGCCACCCGGGCCCGGGACGACCGCGCCAGCGTGATGATCTTCTGATCCTCCGCGTCCAGCGCGTCGGCTGTCATTTCGCTCACGGGTGTGAGTGTAGTGAGCCCGTCCGCGGCCAACGAGAGCCGGCCAGCCGGAGGGCGGCCGGACGACTCCGGCCAGGCAGTGACATATCGGGAATGCCGGGGCGCGCCAGCGCCTAGTGCGCCGTCGGGTACGCGCTCGATTTCGGGGGATTTTCCTGGCCGGTAATTCCCTGCTGTCACGCCAGCCGCGAATAACTGGACAAGGTGTGCTATTGCGTGGAACCAGGGTCCGTTCGAGCTGACGATTTTGAAATTTTTAGTCTTTTTCTGTTTTTTCGGCGGGAACACGCTCGATGAGCACGGTGCCCAGCCGATTGCGGCGGCCGGCCACGTTCTCGGCCGTCAGGTGCAGGCCGGCGACCGTCGCCTCGGAGCCGGCGATGGGGACGCGGCCGAGCTCGTGCGCGAGCAGGCCGCCGACGGTCTCCACGTCCTCGGCCTCGACGGTGACGCCGAACAGCTCCTCGAGCTCGGTCACCGGGAGCCGGGCGGTCACCCGGGCGGTGCCCGGGCCGAGCCACTCGACCGGGGCGCGCTCGTTGTCGTACTCGTCGGCGATCTCCCCGACGATCTCCTCGAGGATGTCCTCGATCGTCACCAGGCCGGCCGTGCCGCCGTACTCGTCGATGACGATCGCCACGTGGATCCGCATCACCTGCATCTGCCGGAGCAGCTCGTCGACCGGCTTGGACTCGGGCACGTAGGTGGCGGGGCGCATGATCGTGTCGACCCGCTCGGTGTGCTCCGCCCCCGGGTGCTCGTGGTCCCACGCCACCATGTCCTTCAGGTAGCCGATCCCGACCACGTCGTCGGTGTTCTCGCCAGTCACCGGGATCCGGGAGAACCCGCTGCGGAGCGCGAGGGAGAGCGCCTGGCCGACGGTCTTGTCGTGCTCGATGAAGACCATGTCGGTGCGCGGGACCATGACCTCGCGGACGATCGTGTCGCCGAGCTCGAAGACCGAGCGGACCATCTCGCGTTCGCCCGGCTCGATTTCGTCCTGGGACTCGATGTAGTCGACCAGATCGTCCACGCCCGGGCGGCCGTTGAGCTCGGGATCGCCGCCGTGGCCGCCGAACGGGAGCGCGCCCGCCACCGCGTCGAGCGCCTTGGTGACCGGGCCGAGCGGTCTGAGCAGGCGGTTCGCCGTCCGGGCGAGCCGCTCGGCCCGCCGCCTGCCCATCGCCCGCGGGCCGACCCCGATCAGCGCGTAGCGGGCCACCAGGAGCAGCCCGGCCGAGGGCAGGAAGACCTGCCAGCCGCCGCCGAGCCAGTGCCCGAACGCCAGCGTTACCAGGACCGCAGCCGATATCTCGGCGCAGACGCGCAGCAGCGTCAGCAGGCTGCCGTACCGGTCAAGCCCGCCGGTGTCGACCCGGGCCAGGGCCGTGTTCGCGCCCGCGCACCAGCCGGCCAGGCCGATCAGCACGATGGCGAGGACCAGCAGCCAGGCGGCGGCGGACATAAGGCGGGACCTTCCGGTCCTTCCCCGGACGCCGGCGGCCCGGCCGCCGTGTCGTCGGCTGCGGGCGGCTCGGCGCTCGGCTGGTCGGCGCTCGGCCGGTCGGCGCTCGGCTGGTCGGCGCTCGGCTGGTCGGCGCTCGACGGCTCGGCTCCGGCGGGCTCGGCGGCGGCTGCGGGCTCGGCGGCGGCCGCTGCGGGCTCGGCGGCGGCCGCTGCGGGCTGGGCGGCGGCGGGCTCGGCGCTGGCCGGCGTCGGCGGGCGGCGGCGGCGGATTGCGCGCGGGCGGGGTACTCGAGGCGCCAGTCGCGGAGGAGCTCGTTCTGGAGGCCGAACATCTCGGCTTCCTCTTCCGGGTCGGCGTGGTCGTAGCCGAGCAGGTGGAGGACGCCGTGCACGGTCAGCAGCTCAAGCTCGGCCTGGGTGGACTGCCCGTGCTGCCGGGCCTGGACGGCCGCGACCTGAGGGCAGAGCACGACGTCGCCGAGGAGGACCGGTTCCGGCTCGTCGCTCTCGCGCCCCCTGGACCGGTTCGGGCCCGCCATCGAGTGCGGGCGCAGCTCGTCCATCGGGAAGGAGAGCACGTCGGTCGGGCCGGGCTCGTCCATCCACTTCTCGTGCAGGTTGGTCATGTGCGCCTCGTCCACCAGGAGCATGGACAGATCGGCCAGCGGGTGCGTCTCCATCTGGCCGATCACGTACTGCGCGAGCTCGCGGAGCGCGTCCTCGTCGGCCGCCATCCCCGACTCGTTGTTGATCTCGACGCTCACCGTCGTGTTCCCCGTCTTGAGTGGTCCTGGGACCTCGCGTCGTAGCGTTCGTAGGCATCGACTATCTTCCCCACGAGCTTGTGCCTCACCACGTCCTGGCTGGTCAGCCGGGCGAAGTGAATGTCGTCGAGGCCGTCGAGAATCTCCTGGACCACGCGCAGGCCGCTCACCTGGCCGTCCGGCAGGTCAACCTGGGTGACGTCGCCGGTGACCACCATCTTGGAGCCGAACCCGAGCCGGGTCAGGAACATCTTCATCTGCTCGCGGGTGGTGTTCTGGGCCTCGTCGAGGATGATGAACGAGTCGTTCAGCGACCGGCCGCGCATGAACGCCAGCGGGGCGATCTCGATCGTGCCCGCCGCCATCAGCTTCGGGATCGAGTCGGGGTCGACCATGTCGTGCAGGGCGTCGTAGAGCGGGCGCAGGTACGGGTCGATCTTCTCGTAGAGGGTGCCGGGGAGGAAGCCGAGCCGCTCCCCCGCCTCGACCGCGGGCCTGGTCAGGATGATCCGGTTGACCTCCTTGGCCTGCAGCGCCTTGACCGCCTTGGCCATCGCCAGGTAGGTCTTGCCGGTGCCGGCCGGGCCGACCGCGAACACGATCGTGTGCTTGTCGATCGCGTCGGCGTAGTGCTTCTGGTTCAGCGTCTTGGGCCGGATCGTCCGGCCACGGGACGAGAGAATGCCCTGGGTCAGCACGTCGGCCGGGCGGACGCCGGGCTCGCCGCCCCTCGGCCCGCGGAGCATGGCGACGGTGCGCTCGACCGCGTCCGGGGACAGCTCGGCCCCCTTGCGCTGCAGCTCGAGCAGCTCGTCGAAGAGCCTGCCGACGAGCTTCGTCTCCCCGGCCGGGCCGGACACGGTGATCTCGTTGCCGCGGACGTGGATGTCGGCGGAGAACTCCCGCTCGATGACCTGCAGCAGCTCGTCGCTGGTCCCGAGCAGGCCAACCATCGAGTGGCCATCAGGTATGACGATGCGGATCTGCGAAATGGCCGGCCCCGCCTTGGGCAAGTCGCTGCCTGTGTCTGTCAATTCACTGCTCTCGGGAGATGTCAGCCGGGCGGCCAGGTCATCGGACGCCCGCCAAGGACGTGCGCGTGCGCGTGCCCGACGGTCTGCCCGCCGTCCGCGCCGGTGTTGAAGACGACCCGGTAGCCGGAGTCCTCAACCCCCTCCGCGGCCGCGACCGCGCGCGCCGAGCTGACGAGCTCGTCAAGTAGCCCGCCGCCCGCCTCGGCCACCGCCGCGACGTCGTTGTAGTGATCCCTGGGGATCACCAGGACGTGCGTGGGCGACTGAGGGTTGATGTCGCGGAAGGCGAGGGTCCGCTTTCCGTCCAGCACGATCGTGGCCGGGATCTGTCCGGCAGCGATACCGCAGAACAAGCAATCTGGCACGTCCACGATCATAGTGGCCCGGTGGTAGCGCACGGTGCCGGACGTGCCGTGGCACCGGGATCGGCCTGCGGTCGGCGCGGGGCGGTCGGCGTGGCGCGGTGGGCGCGGCGAGGACATTTCAATGGATGACATCGAGTCGGCGACAGGGCGGCGCGGCCGTTGGTTGCCTGACGAGTCATTAACCCGCACGCAACCTATTACTCATCAGTACACGGCAGAAAACTCACGATCCACTTCGCACATCATCCTCTTAAGTGCCGCCTACACCCGGCATGACGGTTATTCTTGTCTTTCCGCAATCCTGCGGCGGTTTCTGGGGTGGAGTTACCGAATGTGGGTCTGGCAGCACATGATCGTCACACCGCGCCGCGTTCAGCTGCGCGGACCGTTGGGCGGCGCGGGGCGGAAGCGGCACGGGCGCGGTGGCTAAGCCCGTGAACACCGTGGTCGCCACCGAGTCCACGGCATCTGTCCGCGGCAAGCGCACCGCGGACCCAGTTCGCGCGCCTTCGACTGAGCCGTCCGGCCCGTCCGGTCCCGGACGGCCCGGACGGCGGTTCGGACGGGGACCTTGCCGCGGCAAACGGCAGCGCGGCCGAAGACGCCTTGGCCTCTGCAGACGCTCTGGTCTCACAAGACACTTTGGTCTCTGAAGACGCTTCGGTTACAGAAGACACCTTGGTCTCAGAGGACACTTTGGCCTCAGAGGACGCCTTGGTCTCTGAGGACACGGGGGGGTTGGAACGGGAACAGGCCGATGTGTCGGGACACGCAGAAGATGTCCCAGAAGACCCCGAAAAATCCATAAACCTCGACACAGACGGTGAACCTCCCGAGGCCCATCCGCGTCCTACAGGGGTGACGGCAACACTCTCGGAGGCCGCGATCCTGCCTGAGATCGCGCCCGATGACCAAGCGCTCGCCTCTGACACGTCCGCCACCAGCGCGTTCGATGCCGAGGAGCAGCCTCAGCCTGCCGTCTGGGCCGCCGCCGATGTTGTCACCGAGATCTATCACGGCCATTACCACTCGCTCGTCCGGCTCGCGGTGCTGCTGGTGCACGACGTGCAGACGGCTGAGGAAGTGGTGCAAGACGCCTTCGAGGCGATGCACCTGGCGTCGCGACGGCTGCGCGACTCGGAGCGGGCCCTGCAGTACCTCCGGCAGACGGTGGTCAACAAGTCGCGGTCGGTGCTGCGGCATCGCAAGGTCGTCGACCTGCACGCGCCTAAGCCCGCGCCGGACGAGCCGAGCGCCGAGCACGCCGCGCTCGCGATCCTCGAGCGCTCGGCGGTCGCGGCGGCGCTGCGCGCGCTGCCCGAGCGGCAGCGTGAGGCCATCGCCCTGCGCTACTACGCGGACTTCTCCGAGGCCGACATCGCCCGGCGATGGGGATCAGCAAGGGCGCGGTGAAGAGCCACACGGCCCGGGCGATGGCGTCGCTGAAGACGATGCTGACCCAGGAGACGTCATGACGCGGCCGACGAGGGCAGGCTGGTGACGACATGACCACACCAGAGGACGGCTTCGAGGAGACGCTGAGACGTGGCCTGGCCGAGGCCCTCGGCCACATCGAGCCGGGCGCCGACGGGCTCGAGCGGATCCGCGCCAGGATCGGCGACCGCCCGCCCCGGCCGTGGCTGCTCACCGTCGGCGCCGACGCCCTCGGCGCGGCCAGGCACTGGGTCTGGCGCGGGCACTGGTCCTGGCAATGGAGCTGGGCCTGGCCGACCGCGCTGCCCGCGGCGGCCGGAGGCGCGGGGCCGGCGGCGTGCCGTCCCGGATGCCGCGGTTGCCGTTGCCCCGGCTGCGGCGGCTGCCGCGCCCGGGCGAGCTGCTCAGGACCGGCCCGGCCCGGTCCCCCGCGCACCGCCCCCGCGGTGGGCGTCAGCTGGCTGCGGCCGGTCGGCGTGCTGGCCGCGATCGCGATCATCGCCAGCGTCTCGTTCGGCGTGCAGCCCTTCCGGCAGGCCATCATCCAGGCGAGCAACACCGTGCTGAGCGGCGGCGGTCCCGCGCGGCCGCGGCGGCGCCGGGACCGACGGCGACGGCTCGCCGACCAGCAACGGAAGCGGCTCACCGGGTGCGGGCGCGACCCCGTCGGGCGCTCACGGCCCGACCCAGGGCACGGGCTCGACCTCGTCCAGCGGTGCGGCGTCACCGCGCCCGACCACGTCCGCGACCTGCACGGCAGCCGTCACGACGGCCGTGACGAGCGCGGCGGCGGGCTCGTCCGCTCCCGCGGTGACGCCGGTGACCGACACCGCGACCTCGGCCGTCTCCGCCAGCGAGGAGCTGCTGGCGCGGAGCCTCACCTCGTCCGCCCGGCCGTCGCCGACCCCCACCCCGACCCCGACCTGCACGACGTCGACCCCGTCGGTCACGCCCAGCCCGGACACGTCGAGCGGCTCCCCCAGCACCCCGGCGTCGCCCACCGTCGGCGCCACGTCCCCGACGCCGACCATCTCGCCGACGCCGACGACCACGCCGACGCCGACGATCATGCCGACCGATAGCGGCAGCGGCAGCCCGACGGCGTCCCCGACCGGCCCGGCTCGACACCGGCGCCGTCAGCAACGGCGCCAATACGCTCACCAGCACGTCGACGCCTTCCTCGTAAGGCGCCCGGGTCGGCCGCCCGGGTCGGGCGCCTGCGTCGGGCTGCTGCGTCGGGCGCCCGGGTCGGCCGCCCGCCGGGCGCGGACGGGCCCGCGCGTCCCGTCGGCATCGCGCCCGGCGCTACTGTGGCCGGCATGGAATCGCTCCCGCCGGTGGCAGGGCCGCCGGTCTTCCTGGTCACGCCCGGCGAGCTGAGCGGGCCGGCGCTGACGTTGACCGGCCCCGAGGGCCATCATGCGGCCACGGTGCGCCGCCTGCGGGCGGGCGAGCGCGCGGACGTCAGCGACGGCGCCGGGACGCTGGCCGAGGGAGTGGTCACCGCCGTCGGCAAGGACTCGGTCAGCATCGAGATCCGGCGGACGCAGGCGGTCGCCCCGCCGCAGCCGCGGCTGGTCGTCGCGCAGGCACTGCCGAAGGGCGACCGGGGCGAGCTCGCGGTCGAGCTGATGACCGAGGTCGGCGTCGACGTCGTGCTTCCCTGGTCGGCCGAGCGCTCTATCACCCGGTGGCAGGGCGAGCGGGGCGAGCGCGCCCTGGCCAAGTGGCGCTCCACCGCCCGCGAGGCCGCCAAGCAGTCGCGCCGCGCCTGGCTCCCCGAGATCGCGGTCCCGGCCACCACCGCCGCCCTCGCGAAACGGGTGCCGGGCGCCGCCTGCGCGATCGTCCTGGAGGCGGACGCGACGCTCAGGCTGCACCAGCTGGAGCTGCCCGACGAGGGCGACATCATGCTGATCGTCGGCCCCGAGGGCGGCATCAGCCCGGCCGAGCGGGCCGCCCTCGGCGCCGCCGGCGCGATCGAGGCCCGGCTGGGCCCGACCGTGCTGCGCACGTCCACCGCCGGCGCGGTCGGGGCGGCGACCCTGCTCGCCCGCACCGCCCGCTGGTAGCTGTATTTTCCCCGCTCGCCATTTTCCCCGCTCGCCGCCGGCCGCCGGTGACCGCCGTCTTGGCTAGCGGGGGTAACACCTATAAGCGGCCGTTGAAGGCGTCGCGGAGGCGGGAGAAGAAGCCCTGCTGGCCCGGCTGGAACTTGCCCGGGGGCGCCTCCTCGCCGCGAAGCTTGGCCAGGTCGCGCAGCAGCTTCTCCTGCTCGGGGTCGAGGCGGCTCGGGGTCTCCACCGTGACGTGGATGATCAGGTCGCCGCGACCGCTGCCGTTCAGGTGCTTGACCCCGAGGCCGTACAGCGGGAGAACCTGCCCGGACTGGGTGCCGGGGCGGACGTCCACGTCATTCGGGCCGTCCAGCGATTCCACCGACACGGTCGCGCCGAGGGCGGCCGCCACCATCGGGATCGTCAGCGTGCAGTGCAGGTCGTCGCCCTGCCGCTCGAAGATCGCGTGCGGCTTCTGCACCACCTCGAGGAACAGGTCTCCGGGGGGGCCGCCGCCGGGGCCGGTCTCGCCCTCGCCGGCCAGCTGGATGTGCGTCCCGTCCTCGACTCCGGCCGGGATCCGCACCTTCATCGTCCGCCGGCTGCGCACCCGGCCGTCGCCGTCGCACTCCGGGCACGGCCGGGGCAGCACGGTGCCGTAGCCGCCGCAGTTCGGGCAGGGCTGGCTGGTCACCACCTGGCCGAGGAAGGACCGCCGGACCTGGCTGATCTCGCCCCGGCCCTGGCAGACCTCGCACGTCACCGGGTGAGTGCCCGGCGCGGTGCCCTCACCAGAACAGGTCGGGCAGACCACCGCGGTGTCCACCGTCAGCTCGCGGGTCGCGCCGAAGGCGCACTCCGACAGGTCGAGCTCGATCCTGATCGTCGCGTTGCGGCCGCGCCGGGCCCGCGACCGCGGGCCGCGCGAGGCCTGCCCGGTCGCGCCGAAGACCGCGTCGACGAACTCGCTGAACGGGAAGCCGGCCGTGCCGAACCCGCCGAACCCGCCCGCGCCCGCCCCGGCGGCGGCGAACGGATCGCCGCCCATGTCGTACATCTGGCGCTTGTCGGTGTCCTGGAGGACCTCGTAGGCCTGGTTGATCTCCTTGAACTTCTCCTGCGTCTCCGGGTCAGGGTTGACGTCCGGGTGCAGTTCGCGGGCCAGCCTGCGGTAGGCCCGCTTGATCTCGTCCTGCGAGGCGTCGCGCCGCACGCCGAGCAGCGCGTAATAGTCCTCAGCCACTATGACTCCCCGAGAATCTGGCCGACGTACCTGGCCACCGCGCGCACCGCGCCCATCGTGCCCGGGTAGTCCATCCTGGTAGGCCCGAGCACGCCGAGCTTGGCCACGACCTGCCCGCCCGCGCCGTACGCGGCGGTCACCACGGACGCGCCCTGCAGGCCCGTCTCCGCGCCGATTCTGACGGTCAGGGCGGACGGGCTGGCGGCCTCACCGAGGAGGCGCATCAGTACCACTTGTTCCTCCAGTGCTTCGAGCACGTCACGGAGCCCCTTGCCGAAATCGGGGGCGGCCAGGTTGGCCGCGCCGCCAAACACCACGCGTTCCTCGTGCCGCTCGGCGAGGCTGTCGAGCAGCGCGGAGAAGACCGCCCCGGCGTTCGACCGCTCGGGCGCGGGGATGCGGTCCGCCAGCCCGACGACGGTCGCGGCCGCGTCGGACAGCTTATGACCATCCAGGCACGCGTTCAGCACCGCGCGCAGATGCGCGATCGACTCCGGCTCGGACGCGTCCGGCAGGTCCACCGTGACCTGCTCGACCCGGCCGGTGTCGGTGATCAGCACCAGCAGCACCCGCTGGGGGGTGAGCGAGACGAGCTCGATGTGCCGGACCGCCGACCGGGACAGCGACGGGTACTGGACCACCGCCACCTGCCTGGTCAGCTGGGCCAGCAGCCGAACCGTCCGCGCCACGATCTCGTCGAGGCTGTACGCCCCGGCCAGGAACGCCTCGATCGCCCGGCGCTCGGCCCCGGACATCGGCTTGATCGACGACAGCCGGTCGACGAACAGCCGGTATCCCTTCTCGGTGGGGATCCGCCCGGCGCTAGTGTGCGGCTGGGCGATGAACCCCTGGTCCTCGAGGACCGCCATGTCATTGCGGATCGTCGCGGGCGACACGTCAAGTCCGTGCCTGTCAACGAGCGACTTCGACCCCACCGGTTCAGTGGTGGACACGTAGTCCTCGACTATCGCGCGAAGTACCGCGAGCTTCCGATCGTCAAGCACCGTGTTCACCTCCTTGGCACTCTGTGTCTCTGAGTGCCAATTCTATTTGCTCACGAGAGTCTCCGGACGGCAAGAACGGTTGGGTCACGCTTCCGGGCGGCGATCGAGAGCCGGACAGGGTCGCCCGGGCGAGTCTCCCGGCTCGGGCGGGCCGGCTGGATTAGGGTAACTCTGGTGCAGAGCCGACAGTACGGGCGTGACGTGCTCGCGCCTCAGAACCGCAAGCCCAAGCCCGGGCAAGGGCCCGTTGACCAGGTCGAAGCCGAGCCCGGCCTGGTCGTGGAGGACTTCGAGGCGCGCTTCTGCGGCGCGGTGGTGGCGCTGGAGAAGGACGCGGTCACGCTCGAGGACCGGCACGGCAAGCGCCGGGTGTTCCCGATTCCGGGCCCGTTCCTGATCGACGGGCAGCGGATCACCCTGGTCAGGCCGCGACCGGCCGCGGCGGCGACCAAATCCGGGTTTTCCGTGAACCGCACGGCGTCCGGGTCGGTCGCGGCACCGCAGCAGCGGGCCAAGGTCGCCAAGGCCAGCCGGATCTACGTCGAGGGCAAGCACGACGCCGAGCTGGTGGAGAAGATCTGGGGCGACGACCTGCGCGACGTCGGCATCGTGGTCGAGTACCTGGAGGGCGTCGACGACCTGGCGGCGATCGTGGCCGAGTTCCGGCCGGGGCCGCGGCAGCGGCTCGGGGTGCTGGTCGACCACCTCGTGGCCGGGTCCAAGGAGAGCCGGATCGCCGCCGCGGTGGCCGCCAACCCGGACGTGCTCGTGGTCGGCCACCCGTTCATCGACATCTGGTCGGCGGTCAAGCCCGCCGCGGTCGGGCTGGCGGCCTGGCCGGACGTGCCCCGGGGCGAGCCGTGGAAGGAAGGGGTGCTGCGCCGGATCGGCTGGGCGCACGCCACCCCGGCCGACGTCGCGCTCGCCTGGCGGCGGATCCTGCGCTCGGTGACCAGCTACGCCGACCTGGAGCCGGAACTGCTGGGCCGGGTGGAGGAGCTCATCGACTTCGTGACAGCGTTATCCCCCGCTCGTCTTAGGTGAGGTCGCGGATGACGGCGTCGGCCAGCAGGCGGCCTTGGCGCGTCAGCACCAGGCGGCCGGACGCGTAGGCGGACGCGTCGATGAGGGCGGCGGCGCGGAACCGTTCGAGCGGAGCCGACGCGGCCGGGGCGAGCAGTGTCAGCGGCAGTCCCTCGGCTAGCCGGGCCCGGAGCATGATCTCCTCCATTGATCGCTCGTCGTCGGTCAGCAGCTCGCGGGCGGCGGCCGGGGAGTGGCCGGCCGCCAGGCGCTGCGCGTAGGCGGTCGGATGGCGGACGTTCCACCAGCGGACCCCGCCGACGTGGCTGTGAGCCCCCGGGCCGCACCCCCACCAGTCGCCGCCGGTCCAGTAGAGCATGTTGTGACGGCAGTACGCCTTCTCGTTCCGCGCCCAGTTCGAGAGCTCGTACCAGTGCAGCCCGGCCGAGGACAGCAGGTCGTCCGCGATCAGGTACCGGTCGGCCATCGCGTCGTCGTCGGGAGCGGCGATCTCGCCCCGGCGGACCTTCGCCGCCAGCCGGGTGCCGTCCTCCACGATCAGCGCGTAGGCGGAGACGTGATCGGGGTCCGCCTCGAGGGCGGCGGTCACCGAGGCCCGCCAGTCGTCGTCGCTCTCCCCCGGCGTCCCGTAGATCAGGTCGAGGCTGACCTGCTCGAAGCCCGCCGCCCGGGCCCAGCGAACGCAGTCGAGGGGCCGGCCGGGCTGGTGCTCGCGCTCGAGCACCCGCAGCACGTGCGGTACCGAGCTCTGCATTCCGAACGAGATCCTGGTTACACCGCCCGCCCGCAATTGCTCGAGCTCGGCCGGGCCGACGGATTCCGGGTTCGCCTCGACGGTCACTTCCGCGTCTTTGTCCAGGCCGATGGCCTGGTCGATGCCGGCGAGCATTCCGGCAATCTCGGCCGGGCGCAGCAGCGTCGGCGTGCCGCCGCCGAAGAACACCGTCGAGACGCGCGTCCTGCCTGCTGGCAGCGTCCTGGCGGCCAGTTCGAGCTCGGCCCCGATCAGCCCCGGGTAGGCCGCCTGGCTGCCGCCGCCGCCCAGTTCGGTGGCGGTGTAGGTGTTGAAATCGCAGTACCCGCAGCGGGTGCGGCAGAAGGGCACGTGTACGTATACGCCGAAAGGGGTATTTCCAAAGCCCTGGGTCGCAATGGGCGGCAGCGACCCGTCATCCGGAACCGGTTCACCGTCCGGCAGCGTTCCTGGCATGCTGCCGAGGATAAGCTGTGGTCAGAACAACACGGGCGGGAGGCACTGGTGACATCAGATCCAGCACCTGATTCAGACGGTTTGCCGTTGCCGCCGCAGTCGGGCGAGCGGTCCCCCTACGAGCGGTCACCCTACGAGCCGCCCGCACACGAGCAGCCGGCGTACGGTCCGCCGTCCTACGGCCAGGTGCCGCCCTACGGTCAGGTCCCGCCGTACGCGCAGGCCCCGCCTGACGGGCAAACCATCCCGTACGGGCAGGCCACGCCGTACGGGCAAGCCACGCCGTACGCGCAGGCCCCCTACGGGCCCGCCCCGTACGGACAGCCGCCGTACGGGCAGCCGCCGGTCCATCCCGGCATGCTCGCCGCCGCGGCCGACCGCGAGCGGACCATGGACGTGCTCAAGGCCGCCTTCGGCGAGGGCCGGATCACCAAGGAAGAGTTCGATCTGCGCGCCTCCCGGACGATGAGCGCCCGGACCTACGCACAACTCGGTTCCGTGGTCGCCGACCTGCCGTCGGGCCCGTCCTTCGGGGTGATGCCGTACCCGGGCGGCTACTACCCGGTCGTGAACAACCCCACCAGCGGGCTTGCCATCGGGGCGCTCATCTGCGGGATCGCGGAGATCTTCACGCTCGGCTTCGCCTCCGTCCCGGCGGTCATCCTCGGCCACCTGGCCCGTCAGCAGATCAAGCGGACGGGCGAGCGCGGCGAGGGCATGGCGATCGCCGGGCTAGTCCTCGGCTACCTCGGCATCGGCATCTGGACGCTGATCATCATCGCCCTGGCCGCCAACAACCACTGATTACAACTTCTTGCTGTTATCCGATCACCCAGGCGGGGCGCGCGGGCTTGGCCTGGCGGGGTGGGTTGGG
This sequence comes from uncultured Actinomycetota bacterium, assembly GCA_963836195.1. Taxonomy (GTDB): domain Bacteria; phylum Actinomycetota; class Actinomycetes; order Streptosporangiales; family Streptosporangiaceae; genus Trebonia. The sequence continues at coordinate 197,892 of CAWIIX010000017.1, read as the reverse complement.
GGCCGACGGGGTGGGTTGGGCGCCGGTGGCGTGGGTGACGGGGCCGGCGGGCGGGCTTGGGTAGCCAGTGGCGGGACCGGCCGGGCGCCGGGGCGTTGGGACGGGACCGGCCGGGGGGTTACTTGGGGCGGGAGTCGGTTTGGGTGGTGGAGAGGGCGGCTACGAAGGCCTCCTGGGGGACCTCGACGCGGCCGATCGTCTTCATCCGCTTCTTGCCCTCCTTCTGCTTCTCCAGCAGCTTGCGCTTACGGGTGATGTCGCCGCCGTAGCACTTGGCGAGGACGTCCTTGCGCAGGGCGCGGATGTTCTCGCGGGCGATGACGCGCGAGCCGACCGCCGCCTGGATCGGGACCTCGAACTGCTGGCGGGGGATGAGCTCCTTGAGCTTGGAGGTCATCGCCAGGCCGTACTCGCGGGCGTTGTCGGCGTGCACGATCTGGCTGAACGCGTCCACTGGCTGGCCCTGCAGGAGGATGTCGACCTTGACCAGGTTCGCCTCCTGCTCGCCGTCAAGCTCGTAGTCGAGGCTGGCGTAACCCCTGGTCCGCGACTTGAGCTGGTCGAAGAAGTCGAAGATGATCTCGGCCATCGGCATCGTGTAGCGGATCTCGACCCGGTCGGTCGACAGGTACTCCATGCCCCGCAGCACGCCCCGGCGGGACTGGCAGAGCTCCATGATCGTGCCGATGTAGTCGGACGGGGAGATGACCGTGGCCCGGACGATCGGCTCGAACACCTCCTTGATCTTGCCGCCGGTGTTCCCCTTGGGGGTGCCGCCGGCCGCCGCGAACCCGTCGATGCCGCCGGGGAAGTCGCTCGGGTTGGTCACCTGGATCTCGCGGCCGCTCTCCATCACCACCCGGTAGACGACGTTGGGCGCGGTCGAGATCAGCGACAGGTCGAACTCGCGCTCGAGCCGCTCGCGGACGATCTCCATGTGCAGCAGCCCGAGGAAGCCGCAGCGGAAGCCGAAGCCGAGCGCGGTCGACGTCTCCGGCTCGTAGACCAGGGCGGCGTCGTTGAGCTGGAGCTTGTCCAGCGCGTCGCGGAGCTCCGGGTACTCGTCGCCGTCGACCGGGTAGAGGCCGGAGAACACCATCGGCTTGGGGTGCGAGTAGCCCGCCAGCGCTTCCTTGGCCCCGCCGGACGAGCTGGTGATGGTGTCGCCCACCCGGGCCTGGCGGACGTCCTTCACGCCGGAGATGACGTAGCCGACCTCTCCCGCCCCGAGCCCGTCGGACGGGATCGGCTCCGGCGAGATCACGCCGAGTTCCAGGGTCTCGTGGACGCTCTGGGTCGACATCATCAGCATCCGCTCGCGCTTGCTGAGCCTGCCGTCGACCACCCGCACATAGGTGACGACGCCGCGGTAGGTGTCGTAGACCGAGTCGAAGATCAGCGCCCGGGCGGGCGCGTCGGGGTCGCCGACCGGGTGCGGGACCAGGTCGACGATGGCGTTGAGCAGGTCTTCCACGCCCTCGCCGGTCTTGGCCGAGACCCGCAGGACCTCGCTCGGGTCGCACCCGATGATGGCCGACAGCTCCTCGGCGTAGCGCTCGGGCTGGGCGGCCGGGAGGTCGATCTTGTTCAGCACCGGGATGATCCTGAGGTCGGCGTTGATCGCCAGGTACAGGTTGGCCAGCGTCTGCGCCTCGATGCCCTGGGCGGCGTCGACCAGCAGGACGGCGCCCTCGCAGGCCTCGAGGCTGCGGGACACCTCGTAGGTGAAGTCGACGTGGCCGGGGGTGTCGATCATGTTCAGGACGTAGTGCGCGTTGTCCTTTTTCCAGGGCAGCCGGACCGCCTGGCTCTTGATCGTGATGCCGCGCTCGCGCTCGATGTCCATCCGGTCGAGGTACTGCGCGCGCATCTGGCGGGCGTCGACGATGCCGGTGAGCTGCAGCATCCGGTCGGCCAGGGTGGACTTCCCGTGGTCGATGTGCGCGATGATGCAGAAGTTCCGGATCACGGCCTGATCGGTACGGGCCGGTGCCGGAACCTGGCCCAGGGCCGGATCGCTCATTGCCACCATGCTTCCATGAAATAGTGCGAGTGCGTGATCAGGGTATCGTGATGCGACCACGGTCCTGGCGCTGAGCGGCGCCGCCGGCGGCCCGGCGGGCGATAACGCCGTTGGTTTGAGGTCGGTGCCGCGCGTCGGCTATCCTTGGCGTTCGCGCCCACTTCTCACGCTGCCGCATGCCGCTCGGGGCGGGCAGGCCGTTCCCTGGGGCGGGGTCAAGCAGACTTACTTATCCAACGAAGGACAGACACGCGTGGCGAACATCAAGTCGCAGATCAAGCGCAACAAGCAGAACGAGAAGGCGCACCAGCGCAACAAGGCCGTCAAGTCGGAGCTCCGCACCCACGTGCGCAAGTTCCGCGAGGCCGTCGAGGCCGGCAACGTCGAGGCCGCGACCTCCGCGCTGCAGGTTGCCTCGCGCAAGCTGGACAAGGCCGTCTCCAAGGGCGTCATCCACAAGAACCAGGCCGCGAACCGCAAGTCGGCGATCGCGAAGAAGCTCGTCGAGCTCCAGTCCGCCTGAGCTTAGCCAGTAGCCCTCCCCGGGGGGACAGCCCACTGGCATCGGGGGCTCCCGCCCCCGATCACCCCCGGCCCCCGGCACCCCCCGATGTAAGGCCGCGGTTCTGCACTCGCGCCGGACGCGCGTTCGCTGTGTCCGGCGCGTTTAGCGTGCCCGGGTACTAACGGGCGGCGCTGACCCGGTAGGCGACAATCTGCCTGATCGCCCGCTCGAGGGCGTACTCGGGGCTGACGCCGCCGCCCTTGACCTGCGCGTCCGCCTCCGCCACGGCTTGCAGCGCGCGTCCGACGCCGTCCGGGTGCCAGCCGCGCAGCTGCTGGCGGACCCGGTCGATCTTCCACGGCGGGGCGCCGACCTCGGCCGCGAGCGCGTTGGCGTTGGCGCCCCGGGGCGCCGCCCCGACCCGGCCGAGCAGCCGCACCCCGGTCGCCAGCGCGCTGGTGATCAGGACCGGCGCGGTCCCGGTGGCCAGGGCCCAGCGGAGCTGCTCGAGGGCCTCGTTCAGGCGGCCCTCGACCGCATGGTCGGCCACGCTGAAGCCGGTCGCCTCGGCCCGGCCGCGGTAGTACCTGGCCACCACCGCGCTGCCGATCCGCCCCTCGGTGTCGCTGGCGAGCTGGTCGACCGCGCTGGCGAGCTCGCGCAGGTCGCCGCCGATGGCGTCGAGCAGCGCCCGGACCGCGCCCTCGTCGGCCTGCCGGCCGACCCGCCGGAACTCCTGCCGGACGAAGTCGGTCCGCTCGCTCACCCGGGTCAGCTTGGGGCAGCTGACGACGTTGGCGCCGGCCTTGGTGAGGTCGGTGACGAGCGCCTTGCCCTTGACGCCGCCCGCGTGGGTGAGGATCACCGCCGCGTCCGGGGCCGGGGCGGCCGCGTACCGGGTCAGCTCGGCGGCGATGTCCTTGGCGACGTTCTGCGCGTTCCTGACGACCACGGTCGAGCCCCCGCCGAACAGCGACGGCGACGTCAGCGCGTTGATCTCGCCCGCCCCGAGGGCCGAGCCCTCCAGCTCGTGCAGGTCTCCCCCGCCGTCGCCGCCGCCCGCTTCCGCCGCGAGCGCGGCCCGGGCCTGCCCGACCGCGTGCCGCACGGCCCGGTCGACGAGGAACTCCTCCTCGCCGACGACCAGGGTGACGGGGGGGTACGTGGCCATGGAAGCAAGCATGCCACGTCCGGCTGAGTTCAAAGACTTCATCTCGAACGGACCGGGGCGGCTCCGCACCGTTCCCGCTGCTTCTCACAGATGCGAACAACCACACACAGTCACATGGCGTGCCCGAGTGTGGCACGTTCCGTTACCGGAGATAAAGACCGGCGGGTGCTTCGTTAGGGGGAAACGATGCCCGAGGACGGGACACGCGCGCCGGCCGAGCCGTCGACGGAAACGCCGGCCCGACAGCCGGCCTGGTGGCGCAGGCACAAGCTGATCTCGGCGACCGGCGGGGTGGCCCTCATCGCGGCGGCCGGGGTCGGGGCCGCGATCGCCAGCGCGTCGTCGGGCACGCTGCCCACCCCGGCCGCGCGCGCCTACGCCAGCACGGCCAGCATGCTGGCGGCGATGGACGGCAGGGGCGCGGTCTGCTCGGGCGCGGGCCCGGCGGGCGCGTTCATGGACTGCTCGGGGGCCAGCGCCGGCGACACCGTCATCGGCCTGTTCAGCAGCCACGCCAACGCCGTCGCCTACGCCGACGGCATGGTCATCCTGGGGCTGCAGCTGCACACGCCCACGGCCGAGGTCGTCGGCCCGAACTGGGTGGTCAACACGTCGCCGGCCTTCGCGGGCGAGGTCGTCGCCGCGATCGGGGGCGAGATCGTCACCAAGGCCAACGCCCAGCCGGGCCCGGCGGCGGCGTGGCCGACCGACGTCATCCCGGGCGCGGCCGCCCGGGGGTAGGCCACGGCGCCCGCGGGTAGGCGGCGGTCGGAGTGGAGCAACGGTCCGTTCGATAGGACCGATTTTGACCTGATTTTGATCTTCCGGTCAGGGGGTGGCGGGCTCGCCGCCGCGCCACACGCGGCGCGGCTGCAGGCCGTAGTTCCACGCGAAGGCGCCTTCGTGGTCGGCGTCCCAGAGCACGATGTCGGCCAGCCGGCCGCGGACCAGCGCGCCCCGGTCGGGGGCGCGCAGCGCGTAGGCGCCGCCGAGGGTGGCGGCGCGGAGCGCCTCGGTCACCGACATCCCCAGGTAGGACACTGCCAGCGCGATCACCAGCGGCATCGAGGTGATGCCGACCCCGCCCGGGGTGTGGTCGGAGCCGAGCGCGACCGGGACCCCCTTGTCGAGCAGCGCCCGCACCGGCGGCCTGGCGCCCTGCTGCAGGGCCGAGCCGGGCGAGATGACGGCGGCGACGCCGCCGCGGGCCAGCGCCGCCACGTCCTCGTCGGTCGCCGCGTGCAGCAGGTCGGCCGAGGCGCAGCCGAGCTCGGCCGCCACCCGGACCGCCCCGTTCTTGGTGTTGCCGCAGGCGTGCAGCCGGGGCAGCAGCCCGGCCCGGCGGCCCGCGTTGAGGATCCAGCGGGCCTCTTCCTCCGTGAACCGGCCGTCTTCGCAGTTGACGTCCACGCTGTCGGCGCCGACGGCGGCGGCGTCGGCGCACCAGGCGCGAGACCGCGTCGATGTAGTCGCTGCGGCGGCCGAAGAACTCCGGCGGCACCACCTGGGCCGCGTAGAAGGTCACGTGCACCCGGGGCATGCCGGGCTCGTTCTCGAGCGAGCGGAGCATCCGCACGTCGGCCAGCTCGCCGTCGCGGGTCAGGTGGTAGCCGGTCTTCGCCTCGATCGTGGTGGTGCCCGACTGGAGCCACGCGGACAGCCGCTCGCGCACGTTGTTGCAGAGCGTCCAGGGGTCGGTTCCCCTGGTCACGGTGATCGTGGAGCTGATGCCGCCGCCCGCCGCGGTGATCTCGGTGTCGGACAGGCCGGTCGAGCGCATCGCCAGCTCAGCGTGCCGGTTGCCCGCGTAGACCGGGTGGGTGTGCGCGTCGATCAGGCCCGGGGTGACCAGGCCGCCGCCCAGGTTCTCGACCAGGTCCACGTCGACGATGTCATCGACGACGCCGGGGACGCTGCGCGGGAGCTCGGCCGACGGGCCGACCCAGGCGATCCGGTCGTCGGAGATCAGGATGGCGGCGTTGCCGATGAACTCGGACCCGGTCCAGAGCCGGCCGATGCTTGTGAGCAGCCGGGCGGTCATCGGGGCATCACGCCCGTGCCCGGAACCACGGGGGTCGGTCCCTGCCATCATGTCGGCCACCTGCCATGCAATAGACGTCGGCGCTGACCGTGCTTACCAAGCAATGCAGGAAAGACGCGATCACCCGGTTGGCACCGGGTTGCGCGGTCCGCCCCACATATCGGTTCCGTTACGGTATTGCACCGAGGGGGTCGGTTACAAGCCCCTCCGCCAAGAACTCAGGGATCCCGAAGCTACCGGCGGGTACACTACGCGGGCCGCACGATCGGCGCGGCCCGCATAGTGGAATTCTCGTCGCCGACGGCGCTAGACGACGGCGTACCGCTCGAGCTCGAACGCGAGCTCCGGCGGCACCCGGGCCTCGAGCAGCGTCCCTTCGGGGCCGTGCTCCTCGCGGGCGACCTCGCCCGCGGCGTGCGCCCGGGCCACCAGGTCGCCCCGGCTGTAGGGAACGCTCGCCCGGATCAGCTGGTCCCGCTCGGGCAGCCGCTCCTCGATCACCGCGCTGAGCTCGGCCAGGCCCTCGCCGGTCCTGGCCGACACCAGCACCGAGTCTCGCTCGCGGAGCTGCAGCGCCTTGAGCGCCACCGGGTCCGCGTCGTCGATCTTGTTGATCACGACGAGCTCGGGGACGTTGCCCGCGCCGATCTCAGCCGAGGACCGCCCGGACGGCCGAGAGCTGCGCGGCCGGGTCGGCGTCGGAGCCGTCGACCACGTGCAGGATCAGCTCGGCGTCGGCCGCCTCCTCGAGGGTGGACCTGAACGCGTCCACCAGCTGGTGCGGCAGGTGCCGGACGAAGCCGACGGTGTCGGTCAGCGTGAACGGGCGGCCGCTGGGCGACTTGGCCCTGCGCACGCTGGGGTCGAGGGTCGCGAACAGCGCGTCCTCGACCAGCACGCCCGCGCCGGTCAGCGCGTTGAGCAGGCTCGACTTGCCCGCGTTGGTGTACCCGGCGATGACCACGCTCGGCACCCCGTTGCGGCGGCGCAGGCCGCGCTGGGTCTCCCGGCCGGTCTTGAAGCCGTTGATCTCGCCCCGGAGCTTGGAGATCTTGGTCCTGATCCGCCGCCGGTCGGTCTCGATCTTGGTCTCACCGGGACCGCGGGTCCCGATGCCGCCGCCGCCGGCCACCCGGCCGCCGGCCTGCCTGGACAGCGACTCGCCCCAGCCGCGCAGTCGCGGCAGCATGTACTGCAGCTGCGCGAGCTCGACCTGGGCCTTGCCCTCGCGGCTCTTGGCGTGCTGGGCGAAGATGTCGAGGATCAGCGCGGTCCGGTCGATCACCTTGACCTTGACCACGCTCTCGAGCTTGCGCAGCTGGCTCGGGCTGAGCTCGCCGTCGCAGATCACCGTGTCGGCGCCGGTCGCGGCCACGATCCCGGCCAGCTCCCTGCGCCTTGCCCGAACCGACGTAGGTGGCGGTGTCGACCCGGCTGCGGCGCTGGATGAGGCCGTCGAGCACGACCGACCCGGCCGTCTCGGCCAGCCTGCTGAGCTCGGTGAGCGAGTTCTCGGCGTTCGCCTGGGTGCCTTCGGTCCACACCCCGATGAGCACCACCCGCTCGAGTCGCAGCGCCCGGTACTCGACCTCGGTGACGTCGGTGAGCTCGGTCGAGAGGCCCGCGACGCGCCGGAGCGCGTGCCGGTCTTCGAGGTCGTACTCACCCGTCGCGGTGTCCAGCTCGCGTCCGCTCGCGCGCGTCGTAGGCAGTCGTCATTGTCCTCCAAGCATTTCGTCATCTTGATCGTGCCACCATCGCTGGCGGCAGTCATCTGAATAAACAACCGATGCGCTCCGGTTGTGCCCGGGGCGGCGGGTCCGCCCGTTCGCTACCCGTCGTTTTGCCCGTCTCGCGCGTGCTGCGTCGTCTTGCTCGTCTTGGTCGTCTTGCCCGTCTTGGTCGTCGAACAGGACGTTGACGGCTTCGCGGCCTGCCACCAGGGCGGCCGTGAGCAGGGCGCCCTCGGTGGTGAGGCGGCTGACTTGCGGGGTCCAGGCGGGCGGAAAGACGGCGAACGCCTGGCCTGCGGCCTCGCGGTCGGCGATGTCTTCCGCGTCGGCGACGTTGCGGACCGCCCGGGTGAGCATGGCGGCGCGGAGTTCGGAGGACTCGTTCCTCAGCGTGGTGCGGGTGAGCAGGCGGACGGAGCGGGGCGGCCGGGCTGGCGGCGAAGCCGGGTCGGCCTCCTCGGGCGCGGCTGACGCCTCCGCTTCGGCATCGGTCTCGTCGGCCGCTGCCGCTTGGGCTTGGACTGCCGCTTTGTCGTCCGCTTCCACTTCGACCTCAGCCTCCGCTTGGGCTTCGGCTTCCGCTCGGAGTTTGGATCTCGCTCGAAATTTGGCTCTCACCTGCAGTTTTGCTATCGCCTGGTGTTTGGCTTCCGCTTGGGGTCCGACTCCCGACTCCCCGTCGATTCCCGCCGCCTGGTCGGGGCTCGCCTGGTCATCTCCGGCGACCGCGCCTTCTGCGCCGTCCGGCAGGTCGAGCGGGCGGCGGGAGCGGAGCACGAGGATGTGGGTCGCGCCCTGGGCGAGCGGGGTGCGGAACGGGATCGACTCGGCCACGCCGGCGTCGTAGAAACGGCGGTCGTGCAGCTCGATCGGCGGGCCGGCCAGGAACGGGAGCGAGGCGCTGGCGCGCAGCGCCAGCCGGAGCTCGGCCGCGTCGGTGATCAGCGGGCGCAGGTCGGTCGACTCACCGGTCGCGGCGTCCGTCGCCAGCGGGTGGTACTCGATCGGGCTGGCCAGGATCGAGGCGAAGTCCATCGGGAATTCCGTCTGGTACAGCACCTCGATCAGCGTCTCGACGTCGACCACCGGCCGTCGGCGCGGCCGCCGGTGCAGCGGCGCGGACCAGCGGATGAGCGACCGCGCGTAATCCGGGTCGGCCCAGCCCCGCAGCCCTTGGGGGTCGGAGCTGAGCAGCCAGGCGGCGCTGATCGCGCCGGCCGACGAACCGTAGACGGCGTCGAAGGCGGGCAGCAGCCCGCGCTCGTGCAGCGCCAGCGCCATCCCGGCCGAGACGGTGCCGCGCATGCCGCCGCCCTCGATCGAGAGGGCGATGCGCAGGCCGTCCTCACGGTGGCCGGGCCGGCTGCCCGACCGCGCCCGCCCCTCGATCACGCGCAGGACCTCATGCACCCTAGAACCCTATCCGGCCGCCGCATGCCGCCTGCATGGGCGCGTCCGAACACGCGCAGGCGCCTCTCTTCTTGCTGTTATCCGACTGGGGCGGGACGCATTGTCTGGGTCGGCGGCCCTTCGGCGATGACTGCCGTCAATGTGTTCCTTTAGGGGCATCGCTTCGGCGTGTTGAGCGTCATTGTGTTCCAAAAGGGGCAGCCGGCGACCCGAACTGCACACGCTGACGCTCAAACGCCGACCGGCCTCGACCAAAGGTGTCCGAGGTACGCGTGGTGCTGGCGCGAACGCTGCCTGACGGTCACGCGGGGCGTTGCGGTCGGGCGGCGGGATCGCGGGGGTCAGGTGGCGGGGGTTAGGGAGGTGAGCGAGGCGGGGAGGGGGCCCTGGTGGACGACGGTGAGGCGGTGGGTGGCGCGGGTGATGGCGACGTAGAGGTCGTGGCCGCCGTTGGGCGACTGGGCGATGATGCCGGCCGGGTCGGCCAGCACCACCCGGTCGAACTCCAGGCCCTTGGCCTGCGACACGGTCAGCAGGGTGGCGGCCGCGTCGAGGGATTCCGGGCGCTCGCCGGTGACCGCCTCCGGGATCGCCGACGCGACCTCGGCGACGAGGCCGTCGGGGGCGATGACCGCCAGCCGGCCGCCGTCGGGGCCGCCCAGCTCGGCCAGGTCCGCGCGGGCGGCCCGGGCGACCTCGGCCGCGAGGTCAGAACCGGGCGGGACCGCGATCGCGCGCGGTTCGACGCCCTCCGAGCGGACCGACTCGGGCGGGCGCTCGTCCGGCGCGACCGAGGCCAGCACGTCGGCCGCGGCCGCCATGATCTCGGACGGGGTGCGGTAGTTCACCGTCAGCCGCTGCTCGCGCCAGCGCCCGCCCACCAGCGGGTTCAGCATCGCCTTCCACGATCGGGCGCCGGCCGGCGAGCCGGTCTGGGCGACGTCGCCGACCACGGTCATCGACCGGGCCGGGTTGCGGCGCAGCACCATCCGCCAGGCCATCGCCGACAGCTCCTGAGCCTCGTCGATGATCACGTGGCCGTAGGCCCAGCTGCGGTCGGCGCCGGCCCGCTCGGCGGTCGAGAGCGAGGGGCCGTTGTCGCGGTTCCAGGCCGCCAGCGTCTCGGCGTCGACCAGGCCGAGGTCGGCCACACCGGTGGACTCGAGCACCTCCTGGGCGTACTGCGTCTCCAGGCGCTGGGCGCGCTCGAGCGCGCGGCGCGCGGCCTTGGCGGCCGAGTCGTCGACGCCGAGCAGCTCGGCCAGCTCGTCGAGCAGGGGGACGTCGGCCACCGTCCAGCGCGCGGGGTGGTCCGGGCGTGAAAGCAGGGTCCGTTCGATATCAGGGAGGACGGATCCGGCCGCGGACCGGATCGCGGCGGGCGACCTCAGCAACCCGGCCAGCAGCCTTTCCGGGGTGAGGAGGGGCCACAGGCCGTCGAGCGCGTCGACCACCCCCGGCTCGGACCAGAGCCGCTCGCGGGCGTACGGCAGGTCATCGTCGTCGAAGGGGCGGTCGAGGACGCGGGCCTCGGCCCGGGCGAGCTCGTTCAGCAGCTCGGTCACGAACAGCTTGCGGGCGACGTTGTGCGGCCTGCGGGTGGAGCGGGCGCGGTCGCGGGCGCGCAGGATCGCCTCGCGGCGGAGCGGGATGCGCACCCCGTCGGCGTCGACGTCGAGGTCGGCCCGGGGGGCCCGCTGCCGGTCGCGGACCGCCTGCTGCAGCACCCGGACCATCCGCTCGTCGCCCTTGACGACCGCGGCCGGGTCGCGAGTGTCGGTCGCGCGCACGCCCGGGAACAGGTCGCCCAGCGTGTGCAGGACCACGTCGGTCTCGCCGAGCGACGGCAGGACCTGGCCGATGTAGCGCAGGAAGGTCGCGTTCGGGCCGATGACGAGGACGCCGCGGCGCTCGAGGGTGCGCCGGTGGGTGTAGAGCAGGTAGGCGGCGCGGTGCAGCGCGGCCACCGTCTTGCCGGTGCCGGGGCCGCCCTGCACGACCAGCACGCCCGGCAGGTCGGCGCGGATCACCCGGTCCTGCTCGGCCTGGATGGTGGCGACGACGTCGGCCATCCGGCCGGTGCGGGCGCTCGACACGGCCGCGATCAGCGCCGCCTCGCCCGACAGCGACGCCCGGTCGCTGTCGGAGAGCTTGTCGAGGTCGAAGACCTCGTCGTCGACGCCGGTCACCTGGCGGAGCCTGGTGTAGATGTGCCGCCGCCGGACCAGTCCCTGCGGGCTCCGCGGCGTGGCGGCGTAGAAAGGCCGCGCGGCAGGCGCCCGCCAGTCGATTAGCTTCAGGTCGTAATCGTCGTCGCGCAGCCCGATCCGGCCGATGTAAAGGGTTTGCCGCTGCTCGTCGTCGACCCGGCCGAAACAGAGGCCGCGCTCGGTCAGGTTGAGCTGGGTAATGCGCTTTTCATGCTCGGCCGACGATACGTCGCGTTCCAGCCTGGCCTGGTGCGTGCCGCCCGCCCCGCCGCTGGCGCGAACGCTCGCGAGCTCGAGCTCGCTCCGCTCCCGAGCCTGGTCAAGCAGGCCGTAGAGCATCGTCACGTACGTTTGCTCAGCGTGCACGGCGGCGGCGTAGCCGGTCGCTGGCGTGTTTTCCGCGGCGCTTATCGCGTCGCTTTCTGCCTGGTTTTCCGCAGTGTCTTCCGCAGGGCTTTTCTCGACTGGCGGCTCGGAATCCGTTTGACGCATTGCCATAATGCTTGGTATACTCCCGAATGCCGGCGTAAGCCGGATTGCTTTTATATATGGGAAGCACTGACTGCCGTGGACAGGATTGTTAAGCCTACCACGAGCGCTAAGCGCGGCTTTGCCCGGTAATTACCCGACGCCGCCTCCCCCGGCGCGGCACCTGCCCCTAGGCCAGCCGACGACGGCCGCCTAGGATGGACAGCCGTACTTGGGAGGAGCCGTACTAATGGCCGAGCGCGTGCAGATCACCGGGCCCACGGGTGAGCGGTATGTCGAGATCCTGTCCCCGAAGGCGCTGGAGCTGCTGGTGCTGCTGCACGAGGCGCTGGCCGACCGGCGGGCCGCGCTGCTGGCCGCCCGCCGCAGCCGCCAGGCCCAGCTCAGCGCGGGCGCGCTGCTTGACTTCCTGCCCGAGACCGCGCACATCCGCGCGGACGCCTCGTGGCGGGTCGCGCCGCCGGCCGCCGGGCTGGTCGACCGGCGGGTCGAGATCACCGGCCCGACCGACCGGAAGATGACGATCAACGCGCTCAACTCGGGCGCCCAGGTCTGGCTGGCCGACTTCGAGGACGCCAACACTCCCCTGTGGGAGAACATGATCGAGGGCCAGCTCAACCTCAAGGACGCCCTCGACCGGACCATCGACTTCGCCTCGGCCGAGGGCAAGAGCTACGCCCTCAACCCGGCCGACACCCTCGCCACGATCGTGGTCAGGCCGCGCGGCTGGCACCTGGACGAGAAGCACATCCTCATCGACGGCCGGCGCGCGTCCGGCAGCCTGACCGACTTCGGGCTGTACATGGCGGCGTCCGCCCAGCGCCAGCTCGACACCGGTCGCGGGCCGTATTTCTACCTGGCCAAGATGGAGTCGCACCTCGAGGCCCGGATGTGGAACGACGCGTTCAACATCGCCCAGGACTACCTCGGCCTCCCGCGCGGCACGATCAGGGCGACGGTGCTGATCGAGACGATCCCGGCCGCCTTCGAGATGGACGAGATCCTGTACGAGCTGCGCGAGCACAGCGCCGGGCTCAACGCCGGGCGCTGGGACTACCTGTTCTCGGTGATCAAGAAGTTCCGCACCCGGGGCCGCGAGTTCATGCTGCCGGAGCGGAACGCCGTGACGATGACCGCCCCGGCCATGCGCGCCTACACCGACCTGCTCGTGCAGACCTGCCACAAGCGGGGCGCGTTCGCGATGGGCGGGATGGCGGCGTTCATCCCGTCCCGGCGCGACGCGGCCGTCAACGGGGTCGCGCTGGCGAAGGTCCGCGAGGACAAGACCCGCGAGGCCGGGGACGGATTCGACGGCTCCTGGGTCGCCCACCCGGACCTGGTGCCGGTCTGCCGGGAGGTGTTCGACGGGGTGCTCGGGGACCGGCCTAATCAGCTTTCCCGGCAGCGTCCAGAGGTCTCCGTGGATGCCGGGGACCTGCTGGCGTTCGCGAAGACGCCGGGCGGGGTGACCGAGGCGGGGCTGCGGAACAACATCTCGGTGGCGCTGCAGTACCTGGCGAGCTGGCTGAGCGGAACGGGCGCGGTCGCGATCTTCAACCTGATGGAGGACGCGGCCACGGCCGAGATCTCGCGGTCGCAGATCTGGCAGTGGATACACAACGACGTCATACTCGACGACGGCCCGCTGGTGACAAAGGACGTGGTCGAGCGCATGATCGACGAAGAGCTTGTCAAGATCCGCGAGCTCGCCGGGGATGACTTCGACCCGGCCAGGTACGGGCAGGCGGTTGCGCTGTTCACCGAGGTGGCGCTGGCGGACTCCTTCGCGGAGTTCCTGACGCTGCCCGCCTACGAGCGCATGCCGTAGGCCGCGGCGCGGCGCGGCGCGGCGCCGCGCTGGACCGCGCGGGCCGCGCGGGCCACGCGGGCCGCGCGTGGCCGGCCGACCGGCCGGCAGCCGGCCGCCGGTTGTGAGGAAGGGGCGCTTGATGGCCGAGTCAACTGCAACAGTCGCGGCGTCGCCGGCGGCGCCGCGTCGGGGACGTCGTCCGGGGCGTCGTCCGGGGCGCCGGCCGGGGCGCGGGCGGTGGCGCTCGCCCCGGCGATGCGCGACATCTGCGGGGCCGGCAACGTTCTGACCGACCCGCTTGAGCTGCGCACCTACGAGTGCGACGGGCTGACGTCGCACCGGGCCACGCCGGCCCTGGTGGTGCTGCCGTCGACGGCCGAGCAGGTCGCGGCGGTGGTCCGAACGTGCGCGGCGGCCGGCGTGATCTTCGTCGCCCGCGGCAGCGGCACCGGCCTGTCCGGCGGCGCCGTCCCGCACGCCGAGGGCGTGCTGATCGTCATGTCGCGGATGCGCGCCATCCTCGAGGTCGACCCGGTCGCCCGCCGCGCGGTGGTGGAGCCGGGCGTCACCAACCTGTCGGTGACCGAGGCGGTCCGGCCGTTCGGCCTGTTCTACGCGCCCGACCCGTCGTCGCAGGTGGTCTGCTCGGTCGGCGGGAACGTGGCCGAGAACTCGGGCGGTGCCCACTGCCTCAAGCACGGGTTCACCGTCAACCACGTGCTCGGGCTCGAGATCGTCACCCCGGCGGGCGAGCTGACCTGGCTGGGCGACGGCACCGGGGTCGGGTCCGGCTACGACCTGCTGGGCGTGTTCACCGGCTCGGAGGGCACGGTCGGCATCGTCACCAAGATCATCGTCAAGCTCACGCCGGCCCCCGAGGCGGTCCACCTGGTGCTGGCCGCGTACGACTCGCTGGAGGCGGGCGGGCGGGCGGTCAGCGACATCATCGCGGCCGGGATCGTGCCCGCCGCGATCGAGATGATGGACGCGCTCGCCATCGAGGCGGCCGAGGCGGCGGTGCACTGCGGCTACCCCGAGGGGGCGGCCGCGGTCCTGCTGGTGGAGCTGGACGGGCCCGCCGCCGAGGTGGAGGCGGAGCTCGACACCGTCCGCACGATCTGCGAGGCGGCGGGCGCGCGGGAGATTCGCGCAGCCGACGACCCGGTCCAGCGGGCCGGGATCTGGGCCGGGCGCAAGTCCGCCTTCGCCGCCGTCGGGCGGCTGTCGCCCGCCTATATCGTGCAGGACGGGGTGGTGCCGCGGACGGCGCTGGGCGACGTGCTCGCCCGGATCTCGGCCCTGTCGGCCGAGTCCGGCATCCGGGTCGCGAACGTCTTCCACGCCGGCGACGGGAACCTGCATCCGCTGGTGCTTTATAACGACGCCGTTCCGGGCGAGACGGAGGCGGCGGAGAAGGTCTCCGGCGCCATCCTCGACGCGTGCATCGAGTACGGCGGCTCGATCACCGGCGAGCACGGCGTCGGGCTGGACAAATCCCGCTATATGCCGAAAATGTTCACCGCCGCCGACCTCGACACCATGCAGCTGGTGCGCTGCGCGTTCGACCCCGCCTCGCTCTGCAATCCGGGCAAGGTCTTCCCTACCCCGCGGCTGTGCGGAGAGGTCCCTGGTCACCGCCGCGGTCCCCGCCCCGCCGCGGCTCCGGGGATGGAGATCTTCTAATGCGATCATCCCGAACGGTCCCGGGCGGCTCTCCCCGGCCGATGGCCCTGATGCCCGCGGTCTACCTGGCGCGCTCGGGGTGCCTGGGGCGCGCTGGGGCGCCTGGGGCGCCGTCGAACGTGCCAAATGCGCATTTGGGCTCACTCTTGCCGGCCCAAACGCGCATTTGGCTCAGTGGGCGGGGGGTGGCGATGACCGGGGACGTGGTCGCGAAGGCGCTGGCGGGGGCGTGCGGCGAGACGCGCGAGGGCGCCGAGGCTGACGTGGTCGGGGGGATCGTGCCCGCGTTCGTGGTCGCGCCGGGGTCGACCGACGAGGCGGCCGCGGTGCTGCGGGCGGCGGCGGAGCATGAGCTCGCGGTGGTGGCGCGCGGGGCGGGCGGGCGGCTCGGCTGGGGGACGCCGCCGTCGCGGTGCGACCTGATGATCGACCTGTCCCGGATGTCGTCGGTGGTCGAGCACTCGTCCGGCGACCTGGTGGCGCGGGTGCAGGCCGGCGCGCGGATGGGCGACGTCGCGGCCGCGCTGGGACGGGCCGGGCAGGAGATCGCGCTCGACGTGCCGGACCAGTCGACCCTCGGCGGGGTGGTGGCCAGCGGGCTCGCCGGGCCCCGGCGGCTGCGCTACGGCACCCCGCGCGACCTGCTGATCGGCATCACCATCGTGCGGGCGGACGGCACCGTAGCCCGGTCGGGCGGGAAGGTCGTCAAGAACGTGGCCGGCTATGACCTGGGCAAGCTGCTGGCCGGGTCGGCGGGGACGCTCGCGCTGATCACCGATGCGACCTTCCGGCTGCACCCGCTGCCGGCCGCCCGGGTATACGTGACCGCGGAGTACGGGTCCGCCCGGATCGCGTGCGACGCGGTCGCGGCGGCGGCGAACTCGCCGCTGGTCGCCTCGGCGGTGGAGCTGGATCGGCCCTCGCCGGGCGGGCCGATCCGGATCGGCGTGCTCCTCGAGGGGTCCTCGGATGGAGTGGCGGCCCGCGCGATGCGGATGGCGGATCTGCTCGGCCCGGCCGAGACGTCAGTCGAGCCGCCGCCGTGGTGGGGCGGCGCGCCCAACGGCGAGGAGGGCACGCTGATCCGCGTCTCCTGCTGGGTGTCGGCGCTGCCGGCGGTCCTGGGCGCGGTCGAGGTTGCCGCGGCCGACGCGGGCGTGTCGCCGGCGATCGCCGGCCGGCCGGCGCGGGGGTGCTCTACCTGCGGGTTGATCCCGACGTGGGCGCGGACAGGTCCGCCGGGCTGCGTGCGCGCGCTGCGGGCCGCGCGCTCCGGCGAGCGGGGCGGGGTGGTCGTGCTGACGGCGCCGGCGGCGGTACGGGAGGCGCTGGCCGGGTACGGCGGGATGACGGGGACCGTTCCCTCGCTGGCCCTCATGCGGGCGGTCAAGGACCAGTTCGACCCCGGGGACCGGATGGCACCGGGCCGCTTCCCCGACGTGATGTAAGGGATCTCGATGAGCGAACACGCGATGCCGGAGCCGATGCCGTCGGGTCATGAGGCTGACGAGGCGGAGCAGCGCGTCCGTTCGGCGGTCAAGGACTGCGTGCACTGCGGTTTCTGCCTGCCCGCGTGCCCTACCTACTCGCTCTGGGGCGAGGAGATGGACTCACCGCGCGGGCGCATCCACCTGGTGAGCCAGCTGCTCGACGGCGCGCCGCTGACCCCGGCCGCGGCCGGCCACTTCGACCGGTGCCTCGGCTGCATGGCGTGCATGACCGCCTGCCCCTCCGGGGTGCAGTACGACCAGATCATCGAGGCGGCCAGGGACTGGACCGAGGCGGGGGTCAACCCGCTGGCGGGCGGCGGCGCCGCCGGCGGGCCTGAAGCCGGCGTGGGTGGCGGGGTCGGCGTCGGTGGGGGCGTCGGGGTCGGCGGGGGCTCGGTTGGACCTGAGCCGACGGCGCCGCGGCCGCTGGCGGACCGGCTGACCCGGGAGGCGATCTTCGCGCTGTTCCCCTACCCGCGACGGCTGCGGATGGCGATCGCGCCGCTGCGGCTCGCGCAGCGGACCGGGGCGGACCGGCTGCTGGCCAGGACCGGGCTGGTCGGCCGGGTGTCGGCGGCCGCCGAGCAGGCGCTGCGGCTCGCGCCTGCGTCCCGGCCGGCGCCGGCCGGCCGTCTCCCCGAGCGGGTGGCGGCCCTCGGTCCCCGCCGCGCGGTGGTCGGGATGCTGACCGGGTGCGTGCAGTCGGTGTTCTTCCCCGGCGTGAACGCGGCGACGGCCCGCGTGCTGGCGGCCGAGGGGTGCGACGTGATCATCCCGCGCTCGCAGGGCTGCTGCGGCGCGCTGTCGCTGCACTCCGGGCGGGTGGCCGAGGCGGCCCGGTTCGCCCGGCAGACGATTGCCGCGTTCGAGGCGGCGGGGGTGGACGCGATCGTCGTGAACTCGGCCGGGTGCGGGTCGGCGATGAAGGAGTACGAACGGCTCTTCGCCGGGCTGGCCGAGGAGGGAGCGGCGGACGAGGAGGCGACGGCGACCGCATCGCCCGCCCTGCCGGGCCAGCTGGAGGCGGCGTCCTGGGCTGCCCGGGCGGCGCTGCTCTCGTCCCGGGTGCGCGACCTTTCCGAGTTCCTTGACACGCTCGGGCCGGCCGCCGCGCGGCGCCCGGTCCCGATGGTCGCCGCGTACCACGACGCCTGCCACCTCGGCCACGCGCAGCGGATCACCGCGCAGCCGCGCTCGCTGCTGCACGCGATCCCCGGACTCGAGCTGCTCGAACTGCGTGACGCGGGGGTCTGCTGCGGGTCGGCGGGCGTCTACAACCTGCTCCAGCCGGAAGCGGCGGCAGCCCTGGGAGCGCGCAAGGCCGACGCGGTCACGGCCTCGGGCGCCTCCCTGCTCATCTCGGCCAACCCCGGGTGCACCCTGCAGATCTCGGCCGCGCTGGCCTCTCAGGGCGTGACGATCCGGACCGCCCACATCGCCGAGGTTCTGGACGCCTCGATTAACGGCGTCCCGCTCGCCTGATCCGTCGGCGGACGGGGCGGGTCAGCGCGCGGGGAGGGGGACCAGGGTGGGGGTGGCGCCCTGCTCGGCAGCGGCGACGGTGCCGCCGCTGAGGGCCAGCGCGGTGATCTCGCCGCCGGGGGACGGGGCCGGGGCCGGGGCGGACCAGGTCAGCCCGTCCGCGGAGGTCCAGGTGACGGCGTGCTGGGAGCCGCTGCGGCCGACGATGCCCGCCGCCGTGAAGCCGTGGGGCGC
This sequence comes from uncultured Actinomycetota bacterium, assembly GCA_963836195.1. Lineage (GTDB taxonomy): Bacteria > Actinomycetota > Actinomycetes > Streptosporangiales > Streptosporangiaceae > Trebonia. Next base: position 179,611 of record CAWIIX010000017.1, on the reverse strand, counting down.
GGCGGCCAGCGCGGTGATCAGGCCGAGGCCGTCCGGCGCCTGGAGCACGACCTGCCGCCACTGGCCGCCGCCATCGGCCGAGACCACGACCACCGGGATGTCGCCCGCCCGGGTGGCGGCGTAGCCGCCGGCCACCACGGTCGCCCCGCTGGCGGCGACGGAGCTGAGCGTCGCGCTGGCCGCGCCGGCCGGCGGGGACGCGGAGTCCAGGCGCCAGTGCTGCCCGTCGGGCGAGACCCACATCGACTGGTCCGCGCCGTGCGAGCCGACGGCGACGAAGCCGGCGGCGGTCGCGGTGACCGCGTTCGCGGTGGAGGCCGCCAGCCGGCCGTCCAGCCCGTCGTTGCCTTCCGACGTCCAGCTGCGCAGGTCGGCCGAGTACCAGAGGACGGCGAAGGTGCGGGCGCCGATCATCTGCCTGCCCACCACCACGTAACCGGAGCGGCCCGCGGCGGCCCCCAGGAACTCGGTGGCCCCCGCCTGGGCCGCCAGGGAGGTGACCGGCTGCCATTGCACGCCGTCGGCCGAGGCGAGGACCACCGGTTCCGTCGACCTGCCGTCGGACGTGGTGCCGACCGCGATCCAGCCCGCCGGGCCGTCCGTCACCGAGGCAAGCCCGGCCGACCCGGTCACCGCGCTCAGGCTGGCGGCCGACTCCAGCGTCCAGCTGCCGGTCGCGGCCCGGCGCCAGATCGCCGGGTGGCCGTCCGCCGTGCCGACAGCCACGGTGACACCCGCCGCCGCCGCCATCGACGTGACGGCGACGGTGCCGCGCTGGCCCGGGTAGCCGGACAGGGCCGCGCTGGCGAAGGCCGGCGGTACCCCGCCTGCGGTCGGCCGGGCGGCGGCACCGGTCCCCGAGGTCCCGGTGGCGGTGGCGGCCGGCGACGCGGTCCCGGTGTCCGCCCGGACCGCCAGCATGTCATTGGCCTTGCCGGTCAGCATCATCAGCGCGCCTGCCCCGACGGTGACGATGATCACGACGGGCACGCCGATCGCGGCCGCCTGCAGCGCGCGCCGACGACGCGAGGCCGATGCGGCCCGTCGCGGCACGGACCAAGGGCCGCGCCCGGCCGCCGCCTGGTTGACCGATCCCTGCCAGGCCCGGAACAGCTCATCGGGCTCGCTCAACGACGCCGCGCCGGCCCAGCCGGGCGCCCCGCCGTCCGGTTCGCCCGCGCCGAAGGGCTCGGTCAGGCTGACCGACTCGTCCGTCTCCGGGTCGAGCACAACCGGCGCGCCCAGCGGCACCCGCCCGGCGCCGGCCGGCCAGGCCTGCCCGGGGAAACCATCGGGCGGATACTCGCTCCAGGCCGGGCCCGGCCGCTGCGCGCGCCAGCCCTGCCCCGACCCGGCTGATCCCGGGGGGGCCGGCGATCCCGGCCCCAGTGGATGGTCCCGCTGGGCGTCGGCGGGGCCGCGGCCGGCCGACCTGGCGTCGGCGAACCGCGAATCGGCCGGGCCGACGCCAGTGAACCACGTATCGGCGCGCCCGGGGCCGCCGAACTCCTCGTCGGCCCCGGGCTCGAATCCGGCCGAGTCGGCGGCATAGAACCCCCGGGCGTCGCGCGGTCGGCCGTCCGCCCGCGCATCGGGGGCGGACCGCCCGAAATCGCCGGGCTGGGGGTCGCCCGGCCACACCTCGGCAGTCGTGGCACGGAGGCCCGCCGCCGACCCCTGGTGCTCGGGGCCGTGGTCCGCAAGCCAGGCGGTGGCGGGCTCGAGGCCGGTCGGCTCGGCGTAGGCGGGCTCGGCGTCCGCGGGCTCGCTGTACGCGGGCTCGGCGTACGCGGGCTCGGCATATGCGGGCTCGCTGTACGCGGGCTCGGCGTACGCGGGCTCGGCATATGCGGGCTCGCTGTATTCGGGCTCGGCGTACGCGGGCTCGGGGTTGGGGAGGTCAGCGAGGCCGGGGAGGTCGGTGTGCGGGGGCGCATAGGTCAGGCGCGCGACGCTGAGTGGCTCGCCATCGGGGAGCCAGCCGGCCGCAGGCTCGACGTCCGCCAGTTCGGGGGCGGTGCGCTCCCACGTCACACCGGATTCCTGCCACACTTCCTGCGCGAGCTGCCAACTGGAGCGGGGAGCCGGGTCGGTCACGGCCGGGACCGCGCCCGACGGCACGGCCATCGCGTCGCCGCCCGCGCGCCCGCGCAGCGCCTCGGTCGGCCCGACGACCGGAACGTAGCGCGGCGCAGTCGGGAACGTCCACGGCCAGAGGGCGCGGGCGGGGTCGGCCGGGGCCTGCGGGCTCCGACGCCTGCCGCCGCGATCATCGCCATCCGCGCCCGGCGCCCGGGCGAATTTATCCGAGCGGGCTGGCTCCATACCGGACCGAAACGGGGGGGCCGCTTCCCCGTCGGTCGGCAGGAACCAGCCCGCCGGGCTTGCCGCGCCAGGCCCGGGCCGCTTGGACCAGGCGCGGGCTTCCCCGGATTCAGGCGCTACTAGGGTTCTTTCCCTTATCGCGGCGTCATATCCGGGTGTTCCATGAGGGTCTTGCCAGGCAATTCCTGAGGACTGCGCATTAGCCGCCTGGCCGTTCGCTGGGCGAATAACGTCAGTCATTGACTACTCCGAGTCCTCACGAAGTTACAATCCGTAGCAGCTCTAGGCGCGGGCTTTGCGTCCAGAACTTCTATCGGCTGGCTCCTCGCTTTTGATAGTAACGGCGCAAGCGCGAAATACCCAGAGCCTCGAGGCAAAAAAAATCACAAATAGTTCTACGACGGCTACCTAAAGTAACGATCGAAAGCGCCGATCGGCCCGTCGAGATAATTCATGCGACTCAGGGGAATCCTGAGGTATTGACATTCACGTCGACCACACCGGAAACAACGGCAGGGCGCGCTTATCGGGCGACGCCGGGCTCAATTACTTTGCTGATCATGAATAAGCATTGATCTCGCGAGTCGACAATCGCCACAGAGCAAACAGCCGGCCAAGCACCCGGGGGGCCTGGCCGGCTGGAGGTCCGGCTGCGGCGGTCAGCCGCCCAGTTCCGAGTAGACGTTCTCGGCGACGGACGGCACCACGTCGGAGTTGGTCACGGCCGGCTTCTCGAAGTTCTGCGAGTAGAAGTCGGCCGCCGCGACCGGGTCGGTCTGGCTGTCCAGCCCGGCCACCTTGGACTGACCGATCTCATCGGCGTTGTAGTACAGGATGTCGGCCAGCTGCGTCATCATGTCGGCCGAGGCGTTGCCGGTGATGATGTTCCCGTCCGGCTGGGCCGACCCGAGCGGCGTCCAGCCGATCAGGCCGCCGCCCCCGTCGCCTACAGACTCGGGGTTGCCGCCGGACTCGCCGTCCACGCAGGAGGCGACGCCCGCGGCCGCGGCTATGGAGTAACCGTTGTCCACCAGGTACTGGCCGATCGCGAGCGTGTTGTTGCCGTCGGCGATGTCCGCCGCGACCTTCGCGCTGCCGCCCGATGAGGAGTGCGTGGCCTGGGCGGTCGGCGTCGCCGAGGCCGACGGGATCGCGGGCTCGTCGGACGTCTGGGGGGCAGTCGTGCTGGCGGGGGCGAAGGACGGTGCGACCGTCGGCTTCGCGGCCTTCGGCGACCGGCTGGCCGGGAGCTTGGCCGACGCGGTGGCGACGGCGCTGCTGGCCGTCCGGGCGGCCGCGATCATGGCGGACGCGGCCGAGCCGCCGACGCCGGCGTGGGCCGAGCCGCTCAGGCTGCTGACCGGAACCGCCAGGTCGGTCGAGAGCTGGGCGGCCTGCGGGCTGCCGGTCCCGGCGACGAGGCCGTAGGCGACCGCCCCGACCGCGAGGGCTGCGGCCACCCCCGCGGCAGGGACGACCTTGCCGACCCGCTTGCGGGCCGTCTTGCTCCGGTGGCCCGCTGCTGCGTGCCGCCCGGTGTACTGGTCGGCGGACCCGCCGGCCCCGTGGTGCTGGCGCGCCTGCCCGCCATCGTGGCTGCTGCGCGCGAAGACGCCGACCTTGCTGCCGTTACGCCTGGTGCCTGCGGTCAAGGATTCCCTTACGCCGTTCCGTGCCCGGCTACGCAGTCACGAGGGGGGAGACCTCTCGCCAGGCCTAACAAGCGGTAATCGCTCCCGAACAGCGTCACAGCCTGCAAACGCCCAAACGTTACTTTTCGCCACACATAGCCCAGGGTGGCTACGGATTCGCCAATCGATTCAAAAGCCTGGTCAGGACGCTGGAGTCCCGCCCGTGACGGCCTTGCAGCGCGGTCCCGGCATCCCTGACAACGGAGGTCACCGAAAGCGACGAACCACCCGAAATGACTAGTCGACCGTGAGTAATCAGATTCGTACAAAACGTGCGAAAACTACTGAAAGAGACGGTCATGGTTCATCAGGTGATCACCCGTCACCCGAGCCGGGTCCCGAAAACGCTAGTCAAAAATCGCTCACGGGAGCACAACCGACGCAGACAAACAGCCGGCCAGGCCCCTGAGGGCCTGGCCGGCTGGATGGCGGGGACGGCCGGATGGCGGAGCCTCCCGGACGGCAGGGCCTCCGGACGGCAGGGCCTCCCGGACGGCAGGGCCTCCCGGATGGCGGGCCTCCCGGACGGCAGGGCCTCCCGGACGGCAGGGCCGCCTAGACGCAGGCCCCTAGATGCCGCAAGCGCTGGCGACGTTCTCGGCCGAGGCCTCGCGGGTGCTGGCGGCGGGGATGCCCGCCCGCTCGAAATCGGTGACGTAGATCGAGGCGGCGTCGGCCGGGCTGGCGGCGTCGTTCAGTTCCGGCAGGTAGCCCGACCACTGCTGGTTGTAAGTCAGCACCGCCTCGAGCTGCGTCTGCAGGTCCGTCGACGGGTTGCCGGTCACGTACCCGGCCGGCAGCGGGGTGAAGCCGATCAGGCCGCCGCCGCCCATGCCCTCGGACTCCGGGTTGCCCTTGGACTCCTGGTACATGTTGCCCGCGATGCCGGCCGCCGCGTTGTGGCTGTAGCCGTGGGCGAGCAGGAAGGTGACGATCGCGGTGACGTTGTCCGGGAGCATGCCACCGGACAGGTTGCAGCTCAGCGTCTTCGCGGCCGGCGGCGCGGCGGCGGTGGCGGGCTGGACGGCCGCGTGGGCGGGCGCGGCCTTGGCGGCGGGCGCGCTCGCCCGGGTGGCGGACGGCACCGCCTTCGCCTTCGGGGCGGCCGTGGCCGGCCGGCTGGCCTGCGGCCTGGCCGACGCCGAGGCGGCGGGGCGGCCCGTGGCCGCGGCGGACCGAAGCCTGGCTGACGCGGCCGAGTCGACGCCGGAGCCGGCGTGGGTCGCGCTGCTCTGGTGGCCGGGGAGCGCCAGGTCGGCCGAGAGGCCGGCCCCTGCGGATGGCCGCTGCCCGCGACCAGGCCGTAGGCGGTCGCCCCGGCCACGAGGGCAACGGCCACCCCGGCGGCGGGGACGATCCGGCCGACCCGCTTGCGGGGCGTCTTGCCCTGGGGGTGGGCATGCCGCCCGGTATAGCGGTCGGCGTCGCCAGCCTGGGGGTGCTGGGTCGCCTGCTCGCCGTCCTGGCTGTTCCGTTTGAAGAGGACGAACTTGCTGAGATCGTAACGCTTCGTGCCTGCGGTCAAGAATTCCCTTACGCCGTTCCGTGCCCGGCTACGCAGTCACGAGGGGAGGACCTCTCGCCAGGCCTAACAAGCGGTAATCGCTCCTGAACAGCGTCACCGTCCGTAAACACCGGAACGTCACGTTTGGCTGCACATGGCCCAGCCGGGCTATCGATCGGACAAACCGCCCAGAAGTCCTGGTCAGGCGGGAAAGCCCCGGCCCCCGCGCGGTTCCCGGCCGACCCCGGCAACCGTGACAACGGGGGCCACGCAGAGCGACGAACCACCCGAATGGACTAGTAAGCCCTAAGCAATCGGATGCGTACAGTATGTGAGAAAACTACAGAATGTGATTCATCGGATACATGAGACGATGAAGCGCTCAGTGGCCGCGGTCGCGAAAACGCTCCCTTAGGAGGGCCAGGGCGTGGGTTGTCAGGTCCGCCCCGGACGCGAGCCAGGTAATGCGCGGGTCTCGTCTGAACCAGGATTCCTGGCGGCGGGCGAAGCGGCGGGTTGCCCGGGCGGTCTCCTCACGGGCCTGCTCGGCCGTCCACTCGCCGTCAAGGGCGCGCAGCACCTGCTGATACCCGAGGGCGCGGGAGGCGGTCCTGCCGTCGCGCAGGCCGACGGCGGCCAGGGCGCGCACCTCCGCCTCGAACCCGGCCGCCCACATCCGGTCGACCCGCGCCTCGATCCGCCGGTCGAGTTCGGACCGGTCGATGCCGAGCCCGACCTGGACGGCGGCTCGGCCGGAGTCGTAGCCGGGCAGGGTGGCGCTGAAGGGACGGCCGGACAGCTCCACCACTTCCAGCGCGCGGACGATCCGGCGGCCGTTCGATGGCAGGATCGCGGCCGCCGCGATCGGGTCGACGGCCTGCAGCCGCTGGTAGAGGCCGAGCGGGCCGTCCGCGGCGAGCTCGGACTCGAGCCGCGCTCTGATCTCGTCGTCGGTGCCGGGGAAGTCGAGGTCGCCCAGGGCCGCCCTGATGTAGAGACCGGAACCGCCGACCAGCACCGGGACCCGGCCGCGGGCCTCGATGTCGTCGATGACATGAGCGGCGAGCACCTGATACTCGGCCACGCTGGCGGTCCTGGTGATGTCCCAGACGTCGAGCAGATGGTGCGGGACGCCACGGCGGTCGGCCATCGTCAGCTTGGCCGTGCCGATGTCCATCCCCCGGTAGAGCTGCATCGAGTCGGCGTTGATGACCTCGCCGCCAAGGGCGAGCGCGATGTCGACCGCCAGGTCGGACTTGCCGACGGCGGTGGGCCCCACGATCGCGATCAGCATGACGGCGGGCGGACGGCTACCCTCGGCGGGCCGGCATGCCGAGCAGCACCGGGGCAGGCCCCGAGGCGGTCCCCGGCTGCGGGGACGCCGCGCCTGCGGTCGCGCTGACCGCCGCCGCGGCGGCCCGGCGGGATTCCCAGGCGTCGCCGGCCCGGGTCCGGCGGACGTCGAGCGGGGCGCCGTCGGCGATGAGGTGGTGCGGCGCGCCGTGGGTGACGCGGGTCGTGACGATGTCGCCCGGCCTCGGGGTCAGCGCGGACGGGTCAGACCCGTCGGCTGCGGGCGCGGACGGGACGAAGTGCACGAGGCGGTTATCGCGGGCCCGGCCGGACATGCGGCGCGTGGCGGCGTCCTTGCGGCCTTCTCCCTCGGCGACGAGGACCTCGACCACGGTGCCGTCCTGCTTCTCGTTCTCCTCGGTCGAGATCTGCTCGATCAGCGCGACCAGCCGCTCGTACCGGTCCTGCACGACGTCCCGCGGCACCTGGCCGTCCATGGTGGCGGCGGGCGTCCCCGCGCGGATCGAGTACTGGAACGTGAAGGCGGACGCGAACCGGGCCCGGCGCACCACGTCCAGCGTGTCGGCGAAGTCGGCCTCGGTCTCGCCGGGAAAGCCGACGATGATGTCGGTGGTGATCGCCGCGTGCGGCAGCCGCGCGCGCACGTTGTCCAGAATCGACAGGTAGCGGTCGCGCCGGTAGGCGCGGCGCATCGCCCGCAGGATCGGGTCCGACCCGGACTGCAGCGGCATGTGCAGGCTGGGCATCACGTTGGGGGTCTCCGCCATCGCCGCGATCACGTCATCGGTGAAGTCGCGCGGGTGCGGTGAGGTGAAGCGAACCCGCTCCAGGCCCTCGATCTGGCCGCAGGCGCGCAGCAGCTTGCCGAACGCCAGCCGGTCGCCGAACTCCGACCCGTAGGAGTTCACGTTCTGGCCGAGCAGCGTGACCTCGATGACGCCCTGGTCGACCAGCTGGCCGATTTCCTCGAGGATGTCGCCGGGACGGCGGTCGCGTTCGGTTCCGCGCAGCGACGGGACGATGCAGAAGGTGCAGGTGTTGTTGCAGCCGACGGAGATGGACACCCAGGCCGAGTAGGGCGACTCGCGGCGGGCCGGCAGCAGCGACGGGAAGGTGGCGAGGGTCTCCTCGAACTCGACCTGCGCCTCGCGCCGATCGCGCGCCCGCTCGAGCAGCTTCGGGAGCGACCCGATGTTGTGCGTGCCGTACACCACGTCGACCCAGGGGGCGCGCTTGGTGATCTGCTCCCGCTCCATCTGCGCCAGGCAGCCGCCGACGGCGATCTGCATCCCCGCGTGCGCCTTCTTCGCCGGGAGCAGATGGCCCAGGTTGCCGTAGAGCCGGTCGGCCGCGTTCTCCCTGACGGCGCACGTGTTGAACACGACCAGGTCCGGGGTCTCGCCCTCGGGCGCGCGGGCGTAGCCGGCGTCCTCAAGCAGGCCCGCGACCCGCTCGGAGTCGTGCGCGTTCATCTGGCACCCGTAGGTCCGGATCTCGTAGGTGCGTGCTTCTCCCACCTGACCAGGATAGGGGCGGTTACGCGCCTGCAGGCCCGCTCGTGATATCAGGTAGATCATGACCGACATCGCTGCCTACGGAACCTGGAAGTCGCCGATCAGCGCCGCCGACGTGGCGCGGGGGGCGACCAAGGTCGGGTTCCCCGCCTTCGCGGGCGAGGAGGTGTGGTGGCAGGAGAGCCGCCCGGACGAAGGCGGGCGGGTCACGATCATGGCCTCGGCCGGTCCCTCCGACGAGCCGCGCGAGCTGCTGGCCGCCCCCTGGTACGCGCGCACCCGGGTGCATGAGTACGGCGGCCGGTCATACCTGCCGGTGCCGTCGGCGGACGAGCCCGGCCGGTTCGATCTCGTCTTCGCCAACTTCGCCGACCAGCGCCTGTACCGGCAGCCGGGGGCCGGCGCGGAGGCGGGGAAACCGACCCCGCTGACGCCGGACGGGGCCGGGTTCCGGTTCGCCGACCTGACCCTGTCCCCCGACGGCCGGGAGATCTGGTGCGTGCGGGAGACGGTCCGCCCGGACGACGGGCGGCCCGAGGCCGGCTTCCACACCGGCGGCGGCATGAAGGTGAACCGGGCGATCGTCGCGGTCCCGCTCGACGGCTCGGCCGCCGACGGCGGAGCCATCCGGGTTCTCGTCACCGGGGCGGACTTCTTCGCGTTCCCCACCCCGTCGCCGGACGGCACCAAGCTGGCGTGGATCAACTGGGATCATCCGCGGATGCCCTGGGACGGGACCGAGCTGCGCGTCGGCGCCGTGACGGGGGCCGACGGCGGCGTCCGGGTGGCCGACTCGGCGCTGATCATGGGCGGCCCGCAGGAGTCGGTGCTGGCGCCGCGCTGGCGCGACGACGGGTTCCTGTACGCGATCTCCGACGCGTCCGGCTGGTGGAACCTGTACGAGGTGGCCGCCGCGGCCGGGGCCGCCCCCCGGCCGCTGCACCCGGCCGAGGAGGAGTTCGCCGGGCCGCTCTGGGAGCTCGGCGGCCGGCCGTTCGAGCTGCTCTCGGACGGGAGCCTGGCGGTGCTCCACGGCCTCGGCGAGCTGCAACTGGCGGCGCTCGACCCGGCGACGGGGACGCTGGCCGACATTCACCTGCCCGGCTACCGGACCGGCCGCACCGAGCTCGCCGTCTCCGGCACCACGATCGCCAACGTGACCGGCGGACCGGCCGCCCCGTGGGCGGTGCTGCGGATCTTCCCCGCCGCGGCGGACTCCTGCTTCGAGATCATGTCGGAGCAGTCGGTCTCCGGGCCCGACCCCGACTACCTGCCGGACGCGCGGCCGGCGCAGCTGGCGGGCGGGCCGGACGGACGCGTGATTCACGCGCTCGTCTACCCGCCCGGCAACCCGCACGCGGCGGCGCCGGACGGCGAGCGGCCGCCGTTCGTCGTGTTCATCCACGGCGGCCCCACCTCCAACGCGCTGCCGGTGGTGAACCTGGAGAAGGCGTTCTTCACCAGCCGCGGCATCGGCGTCATCGACGTGAACTACGGCGGCTCGACCGGGTACGGCCGGGCGTACCGGGAACTGCTGCGCGGCCGGTGGGGCATCGTCGACGTGGCCGACGCGATGCACGCCGCGCTCGCGCTGGCCGCCTCCGGCGAGGCGGACGCGAGCCGGCTCGGCATCAGGGGCGGCTCGGCCGGCGGCTGGACCGCCCTCGCCGCGGTGACCAGCGGCCCCGCGCTCACCGGGCTCTCCAAGGCGGTGTTCTCGGCCGCGACGTCCTACTACGGCGTGTCCGACCTGCGGCCGTTCGCGGTCGACACCCACGACTTCGAGTCGCACTACCTGGACGGGCTGATCGGCCCGCTGCCGGAGGCGGACGCGCTGTACGCCGAGCGGGCGCCGGTCGGGCACGTCACCGCGCTGACCTGCCCGGTGCTGCTGCTGCAGGGGCTCGACGACCCGATCGTCCCCCCGGCGCAGTCCGAGGCGATCGCGGCCGACCTGACCGCGCACGGCATCCCGCACGCCTACATCGCGTTCGCGGGCGAGTCGCACGGCTTCCGCAAGGCGGAGACGGTCATCGCCAGCCTCGAGGCGGAGCTCGCGTTCTACGGCCAGGTGTTCGGCTTCACCCCGCCGGGCGTCGCGCCGATCAAGCTCTCGTAGCGGCGTCCGCAGGCGGAGATCAAGATCAAGATCAAGATCGTTATCCCGAACGGACCCGTCGTCCCCTTGGCCGGTCCCGTTTTCCCTTAGGCGGCGAAGGCCGCGCTGGTCAGGGTCGCCGCAGTACGCGCCGCGCTGGTGATGGCGTCGTCGGGGGCGAGCCCGCACAGGTCGGTCAGGACGAAGAACGCCTCGGCGCTGACCACCACCGCCAGCTCCTGCTTGAGGCTGGTCATGGCCTCCGGGTCGAGGGCCGGCCCGGCGGCCGGGCCGGTCGGACGCTCGAACGGGGCGAGCGCGTAGTCGATCAGGCCGAACCGGATGCCGGGGCGGTTTGGCGCGTCGGCGGGCGCGGTGATCGTGTGCGACATCATCGCGCGGACCGCGCCCTGGTAGGCGTGCACCCCCCGGAGCAGGTACTCGCAGGCGAAGGCGACCCGCGCGGCCGGGTCGGCCGACCCCGCGACCGGGGCGAGCGCCTCGGCCGGTTCCGGCCAGGCCCCTGCCAGCGCCTCCCGCAGGAGCGAGATCAGGTCGGGGAAGTACCGGTAGGCAGTGGCCTCGGAGACCAGGGCTCGCCTGGCCACCTCCGGCATCGAGACCTCGGCACCGGAGCGCACCAGGTCGCGGCAGGCGTCGACGATGGCCGCGCGGGTCCGCGCCTTCTGGTTCGCGCGGCCGCCCTGGCCGGTCAGCGTCGTCATCCGATCCCCTCATGAAGGTCCGTTCTCTTCATGAGAGTGTACTTGCATTTTATTTGATGGCAAGCTATCGTCATGAGAGTCAGCTCTTATGAATATCGGCTCTCGATGCGAGGAGAGGTCATGATCAGGGAATCCATCGTCGGCCCGGACGGCGGCGAGGTCGTCCGGCTGGGACCGGCCACCGTGCGGATTCTGGAGGACGGCTCCACCACCGGGCACCGGCTCGGCGTCGGCGAGATCACGGTGGCGCCGCACTCCTCCGGGCCGCCGCAGCACCGGCACGCGCGGCACGACGAGGGCTTCTACGTCGTCTCGGGGACGGCCCGGTTCACGATCGGCCCCGACAGCTACGACGCCCCGGCCGGGACGCTGGCGATGATCCCGCCGGGGGCGCCGCACACGTTCGCCAACCCGGGCGACGAGCCGCTGGTGCTGCTGAACACCTTCACCCCCGATCTGTATGTGCAGTATTTCCGTGACCTGCGGGAGCTGGCCGGATCCGGCCCGGGCGCGGGCGGGCGCCCCGTCGGCCGAGGCGGTCGGCGAGGTCATGAGCCGCTACGCCACCGAGGTGACGGACGAGTACGCGGGCGCGTAGCCGCCCGGTCCAGACGTTTATCCAACCCAGGGAGTTCGCAATGTCCTCGCGTACCTACACGCTGTCCATGCCCTACGGAGACGTTCCCGTCACCGTCACCGAGCGCGGCGCAGGCGCTCCGGTCGTGCTCCTGCACGGCGGGGCCGGCCCTGATTCCTTTACCGGGTTCGCCGACGAGCTGGCGGTCCGGTTCCCGGTTCACGTGCTGACCCCGGTCAACCCCGGGTTCGGGGGCACGCCGCGACCGGAGGGACTCGATTCCGTGCGCAAGCTGGCCGAGGTCTACGGCCGCCTGCTGGCGGAGCTCGACCTGACCGGCGTCACCGTCGCGGGCAACTCGATCGGCGGCTGGGTCGCGGCCGAGGTCGCGCTGGCCGCGCCCGACCGGGTGTCCCGCCTGATCGTCATCGACGGGGCCGGGCTGGTCAGCGCCGAGCATCCGCCGGCCGACTTCCCGTCACTCACGCTCGACCAGGTGGCGGAGTTCTCCTGGGCCAACCCGGAGGGGCACCGGATCGACCTGTCGACGCTGACCGACGCGCAGCGCGCGATCTTCGGCGGCAACCGGGCGGCGCTGGCGGCCTATAGCGGCCCCTCGATGTCCGACCCGAGCCTGGCCGGGCGGCTATCCGGGATCACCGCCGACACGCTGGTGGTGTGGGGCGAGGCCGACCGGATGGTCACCCCCGGCTACGGCAAGGAGTACGCGGCGGCAATCCCGGGCGCGTCCTTCCGGCTGCTACCGGGCGCCGGTCACCTGCCGCAGCTGGAGACCCCGGAGGCGGTGCTGGCGCTGTTCGCGGAGGCTTGAGGACTCGTCCCGACTGAGACGTAACCGGGGGTTGTTTGCCGTGGACAGCACCGCAAACAACCCCCGATCCTTGTCATCGCGCCGTCGGTGTCACTTAAGCGAGCTGGTGAAGCGCTGCCACGCCTCGACCGGAACGGCCAGCACCGCACTTGAGGGGTCCTTGGTATCCCGTACCGCGATCGTCGTGACCGCGTGTCCAACCTCGACGCACTGGGCTTGACCGTTGCTGTAGCTGGCGGTTCGCCAGCCGCTGTGCTCCCTATCCATGTCTCAGATCCTCCCGTGCCTGCCGTATCAGATCCCTCGACGACGGCTCGTCAAGGGCTTGTTGCCAGATGGCATTGAACGCGAAACTGTAGCGTTCTATCTCACTGGGCTTATCTAGGTACACCGCTCCCGTGAGCAACTCCGCGTATACAGTAGGCGGCTCGCTCTCCCCGCCGCTGCCATTAGGCGGGAACCTCAGGAGGGTAAACGGGCCCGCCAGCATGCCGTGGTGCAGCCGGGCCGAAAACGGAACCATCCGCAACGACACGTTGGGCAACTCAGAGACTTCCTCCAGACGGTCGAGCTGTTCCGCCATAATCTCGGACCCGCCCACCGGACGCCGCAGCACCGACTCGTCCACGGCTACCTGGAGCAGAGGCGGATCGATCGGACGGCGCAGGATTGCCTGCCTTGCCATCCGCAGACGCACTCTCCGGGCGACCTCGGCGTCGCCAAGGCCGGGGTTATCGTTCCGGATGAGGGTACGCGCGTAGCCCTCGGTCTGGAACAGACCGGTCACCAAGGCCCCGTTGTAGTCGAATAGCTGTGACGCCGCTGCTTCGAGCCCGATGTACAGGTCGAAGTAATCGGGCATAGCGTCGGCGAACGCGTGCCACCAGCCGCGCGCCTTGGTCTCCTTGGCCAGGCTCATCAGCGCCGTGGTCATGTCCGGCTGGGCACCGTAGATGCGGCACATGGCCTCGACGTCGAGGCTGCGAAGGCTGGTCTGGCCGGTCTCGATACGCCACATCTTCGCCTCAGACCACTCAAGGCCCCGGGCGGCGTCCCGGACCGTGAGACCGGCCGCGTTCCGCAGGTCGCGCAGGTAGCGGCCCAGTTGCCTACGCGGAACCGTGGACCCGGTCGATGTGTCGGCCATCGCGCCACCTAACTCGCTCTGAAGGATTCTGGCACCCGATCTGAAAGACTTGCACTGCGCCATTTTCAATGCAATCATCGATGCGAAATTTTTATTTGTCAGATTCAAAATGAAAGCTTGCAGAACGAGCCTTCGCCCTGTGAGACTTGTTCTGCGCGCCGAAGCATGCCGGTCGCAACCCTTGGCCCCGCGCCTGCGAAAGCGGCGGGGCCGCGCGGGGCCAGGGGTTCTATGGCCGCCACCACGCAGCACGGGGGCAGACATTGCAGAGCGACGCTGGCGATTTCAGCTATCTCGATGATCCGGCGTTCCTGGACGAGCGGGCGCGCGTGCGCAGCCTGCTCGAGCACGTGCCGGAGAACGCCGTCGGGCGGCGCGAGCTGGAGCGGGTTTATGAGGCGATGACAGTGGAGTTCTGCCGGCGCGCGCGGATCGCGTGGACGGAAACAACCGGGGAGAACCGCGCTCGCGGCTGACGCGAGTGGCCGGCCGGCTAGCGGGCGAACTCGGTGGCGCGGGATTCGCGGACGACGGTGACGCGGATCTGGCCGGGGTAGGTGAGCTCCTCCTCGACCTGCTTGGCGATGTCGCGGGCGATCACCTGGGCCTGGATGTCGTCGATCTTGTCCGGCCTGACCATGACGCGGATCTCGCGGCCGGCCTGCATGGCGAAGACCTTCTCGACGCCCTCCTTCTCGGCCGCGATCTGCTCGAGGCGCTCCAGGCGCTTGACGTACATCTCGAGCGACTCCCGCCGGGCGCCCGGGCGGCCGCCGCTCATCGCGTCGGCGGCCTGGGTGAGGACTGCCTCCACGGTGCGCATCTCGACCTCGTTGTGGTGCGCCTCGATCGCGTGCACGACGTCCTCGGACTCGCCGTACTTCCTGGCGATGTCCGCGCCGATCAGCGCGTGGCTGCCCTCGACCTCGTGGGTGAGCCCCTTGCCGATGTCATGCAGCACCGCGCACCGGCGCAGCAGCATCGGGTCCAGGCCGAGCTCGCTCGCCATCATGCCGGCCAGGTGGGCCGACTCGATCAGGTGGTTCAGCACGTTCTGGCCGTAGGAGGTGCGGTACCGCAGGCGGCCGAGGAGCGCGATGAGCTCCGGGTGCATGTCGGTGATGCCGAGGCCGGTCATCGTGTCCTCGCCGGCCCGCTGGCAGATCTGCTCGATCTCCGCCTTGCCGCGCTCGTAGGCCTCCTCGATGCGCTGCGGGTGGATCCGGCCGTCGTTGACCAGCCGCTCCAGGGTCAGCCGGCCGATCTCCCGCCGGACCGGGTCAAAACAGGACAGCAGCACCGCCTCGGGCGTGTCGTCGATGATCAGGTTGACGCCGGTGACCGACTCGAAGGCGCGGATGTTCCGCCCCTCGCGGCCGATGATCCTGCCCTTCATCTCGTCGCCGGGCAGGTGCATGACCGAGACCACGGACTCGGTCGTCTGCTCGACCGCGACCCGCTGGATGGCGAGCGTCACGATCTTGCGGGCGCGCTTGTCGGCCTCGGCCTTGGCCGTCGCCTCGATGTCCCTGATCGTCAGCGCCGCCTCGCGCTTGGCCTGGTTCTCGAGGGTGGCGACCAGCTCCGCCTTGGCCTGGTCGGCGGTCAGGCTGGCCACCCGCTCGAGCTCGGCCTTGGCCCTGACGCCGACCTCGGCGATGGTCTCCGCCCGCACGTCGAGCTCGCTTCGGCGGCGATCGAGGGCCTGGCCCCGCTCCTCGAGGCGGCGGCTCTCGTCGTCGAGGCGCCGCTCGCGCTCGCCGATCCGCTGCTCGCGCCGTTCCAGGTCGCCGCGGAGTTGGCGCACCTCGTCCTTGGCCAGCCGGAGTTCGTCCTCGACCTCACGCCGGCGCTCGGCGCCCTGCTCGGCTGCCTGCTCGGTCGCGATCTGGGCGGCCTGCCGGGCGGCCTGCTCGGCCGCCTCGGTGGCGCGGCCGAGGATCTTGTCGGCCTCGGCCAGCGCGCGGGCCCGGGTCTGCTCGGCGTCGGCCTGCGCCTGCTCGGCCAGCGCGCGGGCCCGGATCACCTCGGCGTCGGCCTGCGCCTGGTCAGCCAGCAGGGCCGCGTCGGGGGTCGCCGGGGAGCGGGCGGGAATGCGGCGCAGCACGACCACGAGCACGCCGAGCGCGAGGGCCAAGGCGGCAACGCCGATCACCAACAACGCGCCTGCGCCGCTCACGGTCGCCCCTTCCGTTATGCACCGAACCGTCACAACCAAGCGATGGCGTTGCGCGGCAACGGACGGCCTGCGGGGTACGGCCGGGACGATCAGGCCGACCGTGCTCATGACCGGCCAGCGCCGTGCAACGTTTCACTGCCGTGAGGTTAAGCGTTTATAACGTTTTGAGCAAGGAGATACGCCCTGTGGCAACCAAAGTTCGCTTTATGTAGTTATTTTGCGTCATTCTGTATCTGAATCTTCGAAGTCGAACGACGGCTCATCCTCTAGCGTCGCGCTCTCCCCCTCCGCCTCCAGGGCCTCTCTGATCACACGGTAGGCGAGCCCCGGTGAGTACCCCTTACGGGCGAGCATCCCGGCCAGCCGCCGGGTCCGCTGGTCGGCAGGCAGCCCCCTGGTCCCGGGGATTCTCCGCTCCACCAGCCGCCGGGCGGCGGCGGCCTCGGCGTCGGGGCTGAGCTGCTCGTCGAGGGCCGCCCTGATCTCGTCGGCGGCCACCCCGCGCTGCTTCAGCTCGGCGCTCAGCGCCCGCCCGGCCAGCCCCCGGCTGTAATGCCGCGACTCGACCCACGACCGGGCGAACGCGGCGTCGTCGATCAGGCCCACGTCCTCGAACCGGGCGAGCACGGCATCGGCCACCTCATCGGGGATGCCCCGCTTGCGCAGCGCCACGGCGAGCTGGGCCCGGGTCCGGGGCGCGAACGTCAGCAGCGTCAGGCACACCTGCCGTGCTCGCGCCTCCGGATCCTCATCGACCTGCTCCCGGTCCTCGCTATCGCGGCCTTCGCCGCGCGGCCGGGGTTCTTTTCGGCGGGCCATCGACCTTCTCCGCGTCCTGAGAAAATATCGTCGTCGAGACTACGGGGAAGGCGGCCGGAGGCCGCCGACCATGCTTCCCCCGTCTTGGCGACCTATCACGCGCCGCCCGCGGGCACCGGGACGGCCGGCGCGGGGACGGTGGCGTCGTTGTCCAGGCGGGGGCCGACGCCGAGCTTCTCCTTGATCCGCTTCTCGATCTCCTCGGCCCGGTCCGGGTTCTCCTTGAGGTAGTTACGCGCGTTCTCCTTGCCCTGGCCGAGCTGGTCGCCCTCGTAGGTGTACCAGGCGCCGGACTTGCGGACGATCCCCTGCTCGACGCCGAGGTCGATGAGCCCGCCCTCGCGGCTTACCCCGACCCCGTACAGGATGTCCATCTCGGCGGTCTTGAAGGGCGGCGCCATCTTGTTCTTCACGACCTTGACGCGGGTCCGGTTCCCGACCGCGTCGGTGCCGTCCTTGAGCGTCTCGATCCGCCTGATGTCCAGCCGTACCGACGCGTAGAACTTCAGCGCCTTGCCGCCGGTGGTCGTCTCCGGCGAGCCGAACATGACGCCGACCTTTTCCCGCAGCTGGTTGATGAAGATGGCGGTGGTCTTCGTGTTGCTGACGGCACCGGTGATCTTGCGGAGGGCCTGGGACATCAGCCGGGCCTGGAGGCCGACGTGGCTGTCCCCCATCTCGCCCTCGATCTCCGCCTTGGGCACGAGGGCGGCCACCGAGTCGACGACCACGATGTCGATCGCGCCGGAGCGGATCAGCATGTCCATGATCTCCAGCGCCTGCTCGCCGGTGTCCGGCTGGGAGACCAGCAGCGCCTCGGTGTCCACGCCGAGCTTCTGCGCGTACTCGGGGTCGAGCGCGTGCTCCGCGTCGATGAACGCGGCGATCCCGCCGCCCTTTTGCGCATTCGCCACCGCGTGCAGCGCGATGGTCGTCTTGCCGGAGCTCTCCGGCCCGTAGATCTCGACGATGCGGCCGCGCGGGTAGCCGCCGATGCCGAGGGCCACGTCGAGGGCGATCGACCCGGAGGGGATCACCTCGACCGGGACGCGCGTCTCCTCGCCGAGCCGCATGATCGAGCCCTTGCCGAACTGCCGATCGATCTGGAGGAGCGCCGCCTCGAGCGCCTTCTCCTTGTCGCCGGCCCGATCCGGGGCCGACTTGCCGCTTGGTGCCATGAGGACTCCCTGCCATCTGTATAGCTTCTGCGGTTGCAGAGGAACTTGAGTGGCGCCGGGTGCCTCGCCCCTCGCCATCACCACACGCTACGCGCCGCCACTGACATTCCCGGGGCCATTCCCGTGCCGCTCCGCACGGACAGCGAGAACGCGCTCCGGATGGCCGCTCGCCGTCCGGCAGTCACCACTATAGTGGAACGGTTGTTCGAGCATGGGCAAGACACGCCGATTCGTTCGATCGGGCCGAAAGCGAGGCGCCACGCGGCCGGGCCGGGCCGGGCTGGGGGGCTATGGGCGGCGGGGAGTCATCCAGGGTCCGTTCGAGATGACGGGTTTGGCTTTTTTACCTGAGCGACTCGGGGATGTTGAAGGTGTCGCAGACCGCGCGCCAGACGACCTTCGCGTCCTCGCCGTCGGCGAGGGCCTTGTTGACCGTGCGGCCGCCGAGGCCGGACAGCACGTAATCCTTGGCCACGCTCTCGGCGTAGGCGTCGCCGAACTGCGCCCGCATCAGGTCCCAGAACATTGTCAGCCGCACCAGCACAGGCTACCGGCGTCGGCCGGCCGCAGGCCGCGACCGGGGGCGCGCGGGCGGTCGCCTGGGCCGGCCTGGCGCTGCCGTCGGCGGGTTCCCGACCGGCCTGCCTGCACCGACGCGGGCGGGCCACCCAGAGCAAACTTTCAGGATCAATGGGAGATAATCGGGACATTTACCGCTGGTATGTCGTTGTGCCCAATGGGGAACGTAATAGGCCAAGGGGCGCGTGCAGCCAGTACCCGGCACCCCGGAGCAGGAGCGGCAATGTCCTCGAAGTTCACCGGCGATGCCCAGCCAGACACGGGTCCCGGGAACGAATCAGACCAGACATTGCCGACCGAAATGGTCGAAAAGGCCGCGCCGGGCGAGCCAACCGCGGTGCTGGGCGCGGTCGGGCCGGCCGATGGCGCCGCCCCGGCCGAACGGCCCGCGGGCGATGACGAGGCCGAGGGCTGGGGCGAGGACGGCGCCGAGGATCCGGAGGATCTGGCCGAGTGGCCCGACCCGGCCGAATCGACCGAGCTGATCGCCATGACCGAGCCGGTGGACATGGCCGAGCCGGTCGAGATGGACGAGCCGGCCCGGCCGCGCAGGCCCCGGCGGCGCTGGCACAGCGTGCTGATCGTGCTCGGGTTCCTGGTGGCGGCGGTGGCGATCGTGGCCGGCGCGATCGCGATCGTCGGCTCGCTCACCCACGGCTTCAGGAAGCCGGTGATCATCCACTACACGAAGTCAGCGGTCTTCTCGCTGAAGGCCGGGGAGTGCATCGACCCGAACGGGCAGACCGCGACGGTCGTCTCCTGCGGCACGCCGCACGACGCGGAGGTGTTCGCGACGTTCGCGCTGCCGGGATCGAAGTGGCCGGGGACCGCGGCGGTGGGCACCGCGGCCAGTTCCGGGTGCTCATCGCGGCTCAGCGGGTACCTGAACCCGCAGCTCGCGATCAGCCTTTCCTCGACCTACATCTACCCCGACGCGGTGGCCTGGCAGGCCGGCACGCGGACCGTGATCTGCGAGGTGCGGGCGACGCAGGGGCAGCTCACGGGGTCGGTGCAGGGCGCCAACGCGACCGCCGGGTAGCGGCCGCGGCTGGTTTGCGCGGCTGGTTTGCGCGGCTAGCAGCCGCCCGGCGGGCCGGGCACGCCCGGGCCTGACTGGGGGTCGTCGACGATGCCGACCGTGGCGGTCCGGGTGTAGGCGCCGAGGTGGACCAGGTACCAGTCGCCGCGCCAGGAGATCAGCGACGTGATCCCGAACGAGCGGGTGACGCCGTCGCGCTTGTAGACGACGCGCGCGCCGGGGACGTGCCAGTAGCCGATGTTGTTGTCGCAGGCGCCCGGCGGCACCCAGATCGCGTACTGCCCGGGGACGATGACCGACAGCAGCCGGGCGTTCGGGCCGACCAGCGGGTGGACGGCGGCGACGTCGAGGGCGAATTCGTCCCAGAGCCGGCTCTGCCAGTCCTGGTCCGGGTCGGCCATGGCCTTGACCTGCTGGTATGCCTTCTCAGGGAAGAACGCCGGCTGCGCGTAGGCGGGGTTGCCGGTGGTGACGGCGAGCCAGAAGTCGTGGATGAGGTTCTTGAACGCGGTGTCGGTGGTGCTCGGCAGCGTTCGCGTCTGCGGGAGGGTGGCCGCGCTTGGGGGCGCGACTGCGAGCGCGGCGGGCTTCGGCGGCGGGGGCGGGCTGGGCGCTGGCTTCTGTTTCGGCTGCGGTCGCGGTTGGGCGGCGGCCGGGTGGCCGACGGTGGAGGCGGCGCTGGCCGTGACGGATGCGGTCCGGCCGGCGGTGGCGGCGCAGCCCGTGAGAGCCCCCGCCGCGAGCACGGCCGCTATCGTTCGCCATCTCACGAACGAGGGACATACCCATATCGGCGGCGCCTGCACGCTGGGCGATGGGGCGGGTCCGGACGGGAATGTCGGTGGGTGGAGGCACACTGGGAGGGGACGCCCCGGCGCGCGCCGCAGCTGGCGGGCGGGTGCAGGCGGGCTTGAGGGTTGAGAGGGCGGATTGGCTGAGGCGGTAAGCAGCGCGGACGCGCTGGACGGGTTCTCGACCGCGACGCGGGCGTGGTTCGAGGGCGCGTTCGCCGTGCCCACCCAGGCTCAGGCGCAGGCCTGGCGGGCGATCGGCGGGCGGGACACGGGCGGCGAAGGGGCCGACACGCTGGTCATCGCGCCGACCGGCTCGGGCAAGACGCTGGCCGCGTTCCTGTGGGCGATCGACCGGCTGGCGGCGACGCCGCCGCCGTCGGACAAGAACCGGCGGTGCCGGGTGGTCTACGTGTCGCCGCTGAAGGCCCTGGCGGTCGACATCGAGCGGAACCTGCGGTCGCCGCTGACCGGGATCGGGCAGGCGGCGCGGCGGCTGGGGCTGCCGGAGCCCGAGATCGCGGTGGCGGTGCGGACCGGTGACACGGCCGCCGACGAGCGGCGCAAGCTCGCCGCGCACCCGCCCGACATCCTCATCACCACCCCCGAGTCGCTCTTCCTGCTGCTCACCTCGCAGGCGCGGGAGACCCTGCGCGGGGTCGAGACGGTCATCGTGGACGAGGTGCACGCGGTCGCGGGCACCAAGCGCGGCGCGCACCTGGCGCTGTCGCTCGAACGGCTGGACGCGCTGCGCGGCGCCGCCGGCGGGCGGGCCCAGCGGGTGGGGCTGTCGGCCACCGTGCGGCCGGCGGCGGAGGTGGCGACCTTCCTGGGCGGGTCGCGGCCGGTCACGGTGGTGCAGCCGGCCAGCTCCAAGCAGATGGAACTGCAGGTCATCGTCCCGGTTGAGGACCTCAGCGACATGGAGAGCGCGGCCGGGGCCGACGGCGAGGACGACCCGGTGCGGCGGCGGTCGATCTGGCCGCACGTCGAGGAGCGGGTGCTGGACCTGATCGAGGCGCACCGGTCGACGATCGTGTTCGCCAACTCCCGGCGGCTGGCCGAGCGGCTCTGCGGGCGGCTGAACGAGCTGGCGACGGAGCGGGCCTGGGCCGCGGCCGGCGGCGACGGGAGCGCCCCGGACGCGGGCGGGTTCTACCCGAACGGCGCCGGGGGCACGTGGGACATGACGGGGACCGGGCGCGGAGGCGGAGCCGGGAGCGGGCCTGGGAGCGCGGCCGGCGACCGGGGCGGGAGCGGCGGCCCGGCCGGGGTCGGCCCGGACGGGACCGTGGTCATCGCGCGGGCGCACCACGGGTCGGTCTCCCGCGTCGAGCGCTCCGAGATCGAGGAGGCGCTCAAGGCCGGGCGGCTGCCGGCCGTGGTGGCGACCTCGAGCCTGGAGCTCGGCATCGACATGGGCGCGGTCGACCTGGTCATCCAGGTCGAGTCGCCGCCCTCGGTGGCGAGCGGCCTGCAGCGGGTCGGCCGGGCCGGTCACAACGTGGGCGACGTCTCCCGCGGCGTCATCTTCCCCAAGTACGCGGGCGACCTCATCCAGGCCTCGGTCGTGGCCGAGCGGATGCAGGAGCGGGCGATCGAGGAGCTGCGGATCCCCCGCAACCCGCTCGACGTGCTCGCCCAGCAGATCGTCGCGATGGCCGCGCTCGACGACTGGGCGGTCGACGAGCTCGAGGCGGTGGTCCGCCGGGCGGCGCCGTTCAGCGGGCTGACCAGGCCGGTGCTCGAGGCGGTGCTCGACATGCTGGCCGGGCGGTACCCGGGCGAGGAGTTCGCCGGGCTGAAGCCGCGGGTCGTGTGGGACCGGGTGGCCGGGGTGATCCACGGGCGCCCGGGCGCGCAGCGGCTGGCCGTGACGAGCGGCGGCACCATCCCCGACCGGGGCTACTTCGGGGTGTTCCTGGCCTCCGGCGACGTCTCCGGCCGGGGCGTGGCCGACGAGGCGGGCGGGACCATCACCGTCCGCGGGGCCGGGGCCCGGCAGCCGAAGCGGGTCGGCGAGCTCGACGAGGAGATGGTGTACGAGTCGCGGGTCGGCGACGTGTTCGTGCTCGGCGCCTCGTCCTGGCGGATCGAGGACATCACCCCGGACCGGGTGCTGGTGCTGCCCGCGCCCGGCCAGCCGGGCAAGCTGCCGTTCTGGCACGGCGACACGCCCGGGCGGCCGGCCGAGCTCGGCAAGGCGATCGGGGCCAAGGTGCGCGAGCTCGCGGCGCTGCCCGAGGAGAAGGCGGCGGCGTCGCTGCGGGCGGGCGGTCTGGACGAGCTCGCCGCCCGCAACCTGGTCAGGTACCTGGCCGAGCAGCGGCAGGCGACCGGCCACGTGCCGGACGACCGGACGCTGGTGCTTGAGCGGTTCCGGGACGAGCTTGGCGACTGGCGGGTGGTGCTGCACTCCCCCTACGGCGACCGGGTGCACGCCCCGTGGGCGCTCGCCATCTCGGCCCGGCTGCGCGAGCGCTACGGCGGGATGGACGTGCAGGCGCTGCACACCGACGACGGGATCATCATCCGGGTGCCCGACTCCGACGAGCCGCCGCCGGCCGGCATCGCACTGCTCGACCCGGACGAGATCGGCCAGATCATCACGGCCGAGGTCGGCGGCAGCGCGCTGTTCGCGTCCCGGTTCCGCGAGTGCGCGGCCCGGGCGTTGCTGCTGCCCCGGCGGCAGCCGGGCCGGCGCACCCCGCTCTGGCAGCAGCGGCAGCGGTCGGCCCAGCTGCTCGAGATCGCGTCCCAGTTCCCCGGGTTCCCGATCACGCTGGAGACCGTCCGGGAGTGCCTGCAGGACGTGTTCGACGTGCCGGCCCTGACCGAGGTGCTGCGCGATCTCGCCGCCCGCCGGATACAGCTGGTGGAGGTGGAGACGGCCGCGCCGAGCCCGTTCGGGCGGAGCCTGCTGTTCCGCTACGTCGGCGCGTTCATGTACGAGGGCGACGCCCCGCTGGCCGAACGGCGCGCGCAGGCGCTCGCGCTCGACCCGTCGCTGCTGGCGGAGCTGCTCGGCACCGAGGCGCTGCGCGAGCTGCTCGACCCGGCCGTGGTGACGGAGACCGAGGCCGACCTGCAGCACCTGTCGCCCGGCCGGCGCGCCCGCGACGCCGAGGCGGTGGCCGACCTGCTGCGCACGTCGGGGCCGCTGACCGGCGAGGAAGTGGCGGCCCGGTGCGCGGCACCGGAGTCGGCCGGCGATTGGCTCGCGTCGCTCGCCTCGGCCCGGCGGATCATCGAGGTGCGGGTGGCCGGACAGCCAATGTGGGCGGCCATCGAGGACGCGGGCCGGCTGCGGGACGCGCTCGGGGTGGCGCTGCCGGTCGGCATCCCCGAGGCGTTCACCGAGCCGCTCCCCGACCCGCTCGGCGACCTGGTGGCGCGGTGGGCGCGGACGCACGGGCCGTTCACCGCCGCCGCGGTGGCGTCCCGCTACGGGCTCGGGGTCGCGGTGGTGGCGATGACGCTGCGGCGGCTCGGCGCCGACGGGCGGGTTGCGGAGGGCGAGTTCCTCACCACCCAGCATGGCACCCAGTGGTGCGACAGCGAGGTCCTGCGGATGCTGCGCCGGCGCACCCTCGCGCGGCTGCGCAAGGAGGTGGAGCCGGTCCCGGCGGCCGTGCTCGGCCGGTTCCTGCCCGCCTGGCACGGGATCGAGGAGTCGAGCGGCCCGGATACGGGCGGCGGGCGCGGACGCGGCGGCGGCGGCTCCGGCGGGGGCGGAGGCTGGCGGCGGCGGGCGGACGCGGGCTCGGTCCTCGAGGCGATCGAGCGGCTGGCGGGCGCGCCGGTCCCGGCCGCGGCGCTGGAGACGCTGGTGCTGCCGGGCCGGGTGCCCGGGTACTCGCCGGCCCTGCTTGACGAGCTCACCTCGGCCGGCGAGGTGGTCTGGGCCGGGGCCGGCACGGTCGGCACCGGGGACGGCTGGCTGGTGCTGGCGCCCGCCGAGTCCGCCCCGCTGCTGCTGCCCGAGCCGGGCGAGCTGACCCTGACCCCGCTGCACGCGGCGGTGCTGACCGCGCTCGAGGGCGGCGGCGGCCTGTTCTTCCGCATGCTCAGCGAGCGGGTGGCCCGGGTGCTCGGCCACCCGCCGGATGACGGCGACCTCGTGTCGGCGGTGTGGGACCTGGTCTGGGCGGGGCTGCTGACCAACGACACGATGGCCCCGCTGCGGGTGCTGACGTCCGGCGGCGGCGCCTCGCGGCGGCCGGCCGCGCCCCGGCGGACGTCGGCGGCGGAGCTCAGCCCGGCCGCCCGCGCCACCGCGGCGCCCCTGGTGCCGGGCGTGTTCAACCCCCGGCCGGCCCGCGGCCGGACGGGCGGCTACGGCGGCGGGTATGGCGGCGGCTACGGCGGCCGGTCCCGCCGGCCGGCGATGCCGTCGCGGACCGGGCCGCCCACGGTCAGCGGGCGCTGGTCACTTCTGCCCGATCGGCACGGCGTCCCGGCCGCCGCCGTCACCGGCCTCGGCGGCGACGGCGCCCTGGGATCCGGCGTACTCGGCGGCCCGGCGGCGGCGACCATGCGCGCCCACGCGCTCGCGCTCGCCCTGCTCGAGCGGCACGGGGTGCTCACCAGGGGCGCCGTCGCGGCCGAGCGGGTGCCGGGGGGGTTCGCGGCGGTCTACCCGGTGCTGCGGGCGATGGAGGAGACCGGCCAGTGCCGCCGCGGCTACTTCGTCGAGGGCCTCGGCGCGGCCCAGTTCGCGCTGCCGGGCGCGGTCGACCGGATGCGGGCGATGGCGGGAGACCTGATCGCGGTCGGCGCCGGCGACGGGGCCCGATCCGGCGGCGCCCGCGACGGTGACGGCCGTGGCAACGGCGCGGCCGATCCCGACCGGCGCGGCCGGGCGGTGGTGCTCGCCGCGGCCGACCCGGCGCAGCCGTACGGGGCGGCCCTGCCGTGGCCGCTGCGGCCTGAGGAGACCGCCACCTCGCACCGGCCCGGCCGCAAGGCGGGCGCGGTCGTGGTGCTGTTCGCGGGCGAACTGGCGCTCTACGTCGAGCGCGGCGGTAAGACGCTGCTGTCCTGGACCGACGACCCGGCGGTGCTGGCGCCGTGCGCGCACGCGCTCGCCACCGCCGTCCGCGACGGTGCGCTCGGCCGGATGACGGTCGAGAAGGCCGACGGGGGCGCCGTTCACGATTCGCCGCTGGCGGCGGCCCTGTCGGTGGCCGGCTTCCGCGCCACTCCGCGGGGGCTGCGGCTGCGCGGCTAGCGAGCGGGCGACCCGTCGGCTACGCCAGCGACAGGGTGCGGGGCCTGTCGGCTGCGCCATCGACATCGTCTAGGCGTTTCTGGGGTCGCGCAACGTGGCGTCGGTGCGATGTCGGCTGGTCTGGGTGCAGTCCTAGGCGACGCAACGAATCTGTCCGGATGCTGATGATGAACGAGCCGAACAAGTGCCCGTCACTCCGTGGGCCACAGACAAGATCGACACGGATGTCGGTGTCAGCGAATGGCATCCAGTCGATGCCCCGCTCACGCAGTCAAGCGCGGAGGGCGTCCTGAGGACGGGGGCCTGCCAGGAGTGTTCTCGTACGAGATCACTCGCACCCACTGTTCCTGCGCGTCGTTCATGGCTACATAGTAGGTGTCGTCATCCGTTTTGTCCCCCAGCATCACGGCGAACCCGCAGGGAGTCCGGGCATCGACACGCTGTTCTCACTGACACCGCGCGCAACAAGTAATACGGACATGGGAGCCGTTGTGTTCCTTTCGGGTCGCAGAGCGCCCCCATTGGCACACGCTGAGGCCTGCGGCCGGGAAACTCGGACCCAAACGGAACACAATCATCGCTCCCGGACTAGCACCCCCGGCGAGCGTGAGTCCGCCGTGGTTGGTGGCTCGCGACGAGGGAAAAGGCGGCGGCGCCGGGGCCGGCGGCGAGCGGGAAACACCGCCGAAAGGGGCCGGGGAGACGCTTTCTCCGCTTTCTCAGCGCGATGGTCAGTCTTTTTCCGCGCCATGATCGTTTTCTCGTGGACATCGTTATCCGATCAGCGCAGGATTGACTGGCTGGTTGGAGAGAACTCTGCGAGAAATGGGTCAGATGCGATACAAGAGACTTTTGCGCGGGGCGGCGATCGCGACCCCCGTCACATTGGTAGCCATGTCGGCCGTAGCGCTGCCGGCGGTGGCTGGAACCCAGACAGCCGCGCGGGCGGCCGCGCCCGTCGCCGTCCAGCCGCCACTTACCTCGGCGCGGGCCGCGGCGCTGTCCACCAACGTCACCGACAAGGTGATCGTGGTGTTCAAGAACCAGTTCGCAGGCACGGCCGACACGCCGAGCAACGCGACCGTCCGGGCGGCGGACGTCAGCTCGACCCAGAGCGCCGTCATGAAGCAGCTCGGCCAGACCCACGCCGCCAACGTGAAGTCGTTCTCTCTGATCAACGCGGTCTCCGCGACCGTCTCGCCGGGCGAGGCCAAGGAGCTCGCGGGCAACCCCTCGGTCAGCGAGGTCGTCCCCGACCTGCCGATCCCGCTCCAGAGGAGCGATTCCCCGGTCACCATCGCGCACACCGCGGCCAAGGGCAGCGGCCTCGCGCCGCTGCCGGGCGCCTGCACGTCGGGCAAGACGGTCCAGCTCAACCCGGAGGCGATCGAGAACATCCACGCCGCCACCCAGTCCGGCAAGGGCAACGCGGCCCAGGCGCTCGGGTACACCGGCGCGGGCGTCAAGGTGGCGTTCATCGCCGACGGCGTCAACCCCGACAACCCCGACTTCATCCGCGCCAACGGCCAGCACGTCTTCGTTGACTACCAGGACTTCAGCGGGGCCGGCACCAACGCGCCGACCGCCGGCGGCGAGGCCTTCCTCGACTCGAGCTCCATCGCCGCGCAGGGCCGCGAGGTCTACAACGTGGCCGGCTACGGCGTCGGGCTCAGCACCGCCTGCAAGATCCGGATCCTCGGGGTCGCGCCGGGCGCCAGCCTGGTCGGGCTCAACGTCTTCGGCCAGGCCCAGGACGCCTACAACTCGGTGTTCCTCGAGGCCATCAACTACGCGATCAACCACGACCACGTCAACGTGATCAACGAGTCGTTCGGCGACAACCCGTTCCCTGACTCCTCCAGCCTCGACCTGATCAAGATGGCGAACGACGCCGCGGTCAAGGCCGGCGTGACCGTCACCGTCTCCAGCGGCGACGCCGGGGTGACCAACACCATCGGCTCGCCCGCGACCGACCCCAACATCATCTCGGCGGGCGCGTCGACCACCTACCGCGCCTACGCCCAGAGCGGGGTCGGCGACATCACCGCTCCCGGGGTCAAGGGCTGGATCGACAACAACATCAGCGGGCTGAGCTCGGGCGGCTTCGCCCAGAACGGCTCGACCGTCGACGTGGTCGCGCCGGGCGACCTCAACTGGGCGCTGTGCACCGCGAACCCGGCGATGTACGCCGACTGCACCGACTTCAACGGCAACGGCTCCTCGGTCGAGCTCACCGGCGGCACCAGCGAGGCGGCGCCGCTCACGGCCGGGACGGCCGCGCTGGTCATCCAGGCCTACCGCAAGGCGCACAACGGCGCCACCCCGTCCCCGGCCGTGGTCAAGCAGATCATCGCGTCCACCGCCGAGAACATCAACGCCCCGGGTGACCAGCAGGGGGCGGGCATGATCGACGCCTACGCGGCCGTCCTGGCGGCGAAGTCGTACCACGTCAAGCCGGCCGGGACCGGGCACGCCATCCTGGCCAGCGCCACCCAGCTCAACGCGTCCGGCGCGCCAGGCACGACCGAGAAGTTCAACCAGACGCTGACCAACGACGGGGCCGGCAGCGTGACCGTCGGCCTGTCCACCCGGACGCTCTCGCCCTACAAGGCGGTCTCGACCAAGTCGCTCTCGCTGACCAACGCCGGCGGCTACAGCACTGCGGTCACCTTCACCGTGCCCGCCGGGCAGGCCCGGCTGAACGCCTCGGTCTCGCTGGTCGGGGTGGTCAACCTCAGCCTCATCGCGCCCGACGGCGACCTGGCCGAGTACAACCTGCCGCAGGGCGTCGGCAACTACGGCAACGCCCAGGTGGCCGACCCGGCGCCAGGGAAGTGGACGGCCCTGATCTCCACCGAGGGATCCGGCCCGGCCGTCCCCGGCCAGTTCCAGGCCAGCACCGCGACCTGGCAGCAGCTTCGGCACCGTGTCGCCGAGCTCGCTCAAGCTGGCGGCCGGCGCCTCGGGCAGCTTCACGCTGACCGTGGCGACGCCGTCGACGCCGGGCGACCAGGCGGGCTCGATCATGGTGCACAACTCGGCCAACGTCCCCGGCTTCGCGGTGGAAACCTCGATCCCGGTCACGCTGCGCTCGCTCGTGCCGTCCCTCTCGACGACCTTCACCGGCACCCTGACCGGCGGCAACGGACGGCAGCTGAGCGCCGGCCAGAGCGACTACTACGAGATGACGGTGCCGTCAGGTACCAGCGCCCTGAACGTCAGCGTCAACACCGACAACGCCAACAACAGCCTGTTCGCCGAGCTGGTCGACCCGAGCGGCAACGCCGTCTCGGCCGCGGCCAACGGCCTGCTGGCCACCAACACCGGCGGCAACAGCGAGATCGTGCCGGAGGTCGGCGCCCAGCTGCACGCCACTGATCCCACCCCGGGGACGTGGACGCTGGTGATCGACTTCTACAACGCCGTGTCGGGAACCGCGGCGGCCCAGCCGTTCACGGTCACCGTCAACGACACCCCGGTCGCCGCCTCCGCCAAGGGCCTGCCCGACGGCGGATCGCTGACCGCGGGCACGCCGGTGACCGCCCAGGTGCGGGTGACCAACAACGGCACCGTGCCCGAGGAGTACTTCGTCGATCCCCGGCTGAACAGCCCGGTGACGGTCAACCTGGCCGCGCAGTCGGCCTCCAGCCTGACCCTGCCGGACGTGGACGGCGTGGTGCCCCAGTACCTGGTCCCGTCGCACACGACCGCGATCAAGGCGACGGTGTCGTCCTCGGCCCCGCTGTTCTTCGACCTCACCTACCCGTACGGCGACCCGGACGTGATCTCGACGACCGGGAAGACCGCCACCGCCTCCTACTCCACGTCGGAGGTCGGGGCGGGCGACTGGACCGTCACCCCGTTCCTGGTCGGCCCGACCGGCGCCAAGCCGGCCCCGAACGTCAACGCCAACGTGGCGATGACGGCGACCACGGCCGGATTCAACCCGTCGATCACCTCCCCGACCGGGGACCTGTGGCTGGGCAGCACCGACGCGACGGCGACGTTCACGCCGTACGTGGTCAACCCCGGCCAGAGCGTCTCCATCCCGGTGACGATCACGCCTAGCGGCACGGTCGGCGCCACCGTGAGCGGCACGCTCTACATTGCCGACTCCTCGTTCATTTCCTCGGACCTGAACCTGGACGTCCAGTTCGGGAACACGCCGGAGGGCAGCGACGTGGCCGCCTTCCCGTACAGCTACGCCATCGGGTAAGCGGGCACGCTCCGCTGCGCGGGGGCGGCCGGGCCACGGGCCTGGCCGCCCCCGGGCCGCATTGGGCCGGCCACGCCGGGCAGGGGCGCGGGCGGATGGAGAGTCGCCTCGGTCCGTTCGAATGAAAATTCTTTTTCTTCTTTGCCTGGCCGCGGGCTGGCGGCGGCCGGTACCAAATGACTGCTTAAGAGCGGAAACCCCGATAAGACGCCTCGGTAACCTCAGGTGTGAGTTTCGCTGGCCGTCTGGCTGCAGCAGCACGGGCGGCGGAGCGAGCTGGCGGGGTACTGGGCTGCCCGACCTCGGCCCGGCGATCAACTGACGCCGGTCGCTCATCCGCTGATACTGCGGTTTCTGCTGGGAGCGAAGGGGCGTCGCAAACGTTTGCAACGTGCCCGATGTCACTAAACCGGTCGGGAAGCTGCATAATGGCGATCATGCGACTGTCAGCACGCGCCGACTACGCACTGCGCGCCGCCATCGAGCTTGCCGCGGCCCAGGACGGCCACGTCACGGCCGAGCAGCTTGCGCAGGCGCAGAACATTCCGGGCAAGTTCCTCGAGACCATCCTGACCCACCTGCGGCGCAGCAACATCGTGCGCAGCCAGCGCGGTCCGGACGGGGGCTTCTGGCTCGCCCGGCCGGCCGCCGAGATCTCGCTCGCCGACATCATCCGGGCGATTGACGGCCAGCTGCTCGGGGTGCGCGGCGAGCGCCCGGAGAACGTCAGCTACCCGGGCGCGGCCGAGCCGCTGCAGCGGGTGTGGATTGCGCTACGAGCGAACGAGCGGGCGGTCCTGGAGACGGTGACGCTGGCGGACATCGTCAACAGCAAGCTGCCGGACGCGATCCAGCTTCTGGTCGACAGCCCCCAGGCCTGGGTTTAAGGGTCTTCCGCAGCTAGCTAGACAGAAGGTCCCAGGCACCCGAGGTTCGGGCGCCTGGGACCTTGTACGTCTACGGCCGTCGAGGACGTCAGACGCCGACGACCGAGGGCAGGTGGTCGAGGCCGTCGTCGAGGTGACCGAGGTCGTCGTCGAGCGACTCCGCCGCCTCCGGCACGTCGACCGCCACCCGCTTGACCGGTATCCGGTCGCTCGGGATGCGCAGGCCGGGCTCCCGCAGGGCCCCGGACATTACCGGCTCATTCTGCAGCTCGGCGAGCGAGAAGTTGTCGGAGACCTCGCGGAACACCTGCGAAAGCGGCGTGTCGAGGGCGGCGCAGATCGCAGCCAGCAGCTCCGACGACGCCTCCTTGCGACCTCGCTCCACCTCGGACAGATAGCCAAGTGACACTCGCGCCGATGCGGACACCTCGCGCAGGGTGCGGCCCTGCCTGATGCGGAGTCGACGCAGCACGTCGCCGAGCAGTTGACGAAGCAGAACCATCGTCGCACTCCCTTCCTGAGGCGCAACCCTTCCAAAGGCGCAACCGCTTGCCGGGCTCTCTTGCGAAGTTACCGGATCGCGACCCTCGCTACCTCCACCGTACCTTTCCGTACGGTAAGCCCGCGAGACCGCTACCGGGTGTGTCCGCTCCCGACGTAACGCTGTAATCACGGACACTCTTCCCGAAGTCGGCCTAGTAGCAAACCAAGTACCCGTTCCACAGTCAGTCTACGTATCTCATCCCGGTTTCCTGCCAGCGCGATCGTGCGAACTACCGTGTCGTCGGCCAGGCTCACCGCGATGTGGACGGTACCGGGGGGATAGCCATTCTGGGGGTCAGGGCCAGCAACTCCCGTGGTCGCTACGCCGATCGTGGCCTGCAGGCGCTTCCTGACGCCCTCGGCCATCGCCGCCGCCACCGGCGCGTAGACCGGGCCGTGGGCCTTGAGCAGGGCGACGTCGACGCCCAGGGCCTCCGCCTTGACCTCGGTGGCGTAGGCGACGATGCCGCCGCGGAAGGCGCTCGAGGCGCCAGGCACGTCGGTCAGCGCGGCGGCGACGAGGCCGCCGGTCAGCGACTCGGCGGTGGCCAGCGTGTGGCCGGCCTCCGTCAGCCGCCCGAGCACCTCCGCCGCCAGTTCACGGGCGGCCGGACCGGCCACGCCTTCGAGCATGCGACGATCCTCCGATATCCCGTGGCTAGCTACGCGGGCTTCTGAATCAACCGCACCGCGCGTATCACGTAGTCCGCGCCCGTCACCAGCGTTACCACGAGAGCCGCGCCCATGACAACCTCCCTGATCAGCACCGGGAGGCCGAACGACGGGGGCAGCACGTACAGGCAGATCGCGATGATCTGCAGCAGGGTCTTGAGCTTGCCGCCCTGGCTGGCCGCGATGACGCCGCGCTTGATGACGGCGAAGCGCAGCGCGGTGATGCCGAGCTCGCGGAACAGGATCAGCGCGGTAACCCAGACCGGCAGCTCCCCGATGACCGACAGGGTGATCAGCGCCGCCCCGGTCAGCGCCTTGTCCGCGATCGGATCCGCGATCTTGCCGAAGTCGGTCACCAGGCCGCGCCGGCGGGCCAGTTCCCCGTCGAGCAGGTCGGTCAGCGAGGCGGCGCCGAACGCGGCCAGGGCGGCGAGCCGCCACCAGGTGCCGCCCTGGGCGAGGCACACGACGAACACCGGCACCAGGCAGATGCGGGCGACCGTGAGCGCGTTGGCGACGTTCACCAGCCCCGGCCCCGGCGGCGCGGCCTTGTCGGCTTCGGCCGCGCCGGCCGCGCCGGCTGAGCCGGTTGCGCCCAGCGGGCCGGGTGCGCCGGACGGGTCGGCCTGGCCGGGCGGGCCGGCCGCGCCGGGTGCGCCGTCCGCGTGCGGAAGGCGGCTGTCCGGGGCGGGAGTGCTCACGCTTGGGCGACCAGATCGGCGCCCGCCGAGTCCACCACCCGGGCCGTCACGAGGTCGCCAGGGGCCAGCGGGCGGTCGGCCAGCAGCGTGGTCGAACCGTCCACGTCCGGCGCCTGATGGGCCGCACGGCCCTCGTAACGGCCGTCTCCCAGCGCCTCCTCCACCAGCACCTCGACCGTCTGGCCGATCCGGTCGGCGGCCCGCTGGGCCATGACCTCCTCGGCGATGTCGGCGAACTCGTCGACCCGCCGGGCGATCTCGCCCTCGTCGAGCTTGATCTCGTCGGCGAACGTGGCCGCCTCGGTGCCGTCCTCGTCCGAGTAGCCGAAGATCCCGATCGCGTCCAGCCGGGCCTCGCTGAGGAACAGCTCGAGCTCGCGGAGGTCGTCGGCCGTCTCGCCGGGGAAGCCGACGATGAAGTTCGACCGGACGCCCGCGTCCGGGGCCGCCTGCCTGACCTGCTCGACCAGGCGGGTGAAGCGCTCACGGTCGCCGAACCGGCGCATCCGCCGCAGCACCGGGCCGCTGGCGTGCTGGAACGAGAGGTCGAAGTAGGGCACCACGCCGGGGGTCGACGTCATCACGTCGATCAGCCCGGGCCGGACCTCGGCCGGCTGCAGGTAGCTGACCCGGACCCGGGCGATGCCGTCGGTCTTGGCCAGCTCGGGCAGCACGGTCTCGAGCAGCCGCA
This sequence comes from uncultured Actinomycetota bacterium, assembly GCA_963836195.1. Classification (GTDB taxonomy): domain Bacteria; phylum Actinomycetota; class Actinomycetes; order Streptosporangiales; family Streptosporangiaceae; genus Trebonia. The sequence continues at coordinate 146,359 of CAWIIX010000017.1, read as the reverse complement.
GGTCGCCCAGGTCCTTGCCGTAGGAGGTGGAGTTCTCGCTGACAAGCAGCAGCTCGCGGACGCCGCTGGCGGCCAGCCAGCGCGCCTCGGCCAGCAGCTCGGGCGGGCGCCTGGAGACGAACGCCCCCCGGAACGAGGGGATGGCGCAGAACGAGCAGCGGCGGTCGCAGCCGGAGGCGATCTTCAGCGGGGCGGTGACGCCGCCCCCGAGCCGCTTGCGGATCACCGGCGGGCCCGAGGCGGGCGCCAGGCCCTCGGGCAGATCGGTCAGGTCAACCTGGCGCTCCGCCTTCGCCTGCTGGCGGCTGGCCGGGCTCACCGGCAGCAGCGTGCGCCGGTCCCTGGCCACGTGCGCGGGCCGCTTCCTGCCCGCCAGCACGTCGTCGAGGCGGGCGGCGATGTCGGCGTAGTCGTCGAAGCCGAGCACCTGGGCATCGACGTCCTCTTCGGTGAGGGCGTCGGCGAGCTCGGTTCCGTAGCGCTCGGCCAGGCACCCAACGGCGGCGACCTTGACGCCCGATCCGGCCGCCTCGATCACCTCGTTGATGGACTCCTGCTTGGCCGCCTGGATGAAGCCGCAGGTGTTGACGAGGACGACGTCCGCGTCCTCCCCCTCGTCGCGCAGCGTCCACCCGCCCGCCGACAGGCGGGCGGCGAGCTCCTCGGAGTCCACCTCGTTGCGCGCGCAGCCGAGGGTCACCAGGCTGACGGTACGGGAACTAGACACACGCAGAGCGTACGTGATTGCGCTGCGCCCTCAGGTCATCGGACAGGCTATCCGAGCGCCCCTAATCGGCCGTCAGCGCGCCGTCAGCCCGGCCCTCAGCCGACCTGGACCGGGGTCTTGCTCAGCGGGTTGATGCTCAGCCGGGCCACCTGGCCCTTGGCTAGCCGCTGGGTCTTGCCGTTCACTGTCAGCGTGATGCCGGGCGGGTTTCCGATCACCAGCGAAACCTGGTCCTTCTCGTTCCAGGTCTTGGTCGAGCCGGCCAGCACCAGCCCCTGGTACAGGCTCTTCCCGGTGGTGCTGTTCAGCCCCACCCAGCAGTTCTGGGCCGCCGTCAGCCTGATGACCGCCTCAGGCACCGTCGGCTTCTTCTGCGCGGCCGGCTTGGACGCGGTGCTCGCCTTCGCGGTCGGGGTCGAGGGGTGCAGCCTGACGGTCGCGCTGGCGGTCGGGTCGGTCGTGGTGTGCCGCGGGTAGAAGTGGTAGGCGCCGAAGCCGGCCAGCGCCAGCACCGCCACCGCCAGCACCCATCCGAGGTGCAGGTGCCTCGGCTCGCGGATCTTGATCGGGGTGGCCGGCTCGAAGATCTGCGACGCCCGCATCGCGCCGGGCGGCCCGTGCTCCTCGTCGTACTCCCTGATCAGCGGGACCGGGTCGACGCCGACGGCGGCGGCGATGGAGCGGATGTGGCCGCGGGCGTAGAAGTCGCCACCGCAGGCCGAGAAGTCGCCCTGCTCGATCGCCCGGATGATCGATTCTCGGATCCGGGTCTGCCTACTGACCTGCGTAATAGTGAGACCGGTCTGACGTCGCGCCTCCGCCAAGGTGTCGCCGATGCTCACTTCGCGCCTCCAAGAAAGGTCTCGTTCCCGACCACTTCTTACCCAGCGAATTGATTTAGTCACTTACGGTAGCGCAGATGATCGGGCAAACTTTCATCCGCCGCGCAGCGACGTGACCACGCCCTCAAGGTCGTCCGGCCTTTTCAGGACGTCGCGCGCCTTCGAACCTTCGCTGGGGCCGACGATACCCCGGCTCTCCAGGAGGTCCATCAGCCGGGCCTTCGCGAAACCCACCCGGAGCTTGCGCTGCAGCATCGACGTGGAGCCGAACTGGCTCGAGATGATCAGCTCGGCCGCCGCGATCAGCAGCTCGAGGTCGTCGCCGATCTCGGCGTCGACCTCGCGGGCCTTCTCCGGGACGGCCTCGACGTCGTTGCGGTACTCGGGCCGCGCCTGCTGCTTGCAGTGCTCGACGATCTCCCGGATCTCCTTCTCCGAGACGAACGCGTTCTGCAGCCGCATCGGCTTGGACGCGCCCATCGGCAGGAACAGCGCGTCGCCCTGCCCCACCAGCTTCTCCGCCCCCGGCTGGTCGAGGATGACCCGCGAGTCGGTCAGCGAGGACGTGGCGAAGGCAAGCCGGGAGGGGACGTTGGCCTTGATCAGGCCGGTCACGACGTCCACCGACGGCCGCTGGGTCGCGATCACCAGGTGGATGCCGGCCGCCCGGGCGAGCTGGGTGATGCGGACGATGGAGTCCTCCACGTCGCGGGGCGCGACCATCATCAGGTCGGCCAGCTCGTCCACCACCACCACCAGGTACGGGTAGGGCGCCAGCACCCGCTCGGAGCCGGGCGGGACGGCCAGCTTGCCCGCCCGGACCGCCTTGTTGAAGTCGTCCACGTGCCGGAACCCGAACGCGGCGAGGTCGTCGTAGCGCGTCTCCATCTCGCCGACCACCCACTCCAGCGCCTCGGCCGCCTTCTTCGGGTTGGTGATGATCGGCGTGATCAGGTGCGGGATGCCCTCGTAGATCGCCAGCTCGACCCGCTTGGGGTCGATCAGGATCATCTTCACCTCCTCCGGCGACGACCGCATCAGCACCGACGTGATCAGCCCGTTCAGGCACACGCTCTTGCCGGACCCGGTCGCGCCCGCGACCAGCACGTGCGGCATCTTCGCGAGGTTGGCCAGGACCGTCTTGCCCTCCACGTCCTTGCCCAGACCGACCACCATCGGATGATGGTCGGCGAGGGCGACGTCCGACCGGAGCATGTCGCCCAGGCTGACGATCTCCTTGTCCGCGTTCGGGATCTCCACCCCGATCGCCGACTTGCCCGGGATGACCGGCAGGATCCGGATGTCGGCCGACTTCACCGCGTAGGCGATGTTCTTCGACAGCTGGGTGACCCGCTCCACCTTCACCGCCGGCCCGAGCTCGATCTCGTACCTGGTCACGGTCGGGCCGCGGCTGAACCCGGCCACCTGCGCGTCGACCTTGAACTGCTCGAACACGTCCTGCAGGGCCGCGATCACGATGTCGTTGGCCTTGGTCCGCGCCTTGTGCGGGGTGCCGGGACGCAGCAGCGCCGTCGGCGGCAGCGCGTAGCTGCCCGGCGCCGGCTCGGTCAGCTTCAGCTGCTCGCCCGCCAGGACCGGGCCGGACGACACCGGCCGGGTCGCGGCGGCGGGCGGTGCGGTCGGCGCGGCGGCGGCCACCTCGGCCCCGTGGGCCCCATCGGCTCCGTGTGCCTCGTCCGCCCCGTCCGCCCCGTCGGCGAACCCGAGTTCCGAGAGCAGGTCCATGCCGATCCTGGCCTCCGGCAGCGCGCCGCCCGCGCCGCCCGCGCCGCCCGCGCCATCCGCGCCGCCGCGCCGCCGGCCGGGGCCGACGACGGGAGTGTCGTACGGCTTGAGGTGGTCCCCGGCCTCGATCGCCCCCTTCAGCTTGATCGGACCGCGGCCGATGTCGCGGCGGCGCGGCCCGCCCTCCAGCTCCTCGTCCTCGTCCTCGTCGTAGTCGTCGTATTCGTCGTAGTCCTCATCGAACGGGCGCTGGTAGCCGAACAGCTCGGCCAGCCCGGCCAGCCGGTCCGGCACGTGCCGAACCGGCGTCCCGGTGATCACGAGCAGCCCGTAGCAGCCGACCAGGCCGAGCAGCGGCGTCGCGACCCAGGGCGTCAGCCCCGTCGCGAGCGGCCACGAGGCCACCATGCCGATGAACCCGCCCGCGGTCTTGACCGCGGGCCAGCCGCCGTCATGGTGCGCCAGGGTGGGCACCCCCCGGGTGATGCTGAACAGCCCGAGCCCGCCGACGAGCAGCGCGGTCCAGCCGATCTCGGCCGGCGGCAGGGCCGAGTTGCGGTCCGGGTGACGGAAGAACCGCCAGCCGACCAGGGCGAACAGGATCGGGATGGCGAACGACCCCTCGCCCACGACCGCGCTGGTGAGCGTGTAGATACCGGTGCCCGCCAGGTTGTCCATCCGCGCCCAGATCGACGCGGCGAACACGATCGCGAGCCCGACGAAGAACAGGCCGATGCCGTCGCGCCGGTGATCGGCCTCCAGCTCGCGCGCGTTGCGGCCGAACCGGCGCACGGTCGATCCCACCGCCCACGCGATCAGCAGCCAGACCGAGCAGACCGCGCGGTAGAACCAGCGCGCCAGGATCACCACCGGGTCCTTGGTCGGGGCCGGCTTGGCCGCGCCCCGCCTGGTCGCCGCCCCCTTCTTGGCCGCCGCCGACCTGGCGGCGGCGGACTTGGCGGTCCCGCCCCGGCCAGTCCCGGCGCGGCGGGCGCTCTTACCCTTGGACCCGGCCGCGCCGCCCCGGCTCGATCCGCTGGCGCCGCGGCCGCTGCCGCTACCGCCCCGTCCGCTGGTCCCGGTCCCGGTTCCGCCGCTGCGGGCGCCCGAACGGCTGGCCGAGGTCCGGGACCCGGCGCCGCGGCCCGAGCCGGCGGCGGCGCCGTTGCGGCCGCCGCCAGACGTGCCCGACGTGCCAGAACGGCTGGACCTGCTTGATCCCCCGGACGATGCGCCGGACCCGCGGCCGGACCCCCGCCTGGCGCCCCGTGGCGGCACGCTCGGCAGGATCACGTCCGGCGACTCATCGTTGTAGTAGTCGTCGTCGACCGCTCGCGCCCGCCCGCTCCGCGAGCCAGCCGAGCCCCTGGACCGAGAGGTAGCCATGATGACAAACGTAACGAGTAGCCCGCCGGCATCGAAGCACAAGAGCCGGAACTTGCCGGCGTGTCGTGCTTTGCGTCTAGCTCAGGAGAGGCTAAAAGCGCCCGACGCGGGAGCCACCCGGTAGTGGTACCGGTGCGAGTAGCGGAACCCGCAGCGCTGGTAGAGCGCCCGGGCGCCCGCGTTGTCCACCGCGACCTGAAGGAAGACCCGGCGAACGCCCCGCCGGACGGCCTCGGCGCAGGCGGCGGTCGTGATCGCCTGGCCCAGGCCGGCCCGCCGATGGGCCGGGTCCACCTCCACCGCGGTGAGGCCGGCCCAGCCGCCGGCCAGCGAGAGGCGGGCAATCGCCAGCACCCCCGACTCCGCCCTGACGCTGATGAACGCCTGCTCCCGGGCCGACGTCAGCACGTCGCGCAGGACCGGCGGCTGCCGCTCGGTGCCCCGGTAGTGATACGCGGCGATCCAGCCCTCGTCCGGCTCGGCGTCGGCCGCGACCACGGCGCCGGCCGGGAGCCCGCCCCCGGCTGCGGCGAGCGGCAGGTCCGCCACCATGACGAAGGCCGGGCCCGGACGCGTCGCCCAGCCGCGGCCGGTCAGCTCGGCGTCCAGCCCGACGGCCGTCGCTTCGTCGGCCCGAGCGTCGTCGGCGGGGGCTTCGTCGGCTGCTCGCAGCGGCAGCGGCACCGCCAGCACCGGGGGCAGCCCCCGCGCGCGGTACCAGCCGGTCACGTAGTCGAGCGCCGCCTCGAGCGGCAGCCCCGGGTCGCCCAGCGGCAGCGCCGAGTTAGCGCGGCCGGTGAAGCCGTCGGCCGCGCGGAGCAGCCACTCCCCCAGCCACTCCTCCTCCGTCCCCCGCCAGTGCGCGGCCGCGACCCGTTCAAGCTCAAGCATCGTCTCCACCTAGCGAATCCCGCAGCGCCATAAATGCAGCGCCAGGAGAAAATCTTCGTCAGCGGTCAGGTGTTGGCCGGGATGTCCGTGCCCGCGCCGCGGCGGCGGAGGTGCACCAGGTCCGGGCGCGCGCCGCTGCCCGGCGCGACAAGGCCGACCGCGGCGGCGTCATCAGCGGCCGCCGACGCGTCGGTCTCGGCCGGGCCGGCCGCGCCGACCGTGGCCGCCGTCCCGCCCGCGATTCCGGCCGCGGCCAGCAGCGCGTCGGTGTCGGCGCCCTCGACGGTGAAGCCGGCGTCGGCGATCATCGCCAGGTCGGCCGCGCCGGGCTGGCCCTCGCTGGTGAGGTAGTCGCCGAGGAAGATCGAGTTGACGACGTGCAGCGCCAGCGGCTGGAGCGTGCGCAGGTGGATCTCGCGCCCGCCGGCCAGCCGGACCTCGGCCGACGGGCAGACGAACCGGACCATCGCCAGGATCCGCAGGCAGCGCTGCGGGGTCAGCGTCCACTCGCCCGCCAGCGGCGTCCCGTCGAACGGGATCAGGAAGTTCACCGGAACCGAGTCCGGCGACAGCGCCCGCAGCGCGAAGGCCACGTCCACCAGGTCCTCGTCGGTCTCGCCCATGCCCGCGATCAGCCCGGAGCAGGGCGAGAGGCCGGCCGACTTGGCCGACTCGACCGTCGACACCCGGTCGGCGTACTCGTGGGTCGTGCAGATGTCGGCGTAGTGGCCGCCGGAGGTGTTCAGGTTGTGGTTGTAGGCGGTGGTGCCCGCGTCGGCCAGCCGGGTGGCCTGGCCGTCGGAGAGCAGGCCGAGGCAGGCGCACACCTCGACGTCGGGGTTGCGCGACTTGAAGGCGGAGATCGTGGAGGCCACCCGGTCGATGTCCTTGTCGGTCGGGCCGCGGCCGCTGGCCACCAGGCAGACCCGGCGCGCGCCGCCCGCCACGCCCGCCTCGGCGCTGGCCAGCACCTCGTCGGTCTTGAGCCAGCTGTACTTGAGCACGTCGGCACCCGAGCCGACCCGCTGCGAGCAGTAGAAGCAGTCCTCCGGGCACAGCCCGGACTTGATGTTGACCAGGTAGTTCAGCTTGACCCGGCGGCCGAAGAACTGCCGCCTGACGCGGAACGCGGCCGCCACCACGTCCATCAGGTCGTCATCGGACGAGCCGAGCACGGCGAGGGCTTCCTCGCGCGTCGGGGGGACCAAGTCGATTGCCTTATCGGCGAGCGCGTCAAGCCAAGTCATGGGACAAGACGGTACCAGCCCGGCCCCGCCCGCCCGATGAGAGCCAGCGGGCTGCCTACCAGCGGGGCTGGATAAGCGAGCCCGCAGGCTGGGCATATCGCGGGCGCCTGAGTTGACGTCTATGATGAGGAACCGGTGCCAGTAGGACATCCGACGGTCCGTGCGCGTCCTCCGGTCGGCGCGGACGAGCATAACTAGATAATTCCTATCAAATAAGTTGACTTTGCCGTCACCGGTGTGATCTCATGAAGATCCGAGCGAACCCGTAGGGAGGCAGCAGGCCCATGGCACCGATCAGGCCCCGCGACCTGCTCACCGACGGGCTGCTGGCGCGGCTCGGCGGCACCTCGCCGTACGCGAGCGCGCTGGCCGGGCAGGTGCTCGCGGGCAGCGCGCCGGCCGGCAGCGGGGCCGCGGGCAGTGTGCCCGTCCCCGGGTCGGGGTCCCCGGGGACCGGACCGGATATCGCCGCCGTCCTGCGCCGTGACATCGCCCGGCTCGCCGACGTCGATTACCTCAAGGTCGCGCTGCCGCCGGAGTTCGGCGGGCTCGGGTGCACGCTGCGGCAGGCCGCCTGCGGTCAGCGGCGGCTGGCCCGGCACGCCCCGCTCACCGCGCTCGCCGTCAGCGCGCACCTGTACTGGACCGGCGCCGCCGCCGACGCCTACCGGGCCGGGGACGACTCGGTCCGCTGGATACTGCTCGAGGCCGCCCGCGGCGCGCTCTTCGCGGCCGGCCACGGCGGGGTCGCGGCCGGCCGCGACCTGCGGCTGGCCGACCCGCAGTCGCGGTGCGAGCCCGCCGGCGAGAGCGGCTACCGGTTCCGCAACCCGGCCGTGCTCTCCTCCCTGACGCCGACCTGGGACTGGGTCGCGGTGCACGCCATCCACCCGGCGAACGGGACCGCGCACCCGAAGCCCGACGCGGTGCTCGCGTTCGCGGGACGGGGCTCGCGCTGCGCGCCCGCCTTCCGCGTCGCCCGGGTCGCGCCGGCCGGCGCGCCGGCCGACATCTTCGCCTCGTCCGCGATCGGCTGGGGGCACGCGATCCTGGCCAGCGTCCAGTACTCCGACGCCCGCCGCGCGTTCAACGCCGCGATGGCGTCCGCCACCGCCGAGCTGGCGGACCCGGCCGGCGGCGGCTCCGCCGGCTCGGCCGGCCCGCACCCGCTCGACCAGTGGCCGGTGGCCGAGGCCGGGCTCCGGCTCGACGACATGAAGGCGCGGATCGCCGACATCACCCACCCGTGGCCGCTGGTGGCCGACACCACCCCCGACCTCGGCGGGCAGCGGCTGATCGGCATCTACGCCATGCGGCACGAGGTCGCCGAGGGCGCCGCCCGGGTCCACGACCTGCTCGCGCAGCTCTCCGCCGCCCCGGCCGTCGCCGCCCGCTAAGCCCGGCAAGCCCGCTTGGTCAGCCCGGCCGGGGCCCGTCAGGCTTTGTGCGCCACCCCGACCAGCATTAGCATGCTGCCCGCGGGCGGCGGGTCTTCCACCGGGACGTCCGGGCGCCAGTAGGGCAGGAAGACCACGCCCGGCGCCACCAGCTCGAGGCCGTCGAAGAAGCTGACGATCTCCGGCCGGCTCCGCACCTGGCCCCGGCCGAGCGACCGGGTCAGCACCGCCGAGTTCGCCCGGGCCTCGGCCGACTCGTCGCAGAAGTGCGTGAGCTGCATGAAGCTGCCCGGCGCGAGCGCGCCGGTGTAGCGGGCGACGATGCCGTGCGGGTCCTCCTCGTCGAGCACGTGGTGGATCACCGCGTTGAGTATGAGGCCGATCGGCTGGCTGAAGTCGAGGAACCCGGCCACCTCGGGCATCGCCAGCAGCTCGTCGGGCCACCGCACGTCGGCCAGCACCACCACCGTCGATTCGTCGCCGGTGAGGAGCGCCTGGCCGTGCACGGAGACGCTCGGGTCGTTGTCCACGTAGACGACCCGGGCCTCGGGGTTGGCGGCCTGGGCGATCTGGTGCGTGTTCTGCGCGGCCGGCAGGCCGGAGCCGAGGTCGAGGAACTGGCTGACGCCGCGGTCGGCCATGTACCTGACCGCGCGGCCGAGCGCCGCCCGGTTGAGCCGCGCGCCGTTGCCGCCGTCGGCCATCGTCCGCATCGCCTCGTCGGCCACCGCGCGGTCGACCGCGAAGTTGTCCTTGCCGCCCAGGATGGCGTCGTACACCCGGGCGACGCTGGGCACGGTCGGGTCGATCTCGGGCGGAACGTGGGTCGGGTCGAGCCTGGCCCACGCCATGTCACCGTCGGCCATGTCACCGTCCCCGGGGCGTCGCAAATGAATGATGATCTTCCCACCCAGATGCTATCGGTGTTTCGGTGCCCGGCCTGACAGAGTGGAACGAGCTGCCAAGGGGCCCAGGAAGCGGATGCCTCCACGGCGGCCGGAAGCCAGGCGATCGAGGCGGGGGGGTCAGGGGAACCAAGCGACCGTTCGAGATGACGGATTTGATCTTGATCTTGGTTCTCGTCCGGCGGCGGGCAGGACGGCTCTGTTTCCCTGCGGCCCCTGGCGGAAATCAAAATCAGTTTGGCCGAACGGACCCGGGCGACTCTGATCGGCTCACTACCCGCGGTTGACGGCAGGCCGGAGGCGGTCGCGCGCTGCCCCGGCGTCGTTGCACACCGGCTCCGTCAGAGACGCTGTGACTAGTTGAAGAAAGTGCCGCGTGGGCTAGGTCGAGGGCGGTCTGGTAGGTCGAACCGGCGGTGGACCGGTAGGCGGCGTCGAACGCGGCCGGGCCGAGCGTCTCCCTGGCGGCGGCCCGGGCGGGCGGGGCGTCCAGGCTCGACTCGTCGAAGGCGCCGCGGACGGCGTGGGCCGCGCCGAGCAGCCGGGCGGCGAGCTCGGCCCGCTCGGCCGTGATGCGGGACCTGCGGTGGCGCCGTTGTCAGCGGTCCTGGCGGTGAGGGCGAGCCCGGCCGGGCGGAGCACGTAGCAGGCGCACGCGTCCAGGACGGCGGCCAGGGGCGGGTGCTCGGTCCATTTGGCGGCGGCGTCGAGGGCGGCGGCGAGCAGTTCCCGGCAGCGCCCCTCGTCGCCTTGCGCGAGGACCGCCATGGCGAGCCTGGCCCGGATCCGCGCCCGCAGCGGCTCCCACCAGATCGCCTGGTAGGAGTCGAACGCGGTGAGCACTTCCAGGCAGTAGTCGACGACCGCCGCCAGATCGCCCTCGCGCCAGGCCAGCTCGGTCCGCATGAACGTCACCCAGCGGTCGATGTCGATCTGGCCGCGCCGCGACAGGGCGGCGCGAGCCGCCTGGTCGAGCTCGGCCCGGGCGCGGGCGAGCTCACCGGTCCGAGCCCGGTTAATGGCGAGCCGCGCCTCGATGTAGGCCAGGTCGCCCCAGGCGTTGAGCTCGCGGCCGATGGACACGGCCTCCTCGAGGGACGCGATCGACGCGGCATGGTCGGCCCGAAGGTCACTCAGGTCGGCCAGGACGGTGAGGACCAGGGCGGCCCCCCACCGTTCGCCGAGCGCCCGGAAGTCACGCAGCGCGGCCCGGAGCTCGGCCTCCACGCCGTCAAGCCGCCCCATCTCGCTGGCGTGCATCGAGCGGTAGAACGTCCCCATCGCCCGCAGCCACGGGTCACGCGCCGTGGCGTAACGGTCGTAGACCGCCTGCACCTGATCGCGGCCGCCGGTGAACTGCAACAGCAGCGGCTCGGCCATGGCCGCGAGGGGATGCAGGGCGCCCTCGTCGTCCGCCCATTGGGCGATCCCGGCGATGCCCTCGACGAGCTCCGTCTTGACCGACTCGAGGTCGTACGACCAGCCCGCCGCCAGCATCGCGCAGATCACCCGCGCCTCGGCGATCGTCTTGGTCGGCGGGTCGGGCGGCGGGAGCGCGAGCACGTCGCGGGCCAGCGCGTCGCCCTCGCCGGCTCCGAGCTGCGCCCAGTAGTAGCCCAGAGCCCGGACGAACCGCAGCCCGGTGCCGGCGTCGCGGCGGGCGATCGCCCAGCGCAGCGCGGCGTTCATGTTGTCCTGCTCGGCCGACAGCAGGTGGAACCAGCGCATCTGATCGGCGGTGCGCAGCAGCGGGTCAGCGGTCTCGGCCAGCTCGCAGAAGTAGCGGGCGAGCGCGTCCCTGACCTCGTCCGCCTCCCCCGCCTCCGCCAGCCGCTCCAGGGCGTAGGCCCGTACCGTCTCGAGCATCCGATACCGGGGGGCGTCGTCGTCGGACGCCTCCGCCATCGTCAGGATCGACTTGCCGACCAGGCCGGAGAGCGCGGTCAGGACCTCGCCCCGGCGCAGCCGCGTCGGCCCCGCCGGCGCTGGCCGGCCGCGCGGCGGGCCGTCCGGGGCCGGAGCCGGGCGGAGCCGGGTCCGCGCAGACCTGTTCGGCCGCAGTCAGCGTGGCGCCGCCGGGGAAGACGGAAAGACGGCGGGCAAGCACTCGCTCGGGCCCCGATAGCAGCTGCCAGCTCCAGTCGACGGTCGCGCGCAGCGTCTGGTGCCTGGGCAGCGAAGCCCGGCTGCCGCTGGTGAGAAGCGCGAACCGGTCATCGAGCCGCTCCGCCAGCTGGACCGGCGTCAGCGTGCGGAGCCACGGCGCCGCCAGCTCGATCGCCAGCGGCATGCCGTCGAGCGTCCGGCAGATCTGCGCCACCGCCCCGGCCGTGCTGTCGTCGAGCTGGAAGTCGGCCTGCACGGCGGCGGCCCGGTCGGCGAACAGCCGCACGGCCGGCGATGAGGTCGGGTCGGCCGCCGTCCAGCGTCGGGACGCGGCGTTGCCGACGAGACCGACCGGCGGGGTCGACGGCGGGCGGGACCGGGAGCGGCGCCACCACGTACAGGCTCTCGCCGCCGATCCGGAGCGGTTCCCGGCTCGTCGCGAGGACGCGGACACCGGGGCAATCGGCCAGCAGCCGGGCGGTCAGGATGGCGGCCGGCTCGATCACGTGCTCGCAGTTGTCCAGGATCAGCAGCGCGTCCCGTTCGGCGAGGGCCGCGCAGAGCCGGTCGAGCGGGTCGGCCGCCCCGTCCGCGCCCCGCCTGGCAATCGACCGCTCGCGCAGGCCGAGCGCGTCGAGGACCGCGTGCGGCACCTCGGACGGCTCCGACACCGGGGCGAGCGCGGCGAAAGAGGCCGAGCCGGTGAACCAGGCGAAGCCGCCGCCGGCCAGTCGCTCGGCCGCCTCCGCCGCCAGCCGGGTCTTGCCCACGCCGCCCGGCCCGGTGAGCGTGACCAGCCGCTCGGCGGCGAGTTGCTTCAGCACGCCGACCACATCGGGGTCCCGGCCGACGAAGCTGGTCGGCTGACGCCAGCCGCTGCCGCGCCGTACGGCGCCCAGACGTTCAGCGTCCGGCCCGTCGCCGTCCCCCACCGCCGCGGTCGCCCCGGCCGACGTTGCCGCCCGGCTGTCCCCGGCTGTCGCACGCTCTGCCCCGGCGGCTGGCTGGCGCGCCGGGACCGCGACGTCAGCCTGGTCAGGCTGCGCGCGACGGTGCCGACATCCACGCCGAGCTCCTCCGCCAGCCGGTCGCGGGTTCGCTGGTAGACGGCCAGCGCCTCGGCCTGGCGGCCGACGGCGGCGAGGGCGCGCATCATCAGGGCGGCCGGGCGCTCCGCGAGCGGGTCGGCCGCGGTCAGCTCGCGCAGTTCGCCGATCAGGGCGGGGCCGGCGGCGCCGAGGGCGAGCTCGGCCTCGATCCGGTCGAGCTGCGCGGCGCCGCGCAGCTCGGCCAGCCGGGCGGCCGGGGCGGCGGCGAACTCCTCGCCGGCCACATCGGCCAGCGCCGGGCCGCGCCAGCGGGCGAGCGCGTGGCGGAGCAGTCGCGCGGCGGTGGCCGGGTCCCCGCCTGCGAGGGCCTGGCGTCCGGCGCGGGCCTGCGCCTCGAATTCGAGCGCGTCCACCGCCGCCCGCGACACGGCCAGCCGGTAGCCGACGGCCGACGATTCGACCACTCCATCGGGCAGTCCCGCCTGCCGCAGCGCGACCCGCAGCCGCGACACCAGCGACTGGAGCGCGTTGGCGGCGTCGGCCGGGCGTTCGTCGGGCCAGAGCCGCTCGATCAGCGAGCGGGCGGAGACCACCCGGCCCGCGTCCATCGCGAGCAGGATCAGCAGCGCCCGCACCCGCTGCCCGCCGACGCGCACGGGCCCGCCCGCCGCGTCGGTGACTTCGAGCGGGCCGAGGACGCCCACCCGAACCGTGTCCGCTGCCGTGATCACGTCGCCTTCCCGATCAGAGCCAGCCCGCTCCGGGTCCGCCGGGTCTCATGCTAGCGCACCGCCACACTCGAGATCTATCGCGTCTTCAGCCCGCCTGCGGGCGGACGTCGTCGCAGGCAGAGGGTGAGGTCAAGCACAGCGCCGACGCCAGCGAAAACGACGCCGAGAGCAGCAGGAATGTTATAGCGTGACTCAAACGTTACCCCTCGGCTGAGGCTGGCTGCGGCGCGTCGGCGCGCGGGCATCCGCCACTGCCCAACTATTCGTGTCCTGCCGCCTGGCATGAGCCGGGCCGGCCAGGGCAGTCATTTTCGTACGCTGACGCTCTTGGCGGCAGCCATGGCAAGGAGATGGCATGGAGCGAGCTGACTGGCTGGATGAGCGCGTTAACTCGGCCGACGCGCGGTTTCTGATGGTGACCGCGATCACTCACCACCGGTTCAGCTCGCCGATCTGGGGCGCCCGCGAGGTCCGCAAGCTGCAGGCCGAGCTGGCCGAGATTGGCAAGCGCGCGGCCGAGATCCTGCGCGAGAACCAGCCCGAGCCCACCCGGCGCGACCCGTCGCCGCAGTGGCGCGGTGTGATGGCCGCCCTGCACCTGCAGGGTAAGGCGCAGTGGCGCGGCAACCCGCGCTGGCGCGGCGTCATGGCCGCCCCCGCCCCCGCCTGGTAAGTCCCGCGGAGGCGCGGCCGACCGGAGGCCAGGCCTCGACCGGCCGGTGGCTAGACCTCGACGACGACCGGGATGATCATCGGGCGGCGCCGGTAGTTGTCCGACACCCACTTGCCGATGACGCGCCGCGAGAGCTGCCGGATCGCGTGCGCGTCGGCCACCCCGTCGCTGGCCGCGCGCTCCAGGGCGTCCTCGAGCTTGGGGAGCACGTCGACCCGGAACGCCTGGTCGTCGATGCCGGAGCCGCGAGTGTGGATCTCGGGGCCGCCGACGATCTTGCCGCTGGACGAGTCGAGCACCATGATCACCGAGATGAAGCCCTCGTCGCCGAGGATGCGCCGGTCCTTGAGCTGGGACTCGGTGACCTCGCCGACGGTCAGCCCGTCCACGTACACGTAGCCGCAGTCCACCGCGCCGACGATGGACGCCTTGCCGTCGACCAGGTCGACGACCACGCCGTCCTCGGCGATCACGATCCGGTCGTCCGGCACCCCGGTCAGCGACGCCAGCCGGGCGTGCGCCCGCAGGTGTCGCCACTCGCCGTGGACCGGCATGAAGTTCCTCGGCTTGACCAGGTTGAGCAGGTAGAGCAGCTCGCCCGCGGGGGCGTGGCCGCTGACGTGGACGAGGGACGACTCCTTGTGCACGACCCGCGCGCCGAGCCTGGTCAGCCCGTTGATCACCCGGTAGACGGAGGTCTCGTTGCCAGGGATGAGCGAGGACGCGAGGATGACCGTGTCCCCGGCCGCGATCCGGATCGGGTGGTCCCTGCTCGCCATCCGCGACAGCGCCGACATCGGCTCGCCCTGCGACCCGGTCGAGATCAGGACCACGTCGCCCGGTGGCATCTCCTCGGCGTCGCGCAGGTCGATCAGCAGCCCGCCGGGCACGTGCAGGTAGCCGAGGTCGCGGGCGACCCCCATGTTGCGGACCATGGACCGCCCGACGAAGGCGACCTTGCGCCGGTGCCTGGCGGCGGTGTTCAGCACCTGCTGGACCCGGTGCACGTGCGAGGCGAAGCAGGCCACGATGATCCGCTGCGCGGCGTTGGCGAAGACTTCGTCAAGCACCGGCGCGATGTCGCGCTCGGCGCGGACGATGCCGGGCACCTCGGCGTTGGTGGAATCGGAGAGCAGCAGGTCAACGCCCTCGCCGCCGAGCCGCGCGAACCCCGCCAGGTCGGTCAGCCGGTGGTCGAGCGGCAGCTGGTCCATCTTGAAGTCGCCGGTGTGCAGGACCACGCCCGCCGGGGTCTTGATGGCCACCGCCATCGCGTCGGGAATCGAGTGGTTGACGGCGAAGAACTCAAGGTCGAAGGGCCCCCACGAGCGGGTCTCGCCCTCCTTCACCTCGATCGTCTCCGGGGTGAGGCGGTGCTCGGTGAGCTTGGATTTCACCAGCGCGAGGGTCAGCTTGGTGCCGACGAGCGGGATATCGGCCCGCTGCCGGAGCAGGTAGGGCACGGCGCCGATGTGGTCCTCGTGGGCGTGCGTCAGGACCAGCGCCTCGACCTTGTCCAGGCGGCCGTCCAGGTAGCTGAAGTCCGGCAGGATCAGGTCCACGCCAGGCTGGTCGGACTCGGGGAAGAGCACCCCGCAGTCCACGATCAGCAGTCGGTCGTGGTACTCGAAGACGGTCATGTTCCGACCGATCTCGCCGAGGCCCCCCAGCGCGACAACGCGCAAACCGTTGTTGGGAAGGGGCGGTGGCGGGGTCAGGTCAGGATGCGGATAACTCACTATTTTCCTTAATCTGAAAGATCTGGAAGCTTGACGCCGCCCGCGGTCAGGTCCGCGCGGAGCGTCTGTCGCTCGGCCGCGCTGGCCGGGAGCAGCGGGCCGCGCACGCCGCCTCCGGGCAGGCCGAGCATGTCCATCGCGGCCTTGGTCATGACCGCCGCCTGGTTGCGGAAGAGTCCGACGTTGACCGGAAGCATGGAGCGGTGGAGCTGCGCCGCCTCGGCGTTCCTGCCGTTGGCGAACGCCTCGATCATCTCGAAGATCCTCATCCCGACCACGTGGGCGGTGACGCTGACGATGCCGATGCCGCCGACCGCGAGCAGCGGCAGCGTCATCGGGTCATCGCCGCTGTAATAGGCCAGGTCGGTGTGGGCCAGCACCCGGGACGAGGCGGCGATGTCGCCCTTGGCGTCCTTGACCGCGACGATCCTCGGGTGCTGCGCGAGCTTGATCAGCGTGTCGGCCGCCACCGCGGTCGCGGTCCGGGCCGGGACGTCGTAGACGATCATCGGCAGCCCGGTGCTGTCGGCGACGTGGGTGAAGTGCGCGGCCAGCGCGTCCTGGGCGGGCCGGCTGTAATACGGAGTGACCACCAGCAGGCCGTGCGCGCCCGCCTTCTCCGCCTGCCGGGCGAGCTCGACCGTGTGGGCGGTGATGTTGGTGCCGACCCCCGCGACGACCGAGGCGCGGTCGCCCACGGCCTCGAGGACCGCCTTGACCACCCGGGATTTCTCCTCGTCGGTCGTCGTCGGCGCCTCACCGGTGGTGCCGTTGACGACGATCCCCTCGTTGCGCATGTCGTCCACGAGGTAGGCGGCCAGCCTCGCCGCCCCATCGTAGTCGACCGCGCCGTCCGAGGTCATCGGAGTGATCATGGCCGTCATCAGCCGGCCGAAGGGCGCCGAGGTGGTGGTCATGAAAGAACGCTACCGCGCGGACGGGGCCGGCGGGTACTCCGCTCCGCCGTGTGGCGCGGAATGGGCGGAACACCCGGGAGACCCGCCATTCCCGTCGGCGCGCGATCGAGGGGACACGGAGCTGAGGAGAGGCGCGCACGGTCCGTTCGAGATAAAGGGTTTGATCTTTGGGCGAGCCGACGGCCGTGGGGGTGCGGCGTACGATATCGGTGCAACTCCCCACAATCTGGTGACGCGGAGCCCTCTCATGAGCGATAGCGGCCCGGTCGGCGCTGCCCCCGATGTCTGGGACAACGCCGGGCCCAGCGTGCCGAACTCGGCCCGCATGTACGACTACTACCTCGGCGGGAAGGACAACTTCCCGGTTGACCGGGAGGCGGCCGAGAAGGCGGTGGCCGCGATGCCGGCGATCCCGGCGCTGGCCCGCGCGAACCGGGCGTTCCTGGTGGACGCGGTGCGGAAGATGGCGGCGGCGGGGGTCAGCCAGTTCCTCGACATCGGCTCGGGGCTGCCCACCTCGCCGAACGTCCACGAAGTAGCGCGCGAGACGGTTCCCGGCGCCCGCGTGGTGTACGTGGACTACGACCCCGTGGTTGTCCTCCACTCCCAGGCGCGGCGGCGGGTGCCCGGCGCCGCGGCGGTCCGCGCCGACGTGCGCGCGCCCGAGGTGATCTTCGCGTCGCCCGAGGTGGAGGAGCTCATCGACCTCGATCAGCCGTGCGGCGTGCTGATGATGTCGGTGCTGCATTTCGTCGGGGGCAACATCGCCCCGCTGGTGGCCCGGTACACGGACCGGCTCGCGCCCGGCAGTTACCTGGCGCTGTCGCACGCGGTGACCGACGGCGCGGCCGAGTCCGCGGTGACGGGGGTCCAGGAGGCGTACGAGGCGTCACCGACCGAACCGGCCGTCCGCACCACCGCCGCGATCCGGGAGCTGTTCACGGGCTTCGAGATGCTGCCGCCCGGCCTCACCGACGTGCGGACGTTCACCGACCCGACCTTCGCGTACTCGCCCGAGGACCCGGCGCCGGGCATCTGGATGCTCTGCGCCGCGGCCCGCAAGCTCTAGACGGCCCGGCTGGCTCAGTGCCCGGGGCCGGCGCTGAACGCGGCCCGCAGCGCATCCTCCTGCTGCACCGAGAGGTCCGAGCGGATCAATTCCATGGCCTGCCCCTCGAACGCCTTCGCGACCGATTCGATGGCGGCGTCAGCGCTCAGCACGACCAGGGCCGATGTCCCCAGCTTCATGTCGTCCTTGACCGACTGAACCATCGCGCCGTCGATGCCGGCCTTCCTGATCCGCTTGGCCAGCGAGGAGGCCTTGTTCCCCTCGTCCGTCACATGCTCCTGGACCTGCGGAGCCGACGCGTACTGGGGCCAGCGCAGCACGGCCACATCCTGCACGTCCACGAGCTCCTGAGAATCGAGCTGCTTGAGCCTGAGGACGGCCGCATCGGCCCCTTCGGTGCCGCTGAACCGCCACGCAGTGGTTGTCACTGATGACGCTCCCTTCTCCATGGTGCCTGCTCTCGGCCACGCCACCAGCCGATTCGGTTACGAGTCAACGCCGCTCAGCGGCCGATGCGCCTCACCCCGCATGGGTGAACCCCGCTGGCCTGCCTGGACGGTTGCGGTTCGGGCGGCCGCCCAACACCGGCCAGCGCCTGGCGGCCGGGTAGGCGGCTCGCCGGCAGATCACCTCGTGCGGGTGGTGACGCGGGCCGGATCACCCCGCAGGCTGAGCCGCATGCGGACCGGAGACGTGCGGTGACGCTGCCCTACCGCCAGGAAAGGCTGCTCCGGCGCACCGCTCGTGCGCTGTCGGAGTCCGATCCTGACCTGGCGTCGATGCTGTCGATCTTCGGCCGGATCACCGCCGCGGAGCGGCTGCCCGCCTGGGAGCAACGGCGATCCCGGCTGGGCTGGGTCGGGCGCGCCGCCCTGTGGCCGGTGGCCGCGATCGCCTTTCTCGTCGTGTTCGTCGCCGGCGGCGGATCCCGGGCCGCGCTGGCGTGCAGCGCGGCCGTCCAGGGCCGGGTACGGCGCTTCTTCTGGGTAACGTCTCGGCGGCTGACCGTGATCAGGACTCTGAGCAAGGGCTGAGGATTCGAGGATCTGCCGCTGAGCCGGCCTGGCCATGCTGGGGGCGTAAGAGCGAATGCCTCGAGCGCAATGGGAGCGCGATCATGACGACTCAGTACCTATCCGACTGGGATGAACTGGCCGAGGCGCAGCGGGCCCGGCGGAGCGCGCAGGCGCGGCTGGCCCGGCGGAGCGCGCAGGCGCGGCTGGCGGCCGCCCCGGCGGTCGGGGCGGCCGCGAGCGAGGCGGCCGACCAGGGCCGGTGGCTCACCGCGATCCTGCGCCCGGCCGGATCGATGGACCGGGCGGCGCTGCGCGGGCTCAGCCAGTCGCTCGGCCACCTGGCGAGCAGCAGCAACATGATCATCGTCGACCTGACCGCCGCGGTCGTCTGCAAGCCGGGCGCGTTCGCCCGGGACCTGCTGGCCCCCGCCCGCCTGTTCGAGCGGGCCGGGCAGTGCCTGCTCCTGCTGGGCGCCTCGCCCGAGCTGACCGCCGCGCTTGACCGGTACGCGGTGCCGGTGGTCACGCTCGCCGCCGACGCACTGCCTCCCCAGGCGGCCTGACCGCGTTACTCGCCATCGGCGCGCTGGAGTCGGCTTCGCCGGCGATGAACATGGCCCGGTCCGGCCGGACGCGGCGGCTACAGTCGCGGCGTGGACGATGACTGCGTGGACGATGACTGTGTGGACGATGACTGCGTGATCGAGGCGACCGGGACCCGGCTGGCCTACCGGGTCTGGGGTTCGCCGGGAGCGCCGCCGCTGGTCCTGCTGCACGGGCTCGGCGAGGGCGCGGCCGACTGGGACGGGGTGGCCCCGGCCTTCGCTCAGCACCGCCGGGTCTACGCGCCTGACCTGCGGGGGCACGGGCGCAGTGACCGGCCAGGGGACTACTCGGCAGAGCTCATGGCAGCCGACGTGCTGGGCTTCCTCGACGCTCTCGCGCTCGGCCGGGTGGACCTGATCGGGCACTCGATGGGGGGACTGGTCGGCTACCTGCTGGCCGGGGACCACCCGGAGCGGGTGCGGCGGCTGATCCTGGAGGACGTCGCGGCGCTGCGGCCGCGCGAGCGCGGCGCCCCGGACCGCCCGGAGGGCGAGCTGCCGTTTGACTGGGCGATGGTGCTGGCCATCCGGAGGCAGATCGACAGCCCCGACCCGGCCTGGCTCGGACGGCTCGGCCGGATCACCGCGCCGACCCTGGTCATCGGCGGCGGCCCGGCCAGCCACGTCCCCCAGGACTGGGTGGCCGACCTGGCGCGGGACATCCCGGGTGCCCGGATGGAGACCATCGAGGCCGGGCACATGATCCACGGCACCGAACCGGAGGCGTTCACCCGGGCGGCGCTGGCGTTCCTCGGGCCTGCTTAGGCGGTCAGCCGTTGTGCCAAGTGCGCATTCGGGCTCACTCTTGCCGGCCCGAACGCGCACTTGGCACGCATGGCGTGGGATGGTGGGCGCGCGGGGCGGTGGGATGGTGGGGGTGGAGTGGTGATGTTGGATGAGGGCGCGGACGGGTTTGATCCGGAGGGGGCGGCGGAAGCGGTCGCCGACGCGCTGCGGGCGGCCGGGCACCCCCGACCGGGCCGCGCAGGAGAAGCGGTACCTCAAGAGCGAGCTCGAGTTCTTCGGGGTGACCGTGCCGGAGCTGCGGCGGGTGGTCAGGGCGGCGGTGCGGGGCTACCCCGGGCTGGACGAGGCCGGGATGGTCGCCTGGGCGGTCGCGCTGTGGCGGGCGCCGGTGCACGAACGACGGATGGCGGCGGCCGAGATCCTGGAGCTGGCCGCGCCCCGGCTGAGCGCGGACGACCTCCCGACGGTCGGGCGGCTGCTGCGCGAGTCGGGCACCTGGGCGCTGGTGGACGGGCTGGCGGTCAACGTGGCGGGCGAGATCGCGCTCCGCGATCCGCGGTCGTGGCCGGTCATTGACGGATGGGCGGTCGACCCGGACTTCTGGCTGCGGCGGTCGGCGCTGCTGGCGCTGCTGCGCGGCATCCGCACCGGGCGGCCGGACCTGGCCCGGTTCACCCGGTACGCGGAGCCGCTGCTGGCCGAGCGCGAGTTCTTCATCCGCAAGGCCATCGGCTGGGTGCTGCGGGAAATCTCCAAGCCCGATCCGGACTGGGTCGCCCGCTGGACGCAGGACCACCTGTCCGGGATGTCGGGTGTGACGTTCCGTGAGGCCGTGCGACGGCTGCCGCCGGCCGAGGCCGAGCGGCTCGGGAACGCCCGACGGTCATGAGCGATGAAGCGACGTACTCGCCCGACTTGTACCGGGGGACGGCGGAGTACTACGACCGGTTCAGGCTCTCGTACCCGGACGCGTTGATCGCCGAGCTGGTGCGCCGGACGGGAGCGTCCGGGGCGGGACGGCTGCTCGACCTGGCCTGCGGAACCGGGCAGCTCGCGTTCGCGCTGCGCTCCTCGTTCGCCTCGGTCTGGGCGGTGGACCAGGAACCGGACATGGTCCGGGTGGTGCGGTCGAAGGCCGCTGCCGCTTCCGCTTCTGGTGGCGGGCGCGTCGTGCCGGTTGTCGCGAGCGTGCAGGAGCTGGACGCGCCGCCCTCGCATTTCTCGGTCGTGGTCATCGGCAATGCCTTTCACCGGCTGCCGCGGGACCTGGTGGCGAACCGGGTGCATCGCTGGCTGCAGCCGGGCGGTTTCCTCGCGCTGTGCTGGTCGTCCGGGACCCAGGCCGGGCCGCTCGACTGGCAGGCCGCCTTCGGCGGTCTGCTGCGCCGGTGGCAGGCGGAGCTCGGCGGGGCGGGCCGCGTGCCCGGCAACTGGGACCACGCGCGGCGGGAACGGCCCGACGCCGACGTGCTGACCGCGGCCGGGTTCGAGCTGCTCGGGCGGTCCGAGTTCCTCGTCGAGCACCGCTGGACGGTGCCGGAACTGGCCGGGTTCGCGCGCTCGCTGTCGACCCTGCCTGCTTCGGCGCTAGCGGATCACGCCGCCGCCTTCGACGACTCGGTTGCGGCCGAGCTCGGGCCCTACGCGCGCGACGGCTACCTGACCGAGACCGTCAGCTTCGCCTGCGAGTTGGCAGTAAAAGGCCCCTCTGTGGCTGCTTAGGCTCTGCCGCGGGCGGCCGTGCGCACGCTAGCGTCGGGCGGCATGACGATCGTTCCTGATGGCAAGGACTGGACGTGGGTGATCGGGCGGCCGTGCCCGGAGTGCGGACTGGACACCCGGTCGTTCGCGCGGGAGGAGATCCCGGCGATGATCCGCGCCAACGCGGCCGCCTGGCGGGCGCCGCTCGCCGCTCCCGGCGCCGCCGGCCGGACGCGGCCCGGCCGGTGGTCGGCACTCGAGTACGGCTGCCACGTCCGGGACGTGTTCCGGCTGTACGACTACCGACTCGGCCTGATGCTGACCGAGCACGACCCGCTCTACCCGAACTGGGACCAGGACGAGACCGCGGTCGCCGACGACTACGGCTCCCAGAGCCCGGACGCGGTGGCGGACGAGCTCGCCTCGGCCGCCGAGGCGCTCGCGGCCAGCTTCGCCGCCGTGACCGGCGAGCAGTGGCTGCGGCCCGGCCGCCGCAGCGACGGCGCCTCCTTCACCGTCGAGACGTTCGCGCGCTATTTCATGCACGACCCCATCCACCACTTGTACGACGTCACCGGCGTCCGCGCCGATGAGTTTGGCGGGCCCGGATCGTTGAACGGGTAAGAGCATCACGTCACGGCGAGGGGGAACAGTGCGATGAGCGAGCCGCTCACGACCTGCTTGTGGTTCGATGACCAGGCCGAGGAGGCCGCCCGCTTCTACACCAGCGTCTTCAAGGACGCGGCCATGGGCGACATCCACCGCTACACCGAAGCGGGCCCGGGTAAAGCCGGGACGGTGATGCTGGCGGAATTCGAGCTGAACGGGCAGAAGTTCACCGGCCTGAACGGGGGACCGCAGGACTTCCACTTCAACGAGGCGGTGTCGTTCTGCGTGACCTGCGCGGACCAGGACGAGGTCGACTACTACTGGGACGGGCTGCTCGCGGGCGGCGGGGAGCCCAGCGTCTGCGGGTGGCTCAAGGATAGGTACGGCGTGCGCTGGCAGGTTGTGCCGGCGCTGTTCTACGCGATGGTGCGAGATGAGGACCAGGCGCGGAAGGCCCGGGTGACGGCGGCCATGCTCTCCATGGTCAAGTTCGACATCGCCGCGTTGAAGAAGGCCTACGCCGGCGAGTAGCCATTTGGCCGAGCTTGGTTCGACGGCAACCGGTACCTCGTGATCGGCCTCGGCGCCGGCCAGGCGGCCGATCTCCCCGCCCTGCCCGACCGGGACGAGCTGATCGCCTACGGGCCCCTGCTGTCCGATGACGGCGCCGCCTGGCTGGGCACGGCGGCGCTCGTCCGGGCACCGGATCCGGAGCGGGCGCGCGCCATCCTGACGCCGGGCCGGTACGCCGACATCGAGGTCCTCACCTGGCGATTTGGCGGGCGGCCAGCTTGATCCGTTTGCGCGAGCGACTGATTTTCTTGCTGTTATCCCGGGTCGATGGCGTAGCCGACAGGTGCGGTGGGCGGGTTGATCGCGTCAGCCCGTGGAGAAGCCCCGGGACCGGTTACGCCGGCGTCAGCCGTTGGAGCACGGAACCGCTGGCGTTTGAAGTTCGCCGCGTTGGTAGGAGAGCAGGGGCGCCGCCGGAGCCCGCCGCGTCGTTCGGCCCCGCCCGAGAGGTTTTATCGGGCGGGGCCGACTTGACGCGCCGGATACCGGCAAGCCCCAGCGACACCCATTAGGCGGTCTAGCTAGGCGGCGACGGTTGCGCCTAGGTAGGCCTCCCATTGGGGGTCGCCGTCGTACTGCGCCCCGATGAGCCGCCAGTGCGCGCCCTTGGGGACGGCCGGGACGACCGGGAGGGTCCAGCCGATCTCGGATAGAAACCGGTCGGCCTTGCGGTGGTTGCAGAGTTGGCAGGCGGCGACGCAGTTCTCCCAGGCGTGCCCGCCGCCGCGGCTGCGCGGGATCACGTGGTCGATCGTCTCTGCGTGCCTGCCGCAGTAGGCGCACTTGTAGTTGTCCCGGCGCATCAGCGCGGACCTGGTGAGAGGCACCCGGTTGCGCTGCGGGATCCTGATGTACCGGCAGAGCCGGATGACGGAAGGGGTTGCCACCTCGACGTTGGCGGAGTGCAGTAGCGACCCGCTGGTGTCTCGATGCACGATCTCTGCCTTGTCGCCCAGGACTAGGCAGACGGCCCGTCGGAGACCGACGGTGGTTAGTGGCTCATAGGTGACGTTGAGCAGCAGCACTCGTCGCACGGGCACCTCCGGAGGCACCGGTATTGAGGCGCCGCTCGCATCACCGGAACAGGACCAATCCCGGCGTGACCGAAGCCACGTGCCTCCGCCAACAGTTCTAAGAGTACAAGGCGATCTGTGGAATCTTGGTTAACGACTGGTAACGAGCAACGATTAAGGTGCCGCTATGGCTTCTTTTCGGGTCGAGTACCCCGCAGCCCAGCGGCTGAACCTGGTCGAGGACCTCTTCGGGCACCAGGTGGCTGACCCCTACCGATGGCTTGAGGACGCCGGCTCCCCGCAGACCGAAGAGTGGCTCGCGGCCGAAGAGTCGCTCTGGGACGGCTACCGGGCCGGCCTGACCGACCGGGAGGCCTTCGCCGACCGGGTGCGGGAGCTGCTCCGGGTCGGGTCGGTGGGCCTGCCGGCCTGGCGCGGGACGACGCAGTTCTACACCCGGCGCGATCCCGATCAGGAGTACGCGGTGCTCTACGTCGCGGGCGCAGCATCCGTCGTGGACGCCGGCTCAGGCGGGGAAGCCGGCCTGGGCGCGGAAGCCGCGGCCTCGGGCGCGCAAGCCGCGGACTCGGGCGCGGAAGCCGCGGCCTCGGGCGCGGTAGCCGGCTCGGGCGCGGAGGCGACCGAGCGGGCGCTGATCGACCTCATCGCCATCGACCCCTCCGGGCGGACAACGCTGGATGCCTATCAGCCGGACAAGGAGGGGCGACTGCTCGCGTACCAGCTCTCGCACGGCGGGGACGAGGAGTCGCTGCTGCGGGTGCTCGACGTCGCGACCGGGGAACTGGTGGACGGGCCGATCGACCGGTGCCGGTACTCCGGGGTGGCCTGGCTGCCCGGCGGCAAGGCGTTCTACTACGTGCGGCGGCTGCCGCCGGACGCGGTCCCGGAGGGCGAGGCCCAGTACCACCGGCGGGTGTACCTGCACCAGGTCGGGACGTCGCCCGAGTCGGACGTGGAGGTGTTCGGCGCCGGGCGCGACAAGACCACCTACTACGGTGCCAGCGTCAGCATGGACGGGCGCTGGCTGATCATCTCGGCCTCGATCGGGACCGCGCCGAGGGAGGACATCTGGATCGCCGACCTGACCGCCAGTGATCCCGCGACCCCGCTGCTGGTCCCGCTCATGGTCGGGCTCGACGCGCAGGCGTCGCCTCGGATCGGGCGGGACGGGCGGCTCTACGTGCTGACGGACCTGGACGCGCCGCGCGGGCGGCTCTGCGTTGCCGACCCGGCCGCGCCGGGGCCCGAGGGCTGGCGCGACCTGATACCCGAGGACGCCACCTCGGTGCTGCGCAGCTACGCGATCCTCGACGACCTGCCCCGTCCGGCGCTGATCGTCTCCCGGATGCGGCACGCGGTCAGCGAGGTCGCCGTGCACGACCTGGCCAGCGGCGAGCGGCTGAGCGGGCTCGACCTGCCCGGGATCGGTTCGGCGGGCGGGATCGCGGAACGGCCGGAGGGCGGGCACGAGGCGTGGTTCGGCTACACGGACTACACGACGCCGCCCATCGTGCTCCGCTACGACGCGGCCACCGGCGAGCTGTCGACGTGGGCCAAGTCGCCGGGCGCGGTCGCCACCCCGCGGGTGACGGCGTCCCAGGTCACGTACCAGTCCGCCGACGGCACCGAGGTCCGGATGGTGGTCATCGAACCGCGCGGCGAGGACGCCGAGGCCGGCGTCGGGGACCGCGGCGAGGACGGGGAAACGGCCCGCCCGGCCGAGCGGTCGTGCATCCTCTACGGCTACGGCGGGTTCAACATCAGCATGACCCCCGGCTACTCGGCCAACATCCTCGCCTGGGTCGAGGCGGGCGGGGTGTACGCGGTCGCGGCGCTGCGCGGCGGCAGCGAGGAGGGCGAGGACTGGCACCGGGCGGGGATGCTCGACCGTAAGCAGAACGTGTTCGACGACTTCCACGCGGCGGCCGAGCACCTCATCGCGACCGGGGTCACGTCGCCGGCCAGGCTCGCGGTCTGGGGCGGGTCGAACGGCGGCCTGCTGGTCGGGGCGGCGATCACCCAGCGGCCGGGCCTGTTCTCGGCCGCGGTCTGCTCCGCGCCGCTGCTCGACATGGTGCGGTACGAGCGGTTCCCGATCGGCGAGACGTGGAACACCGAGTACGGGACCGCCGCCTCCCCGGTCGAGCTGGAGTGGCTGCTCGGCTACTCGCCCTACCATCACGTGGTCGACGGCACCGCGTACCCGTCGGTGCTGTTCACCGTCTTCAGCAACGACACCCGGGTGGACCCGCTGCACGGGTACAAGATGTGCGCCGCCCTGCAGCACGCCACGTCGTCCGGGCGGCCGGTGCTGCTGCGGGCCGAGGGGCAGGTGGGACACGGCCAGCGCGCGGTGTCGCTCTCGGCCTCGCTGGCCGGCGACTGCCTCGCCTTCGTGGCCCGCGAAACCGGTCTGACCGCTTCCTAGACAGTCGCTCGTGCGGCCGGGCCGACGACCGGTAAATGTCACAGTCGGCCCGGCCTTCCGGCACTCCCGGTAGCCTCGCACAGGAGCAAAGATCCCCATCGCGTGACGAGGAGGCTGGGCGTGGAAGGGCTAGCAAACCTGTCGGTGTTCGGCGCGAACCACACGCCAGACACCCTGACGGGAAGCTGCGGGACCAATCCCGGGCTGGCATGCCACCTGGTGTGGAACGTCTCGCACAACGGCCGCGCCGCCTCGCTCACCAGCGACTTCCTCGCCGGGCCGGTGCACCTGCTGCTGCAGGTCCTGTTCGTGGTCGTGCTCGCGCTGCTGATCCAGTGGCTGGCCCATCGGCTGATCAACCGGGTGACCGCGCGGGCGTCGGAGTCGTTCGTCAGCCAGCTGCGCAACGGCATGGTCAGCTCCCGGTTCGTGCCCACCCGGACGGCCGGGCGGGTCTCCCGACGGCTGGGACGCCGGCGGCGAGGCCACGCCAACGACGCGACCGCAGACGACCTGGGGCGACGCCTGCGGCGGAGCCAAACCGACGACGGGGTGGCCGACGACGCGGCTGCCGCCCGAGCGGGCAGCCCGCTGCGCGATGCCCGGCCAGGCGACCCCGTCTACGCCGCTGGCGGCGCGGACCAGGGCGTGATCAACGGCGCGGCCGCCCAGGCGGAAGTGGCGCTGGTCGACGAGCGGCGCACGCAGCGGGTACAGGCGCTCGGCGCCATCTTGCGGAGCGCCGCGTCGGTGACGATCTTCGCCATCGCCGGGTTCATCATCCTGGGCGACCTCGGCGTCAACCTGGCGCCGCTGCTGGCGAGCGCGGGGGTGGTCGGCGTCGCCATCGGCTTCGGCGCCCAGAGCCTGGTCAAGGACTACCTGTCCGGCATCTTCATGCTGGTCGAGGACCAGTACGGCGTCGGCGACGTGATCACCGTGGGCGCTGCCACCGGGACGGTGGAGAACGTCACCCTGCGGGTAACCAGGATGCGGGACGTGAACGGCATCGTCTGGCATATCCGCAACGGCACCATCGACACCGTCGGCAACGAGTCCCAGGGCTGGGCCCGGGCGGTGATCGACTTCCCGGTGCCGTTCGCGGCCGACCTGGCGACGATCAGGGACGTGCTCGCCCGAACGGGCGAGCAGATGTGGAACGATCCGGCCTGGCGCTCGGTCATGCTGGAGGCGCCCGAGGTGTGGGGCGCGCAGGAGATCACCCGTGACCAAGTCACCATGCGGATCGTGGTAAAGACGGCGCCGCTGCGCCAGTGGGAGGTCGAGCGCGAGATGCGGTCGCAGGTGAAGCGTGCCCTCAAGGAGGCGGCGCTGATGCCGACGCCGGCCGAGACGCCGACCATGGCGGTTACCCTGACGAGGGAGTAGCGAGGGGCGATGAGCGAGAACAGCGAACGGGCGGTCAGCTTCTATGCGGCCGTGGGCGGCGAAGAGACCTTCACCCGGCTGGTCAGCCGGTTCTACCAGGAGGTCGCGGCCGACCCGGTGCTGCGGCCGGTCTACCCGACCGAGGACCTCGGTCCCGCCGAGGAGCACCTGCGGCTGTTCCTCATGCAGTACTG
Source organism: uncultured Actinomycetota bacterium (assembly GCA_963836195.1). Classification (GTDB taxonomy): domain Bacteria; phylum Actinomycetota; class Actinomycetes; order Streptosporangiales; family Streptosporangiaceae; genus Trebonia. The sequence continues at coordinate 118,638 of CAWIIX010000017.1, read as the reverse complement.
GGGCGGGCCGGACACCTACAACCAGCTGCGGGGGCATCCGCGGCTGCGGATGCGGCACGTGCACTTCCACATCGGCGAGACCGAGCGGGACCTGTGGCTGAAGCACATGCGGACGGCGCTCGACGAGCTCGACCTGCCGCCCGCGCTTGACGCGCAGCTCTGGGACTACCTCGTGATGGCCGCGCACTCGCTGGTCAACGTGGCGCCGACCGGCGGCCCTGACCAGGGTGGGCGCGGCGGCATCGGCCTCGCGCCCGCCTAGACCCGCACGCTAGTCGCGGCCGAAGTAGGAGGCTGGCGTCACCCCCGTCACTCGGCGGAACGCGGCGATGAACGCGCTCGGGGTCTCGTAGCCCACCCGGCCCGCGACCCGGCCCGCCGCTTCGCCCGCCGCGAGGCGCGGCAGCGCCGCCTGGATCCGCAGCAGCGTCCGCCACTGGCCGAACGGCAGACCGGTGCCCGCCGCGAAGGCCCGCGCGAGCGTTCGCTCGCTTGCCCCCACCGCGCGCCCCCATTCGGCGAGGGTCCGCTGGTCGGCCGGGTTGTCGCGCAGCGCCCGCGCCACCGGCCCCGCGAGCGGGTCATCGGGGAACCGCACGTCCAGCGCGGCAACCGGGACAGGCGTGAGCAGGTCGCTCAGCACCGCCTCGGCGCGGGCCCGCCGCGCCGCCGTCAGCTCGCCCCCCAGGTAGCCGATGACCTCGGCCAGCAGCGGGCTGGCCGCGATCACGGTCGGCACGGGCCAGTCCACCGGCGTCAACCCGGGCGGAACGTACACGCTGCGCATCGTCGCCTGCCCGGACGCGCCCGTCTCGTGGGGGAGGCCGGCCGGGATCCATAGCGCCCGCGACGGCGGAAGCACCCAGGTCGCGCCCTCGGTGAGCACGGTCAGCACCCCGGCCGCCGCCCAGGCGAGCTGATGGTCCTCGTGCGTGTGCCAGTCGAACCGGGTCCCGGCCGGCATCGGGAAGGTGGCGACGAAGAAGCCGTCCGGCGGGCAGGCCGGAGGCTGTCCTGTACGCGACATACCTTGGCAGCTTACGCGCTATGCCCGCGCCATCGCGGGTCGTAGCGTCGGGTCCGTGAACGAGAACCACGCGAAGCTCCTTGGCACGGCCGAATGGGCCGCGCACCTGCACGAAGACATCCTGCCCGTCGTCGCCGGCAACGTGCACCTTGGCGATGACCTGCTTGAGATCGGCCCGGGCCCGGGGGCCGCGTCCGAGTGGCTGCGGCACCGGGTCCGCCGCCTGGTCGCGCTCGAGCTCGACCCGGCCGCTACGGCGGCGCTGCAGGACCGGTTCGGCGGCACGAACGTCGAGGCGGTGACCGGCGACGCGACGGCGCTCGGCTATCCGGACGCGTCGTTCGACTCGGTCGGCACGTTCACCATGCTGCACCACGTACCGACCCGCGCCCTCCAGGACAAGATCCTCGCCGAGGCGCTGCGGGTGCTGCGCCCGGGCGGAACGCTGATCGGCTCCGACAGCCTGCCCAGCGACGGGCTGCACCACTTCCACGAGGGCGACACCTACAACCCGGTCGAGCCGGCCGCGCTGCTCACCCGGCTGCAGACGCTCGGCTTCGACGAGATCACGATCACGGTGGGGCACACGCTGCTGTTCCGCGCGGCAAAAGCGCCGGCCCAGGAGCCGGCGTGAGCGCCGCCGCGCGACTGCGCGCCGTCGTTACCGGGCTGATCGCGTTCGCCGCGGCCGAGGAGGAGCTGCTGCTCGCGTCCGCTGCCCCGGACATCGCGGAGGCCGGGGATGAGCGGCGGTGGGCCGCTGTGCCCACGGTCGCGCACAACACGGAGTTCAAGGCCCAGCAGGCCGAGCGGATCACGGCCGTGCTCGCCGGCTGCGCCCCGCCGGCCTTCGCCGAGATCGATCACCGGTCCCCCGCCGTCTACCGGCGGTGCGCGGCGCGTCCGGCAGGCGTCGTGGTCGGCGAGTCTCGCCAGGTCACCGGGTCCCTGATCGACGGCGTGGCGGCGCTCGGCGACGACGACCTAGTCGACCCGAGCCGCCATCCGTGGCTGAACGGGCGGTCGCTGTGGCTGCAGATCGTCGTGCGCGGGTTCTGGCACCCAGCCGGGCACGTGGCGGACTACTACCTGGGGCACGGGCAGCAGGCGCGGGCCGTCGCGCTGCAGCAGCACCTGCTGGCCACGACCCGCTATCTGGACGCTCCGAACCAGGTTGCGGGCATGGCCGCGTACAGTCTGGCCTGCGCCCAGGCCGTGGCCGGGAGTACCGAAGACGCGGTCCGGACGTTGGCCGAGGCCATCGCGCTCAACCCGGACGTGCGCGCCAACGCCGACCGAGATCCGGACCTCGAGCCGCTGCGGGGCAGCGGGCGGCTGGCGGCCATCCTGACCGGCTGAGGAGCGGGCGGGTCAAGGCGGAGTCAGGGTCCGTTCGAGATAAGGATTTGGAATTTCCAAGATCTTGATCTCGAACGGACCCTGGATGACTAGCCTCGGGTCAGCTTCCTGTAGGTCACCCGGTGCGGCCTGGCCGCCTCCGCGCCGAGGCGCTCGATCTTGTTCTTCTCGTAGGCCTCGAAGTTGCCCTCGAACCAGAACCAGTTCGCGCCGCCCTCCCAGGCCAGGATGTGGGTTGCCACCCGGTCCAGGAACCAGCGGTCGTGGCTGGTGATCACGGCGCAGCCGGGGAACTCGAGCAGCGCGTTCTCCAGGCTGCCGAGGGTCTCGACGTCGAGGTCGTTGGTCGGCTCGTCGAGCAGCAGCAGGTTGCCGCCCTGCTTGAGGGTGAGCGCGAGGTTCATCCGGTTGCGCTCGCCGCCGGACATCACGCCGGCCGGCTTCTGCTGGTCGGCGCCCTTGAAACCGAACGCCGCGACGTAGGCCCGGCTGGGGAACTCGACGTTGCCGACGTGGATGAACGTCTCGCCGTCGGAGATCGCCTCCCAGACGTTCTTGTTCGGGTCGATGCGCTCGCGGTTCTGGTCGGAGTAGGAGATCGTGACGGTGTCGCCGGTCCGGATCGTGCCGCTGTCCGGCTTCTCCTCGCCCACGATCATCTTGAACAGCGTGGTCTTGCCGACGCCGTTCGGGCCGATGACGCCGACGATCCCGTTCCTCGGCAGGCTGAAGCTCAGGTCGTCGTAGAGCACGCGGTCGCCGAATCCCTTGACCAGGTGCTCGACCTCGACCACGGTGTTGCCGAGGCGCGGGCCCGGCGGGATCTGGATCTCCTCGAAATCGAGCTTGCGGTTCCGGTCGGCCTCGGCCGCCATCTCCTCGTACCGATCGAGCCGCGCCCTCGATTTGGTCTGGCGGGCGCGAGCGCTCGACCGGACCCATTCGAGCTCGTCGTCGAGACGCTTGCGCATCTTCTGGTCCTTGGCCCCCTCGACCTTGAGGCGGGCGGCCTTCGTCTCGAGGTAGGTGGTGTAGTTGCCCTCGTAGGGGAAAGCGCGGCCGCGGTCGAGCTCGAGGATCCACTGGGCGACGTTGTCCAGGAAGTACCGGTCGTGGGTGATCGCGATGACCGTGCCCGGATACTTCTCCAGGTGCTGCTCGAGCCAGAGGACGGACTCGGCGTCGAGGTGGTTGGTGGGCTCGTCGAGCAGCAGCAGGTCGGGCTGCTGGAGCAGCAGCTTGCACAGGGCCACCCGGCGTCGCTCGCCGCCGGAGAGGCTGGTGACGTCCGAGTCGGGCGGCGGGCAGCGGAGGGCGTCCATCGCCTGCTCGAGCTGGCTGTCCAGGTCCCAGGCGTCCTTGTGCTCGATCTGCTCCTGGAGCTTGCTCATCTGGTCCATGAGCTCGTCGGAGTAGTCGGTCGCCAGCTTCTCGGCGATCTCGTTGTACTCGTCGAGCAGCCGCTTGGTCTCGGCGACGCCCTCCTCGACGTTGCCGAGGACGGTCTTGTCCTCGTTGAGCTTCGGCTCCTGGGCGAGGATGCCGACGGTGAAGCCGGGCATCAGCTTGGCCTCGCCGTTGGAGACCTGCTCGGTCCCGGCCATGATCTTCAGCAGCGTCGACTTGCCGGTGCCGTTCGGGCCTACGACGCCGATCTTGGCCCCGGGGAGAAAGCTCAGCGTGACGTTGTCGAGAACGACCTTGTCACCGTGCGCCTTACGGACGGCGCGCAAGCTGTAAATGTACTCGGGCATGTATCTAAACCTACCTATTGGCGCAGGTAACGGACCCGCAACCCTCGTCTACGTCAGGGCAACCCAGAGGGGCAGCAAGCATGGCACTCGCGGTTAACCGAACCGGCGTCTTCCTCGAAAAGCGTGACCTGTCCTACCACCGTCCACAGTCAGCGAGGCGGTGCGCCACTGCCGCCTACCAGCATACGTGGCCGGCCAACACCATAGATAAGTGCGGGCGCACGGCTCAACCCTCCGCTGCTCGGCGGCAATTCACTGGTGCCGCCGTAATGTCGCGATGTCGCGATGCCGCGCGGTCAATTGAGCTGGGGTGCGCCGGAGGCGGGGGTCATGCCGGGAGCGGGGGTCATGCCCGGGGCGCCCATCATGCCGGGGACGCCGGTCATGCCGGTGGCGCCGGTCGCGCCGCTGGCCTTGTCGGCCGGGTCGTACACGCAGACGCGGTCGCGGCCGGTGTTCTTCGCCCGGTAGAGGGCGATGTCGGCCGCGGCGAGCAGTTCGAAGAGGTCGGCGCCGTGGCTGCCGAGGGCGGCGACGCCGATCGACACGGTGACGCCGACGATCGTGTCGGGGGTGAGCACCTTTACCACGCAGGCGCCGCGGCGGATGCGCTCGGCGACCTGGCACGCCTCCGCTACTCCGGTGGCGGTGAGCAGGATGACGAACTCCTCGCCGCCGAACCGGCCCACCAGGTCGGACTCGCGGACCTGCTCGCGCATCTCGGTGGCCAGCGTGCGCAGGACGGCGTCGCCGGTCAGGTGGCCGTGGGTGTCGTTCACCATCTTGAAGTGATCGACGTCGGCCAGCAGCAGCGCGAGCGGCTCGCGGTGGCGCTGGGCTCGGGCGATCGCGAGGGCGGCCTCGCCCTGCCAGGCGCCCGCGTTCAGCACGCCCGTCTTCGGATCGGTCCGTGCCTGCGCCTTGAGTTGCGAATGGAGCAGGCTGCGCTGCAGCAGGATCACCGGCGGGAGCGCGACCAGCAGCAAGATCGCGCTCAGCGCGCAGGCGATCGTGACCAGGATGCCCACGCAGGTCTCGGTCAGGTCGAGCAGCATCCGCTCGCGGTCCCAGAGCATGTCAGCCAGCCGGGCGTCCGGGTCGGCGAGCCAGGCGGCGATCGCGACCAGACAGGTGTTGAGCACGATGAAGGCCACCGCGCAGACGACCGCGAGCCCGGCCTGCTGCGGGCGCATCAGCCACGCCTTCGGCCCGGGGTAGGTCACCCAGTCGGCCGCCTGGGCCTGCGCGACCGCCGGGGCGAGCAGGCGGAACAGAGCCGACGCGCCCGCGCCGGCCAGGCCGAGCGCCGCCGTGCTGAACACCCGCCGGTAGAGCGCGCCCCGGCGGACCCGGACGTAGATCAGCAGGCCGAGAACGGCCGGCGCGATCAGCGCGTACAGCGGCGGGAGCAGCAGCGCCACCGGCAGCCACCAGGCGGACAGCAGATCCCGCCAGACCCCGGAGGGCTGCCCGAGTCGCCGGGTCGCCTCGACGCAGAGCGCACCGCAGCACATCAACCCGGTGAAAAGGGTGATGTCACCCGCCGTCACCGCCGTACCCACGACCTCGAACCCGGTGAAGGTGAGGTAGGCGGCGAGCACGGTCAGCACGTAGACGACGAGCGAGAACGATTCGTCGAACAGCGGGCAGCGCCACGACCGCACGAGGCCCTCAGGGGCCTCCTGCTGCCGCTGCCTCATCGCGTCCTGGACTGTTGACATACTCGCTGCTGTCGCCTTCCTTGAATCCCCCGACATCCGGTCTGGCCCAGCGCTTCAAAGTCACTCTAGGTGACACCATAGATGCAAACTGTGTCGTGCGTGCACCGAACTTCTATGTTGGTCGCGCGCGCATTGGGCATCGCGCGATTTAACAATCGTCACTATGAGTAACCAATGACAACGTGCGGCACAGTAGTGGCAGGTCATTGGGCATTTGGAAAGCCGCCGCGTCGTCCGAGTACGCCCTCAGACCGCTGGTCAGCTCCTCGAAATTGGCGTCCGCCAACGCCAGGTCACGCGGGTCTTCCGTGCCGTCATGGGTATCGCAGCGCAGGCCTCCAGTCGGAGATCGCGTCACTGTCGTGGTCCGCTACCCGCTCGGCTCATGAATGGCAGAGTAGGTATGTAGGTACGTAGGCAAGTACACACCAGGGGCGTCGTCGACGTCACTTAGGCGCACCGACTGAATTCACCGGGTCCGCCATTCACCGTGCGACCCTGGGGACATGAGCGGTGCCATGCGCACATTGGGTGCCGCATGGTGTAACAGTCGTCAGCATGAGTAAACGGAAGACACCATGCGGCACCCGTCGCGGCGAGTCAGCGGTCGGCTAGAAGACCGGGGCGACCTCCGGCTCCGCGCCGAGATCGCTGGTCAGCTTCTCGAACTCGGCGTCGGCCATCGCCGGCTCACGGGGATCGCCCGCGCCGCCGGCGGCCTCGGTCGGGTCCATGGCATCCTGGTCGTCGGAGTCCTCGTACGCGTCGACGTCTGGCCGGGGCGCCTCGCCGTCCGCCTGCCGTCGCGTCGCGTTCCACGGCGACTGGTCGCCGCGGTTGAAGTGCGACCAGCCAAACGCCAGGTCGTGCCCCACCGCGTCCGCCTCAACCTGCATCTGCGTCCGGTTGCGCTGCTGATCGTCCACCCAGGTACGCATGACGACCTTGCCCCGGACGAGAATCATGTCGCCTTTGCGCAGGCAACCCTTGACGTTCACGGCCAGCCGGCGCCAGCACTTGATGGTGTAGTACGACGTCTCCCCGTCCTCCCATTCCCCGGTGGTGCGGTTCAGGCGCCGGGGGGTGTGGCCAAGTCGGATCTCGGCCAGCGGCGTCTGCGTCGGCGAGCTCTGCCAGAACTTCGGTTCGGCGGTCACAAATCCGCGCAGGCTGATCGTGTTTTCCTGGCTCATAGTCGCCAGCCTCCTTGCGTGCTTTAGGGGTTCTGCCCGCATTCGGCGGCATTGGCCGCCGGTGCGCAGTTCCACCGTGCCCGAAGTGCGGGCTCCCCAGCAGCACTCATTTGCCACCTGTGGATAACGCGCCCGAATTGTCCACCACCTGTGGACAACCGCTTGCGATCATGGCGGCGACGAGGCATACTGCGGCGCCCGGTGTCGTCGGCGCCGCGCCCGTGGTCAGCTCGCGGCCACTACTCGGCCACTACTCGGCCACTACTCGGCGACTAGGCGGCGACGTAGGCGGCGACTACGCGGCCACGAGCTCCGTGGGCTCGGCGATGACGTCGACCAGGGCGCCGTTGCGCATCACGGTAATGGGAAGGGCGCGGCCGATCGCCTCCGCGAACATCAGGCGCTGCAGGTCCTGGGCGGTCGCGACCTCGTGGCCGGCCGCGGTGAGCAGCAGGTCGCCGGGGCGCAGCCCGGCCCGGTCGGCCGGGCCCTGGGAGACGACCGAGGAGACCCGCAGCCCGGTCGCGCGCCCGCCCAGCCGCGGCCGCCAGGCCGGCGCCACCGGGGCAGGGACGACGACGACGCCCAGGTAAGCGCGGCGCACCCGGCCGTCTTGCATCAGCGCCGACACGATCCGCCTGGTCGTCGCGTTGACCGGGACCGCGAGCCCGACCCCGATCCCGGCGACGGCGGTGTTGATTCCGACCACGCGGGCATGCGCGTCGGCGAGGGCGCCGCCGGAGTTGCCCGGGTTGAGCGCCGCGTCGGTCTGGATGACGTCCTCGATCAGCCCACGCTCCCCGGCCGGTATCGACCGGCCGAGCGCGCTGACCACGCCCGCGGTGACCGTGCCGGCCAGCCCGAGCGGGTTGCCGACGGCGACGACGAGCTGCCCGACGACCAGGCCGTCGGCCTCGCCGAGCTCGGCCGGATCAGGGGTGTCCCCGGACGCGCGCAGCACCGCCAGGTCCGACAGCGGGTCCGCCCCCACGACCTGGAACGGCGTCGTCGTCCCGTCCGAGAACGCCGCCGCGCCGCTCGGCGAATGCCCGACCACGTGCGCGTTCGTCAGCAGAAAGCCGTCCGCCGTGAACACCACCGCCGACCCCAGCGACTCCCGGCCGCGCTTCGGCACCCGCACGCTCGCGACCTTGGGCCTGAGCGACTCGGCCACCCCGGCGACGATGGTCGAGTAGGCGTCCAGTGGTTCACTTACTCCCATGTTTTGATTACATCATTACATTGCAAATAATCAAGGGACGCGTTGTGCGCCGACGGCGAAAGCGCGAGACCGCGTTCCGGGTCGATGGCGTAGCCGACAGGACCGAGCGGACACCGGGGTGGCAGGGTCAGCGCCAGGTGGGGCGGGGTTAGAGGCGGCGGGCGGTTTCCATGATCAGGCGGCGGAGCCAGGCGTGGGCGGTGTCGTCCTCGTAGTGGCGGTGCCACCACAGGGCCTCGACGATCGGCTCGGCGTCGCCCGGGCACTCGAGCACGCGGAGGTTGGCCGTGGTCGCCAGCCGGCTGGCCAGCCGCTCCTGCATCAGCGCGACCCGGTCGGTGCCCGCCACGAAGTACGGGACCGCGAGATAGCTCTCCACCCGGACCGCGATCCTCGGCTGCAGGTCGAGCAGGGCGAGCTGCCGCATCACGGGAACGGAGGCCACCCCGCGCTCCCCCGACCGGTAATAGGGCGCCACCCAGGGCAGCCCGGCTAGGTCTCGCAGCTGCAGCGTGCTGCCGCCGTCGAGGACCGGGTTGTCGGCGTCGATCACGCAGACCCAGCGGTCGAGGAAGAGCTCGGCCGACCGGCTGTCGGGCAGCGAGAACCCGTTGCTCGGCGGGGCGACCATCCCGTCGACGAACCTGATGCCGTCGGCGTACTCGGTGGCCAGCGATTCGCGCACCAGCCGGATGTGCAGCCGGGCCCGAGGCGCGGCCCGCTGCAGGGCGTGCGAGAGCGCCTCGCCCATCACCATGATCGTGTAGTCGGCCATGACCAGGGTGAACTCGCGATCGGAGGTCGCCGGGTCGAAATCGGCGGAGGCGGCGAAGAGCCGCTCGGCCGCCCCGCAGACCGCCTCGACCTGCTCGGCCAGCTGCTCCCCGAGCGGCGTCAGGGCGTACTCGCCGTGCTCGCGGACCAGCAGCTCGTCGCCGAAGTGCCGGCGCAGCCGGGCCAGCGCCGCGCTCGCGGCCGGCTGGGTCACCCCGAGCCGCTGGGCGGCGCGCGTGACGCTGCGCTCCCGCGTCAGTTCGCGCAGCGCGACGAGCAGGTTCAGGTCGAGGTTGGCGAGGTGGGCGACAGGCCGCATGATTCCACCATCAAACGCCCACCCCCCGCCGCCCGCAAGATGTAAACCCCAAGAAGCTCGGCCATCCCCATTGGCACCTGTCGGCTACGCCAGCGACCCGGAACGCGTCCTGTCGGCTACGCCATCGACACCAGTAGAGCCAGTCGGTGGCGTAGGTGACAGGCGGGTGGGGCTCGGCCGCACCCGGGGCGGGGGTTGAGCGGAGGGCGTTGGGGCTGGGCGGGGGGCGTTGGGGCTGGGCGGGGGCGCTTTGGGCCGGGCGGGGGCGTTCGGGCCGGGCGGGGGCGGCATTGTCGTTAGCTGGGGGGTGCTGTCGTTGGGGCGGGCGACAGATTACGGGCGCCTGGCGTTGGGGCGGATGACAGAGATAAGGCGAAGGATGATCGGCGGCCGTTAAATTCTATTCAAGAAGCAGCAGGTCAGAGGCATGGCGTATGGGGAGTAATAAATCCGGTTTATACCCGTTAGCACAAGCATTTTCTTGTTTGTCGGTTGTTAACGGACCTAACGTCCCAGACATGCCGCATGAACTTACCGAACTTCGGCTGGACGCGGTGACGCGGCCGGCCGCCGCGCCCGTGCACGAGATCACCGCCGACGTCTGCGTGGTGGGGGCGGGGATCGCGGGCTCGACGGCGGCCATCGAGTCCGCGCGCCTGGGCCGCTCGGTGGTGCTGATCGACTCGCTGCCGTTGATCGGCGGCCAGATGGTGCACTCGCTGATCGGCCTGTTCTGCGGGATCTTCGGCAACGCGCCGGAGTACACCCAGCTCACCCACGGGGTGTTCGACGACATCTTCGCCGCGCTGGGGCCGTCGGGCGACCTCTACTTCTCCCGCGGTCACACGACGACCGTTTTCTACAACGAGGTCGCGCTCGGCCGGTGGCTGGAGAAGACCGTGCAGTCGCTCGGGATCCAGGTCATCACCGGGGCGGTGCTCGGGGACGTGTCGATGCGGGACGGGTTCGTGACGTCGGCCGACTTCGGCACCCGGTACGGGAACGTCCGGGTGCGGGCGTCCGGATACGTGGACGCGAGCGGGGACGCGGCGCTGACCTGGCAGGCCGGGCTGCCGTGCTGGGAGCCGTCGCGGCCGATCTACGGCAGCCAGCAGTTCATCGTGGAGAACCTGCACGAGGAGCACAAGCCCGAGGCGGGCGAGGTCGACGCGGTGTTCGCCGCGCGGGGCGAGGAGTCGGGGCTGCTGCGGCGGGGCGGGCTCGCGTTCTTCTTCCCCGGCCGCGGCACCGCGGTGATGAACGTGACCCACATCGACGCGCCGCTCGACCCGATCTCCGCCTCGCGGGCCATGTTCGAGGGCCGCGACCAGGCCGACCGCGCCCTCGAGTTGCTCCGGGCGGAGTTCCCGAAGGCCTTCGGCGACGCGCGGGTGCGGGCGTACGGGTTCCCCGGGCGGCGGCAGACGCGCTGGATCAAGGGCGCGCACCAGCTCACCGTCGACGAGGTGCGCTCGGGGGTGCGGTTCGACGACGCCGTGGCGCGGACCGCGTGGCCGGTGGAGCTGCACGACCGGTCCGACGGCTACGTGTGGGAGATGTTCCCGGCCGATCACGTGCACTACGTGCCGCTGCGGTCGCTGCTCCCGCCGGACGCGCACAACCTGGTCGCGGCCGGCCGGTGCGCGGACGGCGACGCCGCCGCGCTGTCGAGCGTGCGGGTGATGGGCCCCTGCTCGGCGATGGGGGCGGCCGCGGCGCACGCGCTCGACCTGGCCTTCGGCAGTCGCCCGGGACCGTTCGGCAACAGCGGATTTGAACCAGCGGCAGCCTGCACCAGATCGACATCGGCCAGCTGCAGGAGCGGCTCGCCGCCAACCTGGGCGATCCGGCGCAGTCATCCGGAGGTCACCGATGATCCACGACGACGGGCGGAGCGGCTGATGTTCCTGACCGAAGACGAGAAGCGGATGCGCGACGGCGCCGAGGGCGACGCGGTCGCCGCCGCGATGGACCTGCTGATCAGGTACGGGTTCGCGCTCGACGCGGACCGGCTGTGCGACATCCGCAACGTGGCCGGGACGATGACCCAGCCGTCGCCGGTCAAGGCGCGGCTGGTGGCCGAGGGCGGCTGGGACAAGGCGTTCGCGGTGATCAACCTGGACAGCGACCTGGACCTGTCCATCCCGTCGATGCGGGTGCCGACCTGCCAGCTGCAGCACGGGTTCGGCCCCGACTCGGCCGGCATCGTGCCCTATCCCCCGGAGAACGTGGCCCTGCAGGAGGACGCGGAGTCGTTCTACGGGCGGCACGGGGTGAACATCCTCGCCACCTGCACGCCGTACCAGGTCGGGAACCTGCCGCTGCGCGGCGAGCACTGCGCGTGGATGGAGTCGTCGGCCGTGATCTACGCGAACTCGGTCCTCGGCGCCCGGACCAACTGCGAGGGGATCGCCTCCACCGGCGCCGCCTCGCTGACCGGGAAGGTGCCCTGCTGGGGCAACCACCTGGACGTGAACCGGCATGGCACGCACCTGATCGACGTACGGGGCCTGACGGTCGAGAGCTTCCAGGACTGGGGGATGCTCGGCTACTTCGCGGGCGGGGTCGCGGGCGAGGACCACCCGGTGATCGTCGGGGACATCGCGCGGCCCGACCTGACCGAGCTCAAGCACTTCGGCGCGGCCGCCGCCACCTCGGGCGGGGTCGAGCTGTACCACATTCCCGGGATCACCCCGGAGGCGCCGACGGTGGAAGCGGCGTTCAACGGCGCCGCGACTACGCCCGAGGCGGTGGTGTACGGGCCGGCCGAGCGGCGGGCGATGTACGAGACGCTGAACGAGATCGGCTCGTCCGATGACGTCGACTTCGTGCTGCTCGGCTGCCCGCACGCCTCGGTCGATCAGATCAGGCGGACGGCGGAGCTGCTCGACGGCAGGCGTCTGTCGGCCGGCACCGAGCTCTGGATCATGGCCCCGCGCTCGCTCAAGGTGGTCGCCGACCGGTCCGGCTACACCGCCGTGATCGAGCGGGCCGGCGGACGGGTGCTGGCCGACTCGTGCCCGGCCATGTCCCGGGCGGCGCCGCGCGGCACCCGGGTGTTCGCCACCGACTCGGCCAAGCAGGCGCACTACCTGCCCGCGATCCTCGGCATCGAGGCCTGGTTCGGCACGCTCGACGAGTGCGTCGACGCGGCCGTGACCGGGCGCTGGAACGGAGAGCTGAGCTGATGTCCGAGCGGCGCGTCCTGCACGGAAGAACGGTCGTCCCCGGCACCGTCGAGGGCGAGGCGCTGGTGTCGCACGAGCCGATCTCCGGCTGGGGCGGCATCGACCCGGCTCGCGGCGTGATCATCGAGCCCCGGCACGAGCTGTTCGAGGTCTGCTTCACCGGCAAGATCCTCGTCTTCCCGAGCGCTAAGGGCTCCTCCGGCTGGTCCGGCTTCTTCCAGACCACGCGGCTGTCGGGCACCGCGCCGATCGGCATGGTCATCGGCCGGATCTCGGCCAAGTCGGCCCTCGGGGCGGTGGTGACCCGCGTTCCGGCCGTCACCGACCTCGACGCCGACCCGTGCGAGGTCATCGCCACCGGCGACTGGCTGCTTCTCGATAACTCGACAGTGGAGGTAACCAAGCGATGACACTGTGGTCATCCGGGGGGCGACCCCCGTACCCCCCGAGGCACGCCCGATGAAGAGGCAAGGCTATCGGGCGCGCGGGGACCTGGCATTCAGGAACTTCGCTCCAACTACGAGCCGGGCACCTCCCGGTGGGCGACGAGGCGGGCGCAGTGGCTCGCGCTCGGCCTGTCCGACGAGGACATGGTCAAGCCGAAGATCGCCATCGTCAACACGTCGTCGCAGCTTGCGATCTGCTTCAGCCACCTCGACGAGATCGCCCGCCGGGCCAAGCGGGCGATCGAGCTGGCGGGCGGGATCGGCTTCGAGATCCGCACCGCCGCCCCGAGCGACTTCATTCACAGCGCCGGCCACCGCGGCGGGTACATCCTGTCCGCCCGCGACCTCATCACCAACGACATCGAGATGCAGGTCGAGGGCGCCCAGCTGGACGCGATGATCTGCCTGGCGTCGTGCGACAAGACCGCGCCCGGCCAGCTCATGGCGGCCGCCCGGCTGAACATCCCGACCATCATGGTCGCCTGCGGCTACCAGGCGAGCGGGTCCTACCGGGGCAGGCACTGCGACATCGAGGACGTGTTCCTGGCGGCCGGCCACGTCGCCAGCGGCCGGCTGGACGCGGCCGAGCTGACCGAGATGAGCGCCAACGCCGTGCTCAGCCCGGGCGTCTGCGCCGGCATCGGCACCGCCAACACGATGCACCTGGCGTGCGAGGCGCTGGGCATGGCGCTGCCGGGATCCACCCCGGTGCGGGCGAACAGCGAGCCGATGTGGCGGGCGGTCGACGACGCCGCCGCCCGCATCGTCGAGATGGTCGCCGAGGACCTGCGGCCGCGGGACATCATGACCCCGGCCGCGTTCGCGAACGCGGTCACCGCGATCCTCTCGGTCAGCGGGTCGATCAACTCGGTCAAGCACCTGCAGGCGGTCGCGGCCGAGGCGGAGGCCGACGCGGACGTCTACCGGCTGTTCGAGACGCTGGCCGACGGGGTGCCGCTGCTCACCGCGATCAGGCCCAACGGCGAGACGTCGATCGAGGAGTTCGAGGACGCGGGCGGCACCCGGGCGATCATGAAGCAGCTCGAGCCGCTGCTCGACGGCGACGCGCTGACCGTCACCGGCGACACCGTCGCGGCCAACCTCGACGGGGTCGCCGTGGCCGACGAGCAGACCATCCGGCCGCCGGAGCGCGCCCTCGGGCGGCGGCCGACGATCGTCGTCATCCGCGGCAGCCTCTGCCCGGACGGCGGGATCGTCAAGCTGGCGGTGGCGGACGACCGGCCGCTCGAGTTCGCCGGCCCCGCGATCGTCTTCGACTCCCCCGACGCGTCACTCGACGGGCTCACGGCCGGCCTCATCCACGCCGGGCAGGTCGTGGTGCTACGCGGCCAGGGCGTCACCGGCTCGCCCGGCATGGGCATGGCCTCCCGGCTCGTGTTCGCGCTCGACGGGGCCGGGCTGACCGGCCAGGTCGCGGTGGTCACCGACGGGCAGCTGTCCGGCCTGGTGAACAAGGGCATCGTCGTCGGCGAGGTGTCGCCCGAGGCGGCCGCGGGCGGGCCGCTCGCCCTGGTCACGGACGGCGACATGATCCGCATCGACGTGCCCGGCCGGACCGCCGACCTCGACGTGCCGGACGGCGAACTGGCCGAGCGACGGGCGGCCCTGGCGGCCAACCCGCCCGCGCGGCCGGTCGAGGTCGGCTGGCTGTCGGTGTACCAGCGGCTGGTCCGGCCGCTGCCCGAGGGCGCGGTCCTGAGGCCCCGGAGGACGGCGTCATGACGGCCACCGGAAGCACGCCGACCGGAGCACCCCGACCGGCGCGCGCCGAGAGCGCGCCGGGCGGCGGGCGCGGCGCTGGCGGGCGCGGCGCTGGCGGTGCGGAACCTCTCGGTCGCGTACGGGAACGTGGTCGCGGTCCACGACGCGACGTTCACGGTCGCCGAGGGCGACGCCTGCGCGATCATCGGCCCCAACGGCAACGGCAAGTCCTCGATCCTGATGGGCGTCACCGGCATGATCCGCCGCCGCGGCGCGGTCGAGATCTTCGGCGCGCCGGCCAGGAACGGCGACGTGCGCTGGGCCGCCAGGCACGGCCTGACCCTGGTGCCCGAGCGCCGTCAGCTCTACCCCGACCTGAGCACGGCCGACAACATCCTGCTGGGCTGCTACACGTGGACGAGAAGCATCGGCAAGGCGCGAAGATCGGGACCGTTCGCCCGCGCGATTGAGCTTTTCCCCGAGCTCAACCTGCACCTCAAGCAGCTCGCGGGCACCCTCTCCGGCGGCCAGCAGCAGATGGTCGCGATCGCCCGCGGGCTGGCCGCCGACCCGAAGATCCTCGCGGTCGACGAGCCCTGCCTGGGGCTGGCCGAGGCCGTCGCCAAGCGCGTGTACGACGCCCTGGCGAAGATCCACGAGCAGGGGACGACGCTGATCGTCGTCGAGGAGGCCCCGAAGCGGGCACTGACCCTGTGCAACCGGCGGGTCGAGGTGCGCAACGGCGTGGCGGGCGACAGCGTGGCAGGTGCGGCATGATGAAGTTCGGCAACCTGCTCATCGCCGGCATCACGACCGGCGCCATCTACGCGATGTTCGCCGTCTGCGTCTCGGTCTGGTACCGGGTCTCCAACATCCTCAACCTCGCCGTCGGCGACTTCGCCATGGTCGGCGCGCTCGGCGTGGACAACCTCTACCGGGTCAAGGGGCTGCCGCTGCCGGTCGCCATCATCTGCACGCTGCTCGTCGTCGCCGCCTTCGCCTACGTCTACGACCAGGTGGTGCTGCGCATCGCGCAGGACGGGCCGCAGCGGATGGACGGCATCGTCGTCACCTTCTTCTTCACCTTCGCGCTCTCGTTCTTCATCGACGGGGTGGCGAAGATGCTGTTCGGGACCGACGTGCACGCCGCCCCGGCGCTGTGGAACGGCGCCTCGCTCAGCCTCGGCAGCCTGCACTTCGAGCGGGCCGGCCTGCTGGTACTCGCCTGCGCGGTGATCATCGGCGGCGCGTTCTGGGTCTACATCAGGTTCACCCTCGGCGGCAAGGCGCTCGAGGCGAGCGGCGAGAACTCGGTCGGCGCGCGGATCGTCGGCATCGACACCCGCCGCTACCGGCGGCTGATCTTCGTCGGGACCGCGGTCATCGCGGCCGTCTTCGGCATCGTGGAATCGCCGCTGACCGGGTTCACCTACCTGTCGGGGGCGACGATCTCGCTGACCGGCTTCCTCGCGGCCGCCTACGGCGGGTTCCGCAAACCGGGCCGGGCACTGCTGGCCGGCCTGTTCATCGGCGTCCTCGAGGCGATGCTCGGCGGCTACGTCAGCGCCGAGTACGGCGACACGGTGCTCTACGCGATCCTGGCCGCGATGGTCCTCGCGTGGCCGCGCCAGCTCGGCTTCGAATCGGCGGTGAGCGGATGAACGGGCTCCTGGCCTCCTCCCGGCGCTCGGCCGAGCGCTCGGCGCTCGTCGCGGCCCGGGTTCCGCGCGGGCTGACGCCGACGGCGCTGGTCGCCGTCGTCGGCGCGGGTTTCGTGCTCGTCTGGGGGCAGCAGTACGCCGGCTCGGTGTTCGTGCTCGCCGCCTGCTACGCGATCGTCACCGCGGGCATGGCGGTGCAGATCGGCTTCTCCCAGCAGATCGCGTTCAGCCAGTCGGTGTTCATGGGCGTCGGCGCCTACGGCGTGGCCATGCTGAACACGCACTACAACATGCCGGTGCTGATCGCCACGCCGATCGTGCTGGTCGGCTCGGCCCTGCTGGCGATCCTGCTCGGCTCGGTCGTCACCCGGGCCTCCGGGCTGGCGCTGGCCGTCGCCACGCTGATGCTGCCGCTGATCGCGGTCGGCTACGTGTCGGGGACCGGGTTCCTCGGCGGCGCGGTCGGCGCGCCGCTGCCCGGCACCCTGTGGCCGTCCTCGTCCGCGTCGACCACGGTCGCGCTGGTCGGCGGCGGTCTGATCGTCATCGCGCTGCTCGCGCTCGCGGTCTTCATCGCCGCCCGCATCCTCACCTCCGACATCGGCCTCGAGCTGTTCGTGCTCGGGGTGGACGAGCGGACGGCGGCCGCGCTCGGGGTCCGCACGCCGCGGCGGAAGCTGGAGCTGTTCGTGCTCGGCTGCGTGTTCGCCACCCTCGGCGGCGCGGTCTACGCGGGCACCCAGCAGTTCGTGCCGGAGACGCTGGTCGACCCGACGGCCGAGCTGGCGCTGCTGATCATGCTGTTCATCGGCGGGCGGCGGTCGGTCATCGGGGCGGTCATCGGCGCGCTGGTGATCCAGTACCTGCAGGGCGCCAGCAACTGGGTGAGCGTCAACATCCTCGTGGTCGAGGGGCTGCTGCTGACCGTGGTGCTGCTGGTGGACCCGGAGGGGCTGGCGGGCATCGTGACGACCGGGGTCGCCCGACTGCGCTCGCGGCTGGGCTCCGCCCCCGCCGAGCGGAGCGGCGGCACCGGCATGGCGTTTCCGTCGTCCCCACGACGGAAACGCCATATCCGCGACGCGGGCGGCGCCGGCGCCGGCGGCGCAGCGGCGACGGCCGGGACGCGCGACGGCGACGGCGGCTCGCAGTCGGCGCTGCTTGAGGTCAGGTCCGTATTCAAGGAGTACGGCGGGCTCAGCGTGCTCGAGGACGTCTCCCTCACGCTGCCGGAACGCGGCCTGTTCGCGCTCTGCGGCCCGAACGGCGCGGGCAAGTCGACCCTGCTCAACGTCATCGGCGGCAGCGTCCCGCCGTCCCGGGGCGAGGTCATCCTCAGCGGCGCCGACATCACCAGGCGCCCGCCGCACGAGCGGTTCTACCAGGGCATCAGCCGGACCTTCCAGTCCGTCCACCTGATCAAGGGCCGCACCGTGCTCGACAACGTGGCGGTCGCCTGCCTGGCCTCGCACAAGTCGTCGATCGCGACCAGGATCGCGCGCAGCCGGCTCGACGACGCCAGGGCGCAGGCGTCGAGGGCGCTGGCCGACCTCGGCATGGCCCACCTGGCGGGCCGGGAGGTCTCCAGCCTGACGCTGGAGACCCAGCGGATGGTCGAGCTCGCCCGCGCGCTCGCGCCCAACCCCCGCCTGCTGCTCCTCGACGAGCCCGCCTCCGGCCTGTCGGAAGAGCAGCGCCAGCGGCTCGCGGGCGTGCTCGCCGCGGTCGCCACCCGCACCTGCGTGCTCCTGGTGGAACACGACCTGGCCCTGGTCGCGCAGGTCAGCGAGCGGATCTTCGTGCTCGCGGCCGGCCGGCTGGTCTTCGACGGCGGCCCCGAAGACTTCCGGTCCTCGCCGGTCGTCAACACGCTCCTGGTCGGGAGCTAGGCAGAAACCCCGCCGTCGCTCCAACCCTTCGATGTCCCTAGCAATGCGATTCCCAGGAGGAAAGAACCATGATTCGAAGACGAACCCCGTTCATGGCGGCCGTCGCCGCGGCCGTCATCCTGGCGGCCGGCGGGCTCGCCGCCTGCGGCTCAAGCGGCGGCGGCAACTCCGCCAGCGCCAACTCCCCCATCGTCGTCTGCAGCGACGAGGCCCTGGCGGGCCCGTACGCGCAGATCGGCGAGACCGACAACTGGGGCTCGGAGGCGTACTTCAAGCACATCAACGCCACCGGCGGCATCCTCGGCCACAAGGTCACCTACATCTCTCTGAACAACCAGTCCAGCGCCGCCGAGTCCGAGCTGCTCGCGCGCAAGTGCATCCAGACCTACCACGCGCAGTTCATCGTGGGGCCGGAGTCCGGGGCGGACACCGAGTCCGCGCTGCCGATCGCGATCGCCAACAAGACGATCCTGATCAGCCTCTCCTCCGGCTGGCAGACCAACGGCTACCCGGCCAGCGAGCTGAACTCCTGGGGCTTCCCCGGCTTCTACGACGTCTTCGCGGAAGACCAGGTCGCCTCGGTGCAGAACCTGATCGCGCCCCGGCATTACACCCGGGTCGCGCTGCTCGAAGACAACTGCGGGTCCGTCTGCCTGGCCAACCAGGCCACCGTGCAGAACCTCGCCAAGCAGGACGGCTTCCAGCTCGTCTCCACCCAGATCGACCAGGTCGGCGCGACCGACGTCACCCCGCAGGTACTCGCCATGCTGGCCGCCAAGCCGCAGATCATCCTCTTCGGCCTGGTGCCGGGCACCGACTCGATCACCGCGATCCGCGCCATCAGGGCGCAGAGCCCGACGATCCCGATCAGCGAATGCTCGGCCTGTGAGCTGCCGAGCTTCATCTCGGCGGCCGGCGGCGCGTCGGTCATGCAGAACATCTACGTGCTCGGCTCCATGCAGGACTGGCTGACCGCGGCCGAGCAGGGCACGTCTGCGCAGGAGAAGGCCACCGCGGCCGGCCTCAAGGCGTACATGGCCGGCATGACGGCGGCGGGCCTCGGCAACGACAACGCGATCGACAACAGCCAGGAGGGCTGGGACGCCGGCCTGGAGATCGACTGGGCCATCACCCAGGCCGGCAACCTGGACGAGACCACGATCATGCAGAAACTCCAGCACCTGGACATCAACACGCTGGGCATCCTGTGGGACAGAACCCCGTCCAACTACGAGAGCTACAGCGGCGTGGAGGCCGCCATGGAGACCATCAACTCCGACGGCTCGGCCACCCTCTACAAGTAACCAAGATCAAAAGCTAGAACCACAAAACCAGTTATCCCGAACGGACGGTGGCCTTCGCCCCGTCCGTTCGGCGTTCCCTGGCCCCGGGGCGACCAAGCCGCCCCGCTTTATCGGCCTTGGGGGCCCGGGCCCGCAATCGTTATAGCCCTGGGGGCCGCGGGCCCACAACCGTCATGGTCTTGTGGCCCCCAGGGCCATATAGAGCGGGCCTGTGGCCCCCAGGGCCAATACGAGGCCGAGACGACGGGCGGTTCGCGAGGGCCGCGGGCCACAACCGTCTTGGCCTTGTGGCCCCCAGGGCCATATAGAGCGGGCCTGTGGCCCCCAGGGCCAATACGAGGCCGAGACGACGGGCGGTTCGCGAGGCCCGCGGGCCACAACCGTCTTGGCCTTGTGGCCCCCAGGGCCATATAGAGCGGGCCTGTGGCCCCCAGGGCCAATACGAGGCCGAGGTGAGGGGGGCGGTTCGCGGCGTTCCCGCTTACGAGGCCGAGGTGAGGGGGGCGGTTCGCGGCGTTCCCGCTTACGAGGCGGAGGCGACCGCCAGCTCTTGGCGGAAGCGCTCGTACTGGGTGATCTCGGTGCCGGTGGGGGCCAGGACGAGGTCCCTGGTGACGTCGGAGACCCGGTCGCGCATCGAGCGCTCGGCCGCCTCCCGTTCCCGGTCGGCCGCCGTGACGGTCATGTTCCGGCAGCCGACGGCGGTCAGGTAGCCGAGCACCAGCACCGCCGCCGCCAGCGCGAGCAGCCACGGGATCAGCGACGCCTCGCTGATCACCCCCTGCTGATGGCCGGTCGCGCGATCGATCGCGATCACCACCGCCGCGACCACGGCGACGGCCGCCACCACGGTCAGCAGCCACTGCCAGAGCGCGACGACCCGCCACCAGGCCGGCGGGCTCGGGTCGCCCGCGGCGGCCACCCCGCGCACCGCGTCGGCCAGCGCCGTCGGCACCAGGGGGCCGTTGCTGCGGGCCGCCTCGCGCAGGCTGCCCGCCCACGGCACCGGGAGCGCGCCGCCGACGGAGTCGGCGAACGCGGTGATCGCGTTGTCCACCTCGGACTGCTGCGCCTGGCCGGCCGCGTCGGCGCCCCGGCCGGCCGGGTCCGCCCCGGTTCCGCGCAGCGCCGGCGGCCCGGCCGGCGGCGGAGCAGCCGGGCGGCGGGCCAGCCGGTCAGCCGGGCCGCCTGCGCTCCGCGGGCGCTCGCCATCGCCTGCGCCATCGCCGTCACCCCGGCCGCCCGGGTGAACGCCTCGGCCAGCTCCCCGGCGGGCGCCGGGGGGACGCTGGCGCTCGGGTCGGCCGCGTCGCGCTCGGCCCCCTCGGGGCGGGCGTCCTCCCACGGCGGCCTGCCCGGGGCGGGCTGCGCGAGCCCGTCCTGCTCCCCGTCGTCGAGCTCCCACGGCGGGCGGGACGAATCCGGCGGCTCGTCATCGTCGCCGGTGGGCGCTCCCAGCGGGCCGTCGAGCGTCCGGCCCGGCCCGGCCAGGGCCAGGCTCCGGCAGCGCCTCGTCCGGCGCGACCTGCGGGCCCGCGTACGGCTCGAAACCGCCGATGACCCCGTCGATGTCGGCCCCGATCCGGTCGGTGACCGCGTGGTTGCGCCGCACCGTCTGGGTGAGCAGCGCCCGCAGGTCGCCGAGCCCCTCGCCGGTCCGGGCCGACACCGGCAGCACCGGGGTGTCGGACAGGCCCTCGGCGTCAAGCAGGCGGCGCAGGTCCAGCTCGCAGTCCCTGATCTGCTCCGGGGGGAGCGTGTCGATCTGGTTGAGCACCACGGTGAACACCGACGCGTGGCCGGCCAGCGGGATCAGGTACCGGTTGTGCACGGCCGCGTCGGCGTACTTCTGCGGGTCGAGGACCCAGATCACCATGTCGGCCAGCTTGGCCAGCCGGTCGACCGCCGCCATCGAGGCGGTGACGACCGAGTCGTGGTCCGGCAGGTCGAGCAGGAGCAGGCCGTCGAGGTCGGACTCGCCCGAGTCGAGCACGCTGGCCCGGGCGTACCGATGGCGGCGCTGCACGTTCAGCCAGTCGAGGAGCGGGCCGGCCCCCTGGATCCCCCACACGCACGCGTGCACGTGCCTGGTGGTGGGCCTGGTCACCCCGGCCGGCGAGAAGGTCGCGCCCGACAGCGCGTTGAACAGCGTCGACTTCCCGCTGCCGGTGCCGCCGGCCAGCGCGATGACGGTGTGGCTGCCCGACAGGCGCAGCCGCTCGCCCGCCCGCTTGAGCACCGCGTCCGCGTCATCGAGCAGGGCCGGGCCGAAGCCGGCCACCGCCTCGTCGTTCCCCGCCGCCTGCGGCGGCTCCTTGTCCTGCCCCGGACGGGCCCGGCCGATCCTGATCAGCTCGGCCAGCGCTTCGAGGCGCCGGGAGAGGGTCTGCTCGCTCAGCCGGCGGCCGGTCGAGGGGGACGATGTCATCGCGCGGCCTCCAGCGAGTACTCGGCCTGGTAGAGCCGGACGGCGGCGACCGAATCGACCGGGCCGGCCTCGTCGATGATCTCGCCGAACCGCAGCAGCTCCTCGTCAAGCAGCAGCCCGACCCGCTGGGTCAGATCCGCCCGTGCCCGGACCAGCAGCTCGGCCGACTCGGCGGGCCCGATGAGCGACGCCAGCATGTCACCGGGCGCGGTGACGATATCGCTCGCGTCGTCCGCCTGGGCCGGCTGGCCGGGGCCGCCCCGCCGGCTGGGCTCGCCGAACATCGCCACCAGCGCCAGCGCGCTCAGCGGGCCGGCCTCCCGGCTCGCCGCGGACGAGTACGTCCCATCGGGCGCGCCTCGGGGGGAACGGGGGCGGGGGTGATCGGGGGCCGGCCCCCGATGCCAGAGGGTTGTTCCCCCGGACGACAACTGCACGAGGCGATCCTGCCACGTGCTGACGGCCCGGGAGACGCGCAGCGGCAGATCGGGCGACGAGCGGTCGAAGGCCCCCTGCTTGCCCGTCGGCTGGCCCGCGGTCTCGGTTCCGAACGCCGACTCGAACTCGCGCTTGGCGCGCTCGCCGCGGACCCGGCTCGCCTCGGCGGCGGCGATCAGCGCGGCGCCGCCCGGGTTGTCCCGCCAGACCCGGGCGACCTGCTCGGCGGCGCGGTCCGCGACCGACACGACCAGGGACTGGAGCGCGGCCCGGAGGGCCGAGTCGAGCGCGGCGTAGCGGGCGGCGCCGGCGTCGGCCCGGGCCCGCCTGCCGCCGCGCCGCCCCGGGGAGATGCCCCGCTTCCCGCGCAGCGCGCTGCCGAGGTCGCCGCTGGCGGCGTAGTCCTGCCAGCGGGCCAGCACCTCGCCCGCGAGCAGGCGGCCGCCGCGGGTCCCCTCGTCGAACTCCGCCAGCGCGGTCGAGTAGGCGGTCTCGAGCTCCCGGCGCAGCCGGGTGCGGAGCACGACCTGGGCGTCGACGTGCGCGGCGAGCCTCGGCACCCGGGTCTTGAACGTGTCCAGCATCCCCGACATCGTCTGGCTGAGCACCGCGACCCGCCGGTCGGCGCGCTTGGCGGTGTCCTCCAGCCAGTCCCTGATCGGCTGGAAGATGTCGTCCGGAAGGTGGCCGTCGACCAGGCCGGTCTCCGGGATCACGAACCGGTTCTCGGCCTGGATGCCGTTGGCGTCGAGCATCGCGCTGAAGTGCGCGACGAGCTCGGTGCGGTGCCGGGGCGGCACCCGGGAGAGGACGACGCCGAGCGAGGCCCCCCGCTCCCGCGCGTGCTGCAGCAGCTCCCAGACGGGCGCGTCCGCGTAGCGGCTCGCGCTGGTCATGAACAGCCACAGGTCGGAGGCGTCGAGGAACTGGTAGGCGAAGTCGTAGTGCGCGCGCACGACCGAGTCGATGTCGGGGGTGTCGAGCAGCGCGATCCCCTTGGTCATGCCCTCGCTGGCGGCGAGCACGAGCAGCCCGTCGCGGCCCGGCCGGGCCAGGCCCTCCTGGCGGACCCGGGGCAGGGTGGGGAGGAACATGTTCTCGGCGAACCAGTGGATGTCGTCGGGGTGGCAGGCGAGGACGGGCGAGTTGGTGGTCGGCCGCCTGACCCCGGTCTGGCTGACCTGCGTGCCGACGATGCTGTTGACCAGCGTGGACTTCCCGGCCCCGGTGGAGCCGACCAGGGCCACGAGCAGCGGGGCGGCGGACTCCCTGACCCGGGGCAGCAGGTAGTCGTCGATCTGGCTGAGCAGCTTGCCCCGCTCGGCGGTGACCTCGTCGGCGCCGGGGATGTCAAAGACCAGCGGGATGGCGGCGATCCGCTTCCTCAGGTTGAGCAGGGTCGCCTCGAGCAGCCGGGCGTCGACCCGGACGCGCGGCCGCTCCCAGTTCGCGGACATGCCCGGTTCATTCCCGGCCGCTGGCAAAACAGCACCACTCATTGGCACTATTTCACCACCGTGCGCATTGACCCCGATCTTCTCGTCTTGCTCGCCGTTTCCACTGGGCAGCGACGATTCTTCCGCCGCCGTGCCCTTACCTTCCATGGTCCCGCCTGGTTTTATGCTCGTCTTATTTAAGTCCGCCGCCAGTGGGGGTACCGGCGAAGGGGCGACACCGTGGCCATCGTGGTCCCCGCCGCCAAGCGCCCGCCCGAGCTCGGCGAGTTCTGCCGCGATAGTTACCACGTCGCCGATAACCACCACCGCTGGCGGCCTGACGCCTTCTTCCGCTAGCCGCCTCTCGACGTGTTCTAGCGTTGAGTAAATTGTGCGCTGCGTGGGCAGCGTACCGTCCGCGATTACCGAAACCGGACAGTTCCGTGACCGTCCATGCTTGATAAGCGTCCGTGCCACCGGCCCGATCCTATCGAGTGCCATCAGCAGCACCAGCGTCCCGTCCGACCGGGCGAGGGCGGGCCAGTCCACCGCCGAGCGCTCGTCGCCCGGGGGCACGTGGACCGAGATCACGTGGAAGTCCTGGGCGGTGCCCCGGTGGGTCACCGGCAGGCCGGCCGAGGTCGGCACCCCGATCGCGCTGCTGACCCCGGGCACGACCGTCACCGGGACCCCGGCCCGCAGGCAGGCCAGCATCTCCTCGCCCCCCCGGCCGAAGACGAACGGGTCGCCGCCCTTGAGCCGGACGACGAACTTCCCGTCCCGCGCGTGGCTGACCAGCGCCTCGTTGATCTCGTCCTGGGACATCTGCCGCCGGTACGGGACCTTGCCCGCGTCGATGACGGTCACGTCGGGCGACAGCTCGGCCAGCAGCTCGCGCGGCCCGAGCCGGTCGGCGATCACCACGTCCGCCTCGGCCAGCAGCCGCCGCCCGCGGACGGTGATCAGGCCGGGGTCGCCGGGACCGCCGCCGACGAGCGCCACCCCGGCCGCGCGCCTTCGGTAGTGCCGGGCGGAGATCGTCCCCGACTGCAGCCCGGTCGTGATCGCGTCGCGGATCGCGGCGCTGCGGCGGGGGTCGCCGGTCAGCACCCCGACGCTGGCGTCCCCGACCCGCCCGCCGGCCGGGGTCCACACGGTCGAGGCGGCCGCGTCGTCGGCCCGCGCGCACCAGACCCGGTTCCGCTCCGCCTCGTCCGCGACCGCCGCGTTGACCGGCGACGGGCCCGCGCACGCGACCACCAGCCAGGCGCCCGCGCAGTCGCCCGCCCGGTACTCGCGCGCCTGCCAGTCGATCCGGCCCAGGGCGGCGAGCTCCTCGAGGGCCGGGGTGACGGCGGGCGAGATCAACGTCACGTCGGCCCCCGCGGCCAGCAGCCTCGGCACCCGGCGGGCCGCGACCGCCCCGCCGCCGACGACCACGACCCTCCGGCCGCCCAGCCGCAGGCCGAGCAGATACGCCTCCGGCTGGCCGTCGGCCTGGGGCGTCTGGCCGTCTGCCTGCGGCGTCACGACTGTCGTCCTGTCACGCCGGCAGGCTACCTCGGACCGGGACCCCGGTCGTCCCCCGGTTGGCACCTGGCGCGACGCATGGTCACCTTGATGTCACTGAAATCTTCAGAACTTCCTCAGCCCAACTGTGGGTTGCCTAAAAGATCTGTCCGTTTGGGGGGAATTGGTACGCGACGCTGGGGAAGTCACAGCATGCTGTAGCGCGGGGCCGATACACTTGGCGGGCGCTTGATCATGTCCCGGGCAGAGTCGCAGGCCACACCATCAGCCGCAGGCCGTACCAGACGATCAGCGAGATCTACCAGCCGGATCGGGCCACCCCCGCCGGCGCAACTATTCATGCCGGAGGCAATCAGCGTGTTCTATTCCAATCCGGCCGACGCGGCGACCGATGCCGACGCGCTGCAGACCGTCGCCGCTGCCTACG
The DNA here is from genome assembly GCA_963836195.1 of uncultured Actinomycetota bacterium. Taxonomy (GTDB): domain Bacteria; phylum Actinomycetota; class Actinomycetes; order Streptosporangiales; family Streptosporangiaceae; genus Trebonia. The sequence continues at coordinate 92,800 of CAWIIX010000017.1, read as the reverse complement.
GTGAGCGGGTCAGCAAGCTCCCGCCGGTCGCGCTGGTAATCGCCGCCTACAACGAGGAGGGCGGCGTCGGCCCGGTCGTGGAGGCGCTGCCGCGCATCGTGTGCGGGCTCGCGGCCGAGGTGATCGTCGTCGCCGACGGCTGCGCCGACGCCACCGCCAAGGAGGCCGACGCGGCGGGCGCGATCGTCGCCGACGTCCCGGTCAACCGGGGCCAGGGGGCCGCGCTGCGCCTCGGCTACCGGATCGCCCGCGAGGGCGGCGCGCAGTACATCATCACCACCGACGCCGACGGCCAGTACAACGCGGCCGAGATGCCGACCCTGCTGCAGCCGATCCTCGACGGCAAGGCCGACTTCGTCACCGGGTCACGCCGGCTGGGCAGCGAGGAGACCAAGGACCCGATCCGCAAGGCGGGGGTGCGGTTCTTCGCCGCGCTGGTGACCGCTGCTGACCGGGCAGAAGATCGGCGACACGACCTTCGGCCTGCGCGCCATGCGGGCCGAGGTGACCGGGGCCGTCCAGCTCGAGCAGCCGCAGTACCAGGCCTCGGAGCTGCTGATCGGCGTCATCACCCACGGGTACAAGCTGCTCGAGGTGCCCGCCACCATCCACAAGCGGGCGGTCGGCGAGTCCAAGAAGGGCCAGAACCCGCTCTACAACCTGCACATCCCGGGCCTGAACAACGTCTTCTACGGCAGCCGGTTCATGCGGGTCGTCGCTCGGCACCTGGTGGCGGGAGAGCCGCCGCCGCAACCGCGGCAAGTAACGCCGCCCGCGCGCGCGCCGGCGCGGCGGCCGGGCCGAGCGCCAGGCCGGCGCGGGGCAGGGCCCATACGCGAAAGGCCTGGAACGGAATCCGTTCCAGGCCTTTGCTGTTGGGGTGAAACCAGGGTCCGTTCGATATGAAGATTTTGAATTTACGACTTGGCGTTTGAGGGCTTCGCGGCCGGGTCGGCGGACGTCGGGCGCGGCGCGGCATCGACACCACGGCGGGGCGCGGCGTCGGATGCGGCCGCGGCGGTCACGTCGGCCGGGGACGGGGCGGTGCGGGTGCCCGGCGGCACCGAGTCCGGGCCGGTGGCGGCCGCGCGGGCGGCGGTGGTGCGGTCGGCGAACAGCACGTAGTGGAAGATCACGAACCGGAGCGCGAACGTCACGACGTTGGCCGCGAGGTACACGAGGTCGACGACGCGCACGTGCTTGGCCCCGTGCAGGCCCATCCAGGACGCGAGGTGGTAGCCGAACTTGGTCGCCAGCCAGAGGATCACCCAGACCATGGCCGAGATCACCCAGAACGGGACGGTCTCGCGGAGCACGTCCGGCTTGCCCTTGCGCTCCCAGGCCCAGCGGCTCAGGAAGTAGCTGACCACAGCGCCGCCGAAGGTGCTGATGAACGCCGTGGGCGTCGCCGTCATGTGGAAGACGCCGTTGCAGACCGAGAGCAGGATCTCGCTGGTCGCCAGCGCCGCCGCCGCGACGCCGACAAAGCGGGTGAAACGAACGCCCACCTTGGTACGGAGCTTCGCCACGAGGCGGTTCTGAGCCAATGCCATCTGCTTCCCTTGGGGCTGGGACCGGTGTTACTCCAGTAAACAGCACGAGAACCGCAGGCCCTCGACACCACCCCCGGAAGCGCCGCAGCAGGCACGACAGCGAGGATGCTTCGGTCACGCGTACCTTTTTCACGTTACCCGGTACGGCTGCCCGGCGTCGCCCAGACTAACCGACTCGTGGGTGATCGCTTCGGAGCGTAACCTGGCTGGCGCCATGAGAATCCTGGTCCTTGGCGGTGACGGCTACCTGGGCTGGCCGACGGCGCTTCACCTGTCGTCCCGCGGCCATGAGGTGGCGGTGGCCGACAACTTCGCCCGGCGGCACTACGACGACGAGCTCGGCGTCGAGTCGCTGGTGCCGATCGAGCCGCTGCGGGCCAGGATCGCCCTGTGGGAGTCGCTGACCGGGTCCTCCATCGGGTGCTACGTGGGCGACCTGTGCGACCCGGTCTTCACCTATGACATGCTGCGCTCGTTCCGGCCGGACGCGATCGTGCACTTCGCCGAGCAGCGGGCGGCGCCGTACTCGATGATCGACCGGTCGCACGCGCTCTACACCCAGTCCAACAACGTGCTCGGCACGCTGACCCTGCTGTACGCGATCGCGGAGATCGACCCGCGCATTCACCTGGTCAAGCTGGGCACGATGGGCGCCTACGGGACGCCCAACATCGACATCGAGGAGGGCTGGCTCGACCTCGAGCACAACGGGCGGACGGACCGGGTGCTGTTCCCGAAGCGGCCCGGGTCGTTCTATCACCTGTCGAAGGTGCATGACTCGCACAACATCGAGTTCGCCTGCCGGATCTGGGACCTGCGGGCGACCGACCTGAACCAGGGGGTCGTGTACGGGCAGGCGACGGCCGAGACGCTGCTTGACGACGGGCTTGCCACCCGGTTCGACTACGACTCGGTGTTCGGGACGGTGCTGAATCGGTTCGTGATCGAGGCGGTGATCGGGCACCCGCTGACCGTGTACGGGTCGGGCGGGCAGGTGCGCGGTCTTATCGACATCCGCGACACCGTCGCGTGCGTCCGGCTGGCGATCGAGAACCCGGCCGCGGCGGGCGAGTACCGGGTGTTCAACCAGATGACCGAGTCGATGTCGGTCAGCGAGATCGCGTCGGTGGTGGCCGCCGCCTACCCGGGCTCGGTCACCGTCGAGAACCTGCCGAACCCGCGGGTGGAGGCGCCGGAGCACTACTGGAAGGTGAAGCACACCGCGCTGGTGGACCTCGGGCTTGAGCCCCACCTGCTGTCGGAGACGCTGATCGAGTCGCTGTTCTCGATCACCAAGCGGTACTCGCACCGGGTCCGGCCGGAGGCGCTGCGGCCGACGGTCGACTGGCGCAAGCCCGCGCCTTTAGGTCGTTGGCGGCCTATCCGGCGGTCGGCGAGGGCGCTGCGAAGGCGGTCCATCACCGCTTCCGGCGTCTGGAAGAGCTCCTGCCAGGTGAAGTGGACCGCGGTGTAGCCGGCCGCGCGGAGCTGGTGGTCCCGCTCGCGCTCGTCGAGCAGGTCCTTGCGGTCGTTGTACTTGACGAGCCCGTCGGCCTCGGCGATCACCTTCTGCGGCGCGCCAGAGGAAGTCGACCCGGGCGGCGAACTGCTCCGCTCGCCGTGGATGGTGACCTGCAATTCCGGCGGCTCCAGGCCGCGTCGGCCTCGGCGAAGACGACCCGCGCGGCCGACTCGAGCGGCGACTCGGCGGGCTCGTCGGCGAACTCGATGGCGCGCCTGGCCTGCCTGACGCCGGGCCATCCATTGCGCATTTCTTCAGGGCCTGCAGGAGTTCCGGCTTGGTCGTCTTCTCCTGGCTGAGGGCCGAGTCCGCCACCACCACTGCGTCCGTGAACGGCAGCGTCCGGGCCAGATCCGTCACGGTTCGCGCGACCGTCGTCACCGTCAGGTTGTACAGCCTGGTCACGTGCTCCTTGGGGAGATCGCTGGCGTGGAAAACGACGTCCGCGGTCTTAGCCCGGTTCCATTTCCTGGCGCGGGAGCGTGAGGGTCACGGTGTCCTTCGGCGGCGCGGTCAGCAGGCTGAGGCGGTGCAGCAGGGCGGCCGAGTGGTAGCTCGCGACCGCGTTGTCCGCCGACGGTGGCCTTGGCCGCCAGCACGTTCAGGACGTGCGCGCGTACCGGGTCGGCGCCGAGTCCAGCGCGCGCTTGGTGGCGTACACGCCCTGCCGCAGCCGGATCAGCTGGCCGGAGCGGACCAGCGAGCGCAGCAGGGCGGCGAGATCCCCTTGGCCCGCCACCGCCTGGCCGACATGACCGTGTTTCTACTGACAATGTCGGGAACATCGGTACGCGTCACCGCTCAATAATCGCAAGCCGATGGTGGCGCCCGCGAGCGTCGCGTCTCAGCTTTCTATCAGTTCTGACCACTTTTTCGTCTTCCTATCGGTTCTGACCACTTTTGCGCCCGATTTGTCGAAATTTCATGGTCAAAACCGATAGGAAGATGAAGGAATGGTTAAAACTGATAGGAAGAGGGATCCTGATTTCGGGGTGGCTGCCGGGGCTGGCGTGCCAGAGGGTGCGGGGCGGGCTCTTGATGCTGCCGCCGGGGGCTCCGGTCTCGGCGTAGGGGGACAGCGCGAAGCCGTTGGCGAAGACCAGCGGGCGGGTGTCCTTCGACCGGTCGGCGCTTGCGGGGTCGGCGTCGGGGTTGCCGGGGTCGGCGTCGCCGGGGGTGATGAGGTTCTTGGGGGCGGCGGGCCGAGCCGGCAGGTCGCCGTCGGCCGGTGGCGAGCGCGGCGCGAACGGCCGCCAGGCCGCCCGCCAGGCGGATCTCCTCCAGGGCGGGGATGTCCCAGCACTCGGTCGCGTTCACGGTGACGGCCATCGGGCCCGCGCCGGCCCGGCGGACCCGGCCGCGGACCAGCAGCAGCCAGGAGCCGAAGAGCCTGGCCGCGCACCGGTCCTGCACCGACTCGAAGAACGTCAGGTCGACGAGGCCGACCGCGTCGTCGAGGGACGCGAAGATGATGCGCTGGCCGGAGCGGACGGCCGGGGTCTGGGTCGCCACCTTCGCCCCCGCCACCAGGATCGTCTCCCCGTTCCTGCACCGGTCCAGGTCGGCCGAGCGGACCACGTTCAGCCCGGCCAGCAGGTCGGCGTAGAAGTCGATGACGTGCTGGCTGACGTCGAAGCCGAGGATCTCCAGCTCGGCCTCCACCCGTTCGCCGAGGTCGAGTTCGCGCAGTTCGCCCGCGGGGACGAGGTCGGCCATGCCGTCGGCGGTGTCGGCGCTGACGAACAGGTCCAAGGCCAGCGACGTTCCCGGCCGCGCGGAGGCGGCCTGCCTGGCCAGCACGCCGACCCGGGCGAGCAGGTCACGGCGGGTCGGCACGGGCGGCGCGGTGGTCCCGGATGCGGGGAGATCGCGATCGGGGGCGGGGTGGGCGAGGTTGACGGGGGCGCGAGGTTGACGGGCGGCGCGGGGGCGACGGGGGACGCGGGGGGGACGGGGGACGCGGGGGTGACGGGCGGCGCAGGGGCGACGGGGGACGCGGGGGGATAGAGGGAGTCGAACGCGCCGATGAGGGCCAGTCGCTCGACGACCGGGCGGGAGACCCGGGCGCGGTCCCAGAAGTCACGCAGGCTGGTGTAGGGCTGGCCGGAGACGATGCGCTCCACCTCGGCGTCGCTGATGCCCTTCACCTCGCGGAGCGAGCACCGGATGGCCGGGGGCTCGCCGCCCGCCGCCCGGTGATCGTCGCGGCGCCCGGGGAGGCGGATGGCCCAGCGGGCCGGCCTGCGGTCGTCGGGAGCGGGACCATCGGCCGATGCCTTTTCCGCCCGCCATTCGCCGGATGAGGCGTTGACGTCCACCGGGAGGACCTCGACGCCGGACAGGCGGGCGTCGCCGATGATCACGCGCTTGGGGTACATGCCGGGGTCGTGGGTGAGCACGCCGGCGTAGAACGCGGCCGGATGATGGCGCTTGAGCCACGCCGACTGGTAGACGGGGATCGCGAACGCGGCGGCGTGCGCCTTGCAGAAGCCGAACCCGCCGAACGCCGATACCACCTCCCAGACCCGCTCGATCGTCTCCGGGTCGAAGCCCCTGATGTCGGCCTTGGCCCGGAACCAGGGGGCGGTCCGCTCCGGGCCGCCTGGGGTGGACAGATGGCGGCGGACCAGGTCCGCCTCGGCCAGGCCGCAGCCGGTCAGCACGTCGATGATCCGCAGCACCTGCTCATGGAAGACCACCACTCCCCCGGTCTCCTGCAGCGCCTCGCGCAGCTTGTCGTCCGGGTAGCGGGGCTCGGCCAGGCCGTGCCGGGCGCGCAGGAACGGCGTGATCATGTCGGAGTTGACCGGGCCGGGCCGGAACAGCGAGATGTCCACGATGAGATCGGCGATGTCGCGCGGCGCCATCTTTTTCACCAGCTCGCGCTGGCCGGGCGACTCGATCTGGAAGCAGCCGAGCGTGTCCGACCGGCCGATCATCGCGTAGGTGGCCTCGTCGTCGCGGGGCATCGCGTCGATGTCGATCTTCTCGGCCGTGGTCCGCTCGATCTCGGCCAGCGTGTGCGCCATCGCCGACTGCATGCGGACGCCGAGCACGTCCAGCTTGATCACCCCGGCGATCTCCGCGTCGTCCTTGTCGAGGTGGCTCAGCGGGAACCCCTCGGCGCTGGCCTGCACCGCCGTCCGGTCGAGGAGGGTCCGGTCGGAGAGCAGCACCCCGCACGGGTGCATCGCGACGTGGCGCGGGAGTCCGTCCAGCTGTTCGGCTATGTTGAATATCGTTGCTAGCTGCTCGGTGTTGACCCGGGAGCGGCGGAGCTCCGGCAGCTCGCTGAGCGCGGCCGTGATGTGCTTGGCGCGGATGTGCGGGAAGGCCTTGGCGATCGCGCCGATCTCATCGGGGGGAAGCGACATCGCGGCGGCGACGTCCCTGATCGCGCTGCGCGCCCGGTAGGTCTCCATCATGCAGACGCAGGCGGTGCGCTCCGCCCCGTAGGCGTCGAAGATGATCCGGTACGCGTCCAGGCGGCGGGCGGACTCGACGTCCAGGTCGATGTCGGGCAGCGTGGTCCGCACCGGGGTGAGGAACCGCTCCATCAGCAGATCGTGCTCGAGCGGGTCGATGGCGCTGATGCCGAGCAGGTGGTTGACGAAGCTGCCCGCGCCCGAGCCCCGGATCGCGCAGCGGATGCCGGCCGCGCGGACGCGATCGGCCACGTCCGCCACCGTGAGGAAGTACGGGGCCATGCCGGTCGCGCCGATGATGGCCAGCTCGTGCTCAAGCCGGTCGCGGGCGTTCCTGGCGGCGCGCTGCCGGCCGATGCCCGGCCGGGCGGACGGGTGCGCGGTTCGGTAGCGGCCGGCCAGGATCGCGTGCTCGCAGCGGGCGCGGAGCGCCCGCTGCTGCTCGCCGACCGCGCCCTGCGTCTCGGGCAGATGGTGGGCGCCGACGCCGAGGTCCGCGGCCGGGTCCAGTTCGCACCGGCGGGCCAGCTCGGCGGTGGCGGTGAGCAGCCGGGCGGCGCCGAGCGCGTCCGCCGACCGTCCGCCCGGCCCGGTCATCGCCGCGGCGACGCGCTCGGCGACCCGGGCCATGTCGGCGGGCCCGGCCAGGTACGCCCGGCCGTTGTGGGCGACGAGCCGGGGCGAGCCGAGCGGGACCAGGTTGCGCGCGGCGTCGAGCACCTGGGCGGCCGGGCTGTCGGCCGGGTCCAGGTACCTGACCGCGTTGGCGAGGACGGCGGTGGTCCCCGTGTCGCGGGCGAGCTCGGTCAGCCGGGCCGCGTTGGCGGTGGACTTGTGCTCCAGGTGATCCACGATCTCGACGACGGTCTCGCAGCCCAGGGAGCGCCAGCGGGCCAGCAGCCGCAGCGCGTGGTCGCGGCGGCGGGCGGCCACCGCCCGGCCGACGTCGCTGGCCGGCCCGAGCAGCAGGATCAGCCCGGCCGCGTGCTCGGCGACGAGCTCGGGGGTGACCGCGGGCACGTCGTCGTCGGCCGCGCGGGCGGGCCGGCCGCCCTGCTGCGGCAGCGCGCCGCCCGCGCGGGTCCCGGGTACCGCGCCGGCCGTCCCCGGGGCCGACGCGGCGTGGGCGGCCGAGACCAGGCGGCAGAGCGACGCCCAGCCCTGGCGGCCGACCGCGAGCAGCGTCACCCGGCCGACCCGGGTGACCTTCTCCTCGGGAGTCAGCAGCGGCAGATCGACGCCGAGCAGTGGCTTGATGCCGGCCTCGGCGCACGCCTGCACGTGCTTGAACGCGCCGTAGAGGCCGTCGCGGTCGGTCAGCGCGAGCGCGGGCATGCCCAGGTCGGCCGCCCGGGCGGCCAGCGCTCGCGGGGTCGCGGTGCCGTAGCGCAGCGAGTACGAGGACGCGACGTGCAGGTGCGTGAACGCCCCGGCCGGGGCGGCGAGCGCCATCAGTCCTCCACCCGGCGCAGCGTCCAGACCTCGGCCGCGACGTCCCGGCGGAGCTCGTAGACGCCGGCCGGGTGGCCCTTGCCCGCCGACGCCTCAACCCGCCAGTACTCGAGCTCGGGCCGGGCCGGGACCGGATTGGACTCCCGCCACCAGTCGCGGTTGACCAGCCAGTACTCCTGAACCGCGTGCACGGCGTAGCGTCGCCGCCGCCACCCGAACCAGGCGGGCAGCCCGTCCTCCCCCGTCTGAACCTCGACCGGTTCTCCGTACACCCGAGCCATGTCCTGCCCTGCACTTCCCGCACGCCAAGCCACCAGCACCGCGCGGCGTGGCTCGCGCGGGCCGGCCCGCCCGGGGGAAGACAGGCGAAACCAACGTTCGTCCGACCCGACGAACCCAACAGCATGATCGAATATAGATTCACTCGAACACGCAGTCAAATCACTGGCCACGCCTGCAACTTCACGCACAGATGACATCGAAAGCCATGGCGCGTATTGGCGTCATAATGGCGGGCGCGTCCGCCGACGCTAGGCGCGCCGACGGGTGCGGGCAGGCGGCTAACCGGCCGGCGGACGGCGACTTTGCGGGCGCTGGGGTTACTCGATCCAGCCGGGGATCGGGTAGGCGGACAGGAGGTCGCGGATCTCGCCTGCGATGCGGGCAAGGGGCGCCTCGTCGTCCTTGGCGGCGGCCGTGATGGCCTCGTCCATCCACGCCGCCAGCGGCGGCATGTGCTCCTCGGTGAGGCCCCGGGTGGTGATCGCGGGGGTGCCGAGGCGGATGCCGGACGGGTCGAACGGGCGGCGGGTGTCGTACGGGACCGCGTTGAAGTTCAGCTCGATGCCCGCCTTGTCGAGCGCCTTCGCGGCGGGCTTGCCGCCGATCCCCTTCGAGGTCAGGTCCACCAGCAGCAGGTGGTTGTCGGTGCCGCCGGACACCAGGTCGTAGCCCCGGGCCTGCAGCGCCGACCCGAGCGCGGCCGCGTTGGCCACCACCTGGGCGGCGTAGCGGCGGAACGACGGCTGGGCCGCCTCGTGCAGCGCCACCGCGATGGCGGCCGTCGTGTGGTTGTGCGGCCCGCCCTGCAGGCCGGGGAAGACGGCCTTGTCGACGGCGGTCGCGTGCGCGGCGTCGGTCATGATCATCGCGCCGCGGGGCCCGCGCAGCGTCTTGTGGGTGGTGGTGGTGATCACCGGGGCGAAGCCGACCGGCGACGGGTGCGCCCCGCCCGCGACCAGGCCCGCGATGTGCGCGATGTCGGCCACCAGGACCGCGTCGACCTCGGCCGCGATCTCGGCGAAGGCGGGGAAGTCGACCGTCCGCGGCAGCGCCGTGCCGCCGCAGAAGATGACCTTGGGCCGCTCGCGGAGCGCCAGGTCGCGCACCTCGTCGAAGTCGATCCGGCCGGTGTCGCGGCGCACCCCGTACTGGACCGAGTGGAACCACTTGCCGCCGATCGTCGGGGCCGCGCCGTGCGTCAGGTGGCCGCCCATCGCCAGCGCCAGCCCCATGACCGTGTCGCCGGGCGACGCGAAGGCCAGGTAGGCGGCCAGGTTGGCGGGCGACCCCGAGTAGGGCTGCACGTTCGCGTGCTCGACCCCGAACAGCGCCTGCGCCCGCGACACCGCGATCGACTCGATCGGGTCGATGAACTGCTGGCCCTCGTAGTACCGCTTGCCCGGGTAGCCCTCGGAGTACTTGTTGGTCAGCAGCGTGCCGGAGGCCTCGAGCACCGCGGTGGAGACGTAGTTCTCCGACGCGATCAGCCGGAACTTGTCCTGCTGGCGGCGGGCCTCGTCGTGGATGAGCCCCGCGATCTCCGGGTCTTCTGCGTCGATCTGCGGGATGGGCGGCTGGTGCATGGGCAAACGACCTCCTCGTCGGGGGCAAGGCTATCAACCGGCGCAGGCGCGAAGCCGGGAGCGGCGGGGGTGGAACACGCGACCGTTCGATACCGTCGGTTCGTTCCCCAGGCAGCGACGGACAGGACCTCGCCATGAGCACCACCATCATCCTCGACTGCGACCCTGGCATCGACGACGCGCTGGCGATCGCGTTCGCGGCCGGGTCGCCCGAGATCGAGCTGGCCGGCCTCACCACCGTGGTCGGCAACGTCGAGCTCGCCAAGACCACCGCCAACGCGCTCGCGGTGGCGTCGTTCGTCGGCCTCGGCTCGGTCCCGGTCACGGCCGGGTGCGGTACTCCGCTGCTGCGCCCGGCGCTGCACGCCGGGCACGTGCACGGCGAGAGCGGCCTCGGCGGCGCGGCGCTGCCGACGCCGGGCCGATCGGCCGAAGGCGGGCACGCGATCGACTACATCATCGAGGCTGCGGCCGCCGCCCCGGGCGAGATCACGCTGGTCGCGACCGGGCCGCTGACCAACATCGGGCTGGCGCTGCGGCGCGAGCCCCGACTGGCGTCGTGGGTCAGGGACTTCGTGATCATGGGCGGGTCGGCGTCGCGCGGCAACGTCACCCCCGCCGCCGAGTTCAACATCTGGGCCGACCCCGAGGCGGCGGCGATCGTGTTCGGCGCCGGGTGGCCGTCGGGCGTGCGGATGATCGGGCTCGACGTCACGCTGCTGGCGCGGGCGACCGCCGCCGTCCAGGACCAGATGCGGACGCTGGGCGAACTCGGCTCGCGGCTGCTGCTTCCGGCCCTCGCGCAGTACCGCGACTCGGCCGACACGGCCGGCGAGCCGCCGGTGCACGACGTGTGCGCGATCGTCTCCATCGCCGACCCCTCGGTCTTCGACTACACGCCGGCGCTGGTGCAGGTGGAGACGCACGGCACGCTCACCGCGGGCATGACCGTGACCGACTTCTCAAAATCGAACATCCCGAACGCCCGGGTGGCCACCGCGGTCGCGGCCGATCGCTTCTGGGACGTCACGCTCGACGCCTACAGGTCGGTCGCCTCGCGGATGGGGTAGTCCCGCGCCGGCGGCGCCCGCCGGACGCCGCCGTGACCATTTACACTCGCCTGCAAAGAATGCTAAGATAAAGTTAAGAGGTCAGCCTCGTAAGAACCGGGGCCCGGCCCGAAGAAGGAACCTGGATCGAAATTCCTTGCCAGGTGGGTGGACTGAGACGGTTCGTCGGCGGCCGCCGATTTCCATGGTCGTCTTCGCTTGCCCGGCGAATGGTTCGCAGTGGTATTGCCGGTGTCGCCAGGGACTAATGCGCCGCTTCTGGTGGCGGCGGCCAGCGCGCTCGGCTCGGCCATTGCGATTGTCGTCTCGTATTCCTGGACGGCCTGCTCCCCGACCTCGACCAGATCGCAGTAGCTCCACTGCCGGACGGTGGTGCCCGGCGCCCGCAGCCAGGCGGTGCCGGAGCGGCACCAGAGCGTCAGCCCGCTGGCGATCGAGACCACCGCCATGTCGGCCCCCGGGTCGTCGGCCCGCACCAGCTTGCCGGCGAAGCCCCGGGTCCCGAGGTCCTTCTCCAGCTCGGTCATCGCCTCGCCGGCGGTGGCGGGATCTCCCCGGCCCGGGGCCCGCCCGGCGTCGCGGTCGGCCGCGGGGGCCGACAGCGCGAACCAGACGGCCTTGCCCCGCAGGGCCGGGCCGGCCAGCCGGGCGCGGGACAGGTGATGCCCCCAGTGCCCGGCTGACAGCTCCTGCACGACCTCGAGGCCACGCCCGCTCATCGCGTCGGTCGGCGCGCGGGCGACGGTGTGGCCGGGCGCGTTGCCGCGCACCCAGCCGGGAAGCGTGTCAAAGACCTTGCAGACGAGCTCCGCGCGCTGGCCTGCGCCCCGCAGGTACAGCCAGAGCTCGGGATTGGCGGGGGCGGGACGCCGCTGCTGGACGTGCAGCGTGTTGGCGGCGAGCTCGCTGACCATCGTCACGCCGTCATCGATGGCCTCGGGCTCGAGGGCGAGCCCGTTCGCCACCTGACGGAACAAGCGGCGGGCAACGCCCGCGCAGGTTGGGTCCCCCGGGAGTGCCCACGCGCCACACGCGCGAGACTGCACCATCCGCAACCCATCATCCATATCGGTGCCTCCGGCCTAAGCCACCGTCGCGTCGTGCCGAAAGAGTCCCGTCGCGCCTGCTTCCGGGCCCTATTTCCGGTCTGATTCCGAATCTGTGAAGCACAGCTTCTGAGTCATGTGCGTCACTTCACAGTACTCTGCGACCCACCAATAAGGAAGCAGAACCGCCGCCACCCGAGTAGGCATCAACGGATCAAATAGGATCGAATCAGGGCAATTATTCCTGCCGGAAATGCCGAACCGTACAATTACCTACGGCTTCTAATGCATACCTACGGTCAGTCGCCGTCGCCATTTCTAGGGACATTACCTCCCTAATCATGCGAAACCACCCTGGGTGCGCCCACGCACCCTGACCCGACCGGGCGCCCATCCACGACTATTGTATTCCATTATTTGAGGGATTCACATAGATCACGCGACCGTGCAATTGCGTCACACGCACCCGATTGCTCGTTTGGTCTGGCCGGCGCCGACCCGGCCGGGGTAGATTCGCTCTGGCGCCGGGAACCGCGATGATGCGGCGAGCAGCCGCCAGGGCTCATGAGACAGGGCTCATAAAAAAACACGAGGGTCCCCTGGGATTGCACCCCAGGGGACCCTCGTGCCGTGCGTCACGACACCTCAGCTAGAAGCTAGATGTCGTAGCGCCCCCCCTGCACGTCCTCCAGAAAAGCGGTGAAGGCGCACCGGTCGATGACGTGAGCGCCGCTCTCCGGGCGCTTGCTGTCACGAACCGCGGTAACGCCGGGAAGGTTGGCGGCCACCTCGACGCAGCCACCGTTGTGCGCGCTGAGCGCGGCCTTTCGCCAGACAGCCTGAGACAGGTCGATCACTTGTAGTTACTCCATTCTCTTGGCGAGTTTTTCGAGGTACACCGTGGTGTCCTCGGGTTCGAGCGCCGCATCGCACGCGCGCTCGAACGACTGGATGTAACCTTTGACGGCGACCGGCGTGCTTACCTCTTCGATGGAGTAGTCGGTCTCCATGAACACCAGCGACGGCTCCGCATCGGGGAAGTCGAAGATGTTGACCATAGAGAAAAGGCCGGTCGGCGGGCCGTCGTCGAATCGCTGAATCCGCAGCTCGACGTTGCGCCGCTTGCTCGTCTGGGCCAGGTGCTCAATCTGCTCCCTGCGGTCGCCGTGCATGCCCCACCGGTAGAGCAGTGACGCCTCGGTGATCACCACCGACAGGTGCGGCGCGGTCCCGTCGGTCCGGTCGAGGATCTCCTGCCTGCGCAGCCGCGCCTGGACGGCCTTGCGCCGGTAGGCCGGCGGACGCGGCCCGGTCTTGAACGAGGCCTCCATGTAGGCGGGCGTCTGGAGCAGCCCGGGCAGCAGCAGCGGCATGAAAACCCGGATCGCGGTCGCGTCGTTCTCGTAGCCCGCGAACTCGTTATCGAAGATCTCGCCATACTCACGCCACCACGGGCGGACCCGGCAGCGCACCGCGAGCTCCTCGATCTCCTCCCGCTCCGCGCCCTCGATCTCGTAGATGCGGACGAGGTCGCGGATATCGCTCATCTCGGGCCGCTTCCACTGATTGGCCTCAAACCGGCCGACCTTGCCGCGACCCCAGTTCAGGATGTCGCAGACGTGGTTCGCGGTGTAGCCCGAGGCGCCTCTCAGCTCGGCCAGGCGCCGGGAGAGACGCCGCTTCGCGACGGTCGCGCCGTAGGCATCATCGCTCATCGATATCCCCCCTCCGTCCTCGCAGAATCGCTTTGAGATATGTTCGATCTCAGGTTTTGTCGGTATTTCGCACGGCTGAACCGCTAACACCACACAGACAGCACCTGTGGATGTAGTGATGAGTATACCCACATTGCGATTCACAAATCAAGGCTTTTCAGATGCGATGTCGCACGTCTTCTGGGGCCCTTAGCCGGGCGCTTAGCGGAACGAAACGGCAGGCCCGGACGCGCGGGCCGACAGCGGAAAAGCCCGCCGACAAGAGCTGGTCCACAGGCTGGACCAATAGGTGAATATCGTTATGAATCGGACTCGCCGCGGTTCGTCGCGTCGTCGAACTCGCCGTTCCTGGCGCCGTCGAGAAAGCAGTCCCATTCATTCCGGTCGAACACGAGGACCCGGCCGTCCTCATCGCCCGCCACCCGCATCAGCACCCAGTCGCCCCGGGTCCAGGCCGCGCTGAGCGGGAAGGCGATCTCGATCGACCCGTCGCCCTCGCCGGATCGCTGCCAGACCAGGCGAGCCACGTCGATGCCGAGCTCGTCCGGTGTCGGCTTGCCCTCGATGCCCGTTCCCGCCTCGACTCCCATGCCGATGGTGTCCGCCGTGGCACCGGTCGAGAAGTTGATCACGGGACCCTCGCCACCGCGCAGTAGAGCCAGCGAGACCCGTCGCTGTCCGCCAGCTGCACGTCCTCTGCGCCCCAGAGGCCACTGTACGTGAGCGAGGGCGCACCGTCCTGGTACGGGGCGACGATCTCGAGCCCGTCGAAGAACCGGCCGATCGCGGCCTTCGACCGGAAGTGCATCTGCTCGGTCGCCTGCTCGAACACCCGGCGGAACCCGTCGACCGCGATCGGCGGCTTGGCGTCATCGGTGATGTGCGACAGCGACAGGTAGCTGCCCGGCCCGACCGCGCGCACGTAGCGTGAGACCAGGCTCCACGGATCGGCGCCGTCGGAGACGAACATCAGCACGGCCGTCATCAGCAGGCCGGTCGGCTCGCCCGACTCGAGGAGCGCGCGCACGCTCGGGTGGCCGAGGATAGCGTCCGGTTCGCGCAGGTCGGCGCAGATCACGCTGACCGAGCCCTCGTCGAGGATCGTCTGGCTGTAGAGCTCCACCATCGGGTCGTTGTCCACATAGACCACGCGCGCGTCAGGGTGAATCTTCTTGACCACCTCGTGCGTGTTACCGATCGTGGGCAACCCGGACCCGATGTCGATAAACTGCCTGACCCCCTGCTTGGCGATCCAGGCGGCCGCTCGCTGGTGGAACCCCCGGTTCGACCAGGCGCAGTCCTTGATCTCCGGTACCGCGGTCAGGATGCGCTTGGCGGCTTCCTCGTCAACGTCGAAATGGCTGGTGCCACGGAGCATGTAATCGTAGATCCGCGCCGGGGAGGGCTTGGTCGTGTCCAGGCCCTCCGGAAGGCGCAGGGCCTTGGTCATCAAGGGCCTCCGGGAGGGGTCGTCTGGTGCGGCTCGCAGCCAGTTTTACACGCAGATCAGCAGCCTGGAATGAATCGGCAGGAAGATCGGCAGTTCTACCTAGCAGACGTTAACCCACCTAGTGCCAATCCTGGATCGGCCGCGCGCCCCCGCATACTCCTCTTGATCTTTGTGAAAAATCAAAGTCATTCATAGCGAACGGTCCCGTGCTTCGCCTCCACCGCGCGTAAATTGAGTTCACGGGATCGCCTGCCCATACCCCTCCTGGCGTCCCTTCCGCGATCGGCACGGCCGTTCCTGGGTGCGAAGCCGGATCGACAAATCGAACATATTGGCCGCCGGACCGCACGCCTTCGACCTTGGGACCGGAGGCCAGGAAGCAGTGACGGCCTGCGTGACTAGCTGCGCACAAGTGCACGCGATGCCACAAAGACAAACGGGGGGTCCGGGTGTCCCGACGGGGCGGGTATCAGGCAGGCGCGGCCGTGCTCGGGGTGCTCGCCGCCGTCATCATGGTCGCGGCGACGGTGACGGCCGGCGTCGCGTCAGCCGGCCGGGCAGCCTGGATGCCCGGTGGTCCGAGCGTGCTCGACGCGAGCGTGAGCGGTCCCGCGACGGCGGTTACTTTCCAGGTGAGCGCGGCGGCGCAGGGGCAGACGCTGGCCTACTGGACGCCGCCGCGGATGCAGGACGCGGCGGCGGCGGCGCTCCCCCGTCGCCTGACACGGACCGCGTTGCCCGCCGTGACCCGGACGCCGGCCGGGCCGGGGCGGGGCCAGGCCGGCCCGGACCTCACCCCGCCCAAGGGGATCCCGACGGCGCGCCCGTTCCCCGGATCGCCGACGACCGGGGCGCTCTTCTACACCACCGGCGGCAGGGGCCATTTCTGCACCGCATCGGTGGTGGACTCGACGGCCGGCGACCTGGCGCTCACGGCGGCGCACTGCGTCTACTCGACCTGGTTCGCGACCGACATCGAGTACGTGCCCGGGTACCACGACCGAAAGAGGCCGTACGGGGCGTGGCCAGTCCGCGCGATCACGGTCGCGAGCGGCTGGAAGCGCTCGCACGACCCCGACCTCGACTTCGCCTTCCTCATCCTGGCCACGGCCGGCGGCCGGCCGATCCAGGCCAGGACCGGCGGCCTGACCCTCGGGTTCACCCGCTGGTACAGCGAGAAGATCGAGGTCATCGGGCACAACGACACCGACGCCGAGCCGATCAGGTGCGCGACAAGGAGCTTCCGGTTCCGCGCCGGGCAGATGGAGTTCTACTGCCACGGGTTCTGGACCGGCACCAGCGGCGGGCCCTGGATCATCGGCTACAACGCCAGGCACGGGACCGGCACCGTGTTCGGCGTGATCGGCGGCTACCAAGTCGGCGGCGACTACGAGTGGGCCTCCTACAGCGCCTACTTCGGATCCGCCGCGAAGATCCTCTTCGAGCAGGTCGAGCGCGCAGCGGGGCCGCACCCGTCGCCGACGCCGACGCCGACGCCGTCTAAGGCCCTGACTGCCGGGCCGACCTCGGCGTCGCCTACGCCCTCCGTGTCGCCGACGGTGACGCCGAGCACGGCCGCGACCGGGCCGGACACCGCCACGTACCGCACGTCGGCCGCGTCAGCCCCACCGGGCACGGCGGTATCGGCGGCCGCGTCCCCATCTCGGGCCACTCCGGTCCCGACCGGTTCGATCGGCACCGCCTACCGGGCTCCGGCGCTCCCCGGGTAGGCCCGCGCGGCCTCAACGGGGCCGAGTCGAGGCTGTCAGCTACGCCATCGACCTCGAACTCGACCTGTCG
This sequence comes from uncultured Actinomycetota bacterium, assembly GCA_963836195.1. Classification (GTDB taxonomy): domain Bacteria; phylum Actinomycetota; class Actinomycetes; order Streptosporangiales; family Streptosporangiaceae; genus Trebonia. Next base: position 75,902 of record CAWIIX010000017.1, on the reverse strand, counting down.
GCTACGCCATCGACATCGTCTAGGGGTACATGCCAAATCCCCAACGCGCCGCCTAACGATCGAAGCCACGTACCGAATCTAAGGAAGGCCACGACCGTCCACCCTTCACGGTCACTGCGGAAAGCTACCCGGCCTGGGTCCAGCCGAGGGGCGCCCGCTGGTCCGCCCGCCAGTCCTGCGGCGCTCCCGCCAGGGAGAGAGCGTCGGTGAGCCACCAGGTCGCATCCGGATCCCAGCCGGCCAGCATAGTGCTGGCACCGTCGCCGATCGGGATCGCGATTCCGGCCGTCGTCAGGTAGCCCGCTACGCAAACGTGCACGGCGTCCCAGTCAGCGGCCACGGCGGCGTAGTCCGGGATCAGCCAGCGGCCGGCCCACCCGGTCACCCGCCGCCAGTCATGACGGCGGGACTCGCTGACGTCGAGCGGATAACGGCCCACCAGCTCGGCCCACGAGCCCGGGCCGCGCACCCCGTAGACGCGTACTCCGTCCTGCGGGGCGACCGGCCAGCACCGGGCCGACCGCCAGCCGAATCCGCCTTCGGCCAGGGCCAGCCGGACAGCGCCAAGCGTCGGAAGCGCACGCGTCGTCACCGGCACATCGGACAGCGCGGGACCTGACCACCACTGACCGCCATATGGCACGGAATCCTCCTGCGGCCGGCCATGCCCAGACCGCTTATCCTCAAGGGCGTCTGCCAGCCAGTCGCCCGCCAGCTCGGCCGCCCCGGACAGCAGCGGCTCCGGCAGCCCATGCCGGCCGAGGAACTGCGCGTACCGCTGGCCGCCACGGTCGACAGGCTCGGTCCACCAGCGCAGGTCGGGAGCATCGGCCGCCGCCACGACCGCCTCCGCGACCGGCCGCAGCGCCTCACGCGCCGCCTCACCCGCGAACCCCCGGTCCTGGGAGCTCGGCTCCCCCCAGTACTCCGCGAAGCCGACGGCGGCCACCAGTCCAGCCAGGAGGGCGCGGACGTCGAACGGGGCACCGGATACGTCGGCGATCAGGGCGCATTCGGCGAGCTTTCTTCCGCAGCGCACCGCCTCTCCACTCTGTGCCGCGTCCAGCGCGTCAAGCCAGGCCCGCTCGACTCGTCGTCGGCCAGGCGCCGCCAGCCGGTCATCGAGCAAGTTGACGCACAAGTCCCGGCCGCGAGGCCCAGCCAGCAGCGCATCAGCGGTCAGCCCAGACAGGTCAGGAAACGGCAGCTCAGCAGAGAACACGCTGGTTACCTTACGGCGAAAGCCACATCCTCCCGCTAACGCCACCCATCAGGCCCGCCCGCCACCCGTGCCGCCCCGGACCTGAGGCGTCTTCCCATCGGTGCGGACCAGGCTGCGCGGCTCCCGCTGCTGGATCTATTTCCTGTAGGTGGGACCTCGACGGACCGCTCAGGCAGCCATGCCACCAGAGTGGATCATCCAGAAACCCGGCAAGCGGCCACTGGAAGGCTTGCGTGACGTAAATCACATGACAGCTGTTGCAACACCCGACCCGTGCTACGACTCATTCCGGCCACATCACCGACACTGAGGTGCAAGGGCCGTCGTCCCCGACCGGCCCGCACCCGGACCGAGTCTCTGGGCCGTCGAGGTGGAACCGACGCCCCATCCGCGCGGACCACGCGGGGCGCCTACCTGAGTTTGTCGGTGAGCATCCGCCACACGTTGGCCGTGACCGTGAGGACTGCGCCCGCGCGGTCGGTGGTGTCTCGGACTAGGACTACCCCCGTGGTGTCCTCAACGCCCGCTTCAACACAGCCGCCGCCGTTGCCGCCGCTATAACTCGACTTGCGCCACGTGGCGCTGTTCAGTCCTTCCATCGTTCCTCAGCCACTCTCCTGATCAGGTCACGCGAAGCACGCGCACCCAAGGCATCGTCCCTCAACGTGTCGTAGGTAATCCCGATCTTCGCCACCGTGTCGGCTCGTTTCGTGGCCTCTCCCTCATCTGGTGACTCAAGGTAGACCATACCCGGCGTACCATCGGCAAAGCCCGCCATAGCGAACGCTCCGAGGAGCCCCACGTGCGCGCCGACCTCTGCCGGGAGCACCTGCACCGTAATCCGCGAACGCTCCGACATATCGGCTAGATGCAGGAGCTGGTCATGCATGACCTTCGTCCCGCCGATGCCCCGGTACAGAACGCTCTCATCGATCACCGCGCCGAACGATGGCGGCGAAGGCTGGTCGAAGATCGCCTGACGGGCAATGCGTCCGGCAACGTCGGTATCAGTGTCCCCGTTGCCGTCGACTGTCCGCCACGCTTCGAACAGCGCACGCGCGTACTGAGCGGTCTGGAGAAGCCCGGGCACTAGAAGCGGTTCCCACCAGCGGAGAACGTTCGCCCGCTTCTCTGCGTCCACCCACGACCGAAACCACACCGGGTAGACATCGTGTGAATTCTCCGCTTCTACGACTAGGTCGGCGAACATGCCGCCCATCTCCGGAAACGCCAAATCGCACGCTGCGGCGAACTGACCGCTTGGCCTTGCGTCGCCCGTCTCTACCTTGCTTACCATCTCGCCGCTGTAGCCCAAGCGTTTGCCTAGCGCCTCCTGGCTCCATCCCCTGGCGTTCCGCAACGTCTTCAACTTGGCGGCGAGGAAGACCAAGAGGGGATTACTTTCACGGTCCATGGGGGCGCGCTCCGTACCGTTCCGTAATGGCCTGTAAGACATCACAGCGTGGTCGTATCGATTCTGACGGTATACCGCATGCCCTTCCATACGCTATGTGCTGCCCGCAATCTGGTGATGCGTTCCCGGTCCGGACGCCAACGTCACGCCATCCCCCGACCGGGGGCCTACCCAAGCCGCAAGCGCACCCACAGGGGCCGACCATGCAACACGACGAACCGACCGACTTCCACAGGCTTGATGATCCGGCGTTCCTGGCCGAGTGGGCGCGCATACGCACAGAGCTTGAGCACGTGCCCGAAAAGGCCGTTGAACGCGCTGAGCTTCAGCGTGTCTATGAAGCGATGACGGTCGAGTTTGACCGCCGCGCGCGTCAAGCATGGACCGAGGCGAGTTAGCGCCGTGACTTCGCGATCCGACAAAATGGGCGCGGGCAGCCCGCCCAAGTACGCGCAGGCCGCCGCTATCGTCCGCGACCAGATCACGGCTGGCCGGCTTGCACCCGGCGAGCCCGCGCCCAGTGGGGCGGCGCTTGCCCGCTCTACCGGCTTCGCTTCCCGCACCTGTCGCAGGGGGCTACGCACGCTGATCAAGGACGGCACCCTGGTCCCGGGTCCCAGCCGTAACGCCCGGCCGCGCGTGGCTGCGCGTGCTCAGGGAGGGCGGGCGCCGGCCGAAGCCGCCCGCGCTCTTTCAGCCGCCCTGGCCGGACGCCGCCGGGCCGCTGGACTCACTCAGGTCGAACTGGCCGCGCTCGTCGGCTTTTCCGTGACCGCCGTCGGTCACGCCGAGACCGGCCGGACCTGGCAGTCCCGTCGGTTTTGGGAGCAAGTCGCCGACGTCCTGTGCGCGGGTGGGGAATTGCTCGACCTTCACGACGAGTACCGCGCCGCGCTCCTCCCGCCCGAGTCCGATGCCGCTTTCGGCCTCCGCCGCCCGAGTATCAAGGGAGAAATCCGTATGGACGATTACCTCCGCAAGCGGATGCTTGCTGTGAACGTGCTTCTAGAGATTCCCGAGGCTATCCCCGATGGCCTTGAGTCCGAGTTGTACGCGTACCGCGACAAGCTCGAAGCGGAGGCGCTCAGCACGTGACGTGCCAACTGCGGGCGGCAGGAACCGGGATTCTGTCGGTGGCGTAGGCAAAAGGAACCGGGGGCCGCCGTGGGGTGGGGGAGATTTATGCGCCGGGCACGATGGCCTAAGTCGGCGAGGAGGGCGGCGTCTGCCAGCGGCCTCCTCGCACTTTGCCTGACCGGGCTTAGAGGACCTTGGTGCCGTACATCTCGCCCAGCGGGTCGGCCAGCAGCTCCAGCCGGACGCCGTCCGGGTCCTTGAAGTAGATCGAGGTGCCGCTCGCCTCGGTGTAGGGGACGCCGGCGTCGTCCAGCCTGGACTTGAGGTAGGACCACTTCTCCGGGGTGACGGAAATGGCAATGTGGTTGATGTTGCCCAGCGTCTCCAGGTACGGGCCCAGGTCGAGTCCGGGGAAGTCGAAGAACGCGAGGAGGTTTCCGTTGCCGACGTCGAAGAAGAAGTGCGTCGATCCCTGGTAGTCCCGGTTGCCGAACAGCTCGGTGAGCGGGAACTCGAGGATGCCCTGGTAGAACTTGATCGTCTGCTCGACGTCGGAGCAGATCAGCGCCGCGTGGTGGATGCCGCGGGCGGAGGTCGGCGGCCGGCCCGGGGTGATGTACGCGGCCTCGAGGCGAGCGCGCTCCGCCTTGATCGCGTTCAGGTCGATCTCGGTCATCGGCGTGCCTCCAGGTCTGGTTGGCGATGGTCACGGGTGATCGTTCCCCCGCCCCGGGCGGTGTAATGCCGGGAAGGGGCGGAGCAACGGTCCGTTCGATATGACCTGAATTTGAATTTTTAGAGAACGCGCAGCTCGACGCTGATGTTGCCTCTGGTCGCCCGGGAGTAGGGGCAGACCTGGTGGGCCGCCTCGGCGAACTCGCGCGCCTTCTCCCGGTCCAGGCCGGGGACGTGGATGACCAGCGTCACGATCAGGCCGAAGGCGTCGCCGTCGGGGCCGATGCCGACCTGCGCGGTCACCGTGGAGTCGCCGAGCGCGGCCTGGTCGCGACCCGCGATCAGGCGCAGCGCGCTGTGGAAGCAGGCGGCGTAGCCGGCCGCGAACAGCTGCTCGGGGTTGGACCCGGCGCCGGTGCCGCCCATCTCCGGGGGGAACGCCAGATCGAGGTCGATCTTGTGATCGGAGGAGGCGACGTGGCCGTTGCGGCCATCGCCGGTGGAGGTCGCCTCGGCGGTGTAGATAACGGTGTCGGGCATACCTGGGAGACTATCGCGGCGGACCCGCTCCGGGTCCGGGGCTCGGCGGGCCCGACGGACCGCAATCGCAAGCGGGCGCGGTGGTTCGGTTACGTTCGGTATGCTGATCAGGACCTTCTTCTCGCGGACTGCGACCTACGTGTAGCCGTTGCGTGACCTTCGCCATGCACAATGGTCAGCGAGCGCCCGTAGCTCAGTCGGATAGAGCGGCTGCCTTCTAAGCAGCGGGTCGCGGGTTCGAATCCTGCCGGGCGCACTTTTCGGGTCTTGGGCTGATTCCCAGACCTTCCTAACGCGCGACGCGCCCCGGCATTCCTACCAAACCGGTCGGCTATCGCCTGCCAGGCAGGCCTCGCGGGCGCGGCGAGGACTCCGTCTACCGGGGTGAGCCGCGGAAGCAACACATCGGGACGCTAGACGTTGGCTTTAGCCCCGCTGGGACGCGCATCCACGAGAAGGTCAGCGGTAACACCAAGGTCGAGGTACGCGACAAGCTTCGGGAACTGCATAAGGAGACTGACGCCGGGCTGCGGCCGCGGCGTCGGTACACCGTGACCATCGCATGATGTCGAGACCAGGCTCTGGAGGAATTGCATGACGGTGAACTCGTGAACAACAGGCGAGGGGCCGGCGCAGTGCCGTCTGCACCGCCCGACTCAGACTTGCCGGTCGTAGCGGAGCCGCCGGACTCGCGATCGTCTTGCATCGTGTAGTAGGACTGAATGGTGCCGACGTAATTCCCGGTAGGGGTCTGGTAATCCGCCATCGCACCCGATGGGTCCTCGCTGCTCGGCGGCGAGTCGTAGGCGTAGGCGTAGGGGTTGAGGTCCTGCGGGTCGGTCGGGTCTGGGAGTGGGTCGGGGCTGGCGAATGAGTCGGTGCTTCCGCATCCCCTCCCGCAACCGGGGCTTGAGCCTGGCTCAGGGCCGGTGCCCGTGCTGGCGGGCCACGGCGTCCAGCACTTCGGCCGCCTTGGACTTGCCCTCGCGAATAGCTTCCAGCTCGGCCGCCGGCATCCGCGTTGCCGGGGTCCAAGGATTCCGTTCCCGCCGACCGTTAACACTGGTGAGCCGGTAGAGCACCTGGCCGTCAGCGCGCAAGATCCACTCCCAGGACGTCGTCGCAAGCTCGCCTACGCGACGGGCGCTGACCTTGGCGATCACCTTTTGGGGAAGCAATGCCATGGATAATCCCTCTCGCCGGGTGACCCCTGGGCGGAAGTCCCGGTTACCCGGGTCGGTCACGTTGCTCTGACCCGACAGAGGCTACCGCGAAGGACTGCAAAGGATTGCAGACGAAGACCAAGGTGTCGAAAATGTAACATTTGAACGCTCCAGTCGTCACGATTTGCGAGCTGTAGAGCGCTTTGCGTGTTCTCGGGGCCGAAATTCTGTCACGAGCGGAGCGGTATAATCACCTTCCGTCATCGCATAGAGCTCGGAGGCCGCCCCAACAGCGACAATCCGGGTCGCTGCAAACGTTTGCTGCTCCAGGTCGAGTCTCGTCCTGATTCCGGCGCCTACCTCTGCAGGCATGGGCCTGTGCTGTGCCAGAACTCGCTCACACTCGCCGACCAGCGGATTTTAGGTGGCTGGAGCTTCTCTGCGGTATTCGCAGACTAGGCCGGGACGGGTCCTGCGCTCGATCCTGGCGGTGACATCAACGGTGCGGCCAGGCTGACGGAGCGGGGTTCCTGCTGCAAGTCCTGGTGCAGAAGACGGTGGTTATAATGCCGGCGTAATTGGCCGGAGATTGCCGAGATGCCGCGGGCCTCCACGTGTTCCAGACACTCGTCACGAAGGTCCAGTAAATCAACAGCTCGGGCTTTCTGACATTCAGCCCGGTGACCGCGGTCAGGAGCCACACGCCAGGTCGTCAGCGGTCAGTCACGAGCACTCGTCCGTACCTACCAGGCCATCCGTTCGCGCAGCTCAACCGACGCCCCCGGGCGACCGAGCTTCCAAGCTGGTCATGCGGGCCCGATGCTTTTTCACTCATTCGAAGGCCGGCAGAGTCAAAAGACCTGGGAGCCAAACTGGGAGCCAACGGTCCCAGTCTTCAGGCGACGCCAGGCCACAACCGGCTCGCATCCGCGCAGCTAAATGGCCAATTGAGCGACATCGAGCGACGCTCCGCGACAGTTCATCGGTGCCTTCTAAGCAGCGGGTCGCGGGTTCGAATCCTGCCGGGCGCACTTCACTGTTTTCCCAGGTCACGTTGCATGGCGGCGCGCACGCCGATCACATCGCCGCGTCTCGACCGAGTTGCCGTTGCCGTAGCGCAAGGTAGTTCCTGCAGGTCGGGGTCATATTTCGCGATTTGCTGTGATCCGTTGCCGATCGGCAGCGGGTCACTAGAGCATCTGCCCCTGACCAGCGAGTTTGCACTGCGGATCCGCGATGGGAGCCAACCAGGGAGCCAAACCCGCCGATCTGGGTCGGGGTGGTCTCGGAACAGCGGCGGCGCAGAGACGGAACCGGGGTGAAGCTCCCGCCGCCGGAGCAGACCCCGCCGGAAGTCGCGTAGCCCGAGGTCTGACCAGAGACCGCACGATCCCCGACTGGCTGACTGCGCCTCGACCAGCGCGCTGCGGGGGACCTACGAGACCGTCGGCGCCCACGTCGAGCAACTACTCAACAAGCAGCTCCGTACCGACACTCACCCGACGACCTGGCTGTCGGCCGTAACCGTGGGGTACCTAGAGATGATCCGCGTACCCGTCGCCCGGGCTGCAGCCCGCGGCGCTGACGATCCTTCCGCCGATCGTCAGCGTCACCTTCGGAATCGGCATCTCTGAAGGCAATGCTGGGCTTCCCTTCGACCCAGAGGCCCGAGCCAGCGACTCAAATAGTGACCACGACGACAGACCTCGGCAGACCCAGCGCCGCGACTGCGGACTGATGCTGCACTCTGACCTGCGGAAACCAGACCTTCTCCGACCGCCTCAGACAAAATCCGAATGCATGGCGTGCAGCAGATCAACCGGCGAGAAGCGGTCCGTGACGGACGTATAACGCCGATCTAGCGCGACTCAAGTCGGCTCGGCAAGCGAGGCGGTTGGCACTCAGATCGGCCAGCAGGTGCGCGCCGGCGGCCGTGCATTACCACTCCAAGGCGCGCAGGTCACCGCGCGAGTGGTCCGGCCCTGCTCACGCCGCTGGCCGAGCGGCTCGCCGCCGGGCTGGGCGATGTCACCGTCGTCACCTATCCCGATGCCCGGCACGAGATCCTCAACGAAACGAACCGCGATGAGGTCATCACCGCCATGATCACCTGGATCAACCGCGTGACCCGCTAGCGGCAAGGCCGGTCCTGTTCGGCGTCCGACAGCTCTGGTTGGTAGTCGAGTGCATGCGACGTTGCACGATTGACTGTGAGGGTAGTCTAAGTGCGTCCGCCTGTTCAGCAGTTGGGCGTCTGGTCCATCAGGTCTTGTGCGTCTGATCAATCAGCATGGTACCGTCTGAATCGTCAGAGCATCTCCGACTTATCTATCAGGAAGTGTCTCTGAGCTGGCGATATATGAGGAGGAGACATGACGGGTTCGCCGATCGGGCGAGTAGTCTCCAGGCATGCTGAGCGAGCGATTCGGGAGGCACTAGAGGACACCCGGGTTGTTCTGGTGAACGGCGCTCGTCAGAGCGGGAAGAGCACACTGCTACGTCAGTTTGCCCGCGGCGATACAGCGGAGTGGCGCGATCTGGACGTGCCGCTGGTCCGGCAGGCGGCGGTCGCCGACCCTGTCGGATTCGTCGATTACCCGGGGAGGATGGTGATCGATGAGATCCAGCGTGTCCCGGAACTGTTGCTGCCGATCAAGGTCCAAGTTGACGGAGACCCGCGCGCGGGCCGGTACCTGCTCAGCGGCTCCGCGCGTGTCCTAGGCCTTCGCGCACTGCCTGACACGCTCCCCGGGCGAATGGAGACCATCGAACTCTGGCCGTTCTCGCAAGGCGAGATCGACGAGACACCGGATGGTTTCATCGATGCTGTCTTCACCCAGGGCGAAGAACTCCGGCACGAGTCTGCGGTCCGGCGTACCGAATACGCCGAGCGGATCGTCCGCGGGGGCTTTCCCGAGGCAGTGGCCCGCTCCAACCCGCGGCGCCGGGAACGTTTCCTCGACTCCTACGTTGCGGACCTGGTCGCGCGAGATGTCGCTCAGCTGTCCGACATCGAGCGGGCGGCACAGATGCGGGCCCTGATCAGGCTGCTCGCCGCCCGCAGCGCGCAACTACTGATTGCTGCGAGCGTGGGCAACGAGGCCGGGGTCTCCCAGGCGACCGCGCTGCGGTACATCAGCCTCCTGGAAGAGGTCTTCCTGGTTAAGCGCGTCCCTGCCTGGTCGAGGAATCTCAGCAACCGGGCGATCGGCACGGCGAAGCTCGCATTCGTCGACTCCGGCATCGCCGCCAACATGCTGGGCGCGGACGCCCGGTCGCTCATCAGGCCCGGGGGCCAGTTCGGGCCGCTTCTCGAAGGGTTCGTGCAAATGGAACTGGCTCGCCAGGCGACCTGGTCCGACTCCCGGGTGGACCTCTTCCACTACCGCACGAAGGACAAGGTAGAGGTCGACGTAATTCTCGAGAACCGCCAGGCCAAAGTAGTGGGCATCGAGGTAAAGGCAGCATCCACAGTCGGTCCGGACGACTTCAACGGGCTGCGCCACCTAGCTCAGCGACTTGGCGACGACTTCATCGTCGGCCTCGTCATGTATACGGGACAGCAGACCCTCTCCTTCGGGCCGCGCCTGCGAGCTATGCCCGTCAGTGCGATCTGGGAAGTTCCGATGGAACCCTGACACGCCGCCGGCGATGTCACCCGCGGCTCGCGGGCGCGACTCGTCCGGCGTGATTGAGCGCGTGCGATGATGGAGCCGTGGGATCGGAAGCCGCCGACTGGGCCGAGCAGCAGGTCGCCGCGGTCCGCCATGATCCAACCGGCCGGATCACGCTGATGGGGCGCTGCTATAACGGGCCGTTCGGCAAGGCGACCCGCCACCTGCCGTTTCGCCGGGCGGCAATGTCGTTCATGGGCTGGCAGCTCCGCCGCGGCGTGCTGCAGCCGCCGTCCAGCGACCGTCCCGGCAGCCCGTGGTGGCGCGCAGTCAATGAGCGCATTCTTCGCGACGGCTGTGAGGCAGTTGGGATGAGCGGAGAGCTTTCCGGTCCCGTATCATCACCGACAGTCGACCACTGGATGTCCTTCGCCGATTACCCCACTGCCCGCACCTGGTATCGGGCGCATAACGGGAGTGTGGTCGCCGCCTACCTCGAGCACCGCGACCTGGCCGAGGCCGAGAACATTCCCGAGCGTTTCTTCATGAACGTTGTCCTCTGCCGGGTGCTGTACGCCCACTCCCTCGTCGCTGCTCCCCGCGTCGCACTGGGCTGGCTCAAGCCGCTCGCCCCGTTCCTCGGCGATCCCCGGCTGGGAATGACGGGGATCTTCCTACAGCTGTCTCGTGTGCTTCCCGACGAGTACCCCCTCCGCGACAGCCTGCCGTCTTACCTCGGTGACGAACTCGGGTTCGGCCGACTGCTGGATTACGGCATTATCGGCCCGAGGTTGCAAGATCTGTACGAATGGTCTGCTCATGAGCTCGGACTGCCCGGCCTGCTCGATTGCATCCGCCACGGGGCCCTGACCTACGCGTGGTCGCTTGATGACCGCGACGTCTGGCGCCCGCCACCATCGTCACTCCTCCGGCTGGTTCGGAGAGCTCTCCCGCCTGACAGACCTGCCCGGGGACGAACGATCAGTTTCTGAGAATTAGCGCCGGGCTGAGATCAAGCGCTTGCGCGGATGGCTTTGCCGGCCGAGCGGAAGACGCGCAGCACGTGGCCCGGGGACAGTAGCTGTGAGGGCGAGGGCGGCGCCGTTGACAGTTCGCCCGGCCTTCCGGGCCGGGATTCCGGATTACTCCGCGAACGCGGGTTTGATTTTCAGGCCGTGCGGGGGGCTTTCGCTCGGCGGCGGGCGGAATTCACCGCGACGCCCACGGCGACGAGCAGGATGACTCCGTCGACTAGCTCGGCAATCCACGCGAACTGCGGGAAGCGGAGCTGCAATCCCTTGACCCCGACGGCCACGAGGTAGATCGCGACGATCGTGCCGGGGACGTTGAACCGCCCGGGCTTGATCTGGGTCGACCCAAGGAACGCGCCAGCGAAGGCGGGCAGCAGGTAGGAGTTACCGGCGTCGAAGGACGCCGTGCCGAGCTGCATGGTGAACGCGATCCCGGCTATCGACGACAGGATGCCCGACGTTATGAGCGCACCCCACTGCAGACGGACGACGTTGACGCCGCTCAGCCTGGCCGCCTTCGGATTGGCGCCCGCCGCGTAGAGATAGCGGCCGACCGGCGTGTGCTCGAGGACGTACCACAGCACCAGGCCGAGGAAGAGGAGATAGTAGACCGTGATCGGGAGCCCGAGCGGGGTCAGGTTGCCGATCGAGGTGAAGCCCGGGCTGATGCCGTACACGATGTCCTGGCCACTGGCGACCCAGTAGGTAATGGCGGCGAGGATCGACGACGTCGCCAGCGTGCCGATCACCGCGTCGATGCCGAGCCGGGTGACGATGACCGCGTTGGCGCAGCCGACCAGGGCGCCGCTGCCCAGGGTGATGACGATCGCCAGGGCCGGATTGAGGTGAGCGGTGGCCTGCAGCCAGCCGACCAGGCTGATCGACAGAGACATGTTGGCCGCCACCGACAGGTCGAAGACGCCGACGATCAGGCCGACCATAGCGGCCAGGGTGACGATCCCGGTGATCGCCTGGCTGGACAGCAGGATCCTTGCGTTGGTCCAGGTGCCGAACGTCGACGGCTCCCACAGCGTGAACGCGATAACCATGATGATGATGACGTAGACGCCGGAGAGCCGGTCGATCGCCAGGTCGCGCGGGAGCGCCCTCGACCATCGACGCTCCGGGGCCCTGCTCGACGGCGTCCCGGGTGAGGCGGCTGCGCCGGCCGTCGGCGGATCCGCCGACCGCTGCACGGGCTCGGTTGATCTCAGCGGCTGCGACACGGTGAGCTCCTTCGGGTTACGGTGGGATGGCTGTCGGCAGGACTGACGGCCCTTACAGGGCGCCTCCTGCGTCGATGAGTTGCGTGGTGCCGGTGATGAAGCGGCCGGCGTCGGAAACCAGGTGCAGGATGGTGGCGGTGATGTCTTCCGGCTCGAGCAACGCAACCGGCATTGCGTGCAGGGTCCGAGTCGCGACTTCCAGGTCCGATCGCGTCGGCGCCTCGAGGTCGGGACGGAACAGCCGGTACGTGGAGTCGTTGAGAACCATGGGCGTCGCCACGGTTCCGGGATGGATGGTGTTGACTCGGATCCCGTCCGGCGCGAGCTCCTTGGCCAGGACCTTCATCAAGCCGATCAGACCGGCCTTGGCCGCCGTGTAATGGGCGATGTTCTCGTGTGGCGCGATGGCGGCCAGCGAGCTGACGATCACCACCGAGCCGCCGCGGCCACCCGCCTGCATATGCGGCACCGTGGCCGCAACCGTCTTCCAGACGCCGGTCAGGTTGACGTCGATCATCTCCTGCCAGACCGGCTCGGTCATCGCCAGCGTCGGCGCCGGGCTGGAGATCCCCGCATTGGCAATCACGATGTCAATCCGGCCGAAGCGATCCATCGTCCGTTCAGCAAGCTCGTGCAGGCCGGCGAGATCACGCACGTCGAGTTCGGCCGCGAGCACATCAGCGCCGGCTTCGTCGCCAACGAGGTCGTTTCGACCAGGTCGTCGGATGTTGCCATCGGATAGGGGACGGTCTCGAGCGTGCGGCAGGCATCGACGAGCACCAGGTGAGCGCCTTCCTCCGCCAGGCGGATGGCGTGGCTACGGCCTTGGCCGCGGGCGGCGCCGGTGATGAACGCGACCTTGCCGGTGAGGCTGGGCATGACTCCTCCAACGAGATTGGACCGATTAGGCGGTTAGACAGCGATATCGGCCGGCTCACCCGCCGGGGCAGGGACGGAGCCGGGGGCGAGGCAACGGCGGGCGATCTCCCGCCCGGTGAGCTGGCGGCCGGTCATCTCGTCCACGATCCGACCGTCATAGAGCACGAGCACCCGGTCGCAGAGCTGACTCAGCTCCCCTTCGTCGGACGAGCAGACCAGCACCGCCGCCCCCCGGTCGGCGGCGGCTTGGATCTGCCGGTGGATCTCGCTCTGCGCCCCCACGTCAACGCCCTGCGTCGGTTCATCGAGAAGCAGGACCACGGGCTGCACCGAGAGCCACTTGCCCAGCACGACTTTCTGCTGGTTGCCGCCGGAGAGGGCTTCGACGGGCTGTTCCGGCGACTGGGCGCGGATCCCGAGCCGGGCGATCCAGTCAAGGGCCGAGGTTTCCTCCCGCCGCCGCTGCAGTCGGAGTCGACCCCAGAAGCGGGCCACGTCGACCAGGCTCAGGTTCTCGCGCACGCTGTGCTCCATCACCAGGCCGTCGACGCGGCGATTGGCCGGCACCAGGGCGCACCCGGCCGCGATCGCGAGGTCGGGACGGCGGGCCGGAAGGGCGTTGCCGCTCAGTTCCACGACCCCCGAGCGCGGCCGGGCGCCGAAGATGAGCTCGCACACCTCGTCGCGGCCGGAGCCGTTGAGCCCGGCGATGCCGAGCACCTCTCCCCGGCGGACGTCCAGGTCGATCCCGGCGAGGTCTTCTCCGGCGAGGTCGCGCGCGGACAGCGCGACCGGGCCCTCGATGGTCCTGGGGGTGCGCTCGACCGCGGCTAGGTAGCCGCCCGTCATCTTCTGGATCAGGTCAGCTCGCGCCAGTCCGGGCACCTCGTCGGTGGCGACCCGCAGCCCGTCGCGGAAAACGGTGACGCGATCCGCGACCGCGTAGATCTCATCGAGGTGATGGGAGACCAGCAGCACCGCAGTGCCCTGGGCGGCGACGCGGCGGATGAAGTCGAACAGGCGGTCCACCTCTGGCTTGGGCATGGTCGCGGTCGGCTCGTCGAGGATGAGCACTGAGCTGGCATCAACGTCCTGCAGCGCCCGGGTGATCGCGAGCGCTGTCTTCTCAAAGGCGTTCAGCCGCGAGACGGGGACGCGGACGTCAAAGTCCTGGCCGAGACGGGCCAGCGCCGCCCGCGCGGCCGCCCGCTGACGGCGCCACGCGATCCGGCCGGCGAAACCAGTGGCGAAGCCGAACCCAAGCGCCAGGTTGTCGGCGCAGTCGAGGGTGTCGATGAGCCCCAGGTCCTGATGGACGAACCGCAGCCCGGCGGCGCGGGCAGCGTCAGAATCCCCGAGGGCAAGCGGGGTGTCGTGGACGAACGCGAGCGCGCCCGGATCGGGCTCATGGAACCCGGCCAGCACCTTGATCAGGGTGGACTTGCCAGAGCCGTTCTGCCCGACCAGCGCGTGGACCTCGCCGGCCCGCAACTCGAAGTCCACCTCGCGCAGAGCGCGGGTGCCACCGAACGTCTTGCTGACGTTGGCCATCCGCACTATGACGGGGCGTTCGGTCGATGTCGTCACGGCTCTCCCTTGATCCGCAATCAATGTTAATCATATGCATCATTAGTAGGGCGTCAAGAGGCTGCCGGCCGCGTAGCGCGTCGGCTACGGAGTTATCCGACCTGGACTCTTACCGTGTGACCGCGGTTGACCCGGTGGGCGACGGCGGACTGCAACGTCGCCGGGTCGGGCAGGGCGCTCCATCCGCAGCCGATCGACAGGCAGCGCGCCGAGGGAACCCACGCGCCGCATATCCCGCAGAGGCCGAATTGGCTGACGTGATCGTGGGGCTCAAATTCCTCAATGCCCTCGACGTCGACGTCGACGTCGGACGGCCGGTCCCCCGTGTCTCGCGTGCTTGCCCGCTGGCTCATCGTGACTCCTCTCAGGCGAGCGCGCGCTCGGCCGCGATCCGGCCAAGCGTGAGCGCGGCGGCGATGTGGACTCCGCCCATGCCGTTGGCGGCGCTGATCGAGCCGTTGCAGTCACCGGCCGCGAAAAGGTTGGGCACCGGGCGGGCGGCTGGGTTCAGTACCTCCGCATCCGGCGATATCCGCCCTCCCCCGCCGGTGATGTTCGTCCCCACGACCAGGGGCATCACCGTGTAGGGGGGTTCCGTGATACCGGCGCCGGAGATCGGGAACACGACTCGGCCGAATTCGTCGGTGGCCGCCCGGCTCGAGACCGTCTCGTTCCAGCGCCGGACGGTCGTCTCGAGCACGCCGGCCGGGGCGCCGATCGCCCGCGCCACCGCAGCCAAGGTGGGGAACTGCTTGCGATCACCGGGGACGTCCGCCACCAGCTGGGCCTTCTCCGCGGCGATGCGAGCGTCGCACAGGTAGTAGGCGCCCGGTCCGCCCAGTTCCCGCAGGCGGCGCAGGCGGTCGCGCTCCGGGCCAGCCTCATCGTGGAACCGGACACCGTCCTCGGTCACCGCGATGCAGTCTTCCACCAGCCGTGACGCGATCAGCACGACCTCGGGGACGACGTCCATGTTGACGAGTTCGCCGCCGGCCTTCTCGATCATCAGCTGACCGTCACCGCGGTTGGTGTCCAGGCCCGGGAAGGCGCTGGTCGGATCGAGCGCTGGTGCGTAGCGGGCGCGCAACGTGGCACTCGCCTGGTAGCCGCCGGTCGTGATGATGACGCCGCGCCGGGCTCGGATCTCTTCCGTCTGGCCGCCCGGGCCCTCCGCCACCGCGCCGGTCACCGAACCGGCGGACATCGTCAGCTCGGCCACCCGGCGGCGGAGCAGCACCTGGGCGCCGGCCGCCGCCAGCCGGGCGCCGAGGACGTCGCGGAACTGACCGGGCTCACCCATTACCACCGTCCGGTTGACCTGATGCTGATGCGGCCGGGCGATAAACCGGTCAAAGCCGACTCCGAGCGAGCGCAGCCGCTCAAACGTCGCGCCGCTGCGCTCGGCGAACCGCTCCGCCACAGCCAGGTCGAACACCAGGCGCGGGTAGTCCGCGCGCTTGCGTTCGACCTCGGCCACCATGTCGGCGACCAGCAGGTCGGCCGAATCCTCGATTCCGTGCTCGAGTTCGAGCGAGGTTCCGGCGAAGGCCAGGTAGCCGGTCGAGAAGGCGGCGTTGCCGCCAAGCTCCCCACGCGCGTCGACCAGGGCGACCGACGCGCCCGCTTCGGTCGCACGCTCGGCCGCGGCCAGTCCGGCCGGGCCGGCCCCGACGACGACAAGATCGACTACGTCCATCTCGTCCATCACAACGCACGGCCCGCGACGGCTTGGCGGGCGGCGGCTTGCCGCGCCCCCAGCCGGGCGTCGATCAAGTCGCACAGCGCCTGCACGCGCGGGCTGTACTTCGATTGGGTTCGCAGGTAGGTGGTAAGCGGATTACGGGTCTCGCCGCCTATCCCGAGGTCCTTCTGCTCCATGGGCAGTTCGATCACGACGCCGTTCGGGCCGTTCGGGCCGGACGGCCGAACGTTCATCAGGCTCTCGCCGCGCTGGCAGGCGTCGAGCTGGCTCTTGAGCAGGTTGCGGTACAGCGCGATGCCTTGATCGGAGGAGCTGAGGTGCTCGTCGCTTCTCGAGGTGCGCGAGCCCTGCGTCACCCAGGCCATCGCGTCCTGCGAGTCGATGGTGTCCATCAGGAACGATCCGTCGGAGTCTTGCAGGCGGACCGGGTAGTACCCGTCGATGTCGCGGACCTGCTGCACCAGGTCGGCGTAGGCAGCGGGCAGATCGTACCAGCAGTACCAGAAGTGCAGGGTGTGGGAGTCGTCCATCGGCACCCGGATCTGGAACGAGCTGAACGCCTGACCGCCGACCTTGAGCAGGTTCGGAAAGACGACCGGATGCCCGATCCGCCAGTCCTCGTCCGCCTCGGTCTGCCCTTCTCGCAGCCGACGCTTGATAATCCCGTAGTCCACCAGGTCGAAGCCGATTTTGATGTGGTGGCCGCCCAGCACCGTCGGCGGCTCGCCGCGGCGTTCGAGCTGGTAGTTGAAGTAGCGACCGTGCAGCCACTCGACGTGGGTGGGGTCGAATGAGTTCTCCATGATCTGCAGCCAGTTGCAGGGGATGACCGCATACCCGATGTCACGGAAGCCGGCCCCGGCCTCCTGCGCCTCCTCGCGGCCGAAAAGATCCCAGACCGGAAGCTCAGGCGGTTCGCCCGGGCCGAGGTAGGCGAACAGGAGGCCGCCAAGCTCCCTGATGGGGTACCCCTTAATCGCCGACCGCGCCCGCAAGCGCGCTGAATCCGGGTGCTGGTTGGGCTGCTCCAGGCACGCGCCATCGCTCCCGAACAGCCACCCATGGTAGGGACAGCGTAGGCCGCCGTCGTCGGGGAACCCGTAGCCGAGCGATGCCCCCCGGTGCGGGCACCGCGCGCCCACCAGGCCGAACCCGCCGCCTTCGGCCCGGAACAGGGCGAGGTCCTCCCCCAGCACCCGGACGCGCTTGACTGGTTCCTGGCCGAGCTCGGCCGCCACCGCGACCGGCATCCAGTGCCGGCGCAGCAGCTCACCGGCTGGCGTCCCCGGCCCCACAACGGTGAGTCGGTCGTTGAGCTTGTCATCGAGCACGGGGCCTCCTTGGGCAAACAGCGGATCACACCCAGAAACAGCGGGCGCACCGCACTCCTCGAATCACCAGACATGGCCTCCGGCGACCGTCTCATTGCGACTTATCATGCATATCATGCGCCTAGATGTCAACGATCTGAACGGCGTGAACTGGGGCCGGCCGACGGCGGAGCGGCCGACGCCGCCCTCCGCCGGGCGGAGGGCGGCGCGCCTACGAGCCGCAGGACAAGGCGACGTCGCCACAAGGTAGTAATCATGCGCACATATATTGCATTTCATCGTCCTATACATGATAATCATACGACTTATATGGATTCTGCCGCCGCAAGGAGACACCATGGCCTACGAATTCCCCGCATTCCTCGACGAGATCGAGGCCCGGACCCGGATTACCGATGCGCTGCACCGCTACAACCGGGGCATCGACCGCGGCAACCATGCCTACTGCCGCCAGGTCGCGTATCACGACGGCGCAACCGACGATCACGGAAACGGGCCCGAGCCAGTCGACCAGTTCCTGGCGACCAGCTCGCAACGGCATGCGAGTCTCCGTCACAACCAGCACACACTCGCCAACGTCATCATCGATTTCTTCGCGGCCGACGTCGCCTTCGTCGAGAGCTACCTGATCGCGGTCGAGTGGTATGACGAGACCTACGACTTTTCGCTGCGCGACATTTCAAACCCGGGCCCGGCCGGCGCGCGGATAACGTCGTACTGCCGGTACGCCGACATCTTCGAGCGGCGAAACGGCCGCTGGGGCATCATCGAGCGCGTCACCATCTTCGGCGATATGGCATACCAGCCGCTCGAGCAGCCGCCGGTGATCCCCTCCACTTTCACCCGCCAGCAACACGGGTCGAACGACCCCGTCTTCGACGTCATGCGGCGGGCAGAGCAGCACGCGACGCAGCGATCAGGTCAGCGCTTACGGGTGACGGTCTTGAGCTCGAGATAGTCGCTCAGGCCGACCATGCCGTGCTCGCGTCCGGCCCCGCTGGCCTGGTGGCCGCCGAAGGGCCCGTCGAAGCTGATCGGCGACCCGTTGATGGTGACGGTGCCTGATGGCGCCGCGGGTGTGCACGGCAGGATCCTCTCGACGGTGAGACGGCACGGTTCAGGGCCACAGGGAGGACGGCAGCGGAAAGAGCCCGCGCGCGTTCTGCTCGAAAATCAGCTGGCGATCGGCGTCGCTGAGGAATCCGAAGCCGTCGATGACGGGCTTGAGGTCGTCGAGGTCACGTCCAGTGGCCGGATCGTGGACGCTGCCGCTGCCTGGCTTCTCGGTACCGAAGACACAGCGCCCGGCCCCGACCGTCTTTATCAGCAGTTCGAGCGAGTCGGGATTGTGCAGAACGGTGTCGAACCAGAAGCCGGCCGATCGCGTCATCGAAGGACTCGTCGATCGAGTACCCCTGTCGCAGGCGCGGGTGCAGTCGGGCGGCGCGCCACCGGCCGATCTGGTAGGGAACAGATCCCCCGCCGTGCCCAACGATGATCTTCAGGCTCGGGAAGCGCTGGAACACATCGGAATTGAGCAGGGTGAGGACGGCGATGCTCTCCTCGGTGATGAAGTGCTCGCTGTAGGTCTCGCGGCCGTTGCCGCAGCCGGACGAGTGGATGAGAGCCGGGACGTTTAGCTCCACCATCGCCTCGTAGAGGGGATACCAGTACTCATCGCCGAGCGGCGGAACGTGCCCCATCCCCTCGGCCGGGTCGGGGTTGAGCAAAAAGCCGACGAAGCCGTACTCGGTGACGGCCCGCCGGAGCGCGGCCGCCCACTGCGCTGGTCCGTCTTCCATCGTCTGGGGAAGGCCGGCAACGGCGGCGAGGCGTTCGGGGAACAGCGCGCTCTGCCGGGCGATCACGTCGTTCACCGCGTCGATCCACCACCGCACGACCCGTCCGGGGGTCGAGGCGTGCGAGAGCGAGTAGGGCCGGGGTGAGATCAACTGCAGGGTGGTGCCCACGCCGTCCATCACCTGGACGGTTCGCTCACCCCACTCCTTGAGAACGGCGTCGGAGACCCCGACGTCACCCCGCCCGTGGGAGCCGCGCGATGCGAGCAGGTTGGCTTGGTAGGCGTAGAGCGCCGGCGGTGCGTTCACATGGGCGTGCGCGTCGATGATCATGGATTCTCCTTCGGGACGGGGCAACGGTCGCGCATGACGGCTCAGCGACCTGGCGGCGGCGAGGCCTGGTGCAGCAGGGGCACCGGGCGGTTCTCGCGGGCGGATTCGTGCACGGCCAGGGACGCCTCGAGCGTCGCCAGCGCCCATGCCCCCGAGTGCAGGGCCGGAGCGCCGTCAAGGACGTCGGCGAGTTCGGCGAGGACGGCGTCCCACCCCGAGGGCTGACCGTCGACGCGATGATCTAGGGGGCCGTCGGCGGTGTAGACGAGCACTCCCTGTGCGGTCAGCACCGCTTGTCCGCCGGCGAACGTCGCGACGACGAGGCCGAAGGTGGGAGCGGCGAACGCCGGTGGGGCCGGCACCGGAAAGTACTGCCGTGAGAGCAGGTCGGGTGGGCCGTTGACGCGTCCGAGCTCGCCCACCCCCTGGGTCAGCCAGGCGCTGTCAAAGCCGCCCGCACCGCTGTACTGCAGTGACGCCGCGGCGCCGGAGTCGAACTGGAGCAGCGCCGAGTAGCCGAGTTCACCGCCATCGGCGCCGCCGAATGTCTGCGCGGTCACCATGCTGGCCCGACCGCCGCAGAGCAGCCGGGCGATGTCGATCTGGTGGGCGCCCTGACGGAGGACGAGGCCCCCGCCGCGGGCGGAATCGAGGTCGTCGGCGCGGCGAGGACGACGACGCCAGTCCGTGAAGGCCGTCGCCTGCAGCCCGAGCAGCGGACCCAGCCGGCCGTCGAGGACGAGGCCCCGAAGTTCCCGCACCGGCGCGTCGTAGCTGTGGGTTGCGCCGACGAGCAGGACGGTGCCGGCCTGCTCGGCCGCGGCGCAGGCCGCCTGCGCGTCCTCCCAGGTGCTCGCGAGTGGCTTCTCGCAGATGGCGTGCACTCCGGCTGCGGCCAGTTCGGCGACCGCGTCCGCGTGGGCGGCCGTGGGCGTCGCGATGTAGACGACGTCGGGGTCGCAGTCGGCCAGCAGGCGGTTCAGGGTGCTGGTTACCGCTATGTCCGGCGGACGGCTGATCTGCCCGCGAACGGACTCTGCCGTGTCGGCGGCGCCAACCAGCCGAAACCGCTCGCTGCGGTTGACCGCCGCGGCCATCAACTGCCCGGCGGTCCCCCAGCCGAGTACTGCGAATCTGGTTGCTTCGCCGTTCACGACCGGGTTCCCGTCTGGAGTCGGTGGTAGCCGGCGTGCTGCCGCGCCTCGGCCAGCGGGCGCCCGCTGGCGACGGCGGCGCGGATGGCGTCCTCGGACCGATCGATCCCCAGCGCGACGTCGACGACCTGGTCAGCGGTGGCGGCGGCGAGGACGACGACGCCGTCGGCATCGCCCACCAGCCAATCCCCGGGTTGACCTCCAGCGCGCCGAGCCGCACGGGAACCCCGTGACCGGCGAAACGGACGCGGTCCTTGCCGGTTCGCATGCTCCGGCCGCGGCTGAAGACCGGGTACCGGAGCTCCACGCTACGGCCGACATCACGGCACACCCCGTCGATGACCGCGCCCGCGATACCGCTTGCGTGCGCTACGTAGGTGAGGATGTCGCCCCACACGGTGCAGTCCGTCCGGCCCTGGTTGTCGAGCACGATGACCGCGCCCGGTTCCACGTCGTCGATGTAGTCGCCGACGGTGCCGCCGGCGGCGTCCACCGGTTCGTACAGACCGGTGAAGGCCGGCCCGCACACCCGGAACTCGTCGCGGAAGGGGATGAGGCCCGGAACCGCACCGTCGAGGCCGAGCTTGTCAAGCGCGTCGGAAATCGTGGAGGTACCCAGGTTCCCGATTCGGGTCCGGAGGTCGGGTGCGGAGTCAGCGTTCATCGAGGATGTCCTCGTAGTCGCGGCCGAGCACGTCAGACACGGCCGCCCCGCCGGCCAGGTCGGCGATCATCAGCCGCTCCCGCGCGAGCAGCCGTCCCGCGCGGGCGAGGACCGCATCGAGATCCGCGGCGCGGACGAAGACGGTTCCGGTGGCATCGGCCACGACGAAGTCACCGCTCGCGATTGTCACTCCGTCGATGACCACGTCGGCACCGACCGCCGTCTCGATACAGCGGCGACGGGCGGTAAAGGGCAGGACGGCCCGGGCGCTGACCGGCAGGCCGAGCTCCCGGATCTCATCCACGTCGCGGCAGGCTCCGTCGATGACCACCCCGCCGATGCCGTGCAGCTGGGCAGCCCGGGCAAGGAGTCCTCCCCAGGCCGCCGAGGGCAGGGCGCCGTCGGGGGTGCGCTGCTGGTGGACCACGATCACCTCGCCAGGACGGGCACGATCGATGGCGTCCGCCCCGAGGTGGCGCTCCGCGCGCTGGCCGGGCGCGGTCGTGACCGTCATGGTGACCGCCCGGCCCGCGACCCGGGCCCCTGCCCAGACCGGCAGGATGCCGGCCACCGCTCCATGTAGCTGAAGCGCGTCGAGCGCATCGGAGATGGCGCAGACGTCGAGTCCGTCGAGCCGGGCGGCGAGGTCGGCCAGGGAACCGGGAAGCCCGGTCACGAGTCGGGCTCCGTCCACACCATGAACCCCATGCCGCAGCCGGACCCTAGTTCGGAGCGGTAGGCGGGAATGTAGTCGACGGTCCGAGCCTGGTGAGCGTGGAGCGCGGCGCCGACGGCCAGCCAGTTCCGGATCTCCGAGCTGCCCTCGACCAGATTGGATACGGGCAGCGCGGCCAGGTCGGCCCAGTCCCGATGCTCGAGCCCGGCCAGCAGGCGGCGGTCGAGTCCCTCGTCGATGATCGGGTGAGTGAGACCGCCCGAGGCGACCAGGGCGACGCGCAGTTCGGACGGCCAGCTGAGCACCGCCGCGGCCAGGGCCGTCCCGAGTTCCAGGCAACGGCGCGGGGTTGGCTGGTTGGGCGGGTAATAGGTGTTCAGGAAAACTGGGACCAGGTCCGGGGCAAGCGACGTTCCTTCGAGCACGCGTCGGTAGATGAACGTGAAGGCGTGTCCCAGGGACCGCCCGGCCGGTTGCTCGGTCAGCTGCGCGAGGTCGAAATCGGCCAGTACCAGCTGCTCGACGAGGTGCAGGCCGAGGCCGGAGTTCGTGCGGTACGGCTCTTCATCCTCGGAGTGGTAGTACCTGTAGGCCCGCTCCATGCTCGACGGGTAGACGGACATGCCGGGCGGGCGGTCCCAGAGCCGGTCGCCCCAGAAGATCGAGATCGCTGGCATGACGTCATCGAGGAACAGCTCGCGCTGGTCGTCGCCGACGACGACGAGGACATCCGGCTGCATAGCCTCGAGCGCGCGCCCGGTCTCCTCGATCGCGACCTGGCACTGGGCATACCTCGATTCGAGCAGCTCATCGCGGAGCTCGTCGAGGACGGCGGTCGGCGCGTGTTCCGGTCCCGGCAGCTTCAGCTCGCGGAGCCGCCGGTGTTCCAGCTCACCGTGCCGCAGCCAGCCGTCAGCGGGGATCGACAATTGCGGGCTGTGCGAGGCGGCGATGCCGCCGACGAGTCTGGCCATTGTCAGTCCTCTGTCTCCGGGCCGCCGACCATGGCGAGCGAGCGGGCGTAGTGGTCCCAGGTCCACCGGGCAAAGGTCTTCACCGCTCCCGTACGATCCACGAAGTCCGCGACGGCCTCGACGTCGGACGACGGGAGGGGGGCGCGCCGCCGGGACGTGCCATGTGGGCCGTGAGGATGAGGTCGCAGAGGGTCTCCAGCTTGACGGCGCGGATGGTCGCCTCGACGATCTCGTCGCCCGCCGTCACCACGCCGTGCCCGATCAGCAGCGCGGCGTTGCTAGCGCCCATGGCCCGGACTAGGTCGCCGCCGAGCGACGGGGTGCTGATCAGGACGGCGCGGGGGAACTGGGCGACTCCCTTGACGGCGAGATCCATCGCCGCCGGGTCGTACGCGCCGATCACGGGATGCAGGGGCAGCCCGAGCACGCCGCACAGCAGCGACGCGCGCGGATGACCATGCACGACGGCGCCGATATCCGCTCGGGCGCGGTAGAGCGCCGTGTGGATGGCGAATTCGCCGGGCAGACGGTGGCCCGGCGGGAGGTCGTCGTTGGTCGCGTCGAGCCCGACCCGCAGGATGTCATCCGGGGTCGTGAAGCTGACGCCCGGATCCTGCAGCGGCCGGCACCGGACGAGGATGTCGTCCGTCCCGGGGATCCGCGCGCTCACGTGCCCGGTGATCTCGCGCACGCAGCCGGTATCGGCCAGGATCCGGCAGGACAGCGCGAGCTCGGCTCTCATGGCCTCGATGTCGGTCAACGTAGTTCCCGCTCTCTGCAGGCCGGGGCGGCCTGCGTCCGCTTGGCTTCTGAGTCGCAGACCAGGTACTCCGCGGCCGCGACCATCCGGGCAGGCTGGTCGAACACCCGGATGCCGCGATCGGCGAGGATTCTCATGCCGTCGACGGCGAGCTCCGCCGCGATCAGCCAGCAGACCAAGATCGGCTTGCCGGTCCGGGAAGCCGCGTCTGCGACCTGCCGGGCCGCGCGCACCGCATCATCGCTGGCCAGGCTGGTGAGAACAACGCAGCAGAGGTCCACCCCGTCGTCGTCGCTGACCAACCGGACGCTGTCGTAGAGAACCCGGTCCGCGAACGCGCCCTGGGCAGTGACGTCCAGCGGGTTCAGCGCCTGCGCGAAGGCCGGCAACGCCGTCTGCAGTGCGGCCACCGTGCCAGCACCCAGATCCGCGAGCGCAAGCCCGTGCTCCTGGATCAGGTCGGTCACCACGCTGCCGGCGCCGCCGGAGGTCGAGACGACCGCGATCCGGTTACCGCCGGGCCGCGCGTAGTTGCCGAGCACCCAGGCGACTTCGAGCAGCGCGGTCACCTCGTCCACCTGGACGGCACCGGTCTGGCGCAGGACGGCCGCGTAGGCACCGGAGTTGCCGGCCAGCGCGCCGGCGTGCGACATCACCGCCCGGCTGCCCTGTTCGCTGATGCCGGTCTTGAACGCGATGACGGGAACACACGAGCGCTGCGCGTGTTCCAGCGCAGTCCGCAGCCGCGGGCCATCGCTGGCCCCTTCGAGGAAGATCGCCACCGAGCGCGTGGTTGGCTGGGCGATGAGGAACTCCAGGTAGTCGGCGACGTCGAGGCAGAGCTGGCTGCCAACCGTCACCCAGTCGCCGATGCCGTACCCGCGGACCAGCTCGCGGCTGATCAGGCTCCCGGCCACCGCGCCGCTCTGGGCGATCACGCACACTCCGCTGTCGTCGAGCGATAGCCCTTGCAGTCCTTGGCTGAAGGTGAGCGCGAGGTCGTGCGAGGCGCTGACCACGCCGATAGTGTTCGGCCCGCACAAGACGGTGCCGGTTCCGGCCAGGATGTCCGCGAGCTCTCGCTCCCGGCTCAGCCCGATCTCGCCCGCCTCGGCGAACCCGGAGGCAAGCACCACGACGGCGGGGACGCGGGCTCGGACGGCGTCGGCGACGGCTGTCACCGCCGCCTCGGCCGGCAGGGCGATGCACACGACGTCCGGCACCTGCGGCAGCGCGCTGAGGCTGGGATAGGTCGTCAATCCCGCGATCATGTCGGTATTCGCGTTGACCGGGTAGACCGGGCCGGCGAAACCCTTCTCGAGCAGCGCCGTGAGAACGCGCCCGCCCGGCCGGGTGGCGTCGCGTGACGCGCCGATGACCGCCACGCTTTGCGGCCGAAAGAGGCGGCCGAGGTCGCGGCTCGGCCGGGCGGGCACGGGCGCAGGCCGGTCGGGAATCAGCACGGCGCGCGCATCGAGGACGGCGCAGCGTCCGTCGGGGAACACTCGTACCGGGTTCAGATCGAGTTCCTGGATCGTGGGATCGCGGTCGGCCAGGTGGCTGATGCCGGCGACCAGATGGGTGAACCGGGTCAAGTCGTAGACCGGCCCGCCGCGGAACCCGTCGAGCAGCGGGAAGCTGGCCAGCGAGGCAACAAGCGCACGCACCTGATGCGGGGTGACCGGAGCGACCGCGTACGCCACGTCTTTGAAGAGCTCGACCGTGACGCCGCCAAGGCCAACGACAAGCACGGGTCCGAAGACGGGATCCCGGTCCGCGCCGACGAAGAGGTCCACGCCCGCGTCGACCATCGGCTGGACGATCACGGTGGCATCGCTGACACCGAGGTCCGTGGCCGCCGCGATGAGTTCTTCGTAGACCGCTCCCGCCGCTGTTGGCGAGACGTCGAGCCGGACGAGTCCGTGCTCGGACTTATGCACGACCTGATCCGACAGCAGCTTCAAGACGGCTGTCCCGGTCTGGCCGGCCAGCAGCCTGGCCACGTCCGCCGCGTGCTCGGGTGAGCTCACCGCGACCGTCTCAAGGAACGGCGCTTCGACCCCGCTGAGCAGTGCCCGGGTAGACAGGTCACCGAGCACCTGCCGACGGCAGGTCGTACGGGCGATCGCCTCGGGAACTCGCGTCATGAATCCGCCCCGAGCCCGATCCCGCGCATCATCTCGCGGGCGATGACCACCCGGTGGATGTCGTTGGCGCCCTCCACGATCTGGAAGACCTTGGCGTCGCGGTACCAGCGGCCGACGGGAAACTCGTCGGAGACGCCGTTGGCGCCATGGATCTGAACCGCGTCGGTAGCGGCACGATGGGCGACGTCGCTGGCGTACATCTTCGCCATGCTGGTTTGCACGCGCGCGCGGGCGCCGGTCTGCAGGGCGCGGGCGCTGTCCTCGGTGAGCAGCCGGGCCGCCTGGACTTCGACGGCCATGTCGCTGATCTTCTTCTGCACCATCTGGAAGTCACTGATCGGCTGACCGAAGACGATCCGGTCCCGGGCGTAGCGCACCGAGGCGTCCAGGCAGGCCTGGGCCAGGCCGACGGCGCGCGAGGCCACGGCGAGCCGGCCCCGTTCGACCGCGTGCATGGCGACCGCGAAACCCTGTCCTTCCTCGCCGAGCAGGGCCTCGGGACCGAGGTGCACCTCGTCCAGGACCAGCTCGCCCGAGCACAGCGGGCGGAATCCGAGCTTGTTCTTGAACGGGTGCCGCCCGACGCCGGGAGTCTCGGCCGGGACCAGGAACGCGGTCAGGCCGTTGCGGCCAAGGGACTTGTCGCGGGTCGCGAACGTGACGAAGAACGAAGCCAGGTCGAGGTTGGTGATCCAGCTCTTGGCGCCGTTGAGCACGAACCCGTCGCCCTCGCGACGGTAGCGAGTCTCGGTCCCGCCCACGTCGCTGCCCGAGCGCGGCTCGGTGACTCCGGCGCCGCCGAAGATCTTCCCCTCGGCCAGCGGTCGCAGCCAGCGCTCCTTCTGCTCGGGCGTGCCGTAGGCAAGCACGACGCCGCCCACGAGGGCGGACGGCATGCTCATGAGCACGCCCAGGCAGTGATCGACGCGGGAAATCCGCTCGATGACGCGCGAGAACGTCAGGTAGTCCAGACCGGCCCCGCCCAACTCCACCGGCACGATGCCGCCGAAGAGGCCGAGCTCGGCCATCTGCGCCAGCAGCCCGGGCGGCAGTTGCTCGGCCGCGTCGTAGTCGCGCACGAGCGGGGCGACCGTGCGCCGGGCGAAGTCGTCCACCATCGCGAGCAGGGCCCGCTGATCGGTCGCGGTGAGGGCCGCGAGGTCGGCGGTCACGACGCTGCGCCGGCCCGGTGCAGTTTGGCCGCCAGGCGCGGGAAGATCGTGAGCGCGGTGTCGCCGAGGACGCGGTCGAGATCCTTATCCGTCAGGCCCGGCAGGGAGCGCACGACCGCCGCGATGTCGTCGGCCCAGGAGGCGTTGCGCTGATGCGAGCCGTCACCAGGGCGCTCCGTGCCCAGCAGCGCGCGCTCCGGCCCGACGACGCCGAGCAGGAGCGCGAGCGCCTCCGGCGTGTAGAGCGCGGTGTCGTAGTAGAGCTGCCTGATTGCCTCGGTGAAGGACGTCTCCCGGCCCTCGCCCAGTACGTCCCGCTGAACCGGCCGACCTGGTACGGAATCGCGCCCCCGCCGTGCGGGACGACCACCTTGAGGTCGGGAAAGACGTCGAAGACGTCGGACTGAACGAGCGACATCACGGCGACGCTCTCTTCGTTGATGAAGTGCAGGCTCTGGTTCTCGCGCAGCGACACGCAGCCGCAGGAGTGGATCAGCATCGGCACCTGATAGGCGACGAGCTTCTCGTAGAGCGGGTACCAGTACTCGTCGCCCAGCCCGGGGACATCCATGGTGCCACGTCCCTCACTGGGATCCGGATTCACCAGGACGCCGACGAAGCCGAGTTCCTCGACGCAGCGGGCGAGCTCGTCGAAGGTCACGCTGACGGGCTCGCCCCAGACCTGGGGGAGGTTGGCCACGCCCTGCAGCCGGTTCGGGAAGAACTCGACCTGGGTGGCGATCGCGTCGTTCACCGCCTGCGCCCACCAGTGCACGATCCGGCCCGGCTTCTCCGAGTGCATGAGGCTGTAGGGGCGGGCCGAGACGAGCTGAACGTCCGTGCCCACCCGGTCCAGCCAGGAAATGTGCTCCTCGGCGAAGTGCCTGAGATCCTCGGGCGGGATGACTCCCGTCCGACCGTGGCTCATGCTCTCGCGCGCATCGGAGAAGCCCTTCAGCCGGCGGCCGTAGTGACCCCGCGTCCCGATCAGGAACTCGCGATAGCTGTAGAGCTCAGACGGCGCGACGATATGGCCGTGGACGTCGATGACCTTCGCGGGCATTCATTTCCTCCAGGTGAGGGTTCAAGCGGACGTCCTTATTATGCGTATGATTATCATAATGCGTCAGAACAGCTTGAGCGTCAAGCTCGGCCTGCGTGGCCGCGCATCCACCGCATCGCCTGACGGAGAGGATCTGTCACCGGCAGCCGGGCGAGCGCCAGGGTGTCCCACTCGTCGAAGCAACCCGGGCCGTCGATGATCAGTGCGGGCTGCCCGGCCTCGCCCGCCGGGGGGAGCGGCGGTCCGGCCTGCGAACCCGCGCCGTCGCTCATGTTCTGGTCAGCCCGGCGGCCGGCGCGAGTTCCGAACCGATCCAGTCGAGAGACTCGATCAGGCTCCGGCGGCTCGGCGCGGGCAGATCGAGGACGAAATCGGTCGCCCCGGCCTGCAGCCAGTGGCTCAGCTCGTCCACGCAGCGGGCAATCTCAGCGGGGCCGGGCTTTCTGTAAGGCGGCGGCGGCTCCCCGCGAGGGCCGCGCCCGGCGAGCGGCGCCCATGAGACTACGATCCGGAAGTCGTCTGGGGCGACCAGGCCGTCGCCGTCGCTGACCGCGCGCAGGGTGGACTGAACGTGCGCCGGGGTCACATTCCACGGCACCCAGGCATCGGCCAGCCGGAGGGCGCGCCGCAGCCCGACCGGCCGGTTCCCGCCGATCCACAGGGGCGGCCGCGGCCGCTGGGCCGGGGCGGGCGCGCAAATCAGGTCGTCGAAGTCCGCCCACGGCCCGTGATAGGTGGTGGGCTCGCCGCTCCAGAGCGCGATGATCGCCCGGAGATAGTCGTCGGCGACCGAGCCGCGCCGATCGAACGGGACCCTGGCCGCTCTGGCCTCGTAATCCCGGCTGCCGACGCCGAAGCCGGCGATCAGGCGACCGCCCGATACGACGTCGGCCGTTGCCAGGGCCTTGGCGGTCACCAGCGGGCTGCGCAGGTGCAGCTGGATCACGTGCGTGGCCAGCCTCAGACGCTCGGTTCCCGCTGCCAGAAAGCCGAGCAGGACCATCGGGTCGTAGAACCGGGCGCTCCCGTAGGAGGGGAGCTCGGGCGCGGCGATCGCCCCGTGGTCTTGCACGGTGACGAAGTCCAGCCCCACGGACTCGGCGTGGCGGGCGATGTCGAGCACCACCGCCGGACCGGCGGCGTCCTCCCAGGGCTGCCGGTTGATCGGCTGCACAATCGGCAGGAACAACCCGAGCTCGACCCGCCGCGGCGAAACCGGCCCGCCGGCGGTGTTCATCGGGTCAGGCCGTTCTCCCCCACGGTTGGACTGACCTCGGCCACGATGTACTGCAGGGTCGGTGTCTCGACGCCGTTGGCGACGGCCAGGTCGAGGGCGAGCCGAAGGTCCTTGTGGTACATGTCGACCACACCCTGCTTCCCGTTCCACGAGCTGTCTTCGTGCGCCCGGATCTGATCCCAGCTGTTGCTCACCCAGCTTGAGCCCATCCGGTTGCTGGCGATGATCTCGAGGATCCGGGACTCTTCGATTCCCGCGCTCGCTGCGAGCCGGATCGCCTCCCGGACCAGGGTCACGTTGCCGTCGAGGAGGAAGTTACTGATGATCTTGGCGCTCATTCCGGCGCCCTGGGACCCGACGTAGAAGATCGTGGAGGCCATCGTCTCGAAGACGGGGCGAACCCGTTCGCAGGCCTCGGCGTCCCCGCCGACCATGAAGGTCAGCGTCCCGGCGTTGGCGGCGAGGTCGCCGCCGCCGCTCATCGCCACGTCCAGGATGTGGACACCGCGCCCGCTCGCCCGTTCGGCCAGTTCGGCGATGATGCCCGGCGAGACCGTGCTGTGGATGGCCACCACCGCGCCCGGTCGGGCCGTGACCAGCACCCCTGGCTCGTCGCCATCGCCCAGCACGGTCGCTCGCAGCTGGTCCTCGTCAAAGACCGCAACGCAGATGAGATCGGCTCCATCGGCGGCAGCGGCGGCGTTGGCGGCAACGGTCGCGCCGTCTCCGGCGAGGATGTCGACGGCCTCCGGGCGCAGGTCGCGCACGGTGGTGCTGTATCCCGCCTTGACGACGTTGCGGGCCATCCCCAGGCCCATGTTGCCTAGCCCGATGAATCCGACGTGCATGGTGAGCACTCCCTCTGACGATGACGAATCCGATGCGGGAATCCGCAGTTCCACCTGGCGGTGGGGTCGCGACGCCCTCAGGCGCCGATCGCGGCGGCCTTCTTCTCCATGGCGGCGGCGTCGAAGCCGTAGAAGCGCGCGCAGTTGCCCCGCACCATCAGGGCCTGCTCCTCGCCGGGGACGCCGGTGAAGGCAGCCGCGAGCAGCGCGTCGCTGCGGGGGAAGGTGCTCTCCGCGTGCGGGTAGTCGCTGCCCCACATGAGGCGGTCGACGCCGATGATGTCGCGCAGCCTCATCAGCGGCGTGTCCTCGGTGAACGACATCATCACGTTCTGCCGGATGTAGTCGCTCGGCAGCGCGCCATCGGGGTACCGGTAGCCGTGGTCGCTGGTCCGCAGGTTGTACCGGTAGTGCCAGTCCATCCGCTCCATGAAGTACGGCAGCCAGGACGCCTCATGCTCCACCGAGACGAGCTTGAGCCGGGGATGACGGGCGAAGACGCCGGACATTGTCATCTCGGCCAGCGTGGTGCGCATCGCCATATCCGGTACGTTCAGCATCTCCGGCGGCGTGTACTGTCCGGCGATATGCGGCTGCTTTCCGCCGTGGGTGAAGTGGAAGGGCTGATTGGTACGCTCCGTCGCCACGTGCATCGCGAGCGGCAGGTCGAGGTGCTCAGCCGCGGACCAGAGCCTCTCGTATCGCTCCGCGTCGTAGCCATGCAGGTCACGGACCGGGACGATCGCCCCGATCGCGCCCCGCGCGCGGGTCCGCGTCATCTCGCGGATGGCCCAGTCGATGTCGTCGAGGTTCAGCATCGACATCGGCTTGATGCGATCGGGGTCGTAAGAGCAGAAGTCGAGAACCCAGTCGTTGTAGGCCCGCAGGATGTCGTTGAGCACCTCGGTCTGCGGCACCATCCGGTAGAAGATCATGGTCAGGCTGGCAAAGACGACACCGCCGAACACCCCGTCGGTGTAGTTGTCTTTCAGCCAGATGTCCGGGTCGTATCCGCCTCGGCGGACGTCGTCGGCGAAGGTGGCACCGCTGTAGGTGGAGGGCATGGCCCGCCGGGGCCGGGACTCGGCGGGCTCGAACCGGTCGCCGGCTCGGGAGGCAACGAAGGCCGGAAGCCCGGGCTTCTCGTCCGCGACCCACATCTCGACGCCGTCCACGAACTCCAGGCGGGGCGCGTACTCCCGGTACCGGGCGCTCATCCTGCTTTCGAACAGATCGGGTGGTTCGACGACGTGCGTGTCCGACGAGATCCGCCACGGAACCCGGGCTGCTTCGACGACCTGTGACATGGAAACCTCCGAAGGGCGTGGAACCGCCATCGGGCCCTGGGCCCCGATCTTGGCATTACTCATACTAACTATGATCATCATAATGATGAATTGTTCACGGTCAAGAACTAAGTCTACGACTGTAGACCATTTGGGTCTACGACTGTAGATCTTGTCTGCGGCGCTGTCTACACTTGCCCGGTGACTACGCCCTCCGGGCCTGAGCCCCGTCGCCGCAACGCCGCGTCAACCCGCCAGGCAATCCTCGACGCCGCAGTCGCGGCCTTCTGCCAGCGGGGATACGACGGCGTCGGCGTGCGCGAGATCGCGGCCGATGCCGGGGTGACGGCCATGCTCGTTAATCGCTACTTCGGTTCCAAAGAGGGCCTGTTCGAGGAAGTGGTGGAGGTGGTGCTGGCGCCGCCGTCTGTCGTGCCCGAGACTCCGGAGGATCTCGTCCGCCGTACCGTGGAGGCGCTGGTGGCCCGGTCGGCCCCGGCGGCCGACGCCGAGAACCCGTTCCAGCTGACCTTGCTATCCGCCCATAATCCGCGGGCAGCCGAGATTGTCCGCGCGGCGATGCTGCGTCACGTGGTCGCACGGCTCGCCCGCCTGCTGCCCGGCGATCTCGCGCAGGAGCGGGGCGAGATACTCCTGTCGGTGGTGATGGGGATCTGGATGATGCGCAAGGTGATCGGCACCCCAGGCCTGGTCGCGATCCCCCCCGAACAGCTCGAGACCCAGCTCGCCGCGATGCTGGCGGTCATCGCGGAGCCGCCTGGCTCACGGTGAGCGTCTCCGGCCCCGCCCGGTCCTTGCGTCCTCCGCGAGCCTGAGCCGCGCGCGGTGTACTATGCGTATGAATATTTTAGTAGCAAGGTACGGTTCGCGGCCCGGCGTGCGTGAACGGGACAAGGGAGGCACCGGTGCCGCTGTCACAGGCCGACGGCCGATCGATCGCGGCATCAGATGGCTGAGGGCGCCTCCGAGCTCGAGCCCCGTCCCGACGGAGTCGACCGGCCGAAGAAGATCGCGATGATCCTGGCCGAGCGCATCGTCCACCAGATCGCGGCCGATGATCTCAAGCCCGGGGCCAAGCTGCCACCCGAGCGGGAAATGCTGGCCGAGTTCGGGGTCGGCCGCGGAACGCTGCGCGAGGCCCTTCGCTTCCTGGAGCTGCAGGGCGTTATCACGCTCCGGCCCGGCCCCAAGGGCGGCCCGGTCGTCGCCTCCCCGTCCGACCGCCAGCTCGCCAGCACTCTGGCGCTTCTGCTGGAGATGGACCACACCCCCTACGCCGACATCCTCAGCGCCCGCGTCACTCTCGAACCCGTCCTCGCCGCCCAGGCCGCGGAACGGATCACCGACGCCCAGCTCGCGGTCCTGCAAGACGAGTGCGATCAGATGCGCGCCACCCTCGACCGGCCCGAGCTATTCGCCGAACAGCACCATCAGTTCCACCGGCTCATCGTCGAGGCGTCCGGCAACCACGTCTTCCTGCTGGTCATGTCCTCGCTGCACTGGATCGCCGACGGCAGCGTCCCGTGGACTGCGTTCCCTGCCCGCGAACGCAAGGCCGTCATCGTGCGCCACGAGCAGATACTGCAGGCGCTCAGGGACCACGACCCCGACGCCGCCTACCAGGCCATGCTCGACCACGACCGCAAGTACGAGCGGTACGCCACCAAAACCCACCCGGACGCACTCAAGGCTCCCGTCCGATGGGGAAGCCGACTCACCTGACCGCGTTGCCCGCGCGCGGCCGGTGGCCGCGGGTCGGTCATGGTGCGACGTCGCTCCAGCGCAACCGCTTCTCGTACACGGCCGCGAAGTTGCGTTCAACGTAGCGGCGGAATTCGGCCATGTGCTGACGCATGGACTCCTCGGCGGAATTCTGGTCGCCGGCGGCGATCGCGTCGTAGATCGCCTCGTGCGCTTTCAGCACCGCGCGGCGTCTCTTCAGCGGGTACGTGACGCCGATTTGCAGGCCGTCGGTGATGAGGTGCATGGACGAGATGAGCAGCGAGAACAGAGTATTGCCAGACGCGGTGGCGACGGCCTCGTGGAACCGCTCGTTCTCGATCAAGAACGCCTCCTCGTCATCGATGTAGCGAACCATGCCCTCGATGCTCGACTGAAGGACGCGCAGGGTCTCCTCGCCGACCCGCCCCGCCGCCATCCGCGCCGTGATCGGCTCGAGGATCTCGCGCGCCTCCACGACCACGCTGAACGGGGTCGGGTGGAGCTGGAGGAACAGGCCGAGAATCCCGGCCAGGTTCCGGGCATCCGGGGCCATGACGATCGGACCGCCGCTCGGGCCCGGCTTGAGCATGATGATGCCGTTGAGCTCCAGGAAACGCAGCGACTCGCGCAGCGTCGCGCGACCCACGCCAAACCGGCTGACCATTTCGTGCTCGGCCGGCAACTTGGTTCCGGGCGGGTGGCCCCGGTCGGTGATCTCGTCAACGATCGACTGCGCGATGGCGACCGCCGCCTTGCGGGCGCGGGCCGGCCGGGCCGGGCGTCGTGCGGGGCCGAACAATTCCTGGTCGGTCACTAGGGCACTATCCTTATCGGGTCAACGGGGCCCGGTCCGGCCCGGTTGTGGTCAGGCGTGGTCCTCGAGCTCGCTCGCTACCTCGCGGGCTTGCTCACGCACTTATCGATTGGGTCGCCTGGGCCGTGCCGCTGATGCAGGAAGCGCTCCGGCAGGGCGGGCGCGGACTCAAGCGCGCCGAACGACATGTCTCCGTAGACGACCGCGCGCTGGCGGATCCGCCAGTCCCCGTCGCGGAGTTCGAAGACATCCAGGTAGCGGCCCCAGCTGAGGATGCGGGCGCCGGCGGCGCCGGGCTCGAAACCTCGCCAGGAATAGTCGTAATCCGCATCTTCCAGCTCGCACGCCAGCACGTGGCTCTCCACGAACGCGACCCGAGCGGAGATGAACTCGATCAGGACGTTGGTCACGGAATGGGCGGTGTGACGCGTGTGCTCGTGCTCCCTGCCGCGAACGGCCAGCAGGTCCGCTACCGGCTGGGGGCCGGCCCCCGCGTCTACGGTGGCGTCGTCGTGGTAAGCCGAGCCGCGGATCACCGGGTCGTTTCTGTCGATGCCGCGGCTGTGCCGGAAGAGCGCGTCCTCGATCCGCACCCGTGCTTCCAGCTCGTCGACGACGCTCGCAAAGCAACGGCTGCGCGCCTTATCGGAGCCGGTCAACTGACGACCTTCAGGTTCTGCATCGCCGTGGCGGCCGGCCGCAGGTTGTAGAGCTTCTGCAGCCGGTGCGCCTCGTAGCCCTCGCGTCCGGTGCGTACTCCAGTGCCGGAGTCCTTGATGTGGTGGCGCGGAGCGCTGAAGTTCTGGGCGAAGCCGTTGATGGTGACCGCTCCGGTGCGCAGCCGGTCCGCGAAGGTCACGGCTCGTTCCTCGTCGGCCGAGAACACCGCGCTGTTGAGGCCGTAGACCGAATCGTTGGCCTGGGCGGCGGCGTCGTCCTCGTCGCGATAGGTCAGCACCGAGGCGACCGGGCCGAAGATCTCCTCCTGAGCAAGCCGCATCGAGTTGCGCACGCCGGCGAAGACGGTCGGGCTGAAGTACCAACCCCGCTCGAACGGCTGCGGTCGGCTGCCCCCAGCCGCCAGCCGAGCGCCCTCCTCGATACCCAGGCGGACGTAGCCGCTGACGCGCTCGAACTGCCTTCGCGTGGCCAGGGGGCCCAGTTGGGTCGTCTCTTCGTGCGGGTCGCCCAGGCGCAGCCCGGCGGCGAAGTGCACCAGCCGATCCACGGCCTCGTCGGCCATGCCTTCGGGAACCAGCAGCCGGGTGAGGCTGCTGCATACCTGGCCGGTGTTGAAGAACACTCCGCTGGCGACTGCCCGCACCGCGGACTCAAGGCTTCCGTCGGGGAGCACGACCGCCGCCGACTTGCCGCCCAGTTCGAGAACGACCCGCTTTAGCTGCTCGCCGGCGATGCGCCCGATGGACTTGCCGACGGCGGTCCCTCCGGTGAAGGAGATCATGTCGACGCCCGAGCTCGAGACCAGGCGCTCTCCGAGCTTCCCGTCTCCCCCGACGAGGTTGAAAGCGCCCGTCGGCAGGCCTGCCTCGCTCAGCGCCTCGGCGAACAGCAGGCTGCTCAAAGGGGCCTCCAGCGGCGGTTTGTCCACCACCGTGCACCCCGCGAGCAGAGCGGTGGCGCCCTTCATCACGGTCGCGGCGAACGGGCCGTTCCAGGGCGAGATGGCGGCGACGACACCGTACGGCGACGAGCGCATCTCGTACTCCCACTGGCCGGTCCGCGCGTCGATCTCGTCATATCCGATGACTTCGGCGGCCATCGAGCGAACGACGTCGATCGCGCTGCGGGCGGTCATCCGGCCCAGCGTCACCGGACCGCCCATCTCGTCGGCCTGGATCCGGGCTGCCGTCTCGACCTTGGATTCCATGGCGTCGCACGCGGCCGTGATCACCTCCGCGCGCTCCTTGGTCGTCATCCGCGGCCATGGGCCCTCATCGAATGCGCGGCGGGCAGCGGCGATGGCCGAGTCGATCTCCGACTCCCCCGCCTCGGGAACCTGGAAGGTGACCTCTTCGGTACTGGGCGAGATCAGCTCGAGAAAGCGGCCGGAAACCGCACGCGGGATGAACTCGCCATCGATGAAGAATCCTCGTCGTACGTCCACAGAGCAGTCCTTATCCTCTGATCCAGGTCGCGCCGGACGGACGTCGCGCTGCGGCTCGAGCGGTTCGCCTTGGCTGACATTCATAGTAACTATGATAACGATATTTACAAGAGGACGCCGTTCCGTGCGGGTCGTCACTCACGGTCCGCAGTCGGCTCCCGCCCGGCCATGACCTCCTGGGCGACACGCAGGGCGGACCAGCCGGCGGGCAGGCCGGCGTAGGCCGCGATCTGCATGAACGCCTCTTCAAGCTCGCCCGCTAGCAGCCCGTGGTTCAGGCCGACTTCGATGTGGTTGCGCAACTCGCCCATCCGCCCCTGGGTGGCGAGGACCGCGATGGTCACCAGGCTGCGATACCTCGCCTCCAGCCCTGGCCGATCCCAGACGCGGGCGAATGCGAACTCGGCTGCGAGCGCCCCGAAGTCCGATCCGAAGCCGCCGTCGTCGATCACGGCCTTGATCGCCTCGGCGGCGGCCGGTCCGCGCATCTGCGAGAGTTTGTCTAGGCCCCGCTGCACCATTTGTTCGCTCATGCCAACCTATCCTCTCGCGCACGATTCGCGTCTCCCGGCCGCCGCCTTACCGGGTGCGGCGGGTGGTCATCCCGAAACGTGCCACAGCGCCTCGTAGTCCTGCTCGTAATTCGCCGGAACGACCGGCAGGGACGTCCCCGCGGGAGTGCTCTCCTTCGTCAGCAACCCCAGCGGGTAGTCCGGGTTGTCGGCAACCGGCTTGTGCGTTTGCATTGCGCGCAGCCCGGCGTCGATCATGGACCAGCCATTGAGCTGGGCGCCGTACTGCACCCACCACTTGTTGGTGCCGTTCCGGATCGCGGCAATGGCGTCGTTGTCCGGGTCGGCGCCGAAGACCGAGATCCCCGTCAGGCCGGATTGGCTCAGGGCCGCGGTCAGGCCGGTGACAACGTTCCCGATCACGCCGTACACATACGTCGTCGCCGGGTCGGACTGCAGCTTCGTGATGATCGCGCTGGTGGCGGCCGACGTGCCGACATCGGTGACCTGAAGTTCGCTGGTGCTCACCTTGCAGGCGGGGCAGTGCTGCTGAACCGTCGCGGTGAACGCGTTCGTCCCGACGGTCAGGATCGGGTACGGGAGGCTGAAGATAGCCACGTTGCCGCGGCAGTCTGAGTCGTGCATGAACTCGTAGGCGTTGAGCTCGCCGACCTTGTCGTAAACTGAGCCGCCCTCGACCACGGCCGCAAAGCCGGGATAGCCGGTGGGCTCATCCGCTACGTCGGCCAGCACGACCACGACGCCCGCCTTCTTCGCGTCCGCCACCGGCTTCGCGATCGTCGCCAGCGGGAATCCTGACAGGGTAATCATCGTCGGCTTCATGGCGACGGCTGCTTCGAACTTGGCGTCAAGATCCTCAACGGTGCCATTGAAGCTCAGCGCGGTGAACTTCCACCCGATCACCTGAGCCGCCGCTTGCTGGGCCTGGGAGAGCGGAATCTCGGTCGGCAACGGGCCGATGAGGTGGACGATGCTCCCGCCGGCGACCGGCTTGGCGGCCAGCGCAGTGTACGAGGCAGGCAGCGTCGCCGCGAGCTGCTGGTACGGCTTGAGGTAGGCATCGGCCGCATTCATGCACGAGGTTGTGGAGGCCGACCCAGCTGTCTGGGCGGCGGCGGGAGGGTCGGCGCTGGTACCGCTGCTGCTGCACGCCGCCAGGAGAGCGACTCCGGCGACGAGGACGCCGATGATCAGCGGCCGAGATCGCGCTCGGCGAATCGGTCTGGGCTGCGATTGAGCCGGGGAAACGGACATGCGGACCTTCTCTCGTGTGCACCATGACGACCGAGGGCCCTGACCGGCCCGACAGCCGTCCGGATCTCGTCCGGATGGTTCACCGGTCGCCCTATTGCGCCTTATCATGCGCATGATTAGCCTGGATGTCAATGAGATGCCCCGGGCGTCGCGGCCCGCCAGCTGCTGCGCGGTCCTGGCTGACCTTGCCAGAGGCAGCCGCGACCGTTCGGACCAATCTGCTCTTGATCTTTGAATAAGGAGAGGCACCACCATGCCGCAGCCCGTGATCGTCGCCGGAGCCCGCACCCCCATCGGCAAGCTTCTCGGTTCCCTGGCGGCGCGGCCCGCGCCGGCTCTCGGCGGGATCGCGATCGAGGCCGCCCTGGCGCGGGCCGGGATCGCCGGCGGCCAGGTCGACGCGGTTGTGATGGGCAACGTCGTCCAGGCGGGCGCGGGGCCCAACCCGGCCCGGCTGGCGGCGGCCCGCGGCGGCGTCCCGATGAGCGTCCCCGCGACCACGATCAACAAGCTGTGCCTGTCCGGGCTGGCCGCGATCGCGCAGGCGGCGTGGCAGATCACCCTTGGCTACAGCCAGGTCGTCGTCGCCGGGGGCATGGAGTCCATGTCGAACGCGCCCTACCTGCTGCGCGACACAAGGAACGGTCTCCGCTACGGCGGCGGCGCGCCGGTCGAGGACGCCCTCGACAGCGACGCGCTCGTCTGCGGGTTCGACGGCCTCCCGATGGGCGCCGCGACCGACCGGTACCTGGCCAGGCTGGGCGGGATCACCCGCCGGGATCAGGACGAGTTCGCGGCCGAGTCGCACGCCCGCGCGGTCGCGGCGGTCAAGGAAGGACGGCTCGGCGAGGAGATCACGCCAGTGTCCAAGACCGGCCGCGACGGCGGGAGCATCGTCGAGCAGGACGAGGGCATTCGCCCCGGGACCACGGCCGAGCGGCTCGCCCGGCTGCCCGCCGCCTTCAGTCCCGATGGCACGATCACCGCGGGCTCGGCGTCCCAGCTGTCCGACGGCGGTTGCGCCGTAGTGGTCATGGACAGGGACGAGGCCGAGCGGCTGGGGTTGCCGTGGCTGGCCGAAATCGGCGGCTACGGCACCGTCGCCGGCCCGGAACCCTCGCTGCTGCTCCAGCCGGCCAACGCGATCAGGGACGCGCTCCGTTACGAAACCGCGGGCATCGGCGACCTAGACCTGATCGAGATCAACGAGGCCTTCGCCGGGGTCGCCCTCGCCTCGACGCGCAACCTCGGAGTCCCGCCGGACCGGGTCAACGTCAACGGGGGCGCCATCGCCCTCGGCCACCCGGTCGGCATGAGCGGCGCCCGTCTGGTCCTCACCCTGGCGCTCGAGCTACGGCGACGGGGCGGCGGGACCGGCGCGGCCGCGCTGTGCGGCGGCGGCGGCCAGGGCGACGCCCTCATTCTTCATGTCTAGCCGGTCGGTGCGGGTGCGGCTCGCGAGCGTACGCGCAGCGAGGAAGACGGCATGAGCGGCGCCGGGATCCTGGCGTTGCTGCTCGTACGCTGGGCGGTGGGCGTCACGATGCTCGTCCACGGGCTCAACCACTGGCGGGGCGGCGGCCGCATCGAGGGCACTGCCCGCTGGTTCAGCGGACTAGGCCTGCGGCACGGCCGGCTGCAGGCGTGGATGAGCGTGCTCACTGAGATCGGCGCCGGGCTTCTGTTGATGGCGGGTCTCCTCACGTCGCTGGCCTGCGCGGCGGTTATCTCGGTGATGCTGATCGCGGGCCTGCTCGCCCACCGCCGTAACGGGTTCTTCGTCTTCAAGGACGGCTACGAGTACGTCCTGGTGCTGGCCGTGATCTCGCTGGCGCTCGCGGCTTTGGGACCCGGGCGCTGGTCGGTCGACGCCGCCGCGGGCATCGGGGTCACCGGGTGGGCGAGAGCCGGCGTCGCCCTCGGAGTGGCCTTGGCGAGCACGGCCGGCCTGCTGGCCGCGTTCTGGCGCCCGCCGGCGGAGACGACCGACTCGCCGGAGGGCGCAGCGACCCCCTGATACGCACTGGCGACACTCGCCACCTGGCAGGCCGGAGACGGCATGCCCCGCCCGGTGCTCCGCGCACGTGCGGCCCGGCCTAAGCATTTTTGCTCATTCGAACACGACAGAGCCGGAAAGACCTGGGAGCCATACTGGGAGCCAACGGCCGCAGCCTCCAGGCGACGCCAGGCCACAACCAGCCCGAATCTGCGCAGCTAGATCGCTCATTGAGCGACACCGGGCGACATTCCGCGATGCTTCGACGGTGCCTTCTAAGCAGCGGGTCGCGGGTTCGAATCCTGCCGGGCGCACTTCACTGTTTTCCCAGGTCAAAGCCTGTGTCGGCGCGCAAGCCGATTCCATCGTCGCGTCTCCACCGACTTGCCGTTGCCGTAGCGCAAGGTAGTTCCTCCAGGTCAGGGGCATATTTCGCGATTTGCTGTGACTCCCTGCCAATTAGCAGCGGGTCATCAGAGCACCTGCCCCTGACCAGCTAGTTTGCATTGCGGATCCACGATGGAGCCAAACAGGGAGCCAAGGTGCCGATCTGGGTCTGGGTGGTCTCGGAACAGCGGCGGCGCAGTGATGGCGCCGGGGTGAAGCTCCCGCCGCTGGAGCAGACCCCGCCGGAGGTTGCGTGGCCCGAGGTCTGACCGGGAGACCGCACGCTCCCCCGACTGGCTGGCTGCGCCTCGACCAGCGCGCTGCGGCGACCTACGAGACCGTCGGCGCCCACGTCGAGCAACTACTCAGCTAGCACATCCATACCGCCATTCACCCGACGACCTGGCGCGGCCGTGACCGCGGGGTACCTAGAGAAGATCCGCGTACTGTCGCCCGGGCTGCGGCCCGCGGCGACGACGATCCTCCGGCCGATCGTCAGCGTCACCTCGGAATCCGTATCGCTGATGGCCATGCTGGGATTCCCTTCGATCCAGAGGCCCGAGCCAGTGACTCAAATAGTGACCACGATGACAGACCCTGGGCAGACCCAGTGACACGACCTAGACCTGATGCTCCACTCTGACCTGCGGAAACCAGACCTTCTCCGACCGCCTCAGACAAAATCCGAGTGCATGGCGTGCAGACGTTCGGCTCGCCAGAGGATCACTTACCTGGCCCTGCCTCGGCAGACGACTCGATCAGCAGCTGAGCGTTCTCAGAGGTTGGCGAGCGTCTCGGGGTGGCCTTGGACGGCGGTGCGCTGGAGGTAGTGGTGTAGTGCGCGGAGGCCGCCGAGCTCGCCGCCGCCGCCGGCTCGGCCGGGGCCGCCGTGCATGAGCTGCGGCATCGCGATCCCGTGGCCGGTGGACTCGGCGGCGTCGTCACGGTTGAGTATGAGCAAGCGGCCATGCCACGGGGCGAGTCCGATAATGAGCCGGGCCGCAAGGTCCGGGTCGCGGGTGACGATCGACCCGGCCAGGCTGCCTTCGCCCCGGGCGGCAAGGCTGATCGCCTCGTCCTCGCCCTCGTACGGAATGATCGTGGCGACGGGGCCGAACGCCTCTACTTGGTGCGCGGCCGCGCCGGAGCCGTGTTCGGCGCGCAGCAGGACCGGCGACACGAACGCGCCCCGGACGGGGTCGGCGGCACCGCTCTCGACCACGCGAGGATCGCCGTGGACGATGCGCGCATCAGCCGCGAGTTTGCCAACCGCGGCGAGGACCTCCTCCCGCTGTGCCAGGCTCGCGAGGGGGCCCATGGTGGTGGCGGCGTCCCTGGGGTCGCCGATGACGACGGTCGCGAGCCTGGCGGAGACGGCGCCGGCGACCGCGTCGGCGAGGTGCGCGGGGACGAGGGCACGGCGGATCGCGGTGCACTTCTGCCCGGCCTTGACGGTCATCTCTGTGACTAGCTGGCTGACGTAGAGGTCGAACTCGGGGTCGCCAGGTGCGGCGTCGGGGCCGAGGATGGAGCAGTTGAGGGAGTCGGCCTCGGCGTTGAACGCGACCGCCCGCCCGGCGACGGCCGGGTGAGTGCGCAACGCCAGCGCGGTCGCGGCGGACCCGGTGAACGAGAGCGTGTCCTGGCTGCTGAGATTGTCGAGCAGGTCGCCCGGTCCGGCACAGAGAAGCGACAGGCTGCCCTCGGGCAGTAGCCCCGACTCGGTCATCCGCCGGACGGCGAGCTCGGTGAGGTAGGCGGTCTGGCTGGCGGGCTTGACGACGGTCGGCATGCCGGCCAGGAACGCGGGGGCGAGCTTCTCCAGCATCCCCCAGACCGGGAAGTTGAACGCATTGACTTGCACCGCGACCCCGAGGCGGGGAGTCAGGATGTGCCGCCCGGCGAAGGTGCCGCCCTTGCCGAGCGGCTCGACCGGCCCGTCGGGCAGCAGGCGGGCGTCCGGGAGCTCCCTGGCCGCTTTGCTCGCGTAGACGGCAAGGGTTGCGATGCCGCCGTCGACGTCCACGGCGGTGTCGGCCCGGGTGGCCCCGGCTCGGGCGGACAACGCGGCGAGCTCGTCGACGTGCCGGGACAGGTGCCGAGCGAGGGCCTTGAGGATGGCGGCGCGATCGGTGAAGGTCAGCGCACGGATGGCCGGGCCGCCGATCGCCCGGGCGTAGGCGAGCATGGCGGCGGCGCTCGGTCCGGTGCGGGGGATCATCGCGGCGATCTCGCCGGTAGCGGCGTCGGCCAGCGGGACCAGGTCTCCTTCGCCGTCTTGCCACCGGTCCTGACTGTAGCTCTGCAGCGTTGGGGTCATGGCGTCCTCCAGGGCGTTACGGGTTGCTTCTTTCCAGGAATGCGGTCATCCGCTGGTACTTGTCCTCGGTGCCGAAAAGCAGCGCCTGGGCGGCTACATCGAAGGTGGTCGTCGCTGGGCGCTGGCTGCGCAGCGCGAGCTTGGTCAGCTCGAGGGCGCGCCAGGAACGCTTCGCGATCGTCTCGGCCAGGCGGCGGCCTGCGGCCTCGGGGTCGTCGCAGATCTCGTCGGCCAGCCCCGCCGACAACGCTGCGGCAGCGTTGAGGCGGGCGCCGGCGTAGAGCATGCGGCGGGCCACCGGCAGACCCGCCAGCTGGGCGAGACGCCAGTTCGCGCCGGCCCCGGCCAGGATGCCGAGCGACAGCTCGGGCTGGGCGAAGACGGCGCGCGGGGTGATAATGCGGAAGTCGCAGGCAAGGGCCAGCTCGCAGCCGCCGCCGAGAGCGGGGCCGTCGATGAGGGCGATGACCGGCCAGCGGTGCGCCTCGAGCCGCTCGAACAAGCTGGCGTTGATGGCCTGCAGGGCGGCGTCGGCGTCACGGTCGCGGAGCTCGGCGATGTCGGCGCCGGCGGCGAAGATGCCCGGGGTGGTGGAGTGGACGATCAGCACGCAGGGCTGCCGCCGGGCGTCCGCCAGCGCGCTGGTCAGGTCGTCGGCCATGGCCTGGTCGATGGCGTTGCGCTTGGCCGGGCGATCGAGCCCGATCCAGCGGATGTGACCCTCGTCGCGGACGGTGACGGTCACGGCTCCCCGCCCGGCAGGCTTCCGCCCGGCAGGGCGGCCAGGCGCAGCAGCGGGCTGGGCCGGTAGCGCCCATCGCGGTACCAGCTCTCAAGGGAGTCGAGGATCGCGAGCACCTCAGGCGCGCCCCACTGGCGAGCCCAGGCCAACGGCCCGAGCGGGTAGCTGACACCGAGTCGCATCGCGCTATCGATGTCGTCAGGGCTGGCGACATCGCAGGCCACGGCGTCGATGGCGAGGTTGGCGAGCATCGCCACGGTGCGGGTGACGATGAGGCCGGGTACGTCGCCGATGACAAAGACGTCCAGCGCAGCCGCTTGCAGCAGGCCGGTCGCCTCGACCAGCGCGGAGCGCGGGCAGCCGGGTGACGCGGCGACCGCGACGGCCTTGGCGGTGGCGGGGTCGAGAACCCGGTCGACGACGATCACCGGTCTCGCGGCCGCAGTGGCGAGCACGGCCGCGGCGGTCCCGTCGCACAGGACCAGCGCGGCGCCCGACGGCAGTTCCACCGAGCCTGGGAGGCCGCCCCGAGTGGCCGCGCCGCTGACCTGGCTGGCGTCGACTCCGGCCCGCTTCACTAGCGGGAGCAGCGGAGACTCGCCGTGAACGATCACCGCAGGAGGCGACTGAACAGGCGGCGCGGGGACCGGGTCGGGGGCACCGGCGGCCGGGA
Organism: uncultured Actinomycetota bacterium; assembly: GCA_963836195.1. Lineage (GTDB taxonomy): Bacteria > Actinomycetota > Actinomycetes > Streptosporangiales > Streptosporangiaceae > Trebonia. Next base: position 31,741 of record CAWIIX010000017.1, on the reverse strand, counting down.
AGCACCCTCGCCCCGCCTTCTTGCCGAGCCAGCCGGCCTCGACCAGCGCGCGCTGGCAGAGCGAGGGGGCGAACCGGGGATCGTGGCCGAGGGCGGCCCAGACCGAGCGAGTCACCGCCTCGTTGACGTCGTGGCCGATGAGGTCCATCAGCGCGAACGGACCCATGCGGAAGCTACCGCCGCCGGTCAGCACGGCGTCGATAACTTCAGCCGGCGCAGCGTTCTCCTCCAGCAGCCGCCAGGCCTCGGCGTAGAACGGCCGGGCGATCCGGTTCACGATGAAGCCCGGGGTCGCCGCGGAGCGGACGACCGTCTTCCCCCAGGCCCGGGCGAGCGCGGCCGCCCGGTCGGCCGTCTCCGGCGCGGTGGCCAGCCCGGAGATCACCTCGGCCAGCCGCATGGCGGGGACCGGGTTGAAGAAATGGAGGCCGACCAGGCGTTCGGGGCGTGTCAGCCCGGCGGCCATCGCGGTAGGCGAGAAGGACGAGGAATTGGACGCGAGGAGGCAGCCGTCGCTGACCACCCGCTCCAGGTCCGCGAATAGCGCGCGCTTGGCGGGCAGGTCTTCCACCACCGCCTCAACGACGACGTCGCAGCCTCCGAGGTCGGCCAGGTCGGCCGCCCGCAGGCTGAGCGCGTCCGCGTCGGCATCGGTGCGGCCCCGGGCGGCCTGCGCACGGACCTGATCGCGGATGCGACCGATCGCCCGCTCGGCGGCCCCCGGGATCGCGTCGGCGAGCAGCACCTGGTCGCCCGCGACAGCCGCGACCTGCGCGATGCCGGCGCCCATGGTCCCGGCGCCGACGACGCCGATCGTGGGCGCGGGCATCAGCCTTTCTCCCAGGCGGACACCAGTTCGGTGTCCACCCCGATCACGCCGGCGGCGGCCGAGCCGCCCGCGTTGCCTAGCGGGTCCCCGCGGCCGCGCAGCGGCTCGTGGAAGAACCGGGCGTTGTCGGCGGCCAACTCCTCCTGCCCAGGCGGCACGCGGCGGTCCTGGCTGATCGCCTCGACCGGGCACACTGGCTCGCACGCACCGCAGTCGATGCACTCGCCCGGATTGATGTAGAGCTTGCGGTCGCCCTCGTAGATGCAGTCGACCGGGCATTCCTCGATGCATGACTTGTCGGTGATGTCGATGCACGCGGCAGTGATGACGTAGGGCATAACAGGGCCTCCTAGGCGGCGGACACGATGGCGGGCGCCGCGTCCGACGAGTGACCAGGGAAGAGCTGCTCATCCGGGTGGATGAGGACGGCGGCGTTGTTCACGGCGATGGCGGCCTCGCCGAAGCCGACCGAGATCAGCCGGACCTTGCCCCGGTAGTCGGTGATGTCTCCGGCCGCGAACACCCCCGGGACGCTGGTCGCCATGGCGGAGTCGACCGCGATATACCGGTTGGCGGCGATCTCAAGGCCCCAGCCGCGAATCGGCCCGAGGTTCGCGGTGAACCCGAGAGCCGCGATCACGGCCTGCGCGGGCCGGACGCGGGCGCCGTCGGCCGTACTGGTGATCTCGACCTGGTCGAGCCGCGCGCCACCGGTGACCGCGGTGATCTCCGCGTCGGTGACGACCTCGACGGAGGAGAGCCGGAGCTGGTCGACCGTGTACTGGTGGGCGCGGAACCCGGCCCGGCGGTGGACCAGCGTCACCGAAGCGGCGATCGGCTCCAGCGACAGGGCCCAGTCGCAGGCGCTGTCGCCGCCGCCCACGATGATGACGTCCTGGCCTCGGTGCGCGTCCAGATCGGGGACGAAGTAGGACAGCCCGCGGCCGACCCACTCCGCGCCGGACGGCAGTGGGCGGGGGGTGAAGGTGCCGATGCCGCCGCTGATCAGCACCGCGCGGCAGCGGATGACGGCGCCGGCTGCGGTGCCGACCTCGATGGTCCCGTCCGGTCGCCTCGCCAAGGTGGTGGCGGGATCGCCGAGATGGTAGGTCGGGTTGAACCGGCCCGCCTGCTCGACCAGGCTGGCCACGAGGTCGCGCCCCTTGATCAGCGGGAACCCGGCGATGTCGTAGATAGGCTTCTCGGGGTACATCGCAGCGATCTGGCCGCCCGGCTCGGGCAGGGAATCGACCAGCATAGTGCGCAAACCGCGGAATCCCGCGTAGTACGAGGCATACAGGCCGACCGGACCCGCTCCGACGATGAGCAGGTCGCATTCAGACATGTTCATAGGTGCGTGCGGTCCGGCTTAGGACAGATGGACGTAGTCGTAGTCGAACGGCTGGCCGTTGATGCCGTTACGGGGCGGCGCCACCCACGACGCGATCTTCCCGCGCTGGTACACCGGCTGCATGAGCGATCGCACGAACGTCTTATCGGTGTCGGTCGGCAGCCATTGTCCCTTGCGGGCCGCCCACTCGCCAGCGGAAAGGCGCTCGCCGGTCGGCGACGCCTCGATCGGGGCGAACGCGCCGACCCGCCGGTTGAACGCGATATGCGGCAGGTAGAGCCGCTGCGGCAGGCCCGCCTCCTGCAGAATCCGGTTCCACCGCTTGACCCCGCCCGCGCAGTCGGCGATGTACTCGCGCCGCAGGTCGGTGTTGAGGCCGACCAGCGCGGCGACCTCGGTCTGCGCGATCTCCCCGTCGGCCAGCGCGTCGACCATGATCGAGTCGCTCGTCAGCAGGTGGTCGTCCTTGCGCCGCTCCTCCAGCCAGCGGCCCTTGAGCCCGGCCGTGTAGTAGTTGGCGACGTTGGTCGAGGTCTCGCCGCCGAACAGGTCGAGCGAGACGCTGTAATGGAAGTTGATGTACTTCTGGATGATCGCCAGCGCGATCGCGCCGAAGGCGGCCACCTCGTCGGTGTCCTTGCTCGATCATCACCTGCGCGGTCCGCTCCACCACCCGGTCGACCCCGGTGGTGCCGACCATCATGTGGTGCGCCTCTTCCTTGAGCATGAACTCGCAGGTCCGGCTCAGCGGGTCGAAGGCGCACTCCTTCAGCGTGCCGAGCTGGTACTTGCCGTCCCGGTCGGTGAAGTAGGTGAACATGTAGAACGAGAGCCAGTCCGGCGTCTCCTCGTTGAACGCGCCGAGGATGCGGGGCGAGTCCTCGCTGCCGGAGTTGCGGTGCAGCAGCTCCTCGGCCTCCTCCCGGCCCTCCCGGCCGAAGTAGGCGTGCAGCAGGTAGACCATCGCCCACAGGTGGCGGCCCTCCTCGACGTTGACCTGGAACAGGTTGCGCAGGTCGTACAGGGACGGCGCGGTCGCGCCGAGGTTGCGCTGCTGCTCGACGCTGGCGGGCTCGGTGTCGCCCTGGATCACGATCAGCCGCTGCAGCTCGGCCCGGTACTCGCCCGGCACCTTCTGCCAGGCGGGCTCGCCCTTGTGTGCGCCGAACGCGATCCGCCGGTCCGGGTCCCGATCGGCCAGGAACACGCCCCACCGGTAGTCGATCATCGGCACGTGGCCGAAGCTGGCCCATCCTTCACCACGGACGTCGATCGCGGTGCGCAGGTACACGTCCCTGGTCGGCAGCGTCGGCCCCATCGACTCCCACCACGACAGGAAGTTGGGCTGCCAGGACTCCAGCGCCCGCTGCAGCCGCCGGTCCTCCCGCAGCCCGACATTGTTGGGAATCTTCTCCGCGTAATCCGGCCTCGTCATGATGAATCAGACCCGCTTCCGGTCGAAGTCGGCCCGCTTGCCGGTGCCGTAGGCGCGCAGCGCGCCGTCGGGCCCCGAGGCGTTCGGGCGGTAGAAAATCCAGTTCTGCCAGGCGGTCAGCCGGCCGAAGATCTTGGTCTCGATCGTCTCCGGGCCGGCGAACCGGTAGTTCGCCTCCAGGCCGGTCAACGCGTCCGGGGAGAAGGCCGACCGCTCCTCGACCGCGATCCGCACCTCCTCACTCCCAGTCGATGTCGTCGGGGGCGAACGTGACTAGCCCCAGATGGTCGGCTTCTTCGGCGTCCAGCGGCTCGCCGACGGCCTTCTCGACCGCCGCCAGCGCGTCCGGGTCGCCCAGGAACCGAGTCGCGAGCCGGGTCAGCCCGTTCCCCATCGGCAGCGGCCCAAGGTTCATCGGCCCCACCGTCACCGCGGCCGGGGTTGCATCCGGAACATCCTCCAACGTCCCGAACAGCATGTAAGAGCGGTCGGCCGCCAGCGCGAGCTCGAGCAGCGAGCCGGCGAAGCAGGAGCCCGGCTCGATCAGCGCGATCAGGGATCGGGACGTGACATCCAACCGCTTCAGCGTCCGCTTCCAGAACAGGATGATCTCCCGCGCCAGCCAATCACGGTCATAGCCGCCCAGCAGCAGCTCGTCATACGCCAGCACCGCCGCCGCGTCCCCGGTCGTCTTGAACACCCAAGTACCGATCAGGGGCTCGTTGGTGCGCAGGTCGAGGATCAGATCATCGAGCTCGCGGGTGGCGGCCAGCGGCCAGAACGCGGCCCCTCGGGCGCGGGCCTCCTCCATTGACGCGGGAGCACCGGATGACGGCCCGGCGATGGTGATCTCGGCGACCGCCCGGTCCCGGTCGATGGCAGCCGTCACGTGCGGGTAGCGGACCGAACCGTCGGTCCGGGTCTTGTTCAGCTCGGTCAGCTCGATCGCCGCGCCGCCGGGGAGACGGCTGCTGGCGGACGCCAGGGCCAGGGACCGTTCGGACACCGCTTCTTTCCAGCGGACTCGCGGCACGGCCTCATCGACGAGCTTCCACGCAACCGCCTTTTTGCCCCCGAGACCCTCCGCCTTGGTGGAGAAGTAGTCGGCCAGGTCGCGGCGGACGCGGCGCTTGTCGACCACCCGGGTGAGGCCGCCGGTACCGGGGAGCACGCCGAGCAGCGGAAGCTCGGGCAGCGAGACGGCTGATGAGCGGTCGTCGACGAGCAGGATCTGGTCGCAGGCGAGCGCGAGTTCGTAGCCGCCGCCGGACGCGGTGCCGTTGAGGGCGGCGAGGTAGGTCTGGCCGGAGTTGTCGGTCGCGTCCTCGATGCCGTTGCGGGTCTCGTTGGTGAACTTGCAGAAGTTCACCTTCCACGAGTGCTCGGACGCCGCCAGCATCCGGATGTTGGCGCCGGCGCAGAAGATCTTCTCCTTGCCGCTGGTCAGCACCACGGCCTTGACCTCGGGGTGCTCGAAGCGCAGGCGCTGGACCGCGTCGTAGAGCTCGATGTCCACGCCCAGGTCGTAAGAGTTCAGCTTGAGCTCGTACCCGGGCACCAGGCCGCCCTGCTCGTCGACGTCCATGGTCAGGGTGGCGACCGGGCCGTCGATAGCGATGTGCCAGTGGCGGTACCGGTCCGGCGAAACCCGGAATTCGACGTACGACCGAGTGTCGCCGACGTGACTCGTCACAAGCTGTCCCTTCTTACGGTGTCATCAGAAACTCTACCGACCACGGTCAAAGTGTCAAGGCGTTGTAGCATTTATTCTTATCGGGGCGCGCAACAGGTGACGTCCGCCGCCGTGGGATCGCTGAGTAGCCGCTCCCGCAGCGTCAGGAGCTGCGAGCCAATCCGCACAGCCAGCCACCAAGGGCCTGAGTATTTCACTCACGTGTTACACACATCGTGCGCAGATAGGCTGGATGTGTAGAGCGTGTTACGCCGGGCGCTGCGGGATTCAACAGGGAACAAGCGCCGAAGGCGGGCGCTCAGAGCGGGTTACCCGAATGGCGCGAACGTGCCTCGGACAGAGGTGAGCAGGCGTCCGTCATGCGCGTACAACCGCCCGGAGGCGACCATGATCCGTCGCCCGGCATGGTCCATCTCACCTTCAAGGCGGACTCGCTGGCCGTCGGCGGGGACACCCCGGTAATACTCGGTTGTACAGCTCAGCAGACGGGGGGCGGGAACGCCGGTCCTGTCCGCCATGGCGCGCGTGAGCCCCTGGAGCAGCACACTGAGGAGGACTCCGCCGTGTGCGAGCCCATGCCGGTTAGCGATCATCGGGTCGACCCGGAAGGTCGCCCAGCCGCCCCCACCAGTTGGGACGATGCGCAGGTCCACGGCGGAGTCGAACTCCTGGCCTAGTTCGGGCGCTTTCAAGCTGAGCGGGTGGTCGGTCGGGGGCGCGATGCCCGGCAGCGCTACGAAGTGGCCGCTGACGCGCGCGACCAGTTCGCCGGCGACGGAGCGGATGTCGCCGGCCGAGAGATAGTACCCATCGGCGCCGTCCGCCTCGGCGGTCAGTACCAGGCTGTCAGGCGAGGGACAGTGCTCTGTGAAGTCCAGCCGCAGGTTCACCGTCCGAATATTGCCGCGGGGCCCGAGGTGGGTGAAGACGGCCCGGCCGAGTCCCGAGTCGGCGAAGATGCCAAGATCACCGGGTCCAGCCATGCGTCCGCGGGGCGGGGTCAGCCTTCCTTCCACTGGGCCTGCCGTCAACGGGGCAAACTCGCAGCTGATCCGGCTGTCGTCAGGTGCTTTCCGGCTAGAGGTCCCGGCCACCGGTCACCTCGAGGACTGCTCCGGTAATGAAGGACGAGAGGTCACTGGCAAGGAACAGAACCGCCGACGCTAGCTCGCGCGGTTCCCCCGCCCGACCCAGCGGCGTCTCGGAGATGCGCTTCTGCCAGGCCGACGATGCCATCGTGCGCGCCTTGGCGGTGGCGAACAAGCCTGGCTGTACCGCGTTGACCCGGATGCCGTGCCGTCCCCATTCTTTGGCCGCTGACTTGGTGAGCCCGATCATCCCTGACTTGGCCGCCGCATAGTGGGCCTGCCCGACTCCGCCGGTCTTGGCCACGATTGAGGAGATGTTCACGATCGCCCCGCCGCTGCGCTCGCGCATGGGCGTGGCCACCGCGCGCATGGTCAGCCAGGCGCCTTTGAGATGCACATCAAGCACAGCCGCCCAGTCCTCGGCCGTCATCTTCCTGATCGACACGGGCGTGATGACGCTGGCATTGTTGACGAGGATGTCCACCCGGCCGAAGGTCCGCAGGCACTGACCGACGGCGCCAGCGACACTGCCCTCGTCACGGACATCGGTCTGCACGCTGATCGCGTTGCCGCCGCGTTGGCAGATCTTTGCCGCGGCGGCGGGGCCCGCTGCGGGATCGATCTCCGCGATGACGACGCTCGCTCCCTGGTCGGCCAGTTCCGCCGCGATCGCGAAACCGAGGCCGCGGCCGGCCCCGGTGACGATCGCGGCCCGGTCCGCCAGCAGGCCGGGCGCGATCATGGCTGGGCCGCGGTGCGCGCCGACGGCGCGGCCGCCTCGGCGGGCGTGTCGACAAGGTCCGTATCGCCGTGCTCAAGCCAGGCGCTGAGCACGTCCGCCCGCAAGATCTTCCCCTGAGGACTGGTCGGCAGCAGGTCTGCCCGTATCCACCACCTGGACGGGACCTGGATTGAGGACAGCTGCTGCCGGGCAAATGTCCGCAGCTGGTCGATCGAGACCGCGGTTCCGCGTTCGCAGACGACGACCGCGCCGACTTGCTCGCCAAGCTTCTCGTGCGGCAAGGGCAGGGCGGCTACCTCAGCGACGCCGGGAAACGCCAGGAGCGCCTCCTCGACCCTGGCGCAGGCGATGTTCTCGCCGCCGCGGATGATGATCTCCTTGCTCCGCCCGGTGAGGTAGAGGTACCCCTCGTCGTCAACCCGGCCGAGGTCACCGGTGTGCAGCCAGCCTTCGACGTCAATTGGTGACTCGGCCTCGGGCAGGAAGCCGCTCATCAGGCCCGGGCTGCGGGCGAGGATCTCGCCAGCTCCGTTCGCATCCGGATTCGCGATTCTGATCTGGGCGACGGGCATGAGTCGGCCGACGGACCCAGGTCGAGATTTCAGCTCCTCGGCGGTCCCCATAGCCAGCAGCCCGCCCGTCTCGGTCATGCCGTACAGGGAGGCGGCGCCGCCGCCGCGCAGCCGCGGGAAGGCGGCCTTGACGCGAGCATGAAATTCGGGGGTAGCGGCGGCGCCGCCCAGGCCGATGGACCGCAGGCTGGCGGTGTCGCGCCGCGCGAAGTCCTCGTGTTCCGTGACGCGGACGACCATCGCCGGAACCGCACCCCAGGTCTGGACCTTCTCCTGCTCGATTAGCCGCAGGACTTCCGCCGGATCGAAGCGGCCCGGCTGGTATACGAGGCGGCCGCCTGTGAGCAGCGGGCTGATCAGAACCTGCACCCCGGCGAGATGGAACAGCGGCACCGTCATCAGGCTGACTGAGCCCGCGTGGTCGTCGGGGAGCTCACTCGGCAGACGCTTGCTTCGGCCCAGCAGATTCTGCATGTTGTTGATGACCGAGCGCTGGGAAAGCACCGTCCCCTTGGGGGTTCCGGTACTTCCGGCCGTGAACAGGACGAGCGCAGGCTCGTCCTCGCCGACCGCCGGCATCTGGAGGGCCTGCCCGGAAGTGTCGTCGACGAGCTGGCCGAGTGCCTCGATCTCGACCGTGGCGAACCCGTCCGGCACCCGGTCCCTGGTGGTCTCGTCGACGAGAATCATGACCGGAGCCGTCCGGGTGATGATTGACTCCGTGTCGGCGCCGTTCCACCACGGGTTGCCCAGAATGACGAGCGCGCCCAGGCTCTGCGCGGCCCAGAAGGAGATGCCGAGTTCCATCCGGTTGCGGGCTAGCAGCATTACCCGGGTGCCCGGCCCGACGCCCTGGTGACGGAAGCACTCGGCGACGCTGGCCACGGCCTGCTCGTGCTGCTGGAACGTTATCCGCCGCGTGCCTTGGACCACGTGGACCCGCTGCCCCCAGCGCCTCGCGTCCAGGAGCAGTTCGGCGACCTTGCGCCGCCGGTCTCGGTAGACGGGAGATGGCCGCGCCTTGCACGGTCTCAGTCACCACGTCCCGGCCCCAGGCGGGAACCGCCCCCGACGCAGATAGGTCATTCGATGAGGTCATGGTGCGCTCCCCGCGGACTCGGGGCCGGGTGAGGGCGGCTCCGACCCGCCGACCTCTGCGTCCCGCTGGCGGTAGGCCTGCTTAGTGCCTTGATCACGACGGGTGCGGAAGAAGTTGAACTCGTCGTCCTCCAGCCGGAGATTGGTGCCGAGGACGTGACCGAAGTAGCCGCGGATGAATTGCTGAGTGCCACCGAGCGAATCCAGCGCCAGCTGGTGCATGGCCTTGCCGGTGACGAGAGCGTCCTTCGGGTTCCTGGCGACTCGCTCGGCCCATTCCTCGGCCGTCGCCTCGAGCTGCTCCTCCGGAACGGCGATGTTGGCCATGCCCAGGTTCACGGCTTCGGTGCCGGAGAAGGACGAGCCGAACAGCAGCATTTCGCGCGTCTTCTTCGGGCCGTACTGAAGGAGCAGGGTGTTCAGGTGCCAGGTGTTGCCCGCCAGTCCCAATCGCTGCTCGGCGTGACTGAACCGGGCAGTGTCCGCACATACGACGAGATCAACCAGCTCGGCCAGGTAGATGCCGTAGCCGATGCAGTCGCCCTGCACTTGGGCGATCACCGGCTTGACGGCGTACTGGAAGGCCATGTACTCCTCGGCCAGCCGGCGGTCGATCTGCAACCGCCTCCGAACGCTGGGCCTGACGTAGCGGCCGTTCTCGTCACGTTCGTCCAGACCGTACTGCTCGACGACGTCGTCGAAATCGTGCCCGACGCAGAAGGACGGGCCACGCCCTTTGAGGATGATGACCTTAACGTCGTCATCGTTCTCGGCCTCATGCAGCTTGTCGGTCAGCAGTTGGGCGTCCCCGAACGTCAGGGCGTTCCGTTTGTCCGGCCGGTTCAGCACCAGGCGGGCGACTGAGCCCGATTTCTCCAGCAGCACATGCGGCTCAGGCATCGGAGTCACCGGCCCCGACGGTAGCGGCCGGAGCCGGCTGCGCGCTGGCGCGGGCTTCGGCCGAAGCCTGGCGCCGCCATGCTGTCAGCGCGACGCGCAACCCGCTCGTGGAGAACCCGCGGCGGGGAGGCCCACGGGCGTCCTGGAACCCGCATGGCCCGGCCGTCGCTCAAGGTGAGCTCATCGAAGAATCCGCGATAGTCGCGCAGCTGCGGATCGGCGATGACCTCGTCCAGGTGACGGACCGGTGCGACCGGGACGGCGTACTGCTGCGCGAGGGTGAGCAGATCGTCGCGGGATTTGGTCATCAGCCAGGGGGCGATCAGGGCGTCAATCTCGTCGGGGTACTCGATCGCGACGGCGTAGAGATCCTGGTAGCGCGCTTCCTTTGACCAGGCGGGATGGCCCATCATCTCGAGCAGGCTGTCCCATTCCCGCCCGGTGCGGCAGATCATCGCGACGTAGCCGTCGCGGCAGGGGAAAATCCCGAACGGGTACCGCCCCCCTGATCCGGGTGCGCGCCTGCCTGCGCGGCGCAGGGGGATGCTGTAATAGTTGGCGACCGCGCCGTAAATGCGGACATAGGAAGCCAAGACTTCGGCTCCCGATATCTCGACATGATGCCCCTCGCCCGCCATGCGGCTGCTGTGCATCGCGCAGAGTCCAGCCGCCGCGCCGTGCAGGCCGAGCTGCAGCCCGCCGGTGCTGTAAGGCAGCGCGAGTGGCTCCCGCTCGGGATCGCCGACCATGTGCATGACCCCGCTCAGGGCCTGCATCGACAGTTCGCCCGAGGTCGACCCGGGGTCATGATCCCGGCCCACGGCGGTCATGGAGACGTAGGTCAGGGATGGTGCGATCCGGTGCAGGGCGCCCCAGTCCAGGCCCCGCCGTTCCAGCTCATCGCGGCTCAGGTCGGTGAGGAAAAGGCCAGCGTGCGGAAGCAGTTCCTCGAGCAGAATCGCATCGGCCGAGTCGTCCCAGGTGACCACGTCCTTGCCGCCGTCCATGTACAGGCGGGCGGCGGCCGACAGCCCGTTGATCCGGGCGGCGTCCTGAGCGCAGATGACGGTCCCGCCCGCGTCAGCTATCAGCTTGCCTGCGAAGGCGGCGGCTCTCGTCCGTCCGACTTCGAGGGTGAGGGTCCTCTCCAGCATCGTGGTCATCAGTTGAACACCCCTCGCTGCTCAAGCTCGGCGTACGCGTCAGGTCGCATCCGTTGCCCGAAGAACTCGTGATTGTCGTGGCCGAGCAGTGGCGCCGGCTGCCGCACCGCGGGGACGAATCCGTCCAGGTGCCAGGGAACGCTGGTTATCGTGAGCTCGCCGATCATCTCCAGTGGGTGCTGGACTGACTGCAGGTAGCCTCGGCGGCGGAAACCGGGATCGACGGCGACTTCGGCCGGCGACAGGACCGGCGCGCATTCGAGGCCGCGCTCCCGCAGCCGTCGCAGCAGCTCGGCCCGACCGGGGCGGTCGGCTGGCCCCGCCGGGATCGAGCCCGTCGCCTGGTGAGGTGCGCTGGCGACGACCCAGTGATCCTCCCCGTCAGCCGCCAGTACCGCCCACTGCTCTCCGTCAGGTCCGAAGTTGCCACGGGGCCCGGGAGAGCTGACGCCGAGCTGCTGCTCGATGAATGCCTCGCCGATGAGGCTGGCGGCCGCCTCGGTCTGGGACAGGTCAATATGCTGGCCCCGTCCGCTCGCCTGGCGGCCGATTAGCGCTGCCATGATCAGAAACACGCCGTGGAAGGAGCAGTTGAGGTCGGCCAGTGCGAGCGCGGAGCAGCCCATCACCTCGCCGTCGGCGTACCCGATGAGGCCTTCGACGCCGGCCAGCGCGGTCATGACCGGCGCGTAGGCGCGCTGGGCGCGCAGCGGGCCGACGTGCCCGTATCCGGTGGCTGACAGGATGACGAGTCGCGGGCACTCTTCCAGCAGTTGGTCGAAGGTGAAGCCGATGCGATCGAGCCAGCCCGGTGCGAAATTCTGGATCAGCACGTCGGTGTCACGGAGGAGGTCAAGGAATACCTCCTTGCCCTCGGGCGACTTCAGGTTGAGGGTGATGCTCTGCTTGTCGGCGTTGCTCTCGTGCAGCAGCTGGAATGATTCGTGCGCTGGATAACCGGCTGGGTCTTCCGGGCGGGCGATGCGCATCCGGTTGACGTCCAGCTTCCCGCGCGACTCCAGCTTGATGACCTGGGCGCCCAGTTCCGCCAGGACCCGCCCTACGAGGGGCGCCGCGACGCCCGTGGTCACTTCGAGAACGCGGATGTCGCTCAGCCACTCAATGGCGGCGAAAATTCCTTGTTCTGCGGCCTTGTCATCCATCGCTCACGCTCCGATCACGGGAATGTCGACGCCGAGCTCCGCCAGGATCTCCTGCGAGTGCACGATGCGCCCGGTCAGGCAAACGGGGTCGGCGGAACAGAGGCAAAGGGCGGCCATCGCTATGACGCCCGGGCTTTCCGACTTGGGGTCGGATTCGCTCGTCACACCGTGGAAGACGGTCCCCGGGGTGGGGACGACTTTGGTCGGGCCGACGGCGTTAACGGCGATGCCGCTGGCGTACACCTCGGCCGCGAGACCGGTGGTAAGCCGCTCGAGGGCGCTTTTGCACATGCCGTAGACGGTCGTGGTGCCGGTGGCCCCGTGGCGGCTCGGCGGCACACGCGGGTGGCGGGCCACGTCGGAGGTGATGTTGCAGATCCAGCCGCGCCCGCGCGATCGCATGCCCGGAAGCACCAGCTGGGACAAGTGCAGGGGCGCGTGCACACCGATCTCGAACATGAGCTCGCCTCGATCCGGGCGCAACTCCGAAGCGGGCGAGAAGTAGGTGATCGCGGCGTTGTTGACCAGGATGTCGACCGGGCCGAGGGCCTGCTCGGCGGTGGCGATCAGCTGCTCACGGTCGTCCGGCTTGGCCAGGTCCGCCTCCACCGCGATGGCGCGCCCGCCCATGGCGGTGATCCACCCGACGGTCTCGTCCAGGGTGCCGGGCAGGCGTCCCGGATGCCGCGCGGTCGACCGGGCCGTCACCACCACCGCGGCCCCCTCGGCCGCGAACTGGCCGGCGATCTCCCGCCCGATCCCGCGGCTGGCGCCAGTCACCACGGCGACCCGTCCGTCCAGCACTCCGCTCATCTGCACACTCCTCAGGTTCTTGGCTCGACGTGGGCTCAGCCGGGAGGACCGCCTGGGCCGTGGGTCACGCCGCTTAGGTCGGCGGCCGGTCGGCGATCCGCGGCCAGATTTCCGGATCGAGTTCGGACAGCCGCCACAGCGCCGGCAAGGCGGCGGCGATGCTGAGCCGGTCCTGCTCGCTCAGTTCCGTCAGCCGACGCGTCAGCAATTCCGTCCGCGCCTCCAGGGCCGCCGCCAGATGCCGCTGGCCCTGCTTGGTGATCGAGACCCGGACCTCGCGACGGTCATCGGGGGAGGCTGTTTTGGTCACCAGCCCGGCGGCGGCCAGCTTGGCCACCACTTCGGCCATGGAGGACATCGCCAGCTGCTGCGACTGGGACAGGTTGGAAATGGTCAGCGAATCGCCGGCCGACAGCTGGCTCAGTACCCGCGCGTGCGAGCTGCTCAGGGTCAGTTTGCCGGACTGGCGCCGGAGCGTCTCGCCCAGCGTGGTGACCGGTATGCGCAGAGCCTGCGCGATCTCGTCGACGCCGAGGTTCTCCGGCGGCTGCCTCAGCAGCCGACCGAAGTGAAGCCTTTCGAGTAGCTTAGCCACATCAACATTTGTTACGGCATCCGAACTACATTGTCAACGGTTACGATCCGAGTCGGGTCCGCTGCCCGACGAAAAATGATTACTAGCAGCACTTCTTGACTTAAGAGTTGATCTGGACGCAGCATGGTGATACATCGGGTAGCGAACCAGTTGGCTGAGCTTGCTCCGTTGAAGACGGGATGCGCGCCGTGACAGAAGGACTCGCTGCACTGACGGCGGGCGAACTCCGCGCCAGCCATACCGAACGCTCGGAGCTGTTCATTGGCCGCTGGCAGCCGAGCGCTGGCGGCAGGCGGGTGGTCGTGCGCAGTCCCGCCACTGCGGAGCCGTTCGGATCCGCGGTTCTGGGCACCGCCGCCGACATCAACCGCGCCGTAGCGGTCATCTCCGTGATCAGCTACGACCGCGAAGAGGAAGCGGTGGCGATCGCCAACGACTCCCCCTACGGACTGTCAGGGTCGGTCTGGTCAGCCGACGAGCAACGCGCGATCGCGGTCGCTCGGCGGCTTCGCACCGGCATGGTGAGCATCAACGGGCGCAGCCAGGCCTTCGGCAGCCCGCTGGGCGGCTTCAAACAATCAGGCCTGGGGCGGGAACTCGGCCCTGAGGGGTTCGACGCCTACCTTGAGGTCCAGTCCATCGCGATCCCCAGCCGGAGGATCTGAAGCCAACGCAAGCCCCTTCGGGCAGGGAAATCAGATGAGTGACGTCGTAGCTTCATTTTGCCGTATTTGCAACAATCACTGCTCGATCAAGGTCACGGTGTCGGACGGCGTCGCCACCCGGGTAAGCGGCAACCGCGAGAATCCGGTCTACGGCGGTTACACGTGCGTCAAGGGCAGATCGCAGACCCAGTACCTGAACAGTCCGGAGCGCCTGCTTCACTCGCTGAAGCGAGACGCGGCGGGAAATTTCTCGCCGGTGCCGGTCTCGCAGGCGATGGATGAGATTGCCGAGCGGCTGGCAGGCATCATCGCCGAGCACGGGCCCCGCTCCGTCGCCGCATACGCCGGCACGATGGCTCTCGCCACCTTCCCCACAGCGCAGCCGATGTTCACCGCCCTCCTTGACGGCATCGGGACGCCGATGAGGTTCGACCCGAACACCCTAGACAAAGGCGGCAAGCAGGTGGCCGCGTCGCTACTGGGAACCTGGGGCGCGCCGCCGCAGGGCTTCGACCGGCCCGACGCGATCATGCTCATCGGGATCAACCCGCTCGTCACCTACACCGGCTTCCCGGCCGGGTCGCCGCATGTCTGGCTGAGCGGGGTGATGAACGCGGGCTGCAAGCTGATCGTCGTCGATCCGCGACGGACCGACGTTGCGAAGCGGGCCACGCTGCACCTGCAACCGCGTCCCGGGCATGACGCGCGGATACTGGCCGCGATCATCAATGTCCTGCTGGCCGAGGAACTCGGCGACCGCGAGTTCGCCCGCCGCCACGTGCGCAATATTGACATCCTGCGCCGTGCCGTGGCCGAGTTCGACCCCGAGGTCATCGCCCGGCAGGCAGGCATCGCGGCCGAGGACCTGCGGCTCGCCGCGCGCCTGTACGGGACCGCGTCCCGCGGCTACGCGATGGCTGGCACCGGGCCGAACATGTCCGGCGCCGGCACGCTGCTCGAGTACCTGGTTCTCGTGGTGGAGACGCTCTGCGGCCGCTGGCTGCGCGAGGGCGAGGTGCTGACGCGGGCGCCGACGCTGCTGCCCGGCACTCCCACGCTGCGGGCCGGAGCCCGTGATCCGCAGGACTGGCGCCTGCCGGAACTGATGCGGGTCCGCGGTCTCCAGCAGACCCGGGCCGGCATGCCGCTGGCGGCGCTCCCCGACGAGATCCTGCAGCCGGGCGACGGGCAGGTGCGCGCGTTCATCAGCTGGGGCGGCAATCCGGCGGTGGCGTTCCCCGACCAGCAGAAGACTGCCGCGGCGCTGGACTCGCTCGATCTGCTCGTCTCCATCGATCCCTGGATGTCAGCGACCGCCCGGCATGCCCATTACGTCATCGCTCCGACGATGCCGCTTGAAGCGGCCTCCATGACCTCGATGCTCGACTCCCTGGCCCTGCGCGCCACCGGCTACGGGCTCGGCAACGCCTACGCGCAATACACGCCTGCCGTATCTCGGCCGCCCGACGGGTCGGACGTGATCGACGACTGGCAGTTCTTCTACGGCCTGATGACGCGCATGGGATACCCGGTCGCGGTCAGGCCGGCTGGCGCGACCAAGAAGGTCCCGCCCATCGTCATCGACCATCCGCCGACGACAGAAAGTCTCCTGGAGCTCATGGCGGCGGGGAGCCGCGTCCCGCTCGCCACTGTGCGGTCCTACCCGGGCGGCAATCTGTTCCCGGACGGACGGCCGGTTGTCGGACCGCCAGGCGAACGCGAGAACGGCCGGGTCGATGTCGGCAACGCTGAAATGATGACCGCCCTGATCGCGCAGCGGACGTCTATCCTGACCCATGAGGGCGACGAAGGCTTCGAGTACCGGCTGCTGTGTCGCAGGCACAACCATACGTACAACACATCGTGCAACGTCCCTGCGACGAACCGCGGCGTCAGCTACAACCCGGCGTTCATGCATCCGACCGATATCGAGCATCTCGGCCTGGCCGAGGGCGCCCTTGTTCGCATCCGCTCGTCCCGGTCCATCATTCCGGCCATCCTCGCGGCAGATCCTGACCTGCGCCGCGGCGTCGTCTCGATGGCCTTCGGCTACGGGCCGGCCGACGAGCAGGACGATGTCGGCCAGACGGGCAGCAGCCCCAGCCGCCTCCTGGCCAATGACGAGATCTTCGATCGCTACACCGGTCAGCCGAGGATGAGCAACGTACCGGTGTCGGTCGAGCCGCGCTGATCGGCGGTCAGCGCGACGGCGTCCGCAGGCTGACTCCCCCGTCGACGTGCAACACCGCGCCGGTCACGTACCTCGACTGATCTGAGGCGAAATACAGCGCCGCGTAAGCCACGTCCCAGCCGTTTCCCTCGATGTTGAGCGGCGAGGAGGAGCGCCGGTTCGCCCGTCGCTCGTCGGACAGGGCGCCCTCGGACTCGGCCATCGGCGTGTCAAGTGGACCGGGCACGATGCAATTGACCCGAACGCCGTCGGGACCATGATCGACGGCCATCGCCTGGGTGAGCGGAATGACCGCGCCCTTCGCCACCGCGTACGGCGCATTGCCGCCGCGCGGCCTGATCCCCGCGATGGACGCGATATTGATAACCGAACCGCCGCCGTTCTGCATCATGACCGGAATCGTGTACTTGCAGGCCAGGAACATGGCGTTCAGGTTCACGTTCAACGCCGACGCCCACTGCTCCTCCGACGTGCTGACGACCGTGCCGAACTGCTGCAGACCGATGTTGTTGTCGAGGACGTCGATACGCCCCCACCGGTCGGCCGACTGGCCGACCGCGGCCGCGGCCGCTTGCCCGTCGGTCATGTCGGCGACAACCGCCGCCGCCTCGCCGCCCTCGGCGCGGATCATCGAGGCTGTCAGCTCTGCGGCTTCGCGGTCGCGGTCAACGACGAGCACAACCGCGCCCTCTCGGGCGAAGACGATCGCGGTCGCCCGCCCGGTGCCGATTCCGGCTGACCGAGATCCGGCGCCGACCACCATGGCAACCTTGCCTCGCAGCCGACCAGACGCTGGCTCCATCACCTCGCCTGCCACCGCGCTATCCCCGCGTTAGGGTCGAGGCCGCGACCGGATGGCAGACCGGGTAATCCTGCCAGCGCGACCAGCGGGATGAATTCGGATCGCCCGACGGCGGGCGAATGGGATCGGGGATGAAACCCGCCTCAAGCAGGGTTCCGGCGATGACCGTCACCACGCCGACCAAGTGCTCCTGACCCGCGCTGCGGCCCGGGGCTACTGGGGCTCCCCCGGCCAGCCCGCGCCCCAGGCAGGCATGCATGCCGGCGCTGAAGGCGAAGCCGAACCGGGGCACGCCATCGGCCAGGCGGCGCTGCGGGTTGAAGTCCGCCGCGTCGGCGCCGTAGTACGCCGGGTCCACGCTGGCCGCGTGCAGGTCGAGGTCGACCTTGGTGCCCTGCGCGATGGCGACTCCCGCGATCTCCACGTCCCGGAGCGCGCGTCGGTGCACGGTTGGAACGACGGTCCGGATGCGCAGCGCCTCGTGCAGCCACAGTTGCAGCAGCGGCAGGTTCGCGGCGATAGCGCTAACGTCGGGCGCGTTCTCGTACGCGTAGTGCATCACGGCGGCAACGGACTGAGTCGTCGTGTCCGAACCAGCCGCCAGATAGAACGCGCTCTCCCTCAGGATGTCCTCGTAACGCATCCCGACCTGGTCTCTCATCGCACCAAGGACGTCGAGCAGATCCTCGCCCGGAGCGTCGGCATCCGCCTCTCGGCGCGCTGCCCGCGTCCGGAAAGACGGGTCGAAGTACGTCCGCTCGTAGTAGGCAAGCGCATCGTTGACCTCCCGCTGAATCTCTGCGTGCGGTCGGAGCTGGTCCTCGATGACGGCCCCGGAGGCGAAGATCCGGGCAAGCCCGCACAGATCGGCCTGGGCCTGCACGTCTTCGAGGTCAACGTCGATGCCGACGACGCGGATCGCATTGATGATCGAGATCGTCCGGGTGAACTCGATGAGGTTGAGCGACTCGACATCGGCGACCCGAGACAGCGCCCGGTCACATGCAGCGGTCACTTCTTCCCGCTCGAGGCCCCAGCGACGGGCTTTCGAGAAAAGCGCGCTCGACGCTTGCCGTCGCGTCCGGTGAGCGTCTCCGTGCAGCTGGTTGATCGTGTTCTCGAGCATGTTGCCGTGGATGAAGGTGGCCTTGTCCCCGTCGTCGGCCCGGGCGAGAGCGGTCGAGTAAAGGCCGGCCCGCACCTGGTCGTAAGTCGACAGTCGCACGGTTACGTCTCGAGAGTCGGACACAGCTCTCCCTTTCGCGGACCTCTGTTCGGCACCACGAATCGAGACCGGTTCAGACGGCCTCGTCCGCACGCGCCAGACACCTGCGGGCCTTAGTTGATTTTCTCAATATGCCACGCGATACTGACGAACAGCAATACCCTTGTAGCAAGTTAATCGCCGTTTCAAGCGGGTGGCGTCGCACAGCACCTCCGCGTCAGCCGAGCTGACGATGGCATAGAACTTACTTAGGACGTTCAATGAGCACTCGCTCGTAGTACATGGTGGAGGTTCGATGGGGGTCAGCGCCGAGTCGGCAGGCATCGTCGTGGTCGGCGGAGGGCTGGCCGGCGCCCGGGCCGCCCAGCAGCTCCGCCGTGGCGGTTACGAGGGTCCGGTCATCCTTATCTCTGAGGAAGTGCACCCGCCGTATGATCGCCCGCCCTTGTCCAAGGCGGTGCTGGGGGGAAAGCGGGACGATAGCCCGCTCCGGTTCGACCCGATCGCGCTGGGCATCACCGTGCGCGCCGGTACCCGTGCTACGGGCCTGAATCTCGCGGAGCGGGTGGTGCAGACTACCGATGGCCCCCAGCCCTTCGGCCAGCTCATTATCGCCACCGGGGCGAAGCCTCTGCGGGTGCCGGGCGACGGCGCACAGCTCACGCTGCGCACGATTGACGACGCGCTGGCGCTGCGGGAACGGCTCAGGCCTGGAAACCGCGTCGTTGTGATCGGGGCGAGCTGGATCGGGGCGGAGGTGTGCTGGGCTGCCGTGCAGCGGGGATGCCAGGTGACCTGCGTCGAGTTCGGCCCGGGGCCGCTCAGCGGTGCGCTCGGAGCCGAGGCGAGCGCACGCTTCCTGCCCTGGTGGGGGGAGATCGACTTGCGTCTAAACACCGCCGCGAGGGAGGTAACCGGCGACGCCGTGGTCCTTGCCGACGGCCAGCGCCTCCGCGCAGACGTCGTGGTCACCGGCATCGGAGTGCGCGCCGACACCGACTGGCTGGAAGGCAGCGGCCTCGAACTCGACAAGGGCATCCGCGTGGACCAGTACCTGCGAACGTCGGCCAGCGGTGTGCTGGCCATCGGCGACGTCGCCGCGCGCTGGTCTCTCCGGTACCGGCAAGTAACCCGCATCCAACACTGGGACCTGGCCGCCCGGGCATCGGCGGTGGCGGCGGCCAACCTCCTGGCGCGCGGCGATGCTCACCTGCAGCCGTTCGATCCCGTTCCCTATTTCTGGAGCGACCAATTCGGCCACAAGATCCAGTACGTCGGGCGCCACTTCGCCCGCGACACGCTCGTATGGTGTCCGCAGGGGCCGGAGCCAGGGATGACAGCGCTGTGGGTCAGCGAGGCGGGAGCGATGACCGCCGTCCTGACCGCTGACCGCCCGCGAGAGTGCGCAGCCGGCCAGCAGTTGATAGCCGCGGGCGCTGCGGACGTCGTCGCTGCGCTGGCGGCCGGGCAGATCACCCTGACTAGGGCGGCGGAAGGCACGGCTTAGCGCTTGTTCCCAGCGGACGTGCGAGCCCGACCTTGAGGTCTAGGTCTTCCGCGTTGAAGTATGGGTCTTCCTCGTTCACTCCTTAGAGGAACCGCATCTCGTGCGCGATCAAGGCGCTTGAGCTGGAGCTGCTCTCGGCCATCGCCTGCAGGAGCTCCGACATCCGTGGCGACTCGATCGCCGCCCGCAGCTGCTCCTGGCTCCGCCAGCCGAGCTCGAGGACGAAGTCGATCGGCGCGGTCCTCTCGGGGGCCAACATCCGGTGCACCTCGTTGAGGGCGCGCCTGGTCACGCTCGGAAGCTTTGACGACTTCAGCAGGTCTACCCATGCCGCGCGGGACCCGTCGGCCACGGTCACCACGATCTTCCAGAGCTCGGCGTCGTCGGGCTCCGAGCCGTCGGGCAGGTGGTGCTCGGTACACAGCAGACGGACCTTGCGCGGGATGTCGAGGAAGTTCGGCTCGTCGGTAAGCGCCCCGGTCCTGTACTCCGCGCTGCTCGTCATGTCGGCCGAGGCTTCTGGGTCGGTGAACCACGCCTCAGAGATGCCGTCATACGGCGAGGCGGCCGTCGCCTGACGAGGGAAGAACACGTCAGTGTCGGAGCTCCGGTGGCTCTGCACGTAACGCTGCAGCGCGGTGATGTTCCGCGCATGTTCGGCGTGAACGGTGCGCCAGTGCTCTGAGAACTGGTTCCAGGTGAGGTCTGGTCGCCGTGGTTGGAGCACGAGCATCCGTGCGCGCGCGCCGTTCACCGAGCGGACGGGGAGTGGAGCTGCGCCTCGACGTCCACCGGCGTCCGATACGCGTTCACGCGCACTGTGCTCCGCCCCGGACGGTTACTTCATCGTGATGTCGTGCTGGTCGGCGATCGACCGCATCCGCGAGTAGACAGCCTCCTCAGTCATCAGCTTGCATATGACCAAGACCGAGTGCTCAATGCTGCTCTCGAGGTCAGTCGTCATCCAGTGGTGCGCGATGTCTTTCTGAGCCGCGATGCCTTCCGGGATCTTCTCGGCCATCTCTGCTGCCAGCTCCCGTACCCGGCCGTCGAGCACGTCGGCCGGGACAACCTCGCTGACGAGACCAATCCGCTCAGCCTCTATCCCGTCGATCGGCTTTCCAGTGAGCACCATCTTCTTCGCCTTGACGATGCCGACCGCCTGCGGGAGGATCGCTCCCTCGAGCATGGCGGCGATACCGATGTTTATCTGCGGCAGCATGAATTGTGCATCCTCAGCGCAGATCAGGAAGTCGGCGCACAGCGCCATCTCGACAGCGCCACCGACGCACCAGCCGTGAATCTGAAAGATAAGAGTCTTCGGGAACAGACGCATCTTCTGCAGCTTCTCGCGCCAGCCTTGCAGGAAGGTGCCCGCCTTGCCGTCCAAGAACCAGTGATGGCCCTCGGTGACATCCTGACCCGCGCAAAAGGCGCGACCCGCGCCCTTGACGATCACTACGCGGATGCTGTCATCGGCTTTCGCCTCATCCATGGCCCGCTCGATCTCGGACATCACGACCAGGCTCAGGGGGTTGAGCCGGTCGGGGTCGTTGAGGGTGATATGAAGGACGAACCCCTCCTGCTCGACCAGGATTCCCGAAAAATCAGTCTTCACCGTAGATCCTCTCTCAGATGTACACGCGGAAAGATCCCGCCGTCGAACGACGATCGTCTGATCGGAGCTGTCATCGCACTATTCCGGCGGCTCTGAGGCGGGCAATCGCGTCGGGCGACAGGCCCGCCTCGGAAAGTATTTGGTCGGTCTGCTCACCGATGCCGGGCGGGTAACCACGAGGCCGCGCCGGCGACGCTGACAGGTGGACCGGGTTGTTGACCACCGGCACCGACCCGTAGCGAGGATGCTCGAGCACTGTGAGCATCTGATTGTGGATCACCTGCGGGTCCTTCAAGACGTCCTCGAGCAGGTTGATATGAGCGACCGGTACACCGCTGGCGATGAGGACGGTCTCCCATTCCGAGGCGGCCCGGCCGGCGAAGACGGCATTCAGGATCTGCTCCAGTTCCGCCCGGTGCGCCAGGCGCTTGCCGTTGGAGGAGAATCGGGGGTCCTCGGTCAACTCGGGCCGGTCGATGGCGGAGCACAGCCTGACCCAGAACTGCTCGGTCAGGCAGGCGATGACAATCCAGCCGTCCTTCGTCGCGAACGCCTGGTACGGGACCATCTGCGGATGGCCGCCCCCCACCGGCCGCACAGGCACGTGCGACTTGAGGTAAGGCGTGACGAAGTTGGCCAGCATGGACACGGCCGTGTCAAGGAGGCTGACGCTCACCTTCTGGCCGGTCCCGGACCGCTCCTTGACCCGGAGGGCGGCCATGACGCCGAAGCAGGCTAGGTACGCGGTGGCGAAGTCGGTAACCGGGGGGCCGACCTTGACCGGCGGGCGTCCGGGCTCCCCGGTGGTGCCCATAAAGCCTCCGACGGCCTGTACGAGGATGTCCATCCCGGGCTGATCAGCCCGGGGGCCGTCCTCGCCGAACGCGGTCACCATGCAGTACACCAAGCCGGGAAACCGATCGTGGATCGTCTCGTAGTCAATCCCCAGGCGGATCAGCGCGGCTGGCCGCATCGACACCACCATGACGTCCGCTTCACTCAGCAGCCGCTCCAGCACCGCGCGCCCTTGCTCGGACTTCAGGTCAAGCGCGATCGCGCGCTTGCTGCGGTTGATGCCGAAGAAGTACCCGCTGTCGGTGGGCCCGTAGAGGTCGTCCACTTTCCGGAACGGCTCTCCCTCGACCGGTTCGACCTTGATGACATCGGCGCCGAAGTCTCCCAGCAGCGACGTGGCGTAGGGTCCGGCCGCTACTTGGCTGAGATCGATGACGCTGACGCCCGCCAGGGCGTCCTGTGCTATCAGGCCGGAATCTGCCGTCTTCGGGGCCTCAGTCACCTTCGGCGCCCGCGCCTCGCCGCAGTACCAAACCGTTGATGCTGAAATCGAGAACGAGTTCCTTGTGCTGATTGAAAAGCTCGATGCGGCGAGCGATCATTCCCCGCTCGGGGTTGCTCGTCTCGCGCATGGACTCGATCGTGAACTTCGCCGTTACCGTGTCGCCGACGAAGACCGGCTTGTGGAAGCGCAGACGGTCGACGCCGAGAAAGGCGATCCCAGTGCCTTCAAAGATCAGGGTCCGGCTGACCAGGCCCAAGGCGATGGAGACGGCAAGCATGCCATGGACGAGCCGTTGCCCGTAGACGGACTTCTTGGAGAACTCCTCGTCAGTGTGGAAAGCACTGTTATCCCCGGTCAATCCAGCGAACTGCACCAGGTCGAACTCGCTGATCGTGCGCCCCAGCGTCGTGAAGCTCTGATCTAGCTCGAAGTCCTCGTAATACATCGGCATCGCGGTGCTCTCCTAGTAGCTCTGAGCTCGCCGGCGCTCGGTCACGTCCCTGCTCAAAACCGCGAAGCGGTTGAACCGGGAAGGCCCGCGGACCGCAGCCTCGAGCCGCCGCGGAAAGCGGGCGGCCAGGGAGCGCGGGCAGGCGGGTCAGGCACCGAGCCCTCGCCGTGCGGCTGTCTCAATATGCCACGCTGCTGTAGTTGTAGTCAATATATGCGTTGCACTTAAGCCCTGCGCAAGCTCCTCGCAGCACGCGTTCGCCATGGACCTCCGCTGCCATACGCGCAGACCGTTCGCCCAGTCAGGATGCACGCGCGACATCTCCTTAGACATCTGCAAACGAACCGTCGACAAACGACGGTTGCACGCGTAGGCTGCACGTCACATGTAGAACTATTCGCCTCCGACGGATAGCTCGCGAACCTGCACTCGACCGAGAACTTGCAGGCGACGCCTAGCCAGGACGCCGCCCCGCCCGCGACATCTCACCTCACACCAACGAAGGAGTAAGGCTCCATGACTGTCAACCGCAGGCTGAGAACCACGGCCCTTTTGGGCGTTGCCGCGACCACCCTCGCAGTGGCGGCGTGCTCATCATCCAGTTCGACCACGTCCACGGGTGCGAGCACATCGTCTTCGGCCGGAGCGTCCTCGACCTCCTCGGGCACGACGACGAGCAGCGCGCTGCCGGCGTCGATTCCGGTGACCCTTATCGACGATATGACCGGCGTTTTCGCCTTCTACGGGGCGCAGCTGACCGACGGCGTTAAGGCGGGCATCGCGTCGGTTAACAGCTCGGGCATTCTCAAGGGCTCGAAGATTGTGCTGTCGGTCGAGGACAACGCGTCTTCGCCCACTAACACCAGCACCCTATTTGCCGCCGCGGCCAAGTCGGATGCAGCCGCCGTGCTCGGCCCGCCGATCAGCGACGAGGCACTCGCGACGACCCCAGCGGCCGAAGCGGCGCAGATGCCTTACCTTGTCGACACCTCGCCCGACGGAATCCTGAACGCGGGCGAGTACATCTATTCGATGACTACGCCGGAGCTAGCGCAGTCGAGCGCCTACGCGCCGATCGTCGCCAAGTCGGCGAAGTCGATCTCGTTCATCTATGCCAACGACAACCCCACGAATGTGGGCATCGATCAGACGCTCCCGGGTCAGGTGGTGAAGGACGGCGTCAAGGTTCTGAACAACATCGGCGTATCCATCACGTCTACCGCCGTGGCCGCCGTGGCGACTAAGGCGATGAGCGGCAACCCGCAGGCCATCGGCCTGCTCACCGGCGGCTCGCAGGTGCCTGCGCTGGTAACGCAGCTGCGCCAGGACGGATACAAGGGACTGCTGTTCGGCAACGGGGGCTCGGACGGAACCGTCGACGCGGCCGGCGCGGCCGCTGACGGCTACCAGTACCAGGCCGAATGGGCGCCTAACCTGACGAGTGCCGCGAGCACGACCTTCCTCAATTACTTCAACCAGGTCGCAGCCGGTACCACGCCGCACTACCCGGCCATCGACGGCTACAACGAGGTCCTGTTCCTGGCCGCGGCGCTGGCCAAGGCCGGGTCCGTCGACCACGCCACCCTCCTGAAGGGGCTGCAGTCCGTCGCGTCGACCGGCTTCACCAGCCCCAGCGGCGAGGTGGTGTTCGGCGGAGCCGGCAACCGCCAGCTCTACAGCCCTGTCGTGTTCATCAAGTTCGGCGCGGGCAAGGCGATGTCCATTGGCACCGCACCGTCGGCGCCCTGACAGTCCGCCAGCGAATCGGGGCGGTGAGGCACCTCAGCGTGAGGTGCCTCACCCGCCCCGTACGGTCGTTACCTATCGTGCGGATGAAGGCCCGGCCAGCCAGCGTCGCCAGCGCGAGGCGGGCGGGGGCAGAGCGACGAAGCGTTGAAAGGGGGCGCCCCCTATGGCGGCGCCCCCTTTCAACGCGAAAGAACGCGGTTGATGGCCGGCGGCTAGCTCCGGGCCGAACCTGATCGATCGGTTACGGCACACTGGCCGGCCTTGAGGCCGAAGATCGCCGCCTTGGCCAGCCCGCCCAGGTAGACAGACTCGGGGCCGCCCTCGAATCCGCCGGTCGTGGATCCGGCAGCGTACAGACCGGGGATCGGCGGCCCGGACTCGTGCCGCACCCTCGCTGAGCTGTCGGTGGCTATCCCGCCCATGGTGTACGTGATGCCCGCCGCCAGCCGAACGGCCAGGAACGGCGCCTGGTCGATCAGCATGGGGGCCGCCGCGAGAGTGGCCACCGCGTTCGTCCGGGCTGGCGTCAGCCCGGACGTCACCTGCCCTTTCACCGCGCAGTTGTACTGCTCGACCGTCGTCAGCAGGCTTTCCCCCGGCATGCTCAGCTCAGCGGCCAGCTCCGGCAGCGAATCCGCTCGGTAAATGCGGGCGCCGCGCTCGACGATGGTGGGGTTGGGCGGGAGAAGAAACGCCCGTCCGGCCGACTCCCAGATTCCCTCGGTCATGATCAGGAAGGAGCTGAGCGGATCGTCGAGCTTGGCGATCGCGTTAGCCATCGCCACGCCGCCTAGGCCCTCGTCGGCGAAACGCCTGCCGGTGCCATCGACCACGAGGGCCGACGACGCGAGCAGGTCCATGATCGGGTACGGCCACAGGCCGTCGTTCTCGATCGCCTCGCTGACCTGGACGTGACCGTAAAACCGGTCCATGTTCACCAGCCGCGCGCCGATCGCCGCCGCCATGGTGAGCCCGTCGCCGAGCCCGGTGCCTGCTCCTCTCTGGCACAGCCGAGCGGGATCGGGCGAGATGTAGCGCCGGACGAGCTCGGGGTTGCCCTGGAAGCCCCCGTCGGCCAAGATCACGGCCGTCGCTGGGAAGGCGGCGGGCTGACCTTCGGGGTCGACCGCCTGCACGCCGCGCACACCGTCGGCATACCCGATCAGCCGCCGAGCACGGGTGCCGCGAAGTAGCCGCCCGCCCGAGTCGACGAGCAGGCGTTCAAGCCGGCCGAGCAGCCGTTCCGCGCCCTTATCGGGCCAG
This sequence comes from uncultured Actinomycetota bacterium, assembly GCA_963836195.1. Lineage (GTDB taxonomy): Bacteria > Actinomycetota > Actinomycetes > Streptosporangiales > Streptosporangiaceae > Trebonia. The sequence goes on along the minus strand of CAWIIX010000017.1, from coordinate 5,528 downwards.
TGGTTAGGGAAGCCCGGCTCTTGCAGGCTCAGTGGCACCAGCATCCGGCTCATCCAGGGCGCGTTGCTGCCGCGGCCGAAGTCGGCTCCGTGCTCGGCCAGCCAGGCGATGCACGGCCCGGCCTCGTGCGCGAGCACGCCGGCCAGGTCGTCGCTGATCATCCCGCGCCCGGTCTGCTTGATTGCGTCAAGCAGCTCGTCGGCGGGCGCGGTGATGTCCCGGAAGGCCAGGTGGAAAACGCCGCCGGTGTACCTGCTGTTCGCGGGGTAGCGCTCGGCCTGCCCCGCCTCGAGCACGGTCACGTGCGCTCCGAGTTCGGCCGCCCGGACCGCGGCGACCAGCCCGGCTATTCCTGCTCCGACAACCACGACCTCATCGGCCTGGATCGGCGCTGCCATACCTAGCTCCCTTCTCGACCGCGATACGCCGGGCCGGTAAGCCAGCCCGCCTCATGCTGTTGGCGTCTCGGCGCGCTCTCCCTTTTCACGCGCGCCGACAGGCTCAGCCTGCGCGGCCGACGGAGTCTCCTCGTCGTGCAGGCCGAGGAACGACTCGACGACGATCGAGGCGTTCATGACCTCCTTCGCCGTCCCCTCATGAATGATCCGGCCCTGGTTGAGGACATAGGCGTAATGCGCCACCTCCAGGACGGCGGCGGCGTTCTGCTCGACGACCAGGATGGACGACCCTCGCTCGTTGATCGTGGTCAGCGCGCCCATCACGCGGTCGACCATAATCGGCGCAAGGCCCATCGACGGTTCGTCCATCAAGATCAGCCTGGGTTGCGACATCATGGCCCGCCCGAAGGCGAGCATCTGCTGCTCGCCCCCGCTGAGCAAGCCGGCCGGGGAGTCGCGGCGTTCGTACAGCACCGGGAAAAGCGCGTAGATTTCAGCCATCGTCTTGTCGGTCGCGCGCCGGCCGCGGCGCGAATAGCCGCCCATCAGCAGGTTGTCGGCTACCGTCAGGGGGGAGAAGACCTGGCGCCCCTCGGGAACCAGGACCATGCCCGATCTGACGATCCGGTGGGGTCGACGCGGGGATCGCTGGCCGAATAGCGTGACGGTCCCGGACACCTTCCCCGGCGAGATGCCGGCCAGGGCATTCAGGGTCGAGGTCTTGCCTGCCCCGTTCGCCCCGAGCACCGCGACGATGGAGCCGCGGCGGACTGACAGCGAGATGCCGTTGACGGCGGTGACGTGGCCGTAGCGCACGGCCAGGCCCTCGAGCTCGAGGTCTGCTTCTTCAGGCATCGTTACCCCCAGGTTCCGCGATGGCGACGGCAGCCCTGTGCCCGAGGTAGGCCTCGCGGACAGCCGGGGCGGCGGCGACATCGCGCGGCGCCCCATGCCCGATCACCTGACCGAAGTTGAGCGCATACGAGGTGTCGCAAACGCGGTGAATCATCGCCAGATCGTGCTCGACGAGGATCTGGGTGAGTCCCTGGCTCCGGAGGTCGAGCAGCAACTGGCCGATGTCCCGCCGTTCCGCCTGGCTCATGCCCGCGATCGGCTCGTCGAGCAGGAGCAGCTTGGGCCGGGTAGCCAGCGCGCGAGCGATCTCGACTCGGCGCTGCATGCCGTAGGACAGGTCGTCGGGGTAGGAGTCTCGGTGCTTGTCCATCCCGACTCTGGCAAGCGACTCATTGGCCAGGTCGCCAGACGAGCGCTCCTCCGCCAGCGAGCGCGGCAGGTTCAGCCAGTTTCCGATGACGCTGCGGCGGACTGCGGCGGATCCAGCACCAAGCATGACGTTCTGCCGCACGCTGAGATGACTCAGCAGCCGGACGGCCTGGAACGTGCGGGCGACACCCATCTTGTTCGGAACGTGGGACGGCACCTTGGTGTACTCAGTGCCTTCGAAGAACAGCTGACCGGACGTCAGCGAGACCATCCGGGAAAGGACGCCGATCAAGGTCGTCTTCCCCGACCCGTTGGGCCCGATGATGCCGCAGATCGCCCCTTCCTCGATGCTCAGGCTGACTTCCCGCAACGCCACGAGACCGCCGAAGCGGACGGTGGCGTCCCGGACATTCAGTATCGCGGTCATCGTGTCGCCGCCTTATCGGTGAGCAGTTCGGGACTGGCTTCCGGCAGCGGCGGCACTGCCGCGGGCTGCCGCCACTGGCGCACGCTCCCGCGCGTCCCAGTGACGGCTCGGCGGGCGAGCGCGTAGAACCCGCCGGGAAGGTAAGTAGCGACCAGCATCATCACCGCACCGTAGATCACCGGCCACCAGTCACCCAGCGAGGTGAGCCGCAAGGGCAGGTAGCCAAGCACGATGGCGCCGATGAGAGCGCCGGCCCACGACCCGAATCCGCCGATGATCACCATCGCCAGGGCCAGGACGATGAAGCTGAAGCTCGCGTCGTCGGGGCTGATCGCGCTGGAGGTCAGTGCGTGGAATGCGCCCGCCAGTCCGCCGAGAACGGCCGACAGGACAAACGCGAAGCGCTGATAGCGGCGGGTGTCGACGCCAGTCGCCACCGCCAACTGGCTGTCCTCGCGCGTCACCTCCAGTGTGCGGCCGATCGTGCCGCGCTGCAGCAACTCGAGCAGGACGATCACAACGATCAAGACGATCAGCATCTGGTTGGCCGAGACCGCGACCGGGATCGAGTACTTCCCGGACGGGCCGCCGGTCACCGATGTCCAGTTGAGCGCGACGACCCCGACCATCAAGTCGAACGCGACCGTCGCCATGCCCAGGTAGAGGTCTTTCAGCCGGACCAGCAACCGGGCCAGTATCCAGCCGACGACGCCCGAGATCACCACGCCGGCGGCGATGGCCAACACGGTCGGCCAATGCGGGATCAGGTCAGCGGCGGCGTAGCTGCCAATGCTGTAGAACCCGATACTGGCAAGGCTGAACGTTCCGGCCTTGAGCGCAACCTGGATGCTGAACGCCACCAGGACGTAGACGATGACGACCTGGACGAGCGTTTCGTTATTGGTCCACCAGGACATCTCGGCTCACACTCTTTCTGTCAGTCGCCGAGCGAAGAGCCCCTGCGGCCGGAACAGCAGGAAGACGAAGATCAGCGCGAACGCCACCCCGGAGCTGTATCCGCCGGGGCCGTAGGCGATGATGGCCGTCTCCGCGATCGCCAGGACATAGGACGTCAGCACGGCCCCGATGATGCTGCCGACCCCGCCGACCACGATGATCGAGAACGCCGGGAGCAAATAGGTGGCGCCGGTGTCAGTGGTTTCACCCGAGACCTGGTAGGCAAGGAGCACCCCTGCCAGGCCGGCCAGCGCGCCGCTGATGAACATGGTCGTCGTGGCCAGTGCCCGGACGTTGACTCCCATCAGGCTGGCGGTGGTGGGGGCGTACGCGAGCGAGCGCACCGCCCGGCCCTGCTTGGTACGCGACACCCACAGGTGCATGGCCCAGGCCAGCGCGATCGCCGCCACCGTGATGATGATGTCGATGTTGCTGACCAGCACGCTGCCCCAGTGGTACACCTCCGGCGTGAAGATCTTGGCGCTGGGCACGAAGATCTCGTTAGCAGTCCAGTTCGAGACCAGCTGCCCAAGCACGATCGACGCGCCGAGGCTGGCCACCAGGGCAGCTAGCTCTGCTTGGCGTTTATTGGGCATGCGTTCCCTGATCGGCCCGAAGGCGATCAGTTCGAGCACCACCGCGGCCAGGCCCGCGCCGATCATTCCGAGCACGACGACGACGGGGAACGGCCAGGTGACGGACTCCCCGATGCGGTAGGCGATGTAACCGCTGAACACGAACAGCGCGCCATGTGCCAGATTCAGGACGTCCAGGGTGCCCCAGACCAGCGACAGGCCTAGCGAGAACAGGAGCAGGACGCTGCCCAGGACGAGCGCATTGATCAGCTGAGCGATCATCAGGCTGCTCCTGACAGCGGTGTAGGGCAAGCCACAGCGGAATGCCTTTCCTCAATTAGCTATTTGACGTCCACCGCGCACCCGGACGGGATTCGCCGTCCGGTTCGCGGCAGGTGGCGAGCCAACGAAAGGGCGTGTCCGCTGGTCACACTGTCGTTCGCGTCCCCTGACTCCTGCCGAGTCGCTCCGGAACGTTCTACATATGGGTGTAGTAAATCCCTCGCTCTGTGGTTTGTCAATGACTTCACCTGCCTCAGTTCGGCCGCCCGCGGGGCCGCTAGTCGGCTGCTCGCGGCGCGCCACCGGAGGTGACGTGGAGGGGCGCGAGCGCCCGCCCGGCGTCGCGCTCCCGGCATTGGCCCCCGCGGCCTCGCATCTCGGACGCGGCACCCGGGGACGAGCACGCCGCGGCATCGGCGGCCGCTTGCGACGACGGCTTCGTCTCATCTATATTTCGTAGATCGGAACATTTTGAAACCTCTTCTACGTCCGCCTGACATGCAAATAACTACCGTCTGAGCTGGACTTTTTGACTCTATGGCCGCATCGCAGGCCAGCCAAGGAGGGTAGGCGATGGAAAGATGCAACGGTCTACGAAGTAAATCTAGACTTCCGCTCAGAGGGAGTGCGCGGCATGACGGATAGTGAGCCGCTGGCGTGGAACGCGCCCAGTCGCGAGCAGCCGGCACCGTCCCTGGCGGAGCTGCGCCCCACGTTGAAGGTCACGCGGTGCGAGGTAGACGACGCCGGGGTGGCAACGGTGTGGCTGCATCGCCCCGAGCGACGCAACTCCTGGACGGCGCGGATGAATGCGGAGTACCGGGCCATCATGACCGTCCTGGACCAGGATCCGGCCGTGCGGGTCGCCGTCGTCACCGGCACAGGCAGCACCTTCTGCGTCGGCGCTGACAGCCGAGCGCTGTCTGGCTATGTGGGCGCTGCGGCTTATGACCCGGGTCTGCCGGCCGACGCCGCGCGGCCGGGCTATGGGGTCCGGGCCGAGTACGATGCGGACTTGGCCTGGCACTACGGGTTGCGCATCCCCGTGATCGCAGCCGTCAACGGGGCCTGCGCGGGCGTCGCGGTTGCGCTGGCCGCATTCTGCGACCTGCGCTTCGCCGTCGCCGGGGCCAAGGTCGCCGTGTCGTCACCGCGGCTGGGGCTGCCGGCTGAATACGGGCTGTCGTGGGTGCTGCCCCGCCTCATCGGCGTTACCCACGCGGCCGACATGCTGTGTCCGGGCGGGTCGTCCTAGCCGAGGAGCTGGCCCAGATGGGCTTCTTCAACGCCGTCTACGAGCCTGACCAGTTCGACCAGCGCGTACAGGAGCGGGCCGCCACCGTGGCGGCGGCCTCGCCCCACGCGGTCACGACCGCCAAGCGCCAGCTGTACAGCGATCTGCTGCTGGCTGATCCGGCCCGATCGGTCCGGCAGAGCAAGACCCTGACCGGGCAGCTGATGAGACTGCCCGATTACGCCGAAGGTGTCGCGGCCCTGGTCGCCAAGCGGCCGCCTCGGTTTGGTTTCCCCGCGACCCCGGAGGACGAGACGACGTGAACGCAGTACCCAGGCGCTTCGAAGGAAAGGTCGCGCTGGTGACCGGGGCGGCTCCCGGCCAAGGCCGCAGCCACGCCGTCCGGCTGGCCGAGGAGGGCGCTGACGTGA
>CAWIIX010000016.1:0-237225 GCA_963836195.1 uncultured Actinomycetota bacterium | reverse complement strand
GCGCGGTGACCGGCCTCGGCATCGAGTCGACGTCGCTCTGGCACGGGCTGCCGCACGAGTCCGTCACTCGAGATGCAGATCCTGACCGGCGACGGCTCGATCGTCATCGCGACCAAGGACAACGAGCACAGCGACCTGTACTACGGCTTCCCGAACTCCTACGGCACCCTCGGCTACTCGCTGGCCCTCACCATCGAGCTGATGCCGGTCAAGCCCTACGTCCACCTGCGTCACTTCGCCTTCAACGACCCGAAGAGCTGCATGGACGCGATCGCCGAGATCGCGGCGGCCGGGAGCTACCACGGGCACAAGGCGGATTTCGTCGACGGCACCGCGTTCAGCAACAGCGAGCTGTACCTGAGTGTCGGGGTGTTCAGCGAGAAGGCACCCTGGCTCAGCGACTACACCGGTCAGCAGGTCTACTACAAGTCGATGCAGACCAGTCGGGAGGACTTCCTCACGATCAAGGACTACATCTGGCGCTGGGACACCGACTGGTTCTGGTGCTCCCGCCCGTTCGGCGTGCAGAACAGCAAGCTCCGTCCGTTCTGGCCGCGGAGATACCGCCGCTCGGACGTCTACCGCAAGCTCGTCGCGTTCGACCAGAAGCACGGCCTGACCGCCGCGCTCTACGGGCGGCGGCACCAGCCGCAGCGGGAGATGGTCATCCAGGACGTCGAGATCCCGGTCGAGCGCGGCCAGGACTTCCTCGAGTTCTTCGCCAGAAGCGTGCGCATGAACCCGGTCTGGCTCTGCCCGCTCCGGCTCCGGGGGGACCGCCCGTGGACGCTGTACCCGATGCAGCCGGGTGAGGTCTACGTCAACTTCGGCTTCTGGGGCGCAGTCCCGCTGCCGCCGGGCAAGCGCGACGGCTACTACAACCGGATGGTCGAGGAGGAGGTCAGCGCGCTCGACGGGCACAAGTCGCTGTACTCCACCTCCTTCTACTCCGAAGAGGAGTTCCGCAGCCGGTACAGCGGCGCGGACTACGACAAGCTGAAGGCCGAGTACGACGGGAACGGCAGACTGCTCGGCCTGTACGACAAGTGTGTGCGCAATCGCTGACCAGGCTGCCGGGCAGCGTCGCCCGGCAGCACAGCTGACGCGGCCAAAAGCGGCTAGCAAACAAGGCAGCCACAACGTGAAAGGAACGCTCTATGGCGCTGGCTGAGATATTCGAGGCGATCGCGGGGCCGGACGCTCCGGTCGAGTTCCAGGCATACGACGGATCAAGCGCGGGCGCCCCTGGCTCGCCGATCAAGATCACCGTCCGGTCGCCTGTCGCCGTCTCGTATCTGGCGCAGGCACCGGGCGCGCTCGGCCTGGCCCGGGCGTATGTCTCCGGCCACCTGGACGTGGAGGGCGACATGATCACCGCGCTCTCCCGGCTGTCCAAGGCGCAGGACACGCAGATGGGCTGGGCGGACCGGCTCCGGCTGCTGCAGTCGCTGGGCGGCCCCAAGGTGCTGTTCCCGCGGGTCCCGCCGCCCCCGCAGGAGGTGCAGCCGCGCCGCCGCGGGCTGACCGTCGGCCGGATGCACTCCAAGGGCCGGGACGCGAACTCGATCTCGCACCACTACGACGTGTCCAACCGGTTCTACGAGTGGGTGCTCGGCCCGACGATGGCCTACACCTGCGCCTGCTACCCGACCCAGGACGCCACCCTCGAGGAGGCCCAGGAGTACAAGTTCGACCTGGTCGCCAGGAAGATCGGTCTCAAGCCGGGGATGCGGCTGCTGGACGTCGGCTGCGGCTGGGGCGGCATGGTCATGCACGCCGCCCGCGAGTACGGCGTCAAGGCGATCGGCGTCACGCTCTCGGCTGAGCAGGCGCTCTGGGCGCAGCAGGCGATCAAGAAGGCGGGCCTCGAGGACCTCGCCGAGGTCCGCCACCAGGACTACCGCGACGTGCCCGAGACGGACTTCGACGCGATCAGCTCGATCGGCATCACCGAGCACATCGGCAAGGCGAACGTCCCCGGCTACTTCAGGTTCCTGAACGGCAAGCTCAAGGTCGGCGGCCGGATGCTGAACCACTGCATCACCCGTCCCGACAACACCGGCCCGTCCATCTACCGGGACGGGTTCATCAACCGCTACGTCTTCCCCGACGGCGAGCTCGAGGGCCCGGGCTGGCTGGCCGGGGCGATGAACGACAACGGCTTCGAGATCAGGCACGAGGAGAACCTGCGCGAGCACTACTCCAAGACCCTGAAGGCCTGGTGCGCCAACCTGGACGAGCACTGGGACGAGGCGGTCGAGGAGGTCGGCCAGGGCACCGCTCGCGTCTGGCGGCTCTACATGGCGGGCTGCGTGCTCGGCTTCGACCGCAACGTCGTCCAGCTCCACCAGATCCTCGGCGTCAAGCTGGACTCCAACGGCAACTCGGGCATGCCGCTGCGCCCGGACTGGGAGCCCTCCGTCGCCCGGGCGCAGATGGCTTCCTGACGCCGCACCCGCGATCGCGGGCCGGAGCGGCGCTTTCCGCGCCGCTCCCGGCCCGCTGGCCGTCTACCCGCGGCTGGCGGCGCGGGCTGACCGCGGCTCGGAGAGCAGCGGCGAGGTGATCAGGTAGTCGGCGCTGGTGCGGTTGCAGGCGATCGGGATGTCCCACAGCACGGCCAGCCTGACCAGGGCCTTGACGTCGGAGTCGTGCGGCTGAGAGCTCATCGGGTCCCAGAAGAAGATCAGCATGTCGAGTTCCCCGAGGGCGATGAGCGCGCCGACCTGCTGGTCGCCGCCGAGCGGGCCGCTCTGGAAGCGGGTGACCGGCAGGTCGAGTGCCTCGCCGAGCAGCCTGCCGGTGGTACCGGTGGCGTACAGGGAGTGGCCGGCCAGCAGGTCCCGGTTGTGCTCGGCCCACTCGAGGAGGTCGTCCTTCTTGCCGTCGTGGGCGACTAGGGCGATGCGCTTCGGTTCGGGTGTGGTCGAATTGGTCATGCTTCCAGTGTGCCTGCTCAATGTTGCCGAACTGCCACGGAGGCGTTATGGATTCGTGTACATAGCGTGCCGGCGCGCTACCGGCTGGGATCGATACGGATGCGGTATCCTGGTGGGGTGAGTCCTGTCCGGCTGCTCCTTAGCTAGCCGCGCCGATCTAACCATCTGTCGTCGGCGCGGCCGCTCCTCGTGCGCGGGGGGCTTTTTATTTGGGGCAGGCAGAGCATCCGCCACGCAGGCGCCCGCCATGCGGGAACTCCCAAGCCGGACCGATCAACGATGAGGACACGATGACTGCGGTCGAAAACGCCGACGAGGCGCAGCGCTACGATCCGCGCGACATTCAGGACAAATGGCAGACGCACTGGGCTGCGGTCGAGCCGTTCCGCGCGAGCGACGACCCGGCGGACCCGCGCGAGCGGTTCCTGCTGGTTGACATGTTCCCGTATCCGTCCGGCGACCTGCACATGGGGCACGCCGAGGCGTACGCCATCGGCGACGCGATGGCCCGGTACTGGTTCCTGCGCGGCAAGAACGTCATGCACCCGATTGGCTGGGACGCGTTCGGGCTGCCGGCCGAGAACGCGGCGATCAGGAACAACGCGCACCCCATCGACTGGACCTACAAGAACATCGAGACCCAGGCGGCGTCGTTCCGCCGCTACGCGACGTCGTTCGACTGGTCGCGCCGCCTGCAGACCTGCGACCCCGAGTACTACCGGTGGAACCAGTGGCTGTTCCTGCGGTTCTTCGAGCGCGGGCTGGCCTACCGCAAGGGCGGCCACGTCAACTGGTGCCCGAAGGACCAGACCGTGCTGGCGAACGAGCAGGTCGTGAACGGCCGGTGCGAGCGCTGCGGCACCGAGGTCGTCCGCCGGGTGCTGACCCAGTGGTACTTCAAGATCACCGAGTACGCGGACCGGCTGCTGGCGGACGCCGCCGCGCTCGAGGGCAACTGGCCCGACCGGGTGCTGACCATGCAGCGGAACTGGATCGGCCGCTCCACCGGCGCCGACGTCCGGTTCGAGGTCGAGGGGCGGAGCGAGCCCGTCACCGTCTACACCACCCGGCCCGACACGCTCTACGGCGCGACGTTCTTCGTCGTCGCGGTCGACTCGCCGCTGGCCGCCGACCTGTGCGCGGAATCCCAGCGGGCCGAGTTCGACGCCTACCTGGCGCAGGTGCGCAAGCTGACCGACATCGAGCGGCAGGAGACCGACCGGGAGAAGACGGGCGTGTTCCTGGGCGTGCACGCGGTCAACCCGGTGAACGGCGAGCGCATCCCGGTCTGGGCGGCCGACTACGTGCTGCCCGACTACGGCACCGGCGCGATCATGGCGGTGCCCGCGCACGACCAGCGCGACCTGGACTTCGCCCGGCGGTTCGGGCTGCCGGTGCGGGTGGTGGTCGCCACCGACGGCGCCGACCCCGAGGCCACCGGGGTGGCGGCGCCGGGCAACGGCGTCCTGGTCAACTCCGGACCGCTGGACGGGCTATCCAAGGCCGAGGCGATTTCCCGCATTGTCGAGATCCTGTCGGAGAAGGGCCTGGGCGCCGCGGCGGTGAACTACCGGCTGCGCGACTGGCTGCTGTCCCGGCAGCGTTTCTGGGGCACGCCGATCCCGATCATCCACTGCCCGTCCTGCGGCGAGGTGCCGGTGCCGGAGGAGGACCTGCCGGTCGTCCTGCCCGACCTGCGCGGCGCCGACCTGGCCCCGAAGGGCGTGTCGCCGCTGGCGGCGGCGACCGACTGGGTGAACGTCGAGTGCCCGAAGTGCGGCGGCGCGGCGCTGCGGGACACCGACACGATGGACACGTTCGTCGACTCCTCCTGGTACATGTTCCGGTACTGCTCGCCGGGCTACGAGGGTGGCCCGTTCCGTGAGGAAGACGTCCGGCGCTGGGCGCCGGTGGACCTGTACGTGGGCGGGGTCGAGCACGCGATCCTGCACCTGCTGTACGCGCGCTTCTTCACCAAGGTGCTGCAGGACATGGGGCTGATCTCGTTCGGCGAGCCGTTCACCCGGCTGATGAACCAGGGCCAGGTGGTGAACGGCGGCAAGGCGATGTCCAAGTCGCTGGGCAACGGCGTCAACCTGGGCGAGCAGATCGAGCTGTTCGGCGTCGACGCGATCCGGCTGACGATGATCTTCGCCTCGCCGCCGCAGGACGACATCGACTGGGCGGACGTGAACCCCGACGCGATGGTGAGGTTCCTGGGCCGGGTGCGAAGGATCGCCGCCGACGTGGCGGCCGCGGGAACGCCCCAGCGGGACTTCGGCCGCGGCGACGTGGAGCTGCGCCGGGTCATCCACCGCATCGTCGACGAGGTGACCAGGCAGGTGGAGAGCTTCCACCTGAACGTCGCCGTCGCCCGGCTGATGGAGCTGGTCAGCGCGGTCCGCAAGGCGATCGACTCAGGTCCCGGGCCGGCCGACCCGGCCGTGCGCGAGGGCGCCGAGGCGCTGTCGGTCATGCTGTCGCTGTTCGCCCCGTACACCGCTGAGGAGTGCTGGGCGGCGCTGGGCGGCCTGGATCGCGTGGGCCCGGACGGCATCCAGTCCGTGGCCAGGGACTCCTGGCCAGTCGCGGACCCGGCTCTCCTGGTTCAGGAGACGGTCACCTGCGTGGTGCAGGTGAACGGCAAGGTCCGCGACCGGCTGGAAGTATCTCCCGATATCGCCGAGGCTGAGCTGCGTGAGCTGGCGCTGGCCGCCTCGGGGGCGGCCCGCGCGCTGACTGGACTGGGGATCCAGCGGGTGGTAGTGCGGCCACCCAAGCTGGTCAACATCGTCGCCGGCTTACACGCGGCGGAGGACCGCTACCACCTTGCCGAGGACGGTGGAGTCATCGCCGAGGATCGGCGTGAAGGCCGGGTTGTGGGGCATCAGCCAGACGTGTCCGTCGCTCTGCTTGAGGGTCTTGACGGTGGCCTCGCCGTCGATCATGGCCGCGACGATCTCGCCGTTCTCCGCGCTCTCCTGCTGGCGGATGACCACCCAGTCACCGTCGGCGATGGCCGCGTTGATCATCGAGTCGCCCGCGACCTTGAGCATGAACAGGTTGCCCTCGCCGACTAGCTGCCGGGGGAGGGGGAAGATCTCCTCGATCTGCTGCTCGGCCAGGATCGGGCCGCCTGCCGCGATCCGGCCGACCAGCGGAACGTAGGCCGCCTCCTGGGACGCGATGTCCATGCCGTCGGCGGCCAGTTCCTGGTCGCCGTCCTTGCCGTTCTGCTCCGGCCGGATGGCGGGGTGGCCGGGCAGCCGGACCTCGACCGTGCGCGGCCGGCCGACGTCGCGGTGCAGGTAGCCCTTGCGCTGCAGCGTCGAGAGCTGGTAGGAGACGCTCGACGTGCTGGTCAGGCCGACCGCCTCGCCGATCTCCCGCATCGACGGCGGGTAGCCCCGCTTCTGCACCGAGTCCCTGATGACCTGGAGCACCTTGCGCTGACGCCAGGTGAGCACATGGTCCGGGTCGGGCTTGTCCGGCGTCTCCGGGATCACGACGGGGACGCTGCCCTTGGGCTTGCGTCCCGGCCTGCCCTTCGGGCGTACCGGTACGTCCGCGATTTCGGGTGTTCCGTAATCTGCGGTGTCGTCCATCGGATGAACCTCCGATTTCATGGGTCGTTGCTTACGGATACGAGCCTAGCGCTTATCTTCGAATTCACCAAACATCTGTTCGACGTGTCGTGGAAATGTCATACCGTCGAGGCACAAAGATGGCATGCGACCCGTTCTGGGGCCCGCTGGTGTCGCCGCGGGCGACGCCAGGAGTTCGCGCGGGCGACACGCCGGGTCTACCGGGCGGACCAGGAATTTTGACTCCGATGGCCGACCCGGGTTGCCGAGGGCCACCGCTCTGGACTACGGTTGACCACAACATCTAGTAGTTACAGCGCTGTGGTTCTTCTAGTAGTAGTGGACATTCGTAGTAGAATGGGTACCTCAGGGAACGCCGGGAGGTGATCGCATGTACTGTCCGTTTTGCCGCCATCCGGACAGCCGGGTTATCGACAGCCGGGCTGCCGACGACGGCGTCGCGATCCGCCGACGGCGATCCTGCCCCGAGTGCGGGCGGCGGTTCACCACCCAGGAGTCGGTCATCCTGATGGTGGCCAAGCGGAGCGGGGTGACCGAGCCGTTCACCAGGGACAAGATCGTCCGCGGGGTGCAGCGGGCCTGTCAGGGGCGGCCGGTCGACGAGGACCAGCTGGCGATGCTTGCCCAGCGGGTGGAGGAGACGATTCGGGCGCGGGGCCTCGCCGAGGTGCCGTCGCACGAGGTCGGGCTGGCGATCCTCGGGCCGCTGCGCGACCTCGACGAGGTCGCGTACCTCAGATTCGCGAGCGTTTACCGGGGCTTCGAGTCGCTCGACGACTTCGAGAAGGCAATCTTGGAGCTGCGCGGCCGTCATCTGGAAGAAGTCGGCCGGGAAGTCGACGGGGACATCGACGACCCGGGCCCGCGCGACGGACGGCCTGGCTAGGCCGAGGGGCCGAGCAGGACTGAATAGGGCAAGCAGCCGACGGTCGCGGTGCCGGACGGTGTTTTTAACGCTGCCGCGTAAATGGTGGAAACGATGTTGAGGAGCGGGTCGGACGGGACCCGCGACGAAGGGGGAATGGGAGCTATGACGGAGACGGCGAGCGGTCCGGCGGCGCGCAAGGGCAAGCGCGGCACCAAGGGCATGAAGGTCCGGCGCATTCACACCACGCCCGGGGTGCACCCGTACGACCAGGTCGCCTGGGAGCGGCGCGATGTGGTGATGACCAACTGGCGGGACGGCTCGATCAACTTCGAGCAGCGCGGGGTCGAGTTCCCCGACTTCTGGTCGGTCAACGCGGGCAACATCGTCACCACGAAGTACTTCCGCGGCGCGGTCGGCACGCCCCAGCGCGAGTGGTCGCTGAAGCAGCTGGTCGACCGGGTGGTGAACGTCTACACGTCCACCGGCCGGGAGCACGGCTACTTCGCCTCGGACGCGGACGCGGAGATCTTCGACCACGAGCTCAAGTACGCGCTGATCCACCAGATCTTCTCGTTCAACTCCCCGGTCTGGTTCAACGTCGGCACCAGCGCCCAGCAGCAGGTTTCGGCGTGCTTCATCCTCTCGGTTGACGACACGATCGAGTCGATCCTGAACTGGTACAGCGAAGAGGGCCAGATCTTCCGCGGCGGGTCGGGCGCGGGCGTCAACCTCTCCAAGATCAGGTCGAGCAAGGAGCTGCTCACCTCCGGCGGCACCGCCAGCGGGCCGGTCAGCTTCATGCGCGGGGCGGACGCGTCGGCCGGCACGATCAAGTCCGGCGGCGCCACCCGCCGCGCGGCCAAGATGGTCGTGCTCGACGTGGACCACCCCGACATCGCCGACTTCGTTGAGACCAAGGCCCGCGAGGAGAACAAGATCCGCGCCCTGCGCGACGCCGGGTTCGACATGGACCTCGGCGGCCAGGACATTGTCAGCGTCCAGTACCAGAACGCCAACAACTCGGTCCGCGTCAGCGACGAGTTCATGCGCGCGGTCGAGAACGCCGGGCCCTTCGACCTGCTCGCCCGCCGTACCGGCGAGGTCCTCGAGACGGTTGACGCGAAGAACCTGTTCCGGAAGATCGCCCAGGCGGCCTGGGAGTGCGCGGACCCGGGGCTGCAGTACGACGACACGATCAACGACTGGCACACGAACCCGGAGTCCGGGCGGATCACCGCCAGCAACCCCTGCTCCGAGTACCTCAGCCTCGATAACTCCTCCTGCAACCTCGCCAGCATTAACCTGCTCAAGTTCCTGTCTCCCGACGACACCTTCGATGTCGAGCGGTTCGCTCAGGTCAGCGAGCTGATCATCACCGCCATGGACATCTCGATCACGTTCGCCGACTTCCCGACCGAGAAGATCGGCCAGATCACCAGGGACTACCGTCAGCTCGGCATCGGCTACGCCAACCTGGGCGCGCTGCTGATGGCGACCGGGCACGCCTACGACTCGGCAGGCGGCCGCGCGATCGCCGCCGCGATCACGTCGCTCATGACGGCGTCCGCCTACAAGAAGTCGGCCGAGTTGGCGGGCATCGTCGGCCCCTACGAGGGATACGCGAAGAACGCCGACGCGCACAAGCGGGTCATGCGCAAGCACGCGGAAGCCAGCGCGAGCGTCCGCCCGGCGGCCGCGTTCGACGAGGTCATCCTGGACCTGGCGAACAAGACCTGGCAGCAGTGCCTCACCCTCGGCGAGGCTAACGGCTACCGGAACGCCCAGGCCAGCCTGCTCGCGCCGACCGGCACGATCGGCTTCATGATGGACTGCGACACCACCGGTATCGAGCCTGACCTGGCCCTGGTCAAGTTCAAGAAGCTGGTCGGCGGCGGGTCCATGCAGATCGTCAACCAGACCGTCCCCCGGGCGCTGAAGAACCTCGGCTACCAGCCCGAGCAGGCCGAGGCGATCACCGAGTTCATCGGCGAGCACGGCCACGTGGTGAACGCCCCCGGCCTCAAGACGGAGCACTACGAGGTGTTCGACTGCGCGATGGGCGAGCGGTCGATCAGCCCGATGGGCCACGTGCGGATGATGGCGGCGGTGCAGCCGATGCTGTCCGGCTCGATCTCCAAGACCGTGAACATGCCGGAATCGGCCACCATCGAGGACGTCGAGGAGATCTACTACGAGGGCTGGAAGCTCGGCCTGAAGGCGCTGGCGATCTACCGCGACAACTGCAAGGTCGGCCAGCCGCTGTCGGTCGCCAAGGCGAAGGACAAGGAGGAGGCGGCGCCGGCCGCGACCCCCGCTCCGGCCGCCGAGCCGCACGAGCACCGTCCGGTTCGCCGGCGGCTGCCGAAGACCAGGGCCGCGACCGTGACCCGCTTCGACGTGGCTGGCGCGGAGGGCTACATGACCGCGTCGACCTACCCGGACGACGGCGTGGGAGAGGTCTTCCTCAAGCTCGGCAAGCAGGGCTCCACGCTCGCGGGCGTGATGGACGCGTTCTCGATGGCGATCTCGGTCGGGCTGCAGTACGGCATCCCGCTCGAGTCCTACGTCGCCAAGTTCACCAACCTGCGGTTCGAGCCGGCCGGCATGACCGACGACCCGGACATCCGCATCGCGACCTCGATGATGGACTACATTTTCCGTCGCCTCGCGCTCGACCACCTGCCCTACGAGCGTCGCGCCGAGCTCGGCATCCTGTCCGCCGCCGAGCGCGCGGCCGAGCTCGCGGGCCAGGACCCGGCCACGCTCGGGGTCGAGGTCGACCCGGTGACGCTCGCCCAGTCCTTCGGCGGGGAGGACGCCGGCCATCAGGAGCGGACGGCCCCGGCCGCCCCCGCTGCCGCCACCCCGGCGGCCCCGGCGCCGGCGCCCGCCGAGGCCAAGCCCGTGCGGGCCGGCGGCCCGCACTCCACCGCCGAGCTGATCGAGTTCCAGCAGGGCCGCACGGCGGACGCACCGCTGTGCCTGACCTGCGGAACGAAGATGCGCCCGGCCGGCAGCTGCTACGTCTGCGAGGGCTGCGGCTCCACCAGCGGCTGCAGCTGAAAGTGACTAGCCCCTAAGAATAGATTCCCAGCTCAGGAGGGGTGCGGCCGACCGGCCGCACCCCTCCTGAGCGTTATCCGGGTGCCCATTGTGGTGTCTGACGCAACGACTTGCATGTGACACGGCGTAACGCTCGCCGCCCCCGGGGTGGAGGCTGGCCCGCCGTCCAAATGGACGAATCCCTGAAGTGATTTGCCAGCAGAATTCGAACCGGCCCCGTCTGACTTCCGTACCTGATGTTGAGAGCAGCCATGACGGATCGACTGGGAAGACGATGCGCGAATTCGACGGCGAGGCCGCACGCGACGGCGTGGGCGTCGCGACGGACTCTCACGCGGAATTCCCCGAGCGGCGTGCCGCGAGTCTCGCGGCCTAGGCCATCCAATTGTCCAGGACGCGGAGAACCGGACCGCCCTCGCGCTTGCATACCGTCAGCGCGTCGTGATCGAGAACGCGTCCTCCGGGCCGGAGGACGCCACGCCGCAGGGCGATCGGGACCGACATTCCTCTGGCGGCTGTTACAGGCGCCGATGGTGATCGCGCCTCCCGCTTGCCGGGTGAGCAGGAGGCCGATTCGCGGGATGGGGATCATCGCGGAGAGCAGGTCGAGGCTGGGCGGGCGACACGGCATGAGGACCTTCCCCCGAGGTAACTAGATACGTCTGTCTGGCCGGTCCGTTCGCTACCTGCACTTTCTCGTCTAGTCCAGTCGCTTCGATGCCTGCCTATTTGCGGGCCGGGCGCAGTCGTGGCAACGTTCGGCCGTGCCCGAGATGCCCGGCGTTCCCGACGGCGGTGATGGCGGGCTTCGCGCTGCGAACACGCGGCTGCGGGAGGTGCTGGCCGAGCGGGACGCCCGGATAGAGGAGCAGGCCGCGGAGAACGCGGCGCTGCGCGAGCAGCTGGCCTTGCTGCAGTCGCAGGTCGCGGATCTCGCCGCCCAGGTGAAGGCGAACTCCCGGAACTCATCGAAGCCCCCGTCGTCGGACGGGCCGGCGAAGCCGTCGCCGAAGTCGCTGCGCGGCAGGTCCGGCCGCAAGCCGGGCAGGCCGAAAGGCCAGCCCGGGGCCACGATGGAGCTCGCTGAGCACCCCGGCAAGACCGTGAGGCACCGGCCGGGCAGGTGCTCGCGCTGCGGGAGGTCCCTGAAGAAGGACCCCGTCACCGCGGTCGAGCGCAGGCAGGTCATCGACATCCCGCCGGTCAAGGCGGTGACGACCGAGCACCAGATGCTCACGGTGAAGTGCGGGTGCGGCTGCGAGACGAAGGCGCAGGCCCCGGACGGCGTGACCGCGCCGGTCCAGTACGGGCACCGGATCATGGGCGCCGGCATCTACCTCTGGCACGGCCAGTTCCTGTCCCGCGACCGCGCCTGCCAGGCGCTTTCAGACCTGTTCGGCTGCGCCCCCTCGCCCGGCGCCCTCGCCGCGGCCGCGCGGAAGACCGCGGGCTTCCTCGCCCCGGCGGCGGCGGCCATCACGCGGCACCTGATCAGCGCGGAAGTCGTCCACTTCGACGAGACCGGGTTCCGCACCGCCGGGAAGCTCGCCTGGGTCCACTCCGCCTCGGCGGGGAAGTTCGCGCTGTTCACCGTGCACGCCAAGCGCGGCAAGGACGGGATGAAGGCCGCCGGGGTCCTGCCGCACTTCGCGGGAATCGCCGTCCACGACGCCTGGGCGCCCTACGACACCTTCGGCAACGTCGCAGGCCACGCACTGTGCGGCGCGCACGTGCTGCGCGAGCTGGTCGCGGTCACCGAGACCGGCACGGACCTCGACAGGACCTGGGCGCAGCAGGCCATCGACGCGCTGCTCGCCCTGAACGAGGCCGCCGACGCTGCCCGCGCCGCAGGCCAGGCCGCCATCGACGCGGAAACCCGGACGAAGCACGAGTACTGGTACCGCCAGGCCGCGGAGACCGGGATCGCCCTCAACGCCGCCCGCCAGGGCAAGCTCCAGCAGAAACGGCACGCCCTCGCCACGAGGATGAAGACCCGCGAGGGCGACTACCTGCGGTTCGCCCGCGACCTCCGCATCCCGTTTACGAATAATGCCGCTGAGCAGGCAATACGCATGAGCAAACTCCGGATCAAGATCTCCGGCTGCATGCGCTCCATGGCCGGAGCCGAGGAATTCTGCGCGCTCCGCTCCTACCTCGCCACCGCTGCCCGCCACGGCATCGGCGCACTCGACGCGCTCACCACCGCATTCCAGGGCGATCCCTGGATCCCCGAAACCGGATAGCCGAGCCCGGCACAGAGCGCCGGCCAGCCCGAGCCAGAATCGCGGTCGACCTATCTAGTTACCCCCCGAGAATGCGAGACTACGGTGTAGACAACCCTGAGGGACGCCGCGATGCGGCACGGGAGCTGCGCGGACTTGTCTGCGATGAGCTGCTCGCACGCGGGAAGGTGGCCGAGACCAGAGACACCGAGTACGGGCCATCGCACAGGGTCCTCAGTGGTCTCACCGGGCCGAACGGTAGGCAAGCGACCCTAGTCACCTGCTGGCAAATCGAAGACCGTGCAGGCGTCAGCGTTCCCAAGCTCACAACAGTATGGGCGCAACCTCATCGCGATAAGGAGAGCGGTTGATGACCGCAGCACGGGAATACGGCTTGATCCGCACTACGGCTGACGCGGAGAGCATTTTCGACGGCAGGACCATCCCGGCCGGGATGAAGGGGACGGTCCTCGAGGCCAGGTCCGACGGAAGCTGCCTGGCCGAATTCGCCTTTACACCGCAAACCGCGGACACCGACGGCGACTTCGTGCAGGGCATCCTCACCCGGGACCAGTACGAAGTCATCGAGGCCTGACCTCGACGCCTGCGGGGGATACCGAGCGCTGGATGCGCCACCCAGGTAAACGGATTCGAGACACTCCAGCAACAGCAGATAGTTTTAGTGCCCGACGATGTCCTCCCGGTCGCTAGCCTCCCGGGAGGCGAGGCAACATTGGCTTGCCGGGTCCTGCGTCAGCCCACTGCCACTACCCTGATCGCATGAGGCATCAGCGGCTCAGGTCGGTCGTCGTGGAGGGGTTCACGTCGATCAGGTCCGCCGCGCTTGAGCTGAATGACGTTAACGTGCTAGTCGGCGCGAACGGAGCGGGCAAGAGCAACCTGATCCGGGCCTTGGGGGTACTTGGCCGGATCGTGGATGGCGAGCTTGGCCTCTACGTAGGGCTGTCGGGTGGCGCGAGCGCGCTGCTGCACGCCGATCCGGCGCAGCCTCCCCAGATTCGCCTGCAGGTGGAGTCCGATGCTGGGGGATACTCGGCTGAGCTCATTCCTGCAGCTGGGGATACGCTTATTTTTTCACACGAGGCCTTCTCACAGTTGGGCTGGGATGGCTTGCAGGATCTTGGCCGTGGCCACCGGGAGTCAACGCTGGCGGGACCCACGACGCTGTTCAACCTCGAAGCGACCTCGGTCATTGAGACGCTGCGCGGTTGCCGGGTGTTCCACTTCCACGACACCAGCCGCGACGCACCGGTTAAGCAGCAGGCGTATACCGCAGACAATCGGTCTTTGCACTCGGATGCCGGGAACCTTGCAGCAGTCCTGTTGCGCCTACGAGACGGTGACCCCGGACGCTACCAGCGAATCCTCCGGACGATTAAGCAGGTCGCGCCGTTCTTCCGCGACTTCGTCCTAGAGCCGGAGCTGGCATCGGACCGGGTGCGGCTGCGGTGGCAGCAAGAGGGCAGCGATGTCGTTTTCCCCGCTGACGCTCTGTCGGACGGCACGCTCCGCTTCATCTGCCTCGCCACACTGCTTGGCCAGCCTGAACTTCCCGGCCTCACCATCCTGGACGAACCAGAACTCGGCCTGCACCCCTTCGCAATCGTGCAACTGGCCGGGATGCTGCGCGCTGCCAGCCAGGAGAGCCAGGTGCTGCTGGCCACGCAGTCGGTCACCCTGATGAATCAGTTCGAGCTGGGGGACCTCGTAATTGTGGAGCGCCGTGACGGTGCCTCGGTCTTCGATCGGCCCGATCCGGAGCGTCTGAGCGAGTGGCTAGCGGAGTACTCGCTTGGCGAGCTGTGGGAGAAGAATCTCCTGGGCGGGCGGCCTCGGCCCGAGCGCGGCTGACGGTGCGCCACCTCCACATCCTCTGCGAGGGCCAGACAGAGGAAATACTCGCGGGCGATGTCCTAAAATCCCACTTTGCCGGTGCGGACGCCTATGTCACCTGGTCGGTCCTCACGACCAAGCGCCCCGCCGGTGGCGCCGCGTTCAAGGGTGGCGTCTCCACGTGGTCGAAGGTGGAGCGCGAGCTGCGGTTGCTCCTTCGTGACAGTTCGACGACGGTGCTCACCACGCTGCTTGACTACTACGCGTTTCCGGCGCAGGCGCAGGGGATGGCGGGCCGCCCACACGGAACACCGCACGACCGTGTCAGACACGTCGAGTCAGCGCTGGCCAAAGCGATCAACGACCCGCGCTTTGTTCCACACCTCGTGCTGCACGAGACCGAGACTTGGGTGCTCGCCGACTGCCGTCGGCTCGGCGAGGTGATGGGAGATCCAGGCCCCGCAGCAGACCTGGAGCGGATCGTGCAGCACGCATCGGGACCCGAGCTGGTAAACGACGGTATCGACACCGCCCCGTCGAAACGAATCACAAGGGCCTACCCGCAGTACGCGAAAACGATCGACGGCCCTTTGGTCATCGCCGAGGCTGGCCTCGGCGCTATCCGGAGCACCTGCCCGCACGCCGACGAGTGGCTCCGGGAGGTTGAAGCGCGGATGTCACCCTCGGTTGCGGAGTGATCGGGTAACGCTGCACCTTCGAGTAAGCGCGTTCCCCCAGTAAAACGAACGAAGTAGCAGCAGCCGCATCATTAATCGTATTTCTTGCTTAACCATGTCGAAAAGACGTGCTTCGGTACTCATTTTCGGTGCTTTATGGCGCCGGAGAAGCCGAAAGCCCGGCCGCGTAGGCGGCCGGGCCAGGACGCTCGCCAACCCAAGTGCGACAAAGCCCGAGAAGTGTGGGGCTGCTAGCACGCTGTCGCAGACGCCTACCCGAAGGTGACTGTCGCGAGTTCGTAAGCGTGGCGCACTCCTGGTGAGCATTTTCTGGATTGATCGCCACGCCAGCAGCGAAGTGACAAGGCAGCTTGACATCTGCCTGCTGTCAAGTTAGCTTGTCATGACAAGGATGCTTGACAGGAGGGAGGCCCTCATGAAGGCCTGGAAGAAGTGGCTATTCGTGGTGGCAGGGCTCGTCGCCGTGCTCATGACGGTCAGTGCCGCCGTACAGGCGGTCAGGCAGGGTAGCTGGTCGCCGTTCATCTCCGTGGGCTGGCTGTTCGCGGTGATCGCCGCGACCGTCCCCAGCGCCTCTCGGCGCTGCTGGCCGCATAGTCGTAGCGGGTTCGTAAACCACTCGGCGGAATGAGGAACCACGTGCGCACCATGCGTGTTCAGCGCGGACTTGCCCAGGGGCAGCTCGCAGAAGCGATGGGCGTTTCGCGTCAGACGATCAATTCGATTGAGAACGAGCGCTACACGCCGTCGCTACCGCTGGCGATCTCGCTCGCCAGGTACTTTGGCGTCGCGGTAGAGGAGATGTTCGATGACCAGGGATAGCAGCCGGGCGTTCGCTCGCTCCCGGTGGTTCATCCTGGCGACCTGCCTCTTCCTCGGCGGCGTCTCGGTTCTGGTGAGTTGGCTGGGCGGGCAGATCGCTTCCGGCCTGATCGGGCTTGCCGTCCTGGCTTGCTTCGGGCTGTTCATCGCGGTCGCCGGAGGCAGTGAGACCATTCGGGGGCTGCGCGGCGACGGTCGCGACGAGCGGTTCGCGCTGATCGACCTGCGGGCTACCGCTGCGGCCGGACAGGCGCTGATCGTCGCCGTAATCGTCGGCTGGCTGGTTGAGATCGCGCGTGGACACAGTGGAAGCCCGTACGACTGGCTCGGCGCGGTCGGCGGGCTGGCGTACGCGCTCGCCGTCGGATTTCAGCGCTGGCGGGGCTGATCTCAGCGTAGGGGTTAACCCCCAGGTAAAGGTGGGTGGCAGGCCGCTGCCGCCCACCGGGCTTCCTTCGTAGCGTTGTGGCTTGTCCACGCCACAAACGGAGGGAAGTCCGATGATCGAAGCACGTGGGCTCGTCAAGCGCTACGGCGCCACTGCGGCAGTGAATAATCTCAGCTTCACGGTCCGCCCCGGCCTGGTGACCGGGTTCCTCGGCCCGAACGGGGCGGGCAAGACCACCACCATGCGGCTGATTCTCGGCCTTGACCGACCATCCGCCGGGACAGTCACCGTCAACGGCCAGCCCTACGCCACCTTGCCCGCGCCGATGCACGAGGTCGGTGCGCTGCTCGACGCCGGGGCGGTGCACGGTGGCCGTACCGCCCGCGACCAGCTGCTCAGCTTGGCCAAGACCAACGGGATCTCCCGGCGCCGGGTGGAGGAGGTGCTCGGCATCGTCGGCCTGACCGACGTGGCCGGCAAGCGCACCGGCGGGTTCTCGCTCGGCATGCGGCAGCGGCTTGGCATCGCCGCTGCGCTGCTTGGCGACCCGCGGATCCTGATGTTCGACGAGCCGGTCAACGGGCTCGACCCCGAGGGCATCGTGTGGATCCGCAACCTCATGCGGTCGCTGGCCACCGAGGGACGCACCGTCCTCGTGTCCAGCCACCTGATGTCGGAGATGGAGGACACCGCCGATCACCTGCTGGTGATCGGGCGCGGCCAGCTCATCGCCGACTGCGGCATGGTCGAGTTCATCGCCCGCGGCTCCGGCAAGGCCGTCCGGGTGCGCACCCCGCAGCCCGACGCGCTCGCCCGGGCCGTCGCCGTCGCGGGCGGCACTGTCGCGGGCGGCGCTGTGGCGGCCCAGGCCAAGCAGTCACCGACGGCCTGCTCGAAGTCCGCGGCCTCACCGAGGACCAAGTGTCCGACCTCGCCTTCGCCCACGGCATCCGGCTGTACCACCTCGCCGCGACCCGAGTGTCGCTCGAGCACGCATTCATGGAACTGACTGCCGACAGCGTGGAATACCGCGCCGAGCTACCCGCCTAAGGAGAGCTGAAATGACCCCCCTCACGATCGCCACTCACCCTGCGGTAACGCCCGCCCGGCGGCCGGTCCGGCGCCGGGTCGCGCTGGCCCGCACCATCGACTCGGAGTTCACCAAGCTCCGTTCGGTCCGCTCCACCTACTGGACCCTGTTCCTGCTGGTGCTGTCCGGCGTCGCCTGGTGCGTGGTTTTCTCCCTGGGGACCGTCCACCAGTGGCCGCACATGTCGGCTCAGGACCAGTCCGGCTTCGACGCCACTCAGAACAGCATCATCGGGCTGGCGATGCTCGGCCAGCTGGTCATCGTGGTCCTCGGCGTGCTGATGATCACCTCGGAGTACTCGACAGGCACGGTGCGCACATCGCTGACCGTGATGCCACAGCGCGGGACGCTCTACGCCGCCAAGGTGGCTGTGTTCGCCGCAGTCAGCCTGGTCGTGTCGTTCGCGGCCAGCTTCGGCACCTACTTCCTCGGCCGGGTCCTGCTGGCCAGCACGCACGTGCCCATGTCGCTATCCCAGCCCGGGGTGCTGAGGTCGCTCATCATCACCGCGCTGTATGTCGAGGTCTGCGGCCTGTTCGCCGTCGCGGTCGGTGCCCTGGTCCGCAACACCGCCGGCGCGCTGACCCTGGCTTACGGGTGCCTCGCGCTGCTGCCCGAGCTCAGCAGGGCCCTGCCGAAGGCCATGCACAACGCGCTCATGCGGTGGGTGCCTGGCGGCGACGCTCTGGGCGTGATGACCGCCACCACGGGAGGACAGCGACCGCTGCTGTTCTCGGCCTGGGGCGAGCTCGCCGTGTTCGCTGGCTACGCGGCGATGCTGCTGGCCGCCGGCGCGGTCTTGTTCAGCCGTCGTGACGCCTGACACTCTTAGAAGGTGCTGGCAAAGATGAAGGTGTGGCTGCGCGTCCATCCGCGGCGGGCAGACGTGCTGCTAGCCTCCGTGCTGCTCGCGCTGAGCGGGAACCAGCTCCTCGCCGGGCAGGCCAGTGCCGCCATGCGAGTGACCCTCATCGCGGTCACTGCAGCGCTCGCCGCCACTGTGGTACCGCGTCGCCGGTACCCGGTGGCGGCGTTCGCGGCAGCGGCGATTATCGGCTGCCTGCAGATCGCCTTCGGCATCGGGTCCGGCCAGGCCCCGGACTTCGAGCTCCAGCCGGTGAACACCGATCTGGTGATCCTCGTGCTGCTGTACACGCTGGCCGCGTACCAGCCAAGGCGCGTATCCATCACGGGCCTGGCGGTCTGCCTGGTCGGCGCGGCGGCGGCCATTGCCCGCTGGTCACCGGCCAACGGACCACATCCCGTCGGCGCGCTGTTCGGTGCGGCGGCGGGGCTCGGCGGCCTGAGCCTGACCGCCTGGGTGCTCGGCGACTCCGTGGCCTACCGGTACCGGCGCGTCTACTACGCGTCGCTTGAAGAGCGCGCCGCCAGGCTCGAAGCCGAGCGGGATGCGCAGGCGCGGGTCGCCCAGGCCGCCGAGCGCGCCCGCGAACTGCAGGAACAGCGGGCCAGGGCGGTCGACGAGTCCGCCGCCCGGCTGCGCCGGATCGAGCGTGACCTGCACGACGGCGCCCAGGTCAGGCTGGCCGCGCTGGCCATGACCGTGGGCGAGATCAAGGAGAACCTGGAGCAGTCCGGCGACGAGCGCACCCTGGCTCTGGCGGGCGCGGCCCACGAGAACGCCAAGCACACGCTGGCCGAGCTGCGGGACCTCTCCCGCGGCATCCACCCGCCTGTGCTCGACCGCGGTCTCGGCCCGGCCCTCGGCATCCTGGCCGGGACGAGCGCGATCCCGGTCGGCCTGACTGTCAGCCTCGCCGAGCGGCCCTCGCCCGCCATCGAGGCCATGGCCTACTTCTGCGCCGCGGAACTGCTGGCCAACGCGGCCAAGCACAGCGGCGCGAGCCGGGTGAGCATCGCCGTCCGCGAGCAGGACTCCGGGCTGGTCATGGCGGTGACCGACGACGGAGCCGGCGGCGCCCGCCTCGTCCCTGGCGGCGGGCTTGAGGGGCTGCGCGGGCGGACCCAGACCGTCGACGGGCGGCTCAACGTCGATAGCCCGCCTGGCGGCCCCACCATCATCACCATCGAACTCCCGAGGCACGCCTGATGACCGGCACCCCAGGACGCCTGCGCATCGTGATCGCGGAAGACGCCGCGATCATGCGCGACGGGCTGACCCAGACCCTGGCCCGCCGCGGTCACGACGTGGTCGCCGCGGTGCCCGACGCCGAAGCGCTCCGCCAGGCCGTCGCGGAACACCGGCCGGACGTGGCCATCATCGACGTGCGCATGCCGCCGACCCACACCGACGAGGGGCTGCTCGCCGCCCAGGCCATCCGCCGCGACCATCCTGGGGTCGGCGTGCTTGTGTTCTCGCAGTACATCGAGACCCAGTCGGCCACCGAGCTGCTCACCGCTGCCCCGGCCGGGGTGGGCTACCTACTCAAGGACCGGGTGGCCGACGTCAGTGACTTCATCGACGCGATCACCCGCGTCGCCCACGGCGGTACCGTGCTCGACCCCGAGGTCGTCCGCCAGTTGCTGACAGTCAACCGCCGCGCCGACACCCTGGCCGCCCTGACTCCCCGAGAGCGGGAGGTGCTCTCACTCGTCGCCCAGGGCCGCTCCAACGCGGCCATCGCCGCCACCCTGTTCATCTCCCCGAAGGTCGTGGAGAAGCACATCGCGAGCATCTTCGACAAGCTCGGCCTGGCCCCCGACGACAACGACAACCGCCGCGTCATCGCCACCATCCGCTACCTGGAGTCCTAGCGCAGCGGGTGCGTTAGGTGGCTGGCGGGGGGCCGGGACCAGTACGAAATCATCGAGACCTGACCCAGACGCCTGCGGTGCTGCGATCAGGCCCGCAGCACCGTGGCTAGTGAGCCAAGGCCCGAGCATTACTTTCCGACGTTTCCTCGGAGGCGCTCTCGCCGAACGGCGGAACGCCCACGGTCACGGCGGCAGAACGCCCACGGCTGCAGCGGCAGATCGCTCAGCAAAGGTTCGGCAGAACGCCCATGAAGTCCTTTACGCCGGAGAACAGCAACTGTCCTTCGGGGACCGGCTAACAGCGCTTCCGATGGCAGCCCTGTGGATGCTCGACGGCTCGACCCCCTTATTCGCGCCCTTCTCGCCCTCGATGGCGGACTGTGCCTAAAGTGATTGCTGCACCAGGGCGTGGATGACGTCGTGCCGGTTGCGCCCTTCGGCCAGCAGCGCGCGCGCCGCCTCCCAGGTGGAGACCGGCTGGCCACTCCACAGTTCCTCCACGACGCGGGTGGCGCTGGCGATCAGGTCCTCCCGCGTCTGCCCTGCATCCAGAGTGCAGATCGCGAACTCCCGCTCGACCGAAGCGGCGCGCGCCGTCGGGTCCGTGACGTCGGTCGTCGCGGGCACTGAATCGCGGCTACCGGGCAGCGGGATCGCGACCGACCGCCGGGTGACGGCCGCGGCCAGGTCTCGTACGTCGATGTCGGCCGCAGCGCCGGACAGATCGCTCACGTAGGCGCGGGCGAGAGCGGACTGCGGATCATCGTAGGCGCTGGCGAAATCCCCGAGGGACTTCGGCAGCGCTGCCATGATCACCTCGGTGGCCGCCTCGTCCAGCCGCTGGTGCTGCGCGGCCCAGGTGACCCACGCAGTGACTGCCGGGGCCAGCCCGTCCAACTGAGCGTCCGTCAGCTCGAACGTGCTTGCGATGTGCCCCAGCATCGCCGCGATCTTACGCGGGCCCACCTGCGCGGGCGCCTCGCCGTCGGTGCGACCGCTGTAGCCGGTGAGCGCCTGCGCCCAGAACCGGGCGACCTCGGGGTCGCCTGCGTGCGCCCCGTGCGAGCTGGCGAGGAACTCTTCCACGGCGGCGGCGCGGTCGGCCGCGGTGAACGTGGCCACCGGTTCCGCGCCCTCGCCGGGCAGCCGTCGTATGTGCACCCGGGCCACCGGCAGGAACGTCACCGAGGCGGCGGTCAGCCCGCGTCCAGACTGCGCGGCGCGGGTCAGCGGCCCCTCGACCAAGGCGCGCGCCTGTGCCAGCGAGATCTCCTCGAACTGGTCACCGGGACTGTCGCTGACGTTGCCGACGGCCGCAACCAGACGGTCCGGTTCCGGGCTGATCCCCACCGCCGCCGCGACTGGCAGCACGATGCTGTCGATCCGCACGAGCACACCATGCTGCTTGTCGCCGTAGCTGAATGTCACGACGACGACTTCCTCGTCGCCGAACGCGTCGTGCCGACGCCAGGCTTTGTCCGGAGTCGGCTTGCCGATCTCGGTTACCCAGCCCGGCGGGTAGGCGCCGAGGGAGGTCGTCTCGCGCAGCGCCCCGCTGGCCGTCTTCTTCATCGACGCGGAGCCGACTGACATCAGCAGCCGGTAGAACGCGGCGGCGTAGGACCGGGGTGACCGGTTCGAGGCGGTCGAGATGAGTGCCTTGACGTAGCGTTCAGACTCGGCCCGGTCAGCGCCGTTGAGCCCGGGCAGCGCCAGCATCCCAGCCACCTGGACCTCGGCCTGGAGAATATCTCCGGTGTCGATGACCTGCCAAAGCTCGGTAATGGCGGCTGACATGCTGGCCCCCGAGTCAGGGGAGGAGGGGGCAGCCCTGTTACCTGCGGCAAGACCGCTGGCGGTGCTATGACGCTTCGTCTTGCTCACCGTCACAGGCTATCGCCTGCCGGTCCAGCTGGCCGCACCGCGCGACGCGGGTCAGGCCGCAGGCTCGGCCTTCGCGTCTCGCGCCGCCGCCTCGGCCCCCTCGGGCTTCTTGCCACGCGCCGCCGCGACGGCCGCCTCGGCCTTTTTCCCTCGCGCTGCGGCTGCCGCCGCAGCCGCCGTCGCCGCGGCCGCCTCGGCCTGCTTGCGGGCGGCCCGGAAACGCTGCTGGGCGCCTTGCTTGGTGAGCCCGTAGCACGCGCCGATCTCCAGCCAGGTGGCCCCGGCCTTGCGGGCGGCCTCGACCTGGGCGGCCTCCAGTTCCTCGGCCGCCTCGCGCAGGCGGCGGGCGGCGTCGAGCCGGCTGATCGGCCGGTCGGCGACGTCGAACGCGCTCAGCGCGGCGAGGATCCGCTTGACGGTACTGCGAGGGCCCACGAGCAAGAGCCTACTCGACAACCGCCCGAGGTCAATGATATGTTGACGTCTTGTCAACGATTTGTTGACCTAGACCGGTCGTGAAGTGGGGTGATCTGCATGGCGAAGAAGAGCAAGAAGAACAAGAAGGACAAGAAGAGCAAGAAGGGCAAGAAGAAGTAGCCCATCGGCCTGGGCGGCGGCGGCGACCACGCCGTGCCGCACCAGGCAAGGCGGACCATCACGAGGGACGGCGGCGCAGGCCGCCGCCCCTCGCGTCGCTCTCGGTCGGTGCCGCGGCCGACTCTGAGCGACCCTGATCGGCGCTACGGAAGCGTCGACAGGTACGGCGACACCGTGTTGGCGAAGTTGTACCCGTTGGCTCCGTCCCAGTTAATCGACCAGGTCATGGCACCCCGGATCCCGGGCCAGGTCTGCGGCGGGACGAAGCTCCCGCAGTTGGACCCGGAGGCCAGGCAGTCAAGCGCGTCGTTGACGACCGACGGCGAGACGTACCCGCTCCCCGCCGCCGACGAAGACGCGGGCAGGCCGACTCCCACCTGGGACGGCGAGAGCCCGCCCTCCAGCTCGGTGCAGGCGAGGGCGGTGATGAAGTTCTCCGTCCCCTCGGCGTAGACGTTCCCGTCGCAGCCGTTCATCGTGCCCGAGTTGTAGTACTGGGTGTTGATCATCGTGAGGATCGACTTGATGTCGAGCGCCAGCTGGAAGTAGTCGTCCCCGGTGCTCTGGGTGTCGACCGTCTGCGGGGCGAGGGTGATGATCAGGCTCGAGCCGACGTCGCTTTCCAGCTGCTCGAGCGCGGAGGCCATGTACGTGGGGTTGACCCCGTTCTCCAGGTCGACGTCTACGCCGTTGAAGCCGTACTCCTGGATCAGGGAGTAGACGCTGCTGGCGAACGCGCTCGCGCTCGCGGCGTCGTCGACCGAGATCGCGCCGTCCGCGCCGCCGACCGAGAGGATGACCTTCTGGCCGCGGGCCTGCAGCGTCGCGATGTCGTCGGTGAACTGCTGCTGGGTGTATCCGCCGAGGTCGGACGCCAGCGTCGGGTCGAGGCTGAACGCGACCTGGCCGGGCGTGCCGGTCGCGGCGCCGAACGCCACCGCGACCAGGTTGTAGCTGGTCGGCACGGAGGCCAGGGTGAGCGGGGTGGCGCCGTTGGCGAAGTCCTGCCAGTAGCCCATCAGGACGTGCGCCGGCAGCCCGCTGGAACCGCCGCCGCCGCCGCCCGAAGAGGAGGCGGCCGTGGTCGCGCTGACCTGGTTAGACGCCG
Organism: uncultured Actinomycetota bacterium; assembly: GCA_963836195.1. Lineage (GTDB taxonomy): Bacteria > Actinomycetota > Actinomycetes > Streptosporangiales > Streptosporangiaceae > Trebonia. The sequence goes on along the minus strand of CAWIIX010000016.1, from coordinate 213,351 downwards.
GCGACTGGCCGGCGGAGTTGTAGGCGCTGACGGTGAAGGTGTAGGCGGTCGAGGCGGCGAGGCCGGTGACGGCGTCGGTCGTGCCGGCGACGGTCGCCACCCGGCTGCCGTCCTCAGAGACGTAGTAGCCGGTAACGGCGCCCGACGGCGCCGCCCAGGAGAGCGAGACCGACGAGGATGTGGTGCCGGTGACCGCCAGGTTCGCGGGCGCGGCCGGGGGCGTCGTCCCGCCGCCGCTTCCGCCGCCGCCGCCGCCGGCCGCCCCGGTCAGCGTCAGGTCGTCGGCGTAGAACTCCGGCTGCGCGTACCACCCGTTGACGTAGATGGTGACGCTGGTGGTGGCCGAGCCGGTGGTGAAGCTGGTCGACAGCTCGGTCCAGGTCGCCGCCGACGGCGTCCAGTCGCTGGTGTCGGTCCCGCCGGTGCCGCTGTCGCCAAGGTAGACGTAGTCGCCCTCGACCCAGCCGCTCAGCGAATAGGAAGAGGACGGCTGAACGCTCACGACCTGGCTGCAGCGCGCGTAGTCGCTGTCGGTCGGCGTTCCCGCCAGCGCGTAGGTCGAGCCGGAGTGGACCGGCGAGGTCACCACGGTGTCGCCCGACGAGCAGGTCCAGCCGGAGGTGCTGCCGGTGGCGAAGTCGCCGTTGACGAGCAGGTTGGCCGAGGCGGCCGAGGCGGCCGGCGCCACCGCGGCGACGCCGAGGCCGAGGACGAGCAGGCAGGCGGCGAGCAGCGACAGCCGTCGCAGCCGGGGCCGGAAAAACGCGGACAGGCGGAAGCGGAACGGCACGGGCATGACGGCCTCCCGGGGGACGAGGCGGCATTTAATTAATAAGTAACTTTCTTATTAATTGGACCGACTGTAACTCCGGAGATGCGACGCGTCAACGTATTGACGCTAAGCGGCGCCGGCGTTACGGTTGCCTCGTTCTTATAGGAAACTTTCCTATAAGAAATGGTCAGGCGGAGCGACAGTGCCGTAACCGGTGCAGTCTTCGCGTTACCGGACATTGCGTCCGTGCCCGCAGCTCGGGGGTGGGCCTGACCGGCGGCTCGTCGAGAGAAGGAGAACGGCCAGTGCCCCGAGCTGCCCGCCTGGGCGCTGCTCCTGCCGCCAGACGCCCCGCCCGCCTGCTCGACGGACCCTGCTGACGGAGACCCTCTCCGAGGTAGCAGCTCCGTCCTCCGTCTCCCCGGGGGGATGTCCCCCCGTCCCCCCGGGGAGTCACCCCGGGACCGTTCGGAAAAATTCGAATTTTCTCGAACGGACCGTGACCGACTCTGGCTCGCCCCCGACTCCTCTCACCCGGGGAAACGGGCACCCGACCATGAGCACATCGTTGACGGCGATCACCGCCCAGCAGCCGCCGACCGGGCAATGTATGCGCGCGTAGCTTGCTACGGAAGGCGGGCGAACGCGCGCACCGGGATGGTGCCGAACCCCTCGATGCGCAGCGGCACGGCCGTGAACCGGGCGCCGGTCGGCGGCAGCTGCCCGAGGCCGGTCAGGTGCTCGACGACGGGGATGCCGGCCGCGAGCAGCAGCGTGTGGGCCGGCCGGGTGCCGTCGTCGGTGTCATCGATGTTGATCGCGTCGATGCCGACCAGCGCCGCCCCGTTGCCGGCTAGCCAGGCGGCGGCCGCCCGGGTGAGGAAATGCGCCCCTTCGGCGTAGGCGGGCGAGCCGAACCGGGCGTCGTCCCCGGTGTGCAGCAGCACCGCGGCGCCGCGGACGTCCAGTCCCGCCACCGCGCCGACGTCGATGGCGCGCTGCTCGGCTCCCGCCACCCTGACGAGGACGGCCGGCAGATCCGCGGTTCGGTCCAGCGGAACCGAGCTCAGGTCGGCGCCGTCGGGGTAGCGATGGTAGGGCGCGTCCAGGTACGTCCCGGTGTTGCCGACCAGCGTGAGCTCGTCGATCGCGAACTCGGTCCCGGCCGCGTACTGCTCGCGGGAGGCCTCCCTGGTCAGATGCGGGGCGATGGACGGACCGGGCAGCCCCGGGTAGGTGATCATGCCGGCCCGGATCACGTGGCTGAGCTCGACCAGCGGCCCGGCCGCGCCTGGGGCCGGGCGCCCGACCCCGCGGTCGGACGGCCCGCCGCGGGTGCCCTTGTGCGGTTCGGCGAAGACCTCGACGTGGTCGAGCCGGACCGTGTCGGTCATCAGCAGGCCGAGCGAGGCGACGAACAGCGCCGCGATCTCGGCCTCGCCGACGTCGGCCGACGGGACGTCGACCCGGAACCCGCGAGCGGTCAGGTCACCGCCGTTGCCGAACGTGATGGCGGCGTCGAAGGACGCGCGGTACTCCGCCACCGGTGAGATCAGACCTCGGCGCCGACGACCATCCCGCCGCGGACGGCGACGAACCGGTCGGGGCGGATGGTGATGATCACGCGCACGTCGGCGTCGAGGATCGGGTAGTCCATCCCGTAACGGCGCTGCAGCGACCGGTAGAACTCGGCCCCGGGATCCTCCGTGATCTCCTCGACGGTGCCCCTGATCTCGAGGAACCGGTACTGGTCGTCCGGGTCGGCGATCGATAGCGCGACCCGCGGCTCGCGGCTGAGGTTGGCGAACTTCTGCCGGGTGCTGGTGTGCGTTAGCCGGATCCGCGACCCGTCCCAGGCGAACCACATGACGCTGCTCTGCGGCGACCCGTCCGGACGGACCGTGGCCAGGTGGGCGAAGGTCGGACGCTCAAGCAGGTCGACGTGGCTGGCTGGCGCTTCAGACATCGGGTGCTCCTCACAGGCCGGATCGGTCACAGTCGCATCACCACTGTCCTATCACCACACACGTCCGCCCCCGCGCCCGGACAGCCCCGCCCCCGCCCCGCCCCGCCCCCGCCCCGCCGCCCCGCCCTCGCCGCCCCGCCCCTCACCTTGCCGGCCCGAATGCGCATTTGGGCCGGCAAGAGTGTGCCCAAACGCGCATTCGGGCCGATGGATACGGTCGATGGATACGATGGCGCTGTGCCGTAGACAGAGCCGTATGCCGAGGACCGCCCGGGCTAAAGCGCTAGGACTCTATTTTCTGCCAGTCGGCCCGCCGGGCGCCGGGCGAACCCGCGCGCGCCGGGCGGGGCGCCGGAACGACGACGCCCCGGCCCGGTCTACGCCTGGTTGACGCGCACCAGGTTGCCGGACGGGTCGCGGAAGGCGCAGTCGCGCACGCCCCACGGCTGGGTGGTCGGCTCCTGCACGACCTCGCCGCCCGCGTCCCGCACCGAGGCGAACACCGCGTCCAGGTCCGGCGCGCTGAAGTGCGGGCCGTACAGCCCGCCCTTGGCCACCAGCCCGGCCACGGTGTCGAGGTCGGCGGGCGAGCCCTGGATGTAGTTGGTGAGCACGATCGAGATGCCGGGCTGGGACGCGGCGCCGACCGTGATCCACCGGAAGTCCTCCCGGGCGACGTCGTTGCGCAGCTCGAGGCCGAGCGTGTCACGGTAGAACGCGAGCGCGGCGTCGGGGTCGTTGACGATGACGAAGCAGCTAGAAAGTGTGAGATCCATGTTCGCAACGCTACCGAGCGGACGCGGAAATGGCTTCTTTGATCCTGCTGGGTCGAGTGAGTTCCTTGGACACGCAGCTGGAGACGGCGGCCAGCGCCCGGTGATCGCGGTTGCGGTAGGCGGTCGGGGTCTCGCCCGCCAGCTCGGTGAAGCGGGCGCTGAACGACCCGAGCGAGGTGCACCCCACCGCCAGGCAGACCTCGGTGACGGTCTGGTCGCCGCCGCGCAGCAGCGCCTTGGCCCGCTCGATGCGGCGCGTCATCAGGTACGAGTACGGGGTCTCGCCGTAGGCGGCGCGGAACTGCCGGGAGAAGTGCGCGGGCGACATGAACGCCGCGCGGGCGATCGCGGCGACGTCAAGCGGCAGCGCGTAGTCGCGGTCCATCAGATCGCGGGCCCGCCGCAGGTGGGCGAGGTTGGCGAGCTCCTCGGGGGTCACCAGCCCAGGGTAATGCCCAGGCGCGCTTACCGGACCCCCCAGGCAGACCCCCAAACAGGCCCCCGACCGCGGCCGGGCTGTGTCACTGCGCCGTCACGGTACCGTAATAAGGTCGTTTCCCGGCGTCCGGTAAGCCTGTTTCGCCCCGAAGAGGCTGGTAGCCGCGCCGCCTGCCAGCACATGTTCACGTCACCGTTACTCAAGGCGGGCACTGGCGTTATCCGGTCTGCTCATATTGACTGCTGTCATGGCCCGCGCCTCGCGAGCCGGCCACCGACGAGGTCAGCAAGGAGAGAACTGCCCGTGTCCACAGCCGCCCTGCGCGACGGCGTCCTCGCCGTCCCCGTGATCGACATCTCCTGCTTCCGCATGCCCTACGCCGACGCCGCCGCCCGGTCCGAGGTCGTCCGGCAGGTCGACGAGGCGGCCAGGACCGTCGGCTTCATGCAGATCACCGGGCACGGCATCAGCGCGGCCACCCGGACCGAGTTCACCCGGGCGACGGACGCGTTCTTCGCGCTCGACATGGAGACGAAGAAGCGGTACCGATGCCCGCCCGGCGTCAACCGCGGGTACACCCCGCCCAAGGCCGAGTCGCTCGCCAACAGCCTCGGCCTGGCGAGCGCGGCGGATCTGTTCGAGGCGATCAACGTCGGCGCCAGCGCCGCCGACTACCCCGGCCTCGACCTGCCGGAGGACGTCTACGCGGCGAACGTGTACCCGTCCCGCGAAGTCCCCGAGTTCGAGGCCGCGGTCACCGACTGGTTTCTGGCCGCGGGCGCCGTCGCCCGGACCATGGTGCGGATCTTCGGCGTCGCGCTCGGCGGCCGCGAGGACTACTTCGCCGGCGTCACCGGGCACTCGATCGACGTGCTGCGGATGAACAACTACCGGCTGCCCGACCCCGGCACGCCGCTCGAGCCCGATCAGCTCGGCATGGGGGCGCACACCGACTACGGCATCGTCACCGTGCTCTGGGCGGACCGGGTGCCGGGGCTGGAGATCCTCGGCGCCGACGGCGGGTGGCACCCGGTCATGCCGGCCGGCGGCGCCCTGCTCGTCAACCTCGGGGACGCCATCGCGCGCTGGACGAACGAGGAGTGGATCTCCACCCTGCACCGCGTCGCCGCCCCGAGGGTCAACGGCGTCCTCGTCCCGCGACGGTCCGCGGCCTACTTTCACGACGGCAACGTCGACGCGCGGATCGAGTGCCTGCCGAGCTGCGTGAGCGCGGCCAACCCGGCCAGGTACGCGCCCGTGACGGTGGGGGATCACCTGGCCGCCAAGCTGGCCGGCTCGCGCGGGGGCGAGCTCAATCCGTACGCGACCAGGGAGATCGCGCGGCTGCGATCGGCGTGACGGTTCCGGCCAACGCCGTCATGCGGCTGCCAGCCGGCCCCCGATGGCCGTAGCCTGAGGCACGGTAGGCCATGTCGTCGCGCGGAGGGCTGGGATAGCGGGGTGCAGACCGACAGAGCCAGCGTGACCGGCGCGCGCTCGGACGGGCCGCGCGGGGCCGGCGGCGCCGAGCTGATCGCCCGCGGCGCGCTGATCATCGCCGTCCTCTCGTCCATGTCGCGGCTGCTCGGCCTCCTCCGAACGGTCGTCTTCTCGCAGAGCGTGGGCGCGGGCTGCCTCGGCACCGCCTACGTCACTGCCTACACCGTCCCGAACCTGATCTACGAGCTCGCCCTGGGCGGTGCGCTCGCCAGCGCGATGGTCCCGGTGCTGGCCCGGGCGGCTGGCCGGGCCGACTCCGACGAGGTCCAGAAGGCGTACGTCACCCAGGTCACCTCGGCGCTGCTCACCTGGGCGGTGCTGATCCTGCTGCCGGTCACGGTGGCCATTGTCGCTCTCGCCCGGCCGATCGCCGACCTGCTCATCCCGGCCAACCCGAATGCGGCCTGCCCCCGTCCGGCCATGCTGGGCACGACCACCGACCTCATCGTCGCGTTCGCGCCGCAGATCATGCTCTACGGGGTGTCGGTGGTGCTGACCGGGGTGCTGCAGGCCTACCGGAAGTTCACCGGGCCCACCCTCGCGCCCGTCATCGGCAACCTGGTGACGATCACCGCCTTCCTGATCTTCGCCTCGCTCGACAAGAACCTCCCGATGACCAGGACGCCGCTGGCGGCCCAGCTGGTGCTGTCGATCGGCACGACGATGAACATCGGCATGCTGGTGCTGGTGGCGCTCCCGCCGACCTGGCGGCTGCGGCTCCGGCTGCGCCCGACGCTGCGGTTCCCGCCCGGCGTCATCGGCCGTGCGGGCGGCCTGGCGCTGGTCGGGCTGCTTGAGTTCGCGGCGGGCGACATCCAGAGCGTGGTGACGATCACGCTCGCGAACGGGCACGGCGACACCGGCGCCCTCGTCCTAGTCAACTACTCGAACCTGGTGTTCAACTCCCTCTGCTCGGTGCTGCCGATAGCGATCGTGACCAGCGTGTTCCCGGTGCTCTCGGCCACCGACGGGGACGACTTCGACCGCGCCAGCGCGGGATCGACCCGGGCAGTCATGCTGATGTCCTGGCTCGGTACGGCCATGATCGCGGCGATCGCGCTGCCCGCCGCGCACGTTTTCGCCCGGCAGCCGGATCAGGTGGACCAGCTGACCCAGGCGTTCCTGCTGTACGCGCCGGGAGTGGCCGGCTTCGCGCTCATCACCGCCATGTCGCGGGTGATGTTCGCCCTGGGCCGGCTGCGGGCGGCGGGCATCGGGCTGGTGGCGGGCCCGCTGCTTCAGGTCGGGGTCGCTGCTCCGCTGGCGCTGCTGGCGCCGCCCCGGCTGGTGGTCGCGGCGATCGCGCTCGGCTCCACGGTGGCGCTGCTGGCGGTCGCGGTGCCGATGGTGATCGCGGTCCGGCGGGCCCGGGGCCCGGCCGCGATCGCCGGCCTCGGCCACGCGACGCTGGCCGGGCTCGTGGCCGGCGGCATCGGGAGCGCGGTCGGCGTCGGCGTCTGCCTGGCGCTGCCGACCGGCGGGAAACTGTTCGAGGCCGGCATCGGCGCGCTGGCGGCCCTGCTCGCCCTCCTCGCCTTCGGCGTGTGGGCCTACGCGCTCGACCGGGGCGACCTGCGGGCGGTGGCAGCGCGGCTGCGCCGGTTCACTCGGCGGCGGGCCTAGGCGGGTCCCCTGACCTGCGTGTATCGCCCGATTGTGGCGCTTCGGGCGGAATTGGGGGATACCTTCTGGATAATGGTTGGCGTGCAGCAGCGGGACATGGCGGTCAGGCCCGTCGAGGAGAGCGACCGGCCGACGGTCGAGTGGCTGACGACCCAGTTGTGGGGCGCCGCCGAGGTGGCCGTGCATGACGGGGTGTTCTACCCGGCCACCCTCCCCGGCTTCATCGCCGAGCGCGCGGGCCGCATCGCCGGCCTGGTCACCTTCCAGGTCAGGCGCGGAGTGCTCGAGATCGTCACGATCAACGCGCTCGACCTCTATCAGGGCATCGGCACGGTCCTCATCGAGGCCGTCCGGGCCGAGGCCAAGCGGCAGGGCTGCCAGCAGATCACGCTGACCACCACCAACGACAACATCGGCGCGCTCCGCTTCTACCAGCGCCGCGGCTTCCGGCTGGCCGCCCTCCGCCCGGGGGCGGTGGACCGGACGCGGCAGCGTAAGCCGGAGATCCCCAGAACCGGTGATTTCGGCATTCCGCTGCGCGACGAAATCGACCTCACCTGCCCCGTGTGAAAGGAAAAAACAAAGACGATGATCTCGAACGGTCGCGCGATTTCACCTATTCGTTTCCGTTGATCATCGGTGCGACGGGACCTCACGGTCGGCTATCCGTCATCCGATCACACTGGGCAGCAGCCTGATTCCGAATGCACGCACGATATAACCAAGTGCCGCTGCCCGCCCCGCGGTCGCGAGAGGCCCGCTACGCCCGGGCTCCCGGCGTTACCCACCGTGCCTGATACTGAACGCGACCCACCCGTCCGCGTCCTGTCGCGAGCCCGGTGAGATGCGCTATACAGGGACATACCACTGTCCGAGGGAGCACGATGTTGCCACCAGATAGGGTCCAAGCAACGGCGGGGGGCGAGCCAGTTCCGGTGGTCGATAACGTCCACCGGGCGATCGCCCGCAGCCCGCTGCTGCTCCGACCCGTGCTCGCGCTTTTTGCGGTGGCATTCCTGCCCTGGCTGCTCGGGCCGATCTCGGTTTACCGGGGCGTGCGCTCCCGGATGGCCTCGCTCTACGTGGCCGCGTTCGGCATGTGGACCTTCTGCGTGGTCGACCTCGACCGGGCGCCCGCCAGCAGCGTCAGCGGCAACGTGGGACGGGTGCCCGTGGGCTGGTGGCTGGCGATGATGGCGACGCCGTTCGCGATCGCCGCGATCGCGCACGTCCGCCCGCTGTCGCGCTGGTTCGTGCCCTGCCGGACGGTGGCGTGGGCGCTGCTGTGGTCGTTCCCGGTCGGCATCCTCATCATCCAGGCCTGGTGGCAGCACGCGCAGGTCGGGGCCATCGCCGTCTGGGTGATCGCCGCGGCCGTGATCGGCTGGCGCGCGGCCAAGGGGTCGCAGGAGGCCCGGATGTTCGGCCCGGACGGCGTGCTGGCGGCCTACGCCGACCCGGGCGCGGCCCCGCCGCCGCCCGCCGGGCCCGCCAACCCGGCCGGGCCGCGCCCGGCCGGGGCCGGCCGCCGCCCGTCCGGCCCGGCCCCGCGCGGCGGGAACACCGGCCCCGTCGGCCCGGCCGGCCACGCGCCCGCCCAGTACGGCGCGCGGGCGCAGGGCGTAGCCCAGGTGTACGCCGACCGCTCGGCCCGCAAGCGACAGCAGTCGGCCGAGCCGGAGCAGTCCGAGCCGCCGATCACCCCCGAGGACGCGCTGGCCGAGCTGGACGCCATGGTCGGGCTCGGTCCGGTCAAGGAGCAGGTCCACTCGATCTACGTGTCGATCGAGGCGGCCCGCCGCCGGGCCGAGGCCGGCTTCGGCGCCGACAAGCCGATGCGGCACTTCGTCTTCCTCGGCCCGCCCGGCACCGGCAAGACCACCGTGGCCCGGGTGATCGGCAAGATCTTCTACGCGTTCGGCCTGCTCGAGAGCGCCGAGGTGGTCGAGGCGCAGCGCTCCGACCTGGTCGGCGAGTACCTCGGCGCGACCGCGATCAAGACCAATGAGCTGATCGACTCGGCCCTCGGCCGGGTGCTGTTCATCGACGAGGCCTACAGCCTGGTGAACGAGGGCGACGGGCAGAGCGACCGGTTCGGCGCCGAGGCGGTCCAGACGCTGCTCAAGCGGGCGGAGGACGACCGCGAGCACCTGATCATCATCCTGGCCGGCTACGAAAAGCAGACCGAGGCGTTCCTGGCCACCAACCCGGGCCTGGCGTCGCGGTTCGCGACCCGCATCCGGTTCCCGACCTACTCCACCGAGGAGCTGGTCGCCCTCGCCGAGCTGCAGCTGCGGGGCAGGCAGGAGCTGCTGGCGGCCGACGCCCGGCCGGCCCTATGGCGGATGCTCGAGGACGTGGGCCGCCGCCGCACCACCGACGAGCTCGGCAACGGCCGGTTCGTCCGCACGCTCCTGGAGAAGGCCGGCCAGGCACGGGACGTGCGGGTGATGGGCGAGGGCGGCGACCCGCGGGCCGAGGACCTGCTCACGATCGGCGCCGTCGACCTCGGCAAGGCATTCGCCGAGCTGACCTCGCGGATGCGCGGCTACGAGGAGACGCCGACGCTCGAGTCCGCCATCGCCGAGCTCGACGAGCTGGTCGGGCTCGACCCGGTCAAGCAGCAGGTGCGCGCGATCGCGGCCCAGCTCCGGGTGGCGCGGCTGCGCGACCGGCAGGGCCTGACCAGCCAGCCGCCGGTCAGGCACTTCGTCTTCACCGGGCCGCCCGGCACCGGCAAGACGACGGTGGCGCGGATCCTCGGGCACATCTTCGCCGCCCTCGGCCTGCTCGTCCGGCCCGAGGTGGTCGAGGCGCACCGCGCGGACCTGGTCGGCGACCATCTGGGGTCGACCGCGATCAAGACCAACCGGCTGGTCGACTCCGCCCTCGGCGGCGTGCTCTTCATCGACGAGGCGTACTCGCTGCACAACGAGGGCTACTCGGGCGGCGACGCGTTCGGCGCAGAGGCCGTGCAGACGCTGCTCAAGCGAGCCGAGGATGACCGCGACCGGCTCGTCATCGTGCTCGCGGGCTACACCGGGGACATGGACCGGTTCCTGCGCTCCAACCCCGGCCTCGCCTCCCGGTTCGGCACCCGGGTGACGTTCCCCAGCTACTCGGCCCGTGACCTGTCACGGATCGCGATCCTGCTGGCCGAGCAGGCGGGGGACGCGTTCGAGCCGGAGGCGCTGTACGCCCTCGACCAGATCTTCGCGCACGCCGAGCGGGGCGGCCGGATCGACGAGCTCGGCAACGGCCGGTTCGCCCGGTCGCTGTTCGAGCGCGCGTGCGCCTGCCGCGACGTCCGCGTCGTCCGCCTCGGCGAGGGCGCCACCGCGGCCGACCTGACCACGCTCAGCGCCGACGACGTCCGCGGCGCCTACGCCGAGCTCGCCGTCTGACCCACCCGCCCCGCCCACCGGCCTCCCGCCGGTCAGTTAACCCGCCCGCCCCGGCCTCCCGCCGGCCAGCTGACCCACCCGCCCCGCTCTCCCGCCGGCCAGCTAACCCACCCGCCCCGGCCCCCCGTCGGCCAGCTGACCCACCCGCCCCGGCCTCCCGTCGGCCAGCTGACCCACCCGGCCGGGCCTCGCGGCGGTCAGCTGCGCTATCGCCGGGGCGCCCGGTCGGTTGCCTAGGCCTTCGCCGGGGCGCCCGGTCGGTCGCCTAGGCCTTCGCCGGGCCGCCCGGTCGGTCGCCTACGCCATCGCCGGGCTGCCCGATCTGTCGCCTACGCCATCGACAGGTTGTCCGATCTGTCACCTACGCCATCGACCGCCCCTACCGGTGTCGCTGACGTAGCCGACAGGTCGCGTTTGGGGTCGCTGGCGTAGCCGACAGGCTCCGAACTTGGCCAGACCTGGGTCCGGCGACCGGAGATCGACATACGGTCCCCTTCGTCACCACGCGCACCAAGCTGGAAGGATAAAGAGGTCATCGTGGGGAGTTCGGGTCGCGGGATGCCCCCATCGGAACACAATGGCGAGTACGGCCGTAAAATGCGACCACAAATGGAACACAATCATGGCTCCCGGCCCAGACCGGCTCGTCGGCATCCTCCGCCGCGGCCTCACAACCCACGGCCGTCACCACGAGGAACCGGCCGCTACCAGAACTAGCAAGCCGCCGCTTGACAAGCTAAGTCCCTCGGATTTCGTTCGGGCTGATACTGCTGCCTGGCCGACCCGGGCAGACCGGCCGGCCAGGCAGCAGGCGACGACCCCTACCGGTTTGACGAGCGCCAGGGCGCCTTGGCGCCGAGCCGGGCCGGGTCGAGGCCGGACCAGCGATGCCCGCCGCCGAAGAACCGCGTGCCCGCGAGCAGGGTCACCATCGGCTTGGTGAACAGGAACACGACCAGGACGTCGATCAGCGTGGTCAGGCCGAGGGTGTAGGCGAATCCCTGCACGTCGCTGACTGCGAAGTGGTACAGCAGGGCCGCTGCGAAGAACGACACCGCGTCGGACACTAGGATCGTGCGCCGGGCCCGCTTCCAGCCGCTCTCCGCGGCCGGGCGCAGCGCCTTGCCGTCGCGGATCGCGTCGCGAAGCCGTTCGAAGTACACGATGAACGAGTCCGCGGTGATGCCGATCGCCACCACCAGGCCGGCGATGGCCGACAGCGTCAGCGTGAAGTGCTGGTGCTTGCTCAGCAGCACCACCGACAGGTAGGCCAGGAGCGCCGCCAGCAGCAGGCTGGAGACCGCCACCAGGCCGAGGCCGCGGTAGTACGCGAACAGGTAGACCGTCACCAGCGACAGCCCGATCGCCCCGGCGAACAGGCCCGCGTCGAGCGAGGCGTGGCCGACCTGGGCGGAGACGGTGTTCTCGGCCAGCGGCTGGAAGTCGAGCGGGAGCGAGCCGTACTTGAGCGTGTCGGCCAGGCCGGTCGCCTGCGCCTGGGTGAACCCGGCGCTGCCGCCGCCGGTGATCTGCACGTTGCCGGCTGTGATGGGCTCGGCCGTGGTCTCAGCCGAGGTCACGTTGCCGTCGAGGACGACCGCGGTCGAGTCGAGGGCCTGGTCATCGGGGTTGCCGCTGTGGGCGCCGGCGTAGTACGAGTCGTACTGGCCGGTGCTGAGCGTCGCGAACTGCGAGGCGGCCCCGCCGTTAAGCGACAGGTTCACCACCCACTGGGCGGTGTTCTGCTGGAGCCCGGCGCTGACCGAAGTGATGTCGCCGCCCACGTAGACGGCCGGGCCGAGGACGTACTTAGTCCCGCTCGAGTCGCAGGAAACGATCTGGCTCTTGAGGTCATTCCACTGGTCTCCCGCGAGCGAGTAGCCGACCGTCCGCTGCCAGTTCGGGTTGACCGTGCCGGCGTTGCCGCCCGGCTGGCACACCTCCTTGTCGAATAGCTTCAGAGTGGCGGCGTTGACCAGGGTCGAGTCGCCGTAGCTGACCGGGGCCGCTTTGCCCGCCGATGGCGGGACGTACGGCGCCTCGAGGTAGACCGGCCGGACGCTCATCTGGGCGGCCTGGCTCACCCGGCTGACGACGTTATAGGAGGGCGTGCCGGGCACGGTGACGGTGATCATGTCACTGCCCTGCTGCTGCACCTGGGCACCGGTGCTGCCGGTGCCGTTCACCCGGGACTCCAGGACCGAGATCGCCTGCTGCATCTCGCCGCTGGCGGGCGGGCGGCCATCATGGGTCTGCGCCTTCACCACCACCTGGGTGCCGCTTGACAGGTCAAGGCCGAGAGCGACCTTGAACTGCTGCTGCCACTTCCCGGGGCTGAGCGTCTCGTTGCCGAGGACCGAGATCAGCATGATGACGATGATGGCGGCCAGCGCGATCAGCGCGCGGGCAGGCCTTGAGCCGCTTCTCCGTTTGGGCGTCACTTTTTCCCTTGTCTGTCGACGTCGTGTGCGCTGACGCGCTTAACAGCCGTTCAACGAAGGTTGGGTGACAACGGTGCCATCGGCCCCGGCCCGCATCTCAGATCACCCCGGGCGCGGTTTGTAGGCTGAGCGGGTGGGCGAGCAGTGGGAGTTCTGGGTTGACCGGGGCGGGACGTTTACCGACATCGTGGCCAGGACGCCCGACGGCGCCCTGGTCGCGCACAAGCTGCTGTCGGTGAGCCCCGCCTACCGCGACGCCGCCGTGGCCGGCATCAGGCACCTGCTCGGCGTCGACCCCGGGGCGCCGGTGCCGGCCGAGCGGATCGCCGCCGTCCGGCTCGGCACCACGGTGGCCACCAACGCGCTGCTCGAGCGGCGGGGCGAGCCGACCGTCCTGGTGATCACCGAGGGCTTCGGCGACGCGCTGCGGATCGCCTACCAGAACCGGCCGCGCATCTTCGACCGCCGCATCGTGCTCCCCGAGCGGCTCTACGACCGGGTGATCGAGGCGCCGGAGCGGGTGGGCGCGCACGGCGAGCTGATCCGGCCGCTTGACGCGGGCGCGGTCGAGCGGGAGTTGCGCGGAGCCTACGCGGACGGGTACCGCGCCGCCGCCGTGGTCTGCCTGCACGGCTACCGCTACCCGGCCCACGAGCAGCGGATCGGTGAGATCGCCGCCGCCGTCGGGTTCACTCAGGTCAGCCGGTCGCACGAGGTCAGTCCGCTGATGCGGTTGGTCTCGAGGGGCGACACGAGCGTGGTCGACGCCTACCTGTCGCCGGTCCTGCGGCGCTACGTCGACGAGGTGGCGGCCGAGCTGGCCGGGGTCCGGCTGCTGTTCATGCAGTCCAATGGCGGTCTGGCCGACGGAGCGTCGTTCCGGGGAAAGGACTCGATCCTTTCCGGCCCGGCCGGCGGCATCGTCGGCATGGCCCGCACCGCCGCGGCGGCCGGCTTCGACCGCGTGATCGGCTTCGACATGGGCGGCACCTCGACCGATGTCTCGCACTACGCGGGGGAGCTCGAGCGGCAGTACGAGACCGAGGTGGCCGGGGTCCGGATGCGCGCGCCGATGCTGTCCATCCACACCGTGGCGGCCGGCGGCGGCTCGATCCTGCATTTCGACGACGGCCGTTACCGGGTCGGCCCGGACTCGGCCGGCGCCGACCCCGGCCCGGCCTGCTACGGCCGCGGCGGCCCGCTGACCGTGACCGACGCCAACGTACTGCTCGGGCGGGTGCAGCCGGATCACTTCCCGCGCGTCTTCGGCGCCACCGGCGACCGGCCGCTCGACGTCGGGGAGACCCGCCGCCGGTTCGCCGAGCTGGCGGCGCGGATCACCGCCGCCACCGGCGACCGGCGCGACCCCGAGCAGGTCGCGGCCGGCTTCCTCGAGATCGCGGTGGCGAACATGGCGAACGCGATCAAGAAGATCTCGGTCCAGCGCGGCTACGACGTGACCAGGTACGTGCTGTCCACCTTCGGCGGCGCGGGCGGCCAGCACGCGTGCGCGGTCGCCGACGCCCTCGGCATGACCAGCGTGCTCATTCACCCGCTGGCGGGCGCGCTCTCGGCCTACGGCATCGGCCTGGCCGACGTTATCGCGATGCGCGAGTCCGCCGTCGAGGCGCCGCTGACGGCCGAGACGGCGGCCCGGCTGCCCGCCGAGGCGTTCCGCCCGCTGGAGGGGTCGGCCCGGTCCGACCTGGCCGCCCAGGGCGCGGCCGCGCCCGGCATCCGGGTGACCCGCCGCGTCCACCTCCGCTACGAGGGCACCGACACCCCGCTCGCGGTCCCGCACGGCCCGGCCGAGGAGATGACCGCCGCCTTCGAGCAGGCCTACCGCAGCCGGTTCTCGTTCCTCATGCCCGGCCGGCCCATCATCATCGAGGCCGTCTCCGTAGCCGCCATCGCCCCCAATGACCCTGCGGCGAGCGACCCCGCGCCCGGCGCCCGCGCCCCCAGCGACCTCGGCCCGAGCCATCTCGCCCCGGGTCGCAGGGCCGACCCGGTCGAGCACGTGCGCGTGTTCGCGGCCGGCCAGGGGACGCCGTCGCCGCTGTACCGACGCCGCGACCTGCCGCCCGGGCAGACGGTGGACGGCCCCGCCATCATCGCCGAGGACCTGGCGACCACGGTGGTCGAGCCCGGCTGGCGGGCCTCGATCACGGACCGGCTCGATCTCCTCCTTACCCGCGTCGGGCCGGACTCCGCGACCGCGACCCGGGCGACGACGGAGGCGGACCCGGTGCTCCTCGAGGTCTTCGGCAACCTCTTCATGGCGGTGGCCGAGCAGATGGGCGAGCGGCTGCGGTCCACCGCGCACTCGGTCAACATCAAGGAGCGGCTCGACTTCTCCTGCGCGATCTTCGACGCCGACGGCGGCCTGATCGCCAACGCCCCGCACATCCCCGTCCACCTGGGCTCGATGGGCGAGTCGATAAAGATGGTCATCAACCGCAACCGGGGCCGTGTCAAGCCCGGCGACGTCTACGTGCTCAACGACCCCTACCACGGCGGCACCCACCTCCCCGACGTCACCGTGGTCACTCCCGTCTTCCCCGCCCCCGCCCCCGCGCCCGCCCCCGCGCCCGCGCCACGACGCCGATCGAGCCTCGTGGCCCCCAGGGCCCGATAGAGCGGGCCCGTGGCCCCCAGGGCCACAACGACCCGCCCGCCAGCGACCCGCCCGCCAGCGCCCCGACCGACAGCGCCCCGACCGCCAGCGCCCCGACCGCCAGCGCCCCGACCGCCAGCGCCCCGCCCGCCAGCGCCCCGCCCGCCAGCGCCCCGCCCGCCAGTGCCCCGACCGCCGAACCGTGGTTCTACGTCGCCTCGCGCGGCCACCACGCCGAAATCGGCGGCGTCTCTCCAGGCTCGATGCCCGCGGCGAGCACGCGCATCGAAGAGGAGGGAGTGCTCATCGACAACTGGCTCCTGGTCGAGAACGGCCGGCTGCGCGAGGACGAGACCAGGCACCTCCTCACCAGCGCCGAATACCCGTCGAGGAACCCGGACACGAACCTCGCGGACCTGAGGGCGCAGGTGGCCGCCAACGAGAAGGGCGTCGAGGAACTGCGCCGCATGGTCGGCCAGTACGGCCTGGACGTGATCCGGGCGTACATGCACCACATTCAGGAGAACGCGGCCGAGTCGGTCCGCAACGTCATCGCCCGGCTGGCCGACGGCGAGTTCGCCTACGAGCTCGACAACGGGGCGACCATCCGGGTGAAGGTAACCGTCGACCAGCGCGCCAGGACGGCAACCATCGACTTCACCGGCACCAGCCCGCAACTCGGGGACAACTTCAACGCTCCCACTGGCGTGGCGATGGCGGCCGTGCTGTACGTGTTCCGCACGCTGGTCGACAAGGACATACCGCTGAACGCCGGCTGCCTGAAGCCCCTGCAGGTGATAATCCCGCCCGGAACGATGCTGAGCCCGCAGTACCCGGCCGCCGTGGCGGCGGGCAACGTCGAGACCAGCCAGGCGGTCACCGGTGCCCTCTACGCCGCGCTCGACGTCATGGCCGAGGGGTCGGGGACGATGAACAACGTGACGTTCGGCAACGACCGTTACCAGTACTACGAGACGGTCGCCAGTGGCTCAGGAGCCGGCGAGGGGTTCGATGGCACCGATGTGGTGCAGACGAAGATGACGAACTCCCGCCTCACCGACCCGGAGGTGCTCGAGTGGCGCTACCCGGTCCGCCTCGAGTCCTACGCGATCAGTCGCGGCAGCGGCGGCGACGGCCGCTGGCGCGGCGGCGACGGCGGCATCCGCCGGATCAGGTTCCTGGAAGCGATGACGGTCAGCACGCTCAGCGGCCACCGCCGGATCCCCGCCTTCGGCCTCCGCGGCGGCGCCCCCGGCGCCCTCGGCCGCCATTGGGTCGAGCGCGCAGACGGCTCGGTCACCGCGATGCAGGGCTGCGACACGGCAACTCTGGCCGCAGGCGACGTCTTCGTCATCGAAACCCCGGGCGGCGGCGGCTTCGGCAGCGTCTGACCTCCCCGTGCAGAAGGAGCTTGGCGTACCCGGCGGAGCAACGGTCCGTTCGACATGAAGATTTTGATTTTCGACGGGGCATGTCGGCTACGCCATCGACACCAAACGCGATCTGTCGGCTACGCCAGCGACACCGATAGGCGATGTCGATGGCGTCGATGACCGGTCCAAGACGGGTGGATGGCGTAGTTGACAGGCCGTCCCGCCTAGCGCGGACGGCCCTCAGGAGTCCATGTTGCCGAGGCCGTTGATGTCGTCGTCGGTCAGGCCGGTCGCGAGCTCGCGCAGCGCGGCCTCGAGCGCGGCCTCGTCGCCGCCGGCCGCGTCGAGCACGTCCATCAGCGCGTGCAGCACCATGTGGCGGTCCTCGCCGGTGTCGAGCAGCCGCTGGGCGGCGTCCCAGAGCGCGGGCGGGCTGCCGCGCCAGAGCCGGTCGGCCAGGGCCAGGTGCCGGTCGATGTGCCGCCCGACCCCGGCCGCGCTGGGCGAGCCGGTCTTGGTGTCGTGGTCGGCGCCGAGCAGCAGCCGGCGGTCGGCCGGGTCGGCCGGGTCGAGTTTGGACAGGTCGACCCCCCCGTGCTTCCCCACCAGCAGCGGGAAGGCGAAGACGCGGCGCGGCAGCGCCTCCAGGTCGGAGTCCGGCAGCAGCCGCGCGGCCAGCTCCTCGTCGATGCCGAGCTCGGTCGGGTCCCGGTAGATCCGGGTGAAGGTGGACATCGAGTCGAACAGGGTGTCGAGCGTCTGCCCGATGGCGGCGTCCGACAGCCCGCGCTTGCGGCCGGACCAGCGGACCCAGGCGTTGACAACGTGCGGCATCGCGTTCTGGTCGGCGGCCGACAGCACCACCTTGCGCGGCAGCCAGGTGAGCATGAAGCTCTGCACCTTGACCGGGGACATCCGCAGCGGGCGGCCGCTGTCCTGGTCGCAGCCGAAGTCGATGATGCGATCGGTGCAGCGGCTGGCCGCCTGCCGGTCCGACAGCTCCTCGGCCTCGTCGGAGGCGAGGAACTCGGCCGCCAGCAGCGCCCGGCGCTCGGTCGTCCAAAACGGCCGCCGGGCGCGGGCGCCGCGCCCGGCCGACGGGGACAGCGCCCGGATCCGGGATCTGATGAACGCGTGCTTGGCCGCGAAGGAGTCGCTGACCATCGGATCTTCGGCGTCGTCGGTGGCCGACAGCGCCGCCTCGAGCATCTTCCGAGCCTGCGGCGGGTCGATCTCCCTGAACCCGTCCTCGGGCCTGACGGCGCCGCGGGCGGCGGCTATCCGCTGGCAGTGGTCGAGCAGCTTGTCCACCTGCGAGCTGACCCAGCCGTCCTTGAGCATGCCCGACGCGTTGTAGTCGATCACGCAGACGAGCGCGTGCGGCTCCTCGCCGTCGTAGCTGTAGATGCAGATGAGCTCGTCCTGGTCGCCCCATTCGTCCGGGTTGACGTAGCACTTGGCGGCGGTGACCATGCCGAGGTGCTGGGCCCACCCCGGGGACCTGACGCCGGCGTCGATCAGCGTGATCGCCGCCTGCTCGGCCGCGGCCGCCTGGCGCGAGGTGCCCAGGCAGGCGATGCCGGAGAGCAGCGCCAGCGCGGCCGGCGACTCCTGGCCGGCGGCGTACTCGACCAGGCCCTCGCCCACCAGCTGCTCGACGCCTGCCCCGCCGATGGTGTGATGGCGCTGCGGCCACCACGTGCCGAGCAGGTCGCTGACGAGCAGCTCGGCGTCGAGCGGACTGCGCACCGCCAGCAGCTCCCGCGCCGCGTGCAGGAACTCGTCGAACAGCGCGTTTGAGGGCGCGGTGCTACCTGCCTGGCCGCGACGCCTGCTCTGCGGGCTCACCCTGATAGCCTTTCAGATCTGGACATGTGGACACAGCGCTTCGCCCCCGGAGTCCGCAATTGGTTGCGGTCGGTGAGAGGGAGCACTTCCATCCGCTGTAGGAGAATCTACCCATGCTGTCATCATTGTGCCTCGTGCTGGCCGTGATCTCGCCCGTGTCGCGATTTTGTGTCACCCCAGTAGCGCTACAACCCTGGTGAGGTCCCAGTGATGGAACTCGGCGGCGATTCGCGCTTGGCTTCCGTGCAGTTAGCTGGCAGCATCGCATCCTGGATTGTGGCACGCTTATTCTGAATGAGCGCTGTGCGGGCGGCACCTAGCCGTCCAGCCGGCGCAACTGCCGCCAGGCGCCGGGCAGCGAAGTGTGGCGCGGCTGGCAGGGCAGAGCAGGAAGGAGCCGCCAGTGGCAGGCGCCTGCATGGTAGGCGAGGTGCTCGTTGAGCGCTGACACCTCTGTGCCGAAGCAGCGGGAGGCCGGATTGACCGAGTTCGAATCCTGGCTTCCTGATGCCGTCTTGCGTGACGCGTCCGCCGGGATGGCGGTTCTCGGCACCGACATGCGTTTCGTCTGGGTCAACGCCGCGCTGGCCGAGCTGTTCGGGCGCCCGGCCACGGACTTCGCCGGCCGGCCGATGGCCGAGGTCTGGCCCGCGGTCGACGCCGCCCGGGCCGAGGTGGCGCTGCAGCAGGTGCTCACCCAGGGGCGCCCGGCGATGGAGACGTTCGCCCCCGGCGCGGTCGGCGGCGGCACCCAGCCGGGCCAGCGGATCTTCCACTGGTTCGGCGTGCACGGGCCCGATGGCACGCTGTCCGGGGCCGGCCTCATCGTGATCGCGGGCACCGCCGGGCCGGCCACCGAGGAGGCGCTGCGGCGCAGCGAGGAGCGGTACCGGGCGCTCGTCCAGGGCGGCGCGCAGATTACCTGGGTGACCTCCCCCGAGGGGGAGATGCTGGAGGACTCGGCCGAGTGGCGGTGGATCACCGGGCAGACCGTGGCCGAGTTCCTCGGCAACGGCTGGCTGGAGTCCATCCACCACGAGGACCGCGAGCGGGTCGAGCGCGACTGGCGGGAGTCGCTGCGCACCGGCCGGATCTTCGAAGAGCGGTTCAGGATGCGGACCAGGAGCGGCGGCTACCGGCACTACGACGTGCGCTCGGTGCCGATCGAGCGGGACGGGAAGATCGCCGAGTGGGTCGGCGCCTGCACCGACGTGACCAGCCAGCGCGAGGCCGAGGAGATGCGGCACCGGCTGACCGACCAGCTGTCGGCGGCCGCGCTCCGCACCGCGCGGCTGCAGCAGGCCACCGCCATGCTGGCCGAGGCGCTCGACGTCGAGCAGGTGGTCGAGGTGATCACCGAGGTCGGGCGGACCGCGATCGGGGCGCTGCGCTCGGCGGTGGCGCTGCTCGAGGACGACAAGCTCGGCCTCCGGGTGGTCAACCCGAGCGGCCTCGCGCCGGCCGGCCGGACGCGGCCGGCGTCCGGCTGACCCTGGACACCCCGAGCGTGATGACCCGGGCGATCGCGACCAGGCGGCCGGTGCTCATCGCCGACCCCGAGGAGCTGCGGGCCCAGTTCGAGTCGGAGCCTGACCCCGACGGCGACGCCGGGCGGGTCCTCGACACCGGCGACGAGCAGGCCTGGGTCGGGCTGCCGCTGCTGGCGGCCGGGATGCCGCTCGGCGCGCTGCGGTTCTCCTTCCGCACGCCGCGGACCATCCTCGAGGAGGAGCGGGTCTTCCTCGAGGCGCTGGCCGGCCAGTGCGCGCTGGCGGTCGAGCGGGCGGAGATGTACGAGAAGGAGCACACCGCCGCCGTGACCCTGCAGCGGAGCCTGCTCCCGGACGAGTTGCCGAGCGTTCGCGGCCTGGTCCTTGACGCGAGGTACCTGCCGAGGTCAACTGAGGTGGGCGGCGACTGGTACGACGTGTTCCGGCTGCCGGACAGGCGGCTGGCGGTCACAGTCGGCGATGTCATGGGCAAGGGGCTGCTCGCCGCGGCGGGCATGGGCCGGGTCCGCAATGCCCTGCGCGCCCTCGCGCTGACCGACCCGCGCCCGGCGGCGGTGCTGGCGGGCCTTGACCGGCTGTTCACCGCGACCGAACGGGAGGAGCAGGTCACGACCATTACCTACCTGGTCATCGACCCCGAGACCGGCGAGGGCCAGGCCGGCAACGCCGGCCACCCGCCCACGCTGCTGCTCACCCCCGGGGCGCTCCCGGTGCTCGACGGGGCCGAGGCGGGCACGCCGCTCGGCTGGGCCAGCCCGCGCAGGCAGCACGCCTTCCGGCTGCCGCCCGGCTCGACCGCCGTGTTTTACTCCGACGGCCTGGTGGAAAATCGCAGGCGCGGCCTCGACGCGGGCCTCGACGAGCTCGTCCGGGTCGCCGCCAGCGCCCCGGAGGAGCTGGGGAACGCGCCCGGCCAGCTGCTTCAGTACATGCTCGACCACATGCTGGCCGGCCACGAGCAGGACGACGATGTGACCGTGCTCGTCATGCACGTGCCCCTGGACGCGGGCGTTCCCGACGTCGCGGCGACGGGGCGTTCGTGGGCGTCGCGGTGATCGCGGCGGTCACCGCGGACGACGCGATTCGCCCGTCGGACGCGTACAAGGCACTCCCGGGTGCCACCTATGGTGGTGGAAGAGGAGGCGGGTGGGTTGCTGTCGAAATCCCCTTGGCAAGCGGGAAGCCTGCTTCCCCGCACGGACCAAGCGTCAAGACCCTCTCGGGAGGGCACGATTATCGCTGTTGTCATCCGGGGGGATGATGTCCCCCACTATCCCCCAGCGAGGCGCCCGATGGCAGAAACGGCCATCGCAGCGGGCGTGCAGGTTTCCGGTGGGGACGCGATGCGTACGCAGCTCAGCCAAGCTACCCAGCGAAGGAAGAGGTGACCGTGGTAGTGAGCGCTCCCAACTCCGCGGCGCGCAAGCGCTCCCGGCCGTCTAGTTCCGCGGCCCGGGATTCGCGAGTGCCGGCATCGGACGACGTTTCGGAGACCGCGCAGGCGCCGGTCGCGGCTAACGCAGCGGGCAACGGCCGGGCGGCCAAGGCTCGCGAGGAGCTGGCCGCGGTGCCGGCCCAGGATCCGTCAGCGGGCGCCGGCGGCCTCGATGGCGACGCCGGCCTCGATGGGGACGACCTCGACGGCGCGGTCGATCTCGAGGACTTCGACGACCTCGACGACGACGCGCTCGCCGTCGACGTAGAGGTCGACCTGGAAATCGTCGAGGTCGAGGTCGAGGTCGAGGTCGAGGCGCCGGACGCAGACGCCGAGGCAGACCTGCCCGAGGACGCCGACCCGGCCGCCGCGGTGGCCGTCGGCAAGGGCGCGGGCCCGGCCGAGGGCAAGGCCGCCGGAGACGACGCGGAGGACGAGGACCTGGTCTTCCGCGATGACGACGACGACCTGCCCGCCGCCCAGGTGGCGGTGGCCGGCGCGACGGCGGACCCGGTTAAGGACTATCTCAAGCAGATCGGCAAGGTACCCCTGCTCAACGCCGAGCAGGAGGTCGAGCTGGCCAAGCGGATCGAGGCGGGCCTGTTCGCCGAGGAGAAGCTGGCCGAGATCCAGGGGATGACCCCGGATCAGCGGATCGACCTCGAGTGGATCGCCGAGGACGGCCGTCGGGCGAAGAACCACCTCCTCGAGGCCAACCTCCGCCTGGTCGTGAGCCTGGCCAAGCGGTACACCGGCCGCGGCATGCTCTTCCTCGACCTGATCCAGGAGGGCAACCTCGGCCTGATCAGGGCCGTGGAGAAGTTCGACTACACCAAGGGCTACAAGTTCTCGACGTACGCCACCTGGTGGATCAGGCAGGCGATCACCCGGGCGATGGCCGACCAGGCCCGGACGATCCGCATCCCGGTGCACATGGTGGAGGTCATCAACAAGCTGGCCCGCGTCCAGCGTCAGATGCTCCAGGACCTCGGCCGCGAGCCGACCCCGGAGGAGCTGGCGGTCGAGCTCGACATGACCCCGGAAAAGGTCGTCGAGGTGCAGAAGTACGGCCGCGAGCCGATCTCCCTGCACACCCCGCTCGGCGAGGACGGCGACAGCGAGTTCGGTGACCTGATCGAGGACTCCGAGGCGATCCAGCCGGGTGAGGCGGTGAGCTTCACGCTCCTCCAGGAGCAGCTTCACTCCGTCCTCGACACGCTCTCCGAGCGCGAGGCCGGCGTCGTGAGCATGCGGTTCGGCCTGACCGACGGCCAGCCGAAGACGCTGGACGAGATCGGCAAGGTCTACGGGGTCACCCGCGAGCGGATCAGGCAGATCGAGTCGAAGACGATGTCGAAGCTCCGCCACCCGTCCCGGTCCCAGGTTCTCCGCGACTACCTGGACTAGCAAGGCAAAGGCACGCACACTAAACCCCCCGGGCGACACCTGCTCGCCCGGGGGGTTTAGTGCGTGTCTACGGCCGGGTTAGTTTTCCGGCTTGGCCAGACGCTGTGTCTCGTCCTGGATGTCAACGGCGACCTTCGCAAGCGCCTGCGCGTGCTCCCGTCCGTGGTGCGCGCAGAAGAGCAGCTCACCCGAGTTCGGAAGTAGGACGCGGACGTATGCTTGGGCGCCGCATCGATCGCACAGGTCCAGTGCGGTCAGCGGCTTAGTGGGGGCTATCGCTCCGGTCACGTCGCCTTCTCCTGGTCTCATGCCTCCGGCTGCTCCGTCCGGCTGGCTCCGGTTGCCCTTACAGGACAGCACAACGCATACCCCGGTGTCAGGCTTCCCGAGACCGGGGGGTGTACGCCACAAGCGAAAACCACACTGACCACGCCGTGAACACCCCCGACCCAGCCTGCGCGGTCTCCATGACCACACCACCGTTTGGGTAGTCACCGGTGAGGACCCGTGCGGTTCGTGTGGTTGATACCCAACCAGCGGGTAGCAACACATTTGCGTCCAACTATCCCACCATGTCGGCGCGAAAGCAGCGTGGCAGAACCCTCGCACCGGCCTCGGCACGCTACTCTTCGAATGTGGCGGCCGCTGCCTGCCGCATATACATTCGAGAGGAGACCCCGCCGCCCGTGCCAACGCTCACACAGACCGCCCGGGCGACGGTGGATGCCGCCGACTCCTACAGCGCCAAGCACCTGTCCGTCCTCGAGGGGCTGGACGCGGTCCGCAAGCGCCCCGGCATGTACATCGGCTCGACCGACGGCCGGGGCCTGCAGCACTGCCTCTGGGAGATCTTCGACAACTCGGTGGACGAGGCGCTCGGCGGCTTCTGCACCCGGATCGAGGTCATCCTGCACGCCGACGGGTCGGCCGAGGTGCGCGACAACGGCCGGGGCATCCCCGTCGACACCGAGCGGAAGACCAAGCTCTCCGGCGTCGAACTCGTGCTCACCCGGCTGCACGCGGGCGGCAAGTTCGGCGGCGGCTCCTACACCGCCTCCGGCGGCCTCCACGGTGTCGGCGCGTCCGTCGTCAACGCGCTCTCCGCCCGGTTCGACATCGAGGTGGACCGGGACGGCAAGATCTGGACCACGAGCTTCCGCCGCGGCGTGGCGGGCGAGTTCGCCGGCCCCGGTCCCGACGCCGCCTTCGCCCGGAAGTCCGGCCTGCGCCAGGCCGGGACGGTCGCCAAGGGCAGGACCGGCACCAGGATCAGGTTCTGGCCGGACCGCCAGGTGTTCCTCAAGGACGCCACCTTCAGCTACGAAGGCCTCGAGGAGCGCGCCCGGCAGACCGCGTACCTCGTACCGGGCCTCGCCATCGCCGTCCGCGTTGAGACCGACGAGACCGACGAGACCGACGAGACCGACGAGGCGCCGGAGCACACGGACATCGCGCGCGAGCAGCGCGCGGCCGAGTTCCGCTTCGACGGCGGTATCGGCGAGTTCTGCGAGCACCTGGCGACCGGCGAGAAGATCTCCGAGGTGCTCAGGCTGACCGGCGACGGCACGTTCACCGAGACCGTCCCGGTCCTCGACGACCGCGGCCACATGACCCCGACCGAGGTCGAGCGGCGGCTGGACGTCGACGTCGCGGTCCAGTGGAACAACGGCTACGACACCATCACCCGCTCGTTCGTGAACGTGATCGCCACCCCGCACCACGGCACCCACGTCACCGGGTTCGACCGCGCCCTCGCCCGGACGATCAACGAGCAGCTCCGCGCGGCCAAGCTCCTCAAGAACGGCGACGAGCCGGTGACCAAGGAGGACATCCTCGAGGGGATGACCGCCGTGGTCTCCGTCCGGCTGCCCGAGCCGCAGTTCGAGGGCCAGACCAAGGAGGTGCTCGGCACCCCGGCCGTCACCGCGATCGTCCGCCAGGTCGTCTCCAGCCAGCTCGGAAGCTACTTCGAGAACCCGCCGCGCGGCGCCAAGCAGCAGGCCCGGGCCGTCCTCGAAAAGATCGTGTCCGCCGCCAAGACCCGCATCGCCGCCCGCGAGCACCGGGAGAACCAGCGCCGCAAGTCGGTCCTGGCCAGCTCGACGCTGCCCGCCAAGCTGGTCGACTGCCGGTCGGCCGACGACCGCAGCGAGCTGTTCATCGTCGAGGGCGACTCCGCCCTCGGCACCGCCAAGCTCGCACGCGACTCGGAGTTCCAGGCGCTGCTGCCGATCCGGGGCAAGATCCTCAACGTGCAGAAGTCGTCGCTGGCCGACATGCTGAAGAACGCCGAGTGCGCCGCCATCATCCAGGTCCTCGGGCCGGCTCGGGCTCCACCTTCGACCTCGACTCGGCCCGCTACCAGCGGGTGATCCTGATGGCGGACGCCGACGTCGACGGCGCGCACATCAGGACCCTGCTGCTCACCCTGTTCCATCGCTACATGCGCCCGATGCTGGACGCTGGCCGGGTGTTCGCGGCCGTCCCGCCGCTGCACCGGGTGGAGCTGTCCAACCCGCGCAAGGGGCAGGAGAAGTACATCTACACCTACTCCGAGGCCGAGCTGCGCCGCACGCTCATCCAACTGGAGAGCAAGGGCCAGCGCTTCAAGGAGCCGCCTCAGCGCTACAAGGGCCTCGGCGAGATGGACGCGAAGCAGCTCGCCGACACCACCATGGACCCGCGCCACCGCACCCTGCGCCGGATCCGGATGGAAGACGGCGCCGCCGCCCAGGGCGTGTTCAACCTGCTGATGGGCACCGACGTGGCGCCCCGCCGCGACTTCATCGTCAACGGCGCCGCCGAGCTCGACCTGTCCCGCATCGACACCTGACAACCGCAGCCACCGACGAAGGACCCCGCATGCCGCCACGCCGCAGCGGAACGACCGCACCGCCCCCGAAGAGTTCGAAGAGAACATCGTCGACATCGACGTCACCGACGAGATGCGCGGCTCGTACCTGGAGTACGCCTACAGCGTCATCTACTCCCGCGCGCTGCCCGACGCGCGCGACGGCCTCAAGCCGGTCCAGCGCCGGATCCTGTACCTGATGCAGGACATGGGCCTGCGCCCGGACCGTGCGCACGTCAAGTGCGCCCAGGTGGTCGGCGCGGTCATGGGGCGGCTGCACCCGCACGGCGACACCGCCATCTACGACTCCCTGGTCCGGATGGCCCAGCCGTGGGCGATGCGGGTTCCGCTGATCGACGGCCACGGCAACTTCGGCAGCCTCGGCGGCGACGACTCCCCGGCCGCCTACCGGTACACGGAGTGCCCGGCTGACCGAGGCCGCGATGGCGATGGTGGCCGACATCGACGAGGAGACCGTCGACTTCGTCCCCAACTACGACGGCAGCGAGCAGCAGCCCGACGTCCTTCCCGCCGGCATCCCGAACCTGCTCGTCAACGGCACGGCCGGGATCGCGGTGGGGATGGCGACGAACATGGCGCCGCACAACCTGACCGAGGTCGTCGCGGCCGCCCGGTACCTGCTCAAGCACCCGGACGCCAGCACCGAGCAGCTGATGAAGTACGTCCCCGGGCCCGACCTGCCGACCGGCGGCCACATCGTCGGCCTGGACGGCGTCCGGGAGGCGTACCAGACCGGCCGCGGCATCTTCCGCACCCGCGCGACGGTCAAGATCGAGCAGCTCAACGCGCGCAAGACCGGGATCGTGGTCACCGAGCTGCCCTACTCGGTCGGCCCGGAGAAGGTCGTCGCCCGGATCAAGGACCTGGTCCAGGCCAAGAAGCTGGTCGGCATCTCCGACCTGAAGGACCTGACCGACCGCAACCGGGGCCTGAACCTGGTCATCGAGGTCCGGGCCGGCTTCAACCCGGAGGCGGTGCTGGCCGAGCTCTACCGGCTCACCCCGATGGAGGAGACGTTCGGCATCAACAACGTCGCCCTCGTCGACGGCTCGCCGCGCACGCTCGGCCTGCGCGACCTGCTGACGATCTACGTCGACCACCGGCTCGACGTCACCCGCCGCCGGAGCGAGTTCCGGCGCCGCAAGCGCCAGGAGCGGCTGCACCTGGTCGACGGCATCCTGGTCGCGCTGCTCAACATCGACGAGGTCATCCAGGTCATCAGGACCAGCGACGACTCGGCCGAGGCGAAGAGCCGCCTGCAGCAGGTGTTCGACCTGTCCGAGATCCAGGCGCAGTACATCCTCGACACCCCGCTGCGCCGCCTGACCCGGTACGACAAGCTCGAGCTGGAGCGCGAGCAGGAGACCCTGCGGGCCGAGATCGCCGAGCTGACCGAGATCCTCGAGAACGACGAGACGCTCCGCGCCCTCGTCAGCGGCGAGATGGCCGACGTCGCCAAGAAGTTCGGCACCCCGCGCCGCACGGTGCTGATGGAGGCGGGCGCGGCGGTCGCCGCCGCCGTCCCGCTCGAGGTCGGCGACGACCCGTGCCAGGTGGTGCTGTCGGCGACCGGCCTGCTGGCCCGCGTCCCGCTGCCAAGTCAAGATCAGCAAAACCCGGATATCGAACGGACCCCGGTTTCACCCCGTAAGTCAGCCTCCTCCGGCCCCGGGGACATCGTCGCCGCCGCCGTCACCACCACCGCCCGCGGCAGCATCGGCGCGGTCACCTCGGCCGGCCGGATGATCCGGGTCAGCGTCATCGAGATCCCCCCGGCCACGTCCGGCGAGGCGGTCTCGCTGGCCGGCGGCCACCCGGTCGACGAGTTCGTGCCCGGCCTCGACGAGGGCGAGACCGTGCTCGCGCTGTCGCCGCTCGACGGGGCCGAGACGGGCGGGGTGGCGCTCGGCACCGCGTCCGGCATCGTCAAGCGGGTGCTGCCGGAGTACCCGGCCAACCGCGACGAGTTCGAGCTGATCACCCTCAAGGACGGCGACCGCGTCATCGGCGCGGTCCACCTGGCAGGCGACGACGCCGAGCTCGTGTTCATCACCTCGGACGCCCAGCTGCTGCGGTTCCCGGCCTCGGCCGTCCGCCCGCAGGGCCGCCAGGCCGGCGGCATGACGGGCATCCGGCTGTCCGACGGCGCGACCGCGATCTGGTTCGGCGCCCTCGGCCCGGCGGCCGGCCCGTCCGGCTCGTCGGCCGAGGCCGTGGTGGTGACGGTGGCCGGCCGGTCGGGCGCCCTCCCCGGCACCGGCGGCGCGTCGGTCAAGGTCACCCCGTTCGCCGAGTACCCGCCCAAGGGCCGGGCGACCGGCGGCGTCCGCTGCCAGCGCTTCCTCAAGGGCGAGGACGGCCTGATCCAGGCCTGGATCGGCCCGCCCCCGGTCCTCGCCGCGACCGAGTCGGGCGTGATGGTGGACCTGTCCGACATGCAGGGCAGGCGCGACGGCTCCGGCACCGCCCTCACCCGCCAGCTGGCTTATCTGGGCCCCGCCTACCGGCTCCCCTGACCTAGGCCACGCCCACCGCACCCCCCAGCCCGCAGGGCAGACCCGTCGTCGAACCGCCCCCGTAGTACTCGCCCGTCACCCCGCCTTGGCGTTGTGGCCCACCGCGCCAATAGGGTTGGCGTTGTGGCCCACTGGGTCAGCGCGCATTGAGCGCTGTGGGCCACAGCGCCAACCCCGCCGGCCGTTTGCGCCCCCCACCCCGCCTGGTTGTGCCAAGTGCGCCTTTGGGCCGGCAAGAGCGAGCCCAAACGCGCACTTAGGCCCGTTGGGGGTGAGGCCGGCGCGGCTACGTGGCGGAGAAGCCGCCGTCGACGAAAACGGTCGTGCCGGTCACGTAGTCGCTGGCCGACGACGCCAGGAACACCGCGACGCCCGCGAAGTCGGACGGCTCGCCGTTCCTGCCCATATGCGTCCGCGCGGCCAGCGCGGCCGACCGGACCGGGTCCGACGACACCTCGCGGGTAAGCGGCGTCGCCACGAACCCCGGGCAGACCGAATTCACGCACACCCCCGACGGGGACCACGCCTCGGACTGGGAGCGGGTCAGCGCCGCCAGGCCGCCCTTGGACGCGCCGTACCCGCCGCTGTTGCCGAACGCCCGCTCGGCCTGCTGCGACGTCACGTTGATGATCCGCCCCCAGCCGCGGGCGGCCATCTCCGGGCCGAACCGCTGGCCGAGCACGAACGGCGCGGTCACGTTGACCGCGTGCATCAGGTCCCAGTGCTCCTCCGACAGCGACGCCAGCGGCGGCCTGAGGTTGACGCCGGCGCAGTTGACGAGGATGTCCGGCTCGCCGAAGGCCGCCGCCGCCGCGGACGCGCCCCGGTGCACCTCGGCCCGGTCGGCCAGGTCGGCGCTCACCCACGCCACCTCGCAGCCGGAATCGCGCATCGACTTGCAGGTAGCGGAGAGCCGGTTGGGGTCCCGCGCCACGATCACGACCCGGGCGCCGGCGAACGCCAGCGCCGAGGCCATCGCCTCCCCGATCCCGGAACTCCCGCCAGTGACAACGGCCACTCGACCCTCAAGCGAGAACAGCTCTTTCAGGAATCCGGTCATGAGGCACTGAATACCACACGGTCAGCCGATGCCAAACCGACAGTCTCGCAAATGTGCCTGAACCGTATCTAACGGGTTTCCAACCAGAACAACGCTTACAGCATCGGGCGGGCGCCGATCAGGTTGAGCGCGTGGGCGGCCAGGCGGCAGCCGCTGCCCAGCGCCTCGACCGGCGGCTTCTTGTCCAGCCAGGGGGGCAGGAAGCCGGCCACGAAGGCGTCGCCCGCGCCCGTCCCGTCGATGACCCGCTCCACCGGCGGGGCGGGAACCCGGACCGGGGGACGGCCGTTGGCGAAGAACAGCGCCCCCTCGGCCCCGAGCTTGATGACGACCTGCGGGTACCAGGCGGTGAGGACCCGGGCGGCCGCCTCGGGCTCCTCCCGGCCGGTCAGCACCTTGGCCTGGGCGACGTTCACGAACAGCAGCACCGCGTTGCCGGTCAGCTCGAAGAAGGGCTCGGCCCCGACCCGCTCGAGCGGCGCCGCCGACGCGCCGTCGACCGATGTCGACATGCCGACCCGGCGGGCGAAGTCGAGCGCGGACAGCGCTGCCGCCCGCGATCCCTCCGACAGCAGCGTGTACCCGGACACGTGCAGGTGCGCGCCGGGCACGAACAGGTCGTGCGGCAGGTCCTCGGGGGCGAGCGCGGCGTTGGCGCCGGGGTCGGACAGCATGGTCCGCTCGCCCTTGTGGGTGACCATGACCACGCAGGTCCCGGTCGGCCGCTCGGGGTCCATCACCAGGCGGGCGTCGACGCCGTAGCCCATCAGCTCCATGTCGCGGTTCCGGCCGGCGATGTCGGCGCCGCGCCGGCCAATGAACGCGACGTCGGCGCCGTCGGCGGCGGCCCACGCCGCCGCGTTGGCGCCGGAGCCGCCGCCGTGCGTGGTCACCTTGGCGGGGGTGTCGCTACCGCGCGCGAGCGGCAGCGTCGCGTGCGCGACGGTATCCGTCATCAAGTCGCCAATGACAACGATGCGGGCCATGGTCGTCATCACCTCATCATCAAGCGGCTATCAGGAGGGCAGGGCCCGGAACTCAGTCGCCGGTGCGTCGTTGCAGGTAGTCGGCGGCCTGAACCTGATCAGGGGACTCCCTACGGTATCTTCCCTGGCCCGATGCTGGCCACTGCCTCAAGGTGGTAGTTATCGCATTGGTAACCAGCCTGCCCGCGGGCAGCCCGGGGTCCGGGTTGCGCGACGTTTTCGCCTACGATCCGTAGGCATGGTGGACGGACCTAGTACTGCTGGCACGGGATTGCGAATCGCCCGGCAGACCCGCGGGTTTTCGCAGCAGCAGCTCGCGGGCATGGCCGGGGTCAGCAGGCAGGCGGTCTCGGCCGTCGAATCGGGTCATTCCGACCCGTCCCTGCGGGTGGCGCTCGCCCTCGCCCAGGCGCTCGGCCTGTCGGTCGAGGAGCTGTTCGGGCCGGGGGAGCCGACCGCTCCGGTGGCCGCGGTAAGCGTGGCCCCGCTGGGCGGCCGCGGCGCCGCGGCGAAACCCGGCCCGGACCGGACCGGGGGCGTGCGGGTGATGCTCGCCCCGGTCGGTGACCGGTTCGTCGCCCTCCCGCTCCGCGGCGACACCGGGCGTCGGCCTCGGATTCCTGCCGGCCGGCGGCCTCGCCGACCGCGTCGGCCGCGCTGCGCCGCCCGTCGCCGCGACCGTCGCCCCGCCCGTCGGCCCGCCTATCGCGCGGTCCGTCGCGCCAGGAATCGCGCCGTCCGGCCCGGCGGACGGCGCGTTCGAGGAGATCGCCGTCCGCCCGATCGGCCCGCCCCGCCCCACGCTCGTCGTGGCCGGCTGCGACCCCGCCCTCCCGCTGCTCGCCACCCCGCTGTCGCTGCTCGACCCGCCGGTCGCGCTTCGCCTGGTGGCCGTGCGGCTCGGGCGAGGCGCTCCGGCTGGCCCGGGCCGGGCTGGTGCACGCGGCCGGCGTCCACACCCAGACCGGCAACGGCGACAACGGCGCCGGCCTGCCCGACGGCGCCGCGGTGGTGGGCTTCACCGCCTGGCGTGAGGGGCTCGCGGTCCGGCCGGACCTGCGCGCCGTCGTCACCGGCCTCGACGCGATCGCGCGGGGCCGGCTGCGGATCGTCAACCGCGAGCCGGGCGCGGAGGCGCGCCGCCTGCTCGACCGGGAGCGGGCCCGGCTCAACCTCGATCCGGCCGACCTGGTCGGGTACGACACCGAGGCGGCGGGCCACCTGCAGGTCGCGTCGGCCGTCGCGGCGGGCCTGGCCGACGCGGGCGTGGCCAGCGAGCCGGCCGCCCGCGCGTACGGCCTGGCGTTCGCTCCGCTCGCCCACGAGCGCTTCAACCTGGTCATCCCGGCCGAGCACACCGCCTCGAGGGAGGCGCAGGCGCTGCTCAAGGTCCTCGCCTCGCCCTGGCTGCTGGCCCAGCTCGCGAGCATCCCCGGCTACGACGCCTCGCCCTGCGGCGAGCGCTTCACGTAACCCGAGGCCGCCCGCCGCTAGGAGTAATCCCGGAAGGACGGCCAGGCCGTCGTCCAGGGCGCGCGCAGGCCGGCCGCGACGTAGATCACCGCGCCCTCCTCGTCGTCGGAGACCCCGAGGCCGTTGCGGTAGACGGCCGCCACCCGGACCGAGCGGAACCAGCGGCGCAGCAGCGCCGGGTCTACGTTGACGGCGACGGCGACGGTATCGCCGGCGGGCGGTGGTCCCCACCGCCAGTAGCTGTTGGCGCCGCTGTCGGCCGGCGGCAGCCCGAGCGCCGCCCCGTACCGGTCGACCGCCCCCGCCTCGCCGTAGTTGCCGGCGACAACGGCGGCGGCGGCCCGTTCGGGGGCGGGCAGCGCGTCGTACACCCGGGCGACCAGCGCTACCTGCGACGGCCACCCGATCTCCTCGCCCAGGTCGTAGTTGACCTTCTGCACCGGGAACCGGGCCAGCGCGGCGGCCGGCAGCAGCGGCAGCGCGATCACCGCGCTCACGGCGGCGGCGGCGCAGTAGACCACGGCCCGCCGCCGCAGCGGCCGGCCGGCCAGCGCGGTCGCGCCGGCCGCGAAGCAGAACGTGTAGACGCCGCCTGGGTAGTAGCCCTTGCCGCCGAGGACGAACTGCGCGACGATCACCGCCACCGCCGCGACGCCGACGACGCGCAGCCGCGCGTCCCGCAGCGCCCACCGGATGCCGCCGACCCAGAGCGGGACCAGCGCGATCGACGTGTAGACGACCTGGATCGGCCAGTACAGCACCCGGTTCTGCCAGGCCTGCTGGTTGAGGTGCCCGAAGACAGCGACGTTGGGCCAGCCGTGCAGCGCCTGCCAGGCCACGTCCGGCGCGGCCAGGACCGCGAACAAGACCGCCGCGCAGGCCAGGTACCGGGTGCGCAGCAGCGGCCGCGCGGCCGGCGTGACCGCGAAGCCGAGGCCGAGCGCCGCCACCAGGAACCCGATGTTCCACTTGGCGTCCATCCCGAGGCCGGCCAGCCCGCCAACCGCGATCCACCAGCGCGGATCGGAGCGGGTAAGGAGCTTGGTCACCGCCAGCAGCACCAGGGCCCAGCCCACGAAGTCGACCGGGGTCGTGGTCAGTTCGTGCATCGCGCCCAGGTACTCCGCGCAGCACGCGGTCGCCAGCGCGGCCAGCAGCCGGCCGCCGCGCCCGGCCCCGAGCTCGCGCGCCATCGCGGCGGTCAGCAGCACCAGGGCCGCCAGCCCGAGTGCGGGCAGCGCCCGCAGGCCGACCAGGGTGTCGCCCGTCAGCAGCGCGTCGATCCTGGCCAGCAGCGGGGTCAGCAACGGCTGGTCCACGTACCCCCACGCGAGGTGTTGCCCGGCGGCGAGGAAGTAGAGCTCGTCGCGGACGTACCCGTACCGCCCGCTCACCGCCACCTCCACCCCGAAGGCGGCGGCGGCCACCAGCCAGACCGCCCTGTTCCCGATAGCGCGCTTGACGTCGCTCGCGGTTGCCCGCGGCCGCGGCCGGCGCCGGGGACCGCGTGGTCGTGGTTGCGTCCATGGGCCCAAGGTCGGCTGCGCGCGACCGTCGGCGCTTCGGCCGGACGGATGAACCCGCGTCTCCCCCTTGCGGCCGATGGTGGGGCGGCAATCAGAGGCCTTACGATCGGCTCGTGACGCAGACGGCACGCAGGGTCGCACCCGGCTCGGGCGGCACCGCTCCCGGACCGCCGGCCGGCCAGCGGTCGCGGTTGCCGCGCGGGCAGCTGCTGGCGGCCGGCGCCGCGTCCTGGTACGCCGCGCTGCCGGTCAGAAGGCGGGAGATCGTGCAGGACAGCGCGCTCGCGCTGGCCCTGGCGGCGCTCAGCCTGCTGTCGCTGCTGCCGTACCAGTCGCAGCTGCACCCCCGCTGGGAAGCGTTCGCCCTGGTCGGCGCCCAGTGCCTGCCGCTTGCCGTGCGCCGGGTCTGGCCGGTGCCGGCGCTGATCTGCTCCGGGGTGCTGCGCGACCTCTACGACGGGCTGAAGTTCGGGTTCGCGCCGCTGCCGCTCGCGCCCGCGATCGCGTTCGCCACCGTCGCCGACCGGAGCCGCCCGGCGATCCGCTGGATCACCGTCGTCGCCACCGTCGGCGGGATCGCCTACTCCCAGACGCTGCCGGGGCACAACCAGCCCTACGACGCGATCGTGCAGGCGTCGATCTTCGGCGCGGCCTGGGTGATCGGCACGCTGAACCGCCACCGCCGGGCCGTGCTGGCCGCCGCCGCGTCGCGCGCGTCCCGGGCCGAGGCCTCGCTCGACGTCGCCGCCGCCGGCGCCGCCGCGGCCGAGCGAGCGCGGATCGCCCGCGAGCTGCATGACGTGGTGGCGCACCATGTGAGCCTGATCGCGGTGCAGGCCGAGGCGGTGGGCGCGCTGCTGCCGGCCCGTCCGGCCGAGGCGTCCACGTCGGCCGACGCGATCGCGGCGACGGCCAGGCAGGCGATGACCGAACTGCGCCGCCTGCTCGGCCTGCTCCGCTTCAATTCCGCAGATCAACCCCATTCGCCCGAACGGTCCGGGCTGACTCCGGCCCCCTCCATGTCCCGCCTGGACGAGCTGCTGGCGTCGGTACGTGGCTCCGGCCTCCCGGTGACCTGCGGGGTCTCAGGCCAGGAGGCGGCCCTCCCGCCCGGCGTGGACCTCAGCGCCTACCGGATCATCCAGGAGGCGCTGACCAACGCCCTCCGGCACGCCCCCGGCTCAGCCGCGACCGTCACCGTCGCCCACCAAGACAACGCCCTCTCCCTAGAGGTCACCAACACCGCCCCGCAAGCTCCCGCCACCCCCACAACCCCCACCACTCCCGCAACTCTCGCCACTTTCGTACCTCCTGCCACATTGGCCTGCGGCTACGGCCTGGCCGGGATCGCCGAGCGGGTCGCCTCGTGCGGTGGCTCGCTCGCCCTCGGCCCGACCACTGACGGTGGTTTCACCGTGACCGCCCGATTGCCGCTGACGTGACCGCCACCGCCGCCGAGACCGCCGCGCTGCGCGTCCTCGTCGCCGACGACCAGGAGCTTGTCCGGGCCGGGTTCCGGCTGATCCTCGAAGCCTCCGGGTTCGCCGTCGTGGCGGAGGCCCCCGACGGCGCCGCGGCGGTCGAGCTGGCGGCGCTGCACCGCCCGGACGTGGTGCTGATGGACATCAGGATGCCGGTGCTCGACGGGATCGCCGCGACCAGGCAGCTCACCGCGTCCGGCCCGGCCGCGCCCAAGGTGGTGATCCTGACCACCTTCGACCTGGACGACTACGTGTACGAGGCGCTGCGGGCGGGCGCGAGTGGCTTCCTGCTCAAGGACGCGCCGCGCGCGGACCTGATCGCCGCCGTCCGCGTCGCCGCCGCCGGCGACGCCCTGCTCGCCCCCTCGGTCACCCGCCGACTGATCGAGGCGTTCGCCGCCCGCCCGTCAGAGGCGCTGCCGTCGCCGTCCCGGCTGGCCTCGCTGACCCCGCGCGAGCGGGACATTCTGCTGCTGCTCGCCCGCGGCCGGACCAACCTCGAGATCGCCGCCGACCTGGTGGTGAGCGAGGCCACGGTCAAGACCCACGTCGCCCACCTGCTGGCCAAGCTCGGCCTCCGAGACCGCGTCCAGGCCGTCATCCTCGCCTACGAAACCGGCGCGGTAACCCCCGGTCGCCCCGACTAGCCTTCCGCGCCTTTCCGCTGCGTCGGCCACGAACCAACCGCTGTCACCGACGCCATCGACCCCAAACGCCATCCGTCGGCTACGCCGGCGACACCGATAGACGCTGTCGGTGGCGTAGCCGACAGGGTGGCGATCCTATGGGTGGCGTAGCTGACAGGCCCGGCGCCGTGCCGACGGGCGGGGAGACCCGCGGGCGCCGCGGCGGTGGGACCCTCAGGTGCCCGTCGACTTGGCGCACGACTCGTTGGCAGGGAGTTCCGTGGCGAGCGAATAGGGGTTGAGGGCCGGACCGCTCGCGCTGGGCTGGGCTCCAAGCCTCTGTCCGCTTGGATAGTCCGGGTACACGTAGCCATCGGTGCCGCTGCACTCTTCGCCGGCTTGATTGCCGCTGGTCAGATCCCAGGGCGTGAGCCGGCCGCCCGGGTCCTGCCAGGCCGCGAAGTCGAAGTCGCCGTCTCGATGCGTGACCAACCGCATCCAATCGGTCGCGTTGCCCGGCCGTTCAATCGCATAGACGAAGAGATAGTTGACGGTGATGGCCAGGGCGGTGGTGTCGGAGACAGAGACGCTCTTCGCGCTCATCGTGCCCCGAACCTTGATCACGCTCCCGATCAGTTTGGCGCTGCCCGGCGCGAACGACGTGACCCATTGGCGGGTGCTGAGGGGGAGGCCAGCCCGGTTGACGCCCTTCTTGTTCAGGCCGTCGAGGAACTGGGTCCGCTGCTGGCTGGCCAGCAGGTCCGCGAACGCGGTCGGCGGGCCGCCGAGCAGCGTCGATTCATTGAGGTCGCCCGCGATCAACAGGCTTCTGGTTGTCTCATACGCGGCCTCTACCTGCGCGGCCGTGAATGTACCGACCGGTTTCGCGGCCGGGACCACGATCCCGGCGGCACCGTCAGCCCAATTCCTCGCGGGCGTGCTCGCGAACGGGAGCGCGGGCGGCCCGTCATCGGCGATCGTAGGCACAACCGAGATCGTGGGCACAATCGAGCGGCCGGCGCTCACCGTCGACGGGTGCCGAAGCTGCAGCCAGGCGAACGTGCCGGCCGCGGCAAGCACCAGGACCACCCCCGCGCTCGTCCACGCCGTCGCCCGGCCGCGCCCGAGCCCCTGCCCGCGCCGCCCCCTGTGCTGCTTCCGTGCCCGCTTGGCCTGCTGCTTCGCCTGCCTGGCGCGCTCGGCGGCCGAGGCCTCGCGGAACCGGGGCTCCTCGGCGGTCCCTTCGGCCAGTTCGCGCAGCGCGCGGTCAAACTCGTCGTCCGAGTACCGCTGCCGCCCACTCATCCCGTCAGACACATCGGAGAAACTAACAGATTTCGGCTATGGCGAGGCGCCTCGACGATCCCCTGCGACGTTGCATTTGAGACACCGTCCGACGCCCGGGTCTCAGTGCGAGGCGGCGTCCTAGACGCACGGTTGCCGCTGGCGCGAAGCTGCTCTAACGAATGGCGGCGCAGCGGACGCAGGTGAGGGCGGCCGGGCGCGCCGCGAGGCGCTCGGCGCCAATCGGGCGTCCGCATATGTCGCATATTTCGTAGCGGCCCGCGTCGACCTTCCGCAGCGCCGCGTCGATCGCCTCGAGGTGGGCTCGCGCCCGGTCGAGCAGCGCCGCGACGTGCTGCCGCTCGAACGCGACGGTGGCCCCCTCCGGGTCGTGCTCGTCGTCGCTCCCGGCCGAGCCATCGGCGGCGCTGGCGACGATCGCGGCGAACTCCCGCTCGAGATCGGCGACCTGCCCGAGGGTCTGCTCGCGGTCGAAATTCAGTCGCGACCTGGCGGCCTCCGGCTCAGTCACTTGCATCACCTATCATTTGAGAAGACAATACGCATCGCGGGGTGAGACTTTGCCCCGAATCATCCGGCATTGTGAAGGCTTATGACCCGCTCAGCCAGTAAGAGTTTTCCCGTCACGGTGACGCAACTGCCAATAACGCGCTGCCATATCTGCCAGCGCACCGTGGCCTATCGTCCAGGCGAGGCGGGTGCGGCGAGCGCGGCCCTCACCAAGCACTACGAGCTAAAGCACAAGGACGCGCTCGGCGGCACGCCAGTTCCCGAGGACGAGGAGTAGCCCCGGGCGCCGAGGCGAACCGCCTCGGCGCCGGGGGCCTTTCGCCTAGTGCCCGTAGACCGGGATGATCACCGCGCGGGCGATCGTGTGGAACCGCAGGTTGAACCCGGCGACGGCCGGCGACACGTCGGAGTCGATGCCGAGGGTCTCGACGTCGACGGCGTGCACCGCGAACACGTACCGGTGCGGTTCGTCGCCCGGCGGAGGCGCCGCGCCGCCGAACTCCTTGGTCCCGAAGTCGTTGCGCACGTGGAAGGCGTGGCCGGGCAGTGCGCCCGCCACCCCCGCGCCAGCCGGCAGCGACGTGACCGATACGGGCAGGTCGATGACCAGCCAGTGCCAGAATCCGGAGCCGGTCGGGGCGTCGGGGTCGTAGCAGGTGACCGCGAAGGACTTGGTCTCGGCCGGGAAGCCGGACCACTCCAGCTGCGGTGAGAGGTTCTCGCCGGTAGCGCCCATGCCGTTGAACAGCTGCTTGCTGCTCAGCATCTCGCCGTGGGCGATGTCCTCGCTCGTGACGGTGAAGGACGGTACGGTCGGCATGAAGTCATACGGGAGCGGAGCGCGATCAGCCACGTAATACCTCCTTGTATTCAGCGGGTATCTAACCTAAAGCTATCGGTGCGACATGGCGGTCTGCCACCGGGCCAGTGGCGGCCGGACGCGAGTGGCAGCGCCCGCGACCGTTCGGAAATACCCTGATTGTCGGATCTTCTCACGACGCGAGCCGCACGGCGGCAGGACGGCAGGTGATGACTGCGGTGCGCACGGGGGCACAGCGGCGCCGGCCGCGAGCGGCGCGGCCGAGGCGGCCGCCCGCCCCGCGAAGGCGGCTGCCGAGCCTCTGGCCCCCGGTGGGGCGCCGCGTCCTGCTCGCCTGCGTGCTGCTGGCGGTGGTGCTGTTCCCCGTCACCGGACTCGTCTCGGCCGGGCAGCCCCAGCCGGCGGCCTGTCGCGGCTGCGGCGTCGGCCTGCCCTCGGTCGGGCAGAGCTGGGCGGTCCCGCTGCCGGGGGCCTGGGTCACGGGCAGCGCGGGCACCGTGCCCGCGGCCGGCCAGGCCTACGTGGCGGTGGGCGGCGGGATCGCGGTTGTCGGCGACGGGCTGACGCTGACCGCGTTCGACCTCGGCGACGGCCGCCAGCTGTGGCAGACCACGCTCGGCGGGCCGGCCGACGCGGCGATCATGTCGGTTCGCGCCTGGCCGGGGGCGGTCACCGCCGGGATCCTGGCGGCCGACGGCCGGGCCAGAACCGAGGCGGTCGTCGCCGCGTCGAGCGGCGCGGAGTTGCGGCATTACCCGGCCGCGGTCTTCGGAGGCGCGGTCGCGGCGTCGCCCGCGACCACCGTCGTCGTCGGCACTAAGGGGGTGACCAGCTACGACAACAAGAACGGGCACGTCCGCTGGTACCACGCGACCGGCCAGGACAAGTCCTGGCAGGTGGACGGGACGACGCTCTACGTGGCGGAGTCCGACGGCGGATACCTGGGCGCGTCTCCGGTGACCGCCCTGCAGGTCATGAACCTCCGGTCAGGCGCCGAACGACCGCTGAGCTCCCCGCTCGGCGTGCCCTTCTCCGGCACGCTGGCCGCGGCCGCCGACGGCGTCGTGCTGTTCGCCTCGGCCGGCGGCGTGAACGCGTACAGCGGATCGACCGGGGCAACGCTGTGGTCGAAGGCGGGGTCGGTGCCGGAGGGAGCCGACCCGGCCCGGGGCCTGGTCTACCTGGCGTCGGCCGACACCACCCTGATCGGCGTCGATCCGCAATCGGGTCAGATCAAGACGTCGGTGTCAAGTTCCGTCGCCAACGGGGGAGCGGAGCTCTACGCGGTGCGCGACGGGGTGGCGCTCGGCCTTGGCGGCGGCGCCAACGGCGACGCCTGGGCCTACGACGTCGCGGCCGGCCGGGTCATCTGGACGTCGTCCGCGCTGCCGTGGCCGCATTATTTCTCCGACCTGTCCGGTCTCGGCGGCAGCGCGGACCTGTCGGGCGACAGCGACACGGTGGTCGTCGCCGCCTGCCCGCAGCTGGCCTCCTCGGCCGGCGAGTGCGCTGACCCGGAACTGGTGGCGTTCGCGCTTTAGGCGATTGACCGGGCGAATTAAGGCACCGCTATCGGGTAGACGGGGCATATGAAGGCGATCGATCGGACCGGCCGCGCTGCCGCGCGGGCCGGTCGCGCGGCCGACGCCTTCCAGCAGCGGCGGCCGGTGCTGGCCTTCCCGGTCGCGGTCTGGAAGAAGTTCAACGACGACCGGGCGGGGAACCTGGCCGCGCTCATCGCCTACTACGGCTTCGTCGCGATCTTCCCGCTGCTGCTCGTGCTGGCAACCGTCCTGGATATTTTGCTCAAGAACGACCCGGCGCTGCAGAAGACCCTGACGAACTCGGCCCTCGCGCAGTACCCCGTGATCGGCACACCAGATCAACGCGAATCTGGGGACGATCCCTGGCACCGGCCTGCCTCTCATCATCGGCGCCGTCCTGCTGCTGTTCGGCGCCCGGGGCGTCGCCAACGCCATGCAGAACGCGCTGTTCGAAGTCTGGGGCATTTCCCGCAAGAGCCGTCCCGGCTTTCCCATGTCACAAGTCTGGTCTTTCGCACTGCTGCTCACTGTCTCCGTCGGGTTCATCGTGACCACGTTCCTGTCCGGCGTGGCCGGCGGGGCCGGGCACCTGCTGACCGGGGTCGGCTCCGCCATCGAGGCGGTGCTGGTTTCGCTGGTGCTCAACGTCGGCGTGTTCTGGCTCGGCTTCCGCCTCGCCACCGCCCGCCTGGTGCGCTGGCGCGACCTGCTGGTCGGGGCGCTCATCGCGGCCGTCATCTGGCAGGTGCTCCAGGTCGCGGGCGGATACGTGGTCAGCCACCAGCTGCAGCGGGCAAACGAGCTGTACGGCATCTTCGGGGTGGTGCTCGGCCTGGTGGCGTGGCTCTACCTGCAAGCGGAGGCGACCCTGTGGGCGGTGGAGGTGGACGTGGTGCTGGCCAAGCGACTCTGGCCGGTCTCGATGCTCGACGAATCCGAATCCGAATCCGAATCCGAATCCGAATCCGAATCGGCCGCCGCCGCCGGCTGCGGCTACCAGCGGTTCAGCCGACCGCCCCGGACCCGCCGCCCCGGCCCCGCGACCCGCAGGTGACAATGAGTCCGCGGGCGGCAGTGCGCCCGCGAGCGACGGTAGGCCTGCACACGACGGTAAGGCAGGGAAGGCCGCATGACGACGGATTCGCCGCACGTGATCATCGTTGGGGCCGGCTTCGCCGGCCTGTCCGCGGTCGGCCCGCTGCGCAAGGCCGGCTGCATGGTCACCGTGATTGACAAGAACCTCTACAGCACTTTCCAGCCCCTGCTGTACCAAGTGGCAACCGGCGGCCTGAACCCGGGCGACGTCTCCTACGCGGTCGGCGGGTTCACCTCGCGTCGCCGCAGTCGCTACGTCCGCGGTGAACTGGCCGGCATCGACGCGGCCGCGCGGCAGGTCAGGCTCAGCGACGGGCGCGAGCTCGGCTACGACTATCTCATGCTCGCCACCGGCGTCGCGGCCAACTACTTCGGCCTGCCGGGGGCGGCCGAGAACACCTTCGGGCTCTACAGCCGGGCCGACGCCATCGTGCTCCGCGACCACGTCATGAACGGCTTCGAGCGGCTGAGCGAGAGCGGCGACCCGCACCGGGAGTTCGTGATCACCGTGGTCGGCGGCGGCGCGACCGGGGTCGAGCTCGCCGGGACCGCGGCCGAACTCCGGCGCGAGGTGATCCAGTCCACGTTCCCCGACGTGGACCCGGCCCGGGTCCACGTTCGGCTCATCGAGATGGCACCGGAACTGGTCATGCCGTTCCACCCGAAGCTGCGGGAGTACACCAAGCGGCAGCTGGTCGCCCGGGGCGTGGACATCAAGCTGAAGACCGAGATCCGCGAGGTCCGTCCGGACTGCGTCGTGCTCAGCGACGGGCAGGATCTGCCGACCGACCTGACCGTGTGGGCGGCCGGCGTCGCCGGGCCGCACTCCATGGCCG
The DNA here is from genome assembly GCA_963836195.1 of uncultured Actinomycetota bacterium. GTDB lineage: Bacteria > Actinomycetota > Actinomycetes > Streptosporangiales > Streptosporangiaceae > Trebonia. Next base: position 171,589 of record CAWIIX010000016.1, on the reverse strand, counting down.
GGTGGGGCCTGCCCCTGGGTAAGGGCGGCCGCCTGCTGGTCGGCCCCGACCTGCTCGTCGAGGGCAGCGACCGGATCTTCGCGATCGGCGACATCGCGCTCAACCAGCAGGACCCGTCCCCGCAGCTCGCTCAGCCCGCGATCCAGCATGGCAAGCACGCCGCCAAGCAGGTCGGCCACCTGATGCGCGGCGAGCCCACCCAGCCCTTCCACTACCACGACAGGGGAACGATGGCCACCATCGGCCGCCGCTCCGCCATCGTGGAACTGCCCCAGGGGTTGCGTTTCACCGGGACGCTGGCGTGGCTGGCCTGGCTCGGCCTCCACCTGCTGTACCTGCTCGGGGGCAGGAACCGGGTCTCGACGCTGATCAACCTGTCCTGGCGCTACCTCGCCTGGGGGCACGGCGGCGGCGTGATCGTGGGCGACGAGCCGGATCAGCCGCTGCCGGGGGAGGCCCAGGCGATCGCTCAACGGGATGCCGCCCGGGCCATCGACGACTCCGTGTAGTAGTGTTACCGTCATGATGCGACGGCACCCCCGGCACGTCGAAGACAAGGCTGGCCTGCGGAAACTGCGGTCCAGGGCGACCCTTGCGTGCTGCCTGGCGGTCGCCGCCGCGCTCGCGGTGGTCGGCTGCGCCTCGTCCTCGTCCTCCTCGTCAGCGCCGTCGGCGATGAGCGCGGCCAACGAGGCCGCGATGCAGAACCCGAACCTTGACCTCGGCTCCTCGCTCTACGGCGAGCACGCGCCGGACATCAAGCTGGTCAACCAGTTCGGCCAGCCGATGTCGCTGAGCCAGTTCCGCGGCCGGGTCGTCATCCTCGCGTTCAGCGACTCCGAGTGCACCACGGTCTGCCCGCTGACCACCCAGTCGATGGTGCTGGCGAAGGAACTGCTGGGCAAGGCGGGCGAATCGGTCCAGTTGCTCGGCGTGGACGCCAATCCCGGCGCGACCAAGGTGTCCGACGTGATGGCCTACTCCCGGGCGCACGGCATGGTTAACCAGTGGGACTTCCTGACCGGCTCGCTCGCTCAGCTCAAGGCGGTCTGGAAGTCCTACAACATCGAGGTCCAGATCGAAGCCGGCCAGATCGACCACACCCCGGCGCTCTACGTGATTAACCAGAAGGGCATCCTCGAGAAGCTCTACCTGACCACGATGGCGTACTCCAGCGTCACCCAGTCCGCCCAGGTCCTGGCGACCGAGGTTTCCGGCCTGCTGCCCAGCCACCCGAAACTGTCCAGCATCGAGTCGCTCGCCACGATCGCGCCGAAGGACCCGACGGCCACGGTGTCGCTGCCGGCGGCGGTCCCGGCCGCCAACGGGGCGGCGACCACGGTGACCCTCGGTCCGGGCAAGGACCGGCTGGTGGTCTTCTTCGCCACCTGGCTCACCGAGACCTCCGACCTGTCGGCGGAGATGACCGCGCTCAACGGCTACGTCAAGGCGGCGGCGAAGAGCCACCTGCCCGCGCTGACCGCGGTCGACGAGACGGTGACGGAGCCGTCGGCGGCGACGGTGGCGAACTACCTGCGCACCCTTGGCCCGCTCGACTACCCGGTCGCGCTGGACACGTCCGGCCGGGTGGCAGACGGCTACGGCGTGCAGGACCAGCCCTGGCTCACCCTGGTGAACGCGGCGGGCAAGATCACCTGGCAGCACGACGGCTGGGTGCCGGTGGCCGCGCTCGAGAAGGCCGCCGCGGCGCACCCCTGACCGCCCGTCGACGCCGGGCGGAATCCGCGTGACAAGCGCGCCCGTTGTGTAGCAGGCTGTCCCCATGTCTGGAGTAATGCGCTATGTCTAGCTCGGACGTCATCAGCCTGGTCGTCGGACTCGCCGTGCTCGCTTTGGTGCTGGTCAGGCAGCTATCCACCCGGCGGTTGAGCGAGAACTACCGGCTGTCGGTCATCCTCGCCATCGTCGGCGCCGTGCAGTTCGTCGACTTCCTCAAGGGTCACCCGGGCAACCCCGGCGGCATCACCGCGGCCGTGGCCGGCAGCCTGGTGCTGGCGGCGGTGTTCGGCGTGGCCCGCGCGATCACCGTCCGGGTCTGGCGGCAGGGCGGCCAGCTGATGCGCAAGGGCACGTGGATCACCGCGATCCTCTGGGTCATCGCGGTCGCGGCCCACTACGGCTACGACGACCTGGTGGCGGGGCACATCACCGGCAAGAACGGCTCAAGCGTCGGGAACGCCACCGTCCTGCTCTACCTGGTGATCTCCCTGACCGTGCAGCAGTTCGTGCTCCTCGCCCGGGTGAGGCGGCAGGTCGCCGCGGGAGAGGTCCCGACCGAGGTCGCGCACGTCCCGGCGAATAATTGACCCCATGGCCCAACGCGACTGGTACGACTGGCACGCCTACTACGACGACCCCGGCAGCGGGCTGTCGCGGCGGCTGTCGTGGGTGCAAGACCAGATCAGGGCCGTCCTCGACGACGCGCCGCCCGGCCCGATCCGGGCGATCAGCCTGTGCGCCGGGCAGGGCCTCGACCTGATCGGCGTGCTCGCCGAGCACCCCCGCCGCGCGGACGTGACGGCCCGGCTGGTCGAGCTCGACCCGCGCAACACCGAGGTCGCCGCCCGTCTGGTCGCAGAGGCGGGGCTGACCACGGTCGAGATCGTCACCGGCGACGCGTCGCTGACCAGCCAGTACGCGGACGTCGGGCCGGCCGACCTGGTGCTCGCGTGCGGGCTGTTCGGCAACATGACCGACGCCGACGTGGCAGCGACGATCGGCTACTGCGCGCAGCTCTGCGCCGAGAACGGGACCGTCATCTGGACCCGCGCGCGCTGGGCCCCGGACCTGGTCCCGCAGATCTGCGAGTGGTTCGAGGAACGCGGCTTCGAGCGGGCGTGGCTGTCAGCCCCGGACTACACCCAGTGCACCGGCGCGCACCGCCGCATCGCCCCGCCCGAGCCGCTGGACCCCGCCGCCGTCATGTTCGCCTTCACCAACCACCACCCCGCGACCGGCCCCGCCCGCTCCTAGCCCCGCCCGACTTCGGCCGGCGACTGGGCGTGCGTCTTGCTAGGCGCGCTCGCCGAGGTTGAGCATGGGGCGGCCGGTGGCGCTGGCGGTCTCGCGCTCGGCCATGTCGAGCAGCAGCGCGGTCGCGTCCAGGTGCCTGCTGACCGGGCCGATGACACGGGGCGGAAGATACTGGGGACCGCCGGGCCAGCCGTGGCCGCCGCCGTTGACGCGGTAGAGCGTGACTGACCGCGCACCCGGCTTCGACCAGGTCTTCCGGGTTACCGGGAGGTCGCCCGGCGGCATGTCCAGCTCCTGGATCGCCGGGGCGGCGGTGATGCCGTTCGCGCCGGCCCAGTTGATCATCAGGGCCTCCGCGCCGACCACGATGTCCTCGCCCGGCAGCTCACCGTGCTTGACCGCGCGCCGCTTGAGCAGCTGCCCGGACAGCCCCCGCCTCGTCAGCGGCCCGCCCTCGTAGGGCGTGGTGCGGTCCCCGGTTCCGATGACGAGCGTCATCCCGACCCGGAGCTGGGGGGTCGGGGAGAGGCGGCGACTGCACTCGAGCGCCGTCCCGGCCACCAGGAACAGCCCGGTCACCGGGAGCTGGCCGTGCCGGGCGACGTGCTCGGCGTAGCGCGCGCCCTGGGATAGGCCGGTCAGGAAGACCGGCCACGAACTGGCGGCGCCGAGCCCTTCCAGGCGGGTGGTGAGCTCGAGCAGGAACCGCGCGTCGTCAAGCTTGGGCTCGGCGTCGGGCGGCCGGACCGGATGCCAGGCCTCCTGCCACCCGTCGGGGAAGACCACGGTGATCCCGGCGGCGGGCCCGCGCTCGGCCAGCCCGGTGAACCAGGCCATGCCCTTCCCGGTCATGCCGGACCCGTGCAGCGCGATCAGCAACGGCGGCGCGGGCAGTCCGGGCCAGCGCGGCGCCCGCGCCAGCCAGTACGACCGGCGCACGCCGGCGACGTCAATCTCGCCCTGCTCAAGCTCGCTGCCGCCGTGCGCCGCCATGCGCAAATCTTAGGTTCAGAAGACCTTCTGTGCGACCTTTGATCAGTTTCGTCAGCTAACTCTTGAGAATAGGTTTATCCACTGGGTCTGGTCAGTAATGGGGGAGATTATGCGGTGAAATCGCCGCATTTCGGGCGGTCAATGGACGGCCTCAAGCGGCCCTTCCGTGCTGAGGCAGACGATGACCGGCGGGCCCCCGGCGTCCAGGCCGAGGTCGCGGCGGCGCGAGGCCGCGCCCGCCCCGGTGAGCGCCGCCCGCAGCCCGGCCAACCCGGCCGCGCCTGACGGCCCGGCGGTGACGCCCGCCGCCGAGAGCGCGGCCACCGCCTCCCGCGCGTCGGTGTCGGTGACCGCGATCGCCGCGTCGAGCCCGTCGCGCAGGTACGGCCAGGCGATCGAGGACGGGGTGCCGCAGTTGAGCCCGTTCATGACCGTGGCCGCAGTCGGCACCGAGGCGAGCTCGCCGTCGGCCAGGCTGCGCAGCACGCACGCGGCCGTGTCCGGCTCGACCGACAGCAGCAGCGGTCGTTCCGCTCGGGGAGGCCGGGGCGCCGGTAGTGCGCCACCGCGGCCTGGGCGAGGCTGCCCACCCCGACCGGCACGCTGATCAGCCCGGCCCGGGCGCCGCCGAACGGGGCCCCGCCCGCCGCCGCGAGCTGCGCGTCGATCTCGGCGAAGAGCGTCTCGTAGCCCGCCACGATCCAGGACGGCACCTGCTCGTACCCGTCCCAGGCGGTGTCCTGGATCAGCAGCCCGCCGCCATTGATGGCGGCGCGCGCCGCCGTCACCGCGCCGTCGTAGTCGGCATCGACCACCGTCAGCAGCGCGCCCTCGGCGTTGATCCGGTCGATCACCACGTCGGGAACCCCGGTGGGCACGTACACCCGGGCCGGCAGCCCGAGCAGCCGCGCGGTGCGCGCGACCGCCCGCCCGTGGTTGCCGTCGGTGGCGGTGACCAGCGTCAGCCCGCCAGAACGGCGGCCGGCGTCGCCTCCGGCGGCCTCGGAGCCGGCCTGCGCCAGAAAGGAGCGCAGCCCCTCGAGCGTGGCCGGCCCGGTGTACCCGGTCCGCGCGGCGACCGCGCGGAACCCGGCCCACGACGCCCCGAGGTACTTGAACGCGCGCAGGTCGAACCGGGCGGACTCGTCCTTGACGAACAGCCGCCCGACGCCGAGCTCGGCCGCCAGGGCGGGCGCCTCGACCAGCGGCGTCGGCGCGTAGCCGGGCAGGCCGCGATGGAACGCCGCGGCGTCACCGTCCGGTGCTTCGCACGTCCAGCCACGCGCGTCTCTCGCATACCACGACCGATCGAGTGTCATGAGCCCATGATAGGGATCCCTCGCCCGCCCGTTTTGTCGTCGATTAAGTTCTGTGTTAGAACTAATATTAGTTCTGTTACAGATAAAAGTGAGGACAACGATGACGGCGCCTGCCTCGTCATGGTGACGTTGCTGCGCGAGCCTGCGCGGCCGGCCGCGATCCGCGAGCACCCGCTGGCGCCGTGGTTCGCGGTCGCCACGGTGTGCTTCGGCGCGTTCATGGGGCAGCTCGACGCGAGCGTCGTGACGGTCGCCTTCCCCGCCCTGCAGCGTCAGTTCGGCACCGGGCTGGCGGCGACGCAGTGGGTCTCGCTCGCGTACCTGCTGGTGCTGACCGCGCTGCTGGTGCCAGGCCGGCCGCTGGTCGGATCGGGCCGGGCGCAAGCTGCTGTACTTGTACGGGTTCGTGGTGTTCTCGGTCGCGTCGGCCGCCTGCGGGCTCGCGCCCTCGCTGGGCGTCCTCATCGCGCTGCGCGTGGTCCAGGCCGGCGGGGCGGCGCTGCTGCAGGCGAACAGCGTGGCGCTGGTGGTCACCAGCGTCCCCGCGCGGACCCGCCGGGCGGCGCTCGGGGTCCAGGCGGCGGCCCAGGCGGTCGGCCTCGCCTGCGGCCCGGTTGTCGGGGGCGTGCTGGTGGGGACGGTGGGCTGGCGCTGGGTGTTCCTCATCAACGTGCCGGTGGGGCTGCTCGCGGTCGTGGCCGGCTGGTACCTGCTGCCGCGCACCCGGCGGGCGGGCGAGCCGGCGCTGGGCCCCCTCCCGTCCGGCCGCGCCGGGCCGGCCCGCTCGCGGCCGACCTGCTCCCGGCCGGCCCACGCCCGGAAGGCCAGCCCGAGGGAGGCCACCCAGGCGGAGGCCAGCCCGGCGCCGACCTGGGCGGGATGGCCCTGCTGGCCGTGTCGACGTCGACCGGCATGCTCGCCATCTCCTCGTTGTCCGGGCTCGGCCTGCCGCTGTGGGCGGTGGCGGCGTGCGTGGCGGTGGCGGCGACGGCGGGCGCGGCCCTGGTGCGCCACTCCCGGCGGGCGGCGGCGCCGCTGCTTGACCTGCGGGCGCTGGCGACGGCCGGCACCGGCCCGGCCCTCGGCGGCGCGCTGTGCGCCTACCTCGTCCTGTTCGGCCCGCTGGTCCTGTTCCCGCAGGTGGTGTCCGCTCGGGGCGGCAGCGCGGCGTCGGCCGGCCTGCTGCTGACGGCGCTGCCGGCCGGGTTCGGCCTCGCCGCGGTGGCCGTCGACCGGCTGATCCCGGCCCGCTGGCCGAACCGGCGCCGGTGCGTCCTCGGCGGCGCGCTCGCCGCCGCCAGCGCCGCCGCGCTGGCGGTGCCCGCGCCCGACGCGGTGTCGGTCGCGCTGCTCGGCCTGCTCGGCGTGGGCCTCGGCATATACACTCCGGCCAACAACGCCGAGATCATGGCGTCCGTCCCCGCACGAGATGCGGCGTCGGCAGGCGGGATGGTGAACATGACCCGAGGCATCGGCACCGCCCTCGGCGTGGCCGTCGTGTCGCTCGGCCTGCACGTCGGCACGTTCCTGCGCCTGCCGGACGCGGGCCTGACGCTGTCCATGGCGGTGCTCGCGGCGGTGGCGCTGGTCGGCGTCTGGTGCGGTCAGCGCGGCGGTCGGCCTGACCGCAGCCCGCTGGCGAGCCCGTCGGCCGATGGCGGCAGGCGCGGCAGAAGGCCAACCCGCGGCAGACGGCCGAGCCCCGGCGGTGGCCCCCGGCGGCGGCCCCGGGACGGGCGGCGGCTCGGCGCGGCACACCGCGCCGCCGCCCGACGGCCTGGCCGAGGGGATCGCCCGGCTCCGCCGCGCGCTGCGCCGCGGCGCCCGCGTGGCCGACCCCGGCAACACCCTCGCGGTGGCCCAGTTCGAGCTGCTGGCGGCGCTGGCCGAACATCCCGGGGCGCGTCCCGGTCAGCTCGCGCGGCTGCTGAACATGCGGCCGAACACCGTCACCACGATCGTCAACGCGCTCAGCTCGCGCGGGATGCTCGACCGGGTCACCGCCGCGGGCGACCGGCGCGCGGTCGAGCTGACCGTGACCGAGGCGGGCCGCCAGGCGGTGCTTGCCTGGCAGGCCACCAACGCGGCCGTGCTCCACCTGGCGCTGTCGACGCTGCCGGCCAGGCAGCGTCGCGCCCTCGCCGCCGCCGTCCCCGCCCTTGACGCGCTCGCGCGCGCGATCGACCGGCTGGCCGACACGTGCCGACGCCCGCCGACGCCGCCGGACGCCGACCAGGACAGGCGCCGGTCCCGCCGGCCGCGCAGGCTGACCCGGACTGAGGCGTTACATCGGTTACCGGCAGAATGGCGGGCGGGACCGAGGTACACCCGGACGGAAGGGGGCCGCGTCGGATGTCATGGTCAAGCCGCCTGGCCGCGCTGCTGCCGACGACGGTCGAGCGGGACGCCGGCGGCACCGAGCCCGACCCGAGGTTCACCTTCGCCAACGAGCGCACGTTCCTGGCCTGGAGCCGGACGGCGCTGGCGCTGGTGGTGGCCGGGCTCGCCATCGTCCAGCTGCTGCCGCCGTTCCCCGGCGTCCCGGCCGGGCGTCACCTGCTCGGCGTGCCGCTGATCGCGCTCGGCGCGGTGCTCGCCGTCGCCGCCTACGCCGAGTGGGTGCGCAACCAGCGGGCGCTGCGCCGCGGCGAGGCGATGCCGCTGTCGATCATGCCCTGGATCCTGGCCGCCACCATCACCGGGATCGCGATCATCGCCGTCGTCGTCCTCCTCCTGTCGGCTCTGCGATGACGGCCCCCGACCCGGACCAGGCGGGCGACGACCCCGAGGAGCGCGACTCGGGCCTGGCCCGGGAGCGCACGTCGCTCTCGTGGACCAGGACCGCGATCGCGTTCGCCGCCCTCGGCGGCACTGTGCTCAAGGTCAACCTGGTCACCGGCCTGATCATCTTGGCCATCGCCCCGGTGATCTGGCAGCTCGGCCGGGTGTCGCGGGGCGTCCTCCCGGGGGCCGACGGCGGGCCTCCGGCCGTGGCCGCGGCCAGCGCGACGAGGCTGTTCCTCATCACGGTCTCGATCGTCGGGGTCGCGCTGCTCTGCCTCGTCCTCGCGATCCTCGGCCGGTCCGCCCCCGGCGCACTGCGCTAGCGCCGCGACCGGGCATAGTTGCCGCATGGATCAGCCACCGCGGCCGACGACGGCCGAACTGCTCGATCTCGCGCCGCACCCCGAGGGCGGCTGGTATCGGGAGACGTGGCGCGCCTCCCCGGAGTCCGTCCCGGACGGCTACCCGGGCCCGAGGGCCGCCGCCACCGGCATCTACTTCCTGCTGACCCCCGGCGAGGAGTCCGCCTGGCACCGGGTCAGGTCGGACGAGGTCTGGCTCTGGCATTCGGGCGGCCCGCTCACGCTGCTCGACGGCGGCGACGGCGACGCGCCGTCGGGCGCCCCGGCCGTCGACGTCCTCGGGCCGGACCTGGCCGGCGGCCAGCGGCCGCAGCACGTCATCCCGGCCGGCCACTGGCAGTCGGCCCGCCCGGCGGCCGCGTCCGAGGTCCTCGTGAGCTGCGTGGTAGCCCCCGGCTTCGACTTCGCCGACTTCACCCTGCTCGCACGACTGAGGCGGGCGCGGCAGGGCATAATCTCTATTATGTCCATCGAAATGATAGATATACCGCTCGCCGGCCTGGATCGGCTGGCCGAGGTCACCCGCGCGCTGGCGGCGGACGCCGAGCGCAACGACCGCACGGCCGACTTCCCGGCCGGGGGCATCCGCGCCGTCCACCAGGCGGGGCTGCTGACGGCGACCGTCGCCCGCCGCTACGGCGGCCCCGGCGGCGGGCTGGCGGACACCGCCCGCATCCTCGGCGCGCTCGGCCGGGGCGACCCGTCGGTGGCCCTGATCAGCGCGATGACGCTGTTCACGCACGCCGCCCAGGCGGCCGCCCCGACCTGGCCGGACGACGTCTACCGGGCGGCGCTGGCCGAGTCGGCCGCCGAGCCGGTGCTGATCAACGCGCTCCGGGTCGAGCCCGAGCTCGGCACCCCGGCCCGCGGCGGCCTGCCGAAGACGATCGCCGCCAGCACCCAGCGGGGATGGCAGGTCACCGGCCGGAAGATCTTCTCGACCGGGGCCGAGGGGCTGCGGTACATGGCGGTCTGGGCCCGCACCGACGACGCCGACCCGCAGGGCGGGCAGCTTCCTGGTCAGGAGCGACGCGCCCGGCATCACGATCGAGCGCACCTGGGACCACCTCGGGCTGCGGGCCAGCCGCAGCGACGACGTGCACCTTCGACGCCACCCCGGCGGTGGCCGCCATCCTCGACCCGCGACCGGACTCGTCCCTGACGGCGTGGAATTCGCTCGGCCTGAGCAGTCTCTACCTCGGCGTCGCGACTGCTGCCCGGGACTGGCTCATAAAATTTTTGTCCGAACGGACCCCGGCGTCTCTGGGTGCCCCGCTCGCCACCTTGCCGCGTTTCCAGCAGGCGGTGGGCGAGATCGAGTCGGCCCTGGGCTCGGCCGCCGACCTGGTCGACGCGGTCGCCCGGCGCGTCGACGACGGCGACCAGACCGCGGTCGCCCGCGCCCCCGCCGCCAAGCTGATCGCGACCCGGGCCGCGATCGGCTCGGTCGAGCAGGCCATGGCGCTGACCGGCAACAACGGCCTCAGCCGGAAGAACCCGCTGGAACGGCACTACCGGGACGTGCTCTGCTCCCGCGTGCACACCCCGCAGGACGACTCGATCGCGCTGGCAGCGGGCAGGGCCGCGCTCGACCGATGGCAGACTGGTGACGGGCATCGATAAGGGAGTGCGTTGAGCGCGGTCGGCCGGTTTCAGTCGGGGAATGGCAAGACGCCGCGGCTGCGCCGAGGCGACGGCGGGCGCAACGGCCCGCTGCGCGAGGACGCCACGGTCACGTTCGCGGCCGAACGCGAGCTGGCCGGCATCGATGACATCATCGAGCAGCTCAACCGCCAGCTCGTCGGCCTCGCGCCGGTCTTCGCCAACGCCCGCACCGTGCGCAACTCGCTCGAGCTGGCGCGGCTGCGGCACGCGCACCGGGTCTCGTCCGACCTGCACCGCGAGTGGACCAGGGACGACCTCATGCGTCTGGAGCCGGTCGACATCCTCGAACCGTGATCAGACGACTGAACCCCGCTTCGGCATTCCGAGCGGGGTCCAGCCGCAGTGGCTGAGCGACGGGCTCAGTTGGCCGGGAAGGCCTCGGCCAGCGCCTCGGCGATGTCCTGGCCCCGGTGAGCGTAGCCGTTCGAGGTGTAGTGGATCCCGTCGTTGATGAACCAGGAGTTCTGGACCACGGCGGGCCAGTTGTACAGGCGCATGTTCGGGTAGTTCGGCAGCGCCTGCTGCAGGGCCTGGTCCCACTGCTCCATGTTCGACTCCGCGTACGGGCCGGACGACAGGATCGACTTCACCTCCACCCACATGACCGGCTGGTCGCCGATGATCGCCATCATCATCTTGATCCGCTGCGCCCGGCTGACCTCGGAGCCGACGGCCACGTCGGCGCTGTCGTTGGTGCCGAGCGCGATCACCCAGCAGCCGTGGTAGCCGCGCTTGATCTCGCCGGTCGCCATCGTCTGGGCGTTCGGGGTGCCCGGCAGCGACTCGACCACCGAGGTGGCCCCGACGACCTTGTCGATCGTGGTCTTGACCCCGACGTCGGCGTACTGGGCGGGGATCTGCCGTGACTTGTCGGGCAGGTAGTCGTTGGAGAACAGCCCGTCCGAGGTGGAGTCCCCGATGTGCACGACCGAGGTGCACGAGGTCCGGGGCGGCGGCGTCGGCAGCGCCGCCACCGTCGCCGCGCCGGTGGCGAGGGTGGTGGGCGGCCCGCCGATGACCGGCTGGACCTGGTAGCCGCCGGTCGGCGGCGCGTTCGACGATCCGCCGGAACCGGAGCCGGAGCCTGAGCTGGTGACGGCGACCTTGGACGCGGAGCCGTTCTTGCCCTTCCCCTGCCCGGCCGACGTCATCGCGGCCGTCCCGGTCGAGCCCGAGGCGCCGCCCTGGTTGGCCGTCGCCGCCCCCGCCGCCGCCGACTGCGCCAGCGCCGCGCCGCCGCCCCCGGCCGTGCCCGCCGTGCCCGCGGCCGAGGTGTCGGCCGTGTTGCTCGCCTGCCCGGAGTTGGCCGAGGTCACGCCCGCGGTGATGCCCGCCGTGGCCAGCAGGCAGAGGCCGCCGATGGCCAGCGGCGAGGTGAGCACGCTGAACCGCCGTCGGCCGCCGGCGCCGGCGACCTCACGGGCACTGCGATGGCCCGCCGCGCCCCCGCTGCTCGCGCCCCCGCCGGCCGCGCCCCCGCCGCCGGCGACTGCGCCGTCGGCGCCGGCGGCCGCGGCACCGTGGCCGGCCGCGGCACCGTGGCCGGCCGCTGCGCCGCCCCCGGCCGCGCCCCCGAGGATGATGACGTGACCGCCGCCAACCGCCTCGGCCGTGCTGGCGGCCGCGCCCTTCGCGCCCGTAGCCGCTGCGGCGCCCGTCGCCGCCGCCGGCGCCGGGGCCGGGGCCGGGGCCGTCCGCCGGTAACTGCCGCGGCGGATCGGGTCCTCGACGAACCGCCAGCTCGCGGCCGCGATCGCGACGGTCACGGCGACCAGGATCACCGCCCGCACCGCGCTCACCGGCGTGCCCACGGTGCCGGCCGCCGCGGTCAGCACGATGATCGGGTAGTGCCACAGGTAGATGCCGTAGGAGCGGACGCCGACCCAGCGCATCGGGGTCCACCCGAGCGCCCGGCCGAGCAGCCCGCCCGGCGTGGCGGCGGCCGCCACGACCAGCGCCGTCGCCACCGACAGGAGCTCGAGCCCGCCGCGGAACATGAAGTCGGAGTACTCGTTCGTCCGCCACACCAGGAGCACGACCACCACCAGGCCGGCCAGGCCGGCCACGTCGAGCAGCCGCCGCGACCCGGCCGAGAGCGTGCGGGCGCCCCGCCTGGTCGGGTACACCATCGCCACCGCCGCCCCGATCAGCAGCCCGAACGCCCGGGTGTCGGTCCCCTCGTAGACCCGGGTCGGGTCGTACCCGGGGTGGAACAGCAGGGCCATCTCGATCCCGGACGCCGCCGCCAGCACCAGCGCGACGCCGGCCATCGCCCACCGCGCCCGCCCGCTGAGGAAGTCGCTTCCGCCGACGGTGCCGGCCGACGCGGCCGAGGCGGCGGCGCCGCCGCCGGCGCTGCCGCGGACGTGCGCGCCGGGCCCGAGCAGGCGAACCCGCCGCCGCTTCACCATCCACCCCGCCAGCAGCACCATCGCCAGCACCGCCCACGGCCACACCAGATAGAACTGCTCCTCCACCGCCAGCGACCAGAGGTGGTCCAGCGGCGCGGGCGGGGCGAACCGTGAGTAGTAGGAGTCGTGCTGGAAGATGTACCACCAGTTGTTGACGTAGAGCCCGGACGCGACGACGTCCCCCCGGTACCCGGGCACGAACGCGCGGTTGAACGCGTTCACCCACACCGTCACCACCGCGAGCATGACGAACACGGCCGGCAGCAGCCGGCGCGCCCGTCGCAGCCAGAAGTCGCCGAGCTTGACCCGCCCCGAAGCGGCGAACTGCCCAACCAGGATGTCGGTGATGAGATAACCGCTGAGAGTGAAGAACACGCCCACGCCGAGCAGTCCGCCCTGCGCCCAGCCGTAGCCGAGGTGGTAGGCAATGACGGCCGTCACCGCGAGGGCGCGCAGCCCGTCAAGCCCCGGTAGATACTTTTGGTCGCTCCGAACAGGTCTCGGCATTATCGCTCCCAGCGGTTCCACTAGTTCCCGTTGCGATCAGTGCCTGGCCGCTCCGGGGGGAACGTATGCAGCTCAGCCGTTACCTATAGTTACCATGAGGCTACGGATAGAAACATCGGGTGACGCACCGCTATGGATCGCGGCCCACTTCCTAATTGGTCACGGCCAGGTCACCGCAGCGAGCGGAGGAAACGGGCGGCCGTCACCCGGTGATCGGCGCGCGGGCGATATCGCGGAAGACCGGGATGATGCGGCGCTCGCTGATCCGCCAGCGCTCGTCCGCGCACCAGGTCAGGACGTCGTGGAAGTCGGCCACGAGGTAGACGCCGACGTCGTCGACGGGCGGCGCCGCGTTGGCCGCGTAGTTGACCCAGGTGGACCAGGCGCGCACCAGGACCGGCCGGGCGGCCCCGCCGTCGGCGACGCGAACGGCCCCAGGGTCAGCTCCGATGACGCTCACCCGCAGGCCGCTGTAGGTGTGCCGGGTGGTGCGAGCCACGGTCCGTTCGAGATACCGGTTCTTGATCTTGACCCTGCCCCGCAGCTCCACCCCGCCGGTGATGAACAGCGCGTCCTCGGTGAACAGCCCGGCCAGCTCGTCGAGCTGGCCGTGATCGAGGTGGTACGCCCAGTCCGCCAGCACGGCGTCGATCTCGGCCCGGAGCAGGAGCGCCTGCTCGGCCGCCCCCGTCATCGCAGCTCGACCGGGTTGCTGAGGGTGCCGATGCCGGAGATGGTGACCTCGATCGGACCGCCGAGGGCGACCAGGTTGACGTTCTGGATGGCCGGGCCGCCGGCCGCGGACGGCTTGAGCGCGGTTCCCATCGCGATGATGTCGCCCGGCTCGAGCGTCATGTACGACGACATGAACGAGATGACGTCATCGACCTTGTGCATCAGGTTGGCGGTGCTGTCGGAGGTGACGAGGCGCCCCTGGTGAACGCACGAGACGGTGAGCGCGTGCGGGTCGGGCACGCTGTCGGCGGTCGCGATCCACGGGCCGATCGGCCCGAATCCGTCCGTGCCCTTGTACCGGCCCGGGTACGAGACCCAGGTGTCGACGTACTCGATCCCGTCCGAGCCGTCGGGCCCGGGGTGGATCGCGCGGTAGTGGAAGGTGTCCTCGGCCCGCATGGTGGGCGAGGTCAGGTCGTTGATGATCGTGTAGCCGAAGACGTGCCCGAGCGCGGCCTCGCGGCTGATGTCGCGGCCGCCGGCGCCGATGACCACCGCCAGTTCCGGCTCGGGGTGGACGCGGCCGTACTCCTTCCGCAGCCGGATCGGGCGCCCGTGGCCGAGCAGCGAGCTGGCGGGCTTGGTGAAGGCGGCCGGGTGGCCCGGGCCGCTCATGATCCGGTCGGCGTTGGCGCTGTTGTTGAGCGCCACGCAGATGACCTTGCCCGGGCGGGGCACCGGCGGCAGCCATTCCAGCTCGCCGACGCCGATCGTCGCCGACCGCTCGACGGACCGCGCGACCGACTGACGCACGGCGGGCCCGGCGGCCGCCCAGCCGGCGATCAGGCCGCTCATCGTCAGGCCCGGGTCAAGCAGCGCCGCCCGCTGGCCGTCGACCGCGGCCGCGACCCGTTCCGCGCCGTCTCGTTGCACTGTGCCCAGCTTCACGAGCTCGCCTCCGTCAGCGCGTCCGTCAGCGACTGCCCCGTCGCGGACTCGATCTTAGGCGTCGGCCAAGTTCCCGGGTAACAGCCGTCGGGCCACCCCGGGCCGGCCCCAGCCCGCCGCCGGGTGCGTTTGTGCCGTCGCCCAACGGGAAGTCATCGGCTAGCCTCCGCGAGTAGGCCTTCCCGTCAGCGCGCCCACTGGGAACTGAGATGAGCCTGCCCCGCCGTCAGCAACGGATACTCAACCAGATCGAGCACGCGCTGCTGACGGCCGATCCCCAGCTGAAGTCGATGTTCGCGTCGTTCGGGCGGTCGGCCCGGGTGGCGGGCCCGGCGGTCGAGGTCATCTCCGGCCGGCCGTCGCGGCGGACGCTGGCGATCTTCACGATGGTGGTCGTCTGCCTGCTCGCCGTGCTCGTGGTCGGCATCCGCTCTACCAGCGGCGACTGCCCCAGGCTGTCATCGGACCAGGTGGTCGCGCCCGCCGTCACGCGCTTCGCCGGCTGCAACCAGGGCACCGACGCCTGGAGCAGGGGCGGCCGCTGAGCGGTCGCCCCTGCTCCAGGCGCGGGGCGCGGCATTCGCCGCAGGGACCACGCTCAGTTCGGCGAGGCCGAGTCGAGCAGCTGTCGCAGCACGGTGGTGTAGTTTTCGAGGGCCTTCCGGCCGCTGTCGGTGAGGGCGACCGAGGTCCTGGCGGTCACCCCGCTGCCGTTCTTGTGGGTGGCCACGTACCCGG
The DNA here is from genome assembly GCA_963836195.1 of uncultured Actinomycetota bacterium. GTDB lineage: Bacteria > Actinomycetota > Actinomycetes > Streptosporangiales > Streptosporangiaceae > Trebonia. The sequence goes on along the minus strand of CAWIIX010000016.1, from coordinate 156,193 downwards.
CTTCCTCGAGCTTGCGCAGGTGGGTGATCAGGTTTCCGGGGGTCAGCTCGGTCAGGTCCTGCAGGCCGGTGAAGGACAGGTCGTCGCCGTCGCGCAGCGCCGCCAGCGTCACCATGATCCGCAGCCGGGCGGGGGTGTGGATGACCGGGTCGAGATCGCCTGGGCTCATGCCCGCTGCCGCCTGTGCTCGATGGCCGCCGCTAGCAGGAGCGCCGGGCCGACCGCGAGCGCCGCGACCGCCCAGACCGTCTGCGGCCCGGTGTAGCCGGCGACCGCCGCCACGATGACGAGCCAGAGGCCGAGGCCGGCCATGACCCACTCCTGCTCGGCCGAGAACCGGGCGAGGTAGACCAGCCCGATGACCGCGATCGGCGCGACCGCCTCGAACACCCCGATCACCGGCCGGCTCGCGCCCGCATGACCCAGCGCGCCCTCGATCGCGAACGCACCGCCGAACCCGGCCAGCACCGACAGGGAGAAGGTCCACCGGCGCACGCACCGACGGGCCGCGGACGCCGCTTTCCGCGCGGGCCTGGCCGACCGAGGCGAGCGAGACCAGGACGGAGAGGAGGACCACGGCGGCGTACCCGCCGGGGTTGACGCCGTGGTACGGATGCTGTCCCCTGACCAGCAGCCACATCAGGCCGTCGCCGAGGAACCAGATCAGCCCGTAGACGAAGAGGGTGATCCGGTGATCGGGCTGCAGGGTGCGCCTGGCCCGGGCGTCGGCCTCGGCGATGATGGCCGCCGCGGCGGCCGCGTTCATGTTCATTTCCTGGTCAGTGCCAGTTCCGTCGTTCATCTCGACCTCCTGGGCTCCTCCTGCGCGGCCTCCCTGGCCTTTCTGGAGCGCCATACTTTGTACTGCAAAGCTAACTAGCTTTGCGCGGCAAAGTCAAGCTTTGCACCACAAAGCTTGATCGGATGGTCCTCGGCCGACGTGGCGGCCCCCAATCCCTGCCGCCCATCGGAACACCGTCCTCAACGGCACCACGGACACCAGGCAGGATCGGACAAAGGGTCAGCGTGGGGACTTCGGGTCGTATAGCGCCCCCGCCGGCACACAATGACGTCGACGGACGAAAACCGAGGCCCCAAACGGAACACAATCACGGCCTCCGCAGCGTCTATCCGGCGCTCGAGTTCAGCGTGGTGGTGGTGGTTGAACAGCCCGACGATCGCGTCGCCGCACGACTCGACCTAGGCGAATACCTGGTGGCCGGCCCCGCTGGCGGGGGGGGGGGGGGGAGCCGGAGGTCGCGATCCGCGACGCTAGGACGCAACGGCGGAGGGGCCCCGGGCAGCCGCCCGGGGCCCGCGCCGGCCTTGTGCTCGTGAGGCGAGCCGGTTACGACAGCGGAGTGACCCGGTACAGCGCCACCCCCTCGGGCGGGACCACCGCGCTGATCTTGCCCGCCGAGGAGATGTCGAACGTGGTCTGGCCGCCGACGACGGTCGACTGGCTGCCCCAGAGGTCCTGCACCCGGTAGCCGTTCGGGTCGGCCGGCAGCCCGAGCTTCGCCGCTGTGGTCGAGATCGTGACCGGACTCGAGCTCAGCGTGGTGGTGGTGTTGAACAGCCCGACGATCGCGTCGCCGCACGACTCCACCTTGGCGAACGCCTGATGCCCGGCCGCGCTGCCGGGGGAGCCGGAGGTCGCGATCCTCGACGCGTCGATCGCGTCCTGGTCCACGCCGATGACCTGGCGGTTGGTCAGCAGGCTGAGGTCGGTCGGGGAGAGGGACGCGCTGGTGCCGTAGGCGTTCGTGACCGAGCTGGTCAGGTCGCTGCCGAGGATCAGCGGGGCCGAGCCAAGCGACCACAGGCTGAGCTGAGACTCGGAGGCGGCCAGGGACATGCCCGAGTCGGCGCTGCCGTCGCCGACCTCGATCGAGTCGTAGTCGTTGAAGCCGCCCGGGCCGCCGTACGGCTGCCACTTGGCGACGCTGGCGAACCGGTCGGCCGACCAGTCGGCGTAGCTGGTCAGCGGGAAGACGCTCAGGCAGCCGGTGTAGGGCGGGTTGTTGCAGGCGTCGGCCGAGCCCTCATCGGGGCCGTTGAGCTCGATGTCCGGGGCGAACTCCCACTGGTTGGCGTACTCCTGCAGGGTCGGCGCGAGCTTGATCGTGTAGCTGCCCTGGGTGATGTTGAGGACGATCGGGCGGCCGGACTGCTGGATCGCGGCCTGCCAGGCCTCGACGTCGGCGCCGTTGCCGTTGCTGATGCCGTCGAGCTTGATGTAGTCGACGCCCCAGGACGCCAGCTCGTCCACCACCGAGTCGACGTACGCCTGCGCGCCCGGCGCGCTGTAGTTGATCGCGTCCATGCCGCCGCAGTTGTAGTTGGCCTGCGACTTCGTGGTGGCGATGTCATCGGCGGTGTCGGACGTGCCGAGGATCGGGGTGTTCGCCGCGACCGCCTGGCCCGAGATGCCGGCCGTCTCGTAGATGCCGAACTTCAGCCCGAGGCCGTGCACGTAGGCGGCCAGCGCCTGGATGCCGTTCTCCGACCCGACGTTCGGATAGTTGGCGGTGTTCACCACCCACCGGCCGTAGCCGTCGACGTTGGGGCCCTGCGAGCCGGGGCACTGGTACCACCCGTCGTCGAGGTTGACGTACTGGTAGCCGGCCGCGGCCAGGCCGGTGCTGACGAGCGCGTTGGCCTCCCCCTCGACCTGGGTGCTGTTCGCGCCGAGGCGCAGGAAACTCCAGCCGCTCCAGCCCATCACCGGCGTCTGGTCGGGTCCGCCCGGCGGGTAGACGGTCGCCGCCCGGGAAGCGGTGGCGCCGGAAACGGCGTAGACGAGCAGCAGCGACATCGATGTCACCGCCGTCAGGATGAGGCGTGTCGACCTTTTCATGGATCCTCCAGCCGCAGGAGCGCGTGTGGGCCGGGTCACGGGGGCCCGCAGTTGCCATCATGACCGCGGACCCGATCCTCGCCAAGAGTGAGCGCTCATATGCGCATGAATTCGGTCGAATCTTGCGCGTTTCGATCAGCAGGCGGCGCTTAGACCCGGACCACCCGGCAGCCGAGGCGGCGGATCGGCTCGAGCGCGGGTTCCGCCGCCCGGCTGTCGGTGATCAGCACGTCCACCTCGGACAGGCGGCAGACCTGCGCCAGCGTGACCCGGCCGATCTTGGTCGCGTCGGCCAGCACCACCCGCCTGCGCGCGCGCCGGAACAGGGCCGCGTTCACCCGCGCGCCGACCGGGTCGTAGTTGGTGCAGCCGGCGACCGCGTCCACCCCGTCGACGCCGAGGAACGCGACGTCGATGTCGTGGCGGCCAGGAACGCCTCCGCGGTCAGCCCGACCGACTCCTGGCTGCTCCCGCGCACCTCGCCGCCGGCCACGAACACCCGCGGCCCCGGGCTGCCCACCAGGTCGATGGCGACGTCGAGCGCGTTGGTGACCACGGTCAGGTCGTCGCGGCCGCGCAGCAGCCGGATGAACTGGGAAACGGTGGTGCCGCCGGTGGTCCCGATCACCCGCGCGCCGTCCACCAGCCGGGCCGCGTGGCGGCCGATGCGCTCCTTCTCCGGCCGGTCGCGCGCCTCGCTTATAGCTCAGCGGCAGGTCGTTGAAGGCCGCGTGGATGGTCGCGCCGCCGTGCGTGCGGCGGACCAGTCGCTGCTCCTGGAGCGCCTGCAGATCGCGCCGGATCGTCGCGGGCGACACCGAGAGCTCGGCGGCGAGCGACGGCACGTCGACCTGTCCGCGCTCCACGACCGCGGACACGATCCGGTTGAGCCGCTGGCGCCGCCCCATGGACGAATCATAGGCAGGCGAATCGGGCTAGACGCCATATTTCGGGGCAGCGCCGGAGGCAATCCCGCCTTGTGGTGTGATCACACATGTCGTAGAGTCGGAGAAAACGGGCCATATTGCGCATTATTTATGGGCAACATATGCGCGTTTGCGAGCAGCGTACGGCGCAGGCCGACCGCGCCGAGCGGTCAGGACCTGGATGGCGGAGGGACCAGCGGGGTGCAGCGACCTGAGGCGCATGTGCAGAGGGAGATCGCAAGTCAGCCGGACTGCTGGGCGAGAGCGCTGCAGTCCGCCGGGCGGGCGGCGATGGTCCTGCCCGCGCGCGGTGAGCGGGTCGCGGTCATCGGCTGCGGCACCTCCTGGCACATAGCGCGCGCGATCGCGACCGCCCGCGAGGCGGCCGGGCAGGGGGAGACCGACGCCTTCACCGCCTCGGAGCTGCCGGCCCGCGACTACGACGCGGTGCTGGCGGTGACCCGCTCGGGCACCACCGCCGAGGTCCTCGACGCGCTGCGGAACCTGCGCGGCCGGGCCCGCAGGATCGGGATCACCGCCGACGCCGCCACGCCGATCAGCGAGGTCACGGACCAGCTGCTGGTGCTCGACTACGCCGACGAGCAGTCGGTCGTGCAGACCCGGTTCGCCACCACCGTGCTCACCGTGGCCAGGGCCCACATCGGGCATGACCTCGGCCCGGTCATCGAGCAGGCGCGGGCGGCGGTGGGGGCCGACCTCGACGAGGAGCTGATCGACCGGCGGCACTACGTCTTCCTCGGCCGAGGCTGGTCCATCGGGGTGGCGCGGGAGGCGGCGCTCAAGGTCCAGGAGGCGTCCGCGTCGTGGAGCGAGGCGTACCCGTCGCTCGAGTACCGGCACGGGCCGCTCTCCACCGCCGACGAGGACACCGTGGTCTGGCTGTTCGGCGTCGATGACGACGTGCTGGTGAACGACATCAGGCGGACCGGGGCGACGGTCGTCGTCACCGCGGGCGACCCGCAGGCCGAGCTGGTGCTGGCCCAGCGGGTGGCGGTCGCCACCGCCCAGCGGCGCGGACTCGACCCCGACCAGCCCCGGCACCTGTCTCGCTCCGTCATCTACACCGGCCAGTGACCGCGGCCGGCCGAGGGCCTGCCGCGGGCCGGCGAGCCGCGGGCCAGCCGCGGGCCGGTCGTCCGCGCCGCGCTGAACCCCGCCCTGGACATCACCTACGTCAGCCCGCGCTTCAGCGCGGCGCGGCGGTGGCCGATCACGGAGCGGAGCCCTACTTGATCGACCCCGCCGTCACGCCCTGGATGATGTACCGGTTCAGCACCAGCGCGAGCACGCCCGGCACCGCCGCCGCGATCGCGCCGCACGCCATCAGCAGCGTGAACGGCACCACCCGCTGCTGGTCGAGGGCCGCGACGATGACCGTGACCGGCTGGGTCGACAGGTCGGTGGTGAGGATCAGCGGGAACAGGAACTGGGCCCAGCCCATCAGGAAGGCGATGATGGCGGCGGCCGCGATGCCGGGCATCGCCACCGGGATCATGATCCGCACCAGGGCCCCGACCGGCGTGGCGCCGTCGACGAAGGCCGCCTCCTCGAGCTCGCGCGGGATCGTGTTGAAGTAGTTGTAGAGGATCCAGATCGAGAGCGGCAGGAACCCCGACACGTAGACCAGGATCACCGCCAGGTAGGTGTTGACCAGGCTGAGGCTGGCCATGATCCGGTAGAGCGGTATCAGCGTGGCGTAGGCCGGCAGCAGCATCGTCGCCAGCACGCTGCCGAAGATCACCCGCTTGAACCGGAACTGAAGGCGGGCGAACGCGTAGGCGGCGAAGATCGCGATCACCACCGTGACGACCATCGCCCCGCCCGACTCGATCACCGAGTTCAGCAGCGACCGGCCGAGCTGCCCGGAGATGCCGTTCCCGGCCCCGCCGATGCCGAGGACGGCCCGGTAGCTGGTCCCCACCAGCGGCGACGGGAAGTAGTGGGCGGGCGAGCTGTCCGCCCCGGCCAGCGTGCTGAAGCTGACGTTGAGCGCCCAGTAGATCGGGAACAGCGACCACAGCAGGATGATGACGAGCATGACGACCCGCCCGAGCACCCGGATGGGCCGGCCCGCCAGCGCCCGCCCGACGGGCCCGGCCGCCATCCGGTCCACCGTCGGCGACGTCCGCTCGCCTCGCACTGCCACCGCCATCACGCTGCCTCCGGTCTGCGGTAGAGCAGCGCCAGGGCTGCCATCGAGAGCACGGCGGTGGCGACGGTCATCAACAGCGACAACGCGTAGCCCCCGCCGAAGTTGAGGTTCTGGAACGTGGTGAGGTAGGTCTGCAGCATGACCGAGGAGCCGAGCGGCGCGATCCCGTTCAGTATGTAGACCTGGTCGAAGATGTTCAGCGACAGGATCAGCGCCTCGACCGTGCAGACCGCCAGCGCCGGCCTGATCATCGGCAGCGAGATGCGCCAGAACGCCTGCACCGCGCCCGCGCCGTCGACCCGGGCCGCCTCGTAGAGGTCAAGCGGGACCGACTGCAGCGCCGCCAGGATGACGATCGCGGACAGCGGGGTGATCTGCCAGACCTGCACGATCTCGATCAGTCCGATCGTCAGCCAGCGGTCGAGGCCGAGCCACACGTGATACCCGCCGATGAGGTGGGCCGAGTGCAGCGCGCTGTTCATCACGCCGAAGGTCGGGTCGTAGATCCAGCTCCAGATGACCGCCTCGACCACCGCGGGCAGCGCCCACGGCAGGATGACCAGGGCCAGCACGATGCCGCGGAACCGGAACCGCTGCCGCAGCGCCAGCGCGATGACGGTCCCGAGCACGACCGACAGCACCACCCCGATGACGACGTACACCGCCGTGTTGACCCAGGCGCCGTTGACGGCCGAGCTCGCGAACAGCGCCCGGAAGTTGCCCAGGCCGGTGAACTGGGTCGGCGGGTTGAGCGGCGATACGCGGAAGAACGCCTCCACCGTGGTGTCCACCGTCGGCACGAACGACAGCGCCCCGATGAACACCACCAACGGCGAGAGCAGGATGTACGGCAGCGCGCCGCCGAACACCCTGCCGCGCCGGGCCGCATGGGCCGCAGCCAACGTCAGGCCTCCCTACTGCATCGCGCTCGAATCGCATACGCGGTGTCGTGACGAGTCACGTCAGCCGCTCGCCTTGAGCGAGCTGACCTGCGCGGCGATCGCGCTGACGGCCTGCGCGACGGTCTCCTGCCCGGCCGCCGCCTGGTGGATGTTGGTCTGCACGGCCGCGCTGAACTGCACGTACCAGGGCGGCGCGCCGTTCGGGAACGGCGCCTGCGCGTGCGCCTTGAGTATGGCGTCGAGCGGTGCCGCCTGCTCGACGTCGTTGGCCTTGACCATCAGGTCGAAGCTGGTCAGCCGGGCGGGCATCGGGAACGTGCTCACCACGTCGCTCGAGCCCTTCAGCCCGGCCCACAGCGCCTGGTTCTCGGTCTGGGTGAACCACTGGATGAACTTCACCGCGCCGGCCACGTTCTTGGCCGTCTTGGGGATGCCGATGCCGTCGGGGTTGGCCACGTTCTGGCCCGCCCCGGTCGCGCCCGGGGTCGGGAGGTACTCGACGTCGTTGACCACGCTGGACGAGGACGGCACGTTGTAGATGGAGGCGACGCTGCCGGAGTAGTCGCACATCGCGGCCGCGACCCGGTTCTTCGCCATCTCGGTGGTGAACCCCTGGTAGTCGGTCGTGTTGATGTTCGCGGCGGGCACCAGCCCGCTCTTGTAGGCGTTGACCATCCAGGCTCATCGCCTGGTACCCGGGCGAGCTGGGCGAGGTGAAGGCCGGGGTCGTCCTGCGCGGTCAGCACCGAGCCGCCGAACGCCGCCGTGATCTGGTACCAGCAGGTCGACAGGCCCTCGGCGGCGGCGAACTGGATGTCGAGCGGGCTGGCCATGCCGTTGGCCTTGCCCACCTGCTTGAGGTCGGCCGTCCACGCGGACAGGGTGGTCGGCATGGTCGTGATGCCGGCCTTGGCGAAGTCCTTCTGGTTCACGGTGGTGACCAGGAAGGACGAGTCGAACGGCAGGCCGACCAGCTGCCCGTTGGACTCGAACGTCTTGAGCTGCGGCATGTCCGACGCGAGGCTGGACTGGCTGAAGTACTGGTTGAGCGGATAGAACCAGCCGGTCTTCTGGTACTCGCCGACCTTGGACCAGTCGACGTCGGCCGCGTCGGCGAAGTAGGTGTTGGCCGCCGCGGCGGCCGCGATCTTGGTCTGCAGGTTGTCCCACCCGATGTTGACCCAGTTCACCTTGATGCCGGTCTGCTTGGTGAACTGGTCGAGCAGGGCGGCCGGCGGCGCCGGGTAGGCGACCGCGACGGTGATCGAGTCCGATGAGCCGGAACTGGACCCGGCGCCGCCGGCGCTGGGCGACGACGACCCGCAGGCGGCGGCGAGGGTGACCAGTCCGGCGCTGAGGGCGATCGCTGCCGCCCGTTTGCTGAAGATGCCTGGATGTTTCATCGGATCTCCTCTTTCAGCGAGGCACAGCTACGAATGGCGATCGTTTGCGCTCATATTCAGTCAATCTAGAGTGAATCCAGTCATTCTGACAAGCCCGTATGTGCGCTTTCGCAGGTCAATCGTGCACGAGCCATCACCAAGGCGGGCCAAAGGCCGACCCGGAGCGGATCCTAGACAACGAGCCGACCTGCACGTATATGCTCTTTTGCTATGCACAGAGCTGCGCGGTTGAGCGCGATCCTCGAACGGCTCGCCGATGGTGGATCGGTCGCGGTCGCCGATCTCGCCGACGACCTGGAGACTTCGGCGGGCACGATCCGCCGCGACCTGGTGATCCTGGAGCAGCAGCGGCTGCTGGCGCGCACCCACGGCGGCGCGACCGCGCACGCCGTCTCCTACGAGCTGCCGCTGCGGTACAAGGGCGTCCGCTACGCCGACGAGAAGCGCGGCATCGCCCGCGAGGCGGCCGCGCAGGTGACCGAGGGGATGGCGGTCGGCCTGACCGGCGGGACGACCGCGACCGAGGTCGGGCGGGCGCTGGCGGGCCGCCAGAAGCTGACGATCGTGACCAACGCCCTCAACATCGCGTCCGAGCTGGCCGTCCGCCCCGGCATCAAGCTGATCACCACCGGCGGGGTGGCCCGAAGCCAGTCCTACGAGCTGTCCGGGCCGATCGCCGAGGCGAGCCTGACCGGGCTCAACCTCAACGTCGCCTTCATCGGCGTCGACGGCATCGACGCCCAGGCCGGCTGCACCACCCACCACGAGGTCGAGGCGCACACGAACGCGGTCATGATCGGCTGCGCCCGGCGGGTGGTGGTGGTGGCCGACAGCTCCAAGCTCGGCAAGGTCGCATTCGCCCGGATCTGCGAGGTGGGCGAGATCAGCGAGCTCATCACCGACGCCGGGGCCGACCCGGACGCGGTCCGCGCGCTGACCGACTCCGGCGTCAAGGTCACGCTGGTGGGCGACGGTCAGGACGGGGCGCGCACCCGCGAGCGGTGAGCCCCGGCAGCATTCGACCTCGTCGTGATCGGCGACTGCAAAACCCGGAAATCACGAATCGCAATATCCCGTCGCGGCATGACACCCGAATGGGGGTCACGGTGCCCGCCGCGAGCTGTGGTATCACTAAGTGACACCACCCCTCACCATTGACGCCGCCGCAGCGTCACTGCAAAGCTGCATTACGGGGGGAACGATGATTGAGGACGCGCAATTCGATGATTCCCGGCCGAGGGTCGAGCTGATCGATACGGCCGTGCCTAACCCGGCCCGGGTGGCGGATTTCCTCAATGGCGGCCGGGATAACTTTGAAGCCGATCGAAGAACCGCGCAGACCATGCTCTCGATCGCGCCCGCGATCGCCGCCATCGTGCCCTTTGTCCTCGATTTCCACCAGCGCGCGGTGCGTTTTCTCGCCCTCGAGGCGGGCATCAGGCAGTTCATTGACGTCGGCACCGGCCTGGCCGGGGCCGAGACCGGCCGCGACCTGGTCCAGTCGGTCGACCCGGCCTGCCGGGTGGTGCACGTGGACAACGACCCGATGGTGCTGACGCACCTGCGCGCGTTCTCGCGATCGGCCTCGGAGGGGGCCTTCGCCGCCCTCGACGCGAGGCTCACCGACCCGGCCGCGCTGCTGGCGGGGGCGGCCGAGACGCTCGACTTCAGGCAGCCGACGGCGGTCCTGCTGCCGTCCTCGCTCCCGTTCATCGCGGGCGCCGAGCGGGCCGCCGCGATCGTATCGGCGCTGATGGCGCCGCTCGCGCCCGGAAGCTACCTCGCCCTCTGCCACGTGGCGAGCGACCTCGACCCGGCCCTCGAGGCGGGCGTCGACTACTGGAACAAGATCTCGGCGCCGCATTTCACCCTGCGCTCGCGGGCCGAGGTGGCCGCCCTCGCGGCCGGCCTCGACCCGGTTGAGCCCGGCCTCGTCCCGGTGAACGAATGGCGCCCGGCGCCCGGCCTGGCCCGCCGGGTCCGGCCGGTCCCGGTCTATGCGGTGGTGGCGAGGAAAAGGCGCTAGCCGACGAAGCCAGCTGGAGCCGAGGTCCGTTCGAAATCAAAGGCATTTGAATTCAAGAGCTTTTGATTTTCGAACGGACCTCGGCGACTGTCATTCCGCCCCGCGCACCGGTCACCCGAATGAGACGCCCTGCGCCAGCGGGAGCTCGGTCGAGTAGTTGACCGTGTTGGTCGCGCGGCGCATGTAGGACCGCCAGGCGTCCGAGCCGGACTCGCGGCCGCCGCCGGTCTCCTTCTCGCCGCCGAACGCGCCGCCGATCTCGGCCCCGGAAGGCCCGATGTTGACGTTGGCGATCCCGCAGTCCGAGCCGTCGGCGGCGAGGAAGCGCTCGGCCTCGCGCAGGTCGAGGGTGAAGATCGACGAGGACAGCCCCTGCGGCACGTCGTTGTGCAGCGCGATCGCCTCGTCCAGGGTGTCGTAGCTGAGCACGTAGAGGATCGGGGCGAAGGTCTCGCTGCGCACCACGTCGGTCTGGGCCGGCATCGCGACGATCGCGGGCTCGACGTAGTAGGCGTCCGGCGCCTCGTCCGCCAGCACCCGGCGGCCGCCCGCCACCAGCTTGCCCCCGTCGGCCTGGGCCCGGGCCAGCGCGTCGTCGTAGCCCCGGTAGGCGGCGGCGTCGATCAGCGGCCCGACCAGGGTCCCGTCCGCCAGCGGTGACCCGATCGGCAGCGTCCGGTACGCGGCCGCCAGCCGTCCGGTCAGCTCGTCCGCGATCGAGGAGTGCGCGATGACCCGGCGCAGGGTGGTGCAGCGCTGCCCGGCCGTGCCCGCGGCCGAGAAGACGATGCCGCGCACGGTCAGGTCGAGGTCGGCCGAGGGGGCGACGATCGCGGCGTTGTTGCCGCCGAGCTCGAGCAGCAGCCGGCCGAAGCGCCCGGCCACCGCCGGCGCGACCGCCCGGCCCATCCGGGTCGAGCCGGTCGCGGACACCAGCGCCACCCGGTCGTCGGCGACGAGGGCCTCGCCGACCTCCGGGCCGCCGAAGACGAGCGCGCTGACGCCCTCGGGCGCCCCGACCCGGCGGGCCGCCTCGGCCAGCAGCGCCTGGCAGCCAAGCGCGGTCAGCATCGTCTTCTCCGACGGCTTCCAGACCACGGCGTCACCGCAGACCAGGGCGAGGGCGGTGTTCCAGGACCAGACCGCCACCGGGAAGTTGAAGGCGCTGATCACGCCGACCACGCCGAGCGGGTGCCACTGCTCCATCATCCGGTGGCCGGGGCGCTCGGAGGCGATCGTGAGACCGAACAGCTGCCGGGACTGGCCCACGGCGAGGTCGCAGATGTCGATCATCTCCTGGACCTCGCCCAGGCCCTCGGAGCGGATCTTGCCCGCCTCGACCGACACCAGCGCGCCGAGGTCCTCCTTGTGCTCGCGCAGCAGGTTGCCGAACTCGCGCACGAGCTGGCCGCGGACCGGGCCGGGAACCAGCCGCCAGGCCGCGAACGCGTCCGCCGCGCGGCCGACGATGGCCGCGACCTGGTCGGGCGTGTGGGCCGGGATCCGGCCGAGCTCCCCGCCGGTCACCGGCGAGCGCGCGATCAGCACGGTGTCGATCAGACCGGGGTCCGCCTGGCCGGCCGCCTGCGGCAGCTCGACGCCGAGCCGGGACAGCACGTCCCGGGTCTGGGCCAGCAGCGTGTCATGGTTCAGCATTGCCGTTCTCCTTCAGGCGTCAGCGCCTGGTCAGCGCGCCGGTGGGGCGGTCGGACGGGGTCTGCCGCCGCGTGCTTACGAGCCTATGCCGGCCAGTACCCGGTCCAGCGCGGCGAGCGCGCGGTCGAGTTCCTCGGGCGCCACCGTGAGGGCCGGGCGGAACCGCAGGCTGGCCGCGCCGCAGCCGAGCATGATCACCCGCTCCTCCTCGCGCAGCCGCCGGACCACCTCGTCCCGCAGCGCCGCCGTCGGCAGCGTGAGCGCGCACATCAGCCCGCGCCCGCGCGGGTGCGCGACCAGACCGCGGTGCCGCCCGGCGAGGTCGCGCAGTTCGGCCAGCAGGTGCTCGCCGAGGGCGGCGGCCCGGTCGATCAGCCCGTCGGCCTCGATGACCTCGAGGATGCGGCGGGACCGGACCATGTCGGTCAGGTTGCCGCCCCAGGTCGAGTTGATCCGGGAGGCGACCCGGAACACGTTGTCGGGCACCTCGTCCACCCGCCCGCCGGCCATCACCCCGCAGACCTGGGTCTTCTTACCGAAGACGACCACGTCCGGCGTCAGCCCGAGCTGCTGGTAGAGCCACGCGGTGCCGGTCAGGCCCACCCCGGTCTGCACCTCGTCGAGGATGAACAGCGCGTCGAACTCGCGGCAGAGCGCCTGCATCGCCTGCAGGAAGGACGGGCGGAAGTGGTTGTCGCCGCCCTCGCCCTGGATCGGCTCGGCGATGAAGCAGGCGATGTCGTGCGGCCGGACCTCGAACGCCCGCCGCGCGGCCGCCAGCGCCCCGGCCTCGGCCGCGGCCAGCGCCTCCTCGCCGTCGTGGAGGTTGACGGCCGGGGAGGGGATCCGCGGCCAGTCGAACTTGGGGAACCGCGCGACCTTCACCGGGTCGGTGTTGGTGAGGCTCATCGTGTACCCGGAGCGGCCGTGGAAGGCGTGCTCGAGGTGCAGCACGCTGGTGCCGAGGGCGGGGTCGATGCCGTGGGCCTCGTTCCAGCGGGACTTCCAGTCGAACGCGATCTTGAGCGCGTTCTCCACCGCCAGCGCGCCGCCGTCGATGAAGAACAAGTGCGGCAGGGCGGGGTCGCCCAGCACCCGGTGGAAGGTCTCCACGAACCGCGCCATCGGCACCGTGTAGATGTCGGAGTTGCTCGGCTTGTTGACCGCGACCGCCGCGATCTCCTCGAGGAACGCGGGATCGGCGGCGAGGGCGTCGTGGTTCATGCCGAGCGCCGACGACGCGAAGAACGTGAACAGGTCGAGGTACTCGGACCCGTCCCTGGCGTCGACCAGCGTCGAACCGTGCGACCGGTCCAGGTCGAGTATGAACTCGAAGCCGTCGGCGAGCATGTGCGCCGCCACCCGCTCGCGAACGGTGCCAGGGTCGAGGGACCGCGCGTTCTGGTGGCCAGGGGTGAGCACTGTCATGTCGGCAGCGTACCCAAAGATTATTCCGATATTAAGTCTTGCAACCGTAAATCTGTCCGTATATGGAACGCGCCGGCGGATGTTTTATCCCCGATTCGAAAATTGCCCCGAACTACGCCCGGCGCCCGGTCAGGCGCGGTGCACCTCGACCCCGGCCGCCCGCAGCGCCGCCACGGCCGGCTCGGGGGCGGTGTCGTCGGTGACGACCACGTCGAGCTCGGACAGCGGGCACACCACCGCCAGCGCCGCCCGGCCGAACTTAGCGCCGTCCACCGCCAGCACGCTCCGGCCGGCCGACGCCAGCAGCGCCTGCTTGACGGCGGCGTCGCCCAGGTCGTGGGCCATCACGTGACCCTCGGGCGACACCCCGCAGCAGCCGAGCACCACGGTGTCGAAACGCAGCGCGCGGATGCCCGCCAGCGCCAGCGGGCCCACCATCGCCAGCTCGCCCGGGCGGGCCTCGCCCCCGGGCAGCATCAGCCGGACCGACGGCGACCCGGACAGCGCCATCGCCGCGTGCAGCGACATCGGCATCGCCGTCAGCCGCGGCCGGCCAGGGCCAGCGCCCGCGCCGCCTCGGTCACCGTGGTCCCGCTGTCGAGGCCGACGGCCTCCCCGTCGGCGATCAGCCCCGCCACCGCCTCCGCGATCCGCCGCTTGCTCCCCGCCGCCTCGATCGCGCGCATCGCGAACGGCAGCTCCTCGCCCCGCATGAGCAGGTTCACCGCCCCGCCGCGGACCCGCCGCGCCACCCCCCGCTCGACCAGCACGTCCAGGTCGCGGCGGATCGTCAGCTCGGCCGTGCCGAACTCGGCGGCGGCGGTGGCGACGTCGACCCGGCCGTCCCGGCGCAGCACCTCGACCAGCTCACTCAACCGCTCCGACGCATCCATGGACTGACAATACAGGATGGATGTTCTTTCGAACATGTGCGATGTGCGATTCAAAGATTTCCATGCTGGGATATGGCGTTCTCGTCGTCCTGGCGACGGAAACGCCATATTGCATCGTTGATCTTGGGGGTTCAGACCGCCGCTGCGTTGACGTAGCTGGAGTGGTTGTCGGGCGCGTACATGATCCAGACCTGGCCGGGGGCGAACAGCATCCGCTTCCCGTCCGGCAGCGTGAACGTGGTTCCGGAGTTGAGGCTCGGCCGGGACCAGTGCACGGTGAACGCGCGGCCGTTGCGGAGGATGACGGCCGTGCCCGACCCGGTGGAGATGGCGTACGGCGGCCGGCCGCCGTACTCCTCGAACCGGGAGGTGGCGATCCGGGTGTACTGGACGATCACCGTCGAGCCGCCGAGCTGGCCGCCCTCGGCCGCCTCCCCGGGCGCGCCGTCCATCCACACCAGCCATCGCCGGGCCCGCGCCGACCAGCGGAAGGTGAACGTGGTGGACGGGTAGCGGACGGTCATGGACGCGGTGGCCCGGCCGCCGGCCGGCAGCGGACCGAACCGGAACCCGATGTCGCGCGCCTTGCTCGCCTTCGGCGCCTCGCGCAGCAGCGTCCGCGGGTTGGCGTACAGGTTCTCCGGCGCGACCCGCGAGTTGACCCGGTAGTACCCGCCGACCTGGAGCGCGTAGAGGTCGGCCAGCGGCGCCCGCTCGACGAACGGCACCAGGTGCGGGGTGGCGCCGGACCAGGCGAACGCCGGCCGTCCGAACTGCCGCAGGATGTCGAGGTCGCTCTGCCTGGCGCTGCGGACCGGGCCGATCACGGACGGGATATGGGAGGAGAAGACGGCCATGAAGCGGCTCAGGCCGCCCTCGACCGGGATCACGTAGACCAGGTCGGCGGACTGCAGGCCGGTCTGCGGCCGGGCGGTGACGATGTTGTCGATCTTGACCGCGAGCACCTGGCCGAGCGTCTTGACCGGCTCGCCGGTGAACGGGTCGAGCAGCTGCGTCGGGCGATGCACCGTCGGGGTCGGGGTCGGCGTCGGCTTCGGGGGGAGCGGGGCCGCCGCCACCACGTGCGGCTTGACCGGCGCGGCCGAGCCGGCCAGCGCGGCGACCAGCGAGACGGTGACGATCGCGACGACGGCGACCCCGCCGCCGACGATCATCCGGGGATGCGACGCCAGCCGTCGCGTGCGCTGCCTGATCCCCTTGGCCGGTTCGCGGCTGCCGGGCATGACCCGCCTCCCCTCAATTCCCACTCGTAAGTTAAAGCAAGGGTATGCGGGGAACTGTGCGGAATCAGGCACTTAGACGGTGTTGCAAACGACTCGGCGCTATCCTCGCTTGAGGTGATCGTCCGATCGCCAGTTCGAACACGGAGACTCGCACGACTGTGGCGCACGAGGCAGAGCTGACAAGGACCCCCGAACCCGCAACAGCTGAGGACGAGCCCCCGGAAGACGGGCCGCTCGGCCCGGGAAAGGCGGCCAGGGCCGTCGTCTCCGACGGCCGCGCGGTCCACGACGCCATCGAGGCGGTCCTGGCCGCGCCGGGGGAGGCCCGCGAGGTCGCCCACCGGGCCTACCAGGCCGTGCGCGACCGGCTCGTCGCCGACGCGCTTGACGCGATGCCGGTCGACCGGCTCCGGGACCTGGCCGGCCGCAAGGTCACGTTCGACCCGCTCATCGACGCCGGCCTGGAGACGGTCGGCCAGGTCCTCGCGATCGGGCCGGAAGGGCTCAGGCGGATCCCGGGGGTTCGCCGCCGGGCGGCCAGGCGCATCACCGCCGCCGCCGCGCAGATGCGCGAGTCGGTCGACGGCAGTACCCGGGTCCGCATCGACCCGGACGCGCGCACCCCCGAGCAGACCGCGCTCGTCGCCGCCCTGCGCCGCTACGAACGCTCCCGGTCCGCGCTCAAGGGCCCCGACCTGAGCCCGCTGGCGAGCGAGATCGAGCGCCGCGTGGACCCGGCCGCCCGCGGCGCAAGCCGGGCCAGGATGCTGTTCACGTTCTCCGGGCGGAAGAAGCAGGAGGCCCGCGACGCCCTCGCCGAGCTGGACGCCCTGCTCGGCTCCAAGCCCGTCACCACCGCCCGCAGGCGGCTGGCGCGGGCCGAGGCCGAGCTGGAGAAGGCCGGCCGGGAACAGCGGGCCGCCCGGCTCTGGAACGACTACCTCGCCCGCCCCGTCACCTACAACGGGCTGCTGATCGATGTCGCCGAACTCGACCCGGCCCGCGAGGCCAGCCAGGGCTTCCTCCCGTCCGACATCGCCGAGCGCGTCCGCGTCCTGCCCCTCGACCAGTCGCTGCTCAAGACGTCGCTGCGCGGCTATCAGACCTTCGGCGCGAAGTTCGCCCTGGTCCAGGAGCGGGTGATCCTCGGCGACGAGATGGGCCTGGGCAAGACGATCCAGTCCCTGGCCGCCATGTGTCACCTGGCGGCCGAGGGCGCGACCCATTTCCTGGTCGTCTGCCCGGCCAGCGTGGTCATCAACTGGACCCGCGAGGTCGAGCGGCATACGCTGCTCGAAGCCCGCAGGCTCCACCTGCCGGGCGCCAAGCGGCAGGCCGCCGAGCAGGAGTGGGCGGCCAAGGGCGGCGTCGCGGTCACGACGTTCGAGGCGCTGCGGGCGATGCCGGAAGACCTGGACGTCCCGATCGCGATGATGGTCGTCGACGAGGCGCACTACGCGAAGAACCCGAACGCGCTGCGCACCCAGGCGGTGAGCGAGTGGGCGGGCCGGAGCAGGCGGGCGCTGTTCCTGACCGGGACCCCGATGGAGAACAAGGTCGAGGAGTTCCGGGTTCTGGTCGGGCACCTGCGCCCGGACGTGGCCGAGAACCTCGACCTCGCGGACGAGGCGATGGACGGCACCAGGTTCCGCGAGCGGGTGGCGCCGGTCTACCTCCGCCGTAACCAGGAGGACGTGCTCAGCGAGCTGCCGGACCGGCTGGAGACGCAGGAGTGGGTGGCGCTCGACGGGGCGGCCATGCGCACGTACCGGAAGGCGGTCCAGGACGGGAACTTCATGGCGATGCGCCGGGCCGCGTTCGACCCTGGCACGGTGAAGGGCTCGCAGAAGCTCCGGCGGCTGGTCGAGATCGTCGGCGAGGCGGCCGACGGCGGCCGCAAGGTCATCGTGTTCTCCTACTTCCGCGACGTGCTGGCGACGGTGACCGAGGCGCTGGCGGGCCGGGACGGCGTCCCCGGCATGCCGGTGATCGGGCCGCTGACCGGTGACATCCCGCCGGCCGAGCGGCAGGCGATGGTGGACGAGCTGACGAACGCGAGCGGCCCGGCCGTGCTGGTCTCCCAGATCCAGGCGGGCGGCGTGGGCCTGAACATCCAGGCCGCGTCCGTCGTCGTCATCGCCGAGCCGCAGTTGACGCCGTCGATCGAGGAGCAGGCGATCGCCCGCGCGCACCGGATGGGCCAGGTCCACCCGGTCGACGTGCACCGGCTGCTGTGCGAGGACAGCGTCGACCAGCGGGTCCTCGAGCTCCTGACCGCCAAGCGCGAGGCGTTCGACGAGTACGCGCGCCGCAGCGACATGGCCGGCGCGACGCCGGACGCGATAGCGGCCGGCACCGAGGCCGAACTGCGGAACACGATCGTGGCCGCGGAACGCGCCCGGCTCAAGGTCGCGTGACCAGCGACCAGCCGGCCCCAAAATCGCCGCGTGCTTGAAGTGTAAGACATACCGTCTTACACTTCATATATGGCTGACACCATTACGATCCGCACTGACGACGAGACCGATCGCGCGCTTGACGTGCTGACCCAGGGCGGCGTCTCGCGCTCGGCCGCCATCAGGCAGGCGGTGCTCGACGCGGCCGGCCTGGCGCGAGCGCGCGGCCCTGATGCGCAGGGAGGTGCTGCGGATGGACCTCGGCGAGCCCGACGGCGTCAACGTGGCGGACGAGCTCGCCCGGGACCGCTCGGGCGAGCGCTGATGATCTACCTGGACTCGGCCGCCGTGGTCAAGCTCGTCCACGCCGAGACCGAATCGGCGGCGCTGCGCATGTGGCTGGGCGAGCGGGCCGAGACCGGATGGATCAGCTCGGTGCTGACCGAGATCGAGTCGTTCCGGGCGCTCGCCCGCTACGCGCCCGCAGCCGCCGCCCGGCTTCCGGCCGTGCTCGACCAGATCGAGCTGATCGGCCTCGACCCGCCCATCCGCATCCTCGCCCAGACCGTCCGCCCGGCCGCCGTCCGCAGCCTGGACGCGATCCACCTCGGCACCGCCCTGCGCGCCCGCCGCGCGGTGACCTCGTTCGTCACCTACGACAAGCGGCTGCTTGACGCGGCGCTGGCAGCCGGACTCCCAGTCGACTCACCCTCATAACCGAGGGGACGCGTCGCCGCGTCTGTCATCGCGCGCTCACAGTCGAGGCAGGACGTGCGGATTGAGCGTGCCGGCCGGGTCGAGGGCGCGCCTGATCCTGGCGAACAGCGCCTGCTCGGCCGGGGTCCGGGCCAGCTCGAGCCAGCGTGCCTTGAGCGCGCCGATCCCGTGCTCGGCCGAGATGGAGCCGCCGAGCGAGGCGACGAGGGCGAACACCGCGTCCTCGTGCCGCCCGTCGGCGGGGGTCTCGGACCCGGGCACGACGTTAACGTGCGCGTTCCCGTCGGCGACATGCCCGAAGGTGATCACCCGTGCGCCCGCGTCAACGGCGGTGACCGCGTCGGCGGCCTCCGTGACCAGCCGGGTCCACTGCCCGGCGGGGACGGAGACGTCGAGCTTGACCGGCACGCCGAGGAAGCCCGCCGCCTCCGGATGCCGCTCCCGGTAGGACCACAGGCGCCGCCGGTCCTCGCCGGTGTCGCCGACCGCCGCCTCCCGCTCGCCGATCACGCCCGCGAGGTCGTCAAGCGCGCCCGGTCCGGCCGCGTCAAGCAGCAGGTAGGCCGGCCACGGACGGGGCAGCGGCGGGGTGAGCCCCGCACGGGCGGTGAGGATATCCAGGCCCGCCTGAGTGAAGAACTCGGCCGACATGAGTCCCGGCACCTGCCGGACGGCCGCCAGCGCCAGCGCGTGCAGCTCCTCGAGGCCAACGCACCCGACGATCACGGTCACGCCGTCTCGCGGTCGCGGCACGAGCCGGAGCCGCGCCTTGGTGACAACGGCGAGCGTGCCCTCGGACCCCGCCAGCAGCGACGGGTAGTCGTAGCCGGTGTTGTCCTTGACCAGGCCCGCGAGGTGCGACACGACCGTGCCGTCGGAAAGCACCGCCTCGATCCCCCGCAGTTGCGCGCGCATCGGCCCGTAGCGCAGCACCCGGACCCCGCCCGCGTTGGTCGCCACCGCCCCGCCGACGGTCGCGCTGTCCCGGCTGGCGATCTGGATCCCCAGGTCCAGCTCCGGGTCGGCGGCGCCCACCCGCGCCAGCGTCACCCCGGCCCCGGCCGTTACCTGCGACGCGTCCCGGTCGACAGCGCCCAGCTCCTTCAGCCGGCTGAGGCTGAGCACGACCTCGCCGCGCAACGGCACACCGCCGCCGACGAGCCCGGTGTTCCCGCCCTGCGGAACCACCGCCCGGCCGGCTGCGGTGCACAGCGTCAGCACGGCCGCAACCTCGGCCGTGTCCCGTGGCCGGACGACCGCCAGGGCCCGGCCCCGGAATCGCCCCGTCCAGTCAACCGAGTACCCCACGGTGGCGTCGCCCGCCAGCACCTGCCGGTCGCCGACGATGGCGGCCAGGGCCTTGCGGAAGTTCCCGGGAAGCTCGTCGTCCAACCGTCGCACCTTCCTTTGCCGTTCGTCCAGCCAGGCCAATAGAGGTCACCCGGCCGCCGGAGTCGTCCTGAGGCCCTCGATGAAGGTACCGAGCAGCCGTCGGCAGGTCGCGTCCCAGTCCGGGTCGGGCTGCCTGGGCTGTGCGAGCATCGCCCCGAAGACGACGACATCGCGCGGGGCCACGTCCTGGCCGATGGTCCCGTCGGCCCGGCCTCGCTCGATGATCCGCTGCATGGCGCGGTGGACCTGATCGCGCACCGCGAGGGTTTCCTCGACCGTGACCGGCGGCCCGCCGTGCAGCGGCAGCACGAGGTCGTTGCGCTGGCCGATCGCGGCCTCGATGAACAGCCGCAGCGCGTCGCCACCGGTCGCGCCGTCGCGTTCGGCCGCGATCGCGTTGGCGAGGACCTGCTCGAAGGAACGGCGGGCGAGGAAGTCAAGCAGCTCCTCGCGGGTCCGAAAATGACGGTAGAGCGTCCCGATGCCGACCCCGGCGTCGGCCGCGATGGTCGCCATCGAGACGTGCGGACCCTCGCGGTGCACGGCCGCGGTCGCGGCCCGAACGAGGGCCTCGCGGTTGCGGGCGGCGTCGCTGCGAGGCTCGCGCGGACCGCGCCCCTTCGGAACGGTCATGGGCTCATTGAACACCCGGCTCCGGGTCTCCATGAGGGGAGGTTACACTTAAACGGACGAATTCGTCCGGATCGAGGAGGCAGTATGCCCGGCCAGCCCGCCCCCGTCCCGCCCGACGACCTGTCGCGCAGACTCACCGTCGCCCGGCCCGACGGCGACCAGAGCCTGCCGCACATCGGGCTCGTCGGCGATACCTACACGATCCTGGTCGCCGGCGCCGACACCGAGGGGAAGTACACGCTCATCGACATGCATGTGCCCCCGGGCGGCGGCCCGCCGCCGCACCGGCACGACTTCGAGGAGATGTTCACCGTGCTCGACGGCGAAGTCCAGGTGACCTTCCGCGGCCAGACGCTCATCGCCCGGGCGGGCGAGACCATCAACGTGCCGGCCAACGCCCCGCACGCGTTCACCAACGCCACCGGCACGCCGTCGCGGTTGCTGTGCCTGTGTGCCCCGGCCGGCCAGGAGGAGTTCTTCACCCTGGTCGGGCAGCCCGTCGCCACCCGGACCACCGCCCCGCCGCCGCTCGACGCCGACGCGCAGGCGGCCTTCATCGCCAAGTCGCAAGCGCTCGCGCCCGAGTACTCGACCGAATTGCTCCCGCCGCCCGGCGCGAAATAGCGAAGAGGCGCCGAGCATACCGTCGGCAGCGCCGCGGTCACGGTGTCGGTCGGCGCCGTTGCCAACCGCCCCGACCGAGCGCGGGGATCCAGGCGGAAACCATGATTGTGTTCCATTGCGGCGGTCGTTTTCCGCCTGCGGACGTTATTGTGTTCCATTGGGGGCAGCCCGCGACCCGAAGTGCCCACGATGACGCCCATGTCCGCCCGGCTTGGTGTCCGTGGTGCCAGTGAGGGCGGTGGGACGATGCGCGACGGTGGACCTCCGCACGTCCTGCGTCGACCGCCATCCGAGGCTCTCTCCCCAAGCGCGGGGGACGTTAATGCGGCCGGCAACGTCGATGAGCCTTATTGCTCCCGCCGCCCGGCGCACTGCGGCCGGTTCTGGCAGTCAGGGGCCTGGCGGCGACGGTGCTCAGCGGACGGCGAGCGCGACGGCGGCGGCCGGGCTCAGCGGAAGCGAGGGGAAGAGCAGCGCCTGGTACGAGTGGTAGACATCGGGCTTGCCCGACCAGGTCGACGCGGCCGGGGTCATGTCCGGCGCGAGCTCCTGGTGCCAGCCGCCGCGCTTGCGATCGATGAAGTAGCGGTTGATCTCGTCCCACCAGCGCGACGCCGCCGCCGCGAAGCGGGGCTGGCCGGTGCGCCGGCTGCAGCGCGTCGGCGGCGAGGACGGCCTCGCACGCCACCCAGTGCAGGCGCGCGGTCACCACCGGCTGGCCGTTCTCGTCGACGGTGTAGATCAGCCCGGGGTAACCGTCGCGGTTCTCGGCGTCGGCCACGGCCGTGTCGAAGAGCGCGGTCGCCGACTCCGCCAGCCAGGCCGGAGGAGCGGCCTGCGCCGCCTCGATCGCGGCCTCCAGGTCAAGCAGCAGCCGAGCCCACTCAAAGGAGTGGCCGGGCGTGGTGCCGTAGGGACGGAACTGATCGCCGGGGCGGTCGATGTTGTAGTCAAGCAGCGGCCGCCACTCGGCGTCGTAGTGCTCGGGGACCCGCCAGGAGTTAGCCCGGGCATGGCGGTCGATCAGCCGGGCGGCGATCGAGGCGGCGCGCTCGCGCCAGACGGCGTCGCCGGTGACGTCGCCCGCGGCCAGGTAGGCCTCGACCGAGTGCATGTTGCTGTTGGCACCGCGGTACGGCTCGGACACGGTGAAGTCGGCGTTCCAGGACTCCACCGCGCAGCCTTCCGCATCGGACCAGAAGTGCCGTTCGATGGCGGCCGCCGCGGCCGCGAGGACGGCGTCGGCCCCGGGTATCCCCGCCGCCGTCGCGCTTGCCCCCGCCAGCAGGACGTGCGCGTGCGCGTAGTTGGCCTTGGCGGAGTCGATGACGTGCCCGGAGCGGTCCGTCTCGGTGAACCAGCCGCCGTTCGCGCGGTCGGCGTACCGGCTGCTGAAAGCGGCGATGCCGGACGCCGCCAGCGAGCCCGCCCCGGCCACGTCCTGCAGGTGCGCGAGCGCGAACACGTGTGTCATGCGCGCGTTGATGTACAGCGGACACGGCTGGCCCGGGTCCACGGCGCCGTCGTCGCCCAGCCAGCCGAACCCGCCGTCCGGCAGCTCGGCCCCGCGTCCGAAGTCAAGCAGCCGGCGGCCTCGGCCCGTCGCCACGCTGCTGTTCCTGGCTCGCTCACGGTCGTTCCCCTTCTTGGTCGGCCGGTCATGATCGCGGACGCAGCTCGCCCGA
This sequence comes from uncultured Actinomycetota bacterium, assembly GCA_963836195.1. Taxonomy (GTDB): domain Bacteria; phylum Actinomycetota; class Actinomycetes; order Streptosporangiales; family Streptosporangiaceae; genus Trebonia. The sequence continues at coordinate 133,235 of CAWIIX010000016.1, read as the reverse complement.
GCCGGTGACCATACTCCGCGAGGTGGGCGACCGCCTCGCGCGCGGCACCCTGGTCTCCCGGGGGCCAGTCGCTGCGGATATTACCAGCGGCGTGTGTCGGCAGGAGGTCTTGCAGATCGCTGCCTGGCCGTTGCCGTAGCGCGACCAGTGCCGAACCTTGGCGGCGTACGGGCTGACCCAGGCGGGGCCCCGCGGCTGCCGAGGTTGGCCGAGGCGCCGATGGCGAGGAAGGGCATCGTGAGCTTGGTCCCGGCCCGGCCCAGTGCGCGCAGATACACTGCATCTGCCTGGCAGATGGCATAGCTCGGAGATGCTGCGACTGAGGCCTGGAGGCGGTAGCGGGTGGAACTGCGACAGCTCCGTCATTTCCTGGCGCTAGTGGAGGAGCGCAGCATCACCGGCGCCGCCAAGCGCGAGCTCATCGTGCAGTCGGGCCTGTCGAACTCGCTCCAGGCACTCGAACGCGAACTGGGCGCGCCCCTGTACATTCGCGGGACCAGGCCCGTCCGGCTCACCGCGGCCGGCGAGGCCCTGGTGGGGGCGGCCCGTCGGACCGTGGCCAGCGCCGCCGAGGCGGAGCAGGCCGTGCACCACACCCGCGACGTCCTCATCGGCACGCTGCGCATTGGCATCTCGCTGTCAGCTCAGCATCTGGTGCCGTTCGCCTCCTATCTCGGCGAGTTCACTCGCGATCATCCCGGCGTCGACCTTCGCCTGCAGTACGCGCCCGGGCTGGCGATGATCTCGATGATCGCGGCGGGGGAGCTCGATTGCGTGATCGGGCCCGCGGTCAGCCAGGTCCCGGGCGTCCGGATGACCCGTCTGGCCGGAGAGCCGCTGCGCCTGGTCTGCCGGGCTGACCACCGCCTGGCCGGGCAGGCGGTGGTCAGCCTGCGGGAGCTCGCCGACGAGCGGTTCGTCGAGGTGCCCGCCGGGTGGACGGCCCGCCTGCTCAGTGACGCCGCGTTCGCCGGCCAGGGGATCCCGCGCCGGGTCGTGTGCGATGTCGGCGACTGGGAGCTGTTCCTCCAGCTGGTCAGCGCGGGCGTCGGCATCGGCTTCGCCCCGGTCGGCCTGCCGTACCCGGTGCTGACCGGACCGGACAGCGTTCTGCGGCTCATCCCGGTTGAGGGCGTGCGCCTGGAAAGGCACATCTACCTGATGCTGCCCGCAGTGGGCGAGACCAGCCCGGCCGCACGCCGGTTCGCCGATCAGCTGCTGCGCCTCCACCCGGCCGCCGGCTAGCCGGCGCCCTGCTCAGGCCGCGGCCATCTGACCGCCAGATGGGCTCCATCTGAGACAGGCGCGACGCAGCCGGCACCGGCGGCAACGCGCGCGCGGTTGTACCGGGCGACCCCGGAGCGCGTGGAGAAAGCGAGCAGGCCGATGAACGAGGGCGAGTACCGCAGCGAGGTGCGGGACGGGATGCGCATCGACTGGGACGTGCCGGTCTCGATGCCGGACGGCACGGTGCTGCGGGCCGACGTGTACCGGCCCGCGGCCGAGGGCCGCTACCCGGTGATCATGACGCACGGCCCGTACGCCAAGGGCCTGGCCTTCCAGTCCGGGTTCGCGGGCATGTGGACGACCCCGACGGCGCCGACGTCAGCTTCGTGACCGCGCTCGACCCGGCCGGGGTGATCGGCACCGGATGGCTGAGGGCGTCGCACCGCGCGCTCGACCCGGAGCGCAGCCTGCCCTACCGGCCCTACCACCCACACGACAGCGCGCAGCCGCTCACCCCGGGCGAGGTCGTTTCGCTGGATGTGGAGATCTGGCCGACCAGCGTGGTCGTCCCGGCCGGCTACCGGCTCGCGCTCACCGTCCAAGGCCGCGACTTCGAGTTCCCGGGCGAAGGGCCGTGGCCGACCACCTACGGCGTCGAGATGAAAGGGCACGGGATGTTCCTGCACCGCGACCCGGACGACCGGCCGGCGAACGTCTTCGGCGGCACCACCACGCTCTGGTCGGGCCCGGAACACCCCTCGCACCTGCTCCTGCCGGTGATCCCGCGCGCACAGGGAGGTCCCCCGTCGATCCGGCGCGGCCCCTACCCCCGATGATCCGCAGCTCCGACGGATCTATTCCAATCCGGTGGCACACTGCTGTCTTGAGACGCGGGTTTGCGGCAAGGTCCTTCCACGCGATTGGGCAATGAAATGCGCGATGTCAGGCTGAGCTATTACCTGGGGCAGACCACGATCACGGTCAGCGGGACCGTCACCTTTCACTACGACAACGTGGGCGATCCCAGCCACTTCGACAGGACCGCCTTTGTCAGCACAGGGATCGGTGCGGACATCAGTCAGGCGTACGAACTTGTCCTCAGGCGGAGGAGGCTGTTCCGGGGCGACACCGAGATCGATCTCAGCCTTGCCCCTGACGGGCGACTGCTGGGAGTCGGCTTTGAGGCCAACGGGGGCGGAGCCGACGCGGCCGGTGGGATGGTGGCGGTGCTGACGCTTTCCGCGACTGTGGCCACAGCCGCGGCCGCGGTGACAGCGGCGGCCCCAGCCGCGGTCGCGCTTTTCCAAGCGGCCCGCGTCACGGCAGTCGATCTGACGAGGCAACAGGATCGGGCTCCGGCAGATCCCGGCGACGGCTCAGATTGGGGTGAGCTCACCGCCCGGGCCGCAGTTGCCAGGAAGCTGGCGTGGGATCTGCAAAAACGGGCGCTCGACCTTGCCCAGCAGGCAGCGGGTGACAATCCTCCCGCCGGTTTGGCCGACCAGATCAAGACCGTGTCCACCTCGCTGGATCTCGCTCGGGCCGAGCTGGCCAACCTGCAGCAGGCGTTGAAAGGCTGGCAGTCGAGGCACTACCCCGACCAGTCTGCCTCCTTCACCTACCGCTTCGGCCTGGACGAACTCGAACCGGTGCATGAGCCGCCGGACCTATTGCCGAAGCCGCTGAATGAGCTCAGCGAAGCAGCCCGCAACGCGGCGTGCACCCTGCACACGATCGTCTTGCGGGTCGACGACCCGGCAGGAGCCGATCCCCCGGCGGCCAACACCCCGCCGGCCGTCCGCCGGGCACCAGCCGATCGCCCAGGGAGTAACGAGCAAGAGATCCACTACAGGGCCCCGTTCCGGGCGCAACTTGCCATCTACGAATTGGCGCAGACCGCCGACGTCGATCTGACCAGGGTGCTGGTGGACCAGCCCCTCGACTGGAGGCTCAGGCAGGTAGTGCCGATCTGGGCTCTGGGCAAGGAATCGGACGAAAAGACCCTTGATGTGTTCACCCCCCGGTTCGGCCGGAGCTCCGTCCACGTCGACTTCGGCGACAGCGGAGCGGTGAGTCACATCTCGGTCGCCGACGTGGGTCCGATCGCTAACCTCAGCAACACGGTGAGCGGCGCCGTCCAGGCCCCCGGGAGCGGCAGCGGATCACCGGCTCCAGCGGCGGGCGGCTCGGCCCCGCCTGCAGCGGCCTCCGCTGGCTCAGGAGCCACGCAAGATCCGGTCCTGGCGCCCCTGCAGATGGAAGCGGCCGTGAAGAAGGTGCGGGCCGACATCGCCGGATACGACAAGGCGATCCGGGACAGCCAGACCGACGCCCAGCCGCCCAAGCAAGGAGGCGGTAACTAGCAACCGGCCGCGCTGGCAGCGTTTGAAAATCGGCGCGATGCCGGCTTGTGCTCGCGCCAGCCTGGTCAGGCTCCGGTCGCTGCCCGGTACTTCGCGACGAGATCGGCGGGCACGCGGCCGCGGTCCTTGATGTCGTACCCGTTCTCCCGCGCCCAGGCGCGGACGGCCCCGGTGTCCGCCGTGCTTGACCTGCGGCCGCCGCGGGCGCCCGGTCGGCGGCCGGGCCCGCCGACCTTGCGGGCGTGCTCGACGTACTTGCGCAGCGCGGCGCGCAGCTCGTCGCCGTGCTTGCCGCTCAGGTCGATTTCGTAGTCGGTGCCGTCGAGGGCGAAGCGGACCGTGCCTTCGGCCGCGCCGCCGTCGATGTCGTCAACGAACAGCGTCTGGATGTGCTGGGCCATTACCGCATACTCCACAGGTCGTTTTCTTGATTACAACGCAGCGTAGCCGAGCGGGAGTTCCCGTCACGCACCAAGCGCCTCGCGTTTCTCGTTTTTTAACGCCGACAGCGTTACGGAATGAGCGGCTAACTCAGTTATCCCGAACGGACCCAGGCGACTCTCATCCGGTCACGGCACTCCGCCGCATTCATTGCGCGCTGTGGGCGCGCCGCGGCGAACCTTGGTCCACGACAGAAAATCAACACCGTCATATCGAACGGTCCGTGATTTCCCCTCGCCACCCCCGGCGCGCCCTGGCCCATGGCGACGACACTGACGCGCGTCGCAGTTGAACATAGAAGATGTTCGTACGCACATACGTACTGTTAGAATCGACGGATGGACATGATCGGGCGGCCGTCGGCGCCGCTGGAGTTGCTTCGGTGTCGACGTGCGGCCGGCCTGGGCCAGTGACCGCTACCCTCGCCCCGGCCCGCACGGACCGCAGGTTCGACCTGCTCAGCCTCGGGACCTTCGTCATCGTCGGACTGCCCGACGGGATGCTCGGGACCGCCTGGCCGGCAATGCGCCAGAGCTTCGGCGTCCCGGTCGGTGACCTCGGACTGATCCTGCTCGTCAACACCATCGGATCGGTCGTCGTGGCCGCGTTCGTCGGCCGGCTCATCCAGCGGCTCGGCGTCAGCGTCCTGCTCGCCGTCGCCGCCGCGTGCGCGGCGCTCGGCGGCGTCGGTTACGCGGTCGCCCCCGGGCTTTGGCTCATCCTGACGATCGGCCCGCTTCTCGGGGCGGCCGCCGGGATGATGGACGGCGGTCTCAACACCGCGATCGCGCTCACCGGCCGGCCGCGCCTGCTGAACCTGCTGCACGGCTTCTACGGCATCGGCACCGCCCTCGGCCCGCTCGTCGTGACCGCGGCGATCCTGGCCGGATCGTGGCGGCCCGCCTACCTGTTCCTGGTCGCTCTCGACCTGGTCGCCGCCGTCCTGTGGACGCTGCATCACCGCGGGACTCCGTCGCCCGATGCGCTTCGCCCTCCCGCCGGGGACGAGGAGGCCGCTCAGCGTCCCGACCTGACCGACCCGGCCGCGACCTGGTCTCGCCGGCGGATCGTGACCGTCCTGACCCTCGGGCTGATCGTGTTCTTCGTCTACACCGGCCTCGAGGTCAGCGCCGGCCAGTGGGAGACCAGCTACCTGCGCGGCCACCTGGGCCTGTCCGCCTCTGCCGCCGGGCTGGCCGCCTTCGGCTACTGGGGCGCCCTCACCGCGGTGCGGATCGGGCTCGCCCTGCCGAGACGACCGGTCCCGCTCCGCCTCGTCATCGGCGGGGGCCTGGCCGCCAGCGTCGGCGCGACCGCGCTCATCTGCTGGCAGCCCGACACCGCCGTCGTCGTGACCGGCTTCGTCATCCTCGGCGCCGCCCTGGCCGGGATCTTCCCCGCCCTCATCGCCACCACCCCGCAGCGGATCGGGGAGCGGCGAGCCCGGCACGCGATCGCCTGGCAGGTCGGCGCCGCCGCCGCCGGCGGATCCGGCCTGTCCGCGTTGATCGGCCTCCTCATTGACCGCACCAGCCTCGCCATCCTCGGCCCCGCGATCCTCATCCTTGCCCTGCTGCTGGTCCTGGCCTATGCGGCGCTGGCCCGGCTCGCCCCCATCCCCGCCCCGGACGTACCCCGCCATCCCTGAGAGTCCGCAGATCACGCTCCTCCACGGCTGAGGCGCTTCCTCGCGACGGCGCGACGATGAAAGCAGATAATCATTTGTAGAGGTAAGTGCTTTATCGATGCTGGATGGCGAAGACGAGAGAGGAACTGCCAGTGACCGGTAGGGATGTGGCCAGCCTGGTGCTCCGCGCGGCGATCGGCGGCACGATGGTCGCCCACGGGGTCCGCCACGGGCGGACCCTGGACGGGACGGCGGGATGGTTCGGCTCGATCGGCTTCAAGCAGCCGCGGCTGCAGGCGGCCGCGAGCACGGTCGTCGAGGTCGGAGCCGGCGCCGCGCTGCTGGCGGGCGTCGCGACGCCGCTGGCCGCGTCGGCGGTGGTCGGCACGATGGCGGTCGCGGCTCGGTCGGTTCACCTGGAGAACGGGTTCTTCATCACCGCCGAGGGCTACGAGTACGTGCTGAACCTGAGCGCGGCCTCGATCGCGCTGGCGGCGATCGGCCCGGGAAGCCTGAGCGTCGATCGCCTCCTTGGCATCCACGACCGGCTGACCCCGGTGCAGCGGGCCGGGCTCGCCGTCGGCATCGGCCTGGCCGCCGCGGCCGCCCAGCTGACCACGTTCTGGGAGCGCCCCGCGCCCAGGCCGGTTCCCGCCGAGGAGTCCGCCGAGCCGGCGTAATGCGCCGCCGCTCGGGCCAGGCCTGGCGGCCTGCTCGAGACACAGGGATACGGCAAAGTCGTAAATTCCGGAGCAGTTACGTCGCCGACGCGGGCGGTTCGGTCAGTGCGGCGATGCACGCGGTGAGCAGGCGCCGCATCTGATCTTGCTCGCCGGTATCCAGATCGGCGAGCATGTCTTGCTCGACGCGGCGGACCGCGGCGCTGGCGACCGCGAGCTGGCGGCGCCCGCGGGCGGTCAGCTCGGTCGGCAGGGCCCTGCCTGCGGGTGCCTGGGCCGGGCGGACGACGAGCCCCTGGCGTTCGAGGGCCTGCAGGAGCACGTTCATCGACTGCCGGGTGACGAAGGCGCCGCGGGCAAGCTCGGAGTTCGACAGGCCCGGTCGCTGGGCGAGCAGCTCCAGGCAGGAGTAGTGGGTGATCGTCATGCCGAGCGGCCGGAGCACGGCCTCCAGGGCCGAGTGCAGGGCGCTCGCGGCCGCCTTCAGCATGTACCCCAGTGATGTGTCCAGCTCGATTCCGGGCTCGCCTTGACTCATGTCAGTATTCTGACATACGTTGAGATATGTCAGAAGACTGACATACAAGGAGGAGGTAAGGATCATGGCCGTCACGGGACCCGACTTCATTTCACTGCAGGTGCGCGACCTAGAGCGTTCCGCCGCTTTCTACGAGCGGTACCTCGGGCTGAAGCGCTCCGACGCGGGACCGCCGCACGCGGTCGTGTTCGACACCAAGCCGATCGCGTTCGCCGTCCGCGACGTCATCGCGGGCACCGACCTGGACGCGGTCGCCCAGTCGGGCCAGGGCATGGCGCTGTGGCTGCACGCCCCCGACGCGCAGGACATCCACGACGCCCTCGCCGCCGCCGGCACGACGATCGTCTCCGCGCCCGTCGACGGGCCGTTCGGCCGCACGTTCACGTTCGCCGACCCCGACGGCTACCAGGTGACCCTCCACGACCGCGGCTGATCCCCTGCGTGGAGCTAGGCACCCGGGCGGCACCACTGCCGCTCGGCGGTGCTCGGCACGTCCGGCGACCTAGGCAGGCACCGCGTTTTGCCGCAGGAACTCGATAAACAGTCTCTCGTCATCCGCCCGCGTTCGGTCGTGTGGACCCGTCCGTGCGTGCAGGCGTTTGTCCTCGGAGGTAATCGCGTCAAAAAGCTCGAACTGACCCTCGCGAGGAAAGATCGCATCGTCCCACTGCACGTGGTAGAGGACGGGTGCGACGATCGCATGCGCAGAGGTCAGCGTCAGGTTCCGGGCGCACAGTCCCGGGTACAGGGGTGGCGCTTCGCGGATCCCGAACTTGCCGAGGACCAGGCACCGCAGTCGGGTTCCGAGCGCGGCTGCGGTTGGCAGCCCGTACCGGGCACCCATTGACATCCCGAAGACGCTGACATGAGCCTCGTCGGCGAGTCCAAGGCCCGCGAGAGTGGCGACGGTTTCGAGCCATTCCTGTGTCAGCCTGGCGGTGACGGTCTCGACTCCTTCATCGACAATGAGCGGCTGATATTCGGAAGCTGCCATGGGCGCCGGCACCCGGTCACCGTGGTACGGGCCATCGAGGGCGATGACGGCGAGGTCGGCCGCCTCGCTGAGCCGCTGTCCCATGCGCTGAAGGCGATCAGTGCGCTTATGGCCGCTTCCACCGTGAAGGAGGAGCACCGTCGCTTTCGGGGTCCTGTCGCGCGGCGACCAAAGGACGCCCGGTACCGGCTCCGCTGGCCGGGACAGCAGGAACGACCGCTCAACGCAACCGCTCCTGGTCTCTTCCCTCAGCCACTCCACACGCCTCTTCGAGACTTGCAACCTGTCTCCCGAGCATTGCTCGTATTTGAGTGCTGTACCGTTGACGTCGATCAGCTTACACCGAATGTTTGATCGACGGCATGGTTCCCCACCACCACCCAGCCGGTGCGTAGCATCAAAGGCCAGCGGCCGCGGACCGGTGCCAACAATTCCTAGACCATGTGTCTAGAGCGGCGGCCCGAGCAGCTCATCGATCGACGCCGTCTCGATCAGCCCAAGTTCGCCGGCAGGGTGCTTACGGTCCTGAAAGAGGCCACAATCGTAAAGATGACCGAGGACCGGATCCGGGTCGCGCTGGCAGACGACGACGTCCTGCTGCGCGAGGGTCTCGCGAGCCTGCTCGAGCGCTCGGGCTTCGAAGTCGTAGGGCAGTGCGCAGACGCGCCGCTGCTGCTCGCGCTGGTGCGCGAACGGCAGCCGGAACTGGTGATCGTGGACATCCGGATGCCTCCCGGTTACTCCACTGAGGGCCTTGAGGCGGCCCGGCAGATTCGTATGGAATTTCCGGATATCGCCATCCTTGTTCTTTCCGCGCATGTCGAGGTCGAGCACGCTCTGGGTCTCCTGGCCAGCGGCCAGCGCAGCGGGTACCTGCTGAAAAGCCGGGTCATCGACGTCGAAGACTTCGTTGACACGCTGAGGCGCCTGGTGCGGGGCGCTTCGGTGGTCGACCCGGCTCTGGTCGCCGAGCTTGTCACGGCCCGTCAAGCGGGCGATCCGCTCGACGCGCTGTCTCCTAGGGAGCGCGAAGTTCTGGCGCTGATGGCGGAGGGACGCTCAAACAGCGGGATCGCGCAGAAGCTGTGGGTGACCGAAGGGACCGTGGAGAAGCACATCGGCAGCATCCTGATGAAGCTTTGCCTGCCGGAAACCGATGATATGCATCGGCGCGTCCTCGCCGTGCTCACCTTTCTTGACGCGCTTTAGCGGGCCTTGCCGAGGAGTCGCCGGATGCCATCCGCCGAAAGCTCGGCCTTTGGCAGGAAGCCGAGCGCGGGGCTCTCGGCGACCAGGTCGGCATAGTCGTCCTCGGTGTCCGATGAGATCATGATGACCGCCAGCTCGCGGGCATGGCTCTCGGCGAGGCGGCGCGCGAGATCAAAACCGTTTTCGTCGCCGAGCATGATGTCGACGAGAACGACATCTGGCTGCAGTTCGCTGGCCCGCAGCAGCGCTTCGGCGCTGTTTGATGCTGTGCCGGTGACCCTCACCCCGTCCGGCTCAAGGACATGGCGCGCGGTTTCGACGAATGCCTCGTTGTCGTCGACGAGAAGACAGCGCATGAGCACCTCACCAGCATTGCTGCCGGCAGGGCCTGCCGGCATTGGGGCTAGCCAGAATCACCACGGTTCGCGGTGGACTTCCGCCGAGCGCGAACGATCCGCGCTCAGTCCAAGAATGCTCCCTCCAGACGCCGCCTGCCCCGCCCCGCGGCGTGCTCGACAGCGGCCTGCGTGGTCAGCATGTCGATCTCAGTGAGTTCGAGATGAAGCCTGCGAACCTCATCCTGGCCCCAGATCGGGGCGTCAAACCGGTGATGGGTGATCGCCGTCAGCATGAGGAACCGGGCCTCGGCCGAGTCATAGCCCTGATCTAGCCAGTCTGTGCGCTCCATCGCCTTCCTGCCCGCCGCGACCTGGGCCGCGGCCCGTTCCGCTCAGTGTTGTCGCCCTGACCGGCTCCGCGTGCTGCGCGGCCGGTCAGGGCCTGAGAAAAGGATCACCCCGCCCTGGCTGGCTTTTCATCGGGGCCAGCTTCGGTTCACGCTTGGTGCTGACTCCACTCACGGCATTGGGGGTAGCCGGAAGAGAGTCTTGGTGTCTCCCCGGTGGATTGCGCGGTGTCAATCAGGGATCGTCGTCCCTATGCGAAGCCAACCAGTGGAGGTCATCATGTGCGAACATCAGCCTCGGTGCGCAGACGCGCTGGCACCCGAGCGCATGGCCGCGCACGTCGTGTCCGGTCATCCCGAGCAAGGGTGGAGCCTGCTCTGCAACGGCATCGTCGTGTTCGACGATGCTGGCGCACTACTCCCGGACGGTCGGGTACTCGATCCTCGTGCCGACGGCGCGCTGTCGGCGTGCGTGCTCTTCGCGGCTGCGTGACCTCGGGACGACTCCGCATCCGGACCGGCCCAAGCGGGCCCGGCTCCGCGCCGACCAACCACAAAACCGAAAGCTCCGCCCCGGCGCCCCCAGCCGCGGCGGACAGGTGCCCCGGGCCGAGCCGCCATCCCCCGCGGCCGACCCCCGCCCGGGGCACCCTCAGCGTTAGCGCGGAGGAACCCGCTGGCTGCCTCCGCGCGTTGCTAGTTGTGAGCGTTGCGTCACGCGAGTAGCGTCGTTGAGGATCAACGCTGTTGGGGGAGGGCATGCCCGCTGATCGCTGGTTCCGGGTCGGGTCCTGTGGGGGCGCCCTGGAACTGGCGGGTGCCCGTGCGGTCGACGACGCCCTCATTCACGATGACCCGAAGCTGCTGATCGTCTTCTGCTCGCCGGCCCACGACCCTCGGCAACTGCTGCGGCAGATCCGTGAACGGGCAGGCGACGTCCCCTTGATCGGCTGTACGACCGCCGGGGAAATCGCGACCGCCGGCCCGAGCGACGCCAGCGTGGTCGTCGCGGCCCTGGGCGGCAGCGGGTTCGCGGTCCGGACGGCTGTCGCCACCGAGGTGTCGGGGAACCTGCGCGCGGCGGGAGCGCACGTGGCGCGGTGCCTGCCCGATCGCGCGGATCTCCCGGACAAGGTGGTGCTGCTGCTGAGCGACGGCCTGGCCGGCGACCAGCAGGAAGTTGTCCGCGGCGCGCACGGCGTTCTCGGCGCGGCGGTGCCGCTCGTCGGAGGCTGCGCGGGCGACGACCTCAAGATGCGCCGGACATTCCAGCTCTACGCCGACCAGGTCCAGTCCGACTCGGTGGTCGCGGCCGGCATCGCATCGAACGCGCCGCTCGGCATCGGCGTCCGTCACGGCTGTCGGAGGGTCGGCGAGCCCATGGTCGTGACGTCCAGCAGGGGCAACCGTGTCCACACCCTCGACGACCGGCCCGCGCTTGACGCCTACCTGAAGCGTCTCGGCGCCTCCGAACCGGCGCACCAGGATCAGGAAGGGCTGACGCGGCTTGCGCTCACCCATCCGCTCGGCTTGGGCCGCCCGAACGGCGCGGATCAGGTGTGCTTCATCGGCGGCGGAGACTTCGCCGAGCGGTCGCTTTCCTGCATCGCCGAGGTCCCGCAAGGCGCCCTGGTGTGGATCATGGAGAGCGATGCCCGGTCGGTGCTCGAGGCCACCGAGGCCGCGTGCGCCGACTCCCTCGCCGCGCTGGGCGGACGTCCTCCACTTGGCATGATCGCCTTCGACTGCATCGGCAGGCGCTCTGTCCTCGGCGAGGAGGGCATCCACAGCGAGATTGACCGGCTTGCCGCGATGGCGTCGGGCGCGCCGGTGGCGGGGTTCTACACGTACGGCGAGATCGCCAGGACACGGGGTGTCCGCGGCTTTCACAACCACACCCTCGCGGTACTGTCGGTCGGCTGAGATGGCCAGTTCGGAGTGGCCGACCCAGCAGCTCGCGGAGTTCGTCGCCAGCGTCTCGCCAAGCACGACCGAGTCGGCGGCCGCCCGGGCGGCAGTCGAGCGCGCGGCCGAGGTGCTCGACGCGGAAGTGGCGGCGATCGTGGCCGACGGGGAACTCCTCGCGGCCGTAGGCTACGCGGAGGGCACCGAGCCCGTCGACGAGCTCAAGCGCGTACGGCCAGGTGCTCCGGACTCCCGGCTGAAGGTACCCGGTGTCGGCTGGTGCGCGGTCACGGCGGCCGGTCTCGCGTATCCGCCTGGCGCGACGTTGATACTCGCGCGGCCTCATGCCCTGACACGCCAGGAAACCGCTCTCCTAGGCGGAATGGCGCGCGTCGCGGCGATGACGATGACGATGCTCAGCGTCCTTGATCACGAGCGCGCCGCGCGCAAGGAGGTCGAGCGTCTCGCGCGGGAGCAGGCGGCGCTGCGCCGGGTCGCGACGCTCGTGGCCAAGGCCGTCTCGCCGGAGGAGATCTTCTCCGCCGTCGCCGAGGAAGTCGGGAACGCGCTGCCGGCCGCAGACTTCGCCATGGTCGCCCGCTACGATCCCGACCGCAGAGTCGAGGTCGTCGGCGGGTGGAGCCGAGTGGGCGGCCTTGCCCTCGTCGGCCGCCGTTCGATGCTCGGCGGCCAGAACGTCAGCACGCTCGTGTTCGAGCGCAATGGGCCGGCCCGTGTCGATGACCATCTCGTCGAAGGCACCGAATCCCTCTCCGCGGGGGCCCGCGAGCTCGGCATGCGCTCGTCGGCCGGCGCGCCGATCAGCGTGCAGGGCCGTCTATGGGGGGTGATGATCGTCGCGTCGACGCGTGAGCGCGTGCTCCTCCCCGGCACGGAATACCAGCTGGCCGAGTTCACCGAACTGATCGCCACCACGATCGCGAACGCCCATGCGCGCCAGGAAGTGAGCGCCCTCGCCGACGAGCAGGCGGCGCTGCGACGGGTGGCGACGCTCGTCGCCCGCGGCGAGCCACCGCACGGGGTGTTCGCGGCGGTCGCGCAGGAAGTCGGCCAGCTGATTCCGGCCGAACTTACGCTCATAGGCCGCTACGAGGGCGGCATGCTGGCGAGCGTCGGCGGGTGGAGCGCCACCGGAAAACCCGTGCCGACCCGCGCCAAGGTGAGACTAGGCGGGCGGAACGTCACCGAGGTGGTCTACAAGACCGGGCGTCCCGCGCGGCTCGATAGCTACTCCGGCGCCTCTGGCGACCTTGCCGCCGAAGCACGTGAGATGGGCATCAGTTCATTGGTCGGAGCGCCGATCAGCGTGGAGGGGCGTCTGTGGGGCGTCATGGTCGCCGCCTCCATCCACGAACAGCCGTTGCCGCCCAGCACCGAGGAACGCCTGGCCGGCTTCACCGAACTCGTCGCGACCGCGATCGCCAACGCCGAGGCTCGTGAAGAGCTGCGGCGTGTCGCCGACGAGCAGGCAGCGCTGCGGCGGGTGGCGACGCTGGTCGCTCAGGGAGCGCTGCCGCCGGCGGTGTTCGACGCCGTCACCAGGGAGATCGGCCAGCTCCTGCCGGTGGACGCCACGGTGCTGAGCCGTTATGACCCTGACGGCTACCTGACCAGGGTGGGCGTGTGGAGCAGGCCTGATGTCCGTCTCCCGACGGGGGAACGGTCGCGTCTGCGCGGCCGGAACGTCAGCACCCTGGTGTTCGAGACCGCCCAGGCGGCGCGGCTCGACAACTACGGCGACGACGCGGGTGAAGCGTCCGTCTGGATGGCCGCCGGCCTGCGCTCGGCTGTCGGTTTCCCGATCAGCGTGGTGGGACGGCTCTGGGGCTCGGTGGTCGTGACGTCCATGTCCGAGGAGCCGCTGCCCGCCGACACGGAGACGCGGCTGGCCGGGTTTACCGAGCTCGTCGCCACCGCGATTGCCAATGCCCATGCCCACGCTGAGCTGACGGCGTCCCGCGCCCGCATCGTCGCCACCGCCGACCAGACCAGGCGCCGCATGGAGCGCGACCTGCACGACGGTGCGCAGCAGCGGCTCGTCACGCTCGCGCTTCGGCTACGGGCGGCTCAGGCGGCCGTGCCTCCGCAGCTTGATCGGCTCAGCGCGGAACTTGACCGCGTCGCACTCGGGCTATCGAGCACGCTCGACGAGCTGCGTGAGTTCGCGCGTGGCATCCACCCGGCCCTCCTCGTCAACGGAGGTCTCGCGTCGGCACTCAAAACGCTCGCGAGACGCTCATCAATCCATGTAAAGCTCGATATACGAATTCAAGCGCGACTTCCTGAACATGTCGAGGTCGCGGCCTACTACGTGATATCGGAGGCATTGGCGAACGCGGCCAAGCACGCGAAGGCGTCCGACGTTCACGTCCAGGTCGACGCGACCGGCGGCGCGCTGAGGCTCGACGTCCGCGACGACGGCGTCGGCGGAGCCGATCCGGCCCACGGCTCGGGCCTGGTCGGCCTCAGGGACCGGGTGGAGGCCACCGGCGGCACGTTCAGGGTGATAAGCCCCCGCGGCGAGGGCACGCACCTGCTGATCGAGCTCCCGCTCAGCCCTCTTAACCGATCCGGCTAACCCCGAAGTTACGGCTGGTTCGTGTTCACTGTGGCGGCAAATACTGCGACCAGCACCATGGACCCTACGCAGCGTGCTCGGGGTGCGCCAGGCGCGTCCGGCCACAACTCAGTCGCTCTTGACCGCAGCGACGATCGCGTCCGCCATGCCCTGCTCGCCGACCGCATTCGGGTGCAGCGGGGCGGCCGTCGCGTCCGCGATCAGCGGTTCGATCCAGCGGCTCGGTGGGGCCGAGCACGCGCCATGACCCTCGGACGGCCGGTAGGTGTCGACATAGCCGTCCCCCACGGCCTGGGCTACTTGCCGCAACTCGCCGTTGAGCCGCAATTCCTCGTTGTCGAGGAAGACGATGTCGCCAGTTGTCATGCCCAGCGTGTTCGCGCACCCGTCGCCCGAGGAGGGAAGCAGGTCTGGGTAGCCGACAACGTAGACGCGGGCGCGCCGGGCACGCGCCTTGATCTGGCCGAGAGTTTTCGCCAGCTGCCCGGAAACCACCTGGATCCGCTGCTGGATCAGGTCCATGCCGTCACGGAAGTAGTAGTCCTCGCACGGCGTGAGACCCGACGTGTTTTCGCCCGGGATCAGGACGGGAATCAGGTCCAGTTCCACGCATCGGGTGACGATGGAGGCCCAGCCGATGTCGTTGCCGCCAATGCCGAGGGTGACAACCGCGGTCGCCGACGACAGGGCGCTTAGCTGCGCCGGGTTGATTCCGTCGCCGGTGGGCTGCGCGGCAGAGAGGTCGGCGATGGTGGCGCTGCTGCAGCTCATGTCGGTCAGTTCCAGCCTCAGGCGCCGCGCCACCAGGAAGGGGTAGCTGCTGCTTGACTGCTCGCACCCGGCAACCGCGCCCGTCTGGTCGGGAATGCCTGGTCCCGCGGTGTAGGAGTCGCCCAGCGCCACGTACGAGCCGTGGAGCATGCCGCGGCCCCGGCGCTGCCGCGCCCGGTGGTATTCCGGCGCCCGCCGACGTTGAAGCTGCCTGCGGCGCCGTAGAGCAGGCGGCCAGCATCAACGCGCCCGCCGCAATCGCGGCGATGCGGCAAAGGCGGCGCCCGCGGTCCGGCACGGGTCCTTCTTTCTCATCGATCGGGTAGCTCATCGGATCACGTGATTCGGCGCGGTGTGGCCGGGGCCGTGCGGTCGGGCGCCGCCGGGAAGCGCGCGGCAGTCAGCGTCGGCGCCGGCTGGCTCCGGCGCCACCTCAGCCCCTTCGACCGCCAGCCGCGGCAGCAGGCGATCCAGCGGGCGCGGTAGCGCCCAGTTAGCGCGCCCGACGAGATGCATGAGGGCGGGGACCAGCAGGCTGCGGATGAGCAGGGCGTCGACGAGGACGGAGAAGGCGAGCCCGAAGCCGAACTCCGCCAGCTCCCTGGCTCCGCCGAACATGAACGATCCGAAGACCAGGATCATGATGCTCGCCGCGGCCGCGATGACCGGGCCGCTCTTGGCCTGGCCGGCCACGATGGCCAGGTGGTTGCGCTGGGCCGCGGTGGCGCCCCCGCGCTGCGCTTCCATTCCTCCTGGATGCGGCTGATCAGGTACACCTCGTAGTCCATGGACAGGCCGAAGAGCACAGAGAAGATCAGGACTGGCAAGAACGCATCGACTGGCCCCGTTCCCGACAGGCCAAGCAGCGAGCCGCCCCAGCCCCAGCTGAAGACCGCGTTCATGGCGCCGAGGGCGGCGCCGACGGACAGCAGGTTCATCGCCGACGCCACGAGCGGGATCAGCAGGCTGCGGAAGACGGCCATCAGCAGCAGGAACGCCAGCAGCACGACGATGACGATGAAGATCGGCAGCTTGGCCGTCAGCACGTGCGCGAAGTCGATGTTGGTCGCCGTCACCCCGCCGACGTGGACGGCCAGGCTGGTGCCGTCGGCCGCCCGCGGGATGATGTGGTCACGCAGGTCGTTCACCAGGTTGATGGTCTGCGTGGCCTGCGGGCTGGTGGTCGGGTAGACGGTGGCGAGCAGCACCTTCCCGTTCGGTGAGGTGACCGCGGGCGCCACCGACGCCACCCCGGGGGTTTGGGCCGCGACGGCAAGCAGGTGGTCGAAGGCGGTGACGTCGGCCGCCGAGCCGGACCGGGCGACCAGCTCGAGCGGCCCGTTGAAGCCGGGCCCGAACCCGTCGGCCAGGGCGGTGTAGGCCTGGTGGGTGGTCGAGCTCGCCGGGTCGGTGCTGGCGTCCGACGTGCCAAGGCGCAGGCCGAAGATCGGCAGCGCGATCGCGACCACCGCGGCGAGGGAGCCGACCGCGACGAGAACCTTGCGGGCTTCGACGAACCGGGCCCAGCGGAGCCAGAACCCGCCCGCGGCCGGGCTCGCGTGCCGTCCGGTGGCCAGGGCGCGGCGTTCCCGCCGGGACAGGGCCCGCGGGCCGAGGAACCCGAGCATGGCCGGCAGCAGGGTGAGCGCGGTGGCCATGGTCAGCGCCACCGCCACGGCGGCCGAGACCGACACTCCGTAGAGGAAGCTGACGCCGAGCAGGAACTGGCCGAGCAGGGCGATGCAGACGGTCAGGCCGGCCAGCACCACCGTCCGGCCGGACGTCGCCACAGCCAGCTGGGCCGCGTCGGAATAAGACGCGCCCTGCTTGACCGCGCTCCGGTACCGGCTGATGATGAACAGCCCGTAGTCCACGCCGACGCCCAGGCCGATCAGGACGGCCAGCTCGGTGGACACGCTGGAGATGCTCATCGCGTGGCTGAGCAGGCCGATGAGCGAGTTGCCGAGGACCAGCGCCACGATCGCGCCCAGCAGCGGCAGCAGCGCCGCCAGCAGCGCCCCGCCGAAGACGACCAGCAGGACGGCCAGCGCCGCGATCACGCCGACGGCGACGGTGAACCCGGGGTCGGGCCGTTCGGAGTTGGTGATGGACTGGCCGCTGAGGGAGATGTGCACGGTCGCGCCGTCGGCGGACTCCGCCGCCTTGATCAGGTGGTCGGCGTCGGTGTTGGTCACCTGCGCCGCCTGCTTGTCCCAGGTCACCACGGCGAAGGCTAGGCGGCCGTCCCGGCTGATCTGCGCCGCGCCCGCCTTGGCGTAGGGGCTGGCCACGGCCTCCACCCCGGGCACGGCGGCCACCTTGGCCAGCGCCGACGTCACCTCGGCCCGTACCGGGGCCGATCTGATCGTGGCGCCGTGGGTGGCCTGGATCACGATCTGGTCGCCCTCACCCGACGCGGCCGGAAAGTTCTGCGTCAGCAGGCTGACCGCCGCCTGCGAGTCCGTGTCGGGCAGGCTGAAGCTCGAGCCGAAATCGGTGCCCGCCGCCTTTCCGAGCCCGACTACGGCGACCATGGCGAGCAGCCAGCCCGCCGCCACCCACCGCCGATGCTGGAAACACCAGCGAGCCAATCCTGACATGGGAAAACCTCCGTGCTGTGACCTCCGGGGGCGTCTTTCGCACCCGAGATCAACACTGCTGGCGGAGCTGCGTCGTCACGAGGGACCGCGCTCCCGAACCGGGGGTGTAGCGGGCTACACCCTCACCGGGGAGCCCGGTCTCCCGCGCAGCCGCCGGCAGTGCGCTTAGCCTGATGGCATGCGGGAGACAGTGCGGCGAGCAGGGCGGGCCACGGTGCAACTCGCCTTGGCCGTCGGGCTGACCGCATTCACCTTCGCCTTCATCACCGTGCTGCTGATTACCGCGATCGGCACGGTCGCCATCCTTGGCATCTGGCTGCTCCCCGAGGCCGTGCTGCTGATCCGCCGGATCGCCGGCGCGAAGCGGTCCATGGTCGGCGCGTGGGCGGGAAAGGAGATCCCCGAGGCCTACCAGCCGATCACCGGCCCCCTCCGCGACCGGCTCCGCACCGCGGTCCGCGACCCTGGCACGTTCGTCGACGCGCGCTGGATGGCCGCCAACTACGTCTACGGCTGCATCGGCATCCTGGCGCTGCCGCTATGGCTGGCCGCCCTGCCCGTCGACGGGGTGTGGGGCGGCCTGCTGCGCCGCCCGCCGGTGATCCTGCCGCTGATCAGCCGGCTCGCGGACCTGGACGCGGCCTGGTCGACGGTGCTTCTCAAGCCGTCGCCGCAGGCGCTGCTGGCCAGGCGGATCGAGCAGCTGACCCAGACCCGGGCGGGCGCGGTCGCCGCCCACAGCGCCGAGCTGCGCCGCATCGAGCGGGACCTGCACGACGGCGTGCAGGCTCGGCTGGTCTCGCTGTCCATGCGGGTCGGGCTGGCCAAACGTGCCTACGAACGCGACCCCGAGGCCGGGCGGCGCCTGCTCGACGAGGCCCAGCAGCACGCCGAGGAGGCCTTGGCCGAGCTGCGCCACGTGGTGCGCGGCATCCATCCGCCCATCCTCACCGACCGCGGGCTGGCCGGCGCGGTCCGGGCGCTCGCCGCCAGTAGCGGCCTTGACGTGAACGTGCAGACCGGCGACCTGGACGACGCGCCTCGCGCCCCGGTTGCGGTCGAGTCGGCCGCCTACTTCGTCGTGGCCGAGGCGCTCACCAACGCGGCCAAGCACAGCGGATCCAAGCGCGCCGCCGTCGAGCTCAGCCGCACCCGCACTGGCCTGCGAGTGGTGGTCCGCGACGAGGGCAAGGGGGGCGCCACCACGGCGGACGGCGCCGACGCGGACGGAACCGGCTTGCCCGGCATGCGCCGCCGGGTCGCCGCGCTCGACGGGACCTTCACCGTCACCAGCCCCGCCGGGGGCCCGACCGTGATCGAAACGGAGCTGCCGTGCGCGTGGTAATCGCCGAGGACAACGCCCTGCTCCGCGAGGGTCTGGTCCTGCTGCTCACCTCGGCCGGGCACGAGGTCGTGGCCGTCGCCGCGGCCGAGCCGGAGATCCTCCCGGCGCTGCTCGCGCACCGCCCCGACATCGCCGTGCTCGACGTACGGATGCCGCCGAGCTTCCGCGACGAGGGCCTGCGGGCGGCGCTGGCGGCCCGGCGGCAGATCCCCGGGCTGCCCGTGCTGGTGCTCTCCCAGTACGTCGAGGAAGCCTACGCCGCCGAACTGCTCGGCGGCGGCGCCAGCGGCATCGGCTACCTGCTCAAGGACCGCGTCGGCCGGGTGGAGGAGTTCCTCGACGCGCTCGACCGCGTCGCGGGCGGCGGCACCGCGCTCGACCCCGAGGTGGTCACCGAACTCCTCACCCGCCGCCGCAGCACCCCGCTTGACTCGCTGACCCCGCGCGAGCGCGAGGTACTCGCGCTGATGGCCGAGGGCCACGACAACACCACGATCGCCGCCACCCTGGTCATCACCGAGCGGGCAGTCAGCAAGCACATCGGCAACATTTTCCTGAAGCTCGGGCTTCCGCCCACCGACATCGGACACCGCCGCGTGCTGGCCGTCCTCGCCCATCTGAACAACCCCTAAGTCCGGGTGTCATGGTCATTTTCCCTCCTTGGCTGCGGGCGCGACCTCGTTGACGGCGGCCAGAGCGTTGAGGGTACGGGGGTAGCCGATGAACGGCACCAGGACGGTGAGGACCGCGAGCAGTGACTGGCGGTCGTTGCCCACGTTGAGGTTCGGTCCAGGGGCCGCAGTCCCTGTTCATCATGGAGAAGGCGGCCGGCCAGCCGCTGCGTGACATCGGCTTCAACCGCGCCCGGGTCTCGTCCGTGGACGGGATCCCCGTTCGGGTGCTGCGCACCGGGATCTCCGGCGAGCTGGGGTACGAACTGCCCGGCCTGGCGGTGCGCTCACCGCTTCGGTCAGCTCGGGCGCCACGTCGTCCGGAGTTGCGGGAGAGAAGGTCAAATTCATGGTGTCGAACGGTCGCGTGCTTCGCGTCTCCGGCCGACGCGAAGCACGCGACCGTTCGGGACGAAAGCTTTTGCTTCTCCCGAAGCCGAGGACTGACGACGTGCAGCGGATCGCGACGGCCGTCATCGGTCCCGCCACACGGAACGAGTCGGCTACCGCTTGCTGGCGCGCTTAGGAACCGCGAGCTGCTAACCGAGCCGGATGATGGTTGCCGACCTTCCCAGGTCTGTGTGCACTGCTGCTGGCCGTCGAGCCGGTTGCGGACGAATCTAGGGGCGCCGCTAGCTGAGCAGTTGCTCGACGTGGGCGCCGACGGTCTCGTAGGTCGCTGCGGCTCGCTGGTCGAGGCTCAGGAGGGTGGCGTTGTGCTCGGCGGCGGTGAAGGCGATGAGCGCGTCGTAAGCGGGTCCGCCGAGGATCTGCCCGGCTGCCACGGTGGCGAGGAGCTCCTGGTAGCCGTTCTCGGACAGGGTGAGGAAGGGGTCGGCGAAGCGCTCGGTGATGAACGCGTGGACGATGTCGGGGCTGGCCCGGTGCGGGGGCGGCAGCCTGGTCAGCACCGAGTAGGACTCGACCGCCGCGTGGGCGATCAGGCGCGGCCTGGCGGTCATGGCCTTGCGGGCGATCGCGTGGTGCTCGTGCCAGCTGGCGAACGCGGCGATCACGACGCTGGAGTCGACGGCCTTCACCGGCGGGTGCGCTCGAGCGTCTCCCGGACCATCGCGGCCGTGAGCACGGGCATCTCGACGTCGGCGACCGCCGCGACGCCGTCGCCCTCGTCCACCAGCCGCATGGGCGTCGGGGCGGGCACGATCTCGAGCCGGCCGTCTCGCTCGGCGATCTCGAGCGGCTGCCCGGCGGTGAGCCCCAGGGCGTCGCGCAGGGCCTTGGGGACCACGATGCGCCCGGCGCCGTCAATGGCAGTTCTCATGCCAATAATCTACCATCCCACGTTCCCCCGGAGCGCGCGTCCGCCGCCGTGCGTGCCGCCGTTAACCGGGCCGTGAACCAGGGCCTGCGCCTAGCCGCTGCCAGCACAGCTCTCGCCGTACGGCATCAGCGGAACTCAGAAGGCAGGAAGTTCCGCCCGCATCTCAACCTGGATTACGTTCTTGCGTCAGGATGCGCGTCTTTGGCCGGTAATCATATTCAAGTCGCTGGACTTCCGATACCGTGCCAAAGTATTGCGCCCGGGGACATCGACAGTAGGAGACTGACTGTGGGTGAGGTGGAGTGGGAACGCGCGCGCTTGTTCCCTGTTTCGGGGATCGGTGGCGCTGATGAGCAGGAGCGCCGGGCCTCTTCGGCGCTGCTTGCGGTGAT
The DNA here is from genome assembly GCA_963836195.1 of uncultured Actinomycetota bacterium. GTDB lineage: Bacteria > Actinomycetota > Actinomycetes > Streptosporangiales > Streptosporangiaceae > Trebonia. The sequence continues at coordinate 111,906 of CAWIIX010000016.1, read as the reverse complement.
CCAGTCGGTCAAGGAATTTGGGCGTGCCCTAACGGCCCCGATGGGGGCGCCGGTAGGAAGACTGTCGACCTTTATCGAGGTCCCGTTTGATGACGGAGAAAAGAAGCTGCGGCCCGATGGCCTGATCCAGGTGGTGTCCGGGCACCGGACCTGGACTGCGCTGGTCGAGATCAAAACAGGACGCCACGACCTGATCCCTGGTCAGATCGAGTCCTACATGGACGTGGCGCGGAGGCAGAAGTTCGATGCCCTGCTGACTATTTCCAATCAGGTGGTTGCTGTGCCTGGCGTACATCCGGTCAAGCTGCCCAAGGTCAGAGCACAAGCAGCAAGGCTGTATCACCTGTCCTGGAGCCAGATTCGAACCGAGGCGTTGGTTGAGCAGGCGAACAGGTCGGTCAGCGACCCAGACCAGGCATGGATACTTGCCGAATTCATCAGGTACCTGGAGCATCCCCGGTCCGGGGCGATTGATTTCGATGACATGGGCTCGTCCTGGGTGCACGTCCGTGACCGCGCCCGCGCCGGGACGTTGCATCCGCATGACAAGGGGGCCGCAGAGGTTGCCGACAAGTTCGGAGGGCTCATATCGTTTGCCGCGCTACAGCTATCACGCGAACTCGGCACAGGGGTGCGACCCATGGTGCCTCAGGCTCAGCTTCGCGATCCCGCCAGATACCTGCAAGAAGCCGTCAGTGAATTCGCAGTCACCGGACTGCTGCAAGGTTCCGTGCGGGTACCTGGTGCCGTCGCCCCTATCAAGATCACGGCTGACCTGCGCGCCGGACTCGTTCACTGTGCGGTTACCGTGCCCGCGCCTCGGGAAGGCAGGCCGACAACGCGCGTCAACTGGCTGGTCCGGCAGCTGAAGACCGCGCCGGGGCAGCTATGTATTCAGCCTTCGGTTGCTTTTCAGCGTGGACGCGGCGAGGCCAGGACGCTGGATGAGGCCCGCAAAGACCCGAGGTCTCTGGTTGAGGATCCTTCGCATGAGATCCGTTCCTTGACGGTCTCACTATCGTGTAACGCCGGGCCGGCACGAGGCCAAGGCCGCGGATCCTTCGTGGATTCCGTCCTCACCGCGGTGGACAAGTTCTACAGCGAGGTCGTCCAGCATATTAAGCCGTGGGCTCCAGCCCCCCCGAAGGTCAAGGAAAGCGAACCTGTTACATCTGACGAGCTAATTCCCGAGGACGAAATCTTGGCAGGCGGCGGGAACGGCCCGGATGAAGACTCAACTCGGGAGCTGCAAGCCCGCTGATTGCCACAGCGTCCCAGCCGTAACGCTATTATCGTCGCGCTGCTGCCCCACCTTGATACCGGGCGTCGCACGGCTCGTCCACAACCACCCAGAAAGGCACAATTGGTGCTGCGGGAATTCGACCCGGAGGGCCGTCGTCTTAGCGAGTGGGCCGGGACTTGTCCCGGCATGGCGCCGGCCGGCTCGGTCCGCGAAATTTGCGCACTACAGGGATTGAAGGGCTGAGGTCTTTGCCTGGCTGACCAAGTTCGGCGTGCCTGCGTGCCTGCGTGCCTGCCGTTTCCGCCGGCGCCCAGTCCCGCCACCGGGCAGTCCCGGGCGGCAGCACCGGGCTGAGCCCAAGAACGCGAAGACTTCTCGCAACGTGAAGACTTTTAGCTCGCATAGCGCGAATTTCTTTCGCCGTAATAAAAAGCTTCGCGATCCTGGGCGGCAACCGCCCCGCCCGCCTGATCACCCGGCGCGTGAGGTCGTCGGCGCATCACCAGCACCATCGGCCGAGCCCTGAGACCCGGGCCATTCAATCCCTGTGAGTCGTGGCTCGTCGTCTCGTCGGGTGGCGTACGTTCGCACCGTGGAAGACCGCGTCTGGGGCGACTGCGATCCAGATCGTAATGTCCTACCGGCACGTCCCGCGAGTTGCGATGAGTCTTGCGGCGTCCGGGGGTCGTACTTCCGAGCCCGTTACCAAGGAGGCTGCCTGATGCGCAGCGTGATCTATTCCATGGCCGTCTCGCCTGACGGCTACATCGCCGGGCCTGACGGCAAGTTCGACTGGAGCATTCCCGACGAGGAGCTCATGCGCTTCGCCACTGACGAGTCCCGGCAGGTCGGCGTCCAGCTGATGGGACGAAAGCTGTACGAGACGATGCTGTACTGGGAGACCGTCGACCCGGCATCGCTCGACGACTCAGACCTGGAGTGGATCGCGATCTGGAAGCCGCTCCCGAAGGTGGTGTTCTCCACCACGCTGGCGACGGTGCAGGGCAATGCCCGGCTGGCCTCCGGCGGCCTGGCGGAGGAGATCGAGCGGCTGCGAGCGGAGCCGCCAGCACACCCTCACAGCCGAAGACCCGCTCCCGTCCGACCTCCGCGACGCCCTCGCCCTGATCAAGTAACCCGGCCGGTGCGCACTAAATTGATGAAACTCAGGCCGTCGTCTTAGCGTGTGGGCCGGGACTTGTCCCGGCAGGGCGCCGGCTGGCGCCCTGCCGGGACCTTGGCCGTTTCGTCAACCGGTTGGCCATGAGGGGCTGCCGATGAGGATTAGTGCGTTACCGCTCGTCGGCGGGCAGTTATGCCGGCGGCAAGAGTGTCGAGGGCGGCTTCGGTCATCTCGATGTCGAGGCAGGCGTCGGTGACGGACTGGCCGTAGGTCAAGGTGGCGGGGTCGCCCGGGTCCTGGCGGCCCGCGACCAGGAACGACTCGAGCATCACGCCGACTAGGCCGGTCTCGCCGGCCGCGATCTGCCCGGCCAGCGACTCGGCGACCGACGTCTGGCGGCGGTAGTCCTTGCCGCTGTTGCCGTGGCTGGCGTCGACCATGACCCGGCGCGGCAGCCCCGCCGCCGAGATCAGGTCCAGCGCCTTGGCCACGTCCGAGGACGAGTAGTTGGGGCCGCTGCGGCCGCCCCGCAGGATCACGTGCGTGTCGCTGTTGCCGGTGGTCGTCACCACCGCCCCGGCGCCGTGCACGGTCACGCTGAAGAACGTGTGGCTGGTCGCCGAGGCGCGGCAGGCGTCGACCGCGACCTGGACGTCGCCGTCGGTGCCGTTCTTGAACCCGACCGGCATCGACAGGCCCGAGGCGAGCTGGCGGTGGACCTGGCTCTCGGTCGTCCGCGCCCCGATCGCGCCCCAGGTCACCGCGTCGGCGATGTACTGCGGGGTGATCGGGTCGAGCCACTCGCAGCCGACCGGCAGGCCCGCCGACACGATGTCGAGCAGCAGGCGGCGGGCGGTCCGCAGGCCGCGGTGGACGTCGTAGGAGCCGTCCATGCCCGGGTCGTTGATCAGGCCCTTCCACCCCGTCACCGTGCGCGGCTTCTCGAAGTACACCCGCATCACGATCAGCAGGTCGTCGGCGTACCGGGCGCGCAGCTCGGCCAGCCTGGCGGCGTAGTCGAGGGCCGCCTTCGGGTCGTGCACCGAGCACGGGCCGGTGACCACCAGCAGCCGGTCGTCCGTACCGTCAAGCACCGCCTGGACCTCGGCCCGGGTGCGCTCGACCGTCTGCTGCTGCAGTTCTGCCAGTTTGAGCTCGTACAGCAGAGCAGCCGGGGATACCAGCGGCTCGTATCCGGCGATCCGGGTGTCACTGACGCGCGACATAGGGGTTTGTCTCCTCACGAGCGCGCCTTGCCCGGGGCCTTCCGAGCCAGCAACGCCCTTTGATTCGGGCGAGGCGTCTGCCCCGCCCGCAGCTGGCTCCGGAGGTCGATCAGCGCGCGTGGTTACGCGCGGCTCCGCCCGGAGCCGTCGTAAAGCGCCAATGCCACCGTGACACGGAATTGACTTTACCCCTCCGCCCGGCCCGGTTTCCCGCCTTCCCGCCGAGAGCGCGGCGGTCGTGGGCGGTCGAGCCGGCGGACATCAGCCAGGTCGTGCTTTTCTTCGCCTCGGACGAGTCGCGCTACGTCACCGGGCAGTTCATCGCCTGCGATGCGGGCGGCCACCTCAAGATCTGAGCGCGGTGTCCCGATTGCACGGGACGCGCCAGCGGTGAGGCTTCACCACCAGGCAAAGCCGACTCTAACTATTCGTGATTTTAAAGACCTTTATCTCGAACGGTTCCGTGATGACAGTGTCGACCGCCTGTTGATCGTCGAGGGAGGCGAGCGTTTCGCCGGGAGCCAGCACTGGCTTGAGGGTCAGCCGCTCGTCGGCGTGGCTGGCGATGACGGCGAACCGGCTGCCGTCGTGGTGGGCAAGCACGTCGCAGGCGACCCGCGGGTCGTCGACGCTGACGGGGCGGCGGACGCCGGCGTGGGCGGCCAGCGCGCCGTAGAGCGCGACCGTGGCGTCCGGGTTGACCCGGGGGGTGAGCGCGGCCATGTACTCGAGCGGGTAGCTGCACAGGATCAGCGACCCGCGGCCGACCTGACGCCTGAGTAGCGCGGGTCGGCCGTGGCCGTCGGTAGCGATTACCTCGGCGGTGGTCGGGGTGAGGGGAAGGTAGGCACGGCTGTGCTCGCTGCCCGCCGCCTTGAAGTCAAGGGTGGCGCCCTGGGGCAGACCGCCGAAGTCACGGGTGAACGTGAGCTGCACGGTGTCGTCCTCGATTCGGTTGGCGAGGCCGACGTCGAGCTGGTGCCTGACGCCGAAAAGCTCATTCATGTTCCCGTAGGAGGGACCCCGGTGCCAGGAGACGTCACCTGCGCAGTAGGAGACGTAGACGGTGGCGCCGTCACTGCTCGCCAGTTCCTCGAGGCGGGCGGCGGTGGTAGCGAGGAGCTGCTTGACGGACGGCGCGAGGTAGAGGCGCGCGCCCTCCTCGATGCCCGTCGTCTCCCGGGTGAGTCTCGGCGGCAGGTCGGCCAGCCTGGCGGCGATGTACGCCTGCTGCAGGGACTTGCCGACGGCCACGTGGCTGTCCGGTGAGGTGAACGGATACTGGGTGTCCAAGTAGGACGAGACGATGATCGCGGTGTCGGTGTCGGCGCGCTCCGTGCGGGTGTGGTCGATGGCGTCCAGCGTGCGCGCGAACTTCCGCATTTCCTTGAGCGTCGCCTTCGGCGCGCCGTCAGCCCTGGTGAGCCCGAAGTTCTGCTCAAACGCGTGGTGGCGGTACGGTTCGCTGCCCGAGAGCGCGAAGTCCGTGTTGTTCCACGCGATCCAGCCGGTCGCGCCCGCGAGCAGGGTGCCGTGCAGCACGTGCCGGTAGTACGTGGCGGCGTTAGCGTCGGAGGCGAAGTCCGAGCTGACGCCGAACTCCTCCATGATCACCGGCTTGCCGAACGTGCCCGCCAGCTCGCAGGCGAGAGCGGCGGCGTAGCGCTGACGGATAGGGTCGTCGCCCACGGGGTAGGTGTGCGGGCCGAGGAAGTCGGCTATCTCGGCTATGTCGGTCAGGCGGAAGCCATTGTCGGCGCCGGTGACCTCGATGCCCCAGGCCCCGTCGCCGAGCGAGAACGGCTGCCGGCCGCCGGCCGCGCGGACCGCGTCCCTGATGATCCGCGCCCAGGCCGCGATGGTCTCGTGATCGGTCGCCGAGCCGCCGTAGATCGGCATCTCGTTGGAGACCAGCCAGCCCGCGACGGCGGGATGGCCGGAGTACCGGCGGGTCATCTCGGCGGCAAACCAGGCCTGGCGGCCGACCATCCAGACGTCTTCGTACAGGTGACGGCCGTTTCGCCAGCTAGGGTCCCAGTTCTCGCCGGACATGTGACCCACGATGAAGGTCGGGATCGTGGTGAGGTCTTGCTCAACGTGTCTGTCGAGGAAGTCCGTGAAGTGCGCAGCCAGCTTCTCATCGATCTCGTGGGGGCCGGGCATGAAGTCCGGCCAGTAGAAGAATGACCTGGTCATGGTGAGACCGTGCTGCCTGAGCACGGCGAGCTCCGCCCTGACGACCTCCGGGTCGTAGCTCCGCCACATCAGCGGGCCGCCTGTCCGTGACCAGAAGTTCGCGCCCAGCCAGTGGGCCGGCGCGTCCCCCGTCATGACCCTCGCGGTGTTCCTGCGCACCGAGCCCTCCTCGCGTCCTCACGTCGGTCCACCTGCGCGGAAAGTGTCGGTGGCCGGCAGCCGTTACTATACCGGTTAAGCAAATTGCCGTCCATGCTGGGGCTCATGTGGCGGACGCCTCCGGGGCGTAGCGTGACCAATCCTGGAATTTACCGGGACGCGTCCTGGATGCCATCCCGGTTATGCTTAACCGCGATAGCGCGTCGCTAAGGGGGGCCGGGTGAAGCGTCCGACCATTGCCGACATCGCCCAGCGGGCCGGCGTCACCAAGGCCGCGGTCTCCTTCGCTCTGAACGGCCAGCCTGGCGTGTCGGCGGCGACCAGGGAGCGCATCCTCGCGATCGCCCACGAGATCGGCTTCCAGCCCAATATCGCCGCCCGCGCCCTGAACGGGGGCAAGGCCGATGTGTTCGGCCTGGTGATCGACCGGCCCGCCCGCACGCTCGGCATCGAGCCGTTCTTCATGCAGCTCATCTCCGGCATCCAGGCCGAGCTGTCCGAGCACCACGTCACCCTCCTGTTCACCGTGACCGAGGACGCCGACGCCGAGATCGAGTTGTACCGCCGGTGGTGGCAGCAGCGCCGGGTGGACGGGGTGTTCGTGGTCGACCTGCGGGTGGGCGACCGCAGGATCGCCGTGCTCGAAGAGCTGCGCATGCCCGCCGTGGTGATCGGCACGCCGCAGGGGTCGGGCACGCTCCCCGCGGTCTGGCAGGATGACCGGGCCTGCGTGGAGACCGTGGTCGGGTACCTCGCCGAGCAGGGCCACCGGCGGATCGCGCGCGTCGGCGGGTCCGGCAGCTACTGGCACTCGGTGCTCCGCAGCGAGGCGTTCGCCTCGGTCGCGGCGGCCGCCGGGCTCTCCGCCCTTTCCGTGGCGGCGGACTACACCGCCGAGCATGGCGCCGCGGCCACGATGGGGCTGCTCGGCTCGGCCGAGCCGCCGACCGCGATCCTGTACGACAGCGACGTGATGGCGGCCGCCGGGTTTGGCGTAGCGCAGCGGATAGGTCTGGACGTGCCAGGCCGGGTGTCGATCGTCTCCTGGGACGACTCCGCGCTCTGCGAGCTGATGCACCCGGCGCTGACCGCGTTGCGCCGGGACATCGCCGCCGCCGGGTCGACCGCCGCCCGGATGCTCCGCGAGCTGGCGGCCGGCGGGCACCCGGAGAGCCTGCCGGAAGCACCGCCCGGCGCTCCAGGTCCGGATGAGCTCGGGCCCTGTCGGCGTTCCGGTCCATCCCCGGAGCCGGCGGAGTCGGCTGACCGCGCAGCCCGGCAAGCCCCGGCGCGGGCCGGTAACCCGCCGTATACCCGATCGCGACGCGAGCGATACAAGAGACGGCTCTTTACTTGTGCGCCCTCCGGGTTAACACTTAACCGGTATAGCCCATTAACCGGTATAGTCCGCCCTTCCTGCGACACCGAGGCGGCCGGGCGGTCCGGTCAATCTGGACTTGCTAGTGGAGGAGGTAGGAGCAGGTGAGAACCTACAGAGGGAGTTCACGGGCAGACGGTGGCGGCCGTGCCAGATACGGCACCGCCGCGGTGGCCGTGCTGACGCTGGGCGTTGCCAGCGCTTGCAGCAACAGCCCATCGTCGGGCAGCAGCTCCGCGTCGGCGAGCACATCCGCATCCGCATCATCGCCGCAGGCGGCGGCAACCAGCTTCCCGCGCAGCGAGACGCTCTACACCAGCGGTACGGCTTACTCGGCGCCGTCCAACTGGAACCCGCTCGACACGGGTAACTTCGCGACGGGCACCCAGGGCCTGATCTACGAGCCGCTGTTCCTGTACGACCCGATCAAGAAGACCTACGACCCATGGCTCGCCACCGGTGACCTCAACTCCGGGTGGCAGGGCGACACCTACGTCATCAACGTCCGCTCCGGCGTGAAGTGGAGCGACGGCACGGCGCTCACCGGCGCCGACGTCGCGTACTCGATCAACCTGGCGATGAAGAACGCGGCCGACCCGTACTCGACCAACGTCGCGACGGTCGCGAGCGCCACCGCGAGCGGGAACACGGTCACGGTGAAGTTCAAGGGCACGCCGGGCTACACCGAGTTCACCGACTACCTGTGGCGGGCGCCGGTCCTTCCCGAGGCCGTCTGGTCCAAGCTCCCCGCCAGCCAGATCGCGACCTACGCCAACACGCACCCGGTCGGCACCGGCCCGATGACGCTGGACACCTACAACGCCCAGGAGGTCGCGTACCAGACGCAGCCGAACTGGTGGGCCACCAGCGCGCTCGGCCTGAGCTTTAAGTTCAAGTACCTGGTCGACGTCGTCAACGGCTCCAACGACCAGGAGCTCGGCCAGCTGACCGCGGGCGCCATCGACTGGTCGAACAACTTCCTGCCCGGCATCAACCAGCTGATGGGAGCGGTCGGCGGCAACTCCGGCTACACGCTCAAGACCTTCTACTCGGCCGCGCCCTACATGCTGTCGGCCAACACCGTCTGGCTTGAGCCGAACGACTCCGTCGCGCCGATGAGCAACGTCAACTTCCGCAAGGCGATGGCGTACGCGCTCAACCCGGCGGCGATCGCGCAGACGGTGTACGGCGGCATCGCCGCGCCGGCCAACCCGACCGGCCTGCTGCCCGGGCTCTCCTCCTTCGTCAACCAGGGCGTGGTGAGCGCCGACGCGCCCACCTACAACCCGGCCAAGGCCAAGCAGTACCTGGCCGCATCCGGCTACCACGGCCAGTCCATCACCCTGCAGGTGCCGGACGGCTGGTCGGACTGGATGGACGCCACCACCGTCATCAAGGACGAGCTCCAGGCGGTCGGCATCAACGTCTAGGTCATCTACCCGCAGGCCAACACGCGCACCGCGAACGTGGACGACGGGCAGCTACGACCTGCAGCTCGACAACAACGCCGGCGCCGACTCCACGCCGTGGAGCTACTACCAGCGGGTGTACGCGCTGCCGATCGCCAAGACCCAGGATTCCCAGCTCAACTGGGAGCGGATCAACTCGCCGGCCGACTGGTCGCTGGTACAGCAGGCGGCCACCGTCCCGCTGACCGACACCGCCAAGCTGGACTCGATCTACACCCAGCTGCAGACGGACTTCTTCGCCCAGGAGCCGGTGATCCCGCTCTGGTACAACGGCGCCTGGTTCCAGGGGAACACCTCGGTCTGGTCGGACTTCCCGGCGAGCACCGGTTCCGATCAGAACATGCCGGTCATGTGGGCCGGCTACCTCGGCGCGATGACCACGGTCTACGCGCTGGCCGATCTGCGGCCGACGCCGGCGGCCGCGAGCTGACGCTCGCGGCACGCCATCCGATTAATCGCACCTGCGGCCCCGTCAACGACCCGCCTCCCGCCCGCGCGGCGCTGGGAGGCGGGTCGCGGGGCCGTTGATTCACCTCGGGAGTCTGCCTGTGCGGCGCTATCTCATCAGGAAACTGATCACCTATGTGCTGGCGTTCTTCGTCGGCGTGAGCATCGACTGGGGCATACCGCACCTGATACCGGGAGACCCCATCCAGGGCCTGCTGTCCAGGTTCAACGGCCTGGATCCGGCGTCGTACGCGGCGCTCTACAAGACGTTCGCCCAGTCGTTTGGCCTCAACGTGCCGCTCTGGCAGCAGTACCTGGACTTCTGGAAGGGCCTGCTGACCGGGAACATGGGGATCAGCATCTCCGACGACCCGAACACGGTCACGTCGCTCGTCTTCGGGGCGATGCCTTACACCCTGGGGCTGCTTGTCCCGGCCGTGGTGCTCTCCTACATCGTCGGGAACCGGCTGGGCGCGGCGGCCGCGCGGCGCAAGGTACTCGACGACACCGTCCTCCCGCTCGGGTACATCTTCCAGGCGATCCCGTACCCGTGGCTGGCGCTGGTGGTGCCGTACCTGCTCGGAGTGGTCTGGCACGTGTTCCCGACCGCGGGCGCCTACTCGGAGACGCTGCTGCCCGCCTGGAACTGGACGTTCATCGCGAGCCTGCTCGACCACTGGTTCCTGCCGTTCCTCACCGTGTTCATCGTGAGCCTCGGCGGCTGGGCCATCGGCATGCGCAACCTGGTCATCTACGAGCTCGAGAACGACAGCTCGCGGTACCTGCGCGCGCTGGGCGCCAGCGAGCGGGTGGTCCGCCGGTACGCGTACCGCGGCGCGTCGCTGCCGCAGCTCTCCGGCCTGGCGCTGGCACTCGGCGTGGTCATCGGCGGCAACATCGTCACCGAGATCGCGTTCGACTACCCCGGCCTCGGCCACCTGATCTACGGCGCGATCACCAGCCAGGACTACTTCCTCCTGCAGGGCATCTTCATCTTCATCGTCATCGGCGTCCTCATCGCCAACTTCATCATCGACCTGGTGTTCATCGCGGTCGATCCGAGGACCCGGCTGAGCATGCAGGGAGCGGCGGCATGAGCACATCGGTCAGCGAGATCGTGGAGCAGCCGAAGACCCCCACGGTCGGCCGCAAGCGCAGCGACTTCGTCTACTACGGCCTGCGGAACAAGAAACTGGTCTTCGGCCTCGGCCTCGAGCTGCTGCTGGTGCTCTTCGCGATCATCGGGCCGATGATCGCGAAGTACGGGCCGCAGGATCTCACCGGCGCCCAGATCAAGCACCCGAACGGCACCTACTGGCTTGGCACCGACACCCTCGGCCGGGACATCTTCTCCCAGCTGGCCAACGGCATCAGGGAAAGCTACCTCGTGGGCGCGCTCGGCGCCGTATCGGCGTCCGTCGTCGGCATGGCGCTCGGGTTCACCGCCGGCTGGCGCGGCGGCATTCTCGACGAGGTCCTGCAGATGATCACGAACATCATCGTGATGTTGCCGTCGCTGGTGCTGCTCGTCGTGATCGGCTCCTACCTCAATTCGCGCAGCGTGCTCTTCGAGGGCGTGTTCATCGGGCTGACCACGTGGCCGTGGGTGGCGCGCGCGGTCCGGGCGCAGACGTTCTCGCTCCGATCGCGGGAGTTCGTCGAGATGGCCAAGCTGTCGGGCAGGCGGCCGCTGGAAATCATCGTCAAGGACATCGCCCCCAACATGGCCTCGTACCTGTTCCTGGTCGTCATCCTGCTCTTCGGCAGCTCGATGCTGCTGGCGGCGAGCTACGACTTCCTCGGCCTCGGCCCGACCAGCACCGTCTCGCTCGGCTGGATGATGAACCAGGCAACCCAGAACGCCGCCCTCCTCTACCGCGAATGGTGGTGGTTCGTCCCGCCCGGCGCGGTGCTGACCGCGATGGTCGCGGCCCTGCTCGTCGCCAACGTCGGCCTGGACGAAGTCTTCAACCCGAAGTTGAGGCAGCAGTGAGCGTCAGCGTTGAGAAACTGTCGGTGGCCTACCGGAGTCACCGCGGCGATGTCACCGCCGTCGACAACGTGAGCTTCGCGCTCGCCGACGGGGAGATCATGGGCCTGGCCGGCGAGTCCGGCAGCGGCAAGTCGACCCTCGGCAACGCCCTCGTCTACCTGGATCAGCGCATGAGGGCGACCGGCGGCACGGTGACCGTGGACGGCCGGGAGCTGCCGATCGCTGATACGAGGGCGATGCGAGCCGCTGCGGATGACCGAGGTCTCGCTGGTCCCGCAGTACGCGATGTCGGCGCTGCCCCCCACCAGGAAGATCGGCAGGCTGATCACCGACCTGCTCAAGTCGCATCACGTCACCGACCGGGGCGCGGTGATGACCGAGCTGAAGCGCCGGCTTGCGCTGATCGGCCTCAGGGAGGACGTGCTCGACAAGTACTCCTTCGAGCTCTCCGGCGGCATGCGGCAGCGCGTCACGATCATCATGTCCACGCTGCTCAACCCGTCACTGCTCATCGCGGACGAGGTGACCTCAGCGCTTGACGTATCGACCCAGCGCGCGGTGGGGGAGATGCTCCTCGAGTTCCGCGACCGCGGATTCGTCAAATCCGTCATCGCGATCACCCACGACTTGTCGATCCTCGCGCAGATCGCCGACTCCATCGCGATCATGTACGCAGGGCGGCTCGCAGAGCGGGCCAGTACCGACGCGATTGTGAACAGCCCGCTGCACCCGTACACCCAGGCGCTGATCGCCTCGCTGCCCGAGGTGGGGGTGCGGCACGACCAGGTGACGCTGACCGGCATACCCGGCCGCCCCCCGTCCCTGGCCGACCCGCCGGCCGGCTGCCGGTTCAGGGACCGGTGCCCGTTCGCGTTCGACAAGTGCGCGCGAACCCCGCCGTTCGAAGAGATTCAACCCGGCCACCACGTCGCCTGCTGGAAGGCCAGCGATGAGCGCGCCTCAGTGGCGGGGCGGGCCGGACAGGAGCAGGCCGTATGAGCACACTGAGGGTCGACCAAGTCTCCAAGCTCTATCGCGCGACATCGCGGACGGGCGGGCTGACTCCCGCGCTGCGCAAGGTCAGCTTCGAGCTCCCTCCCGGTGAGGTGATCTCGCTCATCGGCGAGTCGGGCAGCGGCAAGACCACCATCGGCAAGATCCTGCTCCGCCTCGTCCAGCCGACTTCCGGCGCCGTGACGTTCGATGGCAAAGACATCGCAGCGTACTCCCAGCGCGGGCTCCGCGAGTACTACCGGCACGTGCAGGGCGTCTTCCAGGACCCGTTCAGCTCCTACAACCCGATCTACCGGGCCGATCGGGTCTTCGACCTGGTCCGCGGTGCGTACTTCCCGAAGATCAGCCACGTCGACTGGTCGGCCAGGATCGAGGCTGCCCTCGACGCGGTGGCCCTGAACCCAGCGGACGTTCTCGGCAAATACCCCCATCAGCTCTCCGGCGGCCAGCAGCAGCGGCTGCTCATCGCACGCGCGCTGCTGCTTGACGTCAAGGTGCTGATCGCGGACGAGATCATCTCGATGCTCGACGCATCCACCCGCGTGGACGTGCTGAACCTGCTGGTCAAACTGAAGCGGCAGGGGCTGGCGATCCTCTTCATCACCCACGACCTGTCCCTCGGCAACTACGTTTCCGACCAGACGATCATCTTGCGGCACGGCGCGATCGTGGAGATGGGCGGCACTGAGAAGATCTTCGGCAACCCGCAGCACGACTACACGAAGATGCTGCTCTCCGCCGTCCCCGAGTTGCACAAGAAGTGGCAGCACTCCCCGCTCGGCCCGGTAGCGGTCGCTGCGAACGGTGCGGCGCTCCCGGGGCTGACGATTGACACCAGCAAGGACGGTACCGTGGCGACCGCGCTCACCCACGCCAGCCTGGTCGACGAGCAGACTCACGCCGAGCAGGTAGTCAAGCGTGACCTGCGCGCCGTACTCGGCGGCACCCGGGCCGTCGCCAGCGGAAGGTCCCAGGTGGCGGTGGCGCTCGAACCCCCGACGCTGCGAGAATTCGAGCCCGGTCACCTGGTGGCCGATCCCGAGTAGTGCCAGGTCTCCGGCTCGAGACCGGCCCAGGATCTTCCCGGTGTGGTTGGCGGCCATGTGCCATACCCGGACGCGCCCTGCTCAGCGACGGCGAGGCCGCCGACGGGTTCTACCGGGAGTCGGTCGAGCGGCTGGGCCGGACCCGGGTCCGCGCCGAGCTGGCCCGATCCCGCCTGCTGTACGGGGAGTGGCTGCGCCGGCAGGGCCGCCGCGTGGACGCGCGGGAGCAGCTGCGCACCGCCCACCAGATGCTGGCGGAGATGGGCATGGCGGCGTTCGCCGAACGGGCCCGCCGCGAGCTGCGGGCTACCAAGCTTGGCATCAGCTCTCGCAGCCAGCTCGACCGGGTCCTGCCCGCCGACCCGGACACCGCCGGGCCGCGCTAGCGGGTCCCGCTAGTTCGGAGTGCCTTCGCAGAGGAACTTGAGGCTGATGTTCCACAGGTCGTGACCGCGGTGCATGTGGCCGGGATTGGAGCGGGCGAGTTTCCTCGGGTTGAGGCCGCTGCCGGTCTCTTCCATGACCACGTAGGTGGTTGCCTCGTCGCGCGGCTCGAGCAGCCAGGTGTGGTAGGCCAGCCACTGGTCGGTCTCGCCGTACCAGCCGATGCGGGCTGCGGGCTCGAATTCGTGGACGGTGCTGTGGATGGGCGCGCCGAAGGTGATCCAGTCGAAGGTGACGCCGACGCCGAGGAGCCTGCTGGGGGCGTTGACGGTGACGTTGCGGGCGTTGGAGTACCAGTCCGGCCAGGCGGTGGCGCGGATGAGATGCTCCCAGATCTCTCCCGGTGGCGCGGCGATGACGATGTCGTTGTGGGCGAAGAGGTCGGCCTGCTCGGGCACGATGCCTTGCGGCCAGTGGATGTGCGCCGAGCGGCGCTGCCTTGTGCCAAGCCCGAAGCTTGTCCCGCTGGTTCTGTCTGTACCGAGCGCGCGTCGCTAGAGGCGCTGTCGCGCAAGCGGACCGCGTCGCAGTCGCTGGCCGAGCGGGCCCGGGTCGTGCTGGCCTGCGCGGACGAGGCCGGCATGGCGCCCCTGACCAGGGTCGCCGCTAAGACCGGCCTGTCGCGGGAGTCGGTCCGCAAGTGGCGGGTGCGGTTCATGGAGCGCCGGCTGGACGGCCTGGGCGACGCGCCGCGGCCCGGGGCGGCGCGGAAGATCACCGACGAGCAGGTCGAGGTGCTGGTCACGCGGACGCTGACGGAGAAGGGCCGCGGGCAGGACAGCCACTGGTCGACCAGGTCGATGGCCGCCGAGACGGGGCTGTCGCAGTCGTCGGTGTCGCGGATCTGGCGGGCCTTCGGCCTCAAGCCGCACATCGTCGAGACGTGGAAGCTGAGCGCGGACCCGGAGTTCATCGGCAAGGTCCGCGACGTCGTCGGCCTCCACATGTCCCCGCCGGAGAACGCCCTGGTCCTGTGCGTGGACGAGAAGTCCCAGATCCAGGCCCTGGACCGGACCGCGCCCTGCCTGCCGATCCTGCCGACGACCCCGGCCCGGATGACGCACGACTACGTCCGCCACGGCACGACCAGCCTGTTCGCAGCGCTCGACCTGGCCAGCGGCTCGGTCATCGCCCAGCCCTACCGCAGGCACCGCCACCAGGAGTTCCTGCGGTTCCTCAAGCTCATCGACGCCGCCGTCCCCAACGGCCTGGACCTGCACCTGGTGCTGGACAACTACGCCACCCACAAGACGCCCGCGATCCGCCAGTGGCTGCTGAAGCACCCCCGGTTCCACCTGCACTTCACCCCGACCTGCTCCAGCTGGATGAACCTCGTCGAGCGCTGGTTCGCCGAGCTGACCAACCGTAAGCTGCGCCGGTCAGCCCACCGCAGCGTCACCGACCTCGAGACCGACATCCGCAAGTGGACCAGCGAGTGGAACAAGAACCCGAAGCCGTTTGTCTGGACCAAGACCGCCGACGAGATCCTCGAAACCCTCGCCGCTTACTCCCAGCGCATCATCGACTCGTGACATCAGGTCGAAAAGCCTTGTGACAAGTGCTCGCAGGCTTGGTAGCCTGCGCGGGTGATCATGAACTCCGGGCTGCGCTGCTTCGCGGCCAGCCGCACCCGCTGCGCCTAGCGCAGCGGGCACCTCGTCCGCCGCGTCACCGTGCCAGCGCACCCGCCGTTCGGCCGGGTGCTATCAGCCGTGAGCGCAACGGAGAGCAATCATGATCAATCAGCAGTCACCTCAGCCTGCCGGCCAGGAGCCGGCGCCGGCTTCCGCGCCTGCCCCGTTCATCATCCGGCCACAGCTCGACGCCGACATCGCCGCGATCGTGGCGTTCTCGCTCCGGGCCTGGCAGCCGGTCTTCGAGTCGATGGCCCGCGTGCTCGGCCCTCGCCTGAACCGGCTCGTTTACCCGGACTGGGCCGTAGGCCAGGCCCGCGCAGTCGAGGAAGTGTGCCGGGACGAGAACATGACGGTCTGGGTGGCCGAGGTCGATGCCCGGCCAGCCGGATTCGTGGCCGTGGCATTCCGCAGCGACCCGGAAAGCGCGGAAATCGAGATGATCGCCGTCGACCCCGATCGGCAGAACCGGGGCATCGGCAGTGCACTGCTGGCCTGCGCGTTCGACTGGATCAGCACCGCCGGCGTCAGGCTCGTCCAACTCGGGACCGGAGGCGACCCCGGTCACGCTCCGGCCCGCCACACCTACGAGAAGGCCGGCTTCACCCCGCTCCCGCTGGTTCGCTACTACAAGGAACTGCCCGAAGTCCGCGAAGACTGACAGCACTGGGGGGCAGATCCGACAAGAGGATCTGCCCCCTCTCCAGCTGCCAAGCCATTACCGACTCGGGACACTAGCCGGGTTTTGACCGGGCGGGCTCAGCCC
Source organism: uncultured Actinomycetota bacterium (assembly GCA_963836195.1). Taxonomy (GTDB): domain Bacteria; phylum Actinomycetota; class Actinomycetes; order Streptosporangiales; family Streptosporangiaceae; genus Trebonia. The sequence goes on along the minus strand of CAWIIX010000016.1, from coordinate 95,768 downwards.
GCTGCCCCGTCAGCCTGCCCAGGGAAGGCGGCGGCGAGAGAGAGCCGCCACGGTCCGTTCGAGATGAAAGCTTTGGACCCCGAACGGATCGCCTACACGGCGCCCTTCCTGGCCGCAGGCCGCCTAACCGGCTTACCCACACGGGTCAGTCCGGAGTCGAGTGGTCGCTCGATCTTGGGATCGACAAATCAAGGTCTCATATCGAACGGACCGTGCCGACTCTCTACCCGCAGTGAAGAATCTCAGCACCGGCGAAATCGGCGTGTACATGGGGACCAGCGAGGTGACCTTCCGCGATCCGCATCTGGCCGCGAAGCCTTACCGGACCGTCGCCTGACCGCCGCGCCCGGCTAAGGACACCGCCGGACCGGGCCGGTCTTGAGACCGGCTCGGAGTCTCCCGGGTCCCTGCCCTGCCGCTTCGGGCCGTGCCAATTCGGCCCGCTACCAGTTCCAGCCGTACGAACGACCCAGAGGTGAAACGTGTCATCGCATCGTGAAGCGCCGTACATCTCCACCGACCCTGTTGCCGACAACACCGACGTCTACGCATTCGTCAGCCCGGACGCGCCTGACACGGTGACCATCATCGCCAACTTCATCCCGCTCGAAGCGCCCGCGGGCGGCCCGAACTTCTACCAGTTCGGCGACGACGTCCTGTACGCGATCAACATCTCCAACTCCGGCACGCAGACCGACATCAGCTACCAGTTCTGTTTCAGCACCGCGGCTCCGGACCCGGCGGCGGGCTTCCTGTACAACACCGGGCCGATCACGTCGCTCAGTGACTCGACCTGGAACCGCAAGCAGACCTACGACGTGACCAAGGTGCAGGGCGGCACCTCGACCACGGTGGGCTCCTCGCTGCCGTGCCCGCCCTGCAACATCGGCCCGCTGTCCACCCCGGACTACCCGGCGCTCGCGGCCGCTGCCGTCAGCACCCTCGCCACCGGGGAGAAGGTGTTCGCCGGCCAGCGGGCCGACGCGTTCTTCGTCGATCTCGGCGCGGTGTTCGACCTCGGCGACCTGCGGCCCTTCGCCTCTCTGCACGCCGGCGGCGGCGCACTCGGCATGCACGACGGGATCAACACGCTCGGCGCCTCAAACGTCCACACGATCGCCCTTCAGATCCCGAAGACGATGCTGACCTCCGACGGCTCCAACCCGACCGACCCCGCCAAGTCCACCGCCGTCATCGGCGTCTATGCCTCCGCCAGCCGCCAGAAGGCGCAGGTCTACGACTCCTCGCAGGGTCACTACAACGGCTCCGGACCCTACGAGCAGGTGTCGCGCCTCGGGATGCCGCTGTTCAACGAGGTGCTGGTCTCGCTGGGGACGAAGGACACGTGGAACGCGAGCAGCCCGTTCAACGACAGCCAGTTCGTCAGCGACGTCTCCTTCCCGGCACTGGCCGACCTGCTGCCAGCCTTGTACCCCGGCGTGTTCCCCAACCTCGAGGCGCTGAACGCCAAGCTGGAGTCGATGCCGCCGGCCAAGCAGCGGGCGGACCTGGTGGCCATCTTCCTGACCGGCCTCCCGTCGGGAATCGTGCCCGGCTTCCAGAACGTCACCGACGGCGGCAACACCCAGGCTGACCTTCTCCGTCTCAACATGGCCATCCCGCCGGCGCAGACCCCCAACCCGGCCGGCCTGGTCGGCGGGGACGCGGCCGGCTTCCCGAACGGCAGGCGGCTTCAGGACGATATCGTCACGATCGAGCTTCGCGCCCTCGCCGGCGTCACCTATCCCTTGGTGGACAGCAGCTACACCCCTGATGCGGCGGCCTCCAAGGTCACCGACGGGGCCCCCAGCTGGGGAATCAACTTGCTTCCATGCTTCCCGTACATGCCGGAGCCCTACAGCGGCTACTACACCCCGTCGAGCACTCCGGTTGGGAACGTCGGCGAAGCGGTGCCCGCGGGCGCGCCCCAGACTGGCGGCGGCGGCGCCGCCGGCCTGGCCGACCGGGGCCCGCTGGCGGTCGGCGCGGCCGCCGTCGCCGCCGCTGGCGCGGCCGCGGCCGTCCTCGGCCACCGGAAGAGCGGTCGCGCCCGGGTTCTCGCGAACAGCTCCGAGGCCATGGCGGTACCCGGCCCTGCCGATGAGGCCTGAGGCCTCGCGGCCAGCCCGCCGGGACCGCCGCGCATCGCCCCGCCGAGCCTGGCTTCTCGCCGAGCTCGGCGGGGCCGGGGTGGCGCTGGCGGGGATCGCCGTCCTCATCCTGGTGCTGCGGGCACCGGTCGGCCCGCCCGGTCCCAGCGCGGCCGCGTCCGCTCCCCGCGCTCCGGTGGCGGGCGCCCCGGCGGGCGTGGCGGCGAAGAGGCTGCCGTCACCGACGTCGCCCCCGATACGACTGCGGATCCCCGCCATCCATGTCTCGACCAAGATCGTCGACGAGGGACTCGACACCGACGGCGCCCTCCAGGTGCCGCCTCTCACCTACGCGGGCGTCCACGAGGTCGGCTGGTATGACCTCGGGCCGACGCCGGGCCAGGTCGGGTCGGCCATCATCGTCGGCCACGTCGACTCCTACCAGGCGGCCGGGGTCTTCTACGATCTCGGCCTGCTGGTCCCCGGCAACGCGGTCGAGGTGACACTCGCCAACGGCGAGACGGTCCACTTCACCGTGACCTCGGTGCACGAGTACTCCAAGGCGCACTTCCCGGCCACCGAGGTCTACGGGCCCGAGCCGTACCAGGCCTTGCGCCTGATCACCTGCGGCGGCGCCTTCGACGCGGCCACCGGTCATTACCTGTCCAATATCGTCGCCTACGCAAGGATGAGCTGAGCACATGGACATGCCACCGCCAGAGCAGCCGCCCGACGCCGCCGGTATCGTCATCGTCGACATCGGCGGCGACGCGGGCGCCGCAGTGATCACCACCCCGCGCGAGCTGGTCGGGGCGGAAATCGAGATCCGCGCCGCGGGCACCGAGTGGGACGGCTCCCACACCGCGGTGCACGAGCGGCAAGGGCCCGGAATTACCACGACCGCGGCCGTATTCGGGTCGCTCCGGGCCGGGCGCTACGAGCTGAGGATCAAGGATGCCGCCGGTACCGAGCACCCCGCTCCGGTCGTCGTTGAGGGCGCCCAGGTCACGTGGGTGACCTGGGCAGGGGCAACGCCAGCGCGCTCGCAGGCCTGAGAACGGTCTGCCTGGTCCCCACCATCTGGAACGTGACCAACATTTGCGCTGAAATCCCCAGCCGCGGAGACCACTCCGCCGGGAAGGACAGATATGATCGGCGACCCATTTGACAGCCCGTGGAAAATCCTGATCGTAGCCGTGGTGCTCATCGTGCTCTTCGGGTCCGCGAGGCTTCCGGTCGCGGCCCGTTCGCTCGGCAAGTCGATGCGCATCCTCAAGACCGAGGTGAAAGGTCTCCACGAGGACGACACCGAGCCCGGTTCCGCAACCCCGACCCTGGCACCGGCCGGAACACAGCAGACCATCGCGTCGCAGCAGCAGCTAGCAGCTCAACTGGCCCAGCGGCAGATCGATGACCCCGGCCGGCCGGCAGCTGACTTCAAAAGGCCAGCCGACGGGCAGCCCGAAGCCCAGCGCGTGCAGCAGCCGAGATAAGACCGGCACCCCGGGATGCCGACATGACAAAACTAGTGCCGTAGAAGATCACGTTTGCCCGGGTGACGACCCGGCGAAGTCGCTCTTCGTAGGCGTGGTTGTTGCGCCAGATGAGGTCACCAACGGCCCGCTGCCCCGCGCGCAATCCTCGATCTCATGCACCGCAGTCGTTCCGTCACCGACTCATCGTCGGCCACCGCCAGCAGGCTGGTACTGGTGCGCATCGTGATCCTCGTCGTTCCACCGCAGCCAGACCTTGCGGCGCTGGGGCAGCTTCGCCAGCCGCTCGAGAGCATCCCAGATGAAGTCGTGATCGAGCTTCATCACCCGGTCGAGGCCGAGGTTCCAGGGGGTGAAGTAGTAATCCTCGATGCGGTCGGAGTAGAAGCTGCCGCCGAGGGATGCCGCGGCCTCCCACGCGTCCGGCCCGAGCCAGTCACGGTACTCGCGCATCCCCTCGCCGGAGAAATCGCCGGCGTGGGGGAGGGGAACCAGCCCGACTCGATCGCCATGGACGGATACGCGCGTCCCCCTACCTCCCGCAGCCCGAACTCGGCGCCGTGCCGACCCGGCGGTGGCGTTGACAAGGCAATCCCGTGGTGCTTCACTGCATTTAGTGGCTAGGCCACTATAGATCCGCCGCTGTCCCCTATCTGATCCACATAGGCCTCACATCTGCCCGATCAGGAGTCCTCCCATGACCTCCCCCGCACCCCGAACGGTGGCCACGCCCGACGTGACGGACAAGCTGTTGCGTGACCGGCCAGTCTGGGGCTCCTTCATCGGCGGAGCCTTCATCGACGACGGCGCCGCGGCCACCATCCCGGTGCTCGAGGCATCGACGGGGACTCGACTCGCCGATCTGGTGACCGCCGATGCGGACGCCGTCGACCGTGCGGTGAGGGACGCCCGGCGCGCCTACGAGGAAACCTGGCGCGACCTCTCTCCGAAGGAACGGGGAGACCTGCTGCGCAAGGTCGCGGCGCTCATCCGCGAGCACGCTGACGAACTCGCCGAGCTGGTCGCCCGTGAGGTCGGCAAGCCTATGCGGGACGCTCGGCGAGTCGACATCGTGTCCTGTCACTCTGGCTTCGACTACTACGCCGGAATCGCCGACACCGTCCACGGCGAGATCCTCGACCAAGGCGCGATCGAGTCCCGCGTCGACTACGAGCCGTACGGCGTGGTGGCGGCGATCCTTCCCTTCAACTGGCCGCCGATCCACTTCGCCAAGAAGTGCGCACCCGCGTTGGCCGTGGGGAACACGGTCGTCGTCAAGCCCGGCGAGCAGGCGCCGCTGACGGTGCTGCGCCTGGTCGAACTCGCGAATCAGGTTCTCCCGCCCGGCGTCGTCAACGCGGTCGGCGGGATCGAGGCCGGGGCTGCCCTGGCCTCTCATCCGCGGGTCGAGCGCATCACGTTCACCGGTGCCACGGCGACCGGACGCAAGGTGCTCAGGAGCGCGGCCGAGAACCTCACCTACACGACGGTGGAGCTGGGCGGCAAAAACGCGCTCATCGTGCTCGAGGACGCCGACCTCGACAGCGCTCTCGACGTCGCCATCGAGGGCATGTTCTACAACCAGGGAGAGGCGTGCACGTCGACCTCCCGCCTCCTCGTGCACTCGTCCCGCTATGACGAATTCGCCGCGGAGTTCGTCCGGCGTGCGGCGTCACTCGTCGTCGGCGACCCCCTGGCCGCCGAGACCGACATCGGGCCGCTGGTCGACGCGCGCCAGCGTGACCGGGTGAATGCCTACCTCAAGACGGCCCTCTCCGAGGGGGCCGAGCTGCTGTACCAAGCCTCGCTCCCGACCGATGACCAGCTGGCCGGAGGATTCTTCGTCGCCCCGGCCGTTCTGGGCGGTGTCACACCGACCATGACGGTGGCGCGGGAGGAGATCTTCGGGCCGGTGGCGAGCCTGATGCGGTTCGGCACCGACGACGAGGCCGTGCGGATCGCGAACGACTCCGACTACGGGCTGACGGCCGCGATCTGCACGCGCGACGAGGTCCGCGCGGCCAAGCTCGCCCGGCGCCTCGAGGTCGGCATGGTGTTCGTCAATAACTACACCCGACGCACCTTCATCGGCTCGCCCTTCGGCGGCGTGAAGGGCAGCGGCTTCGGACGGGAGTACGCGCCCGAGACCCTGCACGAGTTCGTCCGGGCCAAGAACGTGCGTTTCCCCTCCGGCCGTGGTGTCATCCCCAGCTGGCCGCCACGCTCGTGACTGGCGACTCGCGACCCGGCTTCCCGGCCCGACGAGACCGTCGGCCTCTCCGTCATGATCCCCCTGGAGACGAGCACATGTCTGAATCCGACCTGAGCGCGGACGTCATCGTCATCGGCGCAGGCCACAATGCCCTCATCACCGCCGGCTACCTGGCGAAGGCCGGCCTCGAAGTCGCCGTGCTCGAGGCCAAGTCGATCATCGGCGGCAACACGGTCACGGAAGAGCTCACCCTCACGGGATGGCAGCACGACTCGTGCTCGAGCGCCCACGCGGTGATCCAGTCCAATCCTGTCCTCCGCGACGATGAACTCGGCCTGATCGCGCAGTACGGCCTTCGCTACGCCTATACCGAGCCTGCGGCGGTGCTCCCGCTCGACGACGGGGACTCGTTCGTCCTGCACCGGTCGGCCGAGGGCACGGCCGAGGAGATCGCCAGGTTCTCGCGTCACGATGCCTCGCGCTTCATGGAGCTGGTGGGGGAGTGGAACTCGGTCCTGAAGTCCGCCCACCGCAGGTGGAACGCCGGCCTGCCCGCCGGCGACGACCAAAGCGGGATCGCGTATGAAACGCTCCGCAGGCAGAGCGCCTGGGACGTGGTTCACAAGGAGTTCGAGCACGAGGTCACGCGCCGCGTGCTGCTGTGGATGGGCTTCGCCACCTTCCAGCCGCCGACCCGCAGCGGGACCGGTGCCCTCCCCGTCAGCATCACCAGCGGGCGGCTCGAGTTCGGCTGGGCGACGCCGATGGGGGGATCCGGCGCGCTGCCGGCGGCTCTGCGCGCGCTCATCGAGGATCACGGTGGTCACGTCCTGGTCGACTCGGCCGTCTCGCGCATCCTCGTCAGCCAGGGGCGCGCCCACGGTGTCGAGACGCATGACGGTCGACGCATCCGCGCACGGATCGCGGTCGTTTCCTCCGCGCACCTGACCAACCTGCCCGAGATGCTCGGCGCCGAGGCGCCCGAGGAGCTGACGGCGGCCGCGGCCGCGTGGCGACCGGGAATTTCCCTGTTCGCCGTCCATGCGGCGCTCCGGCAAGACATCCGATACCGAGTCGGCGGCCAGTGGATCACCTCCACCTCCGGCGGGCTCGGCAGCCCGGACGGCATCCGCCGTCAGGTCGCCGGCTGCTCCACCGGTGAACCCGAGCTGGACGATCCCTGGATGCTGATGGTCTCCTCCACCGCCGTCGACCCCGACCGCGCACCTGGCGGCACCTTCAAGATTCTCACGTGCGCACCGGAGAACCTCGCCAGCGGCGAGTCGTGGGACAGCTTCGGAAGCCGCTACGCGGAACGGCTGCTGGCTCTGGCCGGGCGTCACGTCGACGGTCTCGGTGAAGCCGATGTGCTGGCCGTGGTTCCCGAGACGCCCGCCAGCCTCGCGCGTCGCAACCCGCACAACATCGCGGGCTCGTGCCACGGGGGAGAATTCCTGCTGCCCAGCGGCGAGTACGTGCCGGGCTGGCCGAGCCGCGCATCCTCGCTGGAGGGGCTGTTCCTGACCGGCTCCACCGCGCATCCAGGCGGGTCGGTTTCCGGGTGGCCCGGTCGCAACGCCGCGCGCGCGGTTCTCTCGGCCGCGGGCATCGACCCGGCCACGGTCATGGGGGGTTAGCGATGGCCGGCCTGGCACCATTGCGTCTCGGACTGTTCAGCCCCTCCCTGCCCCATCTCGTCGCCGTCCGGGAGGGGAGGCACTTCTCAAGGGAAGCTTCGAGGCGACCCTCCTCAACGCCGGCTTCGACGTTCGGGCGCAGGCCGAGGGGAGCTCCCTCCTCGTCCCGACCGTGGAGGTCATCCCCGACTATCTCTCCACAGTTCTCGCTGCCCGCGGCCAGTATCTCGATGAGGCCCCTGGCCCGGTCTCTCGCTTCGTTTCGGGGTTTCGGCGAGCGATGAACTACTGCCTCGATCCCGCACGTCACGCAGACTGCATCGACCTGGTCGTGAGCGAATGGCAGGTCGAACCCGACGTCGCCACGCGCATGGTCGACGCGGCCGCGGGTGCCCGGACGGGCGTGGTACCGGACGCGGTGATCAGGCCGGCCCAGCTGGCGGTGGTTCTCGAACTCCGTGAGCGCTGGGGAGGTTTCTCCGAGCACGTCGACATCGCGGCCGAGATTCGGCGTTCGCGAGGCCTGATCGACGAACGGTTCGCGCGCGTGGCGTGACGCACGGTGGGGCCGTATCCTCTGCGCCTCGCTATCCTGAGGTGGCCAACGACGCAGGAGAAAGTGTGACCCGTTCAAAGCCCGCTACTGACGAACATTTGTGGAACAGAGTCGAACGAGAGTCGTCCCTGCGAAGCAAGGCCGGGCCGCGTTCGGCGGAAGACCTTGCCGCTCAGATACAGCAGCTCATCACCGCCAAAGAACTGGCGGATGGCGCCCGGCTTCCGTCGGAGCGTGACCTGGTCAGGATTCTCTGCTCGAGTCGGCCAACGGTGAGTCAAGCGATCAGGATCCTCGTGGTGCGCGGCCTGGTCGAATCCCGGCGCGGCTCCGGCGCTTACGTCACCCGACGGCCTGAAGCCGAGCTGGCGACGACCGTCGGCCTCATGCTGGACCTCGACCAGGAGTCCGTGCTGCACCTCAGCGAGTTGCGCCTGTGGCTGGAAACCAAGGGAATTGAGCGCGCGATCGAGCGCGCGACACCTGACGAGATAGCCGCCGGCGAGGCAGCCCTGCGGCAACTCCGAGGCAACGCCGGGAACGTCGCCGCCTGGGTCAGCGCGGACACGCGATTCCATGCGACCCTCGTCCGTGCTTCGCAGAACCCCTACCTGTCGTCCATCTTCGAAAGCGTCCACGCGACCCTCGTCAACTACGAATATCAAGCCTGGATAGAAAAGGGGACCGTGCCCGCCTGGCTGCAGAAGTCCCAGGCGGAGGCGCTCAACGCCCTTCATGAGCCGATCCTCGACGCTGTTCGCTCCGGCGATGCCGCCATGGGAGCGAGAGCGGTGCTGCGTCACCACGAGGTCATGGCCCAGCACCTAGCTGACAGTCACTGACCCAACGGCGGACACGGCATCCAATTGACTGACCGCCCCGGTCGGATCTATTGTGGCTTAGCCACTATAATTGGCTAAGCCACAATGCCGGAGGAGCTGCCCGCTCATGACTGCAGTCGACGCGCTGACCACGGCGCGGTACGCGGACGTGATCCGCCTGCGCGCGGTACGGATGGTCGCGCCGCATGGATTCGGGTACCTCGGCCAGGCGCTCTCGTCGGCCGAGCTGTTCGCCACCCTGTACTCGCGGCACTACGACCCCGCTCGCGACAGCCTGGTCGTCTCGCCCGGGCACTACATCATCGCCGCCTTCGCCGCGGCGCCGGAGGCGGGCCTGCTCGACGTGGAGGCGCTGGCGACCTACGGCTTCGACGACTCCGCGCTGGAGGCGATCGGCACCGAGCGTTCGCCGGCCGTCGACCTCACCGGCGGCTCGCTCGGCATGGGCCTGTCCGGGGCCGCCGGGCTCGCCCTGGCCGACCGGCTGCAGGGACGCACCGACGCGAGGGTGTTCGCGGTCGTCAGCGACGGCGAGCTGGAGGAGGGGCAGGTCTGGGAGGCGGCGTTGTTCGCCGCGCACAACCGGCTCGGCTCGCTCATCGTCCTCCTCGACGCCAACGACTCGCAGGTCGACGGCCCGGTCTCGTCGATCACCACCCTGGAGCCCATCGCCGCCAAATGGGAGAGCTTCGGCTGGGCCGCCTACGACGTGGACGGGCATGACACCGCCGCCATCGACGAGGCGCTGAGCGCCGCCACCGCCGACCCGCGGCCCGCCGTGGTCATCGGGCGCACGTCGACCAAGCACGGCCTGTCGGTCCTGCCCGAGGGCGCCGACGGCCATTTCATCAAGCTGCCGGCCCCACTCGCTGAGGCGGCCATCAAGGAGCTGGAGGCGCGCCTTGCTTAAGCAGCCCTACCCGACCGTCATGAAGCCGTACGGGCGGGCGCTCGTCGACCTCGCCCGCAAGCGCCCGGAGATCCTGTGCCTGACCGGGGACCTGACCCGGCAGACGGAGATTGACCTGTTCCAGGAGCAGATCCCCGAGCGCTTCATCCACGGCGGCATGGCCGAGGCCAACATGATCAGCATGGCCGGGGCCCTGGCCCGGCGCGGGTTCCTCCCCTTCGTCCACACCTTCGGCGTGTTCGCCACGCGCCGGCCGCTCGACCAGATCATCAACTCCGTGGCCTACCCGAACCTGCCGGTGCGGATCGTCGGCTTCATGCCCGGCGTCTCCAGTCCCGGCGGTCCCAGCCACCAGGCGATCGACGACGTCGCCCTCATGCGCGCGATCCCGAATATGACCGTCGTGGACCTGGCGGACGCGACGCAGATCCGCGCGGCGCTCCCGTCCATCGCCGATATCCCTGGACCCGTCTACCTGCGGCTCAAGCGGGGCGAGATCCCCGTCATCTTCGAAGACGACCATAAGTTCTCGCTGACCAAGGCGGAGACACTCATTGAGGGGACTGACCTGGCGGTCATCGCCAGCGGCATGATGCTGTCGTCCGCCATCAGCGCGGCCAGCACGCTCGCATCCGTCGACGTCAGCGCGTCTGTGGTCAACGTGCCCGTGATCAAGCCGTTGGACGCGGACTCGGTCATCTCGGCGGTGAGCGGAGTCTCGGCGGTGATCACCGCCGAGAACCACAGCGTGATCGGCGGGCTCGGGTCCGCCGTGGCGGAGACGATGGCCGAGGCCGCCCTCGCCGTTCCGCTGCGGCGCATCGGGCTGCGCGACACCTTCGCCGAGGGGTCCAGGACGGCCTCGCACCTGTTCAGGAAGTACCGGCTCGGCACCCAGGACATCGTCGACACCGCGTGGGAGCTCCTGCGCCGGGAAGGCCGGCCCCCCCAGGTGCCGGCGGCCGAGGCCGCCGAAGGCGAATACGCCCCGGTGTGAGCAGCCGGACATCGTCGTCAACTGATCGGAGTGCAATCACCGTGACCGCACACACTCTCGGCTGGCTCGGCACGGGCCGCATGGGCGCGGCGATGGCCGCCCGCCTGCTGAAGGCCGGGCACCCCGTCACCGTGTGGAACCGGACCGCGGCCAAGGCACAGGCGCTCGCCGAGCACGGCGCGACGGTCGCCGGCTCCATCACGGAGCTGGCAGAACGAGACATCGTCTTCGTGATGGTCTCGACACCGGCCGATCTGGAGGAAGTGGTGCTGGGCGAGGCCGGCTTGCTCAGCGCCAAGCGGGCCAAGCGGCCGGCCGTGATCGTCGACTGCTCCACCGTCAACGCGGAGTCCTCCCGGAAAGTGCGGGAGGCGGTGACGGCGGCGGGCGGCCAGTTCCTCGCCGCGCCGGTCAGCGGCAACCCGCACGTGATCGCCGACGGCGGGGCCGTCCTGGTCACGTCCGGCCCCCGAGAGACCTATGACCTGGTCCGGCCGTACCTCGAGGCGATCGGCAAGACAGCGGTCTACGCCGGCGGCGAGGAGCAGGCGCGCCTCGTCAAGCTGTGCAGCAACCTGTACCTGGGGCTCATCACGCAGTCCCTGAGCGAGGTCACCGCCCTCGCGGAGAAGGCCGGCGTGCCGCGGGCCGCGTTCCTCGACTTTCTCAACAGCACCGTGCTCGGCAGCGACTGGGTGCGCAAGCGCACCCCGGACCTGCTGGCGCTGGACTGGACGCCGACCTTCACCACCGAGCTGCTCCGCAAGGATTTCGACCTCGGGCTGGCGGCGGCCCGCCAGCACGAGGTGACGATGCCGCTGGCGGGAAACGTGTTCCAGCTCCTCCAGGCCGCCATCGGTCGCGGCTACCGCGACGCCGACTTCCTCTCGCTGTTCGCGGTCGAGGCCGCCTCCTCCGGCCTGGACGTCCAGCCCTCCCCAGCAAGCGAAAGGTAAACCATCGTCATGTCATTGCAGGAATTCCTCCCGACGCCCACGTTCGAGGAGTACAGCGACTTCTTCAAGGACTTCTTCACGATGAGCCGCCGCGAAGACGGCGTGCTGCTCGTCCGGGCGCATACCGTCGGCGGGCCGATCCAGCTCAGCGTGCAGAACCACCGGGCCCTCGGGCAGATGCTCAAGGTCGTCGGCGCCGACCCCGAGAACGAGATCCTTATCCTCACCGGCACCGGGGACGAGTTCATGATGCGATCGGACCCGGAAGGGTTCGCGATCGAGCAGGAGGACCTGGACCACTGGGCCTACGAGTACGCCTACAAGGACGGCCGGATCAACGTCAGCGCGCTGGTCAACGACCTCGAGATCCCGACGATCGGGCTGGTGAACGGCCCGGGCTTCCACACCGAGATCCTCACGATGTGCGACATCACCATCGCCGCGGAAGACGCCGTGCTGTTCGACCTGCACTACGACATCGGCTCGGTCCCCGCCGACGGGATCCACAATGCCTTCCAGGAACTGCTCGGCACCAAGCGCGCCGCCTACGCGCTGCTCACCGGGGAGGCGATCGACGCCCGCAAGGCGCTGGAGTACGGCCTGGTCAACGAGGTCGTCCCGGGCTCAGAGCTGATCGACCGCGGCTTCACGATCGCCGACCACATCATGACCCAGCCGCGGACGATCCGGCGCCTGACGACGCAGATCGTCCGCCGTCCCTGGAAGCGCCGCGTCATGGAGGACCTCGACGGCGGCTTCGGCATCCAGATGTTCGGCCACGTCGCCAGCAGGCACGCCGTGCACGGCGGCGAGCACGTCCGCTCGACCGTCGACTACGTGCGGGAAGGCCGCAAGAACAACTTCGATGACGCGAAGAAGCACGCCGGTGAGTGACGTACCGGTAGCCGACCTGGTCCTGCGCAATGCCAAGGTCGTGACGTTCACCGCCAGCCAGCCGCGGGCAGAGTCGATCGCCATCAAGGACGGGCGGGTGCTCGTGCTACAAGGGACCGACTACGTCCGCGCCTGGGGCCAGGAGGCAGCCGACGCTGCGCCGCGCATCGGCTTCATGCGGCAGCTAGGCATCCCGATTGGCGGCGGCACGGACGCCACCCGGGCGAACCGGTACTTGCCCTGGGCATCGATCTGGTGGCTGGCCACCGGCCGCTCCATCAACGGCGCGACTCGACGTCACGAGCGCGACCGGCTGAGCCGTCACGACGCCATCGCCTCTTACACCAGGGACGCCGCGTGGTTCACCGGCGAGGACGGCTGGCGCGGCCGGCTGAGCCCCGGCTACGACGCCGACCTCTGCGTTCCCACGGCGGACCCGTTCGAGTGCGCCGAAGACGATCTCCTTGACCTGCGGAGCGACCTCACCGTGGTCGGCGGCCGGGTGACGCACACCAGCGGCGACTTCGGGAAGGAATCGCTCGGCGAGGGGGATTGAAAGCAACCATCGCCCCCACTCGTTGGGGTCAGGGCGTTTCTCCCTGCTGCTCAAGGACGCGGGTCATGACGGTCAGGTCTTGCTCGCCTAGCCCTTGGTCAACGGCTTGCCGCCATTCGTCCGCCAGGCAGGCGAGGGCGGCGAACCGGTCGTCACCGGCCGCCTGGAGGGCGAGCCGCACGTCCTTGAGCGCGAGCGACAGAGCGAACTGGGCCGAGAACTCGCCGTCGGCGATCCGCCGTAGTTTGGCTGCCTGCCAGGTGGACACGAGCGGGCTGCCGTCGAGCGCGTCCACCACCGTCTCGGTCTCAAGGCCCAGCCGGCGGGCCAAGGCAACCGAGGTGGCAACCGCTTCGGCCGCGAACGCCAGCCAGGCGTTGTTCACGAGCTTCAGCCGCGTCCCGGCCCCGGCTTCGCCGACCCAGATCGTGCGCTGGCCGAGCGCGTTGAACAGCGGAGCGACACGCGCGCGCGCCTCGCCGGGTCCTGACGCGAAGATCGTCAGCTGGCCGCGTTCGGCCGGGTCCTTGCTTCCCGACACCGGCGCGTCCAGGAGAATCACGTCCGGACGCTCAGCGCCGGCCATGGCCGTGACGCGGTCGGTGCCCTCCACCCCGATAGTGCTCATCTGGGCCCAGACCGCACCCGGCGCCATAGCAGCGAGCATCCCGTGGTCGCGGGCGATCGAAATGACGGCATCGGCGTTGGTCACCATCGTGACCACGACCGCGGCTCGCCGCGCCGCGTCGGCGGCGGTCTCGGCGACCTCAGCGCCGAGCTCAGCCAGGTCCCGGGTCGCGTCCAGCGTGCGGTTCCAGACGATCGTCGGGATGCCGGCGCGCAAAGCACTGACAGCCATTCCGTGGCCCATCGCCCCGATGCCGATCACCGCAACAGGCTCGTGTGTCCGTGCCATCGTTCTCCCCTTACCGGGCGACTGCTAGGTGACGATTCCTACTAGCATCGTGCCTGGATGGGGTGAGCCTCTCGCAGACGGCGAAAGCTAGGTAACCGCGCTGACCAGGCCGCACCCAGCTGCCGGAGCCCCTGCGCGCCGCAGATCCTTCCCCCGGTTCCCTGACCGCCCGAGACATTCCGGATCCCCTGTCCGGGGGCGGGAAAGCAACGGTCCGTTCGGAAAAATCAAAAACATGAGCCCGAACGGACGCATGCCTTCGCGCCACCCCGGCAGTTCCCCGGGCGGCCGCGTGGCGACGCGATGGGCGGAGCCTCACGGAGGCGGCCCAGGCTACGTTCCGGGCGCCCGAGGGCGCTGACCGAAAGGAGCTCGGCGCGTGGTTCGTCTCCCGGGTCTTCCGGAAAACGGGGCTCTGCTCAGGCGCTCCGCCGGGTGGATCACGTGCCGTATTCCGAGCTGAGCGCCTACGTCCTGTCCTGTCCCTGGCGTGGGGCGCGGTCCCGGCGGGGTTGAGGGTCCCGTGCAGGAACACCGAGGTGACGAGCGCGGCGGCTTTCTCAACGCCGGCCTGGTGCTCGGCGGTCATGCGGGCTGCGGCCTGGAGCAGGCTGCCGAGCAGTGATCCGAGCTGGTCGGTGGTGAGGTCGGTGCCGCTAACAGCGACGTGTAGGGCCGATGCGAGGAAGACGGCCTTCACCGCAACTCAGTGCCAGTCGCCGCTCGGCCGGGTCCCTACGACCTGCGGCCCGCGGCGGTGCCAGCCCGCTGGTGAAGATCGCCTTGATCCCGCGGTCGTGGTCCCCGGCCACGGAGGGGTCACCGATGTCGCGCTGATCCGTGACGTCCGCGACTACCTCGAATACGTGCGCAGCGAAGCCATCCGCCTGCGGGACTCCGGCGCCTGTTGGCGCGGGGCACGTCGGAGACTCAGGGGCTCCCGCCCATCTCGCTAATCAAGTCATCGTAGGTAAGGCCGTGCTGCATCCCCCACGTCGAGACCTGCTCGGCGTCAACCGGATCGGGCAGGACTCGCGACGCCTCCTGAGCTAGTTGGGTGTGCCCCAGGCGATTGAGCAGGTCGATCACGTGCTGCCTGCTGTATTGCTCCAAGTCCGTCATGATGCATCTCCCCGTTCCAGTGGTGGGTAGTAGGCGGTGCCGGCCATCAGGCGCCGGGTGGTGCGGCTGAAGCCGAGGATGTCGAAGGTGACGCCACCGGGGCCGCTGCGGGCTTCGGCCTTCGCCGGGGTGATGCCGGATGGGTGGCCGATCAGGAGTTCACCCGGCCGCCGCCCGGCGGTCATCGCTTCGACGACGGAGCCGGGGATCTGTGCTGCGGCGGTCAGGCAGATCGAGCCCGACCCGGCGATGCTCTCGTGCAACCGGTTCATGAACAGCAGCCGGACCCGCAGATCCATCTGCTTTTTCCTCGACCTTGCCCCCTGACAGCGTGCGATACCTTCCGGCGGTGCGACGAGCCCGAGCATCGGCAGGCCCGGCGACTGCTCGTCGACCCGCGACCAGTCGCTCGCCAGTCCCATGCGGACGGCGGCTTTGCCGCGGATTTCCCGCACGACGGCGATCAGGCCGACGTCGTCGTTGATCTGTTCGGCGAGTTCGCTGCCGGCGCGGTCGAGTTCCTTGGCGCGCACCCACACGCAGGGGTTGCCGGCGTCGCAGAGGGTCGCCTGAACCGGTCTCGAGCGTGATCTCGTCGTCATCGGGAACTAGGTTGTCGGTAGTCGCCCCGGTCGGTCGCTACGGGTCAGCGTGCAGGTCGCCGCACGGTGCCGAACAGGATGCTTGCCGTGCACCTGGCCCGATGACCAGACGCGCGTTACTATGTCGCGAATATTATGTTTTACCGGTCTTCTCGCCGATGTGAGGCTTCGTGCGTATCCGCATTCGGCGCGTGGTTTTGGTGGTGGCCGCTGTCTTGCTCGCGGGGTGCTCGGCGGCCAGGTCAGCATCAACGACGTCCCATCCGGTGACGACCTCGTCCAGTTCCGCGGCGCCCGCGGCCCGTGCCACGGTGACTCCGTCCGCTACGGGAAGCCTGAGCCAGGGCCTCTTGGGGGTGCTTCCGGTTCCGGCGGGCGCGAGACCACTACCGACGAACAGCACGGGTCTGATGAACCTCAAGTCTTACGTCCAATGGGCTTACAACAAGACTGTTTGGACCGAGGGAATGGCGACGAACGCCCGCCGCGGATTCGTGGCCGCCGTGAGGCAGGGATGGGACAATGCTGACGGCACCGCGCAGGAGATCACGCTCGCACGCTTCGCCACCCGGACTGGCGCCACGAGCGCGCTAGATGAAGTGATTTCAGACTTTAAGCAGGAGCCAAAGCCGGTGACAATGCTGGCCGACCCAGCCATCGGTGCCGTCGGCTGGAGCAGTCCGAGGCTGGACTCGCAGGGATACTGCGAGGTGGAAATCGTCGCCGCCATCGGGGACACCATGATTCTCGCGGTCGAGAGCTCGGCGGCCACACCCGACCCTGCTGCCGCCAAGATGCTGCTGCAGGAGCAGTACGACAGGCTCAAGAACGGCTCCTGAGCCTGATAGCTCAGAAGACCTAGCGTCTCGCCGTCGCAGGCATTCAGGCCCCCGACGGTATCGACCAGGCCGACGCGCTCGTCTTCACCAGCCCGGAGGGTGCCCCGCTGCGGCACAGCAACTTCTACCGCCGCGCCTGGATGCCCGCGCTCAAGGCACTAGGCCTAGATGGCGTCCACCTTCACGGCCTGAGGCATACGGGCAACCAGCTCACCGCCGAGGCGGGTGCGAATCTCCGTGAGCTGATGGCGAGAATGGGCCACGACTCAACGCGGGCTGCGCTGATCTACCCGCACACGTCCGACGCACGGCAGCGTGTCATCGCTGACCAGGTTGGGAGGCTCGCCCGCAAAGCACTCGGCAAGCCCAAGCTCCTAGCTTCGCTTCAAGGCCCCGCCAGCCGCAGGGCTGACTTCCTGGGCGGTCGCGGACCTGCGGAGCGTGCTGAGGGCGTCGGCCAAATGCGCGAGGGCGGTACCGGGCAGCGGGGCCTGCAGCAGGCGGTCGAGCTCGCGGTCGAAGACGGGGGCGGCGATGCCCAGGAGTTCCGTGCCCTTGGGGGTCAGTTCCACGATCGATGAGCGCCGGTCCGTGGGGTTGGCCCGGCGGGCGCACAGGCCGGCGGACTCGAGTCGGTCGACGGCCTGACTGGCCCCGCCCACGGTGATCGCGACTGCCCGGGCTATGTCTTGGACCCGGCACAGCGGGGTCGCGTCGATGACGAGCATCGCGTTCAGGGGCGCGATGCCGACACCGCACTCCTCCTGTAGCAGCGCGTCGATCGCCCCCCACAGGATCGTCTCGAACCTCACCAGGTCATCGAATACCTGTCGCAGATCGGTCACGTCATCTCCGTCCTCGAGGTCCCGCACAATCTAGCATAGAGCTAACTAGCTTGACACTAATTAAATTAGCGCTAATGTAAATCTCGTACGCGGCCCGGCCGCCGGGGCGCCCGCCCCGGGCCCGCCACGATGAAAGGAACGGCAATGACCGCCCAGCAGCGCGACATGATCGACCAGATCCTCCGCAACGCCCCGTTCGATCTCGGCGGGAACGTCGCCGCCCAGCGCCCCCTTCTCGAGCAGATGCTCACCTCGCAGCCCCTGCCAGCGGACGTCCGAGTAACGCCGGGCGACCTGGGCGGCATCCCCGCGATCTTCATCGACATCGCGGACGTCGAGCCGTGCGGCACCATCTTCCACATTCACGGCGGAGGCTTCGCGCTTGGCTCCGCGGGGGGATCGGCCGGGCTGGCGTCCAGCCTCGCCCGCAAGACGGGCATGCGCGCCGTGTCGGTCGACTACCGGCTCGCGCCCGAGCACCCCTACCCCGCCGCGCTCCACGACGTCACGGCCGCCTACCGCGCCCTGGCCGGGCAGGCCGGCAGCGCCGACCAGATCGTCGTGTCGGGCGAGTCGGCCGGCGGCAACCTCGCCATCGAGCTCCTCATCGCCGGCAAGGCGCAGGGCCTGACGATGCCCGCAGCGGCCCTGCTGCTCTCCCCGATGACCGACCTCACCGTGACCGGCGGCAGCTACGCCGGCAAAGCGCACGCCGACCCGGCCATCAGTTCCCAGGCCATCCGCACCCGGGCCGCGGACTACCTGGCCGGCGCAGACCCGGCCGACCCCCTGGTCAGCCCCATCTTCGCCGACCTGTCCGGACTACCGCCGCTGCTGATCCAGGCCGGATCGCACGAGGTGCTCCTCGACGACGCCACTCGCCTCGCGGCGAAGGCCGGCGCCGACGACGTGGCCGTCATCCTGGACATCACCCCCGGCGTCCCGCACGTCTTCCAGGCATTCGCCGCGCTCCTCGACGAAGGCGACGCCGCCCTCAACCGGGCCGCCCGATTCGTCAAGGACAACACCGCCGCTGAGAAGGCTGCCGCCTGACGAGCGCTATCAGCCCCGGGGAGCCGTAGGGACCAGGGCAGCTCCGCCGGCACGCCCAGCCTTAGGCTCGGCTGCAGCGACCGCCTCGTGGCATCAGTGTGGGCAGTTTGCATGCCATGCACTTCAGTTTGGGGTTTCCACCCGCCCGATGGCGGCTGGCGCATATGTCTCTGAGCTCTCGACTGGCCGGCTGTCAAGGCGCCTGCGTGACCTCGCATTCGATCCCGGTCTCCTCGAGCGCCTCACGGGCGGCCGCCTGGGCAACGGACTCTCGGAGGTCTATCGCGCCGCCGGAGAGCGCCGAGTTGCCGTTGTCCGTGCGCCGGATCAGCACGATGCCGCCCGCGCCATCGGCTACGACGACGTTGACGGACGGGACGAGGGCGCTGGCCCTCGGGGCGTCCGGGTCGTCGTGGTAGCCGATCCTGCGAGCGGGGGTCAAGGGGTCCACCCCAGGCCCTGCGTTCCCTGCCATAGAGACAAGCCATCGCTATGGTCATCTGCAGTCGAGTATGGACGTGGGCAAGTTACCATTGAGCAGTACGCACCGGTCCGAACCTGGCGCTGTCACTCCGGTCCTGTACGAGTTCCACGTTGAGGCGCCATGCCCAGATGGTCGAGAATCGTCGCCTCCGGCAGACGTAATACAAACCGTTTGTAGTACGAACTCGTTGTAGTGCAAATTCTATGTACTATGAAGGCATGGTTGAGCTCATCGGTCGTGATCAAGAACTCGCCGACCTTGAGGGTTCGTGGGCGCGGGCAAAGGAGGGGGTGCCTCAGCTCGCCGTGGTGTGGGGGCGTCGGCGGGTCGGTAAGACGTTCCTGCTGTCTGGTTTCGCTTCGGCCAAGCGGGTGGTTTACTTCACGGCTACCCGCCAGGACAGTAACGAGCGTCAGCTGGCACGGTTGACCGACCGGATCCGCGAGCAGCTCGGCGACGAAGTCGAGGATCTGCTCGCGGCGCCTTTCCAGGACTGGGAGTCGGCTCTTCGGTTCCTAGTGCGGCTTGCCGAGGCGGCGCCGTTGCTGGTCGTGATCGATGAAGCCCCGCGGCTGCTGGCGTCTCAGCCCGATTTCGCGGACTTGGTCTCGGCCGTGTGGGAAAACCGGGTCCGGGATCAGCAGGTGATGCTTGTGCTTACCGGCTCCGCCGTGAGTGTTATGGAAGAGATGCTCGGCGCGCAGGGCGGACTGCACCGCCGGGCGGCGCTTGAGCTGCGCCTGGACCCGTTCGCGGCGCGGCAGGCGCGGGCATTCCTGCCGGACATCCCCGCCGCCGACTTCCTCACTGCCTACGCCGTGTGCGGCGGGTACCCACTCCACCTCGATCAATGGGACCAGGCGGCTGATGTCGAGACGAATCTGCGCCGGCTCGCTTATCAGCCGGCCGGACTCCTGGTCCGTGACGCCCTTGACATCATCGGCGAGGACCTGGACTGGCGCGGGGGATACGAGCGAGTGCTCGCGGCGATCGGATTCGGCGCTCGCCGCCGGTCCCGCATCGCGGGACGGGCGCAGCAGCGGATCGATTACACCCTGGAGCGCCTGCGTCGCGCCGGCTACGTGCGCCGCACGGTCCCCGTCGGGAGCGTCGCCGCAGATCCCCTGTACGAGATCGCCGACACGTACCTGGCCTTCTGGTTCGGCGTGCTCCGCGATGACGTGGACCTCATTGAAGGCGGCCAGGGGGCGGCCGTCCGCCAGCGGACGGCCGCGCGCCTTGACCAGCACGTGGCCCGGGTATTCGAGAGCGCGTGCCGTGACCACGCCGCATTGCTCGCCCGCGCCGGCGAATTCCCCAGCGACATGATCATCGGCCGCTGGTGGCGGGACGAGACCGTGGAGATCGATGTGCTCGGAATCTCCGCAGACAGGACAGGCATGCTGGGGGAGTGCCGCTGGCAGAAGGCGCCGCTGACCAGCCGTGACGTGCTCGAATTGCAGCGCAAGATCAGTTTCGCGCCAGAACCCGCAGCCGAAGTCCAGCTGCTGTTCTGGACCCGGACCGGAGCGGTAGAACCCGGATTCCCCGCCCGCGCGTATTCGGTCGCGGATGTCATTGACTGACCACGAGGCCATCGGTCGGGGAGTGCCAACGACATTCGGCCGAGAGGGGAACCGGGAGGGCTCGATAAGGTCACGGTCCGCGCCGAAAGCCCGTCGACGCCCACGCGCCAGCCAGTCGCGAGGCGTCCCAGGAGACCGTGTCCTCGACGTGCCCCCGGCGCCTGGCAGGCGATAGCCGACCAGTTTGGTAGGAATGCTAGGGTCGCCTTGATGTTGAGAAGTCCAGGCGATACGCCCAAGACCCAGAACAAAGTGCGCCCGGCAGGATTCGAACCCGCGACCCGCTGCTGTGAAGGCACCGTCTAACCGTCGGGGCGGGTTGCCCGGTGTCGCTCAATGAGCCGTCCAGCTGGACCTATACAAGCTGGCTGTGGCCTGGTGTCGCCTGGGAACTGTGGCTGTTGGCGACGCCCGCGGGCTGACCAGCGACGAGGGCCGGGAGTTGGCCGAGCTGCGCAGGGAGAACAGGCGGGGTCGCGGAGTAGGGAAGCGCGACGCCGTGATCACCTCATCCGCCTAGCTGACCTGCTTGAGGATCGACCTCGGCTGCCCAGGCCCAGCCACGCCGGCCGCGTCGATCGACCCCTCCGCGATCACGATCGGGTCGCCGTCCGAGGTGGTGCGGGGCGGGCCGCGGATCGGCTGGATCCGGGCCCAGGCCGACCACGTCCAGCGGGTGGCCGCCCTGCCTGCCGTCACCGAGATGGGCGGGGCGCTGCTTGACCAGCTGGTCGCGGTCGAACTGACGGGACGCCTGGACGAGCTCGCCGCCGCCCGGGTCGCCGAGGTTCGGCCCCAGTCGACGCGCTGCTGGCGGCGCTGGCCCGCGACCTGCCCGGCTGGCGGTTCAGACGCGCCGCAGGGCGGCCCCTCGCTCTGGGCCGAGCTCGACGTGCCGTTGTCCACGCCGCTGAGCGTGCTCGCGCGGCCGCCGGCGTCCAGCTTGTCCCTGCCTTGCGATTCGGCCCCGACGGAACCCTTGAGCGTTGCCTGCGGCGGCCCTACAGCCAGTCCGCCGAGGTGCTTGAGCGCGCCGTCACCGGGTCCGCGGAGTCTGGGCGACCCTCGACCGGTCCGCCCTGGCCCCGCGGCCGCTCGTCGTCGACTGACAGGAAAACCTGCCCTTACTTCTTGACGGTGAAGCCGGCGTCGACCGGAAGGGTCACCCCGGTGACGTAGCGCGCCTCGTCGGAGACCAGCCACGCGATCGCGTTAGAGATGTCGACCGGCTCGACCATGTAGACCGGGAGAGCGTTGGCCACCTCGTTGGACATCTGCGGGTCCGCCGCCAGGAACTCCGCCATCGCGTCGTTAACGATCATGGGGGTGTTCACCCCGGTCGGGTGCACGGTGTTGACCCGGATGCTGTACGGGGCGAGCGTGTTGGCGTAGGAGCGCATGAGCCCGACCACGCCGTGCTTGGCGGCGGTGTAGCCAAGGCCACCGCGGGTGGGGCCGCCGATGCCGGTGATGCCGGCCGTAGAGCTGGTCAGCACGATCGCGCCGCCGGCACCGCGCTCTTTCATCGACGGGATGGCGATCTCGACGGTGTTGAACACGCCGGTGAGGTTGACGTCGATGACGTCCTGCCAGGCGCTGTGCGGCTCGGAGCGCGACATCGGCGCGATGCCGGCGTTCGCGAGCACGATGTCGACCGGCCCGAGCTCGGCCACCCCCCGCTCGAAGACGTGCTTGAGCTGCGGTTCGTCGCGGACGTCGGCCTGCCTGGCGAAGATCCGCCGATCGAGCGCCTCCACCTCCCTGACCGTCTCTGCCAGGTCTTCCGGTGTGGCCAACGGGTAGGCCACGCTGTCGATCTGACGGCAGATGTCAACTGCGATGATGTCCGCGCCCTCCTGCGCGAGCCGGACGGCGTGGCTGCGGCCTTGACCGCGGGCGGCGCCGGTGATGAAGGCGACCTTGCCTTCGAGCTTGCCCATGATTGATCTTGGGTTCCTCTCGGTTCGACGTGAAAGCGGGCTACGCGGTGAGCCAGGCGAGGGCGCCGCCCAGGTGCGCAAGGAACGCGGCGTCGGCGTACGCCTTGCTGATGTGCCCGAGCGCGGTGTAGAAGCTCCGGCCGCCGAGACGGTCATGACACCAGGCGAGCGGGTGGTCGGCGCCCATCGTGCCGCCGTCGTAGCTCGCCTCGTCCGCCGTGAGCAGGACGCGCACATCCGGGCGGGGATTGGTACGGAAGTTGTACCACTCGTCGCGCCAGGCCCAGGTCGGGCCGAGGTGCCTGGTGGACGGGTGGTCGTGATCCTCGACCACGATCGTGCCGTCCTGTATCTCCGGGTGCTCGTCGAACCAGGCGCCGACCAGCTCGCCGAACCAGGGCCAGTGGTACTCGGAGGCGGCCGCGCAGTGGATCCCGAGCCAGGAACCGCCGGCGGTCACATATCCCTTGAGCGCGTCCCGGCCGGCCTCGTCGAGGATGTCTTCGCTGGTGGACACGAAGACCACCGCCGCGTAGGAGCTGAGCAGGTCCGGCCGGAACGCGGCCGGGTCCTCGGTCGCGTCGACCGTATAGCCGTCAAGACTGCGCAGCGCAGCCACGCCGGCCGGGATCGAGTCGTGCCGGTATCCGGTCGTGCGGGTGTAGACAAGCAGCGGTGTGGTCATCGCGGCCTCCCTGGGCCTCTGGGTAGTGTGCTCTGACGCAAGATGACCTCGCCCGGGACCGGGATGATCCGCGGCCGGGCCGGGCTGGCGTCGCCGAGGACCAGGCTGGCGGCCATCTCGCCCATGTGCTTGAGCGGCAGCCGGACCGTGGTCAGCGGCGGGTACACGTCCCGGAGGGTGAGGATGTCGTCGAAGCCCGCCAGGGCGATGTCGGACGGCACCGAGATGCCGGCTGCCCGCAGCCGCGCCAGCGCGCCGACGGCCATCACGTCGTTCACCGCGAACACGCAGTCCGGCCGCTCGCCGCCGGCCGCAAGTACGGCGCTCATCGCCTCGTACCCGCCGTCCCGGGTGAACGCTCCCTCGATCAGCCAGCGCGGGTCGACATCGACCGACCAGGAGCGCAGCCCGGCCAGGAATCCGGCGACCCGGTCGCGCGCGGTGATCAGCTCGCGCGGCCCGGCCAGGATGGCGAAGCTGCGATGTCCGAGCGCGGCCAGCGCGTGCGCAAGCGCCTCCGCGCCGGCCGCGTTTTCCGGCATGATCGTGTCGACGCCGAGCAGGTCCTGTCCGATGCAGGAAACCCGGCCGCCGGAGGCGGTGAACGCGCTGACCTCCGCTCGCAGCGCCTCGCGGGCCGCCGTGTTGTGCGATCGGCTGCCGATCAGGACCACCGCGCGTGCCCACTGGGCGCGCATCAGCGCGACGTACTCTCGCTCGCCCTGCTCGCCCGATGACGTCGACGAGATGCAGACAAGCAGCTGGTGGGTGTCGGTCGCCTCCATCAGGCCGGCCGCGATCGAGGAGAAGTAGGGATCGTCGATGTCGCGCACCATGACGCCGATCATGCTCGTGTGGCCGCTGGCGACGGCCCTGGCCTGGAGGTTGGCCTGATAACCGAGCTCGGTCACCGCGCGGTTGACCCGCTCGGCCATCTCCGGGCCGACCTTGCGGGCGCCCTCGTTGACCACCCGGGACGCGGTCGTCATCGACACGCCGGCCCGGTCGGCGACGTCCCGCAGCGTCGCCCGCCCGTCCCGGCTGTCGTGGGTGCCGCTCGGGCGCCTGGACCGGCCGCGTAGCCGCTGCCCAGTCGGTCCGGGGTCAGCAACGGCCGCTGGCTGCCCGTCCGGCCCGGTGTTGGCCGCGTGTCCATCGCCAGTCTGTCGCGTATCCATCGCCCGTCCGTGAGTGTCGTCGTGCGCCAGTCTCCGGGCGAAGCCGAGGCGTGGGAAAGCACTTTCCCTGACGGCTGAGAGGATACACCCCTACCGTGGCAGCCGTGAAGACCATCCACGCGGCTCTGGCCTGCCGCCTCGTCATCTGGCCTGCCGTCTCGTGAGCAGCGGGGCGCGCGGCGATCAGGCCGCCCGGCGATCCGGCCCTAGGTTTTCCTGAGTTTCCGCTACTTTCCAGATATATCTCCGAGATCCGTTCGTAAGCGAACGGCTGTAGACCACCGTTCAGGTGCCGAAAACTAGCTACGGTAACGCTTCTACCTGCGATTATCCATGTATTTCTCACTTCTTGACGACTTTAACCAAGGCTCGTACCATGTGGGAATGCGCTTTCCCGACCGGCTCAGGGCCGCGTTCGCTATGCGGCCAGGCCTTGCGCCGCGGCTGTTCGGCCCCGCCCAACTGGAGCGCATTCATGCCGTCGCCGACCTCGACGAGGACGTGACGATCAGCGATTTCTCGCGCGCTCAGCCGGCCCTGCTGGCGGCGCTCGACGTGCTGATCACCGGCTGGGGCTGCCCGGAACTTGGCCCGGCCGAGCTGGACGCCATGCCGCGGCTTCGGGCGGTGCTGCACGCCGCGGGAACGGTCAAGTCGCACGTCGGACCGGACGTGTGGTCGCGCGGCATCCTGGTCACCTCCGCCGCCGACGCCAACGCCTATCCGGTCGCCGAGTACACGCTGGCGGCGATCCTGAACGAGGGCAAAGCGGTGCCCGAGCTGACCGTCGCCTACGCCCGCGACCCCGGCTTCGCCGCCGACGACCGCGTCGACATCGGCAACTACGGCCGGACGGTGGGGATACTGGGAGCGTCCAGGGTCGGCCGCCGGGTAATCGAGCTGCTCGGGTCGTTCGACTTCGACGTCCTGCTCTACGACCCCTACGTCCGCGACGACGACCCGGTCCTCGCCCGCGCCCGCCTGGTCGAGCTTGACGACCTGCTGCGGCGCAGCTCGATCGTGAGCGTCCACGCGCCGCTGCTGCCGGAGACGGTCGGCCTGGTCGGCCGCCGCGAGCTTGGGCTGATGAGACCGGCATCGGTCCTCATCAACACCGCTCGGGGCGCCATCGTCGACCACGACGCCCTGGTCGCCGCCGTGCGCGCCAACGGCCTGCGGGCGGTGCTCGACGTC
Source organism: uncultured Actinomycetota bacterium (assembly GCA_963836195.1). Taxonomy (GTDB): domain Bacteria; phylum Actinomycetota; class Actinomycetes; order Streptosporangiales; family Streptosporangiaceae; genus Trebonia. Next base: position 70,181 of record CAWIIX010000016.1, on the reverse strand, counting down.
ACCGAGCCCGAGCCGCTGCCGGCCGGACATCCGCTCCGCACGCTGCCCGGGGTCATCCTGACCCCGCACGTGGCGGGCTCGCTCGGAAACGAACTGCACCGGCTGGGCGAGAGCGCGGTGCGAGAAATCGAACAGCTCGCGGTCGGCCGGCCGCCGAGGTTCCCGGTCAGCGGTCAATCCCAGGCTATGACGGCTTAGCCCGGCGGCCAACCAACGTCCACCCACACTGCAGGAGAGGAGGCGGCCGCATGAGTTCGGCAGCCCTGCGCTCGGCCCGGTCGGATGCCGCATCCAGTGGCTCCCGGTTCCGCGACCACGTCAACCACTCCGATTACGAGGTGCTCGCGTACACCGACGGCGACTTCCAGCCCGCCAGCGCGGACTGGATCCCGGTCCTCGACAAGGCGGCCGGCGTCCCGTTCGGCGGTACACGAACTGCTCGCCCGAGCAGGTGGACCAGGCCGTGGCCGCGGCCAGGCGGGCCCAGCCGGGCTGGGCCGCCACCAGCAATGAAGTGCACGTCAATGATGGCTACGCCAGGCACGGGGGCGAAGGCCAGCAACGGGCCTTTACCCGACGGCAGTGGATCGGCGTCCAGACGACGGACGTCCCGTACCCGGCCTGGGCTGAATCTCAATCACCGGATCAGTGAACAATCAAAGGGAGAGCATAAGTTGAGAGGTTTTTCCAGACCCGGCCTCGCCGCGGCGGGCGTGCTCGCCGCCTCCGCTCTGGCCTTGGCCGCCTGCAGTTCAAGCTCGTCGTCGACGACGGCGTCCTCGTCGGCCTCCTCGTCCAGCGCGGGCGGGGTGGTGCACCTGACGATCACGGACTGGGACAACGGCATGCCGGCCGTCGTCGCGCAGTGGAACAAGGAGCACCCGACCATCCAGGTGCAGCTGATCAAGCCGTCCGGCACCGGTTACACCCTGTACAACAAGCTGATCACGGACAACAGCGCCGGGACCAACCCCGACATCTCCGAGATCGAGTACCAGGCGCTGCCCGAGATGGTCGCCAACAAGGTGGTCGTCCCGCTCAACAAATACCTGCCGAACCTGTCGTCGGCGTACAGCTCGCAGATCATGAACCTGGTGAACTTCCAGGGCTCGACCTACGGCGTGCCGCAGAACATCTGCCCGATGGTGTTCTTCTACCGCAAGGACGTGTTCGCCAAGCTCGGGCTGTCCGCCCCGACGACGTGGGCGCAGTACGCGGCCGACGCGGCCAAGATCCACAAGGCCAACCCGAAGGAGTACCTGGGCAACTTCGACGCCGCCGACCCTGAGTGGTTCGCCGGCCTCGCCCAGCAGGCCGGGGCCAACTGGTGGACGGCCAGCGGCACCACCTGGACGGTGGCGATCGACGACCCCGCCACCCAGAAGGTGGCGAGCTACTGGCAGGGCCTGGTCAACAGCGGGGTGATCAGCCCGGAACCGAGCTGGTCGACCCAGTGGCTGACCGACATGAACCAGGGGAACATCGTCGGCTGGGTGTCGGCCCAGTGGGCGCCCAACCAGTTCCCCACGATCGCGCCGAGCACGGCCGGCAAGTGGGCTGCGGCCGCCCTCCCGGCCTGGACCGCCGGAGACACCACGGTCGGCACCTGGGGCGGCGAGGCTGAGGTGGTGACCGCCAACTCCAAGCACCCGCAGCAGGCGGCCGAGTTCATCAACTGGATGAACAACAGCCAGGAGGGACTCAACCTGCTGATCCAGAACGTGGCCGTGTTCCCGGCGGCGACGTTCGCCCGGACCTCGCCCGCGCTGTCGACCCCGCCCGCGTTCATGTCGACCCAGCCCGGCTACAACACGCTGATGGCGTCGGTCGCCCAGGGCGTCAGGAACTTCCAGATCTGGGGACCGAACGCGTCGGTCACCTTCAGCGCCTACTCCGACGCCTTCGCGTCAGCGCTGCAGAACCACAACTCGTTCGCCTCCGCGCTCACCACGGTGCAGAACACCACCGTGTCGAGCATGAAGAGCACCGGATTCCAAGTCGCCGGCTAGTTCCGTTATCGGCGCCCGGCCGCGGCGGGGGAGTGACCCCGCCGCGGCCGGCGCCACACACAGAAAGGCAGCGACGATGGCGATCGCTGGCAGGAGAAAACAATCAAGCAAGCTGCCGGTGCTGTTCGTGCTGCCGGCTCTGCTGCTGCTCGCGGTGTTCACGTTCGGCCCGGCCTGGCTACGCGTTCTACCTGAGCCTGATGAAGCTGCGGATCACCGGAGGACTCCTCGGCACCTCCTCGACCCAGGTGTTCGCCGGCTTCAGCAACTACGCGAGCACCTTCGGCGACCCCGAGTTCTGGCACAGCCTGATCCGGATGCTGCTCATCGCGGGCATCGGGGTGCCGTCCACGGTGATCCTGGCGACGTTGTTCGCGCTGTGCCTGGACGCCAACTCGGCCCGGCTGACGGGCGTGGCCCGGCTGGCCATCTTCCTGCCCTACGCGGTGCCCGGCGTCATCGCCTCGATGCTGTGGGGCTTCCTCTACCTGCCGGGAACCAGCCCGATCGGCGGTTCGACCATCAACTACTTCGGCAACAACCTGATCTTCTTCACCGTGGCCAACGTCGCGGTCTGGGGAGTGGTCGGGTTCAACACGGTCGTGCTCTACACCACCCTGCGGGCGCTGCCGCGCGACGTCCGGCAGGCGGCCGAGATCGACGGCGCCTCCGAGCGCCAGATCGCGCTGCACATCAAGCTGCCGCAGATCGCCCCCGCGATCGCGATGATCACCCTGTTCAGCGTCATCGGCGCGCTGCAGCTGTTCAACGAGCCGACCACGCTCAAGCCGCTGACCAACGCGATCACCTCGACCTGGGTGCCGCTGATGCGGGTGTACTCCGACGCGTTCATCAATAACAACATCTACGGCGGCGCCGCCAGCGCGTTCAGCTTGCTGGTGATGACCGTGGCGTTCACCGTCGGCGCGGGCGCCGTCGCGACCCGGCTGTTTCGGAGGCAGACCAGATGACAACCGTTACCGCCCGCCGTGAGCCGGGAATCATCGCGCCGTCGGCCGGACGGCAGCCGCGCAAGGGCCGGACCAACTGGACCGCCACCACGATCTTGATCATCGGCGGCCTCTACTGCATCCTGCCTGCGCTCTGGATTCTGGTCGCCGCCACCAAGACCAACGCCCAGCTCTTCTCGACCGCGCCCTACGTGCCGTCCTTCACCGGCGCGTTCTGGACCAACATGTCAGGGATCGTCACCTACAACCACGAGATCTTCCTGCGCTGGTGGCTTAACTCGGTGATCTACGCAGTCGGCGGCGGGATCGTGTCCACCGTATTCGCCGGGATGGCCGGGTACGCGCTCGGCAAGTACCGGTTCGCCGGCAGCAGGGCGATCTTCCGCATCATCACCGCCGCCATCCTGCTCCCGCAGGTGCTGCTGGCCGTGCCGCAGTACCTGCTGCTGGCGAAGTTCCACATGACCAACAGCTACGAGAGCGTCCTGCTGCCCCAGCTGATCAGCCCGTTCGCCATCTACCTGTGCAAGATCTACGCCGAGGCGGCGGTTCCTGACGAGATCATGGAGGCGGTCCGCATCGACGGCGGCAGCGAGTGGCGGATCTTCTGGTCGGTCGGCTCGCGGTTGATGCTGCCCGCCCTCACCACCGTGCTGCTGCTGCAGTTCATCGGGATCTGGAACAACTTCCTGCTCCCGTTCGTGATGCTCACAAGCAGCAACCTGTACCCGCTCACCCTCGGCCTGTACGGCATGCTGATGCCGACCGGCGGGCAGCCCAACCAGTGGTCGCTGGTCGTCGGCGGGGTCTTCCTCGCCATCGTCCCCCTGGCGATACTGTTCCTCTCGCTCCAGCGCTTCTGGCGCATCGACCTGATCTCCGGCGGCATCAAGGGCTGACAGCCGCGCTGCTAGAAGACGCCGTCCCCGCATAGGGGAGAAGCAGGTGACTCATCAGAGCCTCACTTCACGCGCAGCGCGCATTCCACCCGGTTGCGCGGCGTCCGCTTGAAGGGCGGTCAGTGCCGGGGCAGGTAGCGGTAGATGGCGATGGCGGTCAGGAGCACGGCGCAAGCCGGGATGGCGAGGCCGACCGCCGCGCCGTGGACGAAAGCGTTGGCGATGGTGGCGTGGAAGGCGTTGGCGTCGGCGGCCGGGATGCGCCGGGTGAGGGCGGCGGCCGCGCCGATGGATTGCTTGGCGGCCTCGGGCAGCTTGGGCTGGTGGGCCAGGCGGCTGGTATAGGAGGCGGCGGTGATGCTGCCGATCACCGCGACGCCTAGGACAGTGCCGAGGGTTCGGGTGGTGTTGTTGATGGCAGCGCCGACGCCGACCTGGGCCGGAGCCAGCGTCGACATGATCGTTGCGTTGGCGTTGCCCATGGTGAGGCCGATCCCCAAGGCGGTCGGGACCGCGGTGATCAGGTAGTGCGGGTAGGAGGACCCGCCGCTGGAGGTGAGGAAGTAACCGAGGCCCGCGGCGGCCAGGAGCAGCCCGGCCGTGATGACGGTGCGAGGCCCAAACCTGGCGACTAGCCGGGTTCCCAGCAGCGGCCCGACGATCATGGCCAGCGCCGAGGGCAACGAGAGGACGCCAGCGCCCAGCGGAGAATAGCCGAGCACGAACTGGTACACCTGGGTGAGGATGAACGTCATGCCGGCCAGTCCGAAGAACAAGACCATGATGGCGCCGGCGGCGGCGGAAAACCGTGGGTTGCGGAAGATGGCGAGCGGGACCATGGGGTGCTCGGTGTGCTGTTCCCATCCAATGAAGGCGGCTATCAAGATCACGCTCAGCGCCGCCCGGATCAGGGTGTCCGCGCAGGTCCAGCCGGCCGAGCCCGCCTCGATGACCGTGTAGGTCAGCCCGGCGCAGGCCAGGATGCCGAGTCCGATGCCGGCCGGGTCGAACCGGCGCGGTTGCGGGGCCTTGGAGACCGGGATCAGGAACCGGCCGCTGATCAGCGCCACCACCACGATGGGGACGTTGACCAAGAAGATCGAGCCCCAGGCGAAGTGGTCCAGCAGCCAGCCTCCTGCGGTCGGGCCGCTGCCGGATGTCTCGTTTGGCTGCCAGGCAACATCGTGCGCGTTCGAAGGACCAAACAGCTACTGACCTGGTGCGCCCGGCAGGATTCGAACCCGCGACCCGCTGCTGACCGTGAGAATTAGGAACCAAACGCGGCTTGGTTTGAGGGCCCTTGGCGCTTGGGGAACGGGCCTGGTCAGCGGGGTTTTAGGTTTTTAAGCGGCTGGGGTGATGGGGACGTCGAGGCCCATGGCCCGGAGTTGATCGACGTGGGCGCGGATCTTGCGGTCGCGGTCGGCTTTGCCTTCGTGCCAGTCGGGGCCCTCTGGCCAGCCGTCGGCCCGGAGGCGCGGCGATGAGGGATTCTTATTGGTCAAAGCTCCGTGCCGCGGCGGCGCGCAGGCGGGGGCCGCTGACGGGTGACTCGAATATTTTCTCTGACCTGCGGCTATGCGCTGATGGGGACTGGTTCCGCCTCGTATGGAGGGCTGGCAGCCCGGCACTGTGAGCTCCGGCCGACTAGACGACCATCATCTGACCGTCCAGGTGACCATGGATGTACCGTCCAAATAACCACGATGCGGCCGTCCAAGTGACCACTGCTGTCATGTTCTTGAGGCACACTTGATATGTGGCTAACATGTCTGACCTGGTTCCCCGTCATGCGCAGAGCATCGTCTCCGAGGCGCTCGAGGACACTCGTGTGGTGCTTGTCAATGGTGCCCGTCAAGCCGGCAAGAGCACTCTTACAAGATTGGCGGCCGATGGTCGGCCCGGGACCGTTGTGCGCCTCCTCGATGACGCTGCCACACTGCGGGCCGCCCAGGACGACCCGGCAGGGTTCGTCGAGCACGACGGGCTCATGGTCATCGACGAGATCCAGCTCGCGCCTGAGCTGCTGAGAGCGATCAAGGTCCTGGTCGACCTGGACCCGCGACCGGGACGCTTTCTCCTGACCGGGTCCTCCCGGATCCTCGCTCTGCGCAGTCTTCCGGATGCGCTGCCGGGTCGCATGGAGGTCATCGAGCTCTGGCCGTTCTCCCAGGGGGAGATCAAGGGCGGGCCCGACCTGTTCGTCGACGCGGCCTTCCGGCACGGCGCCGCCGTCGAGCATTCGTCGCGGATGCGCAAGCGCGACTACCTGGAACTGGCTGTTGTCGGCGGCTTTCCGGAGGCGGTCCGCCGCACCCCCAGGCGCCGGGGAGCCTTCTTCTCCTCCTACCTATCCACGCTCATCGAGCGAGACGTTCTTGAGATCAGCAGCATCGAGCGGCAGGGCGACATGCTCAGGCTGCTGTCCCTTCTGGCGGGGCGGGTAAGCGGACTGCTCGTCCCAGGCACCCTCGCGGGACAGGCGGGAATCCCGCGGACGACCCTGGTGCGCTACCTCGAGCTCCTGGCAACGGTGTTTCTCATCAAGCCCATCCCGGCCTGGTCGAGCGGCCAGACCGCCAGGGCCATCGGCACCCCGAAGCTGGCCTTCGTCGACAGCGGGATCGTCTGCCACCTCATCGGCCAGGACGCAGCCCGGCTCGACGAGCCGGACGGCGCCGCCGGGCCGGTCCTGGAGAATTTCGTTGCCATGGAATTGGCGCGGCAGTTGACCTGGGCGGACCAACGCGCCCGCCTGTACCACTACCGGACGAAGGACAAGCTCGAGGTTGACGCCGTGATCGAGACACCCGATGGCCGGGTCATAGCGGTCGAGGTCAAGGCAGGCGCGACCGTCCGAACTGAGGACCTCGCGGGCCTGCGGAACCTGGCGAGCCACCTCGGCGACAAGTTCGTCGCGGGCTATGTCCTCTATACCGGCCAGCAGACCCTCTCTTACGGCGGCAGGATCAAAGCGCTGCCGATGGACGCACTCTGGTCACTGGCGCCGTGACAACGGCAGAACTCCGAAGCGGTAGGAGGGATCATTGAGGGCCGGCCGCCGCGCCGCCAGGCGCCGCTCTTGATTCCCTGCACGGCCGCATTCGGCAGCCCGGCTCATCTGCCCCGAAAGGGCGTCGTCTTCGGTTGCCAGTTGCTTCGCTATGGCCTGGGCCCGGCTGCGGTAGGAGTCACGGCGGACGGCGTCGCTGATCGCGGCCCCGAGCGACTCGGCTGACAGCGACCTGTACGGGACGGCCTTCGGCCCGGCCCCGAGGCTGGCCGGACTCCGCGAGAGGGAGGTCCTGCGGCACTACGGCGAACCTGATGGGAGGCCGATGGCCGGGGCGTGCTGGTCCTGATGTTTGACCCGGTACCGCTGCGGTTACATGGTGGCCAGAGGCGAGGGTGACTGCCAGTCATGCTGGTTACCGCTCTCAGCTGGCTCCTGGGGGGATCATGAGCATTTCTGAGCAGGTAGACGCCGTGCAAGCGCGGGCAGCGGAATTGAAGAGCTCCGCTGACGAGGCCCGGCACGAAACGAATGAGCAGGTTCAGGCGCGTATCAGCCAGGCCAAGGCCGACATCGCTGCCCGTCAGAGTGCGGTCACGGAGAAAGCCGGTCAGGCTGCCGGGCGGACGCAGAGTCAGTGGAAGTCGATGCAAGCCGATGCGGCGGCGAAGATGCAGGCTCTGCAGGACCGCATCGGCCGCCAGCGCGACCAGCGTGACGTGAAACGAGCCGAACGACAGGCCGAGGACGCGGAGGCGGACGCCTCCGATGCGCTGGATTACGCCTCGTGGGCGGTCGACCAGGCACAGCTGGCTCTCCTCGATGCGATAGACGCCCGCACCTGGGCCGACGCGCGGGCCGCCGCGTCACCTTCGAGCTAGGCGACAAGCGTAGGTAGCTGACGCGGCCCGGCGAACGGCGGTCGGCTCTCGGACTCTGCGCCGTGTCAGGACTGGCCCGGCCAGATGGAACGGCCGAGACCGCTACCTATGAAAACTCAGACTATGACTGGCGTCCCCGGAACCACCTTGTACCACCGGTGGCTTGGCTGGCATGCCCCCGCCATGCGGCGTGCGATCGTGGTGTTCATCGCCGGGCTGATCGTCACCGTTGTCGTCCTGCCGTTCGTGACGTGGGGGCTGGCACTGGTCGCGGGCTGGAACGTTACCGCGCTCGCCATCCTCCTGACCATCTGGCCGATCATCATCCGGGCCGACAGCGCACTCGCGCCGGTGCTGGCTGCCCGCGAAGACGAGACAGAAGGCGCTGCCAGGGTGCTGCTGGTCGGGGCTAGCGTCGCTAGCCTTCTGGGGGCCGGGTACGCGCTGCACCTAGCGGGGAGGGAAAACGGTGCACCGCGGGTAGGGCTGATCGGCGTCGCCGTGCTGACCGTCGTGTTGTCGTGGACCGTGATCAATACCGTCTTCACCCTGCGCTACGCAGACCAATACTTCCGGTCCAAGCCAGTCGGCATCGCGTTCGGCACCGAAGACGACCAGCAGCATCCCAGCTACCGCGACTTCGCCTACGTGGCGTTCACTATCGGCATGTGCTACCAGGTGTCTGACACGACCCTGCGCAACCCCCGGGTCCGCAACACCGCGCTCGCTCACGCCCTCTTGTCCTATGTGTTCGGCGTGGTCATCGTCGCGGGCTCGGTCAACCTCATCTCCGGCCTGTTCGGCTAAATCTGCCGGATCTTCCCTACGAACGGCAGGGCCTGCGCCCTCGCGTACGGGCTCAGGACATCCAGTCCCAGCATGCGCCAGCAGGGCCGCCGTACCCCGGCAGGACAGACAGCCTCTGACGTACCCCTTCCGAACGAGGCCGCCCGGCAACGTCATCACGTGCTACCGCGCCCGGCCAGGGCCCGGCCGGCGCTACCCAGAGCTGGTGATCTGGAGTTCGTCGCGAACGTCGAGGACCCCCAGGGCCATCCACGCGGTGCCGACCACGGCGTCGTGTTCGGCCCAGGTATGGACGTGGCCGGTCAGCGTGATCACATTGTCCTTGGTGGCTGATTTCACGTCGCTGTCGTCGGGTACCAGCGCGGAGCGGTCCAGCGCCTCCTGAACGTGCAGGTCGACGTCGACGGCATCGATGACGTAGCTGATGTCGATGTCGTTCTCCACGTTGCGGACGCCGACCAGGCCGGAGACGGCCGCCTCGGCGGCAGCGCGCTCGGTGAGATAGGACACGGTCCCGGTCAGGATGATGTTGCCATCGGCCGCGACCGCCTCCACCCCATCGGGCACGGTGATGTTCTGGGCGAGCGCGTTGTTGGCCGCGGTGATCAGCTGCACCTCATCGCGGTAGTCCCTGTCCGGGAGCACCACCATCAGGTTGTTGTGCACCCCGCTCACCCCGGCGACCCTCCTCGCGGCGGCCGCCGCCTCCACATACTGCGGGTAGCTCGGCACCGTGCCGGCGAGTGTCACGTCTCCGCGCATGTTCATGACTTTGATATCCGCGGAGTCGACCAGCGGGTCGAAGCCGAGCTCGGCTTCGACCGCCGTACGGACATCCTTGGTCTTGCCCATCTGTCTGACTCCTCTCCGTGAGGAGGTGATTGCTGAACGTTAGAGACCCCACACTACAATCCAGGCCCGGCCGAATCGACAGTGCCGCTCGTCCCGGACGCTGATGGCTTCGGCTCTTGTGCTGGCCCAAGGTCGGCCGCAAAGCAAGGAGTACGCAAGAACGCCAATTCCTGGCGCACTTGGGAACAGGTGCACTCGGCTCCTTCGCGTCATCGGTGGGAGCGAGGTCCATGCCACTCGGGGCTGCTGACGGGCGCGCGGCTGATGGCAGCGTCCCGACTTGTCACCAGGCCTCAATGGAGGGGAGTGGAGGGGCGACGAGGCGGGCGGCTTCAGGGGCGGGGACGCCCAGCAGGCGCAACTCGGCCTCGGCGAGCTGATCAACGGACGCTTCGTCGACGCCTTCGGGGTGGCGCTGGCATATCCGCAGCAGCCCGAGCAGGCCGCCGGCCACGGCGCTCAGCGCGATCCCGGCATCAGGAACGGTGAACCGGCCCGCGGCCTGTCCCGCCTCGATGTCCCGCAGGGCGCGAGGTGCCAGGCCGACCGGGATGTCCAGGGCGTCCAGGCCGGCGCCGGTGAGGAACCCGGCGATGTCGGGATGGGTCCAGCCGAGCCGCCCGGAGATCCGCATCCCCACGGCGAACCGCTCCGCCGGGTCGGCGATACCGGCGGTGGCGCGGTCGATCATCTGCCCCCAGCGTTCCAGCACCTCTTCGGAGGCGGTCTGGAACAGCTGCTCCTTGCTGTCGAAGTGGTTGTAGAACGACCCGAAGCCGATGTCGGCCGCGTCGGTGATCTCCTGGATGCTCGCCCGGTCCCCGCGGCCCTCGGCGATCAGGCGCACCGCGGCGTCGATGAGGGCCTGCCGGGTGCGGGCCTTGCGCCGGTCCAGCCGCGAAGCCCGCGGTGCGTTCGGCGCCGTGACTTCCGATGTCGGCTCTGCCATCACTGCATCTCCTACCCGCCGCGCCCGTCGCATTGGCGACCGCGCTTCCTAGTCATAGCTAACCCGTGGCCGACGCTTGCTGATCCTTGCCCGGGCTCCCGCTCCACGCATCGATCTCAGTAATGATAGATTGTCACAAGATTGATTCTATATGACAGGCCTACTGCCCGTGGCTGCAGGCAGTGGGCCGCGGTGATCCCTATTCGCGGGAGACCGCCGGACATTCGACCGGAAACTCACCTAGGAAGCCATCGCTTTCGGGTGCGACTCGCCCCCCGGTCAAGAAGCGAGGACCAGCGGTAGCGCCACGGCCAGCAGCCACCGCCAGGTCCTCCCATCAGCGCGCTCTCCTTCGCGCGACTCCTGGTTCCGTCCTCAGCCGATTTCACTGGTGAGTCGGCCGCCCGAATGAGCTGTGCACCAGGCCGGGCTTGACGTGGGCCGACTCGGCTTCCTTGACCCGGGAGCGCGGGGTCTTGGAGGTGCGGCGCACTTCGATGCCGCGCATCAGCGCCCAGGTGCCGTATACCAGGTTGAACAGGCCGAACAGCAGCGCCAGGGTAATCGCGCCGACGCCCGGGTGGGCGCACAGCACCGCGCCGAACGCGAGCGAGACCAGCCCGCCCAGAATGAACATGACTCGCGCCCCGGCCTGCTCGCCGACCTGGAAGGCGACGGCGATCTCGACTAGGCCGGCGATGACCGCCCAAGTGCCCACGATCAGCACCAGCACGAGCGCGGTCGGCCCCGGCCATACCAGCGCGACCATCCCGGCGCCCAGGTCGACCAGCCCGAGCAGCAGGTGCCCGAACGTCGGCCCCGCCTTGGCGCTGCTGAACCCTCGCGCGGCCTCCAGGCCGGAGGCCATGAACGCGTAGACGGCGAACAAGATGACCAGCGCCAGCACCGTGACCTGCGGCCAGGCCAGCGCGATGATCCCGACCGCGATGGCCACGATGCCCCGCACGAGCAGGGACGTACTTGGTGACTTGAACATGACGGCGTTCCTTCCGCTTGCTTCGCTGCCCTGTACACCGGAGTCCTTGGCTCCGCCAGGGATCAGCCTCTGGTGTCATTGTAATCATCACTGATGAATGATTACAAGATTGATTGCCAAATCCATTTCTGATGACCAGGCCTACAGTCAGGAGTGACGATGCGCTGAGGGCCCGACGGCCGCCGACGGGCGCCTCGCGTGGCATGCGCTCAGCGCCGGCCAGGCCCTCGACTCTGAAGGGGAGACGGGCGGCGCGGCCTAAGCTCGACTGGGCCGCCGCGGGGGCCCTGCGGTTCGGACTCAACGAACTCGCCGCGGGGTAAGGCCAAGTCCCGCCGGCACGCGCGCTCCTTCGCCATTACCGCGACCCGATGGAGAATCGGGCTGCTTGCGTCAGGCGTCGGCAGCATCTGCCAGCTCAGGGAGCCCGGCTCCGGCCTGCTGATCCTGCTGAGGCTGTTCAACGCGGTGATGCACCTGCGGCAGGGAAGGGAACACCGGCCGCCGGGCGGCCGATCCCCACGCGTCGGCTCACAGTCGGGCTCGCCTTGGTCGCCTGCCGACGCGGGCGGCACCCTCGGCGTGGTCAGCTAAGCGGACGAGGCCAGTGGACTCGCCGAGACCCGGACCCATGGGCATGGTCACGCTCGCGCTGTTCCTCGCGTCCTTCTCGACGGAGTCGAAAGAAGAACGCGAGTCGGCGTTCTGCCCAAACGTCTCCGACAAGACGTTCCCCCGCTCAGACGCCCATCTGGGCTTGCACGCGCCTGGAGGCGACTGCGTCGGCTAGTGCCGCGTGGTCGCGTGCGGTCTGGTCGGCATAGGTCTCGCCGAACCGGGCTATAGCCTGGTCGAACCTGTCTGAGCCCCCGAGGTAGGCGGCGATCGCGATCCGGTCGCCGGTGCGGGCGTGGGCGCGAGCGAGCGTCCAACCGCACATGCGGCCGTAGCCGGTCATCGCCGCCGCATTCATGTCTTGGATCTCGGCTGAGTATTTCCAGTCGCGCAGTTGGCGGAGGTAGTAATCGGCGGCGCGGCGGCCGGGAGGGGCGGCGGTCTGCCAGCCGAGGAAGATGTCGCTGACGGCTTGCATCAGATGCTGGCCGGCGACGACACGTTCGCCCTGATTGTGGTATTCGCTCTGGCCGGCGTAGTCGGCTAGCACCGAGGGCTGGGCTTGCTTGGCCTGCAGCAGCAGCGGCTCGAAGCCGTCGTCGGGTTCCATGAGCAAGATCCACGTCTCGGTGCCGACGCTGCCTACGCCGACGACCTTGCGGGCCGCGCCGGTCAAGGTGAATCGCTCGGCCAGTCGGCGCTGGTAGGCCGGCAAAGTGAGCGTGTACCCGGTGAAGAGAGTGCGGAGAAACCTGTAGACAGCGTTGACGTCAAGGCCGGCGGCCAGCTCTTCGATCGGGACGATCAGCGGCGGGTCGCTGATGATCTGGCGCCGCCCGTCCTTGACGGTCGTCAGTTTCGCCAGCGCCTGCGTGCTGTCCCGCGTGCGCGCCTTGGCCATCTGAGCCCTGGTCTGGCGCACCGCCTTCTTCGGCAGGTCAGATTTGAGCCGGGCAAGGGCCTCTTCGACGTCGAAGCGGGCGTACCAGACGTCCAGGATGGTCGAAGACCAGCCGCCGTTCCGGTGAGGCAAAGGCACCGAAGTTCGACAGGTGAGCATCACCGCACAACTGCACCCGCAGCCCTGAGGACCTCATGCCGGCCAGGTCGGCAGCCATCGGCAGCGCGGCACCCCGGTAATACGCGAACGGCGACACCAGCATCCGCCCGTAGCGGACCGGAACCAGCTCCGGCACGCGGGACTCGGCCTGGCCGAGGAGCAGCCTTGTCGGGTCCCTGGACGCTGCGGCGGAAAAGTCCTGGTGGAACTCCAGCGGAGCCACCTGACGAGCCGCCTTGCCGGCCGCGACGCTTTGCTCGCGAGCCGGATGCGCACCGAGGCTGGGTGTGGTCTGCCCGCCTCCCCCGGATGAGGCGGGCTGTGTCCTTGCCGCCACCTATTGGACATTAGCACCGGGTGCCCGGCTGACCGGTTGGCAACCGGCTGCGCGCTTGGTCTCGCCCCCGTGCAGTCGACCGGTGGCAAGGAGGCGGCTGGCCGAGGCGGCCGGGCCAGCTGGCTGGACTCCGAGAACCCGGATCATCTCCGGGCCAGGCGGTTCCCGTCGGCGCACGCAACCGGCGCCTGCGGCATCTATCTGTGACCAGTCTTGACGATCGACTAATCATAGCTGATACTTCATAACAACACTGATCAAACATAGCATTAATTTGGAGAAGCGTAGGAGGGACCATGACGCGACAAGACAGCCGGACGGGGGCCCCGGGTCACTCGGAAAAGACTCAGGATCCGCACCGCTCACTGCACAGCCAGACCGGAGCGCGCCCCGGCGAGCATCCCGGACGGCCGAAGAATCCCCTGGTCAAGGTGGCCGGCCTGGCCTGGCTGGAGTTCGAGAAGCCGGATCTGGACCGCGCCCGGCGGTTCCTGGCCGACTTCGGCTTCGCCGTCGCCGAGCAGACGGCCGAGACGCTGGTGCTGCGCGGCCGGCAAGCGGGCGCCGCATGCCTGATAGTTCGCCGTGGTCCCAGATCACGCTTTGCCGGAGCCGCCTTCCAGGCAGCCGCCCGGGACGACCTGGACCGGCTGGCCCGCAGCGCCGGCGGAACCGTCAATGCGCACCGGGGCGGCGCCGCCGTCGCCGCTGCGCGACCCTAGCGGGTTCCCGGTGCGGGTGGTGTACGGCGTCCCGGAGCTGCCCTTGCTGCCCGAGCGCGCCCCGCTGCCGCTGAACTTCGGGCCAGAGCCGGCTCGCGTCAACGCCACCCAGCGGCCGGCCCGGCACCCGGCTGAGATCGAGCGGCTGGGACATGTAGTGCTAGGCACCGCCCGGTTCGCCGCGGCCCTGGACTGGTACCTGGACACCCTCGGGCTGATCGTCAGCGACTTCCTGTACCTGGACGGGCAGCGCGACCGCGGCCCGGCGATGGCCTTCATCCGCTGCGATCTGGGCAGCGTCCCGGCCGACCACCACACCCTGGCCATGCTCCTGCAGCCGCAGACCGAGTACGTGCACTCGGCCTATCAGCTGACCGACCTGGACGAGGTCGCGGCCAGCGGCCAGTACCTGCGCGAGCGCGGTTACCGGCACGCCTGGGGCCTGGGCCGGCACATCCAGGGCAGCCAGATCTTCGACTACTGGCGCGACCCGGACAAGTTGATGTTCGAGCACTACGCTGACGGCGACGTGTTCGACTCCTCGGCCGAACCCGGCTGGGCGCCGCTGTCGGTCAGCGGCCTGGCCCAGTGGGGCCCGCGGGCGACGGCCGAGTTCACCGGCACCCGCGATCCCGGCGTGGTCGTCGCGGCGATCAAGGCCCTACGCGACCAGGGCAACGAGATTGACCTGCCCGCGCTGCGCGGCCTGATCAAGGCGATGAGCTCATGACCGCCCGCCTGGCCCGCACCGCGGACGGCTGGTGGGCGGTGACGCCGGCGGGACTGATCCGACTGGGCCTAGCCGCCGACGCGACTGGCCAACTGCTCGCTGACCGAGGATCCCTGGCTGCGGCCATCGAAGCCGCGCAGGCCGCCGCGATCACGGCACCGCAGGATGCGGTTCCCGCGGAGTCCCTGCACCTGCTCAGCCCGGTGACCGCCCCCGCCCGCATCATCGCGCAGATGGTGAACTACCGCTCGCACGCCACCGACTCCGGGCTTGACCCGGGCGCGGTTCCGCCGGCCTTCTTCCGCAAGGCCTCCCATTCCATCACCGGGCCGACCGGGGACATCATTCGCCCCGACGGGGTCGGTTTCCTCGACTACGAGATCGAACTCGGCCTGGTCATCGGAGCGGACCTGCCGGTCGGCACCACGGTGACTGACGACGGCCTGGCCGGCTGTGTCGCCGCGCTCGTAGTCGCCAACGACGTCAGCGCCCGGCAGATCCAGCTCACCAAGACCCAGTTCTACGAGGCGAAGTCGTATCCGACCTTCACCCCGCTGGGGCCGTGGCTGACCCTCGTGGACGCCGCCGACCTGGCCCGGCTGAGCTCGCTGCAACTGACCCTGCGGGTTAACGGCGAGGTGCGCCAGGACAGCACCGCGGCGGACATGATCGTCGGTCCGGCGCGGGCGCTGACTCTGCTGTCCCGGTTCCAGCCGATGGCCCCGGGTGACCTGCTGCTGACTGGCACGCCTGGCGGCACCGCGCTCAAGGCGCCGGCCAAGCTCGCCGGGCTGCTCGCCGGGCTGCTGCCCCCGGCCACCAGGTGGAGGCTGTTCTTCGGCCGGGAGGCTGCCAACCCCCGCTACCTAAAGGACGGCGACGTCGTCACCGCCACCATCGGCTCGCCCGACGGGCAACTCGATCTCGGCACCCAGCGCAACACCGTCGTAGGGAAGACATCATGACCGCGCCCCAGATCCTGCCAAAGCCGGAGTCGACCTACCAGCTGCTGCTGGACGCCGCCAGCGCCTGGCCGGACGGTGTGGCCACTCAGTGGATCCCGGACCCGGCCGATCACACCCGGTGCGTGGCCTGGACCTACGCCGAGCTGGCCGGCACGGTGACGCGGATCGCCAACGCGCTGACGGCCCTGGGGGTGCGGCGCCCGGACGCGGTGACGCTCAGCAGCGTCAATACCTCGATGCTGTACGCCGCCACCTTGGCTGCGCAGGCCGCCGGGATCGCCGCCCCGGTTAATCCCGCGCTCAGCGGCGACCGGATCGCCGAGCTGATCCGCCGGACGGGATCACGGGTGCTCGTCGCAGCCGGACCGGAGCTGGACCCGCAGCTGTGGGGGCGCCTGCTCGACGTGGCCCGCCAGGCCGGGATGACCGCGATCCTTGCGCTGCGGCCCGACGACGCGCACGGCGTACCGCCCCCCCTGGGCGGCACCGGTGACCTGGACGGCCGCGGGCCCGTCGTCGCCTACCTGGACGAGATGATCGCCGGGCAGCCTTCCGGCCACCTGGCCTGCGCGGACCTGCCGACCGCGGGGGATATCGCGGCGTTCGTGCCCACCGGCGGGACCACGGGCGCGCCGAAGGTCGCCGCGCACACCCATGCCAGCCAGCTCGCCTGCGGCTGGGGGATCGCGCAGTGCAGCGCGCTGGCTCCGGGGGAGGGGGTGCTCGGCGGTCTGCCGCTGTTCCACGTCAACGCCCTGCTGGTTACCGGCATCGCGCCGATGTTCAGCGGCGGCCGGGTGGTATGGCCGGGCCCGGCCGGCGACCGCGACAAGACCCTGTTCGCCCGGTTCTGGAAGCTCATCGAGCACTACCGGATCGCGGCGATGTCCGCCGTTCCCACCATCTACGGTGCCCTGGCGCAGGTCCCGGTCGACGCCGACATCGGCTCGCTGCGGGCGCCGATCGTGGGCGCGTCGCCACTGCCGTCATCAGTGCGCGAGGCATTCGCCCGCCATACCGGTCGGCGGCTGCTGGAGGGCTACGGCCTTACCGAGGCGACCTGCGCGAGCACGTGGACCCGGCCGGGCGAGGAACGGCCCGGGTCGGTCGGCCGCGCCCTGCCCGGACAGCAGGTCAAAGCCGTCCGGATCGGCGACGACGGGTGCTGGGCGGACTGCGCCCCCGGCCAGACCGGCGTGCTCGCGATCGGCGGGCCCGCCGTGTTCGCCGGCTGACGTCACCGATCCGGCCCTCGGCGGCCCCCGGGTGAGCCGGGAAGGCATCGTCTGCGACGGCTGGCTGAACACCGGCGATCTCGGCAGTGTCGACGCCAACGGCTTCGTGTACCTCACCGGCCGGGCCAAGGACCTCATCATCCGCGGCGGCCACAACATCGACCCGCGGGTGATCGAGGAAGCGCTGCTGCGCCATCCCGCCGTCCGCAACGCAGCCGCCGTGGGCCGCCCAGACCGGCACTCCGGCGAGGTTCCGGTGGCCTACGTCGTGCCCGCCGGACCCGGCCAGTTCGACGAGGCCGAGCTGCTCGGGTGGGCCGCCGCCGCGATCGGCGAGCCCGCCGCCCGGCCCAAGCACATCCACCCGGTCGACGCGATCCCGGTCACGGCGGTGGGCAAGCAGTTCAAGCCCGCGCTGGCCGCAGACGCCGCGGCCCGCGCGGTGACCGAGGCGCTGGCCGGGGCGGGCCTCGACGACGCCCGCGCCACTGCGGCGCACGAAGACGGACGGCTGGTCGTCACCGTGACCGGCGCCGACCCCGGCCAGGTCCGCGACGTCCTCGCCGGATTCGCCCTCATGGTTCGCTCTAGGCCCGAGCCAGCCCCCCAGACTGCCTCGAAAGGACCCGCAGAAGGGGGACCACGACCGTGAACGACCGACAGCCCGCTACCCACGAGTCCGTCATCGTCGTTGGCGCCGGCCCGGTTGGCTGCACTGCGGCCCTCCTGCTCGCCGACTTCGGGATCCGCGTCACCCTGCTCGAACGTCACACCCAGCCCCATCCGCTGCCCCGTGCCGTGCACCTGGACGACGAGGTCGCCAGGACTCTGGACCGGATCGGCGTCAGCGAACAGTTCCTGGCCCGGTCCCGGCCCGGCAGCGGACTGCGGCTGCTAGACGCCAGGCACCGCGTGATGGCCGAGTTCCGCCGCAACCAGGGAGCCGGCTCGCATGGCTTCCCGCAGGCGAACATGTTCCACCAGCCCGACCTGGAAGAGTCGCTACTCGCACGGGTCATGGAGCACCCGCTGATCAGCTTCTACCGCGGCGCCGTGGTATGCGGCATGGACGGCACGCTGAGTCCGCTCACCGCCGCCCCGGTGCGAGTGCACGCCCGGGTCGCGGGCGAACCTCAGTCGTTCACCGGGCAGGTCGCGCTGGGCTGCGACGGTGCCGGCAGCACGATTAGGGAACTGGCCGGGATCACCATGGACGACCTCGGCTTCACCGAACGCTGGCTCGTGATCGACATCCAGGCGGAAACCAGCCTGGACACCTGGGACGGCGTGGAGCAGGTCTGCGACCCCGCCCGGGCCGCCACCTTCATGCAGGTCACCGGGGACCGGTACCGGTGGGAGTTCCAGCTGCGCGACGGCGAAGACGAAGCGGGCCTGATCACCCCCCGCGTCCTGGGCCGGCTGCTGCGGCCCTGGACCGGACGCGACGACCTAGCCGGTCTGGAGATCGTTCGCACAGCCGACTACACCTTCCGCGGACGGCTGGCGTCCCGCTTCCAGGCCGGACGCGTCTTCCTGCTCGGCGACGCCGCCCACCTCACCCCGCCGTTCATCGGCCAGGGCCTGGCAGCCGGGCTGCGCGACGCCGACAACCTCGCCTGGAAGCTCGCGCACGTGCTCACCGGCCAGGCCGGGGAAGACCTGCTCGCCAGCTACGACGCCGAACGCCGCCCCCACGCCCGGGCAATGATCAAAAAGGCCGTCAGGGTCGGCTGGGCGATGACCGGCGGCCAGGACCGGGCCGCCGCCGTTCGCAGGATAACCTTGGCCGCCGCGGTCCGAAGCGACCGCATCCGCCAGGTGATGGCCTCCACCGCTACGCCGCGGCTGAAGACCGGCGCCCTGCACGCCCAGCGACGCCTCCTCTTCCGCTACCCTGCCGCGCTACGGCCCGGCCGCCTGATCCCCAACCCGCTAGTGACCACTAGTGACGGCGCGCCGGTCCGGCTGGACGCGATTCTGGCCGGGCGCGCCGCTGTGCTAACCGCGCGACGGCCCGGCTCCGAACTGGGGGGCCTTTGCCGCCGGCGCAACCTCGTGCTCGTGCGGATCATCGGCGCGACCACCGGCACCGGAACACCCGCACGCGCCGACGCCGACCCGGCTGCCGACTGGATCGACATTCGCCTTGTAGACGAGGATCGGGCCCCAGGCCTGCACGCCCTGACGGCCAGCCCGGCGCTGACCGTGATCGTGCGCCCCGACCGGGTGATCGCGGCGGTAGGGACCCGGTACCAGCCGCCGCAGCTGCCCTGGGACGCACCCGCCACCACCACGCGCGGGACTCCGGCAACGGCCCGCCCGCCAGTCCACCCGGTACCCGCCCGTCCGCTCCCGCCCGCAAACTAGGAAGGTCCTATGTTCGTCGCCGCTTCGCTGCTACTGGCCACCACCTGCCTGCTCCCCGCTGCCGGCAAGCTGCTCGGCCACTCGAAGATGCGGCAATCTGCCGCGCACTTCGGGATCGGCTGGCGCAACTACCAGCTCATCGGGGCAGCAGAGCTAGCCGCCGCCGCTGGCATCCTGATCGGCCTGCGATGGCATCCTCTCGGCGTGGCCGCGGCGGCCGGTATGGTCCTGCTGCTCCTCGGCGCGGTGATCACCCACCGGCAGGCGGCCGACAGCGTCAAGGAGATGGCACCCGCCCTACTCGCCCTTGCCATCACCCTCGCCTACCTGGCCATCGCCCTGACTGGCTGAGCGGTGCCTTGGCGCCCTGTTTGGCTCCCAACGCAGGACCGCACCGTAAATCCGCTGGTCAGAGAAAGGTATTTGCACGACCCGCTGCTCTAGCGGCAGCGGGTCACGGCGAATCCCGAAATATCGCTCTGACCTGCAGGAACTAGCTCGCGATGCGGCAGGAGCGCGTCAGCGCGGACGCAGCGACGTGATCGGCTGAAGGGGTGTGCGTTGCAGTCTGCGACGGGCAGTCCCATAGTCGCCCAGCGTAGGTGCACGATTGCCAGATCTGCCAACACTTGGTGCGTGACGCGGGAGAACAACGAACTGGTGCGCGCGGCGTCCGCTGCCTTGGTCACCTCCATGACGTCGCCCACGGCGCGGGCGAAGCCCCAGCCGTCGCCATGCTTGCGCGACAGCTCGGCGAAGTCCTGCAGGTCCTGCTCGCCGAGGAGGTCCGCCAAGGTCACCGGGGTCCTGGTCACGTAGCCCAGCATTCGGCACATCGGGGTCTTGCTCCTGTCTCAGGGTGCGGGGAGGGTGGCGGGAACACCGCAGTTCACTGCGGCATCCCGCTGAAGCCGTAGATGTGCCAGGCGTTGTCCCTCAGGACACGCTGTGCGATGTCGTCGGCCTCCCGGCCACTGAGCTCACGGTCGCCGACCAGTTCGCCCAGCACCGTCCCGAGGATCCGGCGCCCCGCGTGTGCGGCCAGCCAGTGCAGTTCGGGCACCCGCACGCCGTCCGAGCTGTACATCAGCTTCGAGAAAGGTGCGGCGCCGAGCGCGGCCCTTGTCATCGAGGTCATCTCCCCGATCGACAGAAACGGAATCCCGTAGGACAGGTCGAGGTAGACGTTCTGGTAGACGGCTGCGAGGTACGCGCCCTCGCGAAAGTACGGCCAGCAGCCGTGGAGCAGCACGATGGGCACCGGGCGGTATGCCGGGTCCTCCAACACCGCTCGGAGCTCGAGTGGTGCCGCCGTCCGCAGGTCAGCGTCGGGGTCGCCGTACCCGACATGGAACTGAACGGGCAGCTCCTGCTCGGCCGCGGCGCCCAGGGCGACGTGCAAGAGCGTGTCGAGCAACGGCTTGTGACCGAGCCGTACGCCGCCGGACGCGCTGGCCTCCTCTCGCGCATCCGCGAAGGACGACTCGGCCGCCGCCCTCGGCCAACGCTCGACGCCCAGCCCGGTTCGGTAGCCCACCACGCTCTTGAGCCCGCTGAAGCCGGAGCCGCGGACGTCATCGAGCTCGTCCAGCAACGCCTCCTCGACCGACCTGAGGCTGTGGTGCCGCACGACGAGGTCCTGGAACAGCAGCTCCAACCTCAGCAGGTCCACCTGTTGCACGCCGGTCGCCTCGGTCAGCGCGGCCTTCGCGAAGGTCGTGTCCGCCGGGGGGAATCCGGTGTCGACCACGAGGCCCGCCACGCCGGCGTCGGCGAACAGTGCCGCGGCGATCTCCCCGGTGGTCGAACGACCTCGCGCCGCCAGCGTGGCCTGCTCCGACTGCTCGTCGTCAGCGACGCCGTAGAACTCGGTCATCGCGTGCAGGAGGCGTCGGTAGAACGCGGTGTCGGCCGCGTCCCTGGTGCGCATGGACTGGTGCGGGGACTCGGTGAAGTGGGACCGCCACGCGCCGACGGACGCCGGTCGTTGGTCCTCCTCCAGCGCGTGGCAGTGGTTGTCCACAACCCGGATTCCGGTCAGATCAAGCGCGGGGCCCATCTCAGAACCGGTAGAAGTGGTTGCGGATCTCGAAAGCTTCATCCTCGGAGGTGAAGATCTCCTCCTCCGAGCGGCGCACCGCCAGGTAGCAACGGGTCAACAGGTCGCCCATGCTGGAGAGGAGAGTCTCGTCCTTCTCCAGCTCGTCGAGCGCAGCGGCCATCGTCGTCGGGAGCGGCAGGATCTTGCTGCGAGCCAGGTCGGCCGCGGATAGTCGTGCCGGATCGTGCTCACAAGCGTCGCCGGGCTCCCGCTCCCTCTCGACGCCGTCCAGGCCGGCCGTAATCAGAGCTCCTAGGGACAGGTACGGGTTCGCGCTGCCGTCCGAAGGCTTGAACTCGATGTTGTAGCTGGCCTCTTCACGCTTGTAGAAGGGGGAGGCCACCCGCAGTGCCGCTTCCTTGTTGTCGAATCCCCACGCGGTGGTGCACGACGCCCAGGCACTCGGCTGCAGACGCCGGTAGGAGTTGTAGCTGGGCGCGGTCAACGCGACGAGCGCCGGGAGGTGCTCGACCACGCCGGCGATGAAGTGTCGTCCGGTCTTCGACAGCCCTCGGTCGGCGCGGCTGTCGTACAGCACGCTGCGCCCGTCGGGGTCCCAGAGACTAAAGTGGACGTGGGCGCCGCTGCCGATCTGCTCCGGGAAGGGCTTGGGCGCGAACGAGGCAAGCAGCCCGTGGCGCAGCGCGACTCCCCGCACGGTGTCCCGGAACTTCATCTGGTTGTCCGCCGCACCCAGGGCATCCGTGTGCCGGATCGAGATCTCCTGCTGGCCTGCGCCGTACTCGTTGATGGCCTGCTCGGGAACCATCCCCTGCGCCTCGAGGGCGCCGACCATCTCGACCATGAGGGCGGCGTTCAGGTCATGGCCGATGGAGCTGTACACCGGCGCGTGGCCGAGGGTGTCGAAGGGAACGGGAGTCCCGTCGACCTCCCGGGCGAGGTAGTACTCGTTCTCGAACGTGGCCTGGACGTTGATGCCGTGCTCGGCGGCGCGGTCGACGACGCGCTTCAGGTAGGACCGCGGGCAGGCGCCCCAGTCAGTGCGATCGTGGTCGAGCTGGTCGCACAGCACGCTGGCGTGCTCGGGTGCCCACGGCAGGACCGAGAACGTGGCGGCATCCGGGACCAGCCGGATCTCACCCACCGGCTCCATCCCGTCGACGTGGACCATCTTGTCCAGCAGGTTGATGGACATCTGTGCCCGTGTCAGCCCGACACCTTCCAGTAGCTTGTGCTGGAGCTGCTCGATGTGAATCGCCTTTGTGCGGGCGACCCCACTGACGTCGCAGTACTCGAAGCGGATGAGCTTGACTCCGGCGGCCCTGGCCGCAGCGACAATCTGTCGGTGTTCCATCGAATCCCTTCCTTCCACTCCGGCCACCGGCCTAGAGCATCACGTCTCCGCCGTTGGGCCCGAGGGTCTGGCCGACGTAGTAGGAGCCATCGTCGGAGGCGAGAAGCACGGCGGTCGGGGTCACCTCCGAGACCTCTCCGAACCTTCCGATGGGCAGCTCGGCGAGTTTGGCGCGGCGCCACTCCTCGGTCTCCCCGTCCAGCAGTGGAGTCCGGATCGGCCCGGGAGCGATTGCATTGACCAGGACTCCGCGTGCGGACACCTCGCGGGCCAGGGCCTTGGTCAGGCCGATCAAACCGGCCTTGCTCGCGCTGTAGTGCGCGGCCTCGACGCCACCGATCTGGCCCAGTTGGGAGGCGACGTTGATGATGCGCCCGGAACCGCGCTCGAGCATCTGGCCGATCAATGCGCGGGTGCACAGGAACGGGCCGCGCAGGTTGATCGACAGAACGCGGTCCCAGTCCTCGACGGGCATGTCTTCGAGCAGGGACTGGGTGAAGATGCCGGCGTTGTTCACCAGGACGTCCACATGTCCGAACTCCTCCAGCACCCGTTCGGCCATCGCCCGGACACCCTGTTCGTCGGCCACATCCGTGCGGACGAACAGGGCGCGGCGCCCGCGCTCGCGGATGGCGCGGAGAACCGGGGCCGCGTCCGGCTCGGAGACCAGGTCGACGACAGCGACATCCGCGCCCTCGCGGGCAAAGGCCACGGCGATACCCGCGCCGATGCCGGACGCTGCGCCGGTTACGACAGCTGTGCGGCCGGCGAGCCGTCCAGTGGCGTCAGCCATGCTGCTCCCTCGGGTCGGCGGACCAGAGGTCCATGATCTCGTCCGATGCGGCTAGGTCGAAGCGGTGCCGCATCAACAGCATCGAGGCGTCGTGCTGTTCGCGGTCGTCGCTGCCGACGCAGTCGGTGGCGACCACGACGTAGTAGTCGCAGAACATCGCGTCACGAGCGGTCGACTCCACACAGCCCTCGGTCGTGCAACCGGTGACCACCACCGTCTTGATCCCGTTGCTGCGCAGGACGAGGTCGAGGTTGGTGCCCCAGAAGCCACTCGAGCGGTACTTGCGCACGACGGGCTCGCTGCCTTCGGGGGCGAGCTCCCTGACGAACTCGTGTCCGGGGGTGCCGGGCACCGTGTAGGTCAGGGGCGGCCCGCCTCGTCGTGCGGCGGCGTGCATGCGCAGGTTGAACCGCACCTGCGCAGGAGAGTCGCTGCGACCTTCGGCCAGTGCGGTGTTCTGCACGTGGATCACTGCCACACCGTGGTGTCTCGCGGCGGCGAGCAGACCGGCCAGACGAGGCAGCGTCTCGTCGTACATCGAGAGGTCGATCCCCAGGTTGCCGAACAGGCCGTCCGGCGCCACGAAGTCTCGCTGCATGTCGACCAGCACCAGGGCCGTGTGTCGCGGGTCCACGATCTCGGCAAGGTCGGTGTAGATCTCCTTGCCGTTCACCTCGATCAACGAAGTCCCTCGTTTCCCGGCGCTGCGGTGGAGGCCGCGCCTGTTTGCTGGTGGACCAGCGACGTCAGCGCAGCCACTAGCGAGGACTGCGGCAGGGCCGACGTCAGGTGCCCGGACAGCTCCCTGCGCGCCACGATGTCGAGCGTCCCGCTGACCACCAGCGCCGGCACCTGCACGCCACCCAGCTCGGACGGGGCGTCGTGTCCCAGGCAGGCCTAGACGGCCGCCTTGAGGTCCGCGCACCTGCACATCACCGCCCGCTCGGGTCCGGACGACCTGGATCTCGTCCGCGGTGTCTACGTCCTGCTGGATCAGGGTGACTTCCTCCTTGTGACTTGCTTGTCCGAGACCAAGCCTGTGTGACTAAAACAGATATATCAGTTGTAGTCGATGCGCTTATAGAACATGTGAAAGGGGCTTGTTTCGGTGGCGGGACGCTCAGATGACGATCGGAGAGCCGGGTTCCCTTTACTCCGGCAGTGCCTCGGCGAGGAAGTCCCGCATCGTCTGCTGGAAGAGGTCTGGCAGTCCACCTTGTAGTGGCACCGACGACAGCCTGGCGCCGGCCGACACCGATCACGTCATGCCGTCCGTCCGCTGCGCAATGTAAGCGCGTTGGTGCAGGCTGGGACGTGACGACGTAGCCTCCCCACCCCGATGCCCGACCACGTAGGTTCCGGTGGTGGGGCAGGACCAGTCCCAGATCAGCAGCCGCCTGGAGAACAGTCAAGGCCGCGACGGACTGATCTCGCATACCGGTTCTCGTCGTACTTCGTAGGCACCTAGGCTGCGGAAACCAAGACCGGGGTCCGTCGCAGGCTCGCGATGACTTTCACACTTCAGGCATTCGCGTTGCGGCGACGGCGTGAACCGGGTCGTGGACCGGACCGGCACCGGAAACCGGGGATTTCCGGGAATTCCGGGCACCCTGACACCGCCTCAGCCCAGCTGGGAAGCCGGGGGAAAGGCGAGCGTACTTATGGTGAGGAGAAGGTCTGTGAAAGTTCGATCGCAGACGCGATCGACCGCCACGGCCAAGGGCATGCACAGCTAGATCAGGCAATCAAATCAAGCGACGACCTCTCACGCGCATCCCTAGCTACTCCGATGGCGTAGCCGGGCTGGCTCGCCACCGTCGAGGTGGGGACGAGCACCTTCGTCGTGACCATCACCGAGCTCGAGGGCGGCCAACGCGACCACGTGTACGCCGAGCAGGTCAAGCGCATGCCCGGCTTCGGCGACTACGCGCAGAAGGCCGAGGGCATCCGGACGATCCCGTGCTGCGACTCACCCGCCGCTAACCGCGCGCCTTCTCGTTCTGGGGCACGGGCTGACGCATCGCCCGTGGCACGGCGTCCACGGCTCTGTGCCCGGATCAGGCTGCCAGCTGACCAGCTGACGCCGAGCCGGGACGGGACTGGCTCTTCGCGTGCCGGCATGCGGCCCGGCGATGGTGGTGCCCGACCCGCTATGTAATTTTCGCCCGTCTAGGCGGATTTCCGCAGGCTGGCCTGGGCTGCAACCGCAGTGCCCGCACGTTTCCTGTACACCCTGTCAGCTCAGGCCTATGGTCGCGGCAGTCAAGCCCACCGCGGATACCGCCGTGGTTAAGGGCGCCACGACACCCGGAGGTGTGCTGACATGAGACTGCGAGCGCGACCCGCAATGCGGCGGTTGCGCAGGACGATCACGGTGGCCGGGGCGGCGTTGCTGGCCGCGTTCGGCCTGGCCGTGGCCAGCGGCGCGGGGGCGGTCCCGGCGGTGGCGGCGACCTCGTCGTGCGCCGCCGCCTACAGCGTGCCAACCGACTGGGGCAGCGGCTTCACCGCGAACCTGACCATCACCGACAACGGCACCGCGGCCATCACCGGCTGGACGGTGACCTACACCTACGCCGGCAACCAGACCCTGGCCAACGGCTGGAACGGCAACTGGACCCAGTCCGGCAAGACGGTCACCGTCACCAACGAGTCCTACAACGGCAGCCTGGCCGCCGGCGCCTCCACCTCAGCCGGGGCCAACTTCAACTACTCCGGCACCAACGCCGCGCCCACCTCGGTCACCTGCACCCCCACCGGGTCCACCACCCCGCCGCCCGCCGGCTCCATCACCGCGACCCCGGCCAGCCTGAACGTCACCCAGGGCGGCACCGGCACGTTCACCCTGGCCCTGTCACAGGCGCCCACCGCCAACGTCACCGTCACCGTCTCCGGCAGCGGCAACACCGGGCTGACCGCCTCCCCGCGCCAGCCTGACCTTCACCCCGGCCAACTTCGCCACCGCGCAGACGGTCACCGTGACCGCCAACGCCACGGGCACCGGGACCACTACCTTCACCGCCAGCGGCGGCGGCTACACCTCCGCCGTCGTCACCGCCACCGAGGTCGCGTCCACCACCGGCACGCCAAGCCTGCAGGTGACTCCCGCCTCGCAGACCATCACCCAGGGCGGCACCGGGACGGTCGGGGTATCGCTGTCCTCGGCGCCGTCCGCGAACGTGACCGTGTCGGTGGCGCGGACCTCAGGGAACACCGGCCTGTCGGTGACCGCCGGCAGCTCGCTGACGTTCACGCCGACTAACTTCGCGTCGGCGCAGAGCGTGACGATCACCGCGGACAGCTCAAGCAGCGGGGCGGCGACGTTCACCGTGAGCGCGACCGGCCTTACCTCGGTGACGTTCACCGCCACCGAGGCCGCCGCCTGCACCAGCAACTGCGCGGCGCACGTGGCGGACCCGTTCACCGGGGCCAAGCCGTACCTGAACCCGGACTACGTCGCTGAAGTCAAGACCCAGGCGGCCGCCGACGGGAACCCCGCGGCCGAGCTGGCGGTGGCGAACTACCAGACCGCTATCTGGCTGGACACGATGGCGTCCATCGCCGGCGGCACCACCGCCACCGGCACCCGCACCGGCCTGCAGCAGCAGCTCACCGACGCCGCTGCCCAGGGCACCGCGTGCCACCCCGTCCCTGGTCGAGATCGTGATCTACGACCTGCCCGGCCGGGACTGCGCGGCGCTGGCGTCGAACGGTGAGATCCCGGCGACCGCGGCTGGGCTGACCGAGTACGAGACCCAGTACATCAACCCGATCGCCTCGATCCTGCAACAGTTCGCCAGCTCGCCGATCCGGGTTGTCGCGATCATCGAGCCGGACTCGCTGCCGAACGTGGTCACCAACCAGTCCAAGTCGGCGTGTGCTACCGCGACGCCGTACTACGAGACTGGCACCACCTACGCGCTGAACGCGCTGCACGCGATCCCGAACGTGTACAACTACATGGACATCGCGCACTCGGCGTGGCTCGGCTGGCCGAGCAACATGAGCGCCACCCCTGCCGTGTACAACACGGTGGTCAAGAACACCACGGCCGGGTACGCCAGCATCGACGGGTTCATCAGCGACACGGCGAACTACACCCCGACCCAGGAGCCGCTGCTGACCAACCCGACCCTGCAGGTCGGCGGCCAGAACGTCGACTCGGCGACCTTCTACCAGTTCAACCCGACGTTCGACGAGCTCAGCTACGACACCGCGATGTACAACACGCTGGTGTCGGCCGGGTTCCCGTCGAGCAAGAAGTTCCTGATCGACACCTCGCGCAACGGCTGGGGTCCGACCCACCCGACGACGATCACCTCGGCGTCGGACGTCAACACCTACGTGACCGACAACAAGATCGACAAGCGGCCGTTCCGCGGTGACTGGTGCAACCAGAACAACGCGGGCATCGGCGCGCGGCCGACCGACCAGCCGCTCGGCTCGTCGTCTCCGATCCTGGCGTTCGTCTGGATCAAGCCACCGGGCGAGTCCGACGGCGACTACCCGACCTCCACCCACACCCACGGTGACCCGCACTGCGACCCGAACGGCACCAACACCGACGGCAACGGCGGAACCTACTCCACCGGCTCGATCCCTGGCTTCGACGTCCCGGCCGGCATGATGTACCCCGCTGAGTTCCAGATGCTGGTCAAGAACGCCTTCCCAGCCCTGTAACTCGCGCGGACTCACTTATTGAGGCACAAGAACCGCCCCCTGCCGTTCGGAACGGCAGGGGGCGGACTCGTTGCGCGGGAGCGGAACTCGTCAGCAGGTGATCGAGAGGCTCGATGGCGCCGTCCCGCTGGCCGTGAACCCGATGGTGAGCGAGTTCCCGGGCGAGATGCTCCCGTTGTACGGCTCGTTGGCCACGGTGACGTTCGCCCCGGACTGGGTGAATACGCCGCTCCAGTCGCTACTGAGCTGCTGGCCGCCGGGGAACGCCCAGCTCGCCGTCCAGCTGCTGGTCGCGCCGCTGCCGGCGTTGCTGATGACCACCTGGGCCTGGAAGCCGCCGGGCCAGGAATTCACCACCGAGTACGCGCACGACAGCTGGGCCGGGGGCGGGCTGCTTGGCGACGGCGACGGCGACGGCGACGGGCCGGTGCCGGCCCCGGCCAGCGGGAACTCGATCCCGGCGAGAAGCGACTGCTTCAGCGAGCTGACCGGCGTGGCGTCATAGTTATTATCAAGCAGGTCGTAGGAGTCCTCGCCGTTGAGCGCCCAGTAGGTCCAACCCATCCGCGGGTTGCTGCTGAGGTACGACACCAGGCTCTCGAACCACTGGCCCTGTGAGCCCGCGGCGCTTGACTCGATGTCGGAGGCGGTGTTGTCGGTGCCGAATTCGCCGACCCACACGGGCGCGGTGCCCTGGGCGTAGATGTATCCCCAGTACTTGTTCCACACGGCGTCCAGGCTGGCCGGGGTGGTTGCGGAGTTGAACCAGGCCTGCTGGAACAGGCTCGGCCCATAGTCGTGCGCGGAGTAGACGACGTGTCCTGGAGAGCTCAGCAGCACCGGGTACTGCGCGACGCCTTGCAGGTCGCCCCCCCACCAGGTGGTGTCGTAGCCGCCGGACGCCGACGGGTCAGGGAACTCGCTGATCCCCTCGCAGAAGATCAGCGCGTTCGGGTCCACAGCGAGGATGGCGTTGCCGGCCTGCGCGTAGGCGAGCCGGACGTCGGTCGTCGCGCCGCCGGTGCCCCAGGTGGCGCCCTGCGCGTAGGTGTCTCCGGCCGGGGTGTGCGGCTCGTTCCGCAGGTCGAACCCGATCACCGTCGGGTTGCCCGCGAACATCTTCCCCAGCGTCGACCAGTCGTTGACCCAATCTTGGCTGGTGTAGGTGCTGGTGTACCACAGGCCGTCCTGCTCGGCGGACTCGCCAGCCTCGGAGCGGTGGTCATCGAGGATGACCTTCAGCCCGGCCTGCCCGGCGGCGGTGACGATCTTCTGCAGGTCCTGGAGCGCGTTCAGGCCCTTGAGGTCGGCGTTGATCGGCTGGCCGGTGCTACTGCTGAACGACAGGTTCTGCGGCACGATCGGGTTCTCCACCATCTGGTTGGAGAACGGGATGCGAATCGTGTTGTAGCCGAGCGCGGCGATGTCGTTGATGATCGTGTGGTAGTCCTGCGCCCACAGGCCGTGCGCGATCTCATCGGGCGTCTCGAAGCCGTACCAGTTCAGGCCTGCGATGCGGACAAGGTTGCCGTTCGAGTCGAGGATCTGGTTACCGCTGGTATGCCAGTACCCCGCGCCGGCGCCGGGCGAGGTGGCCGCCACTGCCGGGCCGGCCCCGGCCGCGGTCGTCACCGCCACCGAGCCGGCCGCGGCAAGCGTCGCGGTGAGTGCCCCGGCCAGCGTCGCCGCCATCCGACGGCGTGTCACAAGGGTCATCGTTCGTTCTCCTTCCGGAAAGAAAGGCCCGGCCAGTCGGGCTGCACCGACTGGCCGGGCGACGCGCGGCGGGCGCCGCGCGCGGTGGCGGGTTCTCAGCCGGCCTCGATGCCGGCCGCAGCCCGCCTGATGCCGGCCTAGCCGGCCGGCAGGGCCTGCAAGATGGCCTTGTACGACGCGCCGTAGGCGGTCGGCGTACCGGTGTAGTCGGTGATCAGACCGGGGCCGCTTGAGCAGGCAAAGTCGGCGTTCCAAGCCCAGGCGAGGAAGCTGATGCCGTCCGACTTCATCCAGCTTGTTAGCGGGGTGATGTAGGTTCCCGCGCAGTCGTTCTCGCCGATCTCGCCCGCGACCACCGGGACTGACGCCGCGACCGGGGCCACCTGCGACGTCCAGCACGACTGCGTGCTGCACGCGTTGAAGTTGTAGGAGTGCCAGGACGCGGCCAGGTTGTGGTCCGGATCGGTCGGCTCATGCTGCAGCCATTGCGTCAGGTCGTTGGACCACTCCAGGCCACCGAGCATGAGGACATTGTTCGCGCCGGCGGAGCGGACCGCGTTGACCAGCGTCTGCATGCCTGCGACGGTGTAGCTGATGCCGACGCAGGAGCTGCCGCCGTTGAGCCAGCACTGCCAGCCCTCCGTCTCGTTGGTGCTGTCGGCCTGCTCCGGGAACGGCTCGTTGAACAGGTCGAAGATCACCGCGTCGTTACCCTTGAAGGTGTTCGCCACCGACGTCCAGAACGGGACCGCCTGTGCCGCGTCCGGCATCGGCTTCTGGCAGAACGACTCGGCCTGGTTGCTCGAGGTGCAACTGCCCTGACCCGGGCCGGTGTAGGTACCGTCGGTCCAGTGCAGGTCGAGGATGGCGACGATGCCGTTGGAGTTCAGCAAGCTGACGTAGCTCTTGATCGCGTTGATATACGTGGCGCCCGCGTAGGCGGAGTTGACATACGATTCGGCGTTCCAGCAGGCCTCGTTCAGCGGCACGCGCACCGCGTTGACCGGTCCCCAGCTCTTCATCGCGGTGATGGACGCCTGGTCATTCGGGCCGTCGAAGATGCCGTTGCCCTGAACGCACGCGTACTCGGTGCCGGAGCGGTCCACGCCATGCAGCACCACCGTGTTGCCGTTGGCGTCGACCAGCTTGCTGCCCGACACGTGCAACTGCGGAGCGGTGCCCGTCACCGGCGCCACCTCGGTGGCGGTGACGGTCGCGCCGGTGTACCCGGTGGCGCTGGCGGTGAAGGTAGTGGCCCCGGTGCCCGTGGCGTTGGCGGTCACGGTGACCGTCTGCGCCGTGGAGTAGTTCGACGGGGTGAACGTCAGGCTCGTCGGGGACTCGGTCAGCCCGGCGTTGCCGGCGGCCGCGATGGCCACCGTGACGTTCGAGGCGGGCGCCTTCGACAGCGCCAGGGCGAACGTGCCGCTGCTGCCCTGGGTCACGTTCAGGCTGGCCGGGGTCGCGGTGATCGAGCCTCCGCCCGTGGTGCCGACGACCTCGGTGGCGGTGACGACGGCGGAGGTGTAGCTGCCGCCGCTGGCGGTGAAGGTAGTGGCCCCGGTGCCCGTGGCGTTGGCGGTCACGGTGACCGTCTGCGCGGTGGCGAAGTTGGCCGGTGTGAAGGTCAGGCTGGCGGGGGAGGCGGTCAGCCCGGTGTTGCCGCTGGCCGACAGGGTGACGGTGACGTTGGCGGTGGGCGCCTGTGACAGGGCCAGGGTGAACGTGCCGGTGCCGCCCTGGGTCACGTTCAGGCTGGCCGGGGTCGCGGTGATGGAGCCGGCGGGCGGCGGGGTGGTGGACCCGGTGGGGGTGCAGGTGACCGAGGTGGGCGCGGCGTTGGTGCCGGAGTAGTTGAAGTTGGCCCCGGCTGAGGTGGTGGCGCCGGCGGCCAGGCTGCCGTTGTAGGACTCGTTGGTGATGGTGACCGTCTTGCCGGACTGGGTCCAGTTGCCGTTCCAGCCGTTGGCCAGGGTCTGGTTGCCGGCGTAGGTGTAGGTCACCGTCCAGCCGGTGATGGCCGCGGTGCCGTTGTCGGTGATGGTCAGGTTCGCGGTGAAGCCGCTGCCCCAGTCGGTTGGCACGCTGTAGGCGGCGGCGCACGACGAGGTCGCCGCCACCGCCGGGACCGCCCCCGCGCCGCTGGCCACGGCCAGGCCGAACGCGGCCAGCAACGCCGCCCCAGCCACCGTGATCGTCCTTCGGAATCTTCTCGGCGAGAGTTTCATCAGCAAGCACCTCCATGAAGTCGGGATAGCGCATCGGCCGGCGCCTTTGCGGGCACGCGACGGGGTGCGAAGGCGCCTCCCGGAAGCTAAGTCCGGCGACTATAACGGTCAAGTAAACGCGGTGCGGTAGACCGTAAAAGCGGAGGCAGCAGGGCTATCGGGAAATGGAACTTTCACGGGTTCCTCGTCCAGCTCGCGGACGCGAGCAAGCGTTGGAGGCGCTGAACCGAACTCTGGCAGGTGCCCAATCGGCCAGCGATCGTCGGCACCAGCCGTGTTAGCTAACCCCTAGCCGCAGCCACCCAGCCCCGGGTGAGGTGTTCACACACCGGGTTCGGACTTTGCCCCCAGGTCGCCGTCCGCGGACAGCCCCGGGGCCATCCCCAACTGCCGCCGTCCGCGGTACGATAAGCCGACCACGTGCACGAACATGAAAATTACATTTCACAGCCCACCCTGGGTTCCGCGGCTAATCGGCTTCCTGGTCCGCGACCTGGGATGAAGATGCAGGTCATCCCTGAAGGAGCGGGCCGGTGTCAAGAGGGATTTTTGTGCCCTTTCTTTCCGGTTCTGGTTCGTCTTCGGGCACGCCAAATTAGGTCCGTGACCTGGGGCGGGCATGGACCCTGAACGCAGCCGGGCGTCTGGTCATCCCCGGCTGGTCGACACCCACCGGCATGTCTGGCAAGGCGCCATCGGCGGCTACACGCCGCAAATCACCGGTGCCGGGTACGGGCCGGCCGTGCTGACCGGGATCTCCCTGAAGTACTCACCCGACGACGTCTACGCCGGCACTTTGTGGGGTGCGCTGCAGGCGCTGGACGCGGGGATCACCACGATCGCGGACTGGGCGCACAACGACCAGTCCCCGGCGCACGCCGACGCGGACCTGCACGGGCTGCGGGATTCGGGGATCCGCGGCTACTTCTTGTACGGCGGCCCCGGGTCGGCCAGCAGCGACCCGAACCCGCCGCATCCGGCCGACGCCCGCCGGATGCGCGACGAGTACTTCAGCTCCGGCCGCTACGGCCGTTTCCGCATGGGCATGGCGCTGCGCGGGCCCGCGTTCACCAGCGCCGACCGCAACGCCGAGGACTTCGCGTTCGCCCGCGAGTTGGGGCTGCCGATCTCCATCCACGCCGGCATGGCGGGCACCGGCGAGTCGGTGACCGTCCTGCAGCGCTGCGGGCTGCTCGGCCCGGATGTCAACTACACTCACGGCAACTTCCTCACCGACACCGAATGGGACCTGGTCGCCGACAGCGGCGGCACGGTGACGATCACGCCGTCCACAGACATGCTCATGCAGTTCGGCACCTTCCCGGCCACCGGGCCTGCCCTGGACCGCGGCATCGTCTCCGGCCTCGGCATCGACACCATCTGCGGTGCCGGCACTGATCTGTTCGGCGAGATGCGGCTGGCGCTGGCGGCCGAACGGTCCCGCGCTAACGCCGCCAAGATCTCCAGCGACACGATGGCCGCGGCCGTCGATCTGCACCAGCGGGACATGCTCCGCCTGGCCACCGTCGACGGGGCCAGGGTCTGGCACCTGGAGGACGAGACCGGCACGCTCACCCCCGGTAAGCAGGCCGACATCGCGGTCATCGACCTGCGCTCACCGCACCTGGACGGCTTCGGTGACCCGGTCGCCGTCATGGTCCTGGGCGCCGGGCCGGCCGACGTGGAAACAGTCATCGTCGGCGGCGACGTCGTCAAACGCGACGGCAACCTCACCGGCGACCACGTCGCGCACGCCCGCAAGCTGAGGCACGCCACCCGCCGGCATCTACGCGCCAGCCGCTACGACGCGGTCATCCACAACGCCGGCATCGGGGACCCGGTGCCACGGTGATAGGTCCGCTACCGGCGAGCGGCGTCACCGGTCGCAGGCGCGGTCGACGACATCCGTACGACATCGACTGTGAGATTACGTGACGTGGCGTATCGGTCTTCGCTGACCTGGCGTTTTATCAGCTGTCTTGCGAGGTTGGCGGCCATGCTCAGTCTCATTCCCATGGCATTTCTTCACCCGCCTGGTTGATGATCGGGCAACTAGCCGGGCCCCCGCTCCAAGGTGCCAAAGTTGTCCGAAGCGCGGCGGCGAAGAGCCCGCCTTGCACGGTGGAAGTGAGTCCCGGAGGGTTGCGGTGCCGACCAGTGTTCAGCGCGTGGTGGCAGAGCAGGTGATACGGCTTCGCCGCTCTTAGGGCAATATCGGCTTAATTCCGGAAATGCTGAGGCTCATAACGACCTTGGGACCCTCCTGCAGACTCAGGGACGGTTGGAGGAGGCTGAGAGGGCGTTCCGAGAGGTTATCCGCCTAGACCCGGAGCACTGCTCTGCGCATCGCCGACTCGGCGAAGCCCTGTGGGTTGCGGGACAGCAGGACGAGGCCGAAGCCGCATTCCGGGAAGCGATCCGCGTTGATCCCGAGGATACTGACGCGCATTACGGCCTCGCGAACCTGCTATGGGGCACGAATCGACTGGATGAAGCCGAGGCCGCGTTCCTCGAGGTAATCCGCCTTGACCCTACCCTCGCTGGCGCGCAGAGGGACCTGGCACACCTGCGTCGAGAAAAACACGGTATGCGCCACCTGCTGTAGGGTCTCACGGCGCGTGACGACGAGGAGTGGGTCCCCCCTGATTCTGGACAGGCGCAGGAGCGCGGGGCGTCAGGCCCGGATCGCCTCGCGACTGCCAGCCGAGGCGGGCGCCGCAGTCGCATCACATGTCGGCGAGGCGCTCTCACGGCACTTCCGCGACCGGCTAGACGCAGTCAGTGAAGCGGCCCAGGAGGCGGCATCCTTCTTCAGCCGGCCGGGCCGGGATGAAGGCTGGGACTGTGAAGCGGCCGTCGGCCTAGCGCAACTCGACCTGCCGGACCTCCCCTCCCCTGATCAGGCGCGGTCCGCGGCCGTCCCGGTTCGCCCCGCGCGATCAGGAAGTGGACGGGCCGCAGTCGAGGCGCTCGCCACGCAGGCCGACGACCTGGCCGCGTTCGCGGCGTAACGCCATCGCCTCACCAGGGCGGCGATCTCGCCGTATTCGTCCGGGAGTCCGCGGGTCTTCGCGTCATAGCCGAGCGGCACGAGCACGGATATCCCTTCTGGCATGCCGTCGCCCGGTTGGTTGTCGCCACCCCGTGGCCGGGCACTACGTTCCATCTGGTTAGCGCGCATCTGGCGCCAACGTCTCCGACCATCCGCCTGGCGGAAGCCGAGGCCCTGGCCATGGTCGCCAAGGACGGGTTCGTGATAGCGGGCGGGAGTTGGAACGCGCTGTCGGTTACCGACCCGGAGCGACACTTAACGGCATCGAGCCCGGACATGGCCGCCGCGTGCTGGATCGGTCGGCTGCCTATGCGCTCGAGGAGACCGGATTCGTGGACGTAGCCGGGTATCTGCGAGACCTGCGGCCCACGGTTGGGCATTCCGGTGGGCTCCGGTATCGCTGTGACAGGATATATAGCACGTTCCCCGTTAGCGCCATCGTGAGTTATGAGGTAATCGAAGAGTATGAGCCTGTATCCGGCCATCGTCCGGTCGTGTCAACGTTCAATCTCGAAGCAGCAAATCCCGTACCTGCAGCAGAAGCGAGCTCTCCATAATCGGGGCACCGCCAGCGAGGAGCTCATGGTGATTTCGGACCGCCTACTTAATTCTTCCTGGGTTCCGGACATGAACCGGATCGCCCTCCCGTCCGTGTACAAGGGCAAGAGCGGAACGCTGCCGGGCTGCCTGGCGGCAATATCAGCAGGCCGAGAAAGGGAGCCGATAGTGCCGAACGTGAACGTGACCTATGCGGACATGCAGTCAGCCGCCAACCAGCTGAAGGCGGGCGAGCAGCAGATAGAGGGGGATCTTGCCCGGCTCAAGCAGCTAGTCGACAACCTGGTCGCGAGCGGCTACGTGACGGATTCCTCCAGCAGGCAGTTCGAGGCGTCCTATGCCGAGTTCAACACCGGCGCGACCAAGATGGTCCAGGGCCTGATGGGCATGGGCCAGTACCTGGATGCGGCGGCTAGGGCGTTCCAGGAGACTGACGCGCAGCTCGCCGCGTCCATCAAGTAAGGGCTCGTCTCCCGGGCGGCCGCTTCCGCGCGACGATCGTCGGCAGCGGCCCGCCTCGGTGTCAGTACCGGATACCGCATTGAAGGGATGATCATGCGGCTGGCGCTGACGGTTGTGTCACCGGGCGCGGCGCGGACGGCGGATGTCGTGCTCGAGGCCGACCCGGCGACACCGGTGGCCCGAGTCGCCGCCGAGCTTGAGCGCTTCATGGGCAGCGACTGGACCGCGCCGGGTCCCCCGTCGATCGGTGCTGGCGGCGGGCCCGGGGCGCGGGTACTCCGATTCCCTGATCCCCGCCAGCACGGCTCGCTCGCCATGGCCTCCCCGGATCCCGGCCAGCCCCGGGCGGTCCCGCTGTACATCAGCGGCCTGCCCGTCCCCCCTCAGCGCACCTTGCTGGAATCCCCGATCAGGGACGGGGCGGTCCTTGGCCTGGGCAGCCCCGAGGGCGGCATGACAGCAGAGCCGGGCGGGCTGGTAGAGATCCGGGTGGTGAGCGGACCCGGCACCGGCTCGATCTACTGGCTGGCCGCCGGATACGCCGATATCGGCAGCGGCCCGGTGCGGGTGTGCCTGTGGGACGAGGCTGCTGCCCCCAGCGCCCTGCGCGTGTTCGTCGACGGTCGGGGCCGCTGCCAGGTCGCCCCCTTTGAGGGCGTGGAAGCCGCCCTGGACCGCGAGCCGCTCACGGCCGCCGCGCAGTGGCGGCCGGGCCAGTTCGTCGCCGTCGGCCGCTGCCTGCTCGGGCTGGCGTACTACCGGCCGCCGGACGCGGCCCTGCATCCGTCGGCGGACGGCTCCGGTCTCGACTTCAACCGGCCGCCGCGGCTGCTGCCACCCGAGCGCGCTGCCCGGTTCCAGCTTCCCGCTCCGCCGTCGGCGGGTGAGCGCCGCCCGCTCCCATTCCTGATGGCCGCGGTCCCGCTGGTCATGGGCGTCGCCATGGCCTACTTCCTGCATCAGGTGTACCTGCTGGCCATGGCCGGGCTGAGCCCGGTCATGCTGATCGGCAGCCAGCTCAGCGAGCGCGGGCACGGCCGCAAGACCGCCGCCCGGCAGGCGGCGGCCTACCGGGAGCACAAGGCCCGAATCGAGCACGACGCCCGGGAAGCCCTGGAAGCAGAGCGCGCGCAACGGGCCGCTCAGTTCCCTGATCCGGCCGCGGTGCGTTCGATCGCCGTCGGGCCGCGGCGCCGGCTGTGGGAGCGGCGCCGCGCCGACCCCGACTACCTGGTGCTCCGGGTCGGGACGGCCGACCTGCCCTCAAGCGTGGAGCTGACCGATCCTGAGCAGGACGAGCACCGGCGGCAAGTCGTGTGGCCCATCCCGGACGCCCCGGTCACTATCGCACTGCCCGGCCGGGGCGTGATCGGGGTGGCCGGACCCGGGGACATCCCACGGGCAGCCGGCCGCTGGCTCTTGGCCCAGGCCGCCGTGCTGCACAGTCCTAATGACCTGCGGTTGTACCTGCTCACGGACTCCTCGGGGAAAGCAAGCTGGGAATGGGCGCGCTGGCTGCCGCACTGCCGCCCGGACGCCGGGCAGGACTGCGCCATGCTGATCGGCAACGACGCGCAGTCGGTCGCCACCAGAATCGCGGAACTGCTCGCCATCATCGCCGCGCGCCAGCAGGCGGCCAGGGACGCCGGGCCGCAGGACGCCCGGTTCCGGCCCGACATCGTGGTGATCTTCGACGGGTCCCGCAAGCTGCGAGCGCTGCCAGGAACAGTCCAGGTGCTCCAGGAAGGCCCGCAGGTCGGCGTCTACGCCATCTGCCTGGACACCGACGAACGGCTGCTGCCGGCCGAATGCCAGGCGGTCGTCGTCGTGGATGGCGACCGGGTCCGCGTCCAGCAGGCGATGGCCGCGACTCTGCCCCAGATCAGGCCGGACCTGGTGCCGCCGGACTGGTGCGGCGAGCTGGCCCGGTCGATCGCGCCGATCCGCGATGTCAGCAACAGCGATGAGGCCTCGGTGCTGCCGGACTCGGCCCGGCTGTTGGACGTGCTAGGCATGGAGCCGCCCGCCGCCATCGGGATCGCGAGGCACTGGCGGGCGGCTGGCCGGTCCACGCGGGCAGTCATCGGCGAGTCCTACGACGGCCCCTTCAGCATCGACATCAGCAAAGACGGGCCGCACGCGCTGATCGCGGGCACCACCGGGTCGGGGAAGTCGGAGCTCCTGCAGACGATCGTCGCCTCCCTCGCGGTCGCCAACCGGCCCGATGAAATGACATTCGTGCTCGTCGACTACAAGGGCGGCAGCGCGTTCGCCGACTGTGCGCAGCTGCCTCACACCGTCGGCATGGTCACCGACCTGGACCCGCACCAGGTCGAACGGGCGCTGGCGTCGCTGTCGGCCGAGCTGACCCGCCGCGAGCACATCCTGGCCGCGGCCGGGGCCAAAGACATCGAGGACTACCAGCTGCTCGTGGACAAGCGGCAGGCCCGGCCGCTGCCGCGGCTGGTCATCGTCATCGACGAGTTCGCGTCCATGGTGCGGGACCTGCCGGACTTCGTTAGCGGCCTGGTGAACATCGCCCAGCGCGGCCGGTCCCTCGGCATCCACCTCATCCTGGCAACCCAGCGCCCGTCCGGCGTGGTCTCCCAGGAGATCCGCGCCAACACCAACCTGCGGATCGCGTTGCGCGTCACCGACCCGGCCGACAGCGCCGACGTCATCGGCGTCCCCGACGCCGCCACCATCGCCCAGTCCCATCCAGGCCGGGCCTACGTACGGCTCGGCCACGCCTCCCTTGTCCCGTTCCAGGCCGGGCGGGTCGGCGGCCGGCGGCCGGGCACCGGACCGGCGATTACATCCAGGCCGTGGGTGGTGCCGCTGGACTGGGGTGGCCTGGGCAAGCCGGAAGCGGCCCGGCCTACCGGGGACGTACGCCGCGAAGCGGAGATCACCGACCTGACGGTCCTGGTCGAGCAAATTCGGCAGGCGGCCGGCGGGCTGCGGATCCCGCTGCCGCACCGTCCGTGGCTGGAGCCGCTCCCGCCGAGCCTGCTCCTGCAGGACGTCATGCCGACGTACCCCGACCGCGACCGGCCCGCTGGCAACGCGCTTCCGTGCGTGTTCGGACTGGTCGACCTGCCGGCCGTCCAACAGCAGCAGTCGGCAATCCTTGACCTGGACGCCTTCACCCACCTCATGGCGGCTGGCGCGCCGCGGTCAGGACGGTCGCAGCTGCTGCGGACGATCGCCGGCGCCCTCGCGCTGACGCACAGCCCCGCGGACGTCCACCTCTACGGGATCGACTGCGGCAACGGTGCCCTGCTGCCGCTGGCCGACATCCCGCACTGCGGCGCCGTCGTCAGCCGCGCGCAGGCCGAGCGCGCCGCCCGGCTGCTCAAGCGCCTGGCGGCCGAGCTCAACCGGCGGCAGGAACTGCTCGCCATGGCCGGGCTCGGCGACATCCGGGAACAGCGGGCCGCCGTTGCCGAGGCAGAGCGGCTGCCCCACATTGTCGTGCTGCTCGACCGATGGGAGGGATTCACCTCAACGCTAGGGGAACTCGAAGCCGGGAGCCTCACCGAAATCCTCACCCGGCTGCTCACCGAAGGAGCCAGCGTCGGCATGCACCTGATCATGACCGGCGACCGCTCCCTGCTCCTCGGCCGCATCTCCTCGCTGTGCGAGGAGAAGCTCATCTTCAAGCTGGCCGAAAAAGACGACTACCGCCTGGCCGGACTCAACCCCCGCGACCTGCCGGACAACCTGCCGTCAGGACGCGCGTTCCGCGGCGGCTCCGGCACCGAGCTGCAAGTGGCCCTGCTCGCACCCGACGCATCCGGGCAAGGGCAAATAGCTGCGCTCCAGGCCATCGCGGCGCACTGCCGGGCACGCGAGGAGATCCACCCAGCGCGGCGGCCGTTCCGGGTGGAGGTGCTGCCGTCGCACGTGACATTCATCGACGCTTGGCGGCTGCGGCCGGTCCCCGCCGGGCCGCTCTGGGGCCTGGTAGGGGTCGGCGGCGACACCCTGGCAGCGCTGGGCCCGGACCTGGGCGCGGGAGCGCCTTGTTTCATCGTGGCGGGTCCGGCGAAGTCGGGGCGGTCCACCATCTTGCTGTCCATGGCACGCTCGTTGCTGGCAGTGGGCACCCCCGTCGTGCTCGTGACACCGCGGCCGTCCCCGCTGCGCGCGCTCGCCGGCGCGCCTGGTGTCCTGCGGTCGTTCGATACGCCTGCGCTTGGCGCGGAAGAACTAACGGCAGTACTCAGCTCATCGAGCGGACCCTGCGTTGTGCTGATCGACGACGCCGAGATCCTGCGCGATTGCGATGCCGGAAGCGAACTGAGCCGCCTGATCGCCTTCGGGGCCGACGCCGGGCGGGCGCTGATCTTCGCCGGCGAATCGGAGAGCATCGGCATCGGCTTCGGCGGCTGGCAGGTCGAGGCCAAACGGTCCCGGCGCGGCTGCCTGACCGCGCCGTCCGCGCTGCCCGAGGGTGACCTGATCGGAATGCGGCTCCCGCGCGACCTCATCGGGCAGCCACCGCGGCCGGGACGCTGCCTGCTGAATACCGGTGACGGCAATCTCGTCACCGTTACCGTGCCCGCCGGGTAAGCCCGCTGCCTGCCCGTCCGGGACCACAGTCATGTGGTGGGCAATAGTCGCGGTGAAGACCGTGGCCACGTCAATGTCGGCCGGTGAGTAGCAAAACCCCGTGACCGTGCCGAGGAGGCCGGCTTCCGGGAACGGAACCAGAGCCTGGGATATCCCCGCCGCAATCGCGGCCGGCTGGCCGACCGGCGCCGGGAGCGCCGTCTCCTCGCAGCGGCGGATGCCGACGCCTGTGCCGCGCTCGGTGGCGAACTCCTCCACTGCCGCCACGGGGTACTGGGCGCGAAGCATGGCGACAAGAAGGCTCGCCGGATCGATGCCGGACGGGAACACGAACGGTGTTGCCGCTATCCCCAGCAGGATCATGACCGGGTGCCCGTCTTGATTGCCAGCCAGTGCCCCGAGGTAGCCGAGCCCGTCGGCGGCGGCACTGCTGCGCATCGCGCCCAACTGGCCGATCAGTTCAGTCCGCAGCCATGCCGCCTCTTCCGCATCGCCGCCGACCGCGCCCAGCAGCAGCGGCCGGCAACGGTCGGCGAAGGCGGCATGCTCGGCCGCGGCGGCAACATCGTCCGCCTCGATCGCCAGCGTAAAAATCCCCTCAGGCACTCGGGCGCGCAGCACGCAGCCTGCCACGGGGAGATCCGGCATTTAGCTGGTCTCCGCCTCATCCAGCTGGTCGCGCCATACCTTCGGGCCGCCCGGTCCCGTCTCCGGGATCTCTCCGCTTCTGGCCCGGGCCTGCCAGTCCTTGCTCAGCCGGTCCAGCTGCATGTACCGCTTCGAGCCCCGCACCCCCCGCAGCTCGATCCTCCCGAAGATCCGCAGGAACCAGAGCGTGAAACCGATCGCCAGTACAAGGAAAAACCAGCTAGCGCTGGTAAAGCCGCCGATAAATGCGGAGCCCCAGCAGACGATCGCCACGAAACCGACGACGCCGCCGAGAGTGATCGCGCCAAGGCGCTTCCAGGAGCCGTTCATCCCCCGGATTTGCGCTTGCTCGACAACACGGCGCGCCTGGAATTCCTCAAGCGAGGTCGCATCTTCGGGACGGAGCAGCTCTCGGTCGTGTGGGGTCATGTGATCTCCTTAGCCCGCAGCCGCGTCGGCTGTTTCCTGCCATGGGTTCTTGCCCGTGGCGGCGTTGTCGACCCAGGTGCGGACATTGCCGGGGATGGCCTGGATGCCCGCAGCGCTTGCCGTCCAGGTGAGCTGGCCGCTGACGATGTCGACTCCCCGCCAGGCGCCTTTGTTCCCGAAGTCCTTGACCTTAGTCAGCGCAGCCATATCCTTGCCATCCCCAGCCGTTTCCTTCAGCGATGCGCCAATCATTCGGAATAGGCCGGGTGCCACCTCGACGCTTTGCTCCGCGTCAGCGATGGCTTTGCCTGCCACCGGGATCTTTGTGACCAGGGGGACCTTGATGGCGACGCCAGCCCAGGTG
Source organism: uncultured Actinomycetota bacterium (assembly GCA_963836195.1). Taxonomy (GTDB): domain Bacteria; phylum Actinomycetota; class Actinomycetes; order Streptosporangiales; family Streptosporangiaceae; genus Trebonia. The sequence goes on along the minus strand of CAWIIX010000016.1, from coordinate 27,851 downwards.
GGCGCCTTCGTCATAACGCTGGTCAACTCTGACGCCTTATAGATTTCCGACAGCTTGCTGGCCGACTTGATCCAGGCCTCGCCTCCCACCACCGCCACCGTGTCCAGGGCTACCGCGCTCCAGCTCCCGTGGTCAAACCCGGCCAGCAGTGCATCGGCCCCCAAGGCGAAGATGGCCGCTGTCAGCGCGATGGGCGCGAAGATGATGCTCAACGGCGGAATCAGTGCCAGCAGCCCGGCCACCGTGGCGACGATGTTAGCGACGCCGGAGATGAACTCGAGGAGCGCTTTATCGTGGACGAAATCGCTTGCCTTGCCGACGATGCCGTCCCAGTCGGATGTCGCATCGTGCCACAGACTGGAGAACAGACCCGGCGGCTGGGGTGCCATGTTTCCGGCATCCTGAAGCTGGCTGCCGGCCCGCGCTACGGCGGTGAGGTATTCGGCATGGAGTTGGTTCGCCCGGGCGGTGATCCCGCTCAGAGCGGTGGTGGCCGCATCCACCTGTGCCTGTTGCGTCGTCGTGAGCTTGGCAGCGTATGGCGGCCGCGCAGTCGCGGGGAGCCCGGCTGACCGGAGCATGGCGGTGAGTTGAGCCTGTTGCGGTGCCGCCTGCCGGTCCAGGGCGCGCGCCTCATCTTGCAGGGAGGCCAGCGTCACCGCCCACTCATGCAGTGCCGCAGCGGCCTGGCCGACGGACCCGGCGGCCTTACTGGCCAGCGGCAGCACGTCGCTGTGCACGTGAGCGCGGAAAGCATCGGCGGCCTGGCCGCGCCACTGGTCTGACCCCGCCGACGCCAGGGTCCGCGCAGCGTCTGTCAGCGTGGCCGCTGACCGGCTCGCGTAGGCCGCGAGGGCCTCATAGCCTGACAGGTCGCCCGGGCACGGGTCGAAGCCCAGGTTCGGATACAGGTCTCCCATATCATTTACTACGGGCAAGACCGCTTGTCAGTTCACGGTCAAGACGGTCGAATGCGGTGCCGACTTGCCGGAGCATGCCCACGCAGGCGGTTCCGTGCTGACCGAGCTGCGTGAGCCCGTACTGCCAGCTTCCGGCGAACCCATGAACCTGCCCGGCCAATGGATCGGTCCCGGCTATGGCACTGTCACCGTTGCGGATATCCGCGCACGCCGCCCCGAGCCGGCCGCTGAACCCGGAAAGACCGGAGATCAGGTCATCGAGCACCTGGCTTGTCAGCTGAAGATCAGCACTCATCGGAGCCACCCCCATCGCGATTACGTAACCAGGTCATCACGCAGGATAGCCAACCGCAGCAGAATGCGTCCAGCGATAAGGCCCAGCTCGCGAGAGTTAATAAGTTTGTGAGAAACGGGCGTGAGGCAAGCGCGTTTTATTACGAACATCGTGTGACTTGAGTGACAGGTGTCATTACCCATCTACGCTGTGGCTGAGTAGTGCAGATGTGAAAAAATAAGAAGCAGCACCAACGACATGAGCAGCCAGGAACCCGCTGCTCTGAATGAACCGCTGGCTGCCTTTTTCCGTGTTTTCAATAAGGGCCAGTAATTCTGTCGCCGAGCGACACGGCCGAACCATCGAGCGTGCTGGGAGCAGCAGTGACGGACTTGCCGGTCGAACAGCGCCGGGTGGCAGTCGCGCGTCTTGCGCAGGTAGGCGGCCGGGATGCCGAGCTTGTCGGCGATCCCCGCATCGCACACGTCGGTCGGCCGGTACCGCCCGGTGGTCATCGTCACCCCGTCGGCCCCGAGCACCGGCGTCGTCCCGTCGAGGACTAGGCACCCGCCTTCGGCCCGCACCGACGAGGCGGATGCGACGACGTCGACCTTGCGCGCCTGCTGGTCGCGCAGCAGCACCAAGAGCTCGTCGATGGTGGCGTTACGGGCGGTCTGCAGGTCACCGGAGACAGCAGTCATGAGCACGTTCCCTTCCCATAGCGCAGGCGAGAGGCCCGCGGCCGGGCGGCGGGGCGCCTCCCGGCGGTCAGGGGAAGGGCGCCGCTAAGGAGGGCGGGCGTGCCACACCGGCGCCTTCGGCCGGTTGCGCGGACGCCCGGGCGGCGCACACTGACCGCACCGGGAGCAGGCCAGCCTGCCTCGAATCCGTGGATCGCCGAGGAACCACCCTGCTCGAGGTGAACCTGCGCGTGGTCGTCTCGGTTGCTGAGCGGTATGCCGACGGGCGTCGATTAGCGCCTTGAGGGCATCTAGCAAGGTCGTCAGGTCAAGATCAAGATCGTCATTTCGAACGGACCGTGGTTCCACCGACGCCGGCTCCGGACTCCCGGCAGCGGGGTGGCCACCAGGGCACGGAAGAAATGCGGTCCGCGTGCATCTCGACGCCCCGGCTAGAGACGCCTCGACGGCAGTGCGCGCCGCCGAGGGCGGTAGGACTTGCTTGGGGAGGGGTGTTATAGCTTCGGAGCGAACGTCTCGCCCCGGATGGCGCGCTCCACCAGTTCGACGAAGCGGGCGGTGGCGGCCAGCGCGAAGCCCTCCTTCTTACACGCGGCGAGCACGCCGTCGACGGCGTGCGGCGGGAGGGCCACCCCGAGCTCAGCGCGGGCAGTCCGGTAACTCCGCCGCGCGCCCTCCACGCGGCGTGCGCCTGATGCCGGGCGATCGACGCCAGCGCCGCCGGGTATCGGCGGATATCGAGTGTCAGAGATCCGGGCGCTGACAACATTACGCAATCGTGTTGCCTGGGTGTCTTCCGGGCATCTGCGATTAGTCGTTGGCGGACAGAACCAGGTGGCGGCCGGCGCCAACATGATGCGCCTTGCCTACTGACTGACGGATCTCGCCAAGTTCCCTGCAAAGCCGCCAGCTAACGTGCAAAACCTCAGGATGCACGTGCGTCATCCAAGAGCCGTGAGCCGACCTCGGCGGTGGCTCTGGACGAACCCGGCTTGGGCTCATCTGCCGATGGCGAGGGTGAGAATGGTATCGATCGCAGTTTCGAACGGACGGGCGCTCCGATGTACCTGGGCGAGCAGGAGTCCTCCTTGGAGCGTGGCGAGCAGGGTAGTGGCGAGGTCGTCCGGGTCGATGCCGGGCGGGAGTTTCCCGTCGGCATGCAGGGATCTGAGCGCATCGCCGATGATGGCTGCCCACTGATCGAACCCTGCCGCGATGAGCGCTCGGGCCTCGGGGTCGCTCTCGGCGAGCTGGCCGCCGAGCGAGCCAAGTGGGCAGCCGCCCTTTGCTTCGGTGAGCTTCGCGGCGGTGATCACCATGTTCCGCCAGGCTTCGACTCCGTTCGCGCTGCTGAGCACGCGCCCCTGGTGAGTGACGATGGTGTCGGCCTGGTAGTCGATGACCGCCTGCACGAGTTCGTTCTTGTCGGGGAAGTAGTGGTACATCTGAGAGCCGCTGACTTCCGCCGCCACCTTGACGTCTTCCAAGGTGGTGCCCGCCACCCCGCGCTCATGGATGAGGGCGGCGGCCTCCTGCACTATTCGCGCCCGGGTGCGCGCTCCCTTGGGGGTGAGCCTCCGCCGGTCACTCGTCTCGTCGACCATGCGCCAATGCTAGCAGGATTTTGAGTTTGACAACCCAGTGCCGACCTGCCAGAGTGAGTCGCACAACCCATTCTGAGCGGGAGGACGGCACATCGCATGACTGACCTGAAGGGCAAGACAGCTCTGGTGACGGGCTCGACGAGCGGGATCGGCAGGGCTACGGCCATCGCCTTGGCCGCCCGCGGCGCCCGCGTACTGGTAGTCGGGCGCAATGAGCAACGGGCCAAGGACGTGGTCGCCGAGATCGAAGGCAGCGGCGGCAGCGCGACGTTCCGGCTCACTACTCTGAGCGACCTCGAATCGGCCCGGGACCTGGTCGAGTGGGCCGCCGAGGCAGGCGGCGGTCACGTCGACATCCTCATCAACAACGCCGGCGTCGCCTTGCTCGGGCCAAGCAGCGCAGCCACCGAAGCAGAGTTCGACGAGACCTTCGCGCTGAACGTCAAGGTTCCGTTCTTCCTCGTCGCGTCCCTGGCGCCGGCCATGGCCGAACGCGGATGGGGTTCGATCGTCAACGTCAGCACGATGGTCGCGAGCTTCGGACAGGCCGGCATGGCCCTGTACGGCGCCAGCCGGGCGGCTCTCGAACTGCTGACCAAGGCCTGGGCCGCCGAATACGGCCCGCGTGGTGTCCGGGTCAACGCCGTCGCTCCCGGCCCGACGCGCACCGCGATGATGGAAGCTGTCCCCGCCGAGATGGTGAAGCAGCTCGCGGCGCTAGCGCCAGCAGGTCGCGTGGCTCAGCCCGAGGAACTTGCCGCGGCGATCGTCTTCCTCGCCAGTGACGATGCCAGCTTCGTCCACGGCGTCACTCTCGCGGTCGACGGGGGCCGGGTCGCGACATGACACCAGCCGTACCACGGCGACGTTTACCGGAGCGCCCCTGCCGGTCGATGGCGGGACGACCGCCGTATGAGCCGCTCGCGAGACGACGCCCTCTCGAAGTGCTCTGGCATGCAGGACTTACCCGATGGGAGAAGCGGATGAGCAAGTTCGACGCCCAGTTCGCCGGAAGGCTCGACGGTCAGACCGTCCTGGTCACCGGCACGACCAAGGGTGGTATCGGCCATGAGACAGCTCAAGGCGCCGGCAACAGCGGCGCGACCGTGCTGGTGCACGCACGGCGCGCTGACCACGCCAGGCGAGCAGTGGACCTGCTGGTCAGCAACGGCAACGGCAAGGGCCGGTACCTGGCCGTGGCTGGGGACCTGGGCTCGCTCGCCGGCGTCCGCGAGCTGGTCGAGGCGGTGCGCCAGGCGAGCCCGAAGGGCTTGAACGGGCTGGTCAACAACGCGGGCGCGGGCTTCGCCACCAAGGCCCTGTCTCCGGACGGCTACGAGCGAACGATCGCGATTAATCACGTCGCCGTCGCGGCGTTGACGGAGGGGCTGCTCGACCTTCTGCGCAAGGGAGCTGACGACTTCGCATCGCCCTCCCGAGTCGTGAACATGACGGCGCTGATCGAGTCACGAGGCAACCCAATTACCGACTGGAGCTACCCCGGCAAGTACTCGCAGATGCATGCCTACGCGGACGCCAAGCTCCTTGCCCTGATGTACACATACGCCAAGGCCCGGCGGCACCAAGGGGACGGCCTGACCTTCAATGCGGTCAGCCCCGGCACGGTCAACTCCGGCTTTGGCGGCAAGGCCGGCGGCACGTTCAAGACCGTTCAGGCGCTGATGAAACCGTTCGTCGGACCGCCGGAGAAGGGCTCGCGCGGCTGTGTCCGGCTGCTGGCCGATCCCGGCCTCGCCACCGCCACCGGCGGCTACTACAGCTCGGCCGAGCTCAAAAAGTCATCCAAGAAGTCTCGTGACCATGACGCCCAGGACCGGGTGTACGAGCAGACCGAACGCGAGCTGCGCATCCACAACTGAGGCGGCCCCAGCCGGCTATCGCCAGCACAGCCGGGTGCGGCAACGCTCGCGCCTTCACTAGCCCCGGGCTTCGCCTGGAATAAGCGGCGGCTACCGGTACAAATGGGAAAGTGCCTTTGACCTGGGAGGATAGGGCTTGTCGAGGGCCCCATCCGGTTCGAGTCGAAGGCACTTTTTCGGGGGGGGGGGGGGGGGGGAGGGGGGTGCGGACGTCGAGCGGGGGGGGGGGGGGGGGGGCGCGATTGGGCGGTGAGAGTGCGCGCGCGAGGAAGAGACGGGGGAAGAGGAAAAGGGAGGCGAGAGACAGGGTGGGGTTGAAAGAGGGGGGGCCGGGTTTGCCTTCACGTTATCTGGTTCTTCGCACACGTAGGAGGTTGGGTCTGCAAAGGCGGGAGGGGAGAACGGAGGACGTGGGCTCGGGGGGATATTAGTAATGGGGGTAGGGGGCACCTGTTACGGCGGCGCCGTCCGCACGCAGGGCGCGTCAACTGGCAGTAGCGGCGCTGCCTGCATGCGATCTGCTGGTCAACTGACTTCCCCCTCCGGCAGGCCGTACCGGCCGGCGAGCTCCGCGCCGATGCGGGCCAGCTCGGCCTGCACCGTTGGCGGTTCGATGACGTCGATCATGGCGCCCCACCCGGCCAGGTTCCTGGCGATGTCGAGCGGGGTGGGTGCGGCGATGCGGACTCGGGCACGTCCGTCGCTCGTTTTGCTGCCGGCGTGGCAGTGCCGTCCGAAGTGATCCCGCAGCACCGGGACGAATCGCGCCTCGATAAGGACGGTCGCCCAGGTGCGTGAGCGCCGCTGCTCGACCTCGCCGACGACCTGTTCCCATGCCGAGGCGAGGGCGAAGTCGTCCGGCCGTGCGGCGCGCTGGTCGGTTGGCTCGGCTTCGAGGATCCGGTCAACCCGGAAGGTTCGCTGTCCTTGTTCCGTGCCGGCGATGAGGTACCAGGTCTCGTCCTTGTCGACCAGCCCCCATGGGTCGATCAGCCGTTCGCTTCGCCCTCTGGCACTGTTGGCGTAGGTCAGGCGGACTTTCCGCCGGCGGATCACGGCGTCCTGCAGCTGGTCCACCATCTCCGGGCGGCTGCGGTCACGCTCGCCCCATCCGGTGGGATCGATCATGGTGGCGCTTGCGGCGGCCTCCGCGTCGGCTCGGAAGGCCTGGGGGAGAGCCCGCACGAGCTTTCGCAACGCGGCTTTCGCCTCGGCCGAGACGGCGGCGGCGGGGCCGACGAGCAGGAACAGCGCCTGCGCCTCGGTCGCCGACAGCCCGCTCAGGTCGGTACGGGCGCCGCCGGCGAGCGACCACCCGCCGCCGCGTCCGGGCTGCGGGTACACGGGAATCCCGGCCGCGGACAGCGCCTCCAGGTCGCGCCGCGCGGTGGCGACCGACACCTCCAGCTCGGCGGCCAGCTCGCCGGCGGTTACCCGCCCGCGGCTTTGCATGAGCAGGAGGGCGGCGATGAGGCGGTCGGCGCGCATGCCTCAATTCTCCGCGACAAAGTGCTCAGTTGGTGAGCACTTTACCGTGGAGGATTGACATCAGCACAGACCCGCCAGAGGAAGGAACCACCCATGTTGCGAGGACTGACCACCGTCACCTACCTGGCCGACGACGTCGCGGCCGCCGTGGACTGGTACACCGGGCTCCTCGGCGCCGGGCCGTACTTCTCCCGCCCGGTCGAAGGCAGGCTCGCCTACGCCGAGTTCCGCATCGGCGACTACCAGCACGAGCTCGGCATCCTCGACCGCCGGTTCGCAGCGCCCGGCCGCTCCGACAAGGTCGGCGGGGCGGTCGTCTACTGGCATGTGGACGACGCTCAAGTCAGCTTCGAGAGGCTGCTGGCCCTGGGTGCGACAGCTCACGAAGCCCCGGTCGAGCGCGGGCCCGGCTTCGTCACCGCGTCGGTCATCGACCCATTCGGCAACCTCCTCGGCGTGATGTACAACCAGCACTATGTAGACGTCCTCGCGTCGCGGCCAGGAGCCTGACATGAGCAGCGAGGCCAGCATCGCCGTGGCAGGCAGCGCCGATGACTGGCGAGCATGGCTGGCGCGCAACTGCCGATCCGCCAGCGAAGTGTGGCTAATCCTCCGCCACCACGACGGTGCCACACCGAGCCTGCGCTATCACGAGGCAGTCGAGCAGGCCTTGTGCTTCGGATGGATCGACGGCCTGCACCGCAGGTGCGGCGCGGACAGCTCGCAACTGCGATTCACCCCGCGCACGGCGCGCAGCAGGTGGAGTCGCCTCAACCGGCAGCGCGCGGCCGAGATGATCGAACGCGGACTAATGACCGAGTACGGCCAGGCAGCCATCGAACGGGCCAAGGCTGCGGGAACCTGGCAGCTCCTACCCGACGAGCCGGGCCGGGCGATGCCCGCCGACCTACAGGAACAACTCGACGGCAATGACGGCGCACGGATGAACTTCGAGAGCTTCCCGCCGTCCTCCAAGCGGCTGATCCTGGAGTGGATAGCCATCGCGAAAAGCCCCGACACCCGGCGGCGCCGGATCAATCAAACCGTCAGCCTCGCGGCGCTCAACATCCGAGCCAACCACCCCGCAACACGCGCGGTTGCTCCACGCCACGGCGTCCGGCCACGTGATGAACCGCCTACGAGGACGCTGCAGATCACCCCATTATGCGCCCGGCCGATTGCTTGTTAGGCGTCATTCTTTTTGAGCTTGAAATCGAGGGTCCGCGTCGTTCAATGTGAGCGTGCCGGCCTGGGGCGAGCGGCGGATTCCCGTTTCCGTGCGCGACGACACCGTGAGCACCGGGCGTCCCGCCGCTGGTTACGGCGCTGTGGCGGTGCCCGCGGGACGCTCGTGGTGTCGTTTCCCTGCTGGTGGCCGGTTCGGGTTGCGGGGCGGCGGCCGGCCTGGCAGCCTGCAACACGAACCGCCCCCTGGCGGCGGCCGGGCGCCGGGGACCGCAGATCCTTGACCGGGAGGGAATGCCGCCGTGCTGCTGTGCGCCGATGCGGGCGCTGCCGCCGCGGACCTGGCGTCCGGCGCGCTGGCCTGCCCCTCGTGCGGGACCGGGCGGCTGCGGGCGTGGGGCTACGGGCGGGAGCGGATCATCCGGGCGCTCGGCGGCGAGCGGCGCCGGCTGCGGCCCCGGCGGGGGCGGTGCCGCTCCTGCGGGGCGACGCACATTCTGCTGCCAGCGTGGTCCGCGCCCAGGCGGGCAGACGCCGTCGGGGTGATCGCGCGGGCGGCCGCCGCGTCGGTCCTGCACGGCACGGGAACGGCCCGGCTCGGCGCGGAACTGGGCGTCCCGGCCGCGACCGTGCGGGGCTGGCTGCGCCGCCTCCGGGAGCGAGCCGGACAGCTGCTGCAGGAGGCCACGGCCGAGTTCGGCCGCCTCGTCGCCGTCATCGAGACCCCCGAGGGCCGTGACCCCTCCCCGCCGGGGCCGACCGGGTCCCGGCTGGGCGACGCGCTGGCCCTCGTCGCCGCGTGCTCGGTGGCCGCGGTCAGGTGGCACGGCCGGGCAGAGGCGGACCTGGAGGCACTGGCCGGCCGGTTCGGCCTTGCCACCGCCCTCACGCCCGCGCCCGGCAGCTGATCCCCCAGACCGGTCCCGGGCATCCCCATGTCCGGGACCGGCCGGCGACGCTCACCGTGAGCGCCCGGAGCCATCCATCTTGGGCATCGGCGAAATCGCGCTGTCTAGTTCGGCGGCGACAGGCTTGTAAGCATGCATCCGCCGGGGGCGCCCGCCGTGGCCCCCCACACCGCACCGGCCGCTGTCACAGTAAGTCACCGGTCACGGTCTGCCGCAACCGGCCTGGGCGCGACGATCGCCGACCCTGTCTCTGTCAACCGCCGCTACTGCGGGACTAGGCGCCGCGCGCAGAACGCCTAGTTCTGGCTCGCCGTCTGCGCGTCGTGCCCATCGCGGCAGAAGCGGATAACCGGCGGGTGCTCACGCAATTTGGTCATCGACTGTTGCTGGCGCGGTTACGGGTTGGCGTACTTGGCGGCGGCAGCGCTCGCTGCCGGGCAGTGGCCGGCCGCGCGGCCACAGGCGTCCGGGTCACAGAGGCGGCAAATCCAGGCGCCGCCTTCCTTGCTGCCGACGACGCTGGCCATGATCCGGCTCATCAGCGAGTGCAGCGTCTCTCGTTCGGCGGGGGACAGCTCATCGAGCACGCTGCAGAGCAGCGCTGCCCGTGCCGCCGTGACTTGCTGGGCCACCCGCTTGCCGGCGTCGGTCAGGACAACCGATCGGGAGCGTCCGTCATCGCCGGTTCCGCGCGTCACCAAGCCCGCGTCGGCGAGTCGGTCTACAAGCCGTACGGCGCCTGAGGGTGTCAATCCGAGTACCTTGTGCAGCTGGTCGAGTGTCGGGCGGTCGAGGAAGTGGTGCAGCGCCGACAACGCGGCAGCGGCTGAGACGGACTGCCCGGCCGCCGCCGCGGCTGCTTGCGCGGTCTGATCGGTGATGACAAGTGCGAGGGCACCCAGCAGATTGGCTTGGCGGTCGAGTGCTGTCACCCGATGTCGTACTTCAGAGTGAGGGGCATGAAGGGGTAGTCGTCGTGGGTGGACGCGCTCTCGCCTGTGCCGATCAATCCGGCCAGTTCGCCCGTGCCGGAGCCCTCCACCACGTGGGACTGGCCGCGTGCCGTTGTCCCGTCGTATGTGCCGTGGCCCTGCAGTACGAAGCTGCCACGCCGGCCGCCAAGCATGCCCGTGATATGCATGACGGTGACGTAGGCGCTGGTGCCGTCGGCCCGGTAGAACATCAGTGACTCGGAGGTGGCGGACATGAGTCCGTCATCTGGACCGGAGAGCAGGACGTCCGCTCTGGTGAGCTTGCCCCCCTCGTCGAGCTCCCGGTAGGGCTTCTCGTCCCATGACTCGATCTTCAGCTTGGCTTCCATGGTTTTCTGCATGAGACGACAATATGTGTGACTCACTCAAATATCTAGTCCACGTCCGCTCATCGGCAGATGCGGGCGTCATCGTCCTGAAGCCGGGCGTCGCGTAGGGCGCAGATCACCCGGTTCGGCGTGGCTTCGGGCTAACCATCTCGCCAGCGTGGTTGCCGCCCAGAACGGCGGCGATGCGCGCTGCTGCTGGGTGACCCGGGCGGCCATAGCATGGGGCGGTGACCGAGTTCTTGAGCTGTCGGCCGAATCTGGAAGTTGACGATCTTGCGCCCGCCACCGCGTTCCTGCGTGAGGTGCTCGGGTTCGAGGTCGAGGTAGACGAGCCCGAAATGGGCCTGGTGCTGCTGCGGCGCGACGCGGTCGGACTGGCGCTGGTGCAGTCCGCGACCCTCGGCGTCAACACGGCCACCGCCGCCTACATCGGGGTCACCGGCGTCGATGACCTGCACGAGCAGTGCGCGGCCCACGGCGCGCGGATCGTCACCGGCCTCGCCGACCATCCATGGGGCCTGCGGGACTTCGTGGTCGAGATGCCCGGCGGCCACCGGCTGGCTCTCGGCGAACGCATCGCACCGCCTCGCTTATGCAGGCAAGAACCGGGAGCGGACCACCCGAACAGGTCACCCGTTGGCACGCCGCACAAGAGCAGCAGCGAGACGCGGATCCCTCCGCAATCAGGGGCTACGCGCCCCACTGGCCGCAACGAGGAATAATGACGGATTGTAACTACGATCATGACGTCCCGGCGCCGATCGCCGATTACGATTGGCGCCGCAACCGTGCCGAACGGTCAGCCTTGGGTGGCCGAAGAACCGATTATGCGTCCGTCAGCGTCCTATGCCCGAGCCTGATCTGCTTCGGCCGATTGAAACCGCCGGGCGCATCGCGGCAAGGGCTTCCCGGCACGACAAGCCCTGCTGGTCGATATTCGGGCAGGTGGATGCCAGCGGTAACCTGCGTAACTTCCCGCAACCTGGATTCGGGTGGCAGGAAATGTCGGAGGCTGGAGCTAAAGTCCGCCGCGAGGCGCAGGCCTGGGGCGGGGCTTCAACGGCCAGGCCGGTCCGCGCCTATCTCCGGGAACGCCCGTACCCTCAGGTTCCACGCCACGGCTTCGATGAGAGGCAGTCCATGGCGATCGACGAAGCCGATCTCTTTGGAGAACGACGCCAGCGCCTGGGCAGTCTTCTCGCGGCGCGGCCCCCAGTCGAGGATCGATTAAGAATTTCTGAGTGATTACACAAGTTTTCCAGTAATTTCTGTATTAATCTTTGCGTCTATGACCGAAGAAATCTCAGGCGCCCGCGCGATGTCTCCCTATGAGGAGCGGCGTTGGGCACAGTTGCAGCGACACTGGACGAAGAAGGCCGAGCGTCGCCAGGTGCTCCCCCCGAAGGCCCGGGCCGCCTTCGGCGAGGCTGGCGGTCAGGTCAGGGATGCAGCCCTGAAAGTCGGCCAGGCCGTCTCGAACGCAACGCCGGCTGCCGTGAAGGACGGTGTCGAAGGGGTGACCGACGCCGCTCTCGTCACCACCGTCAAGGCGGCAGTTCACCTCCTCAGCCTTGCGACCGACTGGACGACTGAGCTCATGGATCCCGAGAAGGTCTTGGAGCATCACCAGACGGCGGGACGCGATGTCGCGAAGTTGGAAGATCTCAAGAAGCTTGACCTTGAGCATCTCGACGACTTCACGAGAACAATGGCATTGAAGTGGCGCACGGGCGGTGCGCTTCAAGGCGGGGCGATGGGTGTCCTGGCCATGGTGCCGTACGCGGGCGGCGTCGCAGCGATCACGCTCGACATGGTGGCGGTGCACGTACTGAGCACGGCGGTTGCGACCAGGGTTTGCTACGCCTACGGGTTCGACGTGAGGGACGAAGAGATGCGGCACCTTGTCGACCGCATGGTCTTGCGTGCCTACCGCAACCAAGCGCCAAAGGCCGAGGCCGCCCTGAAAGCCGGTGCGGCGTTCAATGCCGCGAAGGATCGAGTGCGATGGAGCCAAAAGCTGCGTGACGACCACAAGTTGATGGCAGCGGTAGAGAAGCTCATGAAGCAGTTCGCAAATGGCAGGTCGGTTCCAGTTGCGAAGGTCGCCATGGCAATGCCCGTTGTCTCTGTTGTCGCGGGGGCCGGCACCAACGCCTACGTACTCGGGGACGTCGTGCACCAGGCCCGCCTGTACGCTCAGACTTTGCACTTGGCCGAGAAGTACGGACGTCCTCTCCCCGAGAGCCTTCGGCATCCGGAAGATTGATCACTTGAACATTGCCGAACGCCCAAGAAGCCCGATCCCGGGCCGACGCGCTGCACGCGATTGGGACGACCATCAGCGCGCCGTCCGCCGTGCCGGTCCGCCAGCCAGCGCTTGTTCCGACCCGGGTGCTCATCAGCGAAGGAATCCCCCGCTAGCTGGGGAAGGCGCAGGTCGCGCCCGGATTAAACCTGCCGGTGGACTCCCGACTGATTGCGTGCAGGACTCGTAAGAATCAATCGTCGCGGCGCAGGCCTCTCCGCGTATGGATTCCACGCGGGTGGCTAGGCAGCCGGCGGCCGTCGCGCCCGTGCCCGGGCAGTTGCTGGCCCGGCTGGGCTGTGCCCCGTGCCCTGGTTTCTTGGGTACCGGTGGCGCCAGCGTGGTGTGGCGTGTTCCGTCCGGCCCGTGATGCCGCCGTGTCGCCGCGGTAGCGGCACACCTTGGGTTTCCCGGGCGTTCATCGGCAATCCGACCCGTGTGCGGCCCTATATCGCCGGCCCGTGTGGGTTGCCTCCCGCTCTGGTAGGTCAGCGTGAAATGTGCTTCGGTGCGTCTGCGACGAGCGTCCCACTGAGGCAGCGACCGCTTGGCGTGCGGTGCCTGTTCGGCGTACGTCCGGACCACCTGCGGCAACGGGCGCGGGCCGGACGGGAAACGCGATTCATCTCCGACCCTGTGCTGAATCCGCGCTGAGGCCGCGGGGTCTGCACGCCGCTGAACTGCGGGAACTGCCGCTATCGCCAAGATCAGATCATCCAGTTCCGCGCGTCGTTGGCTGCAATCCAATGGACACCGGTTCCCGTGCAGATCGGCTACGCGCATTACCCCGATCGCCGGGAACGGCACCGGGTTGATGAGGCGGGCCCTCCCGCACTGACTGAGATGGGAGCGCTCCTCGGTACACCTCATGACGGACGCAGATCGTGACCTGGCCCGTGTAGCCATAGCCGCCTGGCTTGGTACGACCGCTTGGCCTATGAGATCGGTACCAATGTCTGGTAAGCCCAGCCCAGTGCTGGAACGTGCATGATTACCAAAAATTTGCATCCGTTGCACTAGACAGGAACCTAATGTTTACCGCGATGCTCGTCCCATGACAGCGCTCACGTGAGGAGCAGGGACATGATCAACGGTGAAGAAGACGACCGCTTCGAGACGGTGTGGGGACGGATTACAGTTCACACTGGCGAGCAGTTCGCGACCAAGACCGGCCTGCCATTCGTGTACAAGGTCCGCGGTGACATGGTCATCCCCGACCGCACTGACTACCCACTGCATGTCAGCAACTTTCGGGCGGCTTTCGCCCTGCTACCGCTTAGCGGGCCCGGCGCGATCAATGCGCTGGTGCGAGGTCCGGCGTATGTTTGGGCGATTCTGACCGACCCGCGCATCCAGCCATAGAAGGGCATCCGCCCATCGCAGGTATCCAGGTCAGGCCCATGTCCCCACGGTTCACCGTCCAGAGCACCCGGTTATGCGTACGCGTTGGATCCGGTATCAGAGAATTCCTTCCCGGGCATAACGGCGGATCGCGCGCCGTCGGTACGCGTCAGCGCTTACGTTGCGTGAGGTCCTCTTGGCCGCCGATCGCGCGGGCTGGCCATGCAAGTTCCCGTGTCTTTGACAAGTTGCCGCGCGTGTCCCCAGGAAGGTGGTATCGCCGGACGCGGCAGTCCATGATGGTGCGGTGAACGGCTGGCGTGTTCTGGGAGTTGATGCGTGCAAGTCAGGGTGGATCGGGATCGCCTTGTCGGAAGAGGCGGTCAGCGCCTACGCGGCGGCTGGGATCGGCGGCCTAGTCGAGGAGGCCGCCGTCGACGGGCCACTGGCGGTCATCGCGGTCGATATCCCGATCGGCCTGCCCGACACGGGGCGCCGTCAGGCTGACATCCTCGCCCGCAAGGCCGTCGGGCCGCGGTGGCCGTCGGTGTTCATGACGCCGGTCCGCCCGGCCCTGGAAGCCCCCGATTACGCAACGGCCGCTGACCTCAGCCGCCGCCTGGCTGGCGAGGGCATCTCCCGTCAGGCCTTCGCCTTGCAGGCCAAGATTCTCCAGGTCGACCGCTGGGTACGGGAGACACCTCACCGCGTGGTGGAGGTCCACCCCGAGGCCAGCTTTGCGGAACTCGCCGGCACCGCACTGCAGTCGCGCAAGTCGTGCTGGGCCGGCACGGTCCAGTGGCACCGCCTCCTAACCGGAGCGGGAATCTGCATTCCCGACGACCTCGGTCTGGCGGGCGAGAAAGCCGCCGTCGATGACGTGCTGGACGCTGCCGCAGCGGCCTGGACCGCCGTGCGCGTCCTTCGTGGCCGGGCATTGTCCACGCCGCCTGAGTTGTTCAGTGACGGACTGCCCAGCGCCATCTGGACGTAACGCCAATTCTTTCCGCTCAGTACAGACACGCTGCGCGGTGGCGTCGGCGCGCAGGCTCTCCAGTTCTGCACGGTGTGCTCGCTCTCGAGCTTTCATGGCGGCGTGGTGAGTGTCGCTGCTTGCCGGTACGGTGACGATCGTGAAGGCGGGTGAGGCTCTCGAGATCCTGCGCGGGCTGGTGGCCGGGGCCATCCGGGCATCGGACGACGAGCCTCCGCGCGGGGCCAGGCCAGTCGAACTCGATGATCTGCAGGCCAGGCTTGGCTGCGGTATGCCGCCGCCCCTGAGGGCGTGGCTGTCAGTGTGCCGTGGAGCGCGAATCGGGCCTGGGGGTCTGTTCGGGCCGCGGCCCGACGCGCCGTCGCTGGACATGGCGTGGATGCGGGATCTGCATCCGCAGTGGGCTGAATCGGGCTTGCTGCCCGTGGCCGGCGACGGCTGCGGGAACTACTATGTCCTGGCCGAGGACGGCACCGTCGGCTTCGTTGACACCATGAAAGACCCCGACCGGATCGACCGCCGGGTCGCGGGCGACCTGCTGTCATTCATGACCAGCCTCCTGGCCAGCGACCAGGACCCCGGCAGAGCCGCCAGTTGACCAGCGGCAGATCCGCCCTGCCAGCCTTTCGCGGTACGGGCGTGCTTCCGACGTTACCGGCCGCGTCCGACGTCGATACTGTCTGCATGCGGTTCAGTATCCGGGTGAAGCCTGGCTCGGCACGTCCAGGCGTCGGCGGCGAGCATGACGGCGCCCTGATCGTCCGGGTGAGCGCGCGGGCCGTCGATGGCAATGCCACCGAGGCTGCACTGACCGCGGTCGCCGATTCCTTCGGCGTCCGCCGCAGCGCCGTCCGCCTGGTTTCCGGAGCCTCGAGCCGCACCAAGATCGTCGACATCGACACCAGCGACCCTCTCCTCCTCGCGTCGCTGCTCGCAACGCCCTGCCGCTAACGCCCGCGACGAGATGTCGCAGCCGCCCGGCCGTCGATCATGAGCGATCTCATGACCGGGTCACCCGGCGTGTAGCAGCAGGCCACGGATGACGTCCCATATCGCCCATTTTGCATGCATGAAGGTCTGTTGGTCGCGAGGCATTAAGCCTCTGCAGATCACCCGGTTCGGTGTGCCCTTGTTGCAGGGCCGCGTTGGGGTGGCTGTCCATACCGGAGCGGAAAGGGAGCGGTCTGTGGAACCGTCACCCCTGTGTCGGCGCTCGCACGTATGGAGGCAGATGCGCCGAGCTGCCGAATGCGGCTTTAAAGGGGATCAGGCGGCGCCGCTGCGCGGCGCCGGGCGCGCCCGTCTCCGGGCTCTGCGCTGGGGGCGCCCGCCCGGCACGGGCGGGCGGACACCGGAATGCAGGCACAGATCGACTGGGCTCATTCACAGCGCGGACGGTGCTGCGCAAGGAGGCCTCCGGCGAGGACCTCGGGCTCCAGGATGGGCGCTGCCGCCTGGTCGAGGTTCGGGGAGCTGGACGGTCCGGCGCGGACGCTATACGCTTTCCCTGTCGGCGTTAGAGGGCGCCGCCGGGTTCGCGGGCAGGACTGAGTCCACCTCCGTTCCGGGGTAATGCTTTTCGGCAAGATCGTCTTCTTACCGAGCCCACATGCGAGCCTGGGCCGTGAGGAGACGTCGTGCCCGAGCTTCCTGACCGCCCCAACCTCGAACAGCTCCGCCGCCAGGCTCGCGAGCTGCTTCGCGCCGCCGCTGGCGGCGAGCCATCTGCCCTGGCCCGGATCCGTGCTTTCTCGGACCGGGTATCGCTGTCGGCGGCCCAGCTGGCGGTGGCCCGCGAGTACGGCTTCGCCAGCTGGCCCGCGCTGCACGCCGAGGTGGAACGCCGCCTGGCCGGGCTGCCCTCGGGCGAGGGGGGAGCCGGGCGAGCCGAGACCTCCTGGTCGTTCGGCGGAGCCTCCCCCCTCGAGACTGTGGTGGGAACGCTGTATCCGGGCGGGCTGGTCGCGGGCGCGGGTCATGCCTTCCTGGACGCCTCGCTGGCGCCCACCAGGCAGACCCAGGAACGGCTCGCCCAGCCGCCGCCCCCGATCAGCACCAGCGCCAGGGCAGCGAGGGCGGAGGCCGTCAGGGACCTCGCCGGGGCGATCACCACTGCCGTGGTCCTCACCGACGATGAGGGAACGACCTACGTCCTGCACGTCGAGGACCTCCAGCACGACCCGGACCTCAGCCAGGAGCGCGGGCCGGTAGCGCTCCGCCTTGGGGTGGATCCCGTTCCCGCTCGTGAGCGCGGCTGGCTGGAACTGCGCGGCCACGACGGATCATCGGCTCGCCTGGTGCCATCTGCCCACGCGTATACGCGTGTGAGCCGCCTGTTGCCGGCGACGGACGGTGCCGAAACGTGGGTGCTGTCGCAGCAGGCACTGGGGCTTATCGGCCTCCAGCTCACCGGAGCCGGACAGGATGAGGTGGAGCGGCAGTGCTCCGCCGCGCTCGCCCGGGCAGCGGAGATCCAGCAGTCCGTCGGGCCAGGCGCCGCCAGAGAGCTGCCCGGCCAGCTGGCCCGGCTGTGCGCCGTGCTCACCGGGCACGGCCCGGCCGACGGGCTCCCCCGTGGATGGTCCGGCATGATCGACGCGGCGGACCGCAGCGACGGGGCCTCGCGGCACCTTGACCTCTTTGTTTCCTTGCCCCAGGTCGATGACACCGCGGTGCGGGTCGACAGCCTCATCTCCGAGCCGGGAACCTGGCGGGTGTACCTGCGTGCCGAGCCTGGCTGGTGGAGCTACAGCGCCGACCGGAACCGTAAATGGCCTGTCCTGTCGGTCGCCGCCGAAGACGACCTCGGCGGCATGTACCTGAGCCAGTTCGACGGCAGCCGTGGTCGCGGCGACCACGAGGAACTCACCTTGAGGTTCCTGCCCAGGCTCAACCCGCTCGCCCGTGCCCTGACGCTGACCTTCAGCAGGGCAACTGACCAGGTAACCCTCGAACTTCAACTGCCGTGACCACGCGACTGGAGACACTCGCAAGCGCCCTGATCAGAGCCAGCTCCATCACGCGGCTGCCTACTGGGCGCTGTGGCGACAGCAAGGCCATCCGGCTCGGCGTATGCCGAATGTGCGCCGAAGCGGCCTTTCTCAACAGTGGCGGTGCAGGTCAGGGCATGTTCGCGGGTAGGGTGGGCCGCCTGGCGAGGTCCCGTGTTCATGTCGGGTGAACCCGGGCCTTTTCCTGGCGGCCTCCCTCCGAACCCGGCGTGCGCCGTTAAACGCACCGGGCTCTCCAGCGATTTATGCCGCTTGCGTGACGGGGTTCGCGTGGATCCAGTCGTGGCAGGTGGCGCAGATGATGAGTGTCTTGCGCCGCATTCTTGCCATGAGGGCGGCCCACGCGGGCTGTCCCGGTCCCGGTTCCCCGAGCGCTTTGAGGCCGGTGACCTGGTGGACTGTCACCGTGGTGCCGGTCTCGCAGAGCTCGCATTCCCGTTTGCGGAGCCTGGAGATCAGTTCCTTGCGCGGGTAGGGGGCCGGGCCGGGCGCGGGGTCACGGATGACCGCCCGCCGGTCTTGCCGCAGGCTGATCCCGCCGAATCGCGCTACCAGGTCCTTCTTGCCCGTGCGGTGCTTCCTGGCCTCGTAGCAGGTCCGCGGTCCGTCGCTGGTCTCGATTTTGGCCCGGTGGCGGGCTGCCATCTGGGTGACGGTGCCGTGGTGCTTGGCGGCCAGGGTTTTCAGCATGGACGTCTGTGCGTGCCAGTGCAGGGCGTGCAGCCGCCAGACGTCCTGGGCGAGCAGGTAGTAGTTCACGACGCCCCTGTACTCGGCTCCGTAGGTCCGGACGATGTCGTAGTCGTCGAGGTTCTGGAGCCGGGTCCGGTGCCACGGTTTGCCGTGTTCCCGGTAGGGGGCGCACTGGGCCTTGATCACGTCCGGCGGCACCCGCAGCGCGATGTTCCCGTTGGCTGACCTGCGGCCTGCGGTGCGCGTGGTGTTGTTGTGCTGGACGGTGACGTGGTAGCCGAGGAACCGCGCCGGCTGGCTGCGGGCGTGGGTGATCAGGGTTTTCTGGCTGGTTCAGTTCCAGCCCGAGGGTCTCCCGGAGGAACCGCGCCAGCCTGGCCTTGATTTCCTCGGCCTCGGCCTTCGGCCCGGTGAATCCCAGCAGGTGATCGTCCGCGTACCTCAAGTACCGGAGGCGGCGGTAGCCGGGGTCCAGCCGGGTCTACTGAAGGGAGCGTGCGCAGCTGCTTTTCCAGGTCGCGGGCTGCTGCCCGGTCCCCGCGCTGCCGCGCTCTTGCCAGCCGGTTTTTCACCCTTTTGTATTCGGGGTTTTCTTTCCGGCGTGCTCCCCGCGTGTATTGCGGGATCAGTTCCCGCTCGACGAATTCGTCGAGCTTGTGGAGGTAGATGTTGCTGAGGATCGGGGACACCACTCCGCCTTGCGGGATCCGCTGAGCGTTTCGTGGTATTCCCAGTCTTCCAGGTACCCGGCTCTCAGCATGTTACGGATAAGCCGGAGGAACCGCTGGTCGTGGATTTTCTCCGCCAGTATCCCGAGAAGAATCTCGTGATCCAGGCTGCCGAAGCAGTCGGAGATGTCACCCTCGATAAACCACGTGGTCCCGGTCCAGGTATCGTTTATCTCCCGCAGTGCGGTATGACATCCTCGCCCTTTCCGGAACCCGTGCGACCGGTCGGAGAACACCGGTTCATAGTATGCCTCAAGAAGCAGGCGCACCACTTCGCCGACCAGTTTATCGGACCATGACGGCAGGCCGAGAGGGCGGAGTTTCCCGTTCTTCTTCGGGATATAGACGCGGCGGGCCGGTGCGAACCGGTACCGTTCATGCCGCATCAGCCCGATGATCTGGTCGATCTTGTCCTCGGACATGCCGTCGGCGGTTTCCTCGCTGGCCCCCGGCGTCATCGCCCCCTGGTTGGAGTAGATGTTCCCGTAGGCCAGCAGGTACAGTTCCTTGTTGAACATCTGCCGGTAAAGCTGCGTGCACGGCAGGCCCTTCCTGCCTCGCTCGCGGAGAACGCCAAGTACCACTGCGGATTCCTGCATTACGCATCCCTCATGGCTCTCTATTCGTTCATCGCCTGTGCCCCTTCGCCCTGTGGACCGTCATTAGCGGTCGCCAGATTGGGCGGACGTTACCCCGCCGACTACTACGGGCACTCCGTCGCCATAGGACTCGCGTCCCTTAGGCGATCCCATGTTCGCAACTGCCGTACGTGCCGAGCGTGACTTAGGCGTCCCGTCCGTCTCCTTGAATGCCCTCACTGGGCATCGCTCCTGCCCCCGGAGGATTGCGGCGCGCGACCGCTCATCGCGCCGCAGGGGCGGCACCGGTTACAGGCATCTTTCCGGCAGGCGTTTACTTGCGCCTTCTGGAGACTGGGATTCAGGCAATCAGGCTTTCGTCATATCACGCGGATCTCCCGGCGCACCGCCCCTGACACCTGGGCACGACCGCCGGTTTCCTGGCATGCTATTTTCCCTTGCATCCTTTCGGACTCCGGTAAGCCATCAGATCCAGAGATATCTCCTCTCATCTCTGCCCGCTGCGCGGGCGATACAACAGTGCGCCTCATGGCGCACGCGGTCTGTAAAACCGTCACCTCGCAGCTCCAATACTCTCGCGTACAGAACGGCCCGTTCTGTACGCGCCAACCCACGAAGGCCGAGCGTGTTGGAGACGCACATATCGGCGGATATTTCGCTCCACCTGTCAGACGGGTCTCGTCAGGGCAGCCGACCGAACCTCGCGGATGGCGCCCGATGTTCGATGGGCACGCCCGTCTGCGGGCCGTTGAACGCGGCTTGGTATGCGCGTGCCCGCTGGAGGAGCGACTGTTTACATGCAGCCGAGCGCGGATACCCGTTACGTGGAGGAAGCATCCGTACACCCGACATCGTTCTCGTGCCGTCGCGGCTCGACGCCGACCGAATCGACCACGCTCGCGCGATCGGCGCCGACCCGCTCCGAGCGGACCGCAGCTATGGAAGCTGTCGTCCGCTTGGCCCGCCTTGCTGCCTGGAAGGTCCGGCCTTCGAAACGTCCGGCTCCATGGCGAGCCAGGACAAGACGCTTGTCCCTCGCCAGTAGAGGCGGTACAGGAAGCATTGCGGTACTGGAATGGCTTGCGTACATGGTTTCCACGCGCCGGACACCTGGAGATAGTCTGCGTTCCATCCGTCCGACGGAAACATGGGGTCCGGCTTGCCCCAACAGACGCTTTCGGCAAGGTCATCGACCTCATCCGCCTCGACGGTGTCGGCAACCCGGTCTCGGTGAGTGAGATCTCCAGATTCTCCCAATTGCCAGCTGAGGAAGACGATCTGATGGACGCCGATGCCCCTCTACGGGGCCTCGCCATCTACCACATCGACGAACTCCTCCACAGGAGGAACCACCGTGAGTACGTCGGCCTTCTCCACTCCGCCCTCACCTCGCAATGAGGTTCAGTACATGTCACCGCGCCGCCGCTTGGCCTCGAACGCGCGCTGGTCCTGCATGTCGGCGGCGTACCGGTCCACCATCGACCGGTCGTGCCAGCCCATCAGGCGCATCAGGTCGCCTTCCGACCCGCCGCCCGCCAGCCAGTCATTCGCGACCGTGTGCCGGAACATGTGGGGGTGGACCGCCTGGGGATCGTAGCCCGCCTCCTCGGCCCGCCGGTCGAGCATCTGGTAGACGCCCGAGCCCGTCATCGGCCCGCGGTTGCGGCTGCCCAGCCATAGCGCGGGCAGCCTCGCCTGCCGGTGCGAGCGGCGGATCCGCAGGTAGTCCGTCAGCGCCTGCGCTGACCTCCTGGAACGGGCGCTTGTGCTTGTTGGTCTGCGTCCGCAGCCAGGCGCTGAACTCGCTGATCTGCATCCGCCGCAACTGCTGCGCCGTGACCTCCAATGCGGGTACGGCGGCGCCGCGGCCGAGGCTTCCCGGCCCGTCGGAAACCGCTGAGGGCGCGAGCAGGGACATGGTCGAAGCCCGTAGCGGACTCTTTAGGGCGGGCTTGGATGCGGTCTTCAGGGTGCTCGAAACCGGACGAGACATGCTGAAACTCCCTCCGACGTGGGGGAGCGCTACAGAGATACCAGGCACCAAAGTAACGTCTGCAACGCCGAGTTGCTTGACCAAAGCAGCTCGGCCTCCGACCCAGTGAGACGAGTTTTCCCAGGTCAGAGCACATATGAGTGAGTGCGCCCGGCAGGATTCGAACCCGCGACCCGCTGCTTAGAAGGCACATTTGTAGGATCGCTGTATGTTGCCGGGTGTCGCTCACTGACTCTTCATACTGCACTTATAGGAGCTAGTTGTGGCCTGGCGTCGCCTGGATGCTGTGGCTGTTGGCTCCCAATTTGGCTCCCAGGTTAAACTGACTCCGCTGCTGTTCGAATTACTGAAAACAGTATCGGTGGCCCCGTCGACGGCGTCGCGCTGGTCTGCTCGGGCGGGGTTGGCGGCCTCCTCGAGAAGTGAGCGCCTGCGGTACGTGGCGGACTTGGTGATGGGCTCGCTGTCGAGGCGATCGGCCGAGGAATGTCTTGCGGCGACACCATCGGGTGGGGGGCGTGCCGTCCCCAGACTGTCAGGCGGCGACGGCCACCGGTCGCCATCGTCACGCTTGGTCGGGACCACCTCGGTGTGAGTGAGCGGCAGGAAGGTCAATAGCGGCTATCTGCGCGACGACCGGCTAATCTAACCGTCGGATATCCCAGCGGCGGAGCAGGCCGGGGCGTACGTGCCTGTGCACAGTTTGGAGGCCGACACGTACTTGTCGGCGATGACCGTGGATTTCATGTTCTCCGTGGTCACCCATTCTGGTGTGAGCAGCGCGGAGGCTACAGATGTATTGGTCTGCGGATCCGTGACGTTCCAGTTAAGCAGGCTGGCCGGCGGGGTGACCCCGGCCCGAACATACAGGGCCAGCGCTGCGGCGGCTTGGGCCTCCAGGTAGATCGGCTTGTACACGGTGCCGCACTGGTAGCCGGCCAGGATGTTCTGCAGCCCGACCGTCGTAGCGTCCAGACCGGTGGTCGGGAACGTCCTTGGCCTGACCCCGTTGCCCTGCATATAGCTGATGATGGGCGCCCCGTTCTCGTCGTTGGGGATCAGGGCGGCGTTGATGTTCTTGTGGGCCGCGTATTGCTGCTGGAACTCGCTCAGTTCGATGAGCGGGTCCCAGGTGCCCGGCGGGTTGCTGATGTCTTTCCAGCCGCTGGAGAGCTGCCTGGCAAGGACTGCGTCGTAGCCCTGCGCGTAGATCGCCGCGTTGTAGTCGCTGGGCGCGCCGGTCATGACGATGATCTGCGGATGCTTGACTCCCCAGGCGGACACGCAGCTGACTAGGCCCTCGCCGAGCAGGACGCCGATCTTCAGGCTGTCGAAGCCGACGTAGTACGTGCGGCTGCCGCCGAGGGTCAGCCAGTCGTAGTCGATGACCGCAACGCCATGGGCTTTGGCGTATGACTCGATGCTGATGCCTTCCCCGGAGTAACGCGCGTCGACTATCAGCACGCTGGCGCCCTTGGCGATGGCCGTCTGCGCCTGACCGAGCTGGTCGCTGCCCTGCGACAGCTGCACGGTGAACTGGGAGCTGCTGAGCCCGGCCTTCTGGAGCGATTCCTTCACGTCCGGGGCGGCGATGTCGGCGAAATAGCTGGCGGTCGCGGTTTCCGGCAGGAGCACCGCGATGCTTCCCTTGCCCATAGCCGCGAGCGGCTTGAGCACCGACATCGCCGAGAAGCTGTTGTTGATCTGGCTCAGCGAGAATTGCGGACCGGCTGAGGCGCCGTTTCCCGATGAGCTGGAGGACGAATTGCCGCCGCAGCTGCAGCAGGCGGCGATAACCAGGGCCGCGCCTGCGGCGGACGCCGTCCGGGCGGCTCTTTTGGTAATTGAACGCAACAGACGCCCCTTACTGATGCCCAGCCCGCTCCAGGCGGTCTGAGTCGGGAATTCGCTGCCAGCCCTCGGGAACTGTCACATCGTGAGGCCAGTCTGTATCCGTGAGGTTCGCGCCGGTGAATCTCGCTGCGGACAAGTCCGCGCCTTCGAGGTTCGCCTCCGTGAGGTTCGCGTTCGTCAGGTTCGCGTTCGTCAGGTTCGCGCCCGCGAGATTCGCGGCATAGCCGTTGATGTCCGCGTTCGTTAGGTTCGCGTTCGTCAGGTTCGCGCCGGTGAGGCTCGCCGCGAAGAGGTTCGCGCCGGTGAAGTTTACGTAACTGAGGTTCGCGCCCCCCAGGTTCGCGTAGCGGACGTCAGCGCCGGTCAGGTCCGCGCCGGTGAGGTCCGCGCCGGACAGGTCCGCATTGACGAGGCTCCCGCCGGCCAGTTCCGCGGCGATCAGGTACCCCTGGGTCAGATTCGCGCCGGAGAGGTCCGCCCCGGAGAGGTTCGCGGTGGCGAAGGACAGGTGAGGCAGGTTCTCGCCGGCCAGGACCGCGCCGGCGAGGTTCGCGCCCGACAAGGACGCGCCGGTGAGGTTCACGTCGGACAGGACGGCGCCGGCGAGGTTCACGTGGCTGAGGTCCGCGCGGCTCAGGTCGGTGTTGGTGGGATCTGTCATATTCAGGTCCGCGCCGTAGAGATCCGCGCCGGCCAGGTGGGTGCCGTCGAGGCTCGCGCGGGTGAGGTCTGCGCCGGACAGGTCCGCGCCCGCGAGGTAGGTGTCGTCCAGGTTCGCGCTGGTCAGGTCGGCGCCGGTGAGGTTCGCGCCCGCCAGACGCAGGGATTCCAGCTGGGCATCGGGCAGCGGGGCGTGAGTGAGGTCAATGACGGTCACGCGGTCATCGCCCGCGGTGTCGCGGGTGCCGACTACGGTGAGGGCAGCCTGGATGTCCTCCACCAGCGAGGGACCGGATGACACTTCCAGCTTCGAGCCCGCGGCGCTCTGGCTGCGCGCGAAGGCACATAGGACAGCTATGACGGTCGACTGGTCGCGCGGGGAGTCCTGCATGAGGCGCTGGAGCGCGTAGACGCCACCCAGCCGGGTATCGGCGGAGGAGGAGCCCAGGTTGGCAATGGCTGCGTTGTAACGGTCGGTGATCTGCCCCTGTTCGGAGATCTGCAACTGCTGCTGAGTTGCCTGTAGTTGGCCTTTGGTCGCCTGGACCGACAACGAGGTGAAGATGAGGGCTATCAGGGCCGCGAGACCGGGCAGGCTGGAGGCCATGATCGCGACCCAATCCCGCGGCTGCCGGATCGGCGTTGGTGACTCGGCCGCTTGCTTCGGCCCTTGTTTTTGCTGGCCTGCGGGCGGTGCGACTTGAGAGTCCTTCCCGGAACGACCGGCGGTCACGAGACGAAGGCCCGCGAAGACGAGGACGGCGGCTATGACGGCAAGCCATACCCGCCACTGATTCGTGTGATCAGCGAAATAGCGATAAACAGGGCTCCAGGCGGCAAGAACCACCAGAATCGCACCGACTAGAATAAGACCTCGCGCGATTCCCGCCCGATGTCGGCTCAACATATCTTTGATCTGCGAGCGCATTTCCGGTCCCCCCAAGAGACACGCCTAGCTTGGTCTCGCGTATCGCCCAATGTCAAGACGTCTGCTGGTATCTCATCCGGCCACGGCAAAGGTACGGGCCGGCGAGCGCGGGTCGATGAGCATCCGGGTCTCGTCGAATCCCGTCCGCAGATCCGATGTAGGGCATCGGCCTGACTGGCGGCGACGAAGGGGCCGCGTGGCAGTCCGGTCACACTGGCGGCCTCAGCAGGTGCGGGCTGCGAACATGGGTCAGCCTGCTAGTCGAATGGCGGTCGATAGAGGTCATTGACGCAGTTCACAGGCGTATCATGACCGACCCTTTCTGCTGCAGCTTTAACCGACGGGTCCCCTGCTCGTCGCGATCAGGAAATGTGTTCGCGACCGTAAGCCTGACCGAGCAGTACATCACGTCGTAGCGGAGGTGCCCCGGCTGCGCCGCCGCGCGTCATGCTAGCCGGGCACCCGGGCCCGCGGCGATGGCACAACTGGACGGTGTTCCCCGCCGTATCCCCCTCGCGGGCCAGTGAAACGCAGCAAGGCAAGCACGGTTCCACTCCACTCCCATTCGGCGCGCGTGCTGGTTCGTAACTCTGCGCGCCTCTCCGGCCAGGGAGAAGATCAAAACTGTCATGGTGAACGGTCCGTGGTTTCTCCTGGACGACCTCGGTTGTCGCGGAATGGATCGCCGCCCGAGCCAGTGGGCTGACCCTGGCAGGGACACTGACCGCGCAGTATCTGAGCCCCACGCAACCAGCCGGGATGCCAGGAAGGCGTCAGACTGACCTTATCAGCCCACCAATTCTCGCCATCGCTTATGAGCGGCGTCGTGCCATTCGGCCCGTATCTCTTGCAGCCGGGCTGGCGCCGTCCGTCCCAGCCAGTTGGGTGGCAGCAGATCCAATGGCAGCCGCGGGTCCATAAACGGGAACCGCTGAAGCTCGTTGACGAGGGCGATCTGCGTGAACAGGGCCTCGTCGCCGTCGGTCACGGGCAAGTCTGCGAATCGGCTCAGCGACTCGGAGTAACTTTGCGCGATTGCATCTAGATTCCAGGCCTGGTCCACGATGTCCTGGTTAGTGAGGCCTATGCCCAATCCATGGCCTTCAAAGGACAGGCACCACGAAGTCAGGCCTTGGTCGGCGACCACCTCGGCGGCGGGAGCGACCGCCTCGGCATTCGGCGTGACCCACGTTCCCGGCGTCGGGTTACCGAAGCCCGCCCAGCTGAGGCCTCGGTACAGCTTCCGTCGTGAGTCCCGCTGGCTGGTCGGAACGGTTATGACCAGGACTCGCCAGCGGCCATCCCAGGCGGGCCGCGGGGCGCTCAATGCGCTGACGCGCTGCGAGCCGGACTCGATGACGCGCCGTCCGTTTGGGGTCAGGCGCCAGCGGACCTGGCGCCCGTCCTTGCGCCCTCCAGCCATCCTGCGGCGGCACTGCGGGCAATCGCCTGACGGGCGGCATTCTCCGCGG
The DNA here is from genome assembly GCA_963836195.1 of uncultured Actinomycetota bacterium. Classification (GTDB taxonomy): domain Bacteria; phylum Actinomycetota; class Actinomycetes; order Streptosporangiales; family Streptosporangiaceae; genus Trebonia. The sequence continues at coordinate 992 of CAWIIX010000016.1, read as the reverse complement.
TTCCCACGCCAAGGAGGGCGTACAGCAGCGTTGATGTCCACGCCGACTGGCCCGACGGCATGACGAATTCGCCCAGCACAGTTAGCAGGAGCGAGCGCGCGCTGCCCACGCTGACCCGGCTTCGTGGCGCAGTCGCGGGCGCGGGTTGCAGAGCCTCGGCCACCTGGAATCTCTCATCTCGAGTCGGCTCGGTCATCACAATACGCGCAGTTTAGGCGAGCAGCCGTGCCCCGTGGACTGCAGCGAATGACAACCCATATTACATTTAAAGCGATTAATTATCAAACAATGTAATAAATGGATGGTTGCAGGCTGATGGCCGGACGTGTCGCGGGAAAGGCCGCGCTGGTCACCGGCGCCACCCGGGGGCAGGGGCGCAGTCATGCGCTGGCTCTCGCCAAGGAGGGGGTCGACATCATCGCAGTCGACATCTGCAGCGACTACCACACCGTTGACTATCCGATGGCCACTGCTGGCGACCTTGCGCAGACGGCCAAGGAGGTGGAACAGTTCGACCGTCGAGTCGTCGCCAAGCGGGCCGACGTCCGCGACGCTGGCGCGCTGGCCGGAGCCGTGGCTGGTGCCGCCGGGGAGCTACGTCGCTTGGACGTGGTAGTAGCCAATGCGGGCATCTGCGTGCTGAGACCGTCGAACGAAGTGACGCCGGGATGCGGCAGGACACCTGGATACCAACCTCACCGGGGTCCGGAACACCATGACCGCCTGCATCCCCACACCTGAAGTCGGCCGGCGGAGGCTCCATCATCTGCGCCGGGTCGACCACTGCGCTCTACGGAGCGCCCTTCCTCGCTCCGTACGTTGCCGCAAAGCACGGCCTGGTAGGCCTGGCCGAGGCGATGGCCAGTGAACTTGGCGAGGACAGCATCCGGGTTAACACCATTCACCCACGGCATCCAGCCCCACCTTGACCAAGGGTCCGGCGGGCCTGGGCACCTCGATCAAGGTCGATCCCGCGCTGGGCCCGATCTTCT
>CAWIIX010000015.1:0-290083 GCA_963836195.1 uncultured Actinomycetota bacterium | reverse complement strand
GTCCGCGCGTGCCGGGGGCGGGGCCGTGCGGCTCAGCCGGGAAACTCCATGACGCCGAGGGCGAAGTCCCAGTTCCCCACCCCGTGGCGGGCGAGGCCCATCGTGATCACGCCCGCTCCTTCCAGCCAGTACGCCATCTTCAGACCGCCGACGTCCCGCGGGCGGAGCCCGAGGCTCTCGATGAACGCCTCCACGCCCGCCTTGGCCTGCGCATTGTCGCCAGCGATGAAGACGTCGGGACGGCCCTTCTCCAGGACATGACGGAAGACGGTGTTGAATGCCTTCACCACGCTGGCGCTGGCCGGGGCCGCCTTGGCGACTTCCTGCGCGATCGAGGTGTCCTCGCGGTGGGCCAGCCCGTCGGCCGCGGAATTGAAGGGGTTGCTGATGTCGACGATGACCTTGCCTGCGAGGGCATCTCCGTACTGGGCGACGACCGGAACGACACCGTCGTACAAGAGGGCCATGATGACGATGTCCCCGGCCGGGATGGTGCCCCACTCTCCCGTCGTGGCGCCGCCGCCGAGAGCCTTGGCCAGGTCAGCGGCCTTGGACTGATCGCGGCCCATGACCTCCACGGTGTTGCCGCCCGCTACCGCCAGCGCGCCGATGGTGCGGGCCATGTTCCCGGTGCCGATGATGCTGATGCTGCTCATGAGGTTTCCCGTCTTGAGTGACGATCGAGAGGTTGGCTGCTCCCGCTTAAGCGGGGTTTGCTGATAGGTGGGTTGCTGTCTCCCGCTCAGATCGCCGTGGTGCCGCCGTCGGCAACCAGCTCTATGCCATTCACGTAGCTCGAGTCGTCCGAGGCGAGGAACAGCGCGACCGTCGCGATCTCCTCAGGGCGGCCCATCTTTCCCCGCGGGATCAGGGATTCGAACTGCCGCTTCGTCTCCTCGTCGAACAGTTCCTCCTGCTTCGCCGTGGCGACCTGGCCAGGGGTCAGCACGTTCACCCGGATCCCCCTGTCCTTCAGCTCGGCCGCCCACACGCGGGCGTAGCCCTGCTGCACGGCCTTGCTCGCCGCGTACACACTCCACCCGGGGTAGCCCCTTTGCGAAGCGTTCGACCCGGTCATGATGATCGAGCCGCCGTCGTTGAACAGCGGCAGCGCCTTCTGCACCGTGAACAGCGTGCCGCGCGCGTTCAGCGAGAAGGCGGCATCGAAGTGCTCCTCGGTGATCTCGTGGTGGTGGCGCGGCTCGCCCGTCCCGGCACTTGCCCACAACACGTCGATCGCGCCCTTTTCCCGTTTGACCGTGTCGAACAAGCGGTCCAGATCGTCCAGGTTGGCCGCATCGCCCTGCACGGCGGTCACGTTCCGGCCGATCAGCTTGACCGCCTCGTCCAGCGCTTCCTGCCGCCGGCCCGTGATGAAGACATACGCTCCTTCGTCTACGAACAGCTTGGCGCCGGCCAGCGCCATGCCGGTTGACGCGCCCGTGATCACCGCTACCTTGCCATCGAGCTTTCCCACGATCACTCCCTTGAATTGGTGAATATCGAAACATCTACGCACACCGGTCTGTGTACTTAAAATTGCGATTGACACTCCCCGCGAAGCCGGCCAGCGCGAGCGCCGGGCCCGCGATCGGCAGGTCGTCACCGCCGACGGCCCGGATGTTATGTACACCGTGCTGTGTGCTTAACCTATCGGATGGCCAGCGCGAACGCAAGCTATGTACACCGGGCGTTACCCAACGGGGGTATGCTGGAGGCATGACGGAGTTGGAGAAGGGCCCCCAAGGCCGACGCCGCGGCAGGGGCGCGCGCGAGCGCATCCTCGGCGCGTCACAGCAACTGTTCCGCGATCAGGGCATCAACGGCACCGGCATGGACCAGCTCTGCGCGGCCGCCCAGGTGTCGAAGCGCACGACCTACCAGCACTTCAGCGGCAAGGACGAGCTCGTCGCCGAGTACCTGCGCCGATTCGATCCCGACGTCACGGGCGGCGTGTTTGACCGCACCGACCTCACGCCCCGCGAACGACTCCTCGCCGCCTTCGAGGTCCCCGCGACGGGGGCACAGGACATCACGCCCATGTGCCCCTACATCGCGGCGTCCATCGAAATCCACGACCCTCAGCACCCCGCACGCCAATACGCACGCGACTACAAGAAAGCCTTCGCCGCGCGGTTCGCCGAAACCGCACGCGAAGCCGGCGCCACCAACCCCGAACAGCTCGGCGAACAGCTGGCGCTGCTCCTCGATGGCGCCTCGGCCCGCACCCGAGTCCTCAACACCGAATCCTTCCCCACCGCCGCCGCCATCGCCGCCGTCCTCATCGACAACGCCATCCCCACGACAGCCCCAGCGGGGGTGCGGGATACACACATCGACGGCTATGAGTGCTGAGTTGTGCCTGCTGGGTGCTGCGGGTCAGGGCTGGTCGCCCACGAGGGCGATTGCGCGCGTCTCGGGAACTCCCAGCATCAGCAGGCTCGTGATCGTCGCTGCTCGGGCGCCGAGGGTCCCGTTCGATAGGTCGCTGTCGGCGATGGCGAACACGACGCCGTAGGCAACCTGGCTCAGAATGCCCGCCGGCAGGTGCTGTGCGAACACGTCGTTGTCCTGGCCCCGTTTCACGAGGTCGGCGAGGAGCTCATCGAGTGGCCCGAGCAGGCCGTGAATCGCCTCTCCGTACTCGCCACGGCGCAGCGCCAACAGCACTCGGTACCGGTGCGCCACCGGCCAGAGGCGGGCGATGAATTCGACCCACGTCGCGTCCGGTTCTGCGTCGGAGGCGTTGACTTCGGTGAGCACGGCTGTCATCTCGGTGACGGCCCGTTCCGTGAGTGTCCGAACCAGGTCGAGGCGCGAGGGGAAATGGCCATAGACCGTGCGACGGACGACGCCGGCAGCGGACGCGATGTCGCCCATTCCGGCGTCGGGGTTCTCTCCCAGCACATCGAGGGCGACGTCGAGGATGCGATCGCGTGTCTCGTTCATCGAGCGCACACGGGAGGACTCGGCGGGCACGACACCATTGTTGCACACGAGTGTGCAATGAAATAGACTGCACACTAGTGTGCAACGGAGTGTTGCGCTGTGCTTCGAAGCTCAGGAGAAGAGAAGAAGCCAATGACCGCACCGACGCCGCCGACCTCGACCCTCGTCCGCCCGTTCACCGTCTCGATCTCGGATTCGGAGATCGACGACGTGAAGCAGCGACTGGCCAGAACTCGATGGCCGGATCCGGAAACGGTGGGCGACTGGTCGCAAGGGGTTCGCGTCGAGAACGCCAGATCTCTGGTCGAGTACTGGGAGAGCGGCTACGACTGGCGGCGCTTCGAGTCCGGGCTCAATCGCTTCCCCCACTTCCTGACCGAGATTGACGGGCTGGACATCCACTTCATCCACGTCAGGTCCAAGAATCCCGACGCGATGCCGCTGATACTCACGCACGGATGGCCGGGCTCGATCGTCGAGTTCCTGAAGCTGATCGGCCCGCTGACCGATCCGGTTTCGTTCGGAGGGGACGCCGCCGATTCATTCGACGTCGTCGTCCCGTCGCTCCCCGGGTTCGGGTTCTCCCAGAAGCCGACGGAGACCGGGTGGACGGTATCGCGCATCGCCAGCGCGTGGGTGGAGCTGATGAAGCGCCTCGGCTACCCGCGATGGGCCGCGCAAGGCGGCGATTGGGGTTCCGTCGTCACCACCGCCCTCGGGGCCATGCGACCCGAGGGGCTTCTCGGAATTCACTTGAACACCCAGTACGCGTTTCCCGCGCAGCTACCCGACACCTTGTCGCCCGAACAGCGCCACGCGGTGGAGACCGTCGCCCTCTACACCGGCGATCTCGGCGGGGCGAACCACCTTCAGGGCACGAAGCCGGAGACCGTCGGATTCGCCCTGGCGGACTCTCCCGCCGGTCAGGCAGCCTGGATCTACGACAAGTTCCAGTCCAAGACCGACAACCACGGGCTCGCCGAGGACGCCCTCAGCACGGACGACATGCTCGACGCGATATCCCTCTACTGGTTCACCAACAGCGCGGCGTCGTCCGCCCGCATCTACTGGGAGAACAAATCGGGCACCTTCGCCGGCCCGAAGCTGACTCTTCCGGTCGCGGTGACCGTCTTCCCGAAGGACATCCCACTTTTCCCACGAAGCTGGATCGAAGACACCTACAGCAACCTGATCCACTACGGCGAGGCCGACAAGGGCGGGCACTTCGCCGCCTTGGAACAGCCCGAGATCCTGGTCAGCGAAATCCGCACTGGCCTGCGCACCCTCCGTTCCTGACGCCAACGCGCGGGAACGCCCGCTCGCTGTCACCCTCCCGCTGTGCATGAGGCCGCGGTCGGGCTCTGCTTGATGTCGGACCCGTGTGGCACAGTACGGGCATGACAGGACAAGCCGCGCCAGTGACGGTGACGGTGACGATCAAGGATGTGACCGGAGCCGGGAAGGTCATGGACGCCATCACCATCGACGGCATCCACAATCGGATCACGCTCAGGGAGCTGATCCGAGCCCAGGTCCGCGAGGCGGTCACCCGATATAACGTGAACCCGGCGGGTGCCTTCCGTGGCTTTGTCATACCGGACGGCGCCCGGCCCGCGCCCGGGGGCTACCTGGTGCCCGCAGGCAAGTGCGTCGACTGGGAGGTGCAGGCCACCCGCACGGTGGACGCCTGGGTCCACGGCGGTTTCCGGGTCTCGGTCAGTAACCGATGGGCGAGCCACCTGGACGAAGTCCTGGAGCTGACGGCCGAGTCCAATATCCGCTTCGTCCGGCTGGTTCAGCTGGTGGAGGCGGACGAGGCTGACCTCGTCGGCGACGAGGCGGCCGTGCTAGTGGCCGCGGCCGTGCGGGCCATGGCCGGGCACCACCGACACGACAGCGCGTTGCCGGAGATCCAGGTGATCCTCAGCGCCCCCGACGAGCTGCGCCGCCGCTGTATCGTGCTGGCCGCCCGCCATCCTCTCCTGGCGACCAGCTATGAACTTCAGGTCTTGATGACCTTTATCGCGCGCAAGCGGGCCCGGATGAGCCTGGAGGAGATCGAGTCCGTGCTGCCCTCGCCGCAGAGCGAGCTCCCCCGTACCGGGAGATGGGGGTTCGGCGGCGGCCTGGTCAGCTGCCTGGTCGGCCAGATGGCGGCGACCTGGGCGACTCTGGACGATGACGGCAAGGCGCGGTTGTCCCCGCAGCTCGACTGGGTTGCCGCGCAGTCCTCCACCCCTCCCAGGACCGCCACCCGGCTACGCCAGCTGACCATCGCCGTCGCTGACGACGATGAGGTGCCCTACCACCTGATCGATGACGCCAGCCCCGTCGGCAAGGACCTCGCCGCCGTGCTCACCGCCAGCCCGGAACCGGACCCGGTCAAGACCAGGCTGATCCGCGTGCTCGCCGCCTACCCGGGCGACGGCAAGCCGGGTAAGAACTGGCGCGCGGATGCCGGGCCCGTTGTGGAGGCGCCGCACGGGCCAGTCATCATCGGCGCGCTGCTGGACGCCGCGCTGAACGCCCAGGAACGCCAGCCCGGCTCCGGCCAGGCCGCCGGGGCCGCCTTCCTCACCTCCTTCGTCACCAGCAAGAACCAGTCGTTCCTATGCGGTCTCACGGTCCTCGCCGGGCAACTGGCTGCGGACGAGCCTGGGCTTCTGACGCAACTGCGCCGCCTGGCGCTGAAGGCGATCACCGGCCCCGGCGGCTACCCGCGCAGCATGCGCCTGGCCAATCACGCGGTCCAGGCGATCAGCGACGCTGCCGTACCAGCGTCGATCACCGAGCTGCTCAAGGCCGAGAGGGGAACCCGGCACGGCACGCTGCTGCGTCAGATCCGCAGGTCCATCGACTCGCTCGCAGCCGCCCAGAGCCTGACTCGCGACGAGCTGCTTGAGCGTGCAGTGGAAGACCACGATCTGGGCCCGGACGGCACCAGCCGCACACCGCTGGCGCGATCGTGGCTGGTTGTCCTGCAGGCCGGCCCGCGCACCGCCACCCTCGGCTACCAAGGTCCCGATGGCAAGCCCCGTAAGTCGCTGCCCCTGGACATCAAGGACGCCAGCGCTGACGCCCTCAGCGTGATCGGCCGGGACCTCAAGGCGCTGCGTGCGACCATCGGCAACGAACGTGCCCGGTTCGACGCGCTGCTGGCGTCCGGCCAGACCTGGCCCGCCGCCCGGTGGCGCGCGCTTTACCTGGACCATCCCGTCACCAGCCAACTCACCCGCGCCCTGATCTGGCAGTTCCGCACTGACCGCACTGGTACCTGGGTGAGCGGCATTCCCACCGCTGGGCTGACGCTGGTGACCGGCGACGGCAGCGAGGTCCCGATCCCCGCTGACGACACCGAGGTCCGGCTGTGGCACCCGGTCCATGCCAGCAGCGGCGAGGTCCGCGCCTGGCGGCAGTTCGTGCTTGACCGGCAGCTCGCCCAGCCGGTGAAGCAGGCGTTCCGCGAGGTATACGTGCTGACCCCGGCCGAAGCGGAGACCTGGGATTACTCCAACCGGTTCGCCGGCCATGTCTTCCGGCAAGAGCAGGCCCGTGCCCTGATGAAGAGCCGCTCCTGGGCACCCGTACCGCTGGCGGGCTGGGACGACGGTGTTGACCACGGGATCGCCAGCCGCGCGTATCCCCGTGCGGGCGGACCGGCCGGGCTGCGCGCGGAGTTCTTCTTCGATCCGGCCGACGACCAGGACTTTGGCCACCTGGGAATGTACAGATACTGCGCGAGCGACCAGATGCGGTTCTTCGACGCGGGTACCGGCGACCCGGTCCCCCTCGCGCAGGTCGCCCCGCTCACCTTCTCCGAGGCCATGCGAGACGTCGATCTGTTCATCGGCGTCGCCTCGATCGGCGCGGACCCCGAATGGCTGGACCGGGGCGAAGGCAGGCGGTTCGAGCAGTACTGGCATCGCTGGAGTTCCGGCGATCTCAACGCCAGGGCACAGGTCCGGCGCGAGGTCCTTGCGGACCTGCTGCCCATGCTGGCCATCGCCGACCGCTGCGAGTTGGCCGGACGGTTCCTCGTGGTCCGCGGAGACCTGCGCACTTATAAGGTCCACCTCGGAAGCGGCAACATCTTCATGGCGCCCGACGATCAGTACCTGTGCATCGTTGCCGCCCGCGACGCACGCGTCGGCAAGCTCTTCCTCCCCTTCGACGACGATCCGCTGCTCAGCCTCATCCTGAGCAAGGCCTTCCTGCTAGCCGACGACGCCAAGATCACCGACCCGGCCATCGCCCGCCAGATAGCAACCCGCTTAGCCCACCCGGCTGATGTCTGACCCGTATGGCACAGTACGGGCATGACGGGACAAGCGGCAGCACTGATCACCGTCGTGATCAAGGATCAGTCGGGGGCCGGGAAGGTCGCGGCAACCAGCACCCTTCAGGGCGTCGACAGCCGCATCGCGCTGCGGGACCTCATCAGGACCCGGGTTCGCGAGGAAGTCGCCCGCTACAACGCGACCCTAGCTGAGCTCTTCCAGGGTCTGGTCATGCCCGATGGCGCGCAGCCGACGCCAGAGGGCTTCCGGATGCCCGCGCGCAGGCGCATCGACTGGGAGCAGCAGGCAGACCGCGCACTGGACGCTTTCGGCCGCAACGGCTTCTTCATCCTTATCGACGCCCGCCAGGTCAGCGACCTGGAGGAGGTCCTGGAGTTGACCGCCGAATCAGATATCCGGTTCCTCCGCCTGGTTCAGCTGGTGGGAGGCTGACAGCCTGCACGGCCGGGCCTTCGGCGCACGGATAGCGCATCGGACGGTACGGTCTGGGTGTCGAGCGCGAGGATAAGGAGCCCAAATGACCGGTACGTCCGCTGATCTGGTCGGGGCGATCGTCGCGGTCGGCGTGTTCGTCATCTACGTGCTGACCGTGTTCCGCGCGATCACCCGGCCCAGCCGCACGCCGGCCTCGCGGGTGGCCTGGGTCGCGACGATCATGTGCCTGCCGGTCATCGGGGTGGTGGCCTATCTGTTCCTGGGCGAGACCAGCATCGGCCGCGAGCGGGTCCGCCGACTTGACGAGGCCGAGCGGGGCCTGGCCGCGCCCAGCGGGGCGGGCACCGAGCCGGGTGACCCGGTCGCCGCCGCCGTCTCTGACCTGTGCCGCTCGATCAACGGCTTCGGCCCGACGCGGGGCAACCGCGTTGTGCTGCTGGGTGATCCAGCGGCGTCCCCGGCTAAGCCGACGCTCGACTGCGACCGTGCGATCGATGGGCTGATCGAGGCGATCGAGGGCGCCACCGAGCACGTCCACGTGAGCTTCTACATCTGGCTCGATGATGGCAATGGCGGCCGGGTCGCCGACGCGATCTGCGCTGCGGCACGGCGGGGGGTTGCCTGCCGGGTCATGGCCGACGCGCTCGGGTCGCGCGATTTCGTCCGCGGTCCCCGCTGGCGCCAGCTGCGCGAGGCAGGCGTCCAGTTGCTCGCCTCCCTGCAGGACATCCCCCGCCTGGGCCACGCCGCGGTCGGCCGGATCGACCTACGCAACCACCGCAAGCTCGTCGTCATCGACAACCGGATCGCGTTCTGCGGCAGCCAGAACTGCGCCGACCCGCAGTTTCTGGTCAAGGCGAAGTACGCGCCCTGGATCGACGTCCTGCTGCGCTGCGAGGGGCCGGTCGTGCGGCAGGCGCAGCACCTCTTCCTCGCCACCTGGATCGCCGAGACCCCCGAGGTCGGCGAGGACCTCTTTGGACTGCCCGCGGCGGCACCGGAGCCCGAGCGGTACGACGACGGCGTGGTCGCGCAGATGTTCGGCACCGGGCCGACCACGCCCGGCAACACGATGTCCGACTCCTTCGTCAGCGTGCTGTACGCCGCCGAGCGCGAGCTGATCATCGTCACGCCGTACTTCGTCCCCGACCAGGCATTGCTCAGGGCCGTGTGCGCCGCCCCGCGGCGCGGCGTGGAGACCACCCTCGTGGTGCCCGCACGCAACGACTCCGCCCTCGTCGCGGCCGCCTGCCGCAGCTCCTACCCGGACCTGCTGAGGTGCGGCGTGCGCCTCTTCGAGTACCCGCTGGGCCTGCTGCACACCAAGGCGATCACCGTCGACGGCCGGATCACCCTGGTCGGCTCGGCGAACATGGACCGGCGCAGCCTGGAGCTCAACTTCGAGAACAACCTGCTCGTGCTCGACCCAGGCGTCACCAAGACGGTCCGTGACCGCCAACTCGGCTACCTCTCCCAGTCGACCATCGTCAAGGCCGACACCGTCGAGAACTGGCAGTTCCGCGCCCGGCTGTACGACAACGCGATCGGAATGGCCTCCCCCCTGCTCTAACCGGTGCTCAGCCAGGTCAGAGTGGAATGGCCGACGGAGCAGTCGCAGTCATCCCAGGCGGACCGATCATCACGAGGAGCACCACCGCGAGCGGCACCTGTCGCTGCGGATCCCAGCCGAGGCCGCGGCCTCCGGCAGGCCAGCGGGATGATCTACGCGGCCGGGCGGGTGATCGTGGCCATCGCCCGCTCGGGTTCCCAGTGCCCGCGGATCGAGGTGATCAGCCCCTCGTCGTTGAGGGTGTAGATCATCACGCCATCGACCGTCATCGTGGTGCCGTCCTCGCCGAGCCACATGGTGATGGTGACGAGGTTGGCGCAACACGGCCCGTTGGCGAAGGAGTCCCTGACCTGGAAGTGGAACCGGCTCACGGCGCCGAAGTTCCGGTCCCAGAACCTCCTGATCCCCTCGTGCCCGTGATGGCCCTTGCCCTCGGGGTCCAGCAGGGAGGGGCCGACGGGGTCCTCCACGATCGCGTCGGGGGCAAGGAGGGCAAGCCACTCGTCCTTACGTCCGTCGGCGACCGCGGACATGGATTGCCGCGAGGCGCGGCGAGCCGGGTGGTCGCCGTCGCCGGCTTCCCAGGTAATGGCGCCAGTCACACCAAAACTGTAACGTGTTCTCGTTCTTGGTCAAGGCCGGATCGCCGCGGAACATCGTCCGGTAAGCGTGCGGCGTGGTCTGACGCCAGATGCGGAAATGATGGCGCAGGGCCATCGCGTTGCCGAAGCCGCACCGCTCGGCGATGTAGTCGACGGTCTCGTCGGTCTCCTCGAGCAACTGCTGGGCGAGCAGGATCCGCTGCCCGGTCAGCCAGCGCTGCGGGGTGGTGCCGGTGTCCTGGACGAACCGCCGGGCAAGCGTCCGCTCGGACATGTTCGCCCGGGCCGCCAGCTGGCGCACGGTGAGCGGCTCGTCCAGGTTGCCCTGCAGCCACTCGAGCAGGTCGCGCAGGGTGCTGCCGCCGCCGCAAGTGGGCGCGACCGGTCGCTGCACATACTGGGCCTGGCCGCCGTCGCGGTGCGGCGGCACCACCATCCGGCGGGCGATGCCGTTGGCGACCCGGGTGCCCTGCTCCTTCCTGACCAAGTAGAGGCAGGCGTCGATGCCGGCCGCGGTGCCCGCGCTGGTGATCACCGGGTCGTCGTCGACGTAGAGCACGTCCGGGTCGACCTTGGCGGCCGGGAACCGGCGCGCCAGCTCGGACGCGTGCCGCCAGTGCGTGGTGCAGCGGCGGCCGTCGAGCAGGCCGGCCTCGCCGAGGATGAACGCCCCGCTGCAGACGCTCAGCAGCCGCGCGCCCCGGTCCACCGCAGCCCGCAGCTCGGCCAGGAACGGCTCGGGGTACTGGCGCGGGCCGAGCCGGGCTTCGCTGATCGCGGGCAGCGCGATCAGGTCAGCCTCGGCCAGCCGGTCCAGACCGAACTGCGGCTGGATGGTGAAGTCGTTCCGTGAACGCAGCGGCCCGGGCTCGCCCGCCACCACCGCGAAGTCGTAGACCGGCAGGCCCTCCTCGGACCGGTCGATGCCGAAGACCTCGCAGATCACCCCGAACTCGAACGGGGCGAACTCGTTGAGCACGACAACGGCGACGTTTTTCAGCATGATCCGAGTATGACATCGCCATTGGCAGGATGTCATATGAGTATGGCATGACTGCCACTCCCCGAGGCTGCCGATCCCCGGGAAAATGGAGGCATGAAGACAAACAACCTGCTCAGGCGGGTAGCCAGCACCATTCGGGAGATGAACGACGCGGTCAAGCTGTCGACCGAGTACCGGCTGTCGCGCGGGATCGGCTTCGGTGATGAGGCCCCCGACACCTACGCCGAGTTCCTGTTCCGGACGTCGGCCACATCGATCCACGAGCCCTCGGCCGCCCGCCGATCCTGCCGCTGCTAGTCGCGGCTACCGAGGGTCGGCGCCGTCGCCCCGTGGCGCACCGCGTACACGGCCGCCTGGGTCCGGTCCTGCACCCCGAGCTTGGCCAGCACCGAGCTGACGTGCGCCTTCACGGTCTTCTCGGACAACCGGAGCAGGCGGGCGATCTCCCGGTTGGACCGGCCGTCGGCGATCAACGCCAGCACCTCGCGCTCGCGGGCGGTCAGCGTGTCGGCCCGGGAACCGCGGACCAGCGAGCCGAGGGCCTCCGGTGCCAGCAGCACGTTGCCGTCCCGCACCGAGCGGATGGCCCGGACCAGAGCATCCGGGTCGATGTCCTTGTAGAGGACGCCCGCGGCACCCGCCTGCACCGCCCGGGCCGCCGCCGACGGCTCGGTCGCGCTGGTCAGCACCAGCGCCCGCAGTCCGAGCGAGCGCAGCGATTCGAGCACCGCGATGCCGTCCATCCCCGGCAGCTTCAGGTCGAGCAGCACGATATCCGGCCGCAGCGACTCGGCCAGGGACACGGCGGCGGTGCCATCGCCCGCCTCCCCCGCCACCACGATGCCGTCCTGCACCTCCAAGAGCGCCCGCAGCCCCTGCCTGACGACCGGGTGATCGTCCACCAGGAGCACGGTGATAACACCCGCGCCACCCGGGATTCCGTCCGGGGCGACGTCGCCCGCTAGGCCGCCGCTCACGCCGGCACCTCCAGCCTGACCGTGGTGCCCGCGGCCGGCGTCGACCTTATGCGCAGCGTCCCGCCGACCGCCGTCGCGCGCTCCCGCATCGACGTCAGCCCGAGGCCGCCCGAGGCGAGCTCGGGGTCGAAGCCGATCCCCTTATCCGCGACCTCGAGGATGACCCGGCGCCGGGTCCGCGACAGCGTCACCGACACCTCGCTCGCGCCGGAGTGCCGCAGCGCGTTGTGCAGCGCCTCCTGCGCCACCCGGTAGGCGGCCGCCTGGGCCTTCGGCTCCAGCTCAGGCACGTCGGCGGCGGTCAGCCGGATCGCGACCCCGTGCGCCCGTCCCGCCAGCTGCGCGTACCGGCGCAGCGACTCGGCCAACCCGTCAAGCTCGGGCGGCGCGAGGCCGTCGATGACCGCGCGAAGCTCGCCGTGCGCCTGCGCGCCGAGCTCGGCGATCGCGTGCAGCTCGGCGGCGGCCCGGTCGGGATCCTTGGCGATCAGCATCTCGGCCGCGCGGGTGTGCGCCCGGATCGAGAACAGCCGCTGGGTCACCGCGTCGTGCAGCTCTCGCGCGAGCCGGGCCCGCTCCTCGAGCACGGAGAGCTCGCGGCTGCGCTCGTACAGCCGGGCGTTGGTGAGCGCGATCGCGGCGTGCGCGGCGAACAACGTCAGCAGTTCCTCGTCGCGCTCGGTGAACGCGCCGGAGCCCTTGTTCGCCACGAAGATGATGCCGAGCACCTCATCGCCGTTCTTCACCGGCACCCCGAGGAACCCGGTCAGCTCGGGATGGGCGGCCGGCCACCAGCCGCCGAACCGAGGGTCCTGCCGGATGTCGGCCAGCCGCTCCGGCGCCCCCGCCGTCAGCAACGCGGCCAGCATCCCGTGCTGCCGTGGCAGCGGGCCGATGGCCCGCTGCTGCGCCTGGGTCATCCCGGCGACGACGAACTCGGCGAAGGAACCCGCATCGTCCGGGACCCCGAGGGCCGCGTAGCGGGCGCCGACCAGCGTGCGTGCCGACCCCACGATGACCGCGAGCGCGTCCCTGGTCGACAGCGGCCGGCTGACCGCCAGCACCGCCTGGCTGACCAGCTGCAGCTCGGCGAGGTAGCTTTCCACGTCTCCGACCGTATCCCCACCAGGACCGGGCCGGATCGGCCGCTGGTCGTAAGACCATCGGTCCGCGTGGCTCGCGCCCAGCGGCCGATGCGCGACGACGGCCGCCTGCCTAGCGTCGAAGGCATGAAGAAAGCACTGATCACCGGGGCGTCCCGGGGACTCGGCCGGGCACTGGCGACCGGCCTCGCGGCGGCGGGCTACGGCGTCGTCATCGACGCCAGGGACCCCCGCACGCTGCAGTTGGCGGCCGACGCGATCCGCGCCGACGCCCGCCTGGCCGGCCACGCCGGGGCCGACGTCACCGCGCTGCCGGGCGATATCACCGACCCCGCGCACCGGGCCGTGCTCTACGCCGCGGGCGGGATCGACCTCCTCGTCAACAACGCCGGCACGCTCGGCGCGGCCCCGCTGCCCGCCCTCGCCGACTACCCGGTCGAGGAGCTCCGGGCCGCGTTCGAGGCCAACGTGATCGCGCCGATCGCGCTGACCCAGCTGTTCCTCCCGGTGCTGCGCGAGCGCGGCGGCGCGATCCTGAACATCACCTCCGACGCGGCGGTCGAGCCGTACGCGGGCTGGGGCGGCTACGGCGCGGCCAAGGCCGCGCTCGAGCAGGCCTCCAACGTGCTCGCGGCCGAGGAGACCGCGATCCGGGTCTGGTGGGTCGACCCCGGCGACCTGCGCACCGACATGCACCAGGCCGCCTTCCCCGACGAGGACATCTCCGACCGGCCGCTGCCCGAATCGGTCGTCCCCGCGCTGGTCCGGCTGGTCACCGAGCGACTGCCGAGCGGGCGCTACCGGGCGGCCGAGCTGGTGCCGGCGTGACCCGTTGCTCCCGCCGATTCCCGGCCGCAAGCGCCCCACGAGGCTCATCGCCAGCGAGAAAGAAGGTGTCCCGATGACAGCCGTCGCTGAATTCACCCTCCCGGCCGACCTCGAGGCGCACGCCCCGGCCGAGGCGCGCGGACTGCCGCGCGACGGCGTGCGGATGATGGTCAGCCGCCAGCATCTGGCCGGATCGGCCGATCAGGCGATCACCCACCACCTGTTCACCGATCTGCCCGAACTGCTCGTCCCCGGCGATCTGCTGGTGGTTAACAACTCCCGGACGCTGCCCGCCGCGGTGCCGGTCGGTCCCGACCTGACGATTCACTTCTCGACCGGCCGGCCTGATGGCGCCTGGTTGGTGGAGCCGAGGATCCCGGCCGGCAAGTCCAGCCTCCCCCGCCTCGACGAGGCACCGCCGGAGGTCATCGCGCTGCCCGGCGGAGCCACGCTGACCCTGGCCGGCCGGGCGACCGCGCGGCTGTGGCACGCCCGGCTCTCGACCGCGGTGGTGCCGTACCTGCTCCGGCACGGCGAGCCGATCCGCTACTCCTACGCCGGGCGGCGGTGGCCGCTCGAGGCGTACCAGACCGTTTTCGGCCGTCTGCCCGGCAGCGCCGAGATGCCGAGCGCGGCCCGCCCGTTCAGCCCCGCGGTGGTGACCGACCTGGTTGCCCGGGGCGTGACCTTCGCCCCGATCACCTTGCACTGCGGGGTCTCGTCGCTGGAGGCGGGCGAGGACCCGTACCCCGAGCAGTACGACGTCCCGCCGGCCACGGCCCGCCTGGTCAACCTGACCAGGCAGTCGGGCGGCCGGGTGATCGCGATCGGCACGACCGTCGTCCGCGCCCTGGAAACCGCCGCCACGGAAACCGGCGAAGTCGCGGCGCGCGCCGGCTGGACCTCCCACGTGGTCACCCCGGACACGGGCCTGCGGGCAGTGGACGGGCTGCTGACCGGGCTCCACGAGCCGCGTTCCTCGCACCTGCGGATGCTGGCCGCCTTCCATGGCGACGACCTGCTCCGCGAGTGCTACGACGCGGCCCTGACGGACGGCTACCTCTGGCACGAGTTCGGCGACGTCCACCTGCTCCTGCCCTAGTCCCACGATGGGCACAATGATGCGGCCGTTACCTTGGGTTCGGTAGATCACTGAGCATTTCGTCATCCGGGGACGGGTCCTGAAAGTACCTGGGAGACGTCACATCATCGTGTCCGTGAACGGAAGGAGGACGGTCTTCAGCTCGGTGTAGGACTCGACGGCGGCGCGGCCGCCCTCGCGGCCGAGGCCGGACTGGCCGAAGCCGCCGAACGGGGAGTTCGGCTCGAGCTGGTAGCCGTTGATCCCGACCGTCCCGGCCCGCAGGGCCTTGGTCACCCGCATCGCGCGGCGGATATCCGAGGTCCAGACGGTGGCGGCGAGGCCGTACTCGGTGTCGTTGGCGATCCGGATCGCCTCGTCCTCGTCGGCGAACGGGATGACCGACAGGACCGGGCCGAAGATCTCCTCCCGGGCGATGCTCATGTCGTTGGACACGTCGGCGAACAGCGTCGGCATGACGAAGTTGCCCGCCGCCAGGTCGCCGTCGCCGCGGGTGCCGCCGAACACCAGGCGGGCGCCCTCGTCCTGGCCGCGACCGATCAGGCCGAGCACCCGGTCGAGCTGCCGGGTGTTGATCAGCGGGGACGACGTGACCTCGGGGTCGAACGGGCTGCCGTAGCTGACCATGCCCGCGATCACCTCGGCGGTCGCGAGGAACTCGTCGATCGCGTCCCGGTGCACCAGCGCCCGCGTCTGGGCCGCGCAGACCTGGCCGGATAGGCCCAGGGTGACGGTGCCCATGGTCACCGCGGCGGCGGAGCCGACGTCGGAGTCGGCGAAGACGACGGCCGGGCTCTTCCCGCCGAGCTCGAGGCTCACCCGCTTGCAGCCGACGGCGGCGGCCGTCATGATCTTCTGGCCGACCGCGCGGCTGCCGGTGAACGACAGCTTGTCCACCATCGGGTGGCTGATCAGCGCGTCGCCGGTCGGCTCGCCCGGACCGGTGACGACGTTGAGCACGCCCGCCGGCAGCCCGGCCTCCTCGATCAGCGCGGTTAGCCGGAGCACCGCGAACGTTGCGTACTCCGACGGCTTGAGCACGATCGTGCACCCGGCCGCCAGGGCGGGCGCCACCTTCTGGGCGAACAGCGGCAGCGGCGCGTTCCAGGGGATCACCGCGCCCACCACCCCGATCGGCTCGCGCAGGGTAAAGACCAGGTGATCGCCGCCCTGGAACGGCGGCAGCGTCTCCCCCGCCAGCTTGTCGACCCAGCCCGCGTGATGCTCGAACACGTCGGCCACGAACTCGGCCGACGTCGCGTAGATCTCGCCGAAGCTGAGCGGGACGCTGTTGTCGAGCGCCTGCAGCGTCAGCAGCTCATCGGCGTGCTCACGGACCAGGTCCGCGATCTTGCGCAGCGTCCGGCCCCGCTCGCCCGCCCGGATACGCGGCCACGGCCCCTCGTCGAACGCCCGGCGGGCGGCGCGCACGGCCAGGTCCACGTCCGCCGCCCCGGCGACCGGGAACGACGCGACCTGCTCGCCCGTCGCCGGATGGGTGTGGCACCAGGTGATGCCGGAGGCGGCCGCGACCCACTCCCCGTCGATCAGCATGCGCCCGTCGACGAGGCCGACCTCGTCCCGCTGCGGCGTGATGGACGCGACCATGACAGCCCCTCAAAGTAGAACGTGTTCTATTAATTCGGAGCCTACACCCGCGCTGAGGAACGCGGGAGGCTCACCGCCGCCGTGCACGGTCAGGCAGGTGCCGCTGACGTACGAGGCCCCCGGCGACGCGAGGAACAGGCAGGCCTGCGCCACGTCGTCCGGGGTCGCCAGCCGACCGAGCGGCACGGTCGCGGCGACGGCGGCGACCGCGGCCGGGTCACCGTACTGCTCGGCGACCGACTCGGTGGCCACGAAGCCTGGCACCACGCAGTTGATCCTGACCGCGGGACCCCACTCGATCGCGAGGCTGGTGACCAGGTGCTGCAGGCCCGCCTTGGCCGCGCCGTAGGCGGCCGTGCCGGGGGACGGCCGGGCGCCGCTGACGCTGCCGACCATGATGATCGAACCGCTCCCCTGGTCCTGCATCACCGCGTTGGCGGCCTGGGCGATGTGCAGCGGCGCGATCAGGTTGAGCTCGATCACCTTGGCGTGGAACCGCGGCGACGCGGTGGCCGCGCCGCGTACGGCGAGCCGCCCGCGTTGCTCACCACGACGTCCAACCGGTGAAAAAGATCAAGGCTCTTCCGAACGGTCCCGGCTGCCTGTTCCGGGTCCCGGATATCCGCCCGGGTGAAGAAGGCGGTCCGGCCGCCGGCGCACGGCAGTTCGGCGGGCTCGGTCCGCCCGCAGACCAGCACCCGCGCGCCCGCCCGCAGGAACCCGCGGGCGATGCCCGCGCCGATCCCCCGGGTGCCGCCGGTGACGAGCACGGTCGCGCGGCGGATTCGTCGACGGTGGACATTTGCGCCCATGCTAGGCGGCGAGCCAAGCAAGCGCTAGGTTGATCGCTGATGGGCATCGACGTTCAGGCTCGCGACGGGATCGCCGACGTGGTCATCGACTTCCCGCCCGTCAACGCGCTGCCCGCTGCAGGGCTGGTCCGACCTCGCCGCCGCCGTCACCGCGGCAGGCGCGGACCCCGCGACCCGGGTCGTGATCCTGGCCGCCGAAGGCCGCGGTTTCTGCGCGGGCGTGGACATCAAGGAGATGCAGCGGCTCGACGGCCATGAGGGGATCCTGGGCGCCAGCCAGGGGTGCTTCGCCGCGTTCGCCGCCGTCTACGAGTGCCCGGTGCCGGTGATCGCGGCGGTGCACGGCTTCTGCCTCGGCGGCGGGATCGGCCTGGCCGGGCAACGCCGACCTGATCGTGGCGGCCGACGACGCGACGTTCGGGCTGCCCGAGGTCGACCGGGGCGCGCTCGGCGCCGCCACCCACCTCGCCCGGCTGGTGCCGCAGCCGCTGCTGCGGGCGATGGTGTACACCTGCCAGACCGTCACCGCGCAGCAGCTGCTGGGCTTCGGCACGGTGCTTCAGCGTGGTGCCCC
This sequence comes from uncultured Actinomycetota bacterium, assembly GCA_963836195.1. Lineage (GTDB taxonomy): Bacteria > Actinomycetota > Actinomycetes > Streptosporangiales > Streptosporangiaceae > Trebonia. The sequence continues at coordinate 272,222 of CAWIIX010000015.1, read as the reverse complement.
GGGCGGAGCTCGGCGCGGCCGCGCGCAGTCCTGGCGACCGCCATCGCGGCCAAGGACCCGCTCGTCATCCGGCTGGCGAAGCAGTCGCTGAACGGCATCGACCCGGTCGACGTCAAGCGCTCCTACCGGTACGAGCAGGGGTTCACCTACGAGCTCAACCTGGCCGGGGCCGGGGACCGGGCCACGGCAGGCGTTCGTGGACGGGCAGCGGTGATGGGACAGCGCCAGTCGATGGGGCCGCGCGGGACATGGCCCCGCGGGCGAGGGAAGGGCGCAGTTGACCGAGGCGGCGCCGGTGAGCGGCCGGGTGCTGACGCCGGACGAGGTGGTCGCCGAGCTGCGCGACGGGATGACGATCGGGATCGGCGGCTGGGGATCGCGCCGCAAGCCGATGGCGCTGGTGCGCGCGATCCTGCGGTCGCCGCTGCGGGACCTCACGGTGGTGTCCTACGCGGGCCCGGACGTGGGGCTGCTCATCGCGTCCGGGCCAGGCGAGGCGGATCGTCACCGGGTTCGCGTCGCTCGACTCGATCGCGCTCGAGCCGCATTTCAGGAACGGGCGGCAGCGCGGCACGGTCGAGCTGACCGAGCTCGACGAGGGGATGCTGCACTGGGGCCTGCTCGCCGCCGCGCACCGGCTGCCGTTCCTGCCGATCCGGGCCGGCCTCGGCTCGGACGTGATGCGGGTCAACCCCGACCTGCGCACCGATCCGCTCGCCCTATCCGGACAGCGGGCATCCCGGCGGCGAGGAACTCGTCGCGATGCCGGCCCTGCGGCTCGACGCCGCGCTGGTCCACATGAACCGGGCGGACGCCGCGGGCAACGGGCAGTACCTCGGCCCCGACCCCTACTTCGACGACCTGTTCTGCCTGGCGGCCGAGCGGGCGTACGTGTCCTGCGAGCGGATCGTGCCCGCGCTCGACCGGCCCGCCGCAGTCCCTGCTGCTCAACCGGGCGATGGTGCACGGCGTCACCGAGACGCCGAACGGCGCCCACTTCACCAGCTGCGTTCCCGACTACGGCCGCGACGAGGAGTTCCAGCGGCGCTACGCCACAGGCGGCCGGCCGACCCCGACGCCTGGCGCCGGTTCCGCGCCGAGTACCTGGACGGCGACGAGGCCGCCTACCAGAAGGCGGTCCGCCGTGACGGCGGACCGAGCCCCCGAGTCCGAGGGCCCGGGGCCAGGGAGCGGGGGCGGGCAGTCCCCCAGAGCAGGGGGTCGGGGGATCGCTCGCCCCGGGCGACGTCTGCGTGGTGGCGTGCGCGGAGGCCTGGCGCGGGGACGGCGCGATCCTGGCCAGCCCGATGGGGGTGATCCCGGCGCTCGGCGCCCGGCTCGCCCGGCAGACGTTCGCGCCCGACCTGCTGATGACCGACGGCGAGGCGTTCCTCATCGACGAGGCGGGCGGCGTCGAGGGCTGGCTCCCCTACCGGCAGGTGTTCACGATGGTCGCGGCCGGACGGCGGCACGTGATGATGGGCGCCGCCCAGATCGACCGGTTCGGGAACCAGAACATCTCCTGCATCGGCGACTGGGCGCGGCCGAAGGCGCAGCTGCTCGGGGTGCGCGGCGCGCCCGGCAACACCGTGAACCACGCGGTCAGCTACTGGGTTCCCCGGCATTCGCGGCGGGTCTTCGTGGAGCATGTGGACATGGTCTGCGGGGTGGGTTACGACCGGGGGACGCCCGACCTTCGGGTCGTGGTCACCAACCTGGCCGTGCTCGACTTCCTGACACCACGATCACGCGATGCGGCTGCGGTCCGTGCATCCCGGGGTCGACGTGGCCGACGTGCAGAAGGAGACCGGATTCGAGCTCGTGGTGCCCGATGACGTCGCCGACGAGCCGGGTGCCTTCGGCGGCCGAGCTCGACCTCATCCGACGGCTCGACCCGGACCGGACGAGGGACAAGGAGGTGCCGTGATCCGCACCCCGCTGACCGAACTGCTCGGCATCCGCTACCCCATCGTGGCAGAGCGCCATGGGCTACGTGTCCGGGCCGAGGCTGGTCACGGCGGTGTCCAACGCGGGCGGTCTCGGCATCCTCGCCTCGGCCACCATGAGCCTGGCCGAGCTGAGGTCGGCGATCAAGGAAACGGCGGCGGGAACCAACGGTCCGTTCGGAGTGAATATAAGAGCCGATGCCCCGGACGCCGGAGAGCGGGTCGCGGCCGTCATCGGGGCGGGCGTTCCCATCGCCTCGTTCGCGCTCGCGCCCAAGCCGGAGCTGATCGCCGCGCTCAAGGACGCCGGGGTGCTCACGATCGCGTCGATCGGGGCGCGCAGGCACGCGGAGAAGGTGGCGGCGTGGGGCGTCGATGCGGTGATCGCGACCGGCGGCGAGGGCGGCGGTCACACCGGCGCGGTGCCCACCAGCCTGCTGATCCCCCAGGTGGTGGACGCGGTGGACATCCCGGTGATCGCGGCGGGCGGGTTCTTCGACGGCCGCGGGCTGGTTTCGGCGCTCGCCTACGGCGCGGCCGGGCATCGCGATGGGCACCCGGTTCCTGCTTACCACCGACAGCCCGGTGGCGGACGCGGTCAAGCGCGTGTACCTGGCGGCCGGGCTTGACGGCACGGTGGTGACCCGGCGGGTCGACGGCGTGCCGCACCGGGTGCTGCGGACGCCGCTGGTGGACCGGCTCGAGGGCGGCGGCCGGGCGGGCACGCTCCTGCGGTCCGCGCGCAACGCGGTGCGGTTCCGCCAGGTTTCCGGGTTGTCGTCGCTGGAACTGCTGCGGTCCGGGCGTGAGCTGCGCCGCGGCGGCGAGCTGTCCTGGGCGCAGGTGCTGATGGCGGCGAACACGCCGATGCTGCTGCGGGCGGCGATGGTCGACGGGCGGCCCGACCTCGGGCTGATGTCGTCCGGGCAGGTGACGGGGCTAATCGAAGACCTGCCGTCGTGCGCGGAGCTGATCGACCGGGTCATGGCCGAGGCCGAAGCCCGCCTGACGGAGCTGGCTGACTTGACCGCTGCGCGCCCGTGACTTGCGCTCAAGACTGACCACCGACCTTGGTTGACTAGCGTCTGCGACGTGAATGGGGCGCGGGGTTGCCTGGCGCCTGCGGCGCTTCTTGCTGTTATCTGAGTACGGTGCGGCTTGTCCCGGTTACGCGCGCTCGATGATCGTGACGTTGGCCTGGCCGCCGCCCTCGCACATCGTGAGCAGGCCGCGTCGCCCGCCGGTGCGCTCCAGCGCGTGCAGCAGGGTGGTGAGCAGCCGCGCGCCGGTCGCGCCGAGCGGGTGGCCAAGGGCGATCGCGCCGCCGCTGGCGTTGACCCGGGCGAGGTCGGCGCCGGTCTCGCGCTGCCAGGCGAGCACGACCGACGCGAACGCCTCGTTGATCTCGATCAGATCGATCTGGTCGAGCGTGAGCCCGGTCCGGCGCAGCGCGTGCGCGGTCGCCGCGATCGGCGCGGTCAGCATCAGCACCGGGTCGTCGCCGCGGGCGGACAGGTGGGTGATCCGGGCCCGCGGCTTCAGGCCCCTTGCCCGGACCGCGCGTTCCGAGGCGATCAGCAGGGCGGCCGCGCCGTCCGCGATCTGGCTGGACAGCGCGGCGGTGATGCGGCCGTTCTCCCGCAACGGCCGCAGCTTGGCCATCTGCTGGCCGCTGGTGTCGCGGCGCGGGCATTCGTCGTCGGCCACGTCGCCGTAGGGGGCGATCTCGGCGGCGAAGTGACCGTGGTCGATGGCGGTGACCGCCCGGGCGTGGCTGGCGAGGGCGTAGAGCTCCATCTCGGCCCGGCTGATCCCCCACTTCTCCGCGATCAGGTCGGCCGCGCGGAACTGGGAGATCTCCTGGCCGCCGTATCGGGCCTGCCAGCCGGCCGAGCCGCTGAACGGGTCGCCGTAGGGCTCCCCCATCGCCGCCGCGATTGCGATCATGCTCATGTTCTGCACCCCGCCCGCGACGACGAGGTCAGCGGTCCCGGACAGCACCGCCTGGGCGGCGAAGTGCACCGCCTGCTGCGAGGAGCCGCACTGCCGGTCGACGGTCACGCCCGGTACCGACTCGGGGAGCCCGGCCGCCAGCCAGGCCGTGCGGGCGATGTCGCCCGCCTGCGGTCCGACCGTGTCCACGCAGCCGAAGACCACGTCGTCGACGTCGGCCGGATCGATCCCGGTGCGGGCGAGCAGGGCCGCGATGACGTGCGCGCCGAGATCGGCCGGGTGCGCGTCGGCGAGGCCGCCTCCGCGTCGGCCGACGGGGGTGCGCACCGCGTCGATGATGTACGCGTCAGCGATCGTCTCCGTCATCGCACCCTCCGCCATCGCGGCCTCCCGATGTACAATTGTAGAACACGTTCTAGTTTATTGGTGTTCTGGTCGAGCGGAGACCCATGCGGATCGCCTATACCCCCGAGCAGGAGCGGCTCCGGCTGGAGCTGCGGGACTACTTCGGCCGGCTGATGACGGACGAGGTGCGCGCCGCGATCGATCCGGCCGAGGGCGACTACGGCGACGGCGACGCCTACCGCGCGGTGGTGCGCCAGCTCGGCCGGGACGGCTGGCTGGCGCTGAGCTGGCCGCAGGAGCATGGCGGACGCGGCGGCACCATGATCGACCAGCTCATCTTCACCGACGAGGCAGCGGTCGCGCGGGTACCGGTGCCGTTCCTGACCGTCAACACGGTCGGGCCGACGATCATGCGGTTCGGCACCCCGGCCCAGAAGTCGTATTACCTGCCGCGGATCGCCGCGGGCGAGATCCACTTCTCGGTCGGCTACTCGGAACCGGAGGCCGGCACCGACCTGGCGTCGCTGCGGACGACCGCGACGCGCGACGGCGACGACTACGTGATCGACGGCCAGAAGATGTGGACCAGCCTGATCCAGTACGCCGACTACGTGTGGCTCGCCTGCCGGACCGATCCGGCCGCGGCCCGGCACCGGGGGCTGTCGATCGTCATCGTGCCGACCACCGCCGCGGGCTTCTCGTGGACGCCGGTGCGCACCCTCGCGGGCGTGATGACGAGCGCCACCTACTACTCGTCGGTCCGGGTGCCCGCCTCCTCGCTGGTGGGAGAGGAGAACCGGGGCTGGCCGCTGATCACCAACCAGCTCAACCACGAGCGGGTGGCGCTGACCTCGGCCGCCCCGGTGCTTTCTGCGCTCGCGTCGGTCCGGGAGTGGGCGTCGGCGACGACGCTGGCCGACGGGCGGCGGGTGATCGACGCCGAGTGGGTGCGGCTGCACCTGGCCCGGGTGCACGCCAAGGCAGAGTTCCTCAAGCTGATGAACTGGCGGATCGCCTCCTCCGCGGACGCCGTCGGGCCGGCCGCGGCCTCGGCCACCAAGGTGTTCGGGACCGAGTTCGCGGTCGAGGCGTACCGGCTGCTGATGGAGGTGCTCGGCGCGAATGCGGTGGTGCGCTCCGGGTCTCCCGGGCAGGCGCTGGCCGGCCGGATCGAGCGGATGCACCGGGCCGCGCTCATCCTGACCTTCGGCGGCGGCACCAACGAGGTGCAGCGCGACATCGTGGCGGCGGTCGGGCTCGGGCTCCCCGCCGCCCGCCGTTGATCTGACGAGCGTCAGGAGGCGCCATGGACTTCTCGCTCAGCGACGCGCAGACCGAGCTGGCCGGGCTCACGAGGAAGATCCTGGCCGAGCGGGACGCGCCCGAGCGGCAGTGGGCGGACCTCGCCTCGGCCGGCGTGCTCGCGGCGGGGCTGCCCGAGTCGCTCGGCGGGGCCGGTCTCGGATTCCTCGAGCAGTGCTCGGTGCTGACCGAGCTCGGCCGGGCGGTGTCGCCGGCGCCGTACCTCGCGTCGGTCGTGCTGGGAGCGGGGGCGATCGCCGCATTCGGGACCCAGGCCCAGCAGCGCCGCTGGGCGGCCCCGGCCGGGACCGGCTCGGTCGTGCTCACCGCCGCCCTCGCCGAGGAGGACGGCGATGATCCGTCGTCACCCTCGGTCCGGGCCGATCGGACCCCCGGCGGCTGGCGGCTGACCGGGGTGAAGACGGTCGTGCCGGCCGCGGCCCGGGCTGACCTGCTGCTGGTTCCGGCGTCGGCGGCGGACGGCGTGCTGGTGTTCCTGGTCGAGCCGTCGGATCACCGGGTGACCGTGCAGCCGCAGGCGCTGACGGACCTGGCGGACGCCGGCCGGGTCGTGCTCGACGGCGTCGCGGTGGGCGATGACCGGGTACTCGGCGGCGAGTCCGGCGGCGCCGAGGTCACGGACTGGCTGGTGTCGCGGGGCACCGTGGGAGTGTGCGCGGTGCAGGCGGGCGTGCTCGAACGGGCGCTCGAGCTGACCGCCGAGTACGCGCGCAGCCGGGAGCAGTTCGGGCGGCCGATCGGGTCCTTCCAGGCGGTGGCGCAGCGTCTGGCCGACGCCTACATCGACGTCGAGGCCGTCGGGCTCACCATGTGGCAGGCGGCCTGGCTGCTCGCGGCCGGCCGGCCGGGCGACCCGGAGGTCGACGCGGCGGCGGCCAGCGCCAAGTTCTGGGCCGCCGACGCGGGCCACCGAGTGGCGCACACCGCCGTCCACGTGCACGGCGGGACGGGCATCGACACGTCCTACCCGCTGCACCGGTACTTCGCCGCCGCCACGCGGGCCGAGTTCACCCTCGGCGGCGCCACCGCGCAACTCCGTCGCCTCGGCGACATCCTCGCCAGGGATGGGGCCGCGTTCGGCTACGCGTCACCCGCGTGGTCGCGGGCCCGCCGGTAGTGGCGGGCGGCGCGGACGCGGTTGCCGCAGGCGACCGAGCACCATGCGCGTCGTGGATGGGTCTTGACGAAGTACAGCACGCAGCCCGGGGCGTAGCAGGCGCGCAGGCGGCCGGCCTCCTCCCCGCCGAGTAGCGCGACCGCCTGCTCGGCGACCTGCGCGAGCCCGCTCGTCACCGGGGACGGGCCCCCGGGCGGGCCCAGTTCGAGTCGGCCGTCGCGCAGCGCCAGGCGGGGAGCCGGGAGGGCGGCCGCGGTCACGTTCACCTGATCGAGGGCCGCGGCGACGCCGGCCGCCGAGGCGGCCGCGCCCGGCCTGTCATCGGCGGTGACGTGGGCGGCGAGCAGCCGGACGGCGTCGCGGAGCGCCCGGGCCGTCGTCAGCTCGCGCTCGGTCGCGTGCGCGCCCGCGCGGTCAACGCCCACCGCGTCGAGCCAGTCGTCCACGTCCGCCGTCGTCCGGAGGTCATCGTGCGGGCCATCGGCGTCCGCCCAGATCGTGCTCATCAGGCGCACCGGCGGCGGCTCATCGGGCAGGACCCAGGCGCGCTCGGCTGCACCGGCGGCGCCGGTGGATGACGAGGACATGCTGGGAATCTTATCACGGATGAAGTTGCTTCCATCCGTTAGAAGAACGAGACTGGGTAACGGAAATCCGGAGGGCCCCATGCGCAAGACCACCGCCCCGGCCGAGTTGGCCCGGCCCGCCGACGTCGGATTTCACGCCGGCGAGCTGGCCGTGCAGTTGCGAGCTGGCACCCGGGAAGAAGCGGAGCGGCTGTCGCCGATGCTCGAGCCGGCCGAATTGCGCGGCGGGATCGTCGCGTTCCTGGCCGACCGCACGTTCGCGGTCATCACCGCCAGGGACGCCGACGGGCGACTGTGGTCGTCGCCGCTGACCGGCCCGGCTGGCTTTCTCGAAGCGATCACCCCGACCACGCTCTCGATCCACGCCCGCCTCCAGGAAGGCGACCCGCTGCACGGGCTACCCGCCGAGCAGCAGGCCGGGCTCGTGGTGGTCGAGTTCGCGACGCGGCGCCGCGTCCGGGTCAACGGCACCCTCGCCACGGCCGTCGACGGCGCTCTCGCGATCGACGTCGAGCAGGCCTACGGGAACTGTCCGCAGTACATCCACCAGCGCGTCCTCGCCCCCGGCGACCCTGGCCGGGGCGGCCCGGGCGGCGTGCGGCGGGGCGCGGGCCTCTCCCCGGCTGACACCGAGCTGATCGGCCGCGCGGACACGTTCTTCCTCGGCACCACGAACCCGGAACGCGGCTCGGACACCTCGCACCGGGGCGGCGCGCCCGGGTTCGTCCGGGTTGACGGCGACCGGCTCTGGTGGCCGGACTACCCGGGCAACAACCTCTTCAACTCCTTCGGCAACCTCGCCGTCGATCCCGAGGCGTCCCTGCTCTTCTTCGACTTCGACACCGGCCGCACGCTCCAGCTGTCCGGCACCGCCGAGGTCGACTGGGACGCGGCCGGGCGGCCGGGCGACGACGGGCGGACCGGGCGGCGAGCCGTGTTCACCCTGCAGCGGCTGGTGGCGGGCCACCTGCTTCCGTCACGGCAGATCGCGGACAGCCCCTACCCGCGCAATCCCGCCCTCACCGACTGACCGCGAGTCGCCCCCGTGGCCGAGCCGACCGCCGGCCGGGCCGTATGTTGGCAGCGTGACTGGTCGAAGCGGGGACGGCCCGTATCTGGATCTGGATCGCGACGCATGGCGCAGGCTGCGGGCCAGCACGCCAATGTCGCTGACGGCCGAGGGGCTTGACGCGGTGCGCGGGCTGGCCGACCCGATCCAGCTCGGCGAGGTCGAGGACATCTACCTGCCGCTGAGCAGGCTGCTGCGGCTCTACTTCGAGGCCAGCGCCGGCCTGCGGGAAACCGTGGGGGCGTTCCTCGGCCAGCAGATCAGGCCCGCGCCGTTCATCATCGCGGTGGCCGGCAGCGTCGCCGTCGGTAAGTCCACCACCGCCCGGCTGCTGCAGGCGCTCGTCACTCAGTGGCCGCAGCGCCCGCACACCGAACTGGTCACCACCGACAACTTCCTGTACCCCAACGCGGTGCTGGAACAGCGCGGCCTCACCGACCGCAAGGGCTTCCCCGAGTCCTACGACCGCCGGGCCCTGCTTCGCTTCGTCCAGCAGGTGCGGGCGGGCGCGACCGAGGTCACCGCGCCGGTCTACTCGCACCTGGCCTATGACATCCTGCCCGGGCAGCGGCAGTCCGTACGGCGGCCTGACGTGCTGATCCTCGAGGGGATCAACGTGCTGCAGCCCGCTCCCCTGGGCGCCCTCGCGCTGGCCGACTTCTTCGACTTCTCCATCTACGTGGACGCGAACCCGGCCGATATCCGGCACTGGTTTCTCAGCCGCCTGCACGCGCTGCGAGACACCGCCTTCACCGACCCGAAGTCACCATTTCGCCGGCTTACCGCGGTCGCCGCCGATGAGGTCGACGCGTTCGGCAGCCACGTCTGGAAAACCATCAACGAAGTCAACCTGGTCGAGAACATCCAGCCCACCCGGGCCAGGGCCACCCTCGTCCTGCACAAGGGGACCGACCACGCGGTGACGCGCATCCGGCTGCGACGATTCTGATACCAGGCCGGGAAGCCCCGGCGCCGAGCCTGCCGCTACTCAGGGCCCGCTGTTTCCGCGAAAACCTCGAGCGCGACCTGGTAGCTGTCGAACGCCCGGGCCGCGCCGGCGTAGGCCTCCAGGTGAATGAACAACTCGACGATCTCCTCCTTAGTGACGCCGTTGTTGAGCGCGATTCGCAATTGCCCGCGCAATGGCTCGCGGGTGCCGAGGGCGGCGGCGATGGTCACCGAGACGAGCGCCCGGCTGCGCAGGTCGAGTCCCGCCCGCGGCCAGGAATCCCCGAATGTGTGCCGGGTGGCGAGCCGCCGGAAGTCAGCCCCGGACGGCGGCTCGCCCGGGCCAAGCGGAAGGACCAGCGGCGCCCCCAGCAGCCGCTCGGCGGTGGCGAAGGCCGCCCTGTCATCGTGCGCGTCGTCCATTGCTGCCGCCCCCTGATCACTATGGCGAATCCCCTGGCTCATCTGCCCGCAGAGCTCTTAACTCTTTGCCCTGCAGTGACTACCGTATAAGGGGAGTTCACCGACCGTACGAGGAGGCTCACTGTGCCTGGAATTATCGTGGGACTAGACGGCTCGCACCATGCGCAGCGCGCCCTCGAAGTCGCCATCGCCGAAGCCGCCCTCCGGCACCTCCCGCTGACCGTGATCGCCGTCCATCAGGTGATGGCCGGTTACACGGGTCACGGGGTGGCCTTCCCGGGGGATGACGCCCTCGCCGACAAGGCCCGCGAGGCGGCGCAGGCGGAGGTCGACAGCGTACTGGCGAACGTCGGCGACTCCCGGCCCTCGTCGGTCACCGTGCGGGGGGTGAGCGGCCTGCCGGCCGAGGCGATCCTGGACGCGGCCAAGGACGCGGACCTGATCGTCGTGGGCTCCCGGGGCGCGGGCGGCTTCTCCCAGCTGCTCATGGGGTCGGTCAGCTCCCAGGTCACGCACCACGCGCACGTGCCGGTCCTCATCGTTCCGCCGGCTGACCGGAAGCCGTAGGCGGCGAAGGGCGGGAGAATCCTCATGGCGCTCTACATGTACCAGGCCTCGTACACCGCACGGTCGATGGCGGCTCAGCTCAAGGACCCGCAGGACCCCGTGGCGGCCATCAGCACGGCCCTGGAGGAGGTGGGCGCCGAGATCGTGGTGGCCGCCTTCCCGTTCGGCGAGTATGACCTGCTGGTCGTGTACGAGGCGCCCGATGACATGACCGCCGCCAGCGTCGCGATGGCGGTGGCGGCCGAGGGAGAGGTCAAGTCGGCCAAGACCACCCGACTGCTCAGCGGGCAGGAATGGCTCGAGTCCCTGCGCAAGCGCAGGATCGTCAACACCAGGAGAGCGCCCTAGCCGCCCGATCCTCGGGGACCGGCGGGCTTGCCCGCGAGGACGAGCAGGCACGGCCGGCTCTGGTCCCCGGCCGGGCCGGGGACTGGCAGCGGGACGGTCGTCACGGTGAATCCGGTTGCCGTCAGCTCGCGGCGGAGCGCCGGCAGCGGGCAGCTCAGGTAGTACATGACGAACGGGGGACGCCGGACCGCATTGCGGGCCCGCATCGCCAGGTCGAACCCGCGCAGCGACCAGTACCGGACCGAGGTCACGGGCGGCGCCGTGCCGACCGGGAGGGCGAATACCCCGCCCGGCCGCAGCGCGCGGTGCACGCCGTCGAACAGCGCTGGCCGCTCGGCGGGGAGGAAGTGCCCGAGCGCCCCGAAGCTGACCGCGAGGTCGAAGGCCTCGGCGAACGGCAGCGCCCGGGCGTCGGCCCGGACCAGCCGGGCCTGCGGGTGGGCCAGGCGCGCCCGCGCGAGCATGCCGGCGCTGAAGTCGACCCCGGTGACCCGCCCGGCGCCCAGCGACCGCAGGACCCGCAGGCCCGCGCCGGTGCCGCAGCAGATGTCCAGCCCCCGGTCAACCGGGCCGAGCGGGCGCAGCGCGTCCGCCGTCGCGTCGAGCACCCCGTCGGGGGTCCGGAACGGCGTGTCGTCGAACTTCGGTGCGAGCAGGTCATAGCCGTCCTCGACCGAGGACAGCGCTTGCACCGTGAGCTCACGCAGAGACGGGCCGTGCGGCGAGAACATGGCCTCAGCGTACGAGGGTACGGACCGTGACCGGCTGACTGCCCGTCGGCAGCACCGTGATAGACGTAGACAATGACCGTTGCTGACGCGATGACGATGCGGGCCTGGGTAGTAGACCGGCCGGGGCCGGTCGAGAGCGGCCCGCTGCGCTACGTGGACATGCCGGTACCCGCCCCCGATCCGGGCGAGCTGCTGGTCCGGGTGCTGGCCTGCGCCGTGTGCCGGACCGACCTGCACGTCGTCGAGGGCGACCTGCCGGTGCACCGCGAGCACGTGACCCCCGGTCACATGGTGGTGGGCACGGTGGCGGCCCTCGGCGACGGCGCCGGCGGCTACGCGGTCGGCGACCGGGTCGGCGTCGCGTGGCTGCGGCACACCGACGGGACCTGCCGCTACTGCCGCCGCGGGAACGAGAACCTGTGCCCCAACTCGCGCTACACGGGCTGGGATGCCGACGGCGGCTACGCCGGCTACACCACCGTCCCGGCTCCGTTCGCCTACCGGCTGCCAGCCGACGTCGACGACGTCGAGCTGGCACCGCTGCTGTGCGCCGGGATCATCGGCTACCGGGCGCTGCTGCGCGCGTCGCTGCCGGAGGGCGGTCGGCTCGGGCTGTACGGGTTCGGCGACAGCGCCCATCTGACCGCCCAGGTCGCGCTGGCGCAGGGCGCCACCGTGCACGCGCTGACCCGGGGCGAGTCGTCCCGGCGGCTCGCGCTCGAGCTGGGCGCCGCGTCGGCCGGCCGTGCCGACGACGCGCCGCCTGAGCCGCTGGACAGCGCGATCCTGTTCGCGCCGGTCGGGGACCTGGTCCCGGTCGCGATGCGGGCGCTCGATCGCGGCGGCGTGCTCGCCGTGGCCGGGATCCACCTGACCGACACGCCGCCGCTGAACTACGAGCGCGAGCTGTTCTACGAGAAGGAACTGCGCAGCGTCACGTCCAACACCCGGCAGGACGGGCGGGAGTTCCTGGAGCTCGCGGCCCGGTACCACGTGCGCGCCACGACCCACATCTACCAGATGTCGCAGGCCCAGCAGGCGCTGCAGGACCTCAAGGCCGGCGTCTTCGACGGGGCGGCCGTTCTCGTCAACGACTAGGCGCGGGGCGCCCGCCCCCACCACCCAGCCTCATCGGCCATTGTCGAATTCACGTCCGGCGGCGGCACTCGGCACCGCGCAGTGCTGAATCACTATTCCTAGCGCAATTTTCGATCGTCTATATATGCAGGTCGAGCTTGGCCGCGAGTGACACCGGGTGCCCGCTGTTTACGTTGCGGCGCGGTTCCTGTACGGTGTCACCCGAAACCCCTGAAACTGCACTAGAACTCTCTATGATCTCGCATATGCCAACTGCCCGGAGATATGATGAGTGACCGTACTATGCCACCCGTCGCAACGACAGTCGCGCCTGCGCGCCTTGAACCTGACGCGATCAGCATCGCGCAAGACACGCTGATTGGGATGGCCGACACCGGGCCTACCTTGTCGGTATCTTTCAGCCTCGTCCTGCTTATATCGGCCACCGCCTACGGCGCGCCGCTGATCCTACTGATAACGGCGATTCCGATGCTGATCATCGCGAACGCCTACCGGCGGCTGAACCTGTGGAACGCGAACTGCGGCGCGTCCTTCGAGTGGGTGGGACGGGCGATCAACCCGTACCTGGGCTACATGACCGGATGGCTGATGCTAGCCGGCACCCTGTTCGGCACCCTGACGCCGGTCACCGCGCTCGGTCCGTCGGTCCTGTCCGTTTTCAACCAGCCGTCCGACAGCAAGTGGCCGAACGTCGCCATTGCCACCGGCCTGGTCGTGGTGATGGCGGCCATCTCCATCGTTGGAATTAGAATTACGGCGCGCACTCAGGTCGTCCTCGGGATCATCGAGTACGCGATCCTTATCGGCCTGTCCGTGTGGGGCCTGACCTGGGTACTCGGCCACCACGCGGGAACCGTTCCCATCACGCGCGGCTGGTTCAGCCTGCACGGAGTCGGCGGCCAGGGCAGCCTGGTCGGCGGGTTCCTGATCGCCGTGTTCATGATCTGCGGCTGGGATGGCACGCTCTACGTCAACGAGGAAGTCAAGCACCGGCGCGAGAACCCGGGCAAGGCGGCGATGTGGGCGGTGGGCATCGCGGCGGGCCTGTTCATCCTCGCGCAGATCGGCCTGCAGGGCGTGACCTCGCTCAAAAACCTCACCAACAACAGCACCTCGACTCTCGTCTACCTGGGCGACACGCTGACCGGGCACAGCTGGGGCGGCCAGATCGCCGCCCTCGCGTTCGCCCTGTCGGTGATCGCCGGCACCGGGGTCTGCATCGCGCTCAGCGCGCGGATCGCCTACGGCATCGCCAGCTACCACGCCCTGCCCGAGGGTCTGGCCAACGTTTCCCCGCGGTTCAGGACGCCGGCCGTGGCGACCGTCGTCGTCAGCGTGATCCTGCTCGCGCTGGGCTGGATCTACCTGCTCACGACCTCGGTCCAGAACACCTTCAGCTATGTGCTCAACAACACGGGCATCCTCTACGCGACCTTCTACTGCATCACCGCGCTGGCGGCGATCGTGTACTACCGGCGTCGCGTGCTCAGCAACCTCCGAGATGCGATCACCCTCGGCCTACTGCCGCTCGCCTCGATCGTCTTCCTCGGCTGGATCGCGATCAAGTCGATGCTCAACGCGCCGGCCGCGCAGAACTACTCGCTCCTCGGGTTCCTCGTGGTCGGCCTCGTGCTGCTGCTGATCGCGAAGTTCGTCTGGAAGTCGTCGTTCTTCGAGACCCCTCAGGAGAGCTGGAAGCCGGGCAGCGACGCCTGAGGTCAGCCTGCTAACGGTGGACTAGGTCGGCGACCCGGGCCAGGTGGCCCGGGTCGCAGCTGACGGAGAACGTGGTGAGGACGGTCTGCCTCCACTGCGGGATCTCGTCCGCGATCTTGGCCCAGGGGCCGATCAGGGCGACGTCCTCCACCAGCCGGGTGGGAACCGCGGCGATCGCGCTGCGCTTATCGCCCGCCAGGTACGCGTCCTGGATGGTCGCGGCCTCGGCCTCGTAGCCCATCCGGGCGAACACCTCGTGGTGGAAGTTGACCCCGCGGGCGCCCATGCCGCCGATGTAGAGGGCGAGCGTGGGCCGCAGCCGGTCGGCGGCGCGCTCGAGGTCGTCATCGGGGACGATCGCGAGCGGGCCGCCGACCACGTCGAAGGTGTCGGCGGTGTGCCGGGCGCCGGGGCGGGCGAAGCCCTCGGCCAGGGCGGCGGCGTAGAAGTCGTTCATCGCGGGCGAGAAGAAGATGACGTTCCAGCCGTCGGCGATCTCGGCCGCCAGCGCCACGTTCTTCGGGCCCTCGGCCCCGAGGTAGATCGGGATCTCGGTCCGGTACGGGTGCAGGATCGAGCGCAGCGGCTTGCCCAGACCCGGTTCCCGCCCGCAGCGGGAGCTGGTAGTGCCTGCCGTCGTAGCTGACCGGCTCGCCGCGGGCGATGACCAGCCGCAGGATGTCGATGTACTCCCGGGTGCGCTCGAGCGGGCGCGGGTACGGCTGGCCGTACCAGCCCTCGACCACCTGCGGATTGCTAGTGCCGATGCCGAGCAGCACCCGGCCGCCGGTGAGGTGGTCCATCGTCATCGCGGTCATCGCCAGCGTGGTCGGGGGGCGGGCCGACAGCTGCGAGACCGAGGTGCCGAGCTGTACCCGGGTGGTCCGCGATCCCCACCACGCGAGCGGCGTCCACGCGTCGCTACCGTAGGCCTCCGCCGTCCAGACCTGGTCGAACCCGAGGCGCTCGGCCGCGTCGAACAGGTCGGCCGCGCCTGCGGGCGGGCCCGCCCCCCAGTAGCCGACGCCGACGGCGGTCCTCACCGCAGCCGGTCCAGCGCCTCGGCGGTCTCGCGCACCAGCGTCGCGATCACGTCGGCGACCGGCCGGATCTCGGTGATCCGGCCCACGATCTGCCCGGCCGGCATCGGCACTACGTCCGGGACGCCGGCCCGCATGAGCCGCTGGTGCGCCGACGCGACGAGCACGTTCTGCAGCGGCATCGGCAGCGGCGCGGGTGCGCCGGGCTGCTCCCACGCGGCCGTCCAGCGGTTCCGCAGCAGCCGGGCAGGCTTCCCGCTGTAGATCCGGGACCGGACGGTGTCGGACGAGGTGGCCGCCAGCAGCGCCTGCTGGACGGCGGGGGCGCTGGTGGTGAGCGCGTATTCCTCGGCTCAGCAGCCAGGCCGAGCCCATCCAGACCCCGGCCGCGCCGAGCGCGAGCGCGGCCGCGATCTGACGCCCGCAGCCGATCCCGCCCGCGGCCAGCACCGGCACCCGGTCGCCGACCGCGTCGACGATCTCCGGGATCAGCACCATGCTGCCGATCTCGCCGGTGTGCCCGCCCGCCTCGTAGCCCTGGGCGACGACGATGTCGACCCCGCCCGCGACCTGGTCACGGGCGTGCTGCGCCTTCCCCGCCAGCGCCGCCACCAGGATGCCGCGCTGGTGGGCGCTTGTGATGACGTCGGGCGGGGGCGGGCCGAGGGCGTTGGCGATCAGCCGGGCGGGGTGCGCGAGCGCGACCTCCACGTGCTTGCGCGCGACCGAGTGCAGCCAGCCGATCACCCCCTCGCCGCCGGGCGTGCCGTCCGGCAGCGGCGGCACCCCGAGGTCGCGCAGCGTCCGCTCGACGAAGTCCCGGTGCGCGGGCGGGATCAGCTCTTCCAGGTCACGGACGGCGCCCTCGGCGGGCACCCGGGCGGGCATGACCACGTCCACCCCGTAGGGCCGCCCGTCGGTGTTCGCGTCCATCCAGTCGAGCACCGCGTCGAGCTCGGCCGGGTCGTTGAACCGGACGCAGCCGAGCACGCCAAGACCGCCGGCCCGGCTGATCGCGGCGGCGACGTGCTCGGACGGGGTGAAGCCGACGATCGGGTGGTCGATGCCGAGCAGGTCGCAGATCGGCGCCCGCACGGTCAGGGCGCCCTCTCCGCCTGGGCCGGGGTGGCGGGCGGATGCTCGGCGACGTACCGTCGGGCCCAGCCGTAGTCGGCCTTGCCCGACACGGTGCGCCCGACGGCATCCACGAACCAGACCGTGCGCGGCGCCTTGTAGCCGGCCAGCCGGCCGTGCACGTGCGCCTGCAGCGCGGCCGGGTCGGCGGCGCCGCCCGCGCGGAGCTGGACCAGCGCGGCCACCCGCTGCCCGAGGCGGTCATCGGGCACGCCGATGACGAGCGCGTCGAACACGTCCGGATGCGACTTCAGCGCGCCCTCGACCTCCTCCGGGTAGACCTTCTCGCCGCCGGTGTTCACGCAGGTGTTGCCTCGGCCGAGCATGGTGATCGCGCCGCCTTCCTCGACCCGCGCCCAGTCGCCGGGCACCGCGTAGCGCCGGCCGTTCACCTCGGTGAACATCTCCGCCGTCTTGACCGGGTCCTTGTAGTAGCCGAGCGGCACATGCCCGCCCCGGGCGAGCTTGCCGGTCTGCCCGGGACCGCACACCGCGCCGGCCTCGTCGATCACGATCACGTCGGGCCCGGCGCTGACGGTGGGGCCGCCGCGGTGCTCGTCGTCGGCGTTGATGAACGCGATGCCGGCGAACCCGGTCTCGGTCGAGCCGATCGCCTCGCTGATGTAGGCGTTGGGCAGTGCCTTGGCGCAGGCGTCCCTGACCGCGGGCGAGAACAGCGCCGCGGTCGAGTTGAGCGAGATCAACGAGGAGGTGTCGTAGTCGCCCGCCGCGAGCGCCTCCATCAGCGGCCGCGCCATCGCGTCGCCGATGATCGAGAGCACGTTGACCTGGTGCCGCTGGACCGCCGCCCAGACCGCGTGCGGGTCGAACTTCGGCAGGATGACGGCCGTGTCCCCGATGAACAGGCAGGCGAGCGTGGCCACCATGGCGGCGCCGTGGATGAGCGGCGCGGGCGCCATCCGGACCATGCCGTCGTCTTCGGCCCCGGTGCGGGACTGCGACCACTCGTCGTCGAGGGCCTCGCCGGTGACGAAGTCGATGCCGCCGCCGAGCGTGCGCCAGATGTCCTCGTGGCGCCACATCACGCCCTTCGGGTGGCCGGTGGTCCCGCCGGTGTAGATGATGTAGACGTCGTCGGGGCTGCGCGGGCCGAAGTCGCGGGCGGCCGACGCGGCCAGCACCGCCTCGCCGTAGGTGCCGCCGATCGACACCCGCGGCAGTCCCGGGGGCACGACCGCGTCGACGATCGGCGCCAGGTCCTTGTCGTGGACGAGCGCGCACAGGTCGGAGTCGCGCAGGTGATACGCGAGCTCCTCCTGGAGATAGCGGAAGTTGATGTTGATGGCCACCGCGCGGAGCTTGATCGCCGCGAGCAGCGTCGCCACCGTCTCGACCGAGTTGTGGGCGTAGAGGCCGACGTGCCCGCCCGGCCCGACTCCCTGGGCGGCCAGGTGGTGGGCCAGCCGGTTGGCCTCGTCCTCGAGCTCGCTGTAGGTGACCAGGAGGTCGCCGTAGATCAGGGCGACCCGGTCAGGGAACGCGTCGGCGGCGTGCTCGAAGATGTCGGCCATATTCAGTGCCATGGGTAGAAACTAGAACGTGTTACTGTTCAGGGCAATAGGTAATTGCCTCAGCGGCGAGCGGGAAGCCACCATGAGCGAGCAAGCCCATGCGCTGATTGAGCAGCGCGGACACGTTCTGATCGTCACCATGAACCGGCCGCAGGCGCGCAACGCGCTCAGCCCGTCGATGATGGCGTTGATGCGGCAGGCCTGGGACCGGGTCGACGCCGACCCCGGCATCCGGGTGTGCGTGCTGACCGGGGCGGGCGGCGCGTTCTGCGCGGGTGCCGACCTCAAGGCGATGACTACCGACCATCCCGGCTCGCGGCTGGGCGACCTCGACCTCGCGGTGATCGAGCCGCTGCTCAAGGGGCGCCGGCTGACGCAAGCCGCTGATCGCGGCGGTGGAGGGGCCGGCCATCGCCGGCGGGACCGAGATCCTGCAGGCGTGCGACATCCGGGTAGCGGGCGAGAGCGCGCGGTTCGGCGTGTCCGAGGCGCGCTGGGGGCTGTTCCCGCTCGGCGGGTCGGCAGTGCGGCTGCCGCGCCAGATCCCCTACACCCTCGCCGCCGACCTGCTGCTGACCGGGCGGCACATCCGGGCGGCGGAGGCGCTGTCGATGGGGCTGATCGGCCACGTCGTGCCGGACGGGCAGGCCCTGGCCAAGGCGCTTGAGATCGCCGACGCGATCGCCGCCAACGGCCCGGTGGCGGTGCGGGCGATCCTGGCCGCGATGCGGGAGACCGAGGGCATGGCCGAGAACGACGCGTTCGCGATCGAGGCCAAGCTGGGGTCGGCGGTGTTCGCGAGCGACGACGCGCGGGAGGGGCCGCGCGCGTTCGCGGAGAAGCGTCGCCCGAGTTCACGGACGGCTGACGACGGGAGAGTCGCCCGGGTCCGTTCGAAAGATAGATTTGTCTTTATATCGACTTATCGCGCGCGGCCCAGTACGGATCCCGGAGCCGCCGCTTGTAGAGCTTCCCGTTGGGATCGCGCGGGAGCTCGGCGACATAGTCGATGGTCCTCGGCAGCTTGAACTTGGCGATCCGGCCGTCGAGGAAGCCGAGCAGCTCCGCCGTCAGCTCGGGGCCCGGGGTGATCCCCCTGGCCGGCTGGACCACCGCCTTGATCTCCTCGCCCCACTCCTCGTGCGGGATGCCGAAGACGGCGACGTCGTCGACCGCCGGGTGGCAGGACAGCTCCGACTCGATCTCGGCCGGGTAGACGTTGACCCCGCCCGAGATGATCATGTCGCCCTTGCGGTCGCACAGGTAGAGGTAGCCGTCGGCGTCGAGGTAGCCGATGTCGCCGACGGTGAACATGCCCCGGGCGCGGGACGGCGAGCGTCTTTGCCGCGTCCTTGTAGTAGTCGAAGGTGGAGGCGCCCATCCGCAGGTAGATGAGGCCGGGCTCCCCCGTCGGCGCGTCGTCGCCGTTATCGTCGAGGACCCGGACCTCGGAACCGGGCCAGGCAGTGCCGACCGATCCGGGCCGGGCGAGCCACTCCTGGGCGGTGATCACGCTGCCGCCGCCCTCGGTGGCCGCGTAGTACTCGGTCACGACCGGCCCCCACCAGTCGAGCATCCGCCGCTTCACCTCCTGCGGGCACGGCGCGGCGGCGTGGATCATGCAGCGCAGCGAGCTGACGTCGTACCGGGCCCGGACCGGCTCCGGCAGCGCCAGCAGCCGCCGGAACTGCGTCGGCACCATGTGGCTGCTGGTCACCCGGTGCCGCTCGACCAGGGCGAGCAGGGTCTCCGGATCGAAGCGGTCCATCAGCACGACCGGGTGGCCGAGGGTGATGGAGATCGTCGCGAAGTTCAGCACCGCCGTGTGGTACAGCGGCGAGCAGCACAGGTGCACGTGGCCGTCGAATGGCTTGAGCCCGAAGATGGCGAAGAACCAGGCGGTGAACGGCGGCACCGCGTCCGGGTCCTCGCCCGTCAGCGCCCGGCGCACGCCCTTGGGGCGGCCCGACGTGCCCGACGTGTACAGCATCGGAGCGCCGGTCGTGCGGTGCTCCGGGCGGCCGGCGCCGTCTTTCCCGAGCTCCGTCAGTGGGGCGAACCCGCCGATGTCGCCGACGGCGAACCTGGCGCCGCGGTCGATGCCCGCCTGGTCGGCCGCGGCCGCGGCGACGCCGGCGAACCGCTCGTGGGCGACGAACGCGCCCGCCTCGCTGTCGCCGAGGATGTAGGCGACCTCGGCCGCAGTCAGGTGCCAGTTGATCGGGACCACGTAGAGCCCGGTCTGCATCGCGGCGAAGAACAGCGCGAGCGCGTCGGCGCCGTTCGGCAGCATCCCGGCCACGGTCGCGCCGGGGGCGAGCCCGAGCGCCTGCAGGCCCCGGCCGAGCCGGTCGGCCCGGGCCGCGAGCTCGGCGTAGCTGACGACCGTGCCGTCGGGCTCGATCAGCGCCGCCCGGTCCGGGGTCTGCGCTGCGATGGTCCACAAGCCGATGTCGCTCACGGGCCCAATCTAGAACGCGTTCCACAGTCGGGACAAGCAACTACTAGAACACGTTCTACTATGGTGGGGTGACGGAGACGCAGCTGCACGCGCCGATGGAGATCGCGTTCGACTACACCCGGTCGCTCGGGCCGGTGCTCGGGGAGTTCATGACCGGACTGCGGGACCGGCGCATCCTCGGGGCGCGCGCGGCCGA
This sequence comes from uncultured Actinomycetota bacterium, assembly GCA_963836195.1. GTDB lineage: Bacteria > Actinomycetota > Actinomycetes > Streptosporangiales > Streptosporangiaceae > Trebonia. The sequence continues at coordinate 251,688 of CAWIIX010000015.1, read as the reverse complement.
CGGCCGGGTGCACGCGCCGCCGTTCGAGTACGACCCGGTGACGAGCCTTCCGCCGGGCGAGCTGGTCGAGGTCGGGCCGGCCGGGACCGTGGTCAGCTGGTCGTGGCAGCCGTCACCGCTGGCCGGGCAGCCGCTTGACCGGCCGTTCGGGTGGGCGCTGATCCGGCTCGACGGGGCCGACACCGCGCTGCTGCACGCGGTCGACGCCGGGTCGGCGGCCGCGATGCGCACCGGGATGCGGGTGCGGCCGCGGTGGGCGGGCGAGCGGGCGGGCAGCATCCGCGACATCGCCTGCTTCGAGCCGGGCGAGGCCGCCGCCCTTGGAGGGCGTGTCGCCGGAGGACGCGGCGCCGGTCACGATGACGATCACGCCGGTCCGGCTGCGGTACGAGCACACCGCGTCCGCGGCCGAGAGCGCCTACCTGCGCGGGCTGGCCGACGGCCGGCTGATCGGGCGCCGCTGCCCCGCCTGCGGGAAGGTGTACGTCCCGTCAAGGGGGGTGTGCCCGGCCGACGGGGTGCCCGCCGACGAGGCAGGTCGAGCTGCCCGACGTCGGGACCGTTACCACCTTCTCCATCGTCAACGTGGGGTACCCGGGGCAACAGGTCACGCCGCCGTACGTGGCGGCGGCGGTGCTGCTGGACGGGGCCGACATCGCGTTCCAGCACCTCATCCTCGGCTGCGAGCCGGCCGAGGTGCACCTGGGGATGCGGGTGCGGGCGGTCTGGCGGCCGCGCGAGGAATGGGGCACCTCGGCCGAGAACATCAGCCATTTCGGGCCGGCCGGCGAGCCGGACGCCCCCTACGAGACCTATGCGAGGTTCATTTGACCGAGGTGGCCGTGGTCGGCTTCGCCCAGTCGCCGGTTCGGGTCCGGGAGGACGCGACCACCGGCGGGGTGGAGATGCTGGTGCCGATCTTCGCCGACGTGTTCCGCGCGACCGGGCTGGCCAAGGGCGACATCGGGTTCTGGTGCTCGGGGTCGTCGGACTACCTGGCCGGGCGGGCGTTCTCGTTCGTGCAGGCGGTCGACGCGATCGGCGCGGTCCCGCCGATCAGGGAGTCGCACGTGGAGATGGACGGCGCCTGGGCGCTGTACGAGGCGTGGGTGAAGATCGCCAGCGGCGAGGCCGAGACCGCCCTCGCCTACGGGTTCGGCAAGTCGTCCGGGGCCGAGCTCCGCCGGGTTCTCGCCCTGCAGCTCGACCCGTACCTGGTCGCGCCGCTGTGGCCGGACTCGGTGTCGGTGGCGGCGCTGCAGGCCCGGCTCGGCATCGAGGCGGGTCGGTGGAGCGAGAAGGACCTGGCCGAGGTCGCGGCGCGCAGCCGGGCGTCGGCGGTCTCGAACCCGGCCGCGCAGGTGTCCGGTGATTTCTCGGTCGAGGAACTACTCGGCACGGCCGTACGTGGCCGACCCGCTGCGGGCGCACGACTGCGCCCCGGTCGGCGACGGGGCCGCGGTGGTGATCCTGGCGTCCGGCTCGCGGGCGCGGGACCTGTGCGCGCGGCCGGCCTGGATCAGCTCGTTCGGGCACCGGATCGAGTCGGGGTCGCTGGGGGCGCGGGACCTGCTGGCGCTGCCGCCGCTGCTGCCGGACGAGGAGCCGGCGGTTGAGGTGGCCGAGTTGCACGCGCCGTTCACCCACCAGGAGATCCTGCTCCGCCGGGCGCTCGGGCTGGGCGGCGACGTCGACGTCAACCCGTCCGGCGGGGCGCTGTGCGGGAACCCGATGTTCGCGGCCGGGCTGGCGCGGATCGGCTGCGCGGCCGACGGCGATCATGACCGGCCGGGCGGACCGCGCGCTCGGGCACGCGACCAGCGGGCCGCTGCTGCAGCAGAACCTGGCGTGCGTGATGGAGGGGCGATGATGCAGGCGGCCGTGCTCGGGGTCGGGCCAGACCAGGCACCGGTCCAAGCGGACCGACGTGTCGATGGCGGGGCTGTGCCGGGAGGCGGCCGACCGGGCCCTCGCGGACGCCGGGCTCACCTTCGCCGACATCGACGCGGTCGTGGTCGGGAAGGCGCCCGACCTGTTCGAGGGCGTGATGATGCCCGAGCTGTACCTGGCGGACGCGCTCGGCGCGGTCGGCAAGCCGCTGCTGCGGGTGCACACGGCGGGCTCGGTCGGCGGCGCCACCGGCATCGTCACCGCCAACCTGGTGCAGGCGGGGGTGCACCGGCGGGTGCTCGCGGTCGCGTTCGAGAAGCAGTCGGAGTCGAACGCGATGTGGGCGCTGTCGATCGCGCCGCCGTTCAGCATCCAGGTGGTGGCCGGGGCCGGCGGGTACTTCGCGCCGCATATCCGCGCCTACATCCGCCGCAGCGGCGCGCCGTCGCACATCGGCGCGATGGTCGCGGTCAAGGACCGGCGCAACGGCGCTTTGAATCCGTATGCGCATCTGCAGCAGGGCGACATCACGCTGGAGTCGGTGCAGGCCTCCCCCATGCTGTGGGATCCGGTCCGGTACGACGAGACCTGCCCGTCGTCGGACGGCGCGTGCGCGGTGATCATCGGCGACGAAGCGGCAGCGCTTTCTTCGGAGGCGGCCGGCCGGCCGGTGGCGTGGATCCGGGCGACCGCGATGCGGACCGAGCCGACCATGTTCTCCGGCAAGGACCCGGTGAACCCGGCGGCCGGGGTCGCGGCGGCGGCCGAGCTGTGGTCGAAGGCAGGCATCACCTCCCCGATCGACGAGATCGACGTGGCCGAGATCTACGTGCCGTTCTCCTGGTACGAGCCGATGTGGCTGGAGAACCTCGGCTTCGCCGCGCCCGGCGAGGGGTGGCGGCTGACCGAGGCGGGCGAGACCGAGATCGGCGGGCGGCTGCCGGTAAACCCGTCCGGCGGGGTCCTTTCCTCCAACCCGATCGGCGCGTCCGGGCTGCTCCGGTTCGCCGAGTCGGCGCTGCAGGTGATGGGCAAGGCGGGCGCGCACCAGGTGCCTGGCGCGCGGACCGCGCTCGGGCACGCCTATGGCGGCGGCTCGCAGTACTTCTCGATGTGGGTGGTGTCGAGCACGCCGGGCTAACGGTGGAAGCCGAGCTGGCCGCAACCGACGGCCCCGGCTCGCAGCTGATGCAACCGCGAGCCGGGGCCTGTCACCCGGGGAAGGCCACCAGGGGTGGCCTTCCCCGGTTAGCCGGTACTACAGGAGACCGAGGGCCAGGTCCATGTCCCGTTGGTGGAGACCGTGAAGCTCCAGTTGTTGCCGCTGCCGTTGGGCGTGGCTTTCATGACGTACTGGCTGGGCCAGGTGGCGTTGACGTTCGAGGTCGAGTAGACCACGGACGGCGCGACCATGTTCACCGTCACGGTCCAGGTGCTCGAGCCGGTGACCGCGACGTTGAGGTTGTACCAGTTGCTGCCGACCGTGCCTGCCGACAGCGTCGCCGTGCAGCCGCCTGAGCCGCCTCCGCCGCCTCCTCCTCCGCCGCCGCCGCCGCCGCCGGACGAGCCGTGGCTAACAGTGAAGTTGGAGCTACCACTGCCGCCGCCCCAGGCCTCGGTGGCGAAGATCTGGTAGTTGAGCGAGCCGAGGTTCATCCCGTGGCTGGCCCACGCGTTGAAGAGGTTCTGCGTGGTGATCGTCCCGCTGGTGGTGTTTCCCTGCCGGATCGCCAGGTACTGCTCGAAGGTGCAGCTGTTGCCGGTAATGCAGGGCTGGTTGACCTGCTGGTGCTCGTAGAGGTTGTACGTGGCGCCATCGCTGGTCGTGGTGCCCATGAAGGTGCCCAGCGAGGGGCTACCGCCCTGATCGTCCTCGATGACGTAGTACTCGACCAGCGGGTTGGTCGACCAGCCGTAGAGGGAGGCCAGCGCGGTGCCGCCGCTGGCGTTCATGCTTCCGCTGAAACTGACCGTCTGGTTGCTGCCCGGCTGCCAGCCGACGCCGGCGACGAAGTCGCCGATGCCGCTCCAGTTCGTGGAGTACTGGTTGCCGCCGGAGCCTACGGTGACGCAGGCAGAGCCCTGGCCATTGCTCCACATCTGGTAGTAGTAGCCGTTGTTCGTGCCGGTCTGGTTGGAACAGGTGGCGGCGTGCGCGGTGCCGGGCAGCGCCACCGTCGCCGCCGCGGCCAGCATGGCCGCGCAGGCGACGATGAGCAGCCGCAACCGGCTGCGCCGACGGCCGTTGCCGTCGGCTTCGGTAAGGGCGGGGGGACCGTTCATGTACGGCGTCCTCCTCAGGGCGGGGTCGTCGTCGACCGGGAGGGCCGGATCGCATTAATGCGGTCCGGCGGACGGCCCTAGCGGGCCGTCATTGGCGTCAGTATTGATCCGGCCCCATTAGCGGTCAATGGGTTTCGGAAATGTTTCGACAACGAATACTTTCGACGTAGACAGCACGGGAGCATCGATAGATACAGGACTTTCGGCTGAACCGGGTAAGGTGCCCGTCGGCAAAGGAGAGGGCATTATCGAGTCTTTGCGGTCATCATCTAGTCGAAATATATCGGCACTTACCGAAAGCTTTCGAGACGTTTGATCCTCACGAGGCAGCCGGGAATAGCATCACTCATAACGCTCCCCTTCCACATGGGCGATCAAGCCATCGCGGAAGGTGAACACGATGATGATTGACGTGGGCGCCATCGGCTCGCGCCCGGATTCCGGCAGCATCCTGGCCTGGACCGCCAGTCTCGTCCCGTCTCGTTCGGTGATCTTGTCGACCTCGAGCTGGTAGCGCCCGAACGCGGCATGCATGTCGCCGACGAAGCTGACCAAGCCATCGTGTCCCTCGTACAGGGACCGCCCAGGCCGCACGAGCGGTTCGCAGATAATCCCCGGGTCCGCCAGCGCGAGCAGGTGCATGATGCGCTAGATCACTTAGAGTGATCATATCATTGACCTCCACCGGCTGCGGGTGGTATCGGGCGCGGTCGGGTCGGCAGTCGGCGGCTTCCGTGACTAGGACGTGGTCGCGAGCGCCTCAAGGGCAGTCCGGTCGCCACTGCTTGACTATGCTGCCGGATGTCGTCTGAGCGCGGAAGGAACACGTGCTTGTCCGGAGAACTTGTCGTCGCGATCTTCGCCCTCGCGGTTTCCCTGGTGTCCTTTGAGTGGAACCGGCGTGCGGCCAGATCCACGCTGCGCAGCGCCGAAGCCACGGCCGAGTCTGCGCGGCTAACCGCCGAGGCGGCCGATAGGCACGCGCGCATGCCAGTGCTCTCCCCCTACGTTGATGCACGACATAGCGGCGTGCTCTTTATCAGGAACATAGGAAATGGCCCGGCTGTCAATATCATGCTCGCAGACGGAGGACCCGCGCTCACAGAAACGGACCTGCGCGAGGTTCCCACCGAGCTACTAAGCAAAGCGGACAACTGGTACAACCACCGGCATCTGCGGCCCATCCCCCAGGGCACGGAGCGACGGTACCCGTGGACCTACAAGAAGGCGCTCGGACTGGCCTACACCGACGCCCTCGGCTCGCCGTACACGCTGGTAACGAGCCCGCATGGCACGAGGATCATCGACGGTGCGGTCATGCCGGCGACGCCGTTCCCCGGCATGCCCTACTTGTTCGAACTCGACGAGAAGTAGGATCCCGTCCTGCGGTACTAGCGATAGGTGACCGGGAGGCGCTTGATGCCGTTGAGCCAGCCGGACCGGAGCCGCTCCGGGGCGCCCGCCGAGCGGATGTCCGGCATCGCGTCAGCGATCGCGTTGAAGATCAGCCCGATCTCGAGCTTGGCCAGGCTCGCGCCCAGGCAGTAGTGCGCGCCGAAGCCGCCGAGGCCGAGGTGCGGGTTGGGGTCGCGGAGGATGTTGAACTGCTCCGGGTGGTCGAAGACGTCCTCGTCGAAGTTGCCGGAGCGGTAGAACAAGCCGACCCGGTCGCCCTGCTGGATCTGCTGGCCGCCGAGCTCGGTGTCGGCGGTCGCGGTGCGCTGGAACACCGTCACCGGGGTGCCCCAGCGGATGATCTCGTCGGCCGCCGTCTCCGGCCGCTCCGACTTGAACACCTCCCACTGGTCCGGGTGGTCGAAGAACGCCTGCATGCCGTGCGAGATCGCGTTGCGGGTGGTTTCGTTGCCGGCCACCGCGAGCATCAGCACGAAGTACCCGAACTCGTCAGAGTCCAGCTGCTCGCCGTCGATCTCGGCGTTGACGAGCTTGGTGATAATGTCATCGCGCGGCTCGACCTTCCGGTTCTCGGCCATCTCCATCGCGTAGCTCAGCAGCTCCATCGCCGCCATCGTGCCGGCGTCGGAGAACTCCGGGTCGTCGTAGCCGATCATCTGGTTCGACCACTCGAAGATCTTCTTCCGGTCCTCCTGGGGTACGCCGATCAGCTCCGCGATCGCCTGCAGCGGCAGCTCGCAGGCGACGTCGGCCACGAAGTCGCCGGTCCCCTCGGCCAGCGCGGTGGCCACGATCCGCTCGGCCCGCTGCTGCAGGTTGCCCCGCATGTTCATGATCGACCGGGGCGTGAAGCCGCGGGACACGATCGCGCGGACCTTGGTCTGCTGCGGCGGGTCCATGTTGAGCAGGATCACCCGCTGCATCTCGATCGCGTCCCGCTCGATGCTCTCATCGAAGCGGATCAGCGCGGTGTTCTCCCAGCTTGAGAACACCTCGCTGCGCTTGGAGACGTCGATGATGTCGGCGTGCTTGGTCACCGCCCAGTAGCCCTCGTCGTCGAAGCCGGCCGAGCCTCGGCGCTGGGCGTTCCACCAGACCGGCTGCGTGCGCCGCAGCTCGGCGAACTCCTCGGATGGGACCCGGCTGGCATAGAGCCCGGGATCGGTGAAGTCGAACCCCGGCGGGAGATCCGGTACGGCCACGGCTGCCTCCGGTCTGGCTAAAACTGGAACGTGTTCTAATGGATTACAGCACATCGGCTGCGCCGATGGAACACGTTCTCATGGCGGTAGGCGCGATCGGAGAGTGATCGGTGTGGGGACCGCGGTGATCGTCGAGGCGGTGCGGACGCCGATCGGCCGGCGCGGCGGCGCGCTGTCCGGCCTGCACGCGGCCGAGATCCTCGGAGCCGCGCTGACCGCGCTGCTGGACCGGGCGCGGGTCGAGGGCGGCGCGGTCGAGCTGGTCGCGGGCGGCTGCGTGACGCAGGCGGGCGAGCAGTCGAGCAACATCACCAGGACCGCCTGGCTGCACGCGGGGCTGCCGTACCAGACCGGCTGCCTGACCCTCGACGCCCAGTGCGGCTCCGCCCAGCAGGCGGTGCACGTGATCGCTGGCCTGATCGCGGCCGACGCGATCACCGTCGGCGTCGGCTGCGGGGTGGAGGCCATGTCGCGGGTGCCGCTGCGGGCGAACGTCGGCACTGACGTCGGCTCGCCGCGGCCGGACGGCTGGGACATCGACCTGCCGAACCAGTTCGTCGCGGCGGAGCGGATCGCCGCCCGGCGCGGGCTGTCGCGCGATGAGATCGACGCGTTCGGCCTGCGCTCGCAGCGGCTGGCCGGTGCCGCCTGGGCGGCCGGTCACTTCGACCGCGAGGTGATGTCGGTCAAGACCGCCGACGGGACGGTCGACCGGGACGGGGGCCTGCGCGAGACCAGCCCGGAGGGGCTCGCCCGGCTCAAGCCGGTGCTCGATCACGGCCTGCACACGGCGGGCACGTCGTCCCAGATCTCGGACGGCGCGGCCGCGGTGCTGCTGACCGACGCCGGCCGGGCGAGATCGCTCGGGCTGCGGCCGCGAGCGCGGATCGTCGCGCAGTGCCTGATCGGCGCGGAACCCTACTTCCATCTCGACGGCCCGATCGACGCGACCCGGCGGGTGCTTGCGGCCAGCGGGATGACGCTCGCGGACATCGACCTGTTCGAGGTCAACGAGGCGTTCGCCTCGGTCGTGCTGTCCTGGCTGCAGGTGCTTTCCCCGGACGAGGAGCGGGTCAACGTCAACGGCGGGGCGATCGCCCTCGGCCACCCGGTCGGCGCCACCGGCGCGCGGCTGATCACGACCGCGCTGCACGAGCTTGAACGGCGCGACGCGAGCACCGCGCTGATCACCATGTGCGCCGGCGGCGCCATGTCGACCGCCACGATCATCGAGCGCCTCTGACGCGCTGGCCTTGCTGCTGCAGCGCTCGCCGACGATCCTGCTTATCCCCGGCACGTCAGCGGGCGCCCGCGCTGCGCGCGAGGGCGGCGGCGTCGGCGGGCGTGCCCGGGAAGGGCTCGCCGTGGCCGGGCAGGAGCAGCCCGGCGTTGATGGCGTCGAGCGCCGTCGGCCGGCCCCGAGGTCACCGAGATGCTGGCGACGACCCAGCAGGAACGGCTGACCGGCGTCCGCGCGCTGGTCACGCACCTGGCCGATGTGGGCCTGTTCGGCGCCGACCGCGACCAGGAAACGGCCGTGGACGCGTGCTGGGCGCTGACCGGGCCGCGGCTGTTCCTCGACCTGACCACCGATCGCGGCTGGCCACCCGACCGGTACGAGGACTGGCTGACCAGCATGCTCACCGCGAACCTGCTCACGGCCGGCGGCCACGGGCCGACGCCCGTTCCCGGATCGTCAGCTCCCGCTGGCTCGGTCCAGCCACTCGGATAGCAGCGCGCGCTCGGCGTCGCTGAGCGTGGCGAGGTCGGGCACGAGGGTGCGGAAGGCGACGGCGGCCGCCGTCGTGCTCTCCTCCGGGAGCGCGGGGGCGTCGGTCAGGATCGTCTGCATCACCGCGTCGTACATGGCGTCCGCCAGGCCGGGGTCCCGGTCCTCCGGCGCCATGGACAGCAGGGTGAACACGGTGCCGGTGCCCGCGGCGTGGAAGAGGTCCACGGCCCGGCGCTCCGTCACCCGCAGACGACCGGTCGCCGCGACACGGCGCATCCGATTGCGCAGTACCTCCATGCCCGCGGCCGCGGCCGGCGAGCGACTGCCCCGGCTGGGGTCGGCGATAAAGGCGAACAACGCGGCGTTGGCGAGGCCGAAGCCGATATGCGTATGCCAGGCGCCGCGCAGGACCGCGATCGGGTCGCCGCTGTCCGCCGCGACTGCCTTGTCGGCGACGTAGTCGGCAAGTACGCGCTCGGCGACGGCGTCGAGCAGCCCGTCCTTGTCCCCGAACAGCCGGTAGATGGTCGGCGCCTGCACGCCTGCCGCCTCGGCGACGGCACGGGTGGTGACGGCCGCCGCGCCCTGCTCGCGCAGCAGCCGGGCCGCGACCTCCACCAGGTTGTCCCGCGTCTCGCGCCGATCGGCGTACGTCCTCGTGTCCGGCATGTAGCAACGATAACACAGTATTGCTATCGTCTGATATCACTGTTATCATCGAATTGATTCCATCGCTAACAGGAGGCGGACAATGATCGTGATCACCGGCGCCACCGGCCAGCTTGGCTCCCTCATCGTCGGATCGCTGCTCGAGCGCGTCCCGGCCGAGGAGGTGGGCGTCAGCGTTCGCGACCCCGGCCGCGCGGCCGACCTGGCCGAGCGCGGCGTCCGGGTGCGGCGCGGCGATTTCAGCGAGCCGAACTCCCTGGCCGACGCGTTCGAGGGCGCCACCCAGGTACTCATCGTCTCGGCCAACGAGATCGGCGGCACTGCCGTCGGCGCGCACGTCGCCGCGATCGACGCCGCGCGCGCGGCCGGCGCGAAGCGCATCCTCTACACCAGCCACCAGGGGGCCGGCGCCGATTCGCCGTTCGCGCCGATGCGCGATCACGCCGCCACCGAGGAGTACCTGGCCGCGACCGGAACGCCGTTCACGTCGCTGCGGAACGGGTTCTACGCCACCACCGTCCCGATCATCGTCGGCCAGGCGCTCACGACCGGCGAGATCGTCGCGCCTGCCGACGGGCCCGTGTCGTGGACCACGCACGCCGACCTGGCCGAGGCGGCGGCGATCATCCTCGCGAATCCGGGCCGATTCGACGGCCCGACCCCGCCCCTGACCGCGCTTTACACCTTCGACCTCGATGACGTGGCCGACCTTCTCAGCAAGCTCACCGGGCGAACCATCCGCCGCACCGTCACCGACGACGACGGGTGGGCGGCCGGGCTGGCCGCCCACGGCGCTCCCGAGACGCTGGCAACGATGATGCTCGGCATGTTCCGCGCCGCCCGGCAGGGCGAGTTCTCCGCCACCAGCACGACTCTTGGTGACCTGCTCGGGCGTCCGGCCACGCCGTTCAGCTCGTTCCTGGAACGAGTCGTTGCCGCGCAGCGAGCCTGATCGGCGCGCGACGGTCGTGGCTGATCAGGACAGGGCAATGTCGAGGGCGGGGTTCCAGATTATTTCCCAGAGGTGTCCGTCTGGGTCGTGGAAGTACCCAGAGTAGATGCCCCAGGGCCGCTCGTGGGGGGCGTCGACGACGGCCGCCCCGGCTGCCTTTGCCTGTTCGATGACGTGGTCGACTTCGGCCCGGCTGGCCACCACGTGCCCGACGCTGAACTCGCCGGGCCGCGCTGCGGTCAGCGGGATGGCCGCGTCCTTGGCAAGCTCGGAGCGCGGATAGATCGACAGCATGAGCCCCCCGTCGAGGTGGAACACCGCCGTGGTCCCCTCGGGGGTGGTCTCGTCCCCGGGGAACTCGGTGCCGATCAGGCCCTCGGTCGGAAAGCCCAGCCCGTCGCGGTAGAACGCCAGGGCCCGATCGAGGTCGGCGACCGCAAGGGTGATGACATGGATGCGCGGCTTCATGGCGAGCTCCTCTTTCCTTGGTCGGTGTCCTACAGGCAATGATCTGGATTGTCACCCGATTCCGGTGATGACGTCTCACCGGCCGGCCGCTGACCATCGAGGCATGGAGCCACGACGTCATGTTCTCGGGCCGGTCACCGTGTCTCGCATTGGCTTCGGCGCGATGCAGCTGCCGGGTCCAGGGGTGTTCGGTCCGCCGCGCGACCGCGCCGCCGCCATTGCCGTCTTGCGCCGCGCGGTGGAACTTGGCGTCGACCACATCGACACCGCCCAGTACTACGGTCCCGGTGTCGCCAATGAACTGATCCGAGCGGCGTTGCACCCCTACCCGGCCGGGCTGGCCCTAGTCAGCAAGGTCGGCGCGCGCCGGGATGCGGCGGGCGGGGTGCTGCGGTACGACCGGCCCGCCGAGCTACGGCTGGGAATCGAGGACAACCTCCGCAGCCTGGACATCGACCAGCTCACCGTCGTCAACCTGCGCCTGATGGATGACGCCGCCCCTGGACCGTACTTCGATGATCAGCTTGCCGCTATGGTGGCGGCCCGCGAGGACGGCCTGATCGGCGGCATCGGCCTCAGCAACATCACGCCCGGCCACCTCCGCCGCGCGCTGGCCGGCACCGACATCGCCTGCGTGCAGAACCTGCTGAACCGAGACGACCGGCGGTCCGTGCCGGTACTCGATGAGTGCCACGCCCATGGCATCGCCTTCGTGCCGTTCTTCCCGCTCGGCCCCGGCTTCGCCGGCGGCGGGACGGCGGTCCAGGCCAGCCCGGCGGTTGTCTCCACCGCCGCCCGCCTGCAGGTCACGCCCGCCCAGGTGGCGCTGGCCTGGCTGTTGGACCTGAGGCCAGAGGTGCTCTTGATCCCGGGCACGTCCTCGATCGGCCATCTCGAAGAGAACCTGGCCGTCGCGAACATCGAGCTCGATGCGGAAGCCCGCGACCTTCTCGGCTAAGGCTGATCCGCGCCGCTGCCTGACCAGTTTGTGCCATGATGGACGGGTCGCGTCCGTCGTCCGAGGAGAAGCACATGATGACGATCACCATGGCCGTCCACGCCGCTGTGTCTCCCGCGCGATCCGCCTGATCTGGCCCTTCTGCTCCCGGTCCGGTTCTGAATCCGGGCCCAAGGTCATCTCGTAAGCCTTCGCGCGCAGCACCGCGGCTGCAGCGTTCACTGTCGCAGCTTCGCGTGGAGGTTTTGTCGTGTCTGTTTTCTCCGGTGTGCGCCGTGCTCCGGCGCGCCGGGTCCGTCCCTCGCTCCGTGATCCGCGGTTCGCGTTCCTCCTCATCGGGCAGTCGGTCAACGCGGTCGGCAGCTGGGCATCGGCCATTGTGCTGTGGGGCTTCGCCGCCTACCGGTTCAACGCCAGCCCGGAGGCGATCTCGGTCACCGTCGTGTGCTGGTCGGTCCCGCCCGCAGCGCTCAGTTCGCTGACGGGCGGGCTGGCCGATCGGTTCGGCCCGCGCGCCCTCATGATGGCCGGCTACCTGGGGGCCGCCGCGGCGGCGCTCGCCATGGCCGCGGCCGGCTCGCTGGCCTTCCTCGACGTCATGGCCGCGGCATACGGCGTCGCCCGGTCGCTGTCCGGCCCCGCCGTCAGCGCGCTGCCGCCGCGGGTCGTGCCACCCGATGACCTGCTCGCCGCGAACTCGCTGCTGAACGTCACCAGCTCGATCGGGCAGATCGCGGGACCGCTGGCGGCGAGCGTCCTGCTGGCGACCGTGGGCTTCGGCGCCGCGTTCGCCGCCGACGCGGCCACGTACCTGGTCGGTGTGCTCGTCCTGCTCCCGCTTCCGCTGCTCCCGCCGCCGGTGGCCGAACCGGCCGAGCCGGCTGGCAGCGGCCCCGGTGCCGACCGCCCGGCAGCGGCCGAGAGCGGTTCCGCCGGCTGGCCCCGGCTGCGCGCCGCCACGGCGGGCGCGGTGGCGGTGGCGCGGGACCCGGGCCTGCGCGCAATCGCCCTGGCCCGGATGGCGGTCATGTTCACCTCCGGGGCGTTCCTCGTCATCGAACCGCTCTATGCCAGGCACGTGCTCGGCCGGCCGCCGTCCCAGTTCGCGCTGTTCGAGGCGGCGATCGGGATCGGGGCGATCGTGACCGGCCTGGCGCTCCCCCGGGTCGGCCGTCGCTGGTCCGGGACCGGGGCCACGACGAAGGCGCTGGCCGGCGGCGCGATCGGCTATGGGCTGGCGGCGGCCCTGTTCACCGGCACCACCTGGGTCCCGGCCGCGTACGTCGGCGCCCTCGTGTGGGGGGCTAGCGGCATGGTCTTCTACACGGTTGCGGCCACCGCCCTGCAGCGGCTCGCGCCCGCGGGCACGCTGGGCCGGGTCGCGGGCGTGATCTCCACGGCCGAGTCCGCCACCGAGACCGCGAGCCTGCCGCTGGCGGGGGCGATCGTGGCCATCGCCGGCATCCGCCCGGGCGCGCTCGCGGTGGCGGCGGTCGCCGTCGCAGCCGGCATCATGTGCCTCCGCTGACGCGGTAAACCCGAGGCGGCCCGGTAGTACGCCGACGGCAGCCCCGCGGCTGCCGTCGGCGTACTACGGTCGCTACAAGCGGCTGCAAGACCCAAGCGAAAGGAGCCACCCGTGTTGCGGCAAGTGGCGGAGGGTGTGCTGACCCACCAGAGCGAGTTCTGCCAGAGCAACGCCGTTGTCGTGCAGGGCCGGGCTGGCGCGTTGCTCATCGACCCCGGGGTATACGGCCACGAAATGGCCTGCCTCGCGAACGACCTGTCCGAATCAGGCCAGACCGTGGTGGCAAGCTTCTCGACGCATCCTCATTGGGATCACGTGCTCTGGCACGACGGGCTCGGCGCGGCGCCCCGTTACGGCACGGCCCGCTGCGCGGCCGACGCCCGGGAGCAGCTGTCGGGCGCGGGCTGGCAGGCCCGCATCGCCGAGTGGATACCGCCGGACATCGCCGAGCAGCTGTCGTGGGATCTGTTTGGCCTCATCACTGGCCTGCCCGCCGAAACGGCGCGGATTCCCTGGGACGGCCCGCAGGTCCGGATCATCGAACACCGGGCGCATGCCGCGGGCCATGCGGCGCTGCTGATCGAGGACCGCGGGGTTCTCGTCGCCGGCGACATGCTCTCTGATGTGTTGATTCCGATGCTCGACTTTGACGACGTCGCCGACCCGATCGAGGATTACCTCGCCGGGCTGCGGCTGCTCGAGGGCGTGGCGGGTGACGTCGATGTCCTCGTCCCCGGTCACGGGTCCGTCGGCGGAGCTAACCAGGCACGCGCACGGATCGACCAGGATCGCGCGTACGTGCACGCCCTGCGCAACGCCGACGCTACCGATGACCCGCGGGTCGGCCCGTCGGCCAAGCCCGGCTGGGAGTGGGTGGCCGGCGTGCACGCACGGCAACTCCAGGGCCTCGACCAGACCCGGCCGCCAGGCGACCGCCCCTGACGGCAGCGCTACGAGGCGGCAGGGCGCGGAATGATGCCCTCAAGCAGGACGTCGAGGAAGCGTTCTGCGTGCGCGGGGTCTCCGGCGCGGGCCACGGCGGCGGTGAGCGCCATCAGCTCCATGAGGCTGAGATCGGGGCGGATGGCGCCGGCGCCCTGCGCTGCCGTCAGCAGCGGCCGCGCAGCGTCGAATATCGCGCTGTGCCAGGCCGCGACCTGCGGTGGCTCGGTGTCGGCGTGGCCTTCGGAGGCGGCCGCGAATGCGTCCGCGAGCACGCGGCTGTCGGTGATGTGGGCGACGAGCGCTCGAAGCCATTCGCTGAGCGCCCCGGCCGGCTCCGTCCTTCTGCCAGCTCCCCGGCTGCGGCGCATAGCTGGCGAATGCGCTGGTCGTAGACCGCCTCGATCAGGTCAGCCCTGGTCGGGAAGTGCCGGTAGAGGGTGGCGTTCCCGACCCCGGCCGCCCGGGCGATGTCGTCGAGTGACGCGCTCGCGCCGTGCGCGTTCAGCGCGGCCTCGGCGGCGGTCAGCAGGCGGCTGCGGTTGCGCTGCGCGTCGGCTCGCCGCGGCTCCGGGGGCGTCATGGCGCAGATTCTAGTTGCAAACGGGGATTAGTCCCCGCTTATCTGCGGAGGAAGCGAGATGACTGATGCTCAAGGCCCGGCAGCGCTGCTGCGGGCGATGAACGCCGCCCTGCAGGGAAACGATCTCGAGGCAGGCCTCGCCCTGATCGCCGCGGACTCCCTCGACCAGGGAAAATCGGCTACCCGGGAGGACTGGCGGCGCAAGTGGGAGGCGATGCGGGCCGGCTGCCCCGACATGGAGGTGACCACCGAGCAGCGGGTGGAAGACGGCGATTGGGTCGCCCGCCGCTTCACGATCCGCGGCACGCATACCGGCGACTTCTTCGGCCAGCCGCCCACCGGCCAGCGCTTCGAGATCAGGGGCATGGACATGGTCCGTGTACAGGACGGCCAGCTCATCGAACACTGGGCCTTCGCCGAATCGCCCCGCACCCCGTAGCCAGCGAACAGGCTGGTCGAGCCGGGCTAGTACCGCCGGCTCCGTCCTGGTGGCCGGCTCGCTCCGGCTCGTAGGCAAGCCGGTAGCCGCGCTTGACCACTGTCTGGATAATGCGCGGGTCGCCAAGCGCGGTGCGGAGCCGGCCGACGGCGACCTCGACCGCGTGCTCGTCGCCGCCGTCGCCGGGCGTGTTCTTCAGCAGGCCGGAGCGGGAGACGACGTGGCCGGGCCGGGCGGCCAGTTCCCGCAGCAGGGCCATGCTGGCGCTGGTGAGCGGCATCAGCCGGCCGTCCACCACGACCGCGTGGCCGCGCACGTCCATCAGGTGGCCTGCCACGGGCAGCTGGAGCCCGCGGCGGAGCGGGACCTGCTCGACGATCTCCCGGACCAGCGCGCCCAGCCGGGCCCGCCCGGGCTGGATCACCGGGATGCCCTCGGCCTGGAACGGGCCGGCGGTGACGGGCCCCACGCAGGCGGGCACGACCGGCCCGCGCAGCGCGGCGCCCACCGCGCCGCCGCGGCCCAGTTCGCGGGCCGCCTGGAGGAAGCTCGCGGACGCGGGCGCGCTGGTGAACGCGACCGAGTCGAGCGCGCCAGCGCAGACGGCCTCGATCAGCCGGTGCAGCGGCGCGGTGTCCTCCGGCCGCACCCAGCGGTAGACGGGCACCTCGATCACCTCGGCGCCGGCTAGCCGCAGCGTCTGCACCACGTCCGGCAGCGGCTCCCCGTGCAACTGGACCGCGATGCGCTTGCCGTCGAGGTCGCGGCCGGCGATCAGGTGCTCAAGGACCTCGCTGGACGACTCCGAGTCGGGCGACCACGCCTCGCGCAGGCCGGCCGCCCGGATGGCGCCCCGCGCCTTCGGCCCACGGGCGAGCACGGTGGCCTCACTGATGACCTTGGCCAGCTCGTCGGCCAGCCCCCAGGTGTCGGCGGCCTCGATCCAGCCGCGAAACCCGATGCCGGTGGTGGCGATGACGATGTCGAGCGGGGCGTCCAGGCAGCGCCGGGTCGAGGCGCGCAGCTCGCTGTCGTCGGCCAGCGGCACGATCCTGATCGCGGGCGCGGAGATGACCTTCGCGCCGCGGCGCTCGAGCGCGGCGGCGAACTCTTCCCGGCGGCGGGCGGCGGTGATGGCGACCGTGTACCCGGCCAGCGGCTCGATGATCATCCGGTGCCCACCTCGACCTGACCGTCGCGTTCCCGGACGGCGAAGACGGGGACGGAGGCGGTCTGGTCATCGAGGCACGCTCCGGTGCGCAGGTCGAAGACCTGTTTCTGCAGCGGGGACGCGACGGTGGGGATGTCGCCTCTGGTGCCGACGATTCCCCGCGACAGAACGCACGCCCCGGTGAACGGGTCCTGGTTGCCGATCGCGTACAGCGATCCGTCGAACGTGCGGAACAGCGCGACCTGCCCGGTGCCGATCAGGGCGGCGACACCGCGCTCGGGCAGCAGCTCGTCGTACCGGCAGACCGCCGTCCAGGTCACCAGGTCACCTCAAGCGGCCGCGGCATGGGCAGGTCGGCCGGACGCGGCTGACCGCGTTGGGCGGTGAACGCGATGCTAGGATCCGGGATAGCGGGCGCGTTGACGAACGACACGAACCGGCGCAGCTTGACCGGGTCGGCCAGCACCGCCGCCCACTCGTCCTGGTAGGCCGTGACATGCCGCTGCATCGCGGCGTCGAGCTCGGCGCCGATGCCTAGGCTGTCGTCGACGATGACAGAGCGCAGGTAGTCGAGTCCTCCGTCCAGCGTCTCCAGCCAGGCCGCGGTCCGCTGCAGCCGGTCCGCGGTGCGGATGTAGAACATGATGAACCGGTCGATGGCGCGGATCAGCGCCGGTCGATCGACCCCGGACAGCAGCAGGTCCGCGTGTCTGGGCCGGAACCCGCCGTTGCCGCCGACGTATAGGTTCCACCCGTTGTCGGCCGCGATCACGCCGATGTCCTTGCTCTGCGCCTCTGCGCACTCGCGGGCGCAGCCGGACACCCCCGCCTTGATCTTGTGCGGCGATCGGATGCCCCGGTAGCGCAGCTCCAGTTCCACCGCCAACGACGCGGAGTCCTGCACCCCGTAGCGGCACCAGGCGGAGCCGACGCAGGATTTCACCGTCCGGACGGCCTTGCCGTAGGCGTGCCCGGACTCGAAGCCGGCGTCGACCAGCCGTCGCCAGATCGCCGGCAGCTGCTCGACCCGGGCGCCCAGCAGGTCGATCCGCTGCCCGCCGGTGATCTTGGTGGACAGACCGAAGTCGCGGGCCACCTCTCCCAGCACGATCAGCTTCTCCGGGGTGACCTCGCCGCCGGGGATCCGCGGCACGACGGAGTAGCTGCCGTTGCGCTGAATGTTGGCCAGGAAATGGTCGTTGGTGTCCTGCAGGGCGGCCTGCTCGCCGTCGAGGACGTGCCCGTGGCCGAGGCTGGCCAGGATCGAGGCCACCACCGGCTTGCAGATGTCGCAACCGCGCCCGCCGGAGCCGTGCCGGTGGATCAGCTCGGTGAAGCTGGTGAGGCCGCCCGCCCGCGCGAGTTCGAAAAGCTCGGCCCGGGTCTGCCGGAAGTGCTCGCATAGCGCCGCGCTGACCGCGACGCCGCTCTCCTTGAGCAGCGTCTTCAGCGTCGGCCGGCAGGAGCCGCAGCCGGTCCCGGCCCTGGTGCGGCTCATGACTGCGGCCACATCGGTGAGCGACTGCCTGGTGATGACGCCGCAGATCGCGTCCTTGGAGACGCCGTAGCAGGAGCAGATCTGGGCGTCACCGGGCAGCGCGCCTGTACCCGGGCCGGAGGCCGGGTCGCTCCCAGCCGGGGCGACCATCGTCACCGGGTCGCCGGGCAACGGTCGCCCCACGAGCGGGCGGAGCATGGCGTATTTCGAGGCGTCGCCGACAAGCACGCCGCCGAGCAGGGTCTTGGCGTCACCGGAGATGACGAGCTTGGAATAGCTCCGGGTGACCGGGTCGTTGACCGTGACCTCGAGCGCGCCGTCGGCCGATGCAAGCGCGTCGCCGAACGAGGCGACGTCGACGCCAAGCAGTTTGAGCTTGGTGGAGGTGTCGGTGGCGGCGTAACTGGCGGTCCCGCCGGTGAGGCGGTCGGCCAGCACCTCGGCCATCGCGTAGCCGGGGGCCACGAGCCCGTGCACCTGGCCGCCGATGCGGGCGCACTCGCCGACCGCGTAGATGTCCCGGTCGCTGGCGCGGCAGCCGTCGTCCACGACGATCCCGCCGCGCTGGCCGACGGCGAGCCCCGCGTCGCGGGCGAGCTGGTCGCGCGGGCGCACGCCGGCCGCGAACACGACGACGTCCAGGTCGAGCTCGGTGCCGTCGGCCAGGGTGGCCAGCAAGCGGCTGCCGTCCGGCTCGATCACGGCGACCGAGGTGCCCAGCCGGACGGCGACGTTCAGCTCCTCGATCATCTCCCGCAGCAGCGCCCCGCCGCCCTCGTCGACCTGCAGCGGCATCAGGCGCGGGGCCAGCTCCACCACGTGCGGAGACAGGCCGAGCAGCCGCAGCGCGCGCGCCGCCTCAAGGCCGAGAAGCCCGCCGCCGACCACCAGCCCGGTCCGCCTGCCCTCAGTGGTCGCGGCCGCCCGCCGCGCGGCGATCTGGATCGCGTCGAGGTCATCGAGCGTCCGGTAGGTGAAGCAGCCCGGCAGGCCGGCCCCCGGAACCGCCGGCACGAACGGGGAAGAGCCGGTGGCCAGCACCAGGGCGTCGTAGCCGATGGTCCGTCCGCGGCTGGTGGCGACGGTGCGGGCCGCGCGGTCGATGGCCGTGACCGCCTCGCGCAGGTGCAGCTCGTACCCGTCGGCGTCGTAGCAGCCGGCCGGGACCAGGTCCAGATCCTCGGCGGTGGCGCCGTCGAGGTAGGACGATAGGTTCACCCGGTCGTAGGCCCGCCGCGGTTCCTCCGACAAGACCGTGACCCGCCAGCGGCGCCGGGCGTCCCGGTCCTGCAGCGCCTCCACCAGGCGCTGCCCTACCATCCCGTTCCCGGCCACAACAAGGTGCGCAGACATTCCCCCAGCCTGCACCGCCCTCGTTATCCGCAGCGTTCGGGAGCGTTACAGCCGCGAAACGCGTCCCTCACCGGGCCGATACCTCCGATGTGCACGCGAGGGCTGAGCCGGGGAACAACCGTGCCTTATAGTTAGTTGTGCTAAGCAACTAGTGGTTTCGGCGACCGTGGGGATGATGGGTGAAGATCACGCCAGGAGCGTTCTTGGGGACGACCTTCTCGTCGCTGAAGGTCCCGAACTACCGCCTCTACTTTACGGGCCAGTCAATATCGCTGGCCGGCACGTGGATGCAGATGACGGCGCAGTCCTGGCTGGTGCTGACCCTGACCCACTCAAGCACCGACCTCGGGCTGGCGGTGGCGCTGCAGGCGCTGCCGGTGCTGTTCCTCGGTCCTTACGGCGGCGTGATCGCCGACCGGGTGGACAAGCGACGGCTGATGATCGCGCTGCAGATCGCCATGGGGTTCCAGGCCCTGGCGCTCGGGCTGCTGGTCGTGTTCGGCTCCCCCCGGTTCTGGGAGATCTGCGTGCTCGCGGTCATCCTCGGGCTGAACAACGCCTTCGAGAACTCCGCCCGGCAGTCGTTCGTCCGGGAGATGGTCGGCAAGGACGAGCTGCGGAACGCCATCACGCTGAACTCGGTGACGGCGAACGCCGCCCGCGCCGTCGGCCCCGCCATCGGCGGGATCCTCATCGCGACGGCCGGCATCGGGGTCTGCTTCCTGCTGAACGCGGCCAGCTTCGCCGCCGTCGTCACCTCGCTGCTGATGATGGACCGCTCCGCGCTGCGGCCGAGCCCGCCGGTAGCGCGGGCGGCCGGACAGCTGCGCGAGGGCCTGCGGTACGCGGCCAGGACGGCGTCCATCGCGATCCCGCTGGCGATGATGGGCCTGGTCGGGCTGCTCGCCTACGAGTTCTCGGTCTCGCTGCCGGTGCTGGCCGAGCGGTCGTTCCACGGCGGCGCGGAAGCCTACGGCTTCATGACCGCGGCGATGGGGATCGGCGCGGTCATCGGCGGCCTGTTCACCGCCGCCCGGGGACGGACCGGGGTGCGCCCGATGATCATCGCCTCGGCCGGTTTCGGCGCGGCCATCCTGGTCTGCGCGTGGGCACCGTTCCTGGGGCTCGCCTACGCCGCGCTGCTGTTCGTGGGGTGGGCGAGCGTTTCGTTCATCGCCATCGGCAACTCAACGATCCAGCTCAACGCCGACCCGGGCATGCGCGGGCGGGTGATCGCGCTGTGGCAGGTCGCCTTCCAGGGCACGACGCCGGTGGGCGGCCCCGCGATCGGCTGGATCATCGCCCTGACCGACCCGCGGATCGGCCTGGCGGTCGGCGGCCTGTCCTGCTTCGCGGCGGCGATCGGCGGCGTCGCCCTCACCCGGCGCTACCGCCGGACGGGGCCGCCGGACTCGATCGAGCTCGAGGGCTCCGCCCTCGGGGCCAGGCTCCCGGCCGGGGCGCCCGCCGCCTGACACAAGGGTGCCCCGGGCAAGGGTGCAACGACCGTTGCACCATTGCCCGGGGCGGCGAACCTTGCTAGGGCAGGTAGTTGTACAGGCCGAACACGTGGCTGAAGTACCAGGTCGGCTGGGTGACGCCGGAGCAGCTGCCGGCGCCCTTGGTGCCGGGGCAGCCGCCGTTGTCACGCTGCAGGGCCCAGATCGAGATGAGGCCCAGGTTGTGGGTCGCCGCCCAGCCCAGCAGGGCGGGGGCGTCGGCGGTGGTGAAGGTCTCGGCCGCACCGAAGTCGTCGATGCCGGGCATTTCGGTGATGCCGATGGAGTGCCAGAGCGCCAGCGGCGACTCTTGCGGATAAATCGACTGGAGCTGCCCGTACGTCGCGGCCGCGGCGCTCTCCGAGTCGGCCAGCATGTCCTGGGTCGTGCCGATGTAGTAGTCGAAGGTCATGATGTTGACCTCGGTGATCTTGGCGCCCTCGGCGGCCGCGTTCTGCAGCACCGCCAGGCCCGACGCCGTCAGCCCGGTCGGGTTGACCGGGATCGTGTAGTCGAACTGGACGACCTTGTGGTGCGCGGCGGCCCACGCCTCGGTCTGCGCGACCGCCTCGTTGCGCCGTTCGATCCCGGCCGTGTTGGTCAGCGAGTCGGCCTCCACGTCGAGGTCGATGCGGGTGACGTGATACGTGGTGACGAGGCTCTCGTAGACGCCCGCGATCGCGCTGACGCTGGTGCAGCTGTCCGCGAGCTCGGTGCCGGTGGTGTCCGCGCCGTACCCGCCGAAGGACGGGATGACGGTCCCGCCCCGCCTCTGGATGGCCGCGATGTCGGCGCCGAAGCTGCCCGCGACGGTCGCGGAGATCGGCGTCGACGTGTCGCCGTTCCAGTCGGCCGTGCACGAGCCCGCAGTCGGGGTCTGCAGGAAGGCGAGGGACACGTACTTCGCCCCCGACTCGGCCGACAGCTGGGCCAGCCCGCCGTCGGTGGTGTCGTAGGCCTCGAAGTACGGCGCGTAGACATGCGGCGGAAGGATGACGTCGGACACGCCGGCGGCGTGGGACGTGGTGGCGGCGCTGGCGGAGGCCGTCGCCGCGGCGGTGGTTATTCCCGCGGCGGCCAGCGCGGCCATCGCGAGGGGGATGAATCGTCTCAAGCGCAGATTCCTTCACTAGTCGGGGACGTACGAACGAGCGAGGACAGTGATCAAATAGGAAACTTTCCTATTTGTTTATACGTGCAGGAGCGTAGTCTCGCGCTCGATACGCGTCAAGATCCTTCTCGGCCAAGCCGTGCCCGCCGTCGACCAGCAGCGTCGGCCCGGTGACGGCGCCTGCGAGGGCCTGGTGGGGCGAGCCGATCAGGGCGCGCCCGCGGCGGTTCCGACTAACGCCCCCGGTCGGTTATTCCACGCATTACCCCAAACAGAAGTGCCTGCTTTGAAGTCGGGTTTCCCCTGTGCCTTCCGCGCTCTTTAGGTGCCGTCGGCAATCTGAGGGACAATTGCATTCTAGTTTCCGACGTCCGGCGTTTTGAATATTGGCGCGGAGGGGACACAATTAGTCACGCGGAAATCGAGTTCTTGCCGACGGAGGAAGTATGCCGAATGCGCCCGAGGCTGAGGAGATCGCGGCCGTTCTCGTCGAGGAGCGTCTCGTCGACCTGCCCGAGCTCACCGTCGACCAGCCCCTGGTTTCCAGCGGCCTGCTGGACTCGATCGACCTGATCCGGCTGATCGGCAAACTGGAGGAGCGCTACGACGCACGTGTCGACGACAATGATTTGCGCGCAGAGAACTTCGAGACCTGCCGGTCGATCAGCGGCATGCTCGCGCGGGGCCCGGCGGTATAGACCGGTGAGTTCAGCGGCCGATCCGACGGAGACCGCCCTCCGCGATGAGATCCTCGGCCTGGCGGCACCGCTGACGGCGATGCTGGGCAAGCGCACCGGCGGCACGTTCGCCGACGCGTGGCAGGACTGCGCGCGCGCCGGCCTGCTCGGAATGACCGTGCCGGCGCAGTTCGGCGGCCGCGGCTACCGGCACGATCAGGCGCTCACCGCGATGATGGCGCTTGGCTACGGCTGCCGGGATAACGGGTTTGTGTTCTCGCTGGCGACGCACCAGTGGGCGTGCGTGGTCCCGCTCTGGCGGTTCGGCGACGACGCGACCCGGCGGGCCCATCTGCCCGGCCTGCTCGACGGCAGCCGGATCGGGGCGTTCGCGGTGACGGAGGAGACGGCCGGATCGGAGACGACGGCGATGGCGACGGCTGCCGTCCGCCGCGGGAGCACGTACGTACTCAACGGAACGAAGACCTACATCACCAATGCGCCGATTGCGCAGACCGTGCTCCTGATCGCGCGCTCCGCCGCCGCCGGCCACCGTGAGCTGACGGCGTTCCTGCTCGACACCGCGTCGCCGGGCTGCACCGTCGGGCCGGCGATGGACACGTCCGGGCTGACCGGGGCCCCGCTCGGATCGCTGCGGCTTGAGGACGTGGCCGTGCCCGCGGCCGCGGTGCTCGGCCGCCCGGGCCAAGGCCAGTTCATCCTCGGGGTCGCGCTGGAGCTGGAGCGCACGTACACGTTTGCCGCCGGTCTCGGCTTCCTGCGCAGAATGCTCGATGAGACGGTGGAGTACACCCGGACCCGGCGGCAGTTCGGCGGGCCGGTCTCCCGGTTCCAGGCGATTGCCCACCCGCTGGTCAACGAGCAGGTCAACGCGGAGCTGGCCGAACTGCTGCTGCGTAAGATCAGCCGGCTCCACGACGACGGCCGGCGGGCCTACCGCGAGGCGGCCATGGCGAAGCTGATCATCAGCGAAGGGCTGGCCAGGACCGCGCTGCTGGCGGTGCGCTCGCGCGGCGCGCACGGGTTCACATCGGCCGCGGGCAGGGAGATTAACGACGCGCTCGCGAGCACCATTTATTCCGGCACCTCGGAAATACAGCGAAATATCATTGGCTCCTTCATGGGGCTATAGGTAGGCGGCAATGACCAGCTTGGACTTCAAGGATCGCCTGGGCGAGTTCTTCTATTATCCCAAACTGAGCAATGAAGAAGATCGGATCGCCGATCGCAAGTCCTTCACCAGCTATCTTGACGGAGAGCACGACGACCGGCCCGTCTACATCTATCTGCACCTACCGTTCTGTGACTATTTGTGCCACTTCTGCCCCTTGTTCAAATCCCTCAACCAAGTCACTCCGTATCTGACGAAGAAACGCTTTTTCGACGCCCTCGTCGCCGAGATCTATCACTACGGGCAATCCAGCTTCTTCCGCGGGCGGGCGGTCGACTGGGTTGAGTTCGGCGGCGGCACCCCGACGTCGGTGGAGCCGGAGTTCCTCGACGCCGTGCTCACCGCGCTGCACGACGCGTTCGACCTGTCGCGCTGCCAGGTGATGACGATGGAAGGCGAGGCGCTGACCCTCCAGGACAGTGCGAAACTGGCGCTCCTGGGCAGTCACGGCGTCAACCGCGTCAGCTTCGGCGTCCAGACCTTCAAGGAGGACCTGCGCCGCAGGCTCGGATTGAAGCCGACGATCGCCGACGTGCGCCGGGCGGCGGACGCGGTGCGGGCGGCGGGCATGTCCGAGCTCGCGATCGACCTGCTCTACAACCTTCCCGACCAGAGCCAGGAGACCCTCCGCAGCGATCTCGCGAGCGCCTTCGAACTGCGCCCCGACTACATCGACGTGTATTCGCTCACCCTGTGGGAGAACACTCGATTCAAGACGCTGGTCGAGGACTCCGACCGGTTCTCCGCCCGCCCGAGCAATGACCGCAGCATCGCGATGTTCGAGCTGCTCCGGACGATCATGCGCGGCAACGGCTATGCCCCTGTGCACTCGTTCACCTTCGCGACAGCGGACAAGCGGCATCCGTACGTCGAGGGGATCAAGCGGCACCTGCTCGCCGAGGGTCACGCCATCGGGATCGGGCCGTCCGCGCGCGGCTTCGTTGCCGACCATCAGTACGTCAACACGACCTCGTTGGAGGACTACATGTCCGCCATCGAAGGCGGCCTGCTGCCCGTGTCCCTGGGCGCCCGCTGCACGACGGTCGAGAAGGCCCGCCGGATCATGGTGATGTTCCCGGTCCTGCTGCAAGGGATCCGGCTGTCGGACATCCCCCGGTATGAAATGTTCGCCGAGGACATCGACCTGCTCATGACCGCCGGTTATCTGCAGGCGGAGGACGGCTGGCTGCGGACCACCGACCTGGGAATGACGTGGGCCGGAAACGTCTCGCGGGTGTTCTTCAGCACCGACCAGAAGGCGAAGATGACCCGGTCGTTCCTCTACTCCCTGCGCGAACGGCTCAACCCGTATAACCAAGACCACGCGGGCGTCTCCCCGTGGCCCCGGGCGGGGAAGGGCTGACCGATGGAACCCGCCGCCTCCCGCGGTTCGGCCACGTCCGGGCGGGAAATCCTGGTGGCCCTGGCCGAGCCGCTCGCTCCGGACCAAGCCGAGGAGTTCGCCCGGCTCGTCTTCTTCGTCGACGAGAGCATCGAGGAGTTCGAGTTCTCGCACGACGCGGACGGGAACGTCACCGGGGTCCTGGTAACGGTGGCCGGCCAGCCGGACGGGCAGCGGGAGCGCCTCGGGCACCAGTTCAACGCGATGCTGAGCGGCGACTTCAGCCGGACGGCCGCCGTCGCGCGCCGCACGCTGTGGCAGGTGGCGGGCGCCCGTCGGCCGGCCGATGCGTACGACGACCTGATTGCCTCCGGCGCCGCCTTCCGGTCGGCGGAGGGACAGGTCGCGATCGGCGGACCGATGCTCACCGCCCTGGAATTCCTCGACGCGCGGCTCCGCGATCTCGCCCGTTCGTACGGGGCGGTGGAGTACCGGTACCCCACGCTGCTGCCGACCAACGTGATCGAGACGTGCGGCTACATCGACTCGTTTCCGCACCTGGTCATGTTCGTCAGCCGGCTGCGCGGCAGCGCCGGCGACTATGAGCGGTTCGGCGCCGCCCGGCGCCGCGGCGCGTCGGTCGAGGACGCGGCCCGGCGCTTCACCGGCGGTGCGAGTCACTGCCTACCGCCGACGATGTGCTTCCACACCTACCATCAGTACGCCGGCCGTCGGCTTGCCGCCCCCGCCAACGCGGTCGTGACCAGCCGCGGCAAGGCGTTCCGGCACGAGTCCAGGTACGCCCGCGGGCTTGAGCGGCTGTGGGACTTCACGATCCGCGAAACGGTGTTTCTCGGCCGCCGGGACTTCGTCCGCGCCAGCCGGGAGCGGATGATGGACGACGTCCGGGCGCTGCTCGAGGAACTCGGCCTCACCGCCTACTGCACGGTCGGGAACGACCCGTTCTTCGCCCCGCCGGATCGCGGCACGAGGATCGCCCTGCAGGTCCTCGCGGAATCGAAGTACGAGCTGAGAATGCCGCTCGACGACCGACGCTCGGTCGCGGTCGGCTCGTTCAACTACGCCGACGACTTCTTCGCCGATCGCTTCGACATCCGCCATGACGACGGCTCTGCCATCCGCACCGGCTGCGTTGGCTTCGGGCTTGAGCGCCTGGCGTACGCCTTTCTCTGCCAGTACGGGCTTGACCCGCGGGTGTGGCCGGCCGCGGTCTCGGCTTGCGGGCGGTGAACGGGCCACGACGCGGTCCCACCGTCGTCGACCTCTTCCGCGCGCAGGCTCGGGCGAGCGCGGAGCGGACCGCGGTCGAGTCGCCCGGCGAAAGCTGGACCTACGGCCTGCTCGACCGCGAGTCCGACCGGGTCGCCAGCGCCCTGACCCGGCTCGGGGCCGGCTCGGGCGCGCTCGTGGGCGTGCTCCTCGACCGCGGGCCGTGGCTGTACGCGGCCATGATCGGGGTGCTGAAGGCCGGCTCGGCGTACCTGCCGCTGTGGCCCGCTGACCCGCCCGCGCGGATCCGCCGGCTGGCGGCCGGCGCCCGGATCGCCGCGCTCGTCACCAGCGACCGCTACCGCCCGCTGGCGCCCGACCGCCACCTCCCGGTGGTCAACGTCGGGGAGTTCCCCCGGCGCCGGTTCACCCCGCCGCGCGGCGGCCCCGGTCCGGACGACCTCGCCTACGTCATCTACACCTCGGGGTCCGCCGGCGCGCCCAAGGGGGTCATGGTGACACATCGGAGCGTCGCCAACCTGGTGCGCTGGGCAGCTGCGGAGTTTGCGATCGCGCCTGGCAGCCGCGTCCTGCAGCACTACCCGCCGGTCTTCGACGCGTCGGTGCAGGAGATCTTCACCGCCCTCGTCGGCGGCGCGACGATCTGCCCCGTTCCCGATCAGGTGACGTACAGCCCGGGACGGTTCCTTGACTGGCTGCGCGACCGCCGCATCTCGCACTGCGACCTGGTCCCCAGCTACTGGCGGGAGTTGACCCGGCAGGCGACGGCGCGGTCACCCGTCGCCCTGCCTGACCTCCAGGTGCTCATCCTCGGCGGCGAGACGCTGCACGGGCACGACGTGAGCGCGTGGCGGGCGGCGGTGCCGGGCCCGCACCGGATGTTCAACTTGTACGGGCCGACCGAGGCGACCGTCACCGCCACCTGGCAGGAGGTTTCCGGGCCGGGCCGGGGCGACGTGCCCATCGGGCGCCCCATTCCCGGCGTGCTGGCCCTCGTGCTTGATGAGCGCGGGGCCCCGGCCGAGCCCGGCGCGGTGGGCGAGCTGTACCTGGGCGGCGCCGGCCTGGCGCGGGGGTACCTGCAGGACGACGGCCAAACGGCCGCGTCCTTCGTCAACCACCCGGCGCGCCCCGGGGCGGGGCAGCGGCTGTACCGCACCGGCGACTTCGTCCGGCGGGACCTGGACGAGGCCGGCCTGGTCTTCGTCGGGCGCCGGGACGACCAGGTGAGCGTGCGCGGGCACCGGGTGGAGCTGGCGGAGGTGGCCGCGGCCGTGCGGCGCTGCCCGTCCGTCCGGGACGCGGCCGCGGCCCTGGTGCCGTCGGGCCGGGGCGATGACCGGTGGCTCGCCTGCTGGTTCGTTCCGGCCGGCCCGGACGTCGATCCGCGCGCGGTGCGGGCGTTCCTGACCGGTCAGCTGCCCGCGTTCATGATGCCCCGGCGGTTCTACGCCGTGGACCGGCTGCCGCTCACTTCGGCGGGCAAACTCGACCGGCGGAGCCTCGGCCGAGCACCCGCGACGGCGCCGCCCATTCAGTAATTGCTGCTAGAAGCAAATACTTGCGGACCATAAATCGAGATATTGCAAGCCAATGTAGCGCGAGTTACAGTCACGTCAGCTACCGGGCCGCTCGAGGAGGAACGCGACATGAGCGTGAACAGATATGCGTCGGCGTTGCGCCGCGGCGGTTTCCGATCGCGGCTGGCGCCGTTCGCCGTCCTGGCCGTGCTGCTCGCGCTCCTCGGCGGCTTCCACGCCCCGCTGGCGCGGGCCAGCTCGTCGCCCACCACGCCGATCTGGTCCACCCAGCTCGACTTCGACAACAACGGCACCGCCTGGTCAGAGTCGTTCTTCGCCGGGCTGGCGGCTGACGGCCTGACCACGGCCGAGCTCAACATGCCGTGGGGCACGATCGAGCCGGCGGCCGGCACGTTCAGCTTCACCGAGTGGGACCAGGAACTCGCCAACGCCAGCGCGGCCGGCATCCAGCTCATCCCGATCTTCTGGCAGGCCGGCTGGGGCGGTAGCCCCGCCCCCTGGATCAACGACTTCGAGGTCGGCAGCGGCGGCGCCCAGGGCGCGGCCCCGACCTGGTGGGATCCGACCGAGCAGTCCGAGTACTTCAGCTACGTCACCGACACGATCCAGAACTCGGTGAACCAGCCCGGCGGCTACGGCGGCGCGATCCTCGACTACGGCTTCCTCGACGCGCAGTGGGACCTCAACGGGGCGGGCGGCGGTTACGCGGCCGACGACGTCGCTGAGTTCCAGAACACCTACCTGCCGCAGACGTACGGCACCATCGCCACCTTCAACTCCGACAACGGCACCTCCTACAGCTCGTTCAGCCAGGTGCCCGCGGCCGCGCCCGGCCAGGCGCTGTTCGGCGTGTTCCAGGCGTTCCGGTCGTGGAGCGTCAAGCAGACCTACGGACAGCTCACGGCGGACGTCCGTAACGTCACCGCCAGCACCCCGCTCTACTACTACTTCGGCGGCGGCTTTGGCAACGCGACCAACTACGCCAACAACCCGGACACGTTCTTCCAGCTCGCGAAGCAGTACAACGTCACCGTCATCGACGACGACGCCTCGTCCCAGGGGCTGACCCTGACGTTCGGGAGCCTGGCCCGCGCTTACGGCGTGAAGGTGGCGCAGGAGTGGACGGCGCCGCCGGACAACAGCCAGCTCGCCGCGAAGGCGGTGTCGTGGCTCTCCCTCTACGCGATGGGCCTGCCCCAGGGCGGCGGCGAGGACTTCTTCATCCACGACGGCACCCAGAAGGACACCGTCGGCTTCCCGATCTACACCAGCTGGCTGCCCACGCTGAAGGGGCTGTCCGGCTCGTACCCCCAGCAGCCGGTCGCCGTCTACGTCGACTTCTCCCTGGGCTACGGCAACACCGGCGGCGGCAGCCTGAACAACGCCGAGAACGAGATCGCCAACCTGTGGCTGAACTACCAGTCCGGCTTCAGCGTGGTGACCAGCCAGGAGGTGAACAACGGCGCGATCAAGCTGTCGCAGTTCAAGGCCGTCCTGCCGCTGAACGGCGTCGACGCTAACCTGACCGCGTACAAGAACGGCGGCGGCGCCCTGCTGACCGAGCCCGAGCAGCTCACCCAGTACTCGACCGCCTACGCCGAGATCGACGCGCCCGATGTCGGCAACCTGCAGACTGTCCCGGCGGTGGCGGCCAGCGGCAACAGCGCCTCCGTCACCCTCGCGAACATCACCTCGGGAACCGCCTACAACGACCCGATCGCGTTCAGCCCGGCCGGGCTCGGCCTCAACGCGGGCACCTACCACCTGGTCAACGCCGCCACCGGCGCCGCCGTCGCGCAGACGCAGCAGTCGAACGGCCTGATCTGCGCCACTGCCAACATCAGCGCGGCCACGCTCGCGCAGTGGAACGTGGTGAGCGGCGCGCCCCCCTCCGGCACAGCCTCGTCGAGCTGCCCGGTTACCGAAACCGGCGCCACCTCGGTCAGCGCCACCGCCGGCCAGGCCGGGCCGGCCTGCAGTTCCTCGGCGTCGGCCAGACGAACTCCGGTTCCGACGGTAACCTCACCCAGATCACCCAGGGCGGCGAGACGGCCGAGGAAACCTGGACGTCATCGCAGAGCGGTGCAGGCGACGCCAACGTCTACCTGCAGCTGAACCCGATGTCGGCGGTCGAGGCTGCGGCCGACGTGACGGTCCAGGTGACGTACTGGGCCACCGCCGGGCAGGGCTTCGTCGTGCAGTACGACACGCCGAGCAACGCCTACCAGAACGGCCCGACGGTCAGCAGCCCGGGGACCGGGACCTGGACCACCGCGACCGTGCAGCTGACCGGTGCGCAGTTCGATGAGGCGCAGAACGGCGGGGCCGATCTGCGGTTGAACGTCACCAACGCCAGCGCCGCGTTGATCGTGGCGAACGTCACGATGTCGGTCACCAACAGCTCCGGCCCGACGCTGAACGCGTCGCCGACCTCGCTCTCCTTCGGCAGTCAGGCGGTCGGCAGCGCCAGCGGAACCCAGGCGGTGACGATCACCAACTCCGGCAGCGCGTCGGCGACCGTGTCCGGCGTGTCGGTGTCCGGCGCCTTCACTCAGACCAACAACTGCTCCTCGATCGCGGCCGGCGGGTCGTGCACGGTCAACGTGGCCTTCGCCCCCACCGCGGCCGGCGCCGCGACCGGCACGCTGACCGTGACCAGCAACGCCGGCAACAGCCCGACCACCGTCACCCTGTCCGGCACCGGCACCACCTCGAGCACCAACCTGGCGCTGGGGGCCACGATGACGGCCAGCAGCTCGCAGGCGGGGTACCCGGCCACGAACGCGAACGACGGGAACACCAGCACGTACTGGGAGAGCCAGGACGGCGCCGGCTACCCGCAGACGCTGACCGCCGCCCTCGGGTCGACCCAGAGCCTCGGCTCGGTCACCCTGGACCTGCCGCCGTCCAGCGCATGGTCCACCCGGACCGAGACACTGTCGATTCTGGGGTCCACCAACGGCAGCAGCTGGACGACCCTGGTCGGGTCGGCCGGCTACACGTTCAACCCGTCGACCGGGAACACCGTGACGATCCCGCTCCCGACCGGGACCAGCGACAGGTACCTCGAGCTGGACTTCACCGGCAACACCGGCTGGGACGCGGCCCAGGTCTCCGAGTTCGAGATCTTCCCCGGATCCGGCGGCGGCACCGGCACCGCGACGCTGACCGCCTCGCCGTCGAGCGAGTCGTTCGGCAACGAGAACGTCGGCTCGACCAGCGCCAGCCAGACCGTCACCATCAGCAACACCGGGTCGGCGGCGGCGTCGATGTCGTCGATCGGCATCACCGGCCCGTTCACCGAGTCCAACAACTGCGGCACCTCGCTCGCAGGGGGCGCGTCCTGCACGGTCGGGGTGGCGTTCGCGCCGACCGCGGCCGGCGCCGCGACCGGGACCCTGACCGTCAACAGCAGCGCCCCGGGCAGCCCGCTGACCGTCGCCCTGTCGGGCACCGGCGTCAGCGCCACCACCGACCTGGCGCTGAACAAGCCGGTCACCGCGTCCAGCTACACCCAGGTCTACACCCCGTCCAACGCCGTCGACGGCAACACCAGCACCTACTGGGAAGCCAACAACGGCGCCTGGCCGAGCACCATCACCGTCAACCTCCAGTCG
Organism: uncultured Actinomycetota bacterium; assembly: GCA_963836195.1. GTDB lineage: Bacteria > Actinomycetota > Actinomycetes > Streptosporangiales > Streptosporangiaceae > Trebonia. The sequence continues at coordinate 220,374 of CAWIIX010000015.1, read as the reverse complement.
GCGCAGACCCTCGGCTCGATCACCGTCGACCTCCCGCCGTCCTCGGCCTGGTCGACCAGAACCCAGACCCTGTCGGTCCTGGGATCCGCCAACGGCACCACCTTCACCACCCTGGTCCCGTCCGCCACCTACACCTGGAACCCCTCCACCGGCAACACCGTCACCATCCCCCTCCCCTCCGGCACCAGCGACCAGTACATCGAGCTCAGCTACACCGCCAACAACGTCCAGAACGGCGCCCAGGCCTCCGAGATCGAGATCTTCGGATAGATCGAGATCTTCGGCTAAGGCTCCGGGCGGAGCCCGGCCGACCACGCCCCGCCACGAGCTGAGGAGTCGTGACGGGGAGACAGTCAGCCGGGTCCGTTCGAGATGATTGATTTGGAGCTTGTGGTCGTGACATGTCAGCCGCCGACCACGCAGGGAGAGCTGCCGGGGTTGGCGCGCTCGCAGACCCCGGCCGGGTTCTCGAAGATGCCGATCGACGGCAGCGCCTGGCCCTCGAAGTTGAACAGGGTCATGTTGACGTTGGGCGAGCCGATCCCGGTGCCCGGCTCCCAGGGCACGCCCGGGATCCAGTCGGGCGCCCAGTAGAACAGCCCCGCCCCGAGCCCGTCCGGAGCGGTGGCCAGGATCGACAGCTCGTCGGTGACGAACGACAGCTGGCCGCCGGGGGTGGCCGGGTAGCCCGGCTCGATCTGGCTCTGCTCCCAGGCGAAGTCCCCGGTGCTGTCCCCGAGCGGCGAGTTCCCGTTCGCGAGCGTCCACGGGTACTGGGTCTCGGCGATCACGATCGGCTTGCCGAACTCGGCCGCCAGCCCGTCCACGTTGGCGCGCAGGCCCGAGATCGACGGCTCGTCGAGCACCGGGTAGTAGGACAGCCCGATCACGTCGAACGGCACGTCGTAGGACTCGAGCTCGGAGTAGAAGGCCGAGCTCAGCGCGAAGCTCCCCGCCTTGGTCGTAGTGGATCATGATGAGCAGCTTGTGGCCGGCCGGGTTGCCCGCCTCGGCGCCCGCGACGCCCGCCTTGAGCAGCTGCGCGAGGCTCGCCCAGCCGCCGCAGTCGGTGCAGTTGATCTCCCCGGTCGGCCACAGGATCCCGTTCCTGATCTCGTTGCCGATGCGACACCAGGTCGACCGGCGTGCCCTGCCGCGCGAACGCGGAGATGACCTGCCGGGTGTTAAGACATGACGGTGGCGGTGAGCTTTCGAGGTCCTCGCCCTGCCCACGCGGCCGGGATGTTCTGCTTGCTGCGGGTCGGCCCAGAAGTCGGAGTACATGATGTCGAGGTAGATCTTCATCCCGGACGCGCTCGACCTGCCGGGCGAGGGCGAGGTCGCTGGCGAGGTCGCTGTAGCCGGGCGGCGGGTCCACCCACAGCCGCATCCGCACGTAGTTCGCGCCCGCCTCGCGCATGATCGTCACCGGGCGTGCCCGGGCGGCCCTGGTCGGTGAATGTCGCGCCCGCGGCGATTCCTGCGGGGTGAAGGACAGGTCGGCGCCCAGGTCCATGCCCGACGCGGCCGGGTCGCGCCCGTAGGCCTGGAACTCGCCCACGCGACGTCCGCGCCGGTGTCGCTGTCGACGGTGAGCTCGGCGTAGCGGGCGCTGGTGCCGCGTCGGCAGCGGGGTTCCTTGGGCTGCCGGGGTAAAGGCGAAGTCGCGCAGCGCCGGCAGGCTGTGCCAGTCGCCGGCCGTGCTCAGGCCAGCTCGGTGCTGCGGAGGCGGACGGGCTGGCCGAGTCCAGCGTGATCCCGTGGTCGCTCACTCCGGACCTGGCCGGGTCGACTCAGGGTGCCGGTCCAGCCGGGCGTGCACCAGTCGTTCCCGCTTCTCCGTCGATCGCGTTCGACGCGGGTGCCGCATTCCGCGGTGGTCGCGGTCGCCGGCCCGGCTAGCGCCCAGTTGACGGTCGGCGCGGCGTTCGGGGCGGAGGCGCGGGCCGGCGACGGCGAGGTGGAGGCGGCGGCGGTGACGAGCGGCGTGACCAGAACGAGCGCGGCGATGCCGAGCCCGAGTCGCCAGCGGCGCGGCGTTCTTCGCATGACGGTCTCCTTTGATCGGGGCGTCTGAGACGTCAGGGATGCTGGCTGCTGACCGAGACGACCTCGCCGGTCAGGTAGGAGGCGTAGTCGCTGGCCAGGAAGACCATGACGTTGGCGACCTCCCACGGCTCGGCCGAGCGGCCGAACGCCTCCCGGCCGACCAGCTCGGCCAGCACCTCCTCGCTCGTCACCTTGGCCAGGAACGGGTGCATGGCCAGGCTCGGCGCGACCGCGTTGACCCGGATGCCGTGCGCGGCCACGTCGAGCGCGGCGCACCGGGTCAGCGCCATCACCCCGGCCTTGGCCGCCGCGTAGTGCGCCTGGCCGGGCTGCGCGCGCCAGCCGAGCACCGAGGCGTTGTTCACCACCGCTCCCCCGTGCCCCTGGGCGACCATCTGCCGCAGCGCCGCTCGGGTGCACCGGAAGGTGCCGTTGAGCGTCACGTCCAGCACCCGCAGCCACTGCTCGTCGGTCATGTCGAGGATCGAGCTGGTGCCGCCGAGGCCGGCGTTGTTGATCAGCACGTCGATGCGCCCGAAGGCGGCCACGGCGCCGTCGATCAGCGCGCTCGACCGCGCCCTCGTCGGTGACGTCGCACGGCAGCGACCGGACCCGGTCGCCGTGCGCGGCCGCGAGCTCGTCGCGGGTCTCGCCCAGCCGCCTTGCGTGCTGGTCGCTGATCAGCACCGCGGCGCCCTCCTCGAGGCAGCGGCGGGCGGCGGCGGAGCCGATGCCGGTGCCGGCCGCGGCGGTGATCACGACGACCTTGCCGTCGAGCAGGCTGATGCCCGGCGGCGGCGCGGCTTCATGCCGCGTGCCTGCCGGGCAGCCCGAGCGCGCGGGTCGGCGATGATGTTCCGCTGGATCTCGTCGGACCCGCCGTAGATGGTCTCCGCCCGGCCGAACAGGAACAGCCGCTGCCACTCGTCCAGGTCGCCGGCGTCGTCGGCGCGCGGCGACCATCGAGCCGGCGCCGCGCACGTCCATCGCCAGCTCCCCGAGCGCCTGATGCCACCGCGACCACAGCACCTTCAGCACCGAGGCCTCGGCCCCGGTCGCCGGGCCGGCTCGCGCCAGAGTGTCGAGCGCGTACGCCCGGATGACCTCGAGACCGATCCAGGCCCGGGCGAGCCGGTCGCGCAACAGCGGATCCGCTCCGGCCTCGGTCTGCCGCGCGAGCTTGATGAGCTCGTCGAGCTCGCGCCGGAACCCGACCTGCTGCCCGAGCATGCCCGCCCCGCGCTCGAACTCCAGCGTCGCCTTCGCGATCCGCCAGCCGTCGCCGGGCGCGCCGACCACGTGGCCGAGCGCCGTCCGCGCGCCGTCGAAGAACACCTCGTTGAACTCCGACGTCCCGGTCAGCTGCCGGATCGGCCGGACCGTGACCCCCGGCTGCCGCATCGGCACGAGCAGGTAGGACAGGCCCTGCGGAACGGCGCGAGCCGGGCTCGGTCCGCGCCAGGACGAAGCACCAGTCGGCCACGTGCGCGAGCGACGTCCACACCTTCTGGCCGGTGATCACCCACTCGTCGCCGTCCGGCACCGCGGTGGTGGCCACCGCCGCCAGGTCGGAGCCGGCGCCCGGCTCCGAGTAGCCCTGGCACCACAGCTCCTCGACCGCCGCGATCGGCGGCAGGAACCGCCGCTGCTGCTCCGGCGTGCCGAACGCGATCAGGGTCGGCCCGAGCAGCTCCTCGCCCACGACCGCGACCCGGGCGGGCGCCCGGCTGCGCGCGTACTCCTCGTAGAAGATCATCTGCTGGCGGAGGGTGGCGTCGCGCCCGCCGTGCGCGGCCGGCCAGCCGAGGCAGGTCCAGCCGGCCGCGGCCAGCCGCCGGTTCCAGGCCAGCCGCTCGGCGAACGCCTCGTGCTCGCGTCCGGGCCCGCCGGCGCCCGCGCAGCCCGGCGGGCACGTTCGCGGCGAGCCAGTCGGCGACCCGGCGGCGGAATTCGTCGTCCTCGGTGCCGAACTGCATGCCAGCTACCCTACCAAGCACTTGCTTGGTAGTGTCGGGTAGTGGAGCGGACGATCCCGACGACGATCCCGGCCGCGGTCGCGAGCGCGGCGCGGGAGTTCGGCGACGCGGAGGCCCTGACCGAGCCCGGTGGCGCGCGGCTCGGCTACCGGGAGCTGCACGAGCGGGTCCGCGAGGTCGCCCGCGCGCTCATCGCCGACGGCATCGCCCCCGGCGACCGGGTGGCGATCTGGTGCCCCCAACACGGCCGCCTGGGTGCTCGCCGCCCTCGGCTCGCTGACCGCGGGCGCCACCCTGGTCCCGGTCAGCACCCGGTTCACCGGGGCCGAGGCGCTCGACGTGATCAGCCGCAGCGGCGCGCGCGCCCTGTTCGTCGACAACGATTTTCTCGGCGTCGATCGGCTGGCAGCGCTGCGCGCCGCCGCCGCGAGACGCGACCCCGCTGGCAGCCTGGCCGGCCTCGCGCTGGTGGTGCGCGGTCGACCGGCGCTGACTGGAAGGGTTTTGTCGAACGGAAGCTGGCGACTCTCCGTCCGTACGCCGCCGCTCGCGCGGCCGCGGTCGGCGGCCGAGGACGTCAGCGACATCCTGTTCACCTCCGGCACCACCGGGCGCAGCAAGGGCGCGATGAGCAGCCACCGCAGCGCGCTGGCGGTCGCCCGGGCGTGGGCCGAGCACGCCGGGCTGACCGAGGGCGACCGCTACCTGGTGGTGAACCCGTTCTTCCACAGCTTCGGACTGAAGGCGGGCATCCTCGCCTGCCTGGTCAGCGGGGCGGTCATGGTGCCGCTGCCGGTCTTCGACGGCGCCGCGGCGATGCGGGTGATCGAGACCGAGCGGATCACCGTGCTGCCGGGCGCGCCGACGATCTACCAGACCATCCTCGACCATCCCGACCGGGACCGTTTCGACCTGTCGAGCCTGCGGCTGGCGGTCACCGGGGCGGCGAACGTGCCGACGGCGCTGGTCGAGCGGATGTCCCGCGAGCTCAGCTTCCGGGTCGTGCTCACCGCCTACGGGCTGACCGAGGCGGTGGTGGCGACCATGTGCCGGCCGGGTGACGCCCCGCAGACCGTGGCCCGCACCTGCGGGCGGGCGGCGGCCGGGTTCGAGGTACGCGTCGACGCGGCGGGCGAGGTCCTGCTCCGCGGTCCGAACATGATGCTCGGTTACCTCGACGACCCGGTCGCCACGGCGGAGGCGATCGACCCCGACGGCTGGCTGCACACCGGCGACGTGGGCACGCTCGACGCGGCCGGGTACCTGACGATCACCGACCGGCTGAAGGACATGTACATCTGCGGCGGCTTCAACGTCTACCCGGCCGAGGTCGAGCAGGTGCTCGCCCGGCTCGACGGCGTGGCCGAGTCGGCGGTCGTCGGGGTGCCCGATCAGCGGCTGGGCGAGGTGGGCCGGGCGTACGTCGTGTTGCGGGCCGGGGGTGTCGTCTCCCCGGAAGCGGTGGTCGATTTTTGCCGCTCGCGACTCGCCAACTACAAGGTGCCCCGGCAGGTGATGATCCGCGACGCGCTGCCGCGCAACCCGTCCGGCAAGGTACTCAAGCGACTGCTAAGAAATGAGCCCTGATGGCCGACGAGGTCCTCTACTCCACTCGGGGCGCGGTCGCCCTGATCACCCTCAACCGCCCCCGGTACCGGAACGCGCAGAACTCGGCCATGACCTACGCGCTCGACGCCGCCTTCGACCGGGCGGTGAACGACGACACGGTCGCGGTGATCGTGCTGGCCGGCGCGGGCGACCACTTCAGCGCCGGGCACGACATCGGCACCCCGGAGCGGGATGCCGACACCTCCTTCACCGCGCCGGCGGTGCTGTGGTGGGATCACGTCGGCAAGGCCGGGGCGGACGCCAGGTACGCCCGCGAGATGGAGGTCTACCTGGGCATGTGCCGCCGCTGGCGGGAGATACCGAAGCCCGCGATCGCGATGGTGCAGGGCGCCTGCATCGCGGGCGGCCTGATGCTCGCCTGGGTCTGCGACCTGATCGTGGCGGCCGAGGACGCGTTCTTCGCCGACCCGGTGGTGCGGATGGGGATACCGGGCGTCGAGTACTTCGCGCATCCCTGGGTGCTCGGGCCCCGGTTCGCCAAGGAGGTGCTGTTCACCGGCGGCCGGTTCACGGCCGAGCGCGCCTACCAGGTCGGCATGGTGAACCGGGTGGTGCCGCGGGCCGAGCTCGAGCCGGCGACGTTCGCGCTGGCGGAAGAGGTGGCGGCGATGCCCCCGTTCGGCCTCGCCCTGGCCAAGCGCGCGGTGAACCAGTGCGAGGACCAGATGGGCCTGCGGCCGGGAATGGACTCGGTCTTCGGCCTGCACCACGTCGCGCACGCGCACAACGCCGAGGTGGGCGGCGACTCGCTGGCCGGCCTGGACGCCCGGGGCATGAAGAAGAAGGCCGCGCAGTGAAGCAGGCGGCGCGGTGACGCCGGACACCGGCGCCTTCATCGCGCAGGCGCGCGACTGGCTGGCCGCGCACGTGCCGCCCGGGTCGCTGCCGTCGGTGGACACCGCCGAGGGGTTCGAGTGGCACCGCGGAGTGGGAGCGCGCGCTGGCGGCGGCCCGGCTGTCGGTGGTGTCCTGGCCGGCCGAGTACGGCGGGCGGGACGCGTCGCTGCTCGAGTGGCTGGCGTTCGAGGAGGCGTACTACGCCGCGGGCGGGCCGGTCCGGGTCGGGCAGAACGGGCTCTTCCTCCTCGCGCCGACGCTGTTCGCGCACGGCACCCAGGAGCAGCGTGACCGGCTGCTGCCGCCGATGGCGCGGGCGGACGAGATCTGGGCGCAGGCCTGGTCCGAGCCCGAGGCGGGCAGCGACCTGGCCGCCATCCGGTCCCGCGCGGTCCGGACCGACGGCGGCTGGCTGCTGTCGGGAACGAAGACGTGGAGCTCGCGCGCGGCCTTCGCCGACCGGGCGTTCGGGCTGTTCCGTACCGGCGCTGACGGCGATGCGGGCACCGATTCTGACGGCGGTGGCGGCGGCGGCGACCGGCATCGGGGCCTGACGTACCTGCTGTTCGGCCTGCGCGATCCCGGGGTGACGGTCCGCCCGATCCGCCAGCTCGGCGGCGAGACCGGGTTCGCCGAGATCCACCTCGACGACGTGTTCGTGCCCGACGCGAACGTCGTCGGCGCGCCGGGCGACGGCTGGCGGATCGCGATGAGCACGGCCGGCCACGAACGCGGTCTCTCGCTGCGCAGCCCGGGACGGTTCGTCGCGGCGGCCGGCCGGCTGGTCGGGCTCTGGCGGCAGGCCGGCGACCCGGCCGACACCGCCACCGCCCACCGGGTCGCGGACGCGTGGATCGGCGCCCGCGCGTATCAGCTGCACACCGACGCGACCGCTGTGCGGCTGGCCGAGGGCGGGACGCTCGGGGCGGAGGCGAGCATGGGCAAGGTGTTCTGGTCTGAGCTCGACGTCGCGCTCCACGAGACCGCGCTCGACCTGCTCGGCCCGCGGGCCGAGATCCGAGGCGAACGCTGGCTCGAGGGCTGCCTGTTCGCGCTGGCCGGGCCGATCTACGCCGGCACCAACGAGATCCAGCGCACCGTCATCGCCGAGCGGGTGCTGCGCCTGCCGAGGGCGTCCTCGTCCCTGTACCGTCCTTCCCCGTCGCTTGATCGTCCTCCCGCGTCCCCCTGGTCGGCGACGCTGCACGACCTCCTGGGAGCGGCGGACGCGCCCGCCGCCGCCCGCGCGTGGGCGGCCGGCGACCTGTCTCCCGGGCTCGCCCTCTGGGGGCGGCTGGCCGACCTTGGCGCCACCGCGCTGGCCGTACCGGAGAAGTGGGGCGGCCTCGGCACCAGCGCGGCCGACCTCGCGACCGCGTGCGAGGAGCTCGGTCATCACGCGGTGCCGGGACCGGTGGCGGAGTCGCTCGCAGCCGTTCCGGCGCTGCTCGCCGCCCTCGACTCGGCCGACCGCAGCGGCGAATGGCTGGCCGGACTCGCGACCGGCGACCTCATCGCGACGTTGGCCATGCCGCCACAGGCTGCCGTTCGCGGCCGACGCCGAGGCGGCCGGCCTGGTGCTGCTGGCGGAACCGGACGCGGTCGCGGTGGGCCGGGCCGGCCCCCGGCACCGATCCGTCGATCCGTCCCGCTCGCTGTCGGTCGTAACCGGACACGACGTGCTGGCCCGCAACGCGGCCGCGGCGGTGGCTGGTGCCTTCGACCTCGGCGCGCTTGCCTGCTCCGCGCAGCTGCTCGGGGCCGGCCGGGCCCTGCTCGAGGTGAGCGTGCGCCACGCCAGCGTCCGCGTCCAGTTCGGCCAGCCGGTCGGAACATTCCAGGCCGTCAAGCACAAGCTCGCCGACGTCGCGATCGCGCTCGAGTTCGCCCGCCCGCTGCTCGACGCGGCCGCCGCCGCGATCGACGGCGACGCCGCGACCGCGCCGGGCGCCGTCTCCGCCGCCAAGGTCGCCTGCGCCGACGCCGCCACGCAGGCGGCCCGCGCCGCCCTGCAGGTACACGGCGCGATCGGCTACACCGCAGAGCACGACCTGAGCCTGTGGCTGACCAAGGTCCGCGCGCTCGCCCCGGCCTGGGGCAGCCAGGCCTGGCATCGTCGGCGGGTCCTGGCCGGGCTGTCGACGTCACCGGCCGCAGTACCCGAGGCGCCACGATGGGCCTGACCGTCGAGCAGCGTGACCTGCGCGACGCGGTCGGCGGGCTGATCGCGAAGACCGATGCCGCCGGGCGTGTCTGGCCGCGGCTGTGCGACGAAATCGGCGTCGCCGGACTCGCGATCCCCGAGCGGTACGGCGGGGCCGGCGCCGGGCTGGCCGAGACCTGCGTCGTCATGGAGGAACTGGGCACAAACCTCACGCCCTCCCCCATGCTCGGCTCTGTCGTTCTCGCCGCCCAGGCCGTGCTCGCCTCCGGCGACGAGGCGGCCCGCGAGCGGCTGCTCCCCGCGATCGCCGACGGCTCGGCGATCGCCGCCCTCGCCTGGACCACCCCGGCTGGCCACTGGGACACGACCGAACTCGGATACGACGCCCGCGCCGTCGGCCGTCGCTGGGAACTGAACGGCCAGGCCCACTACGTACTCGACGGAGCCGCCGCCGACGTGCTCCTCGTCGCCGCGACCACCCCGGACGGCGACGGCCTGTTCGAGGTCGACCCCCAGCAGGACGGCGTCGTCCGCACGCCCGTCACCACCATGGATGCGGTGCGCGACCTGGCCGTCGTCCGACTCGACGGCGTCACCGGCCGCCGCATCGGCGCAGACGCGGCCGCGCCGCTCGCCTTCGCCCGCGACCAGGCCTGCCTCGCGCTGGGCGCCGAACACGTGGGCGCGGCCGAGCGAGCGCTCGAGCTGACCGTCACTCACCTGCTGACCAGGATCCAGTTCGGCCGGCCGATCGGCGCCTTCCAGGCCCTCCAGCACCGAGCCGCCGACCTGCACGTCCTGGTCGAGTCGGCCCGCACGCTGTACCGCGCGATGGCGGCCGATCCCGGTTCCGACCCGGATCTCAGCCTGCGCGCGGCCGCGGTCAAGGTCTACTGCTCGGAGACGCTCACCCGCGCCGCCAGCGAGATGATCCAACTGCACGGCGCCATCGGCGTCACCTGGGAGCATCAGGCCCACCGCTACCTCAAACGCGCGCACAGCGGCAGGCACCTGTTCGGCAGCCCGTCCAGGCACCTGTCCGCCATCGCGACCAACCTGATCGACGCACCGCGGTAACTCAGCGCGCCCGGGACTCGATCAGCGCGTGGATTTGCTGGGCTACGGGATCGTCCCAGCGAGTGGCGAAGAAGATGCGCAGCCAGCCGTCGGCGTCCGCTTGGAAGAGCTCGTCGCGGATAGACGGGTCGGCGCCGCGCTCCAAGAGCAGGCGGATCACCGCGAGATGACCGTACGGGATGGCCCAGTGCAGGCCGGTCCGCCCGAAGTAGGGCGAGACGTCGGGGCTGACGCCGAGGTCGAGGAACCAGCGCACGACCTCGGCCCGGCCGTGCTGGCAGGCGTGGACGAACGCCTCGGCGATGATCTCCTCCGGATCGTCGGTCGCCGGGATCCGGGGCGGAAAGCCGGGCAGTATGTCGGCCGGGTTGGGGCGCGAAACCGCGGCGTCGGGACGGAGCCCGCCGCCGGAATCGAAACAGGCCCGCACCAGATCCAGCCGGCCGCACGCGGCATACGTCCACAAACCCCGCGGGACGATCCCGTGTCCGGCGAGCAGGTCGACGACCTGCGTGGCGTCGTTGTAGATGGCCTTCTCCAGCGGGGTCGCGCCAAGCGTCTGGGTGCCGGGGTCCGCGCCGGCGTCGAGCAGCAGGCGCACATACTCCACCCGGTTGAAGGCGGCGGCCTCGGTCAGCGGGAGGCCCAGGTTAGTGGCCTTGCCGATCAGGACATCAACCGCTGCGCGCGGCACGCCGAGCTCCTCGTCGAGCCGGGCACCGGGGATCGCCTCGTGGTGGGCCAGCATCTGCAGCAGGGTGTCGGCCTGCTCGGCGGTGACCCCGGCCAGCCGGTCGGTGTCGCCTGCCAGCAGGGCTTTGGCCTGCGGGCGCAGGCGCCGCCGCTGCTCCTGGCGTTCGGCGAGATCGCGCACGGATTTCTCGGTGAACGACACGAGCTCCCGCCAGCTCGGGAAGCCAAGTTCCCGGGCGATGATCAGCCGCGCGTCGCGAAGCTCGGCGGTGGACGCGTCGGTGGCGTCGGCGTGCCGGGGCACATAGGCTCGCAGCCGTTCCAGCGCGCCCGGGGCGTTGCCGTCCAGATCGGTGAGCAGGGTATCGGCCAGCGAGGCGTAGTGGCTCGGCCCGATCCCCATCAGGCGGGTAACCGGCCGGTCCTCGCGGGCGCTCTGGCTCTCGATGTGCGCGCGGAACTCGGCCCAGGTCCTGAAGCCGTGTTCCTGGCCGAGTACGAACTGGGCGTCGCTGAGCAGGAACCGCTCGGCCGCCCGGTCGCCCAGCACGTCGGCGACCCGGGCCTGGACGGCCGTGTCGCCCGTTTCGTACAGGCGCTGCAGGTGCTTGGCCTGCTTGCGGTAGTACTCCAGGCTCGGTCGGGCGGGCAGCTCGAAATGGCGATCAGACATCGCAACCTCCTTCGTCGCCGAGGTCCGCTTGCCCGGCCGGAAAGAGGCTGGTCTTGTCTGGTGCGCTGAAGTCGCTGCTCGAGGTGGGAAAATCCCTGCCCGCGGACTGGCAGCGCCCTCGCACGCTCCATTCACACTAGCGACCGGTTCTGCGCGGGGCAATCGTCGGCAGCTGAACTTGAGTCACAACAGTCAGCGTTCCCTCATCTAGCTCTCAGGCTTTGTCCCTACCGTGGCCGCCTATGACCGATAACACCACGAATAATGGCGGAACGGACGCCACGTCCGGGTCTGCGCTCATCGCCGTCGACTCGGACGAGCGAGACGACTTTGCGGAAGACTTCGAGATCGACCATCTTCAGGAAGAGCTCACCGAGATCGACGACGATGACTCGGGGCGGCATGGCGTTCGGAGCGCAGGTGCGGTCAGCGGAGGCTTCGGCTTCGCCGGCCTGGCCCTGGCGGTCGTCTCCCTGACGACGAACTGGACCAGCGGCGTCGTGATCAGTCACGGGCAGTACAGCGCGGAAATGAACGCCCCGAGCTCCGGCATGACGGCTCAGCAGGAGCTGAACCTGTATGCCAGCGGCTGGCACACCCAGGGCTGGTGGGCGCTCGCGTTCGCCGCCGTCGCGGTGCTGTTCGGCGCCGGCGCGCTGCTCTGGCCGAGAATCCGCAGCGGCGGCACCCCGAGCTGGGCCAAGGCCGCCGCGACCGGCGCGATCATCGTGGGGCTGGTCGGCGTGCTGCTCGCGGTCCTCACCATTGCCGGGGTGTTCGGCGGGCACCTGACCGCCCCCGCCAGCACGGGCTGAGCCGGCGCTGGCTAGTTGTGGCCGACGAGGCCTGCGGCCTGGGCGAGGAACTCAGTGCAGCGGGCGAAAGTCCGGGCGATCTCGCGCCCGGCAAGCCTCTCCTGGTAGGCGTGGTACCTGCTCAGTTCCCACTGCCGTCCCCGCGGCGCGAGCGCCTCAAGCCCTGGCTCGGGCAGCGGGCGCCAGCCCCAGCCGCCGCTGCCGTCGCTGACGGCGGGGCGGACGAACTCGTCTGGTTCAACGGATTTGCCCAGCTGGTTGCGCACGTAGCGCAGGCCCTCGAGGGTCCCCTCGGTCTTCCGCCGCCGCACGTCCTTGTCCGCCAGCGCCCTCTCGTACTCATGCGGGTGGTAGCGGACCAGGGTCGCGTCGACCAGCGTGACCCACCACACCGTCTCCCCGACCGCTGCCGCCACCCGATGCAGGTCCCACGCACCCGCGACGGCGAGCCGCGCGGCCGCCTCGGTCATCGCGATGACGGACCAGTCGATCGCGACGGCGGGAGCAGCGGCCACGCCGGCGTGCTCGCGGTTCCACGCCATCCGGCAGCGCGGGGAGCAGAACCGGGCGTGCTCGCGCTGCGGGGTGAACGGCGTCCCGCACTGCGAGCACTCCCGAACGTCCGCCACCGCTCGATCGTACGCGGTGACCCTTCCGGGAGAGGGCGTCGCATCGCCGCGCAAGGAATGCCGTTATTCGATTGTTCCGTCTATTGCGAGGTAGTAGCGTCCGCTCACGTGGAGGCCACCTCATCCTCGGCGGACGACTGGCTGCGGCTCAATCGGGCCTGGTGGGACGAGCGGGCGCGGGTGCACGCCACCAGCGGGTTCTATGACGTTCCCGGGTTCCTGGCGGGCCGGGACTCGCTGCGCGCATTCGAGCCGGGGGAGGTCGGCGACGTCAGCGGGAAGCGCCTGCTGCACCTCATGTGCCACATCGGCCTGGACACCCTGTCCTGGGCCAGGCGCCGGGCCATCGTCACCGGGCTCGACTTCTCCCGGGCCGCCCTCGACACCGCGGTCAGCCTGGCCGGGCGGGCCGGGATTGACTCCGCGCGCTTCGTCGCCGCCGAGCTCGGCGAGGCGAGCCAGGCGCTGGCCGGCGAGACCTTCGACGTCGTCTACACCGGAACGGGCATCACGCAGTGGATCCCGGACATCGGCTCCTGGGCCCGCACGGTAGCCGCCCTGGTCGCGCCGGGCGGCTTCTTCTACATTGCCGACTACCACCCGTTCCCCGACAGCTTCGACATCGTCGACGGCGAGGTCCGCGGCCTGCGCCACGGGTACCTCGACCATGGGCCATGGGCGGAGCAGGTGACCGGGAGCTACGCCGGCCCCGCCGAGACCACCGCCAACACCTGCATCAAGTGGAACCACCACATCGGCAGCGTCGTCAACGCGCTGGCCGCCGCTGGACTGCGCATCGAGTTCCTGCACGAATACGACTTCACCGACGCCCCGTTCCCCGGCCTCGAACGCGGCGGTGACGGCCTGTGGCGCACCCCTGCGGGGCGGTTCCGTATCCCTCTGATGTTCTCGCTGCGCGCCGCCCAGGATCCGCCGACGTCCAGCCGCTGAGCGTCACCGCCCGTCGTGCCCCGCAGCCTGGCCCGTCGTCAGCCACCGGGCGATGTCGGCGACGACCGCCGGGTCGACATGCTGCGGTCTCTCGTATTCGGCGGGGGCAGACGAGCCGACGCCCGGGAAGAAGAGGTGGTTGTCGGCGTCGTAGACGCGGATGGTGACGTCGGCCCGGTGGCCGAGGCCCGCCCGCCAGCCGGCCAGGTCGTCCGTGGCCGTTACCTGGAAGTCGCGGCCGCCCTGCAGGATGAGCATCGGCTTGTCCAGCCCCGCCGCGGCGGCGACCGGGTCGTACTCCCGTAGGTCCAGCCAGTACGAGGCCGGGAGGCCGAACGGCAGCTCGGCGGCAGGCGTAGCCGGCGACAGGCCGGAGCTGCCGGCCAGCGCCGCCTGCCGGGTCATGGCGTCGGCGAAAGCCTCCATGGCCGGGCCGGGATCGAGCGCGGCGAGGTACCGGGCGACCCGGACGGCGGCCTGATCCATCGGCTGGGTGTCGCCCGCCAGGATCACCAGGCCCGCGACGGCCGGGTCGGCGGCCGCTACGCGAGGCGCGGCCTTGCCGCCCGCGCTGTGCCCGGCCACGAACACCCGCGCCGCATCCACGGCCGGATGGTCCCGGAGCAGGCGGGCCGCAGCCACCGCGTGGGGCACGTACTCGTCGGCGATCGTGAGGTCAGCTACCTGGCCGGGGTGGGCGTAGGTCACCTTGTCGAACCGCGCGACGGCCACCCCACGGCTGGCCAGTCCCCAGGCCAGGTCCTTCAGCGGCTTGTTGGGGCCGCTGGTCTGGTCCCGGTCGAACGGCCCGCCGCCGCTGAGCAGCACCACGCCCGGCCACGGGCCGTCTCCGCAGGGCACGCTGAGCGTCCCGGGCACGGCCAGCGGGCCGGAACCGACCCGCACCTCACGCTCGGCGAACCTGTCCGGGACGGCATAAGCGGGCGGTACCCACGGGGCGGCCGCAGGCTCGATCTTCAGGCCCTGCAGCAGCCCGGCCTCGTCGACCGACATGACCACGGTCAGGCCGCCGTGCTCGAACGCCACCGGGACCCGCACCCGAACCAAACCCGCCCCGGCCGGCTCGGCGGCCGCGGCGCCGATCCCGCGCACCGGCCCCTTGCCGCCGGCCAGGGCCGCCCACCCGGCCCGCAGCGCCTCAGCCGACACCACCGCGCGCAGCGCCGGCGCGAAGAGGCCCTCGGCCTCGTCAAAGCGCCCGTCCCGTGCCATCTCGGTGACCGCGACGGCGACTGCCGCCGCGCTGGTTCCCTCCGTCATCCCGTCCTCCGTCTTCCTCGCGCCGAGGCATTCACCATTCTCATCGTGCGAAAGGTAGCATTATGAGATCGTGAACGCGATGGACACCGTCGAACTCATGGCGCACCCGGTCCGGCTGCGCATCATCCACGCGATGCGCGGCGGGCGCACGCTCACGACCTCCGAGCTCTGCGCGCGGCTGCCCGGCGTCTCCAAGGCGACCGTCTACCGGCACACCGACGTGCTGGCCGCCGCTGGCATCCTGGAGACAGTGGGCGAGCGGCGGGTCCGGGGCGCGGTCGAACGCCGCTACCGGCTGCGCCAGGAGCAGGCCTCGGTCAGCCAGGGAACATTCGAGTCGGCGTCACGCGAGGACCACCGGCGCGCCTTCGCGGCCGCGACCGCCGCTCTGCTGGCCGAGTTCAACGCCTACCTCGACCACGACGAAGCCGACCCGGCCGCTGACCTGGTCGGCTACCAGCAGCGCGCCATCTGGCTCACCCGCGACGAACTCCTCGCCATGATCGCAGGACTGCGCCAGGCGATCGCCCCCCTGATCGACAACCCGGCCACCCCCGACCGCACCCGGTACCTGCTCAGCCCGATCCTGTTCCCGGCCGAGAAGCCCTCCCCCGACCAGCCAGGGTGGCCCGGCTAGGCTGACCTTGTGCGTCGCGCCACGACGCCCAGCGGGGTGAGCCTGCCGGGCAGGCGCCCGCCGCCGGGCAATTGATCGGGAGGCGCATGATGCGAGTGCTAGTCGTTGGCGCTGGCGGAGTCGGGTCCGCCGTCGCGCGGACCGTGGCGCGGTGGAATCTGTTCGAGCGCGTCGTCGTGGCCGACTACGACGAGGGGCGCGCCCAGCGGGCGATCGCCGGAGGCGGTGACCGGTTCGCCGCGTTCCAGCTCGACGCGAGGGACGAGCAGGCGATCGCGGGGCTGATCCGAGCCGAGCGGTGCGACGCCGTACTGAACGCACTCGACCCGCGGTTCGTGATGCCGGTCTTCCGCGCGGCCCTCGCCGCCGGGGTCACCTACCTCGACATGGCGATGTCGCTGTCGCGCCCGCACGCGTCGGATCCGTACCGGCAGCCGGGGGTCAAGCTCGGTGACGAGCAGTTCGCGTTGGCCGGGGAGTGGGAGCGCAAGGGGCTGCTGGCCCTGTGCGGCATCGGGGTCGAGCCCGGCCTGTCGGACGTGTTCGCCCGCTACGCGGCGGATCGGCTGTTTTCGTCGATCGACGAGGCGGGCGTCCGGGACGGCGCGAACCTGGTGGTCGAGGGCTACGACTTCGCCCCGACGTTCTCCATCTGGACGACGATCGAGGAGTGCCTGAACCCGCCGGTCGTGTGGGAGCGCGGCCGCGAGTGGTACACCACCGAGCCGTTCAGCGAGCCCGAGACCTTCGTCTTCCCGGCCGGGATCGGGCCGGTGGAGTGCGTCAACGTGGAACACGAAGAGGTGCTGCTCATCCCCCGGTGGGTCGACGCTAGCCGGGTGACGTTCAAGTACGGGCTGGGCGAGGAGTTCATCGGTGTGCTGAAGACGATCCGCAAGCTCGGCCTCGACTCGACCGTCCCCGTCCAGGTGGGCGCGGCCGCCGTCTCGCCGCGGGATGTGATCGCCGCGTGCCTGCCCGACCCCGCCGGGCTCGGCGACCGGATGTCGGGCCTCACCTGCGCCGGCACCTGGGTCACCGGAACGGGCAAGGACGGGTCGCCGCGTGAGGTCTACCTGCACCACGTGGTGGACAACGCCTGGTCGATGGCCGAGTACGGCTCCCAGGCCGTCGTCTGGCAGACCGCGATCAACCCGGTGGTGGCACTCGAACTGCTCGACTCGGGCGCATGGTCCGGCACCGGCGTCCTCGGCCCGGAGGCGCTCCCGGCCGAGCCGTTCCTCGACCTCCTCAACAGCCACGGCGCCCCTTGGGAGTGCGAGGAACGCACTCCCGTTACAGACAGCACGGACCGTTCGGGATAAGGATTTTGATTTTTGCTCTCCCACCTTTGCGACCACGTAATTCGTCCGACTGGCGGATGCGGGGACCCCTCATGCCCAGGACGTTGCGCGCTACCGGGAGGATGCCGCCAGCCAGGTAGACGCTGGATCGCGGGCTGTCCGCGGCCGCCGCGGCGAGGCGAAGAACCCTCGAAAGCGGGCTCCTGATCACGGTCTCCTGGCTGTGAGCGATGATCTGTGGCCGGCCACGGCTTTCGGCCCGGACCAGCCGGAGCGCTTCCTGGCCGGGTGGCTCGGGCCGCCGAGCCGGACCATCTGCCACGTCTCGAAGAGGTACTGCTGATCCTTGGCCCGCGGCGCCGGTCACATTCCGCTGTTGACTGCCGTCATAGAAGAGAGGATCAAGTCGAGTCGGGCAGCCCGACTTCTGCTGCAGGCCGGCCCGAAAGTGAGAGGAAGACCATGACATCGCCGGTTCTCGTTGCTGGCGGCACCGGCCGCCTGGGACGATCTGTGGTTGCCCGGCTGGTCGATGCCGGCCGGGAGGTACGGGTGGTCGCCCGCCGGCAGCGCGACACCCAGCCGCAGGTCACATTCTTCACCGGAGATCTTCGCAGCGGCGAGGGCATCGACGCGGCAGTCCGCGGCGCCGGGGTGATCATCAACTGCGCGACTGGCACCAGGGGCGACGCGGAAGTGACAACGAACCTGGTATCGGCGGCGGCCGAAGCCGGCTCTCCGCACTTCGTGCAGCCGTCGATCGTCGGCATCGACGCCATGGCGCAGTGGGGGTACGTGAAGACCAAGCTTGAGGTCGAGCGGATCGTGGCGAACTGCGGCCTGCCGTGGACCATCCTGCGGGTGACCCAGTTCTACAATTACTGCTTCGAGAATTCCCGCAAGCTGGCGAAGTTCCCGCTGGTGGCACCGGTGCCCGGGGGCTTCCGTGTCCAGCCGGTCGATTCCCGCGAGGCCGCGGCCCGACTCGTCGAGCTCGCGCTCGGCGAGGCGGCCGGCCGGGCCCCCGATATGTCGGGGCCGGAAATATCGAGCTGGAGTGACCTGTTCCGCAGCTACCTGGCGGCCACCGATCAGCGCAAGCTGGTGATCCCCGTCCTGGTACCCGGGAGCAAGGCCGTGCGCAACGGCGCCTTGCTCCCGCCACTGGGGCACACCGAAGGGGTCAGGACCTGGGACCAGTTCCTCGATGAGGAGCTGCCGGCCGGTCGAGGATGATCAGGTCGGCTTCAGCGACGCGGTGGGGGTTATCGATGATGTCGATCGCGGCGATCTTCTCGCCGTGGATCGTGAACACCGTGAGCGTGACCGGCCTGCCGTCTGCGGCGGCGACCATGCCGACGGCTCCGTCTATCAATGCAAGCAGGGCGACCTGGGCGAATCGCGCAAAGTCGGACGTGCGCCCGGCCGCCGCGGCAGCACCGCGAACCGCCTCGGCGCCGTTGGAGCGCACCACGACGTCTGGGTCGAGCGCGGCCAATAGCTTCTCGAAGTCGCCGTCGCGGGCGGCGGCGAGGAAGGCCTCGACCACTGCCCGCTGCCGGCTCGGCTCGACGCCGAGAACAGGAGCCGCTCCTTGGACTCGCCGGCGGCCACGACTGGCGAGTTGCCTGGCCGCGGCGGGCGAGCGTCCGATGATTGCCGCGATGTCGACGAACGGGACGGCGAACATGTCATGCAAAACAAATGCGAGCCTTTCAGCCGGCGACAGCGTGTGCAGGATTACCAGGAGCGCGGGACCGATCGAGTCGGCCAGCAGCGCTTCCCGTTCGGGATCGATGTCGCCCGAATCGTTCACGACGGACTCGGGCAGGTGTATCCCCATCGGCTCCTCCCGGCGCGACTGGAGCATATCCAGGCACACCCGGGCGACAACCGTCGTCAGCCACCCGCCGAGGTTCTCGATGTTTTTGGGGTCGGAGCGGGTCAGCCGCAGCCAAGCTTCCTGAACGGCGTCGTCGGCCTCGCCGGGTGAGCCCAGGGTGCGGTAAGCGACCCGCCGCAGTCGGGTCCGGTGGGCCTCGAACCGATCCGCGAGCTCGGCCTCTTCGTCCATCGGTCACATCCCCTTGTCGTGGTCCTTGTCTATGTGACTGGCCAGACCCGGCCGATGTGACACCGTCGTCCCCTCACCCGCACCGGCGGGCGGCTGCGCGTGCTCCCGATCGCTGACAGGTCCTGGTCGGCCGCCAGGCGCCCGGCCGGGGTCAGCCACCCGGCGGCGCGGGCAAGCAGGGAGCTCAAGGCCCGGCACCGAACCAGGGGCCGCGTGGAAGGCGTCCACGAGGTCTACCCCGGCCAGCTCAACCCGCCCGCCCATCCCGGACTCGCGTACCCGGCGGGCCGCCTGGATCAGCGCACGTTCGGAGTTCATCGCGCAGTTGGCGACACCGATGACGCCTCCAGCGCCGCATCGTCGAACAGTCCTTGGCGGCCATGCCATTGCCTCGCGCCGGGAGCGCCCTCGTCTTCACCACCGCGCACATGGCAATTCTCCCAAGTGAAGAAGGGTACGGTTGCCCTCATAGAACGTCATGGGGAGGATGCGTGCCGTACATCGTCGACTTCGAGAACGTCTCCACCGTCGGCCTGGAGTCATCGCCGGTCGCGGAGGCGCTCGCTGGACTTCGGGCCAACGAGGCGCGCTACTACAAGAACAAGTACGACCACGTCTTCACCGTGAGCCCGGTCAGCGAGGCACCGGAGGCGCTTGACCTGGTGAGCCGCGTCCTCGCCGACGAGCGCGGCCTCGTCATCGCCGCCCGTCCGCTCGAGGCGACCTCCTTCGAGGTGGACGGCATCCGGATGGCGTACGTGTTCTACGAGTCCGGTCTGGCCATCAACGTGATGTACACGATCGCCGACGCGGGCAAGCGCGCGGTCGGGTTCAAGCTCGCAGAGGGCATGGAAGTGCCCGAAGAGCTAGCGGCGGCAGGCTTTAAGTTCGCGCGCCAGAAGTCAAAGCTGGCCGGCGTGATCCGCGGCTCCTTCTTCGTGATCAAAGGCGAGTACTGAACTGACGCCGTCCGCGTTATGGGGCAGTTTCCTGTCCGGAGTGCGGGTTATAGCCCCTCGGACACGACCCTCGGAAGCCTCGTGTGATACTGCCAGTCTCCCGGCTAACAGGACGGAAGTCCGCAGATCGCCGATTACGAGGGCTCGAAGCTCCGTGGGCAGCACGTTTCTGCGGTGGCCAGAAAATCCCGTTATGCGTCTTCGTGGGCGGCCGACGGCGTGCGCGGGTTGGCGGTAGGCTGGCGGCGAATTGACGGACGGCTTCAGAGGAATACGGCAATGGCAGACGAGTGGGGCCAGGAGATTTCCGGCGGCGAGGGTGGGCCGGTCCTGTTCGATACCAGTGTGGCGCATGTTGCCAGGGTGTATGACTACTGGCTCGGCGGGAAGGACAATTTCGCTGCCGACCGGGCAGCCGGGGACCAGGCGATTAGCGCCTTCCCTGCCATCCCGTTGTCCGCCCGCGCCAACCGTGCGTACCTGGCTCGTGTGGTGCGGTTCCTGGCCGAAGAGGCTGGCATCCGCCAGTTCCTGGACATTGGCACTGGCATTCCCACGGCAAATCATACCCATCAGGTGGCCCAGTCCGTTGCGCCGGATTGCCGGGTCGTCTACGTCGATAATGACCCGGTCGTGCTCTCGCATGCCCGCGTGCTGCTGACCAGCCACCCGGCGGGGGCCACTGAGTACATCGATGCCGACTTGAACGACCCGCAGAAGATCTTGGACGGTGCGGGCCGGTTGCTGGATTTCGGCCGTCCGGTCGCTGTGATTCTGATGGCGATCTTGCAGCACATCGACGATGAGCATGACCCGTACGCGATCGTGGCTACGCTGATGGGCGCATTGCCGGCCGGCAGTTACCTGGCGCTCTCACATCCAGCCAGCGATATCGACGCTGAGGCGATGGCCAAGATGGCCGACGTACTTAACAAGATGATGGCCGAGAAGGTTACCTTCCGCGACCGCGCCGCGGTGTCAGGATTTTTCGCCGGGCTGGAACTGGTGGAGCCGGGATTGGCGCAAGCCTCGAAATGGCGGCCTGCCTCCGAGGTGGAGGCCGCCAGCCCGGCAGCCTTGTGGGCCGGGGTGGCGCGCAAGGAGTAACGCAGCGGGCATGTATCTCGGCCAGCCACCACTGCGGGCAGGCCGTCCCGCCAATTACGAAGCGACGTCCGGTCGGTCGCGAGACCGCTCGTGCTCCCGCACAGATTAGTCGGATCTGTGCGCCCAACCGGCATGCGCATGAAACGACAATTACGCGCGTAACGGCGGCGATGCGCGCATGCTGGATCGAACTTCCGGTCACATCACGTGATAAACAACGTCGGGAGCGAGGTCACGGTGGCCAGACCACGGGGAACAGCGAGTGGTCCATCGCGCCCCCGGCGGGCAGTTCATCCTCTAGCCCGTCGAAGGGCGGCGAGGTGCGCCAGGGGCGGGGCGAGTGCCGGGCGTCGGCGGCCAGGTACCGCAGCGACAGGGTGCGCCGGCGGGACGGGTAGGGGAAGCCGGGTGCACCGTGCACGGCCAGGAAGTCGAAGAAGATCGCGTCGCCGGCCTGCAGGGCGAACCGGCGGATATCGAACCCGCGGAGGTCGGAGTCGACGTCGGGCAGTTCGGTCAGGCTCCCCTCGGGAAACCAGCGCGCCTGCCGGGTCAGGAACGTCCGGGGCATCAGCCACGGGCCGCGGTGCGAGCCGGCCACCAGTTCCAGGCTGCCGCCTTCGGGTACCGGGTCAACTGCGATCCAGGCGCTGACGCCGTGCCCGTCCACGTTGTAGTACGGCTGGTCCTGGTGCCACGGGGTGCGCTGGGCGGTCCCGGGCTCCTTCACCAGGACGTGATCGTGGTAGAAGCGCACCTGAGGGGTGGCCATTAGCGCTGCAGCAACCGCGGGTACCCGCGAGTGCCGGGCCAACTGCTCGATCTGCGGTATCTCCCGCCACCGGCAGAAGTCCTCAGCAAACGAGCCCGGGTCATCGGTGCCGCTGGCGACCTGGGCCAGCGGGCCGCGCCTGGCCAGGACGACGTCAATCGCGGCGGCCGCGGCGGCGACTTCCCGAGGGCTGAGGACCTGCCGGACGCATACGACGCCGTCCCTGGCGAAGGCGACAACGGCCTCATCATCAGAAAGTACGGGCTCCATGGCCGCACTCTAACTTAGCCACCGCCGACGATATGAACACCGCGCAGGCACACGCCGATCGCCGATTCGGTACTTGTCGAGCGGATCGATTCTCTGTATCGCGGCGGGCCCATACAATCATTCCGGCACAAAAGCTAACTCCAGCTCGCAAGGATTGCGGACCATAAGGGTGTTGGCGGAGATAGTTCCAGGTCCGGGAGAAACGGCCGTGACCTGAGAGGGTTAGGCCGCGCAGGCCCCAGCAGCGAACGATGCCCGCAACGTACGCGCACATCTCTGACATGACACCCGTGATGGCCAGGCGGCGGATGCAGCTGCCGGTCAGGAAGTCGCTCAGGCCGGGGCCTTTCGGGTCCACCGTGGGCACCGGCATACTGAGATCCATGTCGCTCTCTGCACTGGCGCTCAACGACGGCGCCGTCACGGTGTCGTGGTCGTTCCAGGCGCCCATCGCAGCTGTCTGGAGGGGACTGACCGATCCGGCACTACTGCCGCAGTGGCTGGGCACCGTCGTCGAGATAGACATCAGGACCGGGGGAAGACTGGTTATCGACCATGGCCAGGGACAACTGTCTCGCAGCGAGGTGACCGAGGCGGAGGCGCCGCATCGGCTGACCATGACATGGGAGTTCCCCGACGAGCCTCGGTCTCGGGTTGCTGTCGAACTGCGGGAGTCCGATGAAGGCGCTGCCGCGAAGCTCACGCATACCGGACCGGATCTTGCCGCCTCGTACGGTCCTGGCTGGACGACGCACCTAACGTATCTGGAGGCCGCCGTCCAGGGGGAAACGATCCCTCCGTCGCAGTTCTGGAAGCTTTACGCGACGTTCGCCGCGCTGCGCAACGAGCGCGCGTCCATCCCCTGAGCAAGTGGTCGGCTGCCCGAGGTTGCCCGCGACGTGTCGTATGACGATCCCCTCGCGGCAAGACCATCAACGGTCAGCACGTCCTCGCGCTTGACCCTTCACGCGCGCCGTCCTCCGCGCCCAACGCAGAGATGCTTCAAGACCGCTAGTCGCAGCCGCTGTCCGCCACAGTCGCGCGGAGCCGGTCGTTCGCCATCGCTTCCCCATTCCGGGGACGTCCAGGGATCCTGCGGACCCTAGTGCGCACTAATTGGGCCGAGTCGGGCCTGTGAGGAACGAGGCCGTCTGTAAACCGTCACCTGGCAGCCGCGATGCTCTCGCTACAGAACGGCCTGTTCTGTAGGCGCGAACTGACGAAGGCTGAGTGTGCCGGAGACGCGCATAGCGGCGGTTCCGGCGCCCGCCTTTCCGCTTGCGCCCTACAGAAATTGAAAGGCTGAGGTCTCCGTCTGGTTGGTCACGGTCGGCGCGCCTGCGTGACCCGTGGCGGTGCCGGGTTTAGTCCGGTGTCATGAGGTATGCGGATGGCGGCGGGCTGACCACAGAGGGCCGGTCGCGACGGGAGCAGGTGCGGCTGCAGGCCGCGGAGATGTTCGAGCACGATGCCGACGCTGGGCAGGTCGCGAGCCCGCTGCGGGTCAGCGCGAAGTAGGTCTACCAGTGGCGGCGCGCCTGGCGGGCAGGCGGGCGAGGCAGCCCTGGCCTCGAAGGGAGCCGGCGGGAACCCCTGCAAGCTGGACGGGGCCCAGGTCGCGCAGCTGCGCGCGGCGCTGGAGGCCGGCCCCGCGGCCTACGGGTGGGCGCAGGACCAGCGGTGGACCCTAGCCCGGGTCGAAGCGCTGATCGAGCGGCTGTTCAGCGTCTCCTGCACGCTGCGCGGGGTGTCGTTCCTGCTGCACCGCCCGGGGTTCAGCCCGCAGGTCCCGGCTCACCGGGCGTTCGAGCGCGACGAGGACGCCATCGCGGCCTGGCGGTCGGCGACCTGGGCGAAGGTACGAGGCTCGCGGCGCTGACCGGCGCGTGGATCTGCTTCGAGGACGAGGCCTGAAGCCCGGCCGGCCGGGCCGGTCCTTCTACCGCCTGCGCGTCCACCGCAGGCGCAAAGGCGACCGCCCCAGCATGTCCGAAGCCGACTACGCGCGCCTGATCACCGCCGCGCACCACGCCCTGAACGCCCCGGTCATCGTCATCTGGGACAACCTAAACACCCACCGCAGCAAGAAGATGCGCGCCTTCACTGACGCCCGCGAGGACTGGCTAACCGTGGTGCACCTGCCCGGCTGCGCCCCTGACCTCAACGCCGTCGAGGGCGCCTGGTCAGTCATGAAGAGCGGCCTGGGCAACCACGCCGCCGCCACCCTCGACCAGCTCGAGGCCATGGTCCGCACCCGGCTCCGGACCATCCAGCGCCGGCCCGGCCTCATCAACGCGCTCCTCGGCCAGACCGGCCTCACCCTCGACCCGCCACCGCCGTAGACCTGGGAGCCTTTCAACCTCTGTAGGTGTGATCACCCGTATGCCTGGTGCCCAGCTTCATCCAGTGAATGAGGCCGACTCGCGGTTCTTTAAGCGCCACCGCAGCTGCTGGAAGCACGGGCTTTGGCCGGCGAGGTTCACGAACGCCTACTGTCGGCGGCCGTCTGCGCCACCTCGGAAGGTGACTAAGGACCCACTGCAGCGCGGTGGCCAGGCCGTGCCAGTTCCCATGTCGGCGTTCTCGCGTCATGTCTCGATTATGCGCCTGCCGTCGCTGGGTTATGAGCAGTACGACGGCCGTCTTTTGCTGTCCCGCGCGGTCCCTGATGGCCGTGCTGACCTCAGCGGATGCACGCGCGGGTCCACGTCAACCTTGGGCGTCTCCCCCCGCCTCAACCCGTCCTGCCGCGTCTCGTGCACAAATCCGTGCACAATCAGGCCGTTGACCTGCGGATTCTCGAACCCTCCGATATGCACGAGTTCCGTGTCTACTTCGGCGGACCCTGACCAACCAGACAAAGACCCCAGCATTTCAATCTCTGTAGGTGTTCTCGGCGGCACTGATGCCTTGCGCCCTGATCTGGCATGACCGACGATGATTGCGATGTCTAGCGGCTCGGACGCCGAAGGCAAGGTCGGGTGGGATGGACAGCGACGTCACGGTGTTCTTGGCAAACGTGCACAACTTGCGGAGCTGGCTGGCCGAGTCGCTTTCGTGAGCGTAGTGGTCAGGCGCGGCGACGCGGTCCTCACCGAGGTGGCCCAGCTGCTCGCCACCGGCGGGACCAGAACGCGGCGGCTGCCTCCGTCGGAGAAAATGCATCCCGGGGAAGACGTAGAAACAGCGGCCTATCGCTGAGCCTGGGAAGAACTGAGGGTCCCGCGCAAGTCGTGCTGGATCGTCCCCGGCCGCCTCACCGAGGCCAGCCGGGTTGGCGAGTCACCGTCCCATCCTGGGCTGGTGACCCGGTACCGGATGAGCCAGGTCGAGATGGCGATCCCGGACCTTCCCGACACCGCGTTCAGCACCAAACACGTTACGAGCTCACTCCAGCGGGGACGGCGACCGGGTTGCGCATAACGGAGGCAAGGGCGTTGCCCAGGGCAAGGGCACGCGGATCACGGCCCGGGCGGACGTGGTTGTCGGCACGAGGTCAACCCATGCGGCGCGAGGGTCGAGCCCGGGCCAGAATCCCAGGGAGCCGTAAGCCCGGGACGCTCCGGGACTCCAGGACCCCTGCTCGGCGAGCGAGTAATTGCCCTGGTCGTCCACTGCCCACCAGGTGATGTGACGCAGGTCGTCAAGCGCGCGATAGGGCAGGCCGGTGGGCAGCCCGGGGACGACCTCGACGTCGATGCTGAAGAACTCGGGCCGGGAGTCGATCGCGGTCACCGCCACCTTCACCCCGTCGAACGGCGCGCTGACCTTGCCGACCAGGATGCTTCCGGCCGGACCGTCCGCCCGGCCCCAGCGGGCGAGCAGGGATCGCCACGGCACCGGCATGCTGAGCGCGTCCGCTGCGGCCAGGATCCCGTCGGGCGCTGATCCCGGGTGTATCAGCCCCGCGGCCAGGCGGGCGCCGCCGACCACCGGGTCGTCGGCCTGCAGCGCCCCGACGGCGTCCAGCGCCGCGATCGCTGCCTCTAGCGCGACGCGCGGGTCGTGGAAGTCATTGCGGGTGGCGACGCGTTCCCACAGGTGATGACGTGCCGGATCACCCGTCTGGAGCTGTTCAGCCCATGACTGGATGGGGGGAGGCTCGCCGGTGAGGTCGACCCGCTCGCCCAGGACGCTTATCCACGCGGTATTAGGAGCCAGCGGCGGCCGCGCTCGGAAGGTACCGTGCCATGCCTGCTCGCCGCGCCGCCGGCCGCCTTCGAAATGCGCGCTTGACGTTCT
This sequence comes from uncultured Actinomycetota bacterium, assembly GCA_963836195.1. Lineage (GTDB taxonomy): Bacteria > Actinomycetota > Actinomycetes > Streptosporangiales > Streptosporangiaceae > Trebonia. Next base: position 194,235 of record CAWIIX010000015.1, on the reverse strand, counting down.
CCCCTGGTCATCGCTGATCTCCAGCGTGCGGGGCAATCCCGGGCTGCGGGGAACGGCCGGCCAGCATGAGGTGTCGGGCCACGCGGGATCCACGGTGACCCTCAAGGCAGTCGCCTCTTCAGTCAGCAGGACATGATCGATGATCAGCTGACCCCAGGGCCGGGAAATCACATGCCCCGACGGCACCGCGCGCCACCGGCCCAGTTCCGGCGCAGCGCCGCCCCGCGTCAGCCGCGGCGGGCGGGTCGGGTAGCGGCGGCCGGGCAGGGTCACGACGGCGCAGCGCACGCGCATAAGCGTCGGCGATCGCCCTGGCCGCGTCCGGGGTCAGCGCGCCAACGGCGACCAGCGCCGCGCCCGCCGCCACGAGCCTCGCGTCAACTGGAAACAAGCTGGCACCAGGGCGTTCCAGCAATATCTGCTCCGCGACCAGCCGCAGGTGACGCTCTCCGTCCAACCGTGTCACGTTCTCAGTGTGCGCCACAGGTTCTGCGCCCCTCAACACCGCAAGACGGCTGGCGCGGGCTGCCGCTGTCCGCGACAGCGGGTGGGACCAGGCCCGCAGGATCCGGGAAGGCCAGATGCTGCGCCAGCAGACCGCCTTCGATGATTACCTGGCCCGGCCCGCCGCTTATCCGTCCTATACCTTCCGGCATCACCTGCGCCGCACCGGAGGGCAATCGAAGAATAGAAGCCCGCCTTTTGCTTCACTTGCCATGATGGAAAGTGAAGCGTACGCTTTCCATCATGGCAAGTCATGAGATTCCCGGCCGCGCAGGCGCGCCGACGGAGGCCGGCGAGGCCGCCAGCGCACTGTCGGCGATTGACGGCAGCCGTGCCTGGCTGGCTGAGCGGGTAATCGCGCCGGTCTGGTACCACACGGCGTTCGGGTTGCTCGCAGGCGGCGTGATCGCCGAGGCCGAGACCCGCAGTTGGGCGCTGTTCGCCTGGTCGGTGGCCGCCTACACGGTCGGCTGCGGCGCGCTGAGCTGGGGGAACCAGCGCCGTGTTGGCCTCACCATGAATTACTTCGACGCCTGCACGCGGGCGGTCTTCGCCGCCCACGTCCTGGCCCTGGGCGGACTGGCCGTGATCGCCTGCTGGCTCGGCCTCGACCGCGGGGTGCACGGAGCGTTCCTGGCAGCCGGCGTTCTCGCCGTGCCCCTCACCGTCGTGTTCGGGCACTGGACGGACCGGCTGCTCCGGGCGCGCCTGCAGGCTGCGCCGTGAGTACCGCCGCCCGCTTCGACGAGATCGTGCACGCGCCGAACCGGCTCCAGATCTGCGCGATCCTGTCCGCCGTCAGCTCCGCCGACTTCGCCACGGTACGGGAAAGCCTGGCAGTAGCCGACTCGGTCCTGTCCAAGCACGTGCGGGTCCTGCACGAGGCCGGCTACGTCGACGTGCACAAGTCCGCCAGCGGATCGCGCGTCCGGACCAGCCTGTCCCTGACCACGGCCGGCCGGGCAGCGTACGACGGGCACGTCGCCGCCCTGCGGGCAATCGTCAGCAATGAGCGACTCCCCGCCGACACGCCCACCCGGCGCGCACCTGCTCGGTGAGGTCCAGTCAGGGCTCAGACAATAGGAGGCGGATCCTTGAGCGCCGCGGTCTTGTCGGGGTTGAGCCGGAAGAGCGCCGCGGTCTTGTCGGGGTTGAGCCGGACCCAGAGAGAGCTGATCTGGTCGCTGACGGCCTCGCCGGTGATCACGATCGGCCCCTCGGGCGTGTCCAGCACGAGCGAAGGGCTCGAGTTGACCTCGACGAGGCGTACGGGGGGCCGCTCGTCCGGGCCCGACCTGGTCTTGAACGCGATGAGCTTCCAGGTGCCTTTGAGGAGTTGCCGCACCCGCTCTGGGCCGACGACTGGGTGCCTGGCTGCGTGCCGGGTGGTGCCTCCATCGGATGTGAGCGCGACGTCGGGGAGTCCCGGCCCCCGGCCGGGCCGAGTGTAGCTTGCGCCTGGCGCGCGAGACGAGCTGCCTGCACGCAGGCTCGGTCTTTCCGAGGATCTTGGCGATGGCCGGGTAGGGTTCGCCGAACACGTCAGCGAGAAGGAACGCGACTCGGCCAGCTCGGCCGTTGCCTCGCATTCCGGACGGTGGTCACCGGGTCGGGGAGCCACGGTCCGACGTACACCTCCCGTCGCCGGCGCTGTGCCCGCAGACGGTCGATGGCCAGCCGCGAGGTGACGGTCGTGAGCCAGGCGGCCGGGTTGTCCACGGTGGCGGTGGTCACCCGGATCAGCATTCGGGCCAGGTCAGGGAGGTCACGACTTCCCGCCAGCGACTCGACCCACTCTTCGGCGCTGCGGCCCGCCCAGCTCGCCGCAGATACCGTCAGCAGCCTGCGGACCAGTGAGCCCAGCCGGCCGAGTGGCACCCCGGCCAGCTTGCCGTCGCGCACGACGCGGGCGCCACGCACCGGCGGTCGGTGACCGCGGTGGGGCACCCCCAGGCGGTCGAGTATCCGCCTGGCCTCGCCGTCCTTGCCGAGGGCGTGCGGCCCTTGGTTGAACCGGTAGCCGCTTAGTTCGTCGGTGCGGGCCCGGCCTCCCGCGGTGTCCGCCTCCACCACCACCGGCCGCCGCGCCCGGGCGGCGGCCGCCGCCGCCGTCAGCCCCGCCAGACCCGCCCGGATGACCACCACGGTTTCGTTGTCGTGTTCGCGCATGCAAATACGACGCCGGCGCCCCCCCTGTGCGTGGCGCTGGAAACCAGGCGACCCGGCTGACCCCGCGTGGTGTGCGGCGGCGGGTCAGGGCCGGGTCGGCTGCAGGCGGCCGACGGGTATTACTTCGGGGAGCGCGGCAGCGCACGCCTGGGCGAGCGGCAACAGCACGTCGGCGACCTCAGCCAGGCCGACGGCGCTCATCCGGTTCCAGGGCCGGCCGGCCGCCTGGTCGGTGGCGGCCTCGATCGCGTCGTGCGCGGCCCGACCGGCCGCGGTTAGCGCCTTGTCCTGGCCGATCCAGCCGCGCTCGGCCAGCCGGGCGGCCGCGGCGCCCCACTGCTCGTCGGTCCAGCCGCGGACGGGCTGCATGAGGTCGCGGGAGATGTCGGCGTCCTTCGCGCACCGCAGCACGACCGCCTCGCAGCCGTCGACGTCGGCGGCGGCCAGCGCGGCGAAGTGGCCATCGCCGCGGTGCTCGCGCAGCAGGGTCGCGGCCTGCCACAGCCGGGTCAGGGGATCGGCGGAGACCGGCAGCTCGGAGTTCGCCGCGGCAAGCGCGCGCCCGCCGAAGTCCAGGTCCTCCGCCGCGCGCCACAGCAGGTCCCCCGCCTTCGCCGCCTCGGCCTCCCGGCCGCTCAGCAGCCGTCGCAGCGAGGCCGCCGCGCCCGCCTCGCGGACCTCGATGGCCTGCTCCGGCGTGATCAGGTCCCACACACCGGGGATCGCACGGCCCACGAAGGCCGGCGCGAAGTTATAGAACGACGCGGTGACCACGGCCGCCCGCGCGACGCCCAGCGGCGCGGCCCGCCCGGCGAAGTAACCGCGCCAGTAGCCGCGCAGGCCGGCCTCGGTGAACGCGCTCAGCGCCTCGGGCGCGAAGTACGTCACATCGTGGACCGGCTCGATCATCGTCCACATCGCCCGCGCCGCGCTCATCGTGTCCGCCACGACCGCTCCCTTCCCTGCACCGCCAAGCGTAGGGGAACGCCCGCCCGGACGGACATGGGACGGCCCGCTGGAGCACGAGACGCAGGTGCCCACCTCCTCTTTCTCCCACTATCCATTGCGGCGATCGTACGTGCTCGCGGCGTGAACATCCACGATCTTCCTCGAACTTCGTGCGATGTTCCAGATCCAGGGCGCCGTCGCCAGGATGGTGAGCTGCCGACGTGGTCCGCGCCGCGGCGGATGCCCTCTGCCTTCACGAGGTTCCCGAACGTGGCGGCGGCTCGAAGGTGCCCGTAGCTTTCCGAGCCGCGTTCCGACGGGGTACCGTTCTGTCCAGCTTGTCCTGGGTGAAGAAGACGCGAGCTTGACTCGCGGGTGCGGGCGCGGCCGTCCTCGCTCTTGCCCTCGCGTCCGGCTGTCTCCTTCGACGGTCACGGGGATGCCGGTGCCGTCGATGCGGCGTAGAGCTTGTCCGGCAGCGGGTCCGGCGGCAGCGGATCAGCTTCCGGGCCGTGATCAGCGCGGCCCGTTCCCGGACGGCGGCTGCGGCGGCGGGCCGCTGGCCTCGGCCGCCGCTCGACCCGCTTGACCGTCAGCCGGACCCCGGCCAGTTCTTCCAGCAGGCCCGCGCCTCCTCGAACGGCACGGCCGCCGCGCCCGGTCGTCATCGCGGCCAGCCCCGGCGACAGGACGCCCCCGCCGCGCCCAGCTCGGCGTCGCGAGGGCGAGGCCGTGCCCGCAGGCCGCGCAGTGATACCAGGCCCGCGTCACGGCCATCGGGCCGAGCACGGTGTCGATCACCTTGTCCCGGTAGGCGATGAACCCGGCCTCGTGGCCGTTCCCGCAGGGAACCCTCGAGCCGCGGTAGCCGGGATCGGCAGCCAGCAGCTGCCCCAGCATGTCGCAGCCCGAGCTTCAGCAGCCCGGCGCGGATCACCTGCTCAGCCGCCTGCAGCCCGGCATCGCCGCAGCCCAGCGACCTTGGCCGCGTCAGCGCCAGCCGCCTATCTCGGCCGACTTCTCCTGCGCAGCGAATCGATTGTCGGTGCCCCTGCCTAGACTCGGGTTCATGGTGGACAACAGGCTGTCTGTACGCGAGCGCGAGCTGTTCCTGGCCGAGCCGCACATCGCGGCTCTGTCGGTCTCGGCCGGGCTGGACCGCGGCCCGGTGACCGTGCCGATGTGGTACCAGTACGAGCCCGGCGGTGAGGCGTGGATTCTGACCGAGGCGGCGTCGCTGAAGGCCCATCTCATCGGGGCGGCGGGCCGTTTCTCGCTGATGGTTGACCGGCTCACGCCGACGATCCGCTACGTGTCGGTGGAGGGGCCGGTCACGCGGACGATCCCGGAGACCGATGAGCTGCTGTGGGAGATCGCCACCCGCTACCTGAGCGACGAGAAGGCCCGCGAGTACGTCGCGATGGCGAAGGCGGAGTTCGGTCAGCAGGTGGTGATCTACCTGCGCCCGGAGCGCTGGCTGTCGTCGGACCTGGGCCCGGCCTGAGCGGGCGCGTCCCGACGGCGGGGCTATCCTTTTGGTCTCGAGTCCTACCGCAGGAGCCCGCCTGATGGATGAACCCGCCGCCGCCCGACCTGCCTCGGCCGCCGACCGCGGCTCGGCAGTTGGCTCTCCGGGCCTGGATGACCCGACTTCCTGGCTGACGCCGTCGAACGGGCGCCCGCTGGGAGACGCCGAAGCGCCTGGCGGGCCGCGCCGCCCGCTCCCACGGCTGGCCGCGTCGCCGCGCCTGACCCATGCGCTTTTCGAACGGCTCGCGGGCTACGGCACGCGACAGCAGACCCGCGAAGGCGATGTGCTGTTCGAGCCGGGTGACGAGAACGTCGACCTGATCGTCGTCGCCGAAGGCTCGGTCGAGGTCATCCGGGCGGCGACCGCCGCGGTGCCGGCCGAGACCGTCGCCAAGGTCGGCGCGGGCGGTTTCGTGGGTGAGCTGAGCCTGCTGACCGGGCAGAACCTCTACGTGCGGGGCCGGGTCCGGGAGGCCGGGGCGGTCTACCGGGTCTCCCCCGCGCGGCTGCGGCAGCTGATGGCGAACGATGTCGAGCTGTCGGACATCGTCTTCAAGGCGCTCGTCGCCCGCCGCGAGTTGCTGCGGCGCAGCACCGCCGCCGAGGGCGTGGAGATCGTCGGCCACCCGGTGTCCGCCGCGGCGCTGGCGCTGCGGACCTACGCGGCGCGTCAGGCGCTGATTCACCTGTGGCTCGACGCCGCCACGCCGGAGGGCCGGGCGCTGATGGAGTCCTCCGGCCTGACCGAGGATGACCTGCCCGGTGTGGTCATGCCGGGCGCCACGCTGAAGCGGGCGACCCCCGGGGAACTGGCCCAGAAGCTGAACCTGAGCTACCACCGCTCCCCCGGCAAGCCGGTTGACGTCGCGATCGTCGGCGCCGGGCCGGCCTCGCGGCCGCCGTCTACGGCGCGTCCGAGGGCCTCGCGACCGTGCTGCTTGACGCCGTCGGCACCGGGGGGCAGGCGGCGGCCAGCTCCCGGATCGAGAACTACTTCGGCTTCCCGTTCGGCCTGTCTGGCGGCGACCTGACCGGCCGAGCCGTGCTGCAGGCGCTCAAGTTCGGCGCCCAACTCGCCAGTCCCTGCATGGTCGTCAGCCTCGACGGCAGCCGGACCGCGGACGGCCGGCTCCGCCTGCACCTCCCCGAGGGCGAGCAGATCGACAGTCGGGCCGTCGTCATCGCAACCGGCGCCCGCTACCGCGCACTGCCGCTGGAGCGGTGGCCCGATTTCGAGGGCGCGGGGATCTACTACGCGGCGACCGAGCTGGAGGCCCGCGGCTGCGCGGGCAGCCCGGTCACCGTCATCGGCGGCGCGAACTCGGCCGGCCAGGCCGCGCTCTATCTGGCCGGGCGGGGCAGCGAGGTCTCGCTCGTCGTCCGCGGTCCCAGCATCGAGGCCGAGATGTCGGCCTACCTGGTCGACCGGCTCCTCGCCCACCCGAAGGTGACCGTGCGCTGCCGCAGCGAGGTGACCCGGCTCGACGGCGGTGACTTCCTCGAGGAGATCAGCGTCACCGACCGGGGGGCCGGCACGACGCAGGCCCAGCCGTGCTCGGGCCTGTTCTGCTTCATCGGCGCCGAGCCCGCCACCGACTGGCTGACCGAGATCGCGACCGAGGATGACGGCTTCATCCGGACCGACGTCCAGCTGACCAACGGCGACCTCGGCCCGGCCTGGACCGAGCTCGGACGGCGGCCGTTGCCGTTCGAGACCAGCATCCCCGGGGTGTTCGCGGTCGGGGATGTCCGATCCGGCTCGATGAAGCGGGTCGCGGCCGCGACCGGCGAAGGCGCCAGCGCGATCGCCTCCGTCCACAAGGCCATCGGACTCGCCTAAGGATGGAGAGGCGCCCGGGACCGTTCGACATACAGATTTTGATCTTTCCGCCCTATTGGGCCGGGCTCTCGCGGACTACCTCAGCCGGGTCCTTGTCGTCGCGCAGGCCCTCGTACCGGGGCTGGCGGAGAAGGCCGTCGGTGGTCCACTCGGCGAACTCGATCTGGGCGACCATCCGCGGCTCGGCCCAGTGCACCCCCGCCCGCGGCGGCTTCCCGACCGCGAACGGCGAGGTGTCGCGTTCCAGCGCCGACAGCGACTCGTGCAGGCTGCGCAGGGTCGCGGTGCTGAACCCGGTCCCGACCTTGCCCGCGTAGGTCAGCCGGCCGTCGGCGTCGTAGTAGCCGACTAGGAGGGCGCCCAGTCCCTGCCGGGTGCCCTGCGGGTCGGTCCAGCCCCCGATCACGAACTCCTGGCCGGAGATGCACTTGAACTTGAGCCAGTTGCGGGTCCGGCCCTCGGCGTACGGGGCGTCCGCGCGCTTGGCGATCAATCCCTCCCAGCCGTCGACGCAGGCCTGCCGGTAGAACGCCTCGCCGTCGCCGGCGCGGTGCTCGGTGTACCGGAGCGGCCCGGTGAAGTCCAGCAGAGCGCGGAGTCGTTCCTTGCGCTCGCGCTGTGGCAGCCCGCGGGTGTCCTGGCCGTCCGCGAACAGCACGTCGAAGATGTAGTAGGTCACCGGGTAGTCCTTGATCAGGGCCGGCGTCGGGTGCGCGACGCCCAGCCGCTGCTGCAGCATCGAGAAGCTGGTCTGCCCGTCGCGGAACGCGACGACCTCGCCGTCGACGACGAAGCCATCCGCTTTCTGGGACCGGAGCGCGTCCGCGACCTCGGGGAACGTGCCGGTCACGTCGCGGTCGTTGCGGGTCAGCAGGCGCACGCCCGACGCATCGCGGAAGGCGAGCAGCCGCTCCCCGTCCAGCTTTCGCTCGAACAGCCACTCGGGGTCGGAGAACCTGTCCTTCGTCAGCGTCGCCAGTTGCGGCTGAGCCCGCGACGGGATCCCCCCGGACTGTGCTGCCGCCAGCGGCCCCGCCGCCAGGTCATCTGCCATCGCTGCCGTCCTCCCCCGTGCGACCTTGACAGATACCTTACGCAGACGGTCTCGACCGGGCGACAGGCGTATGGCTTACCGCGCGTCGCCTTCTGACGGCGGCATCGCCCGGCGGGCGATCGGGGTTCCGGACGCTACCGCGCTGACGTGTGCGCGAGTAGCGTTTGCGGGATGAATGACGACATGTGGCTGGATGCCACCGCACAAGCCGACCTGGTCCGCCGCGGCGAGGTAAGTCCGAGGGAACTGGTCGAGGCGGCGATCGCCCGGATCGAGGCGGTCAACCCGAAGCTGGACGCGGTGATCAGGACTCGCTTCGACGCGGCGCGGCAGGAGGCAGAGAGCGATCATTTGCCGGCTGGCCCGTTCCGCGGCGTCCCCATGTTGTTCAAGGACCTCGGCTGCACGGTCGAGGGCGAGGTGACGGCGTTCGGGCTCGGGCCGCTGCGGGACCTGTCGATCCCGGTCACGTCCTATCTGGCGCAGCAGTTCCGGTCGGCCGGCTTCATCGCGCTGGGCCGGACCAACGTACCGGAGCTCGGCACCACGGTCACCACCGAGCCGCGAAGCTTCCCGGCCGCCCGCAACCCCTGGGATCCGGGCCACTCGACCGGCGGCTCGTCGGGCGGATCGGCCGCCGCGGTGGCGTCGGGGATGGTGGCGGTGGCGCACGCCAACGATGGCGGCGGCTCCATCCGCATCCCGGCCAGCGAGTGCGGGCTGGTCGGGCTCAAGCCGACCCGCGGTCGGGTCAGCCAGGGACCTATCACCGGGGAGGCCTGGGCCGGCAGCACGATCGATGGATCGGTCACCCGCACCGTCCGCGACGCGGCCGGCGTGCTGGACGTGATCAGCGCGCCGATGCCGGGCGACCCCTACTACGCTCCCCCGCTGCCGCGCCCGCTCGTCGAGGAGGTCGGCGCCGACCCGGGCCAGCTGCGGATCGGGTTCCTCGACCACACGGGCGTGCCGGGCTACCTCGATGATCCGCAGTGCCGCTTGGCGGTGGCCCGGGCGGCGTCGCTGCTTGAGTCGCTCGGCCACCACGTCGAGCAGTCCGCGCCGGCGGCGATGTTCGAGCCGGAGATCGCCCAGCACTTCAACACGATCATCGCCGCCGACACCGAGGCGACCATGCAGGCGTTTGAAATGCTGCTCGGCCGCCCGATCGGCGAGGACGAGATCGAGTACCGCAACGCCGCCTACCGCCGGGCCGGCCGCCAGCTCAGCGCGCCCGACTACCTGCAGAGCCGGGCCTGGATCGGGATGTGGGCGCGCCGGATGGCGGACTGGTGGACCAGCCATGACCTGTTGCTGACACCCACCCTCGGCGCGCCCCCGCCCGAGCTCGGCTGGTTCACCGCAGAAGGCCCCGAGGAGGAGGGGAAGCGGATCGCCAGCTTCATTCCCTACACCCCGCAGTTCAACATGACCGGCCAGCCCGGCCGTCAGCCTCCCCCTGCACTGGACCCCGGACGGACTGCCAGTCGGCGTGCAGCTCGTCGCCGCCTACGGGCGCGAGGACCTCCTGGTCCGCATCGCCAGCCAGCTTGAGCAGGCCGCGCCGTGGAGCAGCCGACACCCGGCTGTGCACGCATGACGGCGCTTCGGCACGTGACCGCCCGCGAGCAGCGCGGTTCAGGTGTCGGCGTTGTTCGCCCCCGGCTACCTGCTTGAGGTGGAGGCGTGGGCCCTGGTCGACGACTAGGGGCGCCGTTTAACCGGTCAGCTCCCGTCGGCCCGGCCGTCGGCTGACTCGTCCGGCGCGGCACCTTCGCCAGGGGCGCTGGCTGCCGGCGGCGCGGGGCTGGAAGCCGGGTTCGGCAGCGACGGGCGACCGCCGATGAAGTCCAGCCAGCCTGCCTGCAGCGGTTTCCAGCGGCGGTCGAAGGCCGCCGCCCGGCGGGTGGCGCGCTCCAGCCGCTTGCCGCGATAACGATGCCGCGCCCAGACCGAATTGGGCCGGGCCAGCCGCACCGCGCCGATGGCCCCGACCGGCGGCAGGAACAGGCCGAACAGTCCCGACCGGTACTTGCCCTTGAGGATGCAGATCAGCGCCAGGCAGGCGTCCATGACGAGCACGCCGGTCGCGCTGATCCGGAGCGAGAACTCGGCGCTGTCGATCCCGTTCACGTGCACCGGGCTGAACCCGACCAGGGCAAGCCCCAGGCACGCGGCGACCAGGCTGACCGCCTCGACCGAGAGCTGGCCCTCCCCGCTCCAGTAGACATCCTGCAGGTGCAGGATCATCGCGAACTCATCAAGCACCAGCGACGTCCCGATCCCCACCGCGACGGCCGAGAACGAGAGCCAGCCGAGCGTGCCGGGCCCGCCAACCGCCGTGAACGCGCCCATGATCAGCAGGATGATGCCGGGCACGGAGTGATGGACGTGGGTGCCGCCGATCGCGACGTTGCGAAACGGGCCGCGCCCGTTGCGGATCAGCCGGGTGATCGTCCGCGTCGACGCTGACGTGATGACGAAGGAGACGAAGCACAGCATCAGCGGCAGCTTGCCTGCCGCGATCACGTCGTGCTGCCACCACGAGAGCATGACGCTCACCCTAAGTGTCCCGGGGTGCGTCCGCGACCCGGCCGATCCGGAGCGTACCGTCTGGTTTATGTGCGACGATCACGAGCACTCGGCGGCGGAGACCGCCTGGGCGACGCCCCGCGCGGCCGAGGGGACGGCCGTTGATCCGGTGACCCTGCCCGAGGTCGATGAGGTCGCGGTGACCACGATGGTCGATAACACCTTCGACAACCTGCTGGTCTCTTCCGGCGGCGTCAGCAGACCTTCGCGGGGTGCCGGGCGTGTCGCCGCCGGGCAGTTCACGGATGGCGAGACCGTGGCCGGGCTCCGGGCCGAGCACGGCTATTCCGCCCTGGTCACGGTGCGGAGCGGAGACACCAGCAGCACGCTGCTGTTCGACACCGGCGCCTCGCCGGACGCGCTGGCGGTGAACGCCGGGCGGCTCGGCATCGACGTCGGCGGCCTGCAAGCAGTCGTGCTCAGCCACGGGCACTACGACCACACGGGCGGCCTCGACGGCCTGGCCCGGCTCCGCGGCCGGTCCGGCCTGCCGCTCACGGTCCATCCCGCGGTCTGGACCCGCAGGCGCCTGGAGGTGCCCGGCGACCGGACCTTCATCATGCCCACCCTTTCCCGGGGCGCCCTCGAGCGCGAGGGGTTCGAGGTGATCGAGCGGCGGCAGCCGTCCCTGCTCCTCGGCGGCATCCTGATTACCGGCGAGGTGGACCGCGTGACCGAGTTCGAGCGCGGTATGCCGCCGGCGCATCAGGCCTGGGACGGGCACGGCTGGCGGCACGACCCCGCCGTCATCGACGACCAGGCGCTCGTCGTCAACGTGCGCGGCCGCGGCCTTGTCGTCATCACCGGGTGCGCCCACGCCGGGGTGGTCAATATCGTCCGGCAGGCCATGCGGCTGACCGGCGTCAGCCGGCTGCTCGCCGTCATCGGCGGCTTCCATCTCAGCGGCGCGGCTTTCGAGCCGATTATCGAGCCGACCGTCTCCGCGCTGACCGAGCTCGGGCCCGAACTGATCGCCCCGGGTCACTGCACTGGGTGGCGCGCGCAGCACACCCTGGCGGCGGCGCTCCCCGATGCCTGGGTGCAGTCCAGCGTCGGAACCACCTACACGCTCGGCGCCGCCTAATCCCCGGCAGATCAACCCCATCAGGCGGACGAACGACAGGCGCCCGGATCTGAGCCGTCGGCGATCGCGGCGGCGGTCACGGCGAGGGCCGGCAGCCAGGACCGGCTAACCCGGCCGGCACGGTGACGGACCGAAGGTCCTCACCCGAGTCGCCGCCTGCTGTCCCACTCGCACGGGCGGCAGTCTCTCACCTCGGTGGCCCGGCTGCGAACTGCCTGCCTGGGGCCGCCTACTCCTCCGGGTACTGGGTGGGGTGGGTGGTGTAGGTGCGGCCGGACGGGGTGGTCCAGCGCATGACGCCGGGGCGGGTCTGCTGGAGGTGCCAGCCGGGGGCGTGCTTGGCGTGATGATGGCGCTGGCAGAGCGGGCCGAGGTTGCACTGGCAGCTGGGGCCGGCGGGGTGGGGGATGGTGTGGTCGATCTCGGAGGTGATGGCCTGGGCGCCGCAGCCGGGGGCGGCGCAGCGGGCGGTGCGGGCGCGGATGAGGTGCTTGAGCTTGCGGCCGGGGGTGTAGCGGTCCTCGCGGTGGGCGTGGTTGCAGGTGTCCCGGGCGATGGGCTCGGGGGTGGCGTTCAGCGCGGCCAGGAGGTCGGCGAGGCGGGCCAGGCGGATGTCGTCGCGGGGGGCGGGCCCGTCACCGCCGGGCCCGGCGCGGGTGGGCATGTCGGGGCCGGGCGGGGGCGGGGGCGGGGTCCAGGGGTGGGGTCCGCGGGCGCAGGCGTGGGCGATGGCGCGGCCGTCGGGTCCCGTTAAGGTGTAGCACCAGCGGGTGCGGGGGTGGCGGGACGCGGCCTCGATCAGGGCGCGGGCGGTCTCGGCGTCCATCAGGCCCCAGGATCCGACGTCGGCGGGCGTGTTGGACCAGCCGAGGAGGGTGCCGGCGGGGATGGTGACGTTGATCAGGGCGGGCAGCGGGGTCTTGCGGCCGGTCTGGTCGAACGGGGAGCCGGGCGGCGGGCCGTCGAACCCGGCCGGGCGGCCCTCGTCCTCCTCCTCCTCCTCGTCCGCTTCCGCCGCCGACTGGTCGTCGTCTTCGCCTTCGTCGCCGTCGCGGGTCGCCGTCGGCGGGCCGGTCGGGGCCGGCGGGGGCGTCAGGGTCGGCGGGGAGATCGGACGCGGCGAGGGGGTCGCCTGCGCGGGGGCCGGGGTCGCCGTCGTCGTAGTCGGGCTCGCCGTCGTCGTCTGGTTCGGGTTCGGGGAGGGGGGCGAGGCGGTCCCAGGGGCTGCGCTGGTGGATCCGGTCCAGCAGCACCGCCGCCCGGATCTGGGCCAGGGTGCCGGGCAGGCCCGCGTTCCGCAGCCGGACCGCCTCGGCGTCGATCGACGCCTTCCCCGCGATCGCCTCGGCCGGGTCCAGCTCCCGCCCCGACAGCGACGCCGCCCCGGAGTCCTCGCGGCGCAGCTCGACCCGCCGGTCGCGCCGGGCCTCGTCCTTGCGCTTCTGGACGCCCTCGGGGTCCAGGCGGGCCTCGAGCCGGGCCGCCTTCGTGTGCAGGTCGGCCAGGCGCAGCCCCGGGGCGGCGTCGGCGAGGACCTTGTCGGCCTCGGCGGCCAGGTCGTCGGGCAGGTGCAGGGTCGCGTTGCTGATCACCCGGGCCCGGTCCCGGTCGATCAGCCCGGCCGCCATCCCGGCCAGCGTGGCCGGGAGGCGGCCGACGACGTTGGCGGCCATGTCCAGGAGGAGGCCGGCGCTGTGGGCGCTGGCGGTCATCTCGAAGCCGAGCTCCTCGGCCGGGTACTCCGCGTCCCTGGACCGGACCCGGTCGCCCCTTGCCTTCGACGCCTCCAGCTGCGCCGCCCGGAGGCGGCCGAACCTCGCGACCGCGATGATCTCCACGTAGTCCGCGTGCGCGCGCATCCGCCGCGCGGCCGAGCTCACCCCGAGCGCCTGCCGCTCATCGAGCTCGTCCAGCGCCTCGACCGCGTCTCCCAGCAGGGCGGCGAGCCCGGGGCCGGGCGGCGGCGCGCACCCGGGCCCGTCGCCGGAGAACGCGTCCCACGGGGAGGCGCCGTCGGCTGGGGACTGCGACACGGGGCACCACCTCCGTCCGGGGGACGCTTCATCTACATACCCCGATAATAGCATCTCTGTTCGCATGATCACAAACCCATTCCCGGAGTTCAGTGATTTAATGTTCGAATGTACAGACGCCCCGTGGACATCACCACCACCTCCAACACCGGGTCTGTGGGCTAACGGCGGGCGGCGAACTCCTGGAGGCGGGCGCCGATCACCGAGAATTGGGGACGCGGCTCGTGTTCGTAGTACCAGGCCTTCCTCCTGCGCAGCAGTGCTTCACCGTGGTCGGCCCAGATGAAGCTGGGCTTGCGCAGCACCTTGCGAAACACTGCGTCGGCGGTCTCAGGGTGGGCGGCGGCCAGACGACGCAGCGGCAGCGGGGCGACGGTATCCGACCCGAGGTACCCGCGCAGCAGGTCCGAGTACTGCTTGTCCGCCGCCAGACCGGGGTCAGCGAACAGCTCGCGGAGCATCCCGTAGTCGGGGTAGAAGTTGAGGCCGTCGATCTCGTCGTAGATGAGGCCGATCGTGTCGGCGTCGGCAAGCTCGGGTGGAAACTCGAACGGGGGCACGGCTGCGTCATGACGCCGCCGCAGCTTCCGGGACTCGGGGTGTGCGTCGAGCAGGGCCCGCTGGCGGTGCCGGCGGTAGGCATCGAGCCGTTCCACCGCTTCGGCCGGCGGCAGGACCAGCTCGTCACCGCCGAAGAACTCGATGAACGCCGCCCTGTCCTCCCGCATCTGCTTCCAGCCCCGCTCGATCTTCTCCGGGTTACGGAAGACCAGTTCGGGCCGTGTCGCCGCAATCTCGATCGCGACCTGCGCGATCTGCGCCGCACCGGACTTCGGAAAGGTCGACATGTACCCCGAGACCAGCCACGCTCCCGGCACCGGGCTGACCGGCACCAAGCGCGCAGAGAGGAAGCTGCCCTTGGGCAGCCGGCGGAAGGGGGCCGGGCCCATGTTGGAGTACGTGCGGTACTCCAGGTCATCGAGCAGGTTCAGCAGGACGATGGATGCCCGATCCTTGCCGCGGATCTCGAAGAACCCCTCGACCGGGTCATGCCAGCCGCGCACCATGTCGCGGTCAGCCCGGCTGAGGTCGGGCCTGCTGGCCAGGAACTGATCCAGAACCGTCTTCCCGTTCGGCAGCCGGCCCTGAAGGGCGAACCGGTCGACGAGGCCGGCCGCCTCGGCCTCGTCCAGCATTTCGCCGGAACTCGCGGACTTCTTCATGAAGGCCGTCAGGTGCCGATCGAGCCGCGGACCGCACGCGAACGCGACCAGGGCACCCTTCAGTTCTGCGCTGCGCTCGATAAGGGAATCGAGCGACGGCTCGGCGTCAGAGTCGGTCGTGGATGTCATGTCAGCTCGCTCGTTCTCGCTCTGCCAGGTTGCCGACCATGCGCCCGGCCCCGCGCGGGGCGGGGCGGGATCCGGGTGGACGAGGAGCTCCGCACTGAGCTGTTGGAGCGCGCGGCCAGGGATCAGGCCGCCCGCCTATCGATGCGACCCGACTACACGATGGCGGAGTGGGAAACGCTCGTGGCTCCGGTCGACCGGGACAACACCACGCGGCTGCGGGAGATAATCGGCCGACACGGGTGGCCCGGCCGCCGACTGGCTGGCGACGACGGTGCGCACGCGGCCTGGCTGCTCGCGCAGCACGCGCCGCCGGACCTGCAGGAGGAATGCCTGCCGCTGCTCGAGGATGCGGTGACGCGGGGGGACGCGAGCCCGGCCGACCTGGCGTACCTCGGAGACCGGGTCCTGATGCACCGAGGCGACCCGCAGCTCTACGGAACCCAGTACCGGGTCATGGACGGCGTGCTGGAACTGTGGGCGGTCCGTGATCCCGCCGGACTGGACGAGCGGCGGGCCGCGCTCGGCCTGGAGCCGGAGGCCGAGAACCGGGCGCGCTTGCTGGCAGCCCGCAGGCCGGCCGGCGGACGTGCGGATGACAAGCCGACCGGCGACCGTGTCGATGACCACACAGCTGACGGCTGAATCCGGTCGCTGCGCGTAGGCTGAGCGGCGTGAGTTCACCCGCGCTGCAGCAGCCCCAGTGGCCCGACCGTGATCGTCTGAAGGCGGTGGTGAACGGCCTCGAGGGCCTGCCGCCGCTGGTGCTCGCGGCCGAGTGCGACCAGTTGAAGTCCCGGCTGGCCTCGGTCGCGCGCGGTGAGGCGTTCCTGCTGCAGGGCGGCGACTGCGCGGAGACGTTCGCGGGCACGACCGCCGACGCCGTCCGGGGCAAGTTCCAGACCCTGCTGCAGATGGCCGTCGTGCTGACCTACGCGGCCAGCGTGCCGGTGGTGAAGGTCGGCCGGATGGCGGGCCAGTTCGGCAAGCCGCGCTCGGCCGCCACCGAGGTCCGCGACGGCGTCGAGCTACCGGTCTACCGCGGTGACGCGGTCAACGGCATCGAGTTCACCGCCGCGTCAAGGACGCCCGACCCCGGCCGGCTGCTGGAGGCGTACCACTGTGCGTCGGCCACGTTGAACCTGTGCCGCTCGCTCGCGGCCGGCGGCTTCGCCGACCTACGCCAGGTGCACGACTGGAACCAGGACTTCGTGGCCGGCAGCCCGGCCGGACAGCGCTATGAGCAGCTGGCGGACGAGATCGACCGGGCGATCGCGTTCATGCACGCGTGCGGGGCCGACCCCCGGGAGTTCCAGGCGGTGGAGTTCTACTCCAGCCACGAGGCGCTGCTGCTGGATTACGAGCGGGCCCTAACTCGGACCGACGCCAGGAACGGGGATGTCTACGACCTGTCGGGTCACCTGCTGTGGATCGGGGAGCGAACCCGCGATCCTCGCGGCGCGCACGTCGAGTTCGCGGGTCAGATCCGCAATCCGATCGCCGTCAAGATCGGCCCGGACGCCAGCGCGCAGGACGTGCTCGAGCTGCTCGAGGTCCTTGACCCGGACCAGGAGCCCGGCCGTATCACGCTGACCACGCGGATGGGGGCGGGGCGGATCCGCCAGGCCCTCCCCCCGCTGGTCGAAAAGGTGACCGCCAGCCGGGCGGAGGTGGTCTGGGTATGCGACCCGATGCACGGCAACACGGTCGAGGCAGCCAGCGGCCAGAAGACCAGGAACTTCGACGACGTGCTGGACGAGGTCGCGGGGTTCTTCGAGGTGCACCGCGCGCTCGGCACCTATCCCGGCGGCATCCACATCGAGTTCACCGGCGATGACGTGACCGAGTGCATCGGCGGCGGTCACCACATCGCCGAGAGCGATCTGGGCGACCGCTACGAGACGACATGCGATCCCCGGCTGAACCGCAGCCAGTCCCTGGACCTTGCCTTCCGCGTCGCCGACCTGTACCGGCGCCACCTCGGCCCGGAAAACGCCAGCCCGGAAGACGCCAGCTAAGCGCCTGCTGACCGCCGACCGTCCTCGCCTGCCGGTCGTCCGGGTGACCTACACCCGCATGGCGCGGATCTGCGCGGTGGCGGTCGCCACCGCGACGATCTGGCCGGAGTCATCGGCCAGCTCACCCGCCATGAAGGCCACGTCCTTGCCCCGGCGAACGACCCGGCCACGGCCGATCAGCCGTCCCGGCCGGGCCGGGCGCAGAAACTGCACGTGCAGGTCGGTGGTCGGGGCGAACTGGCCCGGGCCGAGCGTTGCCACCAGCGCCGGGCCCATCGTGTCGTCAAGCATCGCGGCCACGAACCCGCCCTGAATGACGCCGGCCGGATTGAGGAACTGAGCCGTGGCCGCGAAAGCGACCTCGATCGTCCCGGCGTCGGGATCGATAGACACCAGCTCCCAGCCGAGCAGAACGGCGGAGGGCGGGGGCGCCACCCGGCCCTCCATCGCATCCCAGAACGGGCCCTCACGTGTCACGTGCCTCTCCTAATCATCTACTTCACCGGGAACAGTTGGGTCATCCGGGTGTCGCCAAGGCCGGTTCCTGTCGGTGGCGGAACCGAGGATGCCCAGGCAGATCAAACCCATGATTTCGAACGGACCGTGACCGCCTCTCTCCAGCTCAATGTCCTCTCGACTACGTAGCCGACGGCTGCTTGCCGGAGACGCGAATTCGGGGGATCAAGCGAGAGCTAAGTCACGGCGATTCAGGGCCAGGGCTTCGTTCCGCCGGATGGCGTCACCGAGACCAAACCAGGTACCCTCAGGCGCCGTGAAATGCGCACCGTACTTCGACTCGAAGGAGTCGGCGACGCTTCGGAGTTCGGAGGGGCCGCTCACCTCCACGGCCTGACCTTCGACCACGAGGTCCAGCCCGTCGAGCCTGTTGCACCCGGTCGTCAAGATGCAACGCGGGTTGCGTGCGAGGTTCTTGGCTTTGCGCTCGTCCGGCCCGGTGCAGAAGTACAGGGCGCCATCTAGCCAGATTCCCAGCAGCGGCGTGACATGCGGACGGCCGTCCGGACGCACCGTTGACAACCAGTACACTTCCGCCTCCCGCAGGTCCCTGCGCCCCTCCCCCCACTCGGTCGGGATCGCGTCGTCGCTGCTAAAGGCGCTCAGCTCGGTTACTGGCTCGGGCTCAGTCATTCGTGTCTCCCGGTGTGCGGTTTCACGTGCGGTGTTTTGGCGCAGAAGATCAGCGGGCACGCGAATACCGAAGGCCGAGGTCGGCGGTGACCTCTCCCCGCTCCGAAGACGGCGCTCGGTTTAGCCCGATGTAACCGAAACGATGTTCCGGTCGGGGTCCTCGTACACAGCATTCCGGCCCCACTCCCCGTCATGGGGCTGTTCCAAGACGGTCGCCCCAGACTGGGACGCCTTCTCGTGCACGGCGTCGACATCGTCGACAGTAATCCCGATCTGCGCCCCAGTCGTGTGGTGGCCTGGCGTCGCTTGCGCGAGGTGGAGCATCACGTACTCACCGGAAGCGAAGTCTCCCCAGGCCAAGTCATAATGCAGAGCCTCGTTGCCGTCGTGCTGATGGGGCTCGTCGTCCAGTTCGAGCCCGATGAACTGTCCGTAGAACCCCGCTGTAGCCGCCAAGTCGGCCGCCCAGATCTGCACGCTGTTCAACCTCGTCCTACCACCGGAAGATACCTGAGCGCAGGCCTGCGGCGGAGCCTGCTATGCCTCCGACCGGCGTTGCGGCTATTGCAGCAGGCGTTGAATCCGGAGTGCCTGATCCTTGCTTTCCGCGCTGAACGCGAACTCCCCGCCGGTGAGCGGCTGCATCGTCAACGGCGTTGCCCACGTCTGGTCGGCGATGATGATCGCGAGCTGGTCCTGGGTCCCTGCCGACGGCGACTCGCCGGGATCGCTGCGCCGGCTCACGATCCCAGTTCGTCGATCTCGGCGAGGCGGCTCGGTCACCTCACGTAGACGCGTAGTAGCGTGTCCTGTGAACTGAGGAGGCGCCGACGTGATTCTCGTGACCGGGGCGACCGGACGGGTTGGATACCGGCTGATGGAGGCGCTCGCCGACGCGCGCGCCGACGCGACCGCGATGGTACGGGTGGAGGCCAAGGCCGCCGACCTGCCGGGGACCGGGCCGCACGTCGTCGCCACGCTGGACGACCCGCCGCCCGCCCAGGTGCTGCGCGAGTTCGACCGGATCTTCCTGCTCTGCCCCGAGATCGAGGAGCAGGTAGAGCTCGAGCGATCGTTCATCGACGCGGTCGCGAAGGCCGGGCACCGGCCGCACATCGTCAAGCTCTGCGCCGACGGCTTCCAGGACCCCGGCTGCGAGGTGCGGTACATGCTGGCCCACCGGCAGATCGCCTACCACCTGGATTCGGTCGGCCTGCCGGTTACCTACCTGGCCGCCGCCACCTACATGGACGATCTCCTCGGCGAGGCGGAGGAGATCCAGCGCACCGGCGAGATCAGGGCGGCGGCCGGCCACGGCCAGGCCGGCTTCATCGCCACCACCGACGTCGCCGCAGCCGCCGCCCATGTCCTCACCACCGACGGCCACGACGGCGACACTTACGTGCTGACCGGCCCCGAAGCGCTCAGCTACGCCCAGATCGCGGCCCGGTTCGACGCGGTCTTCGGGCGCCAGGTGGAGTACGCCGACCTCCCTGCGGCCCGAATCCGCGACCTGCTGCTCGAGCGTGGGCGCACGCCGTGGCAGGCGGACGGCGACGTCGAGCGATTCGACTGGATCCGGCAGGGCGGCGCCAAGACGGTGACCACCACGGTCCGCGATCTCACCGGAACCGATCCCCGCCCGATGTCCGAGTGGCTGGCCGACTCGCGCGCAGACGTTCACCGGCCCGCTATAACCGCGTCAGGCCAGGTGGAAGAGCGCCTCGGCGTTCCCCGAGGCGATCTTCACGCGATCAACGGGGTCGGGGATGGCGTCGAAGAACTGCTCGATCGCCGTCGCGTCGGGCCGGTGGAACGGATAGTCGGTGGAGAACAGCACCCGGTCGACGCTGGTGAAGTCGAGGGTGTGGCGCAGCAGCCGCTGCTGCAGCATTCCGCTGCTGGTGATGTGAATGTTGGACCTGATGTAATCCGAGACCGGGCGCTCCAGGTGCCTGGCGACGCCGGAGAGGCTGTCGACCCGGTCCATCCAGAACAGCAGCATCTCCCCCCAGTGGCCGAGGACGAGCTGAAGATCGGGCTGCCGGTCGAAGGTTCCCCGCAGGATCAGCCGCAAAGCAGACAGGCCCGCCTCCATGTGCCAGCCCCAGCCGAACGTCGCCAGGCCGAGGTCGACCAGCGGATCGATGCCCCGGTAGGCCGCATCGCGGAGCCGGTCGGACGGGATCTGCGGGTGGATGAAGATGGGCTGACCCAAGCCTGCTGCGACGGCGAACAGGTCGTCGTAGGCGGGGTCGTCGAGCGGGCGGTCGCCGGTCCGCCCGAACACCATGGCGCCGACATGACCCAGCTGGGTGGCGCACCGTTCGAGTTCCGCCGCCGCGGCCTGCGGGTCGCTGGTCGGCAGGGTCGCGAACGCCCGAAAGCGGTCCGGATGCGCGTCGACAGCGGCGGTGGCCTCGTCGTTGGCGTCCCGGGCGAACGCGACCGCGTCGGCGGCCGGCAGGGCCTGGGTGGCGGGGGTGACGACCGACAGGATCGACACGTCGATCCCGGCCTTGTCCATCGCCTCGATCCGGCCCGGGCCGAGGTCCTCGAGCCGGGCTTGGTTGTCGCCCATCGAGTTGAAGGCGACGCTTTCGTCCCGCGCCCCCTCCGGCAGGCGGTCGAGCGCGGCACGGATGCCGACGCTGTTCCAGTGCTCTTCGATCGCGATGATCTTCACGATGCTCCCCGATCTCACTCATCATCTGTTGAGCCAACCGTACACGATTCGCTCAACAACGGTAGAGTGGAGCCGTGAACGAGCCGGAGGGCAAGTCGGAAGGCAGACCCGAGAGCAGGGCCGCGAAGCGGGCGGCGACCGCCCAGCGCATCCTCGACGCGGCCCGAGCGGAGTTCGGCGAGCGCGGCCTCGAGGCCGCCACCATCCGCCGCATCGCGCAGCGCGCGAACGTCGACCCGTCCCTGGTCATGCAGCACTACGGCTCGAAGGCCGCCCTCTTCGCGGTCGCCATCCAGCTCGATGACGCGAGCCCGGGCGAGGTCGAGGCCCATCTGCACGACGTGCTCGACGTCCGGCTCGCGGCCCTCCCCCCGGAGACCAAGGCCCTCGTCCGGTCCATGCTCACCGCCCCCGAGGCGGCCGAGTCGATGAGCGCGTTCCTGAACGAGCGGGTCGCCAACCTGAGCCGCGCCATGGGCGGCGAGGACGCCGACCTGCGGGCCGCGCTCATCGTCAGCAGCATCCTCGGGCTCACCATCGCCCGGCACTTCCTGAAGCTCGACGCGTTCGCCACTGCCGCAGAGGCCGACATCGCCCGGGTGGCGCGGCCGTGGATCACCACCGGAGTAGACACTGACAGCCAGCCTCCACGGACTCCCCCGCGATAAGGGTTACCGTGCGGCCGGCCTTCCGGTTCTCGTACCGGACAACGGGGGGGCCAGCCGCATAATGAGGCATGGATCTTGAGGCATTCGAGCTGGTGCTGCTGCGGCGGCCGGACAGCGCACCGGACTACCCGGACGAGGAGATCGACCGCATCCAGCGCGAGCATCTCGCGTTTTATGCGAGCTTGCGCGCGTCCGGGGAGGTGGCGACCAACGGGCCGGTGCAGGAGCCGGGCGACCCGGCGCTGCGCGGGCTCGGGTTCTTCCGGACCGGGTCGATCGAGCGGTCCAGGGAGCTGGCCGAGAGCGACCCGGCGGTGCGGGCCGGGCGGCTGACGGTGGACATCATGACCTGGTACTGCCCGCCGGGCACGATGAGCCGGCCCGGCCGCCAGGTCACACTGACCTGAGCTCGGCCGCCCGGGCGACGCGGGCCGCGAGCGCGGACTTCACCGTCGGCCACTCGGCTTCGATCACCGAGAACAGGGCCGAGTCCCTGAGCTTGCCTTCCTCCCCGGGACCCACGAGGGCGACCAGCTGCGGAGCACGCCCTCGAACTGCGCGCCGGTCGCGGCGATCGCCGCCCGGGAGCGCTCGTTGCGCGCATCGGTCTTGAGGTCGACCCGGACCACCCCGAGCGTCTCGAACGCGTAGGTGAACAGCAGCAGCTTCGCCTCGGCGTTGATGCCGGTGCCCTGCGCGGACGCGGCCAGCCAGGTAAAGCCGATCTCGATCGCCCGCAGCCGGTCGGAATCGGCCCAGGTCCGCTGGTCCCAGTACGCGGTGCAGCCGACGGCCTTCCCGTCGGCCAGCCTGATCTGCGCGAACGGCGTCAGGCCGACGCGTTCCTGCTGCTCGCGCACGTAGCCGGCCACCTCGGCGGCGCGCGGAACCCAGGTGAACCGGTAGGAGCCGCGGTTCTCCTCCGCCGCCTCGGTCAGGTCGGGCACGTGGGCGGCCGACAACGGCTCGACCCGCACCAGCGTGCCGGACAGCGGAGGGACAGCAAGTGACGCCATGGGCGAGGATTCTACGACCGACCCGACCGAGGACGGAAACCCTTATCCGGACGGCATGATGGGGCATCGGCGTTCCGGCGGAGCCACTGGCCCTGCCCGGGCTGGGCCAGCGAGACGCCGTCGGAGAGCACGGTCTGGCCGCGGCGGATCACGTGCCGGGGCCAGCCCCGCACCGTCCAGCCGTCGTAGGGCGAGTAGTCGGCCCGGGACTGCATCTGCGCTCCGTCGATGGTCCGCCGCTCATCGGGGTCCCACAGCGCGAGGTCGGCGTCTGATCCGACCGCGATCGCGCCCTTGCGCGGGTACAGGCCGAACCGGCGGGCGGCGTTGGTCGAGGTCAGCTCCACGAACCGGTCGAGCGTGATCCGCCCGGTGATCGACGCCCTCGGAGAACAGCATCGGCATCAGCGTCTCCAGGTCGGCGACGCCCTGCCGGGCGTTGACCGCGTTGAGCTCGGGGTCGAGCTTGTCGGCCAGCGTCCACGGCGCGTGGTCGCTGCAGACGGTGTCGATGTCGCCGTCGGCCAGACCGCGCCACAGCGCGTCCCGGTCCGACTGGTCCCGCAGGGGCGGCGCGCCGACGTACTTAGCCGCGTCCGGCTCGGCGAAACGTTCCCGGGTCAGGTGCAGGTACAGCGGCCTGGTCTCGACGTAGACCGGCAGCCCGGCCGCGCGGGCCTCCCGGCAGCGGCCGAGGGCGGCGGCCGAGGACAGGTGGACGATGTAGATCGGCGCGCCGGTCAGGCGGCACAGGGCGATCGCCTGCTCCACCGCCTCGACCTCGGCGCTGACCGGGCGCGCCTCGGGGAAGTTCCGCACCGCCCCGCGTCCCGATTCGATCAGCGCGTGGCCCGCGTGCGCGAGCATCCCGGCGTCCTCGCAGTGCACCAGCGTCAGCGCGCCGGCCCGCCCGGCCGCCGCGATCGCGTCGGCCAGGCCCGGCGTCCCGGCCGCGAAGTCCGGGTTGGACAGGAACACCTTCAGGCTGGTGTGCCCGTCGGCGGCCAGCGCCGCGATCTCGGCGGCGGTGCCCTCTCCCAGTCCCGCCAGCACCGGGTGCAGGAACCAGTCCACCGCCGCCTCGGCGGCCGCCTCGGCCATCTCCCGCGCGACCGCCTCCGTCATCGTCTGGCCCTCGAGCGCGAACGTCATGTTGGCGATGGTGGTGATGCCGCCCGCGAAGGCGGCGAGCGACCCGCTCCAGAAGTCGTCCACCCAGATCGGCTCGTCAGGGAACGCCTTCACCAGCGCCGGGGTGATCAGGTGAACGTGCGCGTCGATGCCGCCGGGGATGACGAGCAGCCCGCGGGCGTCGAGTTCCTCCTCCCCCGTCATCGCGCCGCCGAGCTGCGCGATGCGGCCGTCCCTGACGCCGATGTCGGCGACTTCCTGGCGGCCGGGGGTGACGACGGACCCGTTGCGGACCACGAGATCAAAGCGCTCTTCAGCCATCCCAGCATCCTGGCATGACCGGGTCACGCTCTCCACGCGGCCGTCGGGGAAAGCGGGCTGACCGCAGCCATGCAGGGTCCGTTCGAGATGAAGATCTTGATTTGATCGGTGTCAGGCGTTGGCCTGGTCGAGGGCGCTCTGCAGGGAGCCGATGTAGCCCGTGCTGGTGGTGGTCGCGCCGCTCACCGTATCGATCCGGGCGCTCTGCGCGGCGAGGGTCTCCGCGGTCAGCTTGGGGATGGAGAACGCGTCGATCGACTGGCTCTCCTGGCCGTCGTTGGTCTCCTGGACGACGGCCACGTTGGTGATCTTCTGCCCCTCGAGGGTGACCTTGACCTGCATCGGGCCGTACATGGTGGTCTCGACCGCGCCGGTGATGGTGCGGGTCGCGGTCATCCCGCCGGAGCCGGCCCTCATGGTCGCCTTCGCCTTCGCCGAGGCGGTCGAGGTCGCCCGCGCCTTCGGCTTCGTCGTCGGCGTGACCGGCGCGGTGGGCGCGCCGGTAGCGAACGTCGCGGCCGGGGAGGCGGCCGGGTCGGCGACGTCCGCCGCCGACGTGTGGGTCTTGAACGAAAGCAGCGCGGCGAGCCCGGCGGCGGTGCTGCCGAGGGTCAGGATGGCGCGGCGCATGAGACCTCCAGGGGCGGGGCCGGTCGGGTCGGGCGGGGTCGGGGCGGGATCGGGCGGGGTCGGGGTGGGATCTGGCGGGGTCAGAAATCGAACGACTCGTGGTGGATGCGGCGCGACGGTATCCCCGCCGCCCGCAGCGCGGCCACTGCCGTCTGGGTCATGCCGGGCGGCCCGCACACGTACGCCTCGTACCGGTGCAGGCCGGGGATGGCCTGCTGCAGGTTCTCGGTGCCGAGGGGGTCGTAGCCGAGCTCCTCGCGCGAGCCGATCAGGTAGCGCAGGGCGGCCTGCCGATCGGTCGCGATCGCGTTCAGCTCGCGGCTGAAGACGACGTCGCGGGGGTGGCTGGCGCGGTAGAGGAGGATGATGCCGCCCGACATCCGCCTCGGCAGCGCGGCGAACATCGCCCGGATCGGGGTGATGCCGACCCCGCCGGCGATGAACAGCACCCGTCGGCCGGTCAGCGCCGGCGTGAACGCCCCGTACGGCCCCTCGGCGAAGACCCGGGTGCCCGGCGCCAGGTCGGCCAGCGAGCCGCTGTGGTCGCCGTTGTCCTTGACGGTGATCCGCATCTGGTCGGGCGACGGCATCGCCGACAGCGAGTAGGGGTGCGACTGCCACCACAGCTCGCGGGTGAGGAACCGCCACCGGAAGAACTGCCCCGGCTCCGCCCGCAGCCGGTCGAGATTGCGGCCGGTGATGAAGACCGACACGATGCCGGGCGCCTCCGGTCGGACCGACTGCACGGTGAACTGGTGCCGGGCGGACTTGAGCAGCGGGGTGATCACCCGGTACCAGATGATCAGCGCGGCGACCGTCGCGTACAGGGCCGACCAGGCCTCCCGGGCGGTGTGGTCGGAGCGGAACGCGGGGCCGTCGGCGAACTGGTGGCTGAACGCCAGCGCGATCGCCAGGTAGGTGTACAGGTGGGCGTAATACCAGGTCTCGTACTTGAGGCGGCGGCGCGCGGCCCGGGCCGAGAAGGCGGCCACGCCGAGCAGCACGAACCAGGCGACGGTCGCCATCAGCACGTCCGGGTACGTCGTCAGCAGCGTGCCGGTTTCGCTCGTCACCTTCACGTGGGCGGAGACCGCGTAGCCCCAGACGATGAGCGGGACATGGAAGGAGACCAGGGTGATGACGTAGCGGCCGCCCATCGCGTGCCAGCGGGCGAGCCGGTCGGTGCCGATGCCCTTCTCCAGCGGCGGCAGCCGGGCCATCAGCGCGACCAGGACAACGAACCCGTACCCGGCGAGCAGGCCGAGCACGTCGCCGGCCGAGGTGATGCAGGGCGCCGGTGGTGGTCGGCCGGGGGGTGCTACGCCACCACAGG
Organism: uncultured Actinomycetota bacterium; assembly: GCA_963836195.1. Lineage (GTDB taxonomy): Bacteria > Actinomycetota > Actinomycetes > Streptosporangiales > Streptosporangiaceae > Trebonia. Next base: position 168,180 of record CAWIIX010000015.1, on the reverse strand, counting down.
GCGATGACGACCGCCGCGCCGAGGGTGATGAGGGACAGCACCAGCACCGGCAGCACCATCCGGGCGATCCCCCGGCCGGGCCGGAGCGGCCGGGCCGACGACGCGGCCGGCGGCCGGGGGGCGGCCCACTGCGTCGGCATCGGGCCGGACGGATGCGGCCCGGGTGGGGGCGGCGCGGGGGGCGGCGGCGCGGCGGGAAACGGCCCGGTCGGAGCCGACCCGGTGCGGATCGGCCCGGACAGGCGAGGCGATCGCCGGCCGGGCTGGACAGATCCGGGCGGCGCGGGCGGCCAGGCGGGCGGCACCGAGGGCAGCGGGCCAGAAGGATGCTCAGGCCACGTCCCCGGCCGACCGCCTGAATAACGGCTGTCCGGATAACTCATAGCGCTCCCTCCCTTTACGTTCCTTGATACGGGTCGGGGCCAGGAACGGTTCGGCGTCTCGCGAGCACGTAATGCTTTGCTAAGAAGTCGGCCGCGACGGCCGTAGACTCGCGGGCATGGTCACCGAGGCTGACATCCGCCTAGCCGACGGCCGCACCCTGCACGCCTACGACACCCGCGATGCCCGCGACACCCGCGCGGTGTTCTGGCTGCACGGCTCGCCCAACGTCGGTTCGCCGCCCGTGCCGCTGTTCGCGGCGGCGGAGGCGAACGGCCTGGGCTGGGTCTCCTACGACCGGCCCGGTTACGGCGGCTCGGATCCGGACGACGGCCGGGCCGTCGGCTCCGCCGCCGCCGACGTGGCCGCGGTCGCGGACGCGCTCGGCATCGGCCGGTTCGCCGTGCTCGGCCATTCCGGCGGCGGCCCGCACGCGCTGGCCTGCGCCGCGCTGCTGCCCGAGCGCGTCATCGCGGCGGTGAGCGTGTCCGCGCCGGCGCCGTTCGACGCCGACGGGCTGGACTGGTTCGCGGGCTGGTCGCCGGGGATCGCGGCCGAGAACCGGGCCGCGGCGGGCGGGCGCGCCGCGCTCGAGGCGCACTGGGCGCAGGCCGAGCCCGAGCCGATGACCGCCTTCTTCACCGCCGACGACCTGGCCGCGCTCGGCGGCGGCTGGTCGTGGCTGGCGGGGGTGGCCGGCCAGGCCATGGAGCAGGGGAACGAGGGCTACCTCGAGGACACCCTGGCCGCGGTCCGGCCGTGGGGGTTCCGGCCGGACGCGATCGAGGTTCCGGTCCTCATCATGCACGGGGCGAAGGACAAGATGGTGCCGTCCGCGCACGGCGCGTGGCTCGCGGCTCGCTGCCGGCAGGCCGAATCGCGCGTCGTCCCCGACGCGGGCCACATCACCGTGCTCGACAGCGCGCCCGAGGCGCTGGGCTGGCTCGCTGCCCTGTCCTAGCGGTAGTGGGCGGTCCTAGCGGTAGCGCGCGGTCGAGCCGGCGACCGGCATCGCGTCCAGCCCCAGCTTGCGGTGGTCCCAGGACCGGACCCGGGCGGGAACGATCGCGACGACGACCCGCTTGTTCATCATCTGCTCGAGGAACGGCCGCAGGTCCTCGGTGTAGGGCCCCTGGTACCGCTCGAAGATGCTCACCGCCGCCGCCCAGTACCGCTCGTCCGCAGTGTCGTCGATGATCGCGGCCGTGCCCTCGATGGCCACGCCGCGGAGTTGGTCGTAGGTCTCCCCCGCCTCGACCGAGCAGCTGATCGCGAGGTCGCGGCGGAGGTTGACCACCTTCTGCGACTTGGCCTTGGTCTCGAACACCACCTGTCCGTCGGGGCTGAGGCCGTACCACATCGCCACCAGGTGCGGGAAGCCGCCGGGTCCGATCGTGGCGACGGTGGCCGTCCGGGACTGGTTCAGGAACGCGGTCACCTCGTCATCGCTCATCCGGATCTGCGCTCGCTGGTTGACGCCCATGGCCGCATACTACGGCGTCAGCACCGCGCACAGCCGGGCGATCGCGGTCGTGTAGGCGTGCTCGGGCGGCCGGGCGTAGCCGATGACCAGGCCTGCCCGGGCGGCGTCGTGGGCGAGGTCGTACCAGCCGAGCCCGCTCAGGGCGAGCCCGTGCTGACCGCCCCGGGTGACGGCCTGCGTCTCGGCCGTCGTCGCGGGAAGGTCGACGAGGACGTGCAGGCCGGCCGCGATGCCGCCGACCCGGAGCCCGAGCGGGTCGAGGGCCGAGATCAGCCGGTCGCGGCGGTGCCGGTAGACCAGCCGGGCGCGGCGGATCTGCCGGTCGTACCCGCCCGAGGTGACGAATTCGGCCAGCGTGAGCTGGTCCAGCGCCGACGGGCCGCCGGTGAGGCAGGCCCGCACCCCGTCGAGCAGCGACGGGGGGACGACGAGCCAGGCCAGGCGCACGCCGGGGGCCAGGCTCTTGCTCGCCGTCCCGCAGTAGACGACCCGGTCCGGCGCCAGCGCCTGCATGGCGCCAACCGGCTGCCGGTCGTAGCGGAACTCGCCGTCGTAGTCGTCCTCGATCACGATCCCGCCCCACTCCGCGAACGACCGGCGGCGGTCCGGCGCCAGCGTCATGCCCAGCGGGAACTGGTGCGCGGGGGTGAGCACGACCGCGTCGGCGCCGCCGGCCGCGTCGATGTCGGCGCCGCCGGCGTCGAGCGGGAGCAGCCGGGTGTTCAGCCCCTGCCGGGCGATGATGTCGCGGTGCCCCGGATGGCCGTACTCCTCCACCGCCACCGTGCCGGCCCCGGCCGCGCGCAGCGCCCGGCAGGTCAACTCCAGGCCGTGCGCGAAGCCGGAGCAGATCACGATGTTCTCCCCGCCGGGGGTGGTGACCACGCCGCGGGTGCGGGCGAGGTACTCCGCCAGCGCGCCGCGCAGAGCGGGCAGGCCGCGCGAGTCCCCGTAGCCGAAGACCGCGTCGGGGGCGTCGGCGATCGCCTTGCGCGCCGCCGTCAGCCACTCGCCCCGCGGGAACGCGGACAGGTCGGGCTCCCCCGGCCACAGGTCGTAGCGCGGATGGGCGGCCGCCTCGGCCGCCTCCGGACCGGGGTCCGGGGCCGGGCCGCGCAACGGCGCGACGGTGGTGCCCGACCCGCCGCGGGCGGTCAGCCAGCCTTCGGCGGTCAGCTGGGTGTAGACCTCGGCGACGGTGTTGCGGGCGATGCCGAGGTCGGCCGCGAGGGTACGGGAGGACGGCAGCCGCGCGCCCTCGGCCAGGCGGCCGGACCTGATCGAGTCGCGGAGCGCGGCCTCCAGCCTCGAGCGCACCCGGGTTCCGGACACGTCCAGGTGAAGATCGAGACCATTGGCCCACGTTTCCGACATAGAATTGGACCTTACTCCGGGCCGCTTTGAACGGTTAGCGTCGCTTACGTGACTACGACCGACGATATCCGCCAACACTCCGCCCCGCGGACCGGCCGACTTCCGTTCGGGAGCCGCGCGCCGGGGTTTCTCCGCGCCATGATCCAGATGGACCGGGCGGCGACCAAGGAGCTCGACCTCGCGGGCATCGACCCTCGGGTCCGCGAGCTCGTCAGGATCCGCGCCTCCCAGCTCAACGGCTGCGCCTACTGCATCGACATGCACACCAAGGACGCGCGCGCGATCGGCGAGACCGAGCAGCGGATCTACGCGCTGCCGGCCTGGCGGGACACGCCGTTCTTCACCGACCGGGAGCGGGCGGCGCTGGCGTTCGCCGAGACGGTGACGATGCTGGCCGACACCCACGTCCCCGACGACGCCTACGCCGCCGTCGCCGCCGAGTACAGCGAGCAGGAGGTCGCGGCCCTGATCAGCCTCATCGTGATGATCAACGCGTGGAACGCGGTCGGCGTCGCCACCCGGGCCTGGGAGCCCGGCTCCTACCAGCCCTAGCCCTTGGCCCCCTAGCCTCCGGAGGCGAACCGATATGCCCGCGCTGCCGTGGAAGGAATTTCAGGCGGTCGACCCGGGGCGGCAGTACGTGGCGATGGCCTCGCGGCTGCCGCTGCGCGCCCACCGCAGCGTTCCCGGATTCCTGCTCGACGCGATGCGGATCCGCGGCCAGCTGGCGGCCGCGCCCGGCCTGGTCGGCTACGCCCTCGACGCCCAGCCGGCTCGCAAGACGTTCTGGACCTTCTCGGTCTGGGAAGACGAGCAGAGCCTGTCCCGCTTCGCCGCCGCCGACCCGCACCGGCAGCTCACCAAGGGGCTGCAGCCGCACATGGGGCCGAGCCAGTTCGAGTTCTTCCCGATCTGCGGGGGTGAGGTGCCGCTGGACTGGGACGAGGTGCGGCGGCGGCTGGGGACCGCGGAAAAGCAGTGAATCAAGAGCTCTTCTATCGAACGGACCCGTGGTTCCCCAGTCCGCCTGCGCGTCCGCTTCGCCGGGGTAGCGTTGCCCGGGTGAATTCACAGCCCGCGGCGGCGGCCGCAGGCACCTGGCGGTTGGGCGACCTCACCGTCAACCGGCTCGGTTTCGGCGCGATGCGGCTGACCGGCAGCCAGCCGTTCGCGAAGGGCGGCTCGCCCAGCGACCGGGGCGAGTCGATCGCGGTGCTGCGCCGCGCGGTCGAGCTCGGCGTCAACCACATCGACACGGCCGCGTTCTACTTCTCGCCTCTGCGCTCGGCCAACGAGCTGATCAACACGGCCCTCGGGCCGTACCCGGCCGACCTGGTGATCACCACCAAGGTCGGCCCGGGCCGGGACAGCTGGGGCGAATGGCACTCGGCCCGCCCGGACCAGCTGCGCGGCCAGGTCGAGGAGAACCTGCGGCAGCTCGGCCGCGACCATCTGGACGTGGTGAACCTGCGCCGCCGCGCGGACCAGGAGTCGATCGCCGAGCACTTCGGCGCGCTGGCCGAGCTCCGCCAGGCCGGCCTGATCCGCCACCTCGGCGTCTCCGACGTCACCGTCGACCAGCTGACTGAGGCGCTGATGATCGCGCCGGTCGTCTGCGTGCAGAACCGGTACGGCTTCGACCTGCGCGAGCATGACCCGGTGCTGCGCGCCTGCGCCGAGCGGGGCATCGCGTTCGTTCCGTTCTTCGCGATCGCGGGCCCGTCCCGGCAGTCCGGGCGGCGGCCGCCCGAGCCCGAACCGCTGCTGGCGGTGGCGGGCCGCCGCGGCGCGACCGTGGCCCAGATCCGGCTGGCGTGGACCCTCCACCAGGCCCCGAACGTCCTCGCCATCCCCGGCACCGGCAACGTCTCCCACCTCGAGGAGAACGTGGCGGCGGCCGCGCTCCGCCTCTCTCCCGACGACCTGAGTCTGCTCGACGCCTAGACCGGGAGGCCGAGTCCGGCCGCGACCGCCTCGGGGTCGGCGCAGCCGACGATCCACTCGTCGTAGGCAGTCCCGTGGAACCGAATCCGCAGGCCGCGGGGGGTGTTGTGATGGACGGCGGCGAAGAGCCGCCTGGTGGCGCCCTGGACCACGCCGACCTCGATGACGCCGGGGATGCGGGTGCCGATCTTGATCCCGGCCGTGATGCCGACCGGACCGTGGGCGTCGTCGAGGACCGCGATCCCGCGCACGGCCGACAGCGGCGCGCGCAGGTCGCCGTGCACGCCCTCGACCTTTTCCGCCGCGGACAGGTGCAGCACCAGCTGGTTGCCGTCAATGCGCAGGTCAGCCACGTCCGTCATCCCCTTTTGTCAATGATCCATTACTGAGAACGTTAGCATTAATGGATTAATTGGGCTAGGCTCGGGAGGTGGCTAGCGCTGACCTGCTCCTGCACCCGGTGCGGCTGCGCATTGTCAAGGCGTTCCTCGGCGACCGGGCGCTCACCACCCGCCAGCTCGCCGCCGAGCTGCCGGACGTGCCCGCCGCCAGCGTCTACCGGCACGTGGGCCGCCTCGCCGAGGCCGGGGTGCTGCACGTGGTGTCCGAGCGGCGGGTCCGCGGCATCACCGAGCGGACCTACATGCTCCGGCTGCTCGCCGCGCAGATACAGCCGGGCGAGGTCGCCGCGATGAGCCTGGAAGAGCACGGCAGCGCGTTCCTCGCCTACGTGGCCGGGTTGCTGGGCGACTTCGACCGCTACCTCGCCACCGAGCCGGCCGAGCCCGGCCAGGGACGGGGCCGGCTACCGGGTCGCGGCGATGTGGCTGACCGACGCGGAGCTGGCCGACTACCAGCGCGATCTCGCCGCGATCAGCCTGCCCCGGCTTGCCAACGCCCCCGGCGGCGGCCGCCGACGGCGGATGCTCTACACCGTCATGCTGCCCGCCCCCGAAGAATCTGGTTCCACCAAGGAGACCCCGTGACCCCCACTGAACCGGAAGCGCCCCCGGTAACGCCCGAGGCCCGCGCGCTGGCCGTGGTCGAGCTCGCCCGGGCCGGGCAGTTCGACCAGATCCGCGAGCTGTTCACCCCGGGGCTGCGCCCGATGGTCACCGCCGACGGGCTGCGGGCCGCGTGGGAGGCCGAGCTGGCGGAACGCGGTCAGCTCACCGCGGTCGGCGCCCCGGCCAGCGACCAGGCCGACGGCGCCATGATCACCGTGCAGGTCCCGGTGACCTTCGAGCGCGGCCGGCAGACGCTCGCGGTGTACCTGACCAGGGACGGCCAGCTGACCGGGATCCAGCTCGCGCCGGCCGGCGACGGCCAGGCGGCCGCGCCGTGGGAACCGCCCGGCTACGCCGACCCTTTGCGTTTCGACGACCACGAGGTAACGCTCGGCTCGGGGCCGCTGGCCGTGCCGGGCACGCTCAGCCTGCCCCGCCAGCCTCAGTCCGGCCTGCTCCCGGGGCTGGTGATCCTCGGCGGCTCGGGACCGGAGGACCGGGACGGCAGCATCGGCCGGAGCAAGCCGCTCAAGGACCTCGCCTGGGGCCTCGCCAGCCGCGGTGTCGCCGTGCTCCGGTTCGACAAGGTGACCCACGCGCACCCCGACCTGGTCCGCGCGAACCGGGCCTTCACCGTGGCGGACGAGTACCTTCCCGACGCCCTCGCCGCCATCGCCCTGCTCCAGGCGCACCCCGCCGTCGACGCCGCCCGCGTGTTCGTGGCCGGCCACAGCCTCGGCGGCACCGTCGCGCCTCGCGTCGCCGCCGCCGAGCCGTCGGTCGCCGGGCTGGTCCTGCTGGCCGGCGGCGTCCAGCCGCTGCAGTGGGCGGCGGTCCGCCAGATCAGCTACCTGGCCTCCCTCGCCCCCGCCACCGCCGCTGCCGCCCAGCCCGGCATCGACGCGCTGACCGCCCAGGCGAGGCGGGTCGACAGCCCCGACCTGTCACCGCAGACCCCGGACGCCGAACTGCCGTTCGGCGTGCCCGCGCCGTACTGGCTCGACCTGCGCGGCTACGACCCGGTGGCGGTCGCGGCCGGCCTGCGCCAGCCGATGCTCATCCTCCAGGGCGGCCGTGACTACCAGGTGACGGTGGCCGACGACCTCAGCCGCTGGCAGGCCGGCCTCGACCAGCGTCCGGACGTGGCGTTCCGCGTCTACCCGGTCGACAACCACTTCTTCTTCCCCGGGACCGGGCCGTCCGGCCCGGCCGAGCTCGCGGCCCCGCAGCACCTCGACCCCGAGGTCGCGGCCGACGTGAGCGACTGGCTGGCCGGCCCGCCGTCCCAGAATATTCACGATCCCGGCCGGGCCGGAGAGCCGTGACCGCCGTCGCCCGGCGCCCGGTACTCAGCCGCGACCGGCATCAGCCCCGGCGTTCCGGACCGCTGCGGTGGCGTGCCCTCCGCCGGGGCCGCGGTTGCCGGGTACACGGCGGGGGCTTCCCGCTCGGCCGCTTCCAGGCGAGCCAGGTCCTCGGGTGAGACGAGGCACGCCACTGGCTTGGAGTGCCTGGTCAGGATGATCCGCTCGTGCCCGTAGGCGACCCTGCTGACGAGGTCGGCGAGCTCGTCCCTGGCCTGGGTCACTGGAATCTCACTGGTCACCGGGCCAGGGTACGTACGTTTCTTACATTTCTCAAGTAACGTACAGAATGTAGATTCCGTACGTTAGATGGGGACGACATTGCTCCGCGGACCGCTCGGCAGCCGCAACTTCCGGCTGCTGAGCGCCTGCAGTGTCATCTCCGTGGGCGGATCGCAGATCGCCGCCGTGGCAATGCCGTTCGCGGTGCTGCGATGCGGCGGGTCGGCCGGCGATGTCGGCTACGTCGCCGCCGCCGAGTTGATCGCCGCGATCGCCACCCTGCTCCTCGGCGGTACCATCGCCGACCGCGCGCCCCGTCATCAGGTGATGATGGCGGCCGAGGCGCTGCAGGCCATGGCCCAGGGCGTCGCAGCGGCGCTCCTCCTCACCGGTCAGGCGCGGGTCTGGCAGCTCGCGGCCGCGGCCGCCGCCGGCGGCGCGGGCTTCGGCTTCTCCTATCCGGCCGCGCAGGGCCTGCTTCCGCAGACCGTGCCGTCGAGCCAGCTGGCCGAGGCGAACGCGCTGTTCCGGACGGGGCGCAACGCCGCCTCGATCGGCGGCGCGGCGCTCGGCGGCATCCTGACCGGTCTGGCCGGACCCGGGTGGGCCCTGGCGGCCGATGCGGCCACGTTCGCCGCCGCCGCAGTCCTCCGGGCGGGCATGCGTTTCCAGCGCCAGCCGCGCGGGCAGACGGCAAGCGCCTTCGCCGATCTCCGTGACGGCTGGCGGGAGTTCTCGTCGCGCCGCTGGCTCTGGGCGGTGGTGGCTCAGTTCACGGTCGTGACCGGGATCTACGCGGCCGCCATGCAGGTGCTCGGGCCGCTGACGGCGCACGCGGACCTCGGCGGCGCGCGGAGCTGGGGCTTCATCACCGCTGCGTACGCGGTCGGCGCCGTGGCCGGCGGCCTGGTCATGACGCGCTACCGCCCGGACCGCCTGCTGGTCGCCGGCATGCTGTCCATCCCGGCCTATTCGCTGCTGCTGTTCGCGCTCGCGGTGCCGCTGCCGGTTCCCCTGGATGTCGGCGCGGCGCTGGCGGCGGGCGGAAGCCTGGAGGTGTTCACCGTCTGCTGGGCGACGACGCTGCAGCAGGAGATACCGCCGGAGAAGCTGTCCCGCATCGCGTCCTACGACGCGCTCGGCGGCGTCGCCCTCACCCCGGTCGCGACCGCCGTTGCGGGCCCGGCCGCCGCCGCCTTCGGCCTGACCGCCGTCCTGGCCGTGGCCGGCGCCCTCGTGGCCGCCCTGCCCGTGCTCGTTCTGCTGACACCCGAGCTGAGGCGTATCCGCCGCAGCGACCCGCTCCCGCTCAGGGTCGGCCCTGGTTTACCGCCCGCCGATCGCTCGCGACTCCCGCTGCGGCCACGGTCGCAGGCGCGGCCAGAGCTCGCTTGCTCACCCGCCGCAGCCAGAGCAGGCCGAATACGGGCAGCACGAGCGGGACGAAGCCGTAGCCGACGCCATAGGTGGACCACACGGTGGCATCGGGGAAGCTGGCCGGGTCAAGGACGCTCCAGCTGCCGACCACCAGCACGCCGGCCAGCTCCACCGAGCAAGACAGGACGGCGATCCGGCGCGCGGTCCGACTGCCGTTGACGAGGCTGACCGTGGCGACGATGTAGACCACGCCGGCCAACGCCGACAGCACGTACGCGGCCGGGGCCCGGCTGAACTCCGTCACGATCTGCGTCCCGGCCCGGGCGCAGGCGGAGAGGGCGAACAGACCGTAGACCGCGACCAGCAGCCGGCCGGGGCCCGTCTTGGTCGACTCCGGCGGCGACGTCACCGGCTCGGACGATGCCGTGGGCTCAGACATGAATGACCGCCCAGATCTCATGGAGCCGGACCATCAGGATGGCCGCGGCCAGCCCGGCCACCGCGTAAACGGCCGGCCCCCAGCGTGATCGCTCCATCGCCCCCCAGAACCCGGCCACTACCGGGACCAGCGGCATCGCGATCAAGTAGCCGACGAGCATCGTCGTGCTGGCCGGGCGCCCGCCCCCGGCCAGCTGGGCCACGATCAGGCCGACGAGGACAAGGAGCAGGATCTCGAGGACGCCGATGGCGATGAGAAGGCCAAGGCCCACGCGCCGGTTGCGGGCAGTCGTCAGCAACGCGTAAGCGGCCAGGGCGAGACCGACCACAATGATCGTCGTTGGGACGGCACCGTTCACAGATGACACGGTACTACGTTTCGTAGTACCCTGCGTCGGCCCGTCGGCGGCAGGCCCCGTCGGTGACCGTCCGTGACAGGACTGCCGGAGGACTAGCCTGGTCCCTTGACGTTGCGTAGTGGCAGCGGACGGCGACGCGAGGAGGGGAACCCATGTCGATCGAGAACGGCGTCCGCGCCCTGGAGGAGGGCATCAAGACCGACTTCAGCCAGAGCACGGACTACGCCGGCTATCTGGACCTGGACACGCTGCTTTCCGCGCAGCACCCGATCAGCGACCACCACGACGAGCCGCTGTTCATCATCCAGCACCAGACCAGCGAGCTCTGGCTCAAGCTGGTGCTGCACGAGCTGGCCGGCGTGCGGGAGAACCTCGACGCCGACGACGTCAGCCGCGCGCGCAAGGGCCTGTCCCGGGTGAAGCACATTTTCCGAACGCTCACCGACCAGTGGTCGGTGCTCGCGACCCTGACGCCGAGCGAGTACGCGGAGTTCCGCGGTGTGCTGGGGAACTCCTCGGGCTTCCAGTCGTATCAGTACCGCGCGGTGGAGTTCATCCTCGGCAATAAGAACGAAGCGCTCCTCGCCGTCTTCAGGTCCAGGCCCGAGGCCCAGGCGATGCTGGCGGAGACGCTGCGGGCGCCCACCGTCTACGACGCGTTCCTGCGCTACCTTGCCCGCCACGGCCACCCGGTGCCGCAGCGGGTTCTCGAGCGGGACGTCAGCCAGGCGTGGGTAGAGACGCCCGAGCTCGTCGCGGTCTACAAGACGATCTACGAGGACACCACGACCTACTGGTCGGAGTACGCCACCTGCGAGGACCTCGTTGACCTGGAGGACGCCTTCCAGTTCTGGCGGTTCCGGCACCTGCGCACCGTGCAGCGCACCATCGGGTTCAAGCCCGGGACCGGCGGCAGCTCCGGCGTCTCCTTCCTGCGCCGCGCGCTTGACCTCACGTTCTTCCCCGAGATCTACTCGGTCAGGACCGAGCTCGGCGCCTGAGCGAGAAACCAGCGGTGCGTAGATGGAGATCGATGACGTAGCCCGGCTGGCCGGGGCCCTGGCCGGCGTTCGCCGCACCGCGCCGGAAGGGCTGGCCGAGTGGCGGTATCACGGCCGGATGGTCGCCCGTCAGCTCGACGACGCGCACATCGTGATCCGAGCCGATTTCGACTATCGCGACCTGATCCTGCGGCAGCACCCGGCGACCTTCAGCGTCCCGACTCGGTGGGCCAAGCACATGATGGTTGTCGCCGACCTTGCCGCCGGGGACGCCGGGGCGATCGAGGATGCCCTCGAAAAAGCGTGGGACCTGCAGCGCGGCGCGGACTGAGGGCCGGTCAGGCGATAATCGGGGGTGCCCATCCCGGCCGCCTGATGAGGCAGAAGGGGTGACCGGCCGGGTCGGCGTAGACGTCCTCGCCGTCGAGCTTCACCGCTCCGAGGGCGAGGACGCGGCAGTCCGAGCATTTCGGAGTAGAAGGAGGCCAGGGCTGCGGGGTCGGGGCAGTCGAGGACCACATGGTGCAGACGTCCGATCATGACCCCTTGATGGCCGCATCAATCGCCCGGCGACGCTACTTTATCGCCGAATAATCCCGGGGCCGGGTAACGCCATGAGGCGACCCGCCAGTAGTCACAATGAGACTTCACAAAGAGGCGATGATGGCTTTTATCGCCCGTCATCGCGCCTTTCCCGGGACCCGACTGCAGGCGATTCCGGCGGTGCGGGAGGATGGATTTATGAGCCCTGTTTCGCGCGGATTCCACCGCAGGCGCCAAGACTCGGCTGAGAACGCGGGCCGGGTCCCGCCGGGCCAGTACGTGACCAAGGACTTCCCGGTCCTGTCGGCCGGCCCGACCCCGCACACGCCCCTCGATCGCTGGAGTTTCGCCGTCGGCCGTCCCGGGCGGCAGAAGTCATGGAGCTGGGCGGAGTTCCGTGACCTGCCGAGCGAGGACGTGACGGTCGACATTCACTGCGTCACGAAGTGGACCAAGCTCGACACGGCCTGGCAGGGCGTGTCCGTCGACACGCTGCTCGACCTGGCCGGGCACGATGGCCCGTTCGCGATGGCACACTGCGACGGCGGCTACACGACCAACCTGCCGGTGGAAGACCTCACCGGCGGCAAGGCGTGGGTGGCCTACGGCTACGACGGCCAGCCGCTTGAGCCCGAGCACGGCGGTCCGGCGCGGCTGCTCGTCCCGCACCTGTACTTCTGGAAGAGCGCCAAGTGGGTGCGCAGCCTGGAGTTCATGGACACCGACGACCCCGGCTTCTGGGAGAACTACGGCTACCACATCTACGGAGACCCATGGCGGGAACAGCGCTACGCGGGCGATTGACCTGGCAGGTCGCGAAGGTGCTGGCGGTATCGGTCGAGACCTCGTCGGTGCGCACGATCATGCTGGACGTCCCGGACTGGCCTGGCCATCAGGCCGGGCAGCATGTGGACATCCGGCTGACCGACGATGACGGCTACGTGGCCGAGCGGTCCTACTCGATCGCATCGGCGCCCGGCGAGCCGGTAGCGCTCACCGTCGAGCGGCTCGACGACGGCGAGGTCTCGCCCTATCTCACCGACGAGCTTCGGGCCGGGGACGAGCTTGAGCTACGCGGGCCGATCGGCGGTTACTTCGTCTGGGAGCCCGAGGACGGCGGCCCGCTCCTGCTGCTGGCCGGCGGCTCGGGCATCGTGCCGCTGCGGTCCATCCTCCGGCACCGCGAGCGCACCGGCAGCACCGTCCCGGTCCGGCTGCTCTACTCCTCGCGAACGCTGGACGACGTCATCTACCGCGGCGAGCTGGACAAGCCCGCCGAGGGCGTCGAGGTCATCCATACGCTCACCCGGCATCAGCCGCCGGGCTGGGCCGGATACGCGCGGCGCGTCGATGCGGGCCTGCTGGCGGAGGTCGCGTGGTCGGCCAGCATGATGCCGCTTGCCTACGTGTGCGGTCCGACCAGCTTCGTCGAGGCAGCCTCGCAGGCCTTGGTGCAGTCCGGCTACCAGCCGCAGCGCGTGAAGACCGAACGGTTCGGGGGAACGGGGGGAACCTGATGGATGCAGTCGACGGGAACGCGATCGGTGGCCTGCTGCGCGAGGTCTTCGACGCCGAGATGACCACCACCGTGAGCGTCTGCGGAAGCTGCGGCAGCGCGCGCCAAGTCGGCGAGCTTGCGGTCTATGCGCACGCGCCCGGCACGGTCGTCCGGTGTCCGTCATGCGACAACGTGCTGATGGTGTTCGTCACGATTCACGACCGGACCTGCGTAGACCTGATGGGGCTGGCCTCGCTCGGCTGACACGGGCCGGCGGCCGACGTCGGCGCGCTGCCAGAACCGTCAGGAACTGCACCGTGGCCGTCATCGCTTCATGCCGCCATAGGACCAGCGTGCGCTCGAACCCGGTCGTGAAGCGCAAGCTTCACCATCAGCTCAGACCTGACGTCCCTGACGTGATCGACCGGCCTGTTCAGCCAGGCCTCCGCCGCCACCCGGCCAGCCGGGGTGATCTCGCAGACCGAGCGAGCTCGGCCCCGGCTGGCCTGAAATTCTCCTGTCATCCGGATCAGGCCAAGCAGCTCCAACTGCTGCAGCGTGTCGTAGACCATCGCCTTGGGAACCGACCAGATCTGGCCGAGGCTGCCATCGGGTGCTAGCTGCCCGGCCAGAGTAAGGCCGTAGGTCGGCCCCTCGCTGACGAGGCACACCACCAGGCCTTCGGCCAGCGACAGCCTCCGCTCGCCGGTGGCCCGGTTCTCGCCGTGTTCGTCGTGCTCGTCGTCAGCTCGCTGATCGGCAGCGATGGCCATGACTCAGGCTCAGATTCCCGCGGCTGCGGCCAGCGCCCTCCCGGTCAGGATGCGGGCCAGGTGCCGCCGGTAGTCCGGCGCCCCGTGCAGGTCGGCAGGCGGATTCGTGCCCTCGTCCGCGTGTGCGGCGGCGGCGCGGAGCGCATCCCGGCTGGCGTCCGCGCCGGCTGCGGCTCTTTCCGCCGCCGAGGCCCGAACCGGCACCGATCCCATGTTCGTGAGCCCGATCCTCGCCTCCGCGACCGATCCGTTGGACCTGCGCACGAGGGCGGCAACGCCGACGGTCGCCCACGACTGCGCCGTGCGGTGGAACTTCTCGTAGCGGAAACCCCAGCCTGGTCCGAGCTTGGGCACTCGGATGCCGGTCAGGATCTCGTCGGTTCCCAGGCTCGAGGTGAGGTAGTCCACGAAGAATTCAGAGGCAGGGATCTCGCGCTCGCCGCCCGGCCCCTGCGCGATCAGGGTGGCGTCGAGCGCCAGGGCCACGGCGGGCAGGTCACCGGCTGCGTCGCAGTGCGCCAGGGCGCCGCCGAGGGTGCCGCGGTGCCGGACCGCGGGATCGGCCACGGTCGCGGCGGCCTCCGCCAGCAGGCCGCAGTGCTCGGCGATGAGCGGGTCGTGGACGAGTTGGTAGTGCGTAGTCCGCGCGCCGATGAGCAGTGCGTCCCCGACGTCGGTGACCCCGCTCAGCTGGTCGAGGCCGCCGACATCGACCAGCAGTTCAGGGAAGGAGAGCCGCAGCCGCAGCAGCGGCAGCAGGCTCTGACCACCCGCGATCACCTTTGCGTCGTCACCGCCGCCCGCCAGGGCGCTGACCGCCTCGGCCAGCGAGCCGGGGCGAACGTAGTCGAACTTGGCCGGGATCATGCCTCGCCTCCGTCTCTGCCCTGCGGGCTGTTGCCCTGGGTCTGGTCGCTCTGCCGGGCCGCGTGCTGCTCGGCCGCGCTGCCCGTCTGTTTGCCCTGAGCAACCTGGATGGCGCGCCACACCCGCTCGGGGGTGCACGGCATCGTGACGTCGCTGACGCCGTAGGGACGGAGCGCGTCGATGATGGCGTTGACGACGGCGGGCGTCGATGCGATCGTGCCCGCCTCGCCGACGCCCTTGACCCCGAGGCGGTTAGCGGCCCGGCTCTCCGTCCGGCCGGTGACATAGGACGGCAGGTCGGCGGCCGACGGGACCAGGTAGTCGGCCAGCGTGGAGGTGACCAGGTTGCCTTCGTCGTCGTAGACGGCCTCCTCGTACAGCGCCTGCGCGATGCCCTGCGCCAGACCGCCATGGACCTGGCCCTCGACGATGAGCGGGTTGACCACGGTCCCGATGTCGTCGACGCAGACGTACGAGCGAATCGTGACGAAGCCGGTCTCGGTGTCAACTTCGGTCGCGCACAGGTGAGTGCCATGCGGGAAGGAGAAGTTGTCCGGATCGTAGGTGGCGTCGGCGTCGATGGTCGGCTCCACGCCGTCGGGGAGATTGTGCGCGGCGAACGCGGCCAGCGCAATCTCGGCGATCGTGACCCTCTTATCCGGGTCGCCGCGGACCTCGAAACGGCCCGGTACCCATTCCAGGTCGTCCGCCGACGCCTCGAGCGTCGCCGCCGCGATCACCCTGGCCTTCTCGACTACCTTGTCGCAGGCCGAGACCAGGGCCATGCCGCCGACGGCCAGGGAGCGCGAGCCGTAGGTGTCCATGCCTTTCGGCGAGACCTGGGTGTCGCCGTGCAGGACACGGATGTCCTCGAACGGGACGCCGAGCTGGTCGGCCACGATCTGGCTCCACGCCGTCTCGTGTCCCTGTCCGTGCGCGCTCGATCCGGTGACGACCTCGACCTTGCCGGTGGGCAGCATCCGGATCGACGCCTGCTCCCAGCCGCCGGCGCCGTAGGCCAGTGAGCCGAGCACCCGTGAGGGCGCCAGGCCGCACATCTCGGTGAAGGTGGACACGCCGATGCCGAGCTGCACGGGGTCGTTGTTAGTCCGCCGCCGCTGCTGCTCTAGCCGGAGCCCGTCGTAGTCGAACAGCTCCTTGGCCTTGGCCGTGGCCGCCTCGTAGTTGCCCGAGTCGTAGGTCAGGCCGGCGATGGTCGTGTACGGGAACTCATCGTGCTTGATCCAGTTGCGCTCCCGCAGCTTGAGCGGGTCGAGGGCAAGCTCCGCCGCCAGCTCGTCCATGATCCGCTCGATGGCGAAGGTGGCCTCGGGCCGCCCCGCGCCCCGGTAGGCGTCGGTTGGCATCTTGGTGGTGAAGACCCCGGTGCACTTGAACGAGTAGGCGTCCATCTTGTAAATGGCCGGATACATGAAGGCCCCGAGCAGCGGCACCCCGGGGGTGACCAGCATGAGGTAGGCGCCCATGTCGGCCAGCAGGTCGACGTCGAGCCCGCGGATCCGGCCGTCGGCGTCGGCTGCGATCGTGATCTTCTGCCACTGGTCGCGGCCGTGATGCACGGTCATGTTGCCTTCGCTGCGGGTCTCGGTCCACTTGACCGGTCGGCCGAGCTTGCGGGCGATCAGGACGGCCAGCACCTCTTCTGCCGTGACCTGCAGCTTGGATCCGAAGCCGCCGCCGACGTCGGGCGCGATGACCCGGAGGTTCTGCTCCGGAATGCCAGTGACGAGGGCGAGCATCACCCGCAGCACGTGCGGGATCTGGGTCGCCGACCAGAGCGTGAACTCCCCGCCGACGCACGAGCAGACCACCGACCGCGGCTCCATCGCGGCCGGGATCAGCCGCTGCTGGCGGTAGTACCGCTCAAGCACCACCGGCGCGTCGCTGAAGGCCGCTTCCATATCACCTTGCGCGAAGGGCCAGACGAAGCTCTTGTTGCCGGCCTCGTGGACCTTCGGCGAGTCGTCCTGCAGGGCGGTCCTGATGTCGAGTACCGGCGGGAGCGGCTCGTAGTCGATCTCGATGGCGGCCAGGGCGTCGGCTGCGGCGTAACGGTCGCGGGCCACCACGCAGGCGACGGCCTCGCCGACGTAGCGCACCTCGTCGACCGCCATCGGCGGGTGAGCGGGGATGACGATGTCCGGCGTGACCGGCCAGGCGCAGGGCAGGCTGCCCTGCTCGGCGGCGAAGTCCGCACCGGAGTAGGCCGCGATGACCCCGGGCTCGCTCCGCGCGGCGCTGACGTTGACCGAGGTGATCCGGGCGTGCGCGTACGGGCTCCGCAGGAACGCCACGTGCAGCATGCCCGGCAGCCTGATGTTGTCGGTCCAGTTGGTCTGGCCGGTGATGAGCCGCTCGTCTTCCTTGCGCAGCCGCGCGCGACCGAACTCTGCGGTCGGCGCGGCGGCCGTCTCGGTCTCCGCAGTCACGCGCTCGCTCCCGCCTGGGCGGCGCGCCGCACGGCGCGCACGATGTTTTCATAGCCCGTGCACCGGCACAGGTTGCCCTCGAGCCCCTCGCGGATCTCCTCGTCGCTCGGGTGCGGATTCTCCCGCAGCAGATCCGACGCCGCCATGATCATCCCGGGCGTGCAGTACCCGCACTGAAGCGCGTGCTCCTCGTGGAAGGCCTGCTGCAGCGGGTGCAGGCCGGCGTCCGTCGCCATGCCCTCGATCGTGGTGACCTCACCGCCATCGGCCTGCACGGTCAGGACCGCGCAGCTCTTGACCGACTCTCCGTTCAACAGCACGGTGCACGCGCCGCAGTTCGACGTGTCGCATCCGACGGGCGTGCCCGTCTTGCCGACGACTTCCCTGAGATAGTGAACAAGCAGCAACCGGGGCTCGACGTGATCCGAGTACTTCACCCCATCGACGCTGACGGTAACCTCTGCCACGCGATTTCCCTCCCTCGCGAACAGGACGCACTCCTTCGGCCAACGTAGAACTCCAGGCACCGTTACGCCAGTACCAAACCGGGGCGCTATTTCATTCACGATGCGGATTCACCGCCGAATGCAATCGGCCGCAACTAATGATTGCGCCGGTAAATTAGCGGTTGCGGCCTTGGCTCCTAGTCGGAAGCGTTGCCGTATCAGTCCTAACGGGTACTTTCCGGTCGATTGGCGTCCACTGCGATGAATTTCCCGGCGTTCCACCGTCAGAATGTCGGCGGCCTGTGATAGTCCGTGCGTAACGGCGAAGGGTGGTAGCGATGACTGGAGTGCGAGTGCTAGCGGGTACGCGCAAGGGCGCCTTCGTGCTGACCTCGGACGGGCACCGCAAGCGGTGGGACGTCAGCGGACCGCACTTTTCAGGCTGGGAGGTCTACCACCTGAAGGGGTCGCCCGCCGATCCGGACCGGCTGTACGCGTCGCAGTCAAGCGGCTGGTCGGGACAGGTGATCCAGCGTTCCGACGACGGCGGTAGGACCTGGCAGCCGATGGGCAACCAGTTCGCCTACGACGGCATCCCCGGCACCCACCAGTGGTACGACGGCACCCCCCATCCCTGGGAGTTCGAGCGAGTCTGGCACCTCGAGCCGTCGCTTGATGACCCGGACACGGTCTGGGCCGGAGTCGAGGACGCCGGGCTGTTCAGGTCGGCCGACGGCGGCCACAGCTGGCAGGAACTGCCCGCTTTGCGCGGCCATGACACCGGTTCGTCGTGGCAGCCCGGCGCGGGCGGGATGTGCCTGCACACGATCCTGCTCGACCCGTCGGCGCCGGGCCGGATGTTCGCCGCGATCTCCGCCGCGGGCGCGTTCCGTTCCGACGACGCAGGCGAGAGTTGGCGCCCGATCAACCGCGGCCTGAAGTCCGAGGGCATCCCCGACCCGGACGCCGAGGTCGGGCACTGCGTCCACCGGATCGCGATGCACCCGGCCCGGCCGCAGGTCCTGTTCATGCAGAAGCACTGGGACGTGATGCGCAGCGACGACGGCGGCGAGTCGTGGCATGAGATCAGCGGGAACCTGCCCACCGACTTCGGGTTCCCGATCGACGTGCACGCCCACGAACCGGAGACGGTCTACGTGGTCCCGATCACCAGCGACGCCGAGCACTTCCCGCCCGAGGGGAAGCTGCGAGTGTACCGGAGCAGAACCGGCGGCGACGACTGGGAGCCGCTGACCAGGGGGCTGCCGCAGGAACACTGCTACGTCAACGTCCTGCGCGACGCGATGGCCGTGGACTCGCTGGACTCCTGCGGCGTCTACTTCGGCACGACCGGCGGCCAGATCTACGCCTCGGCCGACTCCGGCGACAGCTGGGCGCCGATCGTCCGCGATCTCCCCGCCGTGCTGTCGGTCGAGGTCCAGACGCTGCCATGATCCGGGTGATCCTGCCCTCGCACCTGCGCGCCCTGGCCCGCATCGATGGCGAGGTGCGCCTGGATATCGTCGGACCGGTCACGCAGCGGTCGGTGCTCGATGAGCTTGAGGCCCGCTACCCGGCGCTGCGCGGGACCATCCGCGCGCACGGCGGCGGCCAGCGACGCGCGTTCATCCGGTTCTTCGCCTGCGAGGTCGACCTGTCCCACGAGCCGCCCGACACCCCGCTGCCCGAGCCGGTTGTGGGCGGAATCGAGCCCTACCTCATCGTCGGGGCGATGGCCGGCGGTTAATGAGGTGTTTACGCCGTCTGACGGCCGGACGCTTGCGGCCGTCATCATGTCGGTGTTCCCTGGACACATGACGAGCGCAAAGGTTGAGTACTCCGTCGCCACGCTGTGGCGTTATCCCGTGAAATCGATGCAAGGGGAGGAGCTCAACGTCGCCGACATCACGGCGGGCGGACTGCTTGGCGACCGGCAGTTCGCCGTCATCGACCGGGCGACCGGAAAGGTCGCGGGGGCCAAGAACCCCCGCAAGTGGCCGGGATTCCTCTACTTCCGCGCCGCGTACACGGAGCCGCCGCGCGCCGGCTTGGCCCTGCCCGCCGTTCGGGTCACCACGCCGGGCGGCGCGTCTGCCACCACGGACGAGGCCGATCTGCCGAAGCTGCTGTCCGAGGCTCTCGCCCGCGAGGTCACCATGTCCGCGGCGCTGGCGGAGGCGACCGCCGAGGAGTACGTGATCGACGACGACGAGGTGGCGTCGTTCGACCTGCCCGCGGGGACGTTCTTCGACGCGGCTGTCGTTCACCTGGTGACCACGGCGACGCTCGACCGGCTGCGGTCCATCTATCCGGAGGGCAGGTTCGAGCCCCGCCGGTTCCGGCCGAACATCATCGTCGCCACCGGGCCGGACGCGACCGGCTTCGTCGAGAACGACTGGGTGGGACACGAGATCGCCGTTGGCGAGCACGTCCGCCTGCGAGTGACGATGGCGACTGGCCGCTGTGTCATGACCACGCTTCCGCAGGGCGACCTGCCCAAGGATTCCGGAATCCTGCGCACCGCCGCCCAGCACAACAACGCCGAGGTCGGCGTCTACGCCGAGGTCATCGCCGGTGGGCCGGTCCGGCGCGGAGATCCCATCAGGGTGCTGTAAAGGCCTACGCTTGCTGGGCGATGAGCTCCAGGATGCGGGCCGGGGGCAGGTGCTGCTCGTAGATCCGCACGCCGAACGGCGCGAGCGCGTCCTCGATCGCGCTCACCACGGTCGGCGGCGCGACGATCATGCCACCCTCGCCGACGCCGCGGAAGTTGACGTCGGCGTCGAGCGGCACGGTCTCCAGGTGCTCGATCTCGATCCGGGGGATGTCGCAGGCCGTCGGCAGCAGGTAGTCCATGAACGTGGCCGACTGGTAGTTGCCGTCCTGGTCGTAGGCCGACCGTTCGAGGAGCACGGCGCCGATGCCCTGGGCGATGCCGCCGCGGATCTGGCCCTCGACGACGGCGGGGTTGATGAGGGCGCCGCAGTCCTCGGCCGCGACGTACCGCTCGACCTTCACGAGTCCCGTTTCCACGTCCACCTCGACGATGGCGCAGTGGCTGCCGCCCGACCATCCGCCCTCACCGCCGTCGAACGTGGCCTCGACTTCGAGGTTCGCGTCGACGTCGGCCCCGAAGCGCCCCGACGCGGCCTGCCGGGCCACCTCGCCGACCGAGATCGCGGTATCGGGATCACCGCGGACCAGCACCTGACCGTCGGCGATCTCGAGGTCCAGGGCGCTGGCTTCGAGGAGGAGCGCCGCGACGTCGATCACCTTGGCCTTCAACTGCCGGGCGCCGTGCAGGGTGACGCCGCCGGTCATGGTGGCTGACCGGCTGCCGCCGGTAAAACCGAAGGGGACGGCTGCACTGTCGCCGACGACGACGCGGACCTGCTCGAAGGGCACGCCGAACTCGTCGGCGGCGATCTGGGCGAGGGTGGTCTGGTGGCCTTGCCCGTGCGGCATCTGGCCGGTGAACAGCAGGACGATGCCGTCTTCGGCCAGCCGAAGACGCATGGACTCCTGGCCCAGCGCACCGCCCGAGCCTTCGGGTGCCCGCGGGCCGGGGGCGGCCTCGATGAAGGTGGCCACCCCGATGCCCAGATAACGGCCCCGGGCCCGCTCGGCGGCCTGGCGGTGCCGGAAGGCGGGAACGTCTACCAGTTGGGCGAGGCGCTCCAGCGACTCCCGGGTGGTGACTCCGGTCAGCGGACGCCCGGTGATCATCATGCCGGGCGGGCTGGTCCGCGGGGCGACGTTGCGCAGCCGTATCTCGAACGGGTCGAGACCAAGGTCCTTCGCGACCAGGTCGAGGACGCGTTCCCGCACGAACGTTTCGGACGCCCACGGCCCGCGGTAGGCGACGTAGGACGCCTTGTTGGTGACGACGGCGGTTGACTCGAAGCCAAGCGCCGCGAGCTTGTACGGGCCGGGCAGCATCGCCTCGATGATCGACGGGACCATGGTGCCCATGACGGGGTACGCGCCGGTGTCGATCACCATGCTGACGTCCAGCCCGAGCAGGTCACCGCTGCCGCTGACAGCGGCCCGCACATCGAAGCTCTCCTCGCGGGCCTGCCCGGAAACGGTCAGGTTCTCGCTCCGGTCCTCGACCCACTTGACCGGGCGGCCGAGCGCGCGCGACGCGGCCGCGACCGCGAGTTCCTCCCGGGAGGCGCCGATCTTCAAGCCGAACGAACCGCCGATATCGCCCGCAAGCACGCGCACCCGGCCGGGGTCGATACCGAGACACGCGGCCACGCCCATCCGGGTAATGTGCACGCCCTGCGTCGCCGCGTACATGGTCAAGATCCCCGAGTCCGCGTCGTAACTGGCCACGCAGCCGCGCCCCTCCATCGGCACGTTCTGGTGGCGGTGCACGTCGAGGTGAAACTCGGCGATCCGGTCGGCGGCGGCGAACACGCCGGCCACGTCGCCGAACTCGCTCCGCTTATGCGGGCCGATGATGTTGTTGCCGAGGTTGGCGAACACCGGCGGGCTGCCGTCGTCCAGGGCGGCCGCCGCGCTGACGACCGGCGGCAGATCCTCGTAGTCGACCACGACCAGCTCGCAGCCGTCCTCGGCCAGGTACCGGTTCTCGGCGATCACCACCGCCACGGGGTCGCCGACCAGGCGCACCGTATCCGTTGCGAGCAGGCTGTACTCCGCCGTGGGCCCGCCGCCGCCTATCATCGCCAGCAGCGGATCGGGTCCGCGGACCGTCATTTCATCCAGGTCCGCCCCGGTGAGCACCGCGATGACACCGGGCAGCGCGCGGGCGGCGGACGCATCCACCGCGAGGACCCGTCCGTGGGCGAGCGGGGAGCGCACGAAGGCCGCGTGCACCATCCCGGGCAGCTTGACGTCGTCAATGTAACGTCCCGCGCCGGCCAGGATGCGCAGGTCTTCCGACCGCTTGACGCTGGAGCCGGTATAGCGCTGAGCCGCGATCTGCGTCATCCGTCGCTCCCCACGTCGGCCCTGTTCCGCTCGGCGGCCAGCAGAACCCCGTCGATGATGCTCTGGTAGCCGGTGCACCGGCAGATGTTGCCGGACAGCGCCTCGCGGATCGCCTGCTCCCCGGCGTCCGGATGGGCGCCGAGGAAAGCGGTGGCCTGCATGAGGAATCCGGGGGTGCAGAATCCGCACTGGAAGCTGTGCGAATCTCGCATCGCCTGGGGCAGCGGCCCCAGGACGCCGTCCGGCGACAGCCCTTCGATCGTCGTTACCTCGTGGCCCGCGGCCTGGACCGCCAGCATCAGGCACCCGCGCACCGGCCTGCCGTCGACGATGACCGTGCACGCGCCGCAGACACCGTGCTCGCAGCCGACGTGGGTCCCGGTGAGATCGAGGTCGTCGCGCAGGAAATCAGCCAGCGTTCTGCGCGCCTCCACCGAGCCGCTGCGCGGGGCTCCGTTCACCGTCACCGTGATGTCAATCATCGTTCACTGCCTCTCGTGGGCGTTGTCGGCGGCCGCTTGGAGCCCGCGGCGGACGAGGGCGGCCGCGACCTTCTTCCGGTAGTCCGACGAGCCGTGCAGGTCGGCAGGCGGATCGAGCTGCTCTGCCGCCCGGCGGGCCGCCTCCGCGAACAGCTCGGCCGACGGCTGCTGGTTAAGCAGGAGGCTTTCCGCCTCGACCGCCCGGACTGGCACGTCGGCGACGCCGGAAAACGCTAGCCGGGCATCGGTGATGGTGCCATCGGCGAGGGTCAGCGACGCTGCTAGCCCGACCATGGCGAAGTCGCCATGACGCCGGGCGACCTCCTGGAAGGCGACGCCAGTGCCTGGCTCCGCCACCGGGAAGCGCACCTCGACCAGGATCTCCTCGGGACGGCGCGATGTCGTCAGGTACCCCTCGAACCACTCCGCCGCCGGGATCACCCGCTGGCCAGACTCGCTCCGCACGACGAACTCGGCGTCCAGGGCCCGCGCGACGGCCGGCAGCTCGGCCGCCGGATCGGCGTGCGCCAGGCTGCCGCCGAGTGTGCCCCGGCTGCGGATCGCCTCGTGCCCGATCAGCGGCAGGGCGGCCGCGAGCAGCGGCACCGTCTCGGCGACGGTTCCGGATTCCTCAGCCATGTACTCCCGGGTCAGCGCCCCGATCGTCACCCGGCCGTCCGTCACGGACACCCCGGACAGGTCATCCAGGCCGTTGATGTCGATGAGCACCGCGGGGCGCGCCAGCCGCATCGCCAGCAGCGGGATCAGGCTCTGACCGCCCGCCAGGAGGCTCGCCTCATCCTGGTGCCGCGCCAGCAGGCCAATGGCCTCCGCGACAGTCGCCGGCACCTGGTACTCAAACTCAGGCAGTTTCACCGCCACCGCCCTTCGCCACCGCCGGTCTAACCCGAACCGACTCTAGCGAGCTTCCCCGCCCGAAGACACGTCCGAGCTGCTCAATTTTCGTGGCACGGGATCACCGAGCGGCTGCTCGAGGCGGCCGACCGCAAGCTCTGGGACGCACCGGAATCGGAGACGCTCACGGCCCGGAGTTAGCGGGCCAGGCCCCTGGTCAGGTTCGCGGGAACGACGGTGACCTCGAACGGGCGCGTCATCGTGATCGGCTGGGTTGACGTGGCCGCCACGGCGTAGCGGCCGTCGCGGAGCTCGAAGACGGTGACCTCCGGGCGCGCCGGGTCCGGGTCCACGATCCAGTAGGACGGGACGCCGAAGTTCTCGTACGCCGTCTTCTTCCGGTTCAGGTCGAACAGGGCAGTGCTCGGCGACCGGATCTCGACCACGAGCAGCGGCGGCGCGATGAACTTCGCGTCGCCGACCTCGTCCAGGGGCACCACCACCAGGTCGGGGTCGAACTCGGTCTGCGGATCGAGCTGGACGGCCGGCTCGGTCCACTCTGCCGCCCGCCATGCCAACAGCTCGGCGGGAACGCCCGATGTCGTGGTGAGCGGTAAGGACGTCCGTTGAGCAGCTGTTCGGGAAGCGCGAGGCCCCGACGGCACGGCGCTGGTCAGGGCTGGTACGGCGGGGCGACGCCCCAGCCCCAGTGCGGCACCGGGGCCTGTTGCACTACATCGGCCCCCGGCTGGGAATTCGACATGGCCAGCCGGGTGCCCCACTCGAGGTAGCCGACCAGCGCGGCGCGGAACTCCGGGTCGGCGGGCAGGTCAGCGTCGTCGGCGGCCAAACTCATCAGCGAAGCGAACCGGAATCGCTGGTCGGCGGTGATGCCGAGCTCCCGGTGATGATCGAGCATGGCCGGGTAGCCGCCGAGCCGCTCGGTGTACTCCGGCGGGCCGCCGAACACCTCGCACCACCAGGTGGTTACGTGCTCGCGGTGCGCAGTGCTCACACCGCCGGGGAACAGCGGGCTGAGCAGGTCGTCGCGCTCGACCCGGTCATAGAAGCAGCCGATCATCCGCTCGATTGCCTCTCGGCCGCCCGCCCAGTCGTACAGTGTCGGTACCTCGCTCATCTTGAAACTGTAACACTGTAATCATCTCAGCCTGAGGCGTCCGATCGCCCAGCGTCTTCCAGCAGCATGCGCAGCATCTTCTTGAACTGCACGGTCTCGGCGGCGGAGAGCGGTCCGAGGAAATCCCGCTCGGCCTGGTTGACCGCCTCGGCGGCCTGCCGGACGGTGGTGCGGCCGGCGTCTGTCAGCTCGACCACGTTCTTGCGCCGGTCGCCGGGGTCCTGGCGCCGATCGACAAGGCCCTTGAGCTGAAGGTCGTCGATCAGCGCGACCATCGTCGTGCGGTCCACGTTCATCGCGCGGGCAATCTCGCCCTGCGATACCGGGCGGCCTGGGTCGATCGCCCGGAGCACCGCGGCCTCGCGCCCGGTGATCCCGAGTGGCTCGAGCGCGACCGCGCCGAGCTCGAAGAACCGCAGTTGCGCGTGCTTGAGCAGGTATCCCAGGTGCGCGTCTTGACGATGGCTGGACACGCGGTCAAGTCTATGAGTAAGCTGATCGTCAGTAGCACTGACGATCAGCATCATTGATGATTAAGGGAGCGGCCGTGGCATCGGACGGTACCTCGCTGAGCTTTGGGATCAAGACCAGCCAGGCAGGTCTTGGCTACGAGGAAATCCTGCGGGTATGGCGCGAGGCGGACGACGTGCCCGAGTTCCAGGACGCCTGGCTCTGGGATCACCTAGTGCCGCTGCGCGGTGACGTGACCGGCGCGGCCCTCGAGGCGTGGACGCTGCTGGCGGCGCTCGCCGCGCAGACCAGCCGACTGCGCCTGGGGGTGATCGTCACCAGCAACCGGATCCGGCCGCCCGCCGTCCTCGCCAAGATGGCGGCCACGGTCGACGTCATCGCCGGCGGGCGGCTGGTCTTCGGGATCGGCGCGGGCGGCAGCGCCACCAGCGACCCAGGCCACGCGCAGCTCGTGCACCGCGAGTACGACGCCTACGGGATCGACGTGGTGCCGACCGGCGAGGCGCTGACCGCGTTGGCCGAGAGCTGCGAGCTGGTCAAGCGGCTATGGAGCGAGGAGAAGCCGTTCGACTTCGATGGGAGCTGCTATCAGCTCAGTGGCGCGATCTGCGAGCCGAAACCGGTTCAGCGCCCGCATCCGCCGATCATGATCGGATCGGGCGGCGAACGGCGCGGTCTTCGGATCGTGGCTGAGCACGCCGACATCTGGTCCAGTCCCACGTTCACCGCCGCCGACTTCCGCCGCAAGAGCGCGGTCCTCGACGGCCACTGCGCCGCCATCGGTCGCGACCCGGCCGAGATCATCCGTTCGGTGCAGGTCTTCTTCACCGCGCAGGAACCGTCGTCGGGAACGGCCCGCCACCCCGGGCCGGCCGCCGCCCGCGAACTGCTGGCCGAGCTCATCGGCGCGGGCGCGCGACACTGCGTTCTCGCCTGCATCGGCATGCCCTCGGCGCAGTGGGTGGCCGACGAGATCATCCGCCCCGTCCGCGCGATGACGGGCTACGACGGCCGGTTACCGAGCCGTCCCGGATTCGGGCGTGCGTGGTCAGCCGATCACCGGCACGATCGCGGTGGCGAGCAGATGGGGGCCGAAGCCGATCAGCTCGGGGACGCTTCCAGGGCCCTGGCCCGTCGAGAATGGCGGCGCGGTCGGCCGGGTCGGCCATTCGGGCGTCCAGGTCGGGCAGGATCATCGCCGGTCCTTCCACGCTGACCAGGTCGGTGACTTCAAGTCCGGACTCGGTCAGTTCGGCGCGAAGCTCGTCCGGCCGATGCGAGCAGGCGCTGAAGGCGCCTGCGTGCAGCGGCGGAAACACGCCGGAGCGCTCGGCCTCGTCGATCAGGTCGAGGGCGGCCGGGTACTTGAGGTAGATCTGTTTTCCGATGATGCCGTCGATGCGGGTGGCCCACCGGGAGATCGCCGCGGCGAACAGCGGGCCGCCCGGCCGCAGGATGCGGACGGCCTCACGGACGGCCGCGATCCGGTCGGCCCGGCGGGCCAGGTGATACAGCGGGCCGAGCAGCAATACGGCATCGGCCGATGCGTCGGGAAGGTCAATCGCTCGCGCGTCGCCGACGGCGGTGCGAATCCCCGGCATCTCCGCGGCGTCCGTCTGGAGCTGGCTGACATGCAATGGCATCAGGTCGCGGTGCTCGACCTGGTGGCCGAGCGAGGCAAGCCATAGGGCGTAGCGTCCGGGGCCGCCTCCGATGTCCGCGATGACAGCGGGCGGAGGCGGGAGGCGTCGCGCCACGACCTCTGTCGTCCGGATGAACTCGAGCTGACCGCGGCCGTCGCTCAGCCGCTCGCGCTCTTCGCCTCGCTCGTAATACGCCCGTACGACGGCCTCGTCCACGTTCATGCCATCCGACGGTGGCACAGCGGTCGACGCGGCGGCAATTCATTTGTTAGTGAGCGTCGGCCCTTGCTCAGTTCGTGAAGGTAGAACGCCTGCCAATAAGTCCTTTGCCGTCCGCGTTTGCGGGTGCCGTGGCGTGATTCCGGACCCGTTCGACGATGGTGAGGAGACCCGTGACCGATCGCGATCTGCTGCGCGGCCTGCCCGTGTTCGACCCACCCGCTGCCGGCCTTCGACACCGTGGCGGTGCCGGGCGAGCCGTCGGCGCTGTTCCTCGCGTGGCTGCACGAGGCCATCGACACGGGGGCGTCAGCGAACCGCATGCGATGACCCTGTCCACCGTCGACGCCGAGGGACGTCCGGACGCCCGGGTGCTCATCCTCAAGGACGTCGACCCCGACGGATGGCAGTTCGCGACGGCGAGCACCAGCGCCAAGGGCGCCCAGCCCGTACGCGGCGCTCAGCTTCCACTGGCACGAGCGGGGCCGGCAGGTCCGCGTCCGCGGCGCGGTGGCGGCCGCCGACCCGGACGTCAGCGCGGCTGACTTCCTGGCCAAGCCGGACGGGTCCCGGATCGCAGGGCTGGTGGGCCGGCAGAGCGCCGTGCTCGAAGACCCGCGCAAGCTCGCCCTCGAGTTCGAGGCGGCCGGACGGCGTCTGGCCGAGGACCCGCTGGCGGTCGCCGAAGACCATGCGGTCTACACGCTGACCCCGGACCTAGTGGAATTCTGGCAGGGGGACAGCCAGCGACAGCACGCTCGGCTGCGCTACCGGCGGACCCTAAACGGCTGGATCACCGAACGGCTGTGGCCCTAATCTGACGCCCATGGTTACTCGGATGGCCGACGGCAGCGCGGGAGACGCGAACTACGCGACGATCGGTGAGGCCTACACCCAATACCGGCGTCCCGATCCGCGGATCGCGGCGCACATCGCGCAAGCGCTCGGCCCGGCCCGCACGGTGCTGAACGTGGGTGCGGGCGCGGGATCGTATGAGCCCGCCGACCGTGAGGTCACCCCGGTCGAGCCGTCGGCGTCGATGCGGGCGCAGCGGCCGGCCCACCTGGCGGCGGCCGTGGACGCGACGGCGGAGAGCCTGCCGTTCGCCGACGACGCCTTTGACGCCGCGATGACGACGTTCAGCGTCCACCAGTGGGGCGGCCTGCGGGCCGGGCTGCGCGAAACGCGCCGGGTCACCCGGGGTCCGGTCGTGATCTTGACCTGCGACCCGGACCTCGTGCGGGAGTTCTGGCTCTACGAGTACGCGCCCGAAGTCCTGGACACCGAGGCCCGCCGCTACCCGTCCACCGCGGAGCTCGCTGACGCGCTCGGCGGCGACGTCGCCGTCGGCAAGGTCCCGGTCCCGCTCGACTGCACGGACGGGTTCAACGAGGCGTACTACGGCCGGCCGGAGGCGCTCCTCGACCCGGCCGCGCGGCTGTCGTGCTCGGCCTGGAGCTTTCCTGCAGCCGAGGTGCATGACCGCTTCACCAGGGAACTGACCCGTGATCTGACCGACGGCAGCTGGGACCGACGGCACGGCCACCTGCGCACGCAGCCCGCCCTCGACGGCTCCCTCATCCTGGTCACATCCCGGCCCTGACTGTCCGGACTCCCCAATCGCGCCATGCCGGACTTGTCACCGGCGGCGGCTGTCCCCGGGACCAATACATCAAGCCGGATTGATCAATCAATCCGGCTTGATGTATTTTGGTGAGGTGGCTGCGGGGAAGGGCACGTCCCCGCCGGGCTTCCTGGCATTGGCCGGGCACCCGGTGCGCTGGAGGCTGCTCTCGGAGCTGGCGCGCAGCGACCGGCAGGTCCGCGAGCTGACGGCGCTGGCCGGCCAGCCGCAGAACCTGGTCTCCTACCACCTGGCCAAGCTCCGGGCCGGCGGGCTGGTGGTGATGCGGCGCAGCTCGGCGGACGGGCGTGACGCCTACTACAGCATCGACCTGTCCCGGTGCGGTGAGCTGTTGGCGGGGGCCGGGGCGGCGCTCCATCCCGGCCTGCGGCTCGTCCCGCCGCCCCCGGGGCCGGGCGGCGGGCGGGCCTCGGTGCTGTTCCTGTGCACCGGGAACAGTGCCCGCTCCCAGATCGCGCAGGCGATCTGCGAGCAGCTGGCGGGCGGCGCGGTCACCGCGGCCAGCGCCGGCAGTCATCCCAAGCCGCTGCACCCGAACGCGGTCCGGGTGATGCGCGAGCGCGGCGTCGACATCAGCCGCCGCCAGTCCCGGCACTTCAGTGACCTGGCCGGGCAGCAGTTCGACTATGCGGTCAGCCTGTGTGACCGGGTTCGCGAAGCCTGCCCGGACTTCCCCGGTCCGCCCGAGCTGGTCCACTGGAGCATCCCCGACCCGGCCGCCGCAGGCGGGTCCGACGCCGAGACGTACCCGGCGTTCCGCGCCCTGGCCGCAGAGCTGGCGACCCGGATCGGATTCCTGCTGGCCCGGATCGCCGGTCGACCGCAGGCAACGGGTCGGCCTGCGCCTAGCCGGGGACAGAGCGCGCGAGACGAGCCGGTCCGGTGACCGACGGCACCGGGCAGCCGGACGCCGCCGCTCTCCCCCCGGCCGCCGTCGTCCCCGGCCGGCGGCAGGCCGACCTCGCGACCGTGCTGCGCGAGTGGGGCCGGATCGGCTGCACCGGCTTCGGCGGCCCGCCCGCCCACATCGCGCTGCTGCGTCGGCTGTGCGTGGACCGGCGGCGCTGGCTAGACGCCCGGGAGTTCGAGGACGCGATCGCCGTCTGCAACCTGCTGCCCGGCCCCGCGTCTACCCAGCTGGCGATCTTCTGCGCCTGGCGGGTCCGTGGCCGCCTCGGCGCGCTGGCCGGCGGCCTCGCGTTCATCGTCCCCGGCCTGATCCTGATCCTCGCCCTGTCCGTCCTGTTCCTGGCCGGAACCCCGCCGACGTGGGTGCGGGGCGCCGGCGCCGGGGCGGGCGCCGCCGTCGCCGCAGTGGCGGTGCAGGCTGGCTGGTCGCTGACCGGGCCAAGCTGGAAACGCGCGGCCGGCTCCCGTTCCCGGCGCGCCCGGTGGTCCGCCTACATGCTCGCGGGTGGCGCCGCCGCCGCCACGATCGGGCCGTGGCTGGTCCTGGTCCTGCTCGGATGCGGCGCCATCGAACTGGCCATCTACCGCCACCACCACGCTCAAATCGCGGGACCCCGTGCGATCGTCCTGCTCCCGCTGCTGATGGCGCGGGCCGCGCGGGCCGCCGGACCCGTCCGCGCGATCGCGGCGGCAGCCGGGGCGGGCGCGCTGCTTCCCTTGGCGTGGACCGCGCTCAAGGTTGGCGCGCTGAGCTTCGGCGGCGGGTTCGTCATCATCCCGCTGATGCAGGCCGACGCGATCTCCCATCACTGGATGACGAGTGCCCAGTTCCTTAACGGGGTCGCGCTCGGGCAGGTCACCCCGGGGCCGGTCGTGCAGACCGTGGCCACGGTTGGCTACGCCGCCGCCGGGATCGGGGGCGGCCTGCTCGCCGCCGTGATCGCGTTCTCCCCGTCCTTCGTCTTCGTGCTCGCCGGCGCCCGTCACTTCGGCACCCTGCGCGGCAGCCACGGCGTGCAGGCTTTCTTGGGCGGGGCCGGCCCGGCCGCGATCGGCGCGATCCTCGGGTCGGCGATCCTGCTCGCCCGCGCGCTGTCTCAGCCCTGGCAGTATGCCGTGCTCGCCGCAGCCGCAGTGCTGCTGCTGGCCCTGCACCGCGGGGTGGTGCTGACCCTGCTGGCCGCCGGAGGTACCGGGGTGATCATCGCCCTGGCGGGCGGGCCGCTGCCGCACTGACCCCGACCTGGTCATGGGCCGGGGCGCAGCAGGTTGAGCCGGCTTGCCGGTCGAGCGTGTCGGCGTCGCCCTTGACGGTGTAGACCTCCCAGGGCTCGTCACCGGGACCGGTGACCCAGACCTTGTCCTGGACGGCGTAACAGCAGGCGGTGTTCTCCTCGGTGCGGGTCGGGAGCCCGTCGGCGGCCAGCCGGGCGGTGGCGGCGGCGACCTCGGCCGGGGTCTCGACCTCGACGCCGAGGTGGTCCATGCGGGTGGGCTCACCGGGGGCGCCCTCGATGAGGACGAGCTTGAGCGGCGGCTCGGCGATCGCGAAGTTGGCGTAGCCGGGACGGCGCTTGGCGGGCTGCGCGTCGAACAGCCTGGAGTAGAAGGCGATGGAGCCTTCGAGGTCGGCGACGCGAAGCGCGAGCTGGACGCGGGACATGGCGTGTTCCTCCCTGCGCGGGCCGGCCGCCCGGCGCTGCTTAGAGATTTCTTTAATCAGTTGCCTCGTCAGTTTGCGCTGCTGCCGGAAGGTGTGTCAAATTAAAGACATGTCTAATCAAGGATCCGGGGCGGGTTGCGGGGACTGCGGGCCGGGCGAGACCGGCGTTGAGTGCTGCGCGCCGCTGGCGTGCGAGCCGCTGCCGGAGAGCGGGGCGCGGGAACTGGCGCTGCTGTTCAAGGCGGTCGCCGACCCGGTGCGGCTGCGGCTGCTGTCGCTGATTGCCTGCCACGAGGGCGGTGAGTCGTGCGTGTGCGACCTGACCGGGGCGTTCGCGATGACCGCGCCGTCGGTGAGCTATCACCTGCGGATCTTGCGCGAGGCGGGGCTGATCAGCGCCGAGCGGCGCGGGACGTGGGTGTACTACCGAGTGGAGCCGGCGATGATGGCGCGGATGTCGGCGGTGCTGGTCCCGCAGGCGGCCGCGTTGGCGGCGGGGTGAGCCCGCCCGGGGCCGCGCGGCCTGCGCTGGCGCGGCGGGCGCTGGCCGAGTTCACCGGGACCGGGCTGCTGGTGGCGGTGGTGGTCGGATCGGGGGGTGGTGTCGGCCGCTGACTGGGCGCTGGCCCGGTCGGGCCGGGGCGCGCCGGCGGCGGTGGCGGGGTGGGTCGGCGCGGCGTACTGGGCCACGTCGTCCACGTCGTTCGCCAACCCGGTGGTCACCATCGGGCGCGCGTTCACCGGCACGTTCGCCGGGATCGCGCCGGCGTCGGTGCCTGGGTTCGTTGGCGCGCAGGCGGCCGGAGCGATCCTGGGCGCGGCCCTGGTCCTGGTCCTCTACCCGGTCGCCCGGCCCACCACGGGTGGCAGCCCGGCCCCGGCCGGGCGGGAAACGGCGGCGGCCGGGGCAGCCCCGGCGGCCGGGAGCTGAAGGGAAGGCGGTTGCGGTGACGAACGTTCCCGAGGTGCTGTTCATGTGCACCCACAACGCGGGCCGGTCCCAGATGGCGGCGGCGCTGCTGGCCAGCCAGGCGGGCGGGGGGGTGCGGGTGACGTCGGCCGGGTCGGACCCGGCCGAGCAGGTCAACCCGGCGGTCGCGACGGCGATGGCGGAGATCGGGCTGGACATCTCGCAGGAGGTGCCCAAGCCGCTGGGGGCCGGCGCAGGCGGAGGCGGCCGACGTCGTGATCACGATGGGCTGCGGGGACGCGTGCCCGGTGTTCCCGGGCAAGCGCTACCTGGTCTGGGAGCTGCCCGACCCGGCCGGGCTGACCGTGGATCAGATCCGCCCGATCCGGGACGACATCGCCGGGCGGGTGCGGACGCTGCTCGCCGAGCTCGGCGTCCGGCCAGCCGGGGACTAACCTCAGCCGGCCCCGACGACGGCACTGCGCCGCTCGATCAAGACCGTGTCGCGCCATCGGCCGTGGTGGCGGCCGATCCGCTCCCTCGTGCCGACCACGCGGAACCCCGCCTGCTCGTGCAGACGCAGGCTGGCGATGTTCTCGGGGAACACGCCGGACTGAATGGTCCACACGCCCGCCTCCTCGGCCGAGGCAATCAGCGCCGCGAGCAGGGCCGCGCCGACGCCCCGGCGGCGGTGGGCGGAGTGAGTGTAGACGCTGTGCTCGATTACCCCGGCGTAGACGCACCGATCGGACACGGCGATGGCGGCGGTCCAGCCCAGTACCTGTCCGGTGCCGGCGTCGGCGGCCACGTACCGGTGGGCAGGGAGCCTGACTGCGTCGAAGTGCTCCCACGCCGGGGCGGTGGTCTCGAAGCTAGCCTGCCCCGTGTCCAGCCCGGCCTGATAGATCGCCAGCACCTGGCCGGCATCGGCGGGCTGCATCGGGCGGATCAGCACCCCGCGCGAGACGGGCCCAGCGGGCTCGGGGCTGCGGGTCACGCGCTCTCCTCCCCGGCTGCCGCCCGGCCGGCTTCCGGGGCTGGCCTGCCCATCACGACGTCGGCGGCCGTCGGGAAGCGGTCCACGCAGCGGCTGTTCACCCGGTAGCGGACGCTCGTGCCGTGCCTGTCCGCCAGCACGAACCCGACTTCGGCGAGCACCTTCAAGTGCGCGGACACAGTGGACTGCCCGACGTCCACCGCGCCGGTGATCGCGCCGACCGTCAGGGGCCCGCCGCTGCGGGCCAGCAAGGACACGATCTGCACCCGGGTGGGGTCGGCCAGCGCGCGAAACCACGAGGAGTACTGCGCTGCGGTGGCACGCTCCAGCGGCCTCGCCTGATCATTCATCGTTAATCGACGATAGACGATGAAGTCGGCGAAAGGAAGCGGCGGGTTCGCGGGACGGCAGGGCACGAGCCGCTGCCGTGAACGCCGGTCAGGCGGCCGGCTCGGTCTGCCTGACCGGCTGCCAGCCTGCGCCGACCTCAAGCATCCGCTTGAGCGAGACCAGGAACTCCTGCCACCCGAGCTGGTAGCCGTCGGGCCGCCGGTCGCCGCCGAAGCCGCTGTGCACGATCGTCAGGTACGTTCGTCCCTGCGATCCCTCAAGCTCCCAGCGGACCACCGTCGAGTCGGGGCCGTCACCGTCGTCCCAGGAGTGGCGCCAGGAGTAGGCGAGGGTCCGGCCGGGGTCGAGTTCGAGGATCTTGACCGGGCCGTGGTCCCAGCCGAAGTCGTAACGCCCGCCCACCTCGGGCTCGACCGTCGCGTCGGTGGCGATCCAGCGGTTCAGCTCGGCCGGCTCGATGAGCGCGGCGAACACCTGGTCCGGCGGGACGTCGATCTCGACCCGTCCCCGTGCCTCCGTCTTCTGCGCGGCGCCGAAGTCGCACATCGGGGCGACCTGGCGGCCCTCGCAGTAGCTGGCCAGGTTCGCCAGCGAGAGCATCAGCAGGTCGCCCACCCAGTAGGCGTCTCCGGCGGCGCGGGGCGGCACGCCGGAGTGGGTGAGCGTGACCACGCTGCCGTCCTGCACAGACGCTGACGGCTCGACTGTGATGGCGACCTCGGTCTCGGCCTCCTGCACGAGCCAGGAGAAGCTGAGGCCGCGCCCGGGCTGGAACGACAACAGCCGCTGCCGCCCGCGCTCGCCGTCGGGGGTGTACCGGCCCCAGAACTCGAACACCCCGTCTTCGAGCGCCACCTCGGCGTACTCGGCCAGCCATGTCCGCAGCGCGACCTGGCTGGTCAGCGCGGCGTAGACGGTCGCCGGGGGCGCGCCCACGGCGACCTGGAGCGTGTAGGTCTCGGTCATCGTTGTTCTTCCTCTCCGGGATAGCAGGCGACGGCGATGCGGAACGGCGCGCCGTCGGCGCCGCCGTACTGGGTGAGCACCCCTTCGATGGCGGCGCGGAGGCTGTTCAAGAACTCGTGCCGGCGTTCCGGCGGCAGCCGCACCTCGCCGGACAGGCCGAGCGAGGGCCGGTCGCCCGGGGCGTCGGCCAGCCGGACGAGGTCGGACTGGAGCTGCTCGGACAGGCTGAGCAGGTAGCCGAGGCTCATCTCGTCTTCCACCCGCCGTCGCCCGATCGCGCCGACCAGCGTTGGCGCGAGCCAGTAGGAGGCGCCGCTGGCCTGGTAGATGCCCTCGGTGATGCCGCGGACCTGCCGCTCCGCCACGCGGGTGACCAGGCTGGCCTGCTCCATCTGCTTGACGTGGTAGTAGACCTTCTGCGGCGCCTGGCCCAGCCGGCCGCCGACGTCGGTGCAGGACGCCGGCTCGGCCAGCTGGCGGAGGATCTCGATCCGCCCCGGCCGCAGCAGCGCCTCCGCCTGGTCAAGGCGCTCGAGATAGAAGACCTCTTTCATCACAAAAGAATTCTTGTACATAAAAATTAATTTGTCAATATTGC
This sequence comes from uncultured Actinomycetota bacterium, assembly GCA_963836195.1. Lineage (GTDB taxonomy): Bacteria > Actinomycetota > Actinomycetes > Streptosporangiales > Streptosporangiaceae > Trebonia. The sequence goes on along the minus strand of CAWIIX010000015.1, from coordinate 132,847 downwards.
TTGCACCGCGCAATTATCCTGGTCATTTTCCCATCAAGCGGGCGAAGTTCGTTACCGTGATCGGATGCTGGGTGCGGGCTGGACGGAAGGCGTGGCCCTGGCGGCCGCCTTCGTGATCGCGGTGCTGGCCACCCCGGCTGGGATCTCGGGGGCGGTGCTGCTGCTGCCGTTTCAGGTCAGCGTGCTGGGCACGCCGAGCCCGGCCGTCACCCCGACCAATCTGCTGTACAACGTGGTGGCTACGCCGGGTGCGCTGTACCGATACTGGCGGCAGGGACAGAACGGCGGCCGGCTCGCCGTGATCCTGATCGCCGGGACGCTGCCCGGGGTGATCGCCGGGTCGGTCATCCGGGTGGAGGTGCTGCCCGGTGCCCGCGTCTTCGATCTCGTGGTCGCGGCGGTGCTGCTCCCGCTCGGGGGCTGGATCTCTCGGACCGGGCCTGCCCGGCCCGGAGTGGAACCCCGGCCCGCGCGCGCCGTTCCCGTGCCCGCGTTGATCCTGCTCGCGGCGGCCGTGGGCTGCGTCGGCGGGATCTACGGTATCGGCGGCGGGTCGATCCTGGCCCCTGTCCTCATCGGCATCGGGCACCCGCCCCGCGAAGTCGCCCCGGCCGCCCTGGCGTCCACCTTCGTGACCTCGGTGGCCGGGGTGATCACGTTTCTGGTCCTCTCGGTCCATCACCACGGCTCGGTCGCCCCCGACTGGCCGACCGGAATCGCGCTGGGCGTCGGCGGGCTGGCGGGCGCGTACACCGGCGCCCGGATCCAGCGGCATCTCCCTGACATCCTGATCCGCCGGGTGATGGGCGTCCTCGTGGTCGCCATCGGCGCCCGTTACCTGTGGTCGGGCCTTGGCTGACGCCACCGACCCCGGACGTGATGACGGGCCGTCGGCACAGGTCCCCCAACCTCCGCCGACGGCCCGTATTGCCACCGCCACCGAGTCATCCTGGTGGTGCTTGCCGTGGCTCCCGGTGGAGACGGCCCCCCAGCCGTCACCACCGGTTGCACGGCCGGCAGCGATCCCCCCGGCCCGCTGCCGATCTTCCCCTCACGACGACGGTTTCCCCCTAGTCAAACCGTCGTCATCTCCTCCCCGGCGGCCGCGTCCTCCGCGCCGCCGCCGGGGAAGTCCCTATGTATACCCGCAGATCAAACGCTTAATCATGCGGAGTGAACGCGCCCTCGCCCTGGCCTGGTCCGGTCCCGCCGGTCTCGCTCTCGGCGCAGGTGCAGCTGGCGCTCATCTTCGGTCGTGCCGCCCCACACCCCGTGTATCTGATGTGTGGCCAGTGCGTACTGCAGGCACTGGCGGCGCACCCGGCACGTCGCGCAGACCGCCTTGGCCCGGGCGATCTCCCCGGTGGCCGGCCCGTGAGCGGCGACTGGGAAGAAGAGCTCCGGGTCGGCCTCCTGGCATGCGGCCGAGCGCCACCAGTCACGCCGCTCCTCCGGCGGCGCACCCCGTTGGCTGGGTAGCTGAAAAACCATGAACAGACCCCCGAACTAGTCCTGCACCAGACTGGCCGGTAACTCTCCGTCGCACATCGGTAACTGTACCTAGACGACTACCTATACGCAATACTGCGAACGGAGTTGCTTATGAGACGGACGTGAAGCCTGATCCCGTTGCGCAAACCGGCCCAACGGCGGTATTCGCACCCCAGGGCAAACAGGAAACGCCACGCCGGAACCCGTCTCGCCCTGCCCGAGCGCGGCGATTTGACTTCCTCTAGGCGGCTATTTCGAACAAGGAAGCGGCGTTATCGTGGCAAACGGCGCGCAGCCAATCCGGGCCGAGTCCGGTCCGTTCGAGCGCTTCAAGCGCATCTGCGTAGGTGTAGGGGATATTCGGGAAGTCGGTACCTAGTAGCACGCGGTGACCGAGGTCACGCAGCCGCGGCAACTCGGCGGGCGGAAAGGGGGCGCCGGCGTCATCGATGAACGGCGTGAACGCCATCGTCGTGTCGAGCAGCACGCCCGGATAGCGCCCGGCCAGGGTCAGGAACTCGGCGTACTCGGGCATGCCGAGGTGCGCGACCACCAGCCGCAGTCCGGGGTGCCTGGCGAGCAGCCGCGCGATCGGCGCCGGCCCAGTGAAACGGCCGGCCACCGGGCCCGAGCCGCAGTGGGTGACGACCGGGACGCCCGCCTCGGCCAGCAGCCCCCAGGCCGCGTCGAGAAGCGGGTCGTTCGGGTCGAAGCCGCCGACCTGGAGATGGCACTTGAACACCCGCGCGCCCTGCTCGATCGCGCGGCCGACGTCCTCGGCGGCCGACGGCTCGGCGAAGAACGTCGCGCTATGGAGGCAGCCCGGGGTGCGGGCGGCGAAGTCCGCGCCCCATTCGTTGAGCGAGCGGGCCATGCCCGGCTTGTGCGGGTAGAGCAGGGCGGTGAACGCCGCCACGCCGAACGCCCGCAGCGTCGTTACCCGCGTCTGCTCGTCCTCGCGGTAGGCGATCGGCCACGGCCGCCCGATCAGCGGCCCGGCCGCGTCAAAGTACCGCTGCACGGCCGCGAGCAGCCGCTCGGGCATGAAGTGGGTGTGCACGTCGATGATCGAGTCGAGCCCGACCCGAGCGCGGAACTCCGCGACCCGATCGGCCTCGGCGTCCCGCGTGTCACGCTTCTTGCTGTTATCTTCAAGGAAGATCCGCGCGCAGAGCGAGCCCCGAGCCGCCGCCTCGGCCAGCACGGCGGGGTCGGCCGCGTAGCGCCACTCGACGTACTGCGTCACCGACGCGTCCGCCTGCGGCACGACCGGGACGCCGTCGACGATCGTGGCCTCGTAGTCCGCGAGGACCAGCAGGTAGTCTCCGCGGTCGGCGCTCGCCTCGGCCAGCCGCCGCCCGGGCGCGAGCTCCACCCCGAGCTTGTCCCGGCCGACCCGGGCCACGGCCGCCCGCTCGTCCTCGCCGTCGGCCAGGGTTACGGCCGGCAGCCCCCACACCCCCGCGAGGGGGTCGCCCGGGTCGTCGGGCCGCTTCACCACCAGGAACGTCCCCGCCTCGGGTCCGCGCACCACCACTGCCACCGAGCGCCTGATCATCGCCACCCGTCTAGTTTTCCAGATCAAAGGCGCAACCCATTCTCCCGAACGGACCCTGCGTTCCCCTCGTCCGCCGCCGCGCCTGCGCCCGTGGACGGCGTAGCCTGGTTGACATGGCAATAATCCCGGAGGGCGCCGCCGCCAGGTCGCGCCGTGCGCGGTGGGCCATGGCCGTGGTCGCGGTCACCGTGGTCGTCGCCGACCAGGTCACCAAGTCCCTGGTGGCGGCCGGCCGGATCGCCGACGGGTCCACCTTCGGCTGGGTCACCGTCCGCGTCGTCAGGAACCACGGGGCCAGCGGCGGCATCGCCTCCGGGTACCCGGTCCTGGTGACGATCGCCGCCCTCGCGATCACCGCCCTCGCGGCGGCGCTGGCGCTGCGGGCAGCCGGCCGCACGGCCGCCATCTGCCTGGCGGCGGTGCTCGGGGGCGCGCTCGGCAACCTGTCCGACCGGATCTTCCGCTCCCCCGGGTTCGGCCGCGGCGGCGTCGTCGACTGGATTCACTTCGCGGCCGGCGCGGGCAACGGCTCGCTTGACGTCTCCGACCTGGCCATCCAGTTCGGCGTCCTCGGGGCCGTGGCCGCGATGCTCATCACCAGCGGCGTCAGCGCCCGCCGGGCCAGGAAGGCGCCGGAGTCGCTCGAGCAGCCCGAGCCCCGCCCATGCCACCCATGGTTGTGACAATCAAGGGACTATAGGCCCGGCGTTGCCGCAACCACGGGGCGTCGATGTACGGGAGCGGGCTGTCGTGAGAGAGTCAGCGAGGTCCGTTCGAGATAATCTTTAGGGTTTTTCTGATCGCCGGTGCTGCGAAGGGTGCGTGTCATGCTCGATGGGGTTCTGTTCTTCCCGGTTACGCCGTTCGCGGCGGACGGCGCGGTCGACACCGGGGTGCTGGCCGAGCACCTGCGCCAGGGGCTGGCGGCCGGCCCCGGCGGCATCTTCGCCGCCTGCGGCACCGGCGAGTTCCACGCCCTCGCGCCGGAGGAGTACCAGCAGGTAGTCGCGACCGCGGTCAAGGAGGCCGACGACCGGATCCCGGTCTTCGCCGGGTGCGGCGGGCCGCTGCCGACCGCGATCCGGCTGGCGCGGATGGCCCGAGACGCCGGCGCCGATGGCCTTCTGCTGATGCCGCCCTACCTGGTGGCGGGTCCGCCGGCCGGGCTGATCGCCTACACCAGGGCGGTCGCCGCCGCGACCGAGCTGCCGGTGATCGTCTACCAGCGCGGCAGCGTCATCTTCGATCCCGCCTCGGCGGTGTCGGTGGCGGCGCTGCCGACCGTGGTCGGGTTCAAGGACGGCCTCGGCGACCTCGACCGGCTCGGCCAGATCGTCGCCGCCGTCGGCCGGGCGCTGCCGGACAAGCCGTTCCAGTTCTTCAACGGGATGCCGACGGCCGAGGCGACCGTCCCCGCCTACCGGGCGATCGGCGTCGAGCTGTACTCGTCGGCCGCGTTCTGCTTCGCGCCCGAGGTGTCGATGGCGTTCTACCGGGCGCTGACCGAGGGCGACACGGCCACCGAGCGGCGGCTGCTGGCCGAGTTCTTCTACCCCCTCTCGCAGCTGCGCGCCCAGGTCCCCGGCTACGCGGTCTCGCTGGTCAAGGCGGGCGTGAAGCTACGGGGGCTGGACGCGGGCAGCGTCCGGCCGCCGCTGGTCGACCCGTCGCCCGAGCACCTGGAGGAGCTCGGCGGCATCCTCGCGGTCGGGCTCTCGGCCGTGGGCGCGTGAGCCGCGACGCGCTGCGGATCACCGGCGTCACGATCACCCCGGTCGCGTTCGCCGATCCCCCGCTGCTGAACGCGGTCGGGGTGCACGAGCCGTTCGCGCTCCGCGCGGTGATCGAGGTCGCCACCGACGGCGGGCTGATTGGGCTCGGCGAGACCTACGCCGACGACCACCACCTGGCGGCGCTGCGCGCGGTGGCGGACGCCGTCGTCGGCGTGGACGCGTACCACACCGAGGAGGTCTACCGCCGGGTCGAGGGCGTCGTCGGCCAGGGCGGGCACGCGATCGCGTCGGGAACCGTCGGCAGCGTCTCGGCCGTCGACCCGGTGTTCTCTCCGTTCGAGGTCGCGTGCCTGGACATTCAGGGCAAGGCGGCCGGCCGCCCGGTCGCCGACCTGCTGGGCGGCGCGGTCAGGGACGCGGTGCCGTTCTCGGGCTACCTCTTCTACAAGTGGGCCGCCCACCCGGGCCAGCAGCCGGACGGGTGGGGCGAGGCGCTCGACCCGGACGGCATCGTCCGGCAGGCCCGCCGGCTGGTCGACTCCTATGGGTTCACCGCGCTGAAGCTGAAGGGCGGCGTGTTCCCGCCGGAGGAGGAGGTCGAGGCGATCCGGGCGCTGCGGGCGGCCTTCCCCGACCATCCGCTGCGGCTCGACCCGAACGCCGCCTGGTCGCCGGTCACGTCCATCGGGGTCGCCCAGGAGCTGGACGGCGTGCTCGAGTACCTGGAGGACCCGACCGAGGGTATCGGCGGGATGGCCGAGGTCGCCGCGCACGCCACAATGCCGCTGGCCACCAACATGTGCGTGATCGCGTTCTCCCAGCTGCCGCCCGCGATCGCGGCCGACGCGGTCCAGGTCGTGCTGGCCGACCACCACTATTGGGGCGGGCTGCGCCGGGCGCGACTGCTGGCCGGGATCTGCCAGACGTTCGGCCTCGGCGTGTCCATGCACTCCGACCCGCACCTGGGCATCAGCCTGGCCGCGATGACGCACCTGGCGGCGGCCACCCCGAACCTCGGCTACGCGTGCGACACCCACTACCCGTGGCGGCACGAGGACGTCATCGCGGGCTCGCCGCTGTCGTTCTCGGGCGGCTCGATCCGGGTGCCGGACGGGCCCGGCCTCGGGATTTCGCTGGACCGGGACGCGCTCGCGGCGCTGCACGAGCAGTACCTCCGGTGCGGCGTCCGCGAGCGCGACGACACCGGCTACATGCGCACCGTCGACCCTTCCTACCAGCACATCCGCCCCCGCTGGTAGCTGCCAGTCGGTTTCCCGGGGCTGCGAGCCCAACTCCGCCTCCGGCGCTCCGCGCTTCTTGCTGTTATCCCTCGAGTGAGGGGGCTGGGGAAGGATAGTGGATCGTTGTATACACCCGGATGTATACAACGATCCATCGTCACGCTGGCGAACCCGGTGACCCGGATGCCGGTGAGCCGGTGTGGGCGGAAGGCGTGAGCGTGTGGCGTTTGGGGCCGCGCGTTTCGGCCGAGGGCGCGGAGGCCTACAGCTGGGGCGCGCCTCGGTAGGAACTGGTCGTCCGCAGCCGGAACCAGCGGTCGCGGAGGCCGACGCGGCGGTTACCGAACCACGTTCCCCAGCCGACGGTGAGATTCCTGAGGGCGACGGCGCGGCCGGGGCTCCGCCCGTGCCGGCGAGCCAGCGCCACCGCCCTGGCCTGAGCCCGGTCGCGTGGGCTCGGCGGTTGGGGAAGGTCTGGACAGGCGCGCTCCACCCGCCGTCCGACCTCGTCCGCGTGGTGGCTGATCAAGGAGTAGCGCTGATCATCGTCGAGGGCGAGCCGATCGCCGACGCGCCACGCTTCGTTCCGCTCCAGATGCAGCAGCGCCTCGCGGTCGGAAGGGCGGTGCAGCCTGCCGACGGGCAGGTGGTCCTGCCGCCAGCGGAGCGCGGCCCAGGCCCGCTCGTCCAGCTCCGCGACGGGCAGCGGCGCGCGGTCCATGGTCCCCGCGGGCGCGAGCGGGGGCGGCTCGATCGGCGGCAAGCCGTGGGCGCCGATGGCCGCCGCCGCGGCCTGTCTGACCGTGGCGGGGTCGAGCCCGGCCCGGCCGAGCGCTTCGAGAACCGACGCAGTCCCCTGGTCGAGCAGGGCGATGAGCAGGTGCGCGGCGCCGACCCGCTCGCCCCGGGACTCCGCCAGCGCCATGGCGGCGCCCTGCGCCTGCATGTGCCGGGAGCCGGCCATCCCACCGCCGGGTGCTCCGGCATCGGCTGCTCGGGTGTCGGCCGTGACAACGTCACGCAGGGATCTGCCCTGGCCCGGGTCGAGAGCGGCCGCGGTGGGCCCGTCCCCCTCGGCGACGCCGACCAGGAGATGCGCGGGCCCGCAGCGCTGGCCGAGTTCGTGGGCAAGCAGAAAGCCGCGCCGTAGCGCCTCCAGGTACGGTCCGCTCATCTCGTCGTGGGCCATGACACCAGGATGCCACCGAAGCCCGGGAAAGCGCCCGCGACGACAACCAGGTTCCCGGTGTACAGTGCCGAATCGTGGCGGATATTCAGTGGCAGCCGGACGTCCTCGGCGACGGCTACTCGCAGACGGTCCTCGAGCTGGGCGCCGACCCCGACGGGGAAGGGCAGGTCGCGGCCGTGCTGGTGCGGCGCGATTCCCGGGACGGCGAGGCCGTCCACGGGGCCGTGCTGTACGTGCACGGGTTCTCCGATTACTTCTTCCAGACGGCGCTGGCGGACTTCTTCGCCGACCGGGGCATGGCGTTCTACGCCCTCGACCTGCGTAAGTCCGGCCGGGCGCGGCGGCCCGGCCAGACCGCGCACTACGTGTCCGATCTCGCGCTCTACGACGATGAGCTCGAGCGCGCGCTCGATATCGTCGCCGACGCCCATCCCGGCCTGCCGGTCGTCCTCGCCGCCCACTCCACCGGTGGCCTGATCGTGCCGCTGTGGCTGGACCGTCGCCGGGTGGCCGGGCGGGTCGTCCCCGTCGCGGGCCTAGTGCTGAACAGCCCGTGGTTCGACCTGCAGGGCAAGCCGGTACTGCGCGGCCCGGTGACGCAGGCGCTGCGGGTGCTGTCCAAGGCGCAGCCGATGCGCCTGATCAAGGGGATGCCCGGGGTGTACGGACGGACGCTGCACGTCAGCGGCACTGGCGAGTGGGAATTCGACGTGGCATTGAAGCCGCTGGACGGCTTCCCGGTCACCATGGGCTGGCTCAACGCGATCCGGCGGGGCCAGGCGCGGCTGCACCATGGCCTGGATGTCGGCGTCCCGTCGCTGGTGCTGCGGTCGACCCGGTCCGATTTCTCGCCGCAGTACACGGAGCTGAGCGACCGGTCCGACACCGTACTCGACGTCACCCAGATCGCCCGCTGGGCGGGCTGCCTGGGCGGCGAGACGACGGTGGTGCCGATCGACGGCGCCCGCCACGACGTGTTCCTCTCGCTGGACGAGCCCCGCGAGCGCGCCTACGCGACCGTGGACGGGTGGCTCAAGCAGCACCGCCTCCCCCGGGTGGTCACGCTGGTCTGATCACACGCCGGCAAGCGGGAAGCCGTCTGCGAAGGGCGGGAGGCCGCGCCGACCGCCACCTGAGCTGCGGCCCGGAACGGCGTTACTGGCGGGCCTTATTGATGGCGTTGTGGAGCTTGCTGAACCCCACCCATCCCCAGTAGACGCGGTGGTGGGTGATCTGCCCGTTCTCGAGATCCATCGACTCGATCACGTCCGTCTGGTCGCCCTTCGGGGTTTCGCGTGGATACTCCCAGATCAACAACTGCCCGTCGGAGAAGTACTGCCCGCTGCGGTACCAGTCCTCGAAGACCCCTTCGCCGCTGCGGGCCTGGAAGCTTTGCGCGAAGAACTTCCCGATAGCGTCTCTGCCGTGCACGACGGCGTCCTCGCGGTCGGGCCACAGGGCCAGCACGGCCGGGGTCTCGAGCACCCCGTCGTCCGCGTACAGGGCGGCCATGCCCTACCCACGTCGAAGCTCGAACATCCGCTCAGCCGCGATGACGACTCGTGCTGGCGCGGCTGCAGCCGCTCCATGGCGGCTAGGGAAGGCTCGGTGAAGGTTGATCGTGACCGCCGTCTCGCCAATCTCGGAGTTACGCAATGGCGAGACTCAGTGCAGGTTGCAACCGCAGCGATGTCACTCCCCGCGCGGCTCGCCGGTCCCCAGTTCCGCGGCGATCTGCGCAGCCCAGGCGTCGATGGCTGGCCAGTCGCGAAAGTCTCCGGCGGGCAGGGCGGCCCGCGCGGCAGGCATGTGCTGCACGAACCGCTCGCTGAGACCGGCCGGTGGCGCGTCCGGGTCGTAGGCGCCGAAGAAGACGTGCTCACCCCGTGGGTGCAGCAGCTTCGTGAGCTCGTCGAACTCCTTCGGCCGGGTGGTCTCGAGAACATTCCTGCCGTCCTTATCCACCAGGTCGGTGCCGAGCGGGCCGCTGCTGAACAGCCACACCGGCCGCGCCGCGAGCTCCTTGCGGTGCCGCCGGGCGAACGTCGTGGCCGGCTTCAGCCAGTGGAACATGTACGCGGCGCCGCCGAGGACGACCGCGTCGTAGGGCTCGATGTCCTTGACATCCTCAACGGGCCGGGCCTCGGCTGGCAGGCCCGCCGCGGTCAGGGCTGCCGCGACCCGTTCGGCGATCCCGGCCGTGGCGCCGTGCCGGGTGGCGTAGGCGACGAGCGCTTTCATGACATCTCCTCTGGTGAAGGGCGGGCAGCGTCGGGGTGCCAGCGCCCGGAGTACAACAGCGCTCCCACGACGATCAGGTCGTATACCGCCGCTGATTCCCGGATTGTCCGGGCCGGCAGGACCGTGACCTGCACGCCGACTTCACGCAGGGCCACGGCGATCGCCTCGGCCACCTGCTGGGTCGAGCCATTCCTTGTGGCATAGGCCATCAGCACGTTCACCGCACCTCACCTCCTCAGCTCACGTTCGGCTGGCAGCAGCACCCGTCACAGAGTCCTTAGTCCTTAGTCCTGGCCTGGCAGCGCCAGCTGCCAGGCCATAACCAGAGAATCTGCTTGCTTGTGGCCGGACCAATCCTTCAACTAGCCGCACGCGCCGAATTAAGCGATCGGCTCGCTCGTCGGCCGCGGCCTGGGCGATCACCGCGATGTCAGCGGGCCGGACCCGGCAGCAGCCGCCCGCGATTCTCGCGCCCGCCGCCATCCACCGCCGGAGCTGCTCGGCGGAGTGCCGGGACTGCCCCGTCCAGGCGCGCCGTCGGGCGTCCCAGCCCTCCCCGCTGTTGGGGTACGCGATCGCTGGCTTGCCCGTCACCTCGCGGGCGGCGGCGATGGCCGCGGGCACGTCGGCCGGCGCGCAGCAGTTGACCCCCACGGCGACGACTTCCGGCACCCCGGCGGCGACCGCGAACGCCTCCGACAGTGACTGCCCGGCGCAGGTGCGCTCGCCGGCGATGCTGTAGCTCAGCCAGGCCGGGATCCCCAGCCCGGCGATCGCGGCCATCAGCGCCTCAGCCTCGTCGATATCGGGCACCGTCTCCAGCGCGAGTACGTCCGGGGCCGCCTCGGCCAGCACCTCTATCGGCGGCCGGTGCCACGCCGTCAGCTCCCGGACGCTTAGCCCGTAACGCCCCCGGTACTCAGACCCGTCAGCCAGCACCGCGCCATAGGGCCCGACCGAGGCGGCCACCCACCGAGCTCGCCGGTCCCCGGCCACCTCGGCGCGCGCGGCCCGCGCCAGGTCGACGCTGCTGCGCATCAGCCCGGCCGCGTCGCGGCGGCTAAGGCCCCGGTGCGCGAACCCCTCAAACGAGGCCTGGTAGCTCGCCGACGTCGCGATCACGGCCCCCGCAGGTCGTTCCCCCGCGCCTCGAGCTCGGTCGCCAGACCGCCATCAGCACACCGTCATCGGGCACGACAAAGCTCATAACGTCACCCTACGGCGATGCCTCGGGACACCCGCCGAGCCAATGGTCCCGCCGTGGGGTTGGCCTGGACCTGGCCCTTAGTACTTGTTCGCGACGAACAGGTCCTGGGCCGGGAACTTGGTCAGGATCTCGGTGCCGTAGTCGGTGACCACGACCTCTTCCTCGATGCGGGCGGCGGAGATGCCGTCGGCGGCCGGGCAGTAGGTCTCCATCGCGAACACCATGCCCGGGCGCAGCTCGACCGGGTGCTCGAGGGAGTTCAATCGGGAGATGATCGGCCGCTCGTGCAGGCCGAGGCCGAGGCCGTGCGCGAACTGGAGGCCGAACGCGGCCAGCTCGCTGTCGAACCCGAAGTCCTGCGCCCGCGGCAGCGTCAGCGCGACGACGTCGGACGACACCCCCGGCTTGATCGCGTCGAGCGCGCCGTCCATCCACTCCCGCGCCTGCTTGTACGCGTCGACCTGAGCCTCCGTCGCCGACCCAACGCCGAAGGTGCGGTAGTAACACGTGCGGTAGCCGTTGAAGGAGTGGATGATGTCGAAGAACGCCTGGTCGCCGGGGCGGATGATCCGGTCGGTGAAGTTGTGCGGATGCGGGTTGCAGCGCTCGCCCGAGATCGCGTTGACCGCCTCGACCTGGTCGGAGCCGAGCTCGTAGAGCCGCTTGTTGGCCAGCGCCACGATCTCGTTCTCGCGCCGGCCCGGCTTGAGCACGTCGACGATGTCCTGGTAGACGCCGTCCACCATCGCGGCGGCCTGGTTGAGGAGCATGATCTCGTCGGCCGACTTGATCACCCGGGCGTCGAGCATCGGCTGCTGCGCGTCGGCCACCGCGATGCCCTGCCGCTGCAGCTCGAACAGGAACGGCGGCTCGACGATGTCGATCCCGAGCGGCGCGCCGAGCACCCCCGCCTCGGCCAGCAGCGACTTGATCTCGGTGACCGCGTCCCGCATCAGCCCGGCCTCGGGCGCGACCGCGCCGCGGAAGCCGAGGAAACCCGGCCGCCAGTTCTCCTCGGGCAGCCACCGTGAGTACAGCTGGTGGTGCCTGACGGCCGAGCCGAAGTCCCACAGGATCGGGTCCCGGTCGCGGAACAGCAGCGCGTAGCGGATCATCTTGTCGCCGAGGGCGCCGCCGATCCAGGTCTGCGTGGTGTACCGGATGTTGTAGAAGTCGAAGAGCAGGAACGCGCCGCACTCAGTCGCCCGCAGCGCCTCGGTCGCCCGCTTGATCCGGTAGTCGCGCAGCCGCGCGAAGTCGACCCGCTCCTCGTAGTCGACGCCCATGTGCCCGGGGGCACCGATGGGGCGCACTCCGGCCGGACGCTGTGAGCCGGGCACCGGCTACGCCTTCCCCGGCGCGAGCCCGTCGTCAACCGCCACGTTCTCCGGCTCGATCTCATAACCCGACCGGCGGGCCTGCTCGAGCACCAGGGTGGCGAAGTCGTCCTCGGTGTACCCGGCCCCGATGGCCTGCGCGACCAGCATGTCGGCGGCGGCCGCGAGCGGCATCGGCACGCCCATCTCCTTGCCCGCCGACAGCCCCAGCTGCAGGTCCTTGCGCAGCAGGACGTTGGTGAAGGTCGCGTGGAAGTCCAGGTTGACCAGGGCCGGCGTCTTGTAGCGGGTGAACGTCGAGCCGAGCACCGAGTCGTTGAGGAAGTCGAGGAACGCCGCCCGGGAGACGCCGCCGCGCTCGGCCAGCACGGTGATCTCGGATAGGGACTGGATGACCACGCCGAGGAACACGTTGTGCGCGATCTTGACCAGCCGGGCGGCCTCGCCCTCGCCGACGTAGGTGACGCCGCGGCCGAACTTGGCCAGCAGCGGCTCGGCCGCGTCGAACGCCGCGCGCGGTCCCGAGGCGGCCACGGTCAGCTTACCCGCCGCGATCACCTTGGGGTTCCCGCTGACGGGGGCGGCCAGGAACTCCGCCCCGCGCGCCTCCACGACGGCGCGGATGCGGGCCGAGGACTCGAGCGAGACGGTGGAGGAATCGACGATGATCTTGGGCACGCAGTCGCCGGTGCCCGACAGCAGGCCGCCTTCGCCGCTGACGACCGACTCGAGGTCGGAGTCGGCGGAGACCATGATGACGACGATGTCCCGGTCGGCGAGGTCAGCCGGGCGGTCGACGATCTTCGCGCCGTGAGCCGAGAGGGGCTCGCACTTCGCGCGCGTCCGGTTGTAAACGCCCAGGTCATAGCCGGCCTTTAGCAGGCGCAGGGCGAGTTGGTACCCCATGCGTCCGGTGCCGATCCACCCGACGGTCGGCGCGGCGGCCATTCGTCCTCCTAGCTAAGTCCGGTTTGACATCTTCAATTGAACGTGAATCTGCAATCGTTTGCAACTCTGGCGACAACTCACGCCCTTGTCAAGTCAATTGCAAGTACAGGGTTGCAGAAGTCTGGTCGGCCGCGCCGGTCGGCTAGCCGAAAATCTCTGGGTGCTGCTCCAGCGCCAGCCGGGTCCGCCGGATATGGGTAACCAAGGCCCGTTCCGCGTCGTCGGCGTCGCGCCGCCCGATGCAGTCGAGTAGTAGCCGGTGCTCCAGGTGCGTCACGTCCATGCCCGCGCCTGCGCCCGCGGCGAGCTTAGTGAACTCGCGCCGGTAATGCTGGGTGGTGTTCCACATTCGTCCGATGATCTGCGACGTCTCCCCCGGCGGCGCGCCGGCGTAGCTGGACAGGTGAAACTCCCGGTCGAGGCGGAGAAATTCCGCCACGCTGGTCCCCGTCGCCGCCATCGCCTGGTTGAGCTCCGCCAGATGCCCGATCGCGGCCTCGTCCAGGTTCGGCAGCGACGCCCGCAGCAGCAGCGGCTCGAGCCGCTCCCTGATCAGGTACGTCTCGACGCATTCCTCGAGCGACAGCCGGGTGACCCAGGCGCCGGTGTTGGCCACCAGCGTGACCAATCCCTCGGAGGCCAGCAGCCGGAACGCCTCGCGGACCGGGATGCGGCTCGCGCCGGACCGGGCGGCGACGTCCTCCTGCCTGATCCGCGTCCCCGGCAGGTAGCTGCCGTCCAGGATCGAGGCCCGCAGCGTTTCCGCGATCCGGTCGCTGGCGACGTTGTTCTCGGTCACGGGTGCCACAGCAGCACGTCCGCGCCGTCCTCGTAGGCCTTGCCGCCGGGGTAGCTGACCAGCTCGAACTGCATCCCCCAGGGGGCGAGGAAGTACTGCCAGCGCTGCCCGGCCGAGGCGTTCCTGCTGGCGACGGGCCCGGCCAGCAGCCGGACGCCGCGTTCCCGCAGGTACTCCACGGCCGCGTCGAGGTCGTCGACGTAGAACGCGATGTGGTGGCCGCCGATGTCGCTGTTGCGCGGCGCCTCCCGCTGCCCCTCGTGCGGCGCGTACTCGAACACCTCGAAGTTCAGCCCGTTCCCGCACCGGTAGAAGCGGATCTCGTTGACAACCCGGCGCGGGTCCACGTTGAGGTGGTCGAGCATCCAGTCGTCGTCGTGCCGCATCGCCGGCAGCGAGTACACATGCTGGCAGCCGAGCACGTCGACCAGGAAGTCGTGCGCCTGCGCCAGGTCGGGCACGGTGATCCCGACGTGATCGCCGCCCCGCAGCCCGGGGATGCCGCCCGTCGCCATAGGTGCTTCCTCCAAGCAGGGTTGTATCCAATCAAGTCAAATTCTACCAACCATTGGCCCGAACGGACCGTACTTTCCGCTCGAATGTATGCATCCTCGGAGAAGCGGAGCCGACAGTCCCCGTCGTGGTCTCTGGTGCAGGTCAGGCGGGTGGTGCAGAGTCACGCCGCAGAACAGCATTCGCCGTCCCGTCCGGGAGGCTCGCTGTGGCGCGGCCGGCGCACGCGCGATCAGCGCGGATAGGGTGCGTCCAGGTGGGGCGTCTAGACTTCGGGAAACGCCCCTCAGGGAGGAACCGCCGCAATGGAGACGCTCTACGAGCATGCCGACGGGGAGGACGGGCTGCACCGGCTGGAGGAGCTGTTCTACGCCAAGGCCCTCGCCGACCCGGTACTGAAGACGCTCTTCACCGAACGGGTTCCGACCCACGTCGATCATCTGACCTGGTTCACGGCCGAGTCCTTTGGCGGGCCTGACCGCTTCAGCCGCGAGCTCGGCTTCCGGTACATCATCGACGTCCACCGGCACCTCAACATCACCGACGAGCAGCGGGAACGGTTCGTCGCGGCGTACCTGGAGGCCCTCGACGAGGCCGGGCTACCGAACGACGAGCCGTTCCGGGAGGCGGTCCGCGAGCACGTCGAATTCGGCTCCCGGGTAGCGCAGCAGAACTCACGCGCGCAGACCGACGCCGACCTGCACCCCATCCGCCAGGTCCCGATCTGGAACTGGCGCCCGGCCGGCCCTTAGCCGGCCCTTAGCCGACCGTGATCTCGGAGCGGTCGGGGTAGAAGGCGACGTAGCCCGCGATCTCCGCGACCGACGGGTACGGGTGCTCGTAGGTCCAGATGACGTCGGTCTCGGTCGTGCCGTCCGGGGTCTTGACGCTGTAGTAGCTCGCGTCGCCCTTGTAGGGGCAGTAGGTCTGGGTGGTGGTGCGGTCGAGCAGCGACTGGTCGACGTCCTCGAGCGGGATGTACTGGGCGACCGGGTAGGTCGCCTCGGCCAGCGAAAGCGCCTCGTCGGTCTCGGCAACGGTAACGCCGCCGATCCGGACGGTCACCCGGGCGCCGGTCGGGCTGACCGTGATCGGGTGGGTAGCGTCGGGGATCTTGACGGTGCGGTTCATAAGAAGCCTCTCCGTGGGTCGCTGTGTACGTGGGTAACCCCGGGTCGGCCACCGCCATTCCGGATCACCGCGCTTCAGCCGGTCGTTTGCCGGGGAATCTGGGGGTAGCTGGACCGCCTGCCCCGGAGGATCCATGACCACGCCACCCCAGGACGACGCTCAGCCGTCGTCGACGCTTCTCGGGCCGATGGCCGACGTCGACGCGGGCCCCGGTGGCCCGGCCGTCGGCGCCTTCTTCGACCTCGACGGGACGCTCGTCGCCGGTTACACCGCCGCCGCCCAGACGAAGGACCGGCTGCGCCGCGGTGACCTGCGGGTAGCCGAGTTCCTGACCATCGCTGAGCTCGCGGTGGAGTTCCGGCTCGGACGGCGCGCATTCGAGACCCTGATCGAAGGCAGCGCCCGCACCGTCAAGGGGCGTACGGCACGGGACGTCGACGAGTCCGGCGAGCGCATCTTCCGGCAGTCGGTGGCGGACCTGATCTACCCGGAAATGCGCGAGCTGGTCCAGGCTCACCAGCGCCGCGGCCACACCGTGGTGCTGAGCTCGTCGGCGCTGACCAATCAGGTGGCGCCGGTGGCGCGCTACCTCGGCATCGAGCACATCGTGTGCAATCGGCTCGTCGCCGATAGGCAGGGGATATTGACCGGGGAGGTCGAGCAGCCGGTGGTCTGGGGCGCCACCAAGGCGAGCGCCGTCGAGCTGTTCGCCGCCGATCATCACGTTGACCTGGCGGCAAGCTACTTTTACGCGGACGGCGACGAAGACCTCAGCCTCATGTACCTGGTCGGCCACCCCCGGCCGACCAACCCGGAACCCAAGCTGACCAAGGTGGCCGTCGAGCGCGGCTGGCCCATCATGCGGTTCCGCAGCCGCGGCGGCGGTCCGCTCGGCCACCCGCTACGACGGGGCCTGGACCGGCTTCGACGTGAAGCTGGCGCTCGCCGCCACCGCTTATCTGGCGCTCCGCCGACCGGGTTACCTTCCCCAATCGCTGACCTCGGGATCGCTTGCATTAGACAGACCGGTCTGGTCTAATAGAGCGACCGGCAGACAGACCTGTCTACCTAGATCCCGGGAGTTGTCATGACCCAGAACCGCGGGACGGCGCGGCTGGCGCCGGCCAGGGCGGATCTTCCCATCCCTGCGCGCGCCGGGCGTGCGCCCGCTGCGCGCCGACCCCGCCTGACCGGGCGGCCGGCCCTCTACCTGCTGGCGTCGCTGGTGGTGTCGCTGCTGGCCGCGTCGGCCGCGCCGACCCCGCTCTACGCGGTCTACCAGCGGATGTGGGGCTTCACCCCGATCACGATCACGATCGTGTTCGGCGTCTACGCGGTCGCCGTCCTCGCCGCGCTGCTCACCCTCGGGCGCCTGTCCGACTCGATCGGCCGGCGGCCGGTGCTGCTGGCGGCCCTCGCCGTCCAGATCCTGTCGATGGTGGTATACGCCACCGCGGGCGGGGTCGGCGAGCTGATGGGCGCGCGGATCATCCAGGGCCTCGCCACCGGGGCCGCCCTCGGCGCCATCGGGGCGGGCATGCTCGACGTCGACCGGGAGCGCGGCGCGCTCGCCAACGCCCTGTCCCCCGGGCTCGGCACCGGCAGCGGCGCGCTCATCTCGGCCCTGTTCGTGCAGTTCCTGCCCGCGCCCACGCACCTGATCTACCTCGCCCTGATCGGGCTCTTCGCCGTCCAGGCGATCGGCGTCGCGCTGCTGCGGGAGACCGTCACCCCGGTCCCGGCGACGCGGGCCGTGTTCGTGCCCGAGGTGCGGCTGCCGCGCGCGGTGCGCGGGCCGGTGCTGGCGGCGGCGCCGGTGCTGTTCGCCGTCTGGGCGCTGGCCGGCCTGTACGCCGCGCTCGGCCCCTCGATCGTCGGGGTGCTGACCGGAAACCAGGGCGTGGTGCTGGGCAGCGCGTCGCTGACGGCGCTCACCGTGACCGCGGTAAGTAGCGTGTACCTGCTCCGCATGGTCCCCGCGCGGACCGTCCTCGTCTGGGGCATCGCCGGGCTGGTGGCCGGCGTCGCGATCACACTGGTCGCGCTCGGCGCCGGATCGGTGGCGCTGTTCTTCGTCGGGACGGCGGTCAGCGGCGTCGGGTTCGGGGCCGGCTTCCAGGGCGGCATCCGGACGGTCGTCCCCCTCGCGGCGCCGCACGAACGGGCGGGGGTGCTGTCGCTCCTGTTCGTCGTCTCTTACCTGGGCATGGGCGTGCCCGCCGTCGCGGCCGGCTTCGGCGCGACCGACGGGCTCGGCCTGATCGGCGCCGCCCGGGTCTACGGCCTAGCGCTGATCGTCCTGGCCGGACTCGCCCTGGCGGGCCTGCGCCGGACGCGAGCAGTGCGGGCGCTGGCGTGAAGCCAGGGTCCGTTCGGATAAATCGAAGTTGATCTGCCCCGGCGGCGACGCGAGCGCGACCGCAGTGAGCGACCGTATAATTAGACAGAACGGTCTGGAGAGGTGATGGGCGATGGCGACTAGGGCACCGGCGGCGCCGTCGGCGCGGGAGCGGCTGCTGGCCGCCGCCAGCGAGCTGTTCTACGCCGAGGGCGTGCACACGGTCGGCATTGACCGGGTGATCGAGCGCGCGGGGGTGGCCAAGGCGTCGCTCTACAACACCTTTGGCAGCAAGGACGAGCTGGTCCGCGCGTACCTGGAGGGCAGGCACGCGCAGACGTCCGGGCGGATCCTGCGCTACCTCGAGCGGTACGGCACCCCCCGGGAGCGGCTGCTCGGCGTGTTCGAGGCGCAGGGCGAGCTGTTCGCCTCCCCCGGGTTCCGCGGCTGCGCGTTCGTCAGCGCCAGCGCCGAGTCGCCGGGCGAGCTGGTGGAGCAGGCCGCCCGCGACTACCGCGGCTGGGTCAGGAGCCTGCTGACTGACCTGGCCGGGGAGGCGGGCGTGGCCGCGCCGGAGACGCTCGGCCGGCAGCTGCACATGATCTACGACGGGGCGTCGCTGTCGGCCCGGATGGACCACGACCCGACGGCGGCCGCCGCCGCGCGGGCGGCGGCCGAGACCCTGCTCGACGCCGCGCTCGCCGCAGGCGGCTGATTCTCGCTGGTTTGGTGGCCTGCGGGTGGCATACTGTCGCCTCGTGCATTCCGATGCTGGGTCTGGGATTACGTTGCCGGCGGGTGTCCGGCTCGCGAGCCGCGGCCAGGTGGCCGCCGCCTGGTTCCTCGGGCTGGCGCTGTTCATCGCCACGGCCGGGATCGGCTACCTCGCCTGGAGCGTGTTCACCTGGGGTCAGGGACGGTCGCCGGCCCAGCGGATGCTCGGCCTGCGGTGCTGGCTGCCGCTGGCGGGCGCGGTGGCGGGCCGCGGCGACATGGCGGTGCGCCAGATCTCGGGGGTGTGCCTGAACGGCCAGTTGCTTTTCGGGTTCTTCATCTGGCTGTTCAACGGGAGCCTGCGGTCGGTCGGCGACGCCCTCGCGGACACGATCGTCCTGTACGACCCGGACGGGGTCCTGGCGTTATCCGGATTCGCTTACCGGCCGTCGCCCGCGGGCGGGTGACCATGCTGCGGTAGCCTCGCTGGGTGAGTCAGTGGGCGTGGGGATACGCGGTTGCCACGGTCGGGCGGGCCGGGATGCCGCTCTGCTTTTATTTTTCCGATCCGCAGCTCGGGGTGCCGGATGGCGCCGAGGACGCGGAGCCGGATGTTCGCGACGAGTACGAGGACGCGATTCGCGGTGTGACCGTCCGCAGCCGGGTGCGGGTGACGGCCGACCTGGACGCGCCGCCGGCCGACGTCGCCGACGCCTACCTGCGGCTGCACCTGCTCTCGCACCGGCTGGTGCGCCCGAACAGCGTGAACCTCGACGGGATCTTCAAGGTCCTGCCCAACGTGTGCTGGACGTCGCTCGGACCGGTCGAGGTCGGCGAGATCAACGCCGTCCGCGAGCGGGCGCTCGGCCGCGGCCTCTATCTCGACGTCCGCTCGGTCGACAAGTTCCCGCCGATGCTCGATTTCGTCGTCCCGACCGGCGTGCGGGTGGCGGACGCGGCCCGGGTCCGGCTGGGCGCTCACCTGGCCGAGGGCACCACGGTCATGCACGAGGGCTTCGTCAACTTCAACGCGGGGACACTCGGGCCGTCGATGGTGGAGGGCCGGATCAGCCAGGGCGTCGTCGTCGACGCCGACAGCGACATCGGCGGCGGCGCATCCATCATGGGCACCCTGTCGGGCGGCGGCACCCAGGTCATCTCCGTCGGCCGGCGCTGCCTGCTTGGCGCGAACTCCGGACTCGGCGTGTCCCTCGGCGACGACTGCGTCGTCGAGGCCGGGCTCTACCTGACCGCGGGCACGATCGTCACGCTCCCCGGCGGGCGGCAGGCCAAGGCCCGCGAGCTGAGCGGAAGCTCAGGACTGGTGTTCCGCCGCAACAGCGTCACCGGTGCGGTCGAGGCCGTCACCAGGCCCGACAAGCAGGTCACCCTCACCACCGACCTGCACTCGGCCCAGTAGCGGCGCCGTTGGGTGCGGTCCGCCCTCGCTGATCCACCCGCCCCGGCGACGTAAGATTGATCGAGTGCGTTTGCAATCGTTTGCCTCTTCCCCGGTGCTCGAGCTGCGGGACGTGACCTACCGGCGGGACGGCAAGGAGATCATCCGCGGCGTCAGCTTCACGGTGAACCGGGGCGAGCGCTGGGCGATGCTCGGCCCCAACGGCGCGGGCAAGAGCACGATCCTCGGGTTCTGCGGCGCGGTCACGCACCCCAGCTCCGGCACCGTGCACGTGCTCGGGTCGCAGCTCGGCCGGGTCGAGCTGCAGGCCCTGCGACGGATGATCGGGCACGTCAACCCCCGCCACCCGCTCCGCTCGCCGCTGACGGTCCGGGACATCGTGCTGACCGGGCTGACCGGCAGCATCGAGACGACGCCGCGCTGGCAGCCGACGGCGGCGGAATCCGAGCGGGCCGACGCGCTCATCTCCTCGCTCGGCCTCGGGGCGAAGGCCGGCCAGCGCTGGCCGGTGCTGTCGCAAGGTGAGCGCGGCCGGGTGCTGATCGCCCGGGCGCTGATCTGCGAGCCGCGGCTGCTGCTGCTCGACGAGCCGTCCACCGGGCTCGACATCGCCGCCCGGGAGCAGCTGCTCGAGGCGATCGACCTGCTCACCCACACTCACCCCGATGTCGCCACCGTGCTGGTGACGCATCACCTGGAGGAACTGCCGTCCTCCACCACCCACGCGTTGCTGCTGGCCGACGGCCGTGTCGTCTCGGCCGGGCCGGCCCGGGCCGCCGTCACCACCGAGAACGTGTCGGCCGCGTTCGACCATCCGATTGACGTGCAGTTCTCTGACGGGCGGTGGCTGGCCCGGGCCGCCCGGCGGACCACCCTGCCCTCGAGCTGACCTGTTTTCTGGTTCTCCTCGTTGTGCGTTGTGCGCTAGAGTCCCGCCGTGCCATCGTTCCCATCACCCTCGATTACCAGCGCCCGGCTCGAACTGCGGGAGTTCACCCTGGCCGACGCCGACCTGCTCCGCGAGGTCGCCGTAAACGCCGAACAGGAGGCCATCCCGCCCGGTGTGCCGTCCGACCCGGCGCGGTTCGACGACTGGCTGGCCGCCGACCGGCGGCTGCCCGATCCCGAGGGCACCGCGGTGCACCTGATGATGCTGGACCGGTCACTCGGCCTGATCGTCGGGTCGATCAGCGTGTTCCACGCCGACTGGGAGACGCGGTCGGCCGAGATCGGCTACGGGGTCCGGGCTGACCAGCGCGGCAAGGGCTACGCGCCCGAGGCTCTCGCCGCGGTGGCCAAGTGGGCGCTGACCGACGGCGGGCTGCAGCGAGCGTGGCTGTCGACGATCGCGGAGAACGTCGCCTCGCAGCGGGTGGCGGAGAAGGCGGGCTTCCGCCTCGAGGGCACGCTGCGCCGGGCCGGGCTCGAGGACGACGGGCTGCACGACCTGATGATCTACGCGCTGCTCGATGACGAGGTCTGAGCTCTCCCTACCAGCCTGGGTCGTCGAGCTTGGTGTTCTGGGACGTAAGGGACTCCCAGGCACTGCTGCCCATTCCGGCGGTCAGTCCGGTTCTTGAGGGAGAGGTCACCGTGGTCGCCTCGATCGGGTCGTCCTCGCCGTCGGCGTCATCGCTCACTGCGCGGCGCCAGCGCGACGGGAAGAACAGCGGCATGACGAGAACTACCCCGGCCGCAGCGAGGATGCCGGTGCCGCCTAGCGCCGCGAACCCGAGGCCGACGTTGTGCGCCTTCAGCGGAATGTAGTGCATCGCCTGTCCGGGGCTGGCCACGTACAGCGCGGTCCAGGCGAGCAGGACTAGGCCGGGCAGCCCCGTGGCCAGTGGAGAAACCCATCGGATCACGAGCGCCAGCCCGATGAGCAGCGCCACGCCGGCCATGGCGGCCAGCCCGCTCGTGACGACCGAGTTGCTCATGAAGTTACCGCCGCCTGCGGGCAGGGACGACCCGGACCCGAGGTTGCGCGTAAGGAGCCGGTTGAAGGCCCAGCTGCCTCCGAAGAAGATCGCAGCGGATATCACCACGGCCAGCCCGATTCCAATGAGATGTCGCATGCCTACCTCCTATTCGGCCCATGGTGTCGCAAAAGAGACCGTTTTCGCAGCGAAACCCGCAGAATGTCACATGTCGTCGCCTGTCCGACAAATGTGTGTTTCCCGGTAGTTTTCCGTGAACAAGTGACCGCAATGGGATCGGCATCGTGAAGGTCGGTGCGGATCCCCCGGGACGCGTTGTGGACGGAAGTGGCCGCATCAGCGAGGCTGGGAGAGTGACCACACCCCGCCAGACCGCGACGGAGATGGCCGAGGCTGCGCAGGCCTGGCTCGAGCGGCTAGACGACGCGCAGCGGCCGGCCGCGCAGTGGGCGGGCCCGGCCGACGACGTCAGCGAGGCCGAGCGACGGCGGTGGTTCTACACGCCGACCGATCACGGCGGGCTCGCCCTGCACCAGCAGCGGCCCGCGCAGCAGCGCGCGGCGATGGCACTGGTCGCCGCCGGGCTTTCCCTGGCCGGGTACGTCACGGTCGCCACGATCATGGGGCTGGAGAACGTGCTGGACCGGGTCGAGGGCTTCGCCGCCCGGTTCGACCGTGAGCGCGGACGCGACCCCGGCCTGTACTACCTGCGCGTCTTCGGGACCCCGGGCGACGCCGGCACCTGGGGCTACCGGTTCGGCGGCCACCACGTATCGCTGAACAACCTCGTCGTCGACGGCGAGCTGGCCGCCGCCACCCCGTGCTTCATGGGCGCCGACCCGGCCGTCTCGCCGCTTCTCGGCGGCGCCCTCAACCGGCCGCTGGCCCAGGTTGAGGACTTGGCGCGAGAGCTCGTGCGGTCGCTCCCGCCCCGGCTCCAGCGGCAGGCGGTGCTGCTGCCGAGGGCGCCATCCGATCTCGTCACCGCCAACCGCTCCGCTGTCAATCAAGGGGACCGGGTGATCCCGCTGGTAGGCGTCTGGCGGGGCGAGCGGTTCCCCGACGACGCCGAGCAGGACAAGCTCCAGACGCTGAGCGACTCCATCGACGACGCGGCGGGATACACCGACGCGGACCATCAGGTGATCGCGTACTCCGCCGCCCCCAAGGGCGTGCCCGGCAGCGAGCTCGACAGCGGCCAGCGCGACCTCCTGCGGTCGCTGCTCGGCACCTACTTCGGCCGCGTGCCCGACAGCGCGTCCCCGATCGCGGCCTACGACGAGGCCGCGCTCAACGCGGTGTTCCTCGCGTGGGCCGGCCCGCTCGAGCTGGGCGCGCCGCACTACTACCGGCTGCAGGGGCCACGGCTGCTCATCGAGTGGGACAACACCCAGCGCAACGCAAACCACGCCCACTCGGTCTGGCGGGACCCGGAGGGTGACTTCGGCCTCGACGTGCTGACCCGGCACCGGGCCGACCGTCACTAGGCGACCGCGGCGACGATAGGTCTCGGCGACGAGCGCCTCGCGCGGACTGAATACCGGAGGCTAATAGAGCGGTCATTCCGTGGCGCCCACGACGGCCGCCAGCTCCGTGCGCGACGTGACGCCGAGCTTTGGGAAGATCCGATACAGGTGGTTGCGGACGGTTCGGTGCGATAGGTAAAGCTGCTGACCGATCTCCCGGTTGCTGAGCCCTTCTGCGGCCAGCCGCGCGATCTGGAGCTCTTGCGGGGCCAGCACGTCTAGGGCCTTCGGTGAGCGCTGATCGCTGCGCTCGCCCGCTGCGCGGAGCTCCCGGCGCGCGCGTTCTGCCCAGGCATCGGCGCCGATCGCGTCAAAGGTGTCCCTCGCGGCGCGCAACGGCGCGCGGGAGTCGCCAGCCTGCTGGCGGCGCCGGAGCCACATGCCATATGCGAGCTGCAACCGGGCACGGTGCAGTGGCCAGGTCGCCAGGTCGGCGTCAAAGGCGGCGTCGAACAAGGCCTGCGCATCTTCAGTGGCCAGGATCGGTGCCGCCAAGGCTACGCTGGCGCGCAGCAAGGGTGACCCAGTCGTGGCCGCTTCGGGGATGAGCTCGGCGCAACGGCGACGGGCCGCGTCCCGGTTGCCGTTGCCGCCGGCGGCGGCCTCGGCCAGGTCGACCAGGGCCCAGGTCCGCACGTGCGGGTGATATGCGGCGTCCTGCGGGTCGAAGATCCGGGCCAGATGTTGGTACGCCTCGTCGTAACGGCCGGCGCCGAGCGCTGCGGTTCCGCGGGCGAACTGGACCAGGGCCAGTAGCGGAGGCAAGCCCCCCACCAGCATGACCCGCTCGGCCTGGGCAGCAAGTTCGGCGGCGGCGGTGGAGTCGCCCCGCCGGCCGGCTGAGGACCGCCTGGACGAGCTGCGCGCAGGCCGCCCATAGCGGCCTGCCGCTTTCGTCTAGCAGACGCTTGGCTTCTTCGGCGGCCGGCTCGGCAAGGTCAGCCTGGCCGAGCAGCAGCGCCGCCCACCCAAGGCTGACCAGGACATCGCCGAGCATGCCCAGCCAGCCGCGGTCCCGCGATCCGGCCGCTGCCGCAGTCAGAAACCCCACTGCCTGGTCGCAGGCTCCCACGGTCGAAGCGGCATAGCCGAGCAGATAATCCTGACGGGCCCCCCCGGAGCCGGGCTGGTGCTGGCTCAGCCGCGCCAAGACCTCCGCGCCTCGTTCGGCCGGGTCGCATAGGGCCAGGACACACAGTAGCCGCGGATCGTTGCCAGCCACCGGCACGGCCTCAGCTACCGCAGTCAGCCGCTGGCTGGTCGCCCGGTCCGGGTTGGACCAGAAGCACCGCAGCGCCACGTTCTCGAGCATCTGCAGCGCTTGGTCGGTGTCTCCGCCTTGGCGAATCTGATCGGCCACTTCAGCGAGTGCGGCCAGCGGTCTGGCACCCGACCGGGTGGCGTCCCCGAAGGACTCGCGGGCCCAGGACAGCCGGAGCCTGTCGCTCGGGTCCAGGTCAAGCGGCTCGGCCTCATCAAGCAGGCGCAACGCCGTGTGCTGGCGTCCCACGTCGTGGAACGCCCACGCAGCGCGGATCAGCCGCTGTCCGCGCCTGGCCGAGCTGGGGCTGAGCCGGGCCGCCTGGACCAGCGCTTCTGCGTGTCCGGCAATCGCCCCGCGGCGCAAGGCCCGGTCCGCGGCAGCGTCGAGGCCAGCGGCAACCTTCTCGTCCGGTCCCAGGCTGGCCTGCGCCCGGTGCCAGACCTGGCGGTCGGGCACGCCTACCAGCACCTGCGCCAGGGCCCGGTGCATGGCCTGCCGCCCCGCCAGGCCGGCCGCCTCGCATACCGCGGACCGCATCAGCGGATGCCGGAACCGCACGCTCGACCCGTCCACCTCGGCCAGCCCCGCTGCTACCGCGTCCGCCAGATCTGCCACCGACACCTGCGCGTCCGACGCCAGGCTCGCGGCGGCCAGCACCTCGGGCAGCGAATCCCCGTCATTCAGTCCCGCCGCCAGCAACGCGGTGAGGGTCGGCGCAGGCAGGCCCGGCAGGCGGCACGCGAACGCCTGCTCCAGGCGCCTTGTCAGCGGAATCCATCTGTTCAGAACCCCATCTCTGCCTTGCTGGCTGGCCGACGCCGGCAGCTCCACGAGGGCCAGCGGATTCCCGGCCGCCGCCTCCAGGACCCCCTGGCGTACCGCCGGATCCAGCACCGCGTGCGCGTCCAGCAACGCGGCTGCAGCCTCCGGGTCTAGCGGGCCGAGCCGGAGCTCCGCCAGCCCGGCTCCGGCCAGCGGGTTGTCGTACAGTTCGGCTCCGCGGGCCGTGCCCATCAGGCCAATCCGGTCCGCGCCCAGCCGGCGGCTGACAAACGACAGCACCTCGCACGTGGCGGAGTCCAACCAGTGCACGTCCTCAGCGACAACCAGGACAGGCGCCTGCCCGGCTTCGGCCGCCAGCAGCTCCAGGGTCGCCAGGCCGACCAGCGGAATCGCCGGACCTTCGCCGTCGCCAACCCCCAGGGCGGTTAGCAGCGCATCCCGCTGGCCGCGCGGGAGCCCGTCGGCTTCTGCCAGTATCGGCCGCAGCAGCTGGTGCAAGCCTGCAAAGGAAAAGTGCGCTTCTCCCGGGATACCAGCGCAGGTCAGTACCAGCATCCCGCGATCGGCCCCGGACCGGCTGGCCCTAGCCACTAGCGCCGACTTCCCGATCCCGGGATCGCCGAGGACCAGCAACGACCGGCCGCCTTCAGCGATATGGGTCAGCAGGAATTCCACTTCGGCGACCTCTGAGTCCCGCCCGATCAGCTCCGGCGTCATCATCGGACGCCACCCGAAAAGGCCATCGCCGCAGTCTGAGCGCCGGCCTTGGCCGGAGAGGCCGTGTGGAATGCGCCGGGTTGAGTCACCCGCTGAGCCCATTCCCGAAGAAGCAGGGTCAGTTGTCTCAAGGCAGGGCGCAACCATCGCTCGCAGTATTGATGAAGTACGCCTCCCTCTCTGACATGACAGGTGCTGGCATGACAAACCACCCGATCTTGATGGCCGGTCAGCTCGCCACGGAACAGTATGAGTGAGCCAGCTACTCGCCAAGTGGCCTCACGGCTGCGGAGACCTTCCGCGGTCCATCGTGACGTGCCTGCCAAGCTCCCACCTAACGTCTGGCCGATACAAGATGCTATGCCTTCAGGTGAGGAGTATGTCGCTCCTGATGCTCCAGCCGCGGCGCCCGTCCGGGGAACGGTGGTGCGGCCGCTGACGGCGGAGTCGGGTTGGCCGGCGATCGCGCCATGAGCCACGGAGGACCCGGGATGCGCACGTTGGCTGATCGCGACGCCGTGACCGTGCTGCAGGCAGAAGAGAATAAGCAACGCGGGCCCCAGCCGGGTGAAGGTTGCGTGGACGCCCCCAGGACGATCGCTCGCGACGATCTCGTCGCCTGTCTTGACCGCGCGGCCGCGAAGAAGGTGACGATCATCTCCGCGCCTGCTGGCAGCGGGAAGACATCTCTGCTGCGCGCCTGGGCAAACCGCCCGGATCGGACGCACCGCGTCGCCTTTGTGTCACTGCGGCACGACGAGCAGGATGCGCAGGTTTTCTGGCTTGCGCTGCTCAACGCCGTCCGTCAGACCTCCGGCACAACCCGGGACGAGCCGCCGACGGCGACGCCTGATTTCAACCAACGGGCGATGGTCGACAGGCTCCTGTCGGAGCTCGCCGAGCACTCCGGTCGCGTCGTGCTGGTGATCGACGACGTCCATGAGCTGAATTCACCGGAGGTGCTGGCTCAGCTGGCACGCCTGCTGGCGAACCTGCCCTCGCAGGCGCACGCCATCGTGTCAACTCGCCGCGATCTGCCGCTGCGGCTGCATCAGCTGCGACTGGGGAACGAGCTGGCCGAGATCCGCGCCGCGGATCTGCGGTTCAGCGAACTCGAAACCCGTGAGCTTCTCGCCGCCTCGGGTATCGGGCTGTCGCAGGCCGGGACGGCGCTCCTGCAGCAGCGAACGGAAGGGTGGGCCGCGGGACTGCGGCTCGCGGCACTCTCCCTGGCCGGTCACCCGGACCCGGAGCGTTTCGTCGCGGACTTCTCCGGGAGCGACCGGACGGTCGCCGAGTACCTGCTCGCGGAGATGCTGGAACGCCAGCCTGACGATGTCCAGCACCTGCTGCTGCGCACTTGTCTGCTCGATCGGGTAAACGGGGAACTGGCCGACCTGATGACCGGCTGCCCGGGATCGGAACGGATCCTGCTCGGCCTGGAAGCGGCGAACGCATTCGTGATATCGCTGGACCCCGAGCGGACCTGGTTTCGCTACCACCACCTGTTCGCTGATCTGCTCCGGCTGCAGTTGCGCCGAACGCTTTCCGATCAGGTGCCGGTACTGCACCGGCGGGCCGCCGGCTGGTTGACAAAGTATGGCCAGGTTGTCGACGCCATCAGGCACACGCAGGCGGCGGGCGACTGGCCCGACGCGGCCCGGCTCCTCGCCGACCATTCCTTCAGCCTGATGCTGGACGGGCAAGCGCAGACTGTCCAGGCCCTAGTGCGGGCCTTCCCTCCGGGCCTCGGCGCAGACCCCGAGCTGTCGCTGGTGCGCGCTACCGGTGAGCTTGTCCAGGGGCACCTGAACAAGGCCGCCGCCCATCTGGCAGTCGCCAAGTCGCACGCCGAGACGACGACCCCGGATCGCCAGCGCCGCCTGCGCATGGCGACCGCCTCGGTGCAGCTGTGGCTGGCGCGGCGGCGCGCTCACCTCACCGACGTAATCGAGCAGGCCGGATTCCTCGGCCTCCCGGTGACCGGGCAGTCCGACGAAGACATCGCGCTCGGCAACGACCTGCGCGCAGCCGCTCTGATGCACCTGGGGACCGTCGAGAAATGGTCCCTGGCGCACCACAACGCAGAACGTCACCTGCAGGAGGGCGCCGCCCTGGCCAGGGCGATCGGCCGGCCCTACCTCGAAGTCGGCTGCCTCGCCGAGCTCGGATTCGTGACGAAACCCGGCTCGTTCGGCCCTGCCCGCCGACGCTGCCGCCAGGCGATCGCGCTCGCCGACCGGCACGGCTGGGGCACCGAACCAGTGATCGCGCCCGCGCTGGTAACCCTCGCAGAAACGATGATCTGGGCGGGGGAGTTCGACGAGGGGGAGCGATGGCTACATCGTGCAGGACTGGCCCTGCAAGCAGACGAAGGGCCAGGCATCCGGTTGCGGCTCCATCTGGTGACCGGGATGCTCCAGGCCGGCCGGTGCCGCCACCAGGAAGCGCTTGAGGAGTTCAGGGCCGCCGAACGCTTCGGATCACAGCTGGTGACCTCGCTCGCGCTGGCAAGCCGGGTGACGGGCTGGCTGCTAGCCACCCAGGCCCGTCTAGAGATGACCGGTCGGGCCCACGCCGAGCTCGCGGCGCTCGATGACGAGCCCGCCACCGCAGGCGAGATCGGCAATGCTCGCGCGGTGATCTGCCTGGCCAACGGCGATCCAACCGCAGCGATCGCAGCGCTGCGAGATGTGCTGGACGGCACCGCACCGGTTATCGGGTACGCCACGGTGGTGGAGGCTCATCTGCTGGCCGGGCTGGCCTACCGCGAGCTGGGCGACCAGCGCGCCGCAAACCAGGCAGCCGAGCGCGCGCTCTCCTTGGCCGAGGCTGACCGACTCGTGCTGCCGTTCGCGATCACGGGCTCCCGGGAGCTGCTCGAAGCGCTGCCGCGACACGAAACAGCACACGCCGCACTGCTCGCCGACATCCTGGACGTCATGGGCGGCGCATCCCTGATGTCCGAAGACCTGCAGGTGCCGCAGCAGGCAGGGCAGCTCAGCCCGGGCGAGCTCAAGGTACTGCGGTACCTCCCAACCAACCTATCCAGGCCTGAGATCGCCGCCGAACTATCGGTGTCGGTGAACACGGTCAGCACCCACATTCGCAGCATCTACGCCAAGCTCGGTGCCGACGACCGCTCCGCGGCGGTCCGACGCGCCCGTGAGCTGCGGCTCCTCGCAGCCCTCCACCGCTAGCGCTGCCGGGCCGAGCACGCTCGCGGCGTACCCGGTGTGCGGTCAGAGCTGGGCAGTCAGACCGTAATCCAGCTCCACGGCCAATCGAGTCTTCCCGATGTGCCAATACCGAGGTCAGATGGCTTGGTGGTGGGGGCGAATCGAGTGCCGGGTACGGCGAGATTGGCCCGGAGGTCCCGGTTGCGTCATGTCGCGGGAGTCGGAGCCTGATGAGGCAGCCCGGCCAGCCGCGGGATCAGCTTCGTCGCCGTGGCGCCGAGGATGGCCGTTCGCTCGTTTTCGGTGAGTTCGGGACTGGCCTCGATGTCCGCGCGGCAGGACACGGCCAGGTGGTGAGGCAGGTAGGGGTAGTCGGTGCCGAATACGACGTGGTCGATTCCCGCGACGTCGCGCAGCATGTGCAGCACGGGGTCGCCCCAGGACGCGGCGGTATCCCAGTACAGATGGCGGAACGTCTCGGCCGCGGTCGCGCGGGCCTCGGCCCCGGGGATGACGTTCATCTCGTCGAGGATGGCGAACCGCCCGGCTAGGAAGGGCACGGTGCCCCCGGCGTGGGAGAAGACGTACTTGACGTCGGGCGTGCGGGCAAAGGTGTTGCTGTAATGCAGATGGGCGATGGCCCTGGTGGTGTCGGCGGTGAAGTCGATGAGGTTGTCGGGCAGCCCGAGCGTGTGGGCGCTGGGGTCGGGCGACGGGTTGGGGTGCACGAAGACGACGGCGGCGCGGCGTTGCAGTTCCTCGAACAGCGGGGTGAACCGGGAGTCCCCGAGGTAGATGCCGCGGGCGTTGCTGAACAGCACGACGCCGTCCAGGCGGAGGTCGTCGAAGGCGTAGGCCAGTTCGGCGAGCGCGCCGTCGACGTCCGGCAAGGGCAGGCAGGCGAAGCCGCCGAACCGGTCCGGGCGGTCGCGGATCATCTCGGCGGCCAGCTCGTTGCACCGTCGGGCCAGGGCACGGGCTGCCGCGTCGTCGCCGGTGTGCACGCCGGGGGTGCTGATCGAGGTGACGGCGACGTCGATGCCAGCCTCGTCGAGGAACGAGAGCATGCTTGCCCGCGACCAGGGCGCCGGCGCGACCCCGCCCGCCGGGTGGTCGGCCTCGTTGGTGGCCTGGAAGAAGAAGTCGGGCAGGATGTGGTGGTGGGTGTCCACGGTGAAGGTCATGGCACTCTTTTCGGGTCAGCTGGCGTAGACGCGCTGGTGGATGCGCTCAGCCAGCATGATGACGGTGGCGTTGGTGGTAGCGGAGGGGACTTCGGGGATGATCGAGGCGTCGTCGTCAGCCACCGCGTCGCCGGGCGTCAGCTCTCCCGCGATGAACGGCGCGAAGATTGGGTTGCGGGCGATGGCGCGGCCGAGCTTGACCGCTTCAAGCAGGCGCCGGGTGTCGCGGCTGGTGCCGAGGAGCAGGGCGAGCGCCCCGCCGGTGGGGCTGAGGGAACTGGGCACCAGGGTGGAGGCCGTCCACAGCAGGGACCCGACCGCGGGGGTCATCTCCAGGTAGCCGGAGGCGAGCGCGTAGGCGTTGGCGTAACCGGGCTGGTCCTGCAGCCGCTGGCCGACGGGCAGGTCGGCGACGACGTCGATGCCCAGGATGGTCAGCTCGTCGCCCGGGCCGACGCCGGAGCGCAGCAGGACGGCCGGGCTGCCGTAGGTGCCGCCGGAGAGGATGACCTCGCGGGCCCGGTAGACGGTGCCGTCGGCGGCGAGGACGCCGGTGGCGGTCGCGGCGTCGAACAGCACGCGGTCGATGGTCACGTCGCCGCGGATGGTGAGGTTGGGCCGCCGGCGCACCTCGGCGGTGAGGTAGACCAGCCCCACGTTCTGCCGGACTCCGTCGACCACGTCGACCGGGTAGCCGCCGGCCCCGTTATGGCCGACGCCGTTGAAGTCGTGTACGCGCTTGAACCCCTCCGCGAACGCCGCGTCGACGAATCCCCGCAGCGACGGCGTTAGCTCGGCGTCCATGCGCTGCCGGATCGGCAGCGGGCCGGTGCGCCCGTGGTAGGCGTCGTCGCCGGTGGGGGTGTTCTCCAGCAGCTTGAACACCGGGAGCGCGTCGTCGAAGGACCAGCCCTCGCCGCCGTGGGCGCCCCACTTGGCGAAGTCGGTGGGGCGCGCCCGCAGCGCGACGGCGGCGTTCGCCGCGGAGCTTACGTCGGGCATCGGAGGGCTCCTCTCTCAGAGGACCCGCATGGTCTTGGCGATGGGAAGCTGGCGGATCCGGGTCCCGGTGGCGGCCGCGATGGCGTTGGTCAGGGCGGGCGCGGCGGTGGGGACGCTGACCTCGCCGACCCCGGTCGGCGGCTCGCCCGACTCGATCAGCAGCACGTCGATCTTCGGCACCGACTTCATCCGCATGACCGGGTAGCCGTCGAAGTTCTGGGTGATGATCTCGCCGCCGTCGCCGAGCACGACCTCGCCCCAGGCGGCGGCGCCCAGCGCCCAGATGAGGCCGCCTTCGACCTGTGCGCGGACCAGATCCGGGTTGACGCAGACGCCGCAGTCGAGAGCGAAGGTGATCTTCTCGAGGCGGACCCGGTTGCGGCGGTCGACGGAAATCTCGGCGACTTGGGCGCTGTGGCTGTCGAGGAAGCTGCTGCAGGCGACGCCGCGGGCGTGGCCCTCGGGCAGGGGTGTTCCCCAGCCGGCCCGGTCGGCGGCCAGCTCCAGCGCGCGCAGGGTGCGCGGGCTGTCCGCCAGCAGGTCGCGGCGCAGGTCCACGGGATCGCGGCCGGCGGCGGCGGCGAGCTCGTCGATCGCCGACTCGCGGGCGAATTCGGTGTGGGAGTTGCCGACCGACCGCCACACCATGATGGGCACGCCGGTCTGGACGTTGGTGGTCTCCAGCTTGAAGTTGGGCAGCGCGTACGGGCCGTCGACGGCGCCGCTCGTCGTCATGTAGTCGACGCCGTCCTTGAACAGGAAGTTGACCGCCAACGGCATGTTGGGCGAGGTCGGCTCGGCCGCGATCTGCTGGTGGAACCCGGTCAGGCGGCCCTGGGCGTCGGCGCCGGCCCGGACCCGGTGCACGGCCATCGCCCGGTAACGGCCGGACTTGAGCTCCTCCTCGCGCAGCGACTGCAGCTTGACCGGGTGCTTCCAGTCCAACGCCCGCGCGACCTGCACGGCCTCGCTGTTCGGATCATGCCCGGAGGTGCTGTGCAGCCCGAACGACCCGCCAGCGAACGGGACGTGCACCCGGATCCGGTCCTCGCTGATCCCGGCGGCCGCCGAGGCCGCCATCCGGGCGTAGGTGGGTCCCTCGGTGCCGACCCAGACCTCGAGGATGCCGTCGTCGCCCATCCGGCAGACGGCGTTGTTCGGCTCCATCGGGGCGTGCGCCAGGTAGGGCAGCTCGTAGACCGCGTCCACCACGTGCGCCGCGCTCGCGAGTGCGGCCTCGACGTCACCATCCTCCTTGGCCACCACGGCCTGCTCGCCGGACTCGACGAGCCGCCGGTGCTCGGCTAGCAGCTCAGCCGAGCTGCGCCGCTCGGCGTTGCGCTCGTCCCAGTCCACCCGCAGCGCGCGCA
Source organism: uncultured Actinomycetota bacterium (assembly GCA_963836195.1). Classification (GTDB taxonomy): domain Bacteria; phylum Actinomycetota; class Actinomycetes; order Streptosporangiales; family Streptosporangiaceae; genus Trebonia. The sequence continues at coordinate 100,025 of CAWIIX010000015.1, read as the reverse complement.
GGCCCCGCTGGGCGTCATCGAACGTCTCGCCGACCACCGCGATGCCCTCATCGATCCGGATCACCGCGGCGACGCCGGGCTCGGCCAGCGCCGCGCTGTCATCAACCGAGGCGGGCACGGCGCCGAACTTGGGCGGATGCAGCACCACCGCGGTCACCATCCCGGGCAGGGTGACGTCGATGGTGAACCGGGTCTGCCCGAGGATCTTCCCCGGGGAGTCGACCCGGAGCCGGCCCTCGGTCCCGACGAGCTGGTACCGGCCCGGGTCCTTGGGACGCACGTCGTCCGGGACTGGCAGCTGGGCGGCGCGCGCGGCGAGGTCGCCGAAGCCCGCCCGCTTCCCGCTCGGGTGGCGCGCCGTGCCCGACTCGAACTCCACTTCGCCGGCCGGGACGCCCCAGGCTTCGGCCGCGGCCGCGGCCAGCCGCGCCCGCGCCTGGGCGGCGGCCAGGCGGTAACGGTCCCAGAAACCCTTGGTCCCGGTGGACGCCCCGGTCAGCTGGATGAACCCGCCCCCCGCCGGGGTCCCGTACACATCCCCCTGGGGGCCGACCCCATTCGCCGCGCTGACCACCCGGAGCGAGGCGAAGTCCGCGTCCAGTTCCTCCGCCACGATCAGCGCTAGCGTGGTGTGAGCCCCCTGCCCCATCTCGATCTGGTTCGAGTAGGCGACGACGGTCCCGTCCTGGCGGATGCGGACGTACGGGTGGACCGGATCGGCCAGCTCCTCCGGCGTCAGCGGCGTCATCTCAAGCTCCGGGAGGGCGGCAAGCGGCCGCGGCGCGCGGCCTGCGGCCAGGGTCTCGGCGGCCTCCACGATGGCGTGCCGGATGCGCGGATAGGTGCCGCACCGGCACAGGTTGCCGTTCATCCACTGGCCGATGGCCGCGTCATCGGGCGACTGGTTCTCCGCCAGGAGCGCGGCGGCGGCCAGGGTCTGGCCGGGCTGGCAGTATCCGCACTGGACCACGTTGCCCCGGTACCACGAATCCCGGATCGCGTCGATGACCGGGCCGGAAGCGCCTTCGACGGTGGTGACCGCCTTGCCGACAGCGGTCCCGGCCGGCGTCTGGCACGACTTGGTGTTCCGCCCGTCGATCAGCACCGTGCACGCCGCGCATTGCCCGATCCCGCAGCCGTATTTCGGTCCGTGCAGTCCCAGCACGTCCCGCGCCACCCACAACAGCGGGCTGCCGGCGAAACGGTCGTCAACCTCGATATCGGAACCGTTCACGTTCAGCCTCACGACAACCTCCTGGATTGGGCGCGGGGCGGCGGGGATATCTCCCCGCCGCCCACACGGGTCATGATCACGCCAGGCTCATCGCCCGTAAGGTGAGCGGTCATCGCCGGATCCCGGTGAATCGCCTGGGCTGCGCGGCCGTCCGGCACGCCGACGGGCGGGAGCGGCGAGCCTAAGCAGGCTTGCCCTGGTCGATCCACTGCTGAAGCGTGTCGACCTGCCCGGCGGGCCAGGCGCCGTCGCAAGGCATCTGCCCGCTGCGCAGGGAGCCGACGATGGCATCGGCGTTCTCGACGACGTCGTCGTAATCGAACAGGTCAAAGGCCTGCATCATCGAGTCCCGGTCCTTCGATCTGAACAGGGGCCTGATGTCCCGCTCGAAGCTGAGCCCGCCGCCTTCGCTGGGTGTTGACATGTCCTGTCCTCCTTAGTAGACGGACCTGGGATCCGGTCCGCTCCGAGACTCACCGCCATGCAGGTGAAAGGTCGCCACCGGATCCCGGTGATTCGTTATGCCTGGGGCACGAGCGCGGCGCCGAGGTTACCGATCACGCCGAGCTGGGTGAGGATGACCGAGCCTTCGGGTAGCAATCGAAGCGCTTGATCTTGCCGTCGATCAGTTCGAAGAAGTCCCAGCACGGCGCGTCCATCCGCTTGCCGGTCGGCGGCAGCGTCCCGGCCGGAAGCCGCAGCGGGCCAGGTGGGTTCCCTGCAAGGCCAGCTGGACCACCACGATGTTGTTGTCAGTGGTGTAGACGTGGTACAGCGAGCGCGGCGGTCTGTACCCGTGCCGGCTGCGCGAATAACTCGGATCAGGCGATGCGCAGTCACCTGATCGCTCGGCATGCTCAACGCGTACTTGCAGGCGAAGAAGCCGTCCCGGTTGGGAACCAAGCGGTTCGCAACCTCCGGCGATCTCTTATCAGGAGCGAGCATGACAACGTATTCCACCTCAACCGAGACCGAGGACCGCCTCGCCATCCTCGATTCGATCGGACGCCTCGTGCTGGCGCTCGACGCGCGCGACTGGGACGCGCTCGGGCAGTTGTTCACCGACACGGTCTACAGCGACCGCACCTCACTCCTCGGCGGCGAGCCAGTGACCGTCGGTCGCGCCGAGTTCGTCGAAGGATGGCGCCAGACGCTGCAGAACCTCGACGCGGTCCACCACATGATCACCTGTCACGTGATCACGCTGGACGGCGATCGGGCAGCCTGCTCGGCCAACATGATGGGCACTCATGTGTACACCAACCACTCTGGCGGCCCCATCTGGACTGTCGGCGGCCGCCACGACTACCAGCTCCAGCGGACCGCCGACGGCTGGAAGATCTCCGGACTGACGTTCAACCTCCACTGGTCGACCGGCAACATGAACATCGTGAACCTCGCGGTTGCCGGACAACGGTAGTGACTCCGCGCCTGCCTTTCAGGCGACCCCGAACGGTGAGGGGAGCAAGTTTCTGGGAGCCAGCACGGCTTGTTCAGAGTCGCTGCATGAGCATGGCGGCGACGGCTTCCTTGGTGCCGTTCGCCCGAGGGCTGTCGGCTCCCTTAACTGCGGCCTCTGCGTCGGGCGGCATGACCAGGTAGCCACCGCCATCGGGACGCCGGACCAGAACTCCCGGCGCACGGCACCGGGGACGCCGACATGCGGGCGCCAGACAGTGGATGAAGCCCCGGCTATCCGTCCGGGGGCAGTCTCTGGCATAAGCCTGCTAAATACCGCCGCACCGGCGAACACCACCAAGAGCGGGACGAACACCCAGGCCACAGGGTCGGATGCCCATTCTCCGATGAGCCCGGCCGCCACCGCCCCGACAGTCAGCCCGGCGAGCGGGGCGCTGCCGCTGGCCGCGGCCGGGCACCGACAATCCACCACACGCTCCCGGCGGCCAGGAACACGATGCAGACGGCGACCTGCAGCGAGCACGCCGCCAGCAGGACGGGCCGGCGGCCAGCCCGGTCCGACAGTGATCCGGCCACCAGCAGGGTCACCAGCAGTGACAGCGCGTAGACCGCGAACGCGGATCCGCACCCCCATCGCTGATAGCGACCTCGTGATAACCCCGCTTTTCAACGATCCTGAAATGATCGCCCTCCCGGCTGCCCACCGCCTCGCCGGCCGCGATTCCGTCAGCCCGGCCGACCTGGCCGGCGAGCCGATGCTGCGCTACGACACCGCGCCCGAGCACCAGGCCGGGCGCCCGTCCGCGAGACGCGAGATCAGGACCATGGAGGAAAAGCTCGAGGCCGTCGCGCTGGGCCACGGCCTCGCCCTAGTGCCTGCGACAGCCGCCGCCTACTACCAGCGCCCCGACATCGCCTACCGCCCCGTCACCGGAGCACCGCCGTACCAGGTCGCACTCGCCACCATCACCGACACCGCCAAACGCCCCGAAGCACAGGCATTCATCAAGACCGCGCTCGCCATGAGCGCGCGGAACGCCGCCAACTGCGGTGGCACGCCCCTTTGAGAAAGAGGGACGGGCCCCGCCCAGCAGCCGGGCCTCGGGGTCAAGCACGACGACGATGCTGCCCTGGCCCTGCCTTACGAAGCCGCCTACCTGCCCGTCAACCGCCTTCACGACGCACAACGCACGACTTGTGACGCTCTGGCGCAGCCGCGCCCATGGCAACTCTCACGGAACACGACGCAAGCGAGACAACACGAGGGAATGGGCGTCTCCGTCTGCCAGCGGTGAGCGGGCGATCTCCCCGAGCGATTTCGTTTCGATTCCCGCGCGCCAAGTACGGTCCGGCGGATCCTCGGCTCTGTGCAATGCCCCGGGCCCCCCTGGCTCATTCCGCGCCGCTTGAGGCCGGCCGGCCCGGGCTCGGCGAACGCGATTACGTACAAGGCACGACCCCGGAGACCGTGGAGCGCCGCTGGTCCGCGAGTGGTGTGGCAATGTTCTGGCCCCGCACGTGACGGACGGTCGTCTGATGAGCGTTGCGAAGTCGCGTCGCCGCTGTTCCGGCGACCGCTCAAACGCAGGGCCGCCAAACCAAGAGCCAACGACCCCAGATTCCGCCCGACACAGCGCGACGATCCCGGACACGTCAACCCCGCCGACCTGCGGAAGCTGGACCCGAGCGGACTCCATCAGACGAAACGGCGGTGCATGGCATGCATTACAGCAGGCCCTTAGTTGGGTTGGCGTCGCCGAAGCCGGTGGCCTCCTCGACGTAGCCGGCGAACGAGCGGGAACCGTCGGACCAGCGGCCGTGACGGCTGACGTGCAGCGGCTGGGCGCCGGCGGCGAGCATGGACGTGGCCCCGCCGCGGCGGAGGCTGTGGCCGCTGTACCCGCGGTCATCGGCCGTCAGTCCGGCCGTCTCGCACCGGGCCGTGACGATGGCGCCGACGGCTTGCGGACGGAGGCGCCCGTCGCGGGTGGTTCCGGTGGCAGCGGGCGCGGGCTCCGGGTGGGAGTCGCGGGGGTCGGCGTACCGGCCGCCGGCCCTCGGGCCCACGTTGCCCCAGCGGTCGATGCGGGTGAACAGCGGGCCCGTGGTGACGCCGCGCTCGGCCAGGAAGGTCGTCCACGCCATGATCGCGCGGACCGGGCAGACCCGCTCGTTGGCGGCGTAGTGGATCCGGCGGACCACTCCCCGCGCGGACCGATCGGTCTTCGACGACCGGATCGTGATCGCGAGGCCCTGGGTGGGCACCAGCTCGAGGTCGCTGAGGTTGAGCGCCGCCAGTTCGGAACGGCGGGCGAGGAGGGCGAAGCCGAGCAGCACGATCGCGCGGTCGCGCAGTCCCGCGGCCGTGTTGTCGTCACAGGCGGCCACGATCGCCGGCAGGTCCGCCGCCATGACCGGGACGGCCTTGCGCGGACCGTGGCGGCCGTCGCGGGCCGCCTCCCGGCGCCGCGCCGCAACGACGACCTTCCGCGCGGTCAGGGCGTCGGGCGCCGTCGCCCCGGCGCCGCGGTGCACCGCCCTGATCGCCGTGAGGTGGGCGTCAACGCTGGTGGCCTTCAGCCCTCGCTCGGTGGCCAGGTGGGTCAGGTAGGCGGCGACGGTCTGCGCGGTGGCCGGCAGCGCGACCCGGCCCGCCTGCGCGCACCACGCCTCGAACGACCGCCACCGCGACCGGTAGCCGAGGGCCGTGTTTTCCGGCACCGCCTCCGCGATCAGGGTGGCGGTGGCGTCCGGGACCTCGAAGTCGGCCAGCCGGTAATCGCCGTCCGCGCTCGGGCCGGCCTGCGCGGAGGTTCCGCTTCTTGCTGTTATCAAATGTCCACGTCCTAGTCGCGCCGGACGTGCCGGAGGGTCGTCGCGTACCGGCGCAGCGATCCGCGCAGCGGCCCGTCGGTGTCCGGCCTGATCGGCAGCCCGGCGCTGCGGGCGATCTCGTCGGCGACCTGGGGCACGGTCTGCTGATCGGTGTGGATGTGCTCGGCGAATTCGGGCGCGCGCAGTCGCGCGAGGCAGTCGTCGAGTCGGCTGACCGCCCAGTGCTCGTGTCTGAGCCCGAAGCCCAATCCGCGCTGGTTGAGCCGGCGCAGCACCGTGGCGCCGTCGGCCAGCAGCGCGAAGTGGCGCACGTCGTGCCCGTCGTCGCGAAGCCTGCCGATGATCTCGGCGAAGTAGCCGCAGTCGACCAGCGTCATGGGGACGATGACCGGACCCGGGTGGTCGCGGGCGGCCAGGTCCAGGACCTCGCGCACGCCCGATCGCCAGGCCTGGAAGCTCTGGAAGTCCGTGCGCAGCGCGGGTGGAAGCATGCGCCGCAGGCCGAAGCCGACGTGCTCTGGGTCGCAGACGACGCTTCCGGGAAGTCGTCGCTGCAGTTCGAAGGCGGTCGCGGTCTTCCCGCCTCCGAACGGCCCGTTGATCCACACCAGCACGACGACGACCGTAGCATTGACGCTCGTGGGCCAGTCAGCACAGGGACAGTGGCCGCCGATGCTGTGGGTCGGCGGCGCGCCGGGGGCGGGCAAGTCCACCTTGTGCTGGCAGCTGTCCCGGGCCCATGACCGGCCGCTGCACCCGGTCGACTTGTGGGCCTACGATCACCAGGCCAGGCTGCCCGCCGGCGACACGCTCGACGACCAGCTCGCCCGGGGACCCGAGGCGGCCGCGGATGCCTTCCAGTCCGTCAGCCGGCTCCGCCTGGGGCTCGTGCTCGACGACATCCGGTCGCGCGACCTGGGCACCGTTCCCGCGATCGTCGAGGGCCCGCAGCTGATGCCCGGGTTCGCCGATCGGCTTCCTCCCGGGTGGGGTGTCTGGCTCGTGCCCGATCCCGCCCGCACCCGCCTGGCGCGGGAGGACCGGCTGGCCAAGGCGGAAGCGCTCGGGGGCCCGCAGGCCGCCGAGCACTCGCGCCTGCGGCTCCTCGTGGAGCGCGACGCCGTGATCGCCGAACGCGTCCGCGCGGGCGCAGCACGCTCCGGAAGGCCGGTCATCGAGGTGCCGCCGCGGCCCGATTGGCCCTCGATCACGGCTGCCGTCGAGACGGCTCTCGCCCCGGCCCTGCGCTCGGCGCCGCGGCTGGCACCGGGCCCGGAGCTCAGCCGGCAGCGCCGGTACGAGAACAGGGCAGCCGACCGCCAGGGCCGGCTGTGGATGCGGGACGCCGAACTCACCTCGGCACCCTCGTACCCGTTCGGGTGCGAATGCGGGACGAGCGGGTGCCGCGCTACCTGGATGGCCACGCCCGACGACTACGCCGTCAGGACCGCTTCCGACCGGCCGCTGACCGCCCACCGGCCCTAGCACTGGCGCGAGTGCTGGCCCTAGCAGTTCTCGGCCTCGGAACTCCGTCGGCGGCGTTGGCGTAGACCGGCTGCCACATCGCGTCCTGGACCGCTTGCACGAGGTCGTCGTGGGACCTGGTGGCGACGCCGTCGGCGGCCGCGGCCCGGACGACCGCGATCGCGGCGGTGGCCGAGGAGGCGCGCAGGTTCTCCACCGCGGGCAGCAGCGAGGCGCCCCGCTGGCTGACATCGGCCTGCCCGGAGACCGCCTCGGCGGCGGCCAGCACCATGCCGTCGGTCACCTTCGAGGCACCCGCGACGATCGTGCCCAGGCCGAGTCCCGGATAGACAAGGGCGTTGTTGGCCTGCCCGAAGTGGTAGCGCACGCCGTCGTAGTCGGTCGGTCCGATCGGCAGCCCGGTGGCGACCAGCGCGTTGCCGTCCGACCAGGCGATGATGTCGGCCGGCATGCCCTCAATCTTGCTGAACGGGTTCGAGATCGGGAAGATCACCGGTCGCTCCACGCCCGCGCTCATGGCCCGGACGACCGGCTCGGTGAACGCCCCGTGCGCGGTCGAGGCGCCGATCAGAGTCGTCGGCTTGACCTGCTCGATCACGGTGCGCAGGGTGACCACGCCGGAGGATGCCCGGGCGTCGCGCAGGGCGGCCATCTCCGGCCAGCGGGTGGCGGCCGAGGGGTCCACCTCGACCGGCGTCCTGGCCCAACCCGAGGCCTCGGCGGTCGCGCGGGCGTAGGGGCGCTGGTAGTCAAGCAGGCCCGAGCTCATGTCGTCGGTCAGCAGGCCGGGCAGGTCCACGATCCAGATGCTCTTGATCGCCTGGGCCTGGTCGAGCCCGTCGCGGACCATCTGGTCGCGGATCTGGTCGGCGATGCCGATCCCGGCGGTGCCGCCGCCGAAGATGACGACCCGCTGGTCCCGCCACCGGGTCCCGGTGACCTTGACCGCGTTGAACAGCCCGGCCATGACGATGGCGCCGGTGCCCTGGATGTCGTCGTTGAACATCCGGTACTTATCCCGGTTGGCCAGCAGGATCCGCCGGGCGTTGCTGGCCCCGAAGTCCTCGAAGTGCAGCAGCGCCCTCGGGAACAGGTCCGATGCGACCTTCAGGTACTTGGCGATGAAGGAGTCGTACGTCGCGCCGCGGACCCGGGCGTGCCGGTTGCCGAGGTACAGCGGGTCGTTCAGCAGCCCCTCGTTGTTGGTGCCCACGTCCAGCGACACGGGGATCACCCGGCGCGGATCGATGCCGGCCGCGGCGGTGTAGACGGCAAGCTTGCCGACGGCGATCTGGATGCCGCCGACCCCCCAGTCGCCGATGCCGAGGATCTCCTCGGCATCACTGCAGACGATCAGGTCGACGTCGTCGGGTGACAGTCCGAGGCTGCCGAACGCCTTCTCGATGTCGTCGGGCCGGTCGATCGACAGGTAGAGGCCGCGCGGCCGCCGGTACTCGTGGGAGTACAGCTCGATGGCGTCGCCGACGACCGGGTCGTAGACGATCGGGAGGAGCTCGGCCAGGTGATCGAGCAGGACCTTGTAGTACAGCACCTCGTTGCGGTCGTGGAGCTGCTCCAGGTAGACGTTCTTGGCCAGGTCGCTCCCCTGGGCCTGGAGCTGCTTGTAGGACCGCTGGGCCTGCTGGTCCAGCGTCAGCACCGCGGCCGGCAGCCGCCCGGTCAGGCCGAGGGCCTCCCGTTCGGCTTCGGTGAACGCGGCCCCGTGATTGCTCAGCGGGTCGCTGAGGACAGGTGGAATGGTCGAGGTTGCTGCGTCGCGCGCCATCATTGCTCCTTCGCCAGTCCGCAACGACTGGTTGCCGATCACCACCGTGCTATGGGACCGAGAATACGGAGCGCGATCATCCCGTCACAGCATGGGGTAGCCGTTCGGAGCCGCTGAGAGGCTGCCGATCCCTGTTCAACCGCTCAGTCGCGCAGCTGTGCGTTGAGCCGGGCCGCCTGCCGGGTCAGGTGGTCGCGTTCTGGCTGGTTGGACGCCGACCGGGCCGCCTCGGCGTAGAGGCGGGCCGCGGTGTGCACCTCGCCATTGCGTTCGTGCAGGTACGCGGCTGCGGCGGCGTAGCGGGGCAGCGCCGGGTCGAGGTCGCCGAGTGCGGCCAGGCCGGCCGGCGGGCCGTCCGCCTCGCCGACCGCGACGGCCCGGTTGAGGCGGGCGACCGGGCTGCCGGTGAGCCGGACCAGCTCGTCGTACCACTCGACGATCTGCACCCAGTCGGTCTCCTCGACCGTCGCGGCGTCGGCGTGCAGCGCGGCGATAGCGGCCTGCGCCTGGAACTCGCCCAGCCGGTCGCGGGCGAGGGCGGCCTGGAGGACGTCGACGCCCTCGGCGATCAGGCCGGTGTCCCAGCGGCCGCGGTCCTGCTCGGCCAGCGACACCAGCCGGCCATCGGGGCCGGTCCGTGACGGACGCCGCGCGTGATGCAGCAGCATGAGCGCGAGCAGGCCCGCGACCTCCTCATGACTGGCGGTGGCGGCCAGCTGGCGGGTCAGCCTGATCGCCTCGGCGGCCAGGTCGACGTCTCCGGAGTAGCCCTCGTTGAAGACGAGGTAGAGCACGCGCAGCACGGTGGCGACGTCGCCCGGCTGGTCGAACCGCACGCCGGAGACGGTCCGCTTGGCCCGGCTGATGCGCTGGGCCATGGTCGCCTCCGGCACCAGGTAGGCCTGCGCGATCTGACGCGTGGTCAGGCCGCCGACCGCGCGCAGCGTGAGGGCGACGGCCGAGGCCGGCGTCAGCGACGGGTGCGCGCACAGGAAGTACAAATGCAGCGTGTCGTCGGCCGCCTCGGCCGGGCCGGGCGCGGGCTCGCCCTCGACCCGCGCCTCGCGGTGCCGCCGCGAGGTTTCGGCCCGGGCGGCGTCGAGGAACTTGCGCCAGGCGACCGTGACCAGCCAGCCCTGAGGGTCCCTGGGCGGGTCGTCCGGCCACCCGCGCAGGGCTTCGACCAGGGCTTCCTGCACGGCATCCTCGGCCGCCGCGAAGTCAGCTCCGCGGCGGACGAGGATTCCGATCACGGTGGGGGTGAGGGTCCGCAGCGGGGCCTCATCCACATCCACCGTGCGTCACTCCGTGATGGTGGGGGGCGCGGACATGATCGGGCGCAGCTCGAGCCACTCGTAGATCGGCTTGCCGCCCTGACCCGGAGCCGCGGACAACTCGCCGGCCAGCTCGAGCGCCCGTTCGTAGCTGTCGACGTCGATCACCATCCAGCCGGCGATCAGGTCCTTGGTCTCCGCGAAGGGGCCGTCGGTGACCGGCGGCCGCCCCTCGCCGTCGTAGCGGACCCACGTGCCCTCCGGGGAGAGCCCCTGACCGTCGACGAACTCACCGGTACCTTCGAGCCGAGCGCCGAAGTCCTGCATGTACTGGATATGGGCCGAGATCTCGTCCGGCGTCCACTGGTCCATCGGCTCGCAGGCGATCGGAGCGGGCTGGCTCGCGGACCGGTAGTGCTTGAGCAACAGGTACTTGGCCATCAGGTCCTCCTTGGTGAGGTACCGCCCATTGTGGCGGTGTTCGCTGCCGGGACGGAGCCGGGCGCGGGTTCTCGACATCACGTGGCGCTTTTTCATGCCCGCCATCCCGGCCGGGGTCGCTCAGGCGCGCTGGCGTTCGTCCCGCCGCCGGGCCAGCTCCTCGACCGCGCTCGGCAGCGTCGTCTCGAAGTCGATCAGCTTCGCCCACGTCGGGGTGACGACGATCCGGACCATGCCGTCGTAGAGCGAGCGGACGCCGGCCTCCCACTCGGCCCGCTGCTCGGGCGTCATCTGGTAGCTGCCGCTCGCCTGGAGGTACTCCTCCGGGATGCCGTCGACGACGTCCAGCTCGGCCCGCCCGCGGATGAGCAGGATCTTGGGCGGGTGCACCTCGGTGTCGATCGTCAGGGCGACCGCCGGGTTGCTGCGCAGGGCCGGGAGCTTCTGCGGCGTTCTTCGCCGTGCACATCACGATCTCGGAGCCGTTCCAGGCGAACGCGATCGGGATGGCGCGGGGGGTGCCGTCCTTGGCCGACGTAGGCCAGGCGGGTCATCCCCCGGGCCAGCAGTTCCTGGCTGAGCGGCCGGTTCAGCACCTCGGTGATCTCGTTCGGTTGCATGGTCGTCCCTTCTCTCGGTGAAGCTACGGCCTACCTACTGCGGCCGTGTTCAACCCGGGACGGAGCCGCGCGCCGGTTCTCGACATCCCACGGACGGCCGGCATGGTGTGTCGAGCAGCGCGCGGAGGCGGTGGGCTTGACGGACCGGGCAGTCCGGCGGGTTTCTGTCGTCGTCGGGGGCGACCAGGGAGAGCGACATGAGCCAGAGCAGGGCGAGCAGGCGGCGGCATTCGGCCAGGCGGGCCACCTCGCCGGCCTCCAGCGGGAAGTGAGCCAGGAATGAGTCGACCCCGAAGTCGGTGTCCACCCAGCTCCCGACGTGCTCGACGAGCTCCGCGAGCTCGAACGGGATGTCGCTGCGGCCCGACTCTTCGAAGTCGACGATCGCGATCCGTGACCCGTCCCAGAGGAAGTTGGCCAGGTTGCCGTCGGCCTGGCCGAGCACCGGCGGCAGGCCAGGGTCGCGGTTCCAGCGCGCTGCGGTGGCGTTGAGCCAGCTCATGCCGTCAGCAGCTGCTCGGGTGATCTCGGGGTCGAGGGCGCGGGTCGCGAGCTCGGGATACCGGCGGCGGATGTAGTCGACGCACCGGCGCTGTTTCCAGGTGCGGTCCGGCAGCGCCGCGGCCACCTCGGCCGGGACGCAGTGGTGCAACTCGCTGAGCGCGGTGGCGAGGGCGGAGATCTGGGCCGACTCGACGACGCCGCCCCGCAGCACCGTTCCCGGCAGCCGGCTCATCACGAGGGCCGGAGTCGGGAGGCCCGGGTCGAGGTCGATGGGGGCGGGCGCCAGGCCCCGCGCGTAGGCCTGCAGGAGGGTCAGCGCCCGCCACTCGCGCTCATGCTCGTGCTCGGACCACTGACGGTAACGCTTAACCACGCGGTCGGGGAGCAGTTCGACCGTGTGGGTGGACCACCCATCCGCCATCGCTTACTCGCCTTCCGCTCCTCAGTCACGATATCTCGGACGTATCGTGACCGAGGTCGTTTCCCGCGTGTTTTTCATCTTTTCTTTCACTCTATTTATCACTCCGCCTGATCGTGATTGGAGTGATAAATTTGCCGGCATGAGCGAGAGCGCGGAGGTCGTCGCGGCCGGGCAGCGCTGCGCCTGGCCCGGGTGCACCCGCAGGCGGGCGGCGGAACGGTCGACCGGGTCCGGGCGGCAGAAGGAGTACTGCCTCCAGGCCGACCCGCCCGAAGCGGGCGGCGGTCCCGTGCACAACGCGCGCAATCGGTGGGCCTCGCTCCGCAGCGCCGCCAGCCGCGCGGCCCGGAATCCGGCCGACGGCGCCGAGGGCACCCCCGGCGCGGGCAGCGGGACGGACCCGACTGGTTCGGCGGACGGTTCCGGCGGCCACGCCTCGACGGGAACGGGGGGCGGGGAGTCAGCCGGGACCGTTCGGGATGAACTGCTTTTCTCTGCCGCCAAGAAACGGGCCAGTGACCTGCTTGAGCAGGCACGACGCCAGCACGCGGCCGCCGTCGGAGAGCCTGCGGGCCGAGCGCGAGCTGTACCAGCGGCTCGGCGAGCAGCTGACGGCGCTGGCCGACCCGGCCTCGCTCGACCTCGAGATCGCCGCCATCGCCAGCCGGGCCGGCGCCTCCGTCGCGCAGGCCGAGGAGGACGCCGCCCGCGCCCGCCGCGCCCAGCTCGCGGCCGAGCGCGAGCGCGACGACGCCGCCCGGCTGCGCGCCCACGCCGACGCGGCCGCCGAGCAGCTCACCGCCGACGCCGAGGCGGCCGAGCTCGCGCTGGCGGAGCGGACCGCCGAGTTCGATCTGGACCGGGCGACGTTCGTCGCCCGCGCGCGCGAGGCGGAAGAGCTCGCGGACCGATCCCGCGTCGCGGCCGCCGAGGCCCAAGCGGCGGCCGAGGCGGCCGAGGCACGCGCGGCGGCGGACGTCATCGCGGCCCGCGACCAGGCGTCGGCGGAGATCGCAACGCGCACGCGCAGGCGGACGAGGCGATCGCGGGGGCGCGGCGCGAAGCCGAGCATGCGGTGACGGCGGCCCGAGCGCGAAGCCGAGGAAGCGGTGACGGCGGCGCGGCGCGAAGCCGAGGAAGCGGTCGCGGCGGCCCGGCGGGAGGCGGCCGACCAGGTCGCCGCGGCCCAGGCGCGCGCCGACGCGGCGGCCGACCAGGCGCGACGAGACGCCGAGGCGGTGCGACGGGAGACCGCGGCGGCGATCGCGGACGCCAACGCGGCGGCCGAGCGCGCCCGGGCGGAGGCCGCCGCCGCGCGCGACGCCATCGCCGGCGCGCAGGCCGCCGCCGCGACCGCCGGCGCCCGCGCCGACGCGGCCGCGGCCGAGGCCAGCCGGGCGCGCGACGAGCTGGCCGGTCTCCGCGAGGAGATCCGCAGGCTCGACGCCGCGCGCGAGGCCGAGGTCACCCGGCTGACGGTCGCGCACCAGGCCGCGCTCGAGGCCGAGCGGGGCCGCGTTGCGCGGGCCGAGACCGAGCTGGACGCGCTGCGGAACGCAGCGCCGTAACCACGGCCCGGGCGCGGCGCCCGCTACGCTTGGGGGCTATGGCAGCCGAGCGCGGGGCGCACGCCTTGTATCAGAAGGTCGCCGAGGACATTAAGGCCGCCATCGCGTCCGGCGAGTACCCGGCGGCGGCGAAGCTGCCGTCGGAGAGCGAGCTCGCGCAGCGGTACGGGGTGTCGCGGGGCACGATCAGGCAGGCGTTCGCGGCGCTCCGCGCCGACGGGGTGATCGCGTCCAGGCGCGGCGCCCGCCGGGTGGTCTTCGGCGGGCCGCGGGTCCAGTCGTTCGGCGAGCTGTTGTCGTTCTCCCGCTGGGCCCGGGCGGCGGGCGAGGTCCCCGGGGGCGAGGTGATCTCCCTGGACCGGCGCCCGGCCACCCCGATCGAGGTCGCGCGGCTCGCGATCGGCGACGGCGACGCCGTCTACGCCCTGGTCCGGGTCCGGCTGCTGTCCGGCCGGCCGGTGATGATCGAGCGCGCCGTCTACCCCGACAAGGTCGGGGTGCTGGTGGCCGGCCTCGACCTGACCCAGGACTCGATCACCGAACGGCTCGAGGAGCTCGGCGTCGTGTTCACCGACGCCGAGCACGTCATCGACGCGGTGGCGGCGTCGGCCGAGGATGCCCGCTGGCTTCGGGTCCGGGCCGGCGTGCCGCTGCTGCGCGAGCGCCGGTTCACCACCGACCGGGCCGGCCAGCCGGTCGAGTGGTCCGACGACCGCTACCTGAGCACCGAGACGGCGTTCAGCGTGCGCAACTCGATCACCGTCAACGCGCTCTCCCGCACCCCGCCTCCGGCCCAGTAAAACCGCACTCCACGCTGTGCGCTTCTTGCTGTTATCGCGACGCAAGGCGTCGGCTTGAATTATCGTGCGGGCGGATTCAATCGGTCGTTGCAACGGTTCTCCGTATCTGGAGGTTGTTGTGGCGAAGGCAGGGCGTCCGGGGGCGCTGAGCGCGGTTCGGGCGCGTTTTTGGGACGGGATCCGGTCGGGGCTGGGCGTGGCCGACGCCGCCGTGGCGGCGGGGGTGGGCAAGACTCGGGGTTCGAGTGGTTCCGGGTGGCCGGCGGGGTGGCGCCTGCGGGCGGGGCGGCGGGGCGGGGGCGGTACCTGTCGCTGGCGGAGCGGGAGGAGATCGCGGTGGGCCTGGCGCAGGGGCTGGGGCCGCGGGAGCTCGGCAGGCGGCTGGGGCGCCCGGCGTCGACGGTGAGCCGGGAGATCGGGCGGAACCAGAGCCCGACGCGCGGGTACCGGGCGGTGCCGGCGCAGGCGCGCGCGGAGCAGCGGGCGCGGCGCCCGAAGCCGGCGAAGCTGGCGCCGGCGGGCGCTGCGGGAGTGGGTACAGGCCAAGCTGACGGGGAACTGGTCGCCGGAGCAGGTCAGCGCGCGGCTGCGGCGGGAGTTCCCGGACGATCCGGAGATGCGGGTGTCGCCTGAGACGATCTACCAGTCGCTGTACGTGCAGGCCGCGGGCGCTGCGCCGAGCTGGCCGCGCACCTGCGACCGGCGGCGCTGCGCAGGCCGCGCGCGCCCACAGCGCGCGCCGATCGCGGCATGTGAACATCAGCAGCGCCGCGAGGCCCGACGGCGTGCCGCACTGGAGGCACCTGATCGAGGCCCCGAAGTCGCAGATCGCACCCTGTCGAGCGCTCACCCGTTCACGATGCTGGTCCCGCTGCCCGCGCCAAGTCCGCGCCCGCGTTCGCGACGCCCTCACGCCCGTGATCGCCTCGCTGCCGACGCGCTGCGCCGGTCCCTGACCTGGGACCAGGCGGAATGCACCAGCACGCGCGGATCGCGGTCGCCGCGGACTGCGAGATCTACTTCTGCGACCCGCACTCGCCCTGGCAGCGGCCACCAACGAGAACACCAACGGCCTGCTGCGCCAGTACTTCCCCAAGGGCACCGCACGCCGTCCGACCCCCGCGCTGGCCCAGGGTCGCCGACGAGCTCAACGGGCGGCCCCGCAAGACGCTGGGCTGCAAGACCCCGGCCAGCGCTAGCCGAGTTCCTCTACACCACCCCGCCTGACCGAAAGCAAAGGAGCCTGCCTCGCGGCCTCCGCTCACCGCCGGAGGCGCCGCGCATGACCGGCCGCCCTCCGCCTCAAGCTGCCTGCGCACCGCTGCGCGCGCCTGCGCCGCCCTACCCCGAGACCACTGCGCCCCTCGCGCAGCAACCAAGTGCCACCCGAAGGCCTGCCCCGCTGCGCGCGCACCCCAAACCCGCGCCACCGGTTATCGTGACACCGAACGTTCATCTACCGCACTGTTGCACAACCCCTTGAACCCGCGGCGACAAAACATGCGGGAAACGTATTGAAACGTCGCACGATAATCTCCGCGATCCCGGTGACCGCGCGCTTCTTGCTGTTATCTGTCGAGCGCCTCGAAGACGCCTGACGTTCACCAGAAGTTGGCTATACAAGTTGATAGTTGTATATACTTCTTACCCGTGAACGGTGAATCGGGACGGGTCGTCATTGTCGGCGGGGGCATCCTCGGCACCATGCACGCGGTGCTCGCGCGGCGGCACGGGTACGCGGTCACCCAGCTGGAGCGGGAGCCGGCCGGGCGGGGCGCCAGCGTCAGGAACTTCGGCCTGGTGTGGGTGAGCGGGCGGCGGGCGGGACCGGAGCTGGCGCTGGCGCTGCGGGCCCGCGAGCTGTGGGCGGAGATCGCCGAGGGCGCGCCGGGGACCGGGTTCCGGCCGGCCGGGTCGCTGACGATCGCGACCGGCGAGCCCGAGCTGGCGGTGATGCGCGAGGCGGCCGCGCTGCCGGACGCCAAGCAGCGGGAGTTCGAGCTGCTCGGCCCGGACGAGGTGCGGTCGGTCAACCCGGCCCTGCGCGGGGAGTTCCTCGGCGGGCTGCACTGCCGGGCCGACGCGATCGTCGAGCCCCGGGTTGCGCTGCCGGCGTTGCGCGGGTCGCTGGCGGGACCGTCGTACGACTGGCGGCCGGGGCTCGAGGCGGTCGAGGTAGCGGCGCACGGCGTGCGGGACTCACCGCGGCAGCTGGCATCGGGGCGACCTGGTGGTGCTCTGCACCGGCGCCAACTTCACCGGGGTAGCCGGGCCGCACCTGGCGGCGTCCGGCGCGCTGGCGGGCTCCTCGATCACCGACGGCACGGCCGGCGCCGAGCCCAGCGGGCTGCGCCGGGTCCGGCTGCAGATGCTGCAGACGCTGCCGTTCGACGGGCGACTGACCACGTCGCTGGCCGACGGCGACTCGCTCCGCTACTACCCCGCCTACGACGTGCCGTCGCGCGCGGCGCTGCCGCCGCAGGCGGCCGTCGCGGCCGCCAGCCGGTCGCAGTTGCTGCTGGTGCAGCGGCTGGACGGGTCGCTGACGATCGGCGACACCCACGAATACGACGAGCCGTTCGGGTTCGACGTCGACGAGACCGCCTACGACCACCTGCTCGCCCGCGCCACCGCCCTGCTCGGCGCGGAGCTGCCGCGCGTGCAGCGGCGCTGGGCCGGCGTCTACAGCGAGGTCGTCGGCACCCCCGCGCTCTACCACCGGTCCGAGGTGGCGCCCGGCGTGGTCCTGGTGACCGGACCGGGCGGGCGCGGCATGACCTGCTCACCCGCGATTGCCGAGGAGACCTTCCAGTGACTTCGCCCCGCTACAGCGTGCTCTGCCTGGACATGGCGGGCACCACCGTCGCCGACGACGACAGCGTGATGAACGCGTTCGCGGCCGCCGTCGCCAGCCGGACCCTGCCGGTGGCCGAGTTCAACGCGGCCATGAAATACGCCCGGGACACCATGGGCCAGTCCAAGATCGAGGTGTTCCGCCACATCCTCGGGGCCGAGGAGGCTGCGCAGGCGGCCAACGCGGTGTTCGAGGAGACCTACGGCAAGTCCGTCGCGGGCGGCGAGCTCTCCCCCATTCCCGGCGCGGTCGAGCTGTTCGCCGCCTGCCGGGACGCCGGCATCAAGGTCTGCCTGTCGACCGGCTTCTCCCCCGTCACCAGGGACGCGATCGTGGCCGCGCTCGGCTGGGGCTCGCTCGTCGACCTGTTCCTCTCGCCGGCCGACGCCGGCCGCGGGCGGCCCTGGCCGGACATGCCGCTGACGTCGCTGCTGCGGCTGGGCGGCGGCTCGGTGGCCGAGCTGGCGGTCGTCGGCGATACGCCGTCCGACATCGAGGCGGGCCTGCGGGCCGGGGCCGGGCTGGTGGCCGGCGTCCTCACCGGCGCGTCCGACGCCGCCGCTCTCGCGGCCGTCCCGGCTGCGACCGGCCTGCCCGGCCAGCCGCTGATCCTCGGCTCGGTCGCCGACCTCGGGCCGCACCTCGGCCTGAGGTAGTGGGGCCTGGGTAGCGCCGCCGACGGTTACGCTCGGAGGGTGAACGGTGAGCGGACGTTGCCGGAGCAGCCGAGCCTCAGGCACCTGAAACTTGAGGCCAAGCGGAGGCTGGCGGCCGGAGAGTTCAGCACGCTGCACGGCTCACAGCTGGCCATCGCCCGCGAGCACGGGCAGCCGAGCTGGACCGCGCTGAAGGCCGCAATCGACGCGCGCGGGCCGGCCGACGGGCGCGCGGTCGCGCAGCTGCGGTGGATCGCGGCCCGGTTCGGCGATGCCGCCGAGCAGGGCTGGACCGCCCCGGGCGATCGGGAGCTGCGCGGGCATTTCACCGATGAGTTCCTGGCCCACGTAACACCGGAACGGCTGATCGCGATCTTCACCGCCGCCCGGAGCGAGCTCCGGGAAGAGCTGGTGGTGGTCGCGAGCACGCCGTTCACCGCCCAGTGTCACATCGCCGGGCGGCTGGTGGCGGCGGTAGCCGAGGCGACCCCGCCCTACCGGCTGGCCGGGCTGCAGCTGCGGCTGCTCGGCGAGCGGGTCAGCGACAGTCGGACCGCGTCGCCGCACACGGTGACCGAGGGCGCCGCGCCGGACGCGGTGGCCGGAATCACCGCCGACGCGATCTCCCGGCTCGGCGTGCCGGGCGTCGGCCTGGCGGGCCGGGTCCGGGGAGAGCCGGGCTGGGCGGCGGCGACCGGATGGGCCGACCTCGATCGGGGGGACCCGCTGCAGCCGGGTCACGCCTTCCCCGCCTACGGGATTACCACGATCGTCACCGCCGTGGCCGTGCTCAGGCTCGTCGCCGACGGCCGTCTCGGCCTCGACGAGGCGGCCAACCGCTACCTCGGGGCCGTCCGGCTGGCCGACGACGAGGTCACCGTGCGGCAGCTGCTGTCCCACGCGGGCGGCGTGACCGACCCGGAGCCGCCGCCCGCCCCGCCCGTCCCCGCCCCGCCCGTCCCCGCCCCGCCCGTCCCCGATCCGGCCGCCTTCATCGGCCCGGTGATCCCCTGCGCGGGCAAGCGCGGAACGTACCGTTTCAGCGCGGCCGGGTACGCCGCGCTCGGGGAGATCGTGTCGGGCCTGGCCGGCCAGGCGTACCCGGAGGCGGTGTCCCGGCTGGTCCTGCAGCCGCTGGCGATGACCGCGTCCTGGTTCCCGGCCGGCTGGCCGACCCCCGGGCGGGCACCCGCTCCGATCGTCACCTGCTACGACGTGGGTGCCGCGGGCGTCTTCGATGCGGTCCCAGGCAGCGCCCCAGCCGTCGTGGCGGCCGGCGGGCTGTGGTCCACCGCGTCCGACGTGGCCCGACTCGGCCTCGAGTGGCGGTCGCTGCTGCCGCGCCAACTGGCCGACCAGGCGCTCCGGCCGCACGTCGCCACCACGGCCGGCCCCAGGCCGGGCTCGGCTGGCTCGTCAACGAGCCCCTCGGCCTGGCCGGACAGGTCGGCGGCGGCGCCGGCGGGGCCGCGTCCCTGATCGTCACCCTGGACGGCCGACGGGCCCAGGCGGCGCTGGCCAACCGGCTGATCCCGATCGAAACGGTCAACGCGGCCCTGCTGCGGGCGGCGGGCGGATTGCCGAACGGCGACGCGGGAGTACACTGACGCCTGGTGGTTCCGGCCGCCTCCTGATCCGCGGGCAGGGCTGCAAGCTCACCGGCTTTCTCATGCATGGTTATCGGCTGTTCTTTCCGGCCCGGTGACGCGGATCCGCGGGCGCAGGGAAGGACTGCCATGCCCCAGCTTGAGCTGGACGGACTGACCCGCCGATACGGGTCGCTGACCGCGCTTGACCAGCTGTCGTTCTCGGTCAGCCCCGGTCACGTCACCGGGTTCCTCGGGCCGAACGGCGCGGGCAAGACCACCACCATGCGCGCCGTCTTCGGGCTGACCGCGCTCGACGCCGGAACCATCCGCTGGGACGGGGCACCGGTCCGGCCGCCGCAGCGGCGTCGGTTCGGCTACCTGCCGGAGGAACGCGGTCTCTACCCCGGTATGCGGATCGGCGAGCAGGTCCAGTACTTCGGGCGGCTGCACGGGATGAGCCCGGCCGCCGCGGCGGCCGGCGCCAAGGCGTGGCTGGAGCGGCTGGGACTGGCCGACCGCGCCGCCGACAAGGTCGAGACGCTGTCGCAGGGCAACCAGCAGCGGGTCCAGCTCGCGGTCGCCCTGGTGTACGACCCGGACCTGCTCATCCTCGACGAGCCGCTGTCCGGGCTCGACCCGGCCGGCGTCGACGCGATGTCCGAGGTGCTCACCGAGCAGGCTCGGGCCGGCAAGTGCGTGCTGCTCTCCAGCCACCAGCTCGACCTGGTCGAGAACCTCTGCCAGTCGGTCGTGATCATCGACCACGGACGGCTGGTGGCGTCGGGCGACGTCGACGACCTGACCACCAGGGGCCGACGCCGTCTGGTCGTCCGGGTCGCGGGCGACCGCGACGGCGACTGGGCGCGCGCGCTGCCCGGCGTCACGCTGTCGGAGGTGGACGCGGGCGCGGTCCGGCTGGTGCTCGACGCCACCGCCGACTCGCAACGGGTGCTCACCGCCGCGATGGCGGCCGGACCGGTGACCGAGTTCACCGTCCGCCGGCGAAGTCTGTCGGAGGTCTTCCGCGAGGAAGTCTCACGCCCGACTCGGCCGGCCCGGGCAGAGGCGAGGGCATGAGCGAGCTCAGCCGGCTGCTGCCGTACCTGATCATCATCGCCGCCCTCGGGTTCGTGATGCTCCGCCGCTACCGCCGCTCCGGGTCGCGCCCCCGGCTGAACTCGGGCACCCTGATCCGGCCGCCCGAGCCGGGAGCGACGCCGATGAGGCTCCTGCCGCTGCCGGGCGACGTCGGCCTGGTCGCGGCGCGGGAGCTGCGCGAGCGGCTCCGCGGCCGTGCCTTCCGCATCGGGACACTGCTCATCCTGGCGGTCATCGCCGCCGCCATCATCATCCCGGCCGTGCGCGGTGCCAAGGTTAACGTCCAGCGGGTGGGAGTCGTCGGGGCGCTGTCGGCCCCGCTGCGGGCCGCCGTCGTGGCCGACGGCAGTGCCGCCAACGCCACCGTCAGCCTCGTCGCGGAGGCCAGTCGGACGGCGGCGGAGTCGGATCTGCGGGGCGGCCTGATCGACGTCGCCATCATCGACTCGACTACCGTGGTGACCGACAAGCCGGTCACCGCCGACCCCGCGGCGGCGACCTCGCAGCTGGCCAACGCGGCGGCGCGCACCGTCGCCACCGCCAACGCGGTCCGGTCGGCCGACCTGACGCCGGCCCAGGCGGCCGCGCTCGCCGCCGCCCGGTCGGCGCCGGTCAGCAGCCTGCAGCCAGCCGGTGCTAGCGGCACCCAGCGGACCACGTCCCTGATCGGGCTGCTACTGGTGTTCTTCCTGCTCACCCAGTACAACACCTGGACGTTGATCGGCGTGCTCGAAGAGAAGTCGAGCCGGGTCGTCGAGGTACTGCTTGGCACCGTCCCGGCCGTGAGGCTGCTGGCGGGGAAGGTGCTCGGGATCGGTCTGACCGTGTTCGTGCAGGCGGGACTGGCGGTGGTGGTCGCACTGTCGATCGCGCACGCGACCCACTCCGACGTGCTGCACGGCACCACGACCCTCAGCATCGCCGCGACGCTGGTCTGGCTGGTGCTCGGGTACGCGTTCTACTCGTGGGTCTATGCCGCCGCCGGCGCCATGGTCAGCCGTCAGGACCAGGTCCAGTCGTTGGCGTTCCCGCTGGCGCTGCCGGTTATCTTCGGTTACATCGTCTCGCTCAGCGCGGCCACCTCGGGTAACCCGAGCCTGCTGGTGCACGTGCTGGCGTACCTGCCGCTGACGGCTCCGTTGGCCATGCCGACGCTCGTCGGCCTGGGCGCGGTGTCCTGGTGGCAGTTCGCCGCCTCGGCCGTCATCAGCCTGGCCTGCACGGTCGGGGTCGCCCGGGTGGCGGCGGGCGTCTACCGGCGGGCGATCTTGCAGACCGGGCGCCGGGTGCGGCTGCGCGAGGCGCTGGCGCGGAATTGACCTCGTCCGGTCGAACCTGGAACGCTGGACCCGGGAGGTGCCATGCCGATTCCCGCCCGGGTAGCGCAGTGGAACAAGGTTGGCCTGAACCGCGTGGTCAGGCACGTCGCGCCGTGGATGCCCGGCCTCGGGCTGGTCGTGCACCGCGGCCGGCGGTCCGGGCGCACGTACCAGACGCCGGTCAACGTGTTCCCGACCGAGGACGGCTTCATCATCGCGCTCACCTACGGGGCCGGGAACACCGAGTGGGTGAAGAACGTCCAGGCGGCCGGCCGCTGCGAGCTGCGAACCCGGGGCCGCGTCCTGCAGCTGGACTCGCCGGACGTGTACCACGACGAGACCAGGCGCGGGATCGGGGCCCCGCAGCGGCAGGTCCTGCGCCTGATCGGCGTCGCCGACTTCCTGTCACTGACGATCGTTGACGGGGCCGCCGACCGCCGCTAAGCGCTTGCGGGCGACGCCGCCCCACATCGCCGACTTGGCGCTGGCCTCGATCTCGCTGCGCGGCCGCCAGTGCTGCACGGCCACCACCCCCGGGTCGACCAGTTCGAGGCCGTCGAAGAATCGCGACACCTCGGCGTGCGTCCGGTGCCGCTGCTGCTCATAGGCGGACCGGTTGTACCGTCGCGCCGCCTCGGCCATCTGCTCGGGCTCGATATCGGACGCGACCTGGGACAACGCCAGGTAGCTGCCGGGAGGCACCGCCGCTGTCAGCTGGGCGACGAGCCCGTAGGGATCGTCGGCGTCCCCGATCAGGTGCATGATCGCGATGAGCATGATCGCCACCGGGCGGCTGAAGTCCAGCGTCCGCGCCGCCTGCTGCACGATCGCGCCGGGATCGCGCAGGTCGGCGTCGATGTAGTCGATCGCGCCGGACACGTCGCTGGTCAGCAGCGTCCGGGCGTGCAGCAGGACGACGGGATCGTAGTCGACGTAGACAACGCGGGCGTCCGGCGCCGCCGCGAGCACGACCTCGTGCGTGTTGTCAGCGGCCGGGATGCCCGTGCCGATGTCGAGAAACTGCCTGATCCCGGCCTCGGCGGCCAGGAATCTGGCCGCCCGGGCGAGGAACGCCCGGTTGGCCCGGACCGACTTGACGATTCCCGGATAGGCGGCGATAACGGCGTCGCCGGTCGCCCGGTCGACGGCGAAATTGTCCTTGCCGCCGAGCCAGTAGTTATGCACGCGCGCGCTATGCGCGACGCTCGTATCGATGCCGAACCGATCCGCCGACTCATGCCCATCCACGGACTCAACATATCCGCATATTGCGTATTAGAGCTGGATAACGCCGCCTACCGTTGCTTGCCCGCGCGGAACAAGGCGATCGCCTTGTCGATGCGCCGCTGCCGGGTGTCGGCGCTCTTGGCGGAGGTGATGGAGTCGATGTGATAGCGCTGCAGGCTGTTGGAGAGCTTTCCGAAGAAGGCGCCTGCCTGCTCGTCGGCGGCGAGGGCGGCGGCGAAATCGTCCGGGATCACCACCTCGCGCGGGCTGTCGGCGACGGTCAGCGTGACGTGGACGGGATCACCGCCCTTCAGCCCGGTGGCGGTCCGGACGGCGGCGCTGACGCTGATCATGTGCCGGCCATTCATGACACCGATGGTGTTGCGGTACTCGAAACCGTTCACGCTGATCAGCACCGGCGGTCGCCGTCCGGCCGCGAGCTGCTCGATCACTTCATCTGGCACCACGATTCCGGTGTTGTTGCCGGTCGCGGTGACGGTCGTGTCGAATGACACGCTGCCGGGCTTGGCTGCCATCGTCTCCCCCATCTCACGGTGCCGAGGCAACCCGCGCAAGGACGGGATAGCAACGGCTCAGCCACTTGATCTCCAACGTAGACGGCCGGCCGGTCCGCGGCTCATCGCCCCACCGCACCCACCGGGACGAACCAGTTGCTGTTATCAAGGTGAACAACGGGTTATCCACAGGGGGGTGTGGACAGGGGTGTGCGCAACGCCGGCGGAGCCTGTGGCTAGTGCTGTGGGTAACTGTGGATGAGGTGTGCACAACCCCGAATCTCGAGACGCCCACGTGCGCAAACACTTGTGCATGCATATGCGGCACTGTGGATGATCAATACCGATTGGCGCGCAATCAGCCGGAGAACTCCTCCGCCAGCAACCCGAAGATGACATCGTCCATAAACCGGCCGTTCATCCAGGACGAGCCGCGGGTCGCTCCCTCACGGGTGAATCCCAGTTTTTCCGCGACCGCGATCATCGCGTGGTTATCGGCCAGCGTCTCCATCTGCAGCCGGTGCAGGCCGCGGAGCGCGAACCCGTAGCGGCAGACGACGCGGACCGCGTCCAGCCCGAGGCCGCGGCCGCGGAACGCGGGGCGCAGCTCGATCCCGATGTGCGCCATCCGGTTGTGCTCGTCGATCCCCCACAGCGCGACCTGCCCCGCCAGCTCGCCGGAGGCCAGTTCCACGATCGAGAACTCGGCGGCGCTCGGCGCGGGCCCGCGTCGCTCGTCCGACGGGTCCGGCGCCGCGTAGGGCGACCCGGGCCCGGACCCGATGGGCACCCAGGGGAGGTTCGAGCCCCGGACCCAGTCCTCGACGTTCTCGTAGAGCTCTTCGTGCAGGATCTCGGCGTCGTCAGCGGTCCGCGCCCGCAGGCCGGTCAGCTCTCCGTTCAGCATGGGCCATTCTTACCCGACGGAACACGAAACGGGCGGGTCAGGAGCCACTCAGGCCAAGCAACTTGACCGCATTATCCTTCAGGATCTTGGGCCTCACCTGCGGCTTGATGTCGAGCGCCTCGAAATCACTCAGCCACCGCTGCGGGGTCAGCAGCGGATAGTCGGTGCCGAACAGCACCTTGTCCTGGAGCAGCGAGTTGGCGGCCCGGACGAGCTCCGGCGGGAAGTACTTCGGCGACCATCCGGACAGGTCGATGAACACGTTCGCCTTGTGCGTCGCGATCGAGATCGAGGACGCCGCCCACGGCACCGACGGGTGGGCGAGGATGATCCTGAGCTCGGGGAAGTCCGCCGCCACGTCGTCGACCAGCATCGGGTCGGACAGCCGGAGCTTGATGCCGCGCCCGCCCGGCAGCCCGGCCCCGATGCCGGTCTGGCCGCTGTGGAACAGGGCGGGCACGCCGAGCGATTCAATCTCCGCGTAGAGCGGGTAGAACTGCGGGTCGTTGGGCGCGAAGCCCTGCATCGAGGGGTGGAACTTGAACCCGCGGGCGCCGTGGTCGCGGACCAGCGACCGGGCCTGGGCGACCGCGTCGGCCCCGCGCAGCGGGTCGACCGAGCCGAACGGGATCAGCACGTCGGCGTGCGCGGCGGCCGCGTCGAGGATGTCCTCCGACGACAGCGCGGGGTGACCGCTGGCGGTGGACGCGTCGACGGTGAAGACGACGGCGGCCATGTTCAGCGACCGGTAGAGATCGGCGATCTGCTCGAGGGACGGGGTCCGGTTGTGATCCGCGCGGAAGTACTTCGCGGAGGCGTCCATCAGCTCGTCGTCCAGCGAGAAATGACCGTGGCCGTCGGACTCGATGTGCACGTGGACATCAACGGCGGTAAGGGTTTCGGTCCTCATTCATGGCATCGTACAGGTCGAACAACGCGGTGATTGTCGAGCATGTGGTCTGACCAGGCAGGTACGGTACCGATGCGCTTTGGGTCGGTCCCCAAGATCGTCGGCTTCGAACTGGTCGCGGTTGCCATTGCCTACCGTGCGCCCCTTATGCGAGTCTCGGCGGTGTGAGCTCAGACGTCTACCGTCCCCTGGTGCCCATGGACCTGTCCGCGGACGACCCCGTGACCGGCCCGGTCAAGGCCGGCGACCTGCTCTGGGCGCCGACCGCGGACCGGGTCGCGAACGCGAACATCACCGCCTACCTGGCCTGGCTGAAGGAGAACCGGGGCCTGGCGTTCGACGGCTACCGCGACCTGTGGGAGTGGTCGGTGACCGAGACCGAGGCGTTCTGGCAGACGATCTGGGACTACCACGACATCATCGCCGCCGAGCGTCCGACGGCGGTCTTCGGCGAGCGCCGGACCATGCCCGGCGTTGAGTGGTTCCCCGGCGCGATGCTCAACTACGCCGAGAACGCGATGGCCCGCGAGGCGCCGGGCGAGGTCGCGCTGTACTACCACTCGGAGACGGTGCCGGTCACCCCGCTGCTCTGGGACGACCTGGCCGGGAAGGTCCGGATCCTGGCGACCCAGCTGCGGCGCCTCGGCGTCCGGCCCGGCGACCGGGTCGCGTCGACGCTGCCGAACATCCCCGAGGCGGTCATCTCGATGCTCGCGGTCACGTCGATCGGCGCGATCTGGACCAGCGTCTCCCCCGACTTCGGCTGGCGCGGCGTCCTCGACCGGTTCCGTCAGCTCCAGCCGACCGTGCTGATCTGCACCGGCGGCTACCGGTACAACGGCAAGGCCTACGACCGCAGCGGCGAGCTCCGGCAGATCGTCGACGACCTGGCCTGCCTCGAGCACGTCATCTACCTGCCGTTCGGCGACGTCCCTGCGCCGGCTGACAACGCCGAGAGCTGGCCCGCGCTGCTCGCCCGGGAGCCGGTGGCACGGGAAGACTTCCAGTATCACCACGGTCCGTTCGAGATGCCGCTGTGGATTCTCTTCTCCAGCGGCACCACCGGACTGCCGAAAGCGATCACCCACAGCCACGGCGGCATCCTCCTCGAGCAGCTGAAGCTGCAGCACCTGAACATGAACCTCAGCCCGGGCGACGTGCTGTTCTTCTACACCACCACCGGCTGGATGATGTGGAACTTCCTGGTCAGCTCGCTCGTGGGAGGCGTGAAGCCGCTGCTCTACGACGGCAACCCGGGCTACCCGGAGCCGGACGCGCTGTGGCGGATGGCGGCCGAGGCGAAGGTGACGCTGTTCGGCGGGTCGCCCGCCTACGCGGACATGCTGGCCAAGCGCGGGGTGGTGCCCAAGGACAAGTACGACCTGTCGGCGCTGCAGTGCGTGATGCTGGCCGGGTCGCCGGTCTCGCCCGAGGTGTACGCCTGGTTCCTGCGCAACGTCAAGCGCGACCTGTGGCTGCACGTCGGCAGCGGCGGCACCGACGTCTGCGCCGGCTTCACCGGCGGCTCGCCGACGCTGCCGGTCTACGCGGGCGAGCACCAGCACCGCAACCTCGGCGTCGCCGCCTACGCGTTCAACGACGAGGGCAAGCCGGTGGTGGACGAGGTCGGCGAGATGGTCATCACCCGGCCGATGCCGTCCATGCCGGTCAAGTTCTGGGGCGACGACGAGGAGATGACCAGGTACAAGGCCACCTACTTCGACGAGTGGCCGGGGATCTGGCGGCAGGGCGACTTCTTCCGCGTGACCGAGCGGGGCGGCACGTTCGTCCTCGGCCGGTCGGACGCGACCCTTAACCGGTTCGGCGTCCGGATCGGAACGGCCGAGATCTACAACGTGCTCGCGTCGATCCCCGAGGTCGACGACGCGATCGTGGTCAACCTCGACCTGCCGGGCGGGCATTTCTTCATGCCGATGTTCGTCAAGCTGGCCGACGGGATCACCCTCGACGATCGGATCACGGCCGAGATCAACGGGAAGCTGCGCAGGGAGTACACGCCGCGGCACGTCCCGGACAAGATCATCCAGGTGCCCGCGATGCCGACGACGATCACCGGCAAGAAGCTCGAGGTGCCGGTCCGCCGCCTGCTGATGGGCGTCCCGCTGGAGAAGGCGGCCAACACCAGCGCGATGGCCGACCCGGCGGCGCTCGAGGCGTTCATCGACTACGCGCAATCCCAGAAGGATTACAATTTGTAACTAGTTAGGGGTGGTTCCAATGGCGGAACAGGCAGGCTTCCCGCTCCCCTCGCAGATCGCCGACGTGCCCGGCGCGGAGAACTGGCGCTCCATGTACCGGTACTTCACGCGCTTCCAGCCCGACGACGACAAGCGCTTCTGGTTCTACAACTCGATGCACTTCCCCGAGCCGATGCCGGCCTTCGACACCATCACCGGGGAGGTGCCGTACCAGGCCATCGGCGCCAACACCGCGCGGCTGTTCGTGTTCCCGACGACGCTCGGCATCGAGCACCGGATCGTCAACGGGCGGATCTACATCACCGCCAACCCGGTGCTTGACCCGGCCGAGATCGAGCGCCGCGCGGCCGAGTTCGGCCCGCGGGCGGGGTACTACTTCGAGAACTGGGACTCCCTCTACGAGGGGTGGAAGGACCGGCTGCGGGCCCTGATCGCCGAGATCGAGTCGATCTCGGTTCCGGCACTGCCCGAGTGGGAGGACTCCGACGTCGTGTTCGGCGCGGTCGGCGTCGCGCAGAACCACTACCTCCAGGAGAACTTCCACCGGGTGCTGGCGCTGTACTCGAAGATGTGGCACCACCACACCGAGATGCTGATGCTCGGCTACGGCGCCTACGTGGTGTTCTTCCAGTTCTGCCAGCAGGCGTTCCCGGAGATCAGCGACCAGACCGTGGCCCGCATGGTGGCCGGCATCGACGTGATCATGTACCGGCCGGACGACGAGCTCAAGGCACTGGCCGTGCTCGCCGTTTCCCTCGGAGTCGATGACCTGTTCACCGAGGGGTGCGTGGCCGACGAGGTGCTCACCGCGCTCGAGTCACGCGGCTCCGCGGGCGAGCAGTGGCTCGACGCGCTGGGCAAGGCGCGCGATCCGTGGTTCCACGTCTCGTCCGGCGACGGCTTCTACCATCACCACCTGTCCTGGAACGACGACCTGACCGTGCCGTTCACCGCGCTGCCGGGGTACGTCGCGGCGGCGCGGGCGGGCGGCATCAGGCCGCGGCCGACGGAGCGGCTCATCGCCGAGCGGGAGCGGATCGCCACCGGGTACCGCGAGCTGCTGCCAACCGACGACGAAAAGGCCGCCTTCGACCAGATGCTGGGGCTGTGCCGGCTGGTGTTCCCGTTCGTCGAGGACCACAAGTTCTACTGCGAGCACTGGTTCACCACCCGGTTCTTCCAGAAGGTGAAGTCGTTCGGCGAGCTGCTCGCGCGGTCGGGCGTCATCGAGTCCGCCGACGACGTGTTCCACCTGCATCACACCGAGGTCGACGAGGCCCTCGCGGACGTGTCGCTGGCCTGGGCGGCCGGCTCGCCGCCGCTCGGGTCCACGCACTTCCCCCCGATCATCGCCGAGCGCAAGCGGATGCTGAAGGTGCTGGAAGACTGGTCGCCGCCGCCCGCGCTCGGCCCGGTCCCCGAGGCGCTGAACGACCCGGCCGTGCGGATGCTCTGGGGCATCACCTCCGAGCGGATCGCGGCCTGGCTCAACCCCTCGCCCGATGAGGTCGTTGGGGTGGCCGCGTCGGCCGGGATCGTCGAGGGCATCGCCCGGGTGCTGCACGACGTGTCGGAGATCTCCTCCCTCCGCGACGGCGAGATCTTGGTGGTGCCGGTTACCGCCCCGTCCTGGGCGCCGGTGTTCGCGAAGATCGCCGCCGCCGTGTCCGACATCGGCGGGGCGATGTCGCACGCGGCGATCGTCGCCCGCGAGTACGGGATGCCCGCCGTCGTCGGCTGCGGCGACGCGACCAAGCGGATCAGGACCGGCGACCGGGTCCGGGTCGACGGCGACCGGGGAACGGTCCGGGTGATCGGATGACAGGTCCGGCGACGCCGCCCGGCGGCGGTGCCAGGTTCGCGGTGACGCTCCCCGAGGCCCGCGACGCGGGGGTGGTCGGCGGCAAGGGCGCGGCGCTGGGCGAGCTCACCCGGGCCGGCGTCGCCGTGCCGCCCGGGTTCGTCGTCACCGTGGACGCGTTCGCCTCGGCGATGGCCGACGTCGATCCGTCCGGAGTCCTGCGGGCGGAGGTCGAGGCGCTTGCGGCCGACGAGCTCGGGCCGATCGCGGCCGTGTCGGCCCGGTTGCGCGCTCTCGTCGCCGACGGGCCGATGCCGGATCACCTCGCGACCGCGATCGTGGAGGCGTACGCGAGGCTCGCCGCCGTCGGCCGCCCGGAAGAGATCGTGATCAACACCGACGTCGCGGTGCGCTCGTCGGCGACCGTGGAGGACGGCTCCGACGCCTCGTTCGCCGGCCTGCAGGACACCTACCTGGGCGTGTCCGGCTCGCACTCGGTCCTCGAGCACGTGCGCCGGTGCTGGGCGTCGCTCTACAACGACGAGTCGGTCGCCTACCGCCGCCGGCTGGGGCTGCCGGAGGCTGGTGTCTCGATGGCCGTGGTCGTGCAGCAGATGGTGGCGCCGCGCACGGCCGGCGTGATGTTCACCCGGTCACCGGTCACCGGCGACCGTTCGGTGGTCGCGATCGAGGCAACCTGGGGGCTCGGCTCGGCGCTCGTGTCCGGCGACGTGACGCCCGATTCGTTCATCATCAGCAAGGTCACCGGCGAGATCACCACCCGCTGCGTCGGCCCCAAGATCAAGATCCACCGCTACCTATCGAACGGACGCGGGGTGACTGTGGAAGAGACGCCCGCCCCGCTTCGCGAGGCGCCAAGTCTGACCGACGACGAGATCCGCGCGCTCGCGGCGATCGGCCGCCGGGTGGAGGCGCACTACGGCGCTCCGCAGGACATCGAGTGGGCGCTGCTGGACGGCGACATTGGCAGCGACGCTGCCGCGGCGGCCGACCGCATCGTGTTGCTCCAGTCCCGCCCGGAGACGGTCTGGGCCGCGCACGAGCAGGCCCCGGCCGGCGCTCCCAGGCCCCGGCCGGCCGACCATGTCCTCGCCCTCTTCGGTAAGCCGCTGTGATGGTCCGGGAGGGGGCGTCGTGGACCTGACCAACGACGATGTGGCGGACATCCTGGCCCTCCTCGACTCTCTCCCCTACGACTCCCTCGACCTGCGCACCGACCGCTTCCACCTCACGCTCCGCCGGTCCCCTGACGGCTGGACCGAGGAATCCGAGGCGCTGGCCGCGCCGACCGACGTGACCCCCGAGGGGGGCTCGGCTGGCGGGGATGGGACAGGTAACGCCGCCGGGGCGCTGCGCGCTGACGGGGCTGCGCTCGCGGCCGCGGCCGTCGCGGACGGGCTGGTCGCGGTCGTCGCGCCGCTGCCGGGGACGTTCTACCGGGCGCCGAGGCCGGGGGCGCCGCCGTTCGTCGAGGTCGGAGACGCGGTGGGCGCGGACACGGTCGTCGCGATCATCGAGACGATGAAGCTGATGAACTCCGTGCCCGCGGGCACGTCCGGTCGGGTGGCGCGGATCCTGGTCGAGAACGGCGAGTTCGCCCCGCTCGGCGCCGCCCTCGTGCACATCGAGCCCGACTCCCCCACGCCGAACGACGTCGACTCGTGAGCGGTCCGCGCGGGTTCCGGCGGGTGCTGGTCGCCAACCGGGGGGAAATCGCCGTTCGGGTGATCGGGACCTGCCGGCGGCTCGGCATCGAGACGGTGCTCACCGTGTCGGATGCTGACACCGGGTCGCGGCCGGCCCGGATGGCGGACGCGGTCATCAGGATCGGGCCGGCCCCTGCGGCCGATAGCTACCTGAACGTGGAGGCGATCGTCGGCGCGGCGCTCGCGGCCGGGGTCGACGCAGTCCATCCCGGTTACGGGTTCCTGTCGGAGAACGCGCGGTTGGCCCGGGCGTGCGCGGCGGCCGGCGTCGTGTTCATCGGGCCGGCTCCTGAGACGCTTGAGGCTGCCGGGGACAAGCTGGCCGCCCGCGAGCACGCCGTGGCCGCCGGCCTGCCCGTCCTGCCGGGCGGCCGTATTAGCCCTGGGGGCCACAGGCCCGTCTTGCCGGACGATCGTATTGGCCCTGGGGGCCACAGGCCCGCTCTATCGGGCCCGGGGGGCCACAAGGCCGGTATGGAGGTCGGGTCGGAGTCGGCGGGGGGGAACGCCGATACGCTCGCGGGGCGGATTGGGTTTCCGGTGCTTGTTAAGGCGGCCGGGGGCGGCGGGGGGCGGGGGCTTCGGGTGGTGCGGGCGCCGGGTGAGCTGGCGGACGCGGTGGCGGTGGCGAGCGCCGAGGCGGGGGCGGCGTTCGGGGACGCCCGGGTGTACCTGGAGCGCTACGTCGAGCGCGGGCGTCATGTCGAGGTGCAGATCCTGGGCGACGGGGAGCGGGTCATCCAGCTGGGCGACCGGGACTGCTCGGTCCAGCGGCGGTACCAGAAACTAATCGAGGAGGCGCCGGCCCCGGGCTCGACCCCGGTCTGCGCGACCGGTTGCGAGCGGCGGCCGTCGCCCTCGGCGCGTGCCTCGGGTACCGGGGCGCGGGCACGGTCGAGTTCCTCGTCGACGCCGACCGCGGCGAGTTCTACTTCCTGGAGATCAACGCCCGCATCCAGGTCGAGCACCCGGTCACCGAGGCGATCACCGGGCTTGACCTCGTGGCCGAGCAGATCGCGATCGCCGAGGGGCGGCCGCTGCGGCTGGCGCAGGACGACGTTCGGTTCACCGGCCACGCGATCGAGTGCCGGGTCAACGCGGAGGATCCGAACCACGATTTCCGGCCGAGTCCGGGAACGGTGACGAGGGCCGTGTTCCCGGTCGAGCCCGGATGCGCAGGGCTGCCGGGTGCCGTTCGCGTGGACACGCACGTGCAGGCCGGAGCGGCGGTGCCGGCTCATTACGACTCGCTGCTGGCCAAGGTGATCGGGTGCGGAGCCGACCGCGCGGAGGCGTTGGGGGCGCTGCGGGGAGCGCTTGAGCGGTGCGCGTTGGAGGGGGTCACGACGAACCTTCTGATGCAGCGGGCGGTGGTGGGGAGCGCCGAGTTCACGGAGGGCGGGGTTGATACCGGGTTCCTCCGGCGGTGGCTGGCGGCGGGGAAGGGAGACGGGGACGGGGTGGAGTCAGCCGGGACCGTTCGGGATGATTCCGGGGTTGATTTTGATGGGTGACATCCGGCTAGTCGACGTGTCGCTGCGGGACGGCAACCAGTCGCTGTGGGGGGCGACCGGGCTGCGGACCGCGCACATCGCCACGATCGCGCCGGCGCTCGGGCGGGCTGGGTTCCGGGCGCTCGACTACTCGTCGTCGACGGCGATGGGCGTGTCGGTGCGGACCCACCGGGAGGATCCGTGGGCGCTGCTGCGGCTGACCCGGGCGGCCATGCCGGACACGCTGCTGCAGTTCATCGGGACCGGGTTCCGGTTCATCTCCTGGGAGCGGGCCCACCCGGAGGTGATCCAGCTGGTCTACACGGCGCTGGTGCGCAACGGGATGGACCGGTTCGTGGTGCTCGACCCGACCCACGACATGGACGCGGCCCGGGCCACCGCCGCGATCGCCAAGAAGGCCGGCGCGCGCGAGGTGATCGGGGCGCTGACGTACACGATCTCGGCCGTCCACGACGACGCGTTCTACGCCGGCGTCGCGACCGCCTACGCCGACTGCCCGGACATCGACCGCGCCTACATCAAGGACCCGGCCGGGATCCTCACCCCGGACCGGGCGCGGACGCTGATCCCGGCCGTGCAGGCCGCGCTACGCGACAGCGGGAAGGCGCTCGAGCTGCACTCGCACGCCTCGCTCGGGCTCTCCCCACTGACCTGCCTGGTCGCGGCCGAGCTGGGGGTGCCGGTGCTGCAGGTCGGCTGCGGCGCGCTCGGCAACGGCACCTCGCTGCCGGACGCCGAGGATCTGGTCGCCAACCTGCGGGCGAGCGGGCACACGGTCGACATTGACGACCGGCTGCTGGCCGCGGTCGCCCGCTACTTCGACCGGCTGGCCGGGGCCGAGGGGCTGCCGCCGGGTGAGCACCGGGGCTTCGACGCCGCGTTCATGGAGCACCAGCTCGCGGGCGGGGTGATGTCCACCACCAGGCGGCAGCTGGCCGAGCTCGGGATGGCGGACCGGTTCGGCGCCCTGATGGCGGAGATCGGCCAGGTCCGGGCCGAGCTCGGCTACCCGATCATGGTGACGCCGTTCCCGCAGATGGTGATCGGGCAGGCGCTGGCGAACCTGGTGTCGGCGGCCGCGTCCGGGGGCGGCGGGGCGCGTTACGACAACGTGCCCGACCAGGTGATCAGGTACGTGCTCGGCACGTTCGGCAAGCCGACGGCACCGGTCCAGCCGTGGGTGCTCGAGCGGGTGCTTGACCGGCCCCGGGCGGCGGAGCTGGCGGCCGAGCCTGAGCCGCTCGACGTGGCCGCGCTGCGGCGGCGGTTCGGCGCGCGGATCAGCGACGAGGAGCTATTGCTGCGGTTCGGGATGCCGGGCGCCGAGGTGGACGCGATGCTCGCGGCCGGGCCGGCGGTCACGCACTACAACCCGGACCTGGTGCCGGTGCGGCGGCTGCTGCGCGAGCTCGGCTCGCGGCCGGCCGTGCGGGAGCTGACGGTGCAGAAGCCGGGGTTCCGGCTGTCGCTGAAGGGGCGGACGTCGTGACCAGCGTCTCGGATGAGGTGGCAGAGCGGCTGCGCAGCGCGCGCGGGTTCATCTTCGATATGGACGGGACGCTGGCGCTCGGCGACCGGGTGAACCACGGGCTGCGGCCGCTGCCGGGCGCGATCGCGATGCTGGACTGGGCGCGCTCGCGCGGGCGGCCGTACGTGGTGTTCACCAACGGGACCAACCGGACCCCGGCGCACTTCGCCCGGGTGCTGCGGGACGCGGGGCTCGACGTCCCCGACGAGCGGATGATGACGCCGGCGTCGAGCGCGGTGGTGATGTTCGCCAAGCGCGGCTTCAAGCGGGTGATGGTACTCGGCGTGTCCGGGCTCATCGAGCCGCTGCGGGAGGCCGGCATCGAGGTGGTGCGGCCGGGAGCGGCGGACGGGCCGACGCCGGCGCCGTCGGTGGACGCCGTCTTCGTCGGCTGGTTCCGTGAGTTCACCATGGACCACCTGGAGGCCGCGTGCCACGCGGTGTGGGCGGGCGCGGAGCTCTACAGCGCGTCCGAGACGCCGTTCTTCGCCTCGGACGGCGGCCGGGCGCTGGGCACGTCGCGGGCGATCTCGGCGATGATCCGGTCGGTCACCGGGTGCTCGCTCACGATCACCGGCAAGCCGTCGCTGGACGCGCTCCGGGCGGCCGCGACCCGGCTCGGCGTGCCCGCCCGGCACCTGGTCGTGGTCGGCGACGATCCGCTCCTCGAGGTGCCGATGGCGCACCGGGGCGGCGCGCTCGCGGTCGCGGTCGACACCGGACTGGGCGGGCCCGACGCCTACGACCAGCTGCCGCCGCGGCGGCGGCCGCAGCTGCACCTGCGCGGCGTCGACGAGCTGCTGGCGCTGTGCCGGGAGATGTCGCCATGATCACCCCCAGCGGATCGACCGGGTGGGGAAGGCGCGTCGCACGGCGCGAGTTAGAGCACCGTAGACCGGGTAGCGCGAGGTCCCTGGAACACCCGCGGCCCGGCCGGACACGACTGAGGAGGAACATCATGCCCGAGATGATGCGAGCGGTTGGCTTCACCGAGTTCGGCGACCCGTCGGTGCTGCGCATCGTCACCGTGCCCAAGCCCTCCCCCGGGCCCGGGCAGGTCCTGGTCAAGGTGGCGGCGGCTACCGTCAACCCGACCGACCTCGGCTTCCGGGCCGGCGGCCGGGCGCTGCCGCCGGGCGTCGAGCCGCCCTACATCCCGGGCATGGACCTGGCCGGGGTGATCGACGCGGTCGGCCTCGACGTCACCGGGCCTGACGGCACCGGCTGGCGAGTGGGCGACCGGGTGATGGCGGCGGTCGCCCCGGCCGTGCCCGGCGGCGGCGCGCAGGCCGAGTACGTCGCCGTCGCCGAGGACGCGCTCGCCCGTGTGCCCGACGGGTGGTCGCTCGAGGAGGCGGCGACGCTGCCGATGAACGGGCTGACGGTCCGGAACGCGCTTGACCTGCTGGCGCTGCCGCCCGGCTCGACCCTCGCGGTGACCGGGTCGGCCGGCATCGTCGGGCAATTCGCGATCCAGCTCGGCCGGCACGAGGGCCTCACCGTGATCGGCGACGCGGCGCCGGCCGAGATCGAGCTGATCGAGTCGTTCGGCGCGGACCGGGTGGTCCCGCGCGGCGAGGGCACCGAGCCCGAGCTCCGCGAGATCTACCCCGACGGCGTCGACGCGATCCTCGATGCGGCGCTGCTCGGCCCCGAGGTCATCGGCGCGGTCCGCGACGGCGGCCAGCTGCTGGCGGTCCGCCCGTACGCGGGCCCGGCCGAGAACGGGAAGGCAGAGCGGGACATCGCCATCCACCTGGTGCTCGTCGGCCAGCACCTGCACGAGGGGCACCGCATCGCCGAGCTGGCCGACCTGGTCACCAAGGGCGTGCTCACGCTGCGGATCGCGGAGGTCCTGCCGGCCGACCGGGCGGCCGAGGCGCACCGGCGCCTGCAAGCAGGCGGCGTCCGGGGCCGCCTGGTGCTGACGTTCTGACGAGAGCGCCACGTCGGACACCGGCTGGGCAGGTGTCCGAAGTGTCCGCTCCGGGCAGATAATGACGTGGCCGTCCCCACCACGAGCTGGAGTAATCGCGTCATGACAGTCAGCACGGTCCGTTCGCAGGAAAAGACGGCCAAGGAGGCCGTGCGCGGGTGGGACGAGGGCGGTCGGCCGGTGCCGCGCGAGGCCCTGTGCGTGGTCTACGAGCGGCCCAGGCAACTGACCTGGCTGGTGACGGTGACGCTGGACGAGACCGCCCGGGTGACCACCGCGGTGCCCGCGCCCGGAGTGTTCCCGCTGGTCACCGGCGAGCAGTTCAAGGCCGACAGCGAGCGGATCAAGCAGGCGCCCGCGTTCCAGGCGGCGCTCGCCCGGCGGGGCCTGACCGACATGTCGGCCGTTCACGTGGACGATCCGGTCATGCCGGTGGAGTACACCGGGTTCACGCTCAAGCCGTTCGGCTTCTTCGACCGGAACCCGGCGATCGACCTGGCGCCGTCGGCGTCGGCGTCGGCGTCGGCGGAGGACGGCCATTGCCACCCGTGACGCCAGACCCCGTGACCCGGTCGGCCCGCACCGAGCCCGCCTTGGTCGAGATCGTTCAGGCCAGGCGCCCGCAGGACATGACCCCGGAGACGACCCGTGAGCTGGTCAACTGCTGGATGACCGTGGCCAACAACGGCGGAGCGGTCGGCTTCCCGTTTCCTCCGGTCGGCGTCGATGACGTGACACCGGTCGCAGATCGGCTCATCGCCGGCCTTGATCCCGAGTACAGCCAGATCTTGCTGGCCACATCCGGCGGAGTCCTCGCGGGCTGGCTGAGCCTGAGCCGGCACCGGGACCGGGTCGTTCCGCACTGGGGCACGGTCAAACGGGTTCAGACCCACCCCGACTTTCGGGGCCGAGGTATCGGCGCCGCGCTGATGCACCGCGTTCGTG
This sequence comes from uncultured Actinomycetota bacterium, assembly GCA_963836195.1. GTDB lineage: Bacteria > Actinomycetota > Actinomycetes > Streptosporangiales > Streptosporangiaceae > Trebonia. The sequence goes on along the minus strand of CAWIIX010000015.1, from coordinate 62,893 downwards.
ACGTTGCCCGTGACGAACTGGGCCTCGAGCAGCTCCGACTCGAAGCACGAGGCGGGGAAGGACTCGAGGACTTCTACGGCCGACTCGGCTGGCGGGAGATCGGCCGATGGCCGGGTGCGCTCCGCTTTGACCACGGCGATCGCGACGAAGTCCTCATGCTCCTGGCTCCTGTGTGAGGTTCTTACCTCTCCCGGGCGGGGACGACCAGGCCGGACTCGTAGGCGGTGACCACCGCCTGGGTGCGGTCGCGGAGGCCGAGCTTGCCCAGCGTCCGGCTGACGTGGGTCTTGACGGTGTCCTCGGTCACCACCAGCCGGGCCGCGATCTCCGCGTTGGACAGGCCCGCGGCGACCAGCCGGAGCACCTCGGTCTCGCGCGGGGTGAGCGTGCGCAGCGCCGCCGACGCGCCGGCGCCGGCGCCGGCCCCGGTCCCGGTCGCCGCAGCGTGTGGCCGGATCCGGGCGAACTCGCTGATCAGCCGACGGGTGATCCCCGGCGCGAGCAGCGCGTCGCCGGACGCGACGACGCGGACGCCCTCGAACAGCCGCTCGGCGGTGACGTCCTTGAGCAGGAACCCGCTCGCGCCCGCCCGCAGCGCGTCGAAGACGTACTCGTCCAGGTCGAACGTGGTCAGGATCAGCACCCGGGGCGAGTGCTCGGCCTCCAGCGCGAGCTGCCGGGTCGCCTCGATGCCGTCGGTGCCGGGCATCCGGACGTCCATCAGCACCACGTCAGGCCGGGTCGAGCGGCAGACCCGCACCGCCTCGGCCCCGTCGGCGGCGGTGCCGAGCACGGTGAAGTCCGGCTGGGTGTCGAGCAGCGCCGCGAAGCCCGCCCGCACCACCTCGTGATCGTCGGCCACCACGATGCCGATGACATCGCCCCGCGTCATGTCGCCTCCGGCTTGGCGGCGGGCAGCACCGCCTCGACCAGGAACCCGCCGCCGGGGGCGGCGCCGGTGCGCAGCGACCCGCCGACGCTGGCGGCCCGCTCGCGCATGCCGAGCAGCCCGTGCCCGGGCCCTTCCGCCGACGCCGAGTGCGATGGCGCCAAGGACGACGCCGGGCCGGGGCCGTTGTCCCTGACCCGCAGCCGCAGCGAGCTGCCGGAGTAGCGGAGTTCAACGTCGACCGCGGTCCCGGGGGCGTGCCGTCTTGTGTTCGTGAGCGCCTCCTGCACGATCCGGTAGGCGGCCAGCTCGACGCCGGGGTCGAACGGCGTGACCGGACCGGACACGATCAGCCGGGCGGCCGCCCCCGAGGCCTCTCGGGCGCTGTCGATCAGCTCGGCCAGCTGCGCCAGCCCGGGCTGCGGGTGCCGGTCGCCGACCGTGTCGCCGACGTCCTCGCGGAGCACGCCGAGCAGCCGGCGCATCTCGGTCAGCCCTGACCGGGCGGTATCGCCGATCTCGGCGAACCGCTGCGCCCCCGCCGCCGGCAGGCCCGGGGTGGTCAGCCGCGCGGTCTCCGCCTGGACCGCGATCATCGAGATGTGGTGCGCGACGACGTCGTGCAGCTCGCGGGCGATGCGGGCCCGTTCGCCGCGCGCGAGGTGCTCGGTCAGCGTGTCCGCCAGCATCGTCCGGGCCGCGCTCTGCCGCGCCGCCTCGGCCCGGGCCCGCCACGCGATCGCGGCGCCGACCGCGATCGGAGCGGCCGCGGCGAGCAGCACCGCCGCGGCGCCGCCGTGGAAGGCCAGCGCGAGCACGAGCACCGGCGCCGCCAGGGCGGCGACGACCAGCTGGCCGCCGCCCGAGGTGGCCGCCTCCGCGGCCCGGCCGGCCCAGCCCGCGTCGCCGGCCGGGGCGGCGCGGCCGAATCCCAGCGTCCACCCGAGCCGGTAGCTGGCGATCACCTGCGCGATCAGTCCGGCCACGGTCGGTGTGCCGAAGGCGACGACCACTCCCGCGCTCGCCGCGGTGATCGCCACCGCCGCCGCGACCGGCCGCAGGAAGATCAGCGGGACCGTCGCGCCCAGCGCCAGCAGGGCGAGCGCCACCGTGTACGGGGCGGAGCCGCCGACGTCGGTCGCGTTCACGGTGTGGCTGAGGCCCTGGGCGATCGCCTGGCCGAACGCGGCCAGCGCAAGCAGCGCGCCGGCCAGCGCCAGCGCGCTCGGCGACCCGGTGATCCGCCGCCGGGTCCGTCCAGTCGCCATAGAAGTCATCGTCCCTCATTGTCCCCGCAGGCCGGACCGGCCGCGTCCCCCTGGCCGGGTATTCTCGCCGTCCCTCGCAAGAGGGACGCCGCCAAGGCCGAAGACGGCCCTCAGGCGTGACGACCGCGGCCGCCGCCGGACCCTAGCCTCGGTCACCATGGAAGCAACGATCGAAGTGGCCGGGCTGCGGAAGCGGTTCGGGCCGACGCTGGCGCTCGACGGCATGTCCTTCGCCGTCCAGCCCGGCCAGGTGACCGGCTTCGTCGGCCCGAACGGGGCCGGCAAGTCCACCACGATGCGCGTCGTCCTCGGCCTCGACGCGGCCGACGACGGGACCGCCCTCATCGGCGGGCAGCCCTACCAGAGCCTGCGCCGTCCCCTCAGCCACGTCGGGGCGCTGCTCGACGCGGGCGCGCTCCAGCCGGGCCGGACCGCCCGCAACCACCTGCTCTGGCTGGCCCACTCGCAGGGGCTCGGCCGGGCCCGGGTCGACCAGGTGATCGCCCAGGCCGGGCTCGAGTCGGCCGCCAGGCGGAAGGCCGGCGGCTACTCGCTCGGCATGCGCCAGCGGCTCGGCATCGCCGCCGCCCTGCTCGGCGACCCGCCCGTGCTGATGATGGACGAGCCGTTCAACGGGATGGACCCCGAGGGCATCCGGTGGATGCGCGGTTTCCTGCGCGCGCTGGCCGCCCAGGGCCGGGCCGTGTTCGTCTCCAGCCACCTGATGAGCGAGCTGCAGGACACCGCCGACCACCTCGTCGTGGTCGGCCGGGGCAAGGTCATCGCCGACGCCAGCGTCCGCGACCTGATCGCGGCCGCCTCCGATGACCGGGTCGAGCTGCACACCCCGGCGCGGGCCGAGGCGATGACGGTCCTCGCCCATGCGGGGGCCGAGGTCGCGGCGACCGCCCCCGATGTCCTGACGATCAAAGGCCTTTCCCCCGAACGGACCGTGGCGGCTCTCACCGCCGGCCGTGTCCCTTTCACCGAGGTGACCGCGCACCGGGCGAGCCTCGAGGAGGCCTACATGGAGATCACCCGCGACGCGGTGGAATACCGCGCCGCCGGAGTGGCCGAGGGAACGGCGCCATGACCACCATCACGCCGTATCGCTCGACCGCGCAGGATGCGCGGGATGGGTTCGGGCAGCTGCTGCACGCCGAGTGGACCAAGTTCCGCACCGTCCGGGGCTGGCTCGCGGGCATGATCGTCGCGATCCTGATCGCGGCCGGGATCGGGCTCTTCGTCGCGGCCGGCGGCGCCAGCCAGTCCTGTCAGTCGGTGGGCGAGCCGGCCAGCACCGGCGGGGGATGCGGGTCCGGGCCCGCGTTGACGCTGGGACCGGGCGGCGAGCCGGTGACCGACAACTTCTACTTCGTCCGGCAGCCGCTGGCCGGGAACGGCACCATCACCGTCCGGGTGACGGCGCTGACCAGCCTGCTCCCGCCGGCCGGGCAGGTGTTCGGCGCGACCCCGGACCGGCCAGGCCTGGTGCCGTGGTCCAAGGCCGGGATCATCATCAGGTCGAGCGTTTCCCCCGGCTCGGCGTACGCGGCGATGATGGCCACCGGCGGCAACGGGGTGCGGATGCAGTGGAACTACACCGGCGACGCGCCCGGCCTGCCCGGTGCCGTCTCGGCCGCGAGCCCGCGCTGGCTCAGGCTGACCCGTGACGGCGACACGATCACCGGCTATGACTCCGCCGACGGCGTCAGCTGGACGACGGTCGGCGTGGTACGGCTGGCGGGTCTGCCTGCCACCGTCCAGGCCGGCCTGTTCACCGCCTCGCCGATCCTCCCCCCGAAGGCCGTTAACATCGCCGGGGTCGCCCAGGGAGGCGGCGGTTCAACCGCGTCCGCGGCCGACTTTGATCACCTCAGCCGGTCCGGCGCGTGGCCCGCCAGCACCTGGACCGGCGGCTACACCGAGGGCGACCAGGCCGCAGAAGCGCAAGGGATCGGCGGCTTCCGGCAGGCGTCCGGCCGGATCACCGTGACCGGGCAGGGCGACATCGCGCCCGCCCTCCCCCAGGGCGAGCCCGGCCTGTCCGAGGTCACCGTCGCCGCCTACCTCATCGGCACGTTCGTGGGGCTGATCGCGGTGGCGGTGGTCGCGACGATGTTCATGACCGCCGAGTACCGTCGCGGCCTGATCCGCACCACGCTGGCCGCCAGCCCGCGCCGGGGCCGGGTCCTCGCGGCCAAGGCGCTTGTGGTCGGAGCGGTCGCGTTCGTGGCGGGACTGCTCGGCGCTGTCGGCGCGGTGATCCTCGGCACCGTTCTCGCGCACTCGCGCGGATCGCAGATCTTCCCCGAGCCGTGGCCGACCGAGGTGCGCATGATCGTCGGCACCGGGGCGCTTGTCGCCGTCGTCGCCGTCCTCACCATCGCCGTGGCCGCGATGGTGCGCCGCAGCGTCGCCGCGGTCACGATCGTGTTCGCGGCGATCGTGGTGCCGTACTTCCTGTCGGCCATCCTCATCCTGCCGGCCGGCGTCGCGGACTGGTTGCTGCGGGTCACCCCGGCCGCCGCCTTCGCCGTCCAGCAGGCGACGCCGCAGTACCCGCAGGTGCAGGCCTACTACGCGCCGGTGTCGGGGTTCTACCCGCTGGCGCCGTGGGCCGGCTTCGCGGTGCTCTGCGCCTGGGCGCTGGCCGCGCTCGGCGGAGCCGTCTACCTGCTGCGCCGGAGGGACGCGTGAGCCAGCCGGCTCTGGCCGAGACGCTGCACGCCGAGTGGACCAAGCTGCGGACGCTGCCCGGCACCGGCTGGCTGCTGCTCGCCGCGGCCGCGCTCACGATCGCGGTCAGCGCGGCCGCGGACGCCGCCGCGACCTGCGCGTCGGCCGGCTGCCAGGCCGACCCGGCCAAGCTCAGCCTGACCGGCGTCCAGGTCGGCCAGGCGGTCGTCGCGATCGTCGCCGTGCTGGCGATCAGCGGCGAGTACAGCAGCGGCATGATCCGGGTGACGCTGACCGCCATGCCGCGGCGGTGGTCCGTCCTTGCCGCGAAGGCGTCCCTGGTCGGCGGCCTGGCGCTGGCGGCGGGCACGCTGGCCGTCCTCGGTTCGGTGCTGGCCGGACGGCTGATCCTGCCCGGGCGCGGCTTCACCGCCGCGCACGGCTACCCGCCGCTGTCCCTGGCTGACGGGCCCGACCTGCGCGCCGCCGGCGGGTCGGTCCTGTACCTGGCGCTGATCGCGCTGCTTGCGCTCGGCATCGCCACCGCCGTGCGGGACTCGGCGGTGGCGATCGGGCTCGTCCTCGGCCTGCTGTACCTGTTCCCGATCGTCGCCAGCGTGGTCGGCAACCAGCACTGGCAGCGGCACCTGGAACAGATCGGCCCGATGGGCGCCGGGCTCTATGTCCAGGCCACCGTGGGCCTGAAGGCCCTGCCGCTCAGCCCCTGGCAGGGACTCGGCGTGCTCGCCGCCTGGGCCGGCGGCGCGCTGGTGCTCGGCGCCCTGGCGCTGTGCCTGCGCGATGCCTTAACGCCGCGCAATCCCCTATTCTCGGCTATGTCAGCTCAACCAGGGGAAAGCCGCGATGGCGACGTGGGGGGATGAGGAAATTCTGCCTCCGGGTGGCGGTGAGGAATCGTTCGAGGCCGTTGTCGCTCGGGTCCACGCCGTATTTCTGCTGTAGATCCAGCGAGGCCTGGTTGACGCGCAGCGTCTTAAAAAAATCGGCCGACGGCACGAATGCAGTGAATTGGAGTTTGGGCAAGAGGTCGCCGCCGGGGACATCCATGGTATCGAGTCCTGGCCCGTCCATGCGAAGGTGAATGGGGGTTCCGTCGGCCGCGCGCGACGAACGCTGGAGACAGGAAAGGTGCCCCATCCTGTGCTCTCCGCTGTTCGTGCCGATGCCCTGCGCGGTTTGGGCGGCGTACCCCGGCCCGCGGTTGTCGTTCGGGAGGAGGGACGGTCCTCCCCCGTCGGTGAACTGATCGGCGTTGCCGGCGGCGATGTTCGGTGCGTGGAACATGTACTGCACGCGCTCGGTGAATATACCGTCCGAACCCGGCGGCGATGTGTCGCTGTCCATATCAAAGAACTGGAGCATGTCGAGTATGACGTGGGACAGATGCTGAATCGAGCCGTTATCGAAGTAGTCGCCCGCATCGGCGGTCGTCAGGTGCGCCGAGGAATTCCCCGCGAACGTACAGATGGCGGCCGGCCCTGACCCGTTGACGTGCTGGTCGGCGAAGCCCATCCACATCGGCGACTGGTGCTGGATGAAGTTGGCGAAGGGCAGGCCGCTGCGCTGGGCGAGTGCCTTCGGCAACCCCATCTGAATGAACATATTCCTGCTCGACGTGAACCGGAGGAAGCCATCCCAGGCCGGGGAGGCGACCGTCTGTCCCTTGAGCTTATTGCTCCCGCCGAACCACGCGACCACATCGGCAAGGATGCTCGCGTTGTCGCTGCGCAGCGTGAACAGCACGTCATTGCCCTCGATGGCCAGGTCGACGTTGTAGCGCAGCTTGCTGATGCCTGGATTAGCCGGGCTGACATCGGTCGGGCCGGGCACTGCCTCTTCCAGCACGTACCGGCTGGAATCCGAGGCAAGCCGCGGCATGTGCGTCGATACGAGCGATCCCGTAAGGCCGCCGGGAAGCCGGCTGAAATACGGCAGTCCATAGGCGACGAATGTGAGCAGCGACGCCGCGCCCCACGGATAGAACTCCTCGATCACCTCCACCGCGCGGCTGATCGCCGACTGCCCCTGCTTCGTCGGGGTCCCGTTGAGCGCCGCGGTAAGGAAGACAGTGTGAACCGGCGGCAGCTGGAATTCCACACCGCTTCCGTAGGTCTGTGGTGGCACCGAAAGGAACGCGGAAATATCGAACTGGGTGTCGGACGGGCTTGTGGCGGCATTCGCACGCTCGGGAAGGAAGGAGAAAGGACCGACAGCCTCGAGGGCAGCCACGGCCGCAACCAGTGCGCCTCCCCTCTTCAGGACGTCGCGGCGGGTTATGTGCCTTTGAGTACTCATCGATGTTTCTCCTTAGCCTGTATGGACTCGTTTGACATCGGGTCAAACGTCCCGCCGGTCCGGCGAGGTCATATCCGGTCCATGGAAGTGATCGCCCAGCCGTGCCTGGTCCGCGCCATCCCCAGATGCGCGTGGTACGGGCCGTACCTGACCCGATGGAGGGTCATCACGACCTCGGACGGAAACCCTCCGATGGAAAAGCTGGTCACCGGCCCGCCCATGCCGTCCAGCATGTGGGCGAGCTGGAGAAACGAGCCCAGCGTCATCCTCCGGCCGTCCGGCCCGATCGCCCCAGGGGCGAGGTAGCCGAACGCCTGCTGGTACTTCCGGGCGAGGATGGCCCGGTAGTAGCCGGTCACCACCGCCACTACTGATGGCGCGGCGGCCGGCGGCGCCTGAGCCGGGCTGGCGCCGGTCGCGGCGGATGTGACCGCGACCGACGCTGGCCGGGTGGGTGACGGCGGCGTGGCGACGCTGCCGGTGCACGCGGCAAGCGCCGCGATCAGGCAACTGGACAGCGAGCGCCACACCGGTCGTTTCATGTCATCCGCTCAGGATCTCGATGCCGTTGACCTGGGCGTTGTCCTTGACGGTGGCGAACTGGATGGTCAACGTCCCGTTGGCCGGGGCGACCGCGGTGAACTGCTCCACCACCGCCTTGTACTCCCCGCCGGCGGCGGCGAAGATGTCGAAGTTGGTCAGCACCTGCGTCCCGTCGATCAGCACGTTGAAGGTCCTCGAGCCCGCCGTCGTCCAGTACTCCTCGGCGAAATGCAGCCGGATCGTGTAGCTGGTCCCGGCGGTGAACCCGGGGATCGCGTAGGTGAAGTTGCCGTACCGGTTGTGCTGGTAGACCGACTGCGGAGCCGGGTTGGTCACGCCGGTCGTGCTGATCGCGTTGGTCACCGCCGCGGTCGCGCCGCCGGTGAAGTCCTCATCGGCCAGCCAGGTCCCGGTCGCCGGACCGCCGGCGCTGATCTGCAGGCTGGACGGCGGCGGTGGCGACGACGTCGTCGGCGTCGCGGTCACCTCACTGGACTGCGCCGACGTGCCGGCGCTGTTGGTCGCGCTGATCTTGTAGTAGTAGGTGGTGCCGTTGGTCAGCCCGGTGTCGGTGAACCCGGTCGAGGTGGAGGTGCCAACCGGCGTGGTGCCCTCGCCGCCCGAAGTCGTGCCGCGGTAGACGTTGTAGCTGGTGGCACCCGGGCTGGCGGTCCAGGACAGTATCGCCGAGGCGTTGCCGGCGATCGCGGCGAGACCGGTGGGCGTCGGCGGTGGCGCCAGACTCGAGGACGACAAGATCTCGATGCCGTTGACCTGGGCGTTGTCCTTGACCGTGGCGAACTGGATGGTGATGACGCCGTTGCTCGGGGCGACCGCGCTGAACTGCTCCACCACGGCCTTGTACTCCCCGCCGGCGGCGGCGAAGATGTCGAAGTTGGTCAGCACCTGCGTTCCGTCGATCAGCACGTTGAAGGTCCTCGAGCCCGCCGTCGTCCAGTACTCCTCGGCGAAATGCAATCGGATCGTGTAGGTGGCCCCGGGGATGGCGCCGGGGATCGCGTAGGTGAAGTTGCCGTACCGGTTGTGCTGGTAGACCGACTGCGGAGCCGGGTTGGTCACGCCGGTGGTGCTGATCGCGTTGGTCGTGGCCGAGGTCGCGCCGCCGGTGAAGTCCTTATCCGCCGCCCAGGTCCCGGTGGCAGGACCGCCGGCGCTGATCTGCACGCTGGTCGGCGACGAGGCCGACGGTGTTGCGGACACCTCGCTCGACTGCGCCGACGTGCCGCCGCCGTTGGTCGCGCTGACCTTGTAGTAGTACTTGGTGCCGTTGGTCAGGCCGGTGTCGGCGTAGCTGGTCGATGCGATCGTGGCGACCGGCGTGGTGCCCTCGCCGCCCGAGGTAGTACCGCGGTAGATGTTGTAGCTGGTCGCACCCGAGCTCGCGGTCCAGGTCAGCGCCACCGAGGCATTTCCCGCGGTCGCGGCCAGGCCGGTGGGCGTCGGCGGCGGTGGCGGCGGGGTGGTGCCGAGCAGGCCGAAGATGGCCAGTCCGGCGGGCAGTCCCACGAACACCTCGCCGTTCGCGACGGTCGGCGTCGCGTACTTGACCTCTCCGGGCAGGCCGTCGCGGCTGGAGTCCATTCCGCTGTTCCAGTATTCGACGGCCAGATTCGCCGGGTTGAGTGCGTGCAGTTCCCCGCCGTAGTCCTGGTCCCAGACGATGCCGGTACCGGCCGTGGTCCCGTTGCTCGAGACGACCGGGTCGCCGCCGTTTCCTGACGAGGTGGAGGTCGCGGCGGTGGACAGCTTCCCCCCGCTGAAGGTGAACGCCCTGGTCGGACCGTTCGACTGGGTAAAGTACACGTCCTGCTGCCCGGTGGGGCTGGTCCAGAGCGTCGGCGTGCTGAACAGCGACCCGACGGTCCCCGGCGGCAGTTCCTGCTGCACCTTGTCTATCGTCGTGCTGTTTGAATCGGTGCCGCCGCAGACGAGGTTGGGGTCGGCGGTGTACTTGCCCATGCTCGTCGTGCTGACAACGTAGGGACGCCCCTCCTTGCCCGCCGAGATGAGCACGTTGGCCGACGGGATCACGAGCGGCCCGCCTGCGCCGAGATCCACGTCGCCTTGGCTGAGGCAGAGCTGGTTGTAGGGCGTGAAGTAGTCCTGCACTTGCAGCGAGGCGTTCAGCTTCACCATGCTGTCGCCGTAGTCAGGACCGCCGGTGTTGGCGTCGAAGGTGCCGTTGCCGCTGATGTAGTAGACGTCGCCGCTGGGGTCGCCGGCGATGCCGCCGCCGCTGCCGCTCCAGATGCCGCCATCGCTCCCGTTGGGTACGTCGTCGTAGGAATTGGCGAGCGTGAACGCGGTGGTGCTGTAGCTGTAGGCCAGGATCCAGCCTTGGTAGGCCCCGATGTCGCAGAACGAGGAGAAGCCGACGTAGACCTTCCCGTTCTCCAGCAGCAGGTTGACCCGCTGGCGGTTCGTCTTGGGGTTGAGGCTGACGGTGCCGCCGGAGCTGCCTACGCCGGTACCCGGCACCGATGCGCTCAGGACGATCGGCGGCCACTTGTCCGCGCCGGTCGTCACGTTAAGGGCGTGCAGGCGGTACACCTCGTTCCCGCCCTCGGTGTCATAGGAGACGACGAACATCGTGTCGGTGGCGGGGTCGATGACTGGCGTGCCGGTGATTCCGATCTGCGGCGTCAGGTCGCCGCAGCCGCTCACGTTGTTGGACACCGCGGTCGCGCCGCTTGGCAGCAGGCTGACCTTCCACAGCGGCGCGATGGCGCTGGTGGCGTCCGCGTCGAACGCGTACACGCTGTCGTTCTCGGTGGCGACGAACACGACGTTGTGCGCGGCGCCGTTGACCGTCTGGTTCGGCAGGTAGAGCGGCTCCGCGTAGACCTGCCCGTCGACCGGGTACTGCACCCGCTTGCCGAACTGCGTCTGGTTGACGTTCGACTCGTTCAGTATGGTCTCGTTGCTGAAATCGCCGCTGCGCTCGACATCGTTCTTGAACGTGGTGACCGCGGTATTGGCCGGCGCCGCCGCTGCGAGCCGGGCCGCGGTGACCGGCGCCGCGCTGGCCAGCGCCGGTGTCAGGTTGAGGGCGAACAGCGTTCCCGCTACCAGGAGCACCGCTGTCCACAGCGCCGGCAGCGCGGATCTCAGACCGCGCCGGGGCTTGGCATGGGGGGATAGCTTGAGCATGGTTGTCCTTTGGCGCGGCCACCGGTGCCGCAGGCGAGGTTGCCAGGTCCGCTGTTACAAGCCGACGGCGACGGCCATGTACTGCCGGCTGCTTGGAGCACCCTCACGACGCCGCCGATCAATTGGCCGGCGTCGTGAGGGTGCTTCCGGGGGTACTGCGAGCGAGGGGTCAGGTGCCGTAGACCTGGAACTCCCAGATTGAGTAGCCGTATCCGGTCGCCCGCGTTGTGCCGTACATGCGGACGTAGCGGCCGCTGCCGCTGACCGGGATGGTCTGCGTGCCTCCGGTGCCCGTCGTGGTGGAGTAGATGGTCGTCCAGGTCGTGCCGTCGTTGGACGTCTGGAGCTGGAACGCCGTCGCGTAAGCGGCCTCCCAGTCGATGGTCACCTGGCTCATGGTGTGCGTGGCCCCAAGGTCGACCTGCAGCCACTGAGGATCACTGGCCGCGCTCGACCAGCGGGTCGTGAGGCTCCCGTCGACGGCGTTCGAAGCCGGATACCCGGCGTTCTGCAACGACGATGCGGTGGCCGGGTGGCCCTGGGACAGCAGGGTGCCGGTGCCGCCCGATCCGGCGGGCATGGCGTGCACCTCGGACGAATGCGCCGACGTGCCGGCGCTGTTGCTCGCGGTGACTGTGTAGTAATACGTGGTGCCGTTGGTCAGTCCGGTGTCGGTGAAGCTGTTCGACGCGGACGTGCCGACCGGCGTGGCGCCTTCCGCGCCTGCTGCCGTGCCGCGGTAGATGCTGTAGCTGGTGGCGCCGGCGCTGGCGGTCCAGGTCAGTGCCACCGAGGCGTTGCCGGCGGTCGCGACCAGGCCGGCCGGGGTCGGCGGCGCGGTGCCGGTGCCGCTGGTATTCGCGCTGTATTCGCTGGAGCGGGCGCTCTCAGTCGTTCCTTTCAGTGCGGTGATCTCGTAGTAGTAGGTCGTTCCGCTGGTCACCGCCGAGTCCGTGTAGGACGACGACGTCACGGTGGCCAGCGGGGTGGCGCCTTCGCCGCCCGGGGTGGTGCTGCGGTAGATCCGGTAGCCGGTCGCGTTCTCCTCGTAGGTCCATTGGAGGTTAATCTGGCCGGCTGACGTCGTAATCACGACGCCGAAGGGGACATGCGCGGGGGCGACAGCGGTGGTCGGCACGGTGTTCGTCTCGGCCGTCTTCGCCGATGTGCCGGCGGCGTTGCTCGCGGCCACCGTGTAGTAGTAACCGGTGCCGTTGGTCAGCCCGGTGTCGGCGAAGCTGTCCGTCGTGGTGGTGCCGACCGGCGTGGCGCCTTCCGCGCCTGGTGCGGTGCCGCGGTAGATGCTGTAGCTGGTGGCGCCCGCGCTGGGGTTCCAGGTCAGGTCGATTTCGCCATTGGCTGGGTTCGCCGAGAGCCCGGAGGGCGCCGGCGGGGCAGTGGTGGCGGAGCCCGGGCTCACGGAGACCTCGTTCGTGTCCGGTGACACGCCCACGCTGTTGTTGGCGGCGACGTTGTAGAAGTACGTCTTGCCGTTGGTCAGGCCGGTGTCGGTGAAGGTCGTGGTCGTGCCGCTCACGGTGCCGACCGGCGTGGTGGCCTCGCCGTCCGTGGCGGTGCCGCGGAAGATGCTGTACGAGGTCGGGCTGCCGCTCGTGCTGGCCGTCCAGTGCAGCGTCGCGCCGGCGCTGCCAGGGGTGACGGTCAGGTTGGTCGGCCCGCTCGGGACCGAGGCCGTCGCGGGGGTCACGATGAGCTGGTCGACCCGGGAGACGCCGTGGTCGGTGACCGCGAACAAGGTGACCGAGTTGCGGCCCGCGTTCAGGTGAGCCTGCAGGGACGAGTCCTGGTAGACGTCGAAGCTGCCGGTGATCGGGAAGCGCTCGGTGGTCGTGATGACGGTGCCGTTGACCGCGACCCCCATCTGCCGGTTCTTGACGCTAGGGAAGAGGCCGCCCTGGAAGGCGTACCGCCATTCGATCGTGTACAGGCCGCTGGTCGGCACGACGACGTTGTTGAACGTCATGCTGCCAGTGGTGGAGTAGGCCATGTCCACGACCTGCTGGCCGGGGGAATTGGAGCCTGACGAGCCGAGGTTCTGGGGGAACCAGCCGGTGAGCGTCTGGAACCAGTCCTCCCCGCCGAACATGGCGTTTTCGCCGTAGTAGATCTCGCTGCTGCCGGACGCCACGCCCGCCACGCTGCCGCCGGTCGGGGCCGGCGGCGTCGTCTTCGACGCGTCCTCCGCGCTGCGGGCGGACTCGCCGCAGGAGTTCACCGCGGTGAACTCGTAGAAGTAGTCGGTGTTGGCGCTGACGGCCTTGTCTGTGTACAGCACGCTAGTCGTGTTCGCGACCGCGGTGGCGGCTTCCCCGCCCGACGCGGTGCCCCGGTAGATGTTGTAGCTCGTGGCACCCGCGCTCCCCACCAAGACGATGGTGATCGACCCATCGGGGTTGGCGGTCAGCTCGTCGTTCGCAGGCGGCACCGGAACCGTGCACGCCGCGTGTGCTCGCATCGGATTCGCCGCTGACAGCGCGAGTCCGGAGGACACCAGGGCGAGGACTGAGATTGCACCCGCCAGATGGCGGAGCGTTTTGTTCATGTGAACTCCGATCAGTTTGCCATGGCGCCCGGGCTGCCAGCCGAGTGCGCCGACCGTTTACTGCGGGTTGGTGACCGAGATGCCAGAGCACTGCGCCGGCCAGGTGGCGAGGTCTGCCGTTACCAGCCGACGGCGACGACCATGTACTGCGGGTTGGTCACCGAGATGTCCGAGGACTGTCCCGCGTCATCGTCATAGGGGAAGCCGTACTGCTTGCCGTTGATCGCGTTCTGGTGCCAGAACTCGGCGTAGTAGTTTGCCGGTGCGGCCTGGTAGAAGTTGGCCGGGTTCGTCTGTTGGGCCGTCGGCAGCTGCGCCACATGCCGGTTGAGGCCTGCGCACAGCGTTGGATTGTTGGCCAGCGTGCCGCCGCAGCCGAAGATCTGCGCCGTGCTGTCGGAGGTGTCCCCGACCGAGCCCGCGTAGCTGGTGTAGTAGTTCGCGTACGCGCCGCCCGTCTGGAACGCCGGGTCGTTGCCCGGTGACGGGATGCCGTACGGCGCGTCGTCCGTCGCCAGCTCTTTGAACTGGGTCGGCACGAAGTTCTGGAACCGGGCGAAGGTCGCCGAGCGGCTCTCCTGGAAGGTGGCGTAGTTCTCGCCGACCTCCTGGTTGGAGCCGTCGTGGCCGTGCAGCAGCAGGGCGAGCTTCAGGCCGAAGCGGTCCACCCGCGTGGTGTCCACGTTGATCGACGACGCGCCGACGGTGAACTCGATGAAGTCGTAGTACTGGCTGTTCGGGGAGCCGAGGTAGAAGTACATGCGCCCGGCCGAGTTCGCCGGCATGTCGATGTACGGCTGCTGGGCGATGGATTCGGTCTGCCCGTTGAAGCTCCAGTAGACCTCGCTGTCGGGGTACTGGCCGTTCGTCTGGTTCACGATGCTGACCTCAAGCACGTGGGTGGCCGCCGGGATGGCGCTCGTGTTGCCCCAGAACGACGCCGGCGGCTCGCCGGTGCCCGCGGTGTTGACGGTCCAGCTGAACGCGGCCGAGCCGACCGCGCCGGTGCTGTCGGTGACGGTCACCGTGGTGCTGCCGGTGCTGGCCGCGGTGGGGCTCCCGGAGATCAGCCCGGAGGAGCTGATGGACAGCCCGGCTGGCAGCCCGGTCGCGGAGTAGGTCAGCGTCTGCCCCGACGCCGAATCACTGGCCTGAATCTGCAGGCTCGCCGCGGTGCCCACGGTCCAGGTCTGGCTGCCCGGGTTGGTCACCGTCACCGTGTTGCCGGTACTGGCGGGGTTCACGGTCCAGCTGAACGACGCCGAGCCAGACGCCCCGGTGGTGTCCTTGGCTGTCACTGTGACCGTCGAGGTCCCCGCCGTCGTTGGGGTCCCGGACAGCAGCCCGGTCGAGGAGTTGACCGACAGCCCGGCCGGCAGCCCGGTCGCGGAGTAGGTCAGCGTCTGCCCCGACGCCGAATCACTGGCCTGGATCTGCAGGCTCGCCGCGGTCCCCGCCCTGGAGGTCTGGGCGCCCGGGTTGGTCACCGTCACCGTGTTGCCGGTACTGGTGGCCGAATAGATTTGGAATTCGTAGATGGAGTAGCCGTACTGGGTGGCGCGGACGGTGCCGTACATGCGGATATAGCGGCCGCTGCCCGATGCGCTGAGGGTCTGGGTGCCGCCGGTGCCGGTGGTGGTGGAGTAGATGGTGGTCCAGGTGGTGTTGTCGTTGGAGGTCTGGATCTGGAAGGCCTTGGCGTAGGCGGTTTCCCAGTGGATGGCGACCTGGCAGATTGACTGGGTGGAGCCGAGGTCGACCTCGAGCCACTGGGGGTCGGAGAAGGCGCTGGACCAGCGGGTGGTCAGGTTGCCGTCGGTGGCGTTGGAGGCCGGCCAGCTGGGGCCCTGTATCGACGACGCCGTCGTCGGCTGGTGCAACGCCAGGTTCGCCGTGCCACACGAGGCCGCGGCGGCGCTCCCGGCGCCGATCGTGCCCGTCGACATGAGCGCGGCCGCCACGCTCAGCGTCGCGATGATGATGCTCGCCACACGCCAGCGGGAGCGGGAGCGCGGGAGCGGGGCAGCATGCGCGTTAGAAGGCTCATGGGGTGTCCTCTCGCGAGAGCGGGACTCAGGCCGGCACCGTGGTCCGGTAGTAGTGCCGCCACAGCCGCCAGCTCTTCCGCGAGTGACGCCACTATCAAGACAGTTTGAATTTGTCTTATTTTAAGCTCGAACTTAACTGGGCCGAAACTTCCCGTCAAGACCCAGTTACGGCGGGTTTTCTCCCCCGTGAGGGCACGAGCGCGACTCTCAGTCACTTCAGGCGACAGGGGGTTAATCTGATCACGCGGCCAGCCATCTGCCTCACCTTTAACTAAGTCTTAAAATAAGAGGCATGTTTACGTGATAGTCAGCAGGTCGCTAAAGCCGCTGCAGCCGGGACGTTCCGCTGGATCCGGCGCCGATCAGGCACGCCAACGTCATGACCGCGGGCCGAAGCTCGCCGCCCGCGGGCTCTGCAGCGGTAGGCGGGACACGCCGTTGAGGAAGTCCTCCATCGGAAGCGTCGCCGCGCCGAACGTGACCGCTTCCGGTCCGAGTTGACCGAGTTCGATCGACGCGGCGGCGAACAGATGCCGCAGCGAGTTCCGCCGCGCCGACTCTCGAATGGCGGGCAGCAACCGGCCGCCCAGGAGCAGGCCGGCCCAGCCGCCGAGGATCACCCGCTCCGGGTTGAACAGGTTGATCAGGCTGCCGATGCCGACGCCCAGGTATTCCGCGGTCTTCGCCAGGACGGCGTCCGCAGCGGGCGACGAATCGGCCGCCGCGATGAGCTCCGCCAGCATCGACTCCTCGCCCCCCGCGGACGGAGCCGCCGGGCTGCCATACCGGTCGAGGATGGCCTCGGCGCCCACGTACGCCTCCAGGCAGCCGGCCGATCCGCACCGGCAGCGCCTGCCATCCACCACCACGACCGTGTGACCCCACTCCGCGGCGCTTGAGGTCGTCCCCTGGCAGGTGCCGCAGCAGGAGATCAGGGACGCGCCCACTCCGGATCCGATCAGCACCACGGCAGTGTTCCGCGTCCCGCGCCACGCGCCGCTCCCCGCGCCAGCCCACAGTTCGGCCTGGCCCATTGTCTTGGCGCAGTTCTCAAACCGCAGCGGCAGGGCTGTACGCTCCCGCAGCAGAGCCCCCAGCGGCACAGCGTCCCATCCGTAAGTCTGGCCGTGCACGAGGACCTCGGGACCCTGCTCAACGATCCCCGGAACCCCGATTCCGACGCCGAGGACCGCCGCTGGGTCGATTCCCCCGTCGGCGAGCACCGCAGTCACGCCGGACGCGATGTCCGTGACGACCTCATCCACCTCGTGCTCGGCGGGGTTGAGTGGGTAATCTGCTTTCGCGCGCTCGGTCATCGCCAAGTCGAACAGACCGACTCGTATCCGGGTCTCGCCGATGTCGACGCCGATCACGTAGCCGTAGTCGGGGTTGACGTCGAGCAGCATGCGCGGCCGTCCCCCGTCGGAGTCCTCACAACCGACCTCGGTGACAATGCCCTCGTCGAGCAGCTCGCGGACGACGCTGGTGACCGAAGCCATGCTCAGCCCGGTCGCTGCACTGAGATCCTGGCGGCTACCTGGACGGCTGAAATACAGCGCCGAGAGGACGACAGCCCTGTTCTCGCGCCGAAGGTCCAGCACTGTGCCGCGCCGTCGGTGCTGCATCGCCCCTCTAAATTCAAAGTTTGCCTACTAGGTTGCTCTATAAATCAAGCATAAACGTAGTCCACCGGTCGCGGTGACGATCAGCCTGCCGTCCGGGACCAGCGCCCAGGCTCGTGTTCACCACGTCCCATTCTCTCTAGCCATATCGATAACACACGTCACAGTTGTCACGGAACTCTGGGTATCTGGATGGTCACCAGACCGATCACGCGATCGTATGTGAGCCCCAACTGTTGACGCATTATTAAGCGTTCGGTATACATCTTGCATCAACCTTTTTACCTGATGATGGTGGTCCGTCCCCGCTTCTCGGCGATGGGCAGGGTAGGAAAAGGTCGTACTGGCACGCAGTCCTGACCGAAGCCAAAGGGGGCTTTGATGGACGATCCCCGGTTCGCTTTCGCACGTCTATTCTTCCGTAAGCCGCATGCCGTCCTGGCCCGGCTTTCGCTCCGCTCGCGCCGTCTCCGGGTGGTGGGCAGCGCCGCCGCCAGCGCGGTTCTCGTCGTGGGGGTGGCGGCCGGGTGCAGCTCCGGTGGCGGCGGGAGCAGCTCGGCCAGCTCCCCCATCACCGTCTGCGAGATCGCCGCCACCTCCGGCCCGTTCGCTCAACTCGGCGTCGACGACGAGCAAGGGGCCACCGCCTGGGCGGCCATGGTCAACAAGGCCGGCGGGGTGCTCGGCCACAAGGTCACGCTGGTGCCGGAGAACGACGCGTCCGACCCGGCCACGGCCGCGGCGCTCGTGCACAAGTGCGTGACTCAGGTGCACGCCAACTTCATCTTCGGGCCCGAGGAGACGTCGACGTCGAGCGCGGCCGTGCCGGTCGCCAATCAGCTCCAGGAGGTCCTGCTCGGCTGGCAGTCGGGCTGGACCGGCCAGGGCATCAGCAACGCCAACCTCACGTCCTACTCCTTCCCCGGCATCGGCAACGTCTTCTTCGCCGACGACCTGGCCACCATCACCCAGCTCATCGTCCCCCGGCACTACACGCGGGTGGCGGTCATCGAGGACAACGCCCCCGGCGGCCTCGGCAACACGCAGTACATGCAGAGCCTCGCCTCGCAGTACGGCTACCAGGTCGTCGCCTCGCAGATCACCACCCCGGGGGCGACCGACGACACGCCGCAGGCGCTCAACCTGCTGAAGGCGAACCCGCAGATCATCGTCCTCGGGCTGATCCCCGGGCCGGACACGATCACGTTCATCAAGGCGGTGCGGGCCCAGAACCCGACTATCCCGATCAGCGAGTGCTCCGGCTGCGCCACGTCGACGTTCGTCAACGCCGTCGGCGGCGCGACGGCCATGCAGGACGTGTACCTCATCGGCACGCCGGAGAACGTGCTGAGCGCTATTCCGTCGACCGCGGCCACCGCGCCCGGGCTGGCGGACACCAAGGCCTATATCGCGGCGATGCAGGCGGACGGCATGGGTTCCGCCAACGACATCGCCGAGGGCGGCGAGGGCTGGGACACCGGGAGGGAGCTGGCGGCCGCCATCACGACGGCCAAGTCGATCTCCGCCGGTGACGTGAAAAACGCCCTTCAGCACCAGACCCTGGTCACCGGCGGCATCCAGGTCTACTACTGGTCGCGATCCCCGTCCAACTACGCGAACATCACCCAGATCGACTCGGCGGTGGTCACGGTCAGCGGCAACGGGTCGCTCACCGTCCTGCCGCATGTGGGGAGCTGAGTGGCGCCCCTGGGTCCCGTGGCCCTTGAGGTCGAGGGCGTGTCGGTCAGCTACGGCAAGTTCGTGGCCGTCGAGTCGGTGACGTTCTCCGTCGGCGTCGGCGAGTGCGTCGCCGTCATCGGCCCCAACGGCCACGGGAAGTCGAGCATGGTCACCGCGATCGCCGGGCTGGTCCGCCGAGGGGGCGCGGTCCGGGTCTTCGGCCAGCCGCTCCCGGCCGGGAGCCCCGGGGCCGCCGTCCGGGCCGGCCTGGTCCTGGTGCCCGAGCGCCGTCACCTGTACCCGGAGCTGACGACGCGGGACAACATCATGCTCGGCAGCTACAGCCGCACCCGGCGGATCGGCGCCCGTCAGGCCTGGGAGGACGTGTCCGGCGTGCTCGACATGTTCCCTGAGCTCGGCCGCCTTCTCGACCAGAAGGCGGGCACGCTCTCGGGCGGGCAGCAGCAGATGGTCGCCCTCGCCCGGGGGATGGCCGCCCAGCCGCGGGTCCTGCTGCTCGACGAGCCGTGCCTGGGCCTGGCCGAGGCCGTGGCCCGCCGTGTCTACGACTGGCTCGGCGAGATGACCAAGACCGACATGACGATCCTCCTCGTCGAGGAGAACCCGGTGCACGCGGTGCTGGTCGCCGACCGGGCGGTGCGCATGTACAAGGGCTTGGTCGAGCAGCCGGGGGTGGTGTCGCATGAGTGAGTTCCTCAACCTGCTGGCGGCCGGGCTCACGTCCGGCGCCATCTACGGGATCTTCGGCGCCTGCCTGGCGGTGTGGTTCCGGGTCTGCAACGTGCTGAACCTGGCGGTGGGCGACTTCGCCATGTTCGGCGCCATCGGGTCGGCCTGGCTGGTGCAGACCGCCGGCCTGCCCTTCATCGTCGGGATCATCGTGGTCCTGCTGGGCGTGGCGCTGACCGCGTGGCTGTTCGACTGGCTGGTGCTGCACACCGCCTTCGACCGGGGGGCGGGCGCGCACGGCATCGTGGGCGTGTTCTTCTACACCTTCGGGCTGTCGCTGGTGCTCGAAGGGGTGGCCAGGGCCATGTTCGGCACGGAGGTGTACGGCGCGCCCTCCATCTGGTCAGGCCCGGCGCTGCATATTCTCGACTTCCACGTGCAGCGGGCCGGCGTCCTGGTGATCGGCCTCGCGATTGTGAGCGGGCTCCTCCTGTGGGCCTACCTGCGCTTCACTGTGTCCGGGCGGGCGGCAAGCGCTTGCGGCGAGAGCGTGCTCGGCTCGCGGATCGTCGGCATCGACAGCGCGAAGTTCCGGCGGCGGATCTTCATCATGACCGCGGTCCTGGCCGCGCTCTTCGGCATCGTCGAGTCGCCGATCACCGGTTACACGTACATGAGCGGGCCCACGCTCAGCCTGATCGGGGTCGTCGCGGCCGGCTTCGCGGCGTTCCGGAGACCGGGCCGAGCGGTGACCGCCGGCCTGGTGATCGGCGTGGCCGAGGCGATGCTCGGCGGCTACGTGAGCACCAGCTACAACGACGTCCTGCTCTACGCCATCCTCTTCGCCATCATCATCTTCCGGCCCGAGGTCCTGGGGCTCGGCCCGGAACCTGCGTGAGGGAGGGAGCGCCATGACGGAACCGGCCGCTACGGACCGCGGCACCATCTCGGGCCCGGCCCCCTCGGGCCCGGCCCCCGCGGGCCCGGCCGCCGGCTCGTCCGCCGGCCCAGCCGACGGCCTTTCCCGGGTGCACCGGGTACGGCGCCGTGACCCCGTTCCCCTGGGGGCGGGTCTCCTGATCGCCGTGGTCGGCTGCCTCGTCCTGGTCATCATGGACGGGTCG
This sequence comes from uncultured Actinomycetota bacterium, assembly GCA_963836195.1. GTDB lineage: Bacteria > Actinomycetota > Actinomycetes > Streptosporangiales > Streptosporangiaceae > Trebonia. The sequence goes on along the minus strand of CAWIIX010000015.1, from coordinate 42,300 downwards.
TACCTCGGCCTGACCGTGACCACCGGCGTCGGGTACGCCATCGTCACGGTCGGGATGGTGCTCCAGCTTGGCTACAGCCGCCAGCTGGCCTTCAGCCAGTCCGTGTTCATGGGCGTCGGCGCCTACGGCACGGGCGTCCTTGAGACGAAGTACAACTTCAGCTCGCTGGAGAGCCTGCTGGCGGTGATCGCGCTCGCCGCGGTGGCCGCGCTCCTGGTCGGGGCCGTCGTCACCCGGGCGCCCGGGCTGGCGCTCGCGCTCGCGACGCTTATCCTCCCGCTGTTCATCTACCAGCTGGCCACGTTCTCGAGCTGGCTCGGGTCGTTCTCGGGCATCGACGGCGTGGCGCCGTTCTGGACCGGTTCTGACTACACGGCGACGCTCGTCCAGACCGGGATCATCTCGGCGGTGCTGCTCGGGCTCGCGGCCGGGATCGTGCTGCGCGTCATGCGGTCGGGGATCGGCCTTCAGCTGATGGCCATGGCCGACGACGAGCGGCTGGGCGAGTCGATCGGGGTCAGCCTCAGGCAGCGCCGCCTTGAGGTCTTCGTCCTCGGGTCGGTCCTCGCCGCCGTCGGCGGCGCGGTCCTCGCCAGCGTCCAGGGCATCGTCACGCCCGACGTACTCAGCGAGACCTCCGAGATCACGCTGCTGCTGATGGTGTTCGTGGCCGGGCGCAAGAGCGTCACCGGCGTGATCCTGGGGGCCATCGTCATCGAGTACCTCACCACGAGCACGTCGTTCATCAGCACGAACCTCGGCATCATCGAGGGGATCGCCCTGTTGGTGATCCTGCTGGTGGAGCCCGACGGGGTAGCGGGGGCGATCGACCGGCTCCTCGGCCGCAGGACGGACCGGTGGGCCGCGTCCCTGCAGGCGTGGAGCGCGGCGCGACTCGGGACCCGGGGGCAGGCAGCACAGGGAGCACGGGGGGGTGGGAACGGTGCGGGAAACGCCGCCTGAGGTCAACGCGAACGGGAGTTCCGCCAGTTCCGATCAGCCGGCGCCGGGCGTCGGCCCCGCCGTGCTGGCGTGCCATGACGTCACCAAGAGCTACGGCGGGGTCCTCGCGGTCGACTCGGTGTCCCTCGAGGTCCCGCTTCGTGGGCTGTTCGGCCTGTGCGGCTTCAACGGGGCCGGCAAGTCGACCCTGTTCAACCTGCTGGCCGGCTCGGTCACGGCCGACTCGGGCAGCGTGCAGATCGACGGCAGGGACGCCACCGGGTGGTCCGCCATGCGCCGGGCCCGGTCCGGGGTGGCGCGGACGTGGCAGACGGTCCGCCTCGCCCACGGGCGGACCGCCGTCGACAACGTGGCCGCCGCCTGCCTGCAGAGCCCCGGTCAGTGGATGCTCGCGTCGCTGTGGCGGTCCCAGGCCGCGCCCGCGCGGGAGCGGGCCTGGGCCGCCCTGGAGAGGCTCGGCATCGGTCACCTCGGCGCGCAACTGGTCGACGGGCTGACGCTCGAGGCGCAGCGGCTGACCGAACTGGCCCGGGCGCTCGTCGGCGAGCCCACGGTGCTGCTGGCCGACGAGCCGGCGTCCGGCCTGTCCGCGACCCAGCGGAGCGTGCTCGCCGAGGCCCTCACCACGATCAGCGAGGACCGGGCGGTGGTCGTCGTCGAGCACGACCTCGACATGCTCACGTCGATCAGCGGGCACATGTGGGCGATGGTGGAGGGGCGGCTGGCGTACTCGGGCGACGTGGAGACCTTCCGCGCCTCGCCGGTCCACGCGCGCCTGCGCGGCATACAGCAGGGGTGACTCCAGCACCGTTATTAACAGGCACTCACCGATTACTACCCGCAGTTTCCATTGGCCACAAAAATGTCGGCGGTAAAGTGTTTACTTAATAATTGACAACCGTGATTGCATGGTGAGACGGTGAGAAAGGCGGGAATGGAGGCACGGCGTGGACCCCAGCCTCGTCGAGGCGGTCGGCCTGGCGAACTCGCAGCCTGTCATCTGAAGGAAACCCTCGAGGAGGAGGCACGCCGTGCTTAAGGCGGAGGACAACGAGATCCTGACCCGGGTGGGCCCGGGAACCCTGATGGGCGAGCTGCTGCGCCGGTACTGGACCCCGGCCTGCCTGTCGGCGGAGATCCCCGAGCCCGGCAGTCCCCCGGCCCGGGTGCGGCTGCTCGGCGAGAACCTGGTCGCGTTCCGCGACACCCGGGGCCGGGTCGGCCTGGTCCAGGAGAACTGCCCGCACCGCGGCGCGTCGCTGTACTTCGGGCGCAACGAGGACGCGTCGCTGCGCTGCGTGTACCACGGCTGGGCGTTCGACGTGAACGGCACCTGCGTCGACATGCCCAGCGAGCCGGCCCCGTTCTGCGAGAAGGTCCGGATGAAGTCCTACCCCGTCCACGAGTCCGGCGGGATCGTCTGGACCTACATGGGCCCGCGCGACACCATGACCCCGTTCCGCGACTTCGGCACCGAGGGACTCGCCGACGGTGAGGCCATGGCGTCGAAGCAGCACTCGACCTGCAACTGGGTGCAGGCGATGGAGGGCAACATCGACACCTCCCACATCTCCCACCTGCACCAGTGGGACGGCATCGACGACCTGCCCGACGACGGCTCGGACAAGCCCGGCTACCCGTCCAACGCGATGTCGTGGAAGTTCTGGCGGCACGACCGCGCCCCCCGGCTCGAGATCGACGACACCTGGTTCGGGTACCGCTACGCCGGCATCCGCACCACCCCCAACGGCAACACCCACGTGCGGGTCACCGCCTACGCGCTGCCGTACGCGACGATGGTCGCGTCGATCCCGTTCAGCGTGGGCTGCGGGATGTTCGTGCCGATCGACGACGAGAACTGCTGGCGCTACTTCTCCGCCCCGACGGCGTGGCGGAACCCGCGAAACTACGGCGGCGCGAACCTCTTCTCGCTCGCCCCGTTCTCGACCCCGGTCACCAATCCCCGCAACGGGATCACCCCTCGTCTGTACACAGCGGAGAACGACTACCAGATGTCGCAGGAGGTCCGGGAGAAGCGGGGCATCTTCAGCGGCGTCGACGACTTCGTGAGCCAGGACCTGATGGTGACCGAGTCGATGGGCCCGATCTACGACCGCACCCAGGAGCAGCTCGGCTCCACCGACAAGGCGATCAGCCGCATGCGGCACATCCTCCTGTCGGCGGCGAAGGGGCTGGCCGACGGGAAGGAGCCCCCGGCCCTGGCCGGCAACTTCACCGTCATCAGGGGCGCGGAGAAGATCCTCGAGCCCGGTGAGGACTGGCGGACGATCGGCACCGAGGACGACCCGGTAGTCCGCGAGTCGTCGACCGCGACCACCGGCGTGCAGCTCACCGACATGATCGACTGACCGGCCTGATTCCCGCACCGACAACATGACCCATGCCGAGGCGGCGCCCGCCCCCGTCGTCGCCTCGGAGGACACGAGGACCGGCCGCAGCGCGTGGCTGGTCCTCGTGGCCGTCCTGCCCGGCATGTTCATGAACGTGTTCGACTTCTTCGCGGTCAACGTCGCCACCCCGGTGCTGCACCGGGACCTCGGCAGCGGCCCGCCGGCCCTGGAGCTGATCGTCGGCGGCTACGGGCTTACCTTCTCGCTGGGGCTGGTCACCGGCGGGCGGCTCGGTGACCGGTACGGGCGCCGCCGCGTCTTCTTCTCCGGGATGGCGGCGTTCACGCTGGCCTCGACCGCGAGCGGCCTCGCGCCGACGAGCGACGCCCTGGTCATCGCCCGGCTCGGGCAGGGCGCGGCGGCCGCGATGATGGTCCCCCAGGTGCTGTCGATCATCCGGGTGAGCTTCCCGGCCCGGGAACGCCGCATCGCCCTCGGCGTCTACGGGATGACCATCGCCGCCGGGCAGGTCAGCGGGCAGGCGCTCGGCGGGATCTTGCTCTCGGCCAATATCGGTGGCCTCGGCTGGCGGCCGATCTTCCTGGTCAACGTCCCGGTCGCCGCCCTCACGTTCCTGTTCGGGTTCCGGAGCGTGCCCGAGTCCCGGTCGCCGACCCGTCCCAGCCTCGACCTGGCCGGCGTCGCCCTGCTCACCCTCGCGGCCGGGCTGCTGACCATCCCGATCGTCGAGGGCGGCGCGCTCGGCTGGCCGCTGTGGTGCTGGCTCTTCCTGGCCGCGGTCCCCGTCTCCGGCGCGGCGTTCGCGTGGTGGGAGCACCGGGTCCGCGCCTGGAAGCAGCCGCTGGTGGACCTCGGCCTGTTCCGGTCGCGGGACTTCCGGCGGGGGCTGCTGGTGAACGTCACGCTGTACGCGACGATCACCTCCTTCTTCTTCGTCCTCGGCCTGTACCTGCAGACGGGACGAGGTGACAGCCCCATGGTCGCGGGGCTGACGTTCGTGCCGCTCGCCGCGGGCAACTTCCTCGCCAGCCTGTCGAGCAGCGCGCTGGTCGGGCGCTACGGCCGCAGCACGCTGACCGCCGGGGCGGCCTTCCAGGCGGCCGGCCTCCTCGTGCTGCTGGCGGCGGCCGGCCCCGGCCGTCCCACGGCCCTGGTGCTGGTCGGGGTGACGCTGTTCGGGCTCGGGCAGGGGCTGCTGATCCCGCCGATCATCGGCGTGGTGCTGAGCCGGGTCCCGGTCGCGGACCCGGGAGCCCCGGCCGGCGTGCTCGTCACCGTCCAGCAGATGTCGGGGACCATCGGCCTCGCCCTGGTGAGCCTGGGCTTTTTCGCGGCCGTCGGCAGCGGGCGGACCGGCGGCTACGTGGCCGGCTTCCGGGTGGCGTGCCTGTGCGACCTGGCGCTGGCGCTTGGCACGCTGACGCTAACGCGGCTCCTCGCCCCCCGGGACGACCGCGGCGGGTAGCTCCAGAGCGGCGTCCTCGCCGAGCCGCTGCACCAGCGCTCGCACCAGGTCCTTGCGCGCCCGCAGGAGCTCGTCCTTGGGCATGCCCTCAGTCAGGCGCTTGGTCGACTGCGGGAACATCGTCGGCCAGAACGTGATCGCGATGAACGCGAGCGTCAGCACATGCGGGTCGAGGTCCGGGTCGATCTCGCCCCGCTCCTGGGCGGCGCGGATGGCGAGCAGGTCACCGGGCACCGTCCCCTCCGGGTAGGGCGCGCTGCCGGCCCCGCCGTCCAGCGCCTCCCACATCAGCATCCGCGCCCACGTCTGCCAGCGCGGTGTCATCGCGACGTCGATGTTGGCGAGGAGCCGGTCGACCAGCGGCTCGTCGGTGACGCCGCGCACGAAGTCCTCGAAGTGCTGCGAGCTCAGCCGCTCGCGCACGGCGTCATAGAGGCCCCGCTTGCTGTCGAAGTGGTAGTAGAGCGACCGGGGGCTCACGTCCGCCCGGCTCACGATCCGCTCCACCCGGGCGCCGGCGAACCCGTACTTCGCGAACTCGCGCATCGCGGCGCTCAGTATCCGCTCGGCCGCCGTCGCCGGCAGCCTGCCGCTGCGTGATGCGCCTCGATCCTGGCTCACCAGCCCATGATAGGCGGACTAACCGGACCTTGGGCGAGACCGACAGGGTGGCGTCGGAACTAGATCGTCGATCGGGCGGCATCGGCTCTGCCTAGTGCGAGACGGTGCCAAACGAGACGGTGTTCCCGCCCCACGTGTACGACTGCTCCTGAACATCAGAGCCGGTGTGCGTGGCGGCCACCATGTCGGTGCCTCCCTCGAAGACCCCGACGTGATACACGTGGCTTTGCAGATTGCTCGTGTCGTGGAAGAACACCAGGTCGCCCGGCTGAGCCTGCGAGTGCGCCTCGCTACGGAACTCGTGGAACTGCTCGTCGGATGTGCGCGCGATCTGCCTGCCCCCGTGGTTGTACACGTACTGAGTGAGCCCGGAGCAATCGAATCCTTGCTTGGTGGTCCCCCCGTACAGGTACGGGATGCCCTCCAGTGTTGTCGCGTACCCCGCCGCCTTCTGGTTGAACGTCTGGCTGGTGACGGTGACGGTGGCGCCCTTGACGGCCTCCCGGCCGGCCCTCGGAGCCTGAGACTCGACATAGAGGATCTGTCCCCGGACAGGATGGGTCGTCGCGCTCATCCTCGGCGTGAGCCCGGCTTTGGAGATCTTTGCGTAGGCGGTCGCCTGCGCCTCGCCGACGACGCTGGGCACCTGCACGGTGGCCGTGTGGGTGGCCGCAGGGCTGGCCTCCGCGGCCGTGGCCGCCCCAGTGCTGATCACGACTGCGGCGCCCGCGACTACGATCATGGACATCTTGGTGCGCTGCATTTCAGCCTCCCCTCGTCGGCGAGGCCGCCCCGGCCGCTGCTGTCTTCCCAGGTGCCGGGGTAGGTTGCGTTACGGTAGTCATGAGCGTCCTGCTTTCGTTTAGTGTCGAACCGTTATTACTAACCGTGCAGTAGTGGTGACGCTTTGTGCAGAGGCTTCTGGTTCGTCCTCGGTGGGTCGTCCGGCCCGGGGCTTCCTGCCCGGCCTCGCCCGCAAACCTTAGCCTCGCTAACATTCTGGCCACGGCCCCGCGCATCGGAGATCCGTCCGATTCGTCCGGTTTAGACTGTCGCGCATGTGTGCAGCCTGTGGCATTCCGACCCACATCCCCGTGCTGGATCCGGAGCCAGAAGGCGATCTCACCAACGCGGCGCAGCCAATCGCCGGGGCGCTGCCGGCGCGATCGGTTAAGTTCGCCGCGCTGCGCAACCGCTCCTGCCGCGCCTATCTCGGCGGCGCGGCGCTGGCGATGATGGCCGACAACGTCGAGCACGTCATCACCTACTGGGTGATCTGGGAGAAGTTCCACTCTCCGGCCCTGACTGGCTTCGAGGTCATCAGTCACTGGCTGCCGTTCCTGCTGCTGTCGCCGTACTTCGGCGCCCTCGCCGACCGCTACGACTGCCGCAAGCTCATTCTCCGATCGCAGGCGCTGTTCATGGCGGTGTCGCTGACCTGGGGCATCTTGTTTTTCACGAACTCGCTGACGGTCTGGAACGCCTGCATCCTGCTGATTCTGCACGGCACTGCAGGGGCGCTGTGGGCGCCGCCCGAGCAGCTCCTGCTCGAGGATTTCGTCGGGGTCGAGGATCTGCCCAGCGCGATCAGGCTCAACTCGACCGCGCGGTCGCTCGGCGTGCTGGCCGGCCCGGTGGTCGGCTCGGCGCTGCTGCTCGGCCTCGGCCCGGTCCGCGGGATCTGGGTCAACATCGCGTTCTACCTGCCGCTGACGACCCTGATGGCGCGGACGACGTTCACCGGCCACACCCGGCACGGCATCGTCGCCCGCGAGCGGGTGAGCGCGCTGGCCGCGGTGAAGGTGTTCAAGGAGGTCAGCCGGGACCGGGTGCTGGCCTCGATGATCATCCTGGCCGGGCTCGGCTCGTTCTTCGTCGGCTCGGCCATGCAGGTGGTGATGCCGGAGATCGCCTCGACCACGACCGGCTTGTCCAGCGGCACCGCCTACGGGGTGCTGCTGTTCGCCAACGGCCTCGGCGGCGTGCTCGGCGGGCTCCTCCTCGAGGGCACCGGGTGGATCAGGCTCTCGGTCCGGTCCGCGCTCTGGTCCACCCTCGTCTACGGCGCGGCATCGGTGTTCTTCGCCGTGAGCCACGACTACCTGATCGCCGCACCGCTGCTGATCGTCGGCGGGGTCGCTAACCTGGCGGCGATGTCCGTCACCCAGACCGTCGTCCAGCTGCGCGCCCCGCGCGAGAAGAAGGGGCAGGTCATCGGCGTCTACGGGGTCGGCGCGAACGGGATGCGGATCGGCAGCGGGTTCACCGTCGGGCTGTTCGGCGCGGCGGTCGGGCTGCGCACGGCGCTCGGTCTGTCGTCGACCGCGCTGGTGGTCTGCGTGGCGCTGCTCGCCGTCTACCTGACGGTGGTCGCCCGGCGCGGCGGCCCCGCCGCCGACCAGCTCAGCAGTTCCAACCAGATGGGAGCGAACGCACCGTGACTTCGACCGTAATCGGATTCATAGGACTGGGAAACATGGGCGCGGTGATGTCCGCGCGGCTGGCCGAGGCCGGGTTCACCGTGCACGGCCACGACGTCTCGCCGAGCGCCCGGGCGGCGCTGGCCGACGCCGGCGGCCTGGCCCACGACGCCCTGGGCGACGCCGTGCGCGACGCGTCCACCGTGATCTTGATGCTGCCGAACTCGGACGTGGTCGAGGCGGTGGTCCGCGACCCGCAGTTCACGCCGGCGGCGGGCGCGACCGTCATCGACATGAGCTCGTCCGAGCCGGCCAGGACGCAGGCGCTGGCGGCCGAGCTCGGCCAGCGCGAGATCACGCTGGTCGACGCGCCGGTCTCCGGCGGCGTGGCCGGCGCCAGGGCGGGACGGCTCACGATCATGGTCGGCGCCGACGGCGATGTGCTCGACCGGCTCCGGCCGGTGCTCGAGCCCCTCGGCAACCCTGTCGGCGTCGGCGGCGTGGGGGCCGGCCACGCCGTCAAGGCGCTGAACAACCTGCTGTCGGCCACCCACCTGCTGTCCGTGGCCGAGGTGATGGCGGCCGGCCAGCGCTTCGGTCTCGACCCGCGGGTCATGATCGACGTCTTCAACAGCTCCAGCGGGCAGAGCCGGTCGACCAGTAGCAAGTGGCCCGATTTCGTGCTCCCGGGCACCTTCAACTCCGGGTTCGCGCTGCGGATGATGGTCAAGGACATGCGCATCGCGCTCGGGCTAGCCGAGCAGGTCGGTGCGCCCGACCGGCTCAGCCGCAGCAGCCTCGAGCTCTGGGCGGCCGCCGCCGACGCGCTGCCGCCGACCGCCGACCAGACCGAGCTGGCCCGCTGGGTGCAGCGCATGGGCGCGCCCGGCGATGACCGGGCCGAGGACTGACCGACGCCGCCTGACATCATGACGGGATGCACCTGACACCACGGGAGCAGGAGCGGCTGCTGCTGGCGGCGGCGGCCGACCTCGCCCGGCGGCGGCTCGCCCGCGGCGCCCCGCTCGGCGCGACCGAGGCGGTCGCGCTCGTGTGCGACGAGATCTGCGAGCTGGCCTGGGACGGCGTCGCGCTGGAGACGGTCATCGAGCGGGCCCGGTTGGCGGTTCCGGCCGCCGCGCTGCTGCCCGGCGTCACCTCCCTCGTCCCGGTGCTCGAGGTCGAGGCGCTGTTCCCGTGGGGGACGACCCTCGTCCACGTCGACCGCCCGTTCCCCGAAGATCAAAATCAGCAACCCCCTTATCTCGAACGGACCGAGGAGACTCTCGCACCGTCGCCCTCGCCGACGACCGCCGCCCACCCGGACGCGGCCGACCCCACGGACGAGCACGAGACGGACGAGCACGAGACGGACGGCGCGGGCGGCCGCCCGGGCCGGGTGCTCGCGGCCGCCGGCGACATCACCCTCGCGGCCGGCGCGCCGCGGCGGGCGGTCCTGCTGCGCAACACCGGGCGCCGCGACGTCTGGATCTCCTCGCACTTCCCGCTCGACCAGGTCAACCCCGCGGTCGAGATCCGGTTCGCCGACCAGGCGGAGCCAGGGTCCGTTCGAGATGACGATTTGGGTACCGGGGCGACCGCGAGCGGCGACGCGACGGCCCGCCAGCCGACCGGCTGCCGCCTCGACCTGCCCGCCGGGGAGGCGCTGCGGCTGCGGCCGGGCGAGGAGCGGACGGCGACCGCCGTTATGACCAGCGGCGCGACGCCGTGAGCGCGCTTGACCGGGGCGAGTACGCGGCCCGGTACGGGCCGACGACCGGGGACCGGGTGCGGCTGGCCGACACCGACCTGTGGGTCCAGGTCGAGGGCGATGACGTCTCCCCCGGCGACGAGCTGATCGGCGGGTGCGGGAAGACCGCGCGGGACGGCGTCCTGGTCACGTCGGCGACGGTCGGCCGCGCGAGCGCGCTCGACCTGATCATCCCCAACGTGCTCGTGCTCGACCCGGTGCTCGGCGTCCGCAAGACCTCGATCGGGATCGCCGACGGGCGGATCGTCGGCACCGGCCGGGCCGGGAACCCGGACGTGCAGGCGGGGGTGGACCTGGTGGTCGACTCGCACACCGCGATCCTGCCCGGCGAGGGGCTGATCGCGACCGCCGGGCTGATCGACTCGCACGTGCACGCGTCGAGCCCGCAGATCGCGGCGGCGGCCCTGTCGTCGGGGATCACCACGGTGGTGGCGATGGGGATCGGCGGGGTGTGGGACGTCGGCGCGAACCCGGCCTACAACCTGCGGGCGATGATGGCGGGCTGGGCGGGCATCCCGCTCAACGCGGCGTTCCTGGCCCGCGGCTCGACCCGCTCGACGGCGCTGCTGGAGGCGGCGGTCGAGGCCGGGGCGGGCGGGTTCAAGGTGCACGAGGACTGGGGCGCGACCCCGGTCCAGATCGACACCTGCCTGACCGTGGCCGAGGCGGCCGGGCTGCCGGTCGCGCTGCACACCGACACGCTGAACGAGTCGGGGTACCTGGCCGACACGGTCGCGGCGACGGCCGGGCGGACCGTGCACGCGTACCACGTGGAGGGCGGCGGCGGTCATCCCGACGTGCTCGAGATCCTGAACCAGCCGCACATCCTCGGCTCTTCGACCACGCCGACGCTGCCGCTCACCCCGGCCACGGTCGCGGAGCTGGTGCCGATGACGATGACCGTGCACAAGCTGCACCCGCGGCTGGACAGCGACGCGGCGATCGCGTTGAGCAGGATCAGGCGGCACGGCATCGCGGCCGAGAACTTCCTGCACGACCTGGGCGCGATCTCGATCATCAACTCCGACTCGATGGGCATGGGCCGGATCGCCGAGGTCGCCCGCCGCACCTGGCAGCTCGCCCACGTCCAGGCGACGCTGGCCGGGGAGGCGGGCCCGTCCTTCGCCAACAACGAGCGGGTGCTCAGGTACCTGGCCAAGGTCACCCTCAACCCGGCGATCGCGCACGGCCTGGCGGCCCAGGTCGGGTCGCTCTCGGCTGGGCGGCTGGCGGACATCGCGCTGTGGGACCCGGCCCGGTTCGGGACGACGCCGGAGATCGTGCTCAAGTCCGGGTTCGTCGCCTGGGGCGCGTCCGGCTCCGGGTCGGGGTCGACCCGGATCACCCAGCCGCGGGTGCTCGGGCCGTTCTTCGGCGGGCTTGGCGACGCGCCGCGGTCGCTGTCGGCCGTGTTCGTCGCGGAGCCGGCGCTGTCGAACGCTTCGCTCCGGGACGCGCTGCCGGGCGGGGTTCGCTACCTGCCGATCGCGGGGGCCCGGGGACTGACCCGCGCGGACATGGCGCGCAACTCGGTTGTGCCGCGGGTCTCGGTGCCCGTGTCGGAGGGACCGGTGAGCGTGGACGGCGTTCCTGTCCCGGTGCACGAGGCGACTTCGCTGCCGCTGACGAGGCTCCACCATCTCGGCTAACGTCGAGCGCTCCGCGCTTCTTGCTGTTATCCTTGCTGCCGCTCGATGAGCACGAAGACTTTTTTCTTGACGTAAATAATTCGTGCTATGCGCACGAAAAGTCTTCGCCATAAAGAATGTTTTCGCGATCACAGGGTTTTTCTTGCTGTTATCGGAGAGGACGCGTCCGTTGAGGGGGTCTTCAGGTCGTGGGCCGTGCCGTCGGCCCTACCCGGTGGTGTCAGTGGTGCGGGTGACAAGGGACGGACGGTAGCGGGCGGAGGTTTAGGGTTCCTGTTCGGTGAAGGACCACTGGAGGCCGTAGCCGAGGTGCTGGCGGGGATGCAGGAAGTCGGCGCGGGCCTCGCCGGTGGCGTCGACCGGGACCTGGTCGAACGGGGCCGGGACCCCCTCGTAGGGGTAGTAGACGTGGACGTCCTCGGCGGTGACCTGGCGGACCCAGCGGGGCGGGCGTCGGCGGTCGAACCTGACCCGGAGGTCGAAGCCGTCGCAGCGGCGCTCGGGGCGGAACACGTAGTAGTCGCGCATGGGCTCGTCCGGGGCCACCCGGATGTGCATCTCGTACTCGTGGGTCTCACCCGGCTGCAGCGGGCGCGGCAGCGCGATGATGTAGCGGGTCCGGTTACGCGACAGCTCCTCGGCCCGGAGCAGCGTGCCGCCGCTGGTCACGTCGGCCTTGAGGCCGAGTCGGCGCTGACCCGATTCCCTGGGCGTGTCGAGGACGATCGCGATCTCGGTCAGGTGGTGCCTGGTGGCGACGATGCGCCGGCGCTCGAGCGCCTCGGGGGCCTCGCCGTCGAGCATGAACACGGCGCTGAAATGCTCGATGTACCAGCCGTCGTCGTCGGGGTCGGAAAGGCCGCGGCGGCGCTCGAGCTCGGCCGCGATCTCCTGGGCGAGCAGCCGCTGCGCCTCGTCGATCCGGCGCTCGGCGGTCCGGTCACCGCGGGCGAGCTTGGTGTCGGCCAGCCACCGCTTCCGCTGCGAGTAGGTGGTCATCCCGCGGGTGTCCTCGTGCAGCGCCAGGGCCGCGAGAATCGCGGTCCGCATCTCGTCGGTCAGCCGTCCGGCCAGCGCGCGGAGCTCCCGGCCGAGCTTATCGTTGGACGTGCGCGAGTCGCCGCCGGCCAGCTCGAGCAGCACCGGGCCGATCTTCTCGGACACGTCGCCGGAGAACGCGCGGTTCTTGCGGAGCGCCTGGAGCTCCGCCGCAATCTCCGCCAGGCCGGGCCGACCGCCCGACCCTGGGGAAGATGTCACTAATTTGTCTCTTTCTCTGAACACTGTCCCATTATGTGACTATTTCGCGACCACGCAATGGACCACGATAGGGATAGCCGAAAGAGGCTCGGCTGCGGCCCTGCTTGGGGAGGGGCCGCAGCCCAGGTACTGGCCGGCCGGTCAGGGGACGGTCAGGATCACCGGGCCGTCGGGCGTGATCGCGATCGTGTGCTCGGCGTGCGCGGCGCGACTGCCGTCCGAGGTGCGGATCGTCCAGCCGTCGTCGTCGAGCCAGATGCCGTCCTTGCCGCCGGCGATGAACCACGGCTCGATCGCGATCACCAGCCCGGGCACCAGCCGCAGGCCCCGGCCCGCCCGCCCCCGGTTGGGGATGTGCGGGTCCTCGTGCATCGTCCGGCCGACGCCGTGACCGCCGAGGTCGGTCGAGATGCCGTACCCGCCGGACCGGCCGACGTGCCCGATCGCGGCCGAGATGTCGCCCAGCCGGCCGCCCGGCCGGGCGGCCGCGATCCCCGCCGCCAGCGCGTTCTCGGTCGCGGCGATCAGCGCCGCGTCCGCCGCCGCGGGCGGCCCGATCGTGAACGAGATCGCCGCGTCGCCGACCCAGCCGTCCAGCGTCGCCCCGGCGTCCACGCTGAGCAGGTCGCCCTCCTGCAGCCGGTAGGAACCGGGGATGCCGTGCAGCGCCGCGTCGTTCACCGACGTGCAGATCACGGCCGGGTACGGGACCGGGGCGAACTTCGGGTGGTAGTTGAGGAACGGCGAGGTCGCGCCCGCCCGGGCGAGCACATCCCTGGCGGCCTCATCGAGTTCCTTGAGGGTGACCCCGGGCGCGGCCGCGCCGCGACTCGCCGCCAGCACCTGGGCCACCACCCGGCCGGCGGCGCGGATCGCGTCGATCTCACCCGCAGTCTTGATCTCGACCATCTACAGACCTTACAGGCCCTCCTGGCCGGAGACGCGAGCGACGCCACGCCCGGCCCGATGAGGGGCTCTGCACTAATCTATTCTTCCGAACGGACCGTTGCTTCCCGCCGAGCGGAAGGTAATCTCATGAGCGTCGGCGAGTCGTTCCCGAGCTGGCGGCAGGTGGTGCTCGACACGACCGACGCCCGCGGGCTGGCGGAGTTCTACCGTCAGCTGCTCGGCTTCGAATACCGGCCGGGTGACGAGCCGCCCGAGCCCGGCCACGACGACGAGCGCGGCCGCGACTGGCTCGTCATCCGCCCGTCGTCCGGTGGCTTCCCCCGCATCGCGTTCCAGCAGACCGCCACGGTGCCGGAGACGACCTGGCCGGAGCCGGAGATCCCGCAGCAGCTGCACCTTGACCTGTCCGTCACCAGCAGGGCCGAACTCGACCATCAGCACGAGCGCGCGATCGGGCTGGGGGCGCGGCTGCGCCTTGACCGCTCCGAGGACCCCGATGAGCAGTTGCGGGTGTACGCGGACCCGTCCGGCCATACGTTCTGCATCTTCCTCGCGCCGGAGTAATGGGCGGGGAAGAGTCGGCCGGGTCCGTTCGAGATGACGGGATTGGCCTTTTTTAGGCAGCGACGGCTACCACCGAGGAGTTGATCAGGTCCCAGTCCACGGCGGCGCCGAGGCCGGGGCCGGTGGGGGCGTGCACGTTGCCCTCGCGGTCGACGGTGAATGGCTCGGTCAGGCCGTAGCCAAAGTGGGCGAGGCTGTGGTCGCCGGACTGGTTGAAGGCGAGGACCTCGAGCCAGTCGCAGTTGTCGATGGCCATCATCACGTGCCGGGCGGCGACGTTAGACGCGGAGGACGCCGAGGGGGATCCGTCGTCCGGCGGGGCCGAAGCTGGCCGCGCCGGACGCGGACCGCTCGTGCAGGACGACGGTCACATCAGTGATTCGCACGTCCTGTCACGTTACTCTTGCCGGTGTTTAGCTGATCCCGATCGTCTTCAGGAAGGCGGCCGCGACCGTGCTGTAGTTCTGCTTGTCGGTGATCACGGCGTTGTCCATCTGCAGCAGGGCGGACGTCGTCAGCGCGGCCGAGACCGTGTTCAGGGTGCTGGTGATGGTGGCGTTCGAGCCGGCCTTGTAGACCAGCGGGATGACGTTCTGGGCGGCGAAGTTGGCCTTGGGGTCCGACAGCGAGACCAGGTGGTCGGTGATGATCTGCGGGGTGGTGGTGAAGACGTCCGCCACCTGGACCTTCCCGCCGTTCAGGGCGGCCAGCGTGAGCGGGCCGGACTCGTCCAGTGGGTCGAACGACTTGAAGGTGAGGCCGTAGTTGGCCTTGAGCCCGGGTATGCCGTCGGGGCGGGTGGTGAACTCCGACGGCGCGCCGAGCACCCAGCCGCTCGCGTACGGCTTGAGGTCGGCGATCGACTTGAGGTGGTACTTGGCGGCGGTCGCCGCGGTCACCGTGAGGGCGTCGGAGTCCTGGGCCGGGGCCGGGTTGAGGATCTCGAGCGAGGACGGCAGCTTGGCCGTCAGGGCCGCGTCCACCGCTGCGGTCGTCTTGGCGGTGGAGGTCTTGTCGACCTCGCCGGAGAGCAGCGCCCCGTTGTACTCGGGGAAGATGGTGATCGCGCCCTTGACGACCTGCGGGTAGTAGACCTCGCGGTCGCCGATGTTGAGCTTGGTGGTGGCCTTGACCCCCTTGTCCTGCAGGGCGATCGCGTAGACCTCGGCCAGCAGTTCGGACTCGGGGAAGTTGGCCGAGCCGACGACCACCGAGCCGGACGCGCTCCCGCCGGACAGCGGGTTGGAGCCCGAGCTGGCGCTGGTGCTGGCGCTTGCGGCGGCCGAGCTCGGCGCGCTTGATGAGCTTGAAGAGCTGCTTGAGCAGCCGGCCACCGCGGCGAGGGCGATGGCCGTGACGGCTGCCATCCCCGTGGCGGTGGCGATCCTGGTGACCATTATGTGTTTCCCTTTCGGTGTACCCGACATTAGTGGTCGATTTTACTGGTTATCCCGGCCCGCCCCGCGCAACCCCGCCGGGACGAGCAGTCTGGACAGCAGGGCGAAGAGCCCGAGAACGAGCAGGGCGAGGATCACGACGAGCAGCGCGCCGCCCGCCACCGGGCCGTACTGGGTGTTGGCAAGGCCGTCGATGATGAACCGGCCGAGGCCGCCGAGGCCGATGTAGGCCGCGATCGTCGCGGTCGCGACGACGAAGATCGCCCCGGTGCGCAGGCCGACCAGGATCAGCGGCAGCGCGATCGGCACCTCGACCTTGACGATCTGCTGCCACGGGGTCATGCCCATGCCCTTGGCCGCGTCCTTGACGCCGGGGTCGACCCCGGCCACGCCCTCGTAAACGTTGACCAGGATCGGCGGGATCGCCAGCACGACGAGCGGGATCAGCCAGGTGAAGAGCGTGAACCCGAAGTAGACGGCGAGCAGGATGAGCAGGCCGAGGGTGGGGATGGCGCGCCAGGCGTTGGCCAGGTTGACGACGACGACCGCGCCGCGGCCGGTGTGCCCGATCAGCACCCCGAGCGGGATCGCGATCAGCGCGGCGATGAGCAGCGGCAGGCCGCTGTAGCCGAGGTGCGCGACGACCTGCTGAGGGATGCTGCCGGACCCGTGCCAGTGGGCGTCGGTGGTCACCCAGTCCCAGGCGTAGCTGAAGAAGCTCATCAGCGCGCCCCCGCCCCCGGCGCCGCCGGCGCGCGCTGGGTGAGCACCCAGCGCGGGCGCTCGCCGGCCGCCCGGTTCCGGCCGGACGCCCACGGGGTGAGTACCCGCCGGACGCCGACCAGGATCAGGTCGCAGACCACGGCGAGCACGATGACGCAGAACAGGCCGACGTAGATCTCGGTCGGGAAGTCCCGCTGCTCGCCGTCGATGAACAGGTAGCCGAGGCTGGACACGCCGATGATCTGGCCGACGCTGGCCAGGCTGACGCTGGACACCACGCCGACTCGGAGCCCGGCGATGATCACGGGGGTCGCGAGCGGCAGCTCGACCGTGATCAGGCGGCGCAGCGGGCCGTACCCCATCGCGGTCGCCGCCTGCTTGACCGGCGCGGGCACGCCGCGCAGGCCCTCCACCACGTTCGGCAGGATCACGCAGAGCGAGAACACCGTCAGCCCGATCACGACCGTCGTATCGGTCAGCCCGAACGCCGGGATCAGCGCGATGAACAGGGCGAGCGACGGGATCGCGTAGATCACGTTGATGAAGACCAGCGTCGGCGGGTAGAACCAGCGCCAGCGCGCCGCCAGCACCCCGAGCGGCAGCGAGATGGCCAGCCCGATCAGCGGCGAGACGACGCCGAGAAAGGCGTTCTGCCTGGTCAGCTCCCAGATCTCGGACCAGTTGCTGGGAATCCAGGACCACATCATCGGGTCGCTCCTGGGCTCTGTCCCTGCCGCGCGACCTGCTCGCCGAGCACGTCCTGGGCGTCGAGCGCGTCCTGGGCCGCCTGGGCCGCCTGCACGGCCGCCCGGAGCTGGTCGAAGGACGCCACGCCGACCACTCGGCCGTGTTCGTCCACGCCGATCGCGACGCCGGCGGGCGAGAGCACCGCCGCGTCGAGCGCGGCCCGGAGCGAGTCGTCGCCCACGGTGAACGTGTGCCCGAAGGTGTCGGTGGCCACGTCCGCGAGCCGGGTATCGCCGTCGAGCCCGGCCAGCCGCTCGGCCGACACCCAGCCGCGCGGCCGCAGGTCCGCCTCGCTGCCGACGACGAGGATCCAGGGCTCCCCGGTCTTGACGGCGGCCGCCACCGTCGACGAGGCGGGCAGCACCGGGCCGGCCGACAGCGACAGCCCGTCGGTCCGGAAGAAGGACAGCCGCCTGATGCCGCGGTCGAACCCGACGAAACCGGCGACGTAGTCATCGGCGGGCGCGCCGAGCAGCCGTTCCGGCGGGCCGAGCTGGGCCAGGGTGCCGTGCGGGTGGTACAGCGCGACGATGTCGCCGACCTTGATGGCCTCTTCGATGTCGTGCGTGACCAGCACGATCGTCTTGTGGAGCTCGTTCTGGAGCGCGATCAGCTGGTCCTGGAGCTGACCGCGGACGACCGGGTCGACGGCGCTGAACGGCTCGTCCATCAGCAGCACGGGCGGGTCGGCGGCGAGCGCGCGGGCCACGCCGACCCGCTGCTGCTGCCCGCCGGAGAGCTGGTGCGGGTACCGCCCGGCGAGCGCCGGATCGAGTCCGACGGTCGTCAGCAGCTCCCGGGCGCGCGCCCGGGCCTTCGCCCGGCGCCACCCGTTGAGCACCGGCACGGTGGCGATGTTGTCCTCGACCGTGCGGTGCGGGAACAGGCCGCTCTGCTGGATGACGTAGCCGATGCCGCGTCGCAGCCGGGCCGGGTCCTGCGCTCTGATGTCGTCGCCGTTGAGCAGGATGCGGCCAGCGGACGGCTCGACGAGGCGGTTGATCATCCGCAGCGTCGTGGTCTTGCCGCACCCGCTAGGCCCGACGAGAACCATCGTCTTGCCGTCGGGTACGTCGAGGTCGAGATGATCGACCGCCACCGTCCCGTCGGGGTACCGCTTCGTCACACCTTCGAATGTGATCAACCAACGCCCTTCCGCGCCCCCGGCAAATGCATCTCACAACACTAACCGCGTCGCCTGCGTGTAATCCGGATTTACCGTGCCGGTTGCGTTACGACGCGGTTGCGAAACCCGGTCAATCCGACAGAGTTTCCCCACAATACGTGCAGATCATGCGTCTCGGCGAAGCGGCCGGGGGGCGGGCGTGGGACGGGCAGGCGTCCGCGCGGAACCGGTTGACGCCGCCGGGCCCGAACCCTATTGTGCTAGTCAACTAAGACACTAGGAGTCTGCATCATGATCAGCTTTCGGGTGGACGGGCGCTCCGGGGTGCCGCCGTACCTGCAGATCGTGCAGCAGGTACGGCAGGCGCTGCGGATGGGCGTGCTCGACGCGGGCGACCAGCTGCCGACCGTGCGCGAGGTCGTCGCCGAGGTCGCGGTGAACCCCAACACGGTGCTCAAGGCGTATCGCGACCTGGAGCGCGAGGGCCTCGTCGAGGCGCGGGTCGGGCAGGGCACGTTCGTGCTGCGGCGGCCGGCCGGGCCGCCGCCGACGACGCACTCCCGGCTCGGCCGGTCGCTGGCCCGCTGGGTGCGGGAGGCGCGCGAGGCCGGGCTTGACGACGAGGCGATTGAGTCGCTGCTGCGGATCACGATGCGGGCAGCGGACGTCGACCAACGCGGCGGCCGAGGCGGACATCGCATGACCAGGCCGGAAGGGCGCCTCGCGGCGGCCCCCGATGCGGACCCCGACGGCGCGCGCGCCGGCCATCGAGACGCACGGGCTGACGAAGCGGTATCCGCGGGTCACCGCGCTCAGCGATTGCTCGATCTCGATACCGGCAGGCCGGATCTCCGCCCTCGTCGGCCCGAACGGCTCGGGCAAGACGACGCTGCTGCGGATGCTGGCCGGCCTCGCCCGGCCGACCGGCGGCACCGCGGCCGTTCTCGGCGGCGCGCCGCGCCAGGACCCGGCCTTCCTGGCCGACATCGGCTACCTGGCCCAGGACATCCCGCTCTACCGGCGGCTGTCGGCCGACGATCACATCCGGGCCGGGGCCCACCTGAACCCGCGCTGGGACGACGCGGCGGCGCGGGCGCGACTGCTCGACCTGCGGGTACCGCTGGGGCAGCCGGTCGGCACGCTGTCGGGCGGGCAGCGGGCTCAGGTCGCGCTCTCGCTCGCGCTCGCCAAGCAGCCGCGGGTGCTGCTGCTTGACGAGCCGGTGGCCGCGCTCGACCCGCTGGCCCGGCGGCAGTTCCTGGCCACGTTGACCTCGGCCGTGGCGGACGCCGCGGGCGACCTCACGGTGCTGCTGTCCTCGCACGTGATCGCTGACCTGGAGCGGGTCTGCGATCACATGGTCCTGCTCACCGCGTCGCGCGTGCAACTGTGCGGTGACATCGACGACCTGCTGGCCGCGCACAAGGTGCTCGTCGGCCCGCGCAGGGACACGTCCGCCCTGGAACGAGCGCACACGGTGGTGCAGTCGACCCGGACCGACCGGCAGTCGACGCTGCTGGTCCAGCTCGGCGGGCCCCTGATCGACCCTGCCTACGAGGTCAGCGACGTCAGCCTGGAAGACCTCGTGCTTGGCTACCTGGGCGCCGACGCCGCGCCCGAGAACGCGCATCTGACCGCGGTTGGAGAAAACTCATGAGCTGGCTCGTCTGGCGGCAGTACCGGGTGCAGGCGGCGATCGCGGGCGGGCTCCTCGCCGCGTTCGCCCTGGTCCTGCTGGTGACCGGGGTGCAGATGGCATCCCAGTGGCGTTCGGTGCTCAGCGCCTGCACGGCCGATCACTCATGCAGTTCGCTGGCGAACTCGCTGTCCCTGGGCAACCACGCCGCCTATGACCTGACCTTCCTGACGCTGATCGTGCCGGCCGTGATCGGGCTGCTGATCGGCGCGCCGGCCGTCGCGGGCGAGGCGGAAACCGGCACCAGTAACTTCGCGTGGACGCAGAGCGTCACCCGCGGACGGTGGCTGATGGGCAAGGCCGGCTGGCTGCTGCTGGCGGCCGCCGTCTGGGGCGGCTGCATCGCCGCGCTGGTCACCTGGTGGTCGGGACCGCGCAACGCGCTCTACGGCAACGCGTTCCAGCCCAACGACTTTGACCTGCAGGGCGTCGTGCCCGTGGCCTACGCGCTGTTCGGCATGGCACTCGGCATCGCCGCGGGTGCGCTGCTCCGCCGGACCCTGCCCGCCATCGCGGTGACCCTGGCCGGGTTCATCGGGGTGCGGGTGCTGGTCGCCGAGATCCTCCGGCCGCACTACATGACCGCGGTCACCACGTACTACAGCGTGGTGAGCGGCTGGACGCCGTCACCCGGGTCGTGGGTGCTCGGCGGCGGCGTTGTCAACAAGTCCGGCCAGGTCCTCGCGGTGCCGGACATCGTCGTCAACCAGGGCGGCGTCCCCAACGTGATCCAGGGGGTGCCGGTCAGCGCTCTCCCGGCCGCCTGCAAGGCGCTGGTTCACGCCGCCGTGGGGACCGAGACCCGCGCCACCCCGAACGGAACCGGGCTGCCGATGAGCCACCTCGCCTCCTGCATCGCGTCGGCAGGGTTCCGGCAGTTCACCAGCTACCAGCCGATCAGCCGGTACTGGGCGTTCCAGTCGATCGAGGCCTGCATCTTCCTGGCCCTGGCGGCCGCCCTGATCGGGGTCGCCTTCCGCACCGTCCGCCGCCGCGACGCGTGATCGCCGCTCAGCCGACGAGGCGCCCGGCCGGGGCTTCAAAGTCGTAGGTCCCCTCGTCGTTCAGCCACACCGGGATGCGCGGCCCGGCCGGATCGAAGAGCTGAACGGGGACCAGCCGCGGGTTCTCCCACGGCCCCAGCCAGATCCCCCGGTCGTGCAGCTCCGGGTCACGCTGCTCGCACCGCAGGTAGCATCCGCCGGGGCTGGCGGCCGATCCGCACAGCAGGCTCAGGTTCCACAGGGCGTGGCCGGCCGCGCGGAAGATACGCCCAGCGCCTCGCTCAACGCGAGGCGCGATCGTGTACGGCCGCCCGATGACGTTGGCCCCGCAGCTCTCGCAGCAGCCGAACGCGCGGGCGAAGACCAGGCGGCGGACCCGCGCCACCGGATCCGCGTCCCTGGATGACCGGGCCGGGACCCGCAGGAACCAATCCGGGGCCTGCTGCATCCGGGTCCTGCGCAGTGGCGCGAGGCGCCTGGGCCGGTCCATCATGACAGCTCACTCCCCCGGGAACTGCGGACGATTCCGCAAACTGTATTCATGCTGATAAATCATGCAATGAAGTCATCCGACCTGGGCGGATGACGGAAATTACGGCCTGTCTACCTGATGTCGGGACAACATACGCTTTGTCCTGACATTTCGTGTGGCCTGGCTCGGTGGCGGGCGGCCACGCCACGAGACGGACGGGGGCCGCGTGGGCGAGGAACCGCTGATCGGGTGGATCGCGGTCACGATCGACTGCGGGGACGTGGGCGTGGTGGCCGAGTTCTGGCGTCGGCTCCTCGGACTTGTCCGGCTCGAGGACCCGCTTCCCGGCTGGGCCCGCGCCGCCTCGACGGTGCCGGGCGGCCCGGCCCTGACCTTCCAGCCGGTGCCGGAGCCGAAGGTGGGCAAGGCCCGCCTTCACCTCGACCTTCGCACCGACGATCTGGCCGCGGGGCTGGCCAGGATCCGAGCCCTCGGCGGCGACTGGACCGGCGAGATCCACGGCTACGACGAGGGGACCGTCGCGGTGATGACCGATCCCGAGGGCACCGAGTTCTGCCTGCTCGGACCGCCGGGGTCGATGCTCGGGTAACGGCCTCAGCGCTGGCCGGCGACGAGCGTCGGGGTGCGCCGCAGCCAGGCCGCCAGCAGCCCGGAGATGACGAGCAGGGACAGGGACAGGGCCACCACCGCGGGCCACGCGCCCGCGCTCCAGGCGTGGCCGGCCAGGTTACCGAAGACCGACGAGCCGAGGTAGTAGGCAAACAGGTAGAGCGACGCGGCCTGGGCGGCGGCGACGCCCCCGGCGTGCGCCCGGACCGGCACCCAACTGCTGGCGACGCCGTGCACCGCGAAGAATCCCGCGGTCATCACCGCCAGCCCGGCCACGATGCACGGCAGGCTGCCCGGCAGCGTGAGCAGCACGCCCGCCGCGGTGATGAGGCAGCCGGCCGGCACGACCGCGCGGCGCGAGAAGCGCTCGGCCATCCGCCCGGCGATCGCCGAGCTGACCGTGCCGATCGCGTAGACCAGGAAGACCAGCCCCGCCGTTCCCGTGCTCAGGCCGAACGGCGCGGCGGTGAGCCGGAATCCCAGCACGTTGTAGACCCCCACGAACGCGCCCATGCAGCACGCGCCGATCCCGTAGAGCGCCAGCAACCCCGGGTCGGATACGGCCGCCAGGAGCATCCGCGCCAGGTGGCGCGGTCGCGCGGGCGCCGGGGTGAAGTTGCGTGACGCGGGCAGCGTCAGCGCCACGACGCCGGCGCAGAGCAGCCCGAGCAGGGCGACCGACGCCAGCGCCCAGCGCCAGCCGGCCACGTCCGCCACCGCCCCGGTGAGCAGGCGGCCGGTCATCCCGCCGAGGGCGTTGCCGCCGATGTAAAGTCCCGCCGCGCGGCCGTAGGTGCCGGGATGCAGTTCCTCGCGCAGGTAGGCGGTGGCGGCGGCCGGCAGCCCCGCCAGCGCGATGCCCTGGACCAGCCGCAGGATCAGGAGCCAGCCCCAGCTGGGAGCGGCGGCGCAGGCCAGCGCCACGATGCCGGACGCGACGACCGAGAACCGGATGAGCCCGGTCCGGCCGAGCACCTCGGACGCGGGGCCGGCCGCCAGCAGGGCGATGCCGAGGCCGGCCGTGGTCAGGGAGAGGGACAATGTGCTCTGCCCGGCCGACACGGAGAAGGAGCGGGCGAGCTCGGGCAGCAGGGCCTGGGTGCTGTACAGCAGCGCGAACGTCGCCACCCCGGCGGCGAACAGGGCGACGGCGATGCGCCGGTAGCCGGGCTCGCCCGCCCGGTAGCCCTCGTACCCGGCCGTCAGCCCGGGGGCGGCGGACGCCATTCTCGCGGAGGAAGTCACCTAGCCACTGTGCGGCGACCATTTCCATACGTCAAATGCATGAATTTCATGTTCTCGATACGTATACGGTATACTTAATGGTCGTGGACATCGATGAGTTCCGGCGACTGCTCGTCCTGGCCGAATACGAGCGGATCACCGACGCGGCCGAGGCGCTGCGGATGAGCCAGCCCACGCTGTCCCGACTGCTCGCCCGGGCGGAGCACGAACTCGGGGCCCGGCTGTTCGAGCGGGACGCCGCCGGCGCGCGGCCCAACCCCTACGGCGAGGTGGCGCTGGCGGCGGCGAGGGACATCACCCGGCGCTACGACCAACTGCGCGACGATCTGGCCACGCTGCTTGACCCGGAGACGGGGACGGTCCGGCTCGCGTTCATGGACTCGATGGCGACCTCGCTGGTGCCGCGGATCCTGCGCGACTTTCGCCGCGAGGCACCGCGCGTCCGGGTCGCGTTGCAGCAGAAGCCGGGTCACGAGATGATCCCCGACCTCGCCTCGGGCCGGACCGAGCTGGCGATCATCGCGCCGCGGCCGACCGGCCCCTACGGCTGGCTGCCGCTGCAGCGGCAGCGTCTGGTGCTCGTCGTCCCGGCCGGGCACCGGCTCGCCGCCCGCCGCCAGGCGCGGCTGGACGAACTGGCGGACGAGGACTTCGTCACCGTGCCCGCCGGGTTCGGGTTCCGCACGCTGATCGACGACCTGCTGGCGGCGGACGGCGCGTCGGTCCGGGTGGCGTTCGAAAGCCCGGACATGGCGGCCATCGAGGGGCTGGTAGGGGCCGGGCTGGGCGTGGCGATCCTGCCTGAGCGGTTCGCCGGCGTCTCCGGCACCGTCGGCGTCGACCTCGCCGCCGTGCACGCCGAGCGGATCGTCGGCCTCACCTGGCGGACCGACCGTCCGCTGCCCCCGACCGCCGCCCGGCTGCTTGAGTTCCTGTCCCGGTCCGGTCCGTTCGACTAGGTAGCCGGCCTGGAGGAGAGGTATTGCCGCGTGTGAGAGCCTGCTGCCATGGAGACCGATCTTGCGGACCGGCTGCGCGCGATCTGCATGGCGCTGCCCGAGGTAACCGAGCGGCCCAGCCATGGAGCGCCGACCTGGTTCGTTCGCGACAAGAAGTCGTTCGTAACCCTCTGGGCCGACGGCCACCACGACAACCGCTTCGCCCATCTGTGGTGCGCCGGCCTGCCCGGATCGCAGACCACGCTGATCGCGGCCGACCCCGACCGCTTCTTCCGCCCGCCCTACGTCGGCGGCCGCGGCTGGATCGGCGTCCGCCTGGACGCCCCGCTCCCGGTCGACTGGAACGAGATCGCCGAGGTATGCGAAGACGCCTATCGAGCGGTCGCCCCAGCCGGCCTCATCGCCCGGCTCTGACCGCATCCGCCTCTAGCTGCCGGGCAGCACGCCGGCGCCGTGGTCGAGCTGGTGGTCCAGGTTGACGGCGGCGCTGATCAGGGCCAGGTGGCTGAACGCCTGGGGGAAGTTGCCGAGCTGCTCGCCGGTGGCGCCGATCTCCTCGGAGTACAGGCCGAGGTGGTTGGCGTAGGTGTGCATCTTCTCGAACGTCAGCACGGCCTCGTTGAGGCGACCGGTCCGGGCGAGGGTGTCGACGTACCAGAAAGTGCAGAGCGAGAACGTGCCCTCGTCGCCCGCCAGCCCGTCCGGCGAGGCGCTCGGGTTGTAGCGGTAGACGAGGCTATCGGAGACCAGCTCGCGGTCGATGGCCTGCAGCGTCGACAGCCACATCGGGTCCTTCGGCGCGATGAGGCCCTGCTGCGGCATCATCAGCAGCGACGAGTCGAGGACCTCACTGCCATAGAACTGGGTGAAGCCGCCGATCCGGGGGTTCCAGCCCTTCTCGAAGATCTGGTTGTAGATCGCATCCCGCTCCGTCCGCCAACGGATCAGGTCGGCCGGGCGGGCGCGGCTTGTCGCCATCTTGACCGCCCGGTCGAGGGCGACCCAGCTCTGGACCCGGCCGTAGACGAAGTCCTTGCGCCCGCCGCGGGTCTCCCAGATCCCCTCGTCGGGCTGGTCCCAGTGCTCGCACAGCCAGTCCATGAGGCTGGCGAGTTCCAGCCAGCTCTGGTGGCCGGTTTGCACCCCGCTCTGGTCGGCGTGGAGCATCGCGTCCATCATCTCGCCGTAGATGTCGAGCTGAAGCTGGTCGGCCGCGCCGTTGCCGATCCGCACCGGGCGGGACCCGCGCCAGCCCTCGAAGTGGTCGAGTGACACCTCGGTCAGATCGGAGCTGCCGTCGACCCGGTACATGATCTTCATCGGCCCCGAGTCGCCGCCGGCCTGCTCGGCGGCCCGGTCGCGGAGCCAGTCGCCGAACGCCGCCGCCTCCTCGGTGAAGCCGAGGCCGAGCAGCGCGTAGATCGAGAACGAGCCGTCCCTGATCCAGGTGTACCGGTAGTCCCAGTTGCGCTCGCCGCCGGCCTGCTCGGGCAGCGCGGCGGTCGGGGCCGCCACGATGCCGCCGCTCGGCGCGTAGGTCATGAGCTTGAGGGTCAGCGCCGAGCGGACCACCATCTCGCGCCAGCGACCCCGGTAGGTCGCGCCGGACAGCCAGTTGCGCCAGAACTCGACCGTCTCGCTGTGTAGCCGGTGGACGTCGTCCGGGTGCAGCCGGCGGGGCGGGCCGCCATTCGACTCAAGGACCACCCCCCAGACCTGTCCCGCCCGCAGCGTCCGGGTGATGCGGAGGCCGCCCCTGTCGGTGGCCCTCATGTCGATGCCCTGCTCTGCCAGCGAGCTCGCGGGCGAGCCGACGACGTGCAGCGTGAGCCGGTCGACCTGGCCGCCCGGCACGACCGGGGTGAAGGTGGCGCCGTCGTTGGTCACGTCGCTGGTGTGCTGCGCGCGGGCGTAGTCGAACCCTGGCTGCAGCTCGACCACGAACTGCATCGTGCCCCGGACGACCCGCAACTGCCGGACGATGCGGTGCCGGTCGGTGACGTGCTTGCCGGCGATGGGCATGAAGTCGTGCAGCTCGCCGACGCCGTCCGGCGTCATGAACCGAGTGACCAACACCGCCGTGTCGGGCAGGTACAGCTGCTTGGTGATGTACTCCCCGCGGGCGGGCGAGATCGTGAACTGCCCGCCCTTGTCCGCGTCGAGCAGCGCGGCGAACACGCTCGGCGAATCGAACCGGGGGCAGCAGAACCAGTTGATCGAGCCGTCGGTGGTCACCAGGGCGGCGGTCTGCAGGTCGCCGATCAGCCCGTGATCGCTGATGTTCGGGTAGCGCTCAGTCACGAAGCGATGATCGCAGACCCGTCAGCACAATGCGCGCGCGGACGGCGACGTCGCCGTCAGAGTTCGTACTGGGATGCCTGCAGCGTGTAGAGCTCGGCGTACTGGCCGCCGAGGTCGAGCAGCTCCGCGTGCGTCCCGGTCTCGATCACCGAGCCGTGGTTGAGCACATAGATGCGGTCGGCGTGCCGGACCGAGGCCAGCCGGTGGGTGATGATCAGCACCGTGCGGTCCTCGGCCAGCGTCCGGAGCGAGGAGAACAGGGCGTACTCGGCCCGCGCGTCGAGGGCGGCGGTCGGCTCGTCCATGATCAGCAGCGGCGCGGTCCGGTAGATGCCGCGGGCCGCCGCGATCCGCTGCCACTGGCCGCCGGACAGCTCGGCCCCGTCCTTGAACTCGCGCGCCAGCAGCGTGTCGTAGCCCTTCGCGAGCTCGCCGATCACCGTATCGGCGCCGGACGCGGTGACGGCGGCGGTCAGCAGGGTGTCGTCGAGCAGCCGGCCCATGGTGATGTTGTCGCGGACCGACAGCGGCCAGTTCCCGTGGTCCTGGGCGATCACCGCGATCTGCTCGCGCAGCGGCTCGCCGGCCACGTCCGCGATCGAGATCTCGTCCCAGCGGACGCTCCCGTCCGACGGACGGTACAGCCCAGCCAGGATCTTGGCGAGGGTGGTCTTGCCCGACCCGTTCTCGCCGACGAGGGCGACCACCTCGCCCCGGTTGATCTCGACCGACACCGCGCGCAGGGCGGGGGAATCGGCGCCGGGATAGCAGAACGTCACCGCGTCCGCGCTGATCCGCTCGAACCCGGCCGGGACCGGGGCGGCGCCCTCGGCGGGGATCCGCGCCTGCGCGTCCGCACAGAACGCCAGGTAGTCGGAGAAGTACAGTCCTTCTTCGTAGCACTGGTTGACCGCGTACATCAGCTGTTGCAGCGACCCCGCGGCCGAGCGCAGCGCGAGCACCGCGGTGCCCGCGACCGACAGCGGCACGGTCCCCGAGGCGAGCAGCGCGCCCAGGGTCGCGTAGACGCCGACCGTCGCCACCCCGCTCATCGAGCTCGCGACGACCTGGGTCTCGGTCGTCCGCCGGGCGGCGGTCAGCTCGGCGTTGCGGGCGTAGGCGGCGAGCCGCGCGAACCGGTCCAGCAGGAAGCCGCGCATCGTGAACGAGCGGAGCTCGGCCGCGGTCTGCCTGGTGGCGATCAGGCGCGACAGTATCCACTTGCGGCGGTAGGAATCGATGAGGGCGAAGCGGGTCACGTACCGGATCCTGGCCGACCGGATCGCCGCCCACGCGCCGGGCAGCTGCGCGAGCAGCACCACGAGCAGCAGGATCGGTGAGAGGACCCCGACAACTACCGCAGCCGAGCCGAGCCCCGCGAACGCGGTCACGCAGTTGATCACGTTATTGACGAGCTGGGAGGCGGAGATCAGCCCCCGGGTCTGGGCCCGCTCCATATGGTCGTGGAACTCGGGGTCGTCGAACGCGGCCAGCTCCACTCGCGAGGTCAGGTCATACAGCCGCACCTCGACGAGCTGGTCCACCATAGGCTCGAGCCGGGCCTGCGCCCAGCCGGCTGCCGCCGCGATCCCGGACCGGGCCGCGGTCGCCGCCGCCACCACGATCAGCGAGGGGAGCGCCGCCCGGACCCGGTGCGGCGTCGGCCCGGCCGCGAACAACGCCTCGAGCACGCCGGTGGTCGCGTAGAGGGCGTACCCGCCGGCGATGCCCGAGACCAGGTTCAGCCCGATCGTCACCGCCGTGTCGAACGGGCTGGCCGCCCAGCCGAGCCGGATCGCCTGCCCGACCAGCCCGGGGAACCTCCGCGCGACGTCGCGGAACCCGACCGTCGCCATCCGCCGGTCGTACGTGCGCCAGTAGCTGGCGGTCAGCTCGGCGGTCTCCTGGTCAACGGACGCCTGATCGGTGCGCTGCTCCCCCGCCTCGCGTCCCGTCCGGCCGCGACGCGACCGTCGAGGCCGCCACCCCGTCCCCATGGACCCAGTATGGGTGGCTATCGGGCAATTGGGCGAACGTATATGTCCGTCCCAAACCCCCGGGCGGACTTCAAAAATTATTGTGCGACATAACATTCGGGAAACGTATTGAAACGTCGCACAATAATTCTCAAGCTATGCCCTCCTACCCATTTCTTGCTGTTATCAGCAGGGGCGGGCGCGGCGCGGGGCGGGGCGGTGCAGGGCGGGGGCGGGCGCGGCGCGGGGCGGTGCAGGGCGGGGGCGGGGCGGGCGGGCCGCGGGGCGGGGCGGCGCGGGGCGGGGCGGCGCGGGCGCGGGCGGTGCGGGGGGGGCGGGGGCGGGGGCGGGGGCGGGCGGTGTGGTGGGGACGGGAGTGCGGGTGTTACTGCGGTGACTTCGCGGCGACGAAAAACACCTGGCGGCGGTGGACGAAGCCGAGCGTCTTGTAGAGCCGGATCGCGTTGGCGTTGTCGCCGGCCGCGTGCAGGAACGGGGTCTCGCCGCGGGCCGTGATGCCGGCCGCGACGGCCCGGGTCAGCCGGGCGGCGAAGCCGTGGCCGCGCCAGGCCTCGTCCGTGCAGACGGCGCTGATCTCGGCGAAGCCCGGCGGGCGCATCCGCTCGCCGGCCATCGCCACCAGCCTGCCCTCGCGGCGGATGCCCAGGTAGCCGCCGAGTTCGACCGTCCCCGGCAGGAACGGCCCCGGCTTGGTCCGCTCGGTCAGCTCGAGCATCTCCGGGACGTCGGCCGCGGTCAGCGCGATCGCCTCCGGGTCGGGGGCGGGGTCGAGATCCTCTGCCACCAGCTGCACGCCCGGCCGCCCGCCGACGACCTCCCAGTCGGCCGGCCCCGCCTCGCTCAGCCGGACGAACAGGATGACCTGGCCCGGGCCCGCCAGGCGGGCGGCGTCGGCCCAGTCGCCGGCCGACGACTCGTCGGCCAGCGCGCCGAACGGCGAGATGGCCGGCTGGTACCTGACCGCGTTCCCGCGCCGGACGGCGAACTGCGCCTGCTCCCCCGTCAGCGCCGCGAAGACCGGGTTATCGAGGGGGTGGGTGTCTGTCACCGGACTACGTTACCCGGGCGGGACGAGCGAACCGTGGCCGACCAGAGCCGGTCACGGCCGGGTGAAAGCGGGTTCTGACAACGATGGCGACCACCGACGCGGTACTTGATCTTGACAATCTGAGCGTCGCGTACGACCGCGCGCCGGTCGTACGCAGACCTTTCGCTCACGCCGACCGCGGTTATGTGCTCTCGCACGGGGAGCTTGCCGCCAGCGGGACGGCGAAGTCGCTCAGCTCCGACAGCGCGCTGCTGGCGGCGAGCTATCTAGGCGGCTCGGCCGCGTAATTCCCTGAGCGTTTGATTCTGGCGCTTTTTGCGCGAATATGTGCGACTCACATTTGCGCAAGGCGTAGCCCTTCCGTGGGTATTCCGTGGGTGGTTCTGCGTGGTGATCCGCGGCGGGTGGATCGATTCTCGATGCCATGGAACCACACCGCTAAATTCGATTCCTGACCAGCCATTGCCCGGACCGCTCCGCTACCGACTGAATCCCCAGTTCAGCATGGCCGTCGCGTCGGATGCTGCGGCGCCCATGCCGGCTGGCGAGTCCGCCGGGGACGAGTCGAGCACCACCCCGATCAGCTCCTTGCTGCCGCGGGTGGCCGCGAACAGCAGGCAGTTCCCGGCCGCGGAGGTGAACCCGGTCTTGATCCCGGTCGCGCCGGCGTAGTGACCGAGGAGCAGGTTCAGGTTGCTCCAGACGTGCGCGTGATGGTCCGCGGCGGCGGGCACCCGGTAGGTGCGCGTCCCCACGATCGAGCGGAACGTCGGCAGCCGCATCGCGTCGCGCCCCAGGCTGAGCAGATCACGCACGGTCGAGTAGGTCGTGTACTCCCCCGGGTCGGGCAGGCCGCTGAAATCGGAGAAGTGCGTCTTGGAGAGGCCGAGCTTGCGCGCGGTCGCGTTCATCTGGGCGATGAAGGCCGACCGGCTGCCGTCCTTGCCGTACGCGGTGGCGAGGGTGTAGGCCGCGTCGCACCCGGACGGGAGCAGCAGCGCGTAGAGCAGCTGCAGCGCGGTCAGTTTCTCCCCCGGCACCAGTCCCGCGGTGGAGGCGCCGTAGGCGTGGTCGTAGCCGATGATGCCGCTCGGCACGGTGATCACCCGGTTCAGGTCGCCGGCCGCGATCACCACGTAGGCGGTCATCACCTTGGTGATCGAGCCCATTGGGTGCTCGCCGACCGACGACCGGGACCAGAGGTCGGCGCCGGTGTTCTCGTCCGCCAGCTCGGCGAACGGGGCCCGCACCCCGGCGGGCGTCTTGCTCGTCGCGTCGGGCGCTTGGGTGCGCTCGGAGGCCGCAGCCCGAGTGGCCGGCCCAGCCGCTACGATCAACCCCGCGACCAAGCCCGCAGTGACGGTGGACGCGGCCAGCCGGCCAGTTTTCCGCATCGGGTCCCCTTCCGCATGTCCGCGCGCAGTTCAACGCATTCTGCCAGTGCGGCCAGTCGGCGGCGGTAGGTTGCGATTGAATTCCTCACGAACGAGGACGTGACTTCGTCCGGACGCGGCTGACTGACTAGCCCGTTCGGGGGACGAGCGCGGGCTCGTGCAGCTAGCCTGCTTGGGATACCCGAAAGGGACACGATGGTCGGTATGGATGGTTCGTGGTGCCCGTCCTGCGGTTACTCGGTGCAGCCGGGTACGCAGTTCTGCGGCAGCTGTGGGCAGCAACTCGCTGCCTCGGTCGGCGCTGCCCCGGGGCAGCCACCAGCGGTAACCACGCAGTCACCGGCGATGGGCCAGCAGTTCCTTTCCGCGCCGCCGCCCTCGGGCGGGCCGACACCGCCGCCGCCGCCCGCCGACAGCCGCTCCGCGTGGCCGCCGCCCCCGCCGCCTAACAGCCAGCAGCCCGGCCAGTCCCCGCCTCGTGATGGGAACATCTCGGACACGATGGAGCGGATGCTGCGCCCGCAGGGCCTGTTCCAGCGGCCGCAGCCGAAACAGTACGACTGGAACAGCCAGTGGACCCCCGGGGCGGCCACCGCCTCGACCGGTCCGACCCCGGTGACCGGCGCGGGCACGCCGATGACCGCCCCCAACCCGGGCCTGCCGACGGGCGACGGAGCGCCCCCGTGGGGGCAGACGCCGACGCCCCCGGGCCCGGGCGGCCCGGGCGCCTCCAACCCGGGCCAGTACCCGGGAGCGGCTGGCCAGTACCCGCCGGGCACCCCGTACCCGACCGGGTCGATTCCCCCGGCCGGCGGCCCGACCCCGCCGCCGCCCGGCTACCCGGCGGGCGGGCCTCCCACCACGATCGACCGGTTCGGTCCGGGCCAGGGCCAGTACGGTCCGGGCGGGCAGTTCGGCGGCGGCCAGTTCGGCGGCGGCCAGTTCGCCGGCGGGCAGTTCGGCGGCGGCCAGTTCGCCGGCGGGCAGGCCGGCCAGGGCACGTACGCGGGTCAGCCCGGGCCGCCGCAGAACGGCCAGGGCCAGCTACCGCCGGGCCAGTACGGCGGGGAGGCCACGTACCCGCAGGGACAGTACGGCGCGACCCAGTTCGGACAGGGCCAGGTCCCGCCCGGGCAGTACGGCGTCGACCAGTACGGCGCCACCCAGGTTGTCCAGCCGCACCAGGACGGCCAGTACGGACCGGGCGGCGTCCCCGGCGGGCCTTACGGTCCCGGCGGCCCGGGCGGGCCTTACGGCATGCCCGGCCAGTACGGTCCCGGCGGCCAGTTCGGCCCGGACGGGTCACCGGTGGCCGAGCAGAAGCGGCCGCTGACGTTCGGCCGGATCACCTTGCCGCGCAGCCCGCTGATCCTGGGGATCGCGGGCGCGGCCCTGGTGGCGATCATCGCCATCGCCGTCATCTCGCTAAGCGGCAACCCGGGCACCGCGTCAGGCAGCCCGACCGCCGCCGGGGGCGGGGCCACGCCCACCGCCACCTCGTCCGCCACCTCGGGCCAGAGCCTGACCGAGCGGCAGGCCGCGGCGCAGCTGGCCGGCCTGCTCAAGCAGAGCGGCTCCGATCACGCCGCGGTCACCGACGCGGTCCTGAACGTCAGGGGGTGCGGTAAGAACCTCGGCGCGGACGCGCAGACCTTCAGCGCCTCCGCCCAGAACCGGGAGACCCTGCTGGCCAAGCTGGCAGACCTCCCGGGCCGCAGCTCGCTCCCAGCGGCCATGATCGCTGACCTCAGCGGCGCCTGGCACGCGTCCGCCTCGGTCGACATGGACCTGGCCAAGTGGGCCAACCACGCAGCGACGGCCGGCTGCCACGACGGTGACCTCAACTACTCGAGCTACAAGGCCTCCACCAGCGACGACACCCCGGCCACGAACGACAAGCAGGCGTTCGTCTCGCTCTGGAACCCGCTCGCCAAGCCGGACGGCCTCCCCACCTTCCAGGCGGCGCAACTCTGACGCCGCCCGAGTGACATAGCCGCGGGGCAGCGGCGGGGGCGGCGCGGCGCGGTCTAGCCCATCGCGGGCCAGAGCAGGGCGGACACGGTGTTAATGGTGTCGATGCCGTACCGCTCGTCCGGGTTGCCGGTGGTGAGGATCGCGACGAGGTAGTCGCGGCCGTCGCCCGCGATCCAGCCCTCGCTGTTGACCTGCCAGTCGGTGTCGGCCGGGGTGAGGGGGACCCAGGCGCTCTTCAGCGCCACCCGGACCCCGGGGGGAACCCCGGCGCTGACGCCCCAGCGCTGGTCGGGTTCCACGTTCTCCATCAGGGAGAGCGCATAGCCCCGGGCGGCGGGCGAGAGCAGCGGGCCGTTGACCAGCTCGCGGAGCAGCAGCAGCTGATCGGCCGGGGTCGTGGTGGTCAGGCCCCAGCCCGGCCACGCGAAACCCGCGCACACCAGGCACGCCGAGGGCGTGGTCTGGTGCAGGCCGACGGCGGCGTTGTAGGAGCGGAGTCCGGCCGCCCGGCCGACCTGGTTCCACAGGGTGGTGGCGGGGGCGTTGACGTTGTTTTCGATCATGGAGCGGGCCCGGGCCCGGTCCGCCGCGGAGAGGCCGGGGCGGCGCCCGGCGAGCAGGGCCTGAAGGATGTCGACCTTGACGAGGCTGCCGGTCGCCTGGGGGCTTCCCGGGCCCCGGGTCCACGTCTGGCCGGTGGTTACGTCGTAGACGGCGGCCGCCACGGTCCCCGCCCGTCCGGCCAGGTAGCCGGTCACCGCGGCGGAGAACGGGTCGGCGTGCTGGCCGGCCTGCGGTTCGGCCTGCGGGCCTGTATGCGGGTCGGCGGTGACGGCCGACGCGGCTCCTGCGGTCGGCTGCCCGGTGGGTTCGCTGATCGGGCTCAACGACGGGCCGGGGCGGGCCTGGCGGGTGTCGCGGTGGCCGCTGCGGGTGCCGGTGCCGCTGCCGCTGCCGCTGCCGCTACGGGCAGGGTGCGGGGCGACGCCGGTCCGGCCGGGGGCCAGCGTGCCGGTCACGGCCCCGGGGGCGATAGACGCCGCGGGAACCGGGCCCGGTGCGGGACCGGCGAGCGTGGCCGCGAAGGCGGCGAAACCGCCGAGCAGCGCGCCGACCGCGACGATCGCGACCACCGCAACGCCGGTCCGTCCGCTCCATCGGCGCTCGGCGGCTACGGCCTCAGGGTCGGCGAGGTCGTCCCCGCCAGCCTCCGGTGGCGGCGGGGACGCTTGTGGCGGCGTTGACGACGCTGGTGGCGACGTTGACAACAGCGGCGGGGACGACACCGGTAGCGGCGGGGACGGCACTGCGGACGGCGGGGACGGGTCTGCTGGCGGCGTGCCGTCCTCACCGGCCGCGCGGCCTTCGACTCCCCCGGTCCGGGCCCGCCACGCCTCCCAGTCGAGCACTGGCGGCCGGGCGGCCGCCGCCATGCTGGCGGGACGACCTGCTCGGCTATCCGCTTTTCCCGCCTTATTTGACGTATTCTGCCCGGTCGGCTCATCGGTTTTCGTTCCTGTGAACGCGACCGTGGGCGTTGCGTCCTCAGGCGAATGCGCCGGCGCCGTTGCGGGCGGCTTCGCCGTCTTCGTGGCCGACGTCAGGCTGACCAGGCCAGGGGACCAAGACCCGCTCGATGTCCCCGATGACCACGGCATACGCCAGCGACGGCGGCCGAACACAGTCCCCCGAACCCTCCCCCGGCCGGCCAAATCGGCCGGCTTATTGCGCTCCCCTCATTGTTTTTGCCACCGATGGGCACTGGTTAATCAACGGCTTATTTCAAGCCGGGCATTTCATCTCAGTGATCCCGTTTCACTCGACTGGGACGGGTTCCAGGGGTTGTTCAGCCGGGCGGGTGAGCAGCAGCCAGCCAACCAGGCCGAGCGGGTAGATGAAGTACCCGAAGCGCTCGTCCGGCCCCAGCGTGAACATGAGGGCCAGTCCGATCGCCAGCCACCAGGCGGCCGCGCGCGGGGTGCGGGGCGGGCGGATGAGGAGCAGGACGCCCACGGCGATGCCGACCACCAGCAGCAGGCCGACCGAGAGGTCGTGGCCGACCGGGCCGGTCCGGGCCAGCAGGTCGCCCGGGGTCAGGCTCTGGGCCGGCGTCAGGTGGGCGGTCAGGCCGAGCGGGAACAGCACCGTGTTCTGCGCCATCGCGACCGGGTTGGCCAGCATGACCGGGAGCGTGATCGCCAGGAAGACGGCGACCGAGGTGGCGGTGAACTTGACCGCCGCGCCCGTTCCGTCACGGTAGCGGAGCATCGCGGCCAGCACCGGGATCGCCAGCCACGCGGTCGGCTTCATCGCGCAGGCCAGGCCCAGCGCCACCGCGGCGGGCCAGGTGCGCTCGGGAAAGTTGAGCAAGGCCAGCGCGAGCACCATGAGCGCCAGCACCGGCGGGTCGGTGGTGGTGACCGCCAGGTTGAGCGCGACCGCCGGGCAGGCGATCGCGAACGCGATCGACCGCAGCAGGGTGCGGCGGCAGCCCGCGCAGTCCCGCACCGAATGCGGGACCGCGAGGCTCAGCGCCGCCGCGAATCCCGCCACCGTGACCAGGACCAGCCAGACCCTCGGGTCTCCCGGTGCCCCCTGCAGGCCGACCGCGCCGGGCAGTCCGAACAGCGCCATGGCCGGCAGATAGGGGTTGTAAGCCAGCCACGACGAGAGCTGCCCGGATGACAGGTACGGGGTTCCGTCCTTGATCAGCAGCGTGGCGGAGCGCTCGATGACGGTCATCCCGGCCGCCCACTCGCCGCCCTGGGCCATCAGGGCCAGCAGTGGCGCCGCAACCGCGAACACGGCCACCAGCACGGCGACGCCCCAGGAGCGAGACCACGGCAATGCCAGCGCGGCGATGCAGTAGGCGGGCGCCGCCCACGCCGCCCAGATCACGTCCTGGCCCCCGGCCAGCAGGACGACGGCGACCGCGTAGGCCCCGAAGATCCAGTAGGCGGCCATCTCGTAGCGGCGGTCAAACCACGACTGATGCGATCTCGCCGCCGCGATGACGTGCGATCCACTCAACGGGTATGCCTCGGCCGCGATCGTCTGCCCGTTGCTGCTCATACCACCGATCATTCTCGCCGCGTGGAGGTGCCGCCATGGACCTAGCACCACTTTGCGCGTTGCGGTTCGCCCTACTGCCCCGTGTGGCTACCCCGCCGCCGGAAAAGGAAAACTACATGACGAGGACCCCGCGAATGTTTTTCCCCTCGTGCATGTCCTGGTAGCCCTGGTTGATGCCCTCAAGAGGATAGGTGCTGGTGACCATGGCGTCCAGATCCAATTGCCGGTGCTTGTACAAGTCCAGCAGCATCGGCACGTCCGCCCGGGAGTTGACCGATCCGAAGATACACCCGACGATCTGCTTCTCCCACTGTGCAAGCCCGGACAACGCCAGCCGCGGGTGGGTGTCGGTCATCGGGTAGATGTTGGTGACGACGATCCGGCCGCGCTTGGCGGCCAGCGCCAGCACCGCGTCCATCAGGGACGCGTCGCCGGTGCCCATCGTCAGCACCACCACGTCGCACATCCGGCCCCAGGTGACCTCGCGGATCAGCTCGAACGCGGCCGCCACGTCGGTCGACGCGTGGGTCGCGCCGAACCCCAGCGCCGAGGACCGCTTGAACTCGACCGGGTCGATCGCGAAGATGTGCCGCGCACCGGACAGCCGCGCGCCCTGGACCGCCGCCGAGCCCAGTCCGCCGACGCCGACCACCGCGACCGCGTCGCCGGGGCGGACGCCGCCTGCGTAGACGGACGAGCCCCAGCCGGTCGGCACCCCGCAGCCGGTCAGGCAGGCCGCCTCCGGTCGGACCGACGGGTCCACAACGATGACCGACGCCTCGTTGACAACGGTGTGCCGGGCGTAGCAGCCGACCAGGCAGGTGATGGTGAGGTCCTGGCCGGCCAGGTTGCGGTGCCTCGAGCCGCCGTCGGAGATCTGCCTGCCGGTCATGATCCCGGCCGCGACGTCGCACAGGTTCTGCCGGCCGCGCACGCAGGACGGGCACCGGCCGCAGTTCGGGATCGAGGAGAAGACGATGTAGTCGCCTGGCTGGGCCAGCGAGACCCCGGGCCCGACGGCCTCGACGTGCCCGGCGCCCTCGTGCCCGCCGATCATCGGCCCGGCGAACGGGATGTCGCCGACCCGGTGGTGCTCCTCGGAGTGGCAGAGCCCGGCGGCGGCCACCCGCACGAGGACCTCTCCGGCCTGCGGCGGGTCGAGCTCGATGTCCTCGACCTGCCAGTCGGTGCCGGCCCTGTACAGCACGGCCGCTTGCGTCCGCATCGTCAGTTCCCCTTACCGGTCGCTCAGCACTTGAGGTGGTTCCCTGCGTCGATCGGCAGCGTGACGCCGGTGACGTAGCGGGCGGCGTCCGAGGCGAGCCAGACGATCGCGTTGGAGACGTCGACCGGGTCCACCCACGGGATCGGCAGCAGGTTCATCTCCGCGAACCCCGCCTGCACGTCCTCGCGTCCGGGGGAGGACAGGTCCGGCCGGAACGCGCGGTACAGGTTCTCGTTCTGGATCATCGGCGTGTCCACCGCGGTCGGGCAGATCGCGTTGACCCGGATGAAGTGCCTGGCGAGCTCGCAGGCGAGGGTGTCCTTGAGCGCGAGGACGCCGTTCTTGGCCGCCTTGTAGTCGGCCAGACCGCCGCCGGCCGTGATCGCCGCGCCCGAGGAGGTCAGCACGATCGACCCGCCGTTCCCGGCCGCGATCATGGGCGGGATCGCCGCCTTGACGGTGATGAAGGTCCCGGTCAGCGTCACGTCGACGAGCTCACGGAACTGGTCCAGGTCGATGTCCCAGGTGTCTTGCGGCCGGGAGATGATCGCGGCGTTCGCGGCCACGATGTCGAGCCGCCCGCCGAGCTCGGCCAGGCCCGCGTCGAGCACCGACCGCACCGCCGCGAGGTCGCGGATGTCGGCCTTGCGGGCGATGATCCGCCGGTCGAGCGCCTCGACCTGCTTGACCGTCTGCCGCAGGTCAGCCTCGGTCGCCAGCGGGTAGCTGAGCCAGTCCGGGGTGGCGCACGCGTCGAGCGCGATGATGTCGGCGCCCTCCTGCGCGAGCCGGATCGCGTGCGAGCGACCCTGCCCGCGCGCCGCCCCGGTGACCAAGGCAACCTTGCCGTCGAGTAGTCCCACGGTTCCCTCCTACGCTCGAGCAGGTTTTAGCTGATGGCGACCGCCGGGGGTCAGCTTGGCGAGGCGGGCTCGAAGTACGGGAGCGTCACGTCGTCGGTGACGGCGGCAAACCGGACCCGGACCTCCATCCCGGCCCTGACGTCGCTCGGGTCGCAGCCGGTAATGCCGGTCACGATCCGGGGGCCCTCGGTGAGCTCGACGATCGCGACGACATAGGGGATGTGGCCGGCCAGCGCGGCGTGGGTCGCGTGCCTGACCACGGTGTAGGTGTAGACGGTCCCGGTGCCGGAGACCTGCTGCCAGCCGATGTCGGTCGCATGGCAGTGCGGGCAGCCCGGCAGCGGCGGGTGCCAGTAATTCGCGCAGTTGTTGCAGCGCTGGATGACGAGCTTGCGGTTACGGGCGGCGTCCCAGTAGGGCCTGGTCAGGTCGGTTGCGGCGGGGATAATCGCCATCGCTGTGCGCTCCTCGCTACCGGGCCAGGATCATGGCGCCGCCGGCCGGCGCGCCGACGAGGGCGATCTCCGGGTCGGCGACCTGGTTGCTGGCGGTGCCGCGAAGCTGCCTGACCGCCTCGAGCACGCCGTTCATGCCGTGCAGGTAGGCCTCGGACAGATGCCCGCCGTGGGTGTTGACCGGCAGCGGGCTGTCTGGCCCGGTCCCGGTCTCGGTGACGTAGCGCCAGGCCTGGCCGTCGGGGACGAAGCCGTAGGACTCCAGCGACCGCAGCGGCATGTACGAGGTCGCGTCGTAGAACTCGGCCACATCGATGTCCCTCCTGCCCACCCCGGCGTCGGCGAACAGCCGCGCGGCGGTGGCGGGCGGGAACAGCTCGAGCAGCTCTCCGGTGACGTAGATGCCCATCGGCTCGCGGTAGGGGCTGATCGTCTGGGTGGCCGACAGCAGGTACACCGGGTCGTCGCGGAGCGCCCGGGCGGTTTCCGCGCCGGTGACCACGTAGGCGCAGGCGCCGTCGTTCTCCAGGCAGAGGTCGAACAGGCGGAGCGGCTCGCTGATCATCCGGGCGTTCCGGTAGTCGTCGGCGTCCATCTTCCGGTCCCGCATCATCGCGCTGGGGTTGTTGTTGGCGTATCGCCGCTGGGTGATGGCGATGGCGCCGAGGGCCTGGGTGAGGTCCTCGTCGGTGAGGCCGTTGACGATGGCGTACCTTCTGGCCCACAGGGCGAACAGCTGGCCGGGCGACATGAGCCCGTACGGCCAGGCAAACGACCGATTGTCCTCCTCGGCCACCACGACGTGCGCGTTCGGGTCGACGCCGGCGCCGGCGCCGGCGCCGGTTCCGCCCGGGCCGCGGCCGTCGGCCCGGCCGAACCGGCCGCCCTTGGACTGGCTGAGCGCGCGGTAGACGACGACGGTGCTCGCGAGCCGCGCCTTGACCGCGGCGGCGGCGTGCGCGATGACCGCGCCGAGGGCCTCGCCGCCGAGGGGCGACTCGGCGAAGAACGTGAGCTCGCCGATGCCGAGGGCGCGGACCAGCTGCGGTTCGCTGACGGTCTCGAACGGCGGCGCGAAGCGGCACAGGCCGTCCACGTCCTTCGGGTCGATCCCGGCATCGGCCAGGGCGGCCAGGATCGCCTCGACGGCCAGCTCCCAGGCGGTGCCCGGCAGCGCCCTGGCGTACGGGGTCTGCCCGATGCCGACGATCGCGACCTCGCGCCTGATCACGGCGCGCCGTCCGCGCCCTCGTGGCCGACGAAGGGTTCGACCGCCGCGGCGTCGGCGCCGAGCCACTCCCGCAGCACCTCGGCGGT
The DNA here is from genome assembly GCA_963836195.1 of uncultured Actinomycetota bacterium. Lineage (GTDB taxonomy): Bacteria > Actinomycetota > Actinomycetes > Streptosporangiales > Streptosporangiaceae > Trebonia. The sequence goes on along the minus strand of CAWIIX010000015.1, from coordinate 2,661 downwards.
GTGCTGCCCCGGCTGCGGGGGCGCCGTCACCCGAACCGGGGACCTGGACATCGTGACCGGGTAGGCGGGGATGGTGACCTTGCCCCGGCCGGGGTCGTCAACGGTGACGAAGATGCCGCGCTCGCGCAGGTCGCCATCATTGAGGACCTCGGTGGTGGATCGGATCGCGCCGGCGGCACCCCGGCCGCGCCGAGGGCGGCCATCGCCGCCATCTTGTCCAGGGTCGCGGTCCAGGCGCGGACGGCCGCGTCGACCTCGGCCTTGTGCTCGCCCCGGCTCGCCATCGTCGCGAAGCGCTCGTCGCCGAGCATGTCCTCGCGGCCCATCAGCTTGGCCATCCGCTCCCACTGGCGGTCGCTGCCCGCGTGGATGTGCACGTAGTCGCTCGGCCCGAACGGCGGGCAGGGGAAGATGTCCGACGGCGCGGTGGTGACGAGGAACGGCGGGCGATTGCCGAACCGCGGTGTGTCCATCTGCCGCTCGATCGGCCACCCGAAGTGGATCCGCATGAACGTCGCCACCTGGTCGGTCATCGCGATCTGGACCCGCTGGCCGAGCCCGTCCCGCTCCCGCTGGTAGAGCGCGGCCAGGATCGCGCCGACGAGCACCATGCCGGTGCCGGTGTCGCCCACGTCAGGGCCGGGCTTCATCGGCAGCCCGTCCGGCTCGCCGGTGATGGCGGACCCTCCGGCGAAGCCCTGCGCGATCGGGTCGAAGCACGGGAAGTCCCGGTACGGCGAGTCCTCGGCGAACCCCTTCACCTGGGCGTAGATCAGGCGCGGGTTCCGTTCGGAGAGGACGTCCCAGGACAGGCCGAGGCGGTCGATCACCCCGGGCGAGAAGTTCTCCACGAAGATGTCGGCCTGGTCGGCGAGGCGCAGGGCCGTCTGGACGCCCGCGTCTGACTTCAGGTCGAGCTCGATGGACTTCTTGGAGGCGTTGTTGAGGTAGAACGCGATGCCGTCGTAGCTGTCCCGGCTGCCCGGCGCGATCACCTTGACGACCTCCGCGCCGAGGAACGCCAGCATCAGCGTGGCCGAAGGGCCGGCGACCTGGTGGGTGAGGTCGAGCACCCGCACCCCGGAGAGCGCCGCCCTGCTCTCCCGGCCGAGCGTGCCGCCGTCGCCTGGTCCCGCGCTGGTGTGGTCGCCCATGAGCGCCGACCTCCCTGTCGGTCAACCGCCTGCGACGGCGGCACCGGGTCCTGCGATGCCCTGAACATATATGGGCCGCTCATCACCATTCAACTCCCGTGACGTGATCATTGTTATAACTACCGCCATCACTTCCTATACGATCATTTGTGCTCGGGGCTCATTGCGAGGCCGTCGACGCACGTCGGTACAGGTGAGCGGCGCGACCGGACCGACCGCGTTGGCGACCGCCGCACGACCTCGGTTGCGACCGCGACGGATCGTCCCGGCGCCGACGCGGGGCAGCGCGGTCAGTGCGTCGCGCTCCCCTTGGCAGCCGGAGAACGCTCCCATACGCTGAGTCGAAAAGGTGGGCGGTGGTGCGGTGGCAGAGCTGAGCCGCTGGTGCGGCAGATGCGGGACGGGGCTGCGCTCGGGTGCGAGGTTCTGCGTCAGGTGCGGGCAGCGCGTCATCGACGAGCCCCCGGCGGCCGAGGCTCCTGCACCCGGAGCCGGACCTGGACCTGTACCCGGAGTCACGCAGGCACCAGCACCAGCACCAGCACCAGCACCAGCACCAGCACCAGCACCAGGGGGAGCATAGCGGGCCGGGTTTCACCGAGGTCGGCCTGCCGAGCGTGGCGCCCATTGCCGGGCCGGACTCCCCGCCGCGGAACGAATGGAGCGATTGGTACAGCCCCACCGAACCGCGCAGCCCGTTCCAGCCTCCGGCTAGTCCGCCGACTGCGAATCAGCAGCTCGCGAGCCCGCCCCCGGTGTACCAGCCGGACGCCCAGCAGCCTCAGCCGTACCAGTCCCCCGGCTACCAGCTGCAGCCGATGCCGTACCCGGGCCCCGGCTACCAGCCGCCGTACCGTCAACCGTTCCAGCCGGCTCCGGCCAGCGGCCCGTCCGGGCAGCCGGCCCCGCCTGGGCCTCCGCGCCGCCCGGGAGGCGGCGACCGGCGGTCCCGCGCGCCGCTGCTCTGGTCGGGTCTGGCCGCCGTGGCGGCGGTCGCGGTGGTGGCGATCGTGCTCGTGCTGCACCCGTTCAGCCACCACGAGACGATCAACGAGGCCGCCAGCTCCACCACGTCGACGACCCCGACCGCCTCGGTTGCCGCGAGCTCGCCGACCGCGCCAGCATCCGCCTCGCCGTCGCCGTCCGCGTCCGTCTCATCGGCGGCGGTCTCCGAGCGGCGGGCCGCGTCGACCGTCGCCGGGATGCTGGCCAGCAGCGTCACCGATCGCACGGCGATCAACAACGCCTATAACGATGTCTACCGCTGCGGGCCGAACCTGGACGGCGACGCCGCGGTCTTCAGCCGCGCGGTGAGCTCCCGGCGGGCGCTGCTCGCCAGCCTGGCGACCATGCAGGGCCGGGCGGCGCTGCCGCCAGCGCTGCTGAGCGACCTCACGATGGCGTGGCAGGCGTCGATGGCGGCCGACCAGGGCCTCGCGACCTGGGCGCAGGATGAGGTCACCCGGGGTTGCGTCGCGGGCGACACGAAGGACCCGGGCTACCGGAC
>CAWIIX010000014.1:0-124035 GCA_963836195.1 uncultured Actinomycetota bacterium | reverse complement strand
CTCCCTCCGCCTGGAACTAGCCCCGCCCTGTGGCCGCGGCGTCGGCTCAGCCGGTGAGCGCGTCGAGGGTCACGAACGAGTAGCCGTGGGCGCGCAGCCCGCTGATCACCTGGGGCCAGGGCGTCGGCGTCGCGCGTGGTGTGATCGTCGGGGTTGGACCCGACGTGCAAGAGTACGATCTCGCCGAGTGGCAGTCACGGCGGTGATCTGCCGTGCGGCGCCGAGGCTCTCCTGCCGCACTGCCTCGTTGCTGAGCCGGGTGAGGTACGGGTGGCTGACGGTGTGGTCGCCGATCCGGAAGCCTGCCGCCGCGATCGACCGGGCGGCGGCGGGGAAGTCGCGGACGAAGTTCCTGATCAGGAAGAAGTTGGCCGGGACGCCCTCACGCCGCAGGGCGGCCAGGATGGACGGGACAGCGTCGGCGTTGGCGCCCGCGCAGAAGGTCAGCGCGACGACGCGTCGGCTGGTGGGATGACGGCCCAGTCCTTCCCGGCAAGCCAGCCGGTGACCGGGCGTGTGCCGGGCGCTGCCGGGCTCGTGACCGGTCTCGTAGCCGGAGGGCTGGGCGAGGACCGGGCCGGGCAGCTCGCGGCCGGCGGCGAGGCGGGCGTCGCCATTCACGGGCCGGTGGCCGTTGGAGTCGCCTGCCTGCCGGGTTGCGTGCCGCCGCAGCCCGCCAGCCCCGCCGCGATGGCGGCGGCCACGGCCAGCCGGGTGATCAGCAGCCTCCTCATGCTCCCAGCATTGGCGGCATCATGCAGGCCAGCAGGGGGCGTCAGTCCCCGTCCAGGTTGCTGATGGTCACGTGTTTGCCGTTTTGGGGCGGTTCATGCCTGTATCTGGGACTAATGGCCCTACAGGGATCCCGGAGGCCGCGATAGGCCTAGTCACGGCGGCGTGATGAGCGGACAGGAGAGCCGGGATGAGCATCGACATGAATGGCGGCCACGTGCCGGGCAGCAAGGAAAGCGGCGCGTCGACGCCCGCCCGGCGGTGGCGTCTCGCGGCCGGCCGGCGGCTGAGCGGGGCGGGAGTCACTCTGGTCGTCCTGAGCGCGGTGGCCTGCACCAGCGCTGGCGGAAGCGGGTCGGGCGCGTCCTCGAGCCCCTCCTCCGTGGCTGCTGCCTCTGCTGCCTCGTCCTCTGCGGTGCCTCCGTCGGGGGCCGCCTCTTCCCTGGAGCAACAGTATGAGCAGGTCGTCGGCCGGGTCCTGCCCTCGGTCGTGCAGATCTCGACGAGCGAGGGGTCCGGGTCCGGGGTGGTGTACGACACTAAGGGGGACATTGTCACCAACGCCCACGTGGTCGGCACCGCCACCACACTGCAGGTTGGCCTGGCCAGCGGCGGCAAGCCGCTGGTCGCTTCGGTCGTGGGCGTGTTCGCGCCCGACGACCTGGCCGTGATCAGGGTGCGTACCGGGGCCGGGTCGCTGCACCCCGCGTCGTTCGGCCGCTCGGCCTCGGTGCGCGTGGGCGAGATCGTGCTGGCCATGGGGAACCCGCTCGGCCTGACCGGGACCGTGACCGACGGCATCGTCTCCGCCACCGGACGGACCGTGTCCGAGGGCCAGGGCAGCTCCGCGGTCCTCATCAGCGCGATCCAGACCAGCGCGGCGATCAACCCCGGCAACAGCGGCGGCGCCCTCGTGAACCTGGCCGGGCAGGTGATCGGCATCCCGACGCTGGCCGCGGCCGACCCGCAGATAGGCGGCGCCGCAGCAGGAATCGGGTTCGCGATCCCCAGCGACACGATCACCGGCATCGCAGCCCAGCTGGTCGCCACCGGGAAGGTCACCAGCTCCGGCCGGGCCTCGCTTGGCATCGGCGCGCAGACCGTCGCCGACGCCAGCGGCCAGCCCGCCGGGATCGGCGTGCTCGCCGTCACCCCGGGCGGCGCGGCCGCCAAAGCCGGAATCCAGTCCGGCGACATCATCACGGCCCTGGCCGGGCAGCCGACTGCCTCCCTCGCTGCTCTGCAGTCGGTGCTGGCCGCGCGCAAGCCCGGCGACCGCGTGCAGGCACAGGTATCCCGTGACGGCGCCACGTCGACCGTGACGGTAACCCTCGGCAGCCTCACCGGCTAGCCGGGCCGACAGCACGGAGTGCCGAATCATGCCTGACCCGAAGCCCGCCAGGGCACCGCTGCCGCCCCGCTGGTTCATCCGGCTTGCCTGGATCGCCCATCGCCGCCTGCACAGGTGGACGGGCGGGCGGCTGGGCCTGTGGCGGCCGAAGCCGGGCGGGTGGGGCGCCATGGTGGCTCTGTTCGTGTATAGCGACCGCACTTGTTCGTGACTGGCGACCGCACCCGCGATCCGGCGAGGTTGATGTTCGTCAGTTCTGGGATCTGGCCCCAATTTCGTGAAGCGGCCTGCCCTGCCCATGGCCTTCTATATTCGTGATGATCTCACCACAGTGTGAAATGAGAGGACTCCTGGTAGTCCAGCGGTTGTCTAAGCCTGCTGTTCTTCCAGGAGTCCGTGGTGTCATTGTCGCAAGGCGGCGCGTTCTTGTCATGCCCTGGTTCGGTTGACCTGGGCGTTCTGCTTCCGCACCTGGCCGGGGTGATCGTCGAGGAGGTCACGGCGGCGGCCGGGCTGCTGCTCCTGGCGGCCAGGGCGAGGGCCGCCACGGCGGCCTGCCCGGCGTGCGGCACGGTGTCGGGCCAGGTTCACAGCCGTTATGCCAGGACGCTGGCCGACGCCGCCATCGGCGGGCGGCAGGCAGTGATCTTGCTGACCGCGCGGCGGTTCTTCTGCCCGTCCCCCGCGTGCAAGGCCAGGACGTTCGCCGAGCAGGTCGACGGGCTGACCAGCCGCTACGCACGGAAGACGCCGCTGCTGTCCGGCGTGCTCGCCAGCATCGCGGTCGCGCTCGCCGGGCGGGCGGGATCCCGGCTGGCCTCCGGCCTGGCCGTCCCCGCGTCCCGCCAGGTCATGATCCGGCTGGTCATGGCCACCCCGGACCCGGCAGCGGCGTGACCTCGGGTCCTCGGGGTCGACGACTTCGCGACCCGGCGCGGCCAGCACTACGGCACGCTGATCATCGACGTCGAGACCGGCGCCCCGCTGGACCTCCTCGAAGGGCGCGACGCCCGGCCCCTGGCCGACTGGCTGGCCGCCCACCCCGGGGTCGAGGTCATCTGCAGGGACCGCGCCGGCTCGTACGCCGACGGAGCCAGGACCGGGGCACCGGACGCGGTCCAGGTCGCCGACAGGTTTCACCTGTGGGCCGCGACCTGGCAGGAACTCGCCGACGCCCTCGGCCGTCAGCGATGACAGAGAGCTGCGAGTAGCGCTCGATCGCCATCAGGCTGAGGCGTCGGCCACCCTCGTCTACGCGGGCACAAGGCACGGCAACTGGCCGACAGGGACGCCGCAGGGGCCAGGTGGGCGGAGACCGGGTACGTGTTCCCCACCCTGACCGACAAGCCCGTCGGGCCGGACCGCCTGACCCGCCTGTTCTCCACTACCGGCCCGTACCGGCGCATCCGCAGATGGTCCCGGACGCGTGTTCCGCCCCGATGTACCGGGCTGGCTCGGTGCGAGCTACCTGACGGGTTCCTGACCGCGCCGAACGGGCAGTGGCCGGTCCGGCACCGGACCGGCCACTGCCCGTTCTGTTAACGGTTGTGAGGGGCTACGGGCGTTAGGGGGTGACAGAGTTGACGGAGGTGCCCCAGTTGGCGTTGCCATCCCGTGTGCCGCCGCAGGTGGGCACGGTGAGGGTGAACGCCGGGCCGGTGCAGGACGGGTAGGGGATGTACTCGTTGGCGAAGTAGACCTGGCCGGTGCCCGCGTCGTAGACCGCGGCACTGTAGTCACCCCAGCGCGGGCTGGTGGGGCCGGGGAAGCCCAAGTACTCGGTGAAGCCGTCCTGCGGGTCCTGGCCGAGGTCCGCGATGTGGACCGGGCCGCTGATGCCGCCGGAGAACGCGCCCAGCCGGGCGAAGGCCGTGCTCGGGAAGTAGCCGCCGCCGTCGGCGCCGGTGGGGCCGCCATTGCCGGTGAGGGTGAACGCGAGGATCGCACCACCGTCATCGGAGCCGGCCATGACCGGCATCGACAGGTCCTCGTGGGCCGGGGAGACGTACGCCGAGCTGGTCAGGCTGAACACGCCGAACCGGTCGAAGGTGCCGGTCCCGACGACGAAGTACAGCGCGCCCAGGTGTGTCTCGTTCCCGCTCCGGAAGGACTGGGTGACCTCGGTCGACAGCGGTCCCCAGAGTTCACCCTGGGCCTGGCTGACCTGGGTGAAGTTGTCGCCGTTGGTCTCGATGCCGCCCTCGGGGCAGCTCGCCGGGGCGGTGCCGCCGGGGCTGGGTGGCACGCTCCACCCCGCCGCGCCGCACTCGTCGCCGAGCGGGATCGGCCCTGCCTTCTGCGGGGCGACTAGGCCGAAGTCCTCGTAGAAGCCGGTGCCGGAGAACAGCTGGCCACCGAACCGCACGCCGTCGCCGGTGCCGTTGAGGCTGGACAGGCCGGTCCAGTCGAAGGCCGCGATCCGCGTGTCGCCGCTGCCGTAGAAGTCCAGCGAGTCGAGCATGAAGCCGGAGCCGCCGTGAGCGTTGTCGAACTGGCTCGGGTCCGGCGGGTTGGCCGGGATGACGGAGAACCAGCAGGTGATGCCGGGGCTGTGGAAGGTGTTGTCCGACGCGCAGGTGCCGTCGGGGGTCGCCAGCGTGCCCATGTTCTCGATGGCGACCCTGAACCTCGGGTTGGGTGCCCCGCCGCGCAGGGCGACGGGGGCGCCCGCCTCCATGGCGTCCTTGTCGAAGGCGTACTGCTGCGCGCCGTTGAAGGCGCCGCCGCCAATGCCCGGCGTCGACAGCGGGAACTCGTCATAGAACAGCAGGAACGCGTCGCGGGTGAGGCCGATCTTGGTGAAGTCGTTGAGCAGGAACGGCGCGCCCGGCTCGGCCGGGTTGTAGTTCGCGTTCAGGTAGTACACGTTGTACGGGCCGTACGGGCTGTTGCCCTGGGTGACCGCGATCGCCTCGAAGCAGGTGCTCGCTACAGCGTTGAAGCAGCCGGTGAAGGGGCCGCCGCTCGCTTCAGTGGACGCGGAGGCGAATTCGGTGAAGAACCAGTGCCCGCCGTTGTTGTAGTCGTAGGTGCACGAGATGTCGCCGCCACTTGACCAGCCCTTGGCGGTCAGGCCCATGATCGTGTCCAGCGGGATGACGGCGGACTGGCGGCGCAGGGCGTTGTTGTAGACGAGGATCTGGCCGATGTTGTTGTCCTCCACGACCGAGCCGTTGCCCGCGCACAGGCCCTGGTCGGGCGGCTCGATGTCCGCGACGGGACCCGCCGGGACGGTCGGCTGGGTCGCGCTGTCCACGGCGTCAAGCCCGACAACGCCCCTCGCGCCGCCGCTGTCCCGGCTGATGGCGGCGGTGGAGACCGACGCCGGCGCCGGGTCGGCGGCGCGCGCCCGCGCTGCCACTGTCTGCTGCTTGGGCAGGCCGGCCAGGATGGCGGTTCCCCGCGCGAGCTCCCCGGCGGAGACCTTGGCCATGTTGGGCCGGGTGGCATTCACCGCGCTCACGGCGGCCGCGGCGGGCTTGCCGTCCGGGCCGAGCCTGAAGGAGCGGGTGCTGGGCGTCACCGTCGGGCCGGTGAGCAGGTCACAGCCGGATGCGCAGCCAGTGGCGGCCGGGCCGGTGAAGGTCGGCCTGAAGGTGCCGAGGCTGGCCGAGGTGACCTTGGCCGCCCGCGCGGTGCCCGCCGCGGCCGTGGCATGCGCGGGGGCGGCCTGCGCGCCGCCAGAGACGGCGATCAGCCCGACCGGAAGGGTCAGTAGCGCACCGGCGATCAGGAGCTTGAAGCGAACGTTCTGTCTAGAAAGCCGCATTAAGAGGCTCGCCTTCCCCGGTCTTGTGAACCGGTACGGGAGTCCGCTCCTGCGCGCGCGTGGACCACCTGCTCACAGGGGCGACTCACGGGGCTACGACATGACCTTGCAATCGTGTGCCGTCGCAGGAAATCCGTCAATAACCGATGTATGGCAAGAAATAATTTAATTAAACACAAATCAATTCTTGCCCCATATGCCTCAGACAGGGCCGGGCGAGGCCGCCGGGCCCGTGGTGTACGCCGCCCGGGCCTCCTGGGGCTGGCGGCACTTTCGGGGTGACTGGGGGGCGGGTGCGCGGCGGTGGGACAGGATGAGCGGCAGGGCGGCGAGGGCTACGGTGGCGGCCGAGAAACGCGCTGCCACCGCGTCCCGTCCGTGGTCGTCCGTAAAACAGCCGACGGTGCGCACCGACCGTTCCAGGGCACAAATCCCGTCCGCCATGCGTCCGTGGACACCGCGACACGACGGTCTTGCTGGACATGGCACATCCTCGCGGATCCGGACGGCAACGAGTTTGCGTTATGGCCCCGCCCGACGCCTACCGGACGGAGCCATAACACGGCCGGACCATACCGCGGCCCGCGCCAGCTTGCGGTTACCGCGTTGCGGTGGCCAGTGCCGCGCGGATGGCGTCCTCGCCGACCGGCTGGCCCTTCTCGTCCGAGTAAGGCCCGTACGGGGTTCCCCACACCGGCGTGCCCGTCGCCTGCCGCCAGCTCTCGGCCAGCGGTCCCGCGTCCACGACGCTGTACCCGATGGAGTCGATGAATTCGGTCACCGCCGCCTTCGCCGGCGCGCAGTCGCCGGCGATCGGCAGGTAGGAGCGGTCGGCCGCCGCCGCCGGGCGGGCGAGTGACAGCAGGTGCTTGAAGAAGATGTTGTTGAACGCCTTCACGAGCATGGCGTCCGGGATGTACCGCAGCAGCAGCTCGCTCGAGGTGAGCGACTCGCTGTCGAGCTCGGGGATGTGGCCGTCACGCTCGGGGCCGTAGTTGCACGTGTCGATGACCGTCTTCCCGGCCAGTGGCGCGGCGGGCAAGTCGGGGAAGGCCTTGACCGGCACCGCGACCACGACGATGTCACCGGCCGCCGCGGCCTCCCCGCTCCTCGCCGCGGACGCCCGCGGCCCCAGTTCCGCGGCCGCGTCCGCGAGCGTTTCGGGACCGCGCGAGTTGCTGAGCACGACCTGGTGCCCGGCCTCGATGGCGAGCCGCGCGATGGCACTGCCGATCTGTCCGCTTCCGATGAATCCCACAGTCGTCATATTCTCAGCGTCCCTCCAGAAGAGCCGTATCCCTATCATTTGCCGGACTCGTTGCGATCCGGTGGGCCAGGCCGGTGACCTCGTGCCCGGCGGCGATGAGCTCGGGGATGATGTAGGAACCGGTATGGCCGGTCCCGCCAGTGACGAAAACGCGCATGCTGCTGCTCCTTGTGAGTGATGTGGCGCGGGAAGTGGGCGTGCGGGCGCGCTCAGCCAGAGACGTTGACGGCGAGGTCGATGTTGAACCCTGCGCCGTGGCGGGCCAGGCCCATCATCAGCGGGCCCGCTCCTTCCAGCCAGTGCGCCGTCTCCAGGCCGCCGACATCAAGCGGGCGCAGCCCGAGGCTCTCGATGAACGCCGACACGCTGGCCTTTGCCCGCGCGTCGTCGCCGGCCAAGAGAACGTCCAGCGGGCGGCCCTGAGCCAGGACGTGGCCGAAGACGGTGTTGAACGCCTTCACGACGTGCGCGCTGGCCGGGACGGCGTTGGCGATCTCCTGCGCGCCGGAAGAGCCGTCAGGGGTGACCAGGCTGGTGGCGTCGGCGTTGAAGGTGTTGGAGATGTCGATGATGACCTTGCCGGCCAGGGCTTCGCCGTACTGGGCGACGACCGGCACGGCGCTGGCGTACGGCACGGCGAGGATGACGATGTCGCCGGCCGGGACGGTGCCGAATGTCCCGGCCGTGGCGCCGCCGCCGAGCGCGACGGCCAGGTCCTTGGCCTTGGCCGCGTCACGGCCGGTGACCTCGACGGCGTTGCCGCCCTCGACCGCGCGGGCGGCTATGGCGCGGGCCATGCCCCCGAGGCCGATGAAGCTGATGCTGCTCATGATGAGTACTCTCTTTCCGTAGTTTGAATAGGACTTTCCGTAGTCGAGGCAGAAGGGGTTGACTGCCCGACCACTCTCTTCCTGGTTGTTGGTCTTTGGCTCGTGCCGTTTGTGCCGGGGTCAGGCCCAGCGCGCTCCGCCGGCGACGTGCAGGTCTCGCCGAGCGCAGGGCGTAAAGCAGCAGATCAGACCATGTGCAGGGTTTTTGGCACAGCACAGGGTCCGACAGGACGCCGGATCCGGCAGCGCTCCAGGCTCAAGGGCACCCTGGAGCGCTGCTTGCCGGTTTGCCGGGTCTGGGGGAGGTTGTCTGCGGGCGCCCTTAGGTCCGGGATCGCCGCAGGACGCCGACCGCGAGCGCCGCGAGCGCGGCGGCGGCGACGGCGGCGAACACGCGCTCGAACAGGCCGCTGTACCCGGAGCCGCCGGTCAGGGCATCACCAACGAGGAGCAGGAAGATCAGCGCCGTCGTCCAGCGGACCGGCCGGACCCACGCCCGCCAGCTGGGAATGCGGCGCATGGCGGCGGCGAGCAGGAAGCCCGCTATCACCAGCAGCACCGCGCCCCCCGTGGTGAGGATGGAGTCCAGCTTGCCGCCGGAGTTCGACAGCTGCAGGGCGGTGGTGCACCCAGGGTCGCTGATCCTGCAAGCCAGCCGTTCGGCGGGGCTCAGCAGGTTGCCGAGTCCGGCGGCGGACAGGGCGAGCAGGACCGAGCCCACTCCGGCCGCCCGCCCGCCGCCGCGCAGCGTCGGCCACACGGAAAGCAGCGCGAACAGGATCGTCGCCGCACCGGCGTCCGTGAACACCTGCACCAGGAAGCCCGCGTGCGGCACCCCGACCGCGTACATGTCGCTGATGGAATCGGCCATCGGGCTGTACCGGGGCCCCTGCCAGAAGCCAGCCGCGACCCAGGTCGCCACGAACACCACCTGCGCTAGGATCGCCACCCACGCCCAGAACCTGACGCCCGGCAGGCGCCGGGGCGGGCTGGCCGACTCCCGGCCGCCCGGCGGGCTCAGCACCTGCGAAGATTCACTAGCCATTGTCTTGGTCCTTTCGACCTGACCTCGGCACCGCGCCGGGGTTGCTTCTTCTGTCTGAGTATTTTGGTTGAGCTGTTAACCAAACTGTACGCACGTGTTGGTTCACAGGTCAACCAACACGGTAGGATGGCGTGCATGGATGGACCGCGATGGCTGGACGAACGCGAACAGCGAGCCTGGCGCAGTTTCGTGACCATGCAGGAGGGGCTTTCCGAGTACCTCGAGCGGCAGCTGCGCGCCCACAGCGGAATGTCCTCGGCCGACTACGAGGTACTGGCCCACCTGTCCGAAGCACCCGAAGGGCGCATGAGGTCAAATGCCCTCGGGAGGCTGCTGCGCTGGGAGAAAGGCCGCCTGTCGCAGCACCTGACCCGGATGCAGAACCGAGGCCTCATCCGCCGCGAGCCCTGCCCAACCGACCAGCGCGGCGCCGTCGTCGTCATCACCGAGCGAGGCCGCGCCCTGATCGAGCAAGCGGCCCCGCTCCACGTGGCCGACATACGCAACGTGCTGATCGACCACGCCACCCCAGCACAGATTGACGTGCTGACCGAGCTAGGAGACCAGGTAAGGGCCAGGCTCGCAGAACTCGAGCACCAGACACGATGAGCCGTCAGGGTTCGCGGTGATCCCGGCACGGCTCCTGGGAACGCCGTCACGCCGGGCGCACCCGGCTATCAGCGCGCCCGCCTCTCCCGCCCGCCCTGGGGAACCCCACCGCGCCACCCCTCGGGCACACAGGGGTGCACACCCAGCGCGGCGCCGCACGTCAAGCCGGTATGAGGCGCCAGCGCGGCCCGTCCGTGGCCGTCCGTGGAAAGCCCAGCGGTTACACCGACCGTCCTACCGGCACGAAACCCGTCCGCTATACGTCCGTGCACACCGCGACACAGCGGTCTACAGCGCGACAAGGTGACACACGCCGGGATACAGAAAAAACGGCCCGTATAGCCGCGCATGCGAAGCTAACGGGCCGTTTCCGCAGGTGGTGGCAGGTGATGTGTCAGATGCTGGGTTCGAACCAACGTAGGCTGAGCCGACGGTTTTTTACAGACCACTCCCCTTCGCCGAGACACACGCCGTTGACCAGCGCATACGGACGGGACCGGTGGGAGCGGTTACGCTGACCGCCAGCTCCACTACTCATCTACTGAACCCAAGCGGGTGCTATGCGGCCAGACCCGAATCCTGGACTTCGCCCGTTACGACCCAGTCGCAACCCAGACCGAGGTCCGTGATGGTCACGGTGATGCCGCCTACTGGCAGTTCCGTCTCCTCCTCACGTTCCGGCTCATGAGGCAGGAACAGGAAGCTTCATCGATCAAGAACTAACCGTCGGCGTTCGAGGGCATGTGCCTGTATGCATGCCAGCGGATAGTCCTCACATCCCCTGATCAGCAAGATTCGAGGCCACGGCTGAAATAACCGGCACGAACAGGACAATCAGGACACGGGAACGGGCCGCCAGACTGACGGTCCGGCGGCCCGTTGGACGTCCATACCGTCCGAGAATCCACAGGTTAGAGCCCTAGTTTCAGCCCTTGCGCAGGTCTCGGGCGATGACCATGCGCTGGATCTGGTTGGTGCCCTCGAAGATCTGCGGCACCTTCGCCTCGCGCATGTACCGCTCGACCGGGAAGTCGCGGGTGTAGCCGTAGCCGCCGAGCACCTGGACCGCGTCGGTCGTCACCCGCATCGCCATGTCGGTCGCCACCAGCTTGGCGATCGACGCCTGGCGGCGGAACTCCATGCCCCGGTCCCGGCGGCGGGCGGCGTCCAGGTAGGTCGCGCGGGCGGACTCGACCCCGGCCGCCATGTCGGCCAGCAGGAACTCCAGCCCCTGGAAGTCGATGATCGGCTTGCCGAACTGGGTGCGCTGCTTCGCCCAGGCGACCGCCTCGTCCAGCGCCGCCTGGGCGAGGCCGACGGCGCAGGCGGCGATGCCGAGCCGTCCGGAGTTGAGCGCGTCGAGGGCGAACTTGAGCCCGTCGCCCTCGGCCCCGATCCGGCGGCGCACCGGCACCCGCGCCTGGTCGAGCAGGATCTGCGCGGTCGGCGAGCCGGTCAGGCCCATCTTGTGCTCGGGGGCGGCGGCGGTCAGGCCGGGGGTCGACGCGTCGGCCAGCAGGCAGCTGACGCCGCGGCTGCGGTCGTCGCTGGTGCGGACCATGAGCGTGTAGAAGTCGGCCTGCCCGGCGTGGGTGATCCAGGCCTTCGTGCCGCTGACCAGGTAGTCGTCGCCGTCCACGGTCGCGCGGGCGGACAGCGCGGCCGCGTCAGAACCGGCCTGCGGCTCCGACAGCGCGTACGCGCCGAGCAGGCTGCCCTCGAGCATCTCCGGCAGCCACTCGCCGCGCTGCTCGTCGGTGCCGAAGCTGGCCAGCGGGTAGCACGACATCGTGTGCACCGACAGCCCGACCCCGACCGTCATCCAGGCCGCCGCGATCTCCTCGAGCACCTGCAGGTAGACCTCGTAGCTGACCGCGCTGCCGCCCCACTTCTCCGGGTACGGCAGGCCGAGCAGCCCGCTCCGGCCCAGCAGCCGGAACTGCTCGCGGGGAAACCGGTTCGCCGCCTCGTACTCGCTCGCGATCGGCTTGAGCTCGGTCGTCGGCGATCTCGCGGACGAGGGCAAGCAGGTCCTCGGCGTCCGAGTCGGGAAGCAGTCTCTCTACCGGCATGTCAACTCCAGCCTTGTCCGGGTCCTATAGGTACGTTAGCGCCAGGCGAAAACCGGCTGCTCCAGGTGGGCGACCCGCGTCCCGCGGCTGTGCAAGGCCACCTCGCGGAACTGGTACAGCACGGCGGCGGTGGGGGCGTGCACGAAGTGACCCACCAGCGGCAGCTGGATGACCGGGCGGTCCGACTCGGGGATGGCGATGAACCGGGGCGTCACGTCCAGGCTGGCCAGCGGGATCTGGTACAGCTCGGCGACCTCGTCCGGGTTGGCCACCAGCTGCCGGCCGGCGCTCAGCCAGACCACGACCGGCGTGATGACGTAGCCGGACCTGGTCGGGTAGTCATCGAGCACGCCCAGCGCATCCGACCGGTCGGCGCTGGCGCCGACCTCCTCGTGCAGCTCGCGCAGGGCGGCGTCGACCGCGTCCTCGCCCGGGTCGAGGCGGCCGCCCGGCAGCGCGAACTGCCCGCCGTGGGCCCGCAGTTTCGAGGCCCGCCGGGTGAGCACGAAGCCGTCGTCGGAGACGGCGATCGCCACCGCCGCCGCCCGCCGCCCGTCGAGCGGGACGGCGATCCGGTTGAACCGCCGCAGGGCCTCGGTCATGCTCGCCCGATCGTTCATTCAGCGCCTTACGTCCGACGAGAAGATCAAAATCGTTTTGCCCGAACGGACCGTTGCCCCGCCTGCCAGGTCGATGGCTGCCGTCCGGAGTCGCCACGGTCCGTTCGAAAAACTGGGGGGTTGAGAGTTCTTAGGGAGAGCCCGACGGGACGTTATCAGCGAGGCGCCGCAGGGCCGGGCAGCAACGCCTCGATGTCCTGGCCGGTGCGGAAGGCGACGATCGTGGTCCCGTCGGCGCCGACCGCCGGGATCTCCGCCGGCCGTCGTGAACAGCTCGATGACCTGGCGCAGGGCCTGGTCAACTTCGGCCATCGGGTCGGGGCTCTCGCCGCGGAGCCAGCGCCGGAGCACGTGGTTGTGGGCGGCGACCACGGCCGCCGCCATCAGCTCGGCCCGCAGCGGGGCCGGCTCGGCCGGGTCGCCCATCCAGTCGGCGATGAACTCGCGGAACAGCCGCTGGTAGCGGGCGACGCTGGCGATCTCGCGGTCGCGGAGGGCGGGCACCCCGCTGGTGAGCGCGTACCGGCGGCGGGCGAGGTCGCCCTCCTCGACGTAGTGCTTGAGCACCAGGCGGACCGCGTCCGAGACCGCGAGCAGGGCGGTGCCGTCGCTCGAGGTCCGCAGCCGCTCGCCGATCTGCGCCAGCAGCAGGTCGTGATCGGGGAAGATGACGTCTTCCTTGGACCGGTAGTGCCGGAAGAACGTGGTCCGGCCGAGGCCGGCCCGCTCGGTGATGTCATCGATGCTGGTCTGCTCGTACCCGCGCTCGGCGAACAAGGCGAACGCGGCCTCGGCGAGCCGGTCACGCGCCGACTGCTTGCTCACTCGGTCTCACCCCGCCCGCGCTGAAAGGAACTTAGTTCCATCATATAGATACTGAGTATCGATTGGCATGACCCCGGGAACAGCGCGGTCTGGGGCCCGCGTTGCCAGCGGGCGTGGCGATCAAAATAGGCGTGATCCTGCCGGCTTCCACCCCCGATCCGGCGCACCCGATCATCGGCGATATCCGGGCCAGCGCGCGGTTTGCGGAGGAGACTGGGCTCGACTCGGTGTGGACGACCGACCACCTGATCGCGAGCGCCCCGATGCTCGACGCCTCGGTGGTGCTCGCGACCGCGGCGGCGGTGACCGAGCGGATCACGATCGGCTACGGGGTGATGCTGCTCGCGCTCCGGCCGCCGGCCTGGGCGGCCAAGCAGATCAGCTCCCTGCAGTACGTCTCCGGCAACCGGCTCGCGCTCGGGCGTGGGCACCGGCAACCCGGTGCACGGGGACATCGGCTGGCGCGCGGCCGGGATGTCGTTCGCCGACCGGGGCCGCCGGACCGACGAGTACCTGCGGGTGCTTCCGGCGCTGGTCACCGGGCAGACGGCCGTGCTCGGGGACGGGCTCGAGGTCACCCTCTCCCCTGGCGCGGTCATGCCGCCGGTGCTGATCGCGGGCGACGGCGAGCGGGCGATGCGACGGGCCGCCGCCTTCGGCGACGGGTGGATCTCCATCGGGCTGCGGCCGGAGGAGGTGGCGTCTCGCCTGTCGGTGCTCGGTGAACTTGCGGCCGGGTACGGGCGTCCGGTGCCGCGGCTGACCGTCGTCGGCCCGGTCCTCGACGCCGACCCGGGGAAGGCGGCCGCCCAGCTCGCCGCCTACGCCGAGGCCGGCGCCGAGCGGGTGATCCTCACCCCGTCCGGGGACTGGCGGCGGGACTACGAGCGCGCGGCGGAGTTGCTCGCTTTGCAGTGAGCCGGTCGTCCATAGCCCTCGGTGTTCTTCGGGCTACGCTGTGGAGCCATGGCGGACTGGATCTTCGAGGGCAACCCGCGGCACTACGACTTGGAGGCGGCCGTCGCGTCGTCTAGGTCGCAGTGGTGGGGGACGCCGCACTTCCGGGATCAGATGGCGGTCGGGGACCGGGTGTGGCTGCAGGTCGTGGGGCCGAAGGACCCGGGCATTTACTACGTGGCGACGATTACCTCGCCGACGTACGAGCATGCGGCGGAGGCTTCTGAGGCGCCGGAGGCGCGGCATTTCCGGTGGCGGACGGACATTCGGTTTGATTACCAGGTGCAGCCACCGTTGCTTCGGTCGGAGTTGGAAGCGGATGCGGTGCTGGGATCGTTTCGGCCGTTCCGGGGCTTTGAGGGGTCGAACGTGCCGGTGCCGGAGGAGATCGCCTCGGCTCTGGTGGATCGGGTGGCGGCGCGGTTGGAGCCGCTGGGGTGACGGCCCTGATACGGACTTGGCATAAGTCTCAGCGCAGGCGCGCGTGCGCGTGCACGTCGCACCGGCCGTCGGTCAGGAGCCAGGCGCTGCGGCGCACGCCCTCGGCGGCGAAGCCGGTCTTCTCGGCCACCCGGCACGACGCGGTGTTGGCAACCGCGTGTTCGAGGTCGAGCCGGTGGAAGCCGGCCTCGAACGCCCAGGACGCCATCGCGTTGACCGCCCGGGGAGCCACGCCCCTTCCCCGGGCGGCGGGGACGGTCCAGTAGGCGACGTCGGCGGTGCCGTCGGAGAACTTCAGGTGCTTCAGTCCGGCCCGACCGAGCAGCGTGCCGCTATCCGCGTCAACCGCTGCCCAGATCGCGTTGGTCTCCGCCGCCCAGCCGCCCTGCCAGCCCGCAATCCACTCCTGCGTCTCGGCCAGCGAGTCCGCCCGCATCACGTGCCAGCGCTGGATCGCCTCATCCTGATAGGCGTCCATCACCGCCGGGGCGTCGTCGAGACTCCAGGGCCGGAGTAGCACGCCGTCGCCGGCCGTCAAAGAGGGCTGGGGCCGCGCTGCGAGGGAGCCGACCGGAACAGTGGTGGTGACCAGAATGGGCATGCCTGGATTATTGCCGACTGTCGGTTTCGCCTGGAGATCGGTGTCGGCTTGCGGCGGATCGTGTTGGCGCTAGGTCTCCGTTGGCTGGGGCTCGCGCGGGCGGACCGTTCCGTCGGTCATGATGTCGCCGTCGGGGCAGCGCCACTGGACGCGCCCGCCTTCGAACTGCTCGGTGTATAGCGACGCGTACAGCCCGCCCTCGCGCAGCAGATCGCGGTGCGAGCCGGATTCCGCGACCCGGCCGCCGTCGATGACGAAGATGCTGTCCGCGTTGACGATGGTGGACAGCCGGTGAGCGATGGCGATGGTCGTGCGCGACCCCATCAGCGCGTCCAGCGCTTTCTGGACCTCGCGCTCGCTGGCGGTGTCCAGGGCGGAGGTCGCCTCGTCGAGGATGAGGATGCGCGGGTCGTGCAGCAGGACGCGGGCGATGGCCAGGCGCTGCTTCTCCCCGCCCGACAGGCGGTAGCCGCGCTCCCCGACGATGGTGTCGTAGCCGTCGGAGAATTCCATGATCCGGTCGTGGATGTACGCCGCCCGCGCTGCCTCCTCCACTTCCTCCTGTGATGCGCTCGGGCGCCCGTAGCGGATGTTGGCGAGGATGGTGTCGTGGAAGAGGTAGCTCTCCTGGGTCACGAAACCGATGGCGGCGGCCAGTGAAGCCTGGCGGGCGTGTCGTACGTCGACCCCGTCCACCTCGACCGCGCCGGCGGTGACGTCGTACAGGCGCGGGATCAAGTAGCTGATGGTGGTCTTGCCGGCGCCGCTCGGCCCGACGAGGGCAACCAGGTGACCGGGACTCGCTCCGAGGCTGACGCCCGACAAGGCGTCCGTCGGGACACCGGGGTAGCGGAAGTAGACGTCCCGCAGCGCCACCTGGCCGCCGGCCTCGGTCGCCGGGAGGTCGACCGCGTCGGGGGCGTCAACAATGTCGGGCACGACGTCGAGGTACTCGAAGACCCGGTCGAACAGGGCGAGCGATGACCGCAGCTCGACCGAGACCTGCAGCAGCTGCCCGATCGGGAAGTACAGGCGCGTCTGGAGCGTGGTGAAGGCCACGATGGTTCCGGCCGAGACCGGGTGATGGTTCGCGATGAGCAGGCCCGCGGTGAGGTAGATCAGGGCCGGGGTGATCGACAGGAAGGACTGCACGACGGCGTAGAAGCCCTGGCCGATCATCTGCTGGCGGACCTCGAGGCCGACCAGGCGCTGGTTCTCCTGCTGGTAGCGGCCGATGTCGCGGCCCTGGTTGCCGAACACCTTGGCCAGCAGCACGCCGGAGACCGAGAGGGTTTCCTCGGTGATCGCGCTCATCGCCGCCAGCGACTCCTGGGTCGACCGCGACACCTGGCGGCGTCGGTCGCCGACCGCCTTGGTCAGCCAGAAGAACGCCGGCACGGTGATGACCGCCACGAGGGTCAGCTGCCAGCTGATGATGATCATGGCGACGATGCTGGAGATGAACGTGACGACGTTGGCCAGGATCGTCGAGGCGGTGCTGGTGACCACCGTCTCGACCCCGCCGACGTCGTTCTGCAGGCGGGACTGGATCTCGCCGGTCTTCGTGTTGGTGAAGAAGGAAAGCGGGAGCGTCTCCAGGTGCGCGTACAGCCGGTTGCGGAGGTCGCGCATGACCTGCTGCCCGACCCGGGTGGTCTCGTAGGTCTGCAGGATGCCGATGGCGCCGTTGACGACCGGCACCAGGGCCATGACGCCTACCAGCACGTAGAGCAGGTGCAGGTTGGGGCCGCCGGGGATGAACAGGGCCTTGTTGAAGACCGCCTGGATCAGCAGCGGGTTGATGATGCCGATCGTCGAGGTCACCACGATGAGGACGATGACGGCGGACACCTGGAGCCGGTAGGGGCGGAACAGCGGCACGATCCGCCCGGCGCTGCTGCGGTTGGTGGTGGTGCGGTCGGCGCGGGCGGGTGTCTTTGTCACCATGAGGCGACTCCTTCGGGGCAGCCTTCGCCAACAACGCAGAACGAATACGGACACACCGCGGCAGAGATCAGCCGGGTTGGAGGCGGGTGCGGAGGAGGCAGAACTCGTTGCCTTCCGGGTCGGCGAGGACGTGCCAGGACTCGGCGCCGGTCTGGCCGACGTCGGCGGGCTTGGCGCCGAGGGCGAGGAGGCGCTCGAGCTCGGCTTCCTGGTCGCGGTCGGTGGGGTTGACGTCAAGGTGCAGGCGGAGCTTGCCGGTCCGGGGGTCGCTGCTCGGGCTGAGGATAAGGGTGGGCTGCAGGCCGCCGAAGCCGGCGTCGGGCGGGCCGATCTCGATGCTGCCGTCGTCTTCACGGCCGAGCTCGACGTAGCCGAGGACCTCGCTCCAGAAGGCGGCGAGCCGCTCCGGGTCGGCGCAGTCGATGACCAACTCACTGATGCGGTTTGCCATGGAGTCAGTGTATGGAGGGGGCTGCAGGACGTCAGGGGGGTCTTAGCCGATTTCGGCTAGCGCTAGCGCCGCTTCTTCGCGCACGTCGTCATCGACGCCCTCGTCGGCGGCGATGGCACGGAACGCCGCCGCCGCCCACCGGCTGTCGCCCTCGGCCAGCCTGGCCGCCTCCAAGCGCACGTCGTCGTCGACCCCCTGGTCGAGGGCCAGGCTGCAGCAGGCATCCGCCGCCGCTCGCGGGTCGATCTCGGTCAACTCGCGGGCCGCCTCCAGGCGCACGTCGTCGTCGACGCTCCCGTCGAGCGCGATGCTGCGGCAGGCATCCGCCCCCGCTCGCGGGTCGATCTCGGCCAGCTCGCGCGCCGCCTCCAGCCGGACGTCGTCATCTGCCCATTTGTCGGCCGCGATGGCGCGGAACGCTGCCACCGCCCGGCCGTCGCCTTCCTCGGCCAGCCTCCTGGCGTTCTCGACGCGATCGTCGACCATAGCCGTCTTGCCTTTCCCGTAGCCGCAGCCGCCTGGTCGTGTTCAGTCGGTCCGGGCACCCGAACGGACAATTTCAAGATACATCGCGACTGACGGTGCGTCCACGACTCAGATGAGCAGGGTGATCTGGTCGGTGCGGCCGAGCAGGGCCTTGCCGTAGATCTCGAGGTTGACGGCGGGCAGGGTGACCGCGTGCCTGGCCGCCACGGCCGAGTCGCGCCAGATCCGCTGCAGCGGGTTGACCTGGGCGAAGCTTCCGGCCCCGTGCGCGAACAGCAGGATGTCGATCGCCTTGGTGACGTGCTGCAGCGCCCAGCCGGTGTCGGCCCGGACCCGCGCCCGCAGCAGCGTGTCCGGGTAGACGCCGGCCGCGGTCGCCTGGTCGATGTCGTCGGCCGATCGGTACGCGTGCAGGTGGGCGGTATCGATCATCAGCGCGGCCTCGGCCAGCTGGAGCTGGAACGCGGTCGAGTCGGCCTGGGCGGTGAAGAAGGTGTAGGCGATCGCCTTGCCCGCGGCCTTCTTGGTGACGAGCTCGAGGGCCTTGCGGCCCATCCCCAGCTGCGGTCCCGCCAGCACCAGGGCGAGCACCGGGACGAACGCGGCCCGGTAGAGCGTCTCGTCGGTGTGCTCGGTCGGGTAGTTCCCCTCGATGGCGGCCAGGCCCGACATGATCCGGTGCTCGGGGACGAACACGTCGGCGGCGATCAGGCAGTTGGAGCCGGACGAGCTCATTCCGGCCACGAACCAGGTCTCCTCGATCTCCAGGTCGGTGAACGGGATCAGCGCGAGGCCCTGGTCGATCAGCTGGCCGTCGTCGTTAAGAATCGGGAAGCCGAGGATCGCCCAGCTCGCGTGCCACGACCCGGAGTTGTAGAACCAGCGGCCGGTCAGCCGGAATCCGCCGTCGACCTTGACCGCCTCCGCGCTCGGCGTGAGCACCCCGGAGACCTTGGCATCCGGATTGCCGCCCCACACGTCGTCCTGCGCCTGCTCGCTGAACAGGCCGGTCAGCCACGCGCAGACGTTGCACAGCGCCACCACCCAGGCGGTCCCGCCATCGGCCTCGGCGACTGCGGCCGATACGTCGAGCATGGTCCGCATCGAGGTCTGGTAGCCGCCGTACCGAAGCGGCTGGGCGACCTTGAAGACCCCCGCGTCGGTCAGCGCGGCGATGGACTCCTCGACCACCCGCCGGTCGGCCTCGCCCTGGGCGGCGTTCTTCTCGATCAGCGGCTGCAGTGCGCGGATGCGGGCGATCAGCTCGTCTGATGAAGGGGCGGCGGCAGCGTCGGTCCTGGCAGCTTCGGTGGCGCTCATGACGGCGGTTCCTTCCCGGGGCAAGGCACGGTGACCCCGCCACGTTAACTGAACGACTGCGAGCTGGACCAGCGTGAAGAGGCTGGCGCCACGCCGGGGCAGACCGGGGCTACGACTCGCGGGCGGTGCCCGTTCGCGCGAGGCCGGCCATGTAGGCGGCGATGGCGTCGCGGGTGCCGAGCGATTCCCAGCTGGTCGCGATCGCCTGCTCGTCGGCCTCATGGCCGTCCATCGCCGCCCGAGCCGGGAGCTGAACCTGGCGCTTGCTGAGGGCGAAGACCTCGGGCGGGGTCGTGGCCATGGACTGGGCCTGGGCGACGGCCGAGGCGAGGAGAGACTCGGGCGCCTTGACGTCGTGGACGAGGCCGATCGACTGCGCCTGGGCGGCGTCGAGCAGCCGCGCGGTGAGCACCAGGTTGCCCACCGCCGGGCCGACCGCGTGCCGCATGATCTCCATCGCCACGGTCGGGAAGGGCACCCCGACGCTCAGCTCGGCCAGGCCGATCCGGCCGCCCGACATCAGGCGGACGTCGCAGGCGGCCGCGAGCACGCAGCCGCCGGCGATCGCGTGGCCGTTAACGGCCGCCACCGCCGGGCCCGGGTGGTTGAACACGGCCAGGAACGTCTCCGTCAGGGCGGGCAGGAACTCGCGAACGTAGGGCTGCCCGCCGTCGACGATTCGCTTCAGGTCGACGCCGGCCGAGAACGCCGATCCGTGCCCGGTGATCACCACCGCGCCGGTCGGATCGAGATCCTGCATCGCCGCCGTGATCGCCCGCAGCAGCTCGGTGTCGAGCGCGTTGACCTTACCGTGCTTTAGCCGCAGCACGGTCACGCCGGCTCGGTCTTCGGTCTCAAGCATGGGGTCTCCCGATCGGGTGGCTGATGGAGGGCACGGTATCAGCGAGCCTCGGCCAACTGCCCGGCCAGCCGGGCTCTGGCGGTGACCAGCGATGGCCCGTACCAGGTGAGGCTCCGCCCTTCGACGAGGGCCACCCGCTGGCGGGGGAACATCTCCGGCCCGTCGTCGGCGGTGAACGTGTAGGGCTCGTCGGGCAGCACGACGAGGTCCGGCCCGCGGGCGTTGAGGTCGTCGAGGTCGATGTGCGGGTAGCGCTCGGGATCGTCGGCGTAGACGTTGTCGAGGCCGAGGCGGGCGGCGAGGTCGCCGGTGAAGGTGGCCGAGCCGACCGCCATCCACGGGTCGCGCCAGATCGGGATCGCCGCCCGGATGCGGAGGGCCGGGGCGGGGTCGCGCCACGCCCGCTCCGCCTCGGCCAGCCAGGGCGGTTCCGGCCAGCCGAGCGCGTCGGTGAACATCCGGCGCAGCGACGCGAACGCCTCGTCCAGGGTTCTGATCACGGTTACCCACACGGTGACCCCGGCCGCGCGGAGCCGCTCGACGTCGACCCGGCGGTTTTCCTCCTGGTTGGCGAGGACGAGGTCGGGGTTGAGGGCGGCGATCGCGGCGAGGTCGGGGTTCTTCGTGCCGCGGACCCGGGGCACGTCCAGGCCGGCCGGGTGGGTGCACCAGATCGTGGCCCCGGCCAGCGCGTCCGGACGGGTGGCGGCGACCGACTCGGTGAGCGAGGGGACCAGGGAGACGACCCGGCGGGCCGGGCGCGCCAGTGCGACCGGGTACCCGAGGTCATCGCGCGGCTCCATGTGATCACTCCTTCCCCTGTCGGCTACGCCATCGACCCGAAACGGAGTCTGTCACCTACGCCATCGACATCGTCTATCAGTGTCGCTGGCGTAGGTGACAGGTTTTGCGGGTGGCGGGTGGTGGTGGCTGGCGGCGGTGGCGGGAGGTCCGCGGGTGGTGGGTGGGGTTAGACGTTGCGGCGGTATTGGCCGCCTACTTCGAAGAAGGCCTCGGTTACCTGCTGGAGGCTGCAGACGCGGGCGGCGTCCATGAGGGCGGCGAAGGCGTTGCCGCCGGAGCGGACGGTTTCCTGCAGGGCGGCCAGCGCTGCGTGGGCGTCCTCGGCGTGCTTTTCCTGGAACTCGCGGACGCGCTCGAGCTGGGATTCCTTCTCCTCCTCGGTCGCGCGGGCGAGCTCGAGCGGGGCGGCCGAGGTGTCTTCGCCGCGCGGGTTGCGGAACGTGTTGACGCCGATGACGGGCAGCGTGCCGTCGTGCTTGCGCTGCTCGTAGAGCATCGACTCGTCCTGGATGCGGCCCCGCTGGTAGCCGGTCTCCATCGCCCCGAGCACCCCGCCGCGGACGCTGATCGCCTCGAACTCGGCCAGCACGGCCTCCTCGACCAGGTCGGTCAGCTCGTCGACGATGTACGAGCCCTGGAGCGGGTTCTCGTTCATCGCCAGGCCCCACTCCTGGCCGATGATCATCTGGATCGCGAGCGCCCGGCGGACCGACTCGGCGCTGGGGGTGGTGACCGCCTCGTCGTAGGCGTTGGTGTGCAGGCTGTTGCAGTTGTCGTAGATCGCGCAGAGCGCCTGCAGGGTGGTGCGGATGTCGTTGAAGTTCATCTCCTGGGCGTGCAGCGACCGGCCCGAGGTCTGCACGTGGTACTTGAGCTTCTGTGACCGGTCGTTGGCGCCGTAGCGGTCGCGCATCGCGATCGCCCAGATCCGCCGGGCCACCCGGCCCATCACGGTGTACTCGGGGTCCATCCCGTTGGAGAAGAAGAACGAGAGGTTGGGCGCGAAGTCGTCGATGTTCATGCCCCGGGCGAGGTAGGACTCGACGTAGGTGAACCCGTTGGCCAGGGTGAACGCGAGCTGGCTGATCGGGTTGGCCCCGGCCTCGGCGATGTGGTAGCCGGAGATCGAGACCGAGTAGAAGTTGCGGACCTGGTTGGCGATGAACCACTCCTGGATGTCGCCCATCATCCGGAGGCTGAACTCGGTCGAGAAGATGCAGGTGTTCTGGCCCTGGTCCTCCTTCAGGATGTCCGCCTGGACGGTGCCGCGCACGTTGGCGAGCACCCGCGCCCTGATCTCGGCTGCCTCGGCCTCCGTCGGCCTGCGGCCGTGGGAGGCCGCGAACGCGTCCAGGCCCTGGTCGATGGCGGTGTTGAGGAAGTAGGCGAGGATCGTCGGGGCCGGGCCGTTGATCGTCATCGAGACCGAGGTGGTGGGCGAGGCGAGGTCGAACCCGTCGTAGAGGACCTTCATGTCGTCGAGGGTCGCGATCGAGACGCCGGACGTGCCGACCTTGCCGTACACGTCGGGGCTCTCCCCCGGGTCCCGGCCGTACAGGGTGACGGAGTCGAACGCGGTCGACAGCCGGGTGGCGGGCTGTCCCTCCGACACCAGCTTGAACCGCCGGTTGGTGCGGAACGGGTCGCCCTCCCCGGCGAACATCCGGGCCGGGTCCTCGCCCTCGCGCTTGAACGGGAACACCCCGGCCGTGAACGGGAAGTACCCCGGCAGGTTCTCCTCGCGCAGGAACCGCAGCAGCTCGCCGTGGTCGGCGTAGCGCGGCAGCGCCACCCGGGGGATCTTGCTGCCGGACAGGGACTCGCGGGTCAGCTTGGTGTGCAGCTCGCGGTCGCGGACCTTGACCACCTGCTCGTCGCCGGAGTAGGACTCGACCACGGCCGGCCACGCCTTGATCAGCGCGGCGCTGTCCTCGGCGACGTCCGCGGCGGCCTGGTCGAGGAGCGCCGCGACGGCCTGCTCGGCGTGCTCGGCGGGACTGGCGGGATCGGTGGAAGTGGCGGGTGTGGTGGGAATCGCGGGAGTGGCGGGAACGGCGGACGTGGCGGGAGCGGCGGGGTTAGGAGTCGAGGTCGCTGCCAGAGGCGCACCGGACCGTTCGATATCACCCAAGAGCTCAGCCCGGACGTCGGCGAGCCTTTGCACCCGCCGCACCGCCGCGACCTGCTTTTCCGTCTGCTCGTGGTAGCCGCGGACCGAACCGGCGATCTCGCCCAGGTAGCCGGCCCGGGCGGGCGGGATGATCGCGGCCGCGTCGGTCGAGACCCGGCCGGTCGCCGGGGGCAGCACGCCCTCGGTCAGCGGCAGGCCGTGCGGCTCGAGCAGCCCGGCCAGGTGCTGGTAGAGGGCGGTGACGCCGTTGTCGTTGAACGTCGCGGCGCTGGTGCCGAAGACCGGCATGTCGTCCGGGCGGGCGCCGAACGCGCCCCGGTTCCTGATCAGCTGCCGGGAGACGTCGCGGAGGGCGTCCGCCCCGCCGCGCCGCTCGAACTTGTTGATCGCGACCACGTCGGCGAAGTCGAGCATGTCGATCTTCTCCAGCTGCGACGCGGCGCCGAACTCGGGCGTCATCACGTACAGCGCCACGTCGGACAGGCCGGTTACCCCGGCGTCGCCCTGGCCGATGCCGGGGGTCTCCAGGATCACCAGGTCGTAGCCGGCCGCCTGGCAGGCGGTGATGATCGACTCCATGTTCTCCGGCAGCTCGCGGGCGCCCCGGGTGGCGAGCGAGCGGAAGAAGACGTGATCGCCGTCGAGCGCGTTCATCCGGATCCGGTCGCCCAGCAGGGCGCCGCCGCCGCGCCGCCTGGTCGGGTCGACCGCCAGCACCGCCACCCGCAGCTTGTCGCGGGAGTCGGTCCGCAACCGGCGGACGAGCTCATCGGTCAGCGACGACTTGCCGGAACCGCCGGTGCCGGTGATGCCGAGGACCGGGACCGGGCGGTTGGCCGCGGCCGCGGTCAGCGCGCTGAGGTCGGCGTCGGGCAGGCGGCCCGCCTGCAGGCAGGTGATCGCCCGCGCGAGCGCGCTCCGGTCGCCGGTCAGCACCGCCTCGGCGCTCGGCGGGCGCTCGGTCAGGTCGGTGTCGCAGTCGCGGATGAGCTCGTTGATCATGCCGGTCAGGCCGAGCCGCTGGCCGTCTTCTGGGGAGAAAATGCGGACCCCGGCCGCGTTGAGGCGCGCGATCTCCTCGGGCACGATCACGCCGCCGCCGCCGCCGAAGATCTTTACCTGACCGGCGCCGGCGTTGCGCAGCGTCTCGGCCAGGAACTCGAAGTACTCGACGTGACCGCCCTGGTAGGAGCTGACCGCGACGCCCTGCGCGTCCTCCTCGAGGACCGCGTCCGCCACCTGGCGGACCGAGCGGTCGTGCCCGAGGTGGACCACCTCGGCCCCCTGCGCCTGCAGGATCCGCCGCATGATGTTGATCGCCGCGTCGTGCCCGTCGAACAGCGCCGCCGCGGTCACGAACCGGACCGGGTGCGCAGGCACGTGCAGCGACGGCTGCTTCGCTTCCGCGAGATCGGCCTGCTCCTGATCAGCCCCCACGCGCTTTGCCTCCTTGCGCTGCGCCACAGCGGTCACTGACACCCCGTCCGCCTTCCCTCTGTACCTTCCCGACTACCGCGGGTCGATACCTTCAACGTTAAATATTTTGACGTTAAATGTTGACGTTCAATATTTTGACGTTAAAAGATTTTTGCGGCTCGCGTCAAGTCGGGCGGTCCGTGACGGCGGTCACGGCGAGCCGTCACTGCAGGCCGTCACGGCGGCGACGCCGGTCGCGTACGGCGGCCCGTTCGCGTACGGTTGCGGAGTGCCCGACCACCAGCCCTTCGACCCGATCGCCGAGGCCCACCGCCAGTGGGCCGCGCGCTGGCCGGAGCAGGCCGACAACATGGCCGCCGTCACCTCGGTCATGCGCGTCCAGCAGCTGCTGCTGGCCCGGGTGGAGGACACGCTCAAGCCGTACGGGCTGACCTTCGCCGCCTACGAGGCGCTGCGGCTGCTCGCGTTCACCCGGTCGGGATCGCTGCCGATGGGCAAGCTCGGCGTCCGCCTGATGGTCCACCCGGCCGCCGTCACCAACGCCATCGGCCGTCTTGAGCAGCGCGGCCTGGTGCAGCGGCAGATGTCGCCGGCCGACCGGCGGGTGGTGCTGGCCGCGATCACCGATGACGGCCGGGCCCTGGCCGAGGAGGCGACCGCCGCACTCAACCAGGCCGCGTTCGGCCTGCCGGGGCTCACCCCGGAGCAGGCGATCCAGGTGACCGAGGTGCTGCGGATCGTCCGGCTGGCCTCGGGCGACGTGTAGCCGACCGGCGTTTTGCCGCTGGCTAGGATGGCGGGATGGCACTCAGTGCCCGTGTGCCCGACCTGGCCGCGCTTGAGGTGCTGCTCAGCGTGGCCAGGACGGGCAGCCTGGGCCGGGCGGCGGGGGAGGCGGGGGTCAGCCAGCAGGCGGTGTCGGCCCGCATCCGCGCCATGGAGGCGCAGACGGGGGTCACGCTGGTGCAGCGGACCACTCGGGGCTCGCGCCTGACGGCCGAGGGCGCCGTCATCGCGCAGTGGGCGGCCCGGGTCCTCGACGTCGCCGGCGAGCTTGACGCCGAGATCGCGGCGTTGCGCCAGGACCGGCGGAGCCGATTGCGGCTGTGCGCCAGCCTCACCATCGCCGAGTGGCTGCTGCCGGCCTGGCTGGTGTCCTTCCGCGCCGCCGCCCGCAGCGTCGGCCGTGACGATGTCGAGATCATCCTGACTGCGGCCAATACGGACGCGGCCATCACCCACGTCATCGACGGCGCCGCCGATCTCGGATTCATCGAGGGCCCGAGGCCGCCGCGATCGCTGCGCAGCAGGGTGATCGGGCACGACCGGCTCGCCATCGTCGTACCCCCCGGCCATCCCTGGGCCCGCCGGCGTGACCCGGTCAGCGCCGCTGAACTGGCCGCCACCCCGCTCGTCAGGCGGGAAGCCGGCTCCGGCACCAGCCAGACCCTGACCGCGGCGCTGACGGCCGTGATCGGCGCGGGTTCCGTGCAGGCCCCAGCCGCCCTCTCGGTGTCCTCGACCTCGGCGGTCCGCGCGGCCGTGCTGGCTGGGGCCGCGCCCGCCGTCATCACCGGGCTGGCGGTCGCCGACGACCTAGCGACCGGTCGCCTGAACCGGATCGACATACCCGAGTTGGACCTGAACCGGCCATTGCGGGCCATCTGGAACGGCTCGGCCAGCCCGCCCGCAGGCCCGGCCCGCGACCTGGTCACGCACATACTCAGCCTGCAGCGCAAATCTGCCCCGCCGCCCCGGCCGGTCCCGCGCCCCCGGCCCGGGAACAGCTGACCGCACGCCCTGAGCCGCATTCCCAGCCCGCTGGCATTCCCTGCCTGCGGGCATTCCCTGCCTGCGGGCAAGCCGGGCTTGTGTCCCCACAAGGCCACAGCCACTACCCAGCGTAGTCAGTGTGCGGAAGGCTGTGAGCAGGAGCAATCGACCGCTCCCGGCCGAAAAAGCCAATGACCAGACCGAGAGGAAGCGCAGTGAGCAGCAATTTGATCGATGTCGACCTGCGGGGGTACGAGCCGGAGGAAGTGCCGGAGGATGCACCGCCCAAGGTCGTGGAAAGCCGGCCAATCGGTCGCGTGAGCGGCTGGGGGGGAAGCCAGCGGAAGCCGCCGCATCCCCCCGGCCCGGTCGGGCTGGACGTCCCGCCGACCCGCGTGTGGATCAAGCGTCCCCCGGGCCCGGCCGGCCTGGACGCCCCCCGGACACGCCCGTCGCTCAAGCGTCCCCCGGGCCCGGCAGGGCTTTAAGCGGCTCCGGCTCGGAGCTCGCACTCAGGTCTGGTCCTCCGCTGAATCGCTCAGCCGAGGACCAGACCTATGCGGCAACAGCGGTGAAATCGATACTCGCTAGTATCGGAAGCCAGGAGGCCATGTGAGCAACGAGGTACCACCCGGGATCACCGTCAGCGGAACGCTGCAGCGGCAAGCGTGGATCGACCGGGTGCTGCCCCCGGTCGAGCTGGTGCGGCCGGGGCTGTGGTCCATCCCGACGCCGTTCCCTAACAGCCCGCTGCGGTATGTGCTGACGTACGCGGTGGACTATGACGGCGGGGTGGCGCTGGTCGACACCGGGTGGCCGTGCTCGGAGGCGTGGGACGGCCTGACGGCTGGGCTGCAGGCGGCCGGGTGGGACCTGTCGGACATCAAGGCCGTGCTGATCACGCACGGGCACGGCGACCACATGGGGCTCGCGCGGCGACTGCGGGAGCATACCGGGGCGTGGGTGGCGATGCACGAGGCCGACACCCTGGACAAGCATCACTTCCGCGACCGTGAGACCTTCAAGCGCGCCAACGACGAGACGCTGCGCAAACGCGGGGGGCTTGAGGCGGATTTCCTGGCCGCCGCCTCCCTCGCCCAGCAGCCGCTGCCGGACGACTTCGCCGAGTTCGCCCTGGTGCCCGACCGGTTCCTGGTCGACGGCGAGCGGCCGCTTGGCCCGGGCAGCCCGCTGGTGGCGCTGCACACGCCCGGGCACACGCCGGGGCACGTGTGCTTCTACGACAGCGACCGCAACGTGGTGCTGACCGGCGACCACATCCTGCCGCGGATCACGCCGAACATCAGCCCGGCCCCGGGCCAGACCGAGGACATCCTCGGCCAGTACCTGGCATCGCTTTCCGGCATGAAGGGGCTCGCGGCCGAGGAGGTGCTGCCGGCCCACGAGTACCGGTTCATCGGGCTCGACGCGCGGATCGACGGCCTGCGCAAGCACCACCAGACGCGGCTGGCCGAGGTGATGGCGCTGCTGCGGGACGTGCCCGGCAGCACGAGCGTGCAGGTGGCCGAGGGGCTGGTGTGGAGCCGTCCCTGGGAGCAGATGCAGGGCATGCAGCGCCGGTTCGCGGTCGGCGAGGCGTACTCGCACCTGGTTCACCTGGAAGCCACCGGGTTCGTGGAGAACAAGGGGGCCGACGTCGACTCGTGGTACGCGCTGCGGGATGAGGACCCGCAGCTTTAGTCGGCGCTTTGGCCGGCTTTAGTCGGCGCTGCCCTCGGAGTCGTAGCGGAAGCCGCCGATGAAGCGGCGGAACAGGCCGCCCTCGCGCATCAGCGGCTTGCCCGGCGGCGGCGCCTCGGCCCGCTCGTGGCCGACCGGCTCGTCGTAGTCGGCCCGGGCGATGGCGTCGGTGACCTGGGCGTCGGTGAACTCCGACGAGCCCGGGATCTCGGGGATGAAGCCGACCAGGTCCCCGTCGAGCAGGACCTCGGCCTCCAGGGACGACGTGCCCTCGAGCCCCCAGACCGCCTCGCGCCCGCCGTCGAGCTTGACGCTCACGCCGTAGATGTCGATTCCCTCGTTCAGCAGATGCGCGTCGATGCCGCGGTCGCGCAGCGCATCGGCGACCCGTCGGGCTCTGTCCTCCTGCATGCGCATAATTTACCCGTCGTTGCTTAGCGATTGCTGTAGGCGCGCGCGCCCGCGGACGGCGGCGCGGCTCTCGAGGCTAGCCTGGCGGAGCCGGGACGGGCGATGATGGGCGCCTGGCTTGCTCAATGGTTTGGCCGACCGTGTGGGCGCCCCGGTAAGATCGCGGGATGGACGCGCCCAGCACCCCGCCCGTCGCCGCCGCCGACGTTGAGCTGGCCGTGGTTCTGGCCGCCGACGCGCTGAACGGCGCGCTCGACCGGGACTGGCGCGTTCCGGCGGGCGACCTCGAGTGGGACTGCCGCGAGACCGTCGAGCACATGGCCGACGACCTGTTCGCCTACGCCGGCCAGCTCGGGCCGCGGCGGCCGCCGTTGGATACGTACGTGCCGTTCGCGTGGCAGCGCCGCGAGGGCGGGCCGACCCTCACGATCTTCACCGACGCCGGCACCGAGAACGCGGGCCTGGTTCAGGTCTTCGAGGCGTGCGGGGCGTTCCTGAGCTCGCTGGTGGCGACGGTGCCGTCGGGCACCCGGGCGTGGCACTCGATGGGCGTGGGCGATCCCGAGGGGTTCGCGGCGATGGGGGTGGTCGAGGTCCTGGTGCACATGCGCGACGTCGCGGCCGGGCTCGGGATCGAGTGGACGCCGCCGGAGGATCTGTGCGACCGGGTGCTGTACCGGCTGTTCCCGTCGGCGCCGACGGGGACCCCGCGCTGGGAGACGCTGCTGTGGGCGACCGGGCGGGGCGAGCTCGCCGGCCGGGCGCGGCTGGACGGGGAGTGGAGCTGGCACTCCGCTCCGCTTGGTGAGGCCTGAGGCTCGCTGCCCGGTTCACCAGCGCCAGATTCCGGACTAATGCTGTTAAGCCCTGTCGGAGCGGGCAGGTATTGCTCGTCGGCGCTGCAGGCAGTCCGCTCTGCAGGCAGCCGGCGGCGGAGGGAAGTCATGAGCCAGAACACGGCCAGGCATGAACAGCACCCGCGGTCCGAAGACGAGGACGTCGCCTTCCCGCAGACACGACAGCCAGAGGGCAGGGCGGGCGGGCGGCTGCGCCAGCCCGTCGGCGAGCCGGCCGACGACGGCGGCACGGATCCGGACGAGCCCGACGAGGGCGAGTTCGGGCTGATCGGCGACAACGACCTGGGCGCGGCCGACCTCGGCCCGGCCGCCCCGGGCGCGCGCGACCCGGACGCCGGCTCCGGGCGGATGCGGAAGATAACCCCCGACGGCGGGCGCGACACCGGGAGAGGATGACCCGGGGATTTCCCCACTTCCTCCCGGGCCCGGCGCCAGGCGGAAATCGCGGACGGGCAATCAACGTTTACCCCTCTGCCACTCCAAGCCCGGCCGAGGCCGGGTCATGTTGCGTCCAACGTGAACGCGACATATCTTGAGTGGTAGGACTTGCTGAGGAGTGAGCGACATGGCTGTTGGATACACGGCCCGGACGATGAGGACGATGAGCTGGTCGACGAAGGCGGTCATCGCCGCCGCGCTGTTGGCGGTGCTGCTGGTGGCGGCGGTGCCGGTGGCGCTGCTTGTGGGCCTCTTCATGATGGTGTTCGGGCACGTCATCGCCGGGCTGGCGCTGTTCGGCGGCTCGATCCTGGCCGCCACCGTCGCGGTGGTGATCGCGAGCATGAGCGGCGTCCGGCGGCTGCGCACGCTGGTCCGTCAGCACGGTTACAACGTCACCCAGCTGCACAAGGTGACCCAGCTCGGCCAGGGCGACTACTACTACGAGTAGCGGGCGCTGTCAGTTGGCCTCGGCGCCGGCCGGGGCCATCGGCCAGCAGACCTCGGTCCGCCACTGGGACTGGTCGGCGGTGTCGAACGGGCCGGTCAGGTACCGCTCCCGCACCGGTCCGGCGCAGTCGCGGCCGTTCGCGGCGGCGTACGTGCCCAGGGCGGCGTAGCTGCGCCGGCTGCGTCGGGGTACGTCGGAGCGCTGATCCTGTGCGCGGCCGCCACCGTCGGCGGGGCCTTCGTCGCCTGCGCGATCCCGCGCAAGAACCGCCGCTAATCCCCCGGGGCGCCGCTGCCAGAATCAGTCCGGCTCGTCGTACCGGACCGGCGTGGAATACCGGGGGTCCGCATGGCTCGCCCAGTAGCGTTCGCGCAGTTCGAGCGTCAGCGGCCCCGGCTCGCCTGCGCCGACCGGCTCGCCGTCGATCACCGTCACCGGCATGATCCCGCCGGCGGTGGAGCTGACCAGGACCTCGGCCGCCCGGCGGAGGTCGCTCGCGGTCAGCCGGCCCTCCTCCACCGCCTGGCCGGCCTGGGCGGCCAGCTCGATCACCGAGCGCCTGGTGATGCCGCGCAGGGTCCCGCTGGCGGGCGTCAGCCACCGGCCGTCCACGTGAGCGAACACGTTGAAGCCGGGCCCCTCGGTGATCGCGCCGGACAGGTCGCGCAGGACGACGAGCTCGGCGTCGTGGTCGTAGGCGTCAAGCAGGGCCTGGTCCAGGTCGAGCCAGTGGTAGTTCTTCACCGACGGGTCCACGCTCTGCGGCGGGATGCGGGTGATCGGGCTGATCCACAGGCTCGCGCCGGTCACCTGCCGGTCCGGGCTGCTGATCCAGACGAACGGGACGGCGTAGCAGTAGAACGTGTTCCGCGCCGTCCGCAGATCCCGGCTGCCCGGCGCCGGGCGGCCGCGGGTGCACGTCATCGACACGTACGCCTCCCGCAGGCCGGCGTGGCGGACGCAGCCGTGCAGGAGCGCCTCGATTCCCGCCCGGTCGAGTCCGGGGTCAAGGCGCAGCCGCGCGAGGCTGGCGGCGAAGCGGTCCAGGTGGGCGTCGAGCCGGTAGAACCGGCCATCCCAGACGTGCACCACATCGTAGGTGCCGTCCGAGCGGGTGACGCCGAGGTCGAGGACCGAGATCTTCGCGTCCTCGATGGGGCGGTAGCCTCCGTCGATCCACGCCGCTCCGGCTGGCCACGGCGAGGGTGTTTCTGCATCCGATTTGCCCACCGGTATCCCCCTCAGCTCATGACGTTCCTACCACCTCGGTCGCCCGGCATCGGGAGGGATTCGTCCCGCCGCTAGGTTTGTTTGCGTCGGCCGAAGGAGGAGCGCAGTGAGCGGACAGGCACGGATCTTGCTGGTATCGGGGAGCACCAGGACCGGCTCGACCAACACGGCGGCGCTGGCGACGGCGGCGGCGATCGCCCCCAGCCAGGTGGTGTCGGTCCTGTATAAAGGTCTGGCCGAGTTGCCCGCCTTCAACCCCGATCTGGACGGCGACCGTCTCCCGGCGGCGGCGGCCCGACTGCGCGGGGAGATCGGCGAGTCGGACGCGGTGCTGTTCTGCAGCCCCGAGTACGCGGGAACGCTGCCCGGCAGCCTCAAGAACCTCCTCGACTGGACGGTCGGCGGCGGCGAGTTCGACCGCAAGCCGGCCGCCTGGATCAACGTCGCCGCCCCGGGCCGCGGCAAAGGCGCCGAGGACTCCCTGATGGCCGTGCTCGGCTACGTCGGGGCCGACATCGTCGAGGCGGCCTGCCGCCGGATCCCGGTTGACCGCGACGCGATCGGGCCGGACGGCACCGTGATCGGGCTGAAGTTCGCGGTCGAGATCGCCGAGGTCTGGGACGCGCTGCTCAGTCATCTGGGCAAGCTCTGACCGCTCCGGCGAACGAGTTGCCCTTGCCCCTGGGGCCAGGCGCATGATCGTCGTCATGACGATCCAGGCGGTTGTATTCGACATCGGCGGCATCCTCGAGATCACTCCCGACCTTGGCTGGGCCCCCGCCTGGGAATCCCGGCTCGGCCTCGCCCCGGGCGAGATCGGCGAGCGCATGGCCGACGCCTGGCGCGGCGGCGAGATCGGCACCGTCAGCGAGGCCGAGGTGCACCAGGCGGCGCGAGAGCGCCTCGGCCTCGACGAGGGGCGGCTCGCGGAGTTCATGGCCGACCTGTGGCGCGACTACCTCGGGACGGCCAACACCGAGCTGATCGAGTACGCGCGCCTGCTGCGCCCGCGCTACCGGACCGGGATCCTCAGCAACAGCTTCGTCGGCGCCCGGGAGCGCGAGCAGGCCGCCTACGGCTTCGAGGACCTGGTCGACGAGCTCGTCTACTCCCACGAGTGCGGGCTGCGCAAGCCTGACCCCAGAACCTACGCCCTCGTCTGCTCCCGCTTGCAGGTCGAGCCGGCCCGGACGGTGTTCCTCGACGACCACCGGCCGAACGTCGAAGGTGCACGGCAGGCCGGCCTGCAGGCGGTGCTGTACTCCGGCAACGCCCAGGCGATCGGGGAGATCGAGGAGCTCCTGGGCCGAAATTCAACATCATGATCATCCCGAACGGACCCGTGGCTCCGCCCGCACGGCCCGCCGACTCCAGGTCGCGGCGTGCCGCCCGCCTGCATGGGGCCGCGTGCGGAAGTTGGAAAAGTCCTGGCCGGGGTGTCGAATCGACACTAGGACGTTCGTAGTGAAGGTGAGCGGCAGTCGTCCGGGCTGCCCGCGAGCAGAGGAGCTTGAGATGGCGCAGTACCTGATCGCCTTCAACGACGAGTGGGTGCCCGACCTCACGGTGGAGGATCTGCGCGAGAGGGGCACGGCCGCCAGGGCCCTGATCGAGGAGATGACGGACGCCGGCGTCTTCGTCTTCAGCGACGGCGGCCTGGACGCGTCGACCGTCGTGTGCAGCGTCGACCCGAACGGTGGCTCCCCCGTCTTCACCGACGGTCCGTTCACCGAGACCAAGGAGCACCTCGGCGGTTTCGCGGTCGTCGATGTGCCCGGCGATGGCGAGGCGCGCTACTGGGCCGGCCGGATCGCGGTCGCGGTCGGCTGGCCGCAGGAGGTGCACCGCTTCCCGCATAGCGCGCCGAGGCCTGACGCCGTGCCACACTGAGGGGGACGGCTCCGTGCGGTCACCCCGATCGCGCCGCCGTATCGATGGATGGTGAACAGCGATGCCTCCCCGCATACCGAGAGCCCCGGGTCTCCCCTTCGGCGGGGGACTCAACTTGGCGCTAGCTGCCGGCGCGGCGTACTTCGTCTGGGAGCACGGGCAGGGCCGACACGAACGGCCGCACCTGCTGTGCCCTGTGTGCTGGCTGGATAGGATCGATCCGGCCCCCGAGACGTCCAGTGGCCCTAGTCCCGCCGAGCCGCCGGAACAGGCCTGACTGGCCCGACGCCGGCCCGCGCCAGCGCCCCGGTGAGGGAGTGCTGGCGCGGGCCGTCAGGTCAGGGAAGAACGGACACTCCGTTCGCGTACGAATCGACGTCCACCATCGTCGTCGGGTTGGCATTGGTGGCTGAGCCGCCGACACCGTCGATGACCGACAGCAGGCCTCCCGACTGGCTCGGCGTCGGGCAGTTGCCGTTCACCGAGCAGGTGCTGGAGATGAACAGGTCCCCGGCATCGGTGAACTTAACGCCCGGCTTGTTGGGCGCCTGGTAAGCCATGGAGTCCTGCAGGGTGGCATTGGTGTAGATGAACACGACGTAGCTGGCCATCCCGTACCCGTTGAAGGACGTGACGTGCGGGCTGACCTCGAACGCCGGGTAGCCGAGCTGGGTCGCCGACTTGTTCCAGGCCGCCTGGGTCGGGGGGTCGTACGGCAGCTCGTTCTGGAAGAAGATGTTCGTCCCGCCCTGGCCGTTCCAGATGACCTCGGTCTTCTGGTAGTGCTCGACCGCCAGGCCGTACGCGGTGACGTCGTCACCGTTGACGACCACGCCGGTGTCGGCCTTGTTGTAGGTCCAGCCTGCTCCCACCTGACCCTGCGGGCCGGTCACGGAGGTGTTGGCCCCGTGGTCGGCTCGCCACGCCCACACGTCGTCGATGATCGAGTGCGACGCGTTGTCGAGCAGGCTGACGGTGGCCGAGACCGGAGTGGTCTCCGCGCCGCCGATACGGAAGTACACGTCCTGGATCGTGTCAGGGTCGGCCGCGGTGCCGGCCGTGAAGCCGGGGACGCCCACCGAGACCAGCACCGGCGAGTTCACCGGGCCGGCGTCGACGATGAGCCCGGAGATCTTCACCCCGACGTTGGGCAGCGCGATCAGCGCCGCGTTGCCGTGCTGCGGCACCAGCGTGGCGAAGCCGAGGCCGAGGACCACCGTGTTCGGGCGCTCGACGACGATCGGCGCGGACAAGTCGTAGGTGCCCGGCGTCAGCTCGAGGTTCTTCCCGGCCAGCAGGGCCAGGTTGATCGCCGCGATCGGCGTGCTCGGGTTGGCCACGAAGAAGGACGACTGCGGCACCGAGGAGCCGGCCTCCGAGCCGGTCAGGAAGTTCGGGCCGCTCGAGTTCTGCTGGGCCGACGGCACGAAGACGCTGAACTTCCCGCTCGAGTCGGTGTACAGGAACGGCTCTTCCGCGGTGGCGGGGCTTTGCGGCAGCACCGTGACCTGGTCGACGCCGTTGATGCCGGTCGTGCCGGCCGGGTCGCTCCCGAAGGCGTCCTGGTTGGGCGAGCAGGAGGTGCCCGCCTTTGGCGTGTAGCCCGGCGGGCAGCCGTCACCGGAGTAGACATAGTTCCAGACGTAGCCGTTGGCGTTCTCGAAGTCGCTGTTGCGGGCTATGCCTTGCTGGTTGCCGGACCAGGAGAGCGAGCCATTGATCTCGCTGTTGGCGACGTAGCTACCGCTGCCGTAGTCGTTGCCGCCGTAGCCGGTCTGCGAGCAGTACGCCTGGAAGTCGAGGCTGCCGTTGATGATCATGTCGCGGACCGGCGACGCCTGCGACACCGACCAGATGTCGTTCGAGCCGCCGTAGCAGTCAGCGGAGTCGCCGATGGGCGGCAGCTGCGTGATCGGCTGGGGCACGTAGTTGTTGGCCGAGTCCATGACGTTGAGCGTGAGGTTGGACATCGACCGCCAGAAGTTGACGGTGGAGTTGGCCCAGCAGTTGGTGGAAGTCGCGCAGTCCAGGGCGTTGGGGAAGGCCTCGATCTGGCCGTTGATGGTCGTGTCCTGGGGGACGGCGCCCAGCCCGGCGACCTCGGTGTAGTAGCCGACCTCGAAGACGAGCGGGTCCGCGGCCGAGCCGTAGGTACCGGGCTCGAAGAATACACCGTAGCCGTCATCGTTGAACTGGGCCGACAAGGGGACCTGCTGGGTGGCGATATTGTTCAGGTCACTCTGGATCGCCGCCTGGCTCATCGACGGGGTGAACACGCACACATTCGGCCCGAAGGTCGCCGTTTCGGCGTCCGGGCACAGACTCGAGGCCGAACTCGGCGCCGAGCTGACGGCCGTCGTCGGCGATGAGCCGACGACGGCCGCGCTGGCGGCGGGTACCGCCGCCAGCACGCCGGCGACAAGCGCCGCCGCGAGGATCAGTGGCCTTGCCATCACACGCATAACTGCACCCCACTGTGCTCGTAACAGGAAGTATCAGCAGGACTGTAACGCGTGGGACTTTGGTCGGCACTAGGGGAGAATGATTTACATTTTTTTCATTTCTTACATTTTTTTTCACTAACCGAACAGGCGGGTCAGGGGCCAGCCTGGGCGTGCATCGGGCCCGCTCACTGGGCGTTCCGCCTCACCGACACGATCTCCGGCTGGTTCGGCGGCGCCAATCCGGCCGAATGGCTGACCATCGGCTCGCTCTCCTTTCACGCCGACCTCTACGAGATTGGCGGCCGGGCTGACCGGGAGACCGCTAATCGCGGGCCTGGGTCGTCACCAGGTGGATGACCGCGGTGGGGACGGCCGTGCGGCAGAACAGTTCGGCCGAGCGGAACTGGGGTGAGTCCGGATCGGCGGCGGCGGGAGTTATGGCGACCGCTCCGCTGAGCGAGGGATCGGGGAGCTCCGCGATGCCGTGGGTGCGCATGCAGGCCGTATAGGCCAGGGCCTCGGGACGGGCCGATTCGTCCCGCTGGGCCTGGCGGACGACTTGCGTCCGGATTGACGTCATGCCCGGGGCGTGCGAGCAGGCCGCCGTGAGGAGGGCGGCGCCGCCGACCAGTCCTGCGAACAGGGCGCTGACCGCGACCCGGCCGACGGGTGCGGGGACGGCGGGAAGAACGCGCGGCAGCCGCGAACTGGAACGCGGCCTGCGGGCGGGCACCCGCCTGACCCGTTGCGGACGGGAGGCCTGGCTCAGCCGGGGCGACAGCCACGTCGCGGCGTCGCCGGTTTTGAGGCGCCCGGACGCCAGGGCCTCGATGACCACGGCGGCGGTCTCGGCCGGGTTCAGATTAGCCCGCCACCCGTTGAGCGAGAGGAACTGCAGCCCAGCCGCGATCGCGATCTGCTGGTTCTGCCGCGGGAACGGATGGTGCCGCAGCAGCGCGTCGACGAGTTCCACGCCCGCCGCAGCGGCAGCGGCGCGGCCCGGCGGCGGCGTCCCCGGGCCGGCCCGGGCTGACCCGCCTCGGCCAGGGCGGCCTGCGCGGCCGCGACGTCCATTGAGGCGAGGGCGGCGTCACTGCCGATGCCGAGGGTGCGGGCAGCGATGACGACGAGGTCGGCCGCGTCGAGCACGGTCACTGCTGGTCATCCTGGAGCAGGTCGAGCAGCCGCTGGTGACGGGCCAGGTTGTCCTCAAGCAGGCGGCGGAACCGCTTGTCCTTGCGACGCGCCTGGATCAGTGCGGCGATCGCCTCCCTGGCCACGTCGGACACCGAGCGGCCCTCGACCTCCGCGACCGTCGCCAGCAGCCCGGCTAGCTCGGGATCGAGCCGCAGCACCATGTTCTTGGTCTGAGTCTTGCCGGCTCCCGCCGACTCCAGGTTCGCCATGATAAAGCGATGGTATCAAGATATCTCCGCACTGGGCCATGAGGAACCACGCGAGTCCGACGACGGTCAACGTGACGGCGATGAAGAAGTTGAGCCGCAGCCCCAGCACGTGGGCCGAGGAGTCGATCCTGATCGTTTCCTCGAAGATCCGGTACCCGGAGTACCCGGCGACGTAGAGCGCGAACAAACCCTGGGGCCTGATCCGGCGGTGGCGCCCCAGCCAGACCAGTACCGCTGCCCACGCCAGGTCGAAGACGAGCTCGTACAGGAACGACGGCTGGAAGGTGGCGTACTTCAGCTCGGCCGCCGGTATGCCCGCGGCCAGCCTGGACGCGGGGCTGATCTGCAGTGCCCAGGGCAGACTGCTCGGCTTGCCGAACAGCTCCTGGTTGAAGTAGTTGCCGCTGCGGCCGATCGCCTGCGCGACCAGCAGGGCCGGCGCGGCCGCGTTCATGAACAGGCCGACGCCGGCCCCGGAGCGGCGCACGCGCCAGGCCCCGACCAGGGCTCCGACCGCTATCCCGCCCCAGACGCCGAGGCCGCCCGTCCACACCGCCAGCGGCCCCCACCAGGTATGTGGGGTGATGTCGAACGGGGTGGTGACGTCGAAGTAGATCCGCGCGCCGACGATTCCCGCGGGTACCGCCCAGAGGACGACGTCGTAGACCAGCTCCCGGTCTCCCCCGGCCGCGACCCAGCGCCGGGCGGTGATCCACACCGCGAGCGTGATCCCGACCACGTACATGAGCCCGTAAAAGTGGACGTACAACGGCCCCAGGTGGACCCCGCTGACGGGCGGGCTGGGAATGAACGACAGCCGCGACGGCGCGGACGCGGCGGCAAGGAGACCGGGCATCGAGGGTTGCCTTTCCTGAGGTACAGGCAGACACTGCCTGGTGAACGTTCACTACTTCGATATCTAGATATCAATGTATCAAAAGACGCTCAACGATCCAGGGGGCAGGCCATGGAAGTGTTCCGCTACGTGTCTTTCGACGGGTTGAGATCCTTGGGCGCCGTTCGTGACAGCGCGATGACTCCGACGGCAAGGACAGCCATGGCCGCGACGGCGATGGCGATCCTCGCCGGGCTGTCGGTGAAACGCTCGTCGAACAGCCAGACACTCAAGATGATGCTGGCGATCGGGTTGACGATGGCCAGCAGCGGCTGGGACGCGCTCAAGGGCCCGACGTGAAGAGCGGACTGGTCGAGCAGCGTGCCGATGATGACGGCGGCGACCAGGGCGTACACGGGCCAGCGGGTGAGCATGCCGCCGATACCGTCCGTGGCGAGCGTCTCGGTGGCCGTCTTGACGAACGTTGCCGTCAGGGCCCACGCCAGTCCCGCCGCCGCCGCGAGCACGGCGGCTCGGCGGACCGGCGAACCTCGCGTTCCAAGCGCGGCCAACAGGGCCATGGCCCCGCCGAACACGAGCAGCGCGGACAGCCATTGCGCCGTCTCCGGACTGGAATGGCCGCCGGTCGGCTCAGCCGCCGCGAGGAACGCCGCCAGCGCGCCGCAGACGACCAGCGCCGCCGCCCACGCGGCCCGCGCCACGTCCTGGCGGACCCAGACCCGGCGCAGCACCAGGACGAAGACCAGTTCCGTGACGAGGATCGGCTGGACCACCGACAGCTGGCCGTAGTGGAGCGCGACGGCCTGGGCGACGAACGCGCCCGCGGCCGCGATCCAGCCGAGCAGCCAGGGCGGCTGCCGGAACAGGTAGGCGACCAGCCGCCAGCCCTTCTCCCGCTTCGGCGCGCCGACGCTCGCCGAATGCTGCGTCATCAGGTTGACCGCGCTGGACAAGGCGGCGGCCAAGGCAAACGCCACGGTGATGGTCATGCCTGGCTACCCGTTTCCCGCCGTCCGCTACCGTCCGGGTCGGCTCTGAGGCCGACTGCGCCTAACACTCGCGTTCCGCCCATCCCGACCGCATCACCCCCCGCGGGTGATGGCCCGCAGCCGGGTGCGGCGCGGCGCTGTTGCTGGCACACTGAGGCGATGGCACCGTGGCGGGTTCGCGATTTCCACGCCGACGACCTTGACGCCGCCGTCCGGTTGTGGGAGAGCCCGGCGGCCAGCAGCGAGGCACCGGCGTTCAGTCTGTCTGACCTGATCGCGGCCGTCCGGTCGCATGAGCCCGCGGTGGTCGCGGTGGTCGGCGAGGAGCTGGCGGGGGTCGCGGTCGCGGCGGTGAGCGGCGACCGGGCGTGGGTGATGCGGATCAGCCTGGCGGCCGCGTGGCGGCGCCGGGGCATCGGCAGCGCGATGCTGGGCGAGCTCGAGCGGCGGCTGGTGACGGCGGGCGTGCACCGGATTCAGTGCCTGCTGGCGGGCGCGGGCGAGATCGGGGCCGAGGCGCTCGAGCATGCCGGCTACACCGCGCGTCGGGGGATGGTCTTGTACGAGCGGCTGGAGCCGGTCGATCCCGGCAGCGCCGGGGTGCTGGGCCTGCTCGGCGGCCGGCTGGTGCGGGCCGGCGCGTGGGACGAGCTCGGCGGCATGGCCAGGGAGAAGGAGCTGATCGAGCGGCGGGTCATCTTGCCGCTGGCGCAGCCGCAGCTGGCGGAGCGGCTGGGCCTGGTGCCGCCGCGGGCGGTGGTGCTGTTCGGGCCGCCGGGAACCGGCAAGACGAGCTTTGCCAGGGGCGCCGCGTCGCGGCTCGGCTGGCCGTTCGTGGAGTTGTTCCCGTCGCGGCTGGCCGGCGAGTCCCCGGCCGGCCTGGCCGCCGCCCTGCGCGAGGCGTTCGGGCTGGTCGCCGAGCTGGACAAGGTGGTGCTGTTCATCGACGAGGTCGAGGAGATCGCCGGGACGCGGCAGCCGCGCACCGTCTCCGCGGCGCAGGGGGTCACCAACGA
This sequence comes from uncultured Actinomycetota bacterium, assembly GCA_963836195.1. Lineage (GTDB taxonomy): Bacteria > Actinomycetota > Actinomycetes > Streptosporangiales > Streptosporangiaceae > Trebonia. The sequence continues at coordinate 84,016 of CAWIIX010000014.1, read as the reverse complement.
GATGCTCAAGCTCATCCCGCCATTCCGGGAGCAAGACGACCGGCTGCTCATCTGCGCCACGAACTCGGTCCGCGCCCTGGACAGCGCGTTCCTGCGGCACGGCCGGTTCGACTACGTGATCCCGGTGGGCCCGCCCGACCCGGCCGCGCGGGAGGCGATCTGGGACCGCTACCTGTCCGCGATCCCGCACGACGAGCTGGACATGGCCGCCATCGTGGAGGAATCGCGGCTGTTCACTCCGGCCGACATCGAGTTCGCCGCCCGCAGGACCGCGCAGCTGGCCTTCGAGCGCGTCCTGTTCGACCGCCGCCAGGAGCAGGTGACCACGGGCGACGTCCTGCGCGCCATCGGCCAGACTCGCCGCACCCTGACCCCGGAACTCGTGACCGAGTTCGAGCAGGACATCCAGGACTACGCCCGGGTGTAACAACGCGGCGATCCACAGGCAGGTCACGCCGCGCGATTCTCGCGCCGCCAGGTGACCATCCCGGCGAGTACGTCGAGGGGGCGGCAGGCGAGCCTGCGGGCGGTAATCGCGGTTCATGTCCGATTTTGTTCGATTATCACGAAGGCCTTTTTCTTACCGTAAGAAATTCGTGCTATGCGCACGAATAATCTTCTCTATAAAAAATGTTTTCGTGATCACGTGGTGGCTCGGTTGATCCTGGTCCGGCTGGGGATGGAGGGGCCATGGTGGGGGGCGGTGGAACCAGGGTCCGTTCGAAAGGACGAAGTTGATCTTGATCTTCTTAGTCGTGCAGGTCGGGGCTGAGGGCGCTGTGCAGCTGGACGCGGGAGGTGGCGCCGAGCTTGGCGTAGATCTTGGCCAGGTGCGCGCCGACCGTGCGGTGGGAGATGTAGAGGCGCTTGCCGATCTCGCGGTTGGTCAGGCCGTCCGCCGCCAGCTGCGCGATCTGCAGCTCCTGGGCGGTGAGGATGTCGCTGCTGACGGCCCGGCGCTCGCCGCTGCGCTCGCCGGCCGTGCGCAGCTCGTGCCGGGCCCGCTCGCTCCAGGGGGCGGTGCCCAGCGCGTCGAACGTGTCGCGGGCCGCGCGCAGGTACGGCCTGCACTCGGCGACCCGGCGCTGCCGGCGGAGCCACTCGCCGTAGGCGAGCTCGGTCCGCGCCCGGATAAACGGCCTTCTGGTCAGGTCCGCCGCCAGGGCGGTCAGGAACAGCTCCTCCGCCTCGTCCGGCCCGGCCAGCACGGCCCGGGCGAAACGGAGGCCGTCGTGCAGCGACGGGGAGGTGGTGATCAGCCCCGCGGCCTCCATCTCGGCCAGCACGCCGGCCGCGTCGCCGGGACGGTCGGCGCGGCTGGCCGCGTCGGCGATGTCGGCCACCGTGTGGTACTTCAGCGCCATCTGATAACTCGGGTCGGCCGGGTCGTGCATGCGCAGCAGCCGGGTGAGCGCCTGCGAGCAGTCGCCCATGCCCATCGCGGCGAGGGCGCGGGCGTGCTGGGCGGTGGCGAGCACCGGACGGGCGCCGACCGGCGTGCCCAGCCGATCCGCCTCGGCCGCCAACTCCTCCGCCTCGGCGAAACCGCCGCGGAGGGCGGCGATCTTCGCCTGGGTCGCCAGCGCGAGGCCGAGCATGAACGGCTGGCCGGTCTCGCTCGCGAGCCGGGTTGCCTCCTCGGCGGCGGGCATCGCCACCGTCAGGTGGGCGACCTGGGCCGCCGCCCACGACTGGGCCGCCAGCGCGCGGGTCAGCAGCTGCAGCCGCCCCTGCTCGCGCAGGCCCGCCAGCGACCCGGCGGACTGGGCGATCGCCACGTCGAAGGTGCCGACGAGCACCCCGACGCTGCCCAGCAGCCGCGCGGTCTGGGGATCGACCGGCGGCCGGGTGAGCAGCCGCGCCGTGCGGTCGATGACGGTGGTGCCGCAGGCGATCGGGGCGGCGTAGCCGAGGATGGCGAGCAGCCGCGGATCGGCCGGATCGAGCGGCAGCCGCTCGGCCACGTCGACGATCCGGGCCCGGGCGTCCAGGCCGGGCTCGGCCCAGAAGCAGCGCAGGGCCGCGCTCCACAGGATCCGGACCGACAGGTCGAGGTCGCCGTCGGCGGCGACGGACTCGGCCAGGTCGGCCAGGGTCCGGGCGTCGTTGACCTGGTCGCGGAGGCCGTCGTCGAACGCGGCCGCGATCCAGGCCAGGCGGGCGCCGCGGTCGCCCGACAGCTCCAGCTTGGCGCACTCGCCGAGCAGCCGCTCGACGATCTCCGGCCGGCCGAGCTCGACGGCGCCGTCGGCCGCCCGCAGCAGCCGGTCGGCCCGACGGTCCGGCTCCGCGGTCAGCCGGGCGGCCTGTTCGAGCGCCATGACGACGGTGACGCCGCCGCCGCGCCGCCGCGCCCGGTCGGCGACCGCCTCGAGGGCGGCCGCGATGCCCTCGTCGGGCTGGTCGGCGGCGGCGGCCAGGTGCCACGTCCTGCGGTCGGGGTGGCCCTCGAGGACGCCGGCCAGCGCCCGGTGAACGTCACGGCGCCGCCCCGCGCCGAGCGCCTGGTGGATGGCCGAGCGGACGAGGGGGTGGTGAAACGTCAGGTCGTTCTCGCCCGGGGCGATGAGGCGCGCGGCCGCGGCCGGCCGGAGGTCGTCGGCCGTCACCGGCAGGCCGGTGAGCGCCCGGGCGGCGTCGAGCGTCTCGGCGACGTCGGAGCTGTCGTTGAGCGCGGCGACCTCGAGCACGGCCGCGGTGCGCGGCGGCAGCTCGGTGAACCGGCGGCTGAACGCGTCCTCGAGCCGGGCGGTCAGCGGCAGCCACGGACTGCCGAGCGCGGCCGTGTCGCCGGAGTCCCGCAGCGCGGCGGGCAGCTCGATCAGCGCGAGCGGATTGCCCGCCGCCTCGGCCAGCACCCTCCCGCGCACGGCCGCCGGCAGTTCCCCGGCGCCGTCGAGGAGCGTGGCGGCGGCGTCCCGGGACAGCGGCTGGACGGTCAGGTCCGGCAGCGCCGCCCGGTCGAGCCGGGCGGGCGTGCCGTCACGGACCGACGCGAGCAGCGCGATCGGCTCCGACTCGAGCCGCCGGCCGAGGAACGCCAGCACGTCGCCGGTGGACGGGTCGAGCCAGTGCGCGTCCTCGGCCAGCACCAGCATCGGGCCGGTCTCGGCCACCTCCGCGAGCAGGTTCAGGACGGCGAGGGCGACCACATAGACCTCGGGCGCCGTCGTCTCGGCCAGGCCCAGCGCGGCCCGCAGCGCCGCCCGCTGGCTGGGCGGCAGCGCGCCGAGGCTATCCCGGACCGGGCGCAGGAGCTGGTGCAGCCCCGCGTAGGGCAGGCGCGTCTCCGACTCCACGCCGACGGTGGGCAGCACCCGCAGGCCCGAGTCGCGGGCGAACCCGGCCGCCTCGGCGCACAGCGCGGTCTTGCCGATGCCGGGCTCGCCGCGCAGGACGAGCGCTCCGCCCCGGCCGGCCTTCGCGTCCGCGATGAGCGCGTGGAGACGGGCAGTCTCCGCGGCACGTCCGATCAGCTCCACACAGCGAGGCTAACGCGCGCGGTTGCTTCGGCCGCCGCCAGCTGGCCGCAGCGGCCGACGATGGTCACTTGACCGATGCCGCCGCGGCGACCGGCGGGCATAGCGTCGGTGTCGTGGCCGGGCCCGCCACCCCAATCGCAAGCACCACGACTGAGAAGGGGATTTACCCATGTCGCACCATCTGGACACGCCGCTGGCGGCCCAGACCGGCCAGCTCTTCATCGACGACCTGTACGTGTTTCCCGGCGACGCCTGCACGGTGCTCGTCATGGACGTGAACTCCGACGTCAACGGGCTGCACGCGGAGCCGGGGTTCCACCCGGAGGGCCGCTACGAGTTCAAGGTGCACTTCGACGGCGCCGCCTACGAGGAGCTGACGTACCGGGTGTCGTTCGCCGCCGCCGACGCCGACGGGGCGCAGGCGCTTGAGCTGCACACGATCACCGGGGCAGAGGCGCGCGAGGACGGCGCGCCCGGCGAGCTCGTGCTCCGCGGCCGGACCGGCTCGACGGCCGCCGGCGGCGGCGTCCGGCTGTGGGCGGGGAAGGTCAGCGACTCCTTCTACATCGACCTGTCGCTGCTGTCGATCGTCAACGGCGCGGTCGCCACCGGGACGGCGCCCGACCTGGCCGGCTGGAAGCCGGGGAACGCGCAGAACAGCTTCTCCGGCACCAGCGTGCGGACGATCGTGCTCGAGGTCCCGCATACGCACCCGCTGCTGCGGCCGGGCGCGAAGACCGGCGTGTGGTGCGCGACCAAGCTCGCGACCGACGCCGGCGGGTGGCGGCAGGTGAACCGGGCCGGGTTCCCGATGATGTGGCCGATTTTCTGGCCCGACGACACTCAGTTCACCAACCCGGCCAACACCCGGCACCCGTCGCAGGACGCGGCCGACGACGGTTCTCATCTGGCCGAGCACGTGGCGGCCGTCGCCGCCGCGAGCGGGACGGTCGGCGACCCGCGCGGCTACGGGGAGACGGTCGCCCGCGAGCTTTACCCCGACGTGCTGCCGTACGTGGTCGGCACCCCGGCCAGCTTCGGCTTCGCCGTCCGCAACGGGCGGACCCTGGCCGACAACGCCCCGGAGGTCATGCTGTCGCTGGTCACCGGCACGGCGGTGCCGTCCGGGCTCACCCCGGCGGTGGCCCGGCACGTGCGGTCCGGCTCGTTCCCGTACCTGATCCCCGCGTAGCTTCCCGCATCCGCTGAGAGGAAATCCGATGCCTTCAATCACCGTCAAGGACGGCACCAGCATCTACTACAAGGACTGGGGGGCCGGGCAGCCGGTCGTCTTCAGCCACGGCTGGCCGCTCAACGCCGATGCCTGGGACGACCAGGCGTTCTTCGTCGCGTCCAACGGCTACCGGGCGGTCGCCCACGACCGGCGCGGACACGGCCGGTCCGGCCAGCCGTGGGACGGCAACGACATGGACCACTACGCCGACGACCTGGCCGAGCTGATCGAGAAGCTCGACCTGCGGGACGCGGTCCTGGTCGGGCACTCCACCGGCGGCGGCGAGGTCGTCCGCTACCTCGGCCGCCACGGCACCGCCCGCGTCGCCAAGGCGGTGCTGGTCGGGGCGGTGCCCCCGCTCATGCTGAAGACCGCGGCCAACCCCGGCGGGCAGCCGATCGAGGCGTTCGACGCGATCCGGGAGGGCGTCAGGACCGACCGCTCGCAGTTCTACCAGGACCTGAGCGCCCCGTTCTACGGCGCCAACCGTCCCGGCTCGACCGTCTCCCAGGGGCTGCGGGACGCGTTCTGGGCGATGAGCATGCTCGTCGGCCTGGCCGGCGCCTACGACTGCGTGAAGGCGTTCTCGGAGACCGACCTGACCGAGGATCTGAAGAAGATCGACGTCCCGGTGCTGCTCGTGCACGGGGACGCGGACCAGATCGTCCCGTTCGAGGACTCCTCCAAGCTGTCGGCGGAGCTGATCCCGGACGCGACCCTCAAGGTCTACCCGGGTGCGCCGCACGGGCTTGCCAACACCACCGAGTGGAAGGACAGGCTCAACAGCGACCTGCTGGAGTTCCTGCGCGGTTAGGCCTTCTGGGGTTGCGGGAAGAGCCTGCCGGCTGCCGGTGAGCAGCCGGCAGGCTCCGGCGCCCGAGCGCGGCGCGGCGGTCACGAGCGACACATCACCCGGTGGGTGTGAGTTCATCGCGAGGTCGCTGTTTCATCATCGACTATGGCCACGGAACAGGGGCCGGCCCGCGACCCCTTGATCGAGCTCGCGCCCCCGGCCGAGCGGGGCGAGCACTGGTGGCCGGTGGCGCTGGCGATCCTGGTCGCGGCGGGCCTGCACGTGGCCCTGCCGGCCCGCTACCGGGTGCAGCCGGCCTGGGTCGACCCGGTCGTTTTGATCGGGCTGCTGGCCGTGCTGATCGCCGGGGACCCGGGCCGCATCGACCGGCAGCGACGCTGGCTGCGGATTGTCACCGCCGTCGTCATCGCGGTCATCACCGTGGCGAACCTGCTCGCGGCCGGCCGGCTGGTGGTGGAGATCCTGACCAACAACAAGCTCTTCGCGGATCACCCGGGCGGTCTGCTCGCCGCTGGCGGCGTGGTCTGGGCGACGAACGTGATCGCCTTCGGGCTCTGGTACTGGGACCTCGATCGCGGTGGCGCCGCGTCCCGGGCGCACCATCCGGACCGGAACCCGGCCTTCGTCTTCCCGGAGATGCAGAACTCGGAGTACGTGCCCGCCGACTGGGTGCCCCGGTTCGTGGACTACCTCTCGCTGGCGTTCTGGACCGCGACCGCGATCAGCCCGACCGATATATCAGCGATCAGACCGTGGGCCAAGCTGCTCATGATGCTCGAGGCGAGCTGCTCGATCGTCTTGGCCGCGCTCGTCATCGCCCGCGCCATCAATGTTCTCTAGCGGTCGGCCGGACGGTGCTGGTACCGGACAGGGCCCGGCGACGGTCCGCCAGGATGTCGATGCTCACGGCCAGGATCCAGGCCGGGAACAGCAGTTCCACCCAGGGGGAGATGCCGACGCCGACCAGCATCACCAGCGCGGTCGCCACGCCGGCCACGGTCAGCCAGCGGGGCACAATCGCGGTCCGGCGGGCAATGGTCACGGTGGTGAGCGTGAACACCGCCGCCATGCGCATCGTGTAGACGTTGAGCAGGAGCGAGGTGACGTTGCGGCCGAGCGCCAGCGTGCCCGCTCCCGGCGAGCCGGATGAGGAGCTGCCCGCGATCAGGCCGCCGGCTACCGCCGCGGCCACGAACAGCATGCCGACGAACAACAGGCCGCTGCCCAGGAACACGGTCGCGAAGAAGCGGTCCTCGTGCGCTCCGATCCGGTCCCTGATCACCCCGATGAACCACAGGAAGGCGATTCCCGCGAACGGGATGAGGTTCAGCCCGGTCGCCACCGCGGTTCTTTTCCCTGAATCGGTCAGCCACTGGCCCGGGACGGTCGGATCAGCCGGGACGGAGACCCTGAGCAGGATAAGGGCGGTGATCAGGAGCACGGAAAAGACGATGCCGGCGATCGCGGCCGCCCGGGGCGTCTTCAGCGCGCTCCTGGCGGCCAGCGGGCGCTGGCCCGCCGGTGCGTCGGTCATGGGCCCCCCCTTTGGCGCTGGCACCAGGCAAGCACGCCCCGGGGGCGGCCGCATCGCCCCGCCCGGGTGAGAATCGGTCGCGTCGGGGGCAAGCGCACGTGTCATCACGGTCCGCACCTTCAGCAACGTCGCCTGGGGGACAAAGCAACGGCCGGAGCTGGGCGGCTACACTGGGCGACGATGCCATCGAGCGCTCAGCATCTCGTCAAGCCGACGCCGCCCGAGCTGATGGAGGACGCCGGCACCGGGCTGGACTACGGCACCCGGCCCGATCGGATGCCCGGCTTTCTCGTCCCCAACGACCGGTTCTACGTCCGCAGCCACGCGCCCACTCCCCCGGTGGACGCGGCCGACTGGACGCTTCGGGTCGAGGGTGACGGCGTGCGCCAGCCGGTCAGCTACCGCTATGACGAGCTGTGGGACCGGTTCCCGCTGGTTTCCGTGATCCGCACGATCGAGTGCGCGGGCAACCGCCGGGTGCTGCTCGGTGACGAGTTCGGAGTCACGTTCCAGGGCACCCAGTGGGGACGGGGCGCGATCGGCACGGCCGAGTGGACCGGGATCCGGCTGCGTGACCTGCTGGAACCGGCCGGCCTCGCGCCGGGCGCGCGGGAGGTCATGCCCGAGTCGCTCGACGCGATCCGGGCCCGCCGGCCGATGCCGCTGGCCAAGGCGAGGGCCGATGACACGATCGTCGCGCTGGCCATGAACGGGGAGGTCCTGCCGGCTGATCACGGATTCCCCGCGCGGATGGTGGTGTCGGGCTGGCTCGGGGCGGCCAGCATCAAGTGGCTCGCCCGGATCGAGGTCAGCCGGCAACGCCTGTACGTGCCGTGGAACACCGAGGACTATGTGCTGATCGGTCCCGGTTACCCGTCCGACGGCCCGGCCCGCGGCCCGGCGATCACCGCCCCGCCGATGTCGGTGCTGACCGAACTGCCCTGGCCGGCCCGGCTGCGGCCGGTGCCGCAGATGATCCGCGGCCGGGCGTTCGCGGGGGAGGTCGCGATCGGCGCCGTCGAGTACCGCATCGACGACGGCCCCTGGCGGCCAGCCGAACTGCGCTCCCCCGCTCTATCGGGCGCCTGGGTGCGGTGGCAGTTCGGCTGGACCCCGGAACCGGGCGACCACGTCCTGCGGGTGCGCGCCACCGACGAGCGGGGCGGCACCCAACCGGACGCGTCGGAGTGGAACGAGCTCGGGTACCTGCAGCAGTCGGTGCTAGCGCACCCCGTGCAGGTCGAGGGCCTCAGGCGTTAGCTTCCTGCCCGCGCCGGGCGGCGGGAACACGCCGTCGGGGACGGGGCTGTCGTCGGGGACGCCGAGCGTCATCAAGCCAGCAGCGCCACGAACCGCCAGTCGAGCACCTCGGACCCCGGCGCTTCTCGGCGCCTGGCGTATACCCGCGATCGCAGGTGGACGAGAGCCCCGTTCGCTCCGGGGACCGTCTGCTCCACCTCGATCACGGAGGTCAGCGTATCGCCCTCGCGCACCGGGCCGACGTGATCGCAGCTATGCCAGCCGACGACGGTGACCATGGCGGGAAGCGCGCGGATGGCCTGGTGCAGCGCGATGCCGATCGTGTGGCCGCCGTAGACGAGCCTGCCCGATGCGCCGGTGGTCTCGTCGTGATGCACCTTGGCCACGTTGAGGGTGAGCCGCGCCAGTTCGGGCGCGCCCGACACGACGTCCCCGCCGGCGATGCGGAAGACGTCACCCGCGGCCGGTCGCCGGAACCTCGCGCTTGACCCCATCGCTGCCCGGTAGCTGTCCAGGTCCCAGCCCGCCGCGACGCGCGCCAGCTCGCGCGCGGTCGGGTCGGCACCGACGGACGACAGGTCGTCGGCGTGCCCGGTGTCGGCGTCGGGGTCGCGCAGCGGGAGCATGGCGCAGCGCCAGAAGTCCAGCACCGGCCGCCCAAGCTGGTCGCTGGCGCTGATCCGCAGCGCCGCCAGTCCGGTCGCGGGCCGTCCGGGCCGCCGGGAGTTCTGGCGCAGGCCGACGACCTCGGTGCCGGTGCGGAGGGTGTCGCCGATCCGGGGAGCACGCCTGAAGACCACCCCGCGGTAGAAGAGGTTGGCCACCACGGTGTGGGTCGCCGTCGTTGACTGACCGATCGCGACGTCCCAGGCGAGGTTCGGCGCCGCCAGCGCGCCGCCCGGGCCGAGCACCCGCTCCGACAGCTCGGCGTCGAGGGCCAACGACAGCCGGCCCCCGACGATGGCCCGGTGCGCTGCGGCCAGCCCGTCGGTGAGGGTGAGGCCGGGGCAGTCCTCGAACCGCTGGCCGTGCCGCAGGTCTTCGAAGTAGGGGCCGTCGATCAACGTCTCCACGATCACTAGCATGACAGTCGCCGTCGGAAGGGCGTCGTGGAGACGGGAAACGCGGAAAATTTCCAGCGAGGACCTCACGGAACGATCGCGGCCGTCGTCTGCGGGGCGTGCCCCAAGAGGGGCGCTGCACGCACTGCACTGACGAGGAGACGATCATGTCGACTGAGGAGAACAAGGCGATCGTGGGCCGGTGGTTCACCGAGTTCTGGGGCAAGGAGCTCAACCCGGCGGTCATCGACGAGCTGGCCGCCCCGGACATCAGGTTCGAGTACTCGCTGCATCAGCCGCTGCGCGGCCGGGACGCGGTCCGCGCGTTCGCGCAGAAGTTCCGCGCCGCGTTCCCCGACCTTAACTTCTGGGGCACCGCCGACCTGATCGCCGAGGGCGACTACGTGGTCGGCCAGTGGGAGGGCGGCGGAACCCACACCGGCGACGCGTTCGACGACATGCCCTACGGGCCGCTGCCGGCCGGCACCGGCAAGATGATGCGGTTCACCGGCACGACCGTGCTCAAGGTCGAGAACGGCCTCATCACCGAGGAGATCGGCCTGGACGACGGCGTTACCGCGCTCAGCCAGCTCGGTCTCATCGCAAGGGCCTGACGCCGACACCATCCGGGGGGCGCGGCCGTGGTCTCCGTGCCCCCCGGGCACAGCCCCGCACGCGCCCGCGTCGGTCGGGGCGGTGCGGCGAAGCCCGGCCGGTCACAAGGCACGCTTCCGGAGGAGAGGAAAATGACGTGGTCGCCGCGGCTGCCGTCAGGCCTGACTTACGACGTGGCCGGGTCCGGGCCGGCCGACGCCGAACTGCGCCGGATGACGGAGCTCGCGCTTGGACGGGGCGTCCGCAGCGTCGCCGTCGGCCGGGGGCGCTCGGCCGCCGCTGCCGCGGCGGTCACGGCCTTCGCCCGCCGCCGGGAGGCCGGCGGCGGGACAGTGCTCACCGTCGTGACCTGGCCGGAGGAAGCCGCGTCGTGGCTGCGGCAGGCCACCCGGTTCGCCGCGGCGGACCCGGATCTGTGGGTCATGGCCGGAACCGCGCGCGGGTGGGCGCAGATGACCCGCCGGCTGCTGTGGTCGACTCCCTGGCAGCCCGACCGTACCCTCGCCTTCGCCGCCCTCGGCACAGAGCACGCGATCGGGCTCGTCGGCGCTCACAACCTCCAGGGCCTTGCGGGCGCCACCGCCGACGGCGGCGCCTGGACCGTCTGCAACGGCAGCGTCCAGGTCTCCCCGCGAGACCGGGAGACCACGACATGACCGCCGGCGCCTTCTTGCGGTGCGACCAGCAGGTGGCTAACCGGCCGCGGGCGGCGACGATTTCGGGTTGCCGTCGGGTCCAGTAGTCAACGATCTGGTCCCGCGACATGGGCAGGGCGTCGTCGGGATCAACGTCGTCGAAGTATCCGAGGCCGAGCAGGATGTGGTTGATCGCCTCCTGGGGATACTCGGGCTCGAAGCGCCCGACGAACAGGGCAAGACCCTCGTCGGCGGTCCGCCCGGTCCGCTGTTCGATCGTCATGAGGTCGAAGTAATCGCGCAGCTCGCCGCGATCGCCGACTACCTTGAGCTTCATGGCCAACAGGTCGCTCAGCCCGGCGATCTGCAGGCCGTCGACTTCCTCCGGAGGTTCGAGGAGGTGCTGCGCGCGGGCCTCGTCCGCGTGCAGGAACTGCACCTTGGTGGCAGAGAAGACGCCGTTAAGAGTCCCCGCGGAGCGCTCGGTGACGGCGAACGGGCCTGCAGCGTTGAGGCGGAGGGCCAGCTCGTCGAGGTCGATGCTCTCCTGGTGGAAAAAGAAGTCCAGGTCCCGGCTAACCCGGTGACCGAGGTGGACGGCGATGGCCGTGCCGCCGCCGAGGTAGGCAACTGGCGGCAGGACCGGCGCGATCGCGTCCCATGTCGCCGACGTGTCGGGCGGAAGGATCGCGCGGACTCGGTCAGACGGCATCGGATGCGTTCCTGGCGAGGTTGCGCGCCAGGGCCCGCTGGGCGGGCTCGAGTCCCCGCGTGGCGGCCGCGTGCTCCCACGCGCAGGCGGGCAGGTTCCGACTTCCCCACGCGAGTCCGTCAGGATCAAAGGACATGATCAGCCGCCGGGCGATGAACGGCGCCGAGCTCGCGACCTCAAGCTGGGCCGGCGCGACGTTCCAGAAGAGGTGGAGCAGGTGCGGGGGGACCCTGCTGGCGTGCGTCTTTTCATGGCCGGCTGACAGTCGTACCCGGGCGATCGTCGGGGCGAGCGCGAGCCACGTCGGTGAGGCGAAGGGAACCTGGTACACCGTGGCCTGCGTCGCGCGCCCTCGGGCGAGCATTGCGTGCGCCTGGTTGATCAGGCCCGCGGAAGTGAGGCTGGCGAGGGCGCGCGCGGTTGCTGTCGGCGAGGTTCCCGCGCGTCGTGCCGCCTCGCGGATCGAGGCGACGCCTCGCGGCGAACGCGACAGGGCTGCGAGGACGCGTGCCTCCGTCAACGACAGGTCGGGCACGGAAGGCGTCACCCCGAGCACGCTCGACAGTTCGTCCAGCTGGCTCTGCGTGAGCCGGAAGACACCCGAGTCGGCGCGCTCGACCTCAATGCCGAGGCGGTCAATCGCCCGCCGCACCCGCGGCGCGGAGGTCCCCAGAATCCTGGCCGCGGCAGCCAGACTATAGGTGTCCATATCGTTATGGTATCTCGGATGCCCGACAACTTCTGGGCACGGCTCGGGACTAACATCCCCTGCTTGGTGGGCGTGGTGACAGTGAGGGCGGTGTGTTCGAGGCGGCTAGGCCTGCGCCGGGTCTGCCGTCATCGGGGATCCGAACCGGATCACGTTGCCGTCGGGATCGACGAGCGCGCCCTCATGCTTGCCCCACTCGGTGTCTTGCGGGAGGCGGACATCCCCTCCAGCCGCAAGCCAGGTCGCGGCGAGCTCGTCGGCATCCTCGACGAACAGGTAAGCGGTCGACCGCCGGTCTGCTCGCGTGTCAAGGTCGGGCTCCACGCCAAGATGGATCTCCACGCCATCGAAAGTCACGAAGCCGTACGCGCCGCTGTGCCAGTGGCGTACGCCGAAGCCGAGCTTGCGGTAGTAGGCAAGGGCGGCTACCAGGTCACTGACGGGAAAGATGGGCGCTACTCGGGTACTCACGAATGCAACTTACCTCGCCGGGCCGCCCGCGGTGCAGGTCAACGGGGACTGAACAGAGTCGCCCGGGACCGTTCGGACGAATGGGTTTGATCTAGGGGCGCTGCGGGCGTCGCCGAGCAGGGCGCCGCCGTCGATGACCGGGGTCTGGCCGGTGCGCGGGCGAGCCCAATGCTCTCATTGAATGAGATTCACCTAGCGGGCGGGCGCTTCCACAACGCATGATCCGCGAACAGGCAACGCGGAGGCAGCGATGACGCAGGTGACCCGATGACGACGACCGACGCGGCGCCCGGATGCCCGGTCCATGAATCGTTCGACCCGCTGTCGGCGGATTTCCTGGCCGACCCGTACACCTCCCTGGCGGGGCTGCCGCGGGAAGAGCAGCCCGATATTCTTCGCCCCGTCCATCGACTACTACATCCTGACCAGGTACGCCGACATCGAGCAGGTCTTCATGGACCCGGCCACGTACTCGGCGGCGGTCGCGCAGGCACCACTGGTGCCGGTGGTGCCCGAGGCCCAGCGGATTCTGCTCGCGGGCGGCCACAAGCCCCAGCCGACGATGGTCAGCCTGGACGAGCCGGAACACGGCCGGCTGCGCAAGCCGACCGCTCGGGCGTTCAGCATGAAGCGAGTCACCGCCCTGGTCCCGGTCATCGAGGCGACCACCGCCCGGCTGCTCGACGCGGTCGGCCCGGCGGCCGAGTTCGACCTGGTCGCCGCGCTCGCCTTCCCGCTACCTGCCAACATCGTGTTCTCGCTGATGGGCGTGCCCGAGCGGGACTATGCCACGCTCAAGCAGTGGTGCGGATACCGGGCCGCCCTGGGCTGGGGGCGCCCCGCGCCGGAGGACCAGATCGAGATCGCCGCCGGGATGGCCGCCTACCGCGGCTACCTGCGGGAACTGGTCGACGCGAAGGCGAGTGCGCCCGGCGATGACCTGGCCAGCGACCTGATCGCCATTCACCGAGAGAATCCGGAGCGGCTGACGCTGGACGAGATCGCCTCGATCCTGTTCTCGCTGTCGTTCGCCGGGCACGAGACCACCACCGGGCTCATCGGCAACACCGTTCGGCGGCTGCTCGAGGCGCCCGAGCGCTGGTCAGCTATCGCGGCGGATCCCGGCCTCATCCCGGGCGCGGTGGAAGAGACCCTGCGCTACGACCCCTCGGTGCCGGTGTGGCGGCGAGTCACCACCCGCCCGGTCACGCTGGCGGGGGTGGAACTGCCCGCCGGGGCGAAGCTCTTCCTGTGGCTGGCGGCCGCCGGCCGAGATGCGGCCGCATTCACCCAGCCGGATGTGTTCGACGTGCACCGGCCCGACTCGGGACGCCACCTGGCCTTCGGCAAGGGCCTGCACTACTGCCTGGGCGCGAACCTCGGCAAGCTCGAAGCCCAGATCGCGGTCACCGCACTCGCCGACCGATACCCACGGCTGCGGCTCGCACCGGACCAGCAGCTCGCCTTCCATCCCAACATCTCGTTCCGCGGACCGCAGGTCCTGAGGGTTTGCCCGCAGTAGCCCTCGTCATAGACGTTGCGCTGGCAGCCGGCTCAGCGCCAGTGGCTGGTGACCTCGCCCTGCGGCGGCTCGGTGATCAGGCCGTTGGGGGCGCCGAACAGGCGCGTGTTCCGGGCCGCCCCTGGATCGTAAACCGGCCAGCCGGGCTCGCCCGTCTCGGCGAACCGTCGCCAGGCGCCGTGCAGGTCGTCGCGCACGGCGTGGCCGACCGGGGTGCCGAGGTTTCTGGCGCCGAGCAGGTCGAAGACGTAGGCGACGTCCAGGCCGTGCGGGGTGCCGACCTCGGGCCCGAACGGGTCGGGGGCGAACACCGCCCGGTAGGCCGCCCCGCCCGCCTCCACCTGGGCCTGCGCGAGGCGGTTGGCGGGGACGATGTAGATCGCGTCGCTGAGGAACCGGGTGCGCAACTCGGTCAGGCCGGCGCCCGGGTGGCGGGCGCGGTAGGCGGCCAGGAGTCCGGCGGGCTGAGCGATCCCGGTCCGGCGGATGTCGGCCAGCAGCGCGTCATCGTCGGCCGGGGCGAAGCCGGGCTGGATCACGAACGTCTTCGTCTCGTCGCGGTTCGTGCTGACGAGCAGGGGGACGTGGGCGGCGGCGCCCGCCCGGACGGCGGCGGTGGGATGGCGATCAAGCACGCTGCCGTCGAGCACGACGCCCCAGGCGCGCCCGCCGGGGAGGTTCCGCCGGCCGATGTCCGACTCGACCACGGTGGGTTGGGCGGCGAGCAGCCGCTCGGCCGGCACGTCGACGAGCTCCTTGACCGAGGCGAGGCCGAGGGCGGCCAGCAGGTCCGAGGCGATCGCGGTGCCGGTCTCGGCGGCGAAGACGCGTTCGGTGCCGCCGCTGCTGAGGATCGCGCGGTGGAAGGCGCCGGCGGCGGCTGGCGCCGCGAGCAGGGCGCCGATGCTGAATGCCCCGGCGGACTCGCCCGCCACGGTGATGTTGTCCGGGTCGCCGCCGAACGCCGCGATGTTCGCGCGGACCCAGTGCAGGGCGGCGATCTGGTCCTGCAGGCCCAGGTTGGTGGACCCGGCCCAGTCCGGGCCGCCGAGGTCGGCCAGGTGCAGCCAGCCGAGCGCGCCGACGCGGTAGTTCATCGCGACCACGACCGTGCCGGTCGCCCGCCCGAGGGCGGCCACGTCGGTCATCGGCGGCGACGCGGTGCCGATTTCAAACCCGCCGCCGTAGAGCCACACGATCACCGGGCGGGCGCCGTCCAGGGCCGGGGCGAACAGGTTCAGGTAGAGGCAGTCCTCGTCGCTGGCGAAGGGCATCGTCGCTCTACCGCCGAGGGCGGTGCTGCGCTGGGCCGGGGCGGGCGGAAAGACGTCCGCCGCGCGCACCCCGGTCCACGCCTCGGGCGGCTGCGGCGGGCGCAGCCGCAGCGGGCCGACCGGCGGCCGGGCGTAGGGAATCCCGGCGAACAGGACGCCGCCGGGTACCGGCAGGCCGCGCACCTCCCCGGCGGTGGTCGTGGTCGGGTCGGTCATCGTGGCTCCTGCCGCTCGGGGAGTTCCAGCACCGAGGCGAACCGGTTAGGAGGTGCGGTACATCAGCCGGAGAGCGTTATCGACGTCCTCGTAGGCGCTCTTGATCGATCCGCGTCCGGTCACCCAGATCCGCAGCGAGTTGTAGAGCACCGCCTGCAACGTCACCAGCACGGCCCTTCTGTCGCCCTCGATGGGCCCGTCGAACGCGGCGGCGACGATCTCTTCGAACTGGAGGCTGAGCGACTCGTAGACCTCGGCGGCGTAGGAGTCGGTCGTCGTCTGGAGGACCATCAGCACCCGAAAGAACTGGGGCTGGACCTGGAACGCCTTGATCGTGCGGTGGAAGACCTCGCGCAGCCGGTCCTGCTCCGGTGCCTCCGCGAGCGCACCCGTCTCCAGACGCACCTTCATCGCATGCTGCCACTCGTAGAAGGCAGCCGCGAACAGATGCTCCTTGGATGAGAAGTACCGGTAGACCGTCCCCAGGGCGACGTTGGCGTCCCGGGCGACCTCCGAGATCTTCACGCTCTCGTGGTCGCTGCTCGCCAGCGCCTTGAGCGCGGCGCGGACGATACGCTCCCGGCGCTCCCTGAGGTCGCGGCGGAGTTCCTCGGGAGGCGGGGGCCCAGCAGCCCGTAGCATCCGTCTCCTCCCTCTGGGTCTGCCACCGCGCGGCGCAGCGCCGTAGCCTGCAGTCATGCTAGCTAACTTCTATGAAGGTCAGCTCAGTCACGCCGAGTGGGGACCGTCAGTCGCATTGGCTCAGCTCGCGGCAGGCGGACCGACAGGTACTTGCCGTTGTCGTACATGACCGCACGGCACTGCTCGAGGGTGTAGTTGAAGTTTTCCAGGTCCTTGATGTAGAGGCGCGGCTCGGTCAGGCCTTCGACGTGCGGGAAGTCCGAGCCCATGAGGATGTGATCCTGTCCGAGCAGTCGCAGCAGACTGGCCAGCTCGTCCTCGTAGAAGGGCGACACCCAGACGTGCCGCTTGAACGTCTCCCGGGGGTCCTCGGGGAACAGGTGGGGCACCTGGCCGAACGTCTTGGTCAGCTTCTCGAACAGGTGGAACACCCAGGCCGCGCCGACCTCGATCGAGGCCGTCCGCAGGTTCGGGAACCGATCGAACAGGCCCAGGGCGAGGTGGCTGGCGAACGTATCCTGCAGCGCGTCAGCCGAGACCAGACTGCGGAAGGCGCTGGCCCGGAAAGCCTCGGTGAAGTCGCTCTCGCCCCAGGCGGCAAGGTACTTCGTATAGGCCGTTTCGCCGCCGTGGTACAGCACGGTGATTCCCGAGTCGTTGGCGAGCTGCCAGAACCCGTCGAACATCGGGTCGGCCGGCGCCGCGAGCCCCGCTCGGTCATGACCGGCCCGCCGACCATCACCACGAAGCGGGCGTCGTGCTCGAGTGCCCACTGCAGCTCGGTTACCGCGTTGGCGGGGTCGGACAGCGTGATGTAGGGGGCGGCGAAGATGCGCTCCTGGTAGGCGAAGCCCCAGTCATCTTCCAGCCACCGGTTGAACGCGCGGAAGGCCGCGGTCAGCGCCGGAAGGTCACCGATGAGCGCCTGCTCCATGCCGACGCCCAGCGTCGGGAGGAAGATGGCGGCCTCGACTCCCTGCCCGTCCATCACCGCGAGGCGAGCGTCGCGATTGCGGTACTCCGGGCGGATGGGCTCGAGTTCTCCGAACAATTTCGACGGGTCGGCGCTCTTGGGGTTGCGCCCCCGGAAGTACTCGTCCATCACCCCCGGCGCGGCGACCGGGTCGAAGGTCGGGTTGGGGATGAACTTGTTGATCTTCTCGCCGACGAGCAGGCGCTGCCGCCCGTTGAGCGTGACCCACTGCAGCGCGCGCTTGCGGTATTTCGGCTCGAGGTACCGCGTGAACGCGTCCAGCGCCTCGTAGTAGTGGTTGTCGCAGTCGAACATGGGAAACGGCAGTTCGGCCATGGCTAACGCCTCCGACAGGTCATCGAGATCGCTTGGTGCCTCCTTTTAATCTAGATTAGCGTTTCAGTTCATACAAGATGAGGCTGGTATCTCGCTTAATCCGTCTATTGACGACACTGAGCGACCTGACAGAAACTAGGGTCTAGTTCACTTGCGTTAGCCACGTCCAGCGAGACTGACCAAGAGGCGAGACGGTGACAGAATCCAACGACGGATCCTCCGCGCACCTCCGCTGGGTGGGGGCGGAGGTGCTGGCGGCTGAGACCCGTCACGCCCTGCTCGGACCCGGCGGCCCCTTCGAGCTGACGACTGAGCCGGTGCTCGGATGCCCGCATACCGTCTTCGCCCGGCGGCCGCAGACACTGCGCGAAACATTGAATCGGCAGACCGCCGACTACCGTGACCTCGTCTTCCTGGCCTCGCCCGAACGGACCTGGACGTTCGGCGACGCGCTGGCGCACATCGATGCGCTGGCGGTCCTGCTGGCCGAGCGGTACCAGGTCAGGGCGGGCGATCGGGTGGCGATCGTGGCGGCCAACTCGGCCGAGTACGCCCTGCTGATGTGGGCGACCGCGACCCTGGGGGCGGTTGTCACCAGCCTCAACGGATGGTGGACGGGACCTGAGCTGCAGGCCGGCATCGAGCTGACCAGCCCGGTCCTGATCGCCGGGGACGAGCGCCGGCTGGCCCGGCTCGATCAGGACACGGGGCCGGCCCGGGCGAGGGTGAAGCTAATTGACGGCCTGGCGGCCGAGGCCGAGGCCTACCGGGGGCAGGTGCCGGCGCCGCCCGTTATCACCGAGGACTCCCCGGCGGTCATCCTCTTTACCAGCGGCACCACCGGACGCCCGAAGGGCGCGACCCTGTCGCACCGGAACCTCATCAACTTCGGGATGGTGCAAATGCTGAGCGGAGCGCTCAGCGCGACCGCGGTCCCCGGCACCGGCGGCACCGCCCGGGCGGAGCTGCCCCCGCAAACAACCACCATCCTGACCAGCCCCATGTTTCACATCTCCGGTTTGGTCGCGGTGTTTATCACCGGCGCATTCGCCCACGCCAAGCTGGTCTTCGCCCGGCCCGGCGCCTGGGACCCGGCGGTCTACCTCGCGCTGACCACGGAACACTCGGTGACGGCCTGGAGCGGTGTCCCGACCCACTTCTGGCGTATCCTGCGCCATCCGGAGCTGGACTCCTGCGACGTCAGCTCCGTGGTCAGCGTGGGCTCGGGCGGGGCCACCTTCCCGCCCCAGCTGGTGCACGACCTGCACGAGCGTTTCCCGAAGGTCCGGCTTGCCAGCGGCTACGGCATGAGTGAGAGCACCGGGCTCGGCACGATCACGGGTGGGGACCTGTTCATCAGCGTGCCCGACAGCGCCGGACCCGCTCAGCCCACCGTGGAGGTGCAGATCCGCGACGAGTTTGGCATCGTGCTCCGTGCGGGCGAGACCGGGCAGATCCACCTGCGAACGCCGTCGATCTTCCTTGGCTACTGGAAAGATCCGGCCGCCACCGCCGCCGCGCTTGACCAGGAACGCTGGTACGCCACCGGCGACTACGGCTACATCTCCAACGGGATGCTCTACCTGCAGAGCCGACGGCGGGACCTGATCCTGCGCGGTGGGGAGAACATCTACCCGGTCGAGATCGAAAACCGGCTGCTCGAGCACGCCCACATCGACGACGCGGCCGTGATCGGCGTCGACCATCCGGAGCTCGGTCAGGAACTGAAGGCGTTCATCGTGCGCTCCCCCGACGCCGAGCTCAGCTCGGCCGAGGTGCGCGACTGGTGCGCGCTCGCCCTGGCCCGGTACAAGGTCCCGGCCGAGGTCGAGTTCGTGGCCGCCCTCCCCTACAACGCGGCCGGCAAGCTGCTCAAGCAGGAACTGGAGCGCCACGAGCGAGAGCGGCGCTCGAACCAAGCCGCCCGCCGGTAGCAACCGGCGGCAGGGCGGTAAACGAGGGCAGGCCGGGCACGCCTGTGCCAGGCTGGCTGGTGTGAGCCGGATTGCGTATATCTCGGGGAGCCCGGGGGCGGGGAAGAGCAGCCTCGCCTTTCCGCTGGCAGCGGAGCTCGGCTACTCGCTGGTGACCAAGGACATGGTCAAGGAGGCGCTGCACGACGCCCTGTTCGTCCCGGGCGAGAACAAGGTCGACCTGGCTTGGTCGCGGTGGCTCGGCGGCGCGTCGTTTGCGCTGCTGTGGACGCTCGCGGTCCATGCGGGCGACATGGTGATCGAGGCCAACTTCGACCCGCACAACGATGAGGCGCTGGGCTGGCTCCGCGGCCTGGGCGACCGCGTGGTCGAGGTGCACTGCGCCTGCCCGGCCGAAGTCGCCCACGCCCGCTACAACGCACGGCCGAGGCACGAGGTGCACCAGGGGGCGCTGCCGCTGTCCAGATGGGATAAATACGACGGGCCGGTCGGCGTCGGCCCGCTGATCATTGTGGACACGACCGGGCCGGTCGACGTCGCGGCCGTCGCCGCCGAGGTCCGCCGCCTGCACACCAGCTGAGATAAACGAGATCCCGGTTTTTGACCGCCGCATGCTCCCTTAGTTAACATTAAGGATGATATCCTTCAATTCGATTAGGGTTCGGATTCGATAGGTGGCCCGTGAAAAATCCTGTGCTTTTGTAAAGTCGTTATAGACAATGGCACAGTCAATACCGGCTGCCACCGCCGAGCCCAGCCCTCTCGATGAATCCTCGACGACCAGGGTCTCTTCTTTGGCGGCGTCGAGGCGCTGCAATCCGGTCAGGTATGGTTCCGGGTGGGGCTTGGCGAGCTTGTAGTCTTCGCGAACGAGGACGAATTCCATGAATTTTCTAATTTGGCGCTTTTCATGGATAGTTTCAAAATCCGCACGTTTTGCAGTCGTCACGATGGCCATGCGGACGTAGTGTGACAGCTCAGCAAGGGCTTCAACGACGCCTTCGATCTCAATGGCTTCTGTTCTGAGGTATTCCTGATAAAAATCATCACGAGCCGCGCGCTGCCTGCTGATGGTCTGTTCA
The DNA here is from genome assembly GCA_963836195.1 of uncultured Actinomycetota bacterium. Lineage (GTDB taxonomy): Bacteria > Actinomycetota > Actinomycetes > Streptosporangiales > Streptosporangiaceae > Trebonia. The sequence goes on along the minus strand of CAWIIX010000014.1, from coordinate 63,510 downwards.
TCAACACCTGCCGCCCTAGCTTGGGCCCAAGTACCCAGCCCCTGGCTCATGTCCAGGAGGTATTGATCCTTGTCCACGGTGAAGCCAATGTCGGCCAGGGCGCGTTCTCCAGCTTTGTAATACCAGAATTCGGTATCCACAAGAACGCCATCATGATCGAAGAGTATGTACTTTTTCACTCTCAGCTCCCTCAGCTCCGCGGTAGGCCAAGGACCTGCTCGCCGATGACGTTCAGCTGGATTTCCAGCGTTCCGCCGCCGATCAGGGTCGGCGGAAGGGACAGGTAAGCCTGGCTGGCGTCACCGGCGCCGGCGTCCAGAGCGGCCGCCTCCGGGCCCTGCCAATCGAACACCAGGCGCCGCAGGGCGGCGTCGTTCCAGGCCGACACGACCTTCAGCACGCTCGACTCGCCGCCCGGGCGGAGCCCTTCGATCTGGCGCAGCAGCGAACGGTGGCTGAGGGCCGCGAAGGCGTTGATGTCCGCGGTCACCGCCCCGCAGTCGCGTAGCCTCGCCTCGTTCGCGGCCAGGCCGAACCGGCTCAGGTAGTCGGCCGGCCGGTCGCGTCGCCGGCCGGATCCGGTCGCGATGTTGACCCGCTCGTTCCCGAGGGTCGTCCGGGCCAGCCGCCAGCCCTCCCCCGGCGGGCCGACCAGCAGCCCGGCCGGGACGAGCACGTCGTTGAGGAACACCTCGTTGAACAGGTAGCCGCCGTTTGCCTCGCGCAGCGGCCGAACCTCGATTCCGGGCGAGCGCATGTTGACCAGGAAATAGCTCAGCCCGCGGTGCTTGGGCGCCTCCGGGTCGGTCCGGGCCAGGCAGATCGCCCAGTCGGCGTCCTGCGCATTCGATGTCCAGACTTTCTGGCCGTTGAGGACCCACCCGTCGGCCGTCCGTTCGGCGCGGGTGCGCAGCGAGGCCAGGTCCGAGCCGGCCCCGGGCTCGCTGAACAGCTGGCACCACTCGATTTCGCCGCGCAGGGACGGCCCCACGAATCGCCGCCGCTGCTCGTCGGAGCCGTGCGCGAGGATGGTGGGAACAGCCCATTCGCCGATGATCATGGTGGGCTGAATCAGCCCCAGCCGGGCGAATTCCTGGGCGACGACGATCTGCTGCACGGGGCTGGCGTTGAGGCCGTAGGGGCGCGGGTAGCTCGGCGCCACCAGCCCGCGGTCGGCCAGGTATACCCGTCGACCGGCATCCTCTAGTGCGGCCGCCTCGGATAGCAGCGCCGCGATCTCGGAGCGGAAGCCGGCCGGCTCACCGTTCAACTCCAGCGTGTGCGTGCGCTCGACGGCCTGGGTGAGGCGGCCGAGTTCGAGCTCCCGCTCGGCCTGCGGGCCCTGGAGTGACTGCAACGCCATCGCCCGCCGCCAGTACAGGTGGACGTCATGCTCCCAGGTGTAGCCGATGCCGCCGAGCAGCGTCACCGTCTCCAGGGCGAGGTCGACGGCTCCGGGCGCGCAGACCACGGCCGCGGCCGCCGCGGCCAGTCGGAACTGCTCCGGCTCGTCGGCGTCGGCCGCGGCGGCGTCCCACGCGGCGGCCGCGATGAGCTCGGCCCGGGCGAACAGCCGGGCGCACTTGTGCTTGATGGCCTGGAACTCGCCGATCGTGCGGCCGAACTGCTCCCGCACCTTGACGTACTCCAGCCCGGTCCGCTGGCACCACCGCGCCAGGCCGGACGCCTCGGCCGCCAGCAGGGCCGCGACGACGGCCCGCAGCGTGGCCGGATCCACTGGCAGCCAGCGGTCGGCGGGCACGCGCAGGCCGTCCAGCCGGACCCGGGCGATGTCCCGGGTAAGGTCGACGCCGCGCAGCGCGCTCACCGCCACCTGGCCGCGCTCGTCCGGGGGCAGGACAAACCAGCGGGCCGTCCCGTCCTGGTCGCGGGCACCGAGGACCAGCGTTTCCGCCGCCACGGCACCGAGGATCGGGATGCTCGACCCGGTGACCGTCATGTAGTCGCCGGCGACGGTGGCCGTGAGGCCGTCACCCGTCGTCGCGGTGGCCCCGGTTGCGCCCGCGACGAACGCCGGCAGCAGCTCGTCGCGGATCCCCGGTGATCCGTAGCGGTCGATGATCGTGCTGGTCAGCACCGTCGGCAGCAGCGGCCCGGGTACCAACTGGGCCGCCGTCTCCTCGATCAACGTGGCCAGCTCGACCATCCCGGCCCCGTCGCCGCCATGGGACGGCGGCAGGTGCAGGCCGAGCAGGCCCTGTTCGGCGAACGCGGACCAGGCGGCCGGGCGGCGGCCGGCCGCGAAGTCGTCCAGTCGGGCCCGGGTCTGCGTGGTATCGCAGTGCCGGGCCGAGAGCTTGGCGACTGCCTCGGCCAGGGCGAGCTGGTCATCGGTGAGCGCGATCGGCACGGGGGCGCCGTCAGTCGTCAATTTTCAGAACGCGGGCCGCGTTCTGGTAGAGGAACTTGGGCCAGACCTCGTCCCGGAACGGCACGGCCGGCATGTCACGGAAGATCCGCTCCAGTGACAGCCCCATCGGGAAGTAGCCGCCGTAGATGATCTTGTCCGCGCCGCGGGAGTTCGCGTACTTGATGACCGCCTCCGGGTAGTACTTGGGGGCGAAGGCAGAGGTCGAGTAGTACAGGTTCGGCCACTTGAGCATGAGCTTGCACGCCAGTTGCTCCCAGGGTTCACACCCGTGGCGCGTGATGAAGACGAGCTCCGGGAAGTCGTACATCACGGTGTCGATCCTGGCGACCTCCTGCGGCGCGTACTTCAGCCGCGGGCCCGGGACGCCGGCGCAGACGAAGATCGGGATGCCGAGGTCGACGCACGTCTGGTACACCGGGTACATCTTCGGGTCGTCGATCGCGACCTGCGGGAAGGTCCCGGCCGGGAAGACCGAGGTCGCCCGGATGCCGTACTCCTCGTACTCCTGCCTGATCGCCCGGACGCTGCCCGAGACATCGTTCGGGTCGGTCACCGCGCCCGAGGCGACGAACCGGTCGGGATGCCGCTTGAGAGCTAGCTTCGAGGTGGCGTCGGACACGCCGATCAGGGCCTTGGTGATGTTGAAGCGGTCCATCTCGTGCAGCGTCACCGCGACCGGTTCCGAGGTCGGCAGGTCCTTGGGCACGTTCTTGAACATGTACTCGGCTGGGAACTGCATCTCCTCAAGCGAGCCCTTGTCGCGCGTCTGCCGACGGATGAAGTCGTACTGCTCGAACCCCTCGTGCGGGAACCCGATCATCGTGTCGAACACCGGCAGACCAGCTGGCATCGGCATGCCTGAAGTCCTTCCCTGGTTACTAGAATCTAACTTCATTTAGATACGCAAAGTAACACGCCAGATAAGATGTGCACGGGACCAAGCTTGACCCCAAGTAATAGACTTGGATTCTAATCTGGCAAGGTGGGGAGGACAAGGCATGGCGTCACCGGTCCCGGATCAGCTCATCGCCGCGCTGGGAAGCTCGTTCGCGGCCGGACCCGGCGTCGAGCCGATCGCCGACCCGACCGCGGTCCGGTCCCAGCGGAACTACGCCCACCAGCTCGCCGAGTCACGGTTACTCGTTTCTCGCCGCCTCGGGTCCGGTGATCCGGGCGAGCAGCGGGAAGGTGGCCGCGATGATGCCGAGCGCCACCAGGATCCCGCCTGCGGTGATGACGTAGTAGGCGAGGCCGGGGGCCGCGATCGGGTGCCCCTGCTGCAACGCGGCGTTCATGGCGGCGCCGCCGAACCCGGTGCCGATCGCGACCACGGCGACCGCGAGCAGCGGGACGGCACCCTCGAGGGCGACGACCCTCTGCAGCGTGGACAGCCGGGCACCGGTGAGCCGGAGCAGGCTGAACGGGCGCTTGCGGTCGGCCAGCCCGGCCGCGATCCCGGCCGCGAGCGTGCACCCCGCGATCGCCAGGCTGACCAGGATCACCACGTTCGCGAGCTGCTGGTAGTCGTTGTTGGTGGAGTTGTCCTTCTCGATCAGGTCGCCGATGGTCGACGGCGCGTTGAGCATGGCGTCCGGGTACGCGTTCTCAAGCACCGTCCTTGCTCGTTCCACTGCTGGCAGCGAGCCGGTCGTCCCGACGTTGACGGCGTCCACCCCGAGGCCGTCCAGTCTGTTGGCGGTGATGTTCACGGCCGGCCAGACGAAGCTGCTGAGGTTCCAGAATCCGAACAGGGGCCCGTTGTACCCCTGTTCGGGGAACGCCGCCGCGGTCGCCCCGGCCGGGCAGCGGCCGAGGGCGGGCATGGTCGCGAGCTGCAGGCAGGAGATCGCGCCGGCCGAAACGGGGCTGGCGGTCCCGTCCCCGTTCTCGCCCAGGCCCTGGAATGTCCCGGGAATCGAAAGCCCCGGGTCCGCGCGGACCACGACCACGCCCTGGACGCCGGCAATCGCCCGCAGTTGCGCGGTGAGCGGCGCGACCGACGCGGCCGGCCCCACCCCGGTCGTGGCCGCCCCGGTCTGGCCGTTGACGGTCTGGCCGTTGACGTTCTGGACGTTGACGGTCCGGCCGTTGCCGCTGGGCTGCTGGTCCGCGAGCTGGCTGGTCAGCATGTTGACCACCGCCCCGCTGCCGAACCTGGTCTGGTTCTTGGTGTCCTGGGTGGCGATGGCCACTACCGCAGCGGTGGTGATGAGCAGGGCGAGCACCAGGCCGCTGACGGCGCGGAAGGCGGCCCTCGGGTCGTCCGCCAGGCGACGGGCGGCGATCAGCGTGGCCGGGCGGTTGGCCAGCCGGGCCATCACCCGGGCGGCGACCATGGTGAGCCACGGGCCCGCGATGACCAGGCCGACGATGATCAGCAGGTAGCCGGGCACGAACGCCTTGACCTGGGTGGAAGGGCTGACCGGCTTGCCGTTGACCACGAAGTAGCCGAGGTCGGCGAAGCCGGCCAGCAGCGGCAGCACCCGCCAGGCCCGCGGCGGCTTCGGCGTCGTCCGGCGGGCGACGCCGAGCGGGGAGATGTGCACCCGGCGCAGCGCCAGCCGGGCCGCCACCGCCGCCGCGGCCGGCACGCCGATCGCGACCAGGAGAATGTCGGCCGGGCTGAGCGTCAGTTCGGCCGGGAAGAACGGCTCGCCGATGAACGAGAGACTCGCGACCGGGGCGCGCAGCAGGAAGAAGATCCCGAAGCCGAGCGCCACCCCCAGCGTGGCGGCCACCGTCGACTCCACCGCGGCCAGCACCGAGACCTGTTTGCGGGTCGCGCCGACCAGTCGCATCGCCGCGAACCGCTGCTCGCGGCGGGCGGCCGACAGCCGGGTGGCGGTGGCGATGAAGATCAGCACCGGGGCGAGTATGGCCAGAGCCACCACGGACAGGATGAGGTCGCTCGTACTCGGCGGGATTTCCCCGTTGGGCGGGCTGTAGGGCAGCCCGTCGGGGTTCACAATCCGCCTCGTGTCACCCGGCACCGTGGTGGCGATCGACGTGACCCGGACGCTGTCGGGCGTTGCCGCCAGTTGAGCCGGGGTGCGCCCGACGATCAGCACCAGCGAGTTCGGCGACGGCAGGGCGGCATCGCCGATCGTGCCCGCCAGCCGGCCCGGGTAGCGGTCGGCCAGCTGGTCGGCCGGGGTGCTGCTCAGCAGCGCGGCGAGCGCGGGCGAGGCGTAGTACTGACCCGGCGCCGGGTCGCGGGCGATGCCCGGCGGCACCGGGGACGAGGCGCCGGTGGCGGCCACGTCGAAGCGGGTGATCTGCTGACCGTCGAAGGTGTCGCCGCTCGGGTGCCACCACAGCGGGGCGACGCCCGCCGTCGGGCCGGCCGGCACGTAGGCCGTGCCAGTCCACTGCCAGGCGTGGCGGCTGCTCCAGGCCGTGACCGCGTTGGTCGCGGCCAGCGCGGTCAGCAGCAGGCCGACGCCGAGGCCGACCGCGATGGCGAGCACCATCAGCCGGGTGACCGCCTCCCGGCCGCCGCTGAACACCAGCCGGAGCCCGACCCCGATCACGGCTTGGCCCCGGTCAGCGTGCTGACCTTGCCGTCCCTGACGACGACCTCGCGGTCGGCGTAGGCGGCGACCCGGGCGTCGTGGGTAACCAGCACGACGGTCGTGCCGTGCTCGCCGACGGCGGCGGTGAGCAGGTCCATCACCAGCTCACCGGAGACCGAGTCGAGCGACCCGGTCGGCTCATCCGCGAACAGCACCTCCGGCTCGGTGACCAGGCCGCGGGCCAGCGCGACGCGCTGCGCCTGCCCGCCCGACAGCTCACCGGACCGCCGCTGCTCAAGCCCGTCCAGGCCGAGCGCGGCGAACCACTTCCTCGCCGCCGTCATCGCCTGGCCCCGGCGGGTTCCCGACAGCAGCAGGGGCAGCGCGACGTTCTCCTCCGCCGTCAGCTCGGGGACGAGCTGACCGGACTGGAACACGAACCCGAACCGGTCGCGTCGCAGCGCGCTACGCCGGTCGTCGCTGAGCCGGTCAAGCCGCTGCCCGCCATAGGACACCTCGCCCTGGTCGGGCACCAGGATGCCGGCCAGGCAGTGCAGCAGAGTGGACTTGCCCGACCCGCTCGGCCCCATGACCGCGACGATCTCGCCCCGCCGGACGCTCAGCGAGGCGCCCCGCAGGGCGGGCGTGCTGCCGAAGGAAAGGGACAGGTCCCGCGCCTCGATGATCGTGGCGGCACCCAGGCCGGCGGTCACCGGCGCACCGCCCGTGAGAGCAGGTCCAGCCGAGCCGCCGTGTGGTCGATCCATCGCAGGTCAGCCTCCAGTCGATAGAGCGAGTGATCGGCCAGCAGCACGCCGACCGGATCGCCCGCTCGCTTCATGTCGGTGAGCTCGCGCATCCGCTGCAGATGCGCCGCCCGCTGTGCGTCCAGGTAGCCGTCGGCCGGCCGGTCGAGCATCAGCGCCAGCACCACCTTGGCGAACAGCTCGCTCTGCAGGTCGGGCTCCGGCGGGGCCGGCTCGGCCAGCCACCGGTCCACCTCGGCGACGCCGTCGGCGGTGATCACGTACCGGCGGCGTTCCGGCCCGGCCTCCTGCTCGACCGGTCCGGCGACCGCCTTCCCGTCCCTGGCCAGCCGGGACAGGGTCGCGTAGACCTGGCTGTAGCGCAGCGGCTTGCCGAGGCCGAAGTACGCGTCGTAGTCGCGCTTCAGGTCATACCCGTGACTCGGCCCGCGCTCAAGCAGGCCAAGCAACGTCAGCGGAACACTCATAACCGGGAGAATACTCCAAGAGTATTCTCCCGGTAAGTAGTTACGAGAAATCTCTTCGTTTGATCTGGCGGTCGACTCAGTTCGCGGCCAGGGCCCGGGTGGACCAGTCGAGCACCGGCGCCAGGCTGTCCGGGGCCGGCCAGCCGTTGATCACCGCGAGGAGCGTGAGGTACCGCTCTCGGCGGGGGTCGTTCACGGACTCCAGCCGCGCGAGCAGTTCCCGCCGGAGCCCGGCGTCGTCGTCGTGGCACCTGACCTGCGCGTAGTGCGCCGTCAGCGCCGCGACGACCGGGGACGCCTGCGGCGAGTCCGGCTCGATGCGGGCGGCGAGGGCCGGGCTCGCCTGGTCGCGGACCACCGCGATCAGGCCGCGGCGCAGGACCGGGGCGCTCTCCGGACCGCGCTCGGCCGCCTCGTCCGTGGCCATCCGGCGCATGCTGGCACGGAAGTCCGGGTCCTGCGACAGTTCGGCCAGCTCCGCCCACGCCTGAACCTGCTCGGCCTCGGGGTCGTCGGGCAGCTCGGGGGTCATCGAGCGCCTGATGCCCGCGAATGCGGGCTCGGCGTCCTGTCGGCCGAAGACGGCGTCGAGGAAGTCGCCGATCAGGCGCTGACGCTCGTCCTGCGACAGCCGGGCCAGCTTGTGCATGAGATCCATCTCCTCCGGGGTTGAACCGTGCCTGGCCGCCGCCGTCAGCACCGCGCGCCGGAGCCGCAGGATGCGGATCTGCACGTCCAGCGCCTCGGCGTGCGCTGCGGCGACGGCGGGAAGCGATACCTCCCGATCGAGGACCTTCCGGATGGTGGGCAGGTCCACGTCCAGTTCGCGTAGCGTCCGCACTAGGTCCAGGCGGGCAACTGCGCCAGCGTCGTAAAGCCGGTGGCCGGCCGGGCTGCGGCCAGCGAGCGCCACGATCCCGCCATCGGAGTAGAACCGGATCGTCCTGACCGCCAGCCCGGTGCGCCGGGCGAGGTCGCCGATCGAGTAGAGCCTGCCGCCGTCGCTGTCCATGCCCCCACCCTTGCGCCTCCACCTGCTAGAGGGTCAAGTCCTGCGTCGTTCTCGCTTGCGGGCGCGAGGAGGCCTTGCCCTGCGGAGCGTTCAGGGCATATCGTGCCGATGTATCGCTTCGATATATCTTTGCGCTATGTCCAGGGTGAGACCGACCGACTGGGAAGGCAGCGACATGTCCAGCGGGCAGTTGTACGACACCATCGGGAGCACTTACGCGGTCACGCGGTGCACCGAGCCAAGGATCGCCGCGCAGGTCTGGGCGGCGCTCGGCGACGCGCGGACGGTGCTGAATGTCGGGGCCGGGACCGGCTCCTACGAGCCCCCCGACCGCGACGTCCTCGCGGTGGAACCGTCGGCGGTCATGCGCGCGCAGCGCCCGGCCGGCGCAGCGCCGTGCGTGACGGCCGACGCGCAGAGCCTCCCGTTCGACGACCAGTCCTTCGACGCCGCGATGGCCTTCGCCACCGTTCACCATTGGCCCGACCCCCTCGCCGGACTGCGCGAGATGCGGCGGGTGGCCCGCCGGGTGGTGGTGTTCACGCACGACAGCACCGAAGCCGGCTGGCTTCACCGGTTCTGGCTGACCCGCGACTACCTGCCCGAGGTGGCCGGCTTTCTCGTCGGCCGGCCGTCGCTGACCGAGCAGGCCCGCGCGATCGACGCCCGGGTGGAGCCGGTGATTATCCCCTGGGACTGCGTTGACGGTTTCTTCGAGGCCTACTGGCGTCGGCCCGAGGCCTACCTGGACGCCCAGGTGCGTCGGGGAATGTCCGTCTGGAACCGGGTCGGACCCGAGGTCGAGCGGCGGGCGGTGCGCGACCTCGGCGACGACATCGCCTCCGGCCGGTGGGCCGAACGCAACCGCGACCTCGTCGATCTCGACGCGGCCGACCTTGGCCTTCGCCTGCTCATCGGCTGAGCCTGGGCGCGTTGACCAGCACGACCACCGCGGCGGCGGTGACCAGGAGAATGCCGGCGCCCCAGGCCATGGCGACCGCGTAGCCGTGGTCGGTCGCGGTCAGGCTGGTCGTCGCCGCGTGGGCGGCGAGGCAGCGCGGGGACGAGCACGCCATCACCGCCATCGTCGACCAGGTGTTCCTCCCCCTCGTGAGCCGGTGAGACGCGCACCGTGACGGCGCCCGCGGCCATCGGGCAGGATGGCTGTCATGGCAGGTGCGGATGGTTCAGCGGCACTTCCGATCATCGACGTCGGCCCGCTCCTCCACGGGCCGACGACGGCGCGGGCCGCCGGGGCTGAGCGGGCTGAGGCGGCCAGGAAAATCCAGGCGGCCTGCCGCGAGCGCGGCTTCTTCTACGTAGCCGGCCACGGCGTCCCCGCCCGCCTGCTCGACCAGCTGGCCAGCGCGAGCGCCGAGTTCTTCGCCCTGCCGCTGGAGGACAAGCTCCAGATCGCGATGGAGCGGGGCGGCCGGGCCTGGCGGGGGTTCTTCCCGGTTGGGGCCGAGCTCACCTCCGGGCGGCCGGACCTGAAGGAGGGCCTGTACTTCGGGGCGGAACTGCCGGACGACGATCCGCGGGTGCTGGCCGGGTTGCCGCTGCACGGCCGCAACCTGTTCCCGCGGCAGGTCCCCCGGCTGCGGCCGCTGGTGCTGGCCTACCTGGAGGCGCTGACCGCCGTGGGTCAGGCCGTGCTGACCGGGGTGGGGCTGAGCCTGGACCTGGACCCGGGGTACTTCGCGACCGGCTACACCGCCGACCCGACGATCTTGTTCCGGATCTTTCACTACCCGCCGTCGCCGCCGCAGGCCCGGGACTGGGGAGTGGGCGAGCACACCGACTACGGGCTGATTACCCTGCTCGCCCAGGATGACAGCGGCGGCCTGCAGGTCGCCGCGCCCGAGGGCTGGATCGACGCCCCGCCCGTTCCCGGCACGCTGGTCTGCAACATCGGCGACATGCTGGACCGGCTGACCGGCGGCTGGTACCGGTCGACCCCGCACCGGGTCCGCAACCTCAGCGGCCACGGCCGGCTCTCGTTCCCGTTCTTCCTTGACCCCGGCTTCTCAGCTGAGGTGCCGCCGCTGCCCGAACGGGCGGCCGACGGCGACGACGGCCGACGGCGCTGGGACGGCCAGGACTTGCGCGCCTTCAGCGGAACCTACGGCGACTACCTGCTCGGCAAGGTCGGCCAGGTCTTCCCCGAACTCCGCCGCGACGCCTTGGGGTAGGCGGCCGGACGGTCCTGCCGGCAGCGACGCGGCCCGGTCACGCCGCTCCCCGCGCGGTCGGAATCACCGCCGTCGCCAAGGGGTCGTCACGGTAGCCCGCAACCCCTGCGGCCTCCGGAGCAGGGCGCGGGGCGGGCGTCGGCGCACGGCCAGGCTCCGCTTCTTGCTGTTATCTGCTGCCGCGGGCGCGGATCGAAGATAGTGGATCGTTGTATACACGGGGATGTATACAACGATCCACCCTGTTGTCGCGGGGCGACCAGCGGGGTCGCCACTTGCTGTTATCTCTGGGGGCTAGGCCTCGGCGAGCTCCTCCTGGCCGGTCAGCGACGGCTGGTCCAGTTCGGCGCGGATGGCGTCGGCTTCCGGTGCGCCCAGGGCGGAGTAGAGCTCGAGGGCGCAGCTGCGGTGATGTCGCGCCAGCCCGACGTCGCCGGCCGCGTGCAGCGCGGCGGCGAGCCCATGGTGGGCGCGGGCCTGCTCGTAGGCCTCGCCGAGCCGGCCGGCCAGCGCCAGCGCGGCGGCGTAAGCGACGCGCGCCTCGTCCGGCCGGCCGGTGGCGAGCAGGACCTCGGCTACGCCGTTGCGCGCCTCGGCCTCGCCGGTCAGGTCGCCGGTCTCCCGGAAGAGCGCCAGCGCCCGCTGGTAGCAGCCGACCGCCTCCTCGAACAGGCCCTGCCGCTGGTAGGCGCGGCCGAGGTCGGGCAGCGCGCTGGCCTCGCCGGTCAGGTCGCCGATCTCCCGGAACACGGCCAGCGCCTGCTGATACCAGTCGACGGCCCGCTCGTACTGCCCCTCCCGGGCGGCGACGGAACCCAGGTTGCCCAGGGCCCGCGCCTCCCCGGTCCGCTCGGCGATGCTCCGATAGGCGTCCAGGGCCTGCTGGTGGCAGTGCACGGCCTGCTGGTAGCAGCCCCGTCGTTCGTGGACGGTGCCGAGGTTGGCCAGCGCGGTGGCCTCGCCCCGGCGGTCGCCGATCGCAACCGAGGCGGCCAGCGACTGCTGGTGGTAGTCGGCCGCCTGCTGGTAGCGGCCTTGCCGCCAGCTGATGATGCCGAGGTTGGTGAGCGCCATCGCCTCGGCCGCGCGGTCGCCAAGCAGGAGGGCCGCCTGGTTCGCGCGGCCGTGCACGGTCACCGCGTCGGCGTAGTGGCCGCCCGTCTCCAGGTAGCGGTACAGGACGGCCGCCAGCCGGGTGGCGTGACCCGGCCAGCCGTGGGCGGCCGCGTGCAGGGTGACCGCGACGAGGACGGCGCGCTCGGCGTCGAGCCAGTCGCGCGCCCGGGCCGGGGTCGTCAGCTCGGGGGCCGGCGTGCCGATCGGCTCGAGGCGGGGCCGGTACTGCCGTTCGGCCGGGACGAGGACGTCCATGGCGGCTGGCGGCGACGCCCAGGTAGTAGTCGAGCAGGCTGGTCATCGCGGCCAGCTGACCGCCCGCGCCGTCTTCGCCCGCGGCGAGCTCACGGGCGTAGGCGCGCAGCAGGTCGTGCATGCCGTACCGGCCGCCGCCGAGGGGATGAATGAGGTGCGCGCGGGCCAGCAGGGCGAGCGCGTCCTTGGCCTGGGTGGCGGTGACGGGGCGGCCGCCGCAGCCGTCGGTGGCGCCGGTCGCGCCGGTCAGGGCGGCGACGGCGTAGGCGTCGAGGTCGGGACCGGGGTGCAGGCCGATCAGCCGGAACGCCCGCGCGGCGGCGGCCGGCAGGTGACGGTAGGACCAGGAGAACACGCCGCGGACCGCGGTCCGCTCGTCGCCGCCCGCGTCGAGCAGGTCAAGCCGCCGCTGCTCCCCCGCCAGCTCCCCCGCGAGTTCGGCCAGGCCGCTGTCGGGGCTGGCGGCGGCCAGCTCGGCCGCCACCCGCAGCGCCAGCGGCAGCCGCGCGCACTGGGCCGCCAGCTCGGCCGCCGCGTCGGGCTCGGCGTCGACTCGGTCGCCGATCAGCGTCCGCAGCAGCCCGATCGCGTCGGCGACCGGCAGCACGTCGAGGGCGGTCCGCCGCGCCCCGTGCCGCGCGACCAGCCCGGCCAGCGAGTCCCGGCTGGTGACCACCACCAGGCAGGACGGGCTGCCGGGCAGCAGCGGGCGGGCCTGCTCGACGCTGGCGGCGTTGTCGAGCACCACCAGCATCCGGCGGCCGTCGAGCAGGCTGCGGTACGCGGCGGCGCGCTCGTCTTCCCCGGCCGGGATGTCGTCTCCGGCCAGACCGAGCGCGCGCAGGAACCCGGCCAGCGCGTCCCCCGGCGCGACCGGCGCGCCCGGGTCGTAGCCGCGCAGGTTCACGTAGAGCTGGCCGTCGGGGAACGCGGCCGCCGCCCGGCGGGCCCAGCGCACCGCGAGCGCGGTCTTGCCCACCCCGGCGGTTCCCGCCAGCACCGCGATCGGCACCGCGGCCCCGTCGGCAAGATCCGGCTGGCCGGTCACCCCGGACACGCCGACGCCGCGCGCCCCCCCGACGCCGGGCGACCCGCCCACCCCCGCTGTTCCGTATACCCCGCTCGCCCCGGTCACGCCGGTAGCGCCGGGCGACCCGGTCATCGCGGCCGACCCCGGCACCCCGGCGGTTCCGGTCACGCCGGTCACCGGGGCCGTCCCGGTGAGCAGCAGGTCGAGCGCGGCCAGTTCGGCGTCCCGTCCCGGTGAACGCGGCCACGTCGGCCGGGAGCTGGGCCGGAACGGGCCGGTCGTTGACCGGTTGCGGCCCCGGCCGCCGGGCCGGGGGCGTGACCGGGGCATCCAGCCCCGGGTCGGCCGCGAGGATGCGCGCGTGCAGCCCTCGCAGCTCCTGACCGGGCTCGATGCCCAGCTCCTGGACGAGGACGCGGCGGGCGTCGGCGAACGCGGCCAGCGCCTCCGCCTGCCGCCCGCACCGGTACAGCGCCAGCATCAGCTGCCCGCTGAACCGTTCCCTGAGCGGGTGCGCCCGGACCAGCTCGGTCAGCTGGCCGACCGCCTCGGCCGCCCGGCCGAGCTCGAGCAGGATCTCAATGTGCTCCTCGGTGACGGTCAGCCGCTGCTCGCCGAGCCCGGCCCTGACGATCTCCGCCCACGGGCCGGGAATGCCGTCGAGCGCGACGCCCTGCCACAGCCCGCAGCGCCGACTCCAGCGACGCCGCCGCCGCGGCCAGGTCGCCCGCCCGCCGGGACTCGCGCGCGGCGGCCAGCCGTCCGGCGAACAGCCCGGCGTCGAGCTGGCCCGGCGCCAGCCGCAGCAGGTAACCGCGGCCGCTGGCCAGCAGCACCTGGCCGGACGCCCGTTGCGCGCGCCCCGGCTCGAGCGCCGCCCGCAGCCGGGAGACGTGCACGTGCAGCGCGTTCACCGATCGGGCGGGCAGCGTCGTCGCCCCAGATCCCGTCGATCAGCTCATCGCGCGCGACCGACTGGTTCGCCCGCGCCGCCAGCAGCCCGAGGACCGCCCGCCGCTGCGGCGCCCCCAGCTCGAGCTCGGTTTCGCCGCGCCAGGCCCGCACCGGCCCGAGCACGGCCACCCGCAGCGGCGGCCCGTCGTCGGCCGGCTCGTCATCGGCGCGCTCGTTGCCGGCCAGGCCGTCGCCGCCAAGCCCGTCGTCGGAAGTCACGCTCGCCACCTTCCGGCCGAGGGCTCAGGCGTATCACGCCTGATCGTAATGGAGCGTCCCCGCACAGGCCGCTCAACTGGCATTTTCAGTCGGCGTTAAGAGAACAGCAAGAGGCGCTGGGCGATTCTTAGCCGGGACTGGGCGCGATCTGCGCCGAAGGAAATGAGGGGACGTTACGTATGGGAATTTTCAAGCAGATGAAGGACATGAAGGACATGGTCAGCGCCGCGCCCGGGCTGATTGAGCAGGCCCAGCAGATGGGCGCGCAGGCGCAGCAGATGGCGGCCGCGCAGCAGGCCGCCGCGCAGGCCCGGATGGCCCAGTACGGCGGCGGACAGCCGGGTGCCTTCGGCCAGCAGGCGGCGCCGACCGGTCCCGATTTCGAGCCCATTGACGGCGTCACGCCTTGAGCAGTTCGCCGCCGTTGGCAAGGCGGTCGCCGCCTACAACTACGACGGGACGAAGCTGCCCGAGATCGCGGCGTCGATGGGAATTCCTGGGCCCGCCTGGGAGAGCGCGTCCCGCGGCTGGAACGACCGGATGATGGCCAACCCCGCCGTCGCGCAGCGCTACAACCAGCTCTACCGGGCGAGCTGACCCATGGGCTTCTTCAAGAGCATGCACGACCTCAACAAGCAGGCCAAGGAGATGCAACGGAACCAGCCGCCGGCGGGGGCGCGGCTGGCCGCGATGCAGGACCGGATGGCGGACCTCAACCAGATGATGGCGAACACGACGCAGGCGGCGAACAACGCCGCCGCGGCCGCTGCTGCGGGGGCCAGCGGGTTCGCGGAGCGCTGTCCGGTCATGATCGTGGGGATGCGGCAGGTCGGCACCGTCAACTTCGACCTGCTGGTCGAGTTCGACCTCACGGTGGCCCCGGAGGGGAGGCCACCGTACCCGGCCACGATCCAGCAGCTGGTCAGTCAGTTCCAGGTCGGCCAGCTGGCGGCCGGCCGCAAGCTGGAGGCGACCGTCGACCCGTCGAACCCGATGGCGATCTTCCTGGACTTCGGGAGCCTGTAATGACGGTCGGCAAGATCTCCGGCCTGTGCTGGACGGTCTTCGGGGTGATGTGCCTGGGCTTTCTCCCGCTGGCGGTCGGCATCATGCACATCCACGCGATCCCGACCGGGCCGCGGGCGGCGCTCATGCTCGTGGTGGTGATCGCGCTTTGGTGGGGGCCGTTCGGGTACGCGATGTACCTGGCCCTGGCGGTCACGCGCAACGGCGATCGGCGGACGCTGCGGCACGGAATCCGCGGCACCGCCGAGGTGCTCGCCGCCAAGGAGACCAACACGGTGATCCAGGAGGGCGAGTTCGCCTGGCAGGCGCCTCGGGTCTGGAAGTACCGGCTGCGCGTCACCCTCCCCGGCCGTCCGCCGTACGAGACCATCTGCTCGATCTGCGCCTCGGGCATCCGCCCGGGCTCGGCGGTCGACGTCGCGGTCGGCCGGCTTAACCGCAAGCGGGTCACGATCGACGTTGGCCAGGGCAGCAGCCGCGGCAAGGCGCGGTCGGCGGACTCCCAGCACGGATGGCAGTACCAATAGCCGTCAGGCGTCGTCGGCGTCTGACGCGGGCAGCGTGCGCGGTGATGGTCGCGTACGCTGCCCCCATGGCGGAGCAGAACACCCAGATCCGGCTGGCGTCGCGGCCAGCGGCCGGCCCACGGCGGAGAACTTCTCGATCGTCACCGAGCCGGTGCCCCAGCCGGGCGACGGCCAGGTGCTGACCCGCACCCGGTACCTGTCGCTCGACCCGTACATGCGCGGCCGGATGAGCGACGCGCCGTCGTACGCGCCGCCGGTCCGGGTCGGCGGGCTGATGGTCGGCGGCACCGTCGGCGAGGTCGTCGCGTCGAACGACCCGGGCTTCACCCCCGGCGACACGGTGCTCGGCTACGGCGGCTGGCAGTCGTACTCGGTCCAGCCCGCGCAGTGGCTGCGGAAGCTCGACCCCGGCCAGGTGCCGGTCACGACCGCGCTCGGCGTGCTCGGCATGCCGGGGTTCACCGCCTACGCCGGCCTGACCCAGATCGGGAAGCCCAAGCCCGGTGAGACCGTGGTCGTCGCCGCCGCCAGCGGGCCGGTCGGGGCGACGGTGGGGCAGCTGGCGCGGATCCTCGGCGCCCGCGCGGTCGGCGTCGCGGGCGGGGCGGACAAGGTCGCGCACCTGCGCGAGCTCGGCTTCGACGCGGCGCTCAACCACCGCGCGCACGACTTCTCCGGCCAGCTCAAGGCGGCGACGCCGGACGGCGTCGACGTGTACTTCGAGAACGTCGGCGGGCACGTCTGGGAGGCGGTCCTCCCCCGGCTGAACCCGTTCGCCCGCATCCCCGTGTGCGGTCTTGTCGCGCACTACAACGAGACCGAGCCGCCGCCGGGCCCGGACCGCTCAAGCGCGCTGATGTCCGCGATCCTGCGCAAGTCGCTGACCGTCCGCGGCTTCATCCAGACCGAGTTCGCCGACGCGCTGATGGGCGAGTTCCTGGCCCGGGCGACCGGCTGGGTGCAGGACGGGTCGCTCAGGTACTGCGAGGACATCGTCGACGGCCTCGAGAACGCGCCGGAGGCGTTCATCGGCCTGCTCGAGGGCAGGAACTTCGGCAAGCTCATCATCAAGGTGAGCTAGGCCGAGCCCGGCTACCACCAGATGTTCTCGTTCGCCTCGTGGGTCCCGCCGGTCGTCGTCGAGCCCGTTGAGTGCGAACATGTCCTCGTCCGACAGGGTGAAGCTGAAGATGTCGGCGTTCTCCGCGATCCGCTCCCGGTGGGTCGACTTGGGGATGACCGGGACGCCGTGCTGGACGCACCAGCGCAGCAGCACCTGGGCCGGGGTCCGGCCGACCCGCTCGGCGATCGCCGTCACGGTCGGATCGTTGAGGTGCTTGCCGGTGCCGAGCGAGCTGTACGACTCGAGCACGACGCCGTGCTTCCTGGCCGCCTCGAGCAGCCCGCGACGGTGCGACACGGCGCTGAACTGAACCTGGTCGATCACCGGGGGGACGGTCGCCGATCCGATCACCTCGTCGAGCTGGCGGGCGCTGTAGTTAGAGACGCCGATCGACTGGGTCAGTCCGCGCTGCTTGGCCTGCTCCATGCCCGGCCACGCTCGCAGCGCCCCGCCCTGGGGCCAGTGCACCAGGTACAGGTCGACCTGGTCCACCCCGAGCCGCTTGAGCGATCCCTCCAGCTCGCGGACCGGGTCCTTCTTGTTCGGCTGGAACTTGGTGGTGATGTACACGTCCTCGCGCGGCACCCCCGACTCGCGCAGGCCCTGGCCGACGCCTTTCTCGTTGCCGTAGGCCTGGGCAGTGTCGATGTGCCGGTAGCCGAGCTCGAGCGCCCAGCGCACCGCGTTGACCGTCGTCGCCCCGTCCGGCACCTGCCAGACCCCGAGCCCGAGGAGCGGAATGCTGGTCCCGTCGGCTAGCGCCTGCACGTGCTCGTCCGTCATCGGTTTCTCCTTCTGCCGCGCCCACGTCCCGCATCCACGATCAAAGCCGACAACCATTATCCCGAACGGACCCGGGGTGACTCACATCGCGTCCCGCGCGCGCCCGTCGCGCAGTAGACCTCCCCGGTCGCGCCGGTGGCAGACTGGCGCGATGAGCGTGACTTTCCGCGAGGCCGTCAGCCAACTGGACCAGGCGTCCTTCCACGCGCTCTACGGACCGTGGGACCCGATGCCGCCCGAGCTGCTGACCGGGCTGCTGGCGGACTGCGGGCCGCGCTGGATGGTGGCCGGCGGCCGGGCCGCGCGGTCCGGCGCCCCGCCCCGCCATCACGGGGACACCGATGTCGCGATCCGGGCGGCGGACTTCGAGGCGATCCGCGCGGTCCTCGGCGGCTGGCACCTCTGGGAGGTCGATGACGGCGCGCTCAAGCCGCTGCTGCCGGACGTCGCCCTCACCCCGGGGTGCGAGGAGCTCTGGGTCAGGCGCGAGGCGAGCCAGCCGTGGCGGTTCGAGCTGCTGCTCGACCGGGACTCCACCGACGGCGAATGGGTATACAAACGCGACGCCCGGGTACGGCTCCCGTGGGAGCAGGCGGTGCACGCCGTCGACGGTGTGGAGTACCTCCGGCCGGAGGTCGCGCTGCTGTTCAAGGCCAAGCACGACCGGCCCAAGGACCACGCCGACCTGCTGGCCGCGCGCCTCGACCCCGCCGCCCGCAGTTGGCTGGCCGACACGCTCGACCTGCTCGGCCACCGCGAGTGGGCGCGGATCGCCCGGGCCGCAGGCGCGGCCGATTTCGACCCTGGCGCAACCGGATCAATTGATCAAGACTGGCGGTAGGCACACTCCAACGGAGGAGGGCGACATGACGACGAACGTTCCGGAACCGGCTGGCGAGGGCAGCGACGTGTTCGGTCACGAGCAGGGCGGAACCGACGAATTCGGCCAGGAGTCCGGCGGAACGGACGAATTCGGCCAGGAATCCGGCGATACCGATGAATTCGGGCAGGAATCCGGCGGAACGGACGAATTCGGCCAGGAATCGGGCGACACCGACGTCTTCAGCCCGCCGAATACCTGATCGGGCCGACCAGCCGGCCGCCTGGTCACGAGGCGACGAGCGCGTCGGTTAGCGGGCCGATGCCTGCCAGCCGGGCCGTCAGCTCCGGGGTCAGCCCGTACCGCGCCGCCAGCGTCTCCGGGGCGGTGTAGGTCACCTTCGCCTGCCCGCCGTCGTCCCACACCAGCACCTTGAGCGGCAGGTCAAGCGCGGCCAGCGGGGCCGCGTCCATCACCGGCGTGCCCGCGGCCGGGCTGCCGAACAGGACCAGGACCGTCTCCCGGAGCTCGAGTCCGGCCTGCTCGGCCTCGGCCCGCTGGTCGATCACCGCGAACACCTTCATGCCCTTCGACGCGACCAGCTCGGTCAGCCGGTCCACGGTGGCCCCGACCGGCCGGGGACTGTCCTTGGTGACGATCCCAGAGCCCGCCGGGGTGCTGCTTCCGGTCATTGCGTTCTCCTCAGGTGTGCGTCCAGTCGGGCCGGGACGGCTGCCGATCGGCCGGTAAGGCTTCCCATGATCGCGGCCAGGCCGGCGGACGCGGAGGGTGGGGGGCGGGGGTGGTCGGCGAGCGCGGACGGCGAGGCCTGCCGGGATGGTGGCGGCCAGGCGGCCGCGGGGGTGGGGGCCGATGGCGGCGGTGCGAGTCAACCGGTGCCGCGGGTTCAGCTGAGGCGGTAGATGGTGACGGACTTGACCGGGGCGTCCTCGATCGCGGTCAGGACCGGGACCTGGTAGCGGTCGAGGGCGGTCAGCGAGTCGGCCGGGACAAAGGCGCGGCCGGGGTCGGCGACCAGGACGTCGGCGCCGGCGGCGGCCGCGAGGCGGAGGAACCGGAGCGCCAGCTCGGCCAGTTCCCGCTGGTAGAAGACGTCGCCCGCCAGGACCACCTCGGCGTCGCCGGGCCCGTCGGCGGCGAGGTCGAACGCGCGGGGATCGACCGCGACCCCGTTCGCGGCGGCGTTGATGGCGATCGCAGCGACCGCGTGCGGGTCGATGTCGCCCGCCACGACGCTGGCCGCGCCCGCCCGCGCGGCGGCGATCGCGACCAGACCGGAGCCGGAGGCGACGTCGAGCACCCGGCGGCCGGCCACGATGCCCGGATGGTCGAGCAGGTAGCGCGCGAGCGCCTGGCCGCCGGCCCAGGGGTAAGCCCAGAACGGCGGGTCGTCGCGGCCGGTCCGCTGCCAGAGCTCCCACAGCTCGAGCTGCGGCACCGCGGTCAGCAGGCTGATCTCCGCCACCAGCGGGACCGGCTGCCGGGCGGTGGCCGACCCGACCAGGTCCTGGGGCGTCATCCCCCGAGCATAGGGGCCGCGGTGCCCGGGCATCGGGCCGATGGGCCGCGTCCGGCGGCGTTCCCGGGCCATGGGGGGGAGGCGAGTCATCAAGGGTCCGTTCGATCGACGGATTTTGACCTTAGGTTGTCTTGATCAGGCCACCGTCGATGAGGTAGTTGACGCCGGTGATGTTTCCGGCCCGGTCGGAGGCCAGGAAAGCGATCAGCGTGGCAACCTCTTCCGGGGTGGTGAAGCGACCGGTGGCGAACCCCCCGATGCCGGCGATGATCGTCTGGCGGGCGGTCTCCGCGTCGACGCCGGTCGCCTTGGCCACCGTCTCGGCCACGCCGTGCTCGCCCAGCCACAGGTCGGTCGCGACCGGGCCCGGCGAGACCGCGTTGACGCGGATGCCGTGCGGGCCGAACTCCTGGGACAGGGTCTTGGTCAGGTTGACCAGGGCGGCCTTGGCGGCGCCGTAGTCGATGGTGGCGGCGTCGGGCTGGAAAAACGCATTGACCGAGGCGACGTTGACGATGGCTCCGGAGCCCTGCTTGACCATCTCGGTCAGGGCGGCACGGCTGGCCCGCAGCGCGATGAAGAAGTTCAGCTCCATCGCCCAGGCGAAGTCGTCGTCGCTGGTGCCGAGGAAGCCCCCGGTGCGCATGCGGACCGCGCCGACGTTGTTGACGAGCACGTCGATGTGGCCGTGCTCGTGGGTCGCGCGCCTGATCAGCTGGGCGGGCCCGTCCGGGGTGGACAGGTCGATCGCGACCGGGCTGACGCCCTTGAGGCCGTCGAGGCTCTCGGTCGTGCGAGAGCCCGCCACGACGTGCGCGCCCTCCTCGGCCAGAGTCCTGGTGACGGCGAGCCCGATGCCCTTGCCCGCTCCGGTGACAACCGCGACCTTGCCCGCGAGGTTGAGGTCCATCGGCTCAGGCCGACTCGGGCGGGCTGAAGCGCCGGACGAAGGCGAGCGCGGTCTCCGCCACCTCGCGCCAGCCGTCGTCGATGGTCAGCGCGTGTCCCCGGCCCTCGATCTTGGTTATCTCGGTCACGTCGGCGTTGTGCTGCTGCTCCTTGTAGGAGGCGTGCGTGATCGACCAGGGCACGGTGTGGTCGCTGCCGCCGCCGATGAACAGCATCGGGCCGCGGCGCGGGTTCTCGGTGTCCACCTTCGCCTCGGTCCACGGGTTGAAGTTGGCGACCGCGGCCTGGAACAGGGGCAGCCCGGGGGCCGGCACCGCGAAGGTCTCGTACAGCCGCTTGGCCTCGTCCTCGCCGACCGCGTTGGCGAAGGCGTAGCGGAACTGGTCGAAGGTGAGCGGCACGGCGCGGTGCCGGTTGGCCGGGTTGTCGAGCGCGGCCGAGGCGACCCGGAGCGCGGAGAACGGCAGCGGCAGCACGCCGCGGAACGGCGCCGGGTCGATCGCCACGGTCACTGCGGCCAGGCCGCGTCCGGCCAGGATCTGCGCGAGCAGCCCGCCGAAGGAGTGACCGATGACGGCCGGACGCTTGGCCAGGCCGCCGATGATCGCGGCGACGTGGTCGGCGACCTGGCCGATCGACTTGCCCGCGAGCACCTCGGGATGCTCCCTGGCCTGCTCGGGGGTGTCGGGATCGTCGGGCCAGCCGGGTGTCAGCGCCGCGTAGCCGGCCTCCTCGAACAGCGCCGCCCAGCGGTCCCAGCTCGCGGGCAGCAGAAAGAGGCCGTGCACGAAGACGACGGGGGTGAGGCCGGTGGTGTTCGCGTGATTCACCTGACCGGCTTCGTGTTCGGTGATCGTCGTGGTCTGCGGTGCGGTCGACATTGTGGGTTCCCTTCGAGCTGGCGGGCGCGGGCGCGCGGGCAGTACCAGGCGAACGTAAGCGGGCGAGGAGCCGGCTCGCTTGGGTCACGTGACTGTCCTTGGGCGCCCGGCCCGGCTGGACCCGGACGGGCCGGGCGTGTGACGATGGCCCTCGGGGTTACTTCGAATGGATGACGCCATTCCCACATTGCTCGGGCGCGAATCCGAAGTCCGGCTGCTCGGCGGGCTGCTTGACCGGGTCACCGATCAGGGCGGCGCGCTGGTGGTGAGCGGCGGGCCCGGCATCGGCAAGTCGGCGCTGCTCGGCGAGGCCGCCCGTGGCGCGCGCGAGCGCGGAATGCTGGTCCTCAAGGTCACCGGGGTGCAGTCGGAGGCGGTCCTGCCGTTCGCCGGGTTGCACAGCCTGCTGCAGCCCCTGCTCGGCCGGGTGGACGCGCTGGGGGCACCCCAGCGGGACGCGGTGCTGGCGGCGTTCGGCATGACCGATGCGGCGGTCCCCGACCCGTTCCTGACCGCCCTCGCCGCCCTTGACCTGATGGCTGAGGCCGCCGCGCGAGCTCCGGTCCTGGTTGTCGCGGACGACGCCCACTGGCTCGACCAGGCCACCAGGGATGCGCTGACGTTCGTCGCCCGGAGGCTCGAGTTCGAGCCGGTCCTGCTGGTCGCGGCCATCCGCGACGGCTATGAGACCCCGCTGCGCGAGGCCGGGCTGCCGTCGGTGGCCCTGGGCGCGCTGGACCCGCCGACGGCGGCGGCACTGCTTGACTCCCGCTCCCCCGGGCTGCCGGCGGGCGTGCGCGAGCGTTTCCTGCGGGAGGCGGCGGGAAACCCGCTCGCGCTCGTGGAACTGCCGATCGCGCATGGGCGGCTCGGCGGCGAGGACGCCGGGGATGTCAGGGATGCCGGATGGCTGCCGCTGACGACGCGCCTGGAGCAGGCGTTCGCGGCCCGGGCGTTGGAGCTGCCCGTCCTGACGCGAACCGCGCTGCTGGTGGCCGCGTTGAATGACGGCCCACTGGTCAGCGAGGTGCTGGCCGCGGGGGCCGTGCTTGCTGACCCGGCCGTTGACCAGGCCGCTGCCCCGTCACCGCCTGTTGCCCTCGCGCTCGCGGTCGACGTGCTCGTCCCGGCCATCTCCGCGCAGCTGGTGGCGATCGATGAAACGCAGCTTCGGTTCCGGCACCCGCTGATGCGCACCGCGATCCGCCAGCAGGCGAGCGTGTCGCAGCGCCAGGCGGCGCACGCCGCCCTGGCCGGCGCCCTGGCCCGCCAGCCGGAACGCGCCGTGTGGCACCGGGCGGCCGCGATCATCGGACCGGACGAGGCGGTGGCCGACGAACTCGAGGCGACGGCGCTGCAGGCCCAGCGGCGCGGCGCGTCCAGCGTCGCCGCGTCGGCGCTGCGGCGCGCGGCCACGCTGGGCGACAGCCGGCGACGGGCCGGGCGGCTGCTCCGGGCGGCCGAGCTTGGATTCGAGCTCGGGCGGCCGGAACTCGTCCAGGATCTGCTGGCGGAGGCGGGGCCGGGCGACCTGACCGCGCGGGAGCAGGCCCGGGTGACGTGGATCAGGGACAGCTTCGCCGACGGCATCCCGGGCGAGACCTCGAGGGCGCGCTCGCTGGCGGTCAGCGCCGACCGTGCCGCCGCCGACGGCGATACCGATCTTGCCCTCAAGCTGCTGTACGGCGCGGCCCTGCGATGCTGGTGGGCCGATCCGGGCGCGGCGACGCGCGACGACGTGGCCGCGACCGCCGAGGGGCTGAAGGTCGCGGAGGACGACCCGCGGCTGCTCGTCGTCCTGGCCCTTGCCACGCCCACTGAAAGAGGCGCGACGGTGGTACAGCGCCTGTACGAGCTGGGGCCGGACATCGAGTCCGACGCTGGCGCAACCCGGCTGGCCGGCACCGCGGCGATGGCGGTCGGGGCCTTCGACCTGGCCTCCCGGTTCCTCGCGCTCTCGGCGGCAAGCCTGCGCGCCCAGGGCCGGCTGGGCCTGCTCGCCCGGGCGCTGGCGCTGCAGGCCTGGAGCGCCGCGCAGCTGGCCGATCTGGGCGCGGCGATCCCGGCCGCGGCGGAGGCAGCCCGGCTGGCCCAGGAGACCAGGCAGCCGCTGATCATGGCGACCGCCGACGCGGTGCAGGCGCTGCTGGCGGCGCTGCGCGGCGAGGAGGAAGCCGCCGGAGCGCTGGCCGCCCGCGCCGAGGAGATCAGCCTGCCGATCGGCGCGAGCGCCGTGCTCGCGGCGACGCAACTCGCCCGCGGCCTGGCCGCGCTCGGCGCCGGACGCCCGGCGGACGCCCTGGCGCACCTGCGTCGCATCCATGACCCGGTCGACCCCGCTTATCACTACGGGGTCAGGTGCTACACGGTGGGCGATCTCGCCGAGGCCGCTCTGCGCGCCGGCGAGGTCGCCAGCATCGGCGGGTTTCTGCGGGAGATGGAGACGGCCGGGCAGCAGACCGCGTCGCCGTCGCTCGAGTCCGGCCTGCGCTACGCTCGCGCGCTGCTCGCCGACGACGCCTCGGCGCCGGGGCTGTTCGACGCCGCGCTGCGGTCCGGGATGTGGCCCTTCCAGCGGGCCAGGGTGCAGCTCGCGCACGGGGAATGGCTGCATCAGCACCGGCAGAACGCGGCGTCGCGGGCGCCGCTACGCGCCGCCAGGGAGACCTTCGACGCCCTCGGGCTGGTCCCATGGTCCGAGCGGGCGCGCCAGCAGCTGCGGGCGACCGGGGAGAGCAGCCGCCCGCGGACACCCCAGGCACGCGATCAGCTCACCCCCCAGGAGCTGCAGATCGTCCAGCTGGCGGCCGACGGCATGAGCAACCGCGAGATCGGCCAGCGGCTCTACCTGTCCCACCGCACGGTCAGCTCGCACCTGTACCGGGTGTTTCCCAAACTCGGGATCACCTCCAGGGCCGAGCTGCCCGGGGCGCTCGGCCGCTGACCGGGCCGACTCGGCTCGGCTTCAGTTAAGCCACCTGAAGCCCCCGTCGGCTGGCTACTGTGCGGCCACTTCCTGCCAGGTCTTGCCGCTGCGGACGCTGGCCGGGGACTCGGCCACGATGTCCGAGCCTGCCCGGGCGCTCCTCGTCGCGGGCCTTGACCAGGATCCAGCGGCGCTCGCCGGTCCTGGTCAGCGCGAAGCCGCCGCGCAGCTTGCTGCCGTGCAGGATGAAGGACATGTGGCCGGGCTCGTCGGTGACGATCTCGGCCGCGCCCTCGTCCCAGATGATCACCGCGCCGCTGCCGCGGCGGCTGCCCTCGTGCACGCCCTCGAAGTCGCCCGCGTCCAGGTCGTGGTCGTCCACCGGGACGGCCAGCCGGCGGGTCCTGGGGTCGAGCGACGGACCCTTCGGCACCGCCCACGAGCGGAGCACGTCGCCGAGCTGCAGCCGGAGGTCGAAGTGGAGCGTGGTCGCGTCGTGCAGCTGGACGACGAAGCGGGACCGGGTCACGGGTGCTGGCATACCCGGCTCGGCTCAGACCAGGCCGGCGTCGTGGGCGAGCAGGGCGATCTGGGTCCGGTTGGTGGCGCCGAGCTTGGTCAGGATGTGGGTGATGTGCGCCTTCACGGTGGCGACGCTCATGAACAGCCGGACGGCGATCTCGGCGTTGGTCTCGCCGCGGGCGACGCCGAGCACGACCTCGCGCTCGCGCGGGGTCAGGTCCGCGAACGCCGCCTGGGCGCGGGCCATCGCGCCGGACTCGGCCACCGCCCGGTCCATCAGGCGGCGGGTGATCGCCGGGGAGAGGATCGGCTCGCCGTCCGCGACCCGGCGGATCGCCTCGACGATCTGGGCCGGCGGCGAGTCCTTGAGCAGGAAGCCGCTGGCGCCCGCCCGCAGCCCGCCGAGCACGTTCTCGTCCGCGCCGAAGGTGGTCAGCACGATGACCTCGGGGGGATGGGGCCGGGCGCGGAGGCGCCGGGTGGCGGTGATCCCGTCGGTGCGCGGCATCCGCAGGTCCATCAGCACGACGTCGGGCGCGCCGGCGTCGACCGCGGCGGGCACCTCGCCGCCGTCGGCGGCCTCGCCGACGACCTCGATCCCGTGCGCGCCGTCGAGCATCATCGTGAGCCCGGCCCGAACCAGCGCGTCGTCGTCGACCAGGAGCACGCGGATGCGGCGGGCCGGGCCGCCGGTCTCGGCGGTCATGCCGGCTCCGTTGGCTCGGGCGGCTCGGTCGGCTCGGGCGGGCAGACCGGGGCGGTCGGGCAGACCGGGGCGGTCGGGGTGGCAGGGGCGGTCAGGGTGACCGGGGTGGCGGAGGTGGCCTGGGTCGCCGGCCAGGGAAGCAGTGCGCGGAGGAGGAACTCCCCATCCGGGGCGACCCCGTGGTCGATTTCGCCGCCGGCCAGCCGCACCCGCTCGGTCAGGCCGATCAGGCCGGTGCCGGTGCCGCTGCCGTTGAGCGACGGCCCGGCCTGGCTGGCGGCTTCGGCCGGGCTTGGCGGGCCCGACCGGGGCGGGGCCGACCGGGTTGGCGGGGCCGACCGGGTTGGTCAGCTCCACCAGCAGGCGGTCGCCGGGGCGGCCGTCGAGCAGCAGCCGGGCCGGACGGCCGGGCGCGTGCTTGCGGGCGTTGGTCAGGCCCTCCTGCACGATCCGGTAGGCGGTCCGGCCGAGGGCGTCCGGCAGCTCCCCGGGCCGGGATATCCGGTCGATCAGGTCGACCGGCGTGCCCGCGTCGCGGGTCTCCTCGACCAGCCCGTTGAGGTCGGAAAGACCCGGTTGCGGGCGCGCCACCGCCGCCGGGTCGTCGTCGCGGAGCACGCCGATCACCTCGCGCAGCTCGTCGAGCGCCTGGTGGACGCCCGCGCGGACGACCCCGGCGGCGCGGGCGAGCTGCTCGGGCGGGGCGTCCGGGCGGTACTCGAGCGCCCCGGCGTAGGTGGCGAGCAGCGAGAGCCGGTGGGCGAGGACGTCGTGCATCTCGCGGGCGATGCTCGCGCGCTCGGCCGCGCGCGCCTCGGCGACCCGGCTGGCCTGCTCGGCCTCGGCCCGGCGGGCCTGCTCGCGGAGCGATTCGAGCAGCGCCTGCCGGGCCCGCGAGAGCTCGCCCCAGCCGACCAGGGCGGCCTCCGCCACCAGCACCAGCACCACATACCAGAGCGAGGACAGCGAGCTGATCGGCCGCCAGAGGCCGCGGATCAGCAGGCCCACCACGCCCGCGCCCGCCACCGCGACGGCCACCGGAAAGCGCCGGCGCAGCGACACGTGCAGGGTCGCGTAGGTCGAGGCGGGGGTGGCCGCGGGCGACAGCGCCGCCAGCACCGCCAGCACCAGCGCGCCCGGGACCGGCCAGCGCAGCAGCACCGGCAGCAGCGCCAGGGAGGCCAGCCCGGCCGCGATGTCGAGGGTCAGCAGCGCCGACGAGATGTCACCGGACGCCTGCCCCCACAGCGTCGCGGCGGTCAGCGCGCCGATCCCCGTCAGCACGGAGACGGTCGTCGGCAGCCCGGGCGATTCGCTCACCTGCCCAGGCTAGGGCCAGCCCGCCTGCGGCGACACCGACCAAAGTCGATGACGGGCCGGCTCAAGTCGCGGCGGGCGGGGCCGGGCGGCCGATGCCGCGCTGCGGGCCGCCGGGCGAAGCTGCGGGCATGACGATAAACGGATGTAGTGCGGCGATCGAGGTGGAGCGGCTGAGCAAGCGCTACGGCCGCAAGACCGCGGTCGACGACGTGAGCTTCACGGTGGCCGAGGGCGAGATCTTCGGCCTGCTTGGCCGCAACGGCGCGGGCAAGTCGACCACGGTGGACTGCCTGGCCGGGCTGCGCGCGCCGGACCTGGGGCGGATCCGGGTCGCGGGCCTCGACCCGCGCCGCGACCGGGCCGAGCTGCGCCAGCTGCTCGGCGTCCAGCTGCAGGAGAGCCAGCTGCAGGACAAGCTGACCGTGGCCGAGGCCATGCGGCTGTACGCGTCCTTCTACCGGCACCCGGCCGACATCGAGCGGCTGCTGGCGATGCTGGACCTGACCGAGAAGCGGAACACCAGGTACCGGCGGCTGTCGGGCGGGCAGAAGCAGCGGCTTTCGATCGCGCTGGCGCTCATCGGGCGGCCCCGGGTCGCCATCCTCGACGAGCTCACGACCGGGCTCGACCCGGTCGCCCGGCGGGACAGCTGGCAGCTGATCGACGACATCAGGAACACCGGGGTCACGATCATGCTCATCACCCACCTGATGATCGAGGCCGAACGGCTGTGCGACCGCGTCGCGATCATGCACGACGGCCGGATCGTCGCGCTCGACACCCCGGCCGCGCTCGGCGCGGCCCACCCTTGAAGACGCCTTCGTGGCGCTGACCAGACCGGAGGATCGCGATGAAGATGCTCAGGATGCTCACGCTGACCGAGGCGCGGCTGCTGCTGCGCGAGCCGCTCGCGTTCTTCTGGGGGGTGGCGTTCCCGATGGTGCTGCTGACCGTCAT
Source organism: uncultured Actinomycetota bacterium (assembly GCA_963836195.1). Classification (GTDB taxonomy): domain Bacteria; phylum Actinomycetota; class Actinomycetes; order Streptosporangiales; family Streptosporangiaceae; genus Trebonia. Next base: position 35,554 of record CAWIIX010000014.1, on the reverse strand, counting down.
GGGGCTGTCCGCGTCCAAGATCGACGGGGTGTTGCTGGTGGCGATCTACGAGCCGATCGTGATCGCCTTCATCAGCGTCGCGTTCGGCGTCCAGGGGATCCCGGTGCAGATCGCGGGGTACCGGCAGGGGCGGATCCTGCGGCGGCTGGCGACCACCCCGGCCGGGCCGGTCCGGGTGATCGGCGCGCAGCTGATCGTCAGCCTGGGCGTCATCCTCATCGCGACGATCGGCGTGCTGGCGGTGGGGCGGCTCGGCTTCGGCGTGCCGCTGCCGCGCCAGCCGTGGGGATTCGCCCTGGTGGTGGTGCTGTCGGCCGCCGCCATGGTGGCGATCGGGCTGCTGATCGGCGCGCTCGCGCCGACCGCGCGGTCGGCCGGGGCGGCCGCGACGGTGCTGTTCTTCCCGCTGATGTACTTCGCCGGGCTGTGGACCCCGCAGATGTCGGCCTCGGCCAGGCACATCGGGCAGTTCACCCCGCTCGGGGCGGCCACCCAGGCGCTGGGCGACAGCATGAACGGCGGCTGGCCGCACCCGGCCGCGTTCGCCGTGCTCGGCCTGTGCACCGTCGTCTGCGCGGGCCTGGCCGCGCGGTTCTTCCGCTGGGAGTAACCGGAACGGCCCGGCTATGAATCGGGTGCTGTTGGTGGAGGTTCTGCGGTTAGGTTGGGTGGCGGGACGCGTGCGGCGAAGGGGCCGCGAGCGTAGTCGGTCACAGGGAGAGCGGATGCGACGGAGCACTCACGACGGGATCCTCACCACCCATGTGGGGGCGCTGCAGCGGCCGGCGAAGCTGTCGCAGGCGCTGGCCGAGCAGGGCCAGTGGGCGCCGGAGGTGCTCGATCAGCTGCGGGCCGGGGTCGCGGACGTGGTGCGGCGGCAGGCGGCGACCGGGATCGACGTGGTCGACGACGGCGAGTTCGGCAAGACCATGTGGACCCAGTACGTGGTCGACCGGCTGGACGGGGTCGGCAGCCGCGACCCGTCGGCGGCCGACGTGCCGCGGATGAAGGGGCGCGACCGCGAGCAGTTCCCGGAGTTCTACCGCGTGGGCGGACGCGAACGCGACCCTGTTCGGGTACATGGAGGATTCGTACTTCTTCAGCCCGCTGGCCCGGCAGCCGGTCGTCACCGGGCCGGTCCGCTACCGGCCCGAGGCGGTCGAGCGGGACATCGCCAACCTGCGGGCGGCGCTGGCGCGACCAGCCCGACCGGGAGGCGTTCCTGCCGGTCGTGGCGCCCGCCAGCATCGAGGTCGGGCTGGCCGACGAGCACTACGGCAACCGCGACGACCTGATGCGGGCGCTGGCGGACGCGCTCGCCCAGGAGTACCGGGCCATCGTCGAGGCCGGCTTCCTGCTGCAGGTCGACGACGCCTGGGTGCCCGCCTCGTGGGACCGCAACCCGGAGTACGACCTGGAGTCCTACCGCCGCTATGCGACGATGAGCATCGAGGTGCTCAACCACGCCCTGGCCGGGCTGCCCGCCGACCGGATCCGGTACCACCTGTGCTGGGGAAGCTGGCACGGCCCGCACCGCAACGACGTCCCGCTGGCGGACATCGCCGACATCATGCTGCGGGTCAACGCGGGCGCCTACCTGATCGAGGCGGCCAACTCCCGGCACGAGCACGAGTACCACCTGTGGGAGGACCTCACGCTCCCCGACGGCAAGATCCTCATCCCCGGCGTGGTCACGCACGCGACCAACGCGATCGAGCACCCGGAGCTGGTGGCCGAGCGGATCACCCGCTACGCCGACCGGCTCGGGGCCGAGAACATCATCGCCGGGGCGGACTGCGGGTTCGGCTCGCGGATCCACCCCGAGCTCGGCTGGGCGAAGCTCGCAGCGCTGGTGGAGGGGGCCGCGCTCGCGTCTGCCCGCCGGTGACGGGCAGCTCGGGCGGCGCGTGGCGGGCCTGGTGCGGTCGGCCTCCGACGGCGCGCCGGGCGCTGGGCGGCGTTACGCGCTGCGCCGGCGGCCCTCGGCGAAGAAGGCGGTGACGGCGGCGGCATCGGGCAGTTCGCTCAGCGGCACGGCGGCGCCGAACGGCGCGTTCCAGAACGCGTCGTCGGCCGGCAGGCGGGCGACGCCCACGTACGCGTAGGGCTCCTCGATGAAGCCGTCGCCCGGCGACACCCCGAAGTTGGCGTCCTGCACCCGGATCGCCACGTCGAAGTGCTCGGGCCACAGCACCGGCGTCTCGGCCGGGGCGAACGCGACCAGCGCGTCGTGGCCGCGCCCGAGCCCGCCCATGATCACGTCGGCCTGATCCGGGTCGAGGGTCAGCGTCTCGTCCAGATCCACTCCGGCCCCGTCGTCGTAGGCGCCCTCGGGCCGGCCGCCGTTACCCCGAGCTCGGCGCCGATGGCGAGCGCGGTATGGCCGTCGATCGGGACCGCCGCTCCCCCGTCGCCGACGACCCCGGTGCCGACGACGCGCAGCTCCGGCGCCAGGACGGTCGCGAAGCCGCCGGGGACCACCCGCAGCCGCAGCTTGCCGGTGGCCCGGTACTGCGGGCCGGCCAGCACGAGTTCGGCCACCGCGTGCAGACTGCGCCGCGTTATCGCAAGCTCTTGGTTGCCCATGGCGTCGAGTTTAGGCCGCCGCGGCCTTATCGCCGGGGAGAATCGGCCGCCAGCCGGGTGATCGCCCGCTCGGCCCAGGCCAGGCTGGCCCGGTGCACCGCGAGCCCATGCTCGACGGCCAGTGCCGCGTACGGGTTCCCGGCGGTGTCCATGGCGTCGACCTGCCGCTCGAGCGCCGCGACGAACCCGGCCAGCGCCGCCCGCAGGCTGACGAGGAACGCTCGCGCCGCCTCCTCGGGCAGCGCCGGCGCCATCATCGCGAAGCGCAGCAGGTGCAGGCCGAGATCCTGGCTGACGGTCTCCGGCACGACCGGCTCGCGCAGCCAGTCGAGATGGGCCTGCCTGCCCTCCTCAGTCGGGTGATACAGCCGGCGCGGCCGGCCGCCGTCGGCTGGCCGCAGGCCTTCGGAGCGGAGCAGGCCGCGCCGTTCCAGGCGGTCGAGGGCTGGGTAGAGGGCGCCGGAGCTCGGCTGGTACACGCCCAGCGGGGTGGTCGCGAACCGGCGCTTCAGGTCGTAGCCGGTCGAGGGCTGGGTGAAGATCATGCCGAGCAGCACGTGCTCGAAACCGGTCAGCCGTGATCGTGGCATGGGCGCTACGGTCTGGGTTTCCGGTCGGCTGGCGACGGGCCCTGGCCTGGCCGGACGATGCCGTGTTCGTAGGCGTAGACCGCGACCTGCACCCGGTCGCGCAGGCCGAGCTTGGCGAGGATGCGGGCGATGTGGCTCTTAACGGTGGCCTCGCTGAGGTACAGCCTGCCGGCGATCTCGGCGTTCGACAGGCCCTGGGCCACGAGCTGCACGACGCCGAGCTCGCGTTCGCTCAGGTCCCCGGCCGGGCCGGCCGCCGGGCGGCCGGGGGCGGGGCCGCGGCAGAAGTCCTCGATCAGCCGCCGGGTGATCGCCGGGGCGAGCAGGGTCTCGCCGGCCGCCACCGCGCGCACGGCGCCGGTCAGCTGCTCGCGGCTGGCGTCCTTGAGCAGGAAGCCGCTCGCGCCTGCCTTCAGCGCGTGATACACGTACTCGTCGAGGTTGAAGGTCGTCAGCATCAGAATCCGCGCCCGGCACCCGGCCTGGACCAGCCGGGAGGTGGCTTCGATGCCGTTCATGCCGGGCATGCGGACGTCCATCAAGATCACGTCGGGGTCCAGCAGCCGGGCTTGGGCCAGCGCCTGGCCGCCGTCGCCGGCTTCCCCCGCCACGGCCAGGTCGGGCTCGGCTTCGAGCAGCATCCGCAGGCCCTCGCGGACGAGGTCCTGGTCGTCGGCGATCAGGACGCTGATCACGACAGAACGCGCGCTGGCAGGTCGTCGCCCAGTGGCAGCCGGGCGCGCACGGCGTACCCGCCGCCGGGACGCGGCCCGGCGGCCAGCTCACCGCCGAACACCGCCGCCCGCTCGCGCATCCCGGCCAGCCCGTGCCCGTTGACTGGGGCCCCGTGACCGGATTTCGCGGTTCCGTCGTCGGTGACCTCGATAATGACAGCGTGCTGGCCGCAACCGATCGTCACATCGGCGCGGGCCGGGCCGGCGTGCTTGAGGATGTTAGTCAGCGCCTCCTGAACGATGCGGTAGACGGACACGTCCACGGTCGCGGGCAGCGCGGCGAGGTCGCCGTCAATGACCAGGTTCACGGGCAGGCCTGCGGCGCGGACGCCAGCGGACAGCGCGTCCAGGTCGCCGATTCCCGGCTGCGGGGCGAGCCCGGTCTCCTCGTCTGGGTCGCGCAGGACTCCCAGCAGGCGGCGGGTCTCGGCCAGTCCCTGCCGGGCGCTGTTCTCGATCTTCTCCAGGGTCGCCTCGGCTGGCCTGCCCGACGCCCGGGCGCCGGCTGCCTGCAGCACGATCACGCTGAGGTGGTGGGCGACGATGTCGTGCATCTCACGTGCGATTCGCGCCCGCTCGGTCGCCGTGGCCTGCTCGGCCTGGCGCTCAAGCGCGGCGCTCCGCGCGGCCATCGACACGGCCTGCCTGCGGGCGCGGACCAGGACGCCGGCCAGGCAGAACGCCGCAAGCTGCAGCAATGCCAATGGCACGTTCGCCGAGCCGCCCTGCGATCCGAACAGCAGCCCCAACTCGCCGTGCTGGCTCATCCCGACCACGACCGGGATGGCGACGACCAGGCCCGCGGTCGCGCGGCGCGGGCTGGCGTGCGCACCCAGGGAGTAGGCGGCTACCAACAGCACGAACGTGAAGGGTTCGGGTGTTGCGGGATACGGGCCAAAGTCAGGGTTCAGCGGCCGGTTCAAGCTGAGGGCCAGCGCCAGGCCGGCCCAGATCGCCGCCCACATCAGCAGCGGAGCGCGGCGGCGCAGCAGTAGCGGGGCGCCCAGGATCAGGGGCAGCAGCGCCCGCAGCCACCAAGGCCCGGTGATCGGGGTGCCGCTTAGGTGAGGCGGCCCCCACGTGATCAGCGCGGTCAGCCCGGCGGCGGCGATCGCCAGCCCAGCGTCCGCGATCATGCCCGGGTCACCGCCCGCCAAGCGCCGAACTGCCTGCATGCTCCCGACGGTAGCGCCTGGCCAGGCCGTCTGCATCATCCCTGTGGCGACCCGGATTCACTCTTGCGGATGAACCAGTGCGCTCCTGCGGCCGCAGACAGCGGGGCCGGGATCCATGGACAGTAGGCGGCGAACACACCGGACTGGAGCAAGGGAGGAGATCGATGAACGTCGTCGAGGCCAGCGGCCTGGGTAAGCGCTACGGCGGTACCTGGGCGCTGCGCGAGTGCACGCTGGAGATCCCGGCCGGGCGCGTGACGGCGCTGGTCGGGCCGAACGGGGCCGGCAAGAGCACGCTGCTGAACCTGGCGGTGGGCCTGACCTCGCCATCGGCGGGCGCGGTGACCGTGCTAGGCGGCCGCCGGGCGGGGTCGCCGGCCGCGCTTGACGGGATCGCGTTCGTGGCGCAGGACACGCCGCTGTACAGGAACCTGTCGGTCGCGGACATGATCTACGTGACCCGCAGCCTGAACCGGCGCTTCGACCAGGCCTACGCGCGGACCCGGCTCGACGAGCTGGGCATCCCGCCCAGGCGGAAGTCGGGGAAGCTGTCCGGCGGCCAGCAGGCGCAGCTGGCGCTGACCCTGGCGCTGGCCCGCCGGCCGCGGCTGCTGGTGCTTGACGAGCCGGTGGCGATGCTCGACCCGATCGCCCGGCACGACTTCATGGCCACGGTACTGGCGGCCGCGACCGACGACGGGGTGTCGGTGCTGCTGTCCTCGCACGTGCTCACCGAACTCGAGCGGGTGGCCAATTACCTCGTCCTGCTGTCCCGGGGCCAGGTACGGCTGGCCGGGGAAGTCAATGACCTGCTCGCCCGCCACGGCCAGGCCAGTCTGGAAGAGCTCGCGATGGCCTATCTGCGCGTCCCCGGTGAGCGCGAGAACCCGACGTCGGAGGTGACGCGATGACCGCGCTGACCAGGCCCGCCCGCCCAAACGAAGACGACACAACCCTGCGGCCGATACCGTGGCGGCGGATGGCCGGGGTCACCTGGCGCCAGCACCGGATCGCGCTGACCGGGGTGGCCGTGCTGCTCGGCGCGCTCGCGGTGTACCTGTGGATCGCCGGCCTGTCCCTGAACCACGCCTACGCTGCCGCCGTCGCGTGCCAGCCGGCCAGCTCGGTTACCTGCCAAGGCCTGGACAGCACCTTGGACGGCATGGACAACTTCCTATCGAATGGCTTCATCCTGCAGGTGCTGCCCGCGGCGATCGGCGCGTTCGTCGGGGCGCCGGTGCTGGCCAGGGAGCTGGAGACCGGCACCTTCCGGTACACCTGGACCCAGGGCTTCGGCCGGAGGCGCTGGGCGGTCGGCAAGCTGGCGCTGCTCGCGGTCGCGGTGACCGCCGCCGCCGGGGCGTTCGGCGCCCTGCTGACCTGGTACTACCAGCCGTTCGTGGGCAACCAGTCGCTCGGCCTGCCCAGGACGACCCCGCTCACCCCGGGCCTGTTCGACCTGCGCGGGATCGGGTTCCCGGCCTGGACGCTGGCCGCCTTCGCGATCGGCGCCTTGGCCGGAATGCTGATCCGCCGGGTCGTCCCCGCCATCGTCGCGACCCTGGTTGTCTACACCGGGCTCGCGTTCGTGACCGCGGGGTTCCTGCGCCAGCACTACCTGACGCCGCTGCTCGCATCCATCAACGTCAACGTGCCCGACGACGCTTGGGTCATCAGCCAGTGGTGGTCGAAGGACGGCAGGTTCGCCTTCGGCAGCTATCCCCCGAGCAACATCCTCAACCAATTCTGCGCTCCCCCTCCGGCAGCGACAGGGAAGGCCGGGGCTCCGCAAGGATGGGGGCCGTGCCTGGTTCAGCACGGCTACACGATGTGGACCAGCTACCAGCCGGCCAGCCGGTTCTGGCCGTTCCAGTGGATCGAGGGCGGCTGGCTGCTGGCGCTGTCCGCGCTGCTTATCGCGGCGACCGTCTGGCTCGTCCGGCGCCGCGCGGCCTGACGCTTCAGCGCGAGCCGAAGAGCTGTCTATAGGTCGAATCGATCTATAGAGTGGGCCACGTGGACACCGGGCGGCTGCGATCGATCGCGATGATCGCGATCTTCGACATCGGCGGGCCGCTGCTGGCCTACAACCTGCTCCGCTCGCACGGGTTCAGCTCGGTGGCCGCGCTGGTGCTGAGCGGCGTGCTCCCGGCGGTCGGGGTGATCATCGGGATCATCCGGCACCGCCGGGTGGACGCGGTCGGAGTGCTGGTGCTGGCCGGCATCGTCGTCGGCGCCATCCTCGGGCTGGTCAGCCACAACCCGAAGCTGGTGCTTGACGAGGGGTCGGTCTCCACCGGCGTGTTCGGGCTGATCTGCCTGGGCTCGCTGGCGACGGATAAGCCGATGATGTACCGGTTCGCCATTGAGTTCATGGGCCCGGACACCGATCGGGGCCGCGAGTTCGCCGACCTGCGGCAGTACAAGGAGTTCCGGCGCGCGTTCGTGGTCATCACCGTCGTCTGGGGCACCGCCTACCTGGTCGAGGCGGCCGCCCGGGTGCTGATCGTGCAGGAGACCTCGGCCGGAACGGCGCTGGCGGTGTCGAAGGTGCTGCCGTACGCGGTGGCGGGCGTGCTGATCGTCTGGACGGTCGGCTACGGCCGCTTGCAGAAACGCCGGGGCGATCGGATGGCGGCCGCATACGCCGCGCCGCGGGCGGCGGCGAGGCGCGAGGCTGACGGGCGACTCGCATCAGGGCTGAGAGGATGGCGGCTATGGCACAGCGACCGCCGGTCCCGCCGTTCACCGCCGAGACCGCCGCCCAGAAGGTCCGGGCCGCCGAGGACGCCTGGAACACCAGGGACCCGGAACGGGTCTCCCTGGCCTACACCGAGGACAGCCGCTGGCGTAACCGCTCGCAGTTCATCAACGGGCGAGCGGAGATCGTCGCGTTCCTGACCGGAAGTGGCGCCGCGAGCACGAATACCGGCTGATCAAGGAGTTGTGGGCCTACACCGGCGACCGGATCGCGGTGCGCTTCGCCTACGAGTGGCACGACGACGGCGGGCAGTGGTACCGCGCCTACGGCAACGAGAACTGGCAGTTCGACGCCGACGGGTTCATGGCCGAGCGGCACGCCAGCATCAACGACGTGCCGATCGACGAGGCCGATCGCCTGTTCCGCTGGGACCGCTCCGGGCCCCGGCCGCAGGACCATCCGGGCCTGAGCGACCTCGGCCTGTAAGCACGCGCGGTCCCAGCCTTCGGTGCCGCCCATCAAGGCTCTCCTCACGGCGGATCGCCCGCTCCGGTGTGCCCGCAAGGCTCTTGTAGTCGGCGGGCGCAGTGCCCGGACGCGGTGGCTGCCATCGCCGGGGTGACAGGCGGCTGGCTCAGCCGCCAAGTGCGGGGCTCTCTCGTCCGTCGGGGCGACGTCAAAGAGCCCGGCGGTTTCCGTAGTGAGGGGTCGGGGGTCGCTCAGGAAACCAGGCCTCCATTCGGCTTTTGGGAAACAGAAAGTACAGAAATTGGGCAAACCCGAACGTTGCGTCGCGCGTCTCAGGTATCACAGTCTTCTCATTAACCACACGAGCGATCGCGTCGCGATGCTTGTACGGCACGTCGATACAAATTACAGGTTGGTGCTAAGCTTCCCGCCAACGGCAGCCGGCGCCCACGGCAAGTTATGTCAAAGACAGGTCTGCGATGACTCGACGGCAGGAGGACTGGCAGCGTCTGCTGCGGGAGCTCCGGCGGAGTTCCTCCTGCGCGAGGAGGAACTCGAACTGCTCATGCCATAGACCTACGCCTACTCAACAAAGAGCTTACCTCGACGAGACGTTGTCCTTTGTCGCCGAGGGGACGAAAGCGCTGCTGCGTCGGAACATGCGTCCATCCTGCTGAAACGCGGTCCGGACCTTGAGGTGACGTACTCAAGCGACGGACTTGACATGGGCAAACGGATAGCCATCCCGGATCGATCGCCGGGAAAGTCCTGACGGAACGGCGCCCGATCTTCATCGCCGATCTGAGCAAGAGCCCGCTTAGGAAAGGCTACTATCCCATCGTCGGCTACCCGGGCAGTCCCATCAGGAGCCTCATCGAGGTGCCGATCTCGCTGCGCGGCAGTCCGATAGGCGTGTTCTGTGCGGAAAGCGCAAAGGTAGCCGCATTCCGGACAGTACACACCGGGATCATGGAGTCCATCGCCGCACAAGCGGCCGTCGCGCTGCAGAACGTTCAGCATTTCGCAAGCGCCGCACTCTTCGCCGACGTCGACCGGATGATCATTTCGCAGGCCGACAGCCAGCAAGTCATCCAGCGCGTGCTGCAGCGCGTCATAGACGAGTTGCACAAACTGCACCACGTCGAGCTCAGCGGCGCGCAGATACTTTTCCGCAAAGGCGACGACGAACTTGAGATCGTATACAGCTCCAACCCGGAGGACGTCGGTCTCGTTCTCTCCATTCACGAGTCCGTCTCCGGCCGCGCGGTGAAGGAGTTCCGCACCGTGATGCTCCCCGACGTGCGCCGAGGGCGCCTCAGTACGTCGCGCTGTTGGGGTCCACCATCCGGAGCGAGATCGCCGTGCCCATCACGCTGGCAGCCGACCAAGTAATCATCGGCGTACTCAACGTGGAGAGCGAGGAACTCGACGCGTTCAGCGGCTTCAACACGGTCGTGCTCGAAAGCTTCGCCGATCGGGTGCGCACGCTGCTCGCGTTCGTGAAGCTACGCAACGACGTGACGGCAGCCCTGGAATCGCGGCACGCGAACGACCTGCTCGTTGCTATCGGCAACCAGACGAGCAACTTCATCCACCGCCTGGGCAACTCAGCGGGTGCGCTGCGCGCCAAGATAATGGAACTTCAGGAGACCGTCGAGGACGGCTTGCCCGATAAGGAGTCCCTCCAAGGCGAGTTGACGGAACTCCTCAAGCTCGCCGACCGGACCCTGCAGACGCCGGACCAGGTCACCCGCTTCCTCGGTCAGGGCGGCATCACAGTCAATGTCAACAAATGCGTCGCTGAGGCGCTTCGCGAGCTGAGCCCTCAGCCGACATCACCGTCACGACGGAATTCCAAGAGCCGCTTCCAGAACTTTCACTCTACTCATTCGAGATTGTCGTACAGAATCTGATCAAGAACGCGATCGACGCCATGCCGAACGGTGGGCACCTCACCGTATCAACCAGACTGTTCACCCACGAGGACGCCCCTGCGGGCTACGTGCAGCTGATCGTCCGCGACACGGGGACCGGGATTCCCGAGGACATTTTGCCGCATATCTTCGACCTCAACTTCACGACTAAGACAGAGAAAGGCAAGGGGCTCCGGCTCGGGCTATGGTGGGTGCGCACATTTATCACGCGATCGAATGGCGAGATCACGGTCGAGACACAAAAGAACGTCGGTACGGAGTTGTCTGTGAAGATACCAGTCGCCGCCCACGCCGACGACAAGCTGGAACGGTCGGGGAGTGAACCATAATGGCGGTCAGTGCTAACGCCCTAGTCGTCGACGACGAGCCTAGCTGGTCCGAGGTGTATCAGCGTGCGCTCTGGCGGGTAGGCGTTGATCGGGTCGAGGTCACGGACACGTACGAGGGCGCCGCCACCGCGATCGATGCGATGCGGTTCGCGGTTGCAATCGTCGACATCGGTCTTGCCGTCGACGACGATACGAACGTGGACGGCCTGCGCGTCATGGAGAAGATCCGGGCAGCGGCGACCCGACAAGCATCATCGTGGTCACCGGCAGGAGCGGTCGGGACGTCGTCTCGATCATCCGGGACTCGCTGAAGAAGTTCGGTGCCCATGACACCATCGCGAAGAACACGCTCGTACCGGCCGAACTTCGTGGCCTCATCGACGAGGGCCTCGGCAAGTTCAGGCACGCTCTCGGTGACGACAGGAAGCAGCTGTACGCGGCACTTCGTGGGAAGACCGACCCACTCGTCTGGGACGCCAGAATGCTGCGCGGTGCGACCGGGGGCGCTGGCGGCGCAGAAGAGCTGTACCAGCTTATAGAGGGGCTGCTCGGTCGCTTCGTCCCGCTGGTGCCCGATGGCGATGGAGGGGTCCGCCTTGACGACGTCGCCTGCGGCGCGTTCTGGAGCCGCGGCACTGGCGAGCCTGTCGTCGCCTGTTTTGGCGCCGCCAGGCGGGTCGACGAGGCAAGCCAGGTAGCTGCGGAAAGCAGCCTCCTCTCTGGTCGCTATCGGGTCCGGGAGGTCAGGCGCAGATACAGCACAGCATCCGCAAAAGGCGTCGTTTGGGCCCTGGCGGACTATGATCGAGCAGATTTTGGGTAATACCGCACTACGAGTAATACCGCACTAAATGCCTGGGGTCTCGTTGGCACGAATCCTGTACGTAGACGATGAAGAGTTCTGGCGCACGTTCATCAAGAACCAGCTGCGGGATCACCACGTCGATGCGGTCGGCTCGCTCAAGCCGTGGACCTGCTGCAGTCTGCGCAGGCCTACGCCGTGGCGCTAGTAGACCTGAACCTCCATGACACGGGTGACGGTGAAGGCGGGGAACTGCTGAAACTCCTGCTCTTGCGATATCCGGAGACGAAGCGCATCGCCGTCACCGGCAGCCCTCCAGAGGGGGCTGTCACGCGGCTTATCACCCGCTACGGTATCGAAGAGCTCATCATCAAGGGCGAGTTCAGGCTGCCCGACCTGCGCCAGGCCGTCGAAGAGGCGATCGCAGCCAAGCCCGACGAACTCCCCCAAACGCTCAGGTTGAATAGATGGACCCTGCGGCAGCGGTTCCGCGATTGGCAGCGCATCCAATCGGACCGCATCAAGGAGGAGCGCAGCGCGGCGGAAGAATACCTGTCCCACATCGCCAGGCATTCGGGGACAGGCGCGCAGGGAGGCCGAGGAAGCGGTCGTCAGGGCGCGACTGCGCGACGCACAATTCCGCGAGGTCACCACGCGACTGCGGGAGATCGTCATGAACATCAACAGCGAGGCCGACTTCGACGCCGCACTAATTGCGCAAGAGAGCGCCGAAGAACAGTTTAGCGACGACGACAGCGGGCTTGGCGACTAGTGGCGGCAGTCAGGCGGCTGGTCGGCGCCTGTGCGGCCGCGATCCCGGCCAACTTGATGATCTTCATCGCGGCCGTTTTCCTATCCTACGGCGTCAACGCCTTCACCACTATCTACGCCGTGCCCGGCCACCCCGTCCACTCGTTCGCGCTGTGGTGCTCCTTCGCCAGCTCGGTTGTGGCGGCAGGCCTGTGGACAGCGCTGTCTGCCAGGAAGGAGAACATCGAGAAGGCGACGGCCTCCGGTCCTGGCGATTTGGCGGAACGGGAGAGGCGCCGCGTACAGCTGTGGGATGACAGCTGGTTGAAGGCATTGGTCTACCTCGGCGGCGCAACTGCGTTCTCGATTCTAGCGATGGTAATACTTATATTCCCTGACCCGACCTAGGCGCGCAGATATGTCGGGGTTAATAGATTCATATGCCTAAGTTAGTGCCGCATCAGGCTACGTTCGCCCGGTCGACGATGCGGCGCAGGCGTTCGTCGTAGGCGTGGTTGTTGCGCCAGATAGGGCGAACGTTTCTTGATCCGGCACGAGCTAGTGTGCCGCGCCTGAAATCTTCGACAGATATTCGGCTAGAGAGTTGAGGATCTCCTCGGCAGTCTTGGTCCAGGCGAAGGGGCGGGGGTTCTCGTTCCACTGCTGGATCCAGTCGCGGATGTCGGCTTCGAGGGCCTGGACGGATTTGTGGACGCCGCGGCGGATAGCCCCAGCTCGGCAGCCACCCCGGAATTCCCCTCGGCCGAGTCCGCGCAGACCAGCACGATCCCGGCGCGCTGCTCAAGGCGGCGGTCCCCCGAAGGCGCCAGCCGCTCAAGCTCGACCCGGTCCTCGCCCGACAGCGCCAGCGGCGCAACAGGAAGCGACATAACAACAGCATAGGAATTAATGTTGATGTTTTCCGACGAATGACACTAGTAAGCCCACGCCATAAGTAAGCGATCTGGCAGGGCACAACTGCTTCGCCACCTCGCCGGGCCGCTTGCCGCCGAGCGGCGCTTCCGGGCGCCCCGACTGACGCCCGGAAAGACCTGCCGCGAGCACACGGGACCGCGTGGAGTAAGGAGTCTGCTCCCGCTTATGTACCTTGTCGGTTACGTAACTACTCTGGTACATTCGTCGGGTGGAAGCTGTTCTGCGGGCGCTGGCGGACGAGAGCCGGCGGACGATGCTGGAGGCCCTGTCGGCCGGCCCGGCGACCGCTGGCGAGCTGGCGGCGCTGCTGCCGATTGCCCGCCCGGGGGTGTCACGGCACCTGCGGGTGCTGCGCGAGGCGGGGCTGGTCGACGTCCGCGAGGAGGCGCAGCGGCGGGTCTACAGCCTCCGCCCCGAGCCGCTGGCCGAGGTCGACGAGTGGCTGGGCCGGTACCGGGCCCTGTGGGAGAACCGGCTTGACGCCCTGCACACCGAGATCGCCAGAGGCAAGCACGAGCGAAGGAGCACCTAGATGACCGGCACCGAACGCCCGGGCAACCGCATCCTCGGCCGCCTGCGATCGCAGGACGGCACGGGCGTCGTGACCGTTCAGGACCGCTTCGACACCGACATCGACGACCTGTGGTCGGCGATCACCGATCCCGGCCCGGCTCGCCCGCTGGCTGGGCGAGGTCGAGGGCGACCTTCGCCTCGGCGGTGAGTTCCGCGCGCACTTTTCCCTGGCCAGCGGCTGGGAAGGCACCGGGCGGGTGGAAGCGTGCGAGCCGCCGCGGCGGCTGCTGGTCCGGACCGTGGATGACGTCCATCGAGGCGAGCAGTTCATCGAGGCCACGCTGACGGCCGACGGCGACCAGACCATCTTCGTCTGGGAGGAGCGGGGCGTTGCCGGCGCGGCTGCTCGCTCCCTACGGGGCGGGAATCCAGGCCCAGGTCGAGGACCTCGGCGCCTACCTCGCGGGCCGGGAGGGCACCGATTTCGGGACGCGGTGGAGCGAGCTCCACCCCGCCTACGAGGAACTCGCGGCCAGCGCCGGGAGCATCTGATGACCGGCAACCAGCGTTCGGGCAGTCGCATCCTTGGCAGCCTGCGAGCAGCGGACGGCAAGGGCGTCGTCCGCATCGAGGACCGCTATGACACCGATATCGACGACCTGTGGTCGGCCATTACCAGTCCCGACCGTCTCGCCCGCTGGATCGGCCGGGTCGAAGGCGACCTCCGTCCCGGCGGGACGTTCCTGCTGTCCACCGCCGACCTCGACAGCGACGGGCGGGTGGAGGTATGCGAGCGACCGCGGCGGCTGGTGGTGACGACCAGGGAGACAGAGGCGTCCTACCGGAAAGGGGAGGGCGCGGAGCCGTTCGACGAGGTCGCTGAGGCCACGCTGACCGCTGACGGTGAGCAGACCGTCCTGGTCATCGAGGTCCGGGGCATGCCGCTTGACAAAGCCTTCGCCTACGGGGCGGGATGGCAGATCCACGCCGAGAACCTCGCCGCCTACCTCGCGGGGCGCGAGCCCGACGACGTTGAGGAGCGGTGGACCGCCCTCGTCCCGGCCTATCAGGACCTCGCGGCCGGCCTCGGCTGAGCCGCACCCACGGAAACCACGAGCGAAGGAGAACCTTCCATGACCAGCAACGAACCGGCGGGCACCCGCCTCCTCGGCACCCTGCGAGCAGTCGACGGCAGAGGCGTCGTGCGGATGGAGGATCGCTTCGACACCGGCATCGACGACCTGTGGTCGTCGATCACCGATCCGAGCCGTCTGGCCCGCTGGTACGGCGAGGCCGAGGGCGACCTTCGTCTGGGCGGGGTGTTCCGGCTCCGCGTCTTCGCGAGCGGCTGGGAAGGCTTCCGGCGGGTGGAGGTGTGCGAACCGCCGCGGCATCTGCTGCTGGTGGGCAAGGAGCAGGATGAGCCGGATGAGCTGGTCACCGAGGTCACGCTGACCACCGTCGGCGACCAGACCATCCTGGTGGTGGAGGAACGGGGCATGCCGCTTGAGTACCTGGCCGCCTACGGGGCCGGGGTTCAGATCCACGTCGAGGACCTCACCGCGTATATCGGCGGGCGCGAGCGCTGCGACTCCAACGCGCGCATGGACGAGCTGTTCCCGGCCTATCAGGCACGGCAGAATTAGGGCATGGACACCAGAGCCCGGTTCACCCGGATGCAAGACGGCACCGCTGAAGAGTTCGCCCTGATCGAAGCGGCCGAGACCGAGTACGCGCGCACGCTGCCTACGCGGGTGCTCGACGCGGTGCGGGCGCTGGAGACGGGCGGGGCGTCGGGTTACGCGGTCAGCAGGCTGGAGCACAGCCTGCAGTCGGCGACCCGGGCCGAGCGCGACGGCCGGCCGGTCGACTACGTCGTCGCCGCGCTGGTGCACGACATCGGCGACGGCCTGGCGCCGTACTCGCACGGCAGCTACGCCGCCTCGGTGCTGCGCCCGTTCGTCTCCGAGGAGCTGTGCTGGATCGTCTCGCACCACCCGCTGTTTCAGATGTACTACTACGGCCCAAACCTGGGCGGGGACAAGAACGCCCGCGACCGATTCCGCGGGCACCGGTGGTTCGACGCGACGGTCGAGTTCTGCGAGCGGTACGACGAGAACTGCTTCGACCCGGCCTACCCGTGGCTCCCGCTCGAGCACTTCGCGCCTGCGGTGGACGAGGTCTTCACCCGCGAGCCGGTCTTCTCCTAGCGGGCGTTCCTGCTCGCGAGCCGCGATAGCACCAGCTCGGTGACCGGCTGGCCGGTCCGGGCGGCCAGTTCGATGCCGGGGGTGCCCGCGCGCAGGATGACGTCGGTCACCAGGCGGTAGATCAGCGCGCGGGCCAGCAGCTGGTCGAATTCGGGTTCGTCGGCCAGGTAGTCGAGCGCCTCCGGGCGCGCCTGCTGCCAGTGCAGCGCGTCCACCGCCACCACCGCGAGGGGCAGCGCGGCCGGGCGGCACAGCGGCGAGAAGTCGATGAACGCGGGCGGCTCGCCGTCGGCGAACAGGACGTTCCCGGTGAGGTCGGCGTGGATGAGCTGATCGGGGAGGTCGACCGGCCGCAGCGCGGCCAGCAGGCGGCGGACCTGGCCGGCGATCGAGCCGGCGGCCGGGCCGAGGGCAGGCTCGGGGTCGCGCTCGCCCCACGCGACCTGGTCGCCGACCGTCCACGGGATGTCCTGGGTGACCCGCCAGCGCGGCACCGGGACGGCGGCCAGCGCGGCGTGCAGGGCCCGGCTGCCCGCGATCAGCTCCGGCCACCGGGGCGAGACGCCGGACCAGTCGGCGGGGGCGCCGGGCACCCGCCGCCAGGCCGTCCAGCCGTGCGCGATCCAGTCTCCGGTGACCGCCCGGACCGGCCGCGGCACCCGGAAGCCGGGGCCGGTCAGCGCGTCGTAGACGTCGGCGTTCCACCGGTCGGCCCGCTCAATATCGGCGGGCTTGAGCACGACGGATCCGGCCAGCCAGGCGGTGCCCTGCCCGCCCGCCAGCCGGACCGGGACGGCCCCGGCGAGCCCGAACGCGGCCAGTACCTCCGCCGGCACGGTGGCCGCCGTTCCCGAAACAGCGGGTTCCGGCGCGACGGGTTCGGGAGTGGCGGGTTCCGGAGCGAGGCGTTCAGCATCGAGCATGAGGGCGACGATAACGGTGCCCGGCCTTGGCGACCAAGCGGTTTCAGTGGGCGCCCGGAGTCATCCAGGGTCCGTTCGGGAAAACTGATTTGGTTTTTACTGCCTTTGACTTAGTGGGTGCTCCCTTGAGTCCCTCGGTTCCGGTGGGGTATCCGGTGAGGAGGACGGCGTCTTCGTAGCGTTCGCTGGCGTGGGAGTAGAGGGCGAAGCCGAAGGAGTGGGCGGATCCGCCGTAGCGGAGCCGGAAGAGCGGCTGCTGCCCCGATGAACTTACGGTGTGACCCACTTAGGGCCAGAGCTGGCGGCTGGCGAGCTCGGCCCCCTGGGCCAGGGTGTCGAGCTTGGCCCAGGCGATCTGCGGGTGGACCCGGCCGCCGAGGCCGCAGTCGGTCGACGCGATCACGTTCTCCCGGCCGACGACCTCGGCGAACCTGGTGATCCGGTCGGCCACCAGCTCGGGGTGCTCGACGACGTTGGTGGAGTGGCTGACGACGCCGGGGAGGATGACCTTGCCGTCCGGGAGCTTCACGTCCCGCCAGACCTTCCACTCGTGCTCGTGCCTGGCGTTGGCCGCCTCGAACGAGTACGCGCCCGCGTGCACCGCCAGCATCAGCTCGACGACGTCGGCCATCGGCAGGTCGGTGGTGTGCGGGCCGTGCCAGCTGCCCCAGCACAGGTGGAACCGGATCCGCTCGGTCGGCAGCCCGCGGATGGCCCAGTTGAGCGCGTCGACCCGCGCCATCGTGAACCGCTGGTAGTCCTCGACGCTCGGGGCCGGGTTGATCTGGTCCCAGTTCTCGGCGATCGCGGGGTCGTCGAGCTGCAGGCCAAGACCCGAGTCGATGATCGCCACGTACTCCTCGCGCATGGCGTCCGCGCACGCCTGCAGCTGTTCCTCGTCGTTGGCGTAGTACTCGTTGCCGAACCGGGCGCAGCTGCCGGGGGCGACCGAGTTCAGGAAGCCGTCGGTTTGGCCGGTCGCTGCGAGGGCGGCCTTGAGGTCGGCGATGTCGCGCTGGACCGCCTCCTGGCCGTGATAGGTGATCGGGCCGCGGCAGACCGGGGCCATCGGCATCGCGTCGCGGTTGGGGAGCGAGGCGCCGGAGCTCGGGTCGCCGTAGGCCTCGGCGAACCGCTGCCAGTCCCGCCGTTCGCCGAAGCTGGCGAGGGTGATCTCGCCCGGCCTGGCCTTCGCCTGCGCGATCTGGGCGATGTTGAACTCCGCCAGCTCGAGGCCGCCGAGCCGCTGGAACACATAGGTCCACCAGGAGCCGTAGTCGTAGCGCTGGCCCATCGAGTGGCCGTACTCGCCGTCGTTGACGAGGTCGATGCCGGTGTCGCGCTGGCGCTTGACCACGTCGGTCACCGCGGCGCGGAGCGCCTCCTGATACGCGCGCTCGTCGGTTGCCGCTTCGGCCTGCGGCCCGCCTCTCGTTGAGGCCGATCAGGTTCTCGGGCCGCGGCAGGCTACCGGCGTGGCTGGTCAGGATCCGGTTGGGCATCTTCTCCTCCTTGAGCGATCACGGAGAGCGGCGAAATGAGCGCTCTGGCGGAGTATGAACCCGTCGGCCGACCGGCGCAACGCCCGGCGGGTTAGACGCTTCTGAAGTGGTAGCCCTCGTCGAGCAGGCGCGGAATGGCGATCTTGAGCGCGGCCACCGTCTCCGACCGGTCTCCCCCGCCGTCGTGCTCGAGGATGATCGAGCCGGTCGCGGTGTTCTTCATGATGTTGCTGACGATCTTGCTGACTCCCGGCCGGGCCCAGTCCCGGGGGTCGACCGACCAGTCCAGCGCCATCAGCTTCTCGCTCGCGCAGTACTCGAGCGTCGTGCGCGACCAGGCACCGTAGGGCGCGCGGAAGATGGTCGGGGTCCGGCCGACCGCGCGGTGGATGGCGTCGCTGGCGTTGGCGATCTCGGCCCGGGTCTGGGATTCGGTCAGGGCCGCCAGGTTGGCGTGGTCCCAGGTGTGGTTGACGATCAGGTGACCGGCGTCGGCGACGTCCCTGGCCACGCCCGGGTAGTAGGTCACGTTCTCCCCGACCATCGAGAAGGACGCCGTGATCTTGTACTTCTCCAGGATCTGGAGGATCTGCGGGGTGTAGATCGGGCTCGGCCCGTCGTCGATGGTCAGCGCGATCGCCATCGGGCCGTCGTCTACGTAGTAGACCGGATGGGCGGGGGCGATGGTCGTCGGTCGGGGTGGGATGCGGTGTTGGCTTGCCTGTTTTGCCGACTTTGCCGACTTTGCCGCTAGGGCTGGGTTTGGGCGTGGGCCGGGGGCTTGTGCTTGTGCGCGCGCCCGGGCCCGGCGTCGGCGTCGGGTCGAGCTTGGCGGCCGCCAGTGGTTGGCTGGCGCAGCCGACCGCGCCGCCGAGGCCGAGCATCAGGCCCCCGCTGGCGATGAGCATCACCCGCCGCGACACGGCCGGCTTCGCTGTCGCCTGCCGTCGATCGCCTGGCTTCTGGTGATATTTGGCCATTTGTCATTAACCGCCCCTCTTGTCTCGTCTACTCAGACGGCGTGGGGACCGCTGCGGTTGCATCGGTTGCATCGGTTCTTGAGTCGTTCTTCAGGCGACGTTCAGGCGGGGTGGTAGAACGGAGGCGTGTCGGGGATCAAGGTGCTGGTGACGGGCGGGACGAGCGGGCTCGGGTTGGCGATGGCGGCCGCGCTGACCTCGGCCGGGTCGACGGTCGCGCTGACCGGGCGGTCGGGCGAGCGGGCCCGCTCGGTCGCGGCCGGGCTGCCGGGCGCGGTCGGCCTCGAGCTGGACGTGCGGGACGAGTCGTCGGTGGCGCGGGCGGTCGATGAGGCCTGGTCGCGCCTCGGCGGGCTCGACATGCTCGTGAACAACGCCGGGATCGGGATGCGAACCGTCAACCCGCGGTTCATGACCGAGCCGCAGGGGTTCTGGGAAACGCCGGTCGACGGGTTCCGGGCGGTGATCGACACCAACATCACCGGCTACTTCCTGATGGCGCGGGAGGTCACGCCGCGGCTGCTGGCGGCCGGCGGCGGTCGCATCGTCAACGTCTCGGTCAGCGACTCGACCATGCGCCGGGCCGGGTTCTCCCCCTACGGGCCGTCGCGGGCCGGCAGCGAGGCGCTGTCCCGGGTGATGGCGGCCGACCTGCGCGGCACCGGCGTCACCGTCAACGTGCTGCTGCCGGGCGGCGCGACCGTCACCGGCATGATCCCCGAGGATGTTCCTGTTCCGGCGGGCGGGCTCACGTTCCTGATGCCCGAGGTGATGGGGCCGCCGATCGTCTGGCTGGCGTCAGACGAGGCGGCCGGGGTGCACGACGAGCGCATCGTCGCGACCGATTTCGATCGGTGGCTGCGCGAGCGGTCCGCTGCTCGGGATTGAGCTGCCGTGGGGCCGCCGGGACGGGAGTCGACCCGGCGGCACCGACCGGGCCGCTACTTCTGGACGTAGAAGAGGCGCTTGTTGACGAACTCGTCGATGCCGAGCGGGCCGAGCTCGCGGCCGAAGCCGGAGCGCTTGGTGCCGCCGAACGGGAGGTCGGCGCCCTCGCCGGCGGGGGTGTTGACGTTGGCCATGCCCACCTCGAGCTGCTCGGCGACCCGGCTCGCGCGCTCCTCGTCGGTCGAGAAGACCGCGCCGCCGAGGCCGAAGTCGACCACGTTGGCGAGCTTGACCGCCTCGTCGTCGTCGGTGACCTTGTAGACGACGGCGACCGGGCCGAACAGCTCCTCCCGGTAGGCCCGCATGTCCGGGGTGACCCCGGTCAGCACGGCCGGGGCGAAGTAGGCGCCGTCGCCGTCGGCCAGCGTGCCGCCGACGTGCAGGGTCGCGCCCTTGGAGACCGCGTCCTGCACCTGCGCGAGCAGGTTCTCGGCCGCCTTGCGGGAGACCATCGGGCTGTAGGCGGTCGGCGAGTCGTCGCCGGCCTGCCGCGGCGTCATCCCGGTCGCCCGCTTGACCAGGGCGGCGACGAAGTCGTCGTACACGCTGTCCATGACGATCATCCGCTTGTTGGAGTTGCAGGCCTGGCCCACGTTCTCCATCCGGGTGATCCACGCGGTCTTCGCGGCGGCGTTGACGTCGACCGCGTCGAGGATGATGTACGGGTCGGACCCGCCGAGCTCGAGGACGACCTTCTTCAGGTTCCGGCCGGCCGTCTCGGCGACGACGGTGCCCGCCCGTTCGGAGCCGGTCAGCGACACGCCGCGCAGCCTCGGGTCGGCGATCATGGTGGCGACCTGCTCGTGGGTCGCGAAGATGTTTACGTAGACGCCCTCGGGCACGCCCGCGTCCTTCATGATCTGGGCGACGGCCAGGGCCGAGGTCGGGCAGTTCTCCGCGTGCTTGAGTATGACCGTGTTGCCGACGATCAGGTTCGGGGCGGCGAACCGGGCGACCTGGTAGTACGGGTAGTTCCACGGCATCACGCCGAGCACCGGGCCGACCGGGAGGTACTCCACCCGTGCGGCGTCGTGGCCGGGCAGCGGCCGGTCCGCGAGCAGCGCGGGGCCGTTCTCCGCGTAGTAGCCGAAGATGTCGGTGCAGAACTCGGCCTCGCCGACCGCCTGCGCGGGCCGCTTGCCCATCTCCTTGGTGATGATCGCGGCCAGCTCGGCCGAGCGCTCGGTGAAGAGCTGGCCGACCCGGGCCACGATCTCGGCCCGCTCGGCGATCGGCCGCTTGCGCCACTGCGCGAACGCGGCCGTCGTGGCGGCCAGGGCCTGCTCGACCTCGGCGTCGGTGGCGAACGGGAAGGCCTGCTCGACCTCGCCGGTCGCGGGGTCGGTTACCTGGTAGGGCGGGGTCTGCGTCACTGGAGGCTCCGGAACGTTGCGCGCCATTGAATTCGATGAAAGTCGCTGGAATCGAATGTACCGCCCGGAGATCTTCTCGGGCAGTCCCGGGGTCACGGGAGGATCGGGAGGGCGAGCTCGTACGCCCGGAGGGTGAGCCCGGGGGCCGGCGACCAGTCGAGATCGGGGGTCCTGGAGAAGCCGGTCGTCTCGTAGAGGTGCTGCGCCGCCCGCATGACCGGGTTCGTGCAGAGCCGCAGGCAGCGCAGTCCGCGCTTGTCCGCGCGCTCGATGGCGGCCTGCAGCAGGCCCCGGCCGACGCCCTGGCCCTGTCCCGGCGGGGCGACCGCGAACGCGCGGAGGTCGGCCTCGGTCTCGTCCTTGGCCAGCTCGCTCGACCGGTCGAACCACTCGATCGCGATCGTCCCGAGGAGGCCGGTGCCGGTCTCGTCGGTGGCGACGAGCACCGCGCACGCGGTCCCGAACCCGAATCCCCGCAGGGTGTCGACGTAATCGCTGCTCGCGGGGAGCCCGATGGCCCGGTAGGCGGTTACCCGCAGCTCGCCGATGGCCGGGTACTCGTCGGGGCGCGCCTCACGAATTATCACCCAATGGACGCTATCAGCCCGTCCGGGCGATAGGGATCCGGCGGTTTAGGCGGAGCCCTTGAGGTCCTCGCGGACCTGGTCGGCGAGCTCGTGGATCTTCTGCTCAGTCTCCTCCAGGGCGTTCTCGGCCCGCGCGGTCCGCTGGGCGGCGCGGGCCTCCCGCGCGGTCGGCTTCCTGGTTGCCCGGTCACTGCGCTTGGTCCGTCTCAACCAGGCCACGATCGCACCACTCCTTCTGGAACTCGCAGCCGGCGCTGCGATGCCACCCACGTCTGCCCGGGAGTGGAGAATTCATGCGCCTCGGTTATGCGCCCCTTTCACACGCGGTGGCGGGCACGAGGGCGCTTCTTGCTGTTATCCGCGCGAGAGGTTAGCGCGGGAATTATTGTGCGACAAAACATTCGGAAAACGTATTGAAACGTCGCACAATAATTCCGTCGATCGCACTTCTTGCTGTTATCTGGGGTGGTGATGGGTGAGGCGGCGTCCCCGGGTGCAGGCGCGCTAGCCGAACATCCGGTACGAGCCGATCGTCTATCGTGCGGGTTGGGTCTCGGGCGCGCGGACCGCGCCGGAGTCGGGCGCAGCGGCGGCGGGCTGACGCCGCCGCGGGATGATCAGGCCGGCCGCGGCGCCGAGGAGCGCCAGCCCCGCGCAGGCCCCCATCGCCGGGCCGAAGCCGCTGACGAACGCGGCCGGCGAGGCGTAGCCGCCGTGGGCCGCGAACACCGCCGCGCAGATCGAGACGCCGAACACGCCGCCGAGCTGGCGCAGCGTGTTGAACGTGCCGGACGCCTGGCCGATGTCGGTCGGGCGCCACCGCGGTCATCACCACGCTCTGCGTCGGCGCGATCGCCACCGATACGCCCGCGCCCGCCAGCACCAGCGGCACGACCAGCTCCGCGTAGGGCAGATCCGACCCGCGCGATCAGCGCGATCCAGATCAGCCCGGCCGCGAACAGCGTCAGCCCGCCCGCGATCAGCGCCCGCTCGCCGAACCGCCGGATCAGCGCGCCCGCGAACGGCGCGATCACCGTCAGCATCGCCCAGCCGGGCACCAGCCGGAGCCCGGCGCCGAGCGGCCCGTAGCCGAGCCCGGTCTGCAGGAACTGCGCCATGAAGAACACCAGGCCGAACAGCACCGCGAAGACGCACAGGCAGGCGGCGTTGCCGGCCGAGTACGCGCGCGAGCGGAACAGCCGCAGCGGCACCATCGGGTGGGCCGCCCTCCGTTCCCAGCCGATGAACGCGGCCGTCAGCCCCGCCCCGGCGATCAGCGTGGCGACGATCTCCGGGCTCGACCCAGCCGACGCTGTTGGCCCGGATCAGCCCCCAGACCAGGCCGAGCGGCGCCGCCGGTGGCCAGCACCAGGCCGAGCGGGTCGAGGCGGGCGGCCGCGCGCGTGCCCGGTGCGAGCTTCAGCAAGATCAGCGGGATCAAGGCCAGGCCGATCGGGACGTTCAGCCAGAAGATCCACGGCCAGGCGATGCCCTGCGCGACCGCGCCGCCCACGACCGGGCCGGCCGCCACCGCCAGCCCGGTCACGCTCGTGAAGATGCCGATCGCCCAGGCCCGGCGCTGCGGCGGGAACCCGGCCGACAGCAGCGCGAACGCCAGCGGCAGGACCAGCGCCCCGCCCGCCCCCTGGGCCGCCCTGGCCGCGATCAGCACGCCCGCGCTCGGCGCCAGCGCGCACGCGGCCGACGCGGCGGTGAACAATCCGAGGCCGGCCACCAGCATGCGCCGCCGCCCCAGCCGCTCGCCCAGCGCCGCGCCGGTCAGCAGCAGCACGGCGAAGCTCAGCGTGTAGGCGTTCACCGTCCACTCCAGCGCCGCCAGCGACGCGTGCAGCTGCACCCTGATCACCGGCAGCGCCGTGGCCACCACCTGGGTGTCGAGCGACACCATGAACGACGCCACCGACGTCAGCGCCAGCACCCAGCCCTGCCCGGGCGTCAGGCGCCTGCCTTCCGTTCCCATATTTCCTCCCGTGATCTGTCCGTCGGAGGTACAGACACGCGGCCGCAGGGCAGCTGACCGATGACTTTCCGCCGCGGTCGGTGTCGGTACCTAGGTGACGACTGACACCGACCCTGGAACGGGCCCGGGCGGGCGACGACCGGGCCTTCGGCGAGCTCACCAGCCCGTACCTGACCGAGCTGCGGCTGCACTGCTACCGGATCCTGGGCTCGGTCCAGGACGCCGAGGACACGCTGCAGGAGACCCTGCTCGCGGCCTGGCGCGGCCTCGGCCGGCTACGAGGGCCGGGCCGGATTGCGGACCTGGCTGTACCGGATCGCGACCAACCGCTGCCTGAACGCGCTCCGCGACAGCGGCCGCCGGCCCCGGCCGGAGCCGCCCGAGCCGCCGTTCGAGCCGCCCAGCCCGACCCGCCGGGGTGAGCCGGTCTGGCTCCAGCCGTACCCGGACGCCCTGCTTGACGGCCTGCCCGACACCGCCTTCGGCCCGGACGTGGTCTACGAGGCCAAGGAGACGATCGCGCTGGCGTTCGTCGCCGCCGTTCAGCACCTGCCGCCGCGGCAGCGCGCGGTCCTGCTGCTGCGGGACGCCCTCGGCTTCCGCTCGCCGGAGGTCGCGGACATCCTCGACAGCAGCGAGGCGTCGGTGAACAGCGCCCTGCAGCGGGCCCGGGCGACGATGACGGCGGTGCTGCCCGCCCGGGACCGCGAGCGGGCCGCGCTGCCCCGCTCGGCGAAGGAGCGCGAGCTAGCGCAGCGGTTCGCCGCGGCGTACGCCGACGACGACGTCGACGGCGTGGTGGCGCTGCTCACCGACGACGCCTGGTTCAGCATGCCGCCCGCCAACCTGGAGTACCAGGGTCCGGCCGCGATCGCGAGCTTCCTGACGCAGAGCGCGCGCTACCGTGACGGCCGGCGGGTCGTCGCTGGTCCCGACCCGGGCGAACGGCCAGCCCGCGTTCGGCTGCTACGTGCCCGACGAGCACGCCCCGATCGCCCACCACCACGGAATCCTGGTGCTGACCATGGACGGCGACCGCATTTCGGCGATCACCCGCTTCATCGACGGCGGCCTGGCGCCGCACTTCGGCCTGCCGCGCACATTGCCGAGCTAGCGCACAATGGTCCGAGAAGATCAAAATCGATTTTCCCGAACGGACGCGGGGTTTCTCGGGGGCAGACAGCGGGCCGCTGGTCAGGTAGAGAGGAGATAGCCCAGAAAGGACGAGCCATGATCGAGCCTTATCAAGCCATCGGCCTAGTCCCCACCATGCGCGGCATTCGGCACTCCGATGAGATCGGCGCCAACCTCGACCACATCTCGCACCTGATCAAGGCCGCCTCCTGGCTATCCAGCCTGGATCTGCCGGTCCGCCTCATCGCCATCCCCGAAGGAGCCCTGCAGGGCTTCAACGACGAGGTCCTTGACCTCGACCACGAAAACTTCGCGCGGGAATGCGCGATCGATATACCGGGACCTGAGACCGACCGTCTCGGCCAACTAGCCCGGCAGTGGAATACGTTCCTGATGGCCCAGGCGAAGGCCAGGCACCCAGAATTCCCCGGGCGCTTCTTCAACGTCGGCTTCATTCTCGACCCCGACGGCGAGCTCATCCTGAGACACCACAAGGTGGTGCCGTTGCTCCCGGTCGAGCATTCCGTGACGCCCCATAACGTGTGGGACAAATGGATCGAACTCTACGGCCGCAACCTGGACGCCTTCTACCCGGTGGCCGACACCGCGATCGGGCGGCTCGGCTTCCTGATGGCCAACGAGGGCTCGTACCCGGAGAATGCCCGCGGCCTGGCCATGAACGGCGCCGAGGTGATCTACCGCGGCCCGTACCCGCACCCGCACGTCGGCAACGGGCTGTTCGAGATCCAGAACCGGGCCCGCGCGCTCGACAACAACGTGTACCTGATCGCGTGCAACGTCGGCACCTACTACCTGGACGCGGACTCCGACGTACCCATCGACACGTTCGGCGGCGGGTCGGCCGTCATCGACTACCGCGGGCAGATCGTCGGCCGGCATGACTACAGCGGCGGGTCGTCCTGGGTGGCGGGCACCATCGACGTGGAGGCGCTGCGCCGGTTCCGGGCGGCCGCGCAATGGGACAACTGGCTCAAGGACCTCACCACCGAGCAGTACCAGGTGATCTACGAACGGCCCGTCTACCCGAAGAACCTCTACCTCGACCGGGCGCCCTACACCCACCAGCGAGTACCGCCGCGAGGTGACCGACAAGCAGGTGGAGCTGATGCACGATCGCGGTATCTGGGTGCGGCCCGACAACGGCTAGGCGAGTCGCCGGCCGCCCGTCGGCGGTCGCGGCGACCGCCGACGGGCGGGCCCTGGTGGGGGCCTTGATCGTGTTCCGTTTGGGGCCGCGTTTTCCGGGTGCGGGCGTCATCGTGTTCCGTTGGGGGCGCTCCGACCCGAAAGACCCGCGCTGACCCTCCTACGCGTCCGGCCTGTGGCACGTGGTGACGGTGAGGACGGTGGGTCGACGTCCGGCCGCCGGGCCGGCTAGGACCACTGGCCGGGCTGATAGGCGCCGGCGGGCTGCCTGACGATGACGTTGAGGCGGTTGTAGGCGTTGATCACGGCGATCAGCGAGACCAGCGCGGCCAGCTGGTCGTCGTCGTAGTACTTGGCGGCGTTCGCCCAGACCTCGTCGGACACGCCGCCGGCCGCGTCGGCGATGCGGGTGCCCTGCTCGGTGAGCTCGAGGGCGGCGCGCTCGGCGTCGGTGAAGACCGTCGCGTCCCGCCAGGCGGCGACCATGTTCAGGCGGGTCGCCGTTTCCCCGGCGTGAACGGCGTCCTTGGTGTGCATGTCGGTGCAGACCGAGCAGCCGTTGATCTGGCTGGCGCGGATCTTGCACAGGTCCGCGGTCTCGGGCGGCAGGGTCGAGGTGATGGCGCGGCCGGCCGAGTTGAGGTACTTCTGGAACTTTTCCCCGACCGGGTTGCCGTAGTAGTTGAAGCGGGCGTCCATGGTGATCTCCTTGCCGTGGTTGCGGTTACACCCGTCTGACGGAACCGGCCGCGGCAATGTGACGGAGCTCGCTCAGACCAGATCGTGCTGGTCGCACCATTCGGCCGTGCTCCCGGCCTTGGCCTCGGCCGCCTCGCGCCAGTGCGGGTCGGCGTCGATGGCGTCCGCGACCGTCGGGTGCGGCGGGAGCACTGAGGTGAGCCCGGTGATCTGGAAGATCTTGATGATGCGGGTCTGGCTGGCGACGGGCGCGAGCGACCCGCCGTGCTCGCGGAATCGCTTGAGGCCGCCGATCAGGACGCCGAGACCGGTCGAGTCGAGGAAGTCGACCTGGCGCAGGTCGGCGATGACATACCGGACGCCGACGGCGGTGAGATCTCGCATCCGGTCGCGCAGGACCGGCGCCGTGTAGGCGTCGAGTTCCCCGGTGATCTGGAGGACGGCGCAGTCGCCGGTCGGGCCGATGATCTCCACTGAGAAGTCCTGCATGCGCGTACACCGTCCGTCTGTCAATGACATCTGTCATGGTGAGGATTGACATGTAAACCCACAGCGCTACAATAGCGGCGTCGGCGGTGAGTGTCAAAGCTGAAATTTCGCTGTCATCCCCGACGATGACACTAAGGGGTCGCGGTGCGGGTCGAAGAGGCCATCGGGAGGCAGATCTCGCGGCTGCGGGCACGACAGCAGCTGTCGCTGACCGACCTGGGCGAGGCGCTGGGACAGTATCTGGACAAGCCGTGGAGCAGACAGGCCGTCCACCAGGCCGAACGCGGCCAGCGCTCGTTCACGGCGGCCGAGCTGACCGCCCTCGCGCTGGCCCTCGACGCCTCGGTGCCGACGCTGTTCCGCGCGGACGACGAGCCGATCGAACTCCCCGGCCGGACCGTCACCGCCCAGGAGTACCGGGGCGTGCTGGTCAACCGGGACCCGGAGGCGCCGCTGGACGGGGTCGAGGAGCTGATCGTCGCGCTGCACGACATCGGCGAGGTCCTCGCCCGCCCGGCGCTGGCGCAACTGGCGCGCATCGGCCGGGCGGCCGAACAGGCGGCGGGCCCCAACGGTCTCTAGGACACCGCGTCGTCGAGCCCGACGATCCCGGGGACGCAGGCCCGCTGGTCGCCGCCGGTAGTGTCTACGTTCATGCGGCTGGAGATGCACTGGCGCCAGGAGGACGCGGCGTCGCTGCCGGTCGCGGTCTGGCGGGCGGGCCCCGGCTGCCGGATGATCGCCAGCGGCGTGGTCGGCGGCGGCATCGGTGACCGCCAGTGGGTGCTGAACGCGCAGGTGGCCCCGGCCTACAGCCGGATGGACCCGGCCGCGCACGTGGCCGAGCTGGCGGCCGGCCTTGGCCTTGCGGGCGCGGGGGTCGGGCTGCTCACCGCGGCCTCGGTGACGGATGTGGTCGAGCGCGAGGACGAGGGGGTGCGAGTCGCCGCCACGGTCGGGCTGCGCGTCCCGACGTGGGCGGCGGCGCCCCCGGGGGCGGTCGATCGGGAGGTGACGCCGATACGGCGGCCCGACTCGGGGGCAGTGGATCGCGAGGTCGGGCCGATCTGGCGGCCCGGCACGATCAACATCGTCGTGTCGGTCCCGGTCCCGCTGGGCGACGCAGCCTACGTCAACGCGGTGATCACCGCGACCGAGGCCAAGACCCAGGCGTTGCTCGAGGCGGGGATCCGCGCGACCGGCACCGCGTCCGATGCCGTCTGCGTCGCCGCCCCGACCGCGGGCGAGCGGGAGGACTTCGCCGGGCCGCGGTCGCTGTGGGGCGCGCGAATCGCGCGCGCGGTGCATGCCGCGGTGCACGCCGGGGCGCTGCGTGACGCGGCGGCCAGGAGACGGCCGGCCGCGGGGGCGGACCGCTGATCGGCGACGGCTGATCCCGCCTCGCTCGCCGTCCCGCTTCGCTCGCAGAAACTGTGTTCATCGGGTCTGGTAATCGTGCGCCCGTTCTGAGAGAATCTGCTTTCCAACTTAGTGAACTGATTGCACCTTATGATCTGTTTCCTGGAAGGGCGGCACGGGATGAGCGACGACGGCTCCCGGGAGTCCAACTCGTTGATGCGGCGCCGCATCCGCGCGGTGCTTGAGCTGGATGCGACCGCCACCGCGCTCACCTTCGGCCGCGCGGCCTTCCCGTGGTCGTTCTACTCGGACGCGATCGCCGCCCTTGAGTCGTCGCTGGCCGGTTATCCCCGGGCCGGGCGGATCGGGATCGTGCTGCGCAACCGCCCCGGGCCGCTGGCGGCGCTGATCGCCACGGCCGGCACTGGGCGCGAGGTGGTGACGCTCAGCCCGCATCTCGGCGAGGCCGGGCTGGCGCGGGACATCGTCGACCTGGCGCCCGACGCGCTGGTGGCGGAGGACGAGGACTGGGCCCGGGTTGCGGTCCTGGCCGCGGCCGAGCAGGCGGGCGTGGTCGCGCTGCGGGCCGGCTCGGACCGCGCCCTCGTGGACCAGCCGGTCAGCTGGCGGCCGCATCCGGCCCTGCGGCCCGCGGGGGATGTCGCCGTCCTGATGATGACGAGCGGCACCACCGGACGGCCCAAGCGGGTGGAGCTGACGCACGACCGGATGGCGGCGGCGTTCCTGGCCGGCGGCCTGGCCCTCGACGACGGTCAACGACCGCTCCTGGGGCAGCGGGCCGACATCTTGTGGGCGCCGCTTGCGCACATCAGCGGCCTGTACTTCGCGCTCGCCACCGCGATGGACGGCCGCGGCATCGCCCTGCTTGAGCGGTTCGAGGTCGGCGCGTGGGTCGAACTGGTCCGGCGGCACCGCCCGGGCTACGTCCGGCTGCCGCCGACGGCGCTGCGGATGGTGCTCGACGCGGACGTCCCGGACGAGGCGTTCGCGAGCGTCCGCGCCGTCGGGTCGGGGACGGCGGCGCTCTCGCCCGAGCTCGCGGAGGCGTTCGAGGACCGGTACGGAGTTCCCGTCCTCACCAACTACGGCGCGACCGAGTTCGCGGGCGCGATCGCCGGCTGGACGATGAAGGACAAGAGCCAGTGGGACCGGCGTAAGCGCGGCAGCGTCGGGCGCGCCCGCAGCGGCGTTGAACTGCGGGTAGTCGACGGCGAGACGGGCGATGCCCTCCCCCTCGGCGCGGTCGGCCTGCTCGAGGCGCGCGGCCGCCAGCTGCCTGGCGGCGGCGCCTGGCAGCGGACCACCGACCTGGCCGCCATCGACGCCGACGGATTCCTGTTCATCCATGGTCGCGCCGACGACGCGATCAACCGGGGCGGTTTCACGATTCCGCCCAGCGTGATCGAGGAAGCGATGACCTCGCACCCGGCGGTCGACGAGGCCTCGGCGGTCGGACTGCCCGACCCGAGGCTCGGACAGGTCCCCGCCGTCGCGGTGACGCTGGTCAGCCCCGTCACCGAGCAGGAGCTGATGGAGTACCTCACGAGCAGGCTGACCAGCTACCAGCGCCCGGTCGCGATCCGGGTGGTTCGGCAGCTGCCGCGGACGCCCTCGCTCAAGGTCAGCCGGGCCCTGGTCCGCGAGCACTATTTCAACGGCGTGCGCCCGGAAGAGTAAGACTGTGTACCGACCGGTCAAGCTCGGGCGTTAGCCGCGGGTGGCGATGCCGAGGACAAAGATGTCGGCGTAGGACTTGGCGACTTCCTTGACCGAGAAATGGCCGCCCGCCCGCAGCGACAAATAGGTGTAGTTGTGCATGCCCAGCCATGCGGTGACCGCCAGCCGGGTGTCAACCGGCCGGAAGTCGCCCGACTCGATGCCCTGCTGGAAGACGGCCTCGACCCGGCGCTCGTAGGCGCGTCGGCGCTGCCGGAACATCTCGGCGTTCTTGCCGGTCAGCGCGGGGAAATCGTGCAGGAAGACCCAGACGTGGTCGGGGAAGCGGAAAATGACGTCGAGCAGTTCCTCGCCGAGCATCGCCAGCCGCTCGGGTGGGGTGCCGCCGGCCAGGTCGGCCCGGTCCGCGCCCAGCATGACCTCGTCCATCACCCGGTCGTGGATGGCGGCGAGGAGCTGTTCCTTGGAGCCGATGTAATAGTAGAGGGCGCCCTTCCCGATGCCGTTCGCGTCGCAGAGCTCGTTGGTGCTGGTGGCGTGGTAACCGCGCGCGGCGAACACCTTGGCGGACGCGTCCACGATCTCGTGGCGACGCTGCTGCCACTTGGCACTCTTGCCCTGCTTGTCCTTAACCCTGGTCTGCGGCATTCTGCTGCCTCATCTGGTCGGGAGCCTCACTGCCCACTAAAATGACGTGTTTCGGCGGGTCGGCCTCGACGACACCTCGAATGACACCTCGCCGTCTCTCAGGATACAGCTGACTGGTCAGTCGAATCAATCACGGTGCGACAGGTCGGCAACGAGTCGCTCTCGGTTTGCTCATTGCGCTGGCCACCGTGCTGTTCCTATTATGTACTGACCAGTCAGTGTAGACCGTAGGCGAGAGGGCCATGGACTTCACACTCACCGAGTTCGAGGGCGAGCTGCTTGACCTGGGCCGCAGCTACGCCGAGCGCGAGATTGCCCCGGTGGCGGCCCGCGCCTGGCACGAGGAGCGCTGTCCGACCGAGCTGCTGCGCGGGCTGGGCGAGCTCGGACTGCTCGGCTCGCTGGTACCCGAGAAGTGGGGCGGCATCGGCTCCACCACCGTCGGCTACGTGGCCCTGCTCGAGGCCCTGGCGACGGTGGACCCGTCGATCGCGACCGCCTGGCAGGCGCACTCCACCATCGGCAGCCTCCCGCTGCTGCTGTTCGCCGACGACGATCAGCGCGAGCGGTGGCTGCGGCCGCTGGCCGAGGGCCGGCGGCTCGGGGCGTTCGGGCTGACCGAGCCGGGCGCGGGTTCCGACGTCCGGTCGCTGCGGACCCGGGCCGAGCAGGTGTCGGGCGGGTGGGTGCTCAACGGGCAGAAAGCCTTCATCACCAACGCGGGGACCGACATGAGCTTCGGCGTTACCGTGCTCGCGCGCACCGGCGAGGACGCCAGCGGCAAGCCGCGCTTCGGCAGCTTCATCGTCGAGCAGGGCACCGAGGGCTACACGCTCGGGCCGAAGCTGCGCGGCATCGGGTGGAAGTCGGCCGATACCAGGGACCTGTTCTTCGACGACGTCTTCGTGCCCGACAGCCAGGTCGTCGGCGAGCCCGGGGGCGGGCTCGGCCAGTTCCTGTCCGCCCTTGAGGTCGGCCGGATCTCGGTCGCCACCCTCGCCATCGGCACCGCCGCCGGCGCGATGCGGCTCGCGCTGGCCTACGCCAAGCAGCACGAGGCGTTCGGGACTCCCATCGCCAGCTTCCAGGCGATCCAGTTCAAGCTGGCGGACATGGCGACCGAGATCGAGGCCGCCCGCTGGCTGACCTACTACGCGGCCGCGCTGCGCGACGCGGGCAAGCCATTCAAGAAGGAGGCCGCCATGGCCAAGCTGAAGGCCAGTCAGGTCGCCACGTCGGTGGTGAGCGAGGCGGTGCAGATCTTCGGCGGCGCCGGCTACATGCTCGAGAGCGACGTCGCCCGGTTCTACTGCGACGCGAAGGTGCTGGAGATCGGCGAGGGAACCAACGAGATCCAGCGCCTCGTCATCGCCCGCGAACTCGGCTGCTAGCGACCGTGGAAGACGAGAGATCCGCCGCCCAGGCACCCGCGGCCGACCAGTTCGGCCTGGCCGGGCGGCGCGTGGTCATCACCGGCGCCGGGCGCGGCCTCGGCCGGGTGCTGGCGGGCGCGTTCGACGCCGCGGGCGCGCGCCTTGCCCTGGTCGCCCGGTCCAAGCCCGCCCTCGACGGGGTGGCGGGCGAACTCGCGGGCGACCACCTGGTCTGCCCCGGCGACGTGCGGGACGACCTGTTCAACGAGACCGTCGCCGAACGGATGACCGAGCGGTTCGGCGGCATCGACGTGTGGATCGCCAACGCGGGGGTGTCACGCGAGGACCTGGACATCACCCGCCTGTCCCCCGACGCCTGGCGCGACGTCATCGACACCAACCTGACCGGGACGTTCCTCGGGGCCCGGGCGGCCGTGCCGCGGATGGGCGCGGGCGGCCGCATCATCGTCACCGGCTCGGTCCTCGGCGACCGGCCGCACGGCCGCCTGGCCGCCTACTCGGCGTCCAAGAGCGGCGTCCATGCCCTGGTCAGATCGCTGGCGCAGGAACTCGGGCCCCGGCAGATCACCGCCAACGCGGTGGCGCTGGGCTGGTTCGAGTCCGGACTAGGCGCGTTCTGGCACCGCGACGCCGACCGCGAGCGGGACATCGCGGGCCACACCGCCCTCGGCCGCTGGGGGACGGCGGACGACCTGGCCGGCGTCTACCTGTTTCTGGCGTCCGCCGCCTCGGCCTACATCACCGGCACCACGATCACCGTTGACGGCGGCTACTCGCTGCTGTGACGCTCGAACCCGAGTTGACGTCCAGGGAGCTTGGCTGACGTCGAAGGAGATGGTCATGTTCAACCTCGCCCGGTCCCTCGACCGGAACGCGGACCGCACGCCGGATGACGACGCGGTGATCTTCCGCGACACCCGGCTGACCCACCGGCAGCTCCTCGACCGGGTCAACGCGCTGGCCGCCGCCTTCCGCGGGGCCGGCGTCGGCCGGGGCGACATCGTGGCGCTGCTGATGGGCAACCGCCCCGAGTTCCTGGAGAGCGCGCTGGCGGTGAACCGCGTCGGCGCGGCGTTCCTGCCGCTCAACGTGCGGCTGGCCGAGCCCGAGCTCGAGTACATCATCGGGCACGCCGGCGCGGCGGCGATCGTGACCGAGCCGGGGCTGGCCGGGCCGGTCGCCGCCATCGGCGGTCGACGGACGACCCCGTGGACGGTGGTTGTGGCCGGTGAGGGCGGGGTGGCCCAGGCCGGGGTAACCACCGAGGCTGATGGGGCCAGCGTGGGCGCGGGGGCCGGCGAGGACGAGGCGGCCGGCGGCGAGGACGAGGCGGCCGGCGGGGTCGGCGTACCTTACGAATCGTTCCTCGGCGCGCACCTCGGCGCGTTCGTTGCCCCGGCCGATGTCACCGAGGCGGACCTGCACCGGCTGATGTACAGCTCGGGGACGACCGCGCATCCCAAGGGGGTGCCGATCAGCTACGGGAACTTCTACTGGAAGACGATCGGGCACGTCGCCGAGTTCGGGCTCAGCGCGGCCGACCGCACGCTCATGGCCGGGCCGATGTACCACGTGGGGGCGTTCGACCTGCCCGGCATCGGCACCTGGTGGGTCGGGGGCAGCCTGGTCATCCTGCCCCGCTTCGACGTGCCCGACCTGCTCGCCGCCATCGAGCGGGAACGGCCGACCAACGTCTGGCTGGCCCCGGCGATGGTGAACGCGACGCTGAACGAGATCGCGCAGTCCCCCGAGCTCGGCCGTCGCAGCACCGCCAGCATCCGGTTCATCACCGGGGGCGGGGAGAAGACGCCGGTGGCGCTCATCGAGCGGCTGCTGGCGGCGTTCCCCAACGCGCGGTTCGCCGACGCCTACGGGCTGACCGAGACCGTGTCGGGCGACACGTTCAACGACCAGGCGCACATGCGCTCGAAGATCGGCTCGGTCGGCAAACCGGTGGTCAACCTGGACGTGCGGATCCTCGGTCCGGACGACGCCCCGGCCGGGCCGGGCGCCCAGGGCGAGATCGCGCTGCGCGGGCCCAAGGTGGTCTCCGGCTACTGGAAGAACCCGGACGCCACGGCGGCCGCGTTCACCGCCGACGGCTGGTTCAGGACCGGGGATATCGGCCACCTCGACGAGGACGGCTACCTCTACATCGACGATCGCAAGAAGGACATGATCGTCTCCGGCGGCGAGAACGTCGCGACGTCGGAGGTGGAGCGCGCCCTGTACGAGTGCGACGCGGTGCTCGAGGCGGCCGTGGTCGCCATGCCCGACCCGCGCTGGGGCGAGGTGCCGCGCGCGTTCGTCGTGGTGCGACCCGGCCGCGAGATCACCGAGCAGGCGCTGATCGCGCACTGCCGGTCGCGGCTGGCCGGCTTCAAGACGCCGAAGCAGATCGTGTTCATGGAGGCGCTGCCGCGGAACCCGTCGGGCAAGGTGCTCAAACGCCAGCTGCGCGAGGTTCGCCAGCTCACGACCGAAACGGAAGGGTGACCACGTGCGGGCAACCTCAGTCCCGGCCAGCGCGACGCCGGAGCTCCCCGAGCTGCCGACCGACAGCCTGCTCGAGGCCTACCGGCGGATGACCCTGATCCGGCTCTTCGAGGAGCGGGTGTCCGAGCTCTACCGCAACAGCGAGGTGCCGGGCTTCGTCCACCTGTCGATCGGCCAGGAGGCGACCGCGGTCGGCGCCTGCTGGCCGCTGGCGGTCACCGACGTGATCACCTCCAACCACCGCGGCCACGGTCACTGCCTGGCCAAGGGCCTCGCCCCCGAGCCGATGATGGCCGAGCTGCTGGCCCGGGCGACCGGGACGAACCAGGGCCTGGGCGGCTCGATGCACATCGCCGACCCGGACCTGGGCATCTTCGGCGCCAACGGGATCGTCGCGGCGGGGGTGCCGATCGCCGGGGGCGCGGCCCTGGCCGCGAAGCTGCGTCGG
>CAWIIX010000013.1:0-201807 GCA_963836195.1 uncultured Actinomycetota bacterium | reverse complement strand
ACCTCGCGAGCGAAACGTCATGCTGTGTGGTTCATGTGACATTTCGCAACTAATGTCCCTCCTGACATTTCGGCTCCGGAGGACTAGCGTTCACCTATGGCACTCGCCCGGGTCCGTGGTTGCGCCGGGCAGGCCCTCGATGCGGTAGCCGCATCCGCAGGGCCTATCAGGCAAGCCGAAGCCAGCCGCAGGCAAAACGGTCCACGTAAGACGACTTCTCGTCGATCGATCACGGTGCGGCTTAGTAGTAAGTCCTGCCCCGCCGGGGGATACAGAGTTCCCCGCTACGGGAGAAGGGCAGTAGTGGCCACAGAAGGCCGCGAACCTCTCAGCAGGCGGATGTGGGGTCGAAGACCAGGTCGGCCGGGCGAGTGTCTACCACCGGTTATCTCACTCCGTAGGGGGATCGAGATGGAAATTACCTTCAAGGGCAGGCGCACCAGTGTCCCCGAGCGCTTCCGCAGGCACGCGAGCGCAAAGCTGGCAAAGCTCGAGAAGCTCGATCACAACGCGATTCGGGTCGACGTCGAGGTATCGACGGAGCGCAATCCCAGGCAGGCTGACCGGAGCGAGCGCGTGGAGCTCACGGTCAGATCGCGCGGGCCCGCCATCAGGGCGGAGGCGGCCGCCGACGACCGGTACGCGGCCCTCGACCTCGCCTTCACCAAGCTCGAGGGACGGCTGCGCAAGGCGGCCGAGCGCCGCAAGGTCCGCAAGGGGGACCTGACCGTGCGGTCCACCGATGCGCTGACGGCGGTCGCCGCCGCGCCGGCCGAGGCGAGCGCCATGGCGGCCGACGCGGTGGTGCTGGCCGACGTCGCCATCCCGGCCATCCCCGCCCCCGACGCGGCCGCCATGCTCAAGGGCACCCCGGTCGGGCGCAAGGCGAACGACCGTGCGAACGGCCGGGCGAACGGGCACCGACGCGGCGAGACGGTGGTGCCGCTGCCCGCGATGCCCGAGGATGACAGCGACGACGACTACGACTTGGCCGGCTTCCGCAACGGCGCCGAGGCCGAGGCGGCCGTCTCCGGCCTGCTGCCGATCCAGATGGAGGGCGACGGCCCCCTGGTGGTGCGGGAGAAATTCCACGCCTCGCACGCGATGACGATCGACCAGGCGCTGTTCGAGATGGAACTGGTCGGGCACGCGTTCTTCGCCTACCACGACAGCGATTGCGGCAAGTTCAGCGTGGTCTACCGCCGCCGAGGCTACGACTACGGTGTCATCCGCCTCGTCGACGAATAGTCGCAGACACTAGCTCAGAGCACCCCCGACAAGTAACCTCAAGCAGAGAGAAACTAACCTTAAGTGGCTGCAACATAACCCGAGCCGATCTTTTGCAACACGCGTGTACAGGAACCACAGGCTCCAACCCCAGCCACAGGGGAGCTCTACCCCGAGCCCTAGCTACGCTCTAACCCGAAGCCGTAACCGGCTCAAACCCAGCCACAGCCAAGGCGGCGCGCTCTCTGCGTCGCCTGCAACAGCAACCACAAGGCTCTAACCCCAGCCCCCGCGTGGGAGGTGCCCGCTCTTTGGGCACCTCCCCGCCGGGGGGTATAGGGGGCGGCCGCCCCCCATGCGCGGGGGGTGCAGGGGGGTCGTCCCCCCGCACAATAAGAAGGAGTCCCCCGTGACCGACGGGCCATCTACGGCCAGGAAGACGGCGCTAGGAAGCGTCAGCCTTTCCACCCCGCCGACGGTGCCTGCGCCTGCGCCGGCACCGCAGGCAGCTTCCGCCCGGGCGGCGGGGGAGGTGGAATCGGTGTCCGGCGGCGAGCCGATCCGGGTGCTGATCGCGGACGACCATGCCCTCTTCCGCCGGGGCCTGGAGATGGTCCTGGGCGAGGACGCGGGCATTGAGCTGGTCGGCCAGGCCTCCGACGGCGCCGAGGCGGTGCAGCTGGCCGGCGAGGCGCTGCCCGACGTGGTGCTGATGGACATCCGGATGCCCAAGATCACCGGCATCGAGGCCGCCCGGCAGATGAAGGACATTGCCCCGTCGGCCAAGATCGTGATCCTGACGATCAGCGACGAGGAGGAGGACCTGTTCGAGGCGATCAGGTCGGGAGCGAGCGGCTACCTGCTGAAGGACATCCCGCTTGACGAGCTGGCCGACTCCGTCCGGGCCGTGCATGGCGGCCAGTCCCTCATCAACCCGTCGATGGCGGGCAAGCTGCTCAGCGAGTTCGCCACCCTGGCCCGCAGGGACGCCGAGGAGGAGCCGGCCAAGCATGCGCCCGCGCCCAAGCTGACCGACCGCGAGATGGAGGTGCTCCGGCTGGTGGCGCGCGGCATGAACAACCGCGATATCGCCAAGGAGCTGTTCATCTCCGAGAACACGGTCAAGAACCACGTGCGGAACATCCTCGAGAAGCTCCAGATCCACTCCCGGATGGAAGCGGTGATGATCGCGGTCCGCGAGAAGCTGATCGAGATCTCTTAGCCCGACGCAACGACGGCGATCAGCAGGCACGATCTAGCCGATTTCCTGCCTCAACGCGTCGAGAAGCGGCTGGGCGTAGGCAGTCGGCGAGGTCCGTTCGATACGGACATTCGAGCAACCGACCCACTGGGCCGCCTCGGCCAGAGCTCGGGCCATGGGCGCGACGGCTGCGGGCTTTTCCAGCAGCAGGTTCCTGGCAACGAGGGCCTTGCCGTCGCGGGCCGGGTCCACCCAGCCGACGATCTGGCCGCCGGCCAGCAGCGGCATCGTGAAGTAGCCGCGCTCGCGCTTCTCCCTGGGCACGTACGGCTCGAACAGGTGGTGGTAGCCGAACATCCGCCGGGTCCGCTTCCGATCCCAGATCAGCGAGTCGAACGGGGAGAGCAGGGCCGTGCGATGAGTGCCGCGGCCGCCGCCCGACAGCCACGCCAGCGCCGCCGGGTCGGCCCAGGCGCCGAGCGGCTTCTTCGCGCCGGGCACCGTGACCGGGGTCAGGCCGGCCGCCTCGGCCGCCTCGTCAAGGGCGTCGCCGCCGCGGATGTGCAGGCCGTGCCCGTTGAGCCGCTGGTACTCGATCAGGTCGGCCTGGGTGGCCACCCCGAGCGCGCGGGCGGTCGCCCCGACCAGGTAGGCCAGACATTCCGCGTCGGTCGGGTCGCGGTCGAGCAGCGGCGTCGGCACGGCCCGCTCGGGCAGGTCGTAGACGCGCCGCCAGCCGACGCGGCGCACGCAGACGGCCCGGCCGGTGTCGAGCAGCCACTCGGCCGCGATCTTGACCTCCGACCAGTCCCACCACGGCCCGCCCGCCTTGGCCCCGCCGAGCTGGGTCGCGGTCAGCGGCCCCTCCGCCCGCAGCCGCGCCAGGACCTCGTCGCAGGCCCGCTCGCTGACCTGGTGCCAGCGCTGGCCCCGGGCGGTGATGGCCCGGCGTCGCCAGGCGTAGTAGGGCCAGTCCTCGATCGGCAGGATGCAGGCGGCGTGCGCCCAGTACTCGAACGTCTTCGGCTTGCTGGCGGGCCAAGGGGGGGGGAGGGATCCATCGGCGAGAATAAGCGGCCTCGACCGCCGCCCGCCCGATCGGCCCGAGCCGCGCGTAGGCGACGAGCTCGTGCGACCGCGCGAGAACGGAGATCGTGTCGAGCTGGACCGCCCCGATCCGCCGCAGCACCCCGGTCACGCCGCCGCGCCTGGCGGCGGCGCCGAGAAAACCCTGAGAATAGAGGGTTAGCCGCCGGACCTCGTCCGCGCTCAGCGCAAGGTCGCCCCGCGCTGGTCTCTCATGCTCATATCGAACGGTCCCGGCCGTCTCTGCCACGCCAGTGACTCTAGCGGCAGGGGCCGACAATCCAGGGGGCTACCGCCCCGTCCGGGAACGACTTAGTACCAGTCTTCGTTCATGGTCTTGGTGAACAGGAGCGAGAGGCAGCCGACGATCGCCACGCCCGTCCCGATCCAGAAGATCGTCCAGTGCGGGGCGGGGAAGAACGCGATGCCGCCGATGATGAAACCGACGATGACGATCCCGACCCCGATCCAGGACTGGGGCCTGCCCGGGTTGTGCTCCATGTGCTGCGGGCCGTGGGCCAGCGTGCCAGCGGCATCGGTGCTCTCCACGGTGCCAGTTGACTGGTCGGCCACGACTCCTCCTCCGAACTCGGGCCGCTCTAGCTGGGGGCCCGCCGCTGATGCAGTGTCACGAAAATACCCCAACCGGCTTGGCGACTCGGAAGCCGGCCCCCATTTCGCCTACGATGGTGGGCGAGGCATGTTTGATTCTGCCGAAGCCGATCCGCAAGTCCGCAAGGAGCACGACGACAAGTGCCTTCGATCCTAGACAGCATCCTTCGCGCGGGCGAAGGGAAGATCCTGCGCCAACTCAAGCGGATCAGCGAGCAGATCAACTCCATCGAGGAGGAGTTCGTCGCGATGAGCGACGACGAGCTGCGCGCGATGACCGACGAGTTCCGGCAGCGGCTGGCAGACGGCGAGACGCTCGACGACATCCTCCCGGAGGCGTTCGCCACCGTTCGCGAGGCGGCCAGGCGCACGCTCGGCCAGCGCGCCTTCGACGTCCAGCTGATGGGCGGCGCGGCTCTGCACCTGGGCAACATCTCCGAGATGCGGACCGGTGAGGGCAAGACGCTGACCGGCGTGTTCCCGGCCTACCTGAACGCGCTGGCGGGCCAGGGCGTGCACGTCGTCACGACCAACGACTACCTGGCCAAGCGCGACTCCGAGTGGATGGGCCGGGTGCACCGCTTCCTCGGCCTCGAGGTCGGGGCGATCCTGGCCGAGATGACGCCGCCGGAGCGGCAGAAGGCGTACGCGGCCGACGTCACCTACGGGACCAACAACGAGTTCGGCTTCGACTACCTGCGCGACAACATGGCCTGGTCGATCGACGAGTGCGTGCAGCGCGGCCACAACTACGCGATCGTCGACGAGGTTGACTCGATCCTGGTCGATGAGGCGCGGACGCCGCTCATCATCTCCGGCCCGGCCGAGCAGAACTCCCGCTGGTACACGGAGTTCGCCAAGATCGCGCCCCGGCTGCGGCGCGGCGAGGACGGCGACGGCGACTACGACGTCGACGAGAAGAAGCGGACGGTCGGCATCACCGAGTCCGGGGTCGAGAAGGTCGAGGACTGGCTCGGCATCGACAACCTCTACGACCCGGTCAACACCCCGCTGGTGTCCTTCCTCAACAACGCGCTCAAGGCCAAGGAGCTGTTCAAGAAGGACAAGGACTACGTCGTGGTCAACGGCGAGGTCCTGATCGTGGACGAGTTCACCGGCCGCATGCTGCACGGCCGCCGGTACAACGAGGGCATGCACCAGGCCATCGAGGCCAAGGAAGGCGTGCAGATCCAGAACGAGAACCAGACGTTCGCCACGATCACCCTGCAGAACTACTTCCGGCTGTACGACAAGCTCGCGGGCATGACCGGCACGGCCATGACCGAGGCCAACGAGTTCATGCAGATCTACAAGCTCGGCGTGGTCACGATCCCGACCAACCGGCCGATGGTCCGCGCTGACGAGACCGACGTGATCTACCAGACCCAGCAGGCCAAGTTCGACTCGGTGGTCGAGGACATCGTGGAGCGGCACGAGGCCGGCCAGCCGGTCCTGGTCGGCACCGTGAGCGTGGAGAAGTCCGAGATCCTGTCGGTCATGCTCAAGCGCCGCGGCGTCCCCCACCACGTGCTGAACGCCAAGTACCACGAGCAGGAGGCGACGATCATCGCCCAGTCCGGGCGGGTCGGCGCGGTCACGGTGGCCACCAACATGGCCGGCCGCGGCACCGACATCATGCTCGGCGGCAACCCCGAGTTCATCGCCGACGCCGAGCTGCACCAGCGCGGCCTGTCGCCGGTCGACACCCCGGAGGACTACGAGGCGGCCTGGCCGGAGGCGGTCGCCAAGGCCAAGGCGGCCGTCGCGGCCGAGCACGAGCAGGTCGTGCAGGCCGGCGGGCTGTACGTGCTCGGCACCGAGCGGCACGAGTCCCGGCGCATCGACAACCAGCTCCGCGGCCGGTCCGGTCGCCAGGGCGACCCGGGCAAGTCCCGGTTCTACCTGTCGCTCGAGGACGACCTGATGCGGATGTTCAACTCCGAGCGGGTCGGGGCGATCATGGACCGGCTGAACATCCCGGCCGACGTCCCGGTCGAGAACTCGGTGGTCTCCCGCGCCATCCGGTCGGCCCAGACCCAGGTCGAGTCGCAGAACTTCGAGATCCGCAAGGACGTCCTCAAGTACGACGACGTGCTCAACCGGCAGCGCACGGTCATCTACGGCGAGCGGCACGAGGTCCTCGAGGGCGCCGACCTGCACGAGCAGGTCCGCTCGATGATCGACGAGGTGACCGCCTCGTACGTGACCGCCGCCACCGCCGACGGGTACCCGGAGGAATGGGACCTGGAGAAGCTCTGGAAGGCGTTCAAGCAGCTGTTCCCGATCACGCTCACCATCGACGAGGTGATCGAGGAGGCCGGCGGCGAAAAGGGGAACCTGACCGCCGACCTGCTGATCGAGATGGTCCAGGAGAACGCCCAGGGCGCCTACGACCGGCGTGAGGAGGAGTACACGCCGGAGCTGATGCGCCAGATCGAGCGGCTGGTCGTGCTCTCGGTGCTTGACCAGAAGTGGCGCGAGCACCTGTACGAGATGGACTACCTCCGCGAGGGCATCGGCCTGCGGGCGATGGCGCAGCGCGACCCGCTGGTGGAGTACCAGCGCGAGGGCTTCGACATGTTCAACGCGATGATGGACGGGATCAAGGAAGAGTCGGTCGGCAACCTGTTCAACCGGCAGTTCGAGATCCAGGAGAACCCGATCGTCGAGGAGGTCGGGGCCGGGGCTCAGCTCGGGTTCGGCGGCGCCCTGCCCGGCGTCACGGCCGGCCCGGCGCCCGCCGCACCGGCCACCGGGCCCGCCGCGCCGGCGGCAGCTGCGCCTGCGGCGGCCGCGCCCGCCGCTCCGGCTGCGGCCCGGCGGCGTCAGCCGCCGGCGCCGCCCAGCGTTCCCGAGCCGGTGGCGCCGCCTGCCGCCTTCGGCAAGCGGTCGGCCGGGAGCCAGCCCAGGAGCGGGCAGCCGGCCAGGCAGCAGGACGACCAGCAGCCGGGCGGTCGCGCTCGCGGCCGGCACGCGGCCAACGACGGCCGGGGCCACGCCACCGCGGCGGGCCGGGGCCAGGCGGCCGCCCGCAGCGGCGGAACGCACGCCGTGTCGTCAGCCGGGCCGGAGGATTTCGGCCCTGACGTCACCGACTCGCCGGAGACC
Source organism: uncultured Actinomycetota bacterium (assembly GCA_963836195.1). Classification (GTDB taxonomy): domain Bacteria; phylum Actinomycetota; class Actinomycetes; order Streptosporangiales; family Streptosporangiaceae; genus Trebonia. The sequence goes on along the minus strand of CAWIIX010000013.1, from coordinate 194,573 downwards.
GCGGCCGCCCAGGCGGCCGGTCCGCACGTGGTGGCGCCGGCCGGGCTCGAGCCGCGTCGTCCCCGTCAGCTCCAGTACTCCGCCCCGGCCGACGGCGGCGGGGTGGAGCGGCACGGTGACGCCTCGCTCGACCCCTACGCCAGCGTCGGTCGCAACGACATGTGCCCGTGCGGCTCCGGTCGCAAGTACAAGCGCTGTCACGGCGGGGCCGGCCGGGCCTAGCGGTTCATCGATACCCCTGATACCCCGGCGCGCCTGCTTACCGCCGGGGAACAGGGGTCGGCCCAGTTCATCGCCATGATCGCGAATACTTTTCTGTTAACGGAAATAATTCGTGCTCGGCGCACGAGAAGTCTTCGTGATGAAAAATGTTTTCGCAACATCGGGCCGCGCTGGCGCTAGGCCGCCTCGATGTCGGTGCAGAGCCAGCGCGGCGACGTGGCCGCCCGCGGCGCCGGGACAGGCGCTGGCTGCTTCTCCCGCCAGCCCGGCCGTTGCTGCGGTGCTGCCAGCGCCAGCCGCACGGCCAGCGCCCTGATCCGGGGGCCGACCGCGACGACGACGGTCATCTCGATCACGTCCGGGGACGGCTGCGTCGTCATCACTCGGTGGACCCGGGCGCGCTGGCCGTCGCCGAACAGCGGCAGCAGCCGGTGCAGGTGCGCCCGGCCGCGCGGGGACAGCCACTGCCGGATCTGCCGGATCGGCCGGTCGCCGGTGAGCGCCTCGGTCAGCAGGACGGCGAACTGGCGCGGCCATGCCTGCCCGCCGTCGGGCGCCTGGTCAACCCGGCCGCCGTTGGCGGCGTCGGCGAACCGGGTCGGCTGCTGATCGGTGAGTTCGACCGCCGGGAGGCAGTCGATCGGCGGCCACTCGGCCGGGGGCCATAGATCGGGCACCGCCTCGATCTGCATCGCGGACACGTCGTCAGGCGTCAGGGCTTGCTCGATAGGCATGGGAATCGTCCAGGTGTGGGCGGGCAGACCGTATGAATGCGTCAACTGCTTGCGCATCCACTTCTACCCGCCCCCACCGACATTCCGGCCGTGGCCGGCCTCGTCAGCCGCCGCTGACCGACGCGTTGAACTGGGTCGTGACGAATCCGGACATGTTCGGCGCGCTCGGGATCAGGCCCGCCTTGTAAAACTGGGCCACCAGGTTCTGCTCGGACGTGCTGACGGCGCTGTTGACCACCACCGGCGTGGTGGAGTCGACCGTCGCCGCCACGTCGGTGATGCTGGCGGGCAGCCCGGTCGCCGCCGCCCAGGCGGCGCCCCAGGCATCCGGGTTCTTCTCCGCCCAGACGTACGCCTTGTCCAGCGTCGCCAGGTAGACCTCGATCGCGGCCGCCTTCTCCGGGTTGGCCACGGCCGCCTTGGACGCGACCTCGTAGGAGTACGGGCTGCCGTACTGCGAGCCCCGGGCCAGCACCTTCGCGCCGTCCTGGGCGACGACCTGCTGGACGTAGGGCGGCCAGATGTCCCAGGCGTCGACCGATCCGGAGGTGAAGGCCGCCAGCGCATCGGCCGGCTGCAGGTTCACCATCGTGACGTCCTTGGTCGTCAGCCCGGCCGCCGTGAGCACGGTCAGCAGGTTGTAGTTGCCCGAGCTGCCGGAGCCGTAGGCGATCTTCTTGCCCTTGAGCTGCTGGATGGAGGTGATCGTGGAGCCCTTGGGTACGACGACCGCGTCCTGGTCGCCGGTCGGCACCGTGCGGGCGCCGACGATCACGACGCCCTCACCGCCGGCCGCCGCGAAGACGGGCGGGGCGTCGCCCACGCCGCCGACGTCGACCGAGCCCGACGCCATCGCCTCGAGCATGGGCGGCCCGGAGGTGAAGTCGGACCAGCTCACGTGGAACGGCAGGCTGCTCAGCAGGCCCGCCGCCTTGAGGATCGCCTCGGCCCCGGTGCCCTTCTGGTCGCCGACGTTCAGCGTGACCGAGGACAGGTTGACCGAACTCGACGGCGAGGCGCTGCCGGACGCGGCCGCCGCGGCCGCCGTCGGGGCGGAGCTCGAGCTGCTCGCCGAGGAGCACGCGGTGGCGGCGAGGCCGGCCAGGGCGATGGCCGAGAACGCCAGAAGCTTCTTCCGTCTGTGGTTCACTGTCTATCCCTCTATTTTGATTGTTTCTATAGGAAATTAATGGCCGCGAACCCGTCCGGGCGGTTGCCCTGGCCGGCCTAGATCAGCTCGTCGGTGTCGCCCATGGGCACGCCGAGCTCGCTCAGCAGCCGCAGTCGCAGCGCGGTCAGCTCCGGGTGATTCCGGTCCCTGGGGCGGGGCGCGTCGACGGTGGCGGAGTAGGCGATCCGCCCGGCGCCGAGCACGAGCACCCGGTCGGCCAGCGCCAGCGCCTCGTCGACGTCGTGGGTGACCAGCAGCACGGCGGGCCGGTGGGTCTCCCACAGCCGGAGCACCAGCCGGTGCATGGAGATCGTGGTCAGCGCGTCGAGGGCGCTGAACGGCTCGTCGAGCAGGAGCAGGGCCGGCGACCTGACCAGCGCCCGGGCCAGCGAGACCCGCTGCGCCTCGCCGCCGGACAGGGTCAGTGGCCAGGCCGACGCGCGCTCGGTCAGCTCGACCTCCGCCAGCGCCTCGGCCGCCACCCGGGCTTGGTCGGGGGCGCGCAGCCCGAGCGTGACGTTGTCGAGCACCCGCTTCCACGGCACCAGGCGCGGCTCCTGGAAGGCGACCGCGACCGGCTCGGCCGCGGTCAGCGACCCCGACACGTCCCGGTCGAGCCCGGCCAGCGCCCGCAGCAGGGTGGACTTGCCCGACCCGCTCCGCCCGATCATCGCGACGAACTCGCCCGGCTTGATGTCCAGGGTGAGCCCGTCGAGCACCACCCGGTTACCGAAGCGCTTGCTCAGATCCCGCACCGAGGCCGCGACCTGATCGTTCGCGACCGTCGTGGCGGTGGTGGTGGTCGTCGTCCTCGCTCGGCTCACTGCGCGAACTCCCGTCGCCAGGCCAGCGCCCTGCGTTCCGCCAGCCTGACCGCCCCGTCGGCCAGCAGCCCGAGGATCGCGTACATGAACAGGCAGACCATGATGATGTTGTTCGCCAGGAACTGCTCGGCCGTGTTGATCATGAAGCCGAGCCCGGCGTTGGCGTTGATCTGCTCGCCCACGACCAGCGCCAGCAGCGAGCCGACCACGCTCAGCCGGAGCCCGGTCAACGCTGAGGGCAGCGATCCGGGCAGCACCACGTGCCGCACCAGCTCCCACCGGGACAACCCGAGCACCTGGCCGAGCTCGCCCAGCTTGGGGTCCACGCCGCGGATGCCGGCGAACGTGTTGACGTACATGGGGAACAGCGCCCCGAGCACCACGATGAGGATCTTGGGCATGTCGCCGATGCCGAACCAGACGATGAACAGTGGCAGCAGGCCGAGCAGCGGGATCGACCGGGCGGCGTTGAGCACCGGGTCGAAGGCGTACTCGCCGATCCGGCTGAGACCGCTGGCAACCGCGAGCAGCACCGCGATCGCGACGCCGACGCAGAGCCCGATGCCCCACCGCTCGGCCGAGACCAGCAGCGAAGCCTGGAGCGTGCCGTAGGTCGGCGAGTCGGTCGTCACCAGCGTGTAGGCGGTGTGCGCGATGGTGGCGGGCGACGCCAGGCGGGTAGCCGGGAGGACGCCGGTGGCGCTCAGCAGCTGCCAGATGCCCACCACCGCCAGCAGGCTGATCAGCCGGAGCCAGCCCCGGCCGGGCAGGAATTGCCAGACTCGTCCGCTGCCGGCCTCGGCCCAGACGGGAGCGTCTCGCGTCGCCGAGCGCGGGACTTGTACGAGCACCGTCACCTCTTCCGTTGCTGAACAGAGTTAACCCATGGTGCCCCGACTAACTGAACAAAGTCAATAGAAATACTAGGAATTGGATCGAACGGACCGTGTCTTCGCCCAGTCCGGCCGACCGCCCCAGACCCGGTGCCGACGTACTAGGCTCTCCCGCGTGGCGCAGGAGATAGCGCAAAACGTTGCCAGCGAGCCTGCGGGGACGGCGGCGAAGCCGTACCCGTTCCCGACGTCGGCCGGCGTCACCGCGAACATGAAGGCGAACCGGCGCACCGACACCAAGCCGGAGCTCGCGCTCCGGGCCGCGCTGCACGCCCGCGGGTACCGGTACCGCAAGGATTTCCGGCTCGACCTGCCGCTCCGCCGGGTCCGCCCGGACGTCGCGTTCACCCGGCGCAAGGTCGCGGTGTTCATCGACGGGTGCTTCTGGCACGCCTGCCCCGAGCACGGCTCCCAGCCCAAGAGCAACGAATGGTACTGGTCGCCCAAGCTGGCCAGGAACGTCGAGCGCGACCGCGCCGCCGACGAGGCCCTCGCCCAGGCGGGCTGGACGGTGGTCCGGCTGTGGGAGCACACGCCGCTCGCGGACGCCGTCGCCCTGGTGGTGGACGCCGTGGGCGAGCCAAAGTCGCTACGATGATCGGTCATGCGGGTTTACCTGGCGTCCACGCTGCCGGGCCTGGCCGACATTCTCGCGGGCGGGCAGGCCGGATCGGCCTCGCTGCGCGCCTACGCGGTCACCCCGGCCCTGCGTGAGGCCTATGCGAGCGGCGACGACGAGGAGCTCGAGTACGTGGCGATGCTGGCCGCCGCGCGCCAGTCGCTGCGGCTGCTTGACGCCGACCCGGGCGCGCCGCGCCGCCGGGTGGTGCTCGCGGCCGACGTCCCCGACGCCGACGTGAGCTGGCAGGCGTACGACGACGAGCCGGCCGCGGTCGTGGTCGCGACCGCGATCCCGGTCACCGCGCTGGCCGCCGGGCACGTTGACGACCCGGGGTCGGCGGCCGAGGTGGGCGCCGCCGCCGACGCGATCGCGGCCGCCGACGCGGGCGATGACGACGCCTCCTTCACCGTCGACTCGGCCGAGGCCCACGAGCTGGCCTGGTACGCGACCCAGGAACTCCAGTACCTGTATTAGAGGCCGCGGCACCGGCTACCGTTACCCCCAGCCGGGCTGCACCGTGGTGACCGACCCATCACCCCACCTGACCGTGAGCGGCACCGGTGCGCAGTGGAGGCTGACGACGACCCCGTCCGCGTCGAAGTGAACGGGCGTGGCCCTCATGACGGGCTCTCCCGCCGTCGAGCCGGGCGGCGAGCCCGCCCGCCATGCGTCGTACCGGCCGAGCAGGGCGCCGTCGGCTTTCAGCGCGAGGTCGACACGCTGCCAGAACCGGCGCGACTGCCACAGCCGGCCCGTCTCGGCGTGGCCGACCGTGGTGACGGACACGCCGACCTCCCTGGCGAGCTCCGCCTGCATGAGGCCGACTGCGCACCGCCGCCCCGCCAGCGCGCGGGAGAGCTCGAGGCCGTCCGTCGGCGGGGCGCCCGCGACGCGGTACCGCGTCATCCGCGCCATCTGCATGAGGATGCCCTCGCGAAGCAGCAGCTTCAGGCCCTTCCGGCATGTCGCGACAGCGAACCCGGTCTCCTTCGCCAGTTCCGCCCCGGACGGCGCGTACATCCCCGGCACCAGGCTCCCGTCCGCGATCCTCGCGCGGATCAGGGCGGCGACCTGATCGGACTTCCGGGCGATGGCGGTCACGGGGCCGCCGGGAGCCACGTGATCCGGTCGCCGTCGTGCGCGACCGCCTCGATGGGACGCCCTACGGGCACATAGGCCGACTCCATGGCGTCCAGGTCCACGGGCGCGGCCCGGGCGCCGGTGCCGTGGTTATCGCGCATCCACGCCTCGGCGGCTTCCCGCGCTTTCTGCTCGTCGTCGCATGCGCCCCCTCCGCTCCGGCCGGGCCCGGTGCCTGTCCACTCCCACATCACGGCTCGGGGCTCCCGGTCAGCAGGGCGCCCGGGTCGGCTCCGAGGACGGGCTTTCCGCCGTCGCGGCCGCCGCGCGGAGCGGGTTCCCGGGGGACTGGCTTGACGGCGTAGTCCTCGGTTATCGCGTTGCGCAGCCCGTCGGGATCGGGGGCGGTCAGCAGGGGCGCCGGGATCCTGTCGCGCCGCGCCGCCCAGTACCCGCGCTCGTCGTAGCCGATCACGTAGGCGTCGCCCCAGCCGAAGCGGACCGCCTCGAGCGCCGCCTCATCCCAGGGATTCAGCCCGCCCTGCGCCTGTTCCGCCCCGTCCGCCACCGGCCCTGTCCCCTCCACCGCGCTCACTCCATGTCCTGTGCGGGTCACCGTTACGAACAGGATGGGCCGAGGCGGAGTAACGTTGTCAGTAGTGCCCTGTTGTCAATCCCAGGCAGGCCAGCAGGGCAACACCCGAGGACGGCGCGACCGATGGAAGACGGAGATACATTCACGGCTGTCGCGAGACGGCACATGGAGCGGGCCGGCATAGGAGTCCGGAAGCTCGCCCGCGCAGTGCACCGCGACCCCGGTTACATGAGCAAGATCCTGTCCGGGCAGCGGCCGTGCGGCCCGGCGCTCGCCCGCTCGATCGACGACGCGCTCCGGGCGGGAGGCGAGATCATCGCGGCCGTCGCCGCGCAGCCCCGTCACCGGCCCCGAAAGAGCGCCCTGTGATCCCGGACCCAGTCGCCGCCCCCCGCCGTGACTTCGTCGTGCTCGCCGCGAGCGTCGCGTCGGTGCTCGGGGCGCTCCGCGCCGCGCCCGCCGGCGTCGGCTCGCCCCGGGGCATTCCCGTCGACGAGGCGACCGTCGGCGCCCTCGAACAGGTCATGGCCAGCTATAGGGCGATGTACCAGTCTGTCGGGTCGCGCATTCTCCTCGAGCCGGTCTGTGGCGCGCTCGGCCTCCTGGCGGGCATCGCCCCGTCGGCGGGCAGGCACCGCGACGCCGTTGTGTCCCTCATCGGGCAGGCCGCGTCGCTGGCCGCCGGGATGCTTCTCCTCGACCAGGGCGACTACCCGGCCGCCTCTCGCTACGCGACCATCGCGTCGCGCGCCGCCGCCCAGTCGTGCGATCGGGAGGTCGCCGCGATCACCCTCGCGATCCGCGCTTTCCAGGGCGCGTACTCCGGCGACCCGGGGTCCGGCGTCGACTTCGCGGCGGCCGCGTCGGACGCGGCCGCCGGCGCCCACCCGAGAACCCGCGGATGGGTGTCCGCGGTCGAGTCCGAGATGCACGCCATTGCCGGCGACGAGCCCGGGGCCATGCGGGCGCTGGACGCCGCCGAGACGGCCCTCGCCGGGCCGATGCCCGAAATCCCGTGGAAGGGGATCGGCGCGTTCACCGACGCGAAGCTCATCGCCTACCGGGGCAGCGCCCTGATGCGCCTGCGCCGCTACGGCCCCGCCCAGGCCGTGCTCCTCGACGCGCTCGGCCAGCTCGACCCCGTGCAGGCGAAGCACCGCTGCACCGCCCACGTCGACCTCGCGAGCGCCTACGCCCGCGACGGCCGCCCGGACCAGGCCGCGTCCCATGCGGAGCTGGCGCTGGACATCATCGACGAGACCGGGCACACGGAAAGCCTCCGCCGCGTCGCCGACGTCTACGCCACGGTGCGCCGAACCGGAATCCCCGCCGCCCGCGACCTCGGCAGCAGGCTCGCCGAGACGCGGGCCCAGATGGCAAGCGAAAGGTGACAGGGCACGTGACCTACAAGGGGCTGATCCTCGACTTCGGCGGGGTCGTCACGACCGACTTCTACGGCGCGCTGGCCGCGTTCAGCGAGCGCGCCGGGCTCGATCCGGGAGCGTTCACCCGCGTCCTGCGCGAAGACCCTGAGGGCCGCGAGGCGTTCCACGCCGTCGAGCGGGGCGCGATCCCGCAGCGCGAGTTCGAGGTCACGATGGGGCGCCTCCTCGGACTGCCCGACGAGGGGCTCCTGGCGGCCGCCCTCGCGGACCTCGGGCCGCGCCCGGAGGTCATCGACCTGGTGAAGAAGGCGCGCTCGGCGGGCGTCCTCGTCGCGGCGCTCAGCAACTCCTGGGGCACCGGGGCGTACGACCCGTACGACGGGTGGGACCTGGACGGGATGTTCGACGCCGTGGTGATCAGCGACCGCGTCGGGATGCGGAAGCCGGAGCCGGAGATCTACCTGCTGACCGCCGCGCGCCTCGGCCTGCCGCCGCAGGCGTGCCTGTTCGTCGACGACACCGAGCACAACCTGCCCGACGCGGCGGACCTCGGCATGGGGACCGTCTACTTCGCCGGCACGGCCGGGGACATCGCCGAGATCGAGAGACTCATAGGCATCGGCTGACCGGTCTCCGCGGCGTATCATCGTGGTTGCGCCCGGGTCCTCGGGATCGCTTCCGGTGCCCCGTCTGCCTGGGAAAGCGGCGGGGCACCGTCATGCTCGGGCCAGCACTGTCGCCTGTGCGTGTGCCAAACGCGCCGCCCCCGCCAGTCACGGACCGGCGGGGGCGTTCTCTTGCCCTGAATCGACTGACCCCGGAGCGCTCGCGACGATCTTCATCGCCCGGGGAAGGTGGAAGCCGAGAGCACTACCGGCGGAACTGCTCCAGCTCGCTCAGCGCCTTCGCCGTGGACAGCTTGGCGAAGTAGCCGGCGCCGAACGGCAGGCACATGAGGATGTACCAGAACGCCTCCGCGCCGGTCAGGCTGGCGAGGCCGAAGTCGGCCATGGCCTTCTTGGCGGGGATCTTCGCGAAGTACCCGGCGCCAAAGGGAATGCAGCTGAGGACGTACCAGAAGCTTTGCGCCGCGGTGAGGCCGTACGCGCGGCGCGGCGGCTGCGCGAGTTGCTGCACGGGGCCTTGCTGCTGCGGGTACGGCTGCTGCTGGGCGTAGGGCACCGGGGTGCGCTGCGCCGCCTCCCACGGCTGCTCCTGGGGCGCGTACTGCTGGCCCCAGGAGTCCTGTGGTTGCTGCGATGCCCACTGCTGGCCGTAAGGCTGCTGCGGAGGCTGTCCGCTCCCTGGTCTGTACGCCATGGTCTTTCTCCCCACCCCGGGGCGCGGTAGTGCGCCCTCTTGACCGCATGACGTCCCGCCCAGGCGTGCGGTGTACGCCGCGCCGCGATCGGTGCCTGGTTGCGGCCATTACGTTACGTTCAGGCCATCTTGCGAGGGATTCGGCGATTCGCGCGGCACGGATCCGCCTGCCCGGTGGTGATGCGGCCCTCGGCACTCCCGGCCACGTCACCGGTCCACCTTCGGCGCGCCGAGGCTGCGCACCCTGCCTGTCGACCGGCACCTGCCGCAGTCGCGGTGGGTGCTCCCGCTCTTGAGGCGGCTCGACCCGTGACAGCGCGGGCACGTCCGCCATGGGAAGATCCAGACGTGGAGCTGCCTGGCGCCGGCCAGGGCGGCGGCGCCCAGCAGGAGCTCGACGACGATCATCAGTCGTCGTCCTCGTCATTGACGGCGTTGCCGTTCTGGTCGATCCAGCCGACTCCGCCTGGCGTACCAGGTACCGCGACACGCGGCACCTGCTCGACACGATCCAGGTGATCCTCGACCAACACGTGCCGCTGAGCAAGAGCTAGCGCAGCCGACCACAGGCCGCCCCGGTTCGCCGCGGCGCCCTGCTGCGCTCCCGCATGGCTGCCTGAGAGGCCCGCCCTGGGCGGGGGAGCCACGGAGGGGAGCCAATGGCCTTGAATCGATGCGGACCGGAACGGACGGATCGCGGGATCAGCCTTTGGCTGACCATATGGTTCTGTACCGTTCCGGACCGCGATGGATGGCAGACTGAGGCCCCATATGGGCTGATTTCGCGGCGGCCGGCAGGCCGCGCGGACGGCGAAGTACGGAGGCGTGCGATTCATCGGCTTGTGCTGTGGAACATCGACCAGACGCTGCTTGACGTCACCAAGGTCACCCGGGTGGCCTATGCAGAGGCGTTCGCCGAGGTCACCGGTCGGCCGCTGGTTCAGCTGCCGCAGATGGTCGGGTACACCGAACCGGAGATCTTCTTCGACGCGCTCGGCCGCAACGGCGTGAGCCTGCGCGCCGACGGGGACTCGGAACGGCTGCTCGCCCCGTTCGGCTCGGAGTTCGCCACCCGGCTCGCCGCCCGCAAGCACCTGCTGACCGAGCAGGGCACCCTGATGCCGGGCGCGGCCGAGGCGGTCAGGGCCGTGGGCGGCCTGCCGAACGTTGTCCAGTCGGTGCTCACCGGGGCGAGTCGCCCGAACGCGATGCTCAAGCTCCGCGCCTTCGGGCTGGACCGGCACCTCGACCTGGCCATCGGCGGCTTCGCGGGGTCCGAGGTCTACCCCAAGGGCGCGCTGCTGCGCGCCGCCCGGCTTCGGGCCGAGGAGAAGTACCGGGCGAGCTTCGCCGAGCGGGCGACCGTCTACATCGCCGACTCGCCCCGCGACGTGGAGGCGGCCAGAGTCGGGGGGGCCACCTCGATCGCGGTGGCGAGCGGCCGCGCGTCCTCGGCCGAGCTCCGTGATGCCGGCGCCGACGGGGTTCTGCGCGATCTGACCGACTCCGGGGCCCTTGTCGCGTTGATCACCTCGGCCGGTTCCTGACCGGCCTCTGTCCCCGACCAGTGTCCCGGAAGTGTCGTCGGCGTCCGTTTCGCGTTCTAGTCTGTAGGTAGGAGGACATCGAAGTGCGTTTGAGGAGCACCTCAACGTGCGCCAGTCGTAACTGATGGTGATCAGTAGCTCACGTTAGCGCCGTCGCGGGCAACCCGTGGCGAGCCGCCGCATGCCTATGTGCACCAACCCAGCCCCCCGGCACAACGACGTGCCGCTGGGCCACCACAAAGGAGTGGACGAGTAATGCCGGAAAGCGCGGACGAGGCGATGATGGCCTCGGACGACATCAGGGACGATACGAAGGCGCTGCTGGCGAAGGCGGCCGCCCTGTGGGCGGAGGGCGGGGTGGAAGGCGGCGCGACCGCGCCTCCCGGTGCGCCGGGCGCCCCCGTCTCGCCCGGCCAGGAGGTCGGCGACCGGATCGCCTTCGTTACCGCCTACTACCGGCGCGTCGCCCCCGAGGACCTGATCGCGGCCGGACCCGATCGCCTGGCGGAGACGGTCGCCAGGCACGCCGCGCTCGGCGCGAGCCGCCCGCAGGGCCGCCCGGCCGTGGGCGTCCGCCCGGCCCAGTCAAGCGGCGGCGCCGTCGGCGCCCTCACCAGCGCCGGGACCGTCGTCGACATCGTCACCGACGACATGCCTTACCTGGTCGACTCCGTGACGATGGAGCTCAACCGGCACGCCGCCGACATCCGGCTGATCGTGCACCCGGTACTCACCGTGCGCAGGGACGTGGCGGGCACGGCGCACGGAATCGCCCTGGCCGGCGACGAGTCGGTCCGCGAGTCGTGGATCCACGTCGAGCTCGGCCAGATCGCGGACGAGCAGCGACTGGCACAAGACCTGCGCCGGGTGCTCGATGACCTGCGGGTCGCGATGGAAGACCAGCGCCGGATGCGCGGCGCCGCCAGGGAACTGGTGGCGGTGCTGACCGACGAGGGGGGCTCGGAGGAGGCGGAGGCGAGCGAGCTGCTCGCCTGGCTGTCGGCCGGCCACTTCACCTTCCTCGGCTACCGCAAGTACGACCTGGTCAGGACCGGTGAGGGGGAGGGGCCGGACGGGGCCGAGCTCAGGCCTGTGCCCGGCACCGGACTTGGCATCCTCCGGCACGACCGCATCGAATCGTTCGCGGTCACCCCGTCCAAGGACCGGGCGGGCGAGCAGCGGGCGCCGCTGCTCGTGCTGGCCAAGTCGTCCATCCGGTCCACCGTCTACCGGCCCAAGTTCCTCGACTACGTGGCGGTGCGCACGTACAGCCCGTGGACCGGTGAGGTGTCCGGCGAGTACCGGTTCCTCGGCCTCTACACGCAGGCCGCCTTCACCGAGTCGATCACCCGCATCCCGGTGCTCCGCCGCAAGCTCGACGGCGTGCTCGCCGCCGCCGGGCTGCCCGAGGACAGCCACGACGGCAAGGCGCTGACCGAGATCCTCGAGGGCTTTCCGCTCGAGGAGCTGTTCGAGATCAGCACCGAGCAGCTCGTCCCGATCGCCCGGGGGGTGCTCGGGCTCGGCGAGCGCAAGCAGGTCCGCCTCTTCCTGCGCCCGGACGCCTACGGCCGGTACGTGTCCTGCCTGGTGTACCTGCCCAGGGATCGGTACACGACCGAGGTCAGGCTGCGCGTCCAGGAGGTCTTGCGCAGCGCCCTCGGCGGCGACTCGGTGGACTACGGCGCCATGGTCGGCAACTCGGCGCTGGCCCGGCTGCACGTGGTGGTCTACGCCGCCCACGGCCATCGGCTGGCCGAGGTCGACCAGGCCGCGCTGCAGGCGCGGGTCGCGGCCGCGGTCCGCTCGTGGGACGAGGACCTCGCCGCCGAGGCCGAGCGCCAGCTCGGCCCCGCGCGGGCCGGCGCGCTGCTGCGCCTGAAGGACGGGATCCCCGAGGCCTACAAGACCGACACCACCCCCGTCCAGGCGGTGGAGGATCTCGCGGTGGTGCTGCGGTTGCAGGAGGGTGCCGGACAGTTCGACATCCGTCTTTCGATTAGCCCGAACGGACCGTGGCGACTGCGGCTCTTCCGGCTCACCCCGATCACGCTGTCCGACGTGCTGCCGCAGTTGCAGCACATGGGACTCGAGGTGCTCGACGAGCATCCTTACGAGTTCGCGGGGGGCGACCGCTCATTCTGGATCTACGACTTCAGCCTCAAGCGGACCCGGAGCGGGCCGCTCACCGCGGCCGAGGTCACCGCCGCCTGCACCGGGTTCGAGTCCACCCTCGGGTCGGTCTGGCGCGGCCAGACCGAGGACGACGACTTCAACGGCCTGGTCCTCGACGCCGGGCTGACCTGGCGGCAGGTCGTGCTGCTGCGGGCGTACGCGCGGTACCTGCGACAGGCGGGAACCCAGTTCAGCCAGGCCTACCTGCAGCGGGTGCTGCGCGGCAACCCGGCCATCACCCGGCTGCTGGTCCGCTTCTTCGAGTCCCGGTTCGACCCGGTCTGGCAGGACGGCGCCGAGGAGCGCTGCACGGCCATCGGCGAGGAGCTCAGGGGCTCGCTCGATGACGTGATGATCCTCGACCACGACCGGATCCTCCGCTCCTACCTCGCGCTGATCGAGGCGACCCTGCGGACCAACTACTTCCAGCTCCTCGGAGACGGCGAGCGCGCCCCCTACCTGGTGCTCAAGCTCGCGCCCGGCAGCGTGCCCGGGGTGCCGGAGCCGAGGCCCAAGTTCGAGATCTTCGTGTACTCGCCGCGGCTCGAGGCGGTGCACCTGCGCTTCGGCGCGGTCGCCCGCGGCGGTCTGCGCTGGTCGGAACGGCCCGAGGACTTCCGCACCGAGGTACTCGGCCTGGTCAAAGCGCAGGAGGTGAAGAACTCGGTCATCGTCCCGTCGGGGGCGAAGGGCGGGTTCGTCTGCAAGCGGCTGCCCGACCCGGCCGACCGCGACGCCTACCAGGCCGAGGTGCTGGCCTGCTACCAGATGTTCATCAGCGCGATGCTCGACGTCACCGACAACATCGTCGGCGACCAGGTCGTCCCGCCGGTGGGCGTGGTCCGTCTCGACGGGGACGACCCGTACCTGGTAGTGGCGGCGGACAAGGGCACCGCGACCTACTCCGACGTCGCCAACGAGATCGCCGGCCGTTACCAGTACTGGCTGGGCGACGCGTTCGCGTCTGGCGGCTCCGAGGGCTACGACCACAAGAAGATGGGCATCACCGCCCGCGGCGCCTGGGAATCGGTTCGCTGGCACTTCGCGACGCTGCGGCTCAACCCGGATACCGACGAGTTCACCGCGGTCGGCGTCGGCGACATGTCGGGCGACGTGTTCGGCAACGGAATGCTGCTGTCACGGCATATGAAGCTGGTGGCCGCGTTCGATCACCGGCACGTGTTCGTTGACCCGGAACCGGTCCCGGCGGCCAGCTTCGCCGAGCGGCAGCGGCTGTTCGACCTGCCGAGGTCATCGTGGGCCGACTACGACTCGTCGCTGATCTCGGCCGGCGGTGGCGTGTGGGCCCGGTCCGCGAAGTCGGTCCCGATCTCGGCCCAGACCCGGGCCGCGCTCGGCCTCGACGCGGGCGTCGCCGCGCTCTCGCCGGACGAGCTGATCTCCGCGATCCTGCGGGCGCCGGTCGACCTGCTCTGGAACGGCGGCATCGGCACCTACGTGAAGGCCTCGTTCCAGACCGACGCCCAGGTCGGCGACCGGTCGAACGACGCCGTGCGGGTCTCCGCGCCCGAGCTGCGGGCGCGGGTGGTGGCCGAGGGCGGCAACCTCGGCCTCACCCAGGCGGCGCGGATCGAGTACGCGCTCGGCGGCGGTCTGGTCGATACCGACTTCATCGACAACTCGGCCGGGGTCGACACCTCCGACCACGAGGTCAACATCAAGATCCTGCTGGCGGGCGCGATCGCCAGCGGCGAGATCCGGACCGAGGAGCGCGGCGAGCTGCTGCACGCGCAGACCGATGAGGTCGCCGCGCACGTGCTCAAGCACAACGACGGCCAGAACATGGCGCTCGCGGTCGCCCGGCACCAGGCGCCGAGGCTGCTCCACGTGCACGCCCGCTACCTGCGCCAGCTCGCCCGCCAGAAGCGAATCTCGCTCCAGGGCGACGGGCTGCCGGGGGAGAAGGAGATCGCGGCCAGGCGCTCGGCCGGCACCGGGCTGACCACGCCGGAGCTGGCGCTGCTGCTGGCGCACACCAAGATCGCGGCCGGGCAGCTGGTACTCCGGTCCGACCTGCCCGACGACCCCGCGCTGCAGTCGGTGCTCGCCGGGTACTTCCCGGCCCAGCTCCGCGAGCGGTTCGCGGACCAGCTCGGCGGCCACCGGCTGCGCCGGGAGATCATCACCACCTCGGTCATCAACGAGATGGTGGACACCGGCGGGTCCACGTTCCTGTTCCGGATGGGCGAGGAGACCGGGCTGCCAGTGCCCGACATCACCCGGGCGTGGCTGGTGGCCCGCGAGGTCTTCGGCCTGTCGGCCTTCTGGCAGCAGGTCGACCAGCTGGCGGGCGTGGTCGACGTGGACGCGCGGATCGCGGTCGTCCTCGAGGCGCGCAAGCTCGTCGAGCGGGCGACCAGGTGGCTGCTGGTGAACCGGCGGCCCCCGTTCGGCATCGCCGAGACGGCGGGCCTCTTCGCCGACGGCGTCGCCGAGGTCCGTTCGGCCCTGCCCAAGGTGCTCTCCGGGCGGGACCTGGCCGGCTACGAGGAACGGCGTGCCTCCTTCGCCGGGCTCGGCGTGCCCGCGGGCCTGGCCGACGAGGTGGCGGCGATGGTGCCGTCGTACTCGGCGTTTGACATCGTGATGAGCGCGTCGGCCAACTCGTGCGGGATCGCCGAGACGGCGGCGGTCTACTTCGCGGTGGCGGACCGGCTCCAGCTCGGGCGGCTGAGGGACCTCGTCGTCGCGCTGCCGCGCGAGGACCGGTGGGCGGCGATGTCGAGGTCAGCCCTGCGCGACGACCTGTACGGCGCGCACGCCGCGCTGACCAGGGACGTGCTCGCCGTCGGCTGCCCGGCCGACGGGGCGTCGGCGGAAGAGGCGGCGGCCCTGGTCTCGGCCTGGGAGGCGCGGAACTCCGACGCGGTGTCGCGGGCGGCGGCGACGTTGGCGGAGATCTGGGAGAGCGACCGGTTCACCTTTACTACGCTGTCGGTGGCGGTCCGGGTGATCAGGACGCTGGTTTCTTAAAAGGTCAAACGGCAAGTCAAACCCGCAATGTCGGGCTGGGCGGCCAGGAAGATTTCCACCGGCACTCCTGCGGAAGGCCGGTGGAAGTTCCCTGAGCCGCCCATCCCTCTCCTGGGGCGGTGGCTCGCGCGTGCCCGGATCCCATCGCCGGAACGAGGCCCCGCTAAGCCCCGAGGCGCGCACCGCCACAGGTGACCTCACCTGCCACCACGGCCACCCGAAAATCGGCTCATCGATTGGCGCTGTGGGCCACAGCGACCAAGCGCTCTTGGCGCTGTGGGCCTTTGCGCTCAACCTATTGGCGCGGTGGGCCACAGCGCCAACGTGGCTTGAGCGTTGTGGCCCACCGCGCCAATGGTTTTAGGAGGCGGTGGCGTAGTTGAGGCCGCCGCCGATGGCTAGCACCGTGATCTTGGACGAGGTGGCCGGGGGGTCGATGGCGGCGAAGGAGAACAGGCTTTGGGCCTCGAGCCTGACCCGGGGGCTGGGCTGGCCGGACGGGAGGAGGGGGAGCACGTCGAGGGGGATCCTGATCGGCGCGCCCGGTTCGAGCTGGGCGGCGTTGACGAAGTAGCCGGGGACGGCGACCGTCGAGTTCAGGTACATCGCGTAGAGGACGAGGGCGCCGCCGTCGGCGGTGCGGAGCGCGAAGGCGGGGTAGGGCGTGCCCTCCATCGACCACTGGTAGGCGTCGCCCGCTGGCACCGCCAGGCCGACCAGTGCGCGGTCGGCCGCTTCCTGGTAGCGGTCGCGCGCGGCCTGGTACAGGCCGGTGGTCAGCGGGCCGGCCGCCACTGCCTTGGCGGCGGCGCTGGCGGGGCCGTCGTCGACCACGGCCGCCTGCAGCGGGCCGGTGGCGTAGGGCTGCGCCAGCAGGTCGGTCGAGGTGAGCGGTACCTGCGGGATGTAGCCGTTCTTGTCCGTGGCCAGGCTGGGCAGGGTCGTGCCCGAGGGGAACTGGGCGACGCTGGCCAGCGGCCATGGCCCGGCGGCGGCTGACTGCTCGAAGACCATCAGCACCGGGCCGTCGAGCGGCACCTGGGCCCCGCCGACCGAGGTGGTCGCGTCCTGGTGCACGCCCGTGACGGCGAGCGCCCGGGTGACGTCGGCGACGAAGAAGCGGGGATAGCCGGCCGGCTCGGGCAGGTAGAACGTCGGGGTGCCGTAGGTGTACTGGTCGAGGGCCGGGTTGATGCCGAGGGTGCCGCTGTAGGCGCTCGTGTCGCCGGATGTGCTGCCGACGGCGTGGCTGTGAACGGTCGCGGAGACGAGCGACTGCTGCGCCCCGGTGACCAGCGACAGCGCCAGCTTGCCGTCATCCGTCGCGGCGGCCTGGTTGCTGGCGGCGACGTAGGTGTCGAAGATCTGGCCAGCCTGGGCCTGCGTGAGGACGGGGCTGCGGCCGGCCGGCGCGCTGCTGGCGGACGTCCCGGTCGGCGCGGAGGCGCAGCCCGCGACGGCAAGCGCCGCCGTCAGCGCCAGCGCGCAGGCCAGCCGCGGGCCGGCCGCCCGGGTTCCGGTCGGGCGGCCCGGCCCGAGCCGGGTCCCGCGCTTTTCGTGTGCCACAGATCGTGAGGATATCGGGCCGCGGCAGGCCCTCGGCGCGTCCTGGATACGCTGACAGGCCCTAATTCGCGTAGGCTTTCCCGCATGGCAGCTACCGATCCCGCAGACGAGATACCGGAACTGTCGTCCAAGCTCGACACGATCGAGGCAGTGGTCGACCCTGAGGCGATGCGCATCGAGGCGGCCGACTTGCGCGAGCAGTCCGCCGACCCGGGACTCTGGGAGGACCAGACGCGCGCCCAGCAGGTCACCAGGCGGCTCTCCTACCTGGAGGGCGAGTTGGCGCGGATGGAGAGCCTGCGGCAGCGGCTGGCCGACACCCAGGTGATGTTCGAGCTCGCTGACGAGATGCACGAGCAGGCCGCCAGGGACGAGGCCATCGCCGACCTCGCGGCGGTGCGCAAGGACATTGACGCCCTCGAGGTCCGCACGCTGCTCAACGGCGAGTACGACATCCGCGAGGCGCTGATCACGATCAACTCGCAGGCGGGCGGCGCCGACGCCGAGGACTTCGCCGGGAACCTGCAGCGGATGTACCTGCGCTGGGCCGAGCGGCACAAGTACCCGGCCGAAGTCTACGACGTCTCCTACGGCGAGGCGGGCATCAAGTCGACCACGTTCGCGGTCAAGGCGCCGTATGCCTACGGGACGCTCCGCGGCGAGCAGGGCACGCACCGGATGGTCCGCATCTCCAAGTACGACAACCAGGGGCGCCGCCAGACCTCGTTCGCCGGGGTCGACGTACTGCCGGTGGTGGAGCAGACCGATCAGGTGGACATCCCCATCGACGAGCTCCGGATCGACGTGTTCCGCTCATCGGGCCCGGGCGGCCAGGGCGTCAACACGACCGACTCGGCCGTGCGGATCACCCACCTGCCGACCGGGATCGTGGTCTCCTGCCAGAACGAGCGCTCCCAGATCCAGAACCGGGCCTCGGCGATGGCCGTCCTCCAGGCCAAGCTGCTCGAACGGCGGCGCCTGGAGGAGGCCAAGGAGCTCGACGCGCTGCGCGGCGACGGCGGCCGGGCCTGGGGCACCCAGATCAGGAACTACGTGCTCTACCCGTACCAGAACGTGAAGGACGTCCGCACCGGCTACGAGACCGGTCAGGCGCTGGCGGTGCTCGAGGGCGAGATCGACGACTTCATCGACGCCGAGATCCGCTGGCTCCGCCGCAATGAGAAGGGCGACTAGCAGCTGCCGTAGTAGCCGCTCCCGGGCCTACGGGACCACGTGGGCGGCGATGAGGAGGCCGAGCAGGAGCAGCAGCGCGACGGCGACGAGCAGCTGAGGCGTGAGGGTCAGGCCGTGATGATGGACGTGCTCGCGGGCGGCCCGGCAGACCGAGCAGCGGCCCTCGACCACGGGTCCCGCGCAGTTGGCGCAGATGAGGTGCTCGCAGCTCATTTCAGACTCCTTCCGGTAACAGCGCCCCGGCGCACTTGGCGTGATCTGGAGCCTTAGCAGCCAGTTTCCCCCTAGACTGTTCCCTGGCCAACCCAGGTTACCCGTAAGTTGCCCGGCTCGGCCGGAAATACCCGTGTGGCGGCCTACCTGCGCCGACGCGTGAAGGCCGGGCGTACAACAGCCCTTCATCGAGAGATCGTGTGATGGCCCAGTGATCGAGTTCCAGAACGTAACCAAGGTCTACCCGAACCAGAATCGGGCCGCGCTTGAGAACGTCGACCTGACGGTCAACAAGGGAGAGTTCGTCTTCCTCGTGGGGCCGTCCGGCTCTGGCAAGTCCTCGTTCCTCCGGCTGATCCTCCGCGAGGAGCGTCCCAACGACGGCAGGATCCTGGTAGCGGGCAATGACCTCGCCCGCCTCACCAACTGGAAGGTGCCGGCCCTCCGGCGCAAGATCGGCTGCGTGTTCCAGGACTTCCGGCTGCTGCCGAGCAAGACCGTCGAGCAGAACGTAGGCTTCGCGCTCGAGGTGATCGGCAAGCCGCGGCGGTTCATCAAGCGGGTGGTGCCCGAGGTGCTTGACCTGGTGGGCCTGGAGGGCAAGCACGACCGGATGCCCGACCAGCTGTCCGGCGGCGAGCAGCAGCGGGTCGCGATGGCCCGGGCGTTCGTCAACCGGCCGATGATCCTGCTCGCCGACGAGCCGACCGGAAACATCGACCCGGCCACCTCGATCGGCATCATGAAGGTCCTCGACCGCATCAACCGAACCGGGACAACGGTCGTCATGGCCACCCACGACGCCGCGATCGTCGACTCGATGCGCAAGCGCGTGATCGAGCTTGAGTACGGCAAGGTGGTCCGCGACCAGAACCGCGGCATCTACGGCCAGGCTTACTAGGCGTCCGGGTTATTACCGCCCGCTTACCGGGTGCCTCGATCGACGGCACATGACTTACCAAGGATGAGATAAGGCCAGTATGCGTTCTAACTTCGTGTTCCAGGAGATCTGGGTCGGGCTGCGCCGGAACCTCACCATGACCGTGGCGCTCGTCGTCGTGGTGGCGATCAGCCTCTCCCTGCTCGGCACGGGCCTGCTCTTCGTCAAGCAGGTCGATCGCACCCGCACGTACTGGCAGAGCCAGGTCGAGATCTCCGCCTACCTCTGCTATAAGGGCGACATCAACCCGAACTGCCACGGGGCGATTACCCCGGCCCAGCAGCAGCAGCTGACGTCGACGCTGACCAGCATGCCGCAGGTCGAGAACGTCACCTACGTGTCGCAGGCGGAGGCCTACACGCTGTTCAAGTCGGCGATGTCCAACGAGCAGTCACTCGTCTCCACCGTCACCGCGAGCGAGCTGCCGCCGTCGCTCGAGATCAAGCTCCGCAACCCGTCGGCCGACTACCAGGTCGTGGCGAGCGCGGTCCAGGGGCGGGCCGGGGTGGACTCGGTCATCGACGAGATGACGATCCTCCAGAAGTTCTACTCACTGCTCGACGGCCTGCGGAACGGGGTCGTCGTCGTGGCGCTGATCCTCGTCGTCGCCGCGGTGCTGCTGGTGGCCAACACGATCAGGCTGTCGGCGTTCAACCGGCGCAGAGAGACCGGCATCATGCGGCTCGTCGGCGCCTCCAACTTCTATATCCAGCTACCGTTCCTGCTCGAGGGCGTGATCGCCGGCCTGTGCGGCTGGGTGATCGCGGCCGCCCTGCTCGTCGGGGTCAAGTCGCTGCTACTGAACAACCTGCAGCAATATTTCAGTTATAACGTCGGGCTCTCCATGGGCGACTTGATCGAGGTCATCGCGGCAGCGCTGGTCATCGGGGTGGCCCTGTGCGGCGTCACGGCGTTCGTGACCCTTCGCCGCTACCTGAGGGTCTAGGTATCTTCTGTAGTCTGAGGAAGGTCCGACAGGAGAGACGTGGCACGCGAGCAGGGAAACAAGGTCATCGCCTCGAACCGGCGGGCCCGGCACGACTATGCCATCGAGGAGACGCTTGAGGCCGGGGTCGCGCTCACCGGCACCGAGGTCAAATCGCTGCGGGCCGGCCGCGCGTCTCTCGCGGATGGGTTCGCGCAGGTCGTTGACGGGGAAGTCTGGCTACACAACGTTCATATCCCGGAGTACACCCAGGGAACGTGGACGAACCATTTGCCCAGGCGGACCAGGAAACTGCTGCTGCACCGGGGGGAGATCGAGCGACTGGTCCGCAAGACGTCGGAGCAGGGGCTGACGCTGGTCCCTCTGTCGCTCTACTTCAAGGACGGCAAAGTCAAGGTGGAGCTCGCACTTGCCCGCGGTAAACGGACATATGATAAGAGACAAGACCTGGCCAAGAAAGACGCGGCCAGGGAGGTTGAGCGTGCCATTCGGCGACGACGGTGACTCCGGAGGCTGACGGTGACTGCGCGCTCTCGTGAGCGGGGTAGCCACGCCTGCCGACCCCGGGGACATATCGTGCCGTTCCCGTCCCTCGGGCCAGGCGCGCAGACCCCGGTCAGGCCTGTCGGCGGCGACGGGGTCTCCGACCCCGTTCTACCGAGACTTCCGGATGCCCCGGAAGGGCCGGGCGGCCCGGTGCCGCCGGGCGGACCGAGTGTCCAGCAGCCGTCCCCAAACGCGTCCCCGCCGAGCAGGCCGTCGCGATCGGGCGGGAGCCGGCATCGCAAGCAGTCCACCCGCAAGGGCTGGCTCTCCCGTAAGCAGAAGATGGCGGCCGTGCTCGCGCTCGTCGTCGTCGCGTTCGGCTTCGGCTTCGCCGACGGCTTCGGCAGCGAGGCGTCGCCCGAGCCCGCCGTGCAGGCGTTCCTGCTCGACTGGCAGCAGGGCCGGTACGCGCAGGCGGCCGCGCTCACCGACGGGGGGGCCGGGCAGGTCACGGCCGAGCTCGCCGCCGCCTACACCGACGTCGACGCGACCAACGCGTTCTTCGCGCTGAAGTCCGTCGTCCAGCACGGGTCGACGGCGGTGGCCGAGTTCCAGGCGACCGTGGACCTGGCGCAGTCCGGGCAGCAGTGGAACTACACCGGGCGATTCCTGGTGACCTCGTCCGGCGGCCAGTGGACCATTCACTGGACGCCCTCGCTGATCAACCCCAGCCTCGGGGCGGGCGACCGGCTAGCGGCGGTGACCACCTTCCCGCAGCGCGCCGCGATCACCGACATGGACGGCCAGCCGCTCGTCACCGAGTCGGCCGATTACCAGGTCGGCGTGTACCCGGACCGGCTCGCCAACGAGGCGGCGACCGCCGCCAAGTTCAGCGCCGCCACCGGTCTCGACCAGCAGCAGGTGCTCGGCCAGATTCAGGCCGCGCCGCCGGACTCCTTCCTGTCGCTGCTCACCCTGCAGGCGGGCTCCGCAGCGGACTCGTTCACGGCCGAGTGGCCGAAGCTGGCCAAGGTGCCGGGCCTCGGCTACGTGCGACAGACCCAGCGGCTGTTCGATTCGGTCGAGCCGCAGACGCTCGGCCAGGTCGGGACGGAAGACTCGCCCCTGCTGCGGGCCGAGGGCGCCGCCTACCAGCCCGGAATGACCGTCGGGGAATCCGGCCTTGAGCAGACCTACCAGGACGCCCTGGTCGGCACCCCGACCACCTCGATCGTCGTGGTGAACTCGGCCGGCCACTCGGTCGCGACGCTGTGGGACGCACCGGGCCACCCCGGCACGACGCTGCAGACGACGCTCAGCACCACCGACCAGCAGGCCGCCGCCACCGCCCTGGCGGCGCAGCCCGGCTCCGGCGAGATCGTCGCGGTCGACACCCGCAGCGGCGCCATCCGGGTGCTCGCATCCCACCAGACCGGCTCGATGCCGCTCCCGGATGACGGCAGCACGCTGACCGGCAAGGTCGCCCCGGGCATGTCGTTCAGCATCGTGTCGGCGGCGGCGCTGCTCTCGGCCCGGGTGGCCGAGAAACAGCCGCTGCCGTGCCAGCCGACGGCCACCGTCGGCGGGGTGACGTTCAGCTACCAGGCCAGCGGGCCGAGCACGGCGACGTTCGCGTCCGACTTCGCCAGCGGCTGCGGCACGGCGTTCGCGACCCTGTCCCGGACGCTCACCGCGAGCCAGCTCACCGCGGTCGAGCGCGGCTTCGGCATCGGCTCGACGTGGCACCTGCAGGTGCCGGCGTTCTCCGGATCGGCCTCGACCGCCTCCGGCGCGGCGGAGATGGCCGCTCAGGCGATCGGCCAGAGCGGGGTGCTGATGAGCCCGCTCGGCATGGCCATGGTGGCGGCCGAGGTCGACGCCGGGGTCGGCCGGTCGCCCGAGCTCATCGCGGGCCAGCCGTCGGCCACCACCGAGGCCCCGATGTCGGCCGCCGGCCTGGTCGAGCTCAGGCAGCTCATGCGGCTGGCGGTCAAGTCCGGGGCGGCCCACGCGGCCGACCTGCCCGGCGCGGAGGTCTACGGCCAGGCGGGCGTGGTCAAGACCGGCGCCAACGCCTACCTGAGCTGGTTCGTGGGCTACCGGGGGAACATGGCGGTGGCGGCGATCGAGACCGGCACCACCGCCAACCAGGCGGCGGCCTCGCTGGCGGGTGACTTCCTCAAGTCGGTTGCCAGCTGAAGTCGCTCGGCTAACAACTACTCGCGCGGGTATGGCACACTAGGTCTCGTGGCGACCAGCCTGATTATTATCAGCAGGCGCGTCGGCAGCTAGGACCTTCGTCCTAGTCGGGGCCAGCGAACACCAATCGCTGGCCACGGTGCCGATGCGCAGACCTCTCGCGTTCCGCGGGGGGTCTTTTTGTTTGTCTGCTAGCTCACCACGGCATTACGGAAGAACGGACAGCGACGATGGTCGACGACCAGTTTCACGTCTACGACACCACCCTGCGCGACGGCGCCCAGCAGGAGGGCCTGAACCTCACGGTCGCCGACAAGCTGGTGATCGCCCGGCACCTGGACCGTCTCGGCGTCGGCTTCATCGAGGGCGGCTGGCCGGGCGCGATCCCCAAGGACACCGAGTTCTTCCGGCGGGCCCAGACCGAGCTCGAGCTGGGCCACGCCACCCTGGCCGCGTTCGGCTCGACCCGCAAGGCGGGCGTCAGGGCCGCCGACGACCCCCAGGTCGCCGCGCTCCGCGAGTCGCGCGCCCCCGTCGTCACCCTCGTCGCCAAGAGCCACGACCGCCACGTCGAGCTTGCCCTGCGGACCACGCTCGACGAGAACCTGGCGATGATCGCCGACACGGTGCGGCACCTGACGGGAGAGGGCCAGCGGGTCTTCGTCGACGCGGAGCACTTCTTCGACGGGTACCGGGCCAACCCGGCCTACGCCATCGAGTGCATCCGGGCCGCGACCGAGGCGGGCGCGAGCGTGGTCGCGCTGTGCGACACCAACGGCGGCATGATGCCGACCGAGCTCGGCGACGTCGTCCACGCGGTCGCCGAGGCGACCCAGGCCCGTCTGGGCATCCACTGCCACGACGACACCGGCTGCGGCGTCGCCAACACCCTGGTCGCGGTGGAGGCGGGCGTCACCCACGTGCAGGGCACCGCCAACGGCTACGGCGAGCGGGCGGGCAACGCGAACTTGTTCAGCGTGGTGGCCGGCCTCCAGCTCAAGAAGGGCAGCGTCGTTCTCGAGGGGGACGGCATCCGCGAGATGGCGCGCATCGCCCACGCGATCAGCGAGGTCACCAACGTCACCCCCGACACCCACCAGCCCTACGTCGGCTTCTCCGCGTTCGCCCACAAGGCGGGGCTGCACGCCTCCGCCATCCGGGTCGACCCGATGCTCTACCAGCACATCGACCCGGCGCTGGTCGGCAACGACATGCGGATGCTGGTCTCGGACATGGCCGGCCGGGCCTCGGTCGAGCTCAAGGGCCGCGAGCTCGGCTTCGACCTGTCGGAGAGCAAGGACGTCATCGGCCGGGTCACCGACAAGGTCAAGGAGCTCGAGGCGCGCGGTTACTCGTTCGAGGCCGCCGACGCGAGCTTCGAGCTGCTGCTCCGCGACGAGCTGGCGGGCGAGCGCAGGCGGCACTTCACCGTCGAGTCCTGGCGGGTGATCGTCGAGCAGCGCGAGGACGGCGCCGTCACCAGCGAGGCGACGGTCCGGCTGGTCGCCAAGGGCGAGCGCGTCATCGCCGTCGGCGAGGGCAACGGCCCGGTCAACGCGCTCGACCGGGCGCTGCGGTCGGCCCTCGAGCAGACCTTCCCCGAGCTCGCCACCCTCGAGCTGACCGACTTCAAGGTCCGCATCCTCGAGGGCACGTCCGGCACCGGGGCGATCACCCGGGTGCTGGTCGAGTCGGGCGACGGCACCGGCGACACCTGGTCCACCGTCGGGGTGGACGAGAACGTCATCTCCGCGTCCTGGCACGCTCTCGAGGAGGCCGTCAGCTACGGGCTCCTGCGGGCCGGGCGCACGCTCGACTGAGCCGTGCGAGCGGGCGGGGAGGGCGGAGCACGCGACCGTTCGATATGAATGATTTGATACCCCGATCGCGGACCCGGCACCGGACGGCATACCTTAGGCACATGGATGAGAAGGAGATCATGGCGCGGATCAGCGGGCTGATCGAGACCGAGCACGAGCTCCGCGCTCAGCTGGCCGACGGCTCGCTGAATTCGGAACAGGAGCGGGCGCGTCTTCGTTCTGCAGAAGAGGCGCTTGACCAATGCTGGGACCTGTTGCGCCAGCGTCGGGCCAAGCAGGAGTTCGGCGAGAGTCCGGACGGCGCCGTGGTGCGCCCGGCAGCCGAGGTGGAGGGGTACCAGCAGTAGCCCGGCCGCCGGTGGCAGATTGTGCGAGGGAGCATTGTGCGTATCGCAAGGTTCGCCAAGGGCGACGGCGTCGCCTACGGCGTCGTTGAGGGCGAGTCCGGGTCGCCGCTGACGGTTGAGGAGCTGTACGGCCATCCGTTCGGCATCGACCCGGCGGGCGTTCGGCTCACCGGCAACCGCTACCCGCTGGCCGAGGTGCGGCTGCTCGCCCCGGTGCTGCCCTCCAAGGTGGTCGCGGTCGGCAAGAACTACGCGGGGCACGTGCGGGAGATGGGATCGGACGAGGTGCCCGCCGAGCCGGTGCTGTTCCTCAAGCCGTCGACCTCGGTAACCGGCCACGGCGACCGGATCGCCTACCCGGTCAAGCTGACCGACCGGGTCGACCACGAGGGCGAGCTCGCGGTGATCATCGGCCGGCTCTGCCGTGACGTGCCGAAGGAGCGGGCGGAGGAGGTCATCTTCGGCTACACCTGCGCCAACGACGTGACCGCGCGGGACCTTCAGGCCCGGGACGGGCAGTGGACGCGGGCGAAGGGCTTCGACACCTTCTGCCCGCTCGGCCCGTGGATGGAGACCGCCGCCGACCCGGCCGACCTGGGCATCACCACCACCGTCAACGGGGACGTGCGGCAGCGCGCGCGGACCAGCGAGCTGCTGTGGGACGTGCCGTCGCTGATCGAGTACGTGTCGTCGGTGATGACCCTGCTCCCCGGCGACGTGCTGCTCACCGGCACCCCGGAGGGCGTCGGCCCGATGACCGCCGGGGACGAGGTCAGCGTCACGATCGAGTCGATCGGCACGCTGACGAACCGGGTCACGATCCGCGACTAGACCGCGGGGCGGCGGCCTAGGCCCCGAGGCGCGCCCGCAGATGCCTGAGCTGCCGTTCCGCGTGCGCGTTGGGCCAGCTGTGCCCGCTGTAGGGGTAGACCGCGATCTCCTTG
This sequence comes from uncultured Actinomycetota bacterium, assembly GCA_963836195.1. Classification (GTDB taxonomy): domain Bacteria; phylum Actinomycetota; class Actinomycetes; order Streptosporangiales; family Streptosporangiaceae; genus Trebonia. Next base: position 168,356 of record CAWIIX010000013.1, on the reverse strand, counting down.
TCGGCCGCCCGGATCTCGTTGTACGCCGCGAACACGGTCGACGGCGGGCAGATGTCGTCCATCAGCCCGACGCTGACCAGCGTCGCGGCGGTGATCCGGCGGGCGAGCAGCGCGCAGTCGATGTAACGGAGCGTGTCCAGCGCTTGCGGGACGAGCTCGACGTTTTCGGCCAGGAACTCCGGGATCTCGGTGTAGGGCGGGTTTGGCGCGAGCGTGATCGCGCGCTGGATGTCGCACAGGAACGGCACGTCGGCGTGGCACACCGCCACCACCTCTGCCCGCAGCGCGGCGGCCGCGAGCGCGAGGGCGCCGCCCTGGCTGCCCCCGCTGACCGCGACCGGGCGGGAGGGCCCGGCGAGCTCGCGCGCGGTGTCGACCGCGAGCGCGGCGTCGGTGAACATCCGGGTGTAGTAGTACTCCTCCGGGGTGGTGATGCCGCGGGTCATGACCAGGGAGTTCTCCGGGCCGGTGCCGATCCCGTCGGCGGTCGCCCCGCTCGACCAGCGGCCGCCCTGGCCCCGGCTGTCCATGACCAGCACCGCGTAGCCGAGCGCGGGCAGCAGGATGTGCTCGGCCGGGGCGCCCCGGCCGCCGCCGTAGCCGATGAACTTGACCACCACGCCGCGCGCGTCCCGGTCGGCCGGACTGATGTACCAGGCGCGGACGCGCTCCCCGGCGCCGCCGGAGAACTCGACGTCGGACACCTCGAACGGCGCGTACAGGCCGGGCTCGTGGACCGTCACCGTGGCCGGCCGGGCGCGGTCGCGCGCCTCGCGCAGCCGGGCCGCCCACCAGTCGTCGAGCCCGTCCGGCTCCTGCGTGCTGGTGCGGTACTCGCGCAGCCGCTCAAGCGGCAAGTCATACCAGGGCATGACAACCGACTCTAGCCTGCGCGAGCGCGAACCCGACCACCTGGTGGCCGCGCCCGAGTAGCGCCCGGACCGCCGGCTGGAGCGGCCATCGGGTTGCGCGTTCGCGATGGGGTCCGGGATTCGATACACTACATCGGCGCGGTACGGAAGCTTCTGGCCCGCGTTGCCAAATGGGGTATGGGGTAATTGGCAGCCCAGCAGATTCTGGTTCTGTTAGTCTAGGTTCGAGTCCTGGTACCCCAGCGTACGGTGGTTTTTCGAACACCGTGAAGCTTAAGCGCCCCTCAGTGCCCGACCGGCACGGGGGCGTTTTGCTTTCACCGTGAGCGGAGGGCGGGACGTGCTGGTTCAGGCTGCTCTTAACGGCGGGACGACGCGGGCGGAGCATCCGGCGGTGCCGTTGACGCCCGCCGAACTGGCGGCCGACGCCCGCGCCGCCGCCGAGCGGGGCGCGCAGGCGCTGCATCTGCACCCGCGCGACGCCGCCGGGGCGCAGACGCTCGACCCCGACCACGTGCTCGCGGCGGTGGCTGCCACCAGGGCCGCGACCGGTCTGCCGGTCGGGGTCACCACCGGCATCTGGACCGTCGACGGCGACGTCGCGCGCCGACTCGACCTCGTCTCCCGGTGGACCGGCCCCGATCGCCCCGACTACGCCTCGATCAACATGAACGAGCCCGGCACCGACGACCTCGCCGGCCTCCTCACCAGCCTGGGCATCGCGATCGAGGCAGGCGTGTGGGCGGCGGCGGACGCCCGCCTGCTCGGCGTGGCCGCGTTCAGGGACCGGATACTGCGCGTGCTGATGGAGCCCGTCGACCGCAACCCGGCCGGCGCGGTCGCGACCGCCGCCGAGGCCGCGTCGGAGCTCGCCCGGCTCGGCGTTACCGCCCGTCAGGTTCACCATGGCTACGACCACGCCACCTGGGACGTGATGCGCGCGGCGGTGGCGGTGGGGCAGGACATCCGGATAGGCCTCGAGGACACGACTTTCCTGCCCGACGGCTCGGTCGCCGAGGGGAACTCAGACCTGGTGGCGGCGGCCGTGAGCCTCGTCCGCGAGTGATGAAATTTCCGATACTTGCCGTCCCTGAGGTGACTCGTGTTGGCTGCACTCATCCGGAGGCGGTATCGTTTAGCTCGCCGGGAAGCGGAACCACCGGCAACTCGTAGGGCCCCGTCGTCTAGAGGCCTAGGACGTCGCCCTCTCAAGGCGGTAACGCCGGTTCGAATCCGGTCGGGGCTACGAGATCTGGGGCCCCCTGCATGCAGAAAGCGCATGCAGGGGGCCTCTTCGCTTTACACCGGGGGGACGACCCCCCGGACCCCCCGGTGCGGCTTCGCCGCAAACCAGGGCTGGTTAGAAGAAGGTGGCCTCAGGGGCGAGGCGGTGTCAGGAGGCCTTCTTCCAGCGAATTAGCCGAAAACAAATGACCTACAGCGACGGTCAGTGATGGCCATGCAGGACAACCCCGAGCGCGACCAGCCCGTCCAGGAACACCCCGACCCCGACGGCGACGAGCAGCGTGCCCAGCAGCCGGGACAGCACCTCAAGCAAGCTGTCGTGCATTCGGCGCAGCAACGGCGCGAACGCCCACGTGCAGAGCATGTCCACCAGGGCGACGAGCGCGAACGCGCCCGCCACGGTCCACCGGCCGCCCCAGCCGCCGGCCGAGATCGACTCCTCCAGGTCGGCCGCGATCGCGATCGGGCTGACCACGAACGGCAGTAGCATCGCCCGGAACCCGCTCGACAGCGGGTGAGCCGGGTCGGCCTCCTCGGCCTCCTCATCGGCGTCCTTGGCGGCGTTCTGCGCGGCCGCCGCCCGGTGCGGAAGCTCGGTATCGAAGTGGATGCCGAGCACCATGCCGACGGCGTAGATGATGAACAGCAGGCCGGCCGCCAGATCCAGTTCCGGCGACCCGATGTGAAAGAACGTGGTCACCCAGGGGGCGGTGAGCGCGCAGACCGCGCCGATGATCGCGGCGGTGCTCGCGGTGGCGGCGGCGACCGTGCGGACCGAGTGATCGTCAAGCGTTCGGGACAGCCGCCCGAACGACAGCAGCACCTTCTGCGGCCCGAACAGGGCGAAGAACGTGATGAACGTGTCGGCGAGGTTGAGGCTGTCCATGGGCCGATGATCTCCCCTGTCCGGTGCCGCCGCCGACGTGGCCCGCCGTCCTCCGGCAGAGGCCAGGAGGCCCGGCAAGACACTAAGAGTAACCGTGGGTGCTCGGGAGACGACAGGGGAGTCCGTTGCTTTGCGTATCCGACCGGCCACTGCCGCCCCGGTCGCGTCGGCCGTGTATCATCGACGACATGTCCCAGTGGTATTGGCGCTTTACGCTGGCTCCGGGTGGAGCCAAGCGTGGTTGTTGCGCGCGCTTACCACTACCCGGAGCCAGCCAGCGGCGAGGCAGACCTGCATCGCCGCAATCAAGGGCGTAGCTGGCTCGCGGAGGACCCGGGCGAGGCGCGCCCGGAGGGAGAACCCCGATGTCACGCGTGACGGATACCCGGATTGTCGGCTACGAGCCGCTGCTTTCCCCGGCCGCGCTTTTCCTTGAACATCCGCTCGGCGCCGCCCAGTCGCAGACGGTCGAGACCACCCGGGCCGAGGTTCGGGCGGTGCTTGACGGTACGGACGACCGGCTGCTGGTGGTCACCGGCCCGTGCTCGGTGCACGACCCGAAGGCGGCCCTCGACTACGCCGCCAGGCTGGCCGAGCTGCGCGCCCGGTACGCCGACGACCTGCTGATCGTGATGCGGGTGTACTTCGAGAAGCCGCGCACGGTGACGGGGTGGAAGGGCCTGATCAACGACCCGGGCATGGACGGCTCCTACGACGTCCACCGCGGCCTGCGGACCGCCCGCCGCCTGCTGCTCGACATCGTGTCGGCGGGCCTGCCGGTCGGCTGCGAGTGGCTCGACCCGATCACCCCGCAGTACATCGCCGACGCGGTGACCTGGGGCGCGATCGGGGCGCGGACGACCGAGAGCCAGGTCCACCGCCAGCTCGCCTCGGGCCTGTCGATGCCGGTCGGGTTCAAGAACGGCACCGACGGCGACGTCCAGGTCGCGGTGGACGCCCTCCGGGCATCGGCCGCCAGCCACACGTTCTTCGGCGTGACCGTGCACGGCGCCGGGGCGGTGGTGACGACCACCGGCAACAGCGACACGCACGTGATCCTGCGGGGCGGCCGCAGCGGCCCCAACTACTCGTCCTCGCACGTGGCCAAGGCGCTGGACCTGATCTCGGCGGCGGGGCTGCCGCGCCGGGTCATGGTCGACGCCAGCCACGGCAACAGCGGCAAGGACTACCGCCGCCAGACGTCGGTCGCCGAGTCGCTGGCCGGGCAGATCGCGGCCGGCGAGACCGGCCTGACCGGCGTGATGCTCGAGTCGTTCCTGGTCGCGGGCCGCCAGGACCCGGGCGACCCCGCCACCTTGACCTACGGCCAGTCCGTCACCGACGCCTGCCTCGACATCGAGATGACCGAAGCCGCCCTGTCGACGCTCGCGTCCTCGGTCTCCGCCCGCCGGGCTGCTTCCTCGCAGTGATTGGCGGCGTACCCGCCGCTGATTTTGGTCAGCTAAAGCAGTCTGTACATCCGTGGTGGTTCAAGGGGGCCAGGGGTGAGTCCGCGCGTCGACTCACCCCTGCACCTCTGCATCCCTGATGCTTGGCCCTGATTCGGCCGTCAGAGGCACCCGTCAGAAGCACCCGTCAGGAGCGCCTGGCCTTGGCGGACTCGAGGAGGTAGCGCCCGGCCGCCTCGTAGTTCTCCTCGGAGAGGGCGACATGCTGCCGGGCGGCGAGCACGTTGCGCAGGTGGCGCTGCATCGGGTTGGACAGCGCCAGGGCGCGGCCGCCGCCGAACTTGAACAGCTCGCTGACCACGTCGGCGCAGGTCTCGACGGCGAAGACCGAGGCCGTGGTGACGGCGAGCTGCTGCTCTTCGGTCGGCGGGCGGCCGGCTACCGCGCTCGCGAAGGCGGCCGCCATCGCCTCCCGGTGCACCGCCCGGGCGGCTCTGACCCGGACCTCGGCCCGGCCGAGCTCGTGATGGAAGACCGCGCGCTCGCTCACCGTGGGCCCGCCCGGGAACCGGGCGGTGTGGGCGGCCAGCTCGGTGATGTCGTCGATGGCGCGGCGGGCCAGGCCGATGGAGAGCGGCGGGACCTCGTTGGACACGAACGCGGGCATGCCGAGCCGGAACAGGTCGCCGCCCCGGACGGCGGGGCGGCCAAGCTCATAGGTGAGCTCGGCCGGGACGAACGTGCCATCGAGGGAGAAGTCGAGGCTGCCGGTCCCCTGCAGCCCGGCCACGTGCCAGTTGTCGATCACCTCGGCCTCGGCCTTGGGGATGGCGAAGACGATCATCCGGCCGAACCCGGTCCCGTCGGCGCCGCCGGCGCGGTCGGCGCGTCGGCGCGGTCGGCGCCGCGCGCCGTCCGCGCCGTCCGCCTTGAACGCGCCGATTAGCCAGTCGGCGTGGACGATGCCGCTTGAGAAGCCCCAGCGTCCGTGAACCAGGTACCCGCCCGCGGTCGGCGACCCGGTGCCGCGCGGCGCGAGCTGGCCCGCAATCACGGGCAGCGGCCGGCCCGGGCGGCCGCCCGGGCCGCCCGGCCCGGCCGTGGACGCGGCGCCGCCCGCGTCGCTGGCCGCGCCGAAGATCCGCCGTGCGCCCGCCTCGGGCAGCCAGCCGCCGGCCAGCCCGTTGCAGCCGGCCCCGATCATGGCCGCCCACGCCGTCGACGTGTCGATGTAGGCGAGTTCCTCGATCACATCGCAGAACTCGATCGGCGACAGCGGGGTTCCGCCGAGTTCGGCCGGCGTCTTGACCCAGAACAGGCCGAGCGCGCGCAGTGTCGCCACCGCGTCGTTGGGGAGGGTGCGCAGCTCCTCGGCCCGGTCGCCGGCCGCCTCGAACTGCTCGCGGTGACCGCGAATCCCGGCCAGCAGTTCCTCGCTGAGCGAGCTCATGCAGTGGTCCTCTCCGCGGCGACGCCCAGCGGGCGGAGCGCCGGCATCACGTCGGCGGCGAACAGCTCGGCGCTGCGCATCACCTGCTCATGCGTCGACGGCCCGATCGCGAAGAGCCCGATCAGCTGCCCGAACCCGCCAAGCTTCTCATACAGCTCGGCCAGCCGGTGGGCGACGGCGGCGGGCGACCCGACGACCGCCTGGCCGTTGGCGAGCAGGTCCTCGTAGGAGAGCGCGCCGAGCGACCGCAGCCCCGAGGACAGCACGCCGCGAAGCGAGCCGGGCGACATGTAGCCGGGGGGCGTCACCATCTGGGCGGTCTGCTTGAGTCCCTTGCGGTAGAGCCACTCCAGGACCGGCCGGGCCTCCCGGTGCGCTCGCTCGTCGGTGTCGGCGACGTAGACCGGAACCGAGAACGCGATCTTCTCCGGGTCGGGCACGTACCCGAGGTCGGCGGCGGCGGCACGGTAGCCGTCGAACCAGCGCCGGACGATCGACGTCGGCGCATACACCGACATATACGTGTATCTTCGTTCGGCGCAGAACTTCATCGTCTCGGTCGACCCAGCCCCGGGTATGTAGATCGGCGGGTGCGGCTGCTGCACCGGCCGCGGCCAGATGTTCACGTACCGGTACTCGTAGTTCGCACCGTACCAGGAGAACATCTCCGGCGCCGTCCACGCCTTCACGATCAGGTCGTGCGCCTCGTCGAACCGCGCCCGTGACTTCACCGGGTTGATCGAATGCCCGAAGTACTCCCAGCCGATGCCGCGGACGAACCCGGAGTCGACCCGCCCGCCCGACATCAGGTCGAGCATCGCGATCTCCTCGGCGACCCGCAGCGGGTTGCCGCGGATGGCGATCGCGTTGCCGAGCACCATGATCCGGGCGTGCGAGGTCCGCCGGGTGAGCGCCGCCGCCATCAGGTTCGGCGACGGCATCAGCCCGTAGGCGGACTGGTGGTGCTCGTTGACCGCGATCCCGTCGAAGCCGAGCTGGTCCGCGTACTCGAGCTCGTCCAGGTAGCGTGCGTACAGCGCCGACCCGAGGGCCGGGTCGAAGTTCGCGTTCGGGTACGTCAGCGCGGACGAGTCGTACTTCGAGTCGAAGTCGTCCGGCAGGTGCGGGTACGGCATCAGGTGGAAGAAGCTGAACTTCACCGGCCGACTCCGCTCTCGGCGAGGGGCGCAAGGGGATGCGACGCGAGGAACGACGCCACCAGCGTGGCGAACTCGGCCGGCCGCTCGACGTACATCGCGTGCCCGCACTCGGCGACCTCGGCGTAGTCGGCGCCGTCGATCAGCGCGGCGTAGCGCCGCGCGTGCGCGACCGGGATCAGCCGGTCGTCGGACGGCGCGACGACCAGGGTAGGCGCGGTGATCCGGCGCAGCCGGCCCTCGAGCTTGGGGTCGGACAGGTAGGGCACCCACGAGAACCGGGCCAGCGACGTCGCCTCGCGGTAGGCGGCGATGATCGAGTCAAGGTCGGGGGCCGCACCCGGGTGCGGTGCGGACGCGGGCGGCGGCACGAGCAGCGGATCGTGAAACAGCGCCGCCGCGAGCTTGGCCGGGGGCATCAGGAAGACGTCCGCGACCGGGTGGTCGGGCAGTCGCAGCCCCGCCGCCGACAGCAGCGTGAGCGACCCGACCAGGTGCGGCGAGTGCACGGCGACCTCGGCCGCGATCCACCCGCCGAACGACGCCCCGACGACGTGCGGCCGGGACAAGCTCAGCCCGTCGAGCACGTCCAGGTAGTGGTAGACGAGGTCGTCGATGGTCTCGACGTCGGGAAAGTCGTCGGACTGGCCGAACCCGGGATGGGCGGGCGCGATCACCTCGAACCCGTCCCCCGCGAGCCGGGCGTGGAACGGAAGCCAGGCCCCGGCCCCGCCCGCCGGGTGCAGGAACAGCACCGGCTCGCCCGCACCGCCCCGCAGCAGGTGGACTCTCCCCCCGGCCAGCTCGAGAAACTCCTCCGTCGGCGCGACTGCTGTCACTGCGCTGCCTCCTACCGGGTCGGCTCGCTACCGCACGTGTCAGCTCAGAATCGGTTGCCGCCGCGATCGCAGTCAAGGCGGTAAAACGCCATCCGCTGACCCGCTGTGCACGGCAACGATCAGCGTCAGCCGACTTTGGTGGCACGGGTCTAGCCGCGCTGGCCGAAACACCGCCGGTGAACGTACGCTGATCGAATGGACGGTGGTGGGGCTAGCCAGGGACGTGACCAGGTCGACGCCACGGTCTTCAGGGACACGCTCGCGCGGGTGCCGACCCCGGTCACCGTGGTGACCTCGCACGTCGACCGCAGGCCGCACGGCACCACGGTGAGCGCGTTCTCGTCGCTCTCGCTCGACCCGCCGATGATCCTGGTCTCGCTTGACCAGCGCTCCGACCTGCTCAAGATCATCTCCGACACGGGCCGGTTCGGCGTGAACGTGCTCGCAGTCGGCCAGCAGACGCTCGCGACCGCGTTCGCCAGGAAGGGCGACGACAAGTTCGCCGACGTCGCCTGGTACATGGACCACGGCGCCCCCCGGCTGGCGGGCAAGGGGCAGTGGCTCGTCTGCCGCACCGAGCAGCTGGTCGCGGCGGGCGATCACGTCATCATCATCGGCCTGGTCGAGCACGCCGACACCCACTCGTTCGAGCCGCTCCTGTACCGCCAGCGCTCCTACGGCACCGTCACCCACATGCGGTCCTGACCCGGGTCAGCCGCGTCGTCGCAGGCCTGCTGTGGGACACCGAGCCGAAGTTCCGCCGGATCTGGCGCGTCGCCAGCGTCATCTGGGGCATGGGACTGGTGATCGACGCGACGGCGCGGGTGGTGATCTCCTACACCCTGCCCGTCGACGCGGTGCCGGCCATCGGCAGCCTGCTGTACCCGGTCACCTTCGTCATCCTTCAGGTGGCAGGCAACGTCTACTTCCACCGGGCGGGCCTCTACCGGCTGCTCGGCGCGCGCTGGCTGGCCCCGGGCCCGAGGGCCGCCTAGCGGCGGCGCCGGGGAACGGAACGGCGCCCGGGGACGGTGCCCGGGGAATACTGGCGCGGCGGGGCGGTTTAAGATACATGCAAACGCATATACCGCACCTGGGAGGCCTGCCATGCAGTTCGGACTCTTCTCGGTCAGCGACATCACCCGCGACCCGACCACCAACTACACGCCGAGCGAGGCGGAGCGCATCGACGCGGTGGTGAAGATCGCGCAGAAGACCGAGGAAGTCGGCATGGACGTGTTCGCCATCGGCGAGCACCACAACCCGCCCTTCTTCAGCAGCTCGCCGACCACCCTGCTCGCCTACATCGCGGCGACGACCAAGCGCCTCGTCGTCACCACGTCGACCACGCTGATCACAACCAACGACCCGGTGCGGATCGCCGAGGAGTACGCGATGCTCCAGCACCTGTCCAAGGGCCGGATGGACCTGATGCTCGGCCGCGGCAACACCGCCCCGGTCTACCCGTGGTTCGGCCAGGACATCCGCGAGAGTCTGCCGCTCGCGCTCGAGAACTACAACCTGCTGCACCGGCTGTGGCGCGAGGACGTGGTGGACTGGAAGGGCAAGTACCGGTCCGCGCTGCAGGGGTTCACCTCCACCCCGCGGCCGCTCGACGACGTGCCGCCGTTCGTCTGGCACGGCTCGATCCGCTCGCCCGAGATCGCCGAGCAGGCCGCCTTCTACGGCAACGGCTTCTTCGCCAACAACATCTTCTGGCCCAAGGAGCACTACCAGCGGCTGATCAAGTTCTACCGGCAGCGGTTCGCCCACTACGGCCACGGGACCGAGAAGCAGGCGATCGTCGGCCTCGGCGGCCAGGCGTTCATCGCCAAGAACTCCCAGGACGCCAAGAAGGAGTTCCGCCCGTACTTCAACGAGGCCCCGGTCTACGGCAACGGCCCCTCGCTCGAGGACTTCGCCGAGATGACCCCGCTCTCGGTCGGGTCCCCGCAGGAGGTCATCGACAAGACGCTCACCTTCCGCGAGTACTTCGGCGACTACCAGCGCCAGCTCTGGCTGATGGACCACGCGGGGCTGCCCCTGGGCAAGGTGCTCGACCAGCTCGAGCTGCTCGGCGGCGAGGTCGTGCCGGTGCTGCGCAAGGAGCTCGCGGCCCGCAAGGACCCCGAGGTCCCGGACGCGCCGACGCACGCGAGCCTGGTCAAGGCCAAGTACGGCGACAACCCGCCGCGCCAGCCGCGGCCGAACCCCAACCGCGGCGACAACGTCACCGGTGGCTCCCCCTACCAGGACAGCGCCGAGAATGTCGAGGCCGAGTACCCCTCGGTGGTCTGAAACCAGGCAGAAGGCTGAACAGGACATGGCCGACCCCCGGCACCCCGCCAACGACGCGTGGGAGGCAATGCTGTCCGCCCACGCGTCGCTGATGCGGCGCTTTAACGCCGAGGACGTCTGGGAAGACATCTCCATGAAGGAGTACGACGTCCTCTACACGCTGTCGAAATGCCCCGAGCCGATCCGGCCGACCGACCTCAACCGGCACGTGCTGCTCAGCCAGCCGGCCCTGTCCCGGCTGGTGGACCGGCTGGTCGCCCGCGGGCTAGTGCAGCGGATCGCCGACAGCCGGGATCTGCGCACCGTCCGCCTCTGGCTGACAGAGGAGGGCCGGGCGCTCCAGCGGCGCGTCGGCCGCCGGCACGCCCGCTCGGTCGCGCACGCAATGCGCTCCGAGCTCACCCCGGCCGAGCTCGACCAGCTGGCGGCGATCTGCGCCAAGCTGGCAGTAACCCCGGTCCGTTAGGAAGAAAGAACATGAGCAACCAACCCCAAGACAGCCCGCTGAACCTCGTAGTGGTCAGCGCGGGGACGTCCGATCCCTCCTCGACCAGGCTGCTGGCCGACCGCACGGCCCAGCGGGTGGCCGCGCTGGCCGAAGTCCGGGGGGCGACCGTCGCCACCCGCGTCATCGACCTGCGCGAGCTCGCGACCGACGTGACCACGGCGCTGACCAGCCAGTTGATCACCCCCCGACTGCAGCAGGCAATTGACGCGCTCGGCGCCGCGGACGGGATCATCGCCGCCGCCCCGGTCTACAAGGCCGGCCCGAGCGGCATCTTCACCTCGTTCTTCCACGCGCTCGACAACGACCTGCTGATCGGCAAGCCGGTGATACTCGCGGCGACGGCCGGCACCGCCCGGCACGCGCTGGTGGTGGACGACCAGATGCGGTCGCTGTTCGCCTACCTGCGCACCCTGCCGGTGCCGACGTCGCTGTTCGCCGCCCCCGAGGACTGGGGCGACGACGCGCTCAACAAGCGCATCGACCGGGCCGCGTTCGAGCTGGTGCTGCTGATGGAGTCCGGTTTCGCACGCAAGGTCCGCGACGAGTCCTGGCAGAATTACCAGCACGAGCTCGGCTCGGCGGGCGGCACCGAGGTCGGAATCAACATCGACAGCGACCTGATGCGCCTGGCCACCGGCGGCAGCGCCTCCTAAAAACCTCAAAATCGGTTATATCGAACGGACCCGCCTGACTCTCCCCCGTCCGTGACCCTCAGCCGCCGAAATCGGCCTTCTCCGCCGCTCGGCCCCGGTGGCGGCCATCCCCGTCGCCCGTGCGACCCCGGCCCAGACGGCCAGCTCCGCCCGGCCAGTACCCTTGCGCCCGTGAGCTCGCTGCCCGCCTCGGCCGCGACGGCGGTGGCGCTGTTCGCGGCCACCAACGTCGACGACCTGGTGGTCCTCGCGCTGCTGAGCGCGGCCTCGCGGGCAGCCGGCCAGCCGAGGCGGTGGGAGATCTGGTCCGGGCAGTACCTCGGCTTCGCCGTCCTGGTCGGGCTGTCCCTCGCCGCCGGGCGCGGCCTGTCCCTGGTCCCGGCCCGCTGGCTCTGGCTGCTCGCCCTGATCCCGCTCGTCATCGGCGTCGTCACCCTGGCCACCGCGACCAGGGCGGCGCGCCGGGGCGAGCCGCCGACTCCGCCGCTGGCCGCCGGCCAGCCCAGTGGGACCGGCCCGTCCGGGACGGCAGGCCCGTCTGGTGTGGGCGGCCTGCCAGCGGTGCCGGGCCTGTCCAACCGGCGTTGGCTGGCGTGGACGGCCGGAGTCGTCGGGGTGGGCACGCTCACCGCGGTCGACGGCGCGGACAACCTGGCCGCCTACACACCGGTCTTCGCCACCGCCGACGCCGGCCGGATCGCGGTCACGCTCGTCGTCTTCGCGGTCGGCGTCGCGGTCTGGTGCGCGGCCGCCGGCCTGCTAACCCGCCACCACCGCATCACCGACACCCTGCAGCGCTATGGCCGCTGGGTCCTCCCGGTTGCCTTCATCCTCATAGGCCTCTACACCCTCCACGCCACCAACGCCCCCATCCACCCCTGAACCCGGGCGGCCGGGGAGCCGGCCCGCCAATGGCCCTGTGGCCCACGGTGAACGCGCGGGGCCGGCCCGCCAAAATAGCCCGGTGGCCCACGGGCACGTATAGAGCGGGCCTGTGGCCCCAAGGGCTAATACTCAAACTAGGCGAGCTGGTAGCCGCCGGCTTCGTCGAGCGCGGCGCTCGACCTCGGGGTCGGGGAGCGGGGCGGCGCTGGTGACGGTCACGGTGGAGACGCCGTTCGGCACCAGCTGGACCGCAACCGCGGAGACGCCGTCCAGGGCGGTGACTTCGGTCGTCACCGCGTTCGCGCAGTGCTCGCAGGTCATGCCGGTGACCTTGTAGGTCGTCGTTGTCATCGGGGGGTCCCTCTCTGCTCCAGTTATCCACGGTCAGGAACGAACGAGGCGGGCGATTGCTTCCGAGGCTTCCTTGATCTTCTCGGACGCGTCGTCGCCGCCCTCGGCCAGCGCCTGGCTCACGCAGTGCCCGAGGTGCTCCTCGGGGAGGCCGAGCGCGAGCCGGCCGCATCCGCCCCCGGTCGCGGGCGACCGGGCCGGCCGCGAGCACCCCGGGGGTGAGGTCGTGGTCGAGGAAGGCGCCGCCGAGCCGCACCCGCCTTAGCTTCAGGGCACCGGTGCGTTCCTGGCGGACGACAATTGCCAATCCATACCCCAGGCAGGTTTGTAAAATACCCCTACCCGGTTTAGCGGATACCTCTCAGGGGTTTATCCAGACCTTGAATCTGGCTTGTAACAAGGGATCTACCTGTGTGTTAGCGACATTAGGCAATTTCCTTGCGACTTCGTGCGATTAATTTGCGGCGTCCGCGACGTCTCTCTATCGTGGGTTGCGGCATTCCCTGCCGCGAAGTGTCCGAGGAGTCTCGATGAGTGAAGTTGCCGTCGCCGCCGGCGGCCGTACCGCGATGCGCGGCCGACTTGGCACCGAGGCGCCGCCCGCCGCGGCGAGGCTCGATACGCGGCGGGCGCTGCAGCTCGGCCTCGGGGCCATCTGGCTGCTCGACGGCGTGCTTCAGTACCAGTCGTTCATGTACACCAAGGCGTTCGGCCAGATGCTGGCCGGAACCGCGCAGGGCAATCCGTCTGTCATAGCCCGCCCGATCACCTGGGACGCGACCCTGGTCGAGCATCACCTCGCGCTGGTCAACACGATCTTCGCCACGATCCAGCTGCTGCTCGGCCTCGGCATCGCGCTCCGCCCGACCGTGCGGATCGCCCTCGCAGCATCGATCGCCTGGGCGCTCGGGGTGTGGTGGTTCGGCGAAGGGCTCGGCGGGATACTGGACGGCGGCGCGAGCCCGCTCAACGGCGCCCCTGGCGCGGTGATCATCTACGCCCTGATCGCGGTACTGCTCTGGCCCGCCGACCGAGATGTGTCGGCGCGCTTCGTCGCGGCGCGGGCGGTCGGCGCGCACGTTGCCAGGGCGCTGTGGCTCGTGTTGTGGCTGAGTCTGGCCTACTTCGCGCTGACCCCCGCTAGCCGTGCACCCCAGGCAGTGAGCGGGATGATCGCCGGCCTGGACAGCGGCGAGCCGGGCTGGCTGTCGGCGATCGAGCGAGGGGGCGCCTCGCTCGTCGCTAACCACGGGCTGGCCGCGTCGGTCGTGCTCGCCGTGGCGCTAGCGGTCATCGCGGTCGGGGTCTACCTGCCCCGGCCGTTTGCCAGGGCGACCCTGGTCCTGGCCATCGTGGTGGCGCTCGTGATCTGGGTCGTGGCCGAGGCGTTGGGCGGGATCCTCGCGGGCGGGGGGACGGACCCCAATTCCGGGCCGCTGCTCGCGCTCCTCGCCCTGGCCTACTGGCCGTTCAGGGCGGAGTCAGCCAGCGCGGGGGCCGTGTCGGTCCTGCCCGCAGCTGCAGCACGGGAGTCGGCCCGATGATACCGACCTCGATTTTCGACCTGCTCTCCGCCTTCATGCTGGTGGTGGCCGCAGTGAGCGCGGCGCGGCTCGTGGTGGCGCAGCCGTGGCGGCACGGATCGGTGATCATCGACACTGACATCGCGCACCTGCTGATGGCCATCGCCATGGCGGGCGTGCTGACGCCGGGTCTCAGCACCCTTCCCAACGTTGGGTGGGAGGTCATCTTCGGTGTGATGATCGTCTGGTTCGCCTTCCGCGTTGTCCGAGACGCCCGGGCGAACGGGGTTCGCGCCCTGGCCGGCGGGCACTGCGCGCCGCATCTGGTGCACAGCGCCGCCATGCTCTACATGTTCCTGGGCATGACTTCTGCCGCTGGCGCGATGGCGGGCATGGCGGCTATGCCGGGCGTGTCCGCCGGGTCGTCTTCGATGCTGAGGTTGAGCGACCCAACGCTCGCGTTCGTCTTCGCGCTGGTGCTGATCGGTTACGGCGTCTGGGATCTCGACCAGCTCTCCGGCAGGCGCTACAGCCTCACGAGCGCGCCGGTCGCTCCGGTCGGCGCTCGAGCGGGCGTCCCGGCGATGGCGGGTGCCGAGTCGGCGAGGACTACGGCGTTCTCAGGACCGGACCCCTCCAGCGGCGTCTCGGGCGGCGTCATCGACATCGCCCCGGGACCAGGCACCGTTGGCGAACGCAACGTCGCGGGCGGTGCCCTCGGGCAGTTCCTTCTGTCGCCTGCCGTGACGATCGGCTGCCGCGTAAGCATGGGCGTCGTGATGACATTCATGCTATTGACAGCTCTGTGAAGCTCACCGGTTTCACCGCTTCAGGCACCCGATGAGCGCGCCCGGCCCCGGGGCGGCGTCCACTACAGGTTGTCGTACTCTTCTCCTGGACGAGCACGATCCGCTCTCGCTTCGCCGCTCGCGAGGATCTGGACGCGCTGCTCAGGGAGTCGGCCGAGCGCCCGTGGAGCGCGGGCGGCAGCGGGTCGGGCGGAAAGATCCCGAGTCCGAACGGCCCGTTGCTTCGCCCGATCGGCGTGTGTGGGACGCTAGATCCTGACCAGCGTCGAAGGGGATGCCCGTGCCACAGGAGTCAACTGAGGCGCCAGAACCGCAGCCGGTACTCAGCCCGCTGACAGCGGCGGCGGTGTTCCTGGTGCTGACCATCGAGCCGGGCGGCGAGGATGCCGTCCGTGATCTGCTCGGCGACGTGAGCGCGCTGCAGCGCTCGGTCGGCTTCCGCACTCCCGGCGGGGCGCTGCAGGTGGTCGCCGCGATCGGCTCGGATGCCTGGGACCGGCTGTTCGCGGGGCCGCGCCCGGCCGGGCTGCATCCCTTCCGCGAGCTCACCGGGCCCCGCCACACCGCCCCGGCCACTGCCGGCGACCTGCTCTTTCACATCCGTGCGAACCGGATGGACCTGTGCTTCGAGTACACCACCCAGGTGATGGCGCGGCTGGCGGGCGCGGTCACGGTGGTCGACGAGGAGCACGGCTTCCGCTACTTCGACGAGCGGGACCTGATCGGCTTCGTCGACGGCACCGAGTCGCCCTCGGGGCCGGCCGGGGTCAAGGCCGGGATCGTCGACCCGGCCGACGACCCGGACTTCGCCGGCGGCAGCTACGTGATCATCCAGAAGTACCTGCACGACCTGCCCGCCTGGAACGCGACCAGCGTCGAGGAGCAGGAGCGGGTGATCGGCCGGTCGAAGCTGGACGACATCGAGATGCCGGACGACGTGAAGCCGCCCAACTCGCACGTCGCGCTCAACACGGTGACCGGCCCGGACGGCGAGGAAGTCAAGATCATCCGGGCGAACATGCCGTTCGGCCACGCGAGCAAGGGCGAGTTCGGGACGTACTACATCGCCTACGCCGCCACCCCCGACATCATCGAGCTGATGCTGGTGAACATGTTCATCGGGCGGCCGCCGGGTAATACAGACCGGATACTTGACTTCTCCACCGCGATTACCGGCACTTCGTTCTTCGCCCCGACTGCGGATTTCCTCGATGATCTGCCCGACCCGCCGTCCGGGGCGGACCGGGCAGTCGTCGATGACGGCGCGGCCGGGAACGCCCCGGCCGGGGACGGCTCGCTTGGCATCGGCTCTCTGAAGGGATAGGCAGCTATGAACAACCTGCATCGCGAACTCGCCCCCGTTTCCGCCGCCGCCTGGGCCGGCATCGAGGAGGAGGCCAAGCGCACGTTCGCGAGGCACGCCGCCGCGCGCAAGTCGGTCGACGTGACCGGCCCCGACGGGCCGACGCTGGCCGGCGTCGGCACCGGTCACTCGGAGTCGATCGACCCGCCTGCGGCCGGCATCCAGGCGACGCTGCGGGCGTGGCAGCCGGTGGTCGAGCTCCGGGTCCCGTTCACGCTGAGCCGGTCGGAGATCGACTCGGTCGAGCGCGGCTCGCAGGACCCGGACTGGCAGCCGGTCAAGGACGCGGCCAAGAAGATCGCCTTCGCCGAGGACCGCGCCGTGTTCGACGGCTACGCGCAGGCCAAGATCACCGGTGTCGGCCCGGCCTCCACCAACCCCGGCCTGACCCTGCCGGCCGAGGCCAGGGAGTACCCGGATGTGGTCAGCAAAGCCCTCAGCCAGCTCCGGCTGGCGGGCGTGGCCGGGCCGTACTCGCTGCTGCTGTCGGCCGACGCGTGGACGGCGGTCAGCGAGACGTCCGATCACGGCTACCCGATCCGCGAGCACCTGGCCCGGCTGCTCGACGGCGACATCATCTGGGCGCCCGCGATCGACGGCGCGCTGCTGCTGTCCGGCCGGGGCGGCGACTACGAGCTCCGGCTCGGCCAGGACCTGTCGATCGGCTACCTGTCCCACGACGCCGAGCACGTCGAGCTCTACTTCGTCGAGTCGTTCACGTTCTCCGTCTACACCACCGAGGCCGGCGTCTCCATCACCGCCTAACGCCGCCCCCTCCGCCCCCTCCTCCACCCCACCCCGCCCCACCCCACCCCACCCACCGCACGGCACCAAATGCGCTTTTGGGCTCACTCTTGCCGGCCTAAAAGCGCATTTGGGCTCATGGCGATGGCGATGGCGATGGCGATGGGGGATGCCGGGTGACGTGCTGTGAGCGCTGTTACGCGTAGAGGGTTTTGAGGTTCTGGTAGGCGGCGATGGCGCCGGGGCCGAGCTCGCGGCCGAGGCCGCTCGACTTGACGCCGCCCCACGGGCCGACCGGGTCCGGCAGGTAGCCGTTGATGCCGACGGTGCCGGTGCGGACCCGCTCTCTCGCTGTGATGTCGGTACTGGGGGCTGGCGCTGTGGCCCACTGCGCTCATCAACCCTGGGCGCTGTGGCCCACTGCGCTAATAGGTTCGGCGCGGTGGGCCACAGCGCTGGTGGTGGTCAAGCGCTGTGGCCCACCGCGCCAATGAGCTCGGGGCTGAGCCCGTCTAGTGAGCGGCCGACCCGTCGGGGACCGCCATCACGTGGGTCTCGGTGAAGGACAGCAGGCCCTCGCGGCCGAGTTCAGCTCCAGCACCGCGCACCACACGTCGCCCGCCGAACGCAGCAGCCCGAACAGCCGCATCCGCTGGGCGCGAGTCACTCGCAGCCCGCACCGGGCGGTGCGGTAGACCGCAGGCGGCGCGTCCCGCTCACGTTTTCGAGGCACGAGCCCACGAGACCACCCCCGCCGACAAAACCGGGCCACCTACGGCAACCAGCCACGGGCCAGCCATCCCCGACGAATCAACCGGCGGACCTACTAGCGGCGGCTACGCTCCTACTACATGAGCGCCCAGCCATCGCACGCCCCGGCCGCGACGTCGCTTCCCGAGATGTCGCTGCCGGAATGGCTGGTGCTCGCGATCCTCAGCCGTAAGCCCGCCCACGGCTTCGCGGTCGCGCAGCTGACCGCGCCCGACGGCGATCTCGGCCGGGTCTGGCAGATCCCGAAGGCGGTCGTGTACCGGGCGATCGGCCGGCTGCTCGACGCGGACCTCATCGCCCCCGAGGGCACCGAGCGCGGGCAAGGGCCGCAGCGGACCGTGTACACGGCCACGTCGGCCGGGAGCGAGGCGGCCGGCCGGTGGCTGCACACCCCGGTCGAGCACGTCCGCGACATCCGCTCGCACCTGCTGCTGAAGCTCGCCCTGCTCGACCGGGCGGGCGACGACCCGGGCGACCTGCTGAACGCCCAGCGGGCGGCCCTCGAGCCGATCGCGGCGGCGATCGAGGCCCGCCAGGCGGCCAGCGTCGGCTTCGACGCGACGCTGCTGGCGTGGCGCCGCGCGACCGCGGTGGCGGCGCTTGACTTCATCGACCGGATCCGGCCGGCGGCCAAGTAGCAGCCGTAGCAGCCGTAGCAGCCGTAGCAGCCATCACCGCCGCTCGGCGACGGCGAAGAACCGGTCCGCCGCGTCGTCGTACGCGGTCAGCTCCCAGCCGCCGGCCGAAGTCGACCGGCGCAGCGTCCCTTCCGCGAGCGGCTCGTCGGGCGCCAGGACCCGTCCGTGGCGGGCGGCCAGCGCGGCCCGCCCGGACGGGTGGAAGAGCACCAGCAGGCCGCCCGGCCGGGTGACCCGGGCGAGCTCGCGCAGGCCCGCCGCGGTATCCGGCAGGTGGTTGACGAGGCCCGCCGCGAAGATCGCGTCGGCCGACGCGTCTGCGAACGGCAGCGAGCGGGCGTCGGCCAGGATCACCGCGGCCCTCGCGGCGCTGCTCTTCGGCCCGGCCGCCGCCAGCATCTCGGGGGTCAGGTCGACGGCGATGACCGACCCGCCCGGGCCGACCGCCTCGCGCAGCGGCGGCAGCGCCCGGCCGGTCCCGCAGCCGACGTCGATCGCCACCCCGCCTGGCCGGATGCCCGCCTCGGCGACCGCCGTCCGGTACGCGGGGAGGTCGTCGCCGAACTTCGCGTCCCAGGTCGCGGCCCGGCAGCCGAAGAACGCCTGGGTCTCGGCGACGTACCACTCGCCGCTCCCGCCTCTCCAGCCCGGCGGCTGCGGCGATGGCATGGAATCATCATGCCGATGCGGAAGGTGGCCAGGCAAGGCCGAAAGCCTGGCCCCGGTCCTGGCTTTACGCCCGCCGTCGTTGTCAAATTTTGACTACCTACCGACCGGGCGCTGGTCACGGACTGGTGCCCGCGCGCGGCACCAGGCGGGCAGCTGCAATGGGGTAGCCGCCCGCGCCGCGCGGCGAGGAGATGACCATTCATGACAGTGACCGTGGACCGGACCGTCGAAGAGTTCACCGCCGCCCCCCGCAAGCTCTTAATCACCGACAGGGGTTGTTGCCAGCGGCCTTCCTTTGGTCGCGGGGCCCAGAGGACGGGCCCCATCGGTGTCGATCGGCCCCATCGACACGCCCGCCTCCCGCTGGCAGGCTTGAACTCACAAAGGCCACAGTCAAAATCAGTCATCCCGAACGGTCGCGTGGGTCCCCGCCCGGGGCCCGCCGCGCGCAGCGGACATGGAGGCCTGATCGGTGGACGTCTCGTTCGGCACGATCTGGGAGGCCATCGCCCGCGACCAGCCCGGCCGCGCGGCCATCTCGGAGCCCGGCCGGGACTACACGTACGCCGAGTTCGACGACCGGGCGGCCCGCCTCGCGGCCGCGCTGACGGCGGCCGGCGTCGGCCCGGGCGACAAGGTGGCGTGCTACCTCTACAACGGCGCCGCCTACCTGGAGACGGTGTTCGCCGCGTTCAAGATCGGCGCGGCTCCGGTGAACGCGAACTACCGCTACACGCAGCACGAGCTGACCGCGCTGCTGGCCGACGCCGACGCCGCCGCCGTGGTGTTCAGCGGCGAGCTCGCGGCCAACGTGGCGCACGCCGCCCGCACGCTCCCGTCGCTGCGGCTGCTCGTCCGGGTGGGGGAGTCGGCGCCCGGCGCCGGGCCGGACGCGCAAGAGCTCGAGGACCTGTACGCCGGGACCGCTCCCCGCCCGGCCGAGTCCGCGCCCCGGCGCCGACCAGCTCTTCATGTACACCGGCGGCACCACCGGCAAGCCCAAGGGGGTGATCTGGCCGCTGTCCGACCTGCTGCACTCGATGCAGGTCGCGGTGTTCAAGCGGGTCGGGGTGGACCAGGTCCCGGCCACGCTCGACGAGGCGGTCACGGTCGCCCGGGAGGCCAGGGCGGCGGACAGGTCGCCGGTGATGATGCCGGCCGTCCCCCTGATGCACGCGACCGGCCTCTTCAACTGCATGGGGGCGCTGCTGGTGGGGGGCCGGGTGGTCACCGCGCGGCCGGGACGGCTCGAACCCGGGCACGTCTGGGAGACGGTGGCGGCGCAGCGGGTCCGGACCCTGCTGGTGGCGGGCAACGCGGTCTGCCAGCCGCTGGTCGACGAGCTGCTGGCGGCCGAGACGGACGGCCGCCCGCACAACCTGAGCTCGCTCGAGGCCGTCATCAGCTCCGGGACGGTGCTGAGCGACCGGCTCAAGCGCGCGCTGCACGAGCGGGCCGCGATCACGATCACCGACGCGCTCGCGTCAAGCGAGGGCGGCCCGTTCGCGTTCGCGGTCACGTCGTCGGCGGCCGACCTGCCGTCCCGGTTCTTCCCGGCCGCGGCCACCCGGGTGCTGACCGCCGACGGGGCGGAGGTAGCGCCCGGCAGCGGCCAGGTCGGCACGCTCGCCTTCGGCGGCCCGATCCCGGCGGGCTACTACAAGGACGCGCCGAAGACCACGGCGACGTTCCGCACCGTCGGCGGCACCCGCTACTCGATGCCCGGCGACCTGGTGACGGTCGACGCCGACGGCGCGATCCGGTTCCTCGGCCGCGGCAGCGGGGTGATCAACACCGGCGGGGAGAAGGTGCACCCGCAGGAGGTCGAGGACCTGCTGCTCGCCCAGCCCGGCGTCACCGACGCGTCGGTCGTCGGCGTGCCCGACGAGACCTGGGGCGAGCGCGTGGTGGCGGTGGTCGCGACCCCGAGCGCGACGCTCACCGAGCGAGAGCTGAAGGACGCGCTCCGCCGCCGCCTGGCCGGCGACAAGGTCCCCCGCGCCATCGTCTTGCTCCCCGCCCTCCCGCGCACCCCCGCCGGCAAGCTCGAGCTGGCCCAGATCCGCCGCCTCGCCTCCGGCGGGTGAGGTGCCCCGGGCCGGGCTGCCGTGGAGTACCGTCTACCCACATTGCTGACTGAATGGGGAGGACCGCCGTGACCGGTGCCGTTGACCTGGCTGACTTGACGGAGATCTATCGGGATCTGCACGCGCATCCCGAGCTCGCGTTCGCCGAGCACCGGACGGCCGGGATCGTGGCCGCGCGGCTGCGTGACCTCGGCTACCAGACGACGGCGGGCGTCGGCGGCACCGGCGTCGTCGGCCTGCTCGCCAACGGCGACGGCCCGACCGTGCTGCTCCGGGCCGACATGGACGCGCTCCCGGTACTCGAGCGGACCGGCCTCGACTACGCGTCGGCCGATTACGGCAAGAGCGCCGACGGCAAGGACGTGCCGGTGATGCACGCCTGCGGTCACGACGCGCACGTCACCTGCCTGCTCGGCGCGGCGGCCGAGCTGGCGGCGGACGCGGGCAGCTGGAGCGGCACCCTGCTGCTCGTCTTCCAACCCGCGGAAGAGGTCGGCGCGGGCGCCCAGGCGATGATCGACGACGGCCTGTTCGACCGGTTCGGGGTTCCCGCGGTGGTGCTCGGCCAGCACGTCGCGCCGATCCCGGCCGGGCTGCTGGGGGTCAGGCCCGGTCCGGCCTTCGCCGCCACCGACTCGCTCCGCATCGTGCTGCGCGGCCAGGGGGGCCACGGCTCGCGGCCGGAAACCACCGTCGACCCGGTGCTGATGGCGGCCGCGGTCGTGCAGCGGCTGCAGGGCATCGTCGCCCGTGAGGTGGCGGCCGCCGACGCCGCCGTCGTCACCGTCGGCGCGCTGCACGCGGGCACGGTGTCGAACGTCATCCCCGACGAGGCCGAACTGCTGGTCTCGGTCCGCACCTTCGACCAGGACGTGCGGGCCAGGGTTCTGCACGCGATCGAGCGCATCGTCGCGGCCGAGGCGGCCGCGTCCGGCGCGTCGGCCGCGCCCGAGATCACCTCACTGGGCGCGTTCCCCGTGGTCGTGAACGACGCGGCCGCGTGCGCGCGGGTCACCGATGCCTTCGCCGCCGGGATCGGCCCCGGGCTGGTGCTCGACCCCGGCCCGGTGACCGGGAGCGAGGACGTCGGCCTGTTCGCCACCGCGGCCGGCGCGCCCTGCGCCTACTGGCTGCTCGGCTGCGCCGACCCGGCCCTGTTCGCCGGGATATCGTCGCTTGACGAGGCCAAGGCGATCGTCGCGACCCTGCCGTCCAACCACTCGCCACTGTTCGCGCCGGTGATCGAGCAGACCCTGCGCACCGGGATAGCGGCGCTGACGAGCGCCGCCCGGGCCTGGCTGGCCCCCGCCTGGTGAACCATTAAGCGCCAATTTAGGGAGAATGCCAAGAATTCGACCAGAAAAGCGCAATTTGTCGGTTCGATAATTTTTTGGTTTCCATGGATACGCCTGCGGACAGACAACGGGACCGATGACGTGCAGGCACAAATGCCCCCACTACAATGGCCCTAGGGGGGCATAGTGGATCTATTTCCGCGTCAGCGCACTGGTCGCGGCGAGCCGGTCGGCATGCATGACATGGTGGCCAGTCTGCCGCTCGCGGTTGCTTACCTGGCCGGGCGCGATCATGTCTTCGAGTACGTCAACGAGGAGTTCCGTCAGCTCATAGGCGGTCGTGACGTGCTCGGCCGCCCGGTCCGGGCGGCGCTGCCTGAATTGGTCGGAACAGGGCGCTTCGAGCTCATGGACAACGTGCTGGAATCCGGGCGGCCGGTCCGGGGCCATGAGACCGAGCTCTCGCTGCGCCGCTTCCACGGGGATCTTGAGCAGGTCTTCGTCGATTTCGTCTATCAACCCGTGCGCAACGCCGAAGGCACTCCGGCCGGGCTGTGGCTTTTCACCGCGGACGTTACCGCCAATGTCAGGGAACGGCGCGGCGGCTCGGTCCTGGCCGCGCAATTGGTCGAGACCCAGGAACGATACCGGACGCTTTTCCAGACCCTGCCGCAGGGAGTTATTTACTACGCTGCCGACGGGCTGATCATGGAGGCGAACCCGGCCGCGCGCGAGATCCTCGGCATCGACATGGAGAAGGTGCTCACCTGGCCGCTGCCGACGGCGTCGCACGCAGTGCACGAGGACGGCACGCCCTTCCGGCCCGAGGAGCTTCCGATCAAGGTCGCGCTGCGGACCGGCGAGGTGGTCGTCGACGTGGTGATGGGCGTAGAGCACGGCCGGACCGGCGAGCGGCGGTGGCTGCGCATCACGGCGGTGCCGGACGCCCGGGACGCCCAAGGCCGGCCGCAGCGCGCCTACGCGATGTTCCGGGACCTGACCGAGGAGCTCCGGGTGGCCGCGGCGCTGCGGGAAGGCGCCGAGCTGATGGGTCGGCTGCGCGACGCCAACGTGCTCGGCGTGGGGCTCGTCGGCGAAGACGGGGTCAGCGATGCCAACGACGCCTACCTCGACATCATCGGCTACAGCAGGGACGATCTGGTGGCCGGCCGCATTGACTGGCGGGCGCTCTCCCCCGAGCAGTACGGGCCGGTCGAGGCCGACGCCATGGCGCAGCTGCGGGCTTCCGGGGCCTGCCGGCCGTTCGAGAAGGAGTACGTGCACCGGGACGGGCACCGGGTGCCGGTCCTGATCGGCGGCGCGGTCGTCAGCCGCAACCCGCTCCGCTGGGTGTCGTTCGTCGTCGACCTGACCGCCCGGCAGCGGGCCGAGCGCGAGCGGGCGGAGATCCTCGCCCGCGAGCGGGTCGCGCGGGCCGAGGCCGGCAACGACCGGGAGCGGCTCACGTTCCTGCTCCGGGCGGGCAGCCTGGTCGCGGCGGCGCAGGACCGGCACGAGCTTCTCCAGCGCGCCTGCCAGCTGGTGGTGGACAGCCTGGCCGACTTCTGCATGGTCTTCCTGCCCGACGGGGACGGGCTGCGGGCCACCGCGATCGCCTACCGCGACCCGGCCCGCGGCACGCTGTCGGTTGACCTGAGCGATGAGACGGTCCCGGCCACCCACCGGGCGGCGGTCGCGAACGCCTACGCCACCGGCGCCAGCCACGTGGTGGGCGACGTCTCGGCCTGGATGGCCCACCTCGGCGAGGCCAGCCCGATGCTGATCGACATCCTGGCCGGGCTGGAGATCGAGACCGTGCTGGCCGCTCCGCTCATGGTCGGCCGGCGCCCGCTCGGCGTTCTCGCCGTCGGGCGAAGCGCCCGACGGCCCGGTTTCGCGGAAACCGACATCGCGGTCATCGAGGAGCTCAGCCGCCGGGTCGGCGTCGGGCTCGCCAACGCCGACAGCTCCGCCCGCGATCGCAGCGTCGCCGAGACCCTCCAGCGCTCGGTCCTGCCCGATGCCCTGCCCAGCATCGCCGGGCTGGACCTGGCGGTGCGCTACATCCCCGGGACCGACGACATCGACGTCGGCGGTGACTGGTACGACGCCTTTCCGCTCGGCGACGGCCAGGTCGGGCTGGTCATCGGCGACGTCGTGGGGCACAGCATCGCCTCGGCGTCGATCATGGGCCAGGTCCGCAACCTGCTCCGCGCCTACGCGATCGATCGGCCGGACCCCGCTGACGTGCTGGCCCGGACCAATGGGGCGCTGAGCCGCCTGCTGCCCGAGGCGCTGGCGACGGCGGTCTACGCAGTGCTCGACCTGGCCAGCGGCGACCTTCGGTACGCGAACGCCGGTCACCCGCCGCCGATCTGCGCCATCGGCGCCGACCGCATCGAGTACCTCGACGATGCCATTGGCACCATGCTCGGCGCGGTCAGCGGCGGCGCCTTCACGGTCGGGTACCGACGGCTGGCAGCGGGAGCCAGGGTGCTGTTCTACACCGACGGGCTCATCGAACGCCGACGGCAGGATATCGCCGAGGGCTTCGGCGCGCTCGCCGACGCGATGCGCGCGGCCGACGGGCTCGGCGCGGAGCGGACCTGCGCCGCCGTCCAGCGCCAGCTCCTCAGCGACAGCACCCGCGCGGACGACGTCTGCCTGCTGGCCGCCAGGCTCACCGCCTGACCAGCGGCCCGCGCCTGGCCTCACCCGGCCGCGGGCCGGCTATTCGAGGGTCGCGGCCCGGCGGGGGTGCGGGCTGGGCAGGTCGAGCCGGAACCACGCCACGTGGCAGGCCTCGTCCCCGTCGATGCCCCAGTTGCCGTCCCCGGCGATGGAGGCGAGGGCGGTGAGCCCGTGCCGGCGATGGTCGCTGGTCCACTCGCCGCCCTGATCAATGACCTCAACCCAGGCGTAGTCGTCCCGATAGAGCGTGACCCGGACGGTAAACGAGCCGGCCGGACGACCGGAACGGCTGTGCTGGATGGCATTGGCGGCCAATTCCGACGTAATCAGCACCAGGTCGTCGGATAGCGCGCACCCGTCGGTGATCGCGGTCATGTCCGCGCACACCTCGCGGACCTGCTCCATCGTGCCGAGGTAGGAACGCTCGAAGGCGGTCGCCTGCGGCCGGGCTGTCCTGACTCTGCTCAGCGGAGTAAACCGCTGGTCACGACCGCGTGCCTGGTTCATCCGGATCCCTGCTGCCAGGGCGGTGTCCCGCCGTGGACATTTTGGCAAATCTATCTCGTCATCCCTGGTCAAACTGGGCGGAGGGCTCCTTTTTTACGCTTTATTCACGGGTTTTAACACTTTATTCACGGCAGCCAAACATGAGAATCACAAACATGAAAGATCAAATTCAGTCGCCCGAACGGACCCCGGCTCCACCCAAAGCCCCGCTACCTGCAAACGGTTGCGGACGGCCCGCCCGCGCGGCGAGCGAGCGCCCGGGGGAGAATCGTCCGGATCGCCAGCGACCAGCGGATCGTCAGCGAGCTGGGATCGTCAGCGAACAGGGAGGCAGGATGAGCGAGTCAGCGGCCGTGCCGGTGGTCCGCCAGCGCGGGCTGTGGTTCGAGGAACTCGAAACCGGCGTGCTCTACCAGCACGCGCCCGGGCGGACCCTCAGCGAGGCGGACAACACGCTGTTCAGCACGATGACGATGAACCCGCAGTCGCTGCACCTGGACGCCGCCTTCAGCGAGCACACGGAGTTCGGCGAGCGCCTGGTCAACAGCCTGCTGACGATGTCGGTGCTGGTCGGGCTCTCGGTCGGCCACCTCACCCAGGGCACGATCGTGGCCAACCTCAGCTTCGGCGACGCGCGCTTCCCGGCCCCCGTCCGGCACGGCGACACGATCTACGGCGAGACCACCGTCCGCGAGAAGCGCCTGTCATCGAGCCGCCCGGGCCAGGGCATCGTGGTCTTCGACCACGTCGCCAGAAACCAGCACGGCGAGGTAGTCGCCCTAGTCACCAGAACCACCCTGATGCGCTGTCGCCCAGCCGACAACGCCGAGTGACCCGGACCCGCGCCTGTCGCCGATGCCAGCGCCACCGACAGATCGTATGACCGGGGACAGAGGACGGGCCGTTAGAGTGGCCGGGTGAATTCCGGTCTTCCGCTGCGCTCGTTCCCGTTCGACGGGGAGGGGGTGACCGCCGTCGTCACCACCAGGCACGGCGGCGTGTCGGCCGGCCCCTACGCCAGCCTCAACCTGGGCGCCCAGGTCGGAGACGACCTGCACGCGGTTCGGCAGAACCGGGGCCGGGTGGCCGCCGCCCTCGGCGTGGACCGGCTGACCATCGCCGCCCAGCAGCACACAAACCGGGTCGCGATCGTCGATCGGGTCACGGCCGGCCGCGGCCACGACGGCGTCGCGGGCTCGCAGAGCGCCTTCCCGGCCACCGACGGGCTGATCACTGATCTGCCGGGCACCGCGCTGGCGGTCGTGGTGGCCGACTGCGCCCCCGTCGTGCTGTTCGACCCGGTGCACCGGGCGATCGGGGTCGCCCACTGCGGACGCGCCGGAACGGTCAGCGGCATGCTGCCGAACACCGTCCAGGCGATGGCGGAAACCTTCGGCTCAGCGCCCGAAGACCTGCTGGTGGGCATCGGCCCGGCCATCAGGGCCGACAGCTACGAGGTCGGCGACGTCGAGGCGGCGGAGGTAACGGCGGCGTTCGGCCTCGACGCGGCCGCCCTGCTCAGGCCGACCCGCCCTGGCCACTGCACGCTCGACCTGGTCGGGGGCCTGCGCCTGCAACTCCGCCGGGCGGGCGTCAAGGACGCCAACGTCCACGACATGGGCATCGACACCAGAACCAACGCCGACGAATTCTTCTCGCACCGCGCCGCCCGCCCGTCCGGCCGGTTCGCCGCCGTCGCGCTGCTCCCGTCCTGACCGAAGCGTCGCGCGACCGCCGGACGACGACCGCCGGACGACCAACGCCGGCCCCACGGCGGGATCCGCCCGATGATCCCGTTCGGCACGCCAAGAGCTCCGGTCACGGGCTCGAGTTCGGCGTCGACGGTCAAGTCGGCCGCCGTCCCCCAGGTCATCAGCGGGTAGCCGAGGCAGCGGGCGGGCGAGCAGTCGCCCCGGTCCGTTCGAGCGAAAGTTCTTGATTTTCCCGAACGGACCGAGGCGGCTCTCATCCCGCCAGCAGCTCCGGCAGCGCGGCCACCGCGACCGCCCAGTCGTGTGTGGCCGGGTCGATCAGCGTGAAGTGGTCGCCGAACGTCTCCACCAGCCGCGCCCGGCCGCCCGCCGCCACGTCGGCGGCGACGTACCGCTCGCTGTAGGAGTACGGCACCCGCTGGTCGGCGTGGGAGTGCAGGCAGACGACGGTGGCAGGCGACGGCAGCCACGTCACCGGATCGGCCAGCCGGTACGGTTCCGGCAGCTCGTCCGGCCCGCCGCCCATGAGCTTGATCGCGGCGTCCTCGCCCAGCCGGTCGCGCGCGCAGTCGGCCAGCCCGAGCACCCCGCCCTGCGAGATCACCCCGGTCAGGGCCACGGCCGGCCGGGCGCCGGGCGCGCCGTCCGGCTGCCGGGCTCGCGCCGCCGCCCATACCCCGAGGTGCCCGCCCGCACTGTGCCCGATCGCGGCCACCCGGGACCCGTTGACCGGCAGGGTCGCGAGCAGGTCGATCCCGGCCGCGACGTCCTCGAAGGTGGCAGGCCAGCCGCCGCCGTTGCCGGACCGGCGGTACTCCAGGTTCCAGGCCGCGTACCCGCGCGCGGCCAGGTCGGTCGCGAGCGGGCGGCCGAGCGACAGGTCGTACCGAGCCCCCCAGAACCCGCCGTGCAGCACCACCACCGTGCCGAGCGGACGGCCGTCCGGCAGCGACAGCTCACCGAACTGGGCCGGGTCCGGCCCGTACCGATGGATGACCGCTTCTGTCACGTGCTGCTCCCGTTCCGGCTGACCGCCGCGCAAGTGGACTCCGACATTCTCGCAACAGCACCTCAGGCCCACCCACAGTGGCAATCGGTTAGGCGACCGCGGCCGGGCGTCCTCCAGGCGCTTGGGGCGTAAGGGGTACCTGTGGTGCCAGGGGCTGCCCGACGGAGACGAGCCCGCATGAGCACGAAGACCCCTCTTATAGCGAAGACTTTTCGTGCGCAGAGCACGAATTATTTACGTCATCAGAAAAGTATTCGTGTTCTGGCGGTCCCGGGCGTGTGGCGGTGGGAGCGGTGGGAGCGGTGGGAGCGGTGGGGCGAGCTTTACAGGCGGGGCAGCGTGGCCCATGACAGGGGCAATCTCAGGGCCAAGCACAAGGCGGATGACGGAGCCGAGGCCGGGGCTGTGGAGGGTACCGTTGCCGGGTGGTGGTGAGAGGCAGGCGGCGCGCCCCGTGAGCCCGCTTGAACGCGAGTTGTTCCTGGTGGCCGCGGGTGCGCTGGCCGGCCTGGTCGGGACGGCGGGCGGGATCACGTCGCTCGTCTCCTACCCGGCGCTGCTGTTCGCCGGGATCGCGCCGCTGCAGGCGAACGTGGTCAACATCGTCGCGCTGGTCGCGTGCTGGCCCGGCTCCGCCCTCGCTTCCCGGCCGGAGCTGTCGGGACGCGGCGCCTGGCTGCGTCATTGGGGGGTCGTCGCCGCGCTCGGCGGGACCGCCGGCTCGGTGCTGCTGCTGGTCACCCCGGTCGGCGTGTTCGGCCAGGTGGTGCCGTTCCTGGTCCTGATCGGGTCGCTGGCGCTACTGCTGCAGCCGCGGATCGCCGCCTGGCAGGCCCGGCGGGAGGCACCCGGCCGGGGGGGTTTGCTGCTGCTGCCCGTCGGCCTGTTCGCGCTGTCGGTCTACAACGGGTACTTCGGAGCCGGCTCGGGCGTGCTGCTGCTCGCCCTGCTGCTGCTCACCGCCGAACCGGTTCTGGTCCCTGCCAACGCGCTGAAGAACATGCTGGTCGGCGCGGCCGCGATCTCGTCGGCGGTACTGTTCGCGCTGTTCGCCCACGTGGACTGGACGGCTGTGGCGCCGCTGGCGGCGGGGACGTTCCTGGGCTCGCTGGCCGGCCTACGGGTGGCCCGCCGACTCCCGCCCGGCCTGCTCCGCTGGCTGGTCGCGCTCACCGGCCTGGCGCTGGCGGTCCGGCTCTGGCTCGACCCGGCCGGCTAGTCGCTCTCCTAGTCGAAGACCTTGTCCATGTCGCGGATCCGGCCCGGATGCCTGCGCAGCAGGTAGATCAGGTAGCCGATCCCGATCAGGTACCAGCTGCCGACCGCCAGGCCGACCTCGTTGATCGGGTAGGGCAGCGGCGAGACGAACTTCAGCACCGACGACCCCACGCCGACGGCGGCGGCGAGCACCGGAATCAGGATCAGCGCGCCCGCGGCAGGCAGGACCAGGTGCAGGAACCAGTTGAACTCGTCCCGCTGCCTGCGCCAGTAGTAGCCGATGCTGGAGATGTTGATGACGAAGTAGATGCCGAGCATGACCGCGGTCAGGATGGTCGCGAGCAGCTGGAACGCCGTCGCCGGGCCGTAGCCGAGCGCTAGCGGCAGCGCGATCAGCAGGGTGAGCGACGTCTGGGCGGCGATGCCGACGACCGGCGAGGCGTGCCGGGCGCTGGTCCGCTCGAACGCCGCCGGCAGCAGCCTGATCCGGCTCATCGCGTACCAGGTCCGGGTGGACGCGACCAGGGCCGAGTTGCCGTTGGCGAAGAACGAGTTCACGACCGCGAGGAAGACGATGACCCAGCCCCAGCCCCAGAGCTGGCGGGCGAAGAGAATCCACGGGCTGCCGCCGCCGAGGCCGCCGAACGACTGCAGGTTCGCGGGGCCGACGTAGGCGGCCGCCGCGACGGTGGTGAAGAGGTAGAAGATCCCGATGATCAGGCAGGCGAGCAGGACCGCGCGGGGAACGGTCTTGCGGGGCTCGCGCGCCTCCTCGGCCAGCGGCGCGGCCGCCTCGAAGCCGATGAACGAGGTGAAGACGTAGATCGAGCCCGCGATCAGCCCGGAGGCCCCGCTGTAGCCCTTGACGGTGGCGAACTTGAGCGTGAACACGCTGAGGGTGAGGCCGCCGTGGGCCGCGTGGGCCAGCATCCAGATCGACAGCAGCACGAACACCACGATCTCGAACGCGCCCAGCGCCACCCCGATCTTGGTGCTGAACTTGACCCCGCGGTAGCCGAGGAGCGCGGTCAGCGCGGCCGACAACAGCATGAACACCAGCCACATGGCCTTGAAGTTCCAGCCGAACTCGGTGTTCAGAATGGTCCCGACGAAGTACCCGATGAGCAGGTTGACGATCGGCCCGACCAGCCCCGTGATGAGCGCGTAGCCCCAGCCCACGAGGAATCCGACGACCGGGTGGAGACCCTGCGCCGGGTAGGTGTAGATGCTCCCGGCCGACGGCAGGTGCCGGGCCAGCTGGCCGATCGAGGTCGCGATGACCAGCGCCGCGATCATCGTCAGGAGCACCGACAGCGGCAGCGCCCCGCCCGCGTAGACCGCGCCGATCGCCAGTGAGGTGGCCACCGCCGCGCCCGGGGCCATGAACGTGACCGACTGGAACAGGACGCCCGCCATCCCCACCGAGTGCCTGGCCAGGCTGGTACCGGGCCTGGCGGCATCCTCGGTGGCGGATGAACCCCGGCCTGGCACCTGCGCGGACGACATCTGACGGCCTGCTTTCGAGACGGCTGTACGTGAACTTGTTGACTGTATCTGTAGGTTTAGGGTGATTTGCGGGAGCCGGACGATCTCTACGGCGTTAACCTGCCCCGTGGATGTTCGGCCAAGATGGTCGGTGTGGAGTTCGACTACATCGTCGTCGGCGCCGGGTCGGCCGGATGCGTGCTGGCGGGGCGGCTGGCGGCGGCCGCGCCCCGCGTCAGCGTGCTGCTGATCGAGTACGGCGGGCGGGCGGTCAACCCGCTGCTGCGCATACCGAAGGGGTTCTACTACACGCTCCGCGGCGACCGTTACCTCTACCGGTACGAGACCCGCCCGGTCACGCCGGGCGGCGCGGACGAGGTCTGGCTGCGCGGCCGGGTGCTGGGCGGGTCGGCGGCGGTCAACGGGATGATGTGGATGCGCGGCGCCCGGGCCGACTGGGACGGGCTGGCGGCGCGCGGCAACCGCGGCTGGTCCTGGGCGGACGTGCTGCCCGCGTACCGGGCGATGGAGAACCACAGCCTCGGCCCCTCGGAGCTGCGCGGCGCGGGCGGACCGCTCGGGGTCACGGTCGCCGACCCCGGCGATCCGGTGACCGCCGCCGTGCTCGCCGCGGCCGTCGGCTACGGCTGGGACCACGTCGACGACGCCAACGCGTCCGACGCCGAGCGGATCGCCTTCACCCCGTCCACGATCAGCGGCGGCCGCCGCGTCACCTCCTACGACGCCTACGTCCGGCCCGCTCTCGGCGCCGGCCGCTGGCCGGGCGGCCGCAACCTCGCCGTCGCCACCAGGACCCGGGTCGGCCGCCTGCTCTTCGACGGGCGCCGCTGCCGCGGGGTGCGGGTCATCGATCGCGGCGGCAGCGCGCGGGACATCACCGCCCGCCGGGAGGTGATCGTCTGCGCGGGCACGGTCGAGACCCCGCTGCTGCTCGAGCGGTCCGGCATCGGCCGCCCCGATCTGCTCCGCGCGGCCGGCATCGAGCCTCGCATCGAGTCGCCGAACGTCGGCGAGCGCGTCATCGAGCAGCGCGGCGTCGCCCTGCAGGTGACGCTCAGGCCGGACCGGGTCGCCGCCAGCAGGCTCAGCACCCGGGCAGGCCAGGCGGCCGAGGCACTCAGGTACCTGCGATCCGGCCGCGGGCTGCTCGCCACCGCCGGCTATGACCTGGTCTGCCAGTTCAAGTCGGCCCCGGACCGGCCCCGGCCCGACGTCCAGGGCCTGTTCGCCCCGATGGCGCTGGACACCGCCAGCGCCCACCTGAAGCTGGCCCGCCATCCCGGCATCCTCTTCATGGCCTACCCGATCCGGCCGCAGACCGTCAGCACGGTCCACATCTCGGGCCAGGACCCGGCCGACCCGCCCGTCATCGCCCCGCGCTTCCTTGAGGCGGCGGCCGACCGCGCGTCGGTCGCCCCGGTGCTGGCGATGGCCCGCGAGATCCTCGCCTCGTCCCCGGTCGCGGACCTGATCGCGGGGGAGGAGTTCCCCGGCCCGGCCGTGACCACCCCGGACCAGGCGGTGCGCTACTCGCTGGCCAGCGGCACCGGCATCTACCACGCGGTCGGCGCCGCCGCGATGGGCGCGGACGCCGACGACGTGACCGACCCGCAGCTGCGGGTCCGCGGGGCCGAGGGGCTGCGGGTGGCCGACGCCTCGGTCCTCCCGGTCCAGGTCTCCGGCAACACCGGGGCACCCGCGATGCTGGTCGGCTACCGCGCCGCCGACCTGATACTCGACGACCTCTGAGGCCCGAGGTGGCCGCTGAGGACTTCTGAGACACCACGATCTATTCGGGAAAAATCAAAATCTCTTATCCCGAACGGACCCTGAATGACTCTTGTGGCCATGCCGCACCCGAGTGCGTGGTTAACGGGATAGGCGCGTGGAATAACCGTTGGGGCGGGGGACCTAGACCCTCTGACCTGCTCTGATGGGATATCAGTCAGCTGACGGATGTCTGTCAGTGCAATTTGCAGACATATTTGTTTTGCAACCGGCACTACACGGCCCGCTAAGGAAAGCCCATGACCCCGATGGCGCCGACTCGCCCGATCCGCCCGCCCAATCCGACCACCATCGACGCCGCGATCGGCCCGACCGCGGCCAACGGCGCCGCCGCGGGCGTTCGCCTCCGCCGCGTCGTCCGGCTGGCGTCGCGGCTGTCGGCCGTGTCGGCCGCCCGGACCGAGGTCGAGGCGGCGATCGGCGCCTGGTCCCTCGCCGTCGACCCCGACGTGGCCATCCTGCTGACCAGCGAGCTGGTGACGAACGCGGTCACGCACGCCACCGCGGGCAGTCGCCGGAACGGGCGCGCGGCGAGGCGAGGGTTCGCGGCCGAGGCCGTGCTTCTCGTGATCGCGGCTGACGACGCCGGGCTGCGGGTGGAGGTCCATGACGGTTCTGCCGATCTCCCTGTGCTTGCGGACTGCCCGGCGGAGGCGGATGCGGAGACGGGCCGGGGACTGCTGCTCGTGACGTCGCTGTCGGCCGAGTGGGGGTTCCACCGTACCCCCGGGGGGAAGGCCGTGTACTTCACTCTGCAAGCTCAGCCCGATGTTCACGGGAACGTAATCGGCGGCCCGGATGGGCATGATCCAAGATCGGTCACCTGACCGATGTTTCGCATTGCAAATTTCAGCACCATTTGTAGCGCAACTTCGCAAGCAAGACCGGAAGGCGCGCACCACCGCAAGTACCGCGGTACGGCAAGGCCCAGACCGAGGAACAGGAACCGATGACCATGATGGCGCAGGCACCCACGGCCCGTCCGGCGCTTGGGCGCCGGCCGGCCGAGCCCGAGCCGGCCGAGCTCCGGCACCGCCGGGTCCGGCTCTCCACCGGCTCGGCCGCCGCGGCGCTGGCGGCCGGTCACGTCCGGGCCGCCATCGCCGAGTGGCGGGTCCCGGTCGACCAGGGCGTGGCCGGCATCCTCGCCAGCGACCTGATCATCAACGCGGTCACCAACGGCGCGGGCGAGACCCTGATGCTCGCCATCCGCTGCAGCGCGACCCAGTTCCGGGTCGAGATTCACGACGCGTCGGTGCACGGCGACTCCTGGGAGACCGCCGCCTCCGACGCGGACGCAGACCGTGGCCTGCTGCTCGCCGCCGCCCTGGCGGCCGAGTCGGGCCACTACCGCACCCCGGCGGGACGGGCCGTGTTCTACGCGCTCGCCCTCGCTCCCCGCGCCGCAGCGGGGCTCGGGCCAGGCCCGCAGGGGACCGCGAGCGGGGACGGTGAACCGTGAGCCCCCGGAGGTTCACCGCCCCCGCCGTCGGGTCAGGCGGCTGCCGTCAGGCCGACCTGCGCGGCATCGGCTTTCACGGCCGTGGGCATGCGCGGCGCCGCCTGGCAGGGCGCCGACGCGCGCGGCGTCAGGGACCGGGTGGTCCGCTGCCGCCTCACGTTCTGGTCGGGGATAAGGAAGCGAACCGGCCCAGGCGACAGCGGGCCCGACACGTCTGGAGCAAGCGCATGAAAGTCATCGTCACTGATCGCCTGCCGGCCGGACGGCCGTCGCCGCAGCGCTCCACCACCTGGGGACTGCACCGCAGCACCACGTGGGGACGGCGGCGCAGCACAACGTGGGGGTGGTCGCGCGTGAGCCGCACTCGCGCCCCATCCCCGCTGCCCCGTGGGGGTGGCCGGGCGTGAGCCGCACGCGCGCCGCCATCCCCGCCGCCCCGCCCCTCCCGGGGTCGCTTCCCCGGGCCAACCGGGCACCGCGACCTGATGGCGCGCGGCGCCCGGGCCGCCGGTCGGCTGGCGGGGCCGCACGTGGGGGCGGTGCGGCGTGCGCCGCACACGGCGCACCGCCCCTGCGAGGCCGCAAGTCGCGCGGCCGGATAGAACGCGGCCGTAAGGCCGCACCGCCCCGCTAGCCGGGGCCACCGAACGTGGGTGCGCTGCGCCCGTCGTCGTCTTCGCCTTCCCAGCGCGGGCCCGTCCCGCAGCCGGGGTTCCGGGGATCCGCCCCCCGGTCCGCGCGACACGGCAGGCTCAGCGCCCCCACCTGAAGCGTCCGCGCTCCATGGGCCGCTGCGCGGGCGCTGCCTACGGGCGGCGCGTCGGACCCTCACCCGGCGCGCCGCCCTCGCATGTCCTGCGGTCTTCCGGCGTCGTGCCCGGGCGTCGCCTACTGGGCGGCCCGGGCGCGCAGGGCCGACTCGCGGGCGATCTCGGTCCTGGTCGCCACGTTGAGCTTCTTCAGTATGTGCGAGACGTGCGTGGTGACCGTGCGGCGGGAGAGCACCAGCCGGGCGGCGATCTCGGGGTTGGAGAGCCCCTCCACAACGAGCGCCGCGACCTTGAGCTCGGTGTCGGTCAGCGACTCCCAGCCGCTGGTGGCCCGCCGGTGCTTGCTGTGCGGCCCGCGCCTGATCCCGTGCACCCGGAACTCGGCGTTGACCCGGTTCAGGTCGGCCTCGGCCCCGAGGAACTCGTACACCGTGACGGCCTGTTCGAAGGCGAGCCGGGCCTGGGTGCGCTCCTCGATCTCGACCAGGCACTCGGCCGCCGCCTCGAGCGCCTTGGCCCGGGGCAGCGGCCGCCCCGCGTCCTCGAGCCGCCGGGCGGCCTCGAGCAGCACGGCGGCGTCCCGGTCGATCAGGCCCCGGCAGTAGAGCGCGTTGGCCTGCCGGTGCGGTACCTGCGATCCCTCGGCCAGGGTGGCGGCCTGCCCGGCCAGCGTCTGCGCGGTCCACTTGTCGCCGGTCTTGGTCGCGAGCCGGACGGCGTCCATCAGCAGGTCCTCGGTCTCCCCGAGGTCGTCGGGGTTGCCGTCGAACGCGGCCGTGAGCACGGCGAGCGCCTCCGGGAGGTCCCCGGCCTGCTCGCGGTCGAGCGACCGGGCGAGGATCAGCGGCGGGATCGACCGCTGGCCGACGCGCAGCGCGTGCGGCTCGGTGGCGGACAGGTGCTCGCGGGCGGACGCCGCCTCGTTCCGGTGGAAGCTGATCACCGCCAGCGTGCCGAGCTCACCGCAGGCCGCCCCGGGTTCCTTCAGGTCCGTCGGCACGGTCTCGATCTCGGCCAGCGCGTCGTCCCACCGCCCGGTCTCGAAGAACAGCTGGCCGAGGACGCCGTGCGCCTGGGCCAGCCGGATCGCGGTGCCGACCTGGTCCGCGAGCTGCCTGGCCCGCTCGGCCGTGGCCAGCGCCTCGTCGTACCGGTTGAGGTTGCAGAGGGTGACGGCCTTGTTGACCAGCAGCAGCAGCCCGAGGTCGGTCAGCGCGGGGTCGGTCTCGGTCACCGCGAGACCCTGATCGTAGAGCGGCAGCGCGTCGGCCAGCTTCCCCTGCACGGTGGCCATGATCGGCGAGCACGTTCAGCGCCCAGCCCGTCGCCCAGGTGTCGTCGGCCTCCTGGACGGCTGGCGAGCGCGCGCGTCGGCCTCGCCGGCCGGCCGCGTCGACGTCGCCGAGGTGCAGGTAGGTGCGCGCGCCGAGCACGAGCAGCCGGGCCCGGTGCTTGGCCGAGAGCCCGGGCGTGCCGAGCGCCCGGTCAAGCGCGGCGAAGGACTCGTCGGCCGAGCCCGACATGATCCGGCACTGCGTCAGCGTCCAGTGCAGGTCGACGATCAGGTCGGGGTCGGCGGCGTGGCCGAGCGCCCGCTCCGCCACCCGCTCGGCCGCCGCCAGGTCGCCGGTGCGGTACAGCGCGTCGGCGAGGCGGCCGGCCAGCCAGCCGTGGGTGGCGGACCCGGCCGGGATGCTGTCGACCGCCCGGGCGAGCAGTTCCGCCGCCACCCCGGGCGCCTGGCCGACCAGGGAGTCGGCCGACGCGGCGAGCCAGTCCATCATCCAGTCCGGTCCGTCGTCGGCCGGGCCGCGCAGCAGCTGCCGGGCGACGCGCTCCGGCGGCACGCCCGCCGCGGCGAGGGCGTGCCCGGCGTCCCGGTGCCAGACGGCGCGGACCGAGGTCGGCATCTCCGCGTACAGCGCCTCCCTGATCAGCGGGTGGCGGAAGGCCAGGCCGTTGACGGAATCGGTCAGGACGCCGGTGGAGCGGGCCTCGTCGAGCGCGGGAACCAGGTCGGTGACGGTCCGGCCGAGCACGGCGGTCAGGTCGGTGATCGCGAACTCCACGCCGAGCAGCGCGGCGGCGCGGAGCACCTCCCTGGTCGGCGCGGAGACGAACCCGAGCCGGTCCGCGATGACCCCTGGCAGCGAGTCCGGCACGGAGCCGGCCGCGAGCTGGCGTTGCCGGCCCGGTCGACCGTGATGCCGCCCGAGCGGGCGAGCGCGGCCAGCAGCTCGGTGAGATAGAGCGGGTTGCCCGCCGCGCCGGCGGCCAGCTCCAGCAGCCCGGCGTCTGGCCGGCCGCCCGCCAGCGCGCCGACGAGCTCGGCCACGGCCGGCTGGGACAGCGAGGCGAGCGGGACGCGCTGCGCGTCGTCGACCGCGCGGCGCAGCACGAGGAGGTCCTCCCGCTGCGGGACCGGGCGCGTGATCCCGATGAGCAGCAGCGGCACCTGCCCGGCGGTCCTGGCGAGGCGGCCCCAGAGCCTGACGCTGGCCGGGTCGGCCCAGTGCAGGTCGTCGATGACCAGCACCACCGGCCGGGCCGCGGTCTCGTCGACGGTAAGCGCGATCAGCTGCTCGGCCAGCAGCGCGGGGACGTCGGCCCCGCGGTCGGTGGCGACCTCGCCCCGGAGGAACCCGGCGATCGCCGTCCGCCTGGCATTCGCCGACGGCGTTCGGACCCGGAGCGCGTCGAGGAACGGGTGCAGCGGCAGCTCCTGGCCGAGCTCGTCACCGGCCCCCCAGAAGACCTGGCAGCCCAATTGCGACCCGTGGTGCGCGCCCGCGCTTGACCCGTGAGCGGTGGACGCGAGCGCGGTGCGGACCAGGGCGGTCTTGCCGATCCCGGGCTCGCCCTCGATGAGCACGACGTTGCCGCTGCCTCGGGTGAGATCTCTCAGTAGCCCGTCGAGCAGCGCAAGCTCATCGGCGCGACCAGCCAGCACGCCGGCCGCGGTTACCGGATGCACGAGATACAGCGTACTGGCCGCTAATCGCCCTAGCTGGTCATTTACGGAACAAAGGGAACTTTCGGCACTATAAGCCGACGAATAGCGTGATTTGCAGTTATTGGTGATCGGCTCGGGCGAGGGATCCGCAACCAGGCTGGGCCAGCCGCGGATCGGACCGCGACGTCCCCGCCACCCGCGGGGGTGGCACGAGCGGCGGGGACGGCTTGCGGGCCTACTGAGAGGCGTGGACGCGCAACGCCGATTCGCGGGCGATGTCGGTCCTGGTAGCGACTTCGAGCTTCTTGAGGATGTGCGAGACGTGGGTGGCGACGGTGCGGCGCGACAGCATCAGCCGGGCGGCGATGTCGGGGTTGGAGAGCCCCTCCTCGACGAACGCCGCGACCTTGAGCTCGGCGTCGGTCAGCGACTCCCAGCCGCTCTGCGCCCGCCGGTGCTTGCTGTGCGGCCCGCGCCTGATCCCGTAGCCGCGGAACTCGGCCTGCACCCGGTTCAGGTCGGCCTCGGCCCCGAGGAACTCGTACACCTCCATCGCCTGCTCGAACGCCAGCCGCGCGCCGGTGCGGTCCTCGGCCTCGACCAGGCACTCGGCCGCTGCCTCGAGCGCCTTGGCCCGGGGAAGCGGCCGGCTGGCGTCGGCGTAGCGCTGCGCGGCCTCGAGCAGGGTGGCGGCGTCCCGGTCGACCATGCCCCGGCCGTACAGGGCGTTGGCCTGCCGGTGCGGTATCTGCGAGCCGTCGGCGAGCGCGGCCGCGTGCCCGGCCAGCGTCTGCGCGGCGGACTTGTCTCCGGACATGAGCGCGAGCCTGACCGCGTCCATCAGCAGGTCCTCGACCGCCCCGAGGTCGTCGGGGCTGCCGTCGAACGCGGCCGTGAGCACGGCCAGTGCGCCGGGGAGGTCGCCCGCCTGCTCCCGGTCCAGCGACCTGGCCAGGATCAGCGGCGGGATGGACTGCTGACCGACGCGACGCGGCGTGCGGCTCGGCGGCGGCCAGGTAGTCGCGCGCTACCGCGGGCTCGTTCCGGTGGAATTTGATCGTGGCGGTTATGCCGAGTTCGTCGCTGGCCGCGACCGGCTCCTTCAGGTCCGTCGGCATGGTTTCGATCTCGGCCAGCGCGTCGTCCCATCGGCCGGTCTCGAAGAACAGCTGGCTGAGGATGCCGTGCGCCTGGCCGATCCGGACGGTCGTGCCGACCTGGTCCGCGAGCTGCCGGGCGCGCTCGGCGGTGGTGAGCGCCTCGTCGTGCCGGTCGAGGTTGAACAGGGTGGCGGCCTTGTTGATCTGCAGCAGCAGCCCGAGATCGGTCAGCCCCGGGTCGGTCTCGGTCACGGCCAGACCGCGATCATAGAGCGGCAGCGCGTCGGTCAGGTCGCACCGGATCGTCGCCCCGATCGCCAGCACGTGCAGCGCCCAGCCCGTCGCCCAGGCGTCATCGACCTCCTGGGCCGACACGAGGGCGCCGTCGGCCTCCCGGTCGGCCGCGTCCAGCTCGCCGAGGTAGCAGATAGGTGCGCGCGGCCAGCACCAGCAGTCGGGCGCGGTGCTTGGCCGACAAGGTGGGTGAGGCAAGCGCCCGGTCGAGGGTCGTGAGGGACTCGGCCCCGGTGCCTGCCAGCATCCGGCACTGGGCCAGCGTCCAGTGCAGGTCCACCACCAGGTCGGGGTCGACCGCGTGGCCGAGCGCCCGCTCCGCCACCCGCACCGCCGCCGCCCGGTCACCGGTCCGGTAGAGGGCGTCGGCCAGCCGGCCGGCCAGCCAGCCGTGCTTGCCGGACCCGGCCGGGATGCTGCCGACCGCCTGCGCCAGCAGCTCCGCCGCCACCGCGGGCGCCTGGCCGACCAGCGAGTCGGCCGAGGCCGCCAGCCAGTCCATCATCCACTCGTCCACCGGCCCCGATCCCCAGGCCGAGTCCGGCCCGGTCGGCGGCCGCTCGATGTCGATGGCCACGCCCGGCCGCGCCTGCCGGAGCCGGGCTGGTTCCGTTCTGCCGACGCTCGATCTCGTCGGTCAGGAGATCGGACGTGCCCGCAGTGTCGCGGGCGGCGGAACCCGAGCCGCCCAGCGCGCGCAGCAGCTGCCTGGCCACCCGGTCCGGCGCGGCCCCGGCCGAGGCGAGCGCGTGCCCGGCGTCGCGGTGCCAGGCCGCGCGCACCGAGGCGGGCATCTCGGCGTAGAGCGCCTCCCTGATCAGCGGGTGCCGGAACGCGAGGCCGACGCCGGAATCGGTCAGCACTCCGAGCGCCCGGGCCTCGTCGAGCGCCGGGACCAGGGCGGCTACGGTCTGGCCGAGCACGGCGGTGAGGTCGGTGATCTCGAACTGGACGCCGAGCAGGGCCGCCGCGCGGAGCACCTCCCTCGTCGGCGCGGAGACGAACCCGAGCCGGTCCGCGATCGCGCCGGGAAGCGAG
The DNA here is from genome assembly GCA_963836195.1 of uncultured Actinomycetota bacterium. Classification (GTDB taxonomy): domain Bacteria; phylum Actinomycetota; class Actinomycetes; order Streptosporangiales; family Streptosporangiaceae; genus Trebonia. The sequence continues at coordinate 127,856 of CAWIIX010000013.1, read as the reverse complement.
TCGGGCACGGCGCCGTCCGCGAGCTGGGCGGCGCCCGTCGGCGTGACCGTGATGGCACCTGACCGGGCGAGGGCGGCCAGCATCTCGGTCAGGTAGAGCGGGTTGCCCGCCGCTCCGGCCGCGAGGCGCAGCAGGCCGGTATCCGGCCGGCCGCCGGCCAGCGTGCCGACGAGCTCGGCCACCGCAGGCCTGCGCGAGCGAGCCGAGCTGGACCCGATGCTCATCGTCGACCGCGCGGCGCAGCGCGAACAGGTCCTCCCGCTGCGGGATCGGACGGGTCACGCCGATGAGCAGCAGCGGCACCTGGTGGGCGGTCCTCGCGAGCCGGCCCCAGAGCTTGACGGTGGCCAGGTCGGCCCAGTGCAGGTCATCGATCATCAGCACCACCGGCTGCACGCTGGTCTCGTCGATGGTGAGCGCGATGAGCTGCTCGGCCAGCAGCGCCGGCACGTCGGCGCCGCGGTCGGTGGCGACCTCGCCCCGCAGCAGGCCGGCGATGGCGCTTCGCCGGGCGTTAGTCGACGGCGCCCGGACCTGCAGCGCGTCGAGGAACGGATGCAGCGGCAGCTCCTGGCCGAGCTCGTCCCCGGCTCCCCAGAAGACCTGGCAGCCCACCGCAGGACCGTGGTGGGCGGCCGCGTGCGGCTGGAGCCCCGGGGCGGCGGCAGCGAGCGCGGCCCGGACGAGTGCGGTCTTGCCGATGCCGGGCTCGCCCTCGATGAGCACGGCGTTGCCACTGCCCCGGGCGAGATCTCTCAATAGCCCATCGAGCAGCGCCAGCTCGTTAGCACGTCCGGCCAGCACGCCGGCCGGGGTTACCGGATGCATAGAACGAAGCGTACTAGCTGCGCATCTACCGAACAAGCAGAACGTTTTAGGACATTAATTCGGCGAATGGCCATCCACGGCTCGCGATGACGTCGCATTATCTTTTTGTAATGTGCGGTGAAAGTTGCAGTGAAATGTGCAGCACACGTCTTATCGACAATTGATGTGCATCAATACAGGCAATATTATCGCAAATTTCGTTAGCAAACTTGATGCCCTTTTTGTTTTTTGGTTTTGCGCACTCTATATGTCAGTATAAGGGATGTAAGCAGCCATTGACTGGTGAATGAAGAACACGGACGAGGAAGTTCGTGGGGGCCGCCGCCGGAGCCAGGTCAAGGGGCAGTTGACCTCGGTAAACGCATGGAGGAATCATGCGCATTCGGCGTAACGTAATTGCACCCCTCGTCCTCACGATCGGCGCCGTCGGGTCGCTCGTGGCAGTCCCAGCAGTGACCGCCCTGACCGCCGTCGCCTCATCCACTTCCGCTGTCGCCGTCGGCAGTGCCTCGCCGGACGTCATCGTCTACCACGGGTGAAATAAAGAGCCCGGCCAGCCGCCTGCCGCCGATCCCCCGATCGGCTGGCGGGCTGCTGGCTTTGGTAATTTGATAGCTGAAAATTTTCTAGGAAGAGTTTAAAAATTATTATTTCCCATTAGCTGGCGGCGGCGCCCGGGCACCTCGCAGCCGTTTCCGTCACCACAGGACCGCCAGTCAAGCGGTGCACGTGAATCGCGATAGTGGCCAGCTGATGCCAATGGGGACCGGCCTAACCAAGTGGCCCGTCCCGGATCAGCAGTCACTCTGGAATCAGGGGACAGGTTCCGCCGCTGGCCGGCGGAGATCGAGCGCGAAATAACGCAAAGTAATATATCGACTACCCCTTGCGTCCATACGATAAGTTAACGTACGCTACATTATGTAATCAGCCCAACGCTGGCGATGATCGACGCGGCAGACGTGCCGTGCCGAGCGGGCCGCCTGAGCCGGGTGGCGGGCTGCTGGCCACGGCTTTACGCATGGAGGAATCATGCGCATTCGACGCACCATCATCGCCCCCGTAATCCTCACGATCGGCGCCATCGGGTCGCTCGTCGCCGCCCCCGCGGTGGCCGCAATGACCTCGGTCGCTCCCGCCGCCACCTCGGTGGCGTCCACCGGTAACGCCTACGTCTACCACGCGTGATCTAGCGCGCCCGGTCAGCGGCCCGCCGTCGATTACTCAATCGACGGCGGGCCGCTGCTTTGCCCGTGTGCTTTACCGCCAGTCACTCCGGTGACTGCTATCTCTTCCTTGTCATCCGTGCCATACGCAAGTGCGTGCGTAGACACGATCGGATCACTTGGGGGAAGATATAGGCTGATCTACTGGTTTCGGCAATTCTTTCCGTGAAATATTCAAGAGACGCACCACGTGTCTGTCCACAGCCCGGAAGCCGGAAGGAGGCGCGCCCGTTGGTCGAAGAAGGATCCCCGACGGTTCGCCGACTCCGGCTCGCCGCCGAGCTGCGGTCGCTGCGCGAGGCGAAGGGAGTCAGCGGGGAGACGGTGGCCCGCAATCTCCGCTGGTCGCCCTCGAAGATCAGCCGGTACGAGCGGGCCAAGACCGGTCTGCGGCCGCGGGAGGTCGAGCGGCTGCTCGACTACTACGCGGTCAAGGGCGCGCACCGCCAGATGCTGCTCGCGCTCGCCCAGGACGCCTCCCAGAAGGGCTGGTGGGAGGAGTTCGCCGACTCCGTACCGGAGGACTACCAGCAGTTCATCGGCCTCGAGCACGAGGCCACGGCGGTCGCGATCTGGCACGTGGACGTGGTCGCCGGGCTGCTGCAGACCGAGGGCTACGCGCGGCACATCATCGACAGCTACGACCGGGTCGAGCCGATCGCGCCGTCCCATGTCACCCGGCTGGTCCGGGTCCGCCTCCGCCGCCAGCAGGTGCTCGACCGGCTCGGGCTCAAGATCTCGGTCGTGCTCGACGAGTCGGTCCTCCTGCGGCGCATCGGCACCGACGCGGTGATGCACGACCAGCTGCTGCGGCTGGCGCGCGAGTGCGAGCGGCCCAACATGACGCTGCAGATCCTGCCGCTCGACGCCCAGCACACGGTCATCGGGGAATCGTTCGTGCTGTTCGGCTTCGAGGCCGACGGCGACGCGGTGCTGCAGGACGTCGTCTCGACCGAGCAGATGCGCAGCGGCTTCATCCTCGAGGGCGAGCGCGAGACCCACCTGCACCGGGTCGCGTTCCGGACCCTGACCGAGGCCGCGCTCTCCCCGGCCGACTCCAGGAAGCTGATCCTGGAAACCGCCGAATCCCGCTGGGCCCCCCGGGTCGCCGCCCCCCAGGCCACGGCCGCCTCCTAACCTCCGACGTCCTCACCTCCGACGTCCTCACCTCCGACGTCCTCACCTCCGGCGTCCCAGCCCCCGCATCCTGTCGACTACGCCATCGACAGGTTCGCCAGCCTGTCACCTACGCCACCGACACCAATAGACGCTGTCGATGGCGTAGCTGACAGGTCTCCACACCCGGCGCGGATACCCGCTAAGCGCAATTGGCGTGGGCCAATGTTCTTTTCAAATACTTATGTGAATTTTTGACTAATTAGGGGCTGGGCGGCGCTTGGCTGGCCCCGTAGTGCCGGTTGGGTTAAAGCAGGTCCATGGTGCCTGTGGTGCTGTTAATCTGCGCATGCGGTTACTCTTGGTCCTTTTGTTGGTAGCCGTGTGTGAGGGAAGCACACCAATCAGTGAGGGGTAGCGTGACTATGTCTACGCTCGGTAGTCAGCCAGAGTGGGTGAAGAGCTCGCTCAGTTTCGCCAACGGCAACTGTGTGGAAGTGGCGGACCTGTCCGGCGGCGAGATCGGTGTTCGCAACAGTCGGGAGGCGGCAGGGGCGGTCCTGCGGTTCACGCCCGACGAGTGGCACGCGTTCATCGGTGGCGTCAGGAACGGTGAATTCGACCGCTTTGGCAGCTGATAGGCCCACGTTGTACTAGCGCGAAAAGGCGGGTTCCCCCCTCAGGGAGCCCGCTTTCGCGTTCCCGGGCCGCGCCCGCCCCCGGGCAGCCCCGCGCCTGGCGGACACACCCCGCTCCGTTGCTCGCATCGTCGTCACGGGCGCCTGAAGTGGTGCAGAAGCTACAGGGAGACGGGCTGCTTGGTCGACCGACTTCGAAATACGGCAGCTGACCGATGTCTTGCGCTGAAAGTTGCAGCACCATTCTTATAGCAAAGGTCAAGCGGCAACGGGCGCGACCGAACGAGAGCAGAGGCGCACGGAAGCTGGCCCGCTTGCCAGTCCAACCTAGCGGCTGAACCGCAGCTGGGTCGGGCACTTTGCTCCCCTGCTGGCCACGGGTGTGACGATCCCGCGATTCCACACCGGAGTCACCGCCCGCTGTCGCACGGGCGGCGCACATGCCCGCAGGGGCTTGGGCGGGGACGGTGAGCCGTAAGCCCCCGGCGGCTCACCGTCCCGGCCGCGACGGCTGCGAGAAACGCAGCCGTGGAACTCATGTCAGCGAAGGGACACCGTGGGAACCCCAATGGTGGGAAGCCGCCCGGTACGGGCTACGAAAATTGACACCTGGATCAAAAGCTCGCTGAGCTTTGCCAACGGCAACTGCGTCGAGGTGGCGGACCTGCGCGGCGGCGAGATCGGCGTCCGCAACAGCCGGGACACGGCCGGACCGGTCCTGCGGTTCACGCCGGACGAGTGGCATGCCTTTCTCGGCGGCGTCAGGAACGGCGAGTTCGACGGCTTCGGCCTGAACTGACCGCCGAGGGCGGCGCCGGACCGGGAGCTCAGGCCTGGTCCGGCGCATCCTCGCGCTGCTGCACCGCGAGCTGGGCGCGCACGTCGTCCATGTCGAGGCCCTTGACGGCCTCGATGAGCTTCTCCAGTGACGCCGCCGGAAGCGCGCCGGCCTGGGAGAACACCAGCACGCCGTCCCTGAAGGCCATCAGCGTGGGGATCGAGGTGATCTTGGCCGCGCCCGCGAGCCCCTGCTGGTCCTCGGTGTCGATCTTGCCGAACGTGATGTCGCTGTGGGTCTCGCTCGCGGCCTCGAAGATCGGCCCGAACATCCGGCAGGGCCCGCACCAGGACGCCCACCAGTCGACGAGCGTGATGCCCTCCTTGGTGACGACCTCTTCGAACGTCTCCTCGGTCAGTGCGACGGTGCTCATCTTCGCTCCTTCAGCGGTTTCTGGGGGACAAGCGCGTACGTCCCGTATAACGCATGGGACCAGCGCTCATTCCCCGGCTGTATCTTCCCTCTCGCCTCCGCGCGCTTGAGGCCGCTGCCGGGCTGTCCGGGCGGAGCAACGGTCCGTCCGGGGAAAATCTTTTGAATTTTCGAACGGACCCTGGTTCTACCCCAGCGCTCCGGCTACCGCGATCGCGATGGCGGCCACCAGGTTGGAGTAGACCGCGCGGGCGGAACTGGCGAGCCAGGCCGAGCCGTCCGGGTCGATGGTGACAACCAGCCGCCCGTCGGCCAGCGCCCTGGTCAGCCGGGCGGCCGCGTCCTCGTCGGGCCGCCGCTCGGCCCGGGCGGCGAGGACGTCGCGCAGCGAGTCGCGCAGCCGGAGCAGGGCGCCGTGCTCCGAGCCGCTCAGCGTCGCGTCGCCGCCGGCCGGGAACAGGCCCGCCGCGCGGAGCCAGCCGGCCGCGTCCTCGCGGGTGGCCAGCGGGTCGGGGCCGGAGCGGGCGGTGTCGGCGAGCGACGTGATGATGGAGTGCGCCTCGGCGACGGAGGGGCGGCCGGCGGGCGTGGCAGAGCGATCGGGGACGGTCACTCTCCGATCGTAACGGCCTAAGGCGGACACGCGCGGCAGCTGGGAAAAACGATTTCGGCCCGCCGTTCACGCGAGCGCGCTCGCCCGGCCCGGGAGCAGCGGGAACGACATGTGACGCTGAAGCCGGCCGCCGCGTCATCGCGACCGGCCGGGCTAATCTCACCGTATGCCTAGCTCTCTGCCGCGCGGCCAAGCGGCCGACAACGGGGTCGATCCGGCCGCGATCCTCCGCCTTCTTGACGCCCTCGACGAGCGCCCCGACATCGAGATGCACAGCCTGATGGTGGTGCGGCACGGACGGGTGGTGGCCGAGGGGTGGTGGGCGCCCTACAGCGCTGGCCGGCCACAGCTGCTGTACTCGCTGAGCAAGAGCTTCACCTCCACCGCGGCGGCGTTCGCGCAGGCGGAGGGGCTGCTCGACCTAGACGACACCGTCATCTCGCACTTCCCCGAGTTCGCGGCGGACATCACCGACCCGGTCAGCCGTTCGATGAAGGTCAGGCACGTCGCCTCGATGGCGGCCGGCCACACCAGGGAGATGCTGGGCGAGGCGCTCGAGCGGGACCGGAAAGAGCCGGTCCGCGGGTTCCTGCTGATTCCGCCGGATCGTGATCCCGGCAGCGTCTTCGCCTACAGCCAGCCCTGCACGTACACGCTCGCCAGCATCATCCAGCGGAACGCGGGAATGTCCCTGACCCGCTATCTGCGGCCCCGGTTGTTCGACCCGCTCGGCATCGGGCACGTCGGCTGGTTCACCTTCCCGCCCGGGCGCGAGCAGGGCTTCAGCGGCTTGCACGCCCGCACCGAGGACGTCGCCAAGCTCGGGCTGCTGTACCTGCAGGGCGGCCGATGGGAGGGGGCCCAGGTGATCCCGCCGGAGTGGGTCGCGGAAGCGACGTCGGAGCAGGTGGGCAACGCGGTCGAGGGCGGACCGGGTGACTGGGGGCAGGGCTACGGGTTCCAGTTCTGGATGTCCCGGCACGGGTACCGCGGCGACGGAGCCTTCGGGCAGTTCTGCGTGATCCTGCCGGAACAGGACACGGTGATCGTCACCACCGCCTACACGCTCGCCATGCCGGCCCTGCTCGACGCGATGTGGGAGCACCTGCTCCCCGGCCTCGGCTCCGACTCACCCGACGCCGCCGCGCAGGAGCGGCTCGATGCCCGCCTGGCCAGCCTCGAGCTGGCGGCCTGCCCCGGAGCGCCGGCCCCGGCCGACTGGGACCGGTGGGCCGGTGCATTCGCCATCGCCGGCAGCACCGCCGACACCGAGGCCCAGCCGTTCCCTTCCTCCCTCGAAGCTCGCCCGTTCGTGACGTCCATCGAGGTGGCGCCGGAGGCCGACGGCTGGCAGATCAGCCTGATCGAGCCCGACAACGCACTCCCGTTTCCCGTCGGCAACGGCGGGTGGGCCGTCTCTGACCCCGTCGACCGCCACGGCGAAACCATCCCGGTGGCCGCCTCCGGCGGCTGGCTCGACGATCAGACCATGCGCGTGGAGGTCATCTTCCTGGAAACCCCGCACCGGATGGACATCACCTGCTCGCTTCCGCAGCGCTCGGCCGAGGCCGTATGGCGTCATCCGCCGCTCACTCCGAGCAGGCTCAGGCAGCTGCACTGCCCGAGCTGAGGTCCGTCCTGCGCCGGCGACTGAATTCCCGTAAGGTCAGGGGCTGTGGAACGCGTCATGCCGCCCGGCGGCTGGTCACGAGGCCTGGCCGAACCTGAGGCGCGATCCGTCCAGGAGATCTCCGATCACGGGCGCCAGGTGACGTATACCTGGTTCGATCCACCGTTCCGGCCGGAACCGCCGCACTCCACTCAGGCCTACGGCATCTGCTTCACCGACGCCGGGATGATCGTCCTTGGCGCAGGCGAATTCGAGGGCAAGCGGTACGTGAACCTGCTCGGCGGCGGGGTCGAGCCCGGTGAGACGCTGGAGGACTGCCTGGTCAGGGAGGTGATGGAGGAAGGCTGCGCCCGCGTGCTCGAGAGCCGCTACATCGGCTGCCAGCGGGTTGACGATCCCGAGAACCCGACCGGGCCCTGGCGCTACTACCAGACCCGCTTCTGGGCCCGGGTCGAGCTCCTGAGCTGGGATCCGCAGCACGAGATCGACGAGCGCCGCCTGGTCAGTCCGGATGACTTCCTCCGGACCCTGAGCTGGGGCTCTGCGCCCAGCGCGGCCTTCATCCTGGCGGCCGGGCTCAAGGCTGAGGCAGAACGCGGACAAGGCTGACGGCCTGCCGGGGGCGCGTTGCGCGCGCGGTGCGTGTCGCGGTCCTGCCGATGGCGGCGGCGGTCGTCGTGTCGGCCCGCCGGGATCGGCGCCCGGCGGTAACGCGGACGAGGAGGCGTCGGCCGTCGGCCGCGCCGCCAGCACGGCCTGCGCGGTCACCAGGCCGCGTTCGGCGGTGTGCGGATCGATCGCGTCGAACGCGGCCGAGATCTGCTCGGCGGTGGCGATCACCGTCGTCACGACGGGAACGTGGCGGGCCGGCCGTGGGAAATGTTCGCCGTGCGGAGCGTGATCGCCGTGATAGCCCCAGATACCGCGGACGGTGGTCGCCCCGCTAATCCCGGCCGAGTTCAGGCTCGCGATGATCGCCCGGTGCACCGGGTGGCCGTCGTGGCGCGCGGCCTCGGAGGTGTAGACCGTCAGCTTGAACTGCGCGGTCATGCCCGCCCCGGCGTCGACCGTGCCGCGGGCGGTCTCGGGCCGGCTGACGAACAGCCCGTCTCGCTTGCACAGCCGGACCTTCTCGATCGTCATCAGCGGGCGGCGGAACATGGCGCCGAGCTCGGGAAGCAGCATCGCGATCCGGTCCCCGGCGCCGACGGCGACCACCATGACAGGAGCGTCGGCGTCGCGACGGAGAAACGGAGCGTGCCGACCCCGCGCGGGCCCGGGGTCGGCGCCGTCGGCACCAGAGGCGCCGTTCGCGCCGTCGATGCCGGACAGCACCGTGGCCCCGGCGATCCGGCGACGGTACAGCAGCTCGCAGGCCGCCTCAAGGGCCGGTATCTGGTAGGCGCGATCCCGCTGCCGGCAGTACACGGTCAGCCTGGTGGCGTCCCCGGGTTCTTCGCCCAGCCGGACCTGTTCTATCTCGCCCGACAGCAGGCGCGCCCGCTCGATCGTGACCAGCCGAGGCCGGGCCAGTCGCAGCGTCTCGTCGACCACCGCCTGGATGTCGGGGCGGGTATCGACCGCGATCGCGGTCAGCGCCGACACCGCCGCCTGCGGCGGCGACCGGCCGGCCCGCAGCTGCTGCCGCCCGGACCCCTCGATGCCGCGCAGCACGATGCTGGTCGCGAACCTCCGTCGGGCGTAGAGACCAAGGAGAGCCTCACCTGAAGGCACCCCCTCCGCGCGCTGCCACTCGGTGAGATAGCAGGTCAGTACCGTGCACTCCTCGTCCACAGGCGCGCTCCGATCCAGGGCGTCATCCGGCTGCCGCAAGATTACGTCCGCAGGCCGCCGCCGACTAGCCCCGCCTGGCCGCCCCGCCTCATCCGGAGGCGGATCGTCCCGCCAGCGCGTGCCCGCCGCCGACCGGGCGGATGGCGGGGACCGTCTCGCAGGTAACGAGGCCATGCTCGGCGGTGAGGTCATCGATGAGGTCGAACGCCGTCTGAATACGCTCGGGCGTGTCAATCACGATCGTTAGCGCGGGGACGTGCCGGCCGAGTTGAAGCAGGCGGTCGCCGTGCGGTGGGTGATCGCCGTGGAAGCCCCACATGCCCCGCTGCGTCGTCGCGCCGCTGATCCCGGCCGTCCGCAGTCGGCGGACGATGGCGCGGTGGATCGGCTGGCCGTCGTGGAGCGCCGCCTCCGAGGTGTAGACCATGAGCTTGCGCGCCAGCGGCAGCCCGGTCGCGTCGGCGGACGGTACCGATTCGGCCGCCGACGGCGGGCGGCAGAGCAGCTCGCCGTCGCGCTTGCAGATGCGGACGCGCTCGAGGGTCAGCAGGGGCTGGCGGAGCAGCCCGCCGAGCTCAGGCAGCACCTGTGCGATCCGCCGGCCCGAGCCTACGGCGATGACCATCATCGGAGTTCCCGCGTTGCGGCTGAAGAAGGCGGCCCGCTGCCGCTTCCCGTGCGCGGTGCCGTCCACCCCGAGCAGCGCGGTGGCGCCGGCGACGCCCCGCCGGTGCAGCAGGTCGCACACGGCCACGAAGGCGGGGACGCGGTACACGCGTTCCTGGCGGCCGAGGTAGACCGTCAGCTTGGTCTCGTCGTCGGGCGCCGCGCTCGGGGCGACCGCCTCAATGTCGCCGGTCAGCAGCCGGGCCCGCTCCAGCGTGACCAGCCCGCTGCGGAGCAGGCCCGAGGTCGACTCGAGGAGCCCCTCGATGCGGGGCCGGGTGTCCACCGCGACCGCGATCAGCGGCAGGTCGTCCGACAGGGTCAGCGACCGGTCGGTGCGCAGCCTGGCCCTGGCGCCGAACCCTTCCGCGCCGCGCAGCAGAATGCTGGTCGCGATTCCCCGCTGCCCGTACAGGTCGAGCAGCGCATCGGCGGCGAAGCCGTTGCCTGCGATCCGCTGGCGCTCGCCGAAGTAGCTGGTGAGCTTCAGGGCGTCCTCGTTCACAGGTGCATCCCGATCAGCCGTCCGAACGCCGCCGCGCCGATGCCAAGCGCCAGGCTGACGACGATGTTGAGCACCGCCTTGCGGTGCTGCCGCTCCTCGGTGAGCCGCTGCGTCTCCAGCATCCAGGTGGAGAAGGTCGTGTACGAGCCGACGGCGGCGGTGCCGAGCAGCAGGTACTGCGAAGAGCTCAGCGCCAGCCCGCTCAGCAGGCCGAGGACGACCGCCCCGGACACGTTGATCACCATGGTGCCGAGCGGGAAATCCCGCCCGGCCACGGAGGAGATCAGCCCGTCGGCGTAAAACCGGAGCAGCGACCCGGCGCCGCCGATGACCACGACCGCGGCCCAGACCAGCACGTTCATCGGACTCGCACCCGGACCCTTCTGACCATGGCGGTCGCCAGCTGGATGGCCGCGTAGCCAGCCGCGATGGACGCCGCCGCGTAGCCTGCGGCGAGACCCCACGCGTGCGCGTCGATCATCTTCACGATCTCGAGTTGCATCGTCGAGAACGTGGACAGCCCGCCGCATAGCCCGGTGCCGAGCAGCGGCCGCCGGTAGGACGACAGCGGCAGCCGCTCCTGCAACCGGGTCACGAAGTAGCCGAGCAGGAACGCCGCCACGATGTTGACCGCGAACGTCGGCCACGGCCAGGCGGTCGCCGAGTGCGGGAACGCCTCCGCCAGCGCCGCCCGCGCCAGCGTGCCGAGCGCGCCGCCGGCGAAGACCGCCGTCACCTCTCGCCGGTCTGTCCTCGGCAGCGCAACCGGCCGCCGTCGGGCCGGCCGGATCGCGCTCGCGCCGGGGACGCCGGATTCGGTCAAGTCGGCGGCTGGCTCAGGCACGCGGGAGAACTCCTCGGGGACTCGTGATCGGAGCTAGAAGCCATCAGCCGCGGCACAGCAGCGGTTCGGAAGGCCCGCGCCTCCACCCCAGGGCATCATCTGGTGGTCCCTGATTTTAGTGGTAACGGCAAACCAGGAGGTACACGGGTCTACGGGTGAGGTGTCGCTAAGTAGGCCGCGGCGAGTGCAAATGAAGTCCTGGCGCGCTAGGCCAGGCGGGCGCGAAGCCAGGCGTGGAAATCGGAGATGTGGTGCTCGCTGGGCACCAGCACCCCGCCGTCCCGGTACGCGCGCGATGACATGGACGGCTGGGTCCGCGCGCAGGCGTCGAAGTCCTGCCGGTTCACCCGGTCGAACAGCTCGACCGACAACGACACGTCGGAACCCGCGTCGATCACGTCCGGGGCGAACAGCCAGTCGCAGATCACCGTCGTCCGGTCCGGGCCGAGCGGGGTCATCCGGTGCACGATCGCGTGGTCCGGCACCAGGTTGATGAAGACCTGGGGCCTGATCGTGATCGCGTAGTACTTCCGGTCCTGGTCGTCCGACAGCCCCGGCAGCCGGCCGAACCCCGACGAGCCGTCGACGGTGAACCCGGCCACCCGGTCGGCGAAGGCCGCGCCGTGCCCGACGTAGTACTGGGCGGCGTAGCCGCCGGCGAACTCGGGCAGCACGCTGACGAGCTCCGGGTGGATGGTGGCGCAGTGGTAGCACTCCATGAAGTTCTCGACGATGAGCTTCCAGTTGGCGGCCACGTCGTAGACGATCCGCCGCCCGACCGCGAGCGACTCGAGCCGGTAGGCGTCGATCGCCTCGAGCGTGCCCAGCCGGCCGGAGACCGCGCCCATCACCCGCTCCTCGAACGGCGGCGGGCTCTCGGCCAGGCAGACCCAGACGTACCCCAGCCACTCGCGCGCGGCGACCGCCACCAGACCGCGCTCGGACCGGTCGATGTCCGGCATCCTGGCCAGGTTGGGTGCCGCCGCCAGCCGCCCGTCGAGCTCGTACGACCACGCGTGATAGGGACAGCGAAGATACCGGCTGACCTGCCCGGACTCCTCGGTGCAAACGCGCGCGCCGCGATGCCGGCAGACGTTGAGCAGCGCCCGCAGCCCGCCGTCGCGCTGCCGCACCACGAGCACGCTCTCACGGCCGGCCTGGACGGTCTGGAACTGCCCGGGCCGGCCGATGTCGCCGGACCGCGCAACGCAGAGCCAGTCGCCCTCGAAGATCGCCAGCTGCTCGCGCTCGAACACGTCGGGGTCTGTGTAGTAGGACCCGGCCAGCGTCGGGATCAGCGTCGGATTGTCGGGCACAAACGGAACATACATGAATAAATTCGCGGCACCTAGACGCGTCCGGCCCCAGCCGCCCGCTCGCGCAGGTGTTCCAATATGCGGGAAAGGCAAAGCCAGGGTCCGTTCGAGATCAAAATCTTTTCTCCCGAACGGACCCCGGTTTCAGCCCGCAGTTTCGCCGCTTCCTCAGCGCGCGGCGGACGCGGGCGCGCCGAGGTTCTTGCCCGCGTCGTTCCCCGCGACCGAGTAGATCACCTGGGTGTTGCGCGTCTTGAGGAACTCCTCGAGCGTCTCGCCCCGCATCGCCGCGTAGACGTGCAGGTTGGAGACGCCGCTGACGGCGGCCAGCTTCTCCAGCATGAAGAAGATCACGCCGTAGTGGATCATCCCCTGCCAGTCGCGGTTCCTGATCAGGTCCTTCTCCTCCTCGGTGAGGTCGGCCTGCTTGAACGCGGTCTCCGGGTCGTCGATGAACTGCTCGCGGTGCTCGGGGTCGATCATCGCGTGCAGGAACTTGTTGATCCGGTACGCCTTCACGCTCGCGGCGATGTCGAACGGGTAGGTGCCGGAAAGCCTGACCGAGTCCTTGAGCTGGAGCGCCATTCGCTCGCGGTGCCGCTCGCGAACCGACTCGGGGGTCTTGCCGCCCTTGTCGTCGAGCACCAGGGTGGCGATGCCGGTCATCGACGGCAGGTAGTAGGAGCTGCTGACCACGTCTACGTTGTCCGACAGCGCGCCCCGCATCATCAGCCACATGATGACCTCGGCGCCCTCGAAGCCGCCGAGTTCGGCGTACTCCGCGTGGGTCATCTCCAGCAGCGAGGCCGGGTCGTCGGTGAACCGCTCGAGGAACTCGGCGTCCCACTCCGGGTTGTTGAAGCCGGCCCGCTCGCCGTGCACCTGGTGCGAGAGCCCGCCGGTGGAGACGATCGCGACCGTGATGTCGTCGGGGTAGGACTCGATCGCGCGGCGCAGCGCCCGGCCCATCTTGTAGCAGCGGGCGGCGGTCGGGATCGGGAACTGCAGCACGCCGATCTGGAGCGGCACGATCGTGGTCGGCCAGCGGCCGTCGGCGTGGTCGAGCAGCACCGACATCGGCGAGAAGAACCCGTGGTCGAGCGGCTTGTCCTGGAAGTAGGAGAGGTCGAACTCGTCGGTCACCAGGCTCTGCGCGATGTGCGCGGCCAGCTTCGGGTTGCCCGGCACGGCCGGCAGCCGCCGGGCGCCGCCGCCCTCGTCCGCGACCGGGAACTCCTCGCCGATGCCGAGCGTGAACGCCGAGTAGTGGTCGAAGAAGAACGACGTCACGTGGTCGTTGAAGATGTAGACGATCGCGTCCGGCTGCTTCTCCCTGAACCAGGCCGAGACCGGCTCGAACGCCTGGAAGATCGGCGCCCAGTCGGGGTCGTCCTGCTTGTCCTGGTCATAGGCAAAGCCGATGGTCGGCGTGTGCGATGTCGCCACGCCGCCGATGATCCGGGCCATATTCGCCTCCACAGATGCCCCGCGGTCGTTCGGCGCGTTACACGGCTTGTAGTCGCCCCCCTCCGTCCAGTAACGAAAGGGTTCTCTCTGGCGAACGTGCCGGTTGCGTCATATGTGACTCTATAGTTTCTTTCAGGTGAAGTAAATTGACTTGTTGATCATCAATTCTTAATCTGAGGTTATGGAAGTCCGCGATTCCGTGCCGCAGTCGGGTGATCGCAGCGGGTTGGCAGCATCCGCCGCCCTGTCGCGTATCCGCCTCAGGCACCTCAGCTGTTTCGTGGTCGTCGCCCAGGAGCGGACCCTGGCCCGCGCGGCCGAGCGACTCCATCTCAGCCAGCCCGCCGTCTCCAAGACGCTGACCGAGCTGGAACGGCTGGCCGGCCATCAGCTGGTCGAGCGGAGCCGCGCCGGCACCCGGCTGACCGCGGCGGGCGAGCGCTTCCTGCGCTACGCGGTCGACGTGACCCGGGCGCTCGACTCCGCCGCCGCCGCGCTGACCGAGGCCGAGCCGCCGCGCTACCCGGTCGTGCGCGTGGCCGCGCTGCCGACCGCCGCGGGCGGGCTGCTGGCGCAGGCGATCGCCCGGCTGCGCGCGCGTCGCCCGCACGCGGGGGTGCGGGTGCAGACCGGGCACAACCCGGAGCTGCTGGCGGCGCTGCGGGCGGGCGAGGCCGACTTCGCGGTCGGCCGGATCGCGGAGCCGGCGATGATGACCGGCGTCTCGTTCGAGCTGCTCTACGCCGAGTCGCTGGCCGTGGTGGCCCGCCCGGAGCACCGGCTGGCCGGGCTGGCGCCGGCCGGCCGCCCGGTCTCGGTGCTCTCGCTGCTCAGCTACCCGCTGGTCATCCCCAGCACCGGCACCGCCCCCAGGCACGACGTCGAGGGGCTGTTCGAGGCGCAGGGGATCGCGCTGCCGCCGGGCCGGACCGAGACGCAGTCGGTGTCGGTCGCCCGGGCGCTGACGCTCCTGTCGGACACGGTCTGGATCACCCCGCAGCACACGGTCCAGCTCGACCTCGACCGGGGCTGGCTGCGCAAGCTCAACGTCCCGATGCCGGGCAGCGCCGAGCCGGTCGGCATCCTGTCGAGCAGCGCGACGACCCCGGGCGAGCTCGCCCAGCAGCTGATGCAGACGCTGCGCGAGCTCGCGTGACCCCGGCCGTCAGCGGGGCGTGGCCTGGCCGATGGCCACGCTAAACGGATATGGCGTTTCCGTCGTGGGGGCGACGGAAACGCCATATTGCCTATCTCGCTAGCTCCACGGGGAGGCGGAAGGCGGCGAACAGGTCCGGGTTCCTGAACGCGACGATGGCCGCGACGCCGGCCGTCGTGCAGGTGAGGACCTGCACGACGTGCGCGCGGTGCAGGCCGTCGGGGCCGCGCTGGTAGACCGCGAGGGCCGGCTGGCCGTTGGCGGACGTCCGGATCGTCCGCAGGTCGCCCGGCTCGCGCAGGACGTACGACGCCAGGAAGCGGCCGATCTGCTCGCGGCCGAGGAACCAGGCGGGCACCGGGGGCATCTCGAAGGTGGCATCGGCCCGGAGCAACCGCATCAGGGCAGTGACGTCGGCATGCTCGATCGCGGCGGCGTACTGGTCGACGAGCGCCCGCTGCCGCCCGTCGGTCGGCTCGCGCACCTCGTCCCGCATCGGGCCGGCGTCCCGTAGCCCCGCGCGAGCCCGCTGCAGCACGCTGTTTACCGCGACGGTCGAGATTCCAAGTAGCTCGGCCACCTCCGCCGCCCGCCACATCAGCACATCGCGCAGGATCAGCACCGAGCGCTGACGGCCGGGCAGGTACTGCAGGGCGGCGATGAGCGCCAGCCGCAGATCCTGACGGGACGTGACGATCGCGGCCGGATCGGCCGACTCCGCGTCGAGCAGCACGTCAGGGAAGGGCTCGAGCCACCGGACCTCGGTCCTGGCCGGGTCAAGCGGCCCGTCCGGGTCGGCCGGGCCGCCAAGGCCGGCCGGCAACGGCCGGCGGCTGCGGTTCTCCAGCGCCCGCAGGCAGCTGTTGGTGGCGATCCGGTACAGCCAGGTCCGCACCGACGCCCGGCCCTCGAACTGCCCGTAGGACCGCCACGCGCGGATCAGGGTCTCCTGCAGCTGGTCTTCCGCGTCGTGCACCGAGCCGAGCATCCGGTAGCAGTAGGCGAGCAACTCGGGCCGGAACGGGTCGGTCAACCGGGCGAAGTCCGCACTGCCGAGCATCGCAGCGGACCGGTCGTCGCCTCCGACCTCCGTTGGTCGGTAGCCCAGCTCCTTCGTCGTCGCCGATCGCATCGCCCCTCCTCGGTGGTCTCGCCGCGGGCGCACGGCCGGGTGCGCCCGTCACCGGTATAGACCCGGCCGGAGCGCGAAACTCACCGCTGCCGCGGCATCAGGCGGCACGAGGCGGCAGCGATGAGTTTCGCGCGGCCCCCGGATCAGTTGCAGTAGGCCGGGCACTCCCGTCCGACCGCAACCTGGAACCAAGGGAGCAGCCAATGACAGCGCACGAAATCTCCGGCGCGAGCGTCCTCGTGACCGGTGCCAGCCGGGGCTTCGGCCGAGCCATCGCCACCGCCCTGGCCAAGGCGGGCGCGCAGGTCGTCGGCGTGTCACGCGACCGGATCAGGCTGGAGGAGCTGCGGGCCGAGCTTGGCCCGAGTTTCTCCCCGGTCGTCGCCGACGCGGCCGACCCGGTCAGCGCGGGCCAGCTCATCGACCAGCACCGGCCGAGCGTGCTCGTGCTCAACGCCGGGGCGAGCCCGCTCGCGCGGCCACTGCAGCGGCACACCTGGCAGACGTTCTCCCGCAACTGGGAGGTCGACGTCCAGCAGGCGTTCAACTGGACCCGCGAGGCGCTGCTGCTGCCGCTAGCCCCCGGCAGCGTGGTAATCGCCATGTCAAGCGGCGCCGCCGTCAACGGCTCGCCGCTCAGCGGCGGCTACGCCGGCGCCAAGGCCGCCATCAGGTTCATCACCCGCTACGCGGCCGCCGAGTCGGAGCGGGAAGGCCTCGGCATCAGGTTCATCTCGCTGTTGCCGAAGCTGACGCCGGCCACCGACCTCGGCTCGGCCGCGGTCGCGGCCTACGCCGCCAGGGACGGCGAGGACGTCCTTTCCTACCTGGAGAAGACCGGACCCGCCCTGACCGTCGAGCAGGTCGGCCAGTCCGTCCTCGACCTCGCCGCCGACCCGGGCAACGACCGGGACGCCTACCTGCTCACCCCGGCGGGCCTCACCCCGCTGACCTGACCCGACAGCAGAAACTCGAAGAAGGAGATTGTCATGACGTCAATCGCCAACAGCGCAGTCCTCATCACCGGAACCAACCGCGGCATCGGGCGGGCGCTGGTCGATGAGGCCCTCCGCCGGGACGCGCGGCTGGTCTACGCGGGCACGCGCGAGCCGTGGGCCCACCCCGATCCGCGCGTCCTGCCGGTCACCCTGGATGTGACCAGCGCAGCCGACATCCGGGCGGCAGCTGAGGCGATCGAAGCGCTCGACGTCCTCGTCAACAACGCGGGCATCGCGCTCTACGACGACCTGAGCGACCGATCCGTGATCGAGCGCCAGCTCGCCGTCAACCTCTTCGGCCCCTACGCCGTCACCCAGGCCTTCCTGCCGCAGCTGACCCGGCCGGCGGAGCCATCGTCAACAACCTGTCGCTGAACTCCCTGGCCCCCCTCCCGGTCATTCCCGGGTACTCGATCTCGAAGGCGGCGGCGTTCTCCCTGACGCAGTCACTGCGCGCGCTGCTAGCCGGACGCGGCGTCAGCGTGCACGCCGTCCTGACCGGCCCGGTCGACACCGACATGTCGCGGGGTCTGCAGATACCCAAGCCCTCGGCGGCGTCGGTGGCACGGGGCATCTGGGACGGGGTGGAGAAGGACGAGGAGGACATCTTCCCCGACCCCATGTCCTCAGCCATGGCCGAAGGCTGGAGGAGCGGCGCGGTCAAGGAGTTCGAGCGCCAGTGCGTGGCTATGACGGCGGCGGCGCCCGTCGGCTCCTAGCAAACTCCATGTGACCGGCTCTGTCCCCATCGTCAACGCACCCTCGCTGATGTGTGATGATGGGAGCAGGGCCGGGGCACTTCGAACGCTGGCGGTCAAGCTCGCGCCGTCTGCGGCCCTGGTAGTCCGGCGCGCCTGGCGCCGAGGATTGGGACCGCCGACGTGCTCGGTTGCAAAATCGCATGAACGAGCGGACCCCGCCGTTCCGGCACCTGCTGAGGCTGACCGACCGCGTCGGCCTGCTCGAGCAGGCCGAGGGCGTCGTGCCGCGGGTTGAGCACGGCTACCGCGTCGACGACGTCGCCCGCGGCCTGCTGGTGCTGTGCCGCGAGCCGTCGCCGCGCGACGAGCTGGTCACGCTCGCGCGGCGCTACCTCTACTTCCTCACGCTGGCGCAGGCGCCCGACGGCCGGTACCGCAGCCGGCTCGGCTACGACCGGCGCTGGCGCGACCAGCCCGGCACCGGCGATTGCTGGGGACGCGCCCTGTGGGGTCTCGGCACCGCCGCCGCCCGCGGCCCGACGGTGGGGATCAGGGGCGAGGCGCTCGCCCTGTTCGACTCCGGCGCCCGGGTCCGCTCGCCGTTGCCGCACGCGATGGCGTTCGCGGTTCTCGGCGCGGCCGAGGTGCTCGCCATCCTGCCCGGCCATGACGGCGCGCGAAGCCTCCTCGAGGACGCCGTCGCCGTCATCGGCGAGCCGCCCGGCGACGCCGCCTGGCCCTGGCCGTTGCCGAGGCTGAGCTACGCCAACGCCGCGATCGCGGAGGCGGTCATCGTGGTCGGCGACAAGCTCAACCGCAAGTCCGTGCTGGCCGGCGGCCTGCGGATGCTGGAGTGGCTGCTGGCGGGCGAGACCCGCGACGGGCACCTGTCGGTCGTCCCGGCCGGCGGCTGGGGCCCGGGCGAGCCGCGCCCCGGCTTCGAGCAGCGCCCGATCGAGGTCGCCGCGCTGGCGGACGCGTGCGCCCGGGCGGCGGCGGTGACCGGCGACGCGGACTGGCTGGACGGCGTCGGCCTGTGCGTCGCCTGGTTCCTCGGCGACAACGACGCCAGGGTCCCGATGCTGGACGAGCGGACCGGCGGCGGCTGCGACGGCCTGGCCGTCAACAGCCGCAATCGCAACCAGGGGGCGGAGTCGACGCTGGCGATGATCTCGGTCCTGCAGCACGGCCACCGGCTCAGCGCCGTCCCCCAGTAGCCGTGCCTCAGTAGCCGTGGCCCGGTAACTCAGGCAGCGCTGCGCCAGGCGTCGGCCACGGCCACGTAGCTGCCGGTGCGGCGAGCCCGGTCCAGACTCGGGGTGACGACCACGATCTCGTCGACCTGGGCGCGCTCCTTCATCTCGAGCAGCCGCTCGGCGACGACCTTAGGCTCGCCGGTCACCATCCGGCCGTCCTCGTGACGGCCGGCCCGGAACTCGGCCGACTGCGCGAACTCGCGCACCGCCTCCGGCCGAATCGGCTCGCGGACGCCGCGGCGGAGGTTCTGCATGGTCAGCGTCCAGCCCGCCTCGAACTCGAGCACGGCCTCGTCATCATGGCTGGCGAAGGTCAGCACCGACATGGCCGAGTAGGGCTCGGCCCCCGGCGAGCGCGGGGTGAAGTCGCGGCGGTACTCGCGCAGCGCCTCGAACGCCAGCTCGGGGCTCATGTGATGGGCGAACACGGCGCTCATCCCGTTGACGGCCGCGAACCGCGTCCCGTAGCCGCTCGATCCGAGGATGAACAGCTCCGGCCGCTCCGCCACCACCGGCGCCGCCACCAGCGGCGCGTAGGCGTGCCCGTCCGGGAACCCGTCGCCGAGGAACGCCAGCAGCTCGGCCACCTGGCCGGGGAACTCCGCCGCGGGATCGGTCCGCAGCCCGCGGCGGAGCACGTGCGCGGTCAGCGGGTCGGTGCCGGGCGCCCGCCCGAGCGCCAGGTCGACTCGGCCCGGGTACATCGCCAGCAGGGTGCGGAAGGTCTCGGCGACCTTCAGCGCGGCGTGGTTGGGGAGCATGATGCCGGCCGCGCCGACCCGGATCCGCGACGTCTGGGCGCCGACGTAGGCGGTCAGCAGCTCGGGCGCGCTGCAGGCGAGGCTGTTCATGTTGTGGTGCTCGGACACCCAGTACCGGCGGTAGCCCGCCGCCTCGATCGCCTGCGCGATGCCCACCGCGCCGACGAGCGCGTCGGACGCAGCCTCGCCGTACTCGATCCCGACGAAGTCCAGCACCGCGAGCGGGAGCGATCCCTCATTCTCATTCATCACAGACGACAATGCCGCGCCCCGGGCAGACATTCCCGGAGCCCGGCCGGATGCTCCGGGCAGACATTCCCGGAGCCCGGCCGGATGCCCCGGGCGACCCGGGCGACCGTCAGGGCGAGCTCAGCACCGGGGTCGCCGCCGCCACGGGGGAGCCGCCGGCCAGCTTGCCGGTGTCGTTGAGGTACCGCAGCGCCTGCGAGTACGACTCGAGCAGGGTGGTCTGGCAGTACGGCACGTCGCGGGCGGCGCAGAACGCGGCGATCAGCGCCTGCGACCGGCGCAGGCTGGGCCGCGGCATCGAAGGGAAGAGATGGTGCTCGATCTGGTAGTTCAGCCCGCCCAGGGCGAAGTCGGTCAGCCACCCCCCGTTGACGTTGCGCGAGGTCAGCACCTGACGGCGCAGGAAGTCGGTCTTGTCGTTCGCGGCCAGGACCGGCATCCCCTTGTGGTTGGGCGCGAACGACGCGCCCAGGTACAAGCCGAACAGCCCCTGCTGGACGACGATGAAGACCACCGCCTTGACCGGCGACAGCACCACGAACACGAAGGCCAGGTAGCCGACCACGTGCAGGCCGAGCAGGGCCGCCTCCCAGGCGCGGTTCTTGCAGGAAGGCCGCGTCATCTGCCGCAGGCTCGACGTGTGCAGGCCGATCCCCTCGAGCAGCAGCATCGGGCCGAGCAGCCACGCCTGATAGCGGAAGACCAGTCGCTGGACGCCCCGGCTGGCCCGCGCCCGGCCGCCGGAGAACGCCAGCACGCTGAGCATGATGTCCGGGTCGGCCCCCTCGGTGTTCGGGTGGGCGTGGTGCCGGTTGTGCTTGGTCGTCCACCAGCCGTAGCTGAGCCCGATGGCGAGGTTGCCGCACAGTACGCCGAGCACGTAGTTGGCCCGCCGGGAGGCGAAGACCTGGTGGTGCCCGGCGTCGTGGCCGAGGAAGCCGAGCTGGCCGAAGACCACCGCCAGGTACACGGCGACGCCCAGCTGCCACCACGAGTCGCCGATGAGCGCGAACGCGGTCCAGCCGGCCGCCAGCGCCAGCGCGGTGAGGCCGATCTTCCAGCAGTAGTAACGCAGCCGGCGGTCGAGCAGGCCAGCCTGCCGGACGTCCCGCGAGAGGGCCGCGTAGTCGCTGCCGCGCGGGCTATCGGCGGCGGAAGGCTGAACGACTTCGGGCGGCAAAGCACGCGGGATGGGCACCATCGGGGCTCCTCGAGACGTCGTCATGCGCGGTCAGGCTAATCGCAGTCGGTCCCGACGATGGCCTGCCATCAACGTACCCGGAAACACTGCGGCCCGGGCGCCAGGAGGGTTCCTGGCTGACCGGGCCGCGGCGGCGCCTATTCGGCGTCAATCACTACAGCGGGCGGACCTGCTCCGCCTGCGGGCCCTTGGCGCCCCGCACGGGGGTGTACTCCACCCGCTGGTTGTCAGCGAGGCTGCGGTACCCGTCAGCCTCGATCGCGGAGTGGTGCACGAAGACGTCCGGCGTGCCATCGTCGGGGGCGATGAAACCAAAGCCCTTGTCCGCGTTGAACCACTTCACTGTTCCCTGAGCCACTGCGTTCCTCCATGCTGAGACGATCATCGGGGTTTCACGGGCGTGAATCCCCGGGCTGCTGTGACCGCTTGCCGTTGGAAGGCTTGGGTCTTAGGGACCCACGGCGCCCGCGGTCAGAATTCGCAGGCGCTGTGACACGAGCACGAACTTCGACTACAACCTGTTTCATTTAACACCATCCTGCAGCCTTGTCACGCCGATTGAGCATCACCCGCGTGTCGTGTCAACCCCTAAAAGCGGCATAACACCCCATAAATTTTCGACCCTCAGAACCGCCCCTGGCGTGGGCCGACGCCTGCCGCTGCACGTGCGGTAGACTGGTGGTGCGCAGATGCGCGGTAAAGGCGACGCCACGAGGGCGCGCCGGTCGCTCGTCGCTCGGTGAGCGAAATGGTTTCCACGAATGTGGCGCCTTCGACACGCGGCCACCCCCGATTCCTGGAGACCATCTCTTGTCAGCTCTGTCCACTGAGGACATCACCGTTTCCGCCCCTAGCTCCACCCCCACCTTCGCCAGCCTGGGCGTCCCCGCGCCGCTGGTGGCCGTGCTCGCCAAGCAGGGCATCACGGAGCCGTTCCCGATTCAGGCCGCCACCCTGCCCGACGCGATGGACGGCCGTGACATTCTCGGCCGCGCCCAGACCGGCTCGGGCAAGACCCTCGGCTTCTCCCTCCCGCTGGTCGCCCGGCTGGCCGACGGCCACACGATGGCCTGCCGCCCGCGCGGCCTGATCCTGGTGCCGACCCGCGAGCTGGCCGCCCAGGTGCACGCCGTGCTCACCCCGCTGGCGCACTCGGCCGGCCTCAAGGTCGCGACCATCTTCGGCGGGACGTCGCAGAACCCGCAGGTAGCGGCGCTGCGCAACCGGGCCGACATCGTGGTCGCCTGCCCCGGCCGGCTGGCCGACCTGATCGAGCAGGGCCACTGCCAGCTCGGCGACGTGGACATCACCGTGCTCGACGAGGCCGACCACATGGCCGACCTCGGCTTCCTCCCGGTCGTGCGGCGGCTGCTCGACATGACCCCGGCCGACGGCCAGCGGATGCTCTTCTCGGCCACCCTCGACGGGGCGGTCGACGTCATCGCCCGTCGCTTCCTGCACCGTCCGGCCCGGCACTCGGTCGACGCCGACTCCAAGCCGCCGGAGATCACCCACCACCTGCTGACCGTCACCCCGGCCGACCGGGTGGGCGTCATCGCCACCCTCGCCAGCGGCGAGGGCCGGGTGCTGATCTTCACCAGGACCAAGCACGGGGCGCGCAAGCTCGTCAAGCAGCTCGGCCTGGCGGGCACGCCGGCCACCGAGCTGCACGGCAACCTGACCCAGGGCGCGCGCACCAGGAACCTCGCCGCGTTCGCCAACGGCGAGGTCAACGCCCTCGTGGCGACCGACATCGCCGCCCGCGGCATCCACGTGGACGGCATTGACCTGGTGGTTCACGCCGACCCGCCGACCGAGCACAAGGCCTACACCCACCGGTCCGGCCGGACCGCCCGCGGCGGCGCCGAGGGCACCGTGGTCACCCTGCAGACCGCCGCGCAGGTGGGCGAGGTCCGCACGCTGATGCGCAAGGCGGGCGTCAGCCCGCACGCCTCCGTGGCCGGCCCCGGCTCGGCGGTGCTGCGCGACATCGTCGGCCCGCCCGTAAAGCGGGTGCACCGGCCCGCCCCCGCCCGCACCACGGCGCCCCCGGCCCAGCAGCCCCACAGCCGGGGTGCGGCCGCCGCGTCAAGTTCCTTCCGCGGCCGTCGCGGTCGTCGCTAAGCGCGCGAAATAGTTCTGCCATTAGTCAGTCACCGGGGTCCGTTCGGAAGGAAAGAATTCAAAATCTTTTCATCTCGAACGGACCCTGAATGACTCTCATCGGGCCCATTTTTCCTTAGGGCAGCAGGACAATTTTCCCGTGATTGCGGCGCGCTTCCAGATCGGCGTGGGCCTGCGCCGCCCGCGCCAGCGGATAAGTCCGCCAGATCGGGACCGCCAGCCGTCCGCCGGCCATCAGCGCGGCCAGCTCGGGCAGCGCCTCGGGCGCCCGGTCGGCCGGCTCGGCGCCGGTGAAGCGCACGCCGTGGTCGGCCGCGTTGTCGTCGGCGATCGTGATGACGCGGGCGGCGTCGCCCGCCAGCGCGATGGCGTCGGCCAGCAGGCCGGCCCCGGCCGCGTCGAATACCGCGTCGACCCCGCCCGGCGCCGCCGCCCGGACGCGGTCGGCCCAGCCGTCGCCGTAGCGGACCGCGCTGGCGCCGAGTCCGGCCAGCCGCTCGAGGTCGCCCTCGGCCGCCGTCCCGATGACGGTGATGCCCCTGGCCGCCGCCAGCTGGACCGCGATGGTGCCGACGCTGCCGCCCGCGCCGAGGATCAGCAGGGTCTGGCCCGCCTTCAGCCCCAGGTGCCGCAGCACCCGGAACGCCGCCTCGCCGACCGAGATGAACGACGCCGCGGCCTCCCACGAGAGCCCGTCGGGCTTGGCCACCGGGCGGTCGAGCAGGGCGAACTGGCTGTACCCGCCGACCGAGGCGACGCCGAAGACCTCGTCCCCTCTTCCCGGGGCGGCGCCGGGGCCGGCCGCCTCCACCACCCCGGCCACGTCCCAGCCGGGCAGGACCGGGAACCGGATCGGGAAGACGCCGTCCATCCGCCCGCTGCGGATCTTGACGTCGATCGGGTTGACGGCGACCGCCCGGACCCGGATCAGGACCTGGCCGGGTCCCGGCTGCGGGATGTCGGCCGAGGTGACGGTGAGGACGTCGGGGGCGCCGTAGCGGGAGTACGTGATCGCGGTGGACATTGCTGCTCCTTGAGGACTTGGGCTGGGGTGGGACCCCGCAGACGCCCCCAATAACACAGGTCGTATGATTGATGTTCCCATAAATCATACAAGCTGGATGATTGTTCCTGTGAGCTGAATCACACATCGTGTATGACCCTTGGGTACGATCGCTGACATGCCCTACCGCACTCCGGACGCGGCCAACCCGCGGGTCAGGCGGACCCGCGAGCGCATCCTGGCCGCCGCCCGCGAGCTGCTGTCGGAGGTCGGCCCGGCCGGGCTGACGTACACGCTGCTGGCCGAGCGGGCCGGGGTGACCAGGCAGACCCTGTACCGGCACTGGCCCGCCCGCGCGGCCCTGCTGCTCGGGCTGATCCTGGAGGGCGCCGACGGCGGCTACCCGGAGCCGGGGGCCGACCCCGGCGCGGTGGCGGCCGCGTGGCTGGCCAGCCTGCGCGACGGGCTGCGGGACCAGGCCCGGCGGATCGCGGTCCTCGGCGTCGCCGCCCAGGCCGACTCCGATCCCGACAGCGCCCAGGCGCTGGGGCAGCTCACCGACTACGGCAACGCCGCACTCAACGAGCTGCTGCAGCCGTCCGGCACCACGATCAGCGGCGACGAGTACGCGCTGCTGACCGGTCCGGTGCTGGCCAGGATCTTCTTCGAGCGGCGGCCGGTCACCGACGAGTTCATCGCCGCCGTGGTGGCCCAGTGGCTGGCCGGCCCGACGCGTACGATCGCTAGCCAAGACGTTCCATCACCAAGGCAATGACCGAGGAGGCAGGCATGCCGGCAAAGGGATTCGCGGAATGGAAGGGTGACCTTCAGTCGGGCGGCGGCACGTTCACCGCGGGCGACACGATCAGCGGCGAGTACTCGTTCAAGTCCCGGTTCGAGGACGGCCCCGGCGCCAACCCCGAGCAGCTGATCGCGGCCGCGCACGCGTCGTGCTTCTCGATGGCCCTGTCGAACATCCTCGCGCAGGCGGGGACGCCCCCGGAGTCGGTGCGGACCGACGCCACCGTCACCCTCAGGATGGTCGACGGGGTGCCCACGATCACCAAGATCGCGCTGGTGACGGTGGGCCGGGTGCCGGGCATCGACGCGGCCGCGTTCGCCGAGCACGCGGCCGCGGCCAAGGCCGGCTGCCCGGTCAGCCGGGCGCTGGCGGGCGTGCCCGAGATCACCCTGGACGCGTCGCTGGCCTGAGCGCTGGGTAGTTCACCCCGAGGTAACGGCTGGCTGGGGGGCTGGCCGGATAAGCGCAGGCGTGATCTTCGCTTGTGCTAGCGTAAGCGAAGTCATTTACTTCGTTTGCGTGCCGCATCGGGGGAGGGCTCTTGTCCACGTACCTGTACCGCCTCGCGCGGTGGTGTTTCCGTCACCGTCGGCGGGTGCTGGCCGGGTGGCTGCTCGCGGTGGTCGTGGTGGTGGTGCTGAGCGTGCTCGGGCACGGCACCGAGAACAACAGCATCACCATCCCCGGCACCGAGTCGCAGCAGGTCGTCGACCTGCTGCAGGCGAAGATCCCGGCCTTCAGCGGCGCCCAGACGCAGATCGTGTTCGTCTCGCCCGGATCGCAGGGCGTGACCTCGTCGGCCGACGCGGCCGCCATCAGGCAGGCCGTCGCCCAGATGGCCAAGGTTCCCCAGGTCGCCCAGGTCAAGGACCCGATCCTGACCAAGTCGGTCTCCCCCGACGGGAAGGTCGCGCTGGCCACGCTGCTGTGGAGTACCCCGGCCGCCACCGTGAACGACTCCAGCCTGTCGGACCTGCAGACCGCTGCCGCCCCGGCGACCCAGGCCGGGCTGCAGGTTCAGTACGGCGGCGCGGTCTACCCGGGCTGGAACCCGAAGGTGACCGAGACGCCGGAGGTCATCGGGATCATCATCGCGCTGATCATCCTGCTGATCACGTTCGGCGCGGTCACGGCGGCGGTGCTGCCGATCCTGAGCGCGCTGATCGGGGTGGTGATCACCGTCACCGGCATCACCGCGCTGGCGGCGGTGACCAGCATCGCGTCGGTCTCGACGACGGTCGCGATCATGCTCGGCCTGTCCACCGGCATCGACTACGGCGTGTTCATCCTCTCCCGGCACCGATCCCAGCTGCTCGCGGGCAAGCCGATGGAAGAATCGGTCGCCACCGCGGTCGGCACGGCCGGCAGCGCGGTCGTGTTCGCGGGCGCCACCGTCATCGTCGCGCTGTGCGGCCTCAGCGTGGTCGGCATCCCCTTCCTGCGCACGATGGGCCTGGTGGCGGCGGGCGCCGTGCTGATCTCGGTGCTGATCGCGCTGACCCTGCTGCCGGCCCTGCTCGGCTTCGCCGGGGAGAAGATCACCCACTTCGTCGGCCCGCGCCGCCGGACCAGGGAGAAGACCGGCCGGGTGGGGCACGCCGAGCGGATCGCGCGGCGCTCGGCGACCGACCCGTCGACGGCGGCGGGGGCGGCCTGGGGGCGCTTCGTCGTCCGCTTCCGTATCCCGGTGCTGATCGCCGGCATCGGCGTGGCCCTCGTCATCGCGATCCCGGCCCTGAGCATCGACCTCGGCCTGCCCAGCGCGGTCTCGCAGCCGACCTCGAGCACCGCCCGCCAGGCCTACGACACGATCTCCGACCACTTCGGCCCCGGCTACAACGGCCCGCTGCTGGTGGTGGCCAACCCGGTCACCAGTGCCGCAGACGTGGCCGGGATCACGTCGAGGGTGTCCAAGGTCCCGGGTGTGATCTCGGCCAAGCCGGTCGCGTTCCAGAACGACACCGCGGTCATCCAGGTCATACCGGCGACCGGGCCCAACGACAGCGCCACCACCAACCTGGTGAACACGATGCGGGGCGAGCGAACGCAGCTGTCCGGCTCGCCCAGCATCGACCTGCTGGTCGGCGGCTCGACCGCCTCCAACATCGACGTGTCGACCAAGCTGACCGACGCGCTGCCGATCTTCCTGCTGGTGGTCGTGGGGCTCGCGTTCATCCTGCTGACGTTCGCGTTCCGCACGATCCTGGTCCCGATCACGTCCATCCTCGGCTTCCTGCTGTCGATCGCGGCGGCACTCGGCGCGACGGTGGCGGTGTTCCAGTTCGGCTGGGGCGCGAGCCTGTTCGGGGCGGCGAAGTCCCCGGTCACCCTCAGCTATCTGCCGACGATCCTGGTGGCGATCATCTTCGGCCTGTCCAGCGACTACGAGGTGTTCGTGGTGTCCAGGATCAAGGAGGAATTCACCAAACAGGGCAACGCCCGCCGGGCGGTGGAACGGGGGACCGGCGTCTCGGTCCGGGTGGTCTCGGCGGCGGCGCTGATCATGTTCACGATCTTCGCCGCGTTCACCACCCTCAACCTCAGCGCGGTCAAGCCGATCGCGGTCAGCTTCGCCGTCGGCGTGCTGGTCGACGCGTTCCTGGTCCGGCTGACGCTGATCCCGGCGGCGATGGCCGTCATCCGGTCCAAGCTCTGGTACCACCCGCAGTGGTTCTCGCGGTACGTGCCCGACCCCGACATCGAGGGCGCCCAGCTCGAGCAGCGGCTGGCCGAGCGGCGGGTGTCGGCCGGGACGCCCGGCCGCCCCGGCACCTGATTTCTGTGTCCTACTTGTCCCGCTTGTCGTTCTTCTCCGCCAGGGCGGCGCTCAGCTCGGCGTCGGCCGGCGCCCGGCCGGGCAGCGCGGTGCCGTCCGGGCGCAGCCCGGCCAGGACGAGCGCCAGGTAGCGGCGGGCGGGGTCGGCGAGGTCGGCCACCACGTGGCGGTCGCCGACCGAGCTCAGCATCGGCAGGATGACGGCGAAGTCGGTCGCGTCGACGTCCGGCCGTACGACGCCGGCCTGCTGGCCCCGGCTGACGAGGTGCCTGATCGGCCCGGTGATCAGGTCGTGCAGCTGCTGGCTGAACCACTCGGCGCCGTAGTCGTTGGCGAGCACGTCGACCAGGCCGCGGTTGGCCGCCATCAGGTCAAGCGCCTGCCCGAGGAACTGGCCCAGGCCGGCCAGCGGGTCCTCGACCGCGGCCGCCTCTTCGGCCATCGCCACCGCCCGGTCGAGCGTGGCCTGCAGGAACGTCCGGGCCAGCTCGTGCTTGCTGTCGAAGTGCCGGTAGGCGGTGGCGACGTTGACGCCCGCGTGCCTGGCGATGTCATCGAGGGTGGCGTCGAGCCCGCGGGCGGCGAAGACCTCCTCGGCCGCGTCGATGAGGCGCTGCCGGTTGCGGGCGGCGTCGGCCCGCAGCCGGCGCGGCTCGGCGGCGGCGCTGGGTTCCATGACCTGACCTGACTCCTCGACGCGAACAACCTCTGGTGCCTGTCCACAGTAGCGAGCGCAGGCGTCGCCTGCGCTTATTCCCGGCGGCGGCGGCGGCCCCGCGCCCCCGCGGCCACGTCCGATAACGTGCGCATCATGCGGATTGGCCCGTTCGTCACGTGCCTGACCGACACGATGTTCCCGAGATAACCTGCACATCCTGATCGCAGGCTTACCCGACGCCGTTAGCGGTTCTCCCGCTCCGGCGGTCAGCCCGAACGAGCCCGGCGTAGGCGCGGACAGGCCGGAGCAGCAGCCCGGCGATCGCGACCAGGAACAGCAAGGCCGCCGTGTAGAACCACCACGGGAGCGCCTCGTCTGGGTGGCCGCCGTACTCGAACGCGTCGACCGCCTCCCGCAGGGTGTCAAGCACGGTCGCGGCGGCCGCGACCGCCCACAGCGACTCAATCGCGATCGCGGCCATCGCCGCCCGGCGTCGGCCTCGCCCGAGCCGAACCGCGGTCAGGATCCCGGCCAGGCCGAAGAGGGCGGCCATAAGCGAGAGAGCGGTCAGCGTCACGCGGGCCGGGCCGAGCCCTCCACCAAAGATGATCACCCCGGCCAGGAACAGCAGGCCGAGGCCCTGCAAGCACAGCAGCACGCGCACGTAGACAAGAAATGCCGTTCTCAGCACGATCCGCACCAGGTAATAGTGCCCCAAGTCCGTCATCAGGGCGCTGCGGTTGCGGTTCTCGCCAGCTGCCGTTCGATCATGGCCAGGTCGTAGACGCCCGTAACCAGGCCGTCCTCCATTTCCGCGGCCGCCATGCCCACCCGAAAGGCGCGGTAGACGGGCGTCAGGGACCGGGATCACGGGCGGGCGTCACCATGACAGAAGGCCGTGGCGCTCCGTCCGAGGCGCCGACTTGGTGGTCATCGACCCGATCGTAGGCCTGCTCAGCCTCGGGCGGGAGCGGGGCCGGTCAGAACATAGCGGGCTAATCGGATAACGATTGAGTTGCGGGCAAAGGTGCCCCCATTGACACTCGCTAGGCCCGAGCGAAGACTACAGGCCAGGAATTGAAACGTTCCATTAACGTCCTGGCACGTGGAGGTGCGATCGGTGGGCGCTGGCAACCTGGCCGGGGGCCTGGAGGGCGGTGACGGCGCGGCGGCGAACGTGGCCGCCGATGTCGCGTCGGCTGTGGCGGTGCTTGAGCTACGGCACGCCGCGAAGTCGTTCGGCCCCGTGCAGGCGCTGCTTGACGGCTCGGTTGAGCTGCGCGCGGGGGAGGTGCACGCCCTGCTCGGCGAGAACGGCGCGGGAAAGTCGACGCTGGTGAAGATCCTCGCCGGGGTGTATCAGCCAGACAGCGGCCAGCTGCTCGTGAGCGGAGAAGAGATCACGCTGCACGGCCCGGCGGCGGCGAGGGCGGCCGGCATCGCGGTCATCTACCAGGAGCCCATGCTGTTCCCCGACCTGACCGTGGCCGAGAACATCTACATGGGCCGGCAGCCGGTCCGGTCCGGACGCAGGATCGATCGCGGCGCCATGAACCGCGCCGCGAACGAGATCTTCGCGCAGCTCGGCGTGGTGCTCGACCCGGCCAGGCCGGCCCGTGGCCTGTCGGTCGCCGACCAGCAGATCGTCGAGATCGCCAAGGCGCTCTCCCTGAACGCCCGGGTGCTGATCATGGACGAGCCGACCGCGGCGCTTTCCAGCGTCGAGGTGGAGAGACTGTTCCGGGTCATCGCGGCGCTGCGCGGCCGCGGGGCGGCGATCATGTTCATCTCGCACCGGCTCGACGAGGTGTTCGCCATCTGCCAGCAGGTGACGATCATGCGCGACGGCAAGTTCGTGCTGAACGCGCCCACCGGAGAACTCGACGTGGACACGGTCATCCGCGCGATGATCGGGCGCGATCTTGGCGAGATGTACCAGAAGACTGGCACGGTGCCGGGCGAGGTGGTGCTCGCCGTCGACCAGCTCGTGCGGGAGAACGTGTTCTACGACGTCAGCTTCAACGTCCGCCGGGGCGAGGTCGTCGCACTGGCCGGTCTTGTGGGTGCCGGGCGCACCGAGGTCGCCAGGGCGATCTTCGGAATTGACCGCCGCACCTCGGGCTCGGTGCGCCTGCTGGGCAAGGCGCTGCCGAACGGTGAGCCCGGCCGCCGCCATGGCGGCGGGCATCGCGTTCGTCCCCGAGGACCGGCGGCAGCAAGGCCTGGTCATGGACCTGGCGATTGACCACAACGTCGCCCTCGCATCGCTAAACCGGCTGAGCAAAGCCGGGTTTATCTTCCGCAGCGCGGAGCGTCGACTGGCCGTGACCTGGGCAGAGCGGCTGCAACTCAAGTACGGCCGAATGCGGGACATGGTATCCACCCTGTCCGGTGGCAATCAGCAGAAGGTCGTGCTCGGGAAGTGGCTCGCCCGGAAGCCGTCGCTGCTGATCATCGACGAGCCGACCAGGGGCATCGACGTCGCTACCAAGGCCGAGGTGCACCGGATCATCGACGAGCTGGCCGCGGAGGGGATGGCGGTGCTGATGATCTCGTCCGAGCTGCCGGAGGTGCTGGGGGTCTCTGACCGCATTCTGGTACTGCATGAGGGCCGGCTGACGGGCGAGTTCGCCCGCGCGGACGCGACCGAGGACAAGATCATCCGGGCGGCCACCGGGCAAGTCGCGAAGGCCGCGGCATGACGGCCCCCGCCGCGCCCATGACGCCGATGACACCGGTGCAAGCGCCAGGGATACCGAGAATCGCGCGATTCTTGCGGGCGAGGGAAGCCGGGACCCTGGCGCTCGTGCTGTTGGTGTTCCTCCTCACCACGCTCAAGAACCACAACTTCGCCAGCAGCGGCAGCATCCAGCAGCTGCTGGTCGGAGCGTCCCTGATCGCGCTGCTTGGCGTCGGGGAGACGATGGTCATCGTCACCCGCAACATCGACCTGTCGGTCGGATCGACGCTCGGCCTGTCCGCGTTCGTCGTCGGCGACCTGTTCCGGTCACAGCACATACCGGTGTGGTCCGGGTTCGTGATCGCGATCGCCATCGGGGCAACGGTCGGCGCGGTAAACGGGGCCATCACCACCCTCGCCCGGGTGCCGAGCCTGGTCGTCACGCTGGCGATGCTGTACATCATCAGGGGCCTGGACTCCAAGCTGGTGAACGGCAACATCGTGGTCCCGGGCCAGGTCCCGCACGCGTTCATCGAGGTCGGCTACGAGACGGTGTTCGGCGTCCCGTGGCTGGCGATTATCGTCGCCGTGGTGGTCGCCATCGTGGGGTACGCGATGCGGACCTTCCGCCCCGCCCGCGAGCTCTACGCGATCGGGTCCAACCCTGAGGCCGCCGCGCTGGCCGGGATACCGAGCGCCCGGCGGGTGTTCGTGGCGTTCGTCACCAGCGGCGCCCTCGCGGGCCTGGGCGGCGCACTCTTCCTTGCGCTGTTCGCGCAGGTGGACAATAGCGCCGGGCTCGGCTACGAGCTCAACGTGGTGGCCGCCGCCGTGGTCGGCGGGGTCGCCATCTTCGGCGGCAGCGGCACGGTGGTGGGCGCGGCGCTCGGGGCGCTGCTGCTCAATACCATCCAGCAGGGCCTGGTGGCGGTCAGGAGCTCCTCCTTCTGGGACGAGGCCATCGCGGGCGGGCTGCTGCTCGCGGCAATCTCAATCGACCGGCTGCTGGCGTTGCGGGTGGCGCGCAGCCTGCGCTCTGCCGAGGGGGCCCACCGTGAGCTCTGAGATCGCACCGCCCGCAGCCGGCGCTGGGATGCAGGGCACGCGGCCCGAGGCGCCGGCCGAAACCACGGAGCGGCAGCCGCTCTGGCATCAGGCGGCCCGCTGGGAGGTCGGGCTCGTCGTGGTCCTGATCGGGTCGCTGATCTTCGGCAGCTCCGAGTCATCGACCTTCGACAGCCAGACCACGCTCTTCTACGGGGGCATCAACGCCGGCTTCATCTCGATCATGGCGCTGCCGATGATGCTCATCGTGGTGACCGCCGAGATCGACCTCTCAGTCGCCTCGACGCTCGGCATGGCCGGCGCGGTCCTCGGCGACCTGTGGCATCACGGCTGGGGGATCTGGCCGGCGCTGATCGCCGCGCTGGCCGTCGGCGTCGTCGGCGGAGCGCTCAACGGCGTCCTCATCGCCAAGGCGGGGCTGCCTTCCATCGCGGTGACCATCGGCACCCTGACGCTCTACCGGGGGATCGCCGAGATTCTGCTCGGGTCGCAAACCATCCCCGGTGCCGGCGACCGGTCGTTCCCCGCATGGTTCACCAAGATCGGGGTCGTCCCCGTTCCCGGGACACATCTGTCGTACACGACGGTAATTTTCATCATTCTGGCCATTGGCTTCGGTGTGCTACTGCATGCCACGCCGCTTGGCCGGTCCTTGTACGCGATCGGACTGCAGCCTGAGGCGGCCCGGTTCGCGGGGATCCGGGTCGCCCGGATCAAGTTCTGGCTGTTCGTCGCCTCAGGCCTCATCTGCGCCTTCGCAGGGATCCTGCTGACGGCGCAGAACTCCTCCGTCAGCTATAACGCCGGCTACGGGCTTGAGCTCAACGTCGTGGCGATCGCGCTCTTCGGCGGAGTATCGATCTTCGGCGGCAAGGGCACCGTGCCCGGAGTGGTGCTGTCGGCCGCCATCGTGGCCACCCTGCAGATGGCGATGACGCAGATGAACATCGACCCCAATGTCCAGGAAATCGTGATCGGCGCCCTGCTGCTGATTAGCGTCATCGTCCCCAGCATCGGCAGGCTGGCGCGCTGGTCGGCCGCAAGGGCGCTGGTGCGGTCGCGGTCCCGTCCCTAACAGTCCCCACGTCCCTTCCGCAACAGAACGCACAGAGTAGTCCGGTCAGATACCAGGGAAAAGAAGGTAGTCGAGTGAAACGTTACAACAGATCTCCATTCGCCGTTGTTCGCAGACCCGCGGTCCTGGCCTTCGCAGCGGTGGCAGCCGTGTCGGCCCTCGCGGCGTGCAGCTCGAGCTCTAGCAGCTCGAGCGCCGCCGGGACCAGCTCAACGTCGGCCAGCACCCCGGCGTCGGCGAGTGCCGCGGCCACTTCGGGCGCGTCGGGGATCAAGAAGGGCCTGGTGGTCTACTTCATCCCGAAGGACACCCAGAACCCGTACGAGGTTCTCGCCGACGCGGGCGGCTCGAAGGCGCTGGCCGAGCTCGGCGGCAAGGTCGTCGTGAGCAGCGGAACCGCGGACACGGCGGCCGCCCAGATCCCCTCGATCCAAGCGGCCATCCAGGCGCATGCCAACGCGATCGTGATCGCGGGCAACGACCCGAGCGCGCTGTGCCCGTCGCTTCAGCAGGCGGCTTCGGCGGGCATCAGCATCCTCTCGTTCGACTCCGACGTCACCTGCGGCAGCAGCCCGAACCACCTGTTCATCAACCAGGCGAACACCGAGACCATCGGAACGTCGGAGGTGGACATCCTGGCCAAGGAGATCGGCGACAGCGGCCAGATCGCCATCCTCTCCGCGGCGGCGAGCGCGACCAACCAGAACTCCTGGATCGTCTACATGAAGCAGGAGCTCAAGAAGTACCCGAACATCAAGCTGGTCAGCACCGTCTACGGAAACGACGACCCGGCCACGTCCCTGACCGTGCTGCAGGGCCTGCTCTCCGCCTACCCGAACCTCAAGGGCATCATCTCGCCGACGACGGTCGGCATCCAGGCGGCGGCGCAGTACCTCGACACGCACAAGAGCCTGCTCAAGAAGCTCACGCTGACCGGCCTCGGGCTGCCGTCGCAGATGAAGCCGTACGTCGAGGACGGCACGGTCAACGAGTTCGAGCTGTGGAACCCGTCCAACCTCGGCTACCTGGCCGGCTACGCGGCGGCCGCGCTCGCTTCGGGCACCGCCTCCCTGACATCAGGATCCACTTTCACTGCGGGCACGCTTGGCAAATACACGGTGCTCGCACCCACCACCGGGGTCGGCCCGTCGGTCGTGCTCGGCCCGCCGTTCGTCTTCGACAAGGCCAACATCGCTCAGTTCAACTTCTGACAGGTCCATGACGCGTTACTGCTTCACCTTGCACGTCCGGCCAGACCTCCTGACGGAGTACCGGGAGCGACACTCGGCGGTCTGGCCGGACATGCTTCGCGCGCTGCGCGAAGCCGGCTGGCGCAACTACTCGATCTTCGCGCGCCCCGATGGTTTGCTCATCGGGTACGTCGAGGCCGATGACCTCGCGGCCGCGCAGCAGGCGATGGCGGCGACCGAAGTGAATGCGCGCTGGCAGGCGGATATGAGCCGGTACTTCACCGGTCTGGATGGCCGCCCGCCGGACGAGGGCTTCCTCCTGCTCGAAGAGATCTTCAACCTCGATGACCAGCTCGCCCGCCTGGAAGGGGAGGGAAAATGAGACGCACCAAGGTCGGCCTCGTCGCCGGCGGCCTCGGCGCCTATTGGCCGCAGTTCCCCGATCTGCTGCCGCAGCTTGAGCGGTCCGCGCAACGCGTGTCCGAGCGGATCCGCGCGATGGACTGCGACCTGGTCGACGCCGGCTTCATCTCCGACGAAACCGGCGGCGCAAAGGCTGCTGAGCTGCTCCGCACCGCCGGCTGCGACCTGATCGTCTGCTTTCTCACCACCTACATGACAGCCTCGATGCTCGTGCCGGTCGCGCAGCGGGCAGGCGCCCCGGTGCTGCTGATCAACCTGCAGCCAACCGAGGCGATGGATCACGACACGTTCGACACCGGGCAGTGGCTGGCGTACTGCGGTGCGTGCCCGCTGCCGGAAATGGCGAACGCGTTCACCCGATGCGGGGTGCCGTTCCGCTCCGTGTCCGGCTACCTGGAAGACGAGCGCGCCTGGCGGAAGATCACCCGCTGGATCAAGGCCGCCGGGGTACGCGGCGCCCTCAGGCACGGCCGGCACGGGCTGATGGGGCACCTGTATCCGGGGATGCTTGACGTGTCGACCGACCTCACCCTGGTGACCGCCAACTTCGGCGGCCACGTCGAGGTCCTCGAGTTCGACGATCTCCGGGTACGGGTCGCGGCCGTGACCGACGAGCAGGAAGAAGAGCGGGTCGCGACGGCGCGGAGCATCTTCACCGTCGACGATTCCGTGCTGGAAGCGGACCTGAAATGGGCCGCCCGGGTCTCCGTCGGCCTGGACTCGCTGATCCAGGACTTCGCCCTCGACAGCCTGGCCTACTATCACCGGGGCCTGGAGGGCGAGCAGCACGAGCGGCTCGGCGCGGGCATGATCCTCGGGGCATCGTTGCTCACCGCGCGCGGCATCCCGGCGGTCGGCGAATACGAGCTGCGCACCTCGCTGGCGATGCTCATCACCGACCGGCTCGGCGGCGGCGGGTCCTTCACCGAGTTCCAGGCGCTGAACTTCCGGGACGGCGTGGTGGAGATGGGCCACGACGGCCCCGCGCACCTGGCCATCAGCGACCGCAAGCCCATGCTCAGGGGTCTCGGTGTCTACCACGGGAAGCGCGGCTGGGGCGTCTCGGTGGAGTTCGACGTGAAGCACGGGCCGGTCACCACGTTCGGCATCGCGCAGCGCCGCGATGGCACGTACAAGTTCGTCGCCTCGACCGGCACTGTCGTGGCCGGCCCGCTGCTCAAGATCGGTAACACCACCTCCCGAGTGGACTTTGGCCGCGACCCCGGCGACTGGACAGACGCGTGGAGCGCGACCGGGATCTCGCATCACTGGGCGCTCGGCACCGGCAACCTGCTCCCCGAACTGCGCGCTACGGCCGAACTGCTGGGCATCGAGCTTGCCGAAGTGGCAGCCCAGGCAAGAAACGAGGATCTTTATGGTTGACCAGAAGGCAGTCAAGGACGCGCTGCGGCAGCAGCAGATCGAGCTGCCGTCCTGGGCGTTCGGGAACAGCGGAACCCGGTTCAAGGTGTTCGCCCAGCCCGGGGTGCCGCGCACCCCGTTCGAGAAGGCCGACGACGCCGCCCAGGTGCACAAGTACACCGGCGTCGCCCCCAGCATGGCGGTGCACATCCCGTGGGACAGGGTCGATGACTACGAGGCGCTGGCCGCGCACGCCAAGCGGCGGCGGCATCCGCATCGGCACCGTCAACGCCAACGTCTTCCAGGACGACGACTACAAGCTCGGCTCGGTCTGCAACCCCGACCCGCGGGTCCGCGCGAAGGCCCTCGCCCACCTGCTGGAGTGCGTCGACATCATGGACGCGACCGGGTCGCGGGACCTGAAGCTGTGGTTCGCCGACGGCACCAACTACCCGGGCCAGGACGACATCTCCGCCCGCCAGGACCGGCTCGCGGAGGCCCTGCAGCGCGGTCTACCAGCGGCTGGGCGAGAACCAGCGGATGCTGCTGGAGTACAAGCTGTTCGAGCCGTCGTTCTACACCACCGACGTGCCCGACTGGGGCACCAGCCTGCTGCACTGCCAGGCCCTGGGCGAGCGGGCGCAGGTCGTGCGTCGACACCGGCCACCACGCGCCGGGGGTGAACATCGAGTTCATCGTGGCCCTGCTGCTCAAGGCGGGGAAGCTCGGCGGCTTCGACTTCAACTCGCCGGTTCTACGCCGACGATGACCTGATGGTCGGCGCGGCCGACCCGTTCCAGCTCTTCCGCATCCTGCACGAGGTGGTCAAGGCCGACGCGCTCGGCGCGGCCGGCGGGGTCGCGTTCATGCTCGACCAGTGCCACAACATCGAGCCGAAGATCCCGGCCCAGATCCGCTCGGTCATGAACGTGCAGGAGGCGACGGCCAAGGCGCTGCTCATCGACGCCGAGGCGCTGAGGGCGGCGCAGCTGGCGGGCGACGTCCTCGGCGCCAACGCCGCGCTCATGGACGCCTACAACACCGACGTCCGGCCGCTGCTGGCCGAGCTCCGCGAGGAGATGGGCCTCGCGCCGGATCCGTATGCGGCCTACCTCGGGTCCGGCTACGGCGAAAAGATTTCGTCCGAACGGACCGGGGGGACTCCCGCCGGCTGGGGAGCTTGATCACCGTGGCTGACCTTACCCATGGGCTTACCGCCCCCGAGACAACCGCTGGCCGGAGGGCTTGATCACCGTGGCTGACCTTACCTACGGCGAGCCCGCCCAACAGGCCGTCGCGGCGCTGCTCGCGCGGTCCAACCGGCTCGGCTCGGACCCGCAGCAACACCAACTACGCGGGCGGCAACGCCTCCGCCAAGGGCACCGCGACCGACCCGGTGACCGGCAGCCGGCCGAGCTGATGTGGGTGAAGGGCTCCGGGCGGCGACCTCGGCACGCTGACCGAGGCGGGACTGGCGGTGCTGCGGCTCGACCCGCTGCGGGCGCTGGCCGGCGTCTACCCCGGGGTCGAGCGCGAGGACGAGATGGTCGCCGCGTTCGACTTCTGCGCGTTCGGCAAGGGCGGCGCCGCCCCGTCGATCGACACCGCGATGCACGGCCTGGTCGAGGCGGCGCACGTGGACCACCTGCACCCGGACGCCGGCATCGCGTTCGCCACCGCCGCCGACGGGGAGAAGCTGACCCGCGAGTGCTTCGGCGACCGGGTCGCGTGGGTGCCGTGGCGGCGGCCCGGGTTCCAGCTCGGCCTCGACATCGCCGCGATCAAGCGGGAGCACCCCGACGCGATCGGGGTGATCCTCGGCGGGCACGGCATCACCGCCTGGGGGCAGACCAGCGACGAGTGCGAGGCGCGGTCGCTCGAGATCATCGCGGGCGCGCAGAAATTCATCGACGAGCGCGGAGCCACGCGACCGTTCGGGAAACTGGTGGTGGAGCCGCTGCCGGAGACCGAGCGCCGGGCACGGGCCGCGGCCCTCGCACCGGTGATCCGGGGCCTCGCCTCCACCGACAAGCCGCAGCTGGGGCACTTCACCGACTCGCCCGCGGTGCTCGAGTTCGCCGGCAGCGAGCGGATGCCGGAGCTGGCCGCGCTCGGCACCTCCTGCCCGGACCACTTCCTGCGGACCAAGGTCCGGCCGATGGTCCTCGACCTGCCGCCGTCGGCGCCGCTCGAGGACGTGATCGCGCGGCTGCGCGAGCTGCACGCGGCCTACCGGGAGGAGTACCGGGCCTACTACGAGCGGTACGCCACCCCCGACTCGCCGCCGATGCGCGGCGCCGACCCGGCGATCGTGCTGGTACCCGGCGTCGGCATGTTCAGCTACGGCGCCGACAAGCAGACCGCGCGGGTCGCGGGGGAGTTCTACGTCAACGCGATCAACGTGATGCGCGGGGCGGAGGCGATCTCGACTTACGCGCCGATCGCGGAGAGCGAGAAGTTCCGGATCGAGTACTGGGAGCTCGAGGAGGCCAAGCTCCGGCGCCGCCCCGCCCCGAGGCCGCTGGCCGGCCGGATCGCGCTGGTGACCGGCGGCGGATCTGGGATCGGCCGGGCGACCGCCCGGCGGCTGGCGACCGAGGGCGCCTGCGTGGTGGTCGCGGACCGCAACGCCGAGGCGGC
Source organism: uncultured Actinomycetota bacterium (assembly GCA_963836195.1). Classification (GTDB taxonomy): domain Bacteria; phylum Actinomycetota; class Actinomycetes; order Streptosporangiales; family Streptosporangiaceae; genus Trebonia. The sequence continues at coordinate 88,751 of CAWIIX010000013.1, read as the reverse complement.
CGCCGAGGTCGCCGCAGAGCTCGGAACCGCTGACGTCGCGGTGCCGGCGACCACCGATGTGACCAGCGAGGCCGACGTGGCGGCGGCGATCGCGGCGGCGGCGCTCGCGTTCGGCGGGGTCGACCTGGTGGTGAACAACGCCGGGCTGTCGATCTCCAAGCCGCTGGCCGAGACCACGACCGCCGACTGGGACCTGCTGCACGACGTGATGGCGCGGGGGTCGTTCCTGGTCGCCCGGGAGGCCGCGAAGGCGATGACGGCGCAGGGCATGGGCGGCGACATCGTCTACATCGTCAGCAAGAACGCGGTCTTCGCCGGCCCGTCCAACGTCGCCTACGGCGCCGCCAAGGCCGACCAGGCGCACCAGGTCAGGCTGCTCGCGGCCGAGCTCGGCGGCATCGGGGTGCGGGTCAACGGCGTCAACCCCGACGGCGTGGTCCGCGGCTCCGGGATCTTCGCCGGCGGCTGGGGCGCGTCCAGGGCCGCCGTCTACGGTGTGCCCGAGTCCGAGCTCGGCGCCTTCTACGCCCAGCGGACCCTGCTCAAGAAGGAGGTGCTGCCCGAGCACATCGCCGCGGCCGTGTTCGCCCTCTGCGGCGGGAACCTCCCGCTCACGACGGGCCTGCTCATCCCGGTTGACGCCGGGGTGGCGGCGGCGTTCCTGCGATGACGCGGAGGTACGACCCATGGCTGACCCCAGTGCGGCGCCGGCGGGACTGGCGGCCGAGTTGAGCCATCAGGACGTGGAGCTGCTGAAGCTGCTGGCGGGCGGGCTTCCGCTCGACGCGGTGGCCCGGCGGATGGGCAAGTCAGAACGGACCGTCCGCCGCCGGGTCCGGGGCATCTGCGATCAGCTCGGGCTGGGGACATCCATCCAGGCCGTGGCCTGGGCGGCGCGACGGGGACTGGTTTGAGCCCCTCGGTGATGGCGGCGGTCGACCTCGGGGCGTCCGGCGGCCGGGTGATCGCGGGCCGGGTGTCCGGTTCCGGGGTGGAGTTGCACGAGGTGACCCGGTTCCCCAACGAGCCGGTGCTGACGGGCGGGACGCTGCACTGGGACATCCTCGGCCTGTACCGGTCGGTGTGCTCCGGGCTGTCCGCCGCCGCCGCGACGCTCCCCGTGGCCAGCGCGGGCATCGATACCTGGGGGGTGGACTACGGCCTGCTCGACGCGACCGGGGCGCTGATCGGCAACCCGGTCCACTACCGTGACTCGCGCACCGACGGCGTCACGGTACCGGTGCCGGCCGAGACGCTGTACGCCGTCACCGGTATTCAGCAGCTGCCGATCAACACGATCTACCAGCTCGCCGCCGCGGCGGGGACGCCGGCCCTGTCGGCCGCGCGGACCCTGCTGCTCATCCCCGACCTGCTCGCGTACTGGCTGACCGGCTCGGCCGGGGCCGAGGTGACCAACGCGTCCACCACCGGCCTGCTCGACGTGACCACGCGAACCTGGGCGGTCGGGCTCATCGAGCGAGCGGGGATGCCGGCCGGGATCTTCCCGCCGCTGCGGCAGCCGGGCGATCTGATCGGGCCGATCACGGCCGGCCAGACCCGCGTCGGCTCAGCCGGGCCGCCCGGCGGCCCGGGCGCTCTCGCGGGCGGCAACGCGAAGCCGGTGCCGCTGTTCGCGGTCGGGTCGCATGACACGGCGTCGGCGGTGGTCGCGGTGCCCGCATCCGGACCGCACTTCGCCTACATCTCCTCCGGCACCTGGTCGCTGGTGGGGATGGAGCTCGACGCCCCGGTGCTGACCGAGGAGAGCAGGCGGGCCAACTTCACCAACGAGGCCGGCCTCGACGGGACCGTCCGCTACCTGCGCAACGTGACCGGCCTGTGGCTGCTGCAGGAGTGCCTACGGAGCTGGGGAGTCTCGGCTGAGCCGGCCACCGGGTCGACGGCGGCGCCGGGCGCGGGACCGCTGGAACTCGGCTCGCTGCTCGCGGCGGCGGCACGGGAGAAGCCGCTCCAGTTCGTCGTCGACGCGGACGACCCGGTGTTCCTGCCGCCGGGCGACATGCCCTCCCGGATCTGCTCCTGGCTGGCCGCGCGCGACCTGTCCGCGCCGTCCGGTCCCGCTCAGCTCGTCCGGTGTATCCTCGACAGCCTCGCCCTCGCCTACCGACGCGCCCTGATCGCGGCCCAGACCCTGTCCGGCCAGCACGCCGACGTGGTTCACATCGTCGGCGGCGGGTCCCGCAACGAACTGCTCTGCCAGCTCACCGCGGACGCAACCGGGCTGCCGGTGGTGGCCGGCCCGGCCGAGGCGACCGCCCTCGGCAACGTCCTCGTCCAGGCCCGGGCCCTCGGAGCGGCCCCGGCCACGCTGCCGGGCATGCGCGACCTCCTGCGGTCCTGCCTGCCCCTGCGGACCTTCACGCCGGCCGGTGACGGCGGCGCTTGGGAAAGCGCGGCCGCGCGGCTGGTTTGACACGTTCCAAACACGCACCGGAGACTGTTCTCAGTCCACAAGAAAAGCTGGTGAACGTGCCTGTCAGCATCAGGGAGGTCGCGGCGTTGGCCGGGGTCTCGGTCGCCACGGTCTCCAACGTGATCAACCGTCCGGAGATCGTCGCGCAGCAGACCCGCGACCGGGTGCAGGCAGCGATCACGGAACTCGGATTCGTCAGGAACGAGTCGGCCCGCCAGCTCCGGGCCGGGCGCAGCCGGACGATCGGTCTCGTCGTGCTCGACGTCGCCAACCCGTTCTTCACCGACGTCGCGCGGGGCGTCGAGGACGAGGCGAACAAGGCCGGCCTCGCGGTCATCCTCTGCAACAGCGATGATCAGGCGCGCAAGGAGAACCGCTACCTCGACGTGCTCGAGGAGCACCGGGTCCACGGCGTGCTGATCACGCCGGTGGTCGGCGCGAGCACCCGGCTGGCGAGCCTGCAGCAACGGGGCACCCCGGTGGTCCTGGTTGACAGCCGGTCCCCGTCCCGCGGGCAATGCTCGGTCGCGGTCGACGACGTGATGGGCGGCGACCTCGCGATGTCGCACCTGCTCGCGGCCGGCCATCAGCACATCGCCTACGTGGCGGGCCCGGCCAGCATCCGGCAGGTGGCGGACCGGCACGAGGGTGCGCTGCGCGCGCTCCTCCGGGTCGGGGTGGCGGCCGAGGACCTCATGGTGATCAAGACCGACGCGCTGAACGTCTTCGCCGGGCAGCGGGCGGGCGCGTCGATCGCCGCGATGCCGGCCTCGTCCCGGCCGACGGCGGTGTTCTGCGCCAACGACCTAATGGCGCTGGGCGTGCTGCAGGAGATGACCCGCAACCAGATCCGGGTGCCGGACGACATCTCGATCATCGGCTACGACGACATCGACTTCGCGGCGGCCGCGGCCGTCCCGCTGACGTCCGTCCGCCAGCCCCGGCAGGAGCTCGGCCGCACCGCCGCCCGGCTCCTTCTCGAGGAGGCGGCCGACGATGAGAACCACCGCCACCGCCAGGTCATATTCGAGCCCGAGCTGGTCGTCCGCGGCTCGACCATGCCAGCCCCGTGAACGTCTCAGTGGCGAGCTGACCGGATCGCGGCGATGCGCACGAGGGAGTAGTACGTCACCACGGCGATGGCGAGGTGCATGAGCATCAGCACGATCACGGCCTGGACCGGCTGGCCGAGGTGGAGGATCCACAGGTCGGGCAGCAATAGGACGAGGGTGACCGCGATCGCCAGACGGAAAAACAGCCAGCGCGGGTCGGAGCTGATCCTGGTGACGATCGGCCAGGCCGCGCACGCGATCAGCACGCCGATGACGGTCAGCTTGGAGTAGTCGGAGAACTGAAAGTGGACGTAGCCCTTGGTCGAGGGGAAGATCGCCTGGCCTATCACGACCAGCAGCGCGTCTACCGCCAGCGACCCCGCCACCGAGACCGCGGTCGCGATCGCGACCTGCAGGGACGACGGCTGACGATGGGCCGGGGCCAGGTCCACCCGCACAAGTCCCAGTGCGCGGCCCAGCGACGTTGGCACTTCGGCAGGCATGATTCCTCCAGGCCGGGTGACTGATCGGGGCGCGGCGCGCCCGAGACAATAGCCAGAAGATAGACCCCTCCGCTCAGCGCGGGGAACCTCCTGGAGAACGAAAGTCCGCTCGCTGCGCTCATCCTCAAGTCGGACGGACCGCAGGACGGCGGCGGCCGGAATGGGGCCGTTAGCTGGCCCTGCTGTCGCCGAACATCAGGCGCTCAAGCGCCGGGCCGATCTGCTTTGCCACCTCCGGCAGTGGCGCCGAGGCGAGGGGCTCCATGCGGACTATGTACCGGTTCCACGCGAGCCCGATGAGCTCCGACGAGACCGCTGCCGTACGCCACCACGTGGCGTCGCCGCCGTCCGGCCGCTGGCCCCAGACTCGGTCGGTCAGGAACTCGCGAATGCCGCGCGCGGCCTCAGGCGACGACGACATGGCCTGCACCAGGTTCACGAACGACTGCCCGGGCTGTCCTGGCCCGATCTCCCACTGCGCTAGGAACCCCTCGACAAGCCGGACGCCCGGAGAGATCGCGCTGGTGCGGACGTCGTTCATGATCTGCCGAGGGTCAGCCGGCAGGCTGAGGGTCGACGTGTACAGCGTCACCTTGTCGGTGAAGTAGTGATACACCAGCGCGGGGTCCACCTCGGCTCGGCGCGCGATGGCGCGGATGGTCGTCGCCGTGTACCCGTGCTCGAGGAACTCAGCGCGGGCGGCATCGGCGATCGCCTCCCTGGTCTGCGGATCGCCCTGACGCCGCCCGGGACGCGGCATCAGCGGTTGGTCCGGCCGGAGGGCCGGATTTCCGGCGCCAGGTATTCACGGGGCGTGAATTTATCTGGTATATTCATCACCCGTGAATAGTAGTCCGGTCCCGGTGCCCGGGACGACTCGCGACACGACCCTGGCCAGGCTGTCAGGCTGGTGCTTTGACCACCGGCGGACCGTGCTGGTCGCCTGGATCCTGGTGGCGGCGGCGGTGATCGGCACCGCCGTGAGCTTCGGCAGCCAGTTCTCCGACAACTACTCTTCGGCCTCGCTGGCGTCGCAGCAGGCCCAGAATGTGCTCAGCGCGCGCTTCCCGGCCCAGGCGGGCGCGACGGTCGACATTGTCCTGCACTCGCCGGACCCGCTGACCAGCGGCCGAAACGCTGCCAGCATCGCCCGGGTGGTGTCCGCCGTCCGGACGCTCCCGCACGTGTCGATGGTGGACAGCCCGCTGGCCCCGGGCGGCCAACGCCAGTTGTCGGCCGACGACAGGACAGGATTCGCGGTCGTCCAGTTCGACACGACGGCGGTGAACCTGCCCAACTCGGCCGCGCTCGAAGTCATCCACACCGCGCTCGGCTTCGCACGCCCGGGACTCCAGGTGGCGGTGGGCGGCGCGCCCGCCGACAACGTCGTGTCGGCCGCGCCGGGCTCAAGTGAGGGCATCGGCATCACCGCCGCGATCGTGATCATGCTGCTGGCATTCGGGTCGGTAGTGGCCATGGGCCTTCCCCTGCTTATCGCGCTGACCGGCGTGGGGCTGGGGTTCGGGATCGTGGACGCGGCCAGCCACGTGCTGACGATCCCGGACTTCGGTCCCGACCTGATGGCCATGATCGGGCTCGGGGTCGGGATCGACTACGCGCTGCTCATCGTGACCCGCTACCGGCAGGAACTGGCGGGCGGGCACCAGCCAAGGGAGGCGGCGGACATCGCCCTGTCCACCGCGGGCCGCTCGGTCCTGTTCGCCGGCGGGACGGTCGTGATCGCGCTGCTCGGACTGCTCGTGGTCAACCTGCCGTTCATGGACGGTCTCGCGGTGGGGGCGATCCTCGCGGTGCTGCTGGTCCTGGCGGGAGCGCTGACCCTGCTGCCCGCGCTGTTCGGCTTCGCCGGCCACGCCATCGACCGGCTGCGCATCCCCGCATTCTCGCGCCGCAGCGGCGGGGGAGGCTCCGCCGGCGGGTCCGACCGCGGGTTCTGGTACCGCTGGAGCCTGACCGTGCAGCGGCACCCCTGGGCGTGCGGGATCGCCGCTGTGGTGGTGCTGGTGGTGCTCGCGATCCCGCTGCTCTCCATGCGCCAGGCGTTCAGCGACGATGGTAACGAGCCGCCGTCGCTCACCACCCGCCAGGCCTACGACCTGCTGTCGGCCGGGTTCGGCCCCGGCTTCAACGGGCCGCTGGTCATCGCGGCCGAGCTTCGCGGACCGGATGGGACGGCAACGGTCAACTCGCTCGACGCCCGCATCCGAGCCGTGCCCGGCGTGGCCTCGGTGGCTCCGGCCGTATTCGACCCCGCGGGCGACGCGGCGGTCATCGTCGTCTACCCGACGACGTCGCCGGAGGCCGCGCAGACGGCGACCCTGGTCGCCGTCCTGCGGGACCAGGTCGTCCCGGCGGCGACCGCCGGGACCGGGGTGACCGCGCTTGTCGGCGGGGAGACCGCGGGCGGCGTCGACGCCTCGGCGTACCTGGCGGGCAGGCTCCCGTGGGTGGTCGCGGTGGTCATCACGCTCGGGTTCATCCTGCTCATGATCGCCTTCCGGTCGATCCTGGTCCCGCTCAAGGCCGCCGTCATGAACGTGCTGTCGATCGGCGCCGCCTACGGGGTGATCGTGGCCGTCTACCAGTGGGGCTGGCTGTCAGCGGTGTTCGGCGTCAGCCGCCCGGGGCCGATCGACCCCTGGATCCCGCTGATGATTTTCGCGATCGTCTTCGGGCTGTCGATGGACTACGAGGTGTTCCTGGTCTCGCGGATCCAGGAGCACTGGCTCGCGAGCAGGGACAACTCGCACGCCGTCGCCGCCGGGCTGGCCTCGACCGCCCGGGTCATCACCGCCGCCGCCGCCATCATGGTGTGCGTCTTCGCCTCGTTCGTCATCAACGACCCGCTGCGGATCCTCAACGTCTTCGGACTCGGCCTCGCCGTCGCCGTGTTCGTTGACGCGACCCTGGTGCGGATGGTCCTCGTCCCGTCGGTCATGCAGTTGCTCGGGGACGTCAACTGGTGGCTGCCGAGCTTCCTGCGCCGATCGCTGCCTGGGTTCAGCGTCGACGCGCCCGCTCGGCGGGCGCCGGTCGGCTAGCCCGGTGCGATCAGCCTGGGATTGGAGTTGCCGCAGCTGAGAGGGCGCTGAGAGCGTCGACGTCCGACTAGAGGATGATTTCCGCGTAGACCGCCGAGGCGCAAGCGACCGCGTCAGTAGCGTTTCGCGCATGGTTATGGAACAGACGTTGCAACGGCCGGGCCGGCGGCCCGGCGGGCCGCTGGCCGTCCAGACGGCCGGGCTTACCAAGCGCTTCGGCCAGCGCACCGTTGTCGATGACGTGGCGCTGGAAATCCCGCAGGGCGCGGTGTGCGGGTTCGTCGGACCCAACGGGGCCGGCAAGACCACTACCATCCGCATGCTCCTCGGCCTGGTCCGGCCGACCTCCGGCGGCGGCACGATCCTCGGCGGCAGCCTCGCCGAGCCCGCGAGCTACCTGCACAAGGTGGGCGCGCTGATCGAGTCGCCCGCGTTCTACCCGCAGCTGAGCGGCCGGGAGAACCTGAAGACGCTGGCCCGCCTGGGCGGCGTCCCGCTCGCCGCGGTCGACCCGGTGCTCGACCGGTCCGGCCTGATCGCCCGCGCGGGTGACAAGTACCGCTCGTACTCGCTGGGGATGAAGCAGCGGCTCGGCATCGCGGCCGCCATGCTGGCCGGGCCGGAGCTGCTGATCCTCGACGAGCCGACCAACGGCCTCGATCCGGCCGGCATCGTCGAGATGCGCGGGCTGATCAGGTCGCTGGCCAGCGACGGGATCACCGTCCTGGTCTCCAGCCACCTGATCTCCGAGATCGAGCAGATCTGCGACTACGTGGTGATGATCAGGGCGGGCAGGCTCGTGCACCAGGGGCCGGTCACCGAGCTGCGCGCCACCCAGCAGGCGGAGTTCGTCATCGCGCCCGAGCACGACGCGGATCTCGAGGTGCTGATCAAGCTGATGGAGCAGGCAGGCGGCACGGTGACCAGGGGAAGCGGCTACGGCGAGCTGGTCGTCGCCGCACCCGGCGCCAGCGCAGCCGACGTGAACAGGCAGGCGGCTGAGAACGGCATCACGCTGCGACAGCTCGGCGAGCGCACCCAGAGCCTCGAGCGGGCGTTCTTCGCGCTGACCGGGACCAAGTCGGCCGACGTGCCCGACGGCCAGGAGATGGGATCCATTCGATGATGATCTGGGCGGCCTTCACCAGCGAGTGGACCAAACTCAAGCGCAAGACCCTGTTCCTGTCCACCTTTCTCGGCCTCGCCGCGGCGGCCTCGCTCTTTGTGGTGCTGATGTTCTCGCAGGCCACCAACAACGGCGGAATCGTCACCCTGCACCAGCTGGCCCGGCCGAACGGCCTGGTGATCGGCGTCGCGCGGGCCTCGATGCTGCTCGGCGTGGTGGCGTTCGGCATCGCCGCCTCGCAGCTCGCGAGCGAGTACAGCCTCGGCACGCTCCGCCAGCTGCTGGTCCGTCAGCCGCGCCGGGCCACTCTGCTGGCCGGGAAGATGCTCGGCGTGATCACCTTCCTGGTGGCCGCGCTCTGCTTCGCCGCCGTGATCGCGCTGATCGTCGCGGTGCTGGCGGCGCAGAGCCGCGGCGTCTCCACCCACGCGTGGTTCACCGGGACCGGCCTGAGCGACATGTTCCAGGAGCTGGGCGACCTGGCGCTGGCCACGGTCGGCTACAGCGTGCTCGGGATGGCGGTCGGCCAGTTCGTCCGGTCGGCCGTCTTCGCGGTCATCATCGGCTTCGCCTGGCTCATCGCGGTCGAGAACATCATCGTCCGCATCGTGCCGGGCGTGCAGCAGTGGATGCCCGGCGCCTCGCTGGTCGCGGTGGCCTCGGCCGGAAACGAGGGGGTCGGCTACGCGCACGGCCTGTTCCTCGGCGCGGTCTACGTCATCGCCGCCGTGGCCGCGTCGATGATCGTCTTCCTCCGCAGCGACGTCACCGCCTAACGGAAGCGGGGCTTCCGTCGGCGGCCCGTCGGCGCGGGGACCGGCCGGTGGACCGGTCCCCGCGCCGCCACAGGGATGATCGAGGTGCTCGGCGTCAGGACTTGGGCTGAAGCAGCAGGTACACGGTCTCGCCGCCGATGGTGGTCGACTTGTAGTGCGCTTCGACCCACGCGGTGATCTGGCTCGATGAGCCCTGGCCGCCGGGACCGCCGCCCATGCCGCCGCCGGCGATGTAATAGGTGATGTCGCCCGCCTTGGCCCACTGCTCGAACTCGGCCAGGGTCGGCGCCGGGTCGGTGCCGGTGAACCCGCCCATCGCCATGACCGCCTTCCCGCCGGTCGCGAGTTCCAGGCTGGCGGCGCTGTTCGATCCCTCGACGGCCGCCGCCCAGCGGGTCGTGGTCTTCTCCAGCGCCTTGTCAAGCGCGGATGACAGCCGGCCCCGCCCGGGTTCCCGCCGCCGAAGCCGCCTGCGGAGCCGGCGTCGCCGAACTCGCCGTTCAGCCCGCTCGGCGGACCAAAGCTGCCGCGCGTTCCCGAGCCGCCGATGCCGCCGGGACCCGCCTCGGCCGACCCCGGGCCGGGCGCGTCGCCACGCGCCGTGCCCATGCCGCCGGCCGCCTCGGCATCGCCGGGCAGCGCTCCTGTCCCGCCGCTTCCGGCCCGGCTCGAACCTCTGGCCCCGGCAGCCCCTGGGGCTCCGCCGAAGCCCCCACCGCCACCGCCTCGAGCGCCGCCGCCGAGGCCACCGCCGATCCCAGTCCCGAACCCGGCGCTTCCGCTCCCGGATACCGCCGTCGGAATCGAGCCGGAGTGCGGCGTGGCCGCCGCCCCTACCGCCCAGGCGGCGGTCGGCACCGCCACCGCCACCGCGGTCAGCAGGCCGGTCGCCACCACCAGCCGCCGCCCGGCGCGCGTCCGCACCGCCGCAACCGCCAGCAGCGCCACCGCCGCGACGGCCGCCCCGATCGCGAGGTACCGCACCGAGGGGTGGAATGAGGTGTCCGTGCGGAGCAGCTCAAACCCCCACCCGGCGGTGAGCGACACGGTCAGCGCGAGCACACCGTAGGCGCCGCGGGGGGCGACCGCCCGGTGCCGCCACAGCAGCACCGACCCGATGCCGACCAGCGCCCCGATCGCGGGGGCGAGCGCCACCGTGTAGTACGGGTGAATGGTGCCCTGCATGTAAGCGAACGTGATCCCGGTGGACAGCAGCCAGCCGCCGAAGATGATGAGCGAGGCCCGGGCCGAGTCCGTCCGCGCCCCCCGCCAGGTCACCCAGACGGCGCCCGCCAGCAACACCACCGCCGCGGGCAGCAGCCAGGAGATCTCAAGCCCGAATTCGCCGCTGAACAGGCGCTGCGGGCCGGCCGCGCCGCCGAAGCTGCTACCCGCCGCCCCGCCGCCGCCGGCCATGTTGCCGTCCCCGCCGAACAGCCGCCCGAGGCCGTTGTAGCCGAAGGCGAGCTCGAGCGGGTTGTTGTCGGTCGACCCGCCGATGTACGGCCGGTCGGCGGCCGGGGTTAGCAGCACCGCCGCGATCCACCACCCGGCCGAGACGGCGATCGCGAGCGCCGCCGCGAGCAGTTGCAGGACTCGACGCCAGAACGACACCGGGGCCGCAACCAGGTACGCGAGCCCGAACGCGGGCACGTTCAGCACCGCCTCGCCGCTCTTGGTCAGGAACCCGAACCCCAATGCGACCCCCGCGCCCACCAGCCACCAGGTCCGCCCGTGCTCGAGCGCCCGGGTGACGCAGTACGCGGCCGCCGCGACGAGCAGCACCATGAACGCGTCGGGGTTGTCGAACCGGAAGATGAGCACTGCGGCCGGGGTCAGCGCCATCGCCGCACCCGCGATCAGCCCCGCCGCCGCCCCGGCCCGGCCGCCTGCGCGTCCGCGCACGGCCCGACGCACGGTTGCGCACAGCAGCCCCGCCGCCGCGACGCCCTCGAGCGCCTGCGGCCCGAGCAGCGACCAGCTGTTGAAGCCGAAGATCCGCCCGGACAGCCCCATGACCCACAGCGACGCCGGCGGCTTGTCGACCGTGATGAAGTTCGCCGAGTCGAGGGAGCCGAAGAACCACGCCCTCCAGCTCTCGGCGCCCGCCTGCACCGCCGCCGCGTAAAACGAGTTCGCGTAGCCGGAGGCGCTCAGGTCCCACAGGTAGAGCACCGCCACCGCCGCCAGCATGACGAGGAAGGCCGGCCGATACCAGCGCGGCGTGCCCTCGTTGAGCTCCCGTGTATCGGCGGTCCGGCGCCAAGAACGCGGGGTCGCGGTACCGGGGTGGTCGGCTCGCGCCCGCCACGGCTGCTCAAGGAAGGTCATGGTGTCTGAGGTTGCCAGCCCGGCCTTGGTCGCAGGTCTCACGCGACTCTGCGCAGACTATGAAGAGCCCACGGCCTGGTTATCGAGCGGCCCGCGGGATGCTGGTACTGTCCGGCTTAGTGAGCGCAACCGATAGAGAGCGGGCCGATATGAGCCTTTTTCAGCGGGCGCACGACATAGTTGCCGCCAAGGCGGACAAGGCGCTTGACGCCGCCGAGAAGCCGGACGAGATGCTCGACTACTCGTATAACCAGATGCTCGAGCAGATCACCAGGATCCGCCGGGCGCTGGTCGACATCGCCGCCTCCCGCAAGCAGATCGAGCTGCAGGAAACCCAGCTCCAGCATTCGATTGACCACCTCAACGACCAGGCCAAGACCGCCCTCGGCCAGGGCCGGGAGGACCTGGCGCGCGAGGCGCTGTCGAGGAAGGGCGCGGCCCAGGGCCAGATCGACAACCTGGAACCGCAGCGCCAGCAGCTCGCTGAGGAAGAGGAGAAGCTCGAGCACGGGCTGGCCGAGCTGCAGAAGCGGGTGAACAACTTCCGCTCGCAGAAGGAGGTCCTCAAGGCGCAGTACACGGCCGCGAGCGCGATGAACTCGGTGAACGAGGACGCGGCGGGCATTTCGACCAGCATCAGCGACTCCGGCGCGGCGCTCGAACGAGCCCAGGACAAGATCACCACCATGCAGGCCCGGGCCGGCGCGCTCGACGAACTGCTCCAGTCCGGCGTGCTCGAGGACGTCGGCGGCGGCGGCGATGACATCCAGAAGGAGCTCGACGAGGTCACCTCGTCAAGCGACGTGGACAACGAGCTCGCCGCCCTCAAGGCGCAGCTCGGCCAGGGGACGCCACCGCCCCCCGCCCTGCCCGCCGGCTAAGCGCGGCCGCTCTTTGACGCCGGCCGCGAGGAGGTCCACGACCTCGGTGATGCGGGCGGCGCGGACCTCCGGTCGGCGGGTAGTCGCGTCGATCCAACGGAGATACGCCTTGCGGTAGAACTGCGCCAGCGTGTCGAAGAACGCCCCGGCGGCCGGGTTGGCGGCGAGGGCAGCCGCGATGTCCTCAGCCAGATCGGCGCGCTGGGGGCCTTCCGGCGTCAGCTCGACGCGTACCTCGTCGCCGGGCGCCACGGCCAGACCGCGCACCCGCGACGGGCTCAGGGTGAACGCCCATCCGGTTTCGCCGGGCGAGAGCGTCACCCGGACCCGGGTGCCGTTGACGGTGCCGTTTACATGGTGCACGGCCTTGGCGCCCCACGCCTCGTCGGGATCGAACGGGACCACGACGATCGCGCGACCGTCTCGGCCGTCAGCGACCAGAGCACCGAACCGCTGAGTTCGCATGGCCCTCATGGTGACACGACGCGTGCACTGTGACGAATTTAGCCTCTCGCAATGCCTTGTGGGTTAGATAAGTATGTCTTCCAGGTAAGCCTTTATCGTGGTCATTTGTCATAGGTGCGAGATATTATTCGATTATAAGTCTTAGCAACAACGGGAAGGAGGAACTCGGATGGAACAGGAGTCAGGCCAGGATCCGGAAAATGACGGCCCGGAGGGCTCGCAGCCGCCCCCGGGTTCCTCCCACTCCGGCGCGGGCTCTCCCGGGCCTGACGACTCTGGTTCTGGCTCCGCAGGCGCCGACGGCGACGGTGGCGATGGCGAGAGCGTCTTCGGCCCGTGGGATGCGCTGGAGGGCACGCTCGGGGCGGCGCGGGAGCGGGAGGAGCTGCTGGCCGGGTTCGCCCCCGGCGGCGTCTGGGACCGGCATGCCCCCGGGCCGGAGCTGGGCGCCGCCGTCGCGCGGGCGGCCGGCCCGGACTGGCGGTGCGGCCTGGCGACGGGGCCGGAGCTGGTCGGGCTGGTGCGGGCGATGGCGGCGCTGCAGTCGTGGGCGGCTGCGGGCGCGCTGGGGGTGATCCGGGCGCTGATCCGCGACGACGACCCGGCGTTCCTGGCCCGGTCGCGGCACGGGGACTTGCCTGATGAGTGGGACGAGTCGCTGGTCCACGAGATCTCCCTGGCGCTGGCGGTGTCGGCGCCGTCGGCGGGCAAGACGACCCGGGCGGCGTGGGAGCTCGGGGCCCGGCTGCCGGGGGTGGAGCTGCTGTTGCGGGACGGGACGCTGGACCTGCCGCGGGCCCGGCTGGTCACCGAGGTCTTCGAGGACCTGTCGGACGAGGACGCCGCCACGGCCGAGGGGCTGCTGATCCCGCGGCTGGTCGAGCCGCCGCGCAAGACCTACACGCAGGTCGAGCGGATCGCCACCGCGATCGCGGCCGAGGTCGACCCGGAGCTGGCCGAGCGGCGGCGGAGGGCGGCGGAACGGCACCTGTCGCGGGTGGTCATGTTCCGCGAGCAGTCGGGCACGGTCGCCTTGTCGGGCCGGGATCTGCCGGCCGACGAGACGCTGGCCGCGTTCGCGCACGTGAACGCCCGCGCCGGGCTGTACAAGGAGTCGGGGGCGTTCCCGGAGGAGGGGATGGACCGGCTGCGGGCGACCGCCTACCTGGACATCCTCAACGAGATCGCCGCCGCCGACCGGATCGCCTACGGGCGGCTCATCCCCGAGACCGCCCCCGACGCCCCCAACGATGACGTCCCCGACGACGACGCCCCCGACGCACCCGATGACCCGGACGCCGAGGCCGGCCTCGACGGCGACCCCCCCGACAGCGACGCCTCTAACGGGGACGCACCCGATGCCCCGGGCGGCGAGGCCGGCCGGGGCGGGTCCGACTGCCCCTGCGGCGAGTGCGACGGCCGGTGCGCGCCCCCAGAAGACAGCGACTTCCCCGACGACGGCGACTTCCCCGACGACGGCGAACCGGATGACGGCGAACCGGATGACGGCGAACCCGGCGACAGCGAACCAGACGGGGGTCCCGGCGACGGGAGCCCGCGAGGTGGCGGTCAGCCGCCCGCCTCCGGCGGCCGCGGCGGTGACCGGCCGACCGCCGGCAGACCGAGCGCCGGCGGCGACCCGGGATCGGCCCCGACCCCGCCGCGATCGCCGTTCCTGCGGCCGCCCGACGGCCCCCCGCCGACCCTGACGGACCTGGTGCTCCCGCTCGCGACCCTCCTCGGCCTGGCCGAGCGGCCCGGCGAGGGACACCGCCTCGGCACCCTCGACCCCGCCCTGTGCCGGGCGCTGGCCGCCACCGCCGCCCGCAGCCCCCACACCACCGTCTGCGTCACCGCCACCGACCCCGACGGCATCGCGATCGGCCACGGCTGCGTCAAGCCCGGCCGGCTGGCCCGACCGCCCGCCGGGCCGCCCCCGCCGCTGATCGCGCTCCCCGCCCGGATCAACCTCACCATCACCACGGCCCGCCTGGCCGAGCTACGCGCGCAGCCGGAAGCCGGATCGCCCGGATCGCCCGGATCGCCCGGACCGCCCGGACCGCCCGGACCGCCGGAGACCGGCTGGGCGTTCGCCCGCCGCGGACCTGGACCGCCGGGCGACCCGGACTGGTGCGGCCCCTGGGCGCTGACGCTGCCCAGCGGCCTGGAGCTCGGCGTGGACCTGGAGCCCGTGCCCACGTTCGACTGCGACCACCGCCACGAGTCGCACGCCTACCAGCCCAACGCGACCCTCCGCCACCTCGTCCAGATCCGCGACTACGCGTGCACGTTCCCGCCCTGCAACCGCCACGCAAGGGAAAGCGACTTCGAGCACGCGACCCCCTACGACCAGGGCGGCCGGACCTGCGCGTGCAACGCCGGGGCAAGAAGCAGAAAATGCCACCGGGTCAAGCAATCGCCGGGGTGGCACGTCACCCAGCCCCAACCCGGCTGGCACCAGTGGACCACCCCCCGCGGCCGCACCTACACCCAAGGCCCCAAGCGGTACCCGGTGTGACCACCCCGGATCACCGCGACGCGATCACGATCACCACCGCCGGCCACGTCAACCGCGCCCGACGCGGAGCTGGATGAGCTCGCCGAGCTCTACCAGTCTCGCGGCGTTTCGCCCGGCCTCGCCCGGCAGGTCGCCGCCGAGCTGACCGCCCACGACGCGCTGGCGGCCCATGCCGAGGCGGAGTACGGCATCACCATCGCCTCCCCTGTCGATGCTGATCACCTATGGCGCCTGACACCTCTTTCACCCCTAGCGGCAGTGCCTGGCCCCCGTTGATGATTTGCCGATAATGATCGGTATGGCGATCCGATATGACGAGGTGCTCGGCCCGCTGCGTGCGGCGTACGACGGGGGCGCGAGCTGGCGCGACGGGGTGGACAAGGAGCAGTGGAAGCTGGCCGAGCGGCAGGCGTTCCGGGAGCGGCTGGCGCCGGGAGCGCGGCTGCTGGAGATCGGCGCGGGCACCGGTCAGGACAGCTCGTACTTCCAGCAGGAGGGCTTCGACGTGGTCGCCGCCGACCTGTCGACGGCGATGGTGGAGCGCTGCCGGGCCAAGGGCATCGAGGCCCATGTGATGGACTTTCTGCACCTGGACTTCCCGGCGGGCGCATTTGACGCGCTGTTCGCGATGAACTGCCTGCTGCATGTGCCCAACCACGATCTGCCCGCGGTCTTGGCCGTGGTCCGGTCGATCCTGCGCCCGAGTGGGCTGTTCTTCGTCGGCGTGTACGGCGGGGAGCAGAGCGCGGAAGGCCCGTTCGATGACGACCGGCACGTCCCGCCGCGCTTCTTCTCGTGGCGCACCGACGAGCAGTTGCTCGGCTTCGCCGCCGGCGCTCGGTTCGACGTCGTGGACTTCCACTCCGTCGACACCGACCGCGGCTACCGGTTCCAGTCGCTGACGCTGCGCCGCCCGGCCGGAGACCCGGATGGGAAGCAGGACGGCGCCCCCAGGCCGGCGGAAGGCTAACTGTCCCGCAGACCCTGCGGCGTCACCCACCATTCGGAGGCGACTTCGAGCCCGCACGCTCGCAGCGCCTCTCGCGGGCCGCCAGAACAGCGGCTGGTACTGCGCGTGCTGCTCGCGCCGGATCCCTGCCAGGGCCGTCATCGCCGGGACATCGGCCTGCCCAGCCGCGCGTATCTGCTCACTCACCCGCCCAGCGTGGCACGCGATTCCGCACAGCCGACGGTCCGGCCCGGGCAGGGCCGCCTGGTGGGGCTGGCGTGGTGTTCGTGGCACATGTGCTGAAAGTGGTTCGACAAATCGCTAAGACGACCTGAAATTTCTGTTATCTGGCAGCTCGGACGGGGTCTCCCGTTCATGAGCCATCCGACGCGGAGCTCGACGAGGCGCACGGCGAGAGCCTGGCCGGTCCTGCTGCTCTCCAGCCACGGCGGCCAGACCCAGGAGATCGGCGAGGACTACGCCACGTTCAAGGAGAGCCGCGCGGCGACGTCGCCGGTCTGCCCGCCTCCGAGCAGTCGAATCCGGCCGACTTCGACCGGGTCGGCCCGGCCAACTACCACGCCGAGTTCTGGCATGAGAACGCCGTCAACGGCAAGCAGTACGGCTTCCCCTACGACGACGACGCGGGCCAGTCCTCGGTCATCTCCGTCGCCAACCCCGAGTACATGATCGTCGCGGTCGGCTGGTAGCCGCCCGCGGGCAACAGAGCCGCTAGCAACAAGAATGGGATGCTGGTCCTATGGACGAACCCGCCACCGCCCGGACCCGGCTGCGGAGCTTCAGCCCGGTCTTCCCGGTTCGCGACCTGCGGCGCGCGCTCGCGCACTACGCATCGCTCGGCTTCGACGTGCAGCCCTATACCGAGGGCGACGGCTACGGTTTCGCCGACCGGGACCGGGTGAGCCTGCACCTGTCCCTCGACACCGGGCACGAGCACGAGCACGAGGGCGGCGACGGCCACAACCATGAGCACGTCGGCACCGCCTACCTGTACGTCGCCGACGCCGACGCGCTCTACGACGAGTGGACCCGCCCGGGCGTCGGCGGGCTGACCCGGCGCGTCGGCGACACCCCGTACGAGCTCCGCGAGGGCTCGCACGTCGATCCGGACGGCAACCTGATCCGGTTCGGCTCGCCGATGCCGAGCCAGACCGCCGAGCGCCTGCGCCTGCATCTGGAGGCGCGCTACGGGATCGACGTGACCGCGATGACCGACCTCGACGTCGGCGTGTGGCGGGTCGGCCGGGCCGACGGCCCGGACTGGGTGGCGCGGTGGTTCCCCGCCCGCCGTTCGGCCGAGGCGGTGGCGGGCGACGCCTCGATCCTGCGGTACGTGGCCGCCCGCGAGTTCCCGGCCGAGCGGTGCGCGGCCGAAGAGCCGGTCTCGACCCTGGACGGCCGGGCGGTGCTGGTGACCGAGTGGGCCGGCCCGGTGCCCCGCCGGGAGCGCCGGGAGGCGATCCGCGGAGCCGGCGGCCTCGGCCGGCTCGGGGCGCTGCTCGGACGGCTGCACGCGCTGCCGCCCGGCGTCGGCCCGGTCGCCCGGCCCGGCGGCGCCTGGCATCATCTGGCCGACGGCCTGCCGGCCGCGGAGGCGCTGGCGGCGGCGGAGCTGCTGGCGGGCATCGCCCACCTCGTCCCCGACGCCGAGCGCGAGGCCTACCAGGCGCTGCAGGCGGAGGTCGGCGCGCTCGACACCGCCGACGGGCTGCCGGAGGCGCTCACCCACCCCGACTTCGTGCTCGCGAACGTCGTCGCCACCCCCGGCGGCATGGTCCTGGTCGACTGGGCCGGGGCGGGCCGCGGCCCCCGGGCCTGGTCGCTCGCGTTCCTGCTCTACGCCGAGGGCGCCAAGGACCTGCGCCGGGTCGACGTGGTGCTGGCCGGGTACCGCAGGCACGTGACGCTCGAGGACGAGGAACTGGCCCGGCTGGCGGCCATCGCCCAGGCCCGCCCGCTGGTGCTCAGCGTGTGGTCGGTCTGCACCGGCCGGTCAACCCCGACCGAGGCGCTCGCGCACGCGGCCGAGGCGAAGACCCTGGCCGAGGCCATCGCCGCCCGGGCACGCGCGGCGCTGGAGAAGTGACACCTGCGGTCCGTTCGGGAAAATCAAGATCTTTTCCTCCGAACGGACCGTGCGTGACTGCCCACGCAACGCCTGATCCCCTCAGCCGGCCGGCCCGTCGGTGACGTTGCCGAGCCCGTTCTCAGCAGGCCGAACGCCGCGTCGCACTCGGCCAGCGTCACCAGCGGGGCTGCCTGCGCTCGTAGCCGGGGACGATCCGCTGCATGTAGCCGGTGTCGTCGCGGTTGCGGAGCCCGCAGCTCAGGTACTGCTCGTGCAGCCGGCCGACGGCGTCGCGGTCGAGCTCCACCCCGAGCCCGGGCCGGTCCGGCACCGCGATCGCGCCGCCGCTGAAGCTGAACGGCCGGCCGACCAGGACGTCCTCGGTCTTCCAGGGCCAGTGGGTGTCGCACGCGTAGGTGAGGTTGGGCACCGCCGCGGCGAGCTGGACCATCGCGGCCAGGCTGATGCCCAGGTGCGAGTTGGAGTGCATCGACAGCCCGAGGCCGAAGGTCTCGCAGATCCCCGCCAGCAGCTTCGACCGGCGCAGGCCGCCCCAGTAGTGATGGTCGGACAGGATCACCTGGACCGCGTCCTGCCTGATGGCGGGGGGCAGGTGATCGAACGCGACCACGCACATGTTGGTCGCCAGCGGCATCGGCGCCTCCCTGGCCACCCGCGCCATGCCCTCGATGCCGGGCGTCGGGTCCTCCAGGTACTCGAGCACCCCGGCCAGCTCGCGGGCGACGCCGATCGACGTCGCCGGCGTCCAGGCGGCGTTCGGGTCGAGCCGCAGCGGGTGGTCGGGGAAGGCGTCGCGCAGCGCCCGGATCGCCTCGATCTCCTCGGCCGGCGGGAAGACGCCGCCCTTGAGCTTGAGGGCGGTGAACCCGTAGCCGTCGACCAGCCGCTTGGCCTGGGCGACGATGCCGTCGGGGTCGAGCGCCTCGCCCCAGTCGTCGCCGTCGGCGCCGGGGTGCCCGGCCCACTTGTAGAACAGGTAGGCCGAGAACGGCACCGCGTCCCTGACCGCGCCGCCGAGCAGGTCGGACACCGGCAGCCCGGCCGCCTTGCCCTGGATGTCGAGGCAGGCGACCTCGAACGGCGAGAACACCCGGTCGGTGGCCGCGCTGTGCCCGATGAGGCCGGCCGAGATCGTGGTCTCGGCCGCCCCGATCGCCTCGACCCGGCGGTAGACGTCCTCGGTCCGGTAGACGTCCGCGCCGACGATGGCGGCCGCCGCCGCCCGCAGCGCGGCCAGGTGCTTCTCGTCCGCGTAGGTCTCGCCGAGCCCGGTCAGGCCGACGTCGGTCGTGACCTCGATGATCGCGCGGAGCGCGAACGGCTCGTGCACGCCGACCGAGTTCAGCAGCGGCGGATCGGCGAACGCGACCGGCGTGATCGCCACGCCCGGTGATGCGGATGCTTCCCTTGGCCATCGCGCTAGTCCCGGCGTAGGCGCCGTCGACCAGGCGGAGCAGCCCGTCCGGGTTGGACTCGCGGACCGCGTCCGGCAGCAGGTAGTCGGGCACGTCCTGGTAGGCCACCGGCCGCAGGAAGCGGTCCATCGCCAGCGTGCCGACCGATGTCGTGCGGCCGTCGGAGGTGGCCGGGAACGGGCCGCCGTGCACCATCGAGGGCACCACCTCGACCCCGGTCGGCCAGCCGTTGAACAGGATCCGGCCCGCCAGCCGCTCGAGCGCCGGCAGCAGGTCGACCGCCAGCGGCGCGTCCGCGTCGGTGGCGTGCACGGTGGCGCTGAGCTGCCCCTCCATCGCCCGCGCGACGTCGAGCAGCTGGCTCGGGTCGGCGGCGCGGACGATGACCGCGCTGGCGCCGAACACCTCGTCGTGCAGCTCCCGCGCGGCCAGGAACTCGTCGCCGGTGGTGGCCACCAGCGCCGCGCAGCCCCAGCTCGCACGGCCGTCCTCGCGGCCGGGGTCGGCCCCCTGCGCGATCACCTCGGTCCCGGGATGCCCGGCCAGCCTGGTCGCGCCGTCGGCGTAGGCGGCGGCGATCCGGCCGGTCAGCATCGGGGCGGCCGGGCTGGCGGCGACGGCGTCGCGGGCCGCCCCGGTGAAGCGGTCGAGGTCGGGGCCGTCGATGCCGATGACGATGCCCGGGTTGGTGCAGAACTGGCCCGCGCCGAGCGTCAGCGACCCGACGAACGCCGCGCCGAGCTCGGCCGCCGCCTCCGACAGCCGCCCCGGCAGCAGGAAGACCGGGTTGACGGCGCTCATCTCGGCGAAGACGGGGATCGGCACCGGCCGCGACGCCGCCGCGGCGACGAGGGAGAGCCCGACCCGGCGCGAGCCGGTGAAGGCGACCGCGGCGATGGCCGGATGGGTGACGAGCTCGACCCCGACGGTCGGGCCGTCGGCGTAGACCATCGAGAACACCCCGGCCGGGAGCCCGCTGGCGGCGACCGCGCGGGTGACCGCGGCCGCGACGATCTCCGAGGTGCCCGGGTGGGCGTCGTGCGCCTTGACCACCACCGGGCAGCCCGGCCGCGAGGGCCGAGGCGGTGTCGCCGCCGGCGACGGAGAAGGCGAGCGGGAAGTTGCTGGCGGCGAACACCGCGACCGGCCCGACCGGAACGCGTCGCTGCCGTACGTCGGGCCGCCGGGCGGGCTTGCGGTCGGGCAGCGCGTGATCGATCCGCGCCCCGTTCCAGCTGCCCTCGCGCAGCGCGGCCGCGAACAGCCGGAGCTGCCCGGTGGTCCTGCCCACCTCCCCGGTGAGCCGGGGGAGGGGGAGGCCGGTCTCGCGGTGGGCGCGCTCGGCGGCCGCCTCGGTGACCGCGTCGATCTCGTCGGCGGCGAGCTCGAGCAGGCGGGCGCGCTGCTCGACGGGAGCGGCCCGGAACGGCTCGAAGGCGGCCTCGGCCAGCTCCACCGCGCGGGCGACGAGCTTGCCGTCGGCGAACTGGAACTCGGGCTCAAGCGCGGCGCCGTCGGCCGGGTCGACGGCGCGGAAGGCCCCGGCGTCACCGACGACCGCGTCTCCCGCGATGTACATGGCGCCGGTGACGGCTGCGCTTGCGGTTGTCATGTGGTCCCTCCGTTGGGTTGCCTTCGGGGCTGGCGCCTCCCATGCTAAGCGCCGGCCGCGCCCTATCAGATGGAGGAGTGACCTTCCTCGAACCAGCGCAGGAACCGGCCCGCCATCAGCCCCCGCTCGAGAACGTGCCGGTAGTCGAGCAGCCGCTGGTAGGCGTCGGCGGGCGGGGAGTCGAGGCGGTCGGCCAGCCGCCGCAGCCGGGGCAGGTCGAGCACGGCCCGGGCGGTCTCGCTCCGGTCGAGCAGCCGCAGCTCCTCGTGCACGGTCGCGCGCTCGCCGGACAGCCGCTCGAACCAGTCGGCGGTGTCGATCCCGTGCCTGGCTGCCGGTCACGATCTCGGCCGGCAGCCGGTCCGCCATCGCCCGGCGGATCAGCGAGCGCGACACCCCCTGGCGGGAGCACTGGGACTCCGGCAGCGAGAGGCAGAACTGCGCGATCCGCGCGTCCCCGGTCGGGATCGCGGACGTCGACTCCGTACAGGGCCGAGTAGGCCCCGTTGATCCCGCTGATGTGATGAACGTCATCCATCAGGTGGCGGAGCCGGGCGGCGGGGGTGTCGACCCGGCGCAGCAGCCAGCGGTCGCACGCCCGGGCGCGGCTGCGCTCGGCCACCCGCTGCTCGCGGGCGAACTCGGGATGGATCGGCGACAGCGGGGACCACCAGTCCTCGCGGCTCAGCAGCGGATCGTCGTAGTGGCGGCTGGTGATCGCGAGCTGAACGCCGCCGGGCAGCCGCGACACCAGCCCGCCGCGCGCGAATATCCGGGCGGTGGAGCGCATCCCCCCGTCCGGGGCCTGGGCGCGGGCCTCGACGCCACGCCTGGCGCGAGTGCCCCTTGCCCACCAGGGAGCGGATCAGGCCGGTGCCGGGCCAGCTCACCGTGTAGTTCCCGCTCTTGCCGGTCAGCAGGACGGAGATGTCGCGCCGCTGCGCGGCCGCCATGATGCCCTCGTACCAGACCCGGCTGGCGGTCCCGGTGTAGGGCATCTCGGCCGCGTCGAAGAAACGGTCGAGGTCGTCGAGGAACAGCCCCTGGGCCCGGACGACGAGGTGGTCGACGTTGCCGTGCCTGGCGGCGACCTCGCCCGCCAGCCGCGCCTCGTCGAGCACCCAGCCGGGCAGGTCGGGCTCGCGGAAGCCGATCATCGGGGCCCCGGTGAACGCGGCCAGCCGCTCGCCCCGCTTGGCCAGCAGCGGCGCCGCCGTGGCCGCGACCGACGTCGAGTCGAGGCCGCCGCTCAGCAGCATGCCGACCGGGTTGAGGCTGCGCAGCTGGTCCGCCACCACCCGGTCGAACAGCTCGGTGAACGCCTCCTCGTACTCCTCGTCGCTCCGCAGCCGCAGCTCCTTCCCGAGGTCGGGCGTCCAGAACCGCCGCACCTGGCAGCCCCGACGGTCGGCCGTGAGCAGGTGACCGGGCTCGAGGCTGCCGATCCCCTTGTACAGGCTCGCGCCGGGCTCCGGCGGTACCAGCACCAGCATGTCGGCGATGCCCTGGCGGTTGAGCTCGCGTGGCACCGCCGCGAGCGCGAAAAGCGCCTTCGGGGTGGTGGCGAAGGCGACGAATTCCCCGGTCTTGTGGTAGAAGACCGTCTTGGCACCGAATGGCGAGCGGGCGAGCAGCAGCCGTTTGCATTCCTCGTCCCAGATCGCGAAGGAGAACGACCCGATCAGCTGGCGGGGGCAGTCTTCGCCCCAGCGCTCATAGGCGGCCAGCATGAACGCGGAATCGGGGATCTGGGGCGATTCCCAGGCCAGCCCGAGCTCGCCCGACAGCTCGCGCCGATTGTCGATCCGCCCGTCGCTGACCAGCACCAGCCTGCCGTCGCGGCTCATCAGGGGCTGCCGCTCGGCCAGGTCCTCCGGGGTCACCCGCTTGAGCTCCTGGCCAAGGCCCAGGCCGTCGCCGGTCCAGGTGCTGCTGCCGTCGCCGCCGTGGGCGGCCAGGGCCGATCGCATGTGGAGCAGCGCCCGATCGGGCGGCCCGCCGCCGTGGGGGCTGAACAGCCCGTAGATCGCACTCAACTAATGCCCCGTATAACAGCCGCCAACGTCTCTGCCGACGCACACGATAACCGAACAAAGTCGCCTGCCGCAACGGGCGGTATTGCTTCGAATTTCCGGACAAGTGTGACTTTCTCCCGGCGTTCTCGGCAATTTTCCGATGGTGAATTTTTTGCCGCCGGAAAATTAAAGGCATTTATACCGAACGGGCCGTGGCTTCCCCTTTACGGCCTTACCGCTCGTTTTCGCCGGGGAACGCGTAGGCGGGGATCATGGCGAAGCCGTCGGGGGGGACCTCCCGGCCGTCGGGGTCGACGTAGCCGACATGCACGGGGGCGTCGGTCCCGGCGATCCGGCGCAGCATGCTCGGGCCCTCGGGCCTGGGCAGGTGCTCGTCGCCCCACTGCTGGAGCGCGGCCAGCACCACCTGCAGTTCGCGCCCGGACGGCGTCAGCCGGTAGGCGAACCGGGAGCGGGCGCCCGGCTCCCGGTAGGGCTCGCGCTCGAGCACCCCGTACTCGACCAGCGTCGCCAGCCGGTCGGTGAGGACATCGGGGGCGACGCCGAGCCGGTCGCGGAACTCCACGAACCGGGTGGCGCCGAGGAACGCCTCGCGCAGGATCAGGAACGTCCACCGCTCGCCGAGCACGCCCAGGGTGCGCTCGATCGAGCAGGGTGCATCGGGGACCTTCGCCATGACCCCAGCATACCTCTAAGTTGTGTTTTCATACTCAGCTATGCTAAGTTGTGAAAACCTACTCAGCAGGAAGGCGTGGCAACCATGGAGATCACCGGAAAGACAGCGCTCGTGACCGGGGCCAACCGCGGACTGGGGCGGCATCTGGCCCAGGAGCTGCGGGACCGGGGCGCGACCGTCTACGCGGCCGCCCGCAACCCGCAGTCGGTGGACCTGGCCGGAGTCATCCCGATCGCCCTCGACGTGACCGACCCCGCCTCGGTGGCGGCCGCCGCGGCGCACGCGGAGAACGTCGCCATCCTGGTCAACAACGCGGGCTCGTCGACCGGCGCCTCGCTGCTGACCGGCGACCTGGCCGACGTCCGGCTCGAGCTCGACACCCACTTCTTCGGCACGCTCGAGGTCATCCGCGCGTTCGCCCCGCAGCTCGCCGCCCAGCGCCAGAGCGCGGTCCTGAACATCCTGTCGGTGCTGTCCTGGGTGAGCTTCCCCAACAGCGGCGCCTACTGCGCGGCCAAGTCGGCCGAATGGTCGCTGACCAACGCCCTCCGCCAGGAGCTCGCCCCCCAGGGCACCCGGGTCAGCGCGCTGCACGTCGGCTACATGGACACCGACATGGCCAGGCACGTCAGCTCGGCCAAGTCCAACCCGGCCGACATCGCCAAGCTCGCGGTCGACGGCATCGCCGCGGGCGACGCCGAGATCATCGCCGACGAGATCAGCAGGCAGGTCCGGTCCGGCCTCTCAGCCGGCGTAGCCGCCCTCTACCCCCAGCTCGCCTGACCCGCTGATCCTGGGTCCGTAGAGCGAACGCGATGGCTCCTGTACCCGTGACGCGGGATTCGGTACCATGAGAACGGGATTCGGTACCATTTTGCCCAGAGGTGACAATGAACGACGCGATCACGACCAGCCCGGGCGCTGACGACCTGGTGCTGGCGGCCGAATTCCCCGCCGTCACCCGGCAACAGTGGCAGCGCCTGGTCGCCAAGGTGCTGCAGCTCGACGCCGACGTCGAGTCCCCGGAACGGCGGCTCGCGACCATCACCGCCGACGGCATCGAGATCGAGCCGCTCTACGTCGCTGACGGCAGCCCGCCCGTCCCCGGCTACCCCGGGCAGCCGCCGTTCGTGCGCGGACGCGGGCCAGCCGGCAACCGCACCGGATGGGACGTCAGGCAGCGTCATGAGCACCCCGACCCGGCGGTCGCCCGCGAGCAGATCATGGAGGACCTCGAGGGTGGCGTCAGCTCGCTCTGGCTGGGCCTCGGCGAGGGCCGGATCCCGGTCGAGTCGCTGCCCGACGTGCTCGCGGAGACCTACCTCGACCTGGCGCCGATCGTCCTCGACGCCGGCCCGCAGTTCGCCCAGGCGGCGCAGGTGTACATCGACGTCGCCGCGGGCCGGGGGGTGCCGCCGGGCGCGCTGGCCGGCTGCCTGGGGGCCGATCCACTCGGAGTGCTGGCGCGGACCGGCGTCGAGGCCGACCATACCGAGCCGGCCGCTGCCGCCGGCCTGGCCCGACGCTGCGCGGCCGACTTCCCCGGGGTCCGCGCGATCGTGGTCGACGCGCTGCCCTACCACGAGGCCGGCGGTTCCGACGCGGAGGAGCTCGGCTGCTCCCTCGCCGCGGGCGCCGAGTACCTGCGGGCGATGCGGGCGGCCGGGCTTTCCGCCGACGCGGCGTTCGCGCAGCTGGAGTTCCGCTACGCCGCCACCGCCGACCAGTTCGCGACGATCGCCAAGCTGCGGGCCGCCCGCCGGATCTGGGCCCGGGTCGCCCAGCAGTGCGGTGTCACCTCCGAGGTGGGGGGACAGTGGCAGCATGCGGTCAGCTCCTGGTCGATGCTGACCCGCCGCGACCCCTGGAACAACATCCTCCGCGCCACCCTGGCCTGTTTCTCGGCCGGCGTCGGCGGCGCCGACGCGATCACGGTCGCTCCCTTCGACGCCGCGATCGGGCAGCCCGACCGGCTCGCCCGCCGGGTCGCCCGCAACGTGCACGCCCTGCTGGTCGAGGAGTCCCACGTCGCCCGCGTGATCGACCCGGCCGGCGGGTCCTGGTACGTCGAAGACCTGACCGGGCAGCTCGCGGTGAAGGCCTGGGCCTGGTTCCAGGAGATCGAGCGGGCGGGCGGACTGCGGGCGGCCCTGGCCTCCGGGCTCATCGCCGGCCGGCTGGCGGCCAGCCGCGAGCAGCGGCACGACGCGCTCGCCCGACGCCAGCAGGCCGTCACCGGTGTCAGCGAGTTCCCGCTGGTGGGGGAGACCCTGCTCAGCCGGCCGGCCGCGGCCGGCCCGGCCGCCGGGCCGCCCGGGCTGCCACGCATCCGCTGGTCCCAGTGGCACGAGGAGCTCCGCGACCGCGCCGACGTCCACGCCCTGGCAACCGGTTCGCCGCCGACGCTCACCCTGGCGCCGCTTGACGCCTCCCGGGCCACTAACGCCCAAGTCGACCGGGTGCGCGCCCTCCTCGCGCCGGCCGGCATCACCACGGTCCTGGCCGCCACCACTCCCGGAGCGGCCACCACCTCCGGGGCCCCCGCCACCCTCGGGGCCGCCGCCGGCCCGGCCTCGGTTGCGGTCGTCTGCGGAGGCCGCGACGTCGGCGCCGACGAGGTCCGCGCCGCCGTGAACACGGCCCGCGAGCAGGGGGCGTCCACGGTCGTCGTGGCGGCCGGGGACCCGCAGGCGCCGGTGCCCGGCGCCGCCGAGAGGATCGTCGACGACATGGACGTGCTGGCGTTCTCGGCCCGGATGCTCGACGCGCTAGGGGTGCGGCGATGACCGACGGCTGGCAGGTCCCCGATTTCACCGGCGTCGAGCTGGCCGAGCCGACGGCGCCCGGACCGCACGACGAGAAGCGCTGGCAGGACGCGCTGACGGCGGCCGCCGAAGACGGCGCGGCCGGCCAGGACAGCGACCAGGCGTGGGTCACCCCCGAGGGGATCGACGTGAAGCCGCTGTACACCGCCGCCGACCTGGACGGGCTTGACTTCCTCGCCACCTATCCGGGCCTGCCGCCGTACCTGCGCGGGCCCTACCCGACGATGTACGTCAACCAGCCCTGGACGATCCGGCAGTACGCCGGGTTCTCCACCGCCGAGGAGTCCAACGCGTTCTACCGGCGCAACCTCGCCGCCGGGCAGAAGGGCCTGTCGGTCGCGTTCGACCTGCCGACCCACCGCGGCTACGACAGCGATCATCCCCGGGTCGCGGGCGACGTCGGGATGGCCGGCGTCGCGATCGACTCGATCTACGACATGCGGCAGCTCTTCGACGGGATCCCGCTCGACCGGATGAGCGTGTCGATGACCATGAACGGCGCCGTGCTGCCGGTGCTCGCCCTCTACGTCGTCGCCGCCGAGGAGCAGGGGGTATCGAGCGAGCAGCTGGCCGGGACCATCCAGAACGACATCCTCAAGGAGTTCATGGTCCGCAACACCTACATCTACCCGCCGGCCCCGTCGATGCGGATCATCTCCGACATCTTCGGGTTCACCTCCCGCCGGATGCCGAAGTTCAACTCGATCTCGATCTCCGGCTACCACATCCAGGAGGCCGGGGCGACGGCCGACCTCGAGCTGGCCTACACGCTCGCGGACGGCGTCGAGTACCTGCGGGCCGGCCTCGGGTCCGGCCTCGACATCGACGCGTTCGCGCCCCGGCTGTCGTTCTTCTGGGCGATCGGGATGAACTTCTTCATGGAGGTCGCCAAGCTGCGGGCCGGGCGGCTGCTCTGGGCCAAGCTGGTGAGGCAGTTCGAGCCCAAGAGCGCCAAGTCGCTGTCGCTGCGCACCCACTGCCAGACCTCCGGCTGGTCGCTGACCGCGCAGGACGTGTTCAACAACGTGGCCCGGACCTGCATCGAGGCGATGGCCGCGACCCAGGGCCACACCCAGTCGCTGCACACCAACGCGCTCGACGAGGCGCTCGCGCTGCCGACCGACTTCTCCGCCCGGATCGCCCGCAACACCCAGCTGCTCCTTCAGCAGGAGTCGGGCACTTGCCGGGTCATCGACCCCTGGGGCGGCAGCGCCTACGTCGAACGGCTCACCTACGAGCTCGCCCGGCGCGCCTGGGCTCACATCCAGGAGGTCGAGGCGGCCGGCGGGATGGCCCGCGCGATCGAGGAGGGCATACCCAAGATGCGGGTCGAGGAGGCGGCCGCCCGCACCCAGGCCAGGATCGACTCCGGCCGCCAGCCGGTGATCGGGGTCAACAAGTACCGCGTGGCCGGGGAAGACGACATCGACGTGCTCAAGATCGACAACCGGGCGGTGCGGGCCCAGCAGATCGAGAAGCTGCGCCGGCTCCGCGAGGAGCGCGACCCGGCCGCCTGCCAGGCCGCGCTCGACCGGCTGACCGCCGCCGCGGCCCGACCGCGCGGCGACGGGGACGAGAACAACCTGCTGGCGCTGGCCATCGACGCCGCCCGCGCGAAGGCCACCGTGGGCGAGATCTCCGACGCGCTTGAGAAGGTGTTCGGCCGCTACACCGGTCACATCCGTACGATTAGCGGTGTGTACAGGCAGGAGGCTGGCCAGACGGCCGGCATCGACCGGGTCCGCGCGGCCGCCGCCGAGTTCGAGCGGGCGGAGGGGCGCCGACCCCGGATCCTGGTCGCCAAGATGGGACAGGACGGCCACGACCGAGGGCAGAAGGTCATCGCCAGCGCGTTTGCCGACCTCGGCTTCGACGTCGACGTGGGGGCGCTCTTCCAGACCCCGGCCGAGGTGGCCCGGCAGGCCATCGAGGCCGACGTCCACATCGTCGGGGTCTCCTCGCTCGCGGCCGGCCACCTGACGCTCGTCCCCGACCTCAAGGCCGCCCTCGCGGACGAGGGGCGCGACGACATCATGGTGGTGGTCGGCGGGGTCATCCCGCCCCAGGACTACGGGGAGCTGCGCGCGGCCGGCGCGTCCGCCATCTTCGGCCCGGGCACGGTCATCCCCGACGCGGCCTACGATCTGCTGACGGAGCTGACCGCCAGGCGCGAAACGACGCCGTGAGCAGGGTGAAGCCGTGAGCAGGGTGTCAGCGTGACCAGAGCTGCAGCATGGGCAGGGTGAGACGGTGAACGACGCCGCCGACGGGGGGCCGGAGGCAGCGCGGTACGCAGACGCGGTCCTCGCCCGGTCGCGGGCCGGCATCGCCCGCGCGATCACGCTGGTCGAGTCGAGCCGTCCGGACCACCGGATCCTGGCCCAGCACGTGCTGACCCGGCTGCTGCCGTACGCGGGGACGGCCCAGCGGGTCGGCATCACCGGCGTCCCCGGCGTCGGCAAGTCCACCTTCATCGACGCCCTCGGCGGCCAGCTCATCGACCACGGGCACCGGGTCGCGGTGCTGGCGGTCGACCCGTCGTCGACCCGCAGCGGCGGCAGCATCCTCGGCGACAAGACCCGGATGACCAGGCTCGCGACCGACCCGGCCGCCTTCGTGCGCCCGTCCCCGACGGCGGGCACCCTCGGCGGCGTCGCCCGCGCGACCAGGGAGTCGCTGGTCGTCATGGCCGCCGCCGGCTACGACATCCTGCTCGTCGAGACGGTCGGCGTCGGCCAGTCGGAGACGCTGGTGGCGGAGATGACCGACACGTTCCTGCTGCTGGCCCTGGCCCGCACCGGCGACCAGCTCCAGGGGATCAAGAAGGGCGTGCTCGAGCTCGCCGACGTCGTCGCCGTGAACAAGGCCGACGGCCCGCACGAGGACGAGGCCCGCCGGGCCGCCCGCGAGCTGGCCGGCGCGCTGCGGCTGCTCGGCCGGCCCGAGGACGGCTGGTCGACCCCGGTCGTCACCTGCAGCGCCCTCACCGGGAACGGCCTGGCCGAGGTGTGGTCGCTGGTCGAGCGCCACCAGCGGATGCTGGGCGACAGCGGCGAGCTCGACCGCCGCCGCCGCGACCAGCGCGTCAGCTGGATGTGGGCGCTGGTCAGGGACCAGCTCCTCGACCGGCTGCGCGACAGCGGCGAGCTCAACGCGCTCGCCCCGCAGCTGGAGGCGGACGTCAGGGACGGAAACCTCACCCCCGGCCTGGCCGCCCAGCGCCTTGTCGACGCGTTCCTGCCCGACCGAACCTCGACCTCGTTATCCGATCAGCCCTGGTCCAGCCGTGCCTCCGCCCGCGTCAGCAGCCGGCTCATCGCGGCCCGCGAGCGCTTGTGCGCGTACATTTCCCGGTCGGCGCGGCTCAGCACCTCCTCGACCCGCCGCACCGGCGCGAGCCGGCGCTCTGGCTGCTCGGGCTCGCGGATGAGGCCAAGGGAGGAGGTCACCGGCAGGCAGAGCCCCCCGGCGTACACGGGTTCGCCGGCGACCGCCCGGTCGACGCGCTGCAGCAGCAGGGCCGCGTCGGCCTGGTCGGTCCCGCTTATCACCACGACGAACTCGTCCCCGCCGATGCGGGCCACCACCTCGGCGTCCGCCAGGTGCTGCGCCAGACGCCGGCCGATCACCCGCAGCACCTCGTCGCCGACGGCGTGCCCGTGCTCATCGTTGATGTGCTTGAAGTGGTCGAGGTCGCAGAAAATCACCGCCACCGGCGTCTGCGCGGTCAGCAGCTCCAGGAGCCGCTCCTGGAGCAGGACCCGGTTGGCCAGGCCCGTCAGCGGGTCCGATCGGGCCTGACGGCGCAGGTGGGTCTCGCGAGCGGACTGCTCGGCGACCGCGGAGTGCAGCTCGGCCTTCTCGCGTTCCAGCGCCTGCATTGCCCGCAGCGCCTGCTCGTGCCGGCGCGCGTTGAGTATTGCGATCGACGCCTGCTCGGCGAACAACTCCAGCACGTCGTTGACCCAGGCGGGCGGGATGCGCCCGTCCCTCGGGCGGTCCATCGAGAGCATGCCGATCAGCTCGCCGTCCGGCGCGGACAGCGGCGCCACTAGTTCATAGTCAGGCCGCCAGGCGTCCGGGCCGGGCACCGGCTCATATTCGGACCGATAGCTGATGATGCCGTCGACGGGCTCAGCGCCGGGCAGGAATCGCAGCGATCCCCAGGCCTCGCCGCCGGCCAGGTGCTCAAGCAGCGCCGTCCGCCGACACGTCGTGTCGAGCAGCAGCGCCACGGCGTCGGGCGGGCCGATGACGGCGATGACACGCAGCTCAGCCGCATTCCGCTCCTCGGCGATGGTGACGGCAACGTCCTGGTACGGCGTCGACACGGTGACGCCGCGCGCGATCGCCTCAAGCGTGGGGCGCAACCCGACGGCGGAGTGGATGGTTGTCAGGGCACGGTTGACGGCCAGCAGCGCAGATCGCGGTATCTCCAGCTTTGAACTCGCGTCCTGGTTCATCCCCCTGAGCCCTCCGCTTTCCGAGGTGGGACAACTTTACACTCGAAAATGATCACTCTAAGTGATAAATCAACGTCAGGAGGGGAACAGGCGCCGCAGCTGATAGTCGATGACCGCCTGGGCCTGATCGGGCGTCGAGTGGCCCGCGAGGACGCTCGTGCCCAGGCCGGACGACATGCTCATGAGGGTGAGCGCCTCCATGTCCGGGTCCAGGCCGGCCGGGGCGTCGCCCGCCGCCTGCGCCGTACGGAGCTGGGCGGCCATCACCCCGATGACCGCGGCCGAGTTTCGCACCAGGGGCGATATCGCCAGCGCCGGATCCGTCAGCGAGAGCGCCAGGTAGGCCAGGTAGACGACGTTGAACGCGCGCCGCTGGTCGTCGGTCGGCAGCCCCTCGGCCAGGATGGCGGCGATGACGTCGCGCGGCCTGGCCGGGCCCTCGGGCGGACGGGCCTCCTTCACCCGCGCCATGACCCGGTCGGCGAGCTGAACGGCCAGCCGCTGCATGGCGGCCAGCAGGAGCTCCTCCTTGGTGCCGAAGTAGTACTGCACGAGCCGCACCGACACCCCGGCCTCGGCCGCGACCTCGCGCATGCCGGTGGCGTGCAGGCCTCGGGTGGCGGCCGACCGCACCAGCGCGTCCGCGATCCGCTGCCGCCGCTCCTCATGATCGACCCGCTTCGGCACCCGCCCACCGTACCCCTCTCCGTCTGCCCGTCAGTTTTATGATACGTTCGTATCATAAAACTAGGACGTTCCTGCTGCGAGGAGGCGGACATGCAGGCAGCCAAGGGCGAGCCGGGTTCGTGGGTGAGCGAAGCGGCGCGGGAGAAGTTCATGGTCGCCTACGAGCGGGCGTTCGCCCGGTGGCCGCAGCCCGCCGAGGAGCTTGAGGTTGAGACGGCGACCGCCACCACCCGCGTGCACGCCTACCGGCCCCATCCGGACGGGGCGCCGGTGGTGCTGCTGGCTGCGGCTGGCTTCAACGCCTCGATGTGGTATCCCCACGTCGGGGCGCTGGCCAAGAGCCACCCGGTGTACGGGGTCGACCTGCCGGGCGACCCGAACCCCAGCGTCCCGCGCGCGCTGATGACTCCGCCCGAGTCCTGCGCGGCCTGGCTCGATGAGCTGCTCGCCCAGCTTGGCGACCGCCCGGCCCACCTGATCGGCGCGTCCTACGGAGGCTGGATCGCCGTGAACCAGGCGCTGCGGGCGCCCGCGCGGGTCGCCTCCATCACGCTGCTCGACCCGGCCGGGCTGACCAAGCTCGACGCCCGCTTCTGGTGGTGGCTCAACATCAACGGACTCGCCAGCCTGACCCCGATGCCGCTGCGCCGCCGCCTGGGCCGGTGGCTCGGCAGCCCGATGATGCTCGACCGGGAGCTGATGACGCTGATGTGGGCCGGCATCCGCGGCTACCGGATGGAGCCGAAGTTCCCCGCCATCCTCACCGACGACCAGCTCCGCGCCATCCCCGTGCCCGTCCTGCTGATCACCGGCGCCCGCAGCGCGCTCATCACCCCGGCGCAGGCCCGCGACCGGGCTGCCCAGCTGCCGGACGCCGAAGTCGCCATCGTCGGTGGCAGCCACGGCGGCTTCGACCGGATCAGCGAGCTGAACGACCGCATGACCGCCTTCATCGACGCCCGCTCGTAGCTACGGCCGGGCAGGCCTCAGACGGCGCTGAACCCGCCGTCGACCGACAGGGTCGCGCCGTGGATGTTGGACGCATCGTCGCTGGCGAGGAACACCACCGCCTTGGCGACTTCCTCCAGACTGCTCATCCGCCGCGACGGCACCCGCGCGATAAGCGGGGCGATGTGGTCGGCGAAGGCCGCGTTCCGCTCGGTCATCGTCGGGCCCGGCGCGACCGTGTTGACCCGCACGCCCGACGGCCCGTACTCGGCCGCCCACGACTTGGTCAGCGAGTGGATCGCGGTCTTGGTCGCGCTGTAGAGGGCCGACCCGGCCATCCCGACCAGGCCGTTGATCGAGCCGACGTTGACGATCGCGCCGCCGCCGCGGGCGGCCATGCCCGGCGCGATCAGCCCGGTCAGCAGGATGACCGACTTCACGTTCACGGCCAGCGCGCCGTCGATCAGCTCCTCGCCGATCTCGGCCGTCGGCCCGGGCGCGATGAGCATGGCGGCGTTGTTGACGAGGATGTCGAGCGGCGCGTCGGCCGCGGCCTCGGCGGCGTCGGCCAGCCCGCGGGCGGCGGCGGCGCCCCCGGCCAGGTCGGCGCCGACGAAGGCGGCCGCGCCGCCGCGCTCGGCGATCTCGGCCACCACCTTCTCGCCCTTGACGGCGCTGCGGCCGCTGACGACGACGAACGCGCCCGCGTCGGCCAGCGCGCGGGCGATGCCCGCCCCGATGCCGTCGGTTGAGCCGGTGATCAGGGCGGTTCGGCCCTGCAGGGGTTTGGTCATATGAGCTCTCCTTGCCGAAATCGACTCGTCACCGGTTCACTGTGCCCGCGATAAAATGGACTCGCAAGTCCAAGA
Source organism: uncultured Actinomycetota bacterium (assembly GCA_963836195.1). Taxonomy (GTDB): domain Bacteria; phylum Actinomycetota; class Actinomycetes; order Streptosporangiales; family Streptosporangiaceae; genus Trebonia. The sequence continues at coordinate 55,013 of CAWIIX010000013.1, read as the reverse complement.
AATGAGGTGCGGGCATGGCCGCGAAGCTGACGCCGAAGGGCGCCGCCACCCGGGACCGGATCATCCAGGGCGCGTCGGCCGAGATCCGCGAGAACGGGGTGACGGCGACCCTGGACGACATCCGGGTCAGGACCGGCACCAGCAAGAGCCAGCTCTTCCACTACTTCCCCGACGGCCGCGAGCAGCTGCTGCTGGCGGTGGCCCGCTACGAGGCCGATCGGGTGCTGGCCGACCAGCAGCCGCAGCTCGGCGACCTGACGTCGTGGGCGGCCTGGCGGGCGTGGCGCGACGCGGTGGTCGCGCGCTACCGCGAGCAGGGCCAGCAGTGCCCCCTCAGCGCCCTCACCACCCAGCTCGGACGCGCCACCCCGGGTGCCAGGGCGGTGGTGACGGAGCTCATCGGCCAGTGGCAGGCCGAGATCGCCGCGGGCGTCACGCACATGCAGGCAACGGGCGAGATCGCCCCGGATCTCGACCCCGTCCGCACCGCGGCGGCGATCGTCGCCGGAATCCAGGGCGGCGTGGTCATGCTGATGTCCACCGGCGACACCACCCCGCTGGAGGCCGCCCTCGACCTATCGATCGCCTACCTCCAGGCGAGCTCTCCCTCCCCGAACCGGTAATACTGTCTCGGCCGGGTCTGGGGAAGCTTTGGCGTAGGTCTGGGGAGCGGCCGTCGTTCGCGCGTTCTCTCGTTCAAAGCTGCTGGTGATCGCCCGCCGCAGGGGGCGCAGGACAAAGGGCATCGAGATGTCCAGGACTAGCCAGCGGGTCACCGTGGTCCGGCCGTCCTCCTGCTCGAGCTCCGCCAGTCACCCTCCAACTCGACCGTCCGTCACCGTCTGCTGAGGGCCATGAAGGCACGTCCTATACCCTATGGGGGTATAGTTTGGTGTTGACGGCGGACTGGCGGGGGAGGTGGAGGGGCATGCATGCGGTGGTCCACGCGCTGTCCATCACCGGATCGATGACCTGGGAGATCACCTGGGCGCTGATCCTGGGGTTCGCGCTCTCGGCGGTGATTCAGGCGGTGGTGCGCCGGTCCACGATCGTCAGGCTGCTCGGCGACGCGCGGCCGCGCACGCTCGCGGTCGCGGCCGGGCTCGGCGCCGCGTCGTCCTCGTGCTCGTACGCGGCGGTGGCGCTCGCGCGGGCGCTGTTCCGCAAGGGCGCCGACTTCACCGCCGCGATGGCGTTCGAGATCGCCTCCACCAACCTGGTGATCGAGCTCGGGGTGATCCTCGCCCTGCTGATGGGCTGGCAGTTCACGGTGGCCGAGTTCGTCGGCGGCCCGATCATGATCGTCGTCGTCGCGGTGCTGTTCCGGGTCTTCCTCCGTGACCGCCTGCTGCGCGAGGCCCGCGAGCACGCCGACCTCGGCCTGGCCGGCTCGATGGAGGGCCACGCGGCGATGGACATGTCCATCCAGCGGGACGGCTCGTTCGCGCGACGGCTTTTCTCCGGGGAGGGGTTCACCTCCGTCAGCCACGTGTTCGTGATGGAGTGGGCCGCGATCATCCGCGACCTGGTGATCGGCCTGCTGGTGGCGGGCGCGATCGCCGCCTGGGTGCCCGATAGCTTCTGGCAGGCGTTCTTCTTCTCCGGCCACCCGATCGCGGCCAAGCTGTGGGGGCCGCTCATCGGGCCGGTCGTCGCGATCATCTCGTTCGTCTGCTCGATCGGGAATGTGCCGCTGGCGGTCGTGCTGTGGAAGGGCGGGATCAGCTTCGGCGGGGTGGTCGCGTTCATCTTCGCCGACCTGATCATCGCGCCGATACTGAACATCTACCGCAAGTACTACGGGCGGAGGATGGCGGCGTTCCTGCTCGGCACCTTCTTCGCGGCGATGGCCCTGGCCGGCTACGCGGTCGAGCTGATCTTCGGCGGACTCGGCCTGATCCCCAGCCCGGCCACCGCCAAGATCCCCGACCAGGGAGTGTCGTGGGACTACACCACCTGGCTCAACATCGTCTTCCTGATCCTGGCCGCCGCCCTCATCATCAGGTTCACCCGCACCGGCGGCCCGGCGATGCTGCGGATGATGGGCGGCCAGCCCGAGCTGGCCGACTCGGCCAGCCACCACGAGCACCACGGCATGCACGGTACGGACGACGCCGGCAGCCCGGTCGACTAGAGCCCGGGCGCGCGTCTCGTCGCCGCCTCAGACTTCATAGGAACTCCGGAGCCGCCGAAGGCTACGTCCAAGCGCATCAAGATGATCAAACGTCAGATGTACGGCTGCGCCTGCTTCGATCGCCTCCGCAAACGAGTGCTCCTTCACCTCGCGTAACCTCCGCCACAAAATTCGCGTAAGAGCCCGGTAACTGCGCCTGGTCAGAATTCCGCGTCCCCGACATGGGTTACCTCCAGCGCGGTGACCTCGACGAATGGCGGATGCCGATATGGACCTAGAGGGCTTCCATACGCCTGCCGACACCCTCACCAGCGCTCTCACTCCATAGACAAGCCGCATCACACGATTCCTGGACAGAACACAGATTCGCCCGCTTCCTCGCGCCGCCCAAATGCTCGTCGGCCACCTGCTACCTTGTGCTACAGTAACGCCAAGCTTGATGAAAGCATGGTCGCATGCCATGCCAGACGTGAGAGGGTTTTGGGACAATCCGCGAACTGAGCAGAATTCTCAAGGCATGTGGATGCTGAATGGCGATTTCACTTGAAGCGGCCGAGCAAGAAATTGCGAATGCACTTACGCAAGCGGGACTATCACGCCCAGCTGGAGTGCTGGCGGTGGTCATGGCTACCCGGGCCCATGCTCGTCCGGAAGATGAACTGGTTGAGATTGTAAGACAGTACCCGAGTCTCGAAGATTCAAGTACGGCACGCAGGGCAATACGCGATCTTCTAAAACGCCGATGGCTTGAAACCTCAATATCTTACGCGCTGGAACTCACTCACCAAGCGCCAGATCTTCGAGAAAAGATTGAAAATCTGTTGGCGCGACCCGGGGTTGCGCACGAATTGCTGCGAATGCGAGCCTCGCTCGAGCCATTCGTTAGAGTAGTCGGTCCAATGAAAGACGAGATAGTCTACAGCAGTTTCCTCGAGTTGCTTACTAGCGCACAGAAACGTATATGTCTTCCAATGCTTGCGACAACACCCTACGATGAGACAGTTAAGATCCTAAAAGAACGTGCCGAAGCTGGGGTTCAAATTCAGCTTTTGCTCGGTTCGCCGTCGCTCGTCGCGAGGTGGCGGGGCGAAACAATGAGGAAGATCGCATTTGAAAGAATTGACCGGTGGCGGGCTCTGTTTCGCTCGTACGATAACGTAGATATTCGGATATCTCACCACGCAAAAGATATGGCGATAGCCAGCAGCGTTGGCATCGATAACATCATTGCTCGATATGACGTATATGACCCGTACAGCCAAAGAAGTCTCGAAGGAGTGATGATAGAAGCATCGTCACCTCAAGGCATGTCACTGAATATTGTGAGAATGTTCTATGATATGTTCGATGACTCATGGCGACGCGCCCAAGTAGGAGGTCATCTCTCGAGGATTCGTTGGATGCTCCGGCGATGGTGGAAGATTGAGTTTGGTGCTATAGTGCTTCTGTTGGCTTTTTTTCGTATACCGGTGGATCATTGGCTCGATATTATGATCGCCCTAGGAGCTGGAATACTTGCACCGTCGATCGTTGACGAAGTCCCCCGGCTTCGCTTGGCTATCCAAGAGTGGCGACGCTCGTGAGCTCGACCCCAATCGTCGCGGAGAATGCTTTGTTCCTTGTACTACGTCACGCTGAGACTGAAACAAACGCAAAAGGCGTGTGGCACGGCGGTCAGGATGACTCGATCGCCGCGTCTGCTATCCGGGCGGTTGAAGCTGCCAGTATTAGACTCGTAGGAATTGTCAATTCAAGACATGTCAGAATAATCTCATCCGACCTTAAACGCGCCGCAGAGACAGCGGAGATTCTTCGTGTAGCCGTCCGGGCTGATATTGTCGTATACGAACCTCTTCTTCGAGAGCGCGACATGGGTAAGTGGGCGGGTAAGTCTCCGGCTGAGGTTGAGCGCACTTGGCCGGGCGCGTTGGGTGCATGGGAAGCAGGCCTATCGGATGGGCCGCCAGGCGGCGAGACCGATGAAGACGTCGCGGCTAGGGCTCTGGCTTCCCTTAGGCGCCATGTGGTTAAAGAAGAGACCATCACCATAGTTGTCACACATGCTGGAGTTATCCGATCAGTCAGCTATGTCCTGACCGGCCAAAAACCGCCGGTTCCGCATCTAGCAGGCTATTGGATGAGCAAGAAATCAAATGACGCTTTCGTTATGGGTACGCCAGTCACCCTCGGGGACCCCTCGGCCATACCTCGTACGTGAATAGCGGAATCGTCACCAGTCGTAGAGCCCGCCCCTGGCAACAAATTTCGTGTAACTATATTTTATTTGCTGGAGAGCCTCGCCTACACCAATGGTAAGAATTGGCTCCGAAACACCGTACCGGCCTCGAGTGTTATCGATAAATCGACCGAGCGGATCTATCATGATATAACTGCCAAGAAGGCTATCATTGTACTGCGGAACCAGGGTAGTACCTTGAGGGACAGGCTGGTTATTTGCTAGGAAGGAATTGAAAAGCTCCTCCGTAACGGAAAGGAAGCTACTATTTTGATCATTTTCTCCGACTATTTCAAGATATCTTAGAATCTTCCATCGTTCGGGTCTGGCTGCGCGTATGAATGGAAGCAATACCTCGTTGTGATTCATCGAAGTTACAACAGTGTTTATCCTGATTCGTATCCCCTTGGATGCGGCAACCTGAGTCAGTTGAACTAGTTCACCAACCTGAAGCACCCGGCGGCCAGCAACGGCTCGTCCGGTAGATATATTCGTCTCTGTTCGCAGGGAATCGATACTGCACGTCAGCCAATCAAGCGCCCAGGCGATGTTCGTCAAGAACTCTCTTGTTAGGAGCGTTCCATTACTGACGACATTGGTGATGAAACCGAGCGCCTTAGCGTGTGTTAGCACATCTTCAAGCCACGGACAAAGGGTCGGCTCGCCTCCAGAGAAGGTAATTTTCCGAAAGCCGAATGCGGCCAGCAGGGTGATAAGTTCATGCGATTCCACGCGCGAAATGCTGCTTGACTCATGAACTGGAATAAGGCTGTCGTAAGTGGCAAAGCAAAACTTGCATCTCATATTGCATGGACGCCATATGTGGTAATTGACCGCGGGTATGAGACGCTCGTCTTGCATTGATGCCTCCTCGTTCGGTGCGGTCAAATTGAGACTAGACTTGTACCGTTAGCTTGACAAGGCTTAGGCGGCCGTGCGATCCACCTTACGATCTGAGAGCGAGTTTGGTCCGCAGGGCGTGTGTTTCAGATTGTTGGGTCGGATGGATGCCCTGCCAAGTCGGAATACCTTGTCATCACGTCCTGTAGAGCACCACCATACACCCGAAATTCGCGCGCACTGCGTCCGGCAATGGGTCCCGAGGTGAGTGGAGCACCATGCTTGGTGGTCGTGGGTGGGAGAGATTCGGGACTGGTTCGAGAGCACAGAAGTGCCGGATGGGAGAGTCGACATCGAATCGATAGCGACGGTCCACGATCAGACTGCTGGGTCGCCCGTCGACCGGCAGTTCGGCCTTCCTGGCCCGTCAGCCGGAAACGAGCACCAAACCACAAGATTCTGCGAGCTTAAGGGCGGCGGCTCTACGCTGGGGTGTGCGCAGTACGCGCACGTCGTTACCTGGTCGGTATAGACTCCGCAATGGTTTTCCTGAAGGCGAGCCATGGTGGATCACATGCGTATCTCTTTTCCCATCCGCAGCTCCAGAGGCGCTGCGGAAGATACTCTGGGATAGGATGGTCCTGCGAAGCCGAGCGTTCTTATTTCTCACGGCCTCCAGCATTCTGCCAGGCTGATTTCTCTTTCAATGCGGAGTTGCCGATGGATCAATCAGAGGCAGTCAGCAAGGTCGGGGCTGCGCTCAACTCATCCACTGCTGACCGCCGTGACTTCCAGGTGGCTGCGCCGGTACTAGCCAAGCTCGCTGAGCACAGCCACCTGCTTGGGATCATCAACACGATACGCGACGACTCGGCGGCTATACGGCGTTGCGCCGCAATGTCCGGTCGCCATCCACTCGGCCACGACAAGATCGCGCTAATCGATTCTGAACCGTCATGGCGCCTGAGGCTACACGCTTGGTGGCCCAGCAGAATGCCAGGTGTCGAGCACGTGCACCATCATAGGTTCCGCTTCTCAACCTTCATGGTGCGCGGGCACTACGAGATGCAGATCTTCCAGCGAGCCGCATCAGGCGCTGAGATGATCGAGTACCGCCAGCGCTCAAACGCCGGGAAGTGGCATCTAGATTCGGCAGGCGTCGCGCCTCTCCAGATGCTCGCTGCAGTCGATGTTGCAGAGGGCGCTGGCTACTCGCTTGACGCGCATACCCTGCATCGGGTGCTGGTGCCTCGGGACACGCTCTGCCTGACGCTCTTTCTCGCTATTATCGGTAACGCTGATCTCTCTTCCGAGACACGAGTGTTTGCACTTCCAGACGAATCAGCTCCAGCGGTAATAAATTCGCAAGTGCTAACGGCAGATGATTATCGTCGGCGACTTGATACGATCATCGCGGAGCTTGCAAATTCCGACTGATCACTATGTGTCAAACGAAGCCACTGATCGATTACGCGTCGGTTATAGTCATCTAGGCCGTCGAAATTCTCTATCTCGTGCCGAAAGAGCCAGGCAGCCGCTTGATCTTCCTTCGGAAGTTTAATCTGTCGTTCGGTCCCTCGCAGGTGAACGAGGAAATTGCTCTGTATGTTCTCAGTCTCCTGGCCGCGCCACACGCTCGAAAATGTCGACGTTCCCAGGTGCTGCGCAATGTTTCCCGTAAGTCCGGTCTCTTCGCTGAGTTCGCGCAACGCCGCCTCGGGCGGGTTCTCGCCCGCGTCGACCTTGCCGCAGGGGACGCCCCATACGCATGGTAGAAAGCGCTCCGTCGTGCTTCGCCGCACAACCAATACCCTGTCGCCTTCCACCACAACCGCTGCGGCGAGGCGCAAGGTAATACCGTGTCGGGTCCGCAACGTATTGTTCCAGTTGCTACGCTCATCGTCTTTGTTATCGACGCTCATGATCTCCGTGTCCAGTTGGTAGCGTGTGGCCTGACAGGAGCGCTGCTAGGTATCAAGGTTGTCGGAGTACGACCTGCGCATCTGAAACCCGCCTCTCACTGTAGCCTGACTAGGTAACCGCAGGCCGAATGCAGCGTAAAGTGTTCCTGCCCAATTTGGTCAGAGGTGACCCACCTAGCTCCCCTCGCTGTCTCGCAACTTTGTCACAAATCGGTCGGTTCATCCCCATGGCAGGTTAAGTCGGCGGTTGAAGACGAAGTCGGCGAGGCCTCGTCATGGCTGCTCAGTCCGTTGAATGACCGTACCCCGACAGGCTCGCGCTGGAGATCAATGGTTGTGGGCCGCGGGAGGAGCATCCGGGGCCCGGCCGTGAGTCCGGGCGGACGTCTGGGTTACATCCTCACGGCCGTTACTGTTGCCCTCGTGCCGAACGGCGTTCGGCGACACGCCGACACGACATCTGGTGCTCGGAATCGCAGAGGTTTCCATATATGGTGTTCCACGCAGCTGGTTCCGCAGGCCGACAGGTCCGCGGAGGTAAGAGGGAACCCGGTGAGAGTCCGGGACTGCCCCGCAGCGGTGAACGGGAACGACAGTCGTCCGAGTCGTGCGCGCAGGCGCGCGGCGGGAACAGCACTGGGCCTGATCAGCCTGGGAAGCGACGGCCGGTAGGAGGCGTCAACGGCGACGCTGCGCCCGTGAGTCCGAAGACCTGCCAGCGCGCCGCGCGCGACAACGCGCGCGGCGGCTCCGGTCGCGCGGGACGACCGACGGGCACGGCACCCGCTCAAAAGGCGGGCGGCCGTCTTCGTCGCGTGCCCGCGTGGCCTGAGCCTCCGGAGCGAGCTCGCGAGGAGAGAGCGATGACGTACAATCGAGGGTCCGCAGGCATGCAGGTGCGCAAGCGGAACGGCGATTCCGAGCCGGTCGACGTGAACAAGATCGTCCGCGCGGTGCAGCGCTGCGCGGTCGAGCTTGACGAGGTCGATCCGCTCCGGGTCGCGACCAAGACCATCAGCGGCCTGTACGACGGCGCGACCACGGCCGAGCTTGACCTGCTGTCGATCCAGACCGCGGCCGAGATGACCGGCGAGGAGCCGCAGTACTCACGGCTCGCGGCCCGCCTGCTGGCCGGCTACATCGACAAGGAAGTCCGCGGGCAGGGCATCGCGTCGTTCAGCCAGTCGGTCAGCCTCGGCCACGCCGAGGGGCTGATCGGCGACCAGACGGCGACGTTCGTCAAGGACAACGCGCGCAAGCTTGACGACGCCGTCGCGCACGGCGCGGACTGGGAGTTCGAGTACTTCGGCGTCAAGACCGTCTACGACCGCTACCTGCTGCGCCACCCGTCCACCCGCCTGGTCCTCGAGACCCCGCAGTACTTCCTGCTCCGGGTGGCCTGCGGCCTGTCGCAGGACGGCGGCGGAGGCGATCGGCTTCTACCGGATGATGTCCTCGCTGGCCTACCTGCCGAGCTCGCCGACGCTGTTCAACTCGGGCACCAGCCACCCGCAGATGTCGTCCTGCTTCCTGGTCGATTCCCCGCGCGACGACCTCGGCTCCATCTACGACCGGTACGCGCAGGTCGCCAGGCTCAGCAAGTTCTCCGGCGGCATCGGCATCGCCTGGTCGCGGGTCCGCTCCCGCGGCGCGCTGATCCGCGGCACCAACGGCGCGTCCAACGGGATCGTGCCGTTCCTGCGGACGCTGGACGCCTCGGTCGCGGCGGTGAACCAGGGCGGCCGCCGCAAGGGCGCCGCCTGCGTGTACCTGGAGCCGTGGCACCCCGACATCGAGGAGTTCCTCGAGCTGCGGGACAACACCGGCGAGGAGGCGCGGCGCACCCACAACCTGAACCTGGCCAACTGGATCCCGGACGAGTTCATGCGCCGGGTCGAGGCGGACGGGCTGTGGTCGCTGATCGACCCGGACGAGGTGCCGGAGCTGCCCGACCTGTGGGGCGACGCGTTCGACGCGGCCTACCGGGAGGCCGAGGCGGCCGGCCGCTACGTGCGCCAGGTCAAGGCCCGCGACCTGTACGGCAAGATGATGCGCACGCTGGCGCAGACCGGCAACGGCTGGATGACGTTCAAGGACGCCAGCAACGCCAAGTGCAACCAGACCGGCGACGGCGGCGACGGCGGGGACGTGGTGCACCTGTCGAACCTGTGCACCGAGATCACCGAGGTCACCACCGACGCCGAGACCGCGGTCTGCAACCTCGGCTCGATCAACCTCGCCAAGCACCTGACCGCCGGACCGCGGACGGCACGCCGCCAGGTCGACTGGGCCAAGCTCCGCCAGACCGTGCGCACCGCCGTGCCGTTCCTCGACCGGGTCATCGACCTGACCTTCTACCCGAGCGACCAGGCGGCCGCGTCCAACCCGGGCTGGCGCCCGGTCGGGCTGGGCGTGATGGGCCTGCAGGACGTCTTCTTCGCGCTCCGGCTGCCGTTCGACTCGCCCGAGGCGTCGCGAGCTGTCGGCCCGGATCTCCGAGGAGATCTACCTGACCGCGCTCGAGGCCTCGGCCGACCTGGCGGAAGAGCACGGGCCGCACCCCGCGTTCAGCCGGACCCGGGCGGCCAAGGGCGACCTCCAGCCCGACCTGTGGGACGTCGAGGTGACCCAGCGGGCCCGGTGGGCAGCGCTGCGGAAGCGGGTCGGCCAGACCGGGCTGCGCAACTCGCTGCTGATCGCGATCGCCCCGACCGCCACCATCGCCTCGATCGCGGGCTGCTACGAGTGCATCGAGCCGCAGGTCTCCAACCTGTTCAAGCGCGAGACCATGTCCGGCGAGTTCCTCCAGGTCAACACCGCCCTGGTGGCGGAGCTCAAGGCCCACGGGCTGTGGAACCCCGCAGGTCCGCGAGGAGATCAAGCGGGCCGAGGGCTCGGTCCAGGACGTCACGGCCGCTGCCCGAGGAGACCAGGCGGCTGTTCCGCACCGCCTGGGAGCTGCCCCAGCGGGCGCTGATCGACCTGGCCGCCGCCCGGGCGCCGTTCATCGACCAGAGCCAGTCGCTCAACCTGTTCATGGCCACGCCGACCATCGGCAAGCTCTCCTCGATGTACCTGCACGCGTGGAAGAGCGGCCTGAAGACCACCTACTACCTGCGCTCGCGCCCCGCGACCCGGATCCAGCAGGCGACCGTCGGCCGTCGCCGCGCCCGACCCCGACCGCGACGCGCAGTCCAGGGCCGCCGACGAGCAGGCCGCCGCCGGTGTCACCGCCGCCTGGCCTGCTCCCTTGAGAACCCCGAGACCTGCGAGGCCTGCCAGTGACCACGACCACCGCGTCCACCACGACCACCGCGTCCACCACGACCACCGCGACGGCCGCCCCCCGACGGCGGCCGAGAAGAGCGGGGCCATGCTCCTCGACCCGGGCATGGACCTGACCCTGCGGCCGATGCGCTACCCGATGTTCTACGACCGGTTCCGCGACGCGATCAAGAACACCTGGACGGTCGAGGAGGTCGACCTGCACTCCGACCTGGCCGACCTGACCCGGCTCTCGCCCGCCGAGCGGCACCTGGTCTCCCGGCTGGTCGCGTTCTTCGCCACCGGCGACACGATCGTCGCCAACAACCTCGTCCTCAACCTGTACCAGCACGTCAACTCGCCCGAAGGCCGGCTGTACCTGTCCCGGCAGCTGTTCGAGGAGGCCGTGCACGTGCAGTTCTACCTCACCCTGCTCGACACCTACGTGCCGGACGAGAGGGAGCGGGCGGAGGCGTTCGCCGCGGTCGAGAACATCCCCTCCATCGCCCGCAAGGCCGAGTTCTGCTTCAAGTGGATCGACTCGCTCCACGAGCTGCGCGAGCTGCGCACGGCCGACGACCGGCGCGCGTTCCTGCTCAACCTGATCTGCTTCGCCGCCTGCATCGAGGGCCTGTTCTTCTACGGCGCGTTCGCCTACGTCTACTTCCTGCGCTCGCGCGGCCTGCTCAACGGCCTCGCGTCCGGCACCAACTGGGTGTTCCGCGACGAGTCGATGCACATGGCGTTCGCGTTCGACGTGGTCGACGTGGTCCGGGCGGAGGAACCGGGGCTGTTCGACGACGAGCTCGCCGCGCAGGTCCGCGAGATGCTGGCCGAGGCGGTCGACTGCGAGGCGCAGTTCGCCGAGGACCTGCTCGGGCAGGGGGTGGCCGGCCTGTCCCTGGCCGACATGCGCGGCTACCTGGAGCACGTCGCCGACCGGCGGCTCGCCCAGCTCGGCCTCGAGCCGCTGTACGGGGTCGGGAACCCGCTCGCGTTCATGAACCTGCAGGACGTCCAGGAGCTGTCGAACTTCTTCGAGCGGCGCGTCTCCGCCTACCAGATGGGGGTCACCGGCGAGGTCGCCTTCGACGCCGACTTCTAGCCTGGCCGCTCACGGTGAAACCGCGGTCCGTTCGAAAAATCAAGATCTTTATCTCGAACGGACCGTGGCTCCCACCGGCCACGCTCCGGCTCGCCCTCGACCCCGGCATTCAGCCCGCCGGCGTAGGGGTCGCGGATCTTCAGACGGGCGCTGCCGCGGCATGCTGGACGGCTGTTCGAATCACTTGCCTCTTATATACCCATACCGTCCGGTGGGGCGGCGACGCGCGGGGACCTTGCGCGGAGGTTGCCCACTCGGCCGGTGAGTTCGGGCGGGCCGCTGGGTCTATAGAGAAAGGCCGCGCTGGGTGAGCGTCGGCGCTATCGACCGGGTGGGGGCTCAGCGTGCCAGCTCATGACGAATTCACGGTCCTGGACGAGTTCAGGGCCGAGTTGCTCGTGCACTGCTACCGGATGCTCGGCTCGGCCGAGGAGGCCGAGGACGTGGTCCAGGAGACCTACCTGCAGGCGCTGCTCGACCGGTTCGCGGCCGCGTTCGAAGACGGCGACGTGACCGCCCTGGCGGCGCTGCTGCGGGAGGACGTCGCGCTGGAGATGCCGCCGCTCGCGACCTGGTTCGCGGGCCGGGACACGGTGCTCGGCTACGTCGCGTCGAACCTCGGCCCGACCGCCGGCCGTCTCCGCCTGGTGCCGGCCGCGGCCAACGGGCAGCCCGCCTTCGCCGCCTACCTCGGCGACGCCGACGGCGCCTACCGCGCGCACGCGATGATCGTCCTCACCCTGGCCGGCCCGCTGATCACGCGCATCGTCATCTTCCTCGAGCCGGCTCTGTTCCGGCTGTTCGGCCTCGATCGGGAGCTCGTGCCCGGCGAGTCCGGCGACCGCGGCTGGTCTACCCCTTCAGGTCGTCGCCACCGCGCTGCCGCAGTTGCGGCTGCACCTGGGGGCGAGCCGGTCCGACCTGGAGTGGACGATCAACGCCGACAACCTCGCGGGCCGTGCTTACCGGCCGCGGCGCCAGCGTGGCTTGCGCTTGTCAAGGAAGGCGCGGATTCCCTCCCGCGCGTCCGGGAGCTGGCTGGTCGCGGCCATGACCTCGATCGCGTAGGCGTAGGCCTTGGCCTGATCGAGATCGATCTGGGCGTACAGCGCCTGCTTGCCGATTCCCTTGCTCTCGGCCGAACCTCGGGTCACCCGCTCGAGCAGATCGCGGACCGCCTCGTCGAGCTGCGGGGCGGGTACCACCCGGTTGACCAGGCCCCACTCCAGCGCGGTGCCCGCGTCGATGACGTCACCGGACAGGGCCAGCTCGGCCGCGCGCTTGCGACCCACGTTCCTGGCGACCGCCACCATCGGGGTGTGGCAGAACCAGCCGCCCTTGCCGCCGGGCGCCGCGAAGCCGGCCTCCTCGCTCGCGACCGCCAGGTCGGCGCTCGCGACCAGCTGGCAGCCGGCCGCGGTGGCCAGCCCGTGCACCCGCGCCACGACCGGCTGCGGCACCTGCTGCATCAGCGTCATCAGCTCGGTGCAGGTCTGCAGTAGCTTGCGGACTGTTGGCAGGTCAGCGTCGGCGACGTCGGCGAAGTCGTGGCCGGCGCTGAACACCGGGCCGTTGCCCGCCAGGACGATGCCGAGGGCGTCGCTCTCCCCGACCGCGCGGAAGGCCGCGATCAGCTCGCGCATGTGCTCAAGGGACAGGGCGTTGCGGCGCTGCGGCCGGTTCATCGTGATCGTGGTGAAATCGCCGGAAAGGTCGACCAGGACGTGTTCAAACTCCATGACCTAAGCATCGTCCCTGCCTGTGAGCGTGTACAGGCCGGCCAGGGCCGGCCCGCTCACAGCTCGATGCGCGAGCCCATGATGACGGTGCGGTCGCGGGGGAGCTGGAAGTACTCGGCCGCGTCGGCGGTCAGTCGGGCGGTGGCGACGAAGATGTACTTGCGCCACTGGCTCATGCCCGGGGCCTTCCCTCGGCGGATCTCGATGGTGGACAGGAAGTAGGAGATGTCGTCGTCGCACAGCGGGGCTTCGGTCGGGGTCCGGCGGATGAGCGGCAGCAGCGGCGGGACGCTCGGGTTGTCCATGTAGCCGAAGCGGGCGGCGACGTGGAAGATGCGGTCGTCCTTGTAGCCGAGGTCGTCGATCTCGAGCCGGTCGGCCTCGGCCACGTGCGGGATCGGAAGCGTCTTGATCTCCAGGATGACAACGTGCTCGTGCAGGACGTGGTTGTGGTCGACGTTCGCGCGCAGCGCCAGCGGGGCGGTGGTCTTGCCCCGGTTCAGGAAGATCCCGGTGCCCGGCGCCCGGTACAGCGGCGGCTGGCAGTCGTGCAGGCTCTCGATGCAGTCGTGCAGCGATCCCTCGTCGAGCGCGCGCTGCTTGGAGACCAGCGCCCGGCCCTTCTGCCAGGTGGTCAGGACCGTGAACACCGCGATGCCGACGACCAGCGGAAGCCACGCCCCGTGCGGCAGCTTGGTGAGGTTGGCGGCGAGGAACAGCAGGTCAATCGTGAGCAGGACGGCAGCGCCCGGGAGGACGAGCCACAGCGGCTTCTTCCACTGCTCGCGGACGATGTAGAAGAACAGCAGCGTGGTGCACGTGATCGTGCCGGTGACGGCGACGCCGTAGGCGTAGGCGAGCGCGGTCGAGCTGCGGAACGTGAAGACGAGCGCGAGCACGGCGACGAGCAGCGCCCAGTTGATCCACGGGACGTAGATCTGGCCGATCCGCGTCTCCGAGGTGTGCTCGATCCGCAGCCGCGGCAGATAGCCGAGCTGCGCGGCCTGCTGGGTGAGCGAGAACGCGCCGGAGATGACCGCCTGCGAGGCGATGACGGTCGCGGCGGCGGCCAGGATCACCATCGGGATCAGCGCCCAGTGCGGCGCCAGCAGGTAGAACGGGTTGCTGATCGCGCTCGGATCGCGCAGGACGAGTGCGCCCTGCCCGAGGTAGTTGAGGATGCAGGCGGGGAACACCAGGAACAGCCACGACCTGGTGATCGGCCCGCGGCCGAAGTGCCCCATGTCCGCGTACAGGGCCTCCGCGCCGGTGACCGCAAGCACCACCGCCGCCAGCGAGAAGAACGCGGTGCCGAAGTGGCCGAACAGGAATTCAAGCGCGTAGGAAGGGAGCAGCGCCTTCAAGATCGCTGGGTTACTGACAACGCCGCGGATGCCCCAGGCGCCGATCACCGTGAACCAGACGGCCATCACCGGCCCGAACAGCCGCCCGACCACGCGGCTGCCGAACCGCTGCAGCGCGAACAGGCCGATGATCACCACCGCCGTAAGCGGCACCACCAGGTCGGCGACCGACGGCGTCACCACCTCGACGCCCGAGATCGCGGAAAGGACCGAGATCGCGGGCGTGATCATGCTGTCGCCGAAGAACAGCGACGCGCCGAACACCCCGAGCAGCGCCAGGAAGATCGCGGTCCGGCGCCCGCCGGGCGCGCCCCGGCGGCGGATCAGCGTGATCAGCGCCATGATCCCGCCCTCGCCGTCGTTGTCGGCCCGCATCACCAGCAGCACGTAGGTGACGGTCACGATCATGATCACGGCCCAGAAGATCAGCGAGATCACGCCGTAGACGTTCTGCGACGACACGTGGACGTGGTGCGGATCAGACGGGCTGAAGACCGTCTGCACGGTGTATAGCGGGCTGGTGCCGATGTCACCGAACACGACCCCCAGAGCGCCAAGCTCCAGGGCTCCCCGCGCAGTGCTGCGCTTCATCGCCCTCCCCGCGCGAGTCATACCCGGCCGCGCCAACCTTAACGCGAGGCTACAGCGCTGCCGGCGGAGGGCCCGGCGAAGGGGACAAACGCCCCAAATTTCCCGCCCGGTCGTCAAGGCCGCGGGCCGGCCCGCCCGCAGGTGGGAAGGATCGCTTCATTGGGTACACCCACCGTGATCATCGCTCGGGGGTGCCGATGGCGTGGTGGCGTGCGGCCGATAGGCCATCGTGAACGTTCTTCAGGGGCTGAACGACCTGCTGGCGGTGGCGCTCGTGGCTGCCCTCACGCCGCTCCTGGTCGCCATCCTGCCCGGCCCGCGCATTCCGCAGGTCGTCGTCTTCCTCATCGGCGGCGTGGTGATTGGCCCGCATGTCCTCGGGCTGGCCGAGACCGGCAACATCCAGCTGCTGTCCGATGTGGGGCTTGGGTTCTTGTTCCTGCTGGCCGGCTATGAGCTGGACCCGCTGCTGCTGCGGCAGCGGCCCGGCCGGCTGGCGATCACCGGCTGGGTAATGTCGGCCGTGATCGCGGTGGCGGTGACGGCGGGGCTCACCGCCGCCGGCTACATCAAGGACTACGTGCCGGTCGGCCTGGCGCTGACCACCACGGCCCTGGGCACGCTGCTGCCCATCCTGCGGGACAACGGCATGCTGGGCGGCAACTTCGGCCGGCATGTGTTCGCCGCGGGCGCCGTCGGCGAGCTCTTCCCGATCCTGATCATCGCCGTGTTCCTCACCAAGCGGGGTCACTTCATCGCGCTGGCGTCCGTGCTCGCGGTCGGGGTGATCGCCATCATCTTGTCCCTGGTGCCGTGGCTGGCCAGGAGCACCACGGTCAAGCGGGTCATTGACGAGGGCCAGGACGCGACTGCGCAGATCACGTTGCGCTGGGCGGTGGTGCTGCTGTTCGCGCTGCTGGCCTTCGCGTCCCGATTCGGCCTGGACGTCGTGCTCGGCGCCATGCTGGCCGGGATCGTACTGCGCATCTGGACCCGCAGGCTCAACCTGAACACCGAGCACCTTGAGCGCAAGTTCGACACCGTCGGCTACGGGATCTTCATCCCGATCTTCTTCATCGCGTCTGGGATGACCATCGACCTGAAGGCGATCAGCGCCGACCCGCTGCGGGTGCTTGCTCTGCTCGTGCTACTGCTGGTCGTCCGCGGTCTGCCGTCGCTCCTGATCTACCGGCATGATCTCAAACTGCGGGAGCGGGTAGAGATGACGTTCATCACCGCGACCTCGCTGCCGCTGCTGATCGCCCTGGCCGAGATCGGCGAGCAAGACGGCGTCATGGTCCCGGCCACCGCCGCCGCCCTGGTCGGCGCGGGCGTGCTGTCGGTGCTGATCTATCCGCTCATCGCGGTCAGGCTGTACAAGAGCCGCGTTAAGGCCCAGGTACAGCCCGACCGCCTCGATGAGGCGCCGACGTCGTAACCTCACGGCGTCGGCGGGACCCCCGGGCGGCGATAGGGGCGGGCCAGCGGCCAGTGCCGGTCATTGAGCACGGTCTCGGGGTCGAACTGGCCGAGGCTCTGGATCAGCCTGGCGACCAGGCCGGTCCACCCGGTCTGGTGCGAGGCGCCGAGCCCGGCCCCGTTGTCGCCGTGGAAGTACTCGTGGAACAGGATGAGGTCCCGCCAGTGCGGGTCCTCCTGGAACAGCCGAATCCCGCCGTAGACCGGGCGCCGACCCTGGTCGTCGCGCAGGAAGGTGGCGGCGAGACGGCGGGACAGCTCCTGAGCCACCTCGAACAGCGTCATCATCGTCCCCGAGCCGGTCGGGCACTCGACCTTCAGGCTGTCGCCGTAGTACCGGTAGTGCACGATCAGCGCCCGGATCAGCAGCAGGTTGATCGGGAACCAGACCGGCCCGCGCCAGTTGGAGTTGCCGCCGAACATTCCGCTGGTCGACTCGGCCGGCTCGTACTGCACCACGTGATCGGCCCCGTGCACGTTGAATACGTAGGGCTCGTCCAGGTGCCGGCGCGAGATCGACCTGATCCCGTGCGGGCCGAGGAAGCGCTCCTCGTCGAGCATGCGGGCCAGGATGCGCCGCAGCTTCTCCTCGTTGACCAGGGACAGCAGGCGACGGCCGTTCACCCCCGGCACCATTGGATCGGCGATGTTGGACAGCAGGTCCTTATTGCGCTCGAGGAACGAGCCCACCTGGGCGGCGATCTGCGGATGCTGCTCGATGTGGTCCGCCTCGATGACGGTGGCGGCGCAGATCGGCAGCAGGCCGACCAGCGAGCGCACCTTCAGCCGGGTGCCGCTGCCGTCGGGGAGGCGCAGCACGTCGTAGAAGAAGCCGTCCTCCTCGTCCCACATCGCGTCGGGCCTGTCGCCCAGCGGGTCGGTGGCCGCCGCGATCCAGAAGAACCGCTCGACGAACTTGAGCACGTACTGCTCGTAGTTGTCGTCGCGCTCGAGCAGGGCCAGCGCCATCTCGAGCATGTTCTGGCTGAACATCGCCATCCAGGCGGTGCCGTCGGCCTGTTCCAGGCGTGCCGCCGGTCGGCAGCGCGGCGCTGCGGTCGAACACCCCGATGTTGTCCAGGCCGAGGAACCCACCCTCGAACACGTTGTGCCCGGTCGGGTCCTTGCGGTTCACCCACCAGGTGAAGTTCAGCAGCAGCCGGGAGAAGCTCTTCTCCATGAACGGGAGGTCGACCTCGCCGAGGTCGGCCTCCAGGTTCTGCAGGAAGAGCGCCGCGAACGCGTGCACCGGCGGGTTCACGTCGCCGAAGTTCCACTCGTAGGCGGGCATCTGGCCGGTCGGGTGCAGGTAGTTCTGGGAGAGCATGAGGTCGATCTGGCCCTTGGCGAAGTCCGGGTCGACCATCGCCAGCGGGATGCAGTGGAACGCCAGGTCCCAGGCGGCGTACCAGGGGTACTCCCACTTGTCGGGCATGGACACCACGTCCTGGTTGTACATGTGGAACCAGGACTCGTTGCGGGTCCCGCGCCGGACCGGCGCGCGCAGCGGGTGCAGCTGGCGCTCGCGCAGCCACTGGTCGACGTCGAAGTAGTAGGTCTGCTTGGACCACAGCATCCCCGCCAGCGCCTGCCGCATGACCGACTTGGCGTCATCGGTGACCTGCGGGGGAGTGATGGACTGGTAGAACTCGTCCGCCTCGGCCCGCCGCTGCCCGATCAGCTCGTCCGCCCCGGCCAGCGGGGCCGGGAGCTGGTCGGGAGGCTGCCGGGTGAGCCGCACCAGCACCGAAGACCGGCCGCCGCCGGGCACGAGCAGCCGGACGCGCGCGGCCGCCTTGGTACCCTCCCCGTCGGGATTGACGGTGTCGGCGCCGTGGATGACGTGGTCGCCGATGCCGTCCTTGGGGAAACGCGCGGTCGGCTCGGCGCCGAACGCGCGAGCCGTATTCGTCTCGTTGTCGCAGAACAGCAGGTCCGCCTCCGGGCCCGCGTACAGGTAGAAGTCGCCGAGCTGGTGATCTTCGGCCCGGACGACCGGGTACGGCGCGTCGACGCGGGCGATCCGCGGCCTCGGCTCCGGGTCGCCCCAGGACCACGTGTTGCGGAACCACAGCGTCGGCAGCACGTGGAGCACGGCGTCCTCGGCCGAGCGGTTGTGCACGGTGACGCGGCAGAAGATGTCCTCCGGGGACGCCTTCGCGTGCTCGACCTCGACGTCGAAGTAGTTCCCGGCGTCGAAGATGCCGGTGTCGATCAGCTCGTACTCGAACTCCTGGCGCGAGCGCTCCCGGTTGACCGCGACCAGGTCGTTGTACGGAAACTCGGCCTGCGGGTACTTGTACAGATAGCGCTGGTAGCTGTGGGTCGGGACGTTGTCGACGTAGAAGTAGTACTCCTTGACGTCCTCGCCGTGGTTGCCCTCGGCGTTGGTCAGACCGAACAGCCGCTCCTTGAGGATCGGGTCCCGCTCGTTCCACAGCGCCAGCGCCAGGCACAGCCGCTGCTTGTCGTCGCTGATCCCGGCGATCCCGTCCTCGCCCCACCGGTAGGCCCGCGAGCGCGACTGCTCGTGGCTGAAATAGGACCAGGCGTCCCCGCCGTCGCTGTAGTCCTCGCGGACCGTCCCCCACTGGCGCTCGCTCAGGTACGGTCCCCAGGCGCGCCACGGCGTCCCCGCCCGGGTCTCCCGAAGCCGCAGGTCCTCGGCCCCGGGCGAGCCGGATCCGGTTGATCCGGGCTCGCCAGAAATAACCTCGTTAGACACGGCAATATCCTTCCCCCGTTGGATACACCCCTGAGTGTGCCACCGCTCCGTGCAGGCACCGGCGGCGGGACTAGTGTTGATCGCTGTGAACACTGACACCACGCCCCCTTCACCAAACCTGTACCTCGTCGTCGGCTATGACGGCTCCGGTCCCGCCTCCCGCGCGCTCGACGCCGCGGTCTCCCTGCTGCGCGGCCGCGCCGGCCGCATCGATGTGGTGTACGTGGCTCACATGCCCGGCATCGACATGATGTCGGCCGATGCCGTAGCCGAAGAGCAGGTCACCTTCGACGACATCGAGCGGGACCTGCGCACAGCGGCCGCCGAGCAACTGAGCGGCCGGGAGGAGCGCTGGCAGTTCGAGCGGCGCCAGGGCCTGATCGCCGACCAGCTGCTCGCCGCCGCCAAAGACGTCCACAAGTCCCACCCGGGCGACGTCGTGTCGATCGTCGTCGGAAGCTCGTCCCAAGCCCTGCACCGCGTGCTCGGCTCGGCCGCCGTCAGCCTCGCCCGCCACGCCCCGGTCCCCGTCGTCATCGTCCCTTAGCGGTCCCGGGGGACAGCGCCCCCGGCACGAGATCCGGCCGGCGACTGCCACGCTGAAAAGCCAGAAAAGCCAAGCAGATTTTCTCGAACGGACCGTTGCGACTCTGGCGCGGCCCGGTCAGGCGTGGTCTTCGGCTAGAGATGACGTAGGCGAGGCCGTTGACGGCGGCGAAGAACGCCAGCCCGAGCATCATGCCGACGGTGAAGCCGAGACCGGCCGGGCGCGCCAGGCGATCTTGCACCCAATGGCAGCCGATGACATTCTGAGGACGAACTACCAGGTCCGGCCAGCGTCGGCCGCCCGGATGGCTTGAGGAGCGGTGAATGGACTTCAACCTCGCGGTGATGCTGCGGGAGTCGGCCCGGCGGGCGCCGGACAAGACGGCGGTGATCCTGGGCGACGTCAGGCTCAGCTACGCACAGCTTGACGAGCTGTCCGACCGGGTCGCGGCCAGCCTCACCGTGGCCGGCCTGGCGGCCGGCGACCGGGTCGGGCTGCAGCTGCCGAACATCCCGCAGTTCGTCATCGCCTACTTCGGCATCCTCAAGGCCGGCGCCGTCGTCGTCCCGATGAACGTGCTGCTGAAGGCGCCGGAAATCGCGTTCCAGCTCGAGAACTCCGGCGCCAGGACGCTGATCACCTACGGCGGCTTCGTCGACGAGGCGGCCAAGGCGGCCGAGGCGGCGGCGGTGACCAACCTGTACGTCGTCGGCACCGAGGCCGGCGACGCCGAAGCGGCCGGCGCAACCAGCGCGACCGGTGCGACCGGCGCCCCGTTCGAGACCCTGCTGGCAGGCGACGCGCCCGGCCCGCAGCTCGCCGCGCGGGGCCCGGCCGACCCGGCCGTGATCATCTACACCTCGGGCACCACGGGAACCCCGAAGGGCGCCGTGCTGTCGCACATCACCCTGTACATGAACGCCGACATCCCCGGCCGGCTGTTCGAGTTCAGCGCCGACGACGTCGTGGTGGTCACGCTGCCGCTGTTCCACGT
Source organism: uncultured Actinomycetota bacterium (assembly GCA_963836195.1). Lineage (GTDB taxonomy): Bacteria > Actinomycetota > Actinomycetes > Streptosporangiales > Streptosporangiaceae > Trebonia. Next base: position 34,073 of record CAWIIX010000013.1, on the reverse strand, counting down.
GTACGCGCTGTCGTCGGTCATGAACACCTGCGTCCTGCTCGGCGGGACCATGACCCTCGTCCCCCGGTTCGATCCCCGGGCGGTCCTGCAGGTCATGGAGCGGGACCGGGTGAGCGTGTTCATGGGCGTTCCGACCATGTACATCGCGCTGCTGCAGGCGATCGACGCGGCCGACGCGCCCGATTACGACCTGTCGTCGCTGCGCGTCGCGGTCTCCGGCGGCGCGCCGATCCCGGCCGAGGTCATCGACTCCTTCGAGAGCCGGTTCGGCGTCGCGATCCTGGAAGGCTACGGGCTGTCCGAGTCCGCGTCGACCGCGACCTTCAACATCAGCGTCAGCGAGCGCAAGGTCTACAGCGTGGGCAAGCCGATCTGGGGGACCAGCCTGCAGATCTGGGACGAGGAGTCCCGCCCGCTGCCGCGCGGCGCCGATCACGTGGGCGAGGTCGTGCTCCGCGGCATGAACATCATGACCGGCTACCACGACAACCCGGAGGCGACGGCGAAGGCGTTCGCGGGCGGCTGGTTCCACACCGGGGACCTCGGCTACATCGACGAGGACGGCTTCCTGTTCATCGTCGACCGGATCAAGGACCTGATCATCAGGGGCGGCTACAACGTGTACCCGCGCGAGATCGAGGAGGTCCTCTACGGGCACCCGGCCGTCGCCGAGGCCGCGGTGATCGGCGTGCCCGATCCGATGATGGGCGAGGAGGTCCGCGCCGTCGTCGCGGTCAAGCCCGGGCACTCGGTCACCGAGGCCGAGCTGATCGCGTTCGTGAAGGAGCGGGCCGCCGCCTACAAGTACCCGAGGACGATCGAGTTCAGGGACAGCCTGCCCAAGAACGCGACCGGCAAGATCCTCAAGAAGGAGCTGCGGCCGAGCTAGCAGGCTCGATGATGATCTTCGCGTGCCTGGGCGCCGTGCGCCTTGAGCGTCATCTCTTTTGCGCATGAAAAGGCCGGACACAGTTCCCGGCGCGAGGGGGGGTTGCGCGGGGAGCTGTGTCCGGCGGTTGGTGGGGCTGAGCCCGGTTGAGCGGCCGGCTGAGCGCGCGGGGCGCGCGCTCAGCCGGTGAGCTCAGGCGTTGAGCTTGGCCAGTTCGGCCTGGACCATTGCCTCGTGCTCATCCTCGTCCCGCTTGGCGTCCCTGGTCCGCCAGCGCCCGCGCAGCAGCGGGATGGAGAGCAGGAAGAAGATCAGCCCCCCGAAGCAGATCCAGTACCAGGTCTTCCACTGGCCCGGGGCCTCGGCGGCGGCGTTCTGCACCGCCGTGCCGTGGGCGGTGAGGTAGGCGATCGCGGCCGGCGGCACCTTGGACAGGGCCGTCAGCTGCGCGCTGTACGGCGCCATCGCCGTCAGCTCGCTCGAGTACGGCGCGATCGTCGTCAGCTGGGTCGAGTACGGGGCGATGACCTGCAGGTCGGCCGCGTACGGTGCGACCGTCTGCAGCTGCGGCGCGACCGCGATGACGCCGCTGATGGCGGCCTGGTTGGCCGCGATCGTGCCGAGCACGCCGAGCCCCTTGGCCCCGCCGCCGGCCGCCGCGATCGCCTGCGCCTGCAGGGTCTTGTTGCTCGGGTCGGCCTGCAGCTTGGTGAACAGGGCCGGGTTGGCCTCGATGACCGCCAGTTCCGGCTGGAACTTCTGCGCGTTGGCCAGCTGCACGCTGTCCGCGGTGGCGGTGGCGATCACCGCCGGCGGGATCTTGGCCGCGGTTGCCGTCACATTGGGCGGAATCGACGTCGCGGTGGCGATCACCGCCGGCGGGACCTTCTGCGCGTCGGCCACGATGGCCGGGTGGCTGGTGGCGAAGGCGAGCGTGGTGCCGTACTGGGCCGCGTAGGTCTGCACCTGCGCCCCGTAGGTCACCAGCGGGGTGACCGAGCTGACGACGGCCGGGATGATCAGGAAGGAGACGAAGACCACCAGCCGCTGGATCCAGCCCCAGATCGCCAGGCCGGTCGCGGTGAGGGCCGGGTTGCGGGCCTCCACCGTCTCGGTGAAGCTCGCCATCCACGGGGCGAAGGCGATGCCGAGGCCGAGCGAGAGCGCGGCCAGCATGAGCGCGACCGTGTAGTAACTCGGGTGGTGGCCGGCCTGCTCCAGGTAGACCACGACCATCACCGCGGCGATGACGCCGCCGATGACCATGAACGGCTTGCGCACCCGGAACCGGTCGGAGATGATCCCGACCAGCAGCACCGCGATGACGTTGAAGCCCCAGTTCCAGTTGCCGAGGCCGTTGCCGTCCTTCACCGAGAAGCCGAACACCGTGGTCAGGTAGATGAGCGAGAACCCGACGGCGGTGTAGTAGATGAGCAGCATGACCGACACCGCGAACGCGGAGACGACGATGTCGACCTTGAGCAGCTGGCGGAACGGGTGCTTGAGGGCCGCCTCGATGTCGAGCCCCTTGGCCCGGGCCTCGACCAGGGCGCGGTCGCGGATCGACACCATCAGCTGATCGCGCAGGTTGGGGGAGAGCTCCCGCAGCCCGATCAGGGCGATCAGCCAGACCACGAGACCCGCGATGCCGCAGTACACGTACTGGTTGGTCCAGATCCGGTCGTTGGTCACGACGGCGGGGACGGTGGCGCTGCCGATGATGGCGACGATCAGGCTGCCCGCGACCGGGCCGACGGTCCAGAAGCCCATCGCGGTGGCCCGCCCCATCTGCGGGGAGAAGTCGCGGATCAGGGCCGGGGTGGCGACCAGGCACATGCCCTCGACCAGGCCGACGGCGAAGCCCTCGATGCCGTAGGCCCACTTGTTGGTCGCGTTCGGCAGGACGACGAGGGTCATGATCCCGGTGACCAGCAGGCCCCCGACCACGAGGTTGGCCCGGCCGAGCCGGTCGGTGAGCCCGGCCAGCAGCGCGCCGAACGCGCCGATCAGGTTCCCGAAGGCCAGCAGGTACACGAAGAAGTTAAACGAGGCATGCAGGTTGGCCAGAATCAGCGTGGACACCGAGCCGGCCACGTACAGCTCGTAGTAGAGCATGATCGTGACAAGGACGGTGATCCCTAGGTACAGAAAGCGCCGCCCGGTGTCGGGATATGAATCTAGCTGCCGCTGCCACAGAAACGACGCGCCGCCGCGGCGCGAAACGCCTGTGTCTTCCGCGGTCACACTCATACTGACCTCGCCATCATCCTTGTTGGCCCGGCCCCGTGAACTGGGGGCTTCGAAGGTCAAGATATCCGCACTGTTCGTGCAAATTCAATAGTCGCGGCAATGAGGGTGATTAGCTGTGACCATAGAGTCGGCCGTTCTGTGACCATAGACCGGACCGTTAACGTTGTCGAGAGGCCCCGGGAAACGAGAGCGCCCGGCAGGCGGCGGCTACGCGAACCCGGCCGCGCCGAGCAGCCCGGTGAAGGTGGCCCGGAACAGGTCCTCGGCCTGCTCGGGACCGAGCAGGAGCTCGGTCCGGAGCGACTCCCAGAAGGACCAGATGCTGATCGCGTGCAGTCCGTCGAGCAGCTGCTGGCGCTTCTTGCCGGCCAGTTTCCCCAGCTCGGGGGTGAACACGGTCTCGAGCTCGGTCTTGGCCTTGTCCAGCGTCCTCGCCTTGTTGCGGGCGAGCTCGGGCGAGAACGGCTCGTGGATGCGGGCCGCCCGCCAGCTCGGCGTCATCTGCTCGAGGATCCGGGCGCGCTGCCGGGTGAACATCGCCACCCGCCCGGTCAGCGGCAGGTCGGGGTCGATCCGGTCCGCCAGCGATCGCAGGATCTCGTTGTCCCGGCGGTCCGCCTCTACCAGCAGCGTCTCCATGTCGGCGAACTGCTGCCAGACCGTGCGCACGGACACCCCGGCCCGCTCGGCCACGCGCGGCGCGGTCGGGCGGAGGTCGCCCTCGGCGTGCAGGGCGCGCATCGCGTCGACAATCGCCCGACGGGACCGATGCGACCGCGCGACCCGGCCGTCGGTCGGCTCGGTGTCCACCGCCGGCTCGTCGAGGCTCTCCGGCCGTTCGGCGGTCTGCTGCGCAATCGACATGCCATCCACGGTAAACCAGAACCGCCCGCGCGGTCGCAGGCATTCCCCCCGAAGGAGGTCGGCTGAGGCGTCGGCCGGGATCGGGGTGCCTTGCAGGACGACTGGCCGGTCTGTACGGTGACCTCGTGCACGGGCTCCCTGGCGTTGACTTTGCCGCGTTGACGAAATGGCTGGACAGCGAGCATCCCGGGCTGCGCGCCGGGCCGGTGTCGGGCGAGCTGATCACGGGCGGCAAGTCGAACCTGACCTACCGGATCACCGACGGCGCCTCGGTCTGGGCGCTGCGCCGCCCGCCGCTCGCGCACGTCCTGCCGAGCGCGCACGACATGGGCCGCGAGTTCCGGGTGATCAGCGCCCTCGGCGGCACCGGCGTCCCGGTCGCGCGGGCGATCGCGCTCTGCACCGACCCCGAGGTCCTCGGCGCCCCGTTCTACCTGATGTCCTTCGTCGACGGGGTCGTGTTCGACCAGGCCGACAGGCTCGCGGCGCTCACGCCGGAGCTGGCCGGGCGGGCGTGCGAGGAGCTGGTCGACACCCTCCTCGAGCTGCACTCGATCGACCCCGCCAGCGTCGGCCTGGCCGACTTCGGCCGTCCCGACGGGTATCTCGCCCGCCAGGTCAAGCGGTGGCACGCGCAGTGGCGCGCGTCGGAGACGGGCCGCAGGCCCGAACTCGACGAGCTGGTGGAGCGGCTCACCGCGACCATGCCCGCGCAGGGCGCGCCCGCGATCGTGCACGGCGACTACCGGCTCACCAACGTCATCTACCGGACGGACGTGAGCGGCATCGCCGCCGTCGTCGACTGGGAGATGGCCACCCTCGGCGACCCCCTGGCGGACGTGGGGCTGCTCGCGGTCTACCATCGGCTGGCGGCGGTGAGCGACAGCGTCATGCCCGCGATGAGCCCCGAGAACGGGTTCCTGTCGGCCGAGCAGATGGCCGCCCGCTACGCCGACGGCGCGGGTCGTGACCTGTCCCAGCTGGACTGGTACATCGCGTTCGGCTACTACAAGCTCGCGGTCATCTCCGAGGGCATCCACTATCGCTACCTGCAGGGCAAGACCGTGGGGGAGGGGTTCTCGCAGATGGGCGACCGAGTTCCGCAGCTGCTCGACGCGGCCCTGGGCCTGCTGGCCGGCCGCTGAACCGGGCCCGCTGAACCGCGCCCACCGAACCCCGTCCATATTTCCGACCAGCCAGGAGCAGGCATGGACTTCAACCACAGCGAGCGCTCGACGGCCCTCCAGGACCAGGTGCGGGCGTTCCTCGACGAGCACGTGTACCCCGCCGAGCATGAGTTTCACCAGCAGGCGGCCGCGAACACTGCCGCTGGCGACCCCTTCCGCACCCCCCAGGTGCTCGGCGGCCTCAAGCAGATCGCCCGCAAGCAGGGGCTGTGGAACCTGTTCCTGCCCGACGAGCGGTTCGGGGCCGGCCTGAGCGTGCTCGACTACGCCCCGATCGCCGAGCTGTCCGGGCGCTCGATGGGCCTCGCGCCTGAGGCCATGAACTGCGCCGCCCCCGATACCGGGAACATGGAGCTGATCGCCATGTTCGGCACCGACGACCAGCACCAGCGGCTACCTGCGGCCGCTGCTCGAGGCGGAGATCCGGTCCTGCTTCTCGATGACCGAGCCCGACGTCGCATCGTCCGACGCCACCAACATCGCGACCCGGATCACCAGGGACGGCGACGAGTACGTGGTGAGCGGCCGCAAGTGGTGGTCGAGCGGCGCGATGCGGCCCGAGTGCACGTTCGCGATCGTGATGGGGGTCAGCGACCCGGACGCCGAGCGGCACGCGCGGCACTCGATGATCCTGGTCCCGCTGGAATCGCCTGGCGTCCATATCGAGCGCTCGACCCCGGTCTTCGGCTACAACGACGGGCCGCACGGCGGCCACGCGCTGATCCACTACGACGACGTGCGGGTGCCGGCCGCGAACCTGCTCGGCCCCCAGGGCGGCGGCTTCATGATGGCCCAGGCGCGGCTCGGCCCCGGCCGCATCCACCACTGCATGCGCAGCCTCGGCGCGGCCGAGCGGGCGCTCGAGCTGATGTGCGCGCGGGCGTCGTCGCGCTCGACCTTCGGCTCGCCGATCGCCCGGCACGGCGTGGTGCAGGAGTGGATCGCCGAGTCCCGGCTGGCGATCGAGCAGGCCCGGCTGCTGGTGCTCAAGGCCGCCTGGCTGATCGACACCGTCGGCGCCAAGGGCGCCCGGACCGAGATCGCCGCGATCAAGGTGGCCGCGCCGAGGGCGGCCAGCTACGTGCTCGACCGGGCGATCCAGGTGCACGGCGGGGCCGGCGTCTCGGCCGACACCCCGCTGGCCGAGTCGTGGGCGCACCTGCGGACCCTGCACCTGGCCGACGGCCCGGACGAGGTGCACCTGCGCTCGATCGCGCGCGAGGAACTGCGCCCCTACCGCTGAAAATTCAAATTCTTTTCTTCCGAACGGACCTTTGGCTCTACCGTGTCCGTCGGCTACCCGCCGGTCGTGGTCACCGGCCGAAGACTTGGAACTCCCACAGCGAGTACCCCCACGGGGTGGCCCGCTGGGTGCCGTACATCCGGACGTAGCGGCCGCTGCCGCTGACCGGCAGCGTCTGCGAGCCCCCGCCGCCGGTCGTGGTGGAGTAGATACCGGTCCAGGTGTTGCCGTCGTCGGAGACCTGGATCTGGAAGGCGACGGCGTAGGCGGTTTCCCAGTCGAGCATGACCTTGGTGATGGGATGCACCGCCCCGAGGTCGACCTCGAGCCACTGGGGATCGCTGAAATCGCTCGACCAGCGCGTCCCGGTGTTCCCGTCCACGGCGTTGGCCGCCACCCAGGTGGAGCCCTGCTGCACCGACGACGCCATGACCGGGCGCCCCTGGGACAGCAGGACCACCGGGAGCGGGGCGACCGGCGCGCGGGCGGCGACCGAACGACGGGAGGCGGCGGCACTGCCGCTGGCGGCGGTTTTATCGGCCCCGAAATGGCCGGCCGCCACGATCGCGACGACCACCGCGGCCGCGACGATGGCGGTGGTGGCGACGACCGCCAGCGCGGTGACGAGCGAGAGCGGCCGCCATGGCGGCCGGGCCGGGCCGAGCAGGCGAGCCGGCTCCGGCAGTGTGACCGTAGCCGAGCCGGCCGACCAACCGCCGGGCGCGGGCGCGCCCCCCGGGGGGATCGCGACCGGGGCCGGCCGGGGCGGGCCGGAGTCGCCCAGCAGGGCCGTCCGGGCCACGCAGAACTCGATGATCTGGCCCGGTGCGGGCCGCGCCCGCGGGTCCTTCTGGAGGCAGGCCCCGATGAGCGCGACCAGCCCGGCCGGGCAGCCCGCCAGGTCCGGCGACTCCTGCACCACCCGGTGCGCGACCTCGGTGATGTGGCCGCGGCCGAACGGGAGCCGGCCGACCGCCGCGAAGGCGGCCAGCGAGCCGAGCGCGAACACATCGATCGCCGGCGTCACCGGCCGGTTCAGGATCTGCTCGGGTGACATGTAGTCCGGCGACCCCATCGTGGCCCCGGTCCGCGTCGTCGGGGACGCCGCCAGCGCCCGGGCGATCCCGAAATCGATCACCCGCGGGCCGTCCTGGGCGAGGAGCACGTTGGACGGCTTGAGGTCGCGGTGGATGACTCCGGCCGCGTGGATGGCCTGGAGCGCCTCGGCGACGCCGGCGACCAGCCGGAACACCATCGCCTCGGGCATCGGGCCGTCGCGGTCGATGACGTCCTCGACCGAGGGACCGGGCACGTACGCGGTCACCAGCCACGGCGGGGTGGCGGCCGGGTCGGCGTCGATCAACTCCGCCGTGTACAGCCCGCGGACTCGCCGCGCGGCCTGGATCTCCTGCTCGAAGCGGAGGCGAAAGTCCTGGTCGTCGCCGAGGTCTGAGCGCACCACCTTCAGCGCGACCGGCCGCCCGGCCGGCGTGAACGCCAGGTAGACCCGCCCCATCCCGCCCGAGCCGAGCCGCGCCTCGAGCCGGTAGCCCCCGATCGCGGCGGGGTCATCGCTCGTCAGCGGCTGCATCCCTCATCCTTCTGGCCGATCGCGACAGGGGATCCATGCGGACGGGAATGGTGATCGTGCCGCAACAGAGCAGATCATAACGCCCGGCTGCCTGCGCCCGAGGTGAATCGGGCGGCGAAGCGGCAGCCGGGCGTCAGGCGATCGATCGTCGGCGCTCAGCCCTTGACGAACGAAGTGAGCTCCTCCTTGTTGGTGATGCTCGTCTTGCCCCCGGCGATGTCGATCAGCTCGCTCTGGACCGGGCCGACGCCGGCGGCCAGCCAGGTCTTGTCGTCGATGGTCGTGTTGTAGCCGTCGATGGCCGCGGCCTCCTGCACGTTCACGACGGAGGCGCTGTAGGTCCCGGCCGGGACCGTGACCGACTGGGTGCCCTGGCCCTGCGAGGTGATGTGCTCGGTGATCGTCTGGGTCTTCCCTGCGATCGTGAATTGCATGGTCAGCGTGGTGTGCACGGGCTGACCGCTGGCCAGCTGGGCAGCCGACGGCCAGAAGATGCCACCGGAGATGACCTTGAACGTGACGCCGGACGAGGAAGGGGCGAACTGGCTGGTCGGAAGCGCGATCTGCCCGTTCGGCTCGATGATGTACTCGTAGCTCTCGTGGGTGGCCGTGCCGTTGTCTGTGAACGTGGTGTCCATCGTCACCTGCTGGCCGGCCGCGACCTGGGTCGCCGACGCGATCTTGTTCTCCGACGTGGAGCCGTTGGTGTTGTTGTACGTCCACGAGTCTCCGACCGTGGTCGGGAACGGGAGGGCGCCCGATCCCACGACGACCGAGGACTGCGAGGCGGAGCCGGTGGCCGCCGCGGACGCGGACGCGGTGGAACCGCCGCCCGACGTCGTGGCGCCGGACGTCGCGGCGGCCGAGGTCGGGCCGGCCGCGGCCGCTCCGGTGGTCTTGCCGCACCCGGTGAGGACCAGGCCGGCGGCAGCGGCGGTGACCGCGAGCGCGCCGGCCGTCCGGCGCACGCGCTGTGCGTGAAGCTTCATGTTCCTGGGTACCTCGACCTTGAGTAGTCGGAATGGTGCGGCGCCTGGCCGGGGAGAGGGTTGAGCGCGCTGCCCGCGGCCCGGCTGGCCCCTCGGCAGTCGGGAAGCTGTGCATGCACACTCACGGCGCTCCACCTTTCTATCGGGGTCAAGGGCCCGGGCGAATCGCGGCAACCATGTAATTCACCGCGTCGCGAAACGGAACATAGGGCTCATTGGGGGATCGGGGTCCTTTGTGCCCCGGCCGTTGCCAACGGCGGGCCCGGCCGAGCTATAACACGCCGGGCCGGCGGTCAGGCGAGCCCGTTCTCCATCGCGAACCGAGCCGCCTCCACCCGCCCGGCGAGGCCGAGGTTGCGGTAGACGGTGGCCAGGTGGCGCTCGACCGTCGCCGTGCTCAGGAACAGCGCGGCCGCGATCTGCTTGTTGGACAGGCCCGCCGCCAGCAGCGCCAGCACCTCGGCCTGGCGGCCGGTCAGGTTCTCGGGCCGGGGCGGCGCCGGCGTGACCCCGGCCGGGCCGGCCGGGGCGGCGACCTCGGCCAGCGCCGCCTCCGCCTCGGCCAGCCGCTGCGGGTTCCCGATCTCGGTCGCCAGCGCGTGCGCGGCCCGCAGGCACGCGACGGCGGCCGGGTGGTCCCCGGTCCGCGCGTGCACCCGGCCGAGGCCGATCATCGCCTCCACGACGTCGTGCGGATGGCCGCCGGCCTGGGACGACGCGATGGCGGCCTCGAACCGCTCGGTCGCCCGGGCCCAGTCCTGCCGGTGCGCCGCGAGCGCGCCCTGGTTGCAGGCGATGGTGCCGACCAGCTGCGGGTTTCCGGCCGCGAGGTCGGCCCCCTCGGTCAGCACGGCCTCGGCCTCGTCCCACTGGCTGGTCCTGATCAGCACGTCGGCCAGGTTGGCGAGGCCGATCGCGATCGACCGCCGCTCGCCGAACTCGCGCTTGATCGCGAGCGCCTGCTCGAACAGCTGCCGCGCGCGGTCCAGGTTCCCGTCGTCGAGCTCGAGCAGCGCCAGGTTGTTGATCGCGACCGACATGCCCCGCCGGTCGCCGAGCTCGTCGCGCAGCTCCATCGCCCGTTCGAAGCCGCTTCTGGCGCCCTCGTGGTTGCCGAGGTAGCGGTTGGCCGAGCCGATGACGGTGGCGGCCAGCGTCATCCGCGTCTTCAGGCCGAGCGGGCCGAAGATCGCCATCGCCAGCTCGGCCTGCCTGACCGCCTCGCGGTAGTCGCCGTTCTCGGCCGCGAGCACGGCGGCGGCGCAGTAGGCGCGGCCGGTGACCTCGTCGTCGCGATCGCCGACGGTGGTCAGGAACTTCGCCAGCCAGTCCCGGCCGACCGCGAGCTGGCCGCTGAACAGCCACCACCGCCACAGCGCGGAGCTGACGTGCAGGCCGAGGTCGACGTCGCCTTTCTCGCCCGCCCAGTGCATCGCCAGGTCCAGGTCGGGGACGGCGGCCTCCATCCGCGCGGCCCACTCGGCCGCGTCCGGGCCGACCAGCGCCGCCTCGCTCGCGGCGGCGACGGAGGCGAAGTGCAGCGCGTGCCTGCGCCGGACGGCCGGGCCGTCGGCGCCCCGCGCCAGCTGCAGCGCGGTAAAGGTGGCGATGGTCTCGAGCAGCGAGAACACGTTCTGCTCGAGACCGCGGGTGACGACCAGCCAGGACGAGTCGACCAGCGAGCGGGCGGTGGCGACCGCGGTCGCCAGGTCCACGTCGAGGATGGCCTGCACGTCGGCGATGCGGAAGGGCCCGGCGAACACGCTCAGCATCGCCAGCCGCGCCTGCTGCTCGGCCGTCAGCAGGTCGTAGCTCGCCTGCATCACGTCGGCCAGCCGTCGCCCGCCGTGCTGGGCGGGCTCGGTGTCGAGCAGCACCGCTCGCTGCTGGAGCATCTCCCTGACCGACAGCGTGCCGACCCAGCCCGCGATCAGCTCGATCGCGAGCGGCAGGCCGTCGAGGCGGCGGCAGAGCTCGGCGATCGAGTGCGGCGCGACGTCGGCCGCGCGGAAGTCGGGCAGCCGTTCGCTCGCCCGGGCGATGAACAGCTGGACCGCGTCCGAGCCGGCGATGTCGGCCGCCCCCGCCGCCGGGGCCGGGCAGCCGAGCGGCGGGACGGTCCAGCACACCTCGCCCGGCACGCCCAGCAGGGTCCTGCTGGTGACGACGATCCGCAGTTCAGGGACCGCGTCAAGCAGCGGGCCGGCCAGCTCGGCGACCTGATCGGCCAGCCGCTCGGCCCCGTCAAGCAGCAGCAGCTTGCGCGGCCCGGCCGCCAGCGCGCTCTGCAGCGACTCCATCAGCGGCGTGCCCTGCTGGTCATGGACCTGGAGCCGGGAGGCGAGGGCGGTCGCCAGCGTCCGCGGGTGCCGGATCTGCTCGAGCGCGACGAAGACGATATCGGCCTCGCCCGCGGCCCGGTGCCTGAGCGCCTCGGCCGCCAGCCTGCTCTTGCCCGCGCCGCCCGGGCCGATGAGCGTGACCAGCCGCGACTGCCGCAGCAGGGCCGCCAGCTCGGCCAGCTCCCGCTCGCGGCCGACGAAGCTGGACCTGGCCACCGGCAGCGCGCTGGCGTCGTCGGCGTGGGCGTCGGCGTCGGCGGCGTCGGCGGCGGCGGCGGTCGCCTCGAGCTCGGCCAGCGCCGCCAGCGATCTGGCCGAGATCTGGGTTCGGCCCGATTCCCACCGGTTGACGGTGGCGAATGAGACGCCGAGACGGCGCGCAAGCTGCTCCTGGCTCAGCCCGAGGCGGCGGCGCAGGTCTCTCAGCCTCTCGCCGACCGAATCCGTGCCACTCGGGCCGCTCACCATCGCAGCCTACGGTCTTTCCGCCGCCCCGGCCGGCCGCTGACCACGACTGATACATAGAAACAGGCCATTAACCGAATTCGACCGTCGATTCCTTTTTCGCCCTTGCCGGCGGCGGTGATCGGAGTTGTTGCATTTGGCCATTCATGGGGAATCAGGGACCTTAGGGCGACGCTAATTGACGATAAATAGCGTCAAATGTTCGTTATTGGGGCGCGAGTAAATCAGAGGGCCTGACGGCGCTCCATGTACTTCAGGGCGAGCCAGCCGATGGGCACCGGGAGCCAGAAGGTGAGCAGGCGGTAGAGCAGGACCGCGCTGACCGCCGCCGCGCCGTGCATCCCGGCCGCCGTGAGCCCGGCCGACATCAGCGCCTCGATCGCGCCAAGGCCGCCCGGGGTGGGAACCAGGGAGCCGGCCGCGCTTGCGGTCAGGTAGACCACCGCCACGCTGGCGATCGGGAGTGAGCCGCCGAGCGCGCGGACGCACACCGCCAGGCAGCCGATGTAGGCCGCGCTCAGCAGCAGCGTGCCGCCGATGCCCTCGGCCAGCTTGCGGGGATGCTGGGCGATCTGGAGCAGCTGCGGCAGCACCTGGTTGATCGTGGGCGCCACCCGGGCCCGCAGCAGCCGGCGTCCGGCCGGAAGGGCCGCGACGGTGGCCGCGATCGCGACCACCCCGGCGATGATGAAGTAGGCCACCACCGGCAGCTTGATCGGATTGCTCTCGCTGGTGCCGCTCAGGGCGATGAAGATGACCAGCAGCGAGATGTGCATGACGAACGCCACCACCTGGGACACGCCCACGCTGGCGGCCGCGACCGCCGCCGGTATCTTCCGGCGCTGCAGGTAGCGGATGTTGACGGCGGCCCCGCCGACCGCCGCGGGCGTCACCAGCGTGACGAACGAGCTGGCGACCTGGGCGAGGACGGTGAGCCCGAAGCTGAGCTTCTGGGTCACGAACCCGGTCAGCGACAGCGCCGCGCCCGCGTAGGTCAGCGCCGACAGGCCCAGCGCGACGATGCCCCAGCGCCAGTCGGCCGACCGGAGCACCGCCGAGAGGCTGTCCCTGGCCAGCTCGCCCGCGAGCAGGTAGGCGGCCACCACGCTGGCGATCAGCGTCACCAGGGTGCGCAGCCGGATCCGCTCGAGCTGCACCGGCGCGACCTCGCCGCCGGGGACATTGGTCAGCAGCCGCTTGCGCAGCGCGGGCAGCACGCTCCGGCGGCGGCGCAGTTCGTGCCGGGTCGACCGGGCGAGCGCGACCGCCTGCAGCAGCGGCACGGTGTTGATGATCTCGGCGGTCGGGATTTTCGCCAGCGCCAGGTCGGCCGATCGGTCCGGGCCGACGAGGAGAGCGAACTCGGCCATCAGCTGCGCCCGGTCGAGCCGGATCTGCAGGTCGGACGCGGCCACGTCGCCGGTCGGGGTCGGCAGCAGCAGGACCTCGCCGTCGTCGGTCAGCAGCATGTGGTCGGCGGTGAGCGCCCGGTGGGTCACCCGGTGCGAGTGCAGCCGGAGCACGTCGTCCCAGACCCGGCCGAGCTGGGCGTCGGTCGGGTCGGGGGCGTAGTCGGCCAGCGTCGTCCCGTCGTGGTGCTCATAGGCGAGCACGGCCGCTTCCTGCCCGGCCTGGACCAGCGCCCGGAGCCGCGGCATGGGGACGTCGGCGTCCCTGGCCGCGTACGAGAGCAGCGCCAGCCGCTCCACGGCCCGGTCCTGTGACAGCGGCGCCCCCCGCGACACCTGCCGTTGCAGCCGGACCAGCCGGTACAGGCGGTAGAGCAGCCCCGCCGCCTGCTGGTCAAAGTCGTAGACGGCGACGCTCAGGCGGCCGCCGGCCGGCGTGACCGCGGCGTAGCGACGCGACTCGGCCTCGGTGCCCGATAGCCAGACCCGGCGCATCTCCGTCACCGGGCAGTCGGCCGAGCTCAGCGCCCCGGCGATGTCCTCGGCGGTGGGACGGGTCGGGATCACCCCGGCCGCGTAGCGGACCCCGAGGCCGATCGCGCCGCCCGCGAGCACGGAGATGAGCAGGGACAAGACCGTGGTGGTGGAGGCGGACAGGTTGGCCAGCGCGTAGATGCAGATGAGCACCCACATCGTGGTCCGCCAGCGCGCCTGCCGCCCGGCCAGGCCGAGCATGGCGGCGTAGGCGACCAGGGCGGCCAGGTACCCGTCCAGCGCCGCCGTATGGCTGACGTCGGGCCTGGACATGGTGATGGCGTCGTAGAGCCGGTACGCGAACCGGTGCCGCAGCAGGTAGTTGGTGGCGGTCACCGCCGCGCCGGCCAGCACGCCGGTCGCCACCGCCTCCGCCAGCGCGCGGGGCTGACGCCGGATCACCTGGCGGATGGCCAGCGCGAGCGTCAGCGCCAGCAGCGCGAACAGCGCAATCGGCCGCACGGTGATGAACACGGCGTGCGGAATCGCCTTGCTCACCTCGACGATGTTGGTTTCCACGCCATCGGCGGTCGCGCTGGCCACGATGCCGAGGCCGCCCAGCAGGACCACGCCGACGATGCAGGCCAGGCAGCGCAGCAGATCGGCCGGCCTGCGGATCCGGTGCTCGGTGTCGTCCTCGACCAGCACCGCCGGCGGTCCCGGGGACGCCGAGGCCTGCACCGGGCCGGGGAAGCCGTCCGGCGGCGGGGCTAGGCCGAGGAAGCGTCACGGAAAGATTGTGTCATCAGGCCCTAGAAGATCTTGTTGATGATGTCGCCGCCTGCAGCTGGGCGTAGTTCTGGTCCACGGTCTGGGGTCCACGGGGTCCTCCTGTGACGGATCATGACAGCGAGTAGAACACCTGGATATTAGCCGCCCCGCCTGGGAGCGGGCCGACCCGTGCCCGGCGGCGGCCCGGGTGGACGACTCCACCACCCCGGCCGTGGCCGGCGCCACCCTCGGCGAGACCGGCCGATTCCCTTCAGGGGCGGGCGTCGTCGGCGGTGAGCTCTGCCTCGAGCATGCTCATCGCCTTGAGGAAGGCGGTTCGCTCGCTAGGCGCCAGCTTGTCGAGCACCCGGGCGAGCGGGCTGGCGGCGCCGTCCAGCCATTGCTGGACCACGGCGGCCTGAGCAGGCTGTATTCGCACGAGCGTCCGGCGGCGGTCGGCCGGGTCCGGCTGCCGGTCGATGAAGCCGGCCCGGTCGAGGTCGGCCAGCACGCCGCTGACCGTGGGCAGGGTGAGGCCGAGGAGCGAGGCGAGCTCGCCGACGGTGACCGGCCCGCCGCAGAGCTGCTGCAGCGCCGCGACGTGCCTGGGTCCCAGCGGGGTGCCCGAGCTCGGCGCGACCCGGTCCTGCCAGCGCCGCATGCCCCGCGACACGCGCGGGAATAGCTGCATGAGCCGCAGGCACAGCGCCGAGTGCTCCCTGCCGCCTGCTTCGTCGCTCACGCCGCTCTCCTTGACCGGACTCGCACTCACTATATATTGTTCCGGTATCAAAACTATTCTTACTTCCTAACAGAATTACCCGGGAGCGCGACATGGCATCAGCAGACAGAGGCACTGCTTGCCGACGGGAAGCTGGCCGGGGCGTGGACCCTGGACGGGGCCAGGTCCTCGGTCGGGCTCCGCACCAAGAGCGTGTGGGGCCTGGTCAAGGTCAACGGCGCCTTCAGCCAGGTCACCGGGGCGGCCGTGATCTCCGCCGCGGGCGAGGCGACCGGCACGATCACGGTGGCGGCCGCGTCGATCGACACCGGCGTCAAGAAGCGCGACGACCACCTTCGCTCGGCCGACTTCTTCGACGCGGCCAAGTACCCCGACATCACGTTCAGCGCCACCTCGGTCACGCTGTCGGGCGAGAGCGCCGCCGTCTCCGGCACGCTGACCGTCCGCGACCAGACCAGGCCGGTCACGGTCAGCGGCGCGGTCTCCGCGCACGGCACGGACGAGATCTCGCTCGACGCCGAGCTGCCGGTCAACCGCGGCGACTACGGCATGTCCTTCAACCAGCTCGGCATGATGTCCCTGGACAACATCATCACCATCCACGCGGTGTTCACCCGAAGGCGTAGGCGGCCTCAGGTCAGCGTCGGCGACGATGGCGAGCGCGCCGTCCCGCGCGTGATCGGTGATGATGGCGGCGACCCGGGGGTCGGCGGCGAACGCGCGGATGTCGCTATCGGCGTTCACCGTCCACAGCAGGCACGGCAGCCCCGCCGCGGCGGCCCGGCCGACGGTGCCGAACTGGTCGAGGGTGTAGTGCGGCGCGAGGTAGTCGGCGCGCACCTTCCTCGGCCACGCCGACCGGGTACAGCTCGCGCAGCCGGGTCGGCAGGCCCGCCCAGCGCGCGCTGCCGCCGATCAGCAGTCCGGTCTTGACCTCAGGGAACGCGATTTTCGCGGCGCCCACGGCGGAGGGCAGGAAGGACGTCACGACGAACTCGCCCGGATCCGTTATGGCCTTGAGGGCGGCCATGACGTCGGGCACGTAACCGTCCTCCTTGAGCTCGACGTCCAGCTTGATGCGCCCCGCGCAGGCGTGCAGCACGTCGGTCAGCAGCGGCGGCCGCACGCCGACGGCGGACTCGATGTCATCGCGGGTGAGGCTGCCGACCGCGATCCCGTTGACGCGGGCGTCGTGGAAGGCGATCAGCTCGCCGTCGCGGGTCATCCGGACGTCGAACTCGATCATGTCGGCGCCGATGTCGATCGCGTTGGTGAACGCCTCGATCGTGTTCTCCGCCGCCCCGGCGGCGACCCCGCGGTGCGCGGCCACCATGACTCTGCTCATGCTCCGCAGTATGCCCCGTGTGCGCGCAGTTTCTGATGAGGCCAGGAACAGTGTGACAGGTGAGGTCGCTCATCGGTGCAGGGCATCAGGTTTTGGCGCCATGTGGGCACGTGCCGACCGGGAGGAACACGGTGATCAGCGAGATCCTGCCCGCGGTGGTGGCGAGCGCCGAGGCGTTCGGCGACCCGCCCGACGCCGCGCTCTTCCCCGCTGAAGAGGCGCTGATCGCCCGGGCGGTGCCAGAACGCCGCACTGAATTCGCCACCGGCCGGCACTGCGCGCGCACCGCCCTCGGCGCGCTTGGCCATGGCGCCGGCGCCGATCCTGCCGGGCCAGGCGCGGTGCGCCGCAGTGGCCGTCCGGGCATCGTCGGCAGCATTACCCACTGCGCCGGGTACCGCGCCGCCGCCGTCGCCCGTGCCAGCGAGGTCATCACGATCGGCCTCGACGCCGAGCCCGCCCAGTGGCTCCCGGCCGAGGTGCTGGGGCTGGTGGCGCTGCCGGACGAGCGCGACCGGCTCCGCGACCTGGCGCGTCGCGGCGCCCGGCGTCTGCTGGGACCGGCTGCTTTTCAGCGCCAAGGAATCCGTCTACAAGGCCTGGTTTCCGCTGGCCCGCCGCTGGCTCGGCTTTGCCGACGCGGATATCACCATAAACGCCGCCGACGGCACCTTCGAGGCGCGGCTGCTGGTCGCGGCGCCCGAGTCAGCGGCGTGCCGCCGGCCGGCTTCACCGGTCGCTGGATCATTGCCGAGGGGATGATCCTGACCGCGATAACGGTGCTGGCCTAAAGTGGCAGCATGAACGAAGACTATCTGGAGAAGGTCAAGACCGCGCCGGGCTTCTTCGCGGCCCTGGACCAGAGCGGCGGCAGCACGCCGGGGGCGCTGGCCGAGTACGGCATCGGCCGGGACCGGTACAGCTCCGATGCCGAGATGTTCAACTTCGTCCACGCCCTGCGCACCCGGGTGTTCACCAGCCCGGCGTTTGACGGCGACCGCATCATCGCGTCGATTCTCTTCCAGCAGACCATGGAGCGGGACGTCGACGGGCTGCCGACCGCCCGCTACCTGTGGGAGCGGAAGCACGTCGTGCCGATCCTGAAGGTGGACTTGGGGCTGGCCGACGAGAATGACGGCGTGCAGCTCATGAAGCCCATCGACACCCTCGATGACCTGCTTGAGCGGGCGAACCAGCACCGGATCTTCGGCACCAAGATGCGGTCGGTCATCAAGGACGCCAGCGAGACCGGGATCGCGGCGATCGTCGAGCAGCAGTTCGGCTACGCCGACCGGATCCGCGCGGCGGGCCTGGTGCCCATCCTCGAGCCGGAGGTCAGCATCGCCAGCCCGCACAAGGAGCAGGCCGAGACGCTGCTGCGGGACGCCATCCACAAGCACGTCGAGGCGCTGCCGGCCGACGCGCTGATCATGGTCAAGCTCACCATCCCGACGCAGCCCGGCCTCTACGCCGACCTGGCGTCCGATCCTCGGGTGCTGCGAGTGCTCGCCCTGTCCGGCGGCTACAGCCGCGACGAGGCCTGCGCGCTGCTCGCGCGCGACCACGCCATGATCGCCAGCTTCTCCCGCGCGCTGCTCGAGGGGCTGACCGACGGCCAGACCGACGATCAGTTCAACGCGCAGCTCAACGCGTCGATCGCGCAGATCTACCAGGCGTCGGTCCACAAGGAGTGAGCGTCCTCAGGTCTGCAGGGGCGCGAGTTCGCGGTTGAAGCCGGCCACGAAGTCCTCGAAGGATTCCGGCGTCGTCGCCGGCCGGACGACGAACTTGCTCAGCCCGGCGGCGGCGAACGACGCGATCAGGTCGCGCGCGCCCGCCCAGCCGTCCGCGACCAGCGTCGCCGGGTCGGCATCCGGCCGCCGGCGATGGATCGAGGCGGCGAGCGCGTCCGGCAGGCCGCCGAACGCGATCGCCAGGCTGATCCCGAAGTGGTCCTGGTCCACCTGTCGTCCCGCCTCGTCGGCGGCGTCGTTGATGACGGCGACCGCCTCGCCCGCCTCGGCCGGGGTGAGCAGCGAGCCGAGCCAGCCGTCGCCGAGCCGTCCCACCCGGCGCAGCCCGGCCGGGGCCGATCCGGCCAGCCAGATGTCCAGCGGCTTCGCCGGCAGCGGGCCGACCGAGGCGTCCTCGACGGTGAAGAAGGATCCGTGGAAGGACACCACGTCGTTCGTCAGCATCAGCCGGAGCAGCGCCAGCGCCTCGTCGAAGACCGCGCCCCGCTGCCCGGCCGGCACCGGGAACAGCGCACGCTCGCCGGGAACGGCCGGCTGCAGGCCGAACACCGGCAGCACCCGGCCCGGGGCCAGCCCCGCGAGCGAGGCTAGCTGCTTCGCGACCAGCACCGGATGACGCCCGGGGAGCACCGAGATCCCGCTGCCGACCTTGAGGTGCGTGGTCCTGGCGAGCGCGAACGTCATCCCGGTGAACGGGTCGACGGCCGGGCCGAAGACCGTCTCCGGCAGCCACAGCGAATCCACGCCCGCGGCCTCGAGCAGGGCGACCGATGCCTCGAACTGGTCGGGAGCACCGGCCGCCCCCAGCGACATGCCGATCCTTATTCGCATGCTTCCCACGCTACGTGCGGGTGCCCGCGACGGGGAACCCACGGTCCGTTCGGACGAATGATTTTGATCCTTTGCTCAGGCGCAGATCGCCGAGCCGTCCGACATCGGCGTCCACAGCCGCGTGAGCAGCCGGGACCCGCACTTGCTCCGAGACGGGAGCGGGCACGTCGGCGAGCACGGTTTCGGTGACGCGGGCCCGCCGTCGGGCCGGCAGCAGGCCGCTCAGCGCGGTCAGCGCGCCGAGCGCGGAGATGGCCGTGATGACGGCCAGGGCCGGTCGGTAGGCGCCGAGCGTGGCCTGCGGGGTCGTTATCTGGCTGGCCCCGCCCGCTTCCACCACGGCGGTCACGATGGCCAGCACGATGGCCCCGCCGACCTGGAATGACGTCTGGAACAGGCTGGCCGCCAGCCCCTGCTCCTCATCCGGGATACCCGCGGTCGCGGCCAGGCTGAGGGCGGAGAAGCCAAGCCCGAAGGCGACCCCGATGAGCACCACGGCGGGCAGGATCACCGAGGGGTAGTCCGGGCTGACGCCGACCCGTAGGAAGACCACGTATCCGGCGACCAGGGCGATGAAGGCTCCGACGGTGACCCGGGCAGGACCGAACCGGCCGATGATCGCGGTCATCCGGGTGGACAAGATCGCGACCACCACCCCGGCCGGCAGGAAGGCGAGCGCGGTCGACAGCGCGCTCCACCCCGCCAGGCTCTGCAGATACTGGGTGACCAGGAACTGGAACGAGACGTAGGAACCGAACAACGTCATCGCGCCGATGTTCGCCCTGGTCAGCGCGCCGGAGCGAAAGATGCCGAGCGGCACCAGGGGATCGGCGCTGCGCCGCTCGATGACCACGAACCCGGCCAGCGCCACGACGACGGCCGCGAACGAGCCGATCGTGCGGGCCGACCCCCACCCGGCCTGCTGGGCGGCGACGACGGTGTAGACCAGCAGCAGCATCGCGCCGGTGACGGTGATGGCGCCGGGGATGTCGAACTTGCGGTTGGCCCGGTTGGCACGCTCGCCGTCGTCGGCGGCTCGCGGGATGTACCGGATCGCCGCGACCAGCGTGAGCAGCGCGACCGGCGCGGGCACCAGCAGCGTCAGCCGCCAGCTGACCTCGGTCAACAGCCCGGACAGGACCAGGCCGAGCGAGAATCCGCTCGCCCCGAACGCCGAGTAGATGCTGATGGCCCGGTTGCGCATCGGGCCCTCACGGAAGGTGGTGGTGAGCAGCGACAGGCCGGCCGGGGCGGTGAAGGCGGCCGCGATGCCCTTGATGAACCGGGCCCCGATCAGCAGTTCGGGGCTGCTGACGAGCCCGCCGAACAGCGACGCGACCGCGAACACGCCGAGGGCGGCCAGGAACACCCGGCGGCGTCCGAGCAGGTCGGCCGCCCGGCCGCCGAGCAGCAGGAGGCCGCCGTAGCCGAGCACGTAGCCGCTGACCACCCACTGCAGCGAGGACGTGGACAGCCCGAGGGCGGTGCGGATGTCGGGCAGGGCGACGCCGACCATCGAAACGTCGAGCCCGTCGAGGAACAGCGCTCCGCAGAGCACGATCAGGATGGCCCACAGCCGTGGGTTCCAGTGCTGTGTGTCCACAGCGTGGGCGTGGCTTGATGTCTCCATGCCGCCAACAATATGCTTGCGCGTGCATTAGATGCAACTGCAATTAATGTAGTTGCAACTACTGCGGAGGAGCGCTAGACTGCGCCTGTGAGCGAGACCGAGCCGGCCCTGGAGCCGGTCGTGACCGCCTGGCGGGCCATCGCAGCCAGCCACGCGGCGGCCTGCGCCGCGCTCGAGCGCGAGATGGGCAAGCGTCACGGCCTCGGCGTCAGCGAGTTCGAGGTTCTCGACCGGCTGGCCGAGAGCGGCCGGCGTGACTTCCGCTCCCAGGAACTGGCCGAAGCCGTGCACCTGAGTCAGAGCGCGCTGTCCCGGCTGATCGACCGGCTGGAGAAAGACGGGCTGGTCGAGCGCTGCCTGTGCGGTGAGGACCGGCGCGGCATCTACGTCACCCTCACCCCGGCCGGCCGCGACCGCCACGACGAGGCGGCGCCCACCCACCGCGAGGTCCTCGCCTCCGTCCTCCCGGCGGAGCTCCTCGCTCGGTAGCGGCCAGGTTCGCCGAAGGATTTTTCCTGGCGAAGGAAAATTATCGTATAAGTGCATAAATCCTTCGTGATCGTGAAGAGCCGCCCGGGGCGGGGCTATTTGAAACCGAGTGCGGTGCGCGTTGCCGGTCCGGCGATGCCGTCTACGGTTAGACCCTTGGCTGACTGAAAGTTCCGCAAAGATGTCAGCGTTTGGCCTCCGAACATACCGTCAACTGCGATACCGCGAACGCCGTAGATTCCCGTGTCGCCCAGAGCCTGCTGAAGCGCGCGCACCGCGTCCCCCTGATTGCCGTAAACAAGGACGACGTTTGGGGGCCACGTATAAGTAGGCTGAGGCGTAGACGCAGGTGCCTTACGATAAGGCCAGCTCGTGTCGTAGACGACTGACAGGTCGTAGTCGGTCAGCGCCGCATACTGCTTAGCGGATACGCCTGCGTAGACATTTTGCGTGGAGCCGTCGTACATGGCCACCCAGATGTCGTAGTCCTTGCCGAGGAGGTATTCCTGGGTGCCGTTCCGCACGGCTTGGACCGTGGAGAGCGAGCAGTAGATCGTTGGGCGGAACAGTCCTGCCGACTTCCGCATCGAGATCCACCCATGCGTCTGAGCTGGAGTCGCGTCGCCAGTCTCGACGTCCAGGACGTCTCCCATGTCGGCGTCAGCCGTCACCGAGATGTGGATGTGGTCGGCGTGCGGAAACAGGTCCCAATCGGCCTGCGTCCAGGCGTAGCGGCCGTTGTCGTATCCTGCGACCCTTGTCGCGTTCGGAAACTCTCTCGCTATGCCCGGCGCTAGAGAGTTAATTCCATCGTACATGTAGACGGTCATGAGATCTCCTCGCTATCTCTTTTCTCCTCATCCGGGAAGGAAAGGCTACGACCAATAAATCATGGTTGCGTCGATTTGTCTTCGGCCCCAGTGACCGCGCACGACAATCAGGGGTACGGTTCCGGTAGCCGGACGGTGGCGTGAGCCTGGGCGTTCCCGGTCGGGGTCGGGAGGCGGACATGATCATTAAGGACGAGCGGCAGCTGACCGAGGCTGTGCTGGAGGAGACCGAGCGGGCCGACGACCCGCGGTTCAAGGAGATCGTGCAGGCGCTGGTCCGCCACCTGCATGATTTCGCCCGCGAGGTCCGGCTGACCGAGGCCGAGTTCGACGCCAGCATCAACCTCGTCGCCCGGCTCGGGCAGCTCACCACGGCCAGCCACAACGAGGTCCGGCTGATGGCGGGCAGCCTCGGCCTGTCGACGCTGGTGTGCCTGATGAACAACGGCACCGAGGACGCGCCGACCTCGGCCAACCTGCTCGGCCCGTTCTGGCGTCAGGGCAGCCCGGTGATGAGCAACGGCGATTCGATCGTCCGCTCGCCCACCGCGGGGCCGCCGCTCTTCTTCACCGGCACGGTGGTCGACACCGGCGGCAGCCCGGTTGCCGGGGCCGAGATCGACGTCTGGCATGCGTCGCCGGTCGGGCTGTACGAGAACCAGGACCCCGATCAGGCCGAGTGGAACCTGCGCGGCAAGTTCTTCACCGACGACGCCGGGGTGTTCCGTTTCCGCAGCATCCGGCCGTCGGGGTACCCGATACCGACCACCGGGCCGGTCGGTGAGCTGCTGGCCGCGCTCGACCGCCACCCGTTCCGGCCCGCCCACGTCCACGCGATGGTGTACAAGCCCGGCTACAAGACGATCACGTCGCAGATCTACAGCCACGACGATCCCACGCTCGACACCGACGCCCAGTTCGGCGTCACCGGCCCGCTGATCGCGAGCTACGTCCGGCACGAGGGCGAGCCCGCCCCCGACCCGGACGTGAACGAGCCGTGGTACACCCTCGACTACACCTTCGTGGTCGAGCCGGGCGACGCGTGGCTGCCCACGCCGCCGGTCTCGGCCAAGGCCGAGGCCACGCCGGAGTAGCAGTCCGGCCGGACGCTAGATCCCCGTCGTGTGGTTGATCGTCCCGCCGTTCGGCACGGTCACCCAGGCCTTCGTTGACCAGTTCCCGATCACCTGGTTCCCGGTGCTGGCCAGGTTGGTGACGTTCGTGGCGGCCATGTTCGTGACCACGAGCGGGTCGGCATAGGTGAATGTGCCCGTGGCCGGCTCGCACTGGAGGTTATTTCCGGTGACGGTCCACGTTGCGACGCAGCCGGCTGATCCCTGGCAGGCCAGCTTCATCCCCTCCAGGCTGCTGGCGCTGTTGCCAGGGGCGTCAATCACATCGATGACGTTGCCCATAAGGACGTTCATCCCGCCCCACGACGGGTACTGAAAGCCGTCAATTGCCCGGTACACGTTTTCGCTGGTGCTCTGGCCCCACTGGTCGATCTGGTTGCCGATGACCTTGGTGTTCCACATGTCGCCGAGCACCATGCCGTGGGTCTGGACGGCGTAGACGTGGTTCCCGAGGACGAGCCAGTCGGCCGACTGCTGTATGAAGATCCCGGTGCCGCAGTTAGCCACGATATTGAACATGCAATAGCCATCGGTGTAAGTATCGCTCGTGGAAGACTCGGAGGTGCCTATCCCCGGCCCCGCGCAGTTGGATACCACGCAATTGGTGACGCGGTTATTGGACAGGTTAATGGTGCTGCCGATGGCCACCTCCTGATTATCGGAGAGGGTGCACCAGGTAATTCCGCCCCAGGTCGTGTTCATCACGCTGACGTTATCGACACGCCCGTCGAACGTCTGAAGAATGATTCCGTTGGCGGCGGTACCGTTCCCGTCGACCGTGAAATGGGACAGGTCGGTGCCGTTCAGGCCGCTGGTGTTCGTGTTCTCCGCCCAGCCTGCGGACGCGATGACGGCGGGGAGCGCGCTGACCGCCGCGATGGTGGTGACGTAGGGGCTGCCGAGGCTGTCGCGGCCTTCGCCCCGCACGACACCATGCGCGGGGACCTCGATGGTCGCGTTCACGGAGTAGATGCCGGGGACGAGCCGCACCGCCTGACCGGCCGCGAGCGCCGCGTTGAGCGCCGCGGCATCGGTCGCGCCGGTGGTGTCCCCGGACGGCGAGATGGTGACGATGGAATGATTCTAGGCGGCCAACGCTTGCCCGCATGAGGCTTGGGGTCATCGCCGATGTGCACGGCAACCCCGGAGTTCCTCGGCAAGAAGATCCGGGCCACCCAGATGAAGCTGATCGTCGCCTACGTGCTCGCGATCCCCGTCGTCGTGCTCGCCTTCGCCTCGACCTCGCTGCTGATCAACGCCGGGACGAGCTCGATCCTGAACCCCGGCCTGCACGGCCTGACCGAGGTCGCCTACGCCTACGCGTCGGTCGCCCAGAACAACGGCTCCGCCTTCGCCGGGCTGGCCGCTAACACCCCCTGGTACGACATCACGCTCGGGATCACGATGCTGATCGGCCGGTTCGCGCCGATCGTGCTGGCGCTGGCGATCGCCGGCTCGCTGGCCGGGGCGAGGACGCACGCGCGCA
This sequence comes from uncultured Actinomycetota bacterium, assembly GCA_963836195.1. Classification (GTDB taxonomy): domain Bacteria; phylum Actinomycetota; class Actinomycetes; order Streptosporangiales; family Streptosporangiaceae; genus Trebonia. The sequence continues at coordinate 9,359 of CAWIIX010000013.1, read as the reverse complement.
CGAGAGCGACCCTGGACACCTCCGGCCTCACCTTCGCCGCCTTCCTGGTCGGCGTGATCGTGATCGTCGGCGGCCTGATCTACTTCCCGATGCTCATCCTCGGCCCGATCGGGGAACGAATAGTGGGCTGACACCGGTACGCTTGGCCCAGGTGAGCCGGGAAGCCTGGTCGGCAACGTTACGACCAGCGCTAGGCGGGGCAATTGGGTTTCGGTTTTAAGCGGATCGCCATCGAATCGGACTGGCGCGACGAGACGCTGCGCACCAACCTGTGGCTGCTCCCGGCGGTCGAGAGCGTCGCCGCGGTGCTGCTGTTCGTGCTCACGCTGAGCATCGACCACGCCGCCTTCCACCGCCAGCTGAGCCTGCCCTCCTGGGTAATCAGCGGGTCCCCCGACGCGGCCAGGGAGATCCTGGCGGCGCTGGCGGGCGCCCTCATCACCGTGGTCGGCGTCGTCTTCTCGGTCATGATCGTGACCCTGACGCTTGCCTCGCAGCAGTTCGGGCCGCGGGTGCTGCGCACGTTCATCAGGGACCGGGGCGCCCAGCTCACGCTGGGCACGTTCGTGGCGACGTTCTTCTACGCGATGCTGGTGCTGATCTCGATCGGCAGCACGTTCGTGCCGCACCTGTCGGTCACCGTCGCGCTCGCGCTGACCGCCGTCGACCTCGGCGTGCTGATCTACTTCATCCACCACACGGCCACCGCGATCCAGCTGCCGGAGGTCATCGCGTCGATCGCCCGCGACCTGACCAGGGCGATCGACGACGAGTGCGTCGGCTCCGCGCCGTCGGCGGAGCTCGTCAACGGGCCGTCGCCCGAGGTCCTGCAGGCCCGGCTCGACCGCAGCGGCGCGGTGGTGGCCGCCCCGACCAGCGGCTACCTGCGCTACGTGCGGCACGCCACGCTGGTCGCGATCGCGGCCGAGTACGACGCCGTGATCCGGCTGCACTACCGACCGGGGCACTTCCTCACCCGGGGGCACCCGATGGCGACCGTGTCGCCGCCCGAGGTCGCGAACACGATCAGGCACCGGCTGGAGCGGGTGCACATCACCGGCCCGCTGCGGACGCTGACCCAGGACATCGCGTTCGGCATCGACCAGCTCGTCGAGATCGCGATCCGGGCCCTGTCCCCGGCCGTGAACGACACGTTCACGGCCATGACCTGCGTGGACTGGCTCGGCGACAGCCTCTGCCGGATCGCCGTGGAGTGGTACCCGCAGGTGAACCACCGCGACCGCGACGGGCAGATCCGGCTCATCGCCGCCCCCGTCAGCTACGAGCGGCTGGTGTCCCGGTCGTTCGAGAAGATCCGCCAGGCGTCCGGCGGCATGCCCGCCGTCCTCATCCGCCAGATCGACGCGCTGTTCACGGTCATGGCGGTAGCGCCCCCCGGCCGGACCCAGGTGCTGCTCGACCAGGCGGCGCTGCTGCAGCGGCTGAGCGAGCGCACCGTTCTCGAGCCGGCCGACCAGGCCGACATCGCCGTCCGGTACCAGGCCTTGCTCGACCTGCACGCCACCCGGCGGGAACAGGGCGCGGACCCGTCGCAGGCATCCGCCGTCGAGCAGGAGAGACGCTAATCCCGCGGCCCGCTGAGCGAGGCGCGGCCACGATCGCCCGCATGAGGCTTGGCGTCATCGCCGACGTTCACGGCAACGAGGTCGCGCTGCGGGCGGTCCTGGCCGATGCGGGCGGTTGCCAGGTGGACCGCTGGTGGGTGCTCGGCGACCTGGTCCTGTTCGGCCCCCGCCCGGCCGAGGCGCTCGGCCTGCTCAGGTCACTGCCGGGCGTGGAGATGCTCAGCGGGAACACCGATCGCTACGTGCTTACCGGTCAGCAGCCCGCCCCGCACGCCACCGCCGCCGACGCGGCCGCAGACGTCGACCTGGTCGAGCGCTACGGCTTGGTCGCGGCCGGGATCGGTTGGGCTCGCGGCGCCCTGGCCCAGGCGGGCCTGCTCGACGTGCTCGTGCGCTTGCCCAGTGAGCTGCGCCTGAATACGCCTAGCGGCACCCGTGTGCTCGGCGTCCACGCGTCACCCGCCTCAGACGACGGCCGGGGAATCAAGCCCGGCCTCCCCGACGACCAGCTCGCCTCGCTGCTGGCGGGGTGCGACGCCGACATCGTGATCGGCGGCCACACGCACCGCAGCACAGACCGCGTGATCGGCCGGACGCGCGCACTCAATCCCGGTAGCGTGGGCGTTCCCGAGCGCCCCGGAGAGGCCGACTGGCTGCTGCTTGAGTTCGACGACGGGCACCGGCACGATCCCGGCCCCGGTGCCACCGCAGCCCTGCGGGCCGAGCGCCGGGCGGTGCCGTTCGACGCCGACGCGGTCGTTCGCGACCTCCACGCCCGGCTGCACCCCAACGCCGAGTTCCTCGAGGGCATCCTCACCGGAAAACGGAAGCAAATAGGCCACTAGCCTCCCGCGACCCGTGATCGGGCGTAATACCGTTTATATAGCTGCGTAAAATACCCCCGATGATTCCGGTCGACCAGGCCACCCCGCGCTCCTGGCGTCGGCCGCTGAGAGTCAGCCGGGACCGTTCGGGCGAAAGATCGTGAATTCAAAATCTTATATCGAACGGACCGTGGCGGCTCCTTATGGCCGCGGGCCCCGGTCAGCTGGGGCAGCGGTTTTTATTGACTTTCCGCTGGCCAGGCTGTGACAATCGCCTGGCGAACTAGACGATGCTGAGGACGGCGCATGAGTGAGGGCGGCCACCATCACGGCGGCGACTTGGGCGGCCAGCCGGGGATGTTTCCGCCGCATGAGCCCCGTCACCATCACATCGCCGACCCGTCCGACCCGTGGGGTCTGATACCCCCGGCGTACGGACAGCCCCGTCCGCGGGTGCGCCGGTACCGGCCGCGGGCGGGGAGCCCGGCCTGGGTGGGGCTGTGGATCGTCAGGTTGGCGGTACTCGCCTTCGTCGGCTACCTCGCATTCCAGATCGTCCACGGCGCGACGAGCACGCCCGCGCCGTGAGGGCCGGCCCGGGTCAATGGCGGTGGCGCCCCCCGGCCGGACTCAGGTGCTGCTCGACCAGGCGGCGCTGCCCAGCGGCTGAGCGATTGACTTTCGGAAGAACGGGCTGTGACAATCGCCTAGCGAACGAGACGACTCCCTGGACGGCGTATGAGCGAGGGCGGCCACCATCACGGCGGCGACATAGGCGGGTAGCAGGGCCTCCAGCCGGGGATGTTCCCGCCGCATGAGTCTCATCACCATCACATCGCGGACCCGCCCGACATGATGCCCCCGGCGTTCGGACGCTCCCGGTCTGGCGTGCGCCGGTACCGGCCGCGGGCGGGGAGCCCGGCCTGGGTGGGGCTGTGGATCGTCAGGCTGGCGGTACTCGCCTTCATCGTCTTCGTGGCGTTCCAGGTCTTCCACGGCGCGACGAGCACGCCCTAGCTCCGACCTCATCCGGAAGCGCGCGGCGGCAGGAACAGCCGCCCGCGAGCGCCGTCGCGCACCGTCAGGACCGCGACGGTCAGCCACGCCGCCAGCAGCAGCGCGAACAAGGCGGCGGAGGCGTATCGCAGCGCATCCGAGCCGGTCCGCTCGGCCAGCGCGATCGTGCCGGTCACGACGGTGCCGACCGGGAACGTGAAGCTCCACCAGGTCAGCGCGAAGGGAAGCCCCTTGCGGGCCGCGTGCACCGTCAGCGACGCCGCGATGACCAGCCAGGCCATCGCGAACCCCCAGGCGGGGACGCCGTACAGCAGCGCGAACACGCCCGCCCCGGCCGCGTAGGGCGCGTGCAGGGTCACCGGGGCGACCTTGCCGAGCCCGCCCGCGGCGGTGACCGACTGGCCGAGCGGCCCCAGCACGATCCACGAGGTTGGCACCAGCATCGCAGGCAGCGCCTTCTGCATGGTCAGCCGTCCCCACAGCAGCGTGATGATGATGACCGACGCGAACAGCGAGATCCCGAACATCGCGTAGCAGCCGAGCAGCAGCGTCAGCCTCGCCTGCCCGGCGGAGGCGTACGGCACCAGCAGCGCCCCGGCGGCGGCCGACACCATCGGCGGTACGACCGGCATCAGCCAGCCGCCGAAGACGTCGTCGGGCTTGATCACCTGCCGGGTCATCATCAGATAAGGGATCCAGCAGGCGGTCACCAGCCCGAGCGCCGTGCCGAGGCCCCACAGCACCCAGTCGGCGTCGACCGCCGCAGTCAGCCCCATCCAATCCCGGCCGAGCAGCAGCGTCCCGGACCCGACGGTGAGCAGCGCCATCGCCGGCGCCCCCCAGAACTGCGCCATGACCGGGTTGCGCGCGTGCGCCTTGGCCCGATCGGTGTACTTGGCCCAGTGCACCCCCCACCCGGCCGCCAGCGCCACCAGCCACGCCGCCGCCAGCGCCCAGACCGCCAGCGCGAACATGTGCAGCCCGGGCACCCGGAAGGGTAGCGTGGCGGCGGCGTTGGCGACGATGCCGGTGCCCATGACGGAGGCGAACCAGTTCGGCCCGAGGTCGCGGAAGACCTGCCCGGGCCGTTCCAGCTCCCCGAGTATTCCGAATGGCAGCCGACGGCTGGGTCCCGGCGTCGGCTGCGTCGTTTGCGTCTCTTGCCCGGAGCGGGGCCGTAGGTCGGTTGTCATGCCTCCAGGCTCGCCGGGCGCGGCCGTCTTTGGAAGCGGGCATGGCCCTGCCACGGTACAGCCCGGGCTTGTACCCGGGTCAGGAGAGCACGCGGCGCCGGAAGTTGCGCAGGCCGATCGAGAGGAAGAGCACCGCGAAGCCGATCACGACCGGGTAGACCACGTAGAGCTGCATGTGCGGCGCGTTTGTGAACGCCGCCCGCATCCCCTCGTTCACGTAGATCAGCGGGTTGATCAGCACGATCGTCTGCAGCCAGTGCCAGCCGCCCACCTTCACCGGGGCCAGCTTGGTCCACGAGTAGTAGGTGCCGCCGAGGAACGTGATCGGCAGGATGATGAAGCCGAACATGAGCCCGATGTTCCGCGGCTCGAAGCTGGTGCCCAGGGTCAGCCCCAGGCCGGCCATCGCGATGCAGGCCAGCGGCACCAGCGTGAGGATGATCCACCAGTGCAGCGAGATGTGGGCGGTCACCCCGGCCGCGTGCACGACCGAGGCGATCGGCAGCACGATGGCGGCCGAGATCAGCCCCTGCACCGCGCCCGACAGCACCTTGGCCATGGCGACCAGCCAGATCGGGCAGGGGGCCTGCACCCGGTCCTCGATCTCCCGGGTGAAGCCGAACTCCTGCGCCATCGCCAGCGCGATCGACTGCACCCCCTGGAACATGATCGAGATCCCGACCACGCCCGGGACCAGGATGGTGGCGAAGTCCGACTCCGCGCCGCTGCCGCTGCCGCCGCCGACGCCCTGGCCGATCTTGGGGAAGACGTAGAGGAAGACGAAGCAGAGCAGGAACGGCTGGATGATTGTCCGCAGCACGAACTCGGGCAGGTGCTTGCGCAGCACCACCAGGTCGCGCAGTAGCAGCGCGCCGAGCGCGGTCCAGCTCGCGGCGACGACCGATCGGGTCGGGCCGCCGCCGATCCGCCCGAGCGGCAGCTGCGCCTGGGACTGAGCGGTTGCCGAGGTCGTCATTCTTCCCTCAGCTCCCTTCCGGTCAGGTTGATGAAGACGGTCTCCAGGCTGGGCTCGGCGACCGACACGTCGAGCAGGTCAAACCCGCCGCGCTCGGCCGCCAGCACGATGCGCGGCACCAGCCGGTCGATGCCCTGCACGTGCAGTTCGAGCCTGCCCTCGGCCGCGCGGGTCCTGGTGACGCCGGCCACGTCCTTGGCCAGCAGCTCGCCCAGCTTGTCGAGGTCGCCGGTGGTCCGCACCGAGACGATGGTGTCGGCGCCGATCGACTGCTTGAGGCTGGCCGGGGTGTCGAGGGCCAGCACCCGGCCGTGGTCCATGATCGCGACCCGGTCGCAGAGCTGGTCCGCCTCTTCCATGTAGTGCGTGGTGAGCAGGATCGTCTGTCCGTCGTTGTGCAGCTCGCCCAGCAGATCCCACAGCGCCAGGCGGCTCTGCGGGTCAAGGCCGGCCGTCGGCTCGTCGAGGAAGAGCACCGAGGGCCGGTGGAAGATCGCCCGCGCCACCATCAGCCGCTGGGCCATGCCGCCCGACAGCGCGTAGACCGACGCCTTCGACCACTTGGTGAGCTGGAACCGAGCCAGCAGGGCGTCGGCGGTCTGCCTGGACTCCTTCGCCCCGATGCCGAACAGCCGGCCGTGGAAGTAGAGGTTCTCCCAGACCGTGAGCTGCCGGTCGAGCGTGTTCTGCTGCGAGACGATGCCGCTCAGCTGCTTGGCCAGGGCCGGCTGGGCGCCGACGTCCACCCCGGCCAGGAACGCCTTGCCCGACGTCGGGACGACCCGGGTGGTCAGCATGCCCGCGGTGGTGGTCTTGCCCGCGCCGTTGGGGCCGAGCAGGCCGAAGATCTCGCCCGCTTGGACGTCGAGGTTGAGCTTGTCGACCGCGGTGAAGTCGGTGCCGGGGTAGACCTTGGTCAGGTCCTCGGTGTGGATAACCCCGCGTTCCCCGGCCTCGGCCGGGGCGGCGGCGCTCGTCGATGCTGGTTTGCTGGTCATCAACTTCAGCCTAGCCCCCGTCCGGTCGGACGGGGCCCGGCGGCAGGGCCCGGTGCGGGGTCGCCGGCGGGGCCCGGGGGCGAGGTTGGCGGTGGGCCAGTAGTGGGCTAGCCGACCAGGTCGATGCGGTGGTCGGTGACGGGATAGCCGGCCTTCGCGAACGTGGCCGCCATCGGGAGGTTGGTGACGTCGGTGTTGGCGACGATCCGGTCGGCGCCCTCGGCCACGAGCAGCTGGGTCGCCTCGACCAGGAGGTCGTAGGCGTAGCCGTGGCCCCGGTGCCCGGGGAGCACGGCGACGTAGCCGATGACCGGATCCGTGTAGTTGCGGCTGGGCACGGTGAGGCCGACCACATCGCCGTCGGCGATGGCCAGCCGCCACCACTCGCGCGGGCTGGGCATCAGCCGCAGGATCTCCAGGTCCTCGGCGGCGGCGGCGTCGAGGCCGGATTCGGCGATGACGCGCCGCGCGTGGGCGTCGAGGCTGCCCTGGTGGACGCGCCGGAAGATGTCGAGGATGACGTCGTCGTCCAGCTCCGGGCGGAATTCCAGGCGGCCCGGCCGGGCGGGCAGGCCGCAGGCGGTCGTCCACCGGTAGCCGTACCGCTCGACCAGGGGCGTCATCCCGACCGCTTCAGCCGCGCCGATCCGCGCCTGGGCGGCTTCCGCGACGGCCGGCTGGTCGCGCCAGGCCGGCGGCAGCGCCATGGAGTACTCGGCCGGGCCCGGGGCCGTCCGCAGCAGTTGCACGGCCGCGTCCTGGTCGGTGAAATCGAACCAGTCGAGGACGGCCGGGGCGGGCTGGTCCGGGCGCCCCCACCAGGCCGCGCGGGCGACGACGACGCCGGCGCGCAGCGCTATCCAGGTGTTCGCGGGCCGGTAGTTGCCGCGCGCGGCGATGTCGGCGTAACGGGCGCCGAAGGCGCCCGGGCCCACCAGCGCGGGACCGGCCAGCGAATTGAACAGCGATTCCTCGCCGGCGGCCAGCGGGCGGATGACAAGACCGGTCACGCGGCGCAGCGTAGCGGCGTCTTCGCCGCGGGGCAAAGGATTTAGCCGCCGTCAGCTCGGATCGCGGTCGGTGTTCCAGGCGGCCGCTCGCGTCTCAGCTCGCGGCCGACGTGGCGGCGGCGAGCGAATCGCCGGCCAGATCGGCCAGCGTCACCGCGACCAGCCGGGCCCGCTGCGAGGGGTGCGCGCCGGGGTTGGGCCGCATCATGAACCGGCCGCAGTACCGTCCGTTGGTGAACGTCCTCAGCTCCAGCTCGTCATTGGGCAGGCCCGCCTCGTCGACCGGGTAGAAACCGTGCCGGGTCACCACCCGGCCGTCCGGCTCGAGCCGGGCCGGGTGGCCGATCAGCATCCCGTACTCGAACCGGCAGTCCCGCAGGTCGAGCAGGCCGACCAGCTCCCGGCTGACATGCTGGATCACGGCGTCGGGGGATCCCGCGGTCTGGGTCAGCGCGGCGCTGTCGACGATCCGCGCCAGGTAGCCGGCGTCCTCCACCGTGACGCGCTTGAGGCGCCTGGCCCGGGCGGCCAGCTCGGAGACCGCGACGCCGACCGCGAACAGCAGCGCGAACGTGGTGACGTCGGACGAGTGCGCGATCGAGAACCGCTCGTACGGCACCGTGAAGAAGAAGTCGAACCAGACTGCGGCCGACACCGCCGCCAGCGCCCCCGCGACCCGGTTGCCCCCGGCCGCGACCGCGACCACCGTCACCACCAGCAGCAGCGCCACGTTGGTGTTGGGCCAGCTCGAGCGCCACGGCAGCAGGATCGCCGCCCCCGCCAGCGGCACCGCCACCGCGGCCGCTATCGCCAGCCGGTCCCTGTCCAGATAACGGCTCATCCGAACGCACCTTCTCCTGCGCTGAGCTCCTCGCATCCACCGTACGTCTGTCCGTGCGCGGTGTCCCGGTGCGATCCGCCTGGAGTCTGTTAGGAGACTCCCGGACCCGGTTAGGGCAGTGGGTGGCCGCGGTGCGGTCGGCGGGTGTGCTTACGGGGCGGACGCCTCGGCGTCGCGCTCGGCGCCGAGGGCGGCGAGCGCGTCCGCTGCCTCGGCCTCGGTCATGGCCTGGAGGGCGAAGCCCATGTGGACGAGGACCCAGTCGCCCGGTCCGGGCCGCTTCTCGAGCAGGCCGAGGTTGACCGGGCGGGGCACGCCGCCCACTTCCACGATGGCCAGGTCGGGGTGGCCCGCGTCACCGTCCACCAGCCGAGCCGGGATTCCCAAGCACATATCGTCCCCTCAGGTTGCGTCCCTGGCGGCCGGCTCCGGCACGTACGTGACCGACTCCAGGGTCATCTCGTCGCCGCCGGTCAGCTCGACGTCGGTGCTCGCGCAGCTTGGGCACACGGCCAGCAGGTCGGTGCTGTCCGCGCTCGACCCGCAACCGCGGCAGGTGATCTGAGCGGGCACGGTGACGAGCTCGATGGCGGCGTCGGCCGCCTCGGTGCCCGCCGCGACGCTCTCGAACGCGTCCGCCAGGGACGCGCCGTCGACGGCGTGCCATACCCCGAACCGCACCCGGATCGCGGCTACCTTGCGGCCGCGGGCGCGAGCGCGGACCGCGTCGAGCACGCCCTCGCAGACGCCGTACTCATGCATGCCGCAGCTTGTCCCTGGCCGGGCCGGCCAGCGCCTCGAGCGCGGACAGGCCCTCGGCCGCCCGCCGGCGGGTCTCGGGGGAGGCCCATATCTCCCGGGCCGAGTCGAGGGCCTTCTGCATGCCCTCCCGTCCCTGGCGGGTGCCCACCCAG
>CAWIIX010000012.1:0-241524 GCA_963836195.1 uncultured Actinomycetota bacterium | reverse complement strand
TGTTCGACTCCAAGGCCATCTTCGAGGACCAGCTCGCCGCGGTCGAGCGCACCTCGAGGGACCGCGGCGAGGAGGGCACCAACCTCGCCCTGCTCACCGACGGCCTGCGGGCCGAGCGCGAGCAGGGCATCACGATCGACGTCGCCTACCGGTACTTCGCGACGCCGCGGCGGAAGTTCATCATCGCCGACACCCCCGGCCACATCCAGTACACGCGGAACATGGTGACCGGCGCCTCCACCGCCGACCTGGCCATCATCCTGGTGGACGCGCGCAACGGCCTGACCGAGCAGTCGAGAAGGCACGCCTTCCTCACCACCCTGCTGCGGGTGCCGCACCTGGTGCTCGCGGTGAACAAGATGGACCTGGTCGGCTACGACCAGAGCGTCTTCGAGGAGATCTGCGCCGAGTTCAGCAAGTTCGCGACCAAGCTCGAGGTCCAGGACCTCACGTTCATCCCGATCTCCGCGCTCAACGGCGACAACGTGGTGGACCGCAGCGCGAACATGCCCTGGTACGACGGCCCGTCGCTGCTGCACCACCTGGAGCACCTGCACATCGCCTCCGACCGGAACCTGATCGACGTGCGGTTCCCGGTCCAGTACGTGATCCGGCCGCACGCCGAGCAGCGACCCCGAGCTGCACGACTACCGCGGCTACGCGGGCCAGGTCGCGGGCGGCGTGCTCAAGCCGGGCGACGAGGTGCTGCACATGCCGTCCGGCTTCAGCACCCGGATCAAGAGGATCGAGCTGGCCGGCCAGGAGGTCGCGGAGGCCTTCCCGCCGATGTCGGTCACGCTGCTGCTCGACGACGACGTGGACATCTCCCGCGGCGACCTGATCTGCCGCCCGAACAACCGGCCCGGCCGCCGCCCAGGACATCGAGGGCATGGTCTGCTGGATGTCGGCCGACCGGCCGCTGGCGCCGCGGTCGCGGCTGATCGTCAAGCACACCACCCGTACCGTCAAGGCCATCGTCACCGACCTGAACTACCGGATCGACGTGAACACCCTGCACCGGGACGAGACCGCCACCCAGCTCGGGCTGAACGAGATCGGCCGGGTCCGGATGCGGCTGACCCAGCCGGTCTTCGCCGACCCGTACTCGCGCAACCGGCTCACCGGCGGCATGATCCTGATCGACGAGGCCACCAACACCACCGTCGGCACCGTCATGATCACCGACGCCCGCTAGCAGCCAGCAAGAAGGATGGTTCCGTGATGGCGGACGCGCACTCCCCGTTCCATGACCTGAACGACTACGTAGCCATCCCGCGGATGACCGGTCTGCGGCTGTCGCCCGACGGCAGCTGGCTGGCGGCGACGGTCCAGTCGCTCAGCCCGGACAAGAAGAAGTACGTCACCAGCATCTGGCGGATTGACACGGCCGGCGGCCCGCCGGCCCGGCTCACCCGGTCGGCCGACGGCGAGGGCAGCCCGCGGTTCCTGCCCGACGGCACGCTGCTGTTCGTCTCCAAGCGAACCGACCCCGACGCGGCCGACGGCGAGGAGAGCGCGGAGAAGCCGGCGCTGTGGCGGCTGCCCGCTCACGGCGGCGAGGCGAGCCTGGTCATCAGCCTGCCGGGCGGCGTCGCGGGGGTGGAAACGGCCCAGCGACGCGCCCGCGGTCCTGCTGTCCGGCGAGGCCCTGCCGGGCGACGCGGCCGAGGACGAGAAGCGGCGGCAGGCGCGCAAGGACGCCGGGGTCTCCGCGATCTTGCACGAGACGCTGCCGGTGCGCTACTGGGATCACGACCTCGGCCCCGACGACCCGCGCCTGTTCGCCGTCGACGTCGACCGGGGACAGCCCAGCGCCGCGCGGGACCTGACCCCGGACGCCGGCCGGGCCCTGTCCGAGCAGGCGGCCGCGCTCAGCCCGGACGGCACGACGGTGGCATCCGGCTGGTGGCAGTGGCGGGACGGGGTGCAGGCGCACTCGGAACTGGTCACCATCGACGTGGCCAGCGGCAGCCGGACCGTGATCTCGGCCGACGGCGAGTTCGACTACGGCGACCCGGCGTTCGCCCCCGACGGCGAGCGGATCGCCTGCGTGCGCTCGGAGCACGAGACCCCGGAACGGCCCGGCGACTCCACCCTGGCGCTGTTTCCCGGCGGGACCGACCTGCTGCCCGGGTTCGACCGCTGGCCGTCGGAGCCGTCCTGGGACCCGGCGGGCACCGTCATCTACTTCACCGCCGATGACAACGGCCGCAGGCCGGTGTTCGCGGTCGACGTCGCCAGCGGTGACGTCAGCCGCCTGACGGCCGACGACGCGCACTACACGAACGTCCAGGTCGCGCCGGACGGCACCGCCCTCTACGCGCTGCGGGACTCCATCGGCGAGCCGCCCGCTCCGGTCCGCATCGACCGGGCGAGCGGGGAGGTCACCCGGCTGCAGGCCCCGGCCGACGCGCCCAGGCTGCCCGGCCGGGTCGTTGAGGTGACCGCGACGGCCGACGACGGCCACCCGCTGCGCGGCTGGCTGGTGCTGCCGGACGGGGCCAGCGCCGAGCGCCCCGCGCCGCTGCTGCTGTGGGTCCACGGCGGCCCGATGTCCAGCTGGAACGGCTGGCAGTGGCGGTGGAACCCGTGGCTGGCGGCCGCCCGCGGCTACGCGGTGCTGCTGCCCGACCCGGCCCTGTCCACCGGCTACGGGCTCGACTTCATCGCCCGCGGCTACCAGGGCTGGGGCCCCCGGCCGTACGCCGACATCATCGCCATCACCGACGCGGTGGAGTCCAGGGACGACATCGACGCGGACCGGACGGCGATGATGGGCGGCTCCTACGGCGGCTACATGGCGAACTGGATCGCCGGCCACACCGGCCGGTTCCGGGCGATCGTGAGCCACGCCGGACTGTGGGCGCTTGACCAGATGTTCGGCACCACCGACGCGCCGCAGTTCTGGCGGCGCGAGTTCGGCGCCCCGCTGGCCGATAACCGCAAGTACGCCGACAACACCCCGCATGTGCATATCGACAAGATCACCACGCCGATGCTGGTGATCCACGGCGACCGCGATTACCGGGTGCCGGTGGGCGAGGCGCTGCGGCTGTGGTCGGACCTGAAACTGCACGGCAAGGAGGCCAAGTTCCTCTACTTCCCGGACGAGAACCACTGGGTGCTCAAGCCGGGCAACGTCCAGGCCTGGTACCAGACGGTCTTCGCGTTCCTCGGCCAGCACGTGCTGGGCGAACCGTGGGCGCGCCCCGACCTGCTATAGCGTGGGCGCATGACGCGCGCTGATCTTGACAAGAAGCCCGCCGAGGTGGCGGCGATGTTCGACGCCCTGGCCGGCCGGTACGACCTGATGAACGACATCCTGTCGATGGGGCAGGTCCGCGTCGTGGCGCAAGAGCGTGCAGCGCATCCTCCAGGTGGGTCCCGGCGACCGGGTGCTCGACCTGGCGGCCGGCACCGGGACCTCGTCGGTGTCCTTCGCCGCGTCCGGCGCCGACGTGGTGGCCTGCGACTTCTCGCTCGGCATGCTCCAGGCGGGCCAGGCCCGGCTGGCCAAGAGCGACCCGCTGCAGGCCAAGACCAGGGGCCGGGTGTCCTTCGCGGCCGGCGACGCGCTGAGCCTGCCGTTCCGCGACGGCGCGTTCGACGCGGTCACGATCTCGTTCGGCCTCAGGAACGTGCACGGGACGCGCGACGCGCTGGCCGAGATGCGCCGGGTGACCCGGCCGGGCGGGCGACTGGTGGTGTGCGAGTTCAGCACGATCACGATTGAGCCGCTCGATATGCTTTACCGGCGTTACCTGACCGGCGTCCTTCCCGCGATCGCCCGGCGCGCGGCGCGCAACCCCGAGGCGTACGAGTACCTCAGCGAGTCGATCAACGACTGGCCCTCGCAGCGGGAGCTCGCGGACGTGATCCGGGCGGCCGGCTGGTCGGCGGTCAAGTGGCGCGACCTCTCCCTCGGCGTGGTGTCGATCCACGTCGGCAGGAACCCGTAGTGCAGGCCCGAAGCGGGGACCGCTAGGGTAGGGCCGTGCAAAGCCCCGAACAGGGCGGGATTAAACTAACGGCAAAGAATTTGTGAAGCCGTTCACAAGAAACCCAGGATTTGATCAAGTGACCGAGCACGTAACCGACGCCACCGCCCCTGGCAGTAAGGGCGGTCGCGCGGCCGCACTCAGGGACCACGACGCCGACGTGATCGTGGTCGGCGCCGGCCCGTCGGGCTCCACCGCCGCCTACTACCTGGCGCAGGCCGGACTCAACGTGCTGCTGCTGGAGAAGTCCCGGTTCCCCAGGGACAAGGTGTGCGGCGACGGGCTCACCCCGCGCGCGGTCAAGTCGCTCGTCGCGATGGGCATCGACGTCAGCGAGGAAGCCGGCTGGCTGCGCAACAAGGGCCTGCGCGTGATCGGCGGCGGCCTGCGGCTCGAGCTGCCGTGGCCCGAGCTGTCCAGCTACCCGGGCTACGGCCTGGTCCGCACCCGCGCGTCGCTCGACGAGCAGCTGGCCCGCCGCGCGCAGGCGGCCGGGCGCCAAGCTCGTCGAGGGCGCCAACGTCACCGGCCCGCTGCTCGACGACGACGGCCAGATCATCGGCGTCACGGTCGAGGCCGAGGACGGGGCGGGCCACGGGCGGGGGAGGGCAAGAGTCAAAATCAACTGACTCCGATGTCGAACGGACCGTTGCTCCGCCCCAGACGTTCCGCGCGCGCGTGGTCGTCGCGGCGGACGGGAACTCCTCGCGCCTGTCGGTCGCGATGGGCCTGCGCAAGCGGGACGACCGGCCGCTCGGCGTCGCCGTCCGCACCTACTACACGTCGCCGCGGCACGACGACGATTACCTCGAGTCGTGGCTCGACCTGTGGGACGGCGACCGGCTGCTGCCCGGCTACGGCTGGATCTTCGGCATGGGCGACGGAACCTCCAACGTCGGGCTCGGGCTGCTGAACACCTCGACCGCGTTCGGCAACACCGACTACCGGGCGCTGCTGAAGCGGTGGCTGCGGTCGATGCCCGAGGAGTGGGGCTACGTCGAGGAGAACCGCACCGAGCCGGTGCGCGGGGCCGCGCTGCCGATGGGGTTCAACCGCACGCCGCACTACCACCGGGGGCTGCTGCTGGCCGGCGACGCGGCCGGCATGGTGAACCCGTTCAACGGCGAGGGCATCGCCTACGCGATGGAGTCGGGCGAGATCCTGGCCCGCGTGGTCGCCCAGGCCCTGGCCAGGCCCACCCGCGCGGAGACGGAGCGGGTGCTGCGCAGCTACCCGGATGCGCTCCAGGACGCCTACGGCCGCTACTACACGCTCGGCCGGCTCTTCGTCGAGCTGATCGGCCGTCCCAAGCTGATGCGCTACGCGACCAACGCTGGCATGTCGAAGCCGGCCCTGATGCGCTTCGCCCTTAAGCTCATGGCCAACCTCAGCGAACCGCGCGGCGGCGACGCCGGCGACCGGCTGATCAGCGCCATGACCCGACTCGCACCCAGCTCCAGGTGACCGGTGACGTGATGCCTAGGATGAATGACCACAGGAAGGGGGCGAAATCACCATGTTGAAGCCATACATCCCGATTCTGGTGCTCGCCTTGCTCGGGCTCGGCTTCGCCGCGTTCTCGGTCGCGGTGGGGACCTACGTCGCGGGACCGAAGCGGTGGAACAAGGCCAAGATGGAGGCCTACGAGTGCGGCATCGAGCCGACGCCGATCCCGTTCGGCGGCGTCAAGATCCCGGTCAAGTTCTACGTGACCGCGATGCTGTTCATCGTCTTCGACATCGAGATCGTCTTCCTTTACCCGTGGGCGGTGACCTTCGGCAAGCTGGGCGCGTTCGGCCTGGTCGAGATGCTCACCTTCGTACTTACCGTGCTGATCGCGTACGCCTACGTCTGGCGGCGCGGCGGCCTGGAATGGGACTAGAGCGTTATGGGCATTGAGGAGAAGCTGCCGAGCGGCGTCCTGCTGACCTCGGTGGAGAAGATCGCCGGGTGGGCGCGGGCCCGCTCGGTCTGGCCGGCCACGTTCGGCCTCGCCTGCTGCGCGATCGAGCTGATGATGACCGGCGGCCCGCGGCACGACCTGGCCCGCTTCGGCATGGAGAAGACCGGGTCCACGCCGCGCGAGGCCGACCTGATGATCGTCGCCGGGCGGGTCAGCCAGAAGATGGCCCCGGTGCTGCGGCAGATCTACGACCAGATGCCCGAGCCCAAGTGGGTGATCTCGATGGGCGTCTGCGCGTCGAGCGGCGGCATGTTCAACAACTACGCGATCGTGCAGGGCGTCGATCACATCGTGCCGGTGGACATCTACCTGCCCGGCTGCCCGCCGCGGCCGGAGATGCTGATGGACTCGATCTTCAAGCTGCACGACAAGATCCTGAACATGAAGCTCGGGCCGGACCGCGACGAGGAGATCACCGAGCTCGAAGAGGCCCGGCTGAACATGCTCCCGCTGCGGGTCAACGCCGGGATCAACGACATCGGGAG
Organism: uncultured Actinomycetota bacterium; assembly: GCA_963836195.1. GTDB lineage: Bacteria > Actinomycetota > Actinomycetes > Streptosporangiales > Streptosporangiaceae > Trebonia. The sequence continues at coordinate 235,078 of CAWIIX010000012.1, read as the reverse complement.
CGAACTGTGACGACACCCCCTGAGGGCGCGCCTGGCGGCACGCCCGGGGGCGTGCCCGACAGCACGTCCAAGCCGTCGGACGCGCAGCTGCCCGGCAAGCAGCCCCCGGCCGGGGAGCCTGCCGGCGAACCGACCGCGGACGACCAGCGGAGCCTGCCCGCCCGGCGCGGCGAGGAGCGCCTCGAGGAGCCGGTGGAGCGCACCGGCATGTTCGGCGTGACGACGACCGGCGACACGTCCGGCTACGGGCGGCTGGTGGTGCGCCAGCCGCCGCTGCCGGCCGCCGAGCCGCCGTACGGCGGCTACTTCGACATGATCGCCCAGGGACTCGGCAGCGCGCTGCAGGCCGACGGGGTCGACTTCGCCGACGCGGTCGAGCGGGTCACCACCGACTTCGGCGAGCTGACCTTCTACCTGCGCCGGCGCGCACCTGGTGGCGGTGATGGACAAGCTGCTGCACGATCCGGCGCTCCGTTTCGAGATCTTCGGCGGCGTCTCCGGCGTTCACTACCCGGCCGACGCCGGGCGTGAACTGCACGCGGTGTACCACCTGGTGTCGATCACGCACAACCGGCGGGTCCGGCTCGAGGTCGCGGCCCCCGACGCGGACCCGCACATCCCGTCGGTGACCAGCGTCTACCCCGCTGCCAACTGGCACGAGCGGGAGACCTGGGACTTCTTCGGCATCATCTTCGACGGGCACCCCGCGCTGACCCGGATCGAGATGCCGGACGACTGGCCGGGCCACCCGCAGCGCAAGGACTACCCGCTCGGCGGCATCCCCGTCGAGTACCGCGGCACCAAGGTGCCGCCGCCGGACGAAAGGAGGTCGTACTCGTGAGCACCGATACCCACGCGACCCCGGGCGCGACCGACGCGGAAGCGGACGCCACCGAGGGCCGGGTCTACAACGTGGCCGGTGGCGACTGGGACGAGATCGTCACCGACGACAGCGAGCGCGGCTTCAACGAGCAGATCGTCGTCAACATGGGGCCGCAGCACCCGTCCACGCACGGCGTGCTCCGGCTGATCCTCACCCTCGAGGGCGAGACGGTCACCGACGCCCGCGCGTCGGTCGGCTACCTGCACACCGGCATCGAGAAGTCGATGGAGTACCGGACGTGGACGCAGGGCACCACGTTCATCACCCGCGCCGACTACCTGACGCCGCTGTTCAACGAGGCGACGTACTGCCTCGGGGTGGAGCGGCTGCTCGGCATCGAGGACAGGATCCCGGAGCGGGCCCAGATCATCCGCGTGCTGATGCTCGAGCTGAACCGGGTCGCGTCGCACCTGGGCGGGATCGGCCCGTTCGGCCTCGAGCTCGGGGCGACGACGATCTTCCTGCAGGGCGTCCGCATGCGGGAGAACGTCCTCGACCTGTTCGAGCTGATCACCGGCCTGCGGATGAACCACGCGTTCATCCGTCCCGGCGGCGTCGCGCAGGACCTGCCGGCCGGCGGGCTCGAGGCGATCCGCGACTTCCTCCGCAAGGCGCCCGCCTGGATGGCCGACCTGCGCAAGCTGATCGACGCGAACGCGGTGTTCATCGCCAGGACCAAGGGCATCGCCTACCTCGACCTCGAGGGGTGCATGGCCCTCGGCGTGACCGGGCCGATCCTGCGCGCCACCGGGCTCCCCTGGGACCTGCGCAAGTCGCAGCCGGTGATGGGCTACGAGACCTACGAGTTCGACGTCCCGACCGTGGACACCTGCGACACCTACGGCCGGTACCAGATCCGGATGGCCGAGATCGAGCAGTCGCTGCGGATCGTCGAGCAGTGCGTGGACCGGCTGGCCGACCGGGCCGGCGTGGCCAACGACCCGTGGATGATCCAGGACGCCAAGATCGGCTGGCCGGCCCGGCTGTCGCTCGGCCCGGACGGCATGGGCCCGTCGCCCGAGCACATCGCGCACATCATGGGCCAGTCCATGGAGGCCCTCATCCACCACTTCAAGCTGGTGACCGAGGGGTTCCGGGTGCCGATCGGGCAGGCCTACGTGGCGATCGAGTCGCCCAAGGGCGAGCTCGGCTGCCACGTGGTCAGCGACGGCGGCACCAGGCCGTACCGCGCGCACCTGCGCGACCCCTCGTTCCACCACATGCAGGCCGTCTCCGCGATGTGCGAAGGCGGCAACCTCGCCGACGTGATCCCCGCGATCGCGTCGATCGACCCGGTGATTGGAGGCGTAGACAGATAATGCCGTTCAGTACGGAAACCCTCGTTCGACTGAGGGAGGACGCCACCGAGATCATCGGCCGGTACCCCAAGGCGCGGTCCGCGCTGCTGCCGCTGCTCTACCTCGTGCAGGCGGAGGAAGGGTACGTCTCGGAAGACGGGATCAAGTTCTGCGCCGAGGTCCTCGAGATCACCGAGACCGAGGTGCTCGGCGTGGCGACCTTCTACACGATGTACAAGCACGAGCCCGCGGCCGAGTACCAGATGGGCGTCTGCACCAACACCACCTGCGCGATCATGGGCGGCGACCAGATCTACGCCGAGCTCGCCGCGTACATAGGCGGCGAGGACGCCGCCCACGGCAACGGCCACCACGACATCAAGTCGCCCGACGGCAAGGTCGCGGTCGAGCGCCTCGAGTGCAACGCCGCCTGCGACTACGCCCCGGTGGTCATGGTCAACTGGGAATTCTTCGACAACCAGACCCCGCAGTCGGCCAAGCGGCTCGTCGACGACCTGCGCTCGGGCGCGCACGTGGCGCCGACCCGGGGCCCGGACCGGCTGTGCACGTGGAAGCAGGCCAACCGGATCCTGGCCGGCTACGGCGACGGCCAGGCGGCCGAGGGCCCGTCGGCCGGGCACGCCAGCCTGGTCGGCCTCAAGCTGGCCAAGGAACGCGGATGGAAGGCGCCGGAGCCGGAGGCCACAGGCATGACAGACATCCTCACCCCCGTCCTGACCGCGAACTGGGACCAGCCCGACTCGTTCACGCTGGACGGGTACAAGCGCACCGGCGGGTACCAGGCGCTGCCGAAGGCGCTGGCGATGGCGCCGGACGACGTGATCGCGGCGGTGAAGGCGGGGTCGCTGCGCGGCCGCGGCGGCGCGGGCTTCCCGACCGGCATGAAGTGGTCCTTCATCCCCCAGAACGACGGCAAGCCGCACTACCTCACCGTCAACGCCGACGAGTCCGAGCCGGGCACGTGCAAGGACGTCCCGCTCATGATGGCCAACCCGCACGTGCTGATCGAGGGCGCCATCATCACCTGCTACGCGATCAGGGCCAGCCACGCGTTCATCTACGTGCGCGGCGAGGTGCTGCACACGATCAGGCGGCTGCAGCTCGCGGCCGCCCAGGCCTACGAGGCGGGCTACCTCGGCAAGGACATCCTCGGCAGCGGCTTCGACCTCGAGCTGGTCGTGCACGCGGGCGCGGGCGCGTACATCTGCGGCGAGGAGACCGCGCTGCTGACCTCGCTCGAGGGCTACCGCGGCCTGCCCAGGAACCGGCCGCCGTTCCCCGCCGTCGAGGGCCTGTACGCGAGCCCGACCGTCATCAACAACGTCGAGTCGATCGCGAGCGTGCCGTCGATCATCGCCAACGGCTCGGAGTGGTTCGCCGACCTCGGGACCGAGAAGTCGAAGGGCTACGGCATCTTCTCGCTGTCCGGGCACGTGAAGACCCCGGGCCAGTACGAGGCGCCGCTCGGCATCACCCTGCGGGAGCTGATCGACCTGGCCGGCGGCATGCTCCGGCCGAACCACGAGCTGAAGTTCTGGACGCCCGGCGGGTCGTCCACCCCGCTGCTGACCAAGGAGCACCTGGACGTCCCGCTCGACTTCGAGGGCGTGGCCGCGGCCGGGTCGATGCTCGGCACCCGGGCGCTGCAGATCTTCGACACCACCACCTGCGTGCTGCGCGCCGCGCTCCGCTGGACCGAGTTCTACCAGCACGAGTCCTGCGGCAAGTGCACCCCGTGCCGCGAGGGCTCGTACTGGATGGTGCGGACTCTGGAGCGGCTGGAGCAGGGCAAGGGCACCGACGCCGACCTGGAGACGATTCTCGACGTGGGCAGCAACATCATGGGCCGGGCGTTCTGCGCGCTCGGGGACGCCGTGCCGGTGCCGATCACCTCGGCCATCCAGTACTTCCGTGACGAGATCATCCAGCATCAGAAGGAAGGCGGCTGCCCGTTCGACCCGGCCGCATCGACAGCGTGGGCGGTGTGAACCGATGACAGTAGAGGCAACCACCGGCCAGCCGAAGACCGACGTCGTATCGGTCACCATCGACGGCTACGAGATCTCGGTGCCCAAGGGCACGCTGGTGATCCGGGCGGCCGAGATGATCGGCGTCGCGATCCCGCGGTTCTGCGATCACCCGCTGCTCGACCCGATCGGCGCCTGCCGGCAGTGCCTGGTGGACATCGAGGGCCAGCGCAAGCCGCTCGCCTCGTGCACCACCGTCTGCACCGAGGGCATGGTGGTCAAGACCCAGCTCACCTCGGCCGTGGCCGAGAAGGCGCAGCGCGGCGTGATGGAGCTGCTGCTGGTCAACCACCCGCTCGACTGCCCGATGTGCGACAAGGGCGGCGAGTGCCCGCTGCAGAACCAGGCGCTCGCCAACGGGCAGGGCGAGTCGCGCTTCCTTGAGGACAAGCGCGAGTTCCCCAAGCCGGTGCCGATCTCGGCCGAGGTGCTGCTCGACCGCGAGCGCTGCATCTCCTGCACCCGCTGCGTGCGGACCTCCGAGGAGATCGCGGGCGACGACTTCATCGAGTTCATCGATCGCGGCCCGGGCCAGTACATCGGCACCGCGGCGGGCAAGCCGTTCAACTCCTACTTCTCCGGCAACACGGTGCAGGTCTGCCCGGTCGGCGCGCTCACCGGCGCGGCCTACCGCTTCAAGGCCCGCCCGTTCGACCTGGTGTCCACCCCGAGCGTCTGCGAGCACTGCGCGGCCGGCTGCCACCAGCGCACCGACCACCGGCGGGGCCGGGTGCTGCGCCGCCTGGCGGGCGATGAGCCGCTGGTCAACGAGGAGTGGAACTGCGACAAGGGCCGGTGGGCGTTCTCCTACGCCAGCCAGTCCGACCGGCTCACCACCCCGCTGGTCCGCGACGAGGCCGGCGTGCTCCGCCCGGCGTCCTGGGTGGCCGCCTACGCGGCGGCCGCGCGCGGGCTCGCCGCGGCCAGGGACGCCGTGGAGGGACCGTACGGCGTGGGCGTGCTGACCGGCGGGCGGCTGACGCTCGAGGACGCCTACGCGTACGCCAAGTTCACCCGGATCGCGCTGAACACCAACGACATCGACATGCGGGCCAGGCCGCACTCGGCCGAGGAGGAGCAGTTCCTCGCCGCCCGGGTGGCCGGCCGCGACATCGAGGTCAGCTACGCCGACCTCGAGGCGGCGCCCGCGGTGCTGCTGGCCGGGTTCGAGCCGGAAGACGAATCCCCGATCGTGTTCCTGCGGCTGCGCAAGGCGGCCCGCAAGACCGCGCTGCGGGTGTTCTCCGTCGGCGCGCTCGACACCCCGGGCCTGACCAAGGTGAACGGCACCCTGCTGCCGACCGTGCCCGGGGCCGAGCCCGCCACGCTGACCGCGCTCGCCGCGGGCGGCGGCAGCGACGACGCCATCGCGCAGGCCGCCAGCCTGCTGGCCAAGCCGGGCGCGGTGATCCTCGTCGGCGAGCGGCTGGCCGAGGTTCCCGGGCGCGCTCGCGGCCGCCGTCAGGCTGGCCGACGCCAGCGGCGCCAGGCTCGCGTGGATTCCGCGCCGGGCGGGCGAGCGGGGCGCGATCGAGGCCGGCGCGATGCCCGGGCTGCTGCCGATCGGCCGCTGGGTGGGCGACCCCAAGGCCCGGGCCGAGGTGGCGCTGGCCTGGAACAAGGCCACCCTGCCGTCGACCCCCGGCCGTTCCGCGTCCGCGCTGCTTGACGCGGCCGCGTCCGGCTCGCTGGGCGCGCTCGTCATCGCCGGGGTCGACCCGGCCGACCTGCCCGACCCGGGCGCGGCGCTGTTCGCGCTCGACCAGACGCCGTTCATCGTCTCGCTCGAGCTGCGCGCGAGCGCGGTCACCGACCGCGCCGACGTGGTGTTCCCGGTCGCCGCGGTGGCCGAGAAGGCGGGCACGTTCGTCAACTGGGAGGGCCGGGGGGCCACGTTCAGCGCGGCCCTCAGCGTGCCTGGCGTCCGCACCGACCTGTACGTGCTGGGCGCGATCGCGGACGAGATGGACGTCCATCTCGGGCTGCCGAGCGCGGCCGCTGCCCGCGCGGAGCTGGCCGCCCTCGGCGCCTGGAAGGGCGCCCGTCCGGCCGCGCCCGCGGTGCTCAGCGGCACCGTCAGCGGCGGCGGCACCGACCACCGTTTGGCCACCTGGCACCAGCTGGTCGACGCGGGGCGGATGCAGGACGGCGAGCCGTACCTGGCGGCGACCGCCCGGCCGGTGGTGGCCCGGATCTCCCCGGTCAGCGCGGCCGACGCGGGCCTGCACGACGGGGACAAGGTGACCGTGCACAGCGCGCTCGGCTCGGTGACGGTTCCGCTTGAGGTCACCGAGAAGATGGCTGATGGCGTGGTGTGGCTTCCCACTAACAGCCCGGGCAGCGCGGTCCGTGCCGACCTCGGCGCTGGCCACGGGAGCCGGGTAACCCTGAGGAGGGCCGAATGAGCGGTGCGCTCGCCGCGGCGGACCCGACGCTGAGCGACTTCAACCAGCAGATCTGGTGGCTGGTGCTGCTCAAGGTCGGCATTGTCTTCGTGTTCCTGCTGCTCACCACGATCTTCATGATCTGGTTCGAGCGCCGGGTGATCGGCCGGATGCAGAACAGGCCCGGTCCGAACCGGGCCGGGCCCTTTGGGCTGCTGCAGCCGATCGCGGACGCGCTCAAGCTGCCGCTGAAGGAGGACGTCACTCCCACCGGGGTGGACAAGCTGGTGTTCTTCGTCGCGCCGATCCTCGCGTGCGCGCCGGCCTTCGTCGCCTTCGCGATCATCCCGTGGGGCCCGGAGGTGTCGATCTTCCACCACCAGACGCCGCTGCAGGTGACCGACCTTCCGGTCGCGGTGCTGCTGGTGCTGGCGATGAGCTCGGTCGGCGTCTACGGCATCGTGCTGGCCGGCTGGGCCTCCCGGGGGCCGTACTCGATCCTGGGCGCGCTCCGCTCGACCGCGCAGGTGATCAGCTACGAGATCGCGATGGCGCTGTCCTTCGTCGCTGTCTTCCTCGACGCCGGGTCGCTCTCCACCAGCCAGATCGTTGCCGCCCAGCAGCACTACTGGTACTTCTGGGTGCTCTTCCCCTCGTTCCTCATCTACCTCGTGACGATGGTCGGCGAGACCAACCGGATCCCGTTCGACCTGCCCGAGGGCGAGGGCGAGATCGTAGCCGGGCACATGACCGAGTACTCGTCGATGAAGTTCGCCATGTTCTTCCTGGCCGAGTACATCAACATGACCACGGTCTCCGCGCTCGCCACCACGCTGTTCCTCGGCGGCTGGCGGGCCCCGGTGCCGATCTCGACGTTCTGGCCGCAGGCCAACAGCGGCTGGTGGCCGGTGCTGTGGTTCCTGATCAAGGTCTTCTTCCTGCTGTTCTGCTACGTGTGGCTGCGCGGCACGCTGCCCAGGACGCGCTACGACCAGCTCATGGCGCTCGGCTGGAAGATCCTCATCCCGTTCTCGATCGTCTGGCTGCTGCTGGTGGCCACGGTGCGGGCGCTGCGCGAGGACAACCACTCGCCGGTCGTCTACGCGGTCGCAGGCATCGTCCTCGTGCTCTTCATCGCGCTGATCACCTTCTGGGACAACGGCTACACCAAGTGGCTCGAGCGGCTGGAGCCGGACAAGCCGGGTGCCGAGGAGGACGAGGAAGTCGAGTGGGACTACGACGATCAGGGCGAGTTGGTCAAGGTGGCCAAGCCCGCTCGGCCCGAGCCGAGGTACCCGGTGCCACCGCTCGACCTGCCGCATTATCACGGCCTCGAGCTCGGTGACACCGCGCTGACCGGCTCGGCCTACGGCGACGCCGACGGCGCGACTAAGGAGGTCACCGGTGCTTGACTTCCTCAACCCCGTGAAGGGGTTCGGGGTTACCTTCCGCGAGATGTTCCGGAAGGTGGACACCGTGATGTACCCGGAGGACAAGCGGCCGACCGCCCCCCGGTTCCACGGACACCACCAGCTCAACCGCTGGCCCGACGGACTCGAGAAGTGCATCGGGTGCGAGCTGTGCGCCTGGGCCTGCCCGGCCGACGCGATCTACGTGGAGGGTCGCGACAACACCGACGACGGGCGCTTCTCCCCGGGTGAGCGCTACGGCCACGTCTACCAGATCAACTACCTGCGCTGCATCCTCTGCGGCCTGTGCATCGAGGCGTGCCCGACCCGCGCGCTGACGATGACCAACGAGTACGAGATCGCCGACGACAACCGGGAGAGCCTCATCTGGACCAAGGAGCAGCTGCTGATTCCGCTGCTCCCCAACATGGAGGCCCCGCCGCACCCGATGCGGCTCGGCGATGACGAGAAGGACTACTACCGCCTCGGCGGCGCCGGGGTCGTGGGTCTGGGGAGCGAGAAATAATGATGCACCTCTTCCTCGCCAACGGCGGCCCGGGCGGGACCAACCTCGACCCGCTCTACGATGAGGCGCTGTTCTGGATCCTGGCCGTGCTGGCGGTCTCCGCCGCCCTCGCGATGATCCTCGTCCGGCACGCGGTGCACTGCGCGCTCATGCTCGCGGTCGTGATGCTCTGCCTGGCGATCATGTACGCGATGCAGGGCGCGCCGTTCCTGGCCTTCGTCCAGGTCATCGTCTACACCGGCGCCGTCCTCATGCTGTTCCTATTTGTCGTCATGTTGATCGGCACCAACTCAAGCGAGTCGCTGGTCGAGGTGATCAGGGGTCAGCGGCTGTGGGCGGCGCTGGCCGCCATCGGCCTCGCGGTCCTGCTCATCGTCGGCATCGGGCACGCGGCGATCGGCACGCCGGCCCCGGAGACCAGCGCCAACAGCACCGACAACCTGACCGGGCTGGCCCGGCTGATCTTCACCACCTACGTGTTCCCGTTTGAAGTCACCAGCGCCCTGCTGATCACCGCCGCCCTCGGCGCGATGGTGCTCGCGCACCGCGAGCGGACCACGCGCAAGCCGACCCAGCGGGAGGTGCTGCGCGCCAAGATCGACAGCGGCCAGGTCCAGCCCGAGCCGCCGCCCGGTGTCTACGCCCTGCACAACGCCGTCGACATGCCGGCCATGCTGCCCGACGGCACGCTGTCGGACCGTTCGGTGTCCCACGCGGTGGTCGGCCGCGACGTGCAGCTCGGCCGCGACCCGCAGGGGGTCGTCACCGTCGACCTCGGAACCGGAGAGCGGATCGACACGGAGCGGGAGCTCGAAGCCGACGCTCGCGGCACCGAGGAGAGTGGAGCATGAGCCCGGCGTCGTACATTTTCCTGGCCGTCATCCTGTTCGTTATCGGCGCGGTCGGCGTGCTCGTCAGGCGCAACGCGATCCTGATCTTCCTGAGCGTCGAGCTGATGCTCAACTCCTGCAACCTGGCGTTCGTTTCGTTCTCCCGGCTGCGCGGCAACCTGGACGGCCAGGTGGTGGCCTTCTTCGTGATGGTCGTCGCCGCCGCCGAGGTCGTCGTCGGGCTCGCCATCCTGATGGCCATCTACCGCGCCCGCAGGTCCGCGTCGGTCGACGACGCTAACCTGCTCAAGAACTGAGGGGATTGACTCGATGACGACGCTCGCCGCCACCGGCGTGTTCCGCCTGTCGTGGCTGCTGCTCGCCTTCCCGGTGTTCGGCGCGGCGGTCCTGCTGCTTGGCGGCACGGCGCACCGACAAATGGGGGCACCTGCTCGGCGTCCTAATGTCGCTCGCGTCGTTCGTCTACGGCGTGATCGCGTTCTTCGCGCTGCTGGGCAAGACCGGGGCCGGGCGCAGCCAGGACCTGCACGTGTACTCCTGGATCCCGGTGAACGGGTTCCAGGCCAACATCGGGATACTCATCGACCCGCTGTCGATCTGCTTCGTGCTGCTGATCACCGGCGTCGGCTCGCTGATCCTCATCTACTCGGTCGGCTACATGGCCCACGACAGCGACCGGCGGCGGTTCTTCGGCTACCTGAACCTGTTCATCGCGGCGATGCTGCTGCTGGTGGTCTCGGACAACTTCCTCGGTCTGTACGTCGGCTGGGAAGGCGTGGGTCTCGCCTCCTACCTGCTGATCGGGTTCTGGCAGTTCAAGCCGACGGCGGCGGTGGCGGCGAAGAAGGCATTCATCGTCAACCGGGTCGGTGACGCCGGCCTGTCGCTGGCGATCATGCTGATGTTCTCGGAGTTCGGCACGTTCAACTTCACCGGGGTGTTCGACTCGGCCAAATCGGGCGGAACGGGGGTGACGACCGCCCTCGGCCTGCTGCTGCTGCTGGGCGCCTGCGGTAAATCCGCCCAGGTCCCGCTGCAGTCCTGGCTGCTCGACGCGATGGAGGGCCCGACGCCTGTGTCGGCCCTTATTCATGCGGCGACAATGGTCACGGCTGGCGTGTATCTCATCGTGCGTTCCAACCCGATCTTCAACGCCTCGCCCACCGCGCAGCTCGCGGTGACGGTCGTCGGCGCCGTCACGCTGCTGTTCGGGGCGATCATCGGCTGCGCCAAGGACGACATCAAGAAGGCGCTCGCCGGGTCCACGATGTCGCAGATCGGCTACATGTTCCTGGCGGCCGGCCTAGGCCCGGCCGGGTACGTGTTCGCGATCGCGCACCTGCTCGCGCACGGGTTCTTCAAGGCCGGGCTCTTCCTCGGGGCGGGCTCGGTGATGCACGGGATGGACGACGAGGTGAACATGCGCCGCTACGGCGGCCTCCGCAAGTTCCTGCCGATCACGTTCGCGACCTTCGGCCTCGGCTACCTGGCGATCATCGGCATCCCGCCGTTCTCCGGGTTCTTCACCAAGGACGGGATCATCGACGCCGCCTGGTCCAAGGGCGGCACGGACGGCTGGATCCTCGCCGCGTGCGCAATCGTCGGCGCCGGCATCACCGCCTTCTACATGACCCGGGTCATGCTGATGACCTGGTACGGCCCGAAGCGCTGGGAGCAGGACGGCGTGCTCGGCGGCGCCGGGGCGCACCCCGCCTTCACCGAGCCGCAGATCCCGCACCCGCACGAGTCGGGGCCGACCATGACGATCCCGATGATCTTGCTGGCGATCGGGTCGGTCGCCGCTGGCGGGCTCCTCATCGTCAACGAGCGGCTGCAGAACTTCCTGGCGCCGGTGGTCGGCGTGCCGTTCCCCGACCACGGCATCTGGTCCTGGCCCGGCATCATCGCGCTGGTGCTGGCGGTCGTTGGCATCGGCATCGCCTGGGCGATGTACGGGCGGGTGACAATTCCCGCCCTCGCGCCGCGCGGGTCGGTGCTGACGCGGGCCGCGCGGGCCGACCTGTACGGCGACGCGTTCAACGAGTCGGTCCTGATGCGCCCTGGCCAGTGGCTGACCAGGCTCTCGGTCTTCTTCGACAGCCGCGGCGTGGACGGTCTCGTCAACACGACGGCGGCGACCATCGGCGGCAGCTCGGCGCGGCTGCGGAGGCTGCAGAACGGTTTCGTGCGCTCTTACGCGCTGTCCATGCTCATCGGCGCCGTGCTGATCGTGGCCGGCCTTCTGGTGGTGAGGCTCTGATGATTGCTACCTCGGCTATCACGGTGGCGGGGACTGGTTTTCCCTGGCTGACCGTGGCCGGCGGTATCCCCCTGGTCGGCGCGATCCTGGTCTCGGTCGGGCAGGCCCGGCTGACCAGGTGGATGACGCTCGCGTTCTCGCTGATCACGCTGGTCTGGGTGATCGTGATGGCCACCCAGTACAAGACCTCCGGCCCGACGTTCCAGTTCACCGAGGAGTACTCCTGGATCCCCCAGTTCGGCGTGCACTACGCGCTGGGCGCGGACGGGATCGCGTTGGTGCTGATCGGCATGACCGTGGTGCTGATGCCGGTGGTGGTGCTCGCCTCGTGGCACGACGCGGACTCTGCCCCCTCCCAGCCCGCCAAGCGGTCGCCCAAGATCTACTTCGCGCTGATGCTGGTCCTCGAGACGATGATGATCGGGGTCTTCGCGGCCACCGACGTCTTCCTGTTCTACGTGTTCTTCGAAGCCATGCTGATCCCGATGTACTTCATGATCGGGTCGTTCGGGGTCGGGGCGCGGCAGTACGCGGCGGTCAAGTTCCTGCTCTACAGCCTGCTCGGCGGCCTGCTGATGCTGGTCGCGGTCATCGCGCTGTACGTGTACTCGGGTCACAACGGGCAGCACCCGACGTTCCTGTTCTACGCGCTGACGCACGTGGCCCTGTCCCCGACCGTGCAGAAGTGGCTGTTCCTCGGGTTCTTCATCGCGTTCGCGATCAAGGCGCCGCTGTGGCCGTTCCACACCTGGCTGCCCGACGCCACCGCGTCCGCCCAGCCCGGGGCGGCGGTCCTGATGCTCGGCGTGATGGACAAGGTCGGCACGTTCGGGATGATCAGGTACTGCCTGGAGCTGTTCCCGGACGGGTTCCGCTACTTCACGCCGCTCATCCTCGTCCTCGCGGTGATCTCGATCATCTACGGGGCGATCGTGGCGATCGGGCAGACCTCGATGAAGCGGCTGATCGGCTACACCTCGATCTCGCACTTCGGCTTCATCGTCCTCGGCGTCTTCGCGCTGACCTCGCAGGGGCAGTCGGGCGCCACGCTTTACATGGTCAACCACGGCTTCTCAACCGGGGCGCTGCTGCTGATCGCCGGCTTCCTCATCGTGCGCCGCGGTTCCGACAAGATCTCGGACTACGGCGGCGTGCAGAAGGTCGCCCCGGTGCTGGCCGGGCTGTTCCTGGTCTCCGGGCTGGCCGGGCTGTCGCTGCCGGGGCTGTCCACCTTCGTGTCCGAGTTCCTCGTGCTCGTCGGCACGTTCTCGCGCTACAAGGTGGCGGGCTCGTTCGCCGTGGCCGGGATCATCCTGGCCGCGATCTACATCCTGTGGATGTACCAGCGGACGATGAACGGGCCGGTCGCCGAGTCCGTGTCGGCGATGCCCGACCTCAAGGCGCGCGAACTGCTGGCGGTGGTGCCGCTGGTCGCGCTGATCATCGCGCTCGGCGTCTACCCGAAGCCGGTCCTTGATGTGATCAACCCGGCCGTCAACACAACGATGACCCAGGTCGGCGCGCACGATCCGGTGCCCGCCCACCCCGCGGTAGCCCAGAAGGGAAACCAGCCGTGAGCCTCGCCGCCGCCGCTGTCACTGCTGCCGTTCCCGGCGCGATCGCGGCCCCGAGCATTGAGTACAGCCAGCTCGCGCCGATGCTGGTCGTCTTCGGCGCCGCCGTCGTCGGCGTCCTGGTCGAGGCGTTCGCGCCCCGCGACCTGCGCCGCCCCCTCCACCTGCTGGTGACATTCGGGGCATTGGTGGCCGCGTTCGTCTGGACGTGCGTGATCGCCGCCTCGTCGACGATCTTCGCGCACGGCAGCGCCGGGCACTCGGCCGCGGAGGGCGCGGTGGCGGTCGACCGGCCGACGCTGTTCATCCAGGGCACGATCCTGGTTCTGGCCGCGGTCGCGGTGCTGCTGATCGCCGACGACTCGACCGACGTGTCCTCGTTCGCGGGCCGGGCGGCGGCGGTGCCGGGGTCGACCGAGGAGCGCGAGGGCCTGCTGCGCGGCCTGGTGCACACCGAGATCTACCCGCTGACCCTGTTCGCGGTCGGCGGCATGCTGCTGTTCCCGGCCGCCAACGACCTGCTGACGATGTTCGTCGCGCTCGAGGTTCTCTCGCTGCCGCTGTACCTGCTGTGCGGGCTCGCCCGCCGCCGCCGCCTGCTGTCGCACGAGGCGGCCATGAAGTACTTCCTGCTCGGCTCGTTCTCGTCGGCGTTCTTCCTGTTCGGCATCGCGATGCTGTACGGGTTCTCCGGGTCGGTCTCGCTCGCCACCATCGCGACGACGGTCTCGTCCGGCACCGGCAGCGACACCCTGCTCTACGCGGGCATCGCCCTCACCGGGCTCGGGCTGCTGTTCAAGATCGGCGCGGTGCCGTTCCACGCCTGGAAGCCGGACGTCTACCAGGGCGCGCCGACCCCGATCACCGCGCTGATGGCGTCCTGCACCGTGGTGTCGGCGTTCGGCGCCCTGCTGCGGGTGTTCTACGTCGCGTTCGGCACGCTGCAGTGGGATTGGCGCCCGGCCATGTGGGTGGTGGCGATCCTCACCATGGTCGTCGGCGCGGTGATCGCGATCACCCAGACCGACGTCAAGCGGCTGCTCGCCTACTCCTCGATCGCGCACGCCGGGTTCATCCTGACCGCCGTCATCTCCTCGTCGGTCGCCGGACTGTCCTCGTCGCTGTTCTACCTCGCAACGTACGGCTTGAGCACGGTCGGCGCGTTCGCGGTTATTACCCTGGTCCGCGACAAGGGCGGCGAGGCGGACCACCTGTCCCGCTGGGCCGGCCTCGGCAAGCGGTCGCCGGTGGTCGCCGGCGTCTTCGCGCTGTTCCTGCTGTCGTTCGCAGGTATCCCGCTGACGTCCGGGTTCGTCGGGAAGTTCGCGGTCTTCCAGTCGGCGATCGCGGGCGGCGACCTGGCGCTGGTCGTCGTCGGTGTCGTCGCCTCCGCGATCGCGGCGTTCTTCTACGCCCGCGTGATCGTGCTGATGTTCTTCAGTGACCCGGTGCCCGACGGTCCCGTGGTCGACCGTGCCCTCGGCCTTCACCGGCATCGCGGTGGGCGTCGGCGCGCTGTCCGTCGTCGTCCTCGGCATCTTCCCCGAGCCGGTGCTCTCGCTGGCTAACCACGCGGCGACGCAGTTGTTTGTCCGCTAATGCACCTGTTAGTCGCTTTTGCCAATGGCCGTTGCCCGCGCTCGCCGAGCGCGGGCAACGGCCATAACGCTGCGCGGGGAGCGTAGCGATTCGGTCCGGTGGGTACGGGTACCAGGGGGCATCCTGGGCGGGAGACCCCCAGGCCAGAGGCTGCCCCTGCCCCCTATTAGACAACCGCGTATGCTGGTGTGTTCGTACGCTCGGGTTAAATGCGCCGACGACATGGAGTTCGTGTGATCATCGCTGTCCCCGTCGATTTCGCCGACGCGACTCTCACCGCGGAGATGGCGGACGATCTCGCCGCCGTTGAATCCGCCCTGCGTGACACCTCCTTCGGCGGCGACGAGATGTTCGCCGACGTCTCGCGGCACATGATGGCGGCCGGCGGCAAGCGCTTCCGCGCCATGCTGGTGCTGCTCGCCGCCCGCTTCGGCGACTGCCGCGACAAGCGCATCGTGCCCGCCGCGGTCGCCATCGAGCTCACCCACCTGGCCACGCTCTTCCACGACGACGTCATGGACGAGGCCGCCATCCGGCGCGGCCAGCCGTCGGCCAACTCCCAGTTCGGCAACTCCATCGCGATCCTGGCCGGGGACTACCTGTTCGCCCGCGCGTCCCGCATCCTGGCCGACCTCGGCCCGGCCGCGATCAGGATCCAGGCCGAGACGTTCGGCCGCCTGGTCGACGGCCAGCTGCTTGAGACGGTCGGCGTCCGGCCCGGCGAGGACCAGCTGGACCACTACATGCACGTGATCACCGAGAAGACGGGGTCGCTGATCGCCACCTCGGGGCGATTCGGCGCGATGTTCTCCGGCCTCTCCGACGAGCTGACGGACCTGATCGCCGAGGCGTGCATGCGGATCGGCGTCGCCTGGCAGCTCTCCGACGACGTGCTCGACGTGGCGTCCACGTCCACCCAGTCGGGGAAGGAACCGGGCACCGACCTGCGCCAGGGCGTCCGGACCCTGCCGGTGCTGTACGCGCTGCGCGGCTCCGGGGACTCGCCGTCGGAGGCCCGGCTGCGGGCGCTGCTGGCCGAGCCGGACCTGACCGACCCGGCGCTGCACGCCGAGGCGCTCACGCTGCTGCGCGAGTCGGCCGCCCTCGAGGAGGCGCGCGAGACCGTGCGCTCCTGGATCGGCGCCGCCACCGCCCTGCTGGCGAAGCTCCCCGACGTCCCCGCCCGCCACGCCTTCGAGTCCCTCTGCGACTTCGTAATCACCCGCACCGCCTAACCCCGCCGCCCGCTCCCATTAGCGCGCCGGCCCCACAACGCTCCATCCCCGTTGGTGCTGTGGCCCGCTGCGCTGAACCTAATGGCGCGGCGGGCCACAGCGCCAGGTGGCTTTTGGCGTTGTGGCCACAACGCTCCATCCGCGTTGGTGTCGTGGCCCGCTGCGCTGAACTGGCGCGGCGGGCCACAGGCGGTCTGGCGTGGCCGCGGCGCTGATGCGGCGCCAGCCACGCACGCTGCGGTCGGCCGCCGCGTATTGGCCCTGGGGGCCACAGGGCCGTTCTATCGGGCCCTGGGGGCCACAGGGCTAATCGACGGGCGGGCGGGTTGGGCGGCTCGGTCTGGCGGGGCGAGGGCGGGGTGGTGGGGGCCGCTGGCGTAGGGGCTGCTGGGTGGGCGGTGATGATGAGGGCGGCGGCTGTGGCGGCCGGGATCGGGCCGCCGCCGGGCGAGTCGCGGGCGCTGAAATGGAAATGCCAGCTATTGCCGGTGTAGCGGCAATAGCTGGCGTCTCAGTGAGTGTAATGATGCGGTTGTGATCGGGCTAGGCCGCGCTGCTTGGCTAGTCGACTTCCCAGGTGTCGTTGCCCGCCAGCAGCTTGGCCAGGTCGCCCGCGCCGGCGGCGCGGGCCTGGTCGAGCTGCGCGGCCATCAGGTCGTCGTAGGCCGGGCGCTCGACCGAGCGGAAGACGCCGATCGGGGTGTGCGCGAAGTCGAAGCTGTCGAGCCGGGAGAGCGCGAACGCGTACGACGGGTCGGTCCTGGTCGCGTCGTGCACGACCAGCTCGGACTCGGGCACCGTGGCCGCCTCGACCGGGGTCAGGGCGCCGTACGGGCCGTAGGTGAGGCCCATCGAGCCGTCCGGCCCGAATCGCATCGGCGAGCCGTGCTGCAGGCGGATCAGGCCGGGCGCGTTCGGCTCCTTGATCGGGGCGAACGCGTCGTCGTTGAAGATCGGGCAGTTCTGGAAGATCTCGATGAAGGCCGAGCCGCGGTGGTCGGCCGCCGCCCGCAGCACCGACTGCAGGTGCTTGCGGTCGGAGTCGACCGACCGGGCCACGAAGGACGCCTCCGCCCCGAGCGCGAGCGAGACCGGGTTGAACGGGTAGTCGAGCGAGCCGAACGGCGTCGACTTGGTGACCTTGCCCTGCTCCGAGGTGGGCGAGTACTGGCCCTTGGTCAGCCCGTAGATCCGGTTGTTGAACAGCAGGATCTTGATGTTCACGTTCCGCCGGAGCGCGTGGATCAGGTGGTTGCCGCCGATGGAGAGCGCGTCGCCGTCCCCGGTGATCACCCAGACCGACAGGTCCTGCCGCGACGCGGCCAGCCCGGACGCGATCGCGGGCGCCCGCCCGTGGATCGAGTGCATGCCGTAGCTCGACACGTAGTAGGGCAGCCGGGACGAGCAGCCGATGCCGGAGACCACGACCACGTTCTCCCGCGGCACCTCCAGCTCGGGCAGGAAGGCCTGGAAGGCGGCCAGGATCGCGTAGTCACCGCAGCCCGGGCACCAGCGGACCTCCTGGTCGGACTTGAAGTCCTTCGTCCCCAGGCCGCCCTTGTGCGGGACGAGCGTGAGGGACTGGAGTCGCCCCGGACCGTTCGACGAAAGCTGATCTTGAATTTCAGGCATGTGCGAGCACCTCTTCGATCGCCTCAGCCAGCTCGGCCGCGCGGAACGGAAGTCCGCTGACGCGGTTGTACGAGATCACGTCGACCAGGAACTTGCCCCGCAGCAGGAGCGCGAGCTGGCCGAGGTTGATCTCGGGGACCAGCACCTTGTCGTAGCGGCGGAGCACCTCGCCGAGGTTGGCGGGGAACGGGTTCATGTGCCGCAGGTGCGCCTGCGCGACCGCGTGCCCGTCGCTGCCTGGCGCGGCGGACCGCCGCGCCGATCGAGCCGTAGGTTGACCCCCAGCCCAGGACCAGCACCTTCGCCTGGCCGGACGGGTCGTCGACCTCGAGCGGCGGGATGGTGGCGGCGATGCCGTCGATCTTGGCCTGCCTGGTCCGGACCATCAGGTCGTGGTTGTCCGGGTCGTAGGAGATCGTCCCGGCGCCGTCGGCCTTCTCGATGCCGCCGATGCGGTGCTCGAGGCCGGGGGTGCCGGGGATCGCCCACGGCCGGGCGAGCGTCCGCGGGTCGCGCTTGAACGGCAGGAAGTCGCCGCCGTCGGCCGGCTTGTCGGCCTCCGAGGCGAACTCGAACTCGGCGCTGAGGTCCGGCAGCGACGAGACCTCGGGGATGCGCCACGGCTCGGAGCCGTTGGCCAGGTACCCGTCGGAGAGGAGGATGACCGGGGTCCGGTAGGTGATCGCGATCCGCGCCGCCTCGATCGCCGCGAAGAAGCAGTCCGACGGCGTGGCGGCCGCGACCACCGGCACCGGCGACTCGCCGTTCCGGCCGTACAGCGCCATCAGCAGGTCCGCCTGCTCGGTCTTGGTCGGCATGCCGGTGGACGGGCCCGCCCGCTGCACGTCGACGATGAGCAGCGGCAGCTCGACCGAGACGGCCAGGCCGACGGTCTCCGCCTTCAGCAGCATGCCGGGGCCGCTCGTGGTCGTGACCGCGAGCGCACCGCCGAAGGCCGCCCCGAGCGCGGAGCTGGCGGCCGAGATCTCGTCCTCGGCCTGGAACGTGCGGATGCCGAACTTCTTGTGCTTGGCGAGCTCGTGCAGGATGTCGGAGGCCGGGGTGATCGGGTAAGAGCCGAGGAAGAGCGGCAGCCTGGACAGCTGGCCGGCCGCGATCAGGCCGTAGGCGAGGGCGGTGTTGCCGGTGATGTTCCGGTACTTGCCCGGCGCGATCGGTGCGGGCTTGACCTCGTAGCGGACCGAGAAGTCCTCGGTCGTCTCGCCGTAGTTCCAGCCGGCCTGGAAGGCGGTCACGTTGGCCTTGTAGATCTCGGGCTTCTTGCCGAACTTCGCCTCGAGGAAGGAGAGTGTGCCCTCCGAGGGCCGTCCGTACAGCCAGGACAGCAGGCCGAGCGCGAACATGTTCTTCGCCCGCTCGGCGTCCTTGCGGGAGATGTCCTGGTCTTCCAGCGCCTTGACGGTCAGCGAGGTCAGCGGCACCGGGTGCAGCTTGTACCCCTCGAGGGAGCCGTCCTCGAGCGGGTTCTGCTGGTACCCGACCTTGACCAGGTTGCGCTTGGTGAACTCGTCGGTGTTGACGATCAGGTCCATGCCCCTCGGCAGGTCCTTCAGGTTCGCCTTGAGCGCCGCCGGGTTCATCGCGACCAGCACGTCCGGCGCGTCGCCGGGGGTGAGGATGTCGTGGTCCGCGAAGTGCAGCTGGAAGCTGGACACGCCGGGCAGCGTCCCCTGCGGAGCGCGGATCTCGGCGGGAAAGTTCGGCAGGGTGGACAGGTCGTTGCCGAAGACCGCGGTCTCCTGGGTGAACCTGTCGCCGGTGAGTTGCATACCGTCACCGGAGTCGCCTGCGAACCGGATGATTACGTGGTCTAGCTCCTGGACCTGCTTGGTCACAGCCCAAATCCTCCTCCGCACGCAGGACCGTGCGCCCTCGTGCAGCACCTACCCCAGTGGCCGGGGCTTGAGTGCGGGACGGGATAAATTCTACGCGGACTCGGGCGCCGCATGGCCGTCCCCACGAGTGTGGGACACGCCACCTTTCTGCTGCGTTCTAACAAAGTTACTGTTATTTGTCCATAATGTCGCCGCTGTTTCTTCGCCGGCCGCGCGTAGCCCGGCCGCCACGGCCTTAGGCTGGCGTCGCGGTGCGGGAACCTCCAGGTCGACTCCGACCGTTAACCGAGTGAGCTGCTGCTGTTTCGGGGCGGTCACGCCGGGGGGCGGAAGCTCGGGGCCTCAGGGCCGGTCGGGATTCGGGAGGGAGCGGCAGTGCGCTGCTACGGACTGCGCGCGGCGCTGCTGGCGGTCCTGCTGTGCGCGGCGCTGGTGGCGATTGCCTCGGTCTGGCTCGGGCTCGTCGGCGCCGCGGTGGTAAGCGCGCTCATCGTCGCCCTCGGGTGGATCACCTATTTTCATTCGGAACGGGCCGTGCTGACCGCGCTCCGCGCCCGCCAGGTGGGCGAGGTGGAGCGGCCCGAGCTGCACCGTCTGGTGCGGGAGCTCGCGCGCTCGGCCCGGCTGCCGATGCCCCGGCTGTTCGTGTCGCCGGCGGCGCAGCCGAACATCCTCACCGTCGGCTATGGTCCCCGGTCGGCCGCCGTGTGCTGCACCGAGGGGCTGCTGGCGGAGCTCTCGCCGGCCGAGCTCAGGGCCGTGCTTGCGCACGAGCTTGCGCACGTGACCCGACGCGACGTGGTGGTCTCCTCCTCGTCGGCCGGTCTCGCGTCGCTGGTCGCGATCTGCCCGCTGACGGCGCTGCTGCTGCTGCAGATCGCATCCCCGGCGGCCCGCGAGTACGGGGCCGACATCGAGGGCGCGCTGCTAACGGGGGAGCCGCTGGCGCTGGCGAGCGCGCTGCGGAAGATCGACGGCTCCTCGGCTACGCT
Source organism: uncultured Actinomycetota bacterium (assembly GCA_963836195.1). GTDB lineage: Bacteria > Actinomycetota > Actinomycetes > Streptosporangiales > Streptosporangiaceae > Trebonia. The sequence goes on along the minus strand of CAWIIX010000012.1, from coordinate 214,531 downwards.
GCCGCGGCGGGGACCGCTCGCCGCCGCCAGCCACCTGATGATCGCCTGCCCGTTCCCGGCCCGCGGGCTCGGCCGGCTGCTGCGCTCTCATCCGCCCACCGGCGAGCGGGTGCGCAGGCTGGAGGGCCTGGCCGGGGTGGCGGGGAGCAGCCCGCACTAACGGCGCGAGTGGTGCTCCCGCTCGCGCTTCTGGCGCTCGCGCCCCGCGCTAACGGTAGTTGACGAACTGCAGCGCGAAGTCGAAGTCCTTGCCCTTGAGCAGGCTGATCACGGACTGCAGGTCGTCCCTGCTCTTGGACGAGACGCGGAGCTCCTCGCCCTGCACCTGGGCCTTGACGCCCTTCGGCCCCTCGTCCCGGATGATCTTGGACACCTTCTTGGCGTTCTCCTGGGTGATGCCCTCCTTGATCGCGATCGCGATCCGGTACTCCTTGCCGGAGATCTTGGGCTCCGCGGCGTCCAGGTGCTTCAACGAGATGCTCCGCTTGACGAGCTTCTCCTTGAACACGTCGAGGATCGCGCTGGCGCGCTCCTCGCTGTTGGCGCGGATCTCCACCCCGTTCTCGCCCGACCAGGCGATGGACGCCCCGACGTTGCGGAAGTCGAACCGGGTGCTGATCTCCTTGGCCGCCTGGTTGAGCGCGTTGTCGGCTTCCTGGCGGTCGATCTTGGACACGATGTCGAAGCTTGACTCGCTTGGCATGGACCACAGGGTAGACGGGTATGGTGCCGCTCGTCACCTTGGCCACGCGAGTCGTGGCCGAGCGTACGTCGTTGTCGTGGTCGCGAACGGCCTCACGGCGGTCTGCGTCGCAACCGCTCGCGATGTCCGCTATTCTTCTCTCTGCTGCCGCCGCAGTGCGGCGGTGCACGGCAGGTTGCCCGAGTGGCCAAAGGGAACGGTCTGTAAAACCGTCGGCTCAGCCTACGTTGGTTCGAACCCAACACCTGCCACCACCTGCGAAAACGCCCCGCTAGCTGCGAATTCTCGTGCTAGCGGGGCGTTTCTTCTCTGTCCCGTGGCGTGTCACCTTGTAGCGCTGCGGGTCGGTGTGTCGCGGTGTCCACGGACGTATAGCGGACGGGTTTCGGGCCGGTATGACGGTCGGTGTAACCGCCGGGTTTTCCACGGACGGCACGGACGGCCGCAATGCGGCCGGGTTCTGCTTGACGTCGGGTGTGGTGGCGGCCCGGTGGGCTGGCGACGGCATTGCGGCCGGACGGTTACCTGCTTCGAACTGCCGCACAGATGGTGTCCCCGCCCGGTGGTGGGCGACCGGGCCATAGAACCGTCCCAGATTCCTGCTGCGGGGTGGAACGGTCTCGCCGGGTTCTTCGTGCTTGGTTTACGAAATGGGAGGAGACCGCAGGATGCCCGGCTGACCGGAGCACAGCTGAGCTTGAGCATTTTCTTGCTGAGCGCGCCGGTCATCTGCTGCGTACCGCCGCGCTGCTGGCCGGTAGCAAAGAGGCCGGCGAGGACTTGCTGCAGACCGCGATCGAGCGGCTGCTTCCGCGCTGGCGCCGGTTCGACGGGGATCCCGAGGGGTACCTGCGCCGGACGCTGTGCAACCTGGCGATCGACAACGGTCGCCGTGCGAGCCGCTGGAGGTCTAGAGAAGGCCTGTTCAGGACGACGCTCAGGCCGGTGCCCGACGTCGCTAGCGAGGTGGACCTGCGTGATGCCCTGGTCGGGCTGCTGTGGAAGCTGCCGCCCAGACAGCGCGCGGTGCTGGTGCTGCGGTACTGGGAGCAACTGACCGACGCCGAGACGGCAGCGGCACTCGGCTGCCCGGAAGGCACGGTGAAGTCGGCTGGCTCGCGGGGACTGGCGCGGATGCGAGAGCTGGCTGACGACTGGAACGACACGGCCGCCGCGGGCGGCGGGTGGGGAACGCAATCATGAACACCGACATCGAGAACCTGCTCCGCCAGGGAATGCTGCGGTACACGGCTGATCTGCACGCGCCCGCCGGGATGATCCGCGAGGCCGAGCGTCGTCGCGCGCGGCGGCGAGCGCAGCGCTCGGTGACCGCCGGGGCGGCCCTGGCCGCCTGCGCTGCGGCCGTCGTGGCGGTGGTGTTCGTGGGACTGCCGGGCGCACAGCCGAAGTCCCCGAGCCCGACCCAGACCATCGATACCGCTTATATGACCAAGCACGTCGCCAGCGCGCTAAGCGCGGCTGGACCGGCCGAGATCGCACAGATGACGGTCACCTCCAGCCGCCCCGGCGGCGGCACCGCGACGGTCAAGGAATGGTCCTACGGCGACAAGTGGCGTTCAGTCGAGTACTCGTCAACCGGGCAGCCCGTTTTCGAGGAGGGCGGCGCCGCATCGACCTACACCCTGGTCAACTATTCGACCCGGACCTGGGCGAGCCAGCGCGGAGTGGCCGGCCAGACGGAACCAGCACCGAGGAAGACCGGCTGCGTGCTCGCCGGGGCCGCCCTCGCACCGCTGTTCGGGCCGACCGCCAAACTGTCCGCCGGTTCCTCGTCTGCGAGCGTGGTCCAGCTCCTGCACGCGGCGATCTCCTGCGGAACCCTGACCTTGGATGGCCAGCAGCGCGTTGACGGGATTGAGGCAACCAAGCTGACAAGCAGCCCCGGCAGCCGGATCTCCGAGACAGTCTGGGTCAACCCGACCACGTACCTGCCAGTCCGCGTGGTAATTCGCTCGGCCGCTGACTCGCCACTCACTCAGCGGACAGCCGACATTACCTGGCTCAACCCGACCGCGCAGAACCAGGCGGCCCTGACCGTGTCCATCCCCGCCGGGTTCAGCCAGGTCCCGTTCGGCCCGACTGTCATGCCCGCATCACCCTGACCGCTCACGCATTGCCAGCCAGGTGAACCTGGCAGAACTGTCAACTCGACTGTGAGGAGCACCAGATGAATCGTCGAATCCTCTCGCCACGTGTGGGCTTGCTGGTGAGCGCGGCCAGCGTCGCCGTTCTGACGGCCGCGTGCAGCAGCGCCTCAACGACCTCGACTAGCGCAGGCACTACAAGCAGCGCAGGCACTACAAGCACGGCAGGCACCGCAGCCACTTCAAGCGCGTCAACCAGCTCGGGTACCTCGAGCACTGCCGCCGGCTCAACTACCTACCAGAAGTCAGTCGCCTACGCGTCTTGCATGCGCCAGCATGGCGTGCCCAACTTCCCCGACCCGCTGCCGAACGGTGGCTTTGAGATTAGTTCCGCCGTCACCGGCGGGAGCAACGGGCAAGTTAGCCCCCAGTACGCAGCGGCCGTAAATGCCTGCTCCTCGGTTCTCCCGAGCGGGTCGCCCACGGCGCAGCAGCAGCAGAAGGTTCTCAGTCAGCTGCTGAAGGTCTCCGCGTGCATGCGCACGCATGGGTTCCCGACCTTCCCCGACCCCACCGTGAGCAACCAGGGCGTGTATCTGCACATCGTCGGCTTTGACCGTAGCTCGCCGCAGTTCCAGAGCGCGTGGCAAACCTGCCAGACGCAGGTCGGGGTCCAGACGGGGGGCACCCAGGGATGAACAAGACCATTTTCCAGGGCCGGGACGCCGCCCGGCCGGCACGGGCCTCGGGAGCGGAGTCCAAGGCAACTGCGCGGCGGCGTGTCCCGACCCGCGCGGTGGCGGCGGGCCTCGTGGTTGTCGTGGGGGGCGGGGTGGCGGTCGCGTGGGCCGCCGGCGCGTTCTCCTCCGGTACCGCGTCGGGGAGCGCTGGGCTGTCGGTGCCGAACACAAAGCCGGTGGTACTGAGGTCCCTGTCATCGCAGACCCCCGTGAGCGCGACGCTCGGCTACGCCGGCTCCTACACGGTGCTGGGCCACAGCGGGACCCTGACCATGCTCCCGTCGCCAGGCCAGGTGATCAGCCAGGGTCACGCGATTTACGGCGTCGATGGAGGCTCTCCGGTCGTGCTGCTGTACGGCACCGTTCCGGCCTGGCGAACGCTGAGCTTGGGAGTCAGCGGTACCGACGTGGCCCAGCTCAACCATGACCTGGCGGCCCTGGGCGATGTCCCGGCTTCGCAGCTCAGCTCGGCGGGCTGGGATCAGTTCTCGTCGGCGACTGCGGCCGGGGTGCGGAAGCTGCAGGCAGCGCTCGGGATCTCCAGCCCGTCGGGTTCCCTGTCGCAGGGGTCATTCGTGTTCGAGCCGACCGCGCTGCGAATCACCGCGGTGCCCGGCACCCTCGGCGGTTCGGCGTCCGGGCCGGTGGCGACCGCGACCTCGACCCAGCACGTGGTATCCATCGCTCTCGACGCCTCTCAGCAGGGTGAGATCAAGGTTGGAGACGCGGTGACGATCACGCTGCCGGACGGATCCAACACCGCGGGCACGGTGTCCTCGGTGGGCACCGTGGCGTCCGTGTCGTCGGGGTCGTCGGGGTCGTCCGGGTCCAGCGGCAGCGGATCGTCTGGGTCGGGCACCGTCGCGACGATCCCGGTGACCGTTACGCTCACAGATCCGTCGGCGGCCGGGACGCTGGACCAGGCGCCGGTGACGGTGAGCATCACCACCGGCACCGTCTCCAGCGCCCTGGTGGTCCCGGTGGGGGCATTGCTGGCTCAGTCCTCGGGCGGATACGCCGTTGAGGTTGTCGGCGCGGGTAACGCCCGGCGCCTGGTACCGGTGACGGTCGGGATTGTCGACGACACCGACGGACTGGTGCAGGTAACCGGGGCACTGACGCCCGGTGAGCAAGTCGTGGTGCCGTCGCCGTGAGCGCCAGCACGGAAACGGGCCTGGCGGGCGAGACCGATCCGGCGCTGCCTGGCCCGTTGATGCCAGTGCTTGAGCTGGACCGGGTGTCGAAGGTCTACCCGGGATCACCAGCGGTACGTGCGCTTGACGAGGTGAGCCTGGCGGTGCTGCCGGGGGAGTTGACCGCCATCGTGGGCCCGTCCGGGTCGGGCAAGAGCACGCTGCTGCACCTGATGGGGACCCTGGACCGGCCCACCACCGGGGCGGTGCGGGTGACCGGCATCGATGTCGCGGATATGGGCGACCGGGACCTGTCGGCCATGCGGGCGTCGCGGATCGGCTTCGTGTTCCAGCAGTTCTTCCTGTCGGAGCACCAAAAGGTGCTCGACAACGTCGCGGACGGGCTGCTGTACGCGGGCGTCCCCCGCACCCGGCGGCGGCAGGCCGCCGCCGCCGCGCTGGCCCGGGTGGGGCTTGGGCATAAAGCCGACGCCCGGCCGACCCAGCTGTCGGGCGGGGAGCGGCAGCGGGTGGCGGTCGCCCGGGCGATCGCGGGCCATCCGCCGGTGGTGCTGGCCGACGAGCCGACGGGAAACCTGGACTCGGTCACCGGCTCGTCACTGCTGGCGCTGCTGGATGAGCTCAACGCCCAGGGCACCACGATCATCGTGATTACACACGACCAAGCGGTCGCCGGCCGCATGCGACGCCGCATCGAGATGCTCGACGGGCACATTGTCGCCGACTCCCGGCCTGTCCCCGTCGGCCAGGCCGCCTTCAGCACGGGCGAAAGCAACGGCGAGGACACTATCGGGCGGCCTGCCCGCCCGCAACCCGCGAAGGAAGGACGATCATGACGATCACGACCGGACAGCCGGTCGCGCCCACCGAGTCTCGCCTGCGCCTGGAGGACGTTGCCGGGCTGGCGAGCGTGGGGCTGAGGACCAGGAAGCTGCGAGCCGCGCTATCGGGCCTCGGCATCGCGATCGGGGTGGGGGCCATCGTGGCGGTCCTCGGCCTGGCCCGCTCTTCCCAGGCCGGGCTGCTGGCCGAGATCAGCCAGCTGGGCACCAACCTGCTGACCGTCACTAACGGGCAGAGCCTGACCGGCGGCCCCGCCGAGCTTCCGCTGACGGCCCCGGGGATGATCAGCGAGCTGCCCGGTGTCACGGCGGTGCAGTACACCGGGGCCGTCCAGAACCTCAGCGCTTACCGCAGCCCGTACATCCCCTCGGTCAACACCAACGCGCTCGTCGTCGCCGCGTCCAGCCTCGGCCTGCCCGCGGCGGCGGGCACCTCGGTCGCCGCGGGCAGCTACCTGAACGCCGCCACCGCCCGCGAGCCGGCCGCAGTGCTGGGCGCCGCCGCCGCCCAGCGGCTGGGGTACGACCGGGTCTGGCCCGGGATGCGGATCTGGGTGGGAAGCATGTGGTTCTACGTGGTGGGCATACTCAAGCCCGCGGTGCTGGCACCTCAGATCGACTCCACGGTGCTGATCGGCTTCCCCGCCGCCGAGCATTACCTTGGCTTCGACGGGCACCCGTCCAACATCTACGTCCGCACCCAGAACACCACGGCCGCCACCAACGCCGTCGACGGCGTGCTGGGTGCGCAGGCCTCCCCGCAGGATCCCTCCGAGGCCAACGTGTCTCAGCCCTCGAGCACGCTGACCGCACAGGCCGATGCCGCGGGCGCGTTCGACACCCTGTTCCTCGGGCTCGGCGCGGTCGCGCTGCTGGTGGGCGGCATCGGGGTGGCCAACATCATGGTCGTATCGGTACTGGAACGCCAGCGGGAGATCGGGCTGCGCAGGGCGCTGGGCGCCACCAAGAGCCAGATCAGGATCCAGTTCCTGTCCGAGGCGATCCTGCTCACCGCGGCCGGCGGCGCCGTCGGCGTCGTTCTCGGCGCCATCTCCACCGCCGTCTACGCCCATGCCAAGGGCTGGGCGATCGTCATTCCCCCCGAGGCATGGGCAGGCGGCCTCGGCGCGGCGGTCCTCATCGGCGCGCTCGCCGGGCTGCTGCCCGCCATCCGCGCCTCTCGCCTGTCACCAACCCAGGCCCTATGGACCCTGTGATAGACCCGCAGGGCGGAGGCGACACGGTGTCCTGCAGCCGGCGGCCATGGCGCTGCCGGACCGATAACCTCTCGTACTTCACCGCCGGGCACGTAGTAGTGGCGATCGCCGCCGCTGCGGCCCGCGGCGTCGGTAGCCAAGGATGGTCAGGCTGACTCTGGCGACGAGGGACGACAGCGAGCCGGGAACCAGAAGTGGCAGGTCAGCAGTCAGACGCTGACGCAGAACGGTCCAATGCGGGCAGATCGCGTAGCGAGATTTCGGCCCAGACGCATTTGCCGGCTTGGGCGATGGCAGGCCGACAACCCCACGCTCCGCCCGTGAGGGAGTCGATGATGGCCAGGCCACGCCCGGTCTCCGCGAATCCGGACGCCTCCTGCAGCACGGGGATCCCGGGAGCCTGGTCCCAGCACTCGATGGTCAGTACGTGTCCGTGGGCAACGAGGCACAGGCGGATGACCAGCACGGGGCCGGTTGCCTGCACGGGAGCGGATGCGTTCACGGCGTTGGCGGTCATCTCGCTGGCGATCAGCCCGGCGGTGTCAGCGAACTCGCTGAGGCCCCACTCAGCGAGCGCGGCCCGGACATGGCCGCGTGCCAGGCCGGGAGCGGTCGGCAGCGCGGCGAACGGCGGCGTCGCGCTCATGGCCGTCCAAGTCGCGGGAGCGGCTGCGCCCCGGGTGGCCATAAGGACGGCCACCCGTAGCCTGCGCGCGGGCCAGGGCCGTGACCAGGTGCCCGCACCGCTGAGGCACCCGTTGCTGTCGTGGCCATCGACTTGCCTCCCAAGACTGCCTGCTCCTGCGGTGAGGCAAGACAGTAGGCGAGTTAGGGAGACGTCACCCGCAGCGTCGTGAACGCAGCGAAGCCGCACATTCGTGCGCGCGGGAAACCCGTACGAAAGTGCGGGTCAGATCATCCCGGCGCGGCGGGCCAGCGGGCGAAGCTCGGGGGTGGAGGGCTGGTGCTCGCGGCGCAGCAGGCTGGTGATGACCTCGCGGGTGCGCCCGTCGTAGCGGACGAGCTGCGGGCTGAGCCGCTCGGCGGCCAGCAGCAGGTTCACAGCAGCGGCGTCCTGCTTGCGCATCGCGTAGGCACGGGCCAGGTCCAGGCTGAGCTGGGTGCGCCTGCCGGTCAGCCCAGCTGGCAGCGAGGCCGGGTCGAGAGACTCCCCGGCCTCAATCGCTGATTTCGCGTCCCCGAGCTGGAGCGAGGCGGAGATCGCGTGCATCGCCACGTTTACGTGACCGAACGCCGTCCCCATCCGGTTACCGTCCCCGGTGCGGGCGGCGATCTCCCGCGCCCGCGCGAGCAAGGTCGCGGACATCGCCCGGTCGTACACGGCAGCGGCAGCATGCACGCCGGCCAAGTGCAGCGCCCCGTACACGCTAAGCGTGTCCGCGTCCGGGTCTCGCATCACCCGCTCCAGCCCGGCGGACGCCGACATCGCCAGCTCCAGAGCCTCAGCCGGGTGCCTGCGGCCGACGATTACGTACGATAGCCGGTACGCCTGCAGGGCCACCAACTCGGGACGCCCTGACTGCTCAGCCGCGGCCAGAGCACGGTCAGCTGCCGTCCACGCCAGGCTCGTCTCGCCGACCCGGTGCAGCAGCGCCGCGGCCGTGTCGTAGACCAGCGCGCGCACCGAGGACGCTTCCCGGTCGTCCCCGCCGGCCGCCTCGGTCTCGCGGATCAGCGCGGGCAGCATCCGCCCGGTGTCGTCGTAACGGGTGGCCTGGTAACCGGCGTACGCGGCCGAAGCCCTGGCCCGAAGGTGCGCCGCAGTGGCCCTAACAGCAGGCTCCCGCCCGCCGATGGAGGCGCTGACGGCCTCGTAGCCCATCATGGCCCGCTCGATCTCCGCGGCCGGCTCATACACCCGATGCCCCTCCTCGCCGTCACCCCCTCCGGGGCCGGTCAGCTCCTCTACCTCGACCCGCAGGACTTCCGCCATCCGGGTGAGCACGACATAGCTGTCCACTCCCCGCTTACCCCGCTCGACCTGCGACAGCCACGACTCCGACCGGCCGACCAGCCCGGCGAGCACCGACTGCGACAGGCCCCTGCGGCGCCTGGCCCGCGCGATCCGCGCCCCGGCAGCGTCCTCGTCCCCGCTCACCGCGTCACCCCCTGCGTGACGGCGCCCGGCAGCGCCGCCGTGACCTCAGCCCATGATGGCAGCCGCGACTCATACGGCGCTGCCGGATCGAACAGCACTTGTACCCCCATGCTGCGCAGGGTGTCCAGGCTCGCCCCGAACGCGGGGTGCGACGCCAGCTGCGGCTTGCAGTGAGGGACGACGACCACGGGCACCCCGTAGCCCGCCATCTCGCACAGCAGCCCGACCGCGAAGTTGTCCGCGTGCCCGTGCGCGAACTTGTTCACCGAGTTGAACGTCAGCGGGCACGCCAGCACCGCGTCAGCCGGGGGCGTCCGCTCGCCGGTGCCCGGCATCCGGTACTCCCAGCGGACCGGTCCGCCGGTCAGCCGCTCCAGCTCACCCAGGTCAGCGAACCGCGTCCCCATCGGGGTAGAGAACACGACGACTCGCCACCCAGACTCCTGAATGAGGGTGACGAGCGACGGCAGGCCCTCAGGCGCGGGCGCGCCGCTGATCACGAGGTACAGCACTCTCGGGGCATTGACGGCCACCCGATCCGCACCTTTCATGCGCAGTTCTCGGCAACTCCCAGGATAGACACGGCGCCGCAAAGTCACGCTACATACCGTCAATGGCGCTTACGGCAGGGATCACCTGCAACGTGGCCTGGCGGGGGCCGAGGCGCGGGCAAAGTTGCCGCCGCTGCTCACGACCGCTTGCCCGCGTAGGAGTACCGCCCGGCGGGCGGCGTGGCGTGGCTCGACAGGCACCGCGAAGGCGTGGCAGCCTACGGGGGACGGGCTCGCCGGCCACGGGCCGTCCGGCCCGCAGCCCGCTCGCCCGGCCGACGCGGGACTGCCCGCTGCCGGCGCGGAGGACCTCCGGCCGAGCTCCCGGAGCGGCTGGGGACGGTCAGCGGAAATGGCAGACCGTTTACCGAGATTCGCCACCAACCAGTCGCCCTTCCATGTCGTCAGCTAACCTGCCAGCTAATACGGGTACCTGCCGACAGCGGAGCGCCCTGGCGGCGGCGAATGCGCAGGACGTGGCGGGAATAAACCTTCCAGTGGACTCCCGGACTCTATATACAGGTCAAGCCTGTGAAACAATCGTGGACGGCGGGCCGGACATGCGTGACGTGCGTTAATTCGCTGTCTTCTGTCCGTGGCTTTGTATCCGTTCAGTTCAGGTTCTCGCCCCTCCTGGTCCGTGCCCGCAGGCCCTCGCCTTCTCGCCTGTGAGGGCGTGCGGCCAGGTGACGTCACGCGCGCGAGGAGGCTGACGGGCGGCGAGGGCGGGCGCGGAAAGGCGGCCGGCGCGGCGGGAAAGGCACTAGGGCAGACGGTAATCAATTTAGGCGCGGTGAGTGATGAATAGCGCGGAAATTGGCGGTGAGTTCGGCTATTTCAAGGCGGAAAGGCGTTGACTGCCTCGGAAAAGGCGAGATAGCGTCGTGGCGTGTCCGCAGGGCTGAGGCGGAAAACGGAATCTGGAATTGTCGCGGAGCCGCTTGACTTCACGTCCGGACCAGAGAAATTGTCGTCCAGAAAACACCGGCGCAGTCAAATAAAAACGGGAATAGCGCCGGAGAATAGAAACGGAGTCACCATCATGGCACGCACCCCCGCCCCCGCCCCGCACGCGGCCCGCAGCGCCCCCGACGCCGCGACGACCCCGGCTCCCGCGCCCGTTGCCCCGGCGGCGGCCGAAAGCCCGGCAGCGGCCGTCCTGGCCGCGCTGTCGGCCGAGCCCGCCGGGGCGGCCGTCGCGGCGATCGCCGCCCGCGCCGGGATCAGCACCGCCGCCGCCCGGCAGGCCCTGCTCGCCTGCGAGAAGGCCGGCACCGCGACCCGGGTCAAGGGCAGCCGTCCCGGCCTCGCCGACACCTGGACGCCCGCCGCTGCCCCGGAAGCCCCGCGCGACGATGCCCCGCCCGCCGAGGCCCCCGGCACGGACAGCGCCGCCGACGCCGGGCAGCCCGCCAACGAGCCTGCCGGCGGCACGGCCGGGGACCAGCAGGCGGACGCCGACCCCGGGCCGGGGCCGGGGCCGGACCCGGCCGTCACCGCCGAGGCGGCCGGGACCGTCGCGGCTATCGCGCAGGCGGCCGACGAGGCCGGGAAGGCTCTCGCGGCCGGGAACCTGGACGTCGCCCTGGTCGCCCTGGAGACCGCCCGTGACCTGGCCGCCCAGGGGCGGCTGGCGGTCAAGGCAGCCGCCAGCGGCAGGCGCGTCCCCGCGACCCGGCCCGGGGCGCTGCGGGACCTGGTCGAGGAGCACCTGCGCAAGTTCCCCGGCACCGCCTTCACCCCGCACTAGGTCGGCAAGGTGCTCACCCTGTCGGCCGGGGCGGTCGCCAACGCCCTCGACAAGCTGGTCAGCCTCGGTGTCGCGCAGATGGTCACCGACAAGCCCCGCACCTACCGGCTCGCCCCCGCCGCCCCGGACGCCGCCGCCCCGGACGCGGCCGGCGACCCCGGCACCAGCGCGGAGACGGCGGCCAGCGCCGCGTAACGGGCGGACGGCGCGGCCGGGACGGCAACCGATGCCGCCCCGGCCGCGCCGTCTTCGCGTTGTGCCTGCGCGGCCGGCGTGGGGTAGCGGCCGGGCGTTTACCCCTTCCCGCCGCGCCGGCCGCCGGCCGCTCCCGGCCAGGTATATCAGGGCGCTGACCGGCGTCGTTTCCCGGCAGGTACACAGCCGGCCCGCGCGAGGTACATGAAGGGCCACCGGAAGTAAACGGACCTCCTGCAACAACCCCGCTTTTTTGCCTCACCAGCACCTTTTTCGGGGTGCCGCGCGAAAAAAGGCCCCAAAAACCCGATTTCTGTAGTGGACGGAAAACCAGGAGGCGCAAGGGAGCGGCCTATGACAGATCCTCCGGTCAGCGTACCGCGCTGCGCGCGGCCGGGCGTGCCCGTACCGGGCCGCTGCCCGGGGGCGGGCGCGGATACGACGGTGGCGCGCACCGTCGCGGTGCGCGCCACCGTGCCCCCTTCGCGGTGCCCGCCCGGCGGCCGACCCTCGTGCGGGGCCGACCCCTCCTGGCCGGGCGGGTGCCGGCACGTATCGACCCGTGGCTCGTGGCGGGGTGTCAAGCCTGCCGCTGCGCCGGGCGGGGCGGACTTGACGGGGCGGGCGGAGTGGAGGGTGGATGCCTGGGGTCCCGGGCGGCAGGCCAGCCCGCCCCGCCGGCCGGCACCGGGCCGGCCGCCTCCACCCCCGGCAACGGCGAGGGCGCGCACGAGGTCACCGCCCGGGACCACCCCGCGCCCGCCCCGGCCGGCCTTCCCCTCCGGCAGGGGCGGGCGCGTCCCGCACCGCTCCGCCGCGCAGCTCGTCGGCGGGGCCTTTCCTTTCCTCCCTGTTCCGCGGGACGGCAGCCCCGGACCGCGGCCGGACGCCCGGCCCGGCGGGGGCCGGACTTGACGCGGCGGGCCGAGCGGAGCGTCCGTCGTCGCGGGCCCACGGACGGGCCGCCCCCGGGAACCCAGACCGCTCCCGGCCGGCCCCCCGCCACCCCGGACGAAGCCCCCGGAACCCCGGCGACCCGCTGCTGACGATCGAGGAGGTGACCGCCGAGCTGCGGGTATCCCGGGCGGCTTTCTACCGCTGGCGACGGCACGGAGCCGGCCGCCGGCGGTGCGGCTGCCGGGCGGCGGGGTGCGGGTCCGGCGCAGCGCGCTGACGGCGTGGCTGCGCCAGCTGGAAGACACGCAAGACGGACAGGAGCAAGGAGCAAAATGGACAGCTACGACGTCAGGTTCTGGGACATCAAGAAGCTCGGCAGCGGCACCGCAGCCCGCTACCGGGTCCGCTGGGCCGTGGACGGGCGCGAGCACTGCAAGTCGTTCAAGGCTCGCCCCCTCGCCGACGGGTTCCTCGACGGCCTGAAGGACGCGGTCCGCGACCGGCGGCCCTTCAATCCGCGTACCGGCCTGCCCGGTACCGAGGCCACCGAGGGGGAGATGGTCACCTGGTACGCCCATGCCCGTGCGTACGCCGAGGCCAAGTGGGGCAGTCTTGCCCCGGTCTCGCGCCGGTCGGTCGCCGAGGCTCTGGTCACCGTGACCGTCGCCCTTTGCGCGAAGGAGCCGGGCGCACTCGAGGGCAAGGTGCTGCGGCAGGCGCTGTTCGCCTGGGCGTTCAACCCCGCCACCCGCGACAGCGAACCGCCGGAGAAGATCGCCGAAGCCCTCGACTGGGCCGAGCGTGCCTCGCTGCCGGTCGCCGAACTGGAGGACACCGCGACGGTGCGGCTGGCGCTCACGGCCTGCGCCAGGAATCTGAATGGGAAGGCGGCGGCCGAGTCGACCCAGCGGCGCAAACGGTCGGTGTTCTACAACGCCCTCGGCTACGCCGTCGAGCAGGGCCACCTGGGTTCTAACCCGGTCGACCGCATCCAGTGGACGACTCCCGCCGTCGCGGCGAGCGTCGACCGGCGGGTCGTGGTCAGCCCCGCGCAGGCCAGGAGCCTGCTGGCCGCCGTCCGAGCGCTGAGCGGCCGGGGGCAGCACCTGGAGGCGTTCTTCGCCTGCCTGTACTACGCGGCCCTGCGCCCCTCGGAGGCGGTCATGCTCCGCGAAGCCGACCTGCACCTGCCGAAGAAGGGATGGGGCCGGATCGACCTGGCCGCCTCGGCGTCCCGGGCGGGCACGGCCTGGACCGACCACGGCACGGCCCGCCAGGAGCGCGGCCTGAAGCACCGCGCCGACAACGAGACCCGCACCATCCCCATCCCGCCCGAACTCGTCCGCCTGCTGCGTGCCCACATCAAGCGGTACGGGACGACCCCGGACGGCCGGATCTTCCAGACCGCCCGGGGCGGCCTTCTCCAGGACTCCGGCTACAACGAGGTCTGGACCGAGGCCAGGAAGACGGCACTCACCCCCGTCCAGTACAGGTCGCCGCTCGGCCGGCGTCCCTATGACCTGCGGCACGCGGCGGTGTCGCTGTGGCTGAACTCCGGGGTGCCCGCCACCGAGGTCGCCCGCCGCGCCGGGCACGGCGTCGCGGTCCTGCTCAAGATCTACGCCCACTGCATCGACGGGCAGGCCAACGCAGCCAACCACCGCATCGCCGACGCCCTCGGCACCCCCGAGGCAGAGCAGGACCCCGGCGATGAAGGCGACGCCGACAGCGAGCCGGCAGCCTGAAGTGGCAGGTCAGAGGCGAGAAGCCGGGCGGACAGTCAGTGTAACCGCTCCCACCCTCGCCGTCCGTGCCCCGTCCGTGGATTTCAAGGGTCCAGGAACCCGGGGTCCACGGACGCATAGCGGACGGCGGCGGCCCAAAATCGCGCCTCGAAGCGCATAAGCGCTGGTCAGCGGGGGGTGACTCGGGCAGGAGGAGCGTGCTGTAAAACCGTCGGCTCAGCCTACGTTGGTTCGAACCCAACACCTGCCACCATCTGCGAATACGGCCCGCTAGCTGCGAATTCTCGCGCTAGCGGGCTGTCTGCGTTATGTCCCGGGCGATGGGGAGGAACGGTGTCAGACGCTCCAGAGCGCCTGGGTCGGGGACAGGCGGGCGGCGCGGATGGCGGGCAGCAGGCCGGCTAGGGCGCCGATGACGACCGCGGCGGCCAGCCCGCCCGCCCACGCGTCAGCGGGGATGATCATTGCTTCGCTATGGCTGCGGGCGTACGCGGTGACGGCCGCGGCGCCGGCCAGGACGCCGACGGCGCCGCCGACCAGGGACAGCATGATCGCCTCGGCGAGGAACTGGGCCCGGATCTGGCCCCGGGTGGCACCCAGGGCGCGGCGCAGCCCGATCTCCTGACGACGCTCAAGCACGGAGATGATCATGATGTTGGCGACGCCGATCGCTCCTACCAGCAGCGCGACAGCGCCAAGGCCGAGGAACAGGGTGTCGAGCGCTCCCTTGACGTCGGCCTGGGCGGCGAGGGCAGCCGACGGCTGCGAGACGGTGACCTGGACGGCGTTCTCCGGGCTGGCCTGGGCCGCCAGCAGGTTGTCGACGCGGGCGGTGGCGGCCGGATCGTTCGGCGTGGTGCGCACGTAGATCACCGAGGGGTTCCCGTCGAAGCCCAGGTACCTCTCCGCGGCGGGGAAGCCGACCAGGACCGCCGCGTCGATCTGCGGGGCGTAGGCGTTGGGGCTGGGGCTGAGGATGCCCGCCACGTAGAACCACATGCCTTCCGCCGCGCTGGGACCGACCCAGATCCGCATCCCGGGCTGGACCCGGTCGATGCCAAGCAGCTGCGCGGTGGCCGCGCCGAGCACCGCGACAGGCTCGCGGGCGGTGGCGGCGTTCAGGTATTGGCCCTGCGCGACGCCGGTGGCGGTGACGGCGGGCAGGTTGAGCGTCGCGGCCGCCACGCCGATGCCGTTGGTCTCGACCGCGGGGATTCGCGGTGACTTATAGGCATAGACGGCAGATATCGTGCCAGTGTCCTGCACTTGCGTGACGCCGGGCAGCCGGGCGATCATGCCCGACGCCGTCGCCGGCAGCTCGGCGACGCCGCCACCGGAGTTCTGCCCGTTGCTGACGGTCAGCAGGTTGGTGCCTAGTCGGGCGATCTCGCTCAGCACCGCGGCCTGCGCGGACGCGGCGAGGCCAAGGACGGCGACCACCGCGGCGACGCCGATCGCGATGCCAAGCGCCGACAGCCCGGCGCGGAGCTTACGGGTCCGCAGCCCGACGCTGGCCACGGCGGCCAAGTCTGCAGCGCGCAGCCGGGCCGCGGACGGTGGCGTGGCCGCGGCAGGCCCGCTGGACGTGATGGCCATGTCAGTCATCCTCCAACGGGGCTGGTATCAGCGATGACGTGCCCGTCGAGCACCTCGATGCGGCGCCGCGCGCGGACGGCGACCGCGCGCTCGTGCGTGATGATGACCACCGTCGACCCGTCTCGGTTGAGTTCCTCAAGCAAGGCCAGGATGGACGCGCCGGTGGCCGAGTCGAGGTTGCCGGTGGGCTCGTCGGCGAGTACCAGGGGCGGCGCGCCCGCGACCGCACGGGCGATCGCCACCCGCTGCCGCTCCCCGCCCGATAGCCGGGTGGGCAGGGCCGCGGCTTTATGGGCGAGCCCGACCCGGTCCAGGGCGTCGAGGGCCAGCCGCCGGCGCCCCGCGCGGTGGACGCCGGCGTAGAGCAGTCCGTCCGCGACATTGCCGAGCACGTTCTGGTGCTCGTCGAGGAAGAACTGCTGGAACACGAACCCGATCCGTGACGCCCGCAGGGCGGCGAGCCCCCGGTCGGTCAGCCGGGCGATGTCGAGGCCGGTCACCCGGATGATGCCGCTCGTGGGCCGGTCAAGGGTGCCCATCAGGTGCAGCAGCGTCGACTTGCCCGACCCCGAGGGGCCGAGGATGGCGATCAGTTCCCCGCCGCCGACCGTGAGGCTTACCCCGTCCAGTGCCCGCACGGGCGGCTGTCCCGGGTACACCTTCGAGACCTTCTCCAGTTCCAGCACCGGCGCCAGTTGGGCCGGAGCCGCCCCGGTGGCCGGCGCTGTCTTGATACCGCTGGTCACGACGCCGCCACCACGATTCGCTGCCCAGGGGTCAGTGCGCCGGTCACCTGCACCATCCCTGAGTTGTCGTCGAAGAGTCCCGTCGTCACGTGCACATAGCTCCGCGCGTTGCCCGGGCCGACGACCTCGACGTCGTAGCCGCCGGAAGACTGGGCAAGCAGGGCGGTCACCGGCACCGTCAGGACGTTCCGCGCGCTCTGCGTGGTGACGTACACCGTCACCGGCGCCTGATCCAGGGTGCCCGCCGCCTGCGGGTCGGTGAGCCTCACCTGCACCGGGATGGTGGTGCTGCTGCCGTCTTGCCCTAGCGTGGTGGTCGCCACCGTGCCGACCTCCGACACGATCCCTGGCGTGGTCGCCCCGTTCGGCAGCGTCACGCTCACCGTGTCACCCGGGTTGACCTCCGACTGGGCGGAGACGTCGAGGCTGATGGTGACCACGTGCCGGTCCGAGGTCGCCGTCAGAACCGAGCCGTTCGCCGCGGCGCCGAGGCGGCCGGTCACCTGGCTGACCCGGAGGGCCTCCGGTTCGAACACCACCTGCCCCAGGGCGAGGCTGCCGGGCGGGCTGGAGACCCCCTCGCGCTCTTCCAGCTTCTGCACGGCCAGCGCGGTCCCCAACGAGTAGTAAGCCCAGCCGAGCGGTGCGATATCCGAGCTGCTGGCGTCGCCGAGCCGGACGAGGTCGTGGTTGAGCTGGGAGACGTCCTCCCCGGTCACGCCCTCGGCCAGGTCGCGCCAGTCCGGGACGGTCCCGTATAGCAAGACCACCGGGCTCCCGTTATCTCTCTGGTACAGCACCTGGCCTTGGCGGATCACCTGGCCGGGTGACGGCAGCCAGGTCAGCGTTCCGCCGCCCTGCCCGGTCACCGGGTAGGCGCTCGCATAGCCGAGCGTGGCGTTCACCGGCATGGTCGCCGACAGGTCTTGCCGCATCACGGTGCTGGTCGCCGGCGGCGGCGCTCCCTGCTGCCCGGTCCCGGGCGAGGCGGTCAGGGAGAACGCTCCCGTTCGCCAGGCCGCTGCTGTCCCGGCCCCCGCCACGATGACCACGCCCAGAGCCACCCGCCAGCCAGGGCGGCGCGGTCGCGTTGTCATGCCATCGCCACCGGGGCGGGATCCACGCGCAGGCAGGCCATGATCGCGACGTCCATCGGGGGCGAATGCGTCTGGGCGTGGGTGATCCCGGCCGCGCTGACCTTGAAGATGGGCCCACCGCTGGCCCCGATGATGGGGTCGGGCCAGTCGGGTACCCCGTGCGAGCGCATGCACTGGGCGAACTTCCGATCGGCGGTCAGCATCTGCTGCACCAGGGCCGGCGGGCAGTCCCCGGCCTCGATGCAGTCATGGGCCTGCTGATCGAACGACCCGCCGGTCGGCAGCAGGTGCTGACAGGTGCGCTCGGCCGCCTGGTACTGGGAATCGCTGACCCCGAATGCCTGCGCGTCGCCCTTGGGGAGCTGCCCGCCGCTCGCCGGGTCGGGGTACTTAGGCACACCGTTAGCGCGCATGCACTGGGAGTAGGCGACGACAGGCTGGGCGGTGGCCGAGCTTCCCGCGGCGCTGGCCGAGGTGCTTCCCGCGGTGCTTCCCGCGGCCGGGGACGAGGTCGCCGCCCCGGCCGCGTTTGGCGAGCCAGGGCCGGCCGACGACGGGCTGCTGCAGGCAGCCGCGAGCAGAGCCATGGCGGCCGTGGCGAGGATGGCGGCGGCCCGGATCGCCGGGGGCCGGGCCCGCCGTGGCGGGCCGTCGACGGGAGTGCCGTCGGGGATCGTTGGCTTCATGTCTGCGGTTCTACGCGCGGGCCGGTGACAGTAGCGCTACCAGCAATGTCGGACGGATGTCACGCCGGCCGGAGCACAATGGCGGTATGCGGGTGCTAGTGGCCGAGGATCACGCCACGCTGGCCAGGCGGATCGCCCAGGGACTGAGCCAGGCCGGCATGGCCGTGGACGCCGTCCATGACGGCGCGGCGGCGCTGGACGCCGCGGAGCAAACGGCCTACGACGTGATCGTGCTCGATCGCGATCTGCCGGTGGTACACGGTGACCGGGTGTGCCGCACGCTGGCCGGCGGCGGCCCGCGCATCCTCATGCTCACCGCCGCCGCGGGCGTCGACGACCGGGTCGACGGGCTGGAACTTGGCGCGGATGACTACCTTGGCAAGCCGTTCGCGTTCACCGAGCTCGTCGCCCGGGTGCGGGCACTGGGCCGGCGCGCGCCGTCCGCGCCGCCGGTGCTGCGCCATGGTGACCTGACCGTCGACCGGGCCAGGCACCGCGCCGCCCGCGGTGGCCGGCCGCTGTCCCTGACCCGCAAGGAGTTCGGGATCCTGGAGCTGCTGCTGGCCGTCGACGGCGCCCTGGTCAGCGCGGAGGAGATGCTCGAGCACGTGTGGGACGCCAACGCGGACCCGTTCAGCAACATCGTCTCGGTCACGATTGCCCGGCTGCGCCGCAAGCTCGGCGAGCCGCCGCTGATCGAGACCGTGGTCGGCAAGGGATACCGGGTGTGAGCCGCCCCCGGCTCACCGTCCGGGCCCGGCTGACCCTGCTGTATACCGGCCTGATCGCCGCGTGCGGTGCGGTCATCGTGGCGGTCAGCTACATTCTGATGGCGCGGCTGCCCGCGGTAGGGCAGGTCCCGCAGCCGTCGCACGTCCTGGTCGGCGCGCGGATGCGTAGCATCCCAGATGTTCCGGCTGGCATCCTGGCGCAGTGCCAGGCCGAGCAGAACCCAAGCAATCCCGATAAACCCGCCCTGAGCCAGTGCGTCTCGCTGCTTGAGCAGCAGGGCGCGCAGCACCAGCAGGCCCTGACCCTGTCCCACCTGCTGCAGTACTCGCTGATCACGCTGGCCGTGGTGCTCGCCCTAGCGGCAATCTTGGGCTGGATCTTCGCCGGGCGGGTGCTGCGCCCCGTGCAGCAGATCACGATGGCCGCCCGCGCCGCGTCCGAGCACAACCTGTCCGCGCGGGTCGCGCTGCGCGGCCCGCGGGACGAGCTCCGCGAGCTAGCCCAGACGTTTGACGACATGCTCGGCCGGCTGCAGGGCGCGTTCGAGGGTCAGCAGCGGTTTATGGCCAACGCCTCGCACGAGCTGCGCACCCCGCTCGCGGTCATGCGCGCGACCATCGACGTCGTGCTCGGCAACCCGGACAGCACGCCCGACGACCTGCGGGGCATGGCAGTAGACATCCGCGTCGCCGTGGACCACGCCGAGCACCTCATCGGCGCGCTGCTCCTGCTCGCGCGCAACGAGCGCGGGCTCACCCGCCGCCAAGACGTCGACCTCGCCACAACCACCGAGGACGCCCTCGACTCGGCGGACGTGGGCGACTGCCGGGTGCACGCCTCGCTCGAGCCCGCGGTCATCTCCGGGGATCCGGTGCTGTCCGAACGCCTCGTCGCGAACCTGGTCGACAACGCCGCCCGTTACAACGTCCCCGGCGGCGACATCTGGATCAGCACCCGCAGCACTGCCGACGGCAGCCAGTTGACGATCGCCAATACCGGGCCGGTTATCAGCGCGTCGGATGCCGACCGCGTCTTCCAGCCGTTTGAGCGGCTCAGCGATCGCACGTCCCACGACGGCTTCGGCCTCGGTCTCGCCATCGTCGCATCCATCGCCGCGGTCCACGGCGGCACGGCGGCCGCCCTCCCCCGCGCTGGCGGCGGACTCTGCGTCACGGTCACGATTCCAGCGTCGAGCGCGGCCGATATCAGCAGCCCACCCCACCTCACTACCCGAAACTAGTCAGGCGGGAAACGGCCGCAACCTGCACCATGGCGACGCCGGACGGAGGATGGCATAGCGGTCGTCGTAGCAGATGGCCTGCTTTGGTCGGAATACCCGAAATGCCCGTCGCGCGGGTAATTCAACTAACTCAGCCACGGCCAGGCGTAACTAGGTGTGTATTTGTTGATTACTCTTTGAAGTTGTCGGGTAATGCTCAAATGAGATCGGGATCAATGTTCAACCTGTGGTTGCCGAGCTTCGGAGGGACACCCGTGACACACGATGACAACGCTGCCTCGGATGAGCCGGTAACCGCTGCCGAGCTCGCCACCGGGTACTGGGGCGAGGCAATGCGGGCCAGTGAACAGCAGTCCTGGCGGCAGTTCGGGCGCGCGCCCGTCGGGCTGATCCTGGCTGGCCTGACCGCCGACCGCGGGTGCGTCTGCGTGGCGGTCAACGAGACGTACTGCGAGCTGTCGGGCTACTCGCGGCAGGAAACGGACGGGGCGATCTATCTCAGTTTTTTCCATCCCGAAGACCAGCCCGCGCTCGAGGTCCTGATCGACGATGCTCTGTCAGGCGCGACCGATCAGATTGCAGCCGACGCGCGCCTGATCCGCAAAGATGGCGAGATCGTCTACGTCCGCCTGACCGGGTCCGTGATCCGGCCACCGGTCGGCGGGCGGTACCTGACGACCTTCTTCGAGGACACCACCGCCGCCGAGCGGGCTCAGGCTGAGATAAGGCGGCTGGAGCGCGAGTTGCAGCGATCGCGCCGACTGGCGAGTCTGGGACAGCTGGTGAGCGGGATCTCGCATGACTTCAGCAACACCCTCACCGTGATCGCCAACTACGCCAGCCTGGTCCGGGATGAGGTGGTCGTCGCCGAGGCAACGGAAAGCGCGGCCAAGTGGGGACCTGCCCGGTGGGACGTGGACCAGATCGTGGAGGCAACCGATCATGCCAAGCGGCTGATAAAGCACCTGCTCGCGTTCGCGAGACGGGAAGAAACCCAGCCGGTGCTGATTGACCTCGGCCAGCTGATCGGCGATGCCAGCGGTCTCCTGGGCGAGGTGCTTGGCGAGCATATCCCGATCACCACCCGGCAACCCGATGGCCTGTGGAATGTGCAAGCCGATCCTGAGCTGCTCCGGCAGGTCATCGTCAACCTCGCCCTGAACGCGCGTGACGCTATGCCGGGAGGCGGTCGGCTCGTCATCGAGTCCGCGAACATCGACCTGGAGAACCTGTCGGCCGAATGGCAGGGCACCGCTGAGCTAGCCGAGCTGCTTCCCGGCCGCTATGTCGCGTTTCGGGTTACCGACACCGGAGCCGGCATGGACGCGGGCACCGCGGAACATGCGTTCGAGCCATTTTTCACCACGAAAGGCGGCGACTCGGCGGCGGGACTCGGGTTGCCGGTCGTGCGCAGGTTCGCCACGCAGGCAGGCGGAAACGCTTGGCTGCGATCTGAGCCGGGCCAGGGCACCACCGTCATCGTGGCGCTCCCCGCCGCGGCCGGGTCCGAGGGCCCGGCGACGGGCCGGCCGGGGTGCAGGAATCCGCCGGCACGGTGCTGGTGGTCGACGATGAGCGCGCGATTCGTGAGGTGACCCATCGGGTCCTGACCACCGCCGGTTACCAGGTCATGACGGCCGGCAGTGGAGACGAGGCCGTCAGGCTTCTCGGGGATCCGGACCTGACCGTCGATATGGTCCTGACGGACGTGGTTATGCCGGGCATGACCGGCGCGGCGTTCGCCGACCGGGCCCATGCCCTGCGCCCGGGCATGCCGATACTGTTCATGTCCGGCTACGAGCAGGAAGATTTCGCGGGGGCGGGCGGGACCGATCCGCTGATGCAGATCATCGGCAAGCCGTTCTCCCGGCTAGCTCTGCTGGCCAAGGTCAGTCAGATGCTGACGGCGGGTGTTGGCGCGGCCGGGCGGCCAGCCGACCAGGGGGCGGCCGTCAGCCCCAATGAGGCATCGGGCTCGGCCCGAGCATGAACCGATCGTTCAATTCAAAATAACTACCTTCAGTGTCGGTGCGCGACAACGTAACCGCAGGTAGTTGACTAGGCGCGCGGAGGCAATAGCCGTGGAGCACCATGAGGATCGCCGGTTCGCCGGGCTCTTGGAAGCGGCGCCTGACGCGATGGTATGCGTAGACGCTGACGGGCGCATCACCCTGGTTAACGCGCAGGCCGAGCGACTGTTCGGGTACACCCGCGACGAGCTCGTCGGCCAGCGGGTGGAATTGCTCGTTCCCGACCCGGCGCGCGCCGCTCATCCCGGTCATCGGGCCGGATACCTGGCCGATCCCGCGCCGCGCCCGTTGGACGCGGGGATGGAATTGGAGGGGCGCCGCCGCGACGGCACCACCTTTCCGGCGGAGATCTCACTGTCGGCAACCGAGACCGAGCAGGGAATCCTGGTCTACGCCGCGGTCCGAGACGTGACCGGCCGGCGGCTGGCAGCCGAGTCGGCGGCGCAGTTGGCGTCGATCATCCAGTCCTCGCATAACGCGGTGATCAGCAAGACCCTGGATAGGAAAATCATCAGCTGGAATCCGGCGGCGGAGCGACTGTACGGGTACGCGGCGAAAGAGGTGATCGGCCGCAGCATCGACCTACTCATCCCGGAGTCGGATCGCGAGCAGGAAGCACAGGCGGTGGCCGCGGTCGCGCGGGGCGAGCGGGTCGACCAGTATGAGGCCTGGCGGCTGCGCAAGGACGGGACGCCGGTCGAGGTATCGCTGTTGATGTCCCCCCTAGCCGACCGGACCGGGGCGATCGTCGGGGTGGCGACGGTGGCGGAGGATGTGACCGAGCGCCAGCGGGCTGACGCCAGGTTCCGCGGGCTGATGGAGGCTGCCCCGGACGCGCTGGTGTGCGTCGACGCCGAGGGCCGGATCGAGCTGGTCAACGCGCAGACCGAGCGGATGTTCGGGTACGGCCGGGACGAGCTCGTCGGCCAGCCGGTGGAGGTCCTGGTGCCCGATCAGGTGCGCGGCCTGCATCCGGCCCACCGGATTGGGTATGTGGCCGACCCCAGGCCCCGCCCGATGGGCACTGGCATGCAGCTGTCGGGGCGTCGGCGGGATGGCACCACGTTCCCGGCCGAAGTATCCCTGGCCCCGCTCCCTACCGACGAAGGACTGCTGGTCATCGCGGTAGTCAGGGACGTGACGGAACGGCTGGATTTCCTCGCCGAACGGGAGCGGCTCCGCACCCAGACCGAGCGGGACCGACTGGAGCGGCAACTGCACCAGTCGCAGCGGCTGGAGAGCCTCGGCCAACTGGCCGGCGGGGTGGCGCACGACTTCAACAACCTGCTCGGCGTTATCTCCAACTACGTCGACTTCGTCGACGATGAAGTCGCCCGCCGGTTGCCGGGCGGGCGCGGGCAGGCCATCCGCGACGACATCGAGCAGGTTCGGCAGGCCGCCGGGCGGGCGGCCGGACTCACCCACCAGCTGCTGGCGTTCGCGCGCCAGGAGGTGATCAAGCCCCACGCGCTGAACCTCAACGCCGTGGTCGAAAGCGTTGAGCAGTTGCTGATTCGCACCCTCGGCGAGCACGTCGAGTTGATCACCGACCTGGCCGCCGACCTCCGCCCCGTGCTGGCGGACTCCGGCCAGATTGAACAGGTCCTGGTCAACCTGGCGGTCAACGCACGCGATGCGATGCCGGGCGGCGGCAAGCTGACCATCCAGACCTCCAACACCGAGATCGACGGGACCATGGGCGACCGCGACGAAGTGCCTCCCGGCCGGTACGCGGCGCTGAAGGTGGTCGACACTGGCGAAGGAATGCCGAAGGAAGTCCTTGACCGGGTGTTCGAGCCGTTCTTCACCACTAAGCCCAAGGGACAGGGAACGGGGCTAGGGCTGGCCACCGTATACGGGATCGTCAAGCAGGCCGGCGGGCGCCTGCGGATCTACTCAGAACCCGGAATGGGCACCGTCCTGACCGTGCTGCTGCCCGTCACCGAGCAGGAGCCGGCGGCTCCGGTCACGTCGGCCGCGCGGGCTCCGCAGGGCCAGGGTGAGACCATCCTGGTCGTCGAAGACGAGCCGGCCATGCGCGAGGTCGCCCGGCGGATCCTGGCCCGCAACGGCTACCGCGTCATCGTCGCGGGCAACGGCCGCGAAGCGCTGGACATCCTCGCCGTCCGGGTAGATCACATCGACGTGCTGCTTACCGACGTCATTATGCCCCACATGCAAGGGCGGGAACTCGCCGACAAGGTCCGCATCCTCCAACCCGCCGTACGGGTCGCGTTCATGTCCGGCTACACCCAGGGCCTGCTAAGTCAGCAAGGCGTGCTTGAGCCCGGCGTTCATCTCATTGAAAAGCCATTCTCTGAAAAGGCACTGCTCAACAAAATGCACGAAATTCTCAGTGTTTAACCTGGCGGCCCTGCAGGGTCCCGCGGCAGCGGGTCCGCGGGCAGGCCGGCGCTCATGATTGATTCGGGTTGGCGTGCCGCACGGCGACCACCGCGGCCTGCGAGCGGCGTTGCAAGCCGAGCTTCGTGAGCAGCGACGAGACGTAGTTCTTGGCGGTCTTCTCGGCCAGGAACATCCGCTCCGCGATCTGCCGGTTGGTGAGCCCTTCGCCGATCAGATCGAGCACCCGCCTCTCCTGCGAGGTCAACGATTCCAGCCGGTTGGGGCCCGCGCTGGTGCCCGCCGTTCCGCCGCGCAACTGCGTCATAACCCGCTGCGTGGCGTGCGTGTCGAGTATGGATTTTCCGGTGGCGACCACGCGCACCGCCTCCACCACGTCCCGTACGGCCGAGCCCTTAAGCACAAAGCCCGCCGCGCCGGCCATGAGCGCGCCGAGCAGTGCCTGGTCGTCCTCGTAGGCAGTGAACATCAGGCACGCCACGTCCGGCATCATCGACCGGATGTCACGGCAGGCGGAGATGCCATCGCCATCCGGCAGGCGCACATCGAGGATGGCAACGTTCGGGCGCACCGCGGGCAGTCGCACGAGAGCCGAGGCGACGGTCCCGGCGTCACCGACCACGTCGATGTCGGGCTCGGCCGACAACACCATTCGTAGTCCTTGCCTCGTCACCTCGTGATCCTCAAGCAAGAACACGCGAATCTGGTCTCGCCCTGAGTTCTCGTGATTTGGGTCGGTCTCTTCCATGTGACTCCCCTCAGTCGGGCAATCTCAATCACGCTAAGCAATCTATACGATACTCTCTGTATATAAGTGGTGGACTTACGGAGCGTTGCCCAGGGATCCGGGGAGGGACGATCTAGTGACCGATGACGACGCCGATTCACCGCGGGTCCTCGTGGTGGACGACGCCAGGGACATGCGCGCGGTGATCCGCCGCGTGCTTGAGTCGGGCGGTTACCGCGTCGACGCAGTGGGGACACTGGCCGAGGCCCGCGCGCTGACACCGGGGGAATACGACGTGGTCCTGGTTGACATGCGCCTGGGTTCGGAGGAAGGCATCACGCTCATCGAGGAACTGGCGACGGCGAATCCCGAAGCCGCAAGCCGGTGCCTGCTCATGAGCGGAAGCCTCGCGTATGCCCCCCCAGAGGTGGCCACCCTGGCCAAGCCATTCCGGCCCGATCAACTGCTCGACGCCGTGCGGGCGCTGGGCCGGGCGGAGCCGGCGCCCGCGGGGAGCGCAGGACCGGCGGCCGGGCCCGGCGCGCCCCCCTCGCGCCCTGCGACCTTGGCGCCAACCGCACGGCAATCGGCGGCCTTCGTCGGGTCGGCTCTGACCCCCTTCAGCTTGCTGGATTCGCTCCGGGCACGCGAACGTGCCGCGGTCGCCGACGCCCTGCACGACGGCCCGGTACAGGATCTCGCGTGCGCCCTCCTTAGCTTGCATCTGATCCAGGAGCAGTTGCCGGCCGCCCAGACGGAGCTGCTCGATTCGGTGGCGGGGCAAGTCAGCCGGGCCGCTAGCGCACTACGCGGGCTGATCGGGCGGTTCTCGCCTCGCTGGCTGGGAGAGTCCCCGGAGGTGGTTATCAGGAACCAGACCGGCTGGCTCCTTGCCGCACCTCCCGAGGTGGATATCCGTCCCCCCGCCGAGGGCATGAGCCAGAGAACGGCGCAGCTGGCCGCCGACGTCGCCGAACTGTCGCTGTTCCTGGCGTCCGGCTTGCCTGGGTCTGAGAGCCAACCGCCGAACGCCCGCATCCGCGTTCTCCAAACCGAACCGACGCTAGCGATCGAGACCAGCCTGAGCTGGTCGGCGGGCGACCCCGTAGGCGACGGCGGTTCCGGCGTCGCGGGGTGGCGCGAGAGTCTCCGCGGCGAGATGGAGTCGGCGCTCGGGGCCGACATCGACTTTGCCCGAAGCCCCGGCGGGTTTGAGATGCGGGTGTCGCTGCGCGCGGGGCGTCCGCCGGCCGGCGAGCCTGAGGCGCGCCTGAACGCGGTCTGATGGCCACTTAGGGTAATGGAATGAATCGCAGGAGAAGTCAGGTCATCGGGCTGCGGCTCAACCAGGCCGAGGAGATGTTCGCCCTGGCCCAGACCGACCTGTTCTCCGAGTACCGCAACTACCTCACCGGGGTCGAGTACTGCATCAGCGTGCTCCGTTCGCAGCGGGTGCCCGGGGCGGTCCGGCTGCAGCTCTCGCTGCCGCCGGCGGCGCTCGACGATGCCCTCGGCGACCGGCTCCGCGTGGCCCTGCGCCGCTACTGCGACCAGCGCATCAGCTACAACGCGCGGGAGCGGCGGGCCGTCCGGTGGGGTGGCCTGCGGTCGCTCTGGGTCGGCATCCCGATCGTGGTTATCGGGTACCTTCTGGTGATCTTCGAGGACAGCCTGGTGGGCCGCAGCGGCAATATCGTGCTCGACACCACCGGGTGGGTGCTGGTGTGGGTCGGAATCTGGTTCCCGCTCGACACCATCTTCTTCAGCCCGCTCGGGTACGGGCGGGAGATACGCGCCCTCGCCCACCTGCGCGACGCCGAGATCTCGGTCACCACCTGGGAGCGGACGCCGAGCTGACGAGGCCGTTGCGCGAAGGCGCCCGCGCGCCGGCCAGCGAGTAAACTCAGCGGTCGTGACGCACAGTAGTCGTGCGATTGTCCCTCCCGGCGGCCGGGCGGACCCGGTGCCCGGGATCGGGGGGCCGCGGTCAGGGCTCTTCACCGCCGCCATCAGCACCGACCTGCAGGTCCCGGAGCTGTCCTCGGTCGCGGCGGGCGGCCGAGGCGAGGTGCTCGTCCGCTACTTCGTCAGCCGGTGGGAGGAGCCGGCCGGCGACGACAAGCTGATCGCGCTGCTGCGGACCGCCGTCACCAGCGACGCCGTCGCCGAGCAGGTCCAGTCAACGCTCACCGAGCGGCTCACCGGGCCGATTGCCGCCCTGGGCCGGGAGCAGGTGCCCGAGCGGGCGGCGCTCATCGCGGCCCAGTTGCTCGGCCTGGCCCTCTGCCGGTACATCCTGCGGTTCGAGCCGCTGGCCTCGCTGCCGGCCGAGGACGTGGTGGCCGCCGTCGGGCCGGCGGTTCACGACTGCCTGACCCGAGACTCGTTCGCACGGTAGGGCGGCGCGGTGCTGGCACGGCCCGCGACCGGGCGTCCGGAGCCGGCGCCCGCTACATTGCTGGTGTGCCCGGGGGCGTCAGGGCGCTGCGGGTTCGTCCGCACCGGAGTTTTCGACGGCCGCGAGCCGGATAGGAGGCGCTGATCGTGAGCTCGGACCTGATCGAGCAGGCACTGAGGCGGTTCCTGGTGCTCGGCCAGGCGATGCGGCGTGACGCCGAGACGCTTCCCGTCAGCGTGGCGCAGAGCGCGGTGCTGTCGCGCCTGCGCGGCGGGCCCAAGACGGTCGGTGAGCTCGCCAGCGCCGAAGGCGTCAGGGCGCCGAGCATGACCCAGATCATTAACCGGATGGAGGAGGCGGGCTGGGTCACCCGGTCGGAGGGCCCGGTGAGGGGCCGGATGGTGCAGATTACCGAGGCGGGCCGGGCCGTCGCGGTGGCGGTGCGCAAGGAACGCACGGCCCGCCTGACGCAGACGGTTCGACGGACTGTCAGCCGACGACCTCACGGCGCTTGAGGCCGTTCTCCCGGTGCTCGACCGGATATTCGGCGACCCCCTGAACGACTGAGACGTACCCGGAGACGGGGGCATAGGGCGACGACCGGCCTCGGCCACGCCTTCATCGCGGTCGCCGCGCTGCTCGCCCTCTGCGCGATGATCGTCGCCGTCCTCGGCCGGGGCGGGAACCGACGCCAAGGCAGGCATGAAGCCCGCCGAGGCATCCGGCGTGCTTGATCCGCGCGCGGGACGGCGGGGGAGAACGCTCCGGTTGCCGGGGCCGGGCATACCACCGGGCAAGTCACCCGCATGGTGTGATGACTTCTGACCGGGCCGGGCGCGACGGTGAAAGCACGCTCTACTTCAAGGGGAATCGGCGCATGCCTTCTGCGGAGACGTACGACATCCTGGTGATCGGCAGCGGTGAGTCGGGCAAGTACCTCGCCTGGACGATGGCCAGCGAGGGGCATCGCACGGCGGTGGTGGAGCGGAGGCTGATCGGCGGGTCGTGCCCGAATATCGCCTGCCTGCCGAGTAAGAACATCATTCAGTCGGCCAAGGTCCGCTCGTTCACCCGGCGGGCGGCCGAGTTCGGAGTCGACCTGGGGGCGGCCGCCACCAACATGAAGGGCGTGCAGGCCAGGAAGCGGGCGATGGTCGAAGGCCTGATCGAGGTGCACCTGGGCCGGTACCGGGCCAGCGGGGCCGAGCTGATCATGGCCGGGGCGCGCTTTTCCGGTGATCGAACGGTCGATGTCGAACTGAACGACGGCGGGCGGCGGCAGCTCCGCGGCGAGCGGGTGTTCCTGAACCTGGGCACCCGCGCGACCATGCCCGACGTGCCCGGTCTGGCCGCCGCGCGGCCGATGACCCACATCGAGCTGCTGGACCTGGACCGGCTGCCCGAGCATCTGATCGTCATCGGCGGCGGCTACATCGGGCTCGAGCTGGCGCAGGCCATGCGCCGGTTCGGCGCGCAGGTCACGGTCATCGAGTCGGGACCGCAGCCGCTCGGCAAGGAGGACGCCGACGTCACGGCGGGCATCGTCGACCTGTTCGCCGCCGAGGGGATCGTTCTGCACCGCGAGACGCGGGTTCGCAGCGTCGACGGAGAATCCGGCCGGGCCGTGCGCGTCGTCGTCGACGGGCCGGACGGCGAGCACGCCATCGAGGGGACCGACCTGCTGGTCGCCGTCGGCCGCACCCCCAACACCGGCGGAATCGGCCTCGAGCAGGCCGGCGTGCGGCTGACCGAGACCGGCTACATCGAGGTCGACGAGCACCTGGCCACCACTGCGGCCAACGTGTGGGCGATGGGCGACTGCGCCGGCAGCCCTCAGTTCACCCACGCGGCCTTCGATGACTTCCAGGTGGTGCATGACAACCTGACCGGGGGCAGCAGGACCACCAGCGGCCGGCTGATCCCGTTCTGCATGTTCACCGATCCGGAGCTGGCCCGGGTCGGACTTAACGAGACCGAGGCCAGGCGTCTCGGCCTCGGCTACCGCCTGCTGAGCATGCCGATGGCCGCGGTGTTGCGGACCAGGACCATATCCGAGCCGCGCGGGTTCATGAAGATGCTGATCGCCGCCGACAGCGACGAGATCCTCGGCTTCACCGTGTTCGGCGCCGAGGCGACCGAACTGCTGGCCGCCGTCCAGACCGCCATGGTCGGCCGCCTTCCCTACACGGCGCTCCGCAGGGCGATCTACACCCACCCGGCGATGGCCGAGGGGCTCACGTTCCTGCTCAGAAACACGCCCGTTCCGGTTCCGGCCGAGCGGCGCGGCCGATAACCCCGGGCGCTACCCGGCGTCGTCGTCGTGCTCAGCCGCGGCCGCGGCCCGGCCGGCCGGGCCGGCGGTGGCGCGCAGATACCGCGCGACGGCGACGGCGGCCAGGCAGACGCCCAGCGCGATCACCCGGGCCGTGCCCTCGCTCGGCCACGGCCACAGATGCGAAAGCTGCAGCGGCAGCGTGTAGGGATGGGTGACCGCGTTCAGCGACAGGTAGATGACGATGGCCGTGCCGAGGAACCCGGCGGTCTCGGCCGCCGACTGGACCAGGTTGACGCCGGGCCGCCGTGGCGCGAGCCCGGCAGGCGGACTGCTGCGCCGCTCGAGCTGCAGATACCTGCTGAGCACGAGGCCGACGATGGCGACCGCGAATGAGATGACGCCCGCCGTGTCGGTTCGCAGGCCGGGGATGTCGGGCCAGTACGGGTTCGCCTCCCCGCTGGTGAAGCTGGCCACCAGGGCTGTCCCGGACCAGATCAGCACGGCGGTGTAGCCGAGACCGAACGCCGCCGACTCGACCACGAGTTTCCGCTGGCCCGGGGTCCTGGTACGCACGATCCACACTATAGGGAACCCGTCGCGGTACGTTTGTGCGGCGGCCAGCGCTATGAGATCGCGAGGAAGCAGATGGCAACTGAGGTGACCGAGGCCGACCTGGCGTACTTGCGCCGCTGCGTGGAGCTGGCGGAAGAAGCCGTCGGGGCGGGTGACTTCCCCTTCGGCTCGGTGCTGGTCGCCGCGGACGGGACCGTCGTCGCCGAGGACCGGAACCGCGAGGAGACCGAACGGGATCCGACCAGCCACCCGGAGTTCGCGCTGGCGCGGTGGGCGGGTCAGCACATGACGCCGGCGCAGCGAGCGGCGGCGACCGTCTACACCTCCGGCGAGCACTGCCCGATGTGCGCCGCCGCCCACGGCTGGGTGGGACTCGGGCGCATCGTCTACGCGACCTCATCCGAGCAGATGACCGGGTGGCTGGCCGAATGGGGAGTCGGTCCCTCCCCGGTCCTGCCGCTGGCCATCACCGAGGTCGTTCCCGGTCTGACGGTGGCGGGCCCGGCCCCGCAGCTGGCGGCGCAGGTGCGCGAGCTGCACCGCCGGTTCCGCGCGGCGCGACGGTAAGCGTCCGCGCGGCGACCGGACGGCCGGCCGCCCGGGGCGCCCGCCCGTCAGGTGGTGTAAACGCCGGTGGGCTTGTCGTGGTACCCCTTCGCGCCGATGGCCCGGGCGAGCGGGCTCGAGGGCTCCTCGCCCGCCTTGAGCGCGTCGAGCACCGAGCGGAAGTCGTACCGGGGCGTCCAGCCCAGGTCGGCGCGGGCGCGGGCGTTGACGTAGACGCGGCCGACGGACGGGAACATCCGCCACCCCCGGCGGGCGTACTCCGCCTCGTAGTCGGGGAACAGCCGCGCGACCACCGCGGGCGCGTCGTCGCGGAGCGCGGCCAGGTCGGCCGGGGTGAACGGCGTCGTCGCGCTGACGATGTACCGGCCGAACCCGATCTGCCCCGCCCGCTCCATCGCCAGCACGTGCGCGTCGGCCACGTCGGCCACGTCGACCCGGCGGTAGAGGTACTCGTTGGCCTTCACGTTCGCGTCGGCGTAGGCGGCGCGGACCCGGTCGTCGTCGTCTCCCTCGGGGAAGAACCGCGAGGTCCGCAGGACGATGACGGGTAGGCCGTGCTCGGCCTGGACGAGCTCGCACAGATCCTCGGCCGCCGTCTTGGTGACGCCGTAGATGTTGCGCGGACGAGGCGCCACGTCCTCGGTGATCCAGGCGGCGGGCTCCCCGGGCAGCGGGGTCAGCGCGCGCCCGAACGCGCTCGTCGTGCTGGTGAACACGAAGCTGCCCACCCCGGCCGCGACGGCCTCCTCGAGCAGCGTCAGCGTGCCGCTGACGGTCGTGTCCACGAACGCCTGCTTCCCGTGCGAGCCGACATGCGGCTTGTGCAGCGTCGCCGTGTGCAGGACGGCGTCGACGCCGGCCAGGCTGTCGCGGACGAGGGCCCGGTCCGCGACCGACCCGACCACCGTCGTGTGCGGCGACGGCCGGACGTCGAGCCCGGTCACGTCGTGCCCGCCGTCCCGCAGCACCCGGACCAGGGCTTCCCCCAAGTGGCCGGAACTCCCCGTCACCAGAACCTTCGCCGCCGCCACGTCGGCCAGCGTACTGACGGCGGTCAGCTCCGGGCAACGCGTTTTGCCCGCGGTGCCCGCCCCCTTAACGTGCCATGAATCTCCTTATTTTTCGGCTTTTACGACAGTCGGAGCGAGCTACCGGGGTCTGGGCAATCGGGCCGACCGCTCTTAGTATCGGAATAACAACCCCGCCGGCGCCGGCGCCTCCGTCGCACCGGCGGACCCGGTTCGCGGTGGAGGTGGTCGGCACGAATTCGCCCAGCCACGTGGCCAAGTTCCTGGTGCCCGAGGTGATCTTCGGAGTCGGCGTGCTGGCCGAGGTGGGCCACGCGGTCCGCCGTCAGGGCGGGGTCAACGTCTTCGTGGTCAGCGACCACGGAGTGGCCGAGGCCGGCTGGACGGCTGAGGCGCTCGGCTACCTGAAGGCGGCCGGCGTGCATGCGCGGCTGTGGGACGAGCTGACCCCCAACCCCAAGGATCACGAGGTGGCGGCGGGCTGCGCGGCGTACCTGGAGGGCGGCTCCGACGTACTCGTCGCGGTTGGCGGGGGCAGCTGCATCGACGCCGCGAAGGCGATCGCGGTGCTGGCCAGCCGGGGCGGCGCGGTCACCGACTACGCGGGGGTCGGGCGGGTCGAGGGCCCGCTGCCCCCGGCCGTCATGGTGCCCACCACGGGCGGGTCGGGTTCGGACGTATCGCAGTTCTGCGTGGTCACGGACACCACCCGTCGGGTCAAGGTCACGATCGGCGCCCGGGCGCTGATGCCGGACATCTCGGTCACCGACCCGCGGACGCTCGGCACCCTGCCGCACAACATCACCGCCTACACCGCGCTCGACGCGCTCAGCCACGCGATCGAGTCGTACCTGTCCAAGGCGGCCAGCTTCCTCACCGACGCGCACGCGCTGACCGCGATCAGAGGCGTCTGCGAGCAGTTGCTGCCGGCGCTGGACGGCCCGGACGAGATCGGACCGCGCGAGGGGCTCTCGCGGGCGTCCCTGCAGGCGGGGCTCGCGTTCACCAACGCCCTGCTCGGCGCCACCCACGCCATCTCGCATGCGATCGGCGGGCTCACCGACCTGCCGCACGGGCTGCTCAACGCGATCCTGCTGCCGCACGTGATGGAGTTCAACGCCTCCGTGGCGGTCGGCCGGCTGGCCGACGTCGCCTGCGCGATGGGGCTGCGCACCGGGCTGATGACCGATGCCGAGGCCGCCGACGCGGCGATCCAGCTGGTCCGCGCGCTGTCGGCCAAGGCCGGGCTGCCCGCCACCCTGCGCGAGATCGGGGTCCGCCACGTCGACCTTGACCTGGCGGCGGCGAACGCCCTCGGCGACGCCTACATCGTCACCAACCCCCGTGAGGTCAGCGAGGCGGACGCCCGCGCGATCTGCCAGGGGGCCTGGTAGCGGCGATGACCGAGATCGACGACGCCCGGCTCGCCCAGCTCGTCGGCGTGCGCGCGTCGAAGACCGGGTACTACGCACGCTGGCGGGGAACCGCCACCGACCTCGAGCGCGCGCTGGCCGGCTGGGACGATGCCGAGCGCCGGGCGGACGAGATGGCCAGGCGCAATGACCAGCTGCGGCGCGCCCGGGAGCAGCTGGCCCGGGTTCGGCAGGCCGAGGCGCTGTCGGCCGAAAGGCACCGGATCGCGCGCGACCTGCACGACGGCGTCGCCCAGTGCCTGGTCGGCATCGGGATGCACCTGGAGTGGTGCAAACGCCACACCGACCCAGGCGCTCCCGAGTACGACCGCCTGGTGGCGTCCAAGGAACTGGCCCGGGCGGGGCTCGGCTGGGTCCGTTCGGCCGTCGACGAGCTGTCCGGCCTTGAGCATGCGGGCACCGGGCTGGGGCAGGCGCTGCGGGACCTCGCGGCCGACTTCAGGTCCGCGCGCCTGCTGCGGGTGTCCGTCCGGGTCTCCGGGTGCCAGCGGCAGCTCCCCGCGGTCGTCGAGCACTCGTTGTTCCAGATCTGCCAGGAAGGGCTCTGGAATGTGGTCAGGCACGCGGACGCCTCCCATGCCTGGCTCAGCCTCGGCTACGGCGGCGGCGGCCAGGTCCGGCTGGGCGTCGCCGACGACGGGGCGGGCGACCCGGCGCAGGTCGCACGCTACCTGATCGCCTCCGATGGGCTCGCGCAGGGCAGGCACGGGCTGCGCAACATGGCCGAGCGGACCGCGGAGCTCGACGGCGTCATCCGGGCCAAGCAGCGGCGCGGCGGCGGCCTGCGGATCACCGTGTCAGTCCCGACCCCGTCCTCGGCATGACCGCGGCGGTGCGGATCCTGGTCGTTGATGATCACACGATCGTCAGGCAGGGTCTTCGGTCGATCCTGGAGCTTGAGCCCGACCTCACGGTGGTCGGCGAAGCGGCAACGCCGGACGAGGCGTTGGCGCAGGCGGCGCGGCTCCGCCCCGACGTGGTGCTGCTCGATCTCAAGCTCAGCGACGCCGCCCCGGCCGAGGGTCTGGATGTGTGCGCCGCGCTGCGCGCCCAGCGCGCGGACGCGGCCATCGTCGTGCTCACCACCTTCCTCGACGAGCGGCTGCTGGTCGGCGCGCTGCGGCGCGGCGCGAACGGGTACGCGCTGAAGGACGTGGACGCGGTGGAGCTAGCCCGGATCATCAGGGCCGTGCACCGGGGGGAGTCTGCGTTCGACTCGCGCAGCGCCGGCGTGGTCGTCCGCTCGCTGACCGCCCGGCCCGCTCCCTCGGCCGGGGTGCTCAGCGAGCGCGAGCTCGAGGTCGTCCGGCCGGTCGCCCGGGGCGCCACCAACCCGCAGGTCGCCCGCGAGCTGTACCTGTCCGAGTCCACGGTCAAGTACCACCTGCGGACGGCGATGCGCAAGCTCGGCGCCAGGGATCGCACCGAGCTGGTCTACAAGGCGGGCGAGCTCGGTTTGCTCTGAGCCGGGTTCGCCAAAGCCAAGGTGTCTGCGAAAGCGGCCAGGAGCACTGTCCGGCCGGATAGTCGGCTGCGACCGTTCGGGCAGATTCCGCTCTTCCTCCGGGCCGATGATCGCCCCAGCCGGCGCGGTGACCCGCAGCCGGGGGAGGCCTAGCGTGAACCCTGAAACACATGTCGATACAAGGAGGTAGCGCCATGGCAGGAAACCGCGCGGTCGCCTATGCGGGGCCGGGACGGGTCACCGTGGAGACGATCGACTACCCGAAGCTCGAGCTCCAGGACGGGCCCGGGGTCAACCCGGCCAACATCGGGCGCAAGTGCCCGCACGGGGTGATACTCAAGGTCGTCTCGACCAACATCTGCGGCAGCGACCAGCACATGGTCCGCGGCCGCACGACCGCGCCGGTCGGGCTGGTCCTCGGGCACGAGATCACCGGCGAGGTCGTCGAGGCCGGACCCGGCGTCGAGTTCATCAAGGTCGGCGACCTCGTCAGCGTGCCCTTCAACATCGCCTGCGGCCGCTGCCGCAACTGCAAGGAGCGCAAGACCGGCATCTGCCTGAACGTCAACCCGGATCGGCCAGGGTCGGCCTACGGGTACGTGGACATGGGCGGCTGGGTCGGCGGGCAGGCCGAATACGTGATGGTCCCGTACGCCGACTTCAACGTGCTCAAGTTCCCGGACAAGGACCAGGCGATGGCC
Source organism: uncultured Actinomycetota bacterium (assembly GCA_963836195.1). Taxonomy (GTDB): domain Bacteria; phylum Actinomycetota; class Actinomycetes; order Streptosporangiales; family Streptosporangiaceae; genus Trebonia. Next base: position 178,855 of record CAWIIX010000012.1, on the reverse strand, counting down.
AAGATCCGTGACCTGACGATGCTGTCCGACATCTTCCCGACCGGGTACCACGGCGCCTACACGGCCGGCGTTACCACCGGGTCGACGGTGTACGTGGCGGGGGCAGGGCCGGTGGGCCTGGCCTGCGCGTACTCGGCGCAGCTGCTGGGCGCGTCGGTCGTCATCGTCGGGGACATGAACGCCGACCGGCTCAAGCAGGCCGCCAGCTTCGGCTGCGAGACCGTGGACCTGACCAAGGACGCCTCGATCGGCGACCAGGTCGAGCAGATAATCGGCGAGCCCGAGGTCGACGCGGCGGTCGACTGCGTCGGGTTCGAGGCGCGCGGGCACGGGGCGGGCGCGGGCGAGGCGCCGGCCACCGTGCTCAACGACGTCATGACGGTGGCCCGGGCTGGCGCCGGCATCGGCATCCCGGGCCTGTACGTGACCGGCGACCCCGGCGGCATCGACGAGGACGCCAAGATCGGCTCGCTCAAGGTCCGGCTCGGGCTCGGCTGGGCCAAGTCGCACTACTTCGTCACCGGCCAGTGCCCGGTCATGATGTACCACCGCGGGCTGATGATGTCGATCCTGCGCGACAAGGCGCACATCGCGTACGCGGTCAACGCCACCGTGATCCCGCTCGACCGGGCGCCAGAGGGCTACCGGGACTTCGACCAGGGCGCGGCGCGAAAGTTCGTCATCGACCCGCACGGCATGGTCCCGGCCTAACCGGTCGCTGACGGCCGACGCCCACCCGCGCCCGGCGCGGGCGCGGGCGGGCGCCCGCTGCGGGCTGAGTCCGGCGCGGGTCGGCGCCGGCGTCAGTCGTCGTCGGGCTGCTTGATCAGCTGGGCCACGTAGTGCTGCTCGCCGAGCTGCGCGAGCAGCCCCTGCTGGGTCTCCAGGTAGTCAATGTGCTCTTCCTCGTCGCCGAGGATCGCCTCGAAGATGTTCGCGCTGGTCACATCGCCCATGCCGCGCATGTACTCGATGCCGCGCCGGAGCCGTTCCACCGCCTCCATCTCCACCGCCAGGTCCGCCTCGAACATCTGCCCGATCGTCTGGCCGATACGCAGCGGGAACAGGCGCTGGAAGTTCGGCAGCCCGTCGAGGAAGAGGATCCGGTCGGCCAGGGTCTCGGCGTGCCGCATCTCGTCGATTGACTCTGCCCGGGTGTGCTTGGCCAGCTTCACCCAGCCGAAGTTCTCCTGCATCTTGTAGTGCAGGAAGTACTGGTTGATGGCCGTGAGCTCGGCTGTCAGCTGTTCGTTAAGGAATTCAAGTACCCGATCGTCTCCACGCATACCAATACCCTAACCGTCTGTAATCGGCCGGGTGCGCCAGCGCGTCGGGCGAGCTCGGCGCCTTCGGCGGTCAGGCGGTCTGCAGCGCCTTCAGCGGGCACTGCCGCGCGCGCTCGTCGATCATGTTCTCGATCCGGTCCCGACAGGTGCCGCACCCGGTGCAGGCGCCGGTGGCGCTGGAGACCGCCTCGACGGTGGCAGCGCCGTTGTCGATCGCCGTGCTCACCCGCTCACTCGTCACTGCACGGCAGATACATGCGAACACGCCGTCGCCACTCCTCACTCCGACCCGCTTAGTGTGGTTAGGCTATCCTAACTTTTCCGTTTGCACACGGGGTCCGGCCGGTGTGATCCAGGTCTCCGCCCCCGCTGGCGGCCAGCCGGCCGCCAGCCAGCCGATCAGGAATCGAGAAGCGCCGACCAGCGGGCCGCGGGTAGCGTGAGCGAATGAGCCCACGGACGACCGCCAAGGCGGCCGCGCACCCGCCCGCGCAGGCCGCTGGCGGCAGCCACGATGTGATCCGGGTGGTCGGCGCCCGCGTCAACAACCTCAGGGACGTCAGCGTCGAGATCCCGAAGCGCGCGCTGACGGTGTTCACCGGCGTCTCCGGCTCGGGCAAGAGCTCGCTGGTGTTCGGCACGATCGCGGCCGAGTCGCAGCGGCTGATCAACGAGACCTACAGCGCCTTCGTGCAGGGCTTCATGCCGACGCTGGCGCGGCCCGACGTCGACGTTCTTGAGGGCCTGACCACCGCGATCACCGTCGACCAGCAGCGGATCGGGTCCGATCCCCGGTCCACCGTCGGCACCGTCACCGACGCCAACGCGCTGCTGCGGATCCTGTTCAGCCGGCTCGGCCAGCCGCACATCGGATCGCCGCAGGCGTACTCCTTCAACGTCGCCTCGATCAGCGGCGCGGGCGCGGTCAAGTTCGAGCGCGGCGGGAAGACGGTCAAGGAGCGGCGCAGCTTCAGCGTCACCGGCGGCATGTGCCCGCGCTGCGAGGGCCGCGGCACGGTCTCCGACATCGACCTGTCGCAGCTCTACGACGAGAGCAAGTCGCTGAACGAGGGCGCGCTCACGATCCCCGGCTACACGACGGGCGGCTGGGGCTATCGGCTCTACACCGAGTCGGGGTTCTACGACCCGGACAAGCCGATCCGCAAGTTCACCAAGAAGGAACTGCAGGACCTGCTCTACCACGAGCCGGTCCGGATGAAGATCGCCGGCATCAACCAGACCTACGAGGGCCTGATCCTGCGGCTGCAGCGGTCGATCCTGTCCAAGGACCCCGACTCGATGCAGCCGCACATCCGGGCGTTCGCCGATCGGGCGGTCACGTTCACCAGCTGCCCCGAGTGCGACGGCAGCCGGCTCAGCGAGGCCGCCCGCTCGTCCAGGATCAACCGGGTCAGCATCGCCGACGCGTGCGCGATGCAGATCACCGACCTGGCCGACTGGGTCCGCGGCATCGACGAGCCGTCGGTGGCGCCGTTGCTAACCGCGCTCGGCCAGCTCCTTGACTCGTTCGCCGAGATCGGGCTCGGCTACCTCTCGCTCGACCGGTCGTCGGGCACGCTGTCGGGCGGCGAGGCCCAGCGGGTCAAGATGGTCGGGCACCTCGGCTCCTCCCTGACCGACGTCACCTACGTCTTCGACGAGCCCACGATCGGCCTGCACCCGCACGACATCCAGCGGATGAACGGCCTGCTGCTGCGGCTGCGGGACAAGGGCAACACGGTGCTGGTGGTGGAGCACAAGCCGGAGACGATCGTGATCGGCGACCACGTCGTCGACCTCGGACCCGGCGCGGGCGCGGCCGGCGGCACCGTCTGCTTCGAGGGCACCGTCACCGGGCTGCAGTCCAGCGGCACCGTCACCGGCCGTCACTTCAACGACCGGGCCGCGCTCAAGAAGAGGGTGCGCGAGCCCGTCGGCCAGCTCGAGGTCCGAGGCGCGGCAACGCACAACCTGCGCGACGTCGACGTCGACATCCCGCTCGGGGTGCTCACCGTCATCACCGGCGTGGCCGGCTCGGGCAAGAGCTCGCTGATCGGCGGCTCGGTGTCCGGCCGGGACGGGGTGGTGACGGTCGACCAGGCCCCGATCCGCGGTTCCCGGCGGAGCAACCCGGCCACCTACACCGGGCTGCTCGACCCCATCCGGACCGCGTTCGCGAAGGCCAACGGGGTGAAGCCGGCGCTGTTCAGCTCCAACTCCGAGGGCGCCTGCCCCAACTGCAACGGCGCGGGCGTCATCTACACCGACCTGGCGATGATGGCCGGCGTCGCCACCGTGTGCGAGGTGTGCGACGGGAAGCGGTTCGACGAGGCGGTGCTCGAGTACCGCCTCGGCGGCCGCGACATCAGCCAGGTGCTGGCGATGTCGGTGACCGAGGCGGGGGAGTTCTTCGGGGCGGGCGACGCGCGCACCCCGGCCGCGCACGCCATCCTCGAACGGCTGGCCGACGTCGGGCTCGGCTACCTCACCATCGGCCAGCCGCTCACCACGCTGTCCGGCGGCGAGCGCCAGCGGCTCAAGCTGGCCACCCACCTGGCCGACAAGGGCGGCGTCTACGTCCTCGACGAGCCGACCACCGGTCTCCACCTGGCCGACGTGGAGCAGCTCCTCGGGCTGCTTGACCGGCTGGTCGAGTCGGGCAAGTCGGTGATCGTCATCGAGCACCACCAGGCGGTGATGGCGCACGCCGACTGGATCATCGACCTCGGCCCCGGGGCCGGCCACGACGGCGGCCAGGTCGTCTTCGAAGGCACCCCGGCCGACCTGGTCGCCGCCCGCTCCACCCTCACCGGCGAGCACCTCGCCGCCTACGTCGGCTCCTGACGCGGCCCGTGGGAGCGGAGTGACCCTTGAGGGCGGGATGAATTCATTCCGCAAGCCTGGTGTCGTCTACACATAGTATCGAGGTAATCACTTAAAGTGATTGGCGTTGCCGGTTGGAGGGAGTCGCATGGAAGAGACCGGCCCAAGTCACCAGGACAGCGGGCAGCAGAAGATTCGCGTGTTCTTGCTGGAGGATCACGAGGTGATGAGGCTGGGACTGCGGATGATCCTGTCGGCCGAGGCCGACATCGAAGTGGTCGGCGACGCCGCGACCGTTGCCTCGGCTCTCGTGCGACTGCCCGCGGTGCGCCCGCAGGTGGCCGTCCTCGATGTGCGCCTGCCGGATGGCGACGGCATCTCCGCGTGCCGTGACATCAGGTCGATGCTGCCGGAGGTGGCGTGCCTGATGTTCACCGCGTACGAGGACGACCAGGCTCTGCTTGGCGCGGTCCTGGCGGGCGCCGCGGGCTATTTGCTGAAGGGCACACCCGTGCGGGAGGTGGTGGAGGCGGTGCGCGTCGTCGCTACCGGAAAATCCATACTCGACGCGGCTGCCGCGCAGCGGATCATTGCGCAGTTGCGGGGAGGAGCCCCGGGCAGCGGTCAGAGCGACGACCACGTGGCGTCGTTGACCGCGCAGGAGAAGCGGGTGCTCGACCTGATCGGCGAAGGGCTTACCAACCGTGAGATCGGGGAGCGGATGTTCTTGGCCGAGAAGACCGCCAAGAACTATGTCTCGTCACTGCTCATGAAGCTCGGCCTGCACCACCGCTCGCAGGCAGCAGTGGTCGCCGTGCTGCACGCCAACCCGAGTAACTCATGAGCGCCGGGCGGCTCGCCGATCGCTGACAACACCCCGTCCGCGCCCCCGGTCCGGCCGACCTTGCGGGCGGGCCCGGGGATGCCGCGAAGCTGAGTGCATGACGATCATCAAGCGCTCAACCGGTGTGAGGGCCTGACGGGCATGCGGCCAGGGATCGACTCGGAAAGCGGCGGAGGCGGGCGGCGGGCGCTGCTAGCCTGGTTGCGCTGAGGGGTGTAGTCGATGCTGGTCATTCACGGAATCTGGGCCTACGGCGCCTTGCAGGTGTGGGCGGAGGATTCCGCCCGGCCGGCGCTGGCTTCGCCGCGCGCCGGGCGGTCGTCGCGTGCGCCCCGCCCGCACCCGTTCGCGGTCGCGCCCGGCGAGCTGGCGGACGCGCTGGCCGCGGCCGGGGCTGGGGACCTGGCCGCCAAGGCGGTCGATGACGAGCTCACGCTGCGGCTGCCGTCCGTCGGCGACGGCCCGCTCGCCTCGCCTGAGCTCGTCCGCCCGTCGGCCGGAGATCCGCCGGCTGCCCCGGCCGCCGGGCGCGTCGCGCTGGCCGCGTGGCGGGTCCCGGTGCTGGTCTTCGAGCCGCCCGCCGCGATGACGCTGCTGCCGGCGCTAGCCGATCTGGCGTCCGGCGGCCGGGCGACCGGCGATCTGATCTCCGCCGTCCCGGCCCCCTCTGAGCTCGGGTCCGCCGGCGTGGCCGTCGTCGGCCGAGGCTCCGGCGGCCTGGGTTCGGGCGGCGTCGTCGACGGGGAGCTCGCTGTTGGCGGGTCGATCGGGTATCTGGCGGCGATCGCGCGGTTCGCCGACGACCTGGTCTCGCGCGGCCGGGTGCTGCCCGCGCTGACGCCGGAGGACGGCGGGTACGCGGCCCGCTGGCGGCCGGTGCTGTCGGCCGCCGACGCGCAGCGCGCCCGCGAGCTCGCGGCCGCGATCCCGGCCGCCTGCCGGTCCGCGGCCGACACCGCGCCCGGCCCGCTGCTGGCGGGCATGCTCGACGCGCTGGCGGACGCGACCGCCCGCACCCGGCTGCCGGGTGCTCTGCTGCCCGCCCGGCGCGGTCGGCGCCCCGCCCAAACCCCTTTTATCGAACGGACCGTTGCGTCTCTGACCGGCTCCGATCCCCTGGTCGAGGTGGCAGGCGCGGCCGACGAGCGCGAGGCACGGGAGCTGACGTCCGCGTTCGCGGAGTGGCTGGCCGCCGCCGCGCGGCCGGCCGGCCCGGTGCGGACCTGCTTCCGGCTGGTCGAGCCGCCCGATCCCGGCCCGCCGGAGCCGGACGCCGACGGCACGCCGACGCCGGGGAAAGGCTCCGGAGCCGACGCCTACGGCGACGGGGACTGGCAGGTCGAGCTCTCGCTGCAGTCGGCCGAAGACCCGAGCCTGATGGTGCCGGCGCTGGACGTGTGGGACGGGGCCGGGTTCGGCTGGCTGGCTGGGCGACGCCGACCCGGAGGAGGAGCTGCTGGCCGGGCTGGGCGCGGCCGCGCGGCTGTTCCCGGCCCTCGACGGGGCCCTGCGGGAGGCCGCGCCGACCCGGCTGATGCTCGACACCGCGGGCGCGCTCGACTTCCTGCGCGAGACCGGCCCGCTGCTGTCGGGCGCGGGGTTCGGGGTGCTGCTGCCGGACTGGGCGCGCCGGGCGCGGCTCGGGCTGAAGCTGACCGCCAAGTCGTCGACCGGCTCGTCCCCGTCGGCCGGGCCGAGCCGGTTCGGCCTGCAGGACCTCGTCGACTTCCGGTACGACCTCGCGGTCGGGGACGAGGTGCTGTCGCCGGCCGAGCTGGCCGAGCTCGCCCGGCTCAAGGTCCCGCTGGTCCGGATCCGCGGCCAGTGGGTCGAGCTCGACGACCGGCACCTGAAGGCGGCGCTGAAGTTCTTCGAGGGCGGCCGGTCGGGGACGATGACCGCCGCCGAGGTGCTGACGGCCGCCATCGGCGCGGGCGCGGGCCTCGATGAGCTGGCGCTGACCTCGGTCGACGCCGACGGATGGCTGGGCGACCTGCTGTCCGGGGAGGCCGACCGGCGGCTGGACCCGATGCAGACTCCTGATGGATTCCACGGGGAGCTGCGGCCGTATCAGCAGCGGGGGCTGTCGTGGCTGTCGTTCCTCGGCGGGCTCGGCGTCGGTGCCATCCTGGCCGACGACATGGGCCTCGGGAAGACGGTCCAGCTGCTGTCGCTGCTATGGGCGGACCGGGCGAAGACGCGGTCCGTTCGGGAAAATCCAGATTTTGATCTTCCGGCCCCCAGCCTCCTCATCTGCCCGATGTCGCTGACCGGGAACTGGCAACGGGAAGCGGAGCGGTTCACCCCGGGCCTGAAGGTGCACGTCCACCACGGCGCCGACCGGCTGACCGGGGCCGAGCTGGCGGCGGAGGCCGCCGCCGCCGACCTGGTGATCACCACCTACCAGACCGCGGCTCGGGACCTTGCGGCGCTGTCGCAGGTGCGCTGGGCGCGGGTGGTGTGCGATGAGGCCCAGGCGATCAAGAACCACCTCAGCCAGCAGGCGAAGGCGGTCCGGTCGCTGCCCGCGGCATCGCGGATCGCGCTGACCGGCACGCCGGTCGAGAACCGGCTCTCCGAGCTGTGGTCGATCATGGAGTTCGCCAACCCCGGCCTGCTCGGGTCGGCGAAGTCGTTCCGCGAGCGGTACGCGGTGCCGGTCGAGCGGCACGGCTCGGCCGAGGCCGCCCGGCAGCTGCGCCGGATCACCGAGCCGTTCGTGCTGCGGCGGCTCAAGACCGACAAGTCGATCATCTCCGACCTGCCCGAGAAGCAGGAGATGAAGGTCTGGTGCAACCTGACCCAGGAGCAGGCGACCCTGTATCAGGCGACCGTCACCGACATGATGTCGCGGATCGAGGACGCGTCCGATGACATCGGCCGCCGCGGCCTCGTGCTGGCCGCCATGGCCCGGCTCAAGCAGGTCTGCAACCACCCGGCGCACCTGCTCGGCGACGGCTCCCGGCTGGCCGGGCGGTCGGGCAAGCTGGCCCGGCTCGAGGAGATCTGCGAGGAGATCGTGGCCGACGGGGACCGGGCGCTCTGCTTCACCCAGTACGCCGAGTTCGGCCGGATGCTGCAGCCGTACCTGGCCGCGCGGACCGGCTGCCAGGTGCTCTTCCTGCACGGCGGCACGTCCAAGAAGCAGCGGGACGCGATGGTGGCCCGGTTCCAGGAGGCGGACGAGCCGCTGCTGTTCCTGCTGTCGCTCAAGGCGGGCGGCACCGGCCTCAACCTGACCTCGGCCAACCACGTCATCCACATCGACCGGTGGTGGAATCCGGCGGTGGAGGACCAGGCCACCGACCGGGCGTTCCGCATCGGCCAGCGGCGCGACGTCCAGGTGCGCAAGTTCGTCTGCGTGGGCACGCTCGAGGAGCGGATCGACGCGATGATCGAGCAGAAGAAGGCGCTGGCCGAGCAGATCGTCGGCGCCGGCGAGAGCTGGCTGACCGAGCTGTCCACCGCCGCGCTGCGCGAGGTGCTCGCGCTCTCGCCGGACGCGGTGTCGTCATGAGCAGGGTGTCGTCATGAACGAGCGCTACTTCCGCTGGGCCGACTCGGCCGGGCCGATCGCGGTCGAGGGCGGCATCAAGGCCAAGAGCAAGCGCGGGGCGATCGGCGAGCGGTGGTGGTCGCGCCGGTTCATCGAGGTGCTCGAGTCCTACGGGACGGGGATGAGCGGCCGGCTGCAGCGCGGCAAGAACTACGCCCGGCGCGGCCAGGTCCTCGAGTTCTCGCTCGCGGCGGGGAAGGTCGCGGCGCGGGTGCAGGGGTCGCGCCCGCAGCCGTACCGGGTGACGATCACGGTGGCGCCGCTGACGACCGCGCAGTGGAATGCGGTCGAGTCGCGGCTGGCCGCCCAGGCGCTGTTCCGCGCGCGATTGCTGGCGGGCGAGATGCCGGCCGAGATCGAGCAGGTCTTCGCCGACGCGGGCACCCCGCTGTTCCCCGCGTCGGCGCGCGACCTGACCATGCACTGCAACTGCCCGGACTGGGGAGTTCCGTGCAAGCACGTGGCGGCGGTCTGCTACGTGCTGGCCGAGGCGTTCGACGACGACCCGTTCGCGATGCTGGCCTGGCGCGGCAAGGCCCGGGCCGACCTGCTGACCGCGCTGCGAGGCAAGGGGGCGGGCCGGGCGGCCGGCCTTGCGCCGTCCGACCGCCCGGCCCGCGCTCCGGAGGGAGACAGCCCCGCCCTCGCGGCGCTGGCGGACGTGACCGGCCGGGCAATCGAGGAGTCACTGGCGGATTTCTGGTCGCCCGGGCTGAGCCAGGCTCGGCTGCGGGCCGTCCCTCCCAGCCCCGCCACCCCGCCCGACCTGCTGCTCCGCGTCTGCGAGCCGCCTCCGCTCGAGGTCCGCGGCCAGAGCCTGCGCGACCTGCTGGCCCCGGCTTACCTAAGGCTCGCGGGGCTGCCGGATGACCCCGCTGAGTCTGACCCTTAGTTCTTAAAGGCGTCCTTGGCCTTTTCGCCCGCTTGCTTCAGGTCGCCGGCGACCTGGTCCTTCTGACCCTCGGCGGCCAGGTCGGGGTCGTTGGTGTGCTCGCCGACGGCCTCCTTGCCCTCGCCCATCAACTTCTGCGCGGCGTTCTTGGCCTTGTCCATGAAGCTCATACCGTTTGCCTCCACCTGTAGCGTTCTGCGGGCGACCTACGTGGTTTCCGTTTCCGGACGTAGGCCGCGCCAGCGGATGTTACACGTTAAGTATACACCTGATTACATCTTGTGAACGAAATGCTCACGTCTGACTAATTCTGGACAGTCCTGTTGCTCCCGGCTTGGGTGATCGGGCAGTCAGGCCGAGGTCGGCGACGTGGCGCCGGCGATGACCCGGCGCGTTGAACTACGTCAACTGGCCGATGTCTGCCGGCGGGCGCTCCGCCAGCATGTGGCGCCCAGATCGAGTAAGGAGCGACGCTGTGTTGGCTAACGCACAGTCAGGCGCGACCGTGTTCGCGGCCTGCCTGCGGCTTTTCCGCGACTACCCGCTGGCGGTCCGGCGGCACTACGCGGAGCACCGGTACGGGTCCATGGTCATGATGAGCCGCGACGGCGGCACGGCCCGTTTCTTCGTCCTCATCATGGAGCGGGACGACCTCTTCGCCATCCGACCGTGGGACCGGCGTGACTGGGCGCGGGTGGAGATCCGCCCGGGCGAACCGGTCGACGACGGCGTCCGGCGGCTGATCGGCTCAAGCGTTCCCATGCTGCGCGACGGCGCGCTGCTCGGCTGGGTGGCCGGCCAGCAGGTGCGGGCGGTGCTGGCGGCGCACGGCCGGCTGCCCGAGCCCTGGGACGACGCGTCCGTCGTTCCCGGCGCCCTGGTGATGCCGCGCGTCGGCAGCCAGCCGGCCGAGCGCCCGCCGCTGACCGGACGCCCGCTGGAGGACGATCGGCTGTGGGAGTACGTTGCGCGCGGCCAGCTGACCGACCTTGAGCCGCTGATCTCCGGCCAGCCGAGGCGGGTGTTCTGGGTGCCGGGGGTGGACGAGGTCGGCGGCCGGAGGGTGGGGCGCCTGGTGGTGACCGAGCGCCTGCGCTCGGACGATTCCTGGCTCCCGGCGGGCGTGTACGCCGATCGCTGGGCGCCGCGTGAGGAGACCGCGCCGCTGACGGCCAGCCAGTTGCTCGCGCTGCCGGGTGTCGCCGATCTCTCCCGCGGTTGCGAGCGGCAGCACCTGCTCGGCGTCTAGCGGGCTCGGACGGCCGAGCGGGGCGCCGACCCGGTCGGCCGGTAATCGGGTAGCGGCCGACCCGGCCGTTCGTGAATGCTGGGCCGGTGAGGGACCGGTACGCGGAGGCGCTCGCGCACGTGGCCGGGGCGGCGGAGGGCGGCCCGGCCGACCCGTCCTGGCGGGTGACGCTCCACTTTCATCCCGACCGGCTGGTAGCCGGGGTGCCGATCCTTGAGCGGATGGCGCGGGACCGGGTCTACCGGTCGCAGTTCGAGACGCGCGTGAGCAACGGGGGCCTCACCGCGTACCCGGGCGGCGACCGCTGGCGGTGGGAGAGCCGGATCTTCGGCGCCGCCTACGACGATGGACCGCCGGCGAGCAGGCCTAAGTACGGGTCGCTGAACTTCCGGCGGCGCCAGGTCGGCGGCTCGCCCCGCTTCGGCTCGGCCCATCTGCGGCTGACGGCGGACAGCCTCGCCCGCGCCACCTTCTGCTACCCCGACAGCGCCGCCGAGCCCAAGCTCTTCGGCATCGCGGCACGGGTCTCGTCCCTGGTCAAGCGGGCCGAATCCGACGACAGGGACCCGCTCGACGACTACGTCGAGGCGCACGTCCACGGGCCGATCGACATCGCCTCGGACGTCGAGGCCGTGGTCCTCGATCCCTGCTACCGCTCGACCTCGGTCGAGGACGGGGCGAATCGGCTGGGCTGCCCGGTCGAGTGGCACGGCGGCTTCGCCGTCACCGCCGACGCGTTCCTGGCCAACCCCGGGTACCGCGGGCCCGAGCTCGCGCGCCTGGGCGCATCGCTCGCCCGCGGCGGAGCGCTCACGGCCCGCCTCGTCGGTGACGCGTCCCGGTCCGGCCACCACGACGAGCAGGCCCTGAAGCGGGTCTGGCACTACGTGGCGCGCTTCGGCAGTCCCGAGATGGCCGGCCACCGACGCTGACGCGGGAAAACACTGGACAGGAGATCGTGGCTGGGTGGAGTCAGCCGGGACCGTTCGACAAGACGGGTTTGATCTGCCGTTGCCTAGCCCAGCTCGATCGACCCGAGGAGTCGTGCGGCCTGACGCTGAGCCTCCCTCATGTCGATGTCGGGCTCGATCGCGGCCAGCAGCAGCTCGTGCAGCTGCCTGCGCTGGGCCGTCGACAGCCGCGCGAACGGCGAGCGGGCGGACTGCATGCACGCCGCCATCCGGGTCCTGGTCGCGACGCCTTCCGGGGTGAGGGCCACCCGCTTTACCCGCCGGTCACCCGCGTCCTCCTGCCGCTCGACGAGGCCGCGGGCGGCGAGACGGTCCGCGATCCCGGTCGCGTTTGACGCGTGGCCGCCGAGGCGGGCGGCCAGCTCGCGCATGGACATGCTCCCGTCGATCTGCAGCAGGGCCGAGGCCTGGACCATCGACAGCCCGCACTGCTCCGCGCAGTGCGAGATCTGCGTCGCGGTCTGGCCGGTGAGCGCGACGAGCAGGCTGGCTATCGCGCGGGTCTCCGCCAGGTCGGGCATGGCGTTCATCGTAGCGCACAGACTTGCGATACCGATATTTGACATATCGAATATTGGTATGTGAACCTTAGTGGAGTCCCGCCGTGCGGCTCAGCCAGGCACCAGCCAGCGCCGGAGCCGCCGGCACCTTCGCGACCTCGCAGGAGAGCAGGATGTTCGCACGCGTGATCACCGCCCAGGCAGGACCCGAGGGGTTCGACGGCTTCCTTGGCCTTGCCCGGCAGCAGCTTCCCGGCGCCGGCCAGCAGCCCGGGTTCCAGGGCTACTACGTGCTGACCAGCGCCGAGACCGGCAAGGTGATGATCGTCTCGCTGTGGGAGACCCGCGAGCAGATGCCGGCCGGCGTCCAGGACCAGGGCCGCCCGGCGACCGGGCTGACGGCGCCGCACCTCGAGACCTATGAGGTCGCGATGCACGCCTAACGGGCACGCCCGAGTCGCGCAGCGGTCAGCGCGGGCCGGCCGGGCGCGGCGGGCCCGCCGGGCCATGATCGCCGCGGTGCAGGCGGCCGCGGTGGCCGCCGCGGTCACGTGGCCGACGGCGGCCACGTCGAGGCGGCCGAGGCCGCCGAAGACGTCGCCAGGAAAGGCGAGGATGAGCAGGTCGATCACCGCCAGGATCCGCGCCGCCCACGCGCCGCAGAGGATCGCGACCACGATCGCGGACATGACCACGTAGGACGGGCCGACGTCGGTGAGGTGCCGGTCGGAGAACGGCGACTGGCCCGCGTCAACCCGGTAGGCGACGATCCCCTCGCCGACGAGCGAGCCGATCACCTGGCCGGCCAGGCAGACGAGCGCGACCGCGCCGTTGCCGAGCGCGCGATTCGCGCCGAACACCGCCAGCGCGATCAGCACCGTCCACGCGATCGGGGACCCGCCGGTGACGAACGCGGACACCACCAGCGAGCCGACCGGATCATGCTCCAGGTTCACCACGCTGGTGCTCGCCCACGCGGTCAGCTCCGACTGCCCGTGCGCGCTCAGCTGCGCGTAGACCACCTGCATGACGACGAAGCAGCCGAGGTAGGCCGAGCTGAACGCGTAGCGGCCCAGTACCCGCCGGGCGAGGCCGGGGTACGCGGGCTGAGCGCGGCCAGCCGGGCCGGCCGCCATTACGACAGAGAGTCGTCGAGGTCGCCGAGGCTGCGGATGAGCTCGCTGTTGGCGCTGTAGTCGACCGGGCAGGCGATCACCGAGACGGTGTCGTCGGCCAGCGCCGTCGTCAGCGTCGGCAGCAGGTCGCCGGCCGAGGAGATGCGGTAGCCCTTGGCGCCGAAGCTTTCCGCGTAGGCGACGAAGTCCGGGTTGCCGAATCGGGTGTCGACGTTGTGCCCGATCTCCAGGTCCATCTTCCAGCTGATCAGACCGTAGGCGTCATCTACCCAGATCAGGATGACCATCGGCAGCCGCCGCCTGAGCGCGGTCTCGATCTCCTGGGAGTTCATCAGGAACGCGCCGTCGCCGGTTGCCACCAGCACCTTCGCGTCCGGCCGGGCGATCTTGGCGCCGATCGCGCCGGGCACGGTCCACGCCATCGTCGACAGGCCGTTGGAGATCAGGCAGGTGTTGGGGGCGTAGGTCGGGTACAGCCGGGCCATCCACATCTTCAGCGCGCCGGTGTCCACCAGGACGATGTCCTCGCGGCCGAGGGCGGCCCTGGTGTCGGCCACGATGCGGGCCGGGGCGAGCGGGTACCGGTCGTCTCGCTGACCTCGGGCGAGCTCGTCCGCCAGCAGCTCCCTGATCCGCTCCCCGCCGGCCGCCGGCGCCTTGCGCCAGACCGCCGCGGCGAGGGCGTCGAGGCTGTGGCTGATGTCGGCGGTGAGGCCGACGGCCACGTCGTAGTGCGCGTCGACCTCGGCCGGGAACCGGTGCACGTGGATGATCTTGGTGGTGCCGTTCGGGTTGATCCGGACCGGGTTGAACTCCTGCAGCTCGTATCCCACCGCGACGATGACGTCGGCCCGGTCGAAGCCGAAGTTGACGTAGTCATGACGCATGAACCCGACCGAGCCGAGCGCGAGCGGATGGTCGTCGGGGAAGACGCCCTTGCCGTGGAAGGTGGTCGCCACCGGGATGTTCAGGGCCTGCGCGAAGCGGATCAGCGCGGCGCTGGCGTCGGCCCGCGCGGCCCCGTGCCCGGCCAGCACCACCGGGTTGCGGGCCTCGCGCAGGATCTGCGCGGCCCGGGACACCTGCTCGGCCGACGGGTCGTCCGGCCGGGGCACGTTCACCCGCAGCGGGGCCAGCGCCGACGGCGCCGGCGCCTCCTCCACGTCCTCGGGCACGGCCAGGTAGACGGCGCCGGGCCGCTCGGTCTGGGCGAGCTTGAAAGCCTTGCGGATCATCTCCGGGGCCGCGCCGGGGGTGGCCATCAGCGCCGACCACTTGGTCACCGGGGCGAACATCGAGACCAGGTCGACGCTCTGGTGCGACTCCTTGTAGCTGCGGTCCATCCCGACCTGGGCCGACAGCGCGACCACGGGGGTGGAGTTGGTCGTCGCGTCGGCCGTGCCCAGCAGCAGGTTGATGGCCCCGGGCCCGAGGGTCGCGGAGCAGACGCCGGCCTTGCCGGTCAGCCGGCCGTAGGTTTCCGCCATGAACGAGGCGCCCTGCTCGTGCCGGGTCAGCACGTAGTCGATCGAGGACTTCGAGAGCGCCTCGATCAGGCGGATGTTCTCCTCGCCGGGAATGCCGAAGACGTGCGTGACGCCCTCGTTCTCCAGGCACTCGACGATCAATTCGGCGGTGGAGCGCGACTGCTCGGGCATGAGGCCAAGGGTAGTGGCGAGGGCCTGTTTGCGGTGCGGCGCGCGTCGGTGATCTCGCTTACGGCGACGTGGCGGCGCGGCGGCGAATCCGGGTTGCCGCATGTTACGATGCGTGACGATGAGATTTCGAAAGTGGGTCCTTCGGGGCTGGTCGGTGGACAATCCCGGGCGCGTCCTCCGCCTTGACGACCCAGCGCGACCGAGGTCTTGATTCGACAAGGGGGAGTGAGCGTCGTGTCTCGAATCGTGATTCGCGCCATCGTGGCTGTGGTTGCCCTCGGAGTGGCCGCCGTAGTTTTCATCCTCCTTTACGTGGTCTGGTCTCGCCTCAGTGGTCCGCGTTCGGCTAGCAGCCAGGTGCGCCGCACCGAGCGCGATGCCAGGTCATGGGAGCGAAGGGCTAGGCGGTATGACAAGCGCGGCGAGTCCGTTAACGCGAACGCCATGCGAGGACAGGCGGCGTTTATCCGCGAGCGGACAGCCCGCGCCGTGGCCAGGCCGGGAGAATGAAGCCGCATTTTTAGCGCCACCGCGTTAACTGGCAGCGACTTGCGCGCCCACGGCCGCCTCGTCGTGCGTCCACCGCCGCTGGACCTGGCGTGAGCGCAGGTATGCGAACGGCCCGGCGAGCATGCCCCGCAGCTCCGCCCGCGCCAGTCCGCTCGGGAGGTCCTCCGTACGGTGAGACTGCTTGGCGGAGGCGGGGTCGCGCAGTGACCGCGCCCACGGCGCGAGCGCCGCTGCCAGCCCGACCAGGTGCCGTGGGTCGCGCAGCAAGACCGCTGTGAGCATCGCGGTGAAGCCAATGCCGTAGCCGTGGACTTGGTCCTCAAGCTGAGCTAGCGAGTCGCGATGGGAATGGAAGGTGATCGCCTCGGGCTCGTAAGCGAGCTGGTACCCACGCGCGAGCAGCTCAAGGAATATGGCCAGGTCCTCGCCACCGCGCGCCGGAGTCCCGATGCCGAGCGCCTCGTCGAAGCCGCCAACCGCCCGCAGCACCGACGTGCGGAACGCCATGTTTGAGCCGAGCCCGAACTCACCGATGGCATACAAGGAGTGAACCCGATCGCCTCCCTCCTCGGGAGCGTGGCGCAGCACCTGGAAGCGGCCGATGCGCTTGAACGTCAGCGGAACGAAGATGCGGTCAGGGCTATTGCCGGACTGCTCGAACAAGACCTGCGCCGACGTCTCGAGTTCCCCCGGCATTACCAGCCCAGTGATCGCGGCGACGTCAGGCTGGCGCGCGAAGCGTTCTCCGAGCACCCTGAGCCAGCGGCGGTCGACCGCGACGTCGTCGTCGGTGAAGGCGACGATCTCGCCGGTCGCGACGGACGCCCCCCGATTCCGCGCGGCCGAGGCCCCTGGCCGCGGCTCCCGCACCACCCGCGCTCCCTCGATATTCGCTGGCGGCGCGTCCCCGGGGCGGTTGTCGACGACGATCACCTCGTAGTCGGGGTGGTCGAGCTCCGCGAGGCGTTCGACGCAACGTCGCAGCTGAGCCTCGCGCGCGAAAATGCTGGGAACGACGACGCTCGCCCGGGCGAGCTTCGCCGCGCCGCCGTGGGAGTAGCTGGACTCGCGGGACCATGCTTCGCCAAGCTGGCGACGCAGTTCGGGCTCGAGTTCGGCGGCGGTGATTCGCGTGCCCTGGAGGGGCATCTTGACGATGCCCAGCGGGCGGCCGGAACGGCAGGCGAGGATGAACGCGCTGGCGTAGGGCGGCTGGCCAGGTCGCGCGCAGTCGAGATCGCTGAGCGGGTCGGAGACGTCGATGACGGCGACGCGCACCGGGCCGGGCACCTTCATCACTGGCGACTCTCCGAATCTGTACAGTTACTTTGTGTAATGGCGCAAATACCCGTTCATCTGGGAAGCACTCGCGGCGCGGCGGAGAAGGTCGATCTACCTGACGTAGGCCGCAGCGGCGAATCCGGGTTGCCGGCGATCGGGACGCTGTGGGTCAGTTCTCGACGGTGACGGTCGGCGCGTGCTGGTACCAGCTGGCGATCAGCGATGACACCTGCGCGCCGGAGCTGAAGTCGACCCGCAGCCAGTCCGTGCCGGACCAGGTCTGGACGGAGAAGCCGGAGTCCGGCATGGCGGTCACCAGCGCGGCCGAGTCACCGGAGACATCCAGCGCCACCCGGCCGCCCGCCAGCGTGTAGCTGCGCACGGTGCCGGGGTTCGC
Source organism: uncultured Actinomycetota bacterium (assembly GCA_963836195.1). Taxonomy (GTDB): domain Bacteria; phylum Actinomycetota; class Actinomycetes; order Streptosporangiales; family Streptosporangiaceae; genus Trebonia. The sequence goes on along the minus strand of CAWIIX010000012.1, from coordinate 161,752 downwards.
AGCGGCCGTCGGGGTCGTCGAGGGCGACGGGCTCTCGGTCGCGGCGCTCCGCCCGGGCTGGCTCGCGGCCGGGCTGCCCGACGCGACCGGGGCGCCCGGGGTGCCCGACGCGGACGAGGGGGGCGCGATCGTTGGTTGCGGGGTCGGCGACGCGGGCGCGACGTTGATCACCTGGACCCCGGGGCTCATCCCGGCGTCCCTGACCACCATGTTCGCGCCGAACCAGGCCAGGCCGACCGCGAGGGCAGTGCCGGCCAGCCAGGCGGCCAGGCCGGTGAGGGCCCGCGTCATGTCGGCAATAATGCCGCAAGCCGGGCTTCCAGTGCATAGCGTTCCGCTCATGGCCCGTGTGCTCATTATCGAGGATGACCCGTTTGTCCGATCGGCGATCGCGGCGGACCTCACCCAGCGGGCGCACGCGGTGCGGACGGTCGGTACCGCGCTGGACGGGCTCAGGGAGGTCAGCCAGCATTCACCTGAGGTCATCGTCCTCGATCTCGGTCTTCCCGACCTCGACGGCCAGCAGGCACTGAAGATGATGCGAGCGGTGACCACAACGCCGGTCATCATCGCCACCGCGCGGCACGAGGAAGCGGAGATCATCCGGCTGCTCAACGCCGGGGCCGACGACTACCTGGTGAAGCCGTTCTCGTGCGAGCACCTGGCGGCCCGGATCTCGGCCCAGCTGCGGCGGGCCGGGTCCGGGAGCGCGGCCCCCGTCGTCAGCGTCGGCGGGCTCAGGATCGACCTGGCCAGGCGGGAGGCCGTGCTCGACGGAACGCCGGTGGAGTTGTCGCGGCGCGAGTTCGACCTGCTCGCCTACCTCGCCGCCCGGCCTGGCGTGGTGGTCCCGAGGCGGGAGCTGCTGACCGAGGTCTGGCATCAGTCCTACGGCGACGACCAGACCATCGACGTGCACGTCTCGTGGCTGCGGCGCAAGCTCGGCGAGACGGCCGCCCGGCCGCGGTACCTGCGCACGGTGCGCGGCATCGGCGTGATGCTCGACCCGCCGCAGTGAGCGGGGGAGGAGGGGCCAGCCGATGAGAAGGACGCTCGCGCTCGTCTCGGCCGCCGTCACCTCGATGGTCGCGATCGCGTTCCTGATCCCGCTCGCGGTCATCGTGCGCGACGTCGCGCGCGACCGCGCGTTCACGTCCGCGCAGCTGGCAGGCGCGGCCATCGAGCCGGTGCTCGCGGTCAGCACCAGCCGGGCGACGCTCGAGCGTGCCATCGCCAGCACCCAGGCGGGCGAGGCAGGTCAGCTTGCCGTGTACCTGGCGGGCCCGCAGCCGGCCGACCGGCTGCGCGGCGGAACCCTGGTCGGGGGCCCGCAGCACGCCAGCGACGCCGACCTCCGCGCGGCCGTGACCGCGGCCGAGTCATTCACGGCGCCGGCGCCCGGCGGATACGTCGTGCTCCAGCCGGTGGCACTCGACGCCGGCAGGCTCGCGGTGACCGAGATGTACCTGCCCGCATCCGAGGTCTCCAGCGGCGTCGCCGTGTCGTGGGCGGTGATGACGGCGGTGGCGGTGGCCCTGATCGGGGTATCGGTCGTGGTCGCCGATCGGCTGGCAACCAGGATCACCGGGCCCGCCCGCGCCCTGGCCGACGCGGCGGCCGCCCTCGGCAACGGCGATCTGACCGCGCGCAGCCAGCTCGCCGGGCCGCCGGAGCTGCTGGCCGCGGGGCACGCCTTCAATGTGATGGCCGAGCGGCTGAACAGGATGATCACGGCCGAACGGGTGATGGCGGCGGACCTGCCGCACCGGCTGCGCACCCCGCTGACGGCGCTGCGGATGAACGCGGCCGGACTAGGCCCCGGCCACGCGGCCGACGAGACCAGGCTCGCGGTGAGCCGCCTCGAGCAGGAGATCGACCTGATCATCAGGGCGGCCCGGCGGCCCGCGCCGGAGGAGCCGGCCGGCTGCGATGCGGCCGAGGTGCTCACCGAGCGGATGGGTTTCTGGTCGGCGCTGGCCGAAGACCAGGGGCGGCCGTGTCACCTGACCGGCGCGGACCGGCCGGCCAGGGTGCCGGTTCCGCGCTCTGATCTCGCGACCGCCGCCGACGCGCTGATCGGCAACGTGTTCCACCACACCGGCGAGGGCGCCGGTTTCGCGGTGACCCTGCATTCCGGTGATGGCATCGTGCTCATCTTCTTCGCCGACGCCGGCCCCGGGATCGGCGATCCGGATTCCGCCCTGCGGCGCGGCAGCAGCGGCGGCGGCTCCACCGGCCTCGGCCTCGACATCGCCCGCCGGGTCGCCGAGTCGACCGGAGGCGGACTGAAGATCGACCGGTCGTCGCTCGGCGGCGCCCAGATCCAGCTGTGGCTGCGGACCGGAGCGCCGCCAGCCCGCCGCCGGACCGGCCGCGGCGGGAGCAGGCGGCTTATCAGTCGCTGAGCCGGCCCTTAAGCGCTCCTTAAGGACGGCCGTCGCGGCCGACGCCGCGGTTAGCGTGACTCTCCGGTAGCCCTCCGACCGGAAAGGACTTCGATGTCTCGTTCCCGCAGGCGGCGCACCGGCGGTCGCGTTCTTGTCCGGGTACTTCGATAACTACGTGAGCCAGGTCTGGCAGATGTACGAGTCGGCGACGCTGACCGTCGATACCCAGGCGTCCTACGGGACCGTGACCGGCCAGGTCAGCGACGGGCTGCTCACCTTCCCCGGTGCGGGTGCCTTCGCCCAGCCCGCCACGGCCGACATTCTCAGCTGCGCGACCGGGCCGTTCAGCACGGCCGGGGCGAGCGGCGAGGTGCTCGCGATCATCCCCCGGCTGGCCGCCGCGTTCAACCGCAGCACCCTCCTCATCGACTCCGACCAGCCCGACGGTGAGAACCCGGCCGACTACTACGCCAACCCGGTGACTAACCACTACGCCAGAATCGTGCACGCCACCACCACGGCCGGCCTTGGCTACGCCTTCCCCTACGACGATGTGACCCCCGGGGGCGGCGTCAACCAGGCGGGACCGGTCTCCAGCGGCAGCCCCGCGGTGCTGACGGTCACGGTCGGCCCCGTGCATTAGCCCCAGCCCGCGGCCGGCGCCAGCCGCACGCTAGCCAGGGAGCGCGGCGCGGATCTTCGCGGCGTACTCCGCGGCTGGGTGCTCGGCCGTGTACGGGTGCCGGGGCCCGAGCCAGAAGCGCAGCCCGTCCTTGGGGTTGCGCGGGATGACGTGCAGGTGCAGGTGCGGCACGGACTGGCTGACCACGTTGTTGACGAGGATCATCGACCCGGCCGCGCCGAGCCCGTCCTCGACGGCCCGCTCCAGCCGCTGCGCGGTGGTGAGGAACTCCGCCGCCTGCGCGGACGGCAGATCCGACAGCAGGCGCCAGTGCGCCTTGGGCACCAGCAGCGTGTGCCCAGGGAACAACGGCCGGATGTCCAGGAAAGCGACCAGGTTCTCGGTCTCCAGGATCCTTGTCGCGGGGACGTCTCCCGCGATGATCGCGCAAAATGTGCAGTTCGCGACGGGGAGACCGTCCCCGTCGTCGGTGGCGCCAGGCATTGGCGCAGTTTAACCGGCTATGCGGGCGGGGCGACGGGGGCGGTCTGACCCGAGCGGCGGAGGGCGTCGGCGACGAAGCCGGACGCCTTCAGCTCCTCGACGAGTTTGTGCAGGAACCGGATGGTGTCGGGGCGCTTGGCCTTCGTCGTGCCCACCGCCTGCCGGATCTCCATGAAACGCCCCTCGATGAGGCGCACTCCGGGATGCGAGCCGACGAACTCCGTCACCGGCTCGCGGACTCCGGCGGCCGCTTCCAGGTTCTCGGCGAGGAACACCTCGGTTCCCTCCGCGCCCCGCACCACCTCCGCGTGCCGCAAGGTGCGGGTGAGGAACAGGTCGTAGGCCGAGCCGCGTTTCACGCCGATACGCACACCGGCGCTGTCCACGTCGGCCGCGGTGGCCAGCGGTGACCGGTCGGGCACCGCGTACACGCCCTCGATTAGCACGTACGGGGCGGTGAAGGCCACCTCGTCGGCCCGGGCGGGCTCGATCCCGAGGAAGCAGATGTCGGCCCGTCCGGTCAGCAGCGCCGCCAACGAGTCGCGGGCGGCGTCGAAGCAGGCGAATTCGACCCCGACGCCAAGCCTGGCGGCGATCTCGCGCCCGATATCGATCGTCACGCCTCTCGGCGCGACCGATGTGCCTTGGGCGAGCACGGGGTTGCCCAAGTTGATGGCGGCGCGCAGCGCGCCGCAGGGCGCGAGATCGCTGGCGATGCCGACCGTCCTGTCACCCATGCGAGCAGGATATCTGCGCGTCGGGCGGCGGCCCGGGATCGGGAGCGGATGCGTTGTCCGCCCGAGCGCCGGTTGATGCGAGTGTGCATGATTGTGAGACACTGAGGGTAGTTGTCGGATTACTTAAAGTAATTCTGTGATGCGGCGGCGTTGGCTGTCCACGCGGCGCCGCCCGAACCGGGGGACTCACAAAGACCATGCGGAACGGCGTCCCATGCTGAACTTGACCGCTCCCGTGCGCGTCGCCGTGATCGATGTCGCCGGGCCACTGACGGAGCTCGACTGCACGCGTTCCGAGCAGCCGCCCTACACGGCCGCGTGGATCCTGGTGTGCAAGGCCGGGCGTCCCCTCGGGTCGATCGAGATCCCGTTGCGCGACCCCGTGATCGCCGCGGCCGAGCAGGAGCGCGAGGTCAGCCGGCAGCTGGGCGACGATTGGCGGCAGGACGGGCCGGTGGCCCACCAGCCGCCGCCGCTGCCGCTCTCGCGGGCGAGCGTCGTCGTCCCCACAAACTTGGCGCGACCGGCTGAGCTGCGCCGCTGCCTCAAGAGCCTGGCAGAACTCGATCACCCTGACTACGAAGTGATCGTCGTCGACAACCGGCCCGCCGACGCCCCGCCCGCCGATATCGAGGGAGCGCGGGTGGTGCGGGAGCCGCGGCCGGGGGCCTCGGCCGCGCGGAACCGGGGGATGTCGGTCGCCACCGGCGAGATCATCGCCTTCACCGACGACGACATTGTGGCTCATCCCGGCTGGCTGTCGGCGCTGGGCAGCCGCTTCGCGCGCCAGCCGCACATCTCCGCCATCACCGGGCTGGTGGTGCCGCTTGAGCTCGAGACCCAAGCGCAGATCCTCTTCGAGCAGTCGGGCAGCGGCCCGGACCGGGGTTACGCCCCGCTTACTTTCGCGCGGGCGGGACGGTTCCGGGTGCGGCGTCGCGACGAGCGGTCCGGCCAGGAGCAGGTCCGCTCGCTGTACCTGACCGGCGAGTTCGGCCTCGGCGCGAACATGGCGTTCCGCACCGCTGTGCTGCAGGCCTCGGGCGGGTTCGACGAGGCGCTGGGACCAGGGATCCCGACGCATAGCGGCGAGGATCTCGCCTTGTTCATGGAGCTGCTCACGGCCGGGCATCAGCTCGGGTACGAGCCCACCGCGATCATCGAGCATCAGCACCGTACGACGATGGCCGAACTTGACAAGCAGATTCACGACTACGGGCTCGGCTTCACCGCGATGCTGACGGCGGTGGCGATGCGCGATCCGTGGCACCTGCTGGGGCTGGCGGCGATCGTGCCCGCGTGGCTCAAGTCGCTGCGGGCGGAATCGTCGGCCAAGAGCGTCAACCGGGCCGACGATTACCCGCCCGCCCTGGCCCGCGCCGAGCTCAGCGGCATGGTGGCCGGGCCGCTCGCGTACCTGCGCGCGCGCCGGATGTCACCCCCGCGGCGGCGATGACGACAGCGCGCCTGAGCAGACTGCCGAAGCTCCCCAAGTCGCTCACGATCAACGCCCTCGCGCTGATGACCGCGACCATCGGGGCAAACGCGCTCGGCCTGGTGTTCTGGGCGGTCGCGGCACATCTGCGGCCGCCTGACATCGTGGGGCAGGCGTCGGCCGCGATCGCGGCGCTGACCCTGCTGGCCATGATCGCCCAGCTCAACATCAGCAACGTCATCGTCCGCCTGCTGCCCGCCGCGGGCAGACTGGGCACCAGGATGGTGACGCGCACATACCTGGTCGTCGTGTTCCTGTCCCTGGTGGCCGGCCTGGTGTACTGCGTGAGCGGACTTGGCCGCCATGTCCTGACCGGGGGCTGGGTGCAGTATGCGGGGTTCGCGTTCGCGGTCCCGGTGGCCGCCGTGTTTGCGCTCGAGGACTCGGTCCTCACCGCGTTGCGGCTCGCGCCGTGGGTGGCGGCGGAGAACATCACTACCGTGATCGCCAGGATCGCGCTGCTTCCGGTGCTGTTCGTGACCGCGATGGGCGCGGTCTGGTCGACGGTGCTGCCGATGCTGGTCGCGGTCGTGATCGTGAACTCGTTTCTCTTCGGCCGGGCGCTGCCGGCCCACGGCAGCGTTCCCGGCACCCTGCCAGGCCGCCGCCGCCTGTTCTCGTTCGTGGCCGCTGAGTACTCGGGAAACATCTGCTCCGTCGCGTCGGTCCAGGTCATGCCGCTGATCGTGGTGTGGCGGCTGGGCCCCGCGGCGGCTGCCTACCTGACCCTGCCGTGGCTGATCGGGTCCGGCATCACCCTGGTGCTGTGGAACGTCTCCGCCTCGTTCGTGGTCGAGGCGGCGGGATCGCACGGGCATACCGGCACCATGCTCCGGCGCAGCCTGCTGTTGTGGTCGGGGATCGTGGCAACGGCCCTGATCGTCTGCGTGGCGGGCGCCCGCCCGCTCATGGAACTGGTCGGAGCTCAGTACGTCGCGGAAGGCGTGCCGCTGCTGCGGCTGATCGGGCTGAGCGCTCCGTTCACCGCCGTGGTGGTCGTCTACGGGACGCTGGTCTGGCTCGACCAGCGGGTCTGGCTGCTGGCCGGCTTCCAGGCCATTGCCGGGATCTTGCTGCTCGGGTTGGCCCTGGTGCTTCTGCCGCACCTGGGGCTGATCGCCGTCGGCTGGGCCTACCTGGGCACCCAAGCCGCCTTGGCGGCAGCGGTGGCGCCGTTCACCGTGCGGCACATTCGACGAGGCGAGTTCGGGAGGGCATCACAATGAGCATCAAAACAAGTCTGCCCGGAGCGCGACCGATTCCGGCCTGGGCAGCCGAGCACCCGGTGCGGCTGGGCTTGGTCTCGCTGCCGAACGACGCGCGCCAGACGCTCCGATGGCTGCTGCGCGGCCGTCCGGCCACCTCGGCGCTGTTGCCCACCCCGGTCAGGCGAGCGCTGCTGCGCCTCGGCGGCGTCCAGCTCGGCGCGGCGATCTGGGGGCTTGAGCGCTGCTACTTCGAGTCCGAGCATGTCAGCCTCGGCCAAGGTTGTTCTATAAACGCGGAGTGCTGGTTCGAGGGACGCGGTCGCATCGTCATCGGCCACAACTGCATGTTTGGCTCGCAGGTGATGATCTTGACCTCCAATCATGAGATCGCCCCCGACGGCGAGGTGACGCGCGAGGCCACCTACGGCGACGTGCACATCGGGGACCGCTGCTGGCTCGGCACCCGCGCGATGGTCATGCCGGGGGTGACGATCGGCGAAGGGACCGTCATCGGGGCCGGGGCGCTGGTGACCAAGGACTGTGACCCCGGCGCGCTCTACGTCGGCGTTCCCGCGAAACGAGTCCGATGAGCACGCGCTCCCCGGCCCTGCGGCAGCCGTGCACGCTCACCGGACTGACCGCGTGGGCCGGGATCGCCGCCAGCGTCGCAGCCGTCATCCTGCTCGCCGTGCCTGGCCGCGGGCCGAGGCTGGCCGGGGCCTTCCTGCTCGCCTGCGTGCCCGTCGGCGCGGCGGTGATGTGCTGGGTGGACAGCGGCGAGGGACTCGTCCAGGCCGGGCTCACGCTCGTCGTCAGCCTGGCCGCGACGGCCATCTCCAGCGCGGCCATGATCTGGCTGACGGCCTGGCAGCCGCCCGCGCTGTACGCGTTCGCGGTCATCGGGGTGGTGTCATGCGCCGCGCGGCTGGTGCGTGGGGGGCGCCGATGTTGCGCGGAGCGCCGGTAAGGCGAATCCTGGTCCTTCAGCCGGGGCTGCTGCTGGTCGGGGTGGGTGCCTGGGCCTTCGGGGTGAGCCAGATCCAGCGGCAGGCGATCGGGTCCTACGGGGTGCTCGCGAGCGCCAACGCCTGGTTCTTCCTAGGCCTGGCCGCGCTGCTGGCCGGCATGGTGGCGGAGCTCAGTCGCACCCGGCCGAGAACCTGGCTGCTGGCCGCGTTCCTGGTCGCGCTGATCGTCGCCATTCACACCACGGTGCCGCTGCTGTACGGCGGGACGCCGGAGTACGCGTGGGTCTACAAGCACGTCGGCGTCGCGCAGGCGTTCGGCCACTACCACCGGGTGACCGACACCTCGAACATCTACCAGGAGTGGCCGGCTCTGTTCACCACGGTCGCCGCGATCAGCTCGCTCGGCGGCGTGGGGCCGCTGACGTTCGCGGCGTGGGGCCCGGTCGCGTTCGAACTGGCCGACGCGCTGCTGCTGCTCGGCATCTTCCGGCTGCTCACCGGAGACCGGCGGATTCCCTACCTGGCGGTGCTGCTGTACGAGGGGCTGATCGCCTGGGTGGGCCAGGACTACCTGTCCCCGCAGGCGTTCGGCTACCTGCTCTGGCTGGGCATCATGGCGATCGTCGTCCGCTGGCTGCTCGTCCCGGCCCCCGCGCACTCCCGCTGGCGGTTCGTCAACACGACGCGGGAGTTCCTGCTGCGCGGCCGGCCGACGCCGGCCGACGCCAGCACGGCGATGCGCTGGATCGCGGTCGCGCTGGTAGCCGTGATCTACTTCGCGATCGTCGCGGCCCATCAGCTGACCCCGTACATTGCGCTGCTCGGGATCGCCGCGCTCGCGGTGCTGGGCCTGCTGTGGCGCGGCTGGCTCGCGTTCCTGCTGTTCGCGGTCATCGCGGTCGGCTTCCTGGTGCCGCACTACGGCCTTATCTCGTCGCAGTTCGGCGGGGTCTTCAGCGGCGGCGACGTGTTCGAGAACGCGGCCGGCTCGAAAGGCATCCTGCACAAGGCGGCGGAGGCAAGGACGGGAGACGTCGTCCACGTACTCGCCGCCGGCATGTGGCTCGGCGCGGTCGCCGCCATCGCGCTGCGGTGGCGCTCGCTCGGCCGGGTGGCGCTCCCGGCGGTCCTCGCGTTCAGCCCCTTTGTGGTCCTGGGCGTGCAGAGCTACGGAGGGGAGGCGATCTACCGCGTCTTCCTCTTCTCGGCGCCGTGGTGCGCGCTGCTCATCGCCGAGCTGATCGCGGAGCTCCGAGGCACGCTGCGCCCGCTGGTCAGCGCCGTGGCCTGCACGGTGGCGCTGGCGGCGGGTCTGCAGGGCCTGTACGGGCCGACCGCGGTGTACGCCTTCACACCCTCGGAGCTGGCCGCGAGCCAGTGGCTTTACGACCACGCCCGGCCGGGCTCGCTGCTGGTGCTCCCGGCGGACGACTTCCCCGGGCTCGAGGCCGCGAACTACGCCGCCTACGACTTCCAGGTGATGCCCGCCGACCCGCAGAGCGGGGCTTCCTGGCTTGACGAGGCCAACCTGGGCGACGTGGTGCAGTGGATCGATTCGCTCGGCCACCCCAGCGTCTACGTCGTGTTCAGCAAGAGCATGGGCAACTACGCCGGCTATTTCGGCGCTCCGGCCGGATACGGGCAGCTCGCTCAGGCCGTCGCAGCGGACTCAGCCTGGCAGGTCGTGTATCGCAACGCCGATGTCGTGATCTACCGGGTGACCTTGTCCTGAGCGATCGTCAGGTCTTTTTTCCCGCGTACGTGTAAACGGCGACGTAGGAGATGTTCAGCTGGGCGGACGAGTTCTCCGGCGCTATCTCGCCGTTGAGGGCGGTCTCGTTCTGCATGATCCATGACATGGGCTCGTCAGGAACCGTCAGCCCTATCGCCGCCTTGGGCACCACGGTAGCCGAATGGATCGGGCCGGTGTCGCGGAACATTCTGATATGCATCTGGCCGCCGCTGATCGAGATCGTGTGGGCGGGATCGTAGTAGCCGCCGAGCCGCATGCGCCCTTCGGTGGCGGTGTCCGGCCATCCAGTTGGGTACGCCCACCACTGCGGACGCACACTCGTGGGCAGGCCGCTGCAGAACGCGGCGGGCGTGCGGTCGTAGTTGTCGCACCCGGTGAACGAGCCCAGCGGCGCCGGCTGGGGAAAGTCGGTCTGCCACTTCAGCTGCCAGAGCGGGCTACCGGCCGCCTCGACCGAAGCGGAAGCGGGACGGGTCGAGGAAGGGGAAGGGGCACCGGAAGCCGAAGCGTTGGTGCCCTGGCCGGCGGGCGTGCCGCTGGCCGCCGCGCCGCAGGCGCACAGCGCAAGACCGGCAACGGCGAGGCAGGCCAGGTTTCTCAGGGCCGACCGGTACTGTCCGCTCATCTGCGCCCCCGTTGACCGCTTGGTCCCGATAACCCCGTCAGTCTAGTGACTGATCGTCCATTGATAGATGCGTGAAGTGACCAACATGCATCGCTGTGGTCACGGTGGCCAGGCCGGTGCACAAGCCGCCGCTCAGGCCGCCGCGGAGACTCCGGATCGGACCGCGCTGGCGCGGGCGGCGCTGCCGGCGGCGACCCGGCTCTGCGCCCGACGGCTGCGCAGGTACCTGAACGGGCCCCTGACCATCCCCCGGACCGACGCGCGGCGCAGCGTGGCCGGGTAGTCGTCCGTCATCGTGGCCGTCCGGACCGAGTCGTTGCCGCGCAGGTCGCGGACGGCGCGCGGGGCCAGCCGGGCCAACGTGAGCAGGCGGCGGGGGTCGCGCAGGACCGCCCTTGTGTAGAAGGCGGTGAGGCCGGACCCGTAGCCGTCGAGCTGGCGCTCGATCTCGGCCAGCTCCCGGCGGTGCTCGTGCCACATGACCGCCCCCGGCCAGTACACGAACGTGCCCCCGTCGAGCATCAGGTCGCAGATGGCCGCGGTGTCCTCGCCGGCCCGGGCGGGCGTGCCCGCGCCGAGGGCCACGTCGAACCCGCCGATCCGCAGCAGCGCCTCCCGGTCGAAGGCCATGGACGCGCCGACGCCGAACGCGGGCAGCGGGTACAGCGGGTGCTGCCGTGTGTGCGAGGCGGCGTCGAAGACCTCGGCGGCCAGGCCGCGGCCCTTGCTGTGCCCGCCGAACTGCTCGTACAGGCGCTGGGCTTGTGTGTCGAGCACGGCCGGCAGTACCAGCCCGCTGACCCCGACGACCCCGTGGCCGAGGGTGAACCCGCGCGCGAGCTCGGCCAGCCAGTGCCGGTCCGGGTGCTCGTCGTCGTCCAGGTAGGCGACGATCCGCCCGGAGGCGGCGTGCAGCCCGGTGTTGCGCGCCCAGGACAACCCGGGCCGGTCCTCGACCACGTGCCGCAGCGGGACGCCGTTGGTCCCGGCCGCGTTAAGGTCGGCCACCAGGTCGGCCACCTTGTTGTCGGCGGGGGCGTTATCCACCACGATGACCTCGAAGTCCGGGTAGTCCTGGCGCAGCACGGCGGCCAGGCAGCTGCCCAGCCGCTCGGTCCGGTCCCTGGTGCAGATGACCACGCTGGCCGGCCGGGCGTTCAGCAGCGTGGCCCTCCGGCCGGTCAGGTACGGCGGCGGCGACGGCAGCCGAAGCCCGTCGTCGCAGAGCGCCCGCAGGCCGTCGGCGGCCGCCGTCGGGGCGGCGGGGATGCCACCGGTGCTGGCGGGCCCCCCAGCGGCCAGCACCGGTGGCGCGGTGTTCGGCATCCCCAAGGCCGAACACCGGGCTTCGACCTGCTGCTCAACGGACAGCCAGAGCGCCTGGGCCACCTGGCCCGCGTCGGCCGTGCCGTCGCACAGCGGAATGTCCACCACCGCGAGCGGCTCGGAGTACCAGCGGGCGAGCACCAGGGCAGACTCGTGGCCCGGCGCGGTGATGCCCCGCACAGGCTCGCTCAACTCAACTTCGCAGACCTTGACCGGACGGAAGTCCATAACGCTACTGCCAGCTCGGTGGTCGCCGTGCTCGCCGTGGGTGACGTCGTTCGACGTGATGCCGACACCGACACCGATAGGCCGCCGAGGGCGAAGCCGACGGCCGCCATGCCGAAGCCGCCGATGATCGCGAAGCTGCGCAGCGCGCCCGACCGGTCCCCGGCCGCCGCCTCGCGCAGCCCTCGGCGGACTGCGCCGGGCAGCACGCGCCTCGTGTACCGGCGCTCCTGCGACGTGCCGGTGGCGGCACCGCCCATGATGGCGATCTGGGCCTTGCCCTTGCCTTCGTTGTAGCACCGGCGGAGGAAGTAGCGCAGGGTGGCTCGCTGCGCGGGCACCCAGTGGCCGACCGCGCTGGCCGGCTCGTACAGCCAGCTCCCGCTGGTGACGCGCAGGCACAGCTCGGTGTCCTCGGGGCGGGAGGCGGCGCCAACCTTGCCGAAGTCCTCACGGAACCCGTCGACCGCGTCGAACGCGGCCCGGCGCAGCGCCATGTTGTTGCTCCAGACGTTGCGCACTTGGGCGGTCGCGTCCGGCATGCCGGAGTAGGACGCGCCCACGGTCCAGTCGAACTCGCCCGGGAACCAGTTCGGCCGCGCGGTGGCCCACAGCGGGTCCACCCGGCCGCCCACGCCCGCCACCGCCGGGTCGGCGAAGTGCTCGATCATGGCCGCCAGCCACTCCGGGGTCGCGCACGCGTCGTCGTCGAGGAAGGCGACGACCTCGCCCCGGGACCGGGCCACGCCGGTGTTCCGGGCGCCGGACGCGCCGCGCCGGCCCGCATTCGGCACGACCACGGCGTCGGTCAGCTCGCGCTGGGCGCGGCCGAGCAGCTCCGGGTTGTGGTCGATGACGACGATGGTCTCAATGGCCGGGCGATGCTGGGCGCCGACCGAGGCCACCGCGTCGCGCAGCTGGGTCCAGCGGTCAGACGAGAAGGCGGCGATGACCACCGACACGCTCGGGCCGGTCACCCGCGCCGGGCTGGCCGGCCGCGCCGGGCTGGCCGGCCGGGTCGGGGTCATGCCCGCCTCCACTCGGTAAGGATGGTGCGGAGGACGCGCTGGCCGTCGCGCAGGGTGCGCAGGTTGCTCTCGCCGTGGATCCGCGCGTGCTCGAAGCTCGGCACCTCGGTGATCGCCAGCCCGGCGGCGGAGGCGCGGAGGTTGAGCACGGTCTCGATCTCGAACCCGTCGCCCCAGACCTTGCGCTGCCCGGGTGCCTCCGCCTGCAGCCCGAAGGCGGGCGCGTGCCTGGCCCAGAATGCGTTGTATCCGTAGCAAAGGTCGGAATAGCGGGTGCCGTACATGATGTTCACGGCCAGTCCAAGCAACTTGTTGCCGAGCTTGCGCAGCGGGGTGATGTCGGTGCTGCCCGCGCCCGGGGCGAACCGTGAGCCCTTGGCGAAATCCGCGCCGGAGGTCAGCGCCGCCACGAACCGGGGGATCTCGGCCGGGTCGGTCGAGCCGTCGGCGTCGATCATGACAATGATGTCGCCCGTCGCGGCGGCGAAGCCGCAGGCGAGCGCGTTCCCCTTGCCCGTCCTGGTCTGATTCACGACGCGGACGCCGGGGCGCAGCCGCCGGGCGACGTCGGGCGTGCCGTCGACCGAGTGCCCGTCCACCAGGATGACCTCGTGCAGGCCGGCCGGGAGAGCGGCGAAGACGTGACTAAGATTCCGCGCCTCGTTGAGCGTCGGGATGACGACGGAGACCCTCGGCCGCGCGGTCCGCGCCGGTGCCTCTGCCCTTTCCGCCGAGTGACCGGCGCCCTGCTTGGGAATGTTGGGAATGTCCGCGTGCCCACGCACTTGACCGCGCTCGGTGTAACCGTGGGGTTCAGTGATCGCCATGCACATAACCCTCCGGCACGCCAGTGGCCAGCGGGTTTGCCTTTAAGGTGCAGGTCAGTTGCAGTGCGTTATCGAAATAGTTTTGACTATGAGTGAACATGGGGAAACATAGAGTTATGGGTGGAGTGCCTCGGGCCAGGTCTGAACTGGGCCGGTCGCGGGGCGACCGGTCGCCGGATGACCGGTCGCCGCCCAGCGCTGGGCACCCGCACCTGGACGAGCAGCGCGCGCAGTTCATCGCGGTCGTCTCGCACGAGCTGCGCACGCCGCTGACCTCGATCGTCTCATTCAGTGAGCTACTGCGGGGCGAGGCCGAGGGGCTGTCGGCCGACGGCATCCGCTTCCTCGAGATCATCGAGCGGAACGCCGACCGGCTGTTCACCCTGATCGATGACCTGCTGATGCTGAACCGGCTCGAGGCGGGCGGGCTGCCGCTTGAGCTGACCGATTGCTCGGTCTCGGGCCTGGCGGCCGAGGCGGTCAGGAACGCCCAGCCGCTCGCGGCCAAGGTCGGCGTCACGATCCACCTGGACGCGGGCGACGGCCCGTCGATCCAGGCCGACCCCCGGCGGCTGCTCCAGGTCCTCGACAACCTCATCAGCAACGCGGTCAAGTTCTCGAGCTCGGGCGGTCTCGTCCTCGTGGTCACCCGGTGCGTCCGGTCAACCTGGCGGATCGACGTCTCCGATACCGGGATCGGGATACCGCCCGACGAGGTGGCCAAGCTGTTCGGCGCGTTCGTCAGGGGATCCAACGCCCGCATCGCCGGCCTGCCGGGCACCGGCCTCGGGTTGTCGATCGTGAAGGCGCTGGTGGAGATGCACGGCGGCGACGTGAAGGTGGAGAGCGTGCTGAACGAGGGGACCAAGTTCAGCGTCTTCCTCCCGGTGCAGTCGCCGGTGGGGACGCGATGACCGACCAGGTGCTCGTCATCGAGGACGACCCGGACATCGCGCTCGGCATCAGGACCGTGCTCGACCGGAGTGGGTTCGAGGTGGCCGAGGCCAACAGCGGGCGGGAGGGCCTGCGCGCCTTCCACGCCCGCCAGCCGAATCTCGTCGTCCTCGACATCGGGCTGCCGGAGATGGACGGCTGGACGGTGCTCGAGCGCATCCGCGACCTGAGCGACGTCCCCGTCCTCATCCTCACCGGGCACGGCCTGAAGCCGAGAAGGTGCGCGGACTGCGCGGCGGCGCCGACGACTACCTCACCAAGCCGTTCGGCAACGCCGAGTTCGTCGCCCGGGTGCAGGTCCTGCTCCGGCGCCGGCAGGCGGCCGAGCCGGCCCCGGCCGAGGTCTACGACGACGGCAGCGTGCGGGTGAACTTCGGCACCCACGAGGTGGTCGTCGACGGCGTTCCGGTCGAGCTGACGGCGACCGAGTACCGGCTGCTGGCCGCGCTCATCCGCCATCGCGGCCAGGTCCTGAGCCCCGTCAAGCTGCTCGACCTGGCCTGGAGCGACCCGTTCGGGGTCGGCCCGGAACGGGTCAAGTACACGCGTCATGCGGCTGCGCCGCAAGCTCAGCCCGAAAGGCGACGCCGGCCCGTCCATCGAGGCGGTCCGCGGCTTCGGCTACCGGTACCGGACCGGCATCCCGTCCTGATAAGCCCGGGAAGACGGCAACCGTCCCGCACCGCAGAAGCCACCAGGTCGACATTCTGACCAGGCAGACTCTGGCTTCATGGATGCACCACCACCGCACCAGACCGCCGGGAAGCCTGCCTCACGAGGGCGGGTGCTCCTCGTAGAGGACGATCCAGAGTTCGCCCTCTTCTGCACGCACGTGCTGGCCAAGGGGGGTCGGTTCGATGTAACCCACATCGCCGACCCCACTGCCGCACTTGCGCTCGCGGCCACCCAGCCCTGGGATCTCGTCATCACCGACCTCGACCTGCCGCTCATGTCAGGGTTCGAGTTCGCGGCCGTGCTGCGGCAGATGGCACCCACGCTGCCGGTGGTCATCGTCACCGCCTACCCGCAGGACGCGCCGATCCTGACCTCGGCCGATCACGGCGCCGAGCCGGACGCGCTGCTGGCCAAGCCGATCACGGTCGACCTCCTGCTCACCACGGCTACCGCGCTGACCGCGTAGCCAAAAGATCAAAATCATCCTCCCGAACGGACCCTGGCTCCGCCTCCCTCCCCTCCGCTCACGGTGAACGGCGCTTTCGCCGTCGGCGGGGGCTCTCTACTGTGGAGTCATGGCTGAGATCATCGGGATCTTCCCGGACTGGGGTCAGGCGCCGGAGCCGCTATGGCGGGAGGTGCTCGGCCATCGCCTGCGGGCGCTGCGGTCCGACCGCGACGAGACCCTCGCGCAGACCGCCGAGCGGGCCGGGATCTCGCCGCAGTACCTGTCCGAGATCGAGCGCGGGCGCAAGGAGCCGTCGAGCGAGATGATCGCCGCGCTCGCGGGCGCGCTCGACACCACGCTGGCCGACCTGACGCTCGCGGTCACCGAAGACCTGCGCCGCCTCTCCCGCGTGCGGGTCGGCACCCGCGCCGCCGTCTCCCGCGCCGCGGTCGCCCCGCGCCGCGCCGCTCCGGCCGCCACCCGCGCGCCCGCGCCGCCGGTCGCCCTCGCCATGGCCGCCGTGACCCGCCGTCAGGTGCGGTCGGTGAGGATCTGGTCGACGAGGCCGTAGTCGAGCGCGGCCCGGGCGGTGAAGATCCGGTCCCGGTCGGTGTCGGCCCGCAGCGTCTCCACCGACTGCCCGGTGTGCGAGGAAAGCACCGATTCGAACTCGCCGCGGAGCCGGACCACCTCGTCGGCCGCCAGGATCAGGTCGGGGATCGCGCCCTGGCCGCTGACGGCCGGCTGGTGCAGGATCACCCGGGCATGCGGCAGCATCGCCCGCCGCCCCTTCCCCCGGCCGCGAGCAGGACCGCCCCGGCGCCGACCGCCTGGCCGATGCAGAAGGTCGCCACCGGGGCCTGGATGAACTGCATGGTGTCGTAGATGGCGAGCATCGACGGGATGTCGCCCCCCTCGCAGTTGATGTACAGGTTGATCTCCTGATCGGGGCTGTGCGCCTCGAGGTAGATCAGCTGCGCGGTCAGCGTGTTGGCCACGCCCGGGTCGATCGCGGTGCCGAGCACGACGATCCGCTCGCTGAGCAGGTGCGAGTAGACGTCCATGATCCGGTCGCCGCGGGGGTGCTCGGCGATCACGTTGGGGATCGTGTAGCTGCTCATGACGCGCTCCCGGCGCATGCTCGCGGTCAGCCCGAAGGGCCGCTTCCTCGACGGCATGAGCTGGGCGAACGTCTCGGCGATGGCGTCGACGAAGCCGTACTCCCTGGCCTCGACGGCGGTGTACCAGTGGTCGTGCCTGGAGTCCTCGAAGATCCGCTCGGCCGGCTGACCGGTGTCGGCCGCGATCAGGCCGAGCACGGTGTCCCTGGTCTGCCGCAGGTCGGCCGCCTGCAGCTCGACCTCGACGGCGGAGCCGCCGATGCCGGCCGATCCCTGGTGCATCAGGACGCGGGCGTGCGGCAGCGCGAACCGCTTGCCGTGCGTCCCCGCCGAGAGCAGGAACTGGCCCGCGCTGCAGGCGATGCCGAACGCGAGCGTCGCCACGTCGCACGGGATGAGCCGCATGACGTCGCGGATCGCGAGCATCGACGGCACCGAGCCGCCGGGCGAGTTGATCCAGAGCGCGATGTCGGCGGCCGGGTCCTCGTCGGCGAGGGTGAGGAACTGGGCGGCGAGCAGCGTGCCGTTGTCGTCGTCGAGCACCCCGTCGAGAACGAGCACGCGCCGCTCGAGCAGGGTGAGCCGGAACCGTTCGGTGAAGACCGGGATCTTTGTTTCCTGAGTCATGACTCCAGCCTGCAGGCCCGCCGGGAGGGTACGGCGCTGTCGCTGCTGTCGGCGGATCTGCTCAGGGCAGCGCGCCACAGGACCCGCGCTACACGACCGGGTTGTACCAGGTTTCGTCGCCCGGGATCAGGGACGTCGCGTCCGGGCCCCAGGAGCCGCGCGCGTAGGGCACCAGCGGGCCGACCTCGCCGAGGATCGGGTCGACCACCCGCCAGGCGGCGTCGACGGTGTCCTGCTGGGCGAACAGCCAGCGCTCGCCGCTCAGAGCCGCGCCGATCAGCCGGTCGTAGGGACGCATGTCGGCGCCGGGGTGCTGGTTGAACGTGAGCTCCTGGACCTCGGGCGCCCAGCTGCCGCCCGGCTGCTTGCCGACCAGCGTGAGCGCTGCCTGGCTCTCCGGCCACATGCGGAACCGGAGCGCGTTGGAGGTGAGCACGTGGCCAAGCTCGAACACGTCCCGCGGCGGGCGCTTGAAGTCGATGAACACGTCGGTCGCGGTGACCGCCATGCACTTGCCCGCCCGGATCGCGATCGGCACGCCGTCCCAGCGCCAGGTGTCGGCCGCCAGCCGAACGCCCGCGAAGGTCTCGGTCTTTGACCCGGCCGGAACCCCGTCGACCTGCAGGTACCCGTCGTACTGGCCCTTGACCACGTCGGCGGCCGTCAGCGGCCGCAGCGCGCCGATCAGCCGGGCCTTGGACGAGATCCACGAATCGATTCCCGACCCGTCCGGCGGGTCGGCCAGCACGGTCGCGAGCACCTGGAGCATGTGGTTCTGGATAACGTCCTTGATCGCGCCGGTCTTGTCGTAGAAGCTGCCCCGGTCAGCGACGTCGAACGCCTCGGCCATCGTGATCTGGATCGACCGCACGTAGTTCCGGTTCAGCAGCGGCTCGATGATCGAGTTCGCGAACCGCGCGAACATCAGCGACTCGACCGGGTCAAGCCCGAGCCAGTGGTCCACCCGATAGACCGACTCCTCGGGGAAGTACTTGTGCATGGTGTCGTTCAGCGCCAGCGCGCTCGCGAGGTCGTAGCCGAACGGCTTCTCGACCATGACCCGCGACCCGGCCGCGAGCCCGACCGCGGAGATCCCCTCCGCGATCCGCCCGAACAGGGACGGCGGGACCTCAAGGTAGAAGAGGATCTTCTTCGCGTCGCCCAGTTCGTTTTTCATCGACTCATAGGTCTGCGGGTCGTCCAGATCCCCGTCGACGTACTTCAGCTGGTTGAGCATCTTGACCGCGGCGGGCGCCGTCGGGTCCATCTTGTTCAGCATCAGCGAGGAGGCGGCGTAATTACGGAACTGCTCTATGCCCCAGCCGCTCTTGGCGACCCCGAGGACGGGCACGTCGAGCACGCTGCGCTCGACCAGGCCCACGAGCGCGGGGAAGGTCTCCAGCTTGGCCAGGTCCCCGGTAGCCCCGAATACCACCAGCGCGTCGACTTGATCAGCACTCATAGTCACATCCTGCCAGTGTGTTTTCGCCGCCAACACGGCGGCTCGCCCTACGGCGTATGAACTTCTGCGCCCGTTGGCTCTTCCTGGTGATGACGAGCTGGCTGACCAGGCCGCCGAGGCAGAGGGTGCCGATCATGACGCCGGCGACGGTCGCCGCGCCCTGCCGCCGAGGCCGGCCAGCGGGGAGAGCAACGCGCCGAGCAGGAACGGCAGCGCGCCGAGCCAGGCCGACGCGGTGCCGGCGATCGCGCCCTGGTTGGCGAGCGCGACCGCGGTCGCGTTGGGGCGCATCATGCCGAAGGAGGCGACGAAGACGAAGAGCGGTGCGAGCAGCGCCGCCAGCGGCGGATGCCCGGTCAGGGCGGCCGCGAGGAAGCCGCCGCCGCCGACCGCCATCGCCAGCAGCGAGATGCGGACCACCCGCGTCACCGGGAACCGCCTGACCAGCCGCGCCCCGAGCTGCGACATCGACGTCAGGCCGATCGCGTTGATCGTGAAGAACAGGCTGAACAGCTGCGGCGACTGGTGATAGGCGTCCTCGACGATGAACGGCAGGGCCGAGATGTAGGTGATCAGCGCGGCGTTCCCGAGCGCGACCGCCACCGCGTTGCCGGTGTACTGGCGGTCCCTGGTCAGCGTCCGCGAGTCCGCCGCCAGCCGTCGCAGCCGCGATCGGGCGCGCCGCTCGGGCGGCAGCGTCTCCGGCAGGAACCAGCTCGCCGCCAGCAGCACCAGGCCGATCGCGGCGAGCACGCCGAACACCCCGCGCCAGCTCGTGAACCGGAGCACCTGCCCGCCGATCACCGGGGCGAGCACCGGCGCGAGCCCGAAGACCAGCATCAGCGACCCGAGCACGCGGGCCAGTTCGCCGCCCGCGTACAGGTCGCGGACGATCGCGAGCGACAGCACCACGCCGGTGGCCCCGGCCATGCCCTGCAGGAAGCGGAAGGCGATCAGCGCGCCGATGTCGGGCGCGGCCGCGCACGCGACCGACAGCGCGGCGAAGGCGGCGACGCCGGCCAGCAGCGGCTTCTTCCTCCCCAGCCCGTCGCTGAGCGGGCCCGCCACCAGCTGCCCGACGGCGAGCCCGGCCAGGCAGCCCGAGAGCGTGAGCTGCACCAGCGTCTGGGACGCGTGCAGGTTCGCCGCGATCGTGGGAGTCGACGGCAGGTACATGTCCATCGAGAGCGGCCCGAACGCGGACAGCGCGCCAAGCAGCGCGAGCATCCCCAGGCGGCGCCCGGGTTTCGCGGTCGGCGCGGCCAGCCCGGCCTTCTGGCCAGCGGTCGAACCTTCAAAAGTTTCCATCGCTAAGGATGTTATGACTAGTCACCGGGCGCGGAAATGTGCCCGTGTCACTCGCAATTCCTTGCGCTGTGTGGCGAGTCCCAACTCTGGTGCGTCCTGCCATCCGGGCGGCGCGGGAAAAGCGGTCGGGGTCAGGCGCCGCAAACCGCACCCTGGGCTAGGAGGCCGGCGTCGGCTTGGGTCCCGCGAGCAGGATTCTGTGCATCACCCGGCGCTGGCCCTGGTAGTCGTTGACGGCGAAGTGCCAGGTCTGCCGGTTGTCCCACATCGCGATCGAGCCGGGGGCCCAGCGGAACCTGGCGGTGAACTCCGGGCGGGTGCCGAAGGCGAACAGGTAGTTGAGCAGCGGCAGCGACTCGCGTCGGCTCCAGCCCTCGAACCTGGTGGTGAACTCCGGGTTCACGTACAGCACCCGACGCCCGGTCTCCGGGATCAGCCGGACCACCGGGTGGACCGGGCCCTCGGCCGCGTCGTACTCGGCGATCGACGGCTCCGGCGGGTCGGTCTGGGCGTAGCTGTAGCCGAGCTTGCGGACGTTCGCGTGAATCGCGCCGAGCCCGAGCAACGTCGCCTGGAGCCCGGACGAGAGCGCCTCGAACGTCGGGCCCATCGCCGCCCACTGCGTGTCGCCGCCCCACGGCGGCACCTCCTCGCAGAACAGCAGGGTCGCCTTGGGCGGCTCGTCGAGGCAGGTCATGTCCGTGTGCCAGCCCTCGCCGATCGCCTTGGTCTGCTCGGGCTCCTTGCGCAGCTCCTGGCGAACCCTGATCTCGCCCAGCCTCGACGCGAACGCGTCCCGCTGCTCGGCGTTCAGGTGCTGGTCGCGGAGGAAGATGACCCCGTGCTCGGCCCAGGCGCGCAGGATCGCCCGATACGTCTCGTCCGGGTACTGCCTGGTCAGGTCCAGGCCGCGAATCTCCGCGCCGATCAGCCCGCCGGACTTGCGCACCTCGGGCAGCGTCACCGTCTCCATGGGGACATCATCGGCCAGCGGCGGCATCGGCGGTAAGCGGGAATGGCCACAGCGCGGCGGCGGCCCAACCCGCGGCTGAGCACAAACGTCATCGCGGCCCATCCCCGGGAGCTAATGACACTTTTTGTGCGAGATGTGGCACCCGTGTTGTGAAATTAACGGTAACGCTTTAGAAGTATTGGCGGAAGCGGTATTGCAATAGCGGCCGCTTGCTCTACGATTTGGCGCACAACCGTAGCTATTTCCAGGAGATGACTCCCCGTCTCCCGGACGTGCCCGGCAAAAAAGTCGGATATCGGGCATTCGTGTGCTGTGGTGACGCGGGCGGGTGCCAGGTAGCGCGGTCGAACGGGGAAGAGTCAAAAAGAAGCTCCCACGGGAGACTTGCGGAGGTCAATCCAATGAACTGCCCTCAATGCCAGACCGCGAACGGCCCGGGGTCGGCCTTCTGCGGTAACTGCGGCGCGTCGATGACGGCGGCACACGGCCGCCGCGCCCGCCGGCTACCCCCCGCCGCAGGGAACGGGCGCGCCGCTCGGCTACGCCGCCTCGGGCGCGCCGACGGGCTACGACGCCCCCCAGGGCGACAGCACGGCGGGCGGCTACAACTCCGGCGGGCCGACGCAGCCCGGGTACCCGCAGGGGCAGTACCAGCCCCCGGTCGGCGGCGGCCCGCGGGCGCCGCGCCCGTCGAGCCTGCCGCCCGTCAACTTTGACCATCGCCGGCTGACCACCGTCGACAAGATCGTCGCGGGCGGCACGTTCATCACGATGATCTCGATCTGGCTGCCGTGGTTCTCCATCTCCTGGGGAAGCAACACCTTCGAGGGCGCCGGGAGCGCCAGCATCAGCGGGACGACCGGGCACGGCTGGCTCTGGCTTGAGTTCTTCGTCGCGCTCGCGCTGCTCGCCTATCTCGGGGCGCGCGCGGCGTGGGAGCGGATGCCGTTCACGGTGCCGGTCGCGCACGCGCCGCTGCTGATCGCCGGGATCTCCCTGCAGTTGCTGCTGGTGCTGATCGCGTTCATCGACATCCCCTACGGAAGCGACGGGGTGGGCTTGGACTGGGGCGCCTTCATCGCGCTGCTGGCCGCGCTGGCGGCGGCAGGCCCGGTCGTGGTCCCGGCCGTCCGCTCGTACCTCGACAGCCGCAGGGCGGCAGGCGGCCCTCGCTCTTACTAGCAATTGCGGATCGCGCAAACTCGTCCGGCCGTGAATTGGTGAATAGGACCTAGTTCGATGGGTATCTAGGCAGCTTCGGGTGCCTAGGAGGGGATCGGACGATTTCGCAGCTTCTGCCGCGTGCTCGGACGGCCGCGTTTTACGTGGCTGTATTTGTCATTGTGACGGCTGGGGCAATATGGCTCGCGCTTAGGGTCACCCCGCTGCAGACGGTATCGGCTGCCGGGCAGACCGCCCAGGTCGGCGCGACGCTGCCGAACGCGAGCCTGCGCGGGCCGGGCGAGCTCGACCTGTTCGGCCAGGTGATGGCGACGAAACCGCAGTTCACGGGCGTGATCCGGCCCAAGCTGGCGCTTCAGCACATCACCATCGACTCGCAGGTGGTGCAGATGCTGCGGGCCCAGGGGCCGGCCCGGGTCGAGCTCACGTTCAGCCAGCAGCTGGCGGCCGGCTGGGAGCGGTACTTCGTCTGGGAGACGCTGATCGCGGTCGGGTTCGCGGTGATTCCGCTGGTCGCGGTGGCGGCGGTGCGCAAGCGGCCCGCGCTGTGGAAGATGCTCGTGGCCGGCATCGCGGTGGTCTGCCTGGTCAACGTGGGCGGGATCGCGCTCACCGCCGCCAGCACGCCCAGGGTGCTGCGCAGCGTCAAGACGCTCGACGATCTGGTGGGCGTGGATCCGCTGGCCGAGCCCGCCCCGATCGGCGGCCCGGAGCCCGGCGTCCAGGCGGTGGTGATCGGCGACTCGACCGCGGCGGGCTGGGGCCTGCCCTGGGGGTCGAACCCGAGCGCGGAGGACAAGGCGTGCGGCCGGTCCCCCGAGTCCTACGCGGCCGACCTGGCCGCCGCCAACCAGTGGAACGTGCTCAACCTCGCCTGCGGCAGCGCGACGATCCAGAACGGCCTGATCGGGCCCGAGCTGCTGTACAACGGCGAGATCGCCCCGCCGCAGCTGCCCCGCGCCGAGGCGGCCACCCGGGCCAAGGTGATCATCGTCAGCGTCGGCGCCGACGACCTGTCGTGGTCGGTGCTGACCCAGCTCTGCGCCGCCTCGGCCGTCTGCGACGACAAGGTGTCGACCGCCTACTTCGACCAGCTCCTCGACACGTTCACCAGGAACTACTACGAGTTGCTGAGCGACCTGGACCGGCTCCCCGCGCACCCGGCGGTCCTGGTGAACCAGTACTACCTGCCGTTCGGGGCCAACGTCGGGTGCCTTCGGCAGTACGGGATTACCCAGGCGAAGGCGCGGGTGCTGCTGGCCAGGCTGGGCCGGCTGAACACGGTGCTCGCGCAGGGGGCCGGACTGTTCGGCTTCGGCGTGGCCGCGCCCAAGTTCACCGGGCACGAGCTCTGCACGGGCGACCCGTGGGTGCAGGGCCCGTCCGACCCGGCGCCGCTGCACCCGAACGCGGCCGGCGAGCTGGCGATAGCGCTCGCCGACGAGCAGGCCTTCCCGACCCTGGCGCCGTCGCCGGTGCAGCTGCCCTCGCCGAGCCCGTCACCGTCGGCCTCGGTCTCGCCCGCCCTGGGCTGAGATCCCGGCCCCGCGGCTGAGGTCCCGGCTCCGGGCTGAGGTCCCGGCTCCGCGGGCCGCGGGCGACCGGGCGATTTCATTTCCCCCAGGGGGATGCGGCGGCGGTGAGCTCCATCTCGGTGATGCCGCTGGCCTGGCGTTCGCGGAGCAGCTCACCGCCGATGGAGTAGCGCGGTCCGGCGGCGGGGGAGCGCGCGGCCCGCTCCACGATGGCGTCGACCAGAGAGCGGACCATGTCGAGCCGGGGGCAGGCGGCGTGGATCCGCGCGGCCCAGGCCGACGCGATCTCCGGGCGGAGGCCGAAGTCGATGCCCACGCCCACCCGGGTCAGGTAGGCCAGCAACCCGCGCCGTTCGGCGATGCCCGGGGACGTGTGCAGGGCGATCGCCTCCCACACGCGGTCGACGTCGCGCCCGGCGAGGCCGTGCTCGCGCAGGACGGCGGCCGCCAGGTCAGCCCCCTCCACCTCGAAGCGGGCCTCGCCCTTGGCCAGGGCGCCGGTGCCGAGGTCGTGCATGACGGTCGCCGCGAAGAGCAGGTCACGGTCGAAGGCGGCATCCTGGTCGCACCCTTCGTGGGCGGCCAGGAGCTCCGCGAAGTAGAAGCTGCGCAGGCTGTGATTGGCGACGGAGGCGCTCTCGGAGGTCCGGACGATGGTCAGCGCGGCTTCGGCCAGCGGGCCGGCGGGCAGGTCAAGCGAGAAGGTCATGGCTAAAAGCTAAGAGCGCGGCCGCTGCCGCGCCCAGTGCCCGAGATGCCGTATACCCCTCGGATCGTGCCATGGCGCCTGGCGGGCCCGAGCCGAGGCCCGCTCCAGCCCCGGGCGTCCGGGGCTGGAGCGTCGGGTGACGGGTCAGCCGGTCTTGCCCTCGAGGGCGCGCTTGGTCAGCACGCGGGCCAGGTGCGCGCGGTACTCCGCGTCGGCGTGGAAGTCGTAGCCGGGGGAGGTGCCCTCCGCCGCCAGGGCCGCGGCCTCCTCAACCGACGCGCCCGACCTGGAGCGCCCGCTCGGTGGCGGAGGCCCGCAGCGGGGTGCCGCCCATGGAGGCGAGCGCGACCCGGCCGTCGTACACGGCGACGCCCACGATCGCCCAGTCGTTGGCGCGCCGGACGAACTTCTGGTACCCCCAGCGCACCGAGCCGCCGCGCGGTACCCGGACCGCGGTGAGCAGCTCGTCGGGCTGGAGGGCGGACTCGAACGGCCCGACGAAGAAGTCGTCGGCGCCGACCACGCGGACGCCCGACGGCCCGCTGATCTCGACCGAGCCGCCGAGCGCGAGCAGCGTCATCGGCAGGTCGGCGGCCGGGTCCGCGTGCGCGAGCGACCCGCCGATGGTGCCGCGGTGCCTGATCTGCGGGTCGCCGACCTGCGCGGCCGCGTGGGCCAGGATCGGCGCCTCCGCCTGCAGCAGCGACGATTCGGCGACGTCGGCGTGCCGCGTCGTCGCCCCGATGACCACCTCGTCGCCCTCGAGCCTGATGCCCGACAGCTCGGTCACCCGGGCGATGTCGACCAGCACGGCCGGCTGCGCGAGCCTGACCTTCATCATCGGCAGCAGCGAGTGGCCGCCCGCCAGCAGCTTGGCGTCCTCGCCGTGCTCGGCCAGCAGCGAGATCGCGTGCGCGGGGGAGTCCGCCACCTCGTAGTCGAACGACGCGGGGATCATGCGATCACCTCGGCGGACGAGGAGCCGCCGGACGGGGCGGCGTCGGATAGCTTCTCGGCCGCGGCGAGCACCGAGCGGACGATGTTGTGGTAACCGGTGCAGCGGCAGAAGTTGCCTTCAAGGCCCTCCCGTACCTCCTGCTCGGACGGGTGCGGATTCTCCGCCAGCAGGCTGGTCGACGCCATCACCATGCCGGGCGTGCAGAAGCCGCACTGCAGGCCGTGGTTCTCGCGGAACGCCTGCTGGACGACGCTCATCGTGCCGTCGGCGGCGACGAGGCCCTCGGCGGTGGTCACCGAGCGGCCGTTGGCCTGGACGGCGAGCACCGTGCAGGACTTGACCGACTCGCCGTCGAGCAGCACCGTGCAGGCACCGCAGGAGGTGGTGTCGCAGCCGATGTTGGCCGCGCGCAGGTCGAGGGTCTCCCGCAGGTAGTGGATCAGCAGCAGCCTCGGCTCGACCTCATCGCTGCGCGTGACTCCGTTGACCGTGAGCTTGATCTCCATGACCGGATCAGGCCTCCTTCGAACCGTTGGCGGCCGAGCCCCGGGCCGCGTTGATGGCCCGCCAGACTCGCTGCGACGAGGTGGGCATGTCGATGTGGGTGACGCCGAGGTGCGAGACCGCGTCGATCACCGCGTTCTGCACGGCCGGGGTGGCGCCGATCGAGCCCGCCTCGCCGATGCCCTTGGCGCCGAGCGGGTTGTACGACGTCGGCGTCTCCATGTCCACCAGCTCGAAGCTCGGCACCTCGGTCGCGGACAGGAACGGGTAGTCGGCGAAGGTCGCCGTCAGCGGGTTGCCGTCCTCGTCGTAGACGACCTCCTCGAGGAACGCCTGGGCGGCGCCCTGGGCGATGCCGCCGTGCCGCTGGCCCTCGGCCAGCAGCGGGTTCATGACGGTCCCGGCGTCGTCGACGGTCACGATCCGGCGGAAGAACACCTTGCCGGTCTCGACGTCGACCTCGACCACCGCCACGTGCGTGCCGAACGGGAACGTCGGGCCGGGCGCGGTGAACACGCTGCGGACGAACAGCCGCTCGGACTCGGCCAGGCTGGTGAGCGGCACCGAGACGTCCGGGTCCCCCTTGACGCTGAAGCTGCTCGTCCCGACGTTGTACTCCAGGTCGGCGGGCGCGGCCTCGAGGGTGGCGGCCGCCCGCTCGCGGGCCACGTCGAGCAGCTCGCGGGACGCCTGCTGGACGGCCGCGCCGCCGAGCTGGAGCGAGCGCGAGCCGCCGGTGCCGCCGCCCTTGGGCACCAGGTCGGTATCGCCCCACTTGACGGTGATCTTCTCGATCGGGATGCCGAGTTCCTCGCTGACGAGCATCGCCCACACCGTCTGGTGGCCCTGGCCATGCGGTGAGGTGCCGGTCAGAACGGTGGCGGTCCCGTCCGGGTGGACCTCGACGGTGCCGTTCTCGTTCGGGCCGCCGGCCTCGCCGCCCGGGCCGGTGATCTCCACGTACGAGGAGAGCCCGATGCCGAGCTGGAGCGGGTCGCCCGCCGCGCGCCGCCGCGCCTGCTCGGCCAGCAGCGCCGGGTAGTCGGCGGCGTCGAGCGCCTTCTCGAGCGCGGTCACGTAGTCGCCCGAGTCGTACTTGGCGCCGAACGCGGTCGTGTGCGGCTCGGTGAACTTGGGCAGCAGGTTCTTCCGCCGGACCTCGGCCGGGTCGACCCCGGCCGCGTCGGCGAACAGGTCCATCGCGCGGTCGATCGCGGCGGCGGCCTCCGGTCGGCCCGCTCCCGCGGTACGCGCCAACCGGCGTGGTGTTGGTCACGACCGAGGTTGACCACGACTCGGCCCGCGGTATGCGGTACGGGCCCGGGGTCATCAGGATCGTCAGCGACGGCAGGAACGCGCCAAACTTCGGGTAGGCACCGCTGTCCTGCAGGATCTCGATCCGGTAGGCGAGGACGGTGCCGTCCTTCATGCCGCCGATCGTGATCTTCTGCTGCTGGGCCCGGCCGTGCGGCATGACCAGCAGGTTCTCCATGCGGGTCTCCGACCAGCGGGTCGGCCGGCCCAGCTCGCCCGGCGATCCAGCAGGTGATCGCGTGCTCGGCGTCGGCGCCGAACTTGGCGCCGAACGCGCCCCCGACGTCGGGGGTGATGATCCGGACGTTCTCCGGCTCGAGGCCGAGCAGGCCCACGATCGCGCCCTTGGTGCCCTGCGCGCCCTGGTTGGGAATCCAGGCGGTGAGCCGCCCGTCCTCGCCCCACGCGGCGGCGGCGGAGCGCGACTCCATCGGGGCGGCGGCGACCCGGCGTGTTCTGGATGACCTTGCTGACCACGACCTCGCACCCGGCGAACAGGTCGGGGCTGCTCCCGGCGGGGTCGCCGAACGTGCAGACCACGTTGGTGCCCGCGTCGGGGAACAGCAGCCCCTTCTCGCCGGAGAGGGCGTCGTTCATGTCGACGACGGCGGGCAGCGGGTCGTAATCGACGTCGACGAGCTCGATCGCGTCCTCGCCCTGGTACATCTCCTCGGTGACGATGACCGCCACCGGCTCGCCGACGAACCGCACCACGTCGATGGCGAGCAGCGGCGCGAGCATCGCCTGATTCATGTTCGGCGTCGGCGGCTTGGCCGGGGCGAGCCCGGCGGCCGCGAGATCCTCGCCGGTGTAGACGGCGATGACCCCCTCGGCGTCCCTGCCGCGCTGGTGTCGATGCCGCTGATCTTCGCGTGCGCGACGGTCGACCGGACGAAGTGCACGTAGCACGCGGCCAGCCGCTCGTCTTGGACGTCTTCTGTGTAAATGGCCCCCCTGGACAGGAAGGCGGGATCTTCGGTTCGCAGGACCCGGGTGCCGAGTATGCTCACGCCGTTTTGACTCCTCTTGCAGGCATCGCAGCCTGTACGGGTGATCTTCTTAACTAGATCCAACCCGTCGGCGCTCCAGGTCAAACCGGAGGGTCAGGGCCATTTAGCCGAACGGACCCGTGTCTTCGCCTTTGTGGTCAAACACAGCCCGAGGTAGTCACAACGTAACTACCGGCCCGTACCCTCACACGGATGCAGGCCGCCGTGGACTACACGGGCGGGTGCCCCACATGCTGGGATCGCCGCCCGGGCCCGCTCGAGGCCCTGACGGGGCTCCGTTGGAGCATCGGCCGCGATGCCCTCGGAATTGCCCAGTCCGTATGCGCAGAGCCAGAACGATGAGGACGATGATGACGATGACGACAACGGTTCCGATGCCGATATACATGGTGGGATACCTCCCGTTGAGCGGCCAGTGCCTCGTTCTGCTACCCGCGCAGAGCGATGCAAACTAGCCGCCGCCGGGAGGTCACTCGCCGGGCTCGGGCGCGGGGCGGTTGCGTCCCATGGAGCCGAGCTGACCTTGCAGCCGCGCGACGTAGTCGGTGAGCTCGGCGGTGATGAGCTCCTCGGCACGCTGAGGAGTCAGGCCGAGGCCGGTGAAACCCACGGCGACCGGGCCGCCGGAGAACAGCACCCCGAGCAGCAGGTGCTCGGTGCCGATGTAGTTGTGGCCCATGCGCAGCGCCCACCTGAGCGCCTCCCTGAACGCGGCCTTGGTGGATTCGTCGAAGGCCAGCTCGCTCAGCGTCGCCCGGTCCGCGTTCGGCAGCTGCGGGGCCGGCCCGGTGCCGACCGCGGCGTACACCTGCTCGGCGGTGAGGCCGCCCTGGCGGATGGCCTTCGCCGCCAGCCCTTCCGGCTCGGAGAGGAGCGCGGCCGCCAGCTGCGCCGCGCCGATCGCGGGGCGAGTTGCGCTGTCCGGCTGCGCGTCCGTTGGACGGCTGGCGGGACGATCGGCGGCGAGGTGGTCGGCGGCGAACAGGACGCGAACGGCGCGATCGGTGAAGCGGGAGAACGTCTTGAAGCCGCCCGTGCGGAGGTGATCGCTCGCCTGGCCGGGCACGAAGCGCTTCTGCGCGGCCTGCTTGGAGACGCCCATGGCGGCGCCGATCTGGCTCCAGGGCAGCCCGGACCGGCGGGCCTGGTCGACGAAGTAGCCGAGCAGCGCGTCCGACTGCTCGTCGAGCTGCTCGGAGACGGCGAACGCGTCCGACACGTTCTCGAGCGGCCCGCCCTCGGGGTGGAGGGTCTTCACGTACGCGATGAGGTTGTCCAGCGGGACAGGGAATTCAGCCATGCGTCAACTCTAGGTTGACGTTCCCGCTAAGTCAACCTGAGGTTGACGTCGAGCGGCGGGTCTGGCGACGACGGCGAGGGCGCGGAAGGGCGCGCGCCGAATGCGGCGCGCGCCCTTCCGCGCCTCGTTAGCGGTGCGCGGGGACTGCGTTGAAGACGTCTGCGCCGAAGTCGGTCGCGGTGGCCGCGAAGCCGAGGTGGCCGTGCCCGTCGGCGCCGCCGAACCGAACGCCGAGCAGGTCCTCGAACGTCCGCAGCGCCGAGTAGTGGTTGTACGAGCCGGCGCTGTCCGCCGAGCCGGCCTTGATCCAGCGCGGGTTGAACAGCACCGCGCCGATCTGGCCGCCGCCGGGCATGGTGCCGGCCGCGGGCTCGGTGTTGGGGGTCAGGCCCTTGACGCCGAGCAGGTCGTAGTAGGTGAGCCCGCCGTAAGCGGCGATCGGGGTGTTGAGCAGCGGCGAGTAGCCGGGGTTGGTGCTGTTCGGACCGGGCTGCTCGTTGTCGGCGGCGGTGGTGTCGGTGGTGGCGCCCTCGTCGAAGGTGAGCATGACCAGCGTGCTGCCGTCGCGGTAGGCGGGAGAGTTGAAGATCAGCGGCATCCACGTCTTGAGCCAGTCGTCGGCGCCGACGAGGCCGCCGGCGGTGGTGCCCGCGTCGTTCACGCCTGCGCAGGTGGCGTCGTGGCCGTCGTCGCACAGGTTCGGCGTGATGAACGCGAACTTGGGCGAGGTCCACGCGTGCTTGAGGTCGTCGGCGAGGTGGCCCGCGTACGTCACGGTGCCGTCGGCGGCGGTGGTCTCGGTGCCGAGCGGAACCACATCCTGGTCGCACAGCCAGGTGTTGTCGGTCACCGCGTGGAAGTAGATGAACGGGTTGTGCCGGTCGGCGTACTGGTCGCTCACCGCGGACTTGACCTGCGTGCCGGTCGCGTTCGGGCCTTCGGCGTTGTTCGTGTCGTCGGACGCGTTGCCGTTCACCTGGACCGGGTGAGCGCAGTCGGCGCCGCCGACCGGGTCGGCGACGCCGCCGTCGCGGGCCTGGTCATTGCCCATGTCCTCGGCGTACTCCCGCCAGTCGGACCCAACCGACCACGGGTAGGCCTCGTCCAGCTGGTTGCCGATCGTCTGCACCGACTTGGGGAACACGCACCCCTGGCCGTCGACCTGGCCGGGATACGCGGCCTGGTTGGGGTCCAGCGTGCCGGGCGTGACATCCGCGTAGGACCCGGCCAGCGAGGTGATGCTGCTAACGCAGTCGCTGCTCGTCAGCAGGTTCGGCGCCTGGCCGGAGACCTGCGCGATGTAGTTGTCCAGGCTGACGTGCCCGACCGCGTAGTAGTTCTTGACGAACTCGCCCTCGGGTAGCAGCGTGTCGTTCAGGTACGTAGCCGGCGAGTTCGGCCCGAACGTCGTCGACTCGTCCTCGTTCTCGAGGTCGATGACGATGACGTGCTTGATCGCGCCCGTCGGCGGCAGGGAACTGGAGTTCCCGTGGTCATCGCCGACGGAGGCGGCCGAAGCGGCAAGCGAGGGGACGACTGCTAGCCCCGCGGCGGCAGCGCCCGCCACGACGAGCGTCGCGGCGGCGCGGCGTGCCCGTGCCCTGCGGTTCATGGAGCTCCTTCAATGTTGCTGAGGCGAAACGAGAGTGTTCCAGCTAATACGCATTAGAGGACCACACAGTAGACCAACGGGGCGATAGCTCACAATGAGCCGCTAGACGGCGGCGAAGTGAACAGAAGGTTGACGAACCGGCGCAGAGCTTCGCCCGGTGGCTAGGCGAACAGCGCGCGGATGTCGTCGGCCGACAGGGCGGACGAGAACGCGCCGTCGCTGTCGATGACGCTGGAGAAGAGCTCCTGCTTGCGGGCCTTGAGCGCCATCACCTTCTCCTCGATGGTGCCGGACGCGATCAGCCGGTAGACCATCACGTTCCTGGTCTGGCCGATGCGATGGGTCCGGTCCACCGCCTGCGCCTCGGTCGCCGGGTTCCACCACGGGTCGAGCAGGAAGCAGTAGTCGGCCTCGGTCAGGTTGAGGCCGAACCCGCCCGCCTTGAGGCTGATCAGGAAGACCGGCGCGGTGCCCTCCTTGAACGACGAGATCACGGCCGGGCGGTTGGTGGTGGTCCCGTCCAGGTAGCAGCACTCCACCCCGGCTGCCTCAAGCCGGGACCGGGCTATCCGCAGGAACCGGGTGAACTGGCTGAAGACCAGGGCGCGGTGGCCGCCTCCCACGACGTCTTCGATTTGCTCGATGAGCGAGTCGATCTTGGCCGACGGCACGTCCGAGTGCTCCTCGTCCACCAGGGCGGCGTGCAGCGAGAGCTGGCGCAGCAGGGTGAGCGAGCGCAGGATCGTGAACCGGTTGTGGTTGACGTCGTCGAGCAGGCCGAGCACCTTCTGCCGCTCCCGCTGGAGGTGGGTCTGGTACACCTTGCGGTGCCGCGGGTGCAGCTCGACCTCGAGCACCTGCTCCTGCTTCTCGGGCAGATCGGCCGCGACCTGCTCCTTGGTCCTGCGCATGATCAGCGGCCTGATCCGGCGCCGCAGCTGCGCCAGCAGCTCGGCGTTGCCGCCCTTCTCGATCGGGCGCGCGTAGTAGTCCCTGAACCGCTCCGGGTTCGGGAACAGCCCCGGCGCGGTGATCGACAGCAGCGACCAGAGCTCCATCAGGTTGTTCTCCATCGGCGTGCCGGTGATCGCGACCTTGAACGGGGTGGCAACCCGCCGTGCGCACTGGTACGCCTTGGACTGGTGGTTCTTGACGTACTGGGCCTCGTCGAGGAACAGCCCCTCCCACTGCGCCGCCCCGTAGGCCTCGAAGTCCAGCCGCAGCAGCGTGTAGGAGGTGACCACGGCGTCGGCGCCGTCGATGACACCCGACAGGGAGACGCCCGCGCCGGCCGAGCGTGTCGGAGACCGTGACCACCTTCAGGTCGGGGGCGAACCGCTCTGCCTCGGCCGCCCAGTTCGCCAGCACGGAGGTCGGCGCCACGATAAGAAAAGGCCGGGGTCGAACGGTCCCGGGCGACTCTGGTCCTCGAACGTCTTTCGCGTGCTGGATCAGCGCCAGCGTCTGCAGCGTCTTGCCCAGCCCCATGTCGTCGGCCAGGATGCCGCCGAGGCCGTTGGCCCACAGGAAGGCGAGCCACTGGAAGCCGGAGAGCTGGTAGGGCGCAGCTGCGCGCGGATCGACGCGGGGATCGGCGTGTCCTCGATCTGCCCGGCGTCACAGCAGCCCGCGCACCTGCCGTTGCCACGCCGCCGCCTGGTGGCCGACCTCGCCCAGGTCGGCCAGCTCCTCCCACAGCCCGGCCTGGAACCGGCTGATCCGCAGGGCGCCGTCCGGCTGGTCCTGCAGCGTCCTCGCCTCGTCGATGAGCCGGGCGAGCGCCGCGAGCTCGGGCTTGTCGAGCGAGAAGTACGCGCCATCCGGCAGCAGCAGGTGCGACTGGCCGCTCGCCAGCGCGACGAACAGCTCGGCGAACGGCACCTTGCGGCCCTCGACGGTGATGTCGATGCCGAGGTCGAACCAGTCGGGGTCGCCGTCGCGCTCGTCGGCCGACACCTCGATCTCCAGCGAGTCCCCGGCCTCGTGGTAGTCGGGCACCTGCCCGGTCACCTCGAGGCGCACATCGTCGCGGCCCGACAGCAGCGGCAGCACCTCGGTGGTGAAGGTCATCGTGTCGAGGCCATTGAGGGTGAAGGCGGAGGAACGCGTCCGTTCGATCCGAGCCTGGTCTTGCCCGCGGGGAACCCCCGGCAAGCCGGCGGGCAGACCGAGGCCGCCGAAAACCCGCGCCTCGGCCTGCGAGTCGCGGAACGGGTCGGGCGCGGAGCCCAGCCCCGCCCGCAGCTCGGTGCCGCCGACCTGGTACGCCCACTCCCAGCGGACCTCCACGCCGGTGACCGCGCGCGTAGGCGGCGCGGACCACCAGCGCGGGCTCGGAGATCTCGGGCGCCGTGAACGAGCCGTCGGAGGAGGTCACCGCGGCCATCCGGCGCAGCCTCGGGTAGTACCTGGAGAGGAACGCGGCCTGCCCGGACTCGGGCACCACCAGCCGCTCGTCGACCAGGGCAAGGTGCTGGAGCTGGGCGGGCACCGGGTGCGCGAGCCGGGCCAGCCGGAACCGGGCGAGCTCGCCGTGATTCGCCTGACCGCGGTCGGTGTAGATGACGCCGTGGCCCTCGCTGCCGATGAAGCGCAGCGGCACCGCGTCGGCGCCGTCGGAGGTCTTGATCACCGGGGCGATCAGCAGCGTGGTCTCGTCGCTGGTCACGTCCAGGGTGAGCTCGGCCGTGCCCGGCGGCGGGACGGTGCCCTGCTTGCCCCGGTAGACGAACGGCAGCCCGACCTCGTGCGCCTGGTCGAGGACCGGCCAGAGCTGGTGGGACTCGCAGCTGGAGAGGTCCAGGTACTTCTGGTCGCCGCCGTACCCGCCGTAGGAGTAGCTCGCGTAATAGCTCTGCTGGGTGGTGCTCGCCCGGTAGAGCGCGAACAGCTCGTGCAGCAGGCGGACGTGCGCGGGCGGGAACTCGTCCCGCAGCAGCATGTAGTCGAGCCGGGACCAGGACAGGTTGCCCGGCCACCCAGCCGCCGACTCGTCCCGGCTGCACCAGCCGCGCCTGGAGCTTGAGCTTGCGGGTGGCGTCGTCGGCGAGCTGCTGCTGCCGGACGTGGGTCGAGTAGCTCGGGTAGCGGCTGTTGCTCGGACGAGTTCTGCACCAGGGTGAGCTCGACCGCGAGCGGCGCGATGGCGGGGGTCTCGTCGGCCGGCCGGGCGGAGTTCCCCTGCGGGGCGCCGAGCAGCGAGTCGAGCGACTGCTCCCACGGCAGCGTCGACCGGCGGGCGGTGCCGCCCGCCTGCGCGGTCGCGGGCAGCAGGGTCTCGTCGGTGGCGGCGAGCACCAGGGCGGCCACGTGCACGCAGTCGGTGCCGACGGCGCAGCTGCAGTACCCCCGGCGAAACCGCAACGGGAACCCGTTGGAGGCGCGGAACGAGGCCGAGACCGTCCTTATCTCCCCGCCGCCGTCCTTGACGGTCCCGGTCAGCAACTGCTGCGAGGCCTCCCAGGCCATCTGCACGATCGCGCCGCGCTTGACGGCCGCAGTGCCGTCGGCAAAGCCATCGGCTCCCACCGACGTCTTAAAGGACGCGAGATCAACGTCCCGCAGCGCCACTCGTTGCATCCTTACCAGCCTAATCGCTTCTGGTTAATCGGCCGACCCGAAACGTAGACTGCTGATCGTGGCCCCCGGGGAGTTCGAACTAGGAACTGACGGTCCTTCTGTGATCTTGGCAGGCGTCGATGAGTCGGTCACGGCCTCGCGGGCCGGCTCGTACGCGGCCGGGCTGGCCCGCAGGCAGGGCGCCCGGCTGGTAGTCGTGTACGTGCAGAGCCCGGGGGCCTACGTCATCACCAGCTCGGCCGGGGCGAGCGTGCTCGCGGCCGAGGCCGAGGCGCACGAGGAGATCGCGAAGGAGCTGTCCGCGCTGGCGGAGGAGCGCGCCCGGGAGCTGGGCATCGCTATGACCTTCATCACAACCCAGGGGGACCCGTTTCATGAGATCTCCCGCGTCGCGCAGGAGACGCGGGCCGACGCCATCGTCGTCGGCGCCTCGCTCAAGGCCGGCCACCGGCTGCTCGGCTCGCTGGCGGTGCGCCTCGTCCGGGCGGGCAAATGGCCGGTGACGGTGGTCCCGTGAGCGACGGCGGGGCGATCGACGACCAGCACGGCGGTCGGCGGCTCGTCCTGCTCAGGCACGCCAAGTCGGACTGGCCCGATGTCGCCGACCATGACCGCCCGCTGGCCAAGCGCGGCCGGCGGGACGCGCCCGCGGTCGGCCGCTGGCTCGGCCGGTCCGGGTACGCGCCGGACGCGGTGATCTGCTCGACGGCGCTGCGGGCGCGCGAGACCTGGGAGCTCGCCTCGGCCGGGCTGGGCGCGGCGGTGCCCGGCGCCGCCCCGGCGGTCCGCTACGAATCCCGGGTGTACGAGGCGACCGTACTCGGCCTGCTGATGCTGGTCCGCGAGTTCCCGGCCGAGTGGCGGACGGCGCTGCTGATCGGGCACAACCCGGGCATGGCGGAGCTAACGGCCGGCCTGGCCGACCCGTCGTCCGACCCGCCGTCCGCCTTCCCCACCGCCGCCGTCGCGGTCCTGGCCGTGCCCGGCGCGTGGGCCGACACCGCCCCGGGCGAGGCCGGCCTGGTGGCGTTCGCGATTCCGGCCGACATGCGGTCCGACTAGCCGTCAGCGCAGCTTGCGGAGAAACGGATCCTGCGGGACCGGCGGCGAAAGGCAGACGCGGGCCTCGACGACAACGACGTCGCCGTCGCGGCGGGCGATGACCGGGTTCAGGTCGAGCTCGGAGATCTCGGGCAGGTCCTCGGTCAGCCGGGACACCCGCAGCAGCGCGTCGCGCAGCGTCGCCTCAGCGGCGGAACCGCCGCCGGGCGCGGCCCGGTGGCTCGGCGGCAGCGGCCCGGAACGGATCGAGCTGATCAGCGTGTCGGCGTCGGCGCTGGTCAGCGGGGCGAGCCGGGCGGCCTGGCCGGCGGGCGGATCGATCCCGGCCAGTCCAAGCACCACCAGCGGTCCGAACATCTGATCGTCCTTGACCCCGATGACCACGATGTCGTCGTCGGCCCGGGCGGCGGCGGCCGGGTCCAGCGCTATCCCGTACAGCCGGAGCAACGCGACGACGTCCGGCGGCGGCAGCCAGCCGCCCTCGGGCCGGGCGGCGAGGAAGCCGTGCACGAGCTCGCGGCCCTGCTCGGCGTCCACGTCCGGGAAGGTGGGCACCACCGCGCGCGGCGCGGCGCGCCATTGCGCGTATCGCGCGGCGCGGGCGAGCGCCCTGGCCGCCGCCTCCGGGTAGGCGTAGGCGGGGACCTTGCCCCGCCGGGTGTCGATCGTCCGGACGGCCTCCGGCTGGTTGAGCACCACCACCGCCAGCGGCAGGCCGAGATCGGCGTCCTCGATCGCCGAGAGCAGGTCGCCGGTCGCGCCGGTGCGCAGCACCAGCGCGATGATCGCGTGCACCTCCTCGTCGGCCGCGAGCACCTCGAGCGCCTGGCGGAAGTCGTCGGCCGAGACCGTCGCGACCGTGTCCACCGGCCCGCTGACGGAACCGCCGTCGGGGATCAGGGCGGCCAGCCGCTCCCTGGTCTGGCCGCGCGGGTGGTGAACCGCGAGCCCGAGGTCGGTGCAGGCGTCGGCCGCGAGCACGCCCGCGCCGCCGACGTTGGACACGATCGCGACCGTGCGCCCGGCCGGCGGGGGCTGGGTGGCGAGCAGCGCGGTCACCCCCATCAGCTCGCCGAAGCTGGGGGTGGCGATGATCCCGGCCTGCTCGAACAGCGCCTCCCTGGTGACCAGCGGGGTGGCGGCGGACGAGGTGTGGGTCGCGGCCGCCCGCTGGCCCGCCTCGCTGCGCCCGGCGTGCACCGTGATCACCGGTATCCGCGCGCCGACCCGGCGCGCGGTCCTGGCGAACTTGCGCGGGTTGCCGAATGACTCGATGTAGAGCACGGCCACCCGGGTCTGCCCGTCCCGCTCCCACCACATCAGCATGTCGTTGCTCGACACGTCGAGCTTGTTGCCGACCGACGCGAACGAGGAGATCCCGATCCCGAGCCTGGTGAGGTGATCCACCAGCGCGAAGCCGAGGCCGCCGGACTGCATGACCAGGCCGGCCGTGCCCGGCGCGGGGTTGGCGGCCGCGAACGTCGCGTCGAGGCCGATCGACGGGACCGCGATCCCGAAGCAGTTCGGGCCGATCAGCCGCATCCCGTGCCGGCGGCAGACCGCGAGCAGGGCCGCCCCGGCGGTGGCGTCGACGGCGGCCGCGAACACCACCAGACCGCGCACCCCGCGCCGGCCGCAGGCCTCGGCCGCGTCGATGACCTCGGCCGGCGGCACCGCCAGGAGCGCGAGGTCGGGCGCCTCCGGCAGGCTCGGCACATCGGGGAAGGAGGGAACCCCGGCGATCTCGGTCGTATTCGGGTTGACCGCGTAGAGCCGGCCCGCGTACCCGCCCGACTTTATGTTCTCCAGCACCGACCGGCCGACCGTGCCCGGCCGCCTGCTCGCGCCGATCACCGCCACCGACGCGGGCTGGAACACCGGCCGCAGGCTGGCCACGCTGGCCGCCCGCTCGCGGGCCGCGACCGTGTCCAGGTACGCGTCGAGCTGCAGTCCGGTGTCGTCCGGCGGGAGCGGAATGGTGATCGTCACCACGCCCTCGTCGCGCCTGGTGGTGACCGGCAGGCCAGCGTCGGAGAAGACGCGCAGCATGCCGGTGTTCTCCGACAGCGTCTCGGCTACGAACGCGTCGACCTGCCGGGCGCGGGCGAGCGAGACCAGGTGCTCGAGCAGCAGCGTCGCGATCCCGCGCTGGTGCATGGTGTCGGCGACCGCGAACGCGACCTCGGCCGTCTTGCCGCCGCTGCCGCGCTCGACCTCGTAGCTGGCCAGCCCGACGACCTCGCCGCCGTAGACCGCCAGCAGGGCGGCGTGGTCGAGGTCGGGTTCCCTGGTCACGCGGCGCGCCTCGTGCTCGGCGGCGGTCCTGCTCAGGCTGAAGAAGCGCAGGTAGGCGTTGTTGGGCGACATCGCCTGGTGCATGGCCTTGACGGCGTCGAAGTCCGCCGCCGTGGCGGGCCTGATCTCGACCGTCCGCCCGTCCGCCAGCAAGGCGTACACCCCGGCGGGCCTCATGAACGGCTCGTTCATGCGCTTGTCCGCCCTTCGTTGAGCGTCGCCGATAAGCCAAGTCCACCGTATGCCGGCCGCCAGCGCGGACGGAGTCGGGGAGCGCCGCGCGGCGGGGGGGGGGGCAGGCTCAGCCCCGACGTGGCTCCCAGCTGAAGAACCGAATGGCGACCAGCAGTCCGGCCGCGCCCCAGGCCGCCACCACCAGGACGTCCGTCCAGCTGAAGGCGGTGCCGATGAAGCCGGACTGCATGCTGAGGACGAAGTGGCGCACGGGAAATACCCGGGCGACCCAGAGGATCCACGACGGGGTCGTGTCGTCGAACGGTATGAAGATCCCGGACAGGAACTCCACCGGCAGGATGACCGCGTTGACGACCGCCGCGGCCGCGTCGCCGTTGGGGATCCCGGCGCTCAGGGCGAGACCGAGCGCGCAGAATGTGGCCGAGCCGACCAGCACGGCGACGACGACCCGGAGCAGGGTCACCCCGGTGGGGACCGATGCGTGGTAGAGGCCGTGGCCGAACGCGACCGTCAGCACGACCAACAGGACCGCGACGAACATCGCGTGCAGGATGCGGGCGCCGAGGAACGACGTGGCCGGCAGCGGCGTGCCGCTTGTCCGCTTGAGTATGCCTCGTTCCCGCTGGAAGCTGATGGAGATCGCAATGTTGTTGAAGCACGCTGATATGACGGCGAAGCACGCCATCGAGGCCACGTAATAGGTCGACGTGTCGATCCTCCTGCCGCCGATCAGCACGCTGGAGTGGCCGAGCAGCGCGGTGAAGATCACCAGGAACATGAGCGGGAACGCGAACGTGAAGAACGCCGAGGCCGGGTTTCGCCAGAAGGCCTTGTTCACGTACCGGAACTGGACGCCGGTCAGCCGCAGGGCAGTCATCGCTGGTCTCCGGTGCCATCGGTGAGCGCCAGGTAGACGTCTTCAAGTGTCGGCCGGGTGACCTCGAGGCCGTCAAGCGCGACGTGATGGTCGAGCGCCCAGCCGGTCAGTTTGTGCAGGTCGGCGGTCACGTCCGAGCTGGCGATCTCGGTGACCCCGTCCGCGGTCCTCGTCGCGGCCAGCCCGTCGGGTGGAGCGGATTCTCCCGGCGACCGGTATCGGATCCGAGCGGGCGCGACATTCCGGTCGCCGAGGGCGTTGGGCGGTCCTTCGGCGACGATCCGCCCGGCTGTAATGACGGCCGCCCGGTCGGCAAGATACTGCGCCTCGTCCATGTAATGCGTGGTCAGCAGCACTGTCTTGCCGAGCGAGGCTAGGCTCTTAATGATCTCCCATGCCTCGCGCCGGGCGGAAGGATCAAAGCCAGTGGTCGGCTCGTCGAGGAACAGCAGGTCCGGGTCGCCCACCAGGGCGACCGCCATGTCAAGCCGCCGGACCTGGCCGCCCGACAGCGTGTTCACCCGACTGTTGCGCTTGCCGCCGAGCCCGACCAGGCCGATCACCTCGCCCGACGAGCGGGGCCTGGGGTAGTAGCCGGCGTACATGGCGACGGTTTCCGCCACCGTCAGGTACTGGTCCACGCCGGGCTGCTGGAGCACGATGCCGACCCGGGGCTTGATCTTGGCCCGCTCCCGGCCCGGATCATGGCCGAGCACCGAGACCTCGCCGCCGTCTCGGTTCCGGTACCCCTCAAGGATCTCGACGGTCGTCGTCTTGCCCGCCCCGTTCGGCCCGAGCAGCGCGAAGATCTCCCCTGACCGGATGTCCAGGTCGATACCGCGCACCGCCCGCACCGAGCCGTACGACTTGACGAGGCCACGGACGCGTACCGCAGGCGACTGATCAGACATGGGCAAAGCACATCGCACTACGCGCTACCGCACAAGGCAGGCAACGCTAAGAGTGCGGGAACTCGGGAGCTCACTTCACCCGGGAGCTCACCTGAGCACGCCCTTGGGCGAACCACCCTGCCTGCGAATCGGCGCTAACGGAGGTCGGCGAGGATGTTCTTGTGCCAGACGAGGACCGTAGATGAGCCGACGCGGTACGTCGCGGCAGGCATGCCGAACGTCGCGAGGATCGCTCGTGAGTCCTCGAAGCCGCCGTAGCCGGGAATACCGCCGGGGTACCGGGCGACGCCGGGATAGAGCACGACGAAGTCCGCCGTGGCGCGGGCGGGGTTGTACCATTCCGATTTCTGCAGATCGAAGAACGGATAAACGTGCTCGCGGTGGATGATCACCGGCCTGATGTTCACCCGCTCGCCAGTGGTCAGCGTGACGACGTTCGATGGCCAGAAGCCGGATAGGCCCGTGGTCAGGTGGTGCGCCTCCAGCCAGGAGCCGAGCTGCGAGGCCTGCGCGGGAACCGCCGGCTTGCTGATCTCGAGCCCTAGCCCGGCCGCGTAACCGAGGAGCACGACGACGAGTGCCCATCCGAATCGCCGCGCCAGCCCGGCGCCCGCCAGCCATGGGCCGATCAGCCGTCCGGCGAGGGCGGCGCCGAGTGGCAGCACGTCCGAGATATCCCTGGTATTAGCGAGAGCCGTGGCACGGGTCCCCGCTAGGTAGGCAGCCAGGTTGATTACGATGCCCACCAGCAGAACCTGCGCCACCAGATCCCGCTCTCGGGGGAAACGCCATATCGCCAGGGCGATCCCGCAGGCGCCGAGGAACACGCCCACGACGTGCAGCATGATAAACGCGGCGGTGACGCCCACGGGCCAGACGAGGAAATCGGCGCCGGCCAGCAGCAGCAGCCCGTCCCCGGTCATGCCCAGGTTGCGCTGCACGATGGTCCCGAGCGGGGACAGAGTAGTGCTGGCGGGCAGGGCGTGAAGTCCGTGGGCCTCGAGCAGCCGCACTGCGAACATCGCCGCCGCGGCCCCGGCCAGGGCGCCGACCGCAAGCGCGATGTCATGCCATTGGGCCGACAGCCGCTGCCCGGCCGCCATGGCCCGGCCAACGCGGACCGCGCAGACGAGGACGAGCGGCAGCACCCCGATGTAGAACACCGTCGGGTCCGCCACCTCGGCCAAGCCGAGGAGCACCGCGGCGGCGACCGGGACATACCACCGGGGACGGGCCCGGTCGATGATCACCCAGACCAGCAGGACGGGCACGGAGGTG
Organism: uncultured Actinomycetota bacterium; assembly: GCA_963836195.1. Lineage (GTDB taxonomy): Bacteria > Actinomycetota > Actinomycetes > Streptosporangiales > Streptosporangiaceae > Trebonia. The sequence goes on along the minus strand of CAWIIX010000012.1, from coordinate 120,158 downwards.
CCGAAGTGGTCCGGCGACGAGAGCAGGGCGAGCGTCCCGGCGGCGAGTTGCGGGGCGAGCATGATGCCGACCGCGATGAGGGTGCGCGCCGCCGCCTCGCGCCCCGTGGACGCGCCTTTGGCGAGCAGGCCGGCCAGCAGCACCGCGAGCGTGTACGTGAGGGCGGCGGCCACGTGCACCACGTCCGCGTTAAGCCCGCGGACCAGCTCCACCACCATGTACTCGGGCAGCTCGGTGGTGTAGAAGGTGACGTCACCCGCCGTCCAGCCGTGCAGCAGCACGTTGCCGTGCAGCATGTCCCACGCCTGCAGCGCCTGGGATGCGCCATCAGAGTTGACGGCCAGGGTCCGCGCCAGCCGCAGGTATACCGCGAATCCCGCGACCGCGCCTAGCCCCCACGCCGCAGCGATCAGACTCTGCCTGACCAGCCTCGATCTGCGGCTGACCGGAACGGTGGGGCACGGCCGGTCCTCTTCGCGAGCTGTTCCCGGAGAAATCTCACCTGGCGTCACCGCGCCATTTCACCACACGACCCACTGGTGCGTACGGGTCTGTGCCGATCTGCCGTGGGGACGATGACGACCCGGCAGTGCGCAGGGTCAGCCGGGTCCGTTCGAGACAACTCAGAGCGAAATGGCAGTGGCGGGCCACCGAGACGCGGCGGCCCGCCACTGACTGCCCTGCTGTTCTTCTCTACTCAGAGCCGAAGGACTTGATCTCGTTGAGCTCGACCTCGCTGAGCTCGCGCGGTACCTCGCCCTTGGCGTGCTTGGCCGACTGCACCTGCTGGCGGATCTTCTCCACGATCTCCGGGTTGGCGAGCGTGGTGATGTCGCCGGTGTCGGTGAAGTTCGAGGTCGCGGCGATCACGCGGCGCATGATCTTGCCGGACCGCGTCTTCGGCATGTCGGGCACGATCCAGATGTTCCTCGGCCGCGCGATCTTGCCGATGTCCTTCACGATCGCGTCCTTGACCTTCGCCTCGATCTCGGGCGAGGGGGCGAAGCCGGGCTTGAGCGAGACGTACATCTCGACCACCCGGCCGCGGACGTCGTCGATCACCGGAACCGCGGCCGCCTCGGCGACCTCGTTGACCGTGAGCGCGACCGACTCGAGTTCCTTGGTGCCGAGCCGGTGGCCCGCCACGTTGATCACGTCGTCGACGCGGCCGAGGATGCGGAAGTAGCCGTCGGCCGCCTCGGTGGCGCCGTCGCCGGCGAAGTACGGCCAGTCGTGCCAGTCGGTGGACTTCGGGTCCTTGTTGTACTTGGCGTAGTACGTCGAGACGAACCGCTCGGGCTGGCCCCAGATCGTCTGGAAGACGCCCGGCCACGGGTTGCGGATGACGATGTTGCCGGCCTTGCCGCTGCCCGCGGGCACCTCGTTGGCGTCCTCGTCGAGGATGACCGGGAGGATGCCGAGGGCCGCCGGGCCGCAGGAGCCCGGCTTGGCCGGGTCGATGCCGGGCAGGGTGGACCCGAGGAAGCCGCCGGTTTCGGTCTGCCACCAGGTGTCGACGATGACCGCCTCGCCCTTGCCGACGCTCTCGTAGTACCAGCGCCAGACCTCGGGCTCGATCGGCTCGCCGACCGTGGTCATGTGCTTGAAGTGGTAGTCGTACTTGGCGGGCTCGTCCGGGCCGACCTTGCGCAGCATCCGGATCGCGGTGGGCGACGTGTGGAAGATGTTCACGCCGAGCTGCCTGGCGATCCGCCACGGGCGTCCGGCGTCCGGGTAATTCGGGGTGCCTTCATACAGGACGCTGGTGGTGCCGAGCGCGAGCGGGCCGTAGACGATGTAGGAGTGGCCGGTGATCCAGCCGATGTCCGCCATGCACCAGTACGTGTCATCCGGGTGGATGTCCTGGTAGAACTTCGACGTGCCGGCCACGTAGGAGAGGTATCCGCCGGTGGAGTGCTGGCAGCCCTTCGGTCGGCCGGTGGTGCCGGAGGTGTACATCAGGAACAGCGGGTCGGTCGCCTTCAGCGCGACCGGCTCGACGATCTCGCCCTTGTGGGCGGCCAGCAGGTCGTCGACGAAGACGTCCCTGCCCTCCACCATCGGGGTCGCGGCCGAGTGCTGACCCGGGTAGCGGCGGAAGACAAGGACCTTGTCGACCTGCTGGCCTTCCTTGGCCGCCGCTTCGACCGCCTCGTCCGCCTTGACCTTGTGGTCGAGTAGCTCGCCGCTGCGGTAGTAGCCGTCGACCGTGACGAGGACGGTCGAGCCGGAGTCGGCGATCCGGTGCCCGGCCGCGGTGCCGGAGAACCCGGCGAACACCTGCGAGTGGACGATGCCGAGGCGGGCGGCGGCCAGCATGGCGACCGGAAGCTCGGGGACCATCGGCATGTGGAAGGTGATGCGGTCGCCCGCCTTGAGCCCGAGCGACTTCAGCACGGCCGCGAACTCGTTGACCCGAACGTAGAGCTCACGGTAGGTGATGGCCTGGTGCGCCTCGCTCTCCGGCTCGGGCACCCAGATCAGCGCGGCCTTGTTGGCCTTGTCGGCTAGGTGCCGGTCGACGCAGTTGTAGGAGGCGTTCAGCTCCCCGCCGACAAACCACTTCCAAAACGGCGCGTCGGACGTGTCGAGCACCGTGTCCCACGGCTTGAACCAGGTGAGCAGGTCCGCGTAGGCGGTGAAGCTGTCAGGGAACTTGTCCTCGGTGAACTGCTCGCGGATGGCCGGGTCGGACGCGTTGGCCTGGGCGACGAACGAGGGCGGGGGAGGGTAGTAGCCTTCGTCCCGCCAGTGCACCGCGATGAGCGCCTCGGAGGATTCAGATACCTCGTCGTCCTCGTCGGTCACGTCGTTGAGATCGTCAGCCATGTCTATCTCCTCCGCGTCCCTGCGTTGGCGCGCCTTGCGGCGCCGATCCTGATCGCGTTAGCGCCTCGGGTGATTCACCGTGGGCGTAATCCAAACTTAACGCTCTGGGCCGGCTCTCACCATGGGTCAATGGCCCAGTGTGCCCGGTGTTTCGGCTGTGCGGGCTATGACGCGGGCGGCGGGGTCAGCCGAGGGAGGTGGCGGGCGCTTGGCGCGGCCAGGAGATCATGGCGAGGGTCGGGGTGCGGACCTCCGGGAAGGCCTCGTCCATCCCGGTGATGCGCATGATCCGCAGCAGCGACGGGCGGGCGGCCGCGAGCTTCAGGGAGCGGCCGGATCGCCGGGCGTACGCCGCCACCCGGGCGAGCACGCCCAGGCCGGCCGCGTCGCAGAAGGTCAGCTCGGCCAGGTTCATCGTCACCGGCCCGTCCTGGCTGTCCACAACGTCGCGCAGGTACGCGTAGGCCTGGTCGGCCGTCGCGATGTCAAGCTCCCCGGTAAACCTGACGGTCGCCTTTCCATCGGTCGCGACCTGATAGGCAAGCTCGAGTTGGAGCGTGCGCGGAAAATCAACCGTTGCCCCCATGTCCCCGTTCTTCTCCGCTGGCGCGGCCTGGTTCCCCACGACTCGGCTCACGCTTCCCATCAAAACATCCCCTAACACATCGTAGTGAACCAAACGGTCTGTCCGCACCAACCTCGTCTCAAATCGCTACAACCCGGAACGGGTGTCACCCGGCTTCGGTAGCAAGTGAAGTCCGCGAACCTGATGGCCGCACCGCGCATTCACTGAATAAAACGTGAGAACGGGCCGGTTGGTTCTCACGTTTCTCAGGTACTCCACTGTGTTAACAGTTGATCACGGGCAGTAAATTCCGGGCGCCCCGGGGTGGCTGGTACGGGAGCGGGGAAGGATCCTGCGCCGTACGCTTATACCTGCACAACCGGCGCACGGGGCGTCAGGTGGGGATAAGAGGTAGGCGATGATGCGCATCCGGGGCAGCGTGGCGATCGACCTGGGCACGGTCAACACGCTTATCTGGGTGGCGGGCCGCGGCATCGTGCTCGACGAGCCGTCCGCCATCGCCATCGACTCCGGGTCCGGCGCGGTCATCGCCATCGGCACTGCGGCCGACGCCCTCGCGGAGAAGGAGCCGCAGGACGTTCACGTCATCCACCCGCTGCGGGACGGCGTGATCGCCGATCTGGACGCGACCGCGGAGATGCTTCACGGATTCCTCCGCAAGGCCGGATCGTCCGGCCCGCTGCGCAGAAACGCGCTGGTGTGCGTGCCGAGCGGCGCCACCTGGGTGGAGCGGCGCTCGGTGGCGGCCGCGCTCGAGGCGCGCCGCCGGTATTCGGTCCAGTTGATCGACGAGCCGGTCGCGGCCGCCGCCGGGGCCGGCCTCGACCTCGCGGCCGGCGCGGGCGGCTTCATCGTCGATATCGGCGGCGGGACCACCGAGGTCGCCGCCGTCGCCGGCTGGCGCGTCGTGCGCGCGGAGAGCCTGCGGATGGCGGGCAACGCGATGGACGAGGCGATCGTGAACGCCGCCAGGAGCGGCCTCGGCCTGATCCTCAGCCAGCGGGCGGCGCGCCAGCTCAAGGCGGAGCTCGGCCTCACCGGCGGTCAGGACGGCTGGGCGGAGGCGGTCGGCCTCGACGCCGCGCGCCGGACGCCGCGGCTGGAGAAGGTGCCCGGCGAGCTTGTCGCCGGCGCGCTCGAGCCGGTCGTGAACGCCATCGGCCGCACCGTGCAGCAGGTCCTGTCGGACATCCCGGCCGGGCTGGCGGAGGACGTCATGCGGGGCAAGGTCCGGCTGACCGGCGGTGGCGCGCTGCTCCCGGGCCTGGCGGGCCGGATCGAGTCGGTCGCCGAGATCAGCGCGGTCGTGGCCGAGGACCCGCTGCGCTGCGTGGTCCGCGGCGCGGCGCAGTTGGTGGACGCCCGCCGGGCCGACGGTCTTCCGGTCGGCCAGGAGTAGCGGGGCCGGGCGGGTCACCCGCCCTGGGTGAGGACCGCGCGATCGTCCGGTCCGCTCGCCGAGCGCCGGGCGCCCGGCTTAGTACACGCCGGCCAATCCCAGCGCGCCATCGACGATGAGGACGGCGGCGGCGACGCCGAGGGCGTAGATAACCACCGTCCTGCCATGGGCGCGGAGCCACGCGTTGAGCATCGCCAGCCTGCGCGAGGTGGCCTCGGGAGCCGCCAGGTAGCCGACCAGTGGCAGCCACACCACGACAGGCGTGATGACCACCACCAGCACCAGCGCCAACACGATCACGGGCGTGCTGGCGTCGCTGGTCGCGACGACCTGGACGGCGGCGATAAAGGTGGCCCCCGGCGCGAACAGCAGCACGCCGCTCACGAAGGCGGCCCGCGGGGAGGGCTGGGAGATCAGCCGGTCGAGGAACCCCTTGCGCTGCTGGCCGGCATCGGGCCGGGGGCGTTTGCGCAGCACCACGACGGCGACCCCGGCCAGGGCGAGGACCCCCAGGCCGAGCCGCAACCCGTAGCGGGGGTCGTGACCGCGCTGCAGGTTGAGGCCGGTGACCCTGATCACGATCAGCACCGCCACCGCCATCGCCACCGTCATGATCACGGCCCCTGACACGTAGAGGAAGGCCATTCTCCGGGGGTTGGCGGAGCCCAGCCAGACCGCCATCACCAGCAGGGCCGTGGGCGAGATGGTGGCAAGCAGGGCGAATCCGGTCGCCTCAAGAACCACGCTGTCACCCTTCCGGCGGGACGCTCACGACCGTGCCGCTGTCTCGGGACCGCCCGTCCGCCCGCCGACCAGCTCGATCAGCCCCAGCGCCACCAGCAGCAGGACCACGATCCAGATCGCGACCGCCAGCGTCGGCTGGCCCCAGAAGACGAAGATCAGGGCGGCGACCGCGATGACGCCGATCCGCAGCACCCGCTTATGCGCGGCGGTCCACACGCCCACCGGGCCGGGGTGCAGGCCCCTGTTCTCAATTCGAGCGCGCAGCCAGTCGACGCCAGACGTCACCGCCCGCCGTGTCTGCACCGCGGCGTTCGACGGGCCGGTCAGGAACGCCCCGGCGGCGACCACGAGGCCGACCACGAGGAGCAGCCGCAGCCCGTCCTTGATGAACCTGATAAACGTGTCGTACAGCGCGGCCGCCGCGTCGGCCGGCAGCGTCGACTGCGGCACGCTGTTCAGGTAGATCCCGCGGGCTATCGCCAGCGCGGCGCCGAGGACGAGCATGGATGCCGATACCCCGAGCGCCGCGCCGAGCAGGGCGCGCCGCCGCCCGCGGGCAATGTAGACGCCCGCCGCGAGCAGCGCGAGCGACAGAAACGGCAGGACCCATTTCAGCGTGGTGAGGAGGCGGTAGCCCGACTGCGCCTTGGACAGGTCCGGTGCCTCGAACAGGGCGAAGGTCGGGTTGACGGCCGGGAGCTTGGCCGCGAGCGAGAACCCCTGGTTGGCAAGTGCCTGCTCCGCCTGGGTGATGAACGGGCCGAGCGAGATCGTCACCTTGCCGTCGACGACGTCGATCGCGCCGCCCCCCTGGCCGGACAGCACCTTCACCAGCCCGGCGTGAGCCGTCCTGTTCGCCGCTACCCAGACCCTGGCCATGGCCGGGCTGGCGACCACCCGGGCCACCGCGGTGCCAACGAGCCCGTTGACTCCGCTGGAGATCGGTTCGGAGAAATTTTTCAGCAGAGTGGAAAGACGAGGCACGTTGCTGGTCGCGAGCTGGCTGGCCGCCTGGTTCACCAGGGCGTTCACGTCCAGCTGGTTGGTGATCACGGAGGTGATCTTGGCGCTCAGCGCGGCCTGGATCGCCGGGTCCCTGATCAGCGGCGTTACGTTCGCCACGTACCGGTCGGTGTTGGAGACCTGGTTAGCGGCCCAGACGCCGAGGACCGACAGCGGAGCGAGCACGCAGCCGAGGATGATCGCCAGCGCCGCGACCGGGGCCCGCCAGCGACCGCGACGCGGTCCCTGGCCGGCCTTGGCAACCGGGGGCGTGCCGTTCCCGTCGGCCTGCTGCGAGCGCAGCGAAATAAGCTCGGCCCGTAGCCGCTCGAGCTCGGCGTGCTCGTCTTCCGCGTTCCCGGGTCCGGCCATCGCGCCGGACCCGGGGCTGTCGCCTGACAACGGTCGCTCCCGCCGTCGTAAGCCTCGTCAGTCTTCCTGCGCGAAGGCCTCGCGAAGCTTGGCTTCCTGGTCCTCCGACAGGTTGGTGGTGATCAGCTCGGCCTCGCTGCCCTTGAACTCGTTCCTGACGCGGTCGAACACGGCGTCCGAGCTGAGCAGGAACAGGGCCGAGGTGCCCGGGGTGACCTTGTCTCGCACCGTTTTGATGAACGAGTCGCTGATCCCGACGTCGCCCAGCGAGCCGAGCAGCGCGCCGGTGGCGGCGCCGATGGCCAGGCCGAGGATGGGGATGAAGAAGATCAGGCCGAACAGCAGGCCCCAGAAGCCGCCGCCGAGCGCCCCGCCCTTTTTCATGTCGTGCATCTGTTCCGTCTTCGGCTTCTTGCGGCCCGCTTCCCAGCTGACCACGGCCGCGTCAAGGACCTGGATCAGCCCCTGGTTCTGCATGCCCTTGAGCTTGTCAAGGGCCGCGTCGGCGCCGAATGGTGTCTCGAACTTCCAGACGGTAAGGGATGACATCACGTCTCCGTTTCGTTGGTCCGCAGCGCAGCCGTCTGAAGGGGCTGCCGCCCGAGGGGCATGTTCCCGTTCCGCGGGTGGTCGCCCTCACCCGCCGCGGGTGAACCCGGCCAGGCGGCGCGGGTCACACCAGGTGCAGGCGGCGGCCGCGGGCGATGGCGGCGCGCCTGGAGGTGACCCCGAGCTTGCGGTAGACCGACCGCAGGTGGGTCTTGACGGTGTTGACCGAGAGGAACAGCGCGTCCGCGATCTCCTGGTTGGTCAGGTAGGAGGGCAGCAGCCGCAGCACCGCCAGCTCGCTGAGGGTGAGCGGCGGCGACTCCACGTCCGCCCGGGTGCCGCTCGCGGGCAGCTGGCAGACGAAGCGCTCGCGGACCCGGGCGGCGAACGCGACGGCTCGGCTGGCCGGCGGGATCAGGATCGCGATGGCCGAGTGGACGCCCATGCCGGCCTCGAGGAACGGCCGGTAGGCGCCGTGCGGCTCCGCGATCGCGAGCGCGTGCTCGAGCAGCGCGGCCGCATCGTCGGCGGTGCCGAGCCGCCGGTTGGCGACGGCGGCGACGAGCAGCGCCGTGATCTGGTCCCGCAGCGTCACCCCGGCCGTGTCCAGGCATTCGACTGCCGCCTTGAGCGCGCCGGCCGGATCGCCGTCGGCCAGCAGCAGCCGCGCGCGGGCCAGGATCTGGTCGGCGCGCTGCCGATCCGACCCGGTCGCGTCGGGCGGGCCGCCCGGCGGCTCCTCGGCCGGGCCGGCCAGCGCCGCCGCCGCCAGCGCGAGGTCGCCCGCCCGGAGCTCGATGTCGGCCTCGAGCACGCCTGCCGCGAGCGGGTCGAGGCCGCGCTCGCGCACCAGCCGGGCGAGGCTGCGGGCGGCTTTGATGTCGCCCCCCGCGAGCGCCGCGCGCGCCCTGATCAGCGCCTGCACCGCCTCGACGTCGGGCTCGGCCGGCAGGCGACGGACGGCCGTGGTCTCGGCCTCGTCGAGCTGCAGCCCGGCCGAGGCGAGGTCATCGCGGTCAAGCGCCAGCTGCGCGGCGGCGAGGGCAACCAGGCCCGCGGCGTCGGGATCGGCCGGGACGAGCTCTTCCAGGGCGATGATCTCGGCCGCCGCCCTCAGGTCGCCGTAGAGCGCCTCGGCCAGCGCCTGCCAGCCACGCGCGCGGGCCAGCAGCCCGGCCAGCCCGGCCGCCTCCAGCTGCCGGACCGCGTGCCTCAGCTCGCGCCGCGCGTCCGCCAGCTCCCAGCGGCGCAGCCGGGCGGTGCCGAGGGCGAGCCAGAGCGTTCCCAGGGCCCGGTGCGCGGGCAGCGTTCCCGCGGTCGCCTGCGCGTGCTCGGCCAGCGCCCGGCCGCGGGCGAGGGCCGGCTCGTCGGCCGCGTGCATCACCCGCAGCGCCGCCAGCCACAGCTCGACCACCGGCCGGACCGCCGGGGCGCAGCCGTCCAGCGTCTGCTCCGCGCGGTCCAGGTAGGCGACGGCGCACTCCGGGCCGCCGCGGCACAGCCGAACCGCGCCGAGGGCGGCCGCCACGGCCGGGTCGTCCGCGCGGCGGTCGGCCGGGAACCGGCCGATGACCTCCTCGAGCTCGGCCGCGCGGCCGCCGAGCGCGGCCGCGATCCCGACTTCCGCCAGCGCGCGGGAGGCGAAGTCCCAGTCGCCCGCCTCGGCCGAGCACCGGACCGCCTCCACCGCCTGGCCGCGGGCGGCGTGCCAGCGCGCCGCCCGGGCGGCGAGGACCGGCACCTCGGTCGGCAGCTGGCGTCGGAGCTCCGCCGTCAGCAGATCGCGCAGGAACGGGTGATAGCGGTACTGGCCGCCGTTGTCCCTGGCGACCAGGCTGTTCTCGCGAACCAGCCGGTCGAGTACCCGGGCGCCGCCGGAGCCGCCGGTCAGCCAGTCGGCGAAGTCGCCGGTGAGCCGGCCGGCCATGCTCGTCCGGAGCAGGAACTGCCGGATCCCGGCCGGCTGCCGGTCGAGGATCTCATCGCGGAGATAATCGGCCGCGGCCGGATCGCTGCCGACGTGGCCGACGGTCTCGGAACCGCGCCGGGACGCCAGCGCGGCCAGCCGCAGCCCCGCCATCCAGCCCTCGGTGTAGCGGAGCAGCTCGTCCCGTTCCGCCGCCGCGACGCGGAGGCCGAGCTTGCCCAGGTAGGCGTCCGCCTCGGTGGTGGCGCAGGCCAGGTCGGTCGCGTCAAGCTCGGCCAGGTCGCCGCCAATGCGCATCTTCGCCAGCTGCAGGCCGGGCGCGAATCGCCCGCACAGGATGAGCCGGAGTCCGACCGGGGCGTGATGGACGAGGAAGCTGAGCTCGGGCAGCACGCTGCCGCCGGCCAGCGTGTGCATGTCATCGAGCACCAGCGTGATCACGCGGCCGGAGCCTCGGACCGCGTCCGCCAGGCTCATCGGCAGGTCATCGGCGGCGCTGCGGCTGCGGGGGACCAGCGCCGGCTCGGGCGGCGGCAGCGCGGCCGATCCGTCGGCGAGCGCGGCCGCGACGTTGGCCCAGAACCTGGACGGGTCCCGGTCGCCCTCGTCGAGGGTAAGCCAGGCGACCCTCGACGACCGGGCCGCCGACTGCGCCCAGATCGCGCAGGCGAGGGTCTTCCCGGCGCCGGCCGGCCCCGTGATCACGGTCACCGGGTGAGCCGCGGCGCGCTCGATCAGACCGGTAACGCGGGGTCGGTTGAGCACGCCCGCGCTCAGCGTGGGGACCCGCAGCTTGTCACCCCGAAGCCCGGGATTCATCCTGGTATCACCTACAACGGCGGCCGCACGCGCCATTTATCCCCCTGCATCCTCTGCATCCACTTCCGCATCGGCTCCCGTGAAGGGGCAGGTACCCGTAGCTGACGCTCGCCAACCGGCCTACACCCACGCAGGGTGATATCTCACATACTCAAAGTGAGTACGTCTGATCCCGGGATGCCTGATCGCCCAGGGCGTAGTCGATGGCCGCTCCGGCAGGAAGAGGGGGCCCCGGGCGCGGTGTTTACGGGGTGTTGGGTAAAAAAGTGGCCACTAGGGAACTAGCAGAGCACTGGGACACCGCCGGCCGCGGATGCACGTCGGCTGGCCAGAAGGGTACGTCCGATGAGCAAGCAAGCCTCGACCCCGCCGCCGGGCGATAAGCCGGCGCCAGGGAAAACCCCGCCGCCGCCGCCGGCCTGGCGGCACTCGCTGCTGCCGTTGGCGATCGTGGTCGCGTTCTTCCTCTGGATCTTCCTGTCGCCGCTGCACGGGACGTCGTCCACGAACCTCACCTTCACCCAGTTCCAGAACGACCTGGCCGCCAAGACGGTGAAGACGGTGAACATTCCGCAGGGAACCGGCACCGCCAGCGGCACGCTGAAGAACGGGACCAATTTCACCGTGACCCTCCCGTCGCCGCAGCCGGACTCGCTGTCGACCGAGCTGACCGCGTCCGGGGCGGCGACGAGCTATTCCGCGCCGTCGTCGGGATTCGGTTCCGAGCTGCTGTCGTGGCTGATCCTGCTGCTGCCGATCGCGCTGTTCGGCTGGCTCTACTTCCGGCTGTCGCGCGGCGCGGCCGGCGGCGGGGCGATGGGCGGGGTGCTCGGGGTGGGCCGGTCCCGGGCGAAGGTGTTCGACGAGGAGCGGCCGTCCACCACGTTCGCCGATGTGGCCGGCTACGAGGGCGCGAAGGCCGAGATCAGCGAGGTCGTCGACTTCCTGCGCCGGCCGGAGAGGTTCGCGCGGGCGGGCGCCGTGGTCCCCCGCGGCGTGCTGATGGTCGGCCCTCCCGGCACCGGCAAGACCCTGCTCGCCCGGGCCGTCGCGGGCGAGGCCAGCGTGCCGTTCTTCTCGGTCTCCGGGTCCGGGTTCGTCGAGCTGTTCGTCGGCGTGGGCGCGGCCCGGGTCCGCGACCTGTTCGCCGAGGCCCGCAAGCGCGCTCCGTCGATCATCTTCATCGACGAGATCGACGCCATCGGGCAGCGCCGGGCCGGGTCGGGCGCGGTCGTCTCCAACGACGAGCGGGAGCAGACCCTCAACCAGCTGCTGGCGGAGATGGACGGCTTCGATCCGGCGGCGGGCGTCGTGGTCCTCGGCGCGACGAACCGGCCGGAGGTTCTCGACCCGGCGCTGCTGCGCCCCGGCCGGTTCGACCGGCAGGTCACGATCCCGCTGCCGAACGTCGCCGAGCGCGCCGCGATCCTCAAGGTCCACGTCCGCGACAAGAAGCTCGCGCCCGACGTCGACCTGACCGTCGTCGCCCGGGGCACCCCCGGGTTCTCCGGCGCGGACCTGGCCAACCTGGCCAACGAGGCCGCGATCTTCGCCGTCCGCGACAACCGCCACGTGGTCACCGCCGACGACTTCTTCGCCGCCCGCGACCGGGTCATCCTCGGCCGCCGGGAGGGATCGAACGTGCTCCTGCCGGAGGAGAAGCACGCGGTCGCGGTTCACGAGTCCGGCCACGCCCTGGTCGCCGCGCTGGCCGAGCACGCCGACCCGGTCGCCAAGGTCACCATCCTGCCGGCCGGGCAGGCCCTCGGCGTCACCGAGCAGCTGCCGCTGGTCGAACGGCACATGTACGGGGAGGACTACCTGTACGACTCGCTCGCCGTGCGGCTCGGCGGCCGGGCGGCGGAACTCGTCGTCCTCGGCCAGGGCTCGACCGGGGCGGGCAACGACCTGGCCGGCGCGACCGACCTGGCGACCAAGATGGTCCGCGAGTTCGGGATGTCGGCCGTCCTCGGCCCGGTCGGCTACCCCGAGGGCGGCTCGGTGTTCCTCGGCGGCGGCGGTCCCGGCATGTCCAGCCGCCCCTACGCCGAGGCGACCCAGGCCGCGATCGACGGCGAGGTCTCCAAGCTGCTCCGCCAGGCCGAGGCCCGCGCGGTGGAGGAGCTCACCAACCACCGGGCCGAACTCGACGCCCTCGTCAGCCTCCTCCAGGAGAAGGAGACGGTCGACGGCAAGGACGTGTACCGGCTGGCGGGCCGCCCCGACAAGTCGGCCGGGCTGGCGGCCCCGCCGATGGTGGTCGCCCCCCACCCGGCCGGGCGCGCAGGCGGCCGGGACCGGGATGGCCAGCGCGGACGGTTCGGCGTCGGAGTCGTAGCCGGCCGGAACGGCGAGGTCGTCATCGCCCTCGCCGTTCCGCCGCCAACGTCCCAGCCGACCCCGGTGCCGGATAGTCTCGAGGGCATGGCCCAAGGCATCTCTGCGCTCCCAGAGTTCATCCCCAGCCCGCCGATTAACGCATTCCATATCGGCCCGCTGGAGATTCACTTTTACGCCCTTGGCTACATCATCGGGATCACGCTGGCGATCCTGATCACCAGGCGGCGCTGGCGCGCGCTCGGCGGCGACCCGGACCTGGTCAACGACATTGCGCTGTGGGTGGTGCCCGCGGGCATCATCGGCGGCCGCATTTACTTTGACATCACCACGCCGAACGATATCCCGCACGTCTGGTACGGGGCGTTCGCCGTCTGGACCGGGGGCCTCGGCATCTGGGGCGGGGTCGCCCTGGCGGCCGTGGTCGGCGCCTGGCGGCTGCGCCGGCTCGGCATCACCGTGGGCCCGTTCGCGAACGCCATCGCCCCCGCGCTGCTGGTCGCGCAGGCGATCGGGCGGATCGGCAACTATTTCAACAAGGAGCTGTTCGGCAAGCCGACAACGCTGCCATGGGGCCTGGAGATCCCTTACCCGTACCGGGTGACGGGCGGTATTCCGGCGCAGGACCTGCACTTTGCGACCTTCCAGCCGTCATTCCTGTACGAGCTGATCTGGGATCTGGCGTTGGCGGCCTTCCTCGTCTGGCTGGGGCACCACGCCCGGATGCGGCCGTGGAGCCTGTTCGCGCTGTATGTCGCCGGCTACTCGGGCTATCGCATCTTCGAGGAGACGATCAGGATCGACTCCTCCGAGTACTTCCTCGGCCTGCGGCTGAACATGTTCGTCGCGATCGCCCTGACCGTGGTCGGGCTGGTCTGGTTCGCCCTCGCCCAGCGACGCCCCGAGCGGCCCTTCACCGTGCTCCCGGCCAGCGCCGCGGGCTCGGTCGAAGACGTGAAACCGGACGAGGCGGCCGCCGTCACGGCCGACCCGGAGGACGCCGCGGCCGAGGCGGGCGGTCCCGACGGCGCCGAGGATGGCGAGCAGGTACAGGCCGCCGATCCGCCTGCCTTGGAGCAGGCCGGGGCGGACGATGCCACAGTCGCGACGGTCCGTTCGGACGAATGATTTTTTAAAGCCGCCGCGATGTCGGCGACCTTCGCCCCCGTCGCCTTGACCAGGTCGGCGGGGGCGATCTCCATTTGCAGGCCGCGGCGGCCGGCCGAGCAGAGCACCGCGCTGAACTCGAGCGCGGAGGCGTCGATGACGATGGGGAGCCGCCGCTTCTGCCCGACCGGGGAGATGCCGCCCACCACGTAGCCGGTGGCGCGCTCGGCGGCGGCGGCGTCGGCCATGATCGCCTTCTTGCCGCCGACGGCGGCGGCGAGCGCCTTCAGGTCAAGCTGACGGCTGACCGGCACGACGCCGACCGCCAGGGCGCCGCCGTCCACCGTCGCCACCAGCGTCTTGAACAGCCGCTCGGGCGGGACGCCGAGCGCGGCGCTCGCCTCGAGGCCGAATGAGTCGGCCCGCGGGTCGTGCGGGTACTCGTGCAGGGCGAACGGGATCTTCGCCCGCTCGAGGGCGATCGTCGCCGTGGTGCCTCGGGTAGCCACGAACGGCCACAGTACCCGGCGGGCGGCAGCCGCGCTGAACTCGGTAACCTATCCGGTCATGAGCGATGTGCTTGCCGGCGGACCGGGTACTGATGGCGCTGGCGCTTGAGCAGGCGCGGGCGAGCCTCGACGCGGGCGGGGTGCCGGTCGGGGCGGTGCTCGCGGCGGGCGACGCGGTGCTCGCGGCCGGTCACAACGAGCGGGTGCAGAACGGCGACCCGGTGGCGCACGGCGAGATCGCCTGCCTGCGCAACGCCGGCCGCCGGCCTTCGTACGCCGACACCACGCTCTACACCACCCTGTCCCCGTGCCAGATGTGCACCGGCGCGATCCTGCTCTTCCAGATCCCCCGGGTGGTCGTCGGCGAGGCCCGCACTTTCGAGGGCGACCTGGCTTCCTGCGCGGCCGCGGGGTCGAGATCGTGCTGCTCGACGACCCCGCCTGCATTGCCGCGATGGAGGAGTTCCAGACCCGCTACCCGCAGGTCTGGAGCGAGGACATCGGCGGTCGCTAGACGCCGGGAGCGGTCGCCATGCGTTCCCGGCTGTTCCCGGGGGATAAACTCGCACCTTGTGAGCAGCGTTGTCCCGGCAGAGGTGGACGAGCGGTTTCCCGACGTGGCGGCGCTGGCCGTCGCGCTCGACAAGACCGGCTACATGGCCGGGGACCAGCTCGCGGCGGCGCTGTTCCTCGCGGTGCGGATGGGCCAGCCGATCCTGCTGGAGGGCGAGCCCGGCGTCGGCAAGACGCAGGCGGCCAAGGCGATCGCCGAGGCGCTCGACACGCCGCTTATCCGGCTGCAGTGCTACGAGGGCATCGCGTCGGCCGAGGCGCTGTACGAGTGGAACTACCCCAAGCAGCTGCTCGCGATCAGGCTGGCCGAGGCGACGCACGAGCAGATGCGCGAGACCGACCTGTTCCGCGAGGAGTTCCTGCTGTCCCGGCCGCTGCTGACCGCGATCGATCACCCCGGACCGCGCCCGGCGGTGCTGCTGATCGACGAGGTGGACCGGGCCGACGACGAGTTCGAGGCGTTCCTGTTCGAGATGCTGGCGGAGTCCTCGGTGACCATCCCCGAGCTGGGCACCCGGCGCGCGGTGGTGCCGCCGGTCGTCATCCTGACGTCGAACAGGACCAGGGACCTGCACGACGCGCTGAAGCGGCGCTGCCTGTACCACTGGATCGGCTTCCCCGACGCGGCCCGGGTGGCCGCGATCATCAGGCGGCGGGTGCCGGCCGCCGGCGAGGCGCTCGCGGGCGAGGTCGCCGCCGCCGTCGAACGGCTGCGGGCGCTCGAGCTGACCAAGTCGCCCGGCATCTCCGAGGCCATCACCTGGGCGGGGGCGCTGGCCGTGCTTGGCGCCCCGACCCTGTCGGCCGAGGCGGCCGACGCCACGATGAGCGTCGTCATCAAGTACCCGGAGGACGAGCAGACGGTGCGGGAGGCCGGGCTGGCTTCTGTCATCCGGCATGGCTGACGGGCCCCGGACCGACTACGCGGCGCTGGCCGCCGCCCTGGCGGCGGCGCTGCGGTCGGCCGGGCTGCCCGCCGGGCCGGACCGCAGCGAGCGGCTGGCGGGCGCGCTGACCGTGATGCGGGCGACCACGCTGGCCGAGCTGCGCGCCTGCGCGCTCGCCACCATGGTGTCTGGACCGGCCCAGCTGGACATCTTCGACCGGGTCTTCAACGAGCTGTTCGGCGCGGCCGGGCCGGGGCCGGGCGGGCCGCGGCGGCCCGAGCCGGCCGCGCCGCAGCCGAACATGGTGGTCGACTCGCTGGAACGGGCGGACGCGTCCGCCGAGGGATCGGACCCGTCGGCGGCCGCGCGCGACGAGCTGCCGGAGGAGCTGCGCGGACTGGACGAGGCGCTGGCTGGCGCCGAGGCCTCGGAAACCCCGGCCGACCCGGACGCGGAAGCCGACCCCGACGAGGCCCGGCCCGCCGTCCGGCGGGTCGCGTCGATGACCGAGCGGCTGCGGGAGCGGGACTTCGCGCAGCTCTCGCCGTCGGAGCTGGCGCAGCTGGCGACGCTGATGCGGCAGCTCGTGATCGCGGTGCCGCCGCGCCGCACCCGGCGGTACCGGCCGCGCAAGGACGGCGCCCGGCTCGACATGCGCCGGACCATGCGGCAGGCCACCCGCACCGGCGGCGAGCCGATCGCGATCGCCCGGCAGGCGGTTCGGGTCCGGCAGCGGCGGCTCGTCGTGCTGTGCGACATCTCCGGCTCGATGGAGCCCTACGCGCGGGCGATCCTGCAGCTCATGTACGTTGCCTCCCGCTCGGCGGGCGCGTCCGGCGGTGGCGGGTCCGGGTTCTCCGGTCCGACCAGGGACGCCGCCCGGCCGCGGACCGAGGTCTTCACGTTCGCCACCCGGCTGACCCGGCTGACGCCGTACCTGGCGGCCGCCACCCCGGAGACGATGCTCGCCCGGGCCGGCCAGGCCGCCCCCGACTGGGCGGGCGGGACCAGGATCGGCGCGGCCCTGCGCGAGTTCAACGACCGATACGGAACCCGCGGCATGGCGCGCGGCGCGGTGGTGCTGATCATCTCCGACGGCTGGGAGACGGGCGACCCGGCCCTGGTCGGCGCGCAGATGGCCCGGCTCCACCGGGTCGCCTACCGGATCGTGTGGGCCAACCCGCGGACGCAGAGCGACCGGTACCGGCCCGAGGTCGGGGGCATGGCCGCCGCCTGGCCGTACTGCGACGCCGTGGTCAGCGCGCACAACTTCGAATCGCTCGACGACCTGCTGGCCGCGCTGCGGGCGCCTCGCGCGCATCGCCCGAGCTTCGTCCCGGCGCTTGCGGTTGCCGGCGGTGGTGATGGCGCCGTCTCTGGTGCGGGGGGAGCTGTTGATGGGGCTGTTGGCGCCAGCGAGGCGCCGGCACGTCAACCGCCGCCGCTTTCGCTGCCGATCACGCGGCATTTCGGCCGCCGCTGAGCGTCCGGGCGAGCCGACCGCAAAGATGATGGACCCGTTGTGCACATCCCGATGTGCACAACGGTCCGTCTGTGGCCCTTGACAGTCGGCCTGGCGGCTGGCGGTCACGAGCGCGTTGACCTCAGGGAGAACCGCGTCGCCGACCCGGATCTCCCGCTCGATCAGGCCGTTGGCGTGGAAGAGGTCCGCCGCGTGCTGCTGCTCGGCGATGAACTCCTCCGTCACCGGGTACTGACCCCACGGCCGGGTGCGAAGCGCGTGCTCCCACGCGGGCAGGTCGCTGGCGCCGTCGCCGGTGTCGTAGTCGGCGAAGAGCTTGGCCGCCTCGGTGTAGTTCTCCTGAATCCAGCGGTCGGACTCCTGCAGCGCCGCCACGATCGCCCGGAGTTCCGCGCGGCCTGCCGAGGGTGGCGCCCGAGCTCGCGCACCTCGCCCGGGTCACCAGGGCGACAGCCGACCTGGCCATCCGCAGTGGCGACCACGTGGTGATCGTCGCCCGCGGCGCGACCCGCCCGGAGTACGCGGTCGGGCTGCGCCGTCCGCTGCACTCCACCTCGCTCGGCAAGGTGCTGCTCGCCTGGGATCGGCCGAGCACGGCCGACATCGCCGACCTCGGGCCGTTGCGCCCGCTGACCAACCGGACGATCGTGGACCCGGATCGCCTTGCCGCCGAGCTGGCCGGCGTGCGCAAGGTCGGCTACGCGCTGAATGACGGCGAGTCCGCCCTCGGCGTCCGCACGGTCTCGGTACCGATCCTCGACTGGGGCGGCCGGGCCCGCTTCGCGCTCGCCGTCCGGGCGACGCCCGAGGTCATCCCGGAGGGGAAGATCCCCTGGGTGCTTTCGCAGGCGCGCGCCTGCGTGGCGGCGATCCAGGTTCACCTGCTGTTCCCCGAAGACCGCCCGGCCCAGACGGACTAGGCGTGGTCTCTGGGCACCGCCGCCCTCTAGTTCAGGACAGCCAGTCGACCCAGGTGCCGTGGGCGTCGGTGAAGGCGACGGCCCGGGTCCCGTCCCGCACGAGCACGAACTTCTCGGCGATGACATCGTGCCCGCATGCCGACATGAGTCCGAGACTAGAGCGCGGGGCATGAAGGCGCTATGACGAAGTCCCGGCCGCGGACGTCGCGGCCGTCCGCGGTCGTGCACGATCTGCCCGCCACGATCGACGACAGGCGCGCCCAGGGCCGGGCGGCGAGGAAGCGAGCCAGGCGGGGCGGGCTCGGGCACTGGGAGGAACGCGATCGCGGGCACGACGCGCTCAGCACGATCCTGGCCCAGAACAAGATTCGGGTTCCCGAGCTGGTTCCCATCCGGCACTACCGGATGGCGCTCTCCCCGTGGAACTACTATCGGGGCGCCGCGGCGGTCATGGCCGGCGACCTGGCCTCGCAGCCCGACAGCGGGCTGATCGTCCAGTTGTGCGGTGACGCGCACGTCCTCAACTTCGGCCTGTGGGCCACACCGGAGCGGAACCTGTCGTTCGACCTGCGCGACTTCGACGAGACGCTCCCGGGCCCGTTCGAATGGGACGTCAAGCGCTTTGCCGCCAGCCTGGTGGTGGCGGCGCGCGAGAACGGGATCAGGCCGAAGGTCGCCAGCGCGGCGGTGGCCGCGGGCGTGGAGGCCTACTGCAGTCGCATCCGCCTGTACCGGTCCATGCCCGAGCTCGACACCTGGTACGACAACATGCACGTCGACAGCCTGATCGGCTATTTCGAGCCGGCCGACCGGGGGCGGGTCTCCGTCCACATCGAGAAGAAGCGAAAGCGCCGCACCAGCCGCGGCGCGTTCGCGAAGCTCACCACGATGGTGCACGGGCGCCCGCGGATAACCGAGGAGCCTCCGATCCGGGTCAGGATCGACGACGACGAGCAGGACGACCTCACCGACCACCTGCTGGCTCAGTACCGGCTGACCCTCCAGGAGGACCGGCGAAGCCTGTTCGACCGGTTCACGGTGGTCGACGTGGTGCGTCAGGTGGTGGGGGTCGGCAGCGTCGGGATGCAGGTCTACCTGGTGCTGCTCGAGGGCCGCACCGGCGCCGACCCGCTGTTCCTGCAGGTCAAACAGGCCGGGCCCGCCGTCTACGAGGAGCACACGCGCCCCAGCCGCCACGAGAATCACGGCGCGCGGGTGATCAGCGGGAAGCGGCTGATCCAGAGCGCCACCGACATATTCGTCGGCTGGGGCACGCTGCACGGGAGGGACTACTACGTCCGCCAGTTCCGTGACATGAAGATCATCCCGAGCACCGAGCTCATCGCCCCCCGTCTGATCGAGTTCGCCACCGCCTGCGGCGAGACGCTGGCCCGGGCCCACGCCCGGTCCGGCGACCCCGAGGCCATCGGCAGCTACATCGGGAAGGGGCCCACGTTCGCCAAGGAGCTCGGCCGGTTCGCCCGCCAGTACGCCGACCAGAACGAGCGCGACCACGCCCAGCTGGTCCGGGCCATCGCCGACGGCGAGGTGGAGAGCCTGCCCGACTCGAGGCTGGTCTAGCCCAGGATTAGCTCAGATAAAATCAAAATCATTTTATCGAACGGACCGTGAGCGCCTCTCCCCAGCTCGGTCTCCGCCCACCGGATGGCAAACCGAGTCAATGCGCAACTGCGTGCGGGCGATGGAGGGCAACCTCGACACCGCCGAATCCGCTTGCTTTGTGTTGGAAAATGACGGGATGATTGGGGCAGAAACCCCAGGGAGCGCTCATGGTCAGCCCGTACCCGCAGTATCCGCGGTCCGCCCCGTACGGCCCCGGGTTGCTCGCACCGCCGCCCCCGCCTGACGCGATCAGGCGCGCCACAAGCCTGATACTCGCGGGGGCCGCGCTCTCGGTCGTCTTCGGGATCGTGGATGGCCTGACGGTGCATAGCTCCGATTTCTACACCTACTCGCATTCGGGCACGACCGTCCATCAGGCGAACTCCCTTGTCAGCGGCATCGTCACCGGGGTCATTCAGAGCCTGTGGTGGCTCTGGATGGCGTGGAAGACCAAGAGCGGCCGGAATTGGGCGCGGGTGCTGTCCAGCGTGTTCTTCGGCTTCATGTGCCTTAGCTTGCTTAAGACCGCTTTGTCCGCCAGCTCAAATCACGATGCAATCCTTGCGCTTCTCGTCACCCTGATCGAGTGGGGAGTCGGTCTGGCGGCGCTGATCAAGCTCTGGCGTCCCGAGTCCAGCCAGTTCTTCGCGGCTGCCCGGCAGGCGCAACTCGCGACCGCATTTTCGCCGTCGTACCCGGGCGGCTCAAACCGTGGCCCGCAGTTCCCGGGGTACGCTCCGTCGCCGCAGTACGGTCAGCCCCCGCAGTACGGTCAGCCCCCGCAGTACGGTCAGCCGTCCGAGGGCAACGGTCCCCCGCCGCCTGCCGAGTGATCCCCGAGGCGGAGCTGGCGAATCTCGGCCGTCTGGAGCGGTGGCACCCGCCGGTGCCTGGTCGGGCTCATGCGCAGGAAGCCCGCCTGCAGGATCTGCAGTGGGTCTCCGTGGGAGACCAGCAGGATGTGCCGACCGGAGTACCGCCGTTCCAGGTCGACGATGAGCGCGGTCGTCCGGTCGAGCACTGCGGCGACCGGTTCGACGCCGCTGCCGGCTTGGTCGGGGTCCGTCTCGTCGGCCGCCCAGACCCGGGCGTAGTTGTCGGTCGCCGACCCCTCCCAGTCCCCGAAGCACCGCTCGCGCAGCGCCGTCGCCAGAATGATCTCCGGCGCCTCGAGGTGCGCGCGGACGATCTCCGCCGTCTGCCGCGTCCGCGAGAAGTCGGACGAGAAAATGACGGTGTCCCCCGACCGGCCGCAGGCCTGTGCGGCCTCGAGCGCCTGCGCGCGGCCGAGCTCCGAGAGCCCGAAATCGCCGCGCCGGTCGTTCTCGATGCAGCTCACGATGATGCCGGCCACGTTCGCCTTGCTCTGCCCGTGCCGCATGATGCTGAAGGTATTTGTGAGGCGGTCGACGCCGCTGAGATGGCTGGCAGAGCCCGCGGCGGCGATCAAGGCTGGCTTCCGCCGATCCCGGCCGGGTCCGTGCCGCCTTCTCCGCACAGCCACGCGATGATCTCGCCGGCCGGCCGGTCAAGGGCCGACCGGTAGCCCTGGCCGGCCCACATGCTCATCCGTTCCGTGTCGCCCTTGCCCGCGGCGGCGGCCCGCAGTGAGCGGGTGGCGTTGTTGATCTCCGGATAGCCGGCTGGCGCGTCGCCGTGGTCGAGCATGAACCGGTTGACCAGGCCGCGCGCCCACCGGCCGCTGAAGGCCCTGGTCATCGCCGTCGTCGTATAGCGCGGATCCACGAGCGCGTCCTTGTACAACGGGTTCGCGCCGCTCTCCCGGCAGCGCAGGAACGCCGTCCCGCACTGGACCGCGACCGCCCCGGCCGCCAGCGCGACCTCGACCTGCCCCGGCTCCATGATGCCCCCCGCCGCGATCAGCGGGAGGTCGGTGACCGCGGCGACGTGCCCCATCAGGGGAATCAGGCGATGGCCTTCCCCGGTAGGGCTGGCATTGGCGAACGTGCCCTGGTGGCCTCCGGCCTCCGAGCCCTGGACGCAGATCGCGTCGGCGCCCGCGGCCGCCGCGATCGCGGCCTCGCTCGGGTCAGTCACCGTCACCACGACCACGGAGCCGGCGTCGGACAGGGCCGCGATCACCCCGGCCGGGGGACAGCCGAAGGTGAAGCTGACCAGCGCGGGCGGATCCGCCAGGAGGATCGCGAGCTTCTCCTCGAGGTGGTCGTCATCCCACGTCGGCTCGCCGAGGGACGCGTCGACCGCCTCGGCGTGCGGCGCCAGCGAACTGACGTACGCGGCGATCGACTCGGCCTCCGTCGACGGGATGCCGGGGACGAACAGATTCACCCCGAACCGGTCGGGGTCGGCGCCCCGGACGGCGGCGATCTCGGCCGCCATGGCCGCCGGCGTCTTGTAGCCAGCGGCCAGGAAACCCACCGCCCCGGCGTCGGCGGCCGCGATCACCAGCTCAGGGGTTGACGGGCCGCCAGCCATTGGCGCCACCACCACCGGGCGGCGCAACCAGTCAAGAACGTTTCGTTTCGCCATCGCTGCGAAAGCTTATCCGGCCCCTAGGAGCTCCATGAATCCCCTCACTCCCTCGGCCAGTGGGCGGGCACCCCGAGCTGGCCCGCCAGCTCCTCGTAGCGGTCCTGGGCCAGCACCAGGCGGGCGGCGAGCAGGATCGCCTGCGGATCGGCGCCGGGCGGGCGCAGCACGTAGACGGTGCCGTCCGTCCCGCAATGGGTGACGACGAGCCGGTCATAGTCGGCGAGGACGATGCGACTGCCCGCCGCGCCCGGGCGGACGGCCCGCCTGCGCCGGGCGATCGCCAGCGTCGGCTCGGTCAGGAACGCGGTCGCGATGAGCAGCCCGGCCGCCACGAGCACGATCTCCAGCCACCGGGGCAGGCCACCCGTGGGAAGCGCCGGGACCGACCGCGGGCGCCGCTGGCCGCTGGCCGGCGCTGGTGCTGAGGCCGCCGCCCTGTCCGGGGCGGGCGCTGACGCCGATGCCCTGACCGTTGCGGGCGCTGAGGCCGGCGTCTTGGCCGTGTCGGGCGCTGACGCCGAGCCGGCGCCGTTGCCGGCGTGGACGCCGGGGTCGGCGCGGGGCGCGGTGCGGGCGGGGGCGAGGCTGGGTGCGGGATCGCGAGGACGGTCCCGGCGCGGATGGCGTTGGGGTCGGGGCCGATGACCCGCCGGTTGGCGGTGTACAGGGCGGGCCAGCCGCCGGGGACGGCGAGGGCGGCGGCGATGCCCGACAGGGTGTCGCCGGCCGTGATCGCGTACCGGGCGGGCGCCGCCCGGCCGGGCGGCGCCAGGATGGTCCCGGGGCGGATGAGGGCCGGGTCGGGGCCGATGACCCGCCGGTTGGCCGCGTACAGGGCGGGCCAGCCGCCGGGGACGCCGAGCGCGGCGGCGATGCCCGACAGGGTGTCGCCGGGCTGCACGACGTAGCCGGCCGCCCCGGCCCGGGCGGCGGCCGCGGCCGCGGCGGCGTCCGGCCGCGCGGCCGGGGCGGCGTCCGGCCGCGCGGCCGGGGCGGCGGAGGCCCTGGCCGGCGTGCTGGTCACGCTGCCGTTCAGGGTGATCCGAGCGGTGGTGGTGGTTGTGGTGGTGTTGCTCGTACTGCCGGTACTGCTGGTGGTGCCCGCGGTGCGGGTGGTCGCCTGGGCGGGGCGGGGGGACCCGATGGGTCCGGCCGCCGTCATGATGAGCGCGATGGCCCAGGCGAGCGCCGCGCACGCGGACCAGGTCCGCACGCGCATGGTGCCGTCACTTTCCTTCCGAGGATGTAAGCGCTGAACGCTCTGGCCCGGCGCGGGGCGCTCGTGGCCAGCGGGAAGGAAAGCGGGGTTAAGCGGGCGATACCTCGGGCAGCGCGGCGCGCCACACGGACGCGGCGGCGGGGCGGCGGGCCAGCCGCAGCAGGATCAGGGTCAGCAGCGCCAGCAGCGCGGCCCCGGCGGTGCCCTGGGCGCCGCCGCCGCCGTTGCCGCTGCCGCCCAGGCCGGCCGATCCCCCGGCCCCGCCCGGGCCGCCCGGGCCGCCGGGGCGGCCGCGGGCGCGGGCCGCGGGATCACCGGGGCCGGCAGCGCCGGGGCTCCCGCCGCGCCCGATGACGGCGCGAGCGCGCCCGTCTCCGGGGCCGCCGCCGCCGCCTGGCGCTGCCGCCGGCCGGCGCGGTCGCGGCCGGACGGGACCGGGAGGCGCCCTGCGGCGCCTGGCTCGGCTGGCCGGCCGTGCTCTTGCCGGGCGCCGACGGCGGGACCAGGGCGGTGCCGGCCGGGGCCAGGACGGCGGTCGCTGGCGGCGTCGTGACGATCGCGGTGACGACCGGCGCGAGGGTCTGGGTGACCGTGGTGATGACCGGTGCCAGCGCGCCGGTGACCGGCGCGAGGGTCTGGGTGACGGTGGTGATGACCGGTGCCAGCGCGCTGGTGACCGGCGCGAGGGTCTGGGTGACGGTGGTGATGACCGGTGCCAGCGCGCTGGTGACCGGCGCGAGGGTCTGGGTGACCGTGGTGACGACCGGGGTCACCGCGCTGGTGACCGGCGCCAGCGTCTTGGCGACCGTCGCGACAACGGGGGTGACGGTTCCAGTAACGGGGGCCAGCGTCTTAGCGACGGTAGTGACGACGGGCCCCACCGCGCTTGTCACCGGCGCCAGCGTGTTGGCGGCCGTCCTCACAACGGGGGCGACGGTGCCGGTGACCGGTGCGACCGCGTTGGCGACGGTGGAGACGACGGGGGCGACCGTGCCGGTGACCGGTGCGACGGTCTTGGCGGCTGTGTTCGCTACGGGAGCGACCGTTCCGGTCATGGGGGTCGGCGTCTTGGCGGTTGCGCTGGCCACGGGTTCCGCCGCTGCGCCGGTAACCGGCGCCAGTGTCTTGCCAACGCTGGTTACGGCCGAAGCCGCAGCGCTGGTTACGGGGGCCGGGGTCTTGGCGGCCGGGACCGCCGGAGTCGTGGGCGGCGTCGGCGTCGTCACGACCGGCGTCAGCGCCGGTACGGTCGCGCCAGAGGCAGGAGCGATGACCGGCGGGACGGTCGAGCCGACGACCGAGGTAATCGTCGAGCCGACGACCGAGGTAATCGGGGACGTCACGGTGGTGCCGGTCACGCCGGTCGCCGTTTGCGTTGACGTCAGGGGAGGAAGCGCTGCGGTCGCCGCGTGTGCGGGCCGGGAGAACAGCAGCATGATCACGAAGATGCCGGCCGCCACCAGTGCAGCCTGCATCGCTCCAAGAGCGACGCGACGCACCAACGGCTGCATGAGCAGTTCCACTCGACGAGAAACCGGGCCGCTCGCCTACCCGCGGCGGCGGCGTCAAACCTCGCGCACAAGAACGTGCTGTTCGGTGACCACCGTACAGCTACATCGCCAATCGGACAAGGGTGAGACGTCGCGTAAAGGTCGCTTAAGGCGCCGCCCGGTCGAACGTCCCGCCAGTGGTGCGCTCTGACCGACCCACGCGAGACTGATCCCCATGATCGCCGCCTATGACCCCGCCACGACCGCCTTCGTGCTCGTCGACCCGTACAACGACTTCTTCGCCGACGACGGCAAGGTCTACCCGCGGCTGCGGGAAGTCGCCGAAGCCGTCGGCCTGCGCCAGCACATCCGGGAGCTGCTCGCCGCCGTCAGGGCGGCCGGCCTGCAGGTCGTCATCGCCCCGCACCGGCGCTGGCACCCGGGCGATGTCGAGGGCTGGCTGCGGCCCGGCCGGCCGCATCGCACACTCAGGGACGGCCGGGTCTACGAGGCCGGCGGGTACGGCGGCGAGTGGTACCCGGACTTCGCCCCTCAGCCGGGCGACATCGTGGCCAGCGAGCACTGGGGGGAGAGCGGCTTCGCGAACACCGACCTCGACCAGCAGCTCCGCCAGCACGGCATCGAGCACATCATCCTGGCCGGACTGACCGCTCCCGGCTGCGTCGAGGGGACCGGCCGCTGGGCGCTGGAACTCGCCTACACCGTCACCCTGGTCAAAGACGCCACCGCCGCGCTCACCATGGAGCACCTGCACGCCGCGGTCGAGCTCAACGCCCCGATCTACGCCGAGCAGGTGCTCACGACGGCCGAGGTCGTCGCCGCGCTGAAGAACTGACGGGCGGCTGGGTCAGCCGCTGGGTTGGCTCGCCGGTGGTGGTGGGTGGCTGCGGAGGATGGTTGCGCCGTCGGGGCTGGTGGCGCGGGTGGATCCGTCGGGCAGGAGCTCGAATTTCCAGCCGAGGCGGTGGACGCAGACGTCGTGATGGTAGTTGCAGAGCAGGGCGCAGTCCCGGGCGCTGGTGGGGCCGCCGTCTTTTTTGTGCTTGACGTGGTGGACGTCGGTGGCGGCGGGCCTTCGGTCGCAGCCGCCGGACCAGGCGCAGCGCTTGTCGCGCAGGATGACGGCGCGGCGGATCGGCTCGGGGATGGTGGCGGAGTAGCCGATGTCGAGGGGGACGCTCTTGGTGTTGAGGGGGGCGCCGAGCAGGCTGCGGCGCAGCGCGGAGGCGAGGGCGCCGGGGCCGGAGACGAACTGGATGGCGAGGCGGGCGAGGGCGTACTGCAGGGCCTCCCACGCTTCGGGGGGCAGCGGCTGGGGCCGGCCGGACGGGTTGTCGGAGGCGGAGACGTGCGGGTAGGCGCCGGTGATCAGGGTGATCATCTCGGCTGATGACGGCCCAGTCGGGGCTGCCGGTGACGACCGGGACGATGAGGGCGTCGCAGGCGGCGGCCTGCGCGTCCTTGCCGGTCAGGTACCCGTGCTCGCCCGCCCGGGCCCGCAGCCAGGTGTCCTCGACGACCGAGGCGCCGTCCATGGCGAGGAGGTCGCGGAGGGGGATGATGACGTCGACGCGGGTGTCGGCGCCGGCCCGGTCGGGCACCATCTTGGCGCGGATCAGCAGCTCGCAGCCCTCCTGGAGGGCGTCGTGGTAGCGCTGGCCGATGGTGCGGAAGTCGTCGGGGCCGCGTCGTTTGCCGAGGGCTTCCAGGACGGCGGTGACGGCGGCGGCGCACTGGGGGGTCAGGTCGCCGCGGATCCGGCCGGCGCCGTCCATGGTGGTGTCCAGGAGGAGGTCCCGGTCGCCGAACCCGCGGCCGTGGGGGTCTTCGTCGGGGTCGGGCTCCTGGGCGCGCCAGGCCTCGTAGGCGGCCTGGGCGATGAGCTTCAGGTCGTCGAGGCCGGCGCCGGCGGCGGCGGCCTCGACGAGGATCTTGTCGGCCTCGGCCTGGAGGTCGTCGTGGTCGATCCGGCCGGTCCACCCGGCGATCTCCCGCGCCCACGAGATCGTGAGCGCCCCGGTGGCGGTGGCGGCGTCCAGGTGGGGGTGGCGGGCGAGCAGCCGCATCTGCCGGACGGCGGCCCTGGCGTCCTTGGGCCCGAGGCGGTTCCTGGCCGCGAGCCAGGCGGAGCTGGTGGCGTACCCGTCGGCGTCGTGATCGTCGTCGGCGTCGAACCGCCGCAGGATCCCGTTGGTCGCCGCCCCGAGCAGGGAGGTGATCGCCCCGAGCTGCTCCAGGGCCTCGCCCCGGGCCGGGCCTCGAGGCCGTCGGCGGCCGGGGAGTTCAGGTAGACGGCGGCCGCGCTGGGCGGCCCGCAGCGCGTCGGCCACGCTGGCGAACCCGCGGCCGGCCTGGGCGCCGGCGAGGCCGCCGCCGGGGGCGGCCAGGGCGCAACCCGCCCCGTCCGGCGTGCACATCATGAACCACCCCCTCCCGCTGGGTTCCGCGGCGGGTGGCGTGCCAGGCGGCCGCCGCGGATGCGTCTGCTACGTCTTACTCACGCTGGGCTGCCTGCCTCTCCCTGGAGAATACCCGTTTGATTGACGCTAATCAAATTGATCTTGCATGATCTTTTGTTCGATTCCTGTCGGCTACGCCATCGACAGGTAATCGTGGGGGGATAGAGTCAGCCGGGACCGTTCGATAAAACGGGTTTGAGCTTTCTGGCACGATGAACGGATGCCATGGGTACTGCGCGCGGGCACCACCGCCGACGTTGACGGGCTGCTGGGGCTGTGGGCCGAGGCGGCCGAGAACGCCGAGCGGGCGCCCGACAGCCGGGAGGCGGTGACGGCCCTACTCGGCCATGACCCGGATGCGATGATCGTGGCGGAGCACGCGGGCGAGCTGGTCGGGTCGGTCATCGCGGGCTGGGATGGCTGGCGCTGCCATCTGTACCGGCTCGCGGTCCGGCCGGCCTGGCGGCGCCGGGGCGTCGCCTCGGCGTTGCTGCGGGCGGCCGAGGACAGGTTCACGGCCGTCGGGGCGGCTCGGGCCGACGCGATGGTGCTGGACGGCAACGGTGTCGGCCAGAGCCTGTGGCGGGCCGGCGGGTACCGCCGCCAGGAGGAGTGGCGTCGCTGGGTGAAGAATCTCGGGTGAGGGACACCCGCATTCCTCAGGACTCGAGGGTCTTCCCGAGCGTCGCGAACCAACGGCCGCCGCAGGACCAGGTCTCGGCCGTGCGCAGGCCGGCCTCGGCGGCTATCCCGGACAGCTGATCGGCGCCCACCTGGGCCCAGGCGAACCAGTCGCCCGCCTGATGACCGCAGCCGCGGAAGTGCCTGAGCCTCACCCGCTCGCGTCGGAGCTCACGGCCGGGCGGCTGCACCTCGACGAGCGCCCGGCCGTCCGGGGCGAGCAGTTCGGCGACCCGGCCGAGCAGCGTCGCCGGGTCGCCGCCGATGCCGACGCTCCCGTCCGCGAGCAGCACGATCGTCCAGCGGCCGGTCCCCGGCACCCGGCTGAACACGTCCCGCAGGAGCGCGAGCGAGCCGGCCGACCGTGCGATGCGCACGGCGTGCGGCGCGACGTCGATGCCGAGCGCGGGCACGCCGCGCTCCGCCAGCGCGACGGTGAGCCGCCCGGGTCCGGACCCCACGTCCAGCGTCGGGCCGCTGCAGCGGTCGATGAGCGAGGCGTCCCCTGGCCGCAGTCGCCGCCAGTCGTCGGCCCACAGCGGGGTGATGCTCCCGTCCGCGTGCTCAAGCTCGGTCCCCAGGCGTCCGTCCGTCCGCCCGGCGAGCGCCTCCCCGTGCAGTGCTCCGATCACACAGAGTTCCCCCAGTGCAGAGAAAGCCATTCAAGTACGCCAACCAGTGTTCACCGCCCCGGTTCGGCCGGCCGGCCGAACCGGGGGGTGCTCATCGTTTCGTCACCGGCCTTACGGTGTTGTGACCAATTCGTCCTGTTCACCGACGGTGCCGCCGGTTGTCGAATTACCGTGTATCGGTGTGCAGTACCCGACATGTCTCACCAGCACCCGATCGGATGGCGTCATGACTGGCAGCCCGCTTGACCTGCCCGGCCGCATTGTCGTGGTCGACGACGACCCGACGGTGGCGGACGTGGTCGGGCGTTACCTGATACGCGACGGCCACAGCGTGCAGAGCGCCCGCGACGGCTACGAGGCGCTGCGGCTGATCGAGGAGCGACCTCCGGACCTGGTGGTGCTTGACCTGATGCTGCCGGGCATCGACGGCCTGGAGGTGTGCCGGCGGCTCCGCGAGCGCTGGCCCATCCCGGTCGTGATGCTGACCGCGCTCGGCGATGAGAGCGACCGGCTGGCCGGGTTCGAGATCGGCGCCGACGACTACGTGACCAAGCCGTTCAGCCCGCGCGAGCTGGCCATGCGCGTTCGCTCGGTGCTCCGCCGGGCCCGCAGCAGCGGGCTGCCGGACAGCCCCGATCAGGGCGTCATCGCCAACCAGGGGCTCTCCGTCGACCTCGCCGCCCATGAGGTCAGGATCGGCGGCAACCTGATCCAGCTCACCTCGCGCGAATATGACCTGCTCCTGTTCCTGATGCGCAACCCGAGGCAGGCGTTCACCAGGGAGCAGCTGCTGAGCGAGGTCTGGGGCTGGACGTTCGGCGACACCTCGACCGTCACCGTGCACGTGCGGCGGCTGCGGGAGAAGCTCGAGCCCGACCCGACGATCCCGCGGCGGATCGTCACCGTCTGGGGCGTCGGCTACCGCTACGAGCCGGGGCCGTCGTGACCGCGGGCACGGCCGCCCTGCCGGTCGCGGCCGCGAGCATGGCCCCGGTCGACCTCGTGAGCGTGGTCGCGTGGGTCGCGGTGGCGGTGGTGGCCACGGCCATCGCCGGTCTCGGCGCCCTGCGGCTGCTCGCGCGGCGGTCCATCGGCCTGCACGTCGGCCTCGTCGCGGTGGTGTGCGTGATCACCGCGATGATCACCATCGCCGAGATCTCCGTCATCATGCTGTCGCCGACCGATCGCGCGGTGATGCTCGAGCTGATGGGCGTGTCGGGCATCGCCAGCCTGGTCGCCTCGTACTTCGTCGCGCCGGGCGGTCGGCCGGGCGAGCGGCGCCCTGCTCGCCTCGGTCCGGCAGGTGGGCGACAGCGGCATCTACACGCCGCCCGACGATGCCGCTGCCGGCCGAGCTTGAAGGGCTGTCGCGGGGGCTGGCCGAGGCGCACGAGCGGCTCGGCCAGGCGCGGGCGCGCGAGCAGGCGTTCGAGGCCAGCCGCCGCGAGCTCGTCGCCTGGGTCAGCCACGACCTGCGCACGCCGCTGGCCGGGCTGCGGGCGATGGCCGAGGCGCTCGAGGACCGGGTGGTGGTCGACCCGCGCGAGGTCGATCACTACCACTCGCAGATCCGTATCGAGACCGAGCGGCTGGCGGCGATGATCGACGACCTCTTCGAGCTGTCCAAGATCCACGCCGGGGCGCTGCGGCTGTCCCCCCGCGTGGTCGGCCTCGAGGATCTGATCGCCGACGTCGTCGCCAGCGCGGCGCCGGTCGCGCGGGCGAAGCGGGTCAGGCTCACCGGGTCGGCCATGCGCGGGATGCCGGTCCTGATCGACAGCGCCGAGTTCGGCCGCGCGGTCAGGAACCTCGTGATCAACGCGATCAGGCACACCCCGCCCGACGGCACCATCGAGATCCTGGGCGAGCTGCGGTCCGGGGTGGCGTGCGTCAGCGTGTCCGACGAATGCGGCGGCATCCCGCTCGACGACCTGCCCCGGGTCTTCGACGTGGCGTTCCGGGGCGAGAGCGCCCGGACGCCCGACCCGTCGGGCGGGGCCGGGCTCGGGCTGTCCATCGCCCGCGGCATCGTCGAGGCGCACTCGGGCGACATCAGCGTGCTTAACACCGGGCCCGGCTGCCAGTTCGTGATCACGCTCCCGCTAGCCAGGATCCCCCCATCGGCCGCCCCCCGGCAGGCGCCGCAGTGGGCGGTCCAGGCGGGGCGCAGTCGCTGACGAGCGTTCGCCGGCGCGTCCTCGGCCGTCACATTTCCGTAAGCCGGTAAGCCCGGCCGAACCGGCGGGGCGCCACTAGCGTCGGCGCCATGGAAACCGACATCGAAACCGGTCAGGGAAGCCAGGTCATCGTCATCGCCGAGGCGCCGGCGCCGGACCGGCTCGACGCCTGGCTGTCCCCGCCACTGCGCCCGCAGCAGGCGGCCCTGGTGGCCGAGGCGGCGCTGGCGGACACGCTCGAGGTGGTGGCGGCCGCGCCGGTAACCCGGCGGGTGCTCGCGCTCGACGGCGCGCCCGGAGACTGGCTGCCGGACGGGTTCCGGGTGTTCGGGCAGCGCGGCGGCGGGCTCGACGAGCGGATCGCGGCCGCGTTCGCGGACGCCTACGCGGTCGCGCCGCTGCCGATGGTCCTCATCGGGACCGATACACCGCAGGTCACGGTCGACATGCTCGGCGACGCGCTCGCCTCGCTCGAGTCAGGGGAGGCGGACGCGGTGTTCGGTCCCTCGACCGACGGCGGGTTCTGGCTGCTCGGCCTGCGCGGGCCGGACCGGTCGCTGCTGGCCGGGGTCCCGATGTCCGACCAGGAGCCCGGCCGCGCGATGCTCGAGCGACTGGCCGGGGCCGGGTTGCGAGTTGCCCTGGCCCCCCGGCTGACCGAGGTCAGCACGTTCGAGACGGCCGAGCAGGTGGCCGGGGAGTGCCCGGCCTCGCGCTTTGCGGCGGCGTTCTCCGCGACCGCCAGCGGCCTGAGCGCGGCCTGAAGCAAACGGACCGCCGACCCCGAGGAGGGGGCGGCGGTCCGCTGCTGTCGCGCTCCGGTCAGGCGACCGCGCCGGTGACGGTGACCAGCGACCCGTAGGTGAGGTAGTTATAGGCGCTCTCGGCGACGCCGGAGCCGCTCCCGTTGTACGGAAGCTCGACGCAGCCGAGCGACTGGTACCACCCGTAGCCGGGGCGGGGGAAGGCGTGCACCGCGTCGCCGCCGTTGAAGTAGGACGCCCAGTACACCGTGTCGTCGTACTTGGTGCCGTCCGGGTTGAGGCCCTTCATCTGCGTGACCGTGTACTTCAGGTAGACCGGGTAGGTGCCGTCCACGGTCGGCGAGGCGGGGATGCCGGTGTTGGCCGGGGTGTCGATGACCCGCCTGCCGTCGTGCCAGACCTGCAGCGACTCGTTCGACGAGCCCTGGGTGGTGAGCGCGTAGCTGTAGCCGTTGGGGTTGGTCTGGTTCTTGGCCACCGCAGTGAGCAGGTCGGCCCAGACCTGCGGGCCGGCGTCGCCGTCCATGGTGAGGCCCACGTTGTTCTCGAACGCGCGGACGGCCCCGCTGACCAGGACGTTGTCCGTCCCGACGGCCCACTGGCGGGTCAACTCGCTGGGGTAGCCGGAGTCGAAGGTGAACGTGCCCGCAGGCGGGTCATAGGCCGCCGCGAGCTGGGCGTTGGCGTCCGAGCCGGCGATCGTGCCGGTCGACGGGTCGCTCGGCGTCCAGGTCAGCGGCAGGTAGCCGAGCTGGGTGAGCAGCTGCTGCAGCCGCAGGGTGGAGTACGACCCGGTGGTGAACGTGGTGCGCGACGTCTTCGCCAGCGTCGCCGCCGCCCCGGCCGACCCGAGCATGCCGTTCGCGCCGCCGGGGACCTTGACCGTCACCCTCGTGTCGGCCAGGAAGCCGGTCGCGGGAGTGAACGTCGCCGTGTCACCCGACACCTGCCAGCTGCCCTTGATCGACGGGGAAAGCGTCGGCAGGGGGGTCTGCGGTGACAGCGGGGAAGAGAACGTCACCGTGATCGGAGAGCCGCCGTTAGCGTCGTGAGCGCCGCCCGCCGGGGTCACAGAGACCAGCTTCAACGGGGCAACAACCGGCGCTATCTTCGCCTTGGTCTTCGTCTTGGCCGGCTGGGTGGTCGCCGGGGTGTTGTTGCTGACGTTGGCAAGCGTCTCGTGGCCAGACCCGTTCGAGGACGTCGCAGCGTACGCGCACCCCACCACCAGCACGGCGGTGGCCGCACCGGCCGTCGCCGCGATCACCCGATGACGCAGCAGTGCCTGGCCGGCCCGGCCCACGCCATTCGCATTCCCCAAAAACGACACAGCTCGGCTCTCCTCGTCGTTCGGCCAAGTTGATGATCCCGATGCACCTGAGCGTGGTTGGGCACACGTGGCACGCGAAGCTGATCACAACGCGTGGTGAGCGGGCAACGGTCAAAGTCTAGACGGAATTTGCATCAAATCGGGAAACATCACATCACGGCTGTCTTATCTATACCTATCACGACGTTTGCGGCGGCCAACTGGTTGCGCCGGCCGGGTCAACTGATGGTTACGGTCGGGTAACAGCCGCCGGCCGACGGCGTCGGGTTGGGCCGCCGCACGATGTCTTACTGTTGAAACCTGAAGGTTCAGTGGAGAGGTAGGTCAAAGTGAGCTCCGTATTCGTGGTCGATGCCTGTCGGACGCCCATCGGCAAGGTCAAGGGGGCGCTGGCCGAGGTGCGCCCGGATCATCTCGCCGCCGACATACTCAAGGCGCTGATCTCGCGCAACGGCGACCTCGACGTGAACGCCATCGACGACGTCTACTGGGGCGCCGCCAACCAGGCGGGCGAGGACAACAGGAACGTCGCCCGGATGGCGGTGCTGCTGGCCGGGCTCCCGGTCGAGATCCCCGGCGCGACCGTGAACCGGCTCTGCGGCTCGGGCATGGAGGCGGTCAGCGACGCCGCCCGGGCGATCGCGGCGGGCGACGCCGACATCTGCGTCGCGGGCGGCAGCGAGTCGATGACCCGCGCCCCGTTCGTCGTCCAGCGCAGCGGCGACGCCTGGGCGCGCTCGCTCGAGACCGCCGACACCCGCCTC
Source organism: uncultured Actinomycetota bacterium (assembly GCA_963836195.1). GTDB lineage: Bacteria > Actinomycetota > Actinomycetes > Streptosporangiales > Streptosporangiaceae > Trebonia. The sequence goes on along the minus strand of CAWIIX010000012.1, from coordinate 86,441 downwards.
GGCTGGCGCCTGGTGAGCCCGCGCATGCAGGAGCTCTACCCGCCGATCAGCCTGGGGGAGACGGCCGAGAACGTGGCCGACAAGTACGGCATCACCCGCGAGCGGCAGGATGAGTTCGCGCTGCGCAGCCACCGGCTGGCCGCCGCCGCCCGCGACGCGGGCCGCTTCGACGCCGAGCTCGTCCCGGTCGCCACCGCCAACGGCGACGTCACCAGCGACGAGGGCATCAAGGCGTCCATCACGCTGGAGGAGCTCGCGGGCAAGCGGGCCGCGTTCCGCAAGGGGGGCACGGTGACCGGCGGCAACTCGTCCCCGCTGAACGACGGGGCGGCCGCGCTGCTGCTGATGTCGGAGGAGGCGGTCAGGCGGGCCGGCGTCACCCCGCTCGCCCGCTATGTCGGCGCCTCGGCGGCCGGGGTGCACCCCGACTACATGGGCATCGGCCCGGTGCCGGCCATGAACCGGGTGCTCGCCCGGGCGGGCTGGCGGACTGAGGACCTGGACCTGGTGGAGCTGAACGAGGCGTTCGCGGCCCAGTCGGTCGCCTGCGTCGACGAGCTCAAGCTCGACCCGGAGAAGGTCAACGTGAACGGCGGCGCGATCGCGATCGGCCACCCGCTCGGCTGCTCGGGCGCCCGGATCGTCACCACGCTGCTGCACGAGATGCGTCATCGCGGCGCCGCCAGGGGCGCGGCGTCGATGTGCATCGGCGTCGGCCAGGGCATCGCCACCCTCTGGGAGTCTTGCTAACCAATCGTGACGGAACGGATAAGTCTCGCTATCTACTCGATAACTGTTGAGTAACAGAGTTAGGCTGACTACCTCACCTTTACCGAGCGGGGGTAGCCATCGTGACGCTGATCGAGGGCGGCTACGGGAACCGGGCTGGCAGCGAGAGGCGCCGCGCGCAGGTTCGCCGGACGCGCGGCCGCCGGACCGCCCGCGCCGCGGCGCCGCTGCTCATCCCGCTTGCCCTTGCGCTCACCCTCGGGGTGATCCTGGCCGTCTCGTCCGTCGCCACCCCGACCGCGCACGTCAACCAGCAGCAGCCGAGCCACTCGGCCCACCCCTGAGTCTGGTCTCGCGCGGTACTAGGCAGCGAAGTAGTTGCCGGGCGATGACGTGGTAAGCGGTGAGGCCCCGGTGTCGGCGCCGACGGCGGACGGGCTCACGAACGTGCTTCCGTCCGGGCCCGCCTCGACCGCCAGGTGGGTCGCGCTGCCGGCCAGGTACTGCGACCAGGACAGGAACCACTCGGTCCAGCCGTCGTCCCAGTCGCCCGACTTCGGGCTGGACTCGATCGTGATCGGGTCGCCCGGGATGGCCATCTGGTAATAGGTCTCCGCGTCGGCCGGCGGCAGGTTCACGCAGCCGTGGCTGACATTGGTGGTGCCCTGGTCGACGACCGACCACGGGGCCGAGTGGTAGTAGTCGCCGCTGTAGGTGAACCGGACCGCCCAGTTGACGAGCTCGTTGTAGTAGCCCGCGGTGCCCTTGGTACCGCCGATCATCCGCACCGGGTTGTTCTTCTGGACGGCCAGGTAGGTGCCGTCCGGGGTCGGCATGGTGGCCCGGCCGGTCGAGATCGGCCAGGTGTAGGCGAGCCTGCCGCCGACGTAGACCCGGGTCTGGTGGGTGTTGGTGGAGGCGACCGCGATGACCGACTGGCCGATGGTGAACGACTGGGTGAGGTCGTGGACACCGTAGACGCCCTTCGCCCCCTCGACGCCGTTCAGATGGCCGTCGAAAGTGACCGTGGTGTCGGCGGGCCAGTAGTTCCTGGGCCGGAAGTCGAGCTGCTCGCTGCCGTCCCAGTACCACGCGCCGACGACCGGCTTGGACGTCTTTATCTGGAGCGATCGCTCGACGGCGGCCTTGTTGGTGATCGGCTCGCTGAACGTCAGCATGATCGGCATGCCGACGCCGTAGGTGGCGTCGTCGGCCTCGTAGATCTCGGCGGCGAACGTGCTTTTCGGCGTCGGCGTGCTGAAGCTGCTGGTCACGGTCACCGGGTGCCCGCCGCCGTCGGTGCCGGTGGCGGTGACCCGGTAGGACGAGCCGGTGGGGAGCGTGTAGGTGCTGTGCCAGCTGGTGTCGCCGTCGCTGAGCGAGCCGGTGACCGGATCATCGCCCGAGGACCTGACGGTGACGTTGGTGATCCGGCCGCCGTGGGCGGCGGTAACGCTGATGCCGTCGGCCGGGTTGACGTCCTTCGCGCCCGGCGCGGGGGAGATCTTGAGGTAGCTGACGACCGCGGCGGCGGGCTTGACCGCGACCACGGTGGGGTTGAGCTGGACCGCGACCGGGGCCCCGGACTGGCAGGCGGCCACCAGCAGGCCGCCCGCCGCCGCGAGCGCGGTCAGGGTGAGGCGTCGGCCGTGCATGGTATGGCGGTCCTTCCTGTGTTCTCCCTTTCGCCGGGAGTACCACGGATGGCCCAGTTTATTCGGCCGGCCGAACCGGGGCCGTGGCGTTATCCGATCGGGTCCGGCGTCGGCGGGCCGCGCTCGCCTGGCCGATCGCGAGGCCGAGCGCGAGGGTGGTGGCCGCCACGATCGCCCACTCGGGCCAGGCGCCGAGCCGCTCGGCCAGGGTGGTGTAGGTGAGCAGCGGCACGCGTGCCTCGAGCTCCGCCTGCGTCCACATGCCGCTGCGCGAGACCAGCGCGCCGTCCGGCGCCACGATCGCGCTGTAGCCGGTGGTCGAGGCGACGACGACCGTCCGGTCGAACTCGACCGCCCTGATCCTGGCCATCGCCAGCTGTTGACCGCTCTCGGCCGAGGTCGGGCCCTCGCGCTCGAACGTGGCGTCGTTGCTCTGCACCGACAGCAGGTTCGCGCCCGCCGCGACCTCGGATCGGACAAGATCGTCGAAGCCGACCTCGTAGCAGATGACGTCGCCCAGCTTGATCTGGCCGACGTTGAAGACCACGGTCTGGTGCCCCGGCACGAAGTCGGTCGGCTGGAGCTGGGTCAGCGACGTGATCTTGCTGATCAGGCTGCGGAACGGGATGTACTCGCCGAACGGCACCAGCCGCCGCTTCGCGTAGATCGTCGTCGGCCCCTTGTTCGGGAGCCAGAGCACGCCCGCGTTCAACTGCGGGTTCTGCAGCACCGCCCCGACCAGGATCGGGCGGCCGATGGCGGCGGCGGCGCTGGCGATCTCGTCGTAGACCGGCGGGTACTGCATCGGGTCGATGTCGGTGGAGTTCTCGGGCCAGATCACCAGGTCCGGCTGGGCGGCCTGCCCGGCGGCGACCTTCGCGGCCAGCTTGTCGGTGGCGGCCGCGTGGTTGGAGGTGACCTCCAATTCCACGTTGGTGAGCTCCGCCGCGAGCGACCGGGCGCGGGGCACGTCACCCTGGATGGCCGCGACAACGGCCGTCTTGGCGCTCGCGGGGACCGGATCGAGCGTCAGCGCGGCCGGCAGCAGCGCCAGGGCGACGGACCCGACGAGGGTGAGCGCGGGCAGCAGCAGCCGCTGCCTGCGGGGCGTTCCCCGGCCGCCGGTGAATGCGGTCAGCAAGAGCCAGCCGAGGCACGCGCCGATGAGCGCGACCGCGAAGGTCAGCGCCGGCGGTCCCGCGATCGCGGCCCAGCCCTGGGTCGGAACCCCGGCCTGGCTCATCGCCAGCCTGCCCCAGGGGAAGCCGCCCCACGGCCAGCGGTCCCGAAACGCCTCGGCCGCCACCCACCAACCGGCCACCGCCGGCGGCCACCAGCGGAGGTTGAGCAGCAGTCGTTGCGCGATCGCGAACACGGCGAAGATGAGCGCCGAGGCGATGGCGAGCGCGACCCAGGCGAACCAGGCGAGGTTGACGACCCAGGCGACCAGCGGGAAGAAGAAGGCAAGCCCGAAGACCAGCCCGTTCGTGAACGCGCCCCGCAGCGAACGCCCGGACAGGGCCACGACCAGCAGCGCCGGGCTGACGAAGGCCAGCGGCCACAGCCCGTACGGAGGGAACGCCGCCGCCAGCAGCAGCCCGCCAACCAGGCTGACTAGCAGCGCCCAGCGCGGCCGGAGCGGAGGGCCGGCGGCGTCGCGCGGGCGGGCGGCGTCGCGTTCGCCCGGCTGGTCGAGCAGGCCGGAGATCGCTGGCTCGCGCGGCTGCGGCGCGTCCTGCGGGTCCGCGTCGGTTTGCCCTGGGATCATCTACGCAGGGTAGACGGGATGGGGTCGCGACGCGAAGCGGGCAACTTCGCTAATTACCGTGAACATGGCAAACCGTTGCGTTATATTCAGTGCGGCTAATACGGCGACGGGGGGAGCCGGTGTGGTTTTTTGGTGTTGGCGTGTGGATTGACCTGCGCGAATGGTCGCGGCCGTGATCCGCGTTCGCCGTCGCGATTTCGTGTCTGGATCGCACAACGTGGCCGGGTTCCAGGGCATCGCGGAACGTTTCCCGCGCGGGGTCACGATCTACCTGCTGCCTGGCCTGACCGCCCGGCAGCGACGGGCGGTGATCCGCCGTCTCCGGCAGGAGGCGAGCAGGGGCTGCGGTCCCGAGCTCCCGCTGCCGCAGCTTGTTATCGCACTCCTGCTTGACCGGGTGCGGGGGGCCCTCGGGCTCGCCACGGCCGCCCTCCGGCTCCATCCGGGGACGACGCTGCTGCCCGCCGCCCTCGTCGGCGTCGTGCTGACGCTGTTCGTCCTCGCCTCGGGCGGGATAGGGCCGGCTCCGGCGGTGCGGCCCGCGCTCGCCGCGGCGCAGTCAACCACCCGGCCCGCGGCTACGGCCGTCGGCGCCGCGGGCGGTCTGGTCGCCGTCGGCGACGGTTCCAGGGGCGCGCCCGCCGGCCGCACCGGGGCGGGCGGCGTCCGGCCGACCAGCGTCGGGGCGGGCGGCCGCGGGCTGGGCTCGGGGCAGCCGGCGCACGTCCGGGGCTCGGCCGGCCGGCCGGCCGAAGGCCGCGCGGGTCTGCTTCGGCGCCATGCCGGGGATGGCCGCGACCGGCAGTCCGCTCGCCTGCCACCGCACGTCCAGTTAGTCGGCTTTAGTCTGGGTAGCGTTGCTACATGAGATGCGGGGAGCGTGGGTAGGGCAGACACGTCGACTGATGGGTGGCTTCAGATGGCCGGAGTGGAGAGCGGGCAGGCGGCGGATGACGCTGCCGCACGGCAGGCGGCCGAGGTCGCCGTCGAACTGTCCGAGTCGGAAGGCCCCGAGGACAGGAAGCGAATCACCCGGGCGCTGCAGTACGTCGGGGGCCGGGGCGCGGAGGCGGTGCGCCGCGGCAGCGGCGCCGCCCGCCGGGGCGCGGGGAGCGCCACCGGGACCGTCAGCAGGACCGCGGGCGGCGCCCGCAAGGGGGCCGGCTCGGCCGGACGCGGGGTCACATCGGGCCTGAACTGGCTCACCGCGCAGGTGGTGGCGATGGGCCCGCGCCTGCAGATCCGCGATCAGGCCACGCTGCGGGCGCACTTCCCCGGCCGTTCTGATGACGAGATCGCCGGGCTGCTGGTCGAGCGGGCGGCCCGGGCCACCGCCACCGTCGGCGGCGCGACCGGCGCCTGCGCGGCGCTGCCGGCCCTGCCCGCCTTCCCGGTCGAGGTCGCCGCCGAGACGCTGGCGGTGGTGGGGATCGAGATCAAGCTGCTGGCCGAGCTGCACGAGATCTACGGCCTGCCGGCCGCGGGCAGCGCCACCGACCGGGCGCGCGCCTACATCGGCGCGTGGGCCGGCCGCCGGGGCGTGTACCAGGTGGACGGCGGGCTGCTGCTGATCGCGGGCTCGCCGCTGGCCCGGCAGCTGACCAGGCGGCTGGCGGCGCGGGTGCGCAGGTCCGCCTTCTCGCTCAGCCCGCTGCTGACCGGCGCGCTCGCGGGGGCGCTGCTGAACCGCCGGGAGACGCGCAGGCTCGGCCGCCAGATCCGCGACGACCTGCGCAGCCGCCGCACGACCTTCTCCGCCACCGTGGTCGGTCGGCCGACCGCGACCCCCGGCGTCTGACCGGGCCCGGGCGACGGCGGATGGCTGGCAACACGGCGACGGACGCGACACCGGGGCTGAAGTACGGGACCGCCGCCGGACGGTGGGTGCTCGCGGCGACCGTGCTCGGGTCGGGCATCGCCGCCCTCGACGCGACCGTCGTCGGCATCGCCCTGCCCGCCATCGCCAGGGACTTCCACGCCTCGGTGTCGAGCACGCAGTGGGTCGTCGACGGCTACACGCTCCCGCTGGCCGGACTGCTGCTGCTCGGCGGCGCGCTCGGCGACGCCTTCGGCCGTCGGAAGATCTTCGTGATCGGCACCGTGTGGTTCGCGCTGGCGTCGCTCGCCTGCGGCTTGGCGCCGAACGCCGGGTTCCTGATCGCGGCCCGCGCGGTCCAGGGGGCCGGCGCCGCGCTGCTCGTCCCCGGCAGCCTGGCGATCATCCAGGCGTCGTTCGCGAAACAGGACCGCGCGCGGGCCATCGGCGCCTGGTCCGGGCTCGGCGGCGTCGCCACCGCGATCGGGCCGTTCCTCGGCGGCTGGCTGATCACCGCCGTGTCCTGGCGGCTGATCTTCTTCATCAACCTGCCGGCGGCGGCGGCCGTCGTCGCCATCTCGGTGCGACACGTCCCTGAATCACGCGTCCCCGGTCCGCGTCAGCCGCTCGATGTGGCCGGCGCGACGACGATCAGCCTGGCCCTCGCGGGCATCACCTACGGGCTGATCGCGGCGTCGGACGGCAACTGGACGTCGCCGACCGTGCTCGGCACCCTGCTGCCCGGCGTCGCCCTGCTGGCCATCTTCCTGCGTCATCGAAGAGCGCAGCCCGCACGCCATGCTGCCGCTCTCGATCTTCCGTTCCCGCCAGTTCAGCGGCGCCAACGCCGTCACCTTCGTGGTCTACGGCGCCCTCGGCGGGGCACTGTTCCTGATACCGGTCGTGCTCCAGGAGGTGTGCGGCTACAGCGCGATCGAGGCCGGGGTGGCGTTGCTGCCGATCACGGTCATCATGCTCACCCTGTCGGCCAGGTCGGCCGCGCTGGCCGCCCGGATCGGCCCCCGGCTGCAGATGACGACCGGGCCGCTGGTGATCGCGGCCGGCCTGCTGCTGCTGACCCGGGTCCACGGCAACGGCGACTACCTCACCCAGGTGCTTCCGGCCGTCCTGGTGTTCGGGTTCGGCCTGGCGATCAACGTGGCCCCGCTCACCTCCACCGCGCTGTCGGCCGCGCCCGCCGAGCATTCGGGCATCGCCTCGGCCGTCAACAACGACGTGGCCCGGGCGGCCAGCCTCATCGCGGTGGCGGTGCTGCCGCCCCTGGCGGGCATTACCGGCGACATCTACCAGCATCCGGCCGCGCTCACCAGCGGCTTCCACAAGGCGGTGGTGATCGCCGCCGCCGTCGCGGCCCTCGGCGGCGTGCTGGCCGCCGTGACCATCCGCAACCCGGCCCGGGAGGCCGGGGCCGAGGCCGAGCCGGAGGCGGTCACCGGCCTGCACTGCGCCCTTGACGCCCCGCCGCTGCGCCCGGAGCCGGAATCGGCCGGCCCCGCCGCCGGTCCGGTAACCTCGGGATCATGACAGCGGAGGACACGCACGCCACCGAGGCCGTGCGCACGGCTGCCCGGGCGGCCCGCGCGGCGGCCCCCAGCCTGGCGGGCGCCGCCGACGCCGCGATCGACGCCGCCATCGGGGCGATGGCCCGGGGCCTGGCCGACGCCGCCCCGGCCGTGCTGGCCGCCAACGAGGCGGACATGAAGGCGGCGGCCGACGCCGGGCTGGCGGCCGGGGTGCGGGACCGGCTCAGGCTCGACGCCGATCGCCTGAAGGCGATGGCGGGCCAGCTTGAGATCCTGGCCGGGGTCGAGTCGGTGCCATCATCGCGCAAGATCCGCGATCTGCCCGGCGGCCTGGTGCTGACCGAGCGCAGCCGGCCGGTCGGCGTCATCGGCGCGAACTTCGAGGCCAGGCCGAACGTGGTCGTGGACATCGCCTCGCAGCTGGTCAAGTCGCGGAACGCGGGCGTGCTGCGGACCGGCAGCGCCGCCCTGCGGTCGGCCATCGCGCTCGCCGACGAGGTGATCACCCCGGCCCTGGCCGCGGCCGGCCTCGACCCGGCCGCGATCGGGCTCATCCGGGTGCCCGGCCAGGCCGCCGCCTATGCGCTGGTCCGCGAGCCGAAGCTGGTCCCGCTGGTGATCCTGCGCGGCAGCGGGGACTCGACCCGGGCGCTGGCGGCCGAGGGCGCGACGCACGGGGTGCGGACGCTCGCGCACGCCGATGGCGGCGGGGTGCTCTACCTTCACCCGTCCGCCGAACGAGCGGCGGCGGCCCGCCTGATCAGCTCGAGCCTGGACCGGCTGGGCGTCTGCAACCGGCTCAACCTGCTCCTCCTCGACCGGCGGGTCTGGGATTCGTGGCTGCCGGAGATCACCGCGCAGCTGGCCGGGCTCGGCATCAGGGCCTCCCTCCCGCCGCACGACCACCCCCTCGGCTACGAGTGGGCGCTCGACCCCGAGCGCGAGGCCACGGTGACCGTCGCGCCGGCCGGCGGCCCGGTCGAGGCGGCCATGATCGCCAACGACGAGACCTCCGGCCTGGCGGCCGGCATCGCCGCCGCCGACGAGGGCGCGGCAGCCGAGTTTCTCGCCGCCTACACCGGCACGGGCGCCTTCTGGAACGCGACGACCAGGCTCCTGGACGGGTTCAAGCTGCTTGAGCTGCCGGAAACGGGAATCAACATCGACGCGGTGCCCGGCCCCCGTGGTCCGGTGACCTTTCGCGACCTTTGTCTGCGTCAGTTTGTAGTAACACCTGCCTGAGTGATTTCCCTGCGCGGAAGTGGCATGTGTGTCGATACTCAGCATGTGGTGGGCGACGACTTCGCGGCCGTACTTGCGGCTGCCCAGAGCGGGAGCGAAGAGCATTTCGCCGTTCTGTGGCGCGACGCGAACCCCGCGCTCGTCCGCTATCTTCGGGTGCTCGCCCCCGACGCCGCCGAGGACATCGCCGCCGAGACCTGGGTCTCCGTGGTCAGGGGGCTTCCGGCGTTCATCGGCGACGAGGGCGCCTGGCGGGCGTGGCTGTTCACCACCGCCCGGCGGCGCATGCTCGATCAGGCCAGGCACCTGCGGCGGCATCCGGCCGAGCCGCTCGATGAGATCGGCCTGGCCGAGGTGCCGACGGCGCCGGGCGCTGAGCAGCTCGCCCTGGACAACATCGCCACCGAGTCCGCGATCGCGCTCCTCAGCCGGCTGCCCGAGCAGCAGGCCAACGTGATCCTCCTGCGGGTGGTGGCCGGCCTTGACACCGAGGTGATAGCCGAGATGCTCGGCACCTCGGCCGGCGCCGTCCGGGTCGCCGCGCACCGGGGCCTGCGCAAGCTCGAGGCGATGCTCACCGGCCCCGGGATCACGTCACGGGCAGGGGTGTAACGCTTTGCTCGGGAACGGCGTTCCGGACGATGACATGCCAGACAGCCAGGTGCCGCCGCTCTGGGGCCCCGCGTACGACGAGCGGGACCTCGACGCCTTGCTGTCCGGGGAGACCGGGAGCACCCCGGCGGCGCTGCAGCCGGTCGAGAGCACCCTGGCCGCGCTGCGGGCGGCCGCGACCGGTCGTGAGCTCTCCGACGAGGCCGTGGCCAGGGCCGCGTTCCGCGCGTTCGCGCCCGCTCGGCCGACCACCGCTCCGCTGCCATGGACGGCGGGGGCGGAGCCCGCGGCCGTTACCTCTCATACACTCGTTCTTCCCGCGGCCGACCAGCCGCAGCCCGCGGCCCGGCACCGGCACCGGCGACCGGCGGCGAGGAGCGCGCGCAAGCCGCGCATCGCGGTGACCGGGGCCGCCGCGGCCGCCCTGGTCGTGGTGGCGGTGGTCGCGGGCGCGCTGACCGGGTCGATCGGCGAGCTTACGTCCTTTGGCCGCGCGCCCGCCAGCCCCAGCGCGTCTGCCCGTGCGACCGGGCAGTCACCGGGCTCGGAGGGCACGCTGGTGACGGGCGCCGCCAGTGAGCGGCCGCAGAATCCCAAGCCGGCCGTGTCCGCCACCCCCGCCACCCCGCGTCCGACATCGGGTCCCGGCTCGCTGTGCCGCGAGTACTTCGAGCGCTCCGAGCGCTTCGGGCAGGGCGACGAGGCGGCCTTGATCTCGCTGCAGGGGCAGCTGAGCAAGCTGGCGGGCGGTCCGAGTCCGCTCCAGATCTACGGGTACTGCCTGCGCTACCTCGACGGCCCGCTCGACGGCAGGGGCGGCTGGCCGTCGGCCGGGGCCCCGGTCGGCGGCTCCGGGCCGACGGGGCAGGCAGACACCGGGAACGTGAGCCCCGGCGCCGGGAGCCAGGAAAATCCGGTCGGCGGGATGAGCGATCAAGGTCAGAGCGCAGGTCCCGGGATGGGCGCCGCACGCCCCTGATCGTCACCACGCCCCTGATCGTCACCGCAGCGGCGCCCGGCCGGGCTAGGCCTCCTCGGCCAGGGCGTCGAGAATGATCGAGCAGGCCTGCTCGAAGGCCGCCAGCTGAGCGCCGCTGAGCCGGTCGAAGACCAGTCGCCGGACCGCCGCGACGTGCTGCGGGGCCGCGTCGCGAATGGCGTCGGCGCCGGCCGGGGTGAGCGTGATGAACGCGCCGCGGCCATCGGCCGCGCACTCCTGCCGCTTCACAAGCCCGCGGCGCTCCATCCGGGTGAGCTGGTGCGACAGCCTGCTCTGCTCCCAGTTCAGCGCGTCGCAGATCTGGAAGGGGCGGAGCCGCTGCTCGGCCGCCTCGCTGAGCGCGACGAGCACCTCGTACTCGGGCAGCGTCAGCCCGCAGTCCTGCTGCAGCTGCCGGTTGAGGGCGGCGGGCAGCAGCGATCCCACCCGAAGGTAGGTCCGCCAGGCCTGCTGTTCTTCTTCGCTGAGCCACTCCCCGGTCATGCGGCCAGCATAACGCGAGGTTGATGATGGATCATTTATGGCCGTTGGTCCCGTCGCCGGCCGTCCGCCGCGGGGCGCTGGCGGCCGCTCGGCGGGCGGAGCGGCGCCATCTCGGCCTCGCCCTGGCGGCGCGGACCCGACCAGAGCGCCGGGACGGCGTCGATGGCCTCCGCGATCTGATAGGCGGCGCTCTCGTAGTTGACCCGCCAGCCGACGAACTCCGGCCAGGCGTCGGACGCCTCCCGGGTGATCTTGAAGCCGACCTCCTCCAGGCGGTTGATCGCCTCGAGGAATTGCTCGTAGGTGAGCGTGATCCCGGCCCCAGGGTCGGCTTCCACCGGCACGTCGAGGCCCATCGCCCGGGCGACCCGGCCCAGGCACGAGAAGCCGCCTCGCAGGCAGAGCCTGGCCGCCACCACCGGCGCCTGCTCCGGCGCGAGCACCAATATGAGCGCGGCCGAGTCGAGGACCGCGAGCAGCGAGATCACCCACGAGGAGTACGGGAGCGGCGAGCGGAACCGGACCAGCGGCAGGTAGGTGGTGTGGCTCTCGGCGACGTCGGCCGCCCAGCGCTCCCACGTCTGGTAGAGATCGGGGAGCGTGTCGATTGACGACACCCCGACCCCGAGCGCGTAATACGTCCTGGCGAGCAGCTCAGGCCCCCAGGACGGCGCCCCCGAGCGCGAGACCAGCAGCGCGACCTCCGTCTCCCGTCGGTTGAAGGCCGCGTAGAGCGTCGGCAGGTAGCCGACCTGGAGCGCGACCACCACCATGCCGGTGGCTGCGGCCACGAAGACGATCGCGGCGGGCGCGGACCCCCTCGGCTCGGAGAAGCCGAGGGTGAAGATCGACGAGCCGGCGTCGGTCAGCGCAGAGGTGATGCTGGCCCCGCTGCACGGCCAGAGCACCAGCGTGTACCCGGCGACGAAGATGGCGAGCCAGCCGACGAGCTGGGTGAGCAGGATCGCGGCGGCCTGCGTGGCCAGCACCCGGTCGCGGTGCTTGTAATCGGGCAGCCGCATGGTCACCATCTGATACGCGGCGACCACCACCCGATCGGCCAGCCGGGTCAGCCACGAGGCCAGCGGGCGGGGCACGATCAGCGTTCCGATCACGCTCTGCCAGCCGGAGAGCACCAGCAGGGCGCCGAGCGCGGCCGCGACCCACCGGGCGGCTTCCGGTACGACCATCCGCTCAGCAGTCCGAGTAGACGGGCTTGTAGCTGGCGGGAGCGGCCCCGATGAGGTAGCCGCCGCCCGCCTGGGGGACGAGGAAGAAGGTGAGCTGCCAGTTGTTGCAGGAGCTGCCGTCGACACTGGCGCTCGCGGCCTGGTGGCTGGTGAACGTCACGGTCGCGGACTCGCCCCCGTTGGCGGTGCTCTCGAGGGAGACCAGGGTCATCCCCGAGTCGGCGGTGGACGCGTAGCCGGACGTGAACTTGGACTGTGGCTCGGTCGCCTGCATGGCCGCGTCGTGCGCGCTCTGGTACTGCGCGTAGTCGTGCGTGTTGATCCCCTGGAAGTACCGGCTCAGCGTCGTCTCCACGGCCGGCTCGGCCCCGGTCGAGGCGACCCCCGCGCCGACGGTGACCAGCGCTGACGGCGACGGGCTGGCGGCGGGCGAGGGGGAGCCGGTGGGCGAGGTGCTCGCGCTCGCCGACGACTGCGCAGCGGACGCGGAGGACCCGGCGGTGGGGCTGGCGGGCGGCTGGGCGGTGTCCTTGTTGCTCGACCGCAAGACGAGCGCGTACGCGCCGCCGCCCGCTGCCAGCATCACCAGCACGACGCCGAGGATGAAGGCGGCCTTGCGGCCGCCCGAGGATCGCCTGCCGCCCGGCACCGGCCCCGGCTGCGCGCCGTAGGGGGGCCGGGGCGGCGGGTAGCCGGGGGCGGGCGGCGTCGGGGGCGGGTAGGCCTGGGCTTGCTGGCCCGACCTGGCGTACACCGTGTCGGCCGACTGCCATGGCTCGGCCGCCTGCCATTGCCCGCCGGGCTCGGTGCGCGGGGCCGCCTGGGCGTCCGGCGCGAACCAGGCCGCGAACGGATCGGGCTCGGCCGCCGCCGGGGTCACCGCTCGGGGCGGCTCGGCCCCGGCCGGCCGGTCGATCAGGGTGACATCGGGCGTCCGCTCCACCCGGGTGGCGTCCGCGGGCGGCTCCCACCGCTCCGCCTGTTCCGCCGGCGGGGCCGCGGCCTGCGCCTCGACGGTCGCCGACGGCTGCGGATCACCGCCGGCGGAGTCGTCGTCCGTCGGCGCGGAGGCCGCAGCCGCCGGGGCGGCTGCGAACTCGGTCCCGCAGCCGCCGCAGTAGCGGGCGTCGTCGGACCGCTCGCGGCCGCACTTCGCGCAGAAGTTCATGCACACTTTTTATCTTATGGATGGCGGACCGGGGTCATCGTTGCAGCACCTGGTCGCGCATTTACCGGCGGCGATGCCGGCTGACGAGCAGGACGATGGCGACCAGCACCGCGATCGGGAACCACGGGATGTTGAAGAAGAAGAAGCTGTTCATCGCGTGCCACGCGGTCGAGCAGACGATGATGACGATCGCCAGCAGGATGAGTGAGCGGAAGGCGCCGCTGCGGCGCCGGGGACGGACGTAGGGTGCCGTCGGCCCGCCCGGCCCGGCCGCCCCGGGGGCACCCGCAGACCCGGGCTCGGGCAGGTCGTCGAAGAGGCCCGCGAGGTCGCCGCGGGTCTTGGCGGCCATGGTCCTGCTGATCCGCTCGTCGAACTCGGCCTGGTCGAGACGGCCGTCGGCGTAGTGCGCCCCCAGCTGCTCGGCGACCGCGTTCCGGTCCGCGTCGGACACGCGAATGTGCTGGTCGGCGTAGCGGATGCGGCGCGTCCACTGCTGGGTTGAGGAAGGCGACATGCTGGTGCTCCTAATCGCACGGTTAAGTCGGATGCCGGTTGCGCGGGCGGGGTTACCGCACCGAGTCGAGGAGAGAGCTCGCGAGCGACTGGTCGCTGCCCTCCTCGGGGATCAGCAGCAGGCAGGCCAGGTAGGCGGGGATGGCGGCGCCGCCGAGGAAGGTGAAGACGGCGAACGCGACGCGCACGATGGTGACGTCGATCGCCAGGTAGTCGGCGAGGCCGGCGCACACGCCGGCCAGCATCCGGCCGTCGTAGGCGCGCCGAAGCGGAGGCCGGCCGGAGGTGCGGGGCCGGGTCTGCGACGGGTCGGACGGGATCTGGGTCTGGGACTGGGACTGGGCGGTGTCTTCGAAAGTGTTCATGGCTTAAGTCTTCGTCCGGACGGCCGTGCGGGGTATCGGGATCAGCCCTGGCCCGACCCTGACCCGGGCCCGCCCGACCCTGAGGCGGCCGGGACCGAGGTGGGGGAAGGCCCGGATACCGCCGATGGGCGTTTTCGGGTGATGATGGTTGCATGCAGGAACCGAGCGAACCGCCGTGGCCGCCGTTCCGGTTCCAGGACCGGCCGGGCCGCCGCCATCCCCGCCAGCATGGGCACCAAGGGCCCCCCTGGCAGGACCAGCAGGCCTTTCAAGACCGCCCGGACGGGGAAGACCGGCACGACTGGCGGTCGCACTTCAGGCGCCGGGGCCATGGCGACGGCAACCCGCTCCGCCGTGATCCTGAGGACCGCATCGCCGGCGGGGTCGCGGCCGGAATCGGGACGTGGCGCGGCTTCAGCCCCACCACCGTGCGGATCGCCTGCGTTGTCGCCGCGCTGGTCACGACCGGCTGGGCGGTGCCGATCTACTTCATCGGCTGGCTGGTCATCCCGGCCAAGGGCTCGGAGACCAGCATCGCCGCCAAGGCCAGGCACGACTCGCAAGGCGTGGCCCTCGCCGTCGCCGTGGCATCCCTGCTGGCCGTGTTCCTGCTGCTGGCGGGCGTCCTGAACGACGGCTCGATCGAGATCTACTGCTGGCCGCAGGTCGTCAGCGTGGCCTGCCTGACGCTGATCTGGCGGAACGCCCCGGAGAGCGAGCAGGAAGGGCTGCGGCACCTGGTCGCGCCGCTTGAGAGCCTCGGCGGCGGCGGTGACAACGCTCGGCGCGGCACCAAGCTCCGGTTCGTCGTGTCGGCCGTGCTGCTCATCGCGGGCATCGGGGTGCTGGTCAGCCTGCGCGGGGGCTTGAGTCTGCTCAAGCCGCTGGGCGGGTTCCTGCTGGTGGCCGCCGCCATCGTCGTGCTCCTCGGCCCGTGGTGGCTGCGGATCGCGCGTGACCTGCTGTTCGAGCGGCAGGCGCGGGCGCGGGCGGAGGAGCGGGCCGACATGGCCGCCCGGGTCCACGACTCGGTGCTGCAGACGCTCGCGCTCATCCAGCGCAGTGCCGACGACCCGCAGACGGTCGTGCAGCTGGCCCGCGCGCAGGAGCGCGAGCTCAGGTCCTGGCTGTTCGAGGGGCGTGCGCCCGGTGACACCACGGTGACCTCGCTCGCCGAGGGGATCAGGGAGATCCAGCGGGACGTGGAGGCCAGGCACGGCGTCCCGGTCGAGGTGGTCACGGTCGGCGACTGCCCGCTCGACGAGCACCTGAGCGCGCTGCTGGCGGCGGCCAGGGAGGCGACGGTGAACGGGGCCAAGTGGTCGGGCGCCAGCGTGATCTCGCTGTTCGCCGAGGTCGAGCCGGATAGGGTCGAGGTGGCGGTCAGAGACCGGGGCAGCGGGTTCGACCCGGACTCGGTGCCCGCTGACCGCAAGGGCGTCGCGGAGTCCATCCGCGGCCGGATGCTCAGGCACGGCGGCAACGCGACCGTGCAGTCGACGCTGGGGGAGGGGACGAAGGTGACGCTGACGATGACGCGGGTCCTTACTCCGGCCGGGCCCGCGCCGGCCGACGGACGACGGCGATGAGCGCGGCTGCGGCCGGCGACAAGCGCGCGCCGCGGGTGGTGCTGGTCGATGACCACGGCCTGTTCCGCTCGGGGGTCCGGGCCGAGCTCGGCCGGCAGGTCGAGGTGATCGGCGAGGCCGATGACGTCGCCCCCGCGATCGAGCTGATCGGGCGCGAGCTTCCCGACGTGGTGCTGCTCGACGTGCACCTGCCGGGCGGCGGCGGTCACGCGGTCATCACCGAGGTGAAGAAGGAGCACCCCGAGATCAAGTTTCTCGCGCTGTCGGCGTCCGACGCGCCCGAGGACGTGATCGCGGTGATCCGGGCTGGGGCCCGGGGCTACGTCACCAAGACGATCTCCACCGACGACCTCGCCGACGCGATCAGGCGGGTGGCCGACGGCGACGCCGTGTTCTCGCACCGGCTCGCGGGGTTCGTGCTCGACGCGTTCGCGACCGCCCCGGCCGCACCCGACGTCCGGCCGTCCTTCGACCCCGAACTGGACCAGCTGACCACCCGCGAGCGCGAGGTCCTCCGGCTGATCGCCCAGGGGTACACCTACAAGGAGGTGGCCCGCGAGCTCTTCATCTCGGTCAAGACCGTCGAAAGCCACGTCTCCTCGGTCCTGCGCAAGCTCCAGCTCTCCTCCCGGCACCAGCTGACCCGCTGGGCGGCCGAGCGCCGGCTCACTTAACCGGCAGCGGCGCCCGGCGGCCCCAGGCCAGGTCCTCGGCCGGCAGGCCGGCCAGCCGGCTGGCGATCCGGTCGCGGTCCGCGTCGTCGCGGCCCCGGATGACCTCGATCAGGGCGGCCGTGTGCGCGCTCACGTGCGCGCGCCACGCGCTGGTGGCGGCGGCGGAGGCGGAGACCGGCGGCGGGTCGATGGCCAGGATCCGCGCCGCGCACCGCTCGAGCAGGGTGCCGAGCGGGCCGCGGGAGCCGCGGACCCGCAGCGCGTGGATCTTGTGCAGGTCGAACAGGCGCTCGGATTCGGGCGACGCCACCACCCGCCGCGACAGGTCCCAGGCGGAGCTGGTGAGCCAGCGCGGGTTGGCCGATCCATCCGGGTTCAGCGCGGGCACGATGTAGGCCGAGCGCGCGCCGGGCGCGCGCTGCCAGGCCCGCAGCTCGTCGCGGCGGAGCGAGGCGAACGCCCGGCTGTCAACCTGCAGTTCGCGCTTGGCCCACAGGTACTCCTCGAGGAACCGGGCGTTCTGCGGCCAGCCGAGCTCGTCGAGGGCGGCGAGGACGACGGCCCGGACCGGCAGTCCCGGCCGCGCGGCGCGAACGCCCGCGCTGGCCTCGCGGCGGAGCTGGCCGATCAGGTTCTCCCGCCGCTGATCGAGCCGGCCGAGCATGCTGGCCTGGGCGACCAGCTCGGCGACGGGGACCTCGTCATCGCGGGCGTCCGCCGCCAGCTGGCGGGCGAGGCTGAGCGCTTCTTCTAGCGCCGCGACGAGCTCGTCGCGGACCGTGGTCACGGGCACGATGTGGACTGTACCCCGCAACCATGCGGGGTATCCATGGCCCCCCATGCGGTTGGCGCATGGATGTTGTGGGTACCGAATTACATCGAGGGGATTGCCAATAACAGCGGAACGCGGGGGATCGCCCAGGAGGTGCTGCGTCATGGGAACGACGGCCAGAATCGACAAGGTCACCCGGCTGCGCCAGAAGGCCGGCGACCGGTGGCGGTTCCCCGAACGGACGCTGCACGTGGTCGATATCGAGAACCTGGCCGGCGGCCCGATGCTCTCCCTCGTCCAGGTGAACGAGCTGCAGGGCTGGTACATGTCGCGGCTGGGGTTCGGGGCCGACGATCAGGTGGTGATGGCCTCCAGCCACCTCGGTTTCCTCAACGCGGCCCTCGGCTGGCCGCATGCCCGTTACCGGGTGCGGTCGGGCCCGAACGGCGCCGACCATGAGCTGCTTGACGTCCTTGAGCATGAGGACGTCGCCGCCCGCTTCAGCCGCGTGGTGATCGGGTCGGGCGACTGGCGGTTCAGCGGGGCGGCCGCCAGCCTGGCCGAGCGGGGCGTCCGGGTCACCGTGGTGAGCCGGCGCGGCAGCCTCGCGGCGGTTCTTGCGCGGGCCGCTCAGGACGTGGTCTACCTTGACATTCCCCGGGCCACGGCCGCCTAGAGCCCGGTCATGGCGGCGGGGGCGACGGGGAAGCCCGTCGCCCCCGCCGTCGGGCGGTGGCGTCCCTTACCGGGTGGTGATGATCGCGGCGAACTTCGGCGTCCCGATGCCGGTCGCCTCGTCAAAGCCGGGGGTGGTCGGGAAGAGGCCGTTGTTGGTCGCGGCCTGCTGGAGCTTCCCGTTGCCGGTGATGTCGTTGAAGTACTTACCGGGGTCGGTGTCGAACCACGAGTACACCAACGGGTTGATGTTGCCGGTTCGGTGCCCGGTGAAGCTGTCGCGGTCGGCGATCAGCGCGCCCCAAAGGGGAGACGACAGGCTGGTGCCGCCGATCGCGAACCAACCGGGGGCCGCCTGGCTGCCGCTGAACGTGGCGCAGTAGCTGTAGGGCGTGCTCGCGCTGCCGGTGCAGTACTCGGAGTAGCCGTTGTACGGGTCCGCCATGGCCGAGATGTCCGGCACCTCGCGGCACGGCGTCCCCGTCCTCGCCAGCGTGCAGGCCGTCTCGCCGTTGGCGACCGTCTCACCCGAGAAGGTAGTGGTCGCGCTGGTCACGCCCGGTCCGCGCTGGTAGAAGGGACGACCCCACCACTGGCTGGAACCGCCGCCGCCGGCGCCGGTCGCGCCGCACCAGAAGAAGCCGCCCTGCTGGTCGTTGTCGGCGGCGGCCGCCTGGTCGCTGCAGAGGTTGTCGACGTTCCAGACGGTCTCGGTGCCCTTGGCCGGAGTGCCCGGGTTCGGGTTGGCGCCGGGGTTGTCGCCCTCGAACGAGGTGCCGCCGACGCTGGTCACCCAGGGCTGGGTGGACGGGTCGCCGACGTTGACGACCGTGGTTCCGTCGGAGCGCATGCAGTCGAACGCGCCGGTGTCGCCCGCGGAGCTGAACAGGGACTGACCCTGCAGCGCCATCTGCTCGAAGATCGTGTTCTCCGACTCGACGTAGCCCGAGGTGACGTCGTTCTCGCACACGCCCCAGCTCGAGCTGATGGTGGACGCGACGTCCTGGTTGGCGATCGTGGTGTACTCGTCGAGCTCGGTCTGGCCGGTCTGGTCGTTCGCCGCGTTGTAGACGATCAGGTGCCTGACGTCGGGCGCGACCGCCAGCGTGGTCTCGATGTCGGCGTCGACCTCGACGTCACCCGAGTACCCGTTGTACTCGGCCGGGCAGGTGTCGCCGGCCGGGCAGACCGGGGCCAGCGGGCCGCCGTCCACGGTGACGTTCTCGAGCGGCGCGGTGTAGCGCTTCCCGTAGTAGTGCGACGCCCAGGTGTCGATGTCCGACGCCTGGTAGGCGGAGAGCTCGAAGACGGCCGCGGTGACGCCGGCCCCCTCGGTCCTCGGGCTGGCGGCGGGCGCACCGTACATGGAGTTGGTCTGCGACGGGGTCAGGCCGGCGCAGCCGGGGCCGCCGCCGTAGCCGTAGGGGAAGCCGGTGCCGCTGTTGACCAGATCGAAGAGGTCGGCCGTGGTCACGTAGCCGGTCTCGCAGCTGGCGGCCGACGAGGAGGACTTGGATCCGGCCTTGCTCGCGGCGGCCGGGCGGACGGCCAGCGACTGCAGGCGCACGGTGTTCGTGAGGCCGACGACGCCGCTGATCGCGGATGCGATCGAGGCGGGCAGCCGGACCGAGGACGAGTTGGAGTAGTACTTGGCGCCCTGGCGGTCCCGGTAGGTGCGGAGGTCGGTGTGGAAGGCGGCGGTGATTTTCGCACTCGAGCCGGTGGCGCGGATCAGGAACGGCGAGTTGGTGGACGAAACCGTGAGGCCCGTGCTGCGGAGGTAGGCGGCGACCCCGTTCGTGGTGGCGGTCGTGGGCGCGTACCTGGCGTCGAACTGGCCCTTGGCGAGGAACCGCCCGTACTGGGCGGTGCCCTGGGTGTAGACGGCCTTCAACTCGGCGGTGAGACCCGCCTCGTCCCGCGGCGCCAGCGCGACCTCGACCGACATGCTGGACGCGGTGAAGGCGCCAGTCTGGGGGTCGGTCGTGGCCGGCAGGCTGCCGCTGAGCGGGATAAGGGTCGGGGAAACGGCCGCCGGGGCGGTCGACGCCTGGGCGCCGCTAGCCGCGAAGGCGCCGGTGAGCGCGATCGTGGCCAGCCCGAGCACGGCGGCGCCGCCGGCTCGGAGTGGCCGATGGAGCAATCGCATGCCAAACCTCCTCATAACGAAAGTTATCCATCGTTATAAGGCCATAGCGGTAAAATTGATACAGAGGAAGACGATCTTTAACTAATTCGCAACAGTCCGCACAGTCGGGCGGATGATGCTGGCGGGGAGCGCGGGGTGCGAGGGCCGCCGCGCCGTCTTCCCGGGATCAGGAAGACGGCTGGCGGTGCCGCTGGAGCCAACGGTCCGTTCGATATGAGCGGTGGACTTTGACCTTGACTTTGACTTTCCCGGCCGAGATCAGGGCTGGAGGACGCCGTCCTCGTTATCGACGTACCAGGACTCGTCGTACGGGACCCGCTCGACGCTGGCGCCGGTATGCGGGGCGTCGATGATGTAGCCGCCTCCG
Organism: uncultured Actinomycetota bacterium; assembly: GCA_963836195.1. Classification (GTDB taxonomy): domain Bacteria; phylum Actinomycetota; class Actinomycetes; order Streptosporangiales; family Streptosporangiaceae; genus Trebonia. Next base: position 66,127 of record CAWIIX010000012.1, on the reverse strand, counting down.
ACGTAGATGGCGACGTGGCCTTCGCCGTCGTAGATGATTAGGTCGCCCGGCACCATCTGGGAGACGGGGATGTGCGGCAGGTTGTCCCAGTCCTCGAAGGTGGTCCTGGGGATGGCGACGCCCGCCGCCGCCCAGGCGGCCTGGACCAGGCCGGAGCAGTCGTAGGAGCTGGGGCCGGTGGCGCCGTACACGTACGGCTTTCCGAGCTGGGCGTAGGCGAAGGCGACGGCCTTGTCCGCCTGCGTGCCGGTCGGCCCGGTGTACGCCATCGGGGCCGAGCCCTGCTGCCCGCCGCCGCTGGTGCCGCCGATCGTGTTGGCCGTTACCTGCGCCTGCTGCGCGGCGCTGAGGCTGTCGAGCGTCGCCTGGCTAGTGGCGAGAAGCTTGTTCAGCGAGGTCTTCTGCCGGGCGAGTTGCGCGCGGATCTGCGCGATGCCCTGCTCGGTGCGCTGCCGCTGCTCGCTGACGGACTCCAGCGTCTGGGCGGCGGTGAGGTACTGGGCCGCCTCCTCGTTGTGCGTCCCCGCCACCTCCAGGACGAGCGACGCCTGGGAGAGGACGTTGGCCGGGTTACCCGAGCTGAGCAGGCCGAGGACCGACGTCTGGTTCGAGTTCTCGTACTCAGAGACCGCCACCGCCGCGAGCTGGGCGCGGGCGGCGTTGTAGCGCGCCTGCGCGCTCGCCGCCTGCTTCTGCACCTGGGCGAGCATGGCCTGGGCCGAGCTGAACTCCTGGTCGGAGGCGTCGAACTGCTGGCCGATCTTGTCCATCTTGGCCTGCAGGGTGTTGATCTGCGCCTGCACCTGGCCGATGGTGGGCGCGGCGGCGGCCCCGGCCCCAGTGGTGCCGGTGTAGACGGCAAGGCTGGTCGCGGCGGCCACGGCGACCGCGAGGACGGCGCCGCGCCGGATCTGGGTTGTGCTGGCAAGGTGCTTGGCCGTAAGGCGCTTAGCCACGATGCTGTCACGCTCCGTTCTCCATGCCTGGCAGATAAGCCGGAGGCTGGAGATCACCGTAGTGAAGGTAACGGGCGCATCTCAACCGGTTCGCGGAAACCTCACGAAATGATTACGGATTCATCCCGAGATATGGGGTTGTGTCGGCAGGTCAGCCGACGGAGGGCGCGGACGCGCGACCGGGGCGGGCCAGCCGCGACGCGCCGGACCGCACCGCGTGGCCGGCCATTCGCCGGAAGAGCGACGGGGCGGCGACCCGGACCATGCCCGGCAGCCTCGTCCAGCCCGGTATATAGAGGTCATCGCGACCGCTGGCCGCCGCCTGGCAGATCAGCCGGGCCACCCGTTCGGCTGCCAGCGGCCGCGGCCTGCGCCGCGCGTAGGGGGCGCCGCGGCGGACGAAAAACGGGGTGTCGGCCACGCACAGGGTCACGTGGGTGATCCCCACCCCGGTGCCGTGCAGCTCGTAGCGGAGCGCCTCGGCGAAGGCGCCGAGTCCGGCCTTGGCGGCCGAGTACACCGCCTCCCCGCCCACCCCGACGCTGCCGGCGATCGACCCGACCAGGGCGACCCGGCCCCGGCCGCGGGCCAGCATCTGCGGCAGCAGCACCCGAACCAGCTCGATGGCCGAGACCAGGTCGACCATCAGCAGCTCCTCGGCCAGGCCCGCGGGCATGGCCGTGAACGACCCGTACCAGCCGACCCCGGCGCAGGCCACCAGCAGGTCCACCTGCCCGGCGGCGGCCAGCGCGGCCTGGGCGAGCTCGTCCGCGCCGGCCACCGACGACAGGTCGGCGGGGAGCGGAACCGAGCCGGTGCGGGCCGCCACCTGGTCCAGGCGGGCGACGTCCCGCCCGGACACCAGCAGCCGCCAGTTGTCGGCCGCCAGGCAGTCCGCCACGGCCGCCCCGATCCCGGAAGACGCGCCGGTCACCAGGGCCACGCCTCCTCCGGACCCGGCGCCGCGCAGCCCGGCCGACGCCGCCGCGGCCGGAGTGCGGGAGCTGGCCCCCGCGGTGATGATGCCCATGCTGAAGCCTCTCCCTCGAGTGCTTGGCACCAGCCTCAGGGCCGGCCCGCAGACACGGAATCACCCGAGCTGGGTGATTCCGTGTCGCCCGGCGGCACCGCACCCTAGGGACGTCAGAGAGTCGCTACGAAAGGGGAGGTCATGGGGAAGGAAGCACGGATAGGTCTGCTGCTAGGCGCTTCCGCCTGTCTGCTGGCGGTCATGGTCGACTGGGTTATCGAGGACCTGAACCGCGCATAACCAGCTCATTCGCTGCGTGCCCGGTCGCGCGTAACCACTCGCGACCGGGCCATGAGCTGGAGGCCAAATGACGGAAACCGCGACGATGCTGACCGGGCCGCTGGGGCTGGGCCACGAGATGATGGCGCGGGGCTGCGGTCGGCTGCTCGAGCGGTCAGGCTGGCGTGTCCGCCAGCTTGACAGCATGTCGCTGCTGGGGCCCTGGCGCGGGGGCGCCGGCGAACGGCTGTTCAAGGGCCTGGTCGCCGTGCCCGGCCTGTACGACGGGCTGCACTTCGCCCATCTGCGCACCGGCAGCAGGCTGGCGAACCGCATCGACCGGGCGTCCAACGCCAGGCTGGTGCCGGCCCTACGCTCCGAGCTCGAGCGGCACCCGGCCGACCTGCTGTTCAGCGTGTTCGCCACCGGTGCGTCGGCGGCCGGGAAGCTCAAGGCGGAGATGCCGGGGCTGCGGTCGGTCGTGCTGTGCACGGACGTGTCGGTGCACCGGATCTGGGCGGCCGAGGGCACCGATCTGTTCCTGGTGACGTCGGCCGCGGCCGAGGCGTCGGTCCGCCGGTACCTGCCGCGGGCGCCGGTCGCGGTGGTGCCGCCTCCGGTGCGGCCCGAATTCTACGCGGCCCCGCCCCAGCAGCAGGCCAGGGAGGCGTTCGGGGTGTCGGCGGACGCCTTCTGCGTGCTCGTGATCGACAGCGGCTGGGGGTTCGGTCCCCTGCTCGGGGCCGTGTCCGAGATGGCCGACGCCGGCGTGCACGTGCTGGCGGTGGCGGGCCGGGACCGCAGGATCGAGCGGGGGCTCCGCCAGTTGGCGGCCGGGAGGCCCCGGATCACCCCGTTCGGCTTCACCGACCGGGTCCCCGAGCTGATGGCGGCGGCCGACATCATCGTCGCCCTGCCCGGGGCGGTGACCTGCGCCGAGGCCCGGGTGGTGGGACGTCACCTGCTGCTGCTCGACGTGATGCCCGGCCATGGGCGGGACAACCTGCAGCATGAGCTTGAACTGGGGGAGGCCGGCGCGTGCGTGCCCACGCCCGGCGGGGTGACCGCCAGCGTGCTTGCCCTGCGTGACGAGGCCGTCGGCCCGTTTCCCAGCCGGGTTCCGCCCTGGGAGCCCGCCTACCTCGCCGCCCTGCGGCGGATCGGCCTTGACCTGCAATCCTGGAAGGAGCCCAGTGCCCACGTTGCGCACGCTATTCCTGAATCCGCCGTCGTTTGAAGGTTTCGACGGCGGGGCCGGCGCCAGGTACCAGGCGAAGCGGGAGATCCGCTCCTACTGGTATCCGACCTGGCTGGCCCAGCCGGCCGCGCTGGTGCCCGGCAGCAAGCTCGTGGACGCGCCGCCGGCCGGGCTGACCCTCGATGACATCGTCACCCAGGCCGATCAGCATGATCTGCTGATCCTGCACACCAGCTCGCCCACATTCGCGGGCGACGTGAAGGTGGCGGAGGCGCTGAAGGCGAAAAACCCGGACCTGCTGGTCGGCTTCGTCGGGGCCAAGGTCGCCGTGCAGCCCGAGCGGTCGCTCCAGGCCTCGCCCGCGATCGACTTCGTGGCCAGGGAGGAATTCGACTTCACGGTGGCCGAGGTCGCCGAGGGGCGCCCGCTGGCGTCCGTCGACGGCCTCAGCTACCAGGACTCGGACGGTCAGGTGGTGCACAACCCCGACCGGGAGATCCTGACCGACATGGACCGGCTTCCGTTCGTGACGCCGGTCTACAAGCGGGATCTGCGCCCGGAGGACTACTACATCGGGTACCTCCTGCACCCCTACGTGTCGCTCTACACCGGGCGCGGATGCCGCTCCAGGTGCACGTTCTGCCTGTGGCCGCAGACCGTCGGCGGCCACAAGTACCGGACCCGCAGCGTGGCCAACGTGCTTGCGGAGGCCGCGCTCGCCCAGCAGCTGTTCCCGCAGATGAAGGAGCTGTTCTTCGACGACGACACGTTCACCGACGACCGCCCGAGGGCTGAGGAGATCGCCCGCGGGCTCGGCCGCCTCGGCCTGACCTGGTCGTGCAACGCCAAGGCGAACGTCCCCCGGGAGACGCTGCAGGTGCTGCGGGACAACGGGCTGCGCCTGCTGCTGGTCGGCTACGAATCGGGGGACCAGCAGATTCTGATCAACATCAAGAAGGGCCTGCGGGTCGAGCGGGCCAGGCGATTCGCCGCCGACTGCCATGACCTGGGGATCAAGGTGCACGGCACCTTCATCCTCGGCCTGCCGGGGGAGACCAAGGAGACCATCCAGGAGACGATCCGGTTCGCCCGCGAGGTCAACCCGCACACGATCCAGGTCTCGATCGCGGCGCCCTATCCGGGGACCGAGCTGCACCGGCAGGCGGTGGAGAACGGCTGGCTGCCCGCTGACGACGACGGGACCACGCTCGTCAGCGAGCAGGGGACGCAGCTCGCGGCGCTGTCGTACCCGCACCTGCAGCACACCGAGATCCTGGAGTCGGTCGACGCGTTCTACCGGCGGTTCTACTTCCGGGCCGGGAAGCTGGCGGAGATGTCGGCCGAGATGTTCCAGCCCGGCATGGCGTCCAGGCGGCTGCGCGAGGGAACCGAGTTCGTTCGTTTCCTCGGCCGCCGGGCCAGGGAGGCCTGATCTCATGCGAGTTCTGCTCGTGCACCCGAGCGCGCTCATGTACTCGGAGATCTTCCTCCGCCTGGAGCCGCTCGGCCTGGAGCGGGTGGCGTCCGCCCTGCTGGCCGACGGCCACGAGGTCAGGCTGGTTGACCTGCAGGTCTACCGGAAGTCGGAGCTGGAACGGCAGGTGGCAGAATTCCGCCCGGAGGCGGTCGGCTTCAGCCTCAGCTACCTGGCCAACGTGCCCGAGGTGGTGGACCTGGCCAAGTGGGTCAAGACGGTGCTCCCCGATTCCCTCGTCTTCGTCGGCGGGCACAGCGTCTCGTTCGTGGCCGAGCAGGTCCTCGAGCACGCCGAAGGCGCGATCGACGTCGTGCTGAAGGGCGAGGGCGAGGCCGGCGCCCCGGCCCTGCTGGCGGCGGCTCCGGACCGGGCCCTGACCGAGGTCCCAGGAGCCGTTACCGTCGACGGGCCGGCCGGCCGCCGCAGATGGTGCACAGCCTCGACGACCATCTTCCGGCCCGGCATCTAGGCGGGCGGCGCAATAAGTACTTCATTGGGGTAATGGACCCCGCCGCCTCCATCGAGTTCACCCGCGGCTGCCCGTGGGACTGCTCGTTCTGCTCCGCGTGGACCTTCTACGGGCGCAGCTACCGCAGGCTGTCGCCGGAGGCCGCGGTTGAGGACATGGCCCGCATCGCCGAGCCCGGCGTGTTCATCGTCGACGACGTGGCGTTCATCAAGGCCGAGGAGGGCGACGAGATCGCCCGGCAACTGGAGCGCCGCCGCATCCGCAAGCAGTACTACCTGGAAACTCGCTGCGACGTCCTGCTCCGCAACGAGGAGGTGTTCCGCCGCTGGCGCCGCCTCGGCCTGAACTACATGTTCCTCGGCCTGGAGGCGCTGGACGAGGAGGGCCTGACCGCCTTCCGCAAGCGCACCACCCCCCAGGTGAACAACAAGGCCCTCGAGATCGCGCGGTCGATGGGGCTGAGCGTGGCGATCAACATCATCGCCGACCCGGACTGGGATGAGGCCAGGTTCGCGTTCGTCCGCGAATGGGCGATGAGCGTTCCCGAGATCGTCAACATCACCGTGCAGACGCCGTACCCGGGCACCGAGACCTGGCTGACCGAATCCCGGCGGCTGACGACGCTCGACTACCGGCTGTTCGACGTGCAGCACGCGGTCCTGCCGACCCGGCTGCCGCTGCTGCGCTTCTACGAGGAGCTGGTCAAGACCCAGTCGGTGCTGGCGCGCAAGCACCTGGGGATGGCGGCGCTGATGAAGACCAGCGGGATCATCGCCGGGCAGCTGCTGCGGGGGCAGACCAACTTCGCCCGCATGATCTGGAAGTTCGGCCAGGTCTACAACGCCGACCGGCAGTTCTCCGATCATCTTCGCGAGCCCCGCTACCTGCTCCCGCCCGCCGCCGAGACGGCGTCGGCGCCGCCGGACCAGCAGGACCGGAAGGAGTTGTACGTCCATGTCCCGTCCGGCCGCAGGCCCTGACGGTGGGCGACCCCGACGCCCCGAACGAGTGCCTGGAGCTGCCCCGGCCGCTGGGGCTGCTGCGCACCGTCGGCTGGAACCTGAGCGAGGCGTTCGGCCTGCCCACCATCGGCTACGTGCTCGGGACGGCGTTCGGCGGACGGGACGCCGGCCTGTGGGCGGTGCTCGGCGCGATCTGGCTCACGGCGGCCGTGCGGCTGATCTTCACCGGGTCGGTTCCCGCCCTGGTGCTGATCTCGCTGGCGGTGCTGACCGTGCAGACCGCGACCTCGATTGCGACCGGGAACCTGTTCATCTTCCTGATCCACTTCCCGCTCGCCAACCTCGCCCTGGCCATTGTCTTCGCCCGCACCGCGCGCGGGGTGAGCCCGATCGCGGCCGAGTTGGCGGGAGAGGTGATCGGCCTGCGCTATCCGCAGAAACACGAGGCGAAGCTGCATGGCTTCTTCCAGGGGGTGACCTGGTTCTGGGCGGCCGACTTCCTGCTCCTCGCCGTCATCCTGGGGGTGCTGCTGGCCTTCGTGCCGGTGGGGATCTACGTCCCGATCTGGCTGGTGACCACGATCGTGCTCATCGGCGCGGGGATCGCCGTCTCGGTGCTGTGGCTGCGGTCAACGCTGCGCGAGCACGGCATCAAGTTCCAGTTCGCGCCGCCCGCGGACGACCAGGCGTAGCGGTCAGCGGGTGTCAGGGAAGCTAGGCCTTTGACTAACAACACGCCGGTCGCCATCGTGACCGCCATTGCCGCCGCCGCGGTGCTGGGCCTGTCGGCTGCCATCGATCAGCGCAGCACGAAAAAGGTCAAGACCAGGGAGCCGCTCTCGCCCCGGCTGATACTCGACCTGGTCCGGCAGCCGCTGTGGCTGATCGCCATCGGCGCGAACGTCATCGGGTTCGCCCTCCAGGTGGTCGCGCTGGCCTACGGGAGCCTCGCCCTGGTGCAGCCGCTGCTGGTCTGCGACCTGCTGTTCGCCGTTCTGATCGCCTGGTACCTGAGACAGCGCGCGGGCGAACCGCAGCCTGACATGAAGCCAATTTGGGCCGGGGTCGCCATTACCACGATCGGCCTGGCGGGATTCCTCGCCATCGGGCAGCCGACGCCGGGCCACACGCAGGCCCGGCTGAGCATGCTGGCGCCGCTCGCGATCGGTTACGTGGTGGTGGTGGGAGCGTGCCTGGTTGTCGCGAACCGGAACCGGGATCTGCAGCCGCTGGCGCTGGCGACGGGCTGCGGTGTCAGCTACGGGGTTGCCGCCTTCGTGATCAAGCTCCTGACCTCGGAATTCGGCGGCGGACTGGGCGCGGTGTTCACCAACTGGCCGATCTACGTCTTCATCGTCGTCGGCCCGGCCGGCTTCATACTCAACCAGAACGCCCTACAACAGGGCACGCTGCTGGCGCCGGTGCAGGCGATCATCAGCGTGGCCGACCCGGTCATCTCCATCGCCCTCGGCATCGCCTGGCTCGACGTGCGGCTGCGTAGCAGCCCGGCGGCGATCGCGGGCGAGGTCGTGTCGTTCCTGCTGCTGACGGTCGGGATCGTGCTGACCTCCCGGATGCACGAACTTAAACCCGCCCAGCAGGAGGCTGCGGCACGCATCGCGGGTGAGCAGCAGCGATAACCCGCGGCATCCAGGACCACAACCTGGCGCTCGCTCTAATCGCCCGGCTGGAGGGGCGCATCGCCATCGTCTAGATCGCGGTGCGCTCCCAGCTTGCGCCACGCGACACGTCGGGGGTCAGCGCGCCCCGGGTGTCTTCGCGGATCTTATGATCCGCTTATTGATATGGTTCGGCCTGACGGATTGAGATTACCGGCTGTTATCCGCGCCAGGCCGACCCCATTTTCATTCACTATGGCCAGCCGCCTGCAAGTAATGCCCGGATATGGCCAGCTGGCGATCACGGCTTCTATTGAATATGCGAGGGAAATGGGAAATGGGCCGAAAAATGGCGGCGGTAACCGCGGCGGGGGTGGTGGCCGGGGTGCTGACGGGGATGATGCCGGCGTCAGCGTCAGCGTCAGCGTCTGCGGCGACGGTGACGTCGGTGCCGTGCAGTACCCCGGCGCTGGACCGGGCAGTATCGGAAGCGATCAGCGGGGCGACGCTGAGCCTGGCCAAGAGATGCAGATATGTGCTGACCGCGGCGCTGCCGACGGTCGCGCGCGACCTGACCATCAACGGCAACGGTGCCACCCTGCTCCGCAGCACCGCGGCCGGCACGGCGGCGTTCACCATCTTGACCGTCGACGCCGGAACCGTCACGCTGAACCGGCTCAATTTCGCCAACGGCAACGGCGCGATCACGCTGAACGACGTGGCCCAGTTGAACGTGACGGGCGGAATTTTCATCGGCAACGCCGCGATGAACGGCGGCGCCATCAGCGACGACACCGGCGCCACGGATATGCAGGTGACCGGCGCTTCCTTCATCGGCAACACCGGCACCGGGGTCGGCGGCGCGATCTATATTTACACCGGCGGCGGGAGCCGGATCACCGATTGCAGTTTCCTGCGGAACACCGCCGGCGGTGGCGGCGCCATCTACGAGTGGGGGACTACCGGGACCGTGATCGCCGGTTCCACGTTCCGCGGGAACATGGCCACGACGGGCGGTGCCCTGCTGACAGACGACGAGGCGGTGGACATCACCGGGGACACGATCCAGGGCAACAGAGCCACCGGGGATGGCGGCGGCGTCTACGACAGCCGAGGAGGAAACCCGGTCAGGATCACGGCCAGCAAGATCATCGGGAACAGCGCGGGCGGGGCGGGCGGCGGGCTTGACGAGGAATCGGGCTGGGAGCCGACGGCGGTGACCAGCACGATCGTAGAGCACAACCGGGCGGCGGACGGTGGCGGCATCAACGACGTCGAAGGCGCCATCGTCAGCTACACCGGCGATACCATTTCCGGTAATCACGCCAGCGGCGATGGTGGCGGCGTCAACGCAACCGACAGCAGCGTCACCTTTAAAGGGACCACCATTTCCGGTAATCATGCCAGACTCGACGGTGGCGGCATCAACGCAGTCGGCGGCGGCCGATATGGTGCCCTGTTCGCGAACGCGTCGTTCACTGACAGCACGATTTCAGGGAATTACGTCGGGAAGCGCGGCGGTGGCCTTTACAACGAGGGCACCGTGCAGGCGTCGGATACCCGGATCACCGGCAACCGGGCTGGCGACCTGCCCGCCGGCGGGGGCGGCGGGATCTACGACGACGGCAGCCAGGCGACGGCGACGCTGACGAACTCGTCCCCGGCCTGGAACAGGCCGGACAACTGCGAGCCGATCGGCTCGATCGCCGGCTGCGCCGGCTTAACCCCGTCGGCCTGCCGTCTTCCGTGCGGGTTGGCTTGCCTAAGGCCGGGCAACGGATAGGCGGCCCGCGGCGGCTAAGACCCGCTGCAGCGCGGGTGCGAGCAGGCCGACGGCACGGACAGGCGCCCCGCAGGGCCGGGTAACTCAGCCGGGAAACCACGGTCCGTTCGATAGAAGCTTTTGTTTTACCCCGAACGAAAGACGTTGCACCGTCTCCGGTCAGGAGTCTCCGATCCGGCGCTCGCTGATCTCGATCAGGTGCGGCCGGTCGGATGAGAGCGCGTCCTTGACGGCGTGGGTGAGGTCGGCGAGTGACTTCACCGTGTCGGACTGCACTCCGTAGGCGGCGGCGATCCCGGGGATGTCCATGCCGGGCAGCTCCATGCCGGGCGCGTCCGGATCGTGCATGAGGGCGAGGAGACCCCGCGCCACGGCAACGCGTCGGTTCCCAGGCGTTCACCGCTGCGGACCCCGATGACCCGACCCTGTAGTGTTGTGATCCCCCGCAGTGGCAATGGCGACGAGAGCGGGAGGCGTTCATGGCGACGGACACGAAGACCCACAAAAGCCGCAAGGTGGCAGTGCTAGGGCCGATGCCCCGAGACCAGATCGTCACCGATGACGGCGAGCGGTTCGAGAAGTACGGATGCGCGCTTTACACGGCGGTTGCCCTCTCCGCGCTCCTGGACGCCGACGACACGATCGTCCCGGTAACGCACGTTCGCCGTAAAGACGAAGGTCCGCTCAAGCAGATCCTCGCATCGTTCCCGAATATCGACACCTCCGGCATTACATCGTCGGCCGACCAGGGGGACGGTGTCGAGCTGCGGTATATCGAGCAAAACCGTCGCGTCGAGCGGCAGACGAGCTTCATGAACCCGATCCTGCCGGCCGATGTCGCCTCGCTGCTCGACGCGGACGTGTTTGTCTGCGTCCCGATCACGGACTACGAGGTGGGGCAGGCAACGCTGCGGCACATCAGGGAACACAGCGGCGCGACCGTGGTGCTTGACGCCCACGGCCCGACAACGACGCTGACCCGCAGCGGCGACCGTCAGCCAAGGGTCTGGGCCGATCAGGACATCTGGCTTCCGTACGTTGACATCCTGAAGATGAACCTGGACGAAGCGCGCTCAATGTGGGTCGGCGAGTCAGCGGAGATGGGGGCTGATCCGCCGACGCAGATTACCGAAGAAAAGCAGATTACCGATGAACTGCGCGACCTGGCGCATTATTGTCTGCGCCGCGGTGTCGGGGCGGTATGCGTGACTCTCGACGAGCATGGCTGCGTGTGTTTCTCCCCGGACGGCTCGGGCGGGCTCACCGAGGAGTTCGTTGATCCCGTCCCGGTGGAGCACGTCGTGGACACGACCGGTGCCGGGGACTCGTTCGCCGCGGGGCTGGCTTACGGCTACCTCGAATACCGGGATTACGTCGTGGCCTGCCAGTACGGGAACGCGATGGGCGCTCAGCGCTGTACCGGACCCGGTACTGACCTCAACGTTTACCTGTCCCGAGAGGAAACCGAGCAGCAGATCCGCGCAACGTACGGCCCTGGACCATCCCGTCCAGGGGCAGGGGCATGAGCGGCAGGGATGGAGGCGCCGTGGACGGTTTCTTGCTCGCTTATGACGGCTTCGAACCGGGAGCCGAGGGACTTCGGGAGGCACTGACCTCTACCGGCAACGGGTACCTGTGCACGCGTGGCGCGGCGGAGTGGGAAGACGCCGACGGCGTGCACTACCCGGGCACGTATGCGCACGGAGGCTACAACCGCGAGACGACGATGATGGGCGGCCTGCCGGTCCTCAACGAGGATCTCGTCAACCTGCCGAACTGGCTGGTCCTCGAGCTGCGCATCGAAGGCGAGGAGGCGGTAACGCTCGAGGACGTCGAGCTGCTTGACTACCGTCACGAATACGACATCCGGGACGCGACCGTCGTTCGGCGTCTCCGCTTTCGTGACCGCGGCGGGCGGGAGACGACGCTGACCAGCCGGCGGTTCGTCAGCATGGCAGACCAGCATCACGCCGGGATCGAGTGGACCCTCGTCCCGGAGAACTGGTCCGGGCAGGTTGAGGTCATCTCCGGGCTCGACGCCCGGGTGAGCAACGCCGGCGTGGCGCGCTACCGGCAACTCGAAGGCCGTCACCTGAACCCCGTCTCCCCGCGGACGTTCGGGCCGGAGGTCATCGCGCTGAAGGCCGAGACCCGGCAGTCGAATCTGTACATCAGTCAGGCGACCCGCACGCGCGTGTTTCGGGCCGGCGAGCTGCTGCCGGCGGGACGGACGCTGCACCAGATGGAGGACTACATCCAGCAGGTCCTGGCCTTCGACGTGCGCCAGGGCGAGGCGACGCGGGTCGAGAAGATGGTCGCCTTCTACACATCACGCGACCCGGCTGTCAGCGACACGCTGGTGCGGGCCGCCTGGTCGGCGGCTCGCACCAGCGACTTCTCGGCCGCGTTCGAGCGGCATCGCGCGGCCTGGACCGAATTGTGGCGGAGGTGCGACGTCCGCGTGTCAGGAAACGAGCAGGTCCAGCTTCTGCTTCGGCTCCACACCGCCCACCTGCTCCAGGTTTGCTCCCAGCACACCGCCGACCTTGACGCCGGGATGCCCGCGCGCGGGCTGAACGGCGAGGCCTACCGCGGCCACGTGTTCTGGGACGAGATGTACGCGTTCCCGTTCCTCAGCGTCCGGTTGCCCGAGGTCTCGCGAGGGCTGCTGATGTATCGCTACCGCCGGATCGGGGAGGCCCGGGCGGCGGCGCGGGAGGCGGGGTTCCTGGGTGCGATGTTTCCCTGGCAGAGTGGGAGCGAGGGCATCGAGGAAACCCAGCGCGTCCACCTCAATCCGATGTCGGGCCGCTGGGAGCCTGATCTCAGCCGCAACCAGCGACATGTCAACGCCGCGATCTTCTTCAACATCTGGAACTACTTCCAGACCACCCACGACCGCGCGTTCCTCGAGAGCTACGGCGCGGAGATGATGCTGGACATTGCGCGGTTCTGGGCGTCGATCGCGCACTTCAACCCGGCCCGGGAGCGCTACGAGATCCACGGCGTGATGGGCCCGGACGAGTTCCACGAGAAGTACCCGGGCGCGGAGCGGGGCGGGCTGGCCAACAACGCCTACACCAACGTGATGGTGGCGTGGCTGTTCGACATCGCGGCGAAACTGCCTTCGCTGCTCTCGGCCAGCAGCGCCGAAGGACTGCGCGCACGACTCAGCATCGGGGACGACGTGCTGGCCCGGTGGCAGGACATGAGCCGCCGGATGTTCGTCCCGTTCAACGCGGACGGCATCATCAGCGAGTTCGAGGGCTGGGATGACCTCGAGGAACTCGACTGGGGGGCCTACCGGGCGAAATACGAGAACATCCAGCGACTCGACCGGATTCTGCGAGCCGAGGGCGACGAGCCTGACCGCTACAAGATCGCCAAACAGGCCGATACGGTGATGCTCTTCTTCCTGTTCTCAGGCGAGGAACTGCGCGAGATCTTCGAGCGGCTCGGGTACGACTACGGTCCCGACACCGCCGCGCGGAACGTCGCGTACTACGACCAGCGGACGTCGCACGGCTCGACCCTGAGCTTCGTCACCTACGCGGGAGCGCTCGCCGCAATCGACCCGGAAAGCTCCTGGGACCGTTTCCTCGTCGCGCTCCGCAGCGATGTCGACGACATCCAGGGCGGCACGACGAAGGAGGGGATCCACCTGGGGGTCATGGCCGGGACACTCGACCTCGTGCAGCGGTACTACGCAGGCGTCCAGATCCGTGACGGCGTGCTGTACTTCGATCCCAGCCTCCCCAGCGGGCTCGGCGGCCTGTCATTTCGCATGCAGTTCCGGGGGGCGCCGATCCTGGTCACGCTCGACAGCGACCAGCTGACGCTAGACGTTCAGCCCGAGGGTGCCAGCGACGAGATACGAGCCGGAATACCCGGCGACGTCAGGGATCTGCGCCCGGGCGACTGGGCCCGCTTCGACCTCAGCCGGGGCCGCGCCAGCTAAATTCAAGATCCATCATCCCGAACGGTCGCGTGCTTCGCGTCCATCCGCCAGGCGGACGGCTTTACCACTGGCAGACGACGCGGAGAGCCAGTGACATGCCGACGGCAAATGAGCGGCCGGACGAGTTCCTGATCGACCGGCCCGATCCCGGCCGGCATCTGTCCTTTTCGCTCGGCCTGCACCACTGCCTCGGCGCCGCGCTGGCCCGACTGGAGGGCCGCGTCGCGATCGAGGAGCTGACCCGGCGGTATCCGGCGCTCGAGCTCACCGCCCCGCCGACCCGGCGCTCGCAGCTCGTCCTGCGCGGCTTCGAGACCGTCCCCGTCCGCCCGGCGTGGCTTCATCCAGAACCGGTGCCGCCTGATCACCCGCGTAAATCTACCGCTCGCTGATTCACATGACTCGATTGTCGGCACCCGGTGATAGGCCTGAGATAGTGATCCACCAGGCTCAGGGAGGAACCATGCGCTGGTCGGACATCGAGAGCACCCAGCCAGGCCTGGCCCGACTCGCCCAAGAGCGCCTGATCGACCCCGGCGTGGCCTTGGTGGCGACCATCCGGCACGACGGCACGCCCAGGCTGAGCCCGGTCGAACCGTACGTAATGGCGGGCGAGCTGTGGCTGTCCATGATGTGGCAGTCCACCAAGGCGCGGGATCTCCTGCACGATCCGCGGATCCTCGTGCACAGCGTGATCACCAACCGTGACGGCGCCGAGGGAGAATTCAAGATTCGCGGCACCGCCCGCGTCGAAGACGATCCGGCGGCGCAGCGCCGCTATGCAGACGCGGTAGCGGCCAGCCTCGGCTGGGACCCGCAGCCGGGACGGTTCCACCTGTTCGCCGTCAACATCAGCCAGGTCACCTTCATCGCCTACGATCCGAGCGGCAGCGGCGACCAGCACGTGGCCATCTGGCCGCCAGGCCGGGAATTCATCCGCCGCGGCACCTCGGCCACAAGCGTGGGAGACCCCGAGCCCGTAAGCGACATCCTCGTGCCCATGGCTTGATCCCCCCGGGTGGTCCCGGTCACAACTGAGTTCGCCGAAGCGGAGGTCTCGTCCACCTCGGCAATGCAGAATGAGGCAAGCGGTCGCGCGGCACCGCGCACCAGGAGGGGGAGGCGTGAGCATCGGGCTGGAGACCGCCAAGGTCATCACCGCAGCTGTCCGGGCAGCGGGCGTAGAGCGTGGCTTGAAGCCGCTGACCGTCGTGGTGCTTGACGCCGGAGGTCATGTCGTCAGCGCCGAGCGGGAGGACGGGGCGTCCAACAACCGCTTCGAGATCGCCTACGGCAAGGCCTACGGCGCGCTCGCACTCGGCATGGGCTCGCGCTCCCTGATGGCCCGGGCCGAGCAGCAGCCCTACTTCATCACCTCAGCGGCAGCTGCCATCGGCGGCAGGCTGGTACCCGTTCCCGGGGGCGTGCTCGTCAAGGACGAGGCGGGGGTGGTGCTCGGCTGCGTTGGCGTCTCCGGCGACACGTCCGACAACGACGAACTCGCCGCGATCGCCGGGATCACGTCCGCCTCCCTGGTACCGCAGCCAGACTGACCGTTCAAGAGCGCCGCCGTCCCGTTTCTCGCGATCCCGCATGACGATCGACATCAGCGCTTGCGACGGTGACGTCGACTCTCGGCAACCACCTCCGCCGCCAGTCGGTGGCCGCGGTCGAGTTCTTCATCGTCACCGAAGAGCTGGCGCATGGTGCTGGCTCCGGCCAGCAGAGCGTCGATGCGGAAGGCCGCATCCTGCGGCTCGGGATGGCCGGCGACGGCCAGGTCGGCCGCGAGCAGGTCGAGCCACTCGCGCTTGAGGCGCCGCACGCTCTCGGCCACCGGTCCGTCGCGGTGGCCGTACTCGACGGAGGTGGCGGTGAGGAAGCACCCGCCCGTGAACACCTCCTCGCGCTGGTATGTCAGCCAGGCGTCGAGCAGCGCGACCAGCCGGTCGCCGCCAGGCATGGCGGCCCAGGCCGGCGCGACGACTGCGTCCCGGAAGATGCGCCGCGCCGCTGCCACCGCGGCCACCTGGATGTTCTCGCGCGAGCCGAAGACCGTGAGGATCCCGGACTTGCTCACACCCGTCGCGGCAGCGAGCCCGCCGACGGTGATCGAGTCGAGCCCGCTCACCGTGGCGGTCATTGCGGCTTCGCGCGCGACCAGGGCCCGCGTCACGTCGCCGCGGGCGCGGCGGCCGTCGACGGTCTTGGTCATACGCCCATTGTATGCGTTCGACCGGTCGTGTACATTTACGACCGATCGAACGTTAATGCCTCGGAAGGGCCGGCCATGACCACCCTCGACATCCCCCAGCTCCGGGCGAGCGTCAAGATCGACGCCCCTCCGGCTTTGGTGTGGGCACTGGTTAGCGACGTACGCCGGATGGCGGAATGGAGCCCGCAGGTCGCTTCCGTCCGGCTCAAGGGCGAGGGCGGGTCGGTGCTCGGCGCGCGGTTCACCAACCTCAACAAGCAGGGAGAGCTGGAGTGGGTGACTCACGGCGAGGTGGTCCGCTTCGAGCCGGGTCGCGAGGTCGCCTTCCGCATCGAGGAGAACTCGGTCATCTGGTCGTTGCGCCTCTCCCCGACCGGCGACGGTACCCGACTGGTGCAGCGGCGCGAGACCCCTGACGGCATCTCCGCGCTCTCGCGCGAGCTCATCGACGCGCACTTCGGCGGGCAGAGCGTGTTCACGGCCTCGATGCAAGAGGGTATGACCGAGACGCTGGCCGCGATCAAGGCGACCGCCGAGGCCCGACCGGGCATCAGACCTGCGCTTACTCTGTGGAGCTAAGGGGATTTGAACCCCTGACCCCCTCGATGCGAACGAGGTGCGCTACCGGACTGCGCTATAGCCCCTGGAACGAAAGCCAGCGTAGCAAACTTTGGCTCCTGCTCGCGCCACCAATGTCCTCGCTCCGGTCGCCGAAGCTAGTCGCCGACCGCGCGCAGTCGGGGCACCTCGTAGGAGTAGTCCTCTGCGGCCGGCTCGGGGTCGGCGTTGGAGGTGGTGTACTTGCCCGCCAGCCCCGGCGCGAAGTCCCGGCCCGAGTCCTCGTAGTCGGCCGGGACCGGGGCGGCGGCGAACTTGGCGGCGAGGGCGGCCGCCGTGTCGATCGGCGTGCCCTCGGCGGGCGTGGCGCGCTGAGCCGACCGGGCCCGCGCCCGGGCCCGGGCGCGGTGGGCGCGCTCCCGCTCTCGCGCGTGCGCGGCCGCCTCGGCCTGGCGCTTCGCCCGCTCGGCGTCGGCGTGCCCCGCCTCGCGCAGCAGCAGCAGGTAACCGGTGAGCATGATCGTGGGCGGGATGATCACCCACAGGGCCGCCAGGCCGACGACCGCGAGCGCGATCGCCGCGATCTCCAGCAGGATCAGCATGCCGAGCAGCCGCCGGCGTCCGGTCAGGATCCGCCGACGGGCCTCCTCGGCGCTCAGCGTCGGCGCGGCGACCGGGCGCGCGGTGACGCCGGACTCGGCCGCCTGCGGCGCGCCGTCATCGGCGCCGCGCGGGGCGCTGTCATCGGCCTGGCCTGCGTCGGCCGGCGCCGTGACCGGGGTCTCCCCGCCGGCCGCGACGTCCGGGGCGACGGCCGCGCCGCGGGCCGAGTCGCGCTTCAGCCACCGGGGGATGAGCACGCAGAGCCAGATGGCGATGATCGCCAGGTAAAGGATTGCGCTGCTCATCGGGCTCGTGCCTCCCTCGGTCGTTTAGGCACCTGGTACGTAACGCAGCGTAAAGGGACCGGCCGCTTGATAACGAATACCTGCGCGGCGTGTCGCGAAGATCAAAGGCAAAGATCCGTTATGCGGGAGCACCGCCCGGCCAATCCAGCCTATTGGGCGCCGGAGCGTGAGGCGGCGAGCGAGCTTCGCCACCGGGGCAGCATCCCGGCCGGCACTTCCTCGGCCGTGATCGCGTAGCAGATGTGGTCGCGCCAGGTGCCGTTGATGTGCAGCTGCCTGACCCGGACGCCCTCGTCGCGGAACCCGAGCTTCTCCACCACCCGCCGGGACGCGGCGTTCTCCGGCCGGATGGACGCCTCGAGCCGGTGCATGCCCATCACCCGGAAGCAGTGGTCGACCGCCATCGCCAGCGCGGTGGGGATGATCCCCTTGCCCGCGAACGTCTCGTCGATCCAGTAGCCGATCTGGCCCGACCGGGAGGAGCCCCAGACGACCGACCCGACCGTGAGCTGCCCGGCGAAGTGCCCGCCGTAGCAGACCACCCACGGGAGCGCGATCCCCTGCCTGGCCTCCCGCCGCATGGTCCGGACCATCGAGACGTACGGCCCGATCGACGAGCGGGTCAGCGGGGTCTCCGGGTTGGACGGCTCCCACGGGCGCAGCCACGAGGCGTTCCGCACCCGGATCTCGCGCCAGGCTCGCGCGTCGGCGACCCGCACCGGGCGCAACGTCACCGGTGCATCGAGCAGGTCTGGCTCGGATAGGGTGGCCGGCCACCCTTGGATGCGTCCCACGGCGTCAATCATTCCCTTGAGAGGCGCTTTATGCCATCCGATCAAGCGTAGGCGCAACCTTACGCTGTGTCGGTTATCTGACCCGCCCCGGCGGCCGTGTCGGACCGCGGATGGTCGCCGCCGCGGATCTGGTCGACCGCGTGCACCAGAATCGGCCGCAGCACGCTCATCCCATCCCGAACGCCGCCCGATGACCCGGGCAGGTTGACGATCAACGTCCGCCCGGCCACGCCCGCCAGCCCGCGGGACAGGATCGCCGACGGTATCCCGGCCGCCGCGCCGGCCGTCCGCAGGGCCTCCGCGATGCCCGGAATCTCCCGGTCGATCACCCGCCGGGTCATCTCGGGGGTCAGGTCGGTCGGCGTGAGACCGGTCCCGCCGGTGGTGACGGCCACGTCGTAGCCGGCCGTGACCGAGTCGCGGAGAACCTGCTCTACCGCCTCGCCGTCGGGGATGACGAGCGGGCCGTCCACCACGTCGCACCCGGCCGAGCGGAGCAGTTCCATCAGCACCGGGCCGGAACGGTCCGGGTACACCCCGGCCGCCGCCCGGTTGGACACGGTGATCGCGAGCCCCTTGATCATGACCGCCGCCAGGCGCCCGACCGGCCGCCGTCCTTGGCTTCCAGCCGGACGTCGGTGATCACCGCGCTCTTGTCGACCGCCTTGATCATGTCGATCAGCGTCAGCGCGGCGATGGAGACCGAGGTCAGCGCCTCCATCTCGACGCCCGTCCGGTCGGCCGTCCGGACCTGCGCGGTGATCTCCACCCCGGCGTCCGACACGGCCAGGTCGACGGTGACCGCGTGGATCGCGAGCGGGTGGCAGAGCGGGATCAGGTCCGGCGTCCGCTTGGCGCCGGCGATGCCGGCGATCCGCGCGACGGCGAGGGCGTCGCCCTTGGGCACCGTGCCGTCGCGCAGCGCCGCGACGGCCTCGGCCGACAGCAGCACCCGGCCGGATGCGGTGGCGGTCCGCACGGTCACGTCCTTGGCCGAGACGTCGACCATCCGCGCCTGGCCCGCCTCGTCCAGGTGGGTCAGCCTCAGCGGAGGAGCATCGCTCATACGAGCAGCGTACGCGTCGCCAGCGGCCGGCCAGATTCAAACCCCAGATCAAAATCGGTGTGTCGAACGGACCGAGGTGGCTCTCAAGGCAGCACCAGCACGTCGACGGTGTCGCCGGCCGGGAGCCGGGTCTCCCACTCGGGGACGATGACGAGCGCGTTGGCCCGGCCGAGGTGGGCGATCTGGTGCGATCCCTGCCCGGACAGCGGGACCACCTTGTTGCCGTCAAGCACCCCGCGCAGGTACGACCGCCGTCCCGACGGCGATCGCACGGCCTCGCTCAGCGTCGCCTGGACGCGGGGGAGATCCAGGTCCGACGCGCCCTGCAGGGCCGCGATGGCGGGCCTGACGAAGAGCTGGAACGAGACGTAGGCGCTGACCGGATTGCCGGGCAGGGTGAAGATCGGCACCCGGTCCTCGCCGATCACGCCGAACCCCTGCGGCATCCCCGGTTGCATCGCCACCTTGCGGAAGGTCACCGTGCCGAGCTCGCGGAGCGCGGCCTTGACCACGTCGTGCTCGCCCCCCATGCTCACCCCGCCGGTGGTGATCAGCAGGTCGGCCCGGATCAGCTGCTCTTCGAGCGCGGGCAGCACGCCGGCCGGGTCGTCGGGGACCACGGCCCGCCGGTAGGCGAGCGCGCCCGCCTCCCTGGCCGCCGCGTGCAGCATGTAGCTGTTGGAGTCCCAGATGCGACCGGGCACCAGCGGGATGCCCGGCTCGGTCAGCTCGTCGCCGGTCGAGAACACCACCACCCGCGGCCGCGGGCGGACCGTGACCTGCCTGCGCCCGGCCGACGCGGCCACCGCCACGTGCATCGGCCGCATCCGCGTCCCGGCCGTCAGCAGGGTCTCGCCCGCGATCGCGTCGCCGCCGACGTAGCGCACGTTGGCGCCCGTCGCGGCCGGGCGGTAGATCT
The DNA here is from genome assembly GCA_963836195.1 of uncultured Actinomycetota bacterium. Taxonomy (GTDB): domain Bacteria; phylum Actinomycetota; class Actinomycetes; order Streptosporangiales; family Streptosporangiaceae; genus Trebonia. The sequence continues at coordinate 45,996 of CAWIIX010000012.1, read as the reverse complement.
CGACGGCGGCGACGCCGCCGTCGGTCCACTCGACCGGGACGACGGCGTCCGCCCCGGCCGGCAGCTGCGCGCCGGTCATGATCCTGATGGCGGTACCGGGGACCAGCCGGTAGACGCCGATGTCGCCCGCCGCGATCTCGCCGGTGACCCGGAGGCTGGCCGGCGCCTCCTCCGAGGCGCCGTCGGTGTCGGCGGCGACCACCGCGTACCCGTCCATGCTCGAGTTGTCGAACGACGGGAGCGACACCGCCGCCGTCACGTCCTCCGCCAGCACGCAGCCCTCGGCGTCGGCCAGCTCAAGGCTGGTCGGCGTGAGGGGGCTGATGGCGGACAGGATCGCCGACTGGTAGGCCTCGACCGTGCTGTGGGAGCTGTCCACCACCGGATGGGCCGGTATCCGGCCCGACGTCACTGGTGCTCTTCGAGGTACTTGCGCAGCCACGGGATGAACTCCCCGGCCAGGTCAGGGCGCTCGCCCGCGAACATCACCATGGTCCGAAGGTAATCCAGCTTGTTACCGGTGTCGAAGCGGCGCCCGTTGAACAGCACCCCGCGCAGCTCGCCCTTGGAGGCGAGCACCTTGAGCGCGTCGGTGAGCTGAATCTCGCCGCCCCGCCCGGGCTGGGTGTCGCGCAGCACGTCGAAGACCTCGGGGTCGCACACGTAGCGCCCGATGATGATCCACTGGCTCGGCGCGGTGCCCGGGGACGGCTTCTCCACCAGGTCTGTGATCATGACCACATCGTCTTCGCCGGTCCGCTCGATCGCGGCGCACCCGTAGAGGTAGACCTCCTCGGGGTCGACCTCCATGAGGGCGACGACGCTGCCGCCGAACTCGTTCCGCACGTCGATCATCCGCGTCAGCAGCGGGTCTCTGGGGTCGATGAGGTCGTCGCCGAGCAGCACCGCGAACGGCTCGTGGCCCACGTGCTGGGCCGCCTGCAGGACCGCGTGCCCAAGCCCCCTGGGATCCCCCTGGCGGACGTAGTGCATGGTCGCGAGGTCGCTCGACTCGCGGACGAGGGCGAGCTTGTCCCAGTCCTCCTTGGCGGTGAGGGCCTCCTCGAGCTCGTAGTTGCGGTCAAAGTGATCTTCTATGGAGCGTTTGCTCCGGCCCGTGATAAGCAGCACGTCGTTGAGGCCCGCAGAGACGGCCTCCTCCACGACATACTGAATCGCTGGCTTGTCGACGACAGGCAGCATTTCCTTGGGCGTCGCTTTTGTCGCTGGCAGGAACCGCGTTCCCAGCCCAGCGGCGGGCACCACGGCCTTGGTCACTGCTGGCATCGTCCTGGCATTGCCGGTATCGACCATGCGTCTACAGTAGTGACTTCCAAGGGGGCAAAGTGCACGACACACCCGGCTCTGCGCCCGCTGAGAGCTTCGCGGGCGGCGATAAGGCCAGCCTGCGCCGGCGCCTTGTGACGGCTCGTGCGGCAATGTCGGATTCGGCGCGAATGCAGGCCAGCCGCCTCATCAGGGACCATGTGCTGGAAATGCCCGAGGTGTCCGCAGCCGGGACGATTGCGGCCTACTACTCGATCGGCACCGAACCGGATACCCGTCGGCTCATCTTCGCGCTCTGGAAGCGCGGCAGCTACGTGGTGCTGCCGGTCCTGCTGCCCGACGGCGACCTCGACTGGGCGTCCTACGAGGGGCCCGACTCGCTCGCGCCCGGCCCGCACGGGCTGCTGCAGCCGACGGAGCCGGCCCGCGGGCCCGCCACCGTCGCCCGGGCGGACATCGTCCTGGTCCCCGCCCTGGCCGTCGACGCGCGCGGCTACCGGCTCGGCCGCGGCGGCGGGTCCTATGACCGGGCGCTGGCCCGAGTCGGCGGCCAGGTCCCCACGATCGCGCTCCTCTACGACGACGAGCTGCTGCCGGCCGTGCCGATCGAGGCCCACGATCAGCGGGTCCGGCTGGTGGCGCGGCCCGGGTCGGGGCTCACGCGACTGCCCGCCCCCGACATCGCGGGTGCTGCGGAATGAGCCGCCCGCTGGCGCGGTTATCCTTAGCAGTCTGCTAGCGCGAGTGCTAATCTAGCTCACGATTTTGGTTCCGCCCGGGAGGAATGCGTGCCCACTTACCAGTACCGTTGCACCGAATGCGGTGGCGAGCTCGAGGCGGTGCAGAAGTTCACCGACGACCCGCTGACCGTCCACGAGGACTGCGGCGGCCGCCTCCGCAAGGTGTTCTCGCCGGTAGGGATCGTGTTCAAGGGGTCCGGCTTCTACCGGACCGACAGCCGGAAGGGCTCGACGGCCTCCGAGCCCGCGTCGACCTCAGCGGCTGCAACGTCCTCGGCCGACTCGTCCTCGTCCTCCTCGGGTGGCGGCGACAAGTCCGGGACTAGCGACAAGTCGTCCTCGTCAGGTGACAAGAGCGCGGCCTCCGCGTCTTCGTCTTCGTCCGCATCGTCCACGCCTTCGAAGTCCTCGGCGGAAAAGGTCGCCTAGCCAGATGGTGGCGGTGGCGGACATCGGGGTCATCGGCGGTTCCGGTTTCTACGAGTTCCTCACCGACGCCGAGGAGGTGCCGGTCGAGACGCCGTTCGGCCCGCCCAGCGAGCCGGTGCGGGTGGGCGAGGTGGCGGGCCGCCGGGTGGCGTTCCTGCCCCGGCACGGCAAGGACCACCGGTTCCCTCCGCACAAGATCCCGTACCGCGCCAACCTGTGGGCGCTGCGCGCGCTCGGCGTGCGGCGCATCCTGGCGCCGAGCGCGGTCGGGTCGCTGACCGCCTCCTACGGTCCCGGCACGCTGGTCATCCCCGACCAGCTGGTGGACCGGACCGGGGGACGGGTCCAGACCTTCTACGACGAGTACGCGGTGCACATCCCGTTCGCCGACCCGTACTGCCCATCCGGCCGGGCGCACGCGGTCGACGCCGCGCGCAAGAACGGCTGGGTGCCGGCCAGCACCGGGACGCTGGTGGTCATCGACGGGCCACGGTTCTCCACCCGGGCGGAGTCGCAGTGGTACGCGGCCCAGGGCTGGACGCTGGTCGGGATGACCGGCCACCCGGAGGCGGTGCTCGCCCGCGAGCTCGCGCTCTGCTACACCAGCCTCTCGCTCGTCACCGACACCGACGCGGGGGTGGAGGAGGGCGAGGGGGTAACGCAGGCCGAGGTCTTCGAGGTCTTCGGCAAGAACATGACCCGGCTGCGCGACCTGGTGGCGAAGATCATCGCCGCGTTCCCGGCCGAGCGGGAAGACGATCTGTGCGCGCACGCGCTCGACGGGATCCGGGTACCGATCGAGTTGCCGTTATGCCGCTATTGTTTGTGATGTGACATCACTGGAGATTCCGGCCACTGGTTCCGCCGAAGTGCACGTGCTTCACAACGGATACGTCGGCCTCGACGGCGACGACGAGCGCGTCAGCGGCACCGTCACGCTGATCCGCGATGGCGACGCCGTCATCGTCGTCGATCCAGGGATGGTCGCCGACCGCGACGCCCTCGTGGCCGCGCTCGAGGCGCACGGCCCGGCGCCGCAGGACGTCACCGACGTGGTGTTCAGCCACCACCACCCCGATCACACGGTCAACGCCGCGCTCTTCCGCAACGCGCGCATTCACGACCACTGGGCGGTCTACGAGGGCGACCGATGGCTCAGCCAGGACGCGCACGACGCGCGGCTCGCCCCGTCGGTGCGGCTGCTGCGGACCCCGGGGCATACCGGCGAGGACATCTCCACGGTCGCGTCCGCCGCGGACGGCGTCTACGTCTGCACCCACGCCTGGTGGTCGGCGGACGGCCCGGACGAGGATCCGCTCGGCGCCGACCAGGCCGCGCTGGCCGACAGCAGAAAGCTGCTGCTCGAGTTCGCGGACGTGATAATACCCGGCCACGGGGCGCCGTTCCGCCCGGCCACTCACGCGTAACAACAGCCGTGACCCGGGGACGCGGCAGGATATCCTGCGCTCATTGTGACTATCAGTCACACTTCCGGTGCGATAGAGACACGGTGCGCACCGGAGCTAGTACGCTAACGTGCCGTGCGGTTAATATGCCGTTCGGTTGGGAGCTGCCCGGTGCAGCCGTTCCGCGTGGGTCAAAAGCGGCGAGTGGCACGTGGCTGACTGGCCGTTGACCTCAGATCTGGGTCCGCTCGGCGCCCTCCCGACGGCCCCCCGCCTCGCCAGGGGATTTATCGGCGTGGTGCTCAACGGCTGGGGTCTGGACGCGCTCATAGAGACCACCGAGCTGGTGGTCAGCGAGCTCACCACCAACGTCGTGCAGGCGGTGACCGGCGCCGACGGCATCCTCAGGTACGACGCCGAGGGGAAGCTGCCGCTGCTGTGGGTGCGGCTCTCCTCCGACCGGCTCCGCCTCATGATCGAGGTCTGGGACACCCTCCCCGCCGCGCTCGGCGCGCCAGCCATGCGCCATCCCCACGAGGACGAGGAATCCGGCCGGGGCCTGGAGCTGATCGAGGCGCTGGCCGACGCCTGGGACTGGGAAGCGGTCCCGGGCTGGCACGGCAAGCGCGTCTGGGCCGTCCTCCCAGTTCACGAGTAGTTGGGTGTCGCTGGGCTTGCCAGTGTCCGGCGCGCCAAGTCCTGCCCCGCCCGGAAAAACGCTCGGGCGGGGCAGGAACGGCGCGGCGGACACCCCCTGCGCCCTGCTTCTCTAGCCTGCGGGGATAAACCCCCCGTTGCCGTGGGTGGGCTGACGCGGGCGTGGCCGGTTCAGGGGTTCCTCCCTTGGGCTGACGCGGGCGTAACCCGTCCGAGGAGCCCCTGACGCGGGCGTAGCCCGTTCAGGAATCTCTCTTTGGGGCTGACGCGGGCGTGCCCGGACGGGGGCCGTGATTGTGTGCCGTTTGGGCTCGCGCGTGGCGGCTGCGGGCGACAGCGTGTTCCGTTGGGGGCAGCCCGCGACCCGAAGTGACCACGATGACGCCCACGAGCGTCCGGCTTGGTGTCAGTGGTGACAGTGAGGACGATGAGTCAATGCCGGCGCCCCGGACCGAGTCCCGCCCATCCCGCGCCGCTACGTCGTGTCGCTGGGCTTGCCGGTGTCCGGCGCCCAAGTCCTGCCTTGCCCGGAAAAGCGCTCGGGCGAGGGAGGAACGGCGCGGCGGACACCGGCTGCGCCCTGCTTCTCTAACCAGCGGGTAAAGCCCCGGCTTGGGTTTCTTGTCTACTCGTCCAGGTCGGCGGCTACGCGGCGGTGGGCGGCCCAGATCTCGTCGGGGAGGTTGGCGAACTGCTCGAGGTGGGCCTGGCGGAAGCCCATCTCCTGCTTCCAGCGGGCGGTGTCGATGGTGAGCAGCGTGTCCAGGTCGGCCGGGTCGATGTCGAGGCCCTCGGTGTTCAGCTCCTCCTTGGTCGGCAGGATGCCGACCGGGGTCTTGACCCCCGTCACCTCGCCGTCCTTGAGCTGCATGAGCCACAGCAGCGCGCGCAGGTTGTCGCGGTAGCCGGGCCAGAGGAAGTGGCCGTCCTCCGGCGTCGCGCTGGAACCAGTTGACGTGGGCGAAGATCGGCTGCTCGGCCGCCTCGCCGATGATCTTCAGCCAGTGCGCGGCGTACGCGCCCTCCGGGTAGGACATGAACGGGCGCATCGACATCGGGTCGTAGCGGAGCTGGCCGTCGAGGCCGTCGGCGGCGAAGGTGGCCTCGGCGCCGAGCGTGAGGCCGTCGTAGACGCCCTCGGCGAGGTCGGTGATCGCGCGGATCAGCGGCTCCCGGTCGCTGGTGCGGCCGCCGAAGATGATGCCGTCGATCGGCACCCCCTGCGGCTCGTTGTAGTCCTTGGCGATGTTCGGCACGTTGGCCAGGGTGGTGGTGAACCGGCTGTTCGGGTGCGCCCAGGGATCGCCCTGCTCCTCGGGGGAGCGGTCGGCGATCGGGTTGCCCTTCCAGTCGAGCCAGCCGTCGAGGTCGGCGGGCGGGTTCTTGGTGCGGCCCTCGAACCAGACCTCGTGCGTCTTCTCGTTCCAGGCGATGTTGGTGAAGATCGCCTTGGTGCCGGGGGCGATCGACTCGATCGCGGTCGGGTTGGTCTGCTCGTTGGTGTCCTTGGCCACGCCGAAGACGCCGAACTCGGGGTTCATGCCGTACAGGCGGCCGTCCTCGCCGACCCACATCCAGGCGATGTCGTCGCCGTAGAAGTCGACGTAGTAGCGGTCGCCGAGCGCGTCGGGGGAGAGCGTCATGGCCAGGTTGGTCTTGCCGCTGGCGCTGGGGAAGCCGCCCGCGATGTGCCACTTCTTGCCGGTCTGCTTGTCGGTGATGCCGAGCAGCATGAACTGCTCGGACAGGAACCGGCCGGACGCCCAGCCGTCGTAGGCGGCCTGGCGCAGCCCGTGCGCGATCTTGCCCAGCAGCGCGTTGCCGCCGTAGGAGGAGCCGAAGTGCAGGATCGTGCGCTCGTCGGCCACGGTCACGAAGTAGCGCTTGTCCTCGGACGTGCCCTGGCCGAGGTTCTCCAGGTCACCGGTCACGTGCACGGCGCGGACGAAGCTGTCGGGGACGGCCAGGTTGTTGATGAAGTCGACGTGCACCCGGGACATCCGGTTCATGTGCAGCACGACGGCGCGGTTGTCGGTCAGCTGAACGCCGGCCGCGTACTGCTCGAGCGGCGCGCCGGGCGGCGACATCAGGTACGGGATCACGTACATCGTCTTGCCTGCGGAGGCGCCGCGCATCAGCCCGGTGAGCTTTTCCTTCATCTCTGCGGCGGGGTACCAGTTGTTGTAGATCCCCTTGTCGGCCGGGTTGCTCGTGGCGACGATCGTGCGCTCCTCCGAGCGCGCGGTGTCCTTGTAGTAGCTGCGGGAGTAGTACAGGCCCTCGCCGGCGGGGAAGATCTCGCCTGCCGCCAGTGCCTCGGCGACCAGGCGGGCGTCGTCATCGGCGCTGACGACCTCGATGTTGTCGGCGCCCGTGATCCCCGCCCAGTACTTGACGTACTCGCGTACGCGCTCGTTTTTCAGGTGAGCGGCTTCCAGGATGGCATCAACATCGACCACGAACTCGGTCCTCTCGTCAGTCAAGCTGAACGCTTGAAAAAGTTTCGATCATTCATCTTGACAGGAGAACGCTTGTCTGTTGAGTGCCCAACATCACGTGCCAACCCGCCCGCACGCTGCAAGGTCTGGACCACCTGACCTGCGCCGCCGGTAAATAGGGGTCTTCGTTGTCCGTTTTCGTAAGGCGCTTGTGAAATCGTGAGCACTCTCACATTCGCAAGCGGCGGTCGCGGCTTGTAACTCGCCGCTTTCCCCGCGTTCTGCGGGCTCATCCGGAATGTAGAACATCCGCAGCTGCATGAGCCGCGCGCCGGGCGGGGCGGTTTCGGCGGTATGCCCGTACTTGTTCAGCAGGGCGACGTATTCGTTCATGAACGCGTCGAGGTCGGCGGCGGTGTAGTAGCCGTCCGCCCGGGAGGCCCTGGCCCACGGCCCGTGCCGGCGGAAATCGCGGATGTAGCGGTTGAAAAGCTCTACCTCGCCGGGGATCTGCGGGGCGCGCCATTCGTCGAGCGCGGCCCGGTCGGCCGGGGCTGAGGCTGTCGTAGTCGGGCTCGCGCAGGTCGACCGGGGGGACGCGCCACCACCGCTCGCGGCCGTTGGTCTGCTCCGGCACCTCCTCGACGACCCCGGCGTCCGCCAGCACCCGCAGGTGGTAGCTGGTGGTGCCGGTGCTCTCCCCGAGGGCCGCCGCCAGCGTGGTCGAGCTGGCGGTGCCGTGCTCGGCCAGGTGGCGCAGCATCTCCCTGCGCAGCGGGTGGGACATCGCCTTCCAGCGCTTCGCGTCGCCGGTCACCGGTCGGGGGCTTATCGCCATGCCATCAGCGTACCAGGAATCACAGACAAGATTCTGCAGAAATTCGTTTGCAAAATTTCTCTGTGATCCTACGGTGGGATCCATGCAGACCCACGCGCTTCCGGCCCCCCGCTTCCGGCCACTCCGCTGCCAGCCCCTCCGCTTCCGGCCTCCGGCAACGACTGCGGCTCGGCCCGTCCTGTGGCGGCGCGCCCGGCTGGTCGCGCTCGCGGTGGGCGGGTTCCTGCTGCCCTGGAGCGCGCTGCTCGCGGTCACCCTCCCGGCCACGGCGCAGGCACAGCACTGGGCACTCGCCTGGACCGGGCTGGACGTCGCCGAGGCAGTCGCCGCCCTGGTCACCGCCGTGCTGCTCGACCCGCGGCGATCGCCGGGCGAGCCTGCCCGCCGCGGCTGCGGGAACCCTGCTGCTCATCGACGCCTGGTTCGACGTCTGCACCTCGGCCCCGGGCGCCGGGCACGCGCTGGCGCTGGCCGAGGCGGGCTGCGCCGAGCTCCCGCTGGCGGCCGCCGCGTGGTGGATCGCGATCGTGCTCAGCCAGGGAGACCCGGTGAGAACGACGTCGCTCGCGATCGCGGCGGCCGGGGCGCTCGCCGCCGTCGCCGCCGGGGCCGCCGTCGTGCTCACCGACCAGGCGCCGTACCCGTATGCGCAGCGCCACGTGCTCGACCTCCCGCTGCCGCTGCTCACCGCCCGGCGGCTTGACGTCCTCCTGCAGCCGCGCCCGGGCGAGCGGGTACTCGAGATCGGCCCCGGCACCGGCCTGCAATCCCTGCACGTGGCGCCGCAGCTCGGGGCCGACGGCGAGCTCGCCATCGTCGACGTCCAGCAGGAGATGCTGGATCACGTCATGGCGCGCGCCGCCCGACGGTCAATCGGCAACATCAGCCCGCAACTGGCCAGCGCCGAGGCGCTGCCCTTCCCGGACGGCGGCTTCGACGCGGCCTACCTGGTGACGGTGCTGGGCGAGATCCCCCGGCCGGCCGCCGCCCTGGCGGAGCTGCGGCGGGTGCTCAAGCCCGGCGGCCGGCTGGTGGTCGGCGAATTCGCCGACCGGCATCACCTGACCCTGACCACGCTGCTGGCACTGGCCAACGACGCCGGCCTGCACTTCCGTCCGACGCACCGGCGTGCCCCTCGCCTACTACGCGCTTCTCGCCCCCTGCCCGCCTGGACCCTGAGCCCGGCCAGGCCGCACGCGGATGGAGTTCCGGTCGTCCTGGCGCGTCCTGACGACCGAAAGCCATGCGCTACCCGGCCGACACTCAGCGCGCCGCCGGCGTCCAGGCCGGGTCGCGTCCGGACAGCGCGAGCACGCGGTCGAGGATCGGCGCGTCGGCCGCCGTCGGCACCGGGTCCGCGAACCCCTTGTACTGGCGGAAGAGCTCGGCGTTGGCCTCGACGGCGCGCAGCGCGGCCTCGGCCGCGCGGTCGGAGACCGCGTAGTCCTGCCCGGTCGCCGCGGCCAGGTCCCAGCCGTGCAGCACCAGCTCGGCGATCATGAGCGCGCCGACGTCCGCAGCCGGGGTCTTGGCCCCCATCACGTCGAGCTCGCGATCCCAGACGGCCGGGTCCGCCCAGGCGGCCAGCGCGCGGTCCAGCTGCGCCCGGTAGGCGCCGGCGAAGTCCGGCGCCGCCGCGAAGTCGCGTTCCATCAGTTCCGGCGCCACCGACTCGCCGTGCGCGCGGCGCTCGAGCGAGTGCGAGCTCCACAGGATGACATGGTTGAGCAGGGCCTGGACGTCCCATTCGTCGCATGGGGTGGGGCCGCCAACTCGGCGGGCGTCACGTTGTCCACGACGAGCGCCGTCGCTCCCGCCGCGTCGGCTAGTTCGGGATGTAGTGTCATGGCTCGCGACACTAGCGGCGGGCGTCGGCGATGTCTTGAACAAACGCGACAGCTACGCTGGGTGGCGTGAACCCGCCATCTGCCCAGGCAGCTGGATCGATGGGCCCGGGCGTGCTGCACGCCGCGGCCGCCGCGGCCAAGTTCACGCTGACCAGGTACCCGCCGCCCGCGGACCTGGCCCTGTTCGTCGACTTCTGCTGGGTGATCCGCTGGGACCTGCGCGGGGAGCCGCCTCATGAGCAGGCGATCCTGCCGCACCCGAACGTGAACCTGGCCTTCGAGCCGGCCGGGGCCTCGGTCTACGGCGTTGACACCAAGATCTTCAGCCGACGCCTCTCCGGTGAAGGCAAGGCCCTTGGCGTCCGCTTCCGCCCGGGCGGCCTGCGTCCCTTCCACGCACAGCCGATCTCCGGCCTGAACGATCGTGTCGTCCCGGCCGACGGCCTGTTCGGCCCGGCCGCTAGCCAGGCGCAGGCCGCGGTGATGGCGGACGGTGCCGACGACGACGCGATGATCGCGGCGGCGTCGGGGCTGCTGCGGGAGCGGCGACCGGCCCCGGATCCGGTCGTCGACCAGGTGGCGGGCCTGGTCGGCCGGATCACCGAAGACCCCGCGCTGCGCCGGGTGGCCCAGCTGGCCGAGGTGTCGGGGCTGCCGGAGCGGAAGCTGCAGCGGTTGTTCTCGGACTACGTCGGCGTCTCGCCCAAGTGGGTGATGCGGCGGGCGCGGCTGCACGAGGCGGCGCTCCGGGTCGAGGCGGACGGGGCCGGGTCGGTGGACTGGGCGGCGCTCGCGGCCGATCTCGGCTACGCCGATCAGGCTCACCTGAGCAGGGATTTCACGACCACCCTGGGCGTGCCGCCGAGCCGCTACATCGGAGCCGGAGGACCGTAATGGGAAAGCTCGAGGGCAATATCGCCTTCATCACGGGTGCCGCGCGCGGTCAGGGCCGCAGCCACGCCATCCGCCTCGCCCAGGAGGGCGCGGACATTATCGCGGTGGACATCTCACCGTCGAGACCGCGATCCCGTCCATGAAGGAACGCGCCGCCGTTCAGCATCCGCGTGAACACCGTCCACCCGACCGGGGTGAACACGCCCATGATCGTCAACGACGTGATGGCGGAGTTCCTGGCCGCGGACCCGCAGATGGGCAACGCGATGACCAACGCGCTCCCGGTCGGCATGGTCGAGCCGGTCGACATCTCCAACGCGATCCTGTGGCTCGTCTCCGACGACGCCCGCTACGTCACCGGCGTGACGCTGCCGGTCGACGCGGGCTTCAGCAACAAGAAGTAAGGGCTGGCTGAAAGAACGTTCAGAATGTCCCTGCGGGGTGGGGAAACGTGTCTACCCTCGGGACGTGCGAATATCGCGGGCGGTGCGGACGGGATGGCCGCTGCTCGCGATCCTGGCCGTCCAGGCGGCGCTCTCGGCCAGCATGGTGCGGGCCAGCACGGCGTTCGGCGACGAGGCGCTGTACCTGTCGGCCGGCCACCTCGAGTGGTCGCACTGGCTGCACGGCACCCCGATTCCGGACTACCAAACCTGGTTTTCCGGCGCCCCGGTCATCTACCCGCCGATCGGCGCGATCGCCGACGGCCTCGGCGGGCTGACCGCGGCCCGAGCGCTGTCCCTGGTCTTCATGCTCGGCGTGACGTGCCTGGTCTGGTCCACCGCGACCCGGCTGCTGGCGGACCAGCGCGCCGCCTTCTTCGCCACCGCGCTGTTCGCCGTGCTCGCCCCGACGTTGCACCTGGGCTCGTTCGCGACCTACGACGCGGCCGCGCTGCTGCTGCTGGCGGCGGCGGCGTGGTGCGCGGCCGGGGCCCGGGGCGGCCAGCAGGCCAAGCGGTGGCTGATCGCCGCGGGCGTGCTGCTGGCGCTGGCCAACGCGACGAAGTACGCGACCGCCCTCTACGACCCCACCGTGCTCGGCGTCGCCTTCCTGAGCTCATGGCCGGAGGCGGGCTGGCGGGTCGCCCTCCGGCGGGCGGCGGTGCTGGCCGGGGTCACCGCGGCTCTCATCGCGGTGCTGCTCGCACTGGGCGGGCCCGGGTATCTGACCGGGATCCGGGTGACCACGACCGGGCGGGTCGACGGAACCGACGGCGCGTCCCTGGTCTTCGCCGACGCGTGGTCGTGGACCGCGGTGGTGCTGATCCCGGCCGTCGGCGCGGCCGTCGTCGGCGTGGTCCGCCGCCAGAGGCCGCAGGCGCTGCTGCTGGCCGTGCTGGCCCTCTCGGCGCTGCTGGCGCCGGCTGACCAGGCGCGGATCGAGACCACGACGTCACTCGACAAGCACGTCGATTTCGGCGCCTGGTTCGCCGCGATCGCGGCCGGCTACCTGCTGAGCATGCTGTCGAGGAGGCGCTGGGTGCTGGCCGCGGCGCTGGCCGCCCTGATCCCGGTCGCCGCCGACGGCACCGCCCAGGCGCGCGCGATGATCGACTGGCCCGCCGCGGCCGGGCTGGTCGGGGTCGTGCGGCCGATGACGGCTGACGGCGGGCACTTTCTGGTCGAGACCACCGACGTCCTTCAGTACTACCTGCCGAACACGACCTGGCAGCAGTGGTCGGACACCGCCAGCAACAGCCCGCAGTACTATCTGCAGCGGATCAGGCGGCACTACTACTCGGTGATCGTGCTCGGCTTCAACCAGACGCTGAGCACGGACTACGCGATCTCGCTGGAACTATCCGGGACCAGCGGGTACTCGCTGGCGGCGAAAGTGCGCTCGGGCCAGACGGTCTTCTACGTGTGGCGGTACACCGGGCGAGTCTAACGAGGCCGGTCAGGCGTCAAGCACCGCGGCGACGGCCTCGATCTCGACCAACTGGTCCCGGTAGCCGAGCACGGTGACGCCGAGCAGCGTGCTCGGAACGTCGTGCGGACCGAACGAGTCTCTGACCACCTGCCACGTCGCCACCAGGTCCTCCCGCCGGGAGGAGGCGACCAGAACCCGGGTGCTGATGACGTCGGTCACCGACGCGCCCGCGTCGGCGAGGGCGGTGCGCAGGTTCTCGAACGCCTTGGCGGCCTGGCCGGGGTAGTCGCCCACCGCCGCGGTGGACCCGTCGGCGTTCAGCGGGCAGGCGCCGGCCAGGAAGATCAGCCGGGACTCGGCGGGCGCGGTGGCGGCGTAGGCGTACTCGGCAACCCCGGACAGGGTCGCCGACCGGATGAGGGTGACGGCGCGAGGCATGTCGGCAGGTTACCGTCGCCGGCCTGGCGACGCCCTCATCGTTTTTGCCCGGCCGGCCGGCGGTCCAGGGCCTTGTTCAGGTTCACGGCGGCGCTGATCAGGGCCAGATGGGTGAAGGCCTGGGGGAAGTTGCCGAGCGCCTCGCCCGAGTGGCCGATCTGCTCGGCGAACAGGCCCAGGTGGTTGCTGTAGGTGAGCATCTTCTCGAAGACGCCCCTGGCCTCGTGCGCGCGGCCGGCCCGGGTCAGCGCCTCGACGTACCAGAACGAGCAGAGGCTGAAGGTGCCCTCGCCGTCGGCGATGCCGTCATGGCCGGTGATGGCGTAGCGGTTGACCAGGCTGTCGGAGACCAGCTCGCCGCTGATCTTCTCCAGGGTGGACAGAAAACGCGGGTCGGTCGGCCCGGCGAACTTGACCCGCGGCATTACCAGCAGCGACGCGTCGAGCAGCTGGCTGCCCGGGTGCATGACGTAGCTCTGCAGGGCGGGATCCCAGCACTGCTCCTGGACGAAGCGGTACGCCTCGGCGCCGAGCTCCCGCCACCGCTCGACCGGGGCGGGCAGCCCGCGGTCGCGGGCCAGCCGCCCCGCCCGGTCGTAGGCCACCCAGGTCATGAGGGCGGAGTAGGTGAACCGCTGGCGCGGGCCGCGGATCTCCCAGATCCCCTCGTCCGGCTCCGTCCAGTGGTTGCTGAGCCAGTCCAGGCGCTTGGAGAGCGCGGTCCACAGGTCCCAGGAGATCGGCGCCTCCTTGTTGTAGAGGTACACCGAGTCCATGATCTCGCCGTAGACGTCGATCTGCAGCTGGCCCGCCGCGCCGTTGCCGATCCGGACCGGCCGCGCGCCGTTGTAGCCCTCGAGGTGGTCGAGCGTCTCCTCGCGGATGCTGTCGCGGCCGTCGACGGTGTACATGATCGAGATGTCGCGCTCGGCCGAGGCCGTCTCGCAGCGCTGCTGCAGCCAGTCCATGAAGCTGGCCGCCTCCTCGAGGAAACCGAGCCGCATGAGGCTGTAGACGGTGAACGAGGCGTCCCGCAGCCACACGTACCGGTAGTCCCAGTTCCTGGTGCCGCCGGGCTCCTCCGGGAGCGAGGTGGTCGGGGCGGCGATCAGCGCGCCCGTCGGGTGGTAGACGAGCAGCTTGAGCGCGAGGGCGGAGCGCTGGACGACCTCCCGCCAGCGGCCGGTGTAGCGGCACTGGCCGACCCAGTTTCGCCAGAAATCCTGGGTTTTGCTGAACAGCTTGCGGGTCTCGCCCTCGGCGATCGGGTGGATGTCGCCGTTCCACTCCAGGTGGAAGTCGGCCTCCTCGCCCTCTTTCAACATGAACGTCGCCGCGACCCCGGCCTCCTCGACCTTGAGGCCGACGTTGGTCCGCAGCACGACCCGGCCGATGGGCGAGGTGAAGACCGCGCCGACGCCGTCGACGATCTCGACCCGATGGCGGAGCCTGCCGTAGTCGAACGCCGGATGGCAGGCGACCTCGAACCTGGCCGTGCCCTTGACCGCGCGCGCCTGCCTGACCAGCAGGTCGCGCGCCCGGCCGACGGGCCTGGTCTCCGGGACCATGAAGTCGATGACCTCGCCCACCGCGTCCCGGCCCTGGAACCGGGTGAGCAGGATGTTGGTGTCGGGGAGGTAGCGCTGTTTCGGCTTGGCGTAGCTGGTCCTGGCGGCCAGCGAGAAGTAGCCGCCCTTCCCCTTGTCGAGCAGGGCGCCGAACAGGCTCGGGGCGTCGAAGCGCGCGGGGCAGAACCAGTCGACGGTGCCGTCGGTGCCGATGAGGGCCACCGTGCGCAGGTCGCCCACGATGCCGTGCTCCTCGATCGGGAGGTAGCCGTGCGGCGAGCCCATCCGGCCGGTCGTGTTCCCCGTGCTGAAGTCCTCCATCCCGTAGGTGTTTCCTGTGTGACACGAGGTACCCCTCGGCGGCCCGGGGCAGATGAGGTTGTCTACCGGTAGGGGTCGGCCTCGACGACCTTCCTCACCATGCCCAGCGCCTGCACGCAGGCTGTCCAGGTCGGCGGAGCCCAGAGCCAGCCGGAGGGCCTGCGGCGTGGGCGCGGACGTCGCGTACGGCTCCGCTGTCGCAACCGAGACGCCCGTGCGCGCGAGGAGCGCCGCGATCCGGTCGGCGCGAGCGTCCAGCGCCAGCGGAAGCCACACGAAGTAGGACGACGGGTGGCCGACCACGGGCAGCCCGGCGAGGGCGTCGCGGGCGATCGACTGGCGGGTTCTGGCGTCGGCCCGCTTGTCGGCCTCGAGGCGGCCGACGGTGCCGTCGTCCAGCCAGCGGCAGGCGATCGCGGTGGTCATGGCCGGGGTGTTCCACGTGGTCACGCGGATCGCGCGCTCGATCGCGGGCACCAGGCGGGCCGGGGCCGAGACGAAGCCGACGCGCAGGCCGGTGGCGACGCTCTTGGACAGCCCGGACACATAGACGGTGATCTCGGGTGCGAGGGCGGCGATCGGGGGCGGCGCGTGCTCGGCCAGATAGGCGTAGGAGGCGTCTTCGATGATGAGCAGCCCGCGCCGCCGCGCGATCTCGACCAGGCGGGCGCGGGCGGTGGCGTCCATGACCCAGCCGAGCGGGTTGTGCAGGGTCGGCATCGCGTAGACGGCGCCGACCGGCCGGGTCGCGCACAGCCGCTCGAGGGCGTCGAGATCGGTTCCGCCCGGTCCGGCCGGCAGCGGCGCCAGTTCCAGCCGGAGCGTGTGGGCGAGGACCTTGAACCCCGGGTAGGTGAGCGCGTCCACCGCGACCACGTCCCCCGTCTGCAGCGCCGCCATGACCGTCGTGGCCAGCCCGTGCTGCGAGCCGTTGACGATCAGGACCTGGTCGGCGCCGACCGAGAGGCCGCGCGTCCGCAGGTGACGGGCGACCGCCGCCCGGTCCTGCGGACGGCCGCGATGGGGCTGGTAGCGCAGCAGTGCCTCGAGGTCGCCGGACGCCGCCAGCTCCCGCAGGGCGTGCCGCAGCAGGTCGGCCTGACCGGGGAGGGCCGGGTAGTTGAAGCTCAGGTCGATGGTGTCCGCCGCCGCCGCCCGCTGGTCGATGCCGTGGCCGGGCGGCAGGGTGATGTCGCGGACGAACGTTCCCCGGCCCTGCTCCCCGCTCACCAGGCCCATGGCCGCAAGCTCGGCGTAGACCCGGGACGCGGTCACCAGCGCGATGCCCTCACGGGCGGCGAGCTGACGATGGGTCGGCAGCCGGGTCCCCGACGGCAGGCGTCCCGCCCGGATATCCGACGCGAACGCGTCGACGACGGCCTGGTAGCGCGATGTCCCCACCGGGTTGATTGTATGCATGACAATTTTTTGACTGTCATGGACGGGGCGGGTTAGCGTCGGCCGCATCCGAGCGGAAGGAACTCCCCGTGCATATCGCGATCCTCACCTTCGACGGCTACAACGAACTCGACTCGCTCATCGCCCTCGGCGTTCTCAACCGGGTCAGGAAGCCCGGCTGGCGGGTGTCGATCGCAACCCCCGCGCCCCGGGTGCGCTCGATGAACGGCGTCGTGATCGAGTCGATGGCCAGCCTCGAGGAGGCCTGCGCCGCGGACGCGGTCGTGGTGGGCAGCGGCGTGCGGACCCGCGAGGTGATCGCCGACCCGGCCATCATGGGGCAGCTGAGCCGGCTCGACCCGTCGCGGCAGCTGCTGGCGGGCCAGTGCTCGGGGACGCTCGTGCTGGCGAAACTCGGTTTGCTTGAGGACGTGCCCGCCTGCACCGACCTCATCACCAAGCCCTGGGTCGTGGAGGCCGGCGTCGAGGTGCTCAACCAGCCCTTCTTCGCCCGCGGGAACGTCGCGACGGCCGGCGGCTGCCTGGCGTCGCACTACCTCGCCGCCTGGATCATCGCCCGGCTCGCGGGCGGCGAGGCGGCGGAAGACGCCCTGCACTACGTCGCGCCGGTCGGCGAGAAGGAGGAGTACGTCGCCCGCGCCCTGCGCAACATCACGCCCTACCTCCACCAGAGCGTCGCGGTCGGGTAGCCAGGCTGGAAATCATGACGATGGACCGTTGTGTACACCGGGATGTACACAACGGTCCACCATCACGCCGGCCGGGTCAGACGGCTGAGATAACAGCAAGAAATCTAGAATGGACGCCCGCCGCTGACCCCGGGAGCCTGATTTCCTGGGCTCGGACGGGCCTAGGTCAGCTCGTCCGAGAGCACTCGCCGGGCTGGGTCGGGGATGGCGTTGCCGTCGAACACGAACGTCGGGGCCGCGCGCTTGCGGGTCAGCCACGCGAACGCCCCGCCTAGCGCGAGGAGCACGGCGAACGTCTCGTCGACCCCGCCGCCGATCGCCTTCGGACCGTAGAAGAAGAACGCCACCAGCAGGGCGCCCATCACGACGGTGGAGAACAGCGACCCGACCAGCAGCAGCCGGTGGCTGTGCGGGTTGATCTGCACGTCCGGCAGTCGTCGGTGCCCGTAGGTGAGGAACACCGCCCCGGTCAGCGAGTCGAGGAAGAACTCGGCCAGCAGGAAGAACCCGGCCGCGGACAGCACCAGGTCGAAGAACGAGCTCAGTGACGACACGAACAGCTGAACCGCCACCACCAGCAGTGCCGAGGCGAGGGTCACGATGATGGCGACGTGCGGGACGCGATGCCGGTTGAGGCGGCCGAAGCCGGCCGGGATCAGCCGCTCGCGGCCCATCGCGAACAGCGCCCGGGTGAGGATGTAGCTGGTCAGCCACAGGCCGCCCGCGGTCGAGAGCAGGATCGGGATCAGCATCAGCCAGGGAGCGCCGGGCACCAGCCGGTGCGACCACACCGCGAGCGGGTCGACCGAGCCCGCGAGCGAGCTCAGCGGGG
Organism: uncultured Actinomycetota bacterium; assembly: GCA_963836195.1. Taxonomy (GTDB): domain Bacteria; phylum Actinomycetota; class Actinomycetes; order Streptosporangiales; family Streptosporangiaceae; genus Trebonia. The sequence continues at coordinate 28,321 of CAWIIX010000012.1, read as the reverse complement.
TCTCGCCGAGCATCAGCGGGAACAGGATCGCGTAGAACAGCAGCGCGCCGAACGCGCCGATGATCCCGCCGATGCCCGGGCTGTCACGCGGCTTGCGGGACTCCTCGGCGGCGTAGCTGTCGATCTCCCAGCCGTCGAGGATGGTGGCGGCGACCACCGCCACGATCAGGATGCCCCCGATCGGCGGCGAGCCGAAGTGAACCGGCACCGCCAGCCGATGCCAGTTGAGCGCGCCGACCACCCCGAAGGCCGCCAGCGACACCATCTCGACCGCGAAGAACACCTGGGTGATGCGCGCCGTGGGCCGGGCGCCGAGCAGCAGCGGCACCGCCGCGAACGCGATCCAGAACAGGGTCACGGCCAGCTGGACGATGGCCGGGGCCCGGTAGCCGGGCGCGACCAGGGCCAGCGTGTAGGCCCCGGCCGGGATGGCGATCGGCGGGATCGACAGGAAGTAGGCCAGGATCAAGATCCACGCCTGATAACGCGACACGGTCCGCCCGATGATCCTCGCGGACCAGTGATAGGACGCCCCGGAGCTCGGGAAGTGCCGGTTGAGCAGGCGGAACACGAAGCTGGAGATGATGAACGGCACCGCCAGGATGGCGACTGCGGGCAGCGTCCACCAGCCCGCCTCGGCCGCCATCACGCCACCGGTCGCGGCCACCGAGAACATCGGGCCGACGCTCGACACCGACAGCGGAACCAGATCCCGCAAGCGGAACGCCTGCGCCAGCCGAGGCTCGTCCGCCAGAAGATCTGAAGGCAAGTGTTCCTCCCCGTCGAGCGCACATCTGTGTAGTTGCGACCTTATCGCAACTACATAAGACATGCAGGAGAGACCTGCCAGCAAGTATTACGCAGTGTGATGTCTTGCGCCGGGAAGGGCGGGGAACGGAACGGGTTCGGTCAGCTGACGGACAGGTCCGTCCGGACCGGGCGGCCCTGGATCGCGAGCCACACGTTGGCCGGCGTCAGCGGCATGTCCGCGTGCACCACGCCGAACGGGGCGAGCGCGTCCACGACCGAGTTGACCACGGCCGGGGCGGAGCCGACGGTGGCCGACTCGCCGATTCCCTTGGCGCCGATCGGGTGATGCGGCGACGGCGTGACGGTCGCGCCGAGCTCGGGCGAGGGGCACTCGAGCGCGGTCGGCAGCAGGTAGTCCATGAACGAGCCGCCCAGGCAGTTGCCGATCTCGTCGAACGAGATGACCTGCATCAGGGCGATGCCGATGCCGTCGGCCAGGCCCCGGTGCACCTGCCCCTCGACGATCATCGGGTTGATGCGGACGCCGCAGTCGTCGACCGCGATGAAGCGGCGGACCTTGACCTCGCCGGTGCCCGGGTCCACGTCGGTGACGCAGATGTAGGCGCCGAAGGGAAACGTCAGGTTGGGCGGGTTGTACACGGCCGACGCGTCCAGGTGGCCCTCGATCCCGGCCGGCAGCTCGAGCGACGAGTGCGCCGCCAGCGCGATCTCGCCGACGCCGAGGGCCTGGTCGGGGTCGCCGCGCACCCGCCATTTGCCGTCCTGCCAGTCCAGGTCGTCAGCCGACACCTCGAGCATGGCCGCCGCCACCAGCCGGGCCCGCTCGCGGACCTTCCTGGCGACCACGACCGCCGCCGCGCCCGACACCGGGGTGGATCGCGATCCGTAGGTGCCGAGGCCGTACGGGGTCCGGTCGGTGTCGCCGTGCACGACCTCGACGTCGTCCGGCGACAGGCCGAGCTCGTGCGCGACCAGCTGCGCGAACGTGGTCTCGTGGCCCTGGCCCTGGGACTGCACGGAGATCGAGAGCACCGCCTTCCCGGTCGGGTGCACCCGCAGGTCGGCGCCGTCGGCCATGCCCAGGCCGAGGATGTCCATCTTGCTGCGCGGGCCGGCCCCGACCGCCTCGGTGAAGAAGCTCAGCCCGATCCCCATGTACTCGCCGCGGGCGCGCCGGTCGGCCTGCTCGCGGCGGAGCTTGTCGTAGCCCGCCATGTCCAGCGCGAGCTGGAGCGCCCGCGGGTACTCGCCCGAGTCGTACTCCCAGCCGGTCGGGCTCGTGTACGGAAACTGCTCGGGCCGCAGCAGGTTGCGCATCCGCAGCTCGGCCGGGTCCATCCCGAGCCTGCGGGCGAGCATGTCCGTCAGCCGCTCGACCAGGTAGACGGCCTCGGTGACGCGGAACGAGCACGAGTAGGCGACCCCGCCCGGCGCCTTGTTGGTGAACACGCCGGTGACCTCGCAGTAGGCCGCCTGCACCTGGTAGGAGCCGGTGAAGATGTGAAAGAAGCCGGCCGGGAACTTGGACGGCTGCGCGGCCGCGTTGAACGCCCCGTGATCGGCCAGCACCCGGGCCCGGAGGCCGAGGATCTCGCCGTCGGCGGTCGCGGCGATCTCCCCGTGCATGTGGTAGTCGCGGGCGAACGCGGTCGACATCAGGCTCTCCGACCTGTCCTCGACCCACTTCACCGGCCGCCCGGTCTCCATCGCGGCCGCGATCGCGCACACGTAGCCCGGGTAGAGGGGGACCTTGGCCCCGAAGCCGCCGCCGAGGTCGGGCGAGACGATCCTGATCTTGTGCTCGGGCAGCCCGGTCAGGGTCGCGTACATCGTGCGATGGGCGTGCGGGGCCTGGCTGGTCGACCAGAGGGTCAGCCTGCCGCTGGTCGCGTCGTACTCGGCGATCGCGCCGCAGGTCTCGAGCGGGGCCGGGTGCGAGCGCGGGTAGAGCATGTCGCACTCGACCACGACGTCGGCAGCGGCGAAGGCCGCGTCGGCGGCCGCCTTGTCGCCGGCGCTCCAGTCGAAGACGCGGTTGCCGCCGGGCCGGTCCTCGCGGACAACCGGCGCGCCCGGCTCGAGCGCGGTCAGCGCGTCCATCAGCGGCGGCAGCGGCTCGTAGTCGACGGCGATCAGCTCGAGCGCGTCCCGGGCGGCGTACCGGTCGGTCGCCACCACGAACGCGATCTCCTGGCCCTGGAACCGCACCTTGTCGGTCGCCAGCACCGACTGCACGTCGCCGAACAGCGTGGGCATTCCCGCCAGGCCCCGTTCGGCCAGGTCGGCGCCGGTGAGCACGGTCACCACGAGCGGGTGGGCGCGGGCGGCGGTGGCGTCGACCGAGACGATCCGCGCGTGCGCGAGCGGGCTGCGCAGGATCGCGCCGTGCAGCATGCCGGGCAGCGCGACGTCATCGATGAAGTTGCCCCGTCCCTGGATGAAGCGGGGGTCCTCCTTGCGCGGGAGCGACCCGTAAGCGTGGCTCATGGTGGTCACCCTCGCCTTCCGCGGCGCCGTCGTCGGTCGGGGCACCGTCGTGCTTGGCCGCCCACAGCACCGACCGGACGATGTTCTCGTACCCGGTGCACCGGCAGACCTGGCCGGATATCGCCTCGCGGATCTCGTCGGCGGTCGGGTCGGGGTGGTGGTCGAGCAGCCAGCGGGCGGTCATCAGCATGCCGGGGGTGCAGAACCCGCACTGCAGCCCGTGGCAGGTGGCGAACCCCTCCTGCACCGGGTCGAGCGCGCCGCCGCGGCCCAGGCCCTCGACGGTGGCGACCTGCCGCCCGTCGGCCATGACCGCGAGCACCGTGCACGACTTGACCGGCGTCTGGTCCAGCCAGACCACGCAGGCGCCGCAGTTGGAGGTGTCGCACCCCCAGTGCGAGCCGGTCAGCCGCAGCTCGTCGCGGAGGAAGTGAATGAGCAGCAGCCGCGGCTCGACTACCCGCGTGTAATCGGTCCCGTTGACGGTGACGGTGATCTTCACGGCGCCGGCTCGCTCGCCCGGCGGACGGCGGTGCGGAGCACCCGGGCGGTCAGCTCCCGCACCAGATGGCGCTTGTACTCGACCGGGCCGCGCTGATCGGAGACCGGACGGCAGTGCTCGGCCGCGATCTCGCCCGCCCGGGCGAGGGTCTGCTCGTCGGCCGCCCGGCCGCGGAGGAACTCCTCGGCCTCGGCGGCGACGAAGCCGGCCGCGCCGACCGCCGTCAGGCCGATGCCGACGTCGGTGATCAGCCCGCCCGCGAGCCAGACGGCCGCCCCGGCCGCGCCGATCGGCCAGTCGCCCGCCCGGCGGGCCACCTTCAGGTACGCGCTGCCGCTGTCGGGCCGGATCGGCAGCCTGATCTCGGTCAGCATCTCGGCCGGGCCGACGACGGTCTCGTACGGGCCGGTGTGAAACGCCCGCGCGGACACCTCCCGCCTGCCGTCGGGCCCGTGAATGACCATCGACCCCTTGAGCGCGGCGAACGCGGCCGACAGGTCCTCCGACGGGTCGGCCTGGCACAGGGACCCGCCGATGGTGCCCCAGTTCCTGACGATCGGGTCCGCGATCACCCGCTCGGCGTCGTGCAGGATCGTGAAGTGCTCACCCGCCAGCGGCGCCGCCAGCAGGTCCGCGTGCCGGGCGAGCGCGCCGATGCGCAGCTCGCCGCCGGCCCGTTCGATATACCGCAGCCCGCGGATCCCGTTGATGTCGATGAGCACCTCGGGCTGCGCGAGCCGCAGCTTCATCATCGGTATCAGGCTGTGGCCGCCCGCCAGGACCCGGGCCCCCGGCGCGTACCTCGCCAGCAGCGCCAGCGCGTGCTCCACGCTGGAGGCCTTCTCGTATTCGACTTGCGCGGGGACCTGCAAGCCCACCTCCCGAGCGAGGGCGTCGCGCGTTCCGTGCGCGGGCCCGTCTGATGTCGTACGTTACGTTCTAAGTGCACGCCGATGCAGGCTGGCCCTCCCGGTGCGCAAATGTTCGCGATGGAGCGTGCGATGACACTGACCCAGCTGAACGCCTTCGTCCTGGTCGCCCGGCTCGGGTCGGTGCGGGCGGCGGCGGGCGCGCTCAGCGTCAGCGAGTCGGCCGTGTCGCAGGCGATCACCGCCCTCCGGCAGGATCTCGGCGATCAGCTCATCACCCGGAGCCAGGCGGGCATGACGCTGACGCCGGGCGGCACCCGGCTGGTCGGCATCGCGTCGCAGATCGTCATGCTCGGGGCCGACGCGCACGCCGCCGTCCGCGCCGCCCAGGGCGCTCCCGAGCAGCTGCGCGTCGTCGCCACCTCGACCTTCGCCGAGTTCGTGGCCGGGCCGCTGATGGAGGCGTTCCGCCGCCGGTTCGCCGGGGCGGTGGAGATCACGACCGGGGTGGCGGCCTCCGGCGAGCAGGCCGTGCTGATCGCGAACCGACTGGCCGACGTCGCCTTCGGCGCGGGCGTGAACGGCGAGCACGAGCTGCCGATCGTCAGCGAGCCGATCTTCAAGTACCGGCTGGTCGTGGTCGGGCCCGGGGAGGGCACGACGCAGTCGCGGCCGCGCGGCCCCGCCCGGCAGTGGCGCTGGCTGGTGGACCCGTCGGGAACCGATCCGGGCAGCGAGACGGCCCGGCTGCTGCGCCGTCTCGGGATCGCCGACAGCAACATCGGGGTGTTCCAGAGCCAGACCGCCGCCTGGGCGGCCGCGGCCGACGGGGCCGGGGTCGCGCCCGCGATCGAGCACCTGGTCTCCCAGCAGCTCCGGCGGGGCGAGCTGTCCCTGGTCGACATGCCCGGATTCCCGGCCGAGGAGTGCTGGCACGTGACCCTGCTCGAGCGGGAGCGACGCAGCACCGCGGTGAGCGCGCTGCGGAGGTTCCTCGGCACCCCGGAGGCGATGCACCTGATCCGGTCGCCCGGGGCCGGCGTCCCGCCGTCCCGCTTCAAGCCCCCGGTTTACGTCACGATCTGGAGCTGAACCGACCGATTTGTCTGTCATGTTCACCCGATGAACTCGTTGATTAAGCGACAGCTTATTTGGCGGTTGCGGCATTGTTAAGCGCGCGTCACCATACGTCTAAATTCCGTTACCGCCCGCGCCAGCGCGGGCGGTCGCCGCTGCGACGGAGGGAGATCGTTGCATGGCCATTGAGTCGGACGGGCACAGCAAGGACAATCCTCGGCTGTTCGAGCTGATCGAGGACGCGCCGAAGACAGGCAAGAGCCCGACCGTGTGGGCCTGGCCGCAGCTGGTCGACTACCTCAAGATCGCGGGCCAGCCGGTCTCCGGCCCGTGGCCGCCGCATCAGGAGCCCCGGCCCGACCCCGACTACGAGTCGGGCCCGCAGGCGGTCCCCGACCCCCACTCCGTCGCCCGAGGCCGTGACCTGGCCGACGGCGACGGCACGCCCGCTGAGCGGAGGAATTGAATGTTCCCATCGCGGTTCCGCTATGAGGCGCCGCACTCCCTGGACGAGGCGATCGGCCTGCTGCACGACGGCGGCGACTACGTCAAGGTGCTGGCCGGCGGCCAGAGCCTGGTCCCGATGATGAAGCTGCGCTTCGCCTCCCCGGAGATGATCGTCGACATCAACGACCTGCCCGGCCTGGCCTACCACCGGACCGACCCGGACGGCAGCCTGCGCATCGGCGCCCTCTGCCGGCACGCCGACCTGGAGCGCTCGGAACTGCTCAAGGGCACCCAGCCGACGATGGCGGCGGCGGCGCCGCTGGTGGCCGACCCGCTGGTGCGGAACCGGGGCACGCTGGTCGGGTCGCTCTGCCACGCCGACCCGCAGGGCGACTGGGCCTCGGTGATGCTGGCGCTCGGCGGCTCGGTGATCGCGCAGGGCCCGGCCGGGAGGCGCGCGATCCCGGTGGCCGAGTTCGTCACCGGCCCCTTCCAGAACGTGCTCGAGCACGACGAGATCGCGGTCGAGGCCGTCGTTCCCGCCGCCCGCGGGGTCAGGTCGGGCGGGTACCTCAAGCTCGAGCGGCGGGTGGGGGACTTCGCGACCGTCGGGGTCGCGGTCGCCATCGAGACGTCGGGGGACACCGTGACCCGGGCGGGCATCGCGCTCACCGGCGTCGGCGGCTCCACCATCGGCGCCACCGAGGCGGCGCAGGCGCTGACCGGGAAGCCGCTCACGGCCGACGGCATCGCCGAGGCGGCCGAGCTGGCGGCGGCCGCGGCCCAGCCGAGGACCGACCACCGCGGCACCGCCGAGTACAAGCGGCAGCTGGTGCGGGTCTTCGTCAAGCGCATCCTGACCGGCCGCCAGCCCGCCGCGGCAACCGGAGAACCTGCGGAAAGGGCGGCGTGATCATGACGATGGTGCAGGACGACCTCAGCGACGAGGCACCGGATGAGTTCCCGCTCCGCCGCATCAAGTTCACCATCAACGGCAGGAAGAAGCTGGCCGAGGTGGAGCCGCGGCTGCTGCTGGCCGACCTGATCCGCCGCGGCGTCGGGCTGACCGGCACCCACCGGGGGTGCGACACCACCAACTGCGGCGCCTGCACGGTGCTGGTCGACGGCCGGGCGATCAAGTCCTGCACGATGCTGGCCGTCCAGGTCGACGGGCGCGAGGTCACCACCGTGGAGGGCCTGGCCACGGCCAGCGAGCTGCACCCGATCCAGGAGGGGTTCAAGCAGGAGCACGGGCTGCAGTGCGGCTTCTGCACGCCGGGCATGATGCTGGCGGCCAAGGAGCTGCTCGACCGGAACCCCGACCCGACCGAGGAAGACGTGCGGTGGGCGATATCGGGCAACCTGTGCCGCTGCACCGGCTACCAGAACATCGTCAAGTCGGTGCTGTGGGCGGCCGAGAAGCTGCGGGCGGAGGGATAAACGGTGACCACCACTGCTGACGAGTCGCGGGCGCTCGACGAGATCAAGATCGGCGGGCTCGGCTCCAGCCGCAAGCGGGTCGAGGACGACCGCTTCATCCGGGGCAAGGGCAACTACACCGACGACGTGGTGCTCCCGGGCATGCTGCACATGGAGATCCTGCGCAGCCCGCTGCCGCACGCGCGGATCAAGTCGATCGACGCCAGCCGGGCGTGGGCGCTGCCCGGCGTCCGCCTGGTGCTGACCGGCGAGATGATGGCGACCAGGAACCTCGCCTGGATGCCCACCCTGTCCTACGACACCCAGGCGGTGCTCGCGACCGACAAGGTGCGCTTCCAGGGCCAGGAGGTGGCCTGCGTCATCGCCGACGACCCGTACATCGCCAAGGACGCGTGCGAGCTCATCGACGTCGACTACGAGCCGCTGCCGGTGATCGTGAACCCGTGGCAGGGGCTGGCGCCGGACGCCCCGGTGATCCGCGACGACAAGGTCAACCAGGCCGACAACGTGGTCTACAACTGGGAGGTCGGCGACAAGGCGGGCACCGACCGGGCCTTCGAGCGGGCCGACGTCATCTCCAAGCTCGAGCTGCACTACCCGCGCAGTCACCCGTCGCCGATCGAGTGCTGCGGCTCGGTGGCCGACTTCAACCGGGCCACCAGCAAGCTCACGGTCTACATGACCACCCAGGCGCCGCACATCATCCGGGCCGCGGTCGCGATGGTGGCCGAGATCCCGGAGCAGATGATCCGGATCATCTCCCCGGACATCGGCGGCGGCTTCGGCAACAAGGTGCCGATCTACCCGGGCTACGTCTGCTCGATCCTGGCCTCGATCCTGCTCGAGCGCCCGGTCAAGTGGATCGAGGACAAGACCGGCAACCTCATCTCGACCGGGTTCGCGCGCGACGTCTACCTCAAGGGCGAGATGGCGCTGCGCAAGGACGGCAAGATCCTCGGCTTCCGGATGCACACCGACGCCGACCACGGCGCGTTCTTCGCCGACGCGCAGCCGAGCAAGTTCAAGATCGGCCTGATGCACTCCGCCTTCGCCGCCTACGACGTCCCGGTCGCGCACCTGACCGCGCGCGGCGTGTACACCAACAAGGCGCCCGGCGGCGTGGCCTACCGATGCTCGTTCCGGGTCACCGAGGCGATGTTCTTCCAGGAGCGGATGGTGCAGGAGGCGGCCAACGACCTGGGCATGGACCAGGCCGCCTTCCGCCGGATGAACTTCGTCGCCGACGACGACTTCCCGCACCGCACCCCGCTCGGCTTCCTGACCGACTCCGGCCAGTACGCGAAGTGCCTCGACGTCGGGCTCAAGGCGATCGATTACGAGAACTTCAAGGTCGAGCAGGCGGAGGCACGCAAGCGGGGGCGCCTGCTCGGCCTTGGCATCTCCACGATGACCGAGCCGCTCGGCGCGGGCAACAGCCGCGAGTACGACATCCTCGGCATCAAGATGTTCGACTCGGCCGAGCTCAAGGTCCACATGAGCGGCAAGGCGATCCTCCGCACCGGCGCCAAGACCCAGGGCCAGGGCCACGAGACGACGTGGGCGCAGATCATCGCGCACGAGCTCGGCATCCCGGCCGACGACGTGGTGGTGGAGGAGGGCGACACCGACACCGCGCCGTTCGGCATGGGCACCTACGCGTCCAGGTCGACCCCGGTCGCCGGGGCGGCGGTGGCCATGGTCGCCCGCAAGATCCGGGCCAAGGCCCGCAAGCTCGCGGCCCATCTGCTCGAGGTGTCGGAGGAGGACATCGAGTGGGAGCTCGGCCGGTTCTACGTCCGCAGCTCGCCGCAGCGCGGTGTGTCCATCCAGGAATGCGCGATGGCCGCCTACAGCAACATGCCGGACGGCATGGAGCCCGGCCTCGAGAACACCGCCTACTACGACCCGCCCAACCTCACCTGGCCGTTCGCGGTCTACATCGTCACCGTCGAGGTCGACCCGGAGACCGGCGTGTGGGACGTGCTGAAGATGGTCGCGGTCGACGACTGCGGGATCAGGATCAACCCGATGATCGTCGAGGGCCAGATCATGGGCGGGCTGACCGAGGCCTACGCGATGGCCAGCATGCAGTTCATCACGTTCGACGCCGACGGCAACTGCGTCGGCTCGAACTACATGGACTACCTGCTGCCGAGCGCGTGGGAGACGCCCGGCTTCGAGCTGCACAGCGAGGTCGTGACCCCGTGCCCGCACCACCCGATCGGGGCCAAGGGCATCGGCGAGTGCGCCGCCGTCGGCGGTCCGGCCGCCTTCGTCAACGCGGTCATGGACGCGCTGGGCGGGACCGGGGTGCGGAACATCGACATGCCGCTGCTGCCGGACCGGGTCTGGGAGGCGCTCACCTACCGCCAGGACGTGTCCGGTTTCCCGCCGGTCCGGCAGGACTAGCGCGGTCCGGATGAGGCGAGGAGGGGACGAGGAGGTCAGATGAACGGTCTGGGAGTGCTCGGCCGAATCGGCGAGCTGGCCCGCGGCGGCGAGACGTTCGCGCTGGCGACGGTGGTCTGGCGGCAGGGACCGTCGTCGAGCAAGCAGGGCTCGCGCGCGATCATCACCGCCGACGGCCGGCTGGACGGGTGGATCGGCGGCGCCTGCGCCGAGCCGGTCGTGATCCGCGAGGCGAAGCAGGTCATCTCCGACGGGAACGCCCGGCTGCTGCTCCTCGGCGCCCCCGACCAGTTCGGCACGGCCGTGCCGGAGGGGATGACGGTGGTGCCGATCTCCTGCCAGAGCGAGGGCGCGCTCGAGATCTACATCGAGGCCGTGCAGCCGGTGCCGCACCTGGTGATCGTGGGCGGCTCGCCGATGACGCGCACGCTGGCCGAGCTCGCCCGGGCCCTGGACTGGAGCACCGACCTGCTCGGCACCGACGAGTTCGGGCCGGATTCCGTCGGCGAGCGGTCGATGGTCATCGTCGCCACCCAGGGGCACGGCGACGAGGACATGATCGCGCGCGCGGTCGCCATGAACCCGGCCTACCTGGGCCTGGTCGCGTCCCAGCGTCGCGGCGAGGCCGTGCTCGGCTACCTCGCCGAGCGTGGCGTGCCGAAGGACCGGCTGGACAAGGTCCACGCGCGGCCGGCCTCGACCTCGGCAAGACCACCCACGAGGAGATGGCGGTCGCCATCCTGGCCGAGCTGGTCCAGCTGCGCGCGTCCGGCGCCCTCACCGAGGTGCCCGCCCCCCGGGTCGCGCGGCGGGCCGAGCTGCAGCTGGCCGAGGCGGTCGACCCGGTCTGCGGGATGACGGTCATGCCCGGCGCGTCGAGCCTGCCGTTCGAGCACGACAGAAGGACCTACTACTTCTGCTGCGCCGGCTGCCGCCGGTCATTCGAGGAAGATCCGGATGCCTACATCAAGGCGGTGCTGAAGTGATAATCGCCAGCGACTTCGAGGTCGCCGAGCCGGTCGGCGTGGTGTGGAAGTTCTTCGACGACATCCCCCAGGTCGCCTCCTGCCTGCCCGGCGCGGAGCTGACCAAGGACCTCGGCGACGACAAGTACGAGGGCCGGGTCGCGATCCGGATGGGGCCGGTCCGCATGCAGTTCGTCGGCACCGCCGACATCACCGAACGGGACGACGCCGCCCGGCACATCGTCGTGCACGCGGCCGGCGCGGACGAGAAGGGCCGCGGCCAGGCCGCGATGATCGTCGGGGCGACGCTGTCGGCCAAGGGACGCGGCACCAAGGTCGCGGTCAGCCAGGATCTCCAGCTGTCCGGGGCGGCGGCGCAGTACGGCCGGGGCATGATCTCCGACGTCTCCGCCATCCTCATGCGCGACTTCGCGGTCGAACATGCAGGACCGGATCGAGCGAATCGAGCGCGGCGAGTCGGCCGAGCAGATCGCCGCCGCGGGCAGCGGCAGCTCGGTCAGCGGCTTCGCGATCGCCCTGCGGGCGACCCGGATGGCGCTGACGCGGGTCTTCCGCCGGTTCTTCCTCCCCTACCAGCCAGCGGCGAGCTAACAGCGAAAGGAGGGCCAGCCATGGTCCTGTGGTGGATCGGCAACGCGATCCTGCTCGTGGTGGTCCTGCCGGTGGTGATCTACCTGCTGAACCGGGTGCTCGCGGCCCTGGAGCGGATCCGCGCGGCCAGCGACGACATCCTGGCCGGCGGGGTCGGCCTGATCGGCGAGCTCCAGGGCGTGCCCGAGGGCCTGGCGGTCACCGACAAGACCATCGAAGAAGTCAAGGTCGGCGCGGTCCGCTACGCGGGCTCGGTCGCCAAACTACTCGCCTAGCGAAGAAGCGAAGGGAGCGGACAACATGCCAGCAGCAGCCTGGTTCACCATCGCCGTCGCGGGCCTGATCATCGTGTTCACCGCCGTCGGCCTGATCAGGATCGCGGGACACCTCTACGCGATCCGCCGCACGCTGCGGACCCTGACCGGCGGCGTGCAGGTCGTCGACCAGCTCACGTCGACCGTGCCCGCGCGGCTGACCTCGGTCAACGCGAACCTCAAGCCCGTCCGCGACTTCTGCGAAACGGTGTAGCGATGACCACCGACTGGACTATCGGCTACGTGATCGGCGGCGTCGTCGTGCTCGCGGTGGTCGTCCTGGTGACGGCCATCCTGGTGCTCGCCAAGCAGATCGGCGACGAGGAGCCGAAGATCAACGCCGCGCTCGAGGGCGCCGTCCGCAACACCGCGCCGCTGGCGGCGCTGCGCGCCACCATCGAGCACGCGACCATCATCATCGCCGGGCTGCAGCGCGGCCGGGCCCGGCTGGGAGGGTAGCGATGCACCCCATTGCGATGAACTCCACCGAGCACACCCTGTGGGTGTCCGTCATCATCGTCGGCTTCGTCGTCGTGGTCGCCGTCGCGGCCCTCCTCAGCCTGCTCATTTACCTGATCAAGCGGATCGACCACCGGGTGGACACGATCGGCGGGACGCTGACGGCGGCGAAGGCAAACACCGCCGACACCGTGCTGATCCCGCAGGTGGCGACCGGCGTCGACGCGGTGCTTGCCGAAGGGCTCGAGCACCACCTGTTCCTCGGCCGGGTACTCGGAAAGGTCAAGTCATGACCGTGCTCGTCGTCCTGACCGTGATCGTCATCGTCGCGCTCATCGCGGGCCTGGCCGTCTACCTGTACTGGGCGGGCACCCTGCTCGACCGGATCGGCGCCAAGCTCGAGGGCGCGGCCGAGCTCGTGCACGGCATCGAGGCCGACGCCGGGCTGATCATGCCGGGCGTCGACCACATCAACCGGACCGGCGGCGTCGTCGCCGGGGCGCTGCCGCTGCTCTACGGCATGGCCGAGGGCATCGTCACCGGCGTCACCCCCCGGGTACCGGAGCCCGCCGTCCCCGAGCCCGCCCGTCCGGCCTCCGGCACCCGGCGCTCCCGCCTCCTCGGCGCCGTCGGCTACGGGTCGCACTCGTAGGCCCCACCCAGCGAGCCAAGTGCGCTTTCGGGCCGGCAAGAGTGAGCCCAAACGCGCACTTGGCACACCAAGGGCGCGCGTGTTCACAAACACCGGAAGCGGCTGGCCGGCCAAGAGCCAGCCGGGTCCGTTCGAGATGAGGATTTAGGTTTTCGGTCTTTGATCGGGGCCGCGGCGGGTGACCGGCGCGGTCGTCGGCGCGGCCGAGTACTCGCCGATCCACTCGTCCTTCCAGGCGTGGTCGTACTGCTGCTCGTTGCAGCTGGGCCGGTAGACGGCGATCAGCTCGCGGGCGATCTGCTCGCGGTGGGCGCCGGTCCCGCCCGGCACCTCGTAGGTGCAGACGTAGACCTTCCACTTCGATCCGGCCCGGCTGATCCAGCACGGGGCCTTCGGGTGCTTGAACGGGAACCGCTCGGCCGACAGGTCGTCGGCGTGGCCGACGTAGATCACCGCGTAGTTCTCGGGCTTGGCGGCGGGCTCCGGCTTGTACATGATCGCGTACACCGCCGCCGCCTGCAGCGCCGTCCAGCCGCCGAGCAGCCGGGGGCCCTCGAACGGGTAGCCCGCGAGCGAGCCGAGCCGGATCATCGCAGCTCGCTGGCTTCCTCGGCCTCGCTGACGGCCTCGGTCGCGACGATCGGCGCGTCCGGCAGCCCGGCCGTCCGCGCCGCCGCGACGAACACCTCGGTCGCCGCCGCGATGGCGCCGGAGCGGCTGTCGGCGTCGACGATGACCCGCGCGCCGTACCGGCTGGTGCCGATGCCGGAGGCCACCCCGTTGCTGGCGGCGACCGCGTCGGCGAGCTCGACTACCTCCTCGCGGGTGAAGACGCGGTCGCCTTCCGCCTCGATGCCGACGCTCCACCGCACAGCGTTCTCCTCATTGATCTAGTTCAGCGCCGGCAGCTCTCGCGCCAGCTCTTCCAGGCTAGCGAGGTCGTGCCCGGACAGCAGCAGGTCGATATGCGGCGCCGCCACCATCATGCCCAGCGTGCTCGGCCGGAAATCCCGGTTGTCGCCTTTATGCGGGTTCAGCCACACGATGCGGTGGCAGAGCCGTCCCAGGCGCTCCATCGCCAGCGCGAGGACCTCGGGATCGCCCCGGTCGAGCCCGTCCGAGCAGATCACCACCACCCCGCCCCGGCCCAGGCCGCGCCGGCCCCACCGCCGGACGAACGTGTCGAGCGACTGCCCGATCCGGGTGCCGCCGTCCCAGTCGACCACGGACCGCGCCGCCTCCTCCAGCGCCACGTCGATGCGCTTGCGCGACAGCTCCCGGGTGATGCGGGTCAGCCTGGTGCCGAAGCAGAACACCTCCACCCGCACCGCCGCCTGCCGAGCCGCGTGCGCGAACTGGAGCAGGTGCCTGGAGTAGTCGGCCATCGACCCGGAGACGTCGAGGATCAGCACCAGCGGCCGCAGCCTGGTCGTGCGCTGCCGGAAGAACAGCCGCCCGGGCGGCTCCCCGTGCATCCGCATCGACTCCCTGATCGCCCGGCGCAGGTCGGGCTCGGTCCCGTGGCCGACGGCGGGCCGGGTCCGGCGGGTCCGGCGGCGCGGCGGCGTCAGCCGCATCCGCGCCATGATCCGGCGCAGGGCGGCCAGCTCGTCCGGCGTGCAGGCGGCGAACGACCGGTGCTTGAGCGCGTCCGCGTCGGACGCCATCCAGCCCAGGACCGGCCGCTCCTGTTCCTCCTCGGGCCCCGGCTCGGTGCCCGGCATCACCAGCGCCGCCTCGGCTTCGGCGACCGAGTCGACGCTGAACTTCAGCTCGGCTCGGCCCGGCCCGCCCTCGTCGAGGAAGTACCGGCGGAAGACCCGGTGGTACACGGGGTCGTCCTCGTGACGGCCGACCAGCGTGGCCCGCCCGGCCCAGTACAGGTCGACCAGATCGGTCGGGTCGAGCGGCGTCATCGCGGCGAAGTAGGTGAGCACGTCGCCGGTGCCGACCGTCAGCCCGGCCGCCCGCAGCTCGCGGGCGAAGCCGATGAGCACGCCCGTGAACGGGTCAGCCACCGATGATCTCCGCCAGGTTCTCCCGGACCAGGTCGAGGTCGTCGCGGTCCTTGACGACCGCGCCGATCGTGTCGCCCGCCGCCTCCGGGGTCAGCTCGATCTCGCCGAGGACGCCGAGCGTGCGGACCCAGTCGATCGTCTCGGCGACCCCGGGCGGCTTGGCCAGGTCCAGCTCCCGCAGCCGCTGGGCGGCCGCCACGACCTTCCCGATGAGCTGCCCGGCCGCCGCGGGCTCGCGGATCGCGACGATCTCGGCCTCGCGGGCCGCCGTCGGGTACCCGATCCAGTGGTACAGGCAGCGCCGCCGGAGCGCGTCGTGCAGCTCCCTGGTCCGGTTGGAGGTCAGGATCACCGCCGGCGGGGATTCCGCCCTGATCGTGCCGATCTCGGGGATCGTGATCTGGAAGTCGGACAGCATCTCGAGCAGGAACGCCTCGAACTCGTCGTCGGCCCGGTCGATCTCGTCGATCAGCAGCACCGCCCGGTCACCCTGCCTGATCGCCTCGAGCAGCGGGCGCTCGAGCAGGAACTTCGGCCCGAACAGCCGGTCAACCGACCGCTCGTCGGACGCCTCGGCGTGCGAGAGCGCCCGGATCTGCAGCATCTGGCGCGCGTAGTCCCACTCGTACAGCGCCTGGCTGGTGCTGATGCCCTCGTAGCACTGGAGCCGGATGAGCCTGCGGCCGAAGACGTCGGCCAGGACCTTCGCCACCTCGGTCTTGCCCACCCCGACCTCGCCCTCGAGCAGCACCGGGCGGCGCAGCGAGAGCGACATGAGCAGGGTGGTGGCGAGCCCGCGGTCGGCTAGGTAGCCGCCGTCGCGCAGGCGCTGGGTGAGCTCGGGGACGGTTCCGGGGTAGTCCACGTGGTCGACGGTCTCAGCCGGCGTCCGTCGTGTCCACGGTGTCCGGCGCCAGGATGAGATCGCGCAGGCTCCCGGCCGGGCCGAGCTTGCCCTCGCGCTCGAGCCGGGCCCGCCAGGCCGCGCTCCGTTCCGCTTCGCCCTCGCCCGCGAAGTCGTCGAAGCCCACCCCCGCGTCGGCCATCTTCCTGCACGCCTTGGTCTCGCAGTCGTCGCCGAGGTCGAGGTCGAGCTGCCCCCGGCTGCGCCAGACATCCCGGAGTACCTCCAGCGCGTCTGCGCCCTGCGCGCTCTGTGCGCCCATTGACGGACACCCCCTGTCTCCAGCTGAAGCGTATACGTGACTGTAACTCCGGGACGGCGGACAGCACGAGCGAGGATTAAGGCAATTCTTAATCGCCCGTCTCCGGCCGGGCCGAGGTGATAGCTCCTGGTAAACTCGCTGTTGCTCAGCGAGACTTCTGGGGGTGGCGTTGACCGCACAAACGGCGTTCTCGACGGCGGCCGTGTCCGGGCTGACCCGCAGCGATCCGCACGGTCCGGGCATCACCCGCGAGCGGGTCCCCGGCGGCTTCCTCTACCGCGATCCGACCGGGGCGCAGATCACCAGCGAGCGGGAGCTGCTGCGGATCCACGCGCTCGCGATCCCGCCCGCCTGGCAGGACGTCTGGATCGCGCCCGACCCGCTCGGCCACATCCAGGCCACCGGCGTGGACAGCCGCGGTCGCACCCAGTACCGCTATCACCCGGTCTGGCGCGAGCTGCGCGACGCCCAGAAGTTCACCCACATGCTCCAGTTCGCCGGGGCGCTGCCGGTGCTGCGGTCGGCCGCGGTGCGGGACCTGGGCGGGCGCGAGCTCGACCGGGACCGGGTATCAGCCGCCGCCGTGCGGCTGATCGACCTCGGCCTGTTCCGCATCGGCGGCGAGAAGTACGCCGAGCTCGACCATCACTACGGCGCCACCACGCTGCAGAAGAGCCATGTGAAGCTGGTCCGCGGCGGGGTCGCGTTCGACTACATCGCCAAGGAGGGCAAGCGCCGCACGATCACCGTCACCGACCACGGGGTCCGCTCGACCGTGCGGGCGCTGATCAGCAGCGGCAGCGACCTCGACCCGCTGTTCGTCTTCACCGATGGCGGCGCCTGGCGTCCGCTCCACTCCCACCAGGTCAGCAACTACATCGCCACCCGGGCGCGCGGCCACTACACGGCCAAGGAGTTCCGGACCTGGAACGCCACCGTGCTGATGGCGCTGCTGCTGGCGGGCGCGGACCCGGCGCCGACCGCGCGGGCCCGCAAGAGCGCGGTCACCGCCGCCGTGCGCGGGGTGGCGGACTGGCTGGGGGACACCCCCACCGTCGCCCGCAGCTCCTACATCGACCCGCGGATCATCAGCCGCTACGACTCCGGCGGCGGCCTGACGACGATCCCGAGGCTGCCCGCCGTGCTCCCGGCCGACGCCGAGGCCGAGGCCGCCGTCGCCGCGCTGCTGGCGGCCGAGGCGGCCGCCCCGGACGCGGGCCCGCCCGACTGAAGATCAAGATCAACAACATGATTTTCCCGAACGGTCGCGTGGCTTCGCGTCTACCGCCCGTCCGGCCAGCCGGCCAGGTCGCGGGCGGCCCGGAAGGTCGAGTCGAGGAACTCGGTCAGATAGGTATCGGGATCCGCCGCCTTCCTGACGTCGGCGTAGGGCAGCACGAACTCGCCTAGCCGCGGGTCGTAGTACGCCGCCGTCGGCTCGACCGGGTGCTCGGCGAAGCCGTCCGGCGCCGGGTAGGCGTAGGAGTAGAAGACGCCCTCGTCGGCCCCGCCAGGCCAGTAGCCGGCGCTGGAGACCTCGTCGCTGTAGGCCTCCTCCATGACCCAGTCCGGGCAGTTCGGGATGCCGCCCGGGTGGCGCGGCGCGGGTCGCCCGGAGAACCGGGTGACCGCCAGGTCGAACGCGCCCCAGAAGAAGTGGACCGGGCTGGCCTTGCCCCGGAAGCCGGCCCGGAACCGGCCGAGCACCCGGTCGGCGCTGACCAGCGACAGCCAGAACCGGTGGATGGCCTCCGGGTCGTAGGCGTCGTGCGCGGTGTCGGACTCGAACGGGGTCGCGTCGTCGATCTCGCACGGGGTGGAGTTGATCGCCACCTCGATGCCGAGGCTGTCGAGGTGGGCGCCGTACTCGGCGTAGAAGTCGGCCACCGAGCGCGGCGCCAGCGCCATCCGCCGGGTCTCGCCCCTGGTGGTCGTGATCGTCAGCTCGTGCCGGGTGAAGTCGAACTCGACCTCGACGCCGCTGCCGGAGTACGGCATCAGCGAGGTGGTCAGCCCGCGGGCGGTCACGTAGAGGCTCGAGTTCCACCAGTGGTTCGACCGGGGCTCGAGGGCGAGCCGGGTCTTGCCGACGATCTGGGTCCACCGGTGCACGGTGTCCCGGGTCGGCTGCCACTGCTCCAGCGGAAGAGAAGGCCAGCTCATGCTGGAGCGTTGCCCCTCGCCGACGGGCGCGAAACAAACGGCCGTTTGGTCCCTGTGAGCGGCTTCTCGGCTTCCGTCTCCACCGTCAACTACGGAACCCCGCCTGCGGAAGGCTAGGGCGGGCTTGACGGCGGAGAGGCTGTCGGCGGCTTGAGCGACGGACCCGCTCGGGCGCCGATAGCCTCGCTGCGGCCTTGGCCGGCCTGGATCACGAGGTAGGATGGGTTCCCTGTAGGCCCTGATAGCTCAGTGGATAGAGCGACCGCCTCCTAAGCGGTAGGTCCCGCGTTCGAGTCGCGGTCGGGGCGCCCCGGAAACCAGGATCGTCAGCCCTCCTGCCTGCATCAACGCAGGAAGTGGGTTCTTTTAGAAAATGGCCACGACAAGTTCCCGTGTGGTTAGAAGTCTCGGTCCGGGTGGTCCGGCGGGGCCAGATCCGGGAGATGAGCGTAAAACTGTGGCGTCGCGGGTGCGGCGTCCGGGTCCGCTGGATGCGGGGCCGTTCGCGGCGGATATCGCGTCCTTCCGGTTGCACCTGGCGGCCGAGAACAAGGCTGCGGGAACGATCAGGATCTACACCGACGCCGCACGCTGGTTCGCCGCCTCGCATCTGCTCGCTGAGACGGATAAGACCAGGTGGGATCGGGTGGACGCGGCGGATGTGCGGCGGTGGGTGGTGTGGCTGCTCGGCCGGTACAGCGAGGCTTACGCCTATCAGCACTACCGTTCCCTGGAGCAGTTCTTCCGGTGGCTGGCCGTCGAGGAGGACCTGCCGAGCCCGATGGCGAAGCTCCGGCCGCCGAAGGTGACCGACAAGCCGGTCCCGTTTTTCAGCAGCGTTGAACTTTCGAAGCTGGGCAGGTGCTGCCGGGGGAACTCGTTCGAGGACCGCCGTGACGCGGCGGTCCTGGCGGTGCTGCTGGCGACGGGCATCCGGGTGTCCGAGCTGGCGGCGATCCGTTACTGCCGCTACGACCCGGGCCGCGGTGACGTGGACCTGGAGGCCCGTGAGATCAGGGTCCGGGGCAAGGGCGGCCGTGAGCGGACCGTGCGGATCGGCCATGAGGCCGCCCGGCGGGTGGACCGGTACCTGCGGGTCAGGTCCGGGCATGAGCTGGCGTACCGGCCTGAGCTGTGGCTCGGGGCGGGCAGCCGGGGTCCGCTGGAGAGGAGCGGGATCTACCAGCTCGTGGTGCGGCGGGGCGAGGAGTGCGGGGTGACGTTGTACCCGCACCGGTTCCGGCATCATTTCAGTCATACCTGGCTGGAGCGCGGCGGCGCGGAGGGCGACCTGATGGAGCTGAACGGCTGGGTCTCCCCGCAGATGCTGACCCGCTACGGGGCCAGCGCCCGCGGCGCCCGCGCCCGCCGCAGCTACGACCGCGTCATGAGCAATCTTTCCTGATCGGGGGGCTACTGCCCAGTTTGGTGCCCGTGGTAGCTCGTGCTAGGCGGGAGCGGTCATGTCGGTTTCTGGGATGCGGGAACGCCGGAGCATGGATGGTGCGCCGTGATCAGGGAGAAATGACGATGGCCGCACCGCAGACTCGTTCCCGGCAGCCCCGGCCGATGGACGCCGGGGTGCTCGGGGCTGAGATCGGCTCGTTCCGGCTGCACCTGGCTGCCGAGGGCAAGGCGCCCAAGACGATCCGCTGACAACCGGTAAATGGCTCGGGCAGTGCGACCCCAGCGTCACCAATCCGACCAATCGCCCAGCACCTGCGAGCGCAACTGCCGTTCGGCGCGATTATCTGCTGGCTCGTGCGGATGTCCGCGAGCGTGCTCAAATGGGCGTTCTGTGTGCTTGACGCGGCACGCGGGCCATGAGGAGGAGTGGCTGGCCACCGGCAGTTGTCCCGGTCGGCGGCGGGCTGTTCGCCTATTCGGGGTGCTCACCGGTGCACGCGAATGACGGTCTTGCCCTTGCGCCGCTGGGTCGGGTTGAGTGCGGGGACGGCGTCGTTGAGGGTCGCGACGGTTCCGATGTGCGTGCGAAGGCGCCCGTCCCGCACCCGGTCGGCGATCTCCGTCAGCTGACTTGTAACGGACTCGACGACGAAGTCGACGGCGAGGCCGTCGGCGGGGCGGGCCTCAGCGGGCCCGACCACTGACACCAGCGTCCCGCCAGGCCGGATGATGCTCGCCGAGCGCCTCTGGATGTCACCGCCGATGACATCGAAGACCAGGTCGACCCCGCCGATGTCCTCGAGATCCTCGTCGTCGAGGTTGAGGAACTCGTTCGCGCCGAAGTCGAGCGCCGCCTGGCGGTCCGCCGCCCGCCCGGTGCCGATGACGTAGGCGCCAGCCTCCCGGGCGAGCTGCGCCACCACAGATCCGACCGCGCCGGCGGCGCCGTGTGCGAGGACGCTCTGTCCCGCATGGAGGCGGCCGTGCTGGAACAGCCCCTGCCAGGCGGTCAGGCCGGAGATCGGCAGGCTCGCGCCCGCGGTGAAGTCGACATTGCCCGGCAGCGGCGCGAGGTTGCGCGCCTCCACCGCCGCGTACTCGGCCAGGGTCCCGTCGCGGTGCCAGTCCGTGATCCCGAACACCCGCTGCCCGAGCGATAGTCCCGTCGTGCCGTAGCCGAGGGAGGTGACCACCCCGGCGAACTCGTGGCCGATAATCGGCTGGACGCGGTCGTGACCGGAGCGGTCGACCCACGTCGAAGGCCACTCCCACTCCGCGGGGACGAAGCCCGACGCGCGGACTTCGACGGTGACGTCGTTGATCGCCGGCGTCGGCTCCGGCCGCTCCGCGAGTGTGATCCCGGCTGCTCCTGCGGCCTGATTCGTTGCGACGATTGCCTTCATGGGTGCCTCCGTGTATCTCGTGCTCGCCACCTCGCGCGCCCTGCGAATACGTACGGTCCCCGCGGGGCCCCGGTGGAACCCCGGCGCGCGAGATGAATCCCATCGTGGATTTTGGCTTATGGCCGCACCGCCGAAACTCACATCAGGCCGGCCGTTAATATGTCCCGGGATCGACCGCCTCCTACCCAAGCATCCCGGATTACTCGACGCGGCATCCGGTACAGAACGAGGCAATCTGTGCGCACTGCCCGATACGGCTCGGGCCACGTAACGTCCGCGCCGAGTCGGCGATCTGGCCTTGTTTAGCCTGTGGCTGGTGTCTCACGAGATTACGTTGCGTAGTGGCCGGGTTTCGGGCGAAGCGGAGCGGCGATGCGGTTGGAGGCCGACGTCCGCCCGGCGCACGGCGCCGCTGCGGGAGCCGGAAGTTCGCCGGCAGCGGCACTGACGGACGGGCGTCGCGCGCTGGCGGCCTGCTGGAATGTCCCTGCGAGCCTGGTCTTCCGCGCCAACACAAAAGCAACACAAGTCCGGGCTCAAGGGAAGATCAACACGAGAGCAACACGGACAAAACGGCATTCCCCGGCACTCGGCGTCACGCCTGCTAACATGGCCTTGCAAGCCCGCCGACGAGGCCGTATGCAGGTCAGGCGGGCTGATGCCATCTTGATTTCCGCAAGTCCCCGGACATGACAGGCCCTCTCCTAAGCGGTAGGTCCCGCGTTCGAGTCGCGGTCGGGGCGCTCGACTCTCTCGGTCGGTTGGCCCTCTTGCCTTCATCGGCGCAGAAAGAGGGAGTGGCGAGCGCGCCGGTTTCCCGGTCAGTGCAGCTGCGGCTACCTTCGCGCCGACTCCGGCATGCGTTCATGGGACAGGCGTTCGGACGCCGGCTGGCCGAGGGTGAAGCCGGGGGCGACCTGCGCTGCCAGGTCTTCGCCGGCGGCGGCGCTGGCCCAGGCGCGGGCGTTCTTGACGTGGAACTCCGCAGCTTGGCTAGCGTACCGGGACCAGTCCCTGGGCTGGGCGTCGAGCGTGTCCTGGAGCAGGCCGAGCGCGGCCGACGTGCTGTCGCTCAGGTCGGAGATACTGAAGGGCCGTCCCTGCTCCATGGCCCTGATCGCGGGTTCGTGGGCGAGCCAGGTCACCAGGTCGGTGCCTGCCTGCGAGCGGAGGAACGCCACGTCCTGCTCCGTCTGGACCTTGTTCCCGGCGACGACCAGGGCGACGTGGTGCCCGGCGGCGTAGCCCTGCCACTGCCGGTAGACGCTGATGCCCTTGCGGGTGGGCTCGGCGACCAGGACGGTCAGGTCGAACCGGGTGAACAGGCCGGAGGCGAACGAGTCCGCGCCGGCGGTGCAGTCGACGACGACGTACTCGCCCGGCCCGTCGGCCAGGTGGTTGAGGTAGAGCTCGACCGCGCCGGTTTTGGAGTGGTAGCACGCGACGCCGAGGTCGTCATCGGCGAACGGCCCGGTGGCGAGCAGTCGCGCCCCGCACGGGGTACCGACGGCCAGGTCGTGGACCGGGTCGGGGCCGCCGAGCCGCAGCAGCCGCGATCCGGGGCCGGGCGGCGTCGTCTTCACCATGGCGGCCGCCGAGCTGATCCGGGGGTTGCTCCCGCGCAGGTACTCCTTGATCTCCGTCAGGCGCGCGCCCATGGCGGGCGGCTCCCGGTCGGCGCCGAGCGCCTCGGCCAGGTGCTGGTTGATGTCGGCGTCGACGGCCACTACCGGCAGTCCCTGGGCCGCCAGGTGCCGGACGAACAGCGACGACAGGGTGGTCTTCCCGCTGCCGCCCTTGCCAGCGAACGCGATCTTCACTGGTTTCTCCCCTTACGCTCGGGACCCGCTTCGGGTCAGTCCGTTACGCCGATGGCTCAACCATAGTGGAATGGTTTTCATTTTCATGTAAAGATAGGGCAAGTCGCTAACACGTACACGGCCGGCGCTTGTCCGGTGACCGGCCCGGAGAGAAGGGACACGCTCATGTCGCTATCGGTTCCGGGGGGCCTGCTTGAGCGGGCGCAGCAGGGCGAGGTGGACGACGCCGCGTTCCTCGACTGCGTCCGCGCCTCGCTGCCGTACGCGTGGTCGGTGATCAGCGGGCTGATCGCCGATCTCGGCGCGGGCGAGGCGCAGTTCGCCGACAACCGGGTGGCACCGCCCGACGAGGCGGCGCGCGGCCAGTTGCTGCGGCTGATGGCCAGCGACGCGATGCGCGCCGCAGTCGAGCGGCACTACGGCGTCCGGCTCGCCTTCCAGAACTGCCACCGCGCCGCCGTCTTCCGCCCCCAGGCCGCCGCCGCGCTCGCGGAGTTCACCTCCGCCCGATCCCAGCTCCTCAACCAGAGCCCCGAGCTCGTCGACTGCTAGCGTCCCGGAATTTGGGCCGGGCGCTTAAAGGGCGGGAGCGAGCGCCGGCGCCGCCTGACGCGCCGCCCAGCCCGGTCGGACGGCGGTGCAGCTGGAGCCGGCGGCCAGTTGGTGTGGAAGAAGTGACTGGCGGCGGCTCAGCCTCCCGCGCCACGACCGATCTTGTCGGTCTCGGCCATCAGCGGGTTCATGTCGTGCGCGGAGATGAGCACGGCGATGTCCTGCTCGCGGCCGGCCGAGCGAAGGAGACGTCACGCAGGATCGGCGGGCCGGCGAGCTGGACGCCGATGCCGTCCAGCTGGAGCAGTTCCTGCGGCGCTTGGCCTTGTGTGCGGTCATTATTACAGGTGCTGGGTCGAGATCTTGTCGGTGACGTCCTTCTTGAGGGCGTTGACCTCGGCGAGCATCCACGACTGGTAGTCGTATCCGGCGGTTGGCATGGTCTCGTAGACGCCGACGACAGGGATGTTGTTCTCCTCCGCCAGCTTGATGAACGACTCGGTCAGCGAGTCGGTGACCCGCTGGTTGTACAGGAACACCTTGACCTTGTGCTGGGTGAACAGGGAATCCTCGAGCGCCGTGTTCTGCGGCGAGGGGTCGGTGCCGTTCATGATGTCGGCCTGGAACGTAAACGGGGTCAGGTTGTCCGCGCCTACCGCCTGGAGCATGTAGTCGGCCACCGGCTCGATCGTCGCGACCGGGACGTCCGGGTAGGCCGCCTTGAACGCGGCGATGGCCTGGTCCCAGGCGGACAGGCTGGCGGTGAGCGAGGCCGCGTTGGCCTTGAAGTAAGACGCGTGCGCGGGGTCGAGTTGCGCGAGGTCGGCCGCGACCGCGTTGGCCACGGTGGGCATCGTGGTCGGCTTGTACCACAGGTGCGGGTTGGGCGTGCTGTCCGGCGGGCCGAGCAGGTTCTGCACGTTGATGACCTTGCGTCCGCTGCTGGGGTCGGCGCTCTCGATCGTGGACATGAACGTGTCGTAGCCGACGCCGTTCTGGACGACCAGATGAGCGGCGCTGACCTCGCGGGCGACAGCGGGGCTGGCCTCGAACGTGTGCGGGTCGGTGCTCGGGTTGGACATGATTGCCTCGGCGTTCACGTACTTGCCGCCGAGGTGGTGGTCCTCGGCGTCCCGGCCGCACGGCGGTGGCGTCCAAGAGCGCGAGGCTCCCTCGGCGCGGCCGTGGCGAGGATGGCCCTGTTGCCGGGCCGCCAGGCCAGGGTGGTGACCGCGTCGTGTGCGCGGAGCATCCGGAGCGCCTGGCCGTAGCCGGGCCGCATCCTGGGACCGCGCGCGCTCGCCATGGCCGGGGCGTGACCACAACGGACTTGCGGTGAACCACCCCAAGGATCATCCGAAGGGGGGCCTGGGCTTCCGGGCAGCGCCAGACGCCGCGGCGGCGAGGCTCGCGGTCAGCTGGCCCATGACCCACAGCTCGAACGGGACCGACACCCTCGCGTCCCGGGGTCGCGAGGGATCGAGCAGCACCGAAATGACGCCGCGCGCGACCGGGTCGCCCGGGTCGAAGGATGCGCCGAGGTGCCGAGCCGCCGCCTCGCCGGCGAAGTCAGCGTACAGTTCCATCAACCGCAGGTCGCGATCGGACGGGCGATGCGGACGGCGGAAGTGAGTCGAGACGACGCCGATCAGACGGCCGGCGTAGTCGGTCAGAGGCGTGGACTGAACCGCGCGGAATCCGGCGGCGGCGGCGATCTGACGGTGCGGGGCGAAGCCGGGGTCGGATCGGACGTCGGCCACGACGGTCTGCGCGCGGTGCTTTGCCGCCCGTCCGCACACGGACTGGCTATCCCCGTCGACCACGGTGAAGTACTCCAGGAACTCCGGTCCGAAGCCGGCCTGGGCGACGAGCATCAGCGACCCGGTGGCCGGGTCGGCGATCTGGATGTTCCCCAAGTCCGCTCCGGTGAGCGCTAGGGCGCCCGCGAGGATCTGCGGGAGCAGTGAGCTCAGCCGGGGGACAGTGCGGAGGTCTTTGGTCAGATCGTGGAGGCGCCGCATCGCGTCCGGCGCATCGAGCCCGAAGCGCACTGCTGAGGTGAAGTGCTCGGCTCGCTGTGCGAGCTGCCCGTTGCTGGCCGCGAGCCAGCCGTTGCTCTCGCCGCCGGCCGGTCGTGTCTGCGGGACTGGGCTCCGGTAAGCGGCCACGGCCCGCCGCAGCGGTTCCGTCAGGTTCTCGACCCTATGTCCGTCAGTCAAGGAGCGTCCTCCTGCCCCGCCTTGGCGTGCTCCAGCGCGATGCGGGTCAACTCGACGCGTGACCTGATGTCGAGCTTGCGGAACACCTGGCGCAGGTGGAACGCGACCGTGTGCGTGCTGATGAACAGCTGATTGGCTATGTGCTGGTTTGTTAGTCCCTGGGCGACGAGGCGGGACGTGGCAAGCTCGGTGTCGGTGAGGCTCTCCCAGCCCGCCGCGGGCCGTTTCGCGGTTCCCCAGTGCCGGCGACGTATCCCCAACTCGCGCAGTCGCCGACGCGTGCGCGCTTCGTCTCTTCCTGCCCCCAGCTTTGCGTACCCACGCAGCGCCTCGTCAAAGGCCCGGGCGGCTTCGTCCCCCTTGCCCGCCTCGGCGAGTAGGACACCCTGGTCTTCGGTCGCGCATGAGCGGATCCACGGGTCCGGCAGTTCGGCGGCCGCGTGCGCCAGCCGGGAAATGTCGCCTGCCAGCAGCCCTTCGGCGTAGTCGGCCGACGCGCGGATGACCGTGAACGTGGGGTTGGCCCGGGACGTTTCGCTGATGACGGAGGCGATGTTCGCTGCCTGCCCACGGTCTTCCGCGGCGAGGGCGGCGCGGACCAGCCAGGGCGCGTTGCCCGGATCGGCCAGCAGAACAGACCTGTGCTCCTCCAGTTCGCCCAGCACGTCTGCCAGCAGGTCTAGTGCGGCCTGCGGGCCACGGCGGGCCTCGAGAACCTGGGCTGTCACCAGGCGTGCCGCGCCCTCTCCGTAGGCAGATCCGTAGGAGCGGCCGTTACCCGACAGCCGCTCCGCGTAGTCGTCGGCCGCGCGCAGATCACCCTGGCGCAGGGCGACGGTGGCCAGGACCGGCAGCACGAGCGCGTCACGCCCGTCAGGCTCGTGCGCACCCGTCGCCCCCGAGGCCGACTGGGCGAGCGCCGCCGCGTCGTCGAGGCGACCCGTCGCCAGGGCGATCCGGGCGCGCATTGCCTCGGCGATTCCCTCCGGCCACGGGCTCGCCGCCCGCACCTCGACAGATTCCACGGAGTTCACGATCGCCGTAGCTTCGTCGGCCTGGCCGATGTCGATCAGCCTCGCGGCGAGGAAAAGCCGGGGGTTGAAATGGGTAATCTCGTACGGCCCCTCGGCCGCCTTCCTGGCGGCTTGGGCGACCAGGTCCAGAGCCTCCGTGGGCCTGCCCGCGTCCCAGGCGGCCATCGCGAACGCGACCATCGCGGCGATCACAACCTCACCGCGCTTGGCGCCCGGCTCGGCGAGGACGGCCCTGGCCAGCTGATCGACCTGCCTGTTGCCGCGCAGCCCCGCCCATGCCCACAGCAGGGCTATGGTCGCGTCGTCGCGCAGGCCCGGTGTGATCTCGAAGGTGGCGAGCACGGCCTGGGCCTCGATCATCGCGTCCGACGGCCCGCCCGGTCAGGGTGAGCAGCGACGACAGCGCGCACCCCAGCGCCGCTCTGTCCAGCGCGGGTAGGGGCACGGCGAGGGCCGAGCGGACCAGGGTCTCCGCTGCGTCCCACTGCCCCGCCGCGGTCAGTGTCCTGACCACGGTCGCCGTGCGGGCAAACCGTTCCGGGTCGGACGGCGGGGTAAGCACGAGCGCTCGGGTCGCCAGGTCAGCCGCGGCCCGGGGAGTGAACGGCAGCAGTTCCGCCACGGCGCTATCAAGCCCGGCCAGGGCGACGGCGTCACCGGGACGGGCTCCGTTGAGCAGGTGCTGCGCTGCGGGAACGGCCGAACCGCCCCGCGCGAGCAGCATGTGCCCGAACTGCCAGTGCAGGGCCTGCTGGACGGGTTTCGGCAGCAGTTGCGCTATCGCTTGCCGGACGAACTCGTGCTGGAACGCCAGCCCGTCTGGTGTCGCCGCGAGGAGGTGCGCGGACACCGCCTCATCGAGCACGCCCAGCAAGGCGCCAGGCGACTGGCTCAGTATCTCCGCGACGTCCTCGATCCGGAAGGAGCTGCCCAGGAGGGATGCTGTCTCGGTGAACTGGCGAGTGCTCGCGGACAGTCCCTTGAGCCTGTCGGCGGCCAGTGTCTGGATCCGCTCGGAAACCTGGGCGGACGTCAGGCTGGCTCGCCCGCCGGCCACCGTGATGGCGTCCTCGTCGAGCAGCCCGCGGAAGGCCTCGGCGAGTATGAAGGGGTTTCCCGCGGCGCCGACCGCGAGTTCGACCAGCGCCGCGTCGGGGATGGCGCCGAGCACATCGCTGATCAGCGCGATCTGGGCCTCTGGGTCTAGCGGCCCCAGGATGATCAGGGTGGCTCCCTCGTCTTCGAGCAGGTCGAAGAGCATCTCTGCGGTCCCAGGGTGCGGCGACCTCGCCATGGCGAGAATCCAGGACAGCGGGTAAGAGGCCAGCAGCCGCGGCAGGGACCGGAACGCGTGCATGGTCGCCTGGTCGGACCACTGGACATCGTCAAGGGTCACCAGGACGGGACCCGTGGCCGCGAGCCCCTCCAGCCTGGCGAACACCGCACCAACCGAGGGCGCCGCGTTCGCCGTGGCGTGGACCGCGCTGAGCAGCGGTGCCAGCGGCGTGGCCTGGCTGAGCTCGTCGGCGACCGCA
>CAWIIX010000011.1:0-126671 GCA_963836195.1 uncultured Actinomycetota bacterium | reverse complement strand
CGCGCTCCTCGTCTACACCGGCCTGCGCGTAGCTGGTCGGGGCGGGTTCGGGCGTCGGCGGCGTCGCATTCATGCCCGCAAGATTAGCCGATCAAGGCCGGTCAGCCGCTTGTGGGGCCGGGAGCGGGAAAACACCCCGCAACCAACTCCGCTAGCGTGGGCGCATGCTCATCGCCTTCTCGGTCACACCGCTCGGCGTCGGCGAGGACGTCGGGGAAATCGTCGCCGAGGCCGTCCGCGTGGTCCGCGCCAGCGGGCTGCCCAATCACACCGACGCGATGTTCACCACCGTCGAGGGAGAGTGGGTAGGGTTTTAATTAACTATTTTTTGGGCGAACCTGCTATCCGCAGCGGTAACTGCCTCTGAGCAGTAGAAAGGCCGTCCAGCAGCGTGGCCTGATTGCGGGGCAACGCCGTCTCAACCGTTTCCCGTTGAGGTATCCAGGCGGTTGCGGCGGCGATGGCCAGCCAGCACACCTCTTCATTAGTTGCAGCCTGTGTGCTCTCGGCAACGGCCTGGATGTGAGTCTTGATGAGCTTCCGCTCGCCTAGGAACCCTCCGGGGAGATGATGCCACCGGGCCTCGATCTCGGCCATCCGGTCGGCCGCTTCTAGCCGCTGGATGTACCGTTCGCCCGACTGGCCCTCACCGGCCAGGTATGCCTTGTTGGCCTGGTCCCAGTCGATGATGTCGCTGATGATGTCATGCATCGTCCGACTCCGCTTCTTCCCTGATTGGTCTGACAGTCTGCCTGTTAGGTCTGACAGCGCTCTGATGCGGCACCGCCACCAGGGGCGCCGGGCCGCCGACGCGGTCGGCAGCCACCGCGGGCGCTTCCCTTACCGTCGCCACGACGCTCACCACGGGGCGCCGAGGATCGCGGAGGCCGCCATGACGACCTGCCGGCGGCGAACGCGCGCGTTATCCAGGAAAACGCCAGCCGGGCAAGTTCCTGGAGACGGCTCATGGCCAGGATGCCGCGCGACAACAGCGGCCCCCGCGTGCTATGGCCCGCTCCGCGCACCCCTTGGCCAAGTTTTTACCGTTCCGGGGATACCGGTCGGTCTACCGGTGCCTTGACAGCCCACCCGGCACGGAGCGTTCATGAAGGATGCGCGAGCGTCGCGCGGCGCGGCACCAACCTCCTTGTCGGCCGCGGCACGGCGCGCACGGCCACGGCTGGCACGCGACCCCCGTCCGGGGAGCGTGCGGACGGCGGGCTCCGGACCGGGCGGGGACCTGGGACCGGGGAGGCGACGCCGACGCACGCGCCAGCCGGCCCCTTCACCCGTCACGGCGGCCTGGCCCGCCCCTTCCCTGACGACCTTCCGCCTGCCCCGTGTCCACTCCGGGGATGAAGGCGCCCTTGGCATGCGCGGGGACCGGCACGGTTCACGCGCGGAAAGGCGACTGTGCGCATGACCTCGCTCCACAGCCAGCGTTCCACCTGGCAGACCCCCCGGACGATTGCCCGGCAGGCAACCCGGACCACCAGATCTGCCGACCGACCTGCCGCCCCCGGCCCGGCCGTAGCCCCTGGTCAGCGGCGAAATGTACCTGCGGGAGGGGACCGGGGCTTATGACTGTGTCATCACATCCTCATACGCGCGGGGCAGGCACAGGCGCAGGTGTCGGCACCAGGGCGGCCCGGGACGAGGCAGCGGTGCTGTCCGTGGCCGGTCACCTGACCGACCGCGACCGTGAGCTTGTGCGCCTGGTGGCGCGGCACCGCGTGCTGACCACCGACCAGCTCGCCGCGCTCGCGTTCGGGAACATCACCACCGCCAGGCACCGCCTGGCGGTGCTCGTGCGCCTGGGCCTGCTGCGCCGCTTCCGGCCGCACCTTCAAACCGGCTCCGCGCCGTGGCACTACGTCCTCGGCCCCATCGGCGCCGCGCTGCTCGGCCAGGAAGACCGCGACGAGAAAAGATGGCTGCCGATGGTCCGCGCGGACCGGCAGCTTGCCCTCGAACGCTCCCAGCGCCTGGGACACATGACCGGCGCGTCGTGGTTCTTCGTCGCCCTGGCGCGGCACGCCCGCGAGCACGGCGGCGGTGAACTCCTGAGGTGGGACGGCGAAGGCGAAGCCTCCGACTACCTGTACGCCCGCAGCCGCGAACTCGGCCCACGCCCCGACGGGCTCGGCGTCTGGGCGCAAGACGGAACCGACATCGCGTTCCTCCTCGAATACGACACCGGCACCGAGCACCTGCCCCAGCTCGTCGGCAAGCTCACCGGCTACGCCGAGCAGGCCGGGACCAACACCGCGCTCACGATGCCACTCCTGTTCTGCTTCCCCACCGCGCGCCGCGAGCAGTCCGCCCGCAAGGCACTCGCCGCCACCGCCGCGTCCCTCGACCTCCAGATCGCGACCGCCGCCCTCGACCCGCGCGTCACCTGCCCGGCCTGCGGCCCGGCATGGATGCCCTTGCACGGCGGGCACGCGCCGATGCGGCTCATCGACCTGGGCGGCGTACTCCCCGACCCCTGGCGCACCGAACCCGAACACGGCGAGCAAGACCAGCACGAGCTAGACCCCGCCGAGACCGGGTGGGATGAAGTGGAGTCGGACCGCCTATGACCAGCCCCGTCGCCCCCAGATCACCGACCGGCGATTCTCCCAGCGTCCCGCACCCGTCGAACGCAACGCCACCGGCGCCCCACACCGCAAGCACCCGGTGAAGCAAACCCGCCGGGAAAAAGGCGGAAGACCTTTGCCCTGACCAGGACCCTGGGCGGGTGTCACGAGAGCAGGGCCTCAGAGCGTGGGCTGCGGCGCTGGCGGCCGAGCTGCCGCCGCTGACCAGCTCGCAGGCGGCTGCGGTGGCCAGGATCGCCGCGCGGCTCGACGCCCGCAACGGTCAGGAGCCAGCGGCGTAACGCTCTCCCGGCCCTGGTACCGTCACCCATCTTCCTGGTACCGGCGGCACCAGGAAGATAAAGGCTGCCCCCGCCGCGCAGACGTGCTCCCCCCGCGGCCGACCGATGCTAGCGGCCGCTTTATCTGCACGTAGGACCATGATCAACGGCAGCGCTCTTTGCGCGGCTCTAGCTGTCACGGAGCGCGGCCGTCCCTGCTGGCCTGACTGTGGCCAGACCGATCAGAACGCCGACTCTGCGTGGCAGGCTCTGCAGCACCGGCACGATCGATCCCATGCAGATCCCCCAGTTCTGCGTTTGTGCGGTGCGTGCAAAGGGATTGTCTGATCTGCACACTGGGATGATCGGCAACCTTCCTTGGTCTAGTTTCAAGAGTGCAATGTATGTCGTAGTTATGGGATGTCGACTTAAGATTTTTGCTTGGTATGCAGCCGGCTCTGCTCGTGCGTAGCCATTTACGATGTCGAGTTTCGCGGCTCTATCAACATTCCCGTGGCGAAGATTCGCAAAGTACTATGATGGTCGCCGCTGGCAATTGCAGTCAAGAATCCGGCCGGATGAAAAGCAACTGCCCACACTGGACCGGTGATCTCTGGGTAGCGCATCGGAGCGTAGGCCGCCTGGCCGTCATGTGGATCCCACATCCTCACCGTTTCGTCGTAACTTCCAGTTATTAGGAGACGGCCGGCTGCGTGGAAAGAGACTGAAGTAACAGCATCGGTGTGTAGAGTCAGTGGCTCACTGACAGACTGCTGACTTCGCAGATCCCACCATAGGCGAACAGCGGCGTCGTCAGCGCAAGAGACCAACGGATCTCCGTCTGGATGGAAGGCAACCGCATTGACCCCCCCGTCGTGGCCAGCCAGAGGGGCACCCACGTTCTCGCCGGTTGTGGAGTTCCAGAGCCGCACAGTGCCGTCAGCACCAGCCGATGCCAGCAGGTCTCCATCTGGATGGAAGGCAACCGCATTGACCCGCCCGTCGTGGCCAGCCAGAGGGGCACCCACGTTCTCGCCGGTTGTGGAGTTCCAGAGCCGCACAGTGCCGTCAGCACCAGCCGATGCCAGCAGGTCTCCGTCTGGATGGAAGGCAACCGCATTGACCCGCCCGTCGTGGCCAGCCAGAGGGGCACCCACGTTCTCGCCGGTTGTGGAGTTCCAGAGCCGCACAGTGCCGTCAGCACCAGCCGATGCCAGCAGGTCTCCGTCTGGATGGAAGGCAACCGCATTGACCCGCCCGTCGTGGCCAGCCAGAGGGGCACCCACGCTCTCGCCGGTATAGGGATCAAGCAACTGCACGTTGCCGTCGGATGTTACCGCTGCGAGCCGGTGGCCATCAGCGTGAAAGGCGAGGCCCCATACAGGACCTTTGCACGCCAGCGTTACTTCGTCGAAGTAGTTTGGACGCCAGGTAAACGTGGGGAGAGCATTTATGAGGGTGCGTATTTTGAATTCACCGTCTTTTCTGGCTAGTGTTTCCGCATGAAGTTTTACCGCAAGATCGTCCCGCTCGTGGCGAAGGCTTCGGACCCTGTCGCGTAGTCTCTTCATTGGCCATCGATTCGATGGCCGCAGCGATTGATAACCAAACTCGCTTAGTGTCCATATACGAGCCGTGCCATCTCGGCTCGCGGACGCCAATAGCCGACCGTCCGGGGCTATTGCCACATCACAGACCCCACGAGTATGGCCAGTGATGGGTGTTCCGACTGGTCGGCCGCTAGCAGGATCCCATAGCCGAATGGTACCGTCACGGCTACCGGTGCAGAGCAGACTGCCATCGGGCCCGAACGCAACCACAGTTATCACGTCCGCATGCCCAGTGAGAGGATCGGCTACGGGGCGCCAAGTGTGCAGATCCCAGAGCTGAGCTACCTTATCGTCACAGCCAACAGCTAGCAGGTCCTTGTCGGGGTGAAAAGCAATACCCCGGATCGGGCGAGATGAGCATCTTAGGGGTTCACCTACGGGCTCACCGCTGTCCGAATCATAAACCTGCACAGTCCCGTTCCGGGTGCCGGCACCAAGCAGGTGCCCCAGAGGATGGTATCCAATTGAAGTTACTATCTCAGTAGTGACGAACTCGGGAAAAGGTGCCAGCGGGCTAGAGTCTACGTCCCACAACCCTATCGACTCACCGCAACCAAACGCCAGCCTGTGGCCATCGGGATGGAATTCTGCGGTAGTAACAGAGTCGTGCCGCCCAGTCCGGATCTGATAGGCGACTTGTTTCCTTTCCTGATCCCATATCTGCAGCCTCTCATCCATCCCCGCAGCTAGGAGTTGGCCATGCGGGTGAAACACCACGACGTAGACTGGATCTGTATCCTGGACTATCGGGCCGCCGATGGGTTGTCCATTACTTGGATTCCAAAGACGAACCGTCCCATCAGAGCCTCCGGAGGCTAGAAGATCCCCATCGGGATGAAATGCTACAGTCAATACATCTTCGCGATGGGCCGAGAGGACTATGCCTCTTCGTTCCTGATAAGTCTGTGCGGAAGAGTTACTAGAACTTTCATTCGAAATATTCGCTTCGGAGGAAATCTGGATCGTTCGCGCTGCCCGCCTGCTGTCTTCATGATCGCGAACGGCCAACCAAAGTTCATGAAACTCGCTGGTGCTACCGCCCAGTGCCTCCACTACAAGCTCCAACTGTCCCCACGTTGGCGTCTTCAAGCAGCGCAGCACAGCGTGAACAGTGGTGTGGCTGATGGCGTTGGTCCGGTGAGCCAGTTCACGTGTGCTGGGTTCGCCGCTCGTCCGGTAGAGGCGCTGAAGCCTGTCTCGCAGCACGGCGAGGGGCGCCGTCGACTCCGTTGACTCCATAATTCAAACATTACTCTGCCAGCATGGCTCTTACGAGCATCCTAGATCAGCCTGCGCACGACCAACCTGAGTGTCCGAACCGTCCTGATGCGGTCAGCGGGGATCACTGTAACGTTGCGTACTGTCTCGTAAAAATCTGTAGGACTCTGTCAAGTTCCTTCTACGGTCCTAGAACCTTGAGATAGATAACAGCTCCCGGGTCTATGCCATGGCAAAAGTTTCAAGCTGAAGGCAGCACCGAGATCCGGGACCTCGTCGAAGGAGCTGACCGTGATCGCTGGCTTGAGCGCCACCGCCGTGATTATCGCTGCGGCATATGCAGTTCTAGGTGCTGTCTACCTATGGTCGAAAGACGCGGACCGTCGTCGCCGAGCTTGGCGGCTGATCAAACTCGTACATCGCCGCTAGTCTTCTAGGTCGCGCATCTGAGATGCTTGCGAGGGTGCATGTGGTGCCCCATTACTGGTCTTCCGGGCCAGATGAGACCCTCGCTATGAAATGCCCATTAAATGATTATGAAGATTCAACTGATTGGGATGCGCCGACGCATTCCTCGCATGCCAGGATCCGGCTCGGAGCCCTGGCCACCCAGCGCCATAACCACCATTTATCGACACGGTGGAAGCGGATATCTGACGGTAGGACAGCCGACCATAACGGCGGTTCTCGCGCCCTATTCGCACCCAGGGACGGAAACGGAGCGTGAGAGCTGACGGGGAGTTTCGACGTGCGGGCTTGGCCATCGAGCAGGCGGTAGCGCTCTCAGATGCGCAGCGCAGGGTCGTGCACGCGAGGCACTGGATCAGGATGAGTCCGTGACCATTCCACGATCCTGTCGGACAGGCGGTCGTAAGTCTCATCGGAGGTCTCCGGATGCTCGGCGTCAAGGAGCCGGTCGACGTCTTGGTCGATCTCAGTTGCGGCGGCGCCGGTGAAGATGCCCGACCCGATCAGCTGGTCCTTGATGTACATGGCGAGGATCACGTGATCACCGCGCCAATTCACGTTGCCGTTGCGCTTCGCCTCGTCCCGCAGCTTCTCGACTGCCCTGACCAGCTCCCCTTGAACCGTGTCAGCCTGGCCACGCGCCGGAACGTACCGCAGCCACAGCGACCTGGCTTCCTCGAAGTACTCCACAGTCATCAGCTCCCGAACCCAGCTCGGATAAACCAAGGCTGCATCCGCCGAGTCCTGGCCACGGTACCCACGACATCAGCGCTGGCGCAGATCAACCAGTTCCCAGCGGCCGCGGCGGTCAGCATATGTCAGGACACCTGGCGCGCTGAGCGGCGGCTGCGCTGGCGCTGCGGCTCGGCGATCTGCGCGCGACCGTGATTGCCTGCGTGCCGCCGCTATCCGTCGGCGCTTGCTTACAGTTGCCGGTATGGACGTCGAAGAGTTCTGGTTCCTCCTGGAGCGCTCCGCCCGGGAGACCCAGAGCCCGCGGGAGCGAACAACATGGCTGGAGCGCCGGCTCGGCACGGCACCAAAAGCGAGTGCCGCTGATTTTCACCATCACCTGAACGCGGCGCGCCGGCTGATCGACACCTACGCCATGTGGGGCGCCGCGTACCAGGTCATGGACGGGCTGTGCAGCGATGACGGGTTCTGGTACTTCCAGCCGTGGCTGATCGGGCAGGGGCGCAGATGGTACGACCACGCCGCCCGCGCCCCTGACAACCTCGCCGACGTCCCCGCGGTCCGCGTGCTGGCTGGCCGGCGGTCACACGATTGGTCCGATGCGGAGTGGCCGCAGTGGGAAGAGCTTGCCTACGTCGCCCCGCTCGCTGATGCCCGCCTCACCGCTCGGCAGGACAGCCTCTTCCCCGAGCTTGCTGAACGCAGCCTTCCGGTCGCTTCGTCCCCGGCTCCCGCCGACCGGCCATGGGACTTCGACAACCCCGCTGAAATCCAGCGGCGCCTGCCCCGAATCTCGCAACTGTTCCCGCGGGGACGGTAGATCAGGGACCGCCCAGCCTTCCCCGCGAGCCCCATCCGCCGGTGGAACAACGCGACACGGGGCAGCCGGATGCTCCCGGATCATCCATTATCGTGCGCAGGCCAATGTCAGGACGGGTAAGTGTTGAAGCCGACCATAACGGCGGGTACGCGCGCCCTTAAGTCACGTCGGCAGTTACGCTATGCGATCAGGTTGTCTGTGCTCCTCGCTGAGTTGTGCCGAATCGTCCACAGATAGTTCAGTCGCTGGATGTTCAAATATCGAGGGCGGTAACAACCGGCCTCCGCCATGACCTAGACATCTAACAGGCGCGTCACGAGTGGGCTTGGTCGTCCTGCTTCTCGAGCGCTGCCTCCAGCCGCTCAAGCTTCGAGTCGATCTGGCCCTCGTAGCCTGGCCGGATATCCGCCTTCAGCACCAGAGAGACCCGCGACCCGAACGGGAGCACGGCCTCGGTGGCGCGCTTCACCACGTCGAAGCACTCGTCCCAGGTGGCCCCTTCGAGTTCAGTGAACATCGCCGACGTCCGGTGCGGTAGGCCGGAGTCTCGTACGATCTTCACCGCTGCGGCAACCGCATCGGAGACGGAGCCGTCGGCGCTTCCGGTACCGGACGGAGCAACCGAGAACGCGACGATCATGACAGAGGGACCTCCTGTAGGTGTCCTGAGCTGCGGCGATGCCGTTCAGTGCTAACAGTGCGCTAAGCACACGATGTTTGTGAACATGGTGTCGGTCCGGTTGGGCAGCCCGCTCCCGCGGACGACCCGGACCGCCTCGGCGACGATCTCTGCGACGCCCTCACCCGTGCCGAGCGGCGTAGCGTAATTGAGAAAGCGACAAGCATGCTGCCAGGGTAGCCCGGGATGCCACAGCTTCACTGGTGACCTCGACATCGACCTGGAGCGCGGGCTGGCAGGATGCTCGCCCTGCTTAACCTTGACCAACGCTGACGCGGCCTACGACATCGTCCAGGTCGGCGCTGCCCCTGCCCCGTTGGGCTGGCTGTATCACCAGGTGCTTGCCCCGCAGCGCCATCTTGAGCAGGTCTCGCTTTCCCTTGTAGTCGGCGGTGTCCCACCGCTGCCGCCACTGGGCACGGCTTGTGCCCAGCGACGGCTGTGTTCCGGGGACGGGGCCGGGATCGGGGAGTGCGGCGCGTTCGGCCCGGAGGCTAGCGATGCGTTCATCGACTGGCTTGATGACCAGGTCGTAGTGGGCGAGGGTGATCTCGCCTCGCCCTAGACGATCGGTGAGAGCTTCCGCTACCGCCTCAGCTTCAGCGATCTTGATGTCGAACTGGACGGCTTCGCTGGCTGCCTCGTAGGCGGCGTGCTCGATCTCGTCGGTGTTGCGCGTGTCCGACAAGATCTCAACCACCAGCGCGCGTGCCGCTGTATCCAGTGCCCGCTGGTCCACTTCGGTCTTTCCGCACCCCCCGGCTGTGGGGTTGCACCAGTACGAACGGCTCACCGACCCGTCCGGGTAGGGCTTGAGGCCGTTGCGGGTCCGGCCGTGGAGGATGTGGCCGCAGCCGGGCTGCCCGCAGACGGCGAAGGACGAGCAGAGGTAGTGCGGTGAACTCGGACGCCCGCGCCGGCGCGCGGCGTAGATCGCGATCCCCCGGTCGAAGTCCTCCTCGGAAACGATCGGATCACCCGGCAGGCGGCCAACGACGGACGTCACGCCCGACGCGGGGTCGGTGTAGATGATCCTGCCGCAGTTCCGCTGGCGGGTGAGCAGCGTCTTCATCGCAGGGCGCGTCCACGGCCTGCCCTGAGCCGTGGGAATCCCCCGCGCGTTCAGGTCCACGATCAGCGCGTCTTGCAGTTCGCCCGCCAGGAACCGGGCGGTCAGTTCCCGCAGGACGGCAGCCTCGTCCTCGCGCTGGGTGACGCGGTCGTCCTCGAAGCCAAATGGCCGCGCCGAGCCGTTCGGCTCGCCCGCCATTGCCTTGAGCTTCTTCCCGCGGGCGCTCCTGGTGGACAGGCGGTCGGAGTAGTAGGCTGCGGCGTTGACCGCGTCGCGGAACGCCTTCTTGCCATTCGGGGTCCGCAGGTCGTACTCGCTCTCGCTATCCAGCACCAGGAGGCCGCGAGCGGCCACCCCGATCATCCGCTCGCCGTCCTTGGGCTGTCGGGTGAACCGCTCCAGGTCAAACACGATGAACCCACCGGAAAT
Source organism: uncultured Actinomycetota bacterium (assembly GCA_963836195.1). Lineage (GTDB taxonomy): Bacteria > Actinomycetota > Actinomycetes > Streptosporangiales > Streptosporangiaceae > Trebonia. The sequence goes on along the minus strand of CAWIIX010000011.1, from coordinate 116,822 downwards.
GCCGCCTTCCAGCCGGTCCATCAGCTCGTCCCATGCCGGACGCTCGATAGCCGGGTTCCACGCCGAGCGACCGGGGTCAACCAGAACCTTGCCCTCCACGAGACCAAGGTCGGCAAGGCGGACCCTGCATACCGATACCTGGCCGTCGGTCGACGGTTCGCGCTTCTCGTTGCGCTTGAGCTGACTGACACGGGCGTAGATATCAATCGGGCGGTCTGAGCAAACAAGTTCGGCGGCCACGGTCTACTCGACCCTCTTGCGGCGCCAAGAGGAGATATTCGTGTAGTGCAGGCCCTCCCTGCGCAGCAGGGCACCACGCTCTCCCGGTCCCGCGTTCTCGTACTCATCAAGGATGCGGTTCTTGTACTCCTCGGTGAAAGTCCGGCGCTTCGACCATCTGGTGTCCGGCGCGATAGGGGTAGACACGAGCCCGCCGTGCTCGGCCCTGGCTGCGATCACGTCGGCGATCGTCATCGTCGTGTCTGGCAGGTCTTCGTCTTCCGCTGAGACGATCCTGAGCCGACGGGTGACATCGGACCGCTCAGCGCGCTTAAGGCTAGCCGGGTCGACGACGAGGCGTCGGCCGCGCAAGGCCATTTTCAACAGCTCGCGTTTTTCCGCCGTGTCGGCGTCATCCCACCGCTTTTGCCAGTGCTCCCGGCTTGGCTGCCGCGAAGCGCCTGGAGCCGTGTCACCCAGCGCTTCGCGTTCGGTCTTGAGCTTGGCTATGCGCTCATCCAGTGGCCGATTGGCGATGTCATAGCGCGAGAGAGTGAGCTCTCCGCGCCCAAGGCGGTCGGCCAGCGCTTCCGCGACACGTTCAGCCTCGGCGATGGCCAGGTCCAACCGCGCGGCTTCGCTCTCAAGTTCCCGGGTGACGGATGCGAGCGCCTCGGCATGGCGAGAGTCAGAGAGAATCGCCACAGCGATGGCTCCGGCCGCCTCATCCAAGCCACGCTGATCAACGCTGATCTTGGCACAGCCCTTGCCGCTAGAAGACGGGCCGCACCGGTATTCACGGCGTACCGAACCGTCCTCGTAACGCTTCAGGGCGTCTACTGGGTGACCTCTGAGCGGTTCGCCACAGTCCGGACGGCCGCAGAAGGCTATCCCCGTGCACAGGTAGATCTCTGAAGGCGCCTCGCTGCCCCGGCGCGCGGCGTAGATCGCGCATACCTGGTCGAAGTCGTCTTCGGTAATGATCGGATTCCCCGGCAGATGCCCGGCAATGGACTTAACGTTTGTTTCCGTGTCGGTGTAGAGGATTCTCCCGCAGTTACGCTCTCTGAGCAGGAGAAGTTGCAGGGATCTGACAGTCCAAGGGTTGCCCTTGCTGCTGAGGACGCCGCGTGCGTTGAGGTCACGTACCAGCGCGTGCTGCGATTCCCCCGCCAAGAACCGCCTCGTCAGCTCCCGGATGATCTCGGCTTCGTTTTCGCGCACGGTCACGAAATCGTCCTCGAAGCCGAATGGACGGGTTGTGGTGTTCGGCTCCCCCGACAGTGCCTTGACCCGCTTGCCGCGCCGGGCTCTGGTGGACAGGCGGTCGGAGTAGTAGGCGGCGGCGTTGATCGCGTCGCGGAACGCCTTCTTGCCGTTCGGCGTGGTCAGGTCGTACTCGCTCTCGCTGTCCAGTACGCCCAAGCCGCGAACGGCCAGCTCGATCATCCGCTCGGCGTCCGAGGGCTGGCGGGTGAACCGCTCCAGGTCGAACACGATGAACCCGCCGGAAACGCCGCGCTCAAGCCGGTCCATCAGTTCATCCCACGCCGGCCGCTTGATAGCCGGGTTCCACGCCGAAAGCCCCGGATCAACCAGCACCTTTCCCTCGGGCAGGTCAAGGTCGGCGAGCCTCAGTCGGCAGATCGCGACCTGTCCGCCCGTGGACGGCTCGTTCTTCTTCTTGTCCTTGCGCTTGACGACGCTGACTCGGGCGTAGATGTCGTAGGGCTTGGCTGTCTGATCTGTGCCGTTCGGCATGGCTAAATGGTAGCAAATTACATATCAACCTGGGACGAGGTCATGGCCGTGGTCAAGCAGGCCACGGACTCCGTCGCCGCCCGCGCGCCCCGGGTCAGCGTGGTCATCAAGGCCGACGTCCGGCCGGGGGTCACCGGCGCGATGACCGCCAAGGTCGAGACGATCGAGCGCTACCTGGGCGCCTGACCACGTCCGGTCAGCCGCTGACGTCGGGGCCGGCCTTGGTCGGGGTGATCCTGACCAGGACGCGCTGCTCTCGCTCCATCGCCGCGCGGTAGTCGTCCCAGTCGGGGTGCTCGCCGGAGATCGACCGGTAGTAGTCGACCAGGCCGTCCATCGCCTCGGGCAGCTCCACGATCTGGGCCGTGCCCTCGATCTGCACCCAGCGGCCGAAGAACGCGTCGGGGAGCCCGCACAGCCACACCCGCGGGTCCCGGCGGATGTGCCGGACCTTGTAGGCGGCCTGCCGGGTGCTGATAATCACATGGCCGTCGTTGTCGATCCCGACCGTCACCGGTGACAGCTGCGGCGTTCCGTCAGCCTTGAGCGTGCTGAGCACCGCGTGGTGCTGGGTGCGGATGTAGTCCAGGGCAGCGCTGATCTCCATGGGCCTATCTTCCCTCAGCCGTCAGCCCTCGTCGCCTCGTTGGCCGACTGCGCCTGGCTCTCCTGATCGGTCGTGGCCGCCCAGCTGGCGAGCAGGCTCAGCGCGTCCTCGGAGGCGGTGCCAGGCTCGGCGCTGTAGCCGTTGAGGACCAGGCCGGGGTCGGCGACGAGTTCGAGTGACTCGTAGGCCAGGCTGATGTCCCCGACGACCGGGTGGTGGAAGTGCTTGATTCCGGACTTGTGCTGGCGCACGTTGTGGTCGGCCCAGCGGATGCGGAAGATATCGCTGCGGGTGGAAAGCTCGCCGATCAGGTCGGACAGCGCCCGGTCGGTGGGGTTACGCCCCGCTTCTGCCCGCAGCAGCGCGACGGTGTCGCTGGCCAGGCGATCCCACTCCTGGTAGAACTCGGCCGCGGCCGGGTCAAGGAAAATGAACCGGGCCAGGTTGACGGGCTTGGCGGGGCTGCCGAACAGCGGGGCGAACAGGGCGCGCCCGAGCCGGTTGGCGGCCAGCACGTCCATCCGCGCGTTGCGCACGTAGACCGGGGCCATCGTCATCGCGTCAAGCAGGCGCTGCACGGCCGGCCGGACCTGCTGTCGGGCCGGGCGGCGGGGCGCGCGGGCGCCGTTGTTGGCCGCGCGGGCGAGATCGTAGAGGTGGGCGCGCTCGGCGTCGTCGAGGCGCAGTGCGCGGGCGAGGTTCTCGAGGACGCTGTCGGAGACCCCGCGGGCGTTGCCCCGCTCCATCCGGATGTAGTAGTCGACGCTCACCCCGGCCAGCATCGCGACCTCTTCCCGGCGCAGCCCGGACACCCGCCGGTTTCCGCCGTAGGCGGGCAGGCCGGCCTGCTCGGGTGTGATCCTGGCCCGCCGGGAGATGAGGAAGTCACGGATCTCGTTTCGGCTGTCCATGGATACGACGCTACGTCAGGCGGGACGCCGCTGGGGGGTACTGCCATTACCTGGATTGACAGGAACTGCCTCGTCGGAGCGCCGCCGACTTAAATGGACGGCGACACGCTAAGCATCTGGTCACGGAGGAACGCACGCGATGAAGCACATCAAGCTGGGGGGCCTGGACGTAGCCCGGATCGGCCTCGGCACCATGGGCATGACCGGGACCTACGGCGCGGATGACCTGGATGACGCCGAGTCGATCCGGACCATTCACCGGGCGATCGACCTGGGCGTCACCCTCATCGACACCGCCGAGATCTACGGCCCCTTCACCAACGAGGAGCTCGTCGGGCGGGCGCTGAAGGGCAGGCGCGACCAGGTGGTGCTGGCCACCAAGTTCGGCTTCGTCTCGCACGCGGGCGAGGGCCCGTGGCACATTGACAGCAGCCCGGCCAACGTCCGGACGGCGGTCGAGGGCTCGCTCAAGCGGCTCGGCACCGACCACATCGACCTGTACTACCAGCACCGGGTCGACCCGAACACGCCGATCGAGGACACCGTGGGCGCGCTGGCCGAGCTGGTATCCGAGGGCAAGATCGGCCACATCGGGCTGTCCGAGGCGTGGGTCGACAACATCCGGCGCGCCCACGCCGTCCACCCGATCACCGCCCTCCAGTCCGAGTACTCGCTGTGGACCCGCGACCAGGAGGGCCAGGTCCTGTCGGTGCTGCGCGAGCTCGGCATCGGCCTGGTGGCCTACTCGCCGCTCGGCCGGGGCTTCCTGACCGGCAATATCCGTTCCGCTGATCAGGTCGCGGCCGACTCGCGGGCCAGCAATCCCCGCTTCTCGGGCGACAACTTCCAGCACAACCTGCGCCTGGTCGAGCAGGTCGAGGCCATCGCGGCCGAGGTCGGAGCGACGCCCGCGCAGGTGGCCCTGGCCTGGCTGCTGGCCCAGGGCCATGACATCGCCCCGATTCCCGGCACCCGGCGCGTCTCCCGCCTCGAGGAGAACGTCGCCGCCGACGCCGTCGAGCTGACGCCGGAGCAGGTCAGGAAGCTCACCGAAATGCCGGCGGCGGCCGGCGACCACCACACCGAGGCGCAGATGCGGATGCTCGACCGCTGAGGCGTCCCGCGTCCTGTCGGCTAACCCTTCGACAAGGCGCTGGGCTGAATAGAGCCGGCCGGGTCCGTTCGGGATAACGGGTTTGATCTGCCCCGGCATCCTCGGCCCTACCGCGCGACCGGAACCCGGTTGATCAGGGCGACCAGGCCCGCCTGGTCGAGGAGATCGGCCGGCCGGACGGTCTGATCGCGGCGGACGTAGTAGAACGCGGCCCGGACCCGGCCGAGCGGGATGTCGGCCAGGGCGGACCAGGCCAGCCGGTAGGCGGCCAGCTGGACCGCCACCGCCTCCCGCTCGGGCTGGTTCCCCGGCGGCCGGCCGGTCTTCCAGTCCACCACGTCGAAGGTTCCGTCGGCGTCGGCGAACACCGCGTCGATCCGGCCGCGGACCTGGCGGTCGCCGATGAGCATGTCGAACGGGACCTCGACCTCGCGCGGCCACCGGCCGCCCCACTGGCCGGCCTCGAACTGGGCCCGCAGCTCGATCAGGTTCTCGTCCGGCCCTTCCTCCTCCTCGGCGAACAGGTCATCGTCGTCGATGAGGCGCTGCTGGCCGAAGCGCTCCTCGAGCCAGCGGTGGAACGCGGTGCCCTTGCGGGCCTGCCCGGCGGGCGGCTGCGGCATCGGGCGGCGCACCTGGCGGGCGAGCGCGTCCGGGTCCCGGGCGAGCGCGACCAGCGCCGAGACCGACAGGCGGTCCGGGAGCAGCACCTCGACCGGGCCGTCGCCCCGGTCCCGCAGCCGCCCGCGCTCGGCCAGCAGCAGGCCCGCGTCGAGCTCCCAGGCGGCCGCCAGCTCGCGCTCGGCCGGGGTGAGCGCGTCCGGGCCGGCCTCGGGGCCGTCGGCGGCCTCGGGGCCCTCGGCCCGTTCCCAGGCGCGAGCGCTCGTCGCCGCTTCGACCAGAGCGGCCGCCTGGCCGACGGCCGCGTAGTGCGCGCCGGCCGGCGTGGCGGGCCAGTCTGCCTCCGCCGCCTCCGCCAGCAGCGGGTTGTCCGCGTCGTCGGCCGGCCGGTCCGCCCAGCGCGCGACCGTCCCCGCGCCCGCCTCGCACGCCCGGCGGACCTCGGTCAGGAAAACCGACGGGCCGAGGGCGGCGGTGGCGTCGCCCCACCAGTAGCCGGAGCAGCCAAGCCAGAACGCGGCCCGGGTCGCGGCGACGTAGCCCAGCCGGCGTTCCTCGGCCAGGTCCCGGGCGGCGCAGGCGGCGGTGAACGCCTCCAGCGCGTCGGCCTCGAGCGATGCCAGCCCGGGGAGGTCGGCCACGTCGCCGCGGAGCGGGAACGGGATCAGCCGCGCGTTATCGGTCCAGCGGGTCGACACCCGCGGCTTGGCCGGGAAGACCTGCGACCTGTCGCCCGCCGCGAGCCCGGGAACGAAGACGGCCGGCCACTGCAGCCCCTTGGCGGCGTGCACGGTGAGCAGCTTGACCGTGTCCGACTCGCCCACCCGGCCCGTCTCCAGGCCGAACTCCTCCTGCTGGGCGGCCGCGAGATAGGCCAGGAACGCGCCCAGCGTCGGCTCCGGCTGATCGCCCGCGAACGTCGCCGCCACGTCGGTGAACGCGTCGAGGTCGGCCCGCGCAGAGGCCAGGTCGCCGCCGGGCCGCGCGGCGACCTCGATATCCAGGCTCAGCGCCCGCTCCACCTCCGCGATCAGGTCGGCCAGCGGCCTGGTCACGTGCGCCCGCAGATACCGCGTCTCGCCCGCCAGCGCGCTCAGCCGCGCGTAGCCGGGCTCGGAGTACCCCGCCGGGTCTCCGAGGTCGTCCAGGGCCTCGACCAGCGAACCGGTCTCGGCGGTGAGGTCGGTCAGCGCCTCCGTGAGCGCGTCCGCGATCAGCGCCCCGCCCCCGGAGCCGTCCGCGAGCGAGGCCTGCCCATCCCCCGGGGCATCGGGCCGGACGGGCTCGGGCGCGGGCCCGGGAGTCGTGTCGGCCGCCCGATCGGCGCCGCCCGGCCCGCCGGCCCGCTGGTCGCCGACGCCCCTGGCCAGGTCCCGGGCACGGCGGCCGAGCGCGACCAGGTCGCGCGGGCCGATCCGCCAGCGCGGTCCGGTCAGCAGCCGGGCCAGCGCGTCCGACGCGGCCCCGTCGTGGAGCACGCGCAGCGTGGCCACCACGTCCTGTACCTCCGGGACCGAGAGCAGGCCGCCGAGCCCGACCACCTCGCACGGGATGGACCGCGCCTCCAGCGCCCGGCGCAGCTCCGCGAACTGGGACCGTTTCCTGCACAGGACCGCGATGTCGGACGGGCGGACGCCGGCCGGCTGCCCATCCGGGGGGGATGGGGGGCGGGAACCCCCCATGCCAGAAGGGGGCCACGGCCTGCCGTCCGGGGCCGAGCCGATCGGGAGCGCGAGCAGCGCCGCCGCCTGGTCCGCGACCCAGTCGGCCTCGTCGACCGCGGTCGGCAGCAGCGCCGCCGTCACCCGGCCGCGGTCGCTGCGGCCGGGGGCGGGCACCAGCAGCGGCACATCGGGCGCCTCGGCCCGGAGCTCGGCCTGGAGGGTGGCGGCCGCGTCGAGGACGCGCCCGGTGTTGCGGAAGCTGGTCGACAGCAGCCGGACCGGCGACCGCGCCCCCGCCCGGGCCGGGAAGTCATGCGCGAACCGGCGCAGGTTGCCCGCGCTGGCCCCCCGCCAGCCGTAGATCGACTGGCACGGGTCGCCGACCGCGGTGACCGGGTGCCCGCCGCCGAACAGGGCGCGCAGCAGCACCAGCTGCGCGTGGCTGGTGTCCTGGTACTCGTCGAGCAGCACGACGTGGTAGCGGCCGCGCTCGGCCGCCCCCACCTCCGGGTGACGGGCGGCGATCCGCGCGGCGAGCTCGACCTGATCACCGTGGTCGAGCACCTCGCGCGCCTGCTTGGCCGCCTGGTACCGCTCCACCAGCGGCAGCAGCTGCTCCCTGGCCCGCTGCGTTTCCAGCACCCGCCGGACCGTGGCCGGGGGCTTGCCCGGCAGCGCGGCCTGCTGCCGGGCCAGCCACTGGCCGACGGCCCGGACCTCGCCGGGCGCCCGCAGGTGCTCGGCCAGGTCCCCGGTCAGCTGCAGCACGGCCGCCGTCACGGTCTGCGGGGTCCACTGCACCGCGTCCATCGGCCCGTCGTAGGCGGCCACGATCGAGGCCGCGAGCTGCCACGAGAGCGCCGCGGTGATCAGCCGCATCGACGGCTCCAGCCCCTCGCGGAGCGCGTGGTCGCTGACCAGGCGGCCCGCGTAGGCGTGGTACGTGCTGATCACCGGCTCCGCCTCGGCGTCGGCCTGGACGTCGGCCAGCCCCGCCCGGTAGAGCCGGTCCAGACGGCTGCGGACCCGGTCGGCCAGCTCGGCGGCGGCCTTCCTGGTGAAGGTCAGGCCGAGCACCCGGTCCGCGCGGACCATGCCGTTGGCGACCAGCCAGACCAGCCGCGCCGCCATCGTCTCGCTCTTGCCGGACCCCGCCCCGGCGATGACCGCCAGCGGCCCCAGCCCGGCCCCGATCACCGCCGCCTGCTCGGCGGTCGGCTCGGGCAGCCCGAGCACCCGTGCCAGCTGCCCCGGCGTGTACGTGGTCACGTGGTCATTCCATCAGAGCCCACCGACATTCCGCAGGCGTCGCGGCGACGACCGGCCGGAGCTCGGCCGACGGCGCCGGGACGGGACGGGGTTAGCAGGCGACCGAGTAGAAGTCGACGCCGTCGGCGGACGTGGCCCGGGCCAGCTGGCCGCGGAGCACGAGGACCTCCAGGTGGGCGGCGGTCTCGCCGACGGCGAGGAGCTGGTTCATCGGGTCGAGCTCGGCGAACCGGCGCTTCCTGCGGGTCCAGGGCAGCTCGGCGGCGGCGGCGAAGGCGGTGACGGGGCCCGCCGACGCGACCTCGAGCGTCTGCCCGAGCCTGACCTCGTGGTGCGCGAGCAGCTCGTTCACCCTCGTGTGGGTGGAGTCGCGGACCGGCCCGTGCGCGGGCAGCAGCCGGGCGTCGGGCAGCGTGAGCATCAGCCGCAGCGACCCCAGGTACTGGCTCAGCGCCTGCCGCGTGATCGCCGGCTGGAACCCGATCGACGGGGTGATGTGCGGCAGCACATGGTCCCCGGCGAACAGCACCGCCGCCGCCTCATCGTGAAACACGACGTGACCGCGGGTGTGCCCGGGGGTGTGGATCGCGCGCAGCGAGCGCGACGGCAGGTCGATCACCGCGCCGTCGGCCAGCCAGCGGTCCGGGTCATCCCACTTCAGCGGCGGCTGCGGGTTGGCCAGCCCCGGGGCCACGATCGCGCGCACCTGCCCGGCGAGCTCGGCCGCCCCGAGCGCGGGCAGCATCTCGATGAACCCGGGCTCGTGGTTCCCTTCGGCGACGTCCCTGATCGCCACCAGGTTGTCCCGCTCCCCCTCGCCCAGCGCGATCAGCCCGCGCAGCGTGGTCCGCAGCTCGACCGCGAGGGTGTAGTGATCCTGGTGAATGTGGGTGATGAAGAAGTTCCTGATGTCGGGCAGGCCGTAGCCGAGCTCGCCCAGTGCCTCGGCCAGCCGCTCGCGCGCCTGGACGAGCGCCATCCCCGCGTCGATGAGGTCCACGCCGTGCTGGCCGGCGATCGCGTACACGTTGACCGCGGTCAGCCCGTCATTCGGCAACGGCAGCGGTATCCGGAACAGGCCCCCGCCGAGGTCTTCCACCCCGGGCTCGGCCCAGGCGCTCCGGTCATCGGCGGTCGACCCCCGGCTCGTCACGTGATCCACGGATGGGTACCTCCTGCCGCTAATGTACCCGTCGGTAGAGGACTCGTCATGATTCGGGTTACCCGCCGACCTGGGCGCCGTCCGCCTGCACCGGGCAGCAGGACGCCACCGGGCAGGTCCGGCAGCCCGGGTTGACCCGGGCCCGGTAGACCGGGCCCGCCATCCCGGTCGCCACCGCCGCCACCAGCTCCCCCGCCCAGTCCGGGTCGGGGTCCTCGGCCAGCGCGCGCTGATGCTGGACCTTCGCCCGCGCGGTCAGCCCGGCCTTGCCGACCTGGACGAGCTCGGCCCCGCCGGGATCGGTCACGCCGAGCCGCTCGAACGCGCCGAGCAGGACCGCGAGCTGGTACACGCCGAGCTGCGGATGACGGTCGAGCTCCTCCTCGCGGGGCGCGGTGCCGCCGGTCTTCAGGTCCACGATCACGCCCCGGCCCTGCCCGTCGCGCTCGAGCCGGTCCACCCGGCCGGTGATCTCCACCCGGCCCACCCTGACCCGCAGCGACTGCTCGGTCGCGAGCAGCTCCCGGGGGTTGGCCGCGTGCCAGTCGAGGAACTTGCGGACCATCCGCTCGGCCAGCTCCCGCTGCCGGCTCCCGTACCAGACCGACCCGAAGTCGAGGTGGTGCCAGATGTCGTCGATCCGGTCCGCCACCGCCGCCTCGCTCTCCCCCTCGCGCGATGAGCTGGGCGGCGGCGTGGATGACGGTGCCGAGGTGGCGAAGCACGTCGGGGCGGCCCGCCCCCACCGCCGACTCCAGCAGCCAGCGCAGGCCGCAGCGGGTGAAGGTCTCCACGTGCGACGGCGACAACCGGACCCGCTCGCCGTCCGCGACCACCGGATCGGCATCGGACGGCTCGGTCAGCGCGTACCAGGCACCCGGGTCGGCGCCGCGCACGCCCGCCGCCGCCAGCCGGGCGAGCTGGGCGGCCGCCGACGCCCTGAGCGGACCCGACCGCCCCGGGTCGGCGACGGTGCGGCGCAGGTCCGCGACCAGGGCGGGCAGCGCCAGCGAGCGGGTGGCGGCGCCCGCCCGCTCGATCTCGACGCCGTCGCCTGCGAGCTCGGCCAGAAACCGGGACGGGCGCTTGTCCTGCTCGTCCCCGCCCGACGCGGTCACCACCAGCAGCCGCCGGGAGCGGGTGGCCGCGACGTAGAACAGGCGCCGTTCCTCGGCCAGCAGCCGGGCCGCGCGGGCGGCGACGACGACATCGCTGAGCTGCCCGGCCGCCCCGCTCGCGGCGGTCGTCGCGGTCGCGCCGGGCGCCCCGGACGTCCCGGTCGCGTCCGCGAGCTCATCGGCGCCGAGCAGCGAGCCGCGCAGCCGCAGGTCCGGCCAGACCTCCTCCTGCACGCCGGCGACCACGACCACGTCCCACTCAAGCCCCTTGGACCGGTGCGCGGTCAGCACCCGCACGCTGTCGTCGCGCACGGCCTGCTCGGCGATCGTGTCCCCGGCGATCTCCTGGCCGATCAGGCCGTCGAGGAACAGCTGCGGGGTGCCGGGCGGCAAGTCGTCGCCAAACCGCGCCGCCGCCTCGAAGAGCGCGAGCACCGCGTCCAGGTCCCGGTCGGCGGCCTGGTCGTGCTCGGCCTGCCGCTCCCACTCGGCCGCCAGGCCGGAGGCGTCCCAGATCGCCCAGAGCACGCCCTCGGCCCCGTCGCCGGCCGCGAGCCGCTCCGCCGCCACCTCGAGCAGGGCGGCGATCCGGCGGGCAGGGGCGGCGACCCGGTCGCTGACCGCGTGCAGGCAGCCGGGATCGGCCAGCGCCTCGCGCAGCGAGGCGCCCTCGAGCGCGCGCCGCAGCTTGCGCAGGCCGAGGGCGTCGGTCTGGCCAAGCGGGCCGGTCAGCAGCTCGGCCGCGGTCTCCTCGTCGAGCCGGTCGGGCCGCAGCGCGCAGCGCAGCAGCGTGAGCAGCGGGCGGACGCCGGGCTCGTCGGGGAGCGGCAGCTCGTCCCCGGCCACCGTGACCGGGACCCCGGCCGCGGCGAGCGCCCGCCGCAGGGCCGGCAGCTGCCGCTGGGCCGACCGGACGAGCACCGCCATCCGTCCCCACGGCACCCCGTCGGCCAGGTGCGCCCGGCGAAGGGTGTCGGCCACCACGGCGGCCTCCTGCGCCTGGGTCTCGGCCACGCAGATCCGCACCTCCCCGGCCGGGCCGCCGGGAACCGGACGGAGCGCGCGGTGCGAGGCGGCGTCACCGCCGGCCGCCGGGGCGGCCGGCAGCCGCCGGGCGATCCGCCGCGAGGCCGCCAGCAGCAGCGGGCCGCTGCGGCGGCAGGTCCGGAGGGCGACGACCGGGGCCGGCCGCCCGTCCGGGCCCCGGAACCGGTCCGGGAAGCTGGTGAGCACCCGCACGTCGGCGCCGCGGAAGGCGTAGATCGACTGGTCGGGGTCGCCCACCGCCACCAGGTCCCTGCCATCCCCCGCCAGGGCCTGCAGCAGCGCCTCCTGGGCCGGGTCGCAGTCCTGGTACTCGTCGACGAACACCGCGTCGTACGCATCGCGCTCGCGCTGCCTGGTGGCCGACGCGCCGAGCAGCCCGGCCGCGATCCTGACGATCTCCGCGTAGTCGTAGGCGGGCACCGGGGCGAGATCGAATCGCGCGGAGTAGCGGTCGAGGAACGCGCCCGCCGCCACCCAGTCGTCGCGCTTGCATCGCCGGCCGAGCTGGCGCAGCGCCTTGCCGTCGAGGCCCCGCTCGGCCGCGCGCATCAGGACGTCGCGCAGTTCCTCGGCGAAGCCCCTGGTGGCGAGCGCGGGCCGGAGCCGCTCGGGCCAGTCCGCGGCCCCGTCGGCGACCTCGCCGCGCAGCAGCCGACGGATCTCGAGCAGCTGCTCGGGGGCCGAGAGCAGCCGCGGCGGCTGATCGCCCGCGAGCACGAACTCCCGGCGGACGAGCGCGTAGGCGTAGCTGTGGAAGGTGAGCGCCAGCGGCGCCGAGGTGGTGCGGCCGAGCCTGGCGGTGATGCGGTCGCGCAACTCGCCCGCCGCCTTCCGGCTGAAGGTCAGCACCAGGATGCGGCCCGGGTCGATGCCGCGGCGCTCGATCCGCTCGGCCACCGCCGCCACGATCGTCGTGGTCTTGCCGGTGCCCGGCCCGGCCAGCACCAGCAGCGGGCCGCCCTTGTGGTCGACCACCCGCTGCTGCGTCTCGTCGAGGGCCGGCGGCGCGGGGGGATCGGGGGACGGCGCGCGGCGGACGAGTCGGTAACCGTTCATCAGGATGGATTCCACCACGCCCCACCGACATTCGAGGAGCGTTTAGCGCTTCCCTCGGTCTCCCGACCAGCGGGCCCGGCGCATGTCGACCCGGACCGGCCTGCCCGGGGGTATATGCGGCCCCGCTCGCAGCGGCGTCCCCTCGGCCAGGTAGTTGGCGAGCGCCGCGCTGTCGTGCCCGGGGGCCGGGCTGCCGTCCGCGTGGATCACCCGCCACCACGCCACCGCGCCGCCGTAGCTGGCCAGCACCCGGCCGACCTGGCGGGGGCCGCCGGCCTCGAGGTACTCGGCGATGTCGCCGTAGGACATCACCTGTCCGGGCGGGATCGCGTCGACCACGTCGAGCACCCGGGAGGAGTAGTCGTCGAGCTCGTCATCCATGTCGGGGCCGCCGCCGCAGCGCCGCCAGCGCCGCCGCCCGCCGCCGCCAGCGAGACGACCGCGAGCAGCGCGAACATCACCAGCGGGCCCGGGCCGCGGGGCGCCACCGGCGCGGCCGGGATCGCGGCCGCGCCCGCCGCCGAAGTGCGTCGACAGCGCGACCAGGGAGCCGGCCGGGCGCTCACCGGTCAGCTTGCCCGCCTCGGTCAGGGCCGCGGCCGCGTCCACCACGCCGAACCCGGTGAGCACGTTGTAACCGCCGCCCGACAGCGGCTGGTGCGCGGTGGCGGTCAGCGCCTCCATCACCTGGCCGGGCGAGATCGACGGGTACCTCGACTTGATCAGCGCGGCCACGCCCGCCACCAGCGCGCAGGCCGGGCTGGTGCCGTTGACGGTGTAGTACAGCCCGTTCCTGCCCTGGGCGGGCACCGCCTCGCCCGGCGCCGCCACCTTGACTGACAGGTTGCCGCTCGAGAACGGCGCCGGCTGCTCCTGCATGTTGACCGCGCCCACGCTCAGCACCCCGGGGTACTCGGCCGGGAACGACACCGGGGCCCAGCCGTGCGCGCCGGCCCGGGTGTGGTGCTCGTCGTTGTCGCCCGAGTTGCCGGCCGACGCCACCAGGACGGTGCCGTGATCGTAGGCGTACTGCAGCGCGGCCCTGACCGCGGCGCTCGGCGCCGAGTAGCCGATCGACATGCTGATCACCTGGGCGTGATCACGGACCGCCGCCCTGATCCCGTCGGCCAGCTCATCTTGAATCTGCCCCTCGGGCTCGGTGTCGTACTTCTTGTAGCCCGGGTCATTCATGTCCGGTATCACCCGGATTGAGAGTATTTTCGCCTGGGGAGCGACCCCGATGATGCCGTCGCCGTCGCCGTTCCCCCGGCCGGCGATGATCGACGCCATCCAGGTCCCGTGCTGCCCCCAGTGCGGGTTGCCGCTCGACGTTCTCAGGTCGGTGAAGTCGCTTCCGGTCTTCACCGCGCCGTCGAGGTCGCTGACGTCCGGGTTCACACCGCTGTCGATGACCGCGACGGTGACGTTGGCACCCTCGCTGACCGACCAGGCGGACGGCACGTCGAGCATGTTGAGCACCCACTGCTGCTGGTCCCTGACCGCGTCGGCCGGGGCCGCGGCGGCGGGCATCGACGTCGCGAGGGCGAGCGCCCCGGCCAGCCCGGCCGCGGCCAGCGCCCGGCTCAGCATCCGGGCGTCCCCGGGCAGTGCGGCGCGGGCTGCGGCGCGCCGACCGCGGCCAGCGCCGCCTGGGCCACGCCGGTGCCCACGGCCGTCATCTCCCCGTCCGCGTAGCTGTCGCCCGAGACCGGCTCCCTCGGCCTGCTGTCGGCGTAGCCGACCGTGTAGAGCGCCACGTAGGTCCCGGCCCGGAGGAAACCGGAGAGCTGCCTGCGCTGGTCGGTGAACATGGCGGCCGGGGTGCCGGCGAACGCCAGCGCGTCCACGCCGGGCTGAATTCCCGCGACCGCGGCGGCGCCGGACAGCTCGGTCTCGGCCGCCGCCGCCTGCGTCGTCGACGGCAGGACCGCCACCCCCACCGTCACCACGTAGCTGTCGGTGCCGTCGGCGTAGGTCGCCCGGAGCATGGCCGAGCAGCCGTTGCGGGCGAGCACCCGGGCCGCCGCCGGGTCGGTGACCGCCCCGCAGTCGGACTGCCTGGCAACGCCGATCCGCCGCGCGGTCATCACCAGCGAGGAGTCGTCGAGCACGGCCGGCGCCTGGTAGCCGACCGAGGCGGGGAAGATCTGGCCGGCTGACAGCGCCCGCCAGCTCCGGCCGTACTCCCAGTCGGTGATCTGCCGCTGCTGCCCGGCCGTGAAGGTCCGCGGCATCAGCTCCGTCGCCACCCCGAACAGCGAGATGACCAGGCCGATCAGGCCGAGCACGAGCGCGCCGGCGGCGATGGCGGTGCTGGCGGGCGAGCCATGCCGGTGCCGCCCGGGCGGCTGAGGCTCGGGTTGCCCGGCCCCGCCCGGTGGCGGCCCGTCGCGGCGCGCCGGCTGGCCGGGATACGGCGGCTCCGCATCGCGCCACGGATGCTCACCGTATGCGCCGTACTCCGTTGCCACATGCAAATGGTAGGGCTTACGGTGACCGCTAACTCGCCTGCGAACCGTTTTTGTTATTACTTAGCGCTGACGGCGGCGAAACGACTCCGATAACGAGCGCCGCGCCCGCCAGCACCAGGACCGCATCGGCATCTCGATCATCGACGATTCCCCGGCCCGCGGCTCGAGCGCGGCCCGGCAGCTGGCGAGCCCGGCCGCGCGGTCGGCGGCCGAGGCAGTGATGAAGGCGCTGTTGGACGCCAGCCACGCGAGCGCGTCGTCGATCGAGACCGTCCGGGTGAAGCGGAACGACGCGGCCTCCTGGTCGGCGAACTCCGCCCCGTCGGGGAGGGCGACGGTGTGGTGGCGGTCAAGCGACGCCCGGACCGTCTCGATAGTGCGCGGCCCGTCCTCCTCGTCGTCGATGCCGGGGAGCCTGAGCAGATCGAGCTCGGCCACCCACTCATGGTCGCGGTCCCTGGTCGTCCAGATGACGCCGAGCCGTCCGCCGGGGCGCAGGACCCGCGCGATCTCGGGGACCGCCCGGTCCGGGTCGAGCCAATGCCAGGCGGTCGACACGAACACCGCGTCCGCGCTCGCGTCGGGGAGCGGCATGGCCTCGCCCCAGCCCTCGCGGGCGTCCACCTCGGGCGACCGTCGGGCGAGCACCTCGCGCATCCGCGGATCCGGCTCCACCGCCACCACGCGAGCCGCCCGGCCGAGTAGCTCCCTGGTGAACAGGCCGGTGCCCGCGGCCAGGTCAACGGCGACCGCGCAGCCGTCGGGCACCAGCCAGTCCAGCGCCTCCGGGGCCGGGCCCGGCCGGGTCCGATCGTAGCTTTCCGCCACGCTCCCGAACGAGACTGCCTTTTCCTCTTCAAAAGTCACAGGCATTTATTCTGAACGGTCGCGTGGTTCCCCCCGTAGCCGGCCCCGCCCGTCCCCGAGGCCGGCCGCGTCGCGAGCGCACCCGATGACGTCGATGACCGCGGCGACGATCAGGTCCGGGTCATCCTCGTTGAGGTAGTGCTGCGGGCTGACCGAGATGAGGTGCCGGCTGTTACGCGACAGGCCCGCGAGCTCACGCTGCAGGCCGTGCCAGGCCTGCCAGAGGCGGTCGGAGTCGGCCGGGCCCTCCGGGCCCCGGGTGAGCACGGCCAGCGGCCGCTCGCCGAGGCCGTCGAGCGCCAGCGGAAGGTCGGCGGCGGTCATCCGCTTGAACGTCCGGTACTCCCGCACCATTGACCGTCGGTCCGCGCCGCCTCGCGCGGCCCTTCTGCTGAAAAGAACGAGTTGCGGCACGAAAAGCGACGCGAGCATGCGGTTCTTCAGGGTGTAGTGGGCGGGCAGCACCGCCCACTGGCCTTCGTGGCTGGAGTCGACGAGCACCATCCCCGCGACTCGGTCCAGGTGGCGGGCGGCGAACGCGCGGGCGTAGACGCCGCCCATGGAATGGCCGACCAGGATGATCGGGCCGGTAATGTCCAGGTCGCGGAGCACGCCGTCCAGGTCGGCCGCGATCTGCCCGGCCGACCTGCGATCCCGGGCGCGGCTGCTCGCGCCGTAGGGGACGCGGTTGTAGGCGACGACCGTCGTTTCCGCCGCTATCCGCTCAGCTATCGCCGCCCATTCGGCGGCGCTCCCGCCGAAGGAGGGCTCGATCACCACCGTCGGCGTCCCGCTGCCGTACACGGTCGCCTCGATCCGGTGCGGTCCCACCTCGATCATCGTCGTCACGCCGGCCATGCCCACCTGCCCCAGAACAATTTCGTCGCGTTATTGATCTTCGCGCAACACGCTAACTGTCCTGTTTTGCAGTGGCTAGATGCGATCCTGGCGGTTTTACGGCAATTCAATATGCACGTGAGTCCGCATATTACTTTGCACGTTAGTCTGCGTTTCACTGTGCACGTGCAGTGCGGTGGGTGTGAAATGTGACGCGGTGAAGTCGAGCGCGGCGCTTTGCGGCCGCCGGCTCGCGTCGATGCTCCCCTGGCTGGATATCCCAGGGGCTTAGCCGGTCAAGCGGCGGCTGGCGTCGATGCTTCCCGGGCTAGGCATCCCGGGGTCTTAGCCGGTCAAGCGGCGGCGAGGCCGGGTTTGCCGGCGGAGGGTGGAGGCGGTGTGCCCGTGGAGGCGGTGTGCCCGTGGTGGCGGCTGTGGTTGTGGGACAGCGGGGGTGGGTGCCGGTTGCGGGGCAGCGGTGGTGGATGTCAGCCGGTGGGGCGGTCGTGGCGGACGCCGATCGGCCGGTCGGGGCGGGAGCCATGATTGTGTTCCGTTGAGGGCGACGGTTTCCGGCCGTGGACGTCAACGTGTGCCGTCGGGGGCACCGCGCGACCCGAAAGACCCACGCTGACCCGTATGTCCGCCCGGCTTGTTGCGCGTGGTGACAGTGATGGCGGTGGGTCGATGCGCGGCCGCCGGACCGGGATCTCGCCCAGCGCGGAGGCTATCGCCCACGCCCAGACCGGCTGCTCACCTGTCAACCACGCCATCGACCCGACTGCCCACCTGTCGCCTACACCACCGACCCGGATAGGCGATGTCGATGGCGTAGCCGACAGACCGCGCAACCTGTCGCTGGCGTAGCCGACAGGCTCCGCCTCCCCGTCCGCAGGCAAACGCCGCTTGGCCGACCCGGCTGGATGGCCGGGCTGGATGGCCCGGCTGGATGGCGTGGATGGCCCGGCTGGATGGCCCGACCCGGCTGGGCGATCCGGCTAGGCCAGCGGGGCCGGGTCGATGCCGCTGGCGGCGATGACCACCGTCGCCGGGCCGGCCGCGACGACCAGGCCGTCGGCGGCGGCGATGAAGCACGACTCGCCCTGGCCGATCGTAAGATCGCCGGTCTCGGCCCCGACGGCGCGGGCCCTGAGCGCCGCCGCGCCCGCGGTGCACAGGACGATCCTGGCGCCGCCGGAGCCGGGCAGGGTGATCTCGCCGGCCCCGAGCTCGGCCCGGTAGAGCCGGAACTCCGGGGCGGGCGAGTCGTAGACGAACAGGCCGCCGCCGAGCGGGCGCGGCTCGAGCACCGGCACCGCGACCGCCGGGTCGGTCAGCCTGAGGAGCTCGGGCACGTCGATGTGCTTGCGGGTCAGCCCGGCCCGCACCACGTTGTCGGAGTTGCCGAGGAGCTCCACCCCGGTGCCGTGCAGGTAGGCGTGCAGTCCCCCGGCTGGCAGGAAGACCGCCTGCCCGGGCTGCAGCACCGAGTGCCGGAGCAGCAGCGACGCGATCACGCCGAGGTCGCCCGGGTGCTCCTGGTTGAGCCGCACCGCCGCGGCGCAGGCGGCCGCGTACGGGCCGCCCCCGGCCGCGACCTCCGCGCAGCCGCGGACCACGTCCGCCACCAGCGCCGCCCGGCGCTGCGGGGGCCACGCCAGGATGGCGGCGAGCGCCTCGGTCAGCGCCTCCGGCCCGCTGGCGGCGGCCAGGATCGCGGTGACGGGGTCGAGCTGACCGACCGCGAGCTCCTTCAGCAGCGCGGCCGCGTCCTGCGGAGAGCGCATCCCGGCGAGCGCCTCGAACGGCGTGAGCGCGCACAGGATCTCGGGCTTGGGCCAGTCGTCGGTGTAGTTGCGGGACTTGTCGCCGGGGGCGAGACCGCGCTCGTTCTCGGCCAGGAACCCGGCCTCGGCCTGCGGCCGTGACGGATGGACCTGGATGGACAGCGCCGTCTCGGCCGCGAGCACCTTGAGCAGGAACGGCAGCCGCGGGCCGAAGCGCGCCACCGACTGCGGGCCGAGCTCGCCCACCGGGTCGGCCGCGATCATCGCCTCAAGCGTGGTGCGCCCCCCGCCGGGCAGCGCCACCCCGGACGGCGCGGACTGGTGCGCTCCCATCCACAGCTCCGCCTCGGGTTGGGCGGTCGGGACGGGGCGGCCCTGAAGTTCGGCGATCGCCGTGTGGGATCCCCACGCGTACGGCTGCGTTACCGGCTCTAGAAGCTCCATCCGCGCATGCTATTGGCTCGCGCAGATGCCCGCTAATCGGCCTGACTAGTGTCGACGGGGTGCTCTACCAGCGCGATCACCCGGCTGGCCATGAACCTCGCGGTTCGCACGGCCGTCCCGGTGCGGGTGACCTCGGTCACCTCGACGACGCCGCGGCCGGTGCTCACCTCGACCCGCCGCCCGGCCCGGGTGGCGGACACCTCGTAGGTTCTGGTCCCCTCGCCGGCATCGACCACGATCTCCACGCGGTCTCCCTTCACGGCACCCTCCCCGCCAGGCGCGCCCGCACGTCCACGCACGTTTCATGACATACCCCTCACGGGCCGTTCCACCCCGGCCGGCGCCCGGCCGGCCGGCGTTCGGGGCAACGGGCGGACCGGAGTCAGCCGGGTCCGTTCGACATCGGTGTTCGGGCTTGGGCTCGGGCTCGTAAACGCGAGTAGCCGGCACCCGCGGGACTGCCCGCGGGGGCCGGCTACCGTGCGCCCGGTTTTAGTACGTGGGCAGCGAGGGGTCCACCTGGTTGACCCAGGCGAGCACGCCCCCGCCGACGTGCACCGCGTCGGAGAAGCCGGCCGCCTTGAGCACCGCGAGCACCTCGGCGCTGCGGGCGCCGCTCTTGCAGTGCAGCACGATCTGCTTGTCCTGCGGCATCAGCTCAAGCGCGGAGCCGTTCAGGAACTCGCCCTTCGGGATCAGCGTGGCGCCGGGGATCGAGACGATCTCGTACTCGTTCGGCTCGCGGACGTCGACGACGAAAATGTCGTCGCCCCGGTCGAGCATCCCCTTCAGGTCCTTGGCGCTGATCGTCGAGCCGACGACCGCCGCCTCGGCCTCCTCGGAGACCGCGCCGCAGAACGCCTCGTAGTCGATCAGCTCGGTGACGGTCGGGTTCTTACCGCAGACGGCGCACTCCGGGTCCTTGTTGATCTTGACCGTCTTGTACGACATCTCCAGGGCGTCGTAGATCATCAGCCGACCGGACAGCGGCTCGCCGATGCCGGTGATCAGCTTGATCGCCTCGTTGACCTGGATCGAGCCGATCGACGCGCAGAGCACGCCCAGCACGCCGCCCTCGGCGCAGGACGGGACCATGCCGGGGGGCGGGGGCTCGGGGTAGAGGCACCGGTAGCAGGGGCCGTAGTCCGCCCAGAAGACGGACGCCTGGCCGTCGAACCGGTAGATCGAGCCCCACACGTACGGCTTGTGCAGCAGCACGGCGGCGTCGTTGACGAGGTAGCGGGTGGCGAAGTTGTCCGTGCCGTCGATGATCAGGTCGTACGGCGCGAAGATCTCCATCACGTTGTCGGAGTCCAGGCGCTCCTTGTGCAGGATCACGTTGACGTACGGGTTGACCTCGGCGATCGACTCCTTGGCGGACTCGGCCTTGGACTTGCCCACGTCGGAGACGCCGTGGATGATCTGGCGCTGCAGGTTCGACTCGTCGACCGTGTCGAAGTCCACGATGCCGAGCGTGCCGACGCCCGCCGCGGCCAGATAGAGCAGGGCCGGCGAGCCGAGGCCGCCCGCGCCCACGACGAGAACCTTCGCGTTCTTCAGGCGCTTCTGCCCGGCCATGCCCACGTCGGGGATAATCAGGTGGCGCGAGTAGCGCTTCACCTCGTCGACCGACAGATCCGCGGCCGGTTCAACGAGCGGTGGCAGCGACACTGTGCAAACTCCAGTCAGGTTGAAGTCAGTTCGTCTGGCGTCAACCGGGTTCCGCCACCCGGCATTCCCGTCCTGTCCACCATCTCACGGAACCGGGCGGCGACCAGATCCGGCCGCTCCATTTGCCCTATGTGCCCGATGCGCGGGAGCACCTCGATCTGCGCGTGCCTGAACACGCGCGCGGCCGGGACGGCCAGCGCCGGGCTCACCAGCCGATCGTGGCTGCCGAAGAGCACCAGCGTCGGCGCCTCGACCCGCTCGGCCGCCCGCCACAGCGACCGCCGCCGGGGCGCCAGCGTCTCCGCGACCAGGGTTCGCGCGGCGCCGACGAGCGTGGCCGCGTCGTAGCCGAGCTCGTCGCGCCTGCGCAGCGAGGCCACCTCCTGCGCGAACCGGTCGGGGTGCACGGCGGCCGGGTCGTAGTAGCAGGTGCTGTACACGCCGGCCACCCGGTTCTCGGCCGGCACCAGCGCCCAGCGGCGCACCAGGGCGGCGCCCACGATAGGGCAGCGTGAGGAGCGGGAAGTGCGCCGTCGCGCGGTGCGGCCGCCGGTCGGGGAGCACCGGCGAGACCAGCGTGAGCGTCTTCACCAGGTCCGGGCGGGAGGCGGCGATCCTGATGGAGACGGCACCGCCCATCGAATTGCCGATCAGATGGACCGGACCGCGGTCCAGCGCCTCGATGAGCCTGCTCACAGTCGCCGCGAGCGCCCGGATCGCGTAGCCGGACCGCCTTGCCGGCGGTGCCGAGCGTCCGGATCCCGGCAGGTCAACCGCCACGCAGTCGAAGTCGGGGGCGAGCTCGGCCATCAGGTCGGTCCAGTTCGTGGCCGCGCCCGACATCCCGTGCAGGCAGAGCACCAGGTCCCTGTCGCCGTCCGCCGACCACGGCGGATGGGCCACGTGGACCTGCTCGCCGCCGAGATCCACCATCCGCCCGGGCCAGTGCCGGAGCGGCCGATCGGTCGTCACGCCGACGCCTTCCTGCGCGGCGAGGCGGGCCTGCGCGGCTTGGGCGCCTTGGCCGCGGCTCGGAGTCGTCGGCCGCCTCGTCGGACGTCTTGTTTGACGTCTTGGCTGACGTCTTGTCTGACGTCTTGGCCCGGTTCGCCTTGGCCGCCTCGACGCTGGCGCGCAGCGTCTCCGCCAGGTCGGCCGGGCCGCCTTCCTTGCCCGCGGGCGCGGTCGGCCCGACCGGCCTGACCACCTCGTTGCCCTCGATCTTGGCCTGCACGAGCGCCTCGAGCGCCTCCCGGTAGGCGTCCTTGTAGAGCGACGGATCGAAGTCCTCGGTCATCGTGTCGATCAGCGAGGCGGCCATCTTCAGCTCCTGCGACCGGACGTCGACGTCCTCGTCGAGGAACTTGAAGTCCGGTTGTGCGCACCTCGTCCGGCCAGAGCAGGGTCTCGAGGACGAGCACGCCGTCCCGTACCCGCAGCGCCGCCAGGGCCTCCCGCTGCCTGATCGCGACCTTGGCCACGGCCACCCGCCCCGATCGCTCGAGCGCGTCTCTGAACAGCGCGTAGGCGCGGACCCCGGGGGGCTCCGGCTCCAGGTAGTAGGCCTTGTTGGACAGGATCGGGTCCAGCTGGCCGGCCGGGCTGAAGTGCAGCACGTCGATCCGCTTGGCCGTCGCCAGCGGCAGCTCCTTCAGGTCGTCGTCGGTCAGCACCACGACGTCGCCGGTGGCCAGCTCGTAGCCCTTGGCCACGTCGGAGTAGGCGACCTCCTGGCCGTCAAGCGAGCAGAACCGGCGGTACTGGACCCGGCCGCCGTCCTCGGCGTGGACCTGCCTGAACGCCACGTCACGCTGCTCGGTGGCAGCGTAGAGCTTGACCGGGATCACGACCATGCCGAATGAGATCGCCCCAGCCCAGATGCTCCGCATGCCTTAGTGTCTACCCCGAACATGCCCCTGCTGATACCTGCAGTGTTGTCCGGTTTTACTGGTTCGGCCACGCTTTCGAAGGCCGATTCCGTTGCCCGGCCGCCCGGCCGTCCCGCCACCGGACTGCGATGATGGGACAGGGCAGCGCTTCTACGGACACACGGGAGGTCTCGCAGTGAGTGAGCTCAACATGGAAACACCCGGCGAGGACGCGGCCGAGCAGGCCCGCCCGCTCGCGGACGATGAGGACGCCGACGACGAGGAGGAGCTGGAGGAAACGCCCCTCGAGGTCGATGCGGCGGACGCAGCCGAGCAAACGCGGGACGCGGGATACGACGACGAGGACTATCGTTAATAACCATCGCCTGCACCCGGAGACCAGCGTGACCGCCGCTTCAACCGCCCGCCCTCGGGGGACCCGCCTGCCACGGCTGGCCCGCCGCCGCCAGTTGCTCGACGCGGCCCTGGAGGTCTTCGTCGCGCGCGGCTACCACGCGGCCGCGATGGACGAGATCGCCGACCGCGCCGGGGTCAGCAAGCCCGTCCTCTACCAGCACTTCCCGGGCAAGCAGGAGCTGTACCTGGCGCTGCTCGACGAGAGCGTCGACCGGCTGATCGAAGCGGTGGCGGCGGCGCTGCGCTCCACCGCCGACAACCGGCAGCGGGTCAACGCGACGTTCGCGGCCTACTATGAGTACATCGCCGAGCACACCGGCACCTTCCGGCTCGTCTTCGAGTCCGACCTGACCAGCGAGCCAGCGGTCCGCGAGCGCCTGGAGGCGGCCGACCAGCGCTGCGCCGACATGATCAGCCAGGTGATCAAGGAGGACGCCGGGCTCGCCGACGACGAGGCTCACCTGCTGTCCATCGGGCTCCTCGGCATGGCCCAGGTCAGCGCCAGGTACTGGCTCAACACGGTTGGCACCATCCCCAGGGAGGTCGCCGAGCAGCTCGTCGCGCGGCTGGCCTGGCGCGGGATCAGCGGCTGGCCGCGGGCCACCGACCAAGGCTAAGGGAGACACATGGACGTCAAGATCGGAATTCAGTCAGTGCCGCGCGAGCTCGTGTACGAGAGCGAGGCGACGGCCGAGGAGGTCGAGCGCGAGTTGACCGCCGCCCTGACCGCCAAGGACGGCAAGGGCATCTTCGCCCTGAACACGCAGAAGGGCGGCCGGGTGCTGATCCCGGCCGAGAAGATCGCCTACGTCGAGTTCAGCACCGACCAGGCCCGTCGGGTGGGATTCGGCAACATCGTCTAAGCAACATCGTTTAAAGGGCACCGTGGAGTTCGTCTGGTACCGTGGGTAACAATTGGGCGTCTGGAATGCCATCATCCCAGTTCGCGTTGACATTGACGCTGCTGTCTAGCCGCCGCCGCGCCTAAAGTGACGCGGGCGCCAGGCACCCAGCGCACGGAGGAACCCCTGACAACTCAACCAACGCATGCGGTGCCGTTCCGCGATCTCGGAGTCGACGAGGTCATTTGCAGCGCGCTCGAAGCCGCGGGCATACGCACAACGTTCCCGATCCAGGCGCTCACGCTGCCGCTGGCCATGAACGGCCAGGACATCATCGGCCAGGCGCGCACCGGCACCGGCAAGACCCTGGCCTTCGGCGTGCCGATCCTGCACCGGCTGGTTACGACGCTGGCGGGCGAACGCGCCGCCAAGCAGCCGGCCGCGCTCGTGATCGTCCCCACCCGCGAACTCGCGATCCAGGTCACCGACGACATCAAGCAGGCCGGCGCGCAGCTTGGCGCGCGGGTGCTCACCGTGTACGGCGGGCGCGCCTACGAACCGCAGATCGACGCCCTCGCGGCCGGCGTCGACATTGTCGTCGGCACCCCGGGGCGGCTGCTCGACCTCGCCAACCGCAAGAACCTCGACCTCAGCCAGATCCGCGCGCTCGTCCTGGACGAGGCGGACAAGATGCTCGACCTTGGCTTCCTGCCCGACGTCGAGCGGCTGCTGAGGCTCACCCCGGACGGCCGCCAGACCATGCTGTTCTCCGCGACGATGCCCGGCGAGGTCGTGACGCTCGCCCGCAGGCACCTGCGGCAGCCGACCAACATCCGCGCCGAGGGGCTCGACGAGTCGGCGCCGCCGCCGCTCACCACCCAGTTCGTCTACCGGACTCATCACCTGGACAAGATCGAGGTCCTGGCGCGGGTTCTGCAGGCCAAGGACCGGGGTCTGGCGATGGTCTTCTGCCAGACCAAGCGCGCCTGCGACCAGGTGTCGATCGCGCTGACCGAACGCGGCTTCGCCGCCGCGACCGTGCACGGCGATCTCGGCCAGGCCCAGCGCGAGCGCGCGCTCCGCGCGTTCCGCACCGGCAAGGTGGACGTCCTCGTGGCCACCGACGTGGCCGCCCGCGGCATCGACGTGGATGACGTGACGCACGTGATCAACTACGAGTGCCCGGACGACCAGATGGCGTACGTGCACCGGATCGGCCGCACCGGCCGGGCCGGGCGGACCGGCGTCGCGGTGACGTTCGTCGACTGGCGCGACCTGCACCGGTGGAAGCTCATCAGCGACGGGCTCGGCCTCGGCCAGCCCGAGCCGGCCGAGACCTACTCGACGTCCGAGCACCTGTTCACCGATCTGTCGATCCCGCCGGGCGTCACCGGCACCCTCCCCCGCGAGCTACGCGGCGCCAGGGCCGGGCTCGCCGCCGAGGTGGAAGAGGATCTCGGCGAAACCGGCAAGACCCGGTCCAAGGCCCCCCGCCCCAGCAGCCGCTCGAGGAGCAGGAAGTCGGGCGACGACGGGTCCTCCCGTGGCGCCCGCGCTCCGGAAGCCACGACGGCCAAGGCGCCCGACGACACCACGGCCGGCGCCGCCGCCCCCCGCCCGCGCAGGCGCCGCACCCGCGGCGGCCGCGACCTGGGTCATGAGGCGGCCGCAGAGTCCTGACATGTCCACCCCCACCTCCCTTGAACTGCCGGAAGGGACGCGGCCCACGACCGTCGAGACGGCTCGCGGCAGCTTCGCCGCGCTCGACGCGATGCCCGCCGCCGGTCCCTGCGAGCTCGGGTCCGCCCTGCTCATCCCCGGGTACACCGGGAGCAAGGAAGACTTCATCGCGATCCTCGGTCAGCTCGCCGCCGCGGGCCGCCGGGTAGTCGCGATCGACCTGCGGGGCCAGTACCAGACGGAAGGCGCCGACGACCCGGGCGGCTACGACCTGGCCGAGCTCGGGGCCGACGTCACCGCGGTGGCCGAGGCGACGGAGGCGTCGCACCTGCTCGGCCACTCCTTCGGCGGGCTGGTGGCGCGCGCGGCCGTCCTCGACGGTTATTCGCCGGCCTCGCTGACCCTGCTCAGCTCCGGCCCGGCGGCGCTGCCGGGCGCTCGCGCGGAAGAACTGCACCGCCTGCTTAACTACCTCGACGGCACGCCGACGGCGGATCTCAAGGGCAAGGTCGCGGAGCTGTGGCACGGCTCGCTCAAGCGCGAGGCGGTGAAGGCCGGGGTTGCCGCGCCGGTGGTGGCGTTCCTTGAGCAACGCATGCTCGCCAACAACCCGACCGGCCTGGTCACGATGGCCGACCAGCTACTGAAGGCCGAGGACAGGACCGAGGATCTCGCCGCCAGGTCGATCCCCACGTTCGTTCTCTACGGCGAGGACGACAACGCCTGGCCGACGAATGAGCAGCAGGACATGGCCGTCCGGCTGAACGCGGAGCGGACCTGCATCCCGGCCGCCGCGCACAACCCGAACGTCGAGGCCCCGGCCACCACCGCGCACGCCCTGACCACGTTCTGGAACGCCGCCGAGCGCTAGCCCCCAGCTGTCGCTGGCGTAGCCGACAGGGTTGCTGACCGGTCGTCGACGCCATCGACAGCGCCAATTGGTGTCGCTGGCGTAGCCGACAGGTTGCGTTTCGGGTCGATGGCGTAGCCGACAGGTCGCGTTTGGGGTCGATGCCGGGGCCGGGCCGGGCGAAGCCGGTCGGCGTCTTACAGCTCG
The DNA here is from genome assembly GCA_963836195.1 of uncultured Actinomycetota bacterium. Taxonomy (GTDB): domain Bacteria; phylum Actinomycetota; class Actinomycetes; order Streptosporangiales; family Streptosporangiaceae; genus Trebonia. Next base: position 90,332 of record CAWIIX010000011.1, on the reverse strand, counting down.
GCCAGGGCGTCCCAGGGGCGGTGCGGGGCGGCCGCCTGCTGGCCTTCGGGGCAGGATCGCTGGTAGTCGCACCAGCCGCAGCGCGACGACGGCCTCGGCGGGAACACCTCGTCATAGTCGGCCACGGGGAGCTGCGCGCGCATCCGCTCGTCGGCCTCGGCGCACTCCTCCGCCACCTGCTCGGCCCGGCCCAGGTGCCGCCGCAGGGCCTCGTCGGTGTGCGTCCAGGTGAGCACCTGACCGCTCGGCAGGTGATGGAGCTCAACCTGCCGGCAGTCGCGGTGCAGGGTACGCGAGGCCGCGATCGCGTACAGCGCGAGCGCGAGCGAGCTGCGGGCGTCGTCCACCGAGAGCAGGTGGCGGCCGGTCTTGTAGTCGACCACGACGAGCTCGGTGCCGTCCGCGCCGTCGGCCCGCGGCCGGGCGTCGAGCCGGTCGATCCGACCGGAGACGGCGATCACCTCGGTTCGCGTCGCCACCGTCCGCTCCACCCCGACCGGCTCGTCGGCCGGGTCGAGGCCGGCGACGTAGAGCTCGACCAGCCCGCGCGCCCAGTCCCGGTAGCGCGCCGACTGGGCGCTGGTCGCGAAGCCCTCGCTGATCCAGCCCTGGGTGACGAGCCCGCCCGCCGCCTCCACCGTCCGCCTCGGCAACGGCAGCCGCCACCAGCCGGCCAGCGCGTTGTGCACGCTCGCGCCGACGCTGTTGTGCGCCCAGGGCGGCCCCTTGGGCACCACCGGCCGGTCGAGGTAGCTCATCCGGTACCGGCGCGGGCAGTCCAGCCAGGTGGCCAGCCGGGTCGGGGTGCACGAGTAGAGACGCCTCGGCATGCCCTCGAAGCCGAGTTGCTCCACTACAGATCCGTGATCGTCGGCCCGGCCGTCACCCAGCCGTCGAACCGCTTGGCGGCGTCGGCGATCGTGGTCTCCTCGCCGTGGCCGGGCAGCACCCTGGTCTCCGGCGGGAGGTCGAGCAGGCGCTCGCCGATCGCGGTGAGCTGGCCCGCGAAGTCGGGGTAGTCCCCCTCGTGGGGGACCGGCCCGACCGCCACCAGCGTGTCGCCGGTGAACACGAGCTCGAGATCCTCGCAGTACAGGCTCACCGAGCCCGGCGTATGGCCCGGCGTGTGGATGACCTCGAGGGCCACGTCGGCCACCTCGAACCGGCCGCCGTGCGCCATCTCGATCTCCGGCTGGACGTCGGCGTGAGACATCCGCCAGAAGAGCCGGTCGGAGCGGTGCAGCGCCACCGGCGCCTCGTCCCGCTCGGCCACCTCGACCGCCGCCGCCACGTGCCTCTCGTGCCCGTGGGTGCAGATCACGGCGACGATCTCGCGGTCCCCGACCTGCTCAAACACGGCTTCGGGGTCATCGCCGGGATCGATGACGATCACCTCGTCGTCGTCCCCGATCAGCCACCCGTTGCATTCCGCGCCGATCGCGGCCACGTCCTGCTGCTCCGCAATCTGCGGTGACCACATGCGCTCCACCCGAGCGTCCACGAACCGCACCTCCGCACCGAGCGCCTGAGCCAGGCGCCGACCCATACTGCCCGGAGCCACTCTATTACCTGGATTACCCCGATTATTTGGCTTGGGCGGCGAAGGCGAGGGCGGATTCGGCCACCAGCTGGACGGCGATGGCGGACAGCAGCAGGCCCGCGATCCTGGTCAGCAGCTCCACGCCGTTGTCGGTGAGGACGCGGTGGATGACCTCGGCGAACCGCATCGACAGCCACGCCGCCAGCGCGACCCCGGCGATCGCGAGGGCGAGCGCGACCACGTTGAGCGGGTGGTGGATCCGCTGCACGTAGAGCATCGTGGCCACGATCGCGCCCGGTCCGGCCAGCAGCGGCGTGCCCAGCGGCACGAACGCGACGTTGGTCTTCGCCCGCTCGCTGGAGGTCGGCTCCTCGGTCTTGCCGGTCAGCAGCTGCAGCGAAACGAGCAGCAGGAGCAGGCCGCCCGCGCCCTCGAGGGCGGCCAGCTGCACCTGCGTGTAGTTCAGGATCACGCGGCCGAATAGCGCGAACGCCACGATCACGCTGAACGCGACCACCGCCGCCTGCCAGGCGAGCCGCCGCCTGGTCCGCACCGACCGGCCCCGGGTGAGACCGAGGAACAGGGGGACGATGCCGGGCGGGTCGATGATCACGAAGAGGGTGACGAACGCCTGCAGGAAGAACGTCATGGCCGGGGCCCGGCCAGGGCGAGCAGCAGCTCGTACTCTGCTGGCGGCGTCGTCGCCAGGCCGAGGCCGTGGTCGTTGAACGATCCGTGGTCGTCGCTGCCGCCGGTGGCGATCAGCCCCAGTGACTGCGCCAGCCCCGACAGCCGGACCCGTTCGTCCTCGTCGTGGTCGGGGTGGAACACCTCGATGCCGCACAGCCCGGCGTGGGCGAGCGCCGCGATGACCTCATCGGCAATCTCGTACCCGGGCGAGCGCGGGTGGGCCAGCACCGGGACGCCGCCGGCCGCCCTGATCAGGGCGATACCGCGGGGCAGGTCGACCGCGTAGCGGTCGACGAAGGCGCGCCCGCCGTCGGCGATCCAGTCGTCCGTGAACGCGTCGGCCGGCGTCTCGACCACGCCCGCCGCCGCCAGCGCGCGGGCGATGTGCGGGCGGCCGACGACGGCGCCGTCCGCGATGGCGGCCACCTGGTCCCAGGTGACGTCCGCGCCAAGCTCGCGCGCCTTGGCGATCATCGCCTTCGCGCGGTAGGTGCGGTCGTCGCGGATCTGGGCCGTCTCGGCGGCCAGCTCGGCGTTGTCCGGATCGAAGAGGTAGCCAAGCAGGTGAGCGCTCCGCCCGTCGAACTGGCAGGAGAGCTCCATGCCCGGGACCAGCGTCAGGCCAGCCGGCAGGGCGTCACGGGCGGCGGCGATCCCGGCCTGCGTGTCGTGGTCGGTCAGCGCCACGATGTCGAGGCCGGCCGCGCGGGCGCGCCTGACCACCTCGGCCGGGTCGTCGGTGCCGTCCGAGGCGTTGCTATGAACATGCAGGTCGATGCGCACGGCGGCAATCGTATCGGCTCTTCGTTCTGGTCCTCCCCGCGAGCCAAAGGGCGCGCCGCTGCCGGCGGACCGAGGAGCGAGGGAGCGTAGCGACCGAACGACGAGGGAGCAGGCAGCGGCCCAGAGCGCCGGCGGCGGCGAATTAGCGGGGAGTTACAGCGAGCGGGGAATTACAGCGAGCGGGGAAGATAAGACCGGGAGCCGGGTGCAGAGGGCGCCGAACGGGAGGTCCAGCTCCTGCTCGGGATCGCGCAGGTCACGCAGCGGCAGCGGCTCGACCAGGAGCGCGCCCGCGGTGTCGGGCCAGAGCACGAGCCAGACCCAGCTCGCGGCGACCTCGCCGACGAACACGGCCTTGCCGTCCGACTCCACCACCCACAGCGGCGCCTCGTGGTTGGCGACCCGGACGGCGGCGTGCGGCGCCCGGCGGGCGAACCCGTCGCCCGGGTCCGGGCCGGGCAGCCCGGCCAGCCCGGCGCCGAGGCCGACGCCCGGCTCCTCGGCGATGATCAGCAGGTCGGCCGGGCCGCCGAGCGGGTTGGGGCCGGACAGCGCGACCGCCGAGGCGCGGGCGCCGGTGCGTTCGTCCCCGGCCCCGGTGAACCCGCTGACCAGCCAGCCCGCCGGCAGCGGCCAGGGCAGCCAGACCGGCACGGTGGTGTGGCTGGTAAGCAGCTGCAGGCCGTCACGCGACGGCAGCCGGGCCGGGGCCAGCGGCGCGATCTCGCCGTGCAGGTCGCAGCACCATGCGCTGGTCCACACCGTTGGGGCGTGCGCAAGGCTTCGGCAACGCGGGCATACCGCTCTGTCCATCACGCTGCGCCCATTCCTACCCAACCGGACGTGATTGCACACGTCCTGGCGGGCGGCCGGGAGGGGGCCGGCGGGCGCGGCCCGCGAAGCGGCTGCGCGAGGCGGCGAAGCCACCGCGCGGGGCGGCCGGGCGGGGCGGCGAAGCGGCCAGGCGGGGCGGCGGGACCCGGCGGCTAGCTCGGCCTCGGGAGCCCGGCCGCCTCGCCCTTGGCCGCGACCGCGAGCGCCATCTTGCGGGACGCCTCGTCGATCATCTCGTCGTCGAGCATCACCGCGCCGCGCCGGTCGACCTCGGTCGCCTGCCGGTAGGCGCCGAGGATGCGGACCGCGCGCGCGTAGTCCGCCGCCGACGGGGTGAACACCTCGTTGACGACATCGACCTGGCCCGGGTGCAGCACCCACTTGCCGTCGAAGCCGAGCGCGGCGACGCTGGTCGCCGCCTCGCGCAGGCCGACCGCGTCGCCGATCTTGGCGTACGGGCCGTCGATCGCCTGCAGGCCGTTGGCCTTGGCGGCGACCAGCATCCGCATCAGCGGGTAGTGGTGGGCGTCGAACGCGTAGCCCTCCGGCTGCCCGCCCACGGTGAGCGAGCGCATCCCGATTGACGCCATGAAGTCGGCCGGGCCGAACACGAGCGAGACCAGCCGCCCGGACGACGCCGCGATCGCCTCGACCGCGGCGAGCCCGGCCGCGTCCTCGATCTGGGCCTCGATCCTGACCGTTCCGGCCGGCCGCCCGGCCGCCTGCTCGACCTGGCCGAGCAGCACGTCGAGCCAGACCACGGCCGCGGGCGAGCTGACCTTGGGCAGCACCAGCGAGTCGACCACGCCGGGGGCGGACCCGACCACCGCGATCACGTCCTGGTAGGCCCACGGCGTGGTCGCTCCGTTGACCCGGACCGCGACCAGCTTGCGGCCGAAACCGCCCGCCCGCAGCGCGGCCACGGCGAGCTCGCGGGCGGCGGGCTTGGCGGCCGGGGCGACGGAGTCCTCGAGGTCGAGCATCACCTCGTCGGCGGCCACGTCCCGGGCCTTGGCCAGGAACCGCTCGCTGCTCGCGGGCACTGACATGCAGGTCCGGCGCGGCCGGAAGGCGCTGTCCACGGTGATGTCTACGTCCACCTGGGCACGATATCGCGCGGGGCAGGGGAATTGAGGGGCGGGAGTCAGCCGGGTCCGTTCGGGATAAATGGTTGTGCGTCTTTGACTTTTTGATGTCCGGCAGTTGAGGAGCAGGTGAACGTTTGAGCTCAGCACCGTCTCCGGCGGACATCACCGCCCAAACGGTGCCTATCGTTTGTGGTCATGGGCACCAGACCCCTGCGCGTCGCCGGGCAGTTCGCCGTTGCGGGCGCGGCGCTCGCGGCGAGCCTCGCCGCCTGCGGTTCCGGCGGCGGTTCGGGCGGCAGCGGCGGCCAGCCGGCCAACGAGATCACCATCAGCAGCAGCCAGTGCGGCGGGACCTGGCACCTGGACAAGCCCGGCTGGCACACGTTCGAGATCAACAACCAGGGGACCGGCGGCGCCGATGTCGACCTGGTCGACCCGGCCAACGGCGCGATCTACGCCGAGGTCGAGAACACCGGCCCCGCCACCGTCACGCCGATGAGCCTCGACGTCGGGTCGGGCACGTACGCCTTCCTCTGCTCGTTCGCCGACTTCAACCCCCAGCAGGGGGCCACGGTCACCGTGCCGGGGCACACGGCCGGCACCCCGGCGATCATGCCGATCACCTACAACGAGCTCATCCCCCTGGCCAAGAAGTACGTGACCGAGGAGGAGGAGGCGATCAAGGTGATGGCGCCGGAGACGGCGACGCTCGCCGCCGCCGTCCGCAGCGGTGACCTGGCCGCCGCGCGCCGGGACTGGCTGACGGCGCACCTGCAGTACGAGACGCTCGGCGACGCCTACGGCGCGTTCGGGAAGTTCGACATCGAGATCGACGGCCGGGCGGACGCGGTCGGGGTGAGCAGCCCGCAGTGGACCGGCTTCTACCGGCTGGAGTACGGGCTGTGGCACGGGCAGTCCCTGACGTCGCTCGCCCCGGTCGCGGCCGCGCTCAACCGCTACGTCGACCAGCTCGCGGTCTGGTGGCCGACGCAGGAGGTCACGCTCTCCGACCTCGGGCGGCGCGCCCACGAGGTCATCGAGAACGCGCTCGAGTTCCAGCTCACCTCCCGCGACGACTACGGCAGCGGCACCACCCTCGCGAGCACGGTCGCCGCCGTCAGCGCCAGCCGGGTGCTGCTCGCCCTGCTGTACCCGCTGCTCGCGACCAGGTATCCCGGGCTGCCCGAGGTCTACTCGGGGCTGGACCAGCTCCGGTCGCTGCTGGAGAAGGAACGGCGGCCGGACGGGTGGTGGATCCCGGAGTCGGCCCTGTCGGGCTCCGCACGGCAGGCGATCGACGCCGCCTGCGGGCGGGTGCTGCAGGAACTCGCCCCGATCGCGGCCATCACCGAACCGAGGAACAGCCTCAATGCCTTCTGAACCGCCTGCATCGCCTAAATCGCGGCCGACGGCGCCGTCGAGGCCGGCCCCGGCGCCCGCCCGGAGATCGTTCCTGCGCGGGCTGGCCGGCGGGGTCGCGGGCGGCGTGATCGCCGGCGGCGCCGCGGGCGCGGCGGCCGGGTACGCCTACCGGGGCGGCGCCCCGGCCGACCCGGCCGGCGCCGCCAACGAGGCCGCCGTCGACGGGCTGCTGCCGGCGGTCCCGTTCCACGGGAAGCACCAGGCCGGCATCCTGCCCAAGCCGTCCCCGGCCACGGCCGTGGTGTCGTTCAACGTGACCGCGCAGAGCCGGGCCGAGCTGGTCGAGCTGTTCCAGACGGTGACCGACCGCGCCCGGTTCCTGACCGCGGGCGGCCCGCCGCCGGTGGTCGGCATCGGCGGGCCGCCGTCGGACTCGGGCGTGCTCGGTCCGACGGTGACGCCGAACGGGCTGACGGTGACGTTCGGGGTCGGCTCGACGCTCTTCGACGACCGGTACGGGCTCGCGTCCCGGCAGCCGGCCCACCTGGTTCCGATGACGTCGTTCCCCAACGACAACCTCGACCCGGCCCAGTGCGGCGGCGACCTGATCCTCCAGCTCAGCGCCGGGAGCGCGGACACCGTGGTGCACGCGCTGCGGGACATCGCCAAGAACACCCGCGGCGGCATGCAGGCGAACTGGCGGATCGACGGCTTCTGCTCGCCCGCCCGGCCGTCCGGCACCGTGCCCCGCAACCTGATGGGGTTCATGGACGGCATCGCGAACCCGTCGGTGACGTCGCGGGCGGCGATGGACTCGCTCGTGTGGGTGGAGCGCGGCGCGGCCCGCGAGCCGGCCTGGACCGCCGACGGCAGCTACTTCGTGGTCCGGCTGATCAGGATGTTCGTCGAGTTCTGGGACCGGGTGGACATGGGCGAGCAGGAGACGATAATCGGGCGGCGGCGTCCGAGCGGCTTCCCGCTCGACGGCAACTCGATATTCGCGACGCCGGACTACGCGAACGACCCGACCGGCGACGTGGTCCCGCTGACCGCGCACATCCGGCTGGCCAACCCGCGCACCCCGGGCAGTGTGCCCAGCCAGATCCTGCGCCGGGGCTACAACTACGACCGCGGCCTCGACCAGGTCGGGGACCTGGACATGGGGCTCATCTTCACCTGCTTCCAGCAGGACATCGGGCGTCAGTTCGCGGCGGTGCAGACCCGGCTGGTCGGCGAGCCGCTGGTCGACTACATCAGCCCGTTCGGCGGCGGCTACTTCCTCGCCCTGCCCGGCGTGACCGGGCCGAGCGACTACTACGGCCGGGCGATGCTGGCGTGACCACGCCCCCGGCGCCCACCACGCCCCGGCGCTGACGACGCCCCGGCGCTGATCGGCCAATCCGAGCACGGAGGAAACTCTAAGCGTCGTCTGCCCCTGCACTAATTGTTGGCTTCCCGTTTGCCTGCGCGTCAGATTGACCGCGTTGGCACGTAAAACAACTATGAGACCGTCTGGCACGGGGTTGCGCCCGAGCGCTCCCCGGCGGGGGCCATCCGTGGCGCCTGCCGATGAAGGCAAGCAGAATCTCAGGAGGCTAGGAATGGGCATCAGCCCAGTAGCCGGTGGCAGGCGACGGCGGCTTCGACCGTATGTCGCGGTCGCGGCGGCGGTAGTCCTCGGCGCCGGCGCGGCGGCGGGCGCCACCGCGGCGAGCGCGAGCACGGGCGCGGCGAAGGTGTCCTTCGCCGGATACCACGTCCCCGCGAAGGTGTCCGCATCGCTTTACCACAACAAGACCGCGACCCCGATCAAGCACGTCGTGGTGATCTTCGACGAGAACGTATCGTTCGACCACTACTTCGGCACCTACCCCTACGCGACGAACACGCCCGGGGACGGCACCACGTTCACCGCCAAGAAGGGCACGCCGACCGTCAACGGCCTCTACTCGAAGATCACCAAGAGCGGCCCGATCGGCCCGCTGCTGACGGACAACCCGAACGAGTACAACCCGCAGCGGCTGACCCACTCCGAGGCGCTCACCTCGGACCAGAACCACGGCTACACCGCGGAGCAGCAGGCCGAGGACAACGGGAAGATGGACATGTTCGTCCAGAAGACCCAGTCCACGATTCCGACCAACGGCTGCGGCGTCGAGTACTGCACTCCCGGCATCGTCATGGACTACTACGACGGCAACACCGTGACCGGTCTGTGGAACTACGCCCAGTACTACTCGATGAGCGACAACAACTGGGACACTACGTTCGGCCCGTCCAGCCCCGGCGCGATCAACGTGACCTCGGGTAACACCAGCGGGGCGGAGGTGCTCAACCCGGCCTGGGACGCGACCAACGCCGGCCAGCCGACGACGTCAAGCGCCGTTATTGACGTGAGCTCGAAGTCCGGCCTCGGCACGCTCTACGGCGACGAGGACCCGTACTACGACGACTGCTCCAACGGCAACCACGCCACGGACGGCGCCCTGGCCGCGCTGACCGGGCAGAACATCGGCGACCTGCTGGACGCCAAGAACGTCTCCTGGGGCTGGTTCGAGGGCGGCTTCGCGCCGACCGGCACGTCCGACGCGCCGGGCACCACCCAGGCCCTGCCGGTCTGCGGCTCCGCCCACGCCAACATCGGCGGCGCCTCGACCAACGACTACGTGCCGCACCACAACCCGTTCGAGTACTACGCGTCGACCGCGAACCCGGCTCACCTCGCGCCGAGCTCGCTGGCCGAGATCGGCTACACCGACCAGGCCAACCACCAGTACGACACCTCGGACTTCACCGACGCCCTGGCCGGCACCGGCGGCGCCAAGCTGCCGGCCGTGAGCTACCTCAAGGCCGCCGGCCTACCAGGACGGCCACCCGGGCTACTCCGACCCGACCGACGAGCAGACCTTCCTGGTCAACACCATTAACTCGATCGAGAAGTCGAAGTACTGGCCGTCGACCGCGATCGTCATCACCTACGACGACTCGGACGGCTGGTACGACCACCAGGCGCCGGTCATCATCAACGGATCCAACGCCGGGATCAACACCGGGACCACACCCCCGAGCGCCTACGACACCTCGCTGTGCACTGAGGTCGCGGTGACGGTCGGCACCACCAACGGCCGCTGCGGCTACAGCCAGCGGCTGCCGATGGTCGTCATCTCGCCGTACACGCGGGAGAACTACGTCTCCTCCAACCTGACCAACACCGCCTCGGTGGTGAAGTTCATCGAGGACAACTGGCTCGGCGGCGAGCACATCGCGGGCTCGTTCGACAAGAGCTCGGGCAGCCTCTACGCCAAGGGCGGGCTGCTCGACTTCAACGTCAAGCCGCACCTCAGGCCGCTCATCCTCGACCCGACGACCGGCGCCGTGGCCAGCGGCGGCGACTCGTAGGGCGGCGACAGGCGTGGTGAAGGGACGCGGCGCCGAATAACCGGCCGCTCTAGCGTCTTGCCACCGTGTTTTCCCCTGGGCTCCCGCTCTCCCGGCCGGCTACGTCAGCGGCCGGGAGAGCGGGAGCCCGTCGCGTTTAGCCGCCTCGCCGCGCATACCATGTGGACATGAGCTCCCCGCTGCCCACCACCGAGCAGGTGACGACCGCGCTGGCCGGCGTCAACGACCCCGAGATCGGCCGCCCGATCACCGAGCTTGGCATGGTCAAGTCCGTGTCCGTCGGCGCCGACGGCCGGGTCGACGTCGGCGTCTACCTCACCGTGGCCGGCTGCCCGATGCGCGACGCGATCACCTCCCGGGTCACCAACGCCGTGGCGGCCCTGCCCGGCGTCACCGGCGTCCGGGTCGACCTCGACGTGATGTCCGAGGAGCAGCGCCAGGCGATGCAGACCCAGCTGCGCGGCGGCAAGGCCGAGCCGGTGATCCCGTTCGCCCAGCCGAGCTCGCTGACCCGCGTCTACGCGGTGGCGAGCGGCAAGGGCGGCGTCGGCAAGTCCTCGGTCACGGTGAACCTGGCGGCGGCGCTGGCGGCGGCGGGGTACAAGGTCGGCCTGGTCGACGCCGACGTCTACGGGCACTCGGTGCCGCGGATGCTCGGCGTCACCGGGCTACCCACCAAGGTCGAGAAGATGATCATGCCTCCGTCGTCGCACGGCGTGAAGGTGATCTCCATGGCCATGTTCAAGCCGCCGGGCAACCTGCCGATCGTGTGGCGCGGGCCGATGCTGGGCAAGGCGATGCAGCAGTTCCTGGCCGACGTGTACTGGGGCGACCTCGACTACCTGCTGCTCGACCTGCCGCCGGGGACCGGCGACGTCGCGATCTCGCTCGCGCAGCTGCTGCCCAACGCCGAGCTGCTGGTGGTGACGACCCCCCAGATCGCGGCGGCCGAGGTCGCCGAGCGGGCGGGCTCGATCGTCGCCCAGACCCGGCAGCGGATCGTCGGCGTGATCGAGAACATGTCGTACCTGCTCTGCCCGCACTGCGGCGAGCAGATGGACGTCTTCGGCTCGGGCGGCGGCGAGGCCGTCGCGGCGGCGCTGACCGACCTCACCGGGGCCCCGGTGCCGATGCTCGGCCAGGTGCCGCTGGACGTCAGGCTCCGCGAGGGCGGCGACAACGGGACGCCGCTGGTGCTGTCCGACCCGTCCGCGCCGGCCGCGCTGCAGCTGACCAAGGTCGCCGAGTCGCTGGCGAGCAAGGGCCGTGGCCTGGCCGGCCGGATGCTCAGCCTCAGCCCGAATTAAGCGAGGACGCGCGAGATCCGGGTCGCCCTCGCGGGCGGCCCGGATCCTGGTGGCGCACCGTCAGGTGGCCTCGAAGTCGAACGGCGGCTCTTCGCCGTCCCTGATGACGGTCCTGGCGCCGTTGCCGTTGCCGTTCTGCTGGCCGGCCGCCGCGGCCGTGACCGGCCCGGTGGAGATGTCGGTGGTGGCCTTGAACTGGTCGAACAGCGCCTGCTGCTCTTCCTCGTCGAAGAGGTGCTTGCGCACGAACGTCTTCGGGTTGAGATCCTCGAAGTCGAAGTCCTGGAACTCGGGGCCGAGCCCCTCCCGCAGGTCCGACTTGGCCCCCTCGGCGATCCTCCGCAGATCGCGCAGCATCCGCCCAGCCTGAGAGGCCACCTTGGGCAGCTCGTTGGGACCGAAGACGATAAGCGCGATCACGGCCAAGACCAGGATCTTGGTTATCGATAGGTCAAACACTCAGCTCTCCGTCGAACGGACGACACTCACACCCACTCTAGACCGTCAGGCGAACGGATCAACCAGGTGAGCCAGCCGGTCGAAGCCGCGGCCGAGCCGGCCCACCAGGCCCGGCTGCCCGCCGCCCGGCAGCGCCGCGACGGCCTCCGCGACCGTCTGCGGCGGGGCGTCCGCGATCATGGTGTACACCTCGCCCCGCCCGGCCCAGGTGACCGAGTGGCCGCTGACGTAGACGCGGATGCCATCCAGCCTCAGCGGCTCCCAGCCGGTCATCGACGCGGCCAGCGTGCCCCGCTGGACGAAGAGCGAGATGACCGACAGCCCGTCGGAGTACTCGAGGTCGGTCACCTGGCCCGCCCCGGTCCCGCTCCACGCCGCCGCGTACAGGGGCAGGCCGACCAGCACGGTGCCCGGCAACCGGACGCCCCGCTTGGCCAGCGAGGCGACCACCGTGACGGGCGAGCCCGCCCTGACCCAGGCCGACTCGGGCGATGACGCCAGCGCCGGCGCCTCGGCCGTCGCCGCGGTCGGGCTGCTCGGTCAGCGGGCCGAACCGGACCTGGGTGAACAGCTCATCGCTGACCAGCTTGTCCGGCGCTGTCGAAGTCCTCGCGCCGCAGCGGCACCAGGGTCCGCGTGTCCAGCCAGAACCGCGCGGCCAGGGAGCCGTCGAACCGGTACACGTCGACGATCCTGGCGGGCATGCCGCTCGACGCTGCCGTCGCCCCGGTACGCGGCGACGTAGTGCTTGCCCAGCAGCGTTACCTGGGCGCCGGTGACGCCGAAGACCCCGGCGGGCGAGCGGTCCCCGGTGTCGTAGGAGACGACCGGCGTCGGCGCCGGTCGTCGTCCGGATCAGGGTCAGCCCGCCGCCCTGGTGCCAGACCTGGGAGACGACCGTCACCGTCCCCGTCCACGCCCGACTGGCTGGTCACCTCCACGCCCTGGTAGGTGGTCGCCTGGCCGGCCGCGGCGGCCAGGCCGAGCAGGCGCATCGCGTACGCCTGCTGGCTGGCGGCCACGTCGCTGAAGACCGTCACCGGCAGGCCCGACGTGCGCTGGACCCCGGCCATCGAGTTCCGCACCGCCTGGTTGGTGCTGGCGGGCGCCATCGGGAGCGGGCCGACGGCGGACTCGTCGGCGCCAGCGCGGTCGCCGACGCCACCTCGGTCCCCGCCACCGCGTGCTCATGCCCGAGAATCGCGAGCACGGCCAGCACGCCGGGGATGGTAACCGTCACCACGGCGCTGACGAGCAGTCCGAGGCGGCGATCTCACGGCCTGGTCGCCTCCGCCGAGGGCCGCAGTGACGCCCTGACCGACGCCCGCTTCGACGCCTTCGACGCCTTCAGAGCGTCGCTTCGGAGGCGTCGGGGACGTGGGCAGCCGCGTGCTCGACGGGTCCGCGAAGGGGACATCGCCCGAGGTGATCGCGTGCTGCATGTCGAACACCTCAAGCTGGGGGGTGATCTGCGGCTCGTTGCCGCCGGAAGACGAGCCCCCCATGCCGAACGCCGCCGCGCCGACCCCGACCACCACGATCGACATCGCGCTCCACATCACGTAGCGGCCGCGCCGCCGCCGCGCCCGCCGGCCCGGCTGCCGCGTCAGCGGACGGGCCGCGACCGGGCCGACCTGCAGGGTCATCGCGAGCAGCCGCCCGGTCACCGCGTCGTCGGCGGCGTCGAACTCGCCCAGCGCGCTGAGCTCGCGCTTGAGCCGCCGCAGCTGCGCCGCCTCGGTCCGGCAGACATCGCACCCGGCCAGGTGGGCGTTGGCCCGGTCAAGCTCCGCGCCGGCCAGCTCGCCGTCGATGAGGGCGGAGATCAGCGTTCCGAGATGGCTCATCGCTCCCGCACCCGCCGTTCCCGGTGCGCGAGGGCGGCCCGCAGCTGCGCGCGGCCGCGGTGGATGCGGCTGCGCACCGTGCCGAGCTTCACGCCCATCGTGGCCGCGATCTCCTCGTAGGAGAACCCCTCGATGTCGCACAGCACCACCGCCGCCCGGTAATCCGGCGGCAGCGCCTGCAGCGCCGCCTGGATGTCTCCGTCGAGGTGGCTGTCGTCCCAGGCCTGGGCGGGCGACGCCTCGCTGCCGGGGAAGCGCTGGGCGACCTCGTCGCCGAGGCCCTCGAACCTGATCCGCTGCCGCCGCCGGGCGCCGTCGAGGAACAGGTTGGTGGTGATCCGGTGCAGCCAGCCCTCGAAGGTGCCGGGGGTATAGCTGGCGAGCGAGCGGAAGACGCGGACGAAGACCTCCTGGGTCAGGTCCTCGGCGTCATGCTGGTTGCCGGTGAGCCGGTAGGCGAGGCGGTAGACCCGGCCGGAATGAGCGCGCACGATCTCGTCCCAGCTGGGTGCCACCCACTGGGCCTGCTCGGGGTCACGATCATCTTGCCCGGTGATCGCCGGTTCTGTCACAAGAAAGAGGCTCTCGCTCATCGACTAGCTAACGGTCCTCACTAGCATAAGGTTCCACCGGCCAGCGGCATAAGGTTCCACCGACCAGCCAAATTGGCTAGGCTCAGCGGTTGAGAAAGCTTCTCGAAGGGGGCCAGTCATCGACTACGACGAGGCGGCTCAGGTGGTTGAGGACGAACCGCTGCTGACCGCTCGAGCCAACGCCGCCGACCTCGGCGGGACGGTGCCGGTTGCGCCCGCCGTCGGGGCCGCGCTGCGGTTCCTGACGGCCGCCATCGGCGCCCGCGCGGTGGTCGAGATCGGCACCGGCTGCGGCAGTTCCGGCATCTGGCTGCTCCGCGGCATGCGCCCCGGCGGGGTGCTGACCAGCGTCGACACCGAGCCGGAGTACCACCGGCTGGCGCGCAAGTCGTTCGCCCAGGCGGGCTTCGCCACGAATCAGGCCCGCCTGATCCTCGGCCGCGCCCTCGACGTGCTCCCGCGGCTCTCCGACGGGGCCTACGACCTGGTGTTCTGCGACGCCGACCAGGCGCACTACCCGGACTACCTGACCGCCGGGCTGCGACTGCTCCGCGTCGGCGGCATCGTCGTCTTCAACGACGCGCTGCCGCCGAGCGCGGGGCCGGCCGAGGACGGCGCGAGCGAACTGGCCGATATGGTCACGGCCGACGAGCGGCTGGTTCCGCTGCTGCTGCCCATCGCGGGCGGCATGCTCGCCGCAATCAAAAGATAAAACCGGTCATCAGGAACGGGCGCGGGCTTCGCATCGGCGGCCCCGCGCTCCGAGTCGGCGGCGCGGCCGATGGCGCTGGCCTAGCCGACCACCTCCTGCAGTGCGGCGCCAAGCTTCGCGGCCTCGTCGGCTGACAGCTCGACAACGAGCCTGCCGCCGCCCTCAAGCGGGACGCGCATCACGATGCCACGGCCCTCCTTGGTCACCTCGAGCGGGCCATCGCCCGTCCGCGGCTTCATCGCCGCCATGCTGCATCCCCTTCCTTAAGCACACACGTCAAGCGAACCACGGCCGGCCAGACCCCGCCCGCGATGTCACCGGCCAACAACAACCGTGTCGATCCGTCGCCCTATTATCCCGTGTTCCGACGCAGAATGGTAATGATCAGCTACGCGCGCCGCCCAAGAACTCGGTTTCCTGACTTTCCGTCGCCGCCCGACAACTCGGTTTGCTGCTTTTCAGACGGGGAAGCGGAAGGGTCCCGCGCGAAAGGGGCCCCGTGACAGAACCAAACGACGCCCGTCACCTGGAGCTGATCGCCGCCGCTCAGCGGCAGTGGATCGACGCGCTGACCGATCTGGGCGGCCGCAATACGCTGCTGTACTACAAGGACCGCCGGGCCGGAACCCTCGACCTCGCCAGCGCCGATCCCGAGGCGCTTGAGCGGTTCGAGAAGACCGGCGGCAGCAGGCTCACCCGCCTGTTCAAGGACGCGGACATCCGCGCCGACGCCATCCACCGGATGCAGACGATCTACCGCAAGGCCCGCGAACTCACCGAGGAGCGGGGAATCCGGGCCGGCTACCTCGCCACCGGGCTGGCCCGCTGGGACGAGTTGTTCCTCGAGCCCGCCGCCCCGGTGCTGCTGCGGGGTCTGACGATCACCCCGACCAGGGCCAGGTACGACGACTTCGACCTGACACTCGACGACGAGGTCGAGGTCAACCCGGTGCTGCTGCACAAGCTCGCCAGCGTGTTCGGGGCGGTGATCGAGAAGCCCAGCCAGGAGCGGATCGCCGCGCAGCTCGCCAAGGCCGCCGCGCCGCGCCGAGATTCCGGGTTTCGCGATCGAGAAACGCAAGGTCATCGGCACGTTCACCTACGCCAAGCTGCCGATGGTGCGCGACCTCGAGGCGGCCGGCGACCTGCTCGCCGACAGTGACCTGGTCGCCGCCATCGCGGGCGACGCGTACGCGCAGCAGCTGGTGGCGGCCGAACCAGATCGCGACGCCGATCTCGGTCGGCGCCTTGGCCAGGACGTCGACGCGCCGGAGAACGACTACTCGGTCCTCGACGCGGACTCCTCGCAGCGCAGCGCCATCGACTCGGTGGTGGCCGGGCGCAGTCTGGTCATCCACGGCCCGCCCGGCACCGGCAAGAGCCAGACGATCGCGAACCTCATCGCCGCGATGGTCGCCCGCGGCCGCAAGGTGCTGTTCGTGGCCGAGAAGCGCGCCGCGATCGACGCCGTGCTGTCCCGGCTCGTCGGCGTCAACCTCGGCGACCTGGTCCTCGATATCCATGAGGGCGCCCGCGACCGGCAGCGGATCGCGGCCGACCTCGGCGCCACCCTCGACCTGGCCGAGCACGCGACCGCACCCGACACCACCGCGCTGCACCGCCGCCTGACCGACCGCCAGCAGCGGCTGCGGCGGCACGCGGCCGCGCTGCACCGGGTGCACGAGCCGTGGCGGCTGTCGGCCTACCAGGTGCAGTCGGCGCTGCTCGGCGCCGGCGAGGCGGCCCGGGTCAGCGCGCGGCTGTCCGCGCCGGAGGAGATCACCCCCGACACTGGCCGACGAGATCCGCGACGAGCTGCGCGAGTTCACCCGGCTCGGCGGCTTCGCGATGCGCCCGGGCAGCACCCCCTGGTTCGGCGCCGCCATCGGCACTCGCGCCCAGGCGCACGAGGCCATCGAGCTCGCCGTGACCCTCTCCAGCCGGACGCTGCCGCAGGTGGCTGCCCGGCTGGCCGCCGCGGCGGCCGAACTGGGCCTGCCCGATGCGGGCGCATTCAGTTATCCCGAACGGACCCGGCTGACTCGGGTCCTCGCACTGCTCCACCAGGCGGGCCAGCCCGGTCGGGGGTTCCGCGAGCGGCGCGCGCTGCGCCGCGAGGCCCAGGCGGAGTGGGCGGCCCTGCTCAGCGCGAGGTCCGCCGCCGGCGCCGCGGCCGAGCCACGGCTGCCGTCCGGCTACGCCGCGCTCGCGCAGGGCTGGGACGAGTGCTCACGGCAGCTGGCGGCGCTGCGGGCGCTCGCCCCGCTGGCCGGCCTCGAGGATGCGCCGGAGGCCGCGACGGCGGCGCTGGCGGCCGATCAGGAGACGCCGTGGAAGCTGCCCCGGCTGCGGGAACTGGCCGCCGGTTTCGGCGTCCGCGGGCTCGCCCCGCTGCTGGACGAGGTGGGCGATGAGTCGGTGACGCCGGACGAGGTCGCGGCCGCGTTCGACTATGCCTGGCACCGGTCGATCCTGGACCAGATCCGGATCCGCGACCCCGACTACGGCGCCGAGTACGGCGCCGCGCTCGACGAGATCGCCGCCGACTTCCGCCTCCGCGACACCGAGCACCTGGCCGCCAACCGGGCCCGGGTGCGCAGCGCCTGGGCCTCCCAGCTGCGCGAGACCGTAGACCGGCACCCGCTGCAGGCCCGGGTGATCCGCAAGCAGGCGGCGCTGCGCCGCGGCCACCTGCCGCTGCGGCGGCTGCTCGACCAGACCGCCGACGTGCTGTTCGCGCTCAAGCCGTGCTGGGCGATGTCGCCGCTGATGGTCAGCCAGGTGCTGCCGCTCACCCGGCTGTTCGACCTGGTCATCTTCGACGAGGCGAGCCAGATCGTGCCCGCCGACGCGATCGGCTCGATGATCAGGGCGCACCAGGTGGTGGTCGCGGGCGACGACCGGCAGCTGCCGCCGACGAACTTCTTCCGGCAGGTCGACTCCGGCGACGCGGGCGACGACGAGGATCCGGACGAGGGGACGGTGTCGTTCGGGGCCGGATTCGAGTCGGTCCTCGACGCGCTCCGGCCGCTGCTGCCGACCTGCCCGCTGAACTGGCACTACCGAAGCCGGGACGAGCGGCTGGTGGCGTTCTCCAACGACCGGATCTACGGCGGCGCGCTGACCACGTTCCCCGGCGTGGCCCGCGACGACTGCCTGCGGCACGTGGTCGTCGCCCAGGACCCGGGGCCGGGCCAGGAGTCCTCGGTCGGCGCCGAGGTGACCGAGGTCGTCCGCCTTGTCCTCGAGCACGCCAGAACCCGGCCGAGGGAATCCCTGGGCGTGATCGCCCTCGGCATGCGGCACGCGGAGCGGATCGACGCGGCCGTGCGGACCGCGCTCAGCCGGGCCGGCTCGGCCAGCCTGGAGGCGTTCTTCGCCGAGGACCTGCCCGAGCCGTTCTTCGTCAAGAACCTGGAGCGGGTGCAGGGCGACGAGCGGGACGCGATCATCTTGTCGGTCGGGTACGGCAAGCACCGCGACGGGCGGATGCGCTACCAGTGGGGCCCGCTGCTGAGGTCGGGGGGCGAGCGCCGACTCAACGTCGCCGCCACCCGCGCCAAGCGCCGCCTCACCGTGGTCAGCTCGTTCGCCAGCCACGACGTGGATCCGGGCAAGCTCACCAAGCCGGGCGCCCGGCTGCTGGCCGAGTACCTGGAATACGCCCGGGCGGGCGGGGTGCCGGTGGCGGCGTCCGGCTCGGGAACCGGCTCCCGGTCCGCCTTCGAGGCGGACGTGGCGGCCCGGCTGGCCTCGCTCGGCATCACGCTGGTGCCGCAGTACGGCGTCGGCGGCTACCGGGTCGACTTCGCCGCCGCCCACCCCGACGACCCGTCGCAGATGATCCTCGCGGTCGAGGCCGACGGCGCCGGGTACCGCGACTCCGGCAGCGTTCGCGATCGCGACCGGCTCCGCAAGGAGCACCTGGAACGGCTCGGCTGGCGGGTCCACCGGCTGTGGTCCACCAGCTGGTTCAGCGACCCCGAGGCCGAGCTGGCCAAACTCCAGGCCGCCTACACCGAGGCCGTCCGCGCCAATCCCCCGGCCCCGCCACCAGCGCCCGACGACCCGACTCCGGTCGACGAACCCGCGCTGGCCGACGACCCGGCCCTGCCGCCTGACGACCTGGCACCGCCCCCCGACGAGCTGGCGCCGTCGGCCGCCCCGGTTCCCAACCGCACCTCGGTGACTCCGCGCACCCCAGAGGCCCCGCTGACCCGGGAGGTCTCCACGGCCGGTGACGGATCGCCGGCCCTGGACACCAGGCGCGCGCCGATCGCGCTGCCCGCCGGCGACCCGGTGCCCGCCCGGGGCCTGCCAGCCGCAGACGGCTAACCGCCGACGACGCGCGCCGGTGAGCGGTCGGGCTTAACGAACGGCATGACGGCGATCTGACCGGGGGCGGGGATGGCGTGCCCGTCGGGGCGGCGGAAGCCGGCCGAAGGAACGGGACGGTGCGGAAGGCGGAGCCGTTGTGCCCGCTCCTGGCCGCCAACCGCGACGAGCAGGAGCACCAGGCCGATCAAGAGGGCCCCGCCGACGTAACCGAGGATGAGACCGGCCAGGGCCAGACCGCCGCCCGCCTCGCCGGTCCGGCGGATCTGCGCTCGCGCCAGATGCCCGCAGACAATCGCCGGGATGAACGTGAGCACGACAACGAACTGGGCGAGACCGCAGACAAACGCGGCAACGGCCAGCCCGTTCGTCGGCCGCGGGCGCGGATAGCCCCAGTAAGGCTGCTGATAGGGCGGGTAAGGCTGTCCCTGGGGCCGGTAATACGGCCGCCCAGGCGGAGGCGAGTAAGCCATGGTCCTCAGCCACCTTCTCGCTCGTGCGTCGTTGTGACGAACCTTACACGACCCGCGACTTTCTGGATTTCCGGCAGCACGTCCTGGTCACGGAGAAGATGCTGACGGCGCGAGGCCCTGGCCGGCCGCTCAGTTGCCGGGGGCGGCCGGGACCGGCCCGCCGGACGAGACGCCGACCGCGTGTCCGGCCGTGGACGCGATCACGATGAACCCCGCCACCAGCACCGCGAACAGGGCGATGCCGACGTAGCCGATGATGAGGCCCGCGAGGGCCATGCCGCCGCCCTGCTCGCCAGTGCGCCTGATCTGCGCGCGGGCGAGGTGGCCGCAGATGATCGCGGGAATGAAGCTCACCCCGATGACGAACCCGCCGACCCCGCAGACAAGCGCGGCGATGGCGAGCCCATTGGTCGGCGGCGCCGCCGGATAGGGCTGGTAAGGCTGCTGATAGGCCGGATACGGCGGTTGCGGCCCGTAGTACGGCTGTCCAGGCGGAGGCGAGTAAGCCACGGTCCCAGCCACCTTCTCCCAAGTTCGTCATTGTGACGAACTTTACACCTGACCCGAAACTAATAGCCCGCAAGGGCTTGCCGTCGTGGGCCTGCAGATTCACGTGTTAATTGCTGGGACCAATGTTCGTTGATTTACATTGAATAAATGATGCACATGAACCTGTATTCGAGTAGAATGAGACCATGAACAGTCGAGTTTGCGTTGAATGCGGGCGCGAGTACCAGCCGTCAAGCCGGCACCTTCGCTGCCCTTCGTGCCGATCCCACAATGTCTGCGCGTGCGGGGCGCGGAAGCAGGTTAAGGCCGCGACCTGTTCCGCTTGCCACACCGAGAGCGGGGCGTCCAACAACAACTGGCGAGGCGGCCGGACACGGCATAGGCACGGATACCCAATGATCTGGGCACCCGAGCACCCAAGGACCGGTAACGGGACCTACGTCTTCGAACACGTGCTCGTCATGGAGGAGATGCTCGGCCGGTATCTACTGCCGGGCGAGAACGTGCATCACCGCAACGGCGTCAGAGACGACAACCGCCCCGAGAACCTGGAGCTGTGGGTAACTCCACAGCCGACAGGCATCCGGGGCGTCGACGCCCTGGCGTGGGCGCGCGAAATCATCGCCAGATACGGCGACGTAGCGTTCATTACACAGGGGAATTAGGCGTTAAATACCGCCAACTCATCTCCAACAGCGCTCAGGAATGTTTGATACTGAGCGTTCTTGGAGGTGCAGGGATTCGAACCCTGGTCCTTCGAGACCTTTCCTGTTCTTCTCCGAGCGCAGCCTGCTTTGCTTTTCTCAGCCCCGGCGATCACGCAGGCAAGACGCCGACGGGCTCAGTCACTGTTTGATTTCCTAGCCGACCCCGTGACCGGGCTGGCTAGTTTAGCCCTCTAGCTGATGCCAGGATCCGGGCCGAAGGCACTCCCGGGCTGACAGTCCTTTCAGTCTCGCTTAGGCAGCGAGAGCGAAAGTGGCGCGAGGCGCCGTGACAGTGCTATTAGAATTGGCACTTGTGTTTTGCGGTCGCATTTTTACGAGGTTACGTCCGCCACCCTCGGCTCGCTTCACCAGGATTAACCATCGAAGTCGAAACCAGTCACCCCCCCTGTTTAGTTGTCAACGGCCGCGCTAGGCGCTTCCGCCAGTCACAACCATACATCTGTCAACATCCCGACGCCAACAGAGATTCCCGCCGGTGGCCGAGACCCGCTTGGCGGGCGCCTGGGGTTGCGGCGGTCCTGCGGCTGTCGGCTGCGGTCCAGAAATGAGATGGCCCCTGCGGGCGCTGGCGGTGGCCGAGACGCGCCCGCAGGGGCCGGCCGGCAGGGTCGGAGCCGGCCATGAAGTCCGGGCCTCCCCCGAGATGAGGCCCGGCTCTCACGATGACTGGGCCGCAACCCCCCAAGCGAGCCTCAGTCATCACCTAAGACGCCAGACGGTGCCCGAATGGTTGCTTTACGTGACTAGAAATTTAAAAGATTTCTGGCCGGCGCCCGGCGCGCAGCCCTGAAACCCCGTCCCAGGCTGGGTTTCCGCCTGGTCAGATCGCCACCAACACCCACCAAACGCCCGGCCGGGCTGCCCGTACAGCAGCCGACCCCTGACAACGATGGTCACGCAGAGTCATCGTTGTCAGGGTCGGGTCGCGCGAAAAACGGGTCAGGCGACCTTGTACACCCAGCCGAAGGGATCGGGCCGGTGACCGTACTGGATGCCGATCAGCTCCTCCTTGAGCCGGAGGCTGACCGGCCCGGGGTCCCCGGTCCCGATCGTCCAGCCGCCGGAGGCCCCGTCGACCGCCCCGACCGGCGAGATGACCGCCGCCGTGCCGCACGCGAACACCTCGGTCAGCTCGCCCGCCGCGCACTCCGAGCGCCACTGGGAGACCGAGATCCGGCCCTCCGACGCGTCGATGCCGAGCGTCGGGGCCAGCCGCAGCAGCGAGTCCCTGGTGATCCCGGGCAGCAGCGACCCGGTCAGCGTGGGGGTGAGAATCCGGGCGTCGGCGCCCGACCCGTACACGAAGTACAGGTTCATGCCGCCCATCTCCTCGACCCACTGGTGCTCGGCCGCGTCGAGCCACACCACCTGGTCGCAGCCCTGGTCCACGGCCTGCTGCTGGGCGGCGAAGGCGGCCGCGTAGTTGCCGCCGCACTTGACCGCGCCGGTGCCGCCGGGGGCCGCCCTGGTGTAGTCCTCCGACAGCCACACCTTGACCGCCTTGGACGCGCCGAAGTAGGCGCCCGCCGGCGACGCGATCACGCAGAACAGGTACGACGACGACGGGTGGTTGACCCCGAGGCCGCGCTGCGTCGCGATCATGAACGGCCGCAGGTAGAGGCTGTTCCCCTCGCCGTCGGGGATCCACTCCCGGTCCTGCGCCACCAGCAGCTCGAGCGCGCGCAGGAACGTCTCCTCCGGCAGCTCCGGCATCGCCATCCGGCGGGCGCCGGCGTTGAACCGGGCCGCGTTGGCCTGCGGCCGGAACATCACCACGGAGCCGCTGGCCTGCCGGTAGGCCTTGAGGCCCTCGAACAGCTCCTGGCCGTAGTGGAAGACCGAGGTGGCCGGGTCGAGCGCGAACGGGCCGTACGGCTCCAGCTTGCCGTCGTGCCAGCCGCGCTCGGCCGACCAGCGCAGGGTGATCATGTGATCGGTGAAGACCTGGCCGAACCCCGGGTCCGCCAATATCCGCATCCGTTCGGCGGTTGGCACCCGCGTCTGGGACGGGTGGATCTCGAAGTCGATCTCGGTGGCGGGGCTAGTGGTCATCACTGATCGTTCCTTTCTGGACAGTAACGGGATATGTCGGATGTGTGCCGCTATCCCGATACTCGGTCGGCGATGTCGTCGCCGACCTCCACCGTAGTGCGCGCCTGCCACTGACCCTGGCGCTCGATGATGTCGTCCGCGACCGCCTGCTCGATCTTCGCCGCCGCGGCCGCCATGCCCAGGTGCGAGGCGAGCATCGCCGCGGACAGGATCGCCGCGGTCGGGTCGGCCTTGGACTTGCCCGCGATGTCGGGCGCGCTGCCGTGCACCGGCTCGAACATCGACGGAGCGGTCCCGGTCGGGTTGATGTTGCCGCTCGCGGCCAGCCCGATGCCGCCCGCGATGGCCGCCCCGAGGTCGGTCAGGATGTCGCCGAACAGGTTGTCGGTCACGATGACGTCGAACCGCTCGGGCTGGCTGACGAAGAACATCGACGCGGCGTCCACGTGCTGGTACTCGACCGACACCTCGGGGAACTCCTTGGCCAGCGAGTCGACCGTCCGCTGCCAGAGGTCGCCCGCGAACGTGAGCACGTTGGTCTTGTGCACCAGCGTGAGCTTCTTCCGCGGCCGCGCCATCGCCTGCCCGAACGCGTAGCGGGCGACCCGCTCCACCCCGAACCGCGTGTTGAAGGACTCCTGGGTGGCCAGCTCCTGGGCGGTGCCGCGGCGCATCACGCCGCCCGCGCCGGTGTACGGGCCCTCGGTGCCCTCGCGCACGACCACCATGTCGATGAGCTCAGGCGAGCCCTTCGCCAACGGCGACACCACGCCCGGGTAGAGCCGGACCGGCCGCAGGTTGACGTAGTGGTCGAGCTCGAACCGCAGCCGCAGCAGCAGCCCGCGCTCGAGCACCCCGCTCGGCACGGTCGGGTCGCCGACCGCGCCGAGCAGGATCACGTCGTGCGCCCTGATCTCCTCGAGCACCGCGTCGGGGAGCGTCTCCCCGGTGCGGTGCCAGCGCCGCGCGCCGAGGTCGTAGTCGGTCGTGTCGAAGGTGACGTCCGGCGTCGCCGCCCTGAGCACCTTCAGCGCCTCGGCCGTTACCTCGGGGCCGATGCCGTCGCCGCCGATGACGGCGAGCCTTATGGTTGATCCCATAAAGTCAAACCCTAACTTCATATATGTCGAACGGTCGCGGCTTACTGTGGCTGAGCTCGTTACTCTTCCTCGCTGAGCCAGCTCATGAGCGGGCGCAAGCGGGCGCCGACCTGCTCGATCTGCTCGTTCTGCTCGGCCTCGCGGCGCTTGAGGAAGTTCGGCTTGCCGGCGTCCATCTCGTCGACCAGCTCGCGGGTGAACGTGCCGTCCTGGATCTCGCCCAGGATCTTGCGCATCTCCTGGCGGGTCGAGGAGTTGATCAGGCGCGGGCCGCGGGTGTAGCCGCCGAACTCGGCCGTGTCGGAGACCGACCAGTACATCTTCGAGATCCCGCCCTCGTACATCAGGTCGACGATCAGCTTCATCTCGTGCAGGCACTCGAAGTACGCCGCCTCGGGCTGGTAGCCGGCCTCGACGAGGGTGGCGAACCCGGCCTTGATGAGCTCGGAGACGCCGCCGCAGAGCACCGCCTGCTCGCCGAACAGGTCGGTCTCGGTCTCCTCGGTGAACGTCGTCTTGAGCACGCCCGCCCGGGTGCCGCCGATCGCCTTGGCGTAGGAGAGCGCGAGCGGCAGCGCGTTGCCGGTGGCGTCCTGCTCGACCGCGACCAGCATCGGCACGCCGCGGCCCTCGCTGAACTGGCGGCGGACGAGGTGGCCGGGGGCCTTCGGCGCGACCATGCAGACGTCGACGTTGGCGGGCGGCTGGATGAGGCCGTAGCGGATGGCGAGGCCGTGGGCGAAGAAGAGCGCGTCCCCCTCGACCAGCGACGGCGCGATCGCCTCGGCGTACACCTCGCGCTGGAGGGTGTCCGGGATCAGCACCATGATCAGGTCGGCCTCCTCGCACGCCTCGGCCGGGGTGAGCACGCGCAGGCCGTCGCTCTCGGCCTTCTCCCTGCTCTTGGAGCCGGCCGGCAGGCCCACCCTGACGTCCACGCCCGAGTCGCGCAGCGACAGCGCGTGCGCGTGACCCTGGCTGCCGTACCCGAGGACGGCGACGTGCCGGCCCTGGATCAGCGAAAGGTCGGCACTGTCGTCGTAGAAGATCTCTGCCACTGGTATGGCCTCTTTCTGCATCTGGGTAATGGAGGGCGATGGCGAAGCCACGCGTCCGTTCGATATGAATGTTTTGATTTTTGTTTTAGGCCGAACGCTCGAGAGGACGCAGCGTGCGGTCCGTGATGGACCGGCCGCCGCGGCCGACGGCGATCGTGCCGGACTGGACGAGCTCCTTGATGCCGAACGGCTCGAGGACCCTGACCAGTGCGTCTAGCTTGTCATGACTGCCGGTCGCCTCGACCGTAACCGCGTCGAGGGCCACGTCGACGACGTGCGCCCGGAACAGCGCGACCGTCTCCAGGACCTTCGACCGGCTGTCGAGGTCGGCCCGGACCTTGATCAGGATCAGCTCGCGCTGCACCGCCTGGGTCGGCTCGAGCTCCACGATCTTGAGCACGTTGATGAGCTTGTTGAGCTGCTTGGTGACCTGCTCGAGGGGGTGCTCCTCGCAGTCGACCACGATCGTCATCCGGGAGATCTCCGCGTGCTCGGTCGGCCCGACCGCGAGCGACTCGATGTTGAACCCGCGCCGGGAGAACAGGCCGGCGATCCGGACGAGGACACCGGGCTTGTTCTCGACCAGGACCGAGAGCGTGTGGCTGTTGTCGCTCACTGGGAATCCTCCTCCCACTGCGGCGCGATGCCGCGGGCGTAGCTGATGTCGTCGTTGCTGGTGCCGGCCGCGACCATCGGCCACACCATGGCGTCCTTGTGCACGATGAAGTCGATCACGACCGGCTGGTCGTTGATCGCCATCGCCTGGGTGATGACCGCGTCCACGTCCTCCTGGCGCTCGCAGCGCAGGCCGATGCAGCCGTAGGCCTCCGCGAGCTTCACGAAGTCCGGGATCCTGGTCCCCTTGGCCTCGGTCTTCTTGTCGCCCAGGTTGGTGTTGGAGTAGCGCTCGTTGTAGAAGAGCGTCTGCCACTGGCGGACCATGCCGAGGTTGCCGTTGTTGATGATCGCGATCTTGACCGGGATGCCCTCGATCGCGCAGGTGGCGAGCTCCTGGTTGGTCATCTGGAAGCAGCCGTCGCCGTCGATCGCCCAGACCTGGGCGTCCGGCCGCCCCACCTTGGCGCCCATCGCGGCCGGGACGGCGAACCCCATCGTGCCCGCGCCGCCGGAGTTGATCCAGGTCCTCGGCTTCTCGTAGCCGATGAACTGGGCCGCCCACATCTGGTGCTGGCCGACCCCGGCCAGGTAGACGCCGTCCGGGCCGACCAGCGCGCCGATCCGCTCGATCACGTACTGCGGGGCCAGGCTGCCGTCGTCGGCCTGGTCGTAGCCGAGCGGGTACATCTCCCGCAGGTGGTCGAGCTGGACCCACCACTGGGCGTAGTCGCCCTTGCGGCCGTGCTCGTGGTCGGCGGCGACGGCGGCGGTCAGCTCGGTGATGACCTCCTTGCAGTCGCCGACGATGGGCACGTCGGCCCGGCGGTTCTTGGAGATCTCGGCCGGGTCGATGTCCGCGTGCACGATCAGCGCGTCGGGCGCGAACGAGTCGAGCTTGCCCGTCACCCGGTCGTCGAACCGGGCCCCGAGGGCCACGATCAGGTCCGCCTTCTGCAGCGCGCCGACCGCGGCGACGGTGCCGTGCATGCCGGGCATGCCCAGGTTCAGCCGGTGGCTGTCGGGGAACGCGCCCCGGGCCATCAGGGTGGTGACGACCGGGGCGCCGGTGAGCTCGGCCAGCTGCCTCAGCTCGGCCGACGCGTCCGCCTTGATGACGCCGCCGCCGACGTAGAGCACCGGGCGCCTGGCCTCGGCCATCATCCTGGCCGCCTCCCGCACCTGGCGCGAGTGCGGCCGGGTGACCGGGTGGTAGCCGGGCAGGTCGAACGCGACCGGCCAGCTGAAATCGGTGGTCGCCTGCATCGCGTCCTTGGCGATGTCCACCAGCACCGGGCCCGGCCGCCCGGTGCTCGCCAGGTGGAACGCCTCGCCGATGGTGCGGGCGATGTCCTCGGGCTTGGTGACGAGGAAGTTGTGCTTGGTGATCGGGTACGTGATCCCCGAGATGTCCGCCTCCTGGAACCCGTCGGTGCCGATCAGGCTGGTCGAGACCTGGCCGGTGATCGCCACCACCGGGACGCTGTCCATGTACGCGTCCGCGAGCGGCGTGACCAGGTTGGTCGCCCCCGGCCCGCTGGTCGCCATGCAGACGCCGGTGCGGCCGGTGGCCTGGGCGTAGCCGGCCGCGGCGTGCCCGGCGCCCTGCTCGTGGCGGACGAGGATGTGCCTGATCTGCTTGGAGTCGAGCAACGGGTCGTAGGCGGGCAGCACGGCGCCGCCGGGGATGCCGAACACCACCTCGACGCCGACCTTCTCCATGGCCAGCACGAGGGCCTGCGCCCCGGTGACCCGGGCCGGGGCCGCTGCGGCCGGGGCGGCCGGCGGCTGCGCGGCCGGCGGCTGGGCGGCGGGCGACGCCGCCGCGGGCTGGGCGGGGGCGGCCGCCCGGGGCGTGCCCCGGGGCGGCTGCTGCGCGGCCGCCCTGGCCGGGATGTCCAGCGGGGATGGGGCGTGCGGCTTCGGAGGGACTGGACTCGTCTGCTCGGTCATCGGGTGGCTTCCTTGGTCACGATGTCACGATGTGCGCGGGTGGGCATTAAAAAACCCCTCGTGCCGGGCGGCAGTCGAGGGGCGCGCGCAGAAAGTAGCTCGGTTAGCTCTCTGCGCGCCAGCCAAGTACGAGGATGATGTGGATCCGCTTCACGGTTACACCCTCACCCACAAGCCTGCCTTACGTCAAATTATCACTCGCTTGGTCTCATTATCTGAGACGCCAGCCCCGGAAATTCCGTGCTCGGGACCGCTTCCCGTCCTGATCAGAGCCTCCACGCCGGGGGCCGCCATCGGCCGGGCGACCAGGAACCCCTGTCCGTAGCCGCACCCCATCTCCTTCAGCTCGGCCAGCTGGCGCGGCTGCTCGATGCCCTCGGCGATGACCTGCATGCCGAGGTCGCGGCCGACCTGGACGATGGTCCTCGTCAGCAGCGTCAGCACCGGGTCGTCGCCGAGGCCGGAGACAAAGGACGGGTCGATCTTGATGATGTCGGCGGGCAGCTGGCGCAGGTGGGCGAGCGACGCGTAGCCGGTGCCGAAGTCGTCGATGGCGAGCTTGACGCCGAGGTCGCGCAGCTCGGCCAGCCGGTCGCCGATCAGCCCGGCGTCCTCGACCAGCATCCGCTCGCTGACCTCGATGGTCAGCGCGCTCGGGGGCAGGCCGGTCTCCGCCAGCGCGGCCGCCACCTGGGCGGAGAACTGCGGGGCGTTGAGCTGGCGGAGGCCGATGTTGACCGAGATGCCGACGTCCCACGACTCGTCCCGCCAGGCCGCGCCCTGGGCGCAGGCCTTGCGCAGCACCCACTCGCCGAGCTGGTTGATCAGCCCGGAGTCCTCGGCCACGGTCAGGAACGCCCGCGGCGACACCGCCTCGTCCCCGCGCCACCAGCGGACCAGGGCCTCGGCGCCGATAACGCGCGAGGTGGCCAGCTCCACGATCGGCTGGTACTGCAGGGTCAGCTCTTCCCTGGTGATCGCCCGCTGCAGGTCGCTCGCCATGTCGAGGCGCCGGACCACGTCCGCGTGCATCTGCGGCGCGTAGACCTCCACCCGGGCGCCGCCGCTGTCCTTGGCCTTGGCCATGGCCACGTCCGCGTTGCGCAGCACCACGCCGGGGGCGCTCTCGTCCGCCAGCGCGACGCCGACGCTGGCGGTCAGCCCGATCTCCCGCTCGGCGACCTTGAACGGGGCCGCGGCGACGACGCCGGCCAGCCGCTCGGCCAGCTCGACGATCTCCTGGGGGGCGGCCGCGTTCTCGAGCAGCACCGCGAACTCGTCGCCGCCCCAGCGGGCGACCGTCTCCTGGGCGGGCACGACCTCGCGCAGCCGCCGCGCCGCCTGGGCCAGCACGAGGTCGCCCGCGCCGTGCCCGACGAGGTCGTTGACCTCGGTGAAGCCGTCAAGATCGAGGAAGATCACGCCGGCCTGCCGGTCCGGCGACGGCTCGAGCGCCTCCCGGGCGCGCTCCTCCACGTAGGCGCGGTTGGGCAGCCCGGTCAGCCCGTCGTGGAAGGTGAGATGGGTCACCTGCTGGCGCAGCGCCACCTGGTCGGACACGTCCCTGAGGCTGACCAGGAGCCGGGCGGGCTCGCCCGGGAGCTGGTAGAGCAGCACCGCGCACTCGACGTGCCGCCAGCTGCCGTCGGCCGCGCGCACCCGGCAGGAGAAGCGGCCGCCGCCCTCGGCGTCCCCGCCGTCCCTCGCGTCGCCGCGCGGGCCGGGCACGAGGACGCTGTCGGCCGCGGCGGCGGTCAGCGCCTCCTGCGCGGGAAGGCCGATCACGGCCCCGACCGCCGCCCGCGCGGCGCCGATGTCCTCGGGGTGGACGAACTCGCTCAGCTCCTTGCCGACCAGGGCCTCCGGCGCGTAGCTGAACCCGGATACGAGCGGGCTGGCGTAGCTGATGGTCCCGTCGAGGTCGCAGATCAGCACCATGTCGCCGGTCCGGTCGGCCAGGTCGCGCAGGCTGGTGCTGGCCTCGCGCCACATCCGCACCGCGACGCCGTTCTCCCTGACCAGCATCAGGATCCGGACCCCGACGACCAGGACCGCCGCGCCGCCCGCGATGACGAGCGCCAGCCCGGACGCGGGCGCGCTCGCGAGCCCGTTCACGATGACCACGAAGGCGGCGATGACCACGGCCGAGGCGGCGATGATGGTGGCCGCGCCGGAGCTGGTGACCGGTGATCTGCGGGCGCTCAGCAGTCCTGGCGTCCCGCCGTCGGCGCCGCGGGCGGCGCTCTGGATGCGCGCGGGCAGCAGGTCGAAGCGGGCGGCGATGCTCTCCACCCAGGGGGCGAGGCCGAGCAGGCAGGCGGCCGCGACCATGGCCAGCTGCTCGAGGATGCCCTGGTGCCCGCCCGTGATCCGGGCGCCGACGCCGAGCGAGTCGGCCAGCGTCAGCGCGAGCAGGGCGAGATAGGGGACGAGCACCCGCCGCCAGGCGGCGGTCAGCACCGGCAGCAGCGCGCCCAGGACCGCCAGGTCCGACAGCGGGTGCAGCAGGTCGACCAGGAACGTCTCCGGTCTCTCGCCCAGGTGGTGGAACTCCGCCCCGAACGCGAGCACCCAGCCGATGACGAGCAGGGCGACCGCCATCACGTAGCCGTCGGCGAGGCCGGGCAGCACGCTGCCGGAATCGCTTCTCCGCTCGCCCTCGGCCAGCACCATCACCCCGATCGCGGCGGACGCCAGCGCGAGCAGCGGCGCCACGTCGGCCAGCGAGAGGGGCAGCCCGGTCGAGCTGAGCTGACCGGAGAGAACCTGCGACACGATCAGCCCGGCGAACCAGAACAGGGCGGCCCCGCCCAGCCAGCGGTAGCCGCGGGCGACCGGGCCCGAGTAGCGCGTGGCACCCGCCCAGAGGGCGACGACCGCCCCGGCCGAGGCGAGCATGGCGAGGACGCTCACCGTAGGTCCCCCGTGCTCTTGAGGTGCAACCGGGGCTCCTTCCGGGCTTCTGTTGGGTCGCCAGCGCTCACTGGATAGCGTGCGGTTCGAGGATGGTGCGCTGCTGAGGATCAGGCAACGGATCGACAACGATCCGTCACCGGGGGCGAATAACAGGCCGCCCTCGACTTGTAACGCTCACTCTACGTACGCAAGATCACGCTTCGGTTGAGGAAGGGCGTCCACCGGGAGACAAGTGCGATCGCCGGTGTCGGCCGGATCGACCGCGATCGCGCGCAGCCGGCATCCTTCCCCTATCTTAAGACAGTTTTCCGTCACGAAAACGACCCTTGCACGCCCCATGCAGGGCCCGCCCGCCCCGCTGCGGCCGGGATATCGGGCTCTTCCCCGGCCGCCGCCGGGCGGCCGGAACCGCGCCGGCCGGGGCCTAGTAGGACCCGCTGATCACGTTCCGCAGCGGCCCGCCCCGCGCGAACGCCTCGGCCTGCTCCCGCACCAGCCGGGCCGCTCGCTGCCGCGATACCGGGGTGGAGGCGGCCACGTGCGGCGTGATGAAGACTCCGGAGAGTGACCAGAGTGGGTGGCCGGGCGGCAGCGGCTCGGGGTCGGTCACGTCCAGCGCCGCCCGCAGCCGGCCGCTCGCCACCTCGGCCGCCAGCGCCGAGGTGTCCACGACGGTCCCCCTGGCCGCGTTGACCAGCAGCGCGCCGTCCTTCATGCGGCCGAGGAAGCCGGCGTCGGCCATCCCGGCGGTCTCCGGCGTGGCCGGGACCAGCAGCACCACCACGTCGGCGGCGGGCAGCAGGCCTGCCAGCTCGGGCAGGCCCGCGACTCCGGGCCGGGCGCGGCGCGCCACCCGGGTGACCGTCACCTCGAACCCGGCCAGCCGCCGCTCCACCGCGGCCCCGATCGACCCGTAGCCCACGATCAGCACGGTCTTGTCCGCGAGCTGGTCGGTCCCCTGGTAGGCCCACCGCCCCTCGGCCTGCGCGCGGGTGAAGGCCGGGAACGACCGCAGCGCGCCGAGCATCGCCGCGACCACCCACTCGGCGGTCGACGCGTCGTGCGCGCCGCGCGCGTTGCAGAGGGCGACCCCCGGCGGCAGATGCGGCCGAAGCCAGTCGACCCCGGCGGTCAGCGTCTGCACCACCTTCAGCCGCGACATCCGGCTCAGCACCTCGACCCCGGCCGCGCTCGGGAAGAAGCTCGGCACGTAGAACTCGACCCCGGCGACGCTGTCGGGGATGGTCACGTCGCCCATGTCGCCGGTCTGCCCGACGTCCCGGCCGAGCGCGACGACCTCGACCACCGTATTATTCGATAGACCGGTCAGTCCAGACGCGACCCAGCTCGCGGGTACCCAGATCAGCACGCACCCCACGGTACTGATCTAGACTCCCCACAGCTACGACGAAACTAGATGCCAGCTCTACCAGGGGTCTAAATTGCGGAAAGTTCTAATCGCGAACCGCGGCGAGATCGCGGTCCGGGTCGCTCGCGCCTGCCGGGACGCGGGCCTGGCCAGCGTCGCCGTCTACTCCGACCAGGATCTCGATGCCCAGCATGTGCGCGCCGCCGACGAGGCGTACGCGCTCGACGGGAGCACCCCGGCGCAGACCTACCTGGACATCGACAAGATCATCGCGATCGCGCGGCGGTCGGACGCCGACGCAGTGCACCCCGGCTACGGCTTCCTGGCCGAGAACGCCGCCTTCGCCACGGCCGTGATCGACGCCGGCCTGACCTGGATCGGCCCCCCGCCGGCCGCGATCGAGGCGCTCGGCGACAAGGTCCGGGCGCGGGAGATCGCCAAGCGGGTCGGCGCGCCGCTCGCCCCCGGCACCGACGGCCCGGTCAGCGGGCCGGACGAGGTCAGGGAGTTCGCCCGCGCGTACGGCCTGCCGATCGCGATCAAGGCCGCCTTCGGCGGCGGCGGCCGCGGCCTCAAGGTCGCCCGCACCGAGGAGGAGATCGGCGAGCTGTACGACTCGGCCGTCCGCGAGGCGACGGTGGCGTTCGGCAACGGCGAGTGCTTCGTCGAGCGCTACCTGGACCGGCCGCGGCACGTGGAGACCCAGTGCCTGGCCGACGCGCACGGCGCCGTCGTGGTCGTCTCGACCCGCGACTGCTCGCTCCAGCGCCGCCACCAGAAGCTGGTCGAGGAGGCGCCCGCCCCGTTCCTGTCCGACGCCCAGATCGGGCAGCTGTACGCCGCGTCGAAGGCGATCCTGCGCGAGGCGGGCTACGTCGGCGCCGGGACCTGCGAGTTCCTCGTCGCCCAGGACGGCACGATCAGCTTCCTGGAGGTGAACACCAGGCTCCAGGTCGAGCACCCGGTCTCCGAGGAGGTGGCCGGCGTCGACCTGGTGCGGGAGATGTTCAGGATCGCCGACGGCGAGCCGCTCGGCTACGACGACCCGGCGCTGCGCGGCCATTCGATCGAGTTCCGGATCAACGCCGAGGACCCGGGCGGAACTTCCTGCCCGCGCCGGGCACGATCACCGAGTGGAACCCGCCGTCGGGGCCGGGCGTGCGGCTCGACGCGGGCTACGGCGCCGGTCAGACGGTGCCGCAGGCGTTCGACTCGCTGATCGGCAAGCTGGTCGTCACCGGCGCGAGCCGGAAGCAGGCACTCGAGCGCTCCCGCCGCGCGCTGGCCGAGTTCACCATCGGCGGGATGCCGACCGTGCTGCCGTTCCACCGGGCCGTGGTCGACGACCCGGCGTTCGCGGGCGACAGCTTCGGCGTGCACACCCGCTGGATCGAGACCGAGTTCAGCGTCCCGCTCGAACCGCAGTCGGCCGCGGCGACCGAGCCCGAGGCGGCCCGCGAGCGGCTGACGGTGGAGGTCGGCGGGAAGCGGCTCGAGGTGGTGGTGCCGGCCATGCTGGCGGCGCCGGCCGCCGCGGCCGCGGGCCCGGCCGAGCGGTCCAGGGGCTCGCGCGGCGCGGGCCGCGGCGCCCGCGGGCCCGCTCGCGGCGCCGGCGGCGACGCCCTGGTCACGCCCATGCAGGGCACGATCGTGAAGATCGTCGCGGGCGAGGGGACCGTGGTCAAGGCGGGCGACACGGTGGTGATCCTGGAGGCGATGAAGATGGAGCAGCCGCTGACCGCGCACAAGGACGGCACCATCACCGGCCTCGCCGTCGAGGTCGGCCAGACCGTCTCCGCCGACACCGAGATCTGCCAGATCAAGGAGTAACCGCAGGGACCGCAACCGAAGGGACTGAGAGGGATGCCGCGGCTGCCCGGAGACCCGAGCATCTGGGGCTGGCTGCTGTTCTCGATCGGATTCCGGCTGCCGCCCAAGAACCGGGAGTGGGTCCGCCATGAGCTGATCGACGCTGGCTGGCGCGGCCGGACCATCCGGCGACTGCTGGTGCTCATGGTGCCGATCTGCATCGCGCTGGCGTTCCTGCCCGGACCGGTCTGGCTGCGCGTCGCGGTGCCCCTGTTCGCGCTGGTCGCGAGCATCGGCACGGTCGCGATCAGCGCCGGCGACATCCGCGCCTCGCGGCTCCACCAGCACGACCTGCCGGTCCCCAACGACCCCGACACCGGCCGCCCCGCCCACTGATCCGGGCCGGCCGGGATGTGCGCGGGATGGACGGGTGCAGCCGGCTGGACGACGTGGGTGACGGCATTACGCGCATCGTCGCGGCGGCGCGGCGCGCGGTGCCGCAGGCGGGTTCTACGCGGGTGGTGGCCGTCGACGGGCGCTCCGGGTCGGGGAAGACGTCGCTGGCCGCGCTGCTGTCCGGCCCGCTGCGGGCGCCGGTGGTGTCCCTCGAGGACCTCTACGGCGGCTGGGACGGGCTTGAGCACGGGATCGACCTGCTCGTCGCGGCGGTGCTTGAGCCGCTCGCGGCCGGGCGCGCGGCCCGCGTGCCCCGGTATGACTGGATTGCCAGCGGGTGGGCGCCGCCCGTTGTCCTCGAGCCTCCGGACGTGCTGATCGTGGAGGGGGTCGGGGCGGGGGCGCGGCGCGCGGCCGCGTTCGAGAGCGTGCTGGTCTGGCTCGAGGTCCCGGCGCCGGCGCGGAAGCAGCGGGCGCTCGCCCGCGACGGGGCGACGTTCGCCCCCTACTGGGACCGGTGGGCCGCCCAGGAAGACCTGATGCTGGCCCGCGAGCGCACCCCGGACCTGGCCGACATCATCCTCTGACCCCCGCGTCCGCTGACGCCACGTCGACCTGACCCGCCACCACCTTGGTCTGACGCCACGTCGACCTGACCCGCCACCACCTCGGTCGATGATGTGGTCCTGTGGCCCACCGGGCCGAATAGAGCGGGCCCGTGGCCCCCAGGGCTACAACCGAGTTGGCCTCGTGGCCCCCAGGGCCATAACGGAGTTGGCCTTGGGGGCCCCACCGGGCCGGATCCGACGTTGTGGTCCTGTGGCCCACCGGGCCGAATAGAGCGGGCCCGTGGCCCCCAGGGCTACAACCGAGTTGGCCTTGGGGGCCACAGGGCTGTAACGAGACGGGGTTGGGCCCGGGGCGGTAACCGAGGGGAGCTAGGCGATCGCGTCGGTGCCGAACTCCATGACCGTGCGGGCGGCCTCGGTGACCGAGCCCGACAGGGACGGGTAGACCGAGAAGGTGTGCGCGATCTGCTCGACCGACAGGTTCTGCTCGATCGCGATCGACAGCGGCAGGATGAGCTCGCTCGCCCTCGGCGCGACGACCACGCCGCCGAGCACGAGGCCGGTGCCCGGGCGGGCGAAAATCTTGACGAAGCCGTCGCGGAAGCCGCCCATCTTCGCCCTCGGGTTGGTCGCGAGCGGCAGCTTGACCACCCGGGCCGGGACCTCGCCCCGGTCCACGGTCGCCTGGGAGACGCCGACCGAGGCGATCTCGGGGTCGGTGAAGATGGTGGACGCCACGTGGCTGAGCCTGATCGGGTGGACCGACTCGCCGAGCGCGTGCCACATCGCGATCCGGCCCTGCATCGCCGCGACCGAGGCCAGCATCAGCACGCCGGTGCAGTCGCCCGCCGCGTAGACGCCGGTCACGGACGTGCGGGAGACCCGGTCGACCTCGATGAAACCGCGCGAGTCGAGGTGAACGCCCGCCTCGGCGAGGCCGATCCCGGTCGTGCACGGCGCCATCCCCACCGTCAGCAGGCAGTGCGAGCCGGCCACCTCGCGACCGTCGGCGAGCGTCACCACCACGCCGTCGCCCTTACGGCGGACCGACTCGGCCCGCGACTTCCCGAGCACGTTCATGCCGCGCCGGCGGAACACGCCCTCGATGACGACGGCCGCGTCCTGGTCCTCGTGCGGCAGCACCCGCTCCCGCGACGACACCAGCGTCACCTGCGAGCCGAGCGCCTGGAAGGCGCTCGCGAACTCGGCCCCGGTCACCCCGGAGCCGACCACGATCAGTTCCTCAGGCAGCTCGGGCAGGTCGTAGATCTGGCGGCAGGTCAGGATGCGCTCGCCGTCGGCGGCCCCGTCCGGCAGCGCCCGGGGTGACGCCCCGGTCGCGATCAGCACCGCGTCCGCCTGCACGGTCTCGCCGTCGGCCTCGATCGTGTTCGGGCCCACGAGACGGCCCCTGGCCGGGATAACCCGGATGCCCTCGGCCGCGAGGTGCTCGGCGATGTCGTTCGACTGGTCCGCCGCCAGCGCCTTGATCCGGGTGTAGAGGGCGGGCGCGTCCACCCCGAGCACCGGGTTGCCCCCGTCCGCCAGCTGCAGCCCGAGCGAGGCCGCGCGGCCGAGCGAGGTCATCGTCGACGACGATTCGATGAGCGTCTTACTCGGTACGCAGTCGGTGAGCACGCAGGCGCCGCCGAGACCGTCTTCATCGATGACGGTGATCTCGGCCCCGAGCTGGGAGGCGACGAGTGCGGCTTCATAGCCGCCTGGCCCGCCGCCCAGGATGGCGACACGTGGACGTGGCAGGGTCACGTTAAGCAATTATCGCGGACGTTACCCACTAGGTTGTACGTCGCCCCCGTCGATAACGTCGTACGCTTAGGCAGCGTGGCCCTTTACGCCGCCTACGGCAGCAACATGGATCCGGCGCAGATGCTCCTGCGCTGCCCGCACTCCCCGCAGCGGGGCACCGGGTGGCTGGAAGGCTGGCGCCTTACTTTCGGTGGCGACGAGCTCGGCTGGGACGGCGCCCTCACCACGGTGGTTGAGGACGCCGAACAGCGCACGTTCGTCGTGCTCTACGACGTCCCCGAGGTCGACGAGAAGGAACTCGACGTCTGGGACGGCGTTAATCTCGGTTTCTACAGCAAGATCAAGGTCCGCGTGCAGACCCTCGACGGGGACACCCTCGCCTGGCTCTACGTGCTCGACGCCTACGAGGGCGGCCTGCCCTCCGCCGAGCGGCTGACCATCCTGGTGGACGCGGCGGTCAAGGCGGGCGCGCCGCTGGACTACGTCGACTGGCTCCAGGCCAGGCCGTCCAACCCGCCCAAAGGCTAGCTAGACCAGGATCGCGAGGACCAGGGCGAGCACGGGGACGATGATCGCGGCGAT
Source organism: uncultured Actinomycetota bacterium (assembly GCA_963836195.1). GTDB lineage: Bacteria > Actinomycetota > Actinomycetes > Streptosporangiales > Streptosporangiaceae > Trebonia. The sequence goes on along the minus strand of CAWIIX010000011.1, from coordinate 53,486 downwards.
AGCGGGCCAGGACCAGCTGGAGACAGGCGGCCGCGCCCGGACGTCGACGGCGTCGGTTTTGAGCTGCTCGGCGCGCTCGGTCAGGGTCGCGACGACGATGTCGACGTCCAGCCCGAGCGGCGCGGGCGGCGGCGCGTCGTCGACCGGCGGGGCGCCGAAGCCGCCGAAGCGCGCCCCCCGGGCACTGCCGCCGCGCGACCGCCGCTGCGCCCGCATCTCCTCGGCCAGCTTCCGGCGGCGGGAGGAGTGCGCGGCCCAGGCGTAGAACGCCTTCGTGTCGCTCTCGGCGCCGTCCTCGGCCGTCCACAGGCAGCGGACGCGGAGCAGCTCGGTCGAGTCGAACCCGACCACGGCCGGCCAGCCGACCCGAGTGTCGCGGACGGGATTGACGATCGTCAGCCCGTCGTCGTCGGCGATGATCCGCGGCCGCAGGGCGGTCGCGTACACGACCCCGGTGATGACGAGCAGGGTGCACGCGGCGATCACCGAGAGGTGGTCGCGGCCCTGCACCGCCAGGTCGATGAGGTTGCCGACCGCGAACAGCACCCAGATCCACCAGATCAGGGTCGCGATCGGCGATCGGAACACCTGCCTGCCGTCCGGGTCGGCCTGCCTACCCAAGATCCCTGCCCAGGTTATCCACCATGAACGCCATCCCCCCGAAGGACGAACTTGTCCTCCGCGAACTCGGTCACGAGCGCGTCAACCACGCTCGTCAGGTCGCCTTCGCTGCTGTGCACAGCGCGCTGCCGCTCGTACGGGGCGCCGCATTCGAGGACCTCGGTGGCGACCGCGAGTTCCTCGGCGCACCCGAGTCGCCATGCTACCGGCTCAAGGTCACGAAGAAGCTCATAGACCTCGTCCCTGAGCGGGGCGGTCGCGCCGGAATCGCTGGTGATGATCGCGGCGTCGAGCCCGTGCCTGGTGGCGCGCCACTTGTTGTCGGCGATCACCCAGGGCGCGCGGAACGGCAGCCGGTACCCCCGGTCGAGCTGGCTGTCGAACAGGTGCACCAGGCACTGGGCGAGCGCGGAGATCATCCCGACCTCGCGGAACGTGGGGACCGCGTCGGCCACCCTGATCTCGACGGTGCCGAAGTCCGGGTGCGGGCGGACGTCCCACCAGACCTCCTTGATCGTCCGGATCGTGCCCGCCCGGAGCTGGCTGGCCATGTACTCCTCGAACGACTTCCAGTCGGGCAGGCCCAGCGGCGGGCCGGTGTGCGGCAGCGAGCCGAAGACGACCGACCGGCTCGACGCCAGGCCGGTGGCCTCGCCGCACCAGTACGGGCTGGACGCGGTAAGACCGAGGAGGTGCGGCAGGTAGACGGCGAGGGCGTTAATCACCGGCATCGCCCGATGTTCGTCACGCAGCCCAACGTGCACGTGGACGGCCATGGTCTGCAGCCTGCGGGTGGGGTACTGCATCTCCTCGACCAGCTCGGCGTACCGCTGGCTGGGCGCCATCTTGGCGTCCCGCCAGTGGCTGATCGCATGCGTCCCCGAGCTCGCGAGCACGATGCCGCGCGACTCGGCCGCCCGCTGCAAGTCCTTCAGCGACAGGGCGAGGTCCGCCTTGGCCTCGGCCACGGTCCCGCAGATGCCGGTCACGACCTCGACGGTGGACTGCATCAGCTCATGGCGCATCTTCGGATGCTCGCCGCTCTCAAGCAGTCCCGGCAGATCGGCCAGCACGGCCGCCGCATCCTGCCTGAGCAGGCGCGTCTCCGCGTCGATGAGCTGCACCTCCCATTCGACGCCGAGCGTCGGTCCGGCGGAAGGGTTCCACTCGATCGTCATGACAGGCCTCCAGGGGGCGCCGAGACCGTCTCGCGTGCAAATTTCGCGATACGGGTGCTTCTCTAGCGTTTCCAGCCCTGGAATATTGAATCGTCCCGCAATCGTGCTGATTGAGGTTTGACGTCCAGTTACTCCTGTTACAGACGCCCCGGTCCGTTCGACCGACTGATTTTAGGAACTCAGCGGGGGAAAGCCGCACCGATCGCGGACCGCCGCCATCGTCTCGCCGGCGATTCTGCGCGCCCGGCGGGCGCCCTCCGCGAGCAGCGCGTCAAGGCCGTCGGGGTCCGCCAGGTACTGGGCGGTCCGCTCCCTGACCGGGGCGAACGTGCCCACCACGAGCTCGCCGAGGTCCTTCTTGAACCCGCCGTAGCCGGCGTCGCCGTACCGGGCGGCGATGTCGTCGAGCGGGTCGCCCGACAGCGCCGCGAAGATCCGGAGCAGGTTGGTCACGCCCGGCTTGGCCTCATCGTCGGCGCGGACGACCGACTCGGCGTCGGTCACCGCCCGGTTGATCTTGCGCCGGATCGCGGCGGGCTCGTCGAGCAGGTCGATGATGCCCTGCGGCGAGGACGACGACTTGGACATCTTGCTCGTCGGGTCCTGCAGGTCGGTGATCTTCGACACGGCGGGCAGGATGTACGGGGCGGGCACGGTGAACGTCTCGCCGAACCGGTGGTTGAAGCGCTGGGCCAGGTTCCGCGACAGCTCCAGGTGCTGCCGCTGGTCCTCGCCCACCGGCACCTCGTCGGCCTGGTAGAGCAAGATGTCGGCCGCCTGCAGGACCGGGTACGTGAACAGCCCGACCGAAGCCTGGTCGGCGCCGCCCTTGGACGACTTGTCCTTGAACTGGGTCATCCTGCTCGCCTCGCCGAACCCGGTCAGGCAGCCGAGCACCCAGTTCAGCTCGGTGTGCTCGGGCACCTCGCTCTGCACGAACAGGATGCACCGCTCCGGGTCGAGGCCGGCCGCGAACAGCTGCGCGGCCGCCAGCCGGGTGCGGCGGCGGAGCGTCTGCGGGTCGTACGGCACCGTGATCGCGTGCAGGTCGACCACGCAGTAAATCGCGTCCCGAGACGCCTGCAGGTCCACCCACTGCCGGACCGCGCCCAGGTAGTTGCCCAGGTGAAACGAATCGGCGGTCGGCTGGATGCCGGAGAATACGCGAGGAGTGCCCATGGGGTGGAAGTTTATCGGCGCCGGGGGTCAGGCGGCGTCACCACGACCTCCACCCGCTGGAACTCCTTGAGCTCGGTGTACCCGGCGGTGGCCATCGTCCGCTTGAGCGCGCCCATCAGGTTCATCGAGCCGTCGGGAACGGTCGACGGGCCGTTGAGTATCTGCTCGATCGTGCCGATCGCGGGGACCTTGAGCCGGGCGCCGCGGGGCAGCTCGGGGTGATTGGCCTCGCTTCCCCAGTGGTAGCCGCGGCCGGGCGCCTCGTGCGTGCGGGCGAGCGGAGAGCCGACCATCACGGCGTCCGCGCCGAGCGCGAGGGCCTTGGCGATGTCGCCGCTGCGGGTCATCGACCCGTCCGCGATCACGTGCACGTACCGGCCCCCGGACTCGTCCAGGTAGTCGCGGCGGGCGGCCGCGACGTCGGCGATCGCGGACGCCATCGGGACCGCGACGCCGAGCACGGCGGCGGTGGTGTGGCCGCTGCCGCCGCCGAAGCCGACGAGCACGCCGGCCGCGCCGGTCCGCATCAGGTGCAGGGCCGCCGTGTAGGTGGCGCAGCCGCCGACGATGACCGGGATGTCGAGCTCGTAGATGAACTGCTTGAGGTTGAGCGGCTCGGCCCGCCCGGAGACGTGCTCGGCGCTCACGGTGGTGCCGCGGATGACGAAGATGTCGGCCCCGGCGTCCACCACCGCCTTGTAGTACCGCGCGGTGCGCTGCGGCGACAGCGCGGCCGCGGTGATCACCCCGCCCTTGGAGATCTCCTCGATCCGGCGGCCGATCAGCTCTTCCTTGATCGGCTCGGCGTAGATCTCCTGGAGCCGCCTGGTGGCGGCCTCCTCGCCGAGCTCGGCCACCTCGGCCAGCAGCGGCTCGGGGTACTCGAAGCGGGTCCACAGGCCCTCGAGGTCGAGCACGCCGAGGCCGCCGAGCTTGCCGATCGCGATCGCGGTGGCGGGCGAGACGACGCTGTCCATCGGGCACGCGATCAGCGGCATGCCAAACCGGTAGGCGTCGATCTGCCAGGCGATCGACACCTCCTCGGGGTCGCGGGTCCGGCGGGCGGGCACGATGCCGATCTCGTCGAGTGAGTACGCCCGGCGCCCGGTCTTGCCCCGCCCGATCTCGATGTCAGTCACTGGAGTTCTTAGCTTCCCTTACTTGCGGCCGCTGTAGTTCGGGGCCTCGACGGTCATCTGCACATCGTGCGGGTGGCTCTCCTTGAGCCCGGCCGACGTGATCTGGACGAACCGCGCCTCCTGCAGTTCCGCGATGGTGCGGGCGCCGCAGTAGCCCATGGCCATCCGCAGGCCGCCCACGAGCTGGTCGGCCACGGCCGAGAGGGGCCCGCGGAACGGCACCTGGCCCTCGATCCCCTCCGGGATCAGCTTGTCCTCGCGGAGCACGTCGTCCTGGAAGTAGCGGTCCTTGGAGTAGGACTTGCCGCGCTCCCGGTTGCGCATGGCCCCGAGGGACCCCATGCCCCGGTACATCTTGTACTGCTTGCCGTTGACGAAGACCATCTCGCCCGGGCTCTCCTCGCAGCCGGCCAGCAGGCTGCCGAGCATCACCGTGTCGGCCCCGGCCGCGATCGCCTTGGCGATGTCGCCGCTGTACTGCAGGCCGCCGTCGCCGATGACCGGGATGCCGGCCGGCCGGGCGGCCAGGCTCGCCTCGTAGATCGCGGTCACCTGGGGGACGCCGACCCCCGCGACGACCCGGGTGGTGCAGATCGAGCCGGGTCCGACCCCGACCTTGACGCCGTCCACGCCCGCGTCGATCAGCGCCTGCGCGCCCGCCCGGGTGGCGATGTTGCCGCCGATCACCTCGATGTCGGCGTTCGCCTTGATCTGCCGGACCATGTCCAGAACCGACTGCGCGTGGCCGTGGGCGGTGTCCACGATGAGGAAGTCCACGCCCGCGTCGATGAGCGACTGGGCCCGGAGCTTGGCGTCCTCGCCGACGCCGACCGCCGCCCCCACCACCAGGCGGCCGCCCGCGTCCTTGGTCGCGCTGGGGAACTTCTCGCTCTTGGTGAAGTCCTTGACCGTGATCAGCCCGCGCAGCCGGCCGGACGCGTCGACCAGCGGGAGCTTCTCGATCTTGTGCTGCTTGAGCAGCCGGAGCGCCTCTTCCGCGGCCACCCCGACCGGGGCGGTGACCAGCGGCATGGGGGTCATGACCTCGGTCACCGGGCGGGAAAGGTCGCTCTCGAACCTGATGTCCCGGTTGGTCACGATGCCGACGAGGGTCCCGTCGTCGCTGGTGACCGGCACGCCGGAGATCCGGTAATGCGCGCAGAGCCGCTCCACGTCCGCCAGCGTCGCCTCGGTCGAGCAGGTGACCGGGTCGGTGATCATCCCCGCCTCGGACCGCTTCACCAGGTCGACCTGCTGGGTCTGGTCCTCGATGGACAGGTTGCGGTGGAGCACGCCCACGCCGCCCTGGCGCGCCATCGCGATCGCCATCCGGGCCTCGGTGACGGTGTCCATCGGCGACGAGACGATCGGGATGCGGAGCCGGTACTTGCGGGTGATCCGGGCGCCGGTGTCCGCCTCGCTGGGCATCAGGTCCGAGTGCGCCGGAAGCAGCAGCACGTCATCGTATGTCAGGCCTAGCGGGGAGAACTTGGGTGACTCGGTCATGATGCCCTCACGGCTCATCGCTGCAATGGACGTGGCAGCTGCTAACGGCGGGATTACTGTCCATCCTACTGAACAGGCCGACGGCCGATACCCTTCCAGGCCCCCTGGTGGGATGTCTCACCCGTGGACGTAACCGGCCAAAACGCGCGAACGCGGGGGCCACGGTGGTCCGTGGCCCCCGCGTTCGCGGGGTAACCCTGTGCGGCGTCTCGCTACCGCGGGGCGGCTCGCAGACTAGTGCGAGTGCCCGTGCGAGTGGCCGTCGGCCGGCGCGGGGTTCTCCTCGGCCGGCTTCTCGACGATCAGGGTCTCGGTCGTCAGCAGCATGCCGGCGATGGACGCGGCATTCTGCACGGCGGACCGGGTGACCTTGACCGGGTCGATGACGCCCTGCTTCATCAGGTCGCCGTACTCGCCGGTGGCGGCGTTGTAGCCGTGCCCGGCGGGCAGCCCGGCGATCTTGGCGACCACGACCGAACCCTCCTGGCCCGCGTTCAGCGCGATCCAGCGGGCCGGCTCCGACAGCGCCTTCCTGACCACGGTCACGCCGGTCGCCACGTCCCCGGTCTTGCCGAGGTCGTCGAGGCCGGACGCGACGTGCACGAGGGCGGCGCCGCCGCCGACGACGATGCCTTCCTCGATCGCGGCCCGGGTGGCCGAGATCGCGTCCTCAAGGCGGTGCTTCTTCTCCTTGAGCTCGACCTCGGTGGCCGCGCCGGCCCGGAGCACGCAGACCCCGCCGGACAGCTTGGCCAGCCGCTCCTGCAGCTTCTCGCGGTCCCAGTCGGAGTCGGTCGCCTCGATCTCGGTCTGGATCGTGCGGATCCGCTCCTGGATCGCGGTCTGGTCGCCGCCGCCGTCCACGATCGTGGTGTTGTCCTTCGTCACCACGATGCGCCGGGCGGTGCCGAGCGCGTCGAGGCCGACGTTCTCGAGCTTGATGCCGAGGTCGTCGGTGACGAGGGTCGCGCCGGTCAGCGTGGCGATGTCGGCCAGCATGGCCTTGCGACGGTCGCCGAAACCAGGCGCCTTCACCGCGACGATGTTGAGCAGGCCGCGGATCTTGTTGACGACGATCGTGGCGAGCGCCTCGCCCTCCACGTCCTCGGCGATGACCAGCAGCGGCTTCTTGGTCTGGGCGACCTTCTCGAGCAGCGGCAGGAAGTCGGCCATCGAGGAGATCTTGTTCTGGCTGACGAGAACGTAAGCGTCCTCGAGCACCGCCTCAAGACGCTCCTGGTCGGTGACGAAGTACTGCGATACGTAGCCCTTGTCGAACTGCAGTCCCTCAGTGAACTCCAGCTCGATGCCCATCGTCGGCGACTCCTCGACGGTGACCACGCCGTCCTTGCCGACCTTGGCGAAGGCCTCGGCGATAACCTCGCCGATCTTCGGGTCCTGCGCGGAAATCGTCGCGACGTGCGCGATCTCCGTCTGCTCCTCCACCTCGCGGGCGGACTTGAGCAGCCGCTCCGATACCTCGGCGGCGGCGAGATCGATGCCGCGCTTGAGGTCCATCGGGTTGGCGCCGGCCGCAACCGAGCGGAGACCGAGGTGGACCATCGCCTGCGCGAGCACGGTCGCGGTGGTGGTGCCGTCACCGGCGACGTCGTTCGTCTTGGTGGCGACTTCCTTGGCGAGCTGGGCGCCAAGGTTCTCGTAGGGGTTCTCCAGCTCGATCTCCTTGGCGACGGTCACGCCGTCGTTGGTGATCGTGGGAGCGCCCCACTTCTTGTCGATGACGACGTTGCGGCCGCGCGGGCCGAGCGTCACCTTCACGGTGTCGGCGAGCTTGTCCACGCCGCGCTCAAGAGAGCGTCGGGCGTCCTCGTCGAACTCCAGGATCTTGGGCATTGACTTACCTCAACCTACGGTTGGATCAGGTGCGGTACTTGGACCTGGTTGCCGCCGACGCGCCCCGGGCGGCCCGTTGTGGCGGGCCGCCCGGGGGCACGCACGGACGCTGGAACTACTTCTCGATGATCGCGAGCACGTCGCGGGCCGAGAGCACCAGGTACTCCTCGCCCGAGTACTTGACCTCGGTGCCGCCGTACTTGCTGTACAGCACCACGTCGTCGACCTTGACGTCGACGGGGACGCGAGCGCCCTTGTCGTCGAAACGACCCGGACCGACCGCGAGGACCTTGCCCTCCTGGGGCTTCTCCTTCGCGGTGTCCGGGATGACCAGCCCGGACGCAGTGACCTGCTCAGCCTCGAGCGGCTTGACCACGATGCGGTCTTCGAGCGGCTTGATTACAACCTTGGTGGCGGTCGTCACGATCTGACCTCCCCCTCCGGAAACGTATTGGAAGTTGGCTTGCGATGGCGACTAGACGCAGCCTGCCGTCGCGGGGGTCAGACCTGCCTCGTCGCATTAGCACTCTACATCAGTGAGTGCTAATCCCGAACACTAGCCGCCGCCGAAGACGCCCGTCAACACGGCCCGCCGAGCGGCCCCCGGCGTCCGGGTCGATCCAGAGTTTTAGCCGCTTGCACACGAGTGAGCACGCTGAGCTACTAAAGTGATCCCACTCCACCCCTCACCAGGAGCGCTTGCTTGAAGGAGCACGATGGACCAGTCGGGCAACAATCAACTGCTGTTGCGCGCGAGCCAGTCCGGCCCTCCCGGCTACAACGGCTACACCGGGCAGCACGCCGCCGCCGACCGGATGCGCGAGCTGCTCGCGCGCACGGTGCAGGACCACATCGTCGAGGAGCGGACGACGGCCGCCGCGCTGCAGGACATTCGCCAGCGGCTGAACGACCTCGACGACGCCAGCGCGGCCGGCATCGCCGCCTCGCTCGACGGCCTCGCGGCCAGCCTCGGCACGCTCGACAGCAAGCTCACCGCCCGCCTCGAGCGGCTCGACGAGCGGCTCGACGACCAGTACGACCGGGTCCGGACGCTCGAGTCCACGCTCAAGGAGCAGCCCGTCAGCCTGGAGGAGGCGGTCGCCAAGGGCGTCGAGGCGTCCGGCGCCGACATCATGGCGCGCATCGCGTCCCTCGAGGACACCGTGCTCACGCTGGCCGAGGCGCTGCTGCGCCCGGCGTCCAGGCGGTTAGAGCCTGGCGGTTAGAACGGTTTGGCCCTGGCGGTTAGGGCCCGCTCACTCCCACTCGATGGTGCCCGGCGGCTTGCTGGTGATGTCGAGTGCCACCCGGTTGACCTCGCGGACCTCGTTGGTGATCCGGGTCGAGATCCTCGCGAGCACCTCGTAGGGCAGCCTCGCCCAGTCCGCCGTCATCGCGTCCTCGCTGGTCACCGGCCGGAGCACGACCGGGTGGCCGTAGGTCCTGCCGTCGCCCTGGACGCCGACCGAGCGCACGTCGGCCAGCAGCACCACCGGGCACTGCCAGACCGACTTGTCGAGGCCGGCCGCGGTCATCTCGGCCCGGGCGATCGCGTCCGCCTCGCGCAGCACCGCCAGCCGGTCGGCGGTGACCTCGCCGATGATCCGGATGCCGAGGCCGGGGCCGGGGAACGGCTGCCGCCAGACGATCTCGCCCGGCAGCCCCAGTTCCTCGCCGACCCGGCGCACCTCGTCCTTGAACAGCGAGCGGAGCGGCTCGACGAGCCGGAACTTCAGGTCGTCGGGGAGCCCGCCCACGTTGTGGTGGGACTTGATGTTGGCGGTGCCGGTGCCGCCGCCCGACTCGACCACGTCCGGGTAGAGCGTGCCCTGGACCAGGAACTCGGTCGACTCGCCGTGCGCGCCCGCGTCCTCGGTGATCTCCCTGGCCGCGCGCTCGAAGGCGCGGATGAACTCCCGGCCGATGATCTTCCGCTTGGCCTCCGGGTCGGTGACCCCGGTGAGCGCGGCGAGAAACTCGGCGGCCGCGTCCACCACGTGCAGCCTGACCCCGGTGGCGGCCACGAAGTCGTGCTCGACCTGCTCCGCCTCCCCCTTGCGGAGCAGCCCGTGGTCGACGAACACGCAGGTCAGCCGGTCTCCGATGGCCCGCTGGACCAGCGCCGCGGCGACGGCGGAGTCCACCCCGCCCGACAGCCCGCAGATCGCGCGGCCGCCGCCGACCTGCTCCCTGATCCGGCCGGTCTGCTCCTCCACGATGTTCAGCATGGTCCAGGTCGGGCGGCACCCGGCCGCCTCGAGGAAGCGGCGCAGGATCTGCGTCCCGTAGTCGGTGTGCATCACCTCGGGGTGGAACTGGACGCCGTAGAACCCGAGCTCCGGGTTCTCCACCGCCGCGGCCGGGGTGGCCGCGGTCCGCGCCGTGACCGTGAAGCCGGCCGGCGCGACGGTCGACGTGTCCCCGTGCGACATCCACACGCTGAGCTCGGAGCCGAGGCCGCTCAGGAGCCGCCCGCCGTCCGGCTGGACCTGCAGCGGCGTGCCGCCGTACTCGGCCGCGCCGGTCCGCTCGACCGTGCCGCCGAGCTCGCGGACCATGACCTGGTGGCCGTAGCAGATGCCGAAGACGGGCACGCCCGCCTGGAACAGCCCGGCGGGCGCGCTCGGCGCCCCCTCGGCGTACACCGAGGCGGGGCCGCCGGACAAGATGATCGCCTTCGGCTGCCTGGCCAGCATCTCGCTGACCGGCATCGTCGACGGCACGATCTCGGAATAGACGTGGCACTCGCGTACCCGGCGGGCGATCAGCTGTGCGTACTGCGCGCCGAAGTCAACCACCAGAACGGTGTCAAACCCACCAGGCCCAGACACACCAACCGCCTTCCACCAGCCACAACCTCATGTAACGGCACAGTGTAGTTGGCTCGATCACCCGGGACCGCCCGGTTAGGCCGCGCCGCCCGGGCCGCCTGGGCCGCCGCCGTCGGCCATATCGGGTTGCGCGCCCGGGTCCGGGACCGGAGTTGGGTCGGGGACCGGGGTTACCCGGAGGCGGGCGATGCGGCGGGCGTCCATTTCCGTGACGGTGATGGTGTAGCCGGGGACTGGGACGGTGTCGCCTTCCCTGGGCAGTTCGCCGAGGGCGGCGAGGACGAAGCCGGCCACGGTCTCGTAGGGGCCCTCGGGGAGCCGGATCCCCGTCTGCTCTTCGAACTCGTCCAGGTTGAGCAGGCCGTCGACGTCGACCTCGCCCCGCGGGAGCTTCTTGGCGGGCGCCTCGCCGGTGTCGTACTCGTCCCTGATGTCGCCGACGAGCTCCTCCACCAGGTCCTCGAGCGTGACGATGCCGGCCGTGCCGCCGTACTCGTCGGCCACGATCGCCATGTGAGCCCGCTCGCGGCGCATTTCGGAGAGGGCCGACAGCACCGTTTTGCTGATCGGCAGGAACTTGATCGGCCGCACCACCTGGTCGACGAGCGTCGACTGTTCAGGCGCGCCTGGGCCGAGCAGGTCCCTGATGTGCACGAAACCGACGACGTTGTCGTAGGAGCCCTGGTAGACCGGCAGCCGCGAGTAAGGGACGCTGGCGGCGATCTGCGCCGCCTGGCCGACCGTGATCCCGGCCGACAGGAACTCGACCTCGGTGCGCGGCAGCAGCACCTCGCGGATCTGCCGCTTCCCGGCGTCGAAGACCTCGCCGACGATCCGCCGCTCGTCCCCGCTGAGCGTCTGGGTTCCGGTCACCAGCTCGCGGATCTCCCCCTCGGTCATCGCCGTGCGGCCCTGCCTGGGGTCACCGCCGAGCAGCGTGACGACCACGTTGACCGTCACCGACAGCAGCCAGACGACCGGTCGGGCCAGCGTCGCGATCCGGTCGAGGAGCGGCGCCGCGAAGAGCGCAAGCGGCACCGTCCGCTGCAGCGCGATCCGCTTGGGCGCGAGTTCCCCGAGCACCAGGCTGACGAACGTGATGCACACGGTGACGACCGCGAAGGCGAGCGGTGAGGCCACCGCGCCGGACACGTTGTGCCTGATGAGCCAGCCGTGCAGCAGCCCCACCAGCGTGTCGGCGCCGAAGGAGCCGGCCACCAGCGTCGCCAGGGTCACGCCGATCTGCACCGCCGACAGGAACCGGTTCGGGTCCGACGCCAGCCGCGCGGCCTTCGCGCCGCGCTTGCCGCGCCTGCTCAGCGACCGCACCTGGCCCTCGCGGAGCGAGACCAGCGCCATTTCCGAGGCCGAGAAGAACCCGCCGATGGACACGATGACGAGAACGATGACCACGTCCAGGACGACCCTGCTCACGCTGCGATCGCCGACTTCCTCCGTCGCCCACCCGTTGACTGCTGTCCCGGCAGGGTATCCGCACTTTTGCGTCCAGGCCAGTTCCTGCCGTCAGTCTAAACGGGATAGCGTTTCCGCCCGTGGAGGCGGCAGTGTCCCGGCAGTGTCGAGAAGAGGCGATGTGAACGCGGCGATGAGCACGGAAGTCTGGTTCGCTCCGGGGCGGGCCAACCTGATGGGCGAGCACACCGACTACAACGAGGGGTTCGTGCTCCCGTTCGCGCTCGCCCAGGGCGTCACCGCGACCGCCGCCGCGCGCGACGACGGGCTGCTGGTCCTCCGGTCCAAGCAGAAGCCGGCCGAACCGGTCACGCTCCCGCTCGACTCGCTGGCGCCCCGCTCGGTGACCAGCTGGGCCGCCTACCCGGCGGGCGTGGCCTGGGCACTGCGCGCGGCCGGACTCGCCATCGTCGGCGCCTCCATCGACATCGACTCCGACCTGCCGGTCGGCGCGGGCGTATCGTCCTCGGCCGCGCTCGAATGCGCGGTCGCGCTGGCGCTCTGCTCGCTGTCCGGGGCGGCGGTGGGGCGCGCGGAGCTGGCGAAGATCGCCAAGCGGGCGGAGAACGAGTTCGTGGGCGCGCCCACCGGCATCATCGACCAGTCCGCGGCCCTGCTCTGCCAGGCGGACCACGCGATGCTGCTCGACTGCCGGACGCTCGCCGCCGCCCAGGTCCCGTTCCGGCCGGCGGCGGCGGGGGCGGCCGCGCTGATCGTCGACACCAGTGTGACCCACGCGCTGGTCAACGGCGAGTACGCGGCCCGCCGGGCCGAGTGCGAGGAGGCCGCCCGGCTGCTCGGCGTGCCCGCGCTCGGCCTGGTGGCCGACCCGGCCGCCGTCGAGCGGCTCGCGGATCCGGTGCTCCGGCGCCGGGCGCGGCATGTCGTGACCGACAGCCTCCGGGCCCGGGCGATCGCGGCGGCCCTGCAGGATGCCCCGACGGCGGACGGCTACCCGTTTATCGGCAAGCTGCTGACCGAGGGGCACGCGTCGCTGCGGGACGACTTCGAGGTCTCCTGGCCGCGGGCCGACGCGGCCGTGGCCGTCGCCAACGAGGCGGGCGCGTACGGCGCCAAGATGATCGGCGGCGGCTTCGGCGGCTCGATCCTGGCTTTGCTGCCGGCGGAACGCGTCACTTCGGTGCGCGCCGCCCTGTCCGCGAGCTTCGCCGCGCGCGGCTGGACTCCCCCGGAGTTCCTCGAAGCCGTCGCCGCGCCGGCCGCCCGCCGACTCGCTTAAACCACCCTGACGGACAGGCGTCTTCCGGCCCACTGGGGACTCGGGGGCGGTCCGCTGTCGCGGCGTGGGCGTGTTTTTGGCCTGTCGGCTACGCCATCGACAGGTTCCGGGGGGTGATTGCGGACACATCGGGGGCGGGTGGGGGGAGGGCGGGGCTGCTGGCGGCGGCGTGGCCGGCGGGTGTGAGGAACGGTACGTACACCCGCCGCGTGGCCGGGTTGTAACCTGCCTGTCATGAGTAATCCTGTGACCGTGACCGTGACCGGCGCAGCCGGGCAGATCGGCTATGCATTGTTGTTCCGCGTCGCTTCCGGACAGCTTCTCGGGCCTGACGTGCCGGTCCGACTGCGGCTGCTGGAGATCACCCCGGCTCTGCAGGCCGCCGAGGGCACCGCGATGGAACTCAACGATGGCGCCTTCCCGCTGCTGGCCGACATCGACATCACCGACGACCTCAAGACCGCGTTCGACGGGGCGAACGTCGCCCTGCTGGTCGGCGCGCGCCCCCGGACGGCCGGGATGGAGCGCGGCGACCTGCTCCAGGCCAACGGCGGGATCTTCGGACCCCAGGGCAAGGCCATCAACGAGCACGCCGCCAGCGACATCAAGGTGCTGGTGGTCGGCAACCCGGCCAACACCAACGCGCTGATCGCCCAGCAGAACGCGCCCGACGTGCCCGCGAGCCGGTTCACCGCGATGACGCGGCTTGACCACAACCGCGCGGTCTCGCAGCTCGCGGCCAAGCTGTCGGTCCCGGTCACCGCCATCGAGCACCTGACCATCTGGGGCAACCACTCCGCCACCCAGTACCCCGACCTGTACAACACGGTGGTCAACGGGCGCAGCGCCGCCGAGCAGGTGGACTCCGAGTGGCTCACCGGCACGTTCATCCCCGAGGTGGCCCAGCGCGGCGCGGCCATCATCAAGGCGCGGGGCGCGTCCTCGGCCGCCTCCGCCGCCAGCGCCGCCATCGACCACGTGTACGACTGGGTCAGCGGCACCGACTGGACCTCCGCCGCCGTCGTCTCCGACGGCTCCTACGGCGTGCCCGAGGGCCTGATCAGCTCCTTCCCGGTCCGTTCGGCCGACGGCGCCTGGGAGATCATCCAGGGCGTCCCGGTCAACGAGTTCTCCCGCGGCAAGATCGACGCCTCCGCCGCCGAGCTGGCCGGCGAGCGCGACGCGGTCAGGCAGCTCGGCCTCATCTGATCACGACGAGCTGACGGCGAAGGCCCCGGGAACTCGAGTTCCCGGGGCCTTCGCCGTCTTGCCCGCAGGCGGTCCTACAGCGCGGCCAGGGCCTCGTTGAAGGTCTTCGAGGGGCGCATCACGGCGGCGGTCTTCTCGGCGTCGGGCAGGTAGTAGCCGCCGATGTCGGCCGGCTTGCCCTGGGCCGCGAGGAGCTCCTCGACGATCGCGCTCTCGTTCGCGGCCAGCGTCTCCGCCAGCCCCTTGAACGCCGCCGCGATCTCGGCGTCGTCGGTCTGCCGGGCCAGCTCCTGGGCCCAGTACAGCGCCAGGTAGAAGTGCGAGCCGCGGTTGTCGACGGTGCCGAGCCTGCGGCCCGGGCTGCGGTCCTGGTCGAGGAACACGCCGGTCGCGCGGTCGAGCGTGTCGGCCAGCACCTTGGCGGCCGGCAGGCCGGCGAAGCCGGCGTACTGCTCGAACGACGGCACCAGGGCGAAGAACTCGCCCAGCGAGTCCCAGCGCAGGTAGTTCTCCTTGACCAGCTGCTGTACGTGCTTGGGGGCGGAGCCGCCGGCGCCGGTCTCGAACAGGCCGCCGCCCGCGATCAGCGGCACGATCGAGAGCATCTTGGCCGACGTGCCGACCTCGAGGATCGGGAACAGGTCGGTGTTGTAGTCGCGCAGCACGTTGCCGGTGACCGAGATCGTGTCCAGCCCCTGGCGCATCCGCTCGAGCGAGTACGCCGTGGCCAGCTGGGGCGTGAGGATCCGGATTTCCAGGCCGGCGGTGTCATGCTCGGGCAGGTAGGCGTTGACCTTCTTGATGATCTCGGCGTCGTGGGCGCGGGACTCGTCGAGCCAGAAGACCGCCGGGGTCTGCGCGGCGCGGGCCCGGGTGACGGCCAGCTTCACCCAGTCCCTGACCGGGATGTCCTTGGTCTGGCAGGCGCGCCAGATGTCGCCCGCCTCCACGTCGTGGGCCAGCAGGACCTGGCCGGCCTGGTTGACGACGGTGACGGTGCCGTCGGCGGGGATCTCGAAGGTCTTGTCGTGGGAGCCGTACTCCTCGGCCGCCTGCGCCATCAGGCCGACGTTGGGGACGGTGCCGATCGTCGCCGGGTCGAGCGGGCCGTTCTTCTTCACGTCCTCGATGACGGTCGCGTACACCCCCGAGTAGGAGGAATCGGGGATGACCGCGAGCGTGTCGTCCTCGGCCCCGTCGACCCCCCAGAGCTTGCCGCCGTTGCGGATCAGGGCGGGCAGGGAGGCGTCCACGATCACGTCGCTCGGCACGTGCAGGTTGGTGATCCCCTGGTCGGAGTTCACGTAGGACAGCCGCGGGCCCGCGGCCAGCGCGGCCTCGAACGCCGCCTCGATCTCGGCCCCGTTCGCCAGCGACGGCAGCCCGGCCAGGATCGCGCCGAGTCCGTCGTTGGCGGACAGGCCCGCCGCGTCGAGGTCGTTGCCGTACTTCTCGAAGACGTCGCGGAAGTACGCCTTGACCACGTGGCCGAAGATGATCGGGTCGGAGACCTTCATCATCGTCGCCTTGAGGTGGACCGAGAACAGCACGTCCTCCGCCTTCGCCCTCGCCAGCGCGTTGATCAGGAACGACCGGAGGTCGGCGACCTGCAGCACGGTGGCGTCGACGACCTCGCCCGCCAGCACCGGGAGCGATCCGAGTAGCACCTTCCGCTCGCCCGCCGTGGTCTCGAGGACGATCGTGAGGGTGTCGTCGGCCGCCAGCGTGACCGACTTCTCGTTGGCCTTGAAGTCGTGGGCGCCCATGGTGGTGACGGTGGTCTTCGAGCCCGCGTCGAAGGGCTTGTTGACGTGCGGGTGCTTGCGCGCGTAGGCCTTCACCGACAGCGGGGCGCGGCGGTCGGAGTTGCCCTGGCGCAGCACCGGGTTGACCACGGAGCCGATCGCCCGGCCGTACTTCGCCCGGATCTCGACCTCATCCGGCGTCACCGCCGTCTCCGGATAGCCCGGCAGCGGGTACCCCTTCCCCTGCAGCTCCTTGATGGCCGCCTTGAGCTGCGGGACCGAGGCGGAGATGTTGGGCAGCTTGATGATGTTGGCCGCCGGGTCCCCGGTCAGCTCGCCGAGCTCGGAGAGCGCGTCCTCGGCGAGGCCGAACTGAGCGAGGATCCGGCCCGCCAGCGAGATGTCACGGGTCTCGATCTCGACGCCGACCTTCTCGGCAAACGCGGAGACGATGGGGAGGAGGGAGTACGTCGCCAGCCGCGGCGCCTCGTCCGTGTAGGTGTAGATGATCGTGGCCATCGTGTTGCCAGCTCCTGCTCTGGAGATTTCTTCTCGACGTCAAGATACCTGCCGTGCACCGCCAAGGGAAACGCGACGTCCGGCCGGGAGAAGCCGCCGCCGCGGCCTCAGGCCCGCAGGGCCTGAGGCGCTGACCCTAACTGCGGCAGCACCAGTCCGGCGACGATCAGGCCGATGCCGAGGGCCGCCAGCGTGACCACGTCGATGACCCGCTTCCTGCTCCCCAGCAGGCCGACCAGGCGGGCCGGGAGGACCAGCCGGGCGACGGCGGCGATGAGCAGCGCGACTGCCGGCCACCACGGCCCCCCGTCCGCCCGCCGAGCCCTTGTCCCAGGCGATGTACCAGCCGGCCACGACGCAGACCAAGACGACCAGGTAGGGGATGACGCCGACGATGCCGCCGTCGTCACGGGCGCGGTGGCTGCCGGCCGACGCGTGCTTGGTCTCGGACGTCATGATCGTCTCCCGCGGCTGGCCGCCTGCCGACGGCCGGCCCTCTCGCTGCTCGCTTGGCAGCTTACCGGCGACGGCCGAGGACGCACACGTGCACTGACGGAAATCCCAAAGTGACGATAGAGTGAGATAAGCGTCACGTCTCCGATAGGCAGGAGGGTCTGGCGTGGAAACGCCTTACATTCGCATTGAGGACACCGGGGAAGTAATTCCGCTGCGCGATGGGGTCACCACGATCGGACGCGGCCTCCGGGTGGACGTGCGACTTGACGACCCGAGCGTCTCCAGGCTGCACGCGGAAATCGTGCGCCGCGGCCCCTACTACTACGTGGCCGACCTTGGTTTATCTCGGAACGGCACCCGGGTAAACGGGCGCCCGATCGCCCGCCGGGTGCTCGACGACGGCGACGTGCTGACCTTCGGCTCGGCCCGGTGCCGGATCGAGGGCCTCCCCTCGGAGGAGGCGACCGCCGAGGCCGAGCTCCGCCGCTCGGCCGCGCCGGAGCTGACCCGCCGCGAGCTCGACGTGCTGATCTCGCTGTGCCGTCCGGCGCTGTCGGAGGACGCGTTCATCACCCCGGCCACCCCGAGGGAGATCGCCGTCGACCTCGTCGTGACCGAGGCCGCGGTCAAGCAGCACCTGCTCCGGCTGTACGCGAAGTTCCGGGTGGCGGAGGGAACTAACCGGCGCGCCCGGCTGGCCAACCAGGTCATCGCGCTCGGGCTGGTCCGGCCGCTCGCCGAGCACGGCTCAGGGCAGGTGCAGCACGCCCACGGCGTGGCGGAGCAGCCACCCCTGGACGGAGTGGAGCGCGCTGCCAACTGACGGCAGCATGTTGATGGTCGGCAGCATGTGCGGGATCGTCGAGCTGGTGGCGGGCCAGATCAACGGCGGCTGCGACAGGGCCGACGAGACCACCGCGAGGGCCAGCGCCATGGTCGAGATGCAGGCCACGAGCAGGACCCCCCGGGTGCGGATGACGGCCGAGGACATCCGCCGCAGCTGCCGACGGGGCGCCCGCGAGCCGGGTCCGAGGCAGTACATGGCGACGGCCGCCCCCGCCCCCCAGCTGAGCGCCGACGGCAGCGTCCCGGCCCGGACCAGGACGACCGCCGCGATCGCGGCCGGCACCGCCACCAGCAGCGCCAGCGGGGCGATGAAGACCGTCTTCAGCGCCGCCCGGACGACCGTCCAGGGGGCGGTCACGGTCACCCGCACGAGGTCGCTTGGCCGGGCCCCGCGCAGGCTGCGCCGCTCGGCCAGCGCGGTCTGGGCCATGTCGGCCGCGCGCAGCAGGGTGATGACGGCGAGCGCGAGTATCGTCCCCGCGACCGGGAGCAGGGCGCTGAGCGCGACCGCGCCGACCAGGGCGGCGAAGCCGATCACGCCGAGCCCGGCGACCGGAGGCGCCTGCGCGCGGCCGTTCCCGTTCCCGTTCCCGTTGCCGTTGCCGTTGCCGTTGCCGTTCCCGGCTCCCGGTTCCTGGGGCCCCGCGGGCGACTGCGGCCGCTGGACCGCGAGGGCGCCCGGGCGGGCGTAGTCGACCGGCGGCAGCAGGTCGGCCATCTCCGCCGCGGCCTGCACCGGCGACCGGTACTGCGGCCGCTCGTACGCGGGCGCCGCGTTTGGTCGTACCGGCGCCAGCACTCCCCCGCCGGGCCCGGGCAGCGTCAGCGTCGCCCCGTTCACGGCCGACGCGGCGCACAGGCTGACCAGCGAGCGCGCGGTCGGGCGGGACGGCGGGTCGGCCGACAGGGCGGCGGTCACCAGCGGCAGCAGCTCCGGCGGGACGCCGCCGAGCTCCGCCCTGCCCTCGATGATCCGGAAGAAGACGGTCTGGAAGTCGCCCGTGCCGTACGGCGGGCGGCCGGTGGCGGCGTAGGCCACCGTGGCCCCCCACGCGTGCACGTCGGTCGCCCCGCTGGCGGGCCTGCCCTCGATGACCTCGGGCGCGAGATAGCCCGGGGTGCCCATCACCAGTCCGGTCTTGGTCAGCCTGGTGGTGTCGGGGAGGTGCGCGATGCCGAAGTCGATCACGACCGGCTGCCCGTCGTCGAGCAGCACGTTGCCCGGCTTGAGGTCGCGGTGCACCACCCCGGTCGAGTGGATCGCGGCCAGGGCCTCGGCCAGCCCGCCCGCCAGCTGCTGCAGCGCCCGGCCGCGGAGCGGGCCGATCCGCCGCACCGCCTCGTCCAGCGACGGGCCGGGCACGTACCTGGTCACGATGTACGGTGACGGCCCGCTGACATCGGCGTCGAGCACCTGGGCGACGTGCCGGTTCCTGACCCGGCGCATGGTCTCGACCTCGCGGGCCAGCCGCAGCCGGGCATCGGGGTCGCCCGCGACCGCGGGCCCGAGCACCTTGACCGCGACCGGGCGGTTGTCCGCGTCGCTGGCGAGGTAGACCACGCCCATGCCGCCCTCGCCGATCTTCTCGAGAACTCGGTAAGGGCCGATTTTGCGCGGGAGGGAGTCCAGAGCAGGCATCGTCCTCTCAGAGTATGTCCTGCACTCGGGATTTCTATAAAACCTTGATTACTCTCATCAACTGAGAAGTATCAGCTAAGAGCCGATGACGAGGCGGCGCAGGGCCTCGGCGGCCTGCGCGTTCGACTCGGCGTTGGCCACCAGGGCGCTGGCCAGCGCCGCCGCCCACTGCTGGAGCGGCACCGGCTGCCTCGACAGCACCACCCCGCGGACCTCGCGGCAGATCTCCGCCTCCGGGCGGCCGTTGTTCACCGCGAGGGTCATGACCTGGTCCCCGAGCTTGATCGCGACCTTGGAGACCTCGCCCGGACGCCCGCGCATCCGGTCGGACATGGACTGCTTGCGCTCCACCGTCACGTAGCCCGGCGGCAGCGCCTCGCTCAGCGACTTGGTAAGGACGCTGGCGTAGATCGCGGCGTCGCCACTGTCAAGGCGCAGCGCCGCCGTGACCATGTCAAGCGAGAGCGCGTCATCAGGCTGCTCAGTCACATCTTGAGTATTGCACCCGATGGGAGCGTCCCGTCCGCCCGCTCGGCGGGAACGGGCCGATTGCCCGCGAAACCGTCAGCGGCCCTCGAAGACGGCCTTTCCCGGGCCGTTCTCCATGAAGCTGGTCATGCCGGCCTTCTGGTCCTCGGTGGCGAACAGCGCGGCGAAGTGCAGCCGCTCGATCTCGAGCCCGGTGGCCAGGTCGACCTCAAGGCCCCGGTTGACGGCTTGCTTGGCGGCGCGCAGCGCGATCGCCGGCCCGGCCGCGTACGGGGCGATCAGGTCCCGCGCGGCCTGGTAGACCTCGGCGTCGGGCACCACCCGGTCGGCCAGGCCGATGGCCAGCGCCTCGTCCGCGGCCACGTGCCGGCCGGAGAAGATGAGATCCTTGGCCTTGGCCGGGCCGATCAGCCGGGGCAGCCGCTGGGTGCCGCCGGCCCCGGGGATGATCCCGAGCAGGATCTCGGGCTGCCCGACCTTGGCGCTCTCGCCCAGCACGCGGAAGTCGGCGCAGAGCGCGAGCTCGAGCCCGCCGCCGAGCGCGTACCCGGTGACCGCCGCCACCACCGGCTTGGGAATGTCCGCCACGGCGGTGAACGACGCCTGCAGGGCGGCCGACCGGACCGCCATCGCCGGGTACCCCATGGCGGCCATCTCCTTGATGTCGGCCCCGGCCGCGAAGACCCGCTCGCCGCCGTAGAGGATCACCGCGCGGACCGCGTCGTCGGCTGACACCTGGGCCGCCGCGTCCGCGATCTCGTCCTGGACCTGCGCGTTGAGCGCGTTCATCTTCGGCCGGTCCAGCCTGATGGTCGCGATCCCGTCCGCCGACTCAACCCGCACGAACTCGCCCACGCCAGCCACCTCCACGTCGAGACCACCCGCGAACCCGCGGCATCCCTAAGCTACAGCGCACGGCGGACGGCTCGTCAGGACGGCTCGTCAGGACGGCTCGTCAGACGGCCGGACTGGAGGCCGCGCAGGGCCAGGTCGACGAGGTCATCGACGAACTGGTCGTCGAGCGGGGCGTGGCCGATCAGCAGGCGGTGGTAGAGCGGACCGTAGATCAGGTCGATCGCCGCCTCGACCTTCGTCTCGGCCGGGATCTCGCCCCGTTCGATCGCCTGGGTGAAGATCGCGCGGGCCTGCTCCCGGCGCGGCTCGACCATCCGCCGCTGGTACTCGGCCGAGAAGGCCGGGTTGGTCCGTCCCTCCATCAGCAGCGCCGCCACCACCCGGCCGTAGGGCCGGCCGCTGGCCAGCCGGCTCCACGCGAGGAGCAGCGCGAGCAGGTCCGCGCGGAGCGAGCCGCTCTCGTACTGCTGCGGCGTCACCTTGGTCCACTCGTTGTAGAGCATGTCGAGGGCCAGGGATTCCTTGGTCGGCCACCAGCGATAGATGGTGGCCTTGCTGACCCCCGCCCGCTCGGCGACCGCGTCCATGCTCACCCCGGGCAGGCCGCGGTCGAGCAGCAGTTCCGCCGCCGCCGCGAGGATCGCCTTGCGGGCGGCCTCGCTGCGCGGCCGGCCGCGGGTCGCGGCGACGACCTCGCTCACGTCCGCGCTGCCCGCTGGTACCGCCCGGCGGTGTCGCGGCGGGCGTAGCCGCTCCCGTCGGCCGGGCCGAGCGCCCGCTCGAGGGCCTCCGTCACCGGGAGCTGCAGGCCGGACGCGCGCGCGGTGTCCAGCGCGCGGCGGACGCCTTCGCGCACGCGCGCAGCGTCGCACCCGGCCTGGTACCCGGCCCGCTCGGACGCATCGACGGTGAATGGCGGACCGGACCCGCCCAGGGCCGGCCGGTTCGCGAATTCCGTCATCGCGCGGGCGGTGACGGTCGGGTCAATGCCGCCGTGCGCGGCCAGCATTTCTCCTTCGTGAAAGGCGAGCATCTGGGCGGCGGTGCTGATGTTGAGGGCGAGCTCGAGAACCAGCCCCTGGCCATTCCCGCCGACATGGGTGACGGTGCGGCCGAGCCGGAGCAGCAGCGCCTCGGCGGCCCGGTAGCCCGTCTCGGTCCCGCCCACCATGATCGCGAGCGTCCCGGTCTCGGCGGCGGTAACGTCGCCCGAGACGGGTGCGTCGACCATGGTCGCGCCCGCCGTGCGGACCCGCCGGGAGAGCTCGCGGCTGGCGCCCGGGCTCACCGTGCTCATCTCGACGTAGAGCGCTCCAGGCTGCAGGCCTGCGAGAATGCCGTGCGGCCCCGAGGTGACGGCCGCCAGCGCGGCGTCGTCGGCGACCATGCTGAACAACACGTCGGCGGCGGCCGCGACCTCGCGCGGCGTGTCGCGCCAGATGAGGCCCCGGTCGATGAGCGCGCTGGCCTTGGAACGGGTGCGATTCGTCCCGAATACCCGGTTTCTGTAGAGCAGGCGGCCGGCCAGCCGTCCGCCCATCGAGCCAAGGCCCACGAAACCGATCGTGGTTCCCGGCAGTCTCCCTCGCATGTTTCCCCCCATGCGAAACTACACTATCAGTTTCGTTTAAGGGACGCCATGCTTCTTGTGCGGCGCCCCGTAATGGGGCGCCGCACAAGGGCGCATTTGGTTCTGAATTACCCCTGAATTACCTCAAGTCGCCGGTCGACATGCCCGCCGGGCCCTCCGGGTACGTGACCAGGCCGAGCTCGGCGGCGTTGTCGAGCATCGGGTGGGACGGCAGGACGCGGCCGGTATAGCCGAACGGGCCGGGCTGGCTCAGCTCCACCGACCCGGAGAACCGTCCGGGCGCCGAGTCGTCCGGCGCCAGCGCCACGTGCATCGGGTCGACGATCTCGTCGTCCTCGCCCGGACGGCCGTAGACGACCTCGACGCAGACGTCGGACGCGGACAGCTCGCCCAGCGCCACCGTCACCCGGACGTCGAGCACCGCGCCGAGCGACGGCTCGGCCCCGTCCGCCTCGACGTGCTCGATCCGCACCCCGCCCCAGGCCCGCCGGACCCGGTCCTTCCACGCGGCGAGGTCGCGGGCGGGCTGGTTCCCGTCCGCCGCGAGCGCTCGCGACGCCCGCGCGGCCGGCGCGTACAGGTTGGTTACGTAGTCGCCGACCATCCGGTCGGCCCGGACCAGCGGCCCGAGGCTGCGCAGCCCGTGCCGCATCATCTCGACCCAGCCGTGCGGCACGCCGTCGCCGGCCGCGTCGTAGAACAGCGGCGCGACCGACTTCGCGAGCAGCTCGTAGAGGGCCGACGCCTCGAGCTCGTCCCGGCGGTCCGGGTCGGCGACGCCGTCGGCGGTGGGGATCTCCCAGCCGTTGCCGCCGTCGTACCACTCGTCCCACCAGCCGTCGCGCACGGACAGGTTGAGGCCGCCGTTGAGCGCGACCTTCATGCCCGACGTGCCGCACGCCTCAAGCGGCCGGAGCGGGTTGTTCAGCCAGACGTCGCACCCCTGGACCAGGAACCTGGCCATCGCCATGTCGTAGTCGGGGAGGAAGACGATCCGGCGGCGGACCGTCTCCGCGTCGGTGAACTGGACCATCTGCTGGATGAGGCGCTTGCCGCCCTCGTCGGCCGGGTGCGCCTTGCCCGCGATCACGATCTGGATCGGGCGCTCCGGGTCGAGCAGCAGCCCGGCCAGCCGCTGCGGGTCGTTGAGCATCAGCGTCAGCCGCTTGTAGGACGGCACCCGGCGGGCGAATCCGATCGTCAGCACGTTCTCGTCGAGCACGTCGTCGATCCAGGTCAGCTCGGCGCCGGATGCGCCCCGCTGCTGCCACGACTCGCGCAGCCTGCGCCTGGTCTCGCTCACCAGCCGGGCGCGGAGCTGACGGCGGATCCCCCACAGCCGCTCGGCGCCGGCCGACGCGGCGTCGGCCGGGTCACCGAGGTCGCACACCTCGCGGGCGACCCAGGTGGGGGCGTGCACGCCGTTGGTGATCGAGCCGATCGGCACCTCGGCGGTGTCGAACCCGGGCCACAGGCCCGCGAACATCTCCCGGCTGACCTCGCCGTGCAGCACCGACACGCCGTTGACCCGCCCGGCCAGCCGCATCCCCATCACGGCCATGTTGAACACGTGCGGGTCGCCGCCCGGGTAGGTCTCGGCGCCGAACGCGAGCACCCGGTCGAGCGGCAGCCCGTCCTCGGCCCCGGAGGCGAAGTACCGCTCGATGAGCTCGCGCGGGAACCGGTCGATGCCGGCCGGCACCGGTGTGTGGGTGGTGAAGACGGTGCCCGCCCGCGACAGCTCGAGCGCCTCGTCGAACGAGAGCCCGGTCGCGACGTACTCCCTGATCCGCTCCAGGCCGAGGAACCCCGCGTGCCCCTCGTTAGTGTGGAACACCTCGGGCTCGGGGTGGCCGGTGATCTCGCAGAAGGCGCGCACCGCGCGCACCCCGCCGATGCCGAGCAGCATCTCCTGCCGCAGCCGGTGCTCGCTCCCCCCGCCGTAGAGCCGGTCTGTCACCTCGTCCAGCGCGGGCTCGTTCTCCTCCACGTAGGAGTCGAGCATCAGCAGCGGCACCCGGCCGACCTGGGCCAGCCACACCTGGGCGGTCAGGAGCTTGCCCTCGGCCAGCGTCACCCGCACCTTGACCGGCTCGCCGTCCGGCCTCCTGAGCAGGGTCAGCGGCAGGCCGTTGGGATCGTCGGCCGGGTAGCGCTCCGCCTGCCAGCCGTCGGCCGACAGCGACTGGGTGAAGTACCCGTGCCGGTAGAGCAGGCCGACCCCGATGATCGGCACGCCGAGGTCGCTGGCCGACTTGAGGTGGTCGCCCGCCAGGATGCCGAGACCGCCCGAGTACTGCGGCAGCACGGCGGTGATGCCGTACTCGGGCGAGAAGTAGGCGATCGCGGCCGGCAGCGACGACGGGTCGCCCGCCCCGCCCGACTGGTACCAGCGCGGCTCGCGGGTGTAGTCGCGCAGATCGGCGAGGACCGCGTCCAGGCGGCGCAGGAAGTCCTCGTCGGCGGCCAGATCGGCGAGACGGCCCGGGCGCATCGAGCTGAGCATCGCCACCGGGTCGCCGCCGGAGGCGGCCCACCCGGCCGGGTCGATGGACTCAAACAGCTCTACCGTAGGCAAATGCCACGACCAGCGGAGGTTGAGCATCAGGTCATGCAGCGGCGCGAGCGGCTGCGGCAGCGTTACGCGGACAGTGAAACGTCGGATCGCTCTCACGGGCAGTCATCATAGGCGCTGTCTATTACAACCGGGTCGGGGTTCCCTTGCGAATCGTGACTGGGTACGGTGACCGCGTGATCGGACGCATCCCCATCCTCGACGTCGAGCCCGTGGTCGAGTGCGGGCGTCGGCAGGCCAAGGCCGTCGCGGGCGAGACTTTCCAGGTCAGCGCTACTGTCATCAGAGAGGGCCACGGCGTGCTCGGGGCCGGGGCGGTGCTCCGAGATCCCGAGGGCCGGGTCGGCCCGCTGGCGACGATGCACGAGCTCGCCCCGGGATCGGACCGGTACGGCGGTGACGTGACGGTTACCGGCGAGGGAATCTGGCATTTCCGGGTCGAGTCGTGGTCCGATCCGATCGCCGCCTGGCAGCACGACGCCGGGATCAAGATCCCGCGCGGGCAGGACGTCGAGCTCATGCTGACCGAGGGCGCGCTGCTGTTCGAGCGGGCGGCCCGGTCGATCAGGCAGCCGCCGGGCGCCACCCGCCCGGCCGCGGCCCGCACGGCCCTCAACGCGCTCGCCAAGCGGCTCCGCGACCGCAGCATGCCGCCCTGGGACCGGCTGGCGGCGGCGCAGGCGGCGCCGGTCGCGGCCGTCCTGGCCGAGTACCCGCTGCGGGACTTCGTGACCAGGTCCGGGTGGTACCCGGTGCTGGTCGAGCGGCTGCGCGCCCTGTACGGGTCCTGGTACGAGTTCTTCCCCCGCTCCGAGGGGGTGCAGTTCGACCCGATGGGCCGCCGGGAGCCGATCTCGGGGACGCTGCGCACCGCCGCCCGCAGGCTCGAGGCGATCGCCGACATGGGGTTCGACGTCGTCTACCTGCCGCCCGTGCACCCGATCGGCACCACCTTCCGCAAGGGGCGGAACAACACCCTGGAGGCCAGGCCGGCCGATCCCGGGTCGCCGTGGGCGATCGGCGCCCCCGAGGGCGGGCACGACGCCATCCACCCCGACCTCGGCACGTTCGCCGACTTCGACGCGTTCGTCGCCCGGGCCAGGAAGCTCGGCCTCGAGGTGGCGATCGACCTGGCGCTGCAGGCCTCGCCCGACCACCCCTGGGTCAAGCAGCATCCGGAGTGGTTCACCACCCGGGCCGACGGGACGATCGCCTACGCCGAGAACCCGCCCAAGAAGTACCAGGACATCTACCCGATCAACTTCGACAACGACCCCGAGGGCATCTACGCCGAGATCGAGCGGATCGTCCGGCTGTGGATGGGCCACGGCGTCCGCATCTTCCGGGTCGACAACCCGCACACCAAGCCGCTCAGGTTCTGGGAGCGGCTGCTCGCCAGCATCCGCCAGACCGACCCGGACGTGCTGTTCCTGGCCGAGGCGTTCACCCGCCCGGCGATGATGGCCACGCTGGCCAAGGTCGGCTTCCACCAGTCCTACACGTACTTCACCTGGCGCACCACCAAGGACGAGCTGATCGGCTACCTGACCGAGCTGTCCGGCCCCGCCGCCGCCTACATGCGGCCGAACTTCTTCGCCAACACGCCCGACATCCTGCACGAGTACCTGCAGCACGGCGGCGTGCCGGCGTTTAAAATCCGGGCGGTGCTGGCAGCAATGCTTAGCCCTTCCTGGGGTATCTACTCCGGCTATGAGCTATGTGAAAACACGCCGCTGCGGCCGGGCAGCGAAGAGTACCTGGACTCGGAGAAGTACCAGTACCGGCCGCGCGACTGGGAGACCGCGGCCCGCGACGGGCTCGGCATCGCCCCACTCCTAACCGAACTGAACCGGATCAGGAGAAGCCATGTGGCATTGCACTGGCTGCGTAATCTACGCTTCCATAGCGTGGATCAGCCGGAGCTGATCTGCTTCTCCAAACGCGTCTTCGGTGCGAGTACGATCTCGGAGAGAACCTCCGTGCAGGCAGCGCCGCAGACGGTGGGGCAGGACGGGAACGCCGCAGACACCGTTCTGGTTGTAGTGAATCTTGACCCGCACCAGGCTCGGGAAGCCACGGTGTGGCTTGATATGCCCGCGCTGGGGATGGACTGGCACGAGGGGTTCACGGTCACCGATGAGCTCAGCGGCGAGATCTATCGGTGGGGCCAAGCCAACTACGTGCGCCTTGATCCTGCCGTGCGAACAGCACACATCTTCTCCGTTACGCGTGACCAGGCCTGAGCAGTGCGTGATTTAGCCTGGCATGCGTCGGTCGCGCACTCTCAGGAGACTCACGCCGTGTCAGAACACGAGCCGGCCACCGGGCTGCCAGCAGCCGCGTCAGAATCACCCGTGACGACACCCCCCTTCGCCGCCCCTCCCGGCGAGCGGGTGCCAGACTTCACCCTCGAACGGCCGCGTGACCCCGAGTGGTACCGCCGCGCCCTCTTCTACGAGGTGCTCATCCGCGGCTTCCAGGACGCCAACGGCGACGGCACCGGCGACATCAGGGGCCTCACCGCCCGGCTCGACTACCTGCAGTGGCTCGGCATCGACTGCATCTGGCTGCTGCCGATCTACGAGTCACCGCTCCGTGACGGCGGCTACGACATCGCGGACTACCTGCGGATCCTCCCGGAGTACGGGAACATCGCGGACTTCGTCGAGCTGGTCGAGCAGGCGCACAAGCGCGGCATCAGGATCATCGCCGACCTGGTCATGAACCACACCAGCGACCAGCACCCGTGGTTCCAGGCCAGCCGGTCGGAGCCGGACGGGCCCTACGGCGACTTCTACGTGTGGAGCGACGAGCCGGACAAGTACGCGGACGCGCGGATCATCTTCGTCGACACCGAGACCTCGAACTGGACGTTCGACCCGGTGCGCGGTCAGTACTTCTGGCATCGGTTCTTCGCGCACCAGCCGGACCTGAACTTTGAGAACCCCAAGGTCCAAGACGCGATGATCGAGAACCTCAAGTTCTGGCTCGACCTCGGCATCGACGGCTTCCGGCTCGACGCGGTGCCCTACCTGTACGAGCGCGAGGGCAGCAACTGCGAGAACCTCAAGGAAACGCACGAGTACCTGAAGCGGATCCGGTCGGAGATCGACGCCGCCTACCCCGACCGGGTGCTGCTGGCCGAGGCCAACCAGTGGCCGGCCGACGTGGTGGAGTACTTCGGCGACCCGGAGACCGGCGGCAACGAGTGCCACATGGCCTTCCACTTCCCGCTCATGCCGCGCATCTTCATGGCCGTCCGGCGCGAGCAGCGCTACCCGATCTCCGAGATCCTGGCCCAGACGCCGAAGATCCCGACCGGCTGCCAGTGGGGGATCTTCCTGCGCAACCACGACGAGCTGACGCTCGAGATGGTGACCGACGAAGAGCGCGACTACATGTACAAGGAGTACGCCAAGGATCCCCGGATGAAGGCCAACATCGGGATCAGGCGGCGGCTCGCCCCGCTCCTCGACAACGACCGCAACCAGCTCGAGCTCTTCACCGCGCTGCTGCTGTCGCTGCCGGGCTCGCCGGTGCTGTACTACGGGGACGAGATCGGCATGGGCGACAACATCTGGCTCGGCGACCGGGACGGCGTCCGCACCCCGATGCAGTGGACGCCGGACCGCAACGGCGGGTTCTCGAGCAGCGACCCGCAGCGGCTCTACCTGCCGCCGGTCATGGACCCGATCTACGGCTACCAGTCGCTCAACGTCGAGGCGCAGCAGCGCCACCCGCAGTCGCTGCTGCACTGGACCCGGCGGATGATCGAGATCAGGAAGCAGCACCCGGTCTTCGGCCTCGGCGCGTACGACGAGCTCAACTCGTCCAATCCGAGCGTGCTCGCCTTCGTCAGGGAATATGACGCGACGAGCACTTCCCAGGAGCACGAAGCGACCGACCGAGTGCTGTGCGTGAACAATCTTTCCCGGTTTCCGCAGCCGGTAGAGCTTGACCTGCGCCGCTTCATTGGGGTAACGCCGGTCGAGTGCATGGGCGGGGTGACATTCCCCCCAATCGGGGAGCTTCCCTACCTGCTGACTCTGCCCGGTCACGGCTTCTACTGGTTTCAGCTCCCGCTCGCGAGGGAGGATCATGACCGATGATCTTGATTTGTTTTGATCCGGCCCAAACGGGGTCGGAAGCGTAGCAACGTACGGGATGAGCGAGGCCGATGGCGATCGAGGACGCACTAGCACCGTGGCTAGGCAACCAGCGCTGGTTCGCGGGCAAGGGGCAGGCGCTGCGCGATCTGGCGATCGTCTCGGACACCAAGCTCTCGGCCGGCGACCCTGAGCTCCGTCATCTGATCATCGCCGTCTCGCACGGCGCGTCGGTCGACTACTACCAGATCCTGGTCGGGCTGCGCCGCAGGCTCCCCGAGCGGCTCGAGTACGCGCGGATCGGCCCGGTCGGGGACGGCCTGGCCGGGGCGGGCAAGATCGCGTACGACGCGCTGCACGACGCCGATCTGACCAAGCCGATCCTGGCCGCCATCGCCGACGACGCGAGCGTCGGCCCGCTGCGGATGCGGAAGATCGAGGGCGCGGCCTTCGAGACCGGGCTCGACAGCCTCGTCCTCACCGGCGAGCAGTCCAACACCAGCCTCGTCTTCGGTGAGGAGTCGATCCTCAAGGTCTTCCGCAGGCTCTCCCCCGGGCCCAACCCGGACCTCGAGGTCACCACCGCGCTCCACCGCCTCGGCTCGTCGCAGGTGGCCGAGCCGCTCGGCTGGATCGAGACCAGGCTGGAGGGCGTGCCCACCAGCCTGGCGATCCTGTCCAGGTACCTGCGGCTGGCCAGCGACGGCTGGTCGCTGGCCGCGACCAGCGTGCGCGACCTGTACGCGAGCCCGGCGATGCGGGCGGCCGACGTCGGCGGCGACTTCGCCGGCGAGTCGCGCAGGCTCGGCATCGCCACCGCCCAGATCCACGCCGACCTGGCGGCCGCGTTCGGCACCGACGAGCTGGGCACGGCGGCGGTCAGCGAGCTGACCGAGCGGATGTTCCGCAAGCTCGACCTCGCCTCCGCCGCGGTGCCCGAGCTGGCCAAGCAGGCCGACATGATCAGCGACGCCTACGCCGAGTTCGCCAAGCTCAAGGGGCCGTTCCCGGTCCAGCGGGTACACGGCGACTATCACCTCGGGCAGGTGCTGCGGACCGAGACGGGCTGGGTCGTGCTCGACTTCGAGGGCGAGCCTGCCACCCCGCTGGCGCAGCGCCGGGCCCGCTCGTCGGCGCTGCGGGACGTCGCCGGGATGCTCCGCTCGTTCGACTACGCCGCCCGCCACCAGCTCATCGGCCATCCCGACCAGGCCACGCTGAACGACGTGGCGCGGGACTGGGTGCGCAGGAACACCGGCGCGTTCTGCGCCGGCTACGCCGAGGCCGGCGGCCTCGACCCGGCAGCCAACAAGGTCCTGCTGCGCGCGCTGCAGCTCGACAAGGCCGTCTACGAAGTGCTCTACGAGGCCAGGCACCGACCATCCTGGCTATCCATCCCGCTTGACTCACTGGCAGAGTTCTAAAAGTGCTATCAAAGAATGAAATGATCTCGCTCGGCGAGATCGAACGGATCGTCGCCGGCCAGCACCATGACCCGCACGCCGTTCTTGGCGCCCACCCTGGCCCCGACGGCGTGACGATCCGCGCCCTCCGCCCGCTTGCCGCCGAAGTGACCGTCGTGCTGCCCGACGGCAGCCGCTATCCGATGGCGCACCGCCATCAGGGTGTCTTTGAGGTGACGGTGCCAGAGTCGGCCGGGACCGTTCGAGATTACGAACTTGAAGTTCGGTACGTGAACGGCGAGCCCCAGTTGCAGGACGATCCCTACCGGCACCTTCCCACGCTCGGCGAGATCGACCTGCACCTGATCGGCGAGGGCAGGCACGAGCAGCTCTGGCGCGCGCTCGGCGCGCGGCCGTCGGAGACCGGCACCGCGTTCGCCGTCTGGGCGCCGAACGCGCGCGGGGTCAGGCTCGTGGGCGACTTCAACTTCTGGGACGGGCGGGCGCACCCGATGCGCTCGCTCGGCGGGGCCGGGGTGTGGGAGCTGTTCATGCCCGGCGTCGCCCCCGGCGCCACCTACAAGTACTCCATCTGCGGGCCCGACGGGGTGTGGCGGGACAAGGCCGACCCGATGGCGACCTACGCCGAGCTGCCGCCCGCCACCGCCTCGGTCGTGTACCAGTCCGCGCACGAGTGGCACGACGGCGAATGGCTGACCGAGCGCGCCGTCCGGCAGCCGCTGACCAGCCCGATGTCGGTCTACGAGGTGCACCTCGGCTCGTGGCGGCCCGGCCTGTCCTACCGGCAGCTCGCGGTCGAGCTGGCCGGGTACGTCACCGACCTCGGGTTCACCCACGTGGAGTTCCTGCCGGTGGCCGAGCATCCGTTCGGCGGCTCGTGGGGGTACCAGGTCACCTCGTACTACGCGCCGACCTCCAGGTTCGGCACCCCGGACGACTTCAGGTACCTGGTCGACACCCTGCACCAGGCGGGCATCGGGGTCATCATCGACTGGGTCCCGGCGCACTTCCCGCGCGACTCGTGGGCGCTGGCCGAGTTCGACGGCACTCACCTGTACGAGCACTCCGACCCCCGGCTCGGGTCGCAGCCGGACTGGGGCACGCTGGTCTTCAACTACGGCCGCTCCGAGGTCAGGAACTTCCTCGTCGCCAACGCGATCTACTGGCTCGAGGAGTTCCACATCGACGGGCTCCGGGTCGACGCGGTGGCGTCGATGCTCTACCTCGACTACTCGCGCAAGGAGGGCGAGTGGGCGCCCAACCGGCTCGGCGGGCGGGAGAACCTCGACGCGATCTCGTTCCTGCAGGAGGTCAACGCCACCTGCTACAAGCGCGTGCCCGGGATCATGATGATCGCCGAGGAGTCCACCGCCTGGCCGGGCGTCTCCCGGCCGGTGCACCTGGGCGGCCTCGGGTTCGGGTTCAAGTGGAACATGGGCTGGATGAACGACACGCTCCGGTACATGGAGCATGACCCGATCCACCGGCAGTACCACCACAACGAGCTGACGTTCTCGATGGTGTACGCGTTCTCGGAGAACTACGTGCTGCCGCTGTCGCACGACGAGGTCGTGCACGGCAAGCGCTCGCTGCTGCGGAAGATGCCCGGCGACGAGTGGCGGCAGTTCGCCGGGCTGCGGGCGCTGTTCGGCTACATGTGGGCCCACCCGGGCAAGCAGCTGCTGTTCATGGGCGGCGAGTTCGGCCAGGGCGACGAGTGGTCGGAGCAGGCCGGCCTGGAGTGGTACGTGCTCCAGTACGGCTACCACGCGGGCGTGCAGCGGCTGATCCGCGACCTCAACGTGCTCTACCGCGAATCGCCCGCCCTGTGGTCGCAGGACTACAGCCCGGACGGCTTCGGCTGGATCGACTCCAACGACGCGCACGGCAACGTGCTGTCGTTCCTGCGGTTCGGCGCCCAGGAGCACGGCGTCCCGGTGCTCGCGTGCGTGGCCAACTTCTCGGCCATGCCGCACGAGAACTACCGGGTCGGGCTGCCGCTCGCGGGCCGCTGGCTCGAGGTGCTCAACACCGACGCGACCGGCTACGGCGGCAGCGGGATGGGCAACCTGGGGGCGGTCCAGGCGATCCCGATGGCGTGGCACGGCCGCCGGCCTCGGCCACGATCGTGGTGCCGCCGCTGTCGGTGGTGTGGTTCACGCCCGAGCGCGTCTAGGGCGCATCAGCCGTATCAGGCCGGTCAGGCCACGTGGCGGGGCTCGTGATCCTCGACCAGGATCGCGGGCATGACCGTGGTCAGGGCCGAGCTGGCCTCGGCGGCGGCGGTGCGCGCCCGTTCCCTGTCGGTGGCGCGGGCGGCCGCCGCGGCCAGCCGCTCGGCGGCGTCGCGGCGTTTCCTCGCTCTCCTGATGACCCGCGTGGCGCGGTCGGCCAGGACGAGCAGCCCGGCGACGAATAGAACGACGACGACGATGACTAGCAAAATCACGTACATGGGCATCAAGGTTCCGGTCGACGAGAACGGACAGTTGAGCACATTAGGCGACGGGGGTCGTGATCTCCACGTTACCTGCTCACAGGAGCCGGAGCAGCCACCCGGGGCCCACGACCGAGGCGTTGAGCTCCTCGCAACGTCGCCTGAGCTCCCGGTCGGCGGTCACCACCAGGCACGTTTCGCCGCGGGCGACGGCGTCGGCGACCACGCTGACGATCGCGTCGTCCCCCGATCCGGGTGCCGAGACCAGCCGGACCAGGGCCGGCTCGCCCTCGCCCCGCTCGTCCAGTCCCTCGTCGAGCTCGTTCAGCTCGTCCGCCAGCAGCGCCACCGCCTCGCGGGCCTGCCCCTCGAGGACGAGCACCCACGCGGACACCTCGGGAGTCGACCCGCCGGGCCGGCCCGCGAGCGCCTTGACCTCCAGGCAGAGCCGCCGGGCGGCGCCCGCGCGGTCGCGCCACCAGCCGTCGGCCCGGGCGCCCATCACGTTGGCGACGTCGACCACCACCATGGTCGCGATGCGAGCCATGCGCGGTCACCCCCTTACGTTCGGATAGCTAAAGATGATCTTCTCTGTCCGCGTAAGCTGACTGCATGGCAGACGCGAAGCTTGCCGGGCAGATCGTCCGGATGCGGCAGCGCAGGACCGGCCCACTCATTCTCGAGCTTGACCTGACGGACGGCATCGCCGACGGACCTCCCCAGGACCCGGTCGCAGCGCTCCTCACGATACGCCGCACGCGCCTGCCGGACCTGCTCGACGGGCTGAAGCGGGCGGCGTCGGATGACCGCGTGCGGGCCCTCGTGGTCAAGGTCGGCGGGTCCGGGATCGGGCTGGCCAAGGTCCAGGAGCTGCGCGACGCGGTGCTCGACTTCCGCCAGTCGGGCAAGCTCGCGGTGGCCTGGTCGGAGTCGTTCGGCGACTTCGTCCGCGGCAATGTGCCGTACTACCTCGCGACCGGCTTCGACCGGATCTACCTGCAGCCGTCGGGCACCCTCGGCCTCACCGGGGTCGCGGTCGAGCAGGTCTTCCTGCGCGGCGCGCTCGAGCGGCTCGGCGTCGACTTCCAGTCCGCCGCCCGCTACGAGTACAAGTCCGCCGCCGACCAGCTGACCGAGACCGGGTTCACCGGCCCGGCCCGGGAGGCGGCCGCCCGGCTGGCCGAGTCGGTGACCGAGCAGCTGGCGGCGGCGACCGCGGCCGGCCGCGGTAAGACCGTCGAGCAGACCCGGGAGCTGCTCGCGCGGGGGCCGTTCCTCGCCCCCCAGGCGCTGGCCGAGGGGCTGGTGGACGGGCTGCTCTACCGCGACCAGGTCTACGAGCAGGTCCGCAAGGAGGTCGGCGCCGACGCGACGCTGCTCTACCTGCAGCGCTACCGGCGCACGCACTCGCTCGGCGATCTGCCGCGGCGGCTGGGCAGCGGCGTCCGCGAGCTGACCCCGGGGCAGCCCGAGCGGTTCGTCGCGATGATCTACGCGCACGGCGCGATCAGGTCCGGGCGCAGCGGGCGGGGCGGCCCGGGCGGCGGCGGGATGGGCTCCGACACCGTGGCGGCGGCGCTGCGGGCGGCGGCGGCCGACGAGGGCGCGCGCGCGGTCGTGCTCCGGGTGAACAGCCCCGGCGGCTCCTACACCGCGTCCGACGTGATCTGGCGGGAGGTGGTCCGGGTCCGGGCGGCGGGCAAGCCCGTCGTCGTGTCGATGGGCGACGTGGCCGCCTCGGGCGGGTACTTCATCTCCGCCCCGGCCGACGTGATCGTGACCCAGCCGGCCACGATCACCGGGTCGATCGGGGTGATCCTGGGCAAGCCGGTCCTGCAGGAGCTGTTCTCCCGCGTCGGCGTGTCGACTGACCTGGTCGCGGACCACGCCGACAACGCGACGATGCTGTCGGCGTCCCGGCCGTTCTCCGACGCCGACTGGTCGCGGATCAACGAGTGGCTCGACGTCGTCTACGCGGACTTCACCGAGAAGGTGGCGGCCGGGCGGCGGATGGACGTCGGCCGGGTCCACGAGCTCGCCCGCGGCCGGGTCTGGACCGGCGCCGACGCCGTCGCCAACGGCCTGGCCGACCAGACCGGCGGGATGCGCGAGGCGATCGCGATCGCCCGCCTCCGGGCCGGGCTGCCGGACGACGCGCCGGCCCGGTCGTACCCGCGGTTCGGCCCGTTCGACCAGCTCCGGCCGGCCGAGTCGAGCGAGTCGCGGCCGGCCGCG
Source organism: uncultured Actinomycetota bacterium (assembly GCA_963836195.1). Taxonomy (GTDB): domain Bacteria; phylum Actinomycetota; class Actinomycetes; order Streptosporangiales; family Streptosporangiaceae; genus Trebonia. The sequence goes on along the minus strand of CAWIIX010000011.1, from coordinate 18,339 downwards.
GCGGCCGCGCTCGGGGCGGGCGCGGTCGCCGCGCTGTTCGCCGACGGCTGGGGACCCGCGTGGCGGTTCGCGGCGGCGGCGGGCCTGCCCCCGCACGGACCGCTCGCGCTCCCCGGGGTATGGAGAATCAGCTGATATCGAACGGACCGTTGATGACTGCCCCCGGCAACGACTTCTCCTCCGCGCTCTCGGCCTGGGCGGCGGGGGTAACGCTGGTCACGATCGCGGACGACCGCGACGACATCGGGGCGACGGTCAGCGCGTTCACGCCGGTCTCGCTCGACCCGCCGCTGGTGCTGGTGTCGCTCATCGCGGGCTCCTACCCGGCCGAGGTGCTGAGCCGCCCGTCGCTGCCCGCCGCGCAGTTCGCGGTCACGCTCCTCGCCTCGTCCCAGAAGGTGCTGGCGGGGCAGTTCGCGGCCGGCGGCCGGCCGAGCGCGCGGCTCATCCTCGACGCCGTGCCGCACACCCGCGGGGCCGAGTCGGGGGCGCTGATCCCGCTCGGCGGGCTGGCCGCGCTCGAGTGCTCGGTCGCCCGGCGGGTCCCGGCCGGCGACCACCTGCTGGTGATCTCCGCGGTCACCGCGGTGGCGTACGTGGCCGAGGCGGGCGACCCGCTGATCCGCTTCCGCGGCCGCTACCCGGCCTCCTAGCCACCCGGTTTTGTCAGACCCCGATCGTATGGTTGGAACGTAGATTCGATCCAGCTAATGTTCGGGAGACGACGATGACTATTGAGCGCGAGCGGCCGGCGAACGAGACAACGGTGCTTGACCTGTCGGGCGCGGACGAGTTCGACGACGAGTATTTCCTCGACGATGACGGCGAAGAAGAGGATTGGCCCCGGCCGGCGTGGCTGCACCCGGACTGCCTGAACGCGTGCTTTGCCCTCGAGGTAGGGACTTGCTGCAAGAACCCGGATAACCGGCTGGTCGGCGTCGCGGTGGATCTCGCCGATCTGGTTGACCTGTCGTTGCGCCGACTCGGGAACGTCGAGTGCGAGGGCCCGGACGCCGAGCTCGCCTACCGGCTCAAGTTGATTCCCGGCCTGCTGGCGCAGATCCACGCGATCTTGCCGAGGCTGAACCCGACGGCGGTGGCGCAGCTGCTGTGCCCGGTCGGCCGGCTGGCCAACGGGGTCGACCGGGTGTGCGCCTACAACTGCCCGTGCGCCTGCGAGGGCGCCGACATGCCCAGGCCGCGCCCCGAGTACGCGCACCTCGCCCCGCTGCTGTCGGACTGCCTGGTGGCCCTGCGCGGCCGGCTCGGCTGGCCGCTCCCTTAGCCGACCCGGCCCGCCGCCCTCAGGCCAGGCCGAGCGCTTCCGCCGCGGCCTGGGCGCAGGCCCGCGACGCGCCGTAGGTAGCCAGGTAGGCGGTCCCCGGCGGCGGCGTCCACGCGGGCGCCCCCATGTCCACCACGATCGCGTCCGGGCGCGCGGCGAGCACCTCGCTGACCAGCGGCCGCGCTCCCAGGCCGTGTCGGACCGCGAGCACCAGGGACCTGCCCGCGGCGGCGGCGACGATCGGGCCGGCCGCCGCCCCGTCGCCGGCCGCCGGATCGACTCGGCGTGCCTCCGCCCACCGGGCGAAGCCCCAGGTGAATCGCCCGGCCGCGATGTTCTCCTCCGGCTCGACCTCGATCACCAGCGGATCCACCAGCGAGCCGGGAACCGGGCCGGACCGTCGCAGCGCGCGCCGGGCCGCGATCAGGCCGATCGCGGCGCCCGCGGCGGCATCGGGCGGGACGGCCCCGTCGTCCTCGCGGGCGCTGGCGAGCCACGCCCTGAGCGTCGCCACCCGGTCGGCGGCTTCCGCCAGCCGGTCGCCAGGCAGCCGGCCGGACGCGACCGCGTCCGCCAGCGCCGACCGGACGGCGTGGTACATCGCCTCGTCGGTGTCCCGGCCCAGGCAGAGCAGGTCAACGCCGGCCATCACGGCCAGCACCGCCGCCTCGGGAATCCCGTGCACGCCGCTGGCCGCCCGCATCTCCAGCCCGTCGGAGATCACCACGCCATCGAAGCCGAGTTCGCCCCGGAGCAGGCCGATGACCGCGGCCGGGGAGAACGTCGCCGGGAGGTCGCCGGTCAGCTCGGGCACCCGCAGGTGCCCCGGCATGACGGCCACGGACCCGGCCGCGATGGCCGCCACGAACGGCGGCAGGTCGCGGGCGCGCAGCTCGGCTAGCGTGCCGGAGACCGTGGCCAGCGTCAGGTGCGAGTCGGCGGCGGTGCTGCCGTGTCCGGGAAAGTGCTTGGCGCACGCGGCCACGCCGGCGCCCTGAAGGCCCGCCACGGCCGCCGTAACATGGCGGGCCACCAGGTTAGGGTCCGATCCGAAGGAACGGGTGCCGACCACCGCGCTGCCGCCCGGCACCAGCACGTCGGCACACGGCGCCAGGTCGATGTTGATTCCGAGCCGCGCGAGGTCACGGCCAATCGCGGTGTACACGTCCTGGGTCAGCGCCACGTCGTCGGCCACGCCGAGGGCGGCGTTCCCGGGGTAGGGGCTGCCTTCGGCGTAGGCCACCCGGGTCACGTCACCGCCCTCCTCGTCGATGGCGATGACAGGCTCGATCGCCGCCGCCGAGCGGAGAGCCGCGCTGAGGGCGGCCGTGTCGCCGACGACGTTCGGCCCGAAGAGGGTCACGCCGGCCAGCCCGCGCTCGAGCGCCCGGAGAATCCAGGGCGGCGGGGTGGTCCCGGTGAAAGGCGGGATGAGGATCGCATCGGCGAGCGCGGCGAGGCCCGGGTCGATGCCTGATTCGAGTGACGTCATCCCTTCACCGCGCCTGCGACCAGGCCACTCGCCAGCCGTCGCTGTGTGAACAGGAAGAACGCGAGGACAGGGAGGGTGAAGAGGGTGGAGGATGCCATGATCGCGCCCCAATTGGTGGAATTCTGGCCGTAGAAGTACTGCACGTACAACGGCAGGGTGAACTTAGCGGTGTCGGTGCCGAGGAAGGTCAGCGCGAACACGAACTCGTTGTAGGCGAAGATGAAGGCGAACACGCTGGTGGAGACCAGCCCGGGCGAGATGAGCGGCAGCAGGATGCGCCAGAAGCGGGTCCAGGCCCCGGCCCCGTCGATCGCCGCCGCTTCCTCAAGGTCCTTCGGGACGGTCGCCGCGAAGTTGCGCAGCATCCAGACCGTGACCGGCAGCGCGAAGGCGGTGTACACGAGGATCAGGCCGACCAGGCTGTCGAGCAGGTTGTACTTGCGGAAGTCGATGAACAGCGAGACGACCAGCGCCTGCTGCGGCAGCAGTTGCACGATCAGCAGCACGATCAGGTAGGTGGTGCGGAACTTGAACTTGAACCGGCCGAGCGCGATCGCGGCGAGCAGCCCGAGCATTGACGAAAGCGCGACCGCGACCAGCGTGACGAACAGGCTGTTCTTGAGGAAGTTCCAGTACGACATCCCGATCACCGACCCGCTGAAGACCGCCCGGAAGTTAGCCAGCGTCGGGTGCAGCGGCACCGGCTGCGGTGTCAGCGAGTAGATCTCGCTGGCGGGCTTGAACGCGGTGGAGATCATCCACAGCACGGGGAACAGCGCGAACAGGGCCACCAGCAGCCCGAGCAGGTTCAGCACGGCCTTGCGCGACGAGCGGTTGAACCGCCTGACCCGGCGGCTGGAACGGCCCGCTGCTGCCTGACCGGATACCGGGCGGCCGGGAACGGGGACGGACGTCATGCGAATGCCCCTTGCTTGATCGCGGCCCGCACGTAGCCGACCGTGACGATGAGCAGGATGATCGTGAGGACGAAGGCGGCCGCCGAGGCGAGCCCGTAGTGCGGCGGCTGGGTGAAGGCCTGCGAGTACTCGTAGAGCCCGAGGTTGTACTCGTCCCGGTTCCCGAGTTGCCCGGTGATGATGTACGCCTGGGTGAACATCCCGAAGTCCCAGATCGTCGACAGCAGCGCCAGCACCAGGAAGATCGGCCGCAGCAGCGGGAACGTCACCTTCCAGAAGTCACGCCACGGTCCCGCCCCGTCCACCCGCGCCGCCTCGTGCAGTTCGGACGGCAGCGTGCGCAGGCCGGCCAGCACGGTGACCGCGATGAACGGGAAGCCGGTCCAGACCAGCATCACGGTCAGCACGGTGTAGGCCGGCAGCGGGGCGTTGGTCCAGCTGAAGCCCGACCAGTGCGCCCCGCCGCCCATCCACGACGGCACCTTCGTCAGCGCCCAGTCCACCACGCCCCCGTCGGGGTCGACCAGCCAGGCGAAGATCACGCTGGCGGACACTGCGGGCGTCGCCCAGGCGAGGATCGCGGAGATGGACACAAACGTGCGCATCCGGGGCCCGAGCCGTTCGAGCAGCAGCCCGACCAGCGTCCCCGCGATCAGCGTGGCCGGCACGACGATCACCGCGAAGTACAGGCTGATCTTGAGCGACGACCAGAACTCGGGGTCGTGCAGGATCTGGCTGTAGTTCGAGAACCCGATCCACTGGGCGGGCTCGACGCCGCTGATCTGCATCAGCCCGTAGTTCTGGAACGAGAACAGCCCGATCTGAATGGCGGGCCAGATGATCAGCGCGCCGATGACCGCCGTCGCGGGCAGTAGTAGCAGGTAGGGGCCCAGCCCGCGTTTCCTGATCCAGATCGCGGCGCGCTGCCGGAACGGCCTGGTGGGAGCGGACGGTGCCGGGCGGTCTGTTCTGTGCGAGCCGTCAGGCCCGTGCCCCTGGGGGGTGAGCAGGCCGGGGAGGGGGTCCCCGGCCGGCTGTGCGAAGAGGTCACCATAGGAAGGTACGGCTAGCTGCTGCTGCCGGTGTTGAGGACCTGCTGCAGCTGAGTGTTGGCGGCGGCCACCGTGGAGGCGAACGGCGCGCCCTGCATCAGCGACTTGAGCATCGTCGGGATGATGTTGAGCTTGCCGTTGTCGGCGGTGGGCCAGTTCTTGGCGTTGAGCGGGGAGGTCTCGCCGTTGAGGGCGGCCTTGGCGAAGCCCGCCATGAACGCGCCGCCGGTGGTCTCGCTGGCCGTGATCTCCGACGAGTACGGCGAGAAGAAGCCGGACAGCGCGGCGAAGCTGGTGGAGTTGGCGGGGTTGTCCATGACCGAGATCAGGTCCCAGGCGGCCGTCTGGTTCGGGCTGGTCTTGAAGACCGCGAGGTCGGAGCCGCCGGAGAAGACCGGAGCCGGGTTCGGCCCGTTCTCGCTCGGGATCGGGAACGACGCGATGTTGCTGGCGTCGACCGAGTTCGCCGGCAGCGTCGCCTTCGCCCACGGCCCGTCGATGTACAGGTCGAGCTTGCCGAGGCCGAAGTCCTCGTTGGGCCCGCCGGAGGTCGCGCCGGCCAGGCCGAGCTCGGTCTCCCCGATGTACTTGGACTGGGAGACCTTGGCGGTGGTGTAGAGGCCGACGTAGTACTTGATCGCCGCCTCGTCCGCCGCCGAGGTCAGGTCGGCGGTCCAGCTGCTGCCGGACTGGGTGGCGATCTGGCCGCCGGCGCCCCAGATGAAGCTGGCGAACGCGTTGGTGTCGTTGGTGATCGCGTCGAGGCCCGTGGTTCCTGGGAATGTCTTCTGCAGCTTCACCGCGTCGGCCTCCAGCTCCGCCCACGTCGTGGGCGTGCTGTTGATGCCGGCCTTCGTGAACTGGTCGGTGCGGTACCACACGGCGCGCACGCCGCCGAACCACGGCACGGCGTAGGTGGTGCCGTCCTGGGTGTCGTTGGCGAGCATGCCGGGGACGAGCCCCTTGGTGCCGGACCAGCTGCTCAGGTCGCTGCCGAGCGGGGCGAGGATGCCGCTCGCGGCCTCGGTGGGCGTGTCGGTGTTGCCGAGCTCGGTGATGTCGGGGATGTTCTTACCGCTGGACAGCGCGTTGTTCCAGTCCGTGGTGCGGTTGGACCACGGGATCCAGTCCACCTTGATCTTGGTGTTGGCGTACTGCGGGAACTGCTTGTGGAACTCCGTCGCGATGTTGTTCATCCAGGTGACCTGGGTCGGGACGGAGCCGCCCATCCGCCATACGGTGAGCGTCGCCGGAGCCGACGACGTGCTGCTACTTGATGTGCCGCTACTGGCCGGGCTGCTGCTGGAACTGCTGGAGCTGCAGCCGGCGATGGCCAGCGCCGCCGCGGTGACGCCCGCAGCCGCGCCGAGCGCGGCCGATCTCTTCCTGAGTCCCACTGCTGGCACTCCTTCTGCGAGGGTGAACTTTCGGTCAAACTGGTCACGTGACCCTTGGCACAAAAACTAACTGGAAACTTTCCTATAAGATAGATCCGTTGCCAGAACTTAACAAAAGCCGTCCGGCCCGTGGCCGGTCGTAACTTGCAGGACCGATGGGGGAGATCATGCCGTTGCGCCAGAAACCAGGCACGCCCAGCCTGCTGCGCGAACTGAACGACCGGGCCGCGCTGGAACTGCTGCTCGCGGAGGGGCCGCTCACCCGGGCGCAGCTGTCCGAGCGCACTGGAGTCTCCAAGGTCACCGTCTCCCAGATGCTCGCGCGGTTGGAGGAGCGCGCCCTGGTGATGATCGCGGGAGAGCAGGCGGGCGGCCGCGGGCCGAACGCCGCGCTGTACTCGGTCATCCCCTCGAGCGCTTACGTTGCTGGACTATATGTGGACTTTGACCTGGTCAGCGTGGCTATTGCCGATGTTGCCGGTAATCAGGTGGCCGAGGTGAGCATGGACCCGCACGGCGGCGACGACCCGGTCGGCCTTGTCCGCGAGGCGATCGGCCAGGCGTGCGCGAACGCCGGGATCAGCTCGGAGAACCTGTCCGCGGTCGTGATCGGCAGCCCCGGTGTGCTCGACCCGCGGACCGGCGCCCCGCGGCTGGCGGTGAACCTGCCGACCTGGCAGGAGGGGGTGCTCGACGGGCTCAGGGAGGTGCTGCACACGCCGGTGCAGATCGAGAACGACGTGAACCTGGCCGCGATGGCCGAGCGGGCCGGCGGCGCGGCGGTCGGGCTCGACGACTTCGCCTTCGTCTGGCTCGGCACCGGCCTCGGCCTCGCCTCGGTCATCGGCGGCCAGGTGCGCCGGGGAGTCGGCGGGGCCGCGGGCGAGATCGGCTGGATGCCGGTGCACGGCGCACCGCTCCCGGTCGGCAACGAGCACCCGGGCAAGGTCGGGCTGCAGGCGCTGGCCGGCGGCCTGGCGGTGCAGGCACTGGCCGCGCAGCACGGGTTCGAGGGCGCCCACCCGGCCGACGCGGTCGCGGCGGCGGCCGCCGACGCGGCCCGCGGGCCCCTCGGGGCGGCCGGGGCCGCGTTCCTCGATGAGCTCGCGCACCGGGTCTCGATCGGCGTGGCGGCCGTGTGCGTCGTGCTCGACCCCGGCCTGGTCGTCCTCGGCGGACCCGTCGGCAAGGCCGGCGGCAGCGAGCTCGCGCTCCGCGTCGCGGCCGAGGTGTCGCGGATCTGCCTGGCCCACCCGGAGGTCGTGCCCACGACCTCCGCCGACGAGCCGGTGCTGCGTGGGGCCCTGCAGGCGGCCCTCGCGCAGGCCCGGGCCGGGCTGCTCGGCTCGCTCGGCTCGCCGTCGGAGATTCCGGCGTGACGGTCGGCGGCTCCCCCGTCGTCCCCGTCGTCCCTGCCGTCGCCCCGGCCATCGTCGCGGCCGAGCACGTGGTGACGCCGGACGGCATCCTCTCGCCCGGCTGGCTCCGGATCGCCGACGGTCGCATCGCGGAGGTTCAGCCCGGCCCGCCGCCGACGCCGGCGACCTACCGCGGCGACTGGGCGCTCCCCGGCTTCATCGACATGCACGTGCACGGCGGCGGGGGCGCGTCGTTCACCGAGGGCGGCCCCGACGACGCCAGGCGAGCAGCCGCCTTCCACCGCGCGCACGGAAGCACCCGGATCATCGCCAGCCTCGTCACCGCCCCGGTCGACGAGCTCGAGCGGCGCTCGGCCATGCTGGCCGACCTGGCCGAGGCGGGCGTCATCGACGGCATCCACCTCGAGGGGCCGTTCCTGTCGGCCGCCCGGTGCGGCGCCCAGAATCCCCGCTACCTCATCCTCCCCGACGTCGGCGCGTTCACGCGGCTGCAGGCCGCCTCCCGCGGCTGGCTGCGGATGATCACGATCGCCCCCGAGCTGCCGGGCGCATCCGAGGTCATCCGCGCGGCGGCGGCGGCGGGGGTCATCGCCGCGGCCGGCCACACCGACGCTTCGGCCGAGGCGACCGGGGAGGCGATCACGGCCGGCGTCAGCCACGCGACGCACCTGTTCAACGGCATGCGGCCGATCGCGCACCGCTCCCCCGGCCCGGTCGTGGCGCTGCTCGACCACCCAGTGACCTGCGAGGTCATCGCCGACGGGAGCCACCTCGACGACCTCGTGGTCAGGCTGGCGGCCCGCGCCGCCGGGCCGGGAAACCTCGTGCTCATTACCGACGCCATGGCCGCGGCGGGCATGCCCGATGGCGATTACCGGCTCGGCGAGCTCGATGTCTCGGTGTCCGACGGGGTGGCCCGGCTGGTCGACGCCGCCACCGGCGGCCTCGGGTCCATCGCGGGCTCGACCGCCACGATGGAACTGGTGGTGCGCCGCGCGATCACGACGGTCGGCCTGCCCGTCGCCGACGTCGCCGCCGCCGCGAGCACCACGCCCGCGCGGCGACTGGGCCTGGCCGGCGTCGCCGGCTCGCTGCGGGCCGGGCTGGACGCTGACATCGTCCTGCTTGACGAGGACTTCCGGCTGAACGCCGTCATCGCCAGGGGCGAGCGCCACCACCCGGCCGGGTAGCCGCCGGGAGAACCATCGTCGGCTTGGAATAGCCCGTCGACATCTAGCTTGACATCAACTATCTTCGTATCAAGGTAGTTGGAGGCGCGATGATCACCGGACTCGACCACGTTCAGATCGCGATGCCCCCCGGGCGCGAGGATGCCGCGCGGGCCTTCTACGCGGGCCTGCTCGGGATGATCGAGTTGGAGAAGCCGCCGGTCCTCGCCGCCCGCGGCGGCTGCTGGTTCGGCTCCGGGGCCGCCGTGCTGCACCTGGGGGCGGAGGCGTCGTTCGCGCCCGCCCGCAAGGCCCACCCGGCCCTGCTGGTCGACGACCTCGACCGTCTCGCGGCGGCGCTGACCGCGGCCGGGTGCGAATGCGTCCCCGCCGACGGCGAGATCCCCGGCGTCCGCCGGTTCCACACCAGCGATCCGTTCGGCAACCGGATCGAGTTTCAGCAGGCCTAGTGGGGCTGGCGCGTTCCTGCCTGCCAGACGGCGTGCACGAGGGGGACGCCGGGCCGGTAGGCGAGGTACGTGTGGGACGGGGCGTCGAGCATGACCAGGTCGGCTCTCGCGCCCGGCGCCAGGTAGCCGACGTCGCTGCGACGGAGCGCCAGCGCGCCGCCCGCGGTGGCCGCCCAGACCGCCTCCGATGTGGTCATATGCATGTCGCGGACGGCGATCGCAATGCAGAACGGCATGCTCGAGGTGTAGGACGAGCCCGGGTTGCAGTCGCTCGCCAGGGCGACCGTCGCGCCCGCGTCGAGCAGGCGGCGGGCGTCCGGGTAGGGCTGGCGGGTGCCGAATTCGGCCCCCGGCAGCAGGGTGGCGACGGTGCCCGCCGCGTCTGGCGACGGCGCGGCGGACGCCAGCGCGGCCACGTCGGCGTCGGTGAGGAACGTGCAGTGGTCCGCCGACGCCGCGCCGAGCTCGACCGCGAGCAGGACGCCCTGGCCCGGGCCGAGCTGGCTGGCGTGGATCCGGGGGATCAGCCCGCGCGCCCGCCCGGCCGTCAGCACCGCCCGGGCCTCATCGACGCTGAACGCGCCGCGCTCGCAGAACACGTCCACCCAGCGGGCGTGCGGTGCGCAGGCGTCGAGCATCGGGCCGCACACCAGGTCCACGTACGCTCCGGCGTCCCCCTCGAACTCGGCCGGGACCACGTGCGCGCCGAGGTAGGTCACCTCGCCGGTGGCCTCGGCCGCCAGCGCCACCGACCGCGCCTCGTCCTCGACCGTCAGCCCGTAGCCGGACTTGCACTCGAAGGTGGTGGTGCCCTGCGCGAGCATCTCCGCCGCGAGCCTGCGCAGCCCGGCCCGGAGGTCGGCGTCGGTGGCGGCCCGCGTCGCCGCCACCGTCGACCTGATGCCGCCGGCCGCGTAGCCGCGGCCGGCCATCCGCGCGGCGAACTCGGCCGACCGCTCCCCCGCGAACACCAGGTGCGCGTGCGAGTCGACGAACCCGGGCAGCACCGCCCGGCCGGCCGCGTCGACCGACTCATCGGCGGCCGGCGCGCGGGACGACGGGCCGGCCCAGACGATCCGGTCCCCCTCGATGACCAGCGCCGCGTCGTTGATCACGGCGAACCGGCCGGGCCCGCCGCCCGCGCCGAGTTCGGCCGCGTCGGCCGCGCCCGGCGCGTTGGTCACCAGCTCGCCGATCCGGTCGATCAGCACCGACCTTGTCATTGACGCCTCTCCCGGTTCAGTCCAGCACCGCGCTGATCGCGGCCGCGAGCGCCCCCGGCACGTCGTCGACCAGCAGATGACGCCCGTCGCGGACCACGTCGACGCCGGACGCGACCACGTGCCTGATATCGGCGGCGGTCCCGGCCGCGAAGAGGGCGGCCAGCGGGTCGGCGCCCGCGCCGCCGGCCAGCCGGGCCGAGTCCAGCGGCACCGTGACCAGGTCCGCGTACGCCCCCGGCGCGATCTCGCCGGCGTCCGGCCAGCCCAGGCACGCGTGCCCGCTCGCGGTGGCGGCCGCCGCCTGCTCGGCCGGGGTGAACAGCCCGCGCTGCCGGCTCACCAGCCGCTGCGACAGCTCGAGCCAGCGCGCCTCCTCGACCAGGTCGATGACGCTGTGCCCGTCGCTGCCGAGCGACAGCGGCGACCCGGCGGCGGCAAGCGCCGGGGCGGGGCCGACGCCGTCGGCGAGGTCGGCCTCGGTGATCGGGCACATGCAGACGGTCGACCGCGAGCCGCCTAGCAAGTCGATGTCATGGGAGGTCAGGTGGGTGGCGTGCACCATCGTCGAGCGCGGGCCGAGCGCGCCCGCCGCGTACAGCACCTCGGCCGGGGTTCCGCCGAACGCCGCCCTGCACTCGGCGTTCTCAAGCGGCTGCTCGGACAGGTGCGCGTGGACCGGCGCCCCGTGCGCGTGCGACCACGCCATCACCGCGGGCACCTGGTCGGGGGAGACCGCCCGGACCGAGTGGATCGCCGCGCCGAGCCGGGCGTGCGGCGCCACCAGGCCGAGCGAGTCGCGGGTGAACCCCGAGACCCGCTCCGCCCAGGCCGCGGCCGAGCCGTCGCCGAACCGGAGCTGCACGCCCGCCAGCGGCAACGGCTCTCCCCCGGGCAGGAATCCGCCCGCCAGGTAGCAGGCGTCAAGCAGGGTGATCCGCAGCCCCGCGGCAGCGGCGGCGGCGATCAGGACCCGGCCCATCTCGTTCGGGTCGCGGTAGGCCCTTCCCCCCGGGCCGTGGTGCAGGTAGTGGAACTCCCCGACGCAGGTGATCCCGGCCAGCGCCATCTCCGCGTAGACCGCGCGGGCGAGCGCGAAGTACGTGCCCGGGTCGAGCCGCCCGGCGACCGCGTACATGCGGTCCCGCCAGGTCCAGAACGTGTCGCCGACCGCCGTCGCGCCCCCCGTCCCCACCCCGCCCGTCCCCGCCGCCCCGCCCCGCAGCGCCCGGTGGAACGCGTGCGAGTGCGCGTTGGCCAGGCCCGGCAGGGTCAGCCCGGGCAGCCGGACCGTGCCCGGCGGGATCAGCGCGGCCGCCGTATTCGCGGCGACCGCCGTGAACCGGTCGCCCTGCGCCTCGATGAGCACGTCTTCGGCCAGCGGGGCGCTGGGGCCGAGCCACGCCGTCTCGGCGTGCCAGCGACGCACCGCTGCCGCCTCGTCTGATGTCACACGCACATCATTCCTGGCCCGTCTCGGCGGAAGCGCGCTGGGTGGAAACTTGGCTGATGGGCGCTGGGTAGAATCTGCGGTGATGACAACGGGGCAAGAACAGACTGACGCCGCTGCGCACCACGGCCCGGAGCACCGGGACGTTTCCGGCGGATGGCTGCGGCCGTCCGTCTTCGGCGCCATGGACGGGCTCGTCACCAACGTCTCGCTGATCGCGGGCGTCGGGGGTGGCGGCGGGTCGCAGCACGCGATCGTCCTGACCGGCCTCGCGGGCCTCGCGGCGGGCGCGTTCTCGATGGCGGCAGGCGAGTTCGTCTCGGTCTCGTCGCAGAACGAGCTCGTTCAGTCCGAGGTGGACAAGGAGAAGCACGAGCTCGACACCAACGCGGTCGCCGAGCAGCTCGAGCTCGTCGGCATGCTGCGCCGCCGTGGCATCAGCGCGGCCACCGCTCGGCAGGCCGCCGCCGAGATCTCCGCGCACCCGGACAAGGCACTGGCCATGCACGCGTTCGAGGAGCTCGGCGTCAACCCGGCCGACCTGCCCTCGCCGGCCGTGGCGGCAGCCGCGTCGCTGGTCGCGTTCTCGATCGGCGCGATCATCCCGCTCTTCCCTTACGTCATCGGATTCGACGCGCTCTGGGTCGCGCTGGCGTTGTCGGCTCTTGCCGCGATCGTGGGCGGCGGGCTGGTGGCGCGGCTGACCGCCCGGCCGTTCTGGAAGGGTGCGCTGCGGCAGCTCGCGCTCGGCGCGATCGCGGCCGGCTTCACCTACCTGATCGGCCTCGCCGTCGGCGGGATGGCGACGGGCTAGGCGAAGCGCAGGTTGTGCTGAGCGGCCGACACCGCCGCCCCGCGATTGCCCGTCCTGACCTCGACGATGAGTCGCGCCCAGGTCGGGCTATTTGGCTCGGGGCTGGGCCGGTTCCGGCCGGCCAGCCTGCGATGAGCCCGGGCTGGTGCGCGTCTGAGGCCAGGCTGCGGCCCGAATCGCAGCGGGTGCGGCGGCTGACGTCGCATACTGACTGGTAAGGTGCCCCGTGGCCTCAGTGAATCGCCGGTTGCGCATTGCGCTGCTCTCGTACCGCAGCAAGCCGCACTCTGGCGGCCAGGGCGTCTACGTGCGCCACCTCAGCCGGGAGCTCGCCGCGCTCGGGCACCACGTCGAGGTGTTCTCTGGTCAGCCCTACCCGGAGCTCGACGACGGCCCGGTCCTGCGCCGCCTGCCGAGCCTTGACCTCTACCGGGACGACGACCCGTTCCGCACCCCGCGCCCGTCCGAAATCCGGGACTGGGCGGACGCGCTCGAGGTCGCGATGATGTGGGTCGGGGCGTTCCCCGAGCCGCTGACGTTCAGCGTCCGGGCGCTGCGGGCGCTGCGGGCGCGGCCGGGCGAATTCGACGTCGTCCACGACAACCAGGGGCTCGGCTACGGCATGCTCGGCGTCCGCCGCCTGGGGCTGCCCCTGGTCACGTCCATCCACCACCCGATCACGGTGGACAGGCGGCTCGATCTGGCCGGCCGGGGATGGCTCGAGCGCCTCAACAAGGCGCGCTGGTACGGGTTCGTGCGGATGCAGGGCCGGGTGGCCCGGCGGGTCGGGCCGCTGATCACCGTGTCCGAGTCATCGAGAGACGATATCGGCCGGGATTTCGCAGTTCCGACCGATAAAGTGCGGATCATTCCCCTGGGGGTCGACACCCGGCTGTTCCGCCCCCGCCCGCAGCAGCCGCGCGTAAAGGGCAGGATCGTGACCGTGACCAGCGCCGACTCGCCCTTGAAGGGGCTGTCGACGCTGCTGCGCGCGGTCGCCAAGCTGGCCACCGAGCGCGACGCCCACCTGGTGGTGGTCGGCACCCCGTCGAGCGCCACCCGCGAGCAGGTGGCGCTGCTCGCCCTCGGCGACCGGGTGACGTTCGCGAACGGCCTGCCCGACGAGGAGTACGCGGAGCTGCTCGCCTCGGCCGAGGTGGCGGTGATCCCCTCGTTGTACGAGGGGTTCTCGCTGCCGGCGGTGGAGCACCTCGCGTCGGGGACCCCGCTGGTCGCCAGCCGGGCCGGGGCGCTCCCCGAGGTCGTGGGGGACGCCGCGGTGCTGGTCGAGCCGGGCGACCCGGAGGAGCTCGCGGCGGCGCTGCGCGAACTGCTGGACGACGGCACGCGGCGGGCCGAGCTGTCGGCGCGCGGCCTCGCCCGTGTCCGCGAGCGGTTCGCCTGGCCCGCGGTCGCGACCGCGACCGTCGGACTCTACTTGGACGCCATCAACGGAGAACTCGGGTGCTAACGGTCGATTTCACGAAATTTCCGATCAATCCGGGTGACCGCGTTCTCGACCTCGGCTGCGGCGCCGGCCGCCACGCGTTCGAGGCGTACCGCCGCGGCGCCCGCGTCATCGCCGCCGACCTCGACCTCAAGGAGCTCGCGGGGGTCGGCGACATGTTCGGCGCGATGCGGACGGAGGGCGAGGCCGGCCCGCCCGCGCAGGCCGCCGCGGTCGCCGCCGACGCGACCCGGCTGCCCTTTGCCGACGGCTCGTTCGACGCCGTCATCGTGGCCGAGATCCTCGAGCACGTGCCGAACGACATCGCCGCCCTGACCGAGGTCGCCCGCGTGCTCCGCCCGGGCGGCGTCATCGCGGTGACCGTGCCCGCCTGGCTGCCCGAGCGGATCTGCTGGGCACTGTCGACCGAGTACCACGAGGTGCCCGGCGGCCACGTCCGCATCTTCACCCGGGCCGAGCTCACCGCCAAGCTGACCGCCGCGGGCCTCGCCCCCACCGGCGGTCATCACGCGCACGGCCTGCACTCCGCCTACTGGTGGCTCAAGTGCGCGGTCGGCGTGCACGACGACGCCCACCCGGCCGTGCGGGGCTATCACCAGCTGCTGGTCTGGGACATCATGCGCAAGCCGCCGCTGACCCGGCTGGCCGAGGCGGCGCTCAACCCCGTCATCGGCAAGAGCCTCGTCCTCTACGCGAGGAAAGAGGAAAACCCGATCATCCCGAACGGACGCGTGGTTCCCCTCCATGCCCCGCGCTGAGCCCGTGCCCCCGGCCTGGCCCCGGCCGGGGGCGGACATGCTGCAGACGGCCCGCTCGATCGCCGCCGCGCAGTCGCCGAGCGGCGCGATCGCCTGGCCGGACGGTCACGTGGACCCGTGGGACCACGTGGAGTGCGCGATGGCCCTGGCCGCCTGCGGGCTGGTCGGCCCGGCCCGGCGGGCCTACCAGTGGCTGCGCGACACCCAGCGGCCGGATGGCTCGTGGCCGAGGGCGACCGGAGGCCCGGGGGCGGCGAGCGCGGACGAGGTGACCGACCACGCGGGCGAGAGCCATCACGCCGCCTACCTCGCGGTCGGAGTCTGGCATCAGTTCCTCGTCACCGGCGACCGCGGCTTCGCCATCCGGATGTGGCCCGCCGTCCGGGCGGCGGTCGGCTGGGTGCTTGAGTTGCAGACCCCGCGCGGCGAGGTGGCCTGGGAGCGCGACGCGGCCGGCCGGCCGGGTGAGTTCGCGCTGCTGTCCGGGTGCTCGAGCATCCTCCAGGGGCTGCGCTGCGCGCTCGCGCTGGCCGAGCTGGCCGACGAGCCGCAGCCGGATTGGGAGCTCTCGGCCGACCTGCTCGGTCACGTCCTCGCCCGCCATCGCGAGGCGTTCGCCGACAAGAGCCGGTTCTCGATGGACTGGTACTACCCGGTGCTCGGCGGCGCCCTCCGCGACGGCGCGGGCGCGGGACTGCTCGCGGCCGGCTGGGACACCTTCGTGGTGCCCGGTCTCGGCGTCCGCTGCGTCAGCGACCAGCCCTGGGTCACGGTCGCGGAAACCTGCGAGCTGGTGCTCTCGCTCGATGCCTGCGGCCAGCGGGACCGGGCGGCCGAGGTCTTCGAAACCGTGCGCCGGCTGCGCCACGACGACGGCTCCTACTGGACCGGCTGGCAGTACGTCAACCAGGCCCACTTCCCGGCCGAGCGGTCGGCCTGGACCTCCGCCGCCGTGATCCTCGCCGCCGACGCCCTGACCGGAATCAGCGCCGGGGCCGGGATCTTCCGCGACATCCCCGGCCACATTGACCCGAGCCCCCCGGTCGACCCCGAATCCTGCGGCTGCGACCCCGACTCGGCCACCACCGCGATCACTCTCGGCCAACGCTGACCGGGCGGAACGCCGCCTCCGCACCACTGCCATCGTCCACCCTGTCATCTGCGCCAACGACCCGAAACGCTTCCGGTTCGGGGCGGCGCAGAGGGTGCCAGCGCGGACGTGGAGGCGGGGTCAGGCGGCGTAGCGGCGGACGAGCCAGATGGTGCCGCCGATGAGCGCCGCCGAGACGGTGATCAGCAGGCCCCGGTGCTGCCGCCAGGTGACCCACAGCATTCCCGGCCACGGCACCGGCCGCGATCCGACGTCGGCGTCCCGGTCGAGCCGGGAGGCCGGGGTAGCGAAGACGGTCATCAGAGTGTCTCCATCGGCCCGAGTCAGGCGGCCCGGTGGCGGACCAGCCAGACGGTCCCGGCCATCAGCGCCACCGCGAGGACCAGAAGCCAGCCGGCCTCGATGAACTGCATGGGCCAGTAGTGGCTGAGCGGGATCCACCGGTTCCACTCGGTGTAGCCCGGCGGGACCGACCCGGCCGCGCTCGGCGCCACCGACCCGCCCGTGCTCCACCCCGGGCCGTTCAGCAGCCGGCTGGCGACGGACTGGCTGACCGGCTTGCCCCCCGGGCCGGTGACCCAGGTGCTGAGGATCCACGGGTACCCGGGCAGGCTGGGCGTCTGGAACTGGCCGAAGATCGTGCTGTTGCTGGTGACGACCGCCACCGGGTAGTACTTGCGCACGCCCCAGGCGACGAGCCTGATCGCGAGGTAGACGCCGAGGGTGGCGGCCAGCGCGGGGATGACCCGGCGCAGCAGCATGCCCAGAAACGCGCCGATCGCGAACGACACGAGCGCAAAGGCCGGGAACACGATCCCGCTGGTGTCGAACACCGTCTCCGTCAGCCGGTTCATCTGCTCCGTGAACAGGAACGGCTGGAAGAACCAGGAGAACAGCTCGCCCAACGCCCCGACCAGGACCGCGATCGTGACCCCGAGCAGCGCGAGCTTGGCAATCGCCTGCCGTTCCCGGACGAGGCCCTGGGTCCAGGCGAACCGGTAGGTGCCGTTCTCCAGTTCCCTGGCCAGCAGCGGGGCGCCGGCGAAGGCGCCGATGAGCACCGGCGCGAGCTGCATCAAGATGGCGCAGGTGTTCGCCAGCGGCCAGTCGGTGGAGTTGAACGCGCCGAACAGCTTGGAGCAGGCGCTCGATTGCCGGATCGGGTCGAGCGGGCAGTTGACCAGGGCCGCGTAGTCGTGGTGCACCCGCAGGCCGAAGATCACCAGGAAGATGGCGACCGCGGCGAGCACGGCCGGGACGGCGATCAGGGTGGCGCGCTGCTGCCGCCAGGTGACCCAGACCATTCCCCGCCACGGCAACGGGCGGGGGCCGCTGTCCTGGCCGGGCTGCGCGGGCAGGGTGAGGACGCTCATCGGGCTGCCTCCGTCGGCTGCGGGCGCTGAGCGCGGGTGAGCGGCGCGGGCTCGCTGACGCCCGGGCTGCGCAGATACGCCATCACGACCTCTTCCAGGCTGACCTGGTGGGATTCCCAGCCGGGCGCTACCGGTTCGGCCGTCTCGCCGGTCCTGGCCAGCAGGTGGGTCTGCGCCTCACCGCGCCGGGTCTGCACCACCGTCAGCCGCCGCGCGTAATCGTCGGCCTCGGCCGTTGGGCCGGTCAGCAGCCGGTGGCCGGCCAGCAGGTCGTCGACCTCGCCCGCCACCTGGAGCTTGGCGCGGGAGAGCACGATGAGGAAGTCGGCCACCCGCTCGAGCTCGGCCACCTGGTGCGAGGAGAGCAGCACCGAGACGCCGTCGTCGGTCATCGCGGTCATCACCGCGGCCAGGAAGTCCTGCCGGGCGATGGGGTCGAGCGCCGCCAGCGGCTCGTCCAGGATGAGCAGCCGCGGGCGCCTGGCCAGCGCCAGCGTGAGCGCGAGCTGTGACTGCTGGCCGCCGGAGAGCTTGCCCGCCTTCTTGTTCAGCGGGATGCCGAGGTCGGCCAGGCGCTCCCGCGCGAAGGAAGTGTCGAAGCGCTGGTTCAGGTTCCTGGTCAGGTGCAGCATGTCCCCGGCCGACAGGTTCCTGTAGACCGGCGCGTCCTGGGCGACGAACGCGACGCCGTTGAGCGCGGCCGGCGAGCCGGCCGGGTGCCCGTCCAGGACCGTCGCGGTCCCTGCGGTCGGGACGGTCAGGCCGGCCGTCATGTTCATCAGCGTTGACTTGCCCGCGCCGTTCGGGCCGACCAGCGCGGCCAGGTGCCCGGCCGGCAGGGTCAGCGTGCAGTCTTGCAGCGCCCACGATTTGCCGTAGCGCTTGCCGAGCTCACACGTCTCGATGACGTTCATGCGACGCCCTCCGTTCCGTGATCCGCCGTTCGGTGGTTTGCCGCGCCCGCGGCGCCTGCCGCGCAGGCTC
>CAWIIX010000010.1:0-142724 GCA_963836195.1 uncultured Actinomycetota bacterium | reverse complement strand
TTAAAGAAATCCCGCAGGCCGCTGGTGAACAGGGCGACGATCCCGTCCTCGTCCAGGCCCGCCTGGTCGGCCGACGCGAGCCAGCCGAGCAGGGTCCGCCGCAGCCCGGCCAGCTCGGGCAGGGTCACCTGCTCGAGGGTGGCCTGGATGAACGTGCCCTGGCCGGGCCGCCCGGCCGCGAGGCCCTTGTGCTCGAGCTCGCGGTAGGCCTTCAGCACCGTGTTGGGGTTGATGGTCAGCGAGGTGACCACGTCCCTGACCTTGGGAAGCTGGTCACCCGGCTGGAGGTAGCCAAGCCGCAGCGCGTGCTCTACCTGCTGCACGAGCTGCAGGTAGGTCGGCACCCCCGAGTCCGGGTCAAGCCGGAACTCGATCGCGCTGTTCCCTTTATCTATTGTCATAGGACAAGGTTACAAGATCATCTGGCCGGCCGCCACTCCCGCGCCCGCGCAGATTTAGCGCTATTTTGCTCTAGAGCAAAGCCGATCTAACTGCTTAGACTGCTGTCTATGGAACGTCTCAAGTCCTGGCCGTACCGCGATCCGGCCGGCAAGACCCTGGCCGACTACCCGCGCCCGTCGGTCGCGGTGGACGCCGCGCTGCTCACGGTCGTGCCCGGCGAGGAGTGCCTGTCGGTGCTCCAGGTGCAGCGGGCCGAGGGCCCCGACGGCAATCCGCCGGCCGGCTGGGGGCTGCCGGGCACGTTCCTGCACGCGGGCGAGCTGCTGCTCGACGCCGTGCAGCGGTGCCTGCGGGAGAAGGCCGGGGTCGACGGGACGCGGCCGCGCCAGCTGCACGTGTTCGACAAGCCCGATCGCGACGATCGCGGCTGGGTGCTGTCGGTCGCCCATATGGACGTGGTCCGGCCGGAGCTGCTGAGCGGGCGGATCGAGGAGAAGACGCGGATCGTCCCGGCCGACGACCTCGGCATATTGCCCTACGACCACACCGCGATCATCCGGCAGGCGGTCAAGACGGTGCGCGCCAGCTACGAGCTGGCCCCGGACCCCGAGCATCTGCTGGCCGAGCCCTTCACCATCCTCCAGCTGAGGCTCCTGCACGAGGCGGTGGTGGGCAGGCCGTTCCAGCGGGACACGTTCAGGCGGCTGATGGAGCCGCAGCTGGTGGGGACGGGCAGGACGACCGCCGGCGGCCGCGGCCGGCCGGCCGAGCTATTCCGCCTCAAGCAGCACTAGATGCCGTCGGCGATGCGCTCAAGGACGCGCAGCGATCCCTCGTGGCGGACCTCGGTGAACGCGCCGGACGCGAGCGCACGCTGGTAGATCAGGAACGGGGCACGGCCGCCGTCGGCCGGGTCGGGGTAGACGTCGTGGATGGCGAGCGCGCCGCTCAGCGCCACCCAGGGCGCCCATCCCTCGTAGTCCCAGTGGGCGGCGGCCTCGGTGTGCCCGCCGTCGATGAACAGCATCCCGAGCGGCGTCCGCCACAACCGCGCCACGTCGGCCGACCGGCCGACGATCGCGACCACGTCGTCTTCGACGCCGGCCGCCGCGAGCGTGGCCCGCAGGCGCGGGAGGGTGTCGACCCGGCCGGTGGCCGGGTCGACCAGGCCGGGGTCGTGGTACTCCCAGCCCGGTTGGTGCTCCTCGGAACCGCGGTGGTGGTCCACGGTTACGACCTGCTGCCTGGGGCCGTGCCTGCGGGCGGCGCGGACGCCGGCCGCCAGGTAGATCGCCGACTTCCCGCAGTAGCTGCCGACCTCAAGCACGGGGCCGACCGCGGCGTAGGCGTCGGCGGTCTCGCACAGGGCCAGCCCCTCGGCCACCGGCATGAACCCGGTGGCCGCCTCGGCCGCCCGCTTAAGCGCGTCTTCCACCCACGCACCTTAGCGCCAGCGACGGCGTCAGAGCTTGCTCAGTTTCGCGCAGGGCGTGGCAATGCGCACCCGCTGCGTGCCGAAGTCGATGACCACGGCGGTGTCGTCCTCAACGGTGACCACGCGGCCGAGGCCGTACTTGTCGTGGGTCACCTGGTCCTGCACGGCGAACACCTCGGGAGGCGGCTCGTCGGGCGGAGGCTTGAAGGGGCTGGTGGGCAGGAAGCGCCGGGTTGCGGCACGGGCAGGCTTCATCTTCTTAAGTATGCGCGTTAACACCCGCCGCTTGGTCCCCTGGGCCGAGATGAGTTCAGATATCTGCCCGGGGCAGCTCCGGCCCGGCGCTCGCTAGCGAGGGTTCATCCCGGTAAGAGACGGCTGATCACCGACAGCGCCAGCCGGGCGGCGGGGCGGTTGACCAGTTCGGCGAAGCTTCGCTCGCTGCGGCAGAACTTCACGAACGTGCCCCAGCCCTTGCCGGTGGACAGCCCCTTGTGAAACGTGCCGGCGTGCCGGGTGAACGCGGTCAGCAGGACCCGGCCGGCCCGCATGTCGGGAACCAGGGCGGCGTTGACCGCGGCCACGTACCCGTCGAGGGAGCGCTCCGTGGCCGCCGGGTCGCCCGCGGCGGCGGCCTTGGCCGCGTACTCGCCCGCGAGCGCGCCGGAGCGGAGCGCGAAGCTGATGCCCTCGCGGGTCCACGGCTCGAGCAGGCCGGCGGCGTCGCCGGCCACGATGACGCGCCCCTGGCGGAGCGGGGACTCCTCGGTCCGGCAGCGGGTGAGGTGACCGGAGTCCCTGACCGCCTGATACCCGCCCAGCCCCAGCCGGCCGACGAACTCCCGCAGGTACGCCTTGGTCGCGTCCCCGTGCCCGCGGGCGGCGATGACGCCGACCGTCAGCCGGTCGCCCTTGGGGAACACCCAGCCGTAGGAGCCGGGGATCTCCCCCCAGTCGAGCAGCAGCCGTCCCGCCCACCGCCGGCCGACCGGTTCCGGCACGGCGATCTCCAGCTCGAGGCCCAGGTCGACCTGGGCGAACTGCGCGCCCGCGTGCCTGGCGGTGACGCCGGAGGATCCGTCGGCGCCGATGAGCACGGTCGCGGTGACCGAGCCCCCGTCCGCCAGCCGCGCGGTCGCGCGCCCGTCGGCCTGCTCGATGGCCCGGACCTGGGCCCGCTGCCTGACCACGGCGCCGTTCTCCTCGGCCCGGGCGAGCAGCGCCGCATCGAAGTCCTCGCGCATCACCATCGCCAGCAGCGGCTGCGCGTTCGAGCGGCTGAACTCCTGTCCGCCCCGGAGCGTGAACGTGGCCGAGCTGACCTCGTCCCGCACCGGCAGCGTGATCTGCCCGGCCACGGCCGCGCGGGAGACGCCGAGGAGGCCGCCGCCGCACGTCTTGTACCGGGGATGCTCGGCCCGCTCAAGCACGACCGTCCGCGCCCCGGCGGCGGCCGAGGCGCTGGCGGCGGCCAGCCCGGCCGGCCCGCCGCCGACCACGGCGACATCCCATTCAGCACGTTCTCGCACGCAGAAAGCTTAGGGGAACCCGCCCCGCCAGCCGTCATCACCGGCAGGCTCCGGGCACCGGGGCGCGATGGATCACGAGACCGAGCCAGAAAAGTTCTGAAAAGTTGTTGGCGTCCGGCCCGTTCGGCACTCATAAACATGCGGGACCGGGGACGGCGAGGAAAACGGAGCTGGTGCAACGAGGGGTACGCCAGCGTCGGCCCCCTGCCGGGTCCCGCCCGGGGGCGGGTTCCGGCCGGTGGCGCTTTGGGGAGCGTAGACCGGGATCCGCCGGGGGACCAGCGGGGGCGGTCGGGGCGGTGGGGACCGAGCCGATCGCCCTCGCCTCACCATCACGCACGCGCGGTCACCCGCTCAGCCGTTCACGCGCTCACCCGTTGAGGTAGGCGAGAACCGCGAGGACGCGGCGGTTGTCATCCTCGGACGGGGCCAGGCCCAGCCGGCTGAAGATGCCCGCCGCGTGCTTGGCGACCGACTTCTCGGCAATGAACAGCCGGGCGGCGATCGCCGCGTTGGAGCGCCCCTCGGCCATCAGCGCGAGCACCTCGCGCTCCCGGGGGGTGAGCCCGGCCAGCGGGCCCGACCGGGTTCGCCTGGCCATCAGGCGCGAGACGACCTCCGGGTCGAGCACGGTGCCGCCGGCGGCGACGTCGCGGACCGCCTCGGCGAAGGCGGCGTCGCTGAACACCCGGTCCTTGAGCAGGTAGCCCACGCCGCCTGCGTGGTCGGCCAGCAGTTCGGCCGCGTACAGCTGCTCCACGTACTGGGAGAGCACCAGGACCGGGAGGCCGGGCACGACCCGGCGGGCCTCGATCGCCACCCGCAGCCCGTCGTCGGTGTGCGACGGCGGCATCCTGACATCGACGATCGAGACGTCCGGCTTGAGCTCGGTCAGCGCGGTCAGCAGCTCGGGGGCGGTGCCGACGGCGGCCGCGATCTCGAACCCGTGCGCCTCAAGCAGCCGGACCAGGCCGTCCCTCAGCAGGAAGAGATCTTCACCGATGACAACGCGCACGGCACCTCGATAGCGACGATGGTCGGCCCGCCGACCGGGCTGCTTACCGCGAGGATGCCATCAAAGGTGGCCAGCCGTCGCTCCACTCCGAGCAGCCCGGTTCCGACCGAGGCGTCGGCGCCGCCGTGCCCGTCGTCGGCGACCGTCGCCCGCAGCATCCCGCGGGCGTGCTCAAGGCCGACCCGAACGGTGCCCGCCTCCGCGTGCCGCACCGCGTTGGTCAGCGCCTCCGCCAGCGCGAAGTACACCGCCGCCGCGACCGGCATCGGCGGCTCGCCGGGAAGGGCAACGTCCACGTCCACGTCGACGGCGGCGTCCAGGGCCAGGTTCCGCACCGCCTCGGCCAGGCCGCGGTCGGCCAGCACCGGCGGGTAGATGCCGCGCACCAGGTCGCGCAGGTCCTCGAGGGCACGCGAGGACGTCTCCCGCGCCTCCGCGACCAGCGCCAGCGCCGCCTCCGGGTTCGTCCCCATCAGCTGCTCGACCGCCCGCAGCGACATCCCGACC
The DNA here is from genome assembly GCA_963836195.1 of uncultured Actinomycetota bacterium. Lineage (GTDB taxonomy): Bacteria > Actinomycetota > Actinomycetes > Streptosporangiales > Streptosporangiaceae > Trebonia. The sequence continues at coordinate 137,836 of CAWIIX010000010.1, read as the reverse complement.
GCGACCAGCCGGGCCTGCGCCCCGTCGTGCAGGTCCCGCTCGATCCGGCGGAGCTCCGCCACCGCCGTCTCCGTCGCGTCGCTACGGGTCCTGGTCAGTCCGTCCACCCGGCGAGCCAGCGCCTGCGCCCGCTCGGCCAGCTCAAAGTCCGCCGACCAGGTCAGCAGCCGGGGGGCGAGCAGGCAGCCGACCGCTACCAGCGCGACTCCCTCCAGCCCGGCGAACACCCGGGTGATCCCGCCGTCAAGCGGCACCGCGCCGTAGAAGCCGATCGTGTAGCCGCTCCACGGCCCGACCGGCGCGGATCCGGGATCCCAGAGCCACTGCACCCCCGATATCACCCCGATGAGCCCGATGAGCACGGTTCCGGCCACCGCGAGCACCGCGGCGGCTCTGGGCAGCCACACCACCGCCGCCACACCCGCCGCGGCGATGAGCAGCGCCACCAGCATCATCGGGGTGAAGCCGGGCTGCCACGGCGTGCCGAACCACAGATCCTGCCCGAACAGCTCTTCCCAGAGGAAGATCACCCCGATGAGCAGCAGCGGCGGCACCGTCTTGGGCTGGCCGCCCGTCCCGCGCAACTGCGCCACCGCCCGTCGCACCGGACCGCCGCCCGGCGACCCCGGCCGTGCCAGGAGCCATACCCCGACCGCCAGGCAGGCCACCGCCTCCGTCAGCACGAATTGATTCCATCGGGAGTCGATGGGGTACCAGTTGGCCCCGACCTGAACATCGGGGCGCCACCAGGCGGGCACAAACCCGTAGGTCACCGAGTTCGCCTCGCGTATCAGCAGCGAGTGCATCAGGTAGAGACCGTAGGCACCGTAGGCGAACAGCGCGTAGGGGGCGATCGCCGCGCCCTCCCTCGGCGCCACCACGACCAGGATCAGGGCGAGGACGATGACCAGCTCCGGCCACATGCTCGCGGTCAGGCCGCGCGTGCCCACCGCGACCAGTGGCAGCAGCACCGCGGGCCAGTTCGCCCGCAGCCGCCGGAGATAGCCAGCCGAGAAGTCGCCGGGTGTCGTCATGCGGTCCATCCTGGCTAACCGCGCGGCCGGCCGCTATAGGCCTAAGACCCGTGTTTCAGCCGCGTTCACGGGCAGGGAGAACGGTGCGGTAGGAGGCGAAGCAACGGTCCGTTCGATAATCGATTTGGTCTTCAGCCTTTTGGTTTTCCCGAGCCGGCCAGGACGGACAGACGGCCGATCGCCTCCTTGAGCACCTCGGGGCGCTTGCAGAAGGCGAACCGGACCATGGTGCGGCCCGCCTCCGGGTTGTCGTCGTAGAAGACGGCGCTGGGGATGGCGACCACCCCCGCCCGGTCCGGGAGGGCCAGGCAGAACTCCATCGCGTCCTGCTCGCCCAGCGGTGCGATGTCGGTGGTGATGAAGTAGGTGCCGTCGGGCTGGTAGACCTCGAAGCCGATCTCCTGCAGGCCGCCCGCCAGCAGGTCGCGGCGGGCCTTGAGGTCATCGGCCATGGCGGTGAAGTAGCCGTCGGGCAGGTCGAGCGCCCCGGCCACCGCGTACTGGAACGGGCCGCTGGAGACGTAGGTCAGGAACTGCTTGGTCGTGCGGACGGCGGCGACCAGCTCGGGGGTGCCGGTCGCCCAGCCGACCTTCCAGCCGGTGAACGAGAACGTCTTGCCCGCCGAGCCGATCGAGACCGTGCGCTCGCGCATCCCGGGGATCGTCGCCAGCGGGATGTGCTCGCGGTCGAACGTGAGGTGCTCGTAGGCCTCGTCGGTGATGACGAGGAGGTCGTGGTCGATCGCGATCCGGGCGATCGCCTCGGTCTCGGCTCTGGTCAGGACCATGCCGGTCGGGTTGTGCGGGCTGTTGAGCAGCAGCAGCCGGGTCCTGTCGCCGATCAGGCTCTCGAGCCTGCCGAGGTCGGGCCGGAAGTCGGGCGGCGCGAGCGTGAGCGGGACCCGGACCGCGCCCGCCATCGCGATGTTGGCCACGTAGGAGTCGTAGTAGGGCTCGAACGCGATCACCTCGTCGCCCGGCTCGAGCAGGGCGAGCAGGGCGGCCGCGATCGCCTCGGTCGCCCCGGCGGTGATCAGCACCTCGGTGTCCGGGTCGTAGCCGAGGTCGTAGAACCGCCGCTGATGGCGCGCCACCGCCTGCCTGAGCTCGGGGACGCCGGTGGGCGGCGGGTACTGGTTGCCCCGGCCGGCCAGGATCGCCTCGGCGGCCGCGTCGGCCACCGACCTCGGGCCGTCGACGTCGGGGAACCCCTGGCCGAGGTTGATCGAGCCGGTGGCGACGGCGCGGGCCGACATCACACCGAAGATCGAGTTGCCGAGGCCGTCGAGGCGGCGGTTGAGCAGCGGTCGAGTCACCAGATCAGATTAAGGCGATCCGGATTAGGCTGGGCGGGTGCGTATCGCGTTGTGTCAGATCCCGGTCAGCCCGGACCCGGTCGTCAACCTGTCGCGGGCGCGCGACGCACTGCGGGAGGCCGCCGCGGGCGGCGCCGAGCTCGCGGTGTTGCCCGAGGCGACGATGGCGCGGTTCGGCTCCGACCTGCGGGCGGCGGCGGAGCCGCTTGACGGGCCGTTCTGCGCCGGGCTGGCGGGCGGCCTGCGCGGCCGCGGGCGTCGCGGCGGTGGCGGGCGTGTTCGAGCCGTCGGCCGACGGGCGGGTGTACAACACGGCCGTCGCGTTCTCCGGTGCCGGCTCGCTGGTGGCCTCGTACCGGAAGCTGCACCTGTTCGACGCGCTCGGGCAGCGCGAGTCCGACCTGGTCGCCCCGGGCGACGAGGTGGTCGTGACCTCGCTCGCGGGAGTGACCGTGGGCCTGCAGATCTGCTACGACATCCGGTTCCCGGAACTGACCCGGGCGCTCGCGGTCGGCGGCGCGTCGCTGGTCACGGTCAGCGCGGCCTGGCAGGCGGGCCTGTTCAAGGAGGAGCACTGGGTGACGCTGCTGCGCGCCCGCGCGATCGAGAACACGGTCTGGGTCGCCGCCGCCGGCCAGGTGCCCGACCCGGAGGCGAAGCCGACCCGCGCGCCGACCGGCGTCGGCCGGTCGATGCTCATCGACCCGCTCGGCGTGGTCCGCTGCGACCTCGGGCCGTCGGCCGGGCGTGAGCGTGGTCGACGCCGATATGGCGCTGGTCGAGTCCGTCCGGGCCACGCTGCCGTCCCTGGCCAACCGCCGGGCGGACCTGTTCTGGAAGAACTAGCCGGTTGTCGCGGGCGACCTGGAACGGCGCGAACGACTGCATGGTCGGCATCAGCTCGATCGTGTTCACGTTGACGTGGGCCGGGCAGCGTCGCCGCCCAGTAGATCGACTCGGCGACGTCATCGGGCGTCAGCGGCTGCATGCCCGCGTAGACGGCGTCGGCCTTGGCCTTGTCGCCGCTGAACCGGGTAAGGGAGAACTCGGTGTCCGCCATCCCCGGCTCGACGCAGGTGACGCGGACCCCGGTGCCGTGCAGGTCGCTGCGGAGGTTGAGGCTGAACTGGTGCACGAACGCCTTCGTGCCGCCGTAGACGTTCCCGCCCGGGTACGGGTAGCTGCCCGCGACCGAGCCCAGGTTGATCACGTGCCCGGAGCCGCGGGCGACCATGCCGGGCAGGATCTCCCGGGTGCAGTAGACCAGGCCCTTGCAGTTCGTGTCGATCATCTGGTCCCAGTCATCCAGGTCGGCGTCCTGGGCCGGGTTCAGGCCGAGCGCGAGGCCGGCGTTGTTCACCAGCAGGTCGATGGCGGCGAACTCCGGCGGCAGGCCGGACACCGCGGCGGCGACGGCGGCCCGGTCCCTGACGTCGAGGGCGAGCGGGAGGACGCGCGGGCCGATCTCGGCCGCGAGATCGCGGACGCGGTCCGTGCGACGGGCGGCGGCGACCACGCGCGCGCCGTCGGCCGCGAACCGGCGGGCCACGGCGGCGCCGAAGCCGCTGCTGGCGCCGGTGACGAAGACGATGGCTGGTTTGCTGCTTGTCATGATTACGTAATCGTAGTCACGACCGGACCGGTGACTGCCAGATGGTCGGCTCGGTCCGCATCGACGCCGACGTCGGGCCGGACGTGGCGGTGAACCCGACCCCGGTCAGCGTCACGCCGGTCGCCATCAGGGCGGTGATCGCCTGCATGCCGGGGCCCGCCAGGCCAGTGCCCGGCGGGGTCACCTCGGTCCACGCGGTTCCCCCGGCCGACCCGGCCGGCAGCGTCCAGACCACGACGTCGGTCTCCCCCGGAACGCCGTAGGTGCCGGTCGCGGTGAAGCCGCCGCCCGCGGCGGTGAGCGCGGTGGCGGCGACGGCGGCGCCCGGGCCGCCTGCGGCCGGCAGCGGCAGCGGGGCCGCCGTCCAGTCCGCGCCCGCGTCGGTCGAGACGGCGGCGAACGGACGGCGCTGGCCCGCCGTCGTGACCTCGGTCCCGACCGCCGCCAGCACGCCGCCGTTGGCGGCCACGTAGTCAAAGGCGGCGCTGGCCGCGCCCGGCGGCAGCCCCAGCGTCGCCAGCGTCCAGGTCCGGCCGTCGGACGACCGCCAGGCGGCCGGGCGGTCCCCGGCCGCGCCGACCGCGACGAACCCGCGACCGGTCGCGGTGACGGCGTTCATCTCCCGGTTTCCGGGGCCGTCGAGCGCCCCCGGCCCCGCGTCGGCCGCGCGGCGCCAGCCCGTCAGGCCCGGCGCGTACCAGGCGGCCGCGACCGTGCGCGGGCCGGCCGACTCGGTGCCGACGATCACGTACCCGCCCGGGCCCGCCGAGACCCCGGCCGTGACGATCCGGCCCGGGCCCGCGAAGGCGGCCCCGGTGCCCGCGACCGTCCAGGTGCGGCCGTCCGCCGAGCCGATAACGGCCGGCCTGAGGGCGGCCGCGGGCCCGGCCGCGGCGCCGCCGACCGCGAGCCAGCCGGACGCGCCGTGCGCGACCCCGGCCAGCTGCCCGGCGTTCCCCTGGCCGGCCGCGGCCGGCGGCAGGGCGGCGCGGCGCCAGCTGGAGCCGCCGTCAACCGAGACCCACAGCGCGCAGCCGCGGCTCGCGCTGCCCACGGCGACCTCGGTCGCGCCGCCCGCCGCGATCGCGGCCACCTCGACCGGACGGCCGCCGCCGCCGAATTCGGCCGCCGCCAGCCGGGCGGGCGGGAAGCCGGCCGCGAGCGCGGACGGGCCGCCGGCCTCGCCGCCCTTGTTCGCCCCGAGCACGACCACGCAGGCGACGCCGACCGCGATCGCGGCCACCAGCGGCACGGCCAGGGTCGTGAGCCAGTTGCGGGCTCGCATCGCGGCCAGGGTGTCCCTGGCCAGCAGGGCCGGCCTGCCGGGACCGGACGGCGGGTCAGCCTCGGCCCACGTCGGCGGCCACTGCGGCGGGCGCGGCTGCGGCCGCGCAGCACCGCCGATCCCCGGCCGTGGCGGCCAGGGACCGCGCGGCGCGTCGAATTCGTAGCCCGGAGCGTCGCCGAACTCATGCAACCTGTCGTCCATTTGGTCCCGAGCGTACGCTTCGCGGCGGCCGGCAGATTGCAAATGCCGTCGGCCGTAACCGTCTATTCAGCCTTCGGCACCGCGCCTACGCGTGACTGACAACACAACGCCATCCAGGTCACGGGGCGGTCATCCCGCCACCCGCCCGCGCAACCGACAGGTAACCTGAGAAGCGGTAGTTAGTAACCAGCAAACACCAATCTTTCGGAAGAAGGCGATGTCCGCCGTGTCTTCTGAGTCGCCGCTCGCCGCCGCGGATCTCAGCGTGCCATCATCAACCCCCTCGTCCTCGGGCAACGGCCTTCAGACTGAGCCAACGGACCAGGGCGGCCCTCCGGCCAACGCCGACTTCGGCCCCAACGAGTGGCTTGTCGATGAGCTGTACCAGCGCTATCTGGCCGACCCGGGTTCGGTCGACCGGGCCTGGTGGTCGTTCTTCGCCGACTACAAGCCCATCCGCTCGATCGATTTCGTGACCGGCGCCGTCCCGGCCCCGGCCGCGCCCGCGACGACGGCCGCGCCGGAGACGACCGCCGCCGGGGCCAAGCCCGCCGCGGCCGCGCCCGCGCAGCTCTCCCAGGCCGCCCCGGCCAGCCCGGCCGCGCCCCCGCCGAGCGACGCCGAGCTCAGCAAGCTCCGCGGCGCCGCCGCCCGCACCGCCCAGAACATGGCCGCGAGCCTCACCGTGCCCACCGCCACCAGCGTCCGCGCGGTGCCCGCGAAGCTGCTGATCGACAACCGGATCGTCATCAACAACCACCTGCAGCGGGGCCGGGGCGGGAAGATCTCCTTCACCCACCTGATCGGCTACGCGGTGGTCCAGGCGGTCAAGGCGCTGCCGGAAATGAACGCGGCCTACGCCGAGGAGGACGGCAAGCCCGTCCTGGCCACGCCGCACCACGTCAACCTCGGCCTCGCCATCGACACGAAGGGCAAGGACGGCAGCAGGCAGCTCCTGGTGCCGAACATCAAGGGCGCCGACGGGATGGACTTCCGGCAGTTCTGGACCGCCTACGAGGACATCGTCCGCAAGGCCAGGACCAGCAAGCTGACCGTCGCCGACTTCCAGACCACCACGATCTCGCTCACCAACCCGGGCACGATCGGGACCGAGCACTCGGTGCCGCGGCTGATGCCCGGCCAGGGGACCATCGTCGGCGTCGGGGCCATGGAGTACCCCGCCGCCTACCAGGGCGCGAGCGAAGAGACGATGGCCAAGCTCGCGATCAGCAAGACCGTGACGCTGACCTCGACCTACGACCACCGGATCATCCAGGGCGCCCAGTCGGGCGACTTCCTGCGGATCGTCCACTCGCTGCTGCTGGGCGAGGACGGGTTCTACGACAATATCTTCGAGTCGCTGCGGATCCCGTACGAGCCGGTCCGCTGGGTGCGGGACTTCCCGTACGGGCACGAGGACGACGTGACCCGGTCGGCCCGGGTGCAGGAGCTGATCCACGCCTACCGGGTCCGCGGCCACCTCATGGCCGACACCAACCCGCTCGAGACCGAGCAGCGCAAGCACGCCGACCTCGACATCATCAAGCACGGCCTCACGCTGTGGGACCTGGAGCGCGAGTTCGCCACCGGCGGGTTCAGCGGCAAGCCGATCCGGCGGCTGCGGGAGATCCTCGGCGTGCTGCGCGACTCCTACTGCCGCACGGTCGGCATCGAGTACATGCACATCCAGGATCCGGAAGAGCGCAAGTGGATCCAGGCGCAGATCGAGGTCCCGCCCACCCGGGCCAGCCACGACGAGCAGATGCGGATCCTCTCCAAGCTCAACGTGGCCGAGGCGTTCGAGACGTTCCTGCAGAACAAGTACGTCGGCCAGCGGCGGTTCTCGCTCGAGGGCGGCGAGGCGCTGATCCCGCTGCTCGACACGGTGATCAGCGAGGCCGCCGACGCGGGGCTGGACGAGGCCGTGATCGGCATGGCCCACCGGGGCCGGCTGAACGTGCTCGCCAACGTCGTCGGCAAGTCCTACGGGCAGATCTTCAAGGAGTTCGAGGGCAACCTCGACCCGAAGTCCACCCAGGGCTCGGGCGACGTCAAGTACCACCTGGGGGCCGAGGGCGTCTTCACCGCCGCCAGCGGCAAGCGGATCCCGACCAGCCTGGTCGCCAACCCCAGTCACCTCGAGGCGTCCGACCCGGTGACCGAGGGCGTGGTCCGCGCCAAGCAGGACGTGCTCGACAAGAGCGAGGAAGGTTTCACCGTGCTGCCCGTGCTCATCCACGGGGACGCGGCGTTCGCCGGCCAGGGCGTGGTGGCCGAGACCCTGAACCTCAGCCAGCTGCGCGGCTACCGGACCGGCGGCACCGTCCACATCGTGGTGAACAACCAGGTCGGCTTCACGACCTCGCCGCAGTACTCGCGGTCGACCGTGTACGCGACCGACGTGGCGCGGATGATCCAGGCGCCGATCTTCCACGTGAACGGCGACGACCCCGAGGCCGTGGCCCGGGTCGGCAGGCTCTCGTTCGCCTACCGGGAGACGTTCCGCAAGGACGTCGTGATCGATATGGTCTGCTACCGGCGCCGGGGTCACAACGAGACCGACAACCCCAGCTTCACCCAGCCGCTGATGTACGACCTGATCGAGGCCAGGCGCAGCGTGCGCAAGCTCTACACCGAGTCGCTGATCGCCCGCGGCGACCTCACGATGGAAGAGGCCGAGGCGGCCCTGCGGGACTACCAGCAGCAGCTCGAGCGCGCGTTCACCGAGACCAGGGACGCGGCCGCGCTGCCGGCCCAGCCCGGCACGGTGCTGCCCGCCGAGGTCGGCGAGCGCCCGGTCAACCACGCCGCCGTGCGCACCGCGATCACCATGGACGCGGTCAAGCAGATCATCGACACCCAGGTGAACATCCCCGACGGCTTCACCGTCCACCCGAGGCTCAAGCCGCAGCTGGACCGGCGGGCCACCATGGTCGCCGAGGACGCGGTCGACTGGGCGACCGGCGAGCTGCTCGCCATTGGCTCGCTGCTGCAGGACGGCCGCCCGGTCCGGCTGGTCGGCCAGGACACCAGGCGCGGCACGTTCGGCCAGCGGCACGCGGTGCTGGTCGACCGGCACACCGGCGCCGACTACACGCCGCTCAAGCGGCTCGACAACGGCTCGGCCCGGTTCTTCGTCTACGACTCGCTGCTGTCCGAGTTCGCCGCGATGGGGTTCGAGTACGGCTACTCGGTCGCCCGGCCCGACGCGCTCGTCGCGTGGGAGGCGCAGTTCGGCGACTTCGCCGACGGCGCGCAGACGATCATCGACGAGTTCATCAGCTCCGGCGAGCAGAAGTGGGGCCAGAAGTCGAGCGTCGTGCTGCTGCTGCCGCACGGCTACGAGGGCCAGGGGCCGGACCACTCCTCGGCCCGGATCGAGCGCTTCCTGGCGCTGTGCGCGCAGGACAACATGACGGTGGCGCTGCCGACCACGCCCGCCAACTACTTCCACCTGCTCCGCTGGCAGGCGCTGTCGGGCCGGCACAAGCCGCTCATCGTCTTCACGCCGAAGTCGATCCTGCGGGCCAAGGCGGCCACGTCCGCGACCGCCGACTTCACCAGCGGCGCGTTCCAGCCGATGATCGGCGAGCCGGCCGACTTCGACGCCTCGGCCGTCCGCCGGGTGGTGCTGTGCTCCGGCAAGTTCTACTACGACCTGGCCGAGTACCGGAACAAGGCGAACGCGAACTCCACCGCCATCGTCCGCATCGAGCAGCTCTACCCGATCCCGCACGAGCAGCTGCGGGCCGAGCTCTCCCGCTACCCGGCCGACGCCGAGCTCGTCTGGGCGCAGGAAGAGCCGGAGAACCAGGGCGCCTGGCCGAGGATGGCGCTGCGGCTGCCGCAGCTGCTCGGCCGGCCGCTGTCGGCGGTCACGCTGCCCGCGAGCTCCGCGCCCGCGTACGGCTCGGCCAAGATGCACAACTCCTCCCACCGTGAACTGATCGAGACGGCTATCCCCCGGCAGGTCTAAAAATGACGTGTCCAGGACGCCGTATGTAGGCAGGGTGGCATTTTTAGACACGCCGCCCAGGAGGGCTAGCGATGTACTTCACCGACGCCGGGATCGAGGAACTCGACGAGCGCCGCGGCGACGAGCAGGTCACCATGGCCTGGCTGGCCGAGCGGCTGCGCGACTTCGTGGACCTCAACCCCGAGTTCGAGACGGCCGTCGACCGGCTGGCCAAGTGGCTCGCCCGGACCGACTCCGACGACGATGACCCCGACGGCGATTCGGAAAAAGAGTAAAGAATCCAAGGCAGTCATCTCGAACGGACCCTGTCTCCGCCCCCCGGCGCCCGCTGCCGTCCGCAGCGGGGCGGCCGGGGGGCCAGGCGCCCGTTAACGCGATACATCTTGACTTTTCCAAGACGCGATATATCGTGGTTGGAAAGTGAAGGTGCCGCCCGGGAGGACCTGTCATGCCAAGCTGGACCGTCGATGCGCGGGGGCGCCTGGACTTCGACGACGTCACGGCGCTGAACGTGCGCCTGATGGCGGGGTCGGTGGCGGTCCTCGCCTCCGATGACCGGCCGTCGATGGTCGTCACCGAGCTCAAGGGGCGTCCGCTCCAGGTCACCCAGGAGGGCGGGGAGCTGACGATCAGCTACGAGTCGCTGTCCTGGGAAGGGCTGCTCGGCTTCCTGAAACCGCGCCACGACAGCGCCGCGGTGACCATCACCGTGCCCGCCGACTGCCCGATCCAGCTCGGCGTGCTGAGCGCGTCGGCGATCGTCTGCGGCCTGCGCTCGGGGGCGGCGGTGAGGGGCATGTCCGGTGACGTGACCCTCGACGGCGTCGCCGGGAACGTCGAGGCGGAGACTATGTCGGGCGAGATCGCCGCGCGCGACATCGACGGCGAGGTCCGCTTCAAGTCCATGTCGGGCGGGCTGGTGCTGGCCGACGGCTGGCTCGACCGGCTCGAGGCGAACACCATGAGCGGCCAGATCGCGGCCGACGTCACGCTCCGGGCGGAGGGCGACGTGCACGTCAGCACGATGTCCGGCGACGTGACCCTGCGGCTGCCCGAGGGGAGCGACGCCCGGGTGCGACTGAAGTCCACCTCGGGCGCGGTCCGCAGCGAGTTCGAGTCCCTCCGGGCGGTCAAGGCACCCGCCTCACATACCGTAAGCGGTAACGTAGGTGCAGGTACCGGGCGCGTGTCCGTCAGCACCATGTCCGGCTCGGTGACGCTGCTGCGGCGTCTGCGCCGGGAAGGAAAAGAGAGCGAGACCCGATGACCCCGGTTTTCCGCCATGGACGACTCCGGCTGTACCTGCTGCGCCTGCTCGACGAGGAGCCGAGGCACGGCTACGAGGTAATCCGGCTGCTGCGGGACCGGTTCATGGGCGTCTACGCCCCCTCCCCGGGCACGATCTACCCGCGGCTGGCCCGGCTTGAGGACGAGGGCCTGGTCACCCACGACGAGGAGAGCGGGCGCAAGGTCTACCGGATCACCGAGGCCGGCCGCGAGGAGCTGCGCAGCCGCGGCGCCGAGCTCGACGAGCTCGAGGAGGAGCTGTCGGAGTCGGTCAGCGACATCGCCCGCGAGTTCGGCGAGGACGTCCGGGCCACCGTCCGCAGCCTGCGCGAGGAGCTGACCAGGGCCGCCCGCGAGGTCCGGCAGAGCGAGCGCGACACCGCCCGCGACGCGGCCGAGGCCGCCCGCGAGGCCGCCGACGCCGCCCGCGAGCTTAGCCGGGAGCAGAAGCTGCGTCAGGCCAAGGAGGGCGTTTGGTCGCGCAGCCGGGGGCAGAACACGAGCCAGACCCGCGAGCGGGCCCGCCAGACGCGGGACGAGGCCCGCAGCCACGCCCAGCGGCTGCGCGAGGAGGCCGCCCAGCTCCGGGTCGACGCCCGCGAGCAGTGGAGCGGCTGGGGCAACTGGAGCGAATGGAGCCACTGGAACGAACGGCCCGGCCGCGCCCACGACCTCGGCGCGCTGCGTGACTTCGAGCGGCTGGCGCGGGAGTTCGTGACCGACCTGCGCTCGGTCGCCTGGGACTCGAGCAGCGTCCTCGGCAGCGAGGTCATCCCGGCCCTGCGCGACATCCTCTCCGACACCCTGGAGCGGATCCGGACCGAGGTTCTGGGGCCGATGAACACCTCAGCCCCGTCGGATAAGCCTCATCCTGATGACTCTGAGTCCAAGGACTCGTAGGTCCTGGTTCTAGGTCAAGATCAAGGTCAAGAGCCAGGGCGGGCTGGGCGGCGAGGGTAAATTTCATCCGGCGCTCCTGCGGAAGGCCGGCTGAAATTTCCCTGCGCCCCCAACCCTCTCTGATCAGCAGGGGTGCCAGGTCAGCACGGCTTGGCGTCTGGGGGGCTGACGCGGGCGTTGCACGGCTTAGGTGTCTCTTTTTGGGGCTGACGCGGGCGATGCAGGGCTGAGGAGTCTCTTCTGGGGGCTGACGCTTGCGTTGTGGCCGGTCGCGTCCATGATCACGAAGGATTTTCGTTCTTATACGATGATTTTCCTTCGTCAGGAAAAAAGCCTTCGTGCTCATGCCGGTGGGCTGGCTACCTGGCGTAACCCCAACACCTCCGGTACCACGAGCGTCACCTGATGGCGTCCGGACCGGCGGCGGCGCCCCCGCTAGGGGACGAAGACGATTTTGCCGGTGTGGGTGCCGTCGATCATGGCGGCGAAGCCGGATGCCGCGTCTGCTAGCGGGAGGACTTGGTGGATGAGGGGGCGGGTGCCGGTCTGCTCGCAGAAGCGCAGGAGCCTGCCGAGCTGGTCGCGGGTGCCCATGGTGGAGCCGACGACCGACAGCTGGGTGAAGAAGATCCTGGTGAGCTCGGCGGGCGGGACGTCGCCGCTGGTGGCGCCGGAGATGACGATCCGGCCGCCGGGCTTGAGCGAGCGGACCGAATGCGACCAGGTGGCCTCGCCGACGGTCTCCATCACGACGTCGACCCGCTCGGGCAGCCGGGCGCCGGTGGCGAACGCCTGGTCGGCGCCGAGCTTGAGCGCCGCCTCGCGCTTGGCCTCGCTCCGGCTCGTCACCCAGATGCGGTAGCCGGCCGCGCGCCCGAGCAGGATCAGCGCGGTGGCGACGCCGCCGCCGGCCCCCTGGACGAGGACCGTCGCGCCGGGCTGGGCGCCCGACTTGTCGAACAGCATCCGGTACGCGGTTAGGTAGGCGGTCGGCAGGCAGGCCGCCTCCTCGAAGGAGAGCGCGGCGGGCTTGGGCAGCAGGTTCCGCTTCGGCACGGCGACCTTCTCGGCGAACGTGCCCTGGTAACGCTCGGAGAGCAGCGACCGGCGCGGGTCGAGGGTCTCGTCGCCGCCGCCGGCGGCGGCGTCGCCGATCACCGCGTGTACGACGACCTCGTTGCCGTCATCGTCGACCCCGGCGGCGTCGCAGCCGAGGATCATCGGCAGCCGGTCGGCGGGCAGCCCCACGCCGCGCAGCGACCAGACATCGTGGTGATTGAGCGCGGTCGCCTTGACCGTGACCGTGGCCCAGTCGGCCGACGGCTCGGGTTCTGGCCGCTCCCCAATCTCCAGCCCGTTCAGCGGATTATCGGCGTCGATACGCGCGGCGTAGGCGGCAAGCATGATCACGACCCTATCGGCCGCTCACCGGCCCGGGAAGGCCGGCAACCGCCCGCTCCCGGCGACACCGCGCTCGACGGCCCGGTGTTGTGGCCCGCCGCGCCAACAGCGCCGTGGCGTTGTGGCCCGCCGCGCTCAGAGCGCCCTGGCGCGGTGGCCCTCCGCGCCAATAGGAGTAGCGCGGCGGGCCACCGCGCCAGGGGCGGCCTGGCGTTGTGGCCCGCTGCGCCAAAACCGGGGAGGGGACGGGGACGGGCTAGCGGCGGGCGACGCCGTCGCGGCGGGCCTGGGCGGCGACCGCGGCGGCGACGGCCGGGGCGACCCGCTCGTCGAACTGGCTCGGGATGACGTACTCGGGCGCGGCGTCGTCGCCGACCAGGTCGGCGATGGCGGCCGCGGCCGCCAGCTTCATGTTCTCGGTGATCCCGGTCGCGCGGACGTCCAGGGCCGCGCGGAAGACGCCGGGGAAGGCCAGCGAGTTGTTGATCTGGTTGGGGAAGTCGCTGCGCCCGGTGGCGACGACGGCGGCGTGCCGCCGGGCGACCTCCGGGTGGATCTCCGGCTCGGGGTTGGAGAGCAGGAACGCGATCGCGCCCGGTGCCATCCGGGCGAGCGCGTCCTCGGGCAGGGTCGCGCCCGACAGCCCGATGAAGACGTCCGCGTCGCGCAGCGCCGCCTCCGGCGCGCCCGCGAAGCGGGAGCCGTTGGTCACCCGGGCGAGCTCGGCCTTGACCGGGTTGAGCCCGTCGCGGCCGTCGTAGATCATGCCCTTGCTGTCGGCCACCCCGATCTCGCCGATCCCCGCCGCCAGCAGGATCTTGGAGACCGCGATACCGGACGCGCCGGCGCCGCAGACCACGGCCCGCATCGCGCCCAGCTCCTTGCCGACCACCCGCCCGGCCGAGCGCAGCGCCGCCAGCGCCACGATCGCGGTGCCGTGCTGGTCGTCGTGCATCACCGGGATGTCGAGGGCGGCCCGCAGCCGGTCCTCGATCTCGAAGCACCGAGGCGCGGAGATGTCCTCCAGGTTGATGCCGCCGAAGCTCGGAGCGAGCGCGGTAACCACCGCCACCACGGCGTCGACGTCGGTGACGTCGATGCAGATCGGCACCGCGTTGATGCCCGCGAACTTCTTGAACAGCAGCGCCTTGCCCTCCATGACCGGCATCGCGGCGGCCGGGCCGATGTCGCCCAGGCCGAGCACGGCGGTGCCGTCGCTCACCACCGCGACCGTGTTGCCCGTCCAGGTGTACTCGCCCGCCAGCTCGGGCTGGTCGGCGATGGCGCTGCAGACTCGGGCCACGCCGGGCGTGTAGGCCATGGCCAGCGCGGCCCGGTCCGGCACCTCCACGGTGGGCTCGATGCCGATCTTGCCGCCCTGGTGCATCACGAAGACCGGGTCGGCGTCATAGGAAGTCTGAGTACGGAAAGAGGCAGCCTCGTCGGCCACGGTAACCCCCAAAGCGCGGGAAGACATGCGAAGGATCAAGTGCCCTGGACTCACGGCCGCGGGGTGCGCGGCCGACACGCCCTGACGGACGGTGATCACTGTAGGTACGGGGGTTACCCGTTGGTACCTGGTGCACTGCGCTGCGAGCGTCGTTCTGTGTAATACTCTGCAGCACCAACAGCCTATTACATCTGACCCACCGCAGCGAGGGATCCCGCGTGGACCTGTCGTCTTACGCCGAACTCGCCGTCCGTCTCGTGAACACCACCGGCCTCGGCCACGAGGGCGGCGACCTGCTGACGTCGATGGACGGACTGCACGCGCTCGTGTCCGACCGAGAGCACCTGAACCACAGCATGACCCGCGCCGACCTCGAGACGCTGCTCATGCTCCGCGACGAGTTCCGCGGCTTCTTCGTCTCCTGCTCGCAGGGGAACGGCACCGAGGCCGCGGCGCGCCTGAACGAGCTGCTCATCCAGTACCCGGTCCACCCGCAGCTGTCCGGTCACGACGGGCAGGCCTGGCACGTGCACTACACCGAGAGCGGCTCAATGTCCGACAAGTACGCCGCGGGCGCGGCCATGGGCCTCGCCGTCCGGCTGGCCGACCTCGGCATCGACCGCTTCGGAGTCTGCCAGGCGGCGCCGTGCCAGGGAGTCTTCGTCGACACCTCGGTCAACCGCACCAGGCGGTACTGCTCGGACCGCTGCGCCAGCCGGGCCAACGTCACCGCCTACCGTGCCCGCAAGCGCGGCGAGGACGGCTAGGCAGTCAAGCGACGGGGCCGAATGGTCACCGAAGGCAAACTCGTGACCCGCTGCTCGTGAATGCTTTCACAAGCCGCTGTCCTTATGTCTCCCCCGAATGCGCCTGCCACAAACCATACGGCTCGAAACAGACAGGTAATTGCCAGGACATCGGGACGTGACGCGCAGGGGATGTCATTGTGCGGGCCTGCAGGTCAACCGCACGCCCGTGACCTGCGTTATAAAAACGAATCAGAACGGTACTTCCGAAGGGTGTAGTTCGTCCCTACGATGTTCTCACTCTGCTTATATACAAGCTCACTCGCGGAAGCGCACCCTCGCCATGCGAGTGGCAAGCCCCCCAGGGCACGATCGAAACGAGAAAAGAGCTATCGATCATGGCAACTGAAACTAGTGCCGCCACTGTCACCCGGCCGGCGGACGTCGGACTGAAACGGGAGATGGGGCTTGTCGGCGCTATCTGGGCGTCCGAGAGCTCGATCATCGGGTCCGGGTGGCTGTTCGCCTCCTTGTACGCCACCCAGGCCGCCGGGCCGAGCGCGATCTACGCCTGGATCATCGGCGGCGTGGCCGTCCTGATCCTGGCGTTTGTGCACGCCGAGCTGGGCGCGATGTTCCCGGTGGCCGGCGGGACAGCGCGGTTCCCGCACATAGCGTTCGGCGGCATCGCCGGCATCCAGTTCGGCTTCTTCTCCTGGCTGCAGGCCGTCTGCATCGCCCCGGTCGAGTGCTACGCGGTCATGCACTACGCGCACTACTGGTGGCCCGCGATCTACAACCCGAAGACGGGCGTCCCCACCGGGCTCGGCCTGTTCCTCACCGTCGTGCTGCTGGCCAGCTTCACGTTCATCAACTTCTTCGGCATCGGCTGGCTCTCCAAGGTCAATAGCACCCTCATGTGGTGGAAGCTCATCATCCCGGTGCTCGCCATCGTCGTCCTGCTGTTCAAGTGGCACTCGGGGAACTGGACCGCCGGCGGCCCTGGCCCGATCGTCAACGGAGCGCACCTCAACGGATCGGGCGGTTTCGCGCCGTTCGGTGCCAAGGGCGTGCTCGACGCCGTGGTCGGGGCCGGCATCGTCTTCTCCTACCTCGGCTTCGAACAGGCCGACCAGCTGGCCGGCGAGATCAAGAACCCGCAGAAGAACCTGCCGCGCGCGATCATCGGCGCGATGCTGATCGGAACCGCCGTCTACATCCTGGTACAGGTCGTGTTCATCGCTGCGATGGACCCGGCCCAGCTGACGAACGGCTTCCCCGGCATCAGCGACCAGAACGTCCTGTCCGGGCCGATCGCCGGCCTCGCCGGCCTGATCGGGCTCGGCTGGCTGGCGACCCTCCTGCGGATCGACGCCTTCGTCTCCCCGTACGGCACCGGGCTGATCTACCTCACCTCGACCTCGCGGGTCACCTACGCACTGTCCAGGAACCGGTACCTGCCGCAGATCTTCCAGCGCACCGACCGGCGGGGCGTGCCCTGGGCCAGCATGATTCTCGCTTTCGTGGCCGGCCTGCGCCTTCCTGCTGCCGTTCCCGACTTGGCAGAGCATCGTGGCGCTGACCACCGGCGCGAGCGTGCTCATGTACATCGGCGCCCCGCTCGCCCTCACCGCGTTCCGCAACCGACTGCCGGACGCGCCCCGGCCGTACCGGCTGCCCGGAGCCCTCATCCTCTCCCCGCTCGCGTTCATCGTCGCCAGCCTGCTCATCTACTGGTCGGGCTTCGAGGCGCTGTGGAAGCTCGGCATCTGCATCGTCATCGGCTACGTGATCATCGGCGTCTGCATGGCCTTCGACGCGGAGCGGCCGAGGCTGGGCCGGAAGGAAGTCGTCGCCGCCGCCTGGCTGCCGGTGTACATCATCGGCATGGGCATCATCTCCTGGCAGGGCCAGTTCTCCGGCGGCGCGGTCCTGGCGCCGCTCAACACCGGGCGAATCCCGTTCTGGGTGGACATCCCGGTGGTCGCGGCGTGGGCTCTGATCATCTTCATCTGGGCCTACTTCGCGGCCCTCCCGAGGGAGGAGATGGAGCTGGTCATCGCCGAGCAGGCGGGCGTGGCGGCAGACGTCGCAGCCATCGACTAAGCGCCGTCCGGGCTGGCGCCGCCTGACCAGGCAACCAGCCGCCACGGCAATCACCTGAAAGCGCAGAGCCCCGCCCCCGGCACCTCGGGGGGCGGGGCTCTCGCTTGCCTGCCGTGCGAAGCGCGCTTCCGTCCGGGATGACTCAGGACCGCGGCGGGCGACGTCGGACTGGCCAGTAGCGGAACAGCACCCGCGCCACGATTTTCTCCGCCGGCACCGGTCCGAAGCGGGCGCTGTCGATCGCGCCCGCGGCCGGGTTGTCCGAGGCCAGCCACCAGCCGCTGCCCTCACCCGTCTCCCCGCCCGCACACGCTTCCCCACCCGCCTCGACTTGCCAGGCCACCCGCTTTACCAGCAGGAAGCCAGGCCGCTGGGGATGCCAGGCCAGCACCAGCTGCCCGGGGCGGACCCGGCCGGTGCGCCACGCCAGCAGCCAGTCGCCGGGGCGCAGCGCGGGCGTCATGGACTCCTCCGCGACCGCCACCCGCAACAACGGCCAGCGGTTCGGGCGGGCGCGCACGTTTACCTCCCGGCCAGACGAGTAGTGTCAGCAGTGAAACCTTACTGATCTGGTACGGAGAAAGGGAATCGATGAGGCTGCTCACCCGTCTGCTCGCGCCGAAGTCCGTCGCACATGCCCACTGCGACCTGCCCTGCGGCGTCTACGACCCCGCGCAGGCCAAGATCGAGGCGCAGTCCGTGAAGGCCATCCTGGAGAAGTACGCCGCCAACGAGGACCCGGCGTTCCGGGTCCGCGCGCTGATCATCAAGGAGCAGCGCTCGGAGCTCGTCAAGCACCACCTGTGGGTGCTGTGGACGGACTACTTCAAGGCTCCTCACTTCGAGAAGTACCCGCAGCTCAACACGCTCTTCAACGAGGCCACCAAGCTGGCCGGGGGCGGCGGGGGCACGAAGTCGTCGGTCGACGTGGCCACCGCGGACGAGCTGCTGGCCAAGATCGACGAGATCGCCGCGATCTTCTGGGAGACCAAGCAGGCCTGACGGTCACACTGGCATCAATAGGGCAGCGCCGCCCCTCATACCGGGGCGGCGCTGCCGCGTTCCGTACCCTGATGACGGTAAGTTGCAATCAGTGGCCGGCATAGCGCCGGCCAGTGACCCGACCGACGGAGAGACGTGACCGAAGACACCGCCGCGACGACCGCGCCCCCAGGGGACCGGGATACCGCCGACTACGTGCAGGTCAAGATGCCAGCCGAGAGCGCCTACCTCTCCGTGCTGCGTACCGCCGCCGCCGGGCTCGCCGCCCGGCTTGACTTCACCCTCGACGAGATCGAGGATCTTCGCATCGCCATCGACGAGGCCTGCGCGATGCTGCTGTCCCAGGCCATTCCCGGCACCGACCTGGAATGCGTCTTTGAGCTCGGCACCGACCAGGTGAAGATCACCGTGTCGGTGACCGCGGCGCAGGCCAGGATGCCCGCGCGCGACACCTTCGCCTGGACCGTGCTGTCCGCGCTGGCCGGGAGCGTGGACTCAAAGGTCGGTCCGAACGACCGCGTTTCCATCGTCCTCGCCAAGCGCCGGGGCGGGTAGGGATCCGGGTGAGTAGCGAATACGAGGTCCAAGTGACCGAAGAGTTCGAGGTGACGGTGAGCGAGGATCCGCCGCCGATGCCGACGCGGTCCGAGCACTCCTCGCCGGACCGGACGCAGGCCAGGGAGCTGTTCGAACGGCTGGCCAAGCTGCCGGCAGACGACCCCGAGCGCGCGAAGATCCGATCGACCCTGGTTGAGCTGCACCTGCCGCTGGTCGAGTACCTGGCCCGGCGGTTCCGCAACCGCGGCGAGTGGCTCGACGACCTGACCCAGGTCGCGACCATCGGCTTGATCAAGTCGATCGACCGGTTCGACCTGGAGCGTGGCGTCGAGTTCTCGACCTACGCCACGCCCACCATCGTCGGCGAGATCAAGCGTCACTTCAGGGACAAGGGCTGGGCCGTCAGGGTGCCCCGGCGGCTGCAGGAGCTCAAGCTCTCGCTGACCAAGGCGATCGGCGAGCTGGCGCAGCGGGAGGGCCGCGCGCCCACCGTCAGCGAACTCGCCGCGCACCTGCAGATGACGGAGGAGGAGGTGCTGGAGGGACTCGAATCGGCCAACGCCTACTCGACCGTCTCGCTTGACGCCCCCGACTCCGGCGACGAGGACGCGCCTGCCGTCGCCGACTCGCTCGGCATGATCGACGAGGCGCTCGAGGGGGTGGAGTACCGGGAGTCGCTGAAGCCGCTGCTCGAACGGCTGCCGCCACGGGAGAAGAAGATCCTGCTGCTGCGGTTCTTCGGGAACATGACCCAGTCGCAGATCGCGGCCGAGCTCGGCATCTCGCAGATGCACGTGTCCCGACTCCTGGCCAGGACCCTGGCCCAGCTCCGCGAGGGCCTAACCGGGGACGACTGATACGTGGGGCGTACCCGGGGGCGACTCAGTTTCCCCCGGGGCGACTCAGCGCCCGGAAGCTGGTCGGGGCGAACAGGCCCGCGAGCCCAGCGGCGGCGAAGACGAGGGCGGGGAGCCCCCAGCCGAGTTGGCCGGCCTGAATGAGCACGATGCCGATGATGACCGCCAACACCTGCGTCATCATCGCCGGCGTGCGGCTCCAGGGCCGCACCCGAACGATCCCGGCCGCGATCGCGGCCAGGCCGATCGCGACGATCACCTCGACGCCGATGAAGGCGACCGCGTTCGACTTCTGGTCCGTCTGCCCGCCCGCCAGGTCGCTCAGGTTCACCGCGACCACCACGAGCAGGCCGGCCGCCTCGAGCCCCTGGGCCGCGGCCGCCAGCCACAGCAGACTGGGGGAACCTGTGGCCGAACGCATACCCATAGTCTCGCTTCCCTCCGGGCACCGTTAACCTGAGCAACGTGCGCGCGCTGCTGATCATCAACCCCCGCGCGACCGCCATGACCGGACGCGACGCCGGCCTGGTGGTCCGCGCGCTCGGCTCCAGGCTAGAGCTGGATACCAGACAAACACAGTATCGCGGCCACGCGGGCGAGCTCGCCGCCGCGTCCGCCTCGCAGGGCTACGACCTGGTGGTGACGTTCAGCGGCGACGGAACCGTGAACGAGGTCGTCAACGGCATCATGCAGGCGCCCGAGGGGCGGCCCGCCCTCGCGCCGATACCGGGCGGGGGCGCCAACGTCTTCGCGCGCACGCTCGGGCTGCCGGCCGACGCGGGCGGGGCGGTGCAGCGCATCCTGTCCGCGGTGGCGGCGGGGACCCGCCGCAAGATCGGGCTCGGCCTGGCCGGGGACCGTTACTTCACGTTCAGCGCCGGCCTCGGGATCGACGCCGAAGTCATCGCCGACATGGAACGGCAGCGGGCCCGGGGCCGGCGCGCCTCGGTGGCGGCCTACCTGCGGACGACAGTCCGCCGGTACTACGAGACGGATAGGCGTCGCCCGGCGCTGACCCTGCGGACCCCCGGCGATCCGCCGGTTTCCGGCCTGTTCATGGGCGTGGTCACCAACAGCTCGCCGTGGACGTACCTGGGCAGCCACCCGGTCGGTCTCGCCCACGCGGACTTCAGCTCGGGGCTTGACCTGTTCGCGCTCCGGCGGATGCGCACGCTGAGCACGCTCGCGGCGCTCGGCCAGATGATGCAGACGAGTAAGCAGGACCTCCCGTCCGGGCGGGACATCGTCAGCGCGGCGGCCCTGAGCGAGCTTGCCTTCGAGGCCGCCCGCCCGACGGCCTTCCACATCGACGGCGAGTACCTGGGCGAGCGAGAATCGGTCGCGTTCCGGTTTGTGCCCGACGCAATGTGTGTTGTAGTGTGACGTAACTCTCTTACTGTGACAGATCTGACATCAAATTCGTCAGACTCGTTTGCCGCGCCCTCTTGCGCTGGCCCTGCCCGGTTGAGAGGCTAGGTCCGGTGCCTGGGGCGACACCACCCAATGTGTTCGAGCGTTAACGGACGTGGGTAGGTCACCCTCCGGAGTGCATCCAGCCTCTACCAGAGGCCCGGCTGCGGTCACATTGGCATCAACAAAGATCGGGAATTAAGACAACTTTCCCGTTATATGACCTGGCTCGTGAAATACTTCACAAGCACGATGTGGCGAGCGGCGGCCACCGATGACCGGCCGCTACGTCGAGAAGGAGTGGACCATGGACTGGCGCAACATCGCCGCCTGTCGCGAGGCAGATCCCGAACTGTTCTTCCCGATCGGAAACAGCGGCCCCGCGCTCCTCCAGATTGAAGAGGCCAAGCAGGTCTGCCGACGGTGCAGCGTGCTTGACGAGTGCCTGCGGTGGGCCATTGACAGCGGCCAGGACGCCGGCGTCTGGGGTGGCCTGAGCGAGGACGAGCGGCGCGCGCTCAAGCGCCGGACCGTTCGGCTGCGCGCTCGCGCGGCCGTCTAGCCGGGCGCAGCGCACCAGGCCGCAGCATCCGGGCCCTAATTCCGGGCCCCCCGGGCTACGGCCGTACCCGGAAACTGTCGTACCCGAAAACTAAGGACGGGCGGGGCATCGGCTCGTAGCGGACGGGCAGGTCGATCGTCGCCACCGTGCCGCCGCCCGGCCGGTCGGCCAGGATCAGCCGCCCGCCTAGTTCCCCCTCCACCAGCGTCCTGACGATCTGCAGGCCCAGGCTGGTGGCGTTCTCCAGGTCGAACCCGGGCGGCAGGCCCGCCCCGCTGTCGGTCACCGTGACGGTGAGCTGCTCAGGCGCACGCGCGGCGACTACCTCGATCATCCCGTCGGCCGACTTCGACAAGGTCCCGAACCCGTGCTGCAGGGCGTTCTGCAGCAGCTCGGTGAGAACCATCGCCAGCGGGGTCGCCACCACCGACGGAAGCATCCCGAACTGGCCGGTGATCTTCGGCGTCACCCGTACCTCGGGCGAGGACACCTCGCCCGCCATCATCGCGACCCGGTCGGCGATGCCGTCGAAGTCCACGATCTCCTCCGGCGCGTGGGACAGCGTCTCGTGCACGATCGCGATCGACCCCACCCGGCGGACCGCCTCCTCGAGCGCGGCCCGCGCCTCGGGCGCCTGCAGCCGCCGGGCCTGCAGCCGCAGCAGCGCGGCGACCGTCTGCAGGTTGTTTTTCACCCGGTGGTGGATCTCCCTGATCGTCGCCTCCTTGGTCAGCAGCTCCCGTTCCCGGCGCCGCAGCTCGGTGACGTCCCTGACCAGGATGAGCGCGCCGGTCCGCTGGCCGCCGACCACGAGCGGGATGGAGCGGAGCTGCACCACCGTCCCGTTGACGTCGATCTCGGTCTCCCGCGGCACCCGGCCCCGGGCGACCGGCATCAGCCCCTCGTCGACGGGCTTGCCGGACGCGGTCAGCTGCGCGGTGGCGGCGCCGAGCTGTTCCCCCATGAGGTCGGCCGCGAGCCCGAGCCTGCGGTAGGCGGACTGCGCGTTCGGGCTGACGAAGGTGACCCGGCCCGCGGTATCGAGCCGGAGCATGCCGTCGCCCACCCGCGGCGAGCGGACCAGCGTGCTGTCGTGGCCCGGGTAGGGGAAGGTGCCCTCCGACACCATCCGGGCGAGGTCGTCGGCGCCCGCCAGGTACGTCAGCTCGAGCCGGCTGGGCGTGCGCGCGCCGTTCAGGTTGGTCGACCGCTCGATGACCCCGATGACCCGGTCGTCCCTGGTCACCGGGATGGCCTCGGCCCGCACGGGGACGCCGGACGTCCAGTCGGGGTCGCTCTCCCGGTGGATGCGCCGCTCGCGGCGGGCGGTGTCGAGCACCGGCCGCTCGCCCGGGCCGACCACCGTGCCCACCACGTCGTCGGGGAACGAGGTCGGCCCGGTCGTCGGGCGCATCTGCGCGACCGCCACCCAGCCGGGGCTGGCCGAGTCCTCGGGACCGCGCTGCGGCACCCACAAGATCAGGTCGGCAAACGACAAATCGGCCAGGAGTTGCCAGTCCGATACGAGGGAATGTAGCCACTCTAGGTCTGGCCCGGACAGGCTGGTCAGGTTCCTGGCGAGGTCGGTGAGCGTCGGCACGCTCCCATAATGACATGCGGGCAACGGGTACCCTGGCCTACCGTCTACTGGCCGAAGTGCGAGAACACTGTCATCATGGCCGGAATACCGCAAACAGCGGGGGAGGTAGCACCCATGACCGCGTTCCCGATGCCGGCCGAAGAAACCGATGGCGCCCCGAGCCCGTTGGGGAGTCTCGACTCTTCACCTTCCCTGCTCCGGCTGCCCAAGTACTACCAGGTGAAGAAGCACCTGCTCGACTTCACGGCCGCCATGGCGCCCGGCAGCCCGGTGCCGCCGGAGCGCGAGCTGGCCCGGCTCTACGGGACGTCGAGGACGACCGTGCGGCAGGCCCTGGCGGAACTGGTCATCGAGGGGCGCCTGCTGCGGATGCAGGGCAAGGGCACGTTCGTCGCTAAACCTAAGGTTGCCCAGGCACTCGAACTCGCCAGCTACACCGAGGGCATGCGCCAGCACGGCCTCCACCCGCAGACCAAGATCCTCGACATCGGCTACGTCACCGCCGACGAGGAGCTGGCGACGCTGCTGGCGGTGCGGCCGGGCGGCCGGCTGCTCCGCGTCCACCGGCTCAGGCTGGCCGACGGCGAGCCGATGTCGATCGACACCTCGCACCTGCCCGCCCGCCGCTTCCCCGGGCTGCGCAGGCAGCTTGAGCGGCACGCGTCGCTGTACGAGACGCTGCGGACCGGGTACGGCATCCACCTGGCCGAGGCGGAGGAGACGATCGAGACGATCCTGGCCGACCCGCATGACGCCAACCTGCTCGGCGTGGACCCGGGAATCCCGCTGCTGCTGCTGTCGCGGCACGCGATCGACACCACCGGGCAGCCGGTGGAGTGGGCGCAGTCGTGGTACCGGGGCGACCGGTACAAGTTCATCACCCGGCTGCGGCGGGGCCCCATGCAGTAGCCGGGTACCCTCTAAGGCTCTATGGATCACCAGACGGATCACCAGCCCGCTGAGCCCGGGAAGACCGAGCCGGCGCCGCGCGGCGTCCTCGTCATCACCGGCACCGGCACCGGCATCGGGAAGACCGTGGTCACCGCCGCCATCGCCGCCCTCGCGCACGCGCGCGGGGACCGGGTCGCGATCGTCAAGCCGGCCCAGACCGGCGTCCACCCCGGCCCCGGATCCGACGTCCCCGACGCCGAGACGATCGAGCGGCTGTCCGGCGTGACCGACACCCACGAGCTGGCCCGGTTTCCCGACCCGCTCTCGCCCGAGGCGGCCGCCCGCGTCAGCGGCCTGCCGCCGCTCAACCTGGCCGACGCCGCCGGGTACATCGGCAAGCTCGCGGACTCCCGCGACCTGGTCCTGGTCGAGGGGGCGGGCGGCCTGCTGGTCCGCTACGACCCGGCCGGCGCCACCCTGGCCGACCTCGCCGCGATGTGCACGGCGCCCGTCCTCGTCGTCGTCGCCGCGGGTCTCGGCACGCTCAACCACACCGCGCTCACCTGCGAGGCGCTGGCCGCCCGGCGGCTCGAACTGGCGGGCGTGGCCATCGGCAGCTGGCCCCGCGACCCCGGCCTGGCCGAGCGGGAGAACGTGGCCGACCTGGAGACGCTCATCGGCCGCCCGCTGGCGGCCGCGCTCCCCGAGGGCAGCGGCGCGCTGGCCCGCGACGAGTTCCGGGCGATGGCGCTGCGCCACCTGGCGCCGACCCTGGGCGGCAGCCGCGGCGCCGGGGACCGAGCCAGGTCATAGAGGTCGCGGGCCGGACCGTGGCGGGCCGACGGGGGCCGCTCGTCGCCACCGACTGACATCACCGGCGAAATCACTAGATAGCGCTCAATGGGCCAGCTCGGCGCAGCGTGGTGGAAACTGGCGCCGGTCCACGGGGTCGGCCACGAGCCAACGGTCATATTTGTCCTATTTAGGCGTTGCCTGATCATCTACCGGGGCGCAACATAGTGGTGACTACGTGACCTCTGTCACATCCGCCCGCGCGAGAACGCCGAGAGGATCAGATGACTCTGCCAGACGCAACCCCCAGCGCACCAAGAGGCCCGCAAGATCCCGATATCACCGCGGCGAAGAACCCAGTAGCCGCCCATCCAGTCACCTCGGCCCTTATCGGCCTACTTCTCGCCGCGGCGATCTGCGGCACGCTAATCGTCCCGATCTACGCCCGCGTCACGCCGAAGATCGGCGACTTCCCCTTCTTCTACTTCTACCTGCTCGCCTACATGCCGGTCGTGGCGATCGTGCTCTGGGTCGTCACCCTCTTGCAGCGCAGGCTGCAGGGGCCGACGGCCGCAATCGGCAGCGACGCGGAGGTGACGGGATGAGCAACGTCAACACCGTCGTATTCACGATCGTCCTCGTCCTGTTCCTCCTCGTCACCGTGGTCGGCTTCCTCGCGGCCCGCTGGCGCCGCCCGGAGGTCATGGCGCACCTGAACGAGTGGGGACTGGCGGGCCGCGGGTTCGGCACGTTCATCACCTGGTTCCTGCTCGGCGGCGACCTGTACACCGCCTATACGTTCATCGCCGTGCCGGCGCTGGTGTTCGGCTCCGGCTCGATCGGCTTCTTCGCGGTCTCGTACACGATCCTGGCGTACCCGATCGCGTTCATCTTCCTGCCCAGGCTGTGGTCGGTCTCCCGGGTGCACGGCTACGTCACGCCAGGCGACTTCATCAGGGGCAGGTACGGCTCACGCGGGCTGGCGCTGGCCATGGCCTTCACCGGCATCCTGGCCCTGATGCCGTATATCGCCCTGCAGCTCGTCGGCATCCAGGCGGTGCTCACGGTCATGGGGGTCAACGCCAGCTCCACCAACACGTACGTCAAGGACCTGCCGCTGTTCATCGCGTTCGCCGTGCTCGCGGTGTTCACCTACGTCTCCGGGCTACGCGCGCCGGCCGCGATCGCGTTCATCAAGGACACGCTCATCTACGTGTTCGTCCTGGTGGCGATCTTCTACATCCCGACCAGACTCGGCGGCTGGGGGCACATCTTCGGCACCGCGCAGACGCACTTCGCGTCGATCAGCCCGGCGACGAAGAAACCCATCGGGACGTTCATCCCCACCACCAAGTCCACCGGCAGCACCCAGTTCGACTTCGCGACGCTGGCGCTCGGCTCCGCCATGGCGCTGTTCGTGTACCCGCACATCATCACCGGCGCGCTGGCCTCGAAAGGGCGCGGCATCATCAAGCGGAACATGTCGCTGCTGCCCACCTACGCGGTCCTGCTCGGCCTGATCGCGCTGTTCGGCTACATGGCGGTCGCCGACCCGGTCACGGCGGCCAACGTCAAGAAGTCGGGCAACGCGCAGCTCGCGGTGCCGTACCTGTTCCAGCACATGTTCCCGAGCTGGTTCACCGGCATCGCCTTCGCCGGCATCATCATCGGCGCCCTGGTGCCGGCCGCGATCATGGCGATCGCCGCCGCGAACTTGTTCACCCGCAACGTCTTCAAGGAGTTCTTCAAGCCGGACGCGAGCCCGGCCCTGGAGACGCGGATGTCGCAGTGGGCGTCGCTGGTGGTCAAGTTCGGTGCCTTGGTGTTCGCGGTCGAACTGCCGCATACCTTCTCCATCAACCTGCAGCTGCTCGGCGGCGTCTGGATACTGCAGATCTTCCCGATGCTGGTCGGCGGCCTGTACACCCGATGGTTCCACCGCTGGGCGCTGCTCACCGGCTGGTTCGCCGGGATGATCTACGGCACGCTTGCCGCGTACAACGTCAGCAACGCCACCACCTCGCATTGGGCGGGGTCGTCCGACATCGTGTTCGGCCACTCCATCTACATCGGCATCACCGCGGTCATCATCAACGTCGTTATCGCGGTTGTCTTGACGCCCATCCTCAGGGCCGCCAGGGCCCCCGAGGGCCCCGACGAGACCCTCCCGCACCAGTACACCGCCGACCCGGAGCAGGCGCCCGCTCCGGTGCCTGCCGGGATCGGGGCCCGGTAGGAGGGCTAAGGCGGAGCACGGGACCGTTCAGAAGAAAAGATTTAAGGCATTTGATCCTGAACGGTCCCGCGCTCCGACCGGCACCCTCCACAAATTTGATACGCGGCGGTAACGTCGGCCGGGTGACTTCTCTTTCCGGGCACGCGGGCGCGCACGCCGTCGCGGTCGCCCAGCGGTACGGCGTGACGACGATGTTCACCCTCTCCGGTGGGCACGTGTTCCCGCTGTACGACGGCGCGGTCAAGGCCGACCCGCCGCTGCGGTTGGTGGACGTGCGGCACGAGCAGACCGCCGTGTTCGCGGCCGAGGCCACTGCGCGGCTGACCAGGACGCCCGGGCTCGCGGTGGTCACCGCCGGGCCCGGGGTCACCAACAGCGTCAGCGCGGTGACCGGCGCCTGGTTCAACGGCGCGCCGCTGGTCGTGCTGGGCGGGCGGGCCCCCGACTACCTGTGGGGCAAGGGCTCGCTGCAGGAGCTGGACCACGTGCCGCTGCTCGCCCCGGTCACCAAGCGGGCGTGGACCGAGCACGCGGCCGCCGGGGTCGCCGGGTCGGTCGACGCGGCGTTCCGGCTCGCGCTGACCCCGCACCGGGGGCCGGTGTTCTGCGACTTCCCGCTTGAGGCGATCTTCGGTGCCGAGACGGTCGACCTGCCGCCCGGCGCAGGTCGCACCCCGGCCGCCGCGCCCCCTGACGCCGACGACGTGGCCGCCGTAGCCACGCTGCTGCGGGCGGCCCGGCGGCCGGTGCTGGTGCTCGGCTCCGACGTGTGGCTCGGCGGCGGCGAGACCGCCGCCCGCGAGTGCGCGGAGGCGCTGTCGCTGCCCGTGATCACCAACGGGCAGGCGCGCGGCGTGCTCCCCCGGGGCCATTCGCTGCTGGTCACCCGGGCCCGATCGATCGCCCTAGCCGAGGCCGATCTGGTGATCGTGGTCGGCGTGCCGCTCGACTTCCGGCTCAAGTACGGGTCCTTCGGCCCGAAGGACGCTCCGGCCAAGGTGGTCCACGTCGCGGACTCACCCGCCGGGATCGCCGCCCACTGTCCGCTCGCGGCCTCGGCCGCGGGCGACCTGACCGCTTTCTTCGCCGCGGTGACAGACGCGTGGGGGACCCAACTGGCGGGCGACCCCGATTGGCTGGCACGGCTGCAGGAGACCGCCCGTGCCTCGGCCGAGGCAGACGCTCCGCTGC
The DNA here is from genome assembly GCA_963836195.1 of uncultured Actinomycetota bacterium. Taxonomy (GTDB): domain Bacteria; phylum Actinomycetota; class Actinomycetes; order Streptosporangiales; family Streptosporangiaceae; genus Trebonia. The sequence continues at coordinate 109,420 of CAWIIX010000010.1, read as the reverse complement.
TGGCCAGCGAGGCCGACCCGATCCACCCGATGCGCGTCTACGGCGAACTGCTGAAGGTACTGGCCGACGACGCGGTGGTGATCGGCGACGGCGGCGACTTCGTCTCGTTCGCCGGCCGCCTGGTAGAGCCCGCCCAGCCGGGACGCTGGCTCGACCCCGGCCCCTACGGCTGCCTGGGAACCGGCCTCGGCTACGCGATAGCGGCCCGCCTGGCCCATCCGTCGTCGCAGATCGTCTTGATGCTGGGGGACGGCGCGGCCGGCCTGTCCCTCATGGACGTAGACACGCTGGTGCGCCACAACCTGCCCGTGGTCATGATCGTCGGCAACAACTCGGCCTGGGGCCTGGAGAAGGAGCCGATGCGGGCCATCTACGGCTACGACGTGGCCGCCGACCTGCGCCCCGGCACCCGGTACGACGAGGTGGCGCGCGCCCTGGGCGGCGCCGGCGAGCTGGTCACGACGCCAGACGGCATCGCGCCGACGCTGCGGCGCGCCTTCGACTCCGGCGTCCCCTACCTGGTCAACGTAATCACCGACGTCGCGGCCGCCTACCCCCGGACCACGACCGGCGTTTGAGTGGAGAGAAACTGAACATGATTGCCAGCAACCCGGCCAGCCTCCGCCGCCTCGTCACGAGGTCCGACAGCCATCCAGCCCTGGTGGTGCCCGAGTCAGGTGCCGCGCTATCGTACGCGGCACTGCAACGCGCGCTCGACCGGGCGGTGGGGCGACTGGCGACGCTGGGGGTGCGCGAAGGCGACCGGGTCGCGCTCGTCGCCGCCAACGGCCCGGCGCTGATCGTGGCGTTCCTCGCGATCGTCGCCAGCGGCGCGGCGGCTGCGCCACTGAACCCGGCGCTGGGCGAGGCCGAGCTCATCGCCGAACTCGACGACCTGCGCGTGTCGGTTCTGCTGCACGACGGCGCGGCCGCGGCCATCGCGGCGGCGGCCCAGTCGGACGTACCCGCAAGCGTGATCGACATGGTGGACGCCCTGCTGCACATCGACGGCGAGGCCGGGAAACCGATTGACGATGCCGGCCGCCCGGACGCGCTGGCCCTCTTGCTGCACACCAGCGGCACCACCAGCAGGCCTAAGACCGTGCCGATCCTGCAGCGTAACCTCGTCGCGTCGACTGCTGCGGTCGCGGACACCTACGCGCTGACCGGTGACGACGTGACGATGTGCGTCATGCCGCTGTTCCACGTGCACGGCCTGGTCGCGACCGTACTGGCCACGCTTTCCACTGGCGGCACCGTGCTGCTGCCGCGGTTCCGGCCGTCCGCATTCTGGGACGATGCCGCCAGGTACGGCGCGACCTGGTACACGGCGGTCCCGACCATCCACGCCCGACTGCTCACCCGGGCGCAAGAACTGCCCGCACCACCGCAGAACCTGCTCCGGTTCGTCCGCTCCTGCTCCGCGCCGCTGCCCACGGTGCTGTGGCGCCGCTACGAGGAAACGATCGGCGTTCCGCTCGCCGAGGCGTACGGCATGACCGAAGCGGCTCATCAGATGGCGTCCAATCCGCTGCCGCCCGGCGAACGCCGGCCGGGGACGGTCGGGCAGGCAACCGGCATCGAGATCGTCGCACTTGACGCGAGCTGGCAGCCGGTGCAGCCGGGCGACGAGGGTGAGGTGGCGGTGCGGGGCCCGTCCGTCGTCGACGAGTACCTTGACAATCCGGCCGCCACGGCGGCCGCATTCCGGGACGGCTGGTTCCGCACCGGCGACGTCGGAAAGCTCAGCGCCGATGGCTACCTGACCCTGGTAGGCCGGGTAAAGGAGATGATCAACCGGGCCGGCGAGAAGATCTCACCCTACGAGGTGGAGGATGTGCTGCTCGCCCATCCCGCAGTCGCCGAGGCGGCGGCCTACCCAGTGCCGGACGAGAAGTACGGCGAGCAGGTGGGCGTCGTCATAGTGCTGCGGGGCGAGGCCACGCCGCAGGAGCTGACCGCCTACTGCGCGGAGCGCCTGGCCGCGTTCAAGCGGCCGACCCGGGTGACGATCCTGCCGGAAATCCCGAAGGGGCCGACGGGGAAGATCCAGCGCCTTAACCTTGCCGCGCTGGTGGGCGAGTGAAGGTCGCGGTCGTCGGTGCCGGGGCGATCGGCGCGTACGTCGGCGCGGCACTGCACCGAGGCGGCACCGAGGTCCACCTGCTGGCGCGCGGCGCGCACCTGGCGGCCATGCGGGAACGCGGCGTTACGGTGCTGAGCCCGCGCGGCGACTTCCGCGCGCATCCGCATGCCACCGACGATCCTGCGGAGATCGGACCGGTCGACATCGTATTCCTTGGCCTGAAGGCGTACAGCTATGCCGACGCGGGCCCGTTGCTGGCACCTCTGCTGCGCGAGGGCACCGGCGTAGTCGCCGCGCAGAACGGCATCCCGTGGTGGTATTTCCACGGGAAGCCTGGCCCGTATGAGGGCCGCCGGGTTGAGGCGGTCGACCCGGGCGGCGCGGTCTCGGCCGTGATCCCGCCGCAGGCGGCCATTGGCTGCGTGGTGTACTGCTCGGCCGAGATCGACTCACCGGGGGTCATCCGCCACGTCGAGGGCACCCGGTTCTCCATCGGCGAGCCGGACGGCGCGATCTCGCAGCGCTGTACGGCGTTCAGCCAGGCGATGGTCGCCGGCGGCCTCAAGTGTCCGGTCGAAAAGGACCTCCGCTCCGATATCTGGCTCAAGCTGCTCGGCAACGTGGCGTTCAACCCGGTCAGCGTCCTGACTCGCGCCACCATGGGCGACATCGCCCGGCATCCAGGCACGCGTCAGCTGGTCTTGAGCATGATGTACGAGACGGCCGAGATCGCCGCCCGCCTCGGCAGCCCGCCCAAGATCTCGGTCGAGCGCCGCTTCGACGGAGCGGCGAAGGTTGGCGATCACAAGACCTCGATGCTCATGGATTTCGAGGACGGCAAGCTCCTGGAGACGGACGTCCTGCTCAAGGCCCCCATCGAACTAGCCCGCCTCGTCGGGGTCGCGGCCCCGACCCTAGAACTGGTCCACGCCCTCATTGACCTGCTGACAGGGGGCATAAACCTGACGCAGCGGTGAACGCGCGATAAACGGGGGGTGAGGCGGTGCCGGATTCGCCTGCGGGCGACTTGCGGAGGCGGCTGGCCGCGCTGCACATCGCCCAGGGGCTGCTGCCGATTCGGCGATCCGAGGTGCCCGCGGACCTGGTGGCGGGGGTCACGCTGGCGGCCGTCAGCATCCCGGTCGTCCTCGGCTACGCCAAGATCGCCGGCATGCCGGTCGTGACCGGCCTGTACACGCTGCTGCTGCCGCTGGCGGTGTTCGCCGTCCTCGGCTCGTCGCGCCACCTGGTGGTCGGGGGCGACTCCGCCACCGCCGCCATTCTCGGCGCGACCCTGTCCGGGCTCGCGGTCGCGGGCTCGCCGCGGTATGTCCGCCTGGCCGGGCTGGCCGCCCTGCTGACCGGGCTGCTGCTGCTGCTCGCCCGGGTGGCGCGGCTGGCGTTCCTGACCAACTTCCTGTCCCGGACCGTGCTGGTCGGATTCCTCACCGGCGTCGGCATCCAGGTGGCGTTCGGCCAGCTGCCGGAGATGCTCGGGTTGACGGTGACCGACCGGCAGACCCTCCCCAAACTCCTGCAGACCGGGCGCGCTCTCCCGCACGTGCACTGGGCCGACGTGGCGGTGTCGTTCGGGGTCATCGTGATAGTGCTGGCCGGACGCCTGATCAGCCGGAAGGTGCCGGGACCGCTGATCGCGATCACCATCGCGATCGTGGTGAGCCGAGCCGCCGACCTGGCCGCGCACGGCGTCGCCGTGCTCGGCCAGGTCCCGCGCGGGCTGCCGCACTTCGAGGCGCCCTCCCTCGACCGGCATGACGCGGCCGTGCTGCTCGGCACCGCGCTGGCCATGTCGGTGGTCATCCTGGCCCAGAGCTCGGTGACCGCGCGCACCTACGCCGCGACCCACGGGGAGGAGTTCGACCAGAACGCCGACCTGGTGGGCCTGGGCGCCGCCAACGTGGCGGCCGCGTTCTCTGGCACGTTCGTCGTCAACGGCAGCCCGACCCAGACCCAGGTGACCGACAACGCGGGCGGCCGCAGCCAGCTGGCCTCGCTCACGGCCGTGGCGGTGGTGCTCATCGTGCTGCTGGTGCTCACCGGGACGCTCACCCAGCTGCCGATCGCCGCGCTGGCGGCGGTGGTCTTCGTCATCGCCGTCCGGCTCATCGACATTACGGGGATGCGGCGGATCCTGGCCTACAGCCGTGCTGAGTTCGCCGTGGCCCTCCTTACGACGGTCGCGGTCGTGGTCATGGGCATCGAAGACGGCATCGCGCTCGCGGTCGTGGTCTCGATCATCAACCACCTGCGGCACAGCTACCGCCCGCTCAACAGCGTGCTGAGGAAATCGCCGACCGGGCACTGGAAGGCGGTCCCGGTGACGCCGGGCGCGCGGACCGAGAACGGGCTGGTGATCTACCGGTTCGGCACCAGCCTGTACTACGCCAACGCCTCCCGGCTGGTCGACGACATCACCGCCCTGGCCGGACACGGCGGCCCGCTGCGGTGGCTGGTTCTCGACTTCGCGGCCATCGGCGACGTCGACTACACCGCCGCCGGCGTCCTCACCCGGGTCACCGAGCTGCTGACCAAACGGGACATCCGATTCGCGGTGAGCAGCGTCCTTGGCCCGGTCCGCAAGGAGCTCGACCGCTACGGCATCAACGCCGCCCTCGGCCTCGGCGCCTACTACGAGACGCCCGGCGAGGCGCTCGAGGCCTTCCAGGCGGCCCCGCTGCCTCCGGCGTGACCTCGGGGCTACGGCGGGGCCGCAGTCAGATCAGCCGATCTCGGCGATCAGCTCGTCTTCCTGAACGACGTCGCCCTCGGCCACGTGGAGCTTGGTGACGGTGCCGCTCTCCTCGGCGAGGATGGGGATCTCCATCTTCATCGACTCGAGGATGACGAGGGTGTCGCCGTCATCGACGTGGTCGCCCTCGGAGACGAGCACCTTCCACACGTTCGCGACCATCTCCGCGCGGACTTCCGCCACTGCAGTCTCCTTTTCTCCGGCCGTTACTGGTGGGAGCGTACTAGACCCGGTCACGCCTGCCGCATACGGCCTATCAGACCGGTGTCGTAGTCGCCGCTGACGAACTCAGCGTTGCCGAGCAACTCGGCGTGGAACGGCAGGTTGGTCTTCGGCCCGGTCACGACGAAGTCCGCCACCGCCAGCCGGGCCCGGGCGATCGCCTCGTCCCTGGTGGCGCCGTGCGCGCACAGCTTGGCCAGCAGCGGATCGTAGAACGGGGTCACCGTGGTGCCCGCCGCGTACCCCGAGTCGACCCGCACGCCGGGGCCTGACGGCTCCTGCCAGGCGGTGATCGCACCCGGGCTGGGCAGGAACCGCTTCGGGTCCTCGGCGTAGACGCGCAGCTCGATCGCGTGCCCGCGCGGTACCAGCGGCGCCGACGGGTCGAACGAGACCGGCTCGCCCGCGGCGATCAGGAACTGCTGCTCCACTAGGTCGATCCCGGTGACGAGCTCGGTGACCGGGTGCTCGACCTGCAGCCTGGTGTTCATCTCGAGGAAGACGAACGTCCCCGACTCGGCGTCGACCAGGCACTCGACCGTGCCCGCGCCGAGGTAGCCGACCGCCTCCCCGGCCCGGACGGCGGCGGCCAGCATCTGCGCCCGGAGCTCGGCCGAGATGCCGGGCGACGGGGTCTCCTCGGCCACCTTCTGGTGCCGGCGCTGGACCGAGCAGTCCCGCTCGCCGAGCGCGACGACCCGGCCGTCGGCCAGCCCGAGGATCTGCACCTCGACGTGGCGGGCGCGCGGCAGGTACCGCTCGAGCAGGATCTCGGGCGAGCCGAAGAACCGCTCGGCCCGGGTCCGCGCGGTCTCGAACGCCTTGCGGAGGGCGTCGGCGTCGAGGGCGGCGCTCATCCCGATGCCGCCGCCGCCGGCGGCCGCCTTGACCATGACCGGATAGCCGATCTCGTCCGCCGCCGCCACCGCCGCGTCGGCGTCCGCGACCGGCTCGGTGGTGCCCGGGGCGACCGGCACGCCCGCGGCCGCCATCAGGTTCCTGGCCCGGATCTTGTCGCCCATCTGGTCGATCGCGTCCGGCTGACGGGCCGATCCAGATCAGGCCGGCGTCGGTCACCGCGCGGGCGAACCCGGCGTTCTCGGCCAGGAACCCGTAACCCGGGTGGACGGCGGCCGCGCCGGTCTTGCGCGCCACCTCGAGCAGCGCGGCGGCGTCGAGATAGCTCTGGGCGGGGGCGGCCGGGCCGATGCGGACGGCCTCGTCGGCCTCGCTGACGTAGGGCAGGCCCTCGTCGGCGTCGGAGTACACGGCGACGGCGCGCACGCCCATCCGGCGGGCGGTACGGATGATCCGGCGGGCGATCTCGCCCCGGTTCGCGATCAGAACGGAGTCAAACACCCAAGCAGCCTACGGGACCACGAGCTTGCTCAGCGCCTCGACCACCCGCGGGTCGTACTCGGCGCCGGTGTCGAGGCGCAGCCGCTCCACCGCTGCGGCCGCCCGGCTCGCGTCGGCCGAGCTGCCGACCAGGTCGTCGTAGGCGTTGGCGGCGCGGATGATGCGGCTCGACAGCGGCGGCGGCTGCGACCGGTCGGCCGGACGGCACGGATCGGACTGCCGTCGCACGATGTCGGCGACCGAGTCGAGCACCCGCGCCTGGCCGATGACCTCGGCCCCGTACTCGGCGATCCGCCGCTGCTCGTCGCGGGCGACGAGGACGGTGGCGCCGCCCGGGACCGGGTCGCGGAGCGAGAGCTGGCCGATGTCGTGCATCAGGGCGGCGTACTCGAGCTCGAGCAGCGCGGCCTCGCGCATGCCGAGCTCGCGCCCGACCGCCACCGCCAGCCTGCTCACCCGGGCCGAGTGCCCCGCCTCGACGTACCCGCCGACCTCGGTCGAGCGGGCCAGCGCGCGGACCGTCTGCAGGTAGGTGGCCCTGATCCCGGCGTAACGGCGCAGCGCGACCTGGGTGACCAGCAGCGGGACGGCGAACACGGCGACCGCCGCGAGGCCCATGACCTCGGCCGCGAAGGCGATCAGCAGCGCCGACGCGCCGGTCGCGGCGCCGATCGGGATCTGCACGCGGAACTCGTCGCCGAGCGCGACCACGAACTTCGTCCGCAGCGCCTCGGTCCTGATCAGGGCGCTCACGACCGCCTCGAACAGCCAGGCCACGATCACCAGCGCGAGCATGACCGGCAGCTCGTCCCACCACTTGCCGCCGATCGCCGAGTCGTTGGCGAGCGGGCGGAAGGCGATCGCGACGACCGCCACCGCCAGCAGCCGGGCGGACATGGCGGTCAGCCTGGCCGGCCGGCCGACCGCCAGGTGCGGCAGCGCGCCCACGATCATCGCGATGGCGGTGACCGCGATCACCTGGTCGGCGCCGTTCCTGGCCGCGGTGTCCCCGATCTTCAGCAGCAGCGCGTAGCCGATCGCCCCGGCCGAGGCGATCGGCGCCGCCTCCCGGTCGCCGGGCAGGTTCAGCCGGAGCAGCTCCCCGAACGCGATCAGCGCGCCGAACGCGAGCGCCGCGTGCACGCCGTGGACCCCGGTCACCGCCGTCTGGGTGACCGACCAGATTAGCAGCAGGCCCGCGAACGCGACCAGCAGCCAACGCCCCGAGTCGGGGGCGTGCGCCTGCGCGCTGCGGGGCTCGTACCGACCGGCGGCCGCCACGTCACAGGCTCTCGATCGTCGGCAGCGGTTCCTGGGCGGGCGCGCTCTCCGGCGGTGTCCAGCCCAGTCGCTCGATGGCGGCGATGAAGGCGTCCACGAAGGCCGGGTCGAACTGCTGGCCTGACCACTTGCGCAGCTCGGCGATGGCCTGGGGGACCGGCCGGGCGCCCCGGTAGGACCGGTCGGAGGTCATCGCGTCGAATGCGTCCGCCACCGCCAGCACGCGCGCGAACTCGGGGATCTCGTCCCCGGCGAGGCCCATCGGGTAGCCCCGCCCGTCGATCCGCTCGTGATGGTGCATGATCCCGGCCAGGGCCTCGTCGAGGAACCCGATCTCGCGGACGATATCCAGGCCGCGCATGGGATGGAGCTGGACCGCCGCGTACTCGTCGTCGGTCAGCGCGGACCGCTTCTGCAGCACCGACGTCGGCACGCCGAGCTTGCCCACGTCGTGCAGCATGCCCGCGTACCTGATGGCGGCGATGCGCTCGGCCCGCATCCCGATCTCGGTCGAGATCATCACCGCGCCGCGCGATACCCGCTCGCTGTGCCCCCGGGTGTAGAAGTCCTTCGTCTCGACCGCCTGGCAGAGGGCGCTGACGGTGGCCTCGTAGGCCCGGTGCTGGGCGGCGAACTGGGCCACCGCCCAGCGGGCGACGAAGACCGGGATCAGCACCAGCACCGGCGCGAACGGGCCAAGGACCGACCACAGCGCGGCGATGAGCAGGCCGAACGCGCCATATCCGACGTCGGTCAGCCAGAGCTTGAGGTCGAGCCCGAGCCGCCCGACGGTGGCGCCGGGCTCCCTCGTCAGCCAGAACACGCCCCCCACGAGCGCGAAGTTGACGGTCACGTGCACCACCGCGGCGGCCGCGAACGGGCCGATGACGCCCGGGAACGAGTTCGTCCCAGGGGCGCCTACCTGCCCGCCGAACAGCAGGAAGGTCCGCCCGGCGAGGTAGGCGCTGACGGTGAACATGGCGGCGTTGAACACCCGCTGCGCGGGCGACGGGCTGCGGCGGACGCCGAACAGCGTGCAGCAGCCGACCAGCGCGGCGCCCACCGGGCCGCACAGGACCACCGCCGCCAGCGACGCGATGCTGTTGGCGGACCAGGCCAAGCCGCGCGGGTTGAGCAGGGTGGCGGAGGATTCGCAGGCGACCAGGAGCAGGCCGAGCGCGCCGACCTGAACCCAGTCAAGCCCACCGAACGGGCCCACGGCGATCATGACTGCGGCGGCGGCGACCACTATGCCGATATACAGCCACGCGACGCGCGAGAGCCTGCCCACGCTTCCCCCTCGCAGCCTGCCGGAGTTAACCCGAATTGCACCAATTGCCGTCGTTACCCCCAGGAGACCCCGGAAGCCCTCATCGGGACAGTCCTCCCTCGCGGAATGCTAACGACCGCTCAGGACGCGGGCGTCCATGCCAGGATAACGGCACCGGGCGAATTCGCGCAGACCTAAAGCACAGGCCTTATTCGGCCAGTTCGATGAGCTCGATCTCGGCCTGGACCTGGCGGATCCGGACCAGCACCTTGGTGCGCAGTTCCGATGGCACCGGATCGCACCCGCAGTGCTTGGCCACCAGGCGCTTGACCGCCTCCTCGAGGCCGAATTCGCGCAGGCAGGGGCCGCATTCATCGAGGTGCTGGCGGATATGCTCGCAGTCCTCATCGGAGACCTGGCCGTCCAGGTACCAGTAGACCTGCTCAAGAACCTCAGTACACGGCGTCTCGTGCGGTTTGCCGCAGCTCATGACGTGCCCTCCTCGGCTTGCGCCCGGACCAGGCCCCGTTCGGCGGCGTAGTCCTGGAGCAGCTCCCTTAGCTGGCGGCGGCCGCGGTGGAGCCTTGACATCACGGTACCTATCGGGGTTCCCATAATGTCGGCTATTTCCTTATATGCGAACCCTTCGACGTCTGCCAGGTAGACCGCGATCCTGAACTCTTCTGGCAGCGTCTGCAGCGCCGTCTTGATGTCGGAGTCGGGAAGCCGCTCAAGCGCCTCCGCCTCGGCCGACTTGAGTCCCCCGGAACTATGCGACGCGGCCCGCGCGAGCTGCCAGTCCTCCACCTCATCGGCCCCGGAGCGCTGCGGTTCGCGCTGGCGCTTCCGGTAGGTGTTGATGAAGGTGTTGGTCAGGATCCTGAAGAGCCACGCCTTCAGGTTCGTCCCCTGCTGGAACTGGTGGAAGGACGCGTACGCCTTCGCGAACGTCTCCTGCAACAGGTCCTCGGCGTCGGCCGGGTTTCGCGTCATCCGGAGGGCGGCTGAGTACAGCTGGTCCAGGTACGGCATGACATCTGCCTCAAAGCGCTCTCCGCGCTCGGCTAGCGTCTCTGGCACGGGCGTCTCTGGCACGGGCCCCACCCCCTCTCGGTAACCGTAAGAGGATACCCTCCCGGCGACACGGGAGACGGACCGGCGTGACCGCCTCTGCTGTGGTGGGGCTACTACCATGCCGCGTTCAACACCGTACCTCGCCCCGCAATTCCGGTATCAGGGATGGAACGCCGGGGTCGGGGGAAGGCTAACGTTCGTGGGGCGTCATGCGAACCGGCGCCCGGCCAGGAGTAATTCCGTGCAGCCGATATCTCCAGATATCAGGCGTACAGCCAGCGCCGCCCAGGACGCCGGTCCTGCCGCCGATTATTCGCGCTTTCACGCCGCCGTCGCCCTCGCCCAGCTCACGAACTGGCTGCCGACGGCGCCGGAGCTTCTCATCGACATCTCCGGACCGGGCTCGCGGGCGGCCGAGGTCGCCGTCCGGGCCGGCCACAGCGTGCTGCGGGTGATCGACCCCGAGGCGGCGCCGCCCGCCCCGTCCGTGCCCGGGCAGGGCGGGTCTCCCGGCCGGCTGGTGACGGTGACGGCCGAGGGGGGCGGTCTTGAGTTCCTCGCCGACGGCTGTGCCGACGGGGTGATCGCCGAGGACCGCACGCTGTCGCTGCGGCTGGCGGCCGAGGACCTGGTGGCCGAGATCGCCCGCGTGCTGCGGCCGGGCGGCCAGCTGCTCGCCTGCGTGGACTCACTCACGTTCGGGATGGCGGTGCTGGCCGAACAGCACCGCTGGCCGCACCTGGTGGACGTGCCCAACGCCGACGTGGTGCTGATCCCGTGGCCGGACGGCACCATCACCCGCTGCTACGGCGCCGAGCAGCTGGGCGAGCTGCTGGCCGGCGGCGGGCTCGAGGTGAGCTGGATCAGGCCGCGCACGGTGTTCTCGCCGCAGACGGTCAGCTACCTGCTCGCGCGCGACCCGGCCCGGTTCGGCGCGCTGGTGAACGCGGAACTGCACGCGCGCGCGGACGACTCGGTCGGAACCCAGCTCGTCACCTGCGCCGTCAGGAAGTGAATTTCCCCGGGGGTCGTCCCCCGGGAGATAACACGGCCTCGATGAGGGACGCCCCGTTGTTGCGGACCGAGTTGACCTCGGTCGAGACCCGGCGCACGGCCAGGCCGTCGGTCCCCGAGGACACGGCCGGGTGCATGGCCGTCAGCAGGTGCTCCTTCTCGGCGTTGGCCGGGTCCAGCCATTCCGCCCAGTCGCCGGGCGCGATCACCATCGGCGTCCGGTCGTGGATCTTGCCGATCTCATCGGTCGCGTCGGTCGTGATAATCGTGCCCGACCAGTACCAGGCGTCCTCGTGATCGTCGGGCACCTCCTGGTTCCGCCACAGCTCGTACAGGCCGGCGAAGGCGAGGATGCCGCCGTCCGTCCGGTAGATGTAGAACGGCTGCTTCGCCTTCGAGTCCGGGTCGGTCTGCCACTCGTAGTAGCCGTCGGCCGGGATGAGGCAGCGTCGCTTGGCGAAGGCGGCGCGGAAGGCGGGCTTGACCGCGACCGTCTCGGACCGCGCGTTGATCAGCCGGGCGCCGCCCTTGACGTCCTTGGCCCAGAACGGCACCAGGCCCCAGCGCAGCAGCCGGAGCTCGCGCTCCTCCTTGTGGTCCATCACCGCGTAGATCCGCTTGGTCGGCGCCACGTTGTAGTCGGCGTAGTCGGCCGCCCGCTCGGCGGGAACGGCGTCCCGCTGGACGGCGAACTCCTTGAGCAACTCGGCCCGTTTACGAGCGGAGACGAACCGACCGCACATGAGCGACTCCTTCCGCGTCAACCGATACCCTCAAGGTTATGGAATCAGGACGCTGGCGCGCACCTACCGCGCACGGACCGGTGCGCGCGACTTTGCGGCTGCCGGGCTCCAAGTCGATCTCCAACCGGGCGCTGATGCTGGCCGCGGTCAGCGACTCGCCGTCGAGGCTGCGCGGGGTCTTGAAGGCCCGCGACACATCCCTTGCCCTCGCCGCGCTGCGGGTCCTCGGTTGCTCGATCGAGGAGGATCGAACGGACCTCACCGTCTCTGGCGGTTCCATTGCGGCCGGCTCGTCGGTCAGCGTCGACGTGGGCAACTCGGGCACGACCATGCGGTTCCTCCCCGCGCTGACCGCGCTCTCGCCAGCCTCGGTGGCATTCGACGGCGATCCCCGGGCCAGAGAACGACCGATGGGGGCGCTGATCTCCGCCCTCCGCACGCTCGGCGTGTCGATCGACGACGGCGGGCGCGGGGCGCTGCCGTTCACCATCCACGGGTCTGGCGCCGTTCGCGGCGGCGCCGTCACCCTCGACGCCTCCGCCTCGTCACAGCTGGTCTCGGGCCTGCTGCTGGCGGCCGCGCGGTTTGACGAGGGCGTTGAGGTGCACCACGAGGGCCCGCCGGTTCCGTCGGTGCCGCATATCGAGATGACCGTGCGGATGATCGCCGGCGCCGGCGCCGAGGTGGAAGTAGGCGGCGGGGAGCGGCCGGACTTCTGGCGGGTCCGGCCCGGGCGGCTCGACCTCGGGGACTTCACCATCGAGCCCGACCTGTCCAACGCGGGCCCGTTCCTGGCGGCGGCTCTGGTCACCGGCGGATCGGTGACGATCAGGGACTGGCCGGCCAACTCGCTGCAGCCCGCCGACGCGATCCTGGACGTGCTCACCCGGATGGGCGCCGCCGTCTCGTCCGGCCCGGAGGGGCTGACCGTCACCGGATCGGGCGTCATCAACGGGATCGAGGCCGACCTGCGCGACGTCCCCGAGCTCTGCCTGCCGCTCACCTCGGTCGCCGCGGTCGCGTCGGGCCCGTCCACGTTCAGCGGGGTGGGGCACACCCGGCTGCAGGAGACCGACCGGCTGGCCGCGATCACCAAGGAGATCAACGCGCTCGGCGGCGACGTGACCGAGCTGCCGGACAGCCTCACCATCCGGCCCCGGCCGCTGCGGGCCGAGCCCGGGCACGTGTTCGAGTCCTACGACGACCACCGGATGGTGATGGCGGCGGCGGTGCTCGGGCTGGCCGTGCCCGGCATCGAGGTGAGCAACGTCGCCACCGTCGGCAAAACCTTCCCCGACTTCACCGCCCGCTGGGCCGAGCTGACCGGGGTGCCTGACCCGGAGCCACTGCCCTGAGGAACCGCTCGGCCGACCTCGACGAGGACGACGTCCGGGTCCGCGCGGGCCGGGGCTCGAAGCCGCGCACCCGGCGCCGCCCGGAGCACAAGTCCGCCCCCGAGGCGTTCGTGGTCAGCGTCGACCGGGGCCGGTACGGGTGCGTCATCGACGAGTCCGATGACAATTCCGACTTCGGGCACCGGCGGCTGCTCACCGCGATGAAGGCCCGCGAGCTCGGCAAGGGCTCGGTCGTGGTCGGCGACCGGGTGCTGCTGGCGGGCGATACCTCGGGCAGCGCCGGGTCGCTCGCGCGGATCGTCCGGGTGCAGGAGCGGACCAGCGTGCTGCGCCGCTCCCCCGACGACACCGACCCGCAGGAGCGGGTCGTCGTCGCCAACGCCGACCAGATGGTGATCGTGTCGGCGCTGGCCGACCCGGATCCCAAGACCCGGTTCATCGACCGCTGCCTGGTCGCCGCCTACGACGCGGGCCTCGAGCCCCTGCTGGTGCTGACCAAGTCCGACTTGGCCGCCCCGCGCAAGATCCGGGCGTTCTACCGGCCGCTCGACATCCCGATGCTGACCACCAGGCAACCGCTGGCCGCGCAGACGCTGAGCCGCCTGCACAAGGCGCTCGACGGCCGCATCAGCGTGCTCATCGGCCAGTCCGGGGTGGGCAAGTCGTCGCTCGTCAACGCGCTGGTGCCGGACGCGGGCCGGGCGGTCGGCGTCGTCAACGCGGTGACCGGGAAGGGGCGGCACACCTCGTCGTCCGCGATCGCCCTCCCGCTGCCGGACGACAGCGGCTGGCTGATCGACACCCCGGGCGTCCGTGGCTTCGGCCTCGGCCACGTCACCCCGGACCGGGTGATCGAGGCCTTCGGCGACCTGATCGAGGGAACCGTCGCCTGCCCGCCCGGCTGCGACCACCTGTCGCCGGACTGCGCCCTCGACGAGTGGGCGGCCGCGCACGACGCCAAGGACCGCCTGGACTCGCTGCGCCGCCTGCTCCGCTCGCGCGAATCGGCCGACTAGGTTTCCCTGCGCCGCGGGCCTTCCCGGCCCCCGGAGCTTTCCTCGTCCCCCGGCGCCGCCTGGCCGATGGGCACGGTGCCGCCCGATCGCCAGTAGGTGCCGCCGGGCGTGCGCGAGAGCAGCCCCTCGTCGATGAGGTAGCGGCGCAGGGCGGCGTGGTCGTCGTAGACGGCCTTGAGGATCTCGTTGACGGTCTGCTCGGGGTAGCGACGGCCCGGCTCGAACGCCTGCGCGACCCGGTCGAGCAGGACCAGCCGGGCCGCCCGCTTGGCGGGCATCACCGAGATCCGGCCGCCGCGCACGTAGGGGCGGAGCGGGCCGGGCAGGGCGTCGGACATGTCCATTAACCCGATTATGTCCCGGGTACGCGTCAGTTTGCCGCCGCAATACGTTCTCCGCTGGTCAGTCGGGTGCCGGGACCGGTACCGTTTCGCGGGTGGGCAGCTATGACGACGATCTGCGGTTTGCGCACGTTCTCGCAGACGCCGCTGACGACATCACGACCAAGCGGTTCAAGGCGCTCGACCTGAGGGTCGAGACCAAGCCCGACCTGACGCCGGTCTCGGACGCCGACCGCGCGGCCGAGGACTCGATCCGCAACATCCTGCGCCGGTCGCGGCCGCGCGACGCCGTGATCGGCGAGGAGTCCGGTCAGACCGGAACCGGGCCGCGGCGCTGGGTCATCGACCCGATCGACGCGACCAAGAACTACGTCCGCGGCGTCCCGGTCTGGGCCACGCTGATCGGCCTGATGGACGGCGACGAGGTGGTGGCGGGCGTGGTCACCGCCCCGGCCCTGGGACGGCGCTGGTGGGCCGCCAAGGGCGGCGGCGCCTGGACCGGCAAGTCGCTGACCAGCGCCAGCCGGTGCCGGGTGTCCGAGGTCGGCAAGCTCGCGGACGCGTCGTTCTCCTACTCGGGGATCGGCGGCTGGGCGGAGAAGGGACGGCTGGACGGGTTCCTGTCGCTGAGCCAGGCGGTCTGGCGGACCCGCGGCTTCGGCGACTTCTGGTCGCACATGCTGGTCGCCGAGGGCGCGGTCGACATCTCGGCCGAGCCCGACGTCTCGCTCTGGGACCTGGCGGCCCTGCAGGTCATCGTCGAGGAGGCGGGCGGCCGGTTCACCAGCCTGGACGGGATCCCGACGCCGGACGGCGGCAGCGCCGTCTGCAGCAACGGGCATCTCCACGACGAGGTTCTGGCCCACCTCTCAGCGCGCTAAAGTCTCCCTCATGGGCTGCCAGGCGGCGAGTTCCCGCTCCGACCGCCTGGCCCGCGCCCGGCTGGTTTCCCCGGCCGCCCGGGCGCAGCGGCACCCGGCCCGGCACATACCCCCCCGTAAACCGGGACCGGGTGCCGTTTTTAGATCTCCTGTTCGCCCGTCGGCGGCAGTCGGCCGATGACGGAGAATGTAGGCGTGGACCTCGGTGGGTGGCTGCGCGCGCATGGGGTGAGCCCCGGCGGCCTGGTGGGGCTCGTCGTCGAGCCGGACGGATCGGTCGCGGTGGCGGTGCCGGGCGGCGCGCTGGCGACCACGCCCGAGCAGCTGCTGCGGGCCGACCGGGAGATCCGGCCCCGGTGGGCGGTCTGGTCGCAGGAGACCGCGCGGGCACTGGTGGCCGACGGGGTCCGGCTGACGACGTGCTGGGACGTCGCGGCGGTGCACCGGCTGACGTCCGGGCGGTGGCGGGCCGACCCCGCCTACACCTGGGCCTGCCTGCACGGGGTGCCCGCCGACCAGATTCCGTCGCCGCCCTCCGGCCAGCCCGACCTGTTCAGCTTCGCCGACGAGCAGCAGGCGC
Source organism: uncultured Actinomycetota bacterium (assembly GCA_963836195.1). Taxonomy (GTDB): domain Bacteria; phylum Actinomycetota; class Actinomycetes; order Streptosporangiales; family Streptosporangiaceae; genus Trebonia. Next base: position 93,428 of record CAWIIX010000010.1, on the reverse strand, counting down.
CGACGCTCGGCGCGGCCGAGGCGCTCCAGGCGGCCGAGCTCCAGCAGAGCGAGCTCCAGCAGGCGGGGCTCCAGCAGGGCGAGCTCCAACAGGCGGGGCTCGAGCGGGCCGCGCCCGCCGCGGTGGGCGACCGCGGGATCGCGGTCGCCACCGCCCGGGCCGAGTCGACCGTCGAGCTGCTGGCGGCCGAGCTGGCGGCGGACGGGCTGCCGATGAACCGGGCGGCGATCGAGGACCTGCTGGCCGACATCGTCGGTCCCCGGCCGCGCGGCCCCGCCCACGCGGCCGAGGTCCGGGCGGCCAGGGACGAGCGGGTGCTACGGCACGCGCCGGCCGGGGTGATCACCGACCTGCGCAGCAACGTCCAGGTGCGAACGCTGCTGGCGGCGGCCGGCGTCGACGTGCCGGACACCAGGGCCTGGCGGCTGGAGGAGTTCAAGGACAAGTCGCCGCTGGTGGCGGCGCTGCTCGAGTGGCGCAAGGCGGAGCGGATCGCGACCACCTACGGGTACGCCTGGCTGGACGAGGCCCTCGGGCCCGACGATCGGCTGCGCGGGGCCTGGACCGGCTGCGACGGCGCGGCCGGGCGGATGACCGCGTCGAGCGGGCTGCACAACCTGCCCGCCGTGCTCCGCCGGGCGGTCATCGCCGAGCCGGGGCACCTGTTCGTCCGGGCCGACCTCGGGCAGATCGAGCCCCGGGTGCTCGCGGCCGTCTCCGGCGACGCCGCCCTCGCCGCCGCCACCGCCGCCGCCGACATGTACCTCCCGGTGGCCGCCCAGCTCAGCGTCGACCGGCCGACCGCCAAGGTCGCGATGATCGCGGCGATGTACGGGCAGACGACCGGGCACGGCGGCAACGCGGCGCGGCGGATGCGGTCCGCCTACCCGGTCGCCATGGGCTACCTCGACACCGCCGACCGCTCTGCCCAGGCCGGCCAGGACCTGCGCACCTACGGCGGGCGGCTGATCCGGATGTCGGGCGGCGCGGGCGCGGCCGACGCCGAGTCCGCCGCCGCCCGCACCGGCCGCGGCCGGTACGGGCGCAACGCGGTCATCCAGGGGGCCGCGGCCGAGCTGTTCAAGATGTGGGCCGTCACCGTCCGGGCCCGGGCGGCGCCGCTCGGCGCCCGGATCGTGCTCTGCCTCCACGACGAGCTGCTGGTACACGTCCCCGAGGATCAAGCGGCGCAGGCGGCGGAACTGGTCGGCGACTGCCTGGCCGAGACCGCGCGGCGCTGGGCGCCGGGCGGGCCGGTCCGGTTCATCGCCGATATCAGCACCGTCCGCTGCTGGGCCGACGCGAAAGGTTAACCTCGCGGCGGTCGCGCGACGACCGGTCGCGCCCGGCCTGATACCGTGGCGTGCAGATAGGACGGTTCGGGAAGGGGTCTTGACGTTGCCGCGTTACCGCAGAGTGGTGGTCAAGCTCAGCGGCGAGGCCCTGGCAGGTGCCGCCGGAACCGGCGCCGATCCTGCCAGCCTCGCCCGCGTCGCCGACGAGGTGCTGTCCGTGCACAGCCTCGGCGTGCAGGTCGCGGTCGTGGTGGGCGGCGGGAACTACTTCCGTGGCCGGATGGCCGACGGCTGGGGGATCAGCCGGGCCGAGGCGGACAACATCGGCATGCTCGGCACCGTCATGAACGCGCTGATGCTGCGGGGCGCGCTCACCGCGCGGACCGACGCGGACGTGCGGGTGATGACCGCGGTGCCGATCCACAGCGTCGCCGAGCCGTTCATCCGGCTGCGCGCGGTGCACCACCTCGAGCGCGGCTTCATCGTCGTGCTGGCGGGCGGCATCGGCCAGCCCTACGTGACCACCGACTACCCGGCCGTTCAGCGGGCGCTCGAGCTGGACGCCGACGCGCTCCTGGTCGCCAAGCACGGGGTGGACGGGGTCTACGACTCCGACCCCAAGCACAACCCGGACGCGGGCAAGTTCACCACGCTGACGTACGAAGAGGCGCTCGCGGCCGACATCCGGATCATGGACACCAGCGCGTTCGTGCTCGCCAACGAGCAGTCGCTGACCATGCACGTCTTCGACGTGGCGGCCTACGGCGCGATGCGCGCCATCTGCGAGGGCGACGACGGCATCGGCACCAAGATCACCGCCAAGTAGGGGGTATCCCGGGCGCCAAGTAGGGGTATCCCGGGGGGGGTATGGGGGGGTCGTCCCCCCGGGGGATACTGCCCGCGCTAGCTCTTCATCGTCCGCCAGACCGGCCGCGGTATCAGCTTCATGACCGTGGCCAGGCCGACCAGCGGGGCCGGGACCCAGACGACCGACTGAGACCCGCGCAGCGCCTTCGCGACCGCGACCCCGACCGCGCTCGGCGTGGTCGCCAGCGGGGCGGGGGCCATCCCCTCGGTCATCTTGCCGATCACGAACCCGGGCCGGACCAGCAGCACCCGGACGCCGCTGCCGTGCAGCGAGTCGGCGTAGCCGCGGGCGAACGCGTCCAGCGCCGCCTTGGTCGCGCCGTAGACCGAATTGAACTTGCGCGGCCGGACCGCCGCGACCGAGGACAGCACCACGATCGTGCCGCTGCCGCGCTTCCGCATCGCCTCGCCGAACCCCAGCAGCGCGGTCACGTGGCCGGTGAAGTTGGTCTCGATCATCGTCGCGGCCTGCCGCAGGTCCCGCTCGGCCTGCTCCTGGGGGACGAGGACGCCGGTCGCGGCGATCACCAGGTCCGGCACTCCGCCAGCGCACAGCCGGTCCACGAACGCCTGATGGGAGTCCGTTTCCGTCGCGTCGTACCTGGCCACCTCGACCGGGCGGCCGAGCGACTTCCCGGCCGCCTCGAGCCGCTGCAGATCACGGCCGGCCAGGATCACCTCGGTGTCAGGCCCGAGGTCGAGGGCGGAGAGGATCGCCAGGCCGATCTCGCTGGTGCCGCCGAGCAGCAGCACGCGGGACGGTCGCCCGGGTCCGTTGAGAGTACTCATCTGATTTTCCTTACGCTACGTAGAGCCCGGCGCAGAACAGCACCAGCCAGACGACCTCGAACCAGAGCATGATCGCGTCCCGCATGATCAGGTCTTCCACCGGACGGACGGTCTGGCGCGAGGTCAGCACGCCGAACCGGATCAGCGCTGCCGCCAGGGGCAGCGCCGACAGCAGGTGCCACGGCCGGGCGGCCGTGGTCTCGTTGGCCGCCCACAGCAGGTAGGTCGCCAGCATGCCGAGCCCGACAACCAGCTGCCCGACCCGGAGCATGCCAGGACGGTACCACCGCATCGCCGGGCGGTGCCGCACCGCGTCCGCGCCCAGGCTGGTCAGCTCGGTGTACCGCTTGGCGATGGCCACGCCGAGCGCGCCGAGGCTGCACACCAGCAGGAACCAGATCGACGGGCGGACGTGCGTCGCGGCCGCCCCGCCGAGCACCCGCAGCAGGAAGCCGCTCGCGACCAGCACCATCTCGACGAACGGCACGTGCTTGAGCCGGAACGAGTAGAGGAAGGACTCGCACAGGTAGGCCACGACCGTGAGGACGACCAGCGGCTCGCGGATCACCACGCCGGCCCCGACCGCGACCGCGGTGGCGAGGACGGCGAGCACGACCGCGTGCCGCTCGGGCAGCGCCCCCGAGGCGATCGGCCGGTTCCGCTTCACCGGGTGCCGCCGGTCCCGCTCGACGTCGACGACGTCGTTGACGAAGTACACCGCCGCCGACGCGCACGCGAACGCGAGCATGGCGATCAGCGCGTAGTAGAAGCCGTCGGCGCGGCCGAACGAGGCGGCCGCGAGCGGGGCCGCGAACACCAGCAGGTTCTTCGGCCACTGCCGCGGCCGGGTCGTCCTGATGGCCGCGGGCAGCCAGCGGGCCGACGAGGCCGGGATGCCGATCGCGTCCGGCACCACCGCCTGCGGCCCGGTGTCCTCATTCGACGCCAGGGAATCGTTGATGGTCAACGCGCGTAAACCGCCGTGAAGTCTCGGGTGGACGGGTCGTAGTAGGAGTAGGGGCTGGGCTGCTGGGACGGCAGCAGGGGCACCGCCGTGGGGTCGCCCGGGTGCCCGTCGGCCTGGTAGTAGTCGAACTTCATCCAGGCCGGGTTGATGTCCATCTGCATGCCCTCGACCGCGCCCGCGCGCTGCAGCAGCTCGGCCAGGTCCTGCACGTCGAGCGCCGGGCCGTAGACGTAGACGACCCGGCCGTCGCTGGTGATGCCGAGACCGGAGCGCCACACGAAGTACCCGCCGCCGAGCGTCGCGCCCCAGCCGGTCTCGATGTCCTGGTTGAGGTCGGGCGAGATCTTGCCCCGGTCCACCAGCAGCTTGAGGTTCTGCCGAACGCCGGCGATCGACGGGTTGAGCGAGAAGTCGCGGCCCCACTGGCCGATCTTGATCGTCCCGTTCTTGTAGTAGACGATCGACGCGGCGCCGTTGACGAGCGCGTCGTAATGGCCGCCGTTCAGGTAGAAGCCGCCCCCCGCGTTGGAGATCTTGAACCCGCCGTTGAACGTGGCCAGCAGGCCGGCCCGGCTGCCCGACGGAACGTCGAACGGGGCCTTCCAGTTGCCGTAGCCGGGGTCTTCGTAGCCGGGCCGCAGGTAGAACCGGACCAGCCGCTGGTCGATCGACGCGATCCCGTTGACGTAGGACGTGTAGGTCGCGTCGCGCAGGAACGTGGTCAGGATGGCCGGCTCCCCGTTGACCTTCTCCACCATCCGCCACTGGCCCTCGCCGGGGACCGGCTTGCCCGCCAGCGACGTGAGCGCGGACGGGATGTCGGGCACGAATTCCGCGCGCTTGCGCGTGGTCGTCCCCTGGGCCGGCGCAACCTGCTCGCCCTTCGGCACGGCGAGGGACATGCTCGGCTGCCCGCCTACCTTCGGCGGGTTGTAGGAGATCCATTCGCCGAACGTGACGATCGGTCCCAGGTAGTGGTCGCGGGCCCACTCGGCCAGGTTGGCGGCGGCGCCCTGGCCGTTGTTCTGGAACGTCGCCTGGCCGGCCGAGAACGCGACCCAGATGACGAAGGCGCCAAGCAGCGCCGAGACGCCCCGGACGGTCGGCCTGCGGAAAAACCTGCGCGTGCGGCGGAGCCTGACCTTCTTAGGGGCGGACGGAGCCGGGAGCGGCTCCTCGGCCGCCTCAGCGGCGCCGGGGGCAGGCGGCGGCTGCCCGTCGCGCTCCTGCTCGGGGGCCGGCACCGGCAGCTCCGGCTCCCGCTGGTCGGGCTGCGGTGAATCGGCCTGCGGTCGACCGGGCTCCGGCGCCGGCTCCGGGGATTGGCCGGATGCCTCGGCCTCGGCGCCGCCAGGCATAGTTGACGACATGCATATTCACCTCTCCCCCGGGGATCGATTACGCCGGGGAGGCTACCCGCCTGAGATGAATAACGAACACATTACTTTTCTTGCATCTCACTGAGGCGTGCCATCGGCGCTTCCGGCGCTTATGCGGGAGCGAGGGCATTCTCCCCGGATGTCAGAATATGCGGTCTGTCATCCGATGCGGAGTGATCTTGATCGTTCCGTCCCAGTTTGCCGCTCTGATCTCCTTCATCGCCTGCTTCCTCGTCGCCTGGTCCATCCGGTCGATGAAGAGCACCCCGTCGAGGTGGTCGGTCTCGTGCTGGAGGCACCGGGCGAGCACCTCGGTGCCGACGACCTGGACGGGGTCCCCCCGGTCGGTGAAGCCGCGGGCGACCGTGTTCAGCCGCCGCTTTACGTCGTAGTAGATACCGGGGAAGGACAGGCACCCCTCCTCGCCCTCCTGGTCCTCCTCGTCGGGGAAGTCGAGGACGGGGTTGACCAGGTAGCCGCGCTCGCCCCGGACCGCGTAGGCGAACACCCGCAGCCCGACCCCGATCTGGGGCGCGGCCAGCCCCGCGCCCTGCGCGTCGTCGAGGGTCTGGGTCAGGTCCTTGACCAGACTGCGCAGTTGCTTGTCGAAGTCGGTGACGGGGTCGGCGGTGGTGCGCAGGATCGGGTCGCCGAAGAGTCGGACGGGACGGATCGTCATGCTCCGAGGGTAGCCGCCGTCCTCCCGCTCGCACACTCAGCAGCAAGTTATTTGACAGATGGGTGAGAGGAAATATATAAATGAAGTTGTAAGTTTCTTATTAGCACAGGGCGAGACCACACCGGGTGGCAGCCCTCTTTCGGAGGTAGCGATGTACCTGACGACTCTCGACCCGTTCACCCGTGACTTCGACCGGATCGTCCGCCGCGCGTTCGGCCCCGGCAGCATCGGCGCCGGCTACGCCCCGGCCCTGCCGATGGACAGCGTCCGCCGCGACGGCGAGCTCGTCCTGCGGTTCGACGTCCCCGGTGTGGACCCGGAGAAGATCGACGTGACCGTTGACAAGGGCGTGCTCACGGTGAGCGCCACCCGCGAGGAGACCAAGACCGAGGGCGAGAACCCGATCGTCCGCGAGCGGCGGTTCGGCAGCTTCACCCGCCGGGTCCGGCTCTCCGACAACCTCAACGCCGACGCGATCGAGGCCAGCAACAACGAGGGCGTGCTCGAGATCCGCATCCCGGTCCTCGAGGAGGCCAAGCCGCGCAAGATCACGGTCGGCACCGCCGAGGCCAAGGAGCTGGCCAACTAAGGTCACCCACAACCGCGCGAGCGGGGATAGCAGTTCACGATCGATAAGCGGTCGGCCGGCGTCTGACGCCGGCCGACCGCTTAGCATCATGTCGGGTGGAGGTGAGACACATGCAGCCGTTCGAGGAAGAGGACACACCGCTCTTCACGGTTGGCCAGGTGGCGGAGATGCTGCAGCTCAAGCAGGCGTTCCTGCGCCGCGTGGATCAGCTCCAGGTGGTCTCGCCGCAGCGGTCGAACGGCGGTCAGCGCCGGTACACCCGGATCGAGATCCGGATCATCCAGCAGGTCGCCTCGATGGCCGACGAGGGCATGACGATGCCCGCCATCCGGCGGATCATCGAGCTCGAGCAGCAGCTGGCCGAGGTTGCGCGCCAGCGCGACGAGCTGGCGGCGCGGCTTTCAGAGGCGTCGGAGGAACGGTCCCGGCTGACTCAGCAGCTTAAGTTCCTGCTGGCCGAGGGCAGCCGCGACCGATTGGCCGAATAGCGCGCCCGGTCAGCTCGCGCGGCCGACGGTCTCGCGGTCAGCGGGCGAGGTAGCGGTCGGCCAGCGGGCGCGGGGCGACGGCCAGCCAGCCGTCGACCAGGGCCTCCCTGAGGCCGCCCACGTCCCAGGTCCGGTGACCGCGGTGCCTCTCCTGGCCCTCGGTCACCTCCGGCAACCCGGCAGCCAGGCGGGCCACATGATCGAAGGTCTGCACGGGTTAAACCGTACTGCGCGGACGCCTGCGCGTGAACTCGGAGTCACGGTCCGTTCGAATTGATGAATTTTGACTTTGTTTTTTCGCTTTCTGTTATTTACCGATGAGCAGGCTTTCCGCATTGTCGTGGAGGATTGCGGCCTGCTCGGCAACGGTGAAACCGAGGTCGGCGACGGCGCGGGCGGCGGTCATAGGGTCGTCGATCGGGTAATCGCTGCCGAAGATGACCCGGTCGGTGCCGACCTTTCTCAATACCCACGAGAATTGCTCGGCAAACGGGCCGCCCGCGAGCATCGGGCCGGTAACGGAGATGTCGATCCAGACATTTCGCTGCCACCACGGATAACGCCCCACGATGTCGTACACGAGCAGCTGAGAGAAGCCGGGACCATGGGCGTGCGCGAGAATGAGCTTCGCCTCGGGAACCGCCATCGCGAGGTTCACGAACTTGCCCGGCTGGTTTGCGTCCCAGGGCGAGTAGGCGTCGAAAAGGACCGGGAGCCCCTTTTCCGTCGCCCGCTTCACGACGGTAACAACGGCGGGGTCGGCGACGTCGAACTGTTGCGTATTGGGGTGCAGCTTCAGCCACGCCGCGCCGGCCGCGGCGACCCGGTCGATCTCGTCCAGGGCGGCGCGATCATCGGCTGGGTGGACCGAGCAGACCGGGTAGAAAAAATGGCCGGAGTCTTCGGCCAGTTGCAGCAGGCCGTCATTTCTGGCCCGCGTGCGACGGAGGTCATTGGGCCGGGCGATCGTGATGGCGGCGGCACGGGCGATCTGGGTCCCATTTACCAGCGACCGATAGTCTTCGGGCGGATGCGGGGCGTCGACAATCGACTCGTCCGGGTCGAGCATCGGGTGGGTGTGCGCATCGATAATTGCACCTTCGTACACGGATGAGACGATATACGTGGGATCGACACCCACGCAATTGCGCGGTTAACTACCGCTGGTGGTCACGTGGTTGCGGGGACAACATGCCAGTGATCATTCGGGTTCTCGGCATTCGTCAGCCGCTTCGGCTGGTTTCCGCTCAGGATTCCGGCGGGTTGTCGGTCGCCCGGGGCTTCGCTGCCCGCTTGAGGATCCTGGCCGGCTCCCAGTCGAGGCCGGTCGGCAGCCGCCAGCCGCGCCAGTAGGCGACCAGCCGGAGCGCGAACCCCACCGCGATCGCGACCACCGTGCCGGTGAAGTAGCGCACGCCGTACGCCTCGGCGAAGATGACCTGGATGATCGCGACGACGATCGCGACCGTCGCGTACAGCTGGCCGTCTTTGAACACGGCCGGGACCCGCTGCAGCATCAGGTCCCGGCTGACGCCGCCGCCGATCGCGGTGATCGTGCCCAGCAGCACCGCCGGCAGCCATTCAAGCCCGGCCTCCAGGGTCTTGAGCGCCCCGGCGGTGGCCCAGAGCGAGATCGCGGCCGCGTCCACCAGGAGGAACACCCGATTCCAGGCCCTGCTCTGGATGTGCATCAGGAACGCGATCGCCGCCCCGGCCAGGGCGGTCGGGATGTAGGCGGGGTCGACCAGGGCCGCCGGGGTGCCGTGCTCGAGCAGCACATCGCGGATGATCCCGCCGCCCAGGCCCGAGACCAGGCCCATCGCCGCGAACCCGAACAGGTCCATGTTCTGGGTGCGCGCCACCGCGCCGCCGAGGAGCCCGTTGGCGAAGACGCCGAGCAGGTCGAGGGTCGTGGTGAGAAGGTCAGTCTGCATGTATTGAGACTACTTTCGGTAATATCACTCACACATAGGGTGAGGCATTCGATCTAGCCGGGAGCATCTGCGCCGATGACGGGTGCGCGACACCGTCCCGATCCAGGCCGGCGCCGGGCGCCGGGCGCTGATTACGTGAGCTTCAGGCGGTAGGTGATGGCCGGCTGGCCGTTCAGCTCGGTCTCGCCGACGGGGACGAACCCGTTGCGGGTGAGCACCGTCCTTGACGCGATGTTGTCGACCTTCGCCGCCGCGCGCAGCTCGGTCAGGCCGTACTGGCCGGCCGCGAGCGCGCGCAGCTGCCGCACCGCCGCCGTGGCCAGGCCCCGGCCGGCTGCCCGCTCGGCGATCCGGTAGCCGAGGCTGGCCGAGCCGTCGGCGACCTCGAACAGATTGACCCGGCCCACGATCGTTCCGTCCGCCTCCACCAGCACGTGCGGGAGGTCCGTCCCGTCGGCCTGCCAGCCGAGCAGCTCCCGGTGCCGCTCGTCGAAGGAGGCGAAGTAGTCGTCGCCCCGGTCCGGTATCGACGCGGCGAAGTAGGCCCTGTTCTCCAGCTCGAAGGCGAGCAAAGCGGCAGCGTGGTCAGGCCGCAGGAGCTCCAGTTTCGGCATCAGCCGGTGGCTGCCCTCACCGCTGACGGCTGCGCCGGGAGCCTGATTGTCCATCACCTGCGCGAGCATACCCAGCGCCCCGGTCCGTCCAGGGTCGGGATTCCGCTCTGGACGGACCGGGGCTCGGCGCTTCGCTAGGCGCGGGCGCGGCTGGCGGCGTCGAGGCCGCTCGGCCGGTCGTCGCCGGGCGCCTGCCCGCCACGACCGCCCCGACCGCCGTGCCGGCCGCGGCCGCTACCGCTGCCGTTCTGGTGCCCGGGCCACCAGGCGCGGGCCCCGAGCAGCGCCGTCACCGAGGGCGTGAGGAACATCGCCATCACGAACGCCGCGATCGCGATGCCGCACGAGATCGCGAAGCCCATCTGCTCGAACGTGGATCCGCCCGCCAGGATCAGCGAGGCGAAGGTCCCGGCCAGGATCAGCCCGGCCGAGGCGATCGTCGGCCCGGCGTGCTTGAGCGCCTCGGCCGCCGCCTCCCTCGGCGTCTTGCCCTCGGTCGCCTCCTCCCGCAGGCGCGACACCATCAGGATGTTGTAGTCGGTGCCGAGCGCCACCACGAACAGGTACATCATGATCGGCAGGATGAAGGACAGGCCGCTCTGGTTGTCCAGGTCCTGGAAGATGCCGACCGAGGAGCCCAGGGTGGCGGCGAAGCCGAGGCCGACGAACAGCATCAGGTACCAGGGCGCGACCACGCTCTGCAGCAGCAGCCCGAGGATGATCAAGATCAGCACCGCGGCGACCGGGAAGACGATCGAGTAGTCGTGCTCCATCGCCGCCTGGAGGTCCACGTAGACCGAGGTGATGCCGCCGACCAGGGCGCGGCTCCCGGGCGGGGCGTCGGTGCTGGCGATGGTGCCGAGGGGCCCGCGCACCGTGTTCATCGCGGCGGCGGACTCGCCCGAGGACGACAGGATCACGGTGTAGTCGGCCACGTCGCCGCTGGCGTTCACCTTCACCGGGCTCACCGAGGCCACGCCGGGGACCTTGGCCAGGCGCGCGCCGAACGGCGCCAGCGCCGCGATGTCGAGCGGCCTGCCGTCGGTCGACTGCACGAGCACGGCGGTCGGCTCGGAGTCCCCGGCCGGGAACCCCTTGAGCAGGACGTTCGCGTACTGCGCAGACTGAGTGGTGGCGGTGTTGCCGGAGGTGAGGTCGAACGTCGGGTGGAAGCCGAAGGAAACGATGCCCAGCACCCCGAGCAGGACCACGATCGTCCCCGCGAAGCGACCGGGGTGGCGCCCCAGGGACCGCCCGATCGCGGCGAACCGGGCGGCCTTCGGCTCGGTCTTCCACGCCTTCGACGGCCAGAACACGCGGGTGCCGAGCAGCGAGACCACGGCCGGCACCAGCGTCAGCCCGGCCGTCGCGGCGGTGAACACGGCGATCGCGAGGGCGGGGCCGAGCTCACGGAAGAGCGACAGGCTGGACAGCGTCAGCGCCAGGAACGCGATCATGACCGCGCCGGCCGCGGTGGCGATGGCCGGCCCGACCCGGGCGATGGCGCTCTCCATCGCCTGCTTGGAGGGCTCGCCCGCGCGCAGCCGCTCCCGGTACCGGAACAGCAGGAACAGGATGTAGTCGGTGCCGACCCCGAACAACACCACGATGAGCAGGATGGAGGTGAAACTCTCGGCGCTCCAGCCGAGCGCCTTGCTCAGGAAGTCGATCAGCCCGTTGGCGACCGAGGAGACCAGGCCGATCGTGAGCAGCGGCAGCAGCACGATGACGGGACTGCGGAAGATCAGCAGCAGCAGCACGATGATCAGCAAGATCGTGCCGATGAAGACGATCTTCTGCGCGTTGTTGCCGGTCGACGCCGAGTCGACGTCCTCGGCGACCGTTCCGGTCACGCCCGCCTTGAGGTCCGTCCCCGACACGAGCGAGGACAGGTCGGACCTGAGCGTCCCGATGGCGTTGGTCTGCGCGGTGGTGAGCTGACCGGAGACGTTGGGTATCTGGACCGAGATCGTCTGAATGAGCTTGTTGGCCGACGGCGGCCCGGCCTGCATGGTGCCCATGGTGGGGATGCCGTCGGCCGCGAGCTTGCCCGCGATGCCGTCGACGAGATGAGAGTCGGCGGGGGTGAGCTTGCCGCCGTCCGCCCGCTCGAACACCACGATCGCGCCCGGCGCGGCCGCGGTCGGGAAGGCGCTCTGCTGCAGGTTCTGCGCCTGCACGGACTGATAGTGGCTTGGCAGGAACGAGGACTCGCTGCTCGAGCTGGCGAGCTTCGGCGCCAGCCCGACGATCGCGACCGCGGCCACGATCCAGATCCCGATCACTAGCCACGGGTGCCTGACGACGCCCCGTCCTAGTCGAAAGAACATGCTTCCGCTCTCCTCTGCCGTGCTGCGAGGTTCCTGCCTGCCTGGGATACGGTACCGTATCGTATCGCTTTACCGGAGACCGGGTGCCGTAGGGTGTTTCCCAGCGAATCGGCACCCGACGGAGCGTGCAGAAGAGGGACCATGGAGCGAGCCGCCAGCCACGAAGCCCACGAGGCCGCCGGGCACCGGGGCCGTCAGCTGGACGCCTCCCGTGACGCCGCGCTCCGTGACGCCGCGCTCGAGCTGCTGGCCGAGATCGGCTACGACCGCCTGACGATCGACGCGGTCGCGGCCCGGGCCAAGGCGAGCAAGATGACGATCTACCGCCGCTGGTCGGGCAAGGCCGAGCTCGTGGTCGACGCGATCAGCTCGCTGCGGAAGCCGGGCGAGGTGCCGGACACCGGCTCGCTCCGGGGCGACCTCGAGGCGATGGCGAGAACCTCCGACAGCCCCGACGTCCGATTCGACGCCCAGCTGGTGCTCGGGCTGGTCACCGCGCTGGCCCGTGACCCGGAGCTCCGGCAGGTGATCCGCGATCAGTTCCTCGGCCGGGGCGGCGTCCGGCTCCGGCAGGTCTTCGAGCGGGCCGTCGCCCGCGGCGAGATCCCGCCCGGCCGCAACCTCGATCTCCTCGTCTCCGTCTTCCCCGCCCTCGCCATCCACCACCTGCTGATCTTCGGCGAGCTGCCCGACGCGAGCTTCGCCGCCCAGGTGATGAACGACCTGATCCTCCCGCTGGCGGTCGCGCCGCTCTAACGCCTCGCGGGACGGACGGAGGCGAAGCAACGGTCCGTTCGAGCTGAAAGATCTTCAAATCCCCATCTCGAACGGACCGTGGCGACTGCGGTCAGGCAATGCGCCCCGCGTAGCGGCGGGTGAAGCCGTCGGCGGTGTTAGCGGTGATGATCACGTCGTAGTAGCCGTACGGGTCGGTCGGCCAGCTGACGGGGGTGGAGCCGCCGCCGTTGACGGTGACCGTCTGGAGTGGTGCCCTCGTACTCGTTCGGGGTCAGGGTGTAGACGATCGCGGTGCTGCCGCTGTTGGACAGGGTGAGCGCGACGGTCGCGTTGGCGGTGTCGAGCGCGGCCGTGACCAGCGGGATCTGGCCGGTCGTGGTGGCGGCGGCCACCACCGCGCCCTTGAACGTGGTCAGGAAGCCGTCCGGGCCGTAGACCGAGAAGTTGTAGTCGCCGCTGGTGCCGGCCGCGTTCCAGGTGTAGCTGCCGGCGGATGACGCGGCCACCGTGACCGGGGTGGGCGTGGCGGCCAGGTACGCGTTCGGGTAGACGGAGAAGGAGAGGCCGACCGAGCCGGTGTTGGCCAGGGTGGCGGTGACCACGCTGGTGCTGCGGTTGACGGTCACGTCGGCGAACGGCTGCAGGTTGGACGGGCGGTGCGGCCTGGTCCCGGTCTCCTGGACCGGCATCGACTGGTCGCCCTCGGCCGGCGGCGTGGTCGAGCCGCCCGTGAGCTGGGTCAGCGCCCAGGTCTTGGCCAGGGTCGGGATGCTGGCCGGGATCGTGAAGTCGGGGTTGGCGAAGTCGAAGGCGGCGGTCAGGTTGCCCACCACCGACGACCGCCACGGGGTGACGTTGCCGGGCTTCGCCGCCCCGGTCCACTCGGCCAGGAACTGCAGCATCGAGGTGTGGTCGTAGACGTTGGAGTCGACGTAGCCGCCGGTGGTCCAGGGCGAGCAGATCAGCATCGGGACCCGGGGGCCGGGGCCGATCGGCTCACCCGAGATGTACTCGTCGGTGACGCTGGTCGCGGGGTAGGGCGGGAGCTGGTGGTCGAAGAACCCGTCGTGCTCGTCGTAGGTGACGAACAGCGCGGTGCTGTTCCACACGTCGGAGTTCGCGAACAGCGTCTGCAGGACGGTGTTCACGTAGTGGGCGCCGTAGTCGGGGGTGTAGGACGGGTGCTCGCAGTAGCCGGCCGGGGCGACGATCCACGACACCTGCGGGAGGGTGTTGTTCTGGACCGCGTCGATGAACGACGACAGCACGTAGGCGGCGTGCGTCTGGCTGAGCGCGGGCGCTCCCTTGGCGGTCTGCCACTTGGTGACCGCCCCCCGGGTCGCCAGCGTGCCGGTCCCGCCCTTGGTGCTGTTGGTGGTGTTGTACTGCTGGTAGAACCAGAGCGGGTTGTCGCCGTAGTCGCCCAGGAAGTAGTCCGGGTAGCTGCCGCTGTCGCCGACCTGGTCGTTGGTGTAGACCTGCCAGCTCACCCCGGCCGCCTGGAGCAGCTCCGGGTACGTGGTGACCTCGGCCGTCTTGGCGTCGGAGCCGAAGTCGACCTTGTAGTCGCTCGGGTTGCGAGGTCCAGCCGGACGAGGTGCCGGTCCAGAAGTACATCCGGTTGGGGCTGGTCGGGCCCATGATCGCCTGGTGGTAGCCGTCGCAGATGGTGAACGCGTCCGCCAGCGCGTACTGGAACGGGATCTCGGACCGGGTGAAGTAGCCCATCGTCTCTTCGCCCTTGGCCGCGACCCACTGGTTCCACAGGCCGCTGTTCCACGCCTCGTGGTCGCCGTGCCCAGCTGTGGTCGAGGTCGCCGTCGGTCTGGTCGGTGAGGTTGTACGGGTAGCAGGTAGCCGAGGTCGGTGCGGGAGGAGTCGGGCTGCTGGAACATCGCTGTGCCCGTTCTGCCAGGTGAGGGCCTGCTTGTCGCCGAATCCGCGAACGCCGGAGCAGCGTGCCGAAGTAGTGGTCGAACGACCGGTTCTCCTGCATGAGGATCACCACGTGCTTGAGGTCGGCGATGGTCCCGGTCAGGCCCGCCGCGCAGCGGCCTGGCGGCCGCCGTCGCGGCCGGCCGTGGCGGCGGCCGCCGTCCCGGCGCCGAGGCCGACCGCAGCGGCGGCGGCCGCGCCGAGCCCGGTCGCTTGCAGGAAGTTTCGCCGGGTGACGCCCGGCACGACCGGCAGGCCGGGCTGGGATCGCGGTAGAACCGCAGCCCGGCGTCAAGGTCCGGCACCGGGATCGTGACCGCATCCACCTTACGGAACAACGGAGTCGCTGACATGGCCCAAGTCTCTCGCACGAGCCGCGCGGCGCGCTCCCCTGAGCGGAGCCCGCCTCGCGGACGCCTAATCCTGACCTGGGGAGTGGGTTCCTCTCAGGTCAGGATTAGGCACACCGGAGTGGGCGCGACGGCGGAGTGCAGGAGCCGGAGGGCGCCGGCTTCGTCGTCGAACCGGTAGGACGCGAGGTGATCGCTGTCCTGGCCGGCCACGATCACGTGCCGGCCGTCGGGCGTGACGATGAAGTCCCTGGGGCACTCCCCGACGTCGGGGGTGATCCCGACCAGGGACAGCGCCGAGGCGTCGGGGTCAAAGCGCAGTACCGCCAGGCTGTCGTCACCGCGGTTGGACACCAGCACGTGCCGGCCGGACGGCGTCACGCGGATGGCGCCCGCCAGATTCTGCCCGTCAGCGGCCCCGCCGGCGTTGCGGGTCGGCACCCGGTCGGTCAGCGCGAAATGGTCGTCCTCGCGGCGCAGCGTGCACACGGTGCTGTCGAGCTCGTTGACGACGAACAGGTGGCGGCCGTCCGGGTGGAAGGCGAGGTGCCGCGGTCCCGCGCCGGGAACGGCATCTAGGTTCGCGGAAGCCTTCGCCGTGAGGCGGCCGTCGCGATCGAGCGCGTAGACGAAGACGGTGTCGGAGCCAAGGTCGGACACGAGGATGTCCCCGGTCACCGGGTCGCCGGCGATCATGTGGACGTGCGAGTTGGCCTGCCGGACCGGGTCCGGGCCGGAGCCGATGTGCTCGACGTGGTCGGTCATGTCGCCCAGCCGGCCGTCGGGCTCGATTCGGTGCACGGTGACCGAGCCGGCGTCCACGCCGTAGTTGGCGTTCAGCACGAAGCGGCCGCTGCGGTCGAGGGTGACGTGGCAGGGCGAGTCGCCGAGCGTGGCCCGCGCGTTGAGCGCGGTCAGCTGCCCGGTGCGCGGGTCGCGGGCGTAGGCGGTGATGCCGCCGCCGGGCTGGTCGTCGAAGTCGAGGGTCTCGTGGACCGCGTAGACGTGCTCGCCCGAGGCCGAGGTCGCCAGGTAGGACGGGTTGCGGGCCGGCGCCAGCGAGCTGACCGGCCCGATGCGCCCGGTGGCGGGGTCGAAGCTCGCGGCGAGGACGCCGTCGGCCTTGCCGTGGACGTGCGGCAGTTGCTCGGTGTACGTGCCGATGATCAGCTCCATCGCGCTCCCTGACGGTCCGTTCGGGAAAAGATCTTCAAACCATCATCTCGAACGGTCGCGGTCGGGTCAGAGGCGGCCTTCGGCGGCATCCTTGTCTACTGGCTGCTGGCCGATCACGGCGTCCCCATACCGCTCGTCTGGGCTCACCGTCACCCCGGTGCCCAATCACAGATACGCCGTCCGCGACGGCCGTAATAGTTACTACATTTGCCAATTCCGACAGGAAGCCCAGCACAAGTGTCCTAGTGTGTCACCGCCTACTAGGTGGTGATGAAATGAATCGTGGGACACTAGCGTCGGCTGCCTCATCCCGCCGGGTCAGGATCGCGGCGTCCAGCACGCTCGTGTTGGCCGTGCTGATTGGCGGAAGCCTCTATCTGGGTCGCGGCGTGTTCTCCTCCGACCCGTCGTCCGCTGGGAAGGTCACGAGCTCGAGAACCGCAGCGGCTGAATGCGCTGCGGCGGGCGCCAGCCCCTGCGCCGGCAGCCCGGCCGCGATGGCTGTCGCCGCCGCCCCGGTGGTGGTGACCGTCCCGCCGAGCCACGCCACCGGAAGCACGCGCATGACGAGCGCCACCACACCGTCCGCGCCCGCTTCGGGAACGCCGAGCGCTCGGCCCTCCGCGTCCGCCGTCGTCTCCCCCGCGGCCTCCCCGACCGGCAGCGCGACCGCGGACCAGGACGGCGCGCCCGCCGCGCAGGTGCTCGCGCTGATCAATCAGGCCCGCGCCACCGCCGGGCTGCCCGCGCTGACCGTCACCGCGGGCCTGGAGACCACCTCATCCGCGCACAACCTGCTGATGGCCGACGGCTGCGGCCTCTCGCACCAGTGCCCGGGAGAGCCTCCGATCGGAACCCGCGAGACCAACGCCGGAATCGACTGGACGTCCGCCGGGGAAAACATCGGCGAAGGCGGCCCCGTGGCCGACACCACCGCGGCCATCGCCTCGATGGCGGTCGGGCTCACCCAGTCCATGCTCAACGAGCAGCCGCCGAACGACGGTCACCGCCTCAACATCCTGAGCACCACCTTCACCCACATCGGAATCGCGGTCTACCGCGACAGCTCCGGCACGGTCTGGCTCACACAGGATTTCTCTAACTGAGGGCCTGCAGATCAAACCCGTTTTATCGAACGGACCGTGAGCGCCTCTCCCCAGCCCGATGTCCTGTCGATGGCGTAGCTGACAGGAATCGAACAAAAGATCATGCAAGATCAATTTGATTAGCGTCGATCAAACGGGTATTCTCTAGGGAGAGGCAGGCAGCCCAGCGTGAGTAAGACGTAGCAGACGCATCCGCGGCGGCCGCCTGGCACGCCACCCGCCGCGGAACCCAGCGGGAGGGGGTGGTTCATGATGTGCACGCCAGACGGGGCGGGTTGCGCCCTGGCCGCCCCCGGCCGGGCGTTCGCCAGCGTCGCCGACGCGCTCCGGGTCGGCCACGCCCTGGCCGGGTACCTGAACTCCCCGGCCGCCGCCGACCTCGACGGCCCCGCCCGGGGCGAGGCGCTGGAGCAGCTCGGGGCGATCACCTCCCTGCTCGGGGCGGCGACCAACGGGATCCTGCGGCGGTTCGACGCCGATTACGGGCACGACGCCGACGGGTACGCCACCAGCTCCGCCTGGCTCGCGGCCAGGAACCGCCTCGGGCCCAGGGACGCCAGGGCCGCCGTCCGGCAGATGCGCCTGCTCGCCCGCCACCCCCGCCTCGACGCCGCCACCGCCACCGGGGCGCTCACGATCTCGTGGGCGAGGGAGATCGCCGGGTGGACCGGCCGGATCGACCACGACGACCTCCAGGCCGAGGCCGACAAGATCCTCGTCGAGGCCGCCGCCGCCGGCGCCGGCCTCGACGACCTCAAGCTCATCGCCCAGGCCGCCTACGAGGCCTGGCGCGCCCAGGAGCCCGACCCCGACGAAGACCCCCACGGCCGCGGGTTCGGCGACCGGGACCTCCTCCTGGACACCACCATGGACGGCGCCGGCCGGATCCGGGGCGACCTGACCCCCGAGTGCGCCGCCGCCGTCACCGCCGTCCTCGAGGCCCTCGGCAAGCGCCGCGGGCCCGAGGACTTCCGCACCATCGGCCAGCGCTACCACGACGCCCTCCAGGAGGCCTGCGAGCTGCTCATCCGCGCCAAGATGGTCCCCGACCGGGCCGGCGCCGACACCCGCGTCGACGTCACCATCCCCCTGTCCGACCTCCTGGCCATGGACGGCGCCTCGGTCGTCGAGGACACCTGGCTCCGCGCCCGGGCCGGGGAGCACGGCTACCTATCGGGGAAGGACGCCCAGGCCGCCGCGTGCGACGCCCTCATCGTCCCGGTCGTCACCGGCAGCCCCGACTGGGACCTCATCGGCGAGATGATCACCCTGGTCACCGACGCCTACAACCACGCCGGCCGCGCGCCGGGCACCCCGCTG
Organism: uncultured Actinomycetota bacterium; assembly: GCA_963836195.1. GTDB lineage: Bacteria > Actinomycetota > Actinomycetes > Streptosporangiales > Streptosporangiaceae > Trebonia. Next base: position 74,872 of record CAWIIX010000010.1, on the reverse strand, counting down.
CCGCCCGAGGCGTGGCAGGCCCTGCAGTACGCCCTCGCCCGCCGCGCCATCCGGTTCGTGTCCGGCCCCGGCGCCCTCGCCTCCGCGCTGCGCCGCACCCTGCTCGGCAAGCCCCTCAACACCAAAAGCGCCATCCTCGACATCGGCTACGCCGACACCATCCCCGACTACATCCGCAAAGCCGTCATCGCCCGCGACAAGGGCTGCGCCTGGCCCGGCTGCAACCGCCGCCCCGCCGCCTGCGACGTCCACCACGTCAAGCACAAACGCCACGGCGGCAAGACCAGCAGCGTCGACTGCGTGATGCTGTGCCAGTTTCATCATGACGTCTGCGTGCACCGGATGGGCTGGGACCTCGAGCTCCTGCCCGACGGATCCACCCGCGCCACCAGCCCCGACGGCACAACCACCCTCCGCAGCCACCCACCACCACCCACAGCCCAACCCAGCGGCTGACACCCCCCGACTACCCCGCCCTCAACGCGACGCCCGCGACCGGAAAGCACCACCCCGGCCGCGGGCGCCAGCACGCCCGAACACCGGTCCCGATCGGGCGCGGCCCACGCACCACCAGCCGTTGTCCTCGCGGGCATTCAGCGTCACGCATGGATCAGCGGGCTCTTCGAGTGAGCGCCGGGCTTAGCGCGAGTGGGCGGCGTCGAGCGTTGCCGAGATGGGCTCGAGGTCCGCGATGAGCTGGTCGAGCTCGCTTGGCTGCAGGCCGGAGTACGCCGGCGCGGCGAGATCATCGGTGACCGACTCGACCCGTTCCTTGGTCTTCCAGCCGGTGTCGCTGAGCCATCCGGAGGCGTCGATGAGGCCGCGCTCCCGCATCCCGTCCGCAACCCTGGCCAGGCGGTCGGCGGCGAGGTGATGGATCCTTCCGAACTTCTCGGCCGGGATGTTCTCGGAGAGCGCGTGGAGCACATGGGCCTCCGTCCCCCCGATGCCCGCGGCGACCAGGGCGGCGATATGACCGTCCCCGCGGTGCTCGCGGAGGAGGGTGGCCGCGTGCCACAGCCGGGCGACTGGCTCCTGAGGCAGCGGGAGCGCCCGGAGCGCGGCATACAGGATCCGTCCCTCCGTCGGCGCGCTTGTCGCCGCCGTGGTGGCGAGGTCGGCGGCACGCGCGAGACCGGGGGCGTCGGCGAGGTCGCCGAGTATCCGCCTCAGCGCCGCGACGCTGCCCTGCTCGCGGGCGGCGAGCGCCGCCGCGGGACGCGCCATAGCTCACCCGGCCGCCGACCAGGAACCGAAGCCCCCACCAGAAAAAGACGAGCCCGAGGACTGTCGCCACCAGAATCCGGCTCACGGTCTGGACCGGCGTATGGCGGTCCGCAGCGCCCACCGTGGCCGCGGCGTAGATATAGGCCATGAAGACGACCAGCCACACCAGCTGACGCCAGATCTGGTGCCACGACCCGGCCGGAAGGCCCCAGATTTTTTCGAACCCGCCCTGCACGCTGCCCGCGAACGCCACCCCGAAGACGGCCGCCAGCACCAGGCTGAAAGCACTGGTCGTGCTCAGGACCTTGGCGGGTGCGGAAAACAGCTGGGTCACCGCGCGGGCGGACGAGCCGTTCAGGCCCATGCCGTAGACCACCCACACGGCTACGCCGTGATGCGTGGCCGCGCCGGCCGCAGCGACGACGATGAGCAGCGGGAACACGGTCAGCATGGCCAGCGCCGCGAAGCCCATGGCCCGTTCCATGAGCTCGAACTCCTTGCCGTTCCGATGAAGTTCGTTGACGCGGAAGTCGGTCCAGACCCGGCCGGCACCTCGCAGCAGTGCGCGCTGGACCGGCCGACGAGGGCCCTGGCTCATCTGCTGCTGCCGCATCACGCAACAATCCTCCGCAGCCGCCCATACGGGCAACACCGCAGGAAAATGCAATTTAGCCAGCTCTGTCCAGCCTTAAGCGGGTCAAACCCGCAAATCCCCCATCTCGAACGGACCCTGTCGACGTTGCGTGTAGCCGGTCACGGCTTATCTCACCGCCGATGAGTTCCCCGCGCTGTTGCGATCATCACACAGAGCACCATGGCCAATACCGCTAGACCATGGAAAACGCGCGCCGACCGGCCTGGTGATCGGCCACTTCACCGACCCCGAGGGCAACCTGATCGGCGTCGCCGGTACTGCATGCGGGCAGCCGACCCAGCGTCGGGCGACGAGGTGGCTAGTCGGGCAGTGCGGTGCCGACGAGGGTCGCGCAGGCGGCGAGCAGGGCCTCCTGCAGGTTCGTGTCGTAGGCGTCCGGATTGGCCCGCAACTCCTCCTGCCACTTGAAATAGCGGCCCGTGACCGCGGCGTCCGAGTCGTCGCTGGCGGCGAGCCACACCTGGGTCCGGGCACCTATCGGAAGCTCATCCGTCGCTCCGTGGCCACCAAGCTTGGTCTTGATCCAACCCGGGTCGACCGCGTTGCTGCGCAACCGCGGGTAGCGGCGCGCGATGGCGAAGGCCAGCAGCACATCGTAGAGCTTGGAGTCGCTGTAGGCCTGCATGCCGTTCCAAGTCCGGCGCTCCCACTGCAGGTCATCTAGGTCTCACCCGGCCGACCGACTCCAGGCCGGAGGTGAGGTAAACCAGCCGCGCCGGCAGCGGCATCAGCGCCGTGAGCAGGTAAGGTCCCAGCACGTTGACCGCGAAGATCCGCTCGTACCCATCGGCCGTCCGGTGCCGCGCGGTCGAACCCCCAACGCCCGCGTTGTGGATGACCGCGTCGTACGGGCCCAGTGCACTGGCCGACTCGGCCGCCTGGCCTATCCCGTCGACAACTGACAGGTCACCGACCGCGACGCCGGACGCGCCGGGCAGTGCCGCGGCGGCATCCTCAGCGCGGGTGTCATCGCGGGCGTGCAAGACCACCCGGTGCCCGCCCTTCACCAGCTGCCGTGCAGTCTCCTGGCCGATCCCGTCCGATGATCCCGTTACGAAAATGCTCGCCATGCCGCACACGCTACCGGCGAGCCACGGCCTGCCAGGCGACGGGCAGGCCGTGCGCCCGATCGAGGTGCCGTGCCGTTACAGCAGCGGGCGGACCTGTTCCGCGGCGAAGCGGACGAAGCGCTCGAAGTGATCGAGGTCGGCCCGCTCGGGTGAAGGCTGGAGAATGACCGTATCCGCGCCGGCCTCAGCCAGGCCACGGACGGCCGCCGCCACGGCAGAGGCGTCGCGGCCGGCGACCGCCAGGTGCACGACGACGGGGTGGGCGTCACCGCGCCCGGCGGCCGCCTGCCCTTCCGCGATGAGGGCGCGTGCGTTGCGGACCTCGTCCGGGCCGATGCCCGCGACGAGGACCGTCCCGTCGCCGGCTTCGCCGCTCAGTTTCAGCGTGCGCTGCCCGATCGCCCCGACCAGGATCGCGGGCGCCGCGGTCGGCGGCCACTCGAGCGCCACGTCGTCGAGGTGAACGTAGCGGCCGTCCGCCGTCACCCGACTGCCTGCCAGCAGCTGGCGCAGCGATGTCAGGTACTCGGTCAGCAGCGTCATCGGTGACTCTGCCGCGACCCCGTTCTGCTGCATCCAGGACTGGATGCCGTGCCCCACGCCGATGGTCACCCGGCCAGGGAACAGGCGGTGCAGCATCGCCGCGTCCATCGCGGTCGTCGCGACGCTCCGCAGTGGAACCGGCAGCACGCCGATCCCCACCCGAAGCCTGGTGGTCCACGCGAGCATCGCCGCGCAGGCCGGGACCGCACCGCCCCAGAAGCAGTCCTCCCACAGCCACAGCTCCTCAAGTCCCGCCGCGTCCGCCGCGACGGCGACGTCGCGCAGCTGTTCTGGCGGTACCTGGGGCAGGCATACAACACCGAGAGTCGTCATTTGCACATCATCGCGGACCTCCACAAATCCTTCATCTCGAACGAATCTCGAACGGACCCTGTCTCCGCCTCCACCGCCAGCACGGAACCATCTGGGGGAGCCACGTCCACCACCATTCACGCCCCCGAGGTCGCCTGGCACCTCGCCGGCGAGGACCCGGAAAGCTGCTAGAGGCAACCGCTCCCGCGCCCCGCCGGCCTCTTCGGGCGGGGCACGGGGTTCTAGCGGACCGGTGAGCCGAAATTTACGAATCGGACGCGCCTCGCCATTTAGGGACAACGAAGATATCCCTGAACTTTTGCCATTTATGTTGGTGCCCCGAGCAGCCGAGCAAGATTCCATGTGAATTTTCTCGGCAGCGAGTCAACTGGGCTGCGTCGGCCAGTTCCGCTCGACACAGCCCTTGGGGAATACCTCCCGCGACAAGACGATCTGCCCGCACCCGCCGTCTATGTCCGCCGTGTGCTGATAGCGGCGCGCTCAAAACGGCCGGCATGCGGTGTTCTCTGCTTTCAGGTATGTCTCCCGGCCGACGGTTACCCCGCAGCGCGGTGGTTTATGCGTCCCCCCAGCAAAATGTCACAGATAGTAGTAGTGAATAACTCAATGTAGCTAGGGGTACATCGTCGCTCGCGCGCATCGGGCGCAGTAGATACAAGCGGGAGCAGATATAGGGGGACTAATGCACCGCAAGCTCGACATCCTGGCGAAGACCGGCTTCGTCGTACTCCGGGACTATGACGGGCCGGCGATCCCGCAGGCCGAATGGGAAAGCCTGACCTATATGGACTGGAAGAGCGGCGGCGACACGAACTTCGCCCCTCTCACCTCAGCGACTGGGGAGATGGACTGCCGCGGCTTCTGGGACCACGGCAAGCCGGACAAGGAAGGCATCTGGACCACCAACCGCGAGATCGCGCCAAGCCTGGCAAGCTATGTGGAGGCCGTCGGCGGCAACTTCGGCCGGGTCCGCGTCATCAAGCTCAATCCGAGCGGCGAGGCTGAGGCCCTGCGCCAGCTGCACCGCGACGACAACAACCGGCTCAACCCCGACGGCTCAGGCTGGGTGGTCCGGTCCTGGCTCGAGCTCGACGACGCCGCCGGCCAGTCCGTGTTCATTCTGCGCGAGGACAAGGACGACCCGGCCACCGAGACCCGGATCCTGCTGCACCCGGGCATGCAGCTCGTCATCGACACCGAGCGGCTGTGGCACGTGGTCTGGCACCCGGGCAGCAAGCCCCGCTATGCCCTGATCTCCTCCTGGGAGTCAAGCCCGGTGATCGACAGCTGGATGCGGACTCGATCGCTGCCGCAGCGGGTCACGAAGGTGGTGCCCGCGCAGGCGACCCGCAGGTCGGGCACCACGGTCAGCTAGGACCAGCCTCTCCGCAACGGGCCGCCCGGCATTGCGCCGTGCGGCCCGTCCGCTTGCCCCCCCTGTCCCGGCATCGGCCTCGCGTGCGGTCCGCGAGGACTGCACGGTCCACGAGGTCGAGCTGCTCCTTTACCCGTGGCTGCGGGCGGGGAAGTGTCAGTACAGCCGAAACGGATCACGCTCCGATTATGGTACGGTGCCCATATAAACGGAGCATAGTCCGATTCTCGTTGCCTTCATTCGCCGCCAAAGGGACACGTGAGCATGCAACAACCGAGCGTCAACACGTCGGCGACCACGAGCCGAGTGGTCCAGCTCGAGTCATTCGGCGGCCCGGAGGTCCTGAACCTCCGCCAGGTACCCGCACCGCAGGCCGGCTCCGGGCAGATCCGGGTGCGGGTGACGGCGGCTGGACTGAACCCGATGGACTGGTTCATGACCTCCGACGCGGAGACCGCCACTCGATTCGGCTTGAGCTTGCCGTCCGGGTTCGGAACCGACTATGCCGGAGTGGTGGACCAGGTCGGTGACGGCGTGACCGAGTTCGCGGCCGGCGACCGAGTGTTCGGCGGCGCCCTCTCCCGCGCGGTCGCCGACTACGTGGTAATAGACGTGGCAGGGACCGTCGCGGCGGGCGGCGACGCGCACCATACCCCCGACGGCGTCGACGACCGCACAGCCGCCCTCCTTGCTATAGGGGGGTGCACAGCCGCCGCCGCGCTCGCCGTTGTCAAACCCAGCAGGGGCGACACGCTGCTCATTGGCGGCGCGGGAGGCGGGGTCGGCGTGTTCGCCGTGCAGCTCGCTCGCCTCGCAGGCGCGCGAGTGATCGGGACGGGATCGGCGACGTCGGCCGATGCCCTGCGCGCCCTCGGGGCCGAGCCCGTCGCTTATGGCGACGGCTTGGTCGACCGGGTCCGTGCCCTGGCGCCCGCCGGCGTCACTGCGGCGATCGACCTGTATGGGACGGAGACGGCGCAGGCGGCACGGGACCTTAGCGTTCCGGACGAGCGCATCACCACCATCGCTGCACAGGTCGCCGGGATAACGCCGGCTAACGGCGCTAACGCCGCCCCCGGCGCCATAGAGGAGATCGCCGGCCTGGTCGCGGCGGGCCAGCTCCGTGTACCCATTGCGGCAAGCTTCCCGGTCGAGCAGATCCGCGCCGCAGTCGAGCTTCAGGCCGGCCGGCACGTGCACGGCAAGGTCGTCATCGACCTCTAGCTTTGACCCGGTGAGTCGATCTTGATCTTGGAATCCGGCGCAAGCGGCGGTTCACAGTAGTGGGAATCCGGCAGCAGCCCATGCTAAGGGCCGCGAAACTGGGCGGGTGGACGTTACAGACCTAGACGCCGATCCGCTGCGCCAGCTCTCCGCATGGCTGGACGAGGCCCGGACGGCCGGCCAGCCGATGCCGGATGCCATGACCATCGCGAGTGCAACCAGCGACGGTATCCCGTCGGCCCGCTTGGTGGTACTGCGCGGCCTCCAGCGAGGGCTGGTCTTCTTCACCGACTGCGAGAGCGATAAGGGCGCTGAGCTGGCGGCCAACCCGCAGGCGGCTGCTGTGCTGCACTGGCTTGTCCCGGCGCACCGTCAGGTACGGGTGGCCGGCCCAGTGGAGCAGGTAAGTCAAGGCGAGGCGGACGAGTACTGGAACGCGCGCGCCCCCGCGGTCCGTCGCAGCGCGGCCGCCTCGCGGCAAAGCCACGTAATCGCCAGCCGGACGGTCCTGGAAACTCAGGTCAGGGACATTGTGCGGCACCACCCCGACGGAACCGAGATCCCCAGGCCTCAGCGCTGGGGAGGCTTTCGGGTGCTGCCGTCCCGCGTGGAGTTCTGGCAGGAATCGCCCGACGGCCTGCACGACCGGATCCGCTACCGCCGGGAAGGCGTCCGCTGGACCATCGAGCGGCTGTCGCCGTAACGATCGACGGCCGCAGCAGCAAGGCCACTCCCGCAGGTCCCCCCGGTGTGCTGCCAGCGCCGGCGCGACCGGGACCGCATCACCCTCGTCCGCGTTCATCGGGCCGCGTAGGCGGGAATGTTCTGGGCGACGGACGGGAGCGTGGCTCAGAGAGTGCGTTCGCGTCCGGTGGAGGTGAGGCCGCCCATGACCGGGGACCGATGCGTGGTCTGCGGGGCTGGCACGCACCGGCCAGCGCATGCGTGCGCGCGGTGCAAGCGGATTCTCGACCGGGTGGAGACCCGCCGCGACGCCTCGGGCAGGCTGCGACGAGTCGATGCCGCCGCCCGACTGCGGGCGCTGGCCGGATCGTGGCGCGACGGCGCCTTCCACTGCTTCTACACGGGCGTCTGCCTGATTGAGGACCACAGCCGCTGGCGGGATCACCGATACCTGGTGTTCGAGGACAGGATCCCCGGTGACGGGGCAAGCGTGGTGGTCACCTGCGCACTCGTCAGCCGGATGAAGGCGGACCTGACTGAGGACCGGTTCAAGCTGATCGTCACCGAACTGGCGAAAGTGTTCGACGGCGGCACCTTCGATCAGGGCGCTTTCCCGGACCAGCCGCACGCCCACATAACCCGGAGGCCACCCGCCTAACGCCGAGTCTATGCTTCGCGGAGTACTGCGATCGAAGGCCTGATCCGCGCGCGGATCACACCGTTCTGTGTGGGCGTGGGACCGGCCACCGTGGCCTGCGCATGTCTGCAAGTTGGCGGCTAGCTCGGCCGCCGTCTCGCGGATGCGGTCGGCCAGGCTCGCGCGTTCCGGCTGCTCCGCCCAGCGGTCAGCCCGGCAGCGGCGCAGTCAGCAGCCGGCGGTGCGGGTGACGACCCCGGCCTCCGGACACGGTGACGCCGGTGACCGCCGCGACCGTCGGCAGCCGCCGACGTACTTGGCCATCGACACCGGGCTGGCGTAAACGCCATGCTGTCCGGCGGGGTAAGCGGTGCCGCTTCGCGTCGATCCGGTCGGCTTCCGCCATCCGGGCTGCGCCCTCGCCGCCAGACGTCGCGTCGCCGGCGAATGAATGACCGCTGCTCGGCAGCCTCTAGCGGCCCGCCACGCGGTGCCTGGGCATTCGTGTAAATGCGTTGATCGCCAGCGGCCCGGGTAGCAGACTCTGGCTAGGACCCTGCTGACTGGAGCATCCCGGGTTGCCGGAAGGGAAGCGATGAGCGGCAGGTGGACGGCGCAGCTGCACGGCTTCACCGACCTTGGCGCGGACTATCAGCGGCACGTCCGGGTGCGCGTCTGTGCCCTCGATTACGGGTGGGACCCTGCGGCCACCGGCGGGCGTCATCAACTCCAGGCTGGTGCCGGACCGGATCTCGCGGGCTTCCACGTTACCGGCCCCGACACTGGCGGGCAGCCTGAATACGGCCCCCGTCCAAGGAGAACCTCTTGCCAAGGCTGAACCAGGATGTCCGGGCAGTAATGAATCACTTTGTCTACTCAATGATGAATGGCCTGCTCGGGTACCCGCTGCTTAAGTCCATCGACTACCGGTCAGCCCTCATGGAGGAAGGCAGCGCGGCTGAGCAGGCAACCGCGATATTTTGGTCGAGTAGCCGGGGGGAGTCTCACCCCCCGGCTCTCACAGAACCGTGCTTAACAGTCTCCCGTTACACGGCTCTTCTCATTTGATCTTTCAGAACGTGGATATCCAGGCCCAGTGCGTAAACAGGCCGGGCTCTCGATCGACGAGTCCGGTCCACCACCTTTTAGCCTTCTTGAAGCTACCCAGCCGCCGATACTTATTGCGCGCCCACCGCACTATGTAGGTATTAATGCGCTGCAAGAGACGATACAACCGCGACCTGTTGAACCTGCCGTAGTAGTTCATCCAACCGCGCACGACCGGATTTATCCACGCGGCAAGTTCCGCCAGGTCAGACCCGACTCGCTTGTGTATCCGCCAGTCACGAACCTGCTGGCCTTTCGCCTTGAGGGCATCCGGGCCGATTGCAGGCGAGAACGTCGTGAACAGCTGCCCGTTCCTGTTCTCCGCGCTGCGAGGACGGAACTCGTATCCCAGGAACGTGAACGACGTGTGCTCATGCGAGCCCCGCCGGTTCGCGTCCTTACAATACACTATCTTGGTTTTCCCGGGATGCAACCGCAGTCCCAGGCTCTCCAGCCTCACAGCAAGGGCATCGCGAACCTTGCGCGCCTGATACTCCGTCCTGCAATGGAGCACCGCATCATCTGCGTAACGCTCGAATTCCACTGACGGGAACTCTCGCTCCAGCCATGAATCCATCGCGTAATGCAGAAACAGGTTAGCCAGCACGGGCGATACCGCTGATCCCTGCGGAGTTCCGCGGTCCCGCTCCCGCAGGGTGCCATCGGGCATCTGCAACGGCGCTTTCAGCCACCGCTTAACGTACAGCAGAACCCATTTCTGGTCGGTGTTCGCCTCCACCGCTTTTACGACGAGGTTATGATCCAGGGAGTCGAAGAACTTCTCGATGTCCAAATCGACCACCCAGTTGCCCTTCCAGCACCGCTGACGGCATTTAGCCAGCGCGTCATGCGCCGACTTCCCCGGCCGGTACCCGTAGGAATCGGCATGGAAAATCGATTCCGTCCGGGCCTCCAGTTGCAGGGCCACCACCGTCTGCGCGATTCTGTCGCCCACAGTGGGCACTCCCAGAATCCTCGTCCCGCCATGCGATTTCGGTATCTCGACCGCCTTCACCGGAGGCGGAAAATACGTCCCCGAGGACATCCGGTTCCAGATCTTATACAGGTTGCCCCGCAGATCCTCCTCGAATTCCTCCATGGACACGTGATCCACCCCGGCGGCACCCTTATTGGCCTTGACCCGCCTGTATGCCTCCCACACCAGCTGCTTCGGTATCGTGAACGACTTGTCCTGCTGACCTGACTTGCCCACTCGTATCCTCCCAGAACATCGCCTGGTTGCCCGTGCAGAGCAAAACCTAAATGAGCCGGCCCCTTCGCTCCTCTCCCATTACAGGAGACTCACCGCTACTACGAGCCGGTCCGCCAGCGGATTCCGCATCGGTACTCCGCGCCTCGCGATTTCCGTCGCCCGGCACTCTCCCTCTCGCCGCCCGCCGCCTACCGCCGTAAGCGGCAGCCAGCAGGCGCCAGTATCGGAACCCGCTTTCCCACGTTCCATGCAGAAGCCGCAGAACAGGCTCGCGCCGCCTCTATGCCGGACACCGCCTGGCCAGTAAAACGGGACTCCCGCCAGGCTTATCCCGGGATCGCATTGGTCACCCCGGTTCTGATGTCATTTGCTAAGTAACGACACTTCATCAGCGGTTCACTTGCGTTCGCCTTCCTGTCCCCCACCTGACGCCTCTCACGACGCCTTTTCCCCATCGCTCAGCACAACAGTCTTCAGCTAATGCACCATGAGGTGGTTTGACGCCGCTCCCCGCAGAGCGACGCCGAAGGGCCACGAATCCTTCATCTCCTGCACAGCAGCACATCAAGAGAGTCGTTTACCTAAATACGACTCCTCTCTGCGCGCGTAGCACACCAATGCCCTCGAGTTGGACTCCGATGGAAGTCCGGTAAATGCGAACGAAGCCGAAATTCGGGCGGCACAATACATCAGGGCCTACTGTGACAGAACCTATAAAGTGGATCCGCCATTCGAAGATTGGGAACTTGACCGGCCATGGCGCAAGGGAAAGAGGCTTGGCCCGATGCCCTGACCCGGCATCCAGTGACCGGCTCGGTGCCCTCGCCCACCTCGCTTCGCGGTGGTTCGGCGCCTGACGCTGCCGACGAGGCCTGGGCGTAAGCTCGGCTCCAGGCGCTGGGAGTGTTCGGCGGGCTGGGCCGGTGGCTGTGTTCGGCCTGCTGAGGTGCGCGTTTGGGGCATGCGGGGGAGGCAGCGTGACCGGGACGTGTGTTTTCGTCGGCCGTGAGGCTGAGCTGTCCAGTTTGCGGGTGTCGTTGCACGGGGGTGTCCGACTCCTGCTGGTCGTCGGCGACGCCGGAATCGGGAAGACACGGCTGGTCGCGGAGGGGCTGCGGGACGCCGACGCCGAGCGGCGCCGGTCGGTCTGGGGGGCGTGCCTGCCGTTGGCGGAAAGGCTGCCGTTGCTGCCGATTGCCGAGGCGCTGGATGCGCTCAGCAGGCAGGAAGGAGGCGTCCCGTTCGAAAGGGCGCTGGCTAGGGCGCCGGAGTACGTCCGGATGGAGGCCGGGCGGCTGGTGCCGCGGCTGTTGCCGTCCAATGCGGCCACCGCAGGCCCGATGGGCGAGTGGGAGCGCGATCGGCTGTTTTCCGGGCTGGTTGACCTGCTAGTGCAAGTTGCCGGGGAGGTCGGCCTCGTGCTGGTGGTTGAGGATGTGCATTGGGCTGACACCGCAACGCTCGACTTCCTGACTTTCCTGACCCGGGCGGGCCGGGCTGCCGCGGTCCCGGTCGTGGCGACCTGTCGGGGCGATGAGGTGCGGGTAGGTCCCCAGGTGACCCGGTGGCTGGCGCATGTCCGGGGCGGCGGGCAGGCGTCGGAGATCCGGCTTGGGCCGTTGTCTCGTGCTGAGGTCGCCGAGCAGGTGGCGGGGCTCATGGGCACACCGGCGGCCGGCGTTGCCGACGAGATGTTTGCCCGGGGTGAGGGTAACCCCTTCTTTACCGAGCAGCTAGTTGCCGCAGCTCTCGCCAGCCCGGCGGATGATGAGCTCGGCGCCGGTAGCGGGTTTCCGGCCCAGTTGGCGGAGCTGCTGGCAGCCCGGGTCGCCGGTTGCGGTGATGCCGGCCGGGCAGTGCTCGCGGCGCTCGCAGTGGCTCGCCGGCCGCTGACCGAGGAGCAACTGCGGGGTGTGGCGGAACTCGACGTGGCCCGGATTCGCATCGGACTTCGGGAACTCGCCGAAGCCCGGCTGATAGGCGAGACTTCCATGGGCGGGTACCGGGCCCGGCATGCGCTGCTAGCCGAGGCGGTCGCCGCCGGGTTGCTGGCCGGGGAGCGGATGGTCCTGCACGGGCGAATCGCCGAGGCGCTGGAGGCGGCCGACGAGCCGGCCCTCGCCGCCGAGGCGGCCGGGCACTGGGCCGGAGCCGGATGCGAGGCCGAGGAGCTGCAAGCCCGGGTGAAAGCGGCCGAGGCCGCCGAGCGGGTCTTCGGCTATGCCGAGGCGGCTAAACATTGGCGGCGGGCCGTCGAATTGGGGCACGCCCTGTCGTCAACCGCGCGGGATGACGCCGCCGGACAAGATCTGCCTGGCTGGTACCTGCGCGCCGTCGACGATCTGCTTGTGTCGGGCGACAGCGAGCAGGCTGGCGTACTCGCCGACGAGGCGTACCGCCTGTATGCCGGTCACCCCGATCCGGTCACGGCCGCGGTCATTCACGAGCGCGCCGGGCGCATCCGGGCACTCGGGGTGACGCTCCTCGGCCGACCGGACAGCTCCGACGACGGCCTGGCGCTCATCAAGCAGGCGTTGCGGCTCTTCGAGCAGGCACCGCCGTCCGTTGACCAGGCCGAGGCCTGGTACTACTACGCGATGCTGTTCGGTGAGACGCAACCGGATGTCTTCATTTCCGCGGCGGAGCGCGCGCTGGACATCGCCGAGACGGTCAAGGCGACGTCGCTGACGTCCCGCACCCTGTCGCTATTGACGCTTGGCAGCTTCAACGAAGGGCGGATCCAGGACGGGTTCAGGCTCATTCACCGGGCCCGGGCACTGGCGACGCGCTCCGGGGACGCCGATGCTGCCTTGTCCGTCGCCGTATTCGAAGGCAGTGCTCTGCAGAGCGTCGGACGGTTCCAAGATGCCGCCGCTGCAGGGATGCAGGCGCTGGAGACAGCCCGCGAGGCAGGCTTGCAGGCCTATTACAAGACTTCGCTGGTGACCGCCAATGCGGCCGACGCGCTCCTGTGCCAAGGCCGCACGGCCGAGGCCGGGGCGCTCATCGATCCGCTGACTGGCGGGCCACCCGATTCTGAGCACAGGTTCGCGCACGGGATCCGCGCTGAGATCGATCGGCTGCGCGGCGACCTGCAGGCGGCGAGCCGGAGATGGCACAGCATCGAGGCGCTGGGCGACGCCGGGCTCATGGAGAACGCACGCGAACAGATCCAACAGATGACCGAGCTGGCGCTTTGGGCCGGGCGCTCCGATGAGGCGCTCGAGCTAGTGCATCGTGGACTCGACCTGGCAACCAAGGCCCCCTACCTGACCAAGTTCTGCGGGCGGCTGCTGTCATCAGGGATGCGGGCCTGCGCGGATATGGCCGAGCGGGCGCGCGCGAGCAGCGGCATGTCCGCGGCCGCCGCGCTAGCCGCCGCCGATGAGCTGGCCGACTGGGTCGAGCACACAGGCGATGAGGCACTCACCAATCACCCCTTCGTCGCCGCCACCCCGGCGGAACGCGCGACCTGGAACGCCGAGCGCACTCGAGTCGTGAACTCGAGTGACCCGGACGCCTGGAGCGCGGCGGCGACCGCCTGGCAGAACCTCGGCTGCCCGCACCAAGCCGGGTACGCCTGGTGGCGGCAGGCCGAAGCGCAGTTGTACGCCGGTCAGAGCCGGGGGGCAGCCGAGGCTCTTCAGGCCGGCGGCGAAGCGGCCGACGGGAACGCACCGCTGCTTTCGCAAATCCGCCGACTCGCGCTGCGGGCTCGCGTCCCGCTGCCTTCCCGGCCTGAGGCCACGCCCGAGAGCCAGGAGCAGGCCAAGACGCTGCACAGCCACGGACTGACCAGCCGCGAACTCGGGGTGCTGCGCTTGCTCGCGACCGGCCGTACCAACGCGCAGATCGGCGCGGAACTGTTCATCAGCCCGAAGACGGCTAGCGTGCACGTGACCAACATCCTGCGCAAGCTCGGCGTCACCACCCGGGTCCAGGCGGCGGCGGTAGCCGAGCGGGCCGGCCTGCTGCACGACTAACGCGCCTCAGGCGGCTCACGCGAGCTGGTAGAGGACGTCACGCCTAAGGACGTCCAGCAGCAAATCTAAGGACCCGCTAGCCCCGATACTGCGCGATCGCCCGATACGCGCCCGGCCTGCGCGGCTGCATCCTCGGCAGAAAGGCACCAAGCCATCGAGGAGGACACTCATGGACGAGTCCAGCTCATACCGCCAGGACAAAATCACTAGAGCTCATGACGCTGAGTCCCGCCGCGCACCGCGAGCCGGCTGGGCGGCCAAGCGGAAGGCCGCTACGGCCGCCGTGATAGCGGTCTCTGCCGCCGTCGCCACCGTTTTGTGGCTCGCACTGCCGGCTAGCGCCTCACCCGCAGCAAGCGCTGCGCCCACCGTCAACGACTACATCCAGCTCATGACCACGTCCGCGGCATCCAACAATCTCGGCGCCATCGAGTGGGGCAGCGTGTACACCGGCGCCGGGGTCGACCACTCCGGTAACAGCGTCGACACTCTCGTGTTCCCTGGAGGCACGTATAAGACCCGGCACGGCGCCGGCGCCGGCACCCAGACGCTCGACCCGAAGACCTGCCTGCTCAGGGTGAACCTGCACGGCACCGACACGACATACGGCGGCACCGGGAGATTCCGCGGGATCAGCGGTACCGGAACGTGGCAGGCAAGCGTCCGGGCCATCTTCCCCCGATCCGCAGGAAAGTGCGCGACATCCAGGGTGCCGCTGGCCTTCCAAGAGATCATCGCGGGATCCGGGCATACCAAGCTCTGATTCCACATCGCGATCGCACGAGCCGAAACGGCACCGAACCGCCCCGGACCACGGCCTGCAGGTCCGGGGCTTTGTCGGCCGGGTCGCCGGCTGACAGCGGGCACCCCGTAATGCGTGAGATCATCCTGGACTATGCGCAAAGACCTGTGGGAATCTCCCGAGTACGCCGCGGTCGCCGAGCATGTCCGGCGGGTGCACGAGCCCGCTTTCGGCAGGCCGCACCACGTTACCGACCTTGTCACGACGACCGACGCCAGCCGCATCGTGGTGACCGGGTCGGTCTATGACGAACTCGAGGGGCTGCCGCGCACCGCCTTGTACGAGGTGCGGGACGGCGCGCTGCGCGCGCTGACTTCGGGTGGCGGGTCAGCCAAGTCCGCCCGGTTCGCGCCGGACGAGTCATCCCTGGCCTTCCTGTCCGACCGGGCCAAGGCTGAGGCGTTCCAGCTCTACCTGCTGGCCGACGGGCAGCTCGGCGAGGCCCAGGCCGCGCCTGCTGTCCCCGGCACGGTCGAGTATCTCGCGTGGTCACCGGACGGCACCCGGATCCTGCTCGGGGTCGCCGGGCTCGGTGCGGAGGTGTCTGACGCGCAGGGCTCGGGAACGGCCGGCTCGGGCGAGTCCGGGCTGCCGTCCTGGTACCCGCAGGTGGAGGCCGGGACGCCGGAGGATGCCTGGCGCGGCCTGTGGCTCTATACCGTGGCCTCCGGCGAGCTCGCCAGGGTTTCGCCCGACGGGCTGAACGTCTGGGAGGCGGCCTGGTCCGGCCCCGGGCATGTGCTGGCAATCACCGGCGAACAGCCCAGTGAGGACGACTGGTACTCGGCGGTGCTCAGCCGGCTCGACATCTCGACCGGTGAGGTGACCGAACTGCTCCGCAGTGACGTCCAGCTCGGACTGCCGGCCGGGACGTCCGACGGTACGAGGGCAGCCGTGGTAGAGGCGGTATGCAGCGACCGATTGATCGTGGCGGGTGACCTGATCCTGCTGGACCTGGTGGCCGGCACCAGGTGCGCGGTAGACACCGCCGGGACAGATGTCACCGCGGTGCAGTGGATCGACGGGACGCGGCTCGGCTATATCGGCCAGCGCCATCTGGACTGCGTGGCCGGGATCGCCTACGCCGGGGACGGACCCCTGCCGGAGACGATCGCCGGCAAGGAACTGGCCGCATCCGCGCAGTCGTGGGCGACCTGGTTTAATCCGGCCGGCGCCTTCACCTCCGACGGCCGGGTCGTCGTGGTCCGGGACGACTACGACCTTCCGCAGCAGGTCGCGATCGTTGGCACCGGCGCCAACCAGATCCTGGCCTCCCTGGCCCATCCGGGCACCGACTACACCCGATCGATCGCGGGCTCGGCGACGAACGTCAGCTGGAGCGCACCTGACGGGACACCGATCGAAGGAGTCCTGTGCACGCCTGACGGAGCCGGGCCGTTCCCGCTGATCTTGGACGTCCACGGCGGGCCGATCGGGGCCTACCAGCGGAGCTGGACGATGCATGGCTACGTGGTGCCCCTGCTGGTCTCGCGCGGATACGCCGTCCTGCTCCCGAACCCGCGCGGTAGCTCCGGGCGCGGCCGGGAGTTCGCCGCCGCGGTCGTCGGCGATATGGGCGGCGCGGACACCCACGACTACCTGTCCGGAATCGACGCCATGATCGAGCGCGGCATTGCCGACCCGGCCCGGATCGGCACGATCGGCGTCAGCTATGGCGGATACATGTCGGCTTGGCTGGTGACCCAGGACCGGAGGTTCAAGGCCGCAGTGGCCGGCTCGCCGGTGACTGAGTGGTACAGCTTCACGTTCACCTCCAACATCCCCCGCTGGGGACTGTGGTTCCTGGACAACGCCGATCCCGAGGAAATCGGCAACCAGGCGCACACACGCAGTCCGGTGATGCACGCGAGCAAGGCCAGGACACCGACCCTGCTCACGGCGGGCGCGAAGGACCGGTGCACGCCGGCCGGCCAGGCGAGGGAGTTCTATCAGGCGCTGATCGGCCATGGCGTCGACGCGGAACTGGTGATCTACCCGGAGGAAGGACACGGCGTCAGCCGGTTCCCGGCCATCACTGACTACCTGACTCGGCTCGTGACCTGGTTCGAGCGGTACATGCCGGCGTGATCGCGGCGTAAGTCGGGAGAAAGAGCGGAGCAAGATCCTGACGTCATGATCGATCCCGGCAATGCGTGCACTGGCAACTGGTGACACGGCGGGCAGGCCGGGCGATCTGCGCTGTCCTCCGGGCCTGGGCGGGAAGGCAGATAGGGCAGATGAGGTTGACACGGCACTTCGCCGCCGCGCGGCGTCTCCTCGTGGCGTCGGTGATACTCGCGGCGGCCATCGGCCTGGCCACCGGATGCAGCGGCGTGCGGAAGGCCATCGACAACGCCAACGCCAGCGCCGCGGCGTACAGCGACCTGCAGGGGTTCATCCGGGACCAGCTCACCACGAAGTTCAGCCGCTCGGTCCGCTCGGTGTCCTGCACCCCCCACGTCGACCAGGTCCTGCCCGGCGACACGGCCAACCTGACGTGCGCGGTGGTATTTACCGACGGCACGTCGTACTCCACCCCCGCGACGATCACCGACCCGTCGACCGACCCGGACATCGCGACCGAGTCGTTCAGCTTCAACGACCCGCCGGCGATCGACATCACGACCGCGCCGCTGCCGAGCCCGGCCGTCGCGCTCGCCGCGACGAGCCCGGACTCCCTGCTCCTCGCGGGCAACCTGGCAACCGTGCTCGGCAAGCTCACCCCCCGGTTCGGCACTCAGGACCTGATCGTGCAGATGGCGATCTACCCCGGCGAGGTCGAAGCGGTCATCGCCGGCAGCAACGGCGAGGCGCGGGCGGTCACCGCGACGTACACCGGGGCGCTGACGGTCGGGCCCCTGACAGCCTTTGAAGGCCCCCGCAACGGCATCGACTTCTCCCAGCTCGTCCCGGGAGCGATCCAGCGGCTCACCGAGCTGATCACGACCAAGGGCAAGGTCCGCCTGGGCAGCATCAGCCGCTTCGTGCTGACCAACCCCCTGCCCGGCGGCAACTCCGGCTGGACCATCTACCTGACCTCGGGCAGCACCCGGTTCCGGGCACTCGTGCTCGGCAACGACCCGCAGATGGTCACGCCCAGCGGCACCCACGACCTGAACTGAACTACGGGGTGCTCTGGAGGCGGTGGGCGAGGGCGGTGTGGCGGCGGCCGGCGCCGGCGGTGCGGACGGCGGCGGCGAGGGCGCGGCGGAGCTGGCCAGCACGACGAGCTTCTTCGCGCGGGTGATGCCGGTGTAGAGCAGGTTGCGCTGCAGCATCATCCACGCGCTGGTCGTCAGCGGGATCACGACGGCCGGGTACTCCGACCCCTGGGACCGGTGGATGGTGACCGCGTAGGCGTGCGCCAGCTCGTCGAGCTCGTCGAAGTCGTAGGGGATCTCCTCGTCCTCGTCGGTCCGCACCGTGAGCGCGTGGTCCTCCAGCGACAGGCCGGTCACGACGCCGGTGGTGCCGTTGAATACCCCGGCGGTGCCCTTGTCGTAGTTGTTGCGCAGCTGCGTCACCTTGTCGCCGACCCGGAACACCCGGCCGCCGTAGCGCCGCTCCGGCGCGCCTTCCCGGTATGGGGTGAGCGCCTCCTGCAGCAACAGGTTCAGGTTCCCGGCCCCGGCCGGGCCGCGGTGCATCGGGCACAGGACCTGCACGTCGCGGCGCGGATCAAGGCCGAACCGGGCGGGGATGCGCCGGGCGACGATGTCGGCCACCAGGGCCGCGGTGGCCTCGGTCTCGTCGGAGTTGAACCAGAAGAAGTCGGGGTACCCGGTCAGCTCGGGCGGGCGTCCCGCGTTCACCTTGTGGGCGTTCACCACGATCCCGGACTGCTGCGCCTGCCGAAATATCTTCGTCAGCCTGACCACCGGGAGCGTCTGCGCGCCGATCAGGTCCCGCAGCACTTCGCCCGCCCCGACCGAGGGAAGCTGGTCCACGTCGCCGACCAGCAGCAGGTGGGCGCCGGGGGCAACCGCCTTGACGAGCTTGTTGGCGAGGATCACATCGACCATCGACGTCTCGTCGATCACGACCAGGTCCGCGTCCAGGGGGTGGTCAGCGTCGAACTCGGGGTCGCCGCCCGGCTGTAGCTTCAGCAGCCGGTGGATGGTCGCCGCCTCGTGCCCGGTCAGCTCGGCCAGGCGCTTGGCGGCCCGGCCGGTCGGCGCGGCCAGCACGACCTTCGCCTTCCTGGCCTGCGCGAGATCCACCACCGAGCGGACGGTGAAGCTCTTCCCGCAGCCGGGGCCGCCGGTCAGCACCGCGACCTTCTGCGTGAGCGCCGTCTTCACCGCGTCGGCCTGCTCGGGAGCGAGGTCCGTGCCGGTCTTCGTCTTCAGCCAGCTGAGGGCCTTCTCCCAGTCCACCGTCTGGAACGCTCCGAGGCGGTCCGCGCGGGAGGAGAGGAGTCGGCCTAGGGAAGCAGCCAGGGACCGTTCGGAATGATAAAAGGGCGGCAGGTAGACGGCCTGCAGCTGGCCGGCGGCCGCGGCACCGGGGACCGGGACCTCGTCGCGGACGGCGAGTTCCTCGGCGGCGAGATCGGGGATCTGGGGCGTGATGAGGTTCTCGGCGACGCCGAGGATCTTCGTGGCGTCGGCGATGAGGACGTGCTCGGGGAGATAGCAGTGGCCGTCGTCGGCGGCCTCGGACAGGGTGTAGGCGAGGCCGGCCTTGATCCGCTCGGGGCTGTCCTTCGCGATGCCGACCGACGCGGCGATCGTGTCGGCGGTCTTGAAGCCGATGCCCCACACATCCGCGGCCAGCCGATAGGGCTGCTGCTTGACGGTGTCGATCGATTCGTCGCCGTACTTCTTGTAGATCTTCACCGCCAGCGACGTGGAAACGCCGACGCCCTGCAGGAAGATCATGACCTCCTTGATGGCCTTCTGCTCGGCCCACGCGCCCTTGATGCGCGCGCTGCGTTTCGGGCCGAGGCCGGGAACCTCGACCAGACGGTCGGGCTCGTCGTCGATAATGCGCATGATGTCGGTGCCGAAGTGGCTCACCATCCGCTCGGCCATGACCGGGCCGATGCCCTTGATCAGGCCGGACCCCAGGTACCGGCGGATGCCCTGCTCGGTCGCCGGCAGCACGGTCGCGTAGGAGTGGACCTCGAACTGCCGGCCGTACTTCAGGTGCGACGTCCAGCGGCCGCGCAGCCGGAGCGATTCCCCGATCTGCGCTCCCAGCAGCGGGCCGACCGCGGTGATGAGCTCGGTATCCGCGCTGACCGGCCCGCGCCCCGTGCCCCGGTCCGGCGCGATCCGCGCGATCGTGTACCCGGTCTCCGGGTTGCTGAATGTGACCCGCTCAAGCACCCCGTCGAGAACCGCGACGCTCCCCTGCTGCGGGTGCGCTTGCGGTGTCGGCTGAGGAGCGGGGGCCATGCGACCTATTCTGCAGCGCGCCCGGCCTCCGGCAACTGGCTGGTCAGGTCTTGCGAACGGCGCTGGTGAAGCCCGCGATGAACAGCGCTGCGAATACCCACGCCAGAAGTTTCAGGCACCAGCCAGTTGCGGCCAGCCAGTCGGCGGTTACGCTGGCCGAGTTCTTGGTCAGGTCGCAGCCGGCGCGCGCTGCGCTGGTGCCGACCGGCAGGTTGAGGTCCAGTCCTACGCTGACTTTCTGGACTACGGTGCATGCCCGGCCGGGTGTCGCCGTCTCGTCAGTCTGCGCCAGCGCACCGTGGGCGCCGAGGGACACCGCTATCACGCAGGAGGCCGCGACCAACGCGACGAGAAACAGCAGCGCCCTCCAAGGCTGATACCCGTATCCGAGAGTGACCTTGGTAACCCAGCCCCATAGCCGTTCAGGCCAGCGCGGGTCAGTGCGGGCCAGCTGGTCGTCACGCTGACTCATCAAGGTCTTCCGGACTTGCTGATCGTCGCCCAGGGTGCGATACCCGGCGGCTAGTTGCTGGTATGGCTGCGCCGCGTACTCGGGTGTTCCATCTCGCAGCAAATCAAGCCAATCCCCAGCGCCGGCCAGCCGGGGCACGTCGGCGTAAGTCAGCCCGTCAACCGCGATCCGCCTGCGCGGATCGGTGCGGTGAACCAGCTGCTTCAAATCCACCACAAGCATCCCGTTCACACGCGCAGCGCTCAGGTCGACCGTCACGCCGTCGCCCCCGCCGGTAGCCGCGAAGTTGTCGTGCAGGTACATAGCCAGCTCAACCTGCAGACCTCTAGCAAGCAGAGCCGGGCCGGAATCGTCGCGAACGTCCGCTTCAGCGAAATCCAGCTGGGCTCCTACATGGGCTCGTATCAAGCGCACCGCGCCTCCGCTGCCTGCCCCCGCAGCCGTAAACCCGTGACGCAGGTACATCGCCTGACCGACCCGCAGGCCCTCGGCCTGCAAAGCGGGACCGGAGTCGTTGCGTAGCACCGCTCCGTCACACTCAAGGTTGCCGCCGACGCTCGCATTGAACAGGCGCACTGCGCCCGCGCGGCCCGCACCGGTAGCGGTAAACCCGTGACGCAGGTACATCGCCTGACCGACCCGCAGCCCCTCGGCGTCCAGCGCGGGACCGGAGTCGTTGCGCAGCACCGCCCCGTCACACTCAAGGTTGCCGCCGATGCCCGCACCGAACAAGCGCACCGCCCCTCCCCTGCTTGAGCCTGTGGCCTCCAGCTTGTCGAGGAGAAACACGCTCTGGCTAACCTGCATCCCCTCGGCCTGCAGGGCGGGGCCGGAATCGTTGCGCAGGTTCGCGCCCCTGCACTCCAGATGGCCGCCGATGGTAGCTCGGGACAGGCGCACCGTACCAGCGGTACTGCCCTTGCCGGCAGCCGAGAACCCTTTGCGGAAAAGCACCGACTGGTCGACTCTCAGACCCTCAGCGTCGAGGGCGGGACCGGACTCATTCCGCAGCACCGCCCCGTCAAAATCTAGAGTGCCGCCGATGCTGGCACAGAACAAGCGCACTGTAGGGGTTTTGCCTGAGCTTGTGGCGGTGAATCCGTTGCGGAAGAGCGCGCCCAGGCCGACCTGCATAGCATCGGCCTGCAGAGCAGGGCCAGACTTATTAAGTAGCACCGCCCCGTCGCATTCAAGTGTGCGGCCCACGCTGCTGCCGATCAGGCGGATCGTAGCATCAGCGCTCACGCTGGTAGCTGTGAATCCCTTGCGGAGAAGCATCGACTGGCCGACCCGCAGCCCACTGGCGTAGATAGCGGCACCGGAATCGTTTCGGAGCCTCGCACCCTCCAGTTCAAGGTTGCCGTCGATCGAAGCCCCGGACAGTCGGACCGCGCCGATGGCGGCGTGGGCGTTAACCTGTGCGCGGTTCATGACGAGCGCGCCGCAGGTGAGGCGGTCGGCGTCCAGGGGCGGGTCGGCAGAATGCTCAAGCAGGCATCCCGCCAGGCCCAGAAAGGTAAGGCTAGCGCCCTGCGCCTGCACGCCTTCCTCCAGAAGGCAGTCGGTCAATTGCAGGCTGACCTTCGTTGCGACACCTTCCAGGTCCAAGCGGCCGGAGATGCGCGCTCCCCGAAGCCGCAGCCCATGTGGATCGGGGCTGCACGCAAGCTGGCCTCGCAGGATATCTCGGATTACGACCGCCCGGCAGATGCGTTCCTCACTCCAAGAGCGCATGGCGGCCTCGTCAACTCCGTCTTCGACAGCCAAGTCGAGCCATTCTCCACGGACTACGCTCTCGACAAGTGACTGCTCCACTGACGTCAACTCGCCGGCGGGCACCTGAGTATCCACATGGACACTGTAGATAGCGCGGCTTCAACTGGGATTAAACTCCGATAAACCGTAACCGCCACGAGACCCATTTCTACCTCGCGGTTCGGATTCTGATCACTGGTACTCCGCGACATGCATATGGCCGTACTAATAAAGGGAGCAGCCGAGCAGGTAGCGATGCTGCATTCCGGAGAGGACTAGCGAGGAAGTCGGTAGATCGGTGATCACGAGCAGGGCCCGTGGTGCTGCCGACTGGCCGGATCACCAGGCGAAGGAGCCGAGGTTTGCTGGCTCAACGGTCGCGGGGCGCCTTGGCGGCCATTCCATCAAGGGCGATGTCGATCGCGAAGCGAAACCGCTCCTGCCCGTCGCCGGCGATGCGCCGCTGGACGGACGAAGTCGTGCCCGCAGTACGCGAAGCAGTCGCCAACGGCTGACCACCGGCGCCGGCTGCGAGTTCACACCACCATGGCTGGTTCTCCCGCGTTCAGATTGATCGTTTCCCAGGGTCGGGGTCGCCCCTGTTTGCTTGTCCAAGAATTCGTCAGGCCGCGGCGCAGGGGCGGAATCGGGCCAGATAGGCCATGCTCGGGCCGCGGCGGGCGGTCAGGTGCAGCCCCTGGGTGTCGGCCAGGCGGTGCAGTCGGCCGAACGGGATCCAATGCCGGTCGAAGAACTCGCCCACCACTAGCCGCCCGCCAGGCTTGAGCACTCGGGCCGCCGCGGCTAGCACCCGGCCCGGTTCGGGGATCTCGCCCAGCGCGGTCACCAGGTAGACCGCGTCGAAGGTCCGGTCTTCGAACGGCAGCTCGCGGGCGTCGGCGCAGTGCGGGTGGACGATGTCCAGCGCCTTCTCGGCAGCTCGGCCCATGACGTGGTCCAGCATCTCCTGCTGGATGTCCACGATGTCCAGCCGGCCCTCCGGGCCCAGCTGTGGCGCTATGTGCAGCGTCTGCAGGCCGGTGCCCGGGCCGAGCTCCAGCATCTGCTCCCCGGGCCGGGGCTGCAGGATCTGGTCCAGGTCCGCCTTGGCCAGGAACGGCAACTGCAGGTCCAGCAGTCGGCGTTGGGCGTAGGGGTAGGGCGCCTGATCGGTGAACCACCAGGCGCCGGCGGCCAAGGCGGCGAGCCCGGCCGCGGCCGTCAGGCCGGTTCGGCGCGAGGCCAGGCGGGTTGCGGCATGGGTCAGAGACATCTCTACTCCTCGTACTTGTCTGTTCCGGCGGTCTCGGCCGCCGAGGGGAACGGGTGGCGGATCAGCCGCAGCGCCAGCGCGACACAGGCGAGGGCTATCGGGACCTCGGCGAAGACGGCCATCGCGATCGCGGTGAGCAGTTCGCCGCCCGGTGCGGCCGAGGTCAGATCGAGCCAGGCGTCGGTCAGCAGCAGCACCGCGGTGGCGGTGGCGGCCAGGACGCAGCGGTTGTCCGCGCGCAGCAGCAGCCAGCCGGTGGCGAACAGGGCCAGCGCCTCGCTGCTGTCCACGCCCACCCAGGCCAGCGCCCAGTGGCAGTCGGTGGCGCTGGCTGGCAGGGTGAACGCGAGGTAGAGCAGCCATGGGATCATGGCCACGCCCGCCGTGACGTACGCTCGGCCGAGCCGGCTGCGCGTGCCGCGGCGTGCCGGGCCGGTCGGATTGCCCGACTGAACCGGGCATCGGAGCCGATCCGCCTGGTTCAGCGTGCCGAGCATGACAGTGGTCTCCTTGTCTCGCCGCCCGATCGTTCGGGCCGGGAACCACTCTGGCCGCCACCGGCCGGTGAATCAGTAGCGTGGCTTTCCGTCTTCGGGCTGGTGCTGGGTACAGCCGCAAGCGGTAGGTAGCGACATGGACCAGTGGTGATCAGGCCTTATACGGTGGGCTCCATGAGCTCCGGCACCACCGACACCGAATCGGGAGCGAGAGGGCTCCGCAGCGTCCTGGCCAGCCCGTGGGCCCGCCGGACCTGGCGCGATCTGGGGTTCACCGTCCTGTCCGCGGGTCTGAACCTGCTGCCCCTGCTCGTCATGGCGCTGCCATGGACCTGGACCTTCTACGACTGCCGATTTCGTTGCCGGCCGTGCTCACCTGCATGTTCGTCTCGGTTGCGGCGGCGGTGGCGCTCTGCCCGTGGCTGACGGTGCCGCGCCGGGCGTGCTTCTACGAGGTGCTCGGGGTGCGGATCCCGAGGCCGCCGACGCTCGAGCGGTCCCCGGACTCCTCCGGCGGCGTGTGGTCGGCGCTGCGCGATCGCCTGCGCTCGCCGCGCACCTGGCGGCAGGCGTGCTACCACCTGGTCGTCGGCCCGGCCGTGAACCTGCTCGGCCTGCTCGGCGGCCTGCTCTGGGCCGCCGCGCTGATCGGCTTGGCGACGTCGGCGGTGCTCGCGCTGTGCACCGCCGTCGGCGTGTTCCGCTACGCGGGCCAGCGTGTCTGGGACGGCGCGGAGATCTGGTTCGTGCTGCTCAGCGTGGTGCTGGTGTACTTGAGCCCGTGGATCGTCTCGGCAGCGGTGCGGATGGACACCCGGGCGGCCGCCGACCTGCTCGGCCCGAGCCGGGCGGAGAAGCTGGCCCAGCGGGTGGCGAAGCTGACCGAGAGCCGGGCCGGTGCGGTCGACGCGGCCGACGTCGAGCGCCGCCGGATCGAGCGTGACCTGCACGATGGCGCACAGCAGCGGCTGGTCTCGCTGGCGATGAACCTCGGCCTGGCCCGGGCGACCCTGGCGGACGAGCTGTCAGAGCCGGCCCGACGGGCTTTGCAGGAAGCGCACGAGGAGGCCAAGGAGGCGCTGACCGAGCTACGGGAGCTGGTGCGCGGACTGCACCCGGTGGTGCTCGAAGACCGCGGCCTCGACGCGGCGCTGTCCGGTATCGCCGCGCGCTCCCCGGTGCCGGTGCGGCTGAGCGTGGACGTGCCGCGCCGGGTCTCGCCTACGGTGGAGGCGGTGGGGTACTTCATCGTCTCCGAGGCCCTGGCCAACGTGAACAAGCACGCCCGAGCCACGGCGGTGCAGGTGGACGTGCGCTTGGACGGCACGGTGCTGCGGATCACGGTAACGGACGACGGGATCGGCGGCGCGGACGCGAGCCGGGGCACCGGCCTGACCGGCCTGGCGCAGCGGGCCGCATCGGTGGACGGTAGCTTCGGGATCAGCAGCCCGCTCGGCGGACCGACGACGATTAAGGTAAACCTGCCATGCGAACCGTGATCGCCGAGGACTCGGTCCTCCTGCGCGCCGGACTGACCAAGCTGCTGGAAACCACCGGATTCGAGGTGGTGGCGGCGGTGCACGACGCGGACGCGCTGCTGACCGCGGTGGAGCAGCACCGCCCAGAACTGGTGATCGCGGACGTGCGGATGCCGCCGTCCTTCACCGACGAGGGCATCCGCGCGGCCCTGGTGATCCGACGCCAATGGCCGGAGACGGCAATCATGGTGCTGTCGCAGTACGTCGAGGAGCGCTACGCCGCGGACCTGCTGGCCACCCAGACGACCGGTATCGGCTATCTCCTGAAGGACCGGGTCGCGGACGTGGACGTGTTCCTGGAGGCGCTGCGCCGGGTCGCTGCGGGCGGGACTGCCCTCGATCCGGAGGTGGTAGCCCAACTGCTACTGCGCCGCCAAGACCGCCCGACGGACCGGCTGACCGCCCGGGAGCGCGAAGTACTGTCCCTGATGGCCGAAGGCCGCTCCAATGCCGGCATCGCCGAATGCCTGGTGGTCAGCGAGAGCGCGGTGGCCAAGCACATCAACAGCATCTTCACCAAGCTGGACCTGTCCCCGACCGAAGGCGACCATCGGCGGGTCCTGGCAGTGCTGCGGTTCCTGGAAGGCGCGGGCGCCGCCGACCGGAGCTGATTTGACCGTCTGCTGCGGGGGTTGATCCCGACTGGTTTTCCGTCAGGATTACGGCATGGTCGGGAATCGCCCGCGGACACGCCGATACCGAGGTGGGGCCGAAGCGTCGCGCAAGGCCGAGGCCGCAAAACGAATACTGGGACGGCTCGGGATCCGTGGACGGCACCGCGGTGCGCGCCTACTCCAAGGGCCTGCGCAGCAAGGGACCGGGTCCGCGAAGGCCAGCTGGCCAGTGTTTTCACGCTGGCCGGGTTGGGCAGGGCCGAGCGCGAGCAGCCGCCACCGCCGCGGGCCATGGCGTTGGCGAAACCGCGCATGCATCGAAGCTCTTAGTCGGTGGCTGGGTAGCCAAGACTGAGAACCACCGGGACCGCGCCGAACGGCTGGCGGAAGCGGGCGCCGGGCCGGTCGGGTGCGCCTGAGTCGTTGATGGGCGGCCAGTGCATCTTCTGGTGCGCGGCGGTAAGTCCGGCTACCGAGTAGGGGAATTCCATCGGGGACACGCCGTGTCGCTTGAGGAGGGCACCCCAGCGGAACGCGGCGAACGCGGCGGCGAGCTCCCGGACGGAGAGCGGGCGGCGGGCGGTGAGGTCGATACCGTAGACCGCGGCGGACAGTTCGATGAGGTCGGCCGCACACTGGGCGAGGGCGGCGGTCTTGGTGGGGTAGGAGGTACCGTCAGCGTTGACGGTTCCGAGTTTCTCGCCTTGCACGGGTGAGTAGCGGGGGTCGGCCTTGCACTGCATCCAGTCGGTGGCCGCCAGCAGCTTCCAGCTGCCGTCCGTGGTCGCGGCCACGTCGCGGTACAGGTGCTCGCCCCGGCCCAGGGGTCCTTTGGCAGTGGCAAACAGGGCGGTCGTCACCGTCTGCGGCAGGTCCGCCTGGTATCGGGCGGCGACCCTGAGGCCGCGCCTGCTGGCGGCGGGCGCGGGGCTGATGTACGCGGTCGTGACGACGCTCGTCGTATGGCCGGGGGCCTGTCGGGCCGGATCGGTAGCCCCGGGAATGAGCTTCCCGGGGGAGATGACGCCGGGGATGCTGGCGCTGGCCGCGCCGCTGGATTGCGAAGGCGCAGGCGCCGGGCTGGCGGGGGGCGTGGCCGTCGGGGTCGTGTCGAACTGGTAGAGGTTGTAGAGCTTCATCAGGGCGATGAGGTTGGCGCCGTAGTCGGGGTCGGTGGCGTAGACGCCGGTGAGACTGTTGGCAAACGCGTCCGGGTAAGCGCGGTCGGCCATCGCACGGCCGTAGTAGCCGCTGGTGGCCAGGAGTTCGGCGTGGCCCGCGATGGACTCGGCGTCGTTGTGATAGACGGCAAACTGTGCGCCTATAGTGACCCAGCTGCCATTCTCGTACTCCTGAGTCGGCAGGGTGACGCTTCCAGCGGGCCCGGTGCCCTTGATCCCGAACAGGTTGTGGTACCGGGCTGCGAGGCTGCTCTGGCCCCAGGCGGACTCCTCGATCGCCTGGGCGATCGTCACCGCTGCGGGTACGCCAAGGCGCTGCTGGGCGGCGACGGCGCCGGGCGCGACCCGGCTGATGAACGCCTGCTGGTTCCGCGTCCCCGGCGTGGCGTACTGCTTCCGGGACGAACTGGCGGACGACGGGGACGTGGCCGGTGCCGGCATGGCCGACTGGGATGGCTTGGCAGGCGCGCGCTTTACGTTCGCCGGATCGGACGTGGGCGACTTGGGCCGCGGCGCGGTACTCGCGGCGGGCTGGCCGAGGAGCTGGCCGGTGGCGAGGACTCCGGGCACTGCCGCCGTCGCTGGCTCGCCCGCGCCGCCGTTCCCCGCGGCGGGGCCAGCGCCGGGAATACCGCCCGTCCCCGCGAGCGCTCGCGCGTCGGGCAGGCCGGGGACCGCGGCGGTGGCTGCAGCCGGTGCCTTCGCCGTCGCGGGAGCAGCCTTGGCGTTAGCCGGGGCTGTGCCGCCTGACTGCGGCCCTGTCTTGACGGCCTGACCAAACGTGTCGCCCATTGCGAGCTGGAGGTTGCCATTGTCGACAAAGCCGACGATGCCCTGGTCCGCGAACGGTGCGGAAGAGGAGTGGGCGTTGACGGTGAGGTCGGGTAGAGAGTCGGCGGCGATGGTGTCGAGGACCCCGCCGACGTAGGTGGCGACGACCGCGACGTGGCCGTCGTAAGCGACCCAGTCGCCGGGCTGAGGGACGTAGCCGTCGCCGAGCGGGCGCCAGCGTCCGTGCGTGTGCGCGTCGGCCACCACGGAGGTGATCTGCGGCGAGGCCGGGCTGGTGTCAACTCGCACGTCCGCCCAGGCCGGCAGCGGCCAGGGATAGGTGGTCCCTCCGGTGACCCAGCTGCGCAGCCCCGTCGTCTGGGCGGCCAGTTCGAGGGTGAGACTGGCGAACGCGGCGCAGGTGGGCCCGTGGTCGGTGCCGTCACTGCTGACCTCGCCCCAGATCAGCGCCTCCATCTGGGCGGGCGTCTTGGTCCGGGCGAGCTTGAGGTAGTAGCGGGCCACGTTGACGACCGCCGCGCGCAGCTGTGCGTCGCTGGCGGCTGCCTTCAAGGCCGTGTCGGGCTGTGCCGCCTGCTCGAGCGCGAGCTGGTGCAGCGGCACGCTGGCTGGCGTGGTCAGCGTCGCGGCGTCCGGAACGAAGTTGAACCCGGTGATGATACCGCCGGCGCTCACGGTGACAAGCGCCGTCGCCTGCTGCCACCATGCCTTCCTAGCGACGCTCACGGGTGCCTCCTCCCCGTCGCCGACTCCAGCCGTGTACCTGCTTCTGGGGGTCAGATTGCTTCTCGGTCGCTGACTCTCCTTCCACCCCGCGCTCGCCTCCGGTGCCACGCTCTTCGCCGCTACCCGCCGGATGCGGGCAGACCGGCGAGAATGGCTCGGGCCTGGGGGCTGCCGGGATTGTCGGCGTTCCCGAACAGCACGCCTGCCTCCCTCGCGATCCGGGACGGGGTGCCGTCCATCCACTGCTGGAACGCGTCGCTCACCAGCGCCGCCTGCCCGGAAGCGCTGGTAACCGGTGACGCGCATACCGGTGGGTAGCCCGGCCTGGTGGCCAGCTTCCCTGAGCCGGTGTACCGCTGGCAGTTCGCCGCCTTGCTCTCCAGACCCGGCTCAATCAGCGCGCTCCCGGCGGGGGAGGTCAGGGCGGCACCGCTGACGATGTTGTTGATCGCCCGCGCGGCGACGACGAGGCTGTCGACGGGGTTCGCGGGGTCGTACGGGTGATGCAGGTTGAGGGACCAGGCGATGTCGCCGCCCTGCGCCGGCTGGACCGGCTCCAATCCCTCGCGGCCGGTTGACTGGTCGACGAAGTTCGGATTGTCGCCACTGGTAAGCAAGGCGAATACCCACAGCACCTGGTTGGTGTCCTTGGCGCAGGCGAAGTTCAACCCGCTGGGCTCGGCCACCACATCAGGGTTCGCGCAGGCCTGCTCGATCTCGGCCTGGACCGTCGCCACGCTGGCCGGCCAGGCCGGGCCCGAACCGCGCGTTGCGACCAGGGCCACGACGACCCCGGTGAGCAGCGCGACCATCCCCGCCGCGATCAGCCGCCAGGGTGCGAGCAGTCGTCGGCGCCGCGGCCGGCGAGAGCCCAGCCGCCCCCGGTTGATCAGCGCCTCCGTCCGTCCGTCGGCCGCAGGAGCGCCGCCCCCGGAGCCACCGCCCTTGAAAGCACCGGCGTGGCGCTTGCCGCCCTCGGGCACGGCGTACGGCACGCCCGCATTCGGCCGGGCAGCGCCCTCCGGGCGCGTGACCAGCAGCAGCAGCCTTTCAAGCTCTGCGGCCCGGTTTTCCAGGATGGCCAGTCTGTCAGCATCTGTATAGATATTATTTTCGAATTCAGGCATTACGATCACCCTCGACTGCTTCTTGCGGCTCCGATCCCGGCCGTACCGGCGGCGCGGATCTTGCCGTCCGCCTGCGGCGACGGATCGGCTGCTGCCACGGAGGCCGGCTTGCCGTCTATTAGAACACATATACTAGGCAAATGGCATCCACTTGCCCGAAGCAACGACTGTGAACGAAACGTCCGGCACCACTGCCACCTGTCGCGGCGGCCGGTCCGGGATCACATCTCACGTCAAGCGGAGCCGTGACCAGGTGTCTCGTCCGGCCGCGGACCGGCGATTTCCGGGCCGGATGGAGGCCCTTCAGGCGGGCCACGACGACCGGTGCGCAGTCGCAGGGCGAGCGCGGCGGCAGACAGCAGGAACAGGGCTCCGGTCACCGCGAGCCAGTGCCAGAGGTAGGGGTTCAGCGACAGGGTCGTGGCGGCCTGGAAACCGGTGGGCAGCCGGAGGATCAGCGGGAACCAGATGAGGAGCAGCAGGCCGGACAGCACGACGGGGACGCGCAGGTAGTTGATCCACTGCACCGTGGGCAGTTTCGGCGGGATGCGCCGGAAGACCGACGCCGCGGACCTGTCGGCCAGCGTGTACAGCGGCATCAGGAGCAAATCGTGCCCGATGACGGCGGCGACGAACCAGACGGCGATGCCGAAGACGTCCAGCGAAAGCCACTGGATGGCGGCGTACCCGGCGAGCGCGAAGCTGCCGAGCAAGGTGAGCAGGTGGAGCGGGTTGGCGCCGTACCAGCGCAGGAGCCGGCGCATGTTATGCCTGGAAGGTCAGGCTGGCGACCCACTTGGTGTTGTGCACGCCCGGGATGGCGGGCACGATCACCCTGGCCGGGTACCCGTGGTCAGGCGTGAGATCCGCGCCGTTGACGCGCAGGGCGAGCAGCGACTCCGGGTCCATGATCTGGCCGGTCGACAGGATGGTCTGGCCAAACGCGCCGCCGTTCTGCAGGGATTGCACCAGGACGCTGGCCGGGAGAATGACGCCGGCCATCCGGGCGAGGTCGCGCAGCCGGACACCGGTCCAGGCCTGGTTGTCGGTGGACCAGCCTTCGACGCACGCGATCGGCAGGCTGGCGCTGTGCTGCTCCATGCGGAGCAGGTCAGCGCGGCTGAGCACGACCGGGTTCTCGGCCGCCTGGCCGCCGTTCCCGACCGTAAGCCGCCAGGTCGCGCCGGTCTCCGACGCGGTGATTCCGACTTCGGCCGCGGTCTTGTTGACCTGGAAATCGCCCGGCCCGCCGCTGACGTCCTGGCCGTGCGGCGCGAGCAGCGCCGTGCGTCGCAACGGCCCGCCAATGGACTGGCCCACGGTCAGCAGCCCGACAAGCAAAGAACCCGCCCCCGCGAAGGCCAGCACACCGCGCCGGGAGATCGTCGGGGCGGCGGGCGCGGGGCTGACCAGGTACCCGGCGTCCAGCGGCTCAGGGCGGGTCCGGGCGAGGCTGGTCCGCAGCTCCCCGATCATGCTGCGGCTGCGCAGCGCGCTGATCATGGCCGGCAGCTTGAGGCCCACGTGCACGACGAAGCCCGCGGTGAACACCCAGGCACCGTAGAAATGGAGCGGGTAGAAGGACCCGGGGAACTTGTACCAGGTCTGGATGTTCAGGATCCCGGTCACGAACTCGAACCCCGCCCCGCCGACGAGCAGGAACAGCGACGCCCGTTCCAGCAGGTGCGCGGGCGAGCGCAGCGGCGGCCATTCGAACAGCTTCGGCAGCACC
This sequence comes from uncultured Actinomycetota bacterium, assembly GCA_963836195.1. GTDB lineage: Bacteria > Actinomycetota > Actinomycetes > Streptosporangiales > Streptosporangiaceae > Trebonia. The sequence goes on along the minus strand of CAWIIX010000010.1, from coordinate 42,913 downwards.
GACCAGAGCTTGAACAGCAGGATCGGCACCAGCATCAGCCCGAGGGTGACGTGCACGCCCTGGTTGAGCCGGTAGAGCCAGACCGGATGGGTAGGCCAGGAGAAGAGGTAGAACCCGAGCAGCCCCTTGCCGGGCGTCGTGTCGTTGACCGGGCTGAGATCGGGGTTGTAGGCGGCGTAGGACAGCAGGCCGGTCACGAACATCACCGGGATCGTCGCCAGCAGCATCAGGCCGAACACCGACGTCAGCCACGGGCCGCGGATCGGGCTGCGCCAGAACGACCGGCGGGTCGGCCCGGGCGGAGGACCGGCCAGGCGCGCCTTCGCCATCAGACCGGACGCCGCGGCCACCACAGCGGACGCCGCCGCCCGCAGAGCCGAGACCGTGGCCAGCCATGGGCCGCGGATCAGGCCACGCCAGAGCGACCAGCGCAACCGACCGCGAAGGCTGGGAAGTCCACGCACACGCCATCTCACTACGGAGTCTCCTTACCGGATCCATCGAGGAGGCTGCCGGCGGCCGGGCAGGAACCCCGGCCCTGGGGAAGCCATAGCGCGAGCGGGCGGGACTTGACGCCTCCCTCGACCGGGCGGAACTCGGCCGCCGGGACATCGGAAAGCACCGGCTGCGGGCACTCGCGGTAGTACAGGGACAGCCAGGGCTTGTAGCCCGCCGGTGGGGTCTGGCTATCCAGGATGATCGCGCTGTACTGGTAGGTGCTGATCGCGTGCTCGACGCTGCCGGAGAAGCTCGTGATCGCGGTCGGGTCCGAGCCCCGCAGCACGTCGTACGACGCGTCCTCGTGCGCGGCGGCCGGCGTCATCCCCGCCAGCAGGTTCAGCCCTGGGTCACCGGGGATCGCGACGGTACCGCCGAGCGCGCGCAGGCCCGCCGTGAACCGCGCCCCGACCGCCCGGTCGGCGCCGGTGGGGATCGCCTGGGCGGGATGGAAGCCGCTCAGTAGCCACACCGTCTGGGCGAGCACCAGCAGGCCGGACACTCCGGCAACCCACCAGGCCCGCTGGCGACCCATCCCCAGGCCCGCGAGCAGTGCCACCGCCAGGCACGCGGGCAGCAGGTCGTTGACGTCACCGCCGCTGTGCACCAGCGTGGCATAGCTCTCGACCACCAGGGTGCCGCAGCCCGCCAGCAGCACCAGCGGCGCCCGCCGGACGCCGATCAGCGCGGCGCACGCGGCGACTCCCATGACGGACAGGATTTGGATCCAGAACCCGCCGATGGCGCTGTCGTTCAGCGCGTGCTCGCTCATCAGCTGGAAGACGTAGTAGACGTACCAGCCGCCGCTGCCGAGCCCGAGCACGAGCGTGCTGATGCCGAGCACCGCGACTTCGGTCAGCGCGGCGACGCCGGCGAGCCTGCGGCGCGGGCCGAACGCCAGCGCGGCGAGCAGCACAATCCCCTCGGCGATCCCGGTCTGCTTGGTGAGCGCCGCGGCGGCCAGCAGCGCCCCGCACGCGATGGCGCCGCGAGTACGGCTCATCCACCGGGCGGCGTACAGGCCGCCGATGCTGAGCGCTAGGAACAGCGAGTCGACCCGGCCGACGTCGAACCAGGTGTGCGTGGCGAAGTAGACCGAGGCGAACACCCCGGCGGCGGCGGTCCCGGCCGCGGCGCTTCCCGTCTCCCGCTGGACCAGCCGGCCGAGCACGGCGAAACAGACAAGCGAGGACACCAGCGACACCAGCCGCAGCGGCAGGTAAGAGACGCCGAGCACGCTGGCGGCCGCGGCCGACACGGCGAAGTAGAGCGGCGGGTAGCCGTCCGGGACGTAGCCGGCGGTCGGCGCCGGGTACAGCGGCTGGCCGGCCAGGATGCGGTGCACCTCAACGAGAGAGTTGCTCTCGAGCCATTCGATGGTGAACGGATAGGTGAGCCGGCTCAGCGCGATAACCACGTACGTGATGATCACCGCGAGGCCGGCCAGCGCCGCGGCCAGCCGTACCGCACGGGGCGCGCCTTGGCGCCAGGCGGGCAAGGGATGCCAGGGCACCCGGATCCGAGCCGGATCACTGACGTCCGGTGAATGCGGATGGGTGTCCGGCCTACTGCTAATGCTCACGCTGTGTATTACACGCAGCCCCAACATAGCCAGACAAGGACATGCGTCCTTACAAACTGATGAGATCGCGCGGTCCCGGCCGGTCCCCGGGCGCGTCCATGCATAGCCTCAGGCCATGCGAGTCCTAGTGACCGGCGGCGCCGGGTTTATCGGGTCCCACGTTGTCAACCTGCTGGCGAGCGCGGGCCACGAGGTCCGGGTGCTCGACGCGCTGCTGCCGTGCGTCCATCCGGACGGGGTGCCGCCGTTCGGCCCAGATCCCGGTTTCGAGTTCGTCCATGGCGACGTCCGCGACGCCCACACGGTCGACGCGGCGCTGCGCGGCGTCGGCGCGGTCTGCCACCTGGCGGCGATGGTCGGGCTTGGCGTCGATTTCGACGACGCACCGCTGTACGCGGGCTGCAACGACCTGGGGACCGCGGTCCTGCTGGCGGCGATGGCCCGCGCCGGGACCAGGCGCCTCGTGCTGGCCTCGTCCATGGTCGTCTACGGCGAAGGGGCCTACTCGTGCGCCGAGCACGGCCTGGCATCGACGCCGCCGCCGCGCTCCGCCGCCGACCTCGACGTCGGCCGGTTCGAACCGCGCTGCGAGCGCTGCGGCGAGCCGCTGTCAGCGGAGCTGGTGCCCGAGGAGACGCCGCTCCGCCCGCGCAACGTGTACGCAGACACCAAGGTCGCCCAAGAGCACCTGTCCGCCTCCTGGGCCAGGGCGACCGGGGCCCAGGCGGTGGCGCTGCGCTATCACAACGTCTACGGCCCCGGGATGCCCCGCGATACGCCGTACGCCGGGGTGGCGTCGTTCTTCCGCTCTTCCCTGGCGGCCGGCCGCGCGCCGCGGGTCTTCGAGGACGGAGCCCAGCGCCGGGACTTCATCCACGTCCGCGACGTGGCCGGAGCCACCGTCGCCGCGTTTGACGCGCTCGCCGGCGCCGGCGTCCCGGGCGGGCCGGGTGTCCTGCGCGCCTACAACGTGGGCAGCGGCACCCCGCGTACGGTCGGCCAGCTGGCCTCGGCGCTGGCCGACGCCTACGGCGGCCCGAGCCCGGTTGTCACCGGCGAGTACCGGCTTGGCGACGTCCGGCACGTCACCGCGTCCAGCGAGCGGATCCGGCGGGAACTGCGGTGGCGGCCGATCGTCGGCTTCGCCGAGGGAGTCGCCGAGTTCGCCGGGGCGCCAGCAGGCCGCGTTCCCGCCTGACCGCGGACCCCAGACAACTCAGGAGCAGGCGGGCAGCCTCATTTCAAAGCGGCAGCCGACTCCGGTGTTAGCCACCCGCACGCTGCCCTGGTGAGCTTCCGCGACGCCGCGGACGATCGCCAGGCCAAGGCCGGCGCCGCTGTCGGGGGCCGGGCTGCGCGCGTCGGTACCGCGCCAGGCCAGGTCGAAGACGTACGGGAGGTCGGCTTCGGGGATCCCGCCGCAGCTATCGGCGACCGCCAGCAGCGCGTCCCCGCCCTCCGGCCTCGCCTCGACGTGCACGCAGCCCCCCGGCGGAGTGTGCCGGATGGCATTGGCCAGCAGGTTCGTCAGCGCCCGGGACAGCTCGCGCGGGTCGGCGCGGACGGTGAGCTGCCGCGACGCGCTGCCGTCGAGCCGCACACCGCGCTCCCCCGCGAGCGCCTCCGTGCTCGCGAGCACGTCACTGACGAGGTCGTCCAGGGCAATCTGGTCCGAAGACAGCTGCAAGGACCCCGACTGGATGCGGGACAGCTCGAACAGGTCGTCAACCATGGTGGCCAGCCGCTCGGCCTCGGCCCGGATCTGCTTGTGGTAGCGGGGCGGATCGGCCGCCAGGCCGTCCTCGAGCGCCTCGGCCATCGCCCGCAGTCCGGCCAGCGGGGTGCGCAGGTCATGGGAGACCCAGGCCACCAGCTGCCGCCGGGACTGCTCGAGCGCCCGCTCGCGGGCCCGGGATTTCGCGAGCTTCGCGCTGGTGTCCGTCAGCTCACGGGACAGGGCCGCGAACTCCGCCGCCAGCGGCTGCGCCGGAGCCCGGAACTGGCCCGGCTCGTCGCCGAGCGACCGCGCGGCCCGGCGCAGCGCCGCGCTGCCGGACTCGATCTGCCGACCGAGCAGCCAGCCGAAGGCGGACGCGAGGACGCCGGCGATGATGCACACCATCACCACGACGCCGAGATCGTGCCGGGACAGGAACATCGCCTCGGCGGTGCCCAGCGTTCCCGCGACGATCGCGAGCACCGGCACCGCGCCGCTGGCCTGGATGGACAGGCGGAGCGAGGCCCGCCGCAGCAGCCGGATGATGCCCATGCCGACCAGCCCGACCGCGCTCGTGCAGCCCGCCGCGATCAGCACGATCTGGACCTGCGGGGTCATGAAGCGCTCGCCTCCCAGCGGTAGCCGACGCCCCAGACGGTCTGGAGCTGGGTGGGCGAGGCAGGCGCCCGCTCGACCTTGTCGCGCAGTCTGCGTACGTAGACGGTGATGGTCGACAGGTCGCCGAACGACCATCCCCAGACCTGCTCAAGCAGTTCAGCGCGGGTGAACGCCCGGCCAGGATGGCAGACGAAGAAGGCCAGCAGGTCAAACTCGCGCACCGTGAGGTCCAGTTCCCGGCCGTCGCTGCGGGCGCGCCGTGCCGCCACGTCGACCTCCAGCCGTCCTGAGCGCACGGGCCGGGGCGTTGCCGCCGTTCCGGCCGCGCGGGCCCGGCGCAGTACGGCCTGCACCCGCAGGACAAGCTCCCGCGGGCTGAACGGCTTGGTCACGTAGTCGTCGGCCCCGTTCTCCAGCCCCGCCACGCGGTCACTCTCCTCGCTGAGCGCGGTCAGCATGATCACGGGCAGCGGCACCTGCGCGTCCTGCCGCTCACGGAGCCGCCTGCACACCTCCAGGCCGCTGACTCCCGGCAGCATCAGGTCGAGCACTATTAGATCGGGCTGCCAGCTGGCGGCGATCTCCAACCCGGTGAGCCCGTCCACGGCGAGCCGGGTCTCCAGACCGGCGTGCCGCAGGTAGTCCACGACGACCTCCGCCACGGTCAGGTCGTCCTCGACAACAAGAATGCGTGCGTCCACCACCTGAGTCTAAGAACGTCCGACCGCCATCGAGAACAGTTAGGCGCTCAGTTTGGTATTACTTCGAGATATTTCTTCAGATTGTCATAAGTGCCTCGCTGGGCTCATATGAAAATCACGCACGACGTTCCCGAGCTTGAGTTCCGCGTTTTGTAAGGCGCGGATCGCCAATGCGGGCCCGGCACTGGTAATACGGTCGCAACCATGATCGTTGACGTGATCCTGCCGTGCCTGAACGAGGCGGCTGCATTGCCCTGGATTCTGGACAGGATGCCCGACGGCTTCCGGCCGATTGTCGTCGACAACTGCTCCACGGACGGGTCGGGTGACGTCGCGAGGTCGCTCGGGGCCACGGTCGTGCCCGAGTCGGCCCGCGGCTTCGGGGCGGCCGCCCATGCGGGCCTGCTGGCGGCGACGGCCGACCTGGTGTGCATCTGCGACTGTGACGGCAGCCTCGACCCGCGGCAGTTTCCGCTCCTCACCCAGCCGCTGCTCGCCGGCCAGGCCGACCTGGTCCTCGGTCGCCGCCGCACCCTGCAGCGGGACGCCTGGCCGCTGCCGGCCCGGCTGGCCAACTGGGAACTGGCACGGCGGGTCCGCCGCCGCACCGGCCTGGCGATCCGGGACCTGGGACCGATGCGCGCGGCGGGCCGCGAGGCGCTGCTCGGCCTCAACCTCGCCGACCGGCGGTTCGGGTACCCGCTGGAGATGGTCATGAATGCGGCGGCGGCCGGCTGGCGGGTTTCCGAGGTCGAGGTGACTTACCTCCCGCGCATCGGAAAGTCGAAGGTGACCGGCACCGTCGGCGGCTGCGTGCGCACCGTGCGGGACATGAGCCAGGTGCTCGCCCGGTGACCGCCTCGCCACCGGGATCGGCCACCACCCTGCTCGTCATCGCCAAGCAGCCCGTCCCCGGCCGGGTCAAGACCCGGCTGGTGCCGCCGTGCACCTACGAGCAGGCGGCGGCGCTGGCCGAGGCCGCGCTCGCCGACACGCTGCAGACCGTGCTTACGGCGCCGGCCCGGCGGCGGGTCCTGGTGCTGGACGGCAGGCCGGGCCCGTGGCTGCCCCCGGGGTTCGACGTCGTTCCGCAGTGCGGCGGCCCGCTCGACGAACGCCTCGCCGCGGCGTTCGCCGCTGTTCACGGCCCGGCGCTGCTGATCGGCATGGACACCCCGCAGGTCACCCCGGCCCTGCTCACGGTGGACTGGCGGGCCGCCGACGCCGTGTTCGGACCGGCCGAAGACGGCGGGTTCTGGGCGCTCGGCCTGCGCGCGCCCGATCCCGCCCTGCTGCGCGGCGTCCCCATGTCGACCCCGGCCACCGGAGCCGTCCAGCGGGGCCGACTGCTCGCGGCCGGCCTGCGCGTCACCGACCTGCCGCGGCTGCGTGACGTGGACACGGCGGCGGACGTCGCGGTCGTTGCCAGGCAGGCGCCGCGGAGCCGTTTCGCGGCGCGGGCACGGGAGCTCGCCGAGGTCCTGAGCGAGGCCGACGGTGTCCTTGGGGAAACGGCATGATGCCAGGGGCGATCGCCCTCTACGAAGAGGCGCTGCACGAGCAGGCCGAGGCGCTGGTCCTGCGGACGGCTGACGGCCGCGCGCTGCCGCTCCAGGTCTCCCGGTGGTGCGGGCCGCCCGACGCGGCCGACGAGGAACTGCTCCGGCATTGCTCCGGCCCGGTCCTCGACGTGGGCTGCGGCCCCGGGCGGCTGACGGTGGCGCTGACCGAGCGGGGAATACCGGCGCTGGGCGTGGATATCTCGCGGGCAGCGGTGGCCCGGGCGCGCCGGGCCGGGGCGCCCGCCCTGCGCCGCTCGGTGTTCGACCCGCTGCCCGGGCACGGCCGTTGGGCCACGGTGCTGCTCGCGGACGGCAACATCGGTATCGGCGGCCGCCCTGCCCGGCTGCTGCAGCGCTGCGCCCAGCTGCTCGCCCCCGGCGGCCAGATCCTGGCCGAGGCCGAGCCCGGCAACGTCGACGAGCAGCTGACCGCGTGGTTCGAGCACTCCGACGGCCGGCGCGGACCGAATTTCCCTTGGGCCCGCATGGGCACGATCGCCTTGCTGGCGGCCGCGGCGGATGCCGGCCTGCACGTCACCGGGCAGTGGCGGCACGGGGACCGCGTGTTCGTCCGTGCGACGACGCGAGCGGTCCCCATCGCCTGAAGGAGACGGGTTGCCTGCGGCGAGTAGGCCCGGTCCGTTCGGAGGAAAAAATCAGTTTTTCGAACGGACCGGACTTACCCTCCTCGTGCCACGCTCCCCTCAGCCGCTGGCCGGCCCTCGTCCGCTCGGCGGCATCCCGGCGCTAACGAATGCCCAGGGGCGGCGCTTCCTGTGTCACGCGGGGCGTTGAGGCCGGTCAGGAGGGTGTCAATGAAGGGGCACAGGTACACGTACTGGCCGCTGACTGTCACCGGCTCGATTTCCACGACCTGCCCGGCGGCGGGCTGGCCGCAGCCGGTGGCGAAGCCCTGGTAGCGGGAGACGGAGGACCTGCCCTGGATCTGGACTGACCAGCCGGACCTGGTCGTGGCGTCGATGGCGTCCGCGGCGAACGCGATGACCGCGTCGTTCAGCGACCGCTCGGGGATCTCGCGGTGGCCGAGGCAGACCGCGATCCTGTGTCCGGTCAGGCAGTACTGGACGGGCATGATGACCGGCAGGGCCCGCACCGACAAGGCTAGGCGTCCTACCGATGCCATGGCCAGAAGCTCCCAGCAGCGCTGGCTGGGAATCTGGTCGGGTTGCGTGTCCATGTCCGTACTGTAGGTGCCGGCCGTGGCCACCCGCAGGGGCGAAGGTCCCGGGCAGAGCCACGAACGCCCGGCGCCGGGCCTGAGAACTTGCGGGCCCGGAAGCAGGTGCGGGTTGCTACAGCGGCCCGCCGGGCGGCCGGGACCGGAAGATGTGATCGCGGATCTGGTGGACGGAGTCGTCCAGCCGCCTGAGTGCCTCGCTGATCCGCTCGCCGGCTACGTCGATCGGCAGGTCGGCGGCGGCCTGCAGGGACAGTCCGGCGTGAAACAGGTTCGCGACCACGCGGTCAAGCAGTTCCCGGCTGCGCTCCGCTTCCCGAGCGGCGGCGGCGCTGAGCATGGCCGTGACGTCGTCCCGTTCCTGAGCGTGGGCGGCATCCCTGACGACGGCCAGGACGAGGTGCCCGCCCTCCGTCGGCACCGGGGCCAGGGTGATGGTGACCGGCACAGTGCCGCCGTCGCGGCGCACTGCGACCAGCCGGGCCCTGTCGGCCATCGGCCGGGCTGCGGGCCTGCGCGCGTAGCCGGCGCGGTGCCTGAGGTGCGCTTCGCGCAGCCCAACCGGTACCAGCGCCTCGACGGGCTGTCCGGCCAGCTCGCCTGGCTGGTAGCCGAGCATGTCCGCCAGCCGCCGGTTCGCCAGCGCGATCGTCCCGTCTTGGTCGGCCAGCGCAATCCCGTCGTCAAGGGCGTCGATCAGTTGCCGCAACACGGTCTCGTCCACCGATGTGGAAGGCGTGGGGCCGAGCTCCCGTCCGGGCTGCTCCCGTTCCAGCAGCCACGGTGTCAGGGCACCGTTGGCCGGCCAGCCTCTGGTCCGGGCGCCGAGGGCCGCCTCGAGCGAGGAGTACACCGAGACCAGGCGGTCCAGGCCGTCTGCGGCGACCAGGCGCTGGACATCCGGCACGGATGTCACCAGCCGCAGCTCCGCTTGGCTGGCCGCCGCCCGCTGGTAGGCCCGGGCCAGCGCGCCGCCGAGGGCGGGGTCGCACGACTTGGTGGCCGACATGTCGGCGATCAGCGTGACAGCGCCCTGGCTGAGTGCCCCAAGCAGCTGCTCTCCGATCAAGGCGGCGTCCGGCCCGCCGACATGCTCCGGGACGGTCACGACCGCCCGCCGGCCAGACCACGTCACCGGTTCGATGCCATCTGTCATACTCCCAGTTTTTCACGGCCGTCATCCCGGCGGTGCCCGTGAAGCCAGGAACGCACGGCTACTCGCATCGCCGGGACCCGGCACACACCCCTGGGGCGTTGGTGAAAAGGCAACTCAAGTCCGGGCACTAGGCGACAGTGAACAGAACGCTGGCTGGCGGGCGGCGCACGCCGACCGCGGCTTGAACGGTCGTCCCCATGCGGAGCAGCAGCTGCGGGCACAGGCCCGGCCCGGCACCGGCCAGCCGACGTCCCCAGCCGAGCTCGAACGGCTGGCTGTGCAGCGCGGTCGCCACGCCCCAGGCCGCGTTCGTCAGGAGGATGCGCTGCAGTGCCTGGCCTGCGTTGACCCAGTCCGACGGTGCGTCGGATCTGGTCGCCAGGAGGGAGACAACCCCGGCCGAACGGCCCGGCACCGTGCTCAGCGGCGGCAGTCCCCAGCCGCGTCCCCGGGCGAAGTCCGGGGCCGGAAAGTACGGGAAGGTCCGCTCGGCCCGACCAGGGTAAGCGTTCGCCGGGACCCCGTCGGCCCGACTGCTGCCCGGCGGCAACGTCCAGGCGGTGAGCTCGCGGGCATGAGCGCTGTCCAGGCTGAGGGCGCGCTCGGCTGCCTGCACCGCCTCGGCGAGCGCCGCGCGGATGCCCTCGTCGTTGATGACCAGCAGCGTCGTCTCGTACCTGGCCGCGCTGTCCTGGAGGAAGGTGATGAGCTCCGGGGCGAGCGGCAGCGGGTCGAAACCGCCCCGGTATGCCCGCCGCGAGCGCACATGGTCGGACAGCCGGCGCTCGTAGCAAGTGGGGGCTGAGCGGTGCTGCCAGCTCAGCCGGGCGACTAGCAGCGGCTGGCCCAGGTCGGGGAGTACCTGCACCTCGGGGATCCAGCCGGCCGCCCGCAGCGCCAGCCGGGCGGTAAACAGCGCCGCGCCGCAGCTGATTAGCATCTCGCGCCCGTCAGGGTCGCCGGCCGCCAACTGCCGGGCCGGATCGGCGTACAGGCACAGTCCGCCATGATCCACGCTGAACCACCAGGGCTGGGTGTTATGCACCGACGGCGCCCACACCGCCTCGCCCACGACATGACCGGCGATGCCTGCCACGGCCTGTTCAGGATCGGACATCATCACGGGCGTTGGCAGCCTGTCCACGGGGTCCTCCGTCTCGCAGTCATCAACCGCGCTGATCCAATGCTGAATCGCCATTACGCCCTGGGACAGCTGCGAAGGTCCGGATCAGGCCGGACCTTCGTCCTTGACCGCCCACGCCCACGTCGGGACGGAAGGGCCGCCCACGGCAGGACCTGTGGCCCTCGCGGGGCGCCACGGTCCCCGCACGGGCCCAATATGCCCGATCACGATCACTCTGATAGTCGCGTTGTCTTGAAAACGGGAGACAGGCCGGGCGGCGTCCAACAACGCGACTTGCCCAACTCCTAGCAGAATGACACTGCACGGACGAGTTACGAATTCCCTCTTATGCGGGATTCGGGAGTGTATCGCTACAGAATTGTGGCGTTGGCGACATTGTCCTGGTACCTGGTGAATGAGACTATATCCCAGTGACAGCTATCCTTGCGGCGGCCGGGTCCGCTGTCCCTATCGATGATTCGGCCGCCGATGGCGTGCTTGTGGTGCTTGCCATTATCGTTATTTGGCGGTACGCGCAAGGTGGCAGAGGCCCCGTTTCTTCTCGGTTCGCAGCGATTGTTGCTGTGTTCATCGTTGGCTGGTTGCTGCTTGGTGTGCATAGTGCGGCCGGGGGTAGCGCGGTTGCTTCCGGTTTGCTGCGCGGTATTGGGGCGATCTTGTCAACGGTAACCACTCTTGTTACCGGCCATTGAGCGTATTTACGCCTGTTGATCGCCTGCGAACGGGGCGGCGGATTTGACAAGGGCGGCCCGCACACTTGTGCGCGAATCGGGGCTGGCTTCTCGCCTGCCCGCAATGTCCGATGAGGGCGCCGCCGTGAGGGTTCCCAGCCCGAGCGGGAGCGGAGCGGGAGTTCGGCTGTGCCGTCCGAGTCGGCAGCGCGAGCGGCCCTCGGGGCCACCAAACCGTACAGGAAGTCAGCGCAGCAGCGGATCGTAGCCGGCCAAAGGGAACTCGGCCTGGGCCGGAGCATGCATGCGGCTAGCTCAATTAATTTGAATCACGAGGATCTCGTGCGGCGCGGTGCCGGCGATGAGCTGACGGAGCATCGCTACTGAATCGGCGACCGCTTCTCGCAATTCATCATCATCTAGGTCGAGGCCTACGCTGAGCGACTCGCCGCTGAGTAGATTGACGTCAAAGCTGTCGATGGTCCCGATGTCAGCCGAGGTCGCAAAGAAAACGGCACCCGCTTCGCCGCCAGGATCGGCCACTTCCGCCAAACCGGCGCCCAGACTGGCCCCGGACTCCGCGAAGGTCAGGAGCACGTTGAGCATCACATAGCCCGACCAACAGTAGTCGTCGCCGAGATCGGTCGCCCGGGCGAGCAGTGTTTCTTCGGCGTCGAGATCATCCTGCGCGAGTTCGCCGTGGACGCCCTGTTCACCGTCATGCTCTCGGCGATGATCGCCGACGTGGTGGCCATCCGGTTCCTGGGCGACAAGCCGTTTCCGTCCGGCTTCCCGGCCGGCATCACGCTCCGCACCGCCAGCCAGCTGTGTCACCCGCGTGTGGGCGAGGCTGGGCAGGTGCGCGATGCCCACCGGGGGGAGCGGACCTGGATCAGCTCGGTTGCTCTGGCTGCGGCGCCAGGTTCTGCGCCCGCACTAGCAGGCTCCCGTACAGCAGCACGGAGGCGATGAAGCCGGCTGCCATGGCGTAGGACCACCAGTTGCTCTTGGTGATCACTGTCATCACCCCGGCGATGACAGTGAGGCCGATCAGGACGGCGCCCGAGCGTGCGAGCTGACGCGGCCGGTCCCCGCCGCCCCGGGCGGCCCGGACGACCATGACGGCCCCTCCGACCAGGCCGATCGCGACCACGACGTGCAGCCCGAGCAGCACGGTGCTGACGGCGTGAGCGGCCCCGGTGGTCTGCGACGGCTGACCGATCAGGTTGACCGCCATCCCGAGCAGGAACTGCGCTGACAGGAACACGAGCTGGTTCCGGGCCTCGCGGCGCATATTCGTCCGGCTGGCCGACGCGGCCTGGACCGTTGTCTTCTCGTTTTCGCTCAGGTTCATCGTTCCTCCGGGAGCTCATCGGTCGTATTCGGGTTTTCGGGGCGGGTTCGGCGCGGGGCGCGGCGGCCGGTCAGGGGCGGAGCGCCCCGCGCGCTGAAGGGGACGGGTCCGCGGCAGCGGGAACGGTCGCGGCGCCGGCGCTGGCGGCCGCGCCGCTGCGGGCGGCCTTCGCGTGCTCGCGGCTGTCGCGGGAGGAGATCAGCACGGCGGCGAGGATCGCTCCGGCGACGGCGAAGCCGGCGCCGACGAGGAACGCCAGGTCGAAGCCCTTGGTCAGCGCCGCGGCCGGGCTGCGGGCGCCGGCGTGGAACAGGCTCTGGGTGCGGCTGTCGGCGACGGTCGCGAGGATCGCGAGCCCGAGCGCGCCGCCGACCTGCTGGGAGGTGTTGATCAGCCCGGAGGCCAGGCCCGCCTCGTGCGGCTCGGTTCCGGTCACGGCGGCGATCGTCACGGCCACGAACGCCGGCCCGAACCCGGCGCCGGCGAGCAGCGACGGGCCCAGGACGTCCGCGGCGAACGAGCCGCCGGTCGCTGGTGCTTGCGAGAACCACAGCAGGCCGCCGGCGACCAGCAGTACGCCGGCGATCAGGGGCGGCTTGAAGCCGACGCGGGTGACGAGCCGGGAGGCGGCGGCGGCGGAAAGGAGGATCGCGACCGCGAGCGGCAGGTAGGCGATCCCGGTCTTGATCGGCGAGTAGCGCAGGACGTCTTGGAGGTAGAGGGAGATGAAGAAGAACATCGAGAACAGGGACATGCCGATCAGCAGCCCGACGATGTCCGCTCCCCGCAGCGTCCGCAGCCGGAAGATCGAGAACGGCACCAAGGGGCGGCGCTGGCGCAGCTCGATCACCACGAACGCGATCAGCAGGACCGCCGCGCCGGCCAGGCGCGCCAGCGTGGCCGTCGATCCCCAGCCGACGCTGGCGGTGTCGACGACGGTGTAGACGAGCAGCGACAGGCCGGCGGTGACGGTCGCCGCTCCCGGCAGGTCAAATGTCGTGGTCCCGTCCCCGGCGCGGCTCTCGGCGAGCGTCCGCGGGGCGAGCAGCGCCGCGATGAGCCCGATCGGGACGTTGACGAACAGCACCCAGCGCCAGCTCAGGCCGCTGGTCAGGATCCCGCCGAGCAGCACGCCGGCCGCGCCGCCGGCGCCGGCGACCGCGCCCCAGATCCCGAGAGCGCGGTTGCGCTCGGCGCCCTCGGTGAACGTGACGGTGATGATCGACAGCGCGGCCGGCGCGACCATCGCCGCGCCCAGGCCCTGGGCCGCGCGGGCGGCGATCAGCCAGCCTGCGGACTGGGCGATCCCGCCGGCGAGCGAGGCGAGGGAGAACACCACCAGCCCGAGCATGAACATGCGCCGGCGCCCGAGCAGGTCGGCCGCCCGCCCGCCGAGCAGGAGAAACCCGCCGAAGGTCAGCACGTACGCGTTCACGACCCACGACAGGTCAGCCGGCGCGAAGTGCAGGGCGGCGCCGATCGACGGCAACGCGACGTTGACGATCGAGGCGTCGATCACGATCACGAACTGGGTCATCGCCAGCAGCACCAGCGCGAGGCTTTTCCCGCGCGGCGTGTACAGCGGCGGCGTCTTGGGTTGGCTGAGCGACGTCATTGGAAGCTGATCTCCGTTCTGGTTGGATGAAGCGTGGTGTGCGGGTGGGCGACTCGCCGGGCGCGGTCGTCCGGTCCGCGGTTGGCCGGAAGTGCGCGGCGGGCTGGTTCTGATTCCGGGAGATGATCGGCGCCTCGCGTATGTGGGCGCCGGCGTCGACGACGTCCGCGGCGAAACGGGCGACAGCCGGGCGGCCGATGAAAAAGCCGGGTCGGCCGGGTGATCCGGGGGACGCTTCCTATCAGCGGCCTTCCAGCGCCGCCCGGAAGCGCGCGTAGCGCGGGGCGCCGATCCATCGCCATACCAGCGCGGCGGGCCCGGGCATGTTCTTCTTCAGCCAGGCGGCGCCCCCGTCGGGCTGGGCGGCGAGGATGGCGCCGACCATGTTCCACAGCTGGCCCTTCGGGGTCGCCGCCCGGCCGTGCCTGCCGAACCACTTCTCCTCGCTCTGGGTGAGCACATGCTCCATGGCCGGGACGATGGTGGCCTCTTCGTCCGGGAAGTGCTCGGCCATCGCCGCGGACACTCCGCCCAGGGCGGAGCGGACGGGCTCGGCGGCTGCCTTCGTCGCGGTGGCGCGCCAGGCCGGCAAGGCCCGGTCGAGGTCCTCCAGGTGCGCCGCCATGCCGGCGTGCTGACGCTTCATCCGGTCGACGTGAAGGACGCATGCGGGCGCCCGGTCGCTCACCATGTCCCACAGTCGTGAGTCCTCCCCCTCGTGGTGGGCGTGGAGCGCAGTCGAGATCAAGCTGAGTTGCGTGGCGACGGCCCTCGCGTGCCTCGCGTCGCCGTCGGCCACCCCGTCCACGAGCACTGTGGCTTCGCCGAAGGAGCGCCGGAGCGCCCGGTGGATTTCGAGCATCGCGCTCGCGTCGCAGGTTTTCGGGCCGTTGAAGGAAGGCCCACCGGTCGGCGGCGTCTGAGGCCGGCTGAGCGATGTCATTGGAAGCTGATCTCCTGTTCCGGCTGCATTGTCATTGGCCGCGGAGCGGAACAGTCGGGGGAGCCGACCGAACTCGCGCCGGATGACGCGGCGGATCAGGACCATCTCGTGGGTATCGACGCCGGGTCCGGAGGCGCTCACCGTGACCCCCCGACGGTCGCGGCGTTCTGGACGGCTTCGTGCGCGGTGGTTGCCGGCAGGCCGATGAGCTTTACCAGGTCGCCGCTCGCGGTGAACAGCTCTCCGCGAGCCAGGCCGGCGTCGGCGTCGGCGACGGCGGCGGCCATCTCGGGGGGCAGCCCCGCAGCGGTCAGGGCGGCGGTGTAGTCAGCGACCGACATGTCCTGGTAGGCGATGTGGGTGCCGAGGACGTCACTGATCGTGGCGGCGAGCTCGGTCAGGGTGAACGGCGTTCCGCCCAGCTCGTAGGTCGCCCCGAGGTGCCCGTCCTGCGTCAGCACCGCGGCGGCGGCGGCCGCGTAGTCGCGTCGGCTGGCCGCGCTGACGAGACCGTCGCGCGCGCTGCCGAGCAACGCGCGATACCGGGTGATCATCGGGAGCTGGTCGGTGTAGTTCTCCAGGTACCAACCGTTGCGCAGGATGACGAACGCCGAACCGCTGTCACGCAGGTAGTCCTCGGTGCGGCGATGGGCGTCGGCGAGCGTCATCTGCGCGGTCGGGGCGTTGACGATGCTGGTGTACACGATCTGGGACACACCCGCCCGGGCGGCCGCGTCGATGGCGTTGCGGGCGTTGTCGAACCGCTCCCCGACTGTCGTCGTCGAGACCAGCACCATCGCGTCGGCGCCTGCGAACGCGTCGTCGAGGGTGCTCGGGTCGGCGAAGTCCGCGCGCCGCACCGTGACCCCGTTCTGCGCGAGGTCGGCGAGTTTGCCAGCGTCTCGGCCGGTGGCCACGATCTGCGCCGGCGGAGTTCCGGCGGCGAGAAGTTGATCGACGACGAGCCGGCCGAGGTGACCTGATGCTCCGGTGATGACAGTGGACATGGTGTTTCCCTTCGAGAGGGGTGCGGTGTGAGTGAAGATCGTCGGTGCCCCGCGGTGGGGCGTTCCCGACATCGGCGAGGTGGTAGCGCGAATCTGCACCGCTTGCCCATCGCCCGAAAGTCGTCAGGAACATTTACTAAGTTAATCAATGTTGCTGACTATGTCAAGGCAGAGTCGAAGCTGCTGGCGCCCGCCGGCGCCCGTCGGCGCTCCGGCGGCTCGGGTGGACGGCTCGGCGCGGCCGGGTTTACCGCGCGTAGGGGTCGGTGATCTCGCGGAGTTGATCCAGGATCTGCTGCAGCAACGTGAAGTTGCGGGTGCCCAGGTAGGCCTTCCACTCCGCGAAGATCTCGTCGAGTGTAGCCGTGGCCACCTCGACCGCCCGCCGGCCACGCTGCTCGATCACGATCAGCCGGGCGCGGCCGTCCGCGGGGTCGGGGACCCGGCGGACATAGCCCAGGCGCTCCAGTTGATCGACCAGCACGCCGGCGCTCTGCTTGCTCATTTGCGCCTGGTCAGCGAGGTCCGTGAGGCGCGAACCATCCGGGGCGATGCGCTGAAACAGCCGGCACTGGGCGAGGGTCCAGTCGTCGAACCCGGCATCCTGGAGGGCCCGGAATACCCGGTCCTCGGTGTACCGGTACGGGATGAGCAACGACACCCCTAGATCAACCCGCTGCTCGTCGTCCATGCCGCCCTCGGCTCCCGTCGCCCGCCCTGATCCCACGAGGTTCACACCCTACGCCAACGCTGCCCAGCCAGCTCGCCGCCGACCCGACCGCGGCGGCGCGTGCGCGGCGCTGCGCTCTCTGCGTTCGCACGCGCCATCCGGCTCCGGCGACCTCGCGCCTGTCGCTGTCGCCATCGGTTCTGCTGTACGACTACAGTAGTAAAGATATCTGACTAGTGTGAGCGTCGAAAGGGGACGGGCGGCCAAGGACTCGGAGGCAGCCGCGGAATCGGCGCCGCGATCGTGCGGCGGCTCGCCTCCCAGGGAGCCGCAGTCGCGGTCAACCATCGATCCGATCGGGCCGCCGCCGATGCTCTCGTCGGCGAACTCCGCGACAACGGATGTGCCGCGTCGGCTTTCCCGGCCGATGTCAGCGACGCGGCGCAGGCCCACGAGCTAGTCGGCGCGGCGGCATCCGAGCTCGGCGGCCTGGATCTGCTGGTCAGCAACGCCGGGGTCGAGCACTTCGGAGCGCTGGAAGCCATCACCCAGGCCGACTTCGATCGCCTCTTCCAGACCAGCGTGGCCGGACAACTGTTCGCCACCCAGGGCGCGATGCGAGCGCGCCCGGCACCGAAGCGGGCTGAGGCTAAGACGCCGGTTTGCGGCTGCCGGCGTGCCAGTCCTCCGCTGCCCCGGCCGTGCCGGGCTCCACGCCGAAGCTGCGGAGCTGCGGCCGCTCGCGCAGGCTGCGCTTGAGCTCGGCGAAGCCCGGGAAGCCGGCCAGGCCGGTGACGTAGTCCCAGAGCCGGACCGCGTCCTCCCGGGCCGGGAGCCGACTGATCACCGGCCCGAAGAAGGCAGTGCCCTCCGGGGGGCTGAAGTGAATGATCGGCGTGCCGACGTCCCTGCCGGTCAGTGAGAGCCCCTCGTCACCTTCGGCGCGGATCTCCTCGTCCCATCGCGTGTCGTCGAGAGCGTCCGCCAGCCTGGCGGGCAGGCCCGCCCTGGCAAGCAGCGGCTCGACGAAGGCGCGGCTGCCCCGGGTCGCGGGTGCCAGCTCCGCGGCGCCGGGGGCGTCGAAGATCTCGCCGCTGACGGTCTCGTAGAACGATCCGACCGCGGTCCGGCCGTGCTCAGCCCGGACCCGCGCCGCGACCCGCAGCAGCCGCAGCCCGGAGGCGTGCCCTTCCTCGTAGCCGGCGGGGAAGTGGCTGTCGTAGTCGATCCCGGAGTTGATCAGGCGGAGCGAGATGAACCGCCAGTCGACGGTGTAGTCCCGCTGCGCGGCGACCATGCGCACCCACTTGCTCGTCATCCAGGCGAACGGGCATACCGGGTCGAAGTAGAAGCGGATATTCGCGTCCGTCATGCTGCCTCTCCTGTCCTCTCACGCCGTCGCGGGAGCCGAGTGCTCGCGCAGGTAGCGGACCAAGCCGATGACGTCGTCGGGGACGAGCCGCCCGATGGCGCCGCTTGAGTACACGCTGACGATGACGTTGCCCGCCGGGTCGAGCACGAAACCGGTGGACTGCAGGTACACCGGGCCGGGGTTGACGAAGGCGCCGGTGATGGCGGCGACCGCTTCAGCGTCGGCCCCGTAGCCGACGGGGAAGGTCAGCTTGTGCCTGGCGACCAGCGCGGCGGTGGTCTCCTTGTCGTCGACCGAGATGGCTGCGACGCGGATGCCGGCGTCCGCCAGCGCCTGCCCGGCCCGTTCGAACGCTCGCAGCTGCGCGTTGCAGTACGGGCACCAGGCGCCCCGGTAGAAGAGCACGACGGCGAAGCCGCCGGCGAACGCGCCCGGAAGGGCGAGCGCCCGGCCGTCGGTTGTGCCGATCGTCAGCTGGGGGAACGGGTCGCCGGGTTTGAGCAGGGGCATGGCGGTTCTCCTTCACGGTTGCCAGGGAACGGTGCCGGACGCGACCGTCTAGACGTACGCGTCCTTCCCGCCCGAGGTCTTACCAGTGAATTTCACGCGGGCCGCGCCATTCATCCACCTTGGCGAGCGGCCCGGGACGCAGGCTGTCAACGCGCCGCCGCGCCTCCTGGCGCACCTCGACCAGCCCCGCCTCCCGCAGGACCTGAAGAGGCCGTGGTACCCCGGCCGGGGATCGAAGCCTGACGTGATGAGAACCGGGAGGCCCGGCCTGGAGCGGGCCGCCGCGCTGGCGGGCCTGGCAGCACGGTGCCGACGCGCGGCGGGCGGGCGCTGCCGTTAGCATGGCCTTTCCGGAGGTGGAGCTAGCCGCGCGTCCGGTCGGTAGCTGCTGGCCGGCGCTGTCCGGGCTCGTGCGGCCTCCGCGGGGGAGGAATGCCGTGTCTGAGGAGGGGCCGCCGGCGGGGGTGCACCCGTTTTCCGGGCGGACGGCGTGGGCGCGGAATCTGCAGACGCCGCTGCGGGTGTTCCTGCGCACGGAGACCGGCAGCGCGGCAGTGCTGCTGGGCATGGCGGTGGCCGCGCTGGTCTGGGTAAACATCAGCGCGTCGTCGTATGAGGCCGTCTGGGGCGCCCGGCTGTCGGTCCGGCTCGTCAATACCGGGGTGTCGCTGGACCTGCGCGAGTGGGTCAACAGCGGGCTGATGACGTTCTTCTTCTTCGTCTTCGGCCTGGAGGCCCGCCGCGAGTTCGACATGGGCGAACTGCGCGAGCGGGCCCGGCTGGCGCTGCCCGTCGCGGCCGGCCTGGGCGGGCTGGCCGTCCCCGTCGTCATCTACCTGGCCTTCAACGCCGGCGGCCCGGCCGCTCACGGCTGGGGCGCGGCCATGTCGACGGACTCGGCGTTCGCGCTCGGGACGCTGGCGCTGACCGGGCCCCGGTTCCCCGACCGGGTGCGCGCGTTCCTGCTGTCGGTCGCGGTCGTCGATGACCTGGTCTCGCTGGTGGTGATCGGCGCCGCCTACAGCAACGCCGTCGTCCTGGTCCCGCTGGGCGTCGCGGCCGGGATCTTCGCCGTGATCCTGCTCCTGCGCCGGGCCGGGATCCGGGCCGGGGCCGTCTACGCGGCGGCGGGGATCGCGGCGTGGGTCGCGGTCCTGAAGTCCGGCGTCGACCCGGTGGTCGTCGGGCTGGTGATGGGGCTGCTGACCGTCGCCTACCCGGCGTCCCGGGCCGACCTGGAACGGGCCAGCGACCTGTTCCGCAGCTTCCGCGAGCAGCCGACCCCCGACCTGGCGCAGTCGGCGCGCGCCGGGCTCGCCACGGCGCTGTCCCCGAACGAGCGGCTCCAGCAGCTGTACCATCCCTGGACCAGCTACCTCATCGTCCCGCTGTTCGCGCTCGCCAACGCGGGCATCCCGCTCGGCGGCGCCTTCCTCGCCCGCGCCTACACCTCCCCCATCACCCTGGGCATCCTCATCGGCTACGTCGCGGGCAAGCCGCTCGGCATCACCGGCGCGTCGTGGCTGCTCACCCGGCTGAGCCGGGGACGGCTCGGGCCGCCGGTCGGCTGGGTGACCGTCGCGGGCGTGGGCACGATCGCCGGAATCGGCTTCGCGGTGTCCATCCTGATCGCGACCCTCGCCTTCACCGGCGCCCAGCTGCAGGAAGCCAAGCTCGGCGTCCTGTCCACCGTGCTCGCCGCGCCGGCGCTCACCTGGCTGACCTTCCGCGCCGCCGGCCTGCTGCCGGCCCGGCTGCAGGTCCGCGCCCTGCTCGGGCGCGCGGAGGTCATCACCGACCTCGGCGCCCCGGTCGACCCGGCCCGCGACCGCATCCGCGGCCCCGCCCGGGCGCCGGTCACCATCGTGGAGTACGGCGACTTCGAGTGCCCCTACTGCGGCCAGGCCGAGCCCGCCCTCCGCGAACTGCTCGCGGGCCACGGCGACGTCCGGTACGTGTGGCGCCACCTCCCGCTCAACGACGTCCACCCGCACGCGCAGCTCGCCGCCGAGGCCGCCGAGGCCGCCGCGGACCAGGGCGCGTTCTGGGGGATGCACGACCTGCTCCTGCGCCACCAGGACGCCCTCCAGCCGCGCGACCTGACCCGTTACGCCGGCGACCTCGGGCTCGACGGCGAGCGATTCGCCGAGCGGCTCCGCAAGCGCGCAGGCGCCGCGCGGATCGCCGAGGACGTCGATACCGCCGACCTCAGCGACGTCACCGGCACGCCGACCTTCTTCATCAACGGCCGCCGCCACTACGGCAGCTACGACATCACCGCGCTCAGCGACGCCGTCCTGGCCGCCAAAGCCGCCGCCACCGCCCCAACCGACGACACCAGGTGAGCTCGCCCGCGAGCGCCACTTCCACGACCTGATGCGGGTCGTGCTGGCGGTCGCGGCCGGGAAGATCTCCTCACTGACGCCGGCTGTCGACGCACTCCCGGCGCAACAATTTGGCCGTCGGTGGTGCTGAGCGTCAGCTTGGGGAACGAGTCACCGGGGTTGCGCCGGGGCATCGCGGTTCTCTTCAAGGTTGGTCCCGATGATTCGGACAAGGGCGGTTAGGCGTCACCCCCGCCCCGGGTCTTACCGATGAATGGCATCCGGGAGCGCACAGGTAAGACGAGCGGGCCGCCGCGACGCCAACCGATTGCCGGTCACGCGTGGGCCGGCGACGGACGGGCCTTGCGGCCCGCAGCATCCACCCAAGGGAGACCGCCGTGACAGCTGACTTCGCTGGCAAGACCGCACTGATCACCGGGTCCGGGCGAGGTATCGGCCGCGCCATCGCGCTCGGGCTGGCCGACGCCGGCGCCCGCGTGATCCTGCTCGCCCGCACCGCCGGGCAGCTGGAGGAGACCCGGATCCTGCTGCGCGAGCGGGGCGTGCCCGCCGGGCAGGTCAGCGTCGTGCCCGCCGACCTGTCCGATGAGGAGGACCGCGGCCGCGCGGCAGTGGCCGTGCTCGCGGCGGGCCGCGTCGACATCCTGGTTAACAACGCGGCCACCGTCGAGCCGCTCGGCCCCACCACCGCCATCCCGGCCGGGGAGCTGCGCCTGGCCTTCGAAGTCAACGTCGTCGCCCCCGCCGCGCTCGCCGCCGCCGTCCTGCCAGGCATGCTCGACGCCCGCTGGGGCCGCGTCGTCAACATCTCCAGCGCGATCGCCGCCTACCCGGCCGGCATGGTCCGCGGCAACGCCTACGCCACCACCAAGGCCGCGCTCGAGGCCCACACCGTCAACCTCGCCGCCGAACTCCGCGGCACCGGCGTCACCGTCAACGCCTACCGTCCGGGCGGTGTCGACACCGCGATGCAGGCCTGGATCCGCGGCCAGGATCCCGGGCGCATCGGGGCTGGCCTGCACGAGCGGTTCAACAAGAACTTCGCCGACGGGGTCCTGATCACCCCCGAGCACTCCGCGGCAGCCCTGCTCGCCCACCTGGCCGGCGACGACACCGGCGCCATCTGGGACGTCAGCATCGCTCCCGTGCGGACCTGAGCGCCCCGCGAGCGCCGCTGGCGATGGTCGCGTGCCCCGTCACCGCCAGCGGCCGCGGAATCCGGGTTTACTTGACGGCGATGACGTCCACCGGCCTGATGGAGGGATCGCTCGCCAGCAGCTCGTCGGCGGCCTTGCCGAGCGCCTCGGCCAGGGGGCCGGCGATGTGCGCCTGGCGTCCGTTCTCGCTGGCGAAGGTATCGAAGATCCCGTAGTGGGTCGCGTCGATCCGGAACGCGTACCAGGTGACTGTCTCCTCCTCAGCGGCCGCGAACTCGCGGCCGGCCCGCAGGAACTCGCCTAGCTCTTCGCCCTTCCCGTCCTTGGCCTCAAGCGTTACCAGGAACCCCAGCTTCACGCCCATGATGAAATCCTCCCTGATCGTTTGCCAGGCCGGGCATCCGATGAAACCCGCCTGCCGGTAAGCGGCGCCGGAGCGCCCCGTCTTACCTGCGATCTCGCGCCCGCTCCCGTCGGCTCGGATGTCCCCTACTGTCGCAGTGCCGCCGGCAGGCGGTCGAGGGCGGGCACGGTGAGGTCGGGCTGCGCGCCGATCGTGTCGAACGGGGCGGCGGAGCGGTTCACCCAGGCCGTGCGCATTCCGGCCGCGCTCGCGCCGACGCTGTCGAACGCGTTGCAGGTGACAAGCCGGATCCGGCTGATCGGCACGGCCAGCCGCTCGGCCGCGTGCCGGTACACGATGGGCGACGGCTTGAAGACTCGGACCTCGTCTGCGCTGACCCGCTGGCCGAAGAACTCGTCGAGGCCGCTGTTGGCCAGGCAGTTCCTGATCATGGCGGGGCTGCCGTTGGAGAGCACCGCGAGCTCGTACCCCAGGCCGGCCAGCGCCCGCAGCGCGGGGACCACGTCCGGGAACGGCCGCAGGTGGTCATATAGCTCGATGAGCCGCCTGGTCTGGTCGCCCGGCAGGTCCGCGCCGGTGGAGGAGAGAGCGAAGTCGAGCGCGCGTGACGTCACCCAGCGGAAGTCCTCGTAGCGCCCCATCGCGGTGAGCCGGAATGAGTACTCCAGCTGCTTGACCCGCCACAGCCGCGCCACCTCGGCGCCGTCGGATCCGCCGAGGACCTGGTCAAGCTCGCTGGAGACGGCGACCGGGTCGACGAGCGTCCCGTACAGGTCGAACGCCAGCACCTCGCGGTCAGTCACTGGCGACGGCGGCGAGCAGCCCGGTGAAGTCCTCGGCGCACGGCCCGCAGGCCGCCAGATGGGCGGCGACGCCGGGGTAGCGCCCCGCCGCGTCCTCGCCCGCAACAATGAGGTCGACATAGATGTGCAGGACGGCCATCGCCTCCTCGCAGCCGACGTCGCGCGGGTCGGTCCGCAGGAACCTGTCCAGTCTCTCCCACTGACTCATCGTCGCTCCAAGCCCCCGTCTTCCAGATAGCCGTTTGCGACCAGCGCCCGGCGGATCTTACGCCTCGCGTCGAAAATCACCTTATAGATGGCGTTGCGCTGCAGGCTCAGCCTCGCGGCCAGCGCGTCGAGCGGTATCCCGTCGACCACGACCGCCACGAAGACCCGCCGCTGGTGCGCGGTCAGCTCGTCCTCGACGACCCGGCGCACCTCGGCGAGGATGCCCGCCGATACCGCATGCTGCTCCGGGTCGATCCCGAGCCGGTCGGGAAGCCGCTCCCACTGCGCGGCGTCGAGCGTGACCGGCGGGTTGCGCCAGTAGTGACGGCCGAGCTTGCTTGACACCTCGAGGATGACGAACCGGTACGCCCAGGTGATGAAGCGGCTCTCGCCCCGGAAGTCGGCGATCTTGGCGAGGATCGCGAGCATCGCGTCGTCGGCGGCCTGGTGCGCCACATCGGTGAGCTCGGGGCCGGTGACCGGGGTGCTGGCCGACCGCCTGCTCACCTCGGCCAGCGCGATCCGCACCAGCCGGGCGTGCAGGTCACGCTCGGCTTGCTGCCGCAGCGCGCCAGCTCCGGCCGAAAGGCGGCGCAGCCAGTCCGCGGACTCCGCGTCGAGCTCCCGCGCCGTGGGTCCGGCAAGTTCCACGGATGCCACGCTACCCGCACCCACCCGTCGCCATTGCGGCATCGGCCGAGGCGACGGCGTCCTATAGCAGGTCACGTGCCTCATCGTCCCGCCATCGGCGGTATAGGCTGATGAACTCCTCTCGCATGCGCGGCGTGAGGTCATCGGGCGTGACGCTTCCGGCCAGCATGACGATAGCGCGCATCTGGGCGAGGTATTCGGGGCAGTCAGGGCAGTGCGCGAGGTGCGCTTTCGAACCGGCGGCGCCGCGCCTGTGACAGGGCGTCTTCGAGGTAGTCGGTGACAAGCTCGACTGCCTCCCGGCAGACGACGTCCCGACGGGGCCTGAACCTCAGGCGGCTCACCGGCCTCTCCCGAACTCGGAGCCGATGACCTGGCGTAGCTTACTGCGGCCGCGGTGCAAGAGCACCCGCTGGTTGGCGTTGCTGATATCGAGGACGGCGCAGACTTCCCCGCTGCTCATCCCTTGTACGTCGCGCAGCGTTACGACTTCTCTCTGCTGGAGCGGGAGCTCATCGATGGCAGCCAGGATCCGGGCGGCCATCTTCGCCGCGACCACCTGGTCGTCCACCTGGTCAGCCCAGGCTTCAGGCGGCGCCTGCCAGGTGCCGCCCGCGCCGAAACAGGAAGCGTCGACGACGGGCCCGATGTCGGCCACGGGTACGCTCCGGTGTTCCCGGACGCCGGCGCTGATGGCCCGGTTAACCAGGATGCGGAATAGCCAGGTGCGGAACGACGAGCGGCGCTCGAACCGGCCGATGCCCCGCAGGACCCCGATCCAGGCTTCCTGGACCACTTCCTCTGCCACCGCGCCGCTCGGCACATAGCCCCGGGCGATGGACAGCATGGAGCTCTGGTATTTCCCGGCCAGCTCGGCGAATGCGCCCTCATCGCCGACGCGCACCCGGTTGATCAGTTCTGAGTCCGGGTCTTCAGGCACGGGCCAGGTCCCCGGCCGTCGGCGCCCCCAACGGGCCCGGTGCGCTCACCGCCGGGCCGACAGGCATGGTGGGTGCCGGAGCCGGGAAACGAGTTCCTGGTCGCAGTGCCATCGTGAGGCTCCCTTGGCAGTCAGCTTGGCCCGGGTGAGGCAGAGAGGTGTCCATCGCACTAGTCAGCGGCAGAAACGCGCTGTCGTCTTACCTCCGAGTTACCTGCCTGCGGCAAGAGCAGTTGCGTGGTGCGGCCCGGCCACGATCGACACCAGAGCGATGGCCGGTGACCGGGTACCCGGTCACCGGCCATCGGCACAAGCTCGGCAGGCTCCCGGCTAGCTCACTGCGATGCCGGCCGGGGTGGCCCCTGCGGGCAGGGGGGTGGGTGAGCCGGGCAGCTCGGTCAGGTTGCCACCGCGGCTGACGCCGAAGGCGCCGACCGACGCGATCTTGCTCTCGTTGACGTACAGGTAGCGGCCGTCCGGGCTCAGCCCGGGGTCGACGGCGCCGACGCCGCCGTTAGCAGAGACCTGGGTGCTGCCAAGCAGCGTCAGGGCGCCGCCCGGGGCGATCGAGTACCGCGAGATGGTGCCCGACCCGGTGTTGACCGCGAACAGGTAGCGGCCGTCCGGGGTGATCGTGACCCAGCACGGTGCCGTCTGCTGGTCGGGGACCGGGGAGCTCCCGATCGGGGCGAGCACCCCGGCGCGCGAGTCGGTGAATGCCGAGACCGTGCCCAGCCCGGTGCCGTTGTGGGCGTTGGACACGAACAACTGGCCGGGGTTGGTCGGCCGGAACTGGCTGCCGAACGGGCCGGTTCCCTGGGCGGTGAACGGCGAGCCCGGGGCCGCCGTCAGCCGCCCGCCCAGTCCTACGGTGAAGCTGTCGATCTGCGAGGTCCCCACCCGCGTGCCGACCAGCTTGGTGCCGGTGCCGTTGAACAGCACGTCACCGGGCTGGGCGCCAGCGGGCAGCGCTACGGTCGACCCGGGCACCGGCGTCAGGGTGCCCAGCGGAGCGAGCCGGAAACCGGTGTAGTTGCTGCCGGCCGGGCCGGCGTTGGCGACGTAGACCAGGCTGCCGTGCACCGCGATGCTGACTGGCAGGACGCCGTTCGAGGACACCACGCTCGCCAGGCGCAGCGACCCGTCCGGCTGGATGCGCAGCGCCGAGACCTGGTTGCTGCCCGCGTCGGCGGCCAGCAGGAGCCGGCCGCCGTCCGCGATCTGCACCGCTCCCTCGGACGCCAGGCCCGCCCCGGTACCGGCGCCCCCGGCGGCGAAGGGGGAGCCGGGAAGCGGGGTCAGCGACCCGTCGGCGTGCCGGTCAAACGCCGCGATCGTGTTCGCGCCCGCGGCGTTGTCGTCGAGGTACACGTGCCCGGTGACCGGAGACGGGAAGGACGAAGCCGACGCCACCGCCGGAGCGGCGAGCACGGCCCCGGCCGCGACCGCGCTGAGCGCGACCGGGACCCGCCACCGCGACGCCAGCAGGCGCCTGGCGCCGAACGGGCGGGCATCTCCGGCCCACGCCCCCGGTCCGGCCGACCGAGCGCGACGGTCATTCGTGATTCTCATTGTTCCTCCACTGTCGAGATCTGCAGAACCGCTCCCACACCCGCAGTCCCGGGGCACAGGCCGGCTGTTACGGTCAGGCGCTTGCGGTTCGGCATCCCGTTCTGCTTGCGGAGGTAAGGCGAGGCCCTCGCGTGACGCTCACCCGGTAAGGCGGGGCGCCCCAGCAGCGCCCCGCCGCCCGACCACTGCTAGCGGCAGGAGCCCAGCAATGACCAGCCCGTCCACGATCGCCGAGCGCGTCGCGCAGATGCACGCCACGATGGCGGCCGACCCGCCCGCCGAGCCCATGGGCGCCTTCGCCCGCGAACAGGCTGAGCTGGCGGCCAGCGCGCCAGCCGGCATCGCCCCCGTCGGGACCGTCCTGCCCGACGCGGAGCTGCTCGACGTGCACGGAGCCGCCACCACCCTGTACGCCGCAGCCGGGAGCGGCACGTCGGTCCTGGTCCTCTACCGGGGCGCCTGGTGCCCGTACTGCAACATCGCCCTGTCCGCCTACCAGACGCAGCTGCTCCCGCATCTCACCGAGCGCGGCATCCCGCTCGTCGCGATCAGCCCGCAGAAACCGGACGGGTCGCTGACCATGCAGCAGAAGCACGGCCTGGCCTTCACCGTCGTCTCCGATCCCGGCAACACCATCGCCGGGCGCCTGGGCATCCTCACCCGCCCGTCGCCCGAGGCCCGCGCCGCCCAGCTGCACCTCGGACTCGACCTGACCGGCGTCAACGCCGACGGCACCGTCACCCTGCCGATGCCCGCCACCGTCATCCTCGGTGCCGGCCGCACCGTCCGGTGGATCGACGTCCACCCCGATTACAGCACCCGCACCGAACCCGAGCTGATCATCAATGCCATCGACCACCTCCGCATCGATCACCGAGGTCGTCCTGTCAGGCAAGCCGATTTAGGCGCCACGCGGGACCGGCGAGCGCTCACGCGAGCGTCTCAATCATCGCTGCATCCGGCGGTTCAGACGGCGCCAATCGCCGCCATGGCTGACCGGACGCGCCGGGAGAGACGCGCCCGCCGCTCCCGCTGCCGCAGCTGCTGGCGTTCGATCCGCTCCCCGGTGCCCGCGCTGGCCATGTCAGCCCGTTCTCTGCTGCGGTCCCGAACCCACAGGCGCTGAATCGGTCGCTGGCCCCGACTGGGCTGCCGATGACCGCTTCCGCCGACGCACGATGACCGCGACCACCGCGGCGATCACCAGCAGGGCGACCAGCCCGGCGATGATATAGGTGGGGGTGCTCACCAGATGCTGCACATGCTGCCAGTTAGCCCCGGCCGCGTACCCGGCCCAGGCCAGGCCGCCGATCCAGGGGACGCAACCAACCGCGGTATAGACGCCGAAACGAAATGACCGCATGTGGGCGTAACCCGCAGG
This sequence comes from uncultured Actinomycetota bacterium, assembly GCA_963836195.1. Lineage (GTDB taxonomy): Bacteria > Actinomycetota > Actinomycetes > Streptosporangiales > Streptosporangiaceae > Trebonia. Next base: position 15,175 of record CAWIIX010000010.1, on the reverse strand, counting down.
CAGCGAGATGAACGTCCGCACTACCGGTATCAGGCGCCCGATCAAGACGGCCCGCCCGCCATAGCGATCGAACCAGCGCTGCGACCGCTCGATGCCGGTCCGACCGCCGAGGAACGAAGACCATCGGCGCGTGGCCGCCTCGCCGCCGTACCGGCCAACCACCCAGGCCAGATAGCTGCCGATCACATTGCCCGCCACCCCGACCACGATGACCAGCGCCAGGCTGAGGTGAACCCCAGCTACGGCGCCGGCCGCTATCGCTCCGCCGAAGGGCATCGTGAGCTCGGAGGGAACTGGTATGCAGGCCGACTCAGCCATCATCAGCACGAGTATGGCCAGGTATCCGTAGGAGCTGATGAAATGTTGCACCCGTACCGTCCTGGTAATTCGAGTATCAAAACCGCTGCCCAGCGGCAGCGTCCGCGCCGCTACCCCCGCGATTCGCGACCAAACGGCTGGTGTCCCAACGTCAAGCTCCGAAGTTTCTCTGAAAGACGTCCAACGGGACGTGCTTGAGCCTGAACGAGTAACGGAACGACGAGCACAGGTACGCCGTCGTCGTGGCAACGAGCAGCGGCTAGCGGATCATCCGCAGACGACCCGGCCGAGCCCGGTCACGGGGGCGATTGCCAGCAGCACATCGGCGATCTCGTCGTCTGCGGTGCCCGCCGCGAGCGCCCGCGCGGCGCTCCATTCGAGGCAGACAGCTGATGACCCGGTGGTGACCCATATCCCTAGTTGAAGCAACGCCGCGATCTTGGGATCCAGGGTCGAGGTCCTGGCCAGGTCAAGTCCCAGCCCGGTCTCGTCTTCGACGAAGCCTCACCGGCGCCGGTCGCGGTATCGTCCGCGCCGTCGCGCTCGGGCTGGGCGCCGCGGACGCGCGCGTGATCCGCCGTGAACGCCCGGCCGATGGGCACCCGCTGAATCGTCGCTGCCTTCGCGCCCGCCCGGTCAGATCGGGTTGAGAACGGTCCGCAGCCGTGAGATGGGCGGGCAGTGTTCAATTCTGTTTAATCAACTCGGCTGGTGCTATTTCACCATTGATCGTTATGCGCCATATCTCCGGGGTAGCCGGGACGACATGGAGCTGACTGAGACGGGACGTCTGCTTGCCGGACGCTACAGGCTCAGTGCTGTCATCGGCCGAGGCGGGATGGGCGTGGTCTGGCAGGCCCGCGACGAGCTGCTCAAACGCGACGTGGCCGTGAAAGAGCTCGTCTGGCCGCCGCACTTCACCGAGGCCGAGCAGGAGATCGCCTGCCGCCGGGCCGTCAGGGAAGCCCAGATGGCCGGCCGCCTCGCGCACCTGAACGTGGTCCGCATCTACGACATCCTCGAGGAAGACGGCCACCCGTGGATCATCATGGAGCTGCTTCCCTATCAGTCGCTGCGCGACCTGGTGCGAGGACAGCGGCTGGCGAGACGTCGCCGACACAGTCCTGGCGTTCATCAAGACCAACCGCTAACCCGCTTCCCAGGACCTGAGGAAACCGGCGTACCGACTCTGGTCGCCCAGGGAACTCCGCAACGGGCGGTGGATCTTCGCCGAACGGCGCGTCCCAGTCGATCTCGTCGGCGACCTGAGCCGTCACCTGCGCCGCCGGAGATAGATAGCGCGGCAAGTGGCTCGGCTTGATCACCGGAGACCCGCGAGGGGGCTCTCGGCTGGCGTTGACCCACCTGTGCGACCGCTTCGGCGAACCTCGCGATCAGCTGGCAGTTATGGCGCAGTCAGGGGTCCCGGATAGAGCTGAACACGAGGCGGTAGTCCGTGACGCCGCGGATCTCGGCGCCGCCCTCATCGGGGAATCCGGGGATATCGCTGCCCGCCTCGTGGGGGAATTCGCTCCGGATGGTCGCGGCGACGCTTGGGGCGGCCGCCCGCGCTCGCGGGTCCCGCCATATCGTCTCGCTGATCATGCGCCCCGAGGCCGGGTCGGCGAACAGCAGCACGCCGCGGAAACCGGCAGCCTCGGACACCGACGGGACGACTTCGTCGCCGACCACCTCGATGACGTCGTCGACCTGTGACGGCTTGACCTGGATCTGCGTCAGCCGGACCGCCTGCCCGCCCAGCAGCAGGATCGCATAGTCGAAGATGACGGAGATGGGGACCTGGTACTCCTCGACGGTTACCGGCGGGCCGGCCCGCTTGGCCAGTTCCGCGCGCAGCGGCGCTTCTGTCTCCTCGCTCACGCTCATCGCCTCCGAAGACGCCCAGACCGACCCGAATAGCGCTGCGCCCTCCGCCCGGTCCGCCAGCACCGAGATGCCCAGGCTGCCCGGGCGGACCTCCACCGCCCGCCGGGCCTCGCTCTTGATGTAGGCGACGCAGTCGTCCAGCGCGGGCGGGTCCGCGGCGATCCGGCTCAGCCGGATGTGCAGCACGACATCTCCCAGTGGTCGTCCCCGGCATTCTGCACCTGCCCCCGAGCGCGCGTGCTCACGCGGCGCTGCGAGTCACCGACGGTCCGTTCGGGATAAAAATCAAGGATCATCCGAACGGACCGTGGTGACTCCCGCAGTCCGCGAATCCGCGAACTGCGGATCCCGGCCGCTTCCGCGGCCAACTCGCTGGCCGCTACCTCGGTCAGCCCGAACTCGAGGAACAAGGTCAGGCCGCCTGTCCTGGGTGAAGGACGACCTTCGTCCAGCCTTCTTCCCGGGCATCGAAGTGCTTGTAAGCTTCGGGTGCCTGGTCGAGAGGCAGGTCGTGGGAAACGATCCAGGACGGCTTGACCTTGTCTTCGGCGATGAGGCTGCGCAGGTACCGGTTGTAGTGCTTCACCGGGCACTGCCCGGTGCCCATGTGCTGCCCCTTGAACCAGAAGCTGCCGAAGTCGAACGGGGCTTTGCCGTGCTTGGCCAGATCATTCGGCCCGCCGGGATCTTGCGGGACGTACACGCCGACGGTGCCGATTCCTCCGGTGAACCGCACCGACGAGACCAGGTCGTTCAGCGTGGCGGAATTGTCCTCATGGCCTCGCGGGTCGTGCGCCTGGTAGCCGACGCACTCGGCGCCACGGTCGGCGCCCATGCCGTTGGTTTGCTCCATGACCTGGTCGACTGGTGAGCCCTTGGAGTCATCGACACTGATCGCGCCGATCTGCTCGACGAGCCGGAGCCGGTCCGGATGACGGTCCACGACCATGACCTTGGACGCGCCCATGGTGGTGGCCGAGAGCGCGGCCATGCATCCGACTGGTCCGCCGCCGTAGATTACGATGCTCTCGCCTGGGCGCAGTCCGGACATCCGCACCGAGTGCCAGCCGGTGGGGAAGATATCCGAGAGCATCACGTAGTCGTCCTGCTTCTCGTGGGCGTCCTCGGGTAGCACCAGGCAGTTGAAGTCGGCCCATGGCACCCGCAGCAACTCGGCCTGGCCGCCCTGCCATGGGCCCATGTCGGCGAACCCGTAGGCGGCGCCGGCTATCCCTGGCTCGTTGGCGCGCAGGCAGTAGTTGGTCAGCCCTTCCTCGCAGTTGCGGCAGTGCCCGCAGGCGACGTTGAACGGAGCCGAGATCATGTCGCCGACTTTGATCTTGTCGACCGCATCCCCGACCCCGATGACTTCCCCGACGTTCTCATGGCCGAAGACGCGGCCCTCTTCGAAGTCGGTGCGACCCTCGTACATGTGCAGGTCTGAGCCGCAGATGTTGGTCGCGGTGATCCGCACCAGCGCGTCCGTCGGCTTTTCGATCTTGGCGTCCGGCACTTCGTCGACACTGACATTACGGGGACCGTGGTACACCACTGCCTTCATAAGAATCTCCTTCGGAAGCGCTGAACTCGGGGTCGCCGGGACGGTCGAAGTCCGCCCGGCGGTCGACAACAGATCGGTGTCGGCGCCCGCGCCGTGCAGGGCACCGCGCGGTGGCCGGATACCCGGACGCCTTCGCGCGCTGTCGCGCCGCACCAGGTGTACGCCATGCTTGCGCGGCTGCCAGTCGGCCACATCCTCAGATCGGGTGGTTTCGCCGCCCGCTGCCGGTCAGGCCTCGCGCCGACGCCAGGCGGTCCCTGATCGCGTATGACCGCTGCCATAAGGAATCACTCGTCCAGGAAACGAGCGTAAGACCACCAGGATGACGGATGTGCCCCAGCCGACCGCGGAGAAGACTAGGGAGCCTTAAGGGGGGATGAGCTGATGATCACGGCCGAGACGGTCAACAGCATCGTAAGGTTCGAGGCCAACGGCCTGCCGGTGGTGTCTCTCTACTGCGGCGTCGACCCAGGCGAGAGTCAGCGGGAGGTGCGCGCCCGGGTGGACAGCCTGCTGGACCAGATACGTCCGCTGGCCAAGGACGGTGACCTCGACCACCGCCACCGGCTCTCGGTGCGCGCTGACATCAAGCGCATCAAGGACGCAACGGGCAGCGAGCGCTGGCCTCCCGGGACGATCGCGATCTTCTCCTGCTCCGGCCGTGACCTGTATGAGGAGATACCCCTGCCGCGCCGGGTGCGTGAGCAGGTCATGGTGAACGCGACCCCGCTGGCGCGGCCCATGCTGGCAGTGCTCGGCGAGTACTGCCGCGCGTGCGTCCTGGTCCTCGACCGGGAATCCGCCCGGGTCTGGGAGATGTACCAGGACGAGATGCGCGAGGTGGAAACCGTCACCGATCCGCTGCAAAAGGCAGGTAACACGGAAACCCGCCCCGAGGACCGGATCCAGAACCGGGTGGACGAGCAGGCCAAGCGCCACTTCCGGCGGGCCGCCGGGGTGATCGACCAGCTGCTGCGCACCGACGGGTACGACGTGCTGGTCGCCGGCGGCCACGAGCACGAGCTGCCAGAGTTCCTCCGGTTGCTGCCGCACGAGCTGCGTGGCCGGGTGGCGGGGACGTTCTCCGCTGACCCGGCCGCGACCCCGGTGACCGAAATTCGCGGCAGCGCCGAGGGGATCGTGCGGGAGTACCAGCGCGGGCAGGATGAGCAGCTGGTGGATCAGGTGCTGGAGCTGGCCGCAGCAGGCGGCCCGGCCGCGATTGGCCTGCAGGACTGCCTGTGGGCCGGCAGCATGTCCGCGATTGACACGCTGCTCGTGCGCGACGGCACGGCCGTGCCTGGCGTGGTCTGTGACAGTTCCTGCTGGATGGCGACCTCGGGAGAACTCTGCCCGGTATGCGGGAGCCACACCCGGTATACCCCTGACGTCCTGGATGAGCTCGCGGCGGCCGTTATCGAGACCGGCGGCTCGGCCAGGCAGATAGCGGCGGACCTCATGTCCGAGGAGTACCTCGCCGCGGCCAAGCTGCGGTTCCCGCCCCCACCGCCAGACCGGGGAGTGGTGTTTGAAAATGATCGTTTATGCGGACTTCAACTGCGTGTTCTGTTACCTGGCCAGCCAGCGGGCGGACCGGCTGGCGCGTGCGGGCAAAGCGCAGGTCGACTGGCGCGCGGTCGAGCATTCGCCGCGGCTCCCCGTCACTGGCGTCAAGCCCGGCCCACACGGCGTGGACAGGACAGGGAACGGGGCGGACGACATCGCCGAGGCCGCGCGGCTCGCGCTGCCCGGCGAGCGCCTGCCCACGACGCTCCCGGTCGTGATCAGCAACACTAAGGCGGCGGTGTCGGCCTACGCCGAGGCGATCACCGACGGCATCGAGGACCGGCTGCGGCTCCGTCTGTTCGAGTTGATCTGGGCCCGGGGGCGCAACCTGAGCGGCCCGCAGGAGGTGCGGGGGGTGGTCACCGACCTGCTGTGGCCGGCCGATCCGATGTATCCGCACCTAGTCAGTCCTGACCTGCCTAATACGCTCCTGCACGACCCCGACCCGATGCGGATCGCGCGTCGCGAAGGCGGCACGGTCGCGCCCGACGGCGGGCCGCTGACCAACACGGCTTACAACCGGGCCCGGCAGTGGCGGCAGGAGTGGCTGGCCCTCCTGCCCGAGCCGGTCATTCCGACCGTGATCGGCCCGGACGGCGCCGTCCACCGCGGTCCCGATGGCCTGCGCTGCCTGGCCGGGACCGCAGACCCCCTGCCAGTCGCGCCCCGCGCTACCGCCGGACCTTGGCCCACCATCACCCACGACCTCAGCTGATGGATGAATTCTGCTAACGCGACCCGCGAACAGTGGGGAAGAAACCTTATATGGACACGGCTGAGACTAGTTCGGCGAGCATTCACGACATTTCGCAGCCGGAAATCGTCGTCGGCCTGCTCGCATCACCAGGACCTGCTTCAGAGCTGACCGAGAGCCTGCTGCCGGACATAGCTGGACGGCTGCCTGAGCGATTGCCCGGGGTGCGCTGGCGGCTTGAGTTCGTCTCAGACCGGCTGGTTGAGCCGCCAACCGACCTTAGCGCGATAATCTCGGCGGGACGCCGCATGCTTCTTGACCGCGGCTGGGACCTCGCAGTATGCGTGACCGACCTTCCGCTTCAGACCGCGCGGCGGCCGGTGATCGCCCATGTCAGCGCCACGCACGGCGTCGCGGTGCTGTCCATGCCCGCGCTCGGCCCGGTCTCGGTGCGCAAGCGCACAGCGGAGACTATCGTCCGTCTGATCGGGCACATGCTCGGCGACACCGCACTGGCGGACGCCGGGCAGCCCCGCACGCTCGCTGACGCGGTAACCCGGCGCATGCGTGAACTCGGCATGCGGATAGAGCACGGAGAAAACGACGTGGGCTTTGCCGCGCGGGTCGTCAGCGGCAACATCTGGCTGCTACTCGGCATGCTGCGCGCTAACCGGCCGTGGCGGCTCGCGCTGCGGCTCATGCGCGCCCTCGCCGCCGCGTTCGCGGCCGGGGTGTTCGCCCTGGTGACAAGCGATATCTGGCGGCTCGCTTACTATCTCGGGCCGGTGCGGCTCACCGTCATCGCGCTCGGCTCGGTAGCCGGCATCATCGTGGCGATCATCATCACCACCGGCCTGTGGGAGCGCACCCCCCATCCGGACGCACGCGAACAGGTCATCTTGTTCAATATCGTCACGGCGACCACGGTGGGCATCGGCGTGGCCGTGCTGTACCTTGCCCTCTTCATCATCATGCTCGCCTCGGCGCTGCTCCTCGTGCCAGGAGACCTTCTCAGGATCCAGCTCGGCCACCCCGCTGGCGCGGCGGATCAGGTCAGGCTCGCCTGGCTGGCCACCTCGATCGCGACGCTCGGCGGCGCGCTCGGCGCCGCGCTGGAGAGCCATGAGACGGTGCGCGAGGCCGCGTACACTTATCAGCCCGATGCACAGCTAGCCGATGTCCCGCCCGAGCAGGCACCGAACCTCTAGCCCGATCGCCGCCCCAGCGCCGTCCCTGAGGCCGCGCAACCGTACGACTAACTGCATGGGGGATGCGGCCCAGGCGCCAGCCCGGCAATACTCCTGATGAGGACAGATCCTTGGGTAAGGGCAGGAGGCATCGGCGGACAGGGACGATGATTTTCGGCACCGGCGAGATCGCCGTCCCGGCGCCCGCCGCATGAGCCTGGCGCTCCGGCGCAGCCAGCGGGCCACCCAGATCAGCGCCGCGGCACGGACAATTACCCAGCGCGCACCAGTGACATTGACCCTGGCGCGGGACCGGGCCCAGCCAACGGCCGCGACGATAATCAGGCTGGCCACCTGCGCGGTCTTCGCCTACCTGATCGCCTTGCCGGTGCGGGAGGGCTCGCCTCCCGTGCTGGCGCCGCTGACGGCGATTCTCGTCCTGCAGGTCAGCATCTACCAGACGCTGTTCAGTGCCGTACGCAGAGTCGCCGCCGTGGTGACGGGGGTCCTGATAGCGCTCGGGCTGTCCAGATGGATCGGGTTCACGTGGTGGAGCCTCGGGCTCACGATCACGCTCGGGCTCGCCGTGGGATACGCGCTGCGGCTGCGCGAGGCCGTCCTCGAGGTCCCGATCAGCGCGATGCTCATCCTGTCGGTCGGCAGCAAGGCAGCGGCGACGAGCAGGATAACCGAGACATTGATCGGCACGGCCGCCGGGCTGCTCGCCGGCTTCGTCCTGACGGCGCCGCAGGTAGAGCCGGCCGAGGAAGCGATCGCGGACCTCGCCCGGACGATGGCCGATCTGCTCGACCGGATGGCGGGCGGGCTGAACGACGGATCCGTTAACGACTCGGCTCGCGTCTGGCTCGACCAGGCTCGCGCCCTCGGCAACGAGATCAGGAGGGTGGACGAGGCACTTGCGCAGGCCGAGGAGAGCACCAAGCTCAACCCGCGCAGCCTGCGGCTGCCATACAGCACGGTGACCCTGCGACAGAGCCTGGAAAACCTGGAGCACTCGGCCATCACGGTCCGGGTCCTTGCCCGATCGCTTACCGATACCACCGGGCTCACCGGTGACGACAACCCCCTCAACGATCCGGACGTGCGACACAGGCTCGCCGACACGCTGCGGGAGCTGTCCGCCGCCGTGCGGACCTACAGCACCCTCGCGACCGAGTTGGACGCGCAGCGTCACGAAGTGCTGAAGGCTGACCTGGAACGTCACCTGGCCGCGGCACGCGACGAGCAAGACCAGCTCAGCGAGCGGCTGGCGACCGCTCCGGCGGTCCGCCCGGTCGGATGGCCATTGCGGGGCGAGCTGATCAGCCACCTCGACCGGCTGAGGTCCGAGCTTGAGGCAGGCACTCCTGACCAGCGGCCCCGGCCACGGCGCAATCGCTCCTGGCGGCCGCGGCGACCGAACTGGCAGCAAGTGCCGCCCGCGTTGCGCAGGCTTAGGAAGTAATCGGTTCCACGGTCCCGAAGCGGGATGGCCGCTATATGCGCCGGTATATCTGCGCATCGCGGGCGGCGACCACGACCTTGGTTCCCGCGGGCCGCGGTTCGGAAGGCACGGGCACAGCGGCGGTGTCGAAATCCAGCAGCCACTGCTCGCCCCACGGCCCACCGGGGAGGACAAACGTGACGTCCTCATAGTGAGCGCTGAGAAGCAGCAGGAAGGAGTCGTCGCTGACCCGGTGACCGCGACGGTCCGGATCCGGCAGCGCGTCACCGTTGAGGAAGACGCCGAGGGACTTAGCGAATCCCGCGTTCCAGTCCTCCGAGGTCATCTCCTCCCCGTCTGGCCGGAACCAGCCGATGTCGGACAATCCGGTATCGAAGATGGGGCGTCCTTCGAAGAAGTGACGCCGCCGGAAGACCGGATGCCGACGGCGAAAGGCGACAAGCTCAGCACAGAAGTCCAGAAACTTCTTGTCGGCGTGCTCCCAGTCGAGCCAGGAAAGCTCGTTGTCCTGACAGTAGGCATTGTTGTTGCCACGCTGAGAATGGCCGAGTTCGTCGCCGTGCCGCACCATGGGGACACCCTGGCTCACCAGGAGGGTCGTTATCAGCGCGCGACGGCGGCGCTCGCGTATCTCGAGGATCGCCGGGTCGTCGGTCGGGCCTTCCGCGCCGCTGTTCCATGAGCGGTTGTCGTCAGTTCCGTCGTGGTTGTCCTCGCCGTTCGCCTCGTTGTGCTTGCTGTTGTAGCTGACCAAGTCGGCGAGGGTGAACCCGTCGTGCGCGGTGATGAAATTGACGCTGGCGTAGGGACGCCGCCCGGTCTGACCGTACAGGTCGGAGCTGCCAGTCAGCCGGTAGGCGAGATCCGGCAAGGTGTAGTCGGCGCTGCGCCAGTAGTCACGGACGGTGTCGCGGTAGCGCCCGTTCCACTCCGACCACAGGGTCGGGAAGTTGCCCACCTGGTAGCCGCCGTCGCCGAGGTCCCACGGCTCGGCGATGAGCTTGACCTGGCTCACCACGGGATCCACCTGAATGAGGTCGAAAAACGCGGACAGGCGGTCGACCTCGTGGAACTGCCGGGCCAGGCTGGCGGCGAGGTCGAAGCGGAATCCGTCAACGTGCATCTCGGTCACCCAGTAGCGCAGCGAGTCGATGATGAGCTGCAGCACATGCGGGTGCCGCATATTCAGCATGTTCCCGGTGCCGGTGGTGTCGAAGTAGTAGCGGCCGTCGGCAAGCCGGTAGTACGCGCGGTTGTCGATCCCCTTGAACGACAGCACCGGGCCGAGGTGATTGCCCTCCGCGGTGTGGTTGTAGACGACGTCGAGGATGACCTCGATCCCGGCCTCATGCAGGGTCTTCACCAGGTACTTGAACTCGGAGACGACCTGTGCGACACCCCACGCCGAGTACTCGTTGTGCGGGGCGAAGAAGCCGATCGAGTTGTATCCCCAGTAGTTACGCAAGCCGCGGGCGATCAGGTAGTGATCGTGGACGAACTGATGGACCGGCATCAGCTCCACCGCGGTGACGCCCAGGCGGCGCAGGTGCTCGATCACGGCGGGATGCGCCAGGCCGGCGTAGGTACCCCGCAGGTCCGGCGGGATCTCCGGATGGAGCATGCTGAGTCCTTTGACATGGCACTCGTACACCACGGTCTCGTGCCAGGGGACGCGCAGCGGGTGGTCATCACCCCACTCAAACCAGGGGTTGGTGACCACCGACCTGGGAACGAAGGGCGCGCTGTCCGAGTCGTTGCGGACGCGATCGTCACCGCCGAGGTTGTAGCCATAGACGGCGCCGTCCCATCTGACCTGGCCGTCCAGCGCCTTGGCGTAGGGGTCTTGCAGCAGCTTGGCCGGATTGCAGCGCAATCCGGCATCGGGGTCATGCGGTCCGTGTACGCGGTAGCCGTAGTGCTGTCCCGGACCGATTCCGGGAAGGGAGCAGTGCCAGACGTATCCGTGTGACTCGGGCAGGTCCAGCCGTTGCTCGTTGCCTCCGCGGTCATCGAACAGGCATAGCTCGACGCGCTCGGCTACCTCGGAGAACAGCGTGAAGTTCGTTCCAATGCCGTCGTAGGTCGCGCCCAGCGGATACGACTGTCCCGGCCACGCTTCGGTTTTCGAGCTCTCCACTTGACCCCCGCCTCCGGAATTCCGGCCGTTACAGCCCGATGGCTGACTGGACCCAGGCGCGCAGGTCGGAAGCCGGCGCGGCGCCCGCCCTGCGCGCCGCCACCTGCCCATTGCGAACCACCATGAGGGTCGGGATGGCCTGCACGCCGAAGCGCTGCTGAACCTTGGGCGATTCGTCCACGTTGACCTTCACCAGCTTGACCCGGCCGGCCAGGTCGGCCGCGACCTGCGCGAGCGCCGGGCTCACCATCCGGCACGGCCCGCACCACGGCGCCCACAGGTCGACGACGACCGGCACCGGCGCGGCCTCGGCCACCTCGGCGAATGTGTCATCGGCGGCGTTGGCGATCCACGGCAGCGGCTGATGGCAGTTACCGCAGCGCGGAAAGCCCGGAGCGGCCGCCGGCACCCGGTTCCGGCGGCCGCAGTGCGGGCACGTGATGACCTCTGCGGACGCGGCTGGGGTGGCCATAGGTCAGGCCGCGTTCTCGTCGGCGGGATTCTCGTAGCCGACGGCGAGCTCGCCGTCGGCGTATCCGACGCGGATGACCGCGCCGTCGAGGATGTCGCCGGAGAGCAGGGCGCGCCCGATCCGGGTCTCGACCTCCCGGCTGATGAACCTGCGCAGCGGACGCGCCCCGTAGACCGGGTCATAGCCCTGTTGGGCCATGAAGCGCCGGGCATCGTCGGTGATCTCCAGCTTCATCTGCCGCTCGCCGAGCCGGGCCCGCAGATCATCGAGCATGAGGTCGACGATGCGCTCGGTCTCGGCCTCGGTCAGGGGCTTGAACAGCACGATGTCGTCGAGGCGGTTCAGGAACTCGGGCCGGAAGTGCAGCCGCATCTCCGCCAGCACCTGTTCGCGCACGTCCGGCTTGATCTCGCCGTCCGAAGTCGCGTCCCCCACCAGGTACTCCGAGCCGATGTTGGAGGTCATGATGATGACCGTGTTCCGGAAGTCGACCGTGCGGCCCTGCGCGTCGGTGAGCCGCCCGTCGTCCAGCACCTGCAGCAGCGTGTTGAAGACATCCGGGTGGGCCTTTTCCACCTCGTCGAACAGCACCACCGAGTACGGCTTGCGCCGGACCGCCTCCGTCAGCTGCCCGCCCTCCTCGTAGCCCACGTACCCGGGTGGCGCGCCGACCAGTCGGCTGACGGTATGGCGCTCCTGGTACTCGGTCATGTCGATCCGGATCATGTTCTCCTCGGTGTCGAACAGGGCGGCCGCCAGCGTCTTGGCCAGCTCGGTCTTCCCCACGCCGGTGGGGCCGAGGAAGATGAACGACCCGATGGGCCGGCGCGGGTCCTTGATCCCCGACCTGGCCCTGACGATGGCGTCGGCGACCAGCTGAACGGCCTCGTCCTGGCCCACGATCCGCTCGTGCAGGATCTGGTCCAGGCGCAGGACCTTTTCCCGTTCTCCTTCCTGCAGGCGGCTGACCGGGATACTCGTCCAGCGGGAGACGATCATGGCGATCTCGTCGCTGGTGACCGTCTCGCGCAGCAGCCGGGCGCCGCCCTGCTTGGCCGCGAGCCGCTCTTCCTCGGCCTCGACCCGCCGCTGCAGCTCAGGGAGCCTGCCGAGACGCAGTTCGGCCGCCTCGGTCAGGTTGTATTCGCGCTCGGCCTGCTCGGCTTCCCGCCGCACCTGCTCCATCTCCCCGCGCAGCGCCTGCACCCGGCGCAGCGCCTGGCGCTCGGCCTCCCACTGGGCCCGCAGCGCGTCGGCCTGCGCTCGCAGGTCCGCGAGTTCCTTGCGCAGGTCCTCCAGGCGCGCCTTGCTCGCCTGGTCGTTCTCCTTGCCGAGCGCGGCTTCCTCAATCTCCAGCCGCATCACCCGACGGGTGAGCTCGTCCAGTTCGGCCGGCATGGAGTCGATCTCGGTGCGGATCATCGCGCAGGCCTCGTCGACCAGGTCGATCGCCTTGTCCGGCAGGAACCGGTCGGAAATGTACCGATGGCTGAGCGTGACCGCGGTCACCAGGGCGCTGTCGGCGATCTTCACGCCGTGGAACACCTCGAGCCGCTCCCGCAGGCCGCGCAGGATGGAAATGGCGTCCTCCACCGACGGCTCGTCGACCATCACCGGCTGGAACCGGCGCTCGAGCGCCGCGTCCTTCTCGATGCGCTTGCGGTACTCGTCTACGGTCGTCGCGCCGATCAGGTGCAGCTCGCCGCGGGCCAGCATCGGCTTGAGCATATTGCCCGCGTCCATGGCTCCTTCGGCGGCGCCCGCCCCCACCACCGTGTGCAGCTCGTCGACGAACAGCAGGATGCGTCCGGCGGCGGCCCTGACCTCGGTGAGGACGGCCTTGAGCCGTTCCTCGAACTCCCCCCGGTACTTGGCCCCTGCGACCAGGGAGCCCATGTCGAGGCTGAAGATCGTCTTGTCCCGTAGGCCCTCGGGGACGTCACCGCGGGTGATGCGCTGGGCCAGGCCCTCCACGATGGCGGTCTTGCCCACGCCGGGATCGCCGATCAGGACCGGGTTGTTCTTGGTCTTCCTGGACAGGATCTGGATGACGCGCCTGATCTCGGCGTCCCGGCCGATAACCGGGTCGAGCTTGCCGCCGGCCGCCTCGGCGACTAGGTCCCGGCCGTACTTGGCGAGGGCCTCGTAGGCCGATTCCGGCATGGCGGAGGTGACCCGCTGGTTGCCGCGGATCGTCGTCAGTGCCCGCAGGAAACCGTCCCTGGTGACGCCGTCAACCTGGAGCAGGCGGCCGGCCGCGGTGGCCGGGCCCTCGGCCAGCAGCGCCATGAGCAGATGCTCGACCGAGACGTACTCGTCCTTGAGCCTGCCCGCCTCCTGTTCGGCCGTATCCAGCAGGCGGCTCAGTCGCTGGGTGACACGGATCTCCCCGGGGTTCACACCCGGGCCGGTGACCCGGGGACGCCGGGCGAGCTCCGCTTCCAGCGCTGTGCGCAGCCGGTCGGGGTCGGCGCCGGCCTGGGCGAGCAGCCGGGGTGCGATCCCCTCGGGCTGGTCGAGCAGCGCCAGCAGCAGGTGCTCGCCGTCCACCTCGGTATGCCCGAAACGGAGCGCCTTCGTCTGCGCGTCGTGCAGTGCCTCCTGCGATTTCTGCGTCAGGCGGTTCGGGTCCATGGTCACCTTCCTGGGCGTCGGGCGGCCTGCCCCCGCAGGGCCGCTTCCAGTACCGCGATCCGGTCGAGCAGGTCGGTGACGAGCCCGATGGCCGCGTAGTTGAGCGCGAAGCCCGCGCGCAAGCGCTGCACCCGCGCCACCGCGGCGAACTCGCCGCGGGAGAACCACAGCTCGCCCGCCGTATCGCGATCAGCGTCGATGAGCCCGAGGGCGACGAGCCTGCGGATCAGATCCGGGTGCAGGCTGGTCAGCAGGGCGAACTCCTCAAGGCTCAGGCGCGCGGCGCGGACGATGGCGTAATTCACCGCTGCCTCCTCGGGTCGAAGTCGGATTCGGCCGCCAGCTGCTCGAAGAGCCGACGCTCCGCGTGCGACAGACGCGGCGGCACCATGATCCTGGCCTCCGCGAACAGGTCTCCCGCCTTGCCCTTCGGATTGGGCAGGCCCCGGCCGCGCAGACGGATCTGCCTGCCGCTGGAGGTGCCCCCGGGGACCTTGACCTTGACCTCGCCGCCCGGGGTGTCGACGGGGACCGACGTGCCAAGCGCGGCTTCCCAGGGAGCGAGCCGCAGCTCAACGTGGAGATCACGCCCGTCAAGGCGGTATCTCGGGTGCGGCGCGATCCGCACGACGAGATACAGGTCGCCGTTACCGGCCCCGTCGCTGCCGCGACCGCCCTGCCCGGCTAGCCGGATCCGCTGGCCGTCCGTAACCCCGGCCGGCACCGTGACTTCCAAGGACCGCCGCGTGCCGTCGCCGGCCAGCGTCACGGTCCGGCGCGTGCCCCGGTAAGCCTCTTCGACGGTGAGCTCGACCTCAGCTTCCTGGTCGGCGCCAGGGATCGGTCCCCAGCGCCGTCCGGCCCGGCCGCCAAAGATGCCGCCCAGGAGATCCTCGACGTCGATGCCGCCGCCGCTGAAGCTGAACCCGTCATCCCTCCCGAAGCCGCCGCTTTGGAAGCCGCCGCGGGTCTGGCCAGCCCCAGCCCCAGCCCCGGCGCCGGCTCGGCGGCGCCGCCACTCGTCTGGGTCAACATCCTCGGGAACCTGACGGAAGTCGGCCCCGAAGGCGTCGTAGCGGCGCCGCGTCTGCGGATCGGACAGGACGTCGTAGGCTTCCGAGATCTCCTTGAACCGGTCCTCGGCCGCCGGGTCGGAGTTGACGTCCGGGTGGTAGGTGCGGGCCAGCTTCCGGTAGGCACGTTGGATCTCGTCCTGGTCGGCGTTCCTTGGCACGCCCAGGACCTGGTAGAAGT
>CAWIIX010000009.1:0-361666 GCA_963836195.1 uncultured Actinomycetota bacterium | reverse complement strand
GTAGCGTGGCATCCGTGGAACTTGCCGGACCCACGGCGCGGGAGCTCGACGCGGAGTCCGCGGACTGGCTGCGCCGCCTTTCGGCCGGAGCTGGCGCGCTGCGGCAGCAAGCCGAGCGTGACCTGCACGACCGGCTGGTGCGGATCGCGCTGGCCGAGGTGAGCAGGCGGTCGGCCAGCACCCCGGTCACCGGCCCCGAGCTCACCGATGTCGCGCACCAGGCCGCCGACGATGCGATGCTCGCGATCCTTGCGAAGCTCGCCGACTTCCGGGGCGAGAGCCGCTTCATCACCTGGGCGTACCGGTTCGTCATCCTCGAGGTGTCAAGCAAGCTCGGCCGTCACTACTGGCGCAACCCGCCGGTCACGCTCGACGCCGCGCAGTGGGAGCGGCTTCCCGACCGGCTCGGGATCGACCCGGAGCAGCATGCGGCATCGGCGGGCATCCTCGCCGAGGTGCGCCGGGTCGTCGAGGACGAGCTGACCGCGCACCAGCGGCGGGTCTTCGTGGCGGTCGTGGTCGACGGGATACCGCTCGACGCGCTGGCCGCGAGGCTGAGCCTGCAGCGCAACGCCATCTATAAGGTGATTTTCGACGCGAGGCGTAAGATCCGCCGGGCGCTGGTCGCAAACGGCTATCTGGAAGACGGGGGCTTGGAGCGACGATGAGTCAGTGGGAGAGACTGGACAGGTTCCTGCGGACCGACCCGCGCGACGTCGGCTGCGAGGAGGCGATGGCCGTCCTGCACATCTATGTCGACCTCATTGTTGCGGGCGAGGACGCGGCGGGGCGCTACCCCGGCGTCGCCGCCCATCTGGCGGCCTGCGGGCCGTGCGCCGAGGACTTCACCGGGCTGCTCGCCGCCGTCGCCAGTGACTGACCGCGAGGTGCTGGCCTTCGACCTGTACGGGACGCTCGTCGACCCGGTCGCCGTCTCCAGCGAGCTTGACCAGGTCCTGGGCGGATCCGACGGCGCCGAGGTGGCGCGGCTGTGGCGGGTCAAGCAGCTGGAGTACTCATTCCGGCTCACCGCGATGGGGCGCTACGAGGACTTCCGCTGGGTGACGTCACGCGCGCTCGACTTCGCGCTCTCCTCCACCGGGGCGGACCTGCCGGGCGACCAGACCAGGCGGCTCATCGAGCTATATGACCACCTGCCGCCGTTCCCGGACGCGGTCCCCGCGCTGCGGGCGCTGGCCGGCCTGGGGTACGAGCTCGCGGTGCTCTCCAACGGCAGCCCCGCCATGATCAGGAACTGCCTGGCCAACAGCGGCCTCGACGAGTTCTTCGGCCAGCGGATCAGCGCAGACGAGGTCCGAGTCTTCAAGCCGTCGCCCATCGTGTACCGGCACGCGGCCGAGCGGCTGGCCGTGCCGATCAGCCGGATCCGGCTTGTCACCTGCAACGCGTTCGACAGCGTCGGCGCGAGCGCGGCCGGAATGCGCACGGCCTGGGTGAACCGCTCCGCCGCCCCGTTCGACACGATCGGCGCGCAGCCCGACCTCACCGTGCCCGCCCTCGACCGCCTGCCGACGGCACTGCGACAGTAGGGGACATCCGAGCCGACGGGAGCGGGCGCGAGATCGCAGGTAAGACGGGGGCGCTCCGGCGCCGCTTACCGGCAGGCGGGTTTCATCGGATGCCCGGCCTGGCAAACGATCAGGGAGGATTTCATCATGGGCGTGAAGCTGGGGTTCCTGGTAACGCTTGAGGCCAAGGACGGGAAGGGCGAAGAGCTAGGCGAGTTCCTGCGGGCCGGCCGCGAGTTCGCGGCCGCTGAGGAGGAGACAGTCACCTGGTACGCGTTCCGGATCGACGCGACCCACTACGGGATCTTCGATACCTTCGCCAGCGAGAACGGACGCCAGGCGCACATCGCCGGCCCCTGGCCGAGGCGCTCGGCAAGGCCGCCGACGAGCTGCTGGCGAGCGATCCCTCCATCAGGCCGGTGGACGTCATCGCCGTCAAGTAAACCCGGATTCCGCGGCCGCTGGCGGTGACGGGGCACGCGACCATCGCCAGCGGCGCTCGCGGGGCGCTCAGGTCCGCACGGGAGCGATGCTGACGTCCCAGATGGCGCCGGTGTCGTCGCCGGCCAGGTGGGCGAGCAGGGCTGCCGCGGAGTGCTTGGGGGTGATCAGGACCCCGTCGGCGAAGTTCTTGTTGAACCGCTCGTGCAGGCCAGCCCCGATGCGCCCGGGATCCTGGCCGCGGATCCAGGCCTGCATCGCGGTGTCGACACCGCCCGGACGGTAGGCGTTGACGGTGACGCCGGTGCCGCGGAGCTCGGCGGCGAGGTTGACGGTGTGGGCCTCGAGCGCGGCCTTGGTGGTGGCGTAGGCGTTGCCGCGGACCATGCCGGCCGGGTAGGCGGCGATCGCGCTGGAGATGTTGACGATGCGGCCCCAGCGGGCGTCGAGCATGCCTGGCAGGACGGCGGCGGCGAGCGCGGCGGGGGCGACGACGTTGACTTCGAAGGCCAGGCGCAGCTCCCCGGCCGGGATGGCGGTGGTGGGGCCGAGCGGCTCGACGGTGGCCGCGTTGTTAACCAGGATGTCGACGCGGCCCGCCGCGAGCACGGCCACTGCCGCGCGGCCGCGGTCCTCCTCATCGGACAGGTCGGCGGGCACGACGCTGACCTGCCCGGCGGGCACGCCCCGCTCGCGCAGCAGGATCCGGGTCTCCTCCAGCTGCCCGGCGGTGCGGGCGAGCAGGATCACGCGGGCGCCGGCGTCGGCCAGCCCGAGCGCGATGGCGCGGCCGATACCTCGCCCGGACCCGGTGATCAGTGCGGTCTTGCCAGCGAAGTCAGCTGTCACGGCGGTCTCCCTTGGGTGGATGCTGCGGGCCGCAAGGCCCGTCCGTCGCCGGCCCACGCGTGACCGGCAATCGGTTGGCGTCGCGGCGGCCCGCTCGTCTTACCTGTGCGCTCCCGGATGCCATTCATCGGTAAGACCCGGGGCGGGGGTGACGCCTAACCGCCCTTGTCCGAATCATCGGGACCAACCTTGAAGAGAACCGCGATGCCCCGGCGCAACCCCGGTGACTCGTTCCCCAAGCTGACGCTCAGCACCACCGACGGCCAAATTGTTGCGCCGGGAGTGCGTCGACAGCCGGCGTCAGTGAGGAGATCTTCCCGGCCGCGACCGCCAGCACGACCCGCATCAGGTCGTGGAAGTGGCGCTCGCGGGCGAGCTCACCTGGTGTCGTCGGTTGGGGCGGTGGCGGCGGCTTTGGCGGCCAGGACGGCGTCGCTGAGCGCCGTGATGTCGTAGCTGCCGTAGTGGCGGCGGCCGTTGATGAAGAAGGTCGGCGTGCCGGTGACGTCGCTGAGGTCGGCGGTATCGACGTCCTGGGCGATCCGCGCGGCGCCTGCGCGCTTGCGGAGCCGCTCGGCGAATCGCTCGCCGTCGAGCCCGAGGTCGCCGGCGTAACCGGTCAGGTCGCGCGGCTGGAGGGCGTCCTGGTGGCGCAGGAGCAGGTCGTGCATCCCCCAGAACGCGCCCTGCTCCGCGGCGGCCTCGGCGGCCTCGGCGGCGAGCTGCGCGTGCGGGTGGACGTCGTTGAGCGGGAGGTGGCGCCACACGTACCGGACGTCGCCGTGGCCCGCGAGCAGTTCGCGGAGGGCGGGCTCGGCCTGGCCGCAGTAGGGGCACTCGAAGTCGCCGTACTCCACGATGGTGACCGGCGCCCGGACGGGGCCGCGGATGCGGTCGCGGGCGGGGTCGACCGGGGCGCCGAGGTCGGTGATAACCTCCGCGCGCCCGAGCAGGGCGCGGACCTGCAGCCGGGACGGCAGCAGGCCGGCGGCGCGGAAGGTCAGCCAGGTGAGCGCCGGCGCGGCGAGCACGGTCGACAGAACGCCGAGCTTGGCTTCCTGCAGCTGGGCGCCGGTGAAGGCGAGGGTCGCGATCAGGATGGACACCGCGAAGCCGATTCCGGCGATCGTGCCCACGCCCGCGACGGTCACCCAGCCGACCGGCGGCCCGAGCCGTCCCCGGCTCAGCAGGGTGAGCAGCCACGACGCGCCGGTGATGCCGAGCGGCTTGCCCGCGACGTAGCCGATGAGGATGCCCAGGGTGATGGGGGAGGTGTAGGCGCGGGCGAGGAAGGCGCCGCCGAGCGGGATGCCCGCGTTGGCGAGCGCGAACAGCGGGACGACGAGGTAGCTGGTCCAGGGATGGTACAGCTGCTGGAGCCGCTCGTTCGGGGACAGCGCCGTGGCGAGCCCGGCGCGCGCCGACTGCGCCAGATCGGGGGTCGGCTGCTCGCGGAAGCTGCGGAACAGGTCACTGGCCCGTTCCAGGTCGGCCCGGGACGCCGGGTAGGCGACGGTCAGCAGCCCCATCACCAGCCCGACAACCACCGGGTCGACGCCGGACTTCAGGACCGCGACCCACGCCGCGATCCCCATCGCCGCGTAGACGGCCCCGGCCCGGATCCCGGCCCGGCGCAGGAGCAGGATCACGGCGAAGATCCCGGCCGCGACGCCCAGCGGGACCAGGACGACGGCGTTGCTGTAGGCGGCGCCGATCACCACCAGCGAGACCAGGTCATCGACGACCGCGACCGACAGCAGGAACGCGCGCACCCGGTCGGGGAACCGGGGCCCGGTCAGCGCCAGCGTCCCGAGCGCGAACGCCGAGTCCGTCGACATGGCCGCGCCCCAGCCGTGAGCGGCCGGGCCGCCGGCGTTGAAGGCCAGGTAGATGAGGACGGGGACGGCCAGCCCGCCCAGGCCGGCCGCGACGGGCAGCGCCAGCCGGGCCCGCTCGCGCAGTTCGCCCATGTCGAACTCGCGGCGGGCCTCCAGGCCGAAGACGAAGAAGAAGAACGTCATCAGCCCGCTGTTGACCCACTCGCGCAGGTCCAGCGACACCCCGGTATTGACGAGCCGGACCGACAGCCGGGCGCCCCAGACGGCCTCATACGACGACGCGCTGATGTTTACCCAGACCAGCGCGGCCACCGCCATGCCCAGCAGCACTGCCGCGCTGCCGGTCTCCGTGCGCAGGAACACCCGCAGCGGCGTCTGCAGATTGCGCGCCCACGCCGTCCGCCCGGAAAACGGGTGCACCCCCGCCGGCGGCCCCTCCTCAGACACGGCATTCCTCCCCCGCGGAGGCCGCACGAGCCCGGACAGCGCCGGCCAGCAGCTACCGACCGGACGCGCGGCTAGCTCCACCTCCGGAAAGGCCATGCTAACGGCAGCGCCCGCCCGCCGCGCGTCGGCACCGTGCTGCCAGGCCCGCCAGCGCGGCGGCCCGCTCCAGGCCGGGCCTCCCGGTTCTCATCACGTCAGGCTTCGATCCCCGGCCGGGGTACCACGGCCTCTTCAGGTCCTGCGGGAGGCGGGGCTGGTCGAGGTGCGCCAGGAGGCGCGGCGGCGCGTTGACAGCCTGCGTCCCGGGCCGCTCGCCAAGGTGGATGAATGGCGCGGCCCGAGTGAAATTCACTGGTAAGACCTCGGGCGGGAAGGACGCGTACGTCTAGACGGTCGCGTCCGGCACCGTTCCCTGGCAACCGTGAAGGAGAACCGCCATGCCCCTGCTCAAACCCGGCGACCCGTTCCCCCAGCTGACGATCGGCACAACCGACGGCCGGGCGCTCGCCCTTCCGGGCGCGTTCGCCGGCGGCTTCGCCGTCGTGCTCTTCTACCGGGGCGCCTGGTGCCCGTACTGCAACGCGCAGCTGCGAGCGTTCGAACGGGCCGGGCAGGCGCTGGCGGACGCCGGCATCCGCGTCGCAGCCATCTCGGTCGACGACAAGGAGACCACCGCCGCGCTGGTCGCCAGGCACAAGCTGACCTTCCCCGTCGGCTACGGGGCCGACGCTGAAGCGGTTGCCGCCATCACCGGCGCCTTCGTCAACCCCGGCCCGGTGTACCTGCAGTCCACCGGTTTCGTGCTCGACCCGGCGGGCAACGTCGTCGTCAGCGTGTACTCAAGCGGCGCCATCGGGCGGCTCGTCCCCGACGACGTCATCGGCTTGGTCCGCTACCTGCGCGAGCACTCGGCTCCCGCGACGGCGTGAGAGGACAGGAGAGGCAGCATGACGGACGCGAATATCCGCTTCTACTTCGACCCGGTATGCCCGTTCGCCTGGATGACGAGCAAGTGGGTGCGCATGGTCGCCGCGCAACGAGACTACACCGTCGACTGGCGGTTCATCTCGCTCCGCCTGATCAACTCCGGGATCGACTACGACAGCCACTTCCCCGCCGGCTACGAGGAAGGGCACGCCTCCGGGCTGCGGCTGCTGCGGGTCGCGGCGCGGGTCCGGGCTGAGCACGGCCGGACCGCGGTCGGATCGTTCTACGAGTCCGTCAGCGGCGAGATCTTCGACGCCCCCGGCGCCGCGGAGCTGGCACCCGCGACCCGGGGCAGCCGCGCCTTCGTCGAGCCGCTGCTTGCCAGGGCGGGCCTGCCCGCCAGGCTGGCGGACGCTCTCGACGACACGCGATGGGACGAGGAGATCCGCGCCGAAGGTGACGAGGGGCTCTCACTGACCGGCAGGGACGTCGGCACGCCGATCATTCACTTCAGCCCCCCGGAGGGCACTGCCTTCTTCGGGCCGGTGATCAGTCGGCTCCCGGCCCGGGAGGACGCGGTCCGGCTCTGGGACTACGTCACCGGCCTGGCCGGCTTCCCGGGCTTCGCCGAGCTCAAGCGCAGCCTGCGCGAGCGGCCGCAGCTCCGCAGCTTCGGCGTGGAGCCCGGCACGGCCGGGGCAGCGGAGGACTGGCACGCCGGCAGCCGCAAACCGGCGTCTTAGCCTCAGCCCGCTTCGGTGCCGGGCGCGCTCGCATCGCGCCCTGGGTGGCGAACAGTTGTCCGGCCACGCTGGTCTGGAAGAGGCGATCGAAGTCGGCCTGGGTGATGGCTTCCAGCGCTCCGAAGTGCTCGACCCCGGCGTTGCTGACCAGCAGATCCAGGCCGCCGAGCTCGGATGCCGCCGCGCCGACTAGCTCGTGGGCCTGCGCCGCGTCGCTGACATCGGCCGGGAAAGCCGACGCGGCACATCCGTTGTCGCGGAGTTCGCCGACGAGAGCATCGGCGGCCGCCCGATCGGATCGATGGTTGACCGCGACTGCGGCTCCCTGGGAGGCGAGCCGCCGCACGATCGCGGCGCCGATTCCGCGGCTGCCTCCGAGTCCTTGGCCGCCCGTCCCCTTTCGACGCTCACACTAGTCAGATATATTTACTACTGTAGTCGTACAGCAGAACCGATGGCGACCGCGACAGGCGCGAGGTCGCCGGAGCCGGATGGCGCGTGCGAACGCAGAGAGCGCAGCGCCGCGCACGCGCCGCCGCGGTCGGGTCGGCGGCGAGCTGGCTGGGCAGCGTTGGCGTAGGGTGTGAACCTCGTGGGATCAGGGCGGGCGACGGGAGCCGAGGGCGGCATGGACGACGAGCAGCGGGTTGATCTAGGGGTGTCGTTGCTCATCCCGTACCGGTACACCGAGGACCGGGTATTCCGGGCCCTCCAGGATGCCGGGTTCGACGACTGGACCCTCGCCCAGTGTCGGCTGTTTCAGCGCATCGCCCCGGATGGTTCGCGCCTCACGGACCTCGCTGACCAAGCGCAAATGAGCAAGCAGAGCGCCGGCGTGCTGGTCGATCAACTGGAGCGCCTGGGCTATGTCCGCCGGGTCCCCGACCCCGCGGACGGCCGCGCCCGGCTGATCGTGATCGAGCAGCGTGGCCGGCGGGCGGTCGAGGTGGCCACGGCTACACTCGACGAGATCTTCGCGGAGTGGAAAGCCTACCTGGGCACCCGCAACTTCACGTTGCTGCAGCAGATCCTGGATCAACTCCGCGAGATCACCGACCCCTACGCGCGGTAAACCCGGCCGCGCCGAGCCGTCCACCCGAGCCGCCGGAGCGCCGACGGGCGCCGGCGGGCGCCAGCAGCTTCGACTCTGCCTTGACATAGTCAGCAACATTGATTAACTTAGTAAATGTTCCTGACGACTTTCGGGCGATGGGCAAGCGGTGCAGATTCGCGCTACCACCTCGCCGATGTCGGGAACGCCCCACCGCGGGGCACCGACGATCTTCACTCACACCGCACCCCTCTCGAAGGGAAACACCATGTCCACTGTCATCACCGGAGCATCAGGTCACCTCGGCCGGCTCGTCGTCGATCAACTTCTCGCCGCCGGAACTCCGCCGGCGCAGATCGTGGCCACCGGCCGAGACGCTGGCAAACTCGCCGACCTCGCGCAGAACGGGGTCACGGTGCGGCGCGCGGACTTCGCCGACCCGAGCACCCTCGACGACGCGTTCGCAGGCGCCGACGCGATGGTGCTGGTCTCGACGACGACAGTCGGGGAGCGGTTCGACAACGCCCGCAACGCCATCGACGCGGCCGCCCGGGCGGGTGTGTCCCAGATCGTGTACACCAGCATCGTCAACGCCCCGACCGCGCAGATGACGCTCGCCGACGCCCATCGCCGCACCGAGGACTACCTGCGTGACAGCGGTTCGGCGTTCGTCATCCTGCGCAACGGTTGGTACCTGGAGAACTACACCGACCAGCTCCCGATGATCACCCGGTATCGCGCGTTGCTCGGCAGCGCGCGCGACGGTCTCGTCAGCGCGGCCAGCCGACGCGACTACGCGGCCGCCGCCGCCGCGGTGCTGACGCAGGACGGGCACCTCGGGGCGACCTACGAGCTGGGCGGAACGCCGTTCACCCTGACCGAGCTCGCCGCCACGATCAGTGACGTCCTCGGCACCCACATCGCCTACCAGGACATGTCGGTCGCTGACTACACCGCCGCCCTGACCGCTGCGGGGCTGCCCCCCGAGATGGCCGCCGCCGTCGCCGACGCCGACGCCGGCCTGGCTCGCGGAGAGCTGTTCACCGCGAGCGGCGACCTGGTAAAGCTCATCGGCCGGCCGGCAACCACCGCGCACGAAGCCGTCCAGAACGCCGCGACCGTCGGGGGGTCACGGTGAGCGCCTCCGGACCCGGCGTCGATACCCACGAGATGGTCCTGATCCGCCGCGTCATCCGGCGCGAGTTCGGTCGGCTCCCCCGACTGTTCCGCTCCGCGGCCAATGACAATGCAGCCGGAACAGGAGATCAGCTTCCAATGACATCGCTCAGCCAGCCTCAGACGCCGCCGACCGGTGGGCCTTCCTTCAACGGCCCGAAGACCTGCGACGCGAGCGCGATGCTCGAAATCCACCGGGCGCTCCGGCGCTCCTTCGGCGAAGCCACAGTGCTCGTGGACGGGGTGGCCGACGGCGACGCGAGGCACGCGAGGGCCGTCGCCACGCAACTCAGCTTGATCTCGACTGCGCTCCACGCCCACCACGAGGGGGAGGACTCACGACTGTGGGACATGGTGAGCGACCGGGCGCCCGCATGCGTCCTTCACGTCGACCGGATGAAGCGTCAGCACGCCGGCATGGCGGCGCACCTGGAGGACCTCGACCGGGCCTTGCCGGCCTGGCGCGCCACCGCGACGAAGGCAGCCGCCGAGCCCGTCCGCTCCGCCCTGGGCGGAGTGGACGCGGCGATGGCCGAGCACTTCCCGGACGAAGAGGCCACCATCGTCCCGGCCATGGAGCATGTGCTCACCCAGAGCGAGGAGAAGTGGTTCGGCAGGCACGGCCGGGCGGCGACCCCGAAGGGCCAGCTGTGGAACATGGTCGGCGCCATCCTCGCCGCCCAGCCCGACGGGGGCGCCGCCTGGCTGAAGAAGAACATGCCCGGGCCCGCCGCGCTGGTATGGCGATGGATCGGCGCCCCGCGCTACGCGCGCTTCCGGGCGGCGCTGGAAGGCCGCTGATAGGAAGCGTCCCCCGGATCACCCGGCCGACCCGGCTTTTTCATCGGCCGCCCGGCTGTCGCCCGTTTCGCCGCGGACGTCGTCGACGCCGGCGCCCACATACGCGAGGCGCCGATCATCTCCCGGAATCAGAACCAGCCCGCCGCGCACTTCCGGCCAATCGCGGACCGGAACGCGCCCGGCGAGTCGCCCACCCCGCACACCACGCTTCATCCAACCAGAACGGAGATCAGCTTCCAATGACGTCGCTCAGCCAACCCAAGACGCCGCCGCTGTACACGCCGCGCGGGAAAAGTCTCGCGCTGGTGCTGCTGGCGATGACCCAGTTCGTGATCGTGATCGACGCCTCGATCGTCAACGTCGCGTTGCCGTCGATCGGCGCCGCCCTGCACTTCGCGCCGGCTGACCTGTCGTGGGTCGTGAACGCGTACGTCCTCACCTTCGGCGGGTTTCTCCTGCTCGGCGGGCGGGCGGCCGACCTGCTCGGGCGCCGGCGCATGTTCATGCTCGGGCTGGTGGTGTTCTCCCTCGCCTCGCTCGCCGGCGGGATCGCCCAGTCCGCAGGCTGGCTGATCGCCGCCCGCGCGGCCCAGGGCCTGGGCGCGGCGATGGTCGCGCCGGCCGCGCTGTCGATCATCACCGTCACGTTCACCGAGGGCGCCGAGCGCAACCGCGCTCTCGGGATCTGGGGCGCGGTCGCCGGCGCCGGCGGCGCGGCCGGCGTGCTGCTCGGCGGGATCCTGACCAGCGGCCTGAGCTGGCGCTGGGTGCTGTTCGTCAACGTCCCGATCGGGCTCATCGCGGCGCTGCTCGCCCCGCGGACGCTCGCCGAGAGCCGCGCCGGGGACGGGACCACGACATTTGACCTGCCGGGAGCGGCGACCGTCACCGCCGGCCTGTCGCTGCTCGTCTACACCGTCGTCGACACCGCCAGCGTCGGCTGGGGATCGACGGCCACGCTGGCGCGCCTGGCCGGGGCGGCGGTCCTGCTGATCGCGTTCGTGGTGATCGAGCTGCGCCAGCGCCGCCCCTTGGTGCCGTTCTCGATCTTCCGGCTGCGGACGCTGCGGGGAGCGGACATCGTCGGGCTGCTGATCGGCATGTCCCTGTTCTCGATGTTCTTCTTCATCTCCCTCTACCTCCAAGACGTCCTGCGCTACTCGCCGATCAAGACCGGGATCGCCTACCTGCCGCTCGCGGTCGCGATCCTCCTTTCCGCCGCCGCCGCCTCCCGGCTCGTCACCCGCGTCGGCTTCAAGCCGCCCCTGATCGCCGGCGTACTGCTGGTCGCCGGCGGCCTGCTGTGGTTCTCGCAAGCACCAGCGACCGGCGGCTCGTTCGCCGCGGACGTCCTGGGCCCGTCGCTGCTCGCCGGCGCCGGGTTCGGGCCGGCGTTCGTGGCCGTGACGATCGCCGCCGTGACCGGAACCGAGCCGCACGAGGCGGGCCTGGCCTCCGGGCTGATCAACACCTCCCAGCAGGTCGGCGGCGCGCTCGGGCTCGCGATCCTCGCGACCGTCGCCGACAGCCGCACCCAGAGCCTGTTCCACGCCGGCGCCCGCAGCCCGGCCGCGGCGCTGACCAAGGGCTTCGACCTGGCGTTCCTCGTCGGCGCCGGCTTCGCCGTCGCCGGAGCGATCCTCGCCGCCGTGCTGATCTCCTCCCGCGACAGCCGCGAGCACGCGAAGGCCGCCCGCAGCGGCGCGGCCGCCAGCGCCGGCGCCGCGACCGTTCCCGCTGCCGCGGACCCGTCCCCTTCAGCGCGCGGGGCGCTCCGCCCCTGACCGGCCGCCGCGCCCCGCGCCGAACCCGCCCCGAAAACCCGAATACGACCGATGAGCTCCCGGAGGAACGATGAACCTGAGCGAAAACGAGAAGACAACGGTCCAGGCCGCGTCGGCCAGCCGGACGAATATGCGCCGCGAGGCCCGGAACCAGCTCGTGTTCCTGTCAGCGCAGTTCCTGCTCGGGATGGCGGTCAACCTTATCGGTCAGCCGTCGCAGACCACCGGGGCCGCTCACGCCGTCAGCACCGTGCTGCTCGGGCTGCACGTCGTGGTCGCGATCGGCCTGGTCGGAGGGGCCGTCATGGTCGTCCGGGCCGCCCGCGGCGGCGGGGACCGGCCGCGTCAGCTCGCACGCTCGGGCGCCGTCCTGATCGGCCTCACTGTCATCGCCGGGGTGATGACAGTGATCACCAAGAGCAACTGGTGGTCCTACGCCATGGCAGCCGGCTTCATCGCCTCCGTGCTGCTGTACGGGAGCCTGCTAGTGCGGGCGCAGAACCTGGCGCCGCAGCCAGAGCAACCGAGCTGATCCAGGTCCGCTCCCCCCGGTGGGCATCGCGCACCTGCCCGGCCTCGCCCACACGCGGGTGACACAGCTGGCTGGCGGTGCGGAATGGCCGCCGGGCCCGGCTTTCGCCCGCCGCCGGGGGCCTCCTCCTCCGTCTGCCGTGCTTCACGCGGACAACCAGGTGGCCGGCTTTGGCCTCAGGGCCGACGTCCCAACCTGTCGGCCAGACATGTTGACCACCGGGTGACAGTACGCGTGTCAGCTTGAACGGCAGCTTGTCCGTACCGTCGGCGAATGTCGCGTCGCTGAAGTCGGTATCGCCACCGAAAGTCACTCCCTGGAAGGTGTCGCCGCCGGTAAAAACCGCGTGGCCGAACGAGGCGCGGCAGGCAAAGGTAGTCCCTGAGAACCAGGCAGTTGAGGCGGCCGCCGAGCGGCTCAGCACTTCCCCTCGTTTCATCCGCCGGTTGATCGCCGAGCGCCGCATCGAGTTCGTCAGGGTCGGCCGGCATGTGCGGATCAGCGAGTCAGCCTTGGACGACTTCATTCGGTCGGGCGTCGTGAAGCCGATGACGACACGCAACTACTGATGAGGAGAGATGGTCTGATGACGCGTTCCAAGGGTCGGCAGTTCGGCAACATTCGCAAGCTTCCATCGGGACGATATCAAGCGAGGTATCGGGGGCCTGACGGTCAACTCCGTCCGGCCCCCGTCACCTTTGAACGCAAGACCGACGCCTCACGGTGGCTAAGTTTGAAGGAGGCCGAGATCTCGAAAGGGGAGTGGATCGCCCCGGAGTTGGGGGAGCAGAGGTTCCGAGTGTACGCCGGGCAGTGGATGCGCGACCGTGTGCTGAAGCCGCGGACGGCGGAACTCTATAACGGGCTCCTGGTCAATCACCTTTACCCTACGTTCGGCGGCCTTGGCCTAAGCGACGTCGATGAGGCGACGATTCGCCGTTGGCGCAAGGAGCGTCTGGATGCCGGGCCGAAGGCGAAGCGGCAATTCGGGCCGGTGACGGTGTCCAAGGCGTACCGCCTGCTGCACGCCATCTTTGAGACAGCGGCGGAAGACGATCGAATCATCGCGCGCAACCCATGCCACATCGACGGCGCTGGCAAGGAAGAGTCGGACGAACGCGAGATCGTTCCGTTGCCGGTCGTCTTCGAGATCACCAAGGCTGTTCCGGTTCGGTATCGCGCCCTGGTGCTGCTCGCCACCTTCGCCGATATGCGCTGGGGTGAACTGGTCGGGCTGCGACGCGAGAACATCGGACCTGAAGGCGTGCGAGATACGCATCAAGGAGACGCTTGCTCAGCTCGACAAGGGCGGCCTCAGGACGGATACGCCAAAGTCGCAGGCCGGAAAGCGCACCGTCGCGTTCCCCGCCGAGATCGCGCCCGAGATCCGGTGGCACCTCGAACGGTTCGCCGAGCCAGGGGATCGGGGGTTCGTCTTCATCGGGACGAAGGGCGGCAAGCTGCGCCGCTCGAACTTCCACAAGTCGGTCTGGAGCAAGGCCCGCCAACGGGTCGGCCTGCCGGGTCTCCACTTTCACGACCTGCGGCATACCGGCGGCACGCTTTCGGCGGCGACCGGCGCGACGATCAAAGAACTCATGGCGCGACTCGGCCACTCAAGCGTCCGGGCCGCGATGATCTACCAGCACGCCACCCGCGACCGCGACCAGGCCATCGCGAAGGCCCTCGGGACGTTCGTCCGCGACGTGCAGAACGCCACGGAGAAGCAAGCGGACAACCCGGAGCGGGGGGAGAAGGGAGCGTGAGCCGGATACTCCGTATGGTACGTGTGTGGCACGCCGGGCCCGGGCAGCCGGGGAACAAGACCCAATCGAACACCGATAAAAGCCGCTGACCAGCAAGAATCCATGAGAGCGGATGACGGGAATCGAACCCGCATGACCAGCTTGGAAGGCTATTGATAAGTTTAATTAGCTAGCCGAGAGGTGTATCAAGTTGAGGGGTGAGCATGGCCAGAGGGCGTCCGTCTCGAGCCACGATATACGCGCGCCTCGACTCGGCGATTGCCGAGCTCAACGACCGTCTCGGCGGCCTGCCTTCTCCGAAGGAGTCGGAGTACGTCTGGTCCGACATCTGGCACCTCGAAGCCCATCACTCGACCGCACTCGAGGGCAACACCCTCGTCCTGCGTGAGGTTGAGGCGCTTCTCGACAAGGGTCGCGCCGTTGGCGCCAAGCCCCTCCGGGAGTACATGGAGGTCCAGGGGTACGGCAACGCAGCCCGCTGGGTCTACGCGCATGCGATCGACCCGGGAGACTGGCGAACGGACGCGCTCATCTCGATGCAGGAGGTTCGCCAGGTCCACTCGCTCGCGATGAGCCCGGTATGGCAGGTGGCCCCGCATCCTGACGCAACGGACCGGGAAGGCCCCGGTATGTTCCGCGAGCACGACATCCACCCGTTCGGCGCTGGCATGACACCGCCATCTTGGCCGTTGGTCCCCGTGCGTGTTCAGGACTGGATCGACGGGACCAACGCCGCCGCGGATGAAATCAACGGCGGCGGGACTCCGCTCCCTGATATCCTGGCCCGGTTGCACGACGGCTTTGAGAAGGTGCACCCCTTCATCGACGGCAATGGTCGTACGGGGCGTCTGCTGCTCAACCTGTTGCTGGTGAGGCTGGGCTATCCGCCGATCATCGTGCTCAAGCAGCAGCGACCGGCTTACCTGGCCGCGATGCAACGGGCTGACGACGGGGACTACGGGCCGCTGGGCGAGATCCTGGCCCGAGCCATGTACGACAACCTCAACCGTTTCATCGTTCCGTCCCTAGCAGGACCGGCACGACTGGTCCCTCTGGCCGCCCTGGTTGATAAGGAACTCTCGCTCCCTGCGCTCCGGCAGGCCGCCCAGCGCGGCCGCCTCGACGCCATCCAGGGGACAGACGGCGTCTGGCGCAGCAGTCGCAAAGCGCGCGATGAGTACCAGCGCACGCGGCAGCGCCGACGCGCAACCTGAGCTGATGGTCTGCACGCCGCTTTGGATGACCGGCACAAGTCGCCGACATTAGGCATCGTGAGCGGCAAAGCCCGCTGGACTGAGAGCGGATGACGGGAATCGAACCCGCATGACGAGCTTGGAAGGCTCCGGTACTGATGCTATGAGCAGCGTAAAAGCAGGTCGGGTGAGGTGTCCTATTGTCCGTGAGTGACCGTGAAACGCCGTGGTTCGCCGTCCGATCGGGCATGGAACGGGCGCGGCGTCGAGCCTGCTCGCATGCCTCCAGGTCCGCGTTGTCGTGGTGCCGCCAACTGGCTACTCCGACCCTGACCAACGCTGCCGCCGTCATGACAATCCCGCGCACCAGCCGCGATCAGGCCTTACGTCGGGAGTACGCGGCTGCTGGACCCAGCTGCCGCCGATGCCCCGCCCGGTACCCAGCGCTCAGAACTCCAGGCGGAGCACCTCATGGGCGTCGAGCGTGCGCCGGAGCGCTCCGTCGAGCGGACATGTGAACACAAGATCGTGACCGAACCGGCTGTCCACCGCGGCCGCCATGGCTGACAGAGGCCGCGCGGCGGCAAGCCGCTCCGCGACCGGCTCGAACAACTCGTGTGGCGTTGCCAGGTAATAGAACGTTGCCGGCTGGTCCACCACGGGCTGGCGCGGTAGCGGAACCGGCAGGGACGCGCTGCGGCTGGGGGCGCGCAGCGCAGCGGCGTAAATCAGCCCGCGAGGTGTGATCAGCAGGCAGTCCGCAGTGACGTCGGCGTTGCCTTCAGCGTGTCCCCATTCCGTGGCTACCGCGCGGGCACGACTCAGCCGGCGATGGCCATCGTCGGTGAGCAGCCGCTCGAGTTCCGGTCTGCGCATTGGCGGGCACGAGGCGAGTCCCGGCCCTAGACGCCGCTGCATGACCTCTTCAAGAAACCTGAATAGGTGCTCGGACATCGCTCCTCCTGGCAACGTTGAGTCGCCCGGACGTTCCTGCTTGATCCCGTGCTCGCTCACCAGCGCGGGGAGAGCTCCCGCCGCTCGCTGCATTTGTCCGCGCTGCCAGCGCAACTCGGCGGCAGTGATATCGGACCGACGTCATCCCCGTCTTGTCCATGGATGCCGTCCAGGCGGCGAAGTCCAGGCACTTCCCCAAGGTTATCGGAAGCCGTCGCGAACCTGTCAGCGGAGTCGCTTCCTTCTTGCCGTCGTGATGCTGGACTGCTTCCAGGGGCTGACGATCACCGCGCCGGGTGGTGGGGCCCCGCCCGAGTAGGTCCAAGTCAACGCGGGCAGGGATCAGTGTGCCGCGCCGTCTGTCAGCCGCTGGAGCTGGCGGCCGCCTTATCGCCCGGAAAACCTCCAACTGCTCAACCAGGTGAGTGCGTACAGTGCGGCACGCCCGCCGAGCACGAACACCATAGCGCTGCCCCCGTACCCGAGGTGCGTACTGCGGTTCTGCAACTCGGTCACCAGTCCGCCAGTTAGCAGTGTCCGCGACACGGCCGCGGAAACGGCGATCGACGGTGACCCGAAGTCGCGCGCCGGTGCCCGCACCGTCGCGTTCCCGGCCGACATTGTGTCCGAGCTCGCCGACCACCTGGAGCGCTTCGCCGACCCCACGCCGAACGGGTTCGTCTTCATCGGGCCGAAAGGCGGGCGGCTGCGCCGGTCGAACTTCCGCGAGGTCTGGTACCGCGCCAGGGGAGCGGTCGGCCTGCCGGAACTGTACTTCCACGACCTAGGGCACACCGGGAACACGATGGCGGCCGCGCAGGGCGCCAGCCTCAAGGAGCTGATGGAGCGGATGGGCCACTCCAGCCCGCGCGCCGCACTGATATATACCTGCACGCGACCCGCGAGCGCGACCAGAAGGTAGCGGCGGGCATGGGCAGGCTCTTCGCCGAAGCGAAGACGAAAAGCAGGGCTGGAACGGTGAGAGCGGATGACGGGAATCGAACCCGCATGACCAGCTTGGAAGTTGGTGAATCTGTTCGAATCATGCACACTGATCAGTGGCGTGACCTTCCCGCGAGTGCCCGTGAGCTACCGCGTTTCACCGGTGCTAATGGCACGCTAATGGCACGTCGCCAACGGCAAAGAGCGGCTGTAACACGAGGGGGGCCAGCGCACCTCGACCTCGTGTTACAGCCGCTCTTTGCTACGGGACACGGGGACAGAGAATTGGAGAGGGCGGGGACACCAGGGACACCCGTCCCCGGCTACTGTCCCCGCTAGTCTGGCCTGTTTCCGCTGATCATCGGCCGTACGGGGACACCGGGGACACCGGGGACACTATCTGTCAGTGCCGCGCTCCTGGCGCTCGTCAACGGCCGCACGGCTTGACGGCCGCACGGCTTGACGGCCGTAGCGGCGGCTAGGCAGGCGTGGGGTAGCGCGCCGGATCACCGCGATCAGCCGTACCTATGCCGCAGCCACAGACCTAGAGCAAGTCCAGGGACCACAAGGATGGAGATCAACGCGTTATGGCGCAGCGCCTCCGGAATCGTGTAGGCGCGCGATGAGCGGAGCGGCCGGAGGCGGCGAAGGTGATGACGGCGGGAGTCACGAACGAGACTGATCTGCGCACCGACGATGAAGACGAAGATGGCACAGCAACCGCCGACCAGCGCCGCGCCCGTGCCTGGCGTTTGCCAGCCGGGTGAACCCGGCCGCGCGGTCCCGCTCACGCCCGTGACGATAAAGCCGATCGCGAATGCCGCGATGGTGGCGGCGAACCACGAAACTCCGAGCAGCACCGACACCACCCGGGCGCCAGGTGAGGATGGCCGTGCGTGCCGTGCGCCCCTGCCAGGTGTGGGCAGTTGTTCGGCCATGTCGCTAATAATGACACATTGTCGTGCTGACGGTCCCCCCCGGTGTTAACAGCCGCTCTTTGCTACGGGGACACAGGGACAGGGACAGAGAATTAGAGAGAGCGGGGACACCGGGGACACCTTTGCCCCCGGGTAGTGTCCCCGCACCCTGATCGCGTTTCCGCAGTTCAACAGTGGTTCGGGGACACCGGGGACACCGGGGACAGTCTTTGTACCTCATCGCCCATCGGCCAGGCCTTCAGCGACTGGCCCAGCGTTGCCGCAGCTCTCGAGTGTGATGCCTATTTCTCAGAGCTTGGGTGGGACTGGAAAAAATCAATCCACTCTTGAAATAGTTCTGAATTTCGAGGCTGGCCGAAGTTGCTTGTCATCCACTCCGGATCGTAAAGATGAGCGTTCTCGCGCGCGGTTTCCCGAAGAAACCTATAAATAACCATGACTTTCTCATCTAGGTAATCCTTTAGATGGGTAAATGGCACGACGTCGGCATAGAAATGCCCCGTAAGATCTTTGGAGAAAGTTCGCTGTGATCCTTGAGCGCGGTCCGCAGAAATGTCTCAAATGGCCGTTTATTCCAAACTATGACCGGAAGGGCGTCACCTAGCGCCATGTAGGCCGCGGCCGAGATCTTCTTCCTGAGGCTCCTTCGGAGCGACAAGCGCTGGCGGTGGACGTAGCCGACTCTGGTAATGGCACGCTAATGGCACGACGTACATGAGAGCTGCCGCCGGATCAGTGAGGCAAGGTCTTGGGGATGCCTCTGACCTGGCTCTTAGTCTCAGAGCGGATGACGGGAATCGAACCCGCATGACCAGCTTGGAAGGCTGGGGCTCTACCATTGAGCTACATCCGCGCGGCCCGCTCGCACGCGGGCAGGCACCCATGTAGCGTACCGGCTCGCGCCGGTTTCCCGCACGCCAGCCCACGGCCATCCAAGGCAAACCCCAAGCCTTATCTCGAACGGTCGCGTGTTCCACGCCCCCCGCTCCGGCTCCGCCCCGCCGTGGGCACCCCGCCGACGCTCGATGACACGCCTGAGCCCATCGCGCCTCCCCACCGCCCGATGATCCCTGGAACGACCTCGGAAACCGCATTATCCGTCTAGCGGACACTTGTCCGAAACTCCTGCAGCGACGGCTTCAAGTCTCGCTCGCGCGTGCGCCGCTCGCCCCTCGCCCCGTTCTGACCTGGCCAGTCATGCCCGCATCAAGGTGCCATGTCCGCATGCCGGACATTACCGGTCAGTCTCATTTGCGGGCGGTCCCATGATTAGCTCTTGACACCTGCCGAAGAAACGGCCACGCTTCCGATCAAGTTCAGTGACCGTGTTGCGGACATTAGTCCGTTTCGCGCGAACCCCGTTGACAGCAGCAAAAATACCGGTGGACCGGGCTGGCACCCGGCCCACCGGCCTAACAGCTAACCCACCTCCCAGTGAGCGAGCACAAAGGAGTTTAGCCGTGCCCTCTATCCCGGCAACGCGGTCTCTCCGCTGCGGCGCCGCCGTGGCAGCCTTCGCCGCCGCTGCTCTCGGCCTCGCCGCCTGCAGCAGTGGCAGCAGCGCGCCTGCGGCAGCCACCTCGTCCGCAGCGGCCTCCTCGCCGGCGGCATCGGCCGCCGCGGCCACCTCGTCCGCGCCCAAGGCAGGCGACCATCGCCTACCTCTCGTTCGCGGTGGACAACAGCTACGACGCCCCGATGCTGGCGGCGGCGCAGGCCGTCGCGTCGGCCGACGGCGCGACGTTGAAGGTGTTCGACGCCGACAACAACCCGCAGACCCAGTACAACCAGCTGCAGACCGTCATCAACTCCGGGCAGTACAACGGCATCATCACCCAGCCGATCGAGAGCACCGGCCTGGTCACGCTGGTGCAGCAGGCGATCGCCAAGGGGATCAAGGTCGTCAACATGGACCAGATCCTCGGCTCAAGCCTGAGCACGGCCGCCCCGCAGGTCGCGGGCCTGTCGGCCAACGTCACGTTCGTGCCGACGACGATCGGCACCCAGCTCGGCCAGCAGGTGGTAGCCGCGTGCGCGTCCAAGAAGCTGAGCCCGTGCAAGGTCGGCTACCTCTACGACATCAAGGCGTCCTCGCTCGACACGGCCATCTACGGCGCGTTCACCGCCGCCATCAAGGGCAGCCCGGTCCAGGTCGTCACCTACGGCCAGTCCTACTTCACCCCGACGATCGGCCTGAGCGCGGTTGAGACCATGCTCCAGGCGACGCCGAGCCTGAACCTGATCGTCGGCTCCGACCAGGGCATCGAGGGCGCCATGACCGCGCTCTCGACCACCGACAAGGCCGACCACGTGCTCCTCGTCGGGTACGGCGCCAGCGCCGCGGCGGTGGCCGGGATCCAGTCGGGCGCGGTGTTCTCCGACGTCGCCCAGGCGCCCTCGGCCGAGGGCACCGACGCCGTCAAGGCGCTTGTCGCGGCGATCCAGACCGGCACGGTCAGCGGCGCCGTCGACCCGGTGGCCGGGTTCCCGGACGGGGGCGTGGTCAACAAGGCGGACGTCAGTCAGTTCACCCCGGAGTGGCAGGGCTGATCGTGCCCGATAGCGACCAGAACCTCCAGGGCGTGCATGTCGAGCTGCGGGACATCGGAAAGTCCTTCGGCGGCACGCGCGCCCTGGAGGGCGTCAGCCTGACCATCAGCCGAGGCTCGATCCACGCCCTCGTCGGCGAGAACGGGGCGGGCAAGTCCACCCTCGGCAAGATCATCGCCGGAGCGTACGCCCCCGACGACGGACAGATCCTGCTCGCGGGCGAGCCGGTCCGGTTCCGCTCGCCCCGCGACGCGATCAACGCGGGCGTCAATCTGATCGCGCAGGAACTGTCGATCATGGGATCGCTCACCGTCGAGCAGAACGTATTCCTCGGCGTCGAGCCGAGCCAGGCCGGTTTCCAGAATCGCCGCGAGCTCCGCCGCCGCTACAACGAGCTCGCCGCCTCGGTCGGCTTCGAGCTCGACGGCGGCGGCAACGCCGGGACGCTTCGGACGGCCGACAAGCAGAAGGTCGAGATCCTCCGCGCGCTGTGCAGGAACGCCGAGCTGATCGTGATGGACGAGCCGACCGCCGCGCTGTCCCGGCCGGACGTCGACGCGCTGCACGGCGTCATCCGGCAGCTGGCGAGGAACGGCACCACGGTTGTGCTCGTCTCGCACTTCCTCGGCGAGGTGCTCGAGCTGGCGGACGAGGTGACGATCCTGCGCGACGGCCGCCTGGTGCAGACCGGGCCCGCCGTCGGCCAGACCGAGGAGTCGCTGATGGCGGCGATGCTGGGCCGGTCGCTGGAGGCGACGTTCCCGGCCAAGCGGCCCGCCGCGGCCGACGCGCCCACCGTGCTCTCGGTCCGCGACCTGGTCGCGCCCGGCGTCAACGGCGTCTCGTTCGACCTGCGGGCGGGGGAGATCCTCGGCCTGGCGGGCCTGGTCGGCGCGGGCCGGACCGAGGTCGCCCGGGCGATCTACCGGGCGAACCGGGTCCAGTCGGGAACGGTCACCGTCAGCACCGGCGGCAAAACCGATGCGCACCAGGTCACCGTCACCGGCACCCCGCGCACGGCGATGCGGGCCGGGATCCAGATGATCCCCGAGTCACGCAAGGACCAGGGCCTGCTGCTCGGCCGGCCGGTCCGGGAGAACGTCAGCCTGTCCACGCTCGCGCAGGTCAGCCGGCTCGGTCTGGTCCAGCCCGGCCCCGAGCGACGGACCGTGCGCGAGATGCTCAGCCGGGTCGACGCCCGCGGCGGCGGCCAGTCTGACCCCGCGTCCGCGCTGTCCGGCGGCAACCAGCAGAAGCTGCTGTTCGCCCGGTCGCTGCTGAGCGATCCCACCGTGCTGATCGCGGACGAGCCCACCCGGGGGGTGGACGTCGGCGCCAAGCGGGCCATCTACGAGCTGCTGAGCACGCTGACCGCCGGCGGGCTGGGCATCCTGCTGATCTCCTCCGATGTCGAAGAAATCCTCGGCCTGGCCCACCGCGTGCTGGTCATGCGCGGCGGCCGGGTCGTCACCGAACTGACCGGCGAGAACGCGACCGAGGCGGCGATCCTCGGCGCCGCCTTCGGCGCGGTCGAGCGGCCCTGATCGCAAAAACCGCGACCTTATCAGGGCCGCTCGACCGCAGGTCTCCCGGGGGGGCAGCCTTCCCGCATCGGGGGCTCCCGCCCCCGATCACCCCCGGCCCCCGGTTCCCCCGACAGTGAAAGAGGTGCGTGAATTGACTCAGCCGCAGGCCGCCCCGCCGGCCCCGGAGAAGCCGGACCAGCCGGGGGAGCCCGGCCGCGCGGCCAGGAGGCTCGCCCTGCCCGGCGGCTTCGGCCTGCCGCAGTCCGGGTTCCTCGCCCAGGCCCGGCAGGGCGGGATCGTCTACCCGTTCATCGTCTTGTTCCTGGTGCTCACGATCTGGAAGGGCTCGCTCTTCGCCGACCGGACGAACCTGCTCGAGATCCTCGACCAGCAGGCCTCGTACCTGATCATCGCGGCGGCGGGCACGATGGTGATGATCGCGGGCGGCATCGACCTGTCGGTCGGCGCGACCTACGCCCTCTGCCAGGTGATCGCGACCAAGATGGCCGAGGGCGGGAACCCGGTCCTCGCCATTCTCGTCGGCGTGCTCGTCGGCGTCGGGGTGGGCGCGGTCAACGGCGTGATCGCCACGTTCTTCCGCATCAACTCGCTCATCGCCACCCTCGCGATGTCGTTCGTGATCACCGGGGTCGCCAGCCTGGTCACCAACGGGAACCTGATCATCGCCTACAGCGCGCTCGGCTTCGCTCACTTCGCCAGAACTGAGTTCCTCGACGTCACCACCGCCGCCTGGACGATGATCGGCGTGGTGCTCATTTTCGGCATCGTGCTGTCGCGGACGATCGCCGGCCGGTACATGTACGCAGCCGGCAGCAACGCCGAGGCCGCCCGGCTGGCCGGCGTCCGGGTGCAGTGGATCAAGCTGGTCACGTTCGCGATCAGCGGCGGCGCGGCCGGGCTCGGCGGCATCATCGACGCCTCCCGGGTGCTGTCGGCCTCCTCGCAGAACGGCGGCACCGCGCTGACCTTCACCGTGCTGGCCGGCATCGTGGTCGGCGGCACGTCGATCCTCGGCGGCTCCGGCGCGATCTGGCGGACGTTCATGGGCGTGCTGTTCATCGCGATCATCGGCAACGGCTTCACCCTGCTGGCCTGGAACCCGCTCTACGAACAGATCACCCTCGGCGTGATCCTCCTCCTCGCAGTCGGCGGCGACGCCTGGTCCCGCCTCCGCACCACCTAACCCCCGCCCACCGTCCCACCCAGCAGCACCGGCCCCATCCGCCATCTGCGCCCCACCCACCACCGGGTACCACGTGCCCCACCTGCTGCTTGGCGCCTGGCCGTTATGCTGCGCCCCACCCACCACATCCCCTCACGCCCCGTGCCCCCTCCCGACCCTGTCGCCTACGCCACCGACCCCAAACGCCTCCTGCCGCCACCCCGCGCCGGGTGCTCGGGGCGCTTGCGACCCTGCCCCGGCGGCGCCGGGAAGTGCTCGTGCTCCGTTTCTACCAGGAAATGTCCGAGACATTGCTATCTGGGAATGACTAAGGCATTTCTCCTATCTACCCGGAAATGTCCCAGGCGGAAATCGCGCACGCGCTCGGGATCGGGCCCCGGCACCGTCAAATCGACCGCCACCCCGGGGCCTCGCGGCATTGGCTCGGTGCCCGTTTGTCATTTCCGTCGTTCTCATG
Source organism: uncultured Actinomycetota bacterium (assembly GCA_963836195.1). GTDB lineage: Bacteria > Actinomycetota > Actinomycetes > Streptosporangiales > Streptosporangiaceae > Trebonia. Next base: position 338,018 of record CAWIIX010000009.1, on the reverse strand, counting down.
ACAGAAACGACAAATGGCACCGCTCAGCCACCTCGCGCCGCCGTTGATTTATCCGGGCCAGAGTTCCCGAATACCAACACGAATTACACGGTCGCGCAATATTACACATTTGCAGACACAACTCGTTTTTCCGGCCGCAGCACGGAAACATCGATAACCACCGGTAGACACGGGTAAACAGGAGTAGACAGAATATCTTGCACGCAACAAAAGTCGTACATTGACGCGTGAGTCGCCAGCCCCGGGTTTAGGTTTTCCTTTTGGGGGGGCATCCGGAGAACTCCGCGCGTGCCCGAAAGCAGTAGGTCCGTGCAATTCCACGGCGGGCCGGGGGCACAAGGAGACACAGCCGCTGATGGCGCATGCACGCCCGGGCTCGCCGGAGTCCAATTCGTTTTCCCGGAATGATCTCACCACCCCGGACCTGTACGGGGATGTGCAAGCGCGCTACCGCCAGGGCACGCTGACGTCGCCCCGGCCCTCCGGGGCGCCAAAGCACCCGGAGGCGCTGAGCCGCCCCGAGGCACCGAACCGTCACAAGGCACCGAACCGTCACGAGACGCTCAACCGCCCGGAGGAGTCAAACCCTCCCGAAACGCCGGACCGTCCCGAGGCGCCGAACGCCCCCGACGCATTCAGGCGCCCTGCGCCCCCCGAGCCACCCGAGCCCGCCGAGGAACGGCCGCGGCAGCAGCACCCCGGAAGACGGCGCAAGCAATGGGGCGGTGACCGGCGCCAGACGCTCTCGATGGTTCCCAAGCCCGTCAGCGACGCCCGGGTGGCGCTGGCGCGGCTGTTCGTCATCGTCACGGTGGCAGCCTGGCTGGCCTACATCGTGACCTGGTTCTTCGACGACTTCTTCCGCCCTGGGTCGGAAAACGCGGTCGCCCGCGCCCAGGAGATCCTGTACCTGCTGATCGTGACGCTGCTGACCGTGTCGGCGCTGGCCTACCTGCTCACCCGGCTCGGTTTCTTCTACCGCACGCGGACGCATCACCGGGCGACCCGGGCGAGCCTCGACCAGTACTTCGACGCACGACGGCCGACGCTGACGACGATCATCCCCTCCTACCAGGAGGACGAGCGGGTCATCAGGACCACGCTGCTGTCGGCGGCGCTGCAGGAGTACCCGGACAAGCGGGTGGTGCTGCTGATCGACGACCCGTACGTGCCGAAGACGGAGGCCGCGCGTGCGCAGCTCGAGTCGGCGCGGGCCCTGCCGGGCAAGCTCGAGCGGCTGCTGTCCAGCCCCGCCAGCCGGTTCGCGGCCGAGTTCCAGTCGTTCGAGACCGCCATGAACCGCGGCGAGCAGCCGACCTCCAGCTCGATGCTGGCGCTGGCGGGCGCGTACTCGGACGCGGTCACGTGGCTGGAGAGCCTGGCCGACGCCCAGGAGATCGTCGACCACACGGACGAGTTCTTCGTCAACGAGGTCATCCTCCGCCTGGCGGACTCGCTCTACGAGGTCAGGGCGGCGCTGCTTGAATCGGCGGCCGAGGGCGTGGTGCTGCACCCGCAGATGTTCCGCCGCCTGTACCGCCGCCTGGTGTGGACGTTCGGCGTCAGTGTCTCGAGCTTCGAGCGCAAGAAGTACGTGTCGCTCTCGCACGAGCCGAACAAGGCGATGAACCTCAACAGCTACATGGGCCTGATGGGGGGCAGCTACCGCGAGATCCAGACCGTGGGCGGCACGGCGCTGGTGCCCACCCAGCCGGGCGCCGGCGGGAGCATACAGAACCCGGACTACGTGGTGACGCTCGACGCCGACAGCGTGCTGCTGCCGGAGTACTGCCTGCGCCTGGTCCACCTGCTCGAGCAGCAGGAGTACCAGGACATGGCGATCGCGCAGACGCCGTACAGCGCGTTCCCCGGCGCGGCCACCCGGCTGGAGCGGATCGCCGGGGCGACCACCGACCTGCAGCACATGGTGCACCAGGGCCTGACCTACTACGACGCCACCTTCTGGGTCGGGGCGAACGCGGTGATCCGCAAGAAGGCGCTCGACCAGATCGCCGAGACCTCCTTCATCGGCGACTGGGAGATCAAGCAGTACATCAAGGACCGCACGGTCATCGAGGACACCGAGTCCACCATCGACATGGGGAGTCACGGCTGGCGGCTGTTCAACTACCCCGAGCGGCTCTCCTACAGCGCCACCCCGCCCGACTTCGGGTCGCTCTGCATCCAGCGGCAGCGCTGGGCCAACGGCGGCCTGCTGATCCTGTCCAAGCTGCACCGCCAGGCCCGGATCCGCCGGTCCGAGGGCAGGCGGATCCGGTTCGCGGAGCTGTTCCTGCGCTGGAACTACATGGCCTCCATCTCCTGGAGCTCGGTCAGCCTGGTGATCCTGCTCGCCTATCCGTTCAGCGCCGCCCTCATCAGCCCGCTGCTCGGGCTGGTGGCGCTGCCCTACTTCCTGGCGATGGCCAGCGACCTGCGCTACTGCGGCTACAAGCGACTGGACGTGCTCCGCATCTACGGGTTCAACCTGGTACTGCTCGGCGTCAACCTGGCGGGCACGCTGTCGTCGGTCGTGCAGGGGATCACCTCGTCCAAGTCCGCCTTCGCCCGCACCCCGAAGGTCCGCGACCGTACCGTCGTCCCGCCGTTCCTGCTGGCGGCCCCGTACCTGCTGATCATGCTCGCGGGCTACACGTTCTACCGCGCGTACCTGCACAACCTGACCGAGAACATGTGCTACGCGGCGCTGAACGTGATCCTCGCCTGCTATGCCGCCAAGGCGTTCATCGGGCTGCGCAACTCGCTCGTCGACATGTGGATCCACGGCACCTCGCTGCTCTACAAGCCCGCTAAGCGGCGGCGCCGGCTGCTGGCGCTGTGGCGGCGGCGACCGGCCGAGGAGCCACGGGCGGCCGACTGGCGGGCCGTGCTCGAGGTCGGCTACACCGAGCCCGCGTACCGGTCGGCGCAACTGCCGCCGATGCAGATGCGGCCGTCGGCGCCCGCCGCCGCCCCGCTGCCGTCGGGTCCGCCCAAGCGGCGGCTGTCGCTGGTGCGGGTGCTCCTCGCCCTCGTCCTCGTGGCCGGCGTCGGCTACGGCGGTTACCTGGGTCTCAAGTCGCGCTTGCTGCTCGTTCCGACCGCGACCCGCCAGACCTGGTTCGCGCCGTACGTGGACGTCACGCTCGCGCCGACGTACCAGTTCCAGAGCACGTCCGACGACCCCGCCCGGCAATCCGTCCTCGGCTTCGTCGTCGCCGCCTCGCAGTCGGGGTGCTCCCCGAGCTGGGGCGCCGCGTACACGCTGGCCGCCGCCAACCAGGCGCTCGCGGTCGGCCCCCGCATCGCGCAGATGCAGCAGGACGGAGAGCAGCCGATCGTGTCGTTCGGCGGCCAGGCCAACACCCCGCTCGATGTCGCCTGCCCGACCGTCGCCGCGCTGACCTCCGCCTACCAGTCCGTGATCAGCGCGTACAACCTCACCGCGATCGACCTGGACATCGAGGGGTCGGCGCTCGACAACTTCGCCGCCGAACAGCGCCGCGCGGCGGCGATCGCCAGCCTGGAGAAGTCCAACCCGAACCTCAGCGTCTGGCTGACCCTCCCCGTCGAGCCGGACGGGCTGCAGGACAACGCGATCTCGGTGATCGCGGCGATGCTCCGCAACCACGTCAACATCGCCGGCGTCAACGTCATGACGATGGACTTCAGCCCGGTTCCGGCGACGGGGACCACCATGGCCCAGTCGGCCGAGGCCGCCCTCGACGCCACCGTCGGCCAGCTCGCGACGCTGTACCCGGAGTACGGCATTCACCTGCGAGCGGAGCAGATCTGGCAGCGGGTCGGCGCGACGGTCATGATCGGCGAGAACGATATATCAGGCGAGAACTTCACCGTCGGCGACGCCCAGGCCCTGGTCGCGTTCGCGAGCCGGAACCATCTGGGCCGGGTCTCGATGTGGTCGATTAACCGGGACAGCCAGTGCGGCTCGTCCTTCCCGGAGACGGGCCTGCTGTCCGACACCTGCAGCGGCACCGCCCAGTCCGACCTCCAGTTCTCCCAGATCTTCGGCCAGCTGCAGGGCGGCGCGGCGGTCTCGGCGAGCGCGGGCAAGGTCCAGCCCGCCGTGGCCAACACGAACCCGGCCGACGCGCCCTACCCGCAGTGGTCGGCCACCGACCAGTACCCGCTCGGCTACAAGGTGGCCGAGGATGGCGAGATCTACCAGGCCAAGTGGTACAACAGCGGCGACGACCCGGCCGCGCAGCTGCAGTACGCGTACCAGACGCCGTGGGAGCTGCTCGGCCCGGTGCTGCCCGGCGAACATGGAGCCGACATCCCCACGGTCCCGGCCGGCACCTACTCCGCGTGGTCGATCGGCACCCAGTACGCGGCCGGCGACAAGGTCCTTTACCAGGGGCTTCCCTACCAGGCCAAGTGGTCTAACCAGGGAGTCTCGCCCGCTACCGAGACAACCGACGCGTCCGGGTCCCCGTGGAAGGCGCTGTACAGCATCCCCGGCGAGCCCAACGGCGCCCCCGTCCTCGGCTCGGTCCCGGGCAGCTCGGCGTCGCCAAGCAGCACGCCGAGCGCAAGCACGCCGAGCAGCACCACGCCGAGCACGCCCGACCCATAGCCCGCTCAGCCGCCAGCCGCCGGCGCGATATGGCGTTTCCGTCGTCCCCATGACGGAAACGCCATATCGCGCCGCTCAGCAGCGCGCGAGCGTCGCCGTACCGCCCGAGCTGGCGGTAGACCAGCGCAAGCTCCGCGCGATTGCGCAGCGTATCCGGGTGCCGGGGGCCAAGCACCCGCTCGAAGCCGGCCTGGCCTGCTCGTACGCCCGCTCGGCCGCGACCGCCTTGCCCGTCCGCAGATAGGCGGCGCCAGGCTGTAGCGCGCCCGGGTGGTGTCCACGTGGTCCGGCCCGAGCGCTCGCTCCCGGTCGGCCACCACCCGCCGGTAGGCCGCCACCGCCTCCTTCGAAAGGCCCCTGGCCAGGTACGAATCGGCCAGCGAACGGCGCGTCGTCATCGTCTCCGGGTGCTTCGGCGTGCTCGTCGGCGTCGGGGTGGGCGCGGTCAACGGCGTGATCGCCACGTTCTTCCGCATCAACTCGCTCATCGCCACCCTCGCGATGTCGTTCGTGATCACCGGGGTCGCCAGCCTGGTCACCAACGGGAACCTGATCATGCCCTCACCGCCCCCACGCCCGAACCTGTCGCCTACGCTATCGACCCCAATAGGCGATGTCGCTGGCGTAGCCGACAGGGCGCCGTTCATGTCGCTGGCGTAGCCGACAGACCGGCGGCCCCGCCGATCCGCAGCCTGCCTCGAACTGCGCAAATGTGGCATGGTTCACGTTTATGTAACAGATCAGCAGTTGCCGGGAAACCTTTCCGTTTTGTCCTTTAAGGCATGGCCTTCCTTGTCGACGCATCGACCGCCGCCGCAGCCGAACCGGCGACGCCACCGCACCCGCTCTCCCCGCTGACCGCCGCCGAGATCGAGACCGCCTCCGCCGCCGTCAAGGCAACGCAGAACCTGAACCCGGAGACCGCCCGGTTCGTCTACATCTCGCTCTGCGAGCCCGCCAAGCACGACGTCATCGCGTTCGACAACGGCACCGCCCCAACCGCTCCCGATCGCCTGGCCAAGGTCGTGCTGCGCGAGCGAGCGGAGCGCGCGACCTACGAGGGCGTCGTCCGGCTGCCTTCGGGCGCGGCGGCGGGGGCGGCCGGGGCGGTCGGCGGAGCCGAGGTCGTCGACTTCAAGCGCATCCCCGGCGTGCAGCCGAGCGTGATGCTCGAGGAGTTCCTCGCCGCCGAGGACGTCGTCCGCCAGGACCCGCGCTGGCAGGCGGCCATGCGGAAGCGCGGCATCGAGGACTTCGACCTGTGCATGATCGACCCGTGGTCGACGCCGAACGTCGAGCCCGGCGTTGGCCCGACCGACGGCCGCTTCGTCTCGCCCCTCACCTGGGTCCGCACAGGCACCGGCGACAACGGCTACGCCCACCCGGTCGAGAACGTGCGCACGCTCGTCGACCTGGACACGCTCACCGTCGTCACGGTCGAAGACGAGGGCGTCGTCCCGATCCCGAAGAAGTCCGCCAACTACTCCACCGCCGCGCTCATCGACCCCAACAACGTCCCCTACTTCCCCGACGGTCCCAGAACCGACGTCAAGCCGTTCGACATCGTCCAGCACGAAGGCCCCAGCTTCACCGTCCGGGACAACCGCCTCGAATGGCAGAAGTGGGACCTGCGGATCGGTTTCACCCCCCGCGAGGGCCTGGTCCTGCACCAGATCAACTACGCCGGCCGCTCGATCATCTACCGCGCGAGCCTCAGCGAGATGTTCGTCCCCTACGGCGACCCGAGCCTGACCCACTACCGCAAGCTGGTCCTCGACGAGGGCGAGTACGGCATCGGCCTGCTCACCAACTCCCTGGAACTGGGCTGCGACTGCCTCGGCGAGATCGTCTACCTGGATGGCGTCGTCAACGACAACGACGGTCACCCTTTTCCGATGAAGAACGCCATCTGCCTGCACGAAGAGGACCACGGCATCGCCTGGAAGCACACCGACTTCCGCACCGGCTACGCCGAAGTCCGCCGCATGCGCCGCATGGTAATCAGCAGCATCGTCACCGTCGGCAACTACGAGTACGGCTACTACTGGTACCTCTACCAGGACGGCTCCATCGAGTACGAGGTCAAGCTGTCCGGCGTCATCTCCAATGGCGCGATCGAAGACGGCGTCACCCCCGAGTACGGCACGATCGTCGCCCCCGGCGTCTACGGCCCCCACCACCAGCACTTCTTCAACGTCCGGCTGGACATGGCGGTCGACGGCACCACCAACCGCGTCTACGAGGTCACCCCGACCGCCCTGCCGCCCGGCCCGGGCAACCCCGTCGGCAACGCCTGGCGGGCCGAGGAGACGCTCATCGAAGACGAGACGATGGGCCGCCGTGAGGCCGACCCGCTGGCCGGCCGCTACTGGAAGATCGTTAACGAGAACGTCAAGAACGAGATCGGCCAGCCGGTCGCCTACAAGCTCGTCCCCGAGCACACCATCAAGTCATTCGCCCACCCGGGTTCCGCCGTCGCCAGGCGGGCCGGCTTCACCGCCAACCCGCTCTGGGTCACCGCCTACGACCCCGGCGAGGTCTTCGCCACCGGCGACTACCCGAACCAGTCGGAAGGCGGCGACGGCCTGCCCGCGTTCGTCAAGGCGGGCCGGAATCTCACCGACACCGACGTGGTGCTCTGGTTCACCTTCGGCGCCAACCACATCGTCCGCCCGGAAGACTGGCCGGTCATGCCGGTCCACCCGATCGGCTTCCGGCTGCTCCCGGCCGGCTTCTTCGTCGGCAACCCAGCCCTCGACAACCCCCAGCCCGGCGGCGACCACTGCCACCACTGACAAGTCAAAAGCCAAAATTCAAGAGCATCAGTTAGAGGAACGAACGTATGGCGACTGCCTCCAAAGAAATGACCGTCGACAGCGGCATCACCTTGCAGAAGCGAGTCCTCTCCACCCCGGAGGTGCTCGCCCAGTCGGTGGCCAACATGGCCCCAAGCGCGGCGATGGCGCTGCTCCCGTTTCTCGTCTTCCTCTCCGCGGGCAACGGCACCTGGCTGTCGTTCGGCATCAGCATGATCGTCCTGCTGATCGTCGCGTACTGCGCGGCCCAGTTCGCCACCCGGATCAACTCGGCCGGGTCGTTCTACGTGTGGGTGACCAGGGCGCTCGGCCCCGGTGCGGGCAGCGCAGCGGGCTGGGGCCTGATCCTCGGCTACGTCTTCACCGGGATCGCCTGCGTCATCGGCTTCGAGATCTACGGGAACAACTTCCTCTCCGGGTTCGGCATCTCATCGCCGACCAACCACGTGGTCAAGGCCATCCTCTACGTCGTCGGCGGCGTCGTCCCCGCCCTGATGGCGGTGTCCGACATCAAGTTCTCGCAGCGGCTCGCGTTCATCCTCGAGTCCATCTCGGTGACGATCATCCTGGTCCTGTGCATCGCCGTCTACGTCCATAACGGCGGCGTCTTCGACACCCATCAGCTGACGCTCAAGGGGTCCAGCGGTGGCGGCATCGTCGTCGGCATGGTGCTGGCCATCTTCGCTTTCGTCGGGTTCGAGTCGGCCGGCGCGCTCGGCCAGGAGGCGAAGAACCCGGCCCGCTCGGTGCCCCGGGCGATCATCTGGAGCTGCGCCATCATCGGGGTGTTCTACCTGATCGTGGCGTACACGCAGGTCTACGGGTTCGGCTCCGCATTCGGCAATGCGACCGCGCCGCTGCCGCAGCTCGCCTCCCGGGTCGGCCTGGGCTGGCTCGGCCACTTCGTCGCGATCGGCATCACCTGCTCAATGTTCGCCTGCGCCCTGGCCTGCCTGACAGCGGGCTCGCGGATGCTGCTCTCGCTCGGTCACGACGGACTGCTGCCCAAGGTGTTCACACACACCACTAGGCGTACGCACGCGCCCGGAGTCGCCATCTGGTCGGTGGCCATCCCGATGACCGTCGTCCCGGTCGCCTACATCCTGGCGGGCTCCACCGACACCACGCTCACCGGCGAGGAGGGCACGATCGCGACGTACGGCTTCATGCTCGCCTACGGCCTGGTCTGCCTGGCCATGCCGATCTACCTGCGCAAGATCGGGGAGAACAAGCCGCTCGCGTGGGTGCTCGGCATCCTCGGCGCGGTCACCATGGTGTTCGTCTTCTACGTGAACTGGATACCGACGGTCATACCGAACAACATCTTCGCCGCGCTGACCTGGCCGTGGTGGACGTTCCCGTACGTCTTCCTGGCCTGGACCGCGCTCGGCCTGATCGCCTACTTCTACGTCAGGATGCGCAAGCCCGAGGTTGTCGCGGCCGCCGGCACCTGGGGAGACGCCGCCGACCCGAACGCGGCCGCCGAAGAGGCAGCCGCCCTCGGCCACGCCGCCGCCTAAGGCAATAACTCCTGCCGGCGCAACCAACACCCCCCGCAGTTCGTGTCGTCTATATGAAGCCGAGCACACATCCGGGCGGCGGCCTCGACGAGGCGTTCCGCTCGCACCGGGCCGACCTGTCCGGGTAGCCGCGTTCATCCTCGGCGACCGGGGCGCCGCGGAGGACGTCGTGCAGGACGTGTTCGTCCGCGTGCACGAGCGCACCGACCTGAGACGGCGACCCACAGCACTACCTTCGCTCCACGGTCATCTACGCCTGCCGCACGACGTTGCGACGGATGGCGGCTGATCCGCCGTCACGCCGAACAGCGGGGCAGCAGTCCACCTGCCCTCCGTTGACGACGGAGGAGGCAGCGCTGCTCGACGAGGATCGCCGCCGGGTCCTCAGGGCGCTTGCGGCCCTGCCCCGGCGGCGCCGGGAAGTGCTCGTGCTCCGTTTCTACCTGGAAATGTCCGAGGCGGAAATCGCCGAAACGCTCGGGATCAGCCCCGGCACCGTCAAGTCGACGGCCGCGCGGGGCCTCGCGGCGTTGGCCGGCAACTGAGGGAAGCGCCATGAACGATCAAGCCGACACCGACCGCACCGCCGCCCGGCTCAGGGCCGCCCTGAGCTCGGCCGCCAACGTCATGGTGGTCCATGACGCACCGGAGACAGCACCGCAGCGCCAGCACACGAAGCGCGCCAGGCAGCGCGCCCCGCGCAACTGGCCGGCTGCACCGCTCGCGGCCGCCGCCGGCGTCGTGGTGATCGCGGCCGGGACGGTGATCGGCGCGCACCTGGCCAGCCACACCGGGACCGGCGCCGCCACCGCAGTGGGCGGGAACCAGACCGCGACGGGACCGCGACCCAGGCGCCGCGCCCGGAGTTCTACCTGACCGTCACGTACCCGGCGTCAGGCCAGAACGTCCTCCAGTTCCAGGTCCGGCGCACCGACGGCGGCGCGGTCACCGCCTCGAGGACCATCCCGGCCGGCGGCGTCGGGTGGGGCGGTTATCTCGCTGCCGCCGCCGGCGACCGCACCTTCTACTTCGCGCACTACCTGTGCAGCACCACCGTGGTCCCGCACACCACGTTCGACCGGATCACCGTCACCAGTGCCGGGCAGATCAGCGGCTTCGCCCCGGCCGCGAGCCGGTCCAGGGCATGGTCACGGCCTTCGCGGTCTCGCCGGGCGGATCGCAGGTGGCCTATAACGCGCTGCCCGGCTTCTGCCCCGGCAACGGGTTCAGGTCGGCCGCGGCAGGCACGGTCAGCGTCGAGGAGCTGTCCACCGGAGCGGTCAGGACCTGGCAGGACACAGTGGCGCAGGCCGCCGTCGGCCGACTGTCGTGGACGCCGGACGGTCGCACGCTCATCGTCGACGAAGCCCCGCGTGGCCCTAATCGCCTGGACCTGACGGTCTTCGCGCTGAACCCATCCGGCCGCGGTGGCTCGCTGCAGGCCCACAGCACAACCCTGCTCCGGCAGAACACCAACTGCGCCACCTGCGTGTCGATGGCGCTAGCGGGCCCGACGGTCGCCTGATCGACTCGGTCGCTGGGGACCGGTAGCCGACCCCAGGTCCGTCAGCGTCCCAGCCCGTCCGGATTCCACGCGGCTGTCGCTGTACGCCGGACCACGCGGCGCGCCAGGCAACGCCGCCGACAACACGGACCTCTTCACCGACTCGTCAGGGAAGTGGCCGCTGCTGTGGCCCGGTGGCTCACTGGGCGCCCGAAACCAGGAATTCGTCCCGGCGGGCTGATCTCCGGCGCCGCCTGCACCCGCTCCCCGGGGTCGCGCGGATCTTCCCGCAAGGCATCGCCTGTAAGCGCCGCCCCCGGTACCGAGCCGTATGGCGCTTCCGTCGTCCCCATGACGGCAGCGCCCTACGGCTCTGGTCAATCACGCTTACCGCGTCCGGCGGGCGGCGTCCCGACTCGGCCAGAAAACGGGTGATGGCGCCGCGGCTGGTGAGGCGGACAAACGTCAAGTGGGCATAAGCCGGGTCGGCCGCCGCCGCGCCGTATCGGTCCCGGTACTTGCCGTGGTTGTGCCACGCCCAGGAGATGATGGACTCCTCCGGATCCCAGGTCAGGAAGTTCCGCAGCGACTCGCGGTTGCCGTTCCACAGCTCCTGCCGGGTGACCGCCCGGCGCAGCGTCCGCCAGACGACCTGCCGGATCACGGTCCGCCTGGGCAGGTCGAGCCAGACGACGGTATCCGCGCGAGCCCAGACAATCGGGCGCACGGCGGAGTAGTTGCCGTCCATCACCCAGCCGTCCCCGGCTGCGGCCGCCTCGACGACGCGACGAAACTCGTCCTCCCGGCAGCGGCTCTCCAGCCCGGCTGGTGGAAGACGCTGTCGAGTTCCAGATAGGGCCCGCCCAGGGCGGCGGCCAAGCTCCCGCGCTATCGTGGATTTACCCCGAGCCCGAGTTCCCGACTACCGACACGCGTTGCACGATGGCGGAACCTACCACGGGAACGCGCCCGAACGACACCTCATTTCCCGGCGCCGATAACGGAAACGCCGCTCAGCCCGCCGGCCACGCGGCCAGCCGCGGCGACTCATCGCCGATATCGGCCAGCACCTCGCGCAGTTCGACGATCAGCGGATCGTGGCGGGGCAGGATGCGCTCCAGGCGGTCGACGGTGTCGCGCAGCAGCGCGCGAGCGTCGCCGTACCGCCCGAGCTGGCGGTAGACCAGGGCCAGCTCCGCGCGGTTGCGCAGCGTATCAGGGTGCCGGGGGCCAAGCACCCGCTCGAAGCCGGCCTGGGCCTGCTCGTACGCCCGCTCGGCCGCGACCGCCTTGCCCGTCCGCAGATAGGCGGCGCCGAGGCTGTAGCGCGCCCGGGTGGTGTCCAGGTGATCACGCCCGAGAGCTCGCTCCCGGTCGGCGACCACCCGCCGGTAGGCCGCCACCGCCTCTTTCGAAAGGCCCTTGGCCAGGTACGAATCGGCCAGGGAGTGGCGCGTGGTCATCGTCTCCGGGTGCTGGGATCCCTGGATGCGCTCCCGGTCGGCCAGCGTGCGCCGGTACAGCGAGATGGCGTCGGAGTGCCGCCCGGCGGCCTGGTAGGCGGCGGCGAGCTCGTCCCGCGCGCCGAGCGTATCGGTGTGCTCGGGGCCGCGGGCCCGCTCGGCATCGGACAGCGCGTGCTCGAGGACGGAGACCGCCCGGTCCGGCTGGCGCGCCGCCACCAGGGCGTGGCCGAAGCGCAGCCGCGTTCTGATCAGATCGGGGTGATCGGCCCCGAGCTGCACGGTCTGGGTATCAAGGATCCGGCGGAACCAGCGGACGGCGTTGTCCGGCGCGGCCGGCCGCCAGGCAGGCCTCGGCCAGCCGCTGCTCGGCCAGTATCGTCTGCGGGTGCGCCGCGCCGAGGAGCCGGTCGCCGGTCGTTGCCAGGTCACGCCAGTGCTCCGCGGCCGGCCCGGTCAGGCGAGCGTGATCCAGGCTGTCGCCTGCCCGTTGCAGCACCGGATGGCAGCCATCGGCCCACAGCCGGCTCTCCGGCCGCCTGCTGGAGGGCCGCGGTGCAGGACCGCAGACCGGAAGCGGGCCAGCCGAGCGGTTCCGGTGCAGGCCAGGCCTGCAGCAGTGCGTCCGCGGCGACCTGGGCCGCCTGATCAAGCACGGCTTCCGGTATCGCGTCGCGCAACGCCGCCTGCAGCACCGGGCTCATCCGCACCGTCGGCGGTGCCGACGCCGGCTCGACCGTCAGCAAGCCGACGCGTTCGAGCGCCGCCAGCGCGGCCAGGGCCGGCTCGGCGTCTTCGGCGGCCTCGCCGCCAGTGAGGTAGCGGACGGCGGCCGGGGCGGTCAGGACGGTTGCGGGAATGCCGTGCCCGTCAAGCAGCGCGGCCAGGGCCAGCAGCGAGCGGACCGATCCGCCGGGGGCGAACTGCAGTGGCGCTCTCGAGCGAGACCGGCCACGTGATCGCGCTGGCCAGCGGCAGCGCGCCCGCTGGATCGGCCAGGTACTCACGCCAGCGCACGAAATAGTCCTGGTAGCTGTGGCATGACATCGCCGAGCTGGCGATCACCGCGCTGGCCTGAGCCAGCGCCGCCGGCTCCACGCCCATGGCATTGACCAGGTCGATCGCGCCGAGCCGCTGGCCCCGGTTGGCCGACAGCCGCTCCGTCAGGTAGCTGAGGGCCTCGCGCGAGTTGAACGGCCCGATCGGCATGACCCGCATGCCGCGGGGCACGGCCGCGGCGTCGGCGCAGGTCACCAGGTCCCGGCCGGCCGGGCCGGCCGGGCAGAGGCCGTCCAGGTCCGCCTCATCGGTCAGATCGTCGAGGACGATCAGCCATGAATGGCTGGTCTCCGCCAGCCAGCTCAGGAACTGGGCGGCCACTGACTCGCAACTGGTCGCCTGGTCCCGGCCGGTCACCCAGGCCGTTGCCGCCGCGTAGCCGGACAGCACCGACGCCCGGCTACTGGCGTCGATCCAGACCAGCAGGTCCAGCTCGCCGCGAGTGCCACAGCGACTCGGCCAGGGCAGACCGCGATCTGGGTCTTGCCCGATGACCTCAGCCAGTCCCGCGCGGTCGAGCCTGGCCGCCGGCCCCGGTCCGCTGCCCGGCTGGCTGACCAGCGCGACCATGGTGCCGGGGCGCAGGGCGGCCGCCAGGTCGGGAGCCGTCTCGAGCCGGTCGATGTAACCGTCGGCTATCGCCGGGACCGTCCCCGATCGGACCGGCCAGGACGGCGACCGGACGGGCACCGTGCCCGCCGAGCCGTCCAACGGGGCTGCGCTGCTGCATGGCCCGCCCCCCGGCTCAGAGTTCCATTTCCGGTATTCGCACCGGGTGTCGCCCGGGTGAGGGTCTGCCGGCGGAAGAAAGCGGGGGCGGTGACGCGCATGTAGACGAAGCTGACCACTCCGGCCAGCGCGGCCAGCGCGGCGATCACGAAGATCCCGCCGATCTGCCACTGCAGGCCGGGCACCGTCCAGCTCGTGTAGCTGTTGGACGCCACCCAGTCGCTCTGCAGGCTGTAGATGCCGGCCGCGTACATGATCAGGCCGCCGACCAGCGGCAGGATGCCGCGCATCCACAGGTTACGGGCGCTGCTGCGCAGCGTGGACCGGTAGTACCAGGTGCAGGAAAAGGCGGTCAGCCCGTAGTAGAAGGCGATGTAGAGCCCGATCGCGGTCACGCCGTCGGCGATCGGGTTGCCGCCGGAGATGAAGTTCAGCGGGATGTACAGCGCGACCGAGACGACCCCGACCACGATCGTCGACACCGTCGGGGTCAGGTAGCGGGGATTGATCTTGGCGAACTGCTGGGGCAGCGCCCGGTAGGCGGCCATCGAGAGCGTGGTCCTGGCGGCGGGCAGGATCGTCGTCTGGGTGGACGCGGCGGCCGAGCTGAGCACCATCAGGATCAGCAGCCGGGACAGGACCGTGCCGAATCCCGAGGTTCCGAAGATCGCGCTGCCGGTCACCGACAGCACGTCGAACTGGTGGGCCGGGTTGGTCAGCCCGACCCCGGTGCCGCCGACCCCGGCGAACGACATCACCGCGATGATGACGATCGCGTAGGTGATCAGCAGCAGCACGGTCGAGATGATGCCTGCCCGGCCGGGCGTCCTGGCCTTGTCCGCCGTCTCCTCGTTGACCGACAGGGCGGTGTCCCAGCCCCAGTAGATGAACAGCATCAAGATGATGCCGGACACGAACGCCGACAACGGCAGGTGCGCAGGCGACAGCCACGACAGGCTCGGGTGCAGTGATCCCGTCCGGATGGCTGACGTAGACCCTGACCAGCGCGGTCACCGACATCACCATCAGCATGACGACTTCGATGGTGAGCAGGATCCGCTGGAACCTGGCCGACAGCTCGATGCCGCGGTAGCAGATGTAGGTCATCGCGACGATCCACAGGATCCCGACCAGCAGCACCCAGCCGCCGGAGGCGTTGGCTCCGATCGAGCTGTTCGGTCCCTGGAACAAGAAGAAGAGGTACTGCCCGGCGACCTGGGCCAGGCTGCCCATGACCAGGAGGTCGGCCGCCACGGTGGCCCAGCCGCCCGCCCAGCCGACCGACGGCCCGAACGCCCTGGTACCCCAGATGAAGGTGGTACCGCAGTCAGGGTCGGCCTTGTTCAGCTCGCTGAAGCCGATCGAGCACAGCAGCATCGGCACGAACGCCAGCACGGCGACCAGCGGTGCCTTCAGCCCGACGGCGGCCACGACGAAGAACAGCGTCGCGGCCAGGCTGTAGGCGGGCGCCGTGGACGCGACCCCGATAACAACGCTCGACGCCAGGCCGAGGGCACCGGACTTGAGGCCCTTATCCCTCTGCTCTTCCACCGGTTGTGACGCCAGGAGCGAATGTAGCCATGATCCCCCCACGGATAGGCCTCTACCGGGAGGAAAGATGACAACGAAATCGCCCCCCGGCCGTTAAAACTGCAGCGTAACGGAAGACGATAACGCAAACCCCCATATCGGGACAATGTCGGCCAGCACCTCGCGCAGTTCGACGATCAGCGGATCGTGGCGGGGCAGGATGCGCTCCAGGCGGTCGACGGTGTCGCGCAGCAGCGCGCGAGCGTCGCCGTACCGCCCGAGCTGGCGGTAGACCAGCGCAAGCTCCGCGCGATTGCGCAGCGTATCCGGGTGCCGGGGGCCAAGCACCCGCTCGAAGCCGCCTGGGCCTGCTCGTACGCCCGCTCGGCCGCGACCGCCTTGCCCGTCCGCAGATAGGCGGCGCCAAGGCTGTAGCGCGCCCGGGTGGTGTCCACGTGGTCCGGCCCGAGCGCTCGCTCCCGGTCGGCCACCACCCGCCGGTAGGCCGCCACCGCCTCCTTCGAAAGGCCCCTGGCCAGGTACGAATCGGCCAGCGAACGGCGCGTCGTCATCGTCTCCGGGTGCTGGGGTCCCTGGACGCGCTCCCGGACGGCCAGCGTGCGCCGGTACAACGCGATGGCGTCGGCGTGCCGCCCGGCCGCCTGGCAGGCGGCGGCCAGCTCGTCCCGCGCGCCGAGCGTATCGATGTGCTCGGGGCCCCGGGCCCGCTCGGCGTCGGACAGCGCCTGCTCGAGGAGGGGGACCGCGCGGTCAGCCTGGTGCGCCTCCACCAGGGCGTGGCAGAACCGCAGCCGGGTGCTGATCAGATCGGGATGATCGGCCCCGAGCTGCACAGTCTGGGTATCGAGGATCCGGTGAAACCAGCTCACGGCGTCGTCCGCGCGGCCGGCCGCCAGGCAGGCCTCGGCCAGCCGCTGCTCGGCCACCACCGTCTGCGGGTGCGCCGCGCCGAAGAGCCGGTCTGCGGTCGTCGCCAGATGACGCCAGTGGTCCGCGGCCGGCCCGGTCAGCCGAGCGTGATCGAGGCTCTCGCCTGCCCGTTGCAGCACTGGATGGCAGCTATCGCCCCACAGCCGGCTTTCCCGCCGCCTGCTGGAGGGCGGCGGTGCAGGACCGCAGGCCGGAAGCGGGCCAGCCGAGCGGTTCCGGCTCAGGCCAGGCCTGCAGCACTGCGTCCGCGGCGACCTGCGCCGCGTGATCGAGCACGGCCTCCGGTATCGCGTCGCGCAGCGCCGCCTGCAGCACCGGGCTCATCCGCACCGTCGGCGGTGCCGACGCCCGCTCGACCGTCAGCAGGCCGACCCGCTCGAGCGCCACCAGCGCGGCCAGGGCCGACTCGGCTCCCTCACCGGCTCCGTCACCGGCGGCCTCGCCACCGGTGAGGGCGAGGTAGCGGACGACGGCCGGGGCGGTCAGCACGGTCGCGGGGATGCCGTGCCCGTCAAGCAGCGCGGCCACCGCCAGCAACGAGCGGACCGATTCGCCGGGGGCGAACGCAGTGGCGCTCTCCAGCGACACCGGCCACGTGACCGCGCTGGCCAACGGCACCGCGCCGGCCGCATTGGCCAGGTACTCACGCCAGCGCACGAAGTAATCCTGGTAGCTCTGGCATGACATCGTCGAGGTGGCGATGACCGCGCTGGCCTGAGCCAGCGCGGCCGGCTCCACGCCCAGCGCATTGATCAGGTCGATCGCGCCGAGCCGCTGGCCCCGGTTGGCCGACAGCCGCTCGGTCAGGTAGCTGAGGGCCTCGCGGGGGTTAAACGGCCCGATCGGCATGGCCCGCACCCCGCGGGGCACGGCCGCGGGGTCGGCGCAGGTCACCAGCGTCCGGCCGGCCGGGCCGGCCGGGCACAGGGCGTCCAGGTCCGCCTCATCGGTCAGGTCGTCGAGGACGACCAGCCACGGATGGCTGGTCTCCGCCAGCCAGCTCAGGAACTGGGCGGCCACCGACTCGCAACTGGTCGCCTGGTCCCGGCCGGTCACCAGCGCCGTCGCCGCCGCGTAGCCGGACAGCACCGAGGCCCGGCTGCTGGCGTCGATCCAGACCAGCAGGTCCAGCTCGCGCGCGTGCCACAGCGACTCGGCCACGGCCACCGCGAGCTGGGTCTTGCCGGTTGACCTCAGCCAGTCCCGGGCGGTCGAGCTGGCCGTCTGCTCCGGGTCCGCCGCCCGGTGGCTGACCAGCGCCACCGTGGTGCCGGGGCGCAGAACGGCCGTTAGGTCGGGGGCCGTCTCGATCCGGTCGGTGTAACCGTCGGCGATGGCCGGAACCGTCCCCGATCGGACCGGCCAGGACGGCGACCGGACGGCCGCCGTGCCCACCACGCCGTCCACCGGGGCTGCGCTGCTCATGGCCCGCCCCCCGGCTCAGAGTTCCATTTCCGGTATTCGCACCGGGGTCTCCCGGGTGAGGGTCTGCCGCCGGAAGAAGGCCGGGGCGGTGACCCGCATGTAGACGAAGCTGGCCAGCCCGATCAGCGCGGCCAGCGCGGCGATCACGAAGATCCCGCCGATCTGCCACTGCAGGCCGGGCACCGTCCAGCTCGTGTAGCTGTTGGACGCCACCCAGTCGCTCTGCAGGCTGTAAGTGCCGGCCGCGAACATGATCAGGCCGCCGAGCGCGGGCAGGATGCCGCGCATCCACAGGTTACGGGCGCCGCCGCTGCGCAGCGTGGACCGGTAGTACCAGGCGCAGGAGAGGGCGGTCAGCCCGTAGTAGAAGGCAATGTAGAGCCCGATCGCGGTCACCGCGTCGCCGATCGGGTTGCCGCCGGAGATGAAGTTCAGCGGGACGTACAGCGCGACCGAGACGACCCCGACCACGATCGTCGACACCGTCGGGGTCAGGTAGCGGGGGTTGATCTTGGCGAACTGCTGCGGCAGCGCCCGGTAGGCGGCCATGGAGAGCGTGGTCCTGGCGGCGGGCAGGATCGTCGTCTGGGTGGACGCGGCGGCCGAGCTCAGCACCATCAGGATGAGCAGCCGGGACAGGACCGTGCCGAATCCCGAGGTTCCGAAGATCGCGCTGCCGGTCACCGACAGCACGTCGAACTGGTTGGCCGCGTTGGTCAGCCCGACGCCGGTGCCGCCGACCCCGGCGAACGACATCACCGCGATGATGACGATCGCGTAGGTGACCAGCAGCAGCACGGTCGAGATGATGCCAGCCCGGCCGGGCGTCCTCGCCTTGTCCGCGGTCTCCTCGTTGACCGACAGGGCGGTGTCCCAGCCCCAGTAGATGAACAGCATCAGCACGAGGCCGGTCACGAACGCCGACAGGGGCAGGTGCGCGGGCGACAGCCACGACAGGCTCGGGTGCAGCGACCCGGCCGGATGGCTGACGTAGACCCGGATCAGCGCGGTCACCGACATCACCATCAGCATGACGACCTCGATGGTGAGCAGGATCCGCTGGAACCTGGCCGAGAGCTCGATGCCGCGGTAGCAGATGTAGGTCATCGCGGCGATCCAGAGGATCCCGACCAGCAGCACCCAGCCGCCCGAGGCGTTGGCTCCGATTGAGCTGTTCGGTCCCTGGAACAAGAAGAACAGGTACTGCCCGGCGACCTGGGCGAGGCTGCCCATGACCAGCAGGTCGGCCGCCACCGTGGCCCAGCCGCCCGCCCAGCCGGCTGACGGCCCGAACGCCCTGGTCCCCCAGATGAAGGTGGTACCGCAGTCAGGGTCGGCCTTGTTCAGCTCGCTGAAGCCGATCGAGCACAGCAGCATCGGCACGAACGCCAGCACGGCCACCAGCGGCGCCTTCAGCCCGACGGCGGCGACCACGAAGAACAGCGTCGCGGCCAGGCTGTAGGCGGGCGCCGTGGACGCGACGCCGATGACAATGCTCGACGCGAGGCCGAGGGCACCGGACTTGAGCCCCTTGTCCCTCTGCTCTTCCACCGGTTGTTGTATGCCAGGAGCAAACGTCGCCATGATCCCCCCACGGATAGGCCTCTTCCGGGGAGGAAAGCTGACAACGAAATCGCCCCCCGGCCGTTAAAACTGCAGCGTAACGGAAGACCATAATGCAAACCCGCATAACGGGACAATAGCTGCACATCAAAAGACAAGCCGGTGCCCGCGAGGTACCTGGCTCAGTCGATCGGCTCGGCCCAGAGATTACTCCTCCTCCAGTCAGAGTCGCAGCCGCCGCCGTCCGTTCCACAGCCCTCTCCGCCCCGCGCCCCCACCCCTCCGCTTCCGGCCCGCTCCCCCCCGTTCCCCCGCCCCCGCCCCGAGTCCTCCTCACCCAGCTTCCTCCCGCCCCCCCGCGCCACTCCCGCCCCCCCCCCCTCCGCTCCCCCCCCTCTCCCCTTTCCCGCTCCCACTCCACGCGTCGCACGTCGCGGAACCTAGCACGCAACGCCCACGACACTCGTCTCCGCCCAACAAGTCGCCCGGCTCAGTCCCCGACCTTCGTCGCGGTCGACAGGATCCCGATCAGCGTGTCCACGGCCTCCTGCGCGTCAGGCCCGACCGCCCGCACGGTGATCTCCTGCCCGCTGCTCGCCCCCAGCTGCATCACCGACAGCACGCTCTTCGCGTCGACCTCTTTCCCCGCGACCGCCAGTTGCACCGCCGAAGAGAACCCCGCCGCCGCGACCGACAGCGCGCCGGCCGGCCGCGCATGCAGGTCGCCGGTCAGGGTGATCGTCGCTTCACAGTTTTCTGGCATGACGTGCCTCCTGCGCGGCGTCGAGGACGGCCTTCAGGCTGCCGCCCGCGGCGGCGGTGACGGCGGCGGCGACCGCGCCCTCGACGAACGGGGCGTCGGCCACCTCAAGCGGGCCCGGGAAGGTCGTCAAGCTCGTCCGCCAGCAGCGTCCGCACGGTCAGCACCGAGCTGCCCAAATCCGGCAGGATCACCACGCCGGCCCCGGTGTCCGCCCGCCGGATCGCCGACGCGACCTTGTCGATGCTGGTCCCGAGGCGGCCGTCGTCGGTCCCGCCCGCGGTGGCAATGGTGACCGTTCCCCCGCCGACCTGGCCAGCGAGTTCAGCGGTGCCCTCGGCCAGCGAGGCGCTGTGCGAAACGAGGACGATACCTACCCGTGCAGCCATGAACTATGCCCTATCCTGAGCTTGTTCGACATTACCGAAAAGGACTCTATGATCCAGTCTGTGGAGCGGGCCGCCGCCATCCTCGCCGCGCTCGGGTCGGGCACGCCGCGGCTCGGCGTCACTGAGATTGCCGAGCGGGTCGGCCTCGCCAAGCCGACCACCCACGGGCTGCTCCGCGCGCTGGTCGCGCACGACCTGGTGGCGCAGGATCCGGCCAGCGGCAAGTACAGCCTCGGGGCCGGGCGTCCTGCAGCTCGGCAACGCCTACCTCGACGGCTCCGAGCTGCGCGCCCGCTCGCTGCTGTGGGCCGAGTCGCTCGCCCAGCGGACGAACGAGGCGGTCTGGGTCGCGACCCTGTCCGGGACCCGGGTGATCGTGCTCCACCACGTGTTCCGGCCGGACAACACGGTCCAGATCCTCGAGGTGGGCGCGGCCATCCCGTGGTACGCGTGCGCGCTCGGCCACGCGATCGTCGCCTACCTGCCCGCGCTCGAGTCGGCCCGGGTGATGGCCGAGGAGCGGACGCCGCTGACCGGCCGGACCAGGACCACCCGGGCGGCCCTCGGCCAGGCCCTCGCGCAGGTCCGCCGGCGCGGCTACGCGGTCGAGAACGAGGAGGCCACGGTGGGCGACGCCGGCCTCGCGGCCCCGATCGCGGGCCGCGAGGGCGTGATCGGCGCGATCGGCCTGGTCGGCCCGGCCGAGCGGATCCTCGACCGCGTCAACCAGGCCGAGATGACCCGCGCGGTGGTCGAGTCGGCCCGCTCCATCTCCCGTGACCTCGGGGCCGGGCGCGGTGGCTCGGTGCTGGCGGCGCTGCGCTGATCCGCTCACGGCGCGGGCACCAGGTCCCACACCTCGGCCGCTGACGAGGCCAGCAGCGCCCGCTCCGTGAGCTGCTTGCACGACAAGAAATTCAACTTCGATATGTTCGAACGGACCGTTGCGACTCTGGCGGCGGGCACGCTCACCGTCTTGACCCCGGCGCCGATCAGCAGCGGCAGCACCCGGGGATCGGCCGCCGCGTCCCCGCACACGGAGACCGTGATCCCGGCCTCCCTGCCCGCCTTGGCGATCCCCTTGACCAGCGCGAGGACCCGAGGGTGGGCGGCCAGCCCCGGCCCCGCGGCCGGGTCGCGCCGCCCCAGCCCGAGCACGTCGCCGGTCAGATCGTTGGTCCCGATCGAGAAGAAGTCCACCGCCGACGCGAACACCGCCGCGTTCTTCGCGGTCGACTCGAGCTCCACCATGATCCCGAGCGGCGGCACCTCCACGTCGAGCTCGGCCGCCGTCTCCGTCAGCACCTGGCGGACCCGGCTGACCTCCCGCAGCGAGCTGATCATGGGGATCAGCACCTCCAGGCGGGCTGCTCCGCCCGGCCTCGAGCATCGCCCGCAACTGGTCGGCCAGCGCCGTCGGGTGCTTCAGCAACGCCGCCAACCCGGCCCCGGCAGGCAAGCTAATCTCCCCCGCCCCGCCAGCCCACCCCGCCACCCTCGGCCCACCGGCCTCGCCACCAGCCCCGCCACTCCTGGTACCACCACCAGCCCCAATTTCCCCGCTAGCCTCAACGTCGCTCCTGCCCCAATAGGCCCCTGTGGCCAGGAACGGCGGGATCTTGTCGCCGGAGAAGTCGAGCACCCGGACGGTGGCGGTCCTGCCCGCCAGCAGCTCCAGGATCGGGCCGAGCTGGGCCCGGTCCTGCTCCAGCGTCGGCCAGTCGGCGGCCTGCACATAGGGGAGCTCGGTCCGCAGCAGCCCGACGCCGTCGGCGCCGGCCGCGAGCCCGCGCCGGGTCTCGACCGCCGAGGCGACGTTGCACAGCACCACGATCTGACGGCCGTCCGCGGTCCGCGCGGGTCCGCCGGCCTGGCCCGGTCGCCCGCGGCCAGCGCCGCGCCGGCCGCGCGCTCGGCGTCGGCCGCCCGGGTGGCGTCCGCCATCTCCCGCGCGCCGACCACGAGGTCGCCGGTCGTGCCGTCAACGACGGCGGCCTGGCCGGCCGCGAGGTCAAGCACGTCGGGACTCGCCCCGGTGATCATCGGGATCCCGAGCCCGCGGGCGACGATCGCCGCGTGCGAGCTCGCGCCGCCGGCCACGGAAACCGCCCCCACCAGCCCGGCCTCGGCCAGCTCGATCAGGTCCGACGGCGTGACCTCATGCCGGACCAGGATGAAGTCGCGATCCGGCCTCGAGGTCGCTCCGAGTCCGGTCGCGGCCCGCGCGCCGGCCGCGACGGCCGGCGACCGCGCGCCCGGACCGCCAGCCGGAGCCACCGCCGCCCGCTCGCAGCCGCTCGATCACGGCCACGCCGACCTGCCGGATGTCGCCCGCCCGGGCGGCCAGCGCCGGGTTGTCCAGCTGCTCCATCATCTCGGCCTGGCGCTCGGCCGCCTCCCGCACCGCGGTGACCGCGTCCGCGCCGCCCTGCACCGCCGCCACGGCGGGCGCGGAGAGCGCGGGGTCGCCCGCGATCAGCGCCCCGATCGCGATGATCTCGGCCTCCGAGCTGCGCCCGGCCTTCCGCAGCCGCTCCGCCAGCGCCGACCGCTCGGCCGCCACCGCGGTGAACGCGGCCGCGACCTCCTCGGGCGTGGCCGCGACGCTGGCGTCGCCGACGACGCTGTTGGCGACGATCCGCAGTATGCCCGCCGCCGTCCCGGCCGACACCGGCACACCGTGAAACCGGACCGGCGGCCCCGTGCCGCCGGCCGTCTCATCGCCCATGCCGGCTCATCCCGCTCATCCCGCCTGCCGGGCGGCGACGTCGCGGAGCGCGTGCAGGATCAGCGCGGACGACGCCGCGCCCGGGATCCTCGTGGCCGACGCTGCGCGGGCCGAGGTAGCTCGCCCGGCCCTTGCGCGCCTGCATCTCGATCGTGTCGTGCGCGCCCGCGTCGGCCGCGTCGGTCAGCGCGGCCAGGGCGGCGGGCGCGGCCGCCCCCTCGGACACGGCCTTGCCGAACGCCGCGGCGGCCGGGGCCAGCGCGTCGACCATCGTCTTGTCGCCCTCGCTGGCGGCGCCGAGCTTCTTGACGCCTTCCAGCGCCGCCGCCAGCGCCTCGGCCAGGTCGGGCAGGTCCACCTCGGGCTTGTCCCCGAGCGCCTTGGCCGCGCGCCGGAACCAGGTCCCGTAGAGCGGCCCCGATGCCCCGCCGACCTTGGAGATCAGCGTGGACCCGGTCAGCAGCAGCACCGAGCCCGGGGTGGGAGTGTCGGCCGCGGCCAGCGCCGTCTGCACGGCGCTGAACCCGCGGGCGAGGTTGATCCCGTGATCGGCGTCGCCGATCGCGGAGTCAAGCTGGGTGAGGTGGTCTCGCTGGGCTTCGACGACCGCTGCGATCTCCGCGATCCACGCGCGGAAGAATTCAGCGTCCATAAGGGCTCCTCGCGGTACTTGACGACGCTGTCGGGTCTACCGTCCCCAACGGAGCCCGGGTGTGTCCACCGGCGCGTCCCACAAGTCCGCGAGCGTATCGGTCAGGTGGCACACGGTCACCGAGAAGCCCTGCATCTCCAGGCTGGTGATGTAGTTGCCGACCAGGTTCCTGGCGATCCGCCCGCCGTGGCCGCTGATGTACTTGTTGACCTCGTTGAACGCGCCGTAGAGCTCGATCAGCGGGGTGCCGCCCATGCCGTTGACCATGACCAGCAGGTCGCCGTCGACCGCCATGTCGGCGTTGATCGCGTCCATCACGATCTCCACGATCGCGCTGGCGGGCTGCAGCGGCGCCCGGGTGCGGCCGGGCTCGCCGTGGATGCCGATGCCGAGCTCGATCTCCTGCTCGGCCAGGTCGAAGGTCGGCTTGCCCGCGGCCGGGACCGTGCACGAGGTGAGCGCGACCCCGAACGACCGGCTGCGCTCGTTGACCTCGGCCGCCACCGCCGCCACCTGGGCCAGCGGGGCGCCGCGCTCGGCCAGCGCCCCGGCGATCTTCTCGACGAAGACGGTCGCGCCGACGCCGCGGCGGCCGGCCGTGTAGAGCGAGTCCTGCACGGCGACGTCGTCGTTGACCACGACGGAGGCGACCTCGATGCCCTCGTCGTCGGCCAGCTCGGCCGCCATCTGGAAGTTGAGCACGTCGCCGGTGTAGTTCTTGACGATGTGCAGCACGCCCGCCGCCGCCGTTGACCGCCCTGGGTGGCGACCAGCATCTGGTCGGGCACCGGCGAGGTGAAGACCTCGCCCGCGCAGGCCGCGTCGAGCATGCCGTAGCCGACGAACCCGCCGTGCAGCGGCTCGTGCCCGGACCCGCCGCCTGATACCAGGCCGACCTTCCCGGCCGTCGGGCCGCCGGCCCGCAGAATGACCTTGTTCTCGATGTCCACGGCGAGTGACGAGTGCGCGGCGGCGATCCCCGCGAGCGCGTCGGTCACCACGGTGTCCGGACTGTTGATGAGCTTCTTCATTGACGCCCCACAGGTCGCGCAGTCATCAGAATGACGTTCGGTATTACAGAACGACGTTTTGCGAAAAACATAGAACTATGCCGTTCACCGCGTCAAGAGTCTGTCTGTTTCGTTCCGATTTTGCCAAAACTTTACTCGCTCGGCCCATTGCCGATGATCGCGCCGAGACGTACTTTGGCCGAGACAGCAGGTTCCGCCCGTAACGGTGCGTGGCGGGGGCAGGAGGACATCATGGCTGATGACATCACTCCGCTGCGAGGTGAGGGCCGCACGGTCGGACGCATCACCGGGCTGTGGGGCGAACTCATGGCGGAATTCATTGGAGTGTTCGTTCTGATCGCGTTCGGCGACGGGGTCGTGGCGGTGGCCGTGGCCGGACTGCCCGGCTCGGGCCGGACCTCGAGTCCCACCACGATCTTCGACGCGGCGGGCGACTGGCTGCTGATCACCTGGGGATGGGCGATGGCCGTCGCCTTCGCCATCTGGGTGGCGGGCGGCGTGAGCGGCGCCCATCTCAACCCGGCGGTGACCCTGGCCTTCGCCGCCAGACGCAAAGTTCGCCTGGGCCAAGGTCCTGCCCTACTGGGGCGCCCAGGTGCTCGGCGCGTTCGTCGGCGCCGCCCTGGTCTTCGCTCGTGTACAACAGCGCGATCAACGCTGTTCAACCTCGCGGCGCACACGCCGAAGAGCGGCGGGCAGGCCCTCGCGACGTACTCGATCTTCGCCACGTTCCCGGCCGGGTACTTCCACGGCGGATACGGCGGGCCACTGATCGACCAGGTGGTCGGCACCGCGTTCCTGGTGATGCTCGTCGTCGCGGTCATCGACGCGCGGAACACGGCCGTCAGGTCCAACATGGCCCCGCTGATCATCGGCTTTATCGTCGCCGCGATCGGCATGTCCTACGGCCCGAACGCGGGCTACGCCATCAACCCGGCCCGTGACTTCGGTCCCCGGCTGCTCGCGTTCTTCGCAGGCTGGGGGCATGTGGCCTTGCCTGGCACATATCACGCGATAGCAGGCCCGAACTTCACCGGCTACTTCTGGATACCGATAGTCGGGCCCCTCGTCGGGGGCGTAATCGGCGTGCTCATCTACGACTTCTTCATCGGCGACATCCTGCACGCCCGGCTCAAGATGGTCGAGGCGGTCGAGGGCCCGATCCAGGAAACCGAGCCGGTCTCGACCACGCCGCCGATGTTCCGGAAGCCCGGATCCCGCGGTCGTCGGAGACCGAGCGTGAACGATCCGACCATGCAGACACCCAGAGATCCGCGAGCCGGCGCATAAGCGAGGAGGACAGTCATGCCAGATTTCGTGGGTGCCGTCGACCAGGGCACCACAAGCACGCGATTCATGATCTTCGACCACTCCGGTAACGAGGTCGGCAAGTACCAGCTCGAGCACGAGCAGATCCTGCCGCAGGCCGGCTGGGTCGAGCACAACCCGGTAGAGATCTGGGAGCGGACCGTCGCGGTCATCCAGACCGCGCTGACCGCGGCCAAGCTGACCGGGAAGGACCTGGCCGCGCTCGGCGTCACCAACCAGCGCGAGACGACCGTCGTCTGGAACCGCAAGACCGGGCGTCCCCTCTACAACGCGATCGTGTGGCAGGACACCAGGACCGACCGGATCGCCAGCGCGCTCGACCGCGACGACCGCGGCAAGGTCATCCGCCGCAAGGCGGGCCTCCCGCCGGCGACCTACTTCTCCGGCGGGAAGATCCAGTGGATCCTGGAGAACGTCGACGGGGTCCGGGCCGCGGCCGAGGCGGGCGACGCCGCGTTCGGCAACACCGACTCGTGGGTCATCTGGAACCTGACCGGCGGGATCAACGGCGGCCAGCACGTGACCGACCCGACCAACGCCAGCAGGACCATGCTGATGGACCTGGAGACGCTGGACTGGGACGACGAGCTGCTCGGCTTCTTCAACATTCCGAGATCGATGCTGCCGAAGATCATGCCGTCCTCCGCGCCCGGCGGCTACGGGGAGATCACCGGCCTGGCGGCGGTCCAGCGGGGTGCCGCTGACCGGCGACCTCGGCGACCAGCAGGCGGCCACCGTGGGCCAGGTCTGCTTCTCGCCCGGCGAGGCCAAGAACACCTACGGCACCGGCAACTTCATGCTCCTGAACACCGGCGAGGAGCTCGTCCGGAGCAAGAACGGGCTGCTCACGACCGTCTGCTACCAGTTCGGCATCGAACAAGCCGATCTACGCGCTCGAGGGCTCGATCGCGGTGACCGGCTCGGCCGTGCAGTGGCTGCGCGACCAGCTCGGCATCATCTCCGGCGCGTCCGAGGTCGAGACCCTGGCCCGCCAGGTCAACGACAACGGCGGGGTCTACTTCGTGCCCGCGTTCTCCGGCCTGTTCGCGCCGTACTGGCGCAGCGACGCCCGGGGCGCGATCGTCGGCCTGTCCCGCTTCAACACCAACGCCCACCTGGCCCGCGCCACTCTGGAGGCGATCTGCTACCAGAGCCGCGACGTCGCCGAGGCGATGGAGCAGGACTCCGGCGTGCACCTGGAGGTGCTGAAGGTCGACGGCGGCGTCACCGCCAACGACCTGGCCATGCAGCTGCAGGCCGACGTCCTCGGCGTGCCGGTCAGCCGCCCGGTGGTGGCGGAGACCACCGCCCTCGGCGCCGCCTACGCGGCCGGCCTGGCCACCGGGTTCTGGTCGACCCAGGAGGAACTCCGGGCGAACTGGAACGAGTCCAAGCGCTGGTCGCCCACGTGGACCGACAAGCAGCGAGCGGACGGGTACGCAGGGTGGAAGAAGGCGGTCCAGCGGACGCTTGACTGGGTAGATGTCGGCTAATCAACCGGAGGTGTCGTGGTAGCTGCACTGTCCCCGGCGGCGCGCGCGGACGCGATCGCCAAGATGGCCGAACGCGAGCTGGATGTCCTGGTCGTGGGAGGCGGCGTCGTCGGGGCGGGCAGCGCGCTCGACGCGGTGACGCGCGGGCTCTCGACGGCCATCGTCGAGGCCCGCGACTGGGCCAGCGGCACGTCGAGCAGGTCGAGCAAGCTGATGCACGGCGGGCTGCGTTATCTCGAGATGCTCGACTTCGGGCTGGTCAACGAGGCGCTGCACGAGCGCGGGCTGCTGCTGAACGTCATCGCGCCGCACCTGGTGCGGCCGGTGGAGTTCCTGTACCCGCTGCAGCACCGGTTCTGGGAGCGGCCCTACGTCGGTGCCGGCGTGCTGATCTACGACGGCATGGCCATGGCCTCCGGCACCGCCAAGGGGCTCAAGCACCACCGTCACCTGACCCGCAAGGGCGCGCTGCGCGAGGCCCCGTGCCTGCGGGCCGACTCGCTCACCGGCGCTATCCAGTACATGGACGCGCAGGTGGACGACGCCAGGCACACGATGACGGTGGTGCGCACGGCCGCCACGTTCGGCGCGCTCGCCGCGAGCCGGGTCCGGGTGACCGGTTTCCTTCGCCAGGGCGAGCGCGTCACCGGCGCCAAGGTCACCGACCTGGTGACCGGCAAGTCATTCGAGCTGCGGGCCAACCAGGTCATCAACGCGACCGGGGTGTGGACCGACGACACCCAGGCGCTGGCCGACACCCGCGGCCAGTTCCACGTCCGCGCGTCCAAGGGGATCCACCTGGTGGTGCCCCGCGACCGGCTGCAGTCGAACACGGGCATCATCCTGCGGACAGAGAAGAGCGTGCTGTTCGTCATCCCGTGGGGCAGGCACTGGATCATCGGCACCACCGACACCGACTGGTCGCTGTCGAAGGAGCACCCGGCCGCCAGCTCCCGCGACATCGACTACCTGCTCGAGCACGTCAACTCGGTGCTCAACTCGCCGCTCACCCGCGAGGACGTCGAGGGCGTCTACGCGGGCCTGCGGCCGCTGCTGACGGGCGAGTCGGAGTCCACCTCCAAGCTCTCCCGCGAGCACGTGGTCGGGCACCCGGTGCCCGGCCTGGTGGTGGTCGCGGGCGGCAAGTACACCACCTACCGGGTGATGGCGAAGGACGCGGTGGACGAGGCGGCGCGGACGATGGACGCCAAGGTGCCGGACTCGGTCACGGCCGACCTGCCCCTGGTCGGGGCCGAGGGCTACCACGCGCTGTGGAACCAGCGCCAGTCGCTCGCGGACGGCGCGGGCATTCACGTGGCCCGGGTCGAGCACCTGCTCAACCGGTACGGCTCGCTGATCCACGAGCTGCTCGACATGATCCGCGCGGACCCGTCGCTGGCCGAGCCGCTGCCCGGCGCCGACGACTACCTCGCGGTCGAGGCCCGCTACGCGGTCACCCACGAGGACGCCCGCCACGTGGACGACGTGCTCGCGCGCCGGACCCGGATCTCGATCGAGTCCTGGGACCGCGGCGTGGCCGCCGCCCCGAAGGTCGCCGACCTGATGGCCGACGTCCTCGGCTGGGACGACGCCGAGAAGAAGCGCGAGGTCGACGCCTACATAGGCCGCGTCGCGGCGGAGCGCAAGTCGCAGACCGAGCCCGACGACGACACCGCCGAGGCGGCCCGACTCGACACGCTCGACATCGCCGTCCCCAGCCAGGCCGGCGAGCCCACCCAGGCCGCCCGACCCGTGAAAGGCCGGCGGACCCCCCAAGGCCGGCGAGCCCGGCCAGGCCGGCCAATCCAGTCAGCGCAGCGGCAAAGCCGGCTAGCCCCCCGCTGTAGCTGTCGCTGTCGCCCGTTGCGCAACGCCCATGCGCGCGGCGGGCGACAGCGTCACGCGGACCAGGCGGTCGGCTCGAGCGTACACGTCACGGCATCCCGGCACGCTAGACTGCGTAGGCACGGGCTGTAGCGCAGCTTGGCTAGCGCGCCGCGTTTGGGTCGCGGAGGTCGCCGGTTCGAATCCGGCCAGCCCGACTTTAGGTGACACCGCACGTCATGCCGGGTCAGGCGACCTCGCCGAGGTTGCCGGCGAAGAAGTCGGCCAGCTTGTCCACGGCCGGGCCGACGTACTGCTCCCGGTCGTACAGGTCGACGTGGCTGGCGCCCTCGATCCAGTGCGTTTCCCTGGGGCCGACGGCCCGCTGGAATGCCTCGACGGTCATCCAGGAGGTGACCGCGCGGGAGCCCGCGATCATCAGCAGCGGGCGCTGCCCGATCAGCGGGATCGAGGCAAAGGCGTCGAACGCGGCCATCTTGTCGACGCTGGTCCAGTCCAGGAAGCCGGCCGACCGCGGATGCTGCCCGCGCGGGGTGCGGTAGTAGTCGAAGCCCTCGGCGCCGTGCTCGCCGCCGAGGGTCCGCGCCTGCTCGATCGTGTCTGGGAACAAGGTCAGGACCGGCGGCTTCTCGCCCCTGGCGGCGACGGTGCGCGCGTTCGCGGCGGCGTCGAGCAGGGACTGGAACACGGCCGGGTCCTGGGTGCCGTCGGCGCCGAGGCGGAACTGGCGGGCGATGTCCACCGCGCTGACCGTGGCGACGGCCCCGATCCGGTGATCGCCTGCGGTCGCCGGCAGGACGTAGCCGCCGGACGCGCAGATGCCAAGCGCGCCGACGCGGCCCGGGTCGGCCTCGGGCCGGGTGGTCAGGTACGAGACGGCCGCCTTGAGGTCCTCGACCCGGTGGGCCGGGTCTTCAAGGCCGCGCGCCTCGCCGCCGCTTTCCCCCTGGTAGGCGGCGTCGAACGCGAGGGTGACGAATCCCCGCTCGGCCAGCCGCCGCGCGTACAGGCCGGCCGCCTGCTCCTTGACGCCGCTGCCGGGGTGCCCGACGACGATGGCCGGGCGGGGGCGGTCGGCGGCGGTGCTCGGTCGATCGCCGTCCGGTAGATACAGGTGGCCGGCCAGGGTGATGCCAGCGCTGTCGAAGGTGACGTCGGTCTTGGTCACGGTGCTCCCCGTTCCGTAGTGGCACCGGCCCCAGACGGGCGGGTGCCGTGCTCGGCCGGGTGCCGGGCACAGCTCCACCCTGGACGCGAACCAGCGTGGGCAAAAGAGGCAGGCTGTTGCCCGGGAAGGATCGTGCCCAGGCAACGGGCCGCCCTCCCAGCTGGCCTTTTGGCGGTCCACAATGGAGGCGTGAGTCCCGTCTCCCTTCCCCGCGAGGTCGGTGCCTTTCTGAAGGCCCGGCGCGCGCAGCTGTCGCCGCGCGACGTCGGGCTGCCCGCCGACGGCGCCCGGCGCAAGGTCGACGGGCTCCGCCGTGAAGAGGTCGCCCAGGTCGCGGCCATCAGCGTGGACTACTACACGCGGCTGGAGCAGGGCCGCGTTCAGGCCTCCGCGTCCGTCCTGGCCACCCTCGCCGGCGCCCTCCGGCTGGACGAGGACCAGCAGGCCTACCTGTACGAGATCGCCGGCAAGACCGACGCCCGGCCGCGCCGGCGCCGCGCCCCGCAGCACGCCCGCCCGGCCATGCGGCGACTTCTCGCCCAGCTCACCCATGCCCCCGCCGTCGTCCTCGGCCGGCGGATGGACATCCTCGCCTGGAACCCGCTCGCCGCGGCCCTGTTCACCGACTTCGGCCGGTACCCGGCCGTCCGGCGCAATTACGTGCG
Organism: uncultured Actinomycetota bacterium; assembly: GCA_963836195.1. Taxonomy (GTDB): domain Bacteria; phylum Actinomycetota; class Actinomycetes; order Streptosporangiales; family Streptosporangiaceae; genus Trebonia. The sequence goes on along the minus strand of CAWIIX010000009.1, from coordinate 306,801 downwards.
GCTGCTGTTCACCGACCCGGCCGTCCGCGGCCTGCACACGGAGTGGATGCACGACGCCGGCGAGGCCGTCGCGGCCCTGCGCATGGAGGCGGCCAAGGACCCGGACGACCCGGAACTCGCCCGCCTGGTCGGCGACCTGTCGGTGCAGGATCCCGACTTTCGCACCTGGTGGGCCGATCGCCGGGTCAGCAGCGCCAGCTACGGGACCAAGCACTACCGGCACCCGGCCGTCGGCGACCTCACCCTCGACTGCGATGTCTGGGACAGCCCCGACGGTTCCGGCCAGCGCCTGATGGTCCTGACCGCCGAGCCGGGCTCCCCCTCGGATGACAGCCTGCGCATCCTCGCCTGCCTGAACGCCGATCAGTCCGGCCGCCCCGCCGAACGGCGTTAATTGACGACCCCGAAGCGGGGATCGTGCGCCGGCGTGCACCACCGGTACTGGCACCCGTCGGCCCGGCAGTAGACCACGGTGTGGCCCTTCCCAGGTTCGTCACCGACGCAGGTGCAGCGCCGGAAGGCGACAATGATCTTGCCCGGGCCCCACGGATGCCCGTGCCCGCACGAGGACGGGTACGGCCACCAGACCGGAAGGTCGTTCGTCAGGTTGCCGTCATCCATCGAACTATTAGAACACACACACCAAGCTGCTGTCAGACCGGCCTAGATAGACGAGTTGGGCGGGGGAAGCTGGCGTTCACCGGCGGGTGGGGCCGACTGCCCGCCCATCTAATCGTGCAATATTGTCTGTTTTCATGCACACGTGGGTGCTCCTCCTGCGGGCCGTCAACTTGGGCGCACGGAACAAGGTCCCGATGCCCCGGCTCCGTTCCGCGCTTGCCGCCGCGGGGCTGAGCGATGTGAGCACCTACCTGCAGAGCGGGAACGTCATCGCGCGGTCCGCACTGTCCGGTGGTGACCTGTCCCGTTTGGTCCATGACGTGGTCACGGACGAATTCGGCGTTGACACGACGGTCATCGCGCGCGACGTTGAGCAGCTACGAGGGGCGGTGGCGGCGAATCCGTTCGCGACCCACGGGGACACCCGCCCGCACCTCGTGCGGGTCATCTTTCTCGCTGCCGAGCCGGCTGCCGACCGGGTCGCGGCGCTGTCCGCCGACACAGCGCTGTGGCCGGTCGGCCGGGTAATCGGAAGGCACGTGTACGTCGACTACGTCGACGGCGTGCACGGCAACCCCAGAACCGCCGCATTCTTCGAACGCGCCCTGCAGGTCCAGGGCACCGAACGCAACTGGCGTTCCGTTCTGGCCCTGCACCGGATGACGCACCTGAGCTGACCAGCGCACGGCTCGACCGGCTCACTGCGCATCCGGCAGCGGCGTCTGCTGTGGATCGCTGCGGTTTACGGTCGGCCACGCAACGGGCAGGCATCGACGCCGGCGCGAGCGCGGTGGCATACTGGGCGGGCAGGGCGAGTGGCGCTGCGACGGATCTTTCCGCCACGCTCGTCCTGCCGTGAGCTGATAAGGGCGCCTCCGATCGAGGAGGCGCCGGTGAGCAACGTCAACGTCAGGGTCGCGGTTCCCGGGGGCGTGGCCCGTCCCCTGATGTTCCCGAAGATCGAGTTGCACGTCCATCTGGAAGGCTCGGTCCGGGCGCGGACGCTCCTGGAGATCGCCAAGCGCAACGACGTGCCGCTGCCAGCCAGCACGGTCGAGGGGCTGGCCGGGCTCTATCAGTTCCGCGACTTCGAGCATTTCATCGAGGTGTGGCGGCTGACCACCCGGGCGCTGCGCACCGAGCAGGACTTCCGCCAGGTCGTGACGGACTACGCGGCCGAGGCGGCCAGCCACGGCGCGGTCTATCTCGAGGGCATCTTCACCCCCGCTGAGCCGGTCGGGCGCGGCTCCGGCTGGGATGAGGTGTTCGCCGGCTACTGCGATGGCGCCCGGCAGGCGGCCGAGCAGCACGGCGTTCAGGTGCGGCTGACCCCGGACATACCCCGCGGGTGCTCGCTGGAGATAGCGGAGCTGACCGCACGGCACGCGGTCGCCTACCGCGACCGCGGCGTGGTCGGCATCGGCCTGGGCGGCCCGGAGGCCCAGTACCCGCCGGAACCGTACGCGCGAGCGTTCGAGATCGCCCGCGACGGCGGGCTGGGCTCGGTGCCGCACGCCGGCGAGGCGGCAGGCGCGTCATCGATTCGCGGCGCGCTCGACACGTTGCGCGCTGACCGGATCCGGCACGGTGTCCGGGCCGCCGATGACCCTGGCCTGATGAGGGAACTGGCCGCGCGGGGCGTGGTGCTTGACGTGTGCCCGATCTCCAACCTGCGCACCGGCGTGGTGTCCTCGCTGGCCGACCACCCGTTGTCGGCGCTGACGGCGGCCGGGGTGGCCTGCTCGGTGTCCACCGACGACCCGGCGATGTTCGATACGGACCTGTCCGCCGACTACGCGGCCGCCCGGAAGCTAGGGGTGACCGCGCGGGAGTGCTACGCGGCCGGGCAGCGCGGCGCGCTGTGCGACCAGCAGACCAAGCGCGAGCTGGAGCGGATCGGCGACTCCTTCGACTGGGACGCGGCCGAGACTCAACTAGGGGCAGTTCGCCAGGCCGAGGCCGATGATTTCACGCCGCCGGGAGAGTCCTAGCGGCATGGTGACGAGTGGCATCGACGAGGCGGCCCTGCTCGAAAGCGCCCGGTCGGGCGACCAGCACGCGTTCGCCGAACTGACCGGGACGTACCAGGACGAGTTGCGCTCCTACTGCTACCGGATGCTCGGCTCGGTCCAGGACGCCGAGGACGCCGTGCAGAACGCGCTGCTGCGGGCCTGGCGCGGGCTGGACAAGTTCGAGGGCCGCAGCAGCATCCGCTCCTGGCTCTATTCGATCGCGACCAACACCACCCTCGACATCACCAGGCACCGCTCCCGCCGGGAGCTGCCCGCCGACTTCGGGCCGGCGGCCGAGATCGGCGCGCCGATGCAAGCGGTGGTCAACGACCCGGTCTGGCTCGAGCCGTACCCGGACCAGTGGCTCAGCGCCAGCCCGACGTCCCCCGAATCCCGGTACGAGCAGCGGGAGAGCGTCGAGATCGCGTTCATGATCCTGCTCCAGGAACTGCCGCCGCTGCAGCGCGCGGTGCTCATCCTCCGCGACGTGCTCGGCTTCACCGCGGCGGAGGCGTCCCTCCAGCTCGAGACCTCGGTCGCCTCGGTCACCAGCGCCCTCCAGCGCGCCCGGGCGACCGCCACCGCCGCGCTGCCCGCGCGCAGCCAGCAGGAGGCCCTGCGCGCGCTCGGCGACCGGGGAGTCGCCGACCTCGCCCACCGGTACGCGACCGCGCTGGAGACGGGCGACGTCGATGCGCTGCTGGGGATGCTGACCGACGATGCCACCTGGTCCATGCCGCCGACGCCGACCTGGTACCAGGGCCACGAGTCGCTCCGCGTGTGGCTGGCCGGCGGCCCCCTGGTGGAACGCTGGCAGCACCGCGCCACCTCCGCGAACGGACAGCTGGCGGTGGGCTGCTACCTGTTCGACACCGCCACCGGCCGCTATGAGCCGGCCGTCATCGACGTCCTCACCCTCGATGGCGACAAGATCGCGGCGGTCACCGCGTTCCTGGTCGACGACTCCACCGCGGCCGACACCTTCGCCTCCTTCGGCCTCCCAACCGACCCCTCATAGCCGATTCACCATTACCCGCCCCACTCCTGATGGCCGACGTGCTCGCGTGACGAGAGATCGCGACGGAAACGCTCGCGCAGCCAAGCCCACCCCCATGATCACGAAGCCTTTTGTCATGGCGAACGAAAATTGTCGTATAAGCACATAAATCCTTCGTGATCACGCCGCGGACCCCGCACGCGCCCGCGGTAGCCCCGCTCACCCACACCGCCTTTCTCGCCCTTCCCGTCTTCCCCACAGGCCCCGCCCAGCTCCGTTTCCCGCCTTTCTCGCCCGCCCCGCCTTTCCCGTCCACCCCGCCTTCCGCGTCGACCCCGCCCAGCTCCACCCGGCCGAGCGCGCTGGTGTGCCAAATACGCGTTTGGGCTCGCTCTTGCCGGCCCAAACGCGCACTTGGCCCCATTGGCATTAGGCGTCCGTTGGACGCCTAGCGGCTAAGGCAGGGTCCACTTCTGGTTGCTGCCGCCGTTGCACGAGTAGAGGATGAGCTGCGTCCCCTCGGCGGTATTGGAGGCGGGGTCGTCGAGGCACATGCCGGAGGTCGGGTTGACCAGTTCGCCGCTTTCCGCCTCCCACTGCTGGTTCGCGCCGCCGTTGCACGTCCACCACTCGATCAGCGTCCCGTTGGTGTACTTGGCGCCGGTGATGTCCATGCAGCCGCCGTCGATGGTGAGCGTCCCGTTGCTGTTGACGGTCCAGTTCTGCGCCGCGGTGTTGCCGTCGCAGGCCCACATCTGCACCTTGTTGCCGTTGGTGCCGCTGGCATTGTTGTTGTCGACGCAGTCGGAGCTGTCGTCGCCCGCCACGATCGTCCCGGTTGCCCCGCTGCCGCTCGAGGAGCCGCCGTAGCCGGCCGCGACGATGTTGGCCTGGACGGCGGCCTCGGTCGCGGCGGTCGGGTAGCCGCTGGTCATGACGCCCTCGTAGAAGGTGCCGGCCGAGCCCTTGCTGTTGTCGCCGCCGATGCCGAGGATGATCGCGCCCTGCTTCTTCATCGGGTTGTAGCCGGACGGGCGGACGCCGCTGTAATCGGTGGCGAGGGTGCCGGACTGGGCGTTGCCGCCGAGGATGGCCCACTGGTTCGCGCCGCCTTCGATCATGGCGGTGGTGTACCGGTAGCTGGTGCTGGGGTCGTTGGCGTTGTAGCCGGCGGCGGAGCCGGAGTACAGGCCGTTCTCCATGTCGGCCATGATCCAGGGGCCGTTGCCGGTGCCGTAGCCCCAGACCTTGATGTTGCCGAAGTAGATGGCCTCCATGGTGCCGTCGCCGTCGTCGTCGTTGTTGGTCTCGGCGTTGCCGTAGTCGAAGCAGCAGCCGCCGTTGTAGTGCGTGCCGTCGAGGACGTCGTACTCGCCCTCGGGGTTGTTGCCGGTGGCGATGTTCTTGGTGCTGTCGTCGCGGTAGCCGTCGCCCGCGGCGATGTACACGCCGTAGACCGGCTGACCCTCGACCGTGGTGGGGGCGGCGGTGGCGTTGGCGAGGCCGTCGGGCCCGCCTGCCGCGCCGCCGGCCGGGCGCGTCGGTGAGGTTGTTGCCGTTGCCGGACTGGTCGTAGATCTCGGTGATGACGCACGTCGTGCCGGAGCAGAAGGAGTTCTGGGTGGCGGCGTTGGCCGCCCCGCCCGCGCTCAGCGGGTCGATGTTGGTAGTGGTGTTGTCGGAGGCGCGGCGCACCTGGTAGAGCGGCCCGTCGTAGGCGGCGTACAGCGCCCGGGTGGTGCTGTGCGCGGCCACGCACGACGTGCCGGCGGCGGCGTAGATGTCGCACGGCTCCTGCGTCGCCGCGCTCGCCGATCCGGCGCCCACGCCGACCGTGACGCCCGCGGCGACCACGGCGCCCAACCCGAGCGCGACGGCCGCGGCCGCCGTCAAGGCCCGGCGCCGTACCTGGCGGAATCCTGTCCTGAATTGCAATTGCCTATCCTCTCTGAAAACTGGCACTGGTAATTGACCGGCTCGCCAAGAAGACCAGTTCGCCCTATCCAAGCGAAAGCGACTGACGAATGTGACCGGTAACATTGAACGCTTCGAATAAGATTTGAGAATAGACCTCCAGGGGATGAGGCGTACGCCGCCGTAATGCAGCTCGATTGGCATTAATATGACTCGCCAAAGAAGTCACGTCAAGGTTTCCATAAGAATTCGTGTGACCGTTCACAGCAGGCATGAAAAAGGGGCGGGCGCCGACGCCGCACGGGGGTTGCGGCACGGCGCCCGCCCCATCCGGGCAGGTCCAAAACAGCTACTCAGGCGGCGGCGTCTGCCCGCCCACCTCGGCCGAAGCGCCGGAGGCGGCCGCCAGCGGTGCGCCCTGCGCCCCGAACACCGGCAGTCCCCGCCTGGCCCGGCCGCGGCTGCGGGCCCGGATCCGGTCGGCCACGATCGCGATGCCGAGCACCAGCCCGAGCGCGACCTGCTGGTAGAACGGCGAGACGTTGAGCACGATCAGCGCGTTGTTGATCAGCATCAGTAGCAGCGCGCCGGCGGCCGCGCCGACAATGCGCCCCTCGCCGCCGTAGAGCGACACGCCGCCGATGACGGAGGCAGCGATCGCGTCGAGCTCCCAGCCGCTGCCGACGCTCGGGTCGCCGACCCCGATCCGCCCGATGACCAGCACCCCGACCAGGCCGGCGCAGGCGCCGCTGACGATGTAGGTCAGCATCAGCCGCCGGTTGATGGGAATGCCCGCCAGCCGGGCCGCCTCCCGGTTGCCGCCGACGGCGTAGATCTGGCGGCCGATATAGGTCCGCTCCATCAGCACCCAGGCCAGGAACGCGACCACGACGAAGATGACGACCGGGATCGGCACCTGGAACGCGTCGTAGAGCGTCAGCTTGTTGTAGAACGTCGACACGCCGCTGATCGGCTGGCCCTGCGTCAGCGCGAGCGCCCCGCCCGCGGCCGCCGTCAAAGTGACGAGCGTGATCGCGAACGGCGGGACGTCCAGCCGGGTAATGAACCAGCCGTGCAGGAACCCGACGACCACGCCGATCCCCAGCGAGGTCAGGATCGAGAAGACGACCGGCCAGTGCCAGTTGACGTCGACATAGGCCGAGCACATCGAGCAGAACGCCACCATCGACCCCGGCGACAGGTCGATGCCGCTGGTGATGATGACCATGCTCACGCCGACCGCGAGGATGCCGTAGTCGGCCAGGTCGAGCCCGATAACCTGCAGGTTGGCGATGTCGGCGAAGTCATGGTGCACAGCCGTCACGATGATGAACACCAGCACGCAGGCGGCGACCACCCCGAATTCGGGGATATCGGTGATTTTCCTGACCCAGCCCCGCGCCCCTACGGCCCCCGACCCGAGGCCGGCCAGCTCGTCGTTGCGGTCGTTGCTTGACGTCTCCGCTTGTTCCGTCGTCACGGGATTTCCTTCACTCCGGCTGCGGTGAGCAGCACGCGCTCTTTCGAGAATTCGTCGCGGGCCATAACCCGGCCTATTCGGCCCGTTCGCAGGACCACGATCTGATCGGACAGGTGGAATAGCTCTTCCAGCTCCGACGACGCCACAATCACCGCCATGCCTCTAGCCCTGGCTGCGTCGATAAGCTCGTAGATCTCCGCCTTGGCGCCGACGTCGACGCCTCGGGTGGGCTCGTCGAGCAGCAGCAGCTTCGGTGCCGCCGCGAACCATTTGCCGAAGATGACCCGCTGCTGATTGCCGCCCGACAGCGACCCGATCGGCTGCTCGATCGACGCCATCCGCGCGCCGGTCACCTTCACGAACTCGGCCGCGCGGGCCTTCTCCGCCCGGGGCGAGAAGAACCCGCGCCGGGTGAGGCCCCGCAGCGTGGCCAGCGTGACATTCCACCGCACCGGGGCGATCGCGATGATCGACTGCTGCTTGCGATCCTCCGGCACCAGGGCAACCCCGGCCGCGACCGCATCACCGGGGGAGCGAGGCGCGTACGGCCTGCCCGCGAGGGTCATCTCGCCGTCGGTCCGCGTGATCGCGCCGAAGATCGTGTGCAGGAGGCGACTCCGGCCCGCTCCCATAAGGCCGGCCACGCCGAGCACCTCGCCCTGGTTGACGCTGAGGCTGATCGGGCCCAGGCCGAGGGCGGTGAGCCCCGAGGCGGTGAACACCGGAACCGGCAGCACCGGCCCGGTTCGGTCGGCGGTCACCGACGCGAGGTGCTCGACCCCGACCATCTCCCTGATCAGCCGCTCGTCGGTCGCCTCGGCGACGTCCATCTCGGCCACCAGCCGGCCGTTGCGGAGCACCACCACCTGGTCAGCCGCCTCCCGGACCTCCTCCAGGCGGTGGCCGACGAAGATCACGGCCCCGCCCGCCGCCGCGTGCTCCCGGGCGATCCTGATCACCGCGCCGGCCTCGGTCGGGCCGAGCGCGGAGGTGGGCTCGTCGAGGATCAGCAGCCGCGGTTCCCGGCCGAGCGCCTTCGCCACCTCGAGCATCTGCCGGGTCGGGATGGACAGCGAGGACACCGGGGTGCGGGGATCGAGGTCAAGCCCGACGGCGGCGATCATCCGCCGCGCGGCGGCGGTGCTGGCCTTCTTGTCGTAGAAGAGACGGCGGGCGCCGGCGGGCCGATTGCCCAGCGTCAGGTTCTCGGTCACGTTCAGCTGGCCCACCAGCGGGAACTCCTGGGAGACCATCGCGACCCCGGCCGCCTGGCTCGCGATCGGAGAGCCGGTCGCCAGTTGCTCGCCGCTGATCGACACCACGCCGCCCGGATTCGGGGCGACCGTGCCCGCCAGGATGCCGAGCAGGGTCGACTTGCCGGCCCCGTTCTCGCCGACCAGGCCGACGACCTTCCCGAACGGGAAGACCAGGTCCTCGACCTGCAGCACGGTGGCAAGCCCGTACGTCTTAGACACGTGGTGCAGGGAAACGCCGTCGGCGTCGCCCTGCACCACGTGCTCCATCGGTGAATCTGTCACTGGGCCGAGATCCCGATGCCGCTCCAGAAGTTGGCGAAGTCGCTCTCGTTCGCCTTCGTCATGATGCCGACCCCGGTGCTCAGGGTGTTGCCAGGTCCCGGGACGAAGTACGGCTTGACCAGGGCCAGCGTGGCGCTGTCACCGAGGGCCTTGTCCGCTGCGAGCACGTAGGCGGTCATGAAGCCCTGGTAGTAGGGCCGCTGCAGGATCGAGGCGGCGATCACGCCGCTCTTGACGTCGTTGATGGTGTTCTGCTCGCCGTCGTCGGACACGATCGTGACCTTGCCGACGTCGTTGGCCGACTGGACCGCCTGGCCGGCCGCGCCGCCGTCGTAGGAGTAGACCGCGTAGATGCCCTTGATGCTGGAGTTGGCCTGCAGCGAGGCCTGCAGGTCGGACACCGCGGTGGCGACGTCCTGGTTGTCGTTGATCTTCTGCACGACCTTGATGCCGGAGCCCGCGCACTGCTCGAAGCCGGCCACCCGCTGCTGGGTGTTGGCCGCGGTCCACGAGCCGCTGATCGCTACCACCTCGCCGGAGCCGATGGCCTGGGTCATCGCCTTGCCCGCGTCGCAGCCTGCGGTCGTGTTGGGAGTGCCGATGTAGAGCTGGGCGGCGGTGCCGGGCAGCGGCGAGTCGTACGCGACGACCGACAGCCCCTTGGCGACGGCCTGCGCGATCGGCGTGGTGAGGGACGAGGCCGTGACCGCCGACACGCCCCAGCCGGTGTAGCCCTGCGCGCTGTCGGTTTCGAGGAGCGATACCTGGACGCTCGCCTCAGACGCGGTGGGCTCCTGGAACGTGCCCGACGCGCCCTTGGTGCTGAGCCATTTCATGGCGGCGTTCCAGCCCGCCTTGGCCTCGTTCCAGTAGGCCGAGTTGCCGTTGGTGACGAACGCGATCTTGACGCCCGACAGGCTCTTGCTGCCGATCGCGCCCTGGATCTTGGTGGTGAGCTGCTCCAGGGAAGCGTCGTTGAACGAGGACGAGCCGACGATGGAGGAAGCGCCTCCCGACGACGCGGTCGCCGCCGCCGATGCCGAAGCGGTCGCCGACGTCGACGCGCCTGGTAGCAGGCGCGGTCGACGTCGTGCTGCTGCTCGACGAGCACGCAGTCAGGGCGAGCAGCGCGCCCGCGCCTACGCCGATCGCTGTCACGAACTTTCTGTGCACGGACAACCTCCTTGTTGCGATCTGGAATTACAAAGACAGGCCGAGATAACGAGTCCGACTTGTGAGCGGTCACATTGCTGTAACCCCGAAGCTGTTTTATGACATGTGAACGGTCACATGTGAACGGTCACATTGAGAGTAAATCGACCTCGTCAAGTGCGTCAAGTGCGTGCGTCCTGATTGTTACATTCACGCGACGCGCGGGCATTCCGCCGGAAACGGGCGGGCGAAAATTGCACGCCGGGGCCGAGTAGAAAGGTCGGATGACTGCCGCGGGAACTGCCGGCAGAGGCGGAGCGAACGGTCCGTTCGGGAAAAATCTTTTGAACTTTCCCGAACGGACCCTGATTTCACCGGCCGGGCCGATGTCAGATGCCGCGGGCCAGCCGGTAGTAGGCCGCGTTCCAGCGCAGTTCGTTTTCGAATGCCCGCACGGTGGTCGACTCGTCAATGGTGAGCAGTTCGGTGCCCGCCATCCGGGCGAAATCCTCGAACGCCTCGATCCCCACCGCGGTGGACATGCAGGTGTGGTGGGCCGCGCCGGCCTGCAGCCACGACGTCGCCGAGGTCTGGAAGTCCGGCGTCGGGCGCCACACCGCGCGCCCGACCGGCAGCCGGGGGAGTGGCTCGGCCGGCGGCACCACCTCGACCACGTTCGCGACCAGCCGGAAGCGGTCGCGCACGTCGGACAGGGCGACGACGACCCCGGGACCCGGATCGGCGCTGAAGACCAGCCGGACCGGGTCCTCCTTGCCGCCGATGCCGAGCGGGTGGATCTCGAGGGTCGGCCGGGACGTGGTCAGGCTGGGGCAGACCTCGAGCATGTGCGCGCCCAGGATGAGCTCGTGCCCCGGGGTCAGGTCGTAGGTGTAGTCCTCCATCAGGGACGCGCCGCCGGGCAGGCCGGCCCCCATGACCTTGGCCGCCCGCACCAGCACGGCCGTCTTCCAGTCGCCCTCGGCGCCGAAGCCGTAGCCGTCCTCCATCAGCCGCTGGACGGCGAGGCCGGGCAGCTGCCTGAGGTCTCCCAGATCCTCGAAGTTGGTGGTGAAGGCGCCGAAGCCGCCGTCGTCGAGGAAGGACCGCAGCCCCAGTTCGATGGCCGCGCCGTCGCGGAGCGACTGATGGCGCTCCTTTCCGATCTGGAGTTCGGTCGCGACGTCGTAGCTGTCCTGGTACTCGGTCACCAGCGCGTCGACGTCGGCCGGGTCGACGTCGGCCACCGCCTTGGCCAGGTCGTTGACGCCCCAGGTGTTGACCTGGACCCCGAACACCGCCTCGGCCTCGGTCTTGTCGCCCTCGGTGACGGCGACGAACCGCATGTTGTCGCCGAACCGGGCGAGCCTGAGCGCGCGGGTCGCCGCCCAGCCGGCCGCCGCCCGCGCCCAGGTTCCCACCTGGCCGATGACGCGCGGGTCGGACACGTGGCCGACCACGGTCTTGCGCCGCAGCGCCAGCCGGGTCTGGATGTAGCCGAACTCGCGGTCGCCGTGCGCGGCCTGGTTCAGGTTCATGAAGTCGAAGTCGATGTCGGCCCACGGCAGCGCCACGTTGGCCTGGGTGTGCAGGTGGAGCAGCGGCTTGTCGAGCGCGCTGAGCCCGGCGATCCACATCTTGGCCGGGCTGAAGGTGTGCATCCAGGCGATGACCCCGACCACGGCGTCGCTGTCGTTCGCCGCCAGCATCACCCGGCGGATCTCGTCCGGCTGGGTGAGCACCGGCTTCCACACGATCCGGACCGGGACGGCCGAGGCCGCCTCGAGCGCGCCCGCGATCTGCTGCGACTGCCAGGCAACCTGCTGAAGCGTCTCCGGACCGTAGAGGTGCTGGCTGCCGGTCAGGAACCAGACCTCGAGGTTGGCGAACGCGTTCGGTGCGGACATTAGTGCACTGCTCCTTCTGAAGGCTGTCCGTAGATGTTCTGGTAGCGGGCGAAGAGCGCGTCGATCGCCTCGGGGGCGATGGGGGCGGGCTCGCCGCCCTGCCGCGCGATGTGGATCGTGCGGGCGACGTCCTCGGTCATGACCGCGGCCTTGACCGCGTCCCTGGCGTTGCGTCCGATCGTGAACACGCCGTGGCTGCGCATCAGGACGGCCCGGGACCGGTGCCCCGCCAGCGTGGCGACGATGCCCCGGCCGATCGAGTCGTCGCCGATGATCGCGAACGGCCCGACCGGGATCTCGCCCCCGAACTCGTCCGCCATCCCGGTGATCACGCACGGGATCGGCTCGCCGCGGGCCGCCCAGGCGGTGGCGTAGGTCGAGTGGGTGTGCACCACCCCGCCCACCTCGGGCATATTCCGGTAGACGAACGCGTGCGCGGCGGTGTCGCTCGACGGCTTGAGCTCGGACCCGGCGCTGCCCTCGACGACGTTGCCGTCGAGGTCGCACAGGATCATGTTGTCCGGCGCGAGCTCGTCGTAGTCGACGCCGCTGGGCTTGATCACGAACAGCCCGGCCCCGGGGACCCGGCCGGACACGTTCCCCGAGGTCCAGACGATGAGCCCGTACCGGACCAGCTCGGCGTGCAGCCGAGCCACGTCCGCCCGGACCTGGCCAATAGCGGCGACAACGCCCTCAGAGGCGGTCGCAGCCTCACCCACCGCGGCAGCCTCATCCACCGCTGAAGCCTCACCCGCCGCATCGGTCTCAGTCCCGCTCACGCGAGGCCTCCTTTCGCGTTGTGTGCCGTCTCGGCGCATGGCTCGCGTTGGTGCGCGGGGGCCTCAGGCGCGGTCACGGGAGGCCTCGTTTCGCGTTGTGTGCCGTCTCGGCGCATGGCTCGCGTTGGTGCCCTCAGGCGCGGTCACGGGCGGCCTCGTGTCGCATGGCGTGCAGCCGGTGCATGACGTTGTTGGCACCCCGGCCGAAGTAATCGTGCAGCCGCGCGTACTCGCAGTAGAGGCGGTCGTAGCCGTCGGCCGCCGCCTTGTCGGGCAGGTAGACGCGGTCCCCCCGGCTGCCCATCGCGCCGCCGGCCGCCCGCACGTCGGGGTAGGCGCCGGCCGCGACGGCGGCGTGGATGGCCGCGCCGAGCGCGGGCGCCTGAGCGCTGGCCGTCGTGTGCACCGGCATCCGCAGCACGTTGGCGTACGTCTGCATGAGGAAGGCGTTCCGCAGCAGCCCGCCGGCCGCGATGAACTCGGTCACCGGAACGCCGCTGGCGCCGAAGGTCTCGACGATCTTCCTGGTGCCGAACGCGGTCGCCTCGACCAGCGCCCGGTAGACGTCCTCCGGCCGGGTGGCCATCGTCATGCCGACGATCAGGCCGGACAGGGCGTGATCGACCAGGACGGACCGGTTGCCCGACTCCCAGTCGAGCGCCAGCAGGCCGTGCGCGCCGACCGGCTGGACCTCGGCCAGCGCGGTCAGGTACTCCTGGACGGAAAGCCCGGACCGCTCGGCCTCCAGCCGGTAGCCGTCCGGGGTGAAGTTCTCCGCGAACCAGCCGAAGATGTCGCCGACCCCGGACTGGCCGGCCTCGTAGCCGTACAGCCCGCGGACGATCCCGCCGTCGACGACCCCGCACATGCCCGGGACCTCGGTCAGCGTCTCGGCGTTCATCACGTGGCAGGTCGAGGTGCCCATGATCGCGAGCATCTGCCCCGGCTCGACCGCGCGGGCGGCGGGCGCGGTGACGTGCGCGTCGACGTTGCCGACGGCGACCGCGATCCCCGGCGCCAGCCCGGTCCAGGCCGCCGCCTCGGCCGACAGGGTCCCCGCGGGCGCGCCAAGCTGTCCGATCCGGTGCGCGAGCTTGCGCTCGGCGAAGTCGGCGAAGTCCGGGTTGAGCGCGGCCAGGAACTCGCGGCTCGGGTAGCGCCCGTCCTGGTAGATCCCCTTGTACCCGGCGGTGCACGCGTTGCGGACGTAGTTCCCGGTCAGCTGCCAGATGATCCAGTCCGCCGCCTCGACCCAGTGGTCCATCCGCCGGTAGATCTCGGGATCCTCCTCGAGCAGCTGAAGCCCCTTGGCGAACTCCCACTCCGACGAGATCAGCCCGCCGTAGCGCGGCAGCCAGCTCTCCGCCCGCTCGGCCGCGAGCGCGTTGATCCGGTCCGCCTGCGGCTGGGCCGCGTGATGCTTCCACAGCTTCACGTAGGCGTGCGGGCGGTCCTGGTACTCGACCACCTCGCACAGCGGGGTGCCGTCGGCGAAGACCGGAAGGATCGTGCAGGCGGTGAAGTCGGTGCCGATCCCGATCACGTCGGCCGGGTCGATGCCCGCCGCCCGCACCGCCTCGGGAACCGCCTGCCGTAGCACCGCCACGTAGTCGGCCGGGACCTGGAGCGCCCAGTCCGGCGGCAGTTCACCGCCGCCGGGCAGCTCGCGGTCGACGACCCCGTGGGGGTACTCGGTCACGGCGGTGCCGACCTCGCGGCCGTCACTGACCCGCACTACCAGCGCCCGACCGGAAAGCGTTCCGTAGTCCACGCCGATGACGTATTGCTCGCCGCCCATGCACTCCTCGTTCCCCGATGATGTGACCGGTCACATCATCCGCCGTCATGTTATCTCAGAGATCCTCATCTACGTCAACCGTCCCTTACCGAGCCAAAATCGGCAAGCGCCCTAAACCGCCCGCCTCAGCCCCCGGCCAACCCCCAACCGGCCCCAAACCACCCCGTCACCCACACCCACACCAACACCAACCCGTCAGCCCCCACCGACCCCCACTCACCGCATCACCGACCCCGGCCGACGACCCCGCACCCCGCCCGACGACCCCGCCCGACGACCCCACCCGCACCTACACGGCCCACGACCCCACCGCGCAAACCCCACCAACCCCATCAACCACATGAACCCCACTGACCCCACCGTTACCTGCCAGCTATGCCATCGACCCCAAACGCGATCTGTCACCTACGCCAGCGACACCAATAGGCCATGTCGATGGCGTAGGTGACAGGTGGACAATCCTGTCGATGGCGTAGCCGACAGATGGCAGCGGGCGGTTAAGCGGGCGCGACCGAGTCCCTGACGATCAGCTTCGGCTCCACCATGGGGGCGGCGTCGACGACGGAACCCCGCTGGCGCAGCGGATCGTCCGACCGGTCGATGGCCTCGATCAGCATGCTCACGCAGCGCTCGCCGACCTGGCTGAAGTCCTGCCGCACGGTCGTCAGCGGCGGCCAGAAGTGCGCGGACTCGGGGATGTCGTCGAAGCCGACGATGCTGACGTCGCGCGGGACGTCGAGCCCGGCCTCGCGGAAGGCGTGGATCAGGCCGAGCGCCATCTGGTCGTTGGACGAGAACACCGCCGTGAACGGCAGGTCGCCCGGCCCGGTGTCGCTGACGAGCGCGCGGCCGATCTCGTAGCCCGAGTCGGCCGTCCAGTCCCCGAACAGCGGCGGCGACGCGGGCAGCCCGGCCGCCCGCAGCCCCGCCTGGTAGGCGCGGAGCCTGGACTGCGCGTCGTTCCAGTCCGGCGGGCCCGCCACATGGAGGATGCGCTGGTGGCCCTGGCCGAAGAGGTAGTCGAGCACCAGCCGGACGCCCGTGGCCTGGTTGACGGAGACGACGGGGATGCCGCCTGCGTCGCTCTGCTCGCCCTGGGCGGCCACGATCGGCACGTTCATCGAGAGCGCGGCCAGCCGCGACAGCACCGTCGTCCGCGGCGCGACGATGACGATGCCCTCGACGTTCTGGCTCAGCAGCTCCTCGATCGCCGCGGTGATGGCGCCGGGGGCAACCGACGCGAGGTGGGCGACGGTCGCGTAGTAGCCCCGCGAGCGGGCCGCGTCCTCGACCGCGCTCACGCTGCTGGCCGGGCCGTAGTGGGAGCCGACGGCGGCGGCGAGCACGCCGATCGTCTCCGACCGCTGGGTCGAGAGCATCCTCGCCGCCCGGCTCGGGCGGAACTGCAACTCGTCCATTGCCGCCAGCACCCGCGACTTGGTGACGTCACGGATGCTGGCGTGCCCGTTGAGTACCCGCGAGACCGTCTGATGCGAGACGCCGGCCAGCCGGGCGACATCGCGGATGCTCGCCGGTCGAGGACGGGGCTCGCTGACGCCCTCGCGACTCACTGCTGCCTCCTGCACACATCGAGCATCGCATACCTCCGCTGGCCTGGGGAACCGGGCAGCTCATCTGGGCCAAAGCGTTGCCCGGCCTGAATGTTACCGGTAACAATCTGAGTTGGTAAATGAGCGGTCTATCACGCTTGTCGCCTACGCCATCGACCCCAAACGCGCCCTGTCGCCCACGCCATCGACCCCAGTTGGCGATGTCGCCGGCGTAGCCGACCGGACGGCGAATCTGTCAGCGACGCCATCGACATGCTGACTAGCGCCTGTCAGCGACGCCATCGACCGGCGGTCGCGCTCGCCGGCGCGGCTAGCTAGGCCGGGGCCAGCTGGGCGGCCTCGCCCCTGGCCTCGTCACCGCCGCCGCGCGTCACCATCGACACCACCGAGCGGACGGCGGCCGTGACCGACTCGAGCTGCGGGTCGGACGGGAGCGGGAGGGCCGTCCGCAGCGGCGTTTCGGTCTCGATCGCGTCCGCGACCGAGCGCAGCGCGCCGCACAGGCTGTGCACCGCGGCCGGCGACGGCGGCTCGGCCCCCCGGCCGATGGCGACGGCGGTCGCGATCACCGCGTCCATCACCTCCTCGAGGCCGACCACGGCCGGATACCAGGCCGCCGCCCGACGGCTCACGCTCGGCGGCTCGGACAGCGTCCGCTGGAAGTCCGCCCGTACGTTGGACAGGGCGCGCCCGGCGTTCCGCCGCAGCCGCGACGGCCACGCGGGCAGCGCCCCCGGCGCGGCGCCGCTGGCAGGACGGTCGGCGCCGGCCGCCCCCGTCGTCAGCGCCTCGTCCATGTAGTCGGCCACCGCTCGCACCGCCTCGGCGAACTGCCCCGGCAGGTGCACCTGCCAGGCCGACGGCCACGGCAAGTAGCCGACGACGAGGACAACCGCGCTGGCCAGCACGGTATCGACCAGCCGGGCCTCGGCCAGCTGCCAGCCGACCGGGGTCAGCAGGTCGATGAGCAGCACCACCAGCGGCGTCAGGAACGTCGCGACCAGCCCGAAGTTCCGGGCCCGGGCGAACGGCAGTAGCGCCGCCAGCACCCCGAACGGCAGCAGCAGCCACGGCCCGTAGGGCACGATCACGAGGATCGCCGCCCCCAGCACCGCTCCGACGATGGTCCCGATGGCGCGCTGCAGCGCCCGCGCGAACACCGAGCCGAAGTCGGGCTTGAGGATGATCCCGACAGTGAGCACCAGCCAGTACGACCGCTGCAGCGGCAGCACCTCGCTCAGCACCGCCGCCACCCCGGTGCAGAGCATGAACCGGATCGTGTACTCCCACGCGATCCGGCCTCCGTAGAGCCGCTCGCCCAGGTGGATGCCCCGTGCGCGCAGCCGCGCGCGGAACCGGGGGGAGTCCGGTTTGCTCGGGGGAGCGGTCGCCGCCCAGTTCCCGGAGATCACGCCCTCCAGCGTCAGCAGCCCGTCGCGCAGCTCAAGCGCCCCCGGCGACGACGACCACTGCGGCGGGACCATCGGCAGCCATTCGGTGCCTGTCCGCACCCGATGGCTGCCCAGACGCGAGCGTCCGAGGCCCGAGCGGCCGGAACCGCGCCCGCCTGGCCTGCGGGCTCGAACTCTGGCGCCGCGCAGACCGAGCATTCCCGAGCCGGGGCCGTGCCCGTCGAGCACCGCGTCGGCCAGCCGGTCGAGCGTGTCGGTGACCCACGGCGGCACCTTCTCGCCCGCCACGCGCAGCGTGGACGTCGCCTCGACGATCTGATGGCTGGCGTTGAGCACCGCCATGAGATGCATGTCCCGTCGCGACCGTCCGTTCGACCCCGCCCGCCCGGTCAGCATCGCGTCGTACGCCTCGTTGAGCGCGGCCGTGACCGCGTCCCTGGCGTCGGACGAACCCGGCGTCCCGATCGCGCGCAGGTCGTCGGCCAGCGAGTGGTAGACGCCGGCGACCGCCTTCCGTTCCACGGTGCGCGGCGAGAGCAGGAACCCGGGCGTGATCAGCATCAGCGCCCACGCGACCCCGACCGCCCACTCAGCCGCGATCTGCCACCACGGCCGCAGCCCGCCCAGCGCCCCGAGCCCGAGCGTGCTGTAGACGAACAACTGCAGGCTGGTGATGGAGCCGAGCCCGCCCAGCCGGGTCAGGATCGCGGAAACCCCGGCCACGACGACCACCGCGACGACCGCGACCCAGCCACGGCCGTGGATCAGCATGCCGATCAGCAATCCGGGTGCGCCGCCGAAGAGCGCCGACGTCCCGATCCGCTTAACCCGGTCCCAGTACGGTCCGCCGTTGTCGATCGTGATCGAGAGCAGCGCCCCGAGCGCGGGCAGCAGCGCAAGCTCGCGCCGCCCGGTGAGGAAAGCGACCGCCAGCGGCACCCAGAGCGCGAGCACTGCCCGCGCCATCGTCCCCCAGGGGATAGGCGCCTTCTTCGGCCGCACGACCTCGGCCAGCCATTCGGGCACCACGTCGTCAAGCCAGTCGGGGACCCCGAGCCGGCCACCGATAAAACTCCGCACAACACCCAAGGCTAGAGACACTTCGGGCGGACCGCTCATCCGGAACCGGTGGTGACTTTTTTCGCCGACACAAGAGCGCGTACGGCGCAGGCGGAACCATCTCGCCGCCGCCGGAGTCCAAGGGGCATGAGCTCACCCCATGGGAAGGCGCTCGGCGTCGTCTTCGCGGCCGTCTGGATGGCGGTCGCCCTCACGGCCTGCGCATCCGGGCAGCCGTCGGCGGCGACGGGCGTGCGGACATCCTCCTCGGGCGGGTCCGTCTCCGCGTCCGCCGACGACACGACGGGTGCCTCCGGAGGGTCGCTCAGGCAGCGGGCCGAGGCGGACGCCGCCGCCATCTTGGGGTCGTTCGCGGTGCCGCCGGGCGGTCACCGCCTGGCCGGGCCGCCGAACCTCCCCGGCGGTGTGCTCAGGACCCCGATGAGCGGCCTCGGGGCCGTCTGGGAGGTCCACCTGACCGGCTTCTGGGTGGCACCGGGCAGTCCGCAGGCGGTGCTCGCCTGGGAGCAGGCAAACCTGCCGTTCCGGTTCACGCTCGGCGACGCCGACTTCGGGCCGACCGCGTGGGACCGCGCCTTCCAGCTCGCCCCGGAAGGCGCCCTGATCACCAGGGAGCTCATCGTCGAGGCGGCGAGCTCAGGAGCCGGACAGGCCGGTATCCGGGTGGACGCGTGGGTGGCGTGGCAGCCGCCGCGATCGGCTGGCACCTTGATACCGGCTGCGGCGAGGACGGTCACGATCGCCGAATTCCAAAACGGTGAGCCCGTCGGCCGACCGGGCACGCCGCTGCCCGCCCCGGTCACGATCACCGGCCCGGCCACGGTGCGCGAGCTCGGGGCGCTCATCGACGGCCTCCCGCTGTCCACGATCCCGCCGGATGCCTCCTGCCCGTTCGCCGCCGGCCCGTTCCTCGGGCTGACGTTCCGCGCCCGCCCGGGCGGCTCCCCGGTCGCGATCGTCCAGACCGACCAGTCCTGCGGCCGCGTCACGGTCACCGTCGGCGGGCGACCGCAGCCCACCCTCCAGGACGAGCCCGCGCTGGACGGCCAGATCCTCAAGCTCGCCGCCCTCTCCTGGAAACTTCCCTAGCGGTCCCCGGCACCGAGCACGGCGCCAGCCCCAACGGCGGACTAAGTAGGCGGAACCGGGAGTGCCCGGCCCGCGTCCAAGTGGCATGAGACTTCTCCCAGATGCCCTCTCCCCGCTGGCTCTCGGCGCGGCAGTGGCCGTCGTGCTCTCAGCGTGCGCGGTCCCGCATGCGCCCGCCGCGGCCACCGCGCCGTACATGAAGGCCACGCCGACCGGGTCAACCGGCGTCCCGCTCACCACCGCGAAGTCGCCCGCACCGTCGGCGGTGGTACCGGGCCGGCGCGCCGCCCGCCCGGCGAGCGAGAAGGTCCCGGTGACCGCGCAGGCGGTGACGATTTCCATGGACCTCGGGCTGAACCAGGGCGGGAAAACGCCGCCGAAACCGGTGACGATCACCGACCCGGCCACCGTGCGCGAGCTGAAGGCGCTGATCAACGGCCTGCCGCTGTTCCCGCCGGGCATGTTCAGCTGCCCGGACGCTGTCGGCGACAATCTGGTGCTCACGTTCCGCGCCGGTCCCCGCACCCCGGCCCTCGCGGTCGCCACCGTCGACCTCGCCGGCTGCGACGGCGTAAATTTCACCCTCAACGGCAAGCCGCAGCCGGCCCTGGCCGGCCCGGGACCGACAACGGCCCCCGCATCCTGAAGACCGCCGGCCTGTCGTGGAAGATCCCCGCCCACTGAGGCCGACCTGATTGACACGAAATATGGCGTTTCCGGGTAAGACGTACTGTAAAAAGAGCGCATGAAAATTCTGATCAGGTTCCTCGTGATCGCGGCCGCGCTCGGCGTCGCGGCCTGGCTGGTCCCGGGAATCGTGCTCACCGGGCACGACCACGTGGCGAAGGTGGAGACGCTGCTGGTCGTCGCCGTCATCTTCGGCGTCATCAACATCCTCATCAAGCCGATCATCAAGACCGTGGGCTGCGCGTTCTACGTGCTCACGCTGGGCTTGTTCGCGATCGTGGTGAACGGCCTGCTGTTGTGGCTGACCAGCTACATCGCCTACGACCGGCTGCACGAGCCGTTCCACGTCACCGGTTTCGTGGCCGCCGTCGAGGGCGCGCTCGTCGTCGCCGTCATCAGCTTCGTTGCGCACCTGGTCATCCCCGACGACGGCGATCGGCGCTAAGGTGGCCCGGCGGGTCATAGACTTATCCGCCATACACTTGTGCTGCGCTGCACATCCGCGCAGTTACCATCCACGTCTCTGGAGTCACGCCGCCGTGAAGACCGCTGTCGAAGAGCTGAGCCCGACCCGTGTCCGGCTGAGCGTCGAGGTTTCCTTCGAGGAGCTTAAGCCGAGCCTCGACAAGGCTTACCGCGAAGTCGCGCAGCAGGCGCGCATCCCCGGGTTCCGTCCTGGCAAGGTGCCGCCGCGCGTCATCGACATGCGGATCGGCCGGGGCGCAGTGCTGACCGAGGCGGTCAACGACGCGCTGCCCGAGTTCTACAGCAAGGCCGTGCAGGAGGCCGAGGTGTTCGTCCTCGGCCAGCCCGACGTCGAGATCACCCAGCTCGAGGACGGCAAGGAGCTGTCGTTCACGGCCGAGGTCGAGGTCAGGCCCAAGTTCGAGCTGCCCGACTTCGACACCCTGAAGGTCACCGTCGACAGCGCCGAGGTCACCCCGGACGACGTCGACGAGTATCTCACCAGCCTGCGCGAGCGGTTCGCGAGCCTCAAGGGCGTGCAGCGCGCGGCCGAAGACGGCGACTACGTGACCATGGACCTGTCCGCGTCGGTGGACGGCGAACTGGTGGAGGACGCGCAGGCGACCGGGCTGTCCTACCAGGTCGGCAGCGGAGAGATGCTCGAGGGCCTCGACGAGGCGCTCACCGGGCTGTCCGGCGGCGAGTCGGCGACCTTCAGCACCGAGCTGGCCGGCGGCGAGGCGGCGGGCCAGGAAGCCGACGTGACCGTGACCGTGCAGTCGGTCAAGATGCGCGAGCTGCCCGAGCTTGACGACGAGTTCGCCCAGCTGGCCAGCGAGTTCGACACGCTCGACGAGCTCCGCGAGGACACCCGCAGCCAGCTCGAGCGGGTCAAGAAGCTGCAGCAGGCCACCCAGGCGCGTGACAAGGCCGTGGACGCGCTCATCGACAGCATCGACATACCGCTGCCGGAGAAGTTCGTCGAGCACGAGCTCAGTCACGCACGCGAGAACATCGACAACCAGCTCGTCCAGATGCGCATGTCCAAGGACGACTACCTCAAGTCGCTGGAGAAGACCGAGGAGGAGTTCGACGCCGACCTCGTGCAGCAGTCCGAGCGCTCGGTCCGGGTCGGCTTCGTCCTCGACGAGCTCGCCCGCGCCGAGAACCTCTCGGTGAACCAGGCGGAGCTTTCGTACTTCGTCGCCGACCAGGCGCAGCGGATGGGGATCAGCCCCGAGTTCTTCGCCCGGCAGCTCACCGAGAGCAACCAGATCGGCGTCGCGATCACGGAGGTGCTCCGGGGCAAGGCGGCCACGCTGGCGGCCGAGCGCGTCACCGTGACCGACGACAAGGGTGAGACGATCGACGTCAAGTCGCAGATCGAGGCGCTCAACTCCGACGTCGACGCGATGCTGGCCGCGCAGGCCGCGGCCGAGGGCGCGGCCCAGTCCGACATCGCCGTCGACGACCTCGCGATCGACGTGGCGGCCGCCCTCGAGGCCGAGGAAGAGGACGAGGCCGAGACCGAGGTCGTGCTCGAGGCCGTCGCCGAGGCGGAGGCCGAGGCCGAGGTCGTCGACGAGGCCGAAGCCATCGTCGAGGATGCCGAAGACGACGAAGACGAGTCCTGACCTGCTAGAACTCGCTGGCCCAGGGCTCCGGCCCTGGGCCACGTTTTTTTGTAGCAAAGCCGCAACGCGGTGCGCCCAAAGCGAACAGCGGGGTACACCGGACTCCGTCGCCCCGCAGGGGCGTTAATGTCGCAGACAACGACACCCGAAGTGATCGGAGCAGGTGACCACGTGACACAGCTAGTTGCCAGGACGGCTTCCCCTGACGCCCCCGTGATTCCGGGGGATCTGCTGTTCCAGCGGTTGCTGCGGCACCGCATTATCTTTCTCGGACAGCAGGTGGACGACGACATCGCCAACCGGATCTGCGCCGAGATGCTTCTGCTCTCCGCCGAGGACCCGACGAGCGACATCTCGCTCTACATCAACTCCCCGGGCGGTTCGGTCTACGCGGGTCTGGCGATCTACGACGTGATGCAGTTCGTGCCCAACGACGTGGGCACCTACGCGATGGGGATGGCCGCATCGATGGGCCAGTTCCTGCTCACGGCCGGCGCCAAGGGCAAGCGGTACGCGCTGCCGCACGCCACGGTGCTGATGCACCAGCCGTCAGGCGGCATCGGCGGCACCGCGACCGACATCCGGATCCAGGCCGAGCAGATGCTGCACGTCAAGAAGACGCTGTTCGAGCGGACGGCGGCGCACACCGGCCAGCCCATCGGCACCATCGAGAAGGACGCCGACCGGGACCGCTGGTTCACCGCCGAGGAGGCCAAGGACTACGGCTTCATCGATCACGTTGTGAACAGCGCGCTCGAGGTCCCGTCCGGGAGCGTCGGCTCCTGAGGCTCCGCAGGCACCAGAGCGGAACCCACGGACATAATGACCCGAATCGGTTAAGGAGCGAACGAACGTGACCGATCTAAACAGCAGGACTCCGCAGTCCAGGTACGTGCTGCCGTCCTTCGTCGAGCGCACCTCGTACGGGGTCAAGGAGATGAACCCGTACAACAAGCTCTTCGAGGAGCGGATCATCTTCCTCGGCGTCCAGATCGACGACGCCTCCGCCAACGACGTGATGGCGCAGCTGCTCACGCTCGAGGCGATCGACCCGGACCGCGAGATCACGATGTACATCAACTCGCCCGGCGGGTCGATGACCTCGATGATGGCCATCTATGACACGATGCAGTTCATCCAGCCGGAGATCACCACCTGCTGCATCGGCCAGGCGGCCAGCGCGGCGGCGATTTTGCTCGCGGCCGGCACCAAGGGCAAGCGCATCGCACTGCCGAACTCGCGGATCCTGATCCACCAGCCGGCGACGGAGGGCGGCTACGGCCAGTCGTCGGACATGGAGATCCAGGCGAACGAGATCCTCCGGATGCGCAGCGCGATGGAGGCCATCCTGGCCCGGCATACTGGCAATGACGAAGAGATCATCCGGCGCGACATCGAGCGCGACAAGTTCCTCACGGCCGCCGAGGCCAAGGAGTACGGGATGATTGACGAAGTGCTGACGGCCCTCAAGCGCGGTTCGCTGAAGGTCCCGGCGGTAGTTTCGTAGCACGGGGGAAGGATTCGCTCTTCCCTCCCGGGCCGCTGAGGGGGTTTGATTGGACCATCGGACTCCACAAGGCGGTACCGTCAAATAGCAAGCGGTTGACGGCATGGCGGGATAGGCCCGTCATGCCCGACCCGGCGGAGACGTCAGGGCGGGCATGACGGACCACGTTACGGCCCCATGTAAAGGAGAAGCTGGGTGGCACGCATCGGTGACGGTGGTGACCTGTTGAAGTGCTCGTTCTGCGGTAAGAGCCAGAAGCAGGTAAAGAAGCTCATCGCCGGGCCCGGCGTGTACATCTGCGACGAGTGCATCGACCTCTGCAACGAGATCATCGAGGAAGAGCTCTCGGAGACGACCGAGCCAACCTGGGACAAGCTGCCCAAGCCGCGCGAGATCTACGAGTTCCTCGACGAGTACGTGATTGGCCAGGACAAGGCCAAGAAGGCGCTCTCGGTCGCGGTGTACAACCACTACAAGCGAGTTCAGACCGGCGGCGACCGTCCGGGCAGCGACGGCGTGGAGTTGGCCAAGTCCAACATCCTGCTGCTTGGCCCGACCGGTTCCGGCAAGACGCTGCTCGCGCAGACGCTGGCCAGGCTCCTCAACGTGCCGTTCGCGATCGCCGACGCGACCGCCCTCACCGAGGCCGGCTACGTCGGCGAAGACGTCGAGAACATCCTGCTCAAGCTGATCCAGGCCGCCGACTACGACGTCAAGAAGGCCGAGACCGGGATCATCTACATCGACGAGATCGACAAGATCGCCCGCAAGTCGGAGAACCCGTCGATCACCAGGGATGTCAGCGGCGAGGGCGTCCAGCAGGCCCTGCTGAAGATCCTGGAAGGCACCACCGCCAGCGTCCCGCCGCAGGGCGGCAGGAAGCACCCGCATCAGGAGTTCATCCAGATCGACACCACGAACGTGCTGTTCATCTGCGGCGGCGCGTTCGCGGGGCTGGAGAAGATCATCGAGCAGCGCTCCGGCTCGAACGGCATCGGATTCAACGGCGTGCTGCGGGTCCGCTCTAAGGCGATCACCGAGGACGCCTTCGGCGAGGTGATGCCGGAGGATCTGCTCAAGTTCGGCATGATCCCCGAGTTCGTCGGCCGTCTTCCCGTGATCACCAGCGTGCACAACCTCGACCGCGAGGCGCTCATCGAGATCCTCACCGAACCCCGCAACGCCCTGGTCAAGCAGTACAAGCGCCTGTTCGAGCTGGACGGAGTGGACCTGGAGTTCACCCCGGACGCGCTCGAGGCCGTGGCCGACCAGGCCAACCTGCGCGGCACCGGCGCGCGCGGCCTGCGCGCGATCATGGAGGAAGTACTGCTGTCGGTGATGTACGAGGTGCCGAGCCGCAAGGACGTCGAGCGCGTCGTCATCACCCGCGAGGCAGTGCTCGAGAACGTCAACCCGACCCTCGTCCCGCGCGACGTGTCCCGCCGCATACCTCGCGACAAGTCTGCCTGACAGAGGGTCATCGATAGCCGCCACTTTGCCGGTATTGCCGCGTGCGCGCACCCTGCGCGGATAACCTCAGTGGGTTAGTTCGTGTGGGGATGGCAACCGGAGAATGAGCGCAGATGAGCGGCTGGGATAAACCGTCCAGGCCTACGTGGGACCCGCAGGACGGGCCGGAAGACGGCACGCAGGCGTTCCGGGCCCCGGACGGCTCCGGCGCCGACGACCGCTGGTCGCAGCCCGTTGGCGCCAGCTGGGGCGGGACCGGGGCGGTCGACGGCCGCGACTTCGGCCGACCCGATTTCGGTGCCTCTGACTTCGGTGGCGGGAGCGCATCCGGCGCCGATCTCGGCGGATCAGATCTCAGCCGCGGCGACCTAGGCCGCGATGACCGCCGGGAGCCCGCCTTTCCGCACGAGCCGAACGGCTTCTCGTCGGACCGGAACGGCTTCTCGTCCGGTCAGAGCGGTTTCCCAGGCGAGATGAACGGCGGGTTCCCAGGGGAGCAGGGCGGCTTCCCCGGGGAACCGAACGGCTTCCCGCGCGGCGGCGCGTCAGCGCCCCCGCCGTCGGACTTCTTCCCCCAGGAGTTCGAGCAGCGCCAGCCCGGCGCGACCCTGGCCGGCCGTCAGTTCCCTAGCCGGGGCAACTACGTGTCCGGGCCTCAGGCCTCCGCCCGGGACGAGCCTCCGTGGCCGGGCCCCGCCCGCCAGGAGTCCTCCCGCCAGGAGTCCGCCCGTCCGGACTACGGCCGATCCGGCGACTACGGCCGCATCGATGACGGCCGTCCCGGCGACTACGGTCGCACCGATGACTACGGTCGCACCGATGACTACGGTCGCACCGATGACTACGGTCGCACCGATGACTACGGTCGCACCGATGACTACGGCCGGACCGGCGAGTACGGGCGTCAGGAGTCCGCCCGCGCCGACTTCGGCCGCCCAGGCGCCTCGGGCGCCCCGGGCCAGGACCTTGCCCGTCGCGACTCGGGCCGGGCCGAGTTCTCCGCCTACTCCACGTACTCCGGACAGCCGGATCAGGCCGAGCAGGCGCCCCCGATGGTGAACCGGGGCGACGCCGAGCTCGCCGCCCGGATGGACCCGGCCCTGCAGGACTTCTTCGCCCCCACCAAGCCGGACCCCCGCTACACCTCGGTGCGGCCAAATCAGGCGGTCCAGCCGCCCGGACTGCCCAGCCCGGGTCGGCCAGGCCCCGGTCGGCCAGGCCCCGGTCAGCCCGGCCGCGGTGGCCCGGGGTGGTCAGAGCAGGGGGAGCAGCCATCCCGTCGAGGTGACGGACGCGGACCCCAGGGGCGGCCCCGCCGCGCGGACGACCCGTGGGAGGACCCGGCCGACGGCCCGTCGGTATCGCGCGACCGTCGGCTGGGCGCCGGGCGTCACGACGATGACGATGATGAGGACGAGCCGGGCAGCAAGGGCAAGCTGGTCGGCGCCATCGGCGGCGTCGTGCTCGTGATCGCCGCCGCCGGGATCGCCTACCTGGCCGTGCACGGTTCTGGCAAGAACGACAACGCCGCAGGCGGCGGCACGCCGACCACCACGGCGTCCGCGCCGACGGCAACCGCGAAGCCGAACTCCACCGGCGCGGCCAAGAGCCCGAACGTGACCGGCAGCGCGACCTCGGCCGGGGCGTACCTGCTGTCGACCCCCTCCACCGCCGCCGGCCACCCGATCGGGTCGGACCCGCAATTCCTGGCGACCGCCACCTCGACCGTGGCGGCCTTCGAGCAGTCCGCGATCAAGAGCGGCGGCGGCGCGGTCACCGGCAGCCCGGTCTCGGCGTCCTACACGCTGCCGGACGCGCAGACGATCGAGTTCGTCGGCTACCAGGGGACCTTCGACCCGACGACGGTGATGGCCAACCTCAAGGACTACGGGTCGTCGGAGACGTCGTATCCGGCCGGTCCGAACGGCGGCGATCTCGCCTGCGCCAACACGACCGCGACGGCGTCCACCCCGAGCGGCGCGGTCTGCGTCTGGGTCACCAAGTCAACGCTGGGCTTCACCGAGTTCTTCACCCAGGCGAACGGCCCCGAGAGCCTGAACTCCGCCCAGGTCAAGGGCGCCCAGGACACGGTCGACCTGCGCGCGAGCGTCGAAAAGCTCAAGTCCTGATAACCAAGTGGGCACCGGACCTCGGGAATTCGTAGACTCCCTTGGTGTGACAGACCGCGAGCCAGACGAGCTCCCAAGCCAGTACGCGCCGGCCGAGGTGGAAGCCCGCCGCTACGAGCACTGGGAGAAGGCGGGCTACTTCACGCCCGAGGCCCAGGAGAACGAGAACGCCCCGAGCTTCTCCATCGTCCTCCCGCCGCCGAACGTAACCGGCTCGCTGCACATCGGCCACGCGCTCGACCACACGCTGAGCGACGCGCTGGTCCGCCGCCGTCGGATGCAGGGCTACCGCACGCTCTGGCTGCCGGGCATGGACCACGCGGGCATCGCGACCCAGAACGTGGTCGAGCGCGAGCTCGCCAAGGACGGCCTGTCCCGTCACGACCTCGGACGCGAGGCGTTCGTGGAGCGCGTCTGGCAGTGGAAGACCGAGTACGGCGGCCGCATCCTCGGCCAGATGCGCCGCCTCGGCGACAGCGTGGACTGGTCCCGCGAGCGGTTCACGATGGACGAGGGGCTGTCCCGGGCCGTCCAGACGATCTTCAAGCGGCTCTTCGACGACGAGCTGATCTACCGCGCCGAGCGGATCATCAACTGGTGCCCGCGCTGCCTGACCGCGCTGTCCGACATCGAGGTCGACCACCCCGACGACGAGGGCGAGCTCGTCTCGATCCGCTACGGCGACGGCGCGAACAGCATCGTCGTCGCCACCACTCGGGCCGAGACCATGCTCGGCGACACCGCCGTGGCCGTCCACCCCGACGACGAGCGCTATGCCCACCTGGTCGGCACCGTCGTCGAGCTCCCGCTGACCGGCCGGGCGATCCCGATCGTGGCCGACGCGCATGTGGACCCCGCCTTCGGCACCGGCGCGGTCAAGGTGACCCCCGCCCACGACCCCAACGACTTCGAGATCGGCCGCCGCCACGACCTGCCGGGCGTGCCGATCATGGACGAGCGTGGCGTGATCACCGCCGCGGGGCCGTTCCAGGGCCTCGACCGGTTCGAGGCCCGCCCGGCGATCGTCGCCGCGCTCCGCGAGGCCGGCCGGATCGTGAAGGAAGTCCGCCCCTACGTGCACGCGGTCGGGCACTGCAGCCGGTGCGGCACCACCGTCGAGCCGCGCCAGTCGCTGCAGTGGTTCGTCCGCGTCGCCCCGCTGGCGAAGGCGGCCGGGGACGCCGTCCGCGACGGCCGGGTCGCGCTGTCGCCGATCGAGATGAACGCCAGGTACTTCGGCTGGGTGGACGACATGCACGACTGGTGCATCTCCCGCCAGCTCTGGTGGGGCCACCGCATCCCGGTCTGGTACTCACCCGAAGGCGAAGTGCGCTGCGTCGGCCCCAACGAGACCGCGCCGGAAGGCTGGACCCAGGACCCCGACGTCCTCGACACCTGGTTCTCCAGCGCGCTGTGGCCGTTCTCCACCCTCGGCTGGCCCGACGACACCCCCGACCTGCGCGCCTTCTACCCGACCAGCGTCCTCGTGACCGGCTACGACATCCTGTTCTTCTGGGTCGTCCGGATGATGATGTTCGGCCTGTACGCCAACCGGGGCAAGTCACCGCAAGACGCCGTCCCGTTCCGCAACGTGGTGCTGCACGGGCTGGTGCGCGACCAGTTCGGCAAGAAGATGTCCAAGTCGCGCGGGAACACGGTCGACCCGCTCGAGTGGATCGACCGGTTCGGCGCCGACGCGGTCCGGTTCACCCTCGCCCGCGGGTCCAACCCGGGCAGCGACACCGCCATCAGCGAGGAGTGGGCCGCGGGGTCGCGGAACTTCTGCAACAAGCTGTGGAACGCGACCAGGTTCGCCCTGCTGAACGGCGCTACCGTGGACGGCCAGACGGGAACCAACCGTCCGTTCGATATAAACAAGAACGGCACCGGCGACGACCTGCACGCAAGCGCGCAGCTCGCCGTGGCCGACCGCTGGATTCTCTCCCGCCTGTCGGCAGTGATCGCCGAGGTCGACGGGCTGCTCGAGCAGTTCGAGTTCGGCAAGGCGTGCGACGCGCTCTACCACTTCGCCTGGGACGAGTTCTGCGACTGGTACCTCGAGCTCGCTAAGGTGCCGCTGGCCGCCGCCCAGGCCGACGGGGCCGGCCAGGCCGCCGTCGAAGCCGCCGACCGCACCAAGCACGTGCTCGGGTTCGTGCTCGACCAGATGCTGCGGCTGCTGCACCCGGTCATGCCCTTCGTCACCGACGAGCTGTGGACGGCCCTGACCGGTCAGGACTCGGTGATGATGGCGGCCTGGCCGACGTTCGCGGGCGACGACAAGGCGGCCGAGGCCGAGATCGCGTCGCTGATGCGGCTGGTGACCGAGATCCGCCGGTTCCGTTCCGACCAGGGACTGCGACCGGGCCAGCGGGTTCCCGCCCGCCTGGCCGGGATCGCCGCCACCTCGCTGGCCGGCCACGAGGCGTCGATCAGATCGCTGCTCCGGCTGACCAACCCGGCCGACCCGGCCGACCCGGCCAACGCCGGCCGACGTGTTCAACGCCTCCGCGTCGCTGACGGCCGAGGGCGTCACGGTGGAACTCGA
Organism: uncultured Actinomycetota bacterium; assembly: GCA_963836195.1. Taxonomy (GTDB): domain Bacteria; phylum Actinomycetota; class Actinomycetes; order Streptosporangiales; family Streptosporangiaceae; genus Trebonia. The sequence continues at coordinate 277,014 of CAWIIX010000009.1, read as the reverse complement.
CCTGGCCGGAACCGTGGACGTGGCGGCCGAGCGCGCCCGGATGGAGAAGGACCTCGCGGTCGCCCGCAAGGAGGCGGCGCAGATGGCCGCCAAGCTCGGGAACCCGGGCTTCACCGGCAAGGCGCCGGCCGACGTGGTGGCCAAGTCGCGCCAGCGCCAGGCCGACGCGGAAGCCGACATTGAACGGCTGGAAGCCCGCCTGGCGTCGCTCCGCTGACGGGCGCCCCGCGCCGGATCAAGCCAGATCAAAACGCGATCACTACGCGCAGTAGGCTTACACCCGTGGACATTGAGGAACGGCTGCGCGAGGTCGAGCTCGAGATCGGGTCGCGTCGCGCCGAGCACCAGATCTCGCCGACCCTCGATCGCGTCGCGGCGCTGGTCAGCCTGCTCGGCGACCCGCAGCGGGCGTACCCGGTCGTGCACGTCACCGGCACCAACGGCAAGACGTCGACCACCCGGATGATCGAGACGCTGCTGCGCGAGCGCGGGCTGCGCACCGGGCGGTTCACCTCACCGCACCTGGTATCGATGCGGGAGCGGATCGCGGTCGACGGCGCGCCCCTGCCGGCGATCGATTTCATCGAGCTCTACGAGGAGATCAAGCCGTACGTGCAGCTGGTCGATGACCAGCAGCCCGCTCCGATGTCCTTCTTCGAGGTCCTCACCGGCATGATGTTCGCCGCCTTCGCCGACGCCCCGGTCGACGTCGCGGTGATCGAGGTCGGCCTCGGCGGCCGCTGGGACGCGACCAACGTGGCCGACGGCGCGGTCGCGGTGGTCACCCCGGTCGCGATGGACCACATGCAGTGGCTCGGTGACACGATCGAGGAAATCGCGGCCGAGAAGGCGGGCATCATCAAGCCCGGCGCGGTCGCGGTGCTGGCACAGCAGCAGGTCGAGGCGGCCGAGGTGCTGCTCGAGCGCGTCGCGCTGGTCGGCGCGACGGTGGCCCGCGAGGGGTTCGAGTTCGGCGTGCTCAACCGCGAGCTCGCGCTCGGCGGGCAGCAGCTGACGCTGCAGGGGCTGCGCGGCACCTACGACGACATCTTCCTGCCGCTCTTCGGTGAGTACCAGGCGTCCAACGCCGCCGTGGCGCTGGCGGCGGTCGAGGCCTTCGCCGGCGTCCCGGTGACCGAGCCGGTCGGCGACGACGGCTCGAGCATCACCCTCGGCCCCGGCCTGTCCGACCGGGCCGGCCTCGACCCCGACCTCGTCCGGGCCGGGTTCGCCAAGGTCAGCTCGCCCGGCCGCCTCGACATCCTGCGCCGCTCGCCGACGGTCATCGCCGACGCCGCCCACAACCCGGCCGGCATGGCGGTGACGATCCAGGCGCTGGCCGAGTCGTTCAGCTTCGACCACATCATCGGCGTCGTCGCGGTGCCGGAGGACAAGGACGTGGCCGGCCTGCTCGAGGAGCTCGAGCCGGCGCTGTCCGACATCGTCGTCACCACGAACTCCTCGCCCCGGTCGATGCCGGTCGCCGAGCTGGCCGAGCTGGCGACCGAGATCTTCGGCGAGGACCGGGTCCGGGTCGCCGAGCGGCTCGACGACGCCATCGACCTGGCCGCGTCCATCGCCGACGTCTTCGACGCCGAGGCGGTCGCGCGGGGCCTCCCCGGCGGCGCGGCCGTGTTGGTGACCGGCTCGGTCGTCACCGCCGGGGACGCCCAGCTGCTGCTCGCCCCGGCCCAGGCGGTCGGCGCCAGCGCCAACCCCGGCGCGCCGGAGCCGGGAACGCCGGCCAGGCACTCGTTCACGCTAGGAGAGCTCTCATGAGGAGGCTGTGCGGCACCGTCCTGGCCATGGAGGCCGTGATCGCGCTACTGGCGATCGTCCCCGCCAAGGTCCTCGGGCACACCAGCGCGGGCACGGCGGCGGCCGTCTGCGGCGCCGTCGCGCTGATCGCCATCGTGCTGTCGGCAGTCGTCGGCAAGCGCCCGTGGGCGCTCTACGCGGGCTCGGTGTTCCAGCTCGCCGTCATCGCCTGCGGCGTCCTGCTGCCGACGATGTACGTGCTCGGGGTGATCTTCGCCGCGCTCTGGTTCACCGGCATCTGGCTGGCGCGCAAGTGGGAGCGAGAACCGGGCCCGACGCGGTCAAGCACCACGGTCTGACCGCCGGGAGTGCCAGGGCGCACACCAAGGCGGACACCAAGACGGCACCAGGCTGACCGGACACCCCGGTAAGCTCATGCGTGATCCCTGAAATCAACGCAAAATCAAGGCAAGGAGTAATAATGCCGCAGCGCACCCTCATTCTGGTCAAGCCGGACGGCGTCCACCGCAACATCATCGGTGACGTCATTTCCCGAATTGAGCGCAAGGGCCTGAAGGTAATCGCGATGGAGATGCGCACAATCGAGGCCGAGACCGCGCACGCGCACTACGCGGAGCACGCAGAGCGTCCTTTCTTCGGCGAACTGGTCGATTTCATCACCGGCGGCCCGCTGGTCGCGCTGGTGGCCGAGGGCGACCGCGCCATCGAGGCGTTCCGCGCCCTGGCGGGCGCCACCGATCCGGTCAAGGCGCTGCCCGGCACGATCAGGGGCGACTACGCCCTGCAGGTCGCGCAGAACATCGTGCACGGTTCGGACTCCCCGGACAGCGCCGAGCGGGAAATCAAGATCTTCTTCCCCGAGCTCGTTTAACAGCGGCCGCGTTAGATCAGTATCAGTACTAGACCTCTGCAACGGCGAGCGCCCGGGGCCGAGCAACCGCTAACCGGGCATTCAGGCGATGTTAGGCAAATCGTCACGAAGCAGTCGGTCTTGTAAGGATCTAGTAAGAAACTGGTAGGAAATAACGCAGATTTGATGAAGCATTGTCCCCGCGTTTCCGCGCGGGGACGTGCTCCGCTTATCCGATAGGCTAATGACTTAGTTCAGGTGGCCTCTGATCGGAAGGGTTTCCGCTCCCGATGGGCAATGCGCTGACATTCCTCGGCCGTGACATGGCGGTCGACCTCGGCACGGCCAACACCCTCGTCTACGTGCGCGGCCGTGGCATCGTGCTCAACGAGCCGAGCGTGGTCGCGCTCAACACGAACAACGGCCAGGTCGTCGCCGTCGGCGTCGACGCCAAGCGCATGATCGGGCGAACACCCGGCAACATCGTCGCGATCAGACCGCTCAAAGACGGCGTGATCGCCGACTTCGACGTCACCGAGCGCATGCTCAGGTACTTCATCCAGAAGGTCCACCGCCGGACCCGGATGGCCAAGCCGAGGATCGTCGTCGCGGTGCCGAGCGGCATCACCGGGGTCGAGCAGTCGGCCGTCAAGGAGGCCGGGCACCAGGCCGGCGCCCGCCGGGTGTACATCATCGAGGAGCCGATGGCGGCCGCGATCGGGGCCGGCCTGCCGGTCAACGAGCCGACCGGCAACATGGTGGTCGACATCGGCGGCGGCACCACCGAGGTCGCGGTGATCTCGCTCGGCGGCATCGTGACGAGCCAGAGCATCCGCATCGGCGGGGACGAGCTCGACCAGGCGATCATCACCTTCGGCAAGAAGGAGCACAGCCTGATGCTCGGCGAGCGCACCGCCGAGGAGATCAAGCTGGCGCTCGGCTCGGCGTTCCCCGCGGCCGACGAGCCGCACGCCGAGATCCGCGGCCGGGACCTGGTCAGCGGCCTGCCGAAGACGATCCTGATCAGCGCGGCCGAGGTCAGGCACGCGATCGAGGAGCCGATCAACCTCATCATCGACGCGGTCAAGACGACCCTCGACAAGTGCCCGCCCGAGCTCGCGGGCGACGTGATGGACCGCGGCATCGCCCTGACCGGCGGCGGCGCGCTGCTGCGCGGCCTCGATCAGCGCATCAGGGAGGAGACGGGAATGCCGGTGCACATCGCCGACAGCCCGCTCGACTCGGTCGTGCTCGGCACCGGCAAGTGCGTCGAGGACTTCGACACCCTCCGCCAGGTGCTCGTTCCTGACAGACGATAGCCTGCCAACGGGAGGGCAGAGCAAGGGTCGCACGGGACGGGAGTTGCGCAAGTGCTTGACGCTAGACGGACACGCCCAGTACTGATTGCGCTCCTCGTCGTGGCGGTCGCGCTGGTCACGATCGACTTCAGGGACGGCGGCACGTCCGGCGCCCACTCGATCGGCGGCCGGCTGTTCGGCCCCGTCGAGCACATCGGGGGCGACGTCACCGGCTGGTTCCGCGGCGGCGGCAACGGCGCCGAGGTGGCCAAGCTGCAGCAGCAGAACGACGCCCTCCAGTTCGAGCTCGGGCAGGCCAAGGTCACCGCCCAGGAGGCGGCCGAGCTCGGCCGCCTGCACACCCTCGCCGGCCAGGACCACTACACGATGGTCGCCGCCACCGTGATCGCGGCCGGCGGCGACTACTCGGACACGGTGACGATCAGCGCGGGCAGCGTCGACGGCATCGCCGCGAACGAGACCGTGCTCAACGGCGACGGCCTCGTCGGCACGGTCGTCGCCACCAGCCCCGACCACCGCGACCGTGCAGCTCGCGACCGACGCCAACGCCACCGTCGGCATCCGGATGGCGGGCGACGGCCAGATCGGCGCGCTCAGCGGCACCGCCAACGACTTCTCCGGCACCGCCCCGCTCAAGCTCACCCTGTTCAACGCCAACGCGTCACTCAAACCGGGCCAGGAGCTGGTCACCTTCGGCTCCGTGGGCGGGCGCCCGTACGTGCCCGGCATCCCGATCGGCACGATCACCACGGTGACCACCGAGCCCGGCTCGCTCACCCCGACCGCCCTGGTCAAGCCGTTCGCCGACTTCACCGGGCTCGGCGTCCTCGGGGTCGTGGTCAGCAAGTGAGCCGGGCAGTCATCCTCGGCCGTCCGGGCAGCGGCCAGTTCGACGGCGACCCCTCCCTGTGGCGGAAGGCGCTCGTCGTCGCCGCCCTCCCGATCGCGCTCTTCGCCGCCGTCGCCGTCCAGCTCACGGTGGTGAACCGGCTCCCGCTGCCCGGCGGCATCGCCCCCGACCTGGTGCTGCTGCTGGTCGCCGCGGTCGCGGTCAGCACCAGCCCGATGACCGGCCTGCTGACCGGCTTCGCGGGCGGCCTCGCGCTCGACATCGCGCCGCCCGCGACCCACTACGCGGGGGAGTACGCGCTGATCTTCTGCCTGGTCGGGTACTTCGCGGCCCGGATCGCGGCCGCGTCAGCGCGCGACCACCGGCGCGCGCAACCCGTGGGTTGAGCTGGGGGTGATGGCGGCCGCGACGGCGGCGGGCGAGGCGGGCAAGGCCGGGCTCGGCCTGCTGCTGTCCGACCCGGACGTCACCGGCCCCGCCATCAGGCACGTGCTGCCCGGCGCCATCGCCTGGGACCTGCTCCTCACCCCGTTCGCGTTCGTGCTGGTGTCGTGGGCGGTCGGGCTCGCCCGCCCGAAGGCCGCGCGCGCGCCGCGGCCGGAGTTCGTCGGCGCCCAGCGCATCGCGGCCGTGTTCCGGGCCGCGTCGGCCGGCGCCGCCCCGAATCTGCGGCTGGCCGGCACCGGCGCGAAGTTCCAGACCGACCGCCCGGCGCGCCGGGTCCCGAAGCTGCGCCTGGCCGACGCCAGATCAAAATCGTTCGCCCGAACGGACCCGGCCGGCTCTGGCACCGCCCGGCCCGCCCTGGCCGGCGGCCGGACCGCCAAGCTGAACTTCGCCCACTCCGCCAGCGCCCTCCGAACTGCGGCCGGCCCGGTCCTTCGCGGCCGCACCCCGAGGCTCAACTTCCTGCATTCCGGCACCGCCCTCCGGTCGGCCAGCGGCGTCGGTCATCTCGGCCGTACCCCGAAGCTCAACTTCGCCGGCAAGTCGTCCGCGCTCAGCCCGCCCCGCACCCAGAAGAGCCCCGGCAAGGGCTGGATCCGGGCCGGCGACCACCCCGGTATCACGCCGCCCCGCAGCCAGCGGGGCCCGGGCAAGGGCTGGATCCGCTCCCGCGGCCGCTCGGCCGGCTCCGGCGGCAAGGGCTTCGGCACCGGGGCCGGCTCCGGCATCACGGTCGCGGGCCGCCGGCCGCCCAAGGCCGGCTGGCTGCGGACCGACGCGCACCGGCCGCCGCCCGCCGCCAACCGCGCGCGGCCGGGCAAGGGCTGGCTCCGCACATCGAAGCGCCCTCGCGCGAACTGGTACTCAAGCGGCCCGTCGACCCGCTGGGTGCGGCGCTCCCGGTCCAAGGACCGGTGGCGGACCCGGCGCCGGTCGCTGTCGGGCGCGGTGATGTCCGGAGTCCGTGATCTGCTGCCGAGTGGAGACCGCCGATGATCCCGAGATCCCGCCGCCGGCTGTTCGGGCTGTACGTGCTCACGCTGGCGGCGGTCGTCGTGCTCGGCGGCCGCCTCTGGTACCTGCAGGTGCTCGACACCACCCAGTACAAGGCGCTCGCGCAGGTGAACCAGACCAGGCAGATCGTGGTGCCCGCGGTGCGCGGCGGGATCACCGACGACACCGGGACGCCGTTCGTCCGCAACGAGACCGAGATGGTCGTCTCGGTCAACATGCTCGACCTCTCCCAGCAGCACCACCGACAACGGCGCGGCCGTGCTCAAGAGGCTGGCGCCGCTGCTGCACCTGTCGGACAAGACGCTGAGCGAGAAGGTCAGGCTCTGCACCCGCGGCGTTCCCCAGCCGTGCTGGACCGGGTCGCCGTACCAGCCGGTCCCGGTGGCGGAGAACGTCAGCGACGCGACCGCGCTGCAGATCATGGAGGAGCCGAAGGTCTTCATCGGCGTCACCGCGTCGCTCCAGCCGGTGACCGACTATCCGATGCCGGACGGCGCCAACCCGGCCCAGGTGCTCGGCTACCTGCAGCCGATCACCCAGTCGGAGATGGCGGCCGACCACATACCCGAGACCGGCTTCGCCGGCGACGACCTGGTCGGCCAGGCCGGCCTCGAGGCCCAGTACAACACCGAGCTGACCGGCAAGCCCGGGACGCCAGATCGTCTCCGTGAACGCGGCCGGCGACGTGCTCAACACCGTCGGCGGCACGCCCGCGCAGACCGGCGACACGCTCGTGACCTCGATCAACGCCAAGGTGCAGGCGGTCGCGCAGCAGGCACTCAACAGCGCCATCAGCCGATCCCGGGCGTCCGGTAACAGCGTGAACCAGGGCGCGGCGGTGGTGGAGTCGACCAGCGGCCGGATCGTGGCGATGGCGAGCTACCCGGACTACAACCCGTCGGTCTGGACCAACGGGATCTCGCAGAGCGAGTTCAACTACCTGTTCGGCAACGCCTCGGGCGACCCGGCGATGAACTACGCCACCCAGGGCCAGTACCCGCCCGGATCGACGTTCAAGGTCACCTCGACCGCGGCCGCCGTCGCCGACGGGTTCTCGCTCAACGGGGTCTACAACTGCCCGGCCGTCGGTGACCATCGGCGGCCGCAGCTTCGCTCAACGACGGCCAGCCGAGCCTCGGCCCGATCTCGTTCCGCGAGGCGCTGATCCAGTCCTGCGACACGGTCTACTACAACGTCGCCTACTCGATGTGGCAGACCGACGACAACAAGGCCAACTTCAAGCTCAACCCGAACGCGCCGACCCAGAAGATGCAGCAGATGGAGCTCGACTGGGGGTTCGGCAACTACTCCGGGCATCGACCTGCCGGAAGACGCGCCGGGCACCATCCCCACCCGCCAGTGGCTCTACAACATGTACGAGGACAACGCCCACAAGGGCCAGAACTGGTGCAAGAACGGGAAGGCGACCGGCTCCTACGTCCAGCAGATCGAGTACGACGACTGCCAGAGCGGCTGGGTCTGGGCGCCGGGCCAGGCGGTCATCGCCGCGATCGGCCAGGGCTACGTGACCTCGACCCCGCTGCAGCTCACGAACGCCTACACCGCGCTCGCCGACGGCGGCAGGCTCTACAGCCCGCGGATCGGCGAGGCCCTCGTCTCCGCCTCGGGCAAGCTGGTCCAGAAGATCAACCCGCCGGTGATCAGGAAGCTGCCGGTCGCGTCGGAGACGCTCTCGTACATGCGCTCGGCGCTGGCGGGGGTGGTCACCCAGGGCACCGCGGCCGGGGCGTTCGGCGGGTTCCCGCTCGGCCAGGTCTGCGTGGCGGGCAAGACCGGTACCGCCGCGGTCGCGGGCAAGAACGCGACCTCGGTCTTCGCCTCGTTCGCGCCCTGCAAGAACCCCCAGTTCGTGGTCATCGTCATGCTGCCCAACTCCGGTTACGGCGCCGACGCCGCCGCCCCGGCCGTCCGCGCGATCTGGGACGGCATCTACGGCCTCGAGGGCCATAAGCCGGCCCTGCCGGGCGGGAAGCTGCCGCCGATCCCCGGCACCGGGAAGGCGACGGTGAAGCGATGAGCGTCGGGCTTCCGTCTCGCGGCTGGGCCGGGCCCGCGGGCCGGGACGTTCGCGCCCCGGCGGCAGTCGCGGCTCGGCCGGGCGTTCGCCAAGGGCGGGGTGGCCCGGTCCTGGGACTGGCTGCTGTTCGCCGTCACCTGCGCGCTGGCGGCGCTGGGCACGGTGCTGGTGTGGGCGGCGACCGAGCCCGCCCTGCGGCAGGCCGGGCTCGACCCGCACACGTACCTGAAGAAGGCGATCCTGTGGGCCGTGCTCGGGTTCGTGCTGATGATGGCGACCGCGTGCATGGACTACCGGCGCATCCGGCGCTGGACGCCGTACCTCTACGGCCTCTCGCTGCTGCTGCTGCTGGCCGTCCTCGCCGTCGGCCAGTCGGTCAACGGGGCCAAGGCGTGGATCTCGCTCCCGGGCGGGTTCCAGGTCGAGCCGTCCGAGTTCGCCAAGCTCGGCCTGATCCTGTCCGTCCGCCTGGCTGCTGTCCCGGCGCAATGACCCGTCCGGCCGGCCGCGGCTGCGCGACGCCGGCCTGGCCGCCCTCGCCGCCGCCCCGCTGATCGTCCTGGTCGAGCGCGAGCCGGCCCTCGGCGTCATGCTGGTGCTCGTCTTCACCCTGGCCGGCATCGTCGTCGTCTCCGGCATCCGGCTGTACTGGGTCCTCGGCCTGCTCGCGGCGGTGGCCGGCGCCATCTACGCGATCGCCAAGCTGCACCTGCTCAAGGGGTACCAGCTGACCCGGCTGACCTCGTTCCTGCACCCCGCCGCAGGACCTGGCCGGGCTCCGGCTACAACGGCCTCCAGGCCAAGATCGCGGTCGGCTCCGGCGGCCTGCACGGCGAGGGCCTGTTCCACGGCACGTTCACCGGCGGCAACTTCGTCCCCTCGGTCCAGACCGACTTCATCTTCACCGTCGCGGGCGAGGAACTCGGCTTCGTCGGCGCCGCCGCCATCGTCGCGCTGCTCGGCATCGTCGTGTTCCGCGCGATCCGCGCCGCCCAGGTCGCCGACGACATGTTCGGCATGCTGGTCGCGTCCGGGGTGGCGATCTGGTTCATCTTCCAGACGTTCGTCAACGTCGGCATGACCATCGGCATCATGCCGATCACCGGCCTCCCGCTCCCGTTCATCTCCTACGGCGGCTCCGCCATCTTCGCCGACATGATCGCCATCGGCCTCGTCCAATCCGTCCGCCGCCACCACCACCAGCTCTTCACCTAACCCGTCAACGAACCGCCCCGCCCCTCCGCCCCCCTCCCTCCGCCCCCCACCCTCCGCCTCCGCCCCCCACCCTCCGCCCCCGCCCCTCCGCCACCCCACCCTCCGCCACCCCACCCCGGAGCGTGCCAAGTGCGCGTTTGGGCCGGCAAGAGTGAGCCCAAACGCGCACTAGGCACACTGGCCGACCGCTTACGCGGCAGCCGGAACGGTGACGATGGGGAGCGGTGGACGACTGTTGCCGCGTGTGATTGCGCCTCGAAGGTCGGCGATGACGGTCGACGGTTCCTGCCTGACCATACTCGGCAGGAAATGGAGCAGATTGATGCCGTACGCCGTCATATGGTTGTGTCGCGCCGTGGTCCGCGCGTAGTCCTCCGGGCTCAGGTGATACTGCCGCGAGTCGACCTCCCCGACGACTCCGGCCCGCTCCCACCAGGCGTCGGCGATACCCAGGAAGGTGCCGTCAGTCGCGTACAGGCTGGCGTTGTACATCGGCCGTTCCAGGTCCGACCGGTTGATTAGCGTCTTGAGATCGGCCTCGGCCGCCGACCGGATACCGTCGCCGACCTCGCCGAGGGCGATGCGGAGCGCGCGTGACCCAGTCGAGGGTCCCTCCTTCAGCTCGCTGATCAGCGATGCGAGGTCGCATCGGCCGTTCTGGACCGCCTCGCCGACCACCGCCCGCACGTCGCCTAGCCGCGCCATGCCGCGAGCCGCGTCAGCCACCGCGCGGGCGGGAAGCGCGTACCGGATCCGACGGGTGGTGTAGAAAGACCGCGGCATCCGCGAGGTATGGATGATCCGCACGAAGCCCGCGCTCTGCACCCCGGCGCCCCGAGGGACCAGGACGTCGACCTCGTTCAGCCCCGCACAGCGGAGATTATGGCGCCGGACGGCTACGGCCCCGGTGATCACGCTACGCGGGCCGGCATGCAGCAGCGCCGCCATGGCCCGTTGGTCGGCCGTCAGGTCGCCGGTTGTCGTCGCGTAGACGCCGGGAACGATCTTCCGCCACGGTCCGTCCTGTCTCAGCAGGTAGCCAACCGCGCTGCGGCTAACCCCGCAGTCGAGCGCCTGGCTCCGCGCGACCACGCCGAATTGCTCCCGGGCGATCCGGCCAAGCCGATCGCTGTCATAAAGGGACTTCCTAGGCATATCAACACTCTGTCATCGACCTATGACAAAACGTCTCAGCGTCCACCCCGCCGCCCCAGCCTCCACCCCCATGAGCCACCCCAACCCCCCACCCCCAACTCCAACGTGCCAAGTGCGCGTTTGGGCCGGCAAGAGTGAGCCCAAACGCGCACTTGGCCCGATGCGAGCCAGGCGCCGACGGCTGACTGCAACCGCCCCGCCACGCAACCGCCGCCCCGCCACCACCACCACCACACCCCAGCCGCCTGATCCGCGTTAAGCCAGACGCTCTAGGCTAAGGACCATGCGATTTGGACTATTTGTGCCGCAAGGGTGGCGTTTGGACCTGGCCGGAATCGATCCGGCCGAGCACTGGGCGACCATGCTCGGCGTGGCCAAGGCCGCCGACGAAGGTCCCTTCGACTCGATCTGGGTATACGACCACTTCCACACCGTCCCCCAGCCCACCCAGGAGGCCACCCACGAGGCGTGGACGCTGATGGCCGCGTACGCCGCCAGCACCAGCCGGGTGAAGCTGGGCCAGATGTGCACCTGCATGGGCTACCGCAACCCGGCCTACCTGGCCAAGGTCGCGGCGACGGTCGACGTGATCTCCGGCGGCCGGGCGCAGATGGGCATCGGGGCCGGCTGGTACGAGCACGAGTGGCGCGCCTACGGCTACGGCTTCCCCGGCGCGGGCGAGCGCATCGCCATGCTCGACGAGGGCGTCCAGATCATGCGCCAGCTCTGGACGACCGGCACCGCCACCCTCGACGGCAAGCACTACCAGGTCGACGGCGCCATCGCCCGGCCGCTGCCGCTGCAGGACGGCGGCGTCCCGCTCTGGATCGCCGGCGGCGGCGAGAAGAAGACCCTCCGCATCGCCGCCCAGTACGCCCAGTACACCAACTTCGACGGCAGCCCCGACGCGTTCAAGCGCAAGTCGGAGATCCTCGAACAACACTGCCGTGAGGTCGGCACCGACTACGGCGCGATCGTCCGGTCGGCCAACTACAACGTTGTCATCGGCGAGACCGAGAAGGAGGTGCAGGACCGGCTGGCCTGGATCCGGCAGCACCTCGGGAAGTACCTTCCGGCCGAGAGCGCCGACAGCACGGTCCGCAACCTCGCCAGCGGCCCCCTGGTCGGCACGCCTGAGCAGATCGCCGAGAAGCTCAGCCAGTTCGCGCCAGCTGGGCATGACCTACGCGATCACCAACTTCCTCGACGTGGCCTACGACCGCTCCGGCCTCGACCTCTTCGCAGAAAAGGTGGCCCCGGAGCTCGCGACCGCCTAACCTCCAGTAACCGGCGAGCCAAGTGCGCGTTTGGGCCGGCGAGAGCGACCCCAAACGCGCACTTGGCACACGCGCCCGGCGACCCAGGAGGTCCGGGCTACTGCCAGAGGTCTACGCCTGCGGGCTGAGTGAAGTCCAGCCGCTCGACTGATGCCAAACGGCCCTTCGCCGCACCAGACTGGTGGACATGGACCTGTCTGCAGTGATCACCCGGGGCTTCACCGCGCCCGACCGGGAGCTGTGGCTGCTCGTCGCCGAGCAGGGCGCCTGCTCGACCAGCGGGCTCAGCCCGGACGCCTGGTACCCGGCCACCGGCCCGGCCGGGACCAGCGCCAAGCGCCAGACGACCGCCGCGCTCGCCGTGTGCGGCGCCTGCCCGGTACGCCAGGAATGCCTGGAGCTGTCCCTGCGCAACTGGACGCTCGGGCAGCACGGCGTCTGGGGCGGCACCGTCCCGGCCGAACGCGAGCGGCTACGGGTCGGGCGGGTCGCCCAGCTAGTCCGGGCGCTGGCCCGCAGCCGCGACGCCGACCGTCCGACCAGCCCGAACGCCGCCCCCGGGACCCCGTAAGACGCACCGCGAACCCCGCCGGGTCACGGCAACCAGACTTCGTCGCCACGGTGCGTTGCCGCGCGGCGGGTACCCTGGGACCCATGCCTGTCGAATCGGTCTTCCCTCAGCTCGAGCCGCTACTGCCGCTGGTCCGCAAGCCGGTGCAGTATGTCGGGGGCGAGGTGAATTCCACCGTTAAGGCGTGGGATGAGACCGATGTCCGCTGGGCGCTGCTCTACCCCGACGCGTACGAGGTCGGCCTGCCCAACCAGGGCATCGCGATCCTCTACGAGGTGCTGAACGAGCAGCCGGGCGTGCTGGCCGAGCGGACCTACAGCGTCTGGCCCGACCTCGAGGCGCTGATGCGCGAGCGCGGCGTGCCCCAGTTCACCGTCGACGCGCACCGCCCGGTCGGCGACTTTGACGTCCTCGGCGTGTCCTTCTCGACCGAGCTCGGTTACACGAACCTGCTGACGGCTCTCGATCTAGCAAAAATTCCAATTCTTTCCTCCGAACGGACCCTGGGTTCCCCCCTAGTGATCGCCGGAGGCCACGCGGCGTTCAATCCGGAGCCGCTGGCCGATTTCCTCGACGCGGTCGTGCTCGGCGACGGCGAGGAGGCGGTGCTGCTCATTACGCACCTCATCCGCCAGTGGAAGGACGCGGGCCAGCCCGGCGGCCGGGACGGCCTGCTGCTCTCCCTCGCCGCGACCGGCAGCATCTACGTCCCGAGGTTCTACGACGTGAGCTATCACGCCGACGGCCGGATCGGCGCGGTGACGCCCAATCGGCCGGGCGTGCCCGCCTCGGTCAGCAAGCACACGCTGATGGACCTGGACGCCTGGCCGTACCCGAAGGCGCCGGTCGTCCCGGTCGCGGAGACCGTGCACGAGCGGTTCAGCGTGGAGATCTTCCGCGGCTGCACCCGGGGCTGCCGGTTCTGCCAGGCCGGGATGATCACCCGCCCGGTCCGCGAGCGCTCGATCACCACCGTGGGGAAGATGGTCAGCGCCGGCCTCCAGTCGACCGGCTTCTCCGAGGTCGGGCTGCTCTCGCTGTCGAGCGCCGACCACAGCGAGATCAACGAGATCGCCATCGACCTGGCCGACTGCTACGAAGGGTCCAACGTCGGGCTCTCGCTCCCGTCCACCCGGGTCGACGCGTTCAACGTGACGCTGGCGGACGAGCTGTCGAGGAACGGCAAGCGATCGGGGCTGACGTTCGCCCCCGAGGGCGGCTCCGAGCGGATGCGCAAGGTGATCAACAAGATGGTCACCGAGGAAGACCTGATCCGCACCGTGACCACGGCCTACGCCTCCGGCTGGCGGCAGGTGAAGCTGTACTTCATGTGCGGCCTGCCGACCGAGACCGACGAGGACGTGATGGCCGTGGCCGACCTGGCCCGGAAGGTGATCGCGGCCGGACGGCAGGCGACCGGCCGGCGCGACATCCGCTGCACGGTCTCGATCGGCGGGTTCGTGCCCAAGCCGCACACCCCGTTCCAGTGGGCCGCGCAGTGCCCGGCCGAGGTGGTCGACAGAAGGCTGCGGGCGCTCGGCGGCGCGTTCCGGGCCGACCGGCAGTTCGGCAAGTCAATCGGCTTCCGGTACCACGACGGAACCCCGTCGATGGTCGAGGGGCTGCTCTCCCGGGGCGACCGGCGGGTCGGCGCGGTGATCGAGGCGGCCTGGCGGGACGGCGCGCGGTTCGACGGGTGGGGCGAGTACTTCTCGTTCGACCGCTGGGTGGCGGCGTGCGAGGCCGCGCTCGGGTCGACCCCGGTCGATCTAGCTTGGTACACTACGCGCGAACGTGGCTACGGTGAGGTACTGCCGTGGGACCACCTGGACTCAGGCCTGGACCGGGACTGGCTCTGGGAGGACTGGCGGTCCGCCGTCGAGCCCGACGGCGCCGGCGAGGTGGAAGATTGCCGGTGGACCCCGTGCTACGAGTGTGGGGTGTGCTCGTCGATGGGTACAGAGATCCAGACCGGTCCGACAGGAGATCGACTGGACGGAAGGCGCCTGCTTCCCGTGCTAGCGACAAACGGGAGATGAGTGGGGTGGGCGTGCTGCAAAATGGCTCCGCGCCGGTCACAACTACGCATCTTCTCGTCCGGTATGCTAAGCGGGGAAAGATGCGTTTTGCCAGCCACTTGGATGTGGCGCGGGCCTTCGAGCGGGGCGTGCGGCGGGCAGGGTTGCCCATCGCGTACTCAGCGGGGTTCACGCCGCACCCGAAAATCTCCTACGCGGGCGGAGCACCGACCGGGGTCGCGAGCGAGGCCGAGTACCTGAGCCTCGCGCTGATCAGCCGGGTCGAGGCGGACGTCGCACGGGAGCAGCTAAACGCAGCGCTGCCTGATGGGATAGACGTGATCGTTGTCACTGAGGATGCTGGGGGACTGCCAGCCAGTCGCCTCACCGCGTCCGAGTGGCAAGTACTGCTCCCCGGCCTGAAGCCGGGCGATGCTGCGGAAGTAGTACAGAGGTTTCTTGCCCTTGAGGAGGCGCCGGTGGAACGGCTGACCTCCAAGGGCATGCGGCGCATGGATGCTAGGTCCGCCGTGGTCTCCCTTGATGTCCACGACGACGCGGCCGGCGACGCGATGCTGCGGATGGTCCTCCGGCATACCGTCCCGTCCGTCCGGCCTGACGACGTGCTCAATGCGCTACGAGACGTTTCCGAGGTGATCCCCACCGCGCTGCCGCTCATCACGCGGCTGACGCAGGGGTCGCTCGGCGAATCCGGGATGGTGGTCGCACTATGACCGCCGCCGCCCCGGAGCTGAAGTACATGCCCATGCCCGGGCGCCGTGTCCTTACCCTCGCGCGTGACCGCTTCCCGCGCGCTTCTGGGCCCGGCGGACCAGGCGAACGAACACTACGAGCCTCCGTGCGGCGCGCCGGCACCTTGCGTGCGACCGCGCCCGGAGGACTGACTGGAGATTGTCCGAATGCTCGACAGCGAGCCCAGCAACCGCGAGACAGACACTAACGAGCAAACTGGCCCCGCAGCGGCACCCGCTGCAGCCACCGCCCCGGCGCCCGTAACGGCGCCGGCGGCGGCGCCAGCCGTCCCGGCGGCGGTCTTCCAGCCGCCCCAGGTGCTCTTCCAGCCCCCCGCGCCCGCGAGCGACTCCGGCTCCGGCCCCGGTGACGACGCCGACGCGGAAGGCAGCGGCCGGACGGGCCGCGGCACCAGGACCCGGAGTCGCGCGGCCACGCCGGACGCAGACGCCGAGTCCGGCGAATCCGATGCCGGCCGGCTGGCCGGCCGGACCAGGACCCGCAGTCGCGCGGCCACCGCCGACGCCGAGTCGGACGACTCCGACGGCGGCCGCCCGGCCGCCCGGACCCGGAGCCGCAGTCGCGCGGCGGCGGCGACCGAAGCTCAGGACGCGCCCGAGGCCGAGTCCGCCACTGACTCCGACGGCGGCCGCCCGACCAGGACCAGGACCCGGGGCGGAAGGGGCCGCAGCCGGGCGCGCGACACCGCCCCCGACGACGACCTGTTCAGCGTCGAGGGCACCGAGGCCCCGAGCGCGGTCGCCGAGCCGACTGATGCCGACTCCGGCCGCGGCGCCGAGGACGGCGCGGACGCCGAGGCGGACGCCGCCGACGACACTGACGAGGCCGCGGGCAGCCGCCGCAGCCGCCGTCGCCGCAACAGCCGGTCGACCAGGACCAGGCGTCCGGGCGACACCGCCGACGACGACTCCGACGGGTCGGCCGCCGACACCGACGGCTCGGCCGACGATGCTGACGCCGACGGCGATGGCGACGACGCCGACGGGGCGTACGCCGACGGCGGCGCCTCCGGCCGCCGCCGTCGCCGCAAGCGCCGCCGCCCGGGCTCGGGCGACGCGGACGTGACCTCGCCCGACGACCCGCCGGACACCGTGGTGCACGTGCGCACGGCGCACAACCCGAACGACGACGTCCGCTCGATCAAGGGATCGACCCGTCTCGAGGCGAAGAAGCAGCGCCGGCGCGAGGGCCGCGAGTCCGGCCGTCGCCGCCCGCCGATCATCACCGAGTCGGAGTTCCTCGCCCGCCGGGAGTCGGTCGAGCGGACGATGGTGGTCCGCCAGCGCGGCGACCGCACCCAGATCGCCGTGCTCGAGGACGACGTGCTGGTCGAGCACTACGTCAACCGGACGTCGCACCAGTCCTACGTCGGCAACGTCTACCTGGGCAAGGTGCAGAACGTGCTGCCGTCGATGGAGGCGGCGTTCGTCGATATCGGCAAGGGCAGGAACGCCGTGCTCTACGCCGGCGAGGTCAACTTCGACGCCAGCGGTCTTGAGGGCCAGCCGAAGCGGATCGAGTCCGCGCTGAAGGCCGGCCAGTCGGTGATCGTGCAGGTCACCAAGGACCCGGTCGGCCACAAGGGCGCCCGGCTCACCAGCCAGGTCAGCCTGCCCGGGCGGTACCTGGTCTACGTGCCCGGCGCGTCGATGACCGGCATCAGCCGCAAGCTTCCGGAGAACGAGCGGACCCGGCTCAAGTCCATACTCAAGAAGGTGACCCCCGAGCACGCCGGGGTGATCGTGCGGACCGCCGCCGAGGGCGCCGCCGAGACCGAGCTCGACCTCGACATCACCCGGCTGGCCGCGCAGTGGGAGGCCATCGAGAAGAAGGCCAAGACCGCCTCGGCGCCCGCGCTGCTGCACGGCGAGCCCGACCTCACCGTCCGGGTGATTCGCGACGTCTTCAACGAGGACTTCGCCAAGCTCATCGTCTCCGGCGACGAGGGCTGGGAGATCATCGACGAGTACGTCAGGTTCGTCGCCCCGCACCTGGCCGACCGGATCAGCCGCTGGGACAACGACGCCGATCCGGCCGATGACGTGTTCGCCGCCTACCGGATCGACGAGCAGCTGATGAAGGCGCTCGAGCGGAAGGTGTGGCTGCCGAGCGGCGGCTCCCTCGTGATCGACCGCACCGAGGCGATGACGGTCATCGACGTCAACACCGGCAAGTTCACCGGCCAGGGCGGAAACCTCGAGGAGACCGTCACCAGGAACAACCTGGAGGCGGCGGAGGAGATCGTCCGGCAACTCCGGCTCCGTGACGTCGGCGGCATCGTCGTCATCGACTTCATCGACATGGTGCTCGAGTCCAACCGCGACCTCGTCCTCAGGCGGCTGACCGAGTGCCTGGCCAGGGACCGGACCAAGCACCAGGTGGCCGAGGTGACCTCGCTCGGCCTGGTCCAGATGACCCGTAAGCGGGTCGGGCCGGCCTCCTCGAGGCCTTCTCGACCCAGTGCGAGTGCTGCAGCGGCCGCGGCGTCATCCTCACGCTCGAGGCGCCGGCCGAGACCGGCGGCGCCCACCGCTCCTCGGCGGGCGCCGCCCGTCGGCCAATCCCGACTCCGCCGACCCATGAAGGCGACGGCAACGGCAACGGCCGCGGCCGGGGGAACGGCGCCGACCCCCGACCGTCCAACGGCCGGTCGGGCAACCGCCGGTCCGGCGGCCGGCCCGACAGCGACTGGCGCGCCCCCGCCGCCGCCATCGCGGGCACGTCCCTGGAGGACACCGCCCGGGACGACGCCGCGCTGGAGACGACCGCGCTCGACGACGCCGCCCTCGACAGCAGGACGCACAGCGAGTCCGTCCCGGTCCTGGACGCGGCCCCGGCCGACAGCATCTCCGCCCTGGACGACGCCGCCCGCAACGCCGACGCGGTCGAGGACACGGGCACCCGCAACGGCGGCAGGCGCACCCGCCGCCCGACCAACGGCGGCACCGCCTTCGCCGCCGCCGTCACCGTCGAGGACTCCCCGGCCCCGGCCGTGGTGGTCCCGGTCGCGCCCGAGGTCCCCGAGACCGCGCCCGACGCCGGCGCCTTCGTCTCGGTCGCCGCGACCGCCGGCGACGCCACCGCGACCGAGGACTCCGAGGCCCCCGTCCGGCGCACCCGCACCCGGGCCGGCTCCGCCGTCGCCCGCGTGACGATCGTCTCCGACCCGGAACCGGAGCCCCCCGCCGCCGAGGCGGCCCTCCCGGAGGCCCCGCCCGAGCCGCAGGCGGCCCCTGAGGCCCCCATCGAGGCCGCCGCCGACCTGGAGGCCCCGGCCGAGACGGCACCGGAGCTATCCGCCCCGGTTGAGGAAGCCCTGACTGCGCAGGCCCCGGCTGAGCAAGCCCAGGCCGAGGTCGCCGACGTCCCCGCCTTCGAGGCAGCCGACGCCTTCGCCCCGCCCGCGGAGCCCGCCACCGAGCAGCCCTTCGGCACCGAGCAGGCACCGGCCCCGGAAGCAACCACCGATGCAGAGCCGGCCATCGAGCCAGATCCGGCCGCTGATCAGGAGCCGGCCATCGAGCCAGACCCGATCACCGGTTCGGAACTAGCCATCGAGCCGGACGTTGCCCTGGAGAACTTCGCCGCCGGCATCGTCCCCGCCGAGCCGGACCCCGCGCCCGATGCCGAAGGCGAGGCCCCCAGCTTCGCCGTCGACGCCGCAGGCGAGGCCTCCCCGCTACCCTCCGCCGACGGCGAAGGCGAGGCGCCTGAGGCGCCCGGAGGCGCCCCAGCCCGACGCCGAAGGCGAGGCCTAGCCCCGCGAAGCCCGCTGCCGTGGACCGCACCACGCGGTCCACGGCAACTGGTATGATCTACAGACAACGACCCGGTGGCTAGCTGTTTGACTAGCGCTGCAGGTCGTTTCATGCGCGTAATATGGCATGTCAGGTTCATTGGCGAGCCCGCCACGGTTCCGTATCCAGCCACAATGGCCGGCCACGTCCGACGGCAGCGGGGCACGCATACAGGGAGAGGCAGTTCTCGGGTGTACGCGATTGTGCGCTGCGGTGGCAGGCAAGAGAAGGTCGCCCTCGATGACGTGCTCACCGTCGACAAGCTGGCAGACGAGGAGACCGGGTCGAGCGTCACGTTCCCCGCGCTTCTCGTGGTGGACGACGGCACGGTCATCAGCGACGCCGCTGAACTCAGCGGCTACACGGTAACGGGCGAGGTCGTCGGTACCGCCAAGGGTCCGAAGATCAACATGATCCACTACCGGAACAAGACCGGCTACAAGCGTCGCCAGGGTCACCGCCAGAAGTACACCCAGATCCGGATCACCGGCATCGAGAAGCCGTCGAAGTCGGCGAAGTCGTCGAAGGCGTAAGGGACAGCAGAAATGGCACACAAGAAGGGCGCGTCGTCCAGCCGTAACGGCCGTGACTCCAACGCGCAGCGGCTTGGCGTGAAGCGCTTCGGCGGCCAGTTCGTCAACGCGGGCGAGATCATCGTCCGGCAGCGCGGAACGCACTTCCACCCGGGCGAGGGTGTCGGGCGTGGTGACGACGACACGCTGTTCGCGCTGGTGACCGGCAAGGTCAAGTTCGCCAGGTACCGCGGTCGCCGCGCAGTGGGCGTCGTCCCGCACGTGGACCCGCTGAACGTTGAAAACGTGGCCTAACAGGCCAAAGCAGAACGAGAACGTGCGTGGCGGGCCGGTTTCCTGGCCCGCCATTCGCATGTAAAAGGGGATCAACATGGCTGAGTTCGCTGACCACGCATTGCTACGGGTGCAGGCCGGCCATGGCGGAAACGGCTGCGCGTCGGTCCACCGGGAGAAGTTCAAGCCGTTGGGCGGCCCCGACGGCGGCAACGGCGGTCGCGGCGGCAGCGTGATCCTCGAGGTCGACCCGTCCAGTTCGACGCTGCTCGACTTCCACCGCCGCCCGGTCAGGAAGGCCGACAACGGCCGTCAGGGCGAAGGCTCGAACCGCAACGGCGCCGCCGGCGAGGATCTGACCATCAAGGTGCCGAGCGGCACGGTCGTGCTCTCCAGCGACGGCGAGGTCCTGGCCGACCTGGTGGGGAGCGGCACCCAGTACATCGCGGCGGCCGGCGGACGGGGCGGGCTCGGCAACGCGGCGCTCGCGTCGGCCCGCCGCAAGGCCCCGGGCTTCGCGCTCAAGGGCGAGCCGGGGGATGATCGCGAGCTCGTGCTCGAGCTCAAGGCGGTGGCGGACATCGGCCTGGTCGGCTTCCCCAACGCGGGCAAGTCCTCGCTGATCGCGGCCATGTCGGCCGCCCGGCCGAAGATCGCTGACTACCCGTTCACGACCCTGATCCCGAACCTCGGCGTGGTCGAGGCGGGCGACGTCCAGTTCGTCGTCGCCGACGTGCCCGGCCTCATCCCCGGGGCGAGCGAGGGCAGGGGCCTCGGCCATAACTTCCTCAAGCACGTGGAGCGCTGCTCGGCGCTGGTGCACGTGCTCGACTGCGCGACCGACGAGCCCGGCCGCGACCCGATCAGCGACCTCGACACGATCGAGGCGGAGCTGGCCCGCTACGAGGAGATCGTCGGGGTCGGCCTGGCCGGCACCGAGCATGCTCGACCGGCCGCGGCTGGTCGTCCTCAACAAGATCGACGTCCCCGAGGGGCGCGACCTGGCCGACATGGTCAAGGCCGAGCTGCAGGAGCGCGGGCTGGCGGTCTACGAGGTCTCGGCCGCGACCACCGAGGGGCTGCGCGAGCTCAGGTACGCGATGGCCGAGGTCGTTGAGGCGGCCCGCGCGTCCCGCCCCGAGCCCGTCGCCGAGCGGATCATCATCCGCCCGGCTGCGGTCAAGGACAAGACCTTCGAGGTCGTCCACCGGCCGGACGGCGCCTACCTGATCAGCGGCGAGCAGCCGACCCGGTGGGTCAGGCAGACGGACTTCGCCAACGAGGAGGCGGTCGGCTACCTGGCCGACCGGCTCGCCCGCCTCGGCGTCGAGGAGGCCCTGGCCAAGGCCGGAGCGGGCTCCGGCGACACCGTGCTGATCGGCGAGGAGGGCGACGAGGTCATCTTCGACTGGGACCCGGACCTGTCGGCCGGCGACGGCGCCCACGTCGCCGGCCCCCGGGGCACCGACCGCCGCCTGCAACGATGACCGGAGCCGCCGACCGATGACCGAAGCCGCTGCCCAAGACGAAGACGAAGACGAGGCCAAGGCGGACGGCGCCGACGGGGGAGCGGCCGTCCGCCCGGACATCGCCGCGTCGGTGCGGACCGTGCTCAAGATCGGCTCGTCGTCGCTGACGATGCGCGACGGCACGATCGACGACGCCCGCATCGCGGCCCTGGCCGGCGCGATCGCGGCCCGAGTGCGGGCGGGCCATCAGGTGCTGCTGGTCACCTCCGGCGCGATCGCGACCGGCCTGGTCCCGCTCGGCCTCACGAAGCGGCCGCGTGACCTCGCCACCCAGCAGGCGGCCGCCTCGGTCGGCCAGGGCCTGCTGATGGCACGGTACGCGGCGGCGTTCGCCGCCCACGGTCTCGGCACCGGCCAGGTGCTGCTGACCGCCGACGACCTGATGCGCCGGGTCCACTACCGGAACGCCCAGCGGACGCTCGACCGCCTGCTCGAGCTGGCGATCGTCCCCGTCATCAACGAGAACGACACGGTGGCGACCGACGAGATCAGGTTCGGCGACAACGACCGCCTGGCCGCGCTCGTCGCCCACGTCACCAGGGCGAGCGCGCTGATCCTGCTGTCGGACGTGGACGGGCTCTACGACGGGGACCCGAGGAAGGGCGGCGCCCGCCGGGTTGACGTGGTGGCCGGACCCGACGATCTGGCGCACGTCAGGGCGGGCAGGACCGGCCAGTCCGGCGTCGGCACCGGCGGCATGTCGACCAAGGTCGACTCGGCCCTGATCGCGACCGGGGCCGGCATCCCCACCGTCGTCGCGGCCGCCACCGACGCCGCCGCCGCGCTGGCGGGCCGGCCCACCGGCACCTACTTCGCCCCCACCGGCCACCGGCCCCGCACCCGGCTGCTGTGGCTCGCTCACGCGGCGGTGGCCCAGGGCGCGCTCAAGCTCGACGACGGCGCCGTCGAGGCCGTCACCGTCCGCCGCGCCTCCCTGCTCCCGGCGGGCATCACCGGCGTGGACGGCGCCTTCGAGGCAGGCGACCCGGTCGACCTGACCGACGAAGCCGGCCGCCTGGTCGCCCGGGGCCTGGTCAACTACGACGCCAAGGAGATCCCGGCCCTGATGGGCCGCTCCACCCGCTGGCTCTCGACCAAGCTCGGCCCCGAATACGAACGCGAAGTCGTCCACCGCGACGACCTGGTAATCCTCTAGCCCCAACCGCTCCACCCGCCCACGCCCCACCGCATGACCCGTGACGAAAAGCGGGGCGCCGGGGGAGACCCCCAACGCCCCGCTGCACGCGAAGCCGAACAACCAACCGAACAACCAGCAGAACAACCAGACCTAGTTGTTGTCGTTTTCCCCGTTGCCGCCGCGGTTCCCGCCGCCGCCGCCGAAACGGTCGAACAGCCCGCCCGCGACCCGCGCGCCGGTGTCCGCGACGCCGCGGAAGATGCCCGCGAGCGGGTCCTCCGACCGGCTCCACGACTCACGGTAGGAGTTGGCCGCGTTGCGCGCCTCGTCGGTGAACGACGCGTCCCGGTCGGTGTCGCGGCGCGGGTAGTCGCCGGAAAGGATCGCCTCGTACGACCCGTCGGTCGCCCACCGGTCGAGCTGGGCGAACCGGACGACGGCGAACGGGTGCGTGTTCCCCTGCAGCTGGAGCAGCTTGAGGATCGAGTCCCGCAGGTCGGGGACCGCGTCGTACTCGCGCGCCTGCTCGCGGAACGCGTCCGGGTTGAGCTCCGACAGCTGCGGCCCGCCCGCCAGCTTCATCAGCGCCCGCCGCGCCGCGTCCACGTCCTGCCCGGCCAGCAGCCCGGCCCGGTCGCAGGAGACCTCGGACTTGCGGAACCACTCCTCGAGACCCCAGATGATCGCCCGCAGCCCCAGGTAGCCGATCGGCATCCACGCGATCCGGATCGAGAGCTGGATGAGGATCAGCAGCATCGTCCGGTAGACCGCGTGCCCGGACAGGACGTGCCCGAGCTCGTGGCCGACCACGAAGCGGAGCTCTTCCTCGTCGTTCAGGTTGACCAGCCCGGTCGTGAGCACGATGAACGGCCGGTCCTTGCCGATCGCCATGGCGTTGACGAGGGGCGACTGCATGACATAGCACTCGGGGATGTCGGGCAGGTCGAGGATGTAGGAGCCGTCCCGCACGAGCGAGTAGATGTGCGGGAACTGGGTCTCTGAGACCTTGACCGCGCCCGCCAGGAACGTCAGCCGCAGCGCGCGTTCGTTGAAGAGGCCGAACAGCTTTGACAGCAGCACGTCGAACCCGCTCAGCTTGCGCAGCGCGACAAGAGCGGAACGGTCGGCGGGGTGCTCGTAGGCGCGGGACGAGATGCCGGTGAGCCGGACACGGGCCCGATCGGGAACTGAAGTCATATCTCGATGGTAGCCCCTGCGCGGACAACAACGCATCGTCCCGCGGGCGTAACCCGAAGGTATGAGCCGGAACATTTTCGGGTCCCGCGTCCCTATACCATCTCGATACCGTGAACTAAGGAGATGGCGGTTGATTAACGGGCGCAGGCGGGTCGGCGTGATGGGTGGCACCTTCGACCCCATTCACCATGGCCACCTCGTGGCCGGCAGCGAGGTAGCGCACCATTTCGGCCTCGATGAGGTCGTCTTCGTGCCCACCGGGGAGCCTTACCAGAAGGACGACAGGAAGGTCTCCCCGGCCGAGGACCGCTATCTCATGACGGTGATCGCCACCGCCTCCAACCCCCGGTTCTCGGTCAGCCGGGCGGACATCGACCGGCCGGGGCCGACGTACACGATCGATACGCTGCGCGATCTGAAGGATGCGAGCGGTCCGCATACCGACCTATACTTCATAACTGGCGCGGATGCCCTGGCGAACATCCTCACCTGGCATGACGTAGACGCGCTGTTCTCGCTCGCGCACTTCATCGGCTGCACGCGGCCGGGGCACCGGCTGACCGGGGCCGGGCTGCCGGACGGGAAGGTCTCACTGGTCGAGATCCCCGCGCTGGCGATTTCGAGCAGCGAGTGCCGCCACCGGGTCGCCGCCGGCGAGCCGGTCTGGTACCTGGTGCCCGACGGCGTAGTCCAGTACATCGGGAAACGTGGACTCTACGCCAGGTCGTGAGACCCTAAAGGAACAACCCTCGACCGAGGAGGCCGACGCACCACGTGACTGCCACCCCAAGAGCCATCGAGCTCACCGAAATCGCCGCCCTCGCGGCGGCCGAGAAGCTGGCCACCGACATCGTTGCCTACGATGTCAGCGACCAGCTTGCGATCACCGACGCGTTCCTGCTGTGCACCGGGGCCAACGACCGGCAGGTCCGCTCGATCGTCGATGAGGTGGAGCTCAAGCTCAAGCAGGCAGGCGCCACCCTCAGGCGGAGGGAGGGCGAGAACGAGAGCCGCTGGGTGCTGCTTGACTACAACGACGTCGTGGTCCACGTCCAGAACAAGGAGGAGCGCGTCTTCTACGCCCTCGAGCGCATCTGGAAGGACTGCCCGGAGATCGCGCTCCCCGAGGCGGCGCTCGCAGCGAACGGCACCCAGAGCTGAGCGCGGCCAAGCGGCTCGTGCTGTGGCGGCACGGGCAGACGATCTGGAATGTCGAGCACCGATTCCAGGGCCAGACCGACATTTCGCTCGACGAGACCGGCGAGGCCCAGGCCGAGTACGCCGCCCGCCGCCTCGCCACCCTGATGCCGAGCGCGATCTTCGCCTCCGACCTCTCCCGCGCCCAGCAGACCGCCGCCCCGCTCAGCCGGCTCACCGGCCTGCCCGTCACCCCGGACAAGGGGCTCCGCGAGCGGTCCGGCGGCGTCTGGGAGGGCCTCACCGACACCGAGATCCGCGAGCGCTACCCCCGCGAGCGGGCTAGCTGGGACCCGCCCGACGGCGAGGCCACGAGCGTAGTCGCGGACCGGATGAGCGCCGCCGTCAACCGGATCGCGGCCGGCCTCGAGCCCGGGGAGCTCGCCGTCGTGGTCAGCCACGGCGCGGCCCTGCGCATCGGCATGGAGCGCGTCCTCGGCCTCCCGGCCGAGGGCATCGGCATCCTCGGCCCCCTCGCCAACTGCGCCTGGTCGGTCCTGTCGGTCGTCGACGGCCGCTGGCGCCTCCTGGAGTACAACGCGGGCACCCTCCCCGAGCCCGTCATCGGCGACGACCGCTAGCAAATTCAAAATCCAAGGTCAACACCGTCATATCGAACGGACCGTTGCTTCGCCAATCCCGTCCCCGCACCTCCTGGCGCGCGGCATACCCGGCTCCCGCCATGAACCCGGGCGTCCCGCACCCCGTCGCCCCCATCGCGCCGCAACGTTCGCCCCATGGCTCCCACAGCGCCCCGCCCGTCGCCGCCACCTACCCAAAGCCGCCCTCCACCCATTGGCGCAACGGGCCACAACGCCAAATCACCCGTGGCACTGTGGCCCACCGCGCCAAACCTATTAGCGCAGCGGGGCACCGCACCAAGGGCTCCTTAGCGCTGGGGGCCACAGCGCCAACCGGTCACCTACGCCATCGACAGCCCATGGAGCCCCTCGCGGTTACCCGACGCCGGCCAGCCGGAGCAGGGCGGTGACGCAGGCGGCGGCGAGGACGACGACCGGGAACGGGGCGCGGCGGACCGCCAGGAGGCCGGCCACCAGCACGCCCGCCGGCCGGGCCCAGCCCGCGAAGTCGTGGCCGTTCATCAGCGCCGACGTCGCCGCCAGCGCGATCAGCAGCACCGCCGCGGCATCGGCGAAGAGCACGGTGGCGGCAGGCGGAAGCGTGACCCGGTCCCGGCAGAGCGGGCCAATGATCCGGAACGCGTAGG
Source organism: uncultured Actinomycetota bacterium (assembly GCA_963836195.1). GTDB lineage: Bacteria > Actinomycetota > Actinomycetes > Streptosporangiales > Streptosporangiaceae > Trebonia. The sequence goes on along the minus strand of CAWIIX010000009.1, from coordinate 250,815 downwards.
TAATGGCGGCCAGGACGACGATGGCGAGCAGTGGCATCAGCGTTCTCCCGTGCGCGAATCGACGCTGGCGGCGGCGCGGCCAGGATCAGCCGGCGCCGGAGCCTGAGGCTCCGCCCGGCGGCGGCGCGGACGCCAGCCAGTGGCCAGGCCGGCCAGGGCTGCGAGCACCGGCAGGCCGGCCGGCAGCACCGGCGTGAGCGCGACCGCGATCACCGCGCCGGTCCCGGCCGAGACCCGGGTGCGCAGCTCGGCCAGGGCCGGCAGCGCGAGCGCGAGCAGCACGGCCGGGAACGTGGCGTCCAGGCCGAACGCGTTCGTGTTTCGCACCACCGAGCCGGCCAGCACGCCAAGCAGGACCGCCACGTTCCAGGCCCCGAACAGGCTCAGCCCGCAGGTCCAGAACGCAGCCCGGCGACGGGCGCGGTCGGTCTGGCGCAGGGCGAACGCGACCGACTCGTCGGTGATGATCTGGGCGCCAAGCAGGCGGAGCAGCCAACGCCTGACCGCGGGGCCGCCGATGCGCGCGCCGTCATCGTTGCCAGCGGGGTCGGCGTGGTCGGGCGCGCCGACGACATCCGCCACGGCCAGGCCGTAGGGGAACAGCCGGGTGTTGAGCACCGCCCCCGCCGCTACGGCCGCGAACGGGCTGCCGCCGGCCAGCACCACGCCGACCGCCGCGATCTGCGATCCGCCCGCGAAGACCAGCAGCGACATCGCGACTGGCACCCACCAGGGCAGCCCGCCGGCCACCGCCGTAGCGCCGAACGACAGGCCGACGAGCCCGTCCGCCAGGCAGACGAGCGCAACATCGCGGGGCAGCGTCGATCCGCCAGGCGCCATCGACGTCGACGTCGACGTCGACTTCGGTTTGGATCTGGCTGTTCGTCCTGTAGGACTCATGTCCAATATAATGAACACGATGGGGAACGGTTCGTCAAACCGAATAATTGGGAGTCTGGAGCGAACGGGTGTCGGATACGGCCGCAGACGTAATTGCGCAGGTCTCGATGTCGCTGCGCCGCGAGCGGGGACGGACCGCGCTGAGCCTGACCGAGCTGGCCAGGCGGGCCGGCATCGCCAAATCGACCCTGTCCCAGCTCGAGAACGGCGTCGGCAACCCCTCCCTGGAGACGCTCTGGGCGCTCGCCCAGGCGCTCGGCATCCCGCTCAGCCGCCTGGTCGATCCGCCGCAGCAGGGTATTCAGGTTGTCCGCGCGGGGGAGGGGGCGGTCATGCACGCCGAGCGCGCCGCCTATGACGCGGCGCTGCTGTCGTCCTGTCCGCCGGGCGCGCGCCGCGATATCTACCGTGTCATCGGGCAGCCGGGCGGGCCCCACCTAGCTCGTCCGCACATGCCGGGGACCATGGAGCACCTGATTCTCAGCAGCGGGCGCGTGCTGGCCGGCCCGGACGGCGAGACCCTCGAACTCGGCCCCGGCGACTACCTCCGCTACCCCAGCGACATCGTGCACGTCTTCGATGCCCTCGAACCGGACACGACGGGCATCATCATCATGGAGCACGTCTGACCAACCTAGATCCCCAAATCCCAACATCGGCCCACCACTAACAACCCCTCGCCGATGCCCGCCCGACATTGACGCAATGTCGGGCGGGCATCGCGCCGTCTCACGCCGCCCCGCCCACGGCGAACCCTGTCACCGACGCCATCGACCCGAGACGCGGATCCCGGGTCGACCATCCCGTCGACCCGCAGCCGACGGGGCTGGCCGCCCTATGCTGGTGCCATGGTCGCCCGGGGCAGTCGGCCGGCAAGCGTCGCGGACGTGCATGAGCTCGCGATGGCGATGCCGCATGTCACCCAGTGGGCCGGGCAGCCGGGGAAGCCGCCTGTCTACCAGGTCGGCGGCAAGTCGTTCGTGTTCTTCCGCAACCCGCGCCCCGACGCCTTCGACCCGGAGACAGGCGAGCGCTATGACGACGTGATCGTCTTCTGGGTCGCCGACGAGGCTGACAAGCGGTCGCTGGTCGAGGACAGGAACTCGCCGTTCTTCAGCACCCCGCACTTCAACGGCCACCTGTCGGTGCTCATCCGGGGCAAGCACGTGCCGGAGCTGAGCTACGCCGAGCTGGCCGAGGTGGTTCAGGACGCGTGGCTCGCCCGCGCCTCGCCCCGACGGGCCGCGAAATGGCTGGAAGCGCGGGAGTTGAACACGCGCAGCCACGCGACCGTTCGGGATGACTGATTTGGACTGCAAAGATTTTCACCGGGGCGTGTCGAATCGGGCCGACGCCGCTCGACGTGACAGTAAGCCGGAACGTCCGGCCGGGGAGAGGAGAAACAGATGCGCGTCATGGTGTTCGTCCACGCGACCGAGGACAGCGAGAAGGGCGACTACGCGGGCCACGCCGACGAGTTCGTGGCGATGGGCAAGTACAACGAGGAGCTGGTGAAGGCCGGGGTCATCTTGGCCGGCGAGGGCCTCGAGCCGTCGTCGCACGGCAAGCTGGTCGACTTCGCCGCCGACGGCGCCGGGTCGCGGGTCATCGACGGTCCGTTCGCCGAGGCCAAGGAGGTCATCGGCGGGTTCTGGATCTGGCAGGTCTCCTCGATGGAGGAGGCGGTCGAGTGGCTGCGGCGGGCGCCGTTCCGCGGGCAGCAGGTGGAACTGCGCCGGATTATGGAGCCGGCCGACCTCGAGGGCCAGCTGCCGGACGAGATCCTCGAGAACGAGGCTCGGCTGCGCGCCCAGACCGCGACCCCGACCGAGGGCTAGGCGCCGCCCCTTGCCGAACCAGGCGGCGGTCCAGCGCACCGTCGAGGCGGTCTGGCGGATCGAGTCGGCGCGGCTCATCGGCGCGCTGGCCCGGGTGACCGGGGATGTCGGGCTGGCCGAGGACCTGGCCCAGGACGCGCTGGTGGCCGCGCTCGAACAGTGGCCCGCGCAAGGCGTGCCCGACAACCCCGGCGCGTGGCTGACCGCGGTCGCCCGCCGTCGTTATATCGACACCGTAAGGCGCGCCGTCACCTTCGACCGGAAGGCGGCCGAGCTCGTCAGCCAGGCAATGCTGGAAGCAGCCGAGGACCCGATGGACGAGATGGAGTTCGACACCCACGTCACCGACGACGTGCTCAGGCTGCTCTTTACCGCCTGCCACCCGGTCCTCACCCGCGACGGCCGGGTGGGGCTGACGCTCAGGCTGGTCGCCGGCCTGTCGACCGAGCAGGTCGCGCGGGCGTTCCTGGTCCCGACACCGACGATGGCGGCCCGGATCACCCGGGCGAAGAAGGCCCTCGCGGACGCGGACGCCGGGTTCGAGGTGCCGGTCGGCCCGGAGCTCGCCAACCGGTTCGGCTCCGTCCTCGAGGTCGTGTACCTGATCTTCAACGAGGGCTACGCGGCGACGTCGGGGGAGTCCTGGTACCGGGCGGAGCTGTGCGACGAGGCGATGCGCCTGGGCCGGATGCTCTCGGCGCTGGCGCCGGAAGAACCGGAGGCGCACGGGCTGGTCGCGCTGATGGAGATCCAGGCGTCCCGCATCCCCGCCCGCACCGGCCCGGGCGGCGCCCCGGTCACCCTGCTCGAGCAGGACCGCGGGCGCTGGAACCGGCTGCTCATCACCCACGGCCTGGCCGCCCTGGCCAAGGCGAAGGCGGCCGCGCGCAAGCAAAGCACCCAAGAGGCCCAGCCGGGCCCGTACGTCCTCCAGGCCGAGCTCGCGGCCTGCCACGCCCGGGCGGCCACCGCCGCCGACACGGACTGGGGTCGCATCGTCGGGCTCTACGACACCCTCAGCCGGCGCAACTCGTCCCCGGTCATCGAGCTCAACCGCGCCGTCGCCATCGCCATGGCGGACAGCGCGAACGGCCCGGCCCGGGCCCTCGCCATCGTCGATTCCCTCGCTCGACGACCCCGCGCTGCGCGGCTACCACCTGCTGCCCGCGGTCCGCGGCGACCTGCTCGCCCGGCTGGGCCGGGCGGATCAGGCGCGCACGGAGTTCGAGCGGGCGGCCGCCCTCACCGCCAACGGCAGCGAGCGCGCCCACCTGCTCCGCCGCGCCGCCACGGCCGCCTCCGCCCCGCCCGACCCCGCCGCCGGCGACTTACCGCGCCCGCGCCCGGGCGCTTACCGCGCCCGCGCCCGCGCCCAGTTGTACGGCGTCGTGGTCGACACCTTGACCAGCCCGGACCGCTCCAGGATCGGCCGCGAGAACTCGGTCGAGTCGCTGTTGATGTACTTCTTGCCCATCCGCAGCGCCGACCGTGCCCGCTCGGCCGTCAGCGCCCGGTAAATACCGCGGCCGCGCCACTCCGGCCGAGTCGCACCGCCCCAGATCCCGGCGAAGTCGGTCCCCGGCACCGGGTCAATCCGCCCGGCGCTGATCATCACCCCGTCCGCCTCGGCCACCCACAGCTCGAGCTCGTCACCGCGGGCCAGCCGCCGCAGCGTGCTCTGCAGCATCTCGTCGCCGCCATGGTCGTTGCCGAACACCTCGTCCTGCATCGCGACCATCGCCCGGATGTCCGCCTCCTCGGTGATCCGGCGCAGCGTCACCCCGTCCGGCAGCGGAACGTCGGCCGCCAGCGCCCGCGCGTCGCCGACCATGATCGACTCGGGCTCGTCGGGTGTGAACCCGTTGGCGAGCAGGGCCTCGTGCAGGCCCGGGGCGTGGTCATGACCCCTGGTCTTCCACTCCACCCGGCTGATCGACGGGTCGGAGGAGAAGTGCGCCAGCGCCTCCGGCACCATCCGCCCGATCGAGTCCGCGTCCGCCCCGCCCAGGTCCTGGTAGGTGATGAACCCGCGCCCGCTGGAAAAGGTCACCAGCCGCAGCGGGCCCAGCCGGGTCACGGACAGCGCGCCCGGGGTCTCGGCGTCGGTGCGAAGCTGGGTGTCGTAGGCCGCCAGCAGGCCAGCAGAATCAATCACGCCGACAAGAGTGCAGGCACGCCGCCGAGCGGGCAACCCATTTTCACCAGATCAGCGCGCCCCGCCCCCGGTCTCGAAGATCGGCCAGCCAATCTCCGTCCGCCACGCCGCCGCGTCCGCGGTCTGCTGACGGCCGACCGGGTAAAACTCGCGGATCGGCCCGGCCACTGCCAGCGCGTGCCGGGTGACATAGCCGGCCAGCGCGCCATAGGCGCGGTCCACGCCCGCGTCGGGCCCGTCGTGCGTGACCACCGCGAGCTCCACCGCGGGCAGCTCGCGCTGCCTGACCCGGCCGAGTTCGGCCACCGCCCCGCCGACCGGCAGGTAGACGGTGGCCGAGCCGCGCTCGTCGGCGAACAGCTCGTCGGCGTACACGCCGCCCGCCACCCCCGACACCGCGACCCCCTGCGCCGACAGGGTGGCGTAGAGCTCGCCCAGCGCGCCCTGGTACCAGGCCCCGACCTGCGCGGCGTCGACGTCCTCGGTGATCGCCGCGACCCGCATCGCCGGCACCCGGCGGTGCTCGACCGGCCACTCGGCGGCCGGATGGTCGAGCAGATCGCGGAGCGACGCCACCGCCGCCTGGGTCCGCCCGAGCTCCTCCTCGAGCCGCTGCAGGTGGCGCGAGATCAGCGCGCTCCTGGCGGCCGGATCGGGCGCGGCGATGACCCGGCGCACATCGTCGACCGGCATGCCGAGGTCGCGGAACCGGTGGATCACCTGCGCGGTCGGTATCTGCTCAACCGAGTAGCGCCGGTACCCCGAGCTCTCGTCGACCTCCAGCGGCTCGAGCACGCCCTCCCGGTGGTAATACCGCAGCGTCTTCACGCTCAGATGGGTGGCACGGGAGAAGTCGCCGATCGACAGCAGGCTGGCTGGCATGCCCTCATTCTCAACCCTCCCCGCGCGGGAGAGTCCAGATCAAAGCCAAGATCCAAATCGTCCTCTCGAACGGACCGTTGGTTCCCCTTCCCCGTCCACCCGCCTCTGGCCCCGACCTAGCGCCACGCTGCGCCGATATCACCCGGGCGTCGACCCACCGTCATCACCGTCACCACGCGCAACAGGCAAGACGGACAAAGGGGTCAACGTGGGTATTTCGGGTCGTATAGCGCCCCCAACGGAACACACTGACGCCCCAGGCCGGAAAACGCGGCCCCCAACGGCACACAATCATGGCTCCCGCCCCCACCGGCTCGCCGGCATCCCCCACGGGCACCTCACAACCCGCACCCGCACCACGAGCAAACCGCCCGGCCGCGACCACCTACCTGAAGACCGCGAGGTCGACGGCGGCGGCGAGGGCCCTGGCGCCGGCGTCGCCCGGATGGACGCCATCGCCCGAGTCGAAGGCAGCGGCCAGCCGACCGAGATCGTCTGGGTCGGCCAGGGCAGTTGCGAAGTCGACCACGGGCCAGTCGGCCTGCGCGGTGACGCCCTCGTTCACGGTCCGCCGGAGGTCCTCGTTGCCATCGGCCAGGAACGAGTCCATCGAGCTGCCGCCGAACGGCGTGATCGTGCCGAGCACCGGCTCCACGCCGTGCCTGGCCGCCCGGCCGGCCAGCGCGCGCAGCCCGTCGATGACCTCGTCCGCCGTCGGACGCTTCTCACCGAGCATCGACGGCAGCGCGATGTCGTTGGTCCCGGCCAGGATCAGCACGTGCGTGGCCTCGGCCACGCCGAGCACGTCACGGTCGAACCGGTCCGTCATCGACGGCCCGATGACCGGCCGCAGCAGCCGATTCCCGCCAATGCCGGCGTTCAGCACGACCGCTCCCTCGATGCCCGCGGCGAGCAGCCGGCGCTGCAGGTGATCGGGATAACGCTGGTCCAGGTCCGGCGTGGTGCCGTCGCCCCGCGTGATCGAGTCGCCCAGGGCGACGACGACCGGACCCGCGGCCTGCTGGTCGGTCAGCACCCGGGCGATCCAGTACAGGGCCGTGAACCGTTCCGAGTCCGCGAGCCGTGGCCGGCCCAGCTGCTCGCCCGGGGCGACTTCGCCCGTCTGCTGGGCCGAGTACAGGAGCGTGGCCGCTTCGGCGGTGCCGGAGACGAAGCAATCGACCAAGAACGCAGGCGCGTCATCCGCAGCTGCCAGTGCCGCTAGGTAAGCGGTGGACCAGGCGCCGGTCATGGCGTCACCAGCGCGAGTCGCTCGGCTCCCGCGAGCGGCTCGCCGGAAACCCACGACTGCGGCGCGTCGGCCGCCAGGACTTCGGTCGCACACGCGTGCAGCAGGGCCCGCTGCTCCTCGGTGAGCGGGCCAAGCGCGCCCGGCTCGGCCGCGTCCATTGCCCGCTCGACCCGCCGCAGCAGCCGCCGACCGCTCGCGGTGAGGGCGAGAATCTGGCGACGGCGGTCCCGCTCGTCTCGTTTCCTGCTGATCAGGTCGGCCTGCTGCAGTCCGTCGACGAAGGCCACCACGTCGCCGCCGTCGATGCCCAGCCGGGCGGCGATGTCCTTCTGGCACGCCGGCCCGTACTCGTCCAGGCAGCACAGGATCGCGTGCTGGTGCTGACTGAGCCCGACCGCCGCCAACTGCCCGGCGCAGTGCTGCCGGGCCAGCGCCGCCAGCCTGATCAACACAAAACTGGTCCGGTTCCGCAACGCGGCCGGAAGCAGCAGCCCCTCTGAGTCGTCCACCGCCTGAGCGTAACAAATTTATCTGGCAATACCAATCATTGGCGTCACCAGTTAGTCCAAGATCGGTGCTTCTGTTAGACGATCGGTGCTTCTGCTAGATTTGCGTGGCTTCGGCGCTGGGCAGCCTCGGAGTCCGGACCGGGTCTGAAGAGAGGTGCCACCAGGCATGCTGTGGCGTGATCCGCGGCGGGCGGGCCTGCTGATGGGGGCTTACTTCCTGATTTCCGTGGCGGTCGGTCCGCCCGGACTGGCGGGGCATGTCTTCGGCGCTGCCGCCGCGGGGTTCCTCGCCTGGCGGGTGACCCGGGGCGGGCGCGTCTCGCGGACCCTGCTCATCATCGCCGCCGAGATCGCGTTCCTCGTGACCGCGTCCGGGATCGCGACCAATTTCGGGCCGGCCCTATTTGGCCCGCTGGCGGCCTCCGCTGCCCAGGTCGCGCTGCTGCTCAGCCCGGCGGTGTACCAGCGCACCCGGCCACCCGGCTGGGCGGCGCCACCCGGGTGGGCCCGGCTCAGGCCGCCGCCGGTGCTGATCCTGCTCGGCGTCCTCGCCGGGCTGGTTGTCACGCTGCTCGGGCTGAGCAGCATGAGCAGTCCGCCCCCGGGGTGCGATCTCGGCGACGGGGGCAGGCTGACGGGCATCGTATGCGAGACGGTCGCCGAGGGCGCGCCGCTGCGCTGGGTGACCGCCTACCACGGCGCACCGATCGTCAACTGGGCGGCGATGGCCAGGGACTGGGCACAGGACGCGGTGCTCAGCGTGGCGGCGCTGTATGGCTGCTGGCTCGCCACCAGAGCGCGGGAGGAAACGGCCGGCCGCGGGGCGGCTGCGGCCGCCATCGTCGGCAGCGCGCTCTCGGGTCTGACGTTCACCGCCGCCACCGGCGGGATCCCGCTGACCTGGCTCACCGCGCGCGATTACCCGCCCGCCTATATCGGGCCGGCCTACAGCGGGCGGGCGCTCCTAGCCGACACCGCGCTGTGGACGCTCACCGCGCTGTCCGGGTGCGTGGCGGTGCGGGTGCTGCGGCGACGGACTCACCGGGAAGCGCCAGTCGCCAGCCGGATGGCGTCCGGCGCGAGGGCCTCTTCGTAGTGGTGACAGCCGTCGGGCGGGGACGCGTGGCCGCGATGATGGGACAGCACGTGCTCGAGATGGGCGCGGGCCCGGGCACTCTCAGCCCGACTTGACGCAGGTGTAGGCGCCGTAGAGCCGCCGTTCGTAGTGCACGTCGGCGATCTCGAACCCGGCCGCCGCCAGCATCGGCTCGAGCAGCCACCGGAACGTGCTGTACTCGGTCCGGATGTGCTCGGCGTAGTCGCCCGCCGTGTACCCCGCCGCCGGATCCGTCGCCGCCCCGGCCAGCCAGCCCGCGAACACGTCGCCGGCCTCGGCGGGCGAGAAGTCGTAGATCAGGTCCCGCAGCAGCAGCACCCCGCCCGGGCGGAGCATGTCCGCGATTCGCTGGAGGGCGACCGCCTTCCAGAAGTCCGGTAGCTGGTGCAGCGCGTGCCGGGTGAACACGCCGTCGACCGGCGCGCCGGGATCGAAGCTGAGGAACCCGGCCCGCTCGGCGGTCAGGTTGGCGATTCCCGCGGCGTCCGCCTTGGCGCGGAGCGCGGCCACCATCGCGGGCGACACGTCGACCGCGATCACCCGCCCGAACCGCCGCGCCGCCTGCAGCGCGAACTGCCCCGTCCCCGCCCCGAGGTCCACCACGACCGACGACGCGCCCAGTCCCCGCGCCGCCAGCGCCGCGATGTGCGCGCCCGGATCCGGATGTCCCTGCTTGCGGTCGTACCCGGCGATAAACGCCTCGTCCAGGTGCTCCGCCCCCGCATGGGCCAGCTCATCCAGCATCCACGACTCATCCACGCCCCAACCCTGCAGCCCCTCGCTCCGCCCCGGCAACCCCTTTTCCCGCGACCGCAGGCCTTCGTCGTCGCGCTGTTCACCCGTCCGGGGTGATCCGCGCTCGCGTTCGGGGCCGTACGGTAACGCTGCGATTACCACGATTACCGAAGGAGGCGTCGTGACCCTTGGGCCTGTCGAGCTGGTGGTGCTCGGGTTCCCCGGCAGCCGGTTCAGCGGAGAGATCCGGCCGCGGATCGAGGAGCTGGTGGACCGGAACATCGTCAACATCGTGGACGCCCTGCTGATCACGAAGAGCGACCAGGGGGAGGTGACGTACTTCGAGATGGACGAGATCCAGGACGTCGACCCCGACCTTCGGGCGCTGCACGCGTGCTTCTCCGAGGAGCTCGACCTGATCTCGGAGGAAGACGGCGAGGTGTTCGCGGCGGAGTTGGCGCCCGGCTCATCGGCTCTCGCGATCGCCTTCGAGCACACCTGGATGAGGCCGGTGCGAGACGCCGTCGTCAACTCCGGCGGAGTGCTGCTCGCCGACGTGCAGATTCCCGCCCAGGTCGTGGACGAAGTGCTGGACGCCGTCAGCCGCGTCCAGTCGCCAAGCAACGGCTGAAAGGAATCCTCATGCCCTTCCGTAGAGCAGGACGCCCCGGTCTCATCGGCACCATGGCCCGCACGGCGGTCGTGGCCGGCACCGCCAGCGCGGTCGTCAACCGCGGCAACCAGCGCAGGGACGCCCAGCAGCAGGCCACCAACGAGGACCAGCAATCCCAGCAGCAGATGGCCGACATGCAGGCGCAGCTCGATCAGGCGAACGCCGAGAAGCAGGCGGCCGCCCAGCAGGCGGCCATTGACAAGGCGGTCAACGACCGGATGGCGCAGCAGGGCGCGGCCGTCCCGGCCCAGGCCGGGAGTGGCGACGACACCATGGCCAAGCTGCAGAAGCTGGCCGACATGAAGTCTCAGGGACTCCTATCCGACCAGGAGTTCGCCGCCATGAAGGCCAAGCTCCTAGGAATCTGAGCGCCGCTCGGAGTCCTCGTAGTCGGCCGACGGACCCAGATCCCCGAACTCGTACGCCAGCCGATGCGGCGTGCCGAACCGGTGCGCGGTGATGCTGATCGCCTGCTCGCGCAGGAACGGAAGCATCTCCACCCGCCCCGACTCGGTGACGTCCCCCGCGTAGACCGCGATGTCGGGGCGCCCGTCGATCGCGTCGTACAGCTCCGACGCGTCCTCGCCGATCAGCCGAACCCGCCCGCCCGGCAGCGCCCGGACCCGGTCCTCCCACGAGCCGCGGTCCTCCACCACCGAGGAAACTCCGGCCGCGGCGAACGCCCGCTCCACCGGCGACGGCAGCGAGACCGCCGACGAGACGAAGACCCCGGCCCCCGACCCGCCCCCGGCCGCCACCCCGGCCGCGACGACCCGGACCAGGTCGGGGACCGAGTCCGAGGCCAGCCGCACGTGCACCGGGTGCGGCCGGTACCGCAGCACGTTCCGCTCGGCCTCAAGGCCGCTCACGTCGCGCGCCGGGCCGAACTCCGTCTCCCACGCGAGGGCGTCAGAACGCAGCGCGCGCGCGATCATCTCGAGGTTCCCGAGCCCGGCCGAGCGCGCCGCCGCCAGCAGCGACTCGGCGGCCGGCCCGGCGACGGCGGTGGCGGCGGACGGCCGGGTTACCCAGTCCGTCAGCCCGACCAGGTAGTTGGGCCCGCCCGCCTTGGTGCCGGCCCCGACCGACGACCGCTTCCAGCCGCCGAACGGCTGCCGCCGGACGATCGCCCCGGTGGTGCCGCGGTTGATGTACAGGTTGCCGGCTTCGACAGCAGAACACCACTGAGCAAGCTCACCAGGATCAAGCGAGAACAGCCCGGCCGTGAGCCCGTACGGCGTGGCGTTCTGCAATTCGATCGCGTGCGCAAGCGAGGCAGGCGCTCATGATCCCCAGGACCGGCCCGAAGTACTCGGTCAGGTGGAACGGCGACCCGGGGGCCACCCCGTCCTTCACCCCCGGCGACCACAGCCGGCCAGTCGAGTCGAGCTGGCGCGGCTCCACCAGCCACCGTTCGCCCGGCGCGAGCGTCGTCAGCGCAGAGAGCAGCTTGCCCTCCGGCGGCGAGATCACCGGACCCATCTGGCTGGCAGCATCAGAGGGCCACGCCACCGTGAGCGACGTGACCGCGTCCACCAGCTGGTTCCGGAACCGCGCGGAGGAAGCGACCGACCCCACCAGGATCGCCAGCGAGGCGGCCGAGCACTTCTGCCCGGCGTGGCCGAACGCCGACCGCACGACATCGCGCACGGCCAGGTCGATGTCCGCGCTCGGGGTGACCACGATCGCGTTCTTGCCGCTGGTCTCGGCCAGCAGCGGAAGGTCGCGCCGGAACTGGCGGAACAGCGTCGCGGTGTCGAACGCGCCGGTCAGGATCAACCGCCCGACCCGCGGGTCGGCCACCAGCTGCCGCCCAAGCGAGCCTTCGGAGACGTTCACCAGCTGCAGCGCGTCGGCCGGCACCCCGGCCGACAGCAGCGCCTCGACCAGCACCGCCCCGCACCGCGCGGCCTGCGGGGCGGGCTTGATGATGACCGCCGAGCCCGCCGCCAGCGCCGCCAGCACCGAGCCGGCCGGGATCGCGACCGGGAAGTTCCACGGCGGCGTCACCACCGTCAGCCCCACCGGCGAAGCCGCCGCGCCGTCGACCGAGTCCAGCGACTCGGCCAGCGAGGCGTAATAGTTGGCGAAGTCGATCGCCTCGGACACCTCGGGATCGCTCTCGTCGAGCGTCTTACCGCACTCGGCCGCCATCACCTCGACCAGCCGGCCGCGGGCCGCCGCCAGCCCGGCCGCAGCCCGGCGGAGAACAACCGCCCGCTCCGCCCCGGAGCGCGCTCCCCACGCCGACCCCGCGCGAACTCCGGCCGCGAGACGCGTCTCCAGCACGTCAGCGGAGGTGACGGAGGACCGCGCGACCAGGTCAACGCCCAGGTCGCTCACGCCCACCCGCCCGAGGATCGAACGCCCCCAAGCCGCGTTCGCCGCCAGCGACGGATCGGTGTCGGGCGTGTTGGCGAAGGCGCTCATGACGCCGACGACCTCGGTCAGCCGGTCCTGACGGCGCGACGGCAGCGGTATCGTCCGGTCGAGCTCCTTGAGCGACGCCAGGAACCGGTCGCGCTCCCGCGCGTAGAGCGTCTCGGAAGCGCTCAGCTTGAACAGCGCCGACATGAAGTTGTCGCTGCTTGCGCCCTCCTCCAGCCGCCGCACCAGGTACGCGATGGCGGTGTCGAACTCGCGCGGGTGCACCACCGGGGTATACAGCAGCAGCCCGCCGACATCACGCCGCACCGCCGCCGCCTGGGCCGCCGCCATCCCCAGCAGCATCTCGAACTCGACCCCGTCCCGGACCGAGCGCACCCCGGCCAGGTGCCAGGCGAACGCGATGTCGAACAGGTTGTGGCCGGCCACCCCCACCCGCACGTTGGCGATCCGAGACGGGTGCAGCGCATAATCGAGCACGCGCTTGTAGTTGGTGTCGGTGTCCTGCTTCGACGGCCAGGTCGCCAGCGGCCAGCCGTGAACCGAGGCGTCGACCCGCTCCATCGGCAGGTTCGCCCCCTTGACCAGCCGCACCTTGATCCCGGCGCCGCCGCGGGCCCGCCGCTCGGCCGCCCACTCCTGCAACGTGATCATGCTGCGCAGCGCGTCGGGCAGATAGGCCTGCAGGACGATCCCGGCCGACAGCCCGACGAACTCGGGCTGGTCGAGCAGCGTGGTGAACACCGCGACGGTCAGCCGCAGGTCGTGGTACTCCTCCATGTCGAGGTTGATGAACTTCGCGGGCGACGCCTCCGCCGCCTGGCGGAACAGCGGCGTCAGCGACGAGACGATGTGCGCGACGGCCTCGTCGAACGCCCACGGGTTGTGCGGCGCCACCGTCGACGACACCTTGATCGACACGTAGTCGACGTCGTCGCGGGCCAGCAGCCGCCGGGTGCCGTCGAGCCGCCGGGCGGCCTCGCGCTCGCCCAGCACGGCCTCGCCCAGCAGGTTCAGGTTAAGCCGGGTTCCATCAGCAGACCGAAGCCGCCGGATCGCCGCCCCCAGCTGCTTGTCCCGCGCGTCGGTGACCAGGTGCCCGACCATCCCCCTGAGCGCGCGCCGGGCGGCCGGGATCACGACCCAGGGGAGCGGCCTCGCGACCCGCGCCCCGACCTTCACCGCCGCCCGCAGGTGCCACGGGAGGAACCCGGGAACGTCCCGCGCCAGCTCGGCGAAGGTCCTGGCCGCCTCGCGGACGTCCTCCGGCCGGATGACGCCGTCGACGAACCCGACCGTGAACGCGAGCCCCCGCGGGTCGTTCAGCATCGCCGCCAGCCGGGCGGCGGCCTTGTCGACCGGGAGCGTCTGCGCGTGCTCGAGCCAGCGCCGGACCGTGGCCTCCACGTCGGGCACCAGGGCGGACAGTTCGGCGATTCCCGCCGGGTCGTCGTAGTGCTCGCGCACGCGGGGTCTCGGTCACTGTCATGCGGATAGTTTGCCCATGACCACTGGTTAGGTAAAGTGATCTTTTCTAACGCGTATTCGTCGGTTTTCCCGACGGGTTGACGAAACGAGACGGGACGGCGCCATGTGGGACGTCAGAAGGCTGCGGCTGCTGCGCGAGCTGTCCGTCCGCGGCAGCCTGGCGGCGGTCGCGGACGCGCTGCACCAGAGCCCGTCGTCGGTGTCGCAGCAGCTCACGCAGCTCGAGCGCGAGGTCGGGCTGCCGCTGCTGGTCAAGTCGGGCCGGGGCGTGCAGCTGACCCCGCACGCCGAGATCCTGGTCGAGCACACCGAGGCGATCCTGCAGCGCCTCGAGCTGGCCGAATCGCACGTGCTGTCGTCGGTCGACCGAGCCGGTCGGGACCGTCCGGCTGGCGATCTTCCAGTCGGCCGCGCTGGCGCTGATCCCGCGCACGCTGGCCCGGCTCCGCGATCACGAGGGCCTGCGGGTCACGGTGACCCAGCGCGAACCGGAGACCGCGCTGCTCGAGACCTTCGCCCGCGACTTCGACCTGGTGGTGGCCGAGCAGTACCCCGGCCACGCCGCCCCCTGGCATCACCAGCTCGACCGGGACGCGCTGGTGCAGGACACCATCCGGCTGGCGGTGCCGGCCGAGTGGGACGGACATCAACACGCTGGCCGACGCGGCCGACGTGCCGTGGGTGGCCGAGCCAAACCGCGCCGCCTCCCGGCACTACGCCGAGCAGACCTGCCGCCAGGCCGGGTTCGACCCCGACGTCCGCTACGAGTCGGCCGACCTGCAGGCGCACGTGGCGCTGATCGCCTCCGGCAACGCGGTCGCGCTGATGCCGGGGCTGATGTGGCAGGGCCGTCCGCACCCGTCCGTCCGCCTCATCGACCTGCCCGGCGCCCCCCGGCGGACGGTGTTCACCGCTGCCCGCCGGTCCACCACCGACCGCCCGTCGGTGGTCGCGGTCCGCGCGGCCCTGCAGGAGGCGGCCCGGGGACTCTCCCGCGACGACTAAAAAATCAAAATCAGTCATCTCGAACGGACCCTGGTCCCACCCTTCCGGCACCGTGACCCCGGGCAGCGGGGCGACCAGACGACAGGGGCGGAGCTACGGCCCGTTCGAGCTAACGGGGTTGACCTTGACGTGGCCGGGGCGAGTCCCCGGGCGAAGAGCTCGAGCACGTCGTCGAGGACGTCATCGGGGACCCGCCCGCCCGCGGTCCAGTCGGCCCAGCGCATCCCCACGAAGTTGCCGATGCCGGTGTAGACGTAGGCGATGACCTCGGGGTCGTAGCGGGCGTCGACCTCCCCGGCGAGCTGGGCGACCCGCACCCCGCGGGCGTAGCCGCGGGCCAGCTGCTCGTAGTACTCGCGGAACAGCCCCGGCGCGACGAACTCGGACTCGCGCACGATCCGGTCGATCCAGGGCCGCTTCGACACCATGTCGAAGAACGCGCGGAAACAGGCCCGCTCCCGCGCCCGCTGGTTGTCGTCGGCCTTCTCCACCGCCATCGCCATCGCCCGGCGCAGGTCCCGGTTGATCCCACGGACCACGGCGGCGAAGATCTCCGCCTTGGAGTCGTGATACGCGTAAAAGCTGCCGGTCGCCATTCCGGCCCGGGCGCAGATGTCGGCCACCGTGGTCCGGCCGTAACTGCGCTCGCCGAAGAGCTCCTCGGCGGCCGCCAGCAGGCGCTCTGCCGGCGGCCGCTCGTCGGTTGTCATGCTTGGTTCATCGGCTGGGGTCAGGGCGCGGGGATGCCGCTGGCCGGCGCGGTGGGCTGGGTTCCGGTGGAGGGGGTGATCGCCCCGGTGGCGGAGGTGTCGGTGGTCAGCACCGGTCCCTGCGGGGTGAGCGCACCGTTGTTGATGACACCGATGTACGCGCCGGTGACACCATCGTGGTCGGTCATGGAGTAAGCATAGGGGGCGACCAGCGGGCCCTGCGGGAGCCCGGCGTTGATCGCGTTCACCAGGTCGGCCCGGGTCGGGTTCCGGCCCGCCTTGAGCATCGCCTGCACGAACGTGTAGGCGACGCCCATGCCGTAGAGCACGTTGCCGTCGAACGGCGCCTTCGGGTCGTACTGAGTCGTGCACCTTCGTGAACAGCGCGATCCAGCTGTTGCTGGCGTCGCCGAGCGACGGGGCGTAGCTATCGGTGATCATGCCGTCGGTGAGCGAGTTCCCGTTGACGGTCGCGCCGCCCTGCTTCGCGAACGCCTCGAGCAGCCCCGACAGCGTGATCGGGTCGGAGCCGACGTTGCTGACCACCATCGTCGGGCTGAAGCCGAGCTTGAGGCTGGTCAGCTTCAGCAGCGCGGTGAAGGCGGGGATCGAGAACGACACGACCACCTGGGCGCCGGCCGCGCGCAGGGCCGCGACTGCAGGCGCCACGTTGACGTTGGTCGGGACGTAGCTTTGCCTGCTGACCACCATCGACGACGGGATCTCGTAGTCGAGGCCCTTGACCCCGTCCATGCCGAACTCGTCGTCCTGGTAGAAGTAGCCGATCTTCTTGCCCTTGAAGTGCTGGGCGATGTACTGCCCGAGGATCTTCCCCTCGCGGACGTAGTCAAGCTGCCAGCCGAACGTCTCGGGGTCCGTCGTCGGCTGGTCCCAGCAGTCGCACCCGGAGGCGACGAACACATCGGGGACCTTCTGCGCGTTGAGGAAGCTCTCCACCGCCAGGTGGGTCGGGGTGCCGAGCCCGTCGAAGATCGCGTACACGCCGTTCTGCAGCACGAGCTGGCGCACGACGGTGGACGTCTGAGTCGGGTTGTAGGCGTCGTCGAGGTACTTGTAGTCGATGTCGCGCCCGTAGACGCCGCCGTGGGCGTTGACGTAGGCGAAGTAGGCGGCCGAGGCCGGGGCGATCTCGCTGTACCCGGGCGCGGCGGGCCCGGTCAGCGGCTGGTGGCTGCCGATCGTGATCGAGGTCGCGGTGATGCCGGGGGCGGACGCGGTCAGCGGCGCGTTGGCGCTGGACGTCGAGGTCGAGCCCGAGGTGGAGCTCGAGCCGGTGACGGGGGTTGAACTCGGGCTGGAGGAGCAGGCGGCGACGGCGAGCGCGGCCGCCGCCACGACGGCGATCGCGGGCACGCGAAGCCGGTTCGATCTCTTCATTGAGTACCTTCCTTTTCACGGGGTTGGACCGATGACACGTCTGAGGGGCGCCAGCCGCTGGCGGACGAGATCCCGAACAGGCCGAGCAGCCAGCGCACCGCGCCCTGGATCCCCTGCGGGAACAGGAGCATCACGACGATCAGGACCGCGCCGTAGGCGGCGACCGGGATGTTCGACGCGACCGAGCTCGACAGCCCGTGGCTGGTGGCCACGTCGGTCGCGTAGGTCGGCACCAGGACGATCACCAGGCTTCCCCAGACCGCGCCCGGCAGCGTGCCGAGGCCGCCGATCACGGCCGCGGTCAGCAGCGCGATCGAGAGCGTGATCGTGAACGCCCCCGGCGCGACCAGCCCGGTGACGATGGCCAGGAGCGCCCCCGCCAGCCCGGCGCAGGCGGCGCTGACCACGAACGCGAGGACCCGCGCGGCGGCCACGTTCACGCCCGCCAGCGCCGCCGCCACCTCGTCGTCGCGGACCGCCCGCCAGCTCCGGCCGACCCGGCTGCCCCCCAGGTTCGCCAGCAGCACCAGCGTGATCAGCGCGACCGCCGAGCAGACCCACGCCTCCCACCGGGTCAGCGGGAAGTTCACGCCGAGCCAACGCGGGCGTGGTGAAGGTGACGTCGAGGCCCTGGTCGCCGCCGAAGAAGCCCGTGTACGCGTACGCGACCGAGGGCAGCGCGACCCCGAGCAGCAGCGTCGCGCCGGCCAGGTAGGGGCCGTGCAGCCGGGCCGCGGCCACCCCCACCACCGCCCCGGCGGCGGCCGTGATCGCCGCCGCGATCACCAGCACGAGGTAGAACGGCCAGTTGAGGTGGAGCATCAGCAGCGCCGTGACGTACGCCCCGATGGCCATGAACGCCCCGTTGCCGAGCGAGATCTGGCCGCTAAGACCGGTCAGGATCGTGAGCCCGGCGACGGCCGTGACCTCGATCGCGATCTCGGCGATCTGGTAGTCGCGAAACGAGTTCAGCTTGATCGAGAGGATGGCGATCAGCACCGCCGTCGCGAGCGCGGCCCCGAGCACCCGGGGCGTTGACCGGGTGGTCATACCCGTCGCACCCGGGCGCTGGAGAAGATCCCGTCCGGCCGCAGCATCAGCACCACGACGAGGATCCCGAGGGCGACCAGCGCCGTCAGGTCGGAGCCCTGCGAGCCGAGGTAGCCGCCCGCGTAGCTGAGCACGACGCCGAGCAGCAGGCCGCCCACGACCGCGCCGAGCGGGCTGTCGAGGCCGCCGATCACCGCCGCGGTGAAGCCGAACACGAAGATCGAGTCCATGCTGTTCGGGTACAGGAACGTCGACGGCGTCACCAGCACCCCGGCCAGCGCCCCGAGCAGGCCCGCCAGCGCCCAGCCGACGGTGATCACCCGGGCCACCCGGATGCCCGACAGCCGCGCGACGGTGGCGTTGAACGCCGCCGCCCGCATCCGCAGCCCCGCGCTGGTATACCGGAACCCGGCCGCCAGCAGCAGGGTGGCGGCCAGCACGGCGAGGGCGACGAACACGTCGAACCGCGACACGCCGAGCGGGGTCGAGCCAACCCGGAGCCCGATGACCGAGAACGGGGCCGGGAACGACCGGTACTGCCCGCCGTAGAAGATCCCGGCCAGCCCCTCGAGCAGGATCAGCAGCCCGATCGTGATGATCACGGCGTTCAGCTCGGGCTTGCCGAGCGCGGGGCGGATGACCGCGAGCTCGGCGGCCGCGCCGAGCACGACCCCGGCCGCGAGCGCGACCACGAAGCCGGCCCAGTAGGAGCCGGTGTGCCGGATGACCTCGAGGGCGATGTAGGTGGTGAACATCGCCATCCCGCCCTGCGCGAAGTTCAGCAGCCGGGTGCCCCGCCAGATCAGCACCAGGGACAGGGCTATCGCGGCGTAGATCATCCCGAAGCTGAGCCCGCTGAGCGTGAACTGAAGGAACTCGACCATGCGCTTCCTCCCTTCTTCCTTCTCGGTTCGCCCGGGCTGCCTAGAACCCGAGGTAGTGATGGCGCAGCGCGACGTCGGTCGCGAGCGTCCGGGCGTCGGCGGCGGCGACGACGCGGCCGAGGTTGAGGACGACGCCCCGGTCCGCGATCGCGAGCGCGGCCCGCGCGTTCTGCTCGACCAGCACGATCGTGATGCCGTTGTCCCGGCTGAGCCGCACCACCATGTCCATCACCTGGGTCATGATCCGGGGCGCGAGCCCGAGCGACGGCTCGTCGAGCAGCAGCACCCGCGGCCGGGCGACCAGGGCGCGCGCGATCACCAGCATCTGCCGCTCGCCCCCGGACAGGGTGCCCGCCAGCTTGCGGCGGCGGTCGGCCAGCACGCCGAAGCGCTCGTACGCCTCGGCCAGCGCGGCCGCCCGGTCCGCCCGCCGCGGGGCGAGGCCGGGCCACGCCATCGTGCCGATCCGGAGGTTCTCCTCCACCGTGAGCTCGGCGATCACGCCCTGGCCCTCGGGCACGTGCGCGACCCCGGCCCGGGCCATGTCCTCCGGGCCGCGCCCGGTCCGGTCCGCGCCGTCGAGCACCACTCGGCCGGCCCGCGGCCGCACCATGCCGCTGATCGCCCGCAGCAGGGTCGTCTTGCCCGCACCGTTCGCGCCGAGCACGGCCGTGATCGTGGCCGGGCCGGCCGTGATCGTGACCTGGTCAAGCGCCACGACCTCGCCGTAGCCCGCCACCAGGTCCTCGATCGCGAGCGAGGCCGCCTCACTCATCCCCGGCTCCGCTCACGCCCAGGTAGGCCGCCGTCACCGCGGGGTCGGCCTGGATGACCGACGGGGAGCCGCGGGAGATGACCTTCCCGAAGTCGAGCACGACGAGCGAGTCGCAGACCGACATCATCAGGTCCATGTGGTGCTCCACGATCACCAGCGACGTCTCCGCCGCGAGCTCCCGGATCAGCCCGCCCAGTTCGGCCAGCTCGTCCTCGGCGAGGCCGCTGGCGGGCTCGTCCAGCAGCAGCAGCTTCGGCCGGGCGGCCAGCGCCCGCGCCAGCGCGACCCGCTTCCGCATCCCGTAGGAGAGCTCGCCCGGCCGCTGGCCCGCCGCCCCGCCCGCGCCGACCCGGTCCAGCGCCTCGACCGCCTCCTGCCGCAGCCTGCGCTCGTCCCGGCCGGACCGCGGCAGCCCGAGCAGCGCCGACCAGAACCCGGCCGCCGCCCGGCAGTTCGCGCCGACCATGACGTTCTCGACCGCCGACAGGCTCCCGAACAGGCCCACCCCCTGCAGCGTCCGGGCGATGCCGAGCCCCGCCAGCCGGTGCGGGCGCAGGTCGTGGTAGCGGCGCCCGTCGAGCAGCACCTGGCCCTCGTCGGGCCGGATGAAGCCGCACAGCACGTTCAGCAGCGTCGTCTTGCCCGCCCCGTTCGGCCCGATCACGCCGAGAACCTGACGGGGCTCAACCGTGAGCGACACGGCGTCGAGCGCCGTCAGCCCGCCAAAGCGCACGCTCACATCGGATACATCGAGGACTGAACCGTGCTTCATCACACAAACCCCAGCTTTCGCTAGGTGGATACGTCAGCCGATGAACCATCATTCAAGGCACCGTCCGGATAATTGACAACCCCGACGGCACCGGTTGTTGTCAATTCGTGTCTTACTCGCGACACACAGTTGCGACCCCTGTGACCCCTGAGCCAAATGTCGCCAACGCCCGCAACCGCCTCCGCCCCGCCCGCCCCGTCGCCCACCCCATCGATCCGCCCCCCGCCCCGTCGCCTACGCCATCGACCCGCCCCCGCCCTGTCGCCTACGCCATCGACCCGCCCCACCCGCCCGGTTTCCGGGCTTGTGGGGGTGACCGACGGGGGAGAGGGATACGTATGAAGACCGTGTCCGCGACCACCCAGATCGACGCCCCCCCGATGGCCGTGTGGGCCGTGCTGACCGACCTGAGCAGATACCCGGAGTGGAATCCGCTCTTCCGCGAGGCATCCGGCGAGGTGGCCGTGGGGTCGCGCATCACGCTGCGCGCCGTCCAGCCAAGCAACGGCCGCCTGATGACCGTCAAGGCGAAGATCGTCGCCGCCGACCCGGGGGCCGAGCTGCGGTGGGTCGCGAACCTGACCGGGATCATGAGCGGCGAGCACAGCTTTGTGCTGACCCCGCTCAACGGCGGCACCCGGCTGGCCCAGACCGAGATCTACGGCGGCCTGCTAGCCGCCACCGTCTCCGTCCCCCGCACGGAAACAATCTTCCAGGCCATGAACGACGCCCTAAAACAGCGAGTAGAAACCACCTAACCCGCCCCGCTCGCCCCCTCCACCTGTCGCCGACGCCCGACAGGAACCCGCTCCTGTCACCTACGCCATCGACCCCAATAGGCGATGTCGATGGCGTAGGTGACCGGCCGGGGACCCTGTCGATGGCGTAGTCAGGTTCTACAACCAGCGCATGGCGTAGCTGACAGGCCCCAGGCTGAAGCCGCTCGGATTGGCCGGCTGAGGAACCCGATCAGGCTAGGTCCGCGAGCAGAGCATCGAGGAAGAGTTCCTCCTCGACGCGAACATCGTGGTGCGCCATGGCGGTCGCCAGGTCCGGATCCCAGGGAGTAGACGCCGGGTCGCCAGTGAGCCGGGGCGGCCGGGCGGCGTCATGCGCAGCCAGCATCGCTGTCGCCACGGCCTCATATGAGTCCCGGTCGTATCGCCAGGGCTGCCAGCGCGACCCGCTCTGGGCGGCTCGCTGACGAACCGCGTCGGCGATCCGGATACCACCCCAGTCGAAATCGCCGTGATAGCGGAACCCGGCCTTGCCCGCCGCCAGCAGGTCCAGCAGCCGCCATCCGGCGGCGGACGGCTGTCCGCCAACGCAGACGAGCGGCGGGCAGCGACTGCCGAGCTTGTCCGCGGCAACCGCGATCACCACGGGATTCTCGCAAATCCAGACGGATTCCGTGGGCAGCGCTCCATCGTGGCAGCGCAGTTGCCGAAGAGTGAGCATCGCCGGCTGTCCGGCTTCGCGCTGCAGTGCCAGCACCCTGCCCAGAGGGGTACGAGCGTCGCCGGGCAGGCCGAGACAGAGCACCAGCGAGGAGAGTTCGTCAAGGTGAACCCCCGCGGAGGCCCAGCTTGTACGGCGGGGCTCCACGCCAACGTCGGCCGCGAACGGCAGGCCGGCCAGCGCGCGGACGGCGGACAGCGCGAGCGTCCCGGCCGGACGGCCATCATCGAGGGCGTGCGCGTCGCCGCAGCATTCGGCGGCGAGCCGCCCGATCGGGATGCCCGGCGACGGCAGTCGCCGTAGGACCGCAGCCACCTGGCCAAGCAACGCCAGCGCCAGGTCGGGCGAAGGGGCCAGGCGGCGCACGACCCCGGTCGCGTCAAGCCACACTCGCCAGGCGGCCAGTTCGGTCCTGGCCGTCACGACACCATCCAGCGGCGCGAACGCAGCCGCCCACGCAGACGCGATGTCCGTCCGGTCGCGGTCGAGGTCACGGAGCGGACCGGTCAGGAGCACCACGGCCTCGGCGAGGCCGCCCGGCGCGGCTCCGCTTTCGCGCAAGACCCGATCCACTTCGGACAGTGCCACCGACAGCGACGCACCGGAACGTGCTGACCTGCCAGTCAGCCGTTCAATCGCCCGCCGCTGCTCCACGGTCGCACCAGCCAGGGTCACGGTGCCGATCAGCGGGCGCCCGGCCTCCAGGCGGTCTCGGGCCCGCCGGACCAGCCAACCGGTGGACTTGCCACCAAGCAGGCGGTGCAGCCTGCTGCCGTCCTCCGCCGTGTCGATCACAGCACCGCCATTTCGGCCCGGCGGCGTTCCCGGCCGTCCCACCGCCACGGCGTCACCAGGACCGCGTCGATGCCGTCCTGGCGCGCGAGCTGGCAGATCCCAAGTCCTGGCACCTGCGGGTAGCAGCCCCATTCCCGTTCGCTGGTCATGACCACGTCCATATCGAACGTGGCGAGCAAGCCCAGACATTTGGCGCGAGAGTCGTCATCGACTCCGGCGAACGCCTCGTCGAGCGCGATGAGCCTCGGCGCGTACGGATTGCCGGCCGACTTGTAGTGCGACGAAGCAGCCGCAAAGAGCGGAACCGACACTACCAGCGCGCGCTCGCCTCCCGAGGCAGGGCCGGTGGCGGGCCGCCACTGCCCGTCCTGGTAGCGCTGGATCGCGAACTCATGCCAGCCCCGGTAGTCGAGCGCCGAAGTCAGCGCCTCAGCCCAGCCAGCCGCCGGATTGTCCGTGTGCTCGGCGGCGATCCGCTGCTGCAGGAACGTGCCTACCAGAGCCCGGTCGGCGGCGGACCACGCGTCGATGGTCTGCCGGAGCTTGAGCCTGACCCGGTCGAGACCCTCGGGCGCGTTTCTGGCCTGCTGCCAGATCAGCCGCAGCTTCATCCCGGTCGACGTCGGCCGCGACTCCAGTTCGCCGTTCATCTGCCTGACCTCAGCTTCGGCTGCCGAGATCAGCTCGTGCAGAGTCCCCGCCACCTCGTTAAGGAGGTGATTTTCCAGGATCTCGCGCTCCCGCGCCGATAGCAGCGTGGTTCGCTGTTCCACTTCCGCTGCCAGCGCCTCGGCCAGACCTGGCAGATCATGGCTGCGGCCCTGGAAGATCACGTCGATCACGATGACACCCTGGCTCAGGGTCAGCCCCGCCGAGTGCCCGTGGCTTGCCATCGCGTCCGCCAGCAGCTTGTGCTCCTCGGTCACCCGCTTCTGGATCCGGTCCCACAGCCCGTCCCCGTCATCTACGGACTCAAGTTCGGCGTTGACGGCGCGAGCGAGGATCACCGTCGGCGTCGCCGCCCACGGCTGATCGGTGCCGGGGATTTCCAGCGACGCTACCGCGACTCGCAGCAGCCCGGTAGCGGCGAACGCCTGGAACTCGCGCACCGCATCGTCCCGCTGCCGCGCCGCCTCATCGACCTGTGTCCGCAGCTCGCCCTGTTTCCCGTCAGCCCTTCCGCGTGCCTCGAGCGCTGACTGTTCCCGCTGTCGGGCGCCGCGCTCGGATGTCCTCAGCCGGCCGAGGGCATCGGTTACCTCGGCGAGTCGCCGCTGCAACTCGTCGATCGCCGTGCCGACAGTGGCGAGCAGCTCTTGGTACGTCGCCGCCGCCGCGCCGGCGGCTTCCCGGGCTTCGGCGGCCCGCTCGCTCGCCTCAAGGAGCAGCTGCCGGCCGTCGGCGAGCTCGGACTCCGCCTCAGCCGCGGCGCGGATCGCGGCGTGGGCCACCTCGGCGGCCGGCCACAGCCCGGCGAGCGCCAGCCGGTAGGCGGCCAGCCCGTCTCGCACTGCGGCAAGCCCTTCGGTGTCCGAAGGCAGCCCGACGTCTAGCGCGAATTCCGCTGCCCGCGCCTGCGCGGCCGCCAGGTCCCCCTGCCGCAGCCGCAGCTGCGCGATGGCGTGCGCATGATCCGTGCGCGCCTGTGCGAGCTGTTCACGCCGCTCGGCGCCCTTGGTGTGCGCCTCGCGCACTCCGTCATCCGGCGGCACGCTGCGGTGCTCGTCCGCGACACGATTCAGCCGCACCGTGATAACCGCCAGCTCAGCGTCGAGCCCATCAATCGCCGCGCGCACGGCGTCGAGCTCCCGCTCAAGCTGGTCGATCCGCGCCCGCCGCGCGGCCTCCCGCGCCCCCTCGCCGATGTAGCCGGCGGAGTCCTTGCGCCAGGCGCCGCTCAACACCCCGTTAGACCACCGTCCGTCCGTGGTCACCCAGGCCCCGCGATCGTCGGCGTTCCCTGGCCCGCGTCCGATAGCACTCAGAACGGATGCCACTGGCTCCGCGCGCAACGCTCCAGCGTGGAGGTCGTCGGGATCAATGGCGGGCACTAGCAGGCTGGCGCACGATGCCCCGGCCACCGGGGCAAGCCCGGAAACCACGATCACGTCCCCGTCGACGAGATTCCCGTCGGGCGTCACCCACGCGTCGAGGATTCCCGCCGCCTCGAGCGCGGCCTCAAGCCCGGCGCGCTCGTCGTCGGCCAGGCCTGGCGCGAAGTCGGTCACCCGCCACAGCGGCGCGCCAGGACGACCGTGGCGGATCGCTGGTGCCCGCGTATGCGGAACCGGCGGGGCGTCGTGGCCGCCGGCCCGCAGTCGGCTGATCTCCTCCGTCAGCTCGCCCGCCCGCGTCGCACATCGGGTTCGCTGACTGCCGAGATCCCCGGCCAGTTGGCCAAGGTCCACGCCGGCCACGCGGGCGGCGTCGTCGATGAACACCGCCGCGAGATTCACGCCCTCGCCGGTCAGGCCCCAGGACTCCAAGGCGTCGATGAACTCGTCGGGATCAGCCACCCGCAACTCGGCCAGGCCGCCCAGGTACAAGCGGTAGGCCTCAAGGAGCAGCCGCATCCGTTCCTCTATTGCCAGGTCCGCGGCCGTGACCCGGTCCGCTGCGGCCTGGACCTCGGCCGACAGCCTGCCTTCCGCTTCCTGCGCGGCTCGCAGTTGCCGCTCGCGTGTCGCAGACTCTTCAAGCAGCTGGGCCAGCTGCGCGACGGCCTGCGCCCGCCGGTCGGCGATGGCCTGGGCGTCCCGCCTAGCCCGGGCGAGGATGTCAGCCGCCCGCGCCTCGGGGGCATCCAGGTAGGAAGCCATCGCGCGGTGCTCACCGTCGGTCCGTTCTGCTGGCGGGGGAGCGCCTGAACCCGTACCTTCGAGGCTCGCGCCTTCGAGACCCGGACCGTCGAGCGCCGCGACCGCTGCCAGATGCTGCTGGGCACAGGCCGCCCCGGCGGCCGTGCTCGCGGCCTCGTCCAGCGCCTTGGTGAGCTTGTCCCGTCCGGTGCCGGCCCGGTGCGCGGTTAGGCTCGCCTTGTCGGCGTACCGCCTGACCTGGCCGGCCTGCCGGTCCCGGTCGGTCTCTTGGAGCTGTGTTGCTTTCTCCTTGCGGACCACGTCCTCGCGGAGCTGCTCGAGCCGCTCGGCGTCGCGCATCCGCGGGTCGGCTTGCAGTGCTTTCTGGCGCGCGTCGAGCTCGGTGCGCTGTTCCTCCAGTTGCTCGAGCTCGCCCTGCGCTTCATCCAGCTGCCGCCGAGCGGTCGCGAAGGCCTCTTCGGCAGTAGCCAGGTCCCGGCCGAGCTGTTCGTACCGGCTCTGCGTCAGCCTCGGCCCGGCGGCCTTGCGCTTGGCAGCCGCCCTCGCGTACCGGCGGTAGTAGCCGAGGAAGGCGGTCGCCGCCTCCTGAGCCTCGGCGAGGGAGCGCAGCGCGTCGCGTTCCTCATCGAGGCCGCGGAACGCCTCGGCGACGGTCGTCACGAGGCTAGGGCTGAGCGGGGGCAGCGCCTCGGTGAGCGCCCGGGACAGCAGCTTCTCGTCGGGTTTCTTCGACAGCTGCGGCTGGCGCAGCTGGATCAGTAGGTTGACGAGGGCCTCGTAGCGCTGCGCGCCGAGGCCGAACAGGTGCTCATCCACCGCCCGGCGGTAGTCGGCCGCCCGGTCATACACAAACCCGTGCTGGCCGATCTCCTCCCGCAGCTTCTCCCTGGTGAGCGGGACACGGCTGTCGGGCAGCAGCTGCAGCTCGCCACCGGGGCGCTGGGTGGTGACGAAGAACCAGTGCCGAATGATGCCACGCCCAGCGACGGCCTTCAGCCCGCAGCCGATTGTGTAGAACTCCTCGGTGCCGTCGGCGCCCTTGCGGCCGAATTCCAGCCAGGTGTAGCCGAGGCGCTCGGGGCTGGGGTGCTTGCCGCCGAGCAGCAGGTTCCATTCCATTCGCTTCTGCCGGTCGCCATCTGGCTCCACCCGGTGCGGCGCGAGGTCGCCGTCGAGCAGGAACGGCAGCATCAGGGCGAGCACCTTGGACTTGCCGGTTCCGTTGTTGCCGCGCAGCAGCAAACGGCCGTCGTGGAACCAGAACTCCTCCTGGTCGTAGTAGAACAGGTCGACCAGCCCGGCCCGCAGGGGCTTCCACCGCTCAGAAGATGGTGCTGGCAGCATGGGCCGTCGCCTTTCTAACCTGGTTCGTTCCGGTCTTGCTCCTGGGGGGACTGCCGGGCTCGCGGATTGTGGGCTCGGCGAGGGCGAAGCGCGCGATCGCCGGGCGGCTGCGGATCACGGTGACGGTGCCGTCGCGCGTGACCTCGATGTCCGTCTCGATGAGGCGAAGGGCGGTGAGCTTCTCCAGCGCGGTCTCGAGCAGTCCGATTTCCGCGCCGGGATCGGTGACGCCCTTGCGCCAGTAGCCCGCGTGCGCCTGCGCCGCCTGCCGGACGAACGTGAGCAGCGCGGCCCGCGGTACGCGCGCCCGGCTCGCCAGGTACTCGGCGACCAGCAGCGCGACGTGCCCGTCGGTGCGCTGCTCGGGCATCCGCACGTCGGTGAGCTCGTCGTCCGGGTCCACCATCGCGATGCCCTCGGCGCGCAGCTCCGCCAGCAGCCCGGTGGCCTCGCTGATTCGCCCGGTGATGTTGTGCCGCTGGGCGACTAGGTAGGCGCGCTCGTCTTCAGCCAGCTCGTCGTAGTAAATGACCGGGTCATCGAGCAGCCGCCGGGTGAGCATTCTGCGCAGCGCCTGGTTGCGCAGCTCGTCGGTGTCGGCGACCGGCTCGGCGGTCAGCTCCGCGAGCCTGGCCTCGAACGCTCGGGCCGTGATCGTGGACGGGCCCCTGCTGCCGGTCAGCAGCACGCCGAGTACCGGTCGGCGCACGTCGTACAGCACGTCAGCGCCGGCCGATAGGTACGCGTCCTCGTCCCCGGCGACCCGGCTGAGCACGCCCCAGGCGAGCAGTAGCCGGACCACGGCCACCAGGTCGGCGCGGTCGCTCCTGCGGTCCAAGGCCAGCGTGAACCCGGTGGCCGCCAGGCCGGGTTCGGCGGCGGCGGTGAGAATGTCGTCCGCGAGGCTGCCCAGCGTGGTCTGCGCGTCCGCACGGGCGAGCGTCGACAACGCCAGGCAGAGGGCGACGTACCGGCGTCGGCTGAACGGCTCCCGGTTGTGCCCGCGAGCGGGATGGGTAGCATCGAAGGCCAGCGGGGCGGTCTTGAACAGCCGGGCCGTCTCCGTGTCGGCGACCAGCCGCCAGCCCGTCTCCTTGCGCAGCCAGCCGCTCAGCGCCGCCAGATGCCGCCGGACCAGCAGCAGCGTCTCGGCGTCGTCGGCCGCGATAAGAAGCGGCTTGGCGAGCAGGGCGCGGAGGGCGGCCTGGCGTTGCGCCTGTTCCTCGGCGGGGATCATGGCACCAGGTCCGTGATCTCGATGACGTGCTCGGGACCGGTAAGCACCCCGTCCTCCGTCTTGATGGTGGCCGTGCCGCCGTCCGGGACCAGCCGCAGCCGCACCTCAAGGCTGCCGTCGTTGGTGACGGTCCTCACCTCGGTGTCGCCGGGCGCACGGGCCGCGAGAGCGTCGCCGAGGAGACGGATGAAGAGGCGGAACGCCCTCGGGTCGAGCACGTCCAGATTGGACAGTAGCGTCGGCTCGCTGGTGCGCAGTCGCCGTCGTGCCTCGGCGGTCTCCGCTGCCTCCAGCTCCGCTTGGCGGCGGAGCGTCTCCCTGGCCGCAGAGCGGTCCTTCACCTGGCTGGGCTTGCCGCGCCGCTCGTAGCTCCCGGTCTTCCTGAGCTGCGGCGAAATCCGGATCGGCGGCGCCTCGCCCCACGGCGTCCCGGCCGGCACGCGTTCCCACTCGTCGGCGGTGTCGCCGGTGATGGACAGGTGCCGGGCAGGGGAGAGGCCGAACGCCGCCCGCCACAGCCGATGGGCCGCCGCGTCGTCCGGTGCCTCAGCGAACCACCGGGCGAGCGCAGCGAAGTCCGCCGACCGGTCGGACCGGCCCGAGCGGCGCTCATTAAGCAGGCCGACCGCGTCGATGAGCTGCTTGATCGCGGTCACCGCGGCCTGCCGCAGCTGGCGGGCCTGCGATGGATGCCCCGTATCGCGGGAGGTGAACCAGTCGTCGAGGCCGCGCCACCGGTTCCGCCACGCGTCGAGCGCCTGCCTTTCCGCCTGAGCGCGCGACTCGGCCGCATTCGGCCCCTCGGGGACCGCGTCGGCCGCCTCGCGCCGTGCGGCGGTCATCAGCAGCCGCTCGTGACCGGCTGCTTCCAGGTCTAGCAGTAGGACGGCGATCTGCGCCCCGGAGTTGGCAAGGTCGGCGATGAACCGGTTGATGTAGTCGATCAGCCGTTCCTTGTACGCGATGAAGCCGTCAACGTCCCCGTCGGAAAAGTCGATCGCGCGCCGCAACGCGGACATGAACGCCTGTGCGTTATCGGCCAGTGAGGAGAACCGCTCCGCCACCGATAGCAGCAGCAGATGGACTTTGGCCGGATCGGCATCGCTCTCTCTGGCTAGCGCCAGCAGTGCTTGAAGTTGGCCGGCGATGTCGGCCAGGGCGACCGACTGGAGCTGGCCGCGTCGGCCTATCGCCTCCTCGTAGAACGCGATCGCCTGCTCGGCCGCCTGCCCCTCGGCCGTGAGCTGGTACAGCGACCGCTTGCGGTGAAAGTCCTCCACCGTGGTGACGCGGCTGGTGTCGACGTCGGCCCGCAGGTTGCCCCACTTCACCAGCTGGTCCAGTGCCTCGGTCAGCTGGTCATCGGCATCGACCCGCAGCTCCGCGGCGATGTCCTCCGGTCGCAGGTGCACGATGAAGCGCTGCTTCGCCCGCGCGAAGATACCGAGCAGCCGTCGGTACTGTTCGGCGTTCGGAACGCCGAGATGGGTAAATGGCTGCGCCGCGACGGGAGCGTCGGCCGGTGGATCCCCGCGGTCGCGCGCCGACGAGAGCACTTTGTCTGCCACGCGTACATCGTGTCGCATGCCACCGACAAAACGCGCTCATATGGAGCCGGGTGGAACCACGGTCCGTTCGAGATGACGATGTTGATCTTGATCTTGATCTTTTCAGCGGGTCTCCGGCACCGCCGGCGTGGCTCGCCTGGTTGGCTTCCAGCCCGGGCGGGGGACGCTGGCGCGCAGCCGCTTGGTGTACTCGTGCTGCGGATCGTCGAGCACCGCCGCGGTGGGGCCCTGTTCCACGACCCGGCCGCGCCACAAGACGATCGCGTGCTCGGCCAGCTGGCGCACGACCGCCAGGTCGTGGCTGATGAGGATGTAGGAGACCCCGGTCGAGTCGCGGATGTCGGCCAGCAGGTTCAGCACCTGCGCCTGGATGGACACGTCGAGGGCCGCGACCGACTCGTCGAGCAGCAGTACCCGGGGTTCGGCGGCGAGCGCGCGGGCGATCGCCACCCGCTGCCGTTGGCCACCCGACAGCGCCCGCGGCAGCGCCTGCGCCTGGCGCTCGTCCAGGCCGACGAGCGAGACCAGCTCGGCGACCCGCTCCGCCCGGCGCGCGGGTGGCCAGCCGTGGTGCAGGCGGAGCACCTCGTCGATAGCGTCGGCGGCCGACTGCCGGGGGTCCAGGCTGGTGTAGGGATCCTGGAAGACGATCTGCACCTCGCCGCCGCGGCGCCGCCGGTCGCGGGCCGAGCGGGCTGGCCGGGACCGGTCATGCCCGCAGGCGGTGATGGTGCCGGCGGTCGGCCGTTCCAGGCCTACGATCATCCTCGCGATGGTCGTCTTGCCGGAGCCGGATTCCCCCACGATCGCCAGTGACTCGCCCGCGGGCACCGAGAACGAGACGTCGTCGACGGCCGTAAAATCGGCGAACTTCTTGGTCAGATGGGAAACGTCAAGCATCGGCCACCTCCAGGTTCCCGCGCAGTTCGGCCGCGCGAACGCACCGGGTCGTCCCGCCGTCGAGCTCCGTCAGCGGCACGGCCGAGGAACGGCAGGCGTCCGCCGCGTGCGGGCACCGCGCCGCGAACGCGCACCCGGACGTCGGCGCCTCGAACGCCGACAGCGGTCGGCCGGGGATCGTCCGCAGTCGAAGCCGGGTCCGGGAAATGTCCGGCCGGGCCGCGGTCAGCGCCGCGGTGTAGGGGTGCAGCGGATCGTCGTGCAGCCGGTCGGAGGACCGCGCCTCCACGATCTGCCCCGCGTACATCACCGCCGTCCGGTCGCAGATCGCCGCCGCCAGCTCCAGGTCGTGGGTGATGAACAGCAGCGACAGGCCCTGGGAGCGGCGCAACTCGTCGAGGATCGCCATCACCTCGGCCTGGGTGGTGACGTCGAGGGCGGTCGTCGGCTCGTCCGCCAGCAGCAGCCGCGGCCTGGTGAGCAGCGCCGCCCCGATCATCACCCGCTGCAGCATCCCGCCCGACAGCTCGTGCGGGTACTGCCGCAGCCGCCGCCCGGCGTCGGCGATGCCGACCTGGTCGAGCATGTTGCCCGCCCGCCGGGCCGCCTCACGCGCGGCGACGCCCTGGGAACGCAGCGCCTCGGTCATGAAGTCGCCGATCCGCCGGACCGGGTTGATGTGCGCGCGCGGATCCTGGAAGATCATCGCCACCTCCGACCGGTAGCGGCGCAGATCGGCGGCCGGCAGGTCGAAGACCCGGCGACCGTCGAACATGACCGAGCCCGAGGCGGCCGCGCCCGGCGGCAGCAGCCGGGCGATCGCCTTGGCCGTCATCGACTTGCCCGAGCCGGACTCGCCGACCAGGCCGAGCGCCTCGCCCGGGCCGATCGACAGGCCGATGTCGCGCAGCACGTTCCCGGCCTGGCAGGCGCACGGTCAGGCCGTCGACCTCCAACAGCCAGCTCATGACTGCGCCGCCCGCGCCAGCAGGCGCTCGCCGAGCACGTTGAACGCGATGACCACGATCACCACGCAGGCGCCCGCCGCCAGCGTCGGCAGCGGGTAGCCCTCCTGCAGGCCGACCGCGTTCTCCGAGATCATCACGCCCCAGTTGGGCGCTGGCGCCTGCACGCCGAGCCCAAGGAAGGAGATCGCGGCCAGGTCCACCATCGCCCAGCCGAACATGATCGTCGCCTGCGCGACGATCAGCGACATCATGTTGGGCACGATGTGCCTGACGCAGATGGCCGGGCCGGACAGGCCCTGCACCTCAAGCGCCGCGACGTACGGCTGGCTCCGCTCCTTGAGCGCGGCACCCCGCAGCACCCGGGCGACGTAAGGGACGTACGCGATCGCCAGCGCCACCGACGCCGCGGTCAGGCCGGGGCCGAACACCGCCGTGGCCAGCACCGCGAGCAGGATGCCGGGGAACGCGAAGAGGATGTCAAGCCCGGCCGACACGGTCGCGTCAACCGCGCCCCGCTTCCAGGCGGAGGTGACCGCGAGCGCGATGCCAAGCGCGAGGCTGATCACCACGACCGCGAGCGGGCCGGCCATCGACGACTGCGCGCCGGCCAGCAGTCGCGACACGACGTCCCGGCCCTCGACGTCGAACCCGAGCAGGTGACCGCCGACCGGGCCGACGAACTGCAGCGTGGTGTCCGGGACGGTCGTGTTGTACGGCGCGATCAGCGGGCCGAGGACCGCGGCGAGCGCGGCGACGGCGATGATGACCGCGGAGATGATCCCGGCGGCCCCGATGCCCGCCAGTCGCCCCGCGGCCGGCCTGCGGATCGCGGCGAAAGACCGGATCGTCACGGCGGTCATGCGGGGGCCGTCCCGAGCGAGATCCGCGGGTCAAGCGCCGCGTAGAGCAGGTCGACGATCACGTTGACCACGACGAACGCGATGACCAGGACCAGCGAGATGCCCTGCACGACCGCCAGGTCCTTGTCCTGCGCGGCCTTGACCAGGAAGGCGCCGAGCCCGTTGAGGCTGAACGCGGTCTCGACCACCGCGTCCACCGCGATCAGCGAGGCGATCGTTATCCCGGTGATCGTGGTGATCGGGATCGCGGCGTTCCGCAGGATGTGCCGCCGGACGATGTCCCGGTAGGGGATGCCGCGGCTGACCGCGGTCTGCACGTGCTCCCGGCCGGCCTCCTCGCGGACCGCCGCCCGGGTGACCCGGGCGACGATGGCGAGCGAGGAGATCGCCAGCGCGATCGCCGGGAGCGTCAGGTGGCGGACGTTGTCGACGAACCCGGCGCCGTTGCCGAGCGCGGGGAACCAGCCCAGTTGCACCGCGAACACCGCCACCAGCACCATCGCGGCCGCGAACGACGGCAGCGCGGCGGTGACGGCGGTGCCGACCAGGGTGGACGTGTCCACCCAGCCGGGCCGCAGCCCAGCCAACACGCCCAGCCCGATGCCGACCACGCAGATGATCAGCGACGCGTACAGCACCAGGCCGGCCGTGGTCCACGCCAGGCCGCCCATCAGCGTCGTCACGTTCTCCCGCCACTCGATCGAAGTGCCGAGGTCGCCGTGCAGCGCGCTGGCCAGCCAGTACCCGTACTGGGCGAGGAACGGCTGGTTGAGGTGGTACTGCCGCTCGAGGGCGGCGGTGCTGCTCGGCGGCAGCGCCCGGCCGCCGGTCAGCGCGGACAGCGCGCTGCCGGGGGCCAGGTACATCGAGCCGAAGATCACGAAGCTGGCCACCAGCAGGCTGGCCAGCAGCATCGCGAGCCGCCGGAGCAGGAACTTGCCCCGGCCCATCAGCCCACGCCGCCGAGACTGTTCGCCCACGGCGCGAACATGTAGGCGAACGAGCCGGTCGCGCCGGTCAGCTTGGAGCTCATGACCAGCACGTTGGTCGGGTCGACGGTCGGGATCCAGGGCAGCGTCTGCGCCGCCCGCTGCTCGGCCTTGGCGACCAGCGCGGCCCGCTGATCCGGGTTGGCCGTGCTCCGAGCCTGGTCGAGCAGCGCGGTTATCGTGGGATCGTTGTAGTTGTCGTAGTTCTGGTCGGCCCCCGGTAGCGCCAGCGTGTCCAGGAGCGCGGCCGGGTCCGCGTAGTCGCCGTAGTTCACCGTCGGGAACATGTCGACGCCCTTGCGGTACGAGGGGTCGGTGAAGAAGTTGATGAAGTCCTGCGCCGAGACCGACTTGAGCGTGACCTTCAGGCCGATCGCGACGGCCGCCTGCTGGTAGGCGGCGGCCTCGAACGCGATGCTCGACACCTCGCTCGACGTGCCGATCGTGACCGTCTGCCCGGCCACGCCCGCCTGCGCGATGAGCTTCTTTGCCTCGGCCAGGTTCTGCGTGAGGGCCGGCGACGCCTGGTAGGCGCCGTCGAAGACCGCGGTGCCATAGCCGAAGGCGCCCGGGTTGGCCAGCCACTTCGGCATCAGCGCGGCGCCCTTGTACACCGCGTTGATGATCGACTGCCGGTTCAGCGCCAGCGAGAGCGCCTGACGGACCTTGACGTTGGCCAGCGGGCCGGTGGTCGCGGAGATGATCATCGCGTCGGTCGCCCAGCCGGGTCCCTGGTAGACCTTCACCGCGCTGCTCTTCCTGAGCTGATCCAGGGTGGGGATGCCGCCGGAGGCGTAGGTGCCCTGGATGGCGCCGGTCTCCAGGCCCGCGGTGAGGTCGTTGTTGTCCGGCACGCCGGACAGGGTGATCTGCTGGACCAGCGGGGTTGTCCCCCGCCAGTAGTGCGGGTTGGCGACGGCGACGACCCCGGCGCTGGGAGACCAGGACTTCAGCTGGTACGGTCCGGTGCACATGACGCCGCCGGCCGGGGTGCCGTAGTTCTTGCCCTCCTGCTGCGCGTAGGCCTTCTCGATGACGACCCCCGCCATCGACGACAGCTCGCCCTCGAGCCAGTAGTCGGGCTGGCTCAAGGCGATCGTCACCTCGTCCTGGCCGGTCTGCTCGATCGTCTTGACCCGGCTGAATACCTGCCCGTAGAAACCGCCCAGGCTGGGATTCATCTGGCGGTCCAGGCTGTAGACGACGTCGGCCGGGGTGACCGGGTGGCCGTCCCAGAAGGTGGCCTTCGGGTTGATGGTGAAGACGAGCCTTGTCTGGTTGGGAGTGCTGAGGCTGGCCAGGCCGGGCACGATGGCGCCGTTCGCCTTCTGCAGCAGCAGCGACTCGCACATCAGCGAGATCGCCGTGTTCTCGGGGTAGTCGAACGCGAACGCCGGGTCCAGGCTGTTGACGTCCCGGTAGACCGCCCAGACGGCCTGCGGGACCGTCTTGGCGCCGGCCGGGGTGGTGGTGACCAGGTTGGCGGTCGGCGAGATGTTCCCCGCGCGGGAGTCAGCGGAGCTCAGCGACCGGCCGCAGGCGGACGCCAGCAGCGCGAGCGCGACCGCTGCGGCCGCGGCGATTGGGATGTGCCGTCTTGTCATCGGTTCTCCTCGCAGTCGTAGGCGAGCTCGCCGCGGACCCAGGTCTGGCGCACGGACGCCTGGCAGATTTCGGAGTCGGGGATGGCCGCGAGGTCAGCGTCGACGATCGCGAAGTCGGCGTCGTAGCCGGCTTTGATCAGGCCGACGGTGTTCTCAAGGCCGTTGATTCGCGCGCTGCCGGCGGTATAGGCGGCGAGCGCGGTCCGGAGGCTGATCGCCTGTTCGGGCAGGAAGGGGTTGTCCGCGTTGTCGGGCAGGCTGCGGTTCACTGCCACGTGCATCCCGAGCAGCGGATCGGGGCTGCTCACGGGCCAGTCGCTGCCGCCGGCGATATGCGCGCCGGTCTTCGCCAGCGCCGCGAAGGGGTACTGCCAGCCGGCCCGGGTCTCGCCCAGGAACGGGATCGTCAGCTCGGTCATCTGCGACTCGTTGGTGGCCCAGAGCGGCTGGATGTTCGCGGTCGCGCCGAGGGCGGCGAACCGCGGGATGTCGTCGGGGTGAATGACCTGCAGGTGCGCCAGGTGATGGCGGATGGTCGAGCCCTTGTTGGCGTGCCGGGCGGCTTCGATCGCGTTCAGCGCGTTGCGCACCGCGCGGTCGCCGAGCGCGTGGAAGTGCACCTGGAAGCCGAGCGCGTCAAGCTCGGTGACGAACCGGGGCAGCTCGTCGGGGTCGATGAAATCGAGACCGGAGTTCTCGGTGGCGCAGCCGTGGGAGTCGAGGTACGGGTCGAGCAGGGCGGCGGTGTGGTTCTCGGCCACCCCGTCGAGCATCATCTTCACGCTGGTCGGGCGGAACCGGCCGGCGCCGTCGGTGCCGCGCCGGTGCAGCAGCTCTTCCAGCTGCTCGAGCCCCTGATGCCGCTGCCACCACAGCGCGCCGACGACGTTGGCCAGCAGCGTGCCCGCGCTCGCCGCCTGACGGTAGGCATCGGTCGCGTCGTCCTCGCCGAAGCCGCGTCCCACGATCGCGTCCTGCCAGCCGGTGACGCCGAGCGAGAGCAGGTAGTCCTGTCCGGCGAGCAGCCCGAGATAGCGGTCGGCGTCGGTGACCGGCGGCAGCAACCGCGCTACCAGCTGCATCGCGCCTTCCTGGAGCATGCCGACCGGATCGCCCCGATCATCGCGCTCGATCCGTCCATCCGGCGGGTCCGCCGTGTGCTTATCGATCCCGGCGAGTTCCAGGGCAGTGCTGTTCACCCAGGCGCCGTGGCCGTCCCGGTTCTGCAGGAACACCGGACGGTCGGCGACCACGCTGTCCAGCGCCTGCCTGGTCGGGATGCCGCCGGGGAAGGCGGGCATGCCCCAGCCGCCGCCGGTGATCCACTCCCGGTCCGGGTTCTCTCTCGCGTACCGGTCGATGATCTTCAGGTACCACGGTGCGTCGGTCGCCGCGCTCAGGTCGCAGCCACGCAGCTGGATGCCGCCGAAGACCGGGTGCGCGTGCGAGTCGATGAAGCCGGGCAGCAACGTTCCGCCGTCCAGGTCGACGACCTCCGCGCCGTGGGATTCGTCCGCCGCGCCGACCGCGGCCCCGACCGCGGCGATGCGGTTCCCCTTGACCAGGACGCTGGTGCCGCGCGGCGCGAAATCGCCGCCGACGAACACCGACCCGTTAGTGAACAGGATGCCCTTGTCCACTGCACCTCCTCTACTGGCCTTTGCCGGGTGAGTAGACCATTGGACATAGCCATTGTCAATACCTATGACTATGACTCGGACGCGCTAGACTGCCCGTGTAACCAGGGTGAAACGAGCTCGGGGAAGATGAAGGGGAACGGTGCACGATGACGGACTCGGCGACGACGCGAGGCGGCGGACGGCGCAGGCTCCAGCGCGGCGACCTCACCCGGGAGCTGATCGTGCGCGAGAGCCTGCGGCTGCTTGACGCCGATGGAATCGGGGGCTTCAGCCTGCCCAAGCTCGGTCGCGCGCTCGGCGCCGACGCCACCGCCGTGTACCGGCACTTCGCCAGCAAGGACGACCTGGTGCTGGCGGTCGCTGATCACCTGATCGAGGAGTCGGCGGCCGGCCTGCAGCTGCGGGAGTGCTGGGTCGAGACGCTCGCCGACATCAGCAGGCAGCTCAGGCAGACCTACCTCGCCCATCCGGCCGCGGCATCGCTGTCGTCGTACCGGACCACTCAGGGGCCGGCCGAGATGAAGGCGGTCGACATGATCATCAGCTGCGTGCTCACGGCCGGCTTCGAGGGCGCGGAGGCCGCGGTGGTGTACCGCGCGATCGGCGACTCCGGCTTGTACTGGGCCGGCGCGGAGGCGTCGTTCCTGGCGATGGACGAGCAACTGCAGAAAAACGACCGCAACGCCTGGACGACCGCGTACCTGACCGCCGACCCGGCCAAGTACCCCGCCATCTGGCAGGTCCGCGAGCACCTGCCCGCCGTCGACGACAACGACATCTTCGAGATGAGCCTGTCGCTCATGCTGGCCGGCCTGCACGCGCGCGCCCCCCGCCCGTGCACCTGCCCCGAGCACGTCAGCGCGCCGAGACCCTAAGGGTTCTCTAGGCGTCGAGCCCGAGCCCGGAAGCGAGACCCTGCCGCCCAGCGGGGGTGAGCTGGACAGACCGCTGACCCTGAGCGCGGGTGACCCAGCCGGCGTCGAGCAGCGCGGTCAGCACGTCGGCCCCGAGCAGGCCGGCCAGGTGGTGACGCTGCTCGCTCCAGTCGAGGCAGAACCGCAGCAGCGGCCGTCGCGACGGGTAGTCGGCCGCGAGCCGGTCCGGGGCGACGCCTAGGCCTGCGAAGACGTCGGCCGCACACGGTCCGAGAAC
Organism: uncultured Actinomycetota bacterium; assembly: GCA_963836195.1. Lineage (GTDB taxonomy): Bacteria > Actinomycetota > Actinomycetes > Streptosporangiales > Streptosporangiaceae > Trebonia. Next base: position 212,953 of record CAWIIX010000009.1, on the reverse strand, counting down.
CCAGGGGTGGTCGGCCAGTTGGCTCGACAGCCGATCGTCGGCCCGGCGTCGGTTGTCCGGGATTCCGTCGGTCGCGGTCAGCGCCCGGCAGTCGATCAGCGCCTGCGTGAGCACGACGCCGAGCTTCCCGGCCAGGTGGTCGTAGCAGGCGCGGGCCGAACGCAGCGCCGCCGCCCGAGTCGACTGCCGCAGCGACCGGACCGGCTGCGTCGGCGCGAGTTGGGCCAGCGGGATCAACAACACCGCCCGGCAGACCGGAACGGCCCTCGGAGTGGCGATCTTCGGCGCGGTGGCAGGCAGCCCAGCGAACGCCCAGCACTTCATCGGCGCCGTGCGCTGGCTCGGGGTCGCCGCCGCGATCGGCTGGCTGATCGTCGCGGCCCTGATTTATTCGGTTGCGCGCGAGCCCGGGTCCGGGAGTTAATAGAGCGTCACTGACGACTAGCTCCGGAGGTCATCGAGATGCGAGCGGCTACTGCTCTGCCGACAGTCCCGACCCGACTTCTGGAGCAGTTGTCCCTTGTCGCACGCAACGCACACCATCAATCTGGGCATCCTCGCGCATGTTGACGCGGGCAAGACGAGCCTGACCGAACGGCTCCTCTACGAGGCCGGCGCCATCGCCGCGCCCGGCCGGGTCGACGACGGTACCACCCGCACCGACTCGATGGACATTGAGCGCCGTCGTGGCATCACCGTGCGCACCAACGTGGCGTCCTTCGCCGTCGGGGACGTTCAGGTCAACCTGATCGACACCCCGGGCCACTCCGACTTCATCGCCGAGGTCGAGCGCAGCCTGGCCGTGCTCGACGCGGCCGTCCTCGTCGTCTCGGCGGTGGAGGGCGTCCAGTCGCAGACGGTCGTCCTCTGGCGGGCGCTGCGCCGCCTGGCCGTGCCCACGCTGATCTTCATCAACAAGATCGACCGGGGCGGGGCCGACCCGGCCCGGGTGCGCGGCGAAATCGACCGGCGGCTGACCGCGCCCGACGGCGTGCACACCCTGGCGCTGACCGACGTGGTAGCCCCGGGCACGGCGAGCGCCGATACGCGGCCAGTCCCGGTCACCGACCCCCGGGTCATCGACGTCCTCGCGTCGCTCGACGACCGCGTGCTCAGCGCCGCCGTGGACGGCGAGGCAACCGACAAGTTGGTCCTGCGCTCAGCGCGGGCCCAGGTCCGGCGCTGCCAGCTGGTCCCGGTCGCGGCCGGGTCGGCGCTGACCGGGGCCGGCGTCCCCGACCTGCTGGCGGCGCTGCCGACGCTGCTGCCGTGGGCGCGCGAGCCGTCCTGCGCGCTCTCTGGCGTCGTCTACAAGATCGAGCACGCCGAGCGCGGCCGGCTGGCGCACTGCCGCATCTTCGGCGGAGAGCTGCGGGTCAGGGACCGCGCGGCAGCGGGGGAAGGGCGCCCCGGCGTCATCACCGCGCTGGAGCGGTCCACCCCGCAGGGCTGGACCCCGACCGGCGCCGCCACCGCCGGCGATGTCGTGCGGGTCCGGGGGCTCGCCTCGGCCACCGTCGGCGCCTGGGTCGGCCAGGCCATTCCCGGCCGGGTCACCCGCCAGTTCCCGCGCCCCGCGCTGGAGTCCGTGGTCGACCCGGTCGACCCCGCGCAGCGCGGCCGGCTGTTCGCCGCCCTGCAGGAGCTGGCGGAGGCCGATCCGCTGATCAACCTGCGGCTGGACGACGAGCGCCACGAGATCGCGGTCAGCCTCTACGGCGAGGTGCAGAAGGAGGTGATCGCCGCGCTGCTGGCCGAGCAGTTCGGCGTCGCCGTCACCTTCCGCCCGACCGTGACCGTGCACATCGAGCGGATCACGGGGACCGGCGCGGCGTTCGCCATCTCGTCCGAGCACACCACGCCCTACCTGGCCACACTCGGGTTTCGGGTCGAGCCCGCCGCCGTCGGGGCCGGGCTCAGCTGCGACCTGGAGGTCGAGCTCGGCTCGATGCCGCCCGCGTTCTTCGCCGCGACCTGGGAGGGGGTGCGGACCGCCCTCGCCCAGGGCCTGTCGGGCTGGGAGATCCCCGACGCGCGGGTGGTGCTGACCCACACCGGCTACTGGCCCCGGCAGTCCGCCATGCACCAGAAGTTCAACAAGAACGTGTCCTCGGTCGGGGCGGACTTCCGCAACCTGGCCCCGGTCCTCGTGCACGACGCGCTGCGGCAGGCCCGGACGGTCGTGTGCGAGCCGGTCGAGACCTTCCAGCTCGAGATCCCGGCCGCCGCGCTCCCGGTGGTGACCGTCACCCTGGCCCGGCTGTCCGGCCTCGTCACCGGCACCGAGACCGCCGGACCGGGCGCCGGACCCGGCGCCGGAGCCGGCTTCGGAGCTGACGTCGCGATGACGCTGACCGGCACGATCCCGACCAGGAACGTCCAGCGGCTGCTGGCCCAGCTCCCCGAGCAGACCAGCGGCGAGGCGGTGTTCACTTCCGAGGTGACCCACTACACCCCGGTCACCGGTTCGCCCCCGGTACGGCCCAGGATCGGCCCGAATCCGCTCGACCGGGAGACGTGGTTCCGTGCCCGCCCGCGCTAGGCAACTCCCGTGGACCTCGAAGGTTCAGAGCCGCGGGCCCGCCACCCGGGACCCATGGTCGCTGTTACTCCTCCGGCAGTCCGCCGACACCGGTCCTGCCCGCCGGCGTCGCGACCAGCTCCACCGTGGTACGGGCCCTGCTCTGCTCGCCGAAGACCGCGGCGGCCGCGTCGGTCAGCGATGCGATGAGCCGGCGGATCAGATCCTCGGCGTCCGGCCGCGCGAACATCGCTTCGCGGACGCCCAGCGTAAGCGCCGGTGCAGCGGTCCCGACGAGACGGCCCCCGACGGCCCAGCGCCCGACCGGCACCCCGATGAACTGCACGGTGACGAGCTCGCGGGCCCATTCGCCGTACACCGCCGCGATCGAGTCGGTCAGTACCGCGGCGAGGGTTGCCTCCCGCCCGGCCAGGTCGCCTTCGAGCGCATGGACAGTCAGGTGGGGCATGTCGCACTCCTGCGATAATCATGGCGAGATCAAAATTAGCTTTGTTTCCAAAGATCGGCCGGCCATCGAGCAGTGGCTCGCACCCGGCGCGCGCGCCTGGCGACAGGCACTCGAGCCACTCACGCCGAACGAGCGGGTCACGTTCATCACCACGCTGCGCGCATATGAGCAGGCAATCTCCGAACCGCAGCCCGGCTAGCCGAGTAATGCCCCGCTCTGGATCCGGACCAGCAGGTCCCCGGCCGGCGACCGGCGGTACAGCACCGACCGCCCGGCCCGCCGCCGCTCCAGCAGCCCGGCGTCGCGCAGGATCTGCAGGTGGCGGCCGACCGAGCCGAGCCGCTGGCCGGTGAGCGCGACCAGCTGGGTGGTGCTCTTGGGGGTGGCCAGCAGCATGAGGATGGCCGCCCGGGCCGGGCCGAGCAGCGCGCCCAGCGTTTCCGGGGCGGCCGCCCGGCGGCCGGGCTCGGCCAGCGCCCCGGAACACGGGTACATCACCGCGTACCGGAGCGGCTCCTCCCAGGCGACCCAGCCCGCCGTCGGGGTCACCGGGACGAACAGGAGCTGGGCGCCGGAGATCTCCCGCGGCGGGTTCTCGTAGGCGTTGATCTGCAGGCGGCCCTCGCCCAGCCAGCGCAGGCCCGGACGCATGTCGGACAGCGCCGCCGCCCAGCCGCCGCGACCGAGTTGCGTAGTGCGAGCCACGATGTCCGCCTCGATGATCTTGCGGCGTTCGGGCCAGTACGGCCGCACGGTGTTCGCCCACACCCATTCGAGCAGGCCGGCTGCCTTCGCCGGCAGATCATCGGGGTACCGCTCGAGGCCGAGCGCCTCGAGGTCGTCGGCCACGATGGCGGGCGACACGCTCAAGATCTGCGCAAGCTCATCGCCGAAGGCCTGCTCGTCATGGCCGGCCGGTGCCACCGTGATCACGCCGGGGATCCAGCACAGCCCCAGCGAGAGGCGGATGAGCCGGGGGACATCCGGGTGGTCCTTCACGTAGCCGCGATAAGCGGCCTGGTGGGCGTCGAGCCACCGGCGTTCGCCCGGATGCGCGGCGCGTGCCGCGCTCGAGCGCGAGCAGGCTGGCGGTGGTCTCGGCCAGCGGCGAGATGACGAACCGGCTCCGCGCCAGGGTGTCGGCGCTGACCTGCCACCAGCCCACCGGGGGTCACCCTCTCGGGAGAGTTTCGCATGCGCGCGAAACTTTACCGTCCCGGCCGCCGCGGGCGCGAGGCTTGGGCCTCGTGCGGACCTATACCGAACTGTTCCGGGTACCCGAGTTCACTGCCCTCTTCGTCGCCTCGTCGGCCCAGGTGGCGGCGTCGACCGTCACCGGGCTGGCGCTGGGGACGCTGGTCTACTCCTCGACCGGATCGCCGCTGCTGTCGGCGCTGGTGATGTTCGGCCCGTCGCTCGCCCAGGTCGCGGGGGCGTCGCTGCTGCTGTCGGCGGCCGACCAGATCCCGCCCCGGGCCGCCCTGACCTGGCTGGCGCTGATCTTCGCGGTCGGCAGCCTCGCGCAGGCGCTCCCCGGCGTCGGGGTGGGGGCGATCCTCGCGATCGGCCTCGCGCTCGGGGTCGTGTCCTCGCTCGGCGGCGGCGTCCGCTACGGGCTGATGAACGAGATCGTTCCCCCGGACGGGTACATGCTCGGCCGGTCGGTGCTGAACATGTCGGTCGGCATCATGCAGATCGTCGGCTTCGCCGTCGGCGGGGTCCTGGTGACGGTCATGTCGCCGCGCGGGACGCTGCTGGCAGGCGCCGCGCTGTACGTGGTGTCCGGGATTCTGTCCTACGCCGGCCTTTCCCGGCGCCCGGCCCGCGCCCAGGGACGCCCATCGGCCGCCCAGACCTGGCGGAACAACGTCCTGCTGCTCGCCTCCGCCCCCCGCCGCTACGTCTACATCGGGCTGTGCGTGCCGAACGGGCTGATCGTCGGCTGCGAGTCGCTGTTCGTCTCCTACTCGCCGCGGCACGCGGGCACGCTGTTCGCCTGCACCGCGGTGGGGATGCTGGCGGGCGACACGCTGGCCGGGCGGTTCGTCTCCGAGCGGTGGCGGGACCGGCTCGGTCCCTGGCTGCGCCTGCTGCTGGCCTGCCCGTACCTCGTGTTCTTCGCGCACCCGCCGCTGGCGGTGGCGTGCGCGGTCTGCGTGGTCGCCTCGGTCGGCTACTGCGCGACCCTGATGCTGCAGCAGCGGCTGATCGCCCTGACCCCGGACGACCTCAAGGGGCACGCGCTCGGGCTGCACTCGTCCTGCATGCTCGCGATGCAGGGGGTGGGCGCGGCCCTGGCGGGCGCCGTCGCCGAGTGTGACCTCCCCGGCGATCGGCATCACGGTGATGGCAGCCGCCTCCGTCGCGGTGACGCTGTCCCTGGCCCGAGGCCTCCGCCCAATCCCCGCGGCCGCAACCGGCCAACACGTCCCTGACCTGGCCGCTCAGTCCGTCCAATAGGTGGCCCCGCATTCAATGTCAATTACGAACCAGTTGCCGGCCTGCAGTGAACCGCATCCCGGTATCGAGCCGTTTCACAAGGAGACGTGCGATTTGCCGTCGAGCCCTTAGTCGCGTCGGCCGCCCTGTCCAGCCGCCAGCGGCGCAGGCTCCTCACCATTCCCGGAGCCGGGTACTACGATTTGCGCGGTCGCCTCGCCTTGCGCTCGGAAAACCTCGTGATCGACGCCAGCGTGGAACCTGTCGCCGGTCGTGCAGAGCGCGGGCATGGGCTTAGCGGCAACGTGGGTCTGGAGGTCGCAGCCTCCCTCTTGATGACTCCGGCTTCGGGTACGACGGTACGCGCGCTGGCACGCGCCATCGGACGGTCGGCGAGCACGGTTTCAGAGGTGCTTGCCTCGCTCCGCCGAGACGGCTTGGTAGACGACAAGAACCGTGTCGAAGGCACGCAGTTGTTCTGGCAGGTCGTTGATCGGTGGCCAGCCCGTCGGCTGTACCTCGCCCGGTTGCCCATGCCCGGCGACGCCGCCGTCATCACCAAGCCCCTTCGCCTCGGGCTCGACGATGCGGAAACCACGACCGGCTGGGCGCTCACCGATTCTTTGGCGGCAGTTGCGTACGGTGCTCCGCTAGCAGTACGCGCTGATCAGCTCTTCGATTTCTATGTCCCCGACCAGGGAATCCAGCGTCGGGCCACCGCGCTTCTCGGCGCTGCCCCATCGGCCTCCCAAGCCCGGTGTGCGGTCCGTGTCGCCCCGGTACCAGCAGTGTGCCGTCAACGGGTAAACGCGGAGGCGGGCCCGATCGGATGGCCACTCGCGCACCCCCTCTTCGTCGCGCTCGACTTGGCCAAAGACTCCGGGCGAGGACACGAGATTCTCGATGCCTGGACACCCCCGGAGAGATGGACACGTGTCTGGTAATCGCGTGAGGTTCATCGGCGACGCGATGGCCGCTGTGGTCCAGGGCGTCGAGGAAGTCCGCAACCTGATCGGCCAGCCGCCAGTCGTGATCGGCGGGCTCGGCGACTGCCGTGAATCGACTGCTGCGGACATCGCGCTCCACGTCGATCTCTGGCTGGTCCGCCGTCGTCCGCAGGCGCTTCTGTGGATTCAGGACGCGGGCGGCAGTGACCTCACCCTGGACGACCTCGATCTTGTCGAAGAGCTCTTGCTCGGCGCGTGTGAGCGGGCCTAGCGCGATTGGCGCGCCCGGATAGCGCCAGATGCTGCTCGCGGCCCCGGTCTGCCGACAGCAGAGGCTCAGGCCCGCGTCCCCGCCCGCCGGTTACCGTTGCCAGGTGGAACTCCTTCAGCTCACGCCGCAGCTGCACGTCATCCAGTTCCCGGTCGGCCACGCCTACCTGTGGCGCGACCCCGACGGGCTCACGCTCATCGACACCGGCCTGCCCGGCTCCGCGCCCCACATCGCAGCGGCGATCCACCAGGTCGGCTGCCAGAACGCCGACCTGCAAAGGCTGGTGCTGACGCACTTCCACCCCGATCACACCGGCGCCGCCGCCGACATCGCAGGCTGGGGCGACGTCGAGGTGCTGGCCCACCACGCCGACGCGCCGTTCATCCGGGCCGAGGAAGCCGGTCCGCCCCCCGACCTGGCCGACTGGGAACGACCCCTCTACGCGCAGGTCACCAGCCAGCTCCCGGGCGACGCAGCCAGCCCGGTCCCGCCCCGCATCGACCGCGAGTTCGGCGACGGCGACCAACTCGGCTTCGGCGACGGCGCCGTGGCGGTCGCCGTCCCCGGCCACACACCCGGCAGCGTCGCCATCTACCTCCCCAAGCACCAGGTGCTGTTCGCCGGCGACGCGGCCGCGCGGCGCCCCGGACGGTGCCGTGATGTGCGGCGTGTTCAACGTCGACCGCGCCCAGGCCGCCGCCTCGTTCCGGCGGTTGTCGCGCCTCGAAGTCCAGGTCGCCTGCTTTGGCCACGGCGACCCGCTCACCGACCACCCCACGGCCGCCCTGCGGGCCGCCGCCGAGCGACTCCCGACCGGCTGACAGGGGCGGTCATGGCACGCGTGATCTTCATGTGCGGTCCGGCCGGATCGGGAAAATCCACTGTCGCGCGGCAGTACGAAGCGCAGGGCATGACCCGGCTGTCCTTCGACCAGGAGGCCTGGTCCCGTGGCATCACCGCGATGCCGCTGCCGGACGACGTGCACCGCGACATCGAAACAACCCTGCGCGCACGCCTCATCGATCTCGTGCGAAACGGAGAAGACGTGGTCCTCGACTTCTCCTTCTGGTCCCGTCGCGCGCGCGACGAGTACCGCGAGCTGCTGCGGCCGTTCGGCCTCGTCCCCGAGACGGTCTACCTGGCGACCGACCGCGAAACGGTGCTGCGGCGGCTCGGCGACCGGGCGGCCGGCCACGGCGACGACTTCCAGCTCAGCACCGAGCTCGCCGCCGCCTACTTCGACCACTTCGAGGTCCCCACGCCGGACGAGGGCCCGCTGACCGTCATGAGGACCGCCGGGACGCCGTCCGGTCAAGATCAAAATCGTCATATCTAACGGACCGTGGCTCTACCCCGACCCTCCGCCCTCCAGAAACCGGGGATACGTCGAGGAAACTGGCTGCGGCAACCCGACGGCCTGCCCCGCCCAAGGTCCGACCCGCAGTAGAGTGATCCCCGCTCCCTGAACCGATTCTTCGAACACTGCCACGTCACGGCGAGATTACGGCCATAATGCCTCACATGGGACAAAAGGGACAGAAGGCTACTGATGTAACGCGCGCGCAGGACCGTCCACGGCGGTGGGTCGGACGCGGCCTGCTCGGCGCCGGCGCCCTCGCCGCGGTCGGCGCCCTCGCCGCCTGCAGCGGCGTCGCGGCCAACCAGACCCAGGCGACCGACGCGATCGCGAAGCTCGCGCCCGCCGCGTTCGGCGCGGCCGCGCAGGGCCAGGGCGCGCCCGTCATGGTCAAGCAGGCCATCGCGCACGGGCGGACCGCCCAGTCGGCCCGCAGCGCCGCGCGCAGGCACGGCGGGCACCCGAGGCCGTCGGGCTCCGCGACCGCAACGCCGACCGGTACCCCGACCAGCACCGCGACCCCGGCCGGGACGCCCGCCGCCACCCCGAGCGGCACCTCACCAGCGCCCCTCCGACCGCGACCCCGGCCGGCGGCCAGAGCGGCACCGACCCGTCCGGCCAGAACCCGGCCACCACCCTGTCCGGCTACACCCTCAAGTACACCCAGGAATTCACCGGCAGCAGCCTCCCGGCCAACTGGCGTGGCTACACCGGCGTGCCCGGCGGAGAGACCTCGTCCGAGGCTGACTGGGAGCCCAGCATGTGCTCCTTCAGCGGCGGCGAGGCGCACTTCATGGCCTCGGGCATCGACTCCTGCGGCATGAGCTACCAGGGCGAGCCCCAGAAGTACGGCGCCTGGTTCGCCCGCCTGCAGGCCACCCCCGAGCAGGCCGGCCAGCTGTTCACCGACATCTTCCTGCTCTGGCCCGACAACAACCAGTGGCCGCCGGAGATCGACGTCTACGAGGACGAGGGGGTCCGGTCGCGCACCACCGCCACCTTGTGGGACACGCCCGGTAACGCCTGCGGCTCATCGCCCAGCGAGCAGTGCCTGTACAACTACACGCAGACCAACGGGGGCAGCAACGGCGTCGCCAACAACGGCACCGAGTGGCACACCTACGGCGTCGAGTGGACCCCCTCGGGCGTGTCCTGGCTGATCGACGGCAAGGTCATCTTCACCGCCCCCGCCAGCGCGGTGAAGTCGCCCGCCCAGCAGCCCGCGCTGACGATGGACATGGCCCTGCAGTCCGAGAACCTCCAGGGCAGCCCCGGCGCGTCGACGACCGAGGACACCATGAACGTCGACTGGGTCGAGCAGTTCGCCTGGAACGGCTAACCCCCGTCCCTCCCCCTCCCCTCAGCCCCCTGCCCCCTCAGCCCCCCTCCCCCCAGCGTGCCAAATGCGCCTTTGGGCCGGCAAGAGTGAGCCCAAACGCGCATTTGGCACCCGACGCGCCCCGCCACGCGCCCCGCCACGCGCCCCGCCACGCGCCCCTCAGCAGCGGCCCCCGCACCCAGGCTCCGCCGTGATCGGCACCCCGTTGGACCGAAGCACGTCACGCACGTCGAGGATCAGCGGGAAGACCTCCCGGTTGCAATCGCGGCCCTGCTCGTCCCAGGCCCGCTGCTCGGCCTCGACCGCCATCCGGTCCTCGGCGAACACCCGCTCGGTGAACCGGCGGATGAACGGCCAGGCCAGGTTCAGGGCCCCCCGGATCGGCGGCTTGGCGATCATGAGCAGGCCGAACGTATGGCTGGTGCGCTGCCCGGCATCCGCGGGCACATACGCCGCCCACAGCGAGAACGCCGGCGGCCCGGCGCCGGCCGACAGCGACAGCGTCTGATACGGATAACCGGTCCGGATGGTGATCACGTGCGGGGCCGAGCGCGCCGGCGTCGTGAGCAGCGCGGCGCCGGCCGACTTCTTGCCCGCCGTGTGGGTGAACTGGTACCGCGCCTGCACCCAGTCGAGGCCGGTCTCGTGGTCGAGCAGTTCAGGGTGGATCCGGCCGACCACGCCGCGGTGCAGGAACTGGTGGTTCATGTCCAGCAGGTTCTCGTGCATGAACGAGTAGTGGCAGCCGACCGTGCGCGAGTAGGTCATGGTCTTATGCCCATCGGAACCGAATTCCGGCAGCTCAGGCAGCGGCATCCCGGCCGCCTTGGCCGGGTCACCGGGAAACACGAACACCAGCCCGTACGCCTCGCGGACGGGATAGGCGCGGACCCCGCGGGGCGGCCGCGGTGCCCCCTTGGGCAGGTACGGGATCTGCGAGATGCGGCCGTCTCCGCGGTACGCCCAGGCGTGATAGCAGCAGCGCAGCGTCTCGCCCTCCACGACGCCCATGCTCAGCGGCACCTGCCGGTGCGCGCACCGGTCCTCAAGCGCGTAGACGACGCCGCCGGCGCTGCGGTACAGCGCGATGCGCTCCCCGGCGAACCGGGCCGCGAACGTCTTCCCCCTCCGCACCGAGGCGGAGACGGCGACCGGGTACCAGAAGTCCGGGTGGATCCCGACCCGCCGCAGGTCGGCGACCTCATGGCCGGCGGCCGCTCCCCGCTGGCCGGGAAGTGTCTCGGTCATGCGCTGCTCCTTCCAGTCGGCAGGTCGGCCAGCTCGCCGTCGGCCTGCGCCCGCAGTGTGCTCAGATCCCGGCCGAGGCGGTGGAGCGCGTCGGCCTGGTCGGTTCCGGCCACGATCCGCGCCCTGATCAGCCGGGTGCCCTCGCCCGCGATGGTGCCGAGCGGGTGCACGCTGACCGCGAAGGCGACGCCGACGCCGACCGCGTGCGGGATCGCGGTGTCCTTCAGCCGCCGGGAAAACGTTGTCCTGGCCACCCCCGGCCGGCCCCCCGCCTGGGCCGGGTCCCCGAGCGGGGCGCCCGCCAGGTGCAGCGCGACCAGTTCCCAGTGGGCCTTGACCGGGCAGGTGCCGACGACGGCGCCGCCCTTGATCAGCTCCAGATCCAGCTCCTGGCCGGCCGGTCGCCGGGCCCCGGCGGGGACAGCCGGACGCTGTCGGCCGCCAGGCACAGCGGCCCGAACGAACCGCTGTCAATCAAGTCCACCAGCAGCTGCGCGAACTCCAGCTGCCGCCCGGGGCTGCGCCGGGTGGCCTGCTCGGCCGGGGTCAGCTCGGCGTCAAGCGCCCGCCCGGTCCGCGGCGCGAGCCGCGCAAGCCCGCGCTGCCGGAGCGGTTCGGCCAGCTCCGGGGGCCACCGCCCGGGCGTCAGGTCCTCGGGCCCGATCAGGCCGGCCAGCAGCGCGCTGTACAGGTAGTACGCGGCCAGCCGCTGCCGTCCGCTGTCCTCCATGACCGCGTCAAGCGTCGGCAGGTCGGCGACCCGGCCGACGGCGTCGGCACGCAGCCCGGTCAGCTGCTCGTCAACCGTCACGACGCCCCCCGGCCTGCCCCTCCAGCTCCGCGACCCGGTCGATCAGGTCGACGATCAGCGCGTGATGGGCGCGCGCGATCTCGGTCAGCAGCTGCACGTCGCTGCGCAGCTCGTCCCACGCGTCGTCCTGCGCCACCTTGCGCGAGACGGTCTGCGACACGCCCTCGGCCTGAGCGGCCACGTTCCTCGCCGCGGCCGTGGTCTGCCGGACCCGGTCGTCCTGCTGAATGCGCGAAAGAGCCGATCGCGCCCGGTCGGCGAACGAGCTCATCGGGTGATCTTCGGTGTCGGCCACCGGCCTCACCTCCGTTGGCAGTGGTCCCGTTCGTCAGATCAAGATCAACATCGTCATCTCGAACGGACCGTGGTTTCACCCGCCCCGTCAACCTCTTTACCCACAGCGGGGGAGACCTTCAACACCGGTTGGCCAGGAACTAGCGCGGGACCGACTCGTAGTCGCGTGCTACCGCCGGGGCCACCCGCCGCGCGTCGGCCGCGATATCGCGCAGCATCCCCCGCAGCGAGACCGTGTAGCCGACGAAGAACAGGCCCGGAGCGGCCGCCGCCCCACCGTGCACCCGGGGCATCCCGCGTTCGTCGAGCACCCCCAGCTCTCCGACCAGCTTTTCCAGACCGCGCCGGTAACCGGTCGCCGCGATCACCGCGTGCGGGCTGATGGCCGATCCGTCGGCCAGCAGCACCTTGTCCCCGTCGAGGCCGGTCACCGCCGCGACCGGCGTCACCGCGCCGCTGCGGACCGCGCCGATGAACCCGACATCCTGCAGCGGCACCTCGCCGACCCGCCGGACGCGCGTCATCAGGCCGTCATCCGGCGGCCGGATGCCGTACCCGGTCAGGTCGGGGATCGTGAGCCGCCGCTGCAGCCGGGCGACCGGGTCCACCAGCGCCGACGGCAGCCGGCTGACGAGGATGCCGGTCGCGTGGGCGGGCCAGCCCGGCCACGTCCCGCCTGACGATCTGGGGCGGGGTCCGGACCGCGATCCACACCCGGCGGGCGCCGCCCTCGGCCAGGTCGGTGGCGATCTCGGCCCCGCTGTTGCCGACGCCGACCACGAGCACGTCGAGCCCGGCGTAGGGGGCGGGGTTACGGTACTCGCGGGCGTGCCGCAGCTGGCCGGTGTACGACTGGCGCCCCGGCCAGTCCGGCACCAAAGGCGTGTGCGCGTGACCGGTCGCGACCACGATCGACCGGGCCGGCAGCCGTTCGCCCGCCGCGGTCTGGATCACCCACCGGGCGCCGTCTCCGTCCGCCGCCTCCGCCGCCGTGATCCGCTCGACCTCGGTGCCACCGCGGACCTCGAGGTCATGGTGCGCCCGATACCGCTCCAGGTAGTCGATCATGGCGTCCCGGGCCGCCCAGCGCCCCGCCGCCCGCGGAATGCCGAACCCGGGCAGCCCGGAGAGAGCGCGCACGGTATGCAGATGCAACCGGTCGTAGCCGGCCCGCCAGCTGGTCCCGACCGACTCGCCGCGCTCCAGGATCACCGCCCGCAGCCCCCGCCGCCGTAGCTCAGCCCCCGCCGCCAGCCCTCCCGGCCCGCCCCCCACGACGTACACCCGCCGCGACTCGTCCATGCCCACGCTCACGATCCCAACCCCTCGCCACCGCCAATTGCCCCCATTGTCGCCGATCCCCGACACCCCCCGCCCCGGCCGACCACCTCACTGGGCGGCAAACCCCGCACACCCACCGCCCCCACGTGCCCCAAAATCACCACGCACTCAACATCCCAGCGCGCCCCGCACGCTTCTCTCAGGGGAGGACTATGGCGTTCCGTCGTCCTGGTGACCGAAACGCCATAATGCCCCCGCCGCGATCCACGCCCACCCGCCGTCAACGCCCCACCATCCCCGCACGCCCCCACCACCCCCTCACCAACGCGCCGCGGCCCCCCACCAACGAACCAAATGCGCGTTTGGGCCGGCAAGAGCGAACCCAAACGCGCACCTGGCACACCACCGTGAAGCTACGACAGCGTCAGGTCGTGGATGTTCCACCCCCCGTTGTCCTGGTAAATCGTCAGCGTCTGCCTGCCAGCCGGCAGAGCGACGCTGACCGTGACCGTCGCCCAGGTCTGCCAGCCGCCGGTGTCCGGCGCGTTGACCGACCCGGACAGGTTGGCCCCGGACGAGCTGGCGATATGGAGCGCGTCGGTCACCCCGCTCGGGGAGGCCAGCCGCAGGCTGACCGTGTAGGTGCGGGCGGTGGCGACGTTGACGGTGTAGCGGAACCACTGCCCGGTCCCGGTCCAGCCGATGTCGTCGCCGCACGCCGGTGTCGCTGCAGGCCTCGAGGTCGACCCCGTCCGGCCGGTAGCTGTTGGCGCTGCCGTTGACCGAGGCCACGTTGTAGCCGGTGCCCTGCCCGCCGGTGTCGTAGTTGGCCGCCTGCACCGTCCCCGGCACCGCCGCCGCGGTGCCGCCGTACGGCCCCTCGGCGCTGATCGCGAAGACGTGGATGGCCGGGGTGCCCGCGGTCAGCGCCCCGCCGGGCGGCAGGGTGACCGAGGCGATCGTCTTGCCCGCGGTGAGCGCGACCGTCTCGGAGAAGATGTTCGCCGCTGCCGGCGTAGGTGGTGTTGCCCTGCCGGTTCTGGTAGGCCGAGCTGACCGCCACCGCCCCGCCGCTCGGCGGTGAGGTGGAGAACCAGTCGGGGGCGTTGAGCGTGTAGCTCTGGGTGCTGCCGTCGGTGTAGGTGATCGTCCCGGTCCCGGAGGCGGGGCCGTAGCTGCCCGACACCAGGAACCCGAGGGTGCCGCTGCCGGACATCGTGATCGTCTGCCCCTCGGCGACGGTGTTGTCGTCCGTTCCGGCGGCGACGTTCGGGAACGTGAACGCGATTCCCGAGGAGGTGATGGTCGCCCCCGGCGCCGCCCCGGCGTTGGTCAGCGCGGTCTCGGAGAAGCTGGCGCCGCCGCCGTCGTAGTTGCCCGGAGCGGTGTTGCTGTCGGCGGTGATGCCGACGTCGTTGTAGGAGGCGGCCAGGTTGGCGTAGCCGGCGGCCGGGTTGAGCCCGATCTGGACCTTGCCCCCGAGGTGCTTCGCGGCCGTCGCCTGGACGCCGGTGACCTGCGCGAACGCCAGCGAGGTGGTGGGCGCCGACGGCTGCTCGATCAGGTAGGACGAGCCGGCCGTGACCGGGACGCTGAGCGTGGCGCTGGTGGTCGCGGCGACCACCACCGCCCCGGTCGACCCGTTGACCACCTCGGCCTGCTGCCCTGACCAAGGATTACGGACGGCCATGGTGGAAGTCGTTCCCGCCTGGATGGCGGCGGTGGTGATGACGCCGCCCTCGATCTGCACGTCGACCTTGGACCCGCCCTGGATGTAGACGGTGCCGGCCGCGTCCCAGCCCGACGGCCAGGCCGGGGCGATGCGCAGGGTCCCGTCGTAGTCGGTCGCGAGGGCCTCGTCCATCGCGGTGGCGACGTTGGACGCCTGCTCGATATACGGCTCGTCGCTCGAACCGGGGTTGAACGCGGCCAGCCCGGAGATGTAGGTCTGGTACTTCTCGGTGTTGTTGACGAGGTCGGTGGAGACCTGGGAGCCCATGTCCAGGCGGGCCGCGTCCACTGCGTCGTAACTCCAGTCGTTGGAGTCCGTATTCGGCCTGGAGTTGTAGGTCCGGTCGGCCAGCGCGGTCAGGTTGTCGCCGTTCACCGTGGTGCTGTCGCCGATCACGCCGTACGGCCAGACCGGCTCCAGGCCGATGTTCTCGCTGTTGCGGATGGTCGCCGACGGCTGGTAGGAGTCGCCGATCACGTCGCTGCCCCCGGCGTCGGCGCTGGCGGCCGCGGACGCCGACGTCGGCTGCGAGTTGAGCAGCTGAAGACAGGTTCGACTGGCTGACCCGGGCGTAAGGCTCGATCTGGTTCTCGGCGGTGTCGCAGCTGCGACACCAGCGAGGAATCGGTGTTCAGCAGCGTCGCCGCGCTGATCACCGCCGGGAACAGCGCCTGGTCCGCGGCTATGTCGTCGGTCGGGTCCTGCACCGCCCACTGGCTCTCGTGCGCGTTCGCCACCGCGTGCAGGAAACCGTCCGAGCCGACGCTCTGGTACGCCAGCAGGAACGTCGACTGCCTGCTCCATCACCGGGTAGTACTGCTGCAGGAACGAGAGACTTCCGGTGTCCTGGTACTGCTGCCAGATGTCCATCGCGATCTCGGGACCGCTGGCGATGTTCAGGGCGTTGTAACTCGGGCTGGATGCCGTGGCGCACGAGGCGTTCGACGAGTTGCTGCCGCCGTTGTAGTAGCCGTTGCCGTTGAACCGCATCGTCTCCGGCACGCACGCCCCCGGCTTGCCGCCCATCTGCGCGCTGGTCCACGACTCGATGGCCGGCAGGTCGTTGAGGTACATGCTGAAGATCGGCACGTTGTTGTTGAAGTTGCCGGACGACATGTTCGCGGCGATCTGGCCGCGCAGGTTCCACAGCCAGTACCCGGCCGGGTACCAGTCCTGCTGGTCCTGGTCGTAGGCGAACATGTCCGCCACCCCCGCCTGGCTGCCCGGGTAGTCCCCGGCATGCATGGAGGCGGCCTCGTCGTACAGGTAGAGGGTGCGCAGGTTCTCCATGTACTGCGCGGTGCCGTCGGAGGAGTTCGCCTCGATCAGCCCGGCGTTCGCCCAGTAGCCGTTCCACCACGACGACTGGGTGGCCAGCAGCGTCGACGCGGCGGTGGTGGCGTCGCTGCCGATCAGGGTCGAGGCGGTGCTGGCCGCGTTGCCGCCGGTCCACTCGGGTGACGCGATGACCACCCGGAACGAGCCGTTGGAGTTCGGGGTGAAGGAGACCTGCACCTCGGTCGAGTTGACGACCGACGCGGTGACGTTCTGCCCGCCCGCGGTGATCGCGGCCATCGCGCCGAACGTCTGCCCGGACGAGCCCGTCTGCGAGTTGTCCACCCAGGTCTGGGCGAGGCTGCCGATCGCCCCCGACGCGGCCGCGGTCGGGCTGCGACCGCTCCACAGGTGCAGGTCGGCGGTCTCCTGGGTGCCCGGGTTGGCGCCGGTCACGTTCACGATCAGCTCGTCCTTGCCCGCCGGCACCCAGGCCTGCATGGTCATCCCGCCGCCGGACTCGTCAAGGACCCCGTTGTACAGGTCGAGCGTGCCGGTGAAGTTCGACGCCGACGTCATCGCCGCCAGGCCCGGGATCTGCACCTGGCCGGGGGAGAGCCGGCTCGGCATCGTGTCGCTGCGGTTCAGCTGCGCGGTGAAGCCGCCCGCCGCCCAGGTCGCGACGCCGAGCGAGCCGTTGCCGAGCGGCAGCGACTGCGAGTCCGCGGTGTTCGGCTGGCCGAGGAAGACATCCGAGCGAGACACCACGCCCCCGGTGTTCTCCGAGAACGCCCCGTTCTGCCAGGCGGTGGTGTTAGCGGCGGCCGACGCCGCCGGGGTCCCGCCGACGGCGGCGGTGACGAAGATGGCCGCGACCGCGATCAGGCAGGCGGCGGCGCTGGCGAGAAGTCGGTGCAGGGGTGCACATCGAGCGGACCATCGAGCGGACATGAGTCCTCCCCGGACGCGAGGTGGGTGTGCGCAAAGCCGTCAACACATTTGATACATCGGATGTGTTGTACCTCCGCCCCGCGCCGAAGTCCAGACCTCTCCGAAACAAGCGCGCGCCGACCCTAATCGATGATGACGATTCATGGGATGTTTTCCGGCCCCCGCGTCCGCACGCGATAAAACGTCAGCCAGTCGGCAGCCGCACCAGGAACCGCGTGTCACCGGGGACCGACTCGACCTGGATGTCCCCGTGATGGTTGTTCACCACGATGCGCCAGGTGACGTCGAGTCCGAGCCCGGTGCCCTCGCCCACCGGCTTGGTCGTGAACAGCGGATCGAAGATCCGGTCCTGAATCTCCGACGGCACCCCCGGCCCGGTATCGCCGATGACGACCACCACCTGGTCCCGGTCCATCCCGGTGCGCACGGTCAGCACGCCGGCCTCGCCCATCGCCGACACCGCGTTGTCGATCAGGTTGGTCCAGGCCTCGTTCAGCTCGCTCGCGTGGGCCGGAATCGGCGGCAGCGATCGGTCGTACTCCTTGACCAGGCGGATGCCGGGCGGGATCGTTCCCCCCAGCACCAGCAGCGTGCTGTCGAGCAGTTCATGCACGTCGATGATCTGGTACGGGTCCCGGTCGAGCTGCGAGTACTGCTTGGCCGCGCCGACCAGGGCGGAGATCCGCGTGGTGGAGTCCTCGATCTCCCTGATCAGCAGTTCCGTCTCGACCGTGTAGTAAAGCCACCGCACCGATTCCGCCAACGCCGC
Organism: uncultured Actinomycetota bacterium; assembly: GCA_963836195.1. Classification (GTDB taxonomy): domain Bacteria; phylum Actinomycetota; class Actinomycetes; order Streptosporangiales; family Streptosporangiaceae; genus Trebonia. The sequence continues at coordinate 195,249 of CAWIIX010000009.1, read as the reverse complement.
CGCCTCGACCGAAGCCGCGACATGCTCCAGCCAGGCGATATCCAGCCCGGCGGCGACCAGGGTCGGCGCCAGCTGCCAGCCGTCGTCCAGCCCGCGGGACTCCAGCCAGCCGGTGATGGCGTCCTCCCGGTCCGACGCCTCCAGCGGCGGCAGCTCGCCCGCCTGAGGCACTCGTCTGACGGCCGCCTCCTGAAGCTTGATGAGCGTCTCCAGGGTGCCTCGGTCGTACGGCCCGGCCGCGATCGCGCCCAGCCTGCGCCACGTGCCCGCCACCCGCTCGCGCAGCTCGGCGGCCGCCCGGACCCCGGCCCCGGCCGGGTTGTTGAGCTCGTGGCTGAGGCCGGCCGATAGCGAGCCAAGCGCCAGCAGCCGCTCGCGCTGCGCGGTCAGCTCCTGCAGGTCGGTGCGGTAGAAAATGTGCCCCTCGAGCAGGTGCACCGCCATCGGGAACCACTCGTTCACCAGCTCGGCGAATGTGGCCGCGTCGAGCACGACGAACCGCGACTCCTCGGTCACCAGCATGGAGTTGGTGTAGAGCTGCGGGACGCGGTCGCCCAGGTAGGCCTGCCACGCGCCGGCGTGCGCGCCCGGCTGGGAGGTGCGGCAGATCTCGACGTCGTCGGCGCCCACCCGCCGCGACAGCACCACCGTCCCGCCCAGCAGGACGAAGAAACAGCTGGCCGGGTCACCCTCCGTGTACACCGGCCCGGCCGGGAAGGTCTCGACCCGCCCCCGTCGGCACAGCCAGGCAATCTGGTCGTCGGTCAGCTTCTCGAACAGGAACAGCGCGCGGAGTTCATCCGCGCTGCACGGCCTCGACGTCACCCGTCCAGGATCGCGCCGCGCGCCTGCCGTTCGCGCCCGTGTCCCTCCCTGGCCCACCCCCACCCGTAGGCGCCAGGGACGCGCCAGCGACCCGCGGTTACCCGGCCGCGTCGAGCCGCCCGCGCTGCTCGGCGGTGAGCTCAAGGTCCACCGCCGCCAGGCTCTCGTCCAGTTGCGCGGCCGAGGAGGCGCCGACCAGCGGGATCATCGGCACCTCACCTCCGATCAGCCAGGCCAGCACGACCTGGTTGACGGTCGCGCCGGCGTCCCTGGCCACCTCCCGCAGCGCCGCCAGCCGGGCGGGCGTGCCCGGATGCCCGTACTCGACCGCGTCCAGCCGCTCCTCGCGGACGTACCCGCCCTTCAGCAGCGGCGAGTAGACCACCATCGACAGCTCCGGCTCGGCCCGCAGGTAGCTGAGCAGGTCCCCGCCCACCACCCCCTGCGCGCCATCGGGGGACAGCACCCCCGGCAAGTCGGTCCGCGGCCGCAGGTAGCTGTGCTGGTACTGCAGCACCTCATAGCCGGGCAGCCCGGCCGCGGCGGCCAGGCCGCGGGCCCGTTCCACCCGCCACGCCCAGTGATTGCTCACCCCCAGCAGTCCCACCGTGCCCTCCGCCACCAGCGCCGCGAAGCCCTCCACGGTCTCCTCCAGCGGCACCGCCGGATCCTCGATGTGCGCGTAGAGCACGTCCAGCCGGGCCACGCCGAGCCGGTCCTGGCTGCGCTCGGCCGACTCGCGGATCACCCGGGCCGACAGCCCCTCGGCGTTGTCGGTGAAGCTGGTGCCCGGGGCCAGCGGCCGGGCGCCGACCTTGGTCGCGATCACGATCTCGTCGCCGACGCCGCGGCTGCGCCGCCACCGGCCGAGCAGCTCCTCGCTCTCCCCGCCCTGGCTGCCGTTGGCCCAGAAAGCGTAGTTGCCGGAGGTGTCGATGAAGGTCCCGCCCGCCTCCACGTACCGGTCCAGGATCGCGAACGAGGTCGGCTCGTCCGTCGCCGTGCCGAAGTGCATCGCGCCCAGGCTGAGCACGCTCACCTCGCGGCGGGTCTTCGGGTCGGTGCCGATCGTGCGGTATTTCATGCGTGGTTCCTCTCCAGCAGCCCAGTCCGCCCGGTCCGCCCGGGCCCTGAGCACCAGCCTCGATGCTGGAGCGCGCTCCATGTCAAACCACCGAACGTGACGAAGCAGGCCCGGCCTTGGGTCATAATTCTTCTTACGTGACAAATGGGACAGAACGACACTCACGGTGTTGGGAAGGACGAACGGAAGAACGATGACGGAAGAATGCTTCTACTGCGGCGAGCAGGCCAGCCGGGCGGACATCGACCGCCTCGGAAAGTGCCCGAGCTGCATGGACACGATGACCCGAGCCGCCGAGGCGGCGGCCAGGGAATCGATGGGAGCCTGCTACACCCTCGGCCCGAATCCGCAGCGGATGTACTAGGCGCCGGCCAGCAGGCTCAGCACCTGCTGGTGCAGGGCGGGCACGCGCGCCTCGGTCTCCGGCTTCATCAGCACGCTGCGCAGGATGCGCCCGCTCGCGACGTCGAGCGCAACCCCATGCCCCCGCGCGGCCAGGCTGGCGCCGTCCACCGTGTAGGTGGCGACGAACAACGACTGCGCCGGGGGCAGCTGCATCCCGGCGGTGAGCACGTGCGCGCTGGCGCGGTCGATCTCCGACAGGAGAGGCCGGGCCGGGAAGTAGCTCAGGATGTCGAGCGCCGGGCGCTGGAAGAGCGTGAGCTCGTCGCCCCCGTCGATCAGGTCGGCCCACGCCAGGGCCGCGCGCCGCCCCGGCCGCAGCACCGCCCCCAGGCCGGCCGGGGTCAGCGGCAGCAGCCGCAGGGTGAGCCAGAGCGCGGCCGCCGCCGCGCCCGCGCGCGAGCACTCGAGCGAGATCTCGCCCAGGTGGAGCTCGTCCGAGGTGAAGTACGTGTACGGCGAGTCGTGCAGGTAGTGCCGGGCCACGCCGGGGTCGCGGAAGATCACCGCGCCGCAGCCGTAGGGCTGGAGGCCGTGCTTGTGCGGGTCGATGACGACCGAGTCGCAGTCGGCGATGGCGGCGAACGGCGCGGCCGCCACCCCGTCGGCGCTGTCGTCGGCGATGAGCCGGAAGAATCCCCCGTAGGCGGCGTCGACGTGCACCCGGGCGCCGTAGCGGCGGGCGAGCGCGACGATCTCGTGCACCGGGTCGACCGCGCCCAGGCCGGTCGTGCCGGCGGTGGCCACCACCGTGCCGATCCGCCCGCCGCGCAGCAGTTCCTCCAGCGCCGAAAGGTCCATCGCGCCGTCGGCGCCGGCCGGCACCGCCACCGCCTCGACGCCGAGCAGGTGGCACATCCGCGCGTGGGTGTAGTGGGCGTCGGCGCTGTGCGCGACCGCCTGGCCCGGGTGGATCTGGCGGGCGACGAACAGCGCCTCCAGGTTGGCGATGGTGCCGCTGCTGGTCAGGTGGCCCAGGTGCTCGGGCAGGCCGAACATCGCGGCCAGCTCCGCCACGACCTCCTTCTCCATCCGGGCGGTGGCGGGCCCGCCGTCGAGCGCGTGATTGTTGGGGTTGATCAGCATCGCGCTGACGTACCCGATGATCGCGGCCGGGTGCGGCGGCTTGAGCATCTGCCCCGCGTACCGGGGATGGAAGAACGGGTAGTTGTCCCGCAGCCGCTCGTGCAGCTCGGCCGTCGCCCGCTCCAGCTCGCCGGCCGGCACCTCGAGCGAGGGGTGCGGCGCGAACTGGCCGTACTCGGCCATCCACTCGCCGATCGCCCCGACCGCCTGCCGCAACTGCTCGCCGAGCCCGCCGTAGGTCCCGCCTGAGCTGGAGTCGTCTGTCACCGTGCCGCTCTCTTCCGGTCGCCTGCCCGCCAAAAATCAAAATCCTAAGTTCTAGATTTTCCCGAACGGTCGCGTGGTGTCTCTCCCGCCCTCCGCCGCGCCTATCCCTCGGGGCGGGCCAGTCGAGGTCGCGCTGCCCGACCCGTTGACGCGCACACAAAATTGATCCAAGATCGTTCAACAACGGTCATTAGCAGTAAACCCAGGAGGGCCCGCCCGTGCTCCCGACCCAGCGACGCCAGGAGATCCTGGCCGAGGCGCGGACGTCCGCCGCCGTTTCCGCCGAGGATCTCGCGCTGCGGTTCGGCGTGTCGGTCGAGACGATCCGGCGGGACCTGCGCACCCTGCGTGACCGCGGGCTGCTCGAGCGGGTCTACGGCGGGGCGCTGTCGGTCCAGTCGAGCGAGGGGACCTTCACCGCCCGCAGCGTCAAGTTCCAGGAGCGCAAACGCGCCATCGCCCGGCTCGCCGCCACCCTGGTCAGCCCCGATGACACGGTCGCGATCGACGTCGGCACGACCGCGCTCGAGGTCGCCCGGGCGCTGCCGGCCAGCTTCCGCGGCCGCGTGCTGACCAACTCCGTTCCGGTCGCGATGGAGTTGTCCGGCAACGAGGCGGTCGAGTTGCTGCTCTCCGGCGGCCAGGTCAGGAACGGCGACTCCGCCTGCTTCGGCCGGCGGGCGGATGACTTCTTCGAGGATTTCTACGCCGACAAGGCGTTCCTCGGCTCGGGCGGCGTGCACCCCGACGCCGGCCTCACCGACTACTACCCGCACGAGGCGGCGACCCGGCGCGTGATCATCGCGCACGCCGGCGCCAGCTACGCGCTGGCCGACTCGAGCAAGCTCGGCACCGTGGCCGTCTGCCGGGTCTGCCCGCTCGATCAGATCACCGCCGTCATCACCGACTCCGACGACCTCCAAGCCAGCAAAGAGGCGGTTGACGCTCTCGCGGCCGCTGGCTGCACCGTGCTGCACGCCCCGTAGGCCCCGCGACCGAGAGACGGACCCCCAGCCATGGACCAGACCAGCATCAGACAACCGGAAGACGAGGAACTGCGGCAGTTCGGCTACCGGCAGCAGTTCACCAGGACGCTCCGTCAGTTCGAGTCGTTCGCCGTCGCGTTCTCTTTCATCTCGATCACCACCGGCATCTTCACCACCTACGCGTTCGCGCTCGCCGTCGGCGGCACCCGCTCGATCTGGACCTGGCTGATCGTCGTGGCCGGGCAGGCCCTGGTCGCCCTGGTCTACGGAGCGCTGTCGGCCCGGGTCCCGCTGTCGGGCTACTCCTACCAGTGGGCCTCCCGCCTCACCACCCCGCTGCTGGGCTGGTGGTACGGCTGGATGTCGTTCGCCTTCCTCACGATCGTGACCGTCTCGGTCGACTACGGCCTCGTCCAGGTCGCGTTCCAGCCGCTGATCGGCGAGACCTACACCGCCACCAGCGCGGCCTTGGAGACCCTGGTCGTGCTGGCCCTCCAGGCCGCCCTGATCATCACCTCGACCCGCGTCACCACCCGGGTGAACAACGTCGCCGTCGCCACCGAGATCATCGGCATCGCCGGGCTGACCGTGCTGCTGCTGATCGTCGCGGCCGTGCGGTCGATCGGCCACTGGTCGAACCTGACCGCGACCGGCTCGGTCCCGGCCCACACCTACTACACCTGGCTCGGCCCGTTCATGATCGCCACCCTGCTCGGCGCGTACACGATCGTGGGCTTCGAGTCGGCCTCCAACCTGGCCGAGGAGACGCACGAGCCGCACAAGGTGGTGCCCCGGGCGATGATCCGGGCCGTGCTGCTGTCGGGGATCGTCGGGTTCCTGTTCCTGCTGGCGCTGGCCTACGCCACGACCAACGGGGCCTACTCAAGCGCCGCCCCGGTCGCGTTCATCGTCAGCCACGTGCTCGGCGGGGTGGTGCAGAAGATCTTCCTGGTCTTCGTCTGCGTCTCGATCTTCGCCTGCGGGCTGGTCATCATGGTCACCAACGGCCGCCTGATCTACGCGATGGCCCGTGACCGCCGGCTGCCCGGCCACCAGTTCCTCAGCCGGGTGCCGCGCTCGACCGGCGGCCCGTCCTGGGCCACGGTCCTCGCCGCCGTGCTCGGCGCGATCATCGTCCTGGTGCTGCTCTCGAGCACCTCGGCCCTGGCCACGCTGTTCACCGCCTCGACGATCATGCCCGCCCTGCTCTACGCGGGCACCGTCTTGCTCTACGTGTTCACCCGGCGCAAGGGGACGCGGACCTTCGGCCGCTGGGAGTGGCCGATCGTCGCGGGCGCGATCATCTGGCTGGCCTACGAGCTCATCGTGCTGATCGGCCCGGGCATGTTCAGGGACGCGCAGTACTACGTGCTCGGCGCGCTCGCCCTGGGCCTGGTGTTCTACGTGCTGCAGCTGGTGACCGAGCCCCGGGCCATGCGCACCACGCCGGAACTGGAGTCGGAAGCCGGGTGAACGTCCTCGCGATCGACCAGGGCACCTCGGCCACCAAGGCGCTGCTGGTCGGACCGGGTAACGAGGTGCTCGCCCGCGCCGAGGTCCCGGTCGCCACCCATCCGCTCGACGGCGACGGCGTCGAGGTCGACCCGGAGGAGCTGTGGCGATCGGTCGAGGCGGCGGGCAGGCTCGCCCTCGACCAGGCGCGCGCCCCGGCCCACGCGGTCGCGCTCGCCAACCAGGGCGAGACCGTGCTCGCCTGGGACCGGGCCACCGGCCGGCCGCTGAGCCGGGCGATCGTCTGGCAGGACCGGCGCTCGGCGGCGGTCTGCGCCGGGCTCGGCCCGGACCGCGCGGCCGAGCTTCAGGCGATCACCGGCCTGCCGCTCGACCCGTATTTTGCCGCGCCGAAGATGACCTGGCTGCGCGAGCACGTCACCCGCGCCGGGGTCATCACCACCACCGACAGCTGGCTGCTGGCGCGGCTCGGGGCCGGGTACGTGACCGACGCCGCGACCGCGTCGCGCACGATGCTGCTCGACCTCGACGCGGGCACCTGGTCGGCGACCGCCTGCGACGCGTTCGGCATCGCGCCGGAGACGCTGCCGGCCGTGGCCGACTGCGACGCGGTGGCCGGTGAGACGACCGTGTTCGGCGCCCCGTTGCCGGTGGCAGGCCTGGCGGTTGACCAGCAGGCGGCCCTGTTCGGCCAGGGCTGCCTGGCCAAGGGCGACGCCAAGTGCACCTACGGCACCGGCGCGTTCCTGCTCGTCACGACCGGGGCGTCGGCCGCCAGATCGACCGCCGGGCTGTCCGCATCGGTCGCGTGGCGGCTGGCGGGCGCGACCGACTACTGCCTCGACGGGCAGGTCTACACGGCGGGCTCGGCGCTGAGCTGGCTCACCCGGCTCGGGATCCTGAGCGCGCCGACCGACCTGGACGCGATCGCGGGCACCGTCCCCGACGCCGGCGGGGTGGTATTCGTGCCGGCCCTGGCCGGCCTGGGCGCGCCGCACTGGGCGCCCGACGCCCGCGGCGTCCTGACCGGCCTCCAGCTGTCGACCGAGCGCGGCCACGTCGCCCGGGCGGTCGCCGAGGGCATCGCCGCGTCGGTCGCGCTGCTCGCCCGGGCGGTCGCGGCCGACATGGCGGCGCCGGTCACCGCGCTGCGGGTCGACGGCGGCCTGACCCGCTCGCGGGTGCTGCTGCAGGCCCAGGCCGACCTGCTGCAGGCCCCGGTGCTGGTCTCCCGCAGCCCGGACGCGACCGCGCTCGGGGTGGCCGCCCTGGCCCGGCGCGCGCTGGGCGAGAACGATACTGGGGTCGCGGCCGACGTAGGAGAGACGGTGCACCCATCGATCAGTCCCGATCAGGCGTCCGAGCGGATCGGCGCGTTCAGCACCGCCGTCCAGGCCGCGCTGGCATGAGCTCAGGCCCGGAGAGCTGGGATGTCGCAATCATCGGGGCCGGCGTGGTCGGCGCCGCCATCGCCCGCGCGCTGGCGGCTTTCGACCTGCGCTGCGTGCTGCTCGACGCCGCCGACGACGTCGGCACCGGCACCTCCAAGGCGAACACGGCCATCCTGCACACCGGGTTCGACGCCAAGCCGGGCACGCTCGAAAGCCGCCTGCTGACCCGCGGCACCGGGCTGCTGCGGTCGTACGCGGACGCGGCCGGGATCGCGGTCGAGCGCACCGGCGCGGTCCTCGTCGCCTGGACGCAAGAGCAGGCGGCCGCCCTGGAGTCCATCGCCGCCAACGCCCGCCGCAACGGCTACCAGGCGGTGCGCGAACTGTCAGCGGCCGGCATCTACGGCCGCGAGCCCGCGCTCGGCCCCGGCGCGCTGGCCGGGCTCGCCATCCCGGACGAGTCGATCATCGACCCGTGGACGGTGCCGCTCGCGTTCGCTACCGAAGCGGCCCAGGCCGGGGTCGACCTGCGGCTCGGGGTACGGGTGACCGCCGGGCCGGCCTCGGCTGCGCCTGGTTCCGACCGGCCTGGATTCGAGGGGCAGCGTTTCGAGGGGCCTGATTTCGAGGGGCGCGGTTTCGAACTGGCGACCACGGCCGGCCCGGTCCGCTGCGACTGGGCGGTGAACGCGGCCGGGCTCGGCAGCGACGAGGTCGACCGGATGTTCGGCGGCGGCGGGTTCACCATCAGGCCGCGCAAGGGCGAGCTGATCGTGTATGACAAGCTGGCGCGGCCGCTGGTCAACTCGATCCTGCTGCCGGTGCCGACCGCGCGCACCAAGGGGGTGCTGGTCGCGCCCACCGTCTTCGGCAACGTGCTGGTCGGCCCGACCGCGGAGGACGTGCCCGACCGGGGCGACCGGTCCACGACCGCAGCCGGGCTGTCGGCCCTGGTCGCGGCGGGGGAGCGGATCGTGCCCGGCCTGGCCGGGGAGGAGGTCACCGCGACCTACGCCGGCCTGCGAGCCGCCACCGAGCACGGCGACTACCAGATCGCCGCGTTCGGCCGGTACGTGCGCGTGGCCGGCATCCGCTCGACCGGCCTGTCGGCCTCCCTCGGCATCGCCGAGCACGTCCTCGACCTGCTGGCCGACGCGGGCCTGCCGCTCCGCCCGCGCGACCAGGCGCGGCACGGACCGGTCCCCGCCATGCCCTGCCTGGCCGAATCCGGCCGTCGGCCCTACCAGGATCCGGACCGCATCGCCGCCGACCCCGCCTACGGCGAGATCGTCTGCCACTGCGAGCGGGTCACCCGCGGCGAGATCCGCGACGCCCTGGCCAGCGACATCCCCCCGGCCGCGCTCGACGGCCTGCGCCGAAGGACCCGCGCGATGAACGGCCGCTGCCAGGGGTTCTACTGCGCCGCGCGAGTAGGCAGGCTGTTCTCGACCGGAGCGCCCGCATCATGACCGAAACGGTGGACGTAGACGTTTTGGTCGTCGGCGCCGGCCCGGCCGGCCTGACCGCCGCCGCCGAGTTGCGGCGGCTCGGCGTGGAGCGCGTCCTGGTGACCGACCGGGAGGCCGAGCCCGGCGGCGTGCCCCGGCACAGCCAGCACACCGGCTACGGGCTCCGCGACCGGCACCGGGTGATGACCGGTCCTGCCTACGCGCGGGCGCTGACCGACGCCGCGGTCCGGGCCGGCGTCGACATCAGGCCCGGATCCACCGTGACCAGCCTGCGCGCGGACGTGGACGTAAGGCCCGCATCCACCGTGACCAGCCTGCGCGCGGACGTGGACGTCAGGCCCGCATCCACCGTGACCAACTTGCGCGCGGACGTCGCCGAGCCCGTGCCCGCCAATCCGGGCGAACGGGGCCAGCGCGCCCTGGCCGTCGTCATGACCAGCGCCCACGGGGTGCAGCCGGTGCACCCGTCGGCGGTACTGCTCGCGACCGGCTGCCGGGAGCGTCCTCGCTCGGCGCGACTGGTGCCCGGCGACCGCCCGGCCGGGATCATGACCACGGGCGAGCTCCAGCAGCGGGTCTACCTGAACGGCGAGCGACTGTCCGGACGGGCGCTCGTCGTCGGCGCCGAGCACGTCGCGTTCTCCGCCGCGGTCACCCTCGCGCACGCAGGCGCGCACGTGATCGCCCTGGTCACCGACCTCGAGCGGCACCAGAGCTACGCCGCCTTCCGGGCCGGCGCGGCGCTGCGCTGGCGCACCCCGGTCTGGACGTCGGCCGTCGTGACCAGAATCGACGGCCCCGGCGGCCGCCTCGGAGGCGTCGAGATCGCCGGCCCCGCAGGCGGAAACCCGCGCTACGTTCCCTGCGAGCTGCTCGTCTTCACCGGCGACTGGATCCCGGATCACGCCCTGGCGCGCTCGGCCGGACTCGCGATCGACGCCGGAACCAGGGGACCGGCCGTCGACACGGCCCTCGCGACCTCGGCCGACGGCGTGTTCGCGGCGGGCAACCTCGTGCACGCGGCCGAAACGGCCGACATCGCGGCGCTGTCCGGCCGGCACGCCGCCCGCCAGATTGCGACCTATCTGCGCGGCCGGCGCACGCCCGCCGCCGACCGACCGCGCCGGGTCCCGCTCGAGGTCGCGACCCCGCTCCGGTGGATCTCCCCGAACGCGGTGACGCCGGGCTGCCCGCCCCCGCTGGGCCGCTTCACCCTCCGCACGGCCGAGTTCCACCGCCCGGCCGCCCTCGAGGTCCGCCAGGACGGCCGCCTGCTCGCCCGCTCCCGCCCGCGCCGCCTCATCCCCGGCCGCCCGGTCCACCTCGCCGCTACCTGGCTCGCCGCCGTCGACCCAGCCGGCGGCCCCGTCCACGTCGCCGTATCGCCCTAGTGCCCCGCGCGGGCGGCCACCGACCCGCGTTGCCCCCGTGACCCGCGCGTCCGCTGGCCGGTCCAGTCCACGCGCCGTATCTGCCTTGTGCCCGGCGCGGGCGGCCACCGACCCGCGTTGCCCCCGCAACCCGCGCGTCCGCTGGCCGGTCCAGTCCACGCGCCGTATCTGCCTTGTGCCCGGCGCGGGCGGCCACCGACCCGCGTTGCCCCCGTGACCCGCGCGTCCGCTGGCCGGTCCAGTCCACGCGCCGTATCTGCCTTGTGCCCGGCGCGGGCGGCCACCGACCCGCGTTGCCTCTGAGACCCGTGCGTCCGCTGTTCCACCAATTCGGGCAGGACCCTGTGATCGTGTGCCGTTCGGGCCGCGTCACGAGCGGTCCGGGCCGGAGCGTGTGCTGCTCGGGTCGCCGGGCTGCCCCCAACAGCACACGGTGACGCCCGGCGGACCGGCAGAGGCCAACGGCTCGGTGTTGGAGCGTCTGCGATTGGTCAGTGGGACTCGTGATCCCGGTTCGCAGGAAGAACAGGCGGCCTTCGTCGCCAAGTCGAGCCGTCTCGCCCGCGAGTTCAAGACCGGGCACTCCCGCCGGACGCCGCCTCGCCACCCGCCTGGGCCCCAGCCTGCGTGTCATGATCAGAACAGGAAGGGGGGCGTCCGTGTGCGGTATCTGATCGTGGCCGAGGCCTACCGTGACCTGGAGCGGCTCAGCAGTCGGCTGGCGCTGACGGAACGGCTGGCGGCGCTGGTGGCCGACACCCCGGCCGGGCTGCTGCCGACCGTGTGCTACCTCTGCCAGGGGCTGATCGCGCCGGAGTTCGCCGGGGTGGATCTCGGCCTGGCCGAGAAGCTCGCCGTCCGCGCGCTGGCGACCGTGGCCGGCCGCGACCCGGGCGAGGTGGCCGCGCTCGTGCGCGAGGCGGGCGACCTCGGCCAGGCGGCCGAGCTGCTGCTGGCCCCGGCCGCGGCCGGGGCGGCCGGGGCGACCGGCCCAGCCGGCGCACTGGAGGTCGGCGAGGTCGTCGGCACGCTACGCGAGATCGCGTTCGCCGAGGGGCCGGGCTCGCAGGGCACGAAGCTGGGGCTGCTGGCCGGGCTGCTGACCCGGGCGACCCCGCTCGAGGCCCGCTACCTGCTCCGCCTGGTGACCAGGAACCTGCGGCTCGGCATCGGGACGCCGACCATCCTCGATGCCCTCGCCCAGGTCTACGCGGGCGGCAGGGCCGCCCGGCCGGCCCTCGAGCGCGGCTACAACATCTGCTGCGACCTTGGTAAGGTCGCCGCCGCCGTGGCCGACGGCGGCCTGGCGGCGGTGCAGGAGCTGCGGGTCCAACCCGGGAACCCGGTCCGGGTCATGCTCGCGCAGCGGCTCTCTGAAGCCGACCAGATCCTGGCCCGACTGGGCGGGCGGTGCGCGGCCGAGTACAAGTACGACGGCATCCGGGTCCAGGCGCATCGCACCGCCGACGGGCGGGTCGAGCTGTTCACCCGGCGGCTGGAGGAGATCTCCGACCAGTTTCCCGATGTCGCCGCGCTGCTGGCGGACGGGCTGAGGCCGGCCGAGGCCATCGTCGAGGGCGAGGTCGTCGCCTACGACGCGGCCGCGGCCGAGCTGCGGCCGTTCGGCGAGGTCATGCTGCGGCGCCGCAAGCACGGCATCGACCAGGCCGTCCGCGACGTGCCGGTGGGCCTGTTCTGCTTCGAGCTGCTCTACGCCGACGGCGAGGACCTGACCATGCTGCCGTATCCGCGGCGGCGCGCCGCCCTGGAGGCGGCGCTGACCCTCTCGCCCAGGCTCCGGCTGACCACCGCCGCCGAGGTCGCCGACCCGGCCGCGCTTGACGCGACGTTCGCCCGCGCGGTCACCGACGGGTGCGAGGGCCTGGTCTGCAAGTCGACCGGGCCGGACTCGGCCTACCAGGCGGGCGCTCGCGGCTGGCAGTGGATCAAGCTCAAGCGGGACTACCGGACCGAGCTGTCGGACACCGCCGACCTCGCGGTCATCGGCGCGTTCGCGGGCCGCGGCCGCCGGACCGGGGTCTACGGCGCGGTGCTGCTGGCCGCCTACGACGCCGACGCGGGCGTGTTCCGGGCGGTGACCAAGTGCGGGGCCGGGTTCTCTGACGAGGATCTGGCCGCGCTGCCCGCCCGGCTGGCGCCGCTGCTGAGCCCGGGCAGGCCCGTCCGGGTAGACGCGCGCCAGGAGCCGGACGTCTGGTTCGAACCCGGGCTGGTGCTTGAGATCCTCAGCGCTGAGCTGACCCTGTCACCGAACTACACGGCCGCCTGGGGCCAGATCGAGCCGGAAGCCGGGCTGGCGATGCGCTTCCCCCGCTTCACCGGCCGCTGGCGCGACGACAAGGCCGCCGAGGACGCTACCACCACCCGCGAGCTGGCCGAATTGTTCCTCAACGCCCGCCGGACGCCAACCGGCGGCTAGGTCCCGAGCCGGGGGCCGCGATGGGGTGCCCTGGTGCGGGTCAGGCAGCGCCGAGGGACGGGCAGGGGCAATGGGCCGCACACAGCGGCCGGTAGTGGGCCGCGTCGGCCGACCAGGCCCGGCCGGTCCGCGAGTCGAGCTGCTCGTCGGGGTCGAGCCCGTCGTAGTACCAGTCGGCGGCGGGCTCGGCGCACAAGGCGCACGAGGTGATCTTCGGCGGCGGGGTCGGAATGCCATCGCCCTCGGTCCGCCGAACCCGAATCCAGATCATCAGTATCATCACGGCAACGTGAAACACCGACACCAGCACGACGATCAAGGTCAGATTGCTGCTCACGTGGTCTTCTCTCTCCCCGACCCTGCTAGATGCTCCCGGCCGCGGGCGCGGGCGTCGGCTGGACGCCGGCCCGGCGGGCCGCCTCGTTGAGCTGGGTGAGTCCCTTGTGCACGTCCATGAGGTCGCCGAGGCTCATCCCGAGCTTGGCCACGACCGCGGGCGGCACGTTCAGCGCCTGCTCGCGCAGCGCCCGGCCCTGCTCGGTCAGGTCGATGCGGAGCTGCCGCTCGTCCTGCGGATCGCGGGTCCTGGTGACCAGGCCCGCCGCCTCGAGCCGCTTCAGCATCGGCGACAGCGTCGGCCCGTCGAGCTGGAGCATCTCGATGAGCTCCTTCACCGCCAGCGGCGACTGGCCCCACAGGGCGAGCATCACCAGGTACTGCGGGTGGGTCAGCCCCATCGGCTCCAGGATCGGCCGGTAGATGCCGAGCACGCTGCGGGCCGCGATCGACAGGGCGAAGCAGACCTGGCGCTCGAGGGCGAGCGGGTCTTCCGGCGTCTCGGGCGCAGGGCCTGCCTGGGCCCCCGCGTCGGCGATGATCTCCATGGGCCGTTGCCCTTCCGACGAGCTTCAGAGTCGATGTGTGCAAGAACTGTTAGTACACTATCGATTAACGCCCTACCGGTGCAAACACCGGGCCCGTGCGGTTGGTCACACCCGCGAAGCCACCGTCCGTTCGAGAAAATCAAAGTCATCAGCCCGAACGGAAGGCTGCTCCGCCTGGCAGCCCGCATGCTCGCCCGCCTCGGCGCTTACAGGTATCCGCGTTTACGCATCCACGCCAGGGTGAGCCAACCCCAGACCGGAGGCAGGTAGGAGGTAAACAGCCGCTGGACGAAGACCGCCGCCGTGGCGTCGGCCTCGGCGACGCCCGCCGCGGTCAGGCCAAGGATCAGGCCCGCCTCGACTACGCCCATGCCGCCAGGCGACGGGGAGGCGCCGCCGACCAGGCCGGCCAGCCGGATGACGACGATGATGACCGGAAGCCGGAGGTGGTCGTCGAATGCGCGCAGCGAGACGGACAGGCTCATGGCTATCAGCAGCTCGCGGCCGACGGCGCCGCCGACCAGCAACGCGAGCTTGCCGGGTGAGCGGGCGATCTCCTTGAAGGTGCCGACGATCTCGGTCAGCTTCGGGCGTGCCTTGTCCGCCGCCGCCCGGCGGAGCCTCGGCACCGCCAGCAGCAGGCCGGCCGCCAGCGCTGCCAGCACCACCGCGGCCAAGATCAGCCACACCAGTTTCGAGTCGCCGGTCAGCGACGTGCCCTCGTCCAGGTGGATGGATCCCCAGGCAAACGGCAGGCAGATGACCAGCAGCAGCACCGTCGTGACGGAGGAGACGGCGGTCATGATGGCACCGGAACTGAGCGCCATCGACGCGGGGTAGCCCTGCTGCTGGAGGAAGCGGACCCGGGTGGCGAAGACCGCCGCCGTCCCGCCGGCCAGTGCGCTGAACGAGTTGCCGACCTCGACGCCGAGCACCCGACCGAACGGAAGCGGCTCGGTCACGCTGCCGACGCTCTCCACGGCCGAGGCCACGTAGGCGAGCTGGGCAAGGAGCAGCGCCACGATGACCCACAGCCAGTCGGCCCCGACCACGGTGTCGAAGGACCTGGAGACGTCGAGGAGCACGCCGATCAGGGCCCAGCCGCCGACCAGGGTGCCGAGCACCATCAGCAGGGTCGGCCAGCTCACCCGGCGCGGCTCGGCCAGCGTCGGCAGCTCGACCTGGGCTTCCTCGGCCGCCCGGTGCCGGAGATCGGACAGCAGCTCCGGCCGGCCGGACACGCTTCGCCTGAGCGCGGGGACGAGCGCCGGGCGGTGCAACTGGCGCAGCGCACTCCGCATGACCGGCTGCGGCAGGGAGCGGGCGGCCGCGTCAGCGGCGCGCTCGGCGCCGACCAGGACCGCCGTCGCGGCCATCGCCCCGGCTATGTCCCGGTCGAGCTGCTCGTCCGACGCGTTGGAAGAGGCGTTGCGGAACCCGGTCACGACCACGGTGCCCGCCGCCCGGTCGGCCAGCAGCGTGTCCCCGCTGATCGCGCCGTGCGTGATCCGCGCCCGGCGCAGGCTCAGCAGCTGGCGGTACAGGTCATCGAGGGCGGCGTCGCTGACGTCGGTGTCGGCGGCGTCGGCCAGCGCGGGGCCGCCGGGCAGACGGCACACGATGAGCGCGTCCCTGGCCGGACCCGCGATTTCCGCCTCGACCAGCTCGGGTACGTCAGCGCCCGCGCGGCCCGCCCGCAACATGAGGTACGCCTCATGCTCGACCTGCTGGAGCCGGGTGAGCGTGAACGTCGGCCCGGAATCACGGTAGAGGACGAAGCGGCCCGCCTTGGTCAGCAGCTTGGCGTCGGCGGCATCACGGCCGTAGACGTCGATGCTCAGCTGACGGCCGGCCGACCCATCCGGGCCCGTCTCGGTCGCCCGGTACTGAGCCACCCCCCAGACCTGCCGGGGCGCCAATCGCAGGTGGTCGGCGCCGATGCCGAGCTCCTGCAGGAGCAGCCGTACCTCGTCGACTGACGGCAGGCCAAGCGGCGAGCCGAACACGAGCCGGATCACCGCCGTCGCTCCCCAGCCGATGGCCAGGCTGCCCGCGACGTTGACCGGCAGCCCGTGGCCGCCCACCGCCGTCGCGAGCGCCACCAAGACGATGAAGGTTTCAATGAGCCGCTGCACGCCCCGGGCCAGGTACGGGAGCGCCGCCGTGGCCACCGCCATGAACAACGCGATCCGCAGCACCGGGAAGCTCAGCAGGTAGCCGGCGATCTCGACCCCGGCCTGGCCGCCGCGGGCGCCGAGCAACGCCACCAGGACTCCGCTTGCGGCGGCGGCCACCGCCGCGCTCAGCGCGATGTCCCGCGCGGCCGCCCAGCGGCGCGCGATCACCGCGATGGCCGCCACCGCGCAGATCACGCCGAGCGAGCCGGCTTCGTAGACCACCGTGATCAGCCAGGTGATACTCCACGGAGCCGGATAGATGACCTGGACGATGGCCCGGTCGATCCGTGAGTCGTAACGGATGATGAGCAGGCAGCACAACAGCGCGAGCAGTGCGGCGGCCAGCCGCACCCCATCGGATCCCCGGCGGCGCCGCCGGTCGTCGTCGGCCGCCGCGAACACGACCGAACGCCAGCTCCGGAGCAGGCCCGGTCGCGGTCGCGCCCGGACCTCCCGATCACGGTGATCATGCTGAGATTTTCGAGTTCGCAGTGTCATGCCGCGGCCTGGTCGCGAGGTGCCCGCTGGGTTGTCCGATGCTGTTCGGGGCCTGCGTGGTGCACAGGCGTCAGTGCACCTCGATCCCACCCCACGTCGGCCCGCGTTGCATCACCCTGGGCGGGTGAGGCGGCCGGCGCCCGTGAGCGCGGCCGGTTGCGCCTGACAGTCCCGCCAGGAGCCGCTACCGGCTGATCACGGGCAGGATGAGCTGGCTGAGGTAATCGGGGCCGTGCAGCACGCGGTTGACGGCGACGGCCGCCTGGTCTTCCGATTCGTCGGCGATGACGCCACCGGTGTTGGTGTTCCGGTCGAAGCGCGGGAAGTTGCTGCTCGAGATCTCGAGCCGGACCCGGTGCCCGGGCAGGAACACGTTCGACGTCACCGACAGGTCCAGGCTGAGCTGGTAGGTCTCGCCCGGCGTGAGCGGCTCCGGGTCGGCCAGCGAGTTGCGGTAGCGGGCGCGGATGATGCCGTCGGTCAGGTAGATCGCCCGCCCGTCCGGGAACACGTCGACCAGCTTGCCGGTGAAGTCGGTATCGGGGGCGGAGGAGGAGGCGAACAGCGTCAGCCTGACGTGCCCGGTGACCTCGAGCGGCTCGGTCAGCACCGGAGAGGTGAAGCAGAGCACGTCGTCGCGGTCCTCAACCGGCCGCTGGTCGACCGGGCCGGCCGCGTTCGCGGTCGTCGGGAGCATGACCCGTCCGCCCAGGGTCGGCACCGGCCGCCGCGGGTCGTACAGGAAGGTGTCGGTCGCCGTTTCCGCCGGCGCCTCCGGGCTGAGCTCCCCGTCGCCCGCGGCGGTGTTTGCCCGGCCCGAGCCGTGCAGGTAGTAGGGCACGTACCGGGTGTCAGGGAGCGGCCAGTCCTGCTCGTCGCGCCATTGGTCGATGCCCATCACGAAGATCTTCACCGGGGCGGAGCCGTCAAGCGCGCCCGGCCGGCCCCGCAGCCACCGGTCGAAGAACCGCGCGTGCTGGCCGGTCAGGTCCTGGCTGATGGCGTCGCCGGCCAGGCCGAACCGGCGGTCCGGATAGATGCCGGTCGCGTTCAGGTGGTCCCACGGCCCGATGATCAGCCGCTGCCCCTCGCGGGCGTCCTCGGTCCCGGCCCGGGCCCGCAGTTCGGTGAACGACCGGGCCGTGCTCGCCACGAAGATGTCGAACCAGCCGCCGATGTGCAGCGCGGGCACGGTGACCTGCTCGGCCCGGTCGATGACGGATAGGTCCTGCCAGAAGGAGTCGCGAGCCGGGTGGGACAGGAACTCGGACCACCACGGCCAGACCTTCTCGATCGCCGGCTGCCGGCTGGACGGCATCGCCGCCAGGTGCGGCTGGGGATCCGCCATCATCGCGACCAGTTCGCCCAGCAACTGCGGGTCGCCGGAGCCCCGGCCGACCTGGCGCAGCGTCTCGATCATCGCCATCTGGGCGGGCCACGACTGGAGCGTGTGCCAGGAGGCCGCGCCGCCCTCGGAGAACCACGGCGTCGTGTAGTAGTCGGTCGTGGTCACGGCCGGGGCGATCGCCTTCACCGGCGCGCCCCCGGAGACGCTCGCCCACTGCGTGAAGCCCAGATAGGACGGCCCGTAACTGCCGATGTTGCCGTCGCACCACGGCTGGCGCAGCAGCCACGCCACGGTGTCGGCACCGTCGCCGGGCTCGTTCAGCATGGGCGTGAACTCCCCGCCCGACCGCCAGGTGCCCCGGCAGTCCTGGTACACCACCGCGTAGCCCGCCTCGACGAGGGCGAACACGTTCGGCACGAGGCCGTAGGCCAGCAGCTGCGGCAGGTCCTTGCCGTAGGGGAGCCGGACCAGCAGGGTCGGCGCCGGGGTGACGGACGGGATCCAGGCGTCGGTCGCCAGCTCCACGCCGTCCCGCATGGCGACCATGACGTCTTTTTCCACCGTAAAGCTCATGCCTGCTCCCTCACCATCTCGGCGGCTGCCGAACCAGCGTAGATCGGACTTTCCCGACAGGAAAGACGCTCGCCCAACGCTGATGACAACGTAAGCAACCCTACAGACAGGCATTGCGTCTTAACTAACTGTGACCAACTTGTCGAAGAGCTCGTTCGGGCGCCGCGCCTTCATCGGCGTCGCGGCCGGGACGGTGGCCGCCGTCGCCGTCCCCGAAGTCGTCCACGCCGCCGTCTCCGCTCCCGCCGCGCCATCGAGCCGGACCGGGCCGGCCGGCGTCGCCGCCCGGGCGGCCGGGCCGTCGCCGGCCGATTGGACCGCGCTCGCCCGCGATCTGTCCGGGACCCTGGTCCGGCCGGGCGAGGCCGCCTACACCACCGACCGCCTGCTGTTCGACCCGCGGTTCGACGGGCAGCGCCCGGCCGGCATCGCGTACGTGAAGAGCCCGCACGACGCGGCGACGTGCATCGCGTTCGTGCGCAAGTTCAAGATCCCGTTCTCCACCCGGTCCGGCGGGCACAGCGACGGCGGCTACTCCGGCAACACCGGCGGGCTGATCGTCGACGTGCAGAACTTCCGGACCGTGACCGTGTCCGGCTCGACCGCGGTGGTCGGCGCCGGCACCAGGCTGGTCGACTTCTACCACGCGCTGGCGGCCAGGAACCGGGCGGTGCCGGGCGGGTCCTGCCCGACCGTCGGCATCGCCGGGCTGACGCTCGGCGGCGGCATCGGCGTGACCGCCCGCGCCTACGGTTTGACCTGCGACAGCCTGGAAGAGGTGCAGATCGTCACCGCCGACGGGTCGGTCCTGAACATCAACGCCAGCCCGCAGCAGCACGGCGACCTTTTCTGGGCCTGTCAGGGCGGCGGCGGCGGGAACTTCGGCGTGGTCACCTCGTTCACGTTCCGGACCACGCCGGCGCCGTCGCCGTGCATCTTCTTCCTGACCTGGCCGTGGTCGCAGGCGGCGCGGGTGGTGGCGGGCTGGCAGGCCTGGGCGCCGCACGGGCCGGACCAGCTCTGGTCCAACCTGCACCTGTCCGCCTCTCCCGGCGCGCGCACTCCGAGCATCACCGTTGGCGGCACCTACCTGGGCAGCTACAACGACACGCTCAACCAGCTCGGCCGGCTGTACGCGCTGGTCGGCCCGCACCCGCAGGCAAGCGTCACCCATCCGCAGCCGTACCTGAGCGCGATGCTCTACGAGGCCGGCTGCTCCAACCTCGGCTACCAGGCCTGCCACCTGCCCTGGTACGCGCCGGGGGGCAAGCTCGTCCGGGTGCCGCAGCTGACCAAGTCCGACTTCTTCACCCGGCCGCTCAGCAGTTCGGGCATCAGCACGCTGCTGCGCGGAGTGGAGGCGTTCCTGCCCGTGCGGGGCGGCCGGGGCGCGGCCGGCGGCATCGCCTTCGACGCCCTCGGCGGCGCCGTCAACCGGGTCGCGCCCGGTGCGACGGCCTTCGTGCACCGCAACGCCCTGTTCGACGCGCAGTACACCACCAACTGGAACCCGGCCGGAACGACCAGCGCCGAGATCAACAACCAGCACGCCTGGATCCTCGGCTACTGGAAGTCGATGCGCCCGTACGCGAGCGGCCAGGCCTACCAGAACTACATCGACCCGGAGCAGCCCAACTGGCAGCAGGCTTACTACGGCGGCAACTACCCCCGGCTGCAGCAGATCAAGCGCACGTACGACCCGACCCGGGTGTTCAACTTCGCCCAGGCCATCCAGCCCGCGGCCGCCCCTTCCTCCTCGCACGTGAGCGTCCCCGTCACCGGCTGACGCCCGCCGCCCGCCGGGGGATGAGCGCCCACCGCTGACCGTGCCGCCAGCGTCAGCCCAGACCGAACATCAGCCAGGTCTGGTTGCTCGCCCAGTCCGGATAGAGCCCGGTCATCGCGTCGTAGAGCTCCTGGTCGCTGGAGCTCGACTCCTTGAGCCGGCCGAAGTCGGTCAGATAGCGCTTGGTGCCCTCGATCGCGTCCGGGGTGTCGGGCAGGCCGACCTTCTTGTGCCCCGCCACCGCCATCTTCGGTTTCAGGGCGGTCAGGCGGTCAAGGTCGGCGATCCAGTTGGCGCGGCTCTCCGGCGTGGAGGCGGCGACCATCATGTGGCACTGGTTATAGAACACGTCGCCGCCGACGACGAGGTCGATGGACGGAACGTATACGGAGGTGCTGGCGTCGGCGTCGGTTGTGCCCTGCTCGATGATGTGCAGCTCCCGGCCCTCGAGGGTGAAGACGTCCTTGTCGTACGGCTCGGGCACCGTGATCTCGGTCGGCAGCCCGGGGAGGAACTTGCGGTACACCGCCAGCTCCTGCGACGTCTTCGGCATCAGCTCGACCGACTTCGGGGTGGCGATGGCCCGGGCGTCGGGGAAGTGCCGTCGCAGGACGCTCAGGCCGCCGTAATGGTCGATGTGCATGTGGGTGACGTAGATCGTGCTGAGGTTTCGATGGTGCAGCTCGATCCAGCGGGCCAGCGCCTCGGCCTCGTCGGCGGTGGTGAGGGTGTCGACCAAGACAGCGTCGTTCTCCCCGAATATCAACGTCGAGGTCGTCGCGTCCCAGGCCATGGCCGGCCCCACGGTCGGGGCCGCTCCCCGATGATGGCCTTCTCCGGGGCGGTGAAGACGTTGACGCTCAGGGTGGATGTCATGGATCGGGGCTACCCGTTCCCGGACAACCCGCCCCGGAGGCGTTCGTTGTCTACGCCGAGAGGGAAACCCGGCGGTCTCCTACGCCGAACGGCCCCCCTCGAATGGAATCCGAAATCGGCGAACATAAGCTTCCGGTGATTGCCCGAGCTCGCTGTCCCAGAGCGTAAGGCACTTATCGGCAAATGTTTCGCCGTCCCCGTCTACTTGCTCGAGCGGCTCAAGGTAGGACAGGACCTCCGGCGGGTCAACCCCAGCGGCGACTCGATTCTCCAGGCCCTGGCGGGCAAGACGCAGGAGTTCATGGGCGAGATCCCGGACCGGATGAGGGCCAACGGATGCCGCCAGGCCTTTAACCGCTATGTCGTCAAACGCGCGCTCAAGCTGACACGGAGTGAGCTCGGACAACAGGGACGACGCCTCTTTACGAACTGCCGGATCATAGGTCAAGCCAACCCAGATGGCGGGCGCGGCGGAAAAGTAGGGCCACGGCAACCCGTCCGACGCCCGCAGCTCCAGCGTGCTGCGCGGGCGCACATGCGGCCACACTTGGCAAAGATGCAGCTCCCAGTCCGCCAGGGTGGGCCACGTGCCATCGCCGAACCCGTCGTTCATCAGGTCGCCGAAGGTACGGTAGGGGGCCGCGACATGTGCCCGCTGACCGTCACGGTAGATCATCGGGAGCCGGAGCGTCCAGTCGAAGAAATCGTCCACGCACGCGTTCTCTGGCAACGCGAACTCCAGTACGCCGCAGCGCCGCGGATCGAATCTCTGCCAGTACTGCATTCGCCGCGACAGAACCCCCGAATAACCGCCGTCGGCGATCGGCGAATTCACAAACAAGGCGGATACGATGGGCGCCGCGAGGACATGGAGGCGGAGCTTGTCCATGAAATCCTGGCCGGACAGGTAATCGAGTGACGTTTGCGTGGACAACGTAATGCCCATCACCGCCTCGGCATGCTTGCCGGACTCGCCGAGCTGGCTAAAGTAGTCCCGCATCACCTTGACCCGGGGTTTCGGTATCCAGGGTATTTTCGCTCGCGGCGTGAACGGCAGGCAGGCGCCGGAGAGCAAGGCGATGCCAAGTCGTCCGGCTATGGCGGCGGTGTGCAGCAGATCCGCCTCGGCGACGCGGACCGACTGAACCAAACTGGCCGTCGGCTTCGACGCGTACTCGAGCGCCCCTCCGGTCTCAAGCGTGAAACTGGCCCCATTGGGGAGTTCCACTCCAATGGGATGCACACCGTTCTCATCGGCGAGGTCAAACAGGGGTTTCCCGTCCAACTCCCGGACCACGAGGTCAAGCAGGGCCTTCGCGCCCTGCTGGCCGTCGTAGGGAACGCTGCAACCGGTCACCTGATCCACGAGGCCGTTCTCGACCTCGATCCCCACCAGCTCAGCCGACCCCACGCCAGCGGAGAAGGCGCCGGCCAGCGATTCGCGAGTCAACGTCCGTTGCATGCTCACCGGTCGTCTCGTGCGCGCATCACGGCCGAATCGACATCATCGGTATACAGGGCATCGTCCAATGTCCCCCCCATCCCCTAATGTCCATGCTTGTCCCGTAGCGTACGACTAACTAGACGCCAAGGGAACTGTGCATTCCTCCGAGCGGCCGGATACCCGCAGGCGCGCCACCAGGATGAGACCGCGATGCGCCTGCCGGCGAACGCGGGGGCCTCTACTCTCGTGCTAGCACCAGCAACGCCGGCGGAACACTCTCGTATACGAAACGGATGCCACGTGACCGCAGCCGAGGCGCCTGATCCGATCGCCGCGCCGTTGACCTACCCGGGCGCGGCGCCGGATAGTCCAGCCGTGCTCGTGACCGACGCCGCCGTGCTCGTCGTTCGCCCGTCGGCGGCCGCGGTCGGGGCGTGGCGCGTCGAGCTCGCCCCGGGGAAGAGCAAGGCTCTCGATGAGGTCCTCGCCGAGCGCGGGGCGGCGCTGACCGGGGACCGGGCCCCGGTGCTGGCGGTCGGGTCCAACGCCGCGCCGGCTGAGATACGGCGCAAGCTGTCGACGGCGGGCCTGACGGCGTCCGTGCCCGTCACCGCGGTGACCGTGGACGGACTCTGCGTCGGCGTGTCCGCGCACGTCAGCAAGGCCGGCTACGTACCCGCGACCCCGGTTCCTGACCTGTTGGCGACGTCGCGGCCGATGTGGGTAACGTGGCTCGCCCCCGAGGAGCTGCAGGCGATGGATAAAACGGAACCCAATTATGACCGCGTGCAGGTGCCCGGGTCGTGTGCTGTCCGACTGACGCCCGTTCAGGCGCTGTCGCAATGCTGGCTGTACGTGTCTCACCACGGCTATCTGACCGAACGTTCCGGTGAGCCCCGCAAGCTGGTCGGTCAGGGCGACCTCATTTCCCGTTTGCTCGCCGAGTTGCCGGCCCTGGCCGACCTGGCCGGCAACTCGCCCGAGGAGTGGGTCAGCCGAGCCCGCGATCAGGGCGTGCGGGACGGTATCCGCGACCTGTTCCGCGCCTCCGGCATCACCCGGTCACCCGACCGGGACGCGTGGGCCTTAGGCGTCGAGGATATCGGCGTCGGCGCCGCCCTCCTCGCCCAGGATCGAGCCGATCTGCGCGACCGCCTCGGGCCGTCGCGCTCGCAGCCAGAACAGGATCCCGACGCCGACGGCCAGCCACACCAGCGACAGCCACGGGGTCCAGGCGAGGATGCCGGTCGGGGTCGGGTGCACCGACCCGTACAGGGCCGCGCCGAACACGACCGCGCCGACCAGTGGCACCACGACGTGGACGAGCGGGTTCCATCGGCGCGAGTCGCGGGTGCGGTAAAAGAACACGATGCCGCCGATGCAGAGCATGATGTAGACGACGATGATCACCAGCGTGCCAGTCGTGGCCCAGAAGTAGTAGTTGCTGAACGGCTCGCCGAACGCGCTGTCGGAGAACGGGTACCCGACCAGCAGCGCCATCACCGTCGCAAGGACGGCCACGCAGATCGTCGCGTTGACCGGCGTCTTGAACCGGGGCGACGTGCGGCCAAGGGCAGCGGGCAGCACGCCCTCGCGGCCCATCGCGAATAGCGTCCGCGACGCGGCGGTCGCGCAGGCCACGCACACGATGAAGGCCGACAGCATGCCGCCGATCTCGACCAGCGTGCCGAGCCAGGAGCCGACGAACGTGATCGCGGTGGTCTTCAGCGCGATCGGGTCGGCGGCGAACTTGGCCCCGTTGTTGACGCCGTAGCCGATCGTGATCGAGTAGGTGGTCCACAGGTAGAAGATGACGGCGAAGGCGGTGGCCGCGATCACCGCGATCGGGATGAAGCGGCGCGGGTTGGAGGTTTCCTCGCCGAAGTCGGCCGCCGTCTCGAATCCGATGTAAGAGGTGACGCCCAGAATGATCCCGTAGAAGACGCCGCTGAAGCCGCCGCGCAGCGAGTGCCCGAAGGTGAACGACGACAGCGCCTGCCCGTGGCTGCCGCCCTTGGCCGTCGTCACCAGGTCGACGATCAAGATGATGACGACCGTCGCGATGCCGACGTACAACTGCACCCGGGTGGTGACCCGAATCCTGATGACCGACAGGAACAGGAACAGCGCCATCCCGATGAAGAAGAACACGATCCACAGGCTGGGGCTGAGGTGGAGCAGGTCGGCCGCCAGATAGCCGACCCCGGACATCGTCATCGGGACGAAGCAGATCATGCCGAAGAAGTAGAGCCATCCGGCCATGAACCCCGCGCCCTTGCCGAGGCTGCGGCTGGCGTAGGTGTAGGCGTAGCCGGCCGACGCCATCCGCCGGGTGAACCCGATGACCACAAACGCGAGCGCGAGGCAGGCGATGCCGCCGAGCAGGAACGCCAACGGCGTCGAGCCGCCGCTGGTGGCGGCCACCCCGGACACGTTGAGCAGCATCGCCATGCCCGGGGCGAGCACGGAGACGGAAATGGCGATCGCGTCAGGGAGTCGCAGGCTGCCGCGCGCGAGCGCGTCTTGGCGCGCGACGCTCGGGCCAGAACTGATCTGGGCCATGGGGAGGTTCCTTACCGTGCGGGTGTTACTCGGGCATGAGGACGGTCTGGTCATCGAGGACGTAGTCGAAGGCAAGCGGGACGCAGTCGCGCTCGTTCAGCCACGCCAGGAAGGCCTGGTGGACGGGGTGGTCGCGGTAGGCGGTCATCGCGACGAAGTCGGGGAACTCGGTGAACAGCAGGTGCGAGTACCCGCGGGTGCGGGCCCCGGTGATGTCGGTGCCCAGCCGGCACTTGGTCATCAGGCCGATCTCCCGCGGCCAGGACGCCACCATCGCGCGCAGCCGGTCCTCGTCCGAGGCGCTGAGCGCGGTGGGAAAGCTGAACAAGACGATGTGTTGGAGGGTCATTTTTCGTCCTCAGTAGAACTCGAAGTACTCGCGCATCTCCCAGTCGCTGACGTCCTGCCCGTCCGGCGGCGGGTTCTCGGCGATGGCGGACTCGTAGCGGGCGAGCTCGGCTCGCTTCATCTGGATGAGGTAGTCGACGACGGGGTCGCCGAACGCCTTGCGGTAGAAGCTGTCCTCCACCAGCGCCCCGACCGCCTCGCGGAGCGACGTCGGCAGCATGGTCGCCTCGGCCGCGTACGGGTCGGCCTCGACCGGCGCCGGCGGATCCAGCTTCCGGCGGATGCCGTCGAGGCCGGCCGCGATGTTGGCCGCCATATAGAGGTACGGATTCGCGGCCGGCTCGCCGATCCGGTTCTCCACATGGCTGTTGGAGTCGCCCGCCGCGCCCTGCACCCGCACCAGCGCGCCGCGGTTCTCGACCGCCCAGCAGACCCGGTCGGGCGCGAACGAGTACGGCCGGTAGCGCTTGTAGCCGTTGACGGTGGGCGAGGCGAACAGCGTCATCGGCAGCGCGTGCTCGAGCAGCCCGGCCACGAACTGGCGCCCGACCGGCGACAGCGTCTCATCCTCGCTGGCGAACGCGTTGCGCCCGTCGGCGCGGGAAATCAGCGACTCGTGCAGGTGCCAGCCGGAGGAGAAGAAGTTCGGCAGCGCCGGGCGGCACATGAACGTCGCCAGCAGCCCGCGGCGCTGGCACATCTGCTTGACCGCGGAACGGAACAGCACCACCGCGTCGGCCGCCGCCAGCCCGCCGATCGGGCTGAAGCTGAACTCCATCTGGCCGGGACCCCACTCGTCCTCCATCGACCTCGGCGGCAGCCCGACCGCGTTCAGGCCGTCGCGGATCGCCTCCAGCGTTCCCGAGACGCTGTCCAGCCGCACCTCGGACAGGTACTGGTAGCCGCGCTGGAAGACGCTGACGGCCGGCGGAGCCGGGGTGAACCCGGCGTTCTCGGGCTCGATCCGGTCGGAGTCGACCTTGACGATGTAGTACTCGATCTCGATCCCGGCGAGGTAGTCGTACCCGGCGTCGGCCAGCGAGGACAGCGCCCGCCGCATCAGGCCCCGCCCGTCAAGCGGCATCGGCGCGCCGCTGGAGAAGTAGACGTCGCACAGCATCCAGCCGGTCCGGTCCGCCCACGGAAGGACCCGGAACGTGCTCGGGTCCGGCACCAGGACCACGTCAGGGAACCCGGTCAGCTCGTCGATCCCGAACCCGCCGCCCGCCGCGAAGGCGGGCACGAACACCTGGTTGCCGCTGTCGAGGCTGTAGATCGCGCCGGAGAAGTCCAGGCCGTTCGACAGGGCGGCGGTCGCCACCTCGGCCGACAGCGACTTGCTGCGCGGCACGCCGTGCTGGTCGACCACGACCAGCCGGACGGTGCTCAGGCCGAGCTCGCGGATGCGCGCGGCGACCTCGTCCGCCGCCGCCGCCTGCTCGGCGCTGTACAGGCCGTGCCGGGCGACGAAGCCGTGCTGGCCGACGCCGTTGATTCCGTGCGAGGGGTTGCTGGTGCCCACTGGATTGAGCCTCCGGTCAGGTGCGGGACGCGGCGTCGCGCTGCTGGATCATGTCCTCGAGCAGCGCGGCGGTGAAGTTGTCGGGGTCGATGTCGGCGATGGACAGGAACGTCTCGGTCCGCTGCACGCCGGTGATCTGGAAGATCTTGGCCAGCAGGAGCTGTCGCAGATGGGTGTGGTCGCGGACCCGCAGCCGCACCAGCAGGTCGAGGCTGCCGGTCACGACGCTCATGGTCTCGGCCTCCGGCAGCTCCTGGATCTGGCGGATGATCTCGCTCAGGTCCATCCCGGCCGCGGCGGTCACCGCCAGGTACACCACCACCGGCAGCCCGAGCGCCGCCCAGTCGATGTCGGCCCGGTACCCGCGGATCACCCCGCTGCGCTCGAGCCGGGCGAGCCGGTCGGCCACCGCCGGCGGCGACATCTCGATCTGCCGGGCGAGCGCTCGCTGCGACTGCCGGGAGTCGGCCGCCAGCGCGCGCAGCAGCGCCAGGTCGAAGTCGTCCACCTCCACCTCGGGCCTGGGCGGCGGCGACACCTCAGCCAGCTTGGCCAACGGCGCAGGGTCGATTGCCATTTGGAAGGTTGCCTATCGTCGGTACGATTTGGATGAGCTATGATCGATAAAGAGAACTTTTTGATTGTAAGATGCGTTAAAGAGGATTCTTACAATTGAAAGATCATGGTGTCAAGGGTCAACTTCCATCGAGAAGGGGAGTCACGCCGATGACCGCAGCGACGGGGCAGCAGGGACAGCAGGGACAGCTGGGCCTTGATCGAGGCGAGGATCGCGGGGCCGCCCGCCGCAGCTGGGACCAGCGGCTCGCGCGCCGCACGCATGCGCTCGGCGGCTCCGAGATCACCGCGATCCTCTCGCTGGCCGGCGCTACCGACGTCATCACGTTCTCCGGCGGGTTCCCCGAGCCGGCCACGTTCCAGACCGGCACCCTGGCCGGCATCGCCGCCAGCCTGATCGCCGACGAGCCCGGGGTGGCGCTGCAGTACTCGGCCACCGAGGGCCTGGCCGGCCTCCGGGACTACGTGTCCGGGCGGCTGGCGGCCACCGACGGGCGGGCCCCCGGCGCGGGCGAGCTGATGATCACCAGCGGCGGCATCGACTGCATGGAGCTGCTGGCCAAGAGCTACGTCGATCCCGGCGACGTCGTCGTCGTCGAGGCGCCGACCTACCTGGGCGGGCTGATGGCGTTCCGCGGCTACGAGGCCGACGTGCGCGGCGTCCCCGTCGACGACGCCGGGATGCGCGTCGACGTCCTCAAAGACCTGCTGGCCGGGGGATTGCGCCCGAAGATCGTCTACACGATCCCCGACTATCAGAACCCGACCGGCCTGTCGATGAGCGCCGAGCGCCGCGTGGAGCTGGTTGACCTGGCCCGCCGCTACGACTTCCTGATCCTGGAGGACGTGGCCTACCGCGAGCTCGGTTTCGGCCCGGTGGAGAACGACGCCGCCCGGCCGGCCAGCATGTGGTCGCTGGCCCCCGATGTGGTGCTCCAGGCGGGCACGTTCTCCAAGATCTTCTCGCCCGGATTCCGGATGGGCTGGGCGGCCGGGCCGGCCGAGGTCGTCGGCCGGCTCGTCATCGCCAAGCAGAACTCCGACCAGTGCGCGGGCGCGCTCGGCCAGCGGATGCTGGAGGAGTACGGCCGCGGCGGTCACATGGACCGCCAGATCGCCGAGTCCCGGCTCCTGTACGGGAGGCGGGCGCGGCTGACGACGGAGGCGCTGGCCGCCCACATGCCCGACGGCAGCGCCTGGACGACGCCGGCCGGGGGATTCTACGTCTGGCTGACCTGCCCGGCAGGCGTCGACACGGTCGCCCTGTCGGCCGCCGCCCGCGCGCAGAAGGTCGCCTACGTGCCCGGACGGCCCTTCTACCTGGCCGACGCGGGGGTGGGGGGCAATCAGATCCGGCTCGCCTACAGCCGGGTCGCCGACGACCTCATCGACGAAGGCATCCGCCGGATCGCCGACGTGGTGAAGAGCGCACTGTAATTTCCGCAGCAACTTCCGCAGCACATCAGACGTTAAGCAGCACGGAGGACACATGAGTGATGCCGCGCACCAGCAGCCGGCCGATGAGGCCGACGAGGGCAGCTCGCTTGGCGATGCCGCCAGCCACTTCACCACCGAGGGCGGCACCCCGGCCGGCCCCGGCCGGTACGTCAACGTGGACGCGCTTACCCCGGTCGAGTTCCTGCCCGGGCTCGGCTTCCGGCCGGTGCTCGGCCAGAAGGCGATGACCAACTTCGTCAGCTTCGAGCCCGGCGCGGTCGCCCCCCGCCACGTCCACGAGGAGGAGCAGATCGTCGTCGTCATCGAAGGCGAGTTCACCTTCGACCTCGACGGCGACGTGCGCGTCATGCGCAAGGGCGACGTCGCCGTCGTCCCGTCCTGGGTTCCGCACGGCGCCTGGACGACCGACACCCACTGCCTGGAGATCGACGTCTTCTCGCCCCCGCGCAGCAGCCTCCTCAAGCTGGCGGAAGCGCAGGCGGCCGCGAGCGCGGCGAAGGCCGAAGACGCCAACGCCGAGGGCGTCGCGGCGGGTGAGGAGTAGGTGGAGCTCGGGCTGGCCGGCCGTCGGGCCGTCGTCACCGGCGGCTCCAAGGGGCTGGGCAAGGCGATCGCCGCCGAACTGCTGGCCGAAGGCGCCGCCGTCGCCATCTGCTCCCGGCACGCGGGCGAACTAGAGGAGACCGCCGCCGAGCTCCGCGCGGCCGCCGGCCCTGAACCGCACGCGCGGCAGCTGCTGGCGCTGACCTGCGACGTGACCGACCCGGCGCAGGTGACCGACTTCATCGCGGCCGCGACCGCGGCCCTCGGCGGGCTCGACATCCTCGTCAACAACGCGGGCGGGGCCCGGCCGGGCCGGTTCGCCACGCTGACCGACGACGACTGGCACGACGACATCGAGGTGAAGCTGTTCTCGCAGATCCGCTGCATCCGCGCCGCCCTGCCGCAGCTGCGGTCGAGCGCCGCGCCCCGGGTCATCAACATCAACGCCCTCTACGCCCGCTACCCGGACCCGGCCTTCCTGGCCTCGTCGGTCAACCGCGCCTCCTGCCTTAGCCTGTCCAAGGCGCTCTCGATCGAGCTGGGGGCGGAGGGGATTCTCGTCAACAGCGTGAACATCGGATTCGTCGAGACCCCACAATGGGAGAACATCCACAACAAGCGCGCCCCCGAGATGCCGGCCGACGAGTTCTTCGGCCAGCTCGCGAAGGCGGAGGTTCCGCTGGGCCGGTTCGGGCGGTCCGATGAGGTTGCCGGGCTCGTCGCGTTCCTGGCCAGCGACCGGGCGAGTTACATCGCCGGCGCGTCCATTGACGTCGGCGGCGGAATGGGCAAGTTCCTTTAGGAGAGCTAATCCTTCATGTGCCGTCTGCTTGGCTATTGCTCGCGTGACGCCGCGTCCGTCGGCGAACTCCTGGGCACCGAGAGCTTCCGCGCCTTCACCAGCCTGTCCGACCTGCACGGGGACGGCTGGGGAATGGCCTGGTACGCGGGCTCGAGG
The DNA here is from genome assembly GCA_963836195.1 of uncultured Actinomycetota bacterium. GTDB lineage: Bacteria > Actinomycetota > Actinomycetes > Streptosporangiales > Streptosporangiaceae > Trebonia. The sequence continues at coordinate 164,882 of CAWIIX010000009.1, read as the reverse complement.
CCCGCGGCCTGGAAGTCGCCCGCCCGGGCCGACCGCGAGCCCGAATACGACAAGCTCGCCTGGCAGCCGCTCGGCGACCTCGGCCTGCTGCACCTGCGCTGGGCAACCCCGGGCCTGCCCGTCATCGACGTCAACACCCACCCGTTCCAGTACGGCGACTACACGTTCGCCCACAACGGCGCCATCCACCCGCAGGAACGGCTGGGCGAGATGCTGCCCCCCGAGTGGGAGCGAAGGCTGGCCGGCACCACCGACAGCGAGCGCTACTTCCTGCACGTGATGTGGCGGCTGGCGGAGCGCGACGGCGACATGGTCGCGGCCATCGCCGACACCACCGCCGCCATCTCCCAGGGCTACACGACCGGCAGCCTGAACGCGATCCTGCTGGCGCCCGACGCGCTGTACGCGATCTCGTTCTACGACCGGTCGATGGTCCCGGCCGACCGGTTGCGGGAGCGCGGGCACGGCGAGGACCCGGACGAGGTCGCCGCCTACTTCGACCTGGCTTACCAGGTCACCGACGACGCCGTCCTGGTGGCCAGCTCCGGCTGGCCGATGCCCGGCTGGACTCCGCTGCCGTCAGCCCATGTCCTCGTCGCCGACCGCCGCACCCTCGCCACGTCGGTCCTCCCCATCTCACCCCGAAACCCAAAACCCTTATATCGAACGGTCCGCGGCGCCTGTCCGACCCGGCCAGGAAAACCACCCCGCTCGCCAGGCCGGCCGACGGCAGGGGCTAAGCCTGCCGCCCGCGGTTGGCCGCCGAGTCCACCCGGTCGGCCACCGAGTCGAGGAACTCGGCCGCGCGGGACCGGGACTTGCCCTCTTCAGGGATCAGCGCCCACGCGGCCGCGTAGGCCGGGATCGCCACGTGACCGAGAACGGCGACCACGCCCAGGCCGACTCGGGTGGCGGTCACATCGGTGCCGAGGTAATCGGCGACGCCCGCCCCCACCCCGGCCAAGAGCCGGTCGTGCGAGGAACGCCGCAGCGTCCGCGGCCGGGCTCGGTTTCCGGCGCCCGCGCTGTCGCGGCCGTCGTCCTGCGGGGGAACATCGTTGGTTTCCATGACCCCATCATCGGCCGCCCGCCCGCTCGCCCGCCTCGGGAAGATTCCCCATTCCGTCCCTGATCCCGCCCCCACCCGCCCTGACGTCCCGCGTGCCCTTGACGTCCCGCGTGCCCTTGACGTCCCGCCGGCCCGCCCACCCTCACACCCCTCGCGCACCATCCGACCCGCCCGACCCACTCGCGGAGTGACCGAACCCGCTGCGTCGGCCGTCCGCCGTGATCGTGTGCACTTCGGGTCGCGCCCCGACCCCCAACAGCGCCAGCGTGTGCACTTCGGGTCGCCGGCTGCCCCCAACGGAACACAATGACGCTGACGCTCGGCGACGGCAATGCAAACGAGACGGAAGAGGCGCAAGAGACGAAAAAGCGGAGCGCCGGGGGACCGATGTTTTTGTTTTTCCGAACGGACCCGTAACTTCGCGTCCCCCGCACATGGCAGTCCCTCGTCGGCGCGCGCTCACGACATGGCGACCGGATCTAGTCGCCGTGTCCTCGCCGATGAGCAGGACGGCGTCACGCAGGGCGGCACGCTGCTGCGCGGCGTTCGTCGCGGTCTGCTGCGCGACGTCGAGCATCGCGTTCACGAAGAAGACATCCCGCAGCGAGGTCCTGCCGGGCGCGTGAATGACCTTGAGCATCTCTTCGATGTCCTCGGTGCTGCCCAGCCCGGCGAAGGCGGCGCCGAGCTCGCGCAGCCGCTGGTCGAGCTTTTTCGATGTGCAGGCTGCCATCCAGGTGCCGCCAGTCCGAGGCGTATGCCCATGTCCGGCGAGCGGCCGGCCCAACTGGGCGGTAACGCAGCTGGTCGAAAGTCTCAATCAGAGTTGCGCGAGTGACAGGCGCTGCCGACACGAACGCGGCCGGCGTGAGTCCCGGATTCCGGGGTAACGGGGAGACGTCGGCAACGGTCACCCCGAAGGGATGCGTGGATCGCACGATGAGGATCAAGCCTGGCCGTTCGTACCCGCTGGGAGCCACGTACGACGGATCCGGCACCAACTTCTCGCTCTTCTCGGAGGCAGCCCAGCGGGTCGAGCTGGCGCTGATCGCGGAGGACGGGTCGCAGGAGTGCGTCGATCTGACCGAGCTGGACGGGTTCGTGTGGCACGGCTACCTACCGGGCGTCGGCCCCGGCCAGCGCTACGGCTTCCGGGTCCACGGGCCCTACGACCCCGATCAGGGCCAGCGCTGCAATCCGGCCAAGCTGCTCCTCGACCCGTACGCCAAGGCGATCGACGGCCAGATCGACGGCGACGAGTCCCTCTTCGGCTACCGTTTCGACGCCCCCGACGAGCCGAACGACACCATGGACAGCCTCGGCCACACGATGGTGTCGGTGGTGACCGACACCACCTTCGACTGGGGCGACGACCGCGCCCCGGATCTGGCCTACCACCACACCGTTATCTACGAGGCGCACGTCAAGGGCCTCACCCAGACGCACCCGGGCGTGCCCGAGGAGATCCGCGGCACCTACGCCGCCATCGGCCACCCGGCCATCGTCGATTACCTGACGTGGCTCGGGGTCACCGCGATCGAGCTCATGCCGGTGCACCAGTTCGTCCAGGACCCGCACCTGATCGAGCGCGGGCTGTCGAACTACTGGGGCTACAACACCATCGGCTTCTTCGCCCCGCACAACGCCTACTCCTCCTCCGGCAGCCGCGGGCAGCAGGTGACCGAGTTCAAGGCGATGGTCAAGGCCCTGCACGCGGCCGGCATCGAGGTCATCCTCGACGTGGTCTACAACCACACCGCCGAGGGCAACGAGCTGGGCCCGACGCTGTCGTTCAAGGGCATCGACAACGCCTCCTACTACCGGCTCGTCGACGATGATCCCGCGCACTACTTCGACACCACCGGCACCGGCAACAGCCTGCTCATGCGCCACCCGCACGTCCTCCAGCTGATCATGGACTCGCTGCGCTACTGGGTCGAGGACATGCACGTGGACGGGTTCCGGTTCGACCTTGCCGCCACCCTGGCCCGCCAGTTCCACGAGGTCGACAAGCTGTCGGTGTTCTTCGACCTGGTCCAGCAGGACCCGGTGATCAGCCAGGTCAAGCTCATCGCCGAGCCGTGGGACATCGGCGAGGGCGGCTACCAGGTCGGCAATTTCCCGCCCCTGTGGACCGAATGGAACGGCCGCTACCGCGACACCATCCGCGACTTCTGGCGCGGCGCCGAAGCCACCCTGCCCGAGTTCGCCTCCCGGCTGGCCGGCTCCGCCGACCTGTACCAGAGCGACGGCCGCCGCCCGCTCGCCAGCATCAACTTCGTCACCGCCCACGACGGCTTCACCCTCCGCGACCTCGTCTCCTACAACGACAAGCACAACGACGCCAACGGCGAGGGCGGCCAGGACGGCTCCGACGACAACCAGTCCTGGAACTGCGGCGCCGAGGGCGAGACCGACGACCCGCAGATCCGGTCGCTCCGCGCCCGCCAGCAGCGCAACCTGCTGACCACGCTGCTGCTCTCCCAGGGGGTGCCGATGATCGCCCACGGCGACGAACTCGGCCGCACCCAGCAGGGCAACAACAACGCCTACTGCCAGGACAACGAGCTGTCCTGGGTCGACTGGCACCTCGACCAGCCCCGGCAGGACCTGCTCGACTTCACCCGGCGGCTCGTGCACCTGCGCCGCGATCACCCGGTGCTGCGCCGGCGCCGCTTCTTCCGCGGCGACAAGCCGGACGGCAGCATCGGCGACCTGGCCTGGTTCCTGCCCGACGGAAACCGGATGCAGGACAGCGACTGGCACTGGGACGAGGCCCGCACGGTCGCCGTGTTCCTCAACGGCCAGGCCATCACCGAGCCCGATCAGGAAGGCGACCCGGTCACCGATGACTCGTTCCTAATCCTGTTCAACGGCCACCACGAGCCGGTCGAGTTCCGGCTGCCAGGCACCGCGATCGGCGAGAAGTGGCACGTCGCGGTGGACACCTTCCAAGACGGGGAGACCAGGCCCGACCTGCACGCCGAAGACAGCGTGCACATCGAGGCCCGCAGCACCCTCGTCCTGATCCGCCAGTAGCCGTCCGCGAGCAACAAGGGGAACCGCGCAGTGCCGGCGGCGGATCAGTAGCCGATGGCCTCGCGCAGCAGCAGCACCGTGCCGCGCCCCGGGTGGAGTTCCGCGTTGAGGATGAGCAGGCGGTTGACGGCGCTGGGCATCCCGTAGACCGCCTGGGCGCGGGCGCTCTCCAGCGGGAGCGCGTGCTCCTCGAGGCGGCGCAGCGCCGTGCTCAGGTCGGGCACCACCTTCTGCGCGCCGACGACCCAGACCGCGTGAGCGGCGCCGCCCGCGTTGGCCGGGATCTGGCTGCCGCTGCCCGAGGCGAGAACGAGCGAGCCGGTCTCGGTGGCCGCGACCACGCTGTTGACGACGAACTCGGGGCTGGCCACCAGCTTTCTGATCTCGTCGGCGCCGGTGGCGCGGTCGATGGCGAGGATGCGCGGCCTGATGGCGTCGTACCGGCCGCTGGCGTTGATGTCCTCGTCGATACCTGACAGCCGGAGGGTCTCGCTGGCTCCGGTGAGCACGCTGACCCCCTCGGGGACCAGGTCCCTGACGCGGCTGCGCGCGGCTGCTGCGTCGTCGAGGATCTCGGCCCCGAAGCCGTGGTCACGCAGCGCGGCAGCCGCCCGCTCCAGCTGCTGCGCCGATGCCGGGTCGGCGAAGGACGCGGCGACAGCCGGGCCAGCAGCGGAGTCCTGCGCCGCGGGCGGCGCCGTGCCCGCCAGCGGGGAGGTGTCGAGGTACCTGACCTCGTACACCCGCTCGGCGAACTTCCAACCCTCGACGGTGCGCTGATAGCGGTCGTGGTAGACGGCGTAGTTCAGACCCTGGCGTCCGTCAACCGTGCGCGCGAGTTCCTGGATGTAGGCGCGCCCGGTCGCGGTGTCGCCGTCAAGCAGGATCGTGCCCGGGTGCGTGGTCTGCACGAAGAAATCCCACTGGCTCTGCAGCCGCTCGCCCCCGGTCAGGATCGCCTCCCGCCCGACCTGCTCGACCGGGATGTTGGGCATCCGCAGGGTGCCGTCCGGCGTGAACAGCGACGCCAGCCGCGGCCGGTCGCGCATCATCGCCGCGTCGGTGAACTCACCCCGCAGCGCCTCGATCTCAACCCGGTCGGCAATGGCCCGAAAGTTGTTCATCGGAGTCCCCTCACCTCTTGTTGTCGTCCTCACCGGTACGACAGCGCAGCCCTTCAGAATGTCAGGCGGTCCCCGCGGGGCAACCTGTTGCCAAAGTAAGATCATTGTTGCTTTCGAGTGATACTTATAATCCAATGTGACTCCGAACTCATCAGGCCATTTACATTGGTGGCATGCCCTCCCTTGAACATGAAGCGCCCCTCGAGGTCATCCGCCAGCAGCCCGACGTGGTGGCCGACCTGCTGCGCCGCGTGCTGCCGCGACTGCGGCTGCCGGCCAGGGTCACCGGCGCGCTCGGCTCCGCGGATATGAGCCAGGTCGCGCCCGCCCAGTACTTCGCGGACATGGTCGTCGTCCTCTCCGATCAGCAGACCAATAAGCCGGTCCTGGCCGTCGTGATCGAGCCGCAGGGCCGGGACCGGAAGACCAAGAAGGTCAGCTGGCCGGTCTACCTCACCACCGCCATCAAGGCCAACAAGGTGCCCCGGGCGATCCTGGTGGTGATCTGCTGGGACCCGCGCGAGGCGGCCCGGTGCCGCCGGGTCATCCCCACCGGCCACCCCGGCTTCGACCTCTACCCGATCGTGGTCGATCCCCGGACGTTCCCCAGCTGGGAAGACGCCAGCCCCTACCTGGTCATCCTCGCCGGGGCGACCAAGGCCATCGACCTCGCGACCCCCGGCGGCCGGGACGCCGTCCTGACCGCGATCGAGCAGGCCGGGGCCGGCCACGCCGACACGGCCGCCCTTTCAACGATTATCCTCGGAGTAGCCGACACAGCTGCCCGCGGCGAACTGGAGGCACTCATGGCCAGCCCCAAATTCCACAGCACCTTCGTCGACGGACTGCTCCAGCAAGGCGAGGAGAAAGGCCTTGAGAAAGGCCTTGAGAAAGGCCTTGAGAAAGGCGCGGTCAAGTCCAAGATCGAGGACCTGATCAAGGTCATCCGGGCCCGCGGCCTCGAGCTCGCCGACGCCCAGTTGGAGCTCGTCACATCCTGCGCTGACTTGACCCAGCTCGCCACCTGGTTCGACCGGGCACTAGACGCCAAGACAACCGACGAGATCTTCAGCGCGCACTAGCCAGATCCGGGACCTCTACCTCCGCCCCGCCGATCGGCCGTCGCAGTACCGCACGCAGGGCAACGCAGGGGGGCAGGGTCGTGTCCGATAACCGCACCGCCCTGGTCACCGGGGCCAATCAAGGGGTCGGTCTCCAGGTCGCCCGGGAACTGATCGCGAACGGCCTGACCGTGCTGCCGCTGCTGCGCGAGTCGCCGGACGCCCGCATCGTCAACGTGTCGAGCGGAGTCGGCTCGCTGACCACGAACGCGGACTCGGCCTACCCCTCGCGTACTTCGATGCAGGTCGATGATGCGCTCGGCGATCTCCTCCGGGTCGCCGGCGAAGACCATGCCGCCGCCCGACGTCACGTTTTCCGTTCGTTAATGATGTCGTTGGTCATCGGACATCCTGCGGCAGTCTAGAATTCTGTTACTGTCTCGATAGGCGAGGCTTTTGGACGCTCGCTCTCGAAAGAGTAAACCCATGGTCAGCACCGTCGCCGTACGTCCTCTGCGCCCGATCGCGCCCGTCCATCCCGAAACGGCGGCTGACCTGCAGGCACTGCACGACCGGCTGGTCACGGCCGGGCTCTCGGTCTGGCTGGTGCGCCATCAGTGCGGGGTAGCCGTCGCTATCGCGAGCTCAGACTCCCTCGCTGCCAAGGCCGACCCCGTGTTCATGCGGGTGCTGGCCGATCTGCGCGGCGAGGGCTTCGACTGGGCGCAGGCCGCGCCCGGCATTGTCAGCGTCGGCCGGAGCAGCGACACCAGCCGGTGGGTGGAGCTAGAGCAGTGGAATATCGGCCCGCGCAGCGTGACCTGCACGCGAGCCAACGCGCTTACCCGTGAGCAGTTCGACGTGACCGACGTGGAGCCGGTCACGGTGGAGCTGTTCGGCCGGCAGTGGCACACGCTGGCCGGGATGTTCGACGCGCACGCCGATGACGTCGGCCACGACATCGACGTGGTGTTCTCCTGGGTAGACGGGACCGATCCGGCGTTCTTGTCCAGCCGGGCGGCTCGGCTGAGCCGAGCCAGGCCGGGTGTCGGCGACGACGCCGATGCGCGGACCCGCCAGATCGACGAACTGCGCTACGCCTTGCGCTCGGTGGACCAGAACGCACCCTGGGTGCGGCGGATCTTTATCGCCACCGATACCCGGCTGCCAGGCTGGCTGATGGCCGATCACCCGAAGATCACCGTCGTGCGCGCGTCCGAGCACTTCTCCGACCCGGCCGCGCTGCCGACGTTCAACTCACACGCGGTCGAAAGCCAGTTGCACCGCATCGACGGCCTGGCCGAGCATTTCCTGTACTGCAACGACGATATGTTCTTCGGCCGCCCGGTGGCGGCGTCGGTGTTCTTCACTCCGGCCGGGATCAGCCGGTTCATCGAATCGCCGATCAGGATCGGCGGCGGGGCGGTCGGACCCGGCCGTAGCGGTCACGAAAACGCCGCCCGCAACAACCGCCGCTTGCTCGCCGATCGGTTCGGGTACCTGATCACGCGCCACTTGGCGCATTCACCGGCCCCGCTGCGGCGCAGCCTGCTCGCCGAGCTTGAGGGCGCATTCCCCGACGAGTTCGCCGCTACCCAGGCCAGCCGGTTCCGGTCGGCAACCGACATCTCGGTCACGAACTCGCTCTATCACTACTACGCGCTGCTGACCGGCCGAGCGGTGCCGCACGAGTCAGCCCGCGCCTGCTACATCGACACGACCAGCCAAGACGGGCTGGGGTCGCTGGCCGATCTGTCGATACGGCGGGACGCAGACTTCTTCTGCCTCAACGACGGCAGCGAACCGGAGGTCGACGAAACCTACCGTGCCGCGACCGTATCGAGCTTCCTGACCGGCTATTTCCCTGACCCGGCGCCGTGGGAGCTGCGGTGGGCCGCCCAGCGCGGCCAACCGGATGACGCGTCGCGCCGCGCGGCGTAGCCGTTACGCGTTCAGCGCCGGTCGCGAGCGCCGGAGACCGCACGGTCGAGTTGGCTCGGAGACCGCGGTGCATCCGGGATCACGATTCCGGCCCGCTCAAGCCGCGCCCGCGCCTGCCGCGCGGTGACCGCCTCGCCCGCGGTGGGGCCGCTCTCGACCGGCACGACGGAGTGCGTCACCGTCTCCGGGTAGACATGCACCAGACTGAACGCCTGCGCGGCGTCATGGCCGCGGGTGCCGGCCTGCTCGAACGCCAGGTCCTGGGTGTAGCAGGTCGATGACGCCACCGAGACCGGGATGCCGGCGAAGGTACCGAACGATGAGTAGTGCAGGTGACCGGCCAGAATGGCACGGACGTCGGTGCCTTCGAGGACGCTGGCGAGTCGATGCTGCTCGACGAGTTCGACCGAGACGGCGAGGTCGGCGACCGTTGGCAACGGCGGGTGATGCATGGCGAGAATGGTCCCGCACGGCGCCGGAACGTCAAGCACCCGGGCCAGCCACGCCAACTGCGCATTGCTCACCTCGCCGTGGTGATGGCCGGGCACGCTCGTGTCCAGCGCCACGATCCGCAGGCCGTTAACCTCGAACTCCCGGTCCAGAGGCACCCCGGAGGGGGGCTCGCCGAGCAGATGCTGTCGCAGCGCCGAGCGGTCGTCGTGGTTTCCCATGACCCAGACGACCTCACACCCGAGCCGCGCTGCCAGCGGCTCAACCATGGTCCGGAGCTTGCGATAGGCCGCCGGCTCACCCGCGTCGACGAGGTCGCCGGTGAACACCAGCGCCGACGGGATGATGCGGGCCGCCTCGATGCGATCAAGGAGCCGCCGCAATCGGGTGTCAGCGTCGACCGCGCCGTACAGCCGCTCCTCGCCGGCGATCAGGTGGGTGTCGGAAAGGTGGAGCAGGACATGATCCGGCCGCGGATATTCCGCGACCCTCAGGGTCGGCACCGGACGGTGACCTCCTCGGCGCGCTGCGCCGTTCGTCGCCAGGCAGAAAGTGTGCGGCAACCAAGCTACCCGGGCGGCTTACCCGCCGCGCGCCTGCTGCGCGCGGGAGCTCGCCGGGGGATGAACACCCACAGCACCCCGGCGGCGGCGAAGCCGACCACCCCGCTGACGACGATGCCGGCCGCCAGCCCGGCCACGGCGGTCACGCCGGACAGGATGAGCGGCCCGACCCCCTGCCCGGCATCGGACAGCTCGCGCCACAGCCCGAGGAACGTCGGCCGGCCGATCTCCGGCGAGACATCGGCCGACAGCGTCATCACGATGCCGGAGCCGATCCCGTTGCCGAACCCCATCAGCATCGCCACCAATGCGAGCGTGAGCGCGCTGCGCGTCGTCGTCATCAGCACGAACGAAAGACCGAGGATCAGCGTGCACGGCACCGCGACCCAGCGCCGGCCGTGCAGGTCCATGACCTTCCCGGCCGGGTAGAACGTCGAGACGTCGACCAGGCCGGCGGTGCCGTAGATGAGGGAGTTGGCGGTGGGGGAGAGCCCGATATGCGCGGCCCACAGCGGAATGACCACCTGCCGCGTCTGCCGGATCGCCTGGAGCAGGACGACACCCAAGCCCAGGGTGAGGAAGGTCCGCCAGTACTCCCTCAGGATGCCCCGCGTCGTGACCCGCGCCGCCGCCGCCCGCTGCTGGTCGGTCCTCTCCAGATCGGGCACCCGCGCGACGACCACGGCAGCGCCGGCCATCGCCGCCAGGCTGACGTAATAGGCGCCCGGCAGCCCCCACAGTTCCTCCGCGCCCGCGCCGAGGAAGGGGCCGACGAACATCCCGATCCGCAGCACGCCGCCCAGGGTCGACAGCGCCCGGGCCCGCAGATGGGGCGGCACCGACTCGGTCAGGTATGACTGCCGGGCCAGCGTGTAGACCGAGCTGGCCGCCCCGAGCAGCAGCACCCCGAGCCCGAACACGGCCAGCGAGAGCGCGCCGCGGCCGAGGTCGACCAGGCACAGGATCAGGCCGGTGACCGCGACCGCGGCCGCCACCAGCATCGACCTGCGCTCCCCGATGCGGGTGGCGAGGATGCCCGAGGGGATGTTGGTCACGATCGAGCCGATGCCGAGCAGCGCGTTGATGAGCGCGGCGATCGCGGTGCTGGCGCCCCGGTCGATCGAGCTCAGCGCGATGACCGGGATCATCGACCCCTCCGCGAGCCCGAACAGCGTCGCCGGCCCGAACGCCGCGACCGCGATCGAGCGGAGGCTGAACTCGCCACTCTCCACGGGCGGAGCGGACAGCGCAGACCCCTCTCATCGCCGGAAACAATTTGCTACATGGCAACTAAATCATCCGCCGACGCTCCCGCGACGACCGGGCCGGCGCCTGGCCCGCCGGTGACACCACGCGACCGTTCGGGAAAATCAAGAGCTTTTGAATTCAAGAGCCCTTATCCCGAACGGTCGCGTGGTCGAGCCAGCGGGCGCCACTGCCACCGTCGTCCGTGGTCAGCGGACGGGCGCGGCGGGCCCGGTCCCGGCGCCGGTCGCGCGGACGGCGGCGGCGATGTCGGCCAGGTCGTCGTCCTTGAGCTCCACCGTCGCCGCGGGCAGCCACCCGTCGACCTGCTCGGGGCTCCGCGCGCCGACGATCGCGCCGGTCACCCCGGGGAACGCGAGCGTCCAGGCGACGGCCACCGCGGCCGGGGTGACGCCGTGCCGCTCGGCGACCGGACGCAGCGCGTCGGCCAGCGCCAGGTTGGCCGACAGGGCCGGCTCGGTGAAGTCGGGGTGCCCGGCCCGCCAGTCGCCCGGCTGCAGGCGGGCCGCCCGCTCGGCGGTGAACGAGCCGGTGAGTAGGCCCGAGGCCATCGGGCTGTAGACGATCGCGCCCGCCTCGTGCTCGCGCGCCCAGAGCAGGACGTCGTCGGCCGCGTCGCGGTGGATCAGGCTGAACGGCGGCTGGATGGCGTCCACCGCGCCGACCTCCTCGGCCTCTTCGAGCTGGAAGACGTTGTGGTTGGACAGCCCGGCCGCGCGGATCTTGCCCTCGCGCTTGAGGTCGGTGAACGCCTGCCAGTACGCCTCGACCGGGGTGCCGTCCTCGGCCGGCCAGTGCATCTGGTACAGGTCGATCCGGTCGACCCGCAGCCGCCGCAGCGACGCCTCGACCTCGGCCCGCAGGCTGGCCGGGCTGCCGACCCGGCGCGGGGCGGCCGACCGGTCGGCCGGATCCCAGACCAGGCCGCCCTTGGTGAAGACGTAGGGCCGGTCGGCCGCGGGCAGGCCGGCCAGCGCCGCCGCGACGACCTCCTCGGAGTGGCCGAGCCCGTAGACGGCGGCGGTGTCGATCCAGTTGACCCCGGACTCGACCGCGTGCCTGATCGCCGCGATCGACGCCGCGTCGTCCTGGTTGCCCCAGGCGAAGGCCCAGTCGCCGCCGCCGATGGCCCAGGCGCCGAAACCGACCCGGGTCAGCAGCATTCCGGTCCGGCCGAGCCGGGTGGTGGGAAGCGGGGTGTTCATGATCGTTCTCCTTGTCATTGTTGTGTGTTTACGCCGCCAGGACGCCGAGGCCGGCGCTGAGCGAGGCGATGATCGTTCCGCCGACGGCGACCGCGACGAACGACCGGGCGAAGCTGGTCTGGAAGTACTTGTGCCTGAGCCAGGCGAGCGTGAGCAGTTCGGCCGCCACCACGAACACCGCGGCGCTGATCGCCGCGCCGAAGCCCGGGAGCAGGAACGGCAGCGTGTGGAAGATGCCGCCCGCGAACGTCCCGCCGCCGGTGATCGCGCCGCGCAGGACCGGGCTGCCGCGTCCGGTGAGGTCGCCGGTGTCCGACAACCCCTCCGAGAAGGCCATGCTCACGCCCGCGCCGAGGGCGGTCGCGGCGCCGGTGAAGAACGCCGTCAGCGGGTGATGGGTGGCCAGGACGACGGCGAATATCGGCGCCAGAGTCGACAGCGATCCGTCCATGAGGCCGCTCAGCGCGGGCTGCACCCGCCGGAGCAGGAACGCCTGGCGGTCGTCGCCGGCCGGCGCGTCGCTGGCGTCGGTGACCGGCGCGCCTCTGGTTTCCGTCGTCGTGGTCATGTCAGCCTCCTTTCTCCTCGACTGGGTTCCCTAGCTGGGCTCAGCCTGTCCGGCGGCGGGGTGAGGCGGCGTCACACCGTCGGGTGATTCGCGCCGGACCTCGAGCAGTTCCAGCCCGAGCGCCTCGATCCGCGCGAGCGCCCCGTACAGCGCCGCCTGGTCCGGCAGGGTGCCGGCCAGCACCGTGTCCGGTCCCGCGGCGCGCGTGTCCAGGTCGGGGAACGCGGCCTTGATCGTCCGGCCGAGGCCGCCCCTGACGCGGATCTGGTACCTCATCGGGAACCTCCGGCCGCGACAGCACGGGCGATGCGGGCGATCGAGAACGCGCTCAGCGCCGCCAGCCAGAACGTGGTCCGGCCAGGCGCGGCCGGGGCCGTCTGGTCAGGCGGCGCCTGGCCGGCCCACGGGTGGGCGGGTACCGGCCGGGGAGCGTGGATGACGGTCATATCCGTTTCCTTCCGGTTCGGGTTAGCTGACTTCAGGCTCGCTCGCGGTCGGGTGAGGCTGCGTCACCCGACGGGGTGATCCAGCGGGCCGGGGGCCGAGGCCGACCTCGGCCGGGCGCCCCGTCGCGACGTACTGTTGAAGCGGTCACAATCGAGGAGAGCCGCGCCGTGGAGACTGCCGTCGGGTCGGGGAGCGCTGACGCTTCGGTTGCCCCGGCCGCCCCGGATGGTGTCGTGGTGCGCTCGGGCCTGTTCGAGCGGCTGACCGAGGCTCAGCGGGTCGCGCAGGTGTCGGCGCCCCCGGGGAGCGGCAAGTCGGTCCTGCTGCGGTCCTGGATCGCCCGGTCCGGTCTGGCCGGCCGCGCCGCCTGGGTGCAGGTGCCGCCGCAGTGCGACGCCCAGCGGTTCTGGATCTTGGTCACGGCGGCGCTGCGGGACACGGCGGTTGGGTCGTCGCTGGTGCGCGCGCTGACGGCGGCGCCCGACCTGGACGGCTGGACCGTGGTCGAGCGGCTGCTCGACGACCTCGCCGCGCTCGAGGACCGGGTCTGGCTGGTGATCGACGACCTGCACGAGCTGTCCTCGGCCGATGCGCTGCGCCAGTTCGAGCTGCTGATCATGCGCGCTCCGGCCGCGCTCCGGTTCGTCCTCCTCACCCGGCACGACCTGCGGCTGGGGCTGCACCGGCTGCGGGTGGCGGGGGAGCTGACCGAGATCCGCGCGGCCGACCTGCAATTCACCCGGCCGGAGGCGCGAGCGCTGCTCGACGCCGCGACCGGGGCGGCGTTGCCGGACGCGGCGGTGGGGCTGCTGTACGACCGGACCGAGGGCTGGGCGGCCGGGCTACGGCTGGCGGCGCTGTCGCTGGCCGGCCGCCGCGACCCGGAGCGCTTCGCGGCCGAGTTCGGCGGCAGCGAGCGCACGGTCGCCGAGTACCTGCTGGCCGAGGTGCTTGAACGGCAGAGCGACGCGGCCCGGCGGCTGCTGTTGCGGACCTCGATCCTCGACCGGGTCAACGGCGAGCTGGCCGACCTGCTCACCGGGGGCTCGGGCGGCGAGCGGGTGCTGCAGCGGCTCGAGGAGGCAGGCGCGCTCGTCGTCTCCCTCGACGCGGGTCGGACCTGGTTCCGTTACCACCAGCTGTTCGCCGATCTGCTCCAGCTCGAGCTGCGCGGCAGCGAGCCGGACGCGCTGCCCGGGCTGCACGACGCCGCGGCCGGCTGGTACGCCGAGCACGAGTACCCGATCGAGGCGGTCCGGCACGCTCAGGCCGCCCGGAACTGGAAGCTGGCCGCCCGGGTGCTGTCGGACCACTGGGCCGGCCTGGGCCTGTCCGGGCTGGGCGGCGCCGTGCACGAGTTCTTCTCCCGTTTCCCGGCCGCGGTGATCGCAGCCGACGCCGAACTGGCGGCCGGGGCGGCCGGGGACCAACTCGCCCGCGGCTCGCTGGCCGCCGCCGAACAGTACCTGTCCGTAGCGGCCACGGCGCTCGAGTCCGTTCCGGCCGACCGCCGCGGACGGGCGCAGGCCGTTCTCGGCTCGGCCCGGATGCGGCTGGCCCGGCAGAGCGGCGATATCGCGGCCGCGGTGGAGGAGGCGCAGCGGCTGCTGGCCCCGGCCGTGAGCGCCGAATCGGTCAGGCCCGCGCTCGGTCGCGACCTGCGCGCGCTGGCGCTGATCAACCTGGGCATCGCCGAGCTCTGGACGTCACGCACCGACCAGGCCGACCGGCACCTCGACGACGGCGTCGCCCTCGCCCGCGAGATCGGGCGGCCCTATCTGGAGGTCACCGGCCTGGCGTTCTTGGCGCAGCTCGCGAGCTGGCGGTCGTTCCCGCTGGGGGCCGAGCGCGGCCTGCAGGCGCTCGAGCTGGCGGCCAGGCACGGCTGGTCGGACGAGCCGGTCACCGGCGTCGCCTCCCTCGCGGTCGGCGTCGCGATGGTCGCCCAGGGGCGGCTCGAGGATGCGGAGCGCGCCCTTGAACAGGCCGAACGCACAATTCGGACCGAAGTAGACCCGGCCGCGGGCATGCGCCTGCGCTACGGCCGGGGCATGCTCGAGTTCGTCTCCGGCCGTCACCAGGCGGCCCTGCGCGCCTACCAGACGGCGCAGCGGCTGTCGGAGTCGCTCCGGACGCCGCACACGCTCGCCCCGAGGCTGCGCTCGCACCTCCTGCAGGCGCTCTCCCGCACCGGCGAAACGCGACGGGTCGAACAGGCCCTGGCCGACATGGACGCCCGGGACCGCGAGCGGGGCGAGACCCGCATCGCCGAGGCGTCGCTGCGGCTGGCCCAGGACGACCCGCAGGCGGCGATCGCCGCGCTCGCGCCCGTCGTCGACGGGACCGCGGCGATGGAGAACGCGCACCTGTGGGATGTCCAGGGGTTCCTGCTCCAGGCGATCGCGTCCGACGCGCTGCACGACGCGGGCGCTACCAGGCGCGCGCTCGAGCAGGCGCTTGACCTGGCCGCGCCGGAGAACCTGCTCTTCCCGTTCCTGCACGATCCGGCGCCGGACCTGCTCGACCGCCACCGGCAGCTCGGCACCGCCCACACACGGCTGATCGCCGAGATCCTTGGAGTCCTGGCCGGCAACGAGCCCGGCCACGCACCGGGCGGACCGCAGCGCCTGCGCGAGCCGCTCAGCCAGGCCGAGGCCCGGGTGCTGCGCTACCTGCCGACCAAGCTCTCCGCGCCGGAGATCGCGGACGAGATGTACCTGTCGGTGAACACGGTCAAGACCCACATGCGCCACGTCTACGACAAGCTCGGCGTGCACCGCCGCCACGAGGCCGTCGAACGGGCGCGCACCCTCGGCCTGCTCGCGCCGTCGCCCCGACGGCCCTGAAACCGGCCGCAAGCCGAATCACCCGGCGGTGTGAGGCCGGGTCACCTTCCCGGGCGCGAGTCTGAGCACATCGATCATCCTCGCTATCCGATGGGAGAAGTCAATGACCACGCATCCACTGGCCCCGCCTGAGCGAGCCGGCGTCGCGGTGCTCGGCACCGGCATCATGGGTTCTGCTATGGTCCGCAACCTGGTCGCGGCGGGACTGCCGACCACCGTGTGGGACCGGTCGGCCGCCGTTACCGCGCCGCTCGCGGCGGCCGGGGCGGTGGTGGCCACCTCCGCGCCCGAGGCGATCAGGGACGCCCAGGTGGTGATCACCATGCTGCCTGACGCCGAGGTGGTGGAATCGGTGATGTTCTCCGGCGGCCCGCCGCCGTTCGCGCCGGGTGCGGCGTGGGCGCAGATGGGCACGATCGGCGTCAGCGCGACCGCCGGGCTCGCCGCCCGGCTCGGCCGGATTCGGCCGGACGTGACGTTCGTCGACGCCCCGGTGTCCGGCAGCAAGGGGCCGGCCGAGGCCGGCCAGCTGGTCATCCTGGCGTCCGGGCCGGCCGCGGCCGAACCGATCGTCGCCCCTGCCTTCGCCGCGATCGGCCGGAAGACGGTGTGGCTGGGCGCCGCCGGTCAGGGCAGCCGGATGAAGCTGGTCGTCAACAGCTACCTGTCCTTCCTGATCGAGGGCGTGGCCGAGGCGCTCGAGCTGGGCCATCGGCTGGGCATCGACCCGGCCGGCCTGGACGCCGTTCTCGAGGGCGGTCCGCTTGACGCTCCGCTGGCCGACGCCAAGTTGCACAAGATCGCCAGCGGTGACTTCACCCCCGAGTTCCCGCTCGAGTGGGCGCTGAAGGACGTCGACCTGGCGATCGGCGCCGCCGACGGCGCCAGCCTGCCGATGCTGGCGGCGCTGTCGCGCCAGTGGCACACCGCCGTCCAGGCCGGCTACGGCCGCGACGACGTCAGCGCCGCCCGCCTGGCCTTGGTGTCGGGCCAGCCCAGGGCGTCGAAGACGGCGACCGGGTCGAGGTAATCCCGCCAGCGGACCACCTCGCGGTCGCGGAGGGTGATGACCGAGACGTACCGGTTGCCATAGGGGGCGCCGGTCGCCACCACCTTGCCCTCGGACGCGTACTCGAGAACGACCGTCCCCTGGGCCGGGTCGTGGTGCACCGCCAGGTCGTAGCACCGGTCCAGGACCAGGGCGTCGCCGTAGGGCCGGTAGAGCTCGGCGACCGCGGCGCGGCCCTGAACCTGGCGCGGATAGCCGGGGACGGTGATCACGTACTCGAAGACGGCGTCGTCGGCGAGCAGATCGAAGAAGTGGCCCGGCCCGGCCAGGCCGCGTAGGCCCTCCTCGATCACGCGGAAGAACGGGTCGAGCGCGCCGAACTCGTCCAGGCGGGAGATGGGCGTCTTCATGATGGCGGGTCCTTTCCCTTACTTCCAGGCCGAAGCGGTCGCGGCGGCGAACTCGGCGAACGTGATCGGCGCCGCGCCGGTTACGTCGAGGACGTCGCCGTTCGGGCGGGCGCCGTTGCCGCTGGCGATGGTGACGGTAAGGGGGCGCAGGACGGCCGCGTCCGCCCCGGACCTGGCGGCGGTCCGCACGCTGGCACCGTGGGCGGACAGCAGCTCCGCGACCCGTGAGCCGGTCTTCCCGGTCGCCCCGAGGACAAGGACCTGATCTTTGCTCGTACTGTTCATGCACCCATGATTGCCGGGCAGGATGAGAGGCTCAATGATCTTGACGCTCAATTCTTTATGAGAAACACTCAATCGGTGGACATCTTGCAGGAGCACCTGATTCGGGCGCGGGCGTCGGGCGGCGTCTTCGCTCGATCGGCGGCGGTCCCCCCGTGGGGGATTAGGTTCCCCGGGACCATCCAGCTCGCGGTGCACGCGGTGCTCCGTGGCCGCGCATGGCTGTGGACCGACGACGGCGGCGACCCAGTCGAGCTCGGCCCGGGCGACCTAGCTCTCGTCCGCGGCGGGCCCGACCACTTCGCGGCTCATGAGCCGGGCGCCCGCTGCGTCCGGCCGGGGGAGTTCCGGTCGCTGCCCGACTGCGACCCTGCGCTGTCTGCCCTCCGCAGCTCGGTGTTCCTGTGCGGCGCCTACCGTTTCACGGGCGACATCGGACGCGGGCTGGTCGCGGCGCTCCCGCCGATCCTGCTGCTGCCCGCGAACGTCGACGCCCCCGTCCACCAGGTGCTCACGCTGCTGTCACGGGAGATGCAGTTGGCCGAGCCGGGCAGGCAGACCATCCTCGACCGGCTGCTCGACGTCCTGGTGGTGATGGGCCTGCGGGCCGGGCTGGCGCAGAGCGAGACCGCGCCGCCGTGGTTCCGGGCCGCCGCCGACCCCCGCCTATCGCCGGCCCTGGAGGCGGTGCACTCCAGCCCGGGCAAGCCGTGGACGGTCGATGACCTGGCCAGGCTGTGCGCCATGTCCCGTGCGACCTTCGCCCGCGTCTTCCAGCAGGTCCTCGGGCAGGCCCCGATGCAGTACCTCACCGACTGGCGGATGACCCTCGCCCGCGACCTGCTGCTCGCACAGGAGGCCACCATCGACGAGATCGCCGCCGAGACCGGCTACTCGACCGTCTACGCGTTTGCCGCCGCGTTCCGCCGCCACCACGGCGAGCCCCCGCGCCGCTGGCAGCAGCGCGAGCTCGCGAACCGCCCAACCGACGAGCCGACCCACTAAGGCCGGCCAACGTCGCCGGCACGGCCGGGCAGGCCGGGCCGGCCACGCCGACACGGCCGCCCTTTCAACGATTATCCTCGGAGTAGCCGACGCAGCTGCCCGCGGCGAACTGGAGGCACTCATGGCCAGCCCCAAATTCCACAGCATTTTCGTCGACGGCCTCCTGCAACAAGGCGAGGTCAAGTCCAAGTGCGAAGACCTGATCAAGGTCATCAAAGCACGAGGCCTCGAGCTCACCCAAGCCCAGCTGAACCTCGTCACGTCCTGCGCCGACCTGAGCCAGCTCGCCACCTGGTTCGACGAGGCACTAGACGCCAAGACAACCGACGAGATCTTCGGCGCGCACTAGCCCCGTTGTGCTGGAGCCTGCCCCCGCGGGCCGCGGTCAGCCCGGCATCCTGGCGGGATTAATGCGGATGATCTGCTGTGCGGTCGGCTCCGCCCCCGCGATGGCGTAGACCTGCATGCAGTCACCGTCAGCCCGGTCAGATGGGTTCCGCTCGGATCGACCTGACGGAGCCCGGCATTGGTGCCGAGCCAGACGCCCTCCCTGCCCGCGGCGAACGAGAACGCCGGGCCGGGCAGCGCGCCGGTCTGCGCGTCGACCTGATCCGTCCGGGAGAGGTACGCCGGCGCCGTCCCGGGATCGCGGATCCAGCGCCACGGGTGCCACAGCCGAACGAACGCCTCCTGCGCCATTTCCTCGGCCACGGCCCAATCGCCGGCCAGGCTGTACCCAGTCCGCACGAGCTTCGGATAGCACGCATAAAACAGCGTCGCGATCGCCTCATCGCGGTCAGGAATCTGCCTGCCCGGCACGGCCTTGTCATCCATCACGCCCTAAGGATCGCCGGCTCGCCCAAAAGGTTGCCGTCCTTGCCGCCCCTAACAGCAAGATCAAGATCTTCCTATCGAACGGACCCTGATTTCACCACCACCGCCCGCTCTGCTCGCTGGCCGGCGGGCCGACATCAGTGGTCATGATTGTTTCGAGCTCGGTGATGGAATTGCGCGCATGCAGCCTCCATTGCCCAACTGGCCTATCGCGCGGCTAATAGCCCGGTTGCTTACGGTTCCAAGCAGCGCCTCGATTTGTCCAAGAATGTCCCGTTAGTTAGGTTTTATCTACTTCCGGTTGGTTATTTCCGCCAGATTGACGGATTATTCGCCCTGTAGTAAACAAGGTGAAACACTGAGTAACGGCGACGGTACGGTCCGCACAGGGCGGGCCCAGGGCCGTCACGCAAGTCTCCCGCGGGCGCCGTCTTGGAACGGCTAGCGGAGGCGCCGGGGGGTCATGTGAAGTTTTCGCGGGAGGCCGTCTCGGGCTGGCCGCTGTGGGATCTTCCGCGTTGGCTGCAGGTCCTGGTCGCGGGGGTCGTCGCCTTGTACGTGGGGGCGGTGGCGGCCGCCGTCGCCTTCGTCCACGTCGAGGCGAGGCAGTTGTGGCTGTTCGGGCTGCTGCTGGCGTGCGGCGCGGTCTCGGTCGAGCTGACCCGCCGGGCCGGGCAGACCGGCGGTGTCGTGCGGGACGTGTACGCCATCTGGGACCTGCCGGTGGCGCTGCTGCTGCCCCCGGTGTACGTGCTGCTGGTCCCGATTCCGCGGATGGTCTTGACCCAGGCCCGTATCCGCAAGACGCCGCTGGTCCGGCGCGCCTACTCCGCGGCCGCCCTGGGGCTCGCCTACGCCGCCGCGTCGGTCGTCTTCCATCACGCGGTGTCGCTCCTTGGCACCGGCAGCGGGACCGGGGTGTGGATACTGCTGGTGGTAGCGTGCGGCCTGCTCCGGCTCGCTCTTAACGACGGCCTGGTGCTGACCGCGGTCAAGGGGGCGGCCCCGCAGACGCGGCTGCGCTCGGAGATCATCGGGTCCGAGGCGGTCTTCGGCAGCAGCGCCGAACTCGCGCTCGGCACGCTGGTGACGTTCGTGGCCGCCCACGTCGCCGTCGCTGCGTTGCTGGCGCTTCCGCTGGTGATCAGCCTCCAGCGCAGCCTGCGGCACTCCCAGCTGCTGGCCGAGGCCAGCGTCGATGCCAGGACCGGGCTGCTGAACGACAGGACATGGCGGCGGCGCGCGGCCGAGGAAGTGGAACGGGCCGCCCAGGCCGGGCTTCCGCTGGCGGTCGGGATCCTCGACATCGATCACTTCAAGGCCGTCAACGACACCTACGGGCATCCGGCCGGCGATCAGGTCCTGGAAAGCCTGGCCGCGGTGGTCACCGCCCAGTTGCGCGACTCCGCCCTGATCGGCCGGACCGGCGGCGAGGAGTTCGCGTTCGTCCTGCCGGGCACGACGCCGCGGGCGGCCGTCGAGGCGGCCGAGCGGCTGCGCGAGAGGATCCCGCTGACCGTGTTCCGCTTCGACGGAGCGTCCGGTCAGGGCCTGGTCTGCGTCACCGTGTCCATCGGGATGGTCGTCACCGCCCGGCCGGGCCGGAACCTCGGCCGGTACTACGGCAGCGCTGACCGGGCGCTATACGCCGCCAAGGGCAGCGGGCGGGATTCGGTCTGGGTCGTGCGGGCCGATCGGTCCGATCCGGAGCCGCAGCCCCGCCCCGCGCCGCGGGTCATGACCGGCCCTCGCTGATCCTCCCGCGTATGGGCGGGTGCCCGCCCCCATACCCCTTGGGGCTGGTCGCCCGTATCGTCTGGCGGTCTGCCCCCAAGTGCCCCCGCAGGCCATCCGCGTCGGCCGCAGCCTGTCGGTCTCCGCGCCCTGGCGATGCGACCTTGATCACACTCTGTGCCTTCTAGGCACCGCGATCAACGCCCGCAGTCGGGCTGGGATCCGCTTCGGCTGCCAGGCCGCCGGGCTGCGGCCGTGACCAAAGAGGCCCGAGAGGGCTATTTGGTAACCACAAGTGCTCATTAGATAACCGTAAGCTTAATTATCACAATCTGGCGTTGTATAACTCCGAATTGTGATGACTCGGCGGACCGTTCGGTTGACGGACGCTTATTTGTGATTTGGCTGCTATCCGTGACCGTCAGGCACATAATGATGAACGTCGATGTTACTGATTGCCAGCACGGCAATCGGTGACGTGCTGATTCAACGTGCCTGTCGCGGATTGGAGGCTGCTGTTATGCGGAACACCTCCTGGGGATAATGACCCAACCAGTATCAGTTGAACACAATAAGTAGTGAGGCCGCCGCCCCGACAGCGCCGGCCACGGTGACGGCCAGCCAGGGGCCGGCGTGCGAAGCGACAGCCCCGGCCAAGATCATGGCCGCGCCCTGGCCGAGCTGCATCCCAGCGATCGCTAGCCCGAATGCCTGGCCCCGGCGTTCGTCGGGGACGGCCGCCACAAACGCGGCGTTGGCGCCCACCTGGTAAGCGTCGCACAGGCCCGAGGCAAGCAAGATCACGAGGATCCCCGCCAGCCCGGGCCGCAGCGCGGCGGCCGTCAGGATGGCGCAGGCGCCGAAGGCCAGCGGGACGGTCATCCGCTGCCGCAGGTCCGGCCCGATGACCATGGTCAGGGCCGTCACCCCGAGGGCCGCCCCCAGCGCGGGCGCCGCCATCACCCCGCTGGCGGCGACCGGCCCGCCGCCGGCCGCGCGAGCCAGCGGCACCGCGATGGCCTCCGGCACGTTGTAGGCCGCTGATAGCAGCCCGAGCAGCAGCGGGACGCGGACGGCCCGCTGGCCGAGCAGCAACCGCGCCGTCGCCAGCAGGCCTTCCCTGTCCTTGACGGCTCCACGGTTGGCGGCAGGGGCCGGGCGGCCGCGGACGCCGAGGGCGACGATCGCGGCCGAGGCCAGGAAGGTCCCCGCGTCGATGCAGATCGCGGTCCGGGCGCCGAACAGCCCGACCAGCGCGCCGCCGGCCACGAAGCCCGCGACCTGGGCGGCCTGATTGGTCGTCATCGTGATGGCAGTGCCGACGGGAAAGGCGTCGCCGAGGACCTCGGGGACAATGGCGGCGCGGGCCGACCCGAACGGCGCCCCCAGCGCCGTCACCGCGCACAGCAGCCCGATCAGGGCGCCGGTGGGCATGCCGGGCACGGCCATCAGCGCCGCCAGCGGGGCGCGGCCCAGGTCGCAGACGATCATGACGTTGCGCCGCGGCCAGCGGTCGGCCAGGCCGGACAGCAGCAGCCCGCCCAGGAACTGCGGGGCGATGCTGGCCGCGTAGGCGACCGCCGCCAGCAGCGCCGAGCCGGTGTGCGCGTACACCAGCACGGTCAGCGCCACCCGGGCCAGCTGGTCCCCGCCGACCGACAAGACCTGCGCCGCCCACAGCGCCCGGAACTCGGCCACCGCGAAGACGTCGCGGTACCGCGCCGTCTCCCCGCGGTGGCCGGCCCCCTGGCCGTCCGCGAGGCCGGGGGATTGCCTTACCCGCACGAGCCTTTGCTCTCCTTCGCGCCAGCGCCCAGCCTGCCGGCCGATCATGGTGGATCACGACGGCCCGCCTCAGGATACGTCCCCTATAGGCCGCTACCTGCCCAATCGTCCGATTGTGGAAGGACCGACCCGGGGGTGTGCGAAACCACGCGTCAGGAGTGTCGGTCGGGCGTTACCGACCGGCAGTCGGCTGGGGCGGGGCGGCCGCGATGATCCAGTCCATCAGCGGCAGCAGCAGGGCCGCCAGCTCGAGGGCAGCTAGCAAGAGCGGTCAGCTGGCCCTGGCGGTCACGGCGATCTGCGAGACGCCTGCCGTGGCGTCGATGTTGAAGCCGGTCACGCCGGGCGCCCAGCCGGCCGTGGTGAACACCGATCCGCCCGCCACGCCCGTGTGCTGCTGGCCCTCGAGCGACACCTCGCTCGCCCCGCCGCCCGCCGTTACCTGGGCCGGAACTCCGTTCGGGAGGCTGAGCTGGAAGTCGCTGGCCCCGCCGACCATCTGCACCGCCACGTTGCCGTGCGGCCGGGGGAGCGCGAGGGTGACGAGGCTGGAGCCGGCGTTGAAGGAGATGCCGGACAGCTGACCGCCCCGCAGGTCGACGTCGGTCCGGCTGGCGCCCCCGTCCAGGTCGATCTGCCAGCTGACGCCGTCGTTGAGGGTGACGGTGACCGCGGGCGCGTTCGGGGCCGTCAGGTCGACCAGGGGACCGTTGCCGTTGGCGGTGCCGTCCGGGTTGGACGCGCTGAGCTGCGGCACCGGGGTGCCCGCGGGCGTGGTGACGGTCAGCAGCGGCCCGCCCGGGCCGAAGTTCGCGGTGCCGATGGTCAGCACGGTCGTCCCGGACAGCACGTCGAGGCTGGCCCGGGTGCGGCCGCCGACCGTCATGCTGACGGTGTGCGAGTTGGCCGCCGGAGCGGTCGCGGTCACGGTGACGGGGATGTGCAGCTCCTGCGGGGTGGCCGACGAACAGGCCGCCAGCACCGCCGCCGCGCCCCCGGTGACCGCGGCCGCACCCCACACCCCGAGCCGCGTCCCGCCCGCCGGGCGCCTCGTCCTTGCCACCGCAACCTCCCGCGACCGTCGGCCAGCCCGCTGGCCGTGAGCTGACGAAATGCCTCAGCACTGCCCAGATCCCAGCCAACCATGCCAAGCCCTCCGCCCGCAGGCAGGGAACGGGCGGAAAGTACGGGGCCACGCTTCACACAAATTCTGTGTTACTGTGAGACTGTGAAGAATATTACAGTCTCCGTTCCCGATGATGTCTACCGCGACGCGC
This sequence comes from uncultured Actinomycetota bacterium, assembly GCA_963836195.1. Taxonomy (GTDB): domain Bacteria; phylum Actinomycetota; class Actinomycetes; order Streptosporangiales; family Streptosporangiaceae; genus Trebonia. The sequence goes on along the minus strand of CAWIIX010000009.1, from coordinate 140,967 downwards.
GGGTCGCCGCCGCGCAGCGTGACACGTCGGTGAGCGCGCTGGTCGTCAAGTATCTGGAGCGACTGTCCGGGCGAATGGACGAGTTCGCCAGGCTTGAGGCCCTCCAGCACGAGGTGCAGGCGGAGATCCGCCAGTTCCGCGGCGCCGATCGGCTGAGTCGCGACGAGGTACACGACCGTGCAGTTCATTGACACCAACATCCTGCTCTACGCGATCTCGCAGGATCCCGCTGAGCAGGGCAAGGCTAAGAGTGCCAACGAGATCCTCTCCGGCCGGGACCTTGCTCTGTCCGTCCAGGTTCTGCAGGAGTTTTACGTCCAGGCCACCCGTGCGAGCAGGCCGGATCCGATAACGCACCGGCAGGCCGTCCGGCTCATTGAGTCATTCCGCCGCTTCCCCGTCCAGGACATGACGAGCGCGATCGTCATGGCGGCCCTCGATGCCCGTGAACGGTTCCAACTCTCCTACTGGGACTCCGCGATCATCGAGGCCTCCCGCGCGATGGGATGCACCGAAGTCCTCTCGGAGGACATGGGCAACGGCCAGGACTATGCGGGGGTTCGGGTCACCAACCCGTTCCGCTGACCAGCACCTCGGCGAGGGATCGCTGAGGTCGAGACAGTCACCGCTCCCGGACTGCGTAGGTCAAGTGGGTCACCCGCCGCGTCGGCTCCGCGCGGACCGGCTCCAGGGCCACGCGCTCCGCGTCCACGCCCTCGAACAGGCGGATTCCTGAGCCGAACAGCACCGGCGCGAGCGCGATCGTGAACTCGTCGACCAGGCCGGCGTTCACGTACTCGAGGATCGTCGCGCCGCCGCCGGCGAGGCGGACGTCCCGGTCGCCTGCGGCCTGGCGGGCCTGGTCGAGCGCGGTCTCGATGCCGTCGTTGACGAAGTGGAAGATGGTACCGCCCGACCGCTCCCAGGGGTCGCGCTTCTCGTGCGTCACCACGAAAACCGGCGTGTGGAACGGCGCCTCCTCCGGCCACATCTCCTCGCCGGCGTCGAACATGCGCTTGCCCATCACGCTCGCGCCGGTCCGCTCGAACGTCTCCCGCGCGATGTCGTTGTCGCGCCCCTCCTCGCCGCCCGGGCCGAGCTTCAGGTTCTCCCGGAAGAACCGCAGCGGGAAGATCCACTGCTGCAGTTCCATCCACTGCCGCCCCATCAGGTCCCCGAGGGACCCGGGCGCGATGAACCCGTCCAGCGACATCGACACGCTGAAGAACACCTTCCCGGCCATCAGTCCTCAGCTCCCGTCCGGACGATCACGGCGACGTAGGCGGCCAGATTGCCCAGGGTCTGCTGGCCGGCCTCGATCGCGTGGTACGTCTCGGCCGCCTCGTCGCGCAGTTCCCTGGTCGGGAACACCGCGCGCATCTCGACCCGGGTCGCCGTGCCGTCGGGCGCGAACGTGATCACCGACTCGAAGGCGTTCGGGTCGCCTCGGGACTCGCCGTGCAGCAGCGCGATCCGCTCCGGCCGGGCGATCTCGGTCCAGGAGATCCACTCCTGGTAGTCCGTCCCGTCCGGTCCGTGCATCACGAACTCCCACTCCCCGCCGACCCGGAACTCGAACGCCCGCGTGGTGGTGGTGAACCCCTCCGGCCCCCACCACCGCGACAGGTGCCGCACCTCGGTGAAGGCCTCGAACACCAGCTCCCGCGGTGCGTCGATGACCCGGGAGATGACGATCTCGCGGTCGGCCGTCGCGGACTGCGCCGGCGCTCCTCGTCCCGTCGCGCTCATCAGCTACTCCTCCTGCCTTGCCTGCTTGAGGTCCTGCACGTACTCGTCCAGCCGGTCGAAGCTCTCGTTCCAGAACCGCTCGAACCCGCCGGCCCACTCGTGAATCGGCCGCAGCCCGCGGGCGTCCAGGCCGTAGAGGCGCTGCTTGCCCGCCTTGCGGTCCCGCACCAGCCCGACCTCCCGGAGCACCCGCAGGTGCTTGGACGCCCCCGGCTGGGTCATCCCCAGCTCACGGGCGAGGTCGGTCACCGGCCGCTCTCCTGACCGGAGCAGTTCCAGGATCTCCCGGCGCTGCGGCTCGGCGACCGCGTTGAAGACGTCCGACGTCGTCGCTGCGCGTGCCATGGTCGCCATCATATGCCGATATCGGCATGCGTCAAGCGGGCGAATCAGCCTGCGCCTTCGTCAACCCACCCCGACGCGGCGCTCCGGCCGGAGTTGCCGTGTCGAACACCGGCAGGAAGAACTGCACGAGCGGGCCGATGCCGACCGCGAACAGCACGGTCCCGACGCCGACCGTTCCGCCCAGCAGCCAGCCGATCGCCAGCACGGTCAGCTCGATGCCGACCCGGACCAGGCGCAGGGACCGCCCGGTCCGCCGGGCCAGGCCCGTCATCAGCCCGTCGCGGGGTCCGGGGCCGAAACGGGCGCCGATGTACATGCCGCTGGCCAGCCCGCAGAGCACGATCCCGCCCAGCATCTCCGCAATGCGCCCGGCCAGCGGGGCGCCGCCCGGCAGCAGCGCCAGCGTCACGTTCATCGAGCTGCCGACGAGCACGACGTTGCTGACCGTGCCGAGACCCGGCCACTGCCGCAGCGGGATCCAGCCAAGCAGCACGACCGCCCCGACGATGATCGAGACCGTGCCGATCGCCAGCCCGGTGTGCGCGGCGATGCCCTGGTGCAGCACGTCCCACGGGTCAAGGCCGAGTCCCGAGCGCACCTGAAGCGCACCCGACGCCCCGTACAGCGCCAGCCCGAGGTAGAGCATCGCGATCCGCCGGGCCAGGCCGCGCGGTGCGCCATTGCGTGTCATGGTCCCCAAGCCAATCAGCCCGGGCAAGGCCATTGCGCGGTCCAATTGGTCGAAAATGGCCCGCGAAAACAAGACCGCCTCGTGTCACAATGGCCACATGGCATCGTCCACCCGGATCGGCAGCCGCGCCCTGGCCACCTTGCTGCCCGACCTGAGCAGCCCCGGCCCCCGCCCCGGCGCGCGCCGCGGCGCCGTCTACGCCGCGATGGCCGAGGCGCTGAGCTCGCTCGTCCTGGACGGGCGGATCGCGGTCGGGACGCGCGTGCCGTCCGAGCGGGAGCTGGCGGCCGCGCTCGGTCTCAGCCGCACGACCGTGACCGCCGCGTACAGCGCCCTGCGGGCCGACGGCTACCTGGTCAGCCGCACCGGCTCGGGCAGCTTCACCGCCGTCCCGGCCGGCACCACGGCGTCGAGCTCAACCGCGCGCTGGGCGCCGCCCGGGGTGCCGTCCGATCTCATCGACCTGACCTGCGCGACCCCCTCCGGGCCGGCCCCGGCGATCGCCGATGCGGTCGCTGCCGCCGCTGCGCACCTGCCGTGGCTGACTGCCGGCACCGGCTACGACCCGATCGGCGTGCCGCGGCTGCGCGAGGCGATCGCCGCGCGGTTCGCCGCGCGCGGGGTGCCGACCGACGCCAGCCAGATCCTGATCACCAACGGCGCTCTGCACGCGCTTGACCTGCTGCTCAGGCTGCTGGCGGCCTCCGGGGGCCGGGTCCTGACCGAGCTTCCGACCTACTCGGGCGCGATCGACGCGATCCGGGCCAGCGCCGCCCGGCTGCTGCCGGTGCCGCTGGCGCCCGGCGGCGGCTGGGACGTCGAGACCCTGCAGGCGGCGCTGCGGCAGAACGCGCCCGGGCTCGCCTACCTGATCCCCGACTTCCACAATCCGACCGGGGCGCTGACCGCAGACGCCGAACGGCGGGCCGTGCTGCGCGCCGCCCGCCGGGCCGGCACCACCGTCATCGTGGACGAGACCTTCGTCGATCTCGGCTTCAACAATCCGGCCACGCCGGCCACGCCGGCCGCGGCGATCGATCCCGCCGTGGTCACGATCGGGTCGCTGTCCAAGACGGTATGGGGCGGGCTGCGCATCGGCTGGATCCGCGCCCAGCCCGACCTCATCCAGCGAGTGGCCGCGCTGCGCGCCGCCACCGACATGGGCGGGGCGCTGCTTGACCAGCTGATCGCGGTCGAGCTGGTGGGCCGCCTGGACGAACTGGCCGCGGCCCGGGTCGCGGAGGTACGACCGCGGCGGGACGCGCTGCTGGCGGCGCTGGCCCGCGAGCTGCCCGGCTGGCGGGTGAGCGCGCCGCAGGGCGGCCTGTCGCTCTGGGCCGAGCTGGACGCGCCGCTGTCCACGCCCCTGAGCGTGCTCGCCCGATCGGCCGGCGTCCAGATCGTCCCCGGCTCGCGCTTCGGCGCCGACGGAACCCTCGAGCGGTACCTGCGGCTGCCGTATACCCAGCCCGCCGAGGTGCTCGAGCGCGCGGTCACCCGGCTGCGCGAGGTCTGGACGACCCTCGACCGGTCCTCCCCGGCAGCCCGCCCGCTCGTCGTCGCCTGACCCGAAACCGGGCGATCCTCGGAACGGACCGGGAGTCAGCGGGTCACGACTGACGATCCGGCGAAGCGTCCTCGGGCCGGACCTCGGCCGCCGCGCTCGCCAGGTCCCAGCCGCGAGGATCGTCGCGGGACGCGTCCAGAAACGCCTGCCAGGCCTCGGCCAGCGCGCCGGCCACGTCGGCCGACGCGATCGTCATGGCCACCGTGATGCGGACATGGTCGCGTCCCCGTCGGGTCTCCGCGTCCACCCGTGGCTGTCTGACGATGGTGCCCGCCTGCGCCGCCAGCGACCGTTCGAAGTCCCCGCTGATCGGTCCCCAGGCGTGCCACCCGCCGCGCCGGGTGATGCTCAGCCGCACCGCCCACCGCCTGCGGGAACGCGTGGTGGCCATGGGAATGGTGTTCCCAACCGCAGCTCCTGTCCACCCTCCTCACCTGCAGCAGGACGCGGGCGAGGGCTGTCGCCAATGCGCCGAGAGCGACCCTCAGCCCGGCGGCCGCGCGTCGACACACGGTCCTCATCCTCACCACGCACACCAAGCCAGACGGACACAGGGGTCAGCGTGGGTAAGTCGGGTCGCGGGCTGCCCCCAACAGCACACGGTCACGCCCGCACCCGAAAAACGCGGCCCCAAAAGGCACACGATCACGGCCGCTGCCCGGGTCGCCCAGCCGGCGTCCTCCACGTCCGCCCCAAAATCCTCACCCGCCCTCTCTTCAGCGGTGACTCGGGCAATGGTCCCGGGCTGCTACGCCGATTCGGCGATGGCGCGACACACTCGGTCGGCTTCGGCGAACCGATCCTGGCGGCGGCTGCCGTGTTAAGGTCTCGGCAGTATCAGCAATGCCGCTGACCAGGGGGGATGTCATGAAATTCATCGTCGAAGTCGAATTTCCGCCGGAGCCGTTCAGTACCTATGTCCGCCAGGGCACGGTCGGGGAGAAGATCGGTGCGGTGCTCGGCGCCATCAAGCCCGAGGTCGTCTACTTCACCGACAGCGGCGCAGGACGCGGCGTCCTGATGATCGTGGACCTGGACAGCGCGGGCCAGGCTCCGCATGTGACGGAGCCGTTGATGCTCAACTTCGGCGCGTCCGTGCATTACCGAGTCGCCATGTCGCCAGAGGAACTCCAGTCCGCCGGCCTGGACAGGTACGCCACGGGCTGATCGCGCCGCGGTGGCCGTGCTGGCGCGGCAGCACCCCGCCCGCCCGGCGGCTAGAACACCGCGACCTCGGCCCCGATGGTCAGGTGCTCGTTGTAGTAGTGGGCGTTCGCCATCGTGAGGTGGACGCAGCCGTGGGAGGGGAGGGTGAGGCTGCCGGCGTGGAAGGCGACCCCGCCGGAGGTGAACTGCACCGCCCACGGCATCGGCTCGTTGTAAGCGTTGCTGATGACGTTCGGACCGCCCTTCCATAGCACGTTAAACGTGCCGCGCGGTGTCGCGTTCGCTGATCCTGGCGGGCCGGGCTCCATGCGCACTGGGCCGAAGGCGACCTTGCCGTCCGATTGCAGCCAGGTCAGGTGCCCGGACAGGTCCACGCACGCGGCGGCGGCAGGCGGGCACGCACGGTGGTCGCGGGTGGTCAGCGCCAGAGACCCAGGGGCCGTCGGGGTGGCATCGGACCTCTCGGGCAGACTCGGCCGCGGGCCAATCGCGATGGCGAGGTTGGCCGCCTTCCCGACGCTGCCGGGCGTCTGCATCGCGCCCGACCTGCTTGCCATGGCCGCTCGGACGTCGGCCGAATGGGAGACCGCGACGTACGCCGCGATCGTCGCCAGTGCAGCCGACGCCACGCCCGCGGTCACCAGCGCGGCAGGCCGCCGCCACGCCGTCGGTTTCCGGGCGCGATGCTTGCCCTGCATACCCATGCCTCACCCCCTGCTGTGTACTCTAAGTAATCCGCTCGACTACTTAGAGTTACCAATCGTGGCCGTCTTATGCATCGGGAAGACGGAAACCTGTCCTCGGCCCCCCCAGGTCGCGCAGGACCAGGGCGAGGTTATTCCGGCTGGTGAGGGTGTCGGGGTGCTCGGCGCCCAGGGTCCTGGTCCGGGTGTCAAGGACGGCGCGGTGCTCGGCCTCGGCCTCCTCGAGCCGCCCCAGGTCGCGCAGGATGGCGGCGAGGTTGCTCCGGCTGGTGAGGGTGTCGGGGTGCTCGGCGCCCAGGGTCCTGGTTCGGGTGTCAAGGACGGCGCGGTGCTCGGCCTCGGCCTCCTCATGGCGCCCCAGGTCCCACAGGACCAGGGCGAGGTTGCTCCGGCTGGTCAGCGTGTCGGGGTGCTCGGCGCCCGCGATCCTGGTTCGGGCTTCCAGGACGGCGCGGTGCTCGGCCTCGGCCTCCTCATGGCGCGCCTGGTCCCACAGGACGAGGGCGAGGTTGCTCCGGCTGGTGAGCGTGTCGGGGTGCTCGGCGCTTAGCTCGGGGTCGGCGCCCCGGGTGCGGTAGGCGTGGCGGTAGGCGTACTCGGCCAGGGAGTAGCGGCCCTGAGCGCGAGCCGCGTCAGCCAGCGAGGTGGCCTCGGCCGGCCCGCTGGCGTCGACGGCGGCACGGACGACCACCTCGGGAACATGAGCGCCGGGCGCGGTGCGGCGCTGGACGGTGTCCACGAGGTAGTCGAACACCTCAACCCGGTCACTGGTCACGGGCTGGAGCAGGGCCGTGGTGACACGCTGCCGGGTGGCCCACTGCCACGCTTCTGACAGCGGCTCGCGCGGGGTGCGGCCGTGCTCGGGGCCGGTCAGGTACTGCTCTTGCACCTGCCCAAGCACGGCCCGGGGGATGGGGGCGGTGTACCCGGCGCGGCGCAGGTCGATCGCGGCCGCCACCAGCGCCGCGCCCCGCGCGTGCCGCCCGGCCGCCGCGCCGCGCGCGTCCTCCCAGTCCCGCAGCAGTTGCGGGCCAGCGGCCAGGTACTCCGCGATCCCGTACTCCCGGCTGTGACCCAGGGCTTCGGCGACCCGCGGGTCCCAGTCCCTGGCCCGTGCCCGCTCCAGCTCCTGAGCGGAGAACATCCGCGCCATCCGAATGGTCGTGGCCTGGTCCAGGACCTGCCGGGTATCGCGGAGCGCATCCCGGGCGCCATCGTCGGTGTCCGCTGCGGCGTCGGCGAGGCGGGCCTCCTCGGCCGCCCGCAGGGTCGCGAGGATGACCTTGTGATGGCCGGCCCGATGATCAAGCGGCCCAGCTGCGCAGCGGTCAGCCCGCCCGATCCGAGAAACCGCTCCAGGTCATCCAGCCAGAGCACGCATCGCCGGGTCTGCGCCGCCTGGGTCACCGCAACCGAGACCGCCTCCCTGCCCGACGGGCAGACCAGCACATGCTTCGGCAACGTGGCGGCCATCGCCTCGAACGCCGCCCGGGTCTTGCCTGCGGTGGAGTCGCCGACCAAGAGCACGAACCCGCCAGCGGCCAAACGCTCCCGCAGCCTGCTATCCACATCTCGGGGCACATAGGCCGGAACATGCTCGACCGCCCCGTCCCAGCCGCCTGGCGCCTCGGTCGGGACGGCGGCCGGGGCGGCCCTATGGACGCCCAGCCGGACCGGGTCGGTGATGTCGCGCACCTCAGGCATCCGGCCATCGGGCAGCACCAGGCACCCGTCCTCGGTCCGCAGCCCCACCTCATCGCGGCGCTGGGCCGCCTGCCGGTACCGGTCCTGCCAGACAGCCCCGACGGTCACCACCACGGCCGCCACTGCCGTCGCCCCGGCCAGTACCCAGCGGTCCTGCACGCCAGCCGCCGCCGTGACGGCCGGGGCGGCCGCAAGCAACGCCAGCCCGGCGACAACCAGGCCAATCCGGTTCTCCCGCCACCTACCACCCGCCATCAGGCATCCTTCGCCCATGCCTGCTGAAGATCTCTCGCGTGGCCATTTTGTCCGTCCACGTTCTCTTAGGAGTCCGTAGTTGGCTCTTGCATTCTCACACTCCTGTCCTGTCCTATTCCGCTGCTTTTCTCTAATTCATGTTTTGTCCCACATCGCACAGCGCGCAGCGTATTTATGGCAATAGTCATCGCGAGATAAAATCAAAATCCTCATATCGAACGGACCGTGATTTCACCGGTACCGCCAGGTTTGACCTCGTGTGATCGGCCAGACGAACGCGAGAGCCTTGTAATGTCTTTACCCATCGTTTTCCGAGGGTTTCGGCACACAGTAATTTCCGACGATCAGCCGCTTGTTCCGCACCGCCCGCCGCACGCCGACGCATAGACCGGAGGCGTTCCGGTAGTTCACGAAGGGAACCGGCTGGCCTGCCCGCAGGAGGTTGGGGCAGGCCAGCCGGAGCGGATCGGTGTCAGTAGGAGAACTGCTGGACCTGGTCGTCACCGGGGGCGAACATGTACCCGGTGTCGGTCGCCGGATCCAGCTGGATCCCCTGATTGGTGCCGAACGGGTAGCCGTTGACCGACGTCGCGCTGTGACGATCGGGGAAAAGATCAACAGCCTTCCTTCGAACGGACCGTGCGCTCTACCCAACCCCGCAGCGCAGCCCCGATCCCCGCGCGACCAGGCTCCAGGGCAACTCGTCGCTGCTCAGGCTGTCGCGCCGGCGAGCGCCTCGCGCAACGGGTCGAGCCCCATAGCGCCGAGGCTGAGTGCCTTGGCGTGAAAGTCCCTGAGGTTGAAGGCTCCGCCGGCCCGTGCCCTGGCGTCCTCCCTGGCCTGCAGCCAGATCCGCTCGCCGAGCTTGTAGGACGGTGCCTGGCCGGGCAGGCCGAGGCAGCGGCGCAGCTCGGAGCGCAGTTGCCGTTCATCCCAGCTGGAGTGGGCGCGCAGGATCTCCCAGGCGAGCTCGGCGTTCCAGCGCTCGCCCGCGCGCCAGCCGGCACCCTGGGGAACATCGAGTTCCAGGTGCACCCCGATGTCCAGGGCCACCTGGGCGCAGAGCAGCTGCTGGCTGTCGAGCATCCCGAGATACGCTCCCGGGTCATCCAGGTATCCGAGCTCTCCCATGAGCCGCTCGGCGTACAGCGCCCAGCCCTCGCCGTGGCCGGATACCCAGGACATGCGCTGCCAGCGGTTCAGGCTCCGCTCCGCCATCGCGTGCGATATCTGCAGGTGATGGCCGGGAACGCCCTCGTGGTAGACGACCGTGACCTCCTTCCAGGTGGCGAAGGCCTCGATGCCGTCCGGCACCGACCACCACATCCGCCCGGGCCGGGACCAGTCGTCGGAGGGCCCGGTGTAGGAGATCCCCCCGTCGTTGGTGGGCGCGATCACGGCCTCGATCCGGTGCGCGGGCCGCGGAATGTCGAAGTGCGTCCCGTCCAGTTCCGCGATGGTGCGCTCGGCCTGTTCCTGCATCCAGGCACGGAAGTTCTCGCGCCCTTCGACCCGTCGGGCCGGGTCTTCGTCCAGGATCGCCACGGCCTCCTGGACGGTGGCCCCGGGCCGGACCAGGTTGCTGACCCGCGCCATCTCGGCCCGCAGCCGGGCGAGCTCCTCCCAGCTCCAGGCGTAGGCCTCCGGCAGATCCACGGCGGCGCCGAGGTAGTGCCGCGAGGCCCGGGCGTAGACCTCGGGCCCGCAGGCGTCCTTCTCCCTAGCGAGCGGCATCAGCTCGCGGTCGAGGAAGGCGCCGAGCTCGGCCGTGGCCGCCGTCGCCGCGCGCGCGGCCGCGTCCAGCTCCCGCCGCAGCGAGTCCGGGACCCCGGTCAGCCGCCCGATCAGCCCTGAATAGAAGGAATTCCCCGGCCTGGCCCAGCCCGCGCACTGCCCGGCGACCTCCTCGACCTGCCGCCTGGCCGCAGGGCGGCCGTCCCTGGCCGCCTCGAGCAAGGTCGCGGACAGCTGGCGGTAGGCCAGCGGCACCGCCGCCATCCGCCTGGCGATGTTGGCGGCGGCCTCCTCGCCGTCGGTCGGCATCAGGTCGAAGACCTCGCGCACCTTCTGCACCCAGCTGGCGATGGTGCTGAGCTCGCTGGTGGTGTCCCCGGCGTCGTAGCACTCCACCGCCAGCGCCAGCCGCTCCCGCATCGCCTCCCGCGCGACCTCCTCGCGCGGCTCCGGGGCTTCGGCCGCGTCCAGGGCCGCGAGGGTCGAGCGATCCAGCCCGGCCCGCCCGGCGAACCCGTCCGCGCCCAGATCCGGCAGCTCATGGTCGTGCCCCGCGATCCCGGCGTAGGTGGCGTAGCAAGGGTCCAGGGCGGCGACGCGCTCCACATACTCCGCCGCGATGTCGTCGATCGAAGGCATACCTGAAACCTAGCCCCCGGCGCCCGGCGTCGCGCCGACGATCCGGTTGCGCGCCAACGCCACTGCGGCGCAGGTCTCAGGTCTCGCGGCCGCAATAATAGCGACGATGAACGATTCCGTTAGCTGGTCCTGGTGGAAGCTCGCCGATGCCGAGCCCCTCGCCCTTTTCGCCTATCTGCGGCTGCGCAGCGACGTGTTCGTCGTCGAGCAGGACTGCGTCTATCCCGACATGGACGACCACGACCTGGTCGCGTGGCACCTGATGGGAACCGATGCCTCGGGCCACCTGGTCGGCGTTGCGCGGCTGCTCCCGCCCGGCGAGAAGTACGCAGAGCCGTCGCTCGGCCGCGTGATCGTCACCAAGGCCGCCCGGGGCACCGGCGCCGGCCACCTGCTCGTGGACGAGGCACTGCGAAAGGCCGCGGCGGAGTATCCCGGTTACGGCCACCGCATCCAGGCCCAGGCGTACCTAGAGCGCTTCTACGCCTTGCACGGCTTCGAGCCGGAGGGAGAGGTCTACGTCGAAGACGGCATCCCCCATATCGACATGACTCTGAAGCCGGGCGGCGGTCCGCTGAGCTAGGTGCATCCCCGGCGATCGCGACTCCCTAGCCGACGGCTGAACCATGCCAGCCGGTGACCGGGCCGTACGGGGTCTTCTCGGTTCCGTACCAGAGGTGAATCGTCCGGTGCCCGCGGGCGGTGATTGTCGCGTCCCGGAAATACGGTGTGGACCCATGGTGCTGGACGTCGGTGAGCGCGATGTCGGCCGGGTAATTGAGGACCGTGTGGCAGCAGCCATCGGAGACAAGGTACCGCCCGGCACCGTAGGCGCTGCGTATGGTCCAGTGCGTCCAGCGAATCGACTTGGCTGGCGGGTTGCTCAAGAATATCCAGTCGGCGCCGAAATCAATCCAGGCAGGCCGTACTGCGGGACCACTCCAGCCGCCTTCCATGCCCTGCGTGTAGACGACGACCGGGCGGACGGAGGCTGACGCCGGCAGCGCGGTGGCGAAGGCGGTTCCCGCGAAGGCGAATACAGCGATGATGGCCGCCGTGATTTTTCTCAGTGTCATTGACGGTGCCTCCGGCTCTGGGTCCTTTCCCGAGTTAAGCACAGCCCCCTAAACACGCGCTAGCTGTTTGTGAAACGCATCCTTCAGCTATTGGAATGGGTACAAAATCATCTCATAACGCCTTTTGCCGACACCCGGACTCGCCCATTTGCCCCGGGAGTACGCCGTGAGCGTCTGCCAGCCAGCGTCGCGCTCGGCGCCGGTCCCCCAGCTCACCCCGCAGGAATCTCAGGTCGCCCGGCTCGCAGCGGAAGGCCTCACCAACAGGGAAATCGCCGCTCGCCTGTTCATCGGCCAGAGCACCGTCGAGTATCACCTGGTCAAGGTGTTCCGCAAGCTCGATGTCCGATCCCGGACCCAGCTCGCCCACCTGAAGTTCTAGGCGCCCGGCGCTTACCCCGCGCCCCAGCCGCGCGGAAGACTAGGGGATTCCTGGATGCCGCGCCGCGCGCGGACGAGGTGAACTGTGATCGACGCCTCGATCAGATGAGGAGCTCTCCATGACACGTGCATCAACGGGCCAGCCGGACGCCAACGACAGCCCGGAGAAGGCCGCTGGCTCAATCGACAGCGGACACCTGCTGCTAGTCGGGGCCGGCCCCGGCCTCGGTCTCGCCGTCGCCCGTCGCTTCGCGGCCGGGGGCTACCGGGTGACGCTGCTCGCGCGCAGCGCCGACCGGCTGGCCGAGCTGGCGCGGAACCTGGATGACACAGGGGCCGAGATCAACACGGTCGAGGCGGACGCGAGCAGACCCGAGGATCTGCGCGCCAGCATCGCTGAGGTCTACCGCGACCAGGGCGCGCCCGGAGTCGTGATCTACAACGCGGTCCTGGGCGCGCCGGATCGGCTCTTGAGTTCGACCGTCGCCCACCTGCAGGAGGCTTACGCGGTCGACGTGATCGGCGCCATCGTCGTCGCCCAGGAGGCCGCCCCGGCGATGAAGGCGGCGGGGTTCGGCCGGATGATCGTCACCGGGGGCGGCTTCGCCGATCACCCGATCCCGGCCCTCGCGACCGTCTCGCTCGGCAAGGCCGCCCTTCGGTCGGCCGCGACGATGCTCGGCGCCGATCTTGGCCCGGATGGCATTCGAGTCGCGACGCTCACGATCGCCGGGCAGATCGCGGCGGGCACCGCCTTCGATCCAGCGCGCATCGCCGAGCGCTACTGGCAGGTCGTCCAGCTGGACGACCCCTGGCAGGCGGAATTCCGCTACACCGGCGACCAGGACGCGCCCTCCATGGTCTAAGGCTTGACGCCGATCCCGCACAGGTGCCACGCCGCCCCGGCATCGTCGCCGGGCCGCTCCGGGACGACCACGACGGGCGCGCCGTCGCTATCGTCCTCGCGCGGTCCGACAAGCGGGTTGTCCAGCTCGGGTCGCCACTGCGCCGGGGGCACCAGGCCCGGCTCAACCAGCGTGAACCCGTCGAACAGGCGCAAGATGTCTGCCCGGCTGCGGGAAATGAGCGGGGTGTTCCAGTGCAGGTCCTGCGTCATCTGGAACAGCGCCTGCGCCCCTTCCGGGTGCGCTTCGTTGGTCATGTGGCTCAGGGCCAGGTGGCTGCCCGACGGCACCGCGTCCCCGAACTGCCGCACGACCGCCCATGGATCTTCCTTGTCCCATAGGCAGTGCAGGACGCAGGAGAACATGACCCCGATCGGCTGCCCGAAGTCGAGGGTGTCGCGGACCTGCGGGTTGCCGAGCACCAGCCCGGGTTCGCGCAGATCCGCCCGAAGCGTGACGACGTTCGCGCCGGCCATCAGCGCGGAGGCGTGGGCGGAGACCATCGGGTCGATGTCGATATAGACCACGCGCGCCTCGGGCGCCACCCGGTGCGCGATCTGGTGGGTATTGGCCATGCTCGGCAACCCCGAGCCGAGGTCGAGGAACTGGCGGATGCCCTGGCCGACCATGTAGTCGACCATCCGCTGGAGCAGGTGACGGCCTTCCACGGCGGTGTCGGCCGCGAGCGGCACGCCGATCTTCACCGACATCGCCTCGACCGCCTCGGCCGCCCGCCGGTCGACCTCGAAGTTGTCCTTCCCCCGGAGGTGGTAGTTCCAGACGCGGGCCGTGTTGGGGTACTTGAGGCCGATCGAATCACCGGGCTCCGGCTCGGGGGCCGCTGGAGGCAGGTCGGGCATGGGTCGTCTTCTTCCGCGCGCGGGGCAGGCCGCCACCGATACTACGAGAATCAGCCGCCGCCGCACTTTTCACCGGGGCTTAAAAATCAGAATTATCCCGAACGGACCCGGCCGACTCTTATCCGCCCACTCCTCCTCGAACCGTCGGGAACAGTAAATAGCCTGACCGCATGACCGAAGATGACCGAGTCGGAAGCCCAACGGTCAGGCGGTTGAGGTATGGACCGTGCGCCCGCCGAGCACGGTCTGCGTCGGCATCAGGTCCCGCAGCCGGTCGATGCCGAGCGTCAGCGGATCGGCCGGCCAGACGGTGTAGTCGGCGAGGTGCCCGGGCGCGAGGGTGCCGCGGGTCTCGCTCTCGTTGAGCAGTCGCGCGGCCTCGACGGTGTGCAGGGCGATCGCCTCGTCGCGGGTGACGGCGTGGTGCGCGCCGCGCACCCCGGCCACGGTCTCGCGCGTGACCATGCCCCAGACCGAGATCATCGCCCCGTACGGCCCGACCGGGAAGTCGGACCCGGCCGCGACCAGGGCCCCGGCGTCGATCCATTCCCGCACCGGGAAGAGCTCCTCGACCCGGGCCGGGCCCCAGTAGCCGGTCTCGACTTCGGCGGTGTCGTGCAGCAGCGGGTGCTGGACGGTGACCGGGACGCCGAGGGCGACGGCCCGGGCGCGCTGGACCGGGCCCGCCAGCCCGGCGTGCTCGATGACGAGGGTGCCCGGCGGGAGCCCGGGGTTGCTGGCCAGGACTCGCTCGTAGACATCGAGCAGGATCCTGACCGCTCGGTCGCCGTAGGCGTGGGTGCCCACCCGCCACCCGCGCCGGACCACGCGATCGACGGCCTGCTCAAGGGCGTCCGGTTCCCACAGCACCATGCCGCAGAAGTCCTCGCCGTGCCCGTGGCTGTCGGCGTAGGGCTCCTCGGTGGCGCCGGCCTCGAGCCCTCCGTCGAGCCCGAACTTCACCCCCCACACCCGCAGCCACGGGTCGTCGCCGCCCCGCCACTTCTCCATCCCGGCCAGCAGCGCGTCGACCTGTTCCGGGCTGGTCAGTCCGATCGCCGAGACCATGGCCCGGACCCGGACGCTCAGGGCCCCGGCATCGCGCGCGGCCTGGAAGATGTCGAGCAGGGGGAGCGGGACCATCGCGTCGCGCACGGTGCCGATGCCGCTGGCGGCATAGTCGCGCGAGGCCAGCCGCAGCCCCTCGATCATGGCGGCCGGGTCGGGGGCCGGGTACAGGCGCTCCACTAGGTGCATCGCGTTGTCGATCAGTCGGCCGGTCAGGCGCCCGGCCGCGTCGCGCTCGAGGGTGCCGCCCGGCGGGTCCGGGGTCTGCTCGGTGATGCCGGCCAAGTTCAGCGCGTAGCTGTTGACCACGTCGTTGTGCCCGCCCCGCTTGACCAGGACGGGGTGCCGGTCGGTGGCCGCATCCAGCTCGGCGGTGGTGGGCAGGCGGCGTTCGGCCAGGTTGAGCTCCTGCCAGTTGACGGTGGTGCGGATCCACTCCCCGTCCGGGGTGATGGCGGCGCGCTCGCGGATCAGGTCAAGGAACTCCGGCAGGTTCCGGGCCCGGTGCACCGGGACGTCCCGGGCGCTGAAGCCGGCGAAGACGAGGTGCGTATGGGTGTCGTCGAACGCCGGCAGCAGGGTGGACTCCGGCGCGTCCACGACCTCCGTGCCCGGGCCGATCAACGCGTCCAGCCCGTGCAGGTCAGGGGAGAGGGCCAGGACGCGGTCCGCGCCCACCGCCAACGCCCGCTGCGGCCCCTGGCCGGGGACCAGCGTATGGATCGCCTCCGCCCGGATGAGCAGGTCGGCGTGCTCGGTCGTCATATCGGCGGCCCCCAAATTAGATTAGACTGTCTAGTCTAAAATCTAGCCGTCATGATGGGGACGCGTCCACCCTCAACCCCGAAGCCGCCGAACGGCAGGGAGAATGACCGATGCCAGCACCGAACCGGAACGCCGCCAAACGCGACTCGATCCGCCGCGCGGCCTTGGCGGTGTTCCTGCGCCGCGGGTACACCAACGCCAGCGTGGACGAGATCGTCACCGAGTCGGGCGTCTCCCGCCAGACGGTGTACAACAACTTCGGCGGCAAGGAGGCGCTCTTCCTCGCGGTTGTCGACGACGTCCTCGACCGGTTCCTCGCCGAGATGACCGCCGTCGTGGAGGAGGTCGCGCTCGGCCAGTCCGACGATCTCGCCCGGGATCTCGCCCGCCTGGGCGCAGGCTGGGTCGCGCTCGCCCTCCGGCCCGAGGTGGCGGGGCTGCGTCGGCTGATCGTCGGCGAGGCGGCGGCGTTCCCGAACCTGGCCGCCGAATGGCGCGACCGCGGGCCGACCCGGGCGCAGGCGCTGCTGCGCCGCGAATTCGACCGCCTGGCCGAGCGCGGCCAGATCGACCTCGGCCACGACCCGGCCCTCACAGTCATGCTCTACTCGCACAGCGTCCTGCTGATCCCGAACCAGCTGGTGATGCTGAGCGCGCAGCTGTCCCCGGACCCGGACACGATCGACCGCTACGTGGCCGAGGCCGTGGCGATGTTCCTGGCCCGCTACGGCACTCCTGAGCCGAGTGCCTAACGAAACGGCGTCAGGTCATCGCCCCGCAGAAGGGTGCTGCCGTCCGCCGCCAGGCCGCGCATGGTCAGGACGAGCCGGTCGTAGAGCTGGTCGATCCGGCGCCCTTGCGACCTGAGGGCGCCTGCCCCATAGCCGCTCTCGAGCAGTTCGATCGCGGCACGCTCACCCAGGCTCGGCCGGGCTAGTCTTTCCGCCATGCTGGGTGCGTCGGGGCGTCATGCGGAGCTGGCCGAAGAGTTGGTTGAGTGGTGGGAAGACCTGTGGCAGCGCGACATGAATTCACGGGTCGTCCTGGTCGCAGTACCGCCGGGCTGGGGACGGACGGCGATCCTGGACAAGCTCGCACAAGCGGTGGCGGACCTTGACGCGCCGGTCACTTTGTTCGCCCAGGTAAACGGGCGGGAACTCCCCGCCGGACCCGGGGTACAGGCGGCGATGCTCCGAGAGTGCCTGACCGCCGCTGCGGCGCGACACCGGGTGGCAGAGTCGCTGGGCCTGGACCGTCTTGGCGGAATCGCGCAGATAGGGATGGGTGTCGGCGGTCTGTTCGTGTCCGGGCTCGGTGCGGCGGTCGGGTTCCTGGTTACCGGGTTGGCGGTCGGCGCGGCGTCCAAGGTATGGGATGACAGCCCGGCCGGGCAGGAGGGGGCGCTGGCCCGCGTAGCCCGCGCGGTGTCCGCCGCATCGGCTCGGGTGCCGGCGGTCGTCATCATCGACGACGCTGACTGGCTGGATGAGAGCCTAGCGGTGGCGCTGATCGAGAACCTGTCGGCCCGCCCTAGCGGCCACGTCCTCACGGTGGCTGCGGTAACCCCTGGCAGCAGCCTGCAGCGTGCGCTGACAACGCGGGCACGGCAGGGGATAACCGAGGGCCGGGTGCTGGTTGCGGATGCCAACCCGGACATGAGATCTGAGTCCCGCGCCGAACTGGCCCGTGAGCTGTGCCCGCATCTGCCGGGCGCGGCGGTCAGGCGGATCGCCCGCGCGACGGTGACGTTCGCGGACGTGTTCGCAGTCGCATCTGCCCCCCGGATAGCCGAGCTCACCGCCGACGAGGACGAGGCCCAGCTGCTCAAGGTGGTAGATGAGGTGGCCCGCGCCCGCCTGCGTAAGCCTGACCCGTCACCTGAGGCGGTGATCGTAGCGTGGGCAGGCGGTCTGCTGCACACACGGCAGAGCGCCCGGGCCCTGGGCGTCCTTGGCCTGTCCCGGACAGACGCCGGAGATCAGAATGTGCTGGTGCGCGAGGACCTGGAGCGGGTGACAGATCCGGCCTCGCCGCTGCTGGCCGCGCAGGTTCTCGCTCTGTCCCTCAGAGACCGTCAGCTGATGGCCTCGGCCCTCTTGGAAGAAGCGCTGCGCATCATCGCCGACCCCGCCCGCAGCCTGGTCGAACGCATGGCTGCCGCGCAGGCCTCCCACCATGTTCGCGCCGACCTGCCCGACTCGGACAGCCGGGACGCGCTCCCCGCCGTCCAGCGCCAGCTGGCCCGCGCGCTGGAGGAACTCGGCGAGCCGGCCAGCGCGCTGCTGGTCGCCGCCGAAGCGAGGGATGAGCTGCCAGCCGACTGCGGCGCCGAAGACCGGGACTGGCTGGACGCCGCCGTGCTCCGCCTGACCGCCGCCGTCAGCCCAGAACGTGCGGCACCATTGGCGGCGCAGCTGACCGACGAGGCAGTGGCCGGAGGCGCCGGGCTGGGGCTGGAGGCGCGGGTCTGGGCCTGCGCCGAACTGCTCGGCCTCATCGGGCAGCGTGCTGAGGCCCTCGCCCTGGCCGACCAGATTGCCGACGCGCTAGACGACCATGCCGGCGCCCTCGGGACAGCCGCCGACCATTGGCGGCTCCTGCTGTCCTTCCGGGCCTGCCGTGCCGGGTACTCGGCGCTCGCCTGCCGCCTGCTTGCCCCGCTGCTGAACTCGGGCGAGACCCGACGGGAAGAGGCCGCCCGGGCGGTCCTGTACGCGTGCACTGGGCCTGACGCCGACACCCGGCTGCAGGTCGCCGTCCTCGAGGCCGAGCTCGCTGCCCTGCCCCTCGATGCCGGTGACGACCGCCTCCGCATCCACCACGCGCTCAGCATGGATTTTGACCGCCTCGGCGATTACCGCCAGGCAGCCTCCCACGCCCGGGACGAACTCGCCCTCCGAGCCGCGATCCAGTCCCCTGATCATCCCGACACCCTCACTACCCGCAGCCACATCGCGTACTGGGTCGGCCACGGCGGCGAACCGGTGGAAGCGCTGCGCCTGTTCACGGAGCTGCTGCCCGATTTGGTCAGAGCCCTGGGCACCGATCACCTTGAGACCTGGATCGCCCGCAGCAACATCGCGCAATGGACCGGGGTCAGCGCCGACCCGGCAGGCGCGCTGCGCTCGCTGCGGGAGCAGCTGCCCGACCTGGTCAGGGTCCTCGGCCCCAACCACCTTGAGACCCTAACCACCCGCGGCAACATCGCCCAATGGACCGGCACCAACGGTGACCCGGCGGGAGCGCTGCGCCTGTCCCGGCAACTCCTGCCCGATCTGACCCGGGCCTTGGGCCCCGATGACCTTAAGACCTTGGCCCTCCGCAGCAACATCGCGTACTGGACCGGCTTCAGCGGTGACCCGGCGGGAGCGCTGCGCCTATTCTGGCAGCTGCTGCCCGATCGCATCCGCGTCCTCGGCCCCGACCACCCCGGCACCCTCATCACCCGCGCCAACATCGCGCACTGGACCGGCACGAGCGGCAACCCTGCGGGCGCCAGGTCTCTCTTCCAGGAACAGCTGCCCGACCAGGTGCGGATCCTCGGTCCCGATCACCCTGGCACACTCACCGTCCGCAGCAGTATCGCCGTCTGGACCAGCCTCAGCGGCGACCAGGCGGGTGCGCTGGCCTTGTTCCGCGAACTGCTGCCCGATCGCATTCGCGTCCTCGGTCCCGATCACCCTGACACGAGCGAGACCCGCGCCTTTATCGCGCGCCTGGCTGACTGACACCCGTGCCTAGCTCCGTGCAGGTCAGGTCGTTGATGCGATGCGATCGTTTCGCAGCGCGGCGGCTGACCTGCGCGGACGATGGTGCTGGTGAGGGGAGGGGGAACGAGGCGATGGCTAGCCAGCACTGGGGGCTAGCGTGCCCAAAATTGGGCATATTTGTATCCGTATCCCTTGTCGCGGGGGTCTAGGAGGCGGCGATAAGGATGAGCAAGCGTAATAGCAGGGAAAGCAAGGCCCGGCGGCGCGCGGAGCGTGAGCGCCAGCGGGACCCCACGCCCTCGGGCGAGGGGCCCCGGGTCGCCAGGGTTCAGGCGGCTGTCCGGCCAGCCGGTTCTGGTCCCCGGACCGCCGGCGAGCGCGGTTCAGGCCTGCGGGCCGACGCCGACGGCGGCTTGATCTCGGTGGGACTCGACCAGCCTGATATGGAGACGGACGCGGATCTGGAGACCGACGCGGATCTGAAGAACGCGGATCCCGCCGACTTCGGCGGTCTGGACGCCGACGATGCCGACCTCCAGGCCACGCTCACCGTCCTCGCCGTCCTCAGCGACGACATCGACGACATCGACGACATCGACGACATCGACGATGCCGCCGAGGTGGCCGACGACCTGCTCGGCGACGCCGACGGGCTCGAAATACCGGAAGGAACTGAATCCCTCGAGGACCCGGACCCTGAGGAGGGCCAGTCGTCCGCCGAGGCGGACGCCGAGGCCGAGGTCCCCGACGTGGCCGGCGCGCGCGTGGCCAAGCCCACCCCGGAGGCGGGCGGCGAAGACGAGGAGATCTCCGTCCTCGGCGACGATGACGACGATCTTCCGGCCGAGCGCCTAGCGATCGCGGGCGCAACGGCGGACCCGGTCAAGGACTACCTGAAGCAGATCGGCAAGGTGTCGCTGCTGAACGCCGCGCAGGAAGTGGAGCTCGCCAAGCGGATCGAGGCCGGCCTGTTCGCCGAGGAGAAGCTCGCCGAGTCCCGCGACAACCTGCCCGGCGACGTGCGCGCGGATCTAGAGTGGGTCGCCGAGGACGGCCGCCGGGCGAAAGACCACCTCCTCGAGGCCAACCTGCGGCTGGTCGTCAGCCTGGCCAAGCGGTACACCGGCCGCGGCATGCTCTTCCTCGATCTGATCCAGGAGGGCAACCTCGGGCTCATCCGCGCGGTGGAGAAGTTCGACTACGCCAAGGGCTACAAGTTCTCCACCTACGCCACCTGGTGGATCAGGCAGGCGATCACGCGCGCGATGGCCGACCAGGCGCGCACTATCCGCATCCCGGTGCACATGGTCGAGGTCATCAACAAGCTGGCCCGCCTGCAGCGGCAGATGCTCCAGGACCTCGGCCGCGAGCCAACCCCGGAAGAACTGTCGGTTGAGCTCGACATGACGCCGGAGAAGGTCGTCGAGGTGCAGCAGTACGGCCGTGAGCCGATCTCGCTGCACACGCCGCTCGGCGAGGAGGGCGACAGCGAGTTCGGCGACCTGATCGAGGACACCGAGGCGATCCAGCCGGGCGAGGCGGTCTCGTTCACGCTGCTGCAGGAGCAGCTCCACTCGGTCCTCGACACGCTGTCCGAGCGCGAGGCGGGGGTGGTGAGCCTGCGGTTCGGCCTGACCGACGGTGAGCCGAAGACGCTGGACGAGATCGGCAAGGTCTACGGCGTCACCCGCGAGCGGATCCGCCAGATCGAGTCGAAGACGATGTTGAAGCTCCGCCACCCGTCCCGCTCCCAGGCCCTCCGCGACTACCTGGACTAACTCGGAAGGCATCCCAACAAGCCCGGGCATGAGCGTTGGATGCCGCCGGGGATCTCATGCGAGAAACCGAAGGGTAGGTCGAGGGGATCGGGGAACGTCCGCTAGGAACACCACGGCCCGGCGGCCAGTCCCGGTGACTGCGCTGGCAGTGCGGTGTTGACGACCCGCTCTCGGGCTCTGGCTGCTTGAGTCGGCATGACCAGCCTGGAAGGCCCTGAAGCGGCCCCAGGTCCTGCGGGCTGCAAGTTCGAGGATGAGGATAAGGGCGAACCCACCCGTGTCACGGCGTCGGTTCTAGCGCGGCAGCCAGTTCTGCGAGCCCTGGAACAGCATCGATGATGGTTGTGATCGTTTCGATGGGTAGCCCGGCCAGCTTTTCCGCTAGCAGGCGGGTTCGGTCCGCGATCAGGCGCTCCCGCAGTCGAACCCCCATGTGCGTTGCCACGACCTCGATGGCCCGTCCGTCGGCGATCGAGGACCGCCGCACGATCAAATCTGCGGCCTCCAGTTTCCCGAGCACCCGGGAGAGCATGGTCCGGTTGATTGCCTGTTGCTTGGCAAGTTCGCTCAGTCCGAGCGGCCCGCAAGCCACGATGGATCCAAGCACGGACGCCTCTGTGCTCGTCAGCCCGCCAACGGACACCTGTCGGTCGATGCGCCGCGAAACGCGGATCAAGTTGGAGCTCAGCTGCTCGATCGCGTCCATGCCGACGGTAGTTGTCATCCAGCCCGTCCTAACTGTCTGCCTACTTGCAAGTATGCGAGGAGCCTGGCCGGGGGTCACCCACGCCGCCGCGGCTTCCTCGCTTCCTCCATCCCCTGCAGAGCAGCGATTGTTGCACGATCCTAGAACATCACGTCGACCCTGGGGCCAGAAACTCGCAGCCCGTTGCCCCAGAAGCATTGCTTCTAGGGCGGCCTGGTGTTAATGTCCACTTCAAGATTGTTAAACACTTCAGGGAACGGGCCGGAAGGCGGCGCCAAGCCACCCACGCCAGCCGGGCACTGCTTCGGACGGCGCTGCTCCTCGCCCCGCCCGCTCGCCCTGAACCGCCCTTTGGCATTGCTGGATGAGTCTCATTGGAGAGAGTCAGGTGAGCCGGATTGCGCATCAGTCGAGACGCGACCGTGAATTGTGATTTCATCGGCCAGCGCTGAACATCACTCTTAACACAGCTTAACTCAGCGAGTCGGCATCAGTGGTCGGCTGCGCGCTTTCAGCGACCGCGTGAAAGGGGTATGCAATGTCGAGTGTGCTGCGGCTGTCCGCTGCAATCGCAACGTACGGCCACACAAAGGCCTTGAAGAGCAAGCAGGTGCAGCCGGACGGATGCGAACTGGACTTCGTGGAAGTCGAGCCCATCATCGCTGCATTCCGCCGGATGATCCGGACCCTCGAGTTCGACGTCTGCGAACTGGCACCCACCACATATCTCGCGGCGCGGGAGGCCGGAATTCCCGTCACTGCGCTGCCGATCTTCCTGATGCGCCGTTTCCACCACGGAGACATCGTGTGCCGTCCGGGCAGCGGTATTTCGGTGCCTAAGGACCTGGCGGGGCGCAAGGCGGGTGTCCGCGCCTACACGGTGTCCACCGGGGTATGGGCGCGCGGCGTGCTGCAGCACGAGTACGGCGTCGACCCGGACTCCATGACCTGGATCGTCGATGACGAGGAGCACGTCACCTCGTACACGCCGCCGCCGAACGTGGTGCATACCGAGCCTGAGCAGTCGATCGCGGGGCTCTTCCACGGGGGCGGCATCGACGTGGCCCTGACCGGCCCGGCCGGCATCGGCCGCTCCGGGGCGCCCACCGCGGGCTGGTCCATAGCCGGCGCCGGATTCGACGAGGCGCGCAAGCCGTCAGCCGACTACTACCCCTTGTTCCCCGAGGCCCGGGTAATAGAGCGCGACTGGCACCTGCGCACCGGCATTTACCCCATACACGGACTTGTGGTCGTTAAAACGGAAATACTCGATCGCAATCCTTGGCTCGCGCAGAGCCTCGTGGACGCTTTCACCGAGTCGAAGGAGCCCTTCCTCAAGTCGCTCCGGGACGGCATCGACGACGCCAAGGAGTTCGCAAACTACACCGCACTCCGCGAGGTAGTGGGCGATGACCCACTGCCGTACGGTATCGCCTTGAACGAGAAGAGCATGAACGCCCTCATGGATTACTCAGTCGATCAACACATCACGGCCCGCCGACACGATGTCGAAGAGGTATTCGCCCTCTAGCCGCCGTCGACACCGCACGATTCTAACCCGCTCTAATTAGGGAGTCTGCCGCATGACACGCGCGCTCGTGGATATTCATCCGCACGTCATTTCCTCGGACGAGTCGAAATACCCGAAGGCACCGCTGGGCGGTGTCCAGTCCAAGTGGTCGCAAGAGCGGCCGATCGACTGGGACCAGCTCTCGGCCGCGATGGACGACGCGGGAGTCACCAAGGCAGCGGTCGTGCAGTCCTCGACCACCTATGGCCACGACAACTCGTACGTGGCCGACTGCGTGGACCGGGCGGGCGGAAAGATCACCGCCGTCTGCTCGGTGGGCTTCATGGATGACAACGCGATCGCGCAGATGGAGCACTGGATCGGCGAGCGCGGGATGTCCGGAGTCCGGCTGTTCACCACGGGAAGCACCATGGCCCAGAGTGCCTGGCTCGACGACGCGAAGGCCAAGCCCGCCTGGGCCTACGCGGCCGAGCACGCCATCCCCGTGTGCGTCCAGCTCACCGCGCCTGCCCTGCCGCAGCTAGAAAGCGTGCTCAAGGAGTTCCCGGGGCTGATCGTCATCCTCGACCACGTCGCGATGACGGACTTCAGCGCCGGGCCGCCCTACACCGCGGCCGATCCGGTGTACGCCCTGGCCGGCTTCGAGGGCGTGAACCTCAAGGTCACGTCGCGCACCCTGCTCAGCGCCAAGAAAGGCAGCGGCGGGTCGCCCGCCGCCCTGCGGGAACTCATCAGCCACTTCGGCAGCGGCCGGATCGCCTGGGGCTCTAACTACCCGGCAAACGAGGGCACGCTGGCCAGCCTGGTCGGTCTGCTCCAGGAGGCGACGGCCGGGCTCAGCGGCACCGACGCCGAGAACGTCTACGCCGGCACCGCCCTCCGGCTTTACCCGAAGCTCGCCTAGCCCAGCCCACTAGCCGTGCTCAGCCCCTCGGCTGGCGCCCCCAATGCGAGGAGAAACACCCGCGATGCCCGACCCGATATCCGTTGTCACCGGGAACTACCCGCACACGACCAGGCTCAAGTCAACGCCCAGCTTCGCCGGCGCGACCGCCGAGTTCCCGCACATCGACCCGGTGCACGACGCGTTCGACGACATGGTCCGAACCCAGAAGTACGACGTGTGCGAAATGGCGATCGGCGCGTTCCTGCAGGCCCACGAGGCACGCAAGCCGCTGCTGTTGCTGCCGGTGGTCATGGTCGGCGGTTTCCACTACAAGAGCATCCGCGTGGCGCCGGACGCGCCGTTCGCACCGGAGGAGCTGAAGGGCAAGCGCATCGGGGTGCGCTCCTACAGCCAGACGACGGGGCTGTGGGTGCGGGGCTGGCTGTCGGCTGATTACGGGGTCACACCCGACAGCGTGACCTGGGTGACCAGCGAGGGCTCGCACTCCGATGAATATCACGATCCGGCTAACGTGGTCAGGACCGAGAACTCGCTCCCGGCCGACCTGCGCAGCGGGGAGATCAGCGCGGCGATCCTCGGGGCGGGCGCGCCGGCCGACCTGCCGCCGCTCCTGCCGGACTGGGAGAGCCGGTCGCGCGGCTGGTACGAGAGGTACCAGACGGTGCCGATCAATCACATGATCACCACCACGCGCGACTTCGCCGAGCAGCGTCCGGACGCGCTGCACGCCGTCTACCAGAGCATGGCCGACGGCATCGCCGAGGCCGCGCCCGCGGATCCCGCCGCGCTGCCGTCGGCCATCCGCTGCGGGCTCGGGAACGTGCGCGAAGCGGTCCGCCTGGCCGCTGCCTACGCACTGGAACAGGGCCTGATCGCCACGCCGGTCGAGGACATCGATTCGCTGTTCGCGTTCAAGGGCGAGTGAGGCATGCCTAGCCGTCCCGCGGTTATATCGCGGATCGAGCGTGCCGACGAGGAACACGTTAAGGGCCTGACCGCGCTCGGCGTGGCCACCGTGCACGAGGCGAACTACCGAAGCGGCCTCATGCACGGAATCCGTCCGGTAACCGGCGGCGTGGCTACCGGCGGTACCGCGATCACCTGCCTGAACTTCGCCGGCGACAATCTGATGCTGCACGCGGCGATCGACCTCGCCCAGCCCGGAGACATGATCATCGTCGGGGTGACGGCACCGTCGACGCACGGCATGTTCGGCGAGATGCTGGCGACAAGCTGCCGAGCCCGTGGCGTCACCGGCGTGATACTGGATGCGGCCGCGCGCGATTCGGCCGAGCTGCGGGACATGCGGTTCCCGGTCTGGGCGCGCACCGTGTCGGCGGCCGGCACCGCCAAGGCGATCCCGGGCTGGGTCAACATCCCGATCAGCTGCGGCGGCGTGGTCGTCTTCCCGGGTGACGTGGTCGTCGCGGATGACGACGGCGTGGTGGTGGTGGCGCGAGCCGACGCCGCGGAGGTACTCGAGGCGGCGACGCGCCGGCTCGACCACGAGGCGGCGCTGCGACCCCGATTCGCAGCCGGCGAAAGCAGCCTGGACACCGGCAACCTGCGCGGAATGCTGGCCCCCTACATCCGACAGGACCAACCATGATCATCGATGCCCACGGTCACTACACGACCGCGCCCCCCGCGCACTGGGAATTCCGCCGGAAGCTGCTGGAGGCGCAGGACGACCCCGCGCGGATCCGCAGTCTGACGCCCGCCCGTATCTCTGACGACGAGATCCGTGAGAGCGTGGAAGGCGCGCAGCTCCGCCTGCAGCGTGAGCGCGGGACCGACCTGACCATCTTCTCGCCGCAGGCGTCCGGCATGGCCCATCACGAAGGCGGCCCGCTGACGAGCGCGGTGTGGTCGGCGGCGTGCAACGACCTGATCAGCCGGGTCTGCGGGCTGTACCCGGACAACTTCGTCGGGGTATGCCAGCTCCCGCAATCGCCCGGGGTGAGCCCCGGGACCTCGGTTGGGGAACTGCGGCGGTGCGTCGAGGAGCTGGGCTTCATCGGCTGCAACCTGAACCCCGACCCGTCCGGCGGTTACTGGACCGGTCTCCCGCTCACCGACGAGTCGTGGTTTCCGCTCTACGAGGCGATGGCCGAACTCGACGTGCCGGCGATGATTCACGTCAGCACGTCGTGTAACCCGAATTTCCACACGACCGGAGCGCATTACCTGGCCGCCGACACGACGGTCTTCATGCAGCTGCTCACGTCAAAGCTCTTTGAGCGCTTCCCGACGCTCCGGTTCGTCATTCCGCACGGCGGCGGCGCCGTTCCCTACCACTGGGGCCGCTATCGCGGCATCGCGCAAGACCTCGGCGTCGGCACCCTGGACGAGCTGCTCCTTAACAACGTCTACTTCGACACCTGCGTCTACCACGCGCCCGGGATCAGGCTGCTGGCCGAGGTCATCCCGGACAAGAACATTATCTTCGCGTCGGAGATGGTGGGGGCCGTGCGCGGCGTCGACCCGCAAACCGGACATTACTACGACGACACCCGCCGGTATGTGGACGGCCTGACGGCCTTCGGACCGGAGCAGCGCGACGCGGTTTTCCAGGGCAATGCCCGCAGGGTTTACCCGCGTATAAAACGCGCCCTAGCTGCGCGCGAGAACTAGCGCGGCAGCGACCCGGCCGCCACCGAGAAGGGAAAAGCAGATGACGTTCTACGACAAATGGCTCACCGCCTGGGACGAGACCGAGGCCGAAAAGCACGCCGCTCGCAAGGCCATTCACGAGGAGGAACTGGACTGGGTGCAGACCCAGCAGGACCACCGCGCCGCCCTGCTGATCGCCCCGGAGAACGGCTTCCGGACGATGGGATCGCTCACCATGGTCGCCGAGATCCCGGTCGGCTGGCACACCGGCGACCACAAGCACGGTGAAGAGGCCATCTTCATCATCTCCGGCTCCGGCAGCTCGGTCGTCGACGGCAGGCGGTACGACTGGGGTCAGGGAAGCGTGCTTGCGATCCCCTTCGGCGCGCGGCATCAGCACTTCAACACCGGCCCCGAGCCGGTGCGCTATTTCTCGGTCCTGTCCGTGCACCTGGAGCGGTTCGCCGGCGTGCACCGGACCGTGCAGTTCGACTCCTGCGGGGCAGGCAGCGAGCTGCCCGACGTAGAGGTCAGCATCGACGGCCTGGACGCTACTGGCCGCCGCATCGCCCTCGCCAACCAGAAGGACGCCGCGCCGGCGCCAGTGACGCGGCCCGAGGCCGCCCCCGCGCCCAGGGCCCCCGCGCCCAGCGCGGACGAGAAGTCGCTGCTGGCGGGCGAGACGCTGGTGGTCGGGGACATCGAAGGCTTCCACCGCGTCATGCACCTGCACCGAACCGCGGAGAACATGCAGAACTTCATGCGCGTGGGCCGCGACCAGAACGAGTTCTCCGTGCACGAGCAGGAGATCAGCTCCATCTTGACCGACCCGGCGAATGAGTACAGCGGCAAGCACGCTCACCAGGAGGCGCTGCTGTACATCCTGGACGGCTTCGGCCATTCGGTCATCGAGGGCGAGACAGTGCACTGGCGCCCCGGGAGCGCACTGCATGTTCAGGGGCCGCAGACCGTCCACCAGCATTTCGTGGAGAGCTCAACGCCGTCCAAGATGCTGCGCGTCTCGAGCGGCCTGCGGTACTTCTTCGAGCCCATGCTCAAGACCGAATGGCCCTACCTGTTCATGACCCCGCGGCAGGCCGTCGTCGAAGGACGGGCAGCCGCCGGAAGCAGCTCAGAGTAATTCCTTGCCCAGCAGCCAGAAAGGAACAGAGATTTGTTGCACATACGGGGCCTGATGAAGGCCAGACAAATGCGCTCGCTCGCGGTGGCGGGCGTCGCCGCGGTCCTGGCGTCCGGCGCGATAGCCGCGTGCAGTTCGTCCGGCGGCACCAGCAGCGCGAACACGACCGGCGGGTCCGGCACCGTGAGCATCAACTTCGGCGACCTCAGCCCCAACAGCACGCTCACCCCATTCTATGTCGCCGTGGACCAGGGCTTCTTCAAGAAGGCCGGCCTGAATGTGTCGGTGCAGAAGTTCTCCGGCGGCGGCGCGACGTCGGTGGCCGCGATCGCGACCGGCGCGGTCCAGATCGCATCGGGCGGCCCGACGAACTTCATCGGCGACCTGGCGAAGGAGGTCATCAACGGCAAGCTGTTCGGGATGACCGTGGACGCCGGCTACGACCTCGTGGTCTCCAAGAACATCACCAGCATCTCGCAGCTCAAGGGCAAGGAAATCGGGATCTCCGGGGTCAACAGCTCGGATGACATCTTCCTGCTCGCGACGCTGGCCCATTACGGCATCTCCGCGAATGACGTCACCTTCGTCACCGCGGGAACTACGGCCGAGCGCCTTATCGCACTGTCAACCGGCAAGATCCAGGCCATCGCGGATCAGGCGGCGACCCGGCCGTCCGAGCTCGCCGTGGGCAATGTGCTGATCAAGGCGGAGGACAACCCGGTCAAGCTGCCGACCGTGGCGTTCTACGCGGACTCGTCTTTCATCAAGTCGGATCCGGCCGCCCTGAAGACGTTCATCAAGGTGATGATCCAGGCCGCAGCGTGGTCCAAGGAGTCGGCCAACGAGAGCGCGGTGGTCGCGGACTGCGAGCAGGGCAGCGGCAGCACCGCGACCGAGTGCCAGCAGACGATCGCCTGGGCGAAAACTCAGGGTTCGGATGACCCGTACACCTGGTCGACGACCTTCGGACTAGACACGACGAGCATCCAGACGGCGCTCTCGGCCGTCTCGCTGGTGATCCCGTCGGCGAAGAGCCTGACCCTCAGCGGTATCACCGACACCACGTTCGCGGGCACGAACTCGTAGCAATCCGGGCGCAGAAAGTGATGTGCCCGCGGGCACGGAAGGACAAGGGAGCTATGACTACGGAAATTCAGGCGTCCGCCCCCTCGGTCGCGGAGAGCGTCGCACCAGACTGGAGCACCCCAGGCCGTACCTGGCTCCGCGTGCGGCCACTGCTGCTCGGCGGGGCCTCCGTGGTCGTGGGCGTGGCGATCTGGCAGGTAATCGCTGTTTCGAACCTGGTGCAGCGAATCTTCCTGCCAACTCCGCTGCAGGTGCTCTCGGCACTGAAGGGGATCTTCAGCGGCGGCCCGATCTGGAACGACCTGGCCGTCTCGGGCGAGGAATTCATCATCGGCCTCGCCATCTCCATCGCGATCGGGGCCGTGCTCGGGATCCTCACCGGCTGGTACAAGACGGTCGATGAATTCTTCAAGCCGGCCGTGATCGCGCTGAATTCAATGCCGCAGGTTGCCGTCATCCCGGTGCTGATCCTCATCTTCGGCATCGGGATAGCGCCGAAGGTGATCGTGGTCATCCTCAGCTGCGCGCCGGTCATGCTGTTGAACACCGCCGCCGGCGTCGGCAACGTCGACGAGAAGCTAAGGCGGCTCGCGCGCAGCTTCGGCGCGTCCGACTGGCAGACGATACGCACCGTCGTGATTCCGCATGTCGTGCCCTTCTTCATGACCGGCCTGCGGATCTCCATCGGGCGCGCGATCATCGGCGTGGTCGTGGGCGAGATCTTCGCCTCCAAGGCCGGGATCGGCAGCCTGCTCATCTCGGCCAGCGACGCGTTCAATATGCCGGTCATGTACGCGACGGTGATCATCATCACCGTTCTCGGCATCCTGCTCACCCAGGGGGCCGCCTGGCTCGAGCGCCGGATGCAAGTGTGGAGGGCCTAGCGGTGCCTCGGCCGCGCGCAAACCCATCTCGCACCGCAAGCAGACAAGGGGAAGGCATGAGAGGCAGTCTGACTAACCACCGGGCCGGAGAAGAAGCTGCCGTGAGCGCAGTCGGCCCCAAGCTGGTCGCCGAAGACGTCGGGGTCACCTACCAATCCCGGGGACGGCAGACGCTCGCGGTCTCGGGCGTCAACCTGACGGTGGCCGACGGCGAGTTCGTGGCGATCGTCGGGCCGAGCGGATCGGGCAAGAGCACGTTCCTGATGGCCGTGGACGGGCTGCTCCCGCTGTCCGCCGGGCGGATCGCCGTCAATGGCCGGACGGTGACCAATCCCGGCGCTGACCGGGCGGTCGTGTTCCAGGACGCCTGCCTGCTGCCCTGGCGCAACGTGCTGGACAACGTCACCTACGGCCTCGAGCTGGCTCACCGGCCAAAAAAGGACCGCGACAAGATCGGCCAGGACCTGATCGACCTGACCGGGCTGACCGGCTTCGAAACGTACTACCCGCGCCAGCTGTCCGGCGGCATGCAGCAGCGGGTCAACATCGCCCGGGCGCTGGCGGCCGACCCGGAGGTGCTGCTGCTCGACGAGCCCTTCTCGGGGCTGGACGCCCAGACCAGGGAGACGATGCAGGGAGAGCTGCTGAAGATTTGGGATGAGCGGAAGAAGACGGCGATTTTCGTGACCCACCAGATCGACGAGGCCGTGTACCTCGCTGACCGGGTCATCGCCTTCAGCGCGCGGCCCGCTCGCATCGTGGCGGAGTGGAAGGTCCCGTTCGAACGGCCGCGGCCGCTGGAACTGAAGCAGAGTGCGGAAGTGCGCGACCTGGAGCGCGAGATCTGGCACGTCGTCCGGGCCGAGGGCAGCGCGAAGGCCTAAGGCGCCGGCCGGGCCTTGCCGGCGACACGGCCATTCGCCGATGGGTAAATTCAACAGTGCATGGCATTTGCGTCTAGCGGACCGGAGAGGAACAACCACAATTGGCTGAGGGCAACGGCCCCGAGGACACCGAGGATCGGCTGTCCAACCGGTACGAGCAGGCGTACGACAGGCTGGTCGCGATTCTTCTCTCCGGCAAATACGAGCCGAACACCCGGCTGACGGAAGTTGAGCTGACAAAGCTGCTAAACGTATCACGCGGCACAATTCGGTCCATTCTGGTCCGGCTGGCCCAGCAGGGATACGTGACCAGCGAGACGAACCGCGGAGTCAGGACCCGGCTGTTCTCCGTCGAGGACGCGGTGGACATCCTCGAGGCCCGGGAGGTCCTGGAGGGCGCACTGGCAGCCAAGGCGGCCGAGCGGGCGACGCAAGAGGAACTCGACAGCCTCGCGCGCACAGTCGCGTTCATGCGCGAACTCGAGCTCAAGGGCGACCAGGATGAGTACTCCCGGCAGAACCGCCATTTCCACCGGCAGATCAGGGAAGCCGCCCATCAGCAGACGCTGAGCGGGTTCTTCGCCGCGCTCCTCTATCCCCTTGTCATGCGGCAGTACCGGGATCTGGAGGCGCCGCATCCGCGAGCCGGGTCACTGGACGAACACCAGGCGATCCTCAGCGCCATCATCACTCGCAACCCGGAAGCCGCGAGTGCGGCCATGCGGCATCACATCTCCAAGGCGCGCAAGGCACTGCTCCTGCGCAGGGACGCGCCTGAGACCGGCGACCGGAGCCCCGAATGACGTCAACAGTCGGAGAAGTACTCGTTGCCGCCATGGCCTGCCACGGCGTCGACTACGCGTTCTGCGTGCCGGGGGAGAGCTATCTGCCCGTTCTGGACGCGTTTCACGACGAGCCCAGGGTGAAGCCGATCGCGACGCATCACGAAGAGGGTGCGGGGTTCATGGCCCACGCCTGGGCTCGCGCCACCGGCCGGACCGGGGTCGCCATGGTGACACGCGGCCCTGGGATAACCCACCTCGCGATCGCGTTGCACGCGGCCCGCCAGGACTCCATCCCCCTGGTCGCCATAGCTGGCCAGGTACCCAGGTCGGACGTCGGCCGGGAGAGCTTCCAGGAGCTGGACCTGGTGCGCTTCGGTGACGTTGTCGGCAAGGCAGGCATCGAGATCACCAGCGCCGACCGGGCCGGCGAGGAGATCCAGCGCGCGTTCTACCTCGCGGCGTCGGGTCGCCCAGGACCGGTCGTCGTGAGCCTGGCCGAGGATCTCGGCTACGAGCGCACCGACCATGATTCCGTCGGCCCGCAGCCGGTCCCGCTGCCCGCCGCCGACCCGGACGCGCTGCGGCGGGCCGCCGGCCTGGTGCGGTCCGCGCGATCGGTCGCCGTCATCGCGGGGGGCGCGATCGCCTCGCCGGAGGACGGCGCGGTTCTCGTCGAACTGGCAGAGCGCGCGGGCGCAGCGGTGTACAACGGCTGGCGCCGCTTCGACGCCTTCCCGAACAGCCACCCGCAGTTCGCGGGTAATCTGCCGTGGCTGGCGGCGGAGCTCACGGAGGCATTGCGCAGTGCCGACGTAGTCCTCGCGGTAGGGACGCGGATGGGCGACCTCACGTCGATTGGATACACCATTCCCGGCGACGGCCAGCGACTCGTGCAGATCGACCTCTGCCCCGAGTCCATCGTGGCCACCCGCACCGGTGACGTCGCGATCGTCGGCGGCGCGCGTGGGGCGTGCACAGCCCTGCTCGGCCTGCTGACTGACGACCCGGGCGACGCACTGGTCGCCGAGCAGCGGCGGCGGTGCGCATTCGAGGCCGGGCGCCGCTACGTTGCCCGGTCAGAAACGAGCCCGCGGGCCGTGCCGGACGAGGTCGTCGATGTCGGGGGCGCGATCACGACACTGCGCGGCCTGCTGCCGCCCGAAGCGGCGATCGCATCGGACGCCGGCTCGTTCGCGGGTTACCTCAACCGCTACTACCGTTGGCGCCGGCCGGGCACGTTCTTCGGCACGACGTCGGGCTCGATGGGCTACGCGGTGCCCGCCGCGATCGGCGCGAAGCTCGCGGACCCGGGGCGCCCGGTCATCGCGGTAGCGGGCGACGGCGGGTTCACGATGACGATGAGCGAGGTGCACACCGCAGTGCGGCTCGGGCTCGGCGGCCTGGTGTTCGTGGTCTTCGACAACGGCGTCTACGGCACGATCAAGAACCATCAGGACCGGAAGTTCCCCGGCCGGGACATCGCCATCGAGCTGACCAGCGCGGACCTCGTGCAGGTAGCGTCTGGCCTCGGCGCCCACGGCGTCCGGGTCACCACTAACGCCGAGTTCGCCGACGCCTGCAAGGAAGCGATCGCAGCGTCGGTGCCGACCGTTGTCCAGGCAATGACCTCGCCCGGTCAAATTGACGCATGGGCCGACTGAGCCGCCATGGGCATCGCGGCACCAGCCTCGGCATCGGCTCAATCCGCGCGCCGGCAGCCCGCTCCCCCCACGCCCCGAAAATCAAAATCCATCATCTCGAACGGACCGGGGCGACTCCCATCAGGCCGACCAGCCGGAACCCGGGCGGGACCAGTTCTCGGCGTTGACTCGAGAGGACTCGGTGTCACTCGCGGCTCGCAGGGTCACCGCGGCGTCCTCCGGGGACGTGGCGCTGGAGCCGCTGACAGTACGCTGGACTGGTACCGAGGGAGAACGTTCCGGTCCCGCGTCACCGACGCTTTGGGAGTGTCAGACATAGATATCAAGGCAGGTCTCCGACGGTGGCTCCAGCGACTCCCCGGCTGATCGACCGGGGGAATCTTCTCGCCGTTCTGGATCGCGCGGCGACGCGGAAGGTGACGATCATTTCCGCTCCGGCTGGGAGCGGGAAGTCGTCGCTGGTGCGCGCGTGGGCCGACCGTCCCGGGCACCGGCGTCGGCTCGCCGTGCTGCAGGTGCAACGGGATCAGCAAGACGCCCAGCAGTTCTGGCTTGCCCTGCTCGATGCGGTCCGTCACGCTTCGGCCCCGCGGGGCCTTGCGGAACCGCAAGCGGCGACTCCCGCCTTCCATGCGGCGGCATTGGCGGACCGGCTGCTATCCGAGCTCGCGGATGCTCCTAGCGACATCACGCTGGTTATTGATGATCTGCACGAGCTGAATTCGCCGGAGGCGCTCGGTCAGCTCAGCCGCCTGCTGATGAACCTTCCGCCGCGGGCGCACGCGATACTGACCACGCGTCACGATCTTCGGTTGCGGCTGCACCAGTTGCGTCTGGCAGGCGAGCTGGCCGAAATCCGCGCGGCGGACCTGCGCTTCCGCGAGCACGAAACCCGCGAGCTGCTTCATGCCTCGGGGATCGCGCTGTCCGAGGCCGGAGTGGCGCTGCTGCACCATCGGACGGAAGGGTGGGCTGCGGGGGTGCGGCTCGCTGCGCTCTCACTGGCTGGTCACCCCGACCCGGAGCGGTTCGTCGCTGAGTTCTCCGGCAGCGACCGCATGGTCGCCGAGTACCTGATCGCGGAAATGCTGGAGCGACAGCCAGCCGACGTCCAGGATCTGCTCCTGCGCACCTCCCTGCTCGACCGGGTCAACGGCGAGTTGGCGGACGTGCTGACCGGACGGCCTGGCTCGGAGCGGATCCTGCTGGAACTCGAGGACGCGAACGCGTTCGTCGAATCGCTCGACCCCGAGCGCACGTGGTTCCGGTATCACCGCCTGTTCGCGGATCTGCTGGGGCTGGAGCTGCGCCGGACGCTGCCTGCGGAAGTGGCGGCGCTGCACCGGCGCGCCGCCGGATGGTTCACCGTGCAGGGCCAGGTCGCCGAGGCCGTCCGGCACACGCAAGCGGCGGGTGATTGGCCTGATGCGGCCCGGCTGCTCGCCGACCATTCGTTCAGCCTTGCGCTCGACGGGCAAGCGCAGACCATACAGGCGCTGGTGCGGGCCTTTCCCGCGGGCGCGGGACACCCTGAGCTGGCCTTGGTGCGCGCGATGGGTGACCTTGGTCAGGGGCGCCTGGACGAGGCGGCCGCCCACCTGTCGTTCGCCGAGGCGCACGCGGAGACGGTGTCGCGGTCTCGGCGGCGCCGTCTCCGGGTCGCGATCGCGTCGCTCAACCTTTCGCTGGCCAGACGGCGCGGTGACCTGGCCGGCGTCATTGATCAGGTCGCGTTCCTGGCCTCCCCGGTGAGCGGGCGGTCCGGCGACGACATCGCGCTGGGCAGCGACCTGCGGGCGGTGGCGCTGATGAATCTGGGGATCGTCGAGGCGTGGTCGGGGCTTCCCGATGCTGAGCGCCACCTGCGGGAGGGCGCCGCTCTGGCCCGGCAGATCGGCCGGCCCTATCTTGAGGTCGGCTGCCTGGCCCAGCTCGCATTCGCGCCGGGGGTCGACTCGTTCTTCGCTATCGAGCGGCGCTGCCGTGAGGCGGTCGCGCTCGCTGAGCGGCACGGCTGGGGCGCGGAGCCCATCGTCGCGCCCGCGCTGATAGCGCTGGCGGGGACGATGGTCTGGACGGGTGACTTCGCCGAGGGCGAGCGGTGGCTAGAGCGCACCGCACGGGCCCTGCAAGCAGACACCGGGCCCGATATCAGGCTGCTCGTGCACATCACGAGCGGCATGCTGCAGGCCGGCCGCGGCCGTCACCACGAGGCGCTGCAGGAGTTCAGCGCGGCCGAATACCTGGGGTCGCGGCTGGCGGACTCGCACGCGCTGGCTAACCGGGTAACCGGCTGGATGCTGGCCGCGCAGGCCCGCCTCGGGATGCCCGGTGAAGCCCGCGCCCGCCTCACGGCTCTGGCCGGCGAGCGTGTCAGCTCTGGTGAGATCCGCAGTGCCCGCGCGGTGATCTGCCTCGCGGAAGGCGATCCGGCCGGGGCCCTGGACGCGCTGCAACCTGTTCTCGATGGCACGGCACCCGTCATCGGGGACGCCACGATGGTTGAGGCGGACCTCGTCGCCGGCCTCGCCCATCGTGAGCTCGGCGACCAGCGCGCGGCGAACCAGGCGGCTGAACAGGCGCTGGCCCTGGCGGAGTCTGACCGGCTGGTCCTGCCGTTCGCGATGACGGGGTCACGGGAGCTGCTCGAGGGGCTGCCCGGGCATGCGACGGCGCACGCCGCGCTGCTCGCCGACATCCTCGACCTCCTCCAGGGCTCATCCCCGGCGGCCGATGAACCGTCCTCATTGTCGTCGGCCGGTGAGCTCAGCCCGGGAGAGCTCAGGGTGCTGCGATATCTTCCGACGAACCTGTCCCGGCCCGAGATCGCAGCAGAACTATCAATCTCGACGCACACGGTCAACACGCACTTCCGCAGCATCTACGCCAAGCTCGAGGTCGGCGACCGGACCTCGGCCGTGCGGCGCGCAAGGCAGCTGCGGCTGCTGACCGCAGGCCGCGCGCGCTAGCCTGGC
Organism: uncultured Actinomycetota bacterium; assembly: GCA_963836195.1. Classification (GTDB taxonomy): domain Bacteria; phylum Actinomycetota; class Actinomycetes; order Streptosporangiales; family Streptosporangiaceae; genus Trebonia. The sequence continues at coordinate 104,696 of CAWIIX010000009.1, read as the reverse complement.
CTCGCCTCGTGACTTAGTAGCCGACCGGCTCGCGGATAAGGACGATGTGGATGCGGCCGGGCAGTTCCTGGTGGATCTCGAGGACCTTCCCGACCTGGCTGTGCTGCCCGTAGGCGGCCTGCGCGCGAACGTCTTCCAGCGCCAGGCTGTGCTGATAGATGCGCTCATGCGCCGCTGCCAGCGTGGGCACGAGCTTCTGCGCGCCGACGACGAAGATGACGTTGGCGGCGCCCCAGGCGTAGGAGGCGAGCTGGCTGCCTGATGCCGAGGCGATGACCAGGGTGCCATCGCGGGTCACCGCGTGCACACTGCCAAGGGCGTAGTCCGGCTGGCCGCCGATCGCCTTCATTTCCTGCCCTTGGGTCGCGAAGTCGAGGGCGAACATCTTGTTCCGCGCCGACTCCCAGCGGCCGCCGCCATCGTTGATCGCGTCCGCTATCCCGGTCTCGGTGAGCGTCACCGAGGTGTTGGTCATGACCGACGAGCCCTCCGGGATGCGGGCGAGCACCGCCTGGCGCCCGGCATCGAGATCACTGACGAGCTCGACGCTGAACCCGTGCTCCTCGAGCGCCACGATGGTCGCCTGCAGGGTGGTTTCATCCGGCAGCGTGGTAAATCGGCCGGGAATGTCAGTTGTGCTCATGTGCTGGTTCCTCCTTGATGGAGCTAGCTGGCAGGTCGAGTGCCCCGAAACTACTGAGCATGTGGGTGAGAGACCCTCACTAGGTTCCGGTGATTTCGCGGACCCTGAGAACCCCGCACCGCTAGGCGCCGCGACGCAACCCAAGGCGGCGGCGGAGGTGGCCCGCAAGCATTGCATTCGCGTCCGTGCACGGTCGACCGGTTCTGCGGTGCTCCGGTCGCGCGAATCACCGGGATCTGGCGAGGCGCTGTCACCGGCCCGACGGCAAGCCTGGTAGTGGCCCGCCTCCCGGCGGGACATTCCGGCAGCGGATCGATAGGCGTGCAGCGCTGCCAATCCACCCGAAGGGAGATCCCCCGTGAGCGCTGAGCAGCGAGAGACCCTCGAAGCAATCCTGCGACAGTCAGCCTTTCCCGCCGACACCGGTGTCAACGAGCAGCGGCGACTGCTCGGCGAACTGCTGTCGGCGCAGCCACTGCCCGCCGACGTAATGGTGACGCCTGCCACTCTGGGCGGTGTCCCGACGGCCGAGATCACAGTCGACGGAGTCGAACCCCGTCATGTCATCCTGTACTTCCATGGCGGCGTGTACGTCATGGGGGACGCCGCCCAGGCGGCGGGCCTGGCCGCGCAGATCGGCCGGCGGACGCAGGCCAAGGTCATCTCCGTCGACTACCGGCTCGCCCCCGAGCACCCGTACCCGGCCGCGGTCGACGACGCTCTCGCCGCCTACGAGGCCCTCCTGCAAGGTGGCACCGCCCCGGCGGACATCGCCTTCGCGGGAGAGTCGGCCGGCGGTGGCCTCGCCATCGCCACCCTCGTCAACGCCCGCGATCACGGGCACCCGCTGCCCGCCGCGGCCTTCGTCATGTCACCGTATGCCGACCTCACCCTGGCCGGGACGACCCTGGAAACCAAGAACAAGGCCGACCCGCTGCTCAGCCGCGAAGCCCTCCAAGCCCGGGTCGCCGACTACACGGCCGGCCAGGACGCGGCTCTCGGCCTGATCAGCCCCATCTTCGCCGACCTGTCCGGCCTGCCGCCGCTGCTCATCCAGGGCGGAACCCACGAGGTTCTGCTCGACGACGCTCTCCGCCTCGCGCAGCGAGCCGCCCTGATCGACGTCGAGGTCACCCTCGACATCACCCCGCGGGTGCCGCACGTCTTCCAGGCCTATTACCCGATCCTCGACGAAGCGGCCGCGGCACTAAATCGAGCCGGGCAGTTCCTGTCGGCGCACCTCGCCGCCGCCCCCACCCCTTAAGTCGGTGTGGGCCAAACCTTGATGAGACGCGCGCGTTTGGCACAACGGGAGTTCACATGGCACAGCCAGTCGAATCACCAGGTCCCACGGATATGCAGGAGCACCAGACGGCAGCTGCCGACCGGCGCTGGATGATCCTGGCCGTGGTGGGTGTCGCCCAGCTGATGGTGGTCCTTGACTCCACCATCGTCAACATCGCGCTGCCGTCGGCGCAACATGCGCTGGGGTTCGCCAACAGCGACCGACAGTGGGTGGTGACGGCCTACGCGCTTGCCTTCGGCAGCCTGCTGCTGGTGGGAGGCCGCCTCGGCGACATGTACAGCCGCAAGTGGGTTCTCATCACGGGCCTAATCGGATTCGCCGTCGCCTCCGCGATCGGGGGAGCCGCCGTCTCATTCGTGATGCTCGTCGTGGCCCGGGCGCTGCAGGGCGCCTTCGGTGCCGTCCTCGCGCCAGCCGCGCTGGGTACCCTGGTCAGCACGTTCCGGGACCCGCGGGAACGGAACCGGGCCTTCGCGGTCTTCGGCGCGGTCGCCGTCGGCGGCGGCGCCGTGGGCCTGATCCTCGGCGGGGTGCTCACCCAGTACCTGTCCTGGCGCTACACGCTGTTCGTCAACCTGATCTTCGCCGCGATAGCCGTGGCCGGCGCCCTGGCGTACATCCGCAGCAGGCCACCCGCTAACCCACCGCGGATGGACTGGCCTGGGGCCGTGCTGGCCTGCGCCGGGCTGTTCCTCATCGTCTTCGGCTTCTCCCGCGCCGAGACGGCCGGCTGGACCGCCCTGCTGACCCTCGGCTCCCTGGTCCTCGGCGCGGTCCTGCTGACCGCGTTCGTCGTCGCCGAACGGCGATCCAGTCACCCGCTGCTGCCGCTGCGGGTCATCCTTGACCGCACCCGGGGCGGCTCCTACGTGGCGGTCGGCATCACCGGAATTGCGCTCTTCGGCATTTTTCTGTTCTTGACCTTCTACATGCAGCAGGTCAAGGGATACAGTCCGCTGACTACCGGGCTGCTGTTCCTGCCGCTGGTCGGAGGGATCCTGGTTTCCTCCGCCCTCTACAGCGCCCTGCCCCAGGTCGCGCCCCGCCCCCTGGTCACCGCGGGCATGCTGCTGGGCGCCGGCGGGACCGCCTATCTGGCTCAGCTCACCGTGACCTCGAGCTACGTCGCAGGTGTGCTGCCCGCGCTGATCATTATGGGCCTGGGCTTCGGCCTGATCTTCGCGTCGGCCGTCAACTCGGCCACGGCCGGCGTCCCGCCGGAGGACTCCGGCGTCGCCTCGGCGCTGGTCAACACGATGCAGCAGGTTGGCGGATCGGTCGGCATCTCCGTCCTCAGCACCATCGCGGCGAGCGCGACGACCAGCTACCTCATCGCTCACCACACAGGCCCGCAGGCACCGGCGATCGCGGCGACTCACGGCTACACCCTGGCCTTCACGATCTCGGCCGCGCTGCTCGGGCTCGGCGCGATCCTCGCGATCCTCATGCTGCCCTCGCGGGGCCGGCTTGAAGAACTCACCAGCGCAGCCCCGGCCCTCATCCCGGAACCCGAATCATCGGTGGCCGCGCCGGCCCCTCCGCCGCAGGACCGGGCGCCCGGCGCGATGCAGCCAGCGGTCAAGGTGATGCCCGTGGGCCTGCTCTGCTGCTCCCCGGTAATAGACCCGGGTTTCCCACCAGAACGATAACGCCAGCCGGCAAGGGTGCGCCGCCGCTCACCAGCCGCGCACTTCAAAGGAGAGAGATCATGCCAAGAGCAGTCAGGTACGACGAGTTCGGCGGGGTCGACGTATTGCGGGTCGACGAGGTGGAACGGCCGGTGCCCGGGGACGGGCAGGTCCTCGTACGGGTGAAGGCGGCCGGCATCAACCCGAGTGAGGCGGCCATCCGAACGGGCGCGGTGGCGGAGCTGTTCCCGTCGACGTTCCCGTCCGGGCAGGGCAGCGACCTCGCCGGGGTCATCGAGGAGGTCGGCGCCGGGATCGGCGGATTCTCGCCCGGCGACGAGGTGCTCGGGTTCACGCAGAAGCGGGCCTCCCAGGCCGAGCTGGTCCTGGTCGAGGCCGGCGACCTCACGCGGAAGCCGGCGAGCGTTTCTTGGGAGGTGGCCGGCAGCCTGTACGTCGCCGGCGTGACCGCATGGGGGGCGGTGCACGCCGTCCAGCCCCAGGAGGGCGAGACCGTTGTCATTTCCGGAGCCGCCGGGGGAGTCGGCTCGCTCGCCGTCCAGCTCGCGCACCGGACCGGGGCCACGGTCATCGGCCTGGCGGGCGAGAGCAACCACGAGTGGCTGAAGAGCCACGGCGTGATCCCGGTCGCGTACGGTGACGGTGTCGCGGACCGGATCAGGGCCGCCGCGCCCGGCGGCGTGGACGCCTTCATCGACACCCACGGCGACGGGTACGTCGAGCTGGCCCTCGCCCTCGGCGTCGCGGCCGATCGGATCGACACCATCGCCGATTTCGCGGCCGCCGCCAAGCACGGGGTGAAGACTGACGGGGGGACGGCGGCCGGCCCGGGCGCCAAGGTCCTCGCCGAGCTGGCCGGCCTGATCGCTGACGGACACCTCGAGGTGCCGATCGCGAACGTCTACCCGCTGGCGCAGGTCCGCGAGGCGTACACCGAGCTCGAACGCCGCCACACCCACGGGAAGATCGTCCTGCGGCCCTAGCGACAAGCAGAACGCACGCTGTCCGCACAGGCCACCGGCCGCGGATTCAGACCAGTTGGACATGAGCGAACCGCTCGACTGGAACCTGCGGGTGGTGGTGTACGTCATCGCGGTCATGTCAGATTCCCTGGTTCGAGTCGGCCAGCTGGCCGGCGTTGTCGGCTGGTGCCGGATTGGTCATCGGGGCCGGACGGGCGGCGGCCCGCCAGATCTTGACTGCGAGCAGGATCATCGCGACGGCGAAAGGCAGCATGAACAGCACGACCACGGGGCCGCCGGCGGCCTGCTGCTCGGCGACCTCCAGCGCGACGGTGAACAGCACCGCCAGCCAGCGCGGCACCCGGCGGCTGCGCCACAGCGCGAACCCCATGACGACCGGCGCGAGGTATTCGCTGCCGACGTAGACGTACTCGGCGGCCTGGGCTGGCCCGGAAGCGAAGCTCGTGACCAGGAACTGAGCGGCCGCGAGGTGGGTGGTGTGGGCCGAGGCGGCGACCGCGAGGGTGATCCCGCCGAGGACGTTGAGCATGGCCCCGGCGAACGCGCCCACGCCGCCAAGCACCGCCGCGACCGTGGCGAGGCCCCAGCCGCGTCCGGTGACCAGTGTGGCGATCGCCGCGTATGACACCGCCAGGCCGCCGAGCGCCAGCACCGACAGCGAACCCGACAGGTACAGCTGGGAGGAGTGGGCCGCGGCGATGGGCAGCAGCCGGAGCGCGACGGCCGTGCTGGTGATCACTTCGTCGGTGCCCTTGGGGTCCAGCGCCTCGGCGCCGATGTAGAGGACGGCGGTGACGGGCAGGAAGCAGGCCAGCAGCCGCAGGCGGGCCCGGCCGGTCTTATCGGCGGTGGCGGTGATCGCGTTCATGTCAGATCCCCTTGCTTGCGTCGGCCAGCTGGCCGGCGCGGTAGTCGGTTTCGTCTCGGGTCAGCAGCGGGTCGGTCAGCTCGCGGTACGGCTGGCCGTTGACCAGGACCGAGCCGGAGCTGGGCGAGTCCCCTCGGCTGAGCGGTTCTTCTAGATGGCAGCCTGCGCCCGGCCGCTGAGGTGGCACTGTCGTGCCGCTGAGGCGGGGCCTAGGGTGGCCTCATGCAGGTACGGCTGTTCGGCGAGCTCGAAGCGTCGCTGGCAGGCGTGCCGGTGCCGGTCCGCGGGGCCAAGCAGCGGGCGCTGCTGGCGCTGCTGGCCCTGCAGCCGGGGCAGCCGGTCAGCGCCGACCGGCTGATCGACGTGCTGTGGGGCGACGGGCAGGCGGCCCACCCCGCCAACGCCCTGCAGGCCCAGGTCGGCCAGCTGCGCCGCGCCTTCGGGTCCACTGCGATCGTCACCACCGACGCCGGCTACGCCCTGGCCGCCGGTCCCGGGGACGTCGATGTCATCCGCTTCGAAGAGCTGGTGGCGCAGGGACGCCGGCTGGCGGAGTCAGGACGGGCTGCGGACGCGTCCGCCGCCCTGGGCGAAGCGCTCGGCCTGCGGCGGGGTGAGCCGCTGGCCGACTTCACCTACGCAGGCCTATTCGATGCCGAACGGGCCCGGCTGGACGAGCTAACCCTGGTGGCGATCGAATCCCGGGCCGGAGCTGACCTGTCGCTGGGCCGCCACGGCGAGCTCGCCGCCGAGCTGGAGGCGTGGTGCCGCGAACACCCGCTCCGCGAGCGCCTCTGGGAACTGCGCATCGTGGCCCTGTACCAGGGCGGACGGCAGGCCGAGGCGCTGCGCGCCTACGCCGACGTCCGTGACCGTCTGGCCGGCGAGCTCGGCATCGATCCCGGGCCGGCGCTGCGGGAGGCCCAGGCCCGGGTCCTGGCCCAGGACCCGTCGCTGGCCCCGGTCAGCGTTGCCGCCCGCTCGGCTCCGGCGCGCGCGACCGCGCCGCCGACGCCGGTCGGCAACCTGCGGGAGCAGCTGAGCAGCTTCGTCGGCCGCGACGCCGAGCTGGAACAGCTCCGCGAGGCGCTGCGCTCCAGCCGGCTGGTCACGCTGACCGGGCCCGGCGGGGCGGGCAAGACCCGCCTGGCAGTCGAGGCAGCGGCGGCGCTGCGCGATGAGCACCGCGACGGCGCCTGGCTGGTCGAGCTGGCGGGCGTCGCCCAGGCCGGCGAGGTGGCGCCCGCTGCGGCGATCGCGCTGGAGGCGTCCGCCTTCGCGGGCCCTCAGCCCGCGGGATCGACCACGCAGCTCATCGTGCGCCACCTGGCCGGCCGGTCACTGGTCGTCGTCCTCGACAACTGCGAGCACGTCATCGGCGAGGCGGCCGCGCTGGCCGACACCCTGCTCGGAGCGGTGCCCGGCCTCCGCCTGATCGCCACCAGCCGCGAGCCGCTCGGCATCTCCGGGGAAATCCTGGTGCCCGTATCCGGGCTGGCGCCACCGGCCGCCGCCGAGCTGTTCGTCGATCGCGCCCGGGCGGTGCGGCCCGGCTTCTCGGCCGCCGGGCAGGCTGGCGTCGTCGTCGAGGATGTCTGCCGCCGGTTGGACGGACTTCCGCTGGCGGTCGAGCTCGCCGCCGCCCGCCTGCGCGCACTGCCGCTGGCCACCGTGGCCGAACGGCTCGGCGATCGTTTCCGGTTGCTCACCGGGGGCGCCCGCACCGTCCTGCCTCGCCAGCAGACGCTTCGCGCGGTGGTGGACTGGAGCTATGACCTGCTGTTCGAGGACGAACGCCGCCTGTTCGCCCGGCTCGCCACGTTTACCGGCGGCTGCGGGCTCACCGCAGCCGAGGCCGTCTGCGCCGACGAGTACCTGCCAGCCGGCGAGATCCTCGATGTGCTCAGCCGGCTGGTCGACAAGTCCCTCGTCACCGCCTCAAGCACCGGTAGCGAGGCCCGGTTCAGCCAGCTCCAGACGCTGTGGCAGTACGGCCTTGAGCGCCTGGGCGAATCCGGCGAGGCCGACGTCACCCGTGCCCGGCACGGCGCGCATTACCTGCAGATGGCCGATGACGCCCACGAGGGCCTGCGCGGCGCCACCGGGACGATGTGGCGGGACCGCCTGACCGCCGAGTTGGGCAACTTGCGGGCCGCGCTCGACTGGTACATCGCAACTGACGACGCCGATGCCGCCCTGTCGCTGGCGTCGGGGGTGGCCTGGCTGTGGTACATCAACGGCGACTTCGCCGAAGGAGCGCGCTGGCTCGGCGACGCGCTTGGCATGCACGTGCCGTGCCGTCACGAACTGGAGGCGACCGCTCGTGTCTGGCACGGCTTCCTTGTGTGCATGTCGTCCAGTCCGGCGGCCGGCATCGTTGAATGCGAGGCGGCCGTCACCGCATTGCGGGGCAGCGGCGACCGCGTCCGCGCGGCGGAGGCGCTGGTGGTTTGCGCGGCGGTGCTGGTCCGCGCGCACGAGTTCGGCCGATCGCTTGACGCGCTGGACGAGGCTCGCGATCTGCTGGAGCCGTCCGGCCACCGATGGCTCCTCGCCGGGCACGACATGGTGCTCGCCTGGAGCCTGTTGTCGTTGGGACGACTGGACGACGCGGAGTCAGCGGCCCGTTCGAGTGTCGAAGGCTTCGACGCCCTGGGGGAGGTCTGGCTGGTGTTCTCTCCGCTGAGCACCCTGGCCGGCATCGCCGAGGCCCGGGGGGACCGCGATGGCGCCTCCGCCGCCTACGAGTCGCTGGTGGAACGATGCCGCTCAACCGGGCAGCGCATCTACGTGCCGGAGAGCCTGGGCCGCCTGGCCGCGCTGCGGGCCGGGCAGGGCGACGACGCTGCCGCTGACCGCCTGTACGCCGACGCGATCGCCTGCAGCTTCAACCCGTGGCTGTCGGCCGACGCCATGGTCGGCCAGGCGGCCGTGGCCCGTCGCCTCGGCGACCTGCCGCGGGCCCGGGCCCTGCTCGACGCCGCGGGCGGTCACTACCGTCAGGTCGACCTTCCCTCCGGCCAGCCCCGTGTGCTCGCGGGCCTGGCCTGGTGCGCGCTGGCCGCCGGCCACCCAGCGGACGCCGCCGTCTTCGCCGCTGGCGCCGCCGAAGGCGCCTCGGCCAGCGGCGACCCGGCCGCGCAACTCCTCGCCGATACGGCCGTGGCCGCGGTCAAGGCGGTCGCCGACCCGACCGGTCACAACATCGACGCCTTCGTCGACCTCGCCCGCCGGCGCGCCCAGGTGCCGGCGTATCGCTCGCTGACCGACGAACCCGATGTGACCGCGCTCGCCGCCCGCCTCACGCTGGCCGCACACTGAAGCCTTTCACGACCAGCCACACGCCGAGTGAGAGCTCCCAGGCAGCCACGGGGACGGCGGCGAGTTCGGGGGAGCCCAGCTTCATGCCGCCGAACAGCGTGGCGATGACGGTGCAGATGAGCAACGGGGCTCCGATGAGTCCGATCACCGGAATGATGCGGGGCACGAGCCGGGACCGGTACATCAACGAGCCCAGCAGCAGCGCGTTGATCCCCGGCATGAGGCTCTGGCTGAGCAGGAACGTCCACTTGTAGATCGCGACATGCGCCGCGCCGGTGGTCACGAGCGAGGCCGCGTTCGCTCCGGCCGCTGCGCCCAGGTCTTGCCGCAAGGTCACCAGCGACAGGAGGCTGACGACGCCGGTGAAGATCATGACGGCTTCAAGGACGCGGGCGGTGACAAAACCGAGCGCGACGCCTTCGTTCTGCCGCTTGACCACCGGGTACAGCGTGACGGCGGTGCCGATGCCGGCCAGGGCGACGATCACCTCGAGGAAGCCGCCCACGAGCACGCCCGTGTGGCCGCCGGAGCTGATGATCCAGTCCCGCTGGTTCAGCACGGGGCGATAGAGGACGACGGTGGGGATCGAGATGAAGGTGATCAGGTAGAAGACGCCCGCGACGAGCGCGGTCTTCCGCATGCTGTCCATCGGCGCGCGCTTCGTTGTCGTGGTTCGAACGGTGGTGGTCATGTCGGCCTCCTAAATGCCCTTGGTATTGAAAGCAGCGTGGGCCGAAGGCCTGAGGTGGGACTGCCGCGGCGCTGAGGTCGGGACCTCAGCTCGCTCATCAGCGCGCCCAGAGCTTCGTCGCGGCGGCCGGCCTCAGTGTCATCTCAGCGCCGCCTCAGGCAACCCGGGCAAACTCGGATTTGTGCAGCCACCACAAGGTCAGCCCTTCAGCCAGCATGCTCACGTGGACGCCCCCGGGGCCGCCGTTGAGGACCACGGCCGCACGGTCACCGCAAGCTTGCGGGCCGCGGCCTGGTACCGGCGGGCACAGCGAGCCGTGGATCGCGCCGAAGCCACTTCGGCGCTGCGCCTTGCCGTCGACGCCGACCCGGAGTTCGAGCTCGCCCTCGCCGACCTCGGCGCGATGACCGGAAGCTCAGGCCAGCGTCACCGTCGCGGGCAGATGAACTGGGAACGCCATCACATCGAGGTCGTCCGCACTGCGGCCGCCGGCAACGGCCAGCGAGCGGCCGACCTGCTCCGCGAGCACCTCGCTGCGGTCGGGTGCGACCCGCTCGCCTTCCGCATCGTCGCCCGGCTGCGACAGCCGGAAGGGACGGACGAGGACTTCGAAAACCTCGCGGCCCGCCTCTCGCATTGCCACCCAACCCGATGGCCGGGGGCTTTAGCCGAGCCAGCGCCCCAGTTCCGCCGCCGCCGCATGAAGCGCGGACACCGCGTCGGCGACCAGGGCATCGGTCATCCGGATAGCCGGGCCCGACACCGACACGGCCATCGGGGTCGCGCCGGGCAGGCCGACGGCGACGCACCGGACGCCCACCTCCATCTCGCCCTCGTCGAGGGCGTGACCGCGGCCGCGGATGAGAGCGATCTCGGCCTGCAGGGCGGCGGTGCCGGTGATGGTGGCGGGGGTCCGCGCGGTCAGCGGCGCGGCGGCGACCAGGTGGCCGGCCGCGGCCGGGTCGACGGCGGCAAGCAGCGCCTTGCCGACGCCGGTGCAGTGCAGCTCGACCCGGTTTCCGACCTCGGTGAAGGTCCGCATGGTGTGCCTGCCCGGGGCCTGGGCGACGTACTCGGCGCGGCCCGAGGTCAGCACCGCGAGGTTGGCGGTCTCCCCGGTCCGCTCGGCCAGCCCGCGCAGCACCGGCTGGGCGCGCGCGCCGAGCAGTGCATGGGCGTCGGCGCCGAGCGGCACCAGCCGGGAGCCGAGGCTGTAGCGGCGGTCGGGCGTGTGCCGCAGGTAGCCGCGGTCGGCCAGCGTGCCCGCGATCCGGTGCAGGGTCGGCGCGGGCAGGGCGCACGCCACGGCGAGCTCGCCCAGGCTCGCGATGCCCCCGGCCGCGGCGACCGCCTCAAGCACGTCGAGCGCCCGCCGGACGGACTGCACACCGCCCTCGCCGGGCCTTGCCTCCGCCAACGCGCGCCCCCCGCCATCCGTGCGGACCGATCAAGCTGCCCTTGACGCTCAGGGCAGCGGAACCTAGAGTTCAGAAAGGATTCCATCATACGGTTTTAAATTCCGCAATACGGAATTTGTATAAACAACAGCAACCCGACGTCCGAGACTGAGGAGTCACCCATGACTGACCGCACCCAGGCAGCCGGGCTGCAGGTCGCCACGGACCTGTACCGCTTCATCGAGGACGAGGCGCTGCCCGCAGCGGGCGTCACCGTGACCGGGCCGGCCTTCTGGGCGGGCGTGGCGCAGATCATCGCCGACCTGTCGCCGGTCAACCGGGACCTGCTGCGCCGCCGTGATGAGCTGCAGGCGGCGATCGACTCCTGGCACCGGGCCAACGCCGGCCAGCCGGACCCGGCCAAGTACCGGGCGTTCCTGGAGGAGATCGGCTATCTCGTCCCCGGCCCGGGGCCGTTCCAGATCACCACCGACGGGGTCGATCCCGAGATCGCCTCGATCGCGGGCCCGCAGCTCGTGGTCCCGGTGACCAACGCCCGGTTCGCGATCAACGCCGCCAACGCGCGCTGGGGATCGCTCTACGACGCGTTCTACGGCACCGACGCGATTCCCGAGACCGACGGCGCCACCAGGCAGGGGCCCTACAACCCGGTCCGCGGCCAGCGGGTGGTCGAGACCGTGCGGGCCATCCTCGACCAGGCGGTGCCCCTCGACGGCGCGTCTCACCGGGACGTGACGCGGTACTTCGTCGCCTCGGACGGCCTCATCGCCACGGCCCCAAACGGTAACGCCCGGCTGGCCGACCCGGCCGCGTTCGCCGGGTACGCCGGCGACCCCGGCGCCCCGTCGCGGGTGCTGCTGCGCCACCACGGCCTGCACCTCGAGCTCGTCATCGACCGGGCCGGGCCGATCGGCCGGACCGACCCGGCCGGGATCCAGGACGTGCTGGCCGAGGCCGCCGTCACCACGATCGTCGACTTCGAGGACTCGGTCGCCACCGTCGACGCCGAGGACAAGGTCGCGGCGTACCGCAACTGGCTCGGCCTCAACGTCGGCGACCTCAGCGCCCCGGTCAGCAAGAACGGGACCTCCTTCGACCGCCGCCTCGAGCCGGACCGCGCCTACACCGACCCGTCGGGCCAGCCGTTCACCCTCCCCGGCCGCGCCCTGCTCCTGGTCAGGAACGTCGGTCACCTAATGACGACCGACGCCATCCTCGACGCCGAGGGGGAGGAGGTGTTCGAGGGAATCCTCGACGCCATCGTCACCGCGATCGGCGCGCTGCCCGGGCTCCGCGCCGACGCGCCCCGCCGCAACAGCAGGACCGGAGCGGTCTACATCGTCAAGCCTAAGCAGCACGGCCCCGACGAGGTGCGGTTCACCGCCACGCTGTTCGCCCGGGTCGAGACGCTGCTCGGACTCGCGCCGGGCACACTCAAGATCGGCCTGATGGACGAGGAACGGCGCACCTCGCTCAACCTCGCCGCCGCCGTCCACGCGGCCGGCGACCGGCTCGTGTTCATCAACACCGGCTTCCTCGACCGCACCGGCGACGAGATCCACACCTCGATGGAGGCCGGGCCGGTGACCCGCAAGGCCGACATGAAGACCCAGCCGTGGATCCTCGCCTACGAGGACCACAACGTCGATGTCGGGCTCGCGCACGGCCTGGTCGGCCGCGCCCAGATCGGCAAGGGCATGTGGGCCATGCCCGACCTGATGGCGGACATGCTGGCGCAGAAGATCGCCCACCCCCGGGCCGGCGCCTCGACCGCGTGGGTCCCCTCGCCCACCGCCGCGACCCTGCACGCCCTGCACTACCACCAGGTCGACGTCGGCGCGCGTCAGGCCGAGCTCGCCACCAGGACCCCGGCGTCCCTCGACGACATGCTCCGGATCCCGCTCGCCGACCCGTCGGGCTGGACCGACGCCGACCGGCAGTCCGAGGTCGACCTTAACGTCCAGTCGATCCTCGGCTACGTGGTCCGCTGGGTGGACCAGGGCGTTGGCTGCTCCAAGGTCCCGGACATCCACGACGTCGCCCTCATGGAAGACCGCGCCACCCTCCGCATCTCCAGCCAGCTGCTCGCCAACTGGCTCCGGCACGGCGTCATCACCGAAGAGCAGGTGACCGGCAGCCTGCGCCGCCTCGCCGCCGTCGTCGACGAGCAGAACGCGGCCGACCCCGCTTACCGCCCGATGTGCCCCGACTTCGACGCCAGCATCGCCTTCGCGGCCGCCGCCGACCTCATCTTCGAAGGCGCGGCTCAGCCCAACGGCTACACCGAGCCCACCCTGCACCGCCGCCGCCGGGAGGCGAAGGCAGCGGCCGCCCGGTGACCGGCAAAATCAAAACAATTATCCCGAACGGTCCCGGCCGACTCATATCGACGCCGCTCATCTCCGGACTGCCGGGATTGCGTGGTGCGGTGGACTAGACCTTTAATCTAGACCAATTTTCTCCCTATTTCTCGGCCGTAAGAACCACTATGGTCGCCAATTTGTAAAAAATGAAAGAAATTCACGCCATCTGACACCGCCGGTTCACGCGGTCACGCCGCAGCATGGGATGCACGGCCAGTCGGGCAGCACGGCCGACATCACCAGGAAGGCGTGATCGACATGGGCGCGATCGACGAGCAGGCGGCGCAGTTGCAGCGAGAGTGGGAGACCGACCCCCGCTGGGCGGGGATCACCCGCGATTACAGCGCGCGGGACGTCATCCGGCTGCGCGGCCGCGTTACCGGGGAGCACAGCCTCGCCCGCCGCGGCGCCAGTCGGCTGTGGGACCTCCTGAACCAGCAGGACGCGGCTCCGGTCCTCGGCGCGGTCGTCGACGACCGGGCGGCCGAGGCGCCCAGGGCAGGGCTGCCCTCCATCTACCTGCCGAGCTGGCAGGCCGGCGACGGGAGCCTGGCCGGGGGCGGCTATCCCGGTCAGCCTTCGCACCTCGACAACCCGATGCCGCACCTGGTCCGCCGGATCAGCAACGCGCTGCTGAGCGCGGACCCGCCCGCCCGGCCCGAGAGCCCCGCCGACGGCTCCGGTCCCGCGCGCCGGGTGCCCCCGGTCGTGGCCGACGCCGACGCCGGCTGCGGCGCCGTGCTGGGCTCGTTCGACCTGATGACGGCGATGATCGAGGCGGGGGCGGCCGGCGTCCGGTTCGAGGACCACCTGTCGCCGGGCGGCGCGCGCGCAGACCTGGGCGGGAAGGTCCTCGTCCCGACCGGGCAGCACGTCGAGACCCTGACCGCGGCCCGGCTCGCCGCCGACGTACTCGGCGTTCCCTCGCTGATCATCGCGCGCAGCGGCGCGCACGCGGCATCCCTGCTGACCTCGGACATCGACGAGCGCGACGAAGAGTTCCTGCTCGGCGAGCGGACGGCGGACGGGTTCCACCGGGTCGAGCCGGGCTGGTACGCGTGCGTCACCCGCCAGCTCGCGTTCGCGCCCTACGCCGACGTGCTGTGGCTGGAGACCCCGGAGCCGGACCTGGACGTGGCCCGCGCGTTCGCCTGCATCATCCACTCGCAGTACCCGGACAAGCTGCTCGCCTACAGCTGCCCCGCGCCCTTCACCGGGCAGACGTGCGAGGACGGCGCGTCAACCGCGAAGTTCCAGTCGGAGCTGGCGGCGATGGGCTACCAATTCCTGGCGGCCATCCCGGCCGGGTACCCCAGTCCGGCGGAACCGACGCCCGAACCCGCTGACCGGCTCACGCGCAGCCGCGGACCGGTCTACGCCTGACCGCAGCACGTGGCCTAACCGGGCCGTCAACCGTGTCCGTCACATTGGGGCAGCATCATCGGCCTTGCGTCGCTGCGCGGCGGAGTAGCAGCGAAGCGCCCGCAGGAAGTCGATCTCGCGAAATGCGGGCCAGTAGGCATCACAGAAGTACAGCTCAGAAGCGACGGTCTGCCACAGCAGAAAGTTGGAAGCGCGCTGCTCGCCACTGGTGCGGATGACAAGGTCCGGATCGGGTTGTCCGGCTGTGTAGAGGTGGCGGGCAATGTCGTCGGTCGTCAGGGTGTCAGCCAGTTCGGTGAGCGTGGTGCCCGTGCCCGCCTGCTCGTACAGCACCTCCCGGATCGCGTCGAGCACTTCCTGGCGTCCTCCGTACCCGACCGCCAGGGTCACATGCGCCCCGGTGCGACACTCGCTGGTTGCTTCGACCGCTTCCTTCAGCGCGCGGGCCGTGGTGTCAGGCAACACGTCGAGCGTGCCGGCGATGTGGACTTGCCAGGTGGCTCCGGGCCGGGTGAGCCGGTCGCAAACGACATCCTCGATGACCCGCATGAGGAACGCGATCTCCGCGTCGCCGCGTCTTTGCAGGTTCTCCGCCGAGCAGACGAACACGGTCACATGCTTGATGCCGGCCCGCTCGCACCAGAGCAGGGCGTCCTCGACGTGCTCGGCCCCGACCCGGTGCCCCAGGCTCGGGCTCGCCAACCCCATCTGTCGTGCCCAGCGACGGTTGCCGTCCATGATCAGCCCCACGTGTCTCGGCAGGCTGGCACCGGACAGCTCACGGCGAAGCTTACGCGTGTAGAGATCGTAGGCGAGGTTGCGCAGCACACGCCTAACCTACAAGCCGGCGCTGACCGGCGGCGTCTTGCGCATACGTCATTTGACGTATTCTGCGGCGTGCGGCATCCGCATCCTGGTGTGACCCCGGTTGAGCAGGGATAATCCTCTCTCATGTGGCCGGTCCGTCCTTCTTGCTGGGTTGGCCGCGAGGGAGAGCTCGCGGTTCTCCGCAGCGCGGTCGAGGCCCTTGGCCGCGGCGAGGGCAGGGTGGTCTGGGTCGAGGGCGAGCCCGGCATCGGGAAGTCGTCGCTCGTCGCCGAGGCGCTCGCCGTCGCGGGTCAGCCGCCCTGGGACGTCGGGTGGGCCGCAGCGGATCAGCTCACGATGCTGCCGCTGCGAGTGATGCAGGACTGGAGCCGCCGTCGCCGGCACCGCGGCGGTGCTGGCCCCGCTCACCTCGGCCGCCGCCGCCACCGGAGGCGGTGCGGCCAAGGCCAAGCCGACGATCGTGCTGGTGCACGGCGGCTACGCCGATTCGTCGTGCTGGAACCAGACCCTGTCGTACCTGCAGGGCGACGGCTACGCCACGATCTGCGGGGCGAACCCGCTGCGCGGCATCCCGACCGACGCCCCGTACATCGGGAGTCTGCTCGACTCCATCGCCGAGACGCAGGGAGACCTGATTAACAAGTACCCCGGCAGCGAGGTCCTCCCGGTCAGCGTCCCGGTCACGTACACCAAGGCCGACGGCACCACCGGAACCGACTTGTACCTGAGCGCGGACGGCCAGGCGGCGTTCTGCGCGGACATCTCCAAGAGCGCGTTCCAGCTCCTGCAGGCCACCCAGCGACCGTTCGACGCGGCGTCCTTCACCTACCCGACGACGGCCGCCGCGTGGCACACGATCCCGGTGTGGGGGCTGGTCGCCGGCCAAGACAAGGCCATTCCGCCCGCGGCCGAGCGCTGGATGTACAGCCGTGCGAACGCCCGCAAGGTCGTCGAGGTGGCGACCTCGTCCCACTGCGCGATGCTCAGCCACCCCCGGGTCGTGGCCGATCTCATTGAGGACGCCGCCAGGGCCGTCTGCTGACCCTCACCGGTCCAGCCGACCCGCAGGTGCCCGGCCCCGGCCCGAGTAACGGGCCGGGGCCCAGGCCCACACGTGCCTTCGCCAAAGGCCAGGGATTACCCCGCGCCGACGGGAGCCACGAACCGGAAGCTGATCCCGAGTTGGCGGGTCACCGATCGCAGCCACCAGACCGAGACGCCGATCCCGGCGGCGATGAGCACGATGGTGGTGACGGCCCAGACCGGGACGTAGATGCCGACGGGTATGGTCGCCAGCAGCGTCCCCAGGCCGATCGCCAGGAGCAGGAACACGCTGGCCCAGAGCACCGTGACGCCCTGGAAGAAGCGGTGCATGCCCCGCTGGTGCATGGGCGGGCAGCGCAGGCCGATAACCTCGGCCGCCAGCCGGGCGGCGATCGGGCTGCGGCCGCCGGCCGTCCTGGCGAACAGCAGGCACAGGCCCAAGTTCGCGAGCGGGAAGTGCAGCAGGAAAATCCACAGGCTGCCGGTGACGATGGCGGCCAGCGTCTGGACGGTGAGCACGATCAGCGAGATCGTCACCAGGCCGGGAACGGACTTCGTCACGAGCTTGCGCACACACGCGGTGAGCCAGATGGCGGCGAGCATCGCCCACAAGCCGGCGTCACGGCCCCCGAGCCACGCCGCGAGGACATACGCGCCAGTCGGCAGCCCGAAGGACTCAGCGAGGTTCCAGCCGATGGTGCGAAGCAGCGACGCGGGCCGCGGAAGCTCAAGGCAGTCGGCCGGAGCCGGGTGGCCGCCTGAGGAAGCAGCTGGGTCCAGGTCGGCAGAGGGGATGAACCGGGACGTGGGCTATCAGCTCCGTTTCGTCCTGTCGTGCTCCCGGCTTCTCGGCCGAGGCGGCGGTCGGTGACAGATCAGCCCAAGCTACCCGGTGTTCCGGGCCCGTACCCTGCATTCGCCCGCCTGGATTCCGTTATGAGGAGAGCAGGCTCCCAGGTGACGCCTACCGTGTCGGGCCGACAGTGCCTGCCGGACCGACACGTCAGAGCCCAGGCGGACCGCTGGCCGGCTGACGGGCGGAGATGTCGGCACCCTGCCTGCGCGCGCTGCGGGACGGGCTGGGACGCAGAGGCTCCGCGGCGCGCACTTCTAGCGCCTCCGCTGGCTGATCATCGAATTCGCGCCACTCGCCGTTGGCCTGCGCCCCGAATCCGGGCGGCAGGCACCGGATCGGCGACTTCTCGTCCTCGCCGAGGATCAGGCAGCTGTGGCTGAGGATCCAGGCTCCGGCGATGACGACGGCCAGCGCCAGCGCCTCGCCCGCCAGGTCCAGGACGCCCGTCCTGATGTGCTCGTCGAACAGGAACACGCCGAGCAGGCCTGCCGACAGCGGGTCGAGGACGGTGAACCCCGGCTGGGAGGCGGCCAGCGGTCCCGCCGCCAGCGCGTGCGACGCCAGCAGCATGGTCGCCGCGCCGACGGTGAGCAGTGCGTAAAGCGACCAGTTGGAGAAGACCGCGCCGATGCCGTCGTCGATGTGCGAGCTGAGCTCCTTGATGACCGCGGCGACGAAGCCCCAGGAGATGCCCGTGGCGCAGCCGAGCAGGGCGGCGCGCCGGGACCGGGTCGGGACAGAACGGCCGCCGTGGCCGAACGCCAGGGCCAGCGCCAGCAGGACCAGGCCGAACGTGATCAGGCCGGCCAACAGCCATGCGGGTGCCGGCGCGTGCAGCCGCCCGCCGGAGGGCGACGCCAGCAGCAGGAACACCGCGATGCCGGCCGACATGACCGCCGCCGCCAGCCAGTCCCGGCGCCGCACCAGGACCCGGCCGGAGCCCGCGACCGCCATGTAGCCGAAGACCAGCAGCAGCTCGACGGCGAGAATCGGCTGGACCAGGGCCAGCGGGCCGTAGCGCAGGGCGGTGAGCTGGAACAGGAAGCCGCCGATCATGCTTCCCACGCCGAGCAGCCAGATCGGCCGCCGGGCGAGGCGGAAGACAAGCCAGATGTCGAAGCCCGCCGTCTCGCTGCTCCTGGCGCCGATCCGCTGACACACCGATGCCGTGGCCGTGCAGAAGCTGGCCAGCACGGCAAACAAGATCGCTTTCTCCATCGAAAAAGGCGAACACCCCCAGGCTCCGGTTGATTCCCAGCGAATCCTCAGGTTCCGCCGTCAAGTTCTGCCCTCCCTCAGCGGCCGTCACCTGCCACCACCGTGGGCAATCTCTGCCTGCAGGAACGCGATTGCCAACTGCTCACGCAGGCAGGAAGTTGGGATTTTCCCAACTTCCTGCGTACGATACCGCTATGGCCACCATCGGAGACCGCGCGCTGCAGCGCTTGAAGGAGCTGAGTCCTCCGCCGAAGCATCGGGATGTCGCCGAAACCATCGGCATGACTCCGGATGCCTTCTCCCGCGCGCTTAGCGGTAAGCGTCAGTTCTCGTCGATCGAGCTTGCCCGGCTGGCGGATCAAATCGATGCGGATCTCCACTGGCTTATCACCGGTGAGCTGGATCCCTATGGGGTCAGCATCGCCGCGCGTCATGACTTCAACCACGAAACAGGACAGCGAACCATCCCAGGCCGCGTCGGCGACGGACAGGCCTTGGCGGACATAGCGCTTGCCTACCGGCAGGCGTATTCGGAGCCAGGGCAGCTCCCGGACTGGCCCAAGTCGCCCGCATCCGTGCGTGCCGCGCTCGGCCATGAGTACGTCAGGCCGTTCGCGGATCGGCTGGAAAAAGACCTCGGCGTTGATGTTGTACGCGTCGCTGAGCTTTCGACTGCTTACTCGCTGACCATCGGCGGCCGCGCTGTCATCGCGGTGCCTGCCACCGGAAGCTGGTTCCGCGAGAACTGGGACATAGCCCATGAGCTCGGGCATCTGACCATGGGTCATCATGACGACGGTCTGAACCAAAGTGATGCGGACCGGCATGAGGCGGCGGCGAACGCATTCGCGGCCGAGCTCCTGCTCCCAGCCGCAGCCCTGAAGGCAGTGGAGTGGGACTTGATCGGCGATGACGAGCTTGCCGCCCTCGTGTGGGAGTGGGGAGTCTCGGTGGACGCATTGTGCCGCCGTCTCGATGCGGTCCTTGGCTATGCCCCGAGCAGCGTTGCCCGTTGGGCCGCGCATCCGACTCAGCGCCTGCTCAGGCTTCATCTGCGGATTGACTCGGAACTGGATGAGATCACGAGCCGGATGGACGCTGCATCCCGGCGCCGCTTCCCGCTCGGCGTCCAAGAAGCCCACTTGGAACTGATCGCATCCGGTGCGGTCAGCAAGGCCACCCTGGCGTGGATGCTCGGGATAGATGCCGACTCGCTGGACGTGGACGCGCCTGAGGTACCTGAGGCCGATGTCGATGACCTGGCGACTGCGCTGGGCCTGTGATGCGCCGTGGCCTCGCTAATGTTCCCGGACAACACTGTCCTTATCAATTTTGCGATTATCAACCGGATGGATCTTCTCCAGAAGCTGGCGAATGGGAACGGCCAATGGTGCGCGACCGTCGCCGGTGAGTGCGCAGAGTCAGCCGGATACCCAGGACTAGCGGCGCTGGGCGCGGCAGAGGATATTTTCGGCGAGCCGCTTTATCCCGATCCGGCTGAGCACCAGGACGTCCAGGTGCTTCGCAACCAGCTCGCGAGCCCCGGAGATCCGTCGACTAAGCACCTAGGCGAGGCTGAGACCGTCGCAATCATCACGCGCCGTCGGCTTGCTTGCTTTTTTGCCACTGACGATCGCGGCGCGGCGCGCCTGGCCACACAGAACGGCATCACCGTCACCACATCGTGGCGCCTGCTGCAACTCGCCCACCGGAAAACGTGGATCGATGCCGACACGTTCTGGGGATACCTTCAGACCCTCAGAGTGAACGGCCGAGGAACGCCGCCAGGCGTGCTCGATCGGGCCTCCTTCGACAAGTGGCTGCCTACATGACGCTGACCTGATCGTCCCGGACCGCCCCTTCCGGCCAGGCATGCTAGCGCGTCGTCAGCCGAGGTGATTTCTCAGCTCAGTGCGGCTGGTGATGCCCAGCTTGGCGTAGACGTGCGCCAGGTGGGTCTGCACGGTGCGAGCCGAGAGGGAAAGCCGCGCGGCGATGGCCTGGTCCTGCTGGCCGGCCGCGGCGAGCGCGGCGATCTGCCGCTCGCGCGGCGTCAGCGGGACCGCGGCGGCGGCGCCGGCCAGCCATGGGGAGACCGCGTTCTCGCACGCCGCCCGGTAGCCGGCCGCTCGCTGGGCGCTGGCCGTGGCCGCGCGGCGATCGCCTGCGGCGGCGTGCGCGGCCGCCGCCGCTGCCGCCGCCTCGGCCGCGAACAGCAGCATGCCGACGTGCTGGAACCCGTTGGCGGCGGCGTCGAGGCCGACCGGATCGGCGGCTGCCAGCGCCGCCACGTGCGCGACGTAGCAGGCGGCCACCGGGCCGTCGACCCGGGCCGCCGCCTCGCTCAACCGGGGCAGCGCGTGCTGCGCCGCTCCGTAGCGGGCGGCGTCGTGATAGCCCGCCAGCACGACGTTCCAGGTGCGCTGGTCGGCGGCCACGCCCGCCGCCCACGCCGCCCGGTCGGCCGCTTCGTCCAGGCGGAGCTCCGCCGCCAGCACGGCGGCCTGGGCGAGATCCCACTCCGGCTCGTACGTTTTCATCGTCGGCTGGCCCGACCCGGCCGCGAGCGCGGCGGCGGCGGTCTCCAGGTCGCCCACGGTCGCCGCGGCACGGGCCAGCATCGCGTTCAAGTGCCTGACGATGAACTGGTCGAACTGGCTGACCCCGGCCACGCAGCGGCGGAACCGGCGCACGGCCGTGTCCCCGCGGCCGCGGGCGAGAGCCACCCGGCCCAGGCAGTACTCCGCCCGCGGTCCCGCGAACGGATCGCCGCTCTCGGCGGCGGCAGCGCGCATCTGCTGACCTCGTTTTTCGGCGCGGTCGAGATCTCCCTGATCGACGAGCGCGCAGATCGCGAGCAGCTCGATCGACGCGGCACCATATGGCAGCGCCCGGCGGGCGGCGGGCGAGGTCGTCACGGCGGCGAGCAGGTCGGCGTGGGCGACCGCGTCGCTGGTGCGGCCGAGCCAGTACTCGGCACCGATCGCGCCGATGGCGGCGATCGTCCGAGTTTCCGGCGGCAGCGCTTCGTCCAGCATCAGCGGCAGACCCACCGCGAGGCCTTCCGGCAGGCGGGCGTCGAAGGACAGCATCGACGCGTGCAGAGCGTGCAGGTAGCTGCTCGCCGACTCGTCGCCGGTCGCCAGCGCGGCCACCAGCGCGGTACCGCCGCTGGTGTCGCCGGACTGCAGGCCGAGCCCGACGGCGGCGCAGTAGATCAGCGCTTCGCGGTCGGCCGGGGCGAGCGACTCCGGCGGCAGCCGGGCGACCAGCTCCGCCGCTTCCTGCCCGCGCCCGCTATTCGTCAGTATCTCGGCCAGCAGCAGCGTCGCCGGGAGTGACCGGTGGGTCTCGTGCGCGTGCCGGGCGAGCCGCTCGGCCGTCTCGAGGCTGATGCCCCGGGCCGCGCTGGCGGCCGCGAGGAGCCGCTCCGGATCGTCGGCCTGCCCGCTGTCCAGCCGCCAGCTCGCCGCCCGCACCAGGTCATGCGGGCGCGGCTGCGGTACGGACTCAAGCGCGCCGGCCAGCGCGAGCCTGAGCCTGCGCAGCCGTAGCACCGGCATGTCGGCCCGCAGGACCTCGCCGTAAAGCGGGTGCGCGGTACCGACCTCGGTGCCGGCCGCCCCGGTTCGCACGGTGATGAGCCGGGCTTCCTCCAGCGCGATGAGCTGCCCTTCGCCGACCACGGCGGCGGCGACGTCGGCGGGCAGCGGTTCGCCCGCCGCCACGCTTTCCAGCGCGACCCGCGCGGCGTCGCGGGCTGCCGCGAGCCGCTCCGCCACCAGATCGCGGATGCCGCCGCTGAGCGGCGGCGGGCCGGCCAGTATCCAGACGTCACCGCGCAGCGTGAGCGCCGAACGCTGCACCGCGGCCTGCGCGAGCTCGCGCAGCAGCAGCGGATTCCCCTGCGCCCGGGCCACGAACGCGGCCCGGGCGGCGGGGTCGACCGGGTTCCCGAGCAGCGCCTCAAGGAGTTCCGCGGCCTCGTCAGCGGTCAGCCCGGCCAGGTCCATCCGCTCGCAGTGGCCGTCGCGCCAGAGCGATTCGATCACCCCCGGCAGCGGCGCCGATCTCGCGGTGGCGAGCACCGTCGCCCCGGCCCGGGCCAGGTGCAGCAGCACCCGCGCGGAACCGTCGTCGAGCAGGTCGACGTCGTCCACGACAAGCAGCAGCCGGCTGCCGACGGCGGCGGCGAATACCCGGGACGCGACTTCAGCCGCGGTCACCTGCCGAGCTTCGGGCTGCTCTCCGGCCACCCCCGCTCCAGCGGCCAACGCCGCTGTCGTCCGCTCGCCCGAAAGCGGCGCCACCCGGCCGACGGTCGCCGCGTCGGCGAACGCCTCGAACGGCGTGCCGCTGGACACCGCGCGCCCGGCGACGTGGATCAGCGGCGTGCCACGGCCGGCGGCCCGGTCGGCCAGCCGCCGGGCCAGCGCCGTCTTGCCGATGCCAGCCGGGCCGAGGAAAAGGACTCCGGTATTGGACGCAAAGATCTTTTCGGCCTGGGCCAGCTCGTCCTTGCGGCCGACAAAAGGCGACTTGCCAGCCATAGCCGCCACGATAACCCTTCCGCGGCGCGGCCCGTCGCGATCTACGTAATCGCTACTGATGTGCGACTCCCGGGCGCCGCGTTCAAATGCTCAGTGTCGTCGGCGTGCGGCGCGACCGGCCGAGCGGGGGCGGGCCGGGCGACGCCGCCGACCCCCCTCGTGATTCCCCACCCAAGCAACCAGAACCCGACGGCACCGCCGTCCTCGACGGAGGAGAGACAGCCATGCGGCGATCCGCAGCCTTGCTTACCGTTACCGCCACCGTGGTCGCTTCGGCGCTCGCCGGCTGCAGCACGGCCGGTTCCTCGGGAACCACCCCGCCCGCCACGCAGTCCGCCACCGAGCGGGCCAGCACGGCGGCCACCGCATCCGCCGCCAGTTCCGCCGCCACCTCGCCCGCCGCCAGCGCCAGCCCGTCGTCATCGCAGTCAGGGGTGGCGACGTCGCTCGACCCGTGCCAGATCGTGCCCGCCGCCGAGGCGTCCGCCGTCGCCGGCGCCACCTTCGGAGCGGGTCAGGAGGAGCCGAGCGGCACCGACGGCAAGCGCTGCGTCTACGGGTCGGAGACGACCAACGTTTTTTCGGTCATCGTCGGGCAGGCCGACACCTCGGCCGACGCGGAGGCGGCCTACTCGCAGGAGGAAGCCGCCGCGCAGTCGGCGATCACCAAGCAGGTGCCGTCCGGCGTCAAGTTCAACGAGCACACCCAGGACGTCTCCGGCCTCGCCGACCGCGCGACGGTAGTGAACGGATCCGTCAGCATGAGCGGCGAGTCGATCGCGGCCAGCGCGATCTACCTGCTGAAGGGCGCCGTCTTCTTGACCTTCAGCGATGTAGTGGTCGGCTCCGCCGCGCCCACCGCGTCAGCGCTGGAGGCCGAAGCGACGAAGGCCCTCGCCCGGGTCCCGTAGTTGGTCTGCCCGGCGTTTCTCCTCCGTGCGACAGCCGCGCGACGCCACGGACCGTTGCGCCTGTCTCCACGCAACGCTGAATTCGCCCGGGTGAAAGGGCCGGTCAGCGGCGGCTGCCCGCGCGTCAGCCGGCCGCAGCCTGGAGTTTCCCCCAGATGCGGGTGATGGCGGCGATGTCCTCGTCGTCGAGTGGGTCGACGAAGTACTTCCGGACGGCGTCCTCGAAGGTTCGGCCGACCTCGGCAGTGTAACGAAGCCCTTCGTCGGTGTAGCTGATGAGCGAGATCCGCCCATCGGCCTGGTCGGCGCCGCGTTGCAGGTACCCGGCGTCGATGAGATCTTGCACCAGCCGCGACGCCCGGGTTGGGCTGACGCTGACGAGATGGCTGGCCAGCACGCGGACCGGCTGAGGCTCGCGGTCCTTCAGCCGGCACAGGATCTCGGCCGTGGCGAAAGAAATCCGGTGCTGCTCCATGAGCACCGCGTCGATCCGGGCGGTCACTGTCGCGTGCGCGCACAGCATCGCGAACCAGGCGTCCTCCTGGTCTTGGGAGATGATGCCGGCCCTGGCCAGGGGCCCTTCCACACTCTGCATGATCCGACAATAGCAGAAATGATGCCTGCCAATGTGAGTGCGTGCGCACGCATCTGCTACGGTGCAGGTATGAGTTCATCCACACGCAAGATGTCCGAGAACGGAACCCGGGCGGCTGCGGCCAGCACGCCGGGGGCGGGCGCGAAAGAAGGCGAGTCCACCATGTCGAAATTGGATGGCAAGGTCGCGGTGATCACCGGAGCGACTTCCGGGATGGCGCTGGCGACGGCCGAACTGTTCGTGGCCGAAGGCGCCCACGTGTTCATTACCGGGCGGCGCAAGGAAAAGCTGGACGAGGCGGTGGCCGCGATCGGCCACCATGTGACGGGCGTGCAGGCCGACTCGGGCGATCTGGACGACCTCGCCCGCCTGGCCGAGACCGTGCGGGAACAGCAAGGACGAGTCGACGTCCTGTTCGCCAGCGCCGGCATCGGCTCGGTGTCCGAACCACTGGGCAGCGTCACCCCGGAGTCGTTCGACACCGTCGTGGGCGTCAACTTCCGAGGCACCCTGTTCACCGTCCAACATTTGCTGCCGTTGATGAGCGACGGCGCCTCGATCATCCTCAACAGCACGACCAGCGCCACCAAAGGCATCCCCGGTGCCGGGGTGTACTCGGCCAGCAAGGCGGCCCTGCGATCACTTGCCCGCACCTGGGCTGCGGAACTGAAGGACCGCGGTATCCGGGTGAACGTGATCAGCCCCGGCTCGATCGAGACCGCGCTCTTCGGCACCGTGCCACCCGAATTCCGCGAGCAGATCATCTCCGCCATCCCCCTGGGACGGCTCGGGGTCAGCGCCGAAATCGCGGCCGCCGCGCTGTTCCTCGCCTCCGCGGACTCCGGCTTCGTCAACGGCGCCAACCTGGTCGTCGACGGCGGCTTTGCCCACATCTGACGGAAGTTCTATTCAAAACTCAGAAAGAGAGTGCCCACCCATGAGCAGCATCAGCTTCATCGGCCTGGGGAACATGGCCCGCGCCATAGGCACCCGCGCGGTCGAGGGCGGCAACGTCGTCGAGGTCATCGGCCGTGACGCGGCCAAGGCCAAGGACCTGGCCGTCGCGCTCGGCGGCGGCGCCACGGCCGGGACATTCGGCACCGTCCCGGCCGGCGACATCGTCATCCTCGCCGTGCCGTACGCCAGCGCCGTGCCGGTCGTCGCCCAGTACGGCGAAGCCCTGGCCGGCAAGGTCATCATCGACATCTCCAACACCTTCAACGCCGACGCCACCAGCCTGGTCACCCCTAACGGCACTTCCGGCGCGCAGGAGATCGCCAACGCCGTCCCGGCCAGCGCGCACGTCGTGAAGGCGTTCAACACCGTCTTCGGCCACGTCCTGGCCCAGGGCCGCCCGCTGGACGTGCTCTTGGCCGGCGACGACGCGCGGGCCAAGGCGCAGCGTGTCGGCGTTCATCGAGAGCCTCGGGCTGCGCCCGCTTGATGCCGGCGGCCTGGAGACGGCGCACTGGCTGGAAGGAGCGGGCCTGCTGATGATGGGCCTGGCCCGCCACGGCGTGGGGAACTTCAACTTCACCCTCGGCGTCAACCTTCACGGCTGAGCGCACCCGCGCCCGGCGCTCCGGCGCCGCGCATCCAGCACGCGGCGTCATCCCGGGCTGGCAGATTCCCGTCTGCCAGCCCGGGGCGATTGTCGCGAACGGCGGTGGCGGTACTGAGGTCTTGGTACACGGTGAGTTACGCGCGAATCTTAAAGGTTTTGTTCATTTCTGATTAACTCAATACCCGACAAGCCGGACACCTTCCGCCCGAAAGGTGATCATCATGCGATACAAGCGCTTCATGATGGCCGGGCTCGTGCCGCTGCTCGCAGCGGCGACCGCTGTCACCTCGGCGGCAGCGGCGACGACGACGCACGCGAAGCCGTCCGCAGCGGGCGTCCCCGGTTCCCCCATCAAGCACGTGATCGAGGTCATGATCGAGAACCACTCGTTCGACAACCTCTTCGGCAGCTTCCCCGGCGCCGACGGGATCCCCTCGAACGCGTCGTTCCTCAACCCGAGCGCCTACTTCGACTCGGCGCCGAACGTATCCCCTGTCTACGCCACCCCCAACGAGGGCGACATCCAGGGCGCGATCAACAACTCACGGGTCGCCGAGCAGATGGCGATGGACTACGTGCCCGGCAAGGGTTACCAGATGGACCACTACACGACGTTCCCGCAGGACGGGATGTCGGCGATCACCGAGTTCGGCCCCAGCTTCGACCCGAACGAGCAGTCCCTGGCGTCGAACTTCGAGCTGGCTGACCAGAACTTCCAGCCGGCGATCGCACCGACCCAGCCGAACGTGATGACCGCGCTCAACGGCACCGCCCACGACTGGTACTACAACAACCTCGAGCCGGGCTCGACCCAGCCGTGGAACTCGATCTTCGACGAGCTGAGCGCGCACGACCGGTCGTGGAAGATCTACTACGCGCTGCCCACGTCCATCCTCAACGGCACGATCTGGGACCAGATCATCCCGCCGAGCGACACGGCCGACCTGACCACCGGCGACCAGTTTTTCAGCGACATCGCCGACGGATCGCTGCCGGACTTCTCCTTCGTCCGGCCGGGCGTCGGGTACAGCACTGAGCCGCCCGAGGACATCGGCGAGGGCGACGCCTGGATCGGGCAGCTGGTTAACGCCGTCGCGCACAGCCAGTACTGGAACACCACCGCGATCTTCGTCACCTACGACGAGGGCGGCGGATTCTGGGACCACGTGGCGCCGTCGTACGCCAGCGGCTACGGCACCCGCACGCCGATGATCATCATCAGCCCGTACGCCCGCAAGCAGGTATTCGACAAGCAGACGACGAACGTGTCGATCCTGTCGTTCATGCAGAGCCTGTGGGGCCTGCCGCCGCTCACGTCGCTGAACGCGCGGCAGAACAACCTCATGTCCGCGTTCGACTTCCGGCAGGCGCCGCTAGCGGCGCCCACGCTGCCCGTGGCGCCTACGGACACGATCGGCTTCCACGGCACCGGCGGCATCCTGACGGACATCGGCACGCCGTCGGTGAACAGCTCGCTCACCATCAACCTGGAGGCGGAGACCGGCGGGCTGTCCCTGGACCCGGCGGTCGACGGCCCAGTGCAGCTAACGCTGACGCCGCCACCCGGCGTGGCCAAGCCCTCGTCCTTCCCCGCGACCGCGACCCTGGTCAACGGCCAGGTGAACTTCACCGCCAAGTTCTCGACCGCAGGTTATTACCGGATCGAGGCCCAGGGACCGAACGGCAGCGTCGGCTGGGTGACGGTCGACGTAGGCGTCAACCCGAACACCGCGCCATAGCGGAGACCGATTTCTCTCAGGGAGGTCACGGCGTCGGCCGCCGTGGCCTCCCGTCGTCATCAGGATGTGGGGGCGGATGCTCGGCCGGAGTTTTATCACGCGGTGGCTGTTGGATGGCGTGGTCCTCGCGTTAATGTGGGGCAGGACTGGTCAGGAGTGTGATGGCAGTACTGCCGAGGTTCGACCTACAAGGCCAGGTCGCGCTGGTGACCGGTGCCGCCCGCGGACTGGGACGGGCGATCGCGCTGGCGCTGGCCGCGGCCGGCGCGGACGTCGCGCTCGGGCTGCGCGACGTGGGCGCGGGCGGCGATGTCGCGGCGGAGATCGAGGCCCTCGGCCGCCGCGCGCTGCCGCTGCAGATGGACATCGGCCGGGCCGGGCAGGTCGCCCCGGCGGTCGACGCGGCCGCCGGGCACTTCGGCCGCCTGGACATCCTCGTCAACAACGCCGGGATCGCCCCCGGCAACCCGGCCGAGGACGTCCGTGAGGACGACCTCGACGCGACCCTGACGGTCAACGTCAAGGGGACGTTCCTGGCCTGCCAGGCCGCCGGGCGCGTCATGATCGGGCAGGGGTCGGGGAAGATCATCAACATCGGCTCCCAGGCGGGCGCGGTCGCGCTGCCCGGGGAGTCCGTCTACTGCATGACCAAGGCCGCCATCGCGCACCTGACCCGGTGCCTGGCCGTGGAATGGGGCAGGCACGGGATCACCGTGAACGCGGTCGCCCCCACGTTCATCCGCACGCCCGGCACCGAGCCCGCGCTGTCGGACCCCGAGTTCCGGGCGGACGTCATCGAGCGGATCGCCGCCCTGCACCGCATCGGCGAACCCATCGAGGTCGCCGGCGTCGTGGTGTTCCTGGCATCCCCCGCCGCCTCGCTGATCACCGGCGAGACCATCCTGGTCGACGGCGGCTGGACAGCCCGCTAACCCCGCAGTCACGGGGCTTCGCTTCGGCTGGGGTGGCGGTGGGGGAGACGAGCCGAAGGTCAAAGTCAACTTCTCCGATATCCCGAACGGACCCTGGCTCTCGCGTCGTCCGCCCCCGCTGACCGCGGCCAGCGGGGGAGCGCGGTGCCGGGCGCTCGCCCCGCGCGCGCTCTACAAACTGTAGGAGCCGTCCGCAAAACGCTTCTCCGGCTCCGATTCAATGAGCAGTGAGAGGGCTTCAATGAGGGCCAGATGGGTGAATGCCTGCGGGAAATTTCCCAGGTGCTGGCCGGTGGTGGTGTCGATCTCCTCGGCATAAAGGTGCAGTGGCCCGGCCAACGACAGCAGCTTCTGGGCGAGGGCACGCGCCCGTTCGATCTCGCCGATCATGGTCAGCGCGCTCACGAGCCAGAAGGAGCAGATTGTGAAGGTGCCCTCTTCACCGGAGAACCCGGTGTCCGTTCCCTCGACTCGGTAGCGCAGGACAAGGCCGTCTTTGGTGAGGTCGTCGGCGATGGCCAACACGGTCGCCTTGACACGCTCGTCGTCGGGCGGCAGGAAGCCCGTGGTGAGCAGCAGCAGCAGCGATGCGTCGAGATCGTCGGTCTGGTAATGCTGGCGGAAGACGCCCTTGGCGGAGACGCCCTTGTCCAGCACCTCGGCCTTTATTTCCTCGGCACCTGCCCGCCACCGTTTGGCGCGCTCAAGGTCGCCGCGCTCGTCGGCGAGGGCGGCGCCGCGCGCTGCCGCCACCCAGCACATCACCTTGGACGCGGTGAAATCCTTAGGATCCCCGCGGACTTCCCAGATCCCATGGTCGGGTTCCCGCCAGTGCTCAAGCGCGGCGTCGACGAACCCGGCCACCCCTTCCCACAGCGGCGTCACGATCTGGCCGGCTCCCCGGCGGAACTGGATCTCCAGGGCGACGAGGATCATTCCCCAGACGTCGTGCTGCTGCTGGTTCCAAGCGCTGTTGCCGACCCGAACCGGGCGCGCCCCCCGGTACCCGGACAGGTGATCGAGAGTCCTCTCGGTCAGGTCGCGCTCCCCGCCGATGCCGTACATGACCTGCAGCTCGAACGGCCGGTTGAGATCACCGCCGCTGACCGCCTCCTCGATGAACCCGAAATACTCCACCGCCTCCCAGTGGAAGCCAAGCCGGTACAGCGATCGCAGCATGAACGCCGAGTCCCGGATCCAGGTGAAGCGGTAGTCCCAGTTGCGCGCGCCGCCGGGAGTCTCCGGCAGCGACGTCGTCGCCGCGGCCATGATCGCGCCGGTCGGGGCGTAGCTGAGCGCCTTCAGGGTCAGGGCGCTGCGGTCAATGTACGGCTTCCACGGATGATCGGCGATCTTGGCGACGCTGAGCCAGTCGCGCCAGTAGTCGACAGTGGTGCTCAGCGCCTGGAAGGCCTCGTCCAGATCAGCGGGCACCTTCGCCTCGCCCCACGACAGAACCGTGAACGCGGTCTGGCCCTCGGTGAGCGTGGTGCGGCCGTAGCAGCGGGCGCCCATCACGCCGAGCCCGAAGCTTCCCCTCAATTCGAGCCGCATGTCGCCCTGTTCCGGGGCGACCGTCATGGCGCCGTATCCCTCATCCTGGTAGCTCCACCTGCCGCTGGCAGTCCCGTAATCGAAGACAGGGGTGCAGCGCACCATGGCCTCGACCCGGCCGCTGACGCACGTCGCGATCCTCACCAGGGCACCGACAGCACCGACGTCGGATGGGGCGCGATGGTAATCGGCCCGCCGTTGCCCGCCCTCCGTCGGGCCCATCGCCAGCAGGTCATGCACGGTCATCCAGCCCGTGGGCGTCTGCCAGGTGGTTTCCAGCACCATCGTCCCCGGCACGTACCGGCGATGCAGGGGAACCCAGGCATCGCTAGGACCGAACCTGAACGAGCCGGCGGCGCGGTCCAGCAGCGCCCCGAACACACTCGGGGAATCGGGGCGCGGAAGGCACAGCCACTCCACCGAACCGTCCGGGGCGATCAGGCAGCACTGCTCGCAATTCGACAGCAGCCCGTAATCGGCAATCGGCGGAAACACGCTCACTGCAATCACCCCCGCTCACCCCGGCGACCCGGTTAGAACCACCGGCACCGTACCCACCATCTAGAACGACGTCGTCACCCAGCCAGGGTGAGCCCGAGCCCGGCGTCGTGACGCAGATGATGGGCAGAAATGTGTGTTCTGCGCCAACGGCGTCATGGCCAAGGGCATGCCAAGTCCGCGGGCGCCCGCGAGAAATCTGAGGGTTCCTGCGCCGCGGCGGTGATCTGCTGCCTCGCCGACCGCCCCGGGGCGCCGTTGGCGGTCCTGGGGACTGAGCCGATGACCTGCACGCCTACGGCGAGACGCTGCAGCCGGGGAATCGGTCAGCACACGATAGGCGTCGCGCGCCACTGGCACTTCATCCTCGACATCGGTTCGTGATCAACGAGAGTCGGCGCGGGAGTGGGCGCCGCCAGACCTGGCACGGTGGCTGCTACCCAGGCTGCTACCCCCTCAGGCTGATGGCCCGGGCAGGCCCGGTTCCCGGTTCCCGGTCCTCCGAGGGCAGCCCCGAGGTCATTCAGTGCGTCCTCGATGAAAGTGGCGAGGCCGCGTTCCGGTGCGCGGGCCCATCCGTCGACGGCGATTGTGAACACCGTGGTGGCTGCCTGGGAAACGAAGGTCGCGTCTCCGCCGTCCTGGCCACGCTCGACAGCACCGGGAAGCTCGAGCTGTGAGAGGTCGGCGAGCTGCGCGGGGGTGAAAGCCTCGGCCGGGCCGAGGACCATGTGCCCGGCGTTGTGCACCACCACGTCGAGACGGCCCTGGTCGGCGACGATCGCGGTGACCGCCGCGTCGACCGACTCCTGATCCTGGACGTCCATCTCGATGCCGTGGACGTCGATCCCCTCGGCCGCCGACAGCTCGGCCAGCTCGGCGACTGCTATTTGCCGTGCGGGTCGGACGCGTTGAGCGCCTTGACGACCTGGTCGTAGTCGCCGCGGGCCTCGCCGTAGCGCAGAAACTTCACCCGCTCGACCAGGATCTCCTTCGCGTCAGGCTCGGATTCCAGGAGTGCCATGACCTCAGAGACGAAGTCGTCAAGGGGCACCGCGGCCTCGTTGGCCTCCTGACCCGGCAGCAGCCCGGTGCGCACCGACGGCGGCACCAGCTCGGTGACCTTCACCGACGTGCCGGCCAGTTGCAGCCGAAGCGACTCGCTGAGCATGTGGATGGCGGCTTTGGAGGCGTTGTAGCTCGGGGTGGCCGCGAGCGGCGCGAAGCCCAAGCCGGAGGAGACGGTGACGATGGTGGCGTCGGGCTGCGCCTGCAGGTGCTCGACGAAGGCGGCGATGAGCCGGACCGGGCCGAGCAGGTTGGTGGTGATGACCGACTCGGCCGAGGCGAGGAAGGACCCTGGCCGGTGCCAGTCCTCGACGTGCATGATGCCGGCCATCGCCACCAGCACGTTGAGGTCCGGGTGCCGGTCCAGCACCTGCTTCGCGGCCGAGCTGATGCTCGCCGGATCGGTGGTGTCGATCTGCACCGTGTCCAGGCCAGGGTTCCGTCCGGAGACTAGCTCCAGCTCTTCGCCGCGGCGGCCGCCGACGATGACGGTGTTCCCCCGCGCCTGGAGCCGGACGGCGAGGGCGTGGCCGATGCCGCTGGTGGAGCCGGGGATGAAGATGGTGTTTCCGGAGATGTTCATGTCCCCACTGTGACCCGCGCGTCGCGGCGGGTGGAGAGACCGGTTATCGGGGGATCGGCGATCCCAGGGTCGCGGTGGCCCGCCCCCCGGCCCGCCGCATGCTGGAAACATGGACCGCGCAGCGCTAGCGGACTTCCTGCGACACCGTCAGGAGGCGCTGCGGCCCGCCGACGTCGGGCTCCCGACCGGCGCGCGCCGCCGCGCCTGCGGCCTGCGGCGCGAGGAGGTCGCGGCCCTCGCTCTGATGTCGGCCGACTGTCGCCGCGGCAGCGGATGTCGCCCCCGCGCCGCTACGGGTTCTTGACTGCCTCAGCGACACCCCGGCGCTCATCTTGTCTAGCCTGGGCGAGATGCTGGTGCAGAACCGGATGGCGGGGGCGCTGTTCGGCGACAAGACCGGCTACACGGGTCTGGCCCGCAGCGAGATCTACCGCTGGTTCACCGATCCCGCCGAGCGCCTCCACTACCCCGAGGATGACCGCGACCGGCAAAGCCGCGCCCAGGTCGCGGCCCTGCGCGCCGCGGCCAGAGGCATGGGCCCCGACTCGCCGGCTGGCGAACTGGTGCAGACCCTGCAGAAGGCAAGCTCGGAGTAGCCCGATCGAGGTCGACTGCCAGGCGCTGTTCACCGAGGACCGGTCCCAGACGCTGCTCGTCATCAGCGCCCCGCCGTCCACCAAGGACTAGGAAAAACTCCAGATGCTCACCGCCCCAGAGGACGA
Organism: uncultured Actinomycetota bacterium; assembly: GCA_963836195.1. Taxonomy (GTDB): domain Bacteria; phylum Actinomycetota; class Actinomycetes; order Streptosporangiales; family Streptosporangiaceae; genus Trebonia. The sequence continues at coordinate 71,409 of CAWIIX010000009.1, read as the reverse complement.
GCCGATTTCACTGCCGGACAACAAGGCTTCATCAACGTAGTGGCGCTGGACCAGACATGCTAACGCGGGACGCTGGATTCCCGACCTTCTGCACGCATGGCCGTTCCGTCTGATGACGTCGCTGTAGGTCCGGTTACCGCAGGTCAATGAGGTTGCGGCGTCTGGTGCCGTCGTAGTCGATCTGGTGCTATCCGGGGTCGTCGTCACTTGGTTTGTCGATCGTTTCGATTCATCCGGCGCGGCTGCTCAGCCGCAACCACGCGGGCATTGCCCGTAGCGCGCCCTCGATCATGCCCGCCGGTCCGGGCCGCGCTGGCGTTATCCGTTCGGGTGATGCCGGTCAGCGTGCATGCCTCAGCCTAACGGCATGAGAATCGTCAACTACGCGACGTACAGTTCCCCAGATAAGATCGCCCGGCCGCGTCCTGTGCATCGCGAATACATGGCGCAATTGTTTGTCGAGGGCAAGCTTGTGGTAGGCGGCCCCTTCGCTAACGGCAGCGGCGCGCTGTTCATCTATGCGGCCGACTCGGTCGCCGCTGCCGAGGAGATCGTCGCTGCCGACCCGCACCAGGTTGGTGGTGCCTTCGCCAGTTACCGACTCAGCCCGTGGGAGAGCAGGGCGACAGCCTGGGCGGAGTGCCCCCGCAGGCCAGACCGTACTGCGCCCATCCGGCCAGCTCCGAGCGCTTGACCGTTTCCCGGGAGCGGGCGCACTCGACCGGGGTGGAGTCCACCAGTCGTCAGGGTGAACCCGGCGGCGCGGTGTGGCCTGCCGGATCGTCGCCGAGACCACGTTCAGCCTGGTTCCGGCAGGTCAGGGGCCGGGCGTGCCGCTGGTGCCCGTGTCGCCGTCTAGGCTGAAGCCGGTGACGATCTCCGGGCGGATGCGGATGACCTGGTCCATCTCACCTGCCACCCAAGGGCTGAGCTGCTGCTGGTAGCGGGCCACCTCGTCGGTGTCGCGCACGAGGCGCGCGGTGCCGGTGATGACAACGCTCCAGCCGAGGTGGCTGGCGGGATCGATCGCGTCGGCCTCGTAGGCCACGACGATTCCCCGGGCGGCACCTGCCGCCGGCACGACCGCTGCCCCCGTGTGGCTGCGGATGACGACGTCCCCGCCGTCGAGCAGGTGGTTGACCATCCGGATCGCCGGCATCGCCCGGTAGGTGAACACCAGCCTGCCCAGCGACACGCTGCCCAGCAGTCGCAGCGACTGCTCGCGGGATAGCTCGGTCAGCCGCCGCTGCCCCGTCACCGGCCCGCCTCGGTGGCGGCGGGCGGCCCGGTCAGCTCATCTTCGGTCATGTACTTCCTCAGCTCGGCCCGGTCGAACAGCGCCAGCAGGTCGGGGCGCATCGCCGGGACGGGCTGATGGCGCAGCGTCACGCGGTCGCCGTCCAGCGAGCAGACCAGGTTCACCTTGCGCCACTCCGGCGACATGCCGGGGTAGTCGTCCCGGGTGTGCCCGCCGCGCGACTCCTGCCGTTCCAGGGCCGCCTGCGCGACGCAGCCGGCGATCAGCAGGGTGTTGCGCAGGTCCAGGGCCATGTGCCAGCCGGGGTTGTAGGCGGTGCCGCCCGCTGCGCTGACGTTGGCGGCGCGCTCGCGGAGCTTGTCCAGGTCGCCGATGGCGGTCTTGATCTCGTCTTCCCGGCGGATGATGCCGACCAGGTCGCTCATGGTCTGCTGAACGTCGGCGTGGACGGTGTAGGGGTTCTCGCCGCCGGATCGCGCCAGCGGCGTGAGCGCCTCGGTCCGGGCCGCTGCCAGGTCCTCGCCGTAGGCGGCCGGCCTGCTGCCGGCAGGGCCGTCAAGGTAGTCCGCGGCGCCCGCGCCGGCCCGGCGGCCGAACACGAGCAGGTCCGACAGCGAGTTGCCGCCGAGCCTGTTGGAGCCGTGCATGCCGCCGGACACCTCGCCGGCCGCGAACAGCCCGGGAACCAGGGACGCGCCGGTGTCCGGGTCCACCTCGATCCCGCCCATCATGTAGTGCTGCGCGGGGCCGACCTCCATCGGCTCCTTCGTGATGTCCACGCCGGCCAGTTCCAGGAACTGGTGATGCATCGAGGGCAGCTTGCGCAGGATCTCCCCGGCCGGGAGCCGGGAGGCGATGTCGAGGAAGACGCCGCCGCGGGGCGAGCCGCGGCCGGCCTTGACCTCGGCGTTGATCGACCTGGCTACCTCGTCGCGGGGCAGCAGCTCCGGCGGCCGCCGGTTATTGGCCTGGTCGGTGTACCAGCGGTCGGCCTCCTCCTCGGTCTCCGCGTACTGCGCGCGGAACACGTCCGGCACGTAGTTGAACATGAACCGCTTGCCCTCGGAGTTGCGCAGCACGCCGCCGTCGCCGCGCACCGACTCGGTCACCAGCAGGCCGGCCACCGACGGCGGCCAGACCATGTGGGTGGGGTGGAACTGCACGAACTCCATGTTCAGCAGAGTCGCGCCCGCCAGCAGCGCCAGGGCGTGCCCGTCCCCGGTGTACTCCCAGGAATTGGAGGTGACCTTGAAGGTCCGCCCGATCCCGCCGGTCGCCAGCACCACGGCCGGCGCCTCGAAGTACGCGAAGCGGCCGGTGTCCCTGAAGTAGCCGAAGGCGCCGGCGATCCGGCCGTCGGCGGTGAGCAGCCGGGTGATCGTGGTCTCGGCGTAGACCTTGATCATCGCCTCCGGGTCGCCGAACTCGGCGGCGTCCGCCTGCTGCATGGCGACGAGCTTCTGCTGCAGGGTGCGGATCATCTCCAGGCCGGTCCGGTCGCCGACGTGCGCGAGCCGGGGGTACTCGTGCCCGCCGAAGTTGCGCTGGCTGATCTTCCCGTCGGGCGTCCGGTCGAACAGCGCGCCCCACGCCTCCAGCTCCCAGACCCGGTCCGGGGCCTCCTTCGCGTGCAGCTCGGCCATCCGCGGGTTGTTGAGGAACTTCCCGCCGCGCATCGTGTCGCGGAAGTGGACCATCCAGTTGTCGTTCGGGTTGACGTTGCCCATGGCGGCGGCGCAGCCGCCCTCGGCCATCACGGTGTGCGCCTTGCCGAATAGCGACTTGGAGATGATCGCGGTCTTCCTGCCGCGCAGCCGCGCCTCGATCGCCGCGCGCAGCCCGGAGCCGCCCGCGCCGATCACTACAACGTCGTAGGGGTAACGCTCGATGATGTCGTCGGTCATGACCACTGCCCGTCCGGCTAGCTGGGGATCTGGTTAGGGAATCTGAGGTCGCCGGCAGCGCCGCCGGCTGCCGGCATGATGTGCAGGCCGGCCGGCATCAGCCCGCCCGGCGCGCCCCGGGCGGGCTGCGCGTGGCCCCCGTCCAGCCACGGGCCCTCGCCCGGGCCCGGCCGCGGGCCGGATGCCCGGAAGGCGCCTGAGCCCGCCGGCGGTGCGCCGGCGGGAAGGCGGGACGGGCGGAAGCCGAGCGCGAGCGGCGGCGATGCCGGCGCGTACGGGATGACCGGCGGCACCGCGGGCAGCCAGTGCCCAGGCCGCCCGTTCCCGGCACGCACCCGCCGCTGACGCACGGTGAGTAGAACGGGATCAGGGAGCGGAAGGCGGGCACGTGGTACCAAGTGGCCGGCGAGCACGCGCACCGTCGCGAAGGCCGCCCAGATGCTGAGCAGGGCGGTGACGGCGGGCGCCCGCCGCCAGGGATCCCCGTGGGGCGTCCGCTCCGTGATCTGCGCCGGGGTCTTCGCCGGCGCTTCCGTTGCCTGCGTCATCGTCAGCGTCCTCGCTGCCCCGTCGGTTAGTCACGCCGGTCATGACCCGTACCGCGCCGGCGTGGGCGTGACCGCCGGCCGCAGCCTAGTGTTGACGAATTTGTAAACTACTGACTTAATAATTTATGCAATTCTGCTGCGGCCCGCCATGCCCGGAGCAGATCAGGCGTGTGACTCTCGCTACACCGGAGCGCTGCGGTGGGAGGCGTCCTGATCGCCGGCGCAGCGGCGCCGCTGCCCGTTACCCCGGCCAGGGATCGTCACCCCGGTCGGCGGCCACAGGAAGGCACCGTATGACCGACCCGCATACGTCCATGTCGCTCGCGGCGATCCTCGTCCTGACCGTGGTTGTCATGGTCACGGTGGTCGGGTGGCTGATCGCGGTCTTCCGGGCGGGGCATCAGCCCGCCGCCCGCCGTGCCCGGCCGGGCAGCGAAGATCCCGCCCGCGCCGCGGAGCCGGACGCCGTCCCGTCCCGTGGTGGCGTGCCCGCCGGGCCGGGTGCCCGTCGGCCAGCCGGGGGGCCCGCACCGCAGCCCGGTGACGACGCGGCGGGCGAGTCGCTGCCGCTTGGCGCCGGGCAGCCCGGGTGAGCGCCGCGCCGGCTTCCCGGCAGGGCCTGCCTGGCTGGCTTGCTAGCATTATCAATTGCTGAGCCTGACATCACGACCGGGGGCGGGCAGGCGCGGGAGACGGTCCCCGGACCCAGGCATGGCAGCCGGGAGCCGGGGCTAGGGAGGCTGCTGGTGAGTACGCCGCTGTACCAGCTGAAGGCGGAGTTCTTCAAGACGCTGGGCCACCCGGCCCGGATCCGGGTGCTGGAGCTGCTCAGCGAGCGCGACTACGCGGTGGCGGAGATGCTCCCGGAGGTGGGCATCGAGCCGGCGCACCTGTCCCAGCAGCTGGCGGTGCTGCGCCGCGCGAACCTGGTCACGGCCCGCAAGGAGGGCTCCAGCGTGCGGTACTCGCTGACCAGCCCGCACGTGGCCGAGCTGCTCGCGGTGGCGCGGCTGATCCTGACCGGCGTGCTGTCGGGGCAGGCCGAGCTGCTCGACGACCTGCGCGCCTCCCCGGGCTGACCGGGCTGCCGGATAGGGGGCGGCCCCTTCGGTCAGGGCCGGCCGCCCGCGCCCCGCGGCGGCAGGAGCCGCAGCAGCTCCTGGACGAGATGGATGCGGGAGCCGAGCTTCAGCCCGGCCAGCCACGGCGCGGCGGCCTCGTTCGCCCGCGGGTCGCGGGAGGCGGCGCCCGGCCCGAGAACCTGTTCCAGGACGCGGCCCAGGGCCAGCACGGCGGCGAGGTCGACGGTCTCGGCCAGCCGGATGGCTTCGGCGGCGGTGATGCCCGGCCCGCCGAGACGGGCCAGCAGGCTGACGGAGCGCGGTTCTGAGCTGCCATGGTGGCTCTGGTACTGCAGGCCGCGGGCGAGGTCCAGCGCCCAGGGCGCGATCACGGGGAGCAGCCGTCGGTCCGCGAGCAGCGCGCTGACGACGGCGGGGCCGAGCACGGCGTGCAGCGCGTCGTTGCAGATCCCGGCGATCGCGTCGTCGGTGGCGGCGTCGGCTGGCCCGAGCGCGGCGGCCAGCGTCTCGTCGAGCAGCTCGTCGGGGCGGAACGGCTCAGCCATGCGCGCCGGGGACCGGGGCGCGGGCCGAGCCGGCACGTGATGGCCGGCATCCGGGCCGGGGCACCCGGCACCTGGGTGCGGTCGCGCCGCGCCGTCGTGCACGGTTAGCGCTGTCCGGCATGCCAGTTCCTCCTCGCCTCGCTACTTCGCCAGGCCCGTGTTCCCGGCCCGGGCTTCCGGCATCTGATGCCTCCCCGCGCAACCTTGAATCTGCTGACATGATAACTTTCTCAATCATGCAACTCCTCCCCCTGCTCCGGTCGCTCGCCGCGCGCCCGGTCACCGAGCGGCTGCCGCGCCCGCCGGGCATCCGGGGCAGGGCCCGGTTCCCCGGCTCGGTGCAGCTCCGGCACGTCGACGCGGGATCCTGCAACGGCTGCGAGCTGGAGATCGCCTCGGCCTTCAGCCCGGTCTACGACGCCGGGCGCTTCGGCGCCCGCCTGGTCGCCTCCCCTCGGCACGCCGACGGGGTGCTGGTCACCGGGGTGGTGACGCGGAACATGGCCGTCCCGTTGGACAAGACCCTGGATGCGGTCCCACGGCCGCGGGTGGTCGTGGCCTGCGGGGACTGCGCGCTGGGCGGCGGCCCGTTCGCCGCCGGGTACGGGGTGGCGGACAGCGCCGGGCCCTTGTCGGCGCCTGACGTGGCGATCCCCGGCTGCCCGCCCGGCCCGGCGGCGATCACCCAGGCGCTGCGCACACTGACCGGCCGGTGAGCGCGGCGCTTCTCCTCGGCGGCCTCGGGCTGGGCGCCGCCGGGTCGCTCGCCGGCGGGATCCTGCCCGCCCGGGCCCGGGTGCCCGCCGCATCGGCGCTCACCACGGGAGCATGCATCGCGGCGTTCGCCGCCGCGGCGCGGGTGCTCGCCTCCGGGGAGGCGGTCACGGCCCGCTCGGCGGAGATCCTGCCGCTGACCGGGGTCACGCTGTCCCTCGACCCGCTGGGGGCGGTCTTCGTCATCACCGCCGCCGTCGCCGGCGCGGCGGCCAGCTGCTACAACATCGGCTACGCCGCGCACGGTGGCGGCAGGGGCCGGACGGCGGCCGCGCTGCTGCCGCTGTTCATCACGAGCCTGCTGGCCGTGCCGGCCGCGGCGAGCATCGCGACGTTCATGGCCGCCTGGGAGCTGATGGCGCTGTCGTCGCTGCTCCTGCTGCTGACCGGGCACCGCCGGGCTGAGGCCCGCGACGCGGCCCAGTGGTACGCGGTGATGACGCACGCCGGGGCCGCCGCGATCATGCTCGCGCTCGTCCTGATCGGCGCGCACGCCGGCGGCCAGTCGTTCGCCGCGATCCGGGCCGGCGCCGGCGCCATCCCGCCCGCGGTCCGCTCCCTCGCGTTCGTCCTCGCCCTGGCCGGGTTCGCGTCGAAGGCCGGGGCGGTCCCGGTGCACGTCTGGCTGCCGCGCGCCCATCCCGAGGCACCGAGCCCGGTGTCCGCGCTGATGTCGGGCGCCATGGTGAACCTCGGCGTCTACGGCATCATCAGGACGGGCGACGGCCTTCTCGGCGGAGGGCAGCTGTGGTGGTGGCTGGTGGTGGCCGGCCTCGGCGTCGCCTCCGCGCTGTTCGGCGCGATCCACGCCGCGGCGAGCCCAGACCTCAAGCGGCTGCTCGCCTACTCCACGGTCGACAACATGGGACTCGTCCTGATCGGCGTCGGCGCATCCGGCGCCCTCGCCGTCCGGGGCTATCACATGCTGGCCGCGCTTGCCCTGATCGCGGCGCTGTTCCAGCTGGCCGTCCATTCGGCATTCAAGGGATGCCTGTTCCTCGCGGCCGGGACGGTCCAGCGGGCGGCCGGCACCCGCGACCTGGACAGCCTGGGCGGGCTGGCGCGCCGCATGCCAGTGACGACGGCGCTGTTCGGGATCGGCGCGCTGTCGATCTGCGCGCTGCCGCCGTTCAGCGGCTTCGCCAGCGAATGGCTGCTGCTGCAGGGCCTCCTGCGCGGCTTCGCGGCGCACGGCGCGGCGACGGCCACCGCCCTGCTGGCCGGCGTCGCGGCCCTCGCGCTGACCGGCGGCCTTACCGCCGCCGCGTTCGTTAAGGCGTTCGGCATCGGGTTCCTCGGCCAGCCCCGCACGCCCGAAGCCGCGGCCGCGGCCGAGGCGGGCCCGGCGATGGCAGCCGGCACGGCGCTGCTGGCCGTGCCGTGCTTTGTCCTCGGAGTGATCCCCGGTGCCGTCATGCCGCTGCTGGCCAGGGCGGCGGGCACCGTCCTGGGCGGCACGCCGGACCCGCTTCGCGCGGGCGCGAGCCTGGCGGTCGCCGGCAGCGCCGACGCGGTCCAGCCGGCGCTGCTGGCCGCCGCGCTCCTCGCCGGCCTCGCGCTCGCCTGGGCGATTGCCCGCCTGCGCGCCCCCGCCCGCGCCCGGGCGCGCCGCGCGGAGGCCTGGGGATGCGGCCGGGAACAGCAGACGCCGCGGATGCAGTACACCGCGACGTCGTTCGCCGAGCCGCTGCAGCGCGTCTTCGACGACGTGCTGCGCCCCGACCGCGACCTGGATGTCAGCCACCTCGCCGAGTCACGCTACTTCCAGCAGGCGATCACCTACCGCAGCCGGACCGATGACGCTATCGAGCGCGTCGCCTACCGGCCGCTGGCCGTCCTGGCCGCCCGCTGGGGCGAGGTGGCGCGCCGCGCCCAGAACGGCAGCGTGCACCGCTACCTCGCCTTCGGGTTCGCCGCCCTGGTCATCCTGCTGGTGGTGCTCGCGTGAGCGGCTCGTTCCTGGCCTCGGCCGCGGTCTCGGTCATCCAGCTTGGCGCGGCGGTCATGGGCGGGCCGCTGCTGCACGGGCTGATGGCGAAGGTCCGGGCCAGGGCCGAGGGCCGCGCCGGGGCGCCCGTCCGCCAGCCCCTGCTGGACCTGTGGAAGCTCGCCGCCAAGGAGAGCATCCACGCCGAGCACTCCAGCGCGGTCCTGCCGCTCGCCCCGCTGCTCCTCATCGCCTCGACTGCGGCTGCCGTCGTGATCTCGCCGCTCATCTCGACCGGGCCCGCGCTCGGCCGGACCTCCGATGCGTTCGCCGTCGTCTTCCTGCTGCTGCTGGGCTCGGTCGCGGTCGCGCTCGCGGGCCTGGACGCGGGCACCGCGTTCGGCGGGATGGGGGCGAGCCGGGCGATGACGATCGGGGCGCTCGCCGAGCCCGCGCTCCTGGTCGCGGTCCTGGCCCTGTCCCTCCAGGCCGGGACCTCGAACCTGCCGCGGATCGTCACCACGACCCTCGCCCACCCGGGCTGGGCGGCCAGCCCGCAGCGGCTGCTCGCCCTCGCCGCCCTGCTCATCGTCATCGTCGCCGAGACCGGCCGGATCCCGGTCGACAACCCCTCCACCCACCTGGAGCTGACGATGATCCACGAGGCGATGGTGCTGGAGTACGCGGGGCCCGAGCTCGCGCTGGTCACCCTCGGCGAGGCGATGCGCCTGGGGCTGCTGCTGTCGCTGGCGGCGAACCTGTTCTTCCCGTGGGGCGTCGCCGCCACGGCAACCGTCCCTGGCTTGGCGCTGGGAATCGCCGCGCTCGCGGCCAAGACCGCCGCGCTCGCGGCGGTGATCGCGGTCGCGGAGGTCTCGACGGCCAAGCTGCGGCTGTTCCGCGTCCCGGAGATCCTGTCGGCCGGGTTCGTCCTGGCCGTCCTCGCCGTCGTCACCGGGCTGGTCATGCCGTGACCGGGTCCGTGTACTCCGGGCTGCTCGGCCTGGCCGCCGGGGCGGTGCTCGCCTGCGCGGTGGCGGCGCTGTGGCGCCGGGACCTGCGCGCGGTCGTCGCGGTCCTGGCCGTCCAGGGGACCGCCCTGGGCGTCACCGCCGGGGTGCTGGCCGCCCACTCCCGCGACCTCGGCCTGGGCGTCACCGCCGCCCTCGTCCTTGCCGCCAAGGGACTCATCATCCCGGCGCTGCTGCGGCGGGTCGTGCGCCGTGACCCCGGCAGCCGGGAAACCGCCCCGCTGGTCAACGTGCCGGCGTCGCTGCTCGCCGCCGCTGCGCTCATCGTCGTCGCGTACCTGGCCAGCGGGAAGATCACGGCGCTGGCCCCCGACGGCCCCGCCCGGCTCGCCCCGTTGGGCGTGGCCACCGTCCTGATCGGCTTCCTCGTGCTCGCGACCAGGCGCAAGGCGGTCTCGGCGATCACCGGGCTGCTGCTGGTCGACAACGGGGTCGCGCTCGTCACGTTCCTGATCACCGCCGGGGTGCCGCTGCTGGTGGAGCTCGGGGCATCGCTAGACGTCCTGCTCGTCGTCGTCGTCCTGCGGGTCCTGGCCACCACGATGCGCGCCCGGCTCGGCCCCTTCGACCTCGACCAGCTCCGGGAGCTGCACGACTGATGCTCATCTACGCCATCCTCGCCGTGCCGGCCGCCGCCGGGGCGCTCGCCGCCGCCATGCCGTGGCGGCGGTGGGCCGGCTGGGCGGCGGCCGCCGCCAACGGGGCCGTCCTGGTCCTGGGCATCGTGCTCGCCGCCCAGGTCACCCGCGGTCACCCGGCCGGCGCGGCCAGCGGCATCCTGCGGGCCGACGCGCTGTCCGCGTTCATGGTCATCGTCATCGGCGCGATCGCCGTCCTCGCCTCCTGCCAGTCCGTCCGCTACCTGTCCGCCGAGGCCGGCCGGGGGGCCTGCACGCCCAGGCACGCCGCGCTCTACACGGCCCTGGTCCAGGCGTTCGTGTGCTGCATGCTGCTGGCGGTCCTGGCGGCCAGCCTCGGCGTGATGTGGGTCGCGGTGGAGGCCACCACGATCGCCACCACCTTCCTCGTCGGCCACCGCAGGACCGACGGGGCGCTGGAGGCGTCGTGGAAGTACGTGGTGATCTGCTCGGCCGGCATCGCGCTGGCGTTCCTGGGCACCGTGCTGTTCTACTTCGCGGCCCTGCACGCCGGCGGCCACCCGGCCGGGTCACTGGACTGGACCTCGCTGATGGCCGCCTCCCGCCGCATGAACCCGGGCGTGGTGCGCCTCGCGATGGGCCTGATCGTCCTGGGGTACGGGACGAAGGCCGGGCTCGCCCCGATGCACAGCTGGCTGCCCGACGCCCACAGCCAGGCCCCGGCCCCGGTCTCCGCGCTCATGTCGGGGGTACTGCTCACCGTGGCGTTCTACGCGCTGCTGCGGTTCAAGGCGATCGCCGACGGCGCGCTCGGCCCCGGGTACCCGCGGGCCCTTCTCGTCGCGGTCGGCCTGGCGTCCCTGGCCGTCGCGGCGTCGCTGCTGATCACCCAGCGGGACTACAAGCGCATGCTCGCCTACCACAGCATCGAGCACATGGGCCTGATCGCCCTCGGCGCCGCGGCCGGGACCCCGCTGGCGATCGCCGCGGTCCTGCTGCACATCCTCGGCCACGGCCTCGCCAAGGGAGTGCTGTTCCTGGCCTCCGGCGAGATCCTCCTCGCCGAGGGCACCAGCGAGATCGCGAAGGTTCCCGCCCTGCTGTCCCGCCGCCCGGCGCTCGGCGCGATCTTCGGCTTCGGCCTGATCGCCCTGCTGGGCCTGCCCCCGTTCAGCCTGTTCGCCAGCGAGCTGAACATGCTCCGCGCCGAGGTCGCCGCGGGCCTCGGCTGGGCGGCCGCGATCGCGCTGGCCTGCATGGCCATCATCTTCGCCGCGGTTATGGCCCACGGCCGCCACCTCCTCCTCGGCGACGCCCCGTCCCAGGGCCAGCGTGAGGCAACGCCGCGGGCAGTCGCCGTCCCGCTCGCCGGCGGCCTGCTCGCCTGCGCGTTCCTCGGCGTATCCGCCTGGCCGCTTCAGCCGCTCCTGCACGCCGCCGCCCAGGTCGTCGCCTCGTGAACCCGGCCACCGGAACCCAGGCCCCCCGCCAGGCCTGCCAGATCACGGCGGGCGAGCTGGCCGCCGAGGCGGCGCGCCTGCTCGCCGCCGGGTACCGGCTCGCCATGGCCGCCGCGCACGACGACCAGGATGCGCTCCGGGTCGTCTACGTGTTCTGCGCCGGGCCGCCGGACCGGCGGGCCGAGCTTGAGGTCCGGCTTGACCCCGGCCGCCCGGTCGTGCCCTCCCTCGCCGGCCTGTCGTTCCCGGCCAGCCGGTTCGAGCGAGAGATCCGCGACCTGTTCGGCGTCATCCCCGAAGGCCACCCCTTCCCGCGGCCGCTCGTCCTGCACCAGCACTGGCCGCAAGGCTGGCACCCCATGCGCCGCGACGCCGGGCCGCCGCCGCCGATGCAGGCCGGTGCTGAGCCGTTCCCGTTCGTCAAGGTCGACGGACCCGGCGTGTACGAGATCCCGGTCGGCCCCGTGCACGCCGGGCTCATCGAGCCCGGCCACTTCCGGTTCTCCGTCGTGGGGGAGACGATCCTGAAGATGAAAGCCCGGCTGTGGTTCCTGCACCGCGGCGTCGAGCGCCTCTTCGAGGGCCAGGACACCCGCGAGGCCGTCACGCTCGCGGAATGCGTCTCCGGCGACAGCGCGGTCGCCCACAACCTCGCCTACTGCCTCGCGGTCGAGGACGCCTGCCAGATCCCGGTACCGCCGGGGGCCGCCCGGCTCCGGGCGCTGCTGCTGGAACTCGAGCGCCTCTACAACCACGTCGCCGACATCGGCGCGCTGTGCAACGACGTAGGCTTCGGCCTCGCCCAGGCACGCGCCCTGACCCTCCGCGAGAAACTGCTGCGCCTCAACGCCGAGATCACCGGCCACCGCCTGCTCCGCGGCGCCATCCGCCCCGGCCACGCCTCCGTCCGGCGGCTCCCCGCCCCCGCCGAGCTCACCGAGATCAGCCAGCGCTTCGACGAGCTGGTCGGGCTCGCCACCTCCAACACCGTCGTCATAGACCGCTTCACGGGCACCGCCGTGCTCACCGCCCAGGACGCGGCCGACATCGGCACGCTCGGCGTCGTCGCCCGCGCCTCTGGCCTCACCCTCGACGCCCGCATCGCGCACCCCTTCACCGATCTCGGCACCGGATTCCGCCCCGCAGTACAGCCCGGCGGCGACGTCCTGGCACGCTTCACCGTCCGGGCCGACGAGGTGCGGGCATCCCTCAGCCTCATCACCGCGTTCGCCGGGCAGGCCACCGCGCTCAGCTTCACTGCGCCCGAGATACCGCACCGCGCCGGTGCCGGGCTCGGGATCGTCGAAGGCTGGCGCGGCAGCACCGTCCACCGCGTCGAGGTCGCCCCCTCCGGCTCGCTGACCCGGTGCAAGATCGTCGACCCGTCCTTCCTCAACTGGCCCGCGCTGTCCGTCGCCCTCGCCGACACGATCGTCCCCGACTTCCCCCTCGCCAACAAGAGCTTCAACCTCTCCTACGCCGGTAACGACCTCTAGGCAGGCACCACAGAGCTTCTTCCCGGGTGCCAGGCCAGCGCTCCGTTACTTGGCACAATCAGAGGACGGGCCGATCCATGAGCGCGAACACCAGATTGTCGAGGACGCCATCTCTGGGGTCCCCACGCGCCTGGGACCCCGAGAACGTCGAGCGCCAGCGCGCGTTCTTCGATCAGTTCCTCAGCGGCATCGACCGTGGCGTCCTGGGCTGGCCATGGGTCCGGATGGGGGTACGGGAGCGCTCCTACCAGGGCACCTCGGCAGCGCCGGGCACTGGCCGCCCAGGGACACCGAGTACTGGTCCTGGTACCTGGACGCGGCTCACGCAGCGATACTCCCGCGCCCGCCTGCCGCTGCCGCGGTAGCGGAGTACGACTCGCTGGGCAGCGCGCCGGGTCCGGTGGATGCCAGGTTCACCATGACCTTCGACGAGCCGACCGAGATCATCGGGCACCCCCGTCTGGTCCTGCACGTACAGGCCCCCGAAGCGCACGATCTCGACCTGTTCGCCGCGCTCTTCAAGACGGGCCGCGACGGAGAGGTTGTCGGGTTCCCCGACTACGCGCAGTTCGAGGACGGCCCGGTCGCGGGTCGGCTCGCTGCGAGCCTCGCACCGTGAGCCTGACGTTGGGCTCAGCGCCGAGTTCAGCCCGTCCTCGCCCACCGCCGCGCACTCCCGGTCCCGCCCGGGCAGATAGTCGAGGTCGAGATTCTCCCTTCGGGTACCCGGTTCGAGGCTGGTGAGGGACTGCTGCTGATCGTGCACGGCACCGACATCAAGCGATACCCCAAGCCGCTCATCTACGCCCGGCACGAGAATATGGTCAACGTCGGCCCGCACCGCATCCATACCGGTCCCGACCATCCGTCCCGAATCGTTCTCCGGATCGTCCCGGCAAGCCACGCCCACGACTGACCGCGGACGCATTTTTGTTCTTGACATGACCGCCTGCACGCCATGCACGCCAGTTTCGTCAGAGGCGGTCCGACTAGGTCCGCTTTGTACAGGTCAGGGCCTTACTTCAGTCCCCAGTCGTCGTGCGGAGTCTGGCAGCGACTGAGGCTGTAATTCACTAGTAAGGTCACTATTTAGGACATGCCAGCGATTTGTGGCTGATTCTCACGGTCAGCAAACAAGCGGGTGGTGATGCGATACGGCGAGTGAGCTGATTCAACAGCCAGGCCCGCCTCTCCACCCGAACCGGGTGATGACAGCTCACCGGCCAAAGGGCTTACCTGGGAGTAAGCAGACGCCAGCGAAACCTCTGTGGCGCTCCGTGATCACCGGTCGCGCGCAGCCGGCCCGGCCGAACTCGTGAGACGAATGGAGCATCTTCCATGGGCGCTTTTCCGCCGATCGCGGACTACGCATTCTTGTCCGATTGCGAGAACAACTGTCTCGTGGCGCCGGACGGCTCGATCGAGTGGCTCAGCCTGCCACGGCCGGACTCGCCGAGCGTCTTCGGCGCGCTCTTGGACCGGAACGCAGGCAGCTTCCGGCTCGGCCCCGTCAACACCCTCGTGCCCGACCACCGCCGGTACGTACCAGGGACGATGGTGCTGGAGACGACATGGCATACCCCGACGGGGTGGCTGGTCGTCAACGACCTGTTCGTGGTCCGGCCGGTCAGCGACGAGGGACGGCGGGCCGGCTACGACCGAGTCCCCAGAGTCGGCGCCGGGGTCGGGACGATCCTGCGCACTGCCACCTGCATCTCGGGAAAGGTCGACGTCGTGGCGATGTGCCTTCCGATGTTCGACTACGGGTCCACGCCCAGCACCTGGAGCTACGACGGTGACAGCTACCACTCGCTGGCGGTGCGCCAGCCCGGCGGAGAGGTAGCCCTCAGCCTGCACTCCAGCTTCCAGCTCGGCGAAGTCGGCGCCCGGGCCTACGTCCGGTCCACCCTCAACGAGGGCGAGTCGGGCTTCATCGCCCTCACCTGGTCAGGGCCGCCGCCGACGACCAAACAGGAGGCGGACGCCGACCTGGAGTCCACCGTCAGCTTCTGGCGGGAGTGGCTCAGCACAGGGAAATTCCCTGACCACCCGTGGCGCCCCTACCTCGAGCGCAGCGCGCTGACGCTCAAGGGGCTGAGCTACGCGCCGTCCGGGGCGATCATGGCAGCCTCGACGACCGGGCTGCCGGAAACCCCGGGCGGAGCGCGCAACTGGGACTACCGCTTCACCTGGATCAGGGACACCGGGTTCACCCTGCGCGCCCTCTACCGGCTCGGCTACGACTGGGAGGCGCTCGAGTACTTCGCCTTCATACTCGGGGCCCTCCAGGGCAAGGACACTGAGAAGCCCTTCACCGAGCTCCAGATCATGTACGGGATCGGCGGCGAGCGAGACCTCACCGAGAAAACGATCGACCACCTCTCGGGCTGGCGCGACTCCAAACCGGTACGCATCGGCAACGGCGCCTGGAACCAGCATCAGAACGACGTGTGGGGCATGCTGATCGACGCCGTGGACTCCCACCTTCACCGCGGCGCCGAGCAGATCATCGAGCCGGTCTGGGAAGGTCTGGCCGGCTTCGTCGAGGACGCCATCCATCACGCGGGCGACGCCGACCAGGGCATCTGGGAAATAAGGGGCGAACCCCAGCATTTCACTCAGTCGGCGGTGATGTGCTGGCTCGCCGCCGACCGCGGCGCCGACCTCGCCCGGGAACGCCGAGACTCCGAGCGCGCCGACCGATGGCAGCAATCGGCCGACGCGATGAAGGCCGAGATCCTCGACAAGGGCGTCGACGAGCGGGGGCGGTTCCGTCAGGCGTACGAGAACGACGAGCTCGACGCCTCGCTGCTGCTGCTGCCCATCATGGGGTTCCTGCCGCCCGACGACGGGCGCATCAAGGCGACCGTGCTGGCCATCGCCGACGAGCTGACCGAGGACGGCCTTGTCCTGCGCTACAAGGTAGACAGCACCGATACCGGCTTCGCGGGCAAGGAGGGGACCTTCACGATCTGCTCGTGGTGGCTGGTCAGCGCCCTGGCGATGATCGGCGAGACCGACCGCGCCCGCGCCCTGTGCAAGAAACTCCTGTCCTACGCCGGCCCGCTAAACCTGTACGCCGAGGAAATCGACACCTCGACCGGAGAGCACCTCGGCAACTTCCCCCAGGCATTCACTCACCTCGCCCTGATCGAGGCAGTGTCCCAGCTCATCGAAGGCGAGCAGCGACAGCCACAGCCGTAACACCATCACCTGCCGCTGACACGGACTGCCTAAGAGGGTTCACGTGGTTCGGTGCCCTGATCCTGGTCGCCGGGTGGGCGTCCTTCAGCGGCACCGTTCCCGGTGAACAGGTTCATGGCCGTTGGTTTCTCCGAAGATGCGGAGCAGGTTGATGTGGGACCTCGTCCTCCTAGGGCTGATCATCACGCTGGAGCCGGTTCCAGTCGCCGGCTTCATTCTGTTGCTGAGCACCACGAACGGGACAAAGAAGGGCCTTGCCTATATAGCGGGGTGGGTGGCCTGCTTGGTGGTTATCGTCGTCGGTACTGTGGCCGTCACCGGAGGCCACGCCCCGCGCGCACAATCCCTCCCGGGGCGGGGGGTGTCCGCTGCTACGGTCCTAGTCGGCGTGCTCCTGGTGACCTTCGCCGTGATTGAGCGCCGCCGCCTCCGGGCTGGTCCCCGAACGCCCAAGCCGCCGCCAAAATGGGCGTCGAAGGTCGACAATATGTCGCCATGGTCTTCAGCGGGCCTGGGTGTTCTCCTGCAGCCCTGGCCGCTCGTCGTTGCCGGAGTGGCGCTCGTGGCGGAGGCAGACATCTCGTCGGTTGCATCTGTCGTTTCCCTCGTGCTCTTCTGCCTGCTCTCCACCGCCAGCATCCTGGCCATGCAGGGTTACATGGTCTTCGACCATGACGACGCCATGGCCAGGCTCGCGTCCTTGCGTGAATGGCTGAACCGGAACCGCCGTCCTGTGCTCGCCGTCTTGGCCCTGGGGGCGGGAGTCCTCCTGATGGCCAAGGGGGCCTACCAGTTGGCCCAGTGAGGGCGGCGCCCGGTTCGCCTGTCAGCCTGGCAGGCGAAACGCGCTCCGAGGTGCCAGGGAAACCGGCGAGTCGACATCACGGGCCGTCCGCTTTCACCTCTGGCGGGGGATGCCGGGTCGCCTGCCTGGGTCTTAGCGTGCCGAGTGATGAGCAGTAAGCGGGCGCAAGAGCCCTTCAGGTATGCGTGCCCGCGAGCGGTCAGGGAAGAGTGAGGCGCTGATGCCCGAGGGGCTGGATCCAATCGAGGCCGGCAAGCAACTGCATGAACATGGCGAGGCGGCAGAGCGGGCCGAAGAGAAGGGCGGTCACAGCGGGTCCGGCGACCGTCATTCGCAGATCGTCCAGATCTGCGAGGCGGCACTGCTCGCGCTCGTCACCATCACCGCTGCCTGGGCGGGGTACTCGGCGGCGAAGTGGGGCACGGCATCGCGGGTCGACATCGCCCGGGCCTCGACCCTAGGCAATCTCGCCACCCGCGACGACCTCGCCGCCATCTCGCTGCGCAATTTCGACGCCGCCACCTTCAACGCCTGGTTCATCGCGTTCACCCTGAACAGCCCGCAGAAAGAAGCGATCGCGGTGCGCCGCTTCCGGCCCCAGTTCCTGGTCGCCTTCAACGCGTGGATGGCGACCGACCCGCTGCACAATCCCCATGCCACGCCCGGCCCGACCTATATGCCTCAGTACAAGCAGCCCGAGCAAGCGCAGGCAGACGCGCTCGACAACCAGTCCGCGGCGAAGTTCCAGGCAGGCAACCAGGCAGCGACGACCGGCGACAACTACGTCCGGATCACCGTGTTCCTGGCCGCGGTGCTGTTCCTGGTGGGCATCGGCAGCTCGTTCAAGCTGATTGGCGTCCGGTACGCCCTAGTCGCGTTCGGCTCCGTGCTGCTGATCCTCTCGGCCGTGCTGATCTTGCAGCAGCCAGGGCTTCCGAGCTGAACCCAGCGAGCTAACTGGCCCGAGGCTGCGATGCCTCCGGCCACCCGACCAGTGGTAACGGGAGTCCGAGGTCGTCGCGCTGGGTCTGGCGGGAACTGCTGCCGTAGTCACTGGGTGAGTCACTAGTCGGGGCAGGTGTCACCTGGGCACCACGGGACGGCCACCACAACACCGAGACCGAGCCGCAGGTGGCCGCCTCGTCAGCCGCGCTCGCCCGGCTCCGTCCCCTGCCAGGCGGGGCCGCCCTGCTGGTGCTCTGGACGGATATGTTCGGTTCGCCTGCGCGAGTTACCGAGGCCGTTGGGCCGTGTCCCGCACTGGGCCAGGCGGGTAAACCCGGGGAGTCCGCTACGCCGGCCCCGTCCGCCGCCGAGCGGGCTGCCGATCGCCTCCGCCGCGTGGGCGATGAAGATGCTGTTCGTTCTCGTGACGCCCTCCCGAGCGAATCGGCGGGCAGCCGAGGACTTACGCTCGGAGACCTGGGGTAGCGGAGAGCCAGGATCCTTGGGTTAGGGGGCTTCGATGCAATGGTCTCGTCAGGGCGTGATCAATGCGCTTCGCCGGGCCGGGAGGGATGACGCGGCTGCTGACGCCCTACAGACGTTGCCTGACCCGGTGGATTCCGCGGACGTCGTCCCGTTCTGCGAACGGCACGGCATGTCGAAGGAGGAGATGATGGAGCTGATGGGCAGTAGCCCGTGACGCTCCACGCCAGGTCACTGCGCGGCCATCGCCTTGGTCGCCCCCGAAGGCTGCCTTCCACGGCCTCCTGTTCGCCTTTCCGTTGAAGACCTTCACCCGGGCCGAGGCCAGCTTCCAGGGGCTGAACGAGGCCCTCAAGGAGCGGGCAGAGGGCAGCTGACACGATCCCGGCCCTCCCGCCGCACGACACCCGTTTGAGACTGATCTTGGTGCCATGGCCGTGGAGACAAACGAGAAACGCAGGTCAATCAAGATCAACGCTGGACCGGCGCAGCTCAAGGTATTCGAACGCGGCGAGTGCAGGGCGATGCCCGTGCGCATGAATGCGCCATCCGCCGCATTCATGCGGTCTGCTAGCAATCGCCCTGGTAAGGGCCTGCTTTCCATGGCAGGATGACGGCATCCTCGGCGCAGGCAGGCCATTAACCGCCTGCTTACCGGTCCGGCTGATTCAGGGGGAATCGATGACCGCAACCGACCCAGTGCACACCGAGACCGAGACGCATACGTGGTCGGTCAACGTTCCCGATCATCCGCAGCGGGCGGACTCGCCCGAGTACACCGCGGCCAAGAACAAAATGAACGAGATCGCGGCGCAGGCCACGGACCTGCTTTACGGTCCCGGCCCGTTCCAAGACCACCACGGCAGCGCCCTGTGGCTGCGAGACAGCCAGGGCTGGTTCATGGTCCGCAACCTGGCCGGCATCGAATGGTCCGCGCAGTTCTGCGTATCAGCTGATATGAGAGTTCTTACGGCCGACCTGCGCTGGATTCCCGCCGGCGAGGTTCGCGTTGGCGACCACCTGGCAGGGTTTGATGAGAGCATCCCGGCCAGCGGGCGCCGCCACTGGCGACGGAGCGTGGTGGAGCGGGTCGAGGTCATTACCCGGCCCTGTTACGCCGTGGTGTTCGCGGACGGCTCGGAGGCCTGCGCGACCGCCGACCACCTCTGGCTGGCCTGCGGCCCGTCAGGTGGCGGTTATGCCACGGCAGGCTGGTGCCGGACCGACGCTCTCGTCTCGCGGCAGGGCGGCGCTCGGGCAATCGTGAAGCCTACCGGGCTGTGGTCCGAGGACACGTCGTGGGAGGCCGGGTACCTGGCCGCTGCCTTTGATGGCGAGGGCCACTTCACCCACGGGGTGAAGGGCGACGGAGTTGGGCACGGTGGTGGCCAGCAGGTAGGGATCGTGTTCTCTCAGCGCGACAACGAGATGTACGCAGAGGTGGTGCGCTGCCTCAAGGTCCTCGGGTTCACTTTCCGCGAGGAGACCAGGCCTGACGTCCGCCAGGTCATCATCGCCAAGCGGCATGAGGTGCTCCGGTTCCTGGGCAGTATCCGGCCGCGCCGCATGCTAGCGCAGTTCCAGTTCGAGTGGCTGTGTCAGTTCAATGCCCTGGAGCGGGTGGGTGTTAAGGAGGTCCGCTACGTCGGCGAGCGTCCGGTAGCGGTGCTCACCACGTCCACCGGGACCTACATCGCAGAGGGCCTGGCAGTGCACAACTGCGCCGACCCGGCCAAAGTCGACCTGCTCCGCCAGAACGCCAAACGGCTCTACGACCTTCTCGCGCCGCAGCTCAAGCAGGAACTCGACCCCAACGGCCTGCTTGACACCCCGATCACAGACGCCGACGGGGTCGCGAAGTGGACCGATTCGATATTCAACGCCGGGGTCCCGCTGCACCCGAGGCTTCCACATCGGCGTCATGACGATGGGTAAACCGCAAGCGCAGAATCCTCCCGCGACAGCGGACGCGCAGAATTCTCCCGACGCCAGCGACCAGGCGCAGGCTGCTGCCGCGCCCGGGGACCCGGAGTCGGCGGGCGTCCACCACTACCCCACGCCCGTCGTCGACATCCAGTTGTTCA
This sequence comes from uncultured Actinomycetota bacterium, assembly GCA_963836195.1. GTDB lineage: Bacteria > Actinomycetota > Actinomycetes > Streptosporangiales > Streptosporangiaceae > Trebonia. The sequence continues at coordinate 51,264 of CAWIIX010000009.1, read as the reverse complement.
AGTACGACGATTTCCAGCTCTGGGTGACTGACAGCGAGGGCAACCCGGCCGCCGTCACCCCGGTCGGCGCGCGCGGGAGCGGCGTCGCGAGCGTCCATGTCCAGTACGCCACGCCGGGATCGCAACTCGCGCAGCAGAAGCTACAGCAGGAAAGCGCCGGCGGCGCGCTGATCCTCCCCGCCGATCACCCGCTGGCGAAGCAGGCGTTCCAGAACCAGTAGTCGCGCGGCCAGGGCCGTCCTCCCGGCTTAAAGCCAGTCAAAATCCCAACCTTGGGGGCATGGCGTACGTCATACGGGCGGAATGGCTCGCCGAGCCGGTAAGGAAGCCAAAGGGGCTGGAATTCATGGTCATCACAAATTCCCGAAAAGCCAGGTTCCTTGCGGTCGGGGCGGTGCTGGCGAGCGCCGCCCTGGGTGTTTCTGCATGCGGTCCGTCGGCAGGCTCCACCGCAGCGGCCCCCGGGGCACCGCGTCGACCGCAGGCCCGGTGAGCACGCCGTCGATGGCGGCCACCACGCCCGTCTCACCGAGCGCATTGCCCAGTGCGACCCCGGCGACGGCCGCGGCGACCGGATCCTCGCCGAGCACGCCGACGGGGGGCGCCGCACCGCCGCAGACCGGTACCGACACATTTATCGCCGAAGGGCAGGACGTGCACGCGGCGGCGCTGTACGAGCCCGCGTGCGCCTCCGGCTGCTCGCTGTCCGGCGACTCCACCGCGATCCTGGCCCGGATGACGTGGACCATGTGGTCCACCGAGGCCGTGGGCAGGGGCACTTACAAGCTCGACGACTGCGTTCCCAACTGCGCCGCAGGCGAGGTCTTCGACGTGCCCACGGTGGTGACGTTCAGCCGTCCGCTCCTGGTCTGCCTGACGTCGAAGCTCCGCTGGTTCTGGTCCCGCGCGTCGTTCACGTTCCCGGACGGCCTGCCGAAGGCACTTCAGGGCAGCAGCGCACCGCTGAATCCGTGGACCTTCTCCTCCGTGGTGACCGAGGCCCAGGAGACCTGCGTCAATTGACCAGGACCTTGCGTCGCGTGGTCACCGCGGCTCAGCACAGTTGCGCCTGAGGGAGCGCTCATGCGCGAAGCTCCGGGTGGCGAGGAACCTGTGCCGGGTCCCTCGCCCTGCCGGAGCTTCGGCGCGCCCTGCGCACGACCCTCCTGGCCGCGACCTGATCGTCACATAAAGTCACAGGTCGGCGACTTCCTGTTTGCCGCCATCATCGGCCTTAGAGCGGACGCGTTCGAGTTCATGGGACGCGCCCAGGCCGCATGGGCTGACCGGCTCAGCACCGACGTCATCCTGCGGCGAGTCTGGAGCCTCCGTTAGCCCGAAGCGGTCGTAGAATCGGCGCAATGGACTAGGAGCCCACCAGATTGACTCGCCGGCCAGTCGCATCACCGCGGGGACGAGCACGCAGCGGACGATTGTGGCATCCACGAGAATGGCGATTCCGGTACCGAGTCCGAAGAACTGGATGAAGCTGATCTTCGAAAGGCCGAAGGCGAAGAAGGTGACGGAGAGCAATGCCGCGGCCGTGATGACGATGGGACCGCTGCGCGTCAGGCCGCCGGCTATCGCCTCCCTGTTCGTGGCGCCACGGTCGTGGAGTTCCTTGATCCGGCTGATGAGGAACACCTCGTAGTCCATCGAGAGCCCGAAGGCGATGACGAAGAGCAGCGGAGGTATCGTCGTCGACGTCGGGGTAGGCGTGAAGCCAAGGAGCCCCGCCAGGTGGCCTCCCTGGAAGATCCACACCATCAGCCCGAGCACCGCGTACAGCGTAAGGGCATTCAGGACGACCGCTTTGAGCGGAATCAAGACGCTGCCGGTGAACAAGAAGAGAATCAGCAGGGTCGACAGCACTATGATGCCGATCGCCAGTGGCAGGTTGGAGCCGATCGAGTGTTTCTGGTCCACCAGGTCGGCGGCTGTCCCCCCGACCTTGGTCTCCTGACCTCCCGGGCCTGGGATGGCTCGCACCTGGCGGACCAGGTCCTGGGCCTGGCCGCTGGAAGCGACAAGCCGGTTCTGCACTTGCCAGTAGCTCACCCCGTCGGCTTGGTAGGGAGTCCCCGTCGGTCCGGACACCTGGCGGCCGTCTACGTATGTGCCCGTCGGCCCCTCAACGCTCGTGACCCCGGCTTGGCGGGACAGTCGCCCGGCATAGGAGGACTCGGCGACCGGCGATGCTGGTCGCGTACTGACGGCGATCAGGGTCGACGATGCGTTGGTCGCGAACTGGGTGCGCAGGGCGTCGCCCACCTGGTGAGCGGATGCGCTGGTGGGGAGGACCCGGTCATCCGGCGTGGCGAACTGGACGTGCAGGAAGGGCGCGCCCACGACGAGGAGGGCCGTGACCGCGGGGACGGCGCAGAGCACCGGACGGCTGATGACCGTGGCGGCGAGTCCCGTCCAGAAGCGGCTTTCGCCCTTGGCGGCTCCTCGTCGGGCGGCCGTTTTCTCGGCCCTGCGGGCGAGGCGGACGGCGAAGACGTCGAGCAGAGCCGGCATCACGAATAGCGCCCCGAGCACCGCGAAGATCACGACGCCTATTCCCGCGTACGCGAACGACCGCAGGAAGTAGAGGGGAAACACGAGCAGGGCCGTAAGCGCCAGGCTCACGCCGAGGGCGGAGAATGCGATGGTCCGGCCGGCGGTCTCCACGGCCCGTCCGATCGCCGCCCGGGATTCCCTTCCTGAGCTCAGCTCTTCCCGGTACCGCTTGATGAGCAGGAGCGAGTAGTCGACGGCCAGTCCCAGGCCGAGGGCGATGGTGAGGTCGACGGCGTAGGTGCTGACGGAAGTGAACGCAGACAGGACGCGCAGTTCGGCGAATGTGCCCGTGATCGCCAGGGCGGCCACGGCCAGCGGCAGGAGGGCGGCGAGCATGCTCGCGAAGGCAAGGTAGAGCAGCACGACCGTGATCGGCACGGCGATCACGGATACCAGCAGCAGGTCCTTTTTGACCTGATCGGTTATCTCCGCGTTCGCGGCGGACGATCCGCCTCCCTGCACTGTGGCCGCATGGCCTCCGTAGGAGGACAGCACCGGCAGCAGCGCCGCCGTTCGGGTGTCGACTTGATTGTCGTCACCCTTCACGTGGGCCAGGATCAGTGCCGATTTCCCGTCTTCGCTACGCAATCCGGCAGCGGGCGTCTTCCAGTACGAGACCACGTTGGAGATCTCGGGATTCGACTGAAGAGCCGTGGTGACCTTCTGCCCCACCGCCGCGACCGCTGGTGACGACACGGGGCCGGCACGCGAGGTTACGAGGACGACAAGCCCCTGCTCGCCCCCGAAATGGGACGCGACAAGCGCCTCAGCCTGCGAGGAAGGCGCGGAGGAGCTCACCTGGCCGCCCGACTGCAGCTTGCCGAACGCTGTAACCCCGAGCAGGGCTGATACCGCGAACAACAGGCCGAACGCGATCAGAACGTATCGGTGACGTCGAGCTGCGAACAGGCCTAGACGATTGAACATGAAAGATCCTCCTTCTTGATCCGGTGCATACGCGGCGGTCCCGGTCGAGGCTGCCGGCCTTTCACTAGCTGCCGGTCTACGCTGCGCGGCGGCTGAAGCGCTGCCGTGGCATCACTGATCCGCTGTGGCCGCAAGTCGCCCGCGTCAGTAGGCTCACTGAGATGCCGGCTGCCCGCTGCCGAGAGTTGTCCTCGCGTCACCGGCCGCGCTGAACGAACAGCTCGGCGGTGTCAGGCCAACTGAGCTCACCGCATCGCGGCAGGGCGGCTGACCGCGAGGCGTCGTGAGGTGGTTACGGCTGCGTCTCGGGGACCCTGTCGATCACGCTCTTGAGCTGCGCCCTCGACGTGATCCCGACCTTGGGGAAGACCCGGTAGAGATGCGTCTCGATCGTGCGGTGCGATAGGTACAGGCGCTCGCCGATCTCCCGGTTAGTTAGACCCTCCGCGGCCAGCTCGGCGATCTGCAGCTCCTGCGGGCTGAGCTGGTCAATGGCCTCGGGCCTGCGGCGGCCGCGCTCGCCCGATGCCCGCAGCTCGCGGCGGGCGCGGTCGCCCCACGGAGCGGTGCCGAGCGCGTCAAACGCGTCCCTGGCGGCCCGCAGCGGTCCCCGGGAGTCGGCCGTCCGCCGCTGGCGGCGCAGCCATTCCCCGTAGGCGAGCTGGAGTCGGGCGCGCGCGAACGGCCAGGCGGACAGGTCCAGGGAGAGCGCATCGCGGAAGGTCGCCTCGGCCTCCCCGTCGCTGGCGAGCATCGCATCCGCGTATCGCATCACCAACCGGAACCAGGGTGTCTGCTCCCGCAGCGGCTGGAGGCGCCCCAGGACATCGCGCGCGTGATCCGAGTGCCCGCTGCGGGCGGCCGCCTCGGCCAGGTCGCCGATGGCGCCGCAGGAATTCCGCCGGTCGTGGGCCGGGTCGCCCGGGTCGTAGATCCGGGACAACTGCAAGTAGGCGTCGTCGTGCCGTCCCTGGCCCAGCGCCAGCAGGCCGCGCGCGTACTGGACGAGCGACAGCGGCTCGGCGGCGCCGACGGGCAGCATGACCTCCTCGACGCGGGTCGTGAGGTCCTCGACGGTGGCCTGCTCTCCGCGCAGCGCGGCGAGGGCCGCCTGCGCTGTCCAGACTCCCGCCTGCCACAACGGCTGGGCGGTCTCCGCCGCCAGCCTGCTTGCCTCCTCGGCCGCGGGAATCGCGATCCGGAAGTCAGACGTCATGGTCGCGGTCCAGGCCCGGGCCGTCAGGACATGGGTGAGAAACCGCAGCCTCCCCTGTTCGCGAAGCGTCGCGGCGGACGCGCCGAGCAGGGAGCAGGAGCGGTGGAAATCACCGGCCAGGCAGGCCGCGATGCCCAGCAGGTACAGCTCCTCGGGATCATCGGGTGACGCGACGCGCCCCAGATGCTGCAGGACGGCCGGGCCCCGGGCAAGCGGCGCCGCGTACGCCTGAATCTGCAGGAGCAGCGGGTCGTCCGGAGCCGCCCCGGCGTGGTCGGCCGCGTCCAGTATCTCGGTTGCGGCCGGCTCATCGAGATCAGCCCAGTAGCTGCGGAACGCTGCGGCGGACAGCAGCCTAAGCGCGAGCCGGGTGTCTCCGCTGGCCGTCACCTCCCTGGCGGTCTCCACGAGCAGGCGCACCCGGGCCGGGTCCCGGACCGGCTCGTCGCTGAAGGCGTCTCCCAGCCACGTCGCGTAGGCGCGCTCGTGCGAGCCAAGCGGGCAGGACCCCGCCTCGCGCAGCAGTCGGATCGCCATCTCGGCCTCGCCAAGCTCGGTCGCCGCCTCCGCCGCCGCCAGCAGCAGGGCGCCGCGCCGGGCGGGGTCGGCCGTGAAGCCCGCCGCGCGCTCAAACGCGACGGCCGCCGTGATGGTCCCGCCGCGCCTTCGGGCCCGCCACGCCGCGTCTTCGAGTTCCGTCGCGACCCCCTGGTCCGTCCCCACGGTGGCGGCCGCGCGGTGCCATGCCCTCCGGTCCGGGTCGTGGGCGAGCGCCCCCGCCAGGGCGGCATGGGCCGCGTGCCGCTCGGCCAGGCTGGCCGCCTGATAGATCGCGGACCGGACCAGCGGGTGCCGGAAGCTCGCGGTATTCCTCGCTGCCTCGACGACGATGAGATGCGCCTCGATGGCGGGGACAAGGTCGCTGACCGTCGGCTCCGCACCCGAGATGAGGCCGGCTGCCTTCACCACCTGTGCCAGCGCGCAACTGTCATCTGCCGCCATGGCAAGGAGCAGTGTCCGGACAACGCTCGGGAGGTCTGCCGCGCGCGAGGCGAACGCCTGCTCCAGCCGGTTCGTCAGCGGCAGCGGCTCCAGCATCGCCGCGGCCCTGGCGCCACTGCCGCTGCCGAGCGCCGCGGGCAGCTCGGTCAGGGCCAGCGGGTTGCCCTCGGCCGCGGCCAGCAGCCGCCTGCGAGCGTCAGACGCGAGGCCGGGGCAGCGCGCGTCAAGCAGGTCTCCGGCCCACCGCTCATCGAGCCCCTCGAGCCGTAGCTCCGGCAGCCCGGCCGCGAGCAGGGGGCTGGCATAGCCATCGCGGATCGCCGCGAGTGCGACGATCGGGTCCGACTCGACCCGCCGTGCGACGAACGTGAGCACGTCGGCGGTCGGCCGGTCGAGCCAGTGCGCGTCCTCGGCGATGAGCAGCACCGGGTGCTCGGCGGCCGCCTCGCCCAGCAGCTGCAGCGTCGCCAGCGCGATCATGAACAGCTCCGGCACCGGACCATCCTGCGTGCCGAACGCCGCGCCGAGCGCGTTCCGCTGCGGTGCCGGAAGGCTGCCGATGTGAGCCAGGACCGGCCGCAGCAGCTGGTGCAGCCCTGCGAACGCGAGGTTCGCCTCGATCTGCACCCCCGACGTTCTCAGCACGAGCATGCCCCGGTCGGCCGCAGTCCCGCTGACCTCAGCCAGCAGAGCGGACTTCCCTATCCCGGGCGCGCCATGCACGACCATCGCGGCACCCCGGCTTGGCAGGCTCGCCAGCAGGCCGGCCAGCACGGCGCGCTCCCGGTGACGATCGACCATCGCCAGGGCGCTCATGACATGCCCGCCGCGTCGCCGACAGGAAGCTGCCTGGCGTGCTGAGCTGGCCGGGTATCACGGTGGTGCCACATGAGCGGGTCCTCCCCATTGAGCCGCTACGTGCCAGCTAGTCTGCCATCGCGCGAATGTCGCGGAACGCCCGCCGTATCGCCTGTGGCTCCTCGCCCGGTCCGGTAACCGGCGGCCGTGGGCGGCCGGCGGGGCGTAGGCTGCGACCAGCAGCGAGCTACGCTGCCGCCGGCCCGGTCGGTCATAGGGAAGTCCCCAGGAGCGTCGATGAGCGTCCCCGCCGCGCCCGCGGTCCCGGATTTCGATCACATCTTCGTGATCATCATGGAGAACCACTCCTCCAGCCAGATCATCGGCAGCGCCGACGCGCCCTACATCAGCGAGCTCGCCAGCACCTATGGCCTGGCCGCCAACTACACGGCGGTCGGTCACCCGAGCCTGCCCAACTACCTGGCCCTGACCGGCGGCGACACGTTCGGCGTCACGACCGACTGCACCGACTGCTTCCAGAACGCGCCGAACCTCGCCGCCGACCGCCTCACCCCGGCGGGCAAGACCTGGCGCGCCTACATGGAGTCAATGCCGCAGCCCGCCTACGTCGGCGACGCCTACCCCTACATGCAGAAGCACGATCCGTTCGTCTACTACGACGACATCCGCGCGAACCCGACGGAATTCGCCAACGTCGTCCCCTACACCCAGCTGGCCGCCGATCTGGCCAGCGCGGCCAGCACGCCCGATTTCGGCTGGATCACCCCGAACATGCTCGACGACATGCACGACGGCACCGTCGCCGAGGGCGACACCTGGCTGTCGGAGAGCGTCCCGGCGCTGCTCAGCTCACCCGCCTTCACGACCCAGCGCTCGCTGCTGTTCATCACCTGGGACGAGAACGACGACTCGCCGGGCAACCAGGTCCCCACGCTCGTCATCGCCGACGGCGTGCCCAAGGGGTTCAGGTCCGACGTCGCCTACACGCATTACAGCCTGCTGCGCACCATCGAGAGCGCGTGGAGCCTGGCCCCGCTGACCGCCAACGACGCCGCCGCGAGCCCGATGGCCGACTTCTTCCCGACCACTTAGCCGGAAAACCGGCTCGCTCGCCCGCGCTCGCTCGGAATGCCGTTTCCGCTCCCGGGTGCGTCAGCCCCCGTGGGCGCCGTGCTAGCAATCGAGAACCGGCAACGCGGCGCACCACTCGCACGCGATGCTGCGCGCTAATGCAGGACGGCGAGGACTTCGGCTGAGCCGCAACGCCGACGTGTCTGAAGCGGCGCCGCCATGGCGGGTCTGGCGCCTTAGCGGAGGCCGTAACCGCCAGTAACGTCGCGGGTATCCGCTGGCCGTCGGCCAGCAGGCGGGTAGATCCAGCAGAGGCGGCGCAGTCGGCCCCAGGTGAGGGCGCGGCCGAGGGCAAGCAGTGCGGTCCAGCTCCCCAGCAGCCCGATGAACCCGAATGCGTCCGCCAGCGAGGGGTTGCCGTGCGCGTCGAGCCTCGAGGCCGCGGCGATGCAGCCAACGGCGAGCGGCGCCAGACCGGTCCCCATCGCCAGGTAGGTTGCGCGTGAGCGCGGGCCGGGCAGGTGCAGGGCACGCCGGGTCAGGTAGGCGTCGGCGGACAGCGCGGTGACCATGAGGCCGATGTAAGGGCCGGCCCCGCCAGGTCGTGCTCCCAGCGGGGGGCGTGCAGATCGTCCGTGATCGCCCCGACGCCCGCGGCCGCCAGGAGCAACGGCGGCCAGCGGCGGATCGCGAGCCAGCGGCGGATGCCGAGGTTGGTCATCGCCCACTGAGCCTTCGGGTGGCAGATGACCGCCTGTACCCGCGGCCGGGACAGGAGCCACGCGCGGGGCGGCAAAGCGCGCGCCCGGCGAGGCGGCTGGGCTCGCGGGCTTAGCGGCGCCTCGGTGGCGGACATAGGCGCATATTTATCACGTAATCCCGCCGTTTGACGATGACTTTCCGGACGTCCGCCCGGCACCTGACCGATCGTCTAACGGAGCATCGCTATCGACATCTCCGGCCCCTCGAGAAAGCCGCCCCGCTCTCGGAGGACGTAGAGCCGGCCGTGCCCCTCCTCTCACGCAGGAAACGCGCTCGGGAAGTAACCCCGCCAGCGGCCTGCCGCGACGACGCCAGGGTCTCGCTGATGGTTAGAAGATCAAAATCGTCATCTCGAACGGTCCGTTGTTTCACCAGCACGCCCCTCCTAGACCACACCCCGGTGAATGACGTAGCGGATCAGCATGGACTCATGTCGCCCGCGCGATCACCGGGCTGAGCGAGTTGGGACCGTGGTCGAGCTGGTAGTCGAGGTTGACGGCGGCGCTGATCAGGGCCAGGTGGCTGAACGCCTGCGGGAAGTTGCCGAGCTGCTCGCCGGTGCTGCTGATCTCCTCGGAGAACAGGCCGAGGTGGTTGGCGTAGGTGTGCATCTTCTCGAAGACCAGCCGCGCCTCGTCGAGCCGCCCGGCCCGCGCGAGCGCGTCGACGTACCAGAACGTGCACAGCGAGAAGGTGCCCTCGTCGCCCGCCAGCCCGTCCGGTGAGGCGCTCGGGTTGTAGCGGTAGACGAGGCTGTCCGATACCAGCTCGGAGTCCATCGCCTTGAGCGTGGACAGCCACATCGGGTCGTCCGGGGCGATGAACCCCTGCAGCGGCATCAGCAGCAGCGAGGAGTCGAGCACCTCGGTGGTGTAGTGCTGGGTGAAGGCGCCGGGCTTCGGGTTCCAGGCCTTGTCCATGATCTGCTCGTAGACCGCGTCCCTGGCCTTGGTCCAGCGGGCCAGGTCCGCCGGGCGGCCCCGGTGCGCGGCTATCCGGATCGCCCGGTCGAACGCCACCCAGCTCTGGAACCGGCCGTAGGTGAAGTCTCGCTGGCCGCCGCGGCTCTCCCAGATGCCCTCATCGGGCTGGTCCCAGTGGTCGCACAGCCAGTCGACCAGCCTCGATGTTTGCTGCCAGCCTTGGCGGAACACCGGCAGGCCGTTGACGTCGGCCAGGTAGGCGGCGTCGAGCATCTCGCCGTAGATGTCGAGCTGGAGCTGGTCGGCGGCGCCGTTGCCGACCCGGACCGGCCGCGAGCCGCGCCAGCCCTCGAAGTGGTCGAGGCTTTCCTCGGTCAGGTCGGAGCTTCCGTCGACCCGGTACATGATCTTCAGCGGGTGGCCGCTGCCGGGCTCGGCCTCATCGATGCGGTTGCGCAGCCAGCCGCCGAAGGCCCTGGCCTCGTCGGTGTAGCCGAGGCCGAGCAGCGCGTACAGCGAGAAGGAGCCATCGCGGATCCAGGTGTAGCGGTAGTCCCAGTTGCGCTCGCCGCCCACCTGCTCAGGCAGCCCGGTGGTCGGCGCGGCCACCGGCGCGCCGGTCGGCGCGTAGATCATCAGCTTGAGGGTCATCGCCGACCGCGCCACCACATCGCGCCAGCGCCCGGTGTAGCTCGACCGGTGCAGCCAGGTACGCCAGAAGTCCGCGGTTTCCTGCTCGAGTCGCTCGATCTCCCCGGGCGCCACCAGTCGCGGCCGGCCGCCCATCGACTCGAGGACCATTCCGGCGCTCTGGCCGGCCCGCAACGTGGCCGTCGCGTGCACCCCTTCACCGTGCCGCTCGATCGCGTTGTGCGGATCACGCGACGCGACGTCAGTCGGGCGGGCCCAGTGCAGCGTCAGCCGCATCCCGTCCGCCTCGAACGCTGCGCCGCCCTCGGACACGTCCACCTTGTGCGATTGCCTGGCGTAGTCGAACGCGGGCTGGATGTCCATCACGAACCGCATCGTGCCGCGGACCACCCGCAGCTGCCGTACCAGCCGGTGCCGGTCCGTCGCGGCGCCGGTGATGACCGGCATGAAGTCGTGCACCTCGCCCACCCCGTCCGGCGTCATGAACCGGGTGATCAGGATCGCCGTTTCCGGGAAGTAGAGCTGCTTGCTCACGTAGTCCTCGCGGTCGGGGGCGACGCGGAAGTAGCCGCCGCGCTCGGCGTCGAGCAGCGACGCGAACACGCTGGGCGAGTCGAAGCGTGGGCAACAGAACCAGTCCACCGAGCCGTCCGTCGTCACCAGGGCAGCGGTTTGCAGGTCACCGATCAGTCCGTGATCGCCGATGTTGGGATAGCGGGGCACGGTTTCACCTCTTTCGGTTGCGCACGCCCAGTTGTGACGTGCTATCAGGGTCAGAACGCCTGGCGCACCGCCCGACGCGGGTGCTCAGGCTGGCTAGCGAGCAGCCCCTCGCACCGGCCCGAGACTTCATCTGCCGTGTCTACGTGTGTTCGGACGGGTGAGTCCAGGGGTTCGCCTCCAGGACCCGATCGAGCCGAATGGGCAGCGTCCGCTGACGCACCTCGGTGGCATGCCAGACCGCGTTGGCGATGGATGCCGCGGTGGCGACCGTGCCGATCTCTCCGACGCCCTTGATCCCCCATGGGTCGCCAGGTTCGTAGTCGGGCACGAAGTCCGCCTCAACTTCGGGAACGTCTGCATGCGCGGCGATGTGATAGCCGGCGAAGTCCGCGTTGACATGTCGTCCGGACCCTGCGTCGCGCACGCTCTCCTCGTGCAGCGCGATGGACAGCCCCATGATCATCCCGCCGGTCGCCTGGCTGCGCGCCGTGAGCGGGTTCACCACGCGCCCGATCGCGAAGATTCCCAGCAGCCGGCGCACCCGGACCTCTCCGGTCGCGGGATCCACGGTGACCTCGGAGAAGATCGAGCTGTAGGCGTGCCGCTCCATGGGCGGCAGTTTGAACACCAGGTCCGTCGTGTCGGCGGTGGCTGTCACCGGTCGGGGGGCGTCCGCGAGCTTGCCGCGCAGCTTGGCTGCGGCCTCCGAGATCGCCCACGCCCACGAGGTGGTGCCCCGCGAGCCGCCGGCCGCCCAGGCGGGCCCGTAATCGGTGTCCGCGATCCGTATCCGGATCAGCTCTACGGGCACTGCCAGCGCGTCGGCCGCGAGTGCGATCAGCGCCGTGCGCGCGCCGGTGCCGACGTCGCTCGCGCCGATCAGCACCGAGAATGTCCCGTCGGCTTCGGCCGTGATGGCGGCCGACGAGGGAAGCGCGCCGGTGCTGAAGTTGGCGGCGGCTACTCCCGTGCCGATGAGCAGGTGGCCTTCGCGCCGTCGCCGCGGTCGGGGATCGCGCGCGGCCCAATTGAACCTCCGGGCGCCCTCGTGCAGGCAGGCGGGAAGGTGCGGGCTGCTGAACGGCAGGCCCGACACCGGTCCGGCGGACGGTTCGTTGCGGAGCCGGAGTTCGACCGGGTCCATTCCCAGGCGCTCCGCCGCCTCGTCCATCGCGGACTCCAGCGCGAAGGAACCGGGCGTCATGCCGGGCCCGCGGACCGAGAAGGGCGGGAGCACGTCCAGCGGGACCGCCGATAGCCCGGTCCGGACCGCCGGCGCGGCGTACATCGTCTTGGTCATCTCCGTGCAGTTCTCGACGTACTCGCCGAGCCTCGACAGCGAGAAGACGGCCTGATGGTCGATCGCGGTCAGCTTCCCGTCTGCGGTCGCGCCGATCCGCACCCGTTGGTCGGTGGCCGGCCGTGGCGGGGTCACCAGGAACACCTGGTTCCTGGTCAGGGTGACCCGCACTGGACGGCCGAAGCGCATGCTGCCCATGACGGCGAGCACCAGTTGCGGCCCGCACAGGCCCTTGGAGCCGAAGGCGCCGCCGACGTGCTCGGAGCGGATCCGGATCCGGTCCAGCGGCAGCGAGAACAGGGTGGCGAGCACGGCGGCCACGGTGGACGGCCCCATGTTGGAGTCGAAGGCCTGCAGCCGGTCGCCCTCCCACCATGCGGTGGCGGAGTGGAGCTCCATGGCGCCGCAATGCTCCTCGGGCGTGCGGTACCGCTCGTCGACCACGACGTCGGCCGCGGCCAGTTGGGCGTCAACGTCTCCGACGTCCGCGTCCTCTCCGAAGATGGTCAGTGCGGGGCGGGCGCCGGGATGGGCGGCCGAGAACGTCGTGTCGTGAGGTTCCGCCTGATAGGTCGCCCGTACGGAGTCGGCTGCCGCCTGGGCCGTTTCCGGCGTCTCGGCCACCACGAGCGCGATCGGCCAGCCGGCGAACGGGATCACCTCATTCTGCAATAGCAGCAGCCCGGCGTCCGGCCCGAAGAAGTTGCCTGCCTCCGGATTGAGCCGCGGGGCGTTGGAATGGTCGATGACGCCAAGGACGCCGGGCACCGCGAGCGCGGCCGAGACATCGATGTCGCTGACCCGGCCTCGAGACACCGTTGCCAGGACCATCGACCCGTAGGCCAGGCCGTCGATCGGCTCGTCCGCGGCGTAGCGCGCCTTCCCACTGACCTTGGCACCTCCTTCCACTCTCGGGCGTGGCACGCCGACGGCCTCGGTGCCCGGGCTGCCTGGCGGCGTTGCCACGGGAACCGGTGTGGCGACTCCGGTCGTCGTGCTCGAAAGCACACCTGCAGAAGCGTCGTTCATTGATGAACCTCCCAGGACTGCGCGCCGCGCGGGTCGTCGGACAGACCGACGAGATCAGCGAGGACGGCCTCGATCAGATTGCGGGCCAAGGCCACCTTGTAGCCGTTCCCGGGCAGCGGTCGCGCGTCTGCCAGCTCCGCGTCGGCCGCCCGGCGGAAGCTCTCGCCGGTGGCAGGCGCTCCCTGAAGCGCAGCCTCAGCGGCCCGGGCGCGCCACGGGCGCGACGCGACGCCTCCCAGACCGATGCGCACTCCGCGAACGAGGCCGTCTCCGACCTCCAGCGCGGCGGCCACCGACACGGTGGCGAATGCGTAGGAGGCGCGTTCTCGCACCTTGCGATACCGAGAGTTCGCGGCGATGGCCGATTTCGGCAGCGCGACCGCTGTGATCAATGCGTGCGCAGGCAGCGCCGTCTCCAGGTGCGGCGCATCAGCCACCGGAACATAGAACTCCGACAGCGGCAGCTCACCAGGACCATCGAGCGTCTCGAACTGGACGATGGCATCGAAGGCAGCCAGGGCAACTGCCATGTCCGAGGGCTGCGTGGCCACACATTGGTCCGACCAATCGAAGATCGCGTGATTGTGGTGCGCGCCCTCGATCGCGGCGCACCCGGTACCAGGCGCTCGCTTGTTGCACCGCTCGGACGGGTCGGCGAAGTAGGGGCACCGGGTCCGCTGCAGCAGGTTGCCGCCCGTCGTCGCCATGTTCCGCAACTGGCCCGAGGCTCCCGCCAGGATCGCCTGGCTGAGGGCCGGGAAGTTGCGCCGTACGTCGGGATGTGCCGCGACGTCGCTGTTGGTGGTGGCCGCGCCGATGACCAGTCCACCGTCTGGCGCTGGGCGAATCCCGTCCAGCCCGAGAAATCGCACGTCGACCAGCCGGCTAGGCGCCTCGACGCCGACCTTCATCAGATCGACCAGATTCGTGCCGCCCGCCAGGAACCGTGCGCCACCGGTATCTGCGATCGCGTGTCAGCGCATCCCGGACCCGTGTCGGCCGTTCGTAGCCGAACTCCTTCATCGCGCGACCCCCTCGCGGGCCGCGATCTCCAGCGCCGCCCGCACGATGGACGGATACGCCCCGCAGCGACAGAGGTTCCCGCTCAGGCGTTCACGCACCTCGGCCTCGTCCAAGGAGCGCTTCGACGCGTCGCGGGAGACGTCAGCAGTGACCGCGCTGGGCCAGCCGGCGGCATGCTCGGCCATCATGCCCACGATCGAGCAGATCTGCCCGGGTGTGCAGTAACCGCACTGGAATCCGTCCAGGCGCACGAATGCCTGCTGGAGAGGCTGCAGTTCGCCATCGTCGGCCAGGCCTTCGATCGTCGTCACCTCGGCCCCGTCGGCAGACACCGCCAGCGTGAGGCAGGAGACGACCCGACGGCCATCGAGCAGCACCGTGCAGGCGCCGCACTGTCCGCGATCACAGCCCTTCTTCGCGCCGGTGCAGCCCAACCCTTCTCGCAACGCGTCAAGCAGCGTTCTGCGGTTGTCGACATCGAGCGTGTGGCTCGCGCCGTTGACGCTAAGCGCAATCTCACTCGAGCTCTCGTCGGTCATCGTCATGCTCCTAACTCACAGCGCACTCGAGGTTCACGATTTCGACTATCCGCCTGCGGGCGTGCCGCCAGCATCGACGCCAGCGCGTATTTCCGCGTGCTGGCTAGCCGGTAGGTCGTTGCGCCGCCTGCGCCAGCCCAGGACCGGCGCTGACCCACTTCCGTCCAGCGTGCGAAACTGGCAGGCGTGTGACAAAGCGCCTGGCGCCCCGGTGCCCGGCGCGAAGGGACTGTGGTGAGGACATGGACGCGGCTGAGGACTTCGCAATCACGGTGCTCATCCGTCAGCTGGTCCGCCTTCCCGGCGTTGCCCGAGTACAAGCCGTCCGGGCGAACCCCGACGGCTCGGTCACGGGGATGACTCGCCTTCTGCTGGCGTCCGGCGAAGTCGAGATCTGCGACGACTTGGCGGTGACGCCGGAGGCGGTCTCCGCCTGCCGCGACGGCGCCACGGTCAGGTCCTGCGCCGCTGTCCCGGTAACCACGCCTCGCGGCCTGTGGGGCGCCGCCGTGTTGTGTTCGGAACAGGCGCAATTTCCGCGTTCATGCCTCGACCCTGCGATCGGCCTGGTCGAGATCGCATCAGTGGCGGTCGGCAGTGCCCAACGTTGCGCCGAGCTCGATGCCTCTCGTTCGCGCCTGATGGCCGAGGTCGACGACGCCTTGATGCGCATCGAGCGGGAGTTGCACGACGGCGTGGGGCAGCATCTGACCGCGACCGGCATGGAGGCCAGAGCCGCCCGCGATGCGCTGCCGGCTGACGATCCGGCGCGGGCGACGCTCTTTAGTCTGGGGGAGCGGCTCGTCGAGATGTCTGCCGAGGTGCGCGAATTGTCGCGGCGCACTTTCCCGGCGATCCTGTCCGACGGCGGCATCGGTCCGGCCCTGCGGTCGCTCTCGCGACATGCCGCCCTGCCGGTGGAGCTCGATCTGGCCCCGCTGGGTCGCTATCCGGCGCTGCTCGAGGTCACCGCCTACCAAGTGCTCGCGAATGCGGTCGAGCACGCCGTGAACGCGCGGGCCAGCCACGTCTCTGCGCAGATGACCGATCAGAACGGCCATCTGCGGCTGGTCGTCGCCCACGACGGCGCCGATCTCGGCGAAGGCCCGGACGTCGTCACTCCCGTTGTCCGCGACAGGGCCGACGCACTGGGCGCGAGCCTGGAAGTCGGAACCACGCTCAGTGGAGGAGCCACGGCTGTGGCCGACTTCCCGATTCGGGGCGAATCTGACGGCGGGCGGTCGAATCACCAGCAGTAGCGATTGGATCTAAATACCGGCTAGCGTCGATGCGGATCGTCTCAGTACCCTGCATAGTCCTTACATGACCTTTCGCTGCCTGCTCGTCGACGACAATCAGCGGTTCCTCGATGCGGCTCGGCGCGGCCTGGAGCGGCAGGGCCTGCACGCGGTTGACACCGCCCTGGACATCGACTCCGCGCTGGAGGCGGTCGCGACCCGACGGCCGGATGTTGTCCTCGTTGACGTCTCGCTTGGCCAGGAGAGCGGTTTCGACCTGGTGCGGCGGCTGGCCGAACGGTTCTCGCACCTGACGGGCCGCATCATCATGATCTCGACCCGGGATGAGGAGGATTACGCCGAGCTCATGGAGGCTGCGTCGGCCACCGGATTCCTGGGCAAGTCTGCACTTTCCGTGGAGGGGATCCGGACCCTCATCCCCGACCTGCCCTGAGGGCCAGGCCTACGGAGCCGGCGCGCTTCACGCCCGAGCGATCGGCAAGGTCGCGATCAGCGTCGTGCCTACCTCGGGCGGACTCACCACCGACAGCGAGCCCCCGAGCGCCTCGACCCGATCGGCGATGCCGATCAAGCCCGACCCGTCGCCGGTGTCGGCCCCGCCGACGCCATCGTCGTGAACGGTGATGCGCAGGCCTATGTCCGCGACGGTCAGTTCGATTTCAACCTGGCGTGCCTTGGCGTGCTTGGCGACGTTGGTGAGCGCCTCGGCCACGACGTAGTAGCCGGCGGTTTCGGTGAGCTCGTCGAGACTCGGCCAGCGATCAGGGGACAGCAGCCGGGCCGGCGTTGGGCACCGGCGGATGAGAGACCTGATGGCAGCGTGGAGCCCGCCTTCTGACAGCATCGCCGGATGTATGCCCCGGGACAGGTCACGAAGATCCGTCAGGATCGAGTCGACCTCGTTGGCTGCCTCCTCCAGATCCGTGCCCGCGAGGTGTTCTTTGCCGCGCAGATCCAGGGCGAGTGCCACCAGCCGCTGCTGGGCGCCGTCGTGCAGGTCGCGTTCGAAGCGTCGACGGGCCTGATCGGTCGCGGTCACGATCCGCTGCCGTGAGGCGCGAAGTCGCTCGTCGGCCTCGGCGTTGCGGATCGCCGTCGCGATCAGGTCGATGGAGTCCGAGATCGGCTGGATGAGACGGTCGGGCAGACGTCCCGGTTGCGGCGAGGAGACGGTCAGCGCCCCCCAGAGCCGGTCACCAACGAAGATCGGGCACCCGATGGTCGACCGGACGCCCGCATCGCGCGCCCACCGGGCGTTCTCACTGGTGAAGCCCTCGTAGCCGTCGACCCGCACCGTCTTGCCGTCCCGGTACACCTGGCCGACGGCGGTGTCGAGGTGAAGAGCCGAGGTGAACCCCACCGGGTAGAGGCCGTCCAGTTCTCCGCAGCTACCCACGACGACCATGTTGCCGAGCCCGTCATAGCGGCAAATCTTGACGTCCTCCACCTCGAGCAGGGCCGCGAGATCCTCCGTCACCGTCTGGCAGAGATCGCCCACAGGCGCCTGCCGGGCCACCAGGGTGGCGATCCGGCTGATCGTGGCCTGCTCGTCGGCGAGCCGTCGCACCTCCGCGTTCGCGTTCGCGTGCGCCAGCGCCGTGCTGACCAGCTCGGCGAACCCGGTGACCCGCTGTTCGGTGTCCGGGCCGAGCGCCTCGCCGACGGGGGAGTGCACGATGACCCCGCCCCAGAGCTCTCCGCCGGCGAACACCGGGGCCATGACCGACGTGCCGACCGACATTCGATGACGGACGGCCGCGCCGATTTCGCCCTCGGTCTCGGTCTCGGCCCAGCCCTCCATGCGCACGACGGCTTGTTCGCGGGCGACCCGCGCAGACATGCCGTTGCCTGTCAGCGGCCACCGTTCGGCCAGTTCCTCGTAGGGCCCGTCGCGGGGCCAGACCGCGACGATGCTCAGCGAGTCCGCCGGCTCGTAGCGGATCAGGCCGGCGCGGCTGGCCTGACACAGCGCACCCACTTCGGACAGGACGCTCTCCCAGACCTGCTCGGGCTCGGCGCCGGCGGCGACCAGCGTGGCCACGCGGCGCAGCGCGGCCTGCTCGTCGGCCAGTCGCTGCACCTCGGCGCGTCGTTGCGCACTGGCGATCGAGGTCGAGGCCAGAGCGGCGAACTCGGCCATCCGCGACTCGGTAGTGGAGGGCAGCGGCTTGTCCCGATCGGAGACGATCGTGGCCGAGCCCCAGAGGACTTCGTCGACGAAGATGGGGACGGCGACCGACGACCGAACGTTCAGGATCTCGGTCAGCCGCTGGGAAGTCGGTCCGACTACCGGCAGCCTGCCGTCCACCCGCGCCGGACGCCCTGTCCGGTACACGATGGAGTTCGCGCCGTCACCCTCGACCGTCAATGGCCAGCGGGATCCGATCGGTGAGGGCCAGTCCGGCTTCGGCCCCCACCCGGCCACGAACGTCATCATCCCGTCCGCGTCGTACCTCGACACTCCCGCCATGTCGCGGAAGGTCTCGCCGGTTTCGATGTCGACGATGCGGCCCAGCTCCTCGGCCATGGCGTCGAACAACTCCTGGATCGGCGCCGTGCTGGCCAGCGTTCCGAGCCGGAGCAGGGCCTTCCGCTCGGTCTCGAGGATCAGCCGGTCGGTGTCGACCGCGGGCCGTCGTCGGCGGGAAATGAACGACATGAGCGGCGCGGGCGCGGCGGCCAGGCTGGCTGCGATCCTGGCGAGCCGGGTGGACGGCGCCACCAAATCAAGACCCTTCGAGATAACGGAGGACGGCCAGCACCCGGCGGTGGTCATTGCCGGAGTCGCTGAGCCCGAACTTGGCCATGATGCTGCGGACGTGTTTCTCGACCGTGGCCTCACTGATCCACAGCTGGCCCGCGATACCGGCGTTGGATCTCCCCTCAGCCACGAGGGCGAGCACCTCCCGCTCACGGGGGCTGAGCTGCCCGAGCGGGTCAGTTCGCCGCCGGGACGAAATCAGCTCGATGAACAGCTCGGGATCGACGACCCTTCCGCCACGGCTCACTCGATCCAGCGCGTCGATGAATTCATCGACCTCGGTCACGCGGCTCTTGAGCAGGTACCCGACGCCGCGGCCGCTGCCCAGCAGCCCGATGGCGTGTTCGACCTCGATATAGGCCGACAGCAGCACGATGCCGACCTCGGGGAGATCGGCCCGGATCTGACGGGCGACGTTCAGGCCTTCGATATGGTGCGACGGCGGCATCCGGATGTCCAGGATCATCATGTCCGGTGAGTTGGCGTGAGCGAGCTGGACCGCCTCGGGTCCGGTGCCGGCCCGGCCGACGATATCGAACCCCTTGCCTTCGAGCAGGCTGCAGAGGCCCTCACGCATCAGGACGTCATCATCCGCGACTACCACCCGCATGGCATCCCCGCACCTTCGCCGGCCTGGACTCCCCGCCGGGCCGGCACATTCGGCTCAACTGTCACATCAGTCACGCCTAGCCTAGCGCTCTGCGTGATCGGACACTGACACGCCGCTACCGTCGGGATTCCCGCCCAGAGTGGCCTGGGTTGAGCAGGGCACTCACGTCGAAGGGCTCCAGCTCACCGCGATACCCCTTACCGGAGATCTCGGACCCAATGTCCGAGATCTCGTCGACAAGTACTGCCATGTGATCGGACCGGAGATGGGCGAGGACGGCGTCCTCCGAGGCGTAGATCTCCACCGCATGCACGACGGAAGGATCGTCGGGAGCCATCGAGCTGCGGTACTCCAGTACGCCAGGTTCCCGCAGGGTCGGCGGCGTGGCTTTGGCGAGCGCGCTGAGCAGGCGGTCTCTGTCTTCCGGTACTTCCACCGTCGTCGTTGTGATGATCACGATCATGTCGACTCGCTTTTCGGGAAGGTGTCGGCGTTACGCGGAGCGGTCCCAGCGGGTCGGGCCGACCGCCCGGCTGCGCACCGTTTCCAGGTAGCGCGGCGTCATAAATTGAGACCAGCGCTCGGCCAGCCAGTCACCGAGCGCGGCGAGAACGACCGGCTCGCGCGGCACCACAAGGACCTTGATCCCCTGCTCCCCGTCCTCCGAGGGTACTCCGGCGGCGGGCGGCCTCTGCCACCGCCTTTGGCGCACGTTGCGCGGCTGACAGTGGACGAAGCCGTCGTTCTCGGGCATTGTCGAGGTTCATGTAACCGCTGACATGAGGATGTCCGTGACAACTATCTATGACGTCGCCCGCGTAGCCGGCGTCTCCACCGCCACGGTGTCCCGCGTGCTGCGCGGCTCCGACCTCGTGCGCGCCGAGACGCGGCAGCGGGTGCTCGGCGTCATCGAGGTGCTCGGCTTCACCCCCGATGCCTCGGCGCGCGGCCTTAGCTGGGGGCGGAAGAACATCATCGCTCTGGTGGGCCTGAACCGCGGTACCGACGAGATCGACGTCGAGCGCAGCAGCCTGATGTTCATCGACCACATCGTGCACGCGGCCGAGCAGGTGCTGCGCGGGACCGAGTACTCCCTGCTGCTGACGTTCGGCACCCGCGGGGAGCAGTTCGACAAGCGCATACGCGCCCTCGCGGCCAAGGCCGACGGGCTGCTCCTGGCCGAGGGCATCCTGGATCCGAGAGAGCTCCGGTCCCTGACCGCGCTGGTACCCGTGGTCATCATCGCCGGAAACCCCGGCCAGGCGGTGGCCGACGCCTATCTCAGCGACAACGCCAGCGGCATGACGGCGCTGGCCGCGCACCTGACCGGGCAGCACCGGTACCGCAGGCTCTGCTTCGTCGCCGGCCCGAAGGACGCCCCGGATGCCGTGGCCCGGCAGGCGGCGTTCGAGCTGGCCGTCGCGGCCACCCCGGACAGCGTCATCGACCAGGTCATCTACGGGGACTTCTCGGAGGACAGCGGTGTCGCGGCCGCCCGGCTCCTGCTCGGCCGCACGGCCCTGCCGCAGGCCGTGGCGTGCGCGAACGACCAGATGGCGATTGGCGCGGTGCGCGAGCTGCAGCGGGCGGGCGTCCGGGTCCCGGCCGAGGTGGCGGTGACCGGGTTCGATGACCTGTACCCGAGCCGGATTATCGACCCGCCGCTGACGACGGTCAGCCAGCCGATCCACGAGCTCGGCCGCCGGGCGACGCACCGCCTGATGGACAGGATCGCTAGCCCGGGCCTAACCCCGCGGGCTGAGATCCTGCCCACCCAGGTCGTCATCCGCACCTCCTGCGGCTGCCCGCGACCGTCACCCGAAGTGACCTATTGACAGCGGTTACATCCCTATCTACCGTCCGCGGCAGAGGGGGAATGTAACCGCTGACATTAGGAGACCAAGATGAGTCGCTTGCCCGTTGCGGGGCTGGCCGCGCTGGTGCGCGGTTGGCCTGGCCGGTCCCGGTCACGTCCCCATCCCAAAGTCCGTGTGGCCATGGCGGCAGCGGCGTTGTTCGCGCTCGCGCTGACGGGCGCGGCCACGGGAGCTTCGGCGGCCCGCGCCGCCACCGAGGGCCCCTACGGCGGGACGGCGGCGGCGGTGCCCGGCACCGTGTTCGCGGAGAACTACGACACCGGCGGCCAGGGCGTCGCCTACAACGTCACCTCGGTCAACGGCACCGCCAACGGCTACCGCTCCGACGGGGTCGACCTGGAGGCCACCACCGACACCGGCGGCCCCGCCAACGACCTCGGCTGGACCGCGGCCGGTCAGTGGTTCAAGTACACCGTCAACGTCACCACCGCCGGCACCTACACCGTCGGTCTGCGCCTGGCGTCGCCCAGCGGAGTCACCGACGGCCTGCACATCGCCAACAGCGCCGGCACGAACCTGAGCGGGAACGTGAACGTCCCGGCGACCGGCGGCTGGCAGACCTGGGCCACCGTGATCGCGACCGTCACCCTGCCCGCCGGCACCCAGACCCTGACCGTGGACCAGGACAACGGCGGCTGGAACATCAACTTCCTCGCCTTCGGCCTGAACGGCTCGGGCGGCGGGAATCCGCCCGGCGAAGCTCCGTACGGCGGCACCGCGGCGGCGGTGCCCGGCACCGTGCAGGCGGAAAACTACGACACCGGCGGACAGGGCGTCGCCTACAGCGTCACCTCCACCAACGGCTCAGCCAACAGCTACCGCTCCGACGGGGTGGACCTGGAGGCCACCACCGATACCGGCGGGGGCGACGACCTGGGCTGGACCGCGGCCGGGCAGTGGTTCAAGTACACCGTCAACGTCGCCACCGCCGGCACCTACACCATCGGCCTGCGGCTGGCCGCGCCCACCGCGGTCACCGACGCCCTGCACATCGCCAACAGCGCCGGCACGAACCTGAGCGGCAACGTCACCGCCCCGGCGACCGGCGGTTACCAGACCTGGACCACCGTCACCGTCACGGTCACCCTGGCGGCCGGCACCCAGACCCTGACCGTCGACCAGGACAACGCCGGCTGGAACATCAACTACCTGGCGTTCGCCACCTCCGGGGGCGGCGGAACCGGCGGCACCTACGGCGGGTTCCCGGCCGGGTTCTGGGGCAGCACCAGCAGCATCCCGACCACGTCCAACGGCATCGAGTTCGACTTCATCAACGCCACCAACGGCCAGTACCCGAACAGCCAGGTCTACTGGAGCGTCAACGGCGTCACCGAGTCGATCGCGCAGTCGCCTTACTACTCGATGGCCTCGTGCAATTCCTGCCGGATCTACTTCTACCTCGGATCGACCACCAGCCAGTACAACGACTTCATCGAGCTGAATTCAAGCGGCACCACGATCAACGCCGACACCTCGCGGGTCGACGCGTTCGGCCTGCCGCTGGCGATCCACCTGCACAACTCCGACGGCAGCGACACCGTGGTCGGGGAAGACGACCAGGTGTTCTCCGAGAGCAGGAGCGCCCTGTTCACGCAGTTCGAGAACTATGTGCCGGCGGCGTTCAAGCAACTAGCCACCGTGAACGCGCCCTACAACATCCCGTCGCCCACCGACGTCGCGGCCTTCCAGCCGGGCGGCGCGGACGCCAGCTACATGACCGCGTACGCAGCCTCGGTCGGCGCCACCGAGACCACCCAGGAGGTCTTCGGCTGCCAGGGCGGAGGAAGCCCAGCCCTCAACGGCAACGCGAGCCTGTGCGCGGGGCTGAACCGCTGCGTGGCGCAGTTCTCGACGACGGTGCAGAACACGCCGTCCGACTACTACCAGAACGCTCCCTGCAACTACTACTCCGCGTTCTGGCACTCGGTCGCCGTCAACGGCCTTGCCTACGGGTTCGCCTACGACGACGACAACGGCCAGTCCTCCGATTTCAACAGCACCGACGCGCAGTACGTGCAGGTAGCCATCGGCTTCTAAGCCAGGTCGCCGGAAACCCCGACCCGCCCCACGCTCCGCCCGGCGACGCCGTGACGGAGCCCTGAGAAACCAGCGCACCGGTCCACCCCGCGCAGGGGCGGACCGGTGCGCCGCCTGCGGCCTCGACCGCGCGCCGATGCCGAGAAGATCAAAATCGTCATCTCGAACGGTCCGTGGTTTCCCCCCGGACGCCCGGCCGCCCGCCCAGTGGGCAGGCGGTGAGGACGGTGGAGAACTCCTGCCGGGTGGACCTCCGCCCCGGTGTGATCTGGTACGTCAGGCGATCGCCGCTGACTGCTGGCTGGCGCGCAGCGTGGCTGCTTCTTCCGGGGCCAGGCCGGCGTCGTTGTCGGCGAGGATCTCTCCGTGACGGACGCCGACGGTCTTCAGGAAGCGCTGCTGGCCGAGCGTCAGCGCGATGAAGTGGCCGAGCTCGATGAGCTGGGGCTCGGTGAAGTGCTCGTGCAGACGGTCCCACAGCTCGTCGTCGGCGAGACCGGGGTCCCAGGCGATGGCCATGGCCCAGCCAAGCGCCGCGCGTTCACGGTCGTCGAACCGCTGCGAGGTCTCGAAATTCAGGATGTCGTCGACCTGCGATTCCGTGGCGCCCTGCTGCTTGGCGAGCACGGAACGCTGGCCGCCGCAGTACTGGCAGTCGACGGATTTGGCTATGTAAAGCCGGCAGAGCTCCTTGATCGCGTGGTCGGTGACGCCTTGACGGAAGAAGGTCTCCCAGGCGTTGTTGAACGCCTTCATGACCGGCGGATTGTGCAGCCGGATCGCCTGGCTCTCCGGTCGAGGTGTGCCGAACAGGCGCGCACGTTCGATGATTGCCGCGAGTTCGGGATCGTCGACGGTGGCGGGGTCGACGTAGCTGATGTGGGTCATTGGTCTGTCCTCACGTGGCGCCTGATCGGGTCCAAGCCAAGCTTGCGCCGACTGGGATAAGCTGTCCAAGACATAATTCGGCTAGCTTCGATCGTGAATCGGTATGGAACTCCGGCAGCTGCGCTACGTCATCGCGGTCGCTGACCATCGCCACTTCACCCGGGCGGCGGCATCGGTTCCGGTGGCCCAGCCCGCGCTCTCGCACCAGGTCAAGCTCCTGGAGCAGGAACTCGGGATCGAGTTGTTCGAGCGTTCGCGCAGCGGGGCGCGCCTGACCGAGGCGGGGGAGATCTTCCTCCTGCGAGCTCGCCGCGCTCTGGCCGAGATGGACGCCGCACGCGAGGAGATCGCCGCCTTCAAGGGCCTCGCCAGCGGGCGGCTCGTGCTGGGCGCGATGCAGGCGCTGGCCGGGCTGGACCTGCCCCTGCTGCTCGCGGCGTTCCACGCCGCCCACCCGGGGATCGACGTGTCGCTGCGCGAGGACTCCACGAGCGACATGTTCGCGATGCTCGCACGAGGTGAGCTCGACCTCGCGATCGCCGCTCTGGATGTTGGGCGCCCCGCGGGCCTGGACGCTGTCGCGCTGGTTCGAGAGCCGGTGCTGATGGCACTGCCTGCCGCGCACCCGCTCGCTTCCCGCGAGGCCGTCGCCTTGCGGCTGCTCCGCCACGAGACGTTCATCCTGTTCAAGCCGGGCACCGGGTTGCGGGCCGTCTCCGACCGGGCGGCCAAGCGAGCCGGCTTCGTCCCGCGGGCGGGCTTTCAGACCAGCAGTCACGACCGCCTGCTCGCGCTTGTCAGCGAGGGGCTCGGCGTGGCGTTCGTTCCGGCCTCAGTTGTCAGCGACCCGCGCCCGCCCGGGCTTGCGGTCCTCCCGGTGTCGCCCGGCGTCGAACGCACCGTCGGCGCGGTGTGGCGCGCCGACCACCGGCACACGCCGGCGGCCAGCGCGTTCCTGGCGCTGCTGCGCGATCGCGCACGGCCGCCGGTCATCAAGGACTGACCCTGTTCGGCCAAGGAACCGCCTGTGACATGGCCGGGGCGGGTGAGGCGGCTCCAGGCCTGCCGGAGTGGACGGTGCCGTCGCGAGGATTCACGGTCCGCCCAGGGCCGTCCTGCTGGGCGGCGGGCCTGCCAGCCCGGTCTGGTAGGCGAGGACGATGGCCTGGACCCGGTCCCGTACCTGCAGCTTGGCGAGGATGCTGGCCACATGGGTCTTGACCGTCGCCGTGCTGACCGTCAGCTCAGCGGCCATCTCGGCGTTGCTCAGCCCGCGGGCCAGCAGCCGCAGTACCTGGAGTTCCCGCGCCGTCAGGTCGGACAGGCCGGCGTGAGAGATGAACTGGTCGGGCTGGTGCGGGGCGAACCGTTCGATCAGGCGGCGGGTGATGGACGGCGCGAGCAGCGCGTCACCTGAGCGAACCATGCGTACCGCGGCGACGAGCTGCTCGGGCGAGGTGTCCTTGAGCAGGAACCCGCTCGCCCCGGCGGTCAGCGCCGCGTAGACGTACTGGTCGAGGTCGAACGTGGTGAGGATGATGATCCGGCATCCGCATCCCGGCTTGGCCCCAAGGATGCGGCGAGTGGCCTCGAGCCCGTCCATCCCCGGCATACGGATGTCCATGAGGACAACGTCAGGGCGGTGCTGAAGCACCGCGGCGACCGCTTCCTTGCCGTTGGCTGCTTCGGCCGCGACCGTGATCCCGGCCATGTTCAGGATCAGCCGGAACCCGCTGCGGAGCAGTGTCTGGTCATCGGCGATGACCACGCGCAGCGGAGCGCCGGCCGTGGCTGCCTCGCTCATGACGGGGTCACTTCCGCCAGTATCTCCGCTGGTTCCACCGGGATCCGCGCCCGCACAAGCCATCCCCGGCCCGGCTGCGGTCCGACGGCGAGCTCGCCACCGTAGAGCGCCACCCGTTCCCGCAGGCCAAGCAGGCCCATCCCGGCACCGCGGGGAACTCCGGCGTCCGGTGCCGGGCCAGCGGCGGGAATCGGCCGCCCGTTGTCGGCGACCTCCACCACCAGCGCGGCTGGTTCATAGCTGAGCCGCACTTCGGTCTGCGGCTTCCCCACATGCTTGATGACGTTGGTGAGCGCCTCCTGCACCACCCGGTACACGGCCAATCCCAGGCCGGGCGGCAGCTCCCGCGGTGTCCCGGCGATGTGCAGTTCTACGGGCAGCCCGGCGGTGACGACACGGTCGACCATCTCGCGCAGCTCGTCGAGGCCGGGCTGCGGCGCCAGGTCGGCTGCACCGTGCGGGCTGCCGCTGGCATCCGGTTGCCCGGCTGGCCCGTCGGCATCCGCCGTCCACGGTGGAGGGATGAGCAGGCCGAGCAGCTGACGAAGCTCGGTCATGGCCGTCCGGCCGCTTGATTCCACCGCGCGCAATGCCTTGATGGCCTCGGCGGGATCGGCGCTCAGCACCTGCCGGGCGGCGCCCGCCTGCACCACCATCACGCTCACGTTGTGCGTCACGACATCGTGCATCTCGCTCGCGATGCGCGCCCGCTCCAGCGCCAGCGCGCGCCTGGTCGCCGCCTCGTGCTCGGCCTGGGCCTGGCGAAGCCGCGCGCCGGAGTCGCCGGCCCGCCGGGCCCACTGGTGCACCGCGTTTCCCACGATCATGATCGGGATGAAGATCAGCAAGGGCGTGGCCCGGGCCGGAATTGGCGGCGCCGTGTCCGCGAAAAGCGCGATTACTAGTACGGTCACCAGGGGCATGCTGAGCTGCGCGGCGCCGTGGTACCGACTGTGCACGACTGCCGAATAGGCGGCGAACGCCACCGTGAGGAAGGTGAGGATCGTCGCCTGGTTTTGTGGGTAGTAGGCAGCGACTACGGCGGCCATGATCGCCCAGAACGCGGTCAGCGGGAAGACCCTGCGTAGCGCCAGCGGTGCCGTCGTCAAGGCGACCAGCAACGCCCCCAGCGCGCTGGCGGCGGGAGAACCGGAGATCAGCGCCGCGACGGTTGCGACCGCCGCCAGGACGATGTCGGCACCGATGGCGCGCTGGGAGACCGCCGACCGCGGCTCAGCGGACCGGGCGAACGCCAGCGCCCGGTCCAGGCCGGTCTGCACCAGCCCTCGCCTGCTCTCGCTCACCATCTCATCGTCCCACGCGACCCCCCCACGTGGCATCGGCCACGCGGCCGATGCGACTCCGTCTCGCGGACGACCTGCCAGCCGAAAGTCAGCCGCCGCGGCTGGCAAATTGCATCTCGCGGCCGAGGCGGGCCAGGACCGGGCGGGCCTAGCCTGCCGTGCATGGATGCGCTGATCCGGCTCGAAGAAGTCACCAAACGCTATGGCAGTGACGCCGCGCCCGCGGTGGACGGCGTCAGCATGCAGATCGCGCCCGGCGAGTCGGTCGCGGTGATGGGCCCGTCGGGCAGCGGTAAATCGACGCTGCTGAACATGATCGCCGGCCTGGACCGGCCGACCAGCGGGACGGTCACCGTGGCCGGCCGCGGATCGACCGGCTGAGCGAGACCGGCTCGGCCCGGTTCCGCCGGCAGCAGGTCGGCATGATCTTCCAGTTCTTCAACCTGCTGGACGACCTGACCGTCCTGGACAACGTCCTGCTTCCCGCGCAGCTAGCCGGGCTGCCGGCCGCCAAGGCGCGGGCCCGGGCGGACGAACTGCTGGCGGCGCTGCGGATCGGCCAGCACTGCCAGGCCTACCCGGGCCGGCTGTCCGGCGGCCAGCGGCAGCGGGTAGCGATCGCCCGGGCGCTGGTGAACCGGCCCGCGCTGCTGCTGGCCGACGAGCCGACCGGGGCCCTGGACAGCGCCAACGGCGAGGAGATCGGCGAGCTGCTGCTCGACCTCAACCGGTCCGGCCAGACGCTGATCCTGGTCACCCACAACCCGGACCTGGCCACGCGGTACGCGGCCCGGGTCATCGAGATCGTCGACGGCCGGGTGGCCAGCGACGCCGCTACAGTGGCGCGGTGATGAGGGCCATCCCGGCCGTCCGGGCCGCCCGGGCCGGGCTGTCCGGACGGCGTGTGCAGGCGATGGTGATCGGCCTGGTGGTGCTGGTCTCCACCGCCGCCTCCACGCTGGCGCTCGGCCTGCTCGTCGACTCCAACGCGCCGTTCGACCACGCGTTCGCCGCCCAGCACGGCTCGCAGGTGACCGCGACCACCAGCGCCCCGTACGCCCAGCTGGCCGCCACCACCCGGCTGCCCGGGGTGACCGCCGCGTCCGGGCCGTTCCCGGAGGCGACCGTCGGCGTAAACATCCCTGTCGCCGCTCCAATCGGCTTGTCCGGCCCACCTGGCGTATTCCATGAGGTGCTGGATGTCGTCGGCCGCGCGTCACCGGGCGGCCCGGTCGACGACCTCACGCTCACCTCAGGCCACTGGGCGACGCGACCAGGACAGGTCGTGCTGGCAGACATCCAGACAGCCCTCGGGACGCAGATCACGGTGACCGGCGTGCCCGGCTCGCCGCGACTCACGGTGGTCGGCATGGCCACCTCGATCACCCGGACGGCCCAGGCGTGGGTGTCGCCTGCGGAGATCGCCGCGCTGCGTGCGCCGGGGACGCCGAACCTGGCGCAGATGCTGTACCGCTTCGCCAGCGCCGGGACGACCGCCCAGGTGAACGCGGACATCGCGGCCCTGCGCGCCGCGTGGCCGTACGGCTCCGTGCTCAGCGCGCAGTCCTGGCTGACCGTCAAGCTGCAGGCCACCGGCTCGATCGCGCCCTGGGTGCCGTTCATCGTGGCGTTCGGGCTGATCGGGCTGGTGATGTCGGTGCTGATCGTGGCCAACGTGGTCAGCGGGGCCGTGGTGGCAGGTACCCGGCGGATCGGCGTGCTGAAGTCCATAGGCTTCTCGCCCGGCCAGGTGGTGGCCTCCTACGTCATCCAGGTGGCGGTCCCGGCGTTCCTGGGCTGCCTGGCCGGAGTGGTGGCCGGCAACCTGCTGTCCGTGCCGCTGCTCAGCCAGACCGCGCAGGTGTACGGGGTGGGCGCGCTGGCCGTGCCGGTGTGGGTCGACGTGGCGGTGCCGCTGGCCATGCTGGGCCTGGCCGGGCTGGCCGCGCTGCTGCTGGCACTGCGCGCCGGGCGGATGAGCGCGGTGCAGGCCATCGCGACCGGGCGAGCGCCCCGGCCCGCGCACGGCTACGGCGCGCACCGGCTGCTCGGCCGGGCGCGGCTGCTGCCGCGGCCGGTGACGATCGGCCTGGCCGGGCCGTTCGCGCGGCCGACCCAGACGATGGTCACCCTGGCGGCGATCGTGTTCGGCGTCATCGCGGTGACGTTCGGGGTCGGCCTGAGCACCTCGCTGGACGGGGTCTACAACGACCTGAATCTGACGCCCGAGCAGATACAGGTGAACGTGCCCGGCGGTCCCGCCTCGGGGAACCTGGTGAAGGGCGCGGGCCCGGACCCGGCTGTGCCGAGCCTGGCCGCGCAGGAACGGGCGGTCGTGGCGGCGCTGCGCGCCCAGCCGGGCACGCTGCACTACGTGGCCGAAGCCGATGACGACATCAACGTCCTCGGCCTGTCGGATCGCCTGTCCCTGGTCGGCTACGGCGGCGACGCCAGCTGGACCGGCTACGCCACGATCACCGGGCACTGGTACTCCGGAACCGGTGAGGCGGACGTCAACACCGCCTTCCTGACTGACACCGGCGCCAAGGTGGGAGACACCTACACGCTGACCTCCGGCTCCGGCACCAGGCGCCTGACCGTCCGGATCGCCGGGGAGGTCTTCGACCCCCGCGGCGGCCGACCCGAGATCATCGCCAGCACGTCCGCCCTGGCTGCCCTTGATCACGGCCTGGCCCCCAGTCAGTACGACGTGGCGCTCAAACCGGGCACCAACGCCCAGGCCTACGCGACCACGCTGCAGGCCGCGCTCGGGCAGTACTACCAGGTCCAGGCCAACGGCAGCAACTTCACGCAGTTCTACGCCATCATCGGCCTGATCGCCCTGCTGACCCTGCTGCTCGCCGCGGTGGCCGGGCTCGGCGTGCTGAACACCGTGGTGCTGCAGACCCGGGAACGCGTTCACGACCTGGGCGTGTTCAAGGCGGTCGGCATGACACCCCGGCAGACGATCTCCATGGTGGTGTGCTCGGTCGCCGGGATCGGCCTGGTCGCCGGCCTGGTCGCCATCCCGGTCGGCGTCGCCCTGCACCACTACGTGCTGCCGGTCATGGCTCATGCCGCGCAGACGGACGTGCCGGCGTCGGTGCTCAACGTGTATCACCCGCTGGAGCTTGTCTTGCTCGCCCTGTCCGGGCTGGCCATCGCTGTGGCGGGCGCGCTGCTCCCAGCCACCTGGGCTGCCCGCGCCAGGACGGCGGCCGCCTTGCGGGCGGAATGACCGGCATGAAGGACGGCTGAGAGGAAGCTGATCGTCGGTCACGCGGCCTGGCGTAAGACGCCTTACCGCGTGGCCGACGCCGGACCGGCGGACCCCCGGATGCGAAGCGCGAACGGCCGGGCGCTGGCGCACCAACGGTGCCTCGGCCGACGGCCCAAGCCTGACCCGGCGGGAGATCACCATGCGCACTATCCGTTGCCCGGCCAGCACCTGGCGGGCGAGCACACGGCCGGCGGTGAACCTCGCCCACCGGCGGCGATCCGCCCTGCTGGTGACGTTGAACCTGGCCGCCGCGGCGATATACCTCGTTCATCTCGGCCGCGGCATCGGCCTGGGCGGCTACCGCATCGATCTGGATGTCTACCGCACCGGCGCCAGGGTGTTGCTGGACGGCGGCGATCTCTACAGCCGGCTGCCCAGGCTCGGCGACGGCCACCAGCTGCCGTTCACCTACCCGCCGTTCGCAGCCATTTCCTTCATCCCGCTGACGCTCCCCGGCTACAGCACGGCGAACCGCCTGCTCACTGCCGTCACCATCGCCGGCGTCGCGGCCAGCCTGTGGTGCTTCGCTGCCAGCACCGCAGGCGAGGCGGGCGCCCGGATGCGGCGGCTGCTGCCCTGGGCGCTGCCGGCCGCGCTGCTCCTCGAACCCGTCCGCTCCACCTTGGGCTACGGCCAGATCAACGCGCTGCTGATGGCCCTGGTCGCCTTCGACTGCCTGACCCGGGCGCCCCGATGGCCGCGAGGGATCGGTGTCGGCATCGCCGCCGCGCTGAAACTCACTCCCGGGGTCTTCGTGCTGTTCTTCCTCCTTCGCCGCGACCTGCCCAGCGCGGCCCGAGCCGGGCTGAGCCTTGCCGCCTGCACCGGTGCCGGGTTCGCCCTGGCCCCGCGCGACTCGCTGCGCTACTGGACCCAGATCGCCTACCGGCCCGCGCGGGCCGGCGGAATCTCCTACGCCTCGAACCAGTCCCTCCTCGGAACCCTGGCCCGCCTGGGCCTCAGCAATCCCGCGCTGACCTGGCTCTGGCTCACCCTGTGCCTGCTCGTCACGGCCCTCGCTGTCACTGGCATGCGCGGCGCCCTCCGGGCCGGCCACGTTACGCACGCCCTGGTGCTCAACGCCGCAGCCGGATTGCTGATCTCGCCCATATCCTGGTCACACCACTGGGTCTGGGCGGCCCCCGCGCTGCTCGCCTACCTGGCCGCCACGAACTCGAACCGTCGACGGCCGCCGACGTTCGCGGTCCTGGCACTGCTCGTTTTCGCGATAGCCCCGCACTGGCTGCTCCCCGCCGGGGGCGGCCGCGAACTGCACTGGTCATGGTGGCAGCAGGCCCTCGGCGACTCCTACGTCCTGACCGGCCTCGCCGCCCTCACCCAAGCAGCGATCACCAACGTGCTACCACGCCCGAAACTCCGGGGTCCGGGCACGGCGGGCACGCCGGCAGCACCGCACGACCGGAACTTGGACCGGTACCGTCCCAAACCCATGACGACGCTAGCGTGCCGGCTAGCAGCGGACGACGAGGAACGCCGACCGGCCGGACACAGGCAGTCACCGGCGCGAACCGTTGAGCCCGAGTCATGACGACACCGCGACAGGCCACCTGGAGACCATAGCTGGCTGTTCTGCGCCTCTGAACCCGCCCGCAGACGCGGAAGAGCATGAGCAAAATATTCGGCAGGCGCCCTATACGCGAGGAAGACACTGGCCTGCGGCCACGACGCGGTCACTTTTGGTGACGGCCGCCATGACGGCTTGCAGAAGCAGGCGGACTAGCCACAGCCGGGGCCAGTGCGACCGGGCGCGGCCTCCACACCATGAGTCGTCATCCGGCGATGGCAGACCCGTTCCGCGCCTTCCGGAGCCGCAACTTGCCGCACGGCTCCGCGTCCCCACAGAGATCCCAGGGCCGGGTCACGCGACGTCTCTCCTCAAGAAGGCAACGGGCTAAGGTGGCATTTTCGACATTAATAATGGGTTCGGACGCCGTTGCCGTCGTGCTTGTGGCCGACCGTTCTGCCAGTGAGCGGCTTTTGGTTATCGTTGGCGGATGGACGGCGTAGCACCTCGGGTGGTTCACCGGAAGGCTGCGGCTGCGCTGGGGCCGGGCTTTGCCGCTGCGGGCTTCGAGCGCCGCGTGGCATCGGCTGCTGCCGTCTGGCAGCGGCCGGCGGGTCCGGAGTTCGCCGTCGGCTGGGTGCAGCCGACGCGCAGTCCCGATGCGTTCGGCTGGTACGGGTCAAGGTTCATCATCGAGTTCCGGCGCGGCGCCCAGCCCAGGGCCGGCGTGCTCGGGCCGGGTTTCCGGTTTTGCCAGCTCCTGGACGACGACGGGCGGGAGCGGGTACGAGCCGTCCAGAACGCGGTCATCAGGAGGCTGCCGCCCGCGCCCGCGCGGGTGCTCCGCATCCTCGACGACCGGGCGAGGGACGAGTACCTGGCGCAAGGAAAGCAGGTAGCGACGGCTTACAGCCCTGATCACGACGTCTGGTTCCGCTACCGTGACGAGCGCGACCTCGATACCTGGTTCCGGTTGCTTCCCGTCCTGCTGCCCGGCGTCCTGGAGGCGGTCCGGCTGAGACTCGGGTAAGTACCACGAACCAGAGCACCTGCCGGTCGCGCGGAGTGACCATTTGCATCCGCAGGCTGCCAGATGAGCGGGAGGTAACCGCTCAAGAGCCCTCCAGGGAACCTCCGGGTTTTGCTTGCCGGTCGCCCGGCGGTGGTCCGCGAGGCGGGGCCTGCGGGTGATCCGCGAGTATCTGTGCTCATGGCCTGGGCTGGTGCGGGTGTGACCGCGCGGTGCTGTACCGTGCGCGGGTGAAGTCGGCCCGGAAGCCGGGAGAGTCTTTCGGCGGCGCGGCGCATCAGGTCCTTGCCGCATCTCCGCCCCGCCGACCATGGACTGAGGTCAGCCGGGCGCATAGGTGAGGATCACCGACCCGTTCTCCAGCTTCCTCTCGTCGATGAGCCTGAGGTCGAGCCGGGAGGTGTCGACGTCCTCGAACAGCCGTCGCCCTGAGGCGGCCACGACGGGCATGATCCAGAAATGGAACTCGTCGATCAGGTGGTCCCGCACGAGCGTGTCGTCGAAGCGGCTGGTGCCGTACTTGATGAGGTCCTTGCCGGGCTGGTCCTTCAGCCGGGCGATCGCGCTGGATGGGTCGGGCCCCAGAAGGGTGGCATTCCATGCCGTCTCGGTCAGCGATCGAGATGCGACGTACTTGGGCATGGCGTTGATGAGGTCGATGTAGGGGTTGCCAGCAATGTGGCCCCAGTTCGCGAAGAACTTCTCGTAGGTCACCCGGCCCATGACGAACGCGTCGTAGTTGCCCAGCTGCTTGACGGACAACGCAGTGGCCTCGGCGTCGAAGCTGGCCCACCGTTCGGGCGCTTCGGTGACGCCGTCAACCGAGACGAGGGTCGATTCGATCAGTTTGCGCATTGTCGTTCACTTTCTCGAGTGGTTGATCTAGTGATCACGGGCCCAGCTTCGGACGGTCCGAGGCGGCCGGGGTGGCCCTGCTCGGCTGGGTGAGCGCCGGGCCGAGGCGGTCCAGGAGGGCGGGGATATCGACGCCCTGCCTGGCGGCGCAGGCGGCTACCCCGCCGCGCCCAGGTCTGTTTCCGGAGTGAGCTGCGGAGTTCCAGCGTTGGCATGCAGGACTCCCTTGATGCGTATGAGGCGGTGGTTGGGTTAAACGTCGGCAGGTGCTGGTTGAGGCTTCTGGGATGTGCGAGCGACCGCCGTGGCTAGCTCGTTGCGCCGGACCAGGAGATAGGTCACCGGGACGGCTGCCAGGCCGATTACGCCACAGGCCCAGAAGGCCCACTGGAAGCCGCTGGTGAGTGCCGCGGCCGGTGCGCTGCCCGCGCGGAGCAGGGTGCTGGCGTGGGTGGCGGCGATCGTGGACGCTACGGCGATGCCGATCGCCCCGCCGAGCTGCTGTGCGGTGTTGAGGAGCCCGGAGGCCAGGCCGGCCTCGTGATCGGACACCCCGGCCAGGGCGGCGATCGAGACCGGGATGAAGGCGAATGCGGTGCCGACTCCGACGATGAAGAACGGCCCGGCCAGGCTGGAGAAGAATTGGCCGTGCACGGATACCTGAGTTGACCACAAGATGCCGCCGCCGATCATGGCCATGCCGGCCGCCATTACGAGCTTGGCCAGCCCGCGGGTGACCAGCGCCTGCGACAGGCCGGCGA
Organism: uncultured Actinomycetota bacterium; assembly: GCA_963836195.1. Taxonomy (GTDB): domain Bacteria; phylum Actinomycetota; class Actinomycetes; order Streptosporangiales; family Streptosporangiaceae; genus Trebonia. Next base: position 16,726 of record CAWIIX010000009.1, on the reverse strand, counting down.
AGGCGACCGAGGTCAGCGCCATCTCCAGCCAGGCGAACCCGGCCTTCAGCGCGGAGTAACCGAGCACCTGCTGCAGGTACAGGGTGCCGATGAAGATGTACGCGAAGAAGCTGCCGCCGAGTAGCACGCCGACCGCGTTCGCGCCCGCCAGTGTCTTGTTCTGGAAGATCCGCAGCGGCATCAGCGGTGCCGCAACGCGCGTCTCGATGACCAGGAACGCCGCGAGCAGGGCGACCGAAGCCGCAAGCAGCGACGCCGTCCTTGCGGTGCCCCAGCCGACCTGCGGGGCCGTCGAGATCGCGTAGACGAGCAGCGACAGGCCGCCGGTCACCGTGACCGCGCCGAACGGGTCGTAACGCCTGCGGTCCGTGACGAGCCGGCTCTCCGGCACGACCCGCGGGGCGAGCAGCAACGCCGCGGCCCCGATCGGGACATTGATGAAGAAGATGTACTCCCAGCCTACGTAGCGGGTGAGCAGGCCGCCTGCCATCACGCCGACGGCAGCGCCGCTCGCTCCGATGGCGCCCCACACGCCGAGAGCCTTGTTCCGCTCGGCGCCTTCGGGGAACATGTTCATCACGATCGACAGCGCCGCCGGGAGCACGATCGCCGCGCCGATCCCTTGCAGGAAGCGCATTGAGATCAGGAACGAGTCCGCCGTCGCCAGCCCGCAGCCCAGTGAGGCCGCTGTGAACAAGAACAGGCCGGCCATCAGGATGCGGCGACGCCCGAGCAGGTCCGCGGCGCGGCCCCCGAGGAGCAGGAATCCGCCGAAGGTGAGTGCGTAGCCGGTGACGACCCATTGCAGGCTCGATTCCGCCATGTGCAGGTCGCGGCCGATGGTCGGCAGCGCGACATTGACGATCGCGAGGTCCGCGACCGTCATGAAGAACGAAACAGCCAGCACCGCGAACGCGCGCCAGCGATGGACCTGAGTCATACCCTGACCCCCTGGTGGTGGTATCCGGTCTCGCCGTAGAGGTGGTGCCGTGACATGCGGGCTCCCTGATGCGTGTGAGGCGGGGATTGACCCCGTTCACCTCTATAGATCCGGGGAGCAGGGAGAACTGAACGTGGAACCGGGGAGCAGATAACTCGTTGCAGGCCGGTTAGTTTCGCGGCCAGGCCGGATCTGTACCAGTGACGGCGCAGCACGCAACGCCTGAGGGAGCAGCCATGGCAGTCAGCGAGGATTTCGCGCGTCTCACCGATCCGTTCCGGCCTGAGTTGCTGGCGCACTGCTACCGCATGCTGGGCTCGGTCCACGATGCGGAAGACCAGGTGCAGGAGACCATGATCCGTGCCTGGCGGTCCTACGGCGACTTCGAGGGGCGGGCGTCGCTGCGGACCTGGCTGCACCGGATCGCGACCAACGCCTGCCTGCGCGCGCTGGAGAACAGCGGCCGCCTGCCGTTGCCGTCCGGCCTCGGCGGCCCGAGCGAGTACCCGGAAGCTCCGCTGGCCGCAGCGCGGCCGGAGGTTCCGTGGCTGCAGCCCATTCCCGACGCGCTAGTCAGCGCCGGGTCCGCCGATCCAGCCGAGATCGTCGCGTCGCGGCAGAGCATGCGGCTGGCCCTGATCGCCGCCTTGCAGTACCTGCCCGCCCGGCAGCGGGCCGTGCTGATCCTGCGCGACGTGCTGCGCTGGCGGGCAGCGGAGGTCGCTGATCTGCTGGGCACGACAACGGCCGCGGTGAACGGCATGCTGCAGCGCGCCCGGGCCCGGCTGGAGCAGGCGGTGCCCGACGAGGACCAGATTCACGAGCCCGCCGACCCGGCCGACCGTGCGCTGCTTGACAGGTACGCCACGGCGTTCCAAAACGGCGACGTCAGCGCAGTCATGCAACTGCTGCGCGAGGACGCCGTGTTCGAGATGCCGCCCGAGGAGACCTGGTTCACCGGCCGGGAGCTGATCGGCCGCTTCCTGCGGGCCCGGGTCCTCAACGAACCCGGCCGGTTCCAGATGATCCCGGTGGCCGCCAACGGCCAGCCCGCCTTCGCGGCCTACCTGCGCCACCAAGACGGCGGGTACCACGCGCACTCGATAAGCGTGCTCACCATCGCCGCCTCGCGCGTCGCACGGGTCACCTCGTTCAACGACCCGGGCCTGTTCGCGACGTTCAGCCTGCCGCAGACCGTCCCGGCCGCCGCGGTCCCGGTACCGGGCCGATGACCCAGCCAGCTCGGGCGGCCTGGCCGGCCGAGGGCGCCCGGCTGCTTGAACCGTCGATCAGCTACGCCCTCGGCGCGGTCCCGGCCGTCACGCCGGAAGAGCTGTCCCGCCGTACGCCATGCCGGGAATGGGACCTGCGGATGCTGCTGCGGCACGCCTGCGAATCCCTGGCCGCGTTCGGTGAGGGCATCGAAGCCGGACGCGTCGGCCTGGACCCGGCCGCCGAGGACGCGGGCCTGGCGGCCGACCCCGCCCGGGCGTTCCGCGATCGCGCCTGCCAGCTGCTGAACGCCTGGACCAGCCCCGGCCACCAGCGCCAGGTCGTCGACATCGCCGGCTGCCCGCTGGCGGCCAGCGTCATGGCTGCTGCGGCAGCTCTCGAGGTCGCCGTCCACGGGTGGGACATATCCCGAGCATGCGGGCAGCGCCAGCCGATCCCGCGCTCCCTGGCCATCGACCTGCTGGCGATAGCCCCGGTGCTGGTCCCCCGCGCCGGCCGGTACCCGCTGTTCGCGGCGCCGGTCGCCGTGGCGGCTACGGCCGGCCCCAGCGACCGGCTCGCCGCCTTCCTCGGGCGCTCCCCGGACATAGCGCCCGTGCCCGGCCACTGATCGGCCAGTCGCGTCAGCAGGTCGGGGAAAGGCGACCAGGATCCGATGCCGGATGCCGGATGCCGGCGTCGGCTGGTGCCCAGCCGGCGGCCAAGTTCAGGAGGGGACCAGCGGGTCCTGCCTGCGGACGCGGAAGGCGATCACTAGCAGGAACAGCAGCAGGGCCATGCCGCCCAGGATGTAGGCGTTGCCCCAGATGAGCTGGAAGCCGTGCCAGTGGTACTCGGGATACGAGGGGCTGTCGCCGTGCCGGGCGAACACGGCCGGCTCGGTGTTCTCCTGAAGCCAGAGCAGGCCGAGGGAGAACTTGCCGAGGTTGCGGGCCTGCGTGAAGAGCGCGTCGGGCCAGGCAGCGTAGGTGAAGATCATCCCGGCGATCGCCAGCCAGAGCCAGCGGGCGGTCCCCTTCGCGCCGCTGCGGGCCGCGCTGATCGCGTAGTGTCCCGCGACCGCGACCGCGAGCGCGATCCAGACCCAGTGGTGGTCCCAGCTGATCGGGGAGACCAGCAGCCCGGTCAGCGCGGTCGTCAGGATCGCGACCACATGGTAGGCCGCCCGCTCGAGCAGGTAAGCGGCGGTGATGCCGAGAATGACGGCGGCCACCGAGGCGAGGAACCACGGGACCGTGCCCGCGTGGATGGACCCCATCAGCCGGGTGGTGAGCCCGCGCAGCGACTGGTCGCCCGCCCAGCCGGTGAAACCGGTCCGGTTCCCGTTGGACAAGACCAGGCCGTGCAGCCACCACTTGGACGAGTCGTGCGGCAAGACGACGAAGCCGATGGCGACGGTGGCCAGGAAGCCGCCCGCGCAGCCGGCCGCCTCGCGCCACTTCCTGGTCACCAGCAGGTAGGGGACGAAGATGAGCGGGGTGAGCTTGATGCCGGCCGCGATCCCGGTCGCCACCCCCTTCCACCAGCGGTACTTGCCGTTCTTGGTGTAATCAGGCTGGGTCAGGTCCCACGTGATCGCGGCCATCAGGATCAGGTTGACCTGGCCGAGGTAGATGGTCCGCACCACCGGCTGGAGCCAGAAGGTGACCGCCGCGGCGAGCAGGGCGACACCGAGCCGCACCCGGCGGTCGCGGTAGCCGAGGGCGCCGAAGGTGAACCAGAGCGCGGCCGGCAGGCAGATCATGTTCACGATGACCGACAGGGCATCAAGCGGGGTCGTCGGGATGAACGACACCAACGCGAAGGCGATCGCCGCGAACGGGGTGTAGGTGAACTGAAGCTTCAGCGAGCTGTAGCCGTGCCAGTCGTAGAGCGGGTATTTCTTCGCCGGGTCGTAGAACGGGGTCACGTGCCGCACGATCAGCCCGCCGTCACGGTAGACGGTCAGGTCCACCATGTTGAGCGCGCCGGACCGGCCGCTCACTACCAGGAAGACGAGCCAGCTGGCGAGGACGGCGGCGAAGGCGGCCGCGCCGGCCCAGGCGAGCCATGTCTCCGCGGCGCGGGTCTGGCCCTCAGGGTTGTCTTTACTGTTGCCCTGGGCTGTGGCACCGGTCGAATTCACATCGGTAAACGATATCGGGTAGCCGACCCGCACTCGGCCCGCATCACCTTGTCCTCGATGATGCGAGCAGGCCGGTGATGGTGCTCTGTTTCGAACTCTAGCGGGCTGACCCACCCGAGGGCACTGTGGCGACGGCGGCCGTTATGGAAGCCCTCGATGTACTCGGGCCTTACTGGCCTGGGGAACCCCGTACCGCCGAGGGCTGAGCCCGAAGGGCGGCGACCTGCACGATTCCCTTTCCCGAACACGCCTAGGCGATCATTTTCGACCGCAATCAGTCGTGATCAATTGTTAATCGACGCGTTATCACTCCTACGGGCCCATTACGCGACCTTCAAATCGCCGCTGTTCCGGCCGCAGGCGGGGCAATGTCGATGCCGTCAGAACCGAACGGGCGTGCAGGGCGGGTGCAGCCCCAGTGAGGAGACATCCATGAGCAAGCGCGGAATCCGCGGGGTATCCCTGCGGATGAGCCTGGCGGCCGCCGCAGTGGTACTCGCGGGCGGCACGACGGCAGCAGTTGTGGCGGTAGGTGCCAGCCACGGCGGCACAGAAACTGCCGAGTCGGCCGGGTTCTCCCAGGCGAGCGGCCGGACGATGAGCTACACCAGCGCGTTGTCCTCGGCGGTCAAGGACTGGAGCAAGTCGCCGAGTACGTCGCTCACGACCATTTCGCACATGAAGCCGGTGACCAACTCCTGGTCCCAGTCGTGGCACCACGCCATCATCGTCATCCAGCGCGGCACCGTGGTGGCGGTGGGCAAGCACGAGTTCACGGTCAAGTCCGCGAACGGCACGATCAAGATGTGGAACGTGAACGGCGCCACGAAGACCAAGAACGTCGGAGGCACCGCGACCGGGATGTCCGCCATGACCGGCGGCACCATGAAGATGCCCTCCCGGTGGACCATGAACACCAGGGTCACGCGCATCGCGAAGGGTGACCTCGTTTTCGTCTACGGCGAGCGCGTTGGCCGCACGCTCAAGGCGCAACTAGTGCTGTTCGCGGCGCCGGCCACGACCAACCGCATGTCGATGGCCACCCCGATGGCCACCCCGACGGCCATGCCGACCGTGACCGCTCCTGCTCCCGCGCCGACGGGCGTCGGGGCGACGATCACCGGCACTCACTTCTAACAGTCAATGCGGACACGGAGGTGAATGAATGCTCACCGGCCAGAGGCACACAGTGCGTTACCGCTCGCGAGGTAAGCGTCGCGCTCGTATAGCGGCCGTGATCGCCATTCCGGTAGCGGCTGGCGTCGCGATCGCAGCGGCGGTCATCGCGGTACACGGCGGGTCGATCAACGTGGCGGACTCGGCGTTCGCCCGGCACCATCAGGGGCCATCGGCGTCTCCCACGACATCGGCATCGGGCACGGCGAGCGCTAGCGCAACCGCCAGCGCGAGCCCAAGCACGAGCACCGGCACGGGAGCCACGGTAGCGCCCGCCAACTCGTTCGCGGGCGGCGCGGTCGCCACCGCCCAGCTCGGAGACGTCGCGACACGGCCAGTCGACGGCACCGGCGCGACGATCAACACCAGGCAGACCGCGGCGCAGGCCGCGACCTCGATGAACTGCTCGCTTAGCGTCCCGGCCAACCCGCTTAGCGCGGCCGGCCTGGCGACGCCGTGGCAGCTCGGCGACGGCTGCTCGATGGCCAACGCGGGCACGGAGGGCGCGTTCGTCGAGGCGACGATCCTGGCACCGAGCGGGCAGCTGTCGGTCTACAGCCCGCTCGTGGTCACCGCGGGCACCCAGCCCGCAGTGACGCCCGTGGCGCCGGCCATCGCGGCCGGCTCTGTGGTGGAGATCAGCGTCGGCTTCAACGGCACCAACCTGTACCTCACTGGTGCCGGCGCCGTCCAGGGCAACTGCGTCGACGCCTCCGGCCAGTCGGTCATCGGCCAGGTGTCGGCCTGTAACGCGGTCGCCTTCTACCAGGCCGCGAAGGCGGACGTCGCCAGGGGGACGCTTCAGGTCCCCGCCGCCGGCACCGCGACCGACGGTCAGGCCTGCCAGACCACGCGCGGCTTCGCCCTGATCGACCAGGACCAGAGCGACAACGTGGTCAGCCAGTACCTGCTCACCGCAAGCGGCCAGACCGCGCAGAACTCGCCGGCGAACAACGCGCAGCTCACGGGCGCCACCGTCCTCGCCAACGGCAGTGACGACGCGCTGCTCAGCGAGTTCGTCGACCCGGCGAGCGGCTGCACGCCGTTCACCGCGCCCGACTCCACCTACCCGAAGGCCAACGGGCCGTCGCAGGCACTGAACGAGCTGCAGGCGCAGGCCGACCAGCAGGGCACGATCGCGGTCGTCCCGCCGAACGACGAGATGACGCTGGTCGGCGGCCAGATGAGCATCACCAAGACCAACGTCTACCGCTCTCTCGTCGGCCAGCCGCTGATCGCGGCCAACACCAGCCCGGCGACCGTCGCGGCCAGCTACTGCCAGAACATGGTGAACCTCGCCCCGGCCAGGAACAACCTGGACATGGCCGCGGACGCAGCCTTCGCCTCCCCGGTGCCGACGGTGGGGAACAACCTGGCCACGTTCCTCGGCAACCGGCTGTCGATGTCCTTCGTCAACCTCGGCTGCTCCAATTACGGCCTGACCAACCCGGTCAACGTCACCCTGGACGGGAACGGAGTCGCGACGGCGGTCACCTACAACCTGGCGCAGCAGACGGCGAAGGGCGCTGCGACGGGCACCACCACGACCCCGACGACCACCCCGGTCACCACCGCGCCGAACCCCGCGGCCGGCCAGACGACTGGCACGCAGTCCAAGGGCGGCCGCAGGAACCGACACGTCAACCCGTCCGGCATGTAATCTCGCCGGCCAGCTACTACCGTCGCGCCACGCGGCGAACATCCCGCGCGCCTGGCCGGCCCCAGCGAGTCTCGGGCCGGCCGGGCGTGTGTCCGCCACCTGCCGCAGTGTCGCAACTCGGCCAGTACCGCCGCCCGCACTGCCGCGCTTTCAGCCCCAGCCGGAACGCACTAGGTTTCCGTCCCGCCGCCCGTTGCCGCCGTTATACCGGGCCGCCACATCCCCTGCAACCGTCCCGCTCGGCGCCGACACGGCGAATACCCTCTTTCATTCAAAAGCTTTGATTTTCGAACGGTCCGTGGTTTCACCTCGCAGCCCAGAATTCCGGCCCGCGGCGAAGTCGGCCTGGTAAGGACGTGCTTCCCATGGCACGATTACGACATCCTCCGCGCAGGCAGGCCATTAACCGCCCGTTTACCAGGTTCAGCTGATTCAGGGGGAATCGATGACCGCAACCGACCCAGTGCACACCGAGACCGAGACGCATACGTGGTCCCCGCTGACGCAGCAGGCGTTCCAGAACCAGTAACGGCGGGTCATCTGAGAGAAGCGAAGTGGGAGCTTGGGATGCCAATCGGGCCTGGCGCGGGATCGGCTGGGGGAGACGGACCGTCCGGCGATTCTGCCATCCGGCCCGTCGTGCCGGTCAGCGTCGTCTGGCTGGCTCTTGCGGCGGTGATCGGACTGCTCTTCGCGCTCGTCGGCGCCAAGCGGCCCAGCCAGGCGCCTGCTTCGGCAGAGCAGAAGGAGTCCGGTAAGCATGACCAGGATGAGCAGCCGGCTAGGTCGGTAAGGTACGCGGCGGGGGCGCTGCTGGTCGCCATGATTGCCGCGGTCCTATCCTTCTTCCTCTATGACTGGCTCGATCACTGGTACTTGCCGGTTACGTTGACGGCCACAACCACGAACCTGGGCAACGGGCCGCAGTTGTCGCTGACGGGGGACGGCGGTCCGGCCGTCCAGTGGGGCATGACGGGCTTCGCCGACCATGTGACGGTGGTGAGTTCGGGGACAGCGGGATTGACCTCGGTAATGCTGCCGGTGCCGCCGTCGAGCTGTCCGATGGTGACCGCCAATCTGGGCGTGGCCTGCGGAGCCAGCGGCATCTCGCTGCCCTCACCGGCCGAATTCAGCTGGTCAATCCCGCAACTGCTGTTCGTAGGCAGCGAGACGGCCGCCGAGCTCGATATCCGGACATCGACGGGAGCCCGCGGCGTGCCGAGCGTGATCGTGTCGGTCACCAAGGCCCACCCGGAACTGTGCCTTTCGCCGCAGACGGCGGCCATGCTGACCATCACCGTAGGAAAGCGAACCTACACGCAGCCGTTCGGTGGCTTTGCCCCGTGTAACGGAATCGTCGCCACGTTCGGTTCGCCGGGGACCCTGCCGCCCGCGCTCGAGCTGGACGGCATCACCGGGCTGACGCTGCACGCCTCCGCGCCCGACGGAACCCTGTCGCAATTCAGCGGCCAGATCACGCTCGCGGGGTGGGAAACGTCCGTTCAGGGCAGCGCCACCCTGGTCACGCTGCGATCCGCCGGTGCGGCGAAGCTAAGCGCCATGCTCAACGTCGCGCCCGGCAGCCAGTCACTGACGGTGGGCCCGACCGCCACCGCCAGCGTCATCACGGGCGCAGGCCAGCTCATCCCTTCGGTGTGGGCCAGAGAGAGCGATGTGTTCGTGCCGGTGTTCGGCGTGCTCGTCACGGCCGCCGTCGGAACGCCGCTCGGCACCTCGCTGAAGGTGCTGATCCATAGGTTCGAGCGCGGGCCCGGCCCTCGACCGACCCGGAAAGGGAAGGCTCGCCGTGCATCTTGACCTCAGACTGCCCGGCCCGGCCCTGCTGGCGGTACTGTGCGCCTGCAGCAGTTCGAGCGCCACGTCGACCGCCACGTCCACTGCCACGTCCACCGCCACGCAGTCGCCGACCCCGGCGCCGTGCCAGGCCGGCCCGGACTCGGTGGCGCCCAGCATTTCCCCGCTGATCGAGATCTCGTCGACGAGCGGCGCGACCCCTTATCCCGTGGACACCCAGGCGCCGCTGCCGTGTGACAGCACGCTCACCGTGACCAGCAAGGGCTCTGCGACAGCCAAGTTCGGCAGGCTAGCGGCGTGCAACCTGGTCCAGGGCGGCAGTGCTGTCGGCACACTCGTCAGCGGGTACCCGCCCGGCTTGCTCTTCACCCTGAGCGAGGGCATGGTCTGGTGCACTGCCACCACGGCCCAGCAGCAGCAGATCGCTGTATGCGGCCAAGGCGTGGAGGTGGTTACCACCAGTCTGAGCCAATGGACTGCCACCTGCCCGACCGACCACGCGTCCCACGTCGCGGTGTACGACGGGTCGGTCGTGGTTCGCCTCCCGAATGGAACTAAGTCTGTTGTTACCCCGGAGCGCCAGTTGGCGTTTGACCCCCTCACCGGCAAGGCGAAGCCTTCAGTATTCATATTCTCCGCCGCCGAAATCAGGAACTTCCCTGCCCCGGACCAGTGACCACGCCGCTGGCGGACTGAGCTGCAACGTCGTCGGCGCGGTCGCCTAGTGACGGTCGGCCCGGTGCCGGATCAGCGCCCGGCTTGAGCGGCCCGGCCCACGCGAGCTGCGCGCGTGGAACTTTCATATCGAAACAAGCGGTTAACTGAGCAAATGACCTCTGCCCTTGTGGGCAGGGTGCGTGACGCCTTCACTTTATCCAGTAATCGGAATTTTCTCCGATAACTTTCGATAACGAGGAGGTTCATGAAGATGTGGCGATCCCGCCCGGCAGCGAACGCGACCAGGTCTCCTGGCAAAGCGTCGCGGCGCCGGATATCCGCAGCCGGGGCCATAACCACGACCGCGGCAGCCGCGGTAGCCGTGGCGACGCTGGCGATCGGCGGTACCGCGCAGGCGGCGCTGGCGCCGGGGACACCCCTCAAGACGCTCGCCCAAGCGGCAGGCGGCCGGTACTTCGGCAGTGACATGACCGGAAACCTGCTGTCCCAGTCGACGGTCACCCAGCTCCAGTCCCAGCAGTTCGATATGGTCACGCCGGGCAACGAGATGAAGTGGGACACCACCGAGCCGTCCAACGGCTCGTACAACTTCGCCCCGGGCGACCAGATCGTCTCCTATGCCCAGGCCAACGGCGAGCGGGTGCGCTGTCACAACCTGGTCTGGCAGAGCCAGCTCCCCTCATGGGTGTCATCCCTGCCGGCGAGCCAGGTGCAGGCGGCGATGGAGGCCCACATCACGACCGAGGCCACTCATTTCAAGGGCGAGTGCTACGCGTGGGACGTGGTCAACGAGCCCTTCAACAGCGACGGGTCGTTCGTGGCGGACCCGTTCTATAACGCGATGGGCAGCAGCTACATCGCCGACGCGCTCAAGACCGCGCACGCCGCCGACCCGAACGCGAAGCTGTACCTGAACGACTACGGAATCGAGGGGGAGAACGCGAAGAGCAACGCGATGTACAGCCTCGCGCAGTCGCTGCTGGCGCAGGGCGTGCCGCTCAACGGTATCGGCTTCGAGAGCCACTTCATTCTCGGCCAGGTCCCATCCGACATGGAAGCGAACATGCAGCGGTTCGCGAACCTGGGCCTGGATGTCGCGGTCACCGAGCTTGACGACCGCATCACGCTCCCGGCCAGCAGCGCCAACCTGCAGCAGCAGGCCACCGACTTCGCCACCGTGGTCAAGGACTGCCTGGGCGTCTCCCGGTGCGTGGGCGTGACCCAGTGGGCCGTCGGCGACGCCGACTCCTGGGTTCCCGGCACCTTCTCCGGTCAGGGCGCCGCCACCATGTTCGACCAGAACTACAACCCCAAGCCCGCCTTCACCGCGGTGCAGAACACGCTCGCCGCCGCCGGCGGCGGTACCGGCGGCGACACGGTGACGGTGACCAACCCCGGTGCGCAGACGGGAACCGTCGGCACCGCTGCCAGCCTCCAGATCCACGCCGTCGATTCGGCGTCGGGACAGACCCTGTCCTACTCCGCGACCGGCCTGCCGGCCGGGCTGGCGATCAACGCCTCCAGCGGGCTGATCTCCGGCACGCCCACCGCGTCGGGCAACAGCACCGTCACCGTCACCGTCACCGACGGCACGGGCGCAACCGGCACTGCCACCTTCGCCTGGAACATCAGCGGCGGCAGCGGCGGTGGCACCTGTCACGTCACCTACACCAGGAACAGTGAGTGGCCCGGTGGCTTCACCGCTCAGGTGGTCATCGCCAACACCGGTACGACCACGATCAACGGATGGTCGCTGACCTTCACCTTCCCGGGCGATCAGAAGATCAGCAGCAACTTCAACGGTGGCTTCTCCCAGGCTGGTGCGAACGCAACCCTCACCAACGCCAGCTATAACGGCACCATAGCGGCCGGCGCCAGCGTCACGGACGGCTTCCAGGGCAGCTGGACCGCCAGCGACGCCAGCCCGACCAGCTTCTCCGTCAACGGCGCCGCCTGTGGCTAAGTCCCCCGGCCCATAACCGCGATCCGTCCCGCCGGCGGCAGCCACGCGCTTCCGCCGGCGGGCATCTCAAGCTGCGCTCCTTCTAGCCCGCAGCCGACGGCACGCCCTACCGCAGCGCGACATCAGCGAGCGCCGGACTTCCGAGGCGGCGAGGATGAAATTTTCATGGTCGGCGGCAGGCCCCGCATCACCGAATGCGCTGCCGGAACGCGGCCGCGCCGCGCCGCCACTGGGCGTACTTTCACACCCGGCGTAACGTCACGGGCCATGAGACACCGCGCTGTCCGCGTCCTTCCCGCCCTCGCCTTGGTGCTGGCGGTCGGCATCGCCGTAGCGGGCTGCACCGCGGCTACCGCCACCACCGGAGGCACCTCCGCCGGCTCCGTCTCGGCTGTCGCCTCTTCTGCCAGGACAAGCGCCCCTGTTGACGGGCCGTATGGTCTCGACGCGGCCTGCATCGCCGCGCTGAAGGCCGAGCAGACCTTGCAGGCGCGGCAGGGCAAGGACGAAAACGCGGAGTCCGCCCTCGATCTTGACTTCACGAACTTCGCCGCCGCGCTCAACGCCGCCGCGCGGCAAGAGACGCACCCGGCGACCGCCAAGGCGATGACCGCCCTGGCCAACGACTACACCGCTCTGGTCGAGTCGCAGAGCGGCGCGGCGCAGCTTCCGGACATGAGCACGATCCAGAGCGACGGCGCCGCCTTCGACAAAGCCTGTTCTAATTCGTAACGCCATTCACTGGCCGCCCGCCCTACTGCCCAACCGCGCACTGGCACGGCATGCCGTTCGCCGGGGGCGCAGCGCCCCCGGCGAACGGACTGCGATACTGCTTCCCGGACCGGTGGCCGGCCCGGGAAGCAGGTCCTCCTGTTAGGTGCAGGTCATCCCGTTGACCGAGAACGACGCCGGCGAGGTGTCGCTGTTGGTCCAGGTGCCCTGGAAGCCCAGCGTGGTGGAGCCGCCTGCCACGGCATCACGTTCTACGCGATCATGCCCGCCGTGCAGGTCCGGCGCTTCCGCAACCCCGGCCCCCTGGCCCAAGCCCGGCGGCCCGCCCTGGGCTCAGTTCGTGCCCGCCCCCTCGAGGCAGAACTCGTTGCCTTCCGGGTCGGAGAGGATGAGCCACCCCGCGCCGGGTGGCTGGTGGTCAAGGACGGTTGCGCCGAGTCCGGTTAGCCGGGTGAGTTCCTGCTGCGGGTCGTCGCCGGGAGGAACCAGGTCGAGGTGCAGGCGGTTCTTGGCGGTCTTCGGCTCTGGGACGGTGGTGAAGTACAGCCGCGGGAAGCCGCCTGCGGGTGACTCCACGAGGTACTCGACGTGCCCGGGCGCGTCATCTTGCTCTTGCGCGGTCCAGCCGAGGGCTGCCGCCCAGAACAAGGCTTGGGCGCGAGCGTCCGCGCAGTCGAGGGTGATGTTGAGGATGACTGCGTGCTTGCCGTTTGCGGCGTCCATAGCGCTCTGCTTTCGCTGTGGCGCCTCCCCCACGGCAGACGTCAGGAGCCGGCGGGAAGCGCGGACGGGGACCCGATTGGCTGCCTCGTCGTGGGCCAGATCATCAGGAAGTGACCCGCCCGGACTCAGCAGACCGGGCCGGTGGGTGCCACACCTGAACGGTCAGCGTACTGCCCCTGCGTGCCTGCGCTGCTGGCCCGGGGGACTGGCCGACGATAAGGCCGTCTACCGGCATGGGATGCTCCGTGAGCCTGACGGTGTCGAGGCGAAAACCAAGCTTCCCCGCGATCCCAAGGCACACGCCGTAGAACAGCCCCCGGACGTCCGGCACCGCGACACGCCTCGGCTGGCGCGGGTGCGGCGTCATCCAGTCACCCAGCATCAGAAGGCCGCCAAGCACTTCCAAGCCCGCATCGCCCCCGATGAAATCCACGTCCGGCTGCTCGGCTCCGGGCTCAGAGGGGAAGCTCTCGGGCGATGACAGGCCCCCGCTACGGCGGATACCGGCCGTCTCGTCATAGCGCGCACGATTGGCCGGGTCAGCCAACACGCGCCGTGCGGTGCCGAGGATCTCGCGTGCGCGTGAGGCTGCCGCGATGACCGGCGAAGGCGCGCCCGCGACCAGCTCCGGTCGCAGCAGCCTCGCCTTGGCGTCGTGCTGGTACTGAACCTGCTCGACCGTGGCACTCGGCAGCACCCCGAGAACGTCGTACCAGGTAATGCCGGGTTCTGTGCCGAGCTCACCCAAGAGCCTGCTCCCTTCGGGTGACCTGATCGTAACCGGCCCCGTCCACATTTGCAGACAGCGATACACAGCGTTGGGTCCTGGGACCCGTACTTATAGGCGGCCGCCGGATCCGGGGAGATGTCCCGAGGCCCTGCACCCGAGACCAGTCTGGCGGGTTCAGTGGCATGGTGGTCCGGGTTGCATGGGCGAGATGACGGCGCGAGGTGGACAGGGCAGTCGGCCGCAGCTCGTGACCAGCCATGACGAGCACGGGCTGGCTCGCTCGGCTGTGCTGTCCTGCCTCTAGCACCCGGCCGGACATGTGCTCGGGGCCGCCCGCTCGAACCCGGCGGCGGTAAACGCCTGATCTGTCACGGCAGTCGCCGTAGCCAGACGGGAAGTCGAGGAACGCCTCACCGGCTACTCGGCGAAAGCTACCTCGGTGTGGTGGGCGGGGCGATGGCCGGCGGGAACGACGAGGTCCAAGGGCGTGAATGAGAACTCTGAGGTTGGCGTCGGCCGGAGGATGGCCCGGGATGGAGGAGGCGAGATCGAGCCCGCCCTCGATGAGCCCAGGTGAGCCGCTGCCCGACGCGGCGGTGGGAAGGTGCACGGAGACCCTCGGGTACTTGGGGTGATAGTGCCCGAGCAGCGGGGGCGGGTCGATTCACCCAATGAGCTCATCGTCCCGACGCGCAAGACCCCCTCGAACAGCTCCGTCGACGTCATCGACGGCGTCACGCGCCTCGCGGGCGCAGTTGAGGATCGCTGGGCTGTGTGCAGCGACGTGGAGGCCGGCATTGGTGAGATCGACCCGCCTCGACGTGCGCTTGCAGCAGCTAAGAGTGGCTTACCCGCGAAACGCGGCGAGGCCCTCTCGGGCTGTTCTCATCTGCTACGCCGGCCTGCAGGACCCTGGCCGCCATCGGAGTCGGCATCGCTGTCGAGTAGTTGATGTGGGCGATCGAGAGGTGGTCGCCGTTGACCTCGAGAAGTTGCGCCTCCCGGCCGATCGCTCGGGCGGCCGTCACGTAGCTCACGCCCTAGCCCGAGTTTCCTGGCTAAGTTGATCTTCATCGCGTTTTCGCAGGTGAGGGCATGTGCCGACGGCCTGTCCGCCTATGACCTAACTGCGGGGCGCCCAGCGGTGGAGTCCGAAGATCTCGTGCAGTTCCTGCTGGTGGCCGGTGAGCTCGGTGGTCATCCGGCGGGCTTTGGGGCGGCCGCCGGTGGAGGGGTAGAGCAGGACGGTCTCGCCGATGCCGGCGAGCTGGGCCAGCAGTTCGCGGACCGACAGGTCCAGCCCGGCGCGGCGGGCGCGGCGGCGCATGAGGTGGGCGATCTGCAGGGCCAGGACGCAGGTGAAGACGTGGACGCGGATGTTGTGCTCGGTCCAGTGGAACATCGGCGAGAACGAGACGACGTGCGGGTCTTTCATCTGGCGGAAGGAGAACTCGGCCTCGGACTGGGACCGGTACCCGGCGATGACCTCGGCGGCGGGCCAGTCGTCGTGGCTGGTGATCAGCACGTGCTTGCCGAATAGCTCTTCTTCCAGGGCGGCGCGGGCGGCGGGGTCGATCTGCCAGGTCAGGCGCAGGTCCCCGGGCTGGTCGCCCTCCAGCTGCCAGGTGATGACACGGCGGACCCAGGGCTTGCGGATGACTGAGGCGATCTCGGCTTCGACTTTGTCCCGGCTGCGGCGGGTCCTGCCGCGGGCCAGGGTGGCGGCCAGCTCATCGAGTTTCCTGCCGGCCTTGGCAAGCGTGGTGCCGCCGAAGCCCGCGGCCTGGGCGGCGTGCAGTTCCGGGGACCAGGTCAGGATCGCGCGGCGTTCCGCGCCGTAGACCTCGCGGCGGGTGTCGTAGGCGGTCAGCCCGCCGAACCGGTCCTCATCCACCGCTGACCGGACGCGGGCGGGCAGCGCGGTCAGGTCCGGGCAGTCGCTGGCCGGCACTGACCCCACGTAGTGCAGCCCGGCGCCGGCCAGGTGCGCGAAGTTGTCCTCGCTGTTCTGGCCGGCGTCGAAGACCACGGTCATGTCCGCGGCGGCGGCGGGGACGTCGGCCCCGGCGCAGACTGCCTGGTACTGGCCGAGCAGCTGGTCGATCATGGCGGGGAACTGGGTGACGTCGGGCCGGTCGCCGGGGTAGGCGTGCCAGGTCAGCGGGATCCCGCCGTCCCGGGTCACCACCAGGCCCAGGCCGACCAGCCGCAGGTCAGAGCGTTTCTGCTTGGCCTTGCCGCGCTGCGCCACCGGCGCTTTCTGGTTGCCGGTGTCGATGAAGGTGGCGAAGTTCGTCATGTCCAGCGCCACTGACGAGCAGTCCACCCCGGATGCCTGCCGATCGCGACCGCGATCTTCCGGGAGATCTCCTCCAGCTGCCCCGGCGTGACGGCGTGCATCGCGTCCCAGAACCGCCGGTGATCCAGGACAGAGGCGGGGATCTTGGCGAACCGGTCCGCGGCGGTGGCTTCCACCAGTCCGCGAACCCGGCTTGGACACGGCGCGACCAGCCGGTTCAGCGCCGCCAGCGCCAGGTAGGTGCCCGTGGACGCGCCCGCGTCCGAGCGGCGCGCCCGGTGACCTCGTCGATGATCGCGGCCACGCCCAGGTCCTGCAGTTCCCCAGGCCGCGGCCACGTCCCCGAACGCCAGGTGCCGGGTCCGCTCGGGCACGATCGCGGCCTCGCGCGCGTCCAGCAGCGCCTCGATGTCGGCCGCGGTGCCCAGGTACCGGTCCGAGACCAGCGCGGGCTTGCCGTCGGCCCAGCCCATCTCGCGCAGGTACCAGTACGGCTTCCCGCTGATCATCTTCTTGTACAGGCTCGCCATAACTTTAGGTCATAGGCGATCCGGCCGCCGGAAGCAAGCCGACACGCCTGGAGCCGCAGATCACGACACCTGCGGCGCGGCCGTCAGCTCATCAAGATCGAGATAGCCAGGAAACTCGGGCT
>CAWIIX010000008.1:0-288740 GCA_963836195.1 uncultured Actinomycetota bacterium | reverse complement strand
ACCGACGGGGGACGGCCGACCGCGCCGAACGTCTCCACGATCGACGACACCCCCGCGTTGGGCGCGCCCGCGACGACGACCTGCACGTCATGCACCGAGCGGAGGACGGGCACCGGCGTGTCCCAGGTCGGACGGCGCCGTCTGCGGCAGCGCGTCCGGGTGGCAGGCAGGCAGCCGCCAGCCGGTCCCCTTGGCGATCGCCTCCTTGCCCGACGCCGCCAGCTCCCGGTAGGTCCGCGACCCGCGTTCGACGATCGCCTCCTTCAGGTCCTGCTTGGACCACCCGCGGGAAGCGAGCATCCGCGCGTGCTCGGGGTTCAGCACCCCGTAGACCGACGCGAACACGCACGCCATCGCCCCCGTGCGCCCGATCGAGTCAGCCAGATCCTGAGCCAGCTGCTCGGGGACGATCGTGTGCCTGGCCTCGATGTGCAGCACCGAGCGGATGACGGTCGAGGTGCACGCGCTGTCGGCGGCCGACAGCCCGTTGTCGACGTGCAGCGGCGCCCAGGGGTTGGCCTCCTCGTTCTCGGCGATGCAGTACCTGTACTTGGCCGGGGTGCCCTGGGTCGCCCCGTCGAGCACGTGCGGCGGAGCCCGCCGCGTTCAGCGAGCCGAGCCGGATCGCCCGCCCGATCGTCGCGTTGGCGCGGAACCCCTGGCCGTACAGTTTGCCCCGCGAGTTCAGCCCGATCGCGGTCCGCACCGGCCCGTTCACCACCGTGAACGGCGCCGTGCCGGTGGTCGACTGCCAGATCGCCCGCGACACCCCGCCGTCGCCGAGGAACGAGTCCCAGGCCGCCAGCACGACCGGGAAGTACGCGGGCAGGCAGCCGGCCAGGGCCGCGTTGATCGCCGCCAGCCGCACGGTCAGCGCCCGGTTCAGGTGCGGCATCGCGAGACCACGTCCGACGGCGCCCGCGCGGTGGTCGCCAGGAACTCGGCCAGGTACGACTCGGTGACCGGCACCACCGGCAGCCCGTCGGTCCAGCCGCGCGAGGAGTAGAACTCCATCGCGCGGCGGACCTCGGCCGGGTCGGCCAGCGGGGCGTCGTCGATCACGGGCGGTTCTTCCACGCCGGTGACCTCCTTCTCAGTCCGCTGGCCGGATCGTCAGGCCCGCGCCGAGCACCCGGATGATCTCCGGGAGGAAGTCGCGGGCGATGTTGTCGATCTCCGCCTGGGTCCGGCTGGCGATCGGGTGCGGCACGGCCACGTACTGGTAGCCGGGGAACCCGAGCGACCGCGCCATCGCTTCGGCGGTGATCCTGAAGGCATCGGTGCACAGGCTCACAGCGGGGATGCCGGCCCGCTCAAGCAAGATCCCGTCGGCCAAACTGGCCGCGCTGCACGAGCCTCAATCACCGATCCCGGCCACCGCGAAGTCGCAGTTGTGCAGCATCTGGTTGATCACCGACTCCTCGACCGGGGTGCCGAAGTAGCTCTTTTGGAACATCCGGACCTCCCGGACGCCGTAGTGCTGCACCAGCTCGCGCCCGACCGCCTCCAGGATCGTGATCCCGTTCGGCTTGGTGTTGTCGAGCAGCCCGACGGTCAGCCCGCGCAGCGACTGCGGCCGGGGCTGGGCCAGCGTCGTGTTGGTGTCGCGCTCGCTGTCGCCGGTGGGATCGAGCAGCCGTTCCCTGGTGCTCATCGCGTCTGGCGTTCCGCTCATGCCTTGGCCAGCTTCCGCGCCCGGTCGGCGACGTTGCTCACCGTGAGCCCGTAGTACTCGTACAGTTCGGCCGGGACGCCGACCTCGAGGTCCTGGTCGGGCAGCGCCACCTGGGCCAGCCGGACCGACAGCCCGGCCCGCGCGATCGCCTCGGCGACCAGCGAGCCGAGACCGCCGACGACGCTGTGCTCCTCGACGGTGAGCACCCGGCCGGTTGTGCGGGCGCTCTCGAGCAGCGCCTCCTCGTCGTAGGGGCGCAGGTAGGCGGCGTCGAAGACGTCGGCCTCGATGCTGTCGTGCTCAAACAGCAGCTCGGCCGCCGCCGCGACCAGCCCGAGGCCCAGGCCGTGGCCGATCAGCGTGATGTCGCCGCCGCTGCGCAGCCTCGGCCACTGGCCGCGGGCGTACTCGGGCGCCTGGTCGTAGACCTTGCCGACGCCCTCGGCGATCCGGATGTAGACCGGGCCGTTGAGGTCGGCGGTCGAGCGCATGAGGCTGACGGTGGAGGCCGGGTCGCCGGGGGAGAGCACGGTCGTGTTGTTCATCGTGCGGGCGATCGCGATGTCCTCGACCGCGTAGTGCGAGGTGCCGAAGTAGCCCATCGCCAGGCCCGACAGCCGCCCGACGAGGCGGACCGGCAGGTGGTTGTAGTCCACGTCGGTGCGCCACTGCTCGGCCGTCTTGAGCATGCCGAACGGCGACATCGAGTAGATATAGGGCAGCAGGCCGGCCGTCGCCAGGCCGGCCGCGACCGAGACCGAGTTGGTCTCGGCGATGCCGAGCTCGATGTACCGGTCGGGGAACTTGGCGATGAAGTCGGCCACCGTGTTCGACATGTCGGCCGCCATCGTGACGATCCGCTCGTCCTCGGCGCCCAATTCGGCCACCGCGTAGCCGGCCGGGTTGGCGGTCATCGCCGTCTCGCGGTCAACGTCGCTGAAGACGTCGACCATCTTCTTCTCGCCTCGCTGCTCGGTCATTTGGTCAACTCCATCCGGGCGGAGATCTCGGAGACCACGTCGGCGTACTGCTCGTCGTTGAGCAGGCCCAGGTGCCAGGCCTGCGGCTGCTTCTCCATGAACTCGACCCCGTGCCCCTTGCGGGTCCGGGCGATGACGACGATCGGCGCCTCGCTCTCCGGGTCGGGCAGCTCGTCGAGGGTGGTCCTGACCGTGGGGACGTCGTTCCCGTCGATCTCCCTGACCGTCCAGCCGAACGCCTCGAACCGCTGGCCGAGCGGCTCGATGTTGATCGCCTGCGACGTCGGGCCGGCCCCGGAGAAGCCGTTGGCGTCCACGATCGCGACCAGGTTGCCGAGCTTGTAGTGGCTGGCCGCCATCGCCGCCTCCCAGACCTGCCCCTCCTGCAGCTCGCCGTCACCGGTGAGCACGAAGGTCCGGTAGTCCCGGCCCGTCAGCCGGGCCCCGAGGGCCATGCCGACGCCGACCGACAGGTTGTGGCCGAGCGAGCCGGACGAGAAGTCGATGCCGTGCGCGAGCTTCATGTTCGGGTGGTCGTTGAGCGGCGAGCCGACCTTGCCGAACTGGCCCAGCCAGTCCTGCGGGTAGAACCCGAGGTCGGCCAGGACCGGCCACAGGCCCGTCGCCACGTGGCCCTTGCCGAGCAGGAAGCGGTCCCGGTCGGCCCACCGGGGCTCGTCCGGGCGTAGTCGCAGCGACCGATAGTAGAGCGTGGCGATGATCTCGGCGCTGGAGAAGGTGGAGGAGTAGTGGCCGAGTCCGGCCTGCCTGATCAGGGCGATGGTCTGCAGCCGGATCCAGTCCGCCCGACCGGCGAGCTCGGCGTCGGTGACCGGTCGCCGGCGATCCAGCTGGGCGACGATGTCGTCGGGCATGGGCAGCTGCCTCTCGATGCGGTTCGCGGCCACCGGGGCTCGGTGACGTCGCCTCAGCCTAAATTCGGCCCAACTTGTTGACAATATGTGCGCCGATCAGCATCGCGGCTGGCCGGCTGTGCCGGCCCACAACGCCCGGGGCCGTGATCGCGGCCATTTATAGTGCCCATCAGGGTCATGAATATTTTTTATTCTTTGAATACTCGTTCGGTTCGTCGCGTGGCAATGTGCCGGGGCGACAACATTCCGCGAGGGCGAATGAGGGTCTGGTGATAGTGACCAGAACGAGACGCGATCACGACGGGGCCGATGTTGACAATCTTGCCGGCCGAGATCAACCCTGACACCAGGCGTGGTCCGGTCAAACCCCCTTAGTGTGTATATGCGAGGGCGCATGAAACGCTTCAGGCCAGATGGCAGACATGACAGACCTAATCCCCGGGCGCTGCGGGTCGCGTTCGGGATAACGGCGGCTGGCGCGGCGCTGCTGCTGGCAGCCTGCTCGTCGAGCAGCTCAAGCACGACCCCTTCCACCTCCCCGGCCGCTTCGAACTCGGCCGCGCAGAGCACGGCGCCGGCCTTAAACGCGTCGACGACCAGCGCGGACATCGCCGCGCTGGAGGCGGACATCACGAGGGCCTCGGCGACGCCGAGCTTCAGCGATTACGGGCCGCAGTACGGCGGCAAGGTCCCCAGCATCGCGAACCTGGCCGGGAAGAAGATCATGATCATCCCGGGCGTCAGCGCGCTGGCCGCGTGCGAGGAGATCGCCCAGGCGGCCTCGAACTTCGCCAAGTCCATGGGCATGGTGCCGACGATCTTCAACAACCTGGGCACGACGGCTGACACCAACAGCGCGATCGAGAACGCGATCCACGGCGGATACGCGGCGATCGTCATGGGGTGTGCGATGGACCCGTCGCAGAGCGCGCCGGCGATCGCCCAGGCCCAGAAGGCCGGCATCGTGGTGGGCACCTACGGGGGAACGCCAACCATGGACCAGCGCGCCGGAACCACGTACAACACCGATGACCCGTACGCGCTCGACGCCAAGCTGGCAGCCGAGCAGGCGGTCGCGCAGCACAACGGGCAGCCGTTCAACGCCATCGCGATCACGTCGTACGCCACCGGGCCCGCGACGGTGATCGAGCAGGACTCGCTCTCGGCCACGCTGAAAGCGGACTGCCCCCAGTGCACCCTGAGCTCGGTCAACGTCGAGGTGCCGGACTGGCAGACGCAGATCGCGAGCACCGTGACCGCCCAGCTGCTGCAGCATCCCGACACGACGGTCCTGTTCCCCGATTACGCGGGAGAGCTGACGTATGTGCTCGCGGGCCTCCAGGCCGCGCACAAGACCGACGTGAAGACCTACCTCGCGTTCGGCGGCGGTACCCCGTTCGTCCAGCTGCAGACCGCCCAGCCCGGGCAGCGAGCATCATCCAGAGCGACGTCAGCGAGTCCCCGCCGTGGACCGGCTACCTGCTGGTCCTGCAGGCCGTCCGCGGTCTGGAGAAGCTCGCCCCGATCCCGTACGCCCAGGCCATCGGCCCGGACCTGATGATCACACCGGGTAACGCGGTCAGCGTCCTGTCCACCGGCGGTTTCGGCGACGACTGGGTGAACGGCTTCCGCGAGCTAGTCGGGCTGCCGGACCTGTCCGGCAGCGCGCTGCACGCCGCGTCAACGCTGAACGGCGCGATGACAGGAAAGCCCTGACCCTGATCCGGTGGTTATCAGGCGGGCGGTAGCCCGGAACGGACGAGTGTTCCGCTCCGGGCTACTGCCCCGCTCGTGGCACATCTCAAGCAGCAGAAAAGGAGGCGTGCGTTGTCGTCCCCAGACAGCGAGACGCCGGGTTCGTCAGACAAGCGAATCGGCCTGCAGGACCCTCCGGCGCCCGGCGAGCAGGCGGCTCCGCCCGCGCTTGAGGTGCGCGGTATCTCCAAGGATTTCGGCAGTAACCGGGCGCTGGACGGGGTGGACCTGCGCATCGGCGACGGCGAGGTGCTCGGGCTGCTTGGCCAGAACGGCTCGGGCAAGTCGACGCTGGTCAAGGTGCTGGCCGGGGTCTACGACCCGGAGCCGGGCGCACGCCTGTTCGTGGGCGGCCAGGAAATCGCGCTGCCCCTCGCCCCCGGCCAGGCGAGCCAGATCGGGCTCAGCTTCGTGTACCAGAACCTAGCCCTCGCGCCCGGGCTGAGCGTGCTCGAGAACCTGACCCTCGGCCAGCGCATCGGCGGCGGCCTGACCGGGTGGCAGCCGATCAACTGGATCGCGGAGCACCGCCGCGCCGCCGCCGTCCTCGACCGCTACGACGTCGCCCTCGATCTGGACCGGCGGACGGGTGAGCTGGCGCCGGTCGATCAGGCCCGGCTGGCGATCGTCCGGGCCGCGGAAGATCTCCGCCGGTACCGGACGCAGAGCGGCTACAGGCACTCGGTGCTCGTCCTCGACGAGCCGACGGTGTTCCTTCCCGAGGAAGAGGTCCACCGGCTCTTCGATCTCATCAGAACCGTCGTCGCCGAGGGCGCGGCGGTGCTGTTCATCTCGCACGACCTGACGGCGGTGCGCGACATCACCGACCGGGTCGTCGTGCTCAGGGACGGCCGGGTCGTCGGCGAGGAGGTCACGGCCGACATTCGCGAGGAGGAGCTGGTCAGTCTCATCGTCGGCGCTCCGGCGCGCGCCGACCAGGGCGCCACGGCGGGCGTCCGCCCGGTCGAAGACGAGCAGGCGGTCGCGCTGACCCTGGCGGCGATGACGTCCGCGGGCGACGCGGACGGGGCGGTGGCGGGCGAGAACGTGGCCGTCGAGCACCTGACCGACGCGTGGCTGCGGGACCTGTCGTTCGAGATCGGCGCGGGCGAGATCCTCGGCGTGGCCGGCCTCATCGGCTCCGGTGCCGAGGAGCTCCCGTACCTGCTGTTCGGCGCGCGGCCGGCCGGCGCCGGGGCGCTCCGCCTGGGGGCCGAGACCCTGGACGTCGGCCAGCTCAGCCCGCAGCGCTGCGTGCGGGAGCGGATTGCCCTCGTCCCCGCCGACCGCGCGATGCAGGGGCTGAGCCAGTCGCTGACGCTGTGGGAGAACATCGTCATGCTGGTCGAGGACGAGCACTACCGAGGCGGGATCTTCCACCGGGGCGAGCTCGTCGGCCTCGCGCGCGAGGCCGTCGACCGGTTCCTGATCCGGCCGCCGCGGGCGCGCAACGTCATGTCCACCTTCTCCGGCGGCAACCAGCAGAAGGCGCTGCTGGCGAAGTGGCTGCTGGCCCGGCCCCGGCTGCTGCTGCTGCATGAGCCGACGCAGGGCGTGGACGTCGGCGCCAGGCGTGACATCTACCGTTTCGTGAAATCAGCCGCCGCCCTGCACCACATGGCGGTGCTGTGGGTGACAACAGAGTTCGGCGAGCTCGCGGAGGTCTGCGACCGGGTGATCGTGATCACCCAGGGGCGGCACACCGCCACGCTCGAAGGCGAAGAGCTGACCGAGGAAGCCATCAGTGCCGCGGCGTTGCGGCAGACCAGGGAGGACAGATGAGCGAGCTTGCGAGCTCAAGCGCCAGCGAGGTGACCGTATGAGCGCGCCAGCTCCAGTCGACGAGGCCCGGCAGGAGGGACGTCACGCGGAGCGGCCCGCGCCCTCGGCGATATTGCGCATGGGACTCCAGCGTTACGCGATTCTCGTCGTGTTCGCCGCCCTGATCGTCGGATTCGGGATTGCGCTTCCCGGCACCTTCCTCTCGGTCGGCGACCTCTCCAACATCCTCGGCTCCCAGGCGGTGCTGTTCATCCTGGTGATGGCCGTGCTCCTGCCGACGGTGGTGGGCGACTTCGTCGACCTGTCACTCGGCTCCTCGCTCGGCCTGTCCGCGATGACCCTGGCCGTGCTCAACGTGCAGCACGGGTGGCCGGTCCTCCTCGCCTGCGTGGCGGGGATCGGCGCGGCCATGGTCGTCGGCCTGGTCAACGTGTTCTTCGTGGTGTTCTTCGACAACGACCCGTTCATCGTCACGCTCGGCACGATGACGATCGTGCAGGGCGTCATCTACATCGTCTCCGGCTCCAACAGCGTCGGGATCGTCTCGACCGGCCTCTCGAACTGGATCTTCGGGAATGACTTCCTGTCGATACCGCTCGAGTTCTACTACGGCCTGGCCATCTTCCTCGTCGTCTGGTACGTGCTCAGCTTCACCCCGACCGGGCAGAAGGCCCTCGTGATCGGGCAGTCGCGCGAGGTGGCGCGGCTGAGCGGGGTGCGGGTCAACCGCCAGCGGGCCTGGGCCTACATCATCGGCGCCGCCATCGCCGGCGTCGCCGGGATCGCCTACGCGGGCACCAACGGGACGGTGGACCCGACGGCGGGCAGCGCGCTGATCCTCCCGGCCTACGCGGCGGTCTTCCTCGGGGCGACCGCCATCAAGCCCGGCCGCATCAACCCGCTCGGCGCCCTGATCGCCGTTTACTTCCTGGCCACCGGCACGGCCGGACTTGAGCTGCTCGGCGCGCAGACCTACTTCCAGCAGATCTTCTACGGCGCCGCCCTGGTCGCGGCGATCACGATCCCGAAGGTGACCCGCGACCGCATCTTCAAGCGCCGCCGCGCCGCCTAACCCACCCCGCCCCCCCGTCCCCCCACCCCCTTCGTCCCCCCACCCCCACCTCGCCGGCCCAAGTGCGGTTTTGGGCCGGCAAGAGTGAGCCCAAAAGCGCACTTGGCACACTGGCACACCAGCGCCAAGCGAGCGAAAGGCCGGCTAATGAGCGTTGTTGACGACCTATTCGACGTACGCGGCCAGGTCGCGCTGGTCACCGGGGGCGCCTCCGGGCTCGGCTACGCGTTCGCGTCGATCCTGGCCGAGGCCGGCGCGACCGTGGTGATCGCCGACTGGAACGCCGAATCCCTCGAGCAGGCGGTCCGCGCGCTGGCCGACGCGGCCGCCGCCGCCCGCGCGGCCGCCGGACTCGGGCCGCCGGCCGTCGAGCGCGGCGAGACGGGCGGGGTCAAGACCCCGCCACTGATCAGCGGCCGCGGCCTCGACGTCAGCGACGCGACCGCCGTGCGCGCCCTGGTCGACCGCATCGTCGACGTCCACGGGAACATCGACATCGTCTTCGCCAACGCGGGCGTGGCCCGCGGCCGCCCGCCGCTGCTGGCCGAGGGCTGGCTCGACGACATGTCGATGACGGACTACGACGCGCTCATCGACGTGAACCTGCACGGCGTCGTCTACACCGTGCAGGCCGCCGCGAGGCACATGAAGCGCCAGCGGTCGGGCTCGATCGTGACCACGGCCTCGACGGCCGGCCTCCGCAACGACCCGTACACGCCCTACTCGTACGCGATCGCCAAGGCCGGGGTCGTCAACTTCACCAAGCAGGCCGCCCACGACCTGGCCCGCTGGAATGTCCGGGTGAACGCGATCGCGCCCGGCCCGTTCAAGACCAACCTCGGCGGCGGCGCCCCCACCTCGGCCGCGGCCGAGGAAATGTGGAAGGCCGTCGTCCCCCTCGGCCGCATGGGCAACCCGGCCGAGATCAGGGGCCTGGCCCTCCTCCTCGCCAGCAACGCCTCCAGCTTCATGACCGGCGGCATCTACCCCATCGACGGCGGCGCCCTCCTCCAGGGCCCCTCCCTCCCCGCAATCGGCTAACCCCAACTCCGGGCCACCGCATAACCTGGCTGCCCGTGTTATTACAGCTCACTCGCGTGACGCAAGAGCCCCAAGGACGGGCCACGGCATCCCCATGATCACGAAGGCTTTTATCCTGACGAAGGATAATTGTCGTATAAGCGCAAAGATCCTCCGTGATCATGGGCTCGACGCCGTTGAGCCGGAGCCGCAAAGGTCGCCTAACCGAGGACGCCTTACGCGGCGTACTCCGTGTCGCCCACGAAGGCAGCCCAGAGGTTCGCGTAGACGCCGCCCTCTTCCAGCAGCTCGTCATGAGACCCGATCTGCGAGATCTGCCCGTGGTCCATGACGATGATCCGGTCCGCCCGCGCCGCCGTCGTCAGCCGGTGGGCGACGACGATCGTGGTCCGCCGGGCCGACAGCTCATCCGTCGCGGCGGTCACGGCCGCCTCAGACGCGAGGTCAAGCGCCGCCGTCGCCTCGTCGAGCAGCAGGATGTCGGGGTCGGCCAGCTCGGCCCGGGCCAGCGCGATGAGCTGCCGCTGCCCGGCCGACAGGTTCCGTCCCCGCTCGCCGACCTGGTGCTCGTACCCGTCGGGCAGATGCATGATCATCTCGTGCGCCCCCACCGCCCGCGCCGCCGCCTCGACCTCGGCATCGGACGCGGACGGCCGCGCATAGGCAATCGCCTCGGCCACGCTGCCGCTGAACAGGTACGCCTCCTGCGGCACCACCCCGAGCCGCTGCCGGAACTCGGTCAGGTCGTAGTCCCGCACGTCCACCCCGTCCACCAGCACCGCGCCGCCGGTGACGTCGTAGAACCGCGCCATCAGCTTCACGATCGTGGACTTGCCCGCCCCGGTCTGCCCGACCAGCGCCACCGTCTCGCCCGGCGTGACCGTGAACGACACGCCGGAAATCGCCTCGCCCGCCTTGCCCGCGGAGGCAGGTGCCGCGCCGCCGGACAGCTCGGACCCGGTCGTGTAGGCGAAGTGCACGTCCCGCAGCTCGATCAGCCCGGTCAGCCCCGAGGCCGGAACCGGCACCGGCGCAGCCGGCGGCGGGGTGGACGTCTTCAGCCGGAGCAGATCCTTGATCCGCTGCAGGCCGACCGCCGCCTGCTGATACCCGTCAAACACCTGGGACAGCGACTGGATCGGCGCGAACACCATGTCGATGTAGAGCAGGTAGGCGATCAGCGCGCCGACCGAGAGCGCG
The DNA here is from genome assembly GCA_963836195.1 of uncultured Actinomycetota bacterium. GTDB lineage: Bacteria > Actinomycetota > Actinomycetes > Streptosporangiales > Streptosporangiaceae > Trebonia. The sequence continues at coordinate 278,360 of CAWIIX010000008.1, read as the reverse complement.
CCCGACCGCACCTGCCCCACCGCGACCACCAGAACCAGGGCCGACGCGACCGTCGACAGTGTCTGCACGAACGGGAAGTACAGCGAGATGTAGCGCTGCGCCCGCAGCCGGGACTGCCGGTAGAGGTCGCTCCGCCCGGCGAACCGGTTGCGGTTCGTCCCCTCCCGCCGGAACGCCTGGGTGACCCGGAGCCCGGCCACGTTCTCGGCCAGGTCCGCGTTGACGACCGAGATCCGCTCCCGCGCCTCGGTGTAGGCCTGCGACGACTTCCGCCGGAAGATCACCGTGGCCACCGCCAGGACCGGGACGATCGCGACCACCAGCAGTCCCAGCCGCACGTTGATCACCAGCATCGCCGCGAGCACGCCGACGAAGGTGAGCAGCGAGCTGACCATCGTCACCAGCCCGGTCTGCAGGAACGAGGAGAGCGCGTCCACGTCGCTGGTCATCCGGGTCATGATCCGGCCGTTGAGCTCGCGCTCGTAGAAGTCGAGGCCGAGCCGCTGCAGCTGGGCGAAGAGCTTGACCCGGAGCGTGTACAGCAGCCGCTCGCCGTTCCGCCCGACGACCATGGTCTCGACGATGTTGACGATCCAGTCGGCGAGCACGATCGCGAGCCCGATCATCGACACCAGGACCACGTAGTGGAACTCCTTGGCCTGCACGCCGCTGTCGATCCCGCCGCGCACCAGCGCGGGCAGCGCGAGCCCGGCGGCGGCGTCGAGGCCGTCGAGGACGAGCCCGAAGACCAGCGCCAGCGCGATCGGCTTGAGCAGCTTGCGCAGCGTGAAGTGGTGGTCGGAGGCCCGCGCGCCCGCCAGCTCGACGTTGGGCTCATCCTTGATCGGCGGCAGCGCCTCGACCATCGCCAGCAGCTCGGGACTGGGCGGGAGCGACCCGATCATGCCGTCCATGGTGCTGCCGCGCCCGCCGGCGCCGCGGCCGCGGGCAGCGCCCCGCCCGCCGACCGCGCCCAGCCGACCGCCCGCGGTGGCGGCGGAGGCAGCGAGCGCTCGCGTCGCCGCCCGCTCCGAAACCCCTGATATCGAACGGACGCGGGACTTCGCCTTTCCGTTCCCATGGCCGTTATCGGCGGCGACGACCACCCCGGTGGTCTCCACCGTGACGCTGTCAAAGGCGTCAGCGGGGGTAACACCGGGCAGCATGCCCGCGTCGATCCCCTCGACGTCATCGCCAGGCCCGGTGATCAGCACCCGGTAGAGCTCGCAGCGCTCGGTCAGCTCGGCGTCGGTGCCGACGTCGGCCAGCCGGCCGTCGGCGGTCATGACCGCGATCCGGTCGGCCAGGTTGAGGGTGGACTTGCGGTGCGCGATGAGCAGCGTGGTCCGGCCCGCCATCACCCGGTGCAGGGTGGCGTGGATCTCCGCCTCGATCCGGGGGTCGACGGCAGAGGTCGCGTCGTCGAGCAGCAGCAGCCGGGGGTTGGTGATCAGCGCCCGGGCGAGCGCGACCCGCTGCCGCTGGCCGCCGGAGAGGGTGAGTCCCTGCTCGCCGACCACGCTGTCGTAGCCGTCGGGCAGTTCGCGGATGAACTCGTCGGCCTCGGCCGCCCTGGCCGCGGCCAGGATCTGCTCGTCGGTGGCGTCCGGCCGTCCGTAGGCGATGTTGGCCTTCACCGAGTCGGAGAACAGGAACGACTCCTCCATGACCATGCCGATCGCGGACCTGAGCGATTCCTGGGTGACGTCGCGGACGTCGTGCCCGCCGATTCGGACCGCGCCGCCGCGCACGTCGTAGAAGCGGGGCAGGAGCAGGCTGAGGGTGGACTTGCCGGAGCCCGACGGCCCGATCACGGCGACGGTCTCGCCCGGCCTGACCTCGAGCGTCAACCCGCGCAGGACCGGCTGCGAGGGTACGTAGCCGAACTGCACGTCGTCGAACATGATCCCGTTCGCGTCGGCGGGCAGCTCGATCGCGTCGGGCTTGTCGGTGATGGTCGGCTTGGAGTCGATGACCTCGAAGACCCGGATCACGCTGGCCCGCGCCTCCTGGCCGATCGTGACCAGGTTGGTGAGCACCCGGACCGGGCCGGCCAGCTGAGCGAGGTAGCTGGAGAACGCGAGGAAGGTGCCGAGCGTGATGTGGCCGTGGATGGCCAGCCAGCCGCCGAGCAGGAGCACGCCGACGAGGCCGAACGAGGGGATGGCGGTGAGCGCGGGGTTGTACCGGGCGGTGAGCCTGATCATCCGGAGCCGAGAGCCGAACAGGGACTGGCTCGTCCCCTCCATCCGCTCCATTTCCTGCTCTTCCTGGCCGAACCCCTTGACCACGCGGACACCGCCGATGGACTCGTCGACGATCCCCGCCACCTCGCCGACCACCTGCTGCGCCTGCCAGCTGGCGGGGAAGAGCTTCTTCCTCGAGGCGGTCGCGATCAGCCACAGGGCCGGGGCGACGGCGATGGCCACCAGCGAGAGCAGCGGCGACAAGATGATCATGATGACGAGCGAGAAGACGAACAGGATACTGCTGCCGAGGATCAGCGGCATCCACTGGAGCAGCCCCTGCACCATGTTGATGTCGGAGATCGACCGGCCGACAAGCTGCCCGGTGTGGATCTCGTCCTGACGCGCGCCGTCCAGGTTGGAGAGCGACTCGAACAGCTCGGTCCGCATCGAGTGCTGGACGTCGAGCGCCATCTTGCCGCCGCGGTAGCGGCGCATGTAGACGCCGAAGAAGTTCGCGACCGCCGCGACCAGCAGTCCGATCGCGAGCGGCCAGACCGATTCGGTGTGCTTCACGATCACGTTGTCGATGACCGCCCGCTGCAGCAGCGGGATGGACAGGGTCGCCACCGTGTACAGCAGCGCCCCGATGAGCGCGATGGTCACATCGCGCTTGAAGCGCCAGCAGTACCCGGCCAGCCGTCTGATCCAGCGAGCCTCGTTGCCCTGCTGGTAACCGTTTTCGCTCATGCCACCCCACGCTGAGATGCTCGTCAAGATCGCGGCCCGCCTCGCCGCCGACCCTGCCCGGGCCGCCGGCCGGATCCCGGGCCAAAAAACTGTAACGCCTCACCCCGATATTTCATTTCCCGAGCTAACGACTTTTCCGCACACTGGCCTTGGGGCCGCCAGGCATCCTCACGCCGTTCGCCGATCCGTACTGTGACCCACGACATAGTCAGCAACGAACCACCATGACCCTGTTCCCGGCTGCGGCCCGCAGCGTCCGGAGTGCGCTCAGCCCCAAGCCCTAGCTGACTTTCGGACGCCGACGTGGGCGCATCAGGAATCTCTGGTGCGCCCACGTCTATTGCCGCAGCGCGACGACCGCTGACCCGAGCATGTCAGCAGCCGATCACCACGGCCTTTATCCCGGCGGTGCCGCACAGTTTTCGCAGGTCGCCGGGGTCGCTCGTGTAGAGCTGGTCGGCCCGGTCGGCGAGCAGCGCCACGCTGGCGTCGATCGGGTCGCTGGTTCCCGTCGCGGCGAGCAGCTCGCCGGCCTTGCGTCCGTCCTCCTCCGTCATCGACTGCACGTCGATGTCGCGGAGCGACTTGGCGAGCGTCACCTGGCGCCTGCCATCACGCCACGCTTGGGCGAGGGCCATGGGATTGGTCCGCACCGGGTCGCCGTCCTGTCGAGCCCGCAGGAGACGGCGGACCATACGCTGATCCTCTCGGTCGAGCGCGATCAACGCACCCGCGTCGAGCACGAGCCCACTCATGCCTTCCCCTCCTTCGGCTCGGGCGGCCAGGGCAAGCCCATCTCCCGGGACGTCTCGGCCATTTCCTCGTCTGTGAAGGCGCCGTGCTCGGCTTGCCACTCCTCCAGGAACCGGTCGAGCCCGCGCATCTTGCGCTGGAGTTCGGCCTCCTCGCCGAGCTCGACGAGAAGCTTGGCCTTCGCCGCCTCGGCGAACCACTCAGACAGCGTCTTACGCGACCTTGCTGCGGATTCGCGAACCCGCTCGTCAAGGTCGGGCTCAAGGGCAACGCTCATCCTGATCTTCACCCTTCGATCCTATGTCAGGACTGCCCTTTCGCAAAGGGATTATCCTGATGCCCTATTTCCAGGCACATCCGCACCGTAGCACCTTCCGCCGACATTCGTTCTTGCCAAAAGCAACCGTGCGACATTACCCAATTCTGGCAAAGATTTGCCTGTTGACCTGCGGTTACTTGATCGCTAAGCAATCGGTCGGCGTTATGGCTGGTCAATAGGGAAGATTTGCTACCGCTGATAATTGGCAAGCGTTTGCGACTAGTTGACTTGAGGCCGATCGACGCGCAAAAGTTGCGTATTAATTCCAGAAAATAATTTTTCTGGAGCACCACATTCGGGTAGGGTCCGGAGGATGATCGCCGCGCACTCGCTGTCCTGGCCGACCAGCCCCGTGGCCTATGGGCCGGTCGTCCTCCGCGAGTTCTCGGCGGCGGACCTGCCGATGGTCCAGGAGATGTCCGGCGACCCCTACGTGCCGCTCATCGGGACCCTGCCGCTGAACGCGAGCACGCAGGAGGCGCAGGCCTACATCGATCGGCAGCGCGGTCGGCTGGCGGAAGGCAGGGGGTTCTCGTTCGCCATCGCCGAGGCCGGCACCGGTCGCGGCGTTGGCCAGATCGGCCTGTGGCTGGCGGACCTGGATCAGGGGCGGGCCACGGCCGGCTACTCGGTCACGCCGAGCGCGCGCGGGCTCGGCCTGGCGGCGGCCGCGCTGACGGCGCTGACCTCGTTCGCGTGGAGCATCCAGGACCTGCACCGGATCGAGCTGTACATCGAGCCGTGGAACACGGGCTCGGTCAGGACCGCCGAGCGAGCCGGATTCGAGCGCGAGGGCCTCCTCCGCAGCCACCAGGAGATCGGCCGTCGCCGCCGGGACATGCTGCTCTACGCAGCGGTCAGGGAAGGTCCGGCCAAACTCGGCCCGGCCGCCAACGACCGAGCCTGATCTCGCTAACCGGCAGTGGCGGGGTCGACCGGGTCAAAGGGCTCAGCGGGGTCAACCGGGTCAACCGACACAGTTGGTCCAGCAGGCCCAGCCGGGCCGCCGATGTCAACCGCGCCACCCGGTCCGTCGGCGGTCTCGACGCCCGGGCCGACGATCTCTCCCTCCGGGCCGACGATCCCTCCGTCCGGGGTTCTGCGCACCGCCCGGTTGCCGGGCACGAGCGCGGTCAGCGCGGCCGGCACCCCGCCGACGATAGCCGCGCCGACCAGCGTCGTGGTGATGCCGACGGACGACGCCAGCGGCCCCGCGACCACGAAGCCGATCGGCATGATGACGATGGAGATGAGCATGTCGTAGGAGTCAACTCGCGAGCGCACCTGGTCAGGGATCAGCGCCTGAATGGTCGACGAGAACATGCTGTTCGACCACACGACCTCGAACGCGAACACGACCTGCGCGGCCGTGATGACCGCCACCGAGTGGGAGAACGCCAACGTCAGCGGCGGCAGCGCGATCAGGGTGGTCAGCAGGGTCGCGACGACGAGCGGCCGTCGTGGCTTGACCCGCAGCGCGACCAGGCCGCCCGCAATCGCGCCGACACCCCACCCGGCCGAGATGAAGCCCCAGGCGGACGGGCCGCCGAGCGAATGCGCGGCGATGACCGGGCCGAGCACGAAGAAAGCGGGCAGCGTGAAGTTGCCGCAGGCATGCGCGATCAGCGTGATCCAGTACCAGGGGCGGATCGCGAGCTCGTGCCAGCCTTCGCCGAGGTCGGCCAGGAACGACGCGGGGGGCGGCATCGGCCTCCGCGGCACCCGCAACAGCGCCAGGCACACCAGGCTCACGACGAAGGTGGCGGCGTCGGCGGCGAACAGCCAGCCGGTCCCGAAGACCGCGATCAGAACCCCGCCCGCGGCGGGGCCGCCGATCCCGAAGAAGCTCTGCGGCAGCCCGAGCAGGCTGTTGGCCTGCTGCAGTTCCGCGGTCGGCACGGTCTCGGGCACCAGCGCGTTCGAAGCCGGATCGAAGAAGGACGTGGCCGCGCCGTACAGCGCTGCCCCGACGCCCAGTTCCCAGACGTGCGCGTGCCCGGTCAGCAGCAGGACGGCCAGCGTCGCCTGAACCAGGGCGCGCACGGCATCAGCGGTCAGCATCACCAACTGCCGGGGCAGCCGGTCCGCCCAGACCCCGCCGGCCAGCACGAACATGATCCGCGCGACCGTCGAGACGGCCGCGATGACGCCAATGTCGGACGCCGTCCCGCCGACGTGCAAGATCGCGAAAACCAGCGCGATCTGCACCACTGCGTCGCCGATCGAGGAGGTGGTGGAGCCCATCCACATCAGCCGGTACGGGCGTCTCGCCAGCGGCCGGAGAGCCCCGGCGAACCGCAAGCGCGACGGCGGCTCGGCAGGCGTCGGTTCGGCCACGTATCCTCCGCTTTGATCCCGGCGAGCCTGCCCCACCTGAGATCAGACCGCAACCCATTAACCAGAAAGCCACTGCGCCACCGCGTGGCGGCGGTCGGCCGGGCTCAGCGGTAGACGAGCGTGCCGTCGTCGAGGTCCGCCGCGGGCAGGATCTCGCTCTCCTCCTCGTGCTCGAGCAGGTGGGTCCACGGCTCGCGATCGCCCTGCCGGTACAGGAGGTGCTGAGAGCGCATGACGTAACCGGAGTTGAAGTTCTCCGGATCCGCCCACGGCAGCAGCCGCATATCGGCGTCCTCGGGCCGCAGGGCCGGGACCACCATGCTGGCGCCCTTCTCCCGCATGCGCTCGAGCAGGCGGCCCACCAGGTCGCTGACCAGGTCGACGCGCAGGGTCCAGCTATGCCGGAAGTAGCCGAAGACGTAGGCCATGTTCGGCACGTCGTTGATCATGATGCCGCGCCAGGTCACGCGCTCGGTGAAGTCGACCGGCTCGCCGTCGACGGTGAACGCAACGTCGCCGAAGACCGAGAGGTTGAAGCCGGTCGCGGTGACCACCACGTCGGCCGGGATCTCCGTACCGGAGCCGACCTTCAGCCCCCGGGCGGTGAAGGTCTCGACGGTGTCGGTGACGATGGACGCCTTCCCCTCGCGGAGCGCCGCGAACAGGTCGCCGTTGGGGACGATGACGATGCGCTGCTGCCACGGCCGGTAGCGGGGGGTCAGGTGGGTGCCGACGTCGAAGCCCGGCGGCAGCAGCGGGCGCACCGACTCGAGCAGGAACGCGTGCAGCTCATCGGGCGACTCGGCCGACATCCGGGCGAGCAGGTCGGTCTGCGCCATGTACTGGCGGCGCAGGATCTCGTGCGTCCATTCCTCGGGGATCTTCAGGGCGCGCAGCGTCTCCGCGAGCTCGCTTGTCGCCGGCGGGGCGTAGAAGTAAGACGGCGAGCGCTGCACCATCGTCACGTGCTCGGCCTTCTCGGCGATCGCCGGGATCAGCGTCGCGGCGGTGGCGCCGGAGCCGATCACCACGACGCGCTTGCCCGTCAGGTCGAGGTCGTCGGGCCAGTTCTGGGGGTGCACGATCGCTCCCTGGAAGCGGTCCACGCCCTCCCACTGAGGTCGGTAGGGCTTGGCGTGGTTGTAGTAGCCCTGGCACATCCACAGGAAGCCGGCCGTGAACCGCAGCAGCCGGCCGGTGTCGCCCCGGGTGACCTCGACGGTCCACCGGCGATCCTCGGACGACCAGCTGGCCGCGGTCACCTGGTGCCGGAGGCGGATGTGCGAGCCGAGGTCGTCGTCGGCGATGACCTCGTCCAGGTAGGCGAGGATCTCCCCGCCGGCCGCGATCGCCGGGCCGCGCCACGGCTTGAACCGGTAGCCGTAGGTGAACAGGTCACTGTCGGAGCGCACGCCCGGATAGCGATGGGTCCACCAGGTTCCGCCCCGGCCGTCCTGGGCGTCGAGGATGACGAAGGTGCGGTCGGGGAACTTCTCCCGCAGGTGGTGCGCGGCGCCGATGCCGGACACCCCGGCCCCGATGATCAGGACGTCGACGTGCCCGGCGTCCTCGATCTCGGCCGCGCCCGGGGCCTGGGCGGTCGTGTGAGCGGTCGTCGTCATGGCGCACCTCCGGGACGCGTCCAGCGCTGCTCGCAATCCTAACTCCGGCCCGGAATGTCGGAGGGATTCGCTACTGTCCCTGCCATGCGGTTCCTGCATACCTCTGACTGGCATCTCGGGCGGTCTCTCCACCGGGCCGACCTGAGAGAAGCGCAAGCGGCCTTCCTCGACCACCTCGTCGAGACCGCGCGGGCCGAGCGGGTGGACGCGGTCCTCGTCGCGGGCGACGTCTACGACCGGGCCATCGCGCCGGTGGACTCGGTCGCGCTGTGCGAGGACGCCCTCGCCCGGCTCCGCGGCACCGGCGCCCGGGTGATCCTGATCAGCGGCAACCACGATTCGGCGCTTCGGCTCGGGGTCAACAGCGCGCTGATCGACACGGCCGGCGTCCACCTGCGCACCAACCGGGCCCGGCTCGCGCAGCCGGTGGTGCTGACCGACGAGCACGGACCGGTCGCCGTCTACGGCGTCCCGTACCTGGAGCCCGCCCTCGGCCTGCCGGACGAGACCTCGGCTGAGCCCGAGACCGCAGCCGCGGGCCGCCCTGCGGATCCGGGCGCCGGCCGGGAGCCGCCGCGGCAGCGGAGCCACGCGACCGTGCTCGGCCAGGCGACGGCCCGCATCCGCGCCGACGCGGCCGCCCGGGGCATGAACCGCACGGTGGTGTTGGCGCACGCGTGGGTGGCGGCCGGGGGCACCGACGACGAGCGGAGGGACGCCGCTGCGCGGCAGCAGAGCAGCTCCGAGCGGGACATCTCGGTCGGCGGCATCGGCTACGTGCCCGCGACCCTCTTCGACGGGTTCAGCTACGTCGCCCTCGGCCACCTGCACGGCCAGCAGACCCTGGCGGAGCACCTGCGCTACAGCGGGTCCCCGCTGCCGTACTCCTTCTCCGAGAAACACCACAAGAAGGGGAGCTGGCTGGTCGAGGTCGGCCTCGACGGCAAGACCAGGGTCGAGCGGGTCGCCGCCCCCGTCCACCGGCGGCTGACCGAGCTCACCGGCCGCATCGACGATCTGCTCACGGCGGCCGAGCACGCCGGCCATGAGGACGATTTCGTCGCCGTCACGCTCACCGACCCGGCCCGGCCCGAGGCGGCGATGGACCGCCTCCGCCGCCGGTTCCCGCACGTCCTCACGCTTGAATTCAAGCCCGAGGGGGTGACCAGGGACCAGCGCAGCTACCGCGAACGGGTCAAGGGCCGGGACGACCTCACGGTCGCGGCCGAGTTCGTCACGCATGTGCGGAACGCCGAGCCGACCCAGTTCGAGCGGGAACTGCTCGCGCACGCGTTCACGGCCGCCCGGGACAGCGCCAACGACGCCCGCGAGGGAGTCCGCTGATGCGCCCGCACCGGCTCCGGGTCCAGGCCTTCGGCGCGTTCGCCGGGACCGAGCAGGTCACCTTCGACGACCTCGAGGGGCTGTTCCTGCTGCACGGCGAGACCGGCGCGGGCAAGACGACGCTGCTCGACGCGATCGCCTTCGCCCTCTACGGCCGGGTGCCGGGGGAGCGGGGCAGCGCCAGGCGCCTGCGCTCCGACCACGCCGCGCCCGGGCTGGCGACCGAGGTCGAGCTCGAGGCGACCATCGGCGGCAGGCACCTGCGGATCACCCGCAAGCCCGAGCAGGAGCGCCAGAAGAAGTCGGGCACGGGCGTCACCAGGGAGCAGGCCGCGATCCGACTGGATGAGCGAACCGCGACGGGCACCTGGGACAGTAAGTCCGTCCGGGTGGTCGAGGCGGACCAGGAGATCCGGGATCTCATGGGCATGTCGGCCGAGCAGTTCTTCCAGGTCGTGCTCCTCCCGCAGGGCCAGTTCGCCCGCTTCCTGCACGCCAGCGCGCAGGACAAGGAGGCGCTGCTGCAGAAGCTGTTCAGCACCGACCGGTTCCGCGCGGTCGAGCGCTGGCTGGCCGACTACCGCCTGTCGACCGAGAAGGAAGTGGCCGCCAAGGCCGGGGACCTCAGCGTTCTCATCGCCCAGGTCGCCCAGGAGGCCGACGTGGCCGTCCCCGAGGCGGCGCCGGACTCCGATCACGACCCCGGTCAGTGGGTGACCGGGCTGGCCGCGAACGCAGCGGCAGCGCAGGAAGCGGCCGCCGCTCGCGTCGCCGTCCGCAGTGCCGACCTCGAGGGCGCGCTCGCGGTCAAGAGCGATGCCGAGCAGCTGGCCGGCCGGCAGCGCCGTCGCCGTGACGCCCTCCATCGGCAGCAGGAGCTGCAGAACGTCGCTCCGCAGATCGCGGCGCTGCGGGCCGAGGCGGACGCGGCCTTGCGCGCCGCCCAGGTGAAGGCGGACCTTGACGCCGCCGACCGCGCCGCGACGGCCGCCGCCAAGGCGCACAAGGAAGAGGCGCGGGCACGAGCATCGGTCGCGGACCTGCCGGAATCGGGCACCGTCGGCCTGCCCGGCGACGCGACAGTGGAGATGCTGCACGCACGCGGCCGAGGAGCAACGGACCTCATCTCGGCCGGCTGGACGGGCTGCGCGCGATCGCCCGGCAGGCTGCCGACGAGGACGCGAACGCGACCGCCGCCCGCAGCCGGGCCGCCGCGCTGGCCGCGGAGCTGACCGCGGTCGAGGCCGCGGTGGGGGCCCGGCTCGACGCGCGGTCACAGGCAGTCCGCGAGCGCGAGGCGGCCAGCCAGGCCGCCGCCGAGCTGCCCTCCACGCAGGCCGGCGCCGACGCCGCCAGGCGGATGGCGGCCGACGCCGACGCCCTGGTGAAGGAGCGGTCGAGCCGGGACCGCCTGCACCGGGCGCACCTGGCCGCCCGCGAGGAGAAGGTTCGAGACCCGCGCGGCGGCCCTGGCCGTCCGCGAAGCGCGCATCGACGGTATGCGGGCCGAGCTGGCCGCCACGATGACCGATGGCAGCCCCTGCCCGGTCTGCGGCTCCCTCGATCACCCCGATCCCGTCGAGCCGACCTTCGAGGCAGTGAGCCGCGACGCCGAAGACGCCGCCAACGCCGTTCGCCGACCGGGCAACCGCCCAGGCGGACAAGGCCGGCCAGGACGTGGCCGCGGCCGACGGGCGGATCGGCGAGCTAGCGCAGCGTCTCCGGCAGGCGGGTTTCGCCCCGTTCGAGATCGCCGACGCGGCCGACGCGGCCAGCGTTGCCGATCCAGCCGGCGCGGCCAGCGTTATCGATCCAGCCAGCGCCGCCAGCGCCGCCAGCGCCGCCAGCGCCGCCAACGCTGCCGATCCGGCCGCCGCGTGCGCGGCCGCCCTCCGCGCCGATCCGGCCAGCCTGTCCGCCGCCGCCCGGCAGGCCGACTCCGACGCCAGGCGCCTCGAGGCCGAGGCAGTCGGGCTGACGGCGCGGGCGGCCACCCTCCCCGTGCGGCAACGCGAGCTTGACGAGCTCGACGACGCGATCGCCGCGGGCAATGCCAGGCGGGCGGAGCTGACCGAGCAGCGCAAGGCGGCCGAGGCCGAATCGGAGTCAGCCGGGCAGCGCGCGGCCCAGCGCCGCGCGGAACTGGCCGCGCAACTGGGCGGCGCCGCCGACCTGGACACCGCGATCAACGCCGCCCGCCGCCGGTCGGAGATGCTAGCCGCCGCCGCCGGGGCCGTCGCCGAAACCGTCCGCACCGCCGCCGAGGCGGCAGTGGCGGCCGATCGCGCGCGCCGCGCCGCCGCCGAGGCCGGCTTCCCCGGCCCAGCCGACATCGCCCCCGGTCGGCAGGCTCCCGGCCCGGCGGCTCCCGGCCGGACGCCCCGGCCCAGGCGTCCTCCGGCGCGATCGGCTCCACCGGATCCGCCGTCGCCGCCGCCAGGGCGGCCTGGCGGGACCCGGCCTGGCGAGCCGAAGCGGCCGGCCGGATCGGACGCCACGAAACCGAAACCGGAACCGTCGCCGCCCAGCTCGCCGACCCCGATCTGGCGGTTGACCTCGAGCCCGCCGCCCCGGTCGCGGAGACGGCGGGCGCGGCCGCCGCCGCCCGCGAGGCGCACGACGCGGCCAACGGCGCCTACGCCACCGCCAAGCGCACGGCCGACCAGCTCGCGCTGCTGGCGCCCAAGGTCACGGACAAGCTCTCCGCGCTGGCGCCGCTCAGGGAGCGCGCCGACCGGATCCGCCAGATCGCCGAGCTGGCCAACGGCAACGGCGCCAATCAGTACCGGATGACGCTGTCCAGCTTCGTGCTCGCGGCCCGCCTGGAAGAGGTGGCCCAGGCGGCCAGCGAGCGGCTGCTGACGATGACGTCCGGGCGCTACTCGCTGGCGCACTCCGACGCCAGGAAGGGGAACGCCAAGGCGGGCCTGTCCCTGCTCGCCTGCGACTCCTGGACCGGCGTCGACCGGGACACCGCCACCCTCTCCGGCGGCGAGACGTTCCTGGCCAGCCTCGCCCTCGCGCTCGGCCTGGCCGACGTGGTCACCGCCGAGGCGGCGGGCACCCCGATGGAGGCGCTCTTCGTCGACGAGGGGTTCGGCACCCTCGACGAGGAGACCCTCGACGAGGTGATGAACGTGCTCGACGGCCTGCGGGCGGGCGGCCGGATCGTCGGGATCGTCAGCCACGTCACCGAGCTCCGCCAGCGCATCCCGGCCCAGGTCTACGTGGCCAAGGGCCGCCACGGCAGCCACGTGAACGTCACCGTCGGCTAGCGGCCCCCGCCGACGCCCGAACGTCGGCCAGCCCAACCAAAGTGATCCGAGTGACGCATGCTCCCGACGCGGGCGCATCCCCACGAGCAAATGGACGTCACGGGAGTCGGACAGCGTTAAATCTTCGATCCCTTTTGTGTGAAATGTCCGCATATAGAGAGTTATTGAAATGTGATGTTAACAACATCGCCCGGTTGACCTGCGAATACCCGGGAAAATCTCGCGGCGGGGTCTCGTGCACTCACGGTCCCCGGGATTACGATCGGGCTCTGTACAAGACGAAACCCCTGACTAAACCGCCTGGGGGACGGCGGATTGGGGCGTCAGGCGGCGAAAGGGATATGAGGGGGTTCCGGCATGTCGGTTCCTGCTGTCCGGCGGATCGTCGTTGGAGTTGATGGCTCCGCCGAATCCGCTGCCGCGCTCCGCTGGGCGTGCCGAGAGGCGGCCCTGCGCGGTGCGGAGGTGCACGCGGTGCACGTGCGGGAGGCGAATTGCCACAGCCTCGCGAGCTACGCCGTGCCCGCCTCGCCCAGTGCCGAGGACGAGGTCGAAGAGATCTGGCGATCGGCCCAGGCCGAGCACGGCGGCTCGGTCCAGATCCGCACCGAGGTCGTCGACGGCCTGGCCGCGCGGGTCCTGCTCGACCGCTGCGCGGGAGCGGACATGCTGATCCTGGGCACGGTCAGCGACGTGCCGGGCGCGTCCCGCTCGGCCGGGCCGGTGATCCGCGCGTGCCTGCGCCGGGCGCCCTGCCCGGTCGTCGTGATCAGCGCCGCCCATGGATGCCGTCCCGCGCCTCGAGCCACCGGTTCGCCCGGGCGACGCGCGCGTACCGCTGCCGGTCGGCGTCGGCGCGTCCGTGGGCGCGGCGGTGCCCGCCGGCGTCTAGCCCGCCAGGCACCAGCACCAGCACCAGCACCAGCACCAGCCAGTCGGCCCCGCGCCCGCGCCCCGCGCGCCCGGCGCGGAGTCGGCCTGCGGCTGGCGGGCGCACCGTTAGCCAGGCGTAAAGTATCGACCGTGGAACCATCTGGCGCCGAATCGCCCGTCACGCCTGCGGCCGTCACCGCGGTCACAGCCGTCACGGACAACCCGGAGCAGTCCCGCTACGAGCTCCGGGTAGCGGGCGAGCTGGCCGGCTTCCTCACCTACAAGCGCCGCGGCGAGCAGATCAGCCTGATCCACACCGAGGTCGAGCCGGCCTTCCAGGGCAGGGGCCTGGCCACCCACCTGGCCAGGTTCAGCCTCGACGACGCCAGGAAGCGCGGGCTGGCCGTTCTCCCGTTCTGCCCCTACGTCAACTCCTGGATCAAGAAGCACCCGGGGTACGACGACCTCGTCCCGCAGGACCGCCGGCCCGACTTCGGCCTGGCCTAAGCACCAAGCACCAAGCACACAAGCACGGCACAGCACTTTCAATTTCGGAGGCGACGTTGACCCGGGTATGGCTGCCCGATTCCCCCGAGGCGTTCGGCGGCCTGCCCAGCCGGCCTCGAGGCCGACGTGTGGAAGGGCGGCGAGGAGCTGCCGTCGAGCGCGGACGAGGTTGAGTTCGTCGTCTTCCCCTTCGGGAAAAATCCCGAAATACTGCGAAAAATCGTCACGCTGCCGCACCTCAAGACCATCCAGATCCTCAGCGCCGGCGCCGACCACATCCTCCCCTACATCCCCGCCGGCATCACGCTCTGCAACGCCAGGGGCGCCCACACCCCGGCCACCGCCGAGTGGACGGCGGGCGTGATCATCGCCAGCATCCGGAACTTCCCCCGGTTCGCGGCCGGGCAGCTGGCCGGGCACTGGGACCCGGCCGTCAGCGATCTGGTCGCGGGCAAGCGGGTGCTGATCGTCGGCTACGGGTCGATCGGCGAGGCGGTCGAGCGCCGCCTGGCCGGCTGGGAGGTCGAGATCGACCGGGTCGCCCGGCACGCCCGCGACGGCGTGCGCCCGATCGGCGACCTACCCCAGATGCTGCCGGCCGCCGACGTGGTCGTCATCCTCGTCCCGGTCACCGACGAGACCAGGCAGCTGGTCAACGCCGAGTTCCTGAAGACCATGAAGGACGGCGCGCTGCTGGTGAACGCCGCCCGCGGCGTGATCGTGGACACCGACGCGCTGCTGGCCGAGCTCACCAGCGGCCGGCTGACCGCCGCGCTCGACGTGACCGACCCCGAGCCGCTGCCGGACGGCCACCCGCTCTGGTCCGCCCCCGGCCTGCTTCTCACCCCGCACGTCGGCGGCGCGGTCCGCGCCTCCAGGGAGCGCGCCTACGAGTAGTCGCCGCCCAGCTCGCCCGGCTGGCGGCCGGCCAGCCGCTGCTGAACGTCATCGGCGCCGACGGATATTAAGCCGCGGATACTAAGGCGGACCGACCGGATTCTTCGCTCAGGGCCGACAGGCCTGAACCGGGCCGAACTTGCCATCTACGGGTTAGCCTTGTCAGGTGACGACGACGACGATCACGGACGAGGTCCGCTCGGTGCTCGTGACCGTAGACGATGACCCGGGTGTGTCCCGTGCCGTGGCCCGCGACCTGCGCAGACGGTACGGCGAACGACACCGGATCGTGCGCGCCGAGTCGGGCGATACCGCCCTTGAAGCCCTACGACAGATGAAACTGCGCGGCGACCAGGTCGCGGTCCTGCTCGCGGACTACCGGATGCCGGGGATGACCGGCATCGAGTTCCTCGAGCGGGCGATGGACGTGTACCCCTACGCGAAGCGGATTCTGCTGACGGCGTACGCGGACACCAGCGCGGCGATCGACGCGATCAACATCGTGGACCTCGACCACTACCTGCTCAAGCCCTGGGACCCGCCCGAGGAGAAGCTCTACCCGGTCATCGACGACCTCCTGCGGGCCTGGCAGGACGAGGACCGCAAGCCGGTGCGGGAGGCCAAGCTGATCGGGCACCGCTGGTCGGCCCCGTCGGCGGCGATGCGCGACTTCCTCGCCCGCAACCAGGTGCCGTACCGCTGGTACGCCTCCGACAGCGAGGAGGGCCAGCGGCTGCTCGACGCGGCCGGCGCCGACGGCCGAGAGCTGCCGGTGCTGATCACCACCGACGGCGAGCCGATGATCGCCCCGTCCCAGGCCGAGGTCGCGAGCCGGGTCGGCCTCGCGACCAGGCCCGAGCGCGACTTCTACGACCTGGTCGTGGTCGGCGGCGGGCCGGCCTCGGGGCGGCGGTCTACGGCGCCTCCGAGGGGCTGCAGACGGTGCTGGTGGAGAAGTTCGCCACCGGCGGCCAGGCCGGCCAGTCCTCCCGGATCGAGAACTACCTCGGCTTCCCCGACGGCCTGTCCGGCGGCCAGCTGACCGACCGGGCCCGACGCCAGGCGGTCAAGTTCGGGGCCGAGCTGCTGACCACCAAGGAGGCGTCCGGCCTGGAGGTCAACGGCCCGGCCAGGACGCTCCGGCTCGGCGACGGCAGCGTGATCGACGCGAAGGCGATCATCCTCGCCACCGGCGTGTCCTACCGACAGCTCAACGCCCCCGGCTGCGCCGAGATGACCGGGGCGGGCGTCTACTACGGGGCGGCGCTGACCGAGGCCGAGGCGTGCAAGGACGCCGACGTCTTCATCGTCGGCGGGGCCAACTCGGCCGGCCAGGCCGCGGTCTACCTGTCCCGGTTCGCCCGGTCGGTGACGATGCTGGTGCGGGGCGGCTCGCTCGAGCTGTCGATGTCGTACTACCTCATCCAGCAGATCGCCGGCATCGAGAACATCTCCGTCCGCACCTGCACCGAGGTCATCGAGGCGCACGGCGACGGTCACCTCGAGCAGCTGGTACTGCGCGACCTCAACACCGGCGCGACCGAGCCGGTTGAGGCCAGTCAGCTCTTCATCTTCATCGGGGCGGCGCCGAGGACCGGCTGGCTGGACGGCGTGGTGGCCCGCGACGGCCACGGGTTCATCGTGTCCGGGCCGGACCTGAACCAGTCCGATCACCGGCCCGGCTGGCCGCTCGACCGCGAGCCGTACCACCTGGAGACCAGCGTGCCCGGGGTGTTCGCGGCCGGCGACGTGCGCTCGGACTCCGCCAAGCGAGTCGCGTCGGCCGTGGGGGAGGGCGCCATGGCCGTCATGCTGGTCCATCGCTACCTGGAGACACTATGACCGCCAACCCCTCGGCGACCGCGCCGGAAACCCCGGAAAAGCAAGCAATGCAAGAGACCCCAGAAATGGCGCAGAAGTCCGTGCAGAAGGAAACGCTGCCCGGCGAGTGCTCCCCCGACCAGCTCCGGACGCTCTTCCTGTTCGAGAAGCTGACCGAGGAGCAGCTGCAGCGGCTGTGCATGGAGGGGCACGTGGAGCGGGTCCAGCCCGGGGTGCTGTTCGACGAGGGCGCCCCGGCCGACTGCTTCTACGTGCTCATCGAGGGCACCCTGGTCACCTCGCGGCGGGTCGGCCCGGACGACGTCGAGGTCGGCCGGACCAGCCAGCGCGGGGTCTACACCGGCGCCTACACCGCCTACCTGGGTGACCGGGTGCCGCAGGTGTACCAGAACACGGTCCGCGTGACCGAGCCGTCGAAGTTCTTCGTGCTCGGCGCGACCTGCTTCGCGCAGATCATGACCGAGTGGTTCCCGATGCCGACGCACCTGCTCGAGGGGCTCTGGCTCGGCGGCCAGCGGTCCCGCGAGGCGGTCGGCCAGCGCGAGCGGCTGCTCGCGCTCGGCTCGCTCACGGCCGGCCTGACCCACGAGCTCAACAACCCGGCCGCCGCCGCCGTCCGGGCGACCGTGACCCTGCGCGAGCGGGTCGCGGCGATGCGGGGCAAGCTCAAGCACCTGGCGGGCGGCAAGTTCGAGAAGGCCAACCTCGAGAGGCTGATCGAGCTTCAGCAGCGCGCGGTGGAGCGGGTCGCCAAGGCGCCCAAGCTCGCCCCGCTCGAGGCGTCGGACTTGGAGGACGAGATGTCCGACTGGCTCGACGACCGCGGCATCTCCGACGGCTGGCAGCTCTCGCCGACCTTCGTGGCGGCCGGCCTGTCGGTCGAATGGATGGACCAGGTGCAGGAAACGGTCGGAGACGACGATGCTCGAGTCCGCCCTGCGGTGGCTGAACTACACGGTCGAGACCGAGCTGCTGATGAACGAGATCGAGGACGCCACCACCCGGATCTCGACCCTGGTCGGCGACGCCAAGCAGTACTCGCAGCTCGACCGGGCGCCGTTCCAGGTCGTGGACGTGCACGACCTGCTCGACAGCACGCTGCTGATGATGTCGGCCAAGATCGGCCCGACGATCAAGATCGTGAAGGACTACGACCGGTCGCTGCCCGGCCTGCCCGGCTACGCCTCCGAGCTCAACCAGGTCTGGACCAACATGATCGACAACGCGGTGTCGGCCATGGGCGGGACGGGAACGCTGACCATACGCACCGCCCGGGACGGCGACTGCGCGCTGATCGAGATCGGCGACACCGGGCCCGGCATCCCGGCCGACATCAGGAACCGGATTTTCGAGCCGTTCTTCAGCACCAAGCCGGTCGGCGAGGGCACCGGCCTCGGCCTCGACATCGCCTGGCGGATCGTGGTCAACAAGCACCACGGCGACCTCCAGGTAGAGTCCGTACCCGGTGACACCCGCTTCCAGATCCGGCTGCCGCTGGAAGCGCCGACGTCATCTGAGGGAACAGCGACGCCAGTGGAGGGAACATGACAGAGATGATGCAGGGTGTAGACCCGTCGGTGCCGCCAAGCGGCCCCGGCTGCGTCGAGTGCGAGGCGGACCAGGGCTGGTGGCTGCACCTGCGCCGGTGCACCCAGTGCGGCCACATCGGCTGCTGCGACAACTCGCCCGCCCAGCACGCCACCCGGCACGCCAAGGAGACCGGCCACCCGGTCATCCGCTCCTATGAGCCGGGGGAAGAGTGGTTCTGGTCCTACCCGAACGAGGACTTCTACGAGAGCGGCCCGGAACTGGCCGCCCCGATGAGTCACCCCGCCGACCAGCCGACCCCCGGCCCGGCCGGTCGCGTCCCGCACAACTGGCGGTCGATGCTGAACCCGTAGGCCCGATGAACACGATCTCCCGGGGCTTCACCGGGCGCGGGCCGGGTGACGTCAAGCTCCCGCCGGGGCAGTACCTCGAGCACGGGTTCCCGGTCCTGCAGACCGGCCCGACGCCGTCGGTCCGCACCGCGACCTGGACGTTCACCATCACCACGGAGACCGGGGAGACCCGCCGGTGGGACTGGAAGCAGTTCACCGCGCTCCCGCCGGTGGACATCACGGTCGACATCCACTGCGTCACCCAGTGGTCGAAGCTGGCGACGCGGTGGCGGGGCGTCTCGATCGACACGCTCCTGGACGGCGTGACCACCGACGCGGGCTACGCGATGGCCAGGTCCTACGGCGGCTACACGACCAACCTGCCGCTGCCCGACCTGCGTGACGGCCAGGCCTGGGTCGCCTACGAGTACGACCGGCAGCCGCTCCGCCCCGAGCACGGCGGCCCGGCCCGGCTGCTGGTCCCGCACCTGTACTTCTGGAAGTCGGCCAAGTGGGTCACCGGCCTCGACCTGATGCGCTCCGACAAACACGGGTTCTGGGAGAACCTCGGCTACCACGACTACGGAGACCCGTGGCGCGAGCAGCGGTACCAGGGCGACTGATCTCCGGCCCCCGGCCGTGGCTGGCCGCCACCATCAAGGCGACGGCCGACGAGACCGCGACCGCCCGCACGCTCGTGGTGGAGGTGCCGGGCTGGCCCGGGCACCTGCCCGGCCAGCACGCGGACGTCCGGCTGACGGCCGAGGACGGCTACTCCGCCCAGCGCTCCTACTCGATCGCGTCCGCTCCCGAGCCCGGCCGCCTGGAGTTCACCGTCCAGCGCCTGGACGACGGCGAGGTGTCGCCGTACCTGGCCGGCATCGCCGAGCCGGGCGACCAGTTCGACCTGCGCGGCCCGATCGGCGGCTGGTTCACCTGGTCGCCGGACTCGACCCGGCCGCTGATGCTGCTGGCGGGCGGCTCCGGCGTCGTCCCGCTGATGTCCATGATCCGCGCCCACGGCGCGGCCAAGAGCGAGGTCCCGGTCGGGCTGATCTACTCGGTCCGCTCTCCCGCCGACGTCATCTACGCTTCCGAGTTGTCCGAACGGACCCTGTCTTCGCCCCTCTCCCTCACCCTCCTCTACACTCGCTCGGCCCATCGGGGCGTGCCCCCCGGCCGCATCAACGCCGCCGTCATCGCCGCGTCAGCCTTCCCGCCGGACACGACCCCTGACACCTTCGTCTGCGGCCCCTCCGGCTTCGTCGAGGCCGCCACGTCCCTCCTGGTAGACGCCGGCCACGCCCCCGCCACCATCAAAACCGAGCGCTTCGGCCCCACCGGCACCTGACCACCCACCTCCCCCCCGCACCCCCCACCTCCCCCCGCACCCCCACCTCACCCCCGCACCCCCACCTCACCCCCGCACCCCCACCTCACCCCCGCACCCCCGCACCCCCACCTCACCCCCCCGGCACGCGCCCCCCCGGCACGCGCCTCCGCCTCCCCGCGGCGCGACCCCACCCGCCCGTCGCCAATGCCCCTACCGCCCGCCCACGCGCCCACCCGCCGACGTGCCAAATCCGCGTTTGGGCCGGCAAGAGTGAGCCCAAACGCGCATTTGGCACACAGGGGCCGACCGCAGCCGGGCCGGACGCAGCTCCGCCCCCGCTCTAGCGCCCGCCACGACGCGGGTAACAGCAAGAAGTGAGCAGCTTTTTCCCGTCAGCCAAGATAATGGACTGTTGTGTACATCCCGGTGTATACAACGATCCACTATCTTGTTCCGCACCCCCCTCGAGGCGGATAACAGCAAGAAGCGGCGCGTTTTCTGCGCCGCGTCCCGCCGCTACGGGTAGATCCGCTCGAGGTACTCCGCCACCCCGTCATCGTCAACGCTGCCGATGACGTGGGTGGCCGCCGCGAGCACGTCCGGGTGCGCGTTGGCGACCGCGCAGGACGTGCCCGCCCAGGCCAGCAGGGGCAGGTCGTTGGGCATGTCGCCGAACGCGAGGACCGACTCGCGGGCGATCCCGAAATCGGCCGCGAGCTCGGCCACGACCGACGCCTTGGACACGCCGAGGGCGGAGGCCTCGATGAGGCCCTTGCCGTTGGAGTGGGTGACGCTGATCAGGTCGCCGATCGCGGGCAGCGCCAGCGCCAGCAGGTCGTCGCAGTTGTAGCCGATGTGCCGGCCGAGCAGCTTGGAGGCGGCCCGGGAGAACATCACCGCGTCGCCCGGACGCGGCAGGGTCTGGTTAATGTCCCAGTTGACCGCCTGGTAGAGCTCGTCGGCGGCGCGCCCGTCCGGGTACTCGACCGCGATCCCGATGCCGGGCACCGCCGCCCGCAGCGCCGCCGCCGCGGCGGCGGCGACCGGCGCCGGGATCAGGTGCCGGGCCGTGACCGCGTCGGTTCGCATGTCATACGCCAGCGCCCCGTTCGCGCAGATGGCCGTCCCCCGGTGCCCGAAGATCGCCGCGACCTCCCGCATCCACCGGGGCGGCCGCCCGGTCACGAGGACGAACCGCGCCCCGGCCGCCTCCACCCGGGCGAAGGCGGCGACGGTCCGCGCGGAGATCGTCCCGTCACCGCGGATGATCGTCCCATCCAGATCGGTCGCCACCAGCAACGGGAAGTCACCCACACCCATGAGCCTAATCGCCCCGGCCCGCGTTGCGGCCGCTGGCGGCCGATGGGTTCAGCGGACTCCGCGCGGTCGGAACTGGACGCTGATCCGGGGGCCGGTCGGACGGGCCGACTTGGGCACCCCGTGCTCCCAGGTCCGCTGGCAGCTGCCGCCCATCACGATGAGATCCCCGTGTCCCAGGTTGTACCGGAGCGTCGCCGACCCGCCGTCCCGGGGGCGCAGCACCAGCGGCCGCGCGGTGCCGACGGAGACGATCGCGACCATGGTGTCCTCGGTCGATCCGCGCCCGATGGTGTCACCGTGCGGGGCGACGCCGTCCCGCCCGTCCCGGTAGAAGCACAGCCCCGCCGTCCTGAACGGCTCGCCCAGCTCCTGGCGGTAATGCGCGTTCAGCGCGTCGCGGCAGACGTCAAGCGCGGGATCGGGCAGGGTCTCGTCCTCGCCGTAGAAGCGGAGAAGTCGCGGCACGTCGACGGTGCGGTCGTACATCCGCCGCCGCTCCGCCTTCCACGGCACCCCCTCGACCAGCCGCCCGAACAGCTCCGCCGACCCCGACAGCCAGCCGCGCTGGACGTCAATCCAGGCCCCGTGGGTAAGCGGCACCCGTTCCGGCCGCAGCGCCGCGGGCGTCGGCTCATCACCAAAGTCAAGCAGTGAGTCCTGTACAGCCACGCTCATGCGAACATGCTATCGCAACAATCAAATGCCCGTTCGACGGACCTGGTCCGGCCGCCTCCAAGAGAGGGGCATTCCAACGTCCCTCGGAGCCGGGACCTTCTCCCCTAATCAGCGAGTCCGGGAAGGTGCACGGTGGGTTTCATCATCGCTACAGATCAGTCAAGCACTGACTCCAGATAGTGAGGAGCTCATGGATCTGCACACGCGTTATCTCGGGCTCACCCTGCGCAACCCGCTGGTGGCTTCGGCTGGTCCGCTGACCGGCTCGCTCGCGGGGATCACCAAACTTGCCGAGGCGGGAGTCGGCGCGGTCGTGCTGCCCTCGCTTTTCCAGGAGCAACTCCCGACCGGGGACGAACGCGACTGGTTCCCCGCCGAGGGCGGAGCGGAAGGTCGCGACGACGCGCGAAAGTACTTCCGCGATCTGGGGGGCCCGGGCGGCGGGGACTGGCCCGCCCGGTACCTGGCCTTGATCAAGCGAGCGGTCGCCGAGGTCGACATCCCGGTGATCGCGTCGCTGAACGGCGGCTCGACTGGCGCCTGGACGGATTACGCGTCAGCCATGCAGGCGGCAGGCGCGTCCGCGATCGAGCTCAACGTCTACTACCTGCCGGGCGACCCGCTGATCCCGGCGCGCGACGCAGAACGCCGCTACACTGAGATCCTCACCACGGTCAAGGCGGTCGTCTCGATCCCGGTCGCGGTGAAGCTGTCGCCGTACTTCAGCTCGCTCGGCGAGATGGCCACCGTGCTCGACCAGGCCGGCGCCGATGGCCTCGTGCTGTTCAACCGGTTCCTGCAGACCGATATCGATCCGGAGACGTTCACGGTCTCCCGGGGTTTCCGGCTCTCGTCCCCGGCCGAGTCGGCGCTGTCGCGCGCCTGGATCAGCCGGCTGCACGGCCTGGTCCGCTGCTCGCTGGCGGCGTCGACAGGCGTGGACTCGGCCGCCGACGTGGCGGCCTACCTGCTGGCCGGCGCGGACGTGGTGATGACGACGTCGGCGCTGCTTCGGCACGGCCCGCAACATGCCCGGGTGCTGCTCGACGGCCTTGAGAACTGGATGTACAGCAAGGGCTTCAAGACGCTGGCCGGCGTCCGCGGCCTGCTCGCCAACGCCCCGGAGGGCAGGGCCGCTTACACCCGGATCGGCAATCTGAGCGCACTCGAACAGGCCAGGCACACCTACGGCAGCCCCGGTTCGCACCAGGCGCCGATCGAATAGGACGCTGGTTGACGGCCGCGTAGACGACGACCGACGAGCTGCTCGGCCGCGTCCGCACGAAGATGCTGACCGCCGGCCTCCCCGCCATCCTCGACGCCATGAACTAGCCCGTCCGGATTCGCCAGGATTTATCCTGGCCCGATGGTCATGAGCCCCGAGGAGTTCTACGCCCACGCGATTGCCGCGGCCGATGAGGAGGGGCGGCTGCCGCTGTCCCGGATGGCCGGATGGGAGGTGTTCCCGTTCGAGCAGGAGGGCCTGCGGGTGGCCCCGCTGGCCCGGCCGGCGCTCCCCGAGCCGCCGCGCCTGGGGGAGGGCGGCCGGCCGTGCCCGGGCTGCGTGGCCGACCCCGAGGTGGTCTGGTCCGATGAGCACTGGCGGCTGAAACAGCTCAGCGCGGAATCGGGAATCCCGTTGCTGCTGGTGCTCGAGCCGATCGAGCACTACGATCTGGCCGACCTCCCCGACGACCGGGCCGCCGAACTGGGCCTGCTTACCGTCCGGATCGTGCGCGCGATCGAGGAGCTACCGCACATCGCCCGCGCGCACGTCTCCCGCTGGGGTGACGGCTCGGCCCACCTGCACGTCTTCTTCCTCGCCCGCCCGGCCGGGTTCGCCCAGCTGCGCGGGACCTGCCTGGCGATCTGGGACGATCTGCTGCCCGCGGTCCCGGCCGGCCACCGCGACCGTGACGCGGCCGCCGTCGCCAGCGCCCTCGCCGCCCACGGCGGCCACGCGGAGGCGGCGGCGGCCAGCCGTTAGGCGACTACTGCTGAGTCCAGTGCGACTCGTGGCGGTCGAAGCGGCCGCGGTGGATGACGACCTTGGAGAACCGGGCGTCGCCGACGACCCTGATCACCGGCCCGTCGGCGTCGCCCCGATCGTTGCGGCCGTAAACGGCCCGCTTGGCGAACAGCGCGCCGCCCTCGTCGACCACGTGCGCCCCGGCCGGGACGATCACGATCAGCTTGCCGCAGAACGCGTCGACCTCCAGCGTGATCTCGCGGCCCGGCAGCACGGCGTCGGTCAGGTTGACGATCAGCGCGCCGAAGCGGGAGGTCAGCCTGGTGTGCCGCCCGGCGACCCAGCGCCCGGACCTGATCACCTTGCTGAACCGGGCCGCGACCTCGGCCCGGCCGCCGTCGACCGCGCCCGCGCCGTCCTCGGCGGGCAGGTCGCGGGTGAGCGGGGCGAGGTCGCCCATCGTCTTCGCGGTGTAGACCGCGTCCAGCCGCTCGGCGTGCTCGGCGCTGGTCAGCCGCCCGGTCGCGAGGGCGCCGCCAAGCACCGCCGCCGACCGGTCCCGGTCGGCGTCACTGGCCCGCAGCTCAAGGTCCACCCCGCCACCGGCGAGCTGGCCGCCGGACGGGTGCCGAAGATCCCGATGGACGTCAGTCATGCGCAACATGCTAGCGGCCCACGACCACAAACGCGATATGTCGCGTCAGAATGTGGATCCATACGCCGCGGTGGTCAGCGGTAGTGGCGGGTGAGCTCGTTGGCATAGCTGCGGCCGAGTTCCGGGCCGTGCGCGGCGATCCACTCGGTGAGGCTGGTCGAGCCGGTCGACGGGGCGGCGGAGTCGGCCAGGCCGTCCGCCATCGCCTGGTACTCGTCGCGGGTGAGCAGGACGTCGTGCAGCGCGGCGCCGAGGGCGGCCGACAACGGCGTGATCGCCCAGCCGGGCGCGGGCACGACCAGCGCCCGGCTGCCGACGGCCGCCCGGATCGCGAGCACCAGGTCGCGGAAGGCGAGCGAGTCGGGTCCGACCGCGTCGACCGTGACGCGGTCGGTCCGCGCGCCGAGCTGCAGGCAGAGCCGGGCCAGGTCGTCGACGTGAATCGGGCGCACCCGGTACTCGCCCCGCCCGCCCACCGCGAACACCGGCAGGCGGCGCAGCAGCCACGCGATGTTGTTGAGGAGCACGCCGTGGCCGCCGTAGAGGATGGCGGGCCGGGCGATCGCGTACGGGACCCCCAGATCGTGCAGGGACGCCTCGACCGCGGCCTTGCCGCTGAAGTACGGGTACGGGGAAGCCGCGTCGGCGTGGGTGATCGAGACGTGCACGATCCGCTGGACGCCGGCCCGGGCCGCGGCGGCGAACAGGACCCGGCTGTTCGCGACCGCCGCGGCATGGGTCTCGCCGCCATGCGGGAACCGCACCCAGTAGGTGTTGTAGAGGGTGTGCGCGCCGCGCAGGTCGCGCTCCAGCCCGTCGGCGTCGGTGAAGTCCAGCGGGCGCGCGTCGATCTCGGACGCCGGCCGGGGCCTGGCCCGGGTGGCCGGTGAGCGTGCGCACCCGGTGCCCGGCGGCGAGCAGCTCGCGCGCGATCGCCGCGCCCGAGTAGCCGAATGCGCCGGTTACCACGTCGGTCTGCATCATGCCTCCGGTCTGCCTGGGGGAGCGGGACGGGCGGGCGGAGCCGGCCGAGCCGGGCGGGTTGAAGATGCCAGGGTGAGCAGGCCCGCCAGCGGCCGGACCCGGTCGAGCACGTCGGCGATCGCGCGGGCGCGGTCGAACAGGGCAAGGGCGCTGGCCCGGTCGCCGTCCAGGCTGGCCAGCATCTCCAGCCCGAGCAGGCCGGCCACCACGCCGTGCGCGATCTCGCCGGCCGGCGCCAGCGACCCGAACGGGGACGAGGCGAGCACGTCCCGCACCGCCGTCTCCGCGAACGAGCGCCACGGCGCCAGGCAGGCGCTGACCCGCTCGCCCAGGCCCGGCACCGAGTGCGACCCGCTGATCATCTCCGCCAGCACGGTGACGTTGCCGGAGTCGAGGTCGGCCTCGAAGACCGTCCGGGCGGCGTCGATGAGCTCGCCCAGCGTCCCGGTCCGGTCAAGCAGTTCGCGGTAGGCGGCCATCCGCCGGGCGCTGACCTCCTCGAGCGCGGCCATCAGCAGGTCGGGGACCGAGCCGAAGTGGTAGAAGATCAGCGCCTGGTTGCAGCCGGCCTCGGCCGCGATCCGCCGGGCGCTGGCGGCCGCGAACCCCGACTCGCGCAGCGTGGTGATGGCGGCGACGATGAGCGCGTCCCTGGTGTCACGCACGAGCGCTCCCCTCCGACGATCAAGATCTTGAGCGATCGTTTTAAGCGGTCGCTCAAAATCGAGCGTACAACGAGGCGAGGCGAAGCGGAAGGGAAGCGCGGCGCCATGCGAACACGCCGAAGTAGCGGGTGCCGCCCGGCGAGCCCGCGTCCTCAACTGTCCACGCGCTCGCGGGCGGCAGGCGCACGCAGAGGAGCGCATCGGTGACGGCAACGCCGAGGCTGACGCGACACGCGAACGGCATGGTGATAGAGCTGCGCCGCGGCCAGTTCGAGATCGAGCTCGACGGCAAGCCCATCGCCGCGATCGCGTACTCGGAGACCGTGGAGGCGGAGATCGACCCCGGCCACCAAGATCCGGTCGGGCCGGTACTCGAGCCGCGACCTTGCCTTTGACGTGACCGACGGGGACGTCGCCGCGTTCCGCTGTCACGGTGCCATGGTCTGGCCGCGCTGGCTCGTGTCCTTCGTCAAGCCCGACTGGGCGATCGCGCTCATGCGCCAGTGATCGCGCGGCCTTGATTGGTGAAATTCAGCGGCCAAGATCGCGCGACCTACTGAGAGCAGTGAGTTGCTTCGCGACTTACTAAGATTGGCGAGAGCCTGGAAAACCGCGACGGCGGGCCTTCGCGCAGGGACGCGAGGACCCGCCGCCGGATGGTCTTCGTCAGACGGCCCGCACCTGCGCGGCCTGCGGACCCTTAGGCCCCTGGGTCACGCTGTACTCGACCTTCTGGTTTTCCTCGAGGCTGCGGTACCCGTTCGCCTCGATCGCGGAGAAGTGAACGAAGACGTCACCGCTACCGTCGTCTGGGGCGATGAAGCCATAGCCCTTGTCCGCGTTGAACCACTTTACGGTCCCCTGAGCCATTTTTGCTGTTTGTCCTTCTGGGCGTGCCTGAGACCCGCGCGCTTCACGCGAGTCAGCTGTGGGATACCGCCGCCGTACGAGACTTGGGCGTCGACCTGTAAATCGTCCGTTACTTGAAACCGCGAGCGAATTCAAGATCGCAAAGTCCGACAACAGCTAAGGGTTAATCTACCCCATCCCGCGGCGCGGATCGCCGTTCTCGGGACGGAAAACTGACCCGTCTCTCGAGCCCGCTGCCTGGGAAGATATGTCAGAAATGTCGGTCCTGGCGGCCGATCCAGCGTCTAGCGGGCCCCGTTGCGCCCGGTCGGAATAGCCGGACCGGGCCCGGGCCGCACCCGGCCGGCCGCCTGCCGACGGCCGGTCGCCGCGACCAGATCCGTCGCGGTTATCGCCGCCTGAATCGCCGTTCCTGCTGTCGCGGACGGCCCGGTAGCCGCCCGCCGAGCGGTTCGCCGCGCCGGCCCCGGCGGGCCGCCAGCCGCCGGCCGCGCCCGGCCGCCGGTACTCGCCGCCCGGCCCGTTTCCGCTGGCCGGCCGGTTCTCGCGGGGCCACCAGTCGTTCCGCTCGGGCCGGGGGCCGCCGGAGTTCGTGTCGTCGCGGTTGCCGCGGAACGGGCGGGCGGCCGACGACGGCCGGTCGTTACGGTCCCGCTCGGGACGCGGGCCCCGGTCGAACCCTCGGTCGCCGTCGAACCGCGCCGGACGGTCATCGCGCTGGAAGCGGGCCGGCCGCTCGTCGCGGTCGCGGGGCGCGAACTCGCGGCGGTCGCGGCGCGGCCGGTCGTCGCGGGAGCGGCCGGAGCCGCCCCGGCCGTAGCCGCCGCGGCCGCCGGGCCCGCCCGCGTTCGCGGACAGCCGGTCCTCCGGCCTGACCAGCTCGGAGACCTTCCCCGAGACCGTGACCCGGGGCGCGGGCGGGCCGCCGATCTCGCGCAGCACGTCCGCCTGCGGGTCGTACGCGGCGGCGGTCTGCGGGGTGATGCCGGCCTTGCGCATCATCGCGGTGACCTCGCGGGCCTGCGACCGCATCTGCAGCGTGACCACGACGCCGTCGGCGCCGCCGCGGGCGGTGCGGCCCGAGCGGTGCACGTACGCCTTGTGCTCGGCGGGCGGGTCGGCGTGGATGACCAGGTCGATGCCGTCGACGTGGATGCCGCGGGCGGCGATGTCGGTCGCGACCATGACCCGGGCGATGCCGTTGGAGAAGGCGGCCAGGTTCCGCGCGCGGGCACCCTGCCGCAGGTTGCCGTGCAGTTCGGCGGCGGGGATGCCGAGCTCGGTGAGCTGCCGGGCGAGCCGCTCGGCGCCGTGCTTGGTCCTGGTGAAGACGAGCGACCGCTTGTCCCCGCCGACCAGCGCCGCGAGCACCTCGAGCTTCCTGGCCGGGTCGATCGTGAGCACGTGGTGCTCGATCTCGGCCGGGGACGAGTTCTCGTTGACCGAGTGCGTCGCCGGGTTGTCGAGGAACCGGCGGACCAGCACGTCGATGGCGGCGTCGAGGGTGGCGGAGAACAGCATCCGCTGCCCGTCGGCCGGGGTCGACTCGAGCAGTCGCCGCACGATCGGCAGGAACCCGAGGTCGGCCATCTGGTCGGCCTCGTCGATGACCATGACCTCGACGTCGGCCAGGTCGCACTCGCCCTGGTTGATGAGGTCGGCCAGCCGGCCGGGGGTGGCGACGATGATGTCGGTCCGCCGCCGCAGCGCGGTCACCTGCGGGCCGTAGGAGACGCCGCCGTAGATGGTGGTGACGCCACAGGCCCATCGCCCGCGCGAGCGGCCGGAGCACCTCGTGGACCTGGGTCGCGAGCTCACGGGTGGGCACCAGCACGAGCCCGCGCGGCCGCCCGCTGGCGGTCTGGCCGCCGGCCAGCCGGGTGACGAGCGGCAGGGAGAACCCCAGGGTCTTGCCCGACCCGGTCTGGGCCCGGCCGAGGATGTCGCGGCCCGCGAGGGCGTCGGGCAGGGTGGCCGCCTGAACCGGGAACGGGCTGATGATCCCGTCCTGCGCGAGCACCGCGACCAGCGGGGCGGGGACGCCAAGGGAGGCGAAGGTTACGTCGGTTTCTGTCTCATCGGTTTCGGGCACGGCAGAACGCTCTGCAGGCATGGCACTCAACGAAAAATCGTCTCCAGGACTCGGGGTGGTCGCGTTGCCGCAGGCTGTAACAGTTGATCTCGCCGGTCACGTGGGCTGTGGTGCCACGTCTGTGGTGTCTAACCGGTGCCTGGGCTAACCGATGTCCGCGGGATAGAAGTTTCGGCTCACCGAGCGACCTACGCTTCCGTAAGTCTACGGCACCCCCTGACCGGGCCGCACCCGGAGGCCTGGCCCTGGCGGCGCGCCCAGGGCTCCGTCTATGCTGGAGATTGCTGGAAATCGCAGCGAGCTGCCGGTATGATCGAGGCCGTGGCTGAAACCATTGAGGCGCTCGAACGCCGGATTGACGAGCTGCGGGTCGCGGTGCGCGAGGCGGTCCTGGCCGGCGACCGGGCGCTGGCCGGCGCAGCGCCGTTCGGCCCTCAGGTCGGCCGAGCGGGCGTGGGAGGACGCGCTCGACGAGGCCGCCCCCGACCAGACGGAAACGTCCGACCAGACGGAAACGTCCGAGCAGACCGAAACGTCCGCGCCGGACGAGCCGTCCGGCCGCGCCGGCGTCGCTGCTGCCGCTGCGCGAGCAGGTCTACGAGGCGCTCAGCCTGCTCCAGGTGCCGGCCGCTCCGAAGCTCATCGCCACCGTGCACGAGGCGTTCTTCGGCGCGACGTTCCCCACCACCCGGGTCACCAGCCTCAAGCGTGACGAGGAGCGCTCGTTCCGCACCGCGCCGTTCGCCCGGCCCTATTACATCTGCGCGGCGCTCTCGGCCGACTACCTGGCCCCGTCCCGGGGCCTGCTCGCGGTCTCGACCTGGCCGCTCGAGCTGCGCGTGATCGGCTCGCTGTCGCCGCGGGTCGACTTCCTGACGGCGGCGATCCGGGTGGCCGAGGCGATCGAGCGGATACCGGAGCCGCCGGCCGCGGCCCGCCGCCTGCTGAACGGTTCGCGGCCTCCGTCTCCGGGGCGATCTCGCCCGGCGGCGGGGCCGACCCGGCCGCCGTCAGCGAGGCGGCGCGGGCCGAGCTGGCCGTGCATCGCGACGCCGACACCACGGGTCCGGCGGGCCGCGGCCGAGCGAGCGCGCGGCCTGCACCACGCCGAGCAGCTCTTCGGCACCGCCGCGTTCCGCGACCGAGCCGGCGACGGGGCAGGCGCCCACGACGGAGCGGACGCGCACCACGGGGCGGACGCCGCCGGAAGGGCCGCAGGCAAGTGACCGGGCGTCAGCCGAGCGCGACCGCGCAGCACGCCCTCGACCGGCTCCGCGGCCGGGCGCTGCCGAAGAACCACGACGCCCGCACGATCTCCGCCCTCGCCGCCAACCCCGGCTGCGCCCGCCGGGCCCTGATGGACGCGGCCGGCGTGGACAAGCAGCGGGTCGCCGCGCAGGCCGGCTTCCCCGCCCCGTTCGGCCAGTCGCGGTTCGCGATCGTCCGCGGCAACGCGTTCGAGGCCCAGGTCAAGGAGAACGGCGCCGCCCAGCTCCTCATGCTGCTGCGCGACCTGCTCGGCCTGGACGTCAGCGAGGTCGGCTACGCCGATTTCAACGACGTCGGCGGCAACTCCTCGGCCGAGGTCAGGCACCGGCACACCCGGCACGTGCTGACCGCCCCCGACCAGCCCGGCCGCACGCTCCTCGACCACCCGCTGCTGCGCCTGCGGGTCGGCGGCCGGCTCGCCTACCTGGAGCCCGACCTGATCGCGCTCCGGCTCGACGGCACCTTCCACGTCATCGAGATCAAGTCGTTCGCGGTCATCGACGGCCAGGCCGACCCGGGCAAGGTGGCCGCCGCCGCGATCCAGTCCGCCGTCTACGTCCGCGCCCTGCGCGACCTGGTGACCGAGGCGGGCGGCGACCCGGCCGCCGTCAGCCACGCGACGATCCTGGTCGCGCCGAGGGACTTCTCCAGCCAGCCGACCGCCGCCAGCCTCGACGTCCGCAGGCAGCTCGGCGTGCTCGACCGGCAGCTCAGCCGGATCGCCAGCATCGAGGACCTGCTCGCCCAGTACCCGGACACGCTCACCTTCGACCTCGACCCGGACGCGCAGGGCCGGCCGCGCCGCCCGGCGGCCGAGCTGTCCGCCGCCGTCGGCCAGGTCGCCGCCAACTACGCGCCCGAGTGCCTGGCCACCTGCGAGCTCTGCTTCCTGTGCCGCGACGAGGCGGTCGGCACCACCGGCGCGCTCGGCAAGCCGGTCCGCGAGGACCTGGGCGGCATCGAGTACATCGCGCAGGCCCGCAGCCTCGCCCGCGGCCAGGTCCCGGCCCCGGAGCAGGCGGAGATCGCGGCCCAGCTGCTGCGCGCCGCCCAGCTCCGCGAGCAGCTGCTCGGCGGAGGCGGTCTAGCCGCCGTGACCCTGCTGACCGCGTTCGCGCGGGCCGAGGCGGCCGCCGCCGGCCGCGCCCAGCGGATCCGCGCCGTCCGCCACGTCCACCTCTCCCGTCGTCCCCTCGTCGTCATCCCGCTGCAGCTGGCGGGCGAGGCGTGCGCCCCGCTGGCGGTCATGCTGGGCGACGACCCGGACAAGCCGCGGACGCTCACCGTCTACGAGCCGCGCGACCGCGCCCGGCGATTCGAGTTCGCGGCCGACCTGGCCGAGGTCATCCTCGGCCACCTCGACCGCTACCTCCCGGCCGACGACGACCCCGACGACCCCGACAGCCCCGACAGCCCCGACAGCTCCGACAACTCCGACAACTCCGACAACCCCGAGCCGCTCCCGGACGCACCGCAGCTGCTCGTCCCCAACCCGAACGCGGCCGCGTTCCTGCGGCTGCTCGGCCGCTCGACCCGGCTCCGGCGGACCGACGGCGAGTACGCCGTCCGCCCGACCGTGCCCGCTGCTCGGCCGCTGGCTCACCCACTACGCCGAGCGGGCCGAGGTCCCCGGATCGGCCCTGCTGCTGCCGATGACGACCGCGCTGGCCGACCACTGGGCGACCGGCCAGTCCGACCTCGAGGACGCCAACCTGGCCGCCCTGCTCGGCTGGATCGACCCGGCCGACGGCCTGACCGGCCAGCAGGCCGCCCGGCTGGCCGAGGACCCGGTCCGCTGCCCGCCGGCCGGCCCGGTCACCGACCCCACCTTCGACAACGAGGTGCTGGAAGGGCGGATGCAGGCGATCAGGGAGGCGACCGAGTCGGGCGACGGCCCGGCCCTCGCCCGCGCGCAGGCGGCGATGGACGCCGCCCTGCACTCCCAGCTCGCCCCGACCTGGGGCCTCATGTGGCGCGCGCACGCGCTGCTGGCGGCGCTGCCGGAGGCCGCGCACGCGCAGCGGCGGTGGAAGGACGACCGCCGGTCGTTCACCGCCCAGGCGGCCTGGCTGCGCGAGGGCGGCGCCCCGCAGCCGCGCCGGGACAGCGCGGTCGCGGCGGCCAAGCGGCTCGCCCGGCTCGAACGGGAACAGCAGCGGCTCGCGGTCGAGCGCGCCCACGACGACCCGCTGGTGATGGCCGAGTACCGGCTGACCGGCGAGGCGTTCGCGGGCACGGTGGTCGACGCCGACCTGACCCGGCTGGACACCGGCGGCAGGAAGCCCAGGCTCCGGCCGTGGCTCACCGTGCCGCACCACCGACGCGGTCATCGTCGAGCCGGGCGCGGCGCTCGCCTGCCCGGCCTACCCCAGCCAGACGGCCAAGGTCATCGACGTCGCCGACGGCCAGAGCGCCCGGCTGCACCCTGGTCACGCTCGAGCTCAGCGGCGGCATGGGCCGCGCCCTGGCCGCCCCGCCCGGCACCACCCCGGCCGCGGGCGACCGGGTCACCTACACCACCCTCAGGGACGACTTCCAGCCCGCGCCGCAGTTCCCGAGCCGCGAGGAGACGCCGTGGACCCACGGCGGCCCGCCGCCCGAGTACGCCCCCACCGACGACGACGCCCAGGAGCCCTGGTCATGACCGACCCACGAGCAGGCAAGGCGTGAGCATCGAAGGGGCCGCCGACCGCGCCCGCCGGGCGACCGACCGCATCCTCGCCGACCTCGCGACCACGCCGCAGGGCGTGGTGGTCGACTCCCCGCCCGGCGCGGGCAAGTCCACCCTGGTGGTGCGGCGCCGCCGCCGAGCTCGCCAGGAACCAGGAGCGGGTGATGATCGTCGGCCAGACCAACGAGCAGGTCGACGACCTGATCGACCGGCTCGCGACCGACAACCCGGACACGCCGATCGGACGCCTGTCGGCCGCCGCCTACATCCCCTCGGAACGCGTCGCCGCCCACCAGAACGTCGCCGCCCGCAGTTCGGTCGCCGACCTCAGCGACCACCCGGTCGTCGTCGCCACCGCCGCCAAGTGGGCCGTGCTCAAGGACGTAGCCGACACCTGGCCGTGGGCCATCGTCGACGAGGCCTACCAGATGCGCTCGGACGCGCTGCTGCGGGTGGCCCGCCTGTTCGACAAGGCGCTGTTCGTCGGGGACCCGGGTCAGCTCGACCCCTTCTCCACGGTCGAGACGGAACGCTGGCTGGGCCTGAACTGGGACCCGATGTCGAGCGCGGTCGCGGTGCTGCTCACCAACAACAGCCACATCCCGGTCCACACGCTGCCGGTCTCCTGGCGGCTGCCCGCCTCGGCCGCGACGGTCGTGTCGGAGGCGTTCTACCCCTTCACCGGGTTCGCCGCCGCGACCGGGGAAGGCGATCGGCGCCATGAGGTGGAACACGCGACCGTTCGGGCAAAACTCTTTTGACCTTGCCCTGGAGACGGCGGCGAAGACGGGCTGGGCGCTGTTCGAGCTCGGCCACCGGCACACCCTGCCGACCGACGCGGAGGCGGTCGCCGCCTGCGCCGGGCTGGCCGCCCGGCTGCTGCAGCGCGGCGCGGTCACGATCTCGGAGCGGTCGCCGGAGCCGCTCCCGGTCACCGCGGACCGCATCGCCATCGGGGTGACCCGCACCGTCCAGACCGCCGCCGTGAAGCGTGCGCTCAGGGAGCGAGGCGTGACCAATGTTGTCGTCGACACCGCCAACCGGCTCCAGGGGCGGGAGTTCGACGTGACGATCATGCTGCACCCGCTGTCCGGCCGCCG
Organism: uncultured Actinomycetota bacterium; assembly: GCA_963836195.1. Taxonomy (GTDB): domain Bacteria; phylum Actinomycetota; class Actinomycetes; order Streptosporangiales; family Streptosporangiaceae; genus Trebonia. The sequence goes on along the minus strand of CAWIIX010000008.1, from coordinate 244,172 downwards.
TGACGCGACCGCGTTCCACCTCGAGGCCGGGCGGCTGTGCGTGCTGGCCTCGCGGCACCGGCACGCGTGCATCGTGGTCGCCCGGGCGGGCATCCCCGAGCTGCTCGACGCGCACCCGAGCGCCGAGCCGGTCCACCTCGGCGTGCCGGTGAAGTTCCCCGACGGCTGGGAAGCGCACCAGGCGTTCATGGCGCACCTCGCCCGGCACCGCGTCTGCGCTGCCTAGCGCGCCATCACCGCGTCACCGCGTCACCGCGCTGGAGAGGCCACCGCTTTGATACTGGAATTTGCTGGAAAACGCTGTTGCCGTGGTAGGCTAGTGGTCAAGAAATGGAGGGTGGTGGCATGCAGTGCTCCTCACCGAGAACGATGTGAGTAGGGCTCCGGATAACGCGGTTGGCGGCGATCCGGAGGTACGGCAGGCGCGCAAGATCGCCGACGCCGCTCGATCCCGGTTGGTCGGCTGCCTGGCCGGGCCGCAGGAAGTCGTCGATCTGGAGGAAACCCAGCGCATGCTGGACAAGCTCAGAGAGGCGCAGGCGCTGGCCGAGGACGCCGAAGACCGGGTGCTGGTGCACCGGGGCCTGCTGACCCCGGCCGAGGCGGAGCGACGGGCCGCCGCCCGCCGACCAGCCGGGGCGGCCGGGTCGGCCCGCGGCGCGCAGGAACCGACAGGGGTGGCGGTTTCTGCGCGTTCGAGGGGCCTGGCCGACCGCCTGCCCACGGTGTCGCCGACCGCGCGGCGGCTCGCCGCCAGCGTGATCCTGCACGCGCTGATCCCGGCGGCGGCGGGCTTCGCGGGCGCCGCGATCGGGCGCAGGCGCCGCCGCTAGCGGTCAATCCGGGCCGGGGCCGCCGCCGCGATCCCGGGCGCGGCGGCGGTGACCGTCATCCGGGCGACCAGGCCGGACACTAGGGCGGCGGTCGCGTTCAGGTCCCGCGGACTGCGGCAGGCGCCGCTGACCACGCCGAGCGCGCCGACCTCGCGGTAGACGACGAGCACCTGCGCCTGCCCGGTGTTGACGGCCAGCCGGCCGTTCTCGCGGGGCGCCCCGGGCCGGATCCGCCTGATCCCGATCGCGGGATGCCCGGCCGCGGTCTGGAACTCCTCGACGACCGCGCGGTCACCGCGGTCGCGGGCGCGAAGCATGGCCGCCAGCGCCTCGCCGGCCGAGATCCCGGGCGGCAGCGCGAACGGCAGCACGGTGACCGACACCACGATCGCGGCGTCGCCGCCGTTCCTGGCGTCGGCGGCGGTGAAGAGAAGGTCGGCCCCGGTCCCGGCCGCGCCCACCCGGACCATGTCCCGAGGCACCCGCACGTTGATGCGGAACGTTCCGTTGCTCTGACCAACCCGTCCCACGAGCTTCTCCTCTCGGCCGCCGGCCCATCCGATGCGACGTCCCCCGCAGGCGCCGCATCAGACCAGACCGCCTCACACTGCTTAAAACGCACCGGGCCCGCATTCGGTTCGAATTGGGCATTACCTAAGCAGCCCCACCTGAGAGAAGACGCTGAGCCTGGTGAAGGCATCCGGAGAGTTTCCGCGAGGCCACGGCTCCTCCCGACCGTGGGCACACAGGCTCAAAAAATAAAATCAAATTCTCGATTTCGAACGGACCGGGGCGCCTCGTCACCGGTCTCGCTACTGCCTGCGCGGCGTGTGCCCGCTAACCGGGGGACACGAGCGAGCAGGATGTGCTGTCATTCGGCGTCGATGCTGGCCTGCCAGCTTCCACGCTGGAAGTGAAGGCTTCCGTCCGGGCTGATGGTGACTTCGGCGCCGTAGGCGGGCAGTGACCCGTCGCGGAGCCAGTCACGCCGCAGCACGTCGAGGATGTCCCAGAGGCGGCGGGGGCCGGCCTGGTGGATCACGGGGGTCTGGTCGCCGGCCGCGGCGGCGCGCGCCCACGACCCGTCCGGATGGATCATCCACGCGGTGCGGCGTCCGTCCGCTCCCTCTTCGTAGTGGTGCTCGACACCGGGCAGTATCAGGCCGAGGGTCGAGTACAGCTCCCAGGCGTCGTTGACGTTGACGACAGGGAACTGGGCCGTCGTGACCTGGTCGCCTTCGGCATCGCGGATTTGGCTGAACCGCTCGAGCATGGCAGGCGGGTAGCCGGGTCCGGTGCGGCTGTGCATGAAGCCGGCGCGGTCCCATTCGGTGCGGCCGGACGCGCCTCCGTCCGGGGTCTTATCTGCGGTGACGATAAGGTTCGCGCCGGCGATGGTGGTGACGAGCCGCCCGCCCGGTCGGAGCGCGGCCAGCCAGCTCGCAGGGATGGGACGGACCGCCACGGTGGCGATGATCCGGTCGTAGCGAAGGGCGGCGCGGGGTTTCCAGTTCACTCGGGCTTCCTTGACGGCTGGCAGTCGTTGCTGTCGCCTGGCGTGCAGGTGACGCATCCGTTCCCCACGGGGACAGCTGCCAGGGTCTCACGCCAGGCCCGGCCAGCGAACAATTCGGCCAGCGGCGTCCCGCGTCGTGAGGACGTACGTCTTGGCCGTCGTCTGTAAGTTGAGGGAATTCACCATGCGTCGTGACCTGAAGGGCAGCGGGTCGAGTGAAGACATTTGATGCGTTGTTCCGCGAGGCCGCGGGACACCGGCCGTACGGCTATCAGGCGCGGATCGCGCGCGACGGTCTGCCGGACGTCGTCCAGGCGCCCACCGGAGGAGGCAAGACCGGCGTGATCCTCGCCTGGCTGTGGCGGCGGCTGTACGGCCCGGATCCGGCCGGCACCCCGCGCAGGCTGATCTACGCGCTGCCGCAGCGCTCGCTGACCGAACAGGTCTCCGGCCAGGCGCGCCAGTGGCTGGCGAACCTGGGGCTGACCGACGAGGTGACGCTGCACGTCGCGATGGGCGCGCGCTGGGAGACCGAAGGGGAGTGGCGGGACGACCTGCATAAGCCCGCGATCGTGATCGGCACCGCCGACGTGCTCGTCTCGGCGGCGCTGGTCCGGTCGTTCGCGGTGAGCCGTGCGATCGCCCCGATCGACTTCGCCCTGGTCACCAACGGCGCGCACTGGCTCATCGACGAACCGCAGCTCTCGCCCCAGGCGACGACGACGATGCGTCGGCTGGCCGGTTTCGCGGCGAGCATCGGCACCGCCGAGCCGTTCGGCGTGACCTGCCTGTCCGCGATGCCCCCGGGCGTGCTGCCCAGCACGCCCGATAATCCGGCCACCGAGAAGCAAATTCAAATCCTTGATCTCGAACGGTCCGAGGCGCTCGCCATCCGTCTGACTGCTCTCCGTAGGGTGCGACGTCTGCCCGCCGACCCGGGCGACGACCAGGCAATCGCGACCGCGGTGCTGCAGCGCCACCGGCCGAGCGCGCTCACCCTCGTCGTGATGAACACCGTCGACGCCGCCCAGCGCCTCTACCGGCAACTGCGGTCCGACGCCGGCAACTGCGCGCTGCTGCACGCTCGTTTTCGCGGTCTCGAACGAGCTGAGCGGCTGGCCGCCGTCCTCGCCGAGCCCGGCGATCACGGCGGCCGGATCGTCGTCGCCACCCAGGTCGTCGAGGCGGGACTCGACCTGGACGCCGCGCTGCTGGTCACCGAGGCGGCACCGTGGCCGTCGCTGATCCAGCGAGCCGGCCGTTGCAACCGCAGCGGCCTGCTCAACGACGACGCCGAGGTCTGGTGGCTCCCGCCGCCGGACCCGTTCCCGTATCAGCAGGAGGACATCGACGCGACGGCGCGCGAACTCGCCCGCCTCGAAGGCAAGCGGCTGACCACCGAAGACCTGACGGCCCGCGATGTCCCGCACAGCCAAGGCCAGATCACGGTGATCCGTCGCGCCGACCTCGACGGCCTCTTCGACACCTCGCCCGATCCGTCCGGCCGCGACGTCGACATCGCGCCCTACCTGCGCGACGCAGAAGACCTTGACGTCGAGGTCGCGTGGGCGACCTGGACGCCAGGCGAGGACGGAGCCCCCGACCCGGAGATCAGGGTCCCGCCCGCCGAGTACCGCTGCCGCGTCCCGATCGGCGACGTCGTCGCGCTCGCGCGGGACCGCGCCGTCTGGCGCTATGACCGGTCAGCGGACGGCTGGACCCGGATCACCCAGCAGCCGCACTCCCGGCCTCGCCCGGGCGAGGTGCTGCTGGTCAGCGCCGCCGACGGCGGCTACGACGTGGAAACCGGCTTCGATCCGTCGGCGCCCGGCCCGGTGCCGGACAGCCCCGAGCTGCTGACGCCCGACGAGCTGGCAGGCGCGCGTCGCCCTCGCGGCGGCCGAGGCTGCGCTCGCAGCTCGAGGCGGCGCTGGCGGCTGACGCGCTAGCCGAGGCTCCACGCCGAGGACGACCCCGACGAGGCCGAGCCCCGGCGCTGGCAGTCGCTCGACGAGCACAGCGAGCAGGTCCGCGACCAGGTCGCCGCGCTGCTCGCCGTGCTCGCCCCGAGCATCCCGCCCGAGGCCGCCCGCAGCGCCATCATCGCCGGCTACCTGCACGACCTCGGCAAGGCGCACGAGATCTGGCAGGACGCGATCTGCGCCGTAGCCGATGAAGAGGACAGGGCCAGGATCGAAGCCGGCCGCCCGTGGGCCAAGTCGGGCGGCAACGGCCCGCTGCTGTTCGCCGACGGCGTCGCCTTCCGCCACGAGCTCGCCTCGCTGCTGCTCATCGACGGCCCGCTGGCAGCACTGCTAGCGGAATCCCCAGATCCCGACCTCACCAAATACCTGGTCTTGGCCCACCACGGCAAGCTCCGCTTCCAGGTCCGCGAGCGCACGCCCCGGCTGACGCCATCCGTCCCGCCAGTCGACCTCGGTCCCAGCGGCCACCGCGCTCCCGCCGGAGGCCAGCCGTCAGCCAACGAAATCCGCGGCCTCCGCCAGGGAGCGACGTCCGCCATCCCGGCGATGCTCGGCCAGCCCGCCACCACGCTCACCGTCGACCTCGACCAGTTCCAGCCCGACGGCAACAGCCCGTGGACGCGCGACCGTGCACGGCCTGCTCGACCGCTACGGCCCCTTCATCCTCGCCTATTTGGAAGCGCTCGTCCGCATCTCCGACTGGCGAGCCAGCGGCGGCCGGGAACTCCCGACCGCCTGACCAGCCGCCAGCCTCCGCAGCGCCCCGCCGGTGTCGGCGGGGCGCTGTTGGGTTCGCTGGTTCGTCGGTCAGGTTCTAGCGGGAGCTGACCCCTGACCGGCGCCAAGCCAATTCCGCGGCGTGACCGGGGTCGAAGATCTCCGCCTGCCCGAGCGCGGTGCCCTCCCGGTAGTGCCTCCACTCCAGGCCGAACTTGATGAATATGCCGATCTCAGCGCCGCACCGGCCGCAGACCGGGGCGGGCGCCTCGTCGGAGCCGCGATCGCCGAGGTCGGGACGGGTGGGATCGGTGTCGGCGGCGAGGGCATCGCTGAAATCCATGTAGTCCATCACCGCGGTGAAGACGCCTGGCTGGTACCAGGCCAGCCACGTCAGCCGGTCGGCGAGTTGCTGGTGGGTGAGGCCGCGCAACCGCGCCTCGTCGGGGGTGTCCTCGTCGAATGGGTCTTCGTCGAAGCCGTCGACGGGGCACGTGGATGGGCGGTGGTTTGACAGACTGATCGTCATGACTGTTCTCCGGTTAGGTCGGATGGATGGTCAAGGGCCGTCGGCGGTGTTGGTAGCACCCCGGCGGCCCGCCTGACTGTCGGAAGTCAGGGAAGGTTGCCAAGACCCAGTCTAGTCGCACAGAAATGCGATGTCGATGACCATCAATGAGTGAAACGTCGAATTTTTTGATGACCAAGCGCCGTTGAAATCCGGGGGCAATGCAGTTCAGTTGCCCATCCGGCGCTTCTGGTGGCGGTGCCCGCCGTCATTGTGTTCCATTCGGGCGTCCTTTCAGCGCGTTGGACGTCATTGTGTTCCAAAAGGGGCGCCCCGCGACCCGAAGAGCACACGCTGACGCTCAAACGCCGGCCAGCCTCTGCCAGAGGTGCGCGAGTGACGCATGGTGCCGACTCGAACGCGTCGCTGACGGACCCTGGCTTCAACCGCCTCAACCGGCATCCGCTACGTCTCGACCGACGTGCGAACGACAAATAAGTTCAACAAGAACACACAAAAATAAACAAACAGCCGGCGTAGCGTCGCGAACCGCTTATGGGATCTGAACCTGGAACGAGGCGCCCCGCGCCACGTCGTTCAGCTGCCCCTTCATGTACGCGACCCCCGTTCCGTGCACCGCCGCGTACCGCTCGCCGCCCATCGCCGCCGCCGCGTCCCGCTCCGCGTCGAGGTGGAACTGCTCCATGATCGCGGTCCCGCTGAACGGAGCCCCGCATCGGCCCCAGAGCGGCTCGGCGGTGCCGAGCAGCCACGCGGCCCGCTCGGGCAGGCCGACCTTGAGCGACACCCAGCCGAGGATGTCGAGCGCGTACGCCATGCCGACGATGTCGCCCAGCTTCGACTTGCCGAGCAGCCCCTCGCGGACGACCGCCTCGCACTCGGCCTCGCGGCCCGGCATCTGGTACAGCGCGAGACCGTAGATCAGGTACAGGTAGCTCTTGCAGCCACTGCTCGCCGCCGCCCGGGCCGAGCATCGCCAGGCCCTCCTCACAGGTGGCGACCGACTCCAGGGGTCGGCCCGCGAGCTGGTGCAGGTGCCCTTGCTGGCCCATGAAGATGAGCTCGCCCGCCCGGTCCCCGCACGCGCGCAGCCGACGCCGGGCCTCGGTCCCGACCGTCAGCGCCCGGTCGTGCTGTCCGAGGAAGGTGAGCGTCAGGTGCAGGTGCTGGTAGCCGCGGGCGACGATGGCATCGTCGCCGATCGCGAGGCCGATCTCGGTGCCCTCCTCGCAGTCGGCCAGCGCGCCGGTGATGTCGCCGTGGAAGGACCGCACGAACCCCCGGTTGACCAGCGCGAGCGCCCGTTCGCGGCCGGCCTCGGGGAATCGCTCGAGCGCCTTGGTCAGCCAGTACCCGCCCTCCCCGAGCAGCCCCGAGATCTGCCAGTAGCCGTACAGCGCGCAGGCCATCTCCAGCCCGGACCGCCACCGGTCGGTCGTCTCGCCCGCGCCCGCCGCGCCGCCTCACGGTCGATTCCGCCCGCCAGCTCCGAACCAGACACGCCGGAGACGCCGGAAACGCCGGACACGCCCGAGCCGCCGGACATCCCGCCCGCCCCGCCCGCCCCGGCCGGCACCGGCGGCTCTGCCGGCACGGCGGGCACGGCGGACCCGACCGGGTCACCGAGCGCGTACTCGAGCGCCGCCCGGACGTTCGAGTGCGTCTCCCGCAGTTCGTGGTAGCGCACCATCTGGTCGTCGTCCGCGAAGTGGTCGCCGAAGTACCGTGCCTTCGACAGGTACCGCCCGATGTGCCGGGCCCGGCAGGCCGCCTCCTCGCCCGACTCCGCCAGCCGGTCGGCGCCGAACTCGCGTAGCGTGTCCAGCATCCGGTAGCGCGAGCCCTCCCGCAGCACGACCGACTTGTCGACCAGCTCGATCAGCGCGTTGACGACGTCGCCGCGCTCGAGCTCGACCTCGGCGCAGACCTCCTCGGCCGCCGCCAGGCTGAACGTCCCGGCGAAGACCGACAGCCGCGACCACAGCCGCCGCTCGGGCAGCGAGCAGAGCCCGTACGACCACTCGATCGCGGTGTGCAGCGTCTGGTGCCGTTCCAGCGCCCCCGGCCGCCCGCCGGTCAGCACCGCGAACCGGTGATCGAGCCGCCGGGTGAGCTCGTCCAGCGCGAGCCCGCGCAGCTGCACCGCCGCCAGCTCGATTGCGAGTGGTATCCCGTCGAGGCGCCGGCACAGGCCGATCACGTCGGCCGCGTTGGCCGCGGTGACGGTGAAGTCCGGCACCGCCGCCGCCGCGCGCAGCGCGAACAACTCAACCGCGCCGCCGCGGTCAAGCTCGGCCAGCTCGGCCGTGTCGGAGTCGGGCACCGGCAGCGGCTGGACCGCGAAGTTCTGCTCGCCCAGGGTGTCGAGCGGCTGCCTGCTGGTCGCGAGCACGGTCACGCCGGGGGCCTCGGGCAAGATCGCCTGGATCAGGTCGGCGCACGCGTCGAGCAGGTGCTCGCAGGTGTCGAGGATCAGCAGCAGCCGCTTGTCCCGCAGGTACTCGAGCAGCGCGTCAAGCGCCGACCGCGCGTCCTGCTCGGGCAGGCCGAGCACGCTCGCGACCGTGTTGGGCAGCAGCAGCGGGTCGCGCAGGCCGGACTGCTCGACGATCCACACCCCGTCGGGGTAGTTCCCGGCCGCCCGCGCCGCGGCGACCAGCGACACCCGAGTCTTGCCGACCCCGCCCGGCCCGACCACGGTGACCAGCCGGCCCCGCTCGAGCATGGCGGCGATCTGCGCCAGCTCGCCCTGCCGGCCGACGAAGTCGGTGACCTCATCCTGCGGAGCGCGTCCAGTCACTGCACCCATCACCGCCGCATCGACGTACTGAAGCCGAGCCTGGTAACGGTCCTGATGGCCCGTTCGTTCAGAGATATCACCGAACGCGATCGAGCGTCATACCGAGCGCCAACTCCGCAGCCAGATTAGGTAGAACCACCCATACGCGCCGCCGATACCGACAACGCACTCGACCCGCCACTTTCCGACCGTTAGCAGCACTGTATATAAAGGTAAGGCCGTCGGCCACAGACTCGGAGGACCACCATGCGCGACGCCGCCCTGTTCGGTGCCAGGCTGCTGCTCGGCGGGTACATGGGTATCCACGCCTCGCAGAAGCTCTGGGGCAAGTTCAACGGCCCGGGCCTCGACGGGATCGGCGCGGTCTTCGAAAAGCACGGACTGGCCCCTGGTCGCGAGATGGCGATGGCGGCGGCGGCGACCGAGCTCACCGGCGGGGCCCTCACGATCACCGGCGTCGCCTTCCCGGCCGGCCCGCTCGCGGTCGCGGGCGCGATGGCGGTCGCCGCCACCCACAACCGGGAGGGCGGCCTGATGGCGACGACCAGCGGCGTCGAGCTCCCGGTCGTCTACCTGACGCTGGCGCTGACCCTGGCCGCGGCCGGCCCGGGCAAGTACAAGATCGGCCCCGGCCTGCCCGACAAGCTCGCCGCGGTCGGCTTCGTGGCCGGCGGCCTGGCCGCCGGCGCGCTGATCGCCAAGATGGTGACAAGCAAGCCCGCCCCGGCTGAGGTCCCGGCCGAGACCCCCGTCGCCAATGGCTGAAAATCTTTCGCCCGAACGGACCGTGGATGACTGGTCCGTCGCCGCGCTGGACCTCGATGCCTACCTGACCAGGATCGGCTACACCGGCCCGCGCGACGCAACCGAGGCGACGCTGACCGGGCTGTACGCACGCCACCTGGCCGCGATCAGGTTCGAGAACTTCGACGTGTTCCTGCGCGGCGGGGTCGCGGTCGACCTCGAGTCGATCCAGGAGAAGATCGTCTTCCGCGGTCGCGGCGGCTACTGCTACGAGCAGGCGCAGCTGTTCGGCGCGGTGCTCGAGCGGCTCGGCTTCACCGTTCAGCGGATGCTCGCCCGGGTCGGCCCGGACGGCGGCCCGGCCCGGGCCCGCACCCACCTCACGCTCCGGGTCCAGTCGGGCACCGGGGTGTGGCTGGCCGACCCCGGCTTCGGCTCGTCCCCGCCCGGCCCGCTGTCACTGCGGCGGTACCGCTCCGGCGGCCCGCAGGAGGTCGCACGGCTGGATCTACGAGATCACCCCCGACCAGGAAAACGGCGACGAGGTCTGGAAGCTCCGCGAGTACCAGGCGGGCGAGTGGGTCACCCTGCACCGCTGGGACGACGCCGGGACGCACCCGATCGACGTGGTCGTGTCCAACCACTACACGTCCACCCACCCGGACTCGTGGTTCACCAAGCTGCCGATCCTGATCCGCCGCGACCCGGACGCGATCCGGTCGATCCTCGGCCGGTCCTACTCGGTCGTCCGCCCCGGCCACGTCAAGGAGCGCCGCGTGCTGACCGACGCCGAATTCGCGGCCGCCCTCACCGACGAGTTCGGCCTCACGCTCACCCCCGACGAAATAGCCACCCTGGTAGCCGCCCCCACCGCCGCCCCCACGCTAATCCGCCCCGCCCACCGCCGCCGCCCCCGCCTCCAGCCCCGAACCTCGTGTCGCACGCCGGCCTGGTCCCGGTGATGGCCCTCGCGGAGCGCGCGGGCCTGGGCGACCTGGTCGCAGGGCACGTGCGCCCCGGTGGCGAGTGCGGGGTGAACGCGCACCTGAAAGTCGCGTGCATGGTCGCGGGCATGGCGGCCGGCGCGGACAGCATCGATGACATGGACCTGCTGCGGCACGGCGCTATGAGCGCCCTGTTCGGCGGGGTCCGCGCCCCGTCCACGCTGGGCTCTCATCTGCGCTCTTATACCTGGGGGAACGTCGCCCAGCTGGAGAGGGCGGGCCGGGAGTTCCTGGTCAGACTGGCGCGGGGGGCGCCGCTGCTGCCCGGCGCGGACGTGCTGGCGTTCGTCGACATCGACTCGATGCAGAAGCGGGTCTACGGGCACGCCAAGCAGGGCGCGAAGTTCGGGCACACGAAGATCCAGGGGAAGTCGGTGCTGGTCCGGGGACTGAACGCGCTGGCCGCGGTCATCAGCACTCCGCTGTCCGCGCCGGTCATCGCCGCCACCCGGCTGCGCGGCGGGAACGCCGCCTCCGCCCGCGGCGCGGCCAGCCTCGCGGCGCGGGCCATCGGCACTGCCCGGGAGTGCGGCTGCACCGGGATCATCATCGTCCGGATGGATTCCGCCTATTACAACGCCGCGGTCACCGGCGCGGTCCGCGCGCACGGCGCCCGGTTCTCCGTCACCGTCCCGATGAACAGCAGCGTCCGCGCGGCGATCGCCGCGATCCCCGAGGGCGCCTGGACCGCCATCAAGTACCCGCAGGCGGTCTGGGACGACCAGCTGGGCTGCTGGATCTCCGACGCCGAGGTCGCCGAGACGCAGTACACGGCGTTCGCGTCGAAGAAGGGCAGGGCCGTCACCGCCCGGCTGATCGTCCGCCGGGTCCGCGACCAGAACGAGAAGGCCGCGCAGGGGATGGACGAGCTGTTCCCCGTCTGGCGCCACCACGCCGTGTTCACCGACTCGCCCTTCGAGCTCGTCCAGGCCGAGGGGCAGCACCGCGGCCACGCGATCGTCGAGCAGGTCTTCGCCGACGTCACCAGCGGCCCGCTCGCCCACCTGCCATCAGGTCATTTCGCCGCGAACGCCGCGTGGCTTTCGATCGCGGCGATGGCCCACAACCTGGTCCGCGCGGCTGGCGCCCTGGCCAGCCTCACGTTCGCGAAGGCCCGCGCCGCGACCATCCGCCGCGACCTGATCGCCGTGGCCGCCCGCACCGCCCGGCGCGGCCGAGGCCGCATCGCCCTCCACCTGCCCGACGGCTGGCACCGCGAGCGGGAATGGCTGAACCTGTGGGAAGCGGCCTGTTAGCCGCCCCGCCCCCGCCGCCGCCCCCGCCTCCTTAGCCGCCCGCCTCCTTAGCCGCTCCGCCCCCGCGAGCCACTCCAGCCGGCTGATAACAGCAAAAAGCCCGGGCAAAAAAATTATTGTGCGACAATACATTCGGAAAACGTATTGAAACGTCGCACAATAATTTCTGAATAGCCACCTTTTGATGATAACAGCAAGAAGTGCTGGCGCTACTCGAGCTCGGCGGTGACCTCGGCCTCGGCCGCCTCGACGGCGGCGTCAACCGCCGACTGCTGTGGCAGCTCGGACCGCAGCCGGGTGAACCCGGGCAGCGCCCGGGCGACCGCGAACGCGCCCACGATGCACGCCAGCCCGCCGGAGATGACCGAGGCGGTGTCGCCGAAGGCGGTCGCGACCGCCCCCGACTCCAGGTCGCCGAGCCGGGGCCCGCCCGCCACCACCGCCATCTGCACGCCCATCAGCCGCCCGCGCATTCCGTCCGGCCCGGCGAACTGGATGATCGTGTTCCTGAAGACCGCCGACAGCACGTCCGCCCAGCCCGCGACCGCGAGCAGGACCAGCGCCAGCGGCAGCCAGTGGGCGACGCCGAAGCCGGCGATCGCCGCTCCCCAGACGATGACCGCGCAGATGACCGCGAGCCCCTGACGCCGGACCCGGCCCACCCAGCCGGTGGTGAGCGCGCCGAGTAGCGCCCCGGCCCCCGGCGCCGCGTAGAGCAGCCCCACCGTCGTCGCCCCGCCGCCGAACACGGTCGCCGCCAGCGCCGGGAACAGCGCCCGGGGCATCCCGAACACCATCGCGTTGACGTCGATCACGTAGGCGCCGAGCACCGGCTGGGACCGCCGGACGAACCGCAGGCCCTCGAGCGTGGACCGCCAGCCCGGCCGGGTGGCGGCGCTGCCCGGCGTCCCCGCCGCGGGCGGCGGCTGGGGCGACATCGTCAGCACGGCCGTCATCGCGACCAGGTAGCTGGCGACGTCGATCCAGTAGATGACGTGCACGCCCGCCCCCGCCAGCAGCAGCCCGGCGACGGCCGGCCCGACGATCGCGCCGGTCTGGAAGAGCGACTGGAAGATCGCGTTGGAGGCCGGCAGCAGCTCCATGCCGACCAGCCCCGGCAGCATCGCGTTCCTGGCCGAGCTGTCGATCCCGCTCTGCGAGGCGGTGATCGCGGGGAGCAGGAACAGCGGCCACAGCGCGGGCCCGAGGTCGGCGTTCAGCGCCAGCCCGGCGCTGCGAGCAGGCGCAGATCCCCTCGACCAGCAGCAGCAGCTTCCGCCGGTCGACCGCGTCCACCAGCGACCCGCCCAGCAGCGAGCCGAAGATCAGCGGGAACAGCTGGGTCAGCGAGACGAGCCCCACCATCAGCGACGAGCGGGTGATCGCGTACACCTGGAACGGCACCGCGACGGTCGTCAGCTGGTTGCCGAGCACCGACACCCCGAGCCCGGAGATCAGCGCGCGGTAGTCGCGGGACCGCCGCAGCGGAGTTGTGTCGAGCAGAACGTGCCTGGCCACCCACTGTGATGCTCGTGGAATCATTCGTTACCCGGGTTGGCGGCCATCCCGTCAAAGATAAGGGCTCTGGGTAGCCGCCGGTCGCTCCCGGGTACCCCCCAGACCGGAAACAAGCGGCAAACGAGTGAATTGGCGGGGCATATGAGTAACTCGGGGCTTCCTCACGTCAATCAGGCGGGCGCCGGGCCGGGGCTGTTCCACACGCTCGTGCCGGTGAAGGCCTGGATGCGGACCCCGGCGCTGGTCAGCTGGCCCGCGATCATGTTCGTGGCGCTGGTGACGGTGCCGCCGATCGGGCTGGTCATCCTCGGCCCGCACCCCACCATGGGGTCCTTCAGCGACGCCTCGTGGCTGTTCGCCTTTTACTTCGCGGTCGCCTGGCTGCTGCTGATCGGCGCCATCGTCCGGCCCGCGCTGGTGACCCGGGAGCTGCTGTTCGTCGTGGTCGCGCTGGCGCTGGCGATCGAGATCCCGCTGGCGGTGGCCCTGGAGAGCGCGCTGCACGCCACCAACGCGAACCTGCTGTCGAGCATCATCACCATCGGGCTGCCGGAAGAGCTCGCCAAGGCGATCCCCGTCCTCCTGATCGCCGCCTTCTTCCGGCGCCGCCTGTCGCCGGTCGACTACCTGTTCCTCGGCGCGGTCAGCGGCCTGGTGTTCGGCGCGAGCGAGGTCGAGCGCTACATCACCGGCGTCGTGCAGAGCACCGGCAGCGGGAACATCACCGACGGTGACGCCGGGATCCTGATCCTCGCGTACGTCTGGCGCTTCATCACCGACCCGATCAGCCACGCCTGCTGGGCCGGGCTCACCGGCTACTTCATCGGGCTGGCGGTCAGCGGCACCCACAAGTGGTACCGGGTCTTCTGGGTCGGGCTCGTGCTGGCCATGGTCCTGCACGGGCTCAACGACTGGGACGCGATCAACGGCAACGGGGCCTGGATCGTGGTGGTGGCGGCGAGCGGCATCCTCTTCCTCGCCTACGCCAAGGCCCCCGCCCACCCGGCCCGGCCGGCCCACCAGTCCTCCTCGCTCGCGGGCATCACCGTCCCGCCGCCGGGCTCCACCGTCCCGCCGCCGGCTCCACCGCCCGCCGCCGGGCTCCACCGCCTCGTACGCGCCGCGCCACGTCGTGCCGCCGACCCAGCCGCCATCCCCGCCCCATCCGCAGTCCCAGCCTCGGCCGCATCCCCAGCATCAGAACCCACCGCACACGCCAGTGCCCGCGACGCATGGGCCGGCGCGGCACCCATCCCCGCCCCCGGCCTACCACCCCCCGGCCGTGACCGTGCCCCCGTCGCCGCGGAAGAAGCCGTGGTGGGAGGAATGACGCCGGTGCCATCCCCGCACGTCGATGACATCATGAGCGTATGGAATCGCTGTCCGAGCTGCGCGAGCGCCGGGCCTTCGAGTGCCGGCTGACGCCGGACCGGGCGCTCGGCTCGCTGGACGAGGCGGAGGCGTTCCTGCAGGATCGCGCCCTGCTGACCCGGACGCCTGACTCCGCCCTGCCCAGCCTGTACGAGGCGTGCCACGAGGAGCCGTACGCGCCGGGCGCGGTCGGCTTCGGCACCTGGCCCGCGACCAAGTGGCCCTGGTTCGGCGCCCTGACCGACCGCGGTCATCTCTGCGTGGCGGTCCACCGAGGCAAGAACCTGCTAGTCAGCGCGGAGGCGGCCGCCCTCCTCGATCCGATCTGCCGGGCCGAGACGGACCGGGTCCACGCCGCCGACCCCGGCTGGCGGCGGCTGCTCGACCACCTGGCCCGGGTCGGCCCGTCCACCACCGAGGACCTGCGGACCGAGCTCAGCCTCAAGCGCCAGGAACTGAAGGCGCTGCGCTCACCGCTCGAGCGCTGCGGCGTCATCGTCGCCCGCTCGATCGCGATGACCTCCGGCCGCGACGACGCCGATCACGGCGGCCACCGCCAAGACACGCGAACTATCCCGCTGGGACCAGGCCTACCACCGCCCACCCGCCGCAACGCCCGCCACCTCCGACCCGGCCGATGCCTTCGCCGATCTGCTCGTCGTCGCCGTCCGCGCGACCGTGGTCGCCCCCGAGTCGGAGCTGCGCCGCTGGTTCTCCTGGACGTGGTACCGGACCGACACCCTCGTCGACGACCTGGTCCGGGCCGGCCGCCTCCGCCGCCTCGACGCCCACATCGCCGTCACCGGCTCCGCCTAACAGCCCACTGGGCGATACCCGGCGTCCGGCGTCCAGGCATCGACCCACCGTCCCCGCCGTCACCACGCACACCAGGCCGGACGCGCATGAGCCTCAGCGTGGTACTTCGGGTCGCGGGGCGCCCCCTCCGGCACACACTCACGCCCACGGCCGGAAAACGGCGCCCCAAACGGAACACAATCATGGCCCCGGCCCGGGCCGGCTCGCTCACATCCACCACAGAAGCCCCACGATCCTCACCCGCCACCAGGGGGATACCGCCTCAAGCCATCGCCGCCCCACCCGCCAACCCGGAAAGTCCCGCTGAACGACCGAAGCCGCGGATGGCTAACCCCGGAGGAATCTGCCGTCCGACACCGCTCGGAGTGAGGCGATTTGTCGGTCGGCCCGACGCGGTTAGCCCCCGATCGCGGTTAACCTGCTGGTATGTCCGGCCGAAGAGAGTTCTCGGTGATCCGTCGGCCGCTGCGGTGGCAGCTCGCGCCCGCCGAAGCGCTCCGGCTGGTGCGCGACGACGCGCATCCGATGGCGCTCCTCGGCGACCTGGGCCGGCGGCGCCGACGTGATCGCGGCCGAGCCGACCCGTCGTCCGCAGCGCCCCGGGCCCGCTGGCGGACGTCTTCGGCCCGCCGCTGCCGGCGGTGGAAGACGGCGTCTTCGGCGGCGGCTGGATTGGCTACCTGGGCTACAGCGCGGGCGGCGAGGCGCTCGCCCCGGCCGGGCCGCGCCGGCTGCCCGCGTGGTGGTTCGGCTGGTACGACAACGTGCTGGTGCGGGACCGGGCGACGGGGGAGTGGTTCTTCGAGGCGCTGTGGACGGACGCCCGCGCGACGGCCCTCGAACGCCGCTTCGCCGACCTGGCCGCCCGCGCGAACGAGCCGGCCCCGCGCGGCGACTACGCGTTCGAGCCGTTCCGGCTGACCCCGGGGGCGGCCGGCCACCGGGAGGCGGTCGCGCGGGCGGTGGAGTACATCCGCGAGGGCGACATCTTCCAGGCCAACATCTGCCTGCGGGCGGAGGCCGAGTTCGCCGGCGACCCGCTCGACGCCTTCTGCCAGGCGGCCGAGGAACTGCAGCCGCCCTACGCGGCCTTCATCGGCGTCTCCGCCGTTCCGGCACCCGCCGTCCGTCCGGCCGTCGGCGCCGTCCCCGGCGCAACGCGCGCCGTCCCCGCCGTCACGCGCGCCGCCGTGGCATCGCTCTCGCCCGAGCTGTTCCTGCGCCGGGCCGGCCACACGATCACGTCCAAGCCGATCAAGGGCACCGCGCGGCGGGCCGGCAACGCGTCCGAGACGGCCGCGCAACGGGCCGAGCTCGAGCGGTCGGCCAAGGACCGGTCCGAGAACGTGATGATCGTGGACCTGGTCCGCAACGACCTCGGCCGCGTCTGCCTCCCGGGTACCGTCCGGTCCCCGACCTGCTCGGCGCCGAGCCCCACCCCGGCGTGTGGCACCTGGTCTCGACCGTCGAGGGCACCCTCGGCGACGACGTGACCGACGACGACCTGATCCGCGCCGCCTTCCCGCCCGGCTCCGTCACCGGCGCCCCGAAGGTCCGCGCGCTCGAGATCATCGACGAGCTCGAACTGGCGCCCCGCGAGTCCTACACCGGCGCCGTCGGCTACCGCTCCCCGGTCGGCCGGCCTCGAGCTCAACGTCGCCATCCGCACCTTCGAGTTCGCCGCGGGCCGGTGCTGGCTCGGCGCGGGCGGCGGCATCGTCGCCGACTCCGACCCCGAGGCCGAGTACGCCGAGTGCCTCATCAAGGCCACCCCCCTCCTCACCGCGATCGGCGCCCGCCTCGACGTCAGCGAGCCGCCCCGCTGCCCGCGACCGCCGGCCCGGACGCGCTGGCCTGGCTCACGCCGCGCCCCTCGGCCGGCGTCTTCAGCTCGCTCCTCGTCACCGACGGCCAGACCCGCGGGCTGGCCGATCACCTCGCCCGCCTGGCGTCCAGCGTCCGCGACCTTTACGGCAAGGACCTTCCGGCCGGCCTCGAGGCCGACCTCGCCGCCTGCCTGGCATCGGCCCCGACCGGCCGCCTCCGGATCACCGTCCGCCCGGTCGGCGGCCCCCTCCAGGCGACGATCGAGATCGTCCCGCTCCAACCCGCCCCCGCGTCCGCGTCCGCCCCCGCCCCCGCGTCCGCCCCCGCCCCCGCGTCAGCGCCCGCCCCCGCGATCACCCTCCGGCCGGCGACCGTCGCGGGCGGCATCGGCGGGCGCAAGTGGCGCGACCGGCGGCTGCTGGCCGCGCTGGCCGCCCGCGTCCGGGTCCGCCGCCGATCAGCAGGTGCTGATCACCGACGAGACCGGCGAGATCCTCGAGACCGACAAGGCGAACGTGTTCGCGGTCATCGACGGCGTGCTGCTGACCCCGCCCGCCGACGGCCGCCTGCTGCCCGGCACCACCCGGGCCGCGGTCATGCGCGCGGCCCACGCCCGCGGAATCAAGGTCGGCCAGAAGCCGCTGACCCTCGACGAGCTGGCCAGCGCGACCGAGGTCTTCGTCAGCAACGCGGTCGTGGGCGTCCTGCCGGTCACCGCCGTCGACGGCTGCCCCGCCCACTGGCCTCCCGGCCCGGTAACGGCAGACCTCGCCGCCGCCCTCACCGCCCGCCCGCCCGACCCGAGCCCACCATCAGCCACCCCACCGTCATCAACCACCCGACGGTCATCAGTCACCCGACAGTCATCAGTCACCCGACAGTCATCAGCCACCCCACCGTCGCCGCGCGCCGCCACCGTCGCGCTCCCGCCCCGCGCTCCTAACGAGCCCTGGGGCCCGACCGGGCCAGAACCGTATTGGCCCGGTGGCCCACACGCTCCGCTCCAGCGGGCCCGTGGCCCCCAGGGCCACAACGGGGTCGGCTCCGGAGGCCGCCCGACCCCTCGTCGTCCTCATCGACAATTACGACTCGTTCACCTGGAACCTCGCGCATCTCTTGTCCACCAGCGGCGCGCAGGTCGAAGTCGTTCGCAACGACGAGGTGACCGCGGCCGAGGTCGCCGCCGCCGCGCCCGCGGGCGTGGTGATCTCCCCGGGCCCGTGCGCCCCGGCCGAGGCCGGCATCAGCGTCGAGACCGTTCGGTCCTGCGCCGCCGCCGGCATCCCGCTGCTCGGCATCTGCCTGGGCCACCAGGCGATCGCGGCCGCGTTCGGCGCGGCGATCATCCGGGCGCCCCGCCCGGTCCACGGCCAGGC
Organism: uncultured Actinomycetota bacterium; assembly: GCA_963836195.1. Taxonomy (GTDB): domain Bacteria; phylum Actinomycetota; class Actinomycetes; order Streptosporangiales; family Streptosporangiaceae; genus Trebonia. The sequence continues at coordinate 225,880 of CAWIIX010000008.1, read as the reverse complement.
CTTCGAGGTCGCCCACGACGGCCGGGGCGTCTTCGCCGGCCTGCCGACCCCGTTCCCCGCCACCCGCTACCACTCGCTGATCATCGACGAGCCCACGCTCCCGCCCGAGCTGGTGATAACGGCGCGCACGGGCGCGCTCCCGATGGCCGTCCGCCACGTCGTCGCGCCGGTCGAGGGCGTCCAGTTCCACCCCGAGTCGATCCTGACCGCCCACGGCGCGGTGCTCATGGCGAATTTCGTGAAATCAACGGTCCGTTCGATATAAAAAATCTTTTTCCTCCGAACGGACCCTGGTTCCACCCCCAGCCATCCTCGCCCAACCAGCGGGGCCGACGTTTGTGCCCGTTGCTGATGTCCACAGCGACGGCGCACGATCAGAATCGATCCCATGAACGAGCTCACCGTCGGATTCGTCGGGCTTGGCAACATGGGCTGGCCGATGGCCGCCAACCTCCACGCGGCCGGTTTCTCGCTGGTCGTGCGGGACGCCGACGCGGCCAGGCAGGCGCGGTTCGCGGCCGGGCACCCGGACGCGCTCACGGCCGACTCGCCGGCCGCGTTCGCGGTGGCCAACCTCGTGGTGACCATGCTCCCCAACGGCGCGGTCGTGCGCGACGCGCTGCTCGGCTGGGGGATCGCGACCGTGCTGGCGCCCGGCGCGCTGGTGGTCGAGATGAGCTCGTCCGACCCGTCCGACACGCTGCGGCTGGCGGCCGACCTGGCCGCGGACGGCATCCGGGTGGTGGACGCGCCGGTCTCCGGCGGCGTCCCCCGCGCCGTCGCCGGCGAGCTCTCGCTGATGGTCGGCGGGGCCGACGCCGACGTGGACCGGGCGCAACCGGTGCTGCGGGTGCTCGGCGACCCGGCCCGGCAGTTCCGCACCGGCGAGCTCGGCACCGGGCACGCGATGAAGACGCTGAACAACGTGATCGGCGCGGCCACCTATTGCGCGACGGCCGAGGCGCTGGTGATCGGCCAGCGGTTCGGGCTCGACCCGCAGACGATGATCGCGATCATCAACGCGTCGACCGGGCGGTCGTTCGTGAGCGAGCTCGTGTTCGGCCCCGAGGTGCTGACCGGCCATTACGGGAGCGGGTTCGGGCTCGGGCTGATGGCCAAGGACGTGCGCATCGCGCGCAGCGTCTCCGCCGCGACGGAGACGGACGCCCCGGTGATCGCGCTCACGGACGAGCGCTGGGCCAAGGCGCTCGGCCGGCTCGGCCCGGCCGCCGACCAGTCGCTGGCCGCACCGGGCCTGGTGGGACGACCGCCTCAGCGAGCAGTAGCGATCGTGACTCAGGGGGTCAAAGGGGACCAAGGGGACGATATTTTTGGTTAAGAAATTCTTCAGTGAGCTGCGTCACTCCCGGTAGACAGCGCTACTTAGGTAAGCCTTACCTTAGTCTGCGTGACTTGGGCCGATAGCGTTCCGAACCTGCTGATCGGGCTCCGCGAGGGCCTCGAGGCCGGCCTGGTGGTGACCATCCTGCTGGCGGCCGTGAAGAAGACGGCGACCGCGCGAGCCGACGGCGACGGCGAGGCCCGCGTCTCGACCGCGCCGATCTGGCTCGGCGTGCTCGGCGCGGTGACGCTCTCGGGCGCGTTCGCGGCGGTCCTCACGTTCTCGGTCGGCGTGCTCTCGAGCGCGGGCCAGGAGGCGGTCGGCGGCCTGCTCAGCGTGTTCGCGGTCGGCCTGGTGACCGCGATGATCTTCTGGATGCGGCGCACCGCCGCCACCCTGTCCTCGCACCTGCGGGGCGAGGTTGCGCGGGCGGCCGCGATCGGCACCGGGGCGCTCACGATCACCGCGTTCCTGTCGGTCGGGCGCGAGGGCCTCGAGACCACCCTGTTCCTGTGGACGGCGGCGCGCGCTTCCGGTCAGACCGCCGCGCCGCTGGCCGGCGCCGCGATTGGCATCGCCGCCGCGGTCGTGCTGTGCTCGCTGCTCTACCACCGGGCGGTCCACCTCAACGTGGGCGTGTTCTTCAACCGGACCGCGATCGCGCTGATCGTGATCGCCGCGGGCGTGCTCGCCTACGGCCTCGGCGACCTGCAGGACGCGAACTTCCTGCCCGGCCACGCGTGGATCGCGTTCGACCTGACCGCGCACATCGACCCGACGTCGTGGTGGGCGTCGATCATCACCGGCATCACCGAGCTGTCGCCGAAGATGACCGTCCTCCAGGTCACCGCCTACCTCGCCTACCTCGCGGTGGTCATCCCCGCGTTCGTGAACGCGGGCCGCGTCGTCAAGCCCGCCGCCAGCGGGTCGGCCGCCAGCCGGTCGGCCGCCGCTGCGTCGCCGGCCGCTCCGTCGCTGGCCGCTCCGTCGCTCGCCGCTCCGTCGCTCGCCGCACCGTCGCTCGCCGCTCCGTCGCCGGCCTCCGGCGTGGGTCGCTGGGAACGGCTGGCGGGCGGGCGGCCGTGGGCGGTGGCCGGCGTGCTCATCGTCGTTCCCGCCCTGGCAGCGGGCGTGACGATCGCGGCGCTGCCCACGGCCTCCACCGGCACCGCCGACGCGGTGACCGTGAGCAAGACCGCGTGCGCGCCCGAGTTCACCGCCGCCCAGTCCGGCCGCCAGACGTTCACCGTGGCCAACAACTCGGGCCTGGCGGGCGAGATCAACCTCGACAACGCGGCCGGGGCGGTCGTGGGCGACATCGAGACGCTCGGCCCCGGCACCACCGCGCCGCTCAGCGCGGACCTCGGCACCGGTACCTACACGTTCGTGTGCCTCATGGGCTCCCAGTCGGCCACGTCCTCGCAGCAGGTCCAGGTCACCGCCAAGACGGCGACCAGCGGCTCCGCCCCGGTCGCGGTCAAGCCGGTCACGGTGGCCGAGTTGACCCCGCCCGAACAAGCTGTACCAGGCGTACGCCGCCGCCCAGCTCAAGGACCTGGCCAGCCAGGTCGCCGCGATCAAGACCGACCTCGGCAAGCAGGACATCGCGCAGGCGAAGACCGACTGGCTGGCCGCCCAGCTCGACTGGGAGCGGGTCGGCGCGTCCTACGACAGTTTCGGCGACCTCGGCCTCGCCGTCGACGGGCTGCCGACCGGCTTCGTCGAGGGCGTCAACGACCCTGGCTTCACCGGCCTGCACCGGCTCGAGTACGGCCTCTGGCACGGCCAGCCCGCCGCCGAGCTGCTGTCGGTCACCAACGTGCTGGCCAAGAACGTCGCCACCGTCCAGAAGAACCTGACCAGCGACGACCTGGCGGGTGACCCGACCCAGCTGCCGCTGCGGGTGCACGAGATCATCGAGGACGCGCTCCGCGATCACCTCTCCGGCCTCGACGACGAGGGCGGCAACGCCGTCTACGCGCAGACCTGGGCCGACACCCAGGTCGACCGGGTGGTCCTCGGCGAGGAGTCCGCGCTCATCAACGCCCGGGACCCGGGCCTGGTGGCGACCGCGCAGCGCGAGCTCGCCGCGCTCGACACGGCGCTGCTGGCGGCCCGCGCGAGCGACGGCCAGTGGCAGTCGCTCACCGCGGCCTCGCCCGGACAGCGCCAGCACGTGGACGCGGCCATCGGGGCGCTGCTTGAGACGCTCGCGATCGTTCCCGACCTGCTGGAAGTCCCGCCCACGCACTGACCCCGCACAGCCCGGCTCGCAGACGCACCGATTCCCGGCCCAGGCCGCCCCCGGCTGGCAGCAACCTCAGGAGACTTCTTCGTGAACATCAACCGCCGCAACTTCCTCAAGGGGACCGCGGCCGGCGCCGCCGCCACCGCGGTGACCGGCGGCGTGCTGATCGGGGGCGCCCGCGCCGACGCCGACGCGGCCACCACCGCCGGCCCGGTGACCGAGGCCTCGTACCCGTTCCACGGCGCGCGCCAGTCCGGAGTGCTCACCCCCGGCCCGTCCGAGAAGCAGGCGTTCACCTGCGTCGCGTCGTTCGACGCGATGGCGTCGGGCAAGGCCGAGCTGGCCGACCTGATGCAGACGATCACCGATCGCGCCCGGTTCCTCACCGCCGGCGGGACCCCGGCCAACCTCGGGGTCAGCCAGCCGCCGTCCGACAGCGACGTGCTCGGCCCGGTGATCCCGGCCGACGGCCTGACCGCGACGCTGTCGGTCGGCTCGACGCTGTTCGACGACCGCTACGGGCTCGCCGCGGTCAAGCCGGGCAAGCTCACCCCGATGACCGCCTTCCCCAACGACTCGCTCGAGCCCGCCTGGCTCGGCGGCGACCTGCTGCTGCAGCTCTGCGCCAACCACCCCGACACGATCCACCACGCGATCAGGGACATCACCAAGCACACCCGCGGCGGCATGCAGCTGAACTGGAAGATCGAGGGCTACAACTCGCCGCCCCGCCCCTCGGGCACGTCGCGCAACCTGCTCGGCTTCAAGGACGGCACCGCCAACCCGACCGGCGCGACCGCGACCGACCTGGTCTGGGTGGACGACCCGGCCGAGCCGTCGTGGACGGCCAACGGGTCGTACGTGGTGGTGCGGCTGATCCGGATGCTGGTCGAATTCTGGGACCGGGTGTCGATCAACGAGCAGGAGACGATGTTCGGCCGCCGGCGGGACAGCGGCGCCCCGCTCGACGGCAACAGCGAGTTCGACCCGCCGAACTACAAGGCGGACCCGCACGGCAACGTCATCCCGCTCGACGCGCACATCCGGCTGGCCAACCCGCGCACCCCCGCGACCGCCAACCAGCGGCTCATCCGCCGCTCCTACAACTACGACCTCGGCGTCGACATGAACGGCAACCTGCAGGCCGGGCACATCTTCATCTGCTACCAGCAGGACGTGCAGCGCCAGTTCGTGAACGTGCAGAAGCGGCTGATCGGCGAGCCGCTCATCGACTACGTGCAGCCGTTCGGCGGCGGCTACTTCTTCACCCTCCCCGGCGTCCGCAACGCGTCCGACTGGTACGGCCGGGGATGCTGGCGTAGCCGCGGCCGGCCTCGCCCGCCGCTACCGCGCGGCGGTAGCGACCGCGAGCAGCCGCTGGCCCTCCGGCGGAAGCGGCTCGTCGGGCTTCCACACGGCGGTGAGCTGCCTGGTCAGCGGGGGGCCGGCGACCTCGACGGCCACCAGGCGGCCGAGCACCAGGTCGTCCCTGACCGCCAGCCGGCTGAGCACGCCGGGACCGACCCCGGCCGCGATCGCCGACCTGACGGCGGCGCTGGTCCCGAGCTCCATCGCGATCCTCGGGCGCAGCGGCGGATCCTGGGCGGCGAGATGATCGGTCAGCGTGTCCCTCGTGCCGCTGCCGGCCTCCCGCATGACCAGCGGCGTGGCCGCGATCTCGGCCAGTCCCAGCGGTCGGCGGCGGCCCGCCCACGGGTGTCCGGGCGCCGTCACCACCAGCAGCTCATCGTCGCGGACGGGCTCGGTGACCAGATCCGACGGCAGATGCGGGGTCTCGATGAAGCCCAGCCTGGCCTTGCCGTCGCGGACCAGCTCGAGCACGCCGGTCGAGTTGGCGACGGTGAGCTCGACGACGGTCGGCGGGTAGCCCGCCTCCTGGGCGCCTGGCCTGCTCGACCCCGCGCAGTTCGACCAGCCAGTGCGGCACCAGGTGCTCGGCGATGGTCTGGCTGGCGGCGATCGCGAGCCGGTGCGACACCCCGGACCTGATCGAGCGCAGGCCGGCCTCGAGGCGGTCGGCGGCGTCGAGCACGTCCTCGGCCCAGCCGACCACGAGCCTGCCCTGCTCGGTCAGGTGCGACCCGGACGGCGACCGGGCCAGCAGCGTCACCCCCATCGCCCGTTCCAGGGTCCGCATCCGCGCCGACAGCGCCTGCTGGGAGACGCCGAGCACCGACGCGGCGGCGGCGATCGACCCCTGCCTGCCCACCTCGCGCAGCGCCCGCAGTGCCCCCAGGTCATGCACGGTCTCGGTCATCGGATACAAGCGTAACTTGTACCCAGAACGTGCGCTTGCGGGCCGGATTAACGCGGTGTCAGCCGGAACGCGCGCGCCCCGGCCGCCCAGGCCAGGTGCAGGTCGGTCTGGTCGGGGTTGCCCGCCGGGTCGAGGCCGACGCGGTTGAATTTGGCGAAGGTGTGGTTGACGCGGCACATGACGCCGTAGGCGTCGGTGACGGCCCGCTCGTCGGTGAAGACCTCGACATCGGCCAGCCGCCGCCGGCCCTTGAGCCGGATCGCCACCGCCTCCCCGGTCCGCAGGTTCCGGCCCCAGCCGAAGGGCGTGCCGATGAGCAGGTCGCCCTCGCTGCGGGTGTAGGCGACGGGGACCGTGTAGTGCCGCCCGGACTTGCGGCCGACGATGTACAGCGTGACCAGCCGGGTGCCCGCGAGCCGGCCAAGCAGCGGCGTGCGCAGCATCCCCCGCACGATGCGATTCCCCAGCCTCTGCATGGCCATCGTCTGCGCGCGCGGGCTCGGCCGCACCGCCGGATTGCCGGTTACCGGCTCGTTGGTCATCTGCTGCTCCCTGTCGTCTGCCACTTCGGCGTCGTTTGTTACCTCGGCCCGGTTGGGGTCGTCTATGGGTATGACGAACGCAGCGGAAGGAAGGTAACAGTGGACACGGCAGACGGGTCGGCGACTCAGTTCCAGGCGTACCGCGGGCACCTGCGGGCCGTGGCCTACCGAATGCTCGGCTCGCTGAGCGAGGCCGACGACGCCGTCCAGGAGACCTGGCTCCGGCTGAACCGGTCGGGCGCCGACGTGGAGAACCTGCGGGCGTGGCTGACCACCGTCGTGTCCCGGGTCTGCCTGGACATGCTGCGGGCCCGGGTGGCCAGGCACGAGGAGCCGCTCGACGTGCACGTGCCGGACCCGCTGGTCACCGCCGTCGACGATCCCGAAGAACAGGCGCTGCTGGCGGACTCGGTCGGAATCGCGCTGCTGGTCGTCCTCGACACGCTCGCGCCCGCCGAACGGCTGGCGTTCGTGCTGCACGACATCTTCGCCGTGCCGTTCGAGCGGATCGGGCCGATCCTAGACCGTTCGTCGGCCGCGGCCAAGCAGCTGGCGAGCCGGGCCAGGCGCCGGCTGAGCGAGGTCGGCTCGGCGGCGGAGGCCGAGACCGATCCGGCCCGGCAGCGCGAGGTGCTCGCCGCCTTCCTGGCCGCCTCACGCGACGGCGACTTCGCGGGCCTGCTGGCGGTGCTCGACCCGGACGTGGTGCTGCGGGCCGACGCCGGCTCCGGCCCGATGGGACCCTCGCGGCTGCTGCGCGGCGCGCAGGAGGTGGCCGCCCAGGCCATGAGCTACGCCCCGATGGCGCGGTTCGCCCAGCCGGTGCTGGTCAACGGGGCGCCCGGCCACCTCATCGCCCGCGACGGGCGGCCGCTGGCCGTGATCGGCCTGACCACCCGCAACGGCAAGATCACCGAGATCGACATCCTGGCCGACCCGGACCGGCTGAGCCGCCTGGGCTTGGAGGACCTGATCGCCTAGGCCGCGGCTTCGTCGTCGCTAATCTGTGGATAACCTCTGTTGATAATCCCGTATCCAAGGATGGATATGGCGTTTCCGTCACCAGGACGACGGAAACGCCATATTGCTAATTGATCTTGGTGCTTGGGCCGGCGCAGCCGCTCGTCTCGGTACGCCCGCCTGGTAATTCGGGTCGTCGAGGGCGAACGCGCGGGCGGCAGCGGAATGGGCAGGTTTTCGACGCGGCCCCCGTTGACTGGTGGCATTCGGGCTGCTCGACTGCCGGCGATACTGCTGGGATGGACGATCACGCGCCGCGCTGGAGCAGCGACGTTCACCAGGCCGACTGGATCGGGCCGAGGCTCGCCCCCTGGGATGGCGACCACACCGCCGCGATCGTCGTGCCGGCCGGGTTCGCGGCCTACGCGCGGGTGCTGCACCCGGCCGAAATCCCGGAGCACGGGAGGCGGCCGGTGCGCTGGGCCGAGGTGGCCGCGTGGAGCGGGCTGCCGCTACGGCCGGACGCGCAGTTCCACTCGATCGCGCTGCCGCCCACCGACCCAGGCGAGCCGCCTCCGTACCAGAGCCAGGGCCCGCGGGAGGGCAGCCTCTGCGAGTCGGACGCCGAGGTCCTGACCGGGATCCTGCGAGACTGGACCGCCACGCCGGAGGACTGCTGGTTCTGCGTGTGGGACGGCTATGGCTGGGAAACGGGCCGTCCGCTCTTCTCCGTCGCTTCCTTCGGCACGGAGCAGCCGCCCGCGACCGCCGCGCCGCCAAGGCGGGGTCCGGTGCCCGGACCGGTGCTCGAAGGGCCGCGGGTGCAGCTGCCGAAGCGGAGCTACCTCCTCTACCAGGGGCCAGCCGAAGCCGCCCTCACCCTGCCCGCCCTCGACGGCACCTTCGGACAGTGCCCGAACCTGTGGTGGCCCGCCGACCGCGCCTGGTGCGTGGCCAGCGAGATCGACCTCCCGTGGACCTACATCGGCGGCCCCCGCGGGCTTATCGACGCCGTCCTCGCCGACGACCGGATCGAGGCCCTGCCGGCCGCGCCCGACGACCGGGTGAACCGGGTCGAGGATTGGGTGGCAGCCTGGGCCGATCAGCTCCTGGAGGACGTGCTGGCGCATGGCACGGGCTCGCTCAGCACGCCCAGGGGATCGGTCGATGCCCGGCTGCGACCACCGCAAGGGACCCGCCACGGGGAACTGCGCATCGAGGTCACCGGACGCGACGGCGGTTCCGGCAACTCCTGGAGTCGCCTCGGCCCGGGCGTGGACGAACTGCGGAGCACCGTGCACGCCTACCTGACCAGGGCCGTGCTGAGCCTCACCGAAAGGTAACGCAGCAACCAACGAGCAGGGCGCAGTGCCTAGGCCGTGACAGGCGTCGCGCTTCCCGCCGGCTCCGCCATCGACGCGGCGCCGAACTGGAGAGAGCCGCTCACGGTCCGTTCGAGATCATGGGTTTGATCTGCCTGGGCGGCACCCCGCTTGCATTAGACAGCTCGGTCTAGCTATAGTAACGACTAGACAGAACGGTCTACCTAATGCAAGGAGCGGTCATGAGCGGCAGCAACGAACTCCCAGCGCCCGTCGCCCTGGTCACCGGCGCCACCAGCGGGATCGGCCGCGAGGCGGCACGCAAGCTGGCCGCGGACGGCTTCTCGGTCCTGGTGCACGGTCGCGACCCGGCCCGCGGCGCGGCAGTGGTGGACGAGATCATCGCCGCCGGCGGCCGCGCCAGGTTCGCCCCCGCCGACCTGACCGACGCGGCCGACATCGAGCGACTGGCGGCCGAGGCCGCCGACGTGGACGTGCTCGTCAACAACGCGGGTTTCTCCTGGTTCGGCCCGACCGCCGACCTGACCCCGGCGACGTTCGACGCGATGTTCGCCGCCAACGTCCGCTCGGCCTACTTCCTGGTGGCGGCGATCGCGCCGGCGATGGCCAAGCGCGGCGCCGGCGCGATCATCAACCTGGGCAGCATGGCCGGCCAGATCGGCCTGGCCGGGGGAGCGGCCTACAGTGCCACCAAGGCGGCGCTGGCGTCGCTGACCAGGTCCTGGGCGGCCGAGTTCAGCCCGCAGGGCGTTAGGGTGAACACTGTCGCTCCCGGCCCGGCCTACACCGGCGGCGCGGCGCCGGAGCGCACGGCCGCGCTCGGCGGCACGACCCTGCTCGGCCGCGCCGCCGAGGCGGCCGAGATCGCCGATGTGATCGCCTTTCTCGCGTCGCCGAAGGCCGCCTACATCACCGGTGCGGTCATCGCCGCCGACGGCGGTCGCACCGCCATCTGAGAACTCGTCAGCCATCCGTCCAGCAGTATCCGTCCAGGCCAGCGCAAGCGCAGGAGGGGCCCGCGATGAACGAGAGCACCGACGAGACCGCAGACGCCGCAGCCGAGGCTCCGGGCAGCGGATCAGCCGACGTCGAGTACGTGCCGAGCCCCAGCGAGCGGGTTCGCGAGCAGGTGGCGCGCTACGAGGCCACCGGCGGCGTCGAGGGCGGCGAGCTCGGCGGGCTGCCGCTCGTCATCCTGACCACGACCGGCGCCCGCAGCGGGAAGACCAGGAAGAACCCCATCCTGCGGCTGGAGCAGGACGGCGTCTACGCGGCGATCGCCTCCTACGCGGGCAACCCGGAGAATCCGCGCTGGTACTACAACCTGCTGGCGCACCCGTACGCGAAGGTCCAGGACGGCCCCGCGATCCGGCGGGTCCGCGCCCGCGAGGTGTTCGACGAGGAGAAGCTGGGCTGGTGGGCCGTCGCCGACGCGCTCAACCCGAACTACGCCCGCTACCGCGCCGCCGCCGGCCGCGACATCCCCATCCTCGCCCTCGAGCCCGCCGACTGGGCCGACGAGGTGGGCTGAGCGCACCTGTCGCCCGAACCGCCGCCCCCAGACACCGCCGCCCCCAGACACCGCCGCCCCCGGACGACGCAACGGCGGTGACTTTTGTGGCAGATTGTGCCCATGGTTCTCGACGAATTTCCCCGCCAGCTCGCCAGAACGAGGCGCTTCACCCTCGGGGTCCCGCGCGCCGTGACCATCTCCGCCGACGGCGGGCGCGTCCTGTTCCTGCGGACCAACGGCGGTGAGGATCCCGTCAGCCGCCTGTGGCTCCTCGACGTGACCCGCGACTCCGGCGAGCAGCTGCTGGCCGACCCGACCGCGTCCTGGAACGTCGGGTCGGGCGAAGTTCCCGAGGCCGAGCGGATCCGCCGCGAGCGAGTCCGCGAGCTGGCGTCCGGCATCGTCGCCTACTCGGCCGACGACAGCTGCCGCACGGTCGCGTTCGCGCTCGACGGCCAGCTCTGGGTCCTGGCTTCCAGCGAAGCCAACCAGGCCAACCAGGCCAACCAGGCCAGGCCAACCAGGCCGGCCCGACGCCGCTCCCCACCCTGGTGCCAACCGCCGGCCCCGTCACGGACCCGCGCATCGACCCGACCGGGCAGCGAGTCGCGTACATCACCGACGGCGCGCTGCACGTGGTCGAGCTCGCCACCCACGCCAACCAAAACCTCGCGCCCCCCGAGCACCCCGAGGTCACCTACGGTCTCCCCGAACACGTCGCGGCCGAGTCCATGTACCGCTACCGGGGCTTCTGGTGGTCCCCGGACGGCCGTCAGCTGCTGGTCGCGCGGGTCGACAACGCACCGGTCCAGCAGTGGTGGATCGCGGACGCCGCCAACCCCCGCCATGCGCCGCGTGCGATCCGCTACCCGGCCGCCGGAACCGCCAACGCCGAGGTCACAGCGCACGTGCTCCGCCTCGACGGCACCAGGACCGAGATCACCTGGGACCGCCAGGCGTTCGAGTACCTGACCACGGCCAGCTGGGACGCGCACGGCCCGCTGCTGTCGGTGCAGAGCCGCGACCACCGGACGCTGCTGATCCTCGCCGCCGACCCCGCGACCGGGCAGACGAGCCTGCTGCACGAGGAGCGCGACCCGGCCTGGGTGGAGCTCACCTACGGGGCGGCGCCGCTGCGGACCCCGGCCGGCCGCCTGGTGCACGTCTCCGACCTGGGCGGCGACCGGCGACTGGTCGTCGACACGACCCCGGTGACCCCGGACGGCCTCCAGATCCGCGAGGTTATCGGCGCCGACGGCGAGACGGTCTACTTCGTCGGCATCCAGGAACCGACCGAGGAGCACCTCTGGCGCTTCGACCCGGACCGGGGCCTGGACCGGATCAGCGATGAGCCCGGGGTGCATGGCGGCACCGCCGCCGGCGGCACCGTGGTCCGCACCTCGTGGACCGAGGCAGGCGCGACGATGACCGTCACCACCACCGACGCCGAGACAAAAAGGCCGATCGCCTGCCTGGCGGCGGAACCGGTGCTCACGCCGAGGATCACCTGGCTCACGGTCGGCGCCCGCGAGCTCCGGGCGGCCCTGCTGCTGCCCTCCTGGTACCGGCCCGGAACGAGCCTGCCGGTGCTGATGAGCCCTTACGGCGGCCCGGCCGCCCAGCTCGTCCTGCGGATGCGCAGCAGCGCGTTCTGCGAGGATCAGTGGTTCGCCGAGCACGGCTTCGCGGTCCTGGTGGTGGACGGCCGGGGCACCCCCGGCCGGGGGCCGGCCTGGGAGAAGACGATCCACGGCGACGCCCTGTCCGCCCCGGTCGAGGATCAGGCCGACGCGCTCAAGGCGGTCGCCGGGCAGTTCCCCGACCTGGACCTGAGCAGGGTCGGCATCCGCGGCTGGTCATTCGGCGGGGCGCTGGCGGCCATGGCCGTCATCCGCCGGCCGGAGGTGTTCCACGCCGCGATCTCCGGCGCCGCGCCGCACGATCAGCGCCTGTACGACACCTACTGGCGGGAAAAGACCCTCGGGCACCCGGCCGAGAACCCGGACGCGTACGACCGCTCGTCCACCGTCACCCAGGCCGCCGACCTGACCCGGCCGCTGCTCCTGATCCACGGGATCGCCGACGACAACGTCGTCGTCGCCCACACGCTGCGGATGTCGTCGGCGCTGCTCGCGGCCGGCCGCCCGCACCAGGTCCTGCCGCTGTCCGGCGCCACCCACACGCCGACCGACGAGAACACGGTCAGCCAGCTGCTCTGCCATCAGCTCGCCTTCCTCACCACCGCGCTGGGGTGACCGACAAGGAAAAGTTCAAAATCAAGATTTTCCCGAACGGACCCTGGCTCCGCGCTCACCCCCGCACTGTTTCCCGGTCTGTCGGGATCGCCGGTAATCGGCTACGCGCATCTCCGCGATCCAGCGCGACGCCGTTAGCCTGGTGCGGTGACCGATACGACGCCCCCCGTCGATGAAGAGGATCTCGTCGCCGTCGCCGCAGAGCGGGAAACCCTGGAAGGGTTCCTCGAGTACCACCGCCGGTGCTCGGCGGCAAGCTCCGCGGCCTGTCCGAGGAGGATGCCCGGCGCCGCCTGGTGCCGTCCCTGACCACCCTGATCGGCCTGGTCAGCCACGCCGCGGCGGTCGAGCGGAACTGGTTCCAGCACTACCTGGGGGGCACGCCGCGCGAGGAGATCACCGGGAACGCCCGCGGCGACGACCCGAGCTGGGACGTCGGACCGGCCATCACCATCGACGGCGTCATCGCCGAGTTCGACCGCGCCTGCGCGGCATCCCGGCAGATCGCGGCGGGATTCAGGCTGGACCAGACGGTGCCGCACGACCAGCTCGGCGAGGTGACGCTGCGCTGGATCTACGTGCACATCATCAGGGAGCACGCCCGGCACATCGGCCACGCCGACATCCTCCGCGAGCTGATCGACGGCGCAACCGGCGACTGAGCTCGCCCCCGGCCTAGCCGGCCTTCCTGGCGACGCCGCCGTGGGCCGAGACGGTGCTCTCCGGGGCGCTGTCGTCCGGGTCCGGGTGCCACTGGTGCACCTGGACGAGTCCCGGCTCGACCAATTCCAGCCCGGTGAAGAATCGCGCGAACTCATCGCGGGTGCGCAGCGTCTGCGCGGTCGCGACGTTCTGGTTGTAGGCGCGCTGCGCGGCGGCCTGGCCCTCGCCGATATCCAGCGCCGGATGGGAGATCACCAGGTAGCTGCCGGGCGGAACGGCGTCCATCAGCCCGCCCACGATCGCCCAGGGGTCCTCGGCGTCGCTGACCAGGTGCAGGACGCCGAGCAGCATGACCGCGACCGGCTGGCTGAAGTCCAGCGTCGCCGCCGCCTGCTCCAGGATCGGCCCGGGGTCGCGCAGGTCCGCCTCGATGTAGGTGGTGGCGCCCTCCCGGGTGCCGCGCATCAGCGCCTGCGCGTGCCGGAGCACGATCGGGTCGTTGTCCACATAGACGATGCGCGAGTCGGGGGCGACGCCCTGCGCGACCTCGTGGGTGTTGTCGGCCGACGGAATGCCGGTGCCGAGGTCGAGGAACTGCCGGATGCCGGCCTCGGCCGCCAGGTAGCGCACCGTCCGGCCGAGGAACGCCCGGTTCGCGCGCACCCGGTAGCGCAGCCCCGGCGACGCCGCCAGCACCCGGTCGCCGGCGATGCGGTCGGCGGCGAAGTTGTCCTTCCCGCCCAGCCAGTAGTCGTACACCCGGGCCGGGTGGGCAACGCTGACGTCAATCCCGAGATCGGGATCCCAACGCTGGTCGTCCGCTGTTTCCGTCATCGCGTGCGCTCCGCCCGGGGTCTTCGGAGATACGAACAGGACAACACAGGATCCTAGTGCCCGCATTTGTCCTGTGCGGCCACGCAGGCGAGTCCGCCGGTGGTGAGCGAGAAGCGCCGGCCGGAACGGCGGTACTTCGGAGCCAACGCCAGGCGGTGGATCCAGGACAGCGGGCCACCATAACCGGCGCTGCCTCCTTCACCATCCACGAGCGCTGAGATGCGCGGTAATCCGGCCCAACTCGGGTCACCCCTCCGCCGGTGCCCATCGCCCAGCGGGCCAAGTGCGCGTTTGGGCCGGCAAGAGTGAGCCCAAACGCGCACCTGGCACACCGACGTACACGATTGAGCGGCAGCTCGTGCCGGGCAGGCACCTCGGCCAGCTGGTTCCAGCCGTCCCGAAGGGGTTACGAGTACGTTGGTTGGACCGGCCGAATGAGGAGACGGGAGAGCGACACGATGATGCGGATCGTCGTCCTGTCCGACACGCACGCTCCCCGCCGATGGAAATCCTGCCCGGCCGCGGTCGCGGCCCAGCTCCGCGACGCCGACCTGATCCTGCACGCAGGCGACGTGTGCACCGCCGCCGTGCTCGACGAGCTGGCGCAGTACGCGCCGGTCACCGCGGTCGTCGGCAACAACGACGGCGCCGACGTCGCCGCCTGGGGCGCGGCCGAGACGGCCTCGCTCACCCCGGAGGGCCTGCCGGTCGCGATGATCCACGACAGCGGCGCCGCCACCGGGCGGCTGCCCCGGATGCGGGCCAGGTTCCCCGAGGCGCGGCTCGTCGTCTTCGGTCACTCGCACATCCCGCTCGACGCCGCCGACGAAACCCTGCGCATCTTCAATCCCGGCTCGCCGACCGACCGCCGCCGACAGCCGCACGGCACCCTCGGCGTGCTCCAGGTCGCCGATGGCACCCTCATCGAGGCCCGCGTCTTCGAGGTCACCTAGCGGACGGATCAGGCCGGTATCTGCTCGTCCAGCCAGTCGAAGATTCGCTCGCCGCGCAGGCCGGCGGCGGTCGGCTCGCAGTGCGAGTCGGCCCCCTCCTCCTGGGTGAACGCGATGATCGCCTTCGGCCCGGTGAGCTTGCCGAACAGCTCCTCGGACTGCCCCGGCCAGAACTGCTCGTTGTCCGGGTCGGTGATCAGGACCGGGGTGCTGATCTGGGCGATCAGCTTGTCGGTCAGCGCGTAGTCGCGGGCGGCCGAGAAGAACTCATACGGCGTGCTGACGCCGTACGGCCGCATGCGCAGCGCGAGCGTCGACCGCGTCGACGGCGAGATCCGCAGCGTCCAGTCCACGTCCCGGTCGAACTTCTCCCGGTCGCGTTCCTCGAGCAGCTTGATCATGGTGTGCGGGAGATGGCGGAGGATCGTCGCCGAGACGTCGACGACGCCCGGGTCGGTCACCGCGGCGGCGACGCGGTGCTCGAACGCGAGCGCGCGGGGCACCCAGTAGCCGGCCTGGCTGACGCCGAGCAGCGCCAGCTTCTCCCCGTCAACGTCCGCCCGGCCGGACACGAAGTCGACGACCGGCGTGATGACCCTCTCCCAGTCCGGGCGGAACGCGAGGCCCTGCCGCACCAGGGCCGCGTTCTGCCCCGGGCCGTCGAATGTCATCGCGTTCCAACCACGCTCGAGCGCGTCGGCGATCCCGCCGGTCAACGCGCCCACCACTGAGCCATCGCTGCCGTTGTTGAAGATCAGCGTCCGCCGCGGCGTCCTGGCTGGGCCGGACCGGAAGAAGTAGCCCGGCAGCGTCGTCCCCTCGTACGGGATCTCGATCCGCTCGGCCGCCGCCCCGCCGAAGTCCGCCAGGTCGACGAACCGGTCCCACGCATCGCGGTGCTTCTCCCACAGCGCCGCGAACAGGGACGGATCGTCCGTTCCGTCGGCCGAGTACGTCGCCAGCGAGTAGTACAGCGACCCGCGCAGGTACTGGCCCGCCGCCGAGCGCCCGCGGCCCGCGGCCGCGTTGGCCGCCGCCAGCTGGGTGAGGCGGTCGCCGGTGGCGGTCCACTCGTCGACCCACGAGCCCGCCTTGCCGTCGTGGATGCGGTCGACGGTGGTGAGCACCTCACCCACGTCCGCCGCCTGCCAGTAGACCGAGCCGAGGGCGATCTCGGTCAGAAAGTTGAAACTGTCGTTCTTGAAGAACGGCCGCATGATTGGCTCCCCCCGCACGCGCACGGCCGGCCGCGGACCGGGCCGGTTGCTATCACCCTCCCCCTCGTTCTGCGAGACAGAACCCGTGAGCCGTGACCGGACACCCGCAAAGCTGGTCCCCTAGTGTCGGCATCCCGAGGGTGGGTCGCGGTGGGAGGTCCGACGTGAGGGCAGAAGACCCCGAAGGTGTCGAGCGCGGCGATATCGCGATGGAGTGGGGCAGCGACGCGCTGGCCGAGCTGCTGCGGCGCCTCGGCCTTGGTCACATCGCGCTCGTTCCCGGCTCGAGCTACCGGGGCCTGCACGACAGCCTGGTGAACTACAACGGCAACCGTGATCCGCGGCTGCTGGTCTGCCTGCACGAGGAGCACGCGGTCGCGATCGCGCACGGCTACGCGAAGGTGACCGGGCAGCCGCTGGCGGTGGGGATCCACAGCAACGTCGGCCTGATGCACGCGAGCATGGCCATCTACAACGCCTACTGCGACCGGGTGCCGATGCTGATCATCGGCGCCACCGGCCCGGTCGACGCGGCCAGGCGGCGGCCCTGGATCGACTGGATCCACACCGCCGGCGACCAGGGCGCGCTGATCCGGCCGTACTGCAAGTGGGACGATCAGCCGGTCTCGGTCGAGGCGGCCCTGAACTCGCTCGCCCGCGCGTACGCGCTCACCCGGGAGGCGCCGTCCGCGCCGACCTACGTGTGCCTCGACGTCAGCCTGCAGGAGCAGCCGCTGACCGCGCCGCCGGCCATCCCCGACGTCCAGCGGGACCAGTCGCCCCGCACGCACGGGCCCGATTCCGTCGCGATCGCGACCACGCTGGAGCTCCTGGGACAGGCGCGCCGCCCCCTGTTCCTGCTCGGCCGCATGAGCCGCGATGAGCAGGACTGGGATCGCCGGGTCGCGCTCGCGGAACGGCACGGCGCGCTGGTGATCTCCGACCTCAAGACCGGCGCGGCGTTCCCGTCCGCCCACCGGCTGCACCCGAACGCACCCGGCCTGTTCCTGCCGGCCGAGTCCGCCCGGCTGATCGGCGACGCGGACCTGATCATCAGCCTGGACTGGATCGACCTGGCCGGGACGATCTCGGCGGCGGCCGCGCACGGGCATCAGGCGTCGGCCCGGATCGTCTCCTGCACGACCGACGCCGCCCTGCACAACGGCTGGTCCAAGGACTCCTTCGGCTACCAGCCGGTTGATCTGTCGGTCCCGGCCGATCCCGACCTGCTGGTGCGGGCGCTGCTGGAAACCGGCGGCCCGGCCAAGCCGAGCGACTGGCCGGCCGGGGACGGGGCCGCGGCCGACGCCACGGCGGCGCCCGAGGCTGGCGCCGCCCCGCCGACCGCGGCCGACGATGGCGACGACATCTCCATGCATGGCCTGGCCGAGGCGCTGCGGGACGCCCTCGCCGAGCCAGACGCGGACGCCGACGCGCATGCGGACGCACACGCGCCGTCCTGCCTGGTCCGGCTCCCCCTGGGCTGGTCCGGGGCCGACCTGGAAGTACGCCATCCGCTCGACTACCTCGGCTACGACGGCGGCGCCGGCATCGGCTCCGGCCCCGGGATGGCCGTCGGCGCCGCCCTCGCGCTCGAGGGCACCGGCCGCCTGCCGGTCGCCGTCCTCGGCGACGGCGACTTCCTGATGGGCGGCACCGCGCTCTGGACCGCCGCCCGCTACCGGCTGCCGCTGCTGATCGTGGTGGCGAACAACTCCGGCTACTACAACGACGTGGTGCACCAGGAACGGGTGGCGCGGCACCGCCAGCGGCCGGCCGGGAACTCCTGGATCGGCCAGGCCATCACCGATCCTGACCCGGACCTGGGCGCGTTCGCCCGCTCGCTCGGCTTCCAGGCGGGCGAGCAGGTCCGCGACCGGTCGGCGCTGCCCGCCGCGCTGGCCGCCGCGGCCGCCGCCGCCCGCGCCGGGCAGTGCGTGCTGGTGGACGTCCGGGTCCGCCCGGACGGCTACCCGGCCCTCGGCGGCTAGCGCCGGGCCGGAAAGGCCAACGAACAGTCGACATTCGGAGGTAATGACAGCCCGTGGAAGCGACACTGAGCCCCGCCCTGATCGACGGCGAACGCGTCGGCGCGGTCTCCGGAGCCACCCTGGACGTCATCAACCCCTCGACCAACAAGGTCATCGGCCGCGATCCCGCGCTGCGATGAGCGCGACGTCGACGTCGCGGTGGCGGCCGCGAAACGGGCCGCGCCCGGCTGGCGGTCGACCGAGCCCCAGCTGCGCGCGGCCGCGCTGCTCGCCTTCGCCGACGCGATCGAAGCCCGCGGCGAGGAGCTGTCGCGGCTCGACTCGCTCGACAACGGCAGCCCGCTGCACGAGATGCTGGGCGACATCGGTCTCGCCACCAGCCAGATCAGGTACCTGGCCGGGCTGGCGCTCGAGGTGCGCGGCCGGACCATGCCCGAGACCCCCGGCCGGCTGCACTACACCGTGCGCGAGCCGTTCGGCGTGGCCGCCCGGATCATCGCGTTCAACCACCCGCTGATGTTCGCCGGCACCAAGATCGCCGCCCCGCTGCTGGCCGGCAACAGCGTGATACTCAAGCCGTCCGAGTTCACCTCGCTGTCGGCGCTGGCGATGGCCGAGGACCTGCGGCGGCTGTTCCCGCCCGGCGTCGTCCAGGTCCTGACCGGCCTGGGCGCCGAGGTCGGGGACGCGCTGGTCAGGCACCCCGGCATCCCCAGGATCGCCTTCATCGGCAGCGCCGCCACCGGGCGACGGATCCAGGCCAGCGCCGCGGCGGCGGGCGTGAAGACCGTGACCCTCGAGCTCGGCGGGAAGAACCCGATCGTCGTCTTCCCCGACGCCGACCTCGACCTCGCCGTCGAGGGCGCGATCAGGGGCATGAACTTCACCTGGCAGGGCCAGTCCTGCGGGTCGACCTCGCGGCTGCTGGTGCACCGGGACTGCTACGACGACTTCGTCGCCCGGGTCGGGGAACGCATCGCCGCCATGCGCCCCGGGTCGCCGCTCGACCCCGCCAGCGACACCGGCGCCATCGTCACCCGGCAGCAGCTGGACAAGGTGCTCTCCTACATCGAGGTCGGCAAGAGCGAGCACGCCCGGCTGGTGACCGGCGGCGAGCGGCTGACCGAGGGCGCCCTGGCCGACGGCAACTTCGTCAGCCCGGCCCTGTTCGCCGACGTCGACCCGTACGGGCGGCTGGCGACCGAGGAGATCTTCGGCCCGGTCCTGGCCGCGATCCCGTTCGCCGACTACGACGAGGCCCTGGCGATCGCCAACAGCGTCGAGTACGGGCTCACCGCCAGCGTCTTCACCCGCGACCTGCGGACCGCGATGGCGTTCGCGCGCGACGTCCAGGCCGGCTACGTCTGGGTCAACGAGACCGCCAGGCACTTCCTCGGGGCGCCGTTCGGCGGCGTCAAGAACAGCGGGGTCGGGCGGGAGGAGGACCTCAGCGAGATCGAGTCCTACACCCAGGTCAAGAGCGTCAACATCCGATTCTGACTTAGGGCTCTGACCCAAGGCTCTGGCTCAGGGCTCTGGCTCAGGCGGCCGGCCCGCCGCGCCGCCTCGGCGCCGCCAGCCCGATGATGTCGGACCGGATCCCCTCCACCGTCTCGGTCAGCGCCGGCCGCAGGTCCGCGATCTTGCCCCGGTTGAACCGCACCGTCGGCAGCGCGACGGCGGCGGCCGCGATCGCGGCCCCGGTCACCCCGCGCACCGCCATGCCCAGCGCGACCACGCCGCGCTCGCCCTCGGAGAACGCGGTGCCGAAGCCCTGCCGCTGGGTCGCCGCCAGCTGCCGCCGCAGCGCGCTGAGCCCGGCCGGATCGCCCGCCAGCTCCGGGTGGAGCGCGGCGACCTCCTCGAACGGCAGGTCGGCCAGCAGCACCTTGCCGCCCGAGCACAGCCGGGCGGCCAGCCGGACCCCGACCCGGCTGCCCACCCGCAGCGCCTGGCCGGTCTCGACCGTGTCGATGAACTGGACGTCGGCCCCCACCCGGATCATCAGGTTGCTCGACTCCCCGACCCGCTCGGTCAGCCGGGCCAGATGCGGCCGGGCGATGCCGAGCAGCGCCGTGGTGGAACCGAGGCCGCCGCCGCCCAGATCGGCCAGCGCGCGGCCCACCCGGTAGGTGCGATCGCTCGCCTGCTCGACGAAGCCGCGGAACCGGAGCATGGAGATCAGCCGGTGCGCGGTCGACTTCGCGACCCCGAGCTCGGCCGCCGCGTCGCTCACCCGGAGCACGCCGTCCCGCTTCAGCATCAGCAGCAGCTGGAGCACGTGGTCAACCGACTGGACCGGATAAGGCGGTGGAGCTGGGTTCTCCATCACAGAACTATAGGCAAACGACGTTCCTTGACACAGGGGTGCGGTTTAGCCTAAATCAGCTTCGAGGCTGGTCCGATTCGCCGGAAAAATGCGGCCGTTGAGGAGAGACATGGACACCGAGGAACGCCTGATCGCCGAGACCGCCCAGGCCAATCGCGCCCTCGGCGCCAGCGGCCAGAGCGACATGGTGTGGGGCCACGCGTCCATGCGCGACCCACAGGGGCGCGGCGTCTGGATGAAGGCCTCGGGATGGTCCTTCGGTGAGGTCACCCCCGACCGAGTCGCGCTGGTGAGCCGGGACGGCGAGGTGCTCGGCGGCAACGGGCCGCGGCACATCGAGTACCCCATCCACACCGAGGTGATGGCGGCCAGGCCCGACGTCGGCAGCGTGGTGCACACGCACGCCCCGGCGGCGGTCTCGTTCGCCTCGCTCGACGTGCCGCTGCTGGCCATCTCCCACGACGGGGTCGAGTTCGCCGAGCCGCAGATTCCGCGCTTCACCAGAACGGGCGCCCTGATCAGCTCGGCCGACCTCGGCCGGGCGCTGGCCGACGCGATCGGCGACGGGGTCGGCTGCCTGATCCCGCAGCACGGGCTGGTCACGGTCGGGCCCGATCCCGCGACCGCGGTGATGCGGGCGCTGCTGCTCGCCCGCGCCTGCCACAACCAGCTGCAGGCGATGGCGGCCGGCCCGATCAGGCGGTCGTCCGACCCGGCCGAGCTCGAGCTGAAGAAGCGGCAGGTCTGGCCGCCGTCGCAGATCAACGCCGGCTACGCCTACCTCTGCCGCCAGGCCGGCTGACGGCCGTGCGGGAGATCACGGTCGGCGTCGTCGCCCCGGCCTACGTCAACCTGCCGCTCTGGGTCGCCCAGGAACGCGGCTTCCTCGCAACCCGGGGGCTGACCGCGACCGAGCGGATTCTCGGCAGCACCCACGGCGTGACCAGCGCGCTGCGCGACGGTCAGGTCGACATCGCGCTGACCGCGCCCGAGGGCAGCATCGCCGACGCGGTGGCCGGCGGCCCGCTCCGGGTGGTGGCCGGGCTGATCGACCGCCCGCCGCTGTCCCTGATCGCGATCCCGGCGCACCAGACCGTCGAGGACCTACGCGGCGGCCGGATCGGCACCTCGTCGATGACCGAGGGGACCAGGCACGTCGCCGAGCGGATGCTGGCCGCGCACGGCCTCGCCTACCCGGCCGACTACGACTTCGCGCTCGAGGGCTCGCACGTCGAGCGCTGGAAGGCGCTCCAGGCGGGCACGATCGACGCGGCCCTGCAGATGATCCCGTACGACGACATCGCCGTCGACGCGGGCTTCACCGATCTCGGGCCCGCGACCGGGCCGTTCAGCTTCAACGCGGCCTGCGTCCGCCTCCCGGCCGACCGCGCCGTCCTCACCGCGTTCCTGGCCAGCCTGGCCGAAGCCGCGCGGTGGTTCCGCGCCCACGTCGAGGAGGCCGCCGACATCGCCGCCGCCCGCACCTCGGTCGAGCCGCGCTACGCGCTCCGGGCCTGCCGGAAGCTGGCCGCCGCGGGAGTTATCCCGCCCGACCTGCGCGCCGCCCCCGAGGCCCTCGCCGCCGCGGTCGGGGCGCTGCGCTCCAGCCACCTGATCCCGCCCGACGGCCCGGACCCGATCGCCGCCGCCGTCGACTACTCCTACCTCCCATGAACGGCCCCGACCTGAACGGCCCCGACCTGAACGGCCCCGACCTGAACGGCCCCGACCATGAAAGCCAACGACTACGACGTCGCCGTGGTCGGCGGCGGCCCGGTCGGGATGTGGCTCGCGGCCGAGCTCCACCGCGCGGGCGTCCGCCCGGTCGTGCTCGAGCGCCGCCGCCAGCGCCCGCCGCACTCGAAGGCGCTCACGATCTACCCGCGCACAGTCGAGGAGTTCGCGCTGCGCGGGCTGGCCGGCCGCTGGCTGGCCGAGGGCAGGCCGGTCCCGTCGTCGCACTTCGCGCTGCTCAAGAACCGGCTTGACTTCGCCTTCCTCGACGCCGAGACCCGCTACCCGTACACGCTCTTCCTCCCCCAGCGCCGGACCGAGGAGCTGCTCGAGGAGCACCTGGCCGAGCTCGGCGTCCCCTACCTGCGCCAGCACGCCGTCACCGCCCTGCGGCCAACCGACCCCGACGCCGGCGTCGAGCTCGACGTCGACACGCCCGACGGCCGCGTCGTCATCCGCGCCGCCTACGTGGCCGGCTGCGACGGCGCCAAGAGCGTGGTCCGCGCGGCCGCCGGAATCGATTTCGAGGGAACCCCCGACGGCTGGCAGACGGTCCTCGGCGACATCGAGCTGACCGACCCGCCCGAAGCCCCCGCGCTCACCCTCGACCAGCCCGGCGGCGCGCTGTACATGGTGTCGCTCGGCGGCGGGCGGCACCGGGTGGCGGTGATCGACCACGCGACGCTGTTCGCCCCGGCCGACGGGCCGGTCACGTTCGAGGAGCTGCGGGCGAGCACGCTGCGGGTGGCCGGCACCGACTTCGGCATGCGGGCGACTCCCGACGCCTGGCTCAGCCGGGTCGGCAACGCGACCAGGCAGGCCGCCCGCTACCGGGCCGGGCGGGTGCTGCTGGCCGGGGACGCCGCCCACATCCACTACCCGGCCGGCGGGCAGGGCCTCAACCTCGGGCTGCAGGACGCGACCAACCTGGCCTGGAAGCTGGCGGCCGAGATCCGGGGCTGGGCGCCGCCCGGCCTGCTCGACAGCTACCACGACGAGCGCTACCCGGTCGGCCTCGACGTGATCGACGACTCCCTCGCGCAGTGCGGGCTGATCGCCAACCCGAGCCGGGAGGGCATCGCGCTGCGCGACCGGTTCAACCGGATCCTCGGCGCCCAGCCCGCCGTCTGCCGGGACCTCGCCCGGCGCCTGTCCGGCCTGGCCATCCGCTACCCGGCCGACGGCCCGCTGGCCGGCCGCCGGGTCCCCGATCTCGCCCTGCGCGACGCCCCCGCCGCCACGATCTTCGGCCTCCTCCACGCCGGGAGGTTCGTCCTCCTCACCCTGCGACCCCCGTCCGACGCCCCGCCCACGGCACCGACCGCCGCACGGGCCGACCCCGCCGACTCCTTGACCGGCTACGCCGACCGCCTCGACCGGGTGACCGCCACGCTGGCCGCCCATCACCCCGACTGGAGCGACGTCCGCGCCCTGCTCATCCGCCCCGACGGCTACCTCGCCTGGGCGACCACCGCCGACGACCCGCCCCCGCTGGGCACCTGGCTCGGCCGGCCGTAACCCCGAAGATCAAGATCAACACCAGAATTTTCCCGAACGGACCCGTAACTCCGCCCCTCCCGCCACGGCCGTCCCGGCGCCCTTTCGTCGCGCGGCCCCCGGCGCCCGGTTCTGACCAGCAGAATTTTCCGGACTCGAGCGTGGCCCGGAGCCCACCCGGGGGCGTTGACTGAGAACATGACGACCTCGTTCGACTCTGCCTCGCCGGTCCGCCTGAAGGCCGTGTCAGCGCCCGGCCAGCCGACGGTGACCCCGGCCCTCGAGGAGCTCTACCGGGGGTTCGAGCGGGAGCTGCTGATCCCGCTCTGGACCGAGATCGGCGATCTGATGCCCGCCCACCCGAGGTCGAAGGCGGTGCCGCACCTCTGGCGCTGGGATGCACTGCGGGCCCTCGCGGCCCGGGCGGGCGAGCTCGTCCCGGTCGGCCGCGGCGGCGAGCGCCGGGCGATCGCGCTGGCCAACCCGGGCCTGGCCGGCCGCCCGTTCGCCACCCCGACCCTGTGGGCCGCGATCCAGTACCTGATGCCGGGCGAGAACGCCCCCGAGCACCGGCACACCCAGCACGCCTTCCGGTTCGTGCTCGAGGGCGAGGGCGTCTGGACGGTCGTCGGCGGCGACCCGGTGGCGATGCGCCGGGGCGACTTCCTGCCCCAGGCGGGCTGGAACTGGCACGCCCACCACAACGCCACCGAGGCGCCGATGGCCTGGATCGACGGCCTCGACATCCCGCTCCAGTACATCACCGAGGCGCAGTTCTTCGAGCCCGGCCGCGATGAGCTCAGCCCGGGGGAGCGGACCACCCCCGAGCGGTCCCGGGCCGAGCGCCTGTGGGGCCACCCCGGCCTGACCCCGATCGCCGCGGCGGCGCGGCCGGCCGGCCCGGCTCACCGCTGCTGGCCTACCGCTGGGAGCACACCGACCGCGCGCTGGCCGACCAGCTCGCGCTCGAGCGCGAGGGCCACCCGGGCACGGTCGAGCCCGGCCACGCCGCCGTCCGCTACACCGACCCGGCCACCGGCGGCGACGTGCTGCCGACGATCCGGGTCGAGCTGCACCGGATCGCGCGCCACGCCGAGACCAGGCCGACCCGGGAGACCGGATCGTCGGTCTACGCCGTCTTCGACGGCTCCGGGACCGTCACCGTCGGGGACGCGACCTGGTCGGTCGGCCGGGGCGACCTGTTCGTGGTGCCCTCCTGGCAGCCGTTCTCGGCCAGGTCGGAGGCCGGCCTCTCCGACTCCGACGCGGGCGCGCTCGACCTGTTCCGGTTCAGCGACTCCCCGGTCTTCGAGGCGCTCAAGCTCAACCGCGCCAGCGTGGAAGGCGACGGCCAGTGAGGCTCCCGACGATCCGCGTCGACGACGCCGCCCGCGCCGCGATCAAGGGCATCAGCCAGACCGTGCACCGGGTCGTCACGGAGGCCGCGCCGTGACCGGCGATTCAGCCGAAGACGCCGGGCTGACGGAGCCGGACGCCATCATCGTCGGCGGCGGCATCGGCGGCCTGTCGGCCGCGCTCGCGCTCACCCGCAAGGGCCTGCGGGTCCGCGTGCTCGAGCGCTCGGCCGAGTTCGCCGAGGTCGGGGCCGGCCTCCAGCTCGCCCCCAACTGCACCCGCATCCTCGACGACTACGGCCTGCTCGACGAGGCCAAGCGGCTCGGGGTGCTGCCGTCCGGCATGGTCATGAGGGACGCCCTCGACGGATCCGTCCTGACCAGCCTCGACCTCGACCACCTGGCGCGCCGCTACGGCTCCCCGTACCTGGTCATGCACCGCTCCGACCTGCACGGCCTGTTCCTGCGCGCCTGCCGGCGAGCTGGCGTCGACCTGCGCACCAGCCAGCACGTCACCGAGTACGAGAACACCGAATCGGGCGCGAAGGTAACGCTGGCCGACGGCGCCGAGCACACCGCGAGCCTGGTCATCGCCGCCGACGGGCTGCACTCGACCGCCCGCGCCCGGCTCGTCGGCGACCAGCCGGTCAACTCCGCCTACGTCGCCTATCGAGGCGCCGTCCCGATCGAGAAGGTCCGCGAGAACAACATCTCCGAGACCGACGTCGTCGTCTACATCGGCCCGCGCTGCCACTTCGTCCAGTACCCGCTGCGCGGCGGCGAGATGTTCAACCAGGTCGCGGTGTTCGAGTCGGCCAGGGCCCGCCGGGGCGAGCCGGACTGGGGGACCCCCGACGAGCTCGACGCCGCGTTCGCGCACACCACCGAGAACATCCAGCTTGGCCTGCCGCTGATGTGGCGGGACCGCTGGTGGCGGATGTTCGACCGCGACCCGATCGAGACCTGGGTCCACGGCCGGATCGCGCTGCTCGGCGACGCCGCCCACCCGCCGCTGCAGTACATCGCCCAGGGGGCGATCATGGCGATCGAGGACGGCTACGTGCTGGCCGAGCACCTCGCCGCCACCCGCGACGCCGACGCCGCCCTCGCCGCCTACCAGGCCGTCCGCCCCGAGCACTGCCGCCGGGTCCTCACCACCTCCCGCGCCTGGGGCGAACTCTGGCACCTGGACGGCGAACAGCGCGACCGCCGCAACCAGATCCTCCGCGCCCGCGACCCCCACGACTACTCCTTCACCGACTGGCTCTACTCCACCACCGCCCTAACCCCCTCCCAAGAGCCCCCAATGTTCACCCCCATCCCCCTAACCCCCCTAACCCCCCTAACCCCCCTAACCCCCCTAACCCCAGCCCCCACCCCCTAGCCACCGCCCAGCCCACCCCGCCGTCGCCAGATCCTGTCGCCGACGCCACCGACAGGTCCCCCCGATCCTGTCGACGACGCCATCGACAGGTTCCCGATCCTGTCGGCTACGCCACCGACACCACTAGGCGCGGTCGATGGCGTAGCCGACAGGACGCGTTTCGGGTCGATGGCGTAGCCGACAGGCCCCGCAACCCGCGAGAACCTTTCCCGTTCTGCCCGCGTATTAGAGATGACGGGTTCGGGCGCTGGGTCCGGACCCGAGAGATGAGGCTTCCTTGAAGAAGGCACTGCTCGTGGGCGCGGGCTTGGTGCTCGTGCTGGCCGGAGCGATCTTCACCCTGCAGGGCCTGGGCGACATCGGCGGTAACAACGCCATGTCCGGGCACACCTTCTGGGCGTTCGCCGGCCCGGTGATCGCCCTGGCCGGAGTCGTGCTGGCCATCCTCGGCGTCCGCGGCGGCCGCCTCGGCCAGGCCGACTAGCGGTTCCGGCTGCGCCCTCGCTCACCTCGCGCCGCCTCAGGCGGCGCGGCGGCGGACCAGCCAGACGGTCGCGGCGATCAGCACCACCGACAGCGCGAGCAGCCAGCCGCCCTCGATCCACTGGAACGGCCAGTACCGGCTGCCCGGCTGGTACCGCGTCCAGTAGGTGTATCCGTGCTGGGTGAGGTACTGCGTCACCTCGGCTATCGCCTGCTGCTTGAAGAGATAGGCGTCGCCGCCTTTAGAGGCTGGAGGTATGAGCCGGTAGAACAAGGGGTCCATGACATTGACCATCGTGGCCTGGCTCAGCGCCACACCGCCCTTGGTCCACCACTGACCGAGGACCCACGCAGAGCCGGGCAGGTTCGGGCTGGTGGTGACCAGCGGCGTCAGGTAGTGCTCGCGGAGGAACCCGCCGACCGCGAAGGCGAGCCCGGCGTAAACGGCCAGGGTGGCCAGGATCGCCGGTACGACCCGGCGGATGAGCATGCCGGCCAGCGCCCCGATCGAGAAGGCGGCCAGCGTCCAGCCGGCGAACGTGACCCGGCCCAGGTCGAACAGGCCGGAGTTGAACGGGCTCAGCTCGACAACGGCGAGGGCATAGTTGCCGGTGTTGAAGTACGGCTGGTAGTACCAGCCAAGCACCAGGCTGAACAGCTCGGCCGCCACCGTCACCGCCAGCCCCAGCGCCAGCAGCTTGGCCAGCGTCCAACGCCACCGGCCGAAGCCCTGGGTCCAGGTGTACCGGAACGTGCCGGTCTCCATCTCCCTGGCTAGCAGCGGCGCCCCGATGAACGTCCCGATCAGCACCGGGAGCACCTGCACGATGAAGCCGTTCGACAGGAAGTTGTCCAGGCCGTTGAAGACGTTGACCGCGTCCTGGCAGGCCGGCGAGCCAACCGGACGGCAGGCGACGGCGGCGGCGTACGCGTTGTGCAGTGATGAGCCGACGATCCACAGGTACACCGCCGCCGCGCCGAGCAGCGCGGCCACGCCGACCAGCGCGAAGCGGTGCTGCCGCCAGATCACCCCGCCCATCCGCCGCCACCGCAGCGGCCCCAGGGTCATGTCCTCGGCTGGCTCGGCGGGCCTGGTTTGCGCGGTCATTGCGCCACCTCCGCCGGGGTCTCGCGCAGGTAGTTCAGCGCGAGTTCTTCCAGGCTGGCCTGGCGGCTCGCGGCCAGCAGGTCATCGACCTGGCCGGCCAGCCGGACCTGGCCGCGCGCCAGCAGGACGAGGTAGCTGGCCACCCGCTCCAGTTCGGTGAGCACGTGCGAGGACAGCAGCACCGACAGCCCGTCGGCGGCGGCCGCCGCCCGCACGGTGGCCATGAAGTCGTGCCGGGCGATCGGGTCGAGCATCGCCACCGGCTCGTCGAGCACCAGCAGCCGGGGGCGGCGGGCGAGCGCCAGGGTCAGCGCGAGCTGTGCCTGCTGGCCGCCGGATAGCTTCCCTGCTTTCCGCTTGGGCGGGATGCCCAGGTCCTCCAGCCGGGCCTGCGCGTAGGCCTGGTCGAAGCGCCGGTTCAGGTTGCGGGTGATGTAGATCATGTCCGCCACCGACAGGTTCCTGTACAGCGGCGTGTCCTGGGCGACGAACGCGATCCCGTCCAGCGCGGCGGGCGAGCCGGCCGGCGCGCCGCCAAGCACGGTGACGCCGCCCGCGGACGGCGCCGCCAGGCCGACGGCCAGGTTCAGCAGCGTGGTCTTGCCCGCGCCGTTCGGCCCGATCAGCGCGACCACGTGACCGGCGGGAAGCTCCAGGGTGCACTCGCGCAGCGCCCAGGTACCTCCGTACCGCTTGCCGAGCGCGTTCGCCTCGAGCACGTTCATGCTCATGCTCATGCGTGTTCCTCCTATAGGCCCGGGCACCGCGCCCGGTTACCCAGTAGGAGTACGCCGGCCGGGGCAACACCGGCATCACGCGCGGCACCGTTCCCTGCCTCGATCCAGCGCCCGCAAGCCCGTGAAAAGCCAGGTCGCGTGATAGGTGACCGGATCAGAAGGGCGGCCTCTTGTGATGCCAGTGTGATGTCCGGCAGGGCATCATGGCCTCATGCGGGTGCTGGTGGTCGAGGATCAGGCCGAGCTGGCCGACGACATCGCCGACGGCCTGCGCGACCAGGGCATGGGCGCGGACGTGGCCTACGACGGGCCCGCCGCGATCGAGAAGGCCCTGCTGAACCCCTATGACGTGGTGGTGCTCGACCGCGACCTGCCGCAGGTCCACGGGGACGCCGTCTGCGCCACCCTGGCCGGGTCCGGCTCGGCGGCGCGCATCCTGATGCTGACCGCGGCCAACACGGTCGGCGACCGCGTGCAGGGCCTCAATCTCGGGGCCGACGATTACCTGGGCAAGCCGTTCGCATTCGAGGAGCTTGTCGCCAGGATCCGGTCGCTCGCCCGGCGCGCCCCGGCGCCCGCCGCGGTGATCGTGCGCGGCGGCATCGTGTTCGACCGGGCCCGCCGCCGGGTCAGCCGGGCCGGCCTGCCGCTGTCGCTCACCCGCAAGGAGATGGGGATCCTCGAAGAACTCCTCGTCGCCGACGGGGGCGTGGTCAGCGCCGAGGAACTGCTTGACCGGGTCTGGGACGAGAACGCCGACCCGTTCACCCGCACGGTCACGGTGACGATCGGCCGCCTGCGGCGCAAGCTCGGCCAGCCCGACCCGATCGACACCGTGGTCGGCAGCGGCTACCGGCTCCCGTGAACGTGCGCGCGCGGCTGCGCCCGGTCGGCCGGTTCTGGCCGCGGAAGGTGCGGACCCGGCTCACGCTGATCTACGCCGCGCTCTTCTTCGCGGCCGGGGTGGTACTGCTCACGCTGACGTACGGGCTCGTCGCGAGCAGCCTGCCCACGGAGCCTTCGGCCGCAGCGGCGACGGTCAGCAGCCAGGAGCTGCACGCTTTGAACCGCGAATGCGACGTCACCGGCCTCCCGCCAGGTAAACCCAAGGGCGAGCCGTCACCGGCCGGGCTGAAGGAGCTCTCCGGATGCAAGGCGGCGGAGGGCGCCTACTACGCCGGCACCGCCGCTGGCATGCAGGCGGCTCGCCAGAACACGCTGGCCAAGTTGCTCTCGTTCTGGCTCGTCGGCCTGGGCGTGATGACGGTCGTGTCCGGCGGGCTCGGCTGGTTCATGTCCGGCCGCGTGCTCCGCCCGGTGCGGGTGATCACCGAGACCGCCCGCCGGGCGTCCGAGCAGCACCTCGGCGAGCGGTTGGGGCTGACCGGGGCCACCGACGAGTTGAAGGAGCTGGCCGACACCTTCGACGACATGCTCGAGCGGCTCGACGCGGCGTTCGCCGCCCAGCGCCGGTTCGTCGCCAACGCCTCGCACGAGCTCCGCACGCCGCTGACCGTGATGCGCACGGCGATCGACGTGACCCTGGCCAAGCCGTCCCCGAACCCGCGGCAGCTCACGGACATGGCCGTGCGCGTGCGGCGCTCGATCGACCGGGCCGAGGGCATGGTCGAGGCGCTGCTGCTCCTCGCCGTGAGCGAGCAGGGAGAGCTGACCGTTGAGTTCGCCGACCTGGCCACCTGGGCGGAGGACGCGATCGACGCCGCCGCCCCCGACATCGAACGCCTGAAACTGCACGTCGACGCGACGCTGGCTCCGGCCGAGACGACCGGGGACCCCCAGCTGCTGGAGCGGATGGTAGCGAATCTGGTCGATAACGCGGTCCGGCACAACGAGCCCGGCGGCCGCATCAGGCTGCGCACCGGCAGCACCGACTCGGCGGTGTACCTCGAGGTCGCCAACACCGGGCCGTTCGTTCCGCCGGAATCCGTGCCCTCGCTCTTCGAGCCGTTCCGGCGCATGGAAGCCGGAACGGGCCCCCGCGACGGCGTCGGGCTCGGCCTGTCCATCGCCCGCTCCGTCGCCGCCGCCCACCGGGCGACCGTCACCGCCCGCAGCAAGCCCGACGGCGGCCTCGACATCTCCGTCCTCATGCCCCGCGTTTCGCCGTCCTGAGCTGCCTAGACGCCGCCCTCCCGGCACCGACCTGGCCCTCACCCGGCGACAGGCCCTACACGCTGCCGGGTGGGACGATCCAGCGAGCCGGCTGCTCAGTGAAGCGGGCGATGGTGTCGAAGTCCCGGTCGTAATGGAGGATCTCC
This sequence comes from uncultured Actinomycetota bacterium, assembly GCA_963836195.1. Taxonomy (GTDB): domain Bacteria; phylum Actinomycetota; class Actinomycetes; order Streptosporangiales; family Streptosporangiaceae; genus Trebonia. The sequence continues at coordinate 194,835 of CAWIIX010000008.1, read as the reverse complement.
AGGCCCCTGGCGCTGGCGGTCGCCGCGACGATGAGGTCGGGAATCGACGCCGATCGGTGCTGAGCCTGTTCCGTCAGCGCCTCTTGGATCTCGGCCGCCTGCTCCCAGATGTCCTTGGGGATGTCGACCCGGTCGAGCGACGCTTCGAGCTGCTCCTTCATCCGGGCCCGTTCTTGGATGTTCCTGGCGGAGTACAGCATCTCCAGCTCGGTGACGTCGCAGATGCCGACGAGGGCTCGCGTGATGAGGGGTTCCAGTTCCTCGCGGACCGCGGGCAGGTGGAGTCGCGCAAGAGCGCTCTTGTCCGCGAGGTAACGGGTTACCCCCACATCTGCTCCTCGGCCCCTGGCTCAAGGAGGAAGTCGAACGCGCCCGACTCGCCGAGGGCGACCAGGTCGCGAACCGCCGCTACGCGGATCACCTCGCGGAAGGCAGCGTTGATGGTCTCCCGGATTGACTCGGTCCCGAGGATCTCCCGCACCCTGTCCAGCTTCTCCATATCGATGTCGACGCTAGTCTTGGCCATCCATTTTCCTCCCACGTGGATATCTCATCCACCTATCATGATACATCCAGGATCCGCGATTCTGGAATATCAGAGGCGTGTGGCCGACACCAGCAGACGACTCAGCTGGCTTCGGTGGCATAGACGACGATGTTGCTCAGGTAGTGGCCGCGTCGAAGGCACCGCCGCAGGGCGCGCTTCGCGCCTATTGCGCACCCCCGGTACGCGTTTCAGGGCCGTCCGCCAACCCCGAAAATCAAGTCAAAACCCATTTGTCCGAACGGAAGGTGGTGACTCTGGCGCCGACGCAATGTCAGAGGGCTAGGGCAGAGTGTGATCGACGCCCGGACCGAATCGTTCGCTCCAGAACGGGGCGTTCCCTCCCGCTGACCAGGACGAATCATGAGCGACAAGCCGTCAGGCGATGGACCGGCGCAGCCGGGGCGGCAGGGCGACCTGTTCGAGGATCTCGAGCCGGCCGTCGACGCCGGCTTCGCGACCGCGGAGCGGATCGAGTTGGACCAGACATCGTGGATCGAGTACGTGCCGAGCTGGCTGCAGGGCGGGGCCGGCCTGTTCGATGAGCTCACGGCCACCGCGCAGTGGGAGCAGCGCTACCGCCACATGTACGGGCGGCGCCTGGCCGAGCCGCGCCTGACCGCCGAGTACGCGGACATCGACGTCGCCCCGCAGCGCCTGCTGCGCACCATCACCGAGGCGCTGTCCGAGCATTACCGGGTCGCCTACCGCTATCTGTGGCTCAACCTCTACCGCACCCACCGCGACTCGACCAGCTGGCACGGGGACCCGATCGCGAAGGTCCAGGAGACCAGCACCGTGCCGGTGCTCAGCCTTGGCGCCCCCCGGCGCTTCCTCATCAGGCCCGCCGAGGGCGGCCAGAGCGTGTCGCTGACCGCCGCCTCGGGCGACCTGATCGTCATGGGCGGGCGCGCCCAGCGCGACTGGCGACACTCCGTGCCCAAGCAGGCCACCCCGGCCGGCCCGCGGATCAGCATCAACTTCGCCCCGCACCTGACCCTGCCCTGATCCGCGGCGGCGCCCTAGCCAGCCCTATCCCGGCGGCGGTATTGTTCCGCCGAGACAGTCCCCGGTGATGGCCCCGGTGCGCCGCTAAGCACCATGCTCATGAGATCGGAATCAGCCCAGCCCGCGTGGTGAGCGGGGCGCGGGTCACCCCCGGCCGGGAAATCAAGCGCCAGCGCCGCAGGCGCGCGCATTCCTGCTGGGATCACCTCATCATCGCGCCACTGTGGCCCAAGTACGGGGTGAACCTCGGCACGTTGCTGCGGACCTGCGACGCGGTCGGCGCGTGCCTGGCGGTGCCGAAGTTCCCGTGGGTCCCCGAGGCCCTAGACAAAGGCAATACGCTGCGGCGTCCCGCCTGCGTGCACTGGACCGGCCGGGATCCGGTGGAGTGGCTGACCCGGCAGCGGCGACTGGGCTCGCGGATCGTCGGAGTCGAGCTCGCCGACGAGGCGATCCGGCTGGCCGACCTGAGCGCCGCCCGGGAGCGCACCATCGTGGTGCTCGGTCATGAGCACTCCGGGATCCCGGACGACGCGATGGAACTGCTCGACGTCGCCGTCGAGATCCCGATGATCGGCACCGGCGCCAGCCTCAACGTGGCCGTGGCGGGCTCGCTGGTGCTGTACCGACTCGCGGGATTCCTCTAGGTCAACCCCGCACGAGCGGTGATCGGTCAACCCCGTGAAAGCGGTGCCCGCCATCAGGGTGTTCCGCAGCAGCGCCCGGGCCCGCGCCCTGGCAGTCTAGGCGGATGGACGCGGCGATCATCTGGCGGTGCCGCGCCCGGGCCCCGGCCCGCAGCCGAACAAGGCTAGCGCCAGCAGGGGGCCAGGGGTCAGCCGCCTACCGCGCGGCCGCCCGCTGCCCCGACCCCGGTCCGCGCCCCGCCGAATCCGCCGCCGCCAGCACCGGTGAGGCTGCGCGAGGCGAACGGGTTCGTGTTCGTCGGCAGCGGCGTGCTCAGGTCGGCCAGCACCACTTGCTCGCCGACGGTGAGGCCCGAGGTGATCTGGGTGTCGCACCGGGCCGGTGGCGCCCACGGTCACGCGGACCGTCTCCGGCTTACCCCCCTGCAGGACGGTGACGAAGCTGGCGGCGCCGATCCCTTCCACCGCCGACGTCGGCACCGTGACCGCGTCGCTGACATTGGCGAGGGTGATCGACACCTGGGCGTCGGAGCCTGCGAACAGCGTGGGCGTGCCCGCGGCCAGCCCGATCGTGACCGGGTAGCTGGCGCTGCCGGAGGACGATGTGCTGCTGAGCATTCCGATGGAGTCGACCCGGCCGTTGATCGGGGTGGCCGAGCCGTCCAGGGTGATGGTGGCGGGCTGGCCGACCTTGATCTCGCCCACCTCGGACACGCTGACGGTGGTGGTGGCTTCCTCGCCTCCGGCGCCCTCGATGACGAAGTCGGAGCTGGTGCTGGTGCCCTCGCTGCCGGTGACCTGCTGGCCCGAGGTGACGTTGACCTGGGCGATGGTGCCGCTGATGGGCGCGGCCAGGACGGCGGCGGCCAGGTTTTGCTTGGCCTCGCTCAGCGCGGCGTTGGCGGAGTCCAGGTTGGCCTGGTCGGACGCCAGCTGGGCGGCGGTGGCCGGGCCCGAGCTGCTCGAGCCGCCTGAGCCGCCTGAGTCCGCCGGTGCCGCCGCTGCTCCCGGTGCGCCCGCTGCCGGTCCCGGTCCCGCCCGTGCCCGTCCCGCCCGTGCCCGTGCCCGTGCCCGTGCCGCCGCTGCCCCCGCTGCCGCCGCCACCGCTGCCCGTGCCCCCGCTGCCGCTGCCGCTGCCGCTGCCGGCCGTCTTCTCAAGCGCGGTGTACACCTCGCCGAGCAGGTGATCGAGGTCAGCCTCCGAGTTGGCCAGGGACTGCTCGGTGCTGGCGATGCTGGTCTGCACGGACATCAGGTCGTCGATCGCCGCCTGGCAGGTCGTCGGGGACGGCCCGCCGCCCGGGGCGCCGGTCGGCTGCGTCGATAGATAGGCCATCGCGGTGGCGGCCGTCGTCGGGGCGACGGTTGCACTCTGGGTGGCGGAGTAGCTCGCGGTGGCGGAGGAACTCTGGGTCGCCGACTGACTCGGGGTGACGGTGGGGGTCGGGGTGGGCGACGGTGAGCTCTGCGAAACGGCGGGCGTCGGGGTGAGCATCGGCGACGCAGTCCCAGTAGGGGCCCCGGTCGGGGCCCCCGTCGGCGTCCCGGTCGGCGTCCCGCCTGGAGGCGGGGTCGGGGCGGTCGTCGCCGTGCACAGGCTGCCCTCCACCGACAGCAGCGACTTCGCTTCGGCCAGCTGGCCGTCGAGGCGGTGCTGGGCGGCGACGACGGCACGCTGCTCGCTGGCGATCGCGCGGAGCTCGCCCGCGATGGGGCTCTTGCTGCCGGACCCGCCGGACCCGCCGGTGCCGGAACCGCCAGAGCCACCAGAACCACCCGTGCCGCCAGAGCCGGAACCGCCCGTGCCGCCGGACCCGCCGGTGCCGGAACCGCCGGCCGGGTCGACCGTCATGTAGGCCGTGGTCGTCACCGAAGCCGTAGTCGTGAGGTAAGCCGTGGTCGTCGTCTCGCTCGCCTCGTCGGCCGCGAGCCGCTCGTTGGCAGTCGCGACCGCCGACTCGGCCGAACTGACGTCGGAAGCGAGCGCGGAGGTGCTGAGCCGGGCCAGAACCTGGCCGGCGGTGACGTGCGAGCCGAGGCCGACCGAGACCGAGGACACCGGCCCGGAGACCGGGAAGCTGACGTTGGCCTCGCTGACCGGCTCGATCGTCCCGGTCGAGATCAGGGACTGGGTGACGTCGCCCCGGGTGACGGCGGCGGTGCGGTAATCCGGTCCGGACGGCCCGGTCATCGCCCAGGCGGTCGCGCCGCCGGAGCCGGCGACCACCACGATGACCCCGACGCTGATCCAGCGCCGGGCGTGGCGGCCGAGCCTGGTGCTAGGCATTGGCGCTCGGCCTCCCGAAGCCGCCGCGGCCGCCGAAGCCGGTGACGCAGCCGCTCGGGCCGGGCTGGCTGATCCTGATGCTCCGGGCGGCGACCGCGCCGATGCTGTTCGCCGTCCCGACCGCGGTGATGCACTGGCCGACCTTCAGCGCCGACGCGCTCGCGGTGACCGTCTTGAGGTACTTGCTGGCGGAGGCTGGTGATCACGGTGATGTCGGTCTCCGTAGCCGTGCCCGAGCCGGCCGTCCGGCGCACGGCCTCGACCACGAAGCCGGTGGCGGAGACCGAGGTGACCTTGCCGTTGGCCCCGCCGAAGGTCCCGTTGCCAAACGCGCCCCGGCTGCCGGTGGGCCGCGGCCGCGCGCTGAAGCTCGGCCGGGGTGTGGCGCCGGTCCCGCCGCCGCGGCCGAACCCGCCGAACCCGCCGCCGCCGAACCCGCCCGCGCCGGTGCAGCTGCCCTTGACCGGGGCGCTGATGGTGACGGTGGTGGCGGTGACCGGAGAGGCGGCCGACCCGGTCGCCGACGGCGTGCCGACCACGGTGACGCAGCTCCCGACGGTCACGTCCTTCGCCGTCACCGACACCGTGTCGGTGATCGGGGTGCTGGCGGTGAAGGTGACGGTGACCTGCCCGGAGGTCGGGTTCTGGACCTCCAGGCTCGACCCGGAGACCGCGGCGGCGGTGCCGACGACCCCGGGGAAGGCCGCCTGGCCGGCCGACGGCGACGGGCTGCTGCCCGGCGCGGCGGAGCTGGCGATGGTCGCGGCCGGAGTGGCGGAATTACCGGCGCCGCCGCCGCACGCAGTCACGCCGAGGACCACGATCCCGAGCCCGGCCAGGGCGGGGGCCCAGCGTCGCCCGGCAGCGGATGCACGATTCGTCGCAGCTGCGATCATGATGCGCTCACATCCTTGTCGTTGCTCATTCGCCGTCGTTGCTCATTCGCCGCGCAGCGCGTCGATCGGGGCGAGCCGGGCGGCGCGAGTGGCGGGGTAAACGCCGAAGACAATGCCGATGCCGACCGCGACGATGATCGCGCCGACGGTCGCCGTCGGTGAGATGGTGATCGGGTTGCTGATCAGGTGGGGCAGCACCACCGCGCCGGCCAGGCCGATGCCCGCGCCGAGAATCCCGCCCGCCAGGCCGAGCACGCTGGCCTCGACCAGGAACTGGCGGCGGATGGCCCGCTGCGTCGCCCCGAGCGCCTTGCGCAGCCCGATCTCGCGGACCCGCTCGGTGACCGAGACCAGCATGATGTTCATGACGCCGATCCCGCCCACCAGCAGCGAGATGGCGGCGATGCCCGCGAGCAGTTCGGTCAGCGTCTTGTCGACCGAGGTGGCGGTCGACAGCAGCGACTGCTGGCTCTGAATGGTGAAGTCGGCGTTGGCCGCGCTGACCTGGTGCAGCCGCAGCAGTTCGGCGGTGGCCTCCTGGTACGCCGCCGACAACGCGGAAGACGACGTCGCCTCGATGTAGATCGACTGGACCGACGTGCGGGTGGACCCGCCGAAGATCCGGTTGGCCACGGTGGTGATCGGGACCACCGCCTGGTCGTCGAGGTTGGTGGTCGAGCTCGAGGCGGAGGCGCCGACGGTGTTGAGCACGCCGACCACGGTCAGCGGGAGATCGTTGACGGTGACGGTCTGGCCGATCGGGTCGCGCACCCCGAACAGCTCCTCCGCCGTCGTCGCGCCGAGCACGGCCACGGCCGCGTCGGTGTTCTCGTCGGCGGCGGTCAGGAAGCGGCCCTCGACGACGCTGCGGGCCCGCACCGACAGCCAGTCGGGGGCGGTCCCGACCACCGTCGTCGTCCAGTTGGTGCCGGCCGCGGTCAGCGTCTCCGACCGCGACGTGGCCGGGGCGACGGCGGCGATGTCGGGGGCGACCGTCTTCGACGCCAGCGCGGTCGCGTCGGCCTCGGTCAGCGTGGAGGCGCTGCCGAACCCGCCGCGGATGCCGGTGCTGGCGGTGGTCGAGCCGGGGGAGACGACCAGCAGGTTCGAGCCGAGATCGTTGATCTCCGAGCTCACCTGCCCCTGGGCGCCCTCGCCGAAGCCGACGGTGAGGATCACCGCGGCGATCCCGATCAGGATGCCGAGCATGGTCAGCCCCGACCGCAGCCGGTGCGAAAGGACCGCGCCGAGCCCGGTCCGCAGCGTCTCGAGCCAGCTCACTGGTGCACCATCCTTGTATCCGAGTCGCTCGCTGCTCGTTGAGTGAGAGGCTTCGGGTGCACCCCTGGTCCCCGCCGGGCCATCGCCACGTTCGCTCGACCCTTGAGGTCCATCATGAGTTCCGCGGGGCCCGGCGGCCCAGGACACCCCGACTGGCTACAGGGCTTTGCGCCAAGTGAGCGCCGATCAGTGAGCGACCGGCTGCGGTGTCCCGGGACCACCGGGTGTCTTCCCACTGATTCAGCAGCGAGAGGACAACTATGAGTATCGACCCGAATGCCGTCCCGGCGCGCGTGACCGCAGGGGTGGACTGGGCCAAGGACGACCACGCCGTCTGCGTGGTCGGGGAGCAGGGCGAGGCCCTGGAGCGGTTCACCGTCCGTCACGACGCGGCCGGGCTGCGGGAGCTGGCCGCCCGGCTGCTGCGCGCCGGGGCGCATCAGGTCGGCATCGAGCGCAGCGACGGGCCGGTCGTCGACACGCTGCTGGCGGCCGGGCTGACGGTGTTCGTGATCCCGCCGGGCCAGGTCAAGAACCTGCGCAGCCGCTACGGGTCGGCCGGGAACAAGGACGACCGGTTCGACGCCTACGTGCTGGCCGATGTGGTCCGCACCGACGCGCGCAGGCTGCGGCCGATGGAGCGCGACAGCGACCAGACCACCGCCCTGCGCTCGACCGTGAGGTCCCGCCGCGACCTGGTCGGCCACCGGGTCGCCGCAGCCAACCAACTGCGGGCCCACCTGCAGATCGTGTTCCCGGGCGCCGCGGCGCTGTTCGCGGAGATCGACTCGGCGATCACCCTGGCGTTCCTGAGCCGCTTCACCACCCAGGACCAGGCGGACTGGCTGTCGCCCCTGCGGCTGGCCGCCTGGCTGAAGTCGGCCGCCTACAGCGGCAGGACCGACCCCGCGGTCCTGCACGCCCGGCTGCTCGCCGCGCCCCGCGGGCTGGCCGGCGAGCACGCCCGGATCCACGCCGGGACCACCCTCGCCCTGGTCGCCGTCCTGCGGGCGCTGAACGCCCAGATCAAGGTCCTGGCCGACAGCATCGCCGCCCAGCTCGCCGCCCACCCCGACGCCGAGATCTTCCAGTCCCTGCCCCGCTCCGGCACCATCCGCGCGGCCCGGCTGCTCGCCGAGATCGGCGACGCCCGCGGCCGGTTCCCCACCCGCGACTCCCTGACCTGCCTGGCCGGAGTGGCACCCTCCACCCGCCAGTCCGGCAAGGTCAAGTCCGTCACCTTCCGGTGGGGAGCCGACAAGCAGCTCCGCGACGCCCTGTGCGACTTCGCCGGAGACTCCCGCCGCGCCAGCCCCTGGGCCGCCGACCTCTACGACAAGGCCATCGCCCGCGGCTGCGACCACCCCCACGCCGTCCGCATCCTCGCCCGCGCCTGGGCCCACGTCATCTGGCGCTGCTGGCAAGACCACGCCCCCTACGACCCCGCCGCCCACGGCAGCCTCCAAGCGATCCTCAACCAAAATCAGCCGATCGCGGCCTGACAATGGGGAAGGGGTTGACACAGGGCAACTCATGAGAGCGCCTCGGCCTGGTCTCGGTCCAGCTCGATGAGGCCGTCACGGACCCGGACGACGCGCTCCGCGCGGTGGGCGACGTCCGCCTCGTGGGTGATCAGGACGATCGTGCGGCCGGACTGGTGCAGTTCGTCGAACAGGGCGAGCACGTCGGCGGTCGCGGTCGAGTCGAGGTTCCCGGTCGGCTCGTCGGCCAGGATCAGCGCCGGGTCGGTCACCAGGGCGCGCGCGATGGCGACGCGCTGCTGCTGCCCGCCCGACAGCTCACCGGGGCGGTGCATGATCCGGTCGGCCAGCCCGACCCGGCCCAGCGCGTCGATCGCGCGGGCGCGCCGCTCGTCCCGGCGCACGCCGGCGTAGCACATCGGAAGCTCGACGTTGCGCCACGCGGGCAGCGACGGGAGCAGGTTGTACTGCTGGAACACGAAGCCGATGCGGCGGTTCCTGACCTCGGCCAGCTCGTCGTCCGACATCCGGCTGACGTCCTGGCCGGCCAGCCGGTAGCTGCCGGTGGTGAGCGGGTCCAGGCAGCCGAGGATGTGCATCAGGGTGGACTTGCCCGACCCGGACGGGCCCATGATGGCCACGTACTCCCCGGGCGCGATGGTGAGCGTCACCCCGCGGACCGCCTGCACCGAGAGCGTGCCGGTCTGGTAGGTCTTGGTGACGTCGTGCAGGTCGATCACGGGCAACGAGTCCGCCGCGGTCATGGTCAGGCTCCCCCGAACCCGCCGCCGCCGAACCCGCCGCCGGCCCCGCCGAATCCGCCGCCGCCAAACCCGCCGCCGCCGGCCCCGCCGAATCCGCCGCGGGTGCCGCGGCCCGTCCCGCCGGTGGTCCCGCCCGCGCCGCCGGCCCGCAGTCCCTGCACGACGACCTTGGTGCCGACGGACAGCCCGGAGGTGATCTGGGTTTCCCCGCCCGACGCCATCCCGACCGTCACCGGGACCGCGACCTGACGGCCGTTGACCATCTCGTAGACCTCGACGCCGCCCGACGTGTAGTGCAGGGCCGCGGTCGGCACGGTGGTCGCGTTGCTCAGCTGCTTGACGATCAGGGTGACGGTCGCGCTGGCGCCGGGGTAGAGGCCGCCCGGGTTGCCGGTGACCGCGATCGTGACCGGGTAGCTGGCCACCCCCGACGTCGTGCTGGCGATCAGGCCGACCGAGCTGACGACCCCGTAGACCGGGGTGGTGGCGCCGTCGGGGACGATCTGGGCCTGGTCGCCGGCCTGGACCGAGCCGACCTCGGTGTCGTCCACCGTCGCGTTCACCACGTAGGAGTTGGTCGAGATGACCACCACCTGCGCGCTTGACGAGCTGCCCGACCCCGACGAGCCGGTCGAGCCGGTCGATGACGCGCCGGCCGAGCCGGCGCCCGATGCGCCCGCGCCCGACCCTCCCGACCCGCCGCTGCCGCCGGAACCGCCGGAACCGCTGCCGCCGGAACTGCCGTCGCCGGACACCTGCTGGCCGACCGACAGGTCGACCGACGCCACCACACCGCTGATCGGCGAGGTCAGGTTGGCCTCGGCCAGCGCCTGCTTAGCGTCGGTGACCTGGTTCTCGGCCGCCGTCACGGCCGCCTGGTCCGCGGTCAGCTGCGCGCTGGTCACCCCCGCGGCCTGGTCGGACGAGAGCTTGGCGGCGTCGGTCGCCTCGGTCGCCTCCGCCTGCGCGACGTCGGCCGACAGCGACGCCGAGCTCACCGTCGCCAGCACCTTTCCCGCCGTGACCTTCTCCCCGACCGTGGCCGAGACGGAGGTGACCTGGCCGGAGGTGGCGAAGTTGAGGTTCGCCTGCTGGGCCGGCTCGATCGTCCCGCTCGACGAGACGGTCTGCCGCAGCGTGCTCGACGCGGCCGCCACGAGCTCGGACGTCGGCGTCGCCGCGGCGGAGGAATCCTCGCTCAGCCAGATTCCGACGCCCGCCGCCGCCAGCACCACGACCACGCCGCCGGCCAGCACCGCCCGCTGCCTACGGCTCATCCGATGCAGAATCCTGGCCATCCGGCCTCTGCGCCGATGGCTCGGCGCAGAATCGGCGTCCGGCGTGTCAGCGCCGAACACATCTGAGGCCATGCCCGTCACGGCACATCACCATCCTCGGCAGTTACCCCAGCGTCGGCTCGGCCGCGTCCGGGGACTGGCTCGGGCACGGCTCTGGAAAGTCTCAGCGAGAACGTTGGCGTCGCTAGCTGAACGCCAGCTGAGGACAGCACGCGAAGTTGCTTCAAGCACTCCCCGACGGAAACCAGGGTCCGTTCGGCAAAGTCAAGATCTAGAGAACCCAAGATCTTTGTCTCGAACGGACCCTGGTTTCACCCACTAGCCAGGCGACTCCGTCACGGCCGCCTACGTCGTCTCCCGGCAATTCAGGCCGTGGTTGTTGCACCAGATCATCGCGGTGCCGAACGTCCCGAGCCAGCGTTCCCCGGCGGTTGAGCCGGCCGGGAAGCCGGGCCGGTTAGAGCGGGTCCAGTCGCGGCCGCGTCCGTTCCTCTAGCGCCGCCGCGATATCGGCCGGCACCGGCACGGTCGAGCCCTGAAAACCGGCGAACGGCCGGAAGGAGGAGAGCCCGGCCGTCGCCAGCAGTTCACCGCGCAGCAGCGGCGGGTCGATCCGGTACGCGAACCTCACCTCGGTCCGCCATCGCGCGTAGGGCGAGTCGCCGTCGTGCCACTCCGGGTCTTCATGCGTCGGGCCGGTGACAGTTCCCGCGTAGTACAGCCCCGGGTCTTTCCGGCCGACCAGTTGCACCCAGACGCGATCCCCAGCGGCCGCCCGGTCGCGGTAACGCGGCGTCCGCCACGACCGGACCGGCGACGCCGCCAGCGCCGCGTCGAGGTCCTCCCGCCTGCGATTGCCCTGGAAAATCCAGTCGGTCATGCGCCTGCCTGTCGGGGTTTACGGCTTACGGGCGAGGCCGCAGTAGGCGGCGACATCACTCTGCGCGCGGTCGTCGCCGGCGATGCCCTCCGTCCGCCGGCTGAGGTTGACCAGGCCCGGTCCGGTCAGATCGAGGCCGTCGAAGAACCGGCTGACCTGCTGGCGATCGCGGGCGTTGAACCGGGCCGACGCCTGCTCGTTGTAGCGCCGCTCCGCCTCCGGCATGTCGGCGGCTCCGACGTCGTTGGCGCCGTGCACGATCGCCAGGTAGCTGCCCGGCGGCACCGCGTCCATCAGCGTCCGCACAATGCCGTACGGGTCGTCGGCATCCTGGACGAAGTGCAGCACCGCGATGAGCAGGACCGCGACCGGCTGGCTGAAGTCGATGGTCTGCGCGGCCTGGGCCAGGATCTTGGCTGGGTCGCGGAGGTCGGCGTCCAGGTAGGCCGTCTTCCCTTGCGGGCTGCTGGTCAGCAGCGCGCGGGCGTGCGCGAGCACCACCGGGTCGTTGTCGGCGTAGACGATCCGCGCATCCGGCGCCAGCCGCTGCGCCACCTCGTGGGTGTTGTCGGCGGTGGGGAGCCCGGTGCCGATGTCGAGGAACTGCCGGATGCCAGCCGCGGCGAGCTGGCTGACCGTGTCGGCCAGGAAAAGCCGGGTGAGCCGGGCGATGAGCGGCATCTGCGGCACGACCTCGCCGAACCGCCCGGCCAGCGCCCGGTCGGCCTCGAAGTGATCCTTGCCGCCCACCCAGAAGTTCCAGACCCGAGCCGGGCTCGGCACGCTCGGATCGAACCCGGACCCAGCCGCAACGTCCTGTCGCTGCGGTACGCCCTGCGTCATTCAGACTCCTACTGCCGGGGGAAGTCGTGCTGCGTCAACCGCTCGATAGATGATCATAGTCCCGCCCGCCGGGCCGGCCGTTGCGGCGGCGGGGCCGATGCCAATGCAGTGAAAACGAAAAGGCCCCTGCCGAGTTGCATCGGCAGGGGCCTTCTAGTGTGGGCGATACAGGATTTGAACCTGTGACCTTCTCCGTGTCAGGGAGACGCGCTCCCAGGCTGCGCCAATCGCCCCGGGGAACATGAAGACCTTACCAGACACCGCGCGCAACTCGTGCAGCGACGAACCCCGGAGCGCGACCGGCCCGCCGCCTGCGCACCGCCCGCCCAGCCCGCCGCGCCCCGCGTGCCCCAATCCCTGTCACCTACGCCATCGACGGGCCCGCCATACCTCTGCGGCGCCGGGTCCGGCCGGGCGGCGGGCCGGCCGGCCGGCGGACCTCATCATCGTGTTCCGTTTGGTCGGCGTTTTTTACCTGTATGCGACAACGTGTTCCGTTGAGGGCGCTATACGACCCGAACAGCGCACAATGACCCTCATGTCCGGCCAGTGTGGTGCACGTGGTGATGGTGAGGACGTTGTCGCCGATGTCCCGGCCGTCGTCCGCCATCTCCCCGATGCGGACACCGCGTTACGCCTACTCGCAGGGACAGCGGTCCAAGGGAGTCATCGGGCTCGCCGCTTCGCCGTTCGACGCGGCCGCTAGCCTTCCTCGGCGAAGTCGAGCCCGAGGTCAAGCGCGGGCGACGAATGGGTGAGCGCCCCCACCGCCAGGTAGTCGACGCCGGTCTCGGCCACCGCGCGCGCGTTCTCCAGCCGCAGGCCGCCGCTGGCCTCGAGCCGCACCCCGTAATAGTCGCGGGCCACCGCCACCGCCTCGCGCAGTGAGCCGAGCGACATGTTGTCGAGCAGCAGGAAGTGCGCGCCCGCGTCGAGCGCCTCGCGAACCTGCCCCACCGAGTCGCACTCGACCTCGACCACCAGCCCGCCCGCGCTTCCTGGCCGCACCGCCTCCGAGTGGGCTAGCCCCGTCCCAGCCGACGCCCAGCCAGCCGCCGCGGACCGCACCGCCTCGACCGCGGCCGCCACCCCGCCCGCCGCCGCGACGTGGTTGTCCTTGATCAGCGCGGCGTCGCCCAGCCCCATCCGGTGGTTGCGCCCGCCCCCGCACCGCACCGCGTACTTGTCGAGCACCCGCAGCCCGGGGGTGGTCTTCCTGGTATCCCGCACCGCCGCCCCGGTCCCCGCGATCACGTCCGCCCAGGCCCGCGTCGCGGTCGCGATCCCGGACAGGTGGGTGAGGAAGTTGAGCATGGTCCGCTCCGCCCCCAGCACCGCGGGCGCGGGCCCGCTCACCCGCAGCACCGCGTCTCCCGCCCCGATCCGCTCGCCGTCCGCCACCAGCACCGTCCCGCTGACTCCGCGCCCCGCGCCCGCCGCCCGCCCCCCGGCCGCTGCCCGCCGCCCGTCCCACCAGCCCCGCGTGCCCGCGCCCGCCGCCGGACCCTGGACGTACCCGCCGATCAGGTCGAGCACCGCCAGCGCGACCGGCCCCCCGGCCAGCACCCCCGACTCCCGCGCGACCACGTCCGCGGTCACCGTCCGCCCCGCCACCGTCGCCGCCGACGTCACGTCGGGCCCGTACGCGAAGTCCTCGTCAAGCGCCGCCCGCACCGCCCGCGCGACCCCGTCGGCGTCAAGCCCGGCCGCCCGCAGCGCCGCCAGCGTCCCGCCGCCCAGCCCGGTCAGGCCGGCCACGTCCTCGTAAACGCGAACCTCTTCTGTCACAGCTCCTCCTCGTCCACCACGAGCTCTTGCCCGTCCCATCGCAGCACCGTGTGCCACGGCCGCTCCGCCGTCCCGGCGGCATCCCGCCGCCGATGACACCCCCGACTCTCCGCCCGCCTCAGCGCCCCCGCCGCGATCAGCCCGGACACCACCCGCAGATTCGCCGCCTCGACCGCCTCAAGATCCAGGTCAACCCCCAAATCCTCATCCCGAACGGACCCGGGCGACTCTCCCACCCCACCCGTCTCCCACCCCGCGCCAACCAGCCGGACCAGCTCGCCAAGCCCCTCCCGGTCCCGCGAAACCCCCGCCCACCGCGACATCGCCCCCGCGAGCGCCCGCCGCCGCCGCCGTCCACCCCTCCGCCCTGTTGCCCGCTCCCGCCCCGCCATCCCCGTCGCCCTGTTGCCCGCTCCCGCCCTGCCATCCGCCGTCGCCCTGTTGCCCGCTCCCGCCCTGCCATCCGCCGTCTACCCGCCGTTCGCCGTCGACCCGTCCGGCGTGGACCCGCCCGCCGTCGAGCCGCCGTCGACCGCCGCCCTCCACTTCAGCCCCGTCGGCTACGCCATCGACCGCCCCTATTGATGTCGCTGGCGTAGCCGACCGGAGCGGTTTGGTGCCGCTGGCGTAGCCGACCGCCCCATTTGCCCCGCCGAGCACGGCGGCGAGGTCCTGGCCCGCCCGGCGGCCGGCGATGACCGCCTCGGTGACCGAGTTGGAGGCGAGCCGGTTGGCGCCCTGCACCCCGGTCGACGCGGCCTCGCCGACCGCGTAGAGCCCGGGGATGCTCGTGCGGCCGTCCAGGTCGGCCAGGATGCCGCCGCACGAGTAGTGCGCGCCCGGCGCGACCGGGATGTACTCGGTCACCGGGTCGATGCGAGTGCTTGCGGCACGCGGCCGTGACCGTCGGGAAGCCCTTCTCCAGCACGTCCGGGTCGAGCCCGGTCGCGTCAAGCCACACGTGCCCGGCGGTCCCGGCCGCGATGACCTCGGCCATCCGGGCGGCCACCACGTCGCGCGGGGCCAGGTCGCCGCGCGGATCGTGCCCGGCCATCAGCGGCGTGCCGTCGAGGTCGCGCAGCACCGCCCCCGCCCCGCGCAGCGCCTCCGTGATCAGCGGGCACTGCCCGCTCGCGCCCGGCAGCCACAGCACCGTCGGGTGGAACTGCACGAACTCCAGGTCGCGGAGCGCCGCCCCGGCCCGCGCCGCGATCGCGATCCCGTCGCCGGTCGCCCCGGCCGGATTCGACGTCGTCGCGAACGCCTGCCCCAGCCCCCCGGCCGCGATCACCACCGCCGGCGCGTCGATGACCCCGGCCGACAGCCGCCCGTCCGGCCCGATGACCCCGGCCGCCAGTCCGGCGACGCCGGCCGAGCCTCCGACCGTCATCCGCCGCCGATCGCGCCCAGTCGGCCGCGTCCCCCGCGGCCGGGTTCTTCACGATGAGATCGAGCGCGACCGTGCGGTCGAGGATCTCGATTCCGCTGGCGTGCAGCGCGGCCAGCAGCGCCCGGTGCACCTCGGCCCCGGACGCGTCGTCGCCCGAATGCACGATCCGGTGGTGGCTGTGCCCGCCCTCAAGCCGCAGTTCGCGCGTGTCGAGCCGCGCGCCGAGCCCCGCCAGCCAGTCGATCACCCCGGGGGCCGCCGTCCGCGAGCGCCGCCACCACCGTCCGGCTCGCACAGCCCCGCGCCCGCCGTCAGCGTGTCGCTGACGTGCGACGCCGCGCTGTCCCCGGGCCCGATGGCCGCCGCCAGGCCGCCCTGCGCCAGCGGCGTCGCCCCGCCGATCAGGTCCTTGGTCACCATCAGCACCCGCAGCCCGGACGCGGCCGCCGTCAGCGCGGCCGAGATCCCGGCCGCCCCCGACCCCACGACCACGACATCCGCGTCCCGCCGCCACCGGGCCCGCACGGGCGGGAGCGCCCGAATCGCGCGAGCCACAGGCAGCAACTTCAGTCCCTACCGCACCTGCCCGTGCTGCCGAGACGTCGACTCGGGCTGATGATGGATCGTTGTGTACATCCCCGTGTACACAACGATCCATCGATCCCTGCGGTCGCGTTCTCCGAGCCGGTCATCGAGCGCTCGCCGCGCGCGGGGCCGGTCATCGGGCGCTCGCGGCGACCGGGGCCGGGCCGGTGGCGATCATGGCCTCGACCGCGTGCCGGGCCCGGGCCGCGATCTCCGGGGCGACGTCCACCTCGGTCGTCCCGTCGCGCAGGCACCGCTCCAGCGCCTCGGCCGTGATCATCTTCATGTAGTGGCAGCTCGCGTGGGGGTTGACCGGTTCCCAGCGGACGGCCGGGTTGGCCTTGCGCAGCTGGTGCAGCATCCCGATCTCGGTCGCCACGAGCACGGCCGGGGCCCGGGTCGAGTGGGCCGCCGCCAGCATCCCGCCGGTCGAGAGCACCCGGGTCCGCTCGGCCGGAAGGTCGCCGGTCCCCGCCTGCCACAGCGCCGAAGTCGAGCAGCCGCACTCCGGGTGCACGAACAGCTCCGCCTCCGGGTTGGCCGCCGCCGCCTCGCGCAGCGCCTGCGGGCTGATCCCCGCGTGCACGTGGCACTCGCCCGCCCAGACGTGCACGTTCTCCCGGCCGGTGACCCGGCGGACGTGCGCGCCGAGGAACTGGTCGGGCAGGAAGAGCACCTCCCGGTCGGCGGGGATCGCGGACACCACCTCGGCCGCGTTGGCCGAGGTGCAGCAGACGTCGGCACTCGGCCTTGACCTCGGCGCTCGTGTTCACGTAGGCGACGACGGCCGCGCCCGGGTGCTCGGCCTTCCAGGCCGACGAGCTGCTCGACGGTGATGCTGTCGGCCAGGGAGCAGCCGGCCCGCGCGTCCGGGATCAGCACGGTCCGGTCCGGAGCGAGGATCTTGGCCGTTTCCGCCATGAAGTACACCCCGCAGAGCACGATCACGCGGGCGGAGCTGGCCGCCGCGAGCCGGGCCAGCGCGAGCGAGTCGCCGACGTGGTCGGCGACCTCCTGGATCTCGGCCCGCTGGTAGTTGTGCGCGAGGATCACCGCCCCGCGCTCCGCCGCCAGCCGCCGCACCCGGTCCGCCCAGCCCGAGTCCGCCCGGCCCGAGTCCGCCGGCGCACCAGCCGCTCCTCGCACCGTCCCGCGCGCCAACCCGCGTCGGCTCGCCGGCGTCATCCTGGTGAACCGCTGCCATCCCTCGCGTATCCCTCATGTTTCCGACTCTAAGTCGAAAACCAAGCGGTTTTCAACCCTTGGTCAAAAACCGATGACGAATCCCCCTGCACTCCTGCCCTCAGAGCGTCGCACCCGTACGCGATCGCCGGTTTCGGTCACGGTCGCGGGACGGCCGGTCCCGTTACGATGAGCGTGTGCGCAATGACGAGGCCACTGGCGAGGCGGTGAGCTGCTTCCGCCACGAGGCGCTCGGGGTGGTGTTCCAGGTCCGCGAGCAGCGGCTGTCGGTGCTGCTGTGGCGGCGCGCGGAAGCGCCGTTCGACGGAACCTGGGCGCTGCCCGGCGGCCTGCTCGAGGCCGGCGAGCGGCTCGGCGCGTCCGCCAGCAGGCATCTCGCCGCGAAGGTCGACATCCCCCAGATCGCGCACCTCGAGCAGCTCGAGACGCGCAGCGACCCGGCCCGGGACCCGGACGGAACGGGTGCTCGCGACGGCGTACCTGGCACTCGTCACGCCCGACGCGCGGCCGAGCCTGCCGGCCGACACCGCCTGGCACCTGGTCGATGCGCTGCCGCCGACCGCGTTCGACCACGGCTCGATCGTCGGCTCGGCCAGGAACCGGCTGCGGGCCAAGCTCTCCTACACCAACATCGGCTTCGCGCTCGCCCCCGAGACGTTCACCATCTCCCAGCTCCGCGACACCTACGCCGCCGCCCTCGGCCACCCCGTCTCGGCCACCAACCTGCAGCGCATCCTCACCCGCAGAGGCGTCATCGAGCCGACCACTGGACGTCTCCCGCCCCACCTCAACCGGCGGCCGCCCCGCGACCCTCTACCGCTTCGCCGCCCGCGAGCTGGTGGTCACCAACCCCTTCGCCGCCTTCCGCCCCCGCCGCACCGCCTAGCCGCGCCATCGTCGCCGCCCGCCCTCATACGGCCAGGTCAGTCAGCCCGTCAGCAGCGAAAACATTTTTTATATCGAATACTTTCCGTGCGCATAGCACGAATTCTTTACGTGAAGAAAAAACCCTTCGTGATCATGGTTCGCCAACGGCCCCACGCATTAGATAACAGCAAGAAGCGTCGGCGAAGCGCCGGAACCGGCGCCTGCGCCGCCCGCAACGGCGCCATGCGAGGCCGACCGAGCCCGGGCCCGGCCACCCGGCGCCTCACGCGCCTCACGCGCCCGTCGAGCCTCTCGCGTCACCAGCCACGCGAGACCGGTCACGACCGTGGGGAGTTTGGGCGCGTATACGACCCGAACGGCACACGATGACCGATTTATCCCGACGACGGCGAGGGCCGAACATTACACGATCACGCACCCCAGCGCGTCAGCCCGGCTCCAGGTGTGACCGGGTGTCACAGGACTTTCCGTCAAGCCCGCTCGCCGCTGCGCCCGTAGTCACTATGACGGCAATGACGCGAGCAGACGGGAGACGGTGACGATGAGCGCATCGGTGGGGATTCGGACACCGGGGGCGATCCGGCTTGGCGCCGTGCTCGCGGTGTCGCTGGGGGCGGCGCTGCTCACCGCGGCCTGCAGCAGCTCGGGTTCCAGCAGCTCGTCGACGCCGGCCGCGGCCACCCCGGCCGCCGGGTCGGCCAGCTCCGCCGCCGCGGCCGCCGGGTCGGGCCTGGTCATCACCACAAAGTCGGGATCCGCGGGGGCGTTCCTGACCGACGGGTCCGGCCGGGCGGTGTACCTGTGGGCGAAGGACGCCATGGACTCCTCCGCCTGCTCGGGGGCGTGCGCCGGGGCGTGGCCGCCGGTGACCACGACCGGCGCGGTAACCGCGTCCGGCGGCGTCAATAAGGCCGATCTGTCCACCATCACCAGATCCGGCGGCGCCAAGCAGGTGGTCTACGACGGCCACCCGCTCTACTACTTCTCCGGCGACTCGGGGCCCGGTCAGGTCAACGGGCAGGGCAGCGACGCCTTCGGCGCCAAGTGGTGGCTGGTCGACCCGGCCGGGACCTCGATCACCGCCGCGGTGACCGTGTCCTCGGGTGCCTCGCCGTCCGCGCCCGCATCGCCATCGGGCGGCGGCGCCGGCGGCGGGTACTGACTAACATGGCGATGATGGCGACTCCAGCCGAACGGCTGCCTGATGAGACGCTGCTCGCGGGCCTTGGCGCGGGCGACGCCGAGCTGTCGGTCGCGTTCGTGCGGCGATTCCAGGGGCTGGTGTTCGGGGTGGCGCTGAACGTGCTCCGCGACCGGAACGTGGCCGAGGACGTCGCGCAGCAGGCCTTCGAACGGGCCTGGAAGCACGCGCAGATGTTCGACGGCCGGCAGGGGACGGTCCGCGGCTGGCTGACCAGGATCACCCATAACCTGGCGATCGACGTGCTCCGCGGGCGCTCGGCGGCGCCGATGGACCCGAACGACCTGTCGCTGCTGATCACCTCGATCGCCGACTCGCCGGAACGGATCACGGTCGCCAACGACAGCGCCGCCGGGCTCCGCCGCGAGCTGCGCCGGCTCCCGCCCGAGCAGGCCCGGGCGGTGGCGATGGCCGGCATCTACGGGATGACGGCCCGGCAGGTCGCCGAGTCGGAGGGGATACCGGTGGGCACCGCGAAGACCAGGATCAGGTACGGCCTGCAGAAGCTGCGTGCAGCCCTCCTTCCGGAGGACGCAGACGATGAGTGAGTTGGACGATATGGACGACATGAGCTGCGACGAGTTCGCCGAGGTGGCCGCGGAGCTGGCGCTCGGCGTGCTGACCGGCCGCGAGCGCGCGGCCGCGCTCGCGCACCTGGACGGCTGCGAATCCTGTCGTGAGCAGGTCCGCGAGCTGACCATGGCGCAGGATGAACTGCTCGCCCTGCTGCCGTCACAGGAACCTCCGGCCGGCTTCGAGTCCCGGGTGCTCGAGCGCCTCGGCCTCACCGCCTCCGGCCCGCAGTCATCGGACGGGCAGAACCAGGACCTGTCGGACGTTCCCGGCCAGTCGCCGTCGGACGTCCGGGTGCTCGCCGGCGAACGCGCAGACCAGCCGGACCGCGCAGACCAGCCGGACCGCGCAGACCGGCCGGACCGCTCAGCCAGGCGGACCGCGCGGTCCCGAGGGACCAGGCAGACCCGGTGGACCGGGCGAACCGGCCCAACCGGCCCGGTAACCGGCCGCCCAACCAGCCCGCCAGCCGGCCCGGCCGGCCGCGCAGCAGCCTCAGCCGCCGCCTGCTGGCAGCCGCGGCGGTGGCGGTCGCGCTGATCGGGGGAGGCGTCGGCTGGGGGCTGCGCGACGCCACCGCTCCCGCGTCGTCGTCCGCCCAGTCCGCGCTGAGCACGGCCGCGCTCGTCACCAGCGACCACCACAACGTCGGCCAGGTCTTCGTCTACAACCGCAGCCCGTGGTGGGCGTACATGTCGGTGAACATGGAAGGCCAGGGCAACGCCACCGTGACGTGCCAGCTGGAGATGGCCGACGGGCGGTTCCAGAACGTCGGGAAGTTCCACCTCAGCGACGGCTACGGAGCCTGGGGGAGCAGCCCCTACACGGCCGGCCCGGGCGCCATCCTGGGCGCCCGCCTGCTCAGCGCGAACGGCACGGTCCTGGCCACCGCGACCTTCTAGCGCAGCGGCCCGGCCGCACGGGGGCCGTCTAGTACGGGCCGTGCCTGGTCATGTCGAGGACGATCGGCACCATCACGATCATGGTGCGGATGCTCGGCGAGACCGGCCCGGTGAACGTCACCGTGTAGTGGTCGGACGAGGTGAGGAGCTCCTTGCCGAGGCCGGCCCAGGTCTTGCGGATCTGGGCGTAACGCTCGCCCTCGGCGCCGGTGACGGAGAACTGGGTGGCGCCGAGGTCCCCGGCCGCCTGCCCCGCGACCTGACCCTGGTCGTCGAGCAGGGTGTAGTGCCGCCGGCTGAACTCGATCCGGATCTTGCCGATCGGCTTGCCGTCCGGATCGGTCAGCGCCGCGAGCCAGTTGTTCTCGCTGTCCTGCCTGACCAGCGTCAGGATCGGCTCGCCGGCCGGCGTCCGCACGGCCAGCACCCGGGTGCCCGGCACCAGGCCGATCATGGTCTGGAGCACGCCCCGGCTCTCCGTCTCGGTGGCGACGGCGAGCAGGTTCTTGTCCGGGTCGAAGATCTCGTATCTGGCACGGCCGGGGAGGACCTTACCGGGCTGCCGGATACGCAATTCCCGAAAGGCGAAGTGGTCTGCCACGCCCCGAGTCTACGGCCGGAACACGCGAAGGTCAGGGGAAAAGCGCCTCGCAATCTCAGCGAAAGCGACCCCGTAAGTCACGGCAAGGATGACAATTTCCGGCATTATCGCGGGTCATCGCCGGGACCGGAGCCATGGCCGATTAAGCGGAAACTCACGGTCCGTTCGGAAGAAAAAAAGATTTCATCCCGAACGGACCCTGGCTCTGCCCGCAGCGGAACCACGGCCGCCTCCTCGTGGCGGCCGCCAGCGCGGTCGCCGCCGGGGGCTAGGGAATGAGCACGGTCCGCTGGCCGGGCGGCTCGGGCGCGGTCCAGGCCGCCTCGACGTCGGCCAGCGGCACCGGCCGGGCGCTGACCGCGATGGTTCCCGCGTCGATCTCGGCGACCAGCGACGGCAGCTCGGCGAGGTAGGCCCGGGGGCTGACCGAGCCCTGCCCCAGCGCAGCCGCCTGTCGGTGATCGCGAGCCGGGTGATCGCCGCCGACGACCGGCGGCGGGGCATCGACATCCACGCCGCGGACGGCGAATCAGGCATATAGCCTTTTGTCATGAGATACTTGGTCCAGGAACGGATCTTCTCCCTCCGGGCTGACTTCTGGATCGAGGACGAAGACGGCAACCGCGTCTTCCTCGTCGACGGGAAGGCGCTCAGCCTCCGCGAGACGTTCGAGCTCAAGGACGCCCACGGCAACCTGCTGATCCTCATCCGCAAGAAGATCTTCGCGCTGCGCGACACGATGGAGATCGAGAACGGCCAGGGCGTCGTCGCGACCGTCCGCCCGGCGTTCTTCTCGCCAATTCACCACCGGTACGAGATCGACCTGTTCGACGGGACCCGGCTCGAGGCCGTCGGCAGCTTCGCCGACAAGGACTGGGAGCTGAAGGACGGCCACCGGGTGATCGGCCGGATCTCGCGCAAGTGGTTCAGGATCAGGGACACCTACGGGGTCGAGGTCGAGCAGGGCGTCGACGACGCGCTGATCATCGCGATCGCGATCTGCATCGACCGCATCTACGAGGACGAGAAGCGCGAGCGCGAGCATCACGACCGCGGCTTCGGGGCCGGCTTCGGCAACTTCTGAGAGTTTCCCTCCAGCGCTGAATCGTGCTTCGATGGCGAGCGTGGATCAGGCATTGGAGAACAGGACGCTGGGGACGAGCGGGCTGGCGGTGTCCGCGCTCGGGCTCGGCTGCATGGGCCTGAGCTACCAGCTGCCGCGCTTCACGGTTGAGGCCCGACGGGCGAACCAGACCCTGGTGGAGCGGCTGCGGACGATCGGCGAGGGCAAGGGCGCAACCCCAGCGCAGCTCGCGCTGGCCTGGCTGCTGGCTCAGGCGCCGTGGATCGTGCCGATCCCGGGAACCACGAAAGCGCGCCGATTGCAGGAGAACCTTGGCTCTGCCGCCGTCGAGCTCACCAGCGGCGATCTGGCCGGGATCGGCAGCGTCGCGTCCGAGGTGTCGATCGTGGGCGACAGGTACCCCGCCGAACTCGAGCAGAAGACGAATCGCTGACCGTCTCGTTCCGCGCCTCCGGAGGCGTTCACAGGAGGTCAATCAGAATCACCGCTGAGCGCACGCGGGCCTGAAGTCCGCTCGAATTGGCTTCCGATCGCGTGGATCACTCAGCTTGCGGGCAGTGCGCGTCACGCCGTCATGCGGGGTCGCGCTCGGCTGGGTCGAGCGGGTGGCCGGCCTCGGCCAGGATCCGCTGGCTCATCGCCAGTGTCGTCCCGAAGGTGAGCCATTGACCGGGGTCGCTGCCCCATCGTTCCTGAGCGAGGGTGAGCGTGCTGCTGAGGTCGTCGTCGGCCGCGCGCACCGCCGCGGCCAGGGTCCGGCGGTCGGCGGGCGTGCCGGGCGAGGCCAGCCAGGCCGTGTAGGCCTCGGTGGCCGATGCCGTGGACCGCGATCACGGCGACCGCCGCGCCGATCAGGGTGTCGATGATGCGGTCGGCCCCGTAGCCGGGCGTGACGCGCCCGACCAGGAACACCAGCAGCGCGCTGACCGGGATCTGCACCACGCCCTGCGGGCCCAGGCGGGCTGCCCAGCCCGCGAGCAGGCCCGCGAAGACGATGATCCCGATGCTCCAGCCGCTCGGGGCCAGGAAGTGGCTTACCGCCAGCGCCGCGGCAACGCCCGCCACGACCCCGGCCACCCGCTGGAAGGCCCGCGAGAGGGAGTCGTACACGGTGGGCTGGACGACCAGAAGCACAGCGAGCGGCGCGAAGTACGGCCGGCTGTGCGGATCGGCCGCCAGCGCCGCCGCCCAGGCGAGCCCGGCGGCGACCGCCGTCTTCGCCGCCAGGAAGACCTGGCCGCGGGTAACCCGTCCAGGCCGAACCACGCCGGGCCTCAGCGACGCGAACGACTGGAACCACGTGCCCATGACCCCAGCCTGTCAGGGCCCCGCAAGCCCGCCGCGCTCCGCCCTCCCGACCGGCAATGCGTTACCGCCAGCAGGTGGCGGGGCTGACCGCCAGCCGGTAAGTCCGGCCCGAGCCCGCGCTGCTGGCAGTGGTGCCGGTTCGCCCGCGGCGGACGGCCCGCGTCAGTTTCAAAATCATGAGTATCGAACGGTCGCGTGCTCCGACTGGCAGGCACCAATGGGCCTCGCAGGCGGAGCCACACGTCCGTTCGGAAAAATCGGGACCAAGCCTGGGCGCGAATCCTGGCCGCGGCCGGCAGGTTCGGCGTGCGCGTCTCGGAGCAGGACTGGCGCGACCTGGCTTCCGGGGGGAACGACCGCCGCTGACCCGACCCACCACCAGCGGCGGCGGGCATCGGCCGGATCCGCGATCGTGATGGTCAGGGATCACCGCCGGGATCGGGCGCCCTGAGCGGGTGGCCGACGGCCGGCCGAATCGGCGCGATGGCCGGATCGCCTGCCCGGCGCGGGCCCGACCAGAGCGCCGGGACGACGTCGAGCTCGGCCGCCACCGCGTACGCCACCTGCTCGTAGGTGAGCCGCCAGCCGACGAAGTCGGGCCAGGCCGCCTCCGGGTCGCGCTCGATCGGGAAGTCCACCTCCCGCAGCCGCTCCACCGCGTCGAGGAATTCCTGGTAGCTCAGGGCGATCTGGCCTGCGGGGTCCGGCTCGTCGGGCACCGCGAAGCCCATCGCCTGCGCCACCTCCCGGAAGCAGACGAACCCGCTCCGCAGGCACAGCCGGGCCGGGACCTCGGGCGCGGACCCGGGTGCCAGCGCCAGGTACAGCGCGGCCGAGTCCAGCACCGCCAGTAGCGCCGTCACCCACGAGGACAGCGGCCGGGGCGAGCGGAACCGCACCAGCGGGATATAGGTGGTGTGGCTTTCTGTGACGTCGGCCGCCCAGCGCTCCCACTGCGCGTACAGCCCCGGCAGCGTGTCCAGCGACGATACGCCGGTGCCGAGCGCGTAGTGGGTGCGCGCCAGCAGTTCCGGGCCCCACGAGGGCACCCCGGCCCGCGCGTTGAGCAGCGTCACCTCGGTCTCCCTGCGGTTGAAGGCGGCGTACAACGTCGGCAGGTAGGCGATCTGCAGGGTGACGATGACCAGCCCGGTGACCGCGGCGGCGAACACCGGCACCGCGGGCGGGGCGCCGGACGGCTCGGAGAACCCGAGGGTGAACATCGAGGACCCGGCGGTGCTGAAGGCCGTCCCGATACCGCCCCTGACCAGCGGCCACATCAGCAGCCAGAACCCGATCAGCGCGGCCCCCAGCCACGCCGCCAGCGAGGCCAGCAGGATCGCCGATGCCTGCCCCGAGCGCAGCCGGTCACGCGCCTGGTAGTCCGCGGTCCGGTTCGCCGTCAGGCGGAAGATCCTGTTCACCGTCCTGGTCACCCGGATGGCCAGACCGTGGGTGAGCGGGCGGGGCACGACCAGCGTCTTGATCACGTTGAGCCACACCGTCAGCACCAGCAGGCCGCCGATCAGCGCCGCCACCGAGCGGGCCCACAGTGGAACCGTCATCGGACCTCCCAAGCCCTGATGATTTCCGGCCGGGGCTCCTCCCATGCGCCGGCAGTGAGCTCCTCGTGTTGTGTCGTGCGCGGAGGGTATCTGGACTGAGGCGAGCTTCCGTGCAGAAAGGACCACCGCATGTCCCATCACCTCGACACGCCGCTGGCGGCCAAGACGGGCCAGCTGCTCATCGACGACCTGTACGTTTTTCCCGGCGAGGGCAGCACGGTGTTCGTACTCGACATCAACTCCGACGTCAACGGCCTGCACACCGAGCCGGGATTCCACCCGGAGGCCCGCTACGAGATCAAGATCCACCTGAACGGGGCCGCGTTCGAGGATCTGACCTACCGGGTCGCCTTCGACCAGCCCGACTCCGGCGGCCGGCAGCGACTGACCCTGCACGCCCTCACCGGGGCCGACGCCCGCGGCGACGAGGGACTCGGCGAACTCGTGCTCGAAGGCCGGACGGGTGAGACCGTGACCGACGTCGACGGCGTCCGCCTCTGGGCCGGGCACGTCCAGGACTCGTTCTACGTTGACCTGTCGCTGCTGGCGATCGTCAACGGCGCGGTCGCGAACGGGACCGCGGTGGACCTGTCGGCCTGGCGCCCGGACAAGGCGCAGAACAGCTTCGCCGGAAGCACCGTCCGCACCATCGTGCTCGAGGTCCCCCATGACGACGAGACGCTGGCCCCGGGCACCCCCATCGGCGTCTGGGCCGCCACCAAGCTCGCGACCGACGCGGGCGGCTGGCGGCAGGTCAACCGGGCCGGCCACCCGATGATGTGGCCCATCTTCTGGCCCGATGACACCGAGTTCACCAACCCCGCCAACACCCGGCACCCGTCGCAGGACTACGCCGCCGAGGGCGAGCACATGGCTGATCACGTCTCCGCCGTCGTGGCGGCGACCGGGACGTCGGCCGAGCCCGACGTGTACGGGCTGACGGTCGCCAAGACGCTGCTGCCGGACGTCCTGCCGTACGTGGTGGGCACGCCCGCGTCCTTCGGCTTCGCGACCCGCAATGGCCGGACCCTGGCCGACAACGCCCCCGAGGCGATGATGTCGCTGGTGGTGGGGGCGGCCGTGCCGGGCGGGCTCAAGCCGTCGGTGGCCGAGGCCCAGCGCTCAGGCCAGTTCCCGTTCCTGACGCCCGCCTGACGGGCCGCGCAGGCCTCACCGAACCATCTGACCGCCGGGCCCGGGCGCCCGGCCGGCCACGCGAACGGAGCCGATAACACCCGACCCCGGGCGTCATCGGCTCCCGGCCGTTACGCTGCCCGGCCCGTCACCGGCGGCCCGTCACTGGCGGCTGGTCCACTGCGGCCCGGTGACGGCCCAGGCCGAGCTCCAGTTGGCGATCCGGCGCCGGTCAAGCCCGCGCTGGCACAGCCGGTAGCAGAGGGCCAGCACGGTGGCGGCGGCGACGACAACGGCCAGCCCGGCCATCGTCGCGCCGACGGCCATCCCGGCCGCGCCCTGCGGCGGCGCCGCCGGAACGCCGGTCGGGCCGAGCCAGAGCTGGACCGAGGCCCCGGTCGGCTGGCCGTAGATACCGGGGACGACGTCGGTCGTCAGCAGGCCGGACCGCGTCGCGCCGTCGCTCAGCTGCCAGGTCGCCATCGCGGTGGCCTGATGCAGGATGGGCGTTTCGGTGACGGCGCCGGGCCAGGACAGCACCGCGACCGTCGGCCGCAGGCTCGCCGCCGTCGACTGCTCGGACCGGTAGACGTGGGCCGCCAGCAGCCCGGCGACGACGACGGCGACGACGAACGCGACCATCAGCACCGCCACCACGATGCCCTCGACCCGATCCGATGAACGGCGCAACTCGTTCCGCCGCAGGAACATCCGCAGCATCCGCAGCGGCGGAGCGCCTGCCCGGTGAGAATAACGACCCACCATCCTGATGTCCCCCGTCCGACCGCGATGCACTCGCCTTTAGCATCACTCTGTGATTGCTTGTATCGAATCCGTCACGCTACCGGGGAGGGCGTACGAGTCCTGCGAGCCCCGGGCCGGCCGCAGGGGACCTGCAGCGGGACCTTTGACCGCTGTATCCGGCCGATGGCGGCGGTCTCTTGGAAGGGAGTGGGTCGGGTCTTCAGGAGCACAGAGGTGGCTTGCGATGTCGTGGGATCTCAAGAAGGACGTGCCGCGCCTGCGCAGAGCGATGGACTGCGCGCCGTCTATCTTCAACCAGCATCCCTGGACGCTGCGGCTGGCCGCCGATGACCGGGTTGAGCTCTACTCGGTCCCGAATGAAGACCTTGGCGAAAGGCTGCCCAGAGAGGTGGTGATCAGCTGCGGCGCGGCCCTGTACAACCTGCGGCTGGCCATCAAGGTGGCGGGCCGGACCCCGTCGGTCTGGCTGCTTCCCGGTCTGGACGCTGAGTCCGGGCTGCTCACCACGGTGTGCGCGCAGAGGACGCTGCTCGCCTCGGTTGAGGTGATGCCGGGTCGTGCGGCCCGCCCTAGCAACGCCGAGCAGGAGCTGTACGAGGCGCTCTGGCTCCGCCGCACCGACCGCGGGCCTTACCGGTACCGGCCGGTGCCGCTGCCGATCCTGGTGGAGATGGAGGAGGCCGCCGCGCGTGAGCGCGGCTGGCTGCGCGCCCTGTCCAGGTCGGAGTCCCGGCGACTGATGCGCAGGGCAACCCGGGCGAGCGCGGAGATCGGCACCACCCTGTCCGGCCTGCGGCGGGTGCCCCCCGCCGCGTACGGCCCGACGCCGGCGGACGAGAAGGAGCCGCCGACCCGGCCCGACTTCTGGCTGCCAGGCCAGGTCGAGCGGTTCGAGCGTCACCCGCAACTGATGGCGCTTTCCACCGACGACGACCGCCCGCTCGACTGGCTGCGGGCCGGCGAGGCGCTGCAGCACGCCCTGCTGACCGGCACCCGCTACTCGATGTCCGCGCCGGGCGGGCGCAGCGCGGGCTACCGGACGCGGCTGCAGTACGGCCCACTGGACCCGCACCGCATCCGCCCGCGCCCCGACGTCCCGGCCGGCTACGCGGTCGAGGCATCTTTTCTGACCCAGTCCCTCGAGCTAGCCGACCTGCGCGGCCGGCCGCGGTCCTGGCCGTGGCGCAGCAACTACACCGAAGTTCCGCAGATGGTGATCCGCGTCGGCTATGCACCGGTCACGCGGGGCGCCGCGCCGACCACGCCGACGGTCATGGTGATGCCGCATTCCGCAGCCCTCGAGGACTAGCCATACACGTCGCGCTCCTGAAGGGACTTCCGCTGGTCAGCAGATAGAGGGAGGCGGAGACGGGAATCGAACACGTGTACAGGGCTTTGCAGCCCACAAGGCGTAACTGAGATAAGCGGGAAGCCGTTCCCCAAGGGACCGGCCAAGGTCGCGGCGAAGATCGCCGGGATCCCGAAGCCGCGCGGCTGCATCTGAGAGTCGGTGCGCTTGGGACTTATGGCGGGCATTGGGTGACTTGTGGCCGTCGCGCGGGCCCGGCGGCCCGTTCGATGCTGTCACTATCGGGCTGTCATCGGAGGGAGCGGGCGATGGGTTACGGGAAGGACGTCCGGGAGGAGCTGCGGGTGCCGTCCGGCGAGCTGCGGCACGCGATCCCGCAGGTGTTCGCGGGCTATAAGGAGCTCTATGACTCCGCGCTGGCCGCGGGGGCGCTGGACGTGCGCACCAAGGAGCTCATCGCCCTGGCGATCGCGGTCAGCAGGGAGTGCGATGGGTGCATCGTCGCGCACGCCCACGCGGCGGTGCTGCACGGCGCGACCCCGGCCGAGGCGGCCGAGGCGATCGGCGTCACGTTCGTGATGAACGGCGGCCCGGCCACCGTGTACGGCGCGCGGGCGTTTGCCGCGTTCCAGGAGTTCCGCGCCGAGCGCGCCGCTCAGCTGGACGGGCAGCAGCCCGTCGCCAGCCGGTGACCGGTCTTGCGCCCCCTATGCGGCTGGGCGGCGTGCTGCTCCCGCTCGTCGGGCGCGCCCGGGTGTACGCGTGCGGCGTCACCCCCTACGATGTGACGCACCTGGGGCACGCCGCGACGTTCGTGTGGACGGACACGCTGTGCCGGGTGCTGCGCGCGGGCGGCGCCGAAGTGATCTTGTCCCGCAACGTGACTGACGTCGATGACGTGCTGCTGGCCGCGGCGGGCCGTGCGGGGGAGCCGTATGACCGGTTCGCCGCCATCCAGCAGTTCTACTTCGAGCAGGATATGGCCGCCCTCGGCGTGGGCCCCCCGTCGGCGGTGCCGCGGGCGCACGCCTGCATCGGGCAGTTCATCGCGCTGGCGGCGGGGCTGCTGGCCCAGGGCGCCGCTTACGAGCGGGACGGCCGGGTGTACTTCCGCGGCGGGGCGGCCGCGGGCCGGGCCGGGCCGGACGAGACGGCGGCGCTGGGGCTGGCCGGCGAGTACGGGGATCACCCGGACGACCCGCGCAAGGACGACCCGCTCGACGTCGCGGTCTGGCAGGCAGTGCAGCCGGGTGACCCGGCCTGGGAGAGTCCGTGGGGACCGGGGCGCCCGGGCTGGCATGCCGAGTGCGCGGCGATGGCATTGCACACGTTCGGCCCGGCCCTCGACGTGCAGGCCGGCGGCGGCGACCTGCGGTTCCCGCACCACGCGTACCAGGCGGCCATGGCCGAGGCGTTCACCGGCGTGACGCCGTTCGCCCGGGCCGCGCTGAACGTGGGCGTCGTCCGGGTGGGCGGCGCGAAGATGGCCAAGTCGGCCGGCAACCTGGTGCTGGTCAGGGATCTCCTGGCCGGGTACCCGGCGGCGGCGCTGCGGCTGCTGATCCTGGACCGCCGCTGGAACCAGGACTGGGATTACCGCCCCGCCGGGCTGGAGACGGCCGCCGCGCGGCTGGAACGGCTGCGGGCGGCCGCCGGCCGGCCTGACCGCGCCGCCGCCGGGCATGAGGACAGCGCGGCCGCGGCCGTCCGGGCCGCGCTCGCAGACGACCTGGACGTTCCCGGCGCGCTGCGCATCGCCGAGGAGGCGGGCGGCTCCGCCGCCCGCGCCGCCGGGTCCCTGCTCGGTCTGTGGTAGCCCTGTCTCACCGCATTCGGGGGCCGTGGTCTGACGCTGACCATGACCGCCGCGTCACCGAGGACAACCTGTCACTCTTAGCATGCATTTGAGGACTGTGGGTATCTTACGGCCGCTGGGCCTTGGCGTTCGAATGGAATCCGCGGCTGCTCCTCCCCTGGGCGGGCAGCCGAGGGGAGGCGGTGCCCGGGCTTCAGCTTTGGCGGGGGAGGCAGGCCGCGACTCGGCGGGCTCCGGCAACCGCCGCCGTTGCGGCGAGCGCAATCACCAAGTCAGCCAGGATGAGCAGGGGCGGCGTGACCCCGCCGCTGGTCCCGCGGGGCGTGCCGTCAAAGAACCACGGTGCCCGGGACGCGACCGCCGCCCACCAGGCGGCCGTTCCCGCGGCGAGCACGACCATGAGCCCGGCAAGCACGATCGCGAGCCTTCCGGCTCGGCGCACTACCGTGCCCGCCGGATCGATGCTGCGCACGATGACGGTCGCCGCCGCCGTCCAAGAGAACACAGTGGCGGCGCCGGCGAGCCCGAGCGCGACCGCGAGCAACCCGTAGGGCAGGTACCCGCCGTCACGCTGATGCTGCGCGAGATGTCGAGACCACACCCACATCCCCAGGAACAGGCAGGCCATGAGGGCAGTGAGGACGCCGCTGCGGACGATGTGCCGTCTGATCGTCGTCCAGCCCCCATCGCCCAAGAACCTGACAAGCGGTCGGGCCCACAGCGCGCCACCGGCCAGGACCACGACAGCGCCTCCCGCCGCCGCCGCCAGCACGAGGGCGTACGCCGCTGTGGGTAGCCCGCGACCGGCTGCCGGCATCGCCCGCCGCCACCCCTCGGAGACGTTCGCGAACTCGGCGCCCGCCACCAGGGACACGGCCCACGCCCACAGCACGACGAGCGAACCGGCGCGTATCCGCTCCGATGGCGAACTCGTTGATCCGCTCAACCCCAGCTCGCGGGACCACTCGGTCGCACCCGATCGAACGAGGCCGAGTCGGCAGCGTAGCGGCGGCGTCCGCTCGCCGTAGGTGTCCGCGAGCAGGGCGATCAGCTCCTCGCCGTATCGGCGCCGCCAGCGCGGCGGATACCAACGCAGCACCCGCCGCAGTCGGCGGTCGTCCGCGCTCACGACGACCACCCGAACCGGACGCGGCCCATCGGCGCAGACAGCGCAAGGCCCAACCGGACCGCGCCCTCGCGCGTGATCACATCCATCGCGTGGAGTGCCTTGGTCAGCTCGGCCTGGCCCGCCGCCGTCAACCGGTACGGCCGCCGACGCTCCTCTTCACCGGCCGGCTCGATCAACCCGCGCTCCTCAAGTCGACCGATCGCCCCGTACAACGTCCCGGCTCCAAGCTTTACGCCTGCGAACTCCTCGATGTCCTTGGTCAGCCCGTACCCGTGCTTCGGCCCGGAAGCGAGACTCGTCAGGATCAACAGGCCGGGCTCGTTGGCCCGCCCGAGCTCACCGTCCTTCGGCACTCGTCTACTCATACGTGCGACGATAGTACGTCCCACGTAATTATGCGGGTGATATAGCTCAGTGCTCATGACTGTTCGAGATCGGAGTCGGCGGCGCGACACCAGCTGGACCAGGGCTGTCAAGCGATCTTGACAGTCCCGCTGGACCTGCTTGAGCAAGAGCTGAAGCGTCGGGGGCGCTCTCGCAGAAGCCCGCATTGGGCTTCCAGGAGGTCAAGGGGTGGAGTCCACGGCCCATACGTCGTCGCTCCACACCGAGTGGTGGCGGCCAGGATCCGGTTGACGGCTCGCATCAGACCGGCGGCCTTGCGCAGGCGCTTGCTGTAGCCGGGCTGCCGGGGCAGGCAGGAGAAGAGGCGGCGCAGGTGGGCACGGGCATGGCGGAGCGATGTGGCCTCGGAGGTGTAGCCGAGTATGGCCTGCATCGTGGCAAGGGTGACCAGTTCGGCATCGCTCAGGCGGGGCGTAATGCCGACCGGCGGGCGCCACGGCGCCAGGCCGGGATGTTCCTTCAGCATGTCGTCGGTCGTCGCATAGAGTGCTGCCGCGAGGGTGTCCACGGACACCCTCGTTCTCGTCTCCGCAGGCACCCCTTGGACCCACCACCAGGAGGAACCAGTGTCGTACCCGCAACTGCTCACCCCCGAGGAGAAGCTCGCCGACGCGAAGAAGCTGTTGAGCCTCCCGCGTATCGTCGTGATCTGCGGCTCCACCCGCTTCATGACCGAGATGAACGAGGCCGATCTGCGGGAGACCAAAGCCGGAAAGATTGTCGTCAAACCGGGCTGTGACATGAAGTCGCCGCACGAACTTTGGTCCGATCCTGTCGAGGCCGAGGCGCTGAAGGTTCGACTCGACGATCTGCACCGGGCGAAGATCCGGCTCGCCGATGAGGTGCTCGTAGTCGGCGACTACATCGGAGACAGCACCCGAGCCGAAATCGCCTACGCCCGGTCGCTGGGCAAGCCCGTGCGGTTCGCGCACCCCGAAGTCGACCCTGACGCCTGACCGCGCGCTGCCACCTCGACAACCAGGGCCGGCAGCCCGCCGCCTGACCGTCTCGCGGTGGCTTCGGCCACCGCCCACCCCACAGGCCTCCCTTGGAATTACTCGTCTAAAGAGGCTCCGCCTCGGACCGCCGAGTTTCGCGGTTCTGCACGCGCGTAACTGACCGTGGGTTCATCCTCAGTGGTGAAAAGCGTGTACTGGGGGTGCTCATGGCGCAACGTTGCGGAGTGGCTGCGGCCGTTCCTGAGGTGGTGACGGCCGCGGACATGGTGGCCGGGCATGTCACGCTGGATATCTCCTGCATCGACCGGCTGTATCTCAACGGCTATGTCCCGAAGCTGCAGACTCCCGGCGGGGTCATCTACTTCTTCCACGATCATCGCGGGAAGCCGATCGTCTCCCCTGCGCTGTTCGAGCCGATCGGGGAGAAGTTCCGCAAGGACATGAACGGCTGGGCGCAGGCTAACGGCGTGCCGGTGATCCGGTTCAGGGCCGGGGACCGCAAGGCCGACGTGATGGCCCCTCATCTGGACGCGGCCGCCGCATCCGGGCGCTCGCAGGTGGCGGCCATCGGCTGCGCGCAGGAGTTCCAGCTGGTGTGGACCGCGCGCAAGCGCGACACCGACCCGGGCAAGCCGCCCCAGTTCTCCTTCACGAAGGAGCAGCGCCGGGTATCGGTGTTCTACGTCTACATCTGGGACACGGCGATGGGCAGCGGGTTCATCAAGATCTGCACCTACTTCCCCTATCCGCTCAAGGCCTGGGTGAACGGGCATGAGTGGGCCAAGCGGCAGGCGCTGGCCGCGGGGATCGGGTTCACGGAGCTGTCGAACGGGTTCGCCTCCTGCGAGGATCCGGCGGCGCTGCAGGAGGTCTGCGACCGGCTCGGCCCCGGGCACGTCCAGGTGTGGTTCGAGCGGTGGATGGCCCGGCTCCCGCTGCCGCTGACGACGGCTGACCGGGACGGCGGGTTCTGGTGGGAACTGTCGATGCGGCAGGTCGAGACCTCCCGCACCCTGGTCTTCGACCAGGACGTTCACGCCCGCGCGTTCTTCGAGGCACTGCTGTGCGAGAACATGGACCTGGGCCGCCCGGAGAACGTCGAGCTGCTGTTCCGCCGCGGCCAGCGCCTGGGCCGGGCAAGCGCCGACCCGCCCGGCGGCGGGTTCAAGACCAAGATCGACCAGCACTGCGACCTGGTCACCATGAACGTCTTCTACAAGAGCTCCCGCCTCAAGCAGTACCTCAAGGACGGCATCGCGCTGCGCATCGAGACCGTCATCAACAGCCCCAAGGACCTGCGCTGCAACCGGCAGCTGCACAACCTTCCCGAACTGCAGGACAAGGCGCGTGCAATCAACGACCGCCTGCTGGAAACTGAAACTGCCGGCCAGGACACGGCACTCGTGAGTCCAGTCATCGAGCGGATCACCAGGCCCACCGTTACCGGCGATGGGAGGAAGGCGCCCGCACTGCGGTTCGGCGACCTTCGGGTCCAGGCCCTGGCCGGCGCCACAGCCGCCATGCTGCTCACGGTTCCCGGCATCACGAACAAGACCCTCCGCGGCTTGATGACCGGCCTGCTGAACCGCCCCTACAGCATGAACCAGGCCAGCTACGACCTGTCCCGGCTGGCCCGCAACGGCCTCATCGCCCGCGTCCCGGACCGCAACCGCTACACCCTCACCCCCGACGGACTGCTGTTCGCCTGCTTCTACACCAGGGTCTACGACCACGTCCTCCGCCCGCTGATGGCACCCGACCGCCCCAACGCCCCACCCGAACTCGCCGCGGCACTCGATACCCTCGACCAGCTCACCGCCCGCCGCATCGCCGAGGCCCGCGTCCCCACCGCAGCCTGACACCCTTCACAGCCAGTGCCCAGCGCACCGGCCGGGCTTCACCGCGCCGCCAGACAGCGGCACGCCATCACTCGCCGTGAAACTCAGGACTAACGTCCAAACCCTGACACCGAAGGTGCCCTAGATCTAGACTAGAAGCCTGCTGAAGATCTTGGTGTTTTTATTCGGCTTGGGATTGACGGTCTGGGTGGCCCGGGACGTGGGGGTCCCGGTCGTTACGCGAGTGCCCAGGTGCCGTCGGTGGTGCGGGTGAGTCCCAGGTTGACCAGGCGGCGGAGGTTGAGGGCGGCGGCCCGGTTGGCGAGCCAGGCGTTGTTGGCGGTGATTCCGCGGTAGGGGACACGGCGGCTGCCGCGGGCGACCAGCCAGGCGATGGCCCGCTCGACCGGGGGCCGCCATCGGCGGTGCTCGTCTTTCCAGGCCGGGCTGGCGGCGTCGCGGCGGGCCGCGGCCGGCAGGGCGTGCTGGGGGTGGACGCTGAGGACCCGCCCGGTTTTGGAGGTGGTGCAGCGCTGGCGCAGCGGGCAGCCGGCGCACCGGGCCTTGAACTGGGCCTGGCGGGTGCCGTCGGCGTGCGGGCGGCCCAGGGCGACGGCGTGCCCGGCCGGACAGGTTAACGGTGCCGGCCTGGTCGTCGATGGTGAAGTCGTCGCCGGTGAAGCCGCCGGGGACGGCCGGCTGCAGCGGGGGCGGCTTGATCACCGCCGCGTGGCCGGCGCCTTACAGGTGCCGGCGCAGGTCGCCGGTGCCGTAGGCGGCGTCCCCGAGGACGGTCGCCGGATCCTGCTCCCCGGCCAGCAGGCGGACCGCGACGGCGGCCTCGTGGCCGGCCGCGCCGGTCCCCCCGGTCAGCTCGACGGCGGTGAACAGGCCGGCCTCGGGCTCGAAGGAGACGTGGGCCTTGAACCTGTCCTGGTGGCGGGCCCTGTTCCGGCCAGGAACGCGAACACGCTCCCCGCCGGAATCAGCTCCCGGCACGTCTCCCACACATCCGCGCCTCGGCACCCTCACCGGATTCCAGCTGGTCAACGTCACCCCGTCCGGCTCCCTGATCATCACCGTGTCCTGGGTCGCCACCTCGTCATCCAGACTTGCGGTGGAAGGCCCGGTAAGTCACCGGGGGGGTCGGCGACTAGAAGGAGCGGTCTAGACGGCCCTATCCGCCCGCTCGCCATCGACGTAGATGTGTCCTTTCCCGTAAGGACTGGGGGACTTGGCCAGGTCGTGGCTGAGCATCATGTAGTGCATGGCGCGCAGCTCGGTGGTATCCAACGTGGCATGTCGGCATCGCTCATGGCGAGGGCCTGGCGGTAGCCCTGGATTTCCAGGAACGTCTTCTCGTCGGCGCTGAACGGTTCCTCGTCCTCGATGGCCGCCGCCGCGTCACTTTTCGCGACGACATAGCCCTCGATGCTGTTCGATCCCTGGATGTCCCGGGCAAGTGCCGACGGCCTGAGGCCTCCCTCCCAGCGTCCCAGTATCCGGAGCGAATACCGGAGGTCCTTGCGCGTCTGGTGGATCTCGCCAACGGGTCAACTCATACAGGGACGACTCGGACGGGGGCGAGCGAAGCGGGTATCCCTGGGATCAGCAGCAGGCTCCGGCGGGCTGGGCGGTGCCGTCTGCCTCCGCTGCGGGTGCGCAGCAGACGGAGTCGGCGGTCTTGGCGAGGGTGTCGGCGTCGCCCTTGACGACGTAGACCTCCCAGGGCTCGTCGCCAGGTCCGGTGACCCAGACTTTGTCCTGGACGGCGTAGCAGCAGGCGGTGTTTTCCTCGGTCGCGGTGGGCAGTCCCTCGCCGGCCAGGCGGGCGGTGGCGGCGGTGACCTCGTCGGTGGTCTGGACTTCGACGCCGAGGTGGTCCATGCGGGTGGGCTCGCCGGGGGCGCCCTCGATGAGGACGAGCTTGAGCGGAGGCTCGGCGATGGCGAAGTTGGCGTAGCCGGGGCGGCGCTTGGCGGGCTCGGCGCCGAACAGCTTGGTGTAGAAGGCGATGGAGCCTTCCAGGTCGGCGACGCGGAGCGCGAGCTGGACACGGGACACGGGACTCTCCCTTGCGAGACTGCCGGACGTTGGTTAAAGGAATCTCTAACTAGCGGTCGTGGTCAGTTTGCGCTCCTGCTTAAAGATGTGTCAAATTAGAGGAGTGGTTAACCAGAAGCTGCTGCCTTTGATCGAGCCGGACGCGGGCGCGTGCTGCGCGCCGTTGGCGCGCGCGCCGCTGCCGCAGGCGGGGGCGGACGAGCTGGCGCCGCTGTTCAAGGCGGTCGCGGACCCGATGCGGCTGCGGCTGCTGTCGCTGATCGCCTGCCATGACGGCGGGGAGTCGTGCGTGTGCGACCTGCTCGAGGCGTTCGACGTGACCGCCCCGTCGGTCAGCTACCACCTCAAGATCCTCCGCGAGGCCGGGCTGATCAGCTCCGAGCGACGGGGTACCTGGGTGTACTACCGGGTCAACCCGGATGTGATGGCGCGGATGTCGGCGGTTCTGGCCCCGCCCGCGTCTGGCTGCTGATCCCGAACCCGCCCCGGAGGACCGCCATGCTGCAGAACCAGCCATCGGATACGCCCGCCTCGGCCGTCATGGCCGCGGCGACCCCGCCGGCCGGGGTCGTCATCCGGCCGATGGAGCCGGCCGACGCCAGCCAGGTGCTGGCGATCTACCAGGCCGGGCTGGACACCGGCCAGGCCAGCTTCGAGACGGCGGCGCCCGACTGGGAGGTCTTCGACGCGGCGAAGCTCCCGGGGCACCGGTTCACCGCCGTCGATGCTGACGGACTGGTGCTCGGCTGGGTAGCGGTTTCCCCGGTCTCGGCCCGGCGCGTGTACGCGGGGGTCGTCGAGCACAGCGTCTACGTCCTCCTGGGGTGCCACCGCCGGGGGATCGGCGCGGCGCTGCTCCGGGAGCTGATCGGATCCACCGAGGCGGCGGGGATCTGGACCATCCAGAGCAGCCTGTTCCCGGAGAACACCGCCAGCGTGCGGCTGCACCAGCAAGCCGGGTTCCGCATTCTGGGCACCCGGGAGCGGATCGCCCGCCACCACGGCCGGTGGCGGGACACCGTGATCATGGAACGGCGCAGCGCCATCGCCGGGACCGGGTGAGGTCCCTCACCCGGCACGCGCACCCGGCCCCGGCTTCGTGGTTTCAGGCGGCGGGCGCGCGGAGCATATCGCTGGCCGCCAGCAGGGCCTCGGGGACGACCCGGTAGTAGTTCCACTTGCCGCGCTGCTCCCGGGTTACGAGGCCGGCCTCGACGAGCTGCTTCATGTGGAAGGACACGGTCGGCTGGGACAGGCCGACCGGGGCGGTGAGGTCGCAGATGCACGCCTCGCCGCCGTCGGCGGCGGCGATCAGCGACAGCAGCCGGACCCGGTGCCGGTCGCCGAGCGCCCGGAACACCCGCGCGATCCGCTCGGCGGCCTCCTCGTCGAGCACCCCGCCGGTCAGCGGGGAGCAGCAGGCGGCCAGGTCGCCGTCGAGGAGGGGCAGTGCCGGTGTCCGCATGATCGCACTCTACCTGTCCGATTGACTTTTCTCGATGCATCGAGCATAGTCGATGCATCGAGAAAAGTGAATGGGAGAAACTGTGATGAGTGATCTGCCCGTCGTGGTGATCGGGGCAGGCCCGCAGGGGCTCGCCGCCGCCGCGCACCTGCTCGAGCGCGGCCTTGAGCCGCTGGTGCTGGAGGCCGGCGACGGCCCCGCGTCCGCCGTCGCCGAGTGGGCGCACGTCCGGCTGTTCTCCCCGTGGCCGGAACTGGTCGACAGGGCTGCGGCGCGCCTGCTCGCGCGGGGCGGGTGGGCGGCACCGGGCCAGGGCTACCCGACCGGCGCGGAGTGGATCGCGGGGTACCTGCGCCCGCTCGCGGAGGCGCTCGGCGGCCGGCTCCTGTACGGGACCCGGGTGACCGGGGTGTCCCGCAAGGGCCGCGACCGCCTGGTCGACGCCGGCCGGGGCGACCAGCCGTTCACCGTGCACATCACCGGCCGGAACGGGAACGAGCGCAAGCTGGACGCCCGGGCGGTCATCGACGCGTCGGGCACGTGGCGGCAGCCGAACCCGGCCGGAGCGGACGGGCTGCCCGCCCTCGGCGAGCGCGCCGCCGCGGGAGAGGGCCTGGTCAGGTACCAGATCCCCGACTTCGACGCCCCGGAGCCGTTCGCGGGCAGGCACACCGTCGTCCTGGGCGCAGGCCACTCCGCGGCCACCGCGGTCATCGAGCTGGCCCGCATCGCCCGGGCGAACCCGGGCACCCGGGTCACCTGGGCGCTGCGCCGCGCCACCGCGAGCGCCGCGACCGCCGGCAGCGCCACCGACGAGCTGCCCGAGCGCGGCGCCCTCGGGATCCGCGCCGCCAAGGCGGTGGACGAGGGCACGGTCACCCTGGCGACCGGATTCCGCACCGAGCGGATCGCCCAGGACAGCGGGGAAAGGCCGTGCTCGTGGCGGAGGACGGGCGGGAGCTGCCCCCGGCGGACACGGTCGTGGTCCTGACCGGCTTCCGGCCAGGCCTGGAGTTCCTCTCGGAACTGCGCCTCGACCTGGACCCGGTGCTCCAGGCGCCGAGCAGGGTCGCGCCGTCCATCGATCCGAACGTCCACTCCTGCGGGACGGCGACCCCGACGCTGGCGGCCGACCTGGCGCAGCCCGAGCCGGGCCTGTACCTGGTGGGGATGAAGTCCTACGGCCGGGCGCCGACGTTCCTGGCGATGACCGGCTACGAGCAGGTCCGCAGCGTGGCCGCCGAGCTGGCCGGGGACCACGAGGCGGCCGGCCGGGTCGAGCTCGTGCTGCCCGACACCGGCGTGTGCGGCGGCGCCGGCCTGTTCGACGACCCCGACGGCGCCAGCGGCGGCGCGTGCTGCGCGCCCGCCCCGCAGGTGCTGCAGATCGGCCTCGCCCCAGCCTCCGGCTGAGCCCCCGGTGGCGCAGACCCCGGTGGCGGGAGTGCCACTGGCAGGGCCCGCCGCCGGGGACACGCCGGCCCGGGCCCGGCGGCGGGCCCTCGCCGCACTGTGCGTGACCGAGATCGTCTCCTACGGGGTGATCTACTACGCGTTCCCCGTCCTGGCCACGCAGATCACGGCGGGCACCGGCTGGTCCCGCACCGCCGTCACGCTGGCCTACTCGGCGGGGAGCCTGGCCGGGGCGCTGGCCGGCGTCCCCGTCGGGCGGCTCATCCAGCGCCACGGCCCGCGCCCGGCGATGACCGCCGGCAGCGTGCTCGGCGCGCTCGCGGTCGCCGGGATCGCCGCGGCCCCGGGGTACGGCTGGTTCGTCGCGGCCTGGCTGGCGGCCGGGATCGCGAGCGCCGGCCTTTACTACCCGCCGGCGTTCGCCGCCCTGACCACCTGGTACGGACCGCGGCGGGTCGCGGCGCTGACGACCCTGACGCTCGCCGCCGGCTTCGCGAGCACCATCTTCGCCCCGCTCGCCTCGGCGCTCGCCAGCCCCCTCGGCTGGCGCGGCACGTACCTGCTGCTGGCCGCCGTGCTCGCGGCCGTCACGATCCCGGCGCACGCCCTCTTCCTCCGACTGCCCTGGACGCCGGCCTCCGCCAGCCCGGGCCAGGCCGGGCCAACGCGCGGCGCTGACCGCAGCGTGCTGGCGAGCCGGGCGTTCCTGCTGCTCGTCACGGCCGCGACGCTGT
This sequence comes from uncultured Actinomycetota bacterium, assembly GCA_963836195.1. GTDB lineage: Bacteria > Actinomycetota > Actinomycetes > Streptosporangiales > Streptosporangiaceae > Trebonia. Next base: position 154,787 of record CAWIIX010000008.1, on the reverse strand, counting down.
GCGCGTTCGCCCAGTACGCCGCCCTCGTCAACCTGGTCCCGCTGCTCACCGGCCGCGGCATGACGCCCGGCCTGGCGGCGTGGGCGCTCGGCCTCGGCGGCGCCGGGCAGGTCGCCGGGCGGCTCTGCTACCGGCAGCTCGCGGCCAGGCTCGGCACCCGGTGGCGGACCGTGGCCGTCATCGCGGCGGGCGCGGGCGTCACCCTGCTGCTCGGCCTGCTACCGGGCCCGGCGGCGCTGCTCGTCGCGGCGTCCGTGCTCGCGGGCGCGGTCCGCGGGGTGTTCACGCTCACCGAGGCGACCCTGGTGACCGACCACTGGGGAGCGGACCGCTACGCCGCCGTCAACGGCGTGTTCAACGCGCCGCTGACCGCCGCCGGAGCGATCGCCCCCAGCATCGGCGCGGCCATCGCCGCCGCCGTCGGCAGCTATCCCGCCCTCTTCGTCATCCTCGCGGCCGCCGCCGCCGCGGGTGCCGCGCTTGCCGCCGTTGCGCCGCCGCCGCAGGCCGTCTGACGCGGCGGAAAACGGGCCAGGACATTCATGCCGAAGGGGTCCCGGCTGTCTCCTGCCCGGCCGGTTGAGCGGCCGGTCATGGCAAGCCGTGGTGGTCTCGATCGCCACCCGGAACAGGGCAGGGCGCGGCACGACGATGGTCAGGGCGAACGGCAGGCCGGTGGCGGGATGCTCGAACATCACGGTCACGGTGATGGCAGGCTCGCCCTGGCGCAGGCGGAGCCGACGGGCGACCGCATGGGGTGGCGGCGGCGCCTCCAGGTAGAGCGCGGCCGGGCGGGCGGGTGCCGCGCCCGGCGGGGCCGGGTCCGGGCATGCGGGCGGCGGGCTCAGGATCGCGGCGATCTCCGGGGCACGATGCCCTAGCCGGGGACGAGCAGGCTCGTCAGACAGGCGGGAAGATAGCTAGTCGCCACGGCGGCCGGGCAGCGGCCGACGGCCCAGGAGCGCTGGACCGTGCAGGCCTGGCACCCATGTGCGAGCCGCAGTGGCCTGCGGGCGTCTTCCGGAACCGGCTTCTGCGTGACGCGGTGCTCGGTGCGCGTGATCGCGGTCCCCATCGGGTCGATGACGGGGCAGAGTACCGGCAGGGGCTCGAACGTAGTCAGGTACTCGGCCGGGCTGGCCAGGTAGGCCTACCCGTCGCGCAACTGGCGGACCAGGTTGCGGCTGGCGGGCTCCGCCACGGCGACCTCCATCTCCGCCGCGCTGCCGCCGAAACGCCGAGCCAGCGCACTGATCCGGGGCAGCCTCCAGCCGGGCCCGTGCGAGCCCCAGCGCGGCCGCCAGTCGACTGGCGAGCAGACTGAGCGGCTGGTCCCCGGTCGGCTGGGCCTGGCGGTCATCGGGTGGTCAGTGGGCAGCGGTTATCCCACCCTTCCCCGGAGATGCAATCCCGGGTGACCCGCTCGACCGGGTTGCCGAGCAGGTCCCGAGATGATCGACCCCAAGGGGTCAGCGGTATGCGTCACGGAAGTCGCCCTGCCGGGCTCACGCCCAGCCACCCGCCCGGTCGCTGACCGGGGCACGGGCGCGGGCCAGGGACAGTCCGATGAGCATCGGGCCGAGCCGGCAGGCGCCACAGCGGCAGGTGCGGTCCGTTGTCGACGAAGAACGCGGTCAACAGCACGAGATGGGAGCCGCCCATGGGGAGGACGTGCACGACCCAACCGCTGCGTCGCAGCCGGCCGGTGGTGGCGACGGCGAAGGCCGCCGCGCCCAGGAAGAACAGCGGCCAGGTCTGCTGCCAGCGAAGTGCCGCCAGGGCACTCGCGGTGCGCGCGACCGTCAGGCAGATGGAGTAGGCGCTGTCGTAACGGATGTGCCGGGCTTGGCGTTTGTCCCCCGCGTGCGGCGAGCGCTCAGGTGACCAGTGCGGCCAGCGCAGCGGGGATGTGTGCACGGCCAGCGCGCAGAGGAAGATCGGGTCGGTGGAGCCGACGTGCAGTCCCGCGATGGTTCCAGGCGTGGCGATCATGGCTCGTGCCGGCCCCTCCTAGGAGGTGCTGCGGCGGTAGCGGGCGACGGCCAGCGGCACGGCCAGGGCGAGCAGTGCGGCGATCCAGGCCAGGGCTTCGAGCACGGGCCGGGTGGTGGGCCCGCCCAGGCACAGGGCGCGCAGAGCGTCGACGGTGACGGTGACCGGCTGGTGGGCGGCGAAGGCCTGCAGCCATCCGGGCATGGTGGCCACCGGCACCAGGGTCGAGCTGGTGAACACGAGGATGACGACGGGGAACAACCCGGCCAGGCCCGCCGACTCGGCGTCGCGGACGGCCAAGCCTAGGAGCAGGTTCAGCCACGAGAACGCCACCCCGACGGCCACGGCCAGGGCGACGGCCGCCAGAGCTGCGGGCACGCCGGCGTGGAAGCGAAAGCCCAGCGGCGTGGCGATGGCGATCATGAGGGAGACGACGAACAGGTTGCGGACGGCGTCGGCGGCGGCGCGGCCGACCAGGACCGCTGAACCGGCGATGGGCAGGGAACGGAACCGGTCGATCATTCCGCTGGCGAGGTCGTCGGCGATGGCGACCCCGGTCTGGGAGGCGCCGAAGCCGATGGCCAAGACGAGCAGGCCCGGCAGCAGGTAATCGATGTAGTGGGCGACCCCGGGGGCGTGGATCGCTCCGCCGAAGGCGTAGGTGAACAGCAGGACGAACAGCGCCGGTTGCACGGTGGCGAACGCGATCAGGGTGGGCACGCGGACCAGGCGGCGCAGGTTGCGGCCGGTGACCGTGGTGATGTCCTGGGCGGCATGGCCCACCCCGCGCGGCAGGGCCGGCGGCGCCGCCGGGGCGGGGGTGATGGTGGTCATGCGATGTCCCTCTCTGCGGATTGGTCGCGGCGTGCTCCGACGCCGGCACTGGGCGCTGCGTCCCGGCCGGGATCGGCCTGGCCCGGCGCCGGGGTGGCGCGGCCGGTCAGGGACAGGAAGACGTCGTCCAGGGTGGGGCGGCGCAGGGTCAGGTCGGCGATGGTGATGTCGGCTGCGGCCAGCCGCCGGGCGAGTTCGGGCAGCACACGCGCCCCGCTGGCCACCGGCAGCACGACCCTGCCCTCGGCGTCCTGCCGTACCGGGGGTCCCGACCCCAGGCCTGCCACGGCGGCGGCGAGCCGGTCCAGGTCGGCTCCGGGCGGGGCCTGCAGCTCCAGCCGGTCTCCGCCCAGGCGGGACTTCAGTTCTGCTGCCGTGCCTTGTGCGATCACCCGGCCGGCGTCGATGACTGCGATCTGGTCGGCCAGACGGTCGGCCTCCTCCAGGTACTGCGTGGTCAGCAGCACCGTCGTGCCACCCGCCACGAGTTCGCCGAGCATCCGCCACACCGCCAGCCGGCTGCGCGGGTCCAGCCCGGTGGTCGGCTCGTCCAGGAACAGCACCCGGGGCCTGGCCACCAGACTGGCCGCCACGTCCAGGCGTCGGCGCATGCCCCCGGAGTAGGTCCGCGCGGTGCGGTGCGCGGCCTGGTCCAGCTCGAACACCTCCAGCAACTCCTCCGCGCGGTATCGGGCCCGGGAGCGGCCCAGGCGCGAGAGCCGCCCGATCATGACCAGGTTCTCCCGCCCGGTCAGGTACGGGTCCACGGCCGCGAACTGACCCGACAAGCCGATCACCCGGCGCACCGCCGCAGACTGCCGTTCCACGTCCAGCCCCGCCACCCGCGCCCGGCCGGCGTCGGGCCGCAACAGCGTCGCCATGATCCGCACCAGCGTCGTCTTGCCCGCGCCGTTGGGCCCCAACAGCCCCAGCACCCGGCCCTCGGCGACGCTCACGTCCACCCCGGCCAGGGCCTGGACCGGCCCGAACCGCTTGCGCAGCCCTTCGGCCACGATCACCGCATCCTCGCTCACCGCAGACACCGCCCATGCGTAGCTTTCCTACCTATGAGTCGAAGAGTAGCATTCCTACATATGAAGGAGGCGCAGGTCCTCAAGGGCCATCTCGACACCCTGCTGCTGGCCACGCTGGACGGCGGGCCCCGGCACGGCTACGCCGTCATCGAGGCGCTGCGCGAGGACAGCCGCGGCCGGTTCGACCTGCCCACCGGCACCGTCTACCCCGCGCTGCACCGGCTGGAGCGGGCCCGGCTGATCGCCAGCACCTGGTCGGTCGTCGACGGGCGCCGCCGCCGCACGTACGAGCTCACCCCCGCCGGCCAGGCCCGCCTGCACGCCGAGCGCGCCACCTGGCGGGACTTCGCCGCCACCGTCACCGCCATGCTGGAGCCGCCGCCATGTGCGACAACCAACTGATCGACACCTACCTGGTCCAGTTGGCCCGGCAACTTCCCGCTGACGTGGTCGACGAACTCGCCGACGGCCTGGACGAGACCTATCAGCGCCACCTGGCCGGCGGAGCCGCCCCGCAGAGCGCAGCCCGCGCCGCGCTCGCCGAGTTCGGCGACGCCGCCGAGATCACCACCGCCTTCACCCTGCTGTCGCCCGGCCGCCGCACCGCACGCATGCTGCTTGTCACCGGCCCGGTCGTGGGCGCGTGCTGGGCAGCTGCCCTGATTGCCGGCCATGCGTGGACCTGGCCCGTTCCCACCCTGGTCCGCCTGGGCCTGGGCCTGCTCCTGCTCGCCGTGGTCTCCTCTTTGGTCATCGCCGCGACGCGTCGGGCCTCGTATGCCCGAACCCGCGCCACGGTCATTGCGGGGGGCCTCGCGGTGCTCGCCCTCGACGCGGCCGCGCTCGCCGGGGCCGCCGTGACAGCTCCGATGCTCGCCTGGCCCTTGGCCGTTGCCTCATGCGCCAGCCTCACTCGGATCGGCCTAACCCTGCGGGCGCTGCCCCTCGTCATCTCTAGTTGACCGACCGACCGCCGGGCCGGCTTCGCGGCCCGTGCCATCGACCCCACCCAGGCGCGAAAGGAAGCGGAGGACTGGGCGCCTATGACGACCGGACCGAGGAAGCCGCGCGGTCGACGCCGTACCGCCGCGGCACACTGGCGAGGAGACCGGGCGACATGGTAATGCCGGCGAACTCGGCGTTCAGGCGGACCAATTCGGCCGCCGGTTCGTCTGACGACGAAGGTGAGGATCACTCCGTCAGCGTGGTCGTCGCGCTAGCCGTCCGTCCGAGGCCTCCGAGGTCCTCCCGCACCGCTCGCAGATCGCGCAGACGAAGCTGAATGACGGTGCGCGATCTGCCTACAAGTCCGCGCACTAGACGACAATCGCCGACGGCGACAACACCTGATCCTTTGGAGTCGATCATCTAATCGGGCTTCCTCGGCCATCTGGCCGGGCTGCGCGGGGATGGGCGGCTGCCGTGCCCGGCCCTCCGCTGCCAAGGATGGGCGGGTCACACGCATGCCCGGCGCCGGGGCGAGGCGCGGTGCGAGGCGACCGATGCGCTGGCTCAGCTCGGCCAGGGCTGCGTCGAAGGCGCCGGGATCGCCGGCCGGCACCGGGTCTGGCACGGACCAGTGCACAGTGGCCAGACCGCCGAGTTCCTCGCGGGCCAGGTCGCACACCGTGACCACGAGGTCCCCGTCCTGGCGCACCTGGTCGATGTGGCGGGGGCGCAGGCGGCGCAGCGGCAGATGATGGCGCCCCGCTGCGGCTATCGCGCCCGGCGCGATCGTCGCGGCGGGACGGGTCCCCGCCGAGGCCGCGGGGATCTCGCTGGCCCGGCGCCACAGCGCCGCCGCCAGGTGCGAGCGCGCCGAGTTGGCGGTGCATACGAACAGCACCCGACGCGCCGGCCGCGCCGCCGGCTGCGCGAGCGAGTCGAGCGCGCCCGGTACCAGCCGCAGGTAGGTACGCCGGCGATCGCCTTCCGAACGGCGGCGGCTGACGAGGCCGGCCTGCTCAAGCACGCCCAGGTGGTGGGCGAGCAGGTTGGACGGCATCTCAAGCAGCGCCGCCAGCTCGGAGGGGGACGCATCGCCCGCGCCGAGCGCGTCGGTGATCAGCAGCCGGGCCGGGTCGGCCAGCGCGGCGTGCACGGCTGCCCTGGCTGTCAGATCGCGCCTTTGCTCAGTGTTCATTGACTCAATCTTGACTGAGCTATCTGGATACGTCAAGATGGGCGCTGTGACCAGGGCACCTCTACCTCATCCCGCCGCGCTGTGGCGCCGGCTCGCCGCCGAGTACCTCGGCAGCGCGTTCCTCGCCGCGATCGTGATCGGGTCCGGGATCGCCGCGCAGCGGCTGTCCCCCTCCGACACCGGCCTTGCGCTGCTGGAGAACGCGGCCGCGACCGCCGCCGGGCTGTTCGCGATCATCCTGATGTTCGGGCCGGTATCCGGCGCGCACTTCAACCCGGTCGTCTCGTTCGCCGACGCCTCGCTCGGCGGGCTGTCCTGGCGCGACGCCGCCGCCTACCTGCCCGCGCAGGTCGCCGGCTGCGTCACCGGGGCCGTCGCCGCCAACCTGATGTTCAGCCTGTCGGCGGTGTCGATCTCGGTGAAGCACCGGGCCAGCGGCGCGCACGCGCTGTCGGAGGTCATCGCCACGGCAGGCCTCATCCTGGTGATCTTCGCCCTGGCCCGGTCCGGCCGGCTGGCCAGCGCCCCGGCGGCGGTCGGCGCCTACATCGGCGCCGCCTACTGGTTCACCTCCTCCACCAGCTTCGCCAACCCCGCCATCGACGTCGGCCGCATGTTCTCCAACACCTTCGCGGGCATCGCCCCGTCCTCGGTGCCGGTGTTCATCGCCGCCCAGATCGGCGGCGGCATCGCCGGGGTGGCCATCATCAGGCTCCTCTACCCCGCGCTCACCCCCGCAGAGGCAGCCGGGGTCGTCGTCCCGCACGACAGCGCCGATGGCCAGGAGCTGGCCGGGCTCGCCCAGGCCGACGGCGACGGGGGACAGCCGGCGCCCGCCTGGCAGGACTAGCGGGCAACCAGAACACGGACAGGAAAAGGGAGGTAATCATGCACATGGTCGCCATCGGCGGGAGCGACGCCGGCATCAGCGCAGCGCTCCGCGCCCGCGAGGTCGACCCGGGCGCGGAGGTCACCGTGGTGGTGGCCGACGCGTACCCGAACTTCTCCATCTGCGGCATCCCCTACTACGTCTCCGGCGAGGTCCCCCACTGGCGCAACCTCGCCCACCGCACGATCGCCGACCTGGAGGCGGCCGGGATGCGGCTGCGGCTGGACACCACCGCCCGCAGCATCGACACCGCCGGACGCAAGCTGCTCGTCACCGGGCCGGACGGGGCCGAGGACCTGATCGCCTACGACCAGCTGGTCATCGGCACCGGCGCGGTCCCGGTCCGCCCGCCGATCGCCGGGCTCGCCACCCTGGGCCCGGGCGACGGGGTGCACCTGCTGCACTCGATGGGCGACACCTTCGCCCTCATGAGCACCCTGACCGAGACGGCCCCGGCCAGCGCGGTCATCGTCGGCGCCGGGTACATCGGCCTGGAGATGGCCGACGCGCTGACCACCCGGGGACTTGCCGTCACCCAGATCGAGCAGCTGCCCGAGGTGCTGCCCACCGTCGACCCGCAGCTCGGCGCCCTCGTCCACGCCGAGCTCGCCGCCCGCGGCGTCGAGATCCTCACCGCCACCGCCGTCAACTCCGTCAGCAAGGCCGCGCGCGAGGCGGCGGGGCGGCTGCGGGTCGAGGCGGTCACGAGCGCGGGCGAGCCGGTCACCCGGCACGCCGACCTGGTGCTTGTCGTGGTCGGCGTCCGCCCCGACACCAGCCTGGCCGTCAGCGCCGGAGCCACCCTCGGCACCAAGGGCGCGATCGCGGTCGACCGGGGGATGCGGACAGGGCTCCCCGGCGTGTACGCGGCCGGGGACTGCGTCGTCACGTATCACCGGCTGCTGGGAGAGACCTACCTGCCGCTCGGCACCACCGCGCACAAGCAGGGCCGCGTCGCCGGGGAGAACGCCTTCGGCGGGAACCGGGAGTTCGCCGGCTCCCTGGGCACCCAGGTGGTGAAGATCTTCGACCAGGCCGCCGCCCGCACCGGGCTCCGTGACCACGAAGCCGCCGCGGCCGGGTTCGACCCGGTCACCGTCGGCGCCGAGGCCGACGACCACAAGGCCTACTACCCCGGCAGCCACCGCATCCACATGCGGTTCACCGGCGACCGCGCCACCGGCCGGCTCCTCGGCGTCCAGCTGTTCGGCCACAAGGACGCCGAGATCGCCAAGCGCGTCGACATCGCCGCCGCCGCCATCTTCCACGGCATGACCGTCGACGAGGTCAGCGACCTCGACCTGTCCTACACCCCGCCGCTCGGCTCCCCCTGGGACGCCGTGCAGGCCGGCGCCCAGGCCTGGACCCGCCAGGCCCGCCCCAGCTAGCCAGACCCGGCCGACCGCCAGGTCCTGGAGAGGACGGCAACGATGCCACACCTGCTCCTTCACCCGCACTCCCGCCCGCCGCGCCGCGCGGTCGTCTCGGCGGCGGCGCTCGCGGCGCTCGTGCTCGCGGTCGCGGGGTGCACGTCCGCGTCCAGCGCGCCGGCGGCCTCCGTCGCCGCCGACGCGGTGAGCATCGCCGGCGCCGGGTCGACGTTCGACGCGCCGTTCTTCACCGCCGCGTTCGCCGCCTACCAGCAGGCCCACCCCGGCGTAGCGGTCAGCTACGCCGCGGTGGGTAGCAGCGCCGGAATCACCCGCTTCGCCGCCGGGCAGACGAACTTCGGCGCCACCGACGTCCCCGCCAGCCCCGCCGACCTGGCGGGCGCCAGCGGCACGACGGTCCAGGTGCCGGTCGACCTCGGCGCCGTGGCCGTCGCCTACAACGCCATCACCAACGGCAACGGGCCGCTGCGGCTGACCGGCCCGGTGATCGCCCGGATCTTCCTCGGCCAGATCACCAAGTGGGACGACCCCGCCATCCAGGCCCTCAACCCGAGCACCGCGCTGCCCGACGCCTACATCAACGTCGTGCACCGCTCCGACGGCTCCGGCACCACCTACATCTTCACCAACTACCTCACCGAGGTCAGCCCAGCCTGGGCCTCGGCCGTCGGCACCGGCCGGTCCCTGCGCTGGCCCGCCGGCATCGGCGCCGACGGCAACGCCGGCGTGGCCGCCGACATCGCACGCATCCCCTACTCAATCGGCTACACCGAGCGCTCCTACGTCACCGGCACCGCGGCCGTGGGTTGGGCCGCCGTCCAGAACCAGGCCGGGAACTACGTCCAGCCGACCATCGCCGCCATCACCGCCGACGCCGCCCGCAAGCCCGCCATCACCCCGGACGACTTCTCCATCGTCAACGAGCCCGGCCCCGCCAGCTACCCCATCTCCGGCTACAGCTGGGTACTCCTCTCCGCCCGCCAGCCAAGCACCGCCACAGGAAAGGCCCTCACCGCGCTCATCAGCTGGCTCACCCACGCCGGGCAGACCTACGCCGCCGCAGTCGGCTACGTCCCCCTGCCCCCCGCCGTCCAGCAGCTCGCCACCACCACCCTCGCCCGCGTCACCGGCCCCGCCGGACAGTCACTCGCCGGCTGACGACAGGCGCGCGACGACGGCCATCAGCGGGTATCCGGGACCGAGGAGCGGCACCCTGGCCCGGCCCTTCGATCCGCACGTCCCGGCGGCCAGGCCGTCCCAGCCCTTTAGGGGGCGTCGTGTTCCCGACTCGCAAGCGCATCGCCCGGGAAACCACCGCGACGATCAGCCAGATCCTCCTCGGAAAGCCGCGCCCACCCTCCTCTGGTGCGCCATTGCCGACCCCCGGAGCCATGGCTTGTCCTACTCGGCATCTCCAACCCCGGATACGCGCAGGTGCGCGGCGCGGACTTCAGCATCCCGCTGACGTTCACGTGCCCCGGCCGCGAGATACGCGCGACCCAGATCAGCCCAGCGCCGCCCGCCCCCGCCGCAAGCGCGACACCGCAGCTGCCCGCAGCCCGCGTATCCGCGGCAAACGGCCCGGCCCGTAGCCACGCGGCCCGCCTGGAGCTCAGCGGCGACTTTCTTCTCCGCCCGGGCGACAGCTGCCCGGTCACGCTAATCCTCAGCGGCGCCCCCGCCCTCAGTTCGCGAAGCTAGCAGTACCCTCTGAGCAGCTCAAGCATCACCTCTCAGTGGTAACGCATGGCGGCTCATCATGAGGCGGCTCAGCTCCGGCTGCCGGTCTCCGTGCACTCGCGGAAGCCGACGGCGGCCCTGGCGGCGCTGTCGATCCGGACGGTGGCGGCCTCGCAGTGACGGCGAATACCCTCAGCATGGCTATCGCCGGCAGGATCGGCTAGCTCACCGGCATCGGAAAGCGACGTGATCACGGCGGCGGCGGCGTCCTGGATCATCTCGGCGGCGATGCGCAGGTCGCTGATTCCGGGTGGCTGCTGGCCGGGCAGGGGGACCTTCCAGGGCGAGGGCACGCGGCGGTCGGCGTCCTCGGCGGCCAGCCGGAGACGACGGCACAGGGCATCCAGTTCTGCCGCCGGCGCGCCCGCCTGCTGGGCGGCCAGCACCGCGAACTCGGCCGAGCTGACCGCCTGCCACAGCGCTCTCCGCTGACGGCTGATCATGAGGCTGCCTACCTTCCGGCTGCTGGGTTCCCGTCCCCTCACGCTACGGACCGGACCGCTGGCCGCACTACCTCCCCTGGAACGAAGATCCGGTTCCTGCCTGCTACCTAAGGAGGTGAGGATCCGGGTTCCTGCGTGCTACCTAAGGAGGTACTGCGTCGGTCAGCGGGCTAACGAAGCACTTCGGGACCGCCTTCTAGTGGGTGGCATCACCCTCGCCATCCCACGGGTCTTCGTTTGCTGATGGTGGGCCCGAACGGAGCGGGCAAGATACGACCGTGAGGATGGGGCTCTGCCGGGCGCGCTGCCTGCGGGTGCGCCTGCGACGACGGCAGGGGTGCATTTCGTGACGGAGATCTGACGGGACTCGATCCGGCCCACGACTCCGCTGCCCGGGAGGCTCATCTTCTGGTGCAATCAAAGGGTGGTCCCAGGTCCTGGTTTCTGTATCTTTACCAGTTCCGCATGCGGCCAATGAACTGCCTCTGAATATGGTCAGAACCCAGAGGCAGGGCGTGAGGGGCCCGGGGCGACTGCTTTAGTGGTGGGCGTGAGTACTGGTGACGACACGCCCTCGGACGCCCAGGTCCGGGCGGCGGCCGAGGGGCGGCCAACGCACCCCCAGGAACCGCATACTGGCGGCACCGCCGGGCGGCTGAACTGGCTGCGCGCCGCCGTGCTGGGAGCCAACGACGGAATCGTATCGGTGGCCGGCATCGTCATCGGAGTGGCGGGCGCCACATCATCCCGCGGCCCTATCTTCACCGCCGGGCTGGCCGGGCTGGTCGCCGGGGCCGTGTCGATGGCGTTGGGCGAATACGTGTCGGTCTCCAGCCAGCGCGACAGCCAGCGCGCGGAGATAGCCCAGGAAAAGCGGGAGCTCGCCGCCACCCCCGAGGCCGAACTGACCGAGCTGACCGCCCTCTACGAAGCCAAGGGCCTGTCCGCAGCAACCGCCCGCACCGTCGCCGCCGAGCTCACAGCGCGCGGCGCCCTGGCCGCCCACCTCGACGCCGAACTGCACATCGATCCAGATGACATCCCCAGCCCGGTCCAGGCCGCCGCCGCATCAGCGCTGTCGTTCACCTCCGGAGCCCTGCTGCCCCTGCTGGCCATCCTGCTGCCCCCGGCCGCGGCGCGAGTACCAGTAACTTTCGTAGCCGTCCTGATCGCGCTGGGCCTGGCGGGCGCCCTCAGCGCGCGCCTGGGCGGCAGTAACATCGGCCGCGCGGTGCTGCGGGTCGTCATCGGCGGCGCGCTCGGCCTCGCCTTCACCTACGGCATCGGGCACCTGTTCGGCACCGCCATCGGCTGACGCCAACCGGGCGCCCGGCGCGAGCCGCAGGAATTGCCAGCGGGCCAACGACCCGGCTGCCTCCTCGCGCCTTGCTGAGAGAATCCGCCAGCCGAGTTGCCGCTGCCCGACAGCCACCGGCTCGGGCGATAGTGCTCGTCACGGATTCTTCATCACCTGGGCCGATCACCCAGCGCCCGCAGGCGCAAATAAGCGTCCGCGGTGTGCTCCGCCACCAGGTCAATGGTTGATCTAGGGCGGCTTCGAGCCGACAGCCGAGCTGACGGCCTGCCGACGTTACCCGGCCGCCGATCAGTCCCTGCTCAGTGGTCGGCCGGGTACGATCTCGGTCGTGGCACGATCACGCGTGGGTAGCTGGCCGGCGTTCGCTGCCTGGCCGGACCGGGGAACGGGAAGGCGACGGTGAGCCCGGGGAGTTCCCCCCGGGACGCCGCAGCCGTCGGCGCGGCGTCGGTCCAGGCGGATGGCCTGGCTGCGGGGATCGCCCGGCTGCGCCGGGCCCTGCGGCGCGGCGCCCGGGTCGCCGATCCGGGCAACACACTGGCCGTCGCGCAGCTTGAGCTGCTCACGGCGCTGGCTGAGCATCCCGGTGCCCGTCCGGGCCAGCTGGCGCAGCTGTTGAACATGCGGCCCAACACCGTCACGACCATCGTGAACGCGCTGAGTGCGCGGGGAATGCTGGGCCGGGCGGCCGCGGCCGGCGACCGGCGCGCTGTCGAGCTGAACGTGACCGAGGCGGGCCGGCAGGCGGTGCTCGCCTGGCAGGCGACCAACGCGGCCGTGCTCCACCTGGCGCTGTCCTCGCTGCCGGCCCGGCAGCGGCGGGCCCTGGCCGCCGCCGCTCCCGCACTCGACGCCCTGGCGCGTGCGGTCGACCGGCTCGCCGACACTCCGGGCTCGCTGGCGGAGCGGGAGCCCTGACGGCCGCGGCAGTGACGGCAGGGCGCGCCCGGGCCCGTTGCCGCTGTCACCGCCCGTCGTCTGAATGTGAAGCGGTGGCTGGCCGCTCCGCTGCAGCTGCCGGACGGGACCCTGCAGGAGCGGGATCGCGGAACCCCGCAGGGTGCCCGCAATATGCCGTGGTCTCATCGTGGCTGTCTCAGTGGTGCGTAGCGGCCGCGCTCCGACCACTAGCGGTGGTTTGTTGACTCTGGCTGGGTCTGGCGGTATGACCAGGTGGGAGCGGCTTGATGTGCCTGGGAGTGCGTGATGACCAGACGTGTGCCGTGTCCGCCGGCGCCGGGCCGCTGGAAGGGTACGCGGCCCGGTTTGATGACCTGTTCGGCTCTTTAGCGCAGCGACGGGGGTTCCGGGAGTGCCTGGCGGGGCTGCTGGCGCCGCGGGACCGCAACAAGACGCTGACGGCGCTGGCCGGGGCGGAGCCGGTGGGCGGGGCGCAGCTCCCGGCGGTGCAGCGGCTGCAGTTCTTCCTGTCGGAATCGCGGTGGGATCCGGGCAAGGTCAACGTCCGCAGGCTGGAGCTGCTGCTGGCTGACGCGGCGACCGCGCCGCACGGCGGCGGGGTGCTGGTGCTCGATGACAGCGGGGACCGCAAGGACGGGACCAAGACCGCGCACGTGGGGCACCAGTGGCTGGGCCGGTACGGCAAGACCGACAACGGGGTGGTCACCGTCACCACGGTGTGGGCCGACGAGCGGCTCTACTACCCGGTGCACGCGGTGCCCTACACCCCGGCGAGGCACTTCGCGAAAGGCAAGAACGACCCGGCGTTCCGCACCAAGCTGGCGATCGGGGCGGATCTCGCGATCAGGGCGAAGGCGGCGGGGTTCGCGTTCCGCGCGGTGGCCGCCGACAGCGCCCACGGCGACCAGGACGGGTTCCGCTCCGAGCTCGCCGAGGCCGGGCTGCCGTTCGTGATGGCACTCAAGCCGCACCGCGGGACCTGGGCCTACGGCGCCGACGCGCACACCCCGGTCGACGCGGCCAGCGAGCTGCTCTGGGGCGGGCCAGACGACCCAGGCGACTGGCACCCGGTGACCCGAACCTTCCGCGACGGGCACGCCGAGACCTGGCACGCCGCCGACGCGACCTTGGGCTGGTGGGGGCCGGACGGCGCCAGGCGCCTGGTCGTGGCCACCGCCGACCCGGCCGCCCTGCCCGCGAAGGCCACCTGGTACCTGGCCGCCAACCTGCCCAGGCCGGGCGGCCCGCGCGAGGCGGACAGCCCGCACCCGGCCGCCGGCCTGGGCGAGATCACGCGGATCTACGGCATCCGGCACTGGATCGAGCAAAGCCACAAGCAGGTCAAGGACGAGCTGGGCTGGGCCGACTTCCAGGTCCGCTCCGACATCGCGATCCGCCGCCACCAGGTGCTGGTCAACTGCGCGTTCAGCTTCTGCTGGGACGCCTGGTTCGCCCATCCCGCCCCACCCGCGGTCACGCCGCCGACGCCAGGCGCCGACGACGGAGAGAGGGGGCCCCGCGCCCGCCGCGCCGGACCAGCCGCCGCCATCCTGGCCCCGCGCAATCCGGGCCGTCCGCGCGTGGCTGGCCCCGTGGATCGCCCTACGGCGCTGGTGGACCGCATGGTCGAACGCGCCCCCACCAGGACAGCTGCAAGACCTGATGACATCCCTGCAAGCAGGCCACGGCCTGCACCTCTACATCCGGAATTAACAAACTACCGCTAGGAGGCGGTTCAGAATCCCTTGGCCTCGAACCAGGCGAGAGCGACCTCGGCGACGTCCTTCCAGCCGCCGTCGATGCTCAGCGAATGGCCGCGGCCTTCGAAGATATGCAGCTCTGTGTCGGACGGGCCCTTCTCGTATAGGGCGAAGACCTCCTCGGTGACCTTCCTCGGGACGGTGTGGTCATCGGTTCCCGAGGTCAGCAGCAACGGCCCCCGTTCCGCGTTGTGCGTGTCGACGTGGGCCGGCGAGTGGCGGGAGAGGTTCGCCCCGGCTTCCTGGAACAGAGCCCGGCCCGGGCCGGGAATGCTCCAGGCATCGTGCAGCGCGTCGGATTCTTCCTCGGGGAGCGTGTTCCCGAACGCGTAGCGGAACTGGCTGGCGGTCAAGGGCACGCCGCGGTGGTGGTTCGCCGGGTTGCCGAGGACGGGAAAGGCCGAGCGCAGCTGTGCGAACGGCAGTGCCTTGGCCCCCTTGATGGCGGCCGGGTCGATGGCCACGGCCGCGGCGGCGTGGCCGCTGGCCAGCAGTTCCTCAGCGACGAGGCCGCCGAAGGAATGCCCGACCAGGATCGGCTTCACCGCGGGGGCGCCGATGATCTCGGCGTAGTGGTCGACAATCTCGCCGATGCCGATGTCGTTCATCGCCTCGGGGTGCTCGCGGGTCTCGGCGACCGTCGGCGCGTCGCCGGGCCAGCCGGGCGCGGACACGGCGTAGCCCCGGCTCTCGAACAGCTTGAGCCACGGCTGCCAGGCGGAGGAGTGGATCCACATGCCGTGGATGAAGACGACCGGGTTTGGCTTGTGAGCGGTTGTCATGATGTCTTCCTCTTTCTCTGGTTAGGCGCGGGTCAAGGCGGCGGCGAGCCTGGATGAGGAGCCGCTGCTGCCGGCCACCCAGCTGTTGGGCAGCGCGGCTGCCGGCGTGTGCTGAGCGCGCCAGCCAGTGCAGTGCCCAGGGACGAGGAGCGCGGGATCCAGGTCGGACAGCGCGCCGACGGTCGGTCCGATAGTGGGCTCGAACGCGGGGCCGCTGAGGTGCAGCCCGCCGATCAGGGCGTGCAGCCCCGGGACCGCGGTCAGCCGTTGCGCGTGCCGGATGATGTTGATGACGCCGTCGTGCCCGCAGCCGGTCAGCACGATGAGACCCTGGCCGCCGCAGGTGCACGACGAGAGCCTGGTCGTCGGGGATCAGGGGGTCGGGCAGCCATTCCGAGCCGTTCCACGCCTGGTGGGCCGGGGGGCATACCGTGCTCGAACTCGGTGGTCCGGTCCACCTCTCCGGTGATCAGAACGCAGCGGTCGACGAGCAGCGAAGGCTCCCGGCGCTCGATCACCGCAAACCCCTCGCTCTCCAGGGCTGCTTTAGTCAGGGTGGGGAGTTCGTCGGTCTCGCGTCGGGGCACGGCCATCCTCCTGCGCGTCCAGATCAGCGGGGGGACCACCATCGGCAGCGCCCGGACGCCGCGCTTTCCGGCCAGCCCGGCCAGGCCGCCGGCGTGATCGAAGTGCCCGTGGCTGAGGATCACCGCCTGGACGCCGGAAGGTCAAGGCCAAGCCGGTCCGCATTGGTGACCATCGCGTCCGGAGACAAGGCGGTGTCGAAGAGGAGCGTCGTCGTGGTGCTGCCACGGCGGACGCTGACGAGCGCGGAGAACCCGTGCCCGGCCTTCAGCCCGACGGTGGTCGAACCCGATTCGAACTGCGGGGCCCGGGCCGTCCCGGCGGTGAAAGGTGTCCGCGTCACGCCATCGTCGCCCGGCAGCAGCGCGTCGTAGACGTTATCCACCACGGTCGTGATCACGACCTCGTCGACCGGCTCGAGCGTGACCGGGTCGACGGCCGGCCCGGCGGCCGGGCGTGGCATCGCCTCGGCGATCTGCCCTGGTCCGGCGGACACGACGCACATCGCTGCTTCGCCTGCCTATCCGGTTCGCAGCGGTGTCGGCGCGACGACCGTCTCGACGAGCCCAGTGGAAACGTCGTAAACCAGCCCCGATACCAGGGCCCCGGGGCGCCGCGTCTTGGCCAGGATGACGTCGGCGTCGACTCGCACCGAGCCGGCCGGGTCGCTGACCGACTTGGCCCCGAGCTCGCCCACGGGGATGTCGAAATACTCGGCGAGCAGGTCAGGGTAGGCGGCGAGGTCCGTCATCCCGCAGTCGGTGTGGTGCAGGATGACAAGGTTCCACACGCCCGCAGGCACGCTGTCTTGATTCGCCTGGCTCACCTTCGTGAGCATCGCCATGGTGCGCAGCGTCCCCGGCGTTACGCGGCCCCCTACGTTGCGGAGCACGGCCGCCTCGCCGTTGCTCAGGCCGAGAACCGCGGCGGGGTCGACGCGCGGGTCGACGCACCCGATGACCATCATGTTCCCGTACGGGTTGAGCCGCAGGCCGGCGTTGAAGCCGCTGGCCGCGAAGTCCGCGTTGCGTTTCGTCAGATCATTCGTGTCAGTCACTGGGTCTCCTTGCCGCAACTGGTTGGGCGTCGGGGAGACGGGACGGCGTCCCTACCTGAGGTCTCTGACAGGCCGAGGACGCATCGTGCCTCAACTCGGCGTGCCCGGATTGACCACGTCCTAACCTCTCCGCGCAGGGCGTAAGGAGCGCCCTCTACCTCCGGGGGCAGGTCGGCTCCTACAAGCCCCTCGTGATGGTCATCCGTCTTTGCAGGTGACACCGCATCGCATATCCCACCTGGTGCCTGCGGCGTTTCGCGTGTTCCTGCGGAAGGGATAGCAGCACCGAAGCTACGGACTAGCCTTCCGCTCGGTCGGCCACGCTTGGCCCGCTACCCTCATCTGTCTGCTGCGGTCGGGGCAGCCACTTGGCCGCCTGCGGTCCGGGGGACGGCGGGCAGCGCGAGCTTGCCGGAAGGGAAGAAGTCGGCGTGGAACCCGGCGTGCACGGCCACCGCCGGGTCGCCCCAATTCAGACAGCAGGGCGGCGTCCGGGTGCGCCCGGTCGAGCCAGGCGCGCACCTCACGCCACAGCCGGGCGGTTTCGACAAAGCCCGGGTCGTCTTTCACCAGCGAGAAGGCCATGTCGGCCCGGAACCCGGACACGCCCAGGCTGAGCCAGTGGTCCATGATCCCGGGCAGCGCCGCGCGGTTGCCGCGCGGGCCCGCGGCGTCCACGCTCCGCCGCCAAGGCTCATCCGGGTTCTGACGGGCGTAGCCGTAGTTGAGCGCGGGCTGAGAGTCGAAGAAGTTCGGCCGGTAGCCACCCGGGCGGGTCCCGGGAGAGCGGACAAATCCCTCCGGCAGTCGGCCGCCGTCACGGCTGACGTCGGCCCAGATGTAGCGGTGATCGCCGGGGTCGTGAGCGGACGCCACGAACCACGGGTGGGTGTCTGAGGTGTGCCCCACCACCAGGTCCAGCAGCAGCCTGATACCCCGTACGCGCGCCTGATCTGCCAGTTCGGCCAGGTCGTCGTTGTTCCCGTAGCGCGGGTCGACGGTGAAGTAGTCGGCGACGTCGTAGACGGCGTCGCGCATCGGGGAGGCGAAGCAGGGGTTGAGCCACACCGCCGTGACCCCGAGCCAGGCTAGGTAGTCTAGGTGCTCCGCGATGCCGCGCAAATCGCCGATCCCGTCGCCGTCAGAGTCGGCGAAGCTCTGCGGGTAGACCTGGTAAAGGACGGCATCGCTCAGCCAGGCCGGCACGGCCATGCGCGGGTTAGCCCTTCCTGACTTGGACGGTAACCGCTAGTCAATCATGCGTTAGAGGACTCGAAGCTCGCGAACGGCAAATGCTCACCTCCCGGCGGCCGCGCACCCGAGTCCGTCAGAAGCCGCCGAGAGCGCGATACCGGCGCTCCCGCTGCCCGGCCGACGTCCAGACGCTGATCAGCGCTGGGGCGGATACGATCTCGATCGTGGCGCAATCACGCGAGGGTGGCCGGCTGGCGCTCGGCGAGCAGGCGGGCCGGAGAGCGGGCGGTCAGCGGCGGATGAGCTCCTCGATGGACTCGGTCGCTACCGGGTCAAGCGAGGAGGTCGGCTCGTCGAGCAGCAGCACGCCGGGGCTCACCGCCAGCGCGCGGGCCAGGCACAGCAGCTGCTGCTGCCCGCCTGATAGCCGGAACGGCGAGTCCTTCAGCCGGCCCGACACCGCCTCCCTCAGGCCAACGGCGCGCAGCCGCTGCTCGGCGATGTCCCTGAGCTGACCGCGCGGCACCCGCTCGTAGGCGCGCACGCCGGCCACCACGTTGTCCGCGATGGACATGGGGAACGGGTTCGGCCGCTGGAACAGCATCCCGACCCGGCGGCGCAGCGCCATCGGGTGCAGCGCGGGCGACCAGATGCTCTGCCCGTCGAGCGTGACCTCGCCCCGATGCCGGTAGCCGCTGACCTTGTCGTTCATCCGGTTCAGCGTGCGCAGCAGGGTCGACTTGCCCGAACCGGTCGGCCCGAGCAGCGCCGTGATCCTCCCCGGAAGGAAATCAATAGTCACGTCCGCCAGGACCGTGTTCTGCCCGGACCCGAGCGTCAGGCCCGCAGCCGATAGGGCGGCCGCCCCGCCTGCCGCCGCGGAGCCCGCCCGCGCATCCTGCACCGGCACCGCCCGCGCGACGGGAGCGGCCCCGTCGGCCGGGCCGGAATCAATTGGCACCGTCTGCCTCGCCCTCACGCCTTGTGCACCGGGCCTGGCCCGGACCTGCTGCGAGCGTGCGTGTCATCGACGCCGGCCGGGAGGAGCGCCGGGCCGGTCCACAGGGCGGTCAGCCTGAGTAGGCCTGCCCGCCGCGCGAGCCCGCCGCTGTAATCCGCATTCCCGCACTGCCCGCGCCGACAACCCGCGCGGCCCGCGGGCGGGGCGTCGGCCGGCGATGGCTGGCCCGGATGGTGCCTGCCGTCATTCGTCGGAACGGGCGGTGGTGATTCGCCCGTGCTCCGCGCGGCCCTCCTGGTCGTCGTCCTCGGCGGCGGGCGCGCCGTGCGAGGTATCAGAGTAGGCGGATACCGCGACGGGACGGTCCGGTCGGCGCTGCGCGAGGGCGAACCAGGCGAGCCCGGCCAGGGTCAGGATGATCGCGATGTACATGTTCAGCCGCAGCCCGAGGAAGTGCTCGGAGGAGTCGATCCGCAGCGATTCCTCGAAGATGCGGAACGCCGAGTAGCCGGCCACGTAGAGCGCGAACAGGCCCCAGGGCCTGATCGCGGCGCGGTGACCGAGCCAGGCCAGGAACGCGGCGAACGCGAGGTCCCAGATCAGCTCGTACAGGAACGTCGGCTGGAAGGTGGCGAAGTGCAGGTCCTGCGGAGGGATGCCACCGGTCACGCGGTAGGCGTAGGGGATCTCCAGGCCCCACGGCAGCGTCGTCGGCCCGCCGAACAGCTCCTTGTTGAAATAGTTGCCGATGCGCCCGATCGCCTGGGCGACCAGCAGCCCCGGCGCTACGGCGTTGGCGAACGCACCCGGGGTCACGCCGAGCCGCCGCAGCCGCCAGACGCCGGCGGCCGCGGCCAGCGCCACGCCACCCCAGATGCCCAGGCCCCCGGTCCACACGGCGAACACCCCGTACCACACGTGCGGGATGTCGGCCGGCGTGGTGATGTCGAAGTAAACCCGGCCGCCGATGATGCCGGCCGGCACCACCCATAGCGCGATGTCGTTGACCAGGTCCGGGTCGCCTCCGAGCGCGCGCCAGCGGCGGCGGGTGATCAGGATCGCCAGCGTGATCCCGATGATGTAGCCGAGCGCGTAAAAGCGGACGTCAAGCGGGCCGACGTGGAAGCTGCTGATCGGCGGGCTGGGAATGAACTGCGGCAGCGCGCCGATGACATGCACCATGCGGTGAAGGCTACCCCCCGGGGCTCGGCGGACGGGCGCCGGGTCCTTCTGTCGCAGAAATATCTGCCGGGTAAGCGCCGGGCGGGTGCGTGTTCCGCCGCCGCTGATCCGGACCCGGCTGCCCTCCGGCCGCGGCGCCACCGAGCAGCCGAACGCGACCGGCGACGGCGACGCCGCGCTGACCCCCGTGTTCTGGGTGATGGTGGTGCTGACGGGCGTGGCCGCCGGGCTGCTCGGGGACCTGATGATGCTGCTGTTGTTCAGCGTCCAGCGGCTGGCGTTCGGCTACCAGGCCGGTTCCCTGCAGGCCGCGGTGGAGCAAGACTCGGACGTGCGCCGCATCGCGGTGCTGCTGGTGGCCGGCGCGTTCGGCGGGGTCGCCTGGTACCTGCTGCGCCGGTTCACCCCCGGCGAGCGGACCGAGATCGACGACGTGGTGTGGGGCGACGGCGAGCGGCTGTCATTCCGGCGGTCGCTGGGCACCTCGGTGATCTCCGAGATCGTCATCGGGATAGGCGCCTCCATCGGCCGGGAGAACGCGCCCAAGCTGATGGGCGGGGCGTCGGCGAGCCTGCTGGCGGGCTGGGCCCGGCTCTCGCCCGCGCAGCGCAGGCTGCTGATGGCCTGCGGCGGCGGCGCCGGGCTGGCCGCGGGTCTACAACGTGCCGCTCGGGGGCGCCCTGTTCACCGCCGAGATCATGATGGGCGTCATCACCCTGCCGGTGGCCCTGCCTGCGCTGGCCTGCTCGGGGATCGCCACGGCGACGGCGTGGCTGTACCTTCCCCGCCACGCCACCTACCTGGGCGTGCCGTCCTTCCAGTTCACCACGCCGCTGCTGGTGTGGGCGCTGCTCGCCGGGCCGCTGATCGGCTTGTTCGCCTCCGGGTACATCCGCCTGATCGGCTGGGTGACCCACCACGCCGCCACCGGCCGGGCCGCGGTCTACGCCCCGATCGCCGCGTTCGGGATCCTCGGGCTGATCGGGTTCGCCTACCCGCAGCTGTTCGGCAACGGCAAGGACATGGCGGACGAGGCGTTCCTCGGCGTCGCCGGTCTCGGGGTCCTGCTGCCCCTGGCGGCCCTCAAGCCGCTGGTCACCGCGATGTGCCTGGGCAGCGGGGCATCCGGGGGGCTGTTCACGCCCACGCTGAGCACCGGGGCCGTGCTGGGCGGGGCCGCGGGCATCGCGTGGAGCCTGGCGTGGCCGGGGTCGCCGTCGGGCGCCTACGCGATCGTGGGGGCGGCGGCGATGCTCGGCGCGGCGATGCAGGCGCCGCTGACCGGCCTGGCGCTGATGCTGGAGCTCACGGCCGGCGGGTTCGGCATCATGGTCCCGATGATCGCCGCCACCGTGACCGCAACGATCGTGGCGCGCAAGGTCGACGGGTACTCGATCTACACCGCGCGGCTCCGGGCGCGCTCAGGCACGGCCGGCTTATGGTCCGGGATTATCCCGGCACCCGGGACCGCCCGCTCGCGCGAGGCTATGCCGGTCGCTCAGCCCGGACCAGGGTGTCGATCGCGGTCCGCTCGCCCTCGGGCGTCGTCACGGTCCGCGTGACCTGCTCGGCGCGCCGGACGGTCAGCCCGTCCAGTTCCGCGGTGACCACCGCGGGGGTGTAGAGCCGGTCGGGGTCTTGGGGGCCGCCGTGCCCGCGGGTGATGTTGTCGCGGTCGTGGCCGATCACCAGGAGCGTGCCGCCCGCCGCGACCGCCGCGGCGGCGGCGCGGAAGACGCGCGCGAGGCTGGCGGCCGGCAGGTGAATGTAGGCGACGAGGACGAGGTCGCAGCTGCCGGGCGCGGGCTGGTAGTCCTGCAGGTCGGCCTGCACCCAGTCCACGCTCACCGCGCGCTCGGCGGCCAGCCGGGCTGCCCGGGCGAGGCCGGTGGCGGAGAAGTCCACCGCGGTGACCTGCCAGCCGCGCTCGGCGAGCCAGATCGCGTTGCGTCCCTCGCCGGTTCCCAGGTCGATCGCCCGCCCGGGTGGCAGTGCGGTCACTTCCTCGGTGACGAAGCGGTTCGGGCCGGCCCCCCAGACCAAGCCGGGGCCGGAGTAGCGCTCGTCCCAGGCCGCCTGCTCCGTGGTTTCCACGGTTCCTCCCATGTGCCGATGTCTCAGGCGAGCGACAGGAACAGCCGCTCGAGTTGCGCGCGGTCGGCATCGCTCGCCTCGTCGCTGTTAAGAGCGCACTGCTGCAGGCCGGTCGCGATGATCTTGAAGCCGGCTCGGTCGAGCGCCCGGGACGCTGCGGCCAGCTGCGTCACCACGTCCGCGCAGTCGCGTCCGTCCTCGATCATCTTGATGACACCGCCGATCTGGCCCTGCGCGCGCTTGAGCCGCCTGAGCACGCTGGCCATCGTCTCGCTGTCCACGTCCATGCCCGGCTCCCTCGGGGTCGCGCACCCGGCGCGCGAGTCCGGGTGCCGCACGTTCTCCGTACCGCTTGACTATACCCGCCGGGGTATCACCTTCCGAGACGGGCCGACCGATGACAGGCGGCGGGTCTGCCAGTGCCAGGGCGTGCCGGGGACGGTGACGGTGACGTTCCGCGCGGTCAGGGCGCGGCGTCTCCCGATGTGAGCTCGGCGAGGGCGCTCGTGAGCCTGCGCGCGACCTCGTCGGCCACCGGCTTCAGTTCCGGTCGCCCGGTCAGCGTGACCATGACCTGCGGGTCGAGCGCCTCCACGGTTGTGCCGCCCGCGGCGGCGCGGACGACGACGTTGCAGGGCAGCAGCAGCCCGATGCTGCGGTCGACGCCGAGTGCTTGGTGCGCGAACGGCGGGCTGCAGGCGCCGAGGATCACGTAGTCCTCCATCTGCTCGCCAAGTTTCGCCCGCAGGGTGGCGGTGACGTCGATCTCGGTGAGCACGCCGAACCCCTGCCCGGCGAGAACCTCGCGGACCCGGGTGACCGTCTCCGCGAACGGCGTGCCGACCGTGACGCTAGTGCCGTAGCTCACCGGCCCGCCACTTCCCGCGCGGCGATCTTGCCGCGGATCTCGTCCATGTCCAGTTCCCGCACCGCCTGGATGACCTTCTCCAGCGATGCCGCGGGCAGCGCGCCGGGCTGAGAGAACACCAGGACGCCGTCCCGGAAAGCCATCAGGGTCGGGATCGAGGTGATCTGGGCGGCGGCGGACAGCGCGCCCTGGCCGTCGGTGTCGACCTTGCCGAACGTGATGTCCGGGTGCTTCTCGCTGGCGGCCTCGAAGACCGGCGCGAACATCCGGCACGGGCCGCACCACGATGCCCACCAGTCGATCAGCGTGATCCCCGGCCCGGCGACCGTGTCTTCGAACGTGCCCTCGGTGAGTGCGACAGTACTCATTTTCGCTCCTTCGGCTCGCTGATACGTAAGATACCCCCCTGGGTATAACAATCTTGGACGAGAAGCATTCCCTGCCCGTGGTCGGTGCCCTGGCCTGCGGGTACGTCACGACCCTCCGGTGTGGCCCCCCGGGGGCCTCGTCCCACGGTGGTCAGGTCTCTGCGCGAACTGCCCGCCTGGGTGATCCCGGTTTCCGTGCGGCGGATTGTTCGTGAACAGCGGGCGGCAGAGCTGGGCATGCGGGCGCCGGGGCGTGATGATCTTGACGTGACGGTTGATGATGACCCGGTGCGCGCCCCGCTGCTGCGCCGGGGGTTCAGGCTGGAGTACGTGACGCTGGGCTGGAACGTTGCCGGGATCGTCGTGCTGGCGTTCGCGGCGGTCGCGGCTCGGTCGGTGGCGCTGGCCGGGTTCGGCCTGGACTCGCTGATCGAGATCGGCGCGTCGATCGTGGTGATCTGGGAGCTTTCCGGCACCGGTGAGGACCGGCAGCGCCGGGGCCTGCGGCTGATCGGGTACGCGTTCACCGGCCTGGCCGTCTACCTGCTCGTCCAGTCGACCGTCGTGCTGGCGGCCGGGTACCACCCCCGTCACTCCCCGGTGGGGATCGTGTGGACGGCGGTGACCGCGGTGGTGATGTTCGCTCTGGCAGCCGGGAAGGCCAGGACCGGGCGGGCGCTGGGCAACCCGGTGCTGCGCACCGAGGGCCGGGTGACCCTGATCGACGGCATCCTGGCCACTGCCGTGCTGGCCGGCCTGGTGCTGAACGCGGCGGCCGGCTGGTGGTGGGCCGACCCCGCCGCCGGGTACGTGCTGGTCTATTACGCCGCGCGGGAAGTACGGGAGATCTTCCTGACCGGGCACTGATCGCCAGGCAGCACGGCAAGCACTCATCGAAGCGCCGGTTCGCCGGATACCCCGTGGGGTGTTAAAGTGAGCGGAAATACCCCATAGGGTATTCTGCATAGGGCGACGCCAAGGAAGACCCCGCGAGTCGGCAGGCGCGCCCGCGATCGACCAGCGGAGAAGCATCATGTGCCGAGCAGTCACCTGCAGGAAATGCGGCAAGACCACGTGGGCCGGCTGCGGCCAGCACGTCGACCAGGTGATGGCGGGCGTCCCGGCTTCCCGGCGCTGCCCGGGGCACTCCAGCGACCCGGCCGCCAGCGGCGGCTGGCTTCGCAAGCTCTTCGGCCACAGCTAAGTGCAGGTCCGCCCGCTGAAGGTCCGCTGGCGGACATGGGATGATCAGCATCATGACAAGCGCCGCGAAGCCGGGAACCAACCAGACTTCCGCGGCACGGCAGAGGCGGGTCTGGGACAGAGCCGCGCCCGGCTATGACAAGCAGATCGCCTTCTTCGAGAGAACATGGTTCTCCGGCGGCCGGGAATGGCTCGGCGAGCGGGCTCGCGGACGGGTTCTCGAAGTCGCCATCGGCACCGGCCGCAACCTGCTTTATTACCCGGCCGATGTCACTGTTGTCGGCGTCGAGCTCAGCCCCGCGATGCTGTCGGTCGCCAGGGAGCGCGCCGCGCGCCTCGGCCGCGACGTGGACCTGCGCGAAGGCGATGCCCAGGACCTGACGTTCGACGATGCTTCGTTTGACACCGTGGTGTGCGCGCTGTCGCTGTGCACCATCCCCAGCCCGGTCGCGGCGGTCGGCGAGATGCGCCGCGTTCTGCGCCCGGGCGGGCGCCTGCTGCTGCTCGACCACATCGGCAGCACCTGGCCGCCGGTCTACGCCGCCCAGTGGCTGCTGGAGCGCGTCACGATCCCCGCGGCCGGGGAGCACTTCACCCGCCGCCAGATGCCCTTGGTCAAGGCGGCCGGATTCCAGATCGTGGAGACGGGCCGGCTCAGCGCCGGCACCGTCGAGCGCATCCACGCGGTCAAACCCTCGTAAGCCCCGTGGCCCCGACGAACGATGGACCGCGGCTGGCCTAGGGCTCACCGAGCCGCGGTGGGGACAGGCGCCACGCCGCCTCGCCGCCGATCAGGTCGGAGACGTCGCGATGGCCGGAGCGGCGCAGCAGGCTGGCCGCGATCGACGAGCGGGTGCCGGCCGCGCAGTACACCACGACCGGAACGCCGGCCGGCACCTCGGACAGGCGTCCGGGCAGTTCGGCCAGCGGTATATGCAGGGAGCCGTCGATGGCCCCGGCGGCGCGCTCGCTGGCGTTGCGCACGTCGAGGACGGTCGGCGGGTTATCGCGGGCGAGTGCTTCGCGCAGCTCGCTGGCCGTCAGGCGGCTCGCCTGCTCTACCTCGGCGGGGACGGCGAGGAATGCGGCCTCGCCCTCGCTCAGGTAGCCGGCCACCGTGTCGAGGCCGATCCGGCCGAGCCGGGTGATGACCTCCTGCTCACCGCCGGGCGGCGCGATCACGAGAATCTCGCGGCCGGGCTCGATCACCATGCCCGCGCGTTCGGCGAACCGGCCGTCGGCCGGCACGTTGAGCGAGCCGCGCAGGTGGGCGGCGGCGAAGTCGAGGGGGTCACGCGCGTCGACGACGACCGCGCCGCGGGCGCGGCGGCCCAGGAACTCCGCCGTCGGCAGCGGCCTGGCGCTCGACTCGACGTCGAGGAGGTCATGCTGCCTCCGGTTGAGAACGGCATCGTAGACGAAGTAACCCGGCGCCGGCGGCTGCCCCTCGGTGACGAGGGCCACGAACTCGTCCTCGCCCATCGGGGCGCAGGCGTAGTTGGTGTGCCGCTGCGCGCCGATGGTGGACTGCCGCTCGGTGGACAGGTTCTTCCCGCACGCCGACCCTGCCCCATGCGCGGGGAACACCCGGACCTCATCCGGCAGGGCCATCAGCGTGTGCTGCACGCTGTCGTAGAGCATGCGGCCGAGCTCGCCGGCTTCCAGGCCAAGGGAGGACAGCAGGTCGGGCCGCCCGACGTCTCCGATGAACAGGGCGTCGCCGGTCAGCGCCCCGTATGGAACCGCGTCCGCAGCGTGCTCGTAGACGAGGATACTGACCGACTCGGGCGTGTGGCCCGGTGTCTCGCGGATCTCGAGGGTCACGTCGCCCAGGCTGATCCGCTCGCGGTCGGCGAGCCTCCTGATCGGGTACTCCACCTCGGCCGCGCGCCGGCCGTAGCCGATCCAGGCCCCGGTCGCGGCCGCGAGCTCCAGGTGCCCGGCGGCGAAATCGGCGTGGAAATGCGTGTTGATCACCGCTTCGATGGCGAAACCGCGGTCTCGCGCGTCGGCGAGGTACTCGGACACGTCCCGGCGGGGGTCGACGACCACGGCGCGGCCGGTGCCCTCGTCGCCGATGAGGTAGGACGCCTGGGACAGGCACTCGAGGTAGTACTGCGCAAAGTACACGGTGATCTCCAGGGATGTTCGGGTTAGACGCGGCCCTGACGGCCGTCCGGTGAATTCGCGGAACTCATTTCGTACTGCCCTCCAGGCGGGCGATGAAATGTCGTCCTTCTTCTTTATCCGCAGTCCGATAATTCGTCAAACTGTCATCTTGGCCGTCATCTGAAGTAACTGGACTTCCGGCACATCTAAGTGGATCTGAGCTGCATATATAGGTGCCAACTTATCGGTGGATCGGAATTTACTATTAGACATCGCGGGTTCCGGGTGCACAGAATTAGCAGCAGTTCGCCGTGTCGGTGCCGTCGCTGGCGTCGTTTTTCTACGGAGGAAAATTGTGCTGCTCGCCGCGCTGCCTATCGGGATCCTGATCGGCCTCAGCCTCGGCGCGCTCGGCGGCGGCGGGTCGATCCTGACCGTGCCCGCGCTCGTCTACCTGCTCGGCGAGAGCCCGCACGGCGCGACGACCGCGTCCCTGATCATCGTCGGCGTCACCTCGATCGTGGGCATGACTCTCCATCTGCGCGCCGGGCGGGTCCGGGTTCGCTCGGGGATGGTGTTCGGCGTCCTCGGCGCCGGAGGCGCCTTCGCAGGCAGCCGCCTGTCGGCCAGCATCGACCCCAGCGCCCTGCTCGCCGCCTTCTCCGTGCTCATGGCGGGCGCGGCGGCCACGATGCTGTACCGACAGCGCTCCGGCGCCGCGGCGCCGGAGACGGCCCCGGCCGGGCCGTCGGCTCCCGTGCCCGCTTCCGCTGACTCAGGCGAGTACGTTGATCACGGCGGCCCCGGCGGTGTCGCGGTGCGTCCCTCGCCGCCGCGAACCGTTTCCCCGGCGCCGACCAGCGCTCCGGTGTCGCCGGTGCGCGTGGTGATCGCGGCGACGATCGTCGGGCTGGTGACGGGATTCTTCGGCGTGGGCGGCGGTTTCGTGGTCGTCCCCGCCCTCGTGCTCGCGCTCGGCTTCGACATGCCGACCGCGGTCGGAACGTCCCTGCTCGTGATCGCCGTCAACTCGGCCTCGGCGCTGCTGTCCCGGCTTGGCACCCACGCGAGCATCGACCACACCCTGCTGATCACGTTCACTGCCGCCGCCGTCATCGGAGCCGTCGTCGGCAGCGGTATCTCCTCCAAGGTCCGCCCTGAGCGCCTGGCCTTCGCCTTCGCCTTCCTTATGATCGCGGTCGCTCTCTACACCGGGGCCCGCAGTCTTCCCGCGCTGGTCTAATCTCTGGTCACTCATGCGGACGAACAGCGAGGCGGGCGGCCACCGAGAGGAACGCGGCGGCCGCCGGGGTCGGCGCGCCCGGCCGGCGCACGATGACCAGGTCCCGCATCAGCGGCGGATCGAGGGGGACGGTGACCGCGCCCTGCGCCGCGGCCAGCCGGGCGATCGCCTCGGGCATCACCGCCGCCCCGGCGCCCGCCAGCACCAGCGGAAGGACCGCCTCCCGCTGGCTCGTCTCGATCGCCACCAGGGGACGCAGCCCTTCCCGGCCGAGGGCCGCCTCGAGCAGGGCGCGCCCCGAGCTGCCGGGCGGGGTCACGATCAGCGGAATATCCGCGAGGGTCCCGGGCCGCAGCGGCCCGGCCGGGCGGGATGAGCCCGGCGGGAACACGGCGACGAGCTGCTGCCGGCGGAATCGCACGGTCTCCAGAGCGTCGGCGGCCCGACTGGCATCGGTGACGCCCACCTCCGCGACGCCGGTCCGCACCTGCTCGGCTAGTTCGTCGGGATCGCCGGGTGAGGCGATGTGCACCGTGACCGCCGGGTGGGCCTGCCGGTAGGCGCCGAGCAGCGCGGGCAGCGGGTCAGTGGACAGGGTGGGCAGCGCTGACAGGTCAAGGCGCCCCCGGCTCAGTTGGTTGACCTCGGCGGTGACCTGGCGGGCCGCGTCGATCTCGCGCAGCACCGCCCGGGCCGGGCCGACAAGCGCGGCCCCCGCGTCCGTCAGCGTCACCGTCCGGCCGAGCCGGTGGAACAGCGGGCCGCCGAGCTCGGCCTCGAGCTCGGCGATTGCCTGGGACAGAGCGGGCTGGGAGATGTGCACCGCCTGCGCGGCGCGAGTGAACCCGTCGTGCTCCACCACGGCGAGAAACAGGCTCAGCCGCCGGATGTCGAGCGCCGACACCCGGTAACCGGCCGGGGCCGCCATATCAGGATCCATCTTTCGTGCTCATGAGCGGATCATGCCCCTCTGCCGCCGCGCAGGAGCCAGGGCGCGCACGAGCGGCGGCACTGTTCACGGTAGACCGGGCGACCCCGTTGCGGAGCTGCCTGCACTGCCCGAACTGCGGCAGTCGCGGATCACGGCGCGGGTCGTGGGGCCAATCGGCCTTGGCGGGCGGGACGATCGCCTCTGGGGGCACCGCGATCATCGGGGCAATATCCAATTGTGAAGCGAATCGTGGTTCTGGGCGGCGGCACCGGCGGGACGCTGGTGGCTAACCGGCTTCGGCGGCTGCTGGATCGTGACGCCGCGGAAATCATCGTCATCGATTCCGACGACGAGCACCTGTACCAGCCGGGCCTGCTGTTCGTCCCGTTCGGGCTGGCCAAGCCCGCAAGCCTGGTCCGCCCGCGGCACCGTCAGCTCCGGCCGGGCGTGACCTTCCGGCAGGCTGCCGTGGATCGCGTCGATCTGGGCAAGAACGAGGTGCGCCTGGCCGACGGCGCGCAGGTCGGCTACGACGTCCTGGTGATAGCGACCGGGGCAGCGCTCGTCCCTGAGGAAACCGAGGGGCTCACCGGGCCCGGCTGGATGGAGAAGGTCTTCACCTTCTACACCCTGGACGGCGCGGTCGCCCTGGAGAAGGCCCTGGCGGGGTTCGCCGGCGGGCGGCTCGTCGTCGCCGTGATGGACATGCCGATCAAGTGCCCGGTCGCGCCGCTGGAGTTCTGCTTCCTGGCCGACTCGTACTTCGCCCGGCGCGGCACCCGGAAGGATGTCGACCTCACGTTCGTCACCCCTCTGGACGGCGCCTTCACCAAGCCGGCGTGTAACCGGGAGCTCAGCGGCCTGCTGAAGGATAAGGGCGTCAGCCTCGTCACCGAGTTCAACACCGGCGAGGTGGACGGCCCGGGCGGTCGGCTTGTCTCCTTCGACGGGCGCGAGGTCCCGTTCGACCTGGCGGTGGTGATTCCGCTGCACGGCGGCCAGGCCTATGTCGGCCGTTCGCCGGGCCTCGGCGACGAGCTTGGGTTCGTGCCCACCGACCAGCAGACCCTGCAGTCCAAGGCGACGCCGAACGTGTTCGTGATCGGGGACGCGGCCGACGTCCCCGCCTCCAAGGCGGGCTCGGTCGCCCACTTCGAGGGCGACGTGCTCGCCAGGAACATCGCCAGCTACCTGGCAGGCAAGCCGGCCGACGCCCGCTACGACGGGCACACCAACTGCTTCATCGAGAGCGGGTCCGGCAAGGCCCTGCTGATCGATTTCAACTATGACACCGAGCCGCTGACAGGCCGCTTCCCCGGCCGGGTGGGGCTGCCGCTGCTGCGCCAGTCACGGCTCAACCACCTCGGCAAGCTGGGCTTCAGGTGGCTGTACTGGCACCTGCTGCTGCCTGGCCGGGAAATCCCGGCCGTGCACAGCCGGATGCCGGCCGCCGGGAAGGACCTGCCTCGCGGCGACCGCGCGGCAGCGTCACCGCGATAGAGAAAGGCACGCTCATGCCCACCGCGACCTACGCAGGCTCCGAAGTCGCCGTCAACGACCAGGGATTCCTCACCGACCCGGCGCAGTGGCGGGAGGAGATGGCCCCGCAGATCGCCGCGGCCGAAGGCATCCCCGAGCTCACCGAGCGGCACTGGCAGGTCATCAAGTTCATGCGGCACGAATACGACGCCAAGGGCACCGGGCCGACCGTCCGGGTGCTCGGCAAGACCTCGGGCGTGAGCGTCAAGGAGCTGTACCAGCTGTTCCCCAAGGGACCGGCCAAGGTCGCGGCGAAGATCGCCGGGATCCCGAAGCCGCGCGGCTGCATCTGAGCAGCCGCCCGGACTGGTGCCAACGGAAGGGAGGGCGGTCAGATGACCGCCAAGATCGAGAAGGTCTCCATCATCATCTCCAAGGGATCGCTCGAGGGCATCTACCCAGGGCTGATCATGGCCAACGGAGCCCGGGCGGAGGGAATGGAGGCCAACCTCTTCTTCACCTTCTTCGGCCTCGACGCCATCCACCAGGCCCGGCACGAGCACATCAAGCTCGCCACCGTCGGAAACCCCGGCCTGCACCTGGCCACCTGGGCCGGCGGTCTGCCCGGCGTCTCCTCGGTCATGACCCACTACATGGCCAGCAAAATGGACGCACTCGACATCCCGTCGATCCCCGAGTTCGTCGAGATGATCGCCGACACCGGCGCCGGGCTGTACGCCTGCAAGGCGTCCGCCGACCTGTTCGGGCTCGCGAAGAGCGACCTCATCGACCAGGTCAAGGACATCATCACCGTCGGGGAGTTCTACGACCTGGCCGCCGGCGGCGAGATCATCTTCACCTGATCAGGACGGCGATTCCGCTATGCCCGGCGGCTGCATCTGAGAGTCGGTGCGCTTGGGACCTGTGGCGGGCATTGGGTGACTTGTGGCCGTCGCGCGGGCCCGGCGGCCCGTTCGATGCTGTCACTATCGGGCTGTCATCGGAGGGAGCGGGCGATGGGTTACGGGAAGGACGTCCGGGAGGAGCTGCGGGTGCCGTCCGGCGAGCTGCGGCACGCGATCCCGCAGGTGTTCGCGGGCTATAAGGAGCTCTATGACTCCGCGCTGGCCGCGGGGGCGCTGGACGTGCGCACCAAGGAGCTCATCGCCCTGGCGATCGCGGTCAGCAGGGAGTGCGATGGGTGCATCGTCGCGCACGCCCACGCGGCGGTGCTGCACGGCGCGACCCCGGCCGAGGCGGCCGAGGCGATCGGCGTCACGTTCGTGATGAACGGCGGCCCGGCCACCGTGTACGGCGCGCGGGCGTTTGCCGCGTTCCAGGAGTTCCGCGCCGAGCGCGCCGCTCAGCTGGACGGGCAGCAGCCCGTCGCCAGCCGGTGACCGGTCTTGCGCCCCCTATGCGGCTGGGCGGCGTGCTGCTCCCGCTCGTCGGGCGCGCCCGGGTGTACGCGTGCGGCGTCACCCCCTACGATGTGACGCACCTGGGGCACGCCGCGACGTTCGTGTGGACGGACACGCTGTGCCGGGTGCTGCGCGCGGGCGGCGCCGAAGTGATCTTGTCCCGCAACGTGACTGACGTCGATGACGTGCTGCTGGCCGCGGCGGGCCGTGCGGGGGAGCCGTATGACCGGTTCGCCGCCATCCAGCAGTTCTACTTCGAGCAGGATATGGCCGCCCTCGGCGTGGGCCCCCCGTCGGCGGTGCCGCGGGCGCACGCCTGCATCGGGCAGTTCATCGCGCTGGCGGCGGGGCTGCTGGCCCAGGGCGCCGCTTACGAGCGGGACGGCCGGGTGTACTTCCGCGGCGGGGCGGCCGCGGGCCGGGCCGGGCCGGACGAGACGGCGGCGCTGGGGCTGGCCGGCGAGTACGGGGATCACCCGGACGACCCGCGCAAGGACGACCCGCTCGACGTCGCGGTCTGGCAGGCAGTGCAGCCGGGTGACCCGGCCTGGGAGAGTCCGTGGGGACCGGGGCGCCCGGGCTGGCATGCCGAGTGCGCGGCGATGGCATTGCACACGTTCGGCCCGGCCCTCGACGTGCAGGCCGGCGGCGGCGACCTGCGGTTCCCGCACCACGCGTACCAGGCGGCCATGGCCGAGGCGTTCACCGGCGTGACGCCGTTCGCCCGGGCCGCGCTGAACGTGGGCGTCGTCCGGGTGGGCGGCGCGAAGATGGCCAAGTCGGCCGGCAACCTGGTGCTGGTCAGGGATCTCCTGGCCGGGTACCCGGCGGCGGCGCTGCGGCTGCTGATCCTGGACCGCCGCTGGAACCAGGACTGGGATTACCGCCCCGCCGGGCTGGAGACGGCCGCCGCGCGGCTGGAACGGCTGCGGGCGGCCGCCGGCCGGCCTGACCGCGCCGCCGCCGGGCATGAGGACAGCGCGGCCGCGGCCGTCCGGGCCGCGCTCGCAGACGACCTGGACGTTCCCGGCGCGCTGCGCATCGCCGAGGAGGCGGGCGGCTCCGCCGCCCGCGCCGCCGGGTCCCTGCTCGGTCTGTGGTAGCCCTGTCTCACCGCATTCGGGGGCCGTGGTCTGACGCTGACGCATGACCGCCGCGCCACCGCGATCCCCGGCTTACCCGAGGCAGGCGACGTTGCTTGCGGTTGATGACAGGTGGCTGAGATGGATGCCGACGTCGGCCGGGAGGGTCGCTATTCGCGTGGCGGGACCGGTGCCGAGCTGCCCGTTTTCGTTGCCGCCCAGGCCACACGGACCCGTCGGCAGCAACCACGCCTGCGGCCCTCACTTCGGCGCCGCCGCTGCCGGCAGGAACAGGCGGCCGGTGGCGCCGCCGTGCACGGTCCGGATGGCGACGATCAGCCACGCGGCGAGCAGCAGCAGGAACAGGCCGGCGGCACCGTAGCGCGGCAGGTCGGCGCCGGTGCGGTCGGCCAGGCTGGCGAGGTTCCCCGCGGCGGTGATCGACTGGCCGAGCGGCCCGAGCACGATCCACGAGGTCGGCACCATCAGGGCCGGCAGCGTCTTGTACGTGACCAGCCGCCCCCACACCAGCGTGATGATGATGACCGACGCGAACAGCGAGATGCCGAACATCGCGTAGCAGCCGACCAGCAGCGTCAGCCGAGCCTGCCCCGCCGCGGCGTACGGGATGAGCAGCGCCCCGTTAGCGGCGGACACCATCGGCGGCACGACCGGCATCAGCCAGCCCCCGAACGCGCCGTCCGGCTTGATCTCGTGCCGCGTCATCATCAGGTACGGGATCCAGCAGGCGGTCACGAGCCCGAGCGCGGTCCCCAGGCCCCACAGGACCCAGTCGGCGTCAACTGCGGCGCCCAGGCCGATCCAGTCCCGGCCGAGCAGCAGCGTCCCGGTGCCGACGGTCATCAGCGCCATCGCGGGCGCTCCCCAGAACTGCGGCATAACCGGGTTGCCCGCGTGGCCGCGAGCCCGGTCGGTGTGCCGCACCCAGTGCACCGCCCACCCGGCGGAGAGGGCGGCCAGCCAGGCCGCCGCCAGGGCCCAGACGGCCAGCGCGAAGACGTGCAGCCCGGGCACGCGGAAGGGGAGGATCGCGGCCGCGATGGCGACGATCCCGGTCCCCATGACGGACGCGAACCAGTTCGGCCCGAGGTCCAGGAAGATGTCTCCTGGCCGGTCGAGGTCTTGAAGAATTATCCCGAACGGACCGGGGCGGCTCTTTGCGGCGGGCGTCTCTTGCCTGGTGACAGGCGAAAGCTCGGTTACCATGCTTCCGATCCTGCGCGACAGCCGTCACCCCCGGTAGACGCAAACCGCACATGAGCTCATAACCTATGGTTATGAGCTTGCCCGGCCGGGTATCCGATCTGATGCCGTTCGAGCTGCTCCTGTCCGTCTCCCGTTCCGGCAGCCTCGGCTTGGCCGCCGCTGAGCACGGAATCTCCCAGCCGGCGGCGAGCACCCGCATCCGGCGGCTCGAGCGCCAGCTGGGCGTCACGCTGATCGAGCGCTCGCCGCGCGGCTCCCGGCTCACGCCGGACGGCGAGCTGGTGGCCGGGTGGGCGCAGTCCGCCATCGACGCCGCCGCCCTCGACGCGGGCATCACGTCGCTGCGAGCGCGGAGCGACGCGGTGCTGCGGGTCGCGGCGTCCATGACGGTCGCGGAGTACCTGCTGCCCGGCTAGCTGACCGCGCTGCGGGCCCGCGACCCGGACACGGCGGTCGCGCTCAGGGCGGGCAACTCGGCCGAGGTGGCGTCGGCGGTGCTCAACGGCGGCGCGGACATCGGCTTCGTGGAGGGGCCGGACTTGCCCCGCGGGCTGGCGTCGCGCCAGGTGGGCGCGGACCGGCTCACGGTCGTGGTGCCGCCGGGGCACCCGTGGGCGCGGCGGCGGGCGGGCATCACGGCCGCCGAGCTGGTGGCGACGCCGCTGGTGGCCAGGGAGCCGGGCTCGGGGACGCGCCGCTACCTTGACGGCGCGCTCCATGCCCAGGCCGGCCTGGACCGGGTGCCGCCGGTGGCGGAGCTGTCGTCGACCACGGCCATCAAGTCGGCCGTCGCCGCCGGCATCGGGCCTGCGGTGATCAGTGCTCTCGCGGTCGCCCCCGAGCTCGCCGCGGGCACCCTGCGCGCGGTCAGGGTGACCGACCTGGACCTGACCAGGAGGCTGCTCGCCGTCTGGGCCGACGGCAGGCAGCTCGCCGGCCCCGCCTCTGACCTCCGCGCCATCGCCGTCCAAACCCGATAACCAGCGGTGCCACCGGCCGGCCAAGATGCACGTCACGGCGTTTCGCCATGGCCGTCCTGCTGCGCTCGGGCGAGGGCGGATTCCCGCATCGCGGCGCTCACCCGGTAGGCGCCGGCATCCAGATCGGCGCCCCGCCCGTCCGCGTCTAGTCGCCGGCGTTCCCGGCGACTTACCGGGGGGACCGCCATGATGCCTCGCGATTGCGGTGCCGGGCGGGGCTTCCTGACGGCGGCCTGACGCTCGTGCAAGATCTCGGCCGCGTGCTCGGTGGTCTCGGCTAGCTCGGCCTGGAGCTTGCGGACCTCGCGCGCTCCCCACATCGGCGAGCTGGCACCTTCCGGTTCGACGCGGTTCTGGCCGCAGTCAAGGCAGCCTGCGGCGACATCCTCATCGGAGCCCACCTCACGCTGTACCTCGCCCGGCACAACCTAGTGATCGCCATGCTGCTCCGCGAGCACGACGCCGGGACCACGCATCACCGCTTCGGCGGCAGCTGCTGGGACGAATCAGCCGGGGTGGTCGCTGTCTGGCCCAATCGGTGGAGCCGTCCCTCCCGGGCAGTGAGGCACCCCTTGGCCTTGACGAATGCACGGCAATGAGCCTTGCGCGCATAGCAGCGGGAGTAGTCCGGCTGCGGTGAGCCGGCCGGGGCCGGTGTAGCTCAGTTGGCAGCGCACCCGCCTTGTAAGCGCAGCTCAGGAAGCTAGTCAGCGGTGCACTCGGGGCCCCGGCTCACATGGGCACCTTGATGCCGCGGTTGACCAGCCAGACGTTTGCGGGCCAGGCAGTGCAGTATCCGATGATCATGCCGACCTGCATGAGGAGCCAGTAGGCGGCGGAGCTGGGCATGAGATGGTGCGGTGCAGGGAACAGCACGAACGCCATGACCGCCATCCAGCCGAACAGGCCGACCTCGAACGCGGTCAGCGAGATGAAGTCCGCTTTGGCGGCCGCGACCAGGCCGTCCTTGGGCCGAGGCCGCGCATCGGGGCGATCGCGAAATACTGGAAGATGATGCCGAACGCAAGGGCGAGCAGGTAGTCCCCGGCGTATTCGGCGCCCAGGGTGACGCCGGCGATCGCGAGACCCAGCCCGAAGATGGCAAACTCGGAGATCACGTCGCCCAGGGTGCATCCGGTGCCGCAATGGCTCACCTCGATCGCCATGGTGACCCACCGTGGCCTGTCCCGCTCGCGCGGCGGTGCCGGCTCGCCAGCGCCGCCTGGTCCGGCTGCGCCGGCCATGTCGTGATGAGCATGCTGGCCGCCGTGCGCCTGCAGGCCGCCGCCGGCAGATGCCGTCGTCGCCTGGGGCACTAGTGCCCGGCTCACCGGCATCGGTGGCATGGTCGTCGGGGCGGCGGCTCGTCCCCACCGCCAATACAGGGCGAGCGCGAACGGGCCGAAGTACAGCGCGGTGACCGGGAAGACGACATTCATCACGCCCATCGGCTGACGCCGCTGATTGAGGGCAATGTCGTAGGCGATGATGCCCGCGCAGCAGAAACAGACCGTTAGATAGAGCCACGCGACTACTGTCAGCCAGACTGGTGCCATGATCTTATCCGCCTCCCTGGTAGGGGCCTAGCGATGCTGCTGGTCTGCCTACGACACTGCCGCAAGGCTGACGTCTGAAAAAGAGGTAGTTCGCGAAAGCATTCATCGCCCGGCCCGATCAATCGGGCGCCCGTCAGGAACCGTCAGCCGCGCGGCGGCCTCATGTTCCCGGCGCTCAGCCCGGAAGTATCGTGTGAGAGTGGAGTTGCGCCAGCTTGAGGCGTTCGTAGCGGTGGCCACCGAGCTTCACTTCGGGCGCGCGGCCGAGAGGCTTTACATCAGCCAGCCCACGCTCAGCGACTTGATCCGGCGGCTGGAGCGCGAACTCGGCACGCCCCTGTTCACCCGCACCACCCGGCGTGTCGCGCTCACCGGCGCCGGCGCGGAGCTGCTGGCCCGGTCGAAGACCATCCTCAACGACGTCGCCGCCGCCACTTCGGCCGTCAGGCGGGTCGCCGCCGGAGAGGCCGGGACCGTCCGCGTCGGCATCACACCGCCGGTGGCGCCCACGCTCGCACCACACCTTTGCGACGTATTCGCCGCCGAGGCACCCCAGGTCACCGTGTCCCTGGACCATATGTGGCTGCCCTCGCTCACCCGCGCCGTCGCCGCCGGCGACATCGACGTCGCCGTCACCTGCGGGATCATTGATGAACCGGACGGTGTCGTCAGCGAGGTTTTCTGCGCCGAGCGGCTGCTGGTCGGGCTGCGGCCCGGGCACCGGCTCGCGCGCCGGGAGAGTGTCAGCCTGGCCGACCTTGAACGGGAGGTTCTCGGCCGAGCCCGCGAGAGCCTGTTCCCGGCGTGGGCGCTGAGCCAGCGGCAGGCGCTCGAGCTAGCCGGGGTACGGCCGCCGTCGATCAACCTGGGGGATACCGACATGGCCGCAGCCCGCTGGCTCGATCAGGGTGAGGTCGACTGGATCATGCTGATCTCCTCGCTCGCCAGGGCGCACACCGCCACGGTGGTTAGGCCCGTTGAGCCAATACAGCCCGTGCCCTTCACGTTGCAGTGGAATCCGGACCGGGCGCAGACCACCGCAGTCGCCCGCTTCGTCCACGCGGCGCTCACCGCAGACCCGCCGCCCGGCTGGCTGACCCAGCCGGCGCACCTGCGCCAGCAGGCGGGCACGGTAGGGAAGCCGTAACAGGCCTATCGTGTGCGGGCTGGGCCCGGCTCTCGCCCGCGCAGCGCAGGCTGCTGATGGCCTGCGGCGGCGGCGCCGCGCTGGCCGCGGTGTACAACGCTAGGTCCGGACGGTGGCGCCGCGACGGTTTTCCCGACAGTGAGGCCGGGGTCCCTGGCCTGGGCCTACGCCGGGTGCTGTGGCTGCTGGGCCTCGACGTGTCGCTTCAGGGCCTCGACGTTGGCTGGCATTTCCTTTTGCGCCTGGCGGCGGACGATGAGCGGGACGAGCAGTCGGCCGATGCCGTGCCCGTCGAAGTCGACCGCGATGGTCAGCCGGGAACTGGTTTCGGCCAGGGGTTCCACGGTGAGGCCGACGGTGGCGCGGATGGGTCCGTCGATGCCCTGCACTGCCCATGTCCTGGGTGCGTCGATGCGGGTTACCTCGGAGGTGACGGCCCGGCTCGCCCCTCCGATGCGGCGGGTGGTCAGGCACTTGGTGCCCACCTGCGCGGGGCCGGGCGGGTCGAGGTGACCGTCGATGACGCCCTGCTGCCATTCGTGGAAGAATGCGGGGTCAGTGGCGTAGGCGAACACCTGGGCTGCGGGCCGGTCCACGACCGTGCTGGCGATGACCGGTGCCATGTCAGCGGCCCTCGAGCAGGGCGGCGTACCGGGCCAGGTAGAGCGGCCATCCCTGGTCGCCGTCGACGCCGTCGCTGACCGACTGCCAACCGGGACCGTGCCGGTCCAGGTGGCGGTGCTCCAGCTCGACCCGGGTGCGGTCCGGCCCTTCGGCCACGAACCGTACCTCGACCTCGCTGGTCAGCTCCGGGTCGGTCTCGACCTGCCATTGCGGGCTGATGTCCCAGCTGAACACCACGCGGGCTGGCGGCTCGTAGGCCAGGATCCGCCCCCACCGGCACTCGCTGCCGTCGACGGCGCGGTCGAAGATGTGCCCGCCGACGCGGGGTTCGAAGACTGTCTCGGTGATCGCGGCCGCGAGCAGGTTGTGCTCGGGTGGCTTGAAGTCGCCGAACCTCTCGGTGAACGCTGTGAAGGCCTGCTCGGCCGGCGCGTTGACCACCACCTGCTTGCGGACAACGGGGACCTCGGTTCGGGTCATGTACTCTCCTCCGTCTCTTGTCCGGCAACATCTGCGTAGCTGGCCAGAGCCCGCTGCCAGAAGGTGTCGAGCTGATCGCGCAACGCGGCCACTGCCGTCGGATTGAGGCGGTAGACACGTCGGGTGCCGGCCGCCTGTTCACTGACCAGGCCGGAGTCCTTGAGGATCTTCAGGTGCTGGGAGACCGCCGACCGGCTGACCGGCAGCTCCGCGGCCAGTTGCCCCACCGCCTGCGGCCCCTCTGCCAGACGGCTGACGATGGCGCGCCGGGTGCCGTCCGCCAGGACGCTCCAGCCGTCACTTGCTTGGTTAGGATCCACTAACGGTTAGTTTTGCCTAACGGAGCGGCTGACGTCAAGGCACTGCGCGAGATGGGCGCGGGAAGGGCTTGGGCGGAGCCCTCGACCTGCCCGAAGTCCACATCTTCCCGGGAAACACCGCCAGCCTGCGGCTGCACCAGCAGGCCGGATTCCGCATCGGCGGATCGCCCGCCACCACGGCTGGTGGCGCGACACCGTGCTCATCGAGCGCCGCAGCGCCGCCGACGGGACCAGGTAAGGATTCTTCCGCCGCGCACTGGCGGCTGTCGCGCGTGGCCTCGCGGCGAGCGCGGCGGGCTAGGGCGGCTGGCGCGGGGAGGTCCTATCCGTTAGGCATGGCTTCATTGTGGTCGGCACCTGGTAGCTTGTAGCATCTGTTCTATAAGACATAGAACAGATGACCAGGGAAGGGGCCGTGATGAGCGGTGCGGCCGCGATCGAGGTCAGCCACCTGAGCAAGGTCTTCGGCGGCAGGACCGCCGTCGATGACGTCTCGTTCAGCGTCGGCCAGGGCGAGGTGTTCGGGTTCCTCGGGCCGAACGGAGCGGGCAAGACCACCATGGTGCGGATGCTCGGCACGCTGATCGCGCCGACGTCCGGGTCCGCCTCGGTGGCCGGCGTCCCGCTCGCCCCGGCGGGCGAGGCGCAGATACGGCGGCGCATCTCGATCACAACGGAGGCGCCGGGCCTGTACAAGCGGCTGACCGTCGCGGAGAACCTGGACTTCTTCGCCCGGCTGTACGGCCTGCCGGGTCGGCAGGCGCGAATCTTCGAGGCACTGTCCGCGGTCGGGCTCGCCGATCGGGCGGACGACCTGTGCGGGTCGCTGTCCAAGGGGCTCAAGCAGCGCGCCTCGCTGGCCCGCTCGCTGCTCAACGAGCCCGAGGTGATGTTCCTCGACGAGCCGACGGCCGGGCTCGACCCGGTGGCGGCGCGCGAAGTGCTCGATCTGGTCAACGGGCTGCGCAAGCGCGGGGTGACCGTCTTCCTCACCACCCACCGGCTGGACGAGGCGGAGTGGCTCTGCGATCGGGTCGCCATCCTGAACACCAGGCTGCGCACCATCGGCACCCCCGATGAGCTGCGCCGGACGCTGTTCACCAGGTCGCTCGCGATCACCACTGCCGCGGCGCTCGACCAGCCCGACGAGGTCTTCGGCGGCCTGCCCGCCGTCAAGGGCTGGCGCGCCAGCGACCCGGCGGGCGGCAGCGGTCCCGCGGGCTATCTGCTGGACGTGACTGACCCGGCCGCGGCCGCGCCGGGCGTGACCAGGGCCCTGGTCGCCGACGGGGCCGACGTGCTGTCGATCACCGAGACGCGGCACTCGCTCGAGGACGTCTACCTGGAACTGATCGAGGAGAAGGAGGATCGATCGTGATCAACACGACCCGCGTCGGGGCGGTCATCCACAAGGAACTCGCGGAGATCCGGCGCAACCGGTTGATCCTCGTCACCGCGTGCATCCTGCCGATCATCTTCCTCGTCGAGCCCACCGTGGAAATTCTCTTGATCAAGGCGTCGGCGACGAGCGCGACGCTGGCCGCCCGCGTCGATACGTCGTTGTTCCTGCCGCTGCTGGTCCCCGTCCTTATCCCTGCCACGATGAGCGCGTTCTCCGTGGTCGGCGAGCGCGAGCAGGGCACCCTCGAGCCGGTGCTGACCACGCCGGTCACCCGGGTGGAGTTCATCCTCGGCAAGGCGGCGGCGATCTTCATGCCCGCGGTCGGCCTCTCATACCTGGTGCTCGGCGTGTTCCTGGCGATCGTCGCGCTCTTCGCCAGGCCGGCGGTCGCCACCGAGATGTGGAACGCCCCTCAGCTCCCGGCCGAAGCGGTCTTCATGCCGCTGCTCGCCGGCTGGGCGATCTGGGTCGGCCTGTCGGTCTCATCCTTGGTGTCCGATACCCGGGTCGCGCAGCAGCTGTCCGTCCTGGGCAGCCTGCCGCCGATGGCGCTCATCGCGCTGATGTCGTTCCAGATCATCACCCCGAGCCTGTGGCTGGCGGGCGCGCTCGCGCTGGCTCTGCTGGCGATCAACTGCGGCGGCTGCTTCGTCGTGGCCCGGCTGTTCGACCGCGAGCGCCTCGTCACCGGGACCAGGCCGACCCGGCGCGCCGTCGCCGGCGGCACCGTGCGGCGGCTGCCGCCGGTCGGGCAGACGCCAGTAGGACAAGCAGGAGGAACTTCATGACCGCGACCCTCACGCTCACCCGCACCCGGTTCGGCATCGGCATCGGCCCCTGGATCGACAACAGAGCCGGAGAATGGCAGGTCATCGTCGATGGCACGGTGGCCGGGTCGATCGCGCCGCAGGAGACCGTCGAGGTTCCGGTCGAGCCGGGGCACCACACGCTCCGCCTCAGGAAATCCGGCCGGTTCCTGAGCCCGGAGCGGTCCTTCGACGCCGCCGACGGGGCGGACGCCCGCTTCCACTGCCGGATGGCGATGCTGTGGCCGCAGTGGGCGGCCGCGCTCGCCCAGCCCGACCTGTGGATCAGCCTCCGGCAGGAGTAGACAGGAGCACATGTTCCTCAGCATCGAGCCCGACGGCCCGGTCCCGATCTACCAGCAGATACGCGACCGGATCGTCGAGGCGATCGCCGGCGGCCGCCAGCCCGGCTCCGGCCTGCCCTCCACCAGGCAGCTCGCGGTCGACCTCGGCGTCAACTTCCACACGGTGAACAAGAGTTACGACCTGCTCCGCCGCGAGGGCCTGCTCCGGCTCAACCGCAAGTCGGGCGCGGTCGTGCAGCGCGACGCCGGGAGCGGGCCGCCGAGCCCGGACTGGGCAGGGGACTGGGCGGCCAGGCTCGGCACGCTGCTCGCCGAGGCCGCTGCCCAGGGGATGCCCGCCGAGGCCATCATCACGCACTGCCGGGCTGCCGTCGCCGACTTCGCCTTCCCCGCCGTGGCCGGGGACGCATCGGCGCACGGCACCGCGACCGGGGGCCGGCCATGAGCGCGGGCGCCGTCGTCGCCGAGTGCGCCGTGCCGTTCTACGGGGCGCTGCTCTGCGTCGCCCCGGCGGTCACGAAGCCGACCGTCCAGTTCGGCGTGAGGATTCCGCCCGAACGGACCGGGGCGTCTGTCATCGGCGACCAGCGACGCGCGTACTTCCTGCGGACCGCCGTGATCGGCGTCTGCTGTACCGTCATGGCGATAGTGCTTGCCCGGCGCGGGCCGGGCTGGCTGCCCATGCTCGTCGTGCCGATCGAGTTGGCCGCCGACACCGGCTGCCTACTGGCGGCGCGGCGGAAGGTCACCGCGGTCAAGCGCGCCGAGCGCTGGTTCGCCGGCCTGCGGCAGACGGTGATCGCCGACACGAGCTGGCGCGCCGATCCGCCCCGGTTCCCGGTGCGCTGGCTGACCCCCGCGCTGGCCGTCGTGGCGGCGACGATCGTCATCGGCGTGGTCCGCTACCCGGAGCTGCCCGGACGGCTCACGGACGGGTTCGGCGCGTGGGCCGCTCCCGGCCACCGCGTGCCCAAAACCCCGGTGACCGCCTTCGCCATCGTGTTCGCCCAGCTCTGGGTCACCGCCCTGTGGACCGGGATCATGCTGATCATCTACCGCTCCCGGCCCGATATCGACGCGGCCGACCCGGCCGCCTCCGTCCGCCGCTACCGCCGGTTCCTGGTCCGGTGCACCACCGGCATGCTGGCGCTCGTCACGCTCATCGACCTCAGCCTGCTGCTCTCCGCGCTGCGGAACTGGCAGGTCTACCGGCTCGCCGGCGCCGGCAACGCGCTGCCGCTGCTGCCGTACGCGGCCGGCCTGCTCGTCGTCATGGCCGCCCTGCTGCGCTCGGGCCAGGGCGGATTCCGGCTGGCCGCCGACGGCATCGACAGCGGCGGGCCTACGGACCCGGGCAAGCGGGCCGCCCTGGCCGACCGGGACGACGACCGGTTCTGGAAGGGCGGCCTGATCTACGTCAACTTCGGCGATCCGGCGCTGATGGTCAGCGCGCGGTT
Source organism: uncultured Actinomycetota bacterium (assembly GCA_963836195.1). GTDB lineage: Bacteria > Actinomycetota > Actinomycetes > Streptosporangiales > Streptosporangiaceae > Trebonia. The sequence continues at coordinate 111,459 of CAWIIX010000008.1, read as the reverse complement.
CGGCATCGGCTGGACCTTCAACCTCGCGAACCCGGGCGCGTGGCTCTTCCTCTCCGCGATCGCGGGCGTCCCGGCCGGGCTTGTCATCATCGCGGTGCTCACCCGGTAGGCACCGGCACCCAGATCGGCGACCCGCCCGTCCGCGTCTAGTCGCCGGCACCCCCCGGTGACTTACCGACCAGGGGCCGCCATGATGCCTCGCCATTGCGGTGCCGGGCGGGGCTTCCTGGCTTCGGCCTGACGTTTGGGCAGGATCTCCGCCGCGTGCTCGGTGATCTCGGCTAGCTCGGCCTGGAGCCTGCGGACCTCGCGCGCTCCCCAGATCGGCGAGCTGAACCTGTGGTGGGTGATCGCGGTCACCATCAGGAACTGCGCGTCGGCCGAGCTGACGCGCCCATCCAGCCAGTCAGCTCGTTCCATGCCATCTCCATGCCTTCGGCGTCCCGGAAACCTCGGCCCGCGCATCTGCCAGGGGGACGGGGCTCCCGTCCTGTGCGTCGTCATTCGCTTCTCCTGCTAGCCCGCGGCGGCGGCGAGCGGGGCGGTAGCTGGCCGCGGCGTCCGCGAGGCCCTTGCCAGCGCTGGCACAGACGTGACGTGCAGGGCGAACAGCAGCGGCACGGCGGCTGTCGCGATCAGCGCGAGCGGGAGCGCGCTGAGCGGCGCAGCGGACGGGGTGACGCCGATCAGCTGGAATCCGGTGAGGCCGCCGAGGACCAGGGCCGTGACCAGATCGGTCAGGCCGAACGCGTTGAACCACAGGGCAGCGCGGCGGCCCGTGCCCTGCGCGAGCCCGCGTGCGACCAGCGGCGCGGCGATACCGGCGGCGATGTCGCCCACGCCCGCGGGCAGGGCGAATAGCGCGGGCAGATGGCCGAGGGCCATGGTGAGCAGGAAGGCCACCCCGGTGGTCACCCGGAACGAGTGCGGGTACTCCAGGCGGTTCACCGTGCCCGGTGCCGTCAGGGCCCGCGCTACCACCGGGATCTGGCGCAGGGCCAGCAGCGTGCCGAAGAAGCCGACCGTCGCGACCGGCATCCACGGCACCCCGTGGCCGAGCCGCGTGTGGTACCAGCCGTGATCCGCGATGACCGCGCTGGCGGTGAACCAGCCGCCGAGCACGACGGCGGCGCCGACGGCGAGCAGCGCGGCGCGCGTCCGGCCCAGGCCGGCGCGCACCGCGCCGCCGTACAGCACGACGCAGGTCGTGGCCGGGATCGCGATCATTCCGGCGATGATGATCGCCCACAGATAACCTGGCGGGTCGTACATGACGTCCTCCCTCGGATCGACTGGATATCTACAAGATAGTAGGTTGTAGATAGTATCTGTCAACTAGTATTATGGAGACGTGACAAGGAACGTTCGCACCTACGACCACTTCTGCCTGACCGCGCGCGCCCTGGAGCGCGTCGGCGACCGCTGGAGCCTGCTGGTGATCCGCGACCTGCTCTCCGGCGCCAAGAGGTTCACCGACCTGATGGACCGCCTCGGCGGGATCACCCCCAAGACGCTCAGCCAGCGCCTGCGCGAGCTCGAGGAAACCGGGATCGTCGCCGTCGACCGCGAGCCGGGACGGCGGGAGGTCTGGTATTGCCTGACGCCGGCCGGAGCAGACCTCCGGCCCGTCATCGACGCGCTCGGCCAGTGGGGCCTACAGCACGCCTGGCGCCGGCCCCAGCCCGGCGAGCCGCTGCACGCCGAGCATCTGCTCCGCTCCGTTACCCGGGCCATCGACCTCGCCGCCGACGACCACGAACCAGCCCGCTGGCACTTCCGGCTCGACGGCGCGGACTACCAGGTTGAAAGCGACGGCCGCCAGTGGTCGCTCACCGCGGGGACCCCGCCCGCCCGGGCCGACGTCACGGTCACCGCGACCACCCGGGCCCTGACCGCCCTCATCTTCGCCGGGTCAGACGCCGGCGTCGACATCACGGGCGAAACCGCGCCAGTCCAACGATTCCGGCGGCTGATCAGCACCATAGCCGCCGTCGTGCAGCCCGTCTGAACCGGAGCTGCTGGACCGACGGTCACGGCACACTCTCAGAACCACGTGTTCTGCGTTCAGGAGACCTTCTACCTTGCCGCAGCGTCCCGGAGGCACGACGAGGATCTCGCCGCATAGCCGTCGATCTCCCGATTGCCGGAACGCCGTTGCATTTTCGAGTCCTTCCCGCAGCATGAGCCGAGTGTCATCGGGTAGCGGCTGGCTTCCTCGGGTGCGCGCGGGCTGGAGGTGAGCATGGCGGGAAAGAGGGCTGGCGAAATGCCGGCGAAGGCCCCGTGGCGGCCGGGCGGGTGCCGGTACGGTTTGATGCTGAGTTATTCCAAGCCGGTCAGGCGGAGGTATCAGGGTGGCGGCGGCCAGGCCGCGCCCAGCGTCGACACCACCGTCCTGGACCAGGCTTTCGACGGTGACTCGCTGTTCGCGCTGCGGGCGGCGGTCGCGGCGCACGCCGCCGAGACCGGGCTGCCGCAGCAGCGGGTCTACGACGTCGTCGCCGCCGCGCACGAGCTGGCGGCTTTAGCGGTTGGCCTTGATGAACGCCAGGGCTGTTTCGGCGACGTCTTGCCAGCCGCTGTCGAAGACCAGGGAGTGGCCGCGGTCCGGGATCTCCTGGAACTGGGTGGGGGCGCGGTGGCGTTTCTGCTTTCTGTAGGACGCGCCGGCGATGGCGTGGGGGGCAATGTGGTCTTTCTCGCCGGTGATGAGCAGCATGGGGCCGCGGTGCGCGTTTCTGGTGTTCACCTTGATCTCGGTGAGCGGGTTGATGTTGGCGGTCGCGGCTTGGAAGAGCGGGATCCCCGAGCCCGGGACGGGATAGGCGTCATACAGTCGGCGGGCCTCGTTTTCGCTGACGGCGTTGGCGAAGGAGTAGCGGAACTGCTCGTAGGTGAGCATGACCGCCCGCCGGTAGTTGGCCGGGTTGCCGATGACCGGCAGGGCCGAGCGGAGCGCCGACAGCGGCAGCGGCAGCACGCCGCGGAACGGGGCCGAGTCGATGGCGACGGTCGCGTTGGCCATGCCCTGGCCGGCGAGCTGCTGGGTGATCAGGCCGCCGAAGGAGTGCCCGATGATCGCGGGCTTGTGCCGCAGCGCGGCGATGGCCTCGGCCATATGGCTGGTGACCTGCCCGACGCTCTTGCCCGCGAAGACCTGCGGATTGGCTCGGGCCTCGTCGACGGTCGCCGGGTCGTCGGGCCAGCCGGGGGCGATGGTAGCGTAGCCGTTCTCCTCGAAGAACGCGCGCCAGGGCTGCCAGCTCGAGGCGAGCATCCACAGGCCGTGGACGAAGACGACCGGCGGCAGGCCGGTCGCATTGGCCCGGTTGACGTCGCGCGTCTCGCTGGTGCTGAGGCTCATTGATATACCGCCATTCGGGACAGGGAGCTGGGAATCCCCCGGGGGCGGGCAGCCGCCGGGCGGACTGTGGGACTGCTGCCTATCCTTCCGGGATGCCCGCTGGAAATCGATGTTCGGCCAGGCACGGTGAGCGGATGCAGATTGTTCCTGAGAACAACATCAATCCTGGAGTGGTCGCCTGAGCCGTCAAGAGAACCGGTTTCTTCCTTTCGGCCGGAGCTAGCATTGTGCTGTGGAACAACAGTCATCGGATGATGCAGGAGCCGGACTAGCGCTGCTCGGCGCGGAGCTCAGGAAGCGGTCGGGCGACCTGGCTGACGGGATGGCCGCGCGGATCAGGGCGGCCGTGCCGGTCTACGGCACGGCCGCGGTGATCAGCGACGAGGAGCTGCGCCGGACCTGCCGGGACAACGTCGGGTTCGTCTTCGGCCCGATGGGGCGCGCGCCGGCGGTCACGTCCCCGGAATCACGCGAGAACGGGAGACGCCGCGCGCAGGCCGGCGTGCCGCTGGCCGCGGTGATGGCGGCCTACCGGGTCGCGGCCCGGTACCTCTGGGAGTGCCTCGCCGACGCCGCCGCGCGCAGCGCGGTGCCCGCCGGCGTCACGCTCCGGGCCGCCTCCGAGATGTGGCTCGCGCTCGACACCTTCACCCAGGAGATGGCCGACGGCTACCGGGAGGAGATCACCTTCCAGGTCCTCAGCCAGGAAGAGGAACGCTCGGCCGTGGTCCAGGCGCTGCTGGAAGGCAGGCTGGATGAGGCCAACCTCTGGGAAGCGGCCGACATCTTGCGGATCCCGCTGCGGGGCAGCTACGTCGTCATCGCCGCGCAAGTTCCCGGGCCCGGACGGCACGCCCTCCCGCAGGCGGAGGCGGCACTGCGGCGCATCGGGGTGATCTCGGCGTGGCGGCTCCTGCACGACGCCGAAGTCGGCATCGCGTGGCTGCCCGGCCCGCGGCCGCACCTTGACCGGCTGGCGGATTCCCTGCGCTCGCTCAGCTCGGGCCTGGTCGGGGTCAGCCCGCTCTACAACGACCTACGGCACACCGCCAGGAATCTGCGGCTGGCCAGAATCGCGCTGCGCAGCGCGTTCACCGCTCAGCAGGTCACGGTCTTCGACCGTGACCTGCTCGCCGTCGCGGCGGGCAGCGACCCGGAGGTGATGCGGCACGTCGCCGGCAGGATCCTGGCCGGGCTCGACCAGATCCCGCCCGGCCAGCGCCCGGTCCTGCTCGCGACCCTCGGCGCCTGGCTCGACAACGGCGGCTCCGCCAGCACGGCGGCCAGCGTCCTGTTCTGCCATCCCAACACCGTCCGGCACCGGATGCGCCGGCTCGAGCAGCTCACCGGACGCTCGCTCTCCGATCCGCGCGGGATAGCCGAGCTGAGCCTCGCCTTCGAAATCGACCGCCGGGACGCCTCCCCCTCACCCGAGGCAACTCCAGCCGGCTCTTAGGCGAGCGAAAGGCACGCGACCAGGCTGCGGCTGGCTGGCCACGGAAAGGTGCCCGCGGTCAGCCCGGCGTGCTGCACCGAGAGGAGTCGGGCCAGGGCTTCGGCGTCCGCCGGCCCCGCCCACGTGGGCGAACCCTGGGTCATGGCTTCACGCTACCGCTGGCTCCGCTACTGCCACTGGAAAGTCAGCCGTCTCGCCAGGGCCATCTATGCTTGCAGCCTCGGCCTCGAGCCAGGAGAACAGGTGCCGCAGGTTGTGGGCGAGGCGGCAGATCGAGACATGGTCAGGTCCCTTCCGGGGGAGCCTTGCGTCATGCCTTGAGCCCCGAGGCTACGTACACAAGACCGGGATGCTAGGACCGCCAAGGGGTCCGCGCGAGCCCTGAAGGGATGTTTCCGCTGATCAGAAGCAATAGGGGAGGCGGAGACGGGAATCGAACCCGTGTACAGGGCTTTGCAGGCCCTTGCCTAAGCCACTCGGCCACTCCGCCGTAGGAGCGTGGTTGGCCGGCGGCTAATCTGCCGCATAGCCGCGCCTCCGAGCGGACGACGGGATTCGAACCCGCGACCCTCACCTTGGCAAGGTGATGCTCTACCAGCTGAGCCACGTCCGCATGCCGGTCCCGGGTCACCCCGGGCCAGTCCGCCGGATCGCTCCGGCGTTGCGTCAGAACTGTATCCGATCCTGGCGCAACCACCAACTCGGAATCGAAGCAAAGCCAAAAAATCCGTCTCTCGAACGGACCCGGGCGACTCCCGCCCCTCCATTCGCCCAGGTCAGCCGCCCAGCCTCAGTCGCGCCCGCCTCAACAGACCGCCCACGACTCCTCAGCCGCCCCGTCCGCATCTCCCCACGACGCCCGCCCCGCGCTGACTGTGTCATGGCCTCTCCGCGACGCCCACGCCCGCCGACCCGACGAGGGAAGCCGCCGGCCCCGTCCGCCCCGAACAGGCCCAGCGCGGGCAGGCGCAGACGCGAAAGCCCCCGGCGGCCAGGACGGATATCGGGCAGGGGGCTCCGATTTCGTCACCGGTGACGAGGGCTTCAGCGTTGGGGGGCCGGGGGGACCCGAGAGGGTCGGCCTCCATGCGGGGACCTGGGGGAGGTCCCCTACCGGGGACCTGGGGGAGGTCCCGATACCAGGGACCTGGGGGGAGGTCCCCGTGGGGGAACGGCCATGGGGGATGGCCGGGGGGAGGGTGAAACGCGGCCCCCACGCGGGGAGGAGGGGACCAGGGGGAATGGGGGGCGGGGGAGGCCCCCCATCGCGGGGAGGAAGGGGTTTTCCCCGGCCCGTTACGGGGGCACGGGCCGGGAAGCTGGTGCTGCCTAGGCCTGCTTGAGCAGGTCGGTCAGCTCGGCCGCGACGTCGACGAAGTCGCTCTCCTCGCCCTCGGGGACGATCGCGTACGTCCGCGCCAGGAAGTCGGAGATCTCCTTGATCGGAGCCTCGAAGTGGGCCTGGCCGAAGGGGGAGGACAGCTCGATGTTCAGCACCCGGCCCGGTGCGCCGTCGGCGGAGCCGGAAGACGGCCAGACGACGACGTCGCCGAGGCCCTCGCGGCCCTGGATGCCGAGGGACAGCAGGTCCCGCGCGAAGATCCACTCGACCGGCTCGTCGAGCCCGACGTGGAACGCGATGCGGATCGCGTAGGGATCTTCCTTGGAGTAGAACAGGCTCGCGACGAGTGGGACGATCGTCTGCTGGGGAACGACGAGCCGTAGTCCGAGTTCTGCCGAGACCGTGCTGCTGCTGTTCATCGTCAGGTCAACCTCAATCTACTGGGGTCCCGGAGGGGAAGCCGGGCTCTGTTTACTGACACGACCGATGGGCGATTAGCACGAATACGGAGCGTTAGGTAGGGATATGCCCGTTTGCTTCCGTTTGCGCCCTTGCCCGTTGTCTGATCGCGGGAGGGTGTCGTCACGGCATCCGTCCTGTTCGGACGCCGATAGTTATTAAACGGCACTCTTCCAGTCTATTGTTCCTGCGTATCGATTGCATGAGGTGTGAGCTAGCTCGCATCCCCTTGTCAGCAACGCTTTACGCAAGGTAAGCAGTCGGTAACTAAGTGCCACTTTCGTGTCATCAGTTGCTATCGATTGCATAGCTGAGAGTAGTCGAACTCGGGGGTACTTGCCAGTAGAACGATCATCATTTCTTGGCCGACCCGCTGCTTGCAACCGTCCTGCAACCAGCGAGCGATCGATACGCAACGCGCTCAGCCGCCGCCCGACGCCCACGGCACGCCCGAAGATGCGCTAACCTATTGGGGCAGCGGGCGATTGGCGCAGCGGGAGCGCGCTTCGTTCACACCGAAGAGGTCACTGGTTCGATCCCAGTATCGCCCACCAGCCAGAAGGCGGCGGCTTCCTTGCGAAGCCGCCGCCTTCTGTCTTTCAGTCACTATGTCGTTACGGATCGCTGTCGAGCGAGCCTCCTGCGCGCCGCTCACGTCCGACCCCGGGACCGAGCTAACGCCTGTCGCGCATCACTGTCAACATGTCACGGACAGTAACCGTCACGGTGTGTCCATCATGCGGCCATAAAAGCCCCGTCCGATGGCAGACAGCCGCCATCTACACAAACTCCAGCCTCATTGGCCCCGCATATCCGTAATCTCCACTCGACGGCCGCCATAGGCCAGTCTCGTGATCGCGGAGCCTTTTATCCTGACGAAGGATCCGCATCGCATAAGCGCGAAAAAGCCTCGTGATCACCGCGCCGAATCGGGTCGTTCCCCGCCCGCGACCGCAAAAGAACGCCATGGGCGGATACGCCCCCGATCCCCAGGCGCGGCCGGGGATCGGGGGCGCGGCCGTCCCCCGCGAGAGCAGAGCGCGTCACCGGACGGCACGGTCGTATTCGGACGGCTGGTTGAAGATGACCGCGAGCGCGACGATCTTGCCGTTCCTGACCGAGAAGTAGTTGGTCATGATGAGCTCGCCGGGCAGGTTGGACTTGTCGTAAGTGCCGTCGTAGCGGCCCCGGACGATGATGTCGCCGTAGTGGTCGAGCACCTCGACGGGCTCAATGGTGACGCTGTCGCCGACCATTTCCTTATTCACCCAGGCGCGGATCGCGTCGACGCCGCGGATCTCGCGGCGGGCGTCGTTGACGTACGCGTCGTCGGCGAAGGTGGCGACGATCGCGTCGGCGTCGAAGTCGTTGACGGCGCGGATGTGCTCGGCGACTACCCCGGTGAGGTTGGTTGCGGTGGCCATGATGAGCGTCCCTCCGGTTCGTTTCGATCTGATGGCTCCAGCCTCGACGCTCCCGCCGCTGGAGGGTCAAGCCCGCGCCCGCGGGAAGAGTCTCCCCCAAGGGGAGACGCCGTCAGCCGGCCACTTGCTCGACGCCACCCGGCGCGAGCACTACCGCTAGATGGCCGGGGACATGGTCGTCAGCTATCTCACCGCACCGCCCGACCCAGCCTGACCGATAGCATCGCCTCATCACGGCATGACAGCGGGGCGCAGCGGGAGGACTCATGGTGGCGGTGCTCGTCGGCTTCATGGGGGCCGGCAAGACCACGGTCGGGCACATCGTCGCGGAACGGCTGGGCCAGCCCTTCGTCGACAGCGACGTGCTGATCGAGCAGCGTCTGGGTCGCAACATCCGCGACATCTTCCGGACCGAGGGCGAGACCTACTTCCGCGAGCTCGAGCACACGACGGTGGCCGATCTCGTCCGCGGCGAGGAGGCGGTGATCGCGCTCGGCGGCGGTGCGGTCGAGGACCCGAGGACCCGCGCGGTGCTGCGCAACGCCCGCGTCATCTACCTCCGGGTCGGCTACGACGAGGCCATGTCCCGGGTCCAGGGTGACGAGTACCGCCCGATGCTGCACCGCCCCGATCTCGACGAGTTGTACAAAAAGCGGCTCCCGGTCTACGAGGACCTGTCGGTCCTCACCATCGATACCGACGGCCGCCGCCCGGACGCGATCGCGCGCGAGGTGCTGGCCGAGCTCACCCGGCTGCCGACGCTGCCGCCGAACAGCTCCAGCGTCTTCGTCACCCCGGTCGGCGGCACCTACTACGCTCACGTCGGCCGCGGGCTGGCCGGCCACGTGGACGCGCTGCTGCCCGCCCTCCCCGAGGTCGAGCGCGGCCTGATCATCGAGTCGACCGAGGACGAGGCCGTCGCCGCCCGGGTGGCCGCGGGCTTCGAGACGGCCGGCATCCCCGTCCACCGCGTCGCCCTGCCCGACACCCAGGCGTCGAAGACCTTCGCCTCGGCGGAGTACCTCTCCAACGCGTTCGCCGATCACGCCATGCACCGAGACGACCTGGTGATCGCGGTGGGCGGGGAGGCCACCGTCGACATCGCCGGCTTCGTGGCGGCGACGTTCAACCGCGGCATGCGGCTGGCCCTCGTGCCGACCACGCTGGCGGCCCAGGCCGACTCCGCCGTCGGCGGCAAGAACGCGATCAACCTGGGCCTCGGCCGCAACCTGGTCGGCACCATCCACCAGCCCGTCGTCGTGATCAGCGACATCGAGGTGGCCTGCGGCAACGCCGGACGTGGGTTCAAGGCCGGCCTGGCCGAGATCGCCAAGCACGCCCTCATCAGCCCGTCGGACCTGCTCGGCTACCTCCAGGGCGCCCGCGCCGAGGTCGTCGGCCGCGATCCGGACGCCGTCTGCGCGGCCGCGACCCGGAGCGTCGAGATCAAGGCCGACATCGTCAGCCGCGACGAACGGGAGCGGGGCGACCGCCTCTTCCTCAACTACGGCCACACCTTCGCCCACGCGATCGAGTTCATCCGCGACACCACCGCCGACGACCAGGGCGAGTCGGTCGCCCTGGGCATGATGGCCGCCGCCTATCTCGCCTTCCGCCAGGGCCGCATCCCCGAGGCGGTGGTCGACCAGCACCGGCAGCTTATCGCCGGCCTCGGCCTGCCGGTCAGCGGCGAGTTCACGCTCGCGGACATGCAGCAGGCCTGGATGCGGGACAAGAAGTACCGCCACGGCAGCCGCTTCGTCGTCCTCAACGCCCTCGGCCGCCCCGAGAGCGGCGTCACCGCCGACGAGGCCACCCTCGGGCAAGTCCTCACCGACCTAGCGCCCCAAAACCCAAATCCTTTCCCCGAACGGACCCTGCATGGACACCCTCAGGCCCGTTACCCCACGACGGCGCAGGCCCTCTGACCCCGGCAAAGTCGGGCCCTCGCCCATCGCCGACGGCCGTGATCAGGCGAACTGGCGCAGCGGTTCGTCGATCGGGGCGCCGGTGAGCCGGTTGGCGAGGGTGGACATGGTGTAGGCGCCGATGCCGAGCACGACCTCGAGCGCGTTCCGCTCGGTGTAGCCCTGGGCGAGGAACGCCTTCAGCGCGTCATCGCCCACATCCCCGGTCGTGTCGAGCACTCGCAGGGTGAACACCCGGATCGCGTCAAGCCGCTCGTCCGCCAGCGCCGACCCGCTCCGCAGCGCCGCGATCAGCGCTTCGTCGGCGCCCAGCCTCGTCAGCCGGGCCGTGTGCATGGCCACGCACAGATGACAGCCGTTCCTGGTGGCCATGGTCATGACCACCACCTCGCGGGCGACGGGGTCAAGCGTGGTTCCCTCGAACGCCGCGCTCATCTTCAGGAAGCCGTCGAGCAGCTCCGGTGAGGTCGCCATCAGCCCGACCCCCGTCGGAAGGTACCCGTTGTGGCTGATCGTGCCGGTCATGGCACGCCGGGCGGCGGCTGGCGCGGACTCGACGGTGTGCACGGTGAACATCGCGTATGCTCCTCGCTATAAAGACAACTTGGTTGTCTAAAACGGTAAACGAGGTTGTCTATCATGTCAAGCGCTGGATACGAGCTGCCGCTGCTGCTGTTCGGCGGGTTCCGGTCGATCATCGACGAGCTGCACGCCGAGCTCGCCTGCCGGGGCCACCAGGACATGCGCCCCGCCCACGGCTTCGCGATGCAGGCGATCGGGTTCAGCGGCGCGACCGCGACCGAGGTCGGGCGGCGGCTCGGCATCTCCAAGCAGGCGGCGGGCAAGACCGTGGAGCGGCTGGAGGCGCTCGGCTACGTCGAACGGGCGGGCGACGGCGGGGACCGCCGCCGGAAGCTGGTCCGCCTCACCCCGCGCGGGATCGAGGCGCTGGCCCTGTCGGCCGAGATCTTCAACGACATCCGCGCCCGCTGGACGCAGGCCCTGGGCCCCGAACGGGTCGACGAGCTGGAGGCCAGCCTGCGTGCCATGACCCCGGGCGAGAGCTTCCGGCTGGACGTGCCGGGCTGGTTCGGCGCCAGCTAGCCCCAGCGGGCCGCGCCGCACGAGATAGCAAGGGCTTCGATGCCGGCCGACCGCTCGTCGCGCGCGGGCCAACGCCGGCGGCTATCCCGCCAGGTCGTGCAGCACGGCCGTCAGCGCGTCGACGCCCGCCCGGCAGTCCTCCTCACTGGCGGTCTCGAACGGGGAGTGCGAGACCCCGGTCGGATTGCGGACGAACAGCATCGCGGTCGGCAGCTCGCCGGCGAGCACGCCGGCGTCGTGGCCAGCCCCGGTCGCCAGGACCGGCGGGTGGCCGAGGACGTCACCCAGGCGATCGCGCAGGGCCGGGTCGAAGACGACCGTGTCCACGTAGGACTCCTCGGTCACCTCGAGCGCGCAGCCGTGGGCGGCGGCGGCCTCCTCGGCCGCCGTCAGGACCTCGGCCAGCAGCGCCCGGGTGGAGGCGTCGACGTCACCGCGCAGGTCCAGCCAGGCGTCGACGCGGGAGGCGATGACGTTGGTGCCGCCCGGGACCGGGATGAGCCGGCCGACCGTCGCCCGGGCGTTGCTGCCCCGAGCCGGGTCGTCGTGCCCGGCCGCGATGGCACGGGCCGCGAGGATGGCCGCCGCGGCGGCCGCCAGGGGATCGCGGCGGCCCGCCATCGGCGTGGCCCCGGCGTGATTGCCCTCCCCGGTGAACCGCAGCCGCCACCGGCCGTGCGCGAGGATGCCGGACGCGACCGCGACCGGCGCGCCGAGGTCGGCCAGCCCGCGCCCCTGCTCGACGTGCAGCTCGACGAACGCGGCCAGCTCGGCCAGCCGCTCGTCATCGCGGCCGATCCCGGCCGGATCGACCCCGGCCGCATCCGCCGCGTCGGCGAACGCCGTGCCGGCCGCGTCGGCCAGCGGAAGGGCCGACTCGGCGCTGATCGCGCCCGCCGTCAGCTTCGAACCGAGGCAGGCGATGCCGAACCTGGACCCCTCCTCCTCGGCGAATGCGACCACCGCGACCGGCCGCGGCGGCGTGATCCCGCGCGACTTGAGCCGGGCGATGGCCGACAGCGCCGACGCGACGCCGAGCGGGCCGTCGAGCGCGCCGCCGCCGGGGACCGAGTCGAGGTGGCTGCCGACGGCGATCGTGTCGCCGCCGCGGCCGCCCCAGTAGGCCCACAGGTTGCCGTTCCGATCGAGCTCGACCGCCAGCCCGAGCGCTCGCGCGCGCCCGGTGAACCAGGCCCGCAGCTCCAGTTCGGCCGGCTCGAACGCAAACCGCGAGTACCCGCCGCGCACCGGGTCGACCCCGATGCCCTCGATCTCCCCCAGCAGGTCCATGACGTCCCAGCTCATCTCGGCCGGGGGAACTGGGGGAACTGGGGGAACCGGGGGAACCGGGCTGCCGTCGCTCATAAGGGGCAGCGTATCGACCACCGGGAATGCGGCTGCACCCCCGGGTGCGACGCTCACCGCCCGCGCCGCGAGCGACGCTGCACTAGCCTCAAGGCGATGAACACCGATCCGACCGTCCTCCTCAGTCTGCAGGGGCAAGAGCTGCTGACCCGGCTCGCGGCCGAGCCGGACGGCGGCGGGACCGCGCTCGCGCTCGCGGTCAGGCTGCGGCGCGAGTACCCGGCCGACCTGGTCGCGGCGGCCACCGCCCAGCATGAGCTCCGCCTGGCGGCCCGGGCCAAGTTCAGCCGGGCGATGCAGATGCTGTTCACCCGGGCCGGGTACGAGCAGTCATCCTCGGAGCCGATCGCGCGCTACCGGGCCGCGCGGTTCGGCGGCGCCGGCCGGGTGGCCGACCTGTGCTGCGGGATCGGCGGCGACCTGCTCGCGCTGGCGGCCGGCCGGGAGGCGCTGGCGGTCGACCGGGACGACGTGCACGCCCGGCTGGCGCTGCACAACGCCGCCGTCTACGGGCAGACGGGGAACGTCAGCGCGGTCGTCGCGGATGTGCGCGACACCAGGCTCGACGGCTTCGACGCGGTCTTCATCGACCCGGCTCGCCGCTCCGGACCCGGCACCGCCTCAGCCCTGGCGGGCGCCAGCTCGGCTCGGCTCGGCGCCAGCTCAGCCTGGCCGGGCGGTACCTCACCGGGCAGTACCTCAGCGGGCGCCGCCCAGCGGTTCCGGGCCGGCCAGTCGGAGCCGCCGCTCGACTGGTGCTTCGCGCTCGCGGGCCGGGTGCCCGCCGTCTGCGTCAAGGCCGCCCCCGGCCTGCCGGCCGGCCTGATACCGGACGGCTGGGAGGCGGAGTTCATCGCCGATGGCCGCGACCTCAAGGAGGCCGTCCTGTGGTCACCGGCCCTCGCCACCGCGCCGGTGGCTGCCGCGGGCGGCCCGCGCCGCGCGCTGGTGATGGACGGCTCGGAATCGCACGCCCTGGTCGCCTGCCCCGGTGACCCGGTGCCGGTCACCGAGCCGGGGGAGTACCTGCTCGACCCGAACCCGGCCGTCACCCGGGCCGGCCTGGTCGAGGACCTCGCGCGGTCGCTCCGCCGAGACGGCGACGGCCAAGGCGGTGGCCAAGGCGACGGCGACGGCGACGTGAGCAAGATCGACCCGCAGATCGCCTTCCTCACGCTGAACCGCCCGGTGCAGACCCCGTTCGCCCGCACGCTCCGCGTCCTCGACTCCGCCCCCTGGAACGAGAAGCGCTTCGCCCGGCGGCTGCGCGAGCTCGGCATCGGCGCGGCCGACATCCGCCGCCGCGGCCTCGCGGGCGACGTTGACCAGATCCACCGTCGTCTCAAGCTGGCCGGCCCCAACCGCGCGACCATCGTCATCACCCGCGTCAACGACAAGCCCTGGGGCCTCATCTGCGGCCCGTAAACTAGGGCCATGCAGCCGGACTCGCCCTCCAGGGCGCGTTTCCAGGACCTCGTCACCGAGTTCAACGACGTCGACGGGGTGACCCCGCCGCGCGGCGGGGCCGGCTTCGGCCGCTCGGCGCTGCGCTACCGGGGCAAGATCTTCGCCATGCACGTCCGCGGCGCCCTCGTGGTCAAGCTGCCCGCCGACCGGGTGGCGGCCCTGGTCGCGGCCGGCCACGGCGCGCACTTCGACGCCAACAAGGGCGCCCCGATGCGCGAATGGTTCGCCGCCAACCCGGACAACGACCCCGCGGCGAACTGGTCGGCCCTGGCCGCCGAGGCGCTCGCCTTCGCCCGCCGCGAGAGCAGCAAGAGCGCCAAGAGCGCCAAGAGCGCCAAGGCCTAAGCCCGGCTACACCCCGGCCGGCAGCACCAGCCCCCGCACGTACGCGGCCTGCCCCGCATGCTGCATGTCGTCGTCGAGCACGGACACCAGCCGCACGGCCAGCGTGACCGGCGGCGTCCAGCGCTCGTCGACGATGCGCGGCAGGTCGGCGTCGGTCACCCCGGACACCAGCTTCACCGTCTGCGCGTGCACCGCCTCGTGGTACTCCGCCAGCAACCCCGCCGACCGCGGTGGCGGCCCCCACCTCCGCGACCTGCGCGGACGTGTGACCGTAGCCATGGTCGAGCATCGAAGGGGGCAGCCCGAACCGCGCCGCCCAGCCCCCGGCCGTCCATACCTGCACCGCGCCGAACGCGTCCGCGACGTGGTCGTCCTGCACCCGGGTCAGGTGCCAGACGAGCCAGCTGATCGAGTTGGCGCCGGGGGCGACCTGATAGGCGAGCTGGTCCGGGGTCAGATCGGCGAGGACGTCGAGAACGTTCTCCCGAATACGGCCGAATCCGTCGATGAGCAAGTCAGCGCTGGTGGTCATTGGTCGATTATCTCCCCGGGAGGGACCAGGCCGGCAGCACGCTCACGTCGAGCACGGTCTCGGGCAGACGCCGCATCGCGGTGATCCGCCGCTCGGCGAACTTGGCCGGGTGCCCGGTGCGGTCGCGGTCCACCCAGACCGAGCGCAGCCCCATCCGCGACGCCGGCAGGATGTCGTGCACCCAGCTGTTGGCGACGTGAATCCAGTTCGCGGGGGTCGCGCCGGTCACCTCGGCGAACTTCCTGAAGTGGGCGAGGTCCGGCTTGTAGGACCGCACCTGCTGCGCCGTCACCACGACCTCGACCGGCGCGGGCAGCTTCTCGGCCGTGCTCTCGAACAGATCGTCGTCGCAGTTGGTCAGCACGCCCAGCCGCCACCCGGAGCGAACCAGGTCCGCCAGCGCCTCGTCCACGTCGGGAAAGACATCCATTCCCGGCCAGGCCTCGACCAGCGCGCTCGAGGCCCCGGCCGCAAGCGCGACCCCGGTCCGCTCGGCCGCCAGCGCGAGCCCCTCGGTCAGGATCTCCCGGTACGGACGCCACCCCGGCCCGGCCTCGAGGATGGACTCGGCCCGGTGGTAGGCGGCGAGCAGCGCGTCCGCGTTCGGGCCGGCCACCGGTTCCAGCGCCGACAGCATGCACGAGTTCCAGTCCGCGATCGTGCCATAGCAGTCGAAGGTGAGCCATCTGGTGCCGGCCATCCAACCTCCCGAGTTCCTGCCGCGACCCATCGGACGCCGCCCCGGTCTGACAGCCGACCTCGCCTGGATGCATGATCGTGACTAGGCACGAGCGCGAGGAGGCGGCACCTGTGGCCGATGACGACTTCCAGTACGAAAGCGGTTTTGGGAACGAGTTTGTTACAGAGGCGGTCAAAGACGCCATACCCGTCGGCCGGAACTCGCCCCAGCAAGCGCCCCTCGGCCTGTACGCCGAGCAGCTCAGCGGGACCGCGTTCACCCAGCCGCGGGCCGTCAACCAGCGAACTTGGGTCTACCGGATCCTGCCGTCGGCCCGGCACCCGGCCTTCCGCAGAATCGACAACAAGAATCTAAAATCCACGCCGTTCGACGAGGTCGAACCGGACCCGAACCGGCTCCGCTGGGACCCGCTCCCGCTCCCGCTCTCCGACGACAAGACGGACTTCATCGACGGCCTCTTCACCGTCGGCGGCAACGGCGACACCAAGACCAGGTCCGGGATGGCCGTCCACCTCTATGCGGCGAATACCTCCATGCGCGACCGCTACTTCGTCGACTCCGACGGCGAGCTGCTCTTCGTGCCCGAGCTGAACGCGGTCATCCTGCACACCGAGCTCGGCCCGCTCCGGGTCAGCCCGGGCGAGATCGCGGTGGTGCCGCGCGGCATCCGCTTCCGGGTCGAGCTGCCGGACGAGTTCGCCCGCGGCTACCTGTGCGAGAACTTCGGCGCCAGCTTCACCCTCCCCGAGCGCGGCCCGATCGGCGCCAACGGCCTCGCCAACGAGCGCGACTTCAAGTACCCGCACGCCGCCTTCGAGGAGCGCGACCAACCGGTCAGCGTGGTCAACAAGTTCGGCGGCAACCTGTGGGCGGCGGAGTACGACCACTCGCCGCTCGACGTGGTCGCCTGGCACGGGAGCTATGCGCCCTACAAGTACGACACCAGGGACTTCATGGTGATCGGGTCGATCAGCTTCGACCATCCGGACCCGTCGATCTTCACCGTCCTCACCAGCCCCACGGACACCAGCGGCCTCGCCAACGTCGACTTCGTGGTCTTCGCGCCGCGCTGGCTGGTCGGCGAGAACACCTTCCGCCCGCCGTGGTTCCACCGCAACGTGATGTCCGAGTACATGGGCCTGGTCTCCGGCGCCTACGACGCCAAGGCGGCGGGCTTCACCCCCGGCGGCGGGTCGCTGCACAACACGTTCGCCAGCCACGGCCCCGACGCGGAGACCTACGCCCGGGCCAGCACGGCCGAGCTCGCCCCGCAGAAGCTGGACGACACGCTCGCGTTCATGTTCGAGTCCCGCTGGACAATTCAGCCGACCAGGCAGGCGATGGACGCCCCGAGCAGGCAGCGCGACTACGACGAGGTATGGGCCGGCCTGACCCGTCACTTCCGCTGAGCCCGGCCCGCCCGCCCTCCCGGACAGGCGGGCGCCCGGGTGGACGGGCGGGCGGACGAAGACGGGCGTTACGGCCCGGCCAGCACAGTCCGCCCGTTGCTCCGCTGCTCCTCGCGAATGAGCGTGACCAGCAGGTTGTCCATGGCGTCGGCGTCGGCGATCGCCGCGTCGATCTCCTGGCGCGCCGCCACCAGCTCGCGGCCGTCGAACGGGGCGTCGCCCGGGCGGCCGGATTCCAGTGCCAGCCGGTTGTCGTCGCCCATCAGCCGGTAGCGGCGCACCCGGGCCCAGACCTCGAGATGCGCCTGCCTGGACGCCTCGGCCGCGTCCTTCACCCATTCGGACGCGCACGCGATCAGCCGGGCCTGCGCCTCCAGCCAGCCGGGCGGGTCGTGGGCGTCGAGGAAGTCCCGCAGCAGCTCGGAATCCTCGCTCAGCGAGCTCGTCACCAGGTAGCGGCGCTGCCGCTGACGACGGAGCACTTCCGCGATGGTTTCCACGTAGGCGGCGTGCTCCCGTTCCCAGCGCTGGCCTTCGCGCGCCGCCGCCAGCGTGGCCATGGTGGCCGCCCGGGCGGCCTCGACAGTCAGATCGGCGGCCATCCGGGTGTTCCGCGAGCCCGCTATCGAGCTCATCACGGTGCCCGCGATGCCGACCGCTGCGACGCCGCCCGTGATCCAGGCGGCGGTGATGATTGGGTCCACGTCGGGCACGCTACTGGATAGCACGGAAAGTCGCCCGGCGGCGCGCCGATCAACCTTAAACGCATCATTCGAACCCAGTATCTACCGTTTTACCCAAACTGCGATGGCTTGTGACGAATTGCGGAATCGCGGCCCCGACTGGAGGCCCCGCCTACATTTGGGCCGTAATTTCCGCTAGGTTACGAGCCATGGCAGGCTCATACGTCAGGGTCGGGCGCGGCGAGCATCACGTCATCGCGCTGCACGGCTGGTTCGGCTCCGCCCTGGGCTGGGGGAGCCTGACCGACTACCTGAACACCTCGCAGTTCAGCTACGCCTTCCCCGACCTGCGCGGCTACGGCTCCCGGCGGGACGAGGCGGGCGAGTTCACGATGGCGGAGGCCGCCGCCGACGCGATCGGGCTGGCCGACGCCCTCGGCTGGGACCGGTTCAGCCTCGTCGGCCACTCGATGGGCGGCGTCGCCATGCAGCACGTCCTGCTGCAGGCGCCGTACCGGGTTCGCCGGCTGGTCGGCGTGGCCCCGGTCCCGGCCGGCGGCCTGCCGCTCGGCGAGTCGGAATGGTCCCTGTTCGCCTCCGCCGCGGCCAGCCCGGCCAGCCGCGCGATGATCGTCAACCACGCGACCGGCGGCCGCCTCACCCCCGCCTTCGTCGACGCCGTGGTCCGGCACTCGCTCGAGAACTCCGACGAGACCGCGTTCGGCGGCTACCTCGAGTCCTGGGCCCGGGCCGACATCCTCGCCAAGGTCAAGGGCAACGAGGTCCCGGTCAAGGTCATCACCGGCGAGTACGACCCCACCCAGTCGGCCGAGTTCATGGAGCAGGCCTGGCTGCAGCCGTACCCGAACTCCGAACTCGAGGTCCTGCGCGGGGCCGGCCACTACCCGATGTTCGAGACCCCGGTCGCCCTCGCCGCCTCGATCGAGGAGTTCCTGGCCAGAGGCTAAAGATCAAACCCGTCAGCTCGAACGGACCGTGGCTCTACCCCGAGGCTTAGCCGTCTCCGCCCGCAGCCGGCGTCTCCACCGCGACACGCTGAATTCGCGTGAATTGCCAGCACATGGCCCGCAGAGCTGATAGCTTCGCGCATTGTCACCTTGAGTGATTGAGCCGAGACTAAGAGTGAGTGGTGGTCGCCCGTGCCTCCGGGCCTTATCAAGACGGCGCTGGCGTATCGCGCATTCCCCCCGTCCCGGGCCGCCAGCGCGGTGGCCGTGGTCGCCGTCGCGGTGCTGGCGACCTCGATCGGCCTGGTGCTCTCGTCCGGGGGCGGAACGGCCGTCGCCAAGCCCCGGCCGTCGCCCGCACCGCCCGCCCGGCCGTCCGTCGCCCCCGCCCGGCAGGCCGCCCAGCTGCGGCCAGCCGGCCATCCGGCCGCCATCCCGGTCAGCACCGAGCTCGCCACCGTGCTGACGAGCGCGCCCAGGTACGCCGCCCCCGGTCTGCTCGCGGCCGGCGCCGTTCCGGCCAGCTGGTACGGGCGGCGGTCGGTCCTGCCGGTCATCGCGACCCGGCCCGGCTGGGTCCGGGTGCGGCTGGCCCAGCGGCCGGACGGATCGACCGCCTGGCTGCCGCTCACCGACATCGCCCTCAGCCGCACGCCGTACCGGATCGTGGTCGACCTCGCCACCACCCGGCTGGCGCTGTACGACCGCGGCCGGCTGGTTTTCTCGGCCCCGGCCGGCGTGGGAGCCGGGGATGACCCCACGCCGACCGGGGAGTTCTTCGTGGCATTCGACGAGGCGCCACCGGAGCCCAACCCCGGCTACGGCCCGTTCATCATCGTCACCTCCGACCACTCCCAGGCGATCAGCGACTGGGAGGGCTCGGGTGACGCCGTCATCGGCATCCACGGCCCGCTCGGCGAGGACAGCCAGATCGGGACGACCGGGGGCCGGATCTCGCACGGCTGCGTCCGGCTGCACCTTCCGTCGCTCGAAAGGCTGGCCCAGGTCCCGCCCGGGACCCCGATCGACGTTATCGGCTAGGCGTTCCCGGGTGGGCGACCCGTCGCCTACGCAACCCCAAACGCGACCTGTCGCCTACGCAACCCCAAACGCGACCTGTCGCCTACGCCACCGACACCGATGGGCGCGGTCGCTGGCGTGGGCGACAGGAGCCAGATCCTGTCGATGGCGTAGCCGACCCGCCCGGCCGAATCGGTTGGCTCTACCCGCCGCGCCGTTTACATGGCGTTTTCCGACCGGTGACACGCCGGCCCGCCCGCAGTTGCCAGGAAACGCGCGCGGCGGCCGATACCCTGCGGCATTGTCACTGTGTGTAGTTATCTGAATACCGATTGTGATCACAACGATGCCGCCAGGCCTTTACCCGACTAGCCGACTGGGCCCGCCGCCCGGGCCGGCGCGCACGGGTGCGCCTGCGAGGGGGAACCTGACGATGTTTTCCACTGCGAGCCGCCTCACCGCGGTGGCCGGCCTCGCGGCCGGGGCCGCCCTGCTAGCCGGCGGCCTGGCCGGGCCGGCCATGGCATCCCCGACGGCCGGCTCGGCCGCGGCCGCTTCCGCCGCGAGGCCGAAGCCGGCGTCCGGCGTCGACCCCACGATCACCATCCGCGTCGGCGGCGTCCGCACCGCCGAGAACGGCCCGCCCGGCCCGCCGATCGCGACCGGGCTCGCCGGGGTGACGTTCCGGGTCACGCCCGCCAGCACCGGCTTCGCCGACACCTGCGTGAGCACCGCCGCCGGCGCCTGCACCCTGCAGGTGAGCGCCAACCGGACGTACACGGTCACCCAGGCCGGCACCCCGGCCGGCTGGTTCGACAGCCCGGCCCTGGCCACCGGGAGCGGGGCGGCGGTCGTCTCGCGCGTCTACAACTCGCTGCGGGTCGCGGTCGGAAACGCCAACGTGACCATCCCGGTCCCGGCCCCGAACAGCGACACCGCACCCACCGCCCGCAGCGGCACCTGGGCGCTGTCGACCAACGACCCGCCCCTGCCCGCGGCCTGCGGACTGCGGATCGCGCTCCTCATCGACCTGTCGGGCTCGGTCAGCCCCAACCTGGCCACCTACAAGGCAGCCGCCCGGGCGTTCGTGGAGTCACTGGCGGGCACCCCGTCCACCATCGCGATCTACACCTTCGGCACCACCGCCCCGGCCCCCGGCGCCAACAACGCCACCCTCCCGCCGGTCTCCGTGGCCACCCAAGCTGGCGTCAACCGGCTGGTCAGCAAGATCAACGGGCTGACCGTGCCCGCCAGCTCCGGCACCAACTGGGACGCCGGCTTCTGGCAGATCGTCCGGGATAACCCCGTACAGCACTTCCGGTCCACCTTCATCATCACCGACGGCGACCCGACCTTCTACGGGCCGACCGGCAACGGCGGCCGGGGCAACACCACCCAGTTCGCCGAGGTGGAGAACGGCATCTTCTCCGCCAACGCGCTGAAGGCCCAGGGCACCTCGGTCATCAGCGTGGGCATCGGCACCAGGACCAGCGGGCTGCCGAGCGTCGACAACATCCGGGCCGTCTCCGGGCCGGTTGAGAACACGGACTTCTTCAATACCGACTTCGACCGGCTGAGCTACCTGCTCGCCCAGCTGGCGCTGCACAACTGCGCGGGCCTGCACATCGCCAAGACCGCCGCCCCGACCGCCTACGACCACGTCGGCCAGAAGATCACCTACCGCTATACGGCCACCAACCCGAAGTTCTTCACGCTGCACGACGTGCACGTCACCGACGACCGCATCGGCCACAACATCGCCTGCACTCCCTCCACGCTGGCCACCGGCGACACCGCCACCTGCACCGCCGAGTACACCATCACCCAGGACGATCTGAACGCAGGTCACGTCACTAACGCCGCCCGGGCCACCGGGCTCACCCCCAACCGCGACACCGTGATCAGCCACCCGGCCGACGCGACCGTCACCGCCCGTCAGCGTCCGGCGATCCACCTCGTGAAGTCGGCCTCCCCGGCGACCTACGCCGCGCCCGGCGAGATCATCAACTACACGTACACGGTGACCGACACCGGGAACGTGACGCTGCACCACATCGTGCTCACCGA
Source organism: uncultured Actinomycetota bacterium (assembly GCA_963836195.1). Classification (GTDB taxonomy): domain Bacteria; phylum Actinomycetota; class Actinomycetes; order Streptosporangiales; family Streptosporangiaceae; genus Trebonia. The sequence continues at coordinate 89,826 of CAWIIX010000008.1, read as the reverse complement.
TAACCGACTCGGCCCGGTGACCTGCGCGTTCACCACGCTCGGGCCCGGTCACTCGATGACCTGCGGCGCGGCCCACGTGACCACGCAGGCCGACGTCGACGCCGGGCGCATCGCCAACGCGGCCGACGTGACCGGGCGCCCGCCGACCGGGCCGCCGGTGACCGACACCGCTCACGCGACCGTGGACGCGATCCACCACCCCGGCCTAGCGCTGGTCAAGACGGCGTTCCCGACGCAGTACTCGAAGCCGGGCGAGACGATCAGCTACACCTACGCGGTGACCAACACCGGAAACGTGACGCTGCACGCCATCGCGCTGACCGATACCCGGCTGGGGGCGGTTACCTGCCCGGACACCACGCTCGCGCCCGGCCAGTCCACGACCTGCACCGCGCAGCACGTCACCACGCAAGCCGACGTGGACGCCGGGCACATCGCGAACACGGCCGACGTGACCGCGCGCCCGCCGACCGGGCCGCCGGTGACCGACACGGATCGAGTCATCGTGCACGCGATCCGCGCCCCTGGAATCCAGGTCGAGAAGTCCTCGTCGCCCGGCACCTTCGGCGCCGCCGGGGAGACGATCACCTACAGCTACGCGGTGACCAACACCGGAAACGTGACGCTGCACGCCATCGCGCTGACCGACAGCCGGCTCGGGGCGGTCACCTGCCCGGACACCACGCTGGCGCCGACCGCGTCGATGACCTGCATCGCGAGCTACGTCACGACGCAAGCCGACGTGGACAAGGGCGACATCGAGAACGCGGCCGTCGTCACCGGCCACCCGCCGGCCGGACCGCCGGTCACCGACGCCGACGCTGACGCCGTCCCCGCAGCCCACCTGCCGCGGATCGACCTGGTCAAGTCCGCCTTCCCGGTCCAGTACGGCGCCGCCGGAGAGCAGATCACCTACAGCTACACGGTGACCAACAGCGGGAACGTGACACTCCATAACGTCGCGCTGACCGACAGCCGGCTCGGCGCCGTCGCCTGCCTCGCCGCCGCGCTCGCCCCCGGTCAGTCGACGACCTGCCTCGGGTACTACCTCACCACCCAGGCCGACGTGGACGCCGGGCAGATCACCAACACGGCGATCGTCGCCGGCGACCCGCCGACCGGCCCGCCGGTGACCGACGGCGACACCGCCGCCGTGTACGCCACCCGCGCTCCCGCCATCGCCGAACGGAAGACGGCGTTCCCCATGGAGTTCGACGCGGCGGGCGAGAAGATCACCTACGCCTACACGGTGACTAACAGCGGGAATGTGACGCTGCACGACGTCACGCTGACCGATGACCGGCTCGGCGCGGTCACCTGCCCGGAGTCCACGCTCGCGCCCGGCCAGTCGATGACCTGCCAGGCGGTCACGATGACGACGGCGGCGGAGGTGGCCAAGGGGCAGCTCGCCAACGTGGCGACGGTGACCGGTGACCCGCCGACGGGCCCGCCGGTGACCGACCGCGACGCGCAGACCGTGTACGCCATCCACCACCCGGGCATCGCCGTCGCCAAGACGGCCTCCCCGGCGACGTACGACGCCGCCGGGACCGCGATTGCCTACACCTACACGGTCGTCAACACCGGCGACGTGAGGCTGCACGACGTCACGCTGACCGACGACCGGCTCGGCGCGGTCAGCTGCGCGGCCAGCAGGCTCGCCCCCGGCGCGGCCACCACCTGCCGGGCCGTGCACATCACCACCCGGGCGGACGTGTGCGCGGGCAGCATACTCAACATCGCCGCCGCGGGCGGCCGCACGCCCGGCGGCGCGCTCGTGACCGGCCGGGCCGAGGCGATCGTCTGGGCCGTCCGGCTGCCCCCGGTCCCGGTGACCGGTTGACGCCGGCCAGCGCACAGCCCCGGCTGAATCGGCCCGCGACTAGAAGTCCGCCACGACCGGGATGACGTCAGCCCCGATCACCTCGAGCGGCGCCACGTCCCACACCCCGGCCACCGGGCCGATCGCTGCGGCGAAGCCGAGCGCGGCCAGCGCGCCGAGCTCGTCGATCATCCGCTGGATGCCCCGGCCCGGGTCGAACACGTAGTACACGGTCTTGTAGATCGTGTCGTAGTCGCGGCCGACCGCCTCGCAGTGCCGGCGCAGGACGTCGAGCTTGCGCGCCTCGCCGGCGCCGGCGAACAGGTTGCACGCGTCGGCGTACTGGGCGACCATCCGCAGCGTCTTCTGCTCCCCGCCGCCGCCGATCATGATCGGCGGGTGCGGCCGGGTGATCGACTGGGGCGAGTTCAGCGGGCGCTCCAGCGTGTAGTGCTTGCCCTGGTACGGCCGCTCGTCGCCGTGCCACATTTGCAGGCAGATCTGCAGCGTCTCCTCAAGCCGCTCGAACCGCTCGGCGACCGGCGGGAACGGCACGCCAAGGCCGCGCGACTCTTCCTCGTTCCAGCCCGCGCCGACGCCGAGCCACGCCCGGCCGTTCGACAGCACGTCGAGCGTGGTGACAACCTTGGCCAGGACGCCCGGCTCCCGGTAGTGCACCCCGGTGATCACCGTCAGCAGCGCCGCCCGCCGGGTGCAGGCGGCCAGGTACCCGAGCGTCGTGTACCCCTCGAGCATCTCGTGCTCGGCCGGCCCGACCGCCGGGATCTGGAAAAAGTGGTCCATCACCGCGATGTACTCGAACCCGGCGTCGTCGGCGGTCCGCGCCACCGTCGCCAGCTCCGCCCCGAGCCGCTCCGGCCCCCGCGGCGTGCTGAAGTCAGGAATCTGCAAGCCGATCTTCATCGTCGATTACCTCCCGCCGTCTACCCTCTCACGCCCCGCCCCGGCAACCCCCGAACCAGCCCCACCCACCCCGCCTCGCCTCCGCGCCCACCCCGCCTCGCCCCCGCACCCACCCCGCCTCGCCTCCGCGCCCACCCCGCCTCGCCTCCGCGCCCACCCCGCGAGCCCCGCGCCCACCCCGCCAGCCCCGCCAACCTCACTGGTCGCACCGCCGGCCGAATCACCCGCGAGCGTGGGGAGAACGGGTCGCCGGCTGCCCCCAACAGCACACGGTCACGTTCAAACGCCACTCGGCTGTGCCCCAACGACCCACGATCACACCCCAGCGGCAGTGCCCCGAGCGAGGTGCCGCCGGGCCGCCAGAGTCACCCAGGGTCCGTTCGGAAATATGATCGTGACTTCCGCCTTTTCTCGCCCATTCCGGGAGGCTCATCGTGCCGGTTCGTGCGGACCTGATCATCGTCGGCGCCGGGCTGGCGGGCGCGGCCGCCGCGTACGCCGCCGCCCGCCGCGGCCTGAACGTCGTCGTGCTCGAGGCGTTCGGCCCCGCGCACCGCAACGGCAGCTCGCACGGCAGCGCCAGGATCTTCCGCCGCGCCTACCCGGATCCGCTCTACGTGCGGCTGACCGGGCAGTCCGGGCGGCGCTGGCGCGCGCTCGAGGCCGCGGCGGGCGAGCGCCTGCTCACGCTGACCGGCGGCATCGACTTCGGCGACGAGCGCGAGCCGGAGCGGCTGCACGCAGGTGCTGACCGAGTGCGGCGTGCCCGCCGAACTGCTCCCCGAGCAGGCGGCCGCCGAGCGCTGGCCGTTCATCGACTTCACGGGCGTCGGCCCGGTGATGTACCACGCTGAAGCCGGCGTGATCGACCCCGATCGGGCGATCGCGGCGATGCTCCGGCTGGCGGCCGCCGACGGCGTCGACGTGCGCTTTAACACCCCGGTCGAGAAGCTGGCAACCGCCCCAGGCGGCGGCGCCGTCGCGATCACCGAGGGCGAGACGTTCACCGCCCCGGTCGTCGTCGTCGCGGCCGGCGGGTGGATCGCGCCGCTGCTCGATGGCCTGATCGAGCTCCCGACGCTCACCGTCACCCAGCAGCAGGTCTTCCACTTCGCCCCGGCGCGGGGGCGCGGCGCCGAGCCGTGGCCGGTCTTCATCCACTCCGACGGCGGCCGCTACCTCTACGGGCTGCCCGGCGGCCGCGACGGCGGTGCGCCCGGCGCGGTCAAGATCGGCGAGCACGATCCCGGCCCGGCCACCACCGCCGCAGGCCGCGATTTCCGCATCGACCCGGCCGCCAGGGGCCGGGTGCGGGCGTTCGTCGCCGACCGGCTGCCCGGCCTCGACCCCGCCCCCGGCCACGAGGCGAGCTGCCTCTACACGTGGACCGCGAACGAGGACTTCATCCTCGACCGGCCGGGCGGCGGGCCGTTCGTGGTCGCGTCGCCCTGCTCGGGCCACGGCGCGAAGTTCGCCCCGCTGCTTGGCGAGATCATCGCCGACCTGGCCGCGGGCCGCCCCGCCCCGGACCCGCGCTTCACCCTCGCCGCGCACCTGGCCCAAAAGCCCTAAAGTCAAAGGCACCGAGGTATCGAACGGACCGCTGCTTCGCCCGGTCCGCGCCGCCCCGGCCCGTCAGCGGGGCGGCGAACACCCCGTGGCCCCGCCCAGCCCGCGCAGCCGGGCGCGTCAGCGGGGCGGCGAACACCCCGTGGCCCCGTCCGCGAACCGCGCTCGCTAGACCAGCCTGGCCGCGCGGATCACGCCGACCGGAGCGCCCCCGCCGAGGACGTCGGTGGTGGCCAGCCCGACCGGCGGCTGCGCGCCGAGCAGGGCCAGGAGGGCGACCGTGACCGGGGTGCGGGCCCGGGGGTTCCCGTCCTCGATCTTGACCGCGGCGGCCGTCCCGTCCGGGAGCGCGAACGCGTCGACCCCCTCCGCCCCGGCCTTGAGCAGCAGCCCGGGGATCTCGGTCATCAGCCGGTTCTCGTCCCTGGTGGTGCCGGACGTCCAGGACGGGAACTTGCGCATCGCATCGGCCACCTTCCGCTCCGGGGTGCCCGGCTCGGCCAGCACCAGCGCCCGGAACGCCCGGGCGAGGCCGCCCAGCGTCAGCGCGAACACCGGGGCGCCGCAGCCGTCCACCCCGACCGCCGCGATCGGCTCCCTGGACAGGTCCTCGATCGTCCGGCGGATGCGGACCTGGAGCGGGTGGTCGGCCTCCAGGTAGGTCTCGGTCGGCCAGTCGTTGGCGATGCAGGTCGCGAGCATGGCCGCGTGCTTGCCCGAGCAGTTGAACCGGACCCGCGACTCGGGCTCATCGGACTCCCTGATCAGCCGCCGCGCCGTCGGCTCGTCGCCGGGCAGCGAGGCCGGGCAGCGCAGGTCCTCCTGGGTCAGCCCGGCGATGTCGAGGATCTCGTGCACGCCCTGGACGTGAAAGTCCTCGCCCGAGTGGCTGGCGGCGGCGAGCGCCAGCAGTTCACCGTCCAGCGGCAGCCCCGCGCGGAGCATCGCCGCCGCCTGCAGCGGCTTGTTGGACGAGCGGGGGAAGACGGGTGCGTTGGCGATGCCCGCCGTGAACGCGAACGTGCCATCGGCCGCCAGCGCGACGACGGTACCGCGGTGCCGGGACTCCACGAACCCGGACCGGATCACCTCGGCCAGCACGGGGTTGGCGGTCACGTCGCCCACGGACAACTGCTCCAAGGGTGTCACCCGCACATTATGGCCGCTCCGCATCCCCCACCTGCCCATATTGACCCGATAAGTCCCTAACCGTCGCACTTTCGTCGCCCCCAGCACCGCATCCCGCCCCCTCGTCCACGCCGTCCCACCCCACACCGCACCCTGTCACCGACGCCACCGACCAGAACCGCGCCCTCGCGAGCGCCGTCCCACCCCAACCTCGACCTGTCACCGACGCCATCGACCCGAACCTCGACCTGTCACCGACGCCATCGACCCGATCAGCGGACGGGTATCAGAGTGGCTAGAGCTCGATGATGATCGTGATGGGGCCGTCATTGACCAGGGCGACCTTCATGTCGGCGCCGAACTTGCCGGTCTCGACCCGGGCGCCGAGCGCGCGCAACTCGGCCACGACCGCGTCCACCAGCGGCTCGGCGACCGGCCCGGGGGCCGCGTTGTTCCAGGTCGGCCGGCGCCCCTTGGCGGTGTCGGCGTAGAGCGTGAACTGGCTGACGACCAGCAGCGGTGCGCCCAGGTCGGAGCAGGACTTCTCGCCCTCGAGCACCCGCAGCCCCCAGAGCTTGGCGGCCAGCTTCCGCGCCTTCTCGACGGTGTCGTCGTGGGTGACGCCGACCAGCACCAGCAGCCCGGGTCCGTCGATCGCCCCGATGACGCCCCCGTCGACCGTGACGCTAGCCGAGCTCACCCGCTGCGCGACCGCTCGCATCGGCTCAGCCCGCCATGACCTTCGACTTGGTCCAGCCCGCGAGGTCGCACTGCGGCCGGGCGAGCAGCGAGATCCGGTCGGAGTTGGCGAACGCCGCCTTGCAGAACGACTTCGCCGCCGCACCGCAGTAGTGGCTGGTCGAGCCTCCAGTCGAGCTGGCGAAGGTCAGCGTCACGCAGCCGTTGGCCGAGGGCCCGTACTGGTCGTGGCTGGTCCCGCTCCACACCCCGATGCCGATCCCGCCCGCCACCAGGAGGGCGACCACGAGGAGCACGATGCGCCTGCGCTGAGGCGTCAGCGAGATCGAGCCCGCGGCCTGGTCAGCGCCGAGGCGGGTCTTGCTGTAGCTGGGGGCTGGATCGCTCATGATCGCCTCATTGTAAGAGGATTGAATTACGCAGCCGTTTCCTATCGTTTCCGGCCTGTGTCCTGAGCGTGGCCGATGCGCGGGTGTTGCCTTCTGCGGTACCGTGGCCGCGACGGAGCGTGCTTCCACCGACACGGAGGTGACAAGAATGGTTACCCGTGACACGCCTTGGCCGGACGGGACTCCCTGCTGGGTCGACCTCGGCGCGAGTGACATTCCGAAGGCGATCGCCTTCTACACCAGCCAGTTCGGCTGGGACGTGCAGGTCGGCCCGCCCGAGGTGGGCGGCTACTCGATGGCCAGGCTGGGCGGCAGGAACGTCAGCGGCATCGGCCCGATCATGGGGCCGCCCGGCAGCCCGTCCGCGTGGACCACCTACTTCGCGTCGGCCGACGTGGACGCGACCTCGACCAGGATCGCCAACGCCGGCGGCCAGATCCTGAGCGGCCCGATGGACGTCATGGACCAGGGCCGTCTCGTGGTCGCCTCCGACGTGACCGGCGCGGTCTTCGGCGTCTGGCAGGGCCGCAAGCACACCGGCGTCGAGCTCGCCAACGCGCCCGGCGCGTTTACCTGGAGCGAGCTCATGAGCCGCGACTTCGAGGGGGCCAAGGCGTTCTACGCGGCGGTCTTCGGCTACGAGTACGGCGACATGTCGAGCGACGGGTTCAGCTACGCCACCATGCTCATCAACGGCCAGCAGGTCGTCGGCGGCATGGGCGCGTTCCCGGACGGCCAGGGCTCCGACCAGCCCGCCGCCTGGTCGGTCTACTTCGGCACCTCGGACACCGACAAAGCCGTGAGCACCGCCACCGGCAACGGCGGCCGGGTGATCCGCCCCGCCTCCGACAGCCCCTACGGCCGGATGGCCGTGGTCGCCGACCCCGAGGGCGCGGTCTTCAGCCTCATCTCCACCCCCGCCGACGAATAGCCACCGCCGCAGCCGGGGGAGCGCGTTATCGCGGGAAGACCGTCCCGTCGAAGAGCTTGCGGGCCGTCCGGACCACGCCGGAGCGGATCACGGTCGGCGGCGTCGTCGTGAGGTCGAGCTCGATCTCGACGCCGAGGGCGCCGCTCGGATGCTCGATCGCCAGTCGCGGGCTGCCCGGGGCGACCACGGCCAGGTCGCTGCCGACCGCGCCGGGGACCATGATCGCGGTGCCGACGCTGACCGCGCCGAGCACCCCGATCGACTGGTGCACCCGGACCGGGATGAACGTCCTGGTGGCGATCGTCCCGCCGTGCGCCGGCGGTGCGACCAGCGAGATCTTGGGGACGGTGGTGGCGCTAACGTCGCCCAGCCCCATCGCCGTGCCCGCCGCCAAGCGCAGTTCCTGGACCCGCCGGTTCAGCTCCGCGTCGGCTTCGAGGTCGGTGACGGACTCCCGCCCGCTCTTACCGAAGCTCGACGCGGCTGCCACCACGACCGGCATCCCGTTGTCCACGCAGGTGACCCGGATGCCGCCGAAGGTGTCGGTGATGTTCCCGGTCGGGAACACGCTCGCGGGCGCGCCGGAGTCCTCGAAGTCGAGGACGACCGCCGCCGCCCTGCCAGGGACGCCGTCGATCGCGGTCTGCCCGTCGTAGCGCGGGCGGCCGCCCGGGGTGAGGAACGTCGCGGTGACGATCCCGTTGCTGTTCACCATCCGGATCCGCACCCGGGTCCGGTCGTCGCCGCCCGGGACCAGGCCGCGCTCGACCGCGAACGGCCCGACCCCGGCCAGGATGTTCCCGCAGTTCTGCTTGTCGGTGACGATCGGCTGATCGACCATCACCTGGAGGAACAGGTAGTCGACGTCGACGCCGTCCGCCGTCGAGGGCGACACGACCGCGACCTTGGAGGTCAGCGGGTGCGCCCCGCCGACCCCGTCGATCTGCGCCGGGTCGGGCGACCCCATGACCCGCAGCAGCAGATCGTCGCGTTCGGCCGGGTCGGCCGGCAGATCGGCGGCGAGGAAGTACAGCCCCTTTGACGTCCCGCCGCGCATCTGCATGGCCCGGATTCCGTCCATGCGCTAGCTTCCCTCGCCCGCCCGCTTGGCGTACTCGGCGTAGGAGATGTACTCGACCCCGGCCAGCTTGGGGCGGAGGTTGTACAGGTCGAGGCCGAGCACGCCGCCGGCCAGCTCCCTGCGGTTCGCGTCCTCCTTGGCGATCCGGGCCGCCGACCCGGCGACCGCTGCCGCCACGTCCAGCCGGGGGACGACGCACACGCCGTCGTCGTCGGCGACGATCGCGTCCCCCGGACGGATCGTCTGGCCGCCGAGCGTGACCGGGACGTTGACCGCGCCGGGGGTCTCCTTGACGGTGCCCTGAGCCGAGACGTGCGCGGTCCAGGCGGGGAAGCCCATCTCGCGCAGTTCCCGCGTGTCGCGCAGGCCGGCCCCCATGATCAGGCCGCGGACGCCGCGGGCGGCGAGCGAGGTGGCGAGCAGTTCGCCGAACGCGCCGTCGGTGGAGGGCGACGTGGTGGTGATGACGATGATGTCGCCCGGCCTCGCCTGCTCGACGGCGGCGTGAATCATCAGGTTGTCGCCCGGCCAGCAGACCACGGTGAGCGCGATCCCGGCGATCCGCGCGCCCTGCTGGTTCGGGCGGATCGGCGGGCCCGAGGTAGCCGTTGCGGCCGATGGCCTCGTGGACGGTGGCGACGCCGTAGGGGGCGAGCGCGTCGACCGCCGCGAGATCGGCGCGGGGCGGGTCGGTGACGATGACGTTGAGCATGGGCGGTTCTTTCCCTATCCGGTTGGCTGTCCCGTTCCCGGAACTTCGGGCGATCGGGACTCGACATAGCGGGGAACGTCGTGCTCGGCGGCGGCCCCGGCCGCCTGATCCGGCTGATTCGCCTGATCCGGCTGGTCGCAGGCCTGCAGCGCCTCGATGACGCTGGCCAGGTGCGCGCGGACGGCGAGGTTGGCGTCGTGCGGCCGGCGGTCCGCGACCGCCTCGAGAATGGCCAGGTGCTCGGCCAGCGAGACCTCCGGGCGGCCGGGGCGGAGCGCGAGCTGGAACTGGTGCCGCACGAGCTGGCCGTGCAGTCGGTCGAGCAGGCCGATGGCGACGTGCTGGGCGGAGATCGCGCCGACCCGGCGGTGCAGTTCCCGGTTCAGCTCGGAGTACCTGAGCGGGTTGCCGTCGGCGACCGCGCGCTTGAGGTCCTCGCCGAGCTCACGCAGCTGCGCGGCCTCGGCGTCGGTGATGCGCTGGGCCGCCTTGACCGCGCAGAGCGCCTCCAGCGCCATCCGGCACTCGGTGATCGCCACCGCCTCTTCCGCGGTGACGACGCGCACCCGCGCGCCGCGGTTGGGGACCCGCTCGACCAGCCCCTCCGCAGTGAGATCAAGCAGCGCCGCCCGCAGCGACTGCCTGGTGACCCCGAGCGCGCTCGCGAGGTCCTCCTCGACCAGCCGGCGGCCGGGGGCGAGATCGCCGCTGAGGATCGCCTGCCGGATCGCGGCGAGGGCATGGGCCCGCGCGGCCTCCCCGGCCTGCGGGCCGCCGGGCGTAGCTGCTGGCATGCCCCGAACGCTACGGAGGTCACCGCAGATTGTCAACAATCTGTCATAGTGATTGTTGACAATCCTCGGGCGATAAATCAGGTGTCTGCGCCAAGTCCGGCGTGGCAGCATGGCCGCCATGGCATGGCAGACAACCGGTGACGTGACCGAGTTCCTGGCGGCGGCAGGGGCGTATCTGCGCCGGGAGCGGGTGCGGAACACCGTCATTCTCAGCGTAACCGAGACGAGGCGAGTGAACGCGGCTGCGTCGGCCGGAAACTCGCCGTCGTCGCCCGGAAGCTCGCCGCCGTCGGCCGGGCGCCCGGACTCGGCGCCCGCCGACGGGGTCGCCGGCCAGGCCGCCCGGCCGCTGTTCGGCTGGTGGTCGGATCCCGCGGGCGCGGTGGCCGGGGCGTTCATGCACACGCCGCCGTTTCCGGTGGTGCTCACCGCGGTCGCGGTCGAGGCCGCCGCCGAACTGGCGGCGGTGACGATGGCCGCCCGCCCGCTCGGCGGGGTGAACGCCTACCCGGAGGTGGCGGAGGCGTTCGCCGACGGCTGGCGGGACGGGAACCGGCACGGCCGGGTCGACGTCCACCGGCGCCAGCGGCTGTACCGGCTCTCGGAGCTCGTCTGGCCGGACCCGGCCCCGGGCGGGACACCGAGGATGGCCGACGACGCCGACGCGAAGCTGACGGCGGACTGGTTCGCCGCCTTCATCGACGAGGTCGACGACATGGGCAAGGGCGAGGACCAGTCCGCCGCCGCGCGCGAGAAGATCAGGCACGCCGGGGTGATGCTGTGGGAGGCCGACGGCGACCCGGTCTCCATCGCCTGCAACACGATGCCAGTGACGGGCATGGTGCGGATCGGCCCGGTCTACACCCCGCCGGAGGCGCGCGGCCACGGCTACGCCAGCGCGGCGACCGCGGCGCTCTCGCAGCGCCTGCTCGAGGCGGGGGCGGAGGAGGTCGTCCTCTTTACCGACCTCGCCAATCCGGTGTCCAATTCGATCTACCAGCGCATCGGCTACCGGCCGGTTGAAGACCGGGTGGTATTGGCCTTTTCGGCCGATTAGCTACCGATCGGTAATCTTGCGTTCCCCGGCCCGGGCGGCATACTTGAAGGCATTATGTTACTTGCCGGGACGCTTTTTCGTTACATACTGCGACCCCTTGCCCCTACTGCCAGACACCGCCAGGCACCGGAGAACCGGGCTGGTCCCGGCATGAGCGCACGACGGGAAGCATGACTCCATGGGCTGGTGCACCACCTCTGACCTTGACCGGTTCGCGGCGGCAGCGGGCGGCTACCTGAGATCGCGGGCGGCCGAGAACACCATGCTGCTGTCGGCCGTCGCCGTCGGGTCCGGCCGGCCCGCCCAGGTCGTCGGGCAGCCGTCGGGGCCGCGCCCGGTCGGCGGCGCCGCCGTCGGCGACACCGAGGTCCTGTACGGGTGGTGGGAGCCGCCGGACGGCAGCGGGCCGCGCGGCGCCTTCCTCCACGACCCGGCCGTGCCGCTGCTCATCGCCGGGCGGACCCCGGAGATGGCCGCCGCCCTGGCCGGGACGCTGGCGAAGATGGGGCGGCCGGTCTGCGGCGTCGACGCGCCGGTCGAGGCGGCGGACGCGTTCGCGGCCGCCTGGAGCCAGCGGTCGCGGGCGGCGATCCGGGTGCACCGGCACTGCCGGGTCTACCGGCTCACGGCCGCCGATGCGGCCGCCGGCGCGGCGGCCGGCGTCGGCCCGACCGGCGTCGCTCCGGTGGGTGTCGGCCCGGTCGGCGGTCCCGGCGCCTGGCCCCCGCCGCAGTCACCGGGCTCGGCCGGCCTCCGCTCGGTCACCGCCGCCGACCGCGGGCTGCTCATCGACCTGCTCGTCGCCTACGGGATCGAGGCCGGGGAGCGGATCGCGTCGCCCCCGGAGCTGGCGGACGACCTGATCAGCTACGGCGGGGCGGTGCTGTGGGAGGTCCCGCAACGAACCTCCCGCATCAAGGAGGCCGCGCATTACCTCGTCAGCCCGCAGCACCGGGACGCCGCCCAGCAGCAGCCGGAGCCGGCCCTGCAGCCGGTGGCGATGGCGGCGGTCTCCCGTCCGGTCGCGGGGACGGTGCGGATCGACATCGTCTACACGATGCCCGAGCGCCGCCGCAGCGGCCACGCGGCCGCGGTGATGCTCGAAGTCAGCCGGGCCGTCCTGGCCGGCACGGTGCCGGCCAGCGCACCGGAAAAGGCAGCCGAGGTCGTGCTGCTCGCCAGCGGGACCAGGTCCGACCGCCGGGCCGCGCGGCTCGGCTACCAGCTCGTCGGCGAGCGCGCGGTGCTCCGGTTCGGGCCGTCGACGGGCTCGCTCCAGAAGCTCCAGTCAACCACCCGCCCGATGCCCCGGCTGCCCACGGGCCCGCTGCCGCGGCTCAGGAGGTAACCGGCTCCGCCAGCGTGACCTCGGTCGCGAGCTCGCCTCCGGGCACGAGGACGAACGAGAAGTCGGCGACGTTCCCGGCCGCCCGCAGATCGTCCTCGCTGGCGCGCATGGCGTCGGCCGCCTCCGGCGACGGCACCCGGACGATGACCCGCGCTGCCTCGGCCCGCATGGAGACCTTCGCCTCCGACTTCGCCTTGCGGATCTGGCCGAGCACGACCGCCGCGGTCGCGAGCAGCACCGGATCGCCGCCGCCCGCCTCAGCCGACTCCAACGCCGACGCCGACGCCGAGGCCGACGGCCACGACGCCCGGTGCACCGACCCCTCCTGCCACCAGGACCACACCTCCTCGGTCACGAACGGCAGGAACGGCGCGAACAGCCGCAGCAGCACCGACAGCGCCGTCCGCAGCGCCCCCCGGGCCGACGACGCCCCCGCGCCGGCCCCGTACGCGCGCGCCTTCACCAGCTCCAGGTAGTCGTCGCAGAACATCCAGAAGAACCGCTCGGTCACCTCGAGCGCCCCGGCGTGGTCGTACGCGTCGAGCGCCGCCGTCGACGACCGCACCACGTCGTCGAGCGCGGCCAGCATCGACCGGTCGACCCCCGCCGAAACCGGCCCGGCCGCCCCGTCCAGCGACAGCACGAACTTCGACGCGTTGAGGATCTTCACCGCCAGCCGCCGCCCGACCTTGAGCTGCCCCAGGTCGAACGCGGTGTCCACGCCGTACCGGCCGCTCGCCGACCAGTACCGGACCGCGTCCGAGCCGTACTGCTCGAGCAGGTCGATCGGGGTGACCACGTTCCCCTTGGACTTGGACATCTTCTTCCGGTCCGGGTCCAGGATCCAGCCCGAGATCGCGACGTCAGCGAACGGCAGCGCCCCGAACTCCAGCTGCGACCGCACCACGGTCGAGAACAGCCAGGTCCTGATGATCTCGTGCGACTGCGCCCGCAGGTTCATCGGGAACACCCGCGCGAACAGGTCATCGTCGGTGCCCCAGCGGGCAGTGATCAACGGCGTCAGCGACGACGTCGCCCACGTGTCCATCACGTCCGGATCGGCGGTGAACCCGCCCGGCTGGCCGCGCTGCGACTCCGCGTAGCCAGGCGCAGCCTCGGACGACGGGTCCACTGGGAGCTGAGATTCGGAGGGCACGATCGGCGACGCGTAGTCCGGCGACCCCGAACCATCGACCGGGTACCAGACCGGGAACGGTACCCCGAAGAACCGCTGCCGCGAGATCAGCCAGTCGCCCGCGAGCCCGGACACCCAGTTCTCGTAGCGCACCCGCATGTGCTCCGGGTGCCAGGTCAGCGCCTCCCCGGCCGCGAGCAGCCGGGCCCGCAGCAACGGGTCGCGCCCGCCGTTCCTGATGTACCACTGCCCCGAGGTGACGATCTCCAGCGGCCGGTCGCCCCGCTCGTAGAACTTCACCGGCCGGGTCACCGGCCGCGGCTCACCGTCCAGATCGCCGTTCGACGACAGCAGCTCGACCATCCGCGCCCGGGCCGAGAACACCGTCTTCCCCGCCAGCTCTGCGTACAACGCGGCGGGGACGCCGGACGGCGGCGAGTCCAGCAGCCGGCCGTTCCGCCCGATGATCGAACGCAGCGGCAGGTCGAGCTCCCGCCACCAGGTCACGTCGGTCAGGTCGCCGAAGGTGCACACCATCGCGATCCCCGACCCCTTGTCCGGCTCGGCCAGCGGGTGCGCGAGCACCGGCACGGAGACCCCGAACACCGGCGTCCGAGCAAACGACCCAAACAAACCCCGGTACCGTTCGTCGTCCGGGTGCGCCACCAGCGCCACGCAGGCCGGCAGCAGCTCCGGCCGGGTGGTCTCGATCCACACCGGCGACCCGTCAGCCGCGCGGAAGGCGATCCGGTGGAACGCCCCCGCGACCTCCCGGTCCTCGAGCTCCGCCTGCGCCACCGCGGTCTGGAACGTCACGTCCCACAGCGTCGGCGCCTCCGCCCGGTACGCCTCACCGCGCGAAAGGTTGCGCAGGAACGCCCGCTGCGACACCCGCCGGCTCAAGGAGCTGATCGTCGTGTACAGCCGCGACCAGTCGACCGAGAGCCCGATCCGCCGCCACATCTCCTCGAACGCCCGCTCGTCGACGGCCGTGAGCCGCTCGCACAGCTCGATGAAGTTCCGCCGCGACACCGGCACCTCGGTCTTCCCCGGCTTCTCGGGGGGAACGAACGAAGGATCGTAGGGCAGCGCGGCGTCCCCCCGCACCCCGTACACGTTCTGCACCCGCCGCTCGGTCGGCAGCCCGTTGTCGTCCCAGCCGATCGGGTAGAAGACCGACATCCCGGTCATCCGGCGGTAGCGGGCGACGATGTCGGTGTGGGTGTAGGAGAAGGCGTGCCCGACGTGCAGCGACCCGGAGACGGTGGGCGGCGGGGTGTCGATCGAGAAGACCTCCGCCCGCGGCCGCGTCCGGTCGAACGCGTAGACCTGGTCGGCCTCCCAGCGGGCGCTCCATACCGCCTCAAGACCGTCGAGCACGGGCTTGTCGGGGACGGCGGCGGGGCGCGGGCGCTGGTCGGCATCGGTCATGGCCAAACTTTACTCAGCGCCCCCGTCCGGCCCCACACAATTAACACCGCCCCCGGGCATGCCCGCCGCAGCAACGCGGACGGAACGCCCCTCGCGGCACCCGGGCCGGATAGGCTCAGCGGCAGACATCGCATGGCAGGAAGGCTGCAGCAGAACGTGACCACGCAGATCACCGAGACCACCGCCGGCTCAACCGGGTCGATCGTCAGGAAGATCGCCGCGGAACTCGGCGTCCGCGACCATCAGGTCAGCGCCGCGGTGGACCTTCTCGACGGCGGGGCCACCGTCCCGTTCATCGCCCGGTACCGCAAGGAGGCGACCGGCACGCTGGACGACGCGCAGCTGCGAACGCTCGACGAGCGCCTCCGCTACCTGCGCGAGCTCGAGGAGCGGCGGACCGCGATCCTGGCCAGCATCGACGAGCAGGGCAAGCTCACCGACGAGCTGCGGGCGCACATCGACGCCGCCGACACCAAGGCCAGGCTGGAGGACCTCTACCTCCCCTACAAGCCCAAGCGCAGGACCAAGGCCCAGATCGCGCGCGAGAACGGCCTCGAGCCCCTCGCCGACCTGCTGCTCGACACGCCCGCGACCGAGCCGAGGGAGGCGGCCGAGGCGTACCTCAACGAGAACGTGCCCGACGTCACCGCCGCCCTCGACGGCGCCCGCGCGATCCTGGTCGAGCGCTTCGCCGAGGACGCCGACCTGATCGGCACCCTCCGCGAGCGGATGTGGGCCCAGGGCAGCCTCATCGCCAAGGTCCGCGAGGGCAAGGCCGAGGAGGGCAAGAAGTACAGCGACTACTTCGACTTCGCCGAGCCGTTCGGGCGGCTCAAGGCGCACCGCGTGCTGGCGATGTTCCGGGCCGAGAAGGAGGAGATCCTCGACCTCACCCTCAACCCGAACGACGAGGGCTTCGACGCCATCGCCGGCACCAGCCTGTCCGCCTCCTACGAGCAGCCGATCGCCGACAAGCTTCGCCATCATGGACCACGGCTGGCCCGCCGACAAGTGGCTGACCGACACCGTCCGCTGGGCCTGGCGCACCCGGATCCTCGTCCACCTCGGCATCGACCTGCGGATGCGGCTGTGGCAGAGCGCCGAGGCGGAGGCGGTCGAAGTCTTCGCCGCCAACCTCAAAGACCTGCTGCTGGCCGCCCCGGCGGGCCAGCGCGCCACCATGGGCCTCGACCCCGGCTTCCGCACCGGCGTCAAGGTCGCGGTCATCGACCAGACCGGCAAGCCCGTCGCGACCCACACGATCTACCCGCACGTCCCCCAGAACAAGTGGGACGAGTCGCTGGCAATCCTGAAGAGCCTCGCCGCCGAGCACCACGTCGAGCTCATCGCGATCGGCAACGGCACCGCCTCGCGCGAGACCGACAAGCTCGCGATCGACCTGATCAAGGCCAGCCCCGAGCTCAACCTGACCAAGATCGTCGTCTCCGAGGCGGGCGCCTCGGTCTACTCCGCCAGCGCCTACGCCAGCGCCGAGCTGCCCGAGATGGACGTCTCCCTGCGCGGCGCGGTCTCCATCGCCCGCCGGCTCCAGGACCCCCTGGCCGAGCTGGTCAAGATCGACCCGAAGTCGATCGGCGTCGGCCAGTACCAGCACGACGTCACCGGCAGCAAGCTCGAGCGCTCGCTCGACGCCGTCGTCGAGGACGCCGTGAACGCGGTCGGGGTGGACGTCAACACCGCCAGCAGGCCGCTGCTGGCCCGGGTCTCCGGCATCACCGACGGCCTGGCCGGCGCGATCGTCGCGCACCGCGACGCCACCGGCGCGTTCGCCACCCGCGAGCACCTGCGCGACGTGCCCCGGCTCGGCCCCAAGGCGTTCGAGCAGTGCGCGGGCTTCCTCCGGATCCGCGGCGGCGACGACCCGCTCGACTCATCCGGCGTGCACCCCGAGGCCTACCCGGTCGTCCGCCGCATCCTCGAGAAGACCAACGAGGACGTCGCCGCGCTGATCGGCGACACCAAGACGCTGCGCGGCCTCAACCCAACCGAGTTCACCGACGACGCGTTCGGCCTCCCCACCGTCAACGACATCCTCAAGGAGCTCGAGAAGCCCGGCCGCGACCCGCGCCCCGAGTTCCAGACCGCCACCTTCGCCGACGGCGTGCACACCCTCGGCGACCTCGAGCCGGGCATGGTCCTTGAGGGCGTCGTCACCAACGTCGCCGCGTTCGGCGCGTTCGTCGACATCGGCGTCCACCAGGACGGCCTCGTGCACGTCTCCGCGCTGTCCAAGAACTTCGTCGCCGACCCCCACGACGTGGTCAAGTCCGGCGACGTCGTGCAGGTCAAGGTCCTCAGCGTCGACATTCCGCGGCACCGCATCTCCCTCACCATGCGGACCGACGACCCGGCCGACGGCGCCCAGCCCAACCAAAGGCAGCCCCGGGGACCCCGCCCGAACTCAAAGTCAAGATCACAATCATCATCTCGAACGGACCCTGGCTCCACCCCGTCCGCAACGACTTCCCCCACCGGGGCAGCCCTGGCCGGCCGACGCCACCGGCGACCCCGCCGACGGCGCCGTCGCCGCTGGCGCGACCCCCGGTGACGACAGCCGCGGCGGCCCCGGCAACGACCGGCGGTCCGGCCGTGGCGGCCCCGGCGGACGTGGCGGCCCGGCCGGCCGTAGTGGCGGCCCCGGCGGCCGTGGCGGTGCCGCTGGCTCCGGTGGACCCGGTGGCTCCGGCCGCCGCAACGGCCCGGGCTCGGACCGTCCGGGCGGCCCCGGCGGAAACGGGCCGGGCTCCGACCGTCCGGGCCGTTCCGGCGCCGGCCAGCGCGGCAGCGCGTCCGGGCCCGCCGCCGACCGTCGCGACGGCGGCGCGGGCGGCCCGGCCGACCGCAGGGGCGGCGGCGCCGACGACCGGCGCGGCGCGCCCGGTTCCGGCGGCAACCGCCACGGCGCCGGCCCATCGCAGCGCCGGCAACGATCGCCACGGCGCCGGCCCCGATCGCCGCGGCGCCGGCCCCGATCGCCGCGGCGCGGGCGCCGGCAGCGGCGGCAACCGGAACGGCGGCGGCCCCGGCCCGGGCGCTGACCGTCGGGGCTCGGGCTCCGGCGAGCGCCGCACTCCGCCGCCTCCCACCAACCCCGCGATGGCCGAGGCCCTCCGCCGGGCCGGCCTCCTCAACGACGCGGGCAAGCCCGCCAACGAGGCCCCCGCCGACCGCCGCTCCGGCCGCCCCTAACCCCTGTCGCCGGCTCCCCGCACGTTCCGGAATGCCGGCCGCACAAACCGCGGCCGCCATTCCGGAAATTTCACCATTTGCGCAACGGCGGCCGCGCGCGCGCTTCCGCGGCAGAGTTGAATGGGGTCATGGCGAACATCGAGGACTTCAGGCGGCTAGTCGCGGGGGACCACGGACTTGTCGTGGTCTCCGTCACCCGGACGGACGGGACGATCTCCTCGTCCGTCGTCAACGCGGGGGTGCTGCCGCACCCGGTCACCGGCGAGACGGTCGTCGGCATGGTCATCAGGGGCGGCACCCGCAAGCTGGCCTACCTGCGCGAGCGCCCGTACGCCAACGTGGTGATCCGCTCCGGCTGGCAGTGGGCGGCGGCCGAGGGCGCGGTCGACCTGATCGGGCCGGACGACCCGGCGCCGAGCGTCGACCCCGAACGGCTGCGCCTGCTGCTGCGCGAGATCTTCACCGCCGCCGGCGGCACCCACGACGACTTCGCCACCTACGACCGGGTCATGCACGACGAGCGCCGCACCGCGGTCTTCGTCCACCCCGCCCGCGTCTACGCCAACCCCGGCCAATAACCACTCCCGACGATTCCACCCGGGATAACAGCAAGAAATTGGCCGACCAGAACTATCGCGCGGCTTCGGCATCGACACATCGTCCTCACTGTCACCACGGACACCAAGGCTGGCGGACCTAGGCGTCAGCGTCGGGTACTTCGGGTCGCGGGGTGCCCCCATCGGCACACGACGACGTCCGCGGCCTGGAAACGCGAGTCTCAAAAGGAACACGATCACCGCTCCCGCCCGTCCGGCTCGCCGGCCTCGGCCACGACCGCCTCACAGCCCGCACCGACCACCACGAGAACACCGCCAGCAGCCATCGCCAGCAGCCACCGCCAGCAGCCACCGCCAGCAGCCACCGCCAGCAAAACCCGCCAGCCGCCAATAAGCTTTGGGGCATGCAGACTGAACGACGGCTGGTTCCCCTCGCCGACGGCCGCGACATCGACGTGCTGACGGTGGGCCCGGATGACGGATTCCCGCTCGTGGTGCACGAGGGGACGCCGAGCGGGCTGGTACCCAATGGCAAGATCGTCGGCGCGGCCGAGGAACGCGGGCTTCGGGTCGTGATGACCGCCAGACCCGGCTACGAGGGTTCCACCCCGAGGCCCGGCCGCCGGGTCGCCGACGTGGTCGGCGACGTGGCCCAGGTTCTCGACGCGCTCGGGGCCGGCCAGTTCGTGTCGATCGGCTTCTCCGGCGGCGGACCGCACTCGCTCGCCTGCGCCGCGCTGCTGCCGGGCCGCTGCCTGGCGGCCGCCTCGGTGGCCGGCGTCGGCCCCTACGGCGTCGAGGGCCTCGACTTCCTGGCCGGGATGGGACCGGAGAACGTCGAGGAGTTCACCCTCGCCGTGCGCGGCGCCGACGCGCTCACGCCGTACCTCGAGAAGGAGGCGGCGGCGCTCGGCTCGATCGAGGGCGAGCAGATCGTCGCGTCCCTCGGCGGCCTGATCTCCGGGGCCGACGCCGGCGTGATCAACGGCGAGTTCGCCGACGATCTCGCGCGGAGCCTGCGCGGCGCCATCAGGGAGGGGATCGCGGGCTGGCGCGACGACGACCTCGCGTTCGCCGCCGACTGGGGATTCAGCCTCGACGCGTTCGCCGCGCCGGTCGCGATCTGGCAGGGCGACCAGGACATGATGGTCCCGTTCGCGCACGGCCAGTGGCTCGCCGCGCGCATCCCCGGCGCCCGCGCCCACCTGGAGCCGGGCGCCGGCCACCTGACGATGACCGTCACCGCGATCGGCCGCATCCTCGACGACCTGCTCGACCTCGCGGGCCTGCCCGGGGCTAGACCGGGTGACGCCCGGTGCGGCAAAGCGCCGCCGGCCGCGCCCCGCCCGGGGCGCGGGCTGGCGCCGAGCCATCGGCATGTCCTCACAGACAGTGATTCGAAGGCGACAACGGTAGACCCTCGGGACGCTCGCGCAAGCTCTTCCCCGGGGTGCCGATAGCATCAGGATCGTGTCGTCCGTTCCGTCACCCGAGCCGTCGCCCTCGGCTGAGCCCGCCCCGTCGGCCCAGCCTCATGCGGATCTGCCCGCCGAGGCGCGGTTGCCCGACCTGCGCCGCCCGACGCGGCGCTGCCCGGCGCGGGCGTGCCCGACGCGTTCGGCCGCCTGTGGACCCCGCACCGGCTCGCCTACATCCAGGGCGGGGGCAAGCCGACCGGCCCGGGCGACCACGAGGACTGCCCGTTCTGCATCGCGCCGACGCTGACGGACGAGGAGGGCCTGATCGTCGCGCGCGGCGAGCTGGTCTACGCGGTGATGAACCTCTACCCGTACAACAGCGGCCACGTGCTCATCTGCCCGTACCGGCACCTGGCCGACTACACCGAGCTGACCGACGCCGAGACGGCCGAGTTCAGCGACTACACCAAGCGGACGATCGCCGCCCTGCGGTCGGTGTCCGGCCCGCACGGGTTCAACCTGGGGATGAACCTCGGCACCGTGGCCGGCGCCGGGATCGCCGCCCACCTGCACCAGCACGTGGTGCCCCGGTGGGGCGGCGACACCAACTTCATGCCGGTCATCGGCCGCACCCGGGTGCTGCCCCAGCTCGTCGCGGACGCCCGCAAGCTGATCGCGGACGCCTGGCCGAGCTAGCGCGACGGCGGCAGGCGCCCCGGGTCGGCCCCGACCGCCGGCAACGCCAGGCGTCACAACGCGTCCCGTTCCTAGAAGCGAACCGCATGCCAGCTCGCACCGCCGTTGCTGGTGAGCAGCAGCCAGCCGGGACGGCTCTCGTTGTTGCTGTCGGACAGGGCCGGCCCGTAAACGACCGCGCCGTCGGTCGGGGTAGTGAAGCCGAGGTCGTTGAAGCCCAGGCCGCCGTCGCCCTCGAAGTAGGCGGTGGACCACTGCGCTCCGCCGTCGGCTGAGTAGTAGAGCATGCTCGCCCCGCTAGCCGCGGCCGCGACCAACTGCGACGCCGACCCGGCCGACAGCTCCTCCGGGTCGCCGCCGCGCGCGGGAGACCCCGCCTTCGTCCAGTGCGCTCCGAGGTCATCGCTGACGAAAACGGTCTTGTCGACGCTCCCGGCGGCGCCTTCCCCTCGCGCACAGCAGCGCCAGCCCGTTCGGACCGGTGACCGCGAGCGAGTCCGGCGCCTCAATCCCGGCCGTGCTGCACGGCCCGGCGTGGGTGACGGTGCTGATCCCGCCGTTCGTGGTGACGATCACGCCGTCGCCGTCGAGCACCGCCGCCACCCGGGCCTGGGTGGCGATCGAGCTGCGACCGGACACCCGCGAGACCACCGTCCAGGCACCGCCGGCCAGCGGCCGCCGCATCAGGGTGCCCGTCTGGGTGCCGCACCCGAAGTTGGGGGAGCAGTTGCCGGTGATCGCCAGGATCTGGCCGTCGATGACCTCGAGCGACTCGATCGGGCCGTCCGGGGAAACCGCCGGGGTCCACCGCTCGCCCCCGTCGGTCGTCTCCCACAGCCCGTTGCCGAACACGAACCCGTCCGACGGGTTGGCGAACCGGATTCCCCACACGGCCGGCCCGGCGACCCCCGGCTGCGCGGCCAGCGGCACCACCGGCGCGGGCAGCCCGCGCCAGCTGGCGCCGCGGTTCAGGGTGCGCAGGATCGACGTACAGGGCGCCTTCGCGCACGGGGCGGTGCCGAGGACGAACGCCTCCTCGGTCGAGACGAACGTGACCGACCTGGCCGCGAACCCGATCGGCACCGGGCCGCCGGACGGCACGGTCACGGTCGACGTGGCGGCCGATGTCGTCGGCGCGGCCGCCCCGGTGGAAGCGGCACCGCCGGCTGACGCCGGAGGAGAACTCGCCCCGCCCGACGCGGCCGGCCCGCTGACCGACGAGGTCGGCGAGCCGCCCGGGCCGCCGCCCGCCCCCGAGCTCGTCGCCCCGCAGGCGGTCAGCGCGACCGCGGCCAGCAGGGCGCCGGAAACGAGCCCGACCCGAGACGCGCGCAACGATCTGTTCATGAGGTCCCCTAGCGCCGCAGAAGCTTCCTACGGCTATGGAGACGCGCGAGCGCCGTCCCGGGTTAGGGGCATTTTGCAGTAATTCTTCGGGCCGACTGCGGGGCGACGGACGCTGGCCAGCGCCCGTCCGGCGGGCGGCGCCGAGGCGCCGCCCACCGGAGGTGCTTGCCCGCTACCGGCGGCTCAGCTGATCGGAAAATCGGCTAATCAGCCGGTCAGCCGGTCAGCCGCTCAGGCCGGCGTGATCTGGATGCCGTTGACCTGGGCGTTGTCCTTGACGGTGACGAACTGGATGGTGACCGCGCCGGCGCTGCTGGCGGTCGCGGTGAACGACTCGGCGACCCCCTTGAACTCGCCGCCGGCGGTGGCGAAGATGTCGAAGTTGGTCAGCACCTGGGTGCCGTTGATGAGGACGTTGAAGGTGCGGGATCCGGCCGCGGTCCAGTACTCCTCGGCGAAGTCGAGCCGGACCGTGTAGTTCGCGCCTGCGGTGAGGCCGGGGATGGTGTAGGTGAAGTTGCCGTAGCGGTTGTGCTGCCAGACCGACTGCGGGGCCGGGTTGGTGATCCCGGTGGTGCTGATCGCGGTGGTGGTGGCGGCGGTCGCGCCGCCGGTGTAGTCCTCGTCGGCCACGAACGGGGCCGCGGCCGGACCGCCAGCGGAGATGTCGACCCCGCCGGTGCCGGTCGTGCTGGCGTTCTCGGTCCAGGTGAAGGTGGCCGTTCCGGACGCGCCGGTGGTGTCGGTTGCCTTCACCGTGACGGACGAACTGCCAACGGTGGTCGGGGTGCCGGTGATCAGGCCGGTGCTCGAGTTGATGCTCAGCCCGGCGGGCAGGCCGGTCGCGCTGTAGGTCAGGGTCTGGCCGGAGGCGGAGTCGGTCGCGTGCGATCTGCAGGCTGGCGGCGGTGCCGACGGTGCCGGTCTGGCTGCCGGGGCTGGTGACCGTGACGGTGTCGCCGGTGCCGCCGCACGGGCGAGATCTCGATGCCGTTGACCTGGGCGTTGTCCTTGACGGTGACGAACTGGATGGTGACCGCGCCGGCGCTGCTGGCGGTCGCGGTGAACGACTCGGCGACCCCCTTGAACTCGCCGCCGGCGGTGGCGAAGATGTCGAAGTTGGTCAGCACCTGGGTGCCGTTGATGAGGACGTTGAAGGTGCGGGATCCGGCCGCGGTCCAGTACTCCTCGGCGAAGTCGAGCCGGACCGTGTAGCTCGCGCCTGCGGTGAGGCCGGGGATGGTGTAGGTGAAGTTGCCGTAGCGGTTGTGCTGCCAGACCGACTGCGGGGCCGGGTTGGTGATCGCCGGTGGTGCTGATCGCGTTGGTGGTGGCGGCGGTCGCGCCGCCGGTGAAGTCCTCGTCGGCCACGAACGGCGCCGCCGCCGGGCCGCCGGCCGAGATGTCAACCCCGCCGCTCCCGGTCCCGGTACTTCCGGAATTCACGGTCCAGGTGAACGAGGCGGTCCCGTGCGCTCCGGTGGTATCGGTAGCGGTCACCGTGACCGAAGACGTGCCCGCCGTGGTCGGGGTGCCGGAGATCAGCCCGGTCGAGGAGTTGATCGACAGCCCGGCGGGCAGGCCGGTGGCGCTGTAGGTGAGCGTCTGGCCGGAGGCGGAGTCGGTCGCGCCGACCTGGAGGCTGGCCGCCGTGCCGACGGTGGCTGTCTGATTGCCGGGGTTGCCGACCGTGACCGTGTTACCGGTCGCGCCGCCGGACGGCAGGTTCCACACCTGCGCGGCCGAGTCGGTACAGGCCTCGAGTTCGAGCTGCGCGCTCGGATTACCTCCTGGATCGGTCAGGCACAGCCCCGAGTTCGGGGTTGAGGAGCTCGCCGTTGGACTCGTGGGTCCAGTTCTGGGCGTTGCTGGCGTTACAGGGGTACCAGTCGATGGTGGTGCCGGCCGTGGTCCCGGCCGACACCACGTCCAGGCAGCCGCCCTGGGTCCGCACGGTGCCGTCGGTGTAGGGCGACCACTGCTGGCCGGCGTCGCCGTCGCAGCTGTCGGCGATGATCGGGTTGCTCGCGACGTCGAGCGCGCCCTTGTTGGCCAGGCACAGCCCGCCGTTGCCGTGACCTGCCCGGTCGCGGTGGCGGTCCCGGTCGGGGTCGAGTTGCCGCCCTCCTCGTAGACCGCCACGTACTGCACGCTCATGGACGCGCCGGACGTGGTGGCGGCCGTCGGGGTGGTGCAGTTGCAGATGCCGTTCGGGTAGTTACCGCCCATGGCCAGGTCGAAGATGATGAAGAAGCCGTGGTCGATCGCCGCCTGCCAGGCCGCCGTGCCGACCGACGCCTCGGTGATGGTGGACTCGACGACCCCGTCCATCACGTACTCGAGGGTCTCGGCGCTGGTGTTGGTCCGGTTGATGATCACCGAGTAGGTGTTGTAGCCGGTCTGGCAGCCGGTGGTGGGGCAGGCGATGAGCGCGTGACCGGGGCTGTTGGCCGAGTCGTGCAGGGTCTGCGACGCCTCGTTGAGCCCGTTGACGTCCTCCATCATGTCGAGCTCACCCGACTGCGGCCAGCCGCCGCCGGTCCGCATCGGCGAGCCGAGCGCCCAGAACGCGGGCCAGTAGCCGAGCCCGTTGGCCGGGTTCGGCTGCTCGATCGACGCGGTCATCTCGAGCTCGCCGCCGGCCGGCGCCTCGAAGTCGTCCCGGGTGCTCTCGATCCGCCCCGACGTCCAGGTGCCGCTGTTGTCGATCGCCTTGAGCACCAGGTCGCCGTTGCCGTCGAGGTAGACGTTGCTGGTCGAGTTGGTGGTGTGCTCGATCTCGCCGGTTCCGTAGCCGGTCCCGATGTCGTAGAACCAGTTCGCGGCCGACGGCGCCGACCCGGCCGACCCGGCGAAGTTGTCGGTGAACACCGTCGACCAGCCCGGCGGCGGGGCCGGCGCGGTCCCCGCCTGGGCCGCGACCGGCGCGACGACCAGCGCGGACACCACGACCGCGGTCAGGCAGCCCGCCGCCAGCAGCAGCGCGGTGAAGGCCGACCGCAATCGTGACCCGAGTCGCCTTCGACCGCTAATAACATGTCCCTCATCGGCCATGTGATCCTCCTCAACTTCGTCTAAGGCTTGAACTAACTCGGATCCTTATCCCGTACGCGGCATCTGGCAAGGCCCTGCCGGAAATTGCGCTCGCGGACGCCGATTACACTGCGTACTTGTTCTAAGAACGAGAAAAAGAAAATTGGGGGGTGACGGGACCGTGGCGGAACGTAAACGGTCGACCGTCCGCGATTTGCGCAGGGACAACCGCTCTGTTCTGCTGTGGTCGCTGTTCATCGGGCAGCCGTGCAGCAGGCAGGATCTGAGCTGGGCGACCGGCCTCAGCACCGCCTCTGTCAGCAATGTCGTCAGGGAGTTCATCGACGAGGGGATCGTCACCGAGGCCGGCTCGGTCGACTCCGACGGCGGGCGGCCCCGGGCGCTGCTGCAGATGGATCCCGACTACGGACGGGTCATCGGCGTCGACGTGGGCGAGACCCGCATCCGGGTCGAGATGTTCGACATGACGATGGCGATGCGGGCCAGCGCCGACTATCACCTCGACGCGCAGCAGCAGGGCATCGACGTGGTCGTCGACCGCGTCAACGCCGGCCTCGCGAGCGTGCTCGCGGACAGCGGGTGCGCCCCCTCGGAGGTGCTCGGCGCGGGCATCGGGGTGCCCGGGGTCGTCGAGCACGAGGGCGAGGAGAGCCTGGTCTACGCGCAGACCTACGGCTGGGACGCGGTGCCGCTCGGCCGCCTGCTACGGCCGGCCGGCGACTTCCCGCTCTACATCGACAACGGGGCCAAGACGATGGGGCAGGCCGAGCTGTGGTTCGGCGGCGGCCGCGGCGGCCGCCAGGTCGTGGTCTGCCTGATGGGCTCCGGCCTCGGCGCGAGCATCGTCACCGGTTCCCCCGGCCGGGGCGGCACCGCCGCCGCGGTCGAGTGGGGCCACACCACGGTGGAGGTGGGCGGCCGATCCTGCCGCTGCGGCTCCCGCGGCTGCCTGGAGGCGTACGTGGGGGCCGGGGCGATCCTGGACCGGTACGGGCGCTCGCTGCCGGGCAAGGACGAGGAGTCGGCGCTGGCCGCGCTGGTCGCGGCGGACGACGCGCGGTCGGCCGAGATCCTCGACGAGACCGCGCTCTACCTCGGGGCCGGCATCGCCGACCTGGTGAACCTGTTCGGGCCCGAGCGCATCATCCTCGGCGGCTGGGCCGGGCTGCTGCTCGGCGAGCGGCTGCTGCCCGCCATCCGCGAGGCGGCGCGGGCGCACTCGCTGACCCACCAGTTCGCCCAGACCTCGATCGAGCTCGGCAGCCTCGGCCCGGACGCGGTGGCGCTGGGCGCCGCCACGCTCCCGATGGAGCGCTTCCTCGACGGCGCGATGCCCGCCAGGGCGGGCGATCTCGCGGCGGGCTGAGAAAAACACCGAGGCAAAAACTTAATTTAGGACTTGTCAGAAGCCCGTCACTCCGTATCATGCGAGTTAATTCAAGTCTTAGATTAACTCTAGGAGCCTGATGGCCCAGACGTCCTCCCCTCCGGGCGATGAGCCCGACCAACGGCGAGCCCAGCGACGTGGCCCGCGCCTCCTAGCCTGCCGGTAACCCACCCCCAACGCCCGCGCCCCCGCAGCTGCAGCACTGCGGGGGCGCGGGACCATCAACGGCGACCGCCGGCGGCGACCGCCAGTCGGCGACTGCCAGTCGGCGGCGGCCGCGGGCGGGCGCGACCGCCCCTAGTCGGGCCGCGAGTCCGCCGCCACCTTGGCCGACAGGTGCGACGGCAGCGGCTCGTGCCGCAGGTACCCGCGGGTGAACGACCCGGTGCCGTGCGAGACCGACCGCAGGTCGATCGAGTACCGCATGATCTCGAGCTCCGGCACCTCGGCCCGGATCTGGGTCCGGCCGATGCCCACCGGTGCGGTGCCGATCACCCGCCCGCGCCGACCGGACAGATCCGACATCACCGCGCCGACGTAATCGTCGGGGACCAGGATCGACACCTCGTCGACCGGTTCGAGCAGCATCGGCGAGGCCTTCTCGGCCGCGTCCCGCAGCGCCGCCCGCCCCGCCTTCTGGAACGCCATGTCGGACGAGTCGACCGGGTGCGCCTTCCCGTCGAACAACGTCACCCGGACGCCGGTCATCGGGTACCCGGCCAGCACGCCCGCCTCGAGCTGGGCCCGGACGCCCTTCTCGACCGACGGGATGAACTGCCGCGGCACCACCCCGCCGACGATCTTGTCCACGAACTCGAACCCGGTCGCGCCCGCGGGCAGCGGCTCCACCTCGATATGGCAGATCCCGAACTCGCCGTGGCCGCCGGTCTGCTTCACGTTCCGGCCGAGCCCGCGGGCCGAGCAGCCCACCGTCTCGCGCAGCGGCACCCGCAGCGACACCGTGTCCACCGCGACCCCGTACCGGGACGACAGCCGGTCCAGGAGCACGTCCGAGTGGGCCTCGCCCATCGACCAGAGCACGAGCTGGTGGGTCTCCGCGTTCATCTCCAGGCGCATGGTCGGGTCCTCGGCCACCAGCCGCGCCAGCGCGGTCGCGAGCTTGTCGTCGTCCGCCTTCGACCGGGCCACGAACGCGACCGGGAGCAGCGGCTCCGGCATCGACCAGGGCTCCATCAGCAGCGGCTGCTCCTTGGACGAGAGCGTGTCGCCGGTCTCCGCCGTCGACAGCTTCGCCACCGCGCACACCGAGCCCGCCGAGCACGAGGCCAGCGGCCGCTGCACCTTGCCCAGGGGCGAGGTCAACGCGCCGATCTTCTCGTCGTCATCGTGGTCGGGGTGACCGCGGGTGACCCGCCCGTGCCCGGACACGTGCACCACGGCATCGGGCGAAAGCGTGCCGGAGAAGACCCGCACGAGTGAAATGCGCCCCACGTAGGGGTCGGAGGTGGTCTTGACCACCTCGGCCAGCAGCGGCCCGTCGGGGTCGCACGAGAGCCCGGGCACCGGCGTGTCGTCCACGGCCGACGTCACTGGCGGAAGCGGGTGCTCAAGCGGCGACGGCAGCCCCTGGGTGACCACCTCGAGCAGCTCGGCGAGGCCGATCCCGAGCGGCGAGGCGACCGCAAGCACCGGGTAGAACGAGCCCCGCGCGACCGCCTTCTCCAGGTCAGAGATCAGCACCGAGGTGTCCACCGACTCGCCGGACAGGTAGCGCTCCATGAGCGTCTCGTCCTCGCTCTCGGTGATGATCCCCTCGATCAGCGCGTCCCGCTCGGCCGCCATCGCCTCCTTGTCGCTGCCGCGGGTGACCGGCCGGATGGTGCGCTTGCCGGACGAGTACTCGTACAGGTTCTCCGAGAGCAGGCCGATCAGGCCGCTGACGCCGGGCGCGCCGCCCGCCGTCGGCAGGTACAGCGGCGCCACGCCCTCGCCGAAGGCGTCCTGGCACTCCGCCAGCACCGTCGCGAAGTCCGCCCGGCCGTGGTCGATCTTGGTGATGACGACCGCCCGCGGCATCCCCACCGCCGCGCACTCCTCCCACAGCAGCCGCGTCACCCCGTCGATCCCCTCGCACGCCGACACCACGAACAGCGCGCAGTCGGCCGCCCGCAGCCCGGCCCGCAGGTCACCGGTGAAATCCGCGTAACCGGGGGTGTCGAGCAGGTTGACGGTGACCCCGTCAACGACAAACGGCAGGAGCGTCAGGTTCACCGATCGCTTCTGCCGCAGTTCAACCTCGTCGAAGTCGCTGGCCGTGGTGCCGTCCTCGACCCGCCCGGCCCGCGCGACGGCGCCGGTATGGGAGAGCAGCGCCTCCGCCAGCGTGGTCTTCCCGCTTCCGGAATGGCCGACAAGCACGACGTTGCGGATGTTGGCCGCCCCGCCGCCGGCGCCGCCGGCCTCCGAATCCCTGCCCGCGCCTACCGCTCCCGCGCCTCCTGAGCCTGATGTTCCAGTCACTCTCGTCGCCTCCTCGCGCTTCCTCGCGCTCGATGAGCTGCCGTGTTCACAGAGTGAACCCGTCGGACGAGTTACCACAAGACCCCTGGGGGGAATCGATGAGGTAGCCGGCGGGTAACGGGCTCCCCGATACGCAACGATCGCGGAAGGTAATGAAGCCAAAGCGGGACACACAAGCGCAGCGAGCGGAAACAAGACCCAAGTAAGATCTTGACCGGCCATGCTGAACTTCCTCCGTCCCGCCTTCGCGCGCCTGTTCAAGCCGATTGTCCAGGGGCTCGCGCGAACCCCGGTGACCCCCAACATGATCACGGTCGCCGGCACCGTCGGCGTCGCCGCCGCCTCGCTCTGGCTGCTGCCGATCGGTGAGCTGTTCCCGGGCGCGTTCATCGCCACGTGCTTCGTTTTCACCGACATGCTCGACGGCCAGCTGGCCAGGATCAAGGGCGACTCGGGCAAGTACGGCGCGTTCCTCGACTCGACGATGGACCGGTTCGGCGACGCGGCCGTCTTCGGCGGCATCACGATCTGGTTCATGCGCACGAACCACCTGCTCGCCGTGGTCAGCCTGTTCTGCCTGGCCGCCGGGCTCTCGGTCTCCTACGTCAAGGCCCGGGCGGAAGGCCTCGGCCTGAACGCCAACGTAGGCTTGATCGAGCGCCCGGAGCGGCTGATCATCGGCCTGACCTCGATCGGCCTGTCCGGCCTGGGCATCCCGTACGTGCTGCCGATCGGCATGTGGGGGCTCGCGGCGGGCACCGCGCTCACGCTCGGCCAGCGGATGCGGGCCGTCTACGTCGACGCCAAGTCCCAGGCCGCCACGGCCGCCCCGCCAACCGCGCCGCACCCCACCGCGCCACCCGCCCCGCCAACCGCGCCGCACCCCACCGCACCACCCGCCCCGCCAACCGCGCCGCAGCCCACCGCACCACCCGCCCCGCAGGCCGCCCCGCCGACAGCGCCCCAGTCGGCGCCCCCGGTAACCGCACCACCCACACCACCAACATCATCCGCACCACCGGCATCACCCGCATCACCCGCATCACCCGCACCATCGGCACCACCGGCGCAGGCCACCGCGCCCGGTGCGGCCCCGACCGAGGAAGAGTGATGGCGACCCTTAGGCAGCGACTGAGCAGCGCGGCGTTCGGCGCCGGCTGGGGTCTGGTCTGTCGCCTCCCCGAGTCAGTGGCGCGCGCCCTCTTCAACTTCGGCGCCGACACCGCGTGGCGCAAGCAGGGCGGCGGCGTGCAGGTTCTCGAGGGCAACCTCCTGAGAATTTTCCGAACGGACCCGGCTTACTCTCCCGGCGTCCAGCCCGACGGCACCTACGTGGACGAAGGCAAGGAGCTGCGCACGCTCTCCCGCGAGGTCATGCGCTCGTACGGGCGGTACTACCTGGAGACGTTCCGCATGCAGGTGATCGGGGCCGACCGGATCGCGGCCGGGATGCACGTCAATTTCGACCAGGCCGACCTGGCCCTGGAGTACATGAAGAACGGCCGCGGTGTGATATTCGCGCTGCCCCACATGGGCGACTTCGAGCAGGCGGGCCTGTGGATCAACGGCTACGGCGCAGGCTCGTTCACCACCGTCGCCGAGCGCCTCGAGCCCGAGGCGGTCTTCCAGAAGTGGCTCGACTTCCGGCAGGGCCTCGGCATGGAGGTGCTGCCGACCACCGGCGGCCCGCACCCGTTCGGGGTCATGGCGCAGCGATTGCGGGCCGGCAAGCTGGTCTGCCTAGTCGCCGACCGGGACCTGTCCGACACCGGGGTCGAGGTCGACTTCTTCGGCGAGAAGGCGTTGTTCCCGGCCGGCCCGGCGTCGCTGGCGATCCAGACCGGGGCGGCGCTGATGCCGGTCGCCTGCTGGTTCGAGGGCGAAGACGAGTGGGGCGCCCACATCTACGACGAAATCCCGGTCCCGGCCGACGGCACCCGCAAGGAGAAGGCGGCCGCGATGACCCAGGCGATGGTCACCGTCTTCGAGGAGGCGATCCGCGAACACCCCGAAGACTGGCACATGCTGCAGAGGGTCTTCGTCAGCGACCTCGACCCGGAACGCCTGGCCCGCAGCCGCAACCGCTCCGTCGGCAACGGCACCAACAACGGCAACGGCACCACGCCCACCCCGGCCAACGCCCGCCACCCCGGCCAACGCCCCCACCCCGGCCAACGCCCCCACCCGCCAGTGACACCAAGCAGCCCCTCCACCAACGGAAACGGGATCTTGCCATGAGGATCGGCATCGCCTGTCCGTACTCGTGGGACGTCCCCGGCGGCGTGCAGCAGCACATCAGGGACCTGGCCGAGGCCCTGATCGGCATCGGCCACCAGGTTTCGGTCATCGCCCCGGCCGACGAGGACCGGCCGCTGCCGAGCTACGTCGTCCCCACCGGCCGGGCCATGCCGGTGCCCTACAACGGCTCGGTCGCCCGGCTCTCGTTCGGGCCGCTGTCGGCCAACCGGGTGCGCCGCTGGCTCCGCGACGGCGACTTCGACGTGCTGCACGTGCACGAGCCGACCGTCCCGTCGCTGCCGCTGCTCGCCTGCTGGGTGGCGTCCGGGCCGATCGTGGCGACCGTGCACACCGCGATGCCGAAGTCCCGGGTGCTGCTCGCCACCCAGCCGGTGCTCCGCACCGCGCTGGAGAAGATCGACGCCAGGATCGCGGTCTCGGAGGCGGCCAGGACCACGTTCGTCGAGCATCTGGGCGGCGACGCGGTGCTGATCCCGAACGGGGTCGCCACCCACCGCTACCAGCACGCGAACCCGCTCGCGGGGTGGCCGGGGACCGGCGGCGTGATCGGCTTCCTGGGCCGGATGGACGAGCCCCGCAAGGGCTTGTCGGTCCTGCTTGACGCGTTCGAGCTGCTCGCGCCCGGGCGGCCGGGGCTGCGGCTGCTCATCGCGGGCCCCGGCGACGCCGACGAGCAGCGCCACAAGCTCCCGGCCGACCTGCGCGACCGGGCCGTTTTCCTGGGTGAGGTGTCGGAGGAGGATAAGGTCCGCGTCCTGCACTCGGTCGACGTCTTCTGCTCGCCCAACACCGGCGGCGAGTCTTTCGGCATCGTCACCGCCGAGGCGATGGCGGCCGGGGTGCCGATCGTCGCCAGCGACATCCCCGCGTTCCGCCAGGTGCTGCGCGACGGCCGGGCCGGGGAACTGTTCGGCGTTGGCGACGCCGCCGACCTCGCGCAGGTGACCGCCCGGCTGCTCGACGACCCCGCCCGCCGGGCCGAGCTCTCGGTCGCCGCCCTCGACGCCGTCGCCGACTACGACTGGGACGTCGTCTCCAGGAACGTCGTCAGCGTCTACGAAACGGTCGTCCTCGGCCGCTCCACCGTCTCCCTCGCCCAGTGACGCCGACACGAAGCGCGGCAACGCCCCGCCACCTCCGCTCCCGTGCCGCCTCCCCCCGTCCCACCTTCTCCCATCCCGCCTTCTCCCGCCCCACATCCCCCTGTCCCACCTCCCCCTGTCCCACCTCCCCCCGCCAGGCAGCTTCCGGCCACGCCTACCCCGCCCCCTTGGCGCCGTGGCCCTCAGCGCTAATCGCCCGTTGGCGCTGTGGCCCGCAGCGCCACACCTATTGGCGTTGCGGGCCACAACGCCAGGGCGCTCTTAGCGCAACGGGCCACAGCGCCACACCCTCCGCCCCGAGCCGTCCAGATAACAGCAAGAAGCGTCCCGCGAGGAATTATCGTGCGACGTTTGCCCCGGAAACCGCATACAAACGTCGCACATTAATTCGCCGCGTCTCATCGTCAGTGAATAACAGCAAGAAGTGAGGCCGTCGTGATCTGGACCATCGTGGTGCTGGCCGTCCTGGTCCTGGTGCTGTTCGGCTTCTGGGTCTCCTGGCGCGCCAGCCGCCTCGACCGGCTGCACAACCGGGTCGAGTCCGCCCGGACCGCGCTGGACCTGGCCCTGGTCCGCCGTTCCTCGGCCGCCGCCGACCTCGCCTCCTCCGGGATGATCGACCCGGCCACCAGCCTGCTGCTGGCCGACGCGGTCCGCCGCGCGCGGCAGGCCGGCCCGTCCGAGCTCGGCCTGGCCGAGTCCGACCTGACCCGCGCGCTGCGCGCGACCCTGGACGAGCCCGGCTTCCGGACCGAGCTGACCGAGAACGAGGGCGCGACCGAGCTCGTGGACGAGGTCGAGGCCGCCTCGCACCAGGTCTACCTCGCACGGAAGTTCTACAACGACCTCGCCGGCCGCACGCTCGACGACCGCCGTCGCCCGCTGGCCCGGGTGCTGCACCTGTCCGGCACGGCCCGGGCGCCCGAGTTCTTCGACATCGACGACGCCTTGGTGGACGGTGACCGAAGCAGCTGATTGATCCTGCGGGTGACGGTTCCTCTGTGGCGGGCGTCACACAGGGTGGCCACGTACGATGTAAACATCCACACCCGCACCAGGAGGTTTTCAGTGTCCACCGTCGACGCGACGTCGGGCGCCGAGGCAGTCGCCCCGGTCCGTTCGGAATCATCGAATGTGAATTTCCCCGAGACGGGCACTGCGCGGGTGAAGCGGGGCATGGCGGAGATGCTCAAGGGCGGCGTCATCATGGACGTGGTGACGCCCGAGCAGGCCAAGATCGCCGAGGACGCGGGCGCGGTCGCGGTGATGGCGCTCGAGCGGGTGCCGGCCGACATCCGCGTGCAAGGCGGCATCGCCCGGATGAGCGACCCGGACATGATCGACGGCATCATCGGCGCGGTCTCCATCCCGGTCATGGCCAAGGCCCGGATCGGCCACTTCGCCGAGGCCCAGGTGCTGCAGGCGATCGGCGTGGACTACATCGACGAGTCCGAGGTGCTCACCCCGGCCGACGAGGCCCACCACATCGACAAGTGGAAGTTCACCGTGCCGTTCGTCTGCGGCGCGACCAACCTGGGCGAGGCGCTGCGCCGGATCGCCGAGGGCGCCGCGATGATCCGCTCCAAGGGCGAGGCGGGCACCGGCAACGTGGTCGAGGCGACCCGGCACATGCGGTCGCTGTCGGCGGGCATCCGCCAGCTGGCCGGCCTGCCGCCCGAGGAGCTGTTCACCGCCGCCAAGGAGCTGCGGGCCCCGTACGACCTGGTGGCCGACGTCGCCCGGGCGGGCAGGCTGCCGGTCGTGCTGTTCACCGCCGGCGGCATCGCGACCCCGGCCGACGCCGCGATGATGATGCAGCTCGGCGCGGAGGGCGTGTTCGTCGGCTCGGGCATCTTCAAGTCCGGCGACCCGGCCAGGCGCGCGGCCGCGATCGTCAAGGCGACCACCTTCTACGATGACCCCGACGTGATCGCCAAGGTTTCCCGCGGCCTCGGCGAGCCGATGGTCGGCATCAACATCGACACCCTGCCGGCCGACCAGCGCTACGCCTCCCGCGGCTGGTAACGCCGCACCCATCCCCACCCCCGCCTCAACCCTGTGTGCCCCACCCCCACCCCCACCTCCACTGTGCCCCACCCCCCACCCCCACCCTGTGTGCCGAATGCGCATTTGGGCCGGCAAGAGTGGACCCAAGAGCACATTTGGCACGCTGACACACCTAGCAAGCGACCTGGAAGGAGCCGGAACGTGCCCGTAATCGGGGTACTTGCCCTCCAGGGCGATGTCCGCGAGCACGTCCGCGCGCTCGACGCAGGCGGGCGCGACCGCGCAGGCCGGTCCGCCGCCTGAGCGAGATCGAGGCGGTGGACGGCCTCGTCATCCCGGGCGGGGAATCGACCACGCTATGGCGCCTGGCGACCGCGTTCGAGCTGCTCGACCCGGTCTCCAAGCTCATCGCCGACGGGCTGCCCGTCTTCGGCTCCTGCGCCGGGCTGATCATGCTGGCCGACCGGCTCGAGGACGGCGCCGCCGGCCAGCGGACGTTCGGCGGCATCGACATGACCGCGCGGCGCAACGCGTTCGGCCGGCAGGTGGACTCGTTCGAGCGCGACGTAACCCTGCGGCTGGGTGATAATGCGGATGACGCGCACGTTTCACGCGGTGTTCATCCGGGCCCCGTGGGTCGCGCAGGCCGGCCGCGGGGTCGCCGTGCTAGGCGAAGATAACGGTAGGATCATCGCCGTCCGGCATGGTGTGCTGCTCGCCACCGCGTTCCACCCGGAGCTGACCCCGGACCTGCGCATTCACGAGCTTTTCGTTTCAATGGTGAAGGGGACGTCATGAGCGGCCACTCCAAGTGGGCCACCACCAAGCACAAGAAGGCGGTGGTCGACGCTAAGCGAGGCAAGCTTTTCGCCAAGCTGGTCAAGAACGTCGAGGTGGCGGCGCGGACCGGCGGCGGTGACCCGGCGGGCAACCCGACGCTGTTCGACGCGATCCAGAAGGCCAAGAAGTCCTCGGTGCCGAACGAGAACATCGACCGCGCGGTCAAGCGCGGCTCCGGCCAGGAGGCCGGCGGCGCCCAGTACGAGAACATCACCTATGAGGGCTACGGTCCCGGCGGGGTGGCGGTCCTGGTGGAGTGCCTGACCGACAACCGCAACCGCGCCGCCAGCGACGTCCGGGTCGCGTTCACCCGCAACGGCGGCCGGATGGCCGACCCGGGCTCGGTGGCGTACCTGTTCAACCGCAAGGGCGTCATCGTCGTCGAGAAGACGAAGGACCTGTCCGAGGACGACGTGCTGCTCGCGGTCCTCGACGCGGGCGCCGAGGAGGTCAACGACCTCGGCGAGTCCTTCGAGGTCGTCTCCGAGCCGACCGACCTGGTCGCGGTGCGCACCGCCTTGCAGAACGCGGGCATCGACTACGAGTCGGCCGACGTGGCGTTCCTGCCCAGCACCGAGATCGACCTGGACGAGGAGCAGGCCCGCAAGGTCCTGAAGCTGATCGACGTGCTCGAGGACTCGGACGACGTCCAGGACGTGTACGCGAATTACAACGTGTCGGACGAGATCATGGAGAAGCTCAGCTGACCATGTGACCGGGTCCGCGCGGGACCGGCCGGGGACCACCCCGTCCGGCCCTGCACGGCGCTGAAGACGGCGGCGCCCGTAGGGTGGTGGGTCGTGGATGACGTGGTGATTCGGCCGATTACGGGCGACGACGACATGGAAGCCCAGCTCGACCTGGGACAGCGGGCGTTCGGAATCTACTCGGCCGGGCAGCGGGCGCAGTGGTCGTACCTGGCCGGGCTGCGAGCCGGGCAGGGGCTGTTCCTTGGCGCGTTCGCCGGCGGCAGGCCGGCCGGAGCGGCGATGATTCACGACATGCGCCAGTGGTGGCTGGGCCGCGCCATCCCCTGCGCGGGCATCGCCTCCGTCAAGGTCGCGCCCGAGTACCGGGGCAGCGGCATCGGCCGCCGCCTGATGACCGCGCTGCTGGACGCGGTCGCGGAGCGCGGCTACCCGTTGTCGGCTCTGTATCCCGCGACGATGCCGATCTACCGGTCGCTCGGCTGGGAGCTGGCAGGCGGGAAGTACGTGGCGACCGTCCCGGCCCGCTCGCTGCGCACGCTGATGGCCCCGGACGCCGCCGTCTCCGCCCCCACCACGCCGGCACCCGAGATCCGCCGGGCCGGCCCGGACGACACCGCCGAGGTCATCGGCGGATCGGCGGCGCCCACCACGCCGCCCGCGACGCGGGCGCGCTCACCTGGGACGAGGGCCCGACCAGGCAGTGGCTGGGCGACCCCGACCGGTACTCCTACCTGGCCGGCGACGACGGCTACGCGTGCTACGGGTGGGGCGGTGACGGCCACGGCAATCTGGTCGTGGAGCGGGTGCACGCCGTCGGCAGGGAATCGCTGCTCGCGCTCTGGTCGGTGATCGCCTCGCACTCCTCGGTCGCGCGCACGGTCACCGCGCTGACCGCGCCGAACGACCCGTTCTGGTGGCTCACCGCCGAGCGTGACGCCACCATCAGCAAGCGCTCGATGTGGATGCTGCGCGTGGTCGACGGGCCCGCCGCGATCGCCGCCCGCGGCTTCCCGCCCGCCGTCTCCGTCAGCGTGCCGCTCGAGGTTCACGACCAGGCGCGGCCCGCGAACTCGGGTCGGTGGCAGCTGACGGTCGCCGACGGCAAGGGCGCGCTCGTCCCCGACGGGCCCGTCAGCGGCGGCGTTTCGCCGGGCGGCCCGCGAGCGCGTCCCGGTCAGGCCGCCGCCCCGCTCCGGCTGGGCGCCCGCGGCCTCGCGGCCCTGTACGCGGGGACGCCCGTGGCGACGCTCCGGCTGTCCGGCCTGGCGGCGGGGGCACACCGGACGACGACGCCGCCCTCGACGCGGCCTTCGCCGCCACCGCCTACATGCTCGACGACTTCTGATCACGCGATGTCCGACGAGAGGTGCGCCCGTGCCTGACAGTTTCTCCGTAGCGGTGCTGCCCATGCTCCGCGACGAGGAAGACCCGCAGGCGGTCGTGGACCGGCTGATGGCGGCCGTCCCGGCCGCCCGCCACCGGCGACCGCGGACCGGGGTACCGGCGACACGAGGCTTTCTGCGGGATTCAAGCGCTATGACGCGGTAGGGTTCCTAGCGAACAGATGTTCGCTGGCGGACGGGAGCGCGATGACCGGGTGGACGTGGTGACCCCGCCCTACGCGCCGCGGCCGCCTGCCCGGGTATTCGGCATCGACCCCGGCCTGACCAGGTGCGGGCTCGGCGTGGTGGAGGGCGTCCCCGGCCGCCCGCCGACGCTGGTCGCCGTCGGCGTGGTGCGCACCGACGCCGACGCGCACATCGCCGCCCGCCTGCTCGCGATCGAGGAAGAGATCGAGCGCTGGCTGACCGAGTACCGGCCCGACACGGTGGCCGTGGAGCGGGTGTTCAGCCAGCACAACGTGCGCACGGTGATGGGCACCGCGCAGGCCGGGGCGGTGGCGATCGTCTGCGCCGCCCGGCGCGGGCTGCCGGTCACGCTGCACACCCCGAGCGAGGTCAAGGCGGCGGTGACCGGCAACGGCCGCGCCGACAAGGACCAGGTGACGACGATGGTGATGCGGCTGCTGCGGATGGCCAGCCCGCCCCGCCCGGCCGACGCCGCCGACGCGCTCGCCCTGGCGATCTGCCATCTGTGGCGCGCCCCGGCCCTCAAGATCAGTCCGCCGACCGTAACCGCGCGGCCCGGTAGCTGGAGGTACACCGTGATCGCGCACCTGAGCGGCAGCGTCGCCGGGGTCAGCCCGGACGGCGCCGTGATCGACGTCGGCGGCTTCGGGCTGCGGGTCCAGTGCACCCCCGGCACCCTCGCGTCGCTCAAGCTGGGCGAGCCCGCCCGGGTGGCGACCTCGCTGGTCGTGCGGGAGGACTCGCTCACCCTGTTCGGCTTCGGCACCGACGACGAGCGGAACGTCTTCGAGCTCCTGCAGACCGCCAGCGGCATCGGCCCCCGGCTGGCGCTGGCGATGCTGGCGGTGCACTCGCCCGACGCGCTCCGCCGCGCCGTCGCGGCCGAGGACGTCAAGGCCCTGACGATGGTCCCGGGCGTCGGCAACAAGGGCGCCCAGCGGATCATCCTCGAGCTCAAGGACCGCCTCGGCGCCCCCGGCGAGCTCGCCGGCAACGGGACCGGGCCCGCCCGCCGGGCCGCGCCGTCGTGGCGCGACCAGGTGCAGTCGGGCCTGGTCAACCTCGGCTGGTCGGCCCGCGACGCCGACGCGGCGGTCGACGCGGTCGAGGCCGAGTCCGGTGACCAGACGCCGGACGTGGCCACCGCGCTGCGGGCCGCGCTGCGGAAGCTGTCCCGGCAGTGACGGACGGAGCCATGACCGACGGAGCCATGTCAGACGGCCGCGACGCCCTCACCGGGGCCGAGGAAGCCGAGCTCGAACGCCGCCGGCAGGCGTGGGAGCCGAGGACCACCAGGACCGCCACGGCAACCAGGCAACCAGAGCCGGCCGACAGCGTTGTCTCGCCGCTGGCCGACGGCGACGAGCGGATGATCGAGGGCGCGCTGCGGCCCAAGCGGCTCGACGACTTCGTCGGCCAGCACCGGGTCCGCGAGCAGCTCACGCTGCTGCTGCACAGCGCCCTGCGGCGCGGCCGCCCGCCGGACCACGTGCTGCTGTCCGGGCCGCCCGGCCTCGGCAAGACGACGATCGCGATGATCATCGCGGCCGAGCTCGGCGCGCCGCTGCGCATCACCAGCGGCCCGGCGATCGAGCGGTCGGGCGACCTCGCGGCGGTGCTGTCCACGCTGCAGGAGGGCGAGGTCGTCTTCATCGACGAGATCCACCGCCTCGCCCGCCCGGCCGAGGAGATGCTGTACCTCGCGATGGAGGACTTCCGGGTCGACATCGTGGTCGGCAAGGGCCCCGGCGCGACCGCGATCCCGCTCGACATCGCCCCGTTCACCCTGGTCGGCGCGACCACCAGGGCCGGCCTGCTGCCCGCGCCGCTGCGCGACCGGTTCGGCTTCACCGGGCACCTGGACTTCTACCAGCCCGAGGAGCTCGCGATCATCGTCAAACGGTCGGCCGGGCTGCTCGGCGTGCGGATCGAGGACGGCGGCATCGAGGAGCTCTCGCTCGCGGTCACGGGGCACCCCGCGGATCGCCAACCGGCTGCTCCGCCGGGTCCGCGACTACGCCGAGGTCCGCGCCGACGGCCTGGTCACCAGGGAGCTCACCAGGACCGCGCTCGAGCTCTACGAGGTCGACGAGCTCGGCCTCGACCGGCTCGACCGCGCCGTCCTTGACGCGCTGATCAGAAGGTTCGGCGGCGGCCCGGTCGGCCTGTCCACCCTCGCCGTCGCGGTGGCCGAGGAGGCGGAGACGGTCGAGGTGGTGGCCGAGCCGTTCCTGGTCAGGCACGGCCTGCTGGCGCGGACCCCGCGCGGCCGGGTGGCGACCCCGGCCGGCTGGGCCCACCTGGGCCTCACCCCGCCCCCCGCAAACGATCTGCCGACACTTTTCGACTGACCGGGCACGCGAAACTCCAGCAACGGCCGCCACTGAGCGTCACCGGCTGTGTCAGCGAACTCGTCCGGACGTAACGATCACAGACGGAAACCCCGTAGGGTGGTTATGCGTTATTCATAGCGCCGCTACACTGCGCAGGTTGGCAGTGCCTGTCACCGCAATGACCGGGGCCAGCCAGCTGAGCGGAAAGTCAACCGGAAGGATGCCCCGATGCTGGGGAATTATGATCTTGCTGCCACTCCGACTAAGAGCAGCGGCTTCAACCCGTCCACGCTGATCCTCATCCTGATCGTCGTCGTGGCGTTCTACTTCCTGATGATCAGGCCGCAGCAGCGCCGCAAGCAGCAGGCCGCACAGCAGACGAACAGCGTGGAGCCGGGCGCGCGCGTGCGGACCACGGCGGGCATGTACGCCACTGTCGTCGACGTCGACGGCGACGACGTGATCCTCGAGGTCGCGCCGGGCGTCGAGGTGCGCTACATGAAGCGCGCGATCATGGAGGTCGTCAGCCCCGGCGACCCGGTCGACGAGACCGAGACGGACGTCGACGACGCGGACGAGGACGCGGACGTCGACCACGACGCCGACACCGACACCGACGAGGCGCACACCGACGCCGACTGGGAGTCGTTCACGAGCGACGACGCCGCCGAGACCGGCAGCTCCAACGGCAACGGCAGCAGCAGCAGCACCACCGCCAGCACCACCAAGGACTAGCGGCACCCGCCCCGGCGACTTCAACCCAGGCAGGCGATAAGTGGCACCCCCAAGCAGAAGCGGCTCACGACCGGGCCGCGCGCTGGCTGGACTGGCGGCGCTGATCTTGATCATGCTGATCTCGATCCTCGGCGCCCAGACCTTCAACCCAGGCAACTGGCACAACCAGTTCAAGGTCGCCCTCGGGCTCGACCTGTCGAGCGGCACCCAGGTGGTGCTCAAGGCAGCGACCCCGAACGGCGCGGTGCCGTCGGCCCAGGCGATGCAGGCGTCCGTCGGGGTGCTGGAGAACCGGGTCAACGGCACCGGCAACTCCGGCGCGCAGGTCCAGACGCAGGGCAACGACCAGATCACCGTGACCGTGCCCGGCAAGGCCGCCACCAGCGTCGTCAACCTGATCGACACGACCGCCAGGCTGGCCTTCCGGCCGGTGCTGCTGAGCGAGGCGTACACCGGCGCGTCGACCGCCCCCGCGGCCAAGGCGACCGGGACCCCGTCGCCGACGCCCAGTGGGACGGCGAGCGGCACCGCCACGCCCACCGGGTCTCCGACGCCGTCGGTCGGCTCGAGCCCGAGCGCCACCGCGAAGGCGTCGACCTCCGACGTCTCCGCGAAGCTGGCGAGCAGCCCGACTGCCACCCCCACCGGCACGGCTTCGGCGAAGGCGACGACGAAGACATCAACGTCCGCCACCGCCACCCCCACGGCGAGCGCCACCCCGAGCGGCACCGCCAGCGCCAACCCGGGTGCCACCGCCTCGACGAGCACCACCTTCGGCAACCCGTCGGCGGTCAGCGCGGCCACGATGAAGAAGTTCGACGCCCTGGTCTGCAAGCCCGGCCCGAACGCAGTACACCGTGAACGACAGCTGGAAGAGCACCGTCCCCGGGTACACAGAAGACCTTTCCCCGTGGGACAACGCCAAGGACCAGACCGTCTCCTGCGACGCGTCCGGCAACAAGTACGTGCTCGGGCCGGCCGTGGTTCAGGGCACCGAGATCTCCTCGGTCGATGCCGCCCTTGACACCAGCACCGGCCAGTGGGTCGTCAACATCACGCTGAACAGCGCGGGCGCCTCGGCGTTCGGCACGCTGACCTCCAGTCAGTACCAGAAGTACTTCCCCAGCTCCACGACCAACGAAAACGACGCCGTGCTTGACCAGATCGGGATCACGCTCGACGGCGACGTGTCGTCGGCGCCGGAGACCAACGGGGCGCTCACCTCGGGCTCGTTCCAGATCACCGGACCGCAGCCGAACGGCTTCTCCCAGGCCCAGGCGACCCAGCTCCAGAACGTCCTCAAGTTCGGGTCGCTGCCGCTGACCTTCCAGCTTCAGGACCAGCTCTACATCTCACCGCAGACCGGGCACGCGTCGCTCAACGCGGGGCTGCTTGCGGGCATCCTCGGCCTGATCCTGGTCGTGATCTACCTGTTCTACTACTACCGGGGGCTCGGCATCGTGTCGGTCTCCAGCCTGCTGATCGCGGCGATGCTGGCCTACTTCTCGGTCGTGCTGCTCAGTAAGTACCAGAACTTCACCATGTCCCTGTCCGCGATCGCCGGCCTCGTGGTGGCGATCGGCATCACGGCCGACTCGTTCATCGTCTACTTCGAGCGGCTCAGAGACGAGGTGCGGGACGGCAAGGCGCTCCGCCCGGCGGTCGAAGCCGGGTGGAAACGGGCGCGGCGGACGATCCTGGTCTCCGACACGGTGTCGTTCCTGGCCGCGGTGCTGCTGTACCACTTCGCCACCAGCGACGTCCAGGGCTTCGCCTACACCCTCGGCCTGACCACGATCATCGACGTCATCGTGGTCTTCCTGTTCACCAAGCCGATGGTGACCCTGCTGGCCGGGACGAAGTTCTTCAGCAGCGGGAACAAGTGGTCCGGGCTTGACCCGGATCGGCTCGGCGCCAAGTCGCCGTGGCGATCGGCAGGCGCACGGTCCGCTCGAGTCGGACGGGCGCGACAGGCACCGGGCGGACCCGGCCGGCGGCAACTCCTCGACCACCTCCAAGGAGGCATGATGGCTGGGCTTCGGCGGTATCGCCGGGAGGCTGTACCGGGGCGAGGTCTCGATCAACTTCGTCCGCCGTCAGCGGATGTGGTACACCATCTCCGGCATCATCCTGCTCGTGAGCGTGGTCGCGCTGCTGGTGAAGGGGCTGGACTTCTCGGTCGACTTCAAGGGCGGCTCGACCTTCCAGTTCCCGTACAGCACGAGCCAGGGCAGCCAGGCCACCGTGCAGGGCGAGATCTCGCGGGTGGTGCAGGCCAACGGCGGCGGCGACGCGACCGTGCAGATCTCCTCCCCGCCCGTGAACTCGTCCCTGGCCAATTCGCAGTGGCTGGTCACGACGAAGGCGCTGCCGACCTCGCCCGTTAACGTCAACGTGAAGGTCGCCGACGCGCTCGAGCAGAAGTTCAACATCACCCCGGCGCAGATGACGCCAAGCTTCGTCGGTCCGACGCTGGGGTAGCCAGATCACCACCAAGGCAGTCGAGGCGCTGATCATCTTCCTGGTGGTGATCGTCGGCTACCTGTCGATCGCGTTCGAGTGGCGGATGGCTATCGCCGCGTTCGTGGCGCTGCTGCACGACATCGTGATCACAATCGGCGTGTACGCGCTGACCGGTTTCGAGGTCTCGCCGACGACCGTGATCGGCCTGCTCACCATCCTCGGCTACTCGCTCTACGACACGGTGGTGGTCTTCGACAAGGTCCGCGAGAATACCGCCGGCCTGCTCACGTCCCAGCGCTCCACCTATAGCGACGCGGCCAACCTGGCGCTCAACCAGACCCTGGTCAGATCGATCAACACCTCGATCACCGCGCTCATCCCGGTCGCCAGCATCCTGTTCATCGGCGCAGGCCTGCTCGGCGCGGGCACGCTCAAGGACCTGGCCCTGGTGCTGTTCGTCGGCATGCTGTCGGGCACGTACTCCTCGATCTGCATCGCCACCCCGGTGCTGGCGGACCTCAAGGAGCGCCAGCCCGAGTACAAGGACCTGGCGGTCAAGGTCAAGCGCCGCCTGGCGGGCGGCCGCCGCGCCGCCGACGCGGCCAGCACCGGCGCGCCGTCCGCGGTGGCCGAGGCCGGCGACGCACCCGCCGCTCGCAGCCCCCAGCCCCAGCCGGCCGAAACGGCCGGCGCCAGCGCTGACGACACCAGCGATCCCCACACTGACAACGACGACGACGACGGCGTGACCGTCCCGCCCCGGGCTCGGCCCGCCGACGGGACCACCGGCGCCACCCGGCCGGCCAACCCCGCGCCGGCGCCAACGCCGGCACCCGGCAGCCGGCCGCAACCGCGAACCGGCGGCAGCGCCCAGCGCCGTCCCGGCGCCAGGAAGAAGAGGCGGTAGCCCAGCCGTGACGGACATCGCCGAGCTCATCACGGCCCACGTCCGCGACGTACCCGACTACCCGCAGCCCGGCGTGCTGTTCAAGGACATCACGCCGCTGCTGGGCGACTCGGACGCGTTCGGTGACGTCGTCGAGGCCATGGCCGCCACCTTCGGCCCGGTCGACAAGGTAGTCGGGATCGAGGCGCGCGGGTTCATCCTCGCCGCCCCGGTCGCGTTCGAGATCAGGGCCGGCTTCGTGCCGGTCCGCAAGCAGGGCAAGCTCCCGTCGGCGACGTTCGCCCAGGAGTACGACCTGGAGTACGGCAGCGCGACCCTCGAGGTCCATCAGGACGCCTTCCAGCCCGGGGAGCGGGTGCTGATCGTGGACGACGTGCTCGCCACCGGCGGCACCGCCAACGCCACCGCCACCCTGGTCCGCCGGGCCGGGGCCGAGGTAGTGGGCGTCGCCGTGCTGATGGAGCTCTCCTTCCTCAAGGGCCGTCTCAACATCCCCGACTTGGAGGTCCGCGCTCTGCTCACGGTCTGAGCCGACCAACACGAGCCGACCAACACGAGCCGACCACTACGAGCCGACCAGCACGAGCCAATCAAGGCGATCCGACCAAGACGACCCCA
Organism: uncultured Actinomycetota bacterium; assembly: GCA_963836195.1. Lineage (GTDB taxonomy): Bacteria > Actinomycetota > Actinomycetes > Streptosporangiales > Streptosporangiaceae > Trebonia. The sequence continues at coordinate 45,092 of CAWIIX010000008.1, read as the reverse complement.
GACGAGCCAAACCGGCAGGTAACCACCCGCTTCGTGCGTGCACAGGAATCTCAGTAGCTACCCGGGAGTTATTAACCGTAAGTAGACTGAGGACTTGGCAGATGCGAGGAGCGCTTGTGGCCGGTGAGGTAATGACGACCGCCACGGCCGACGCCGAGGGGGCTGCCCGAATCGAGGAGACTGCGGAGACTGCGGCATCAGCGCGAGCAGGTGCCGCAGAACCAGACCGAGACGGACGAGACCCCGGCGACCCGGCCGCAGCGTCGCGTGCCCGCGCGCCAGGCCCGTCAGGACCGTCAGGACCGCCAGGAAGCCCGTCACGAGTCGGCGTCGCCCCAACCTGCCGCCCAGCCCGGCGTTGGCGTTCGCCGCCGCCTGGCCAGGCTCGGAGCCCAGCGGGGGTCCGGCATGAACCCTGTTCTCGAACCGCTGATGAAAACCATCCGCGCGCACCACCCGAAGGCGGACGTCCGCCAGGTGGAGCGCGCCTACGGAGTCGCGGCGCACTGGCACAAGGACCAGAAGCGCAAGTCGGGCGACCCGTACATCACCCATCCCCTCGCGGTCGCCACGATCCTGGCCGAGCTCGGCATGAACACCGAGACGATCTGCGCCGCCCTCCTGCACGACACCGTCGAGGACACCGCCTACACCCTGACCGAGCTCCGCAGCGACTTCGGCGAGGACGTCTGCGCGCTCGTCGACGGCGTCACCAAGCTCGACAAGGTCAAGTACGGCGACTCGGCCGAGGCCGAGACCGTGCGCAAGATGGTCGTGGCGATGTCCCGCGACATCCGCGTGCTCGTCATCAAGCTCGCCGACCGCCTCCACAACATGCGCACCCTGCGCTACATGCCCCGGGACAAGCAGGAGCGAAAGTCCCGCGAGACCCTCGAGATCTACGCCCCGCTCGCGCACCGGCTGGGCATGAACACGGTCAAGTGGGAGCTGGAGGACCTCGCGTTCGCCACCCTCTACCCCAAGCGCTACGACGAGATCGCCCGCCTGGTCTCGCAGCGGTCCCCGCGAAGGGACCAGCTGCTGCAGGAGGTCATCACCGACCTGTCGGCCGACATGCACGAGGCCCGGATCAAGGGCACGGTCAGCGGCCGCCCCAAGCACTACTACTCGATCTACCAGAAGATGATCGCCCGCAACGTCGAGTTCGACGACATCTACGACCTGGTCGGCATCCGGGTCCTGGTCGACAGCGTGCGGGACTGCTACGCGGCCCTCGGCACCGTGCACGCGCGGTGGAACCCGGTCCCCGGCCGGTTCAAGGACTACATCGCGATGCCGAAGTTCAACATGTACCAGAGCCTCCACACGACCGTCATCGGCCCCGGCGGCAAGCCGGTCGAGCTGCAGATCCGCACCTGGGGCATGCACAAGCGGGCCGAGTACGGCGTCGCCGCGCACTGGAAGTACAAGGAAGACATGGTCGCGCACGGCCCGGTCCTGCCCGGCGGCGTGACCCTGGACAAGGACAAGGCCAAGAAGGGCGACGAGGCGGCCGAGATGGCCTGGCTCCGTCAGCTCGTCGACTGGCAGCGCGAGACCGAAGACCCGGCCGAGTTCCTCGACTCCCTCCGCTTCGACCTGGCCGGGGCCGAGGTCTACGTCTTCACCCCCCGCGGCGAGGTCATCGCCCTGCCGCAGGGCGCCACCCCGGTCGACTTCGCCTACGCGATCCACACCGACGTCGGCCACCGCACGACCGGCGCCCGGGTCAACGGCCGCCTGGTCGCGCTCGAGTCCACCCTCGACAACGGCGACACGGTCGAGATCTTCACCTCCAAGTCGGCCGAGTCGGGCCCGAACCGGGACTGGCTCGAGTTCGTCAAGAGCGCCCGCGCGCGGAACAAGATCCGCCAGTGGTTCTCCAAGGAGCGCCGCGAGGCCGCGGTCGAGGCCGGCAAGGACCAGATCGCCAAGGTGATGCGCAAGCAGAACCTCCCGCTGCAGCGCCTGATGTCGGCCGAGATGCTCCGCGCGATCGCCGGCGACCTCCGCTACCCGGACCTGTCCGGCCTCTACGCGGCGGTCGGCGAGGGCCGGATCAGCGCCCAGTCGGTCGTCGAGAAGCTCGTCCGCGCGGTCAGCGGCACGGCCGGCGGGCAGGAGGACCTGGCCGAGATCACCCCGATCCCCAAGGTCTCCCGCGCGTCGCGGCCGGGCACCGCCAGCGACTCCGGCATCGAGGTCGAGGGCGCGGCCGACGTCTGGGTGCGCCTGTCCAAGTGCTGCACCCCGGTCCCGGGGGACGAGATCCAGGGTTTCGTCACCCACGGGCACGGCGTCTCCGTGCACCGGGCCAACTGCGTGAACCTCGCGCACCTGAGCGACACCCAGCTCGAGCGGATGGTGAGCGTGCACTGGGCCCCGTCCGACGCCTCCGTCTTCCTGGTCGCGATCCAGGTCGAGGCGCTCGACCGCACCCGGCTGCTCTCCGACGTCACCCGCATCCTGTCCGACCAGCACGTCAACATCCTGTCGGCCAGCGTCCAGACCACCCGCGACCGGGTCGCGCTCAGCCGCTTCACCTTCGAGATGGGCGACCCCAAGCACCTCGGCGACGTCCTGCGCGCCGTCCGCAACATCGACGGCGTCTACGACGTCTACCGCGTCACCAACTAAAAACCAAAACCCCCAAACCCGTCATCTCGAACGGACCGCTGCTCCGCCTCCATCCGTCCGCTATGTCTCTGAACTGCGTGGGTCGTGCAGAGCCCGGGGGTCGCGGGAATGGCGGGGGCCGCCGGGGCGCGGCGGCGCTTCCCGCGCCGTCCTCCCGCTGCCGACCTCTGTCCGTCGCCGCCTCCCTCCGTCCCGCCCACCCCATCTGTCTCGTCACCCCCGTCCGTCCCGTCACCCCCGTCCGTCCCGCCCACGTACCACCCTTCATTGGCGCTGTGGCCCGTTGCGCTCATCCGTTGTTGGCGCTGTGGCCCACCGCGCTAGACCTATTGGCGCAGAGGGCCACAGCGCCAGAGTCTCTTAGCGCTGCGGGCCGTAGCGCTAACGTCGACCGGGTCCGTCGGCCGGGGCGCGTGCGCCGCCCTACGATGGGCCGGTACGTGGTTTACCGGGATCTGCCCTGGAGGGACATTTATGGGGCCGTTGTTGCCTTTGGGGGAGTGGGTAAGGAATCCGGCCCTGCGCAGCTGGTGCTGCCGGTCGGCATGATCGTGCGGTCGAATCGGCTGACGTGGCTGCTGCTGGCCGCGGTGACCGCGATCGCCCTCGGGTGTTGTCGTCAGCGCGCTGCTGTTCCTGACCTACGCGAAGGCCGGCCCGGCCGACGCCGCGACCGCCGATCCCGGCTCCGGCCCGATTCCCACCCGGCCCGCGCCGGCCGCCGCCGCCGCCCGTGACACCGATCCCGACCGCCTGCTACGGGAATTCAAGAAGACGCTCGGCCGCGACAGCTGACGAGCCAACTATTCGAGATAACAGCAAGAAGCGCGGAGCGCCTCACGCGCGCCGACCGAGGCGCCAGCCCACCGACGACGGCAGAACCCGCCGTCGTCGGTCGTCTGTCGTGCTAGCCGGAGAACTCCGCCAGCGTGCGCTCGGCCTCGACCAGCCAGGAACGCCGGGCCTCGATGGCCTCCTCGGCCTTGCGCACGGCGGCCGCGTCGTTGCGGGCCTGAGCCTTGGCCAGCTGGCCCTCGAGCGACTCGAGCGCCGTCCTGAGCTGGCCGACGGTCGCCTCGGCGCGGGCCAGCGCCTCGGGGTTGGAGCGCTTCCACTGGGCTTCCTCGGCCCGCTTGACCGCGTCCTCGACCTTGCGCAGGCCCTGCTCGAGCTGGTCCCTGGACTCGCGCGGGACCGGGCCCGCCTGCTCCCAGCGCTCCTGGATCGAGCGCAGGGCGGACTTGGCCGGCCGCCAGTCGGTCACCGGCAGCAGCGCCTGCGCCTCGACCAGGAGCTGCTCCTTGGCGGTGGCGTTGGCGCGGAGCTCAGTCTCCTTGGCCGCGAACACCTCCGAGCGGGCCGAGAAGAACTTGTCCTGGGCGCCGCGGAACCGCTTCCACAGCTCGGCCTCGTCGTCCCGGCCGGCCCGGCCGGCCTCTTTCCACTGCCGCATCAGCTCGCGGTAGGCGCTGGACGTCCCGGCCCAGTCGGTGGAGTCGGCCAGCGACTCGGCCTGCGCGACGAGCTTCTCCTTCTGGGCCCGGACCGCGTCCCGCTCGGACTCGAGCGAGGCGAAGTAGGCCTTGCGCCGCTTGGTGAACGAGTTCCGCGCGGCCGACAGGCGCTTCCACAGCACCGCCTCGACCGTCCGGTCGGCGTGCGGGGCGGCCTTCCACTCCTCGAGCAGCTCGGCCATCCGCTCGCCGCTCTGCTTCCAGTGCGTGGCCTCGGCCGAGATGCGCTCCGCCTCGTCGACGATGCGCTCCTTGACCCCGCGGGCCTCGGTCCGCGCCTGCTCGCGGGCGGCCTTGACCTCCTCCCGGCGCTGGTCGACGACGCCGGTCAGCGCCTCGAGGCGGGCCTTGAGCGCTTCGAGGTCGCCGATCGCGTTCGCGTCCGCCACGGCCGTCAGCAGCCGCTGCACGGTTGCCTGGGCCTGGGCGGGGGCGACCTCGGTCGTCTTCATGCGCTGCTCGAGCAGCGCGACCTCGGTCTCGAGGGAGGCGAACTTGCGCCGGAAGAACACGAGTGCCTCTTCCGGGCTGCCCGCCGCCCACGAGCCGATCACCCGCTCGCCATCGGCGGTGCGCACGTAGACCGTCCCGTCGGCGTCTACCCGACCCCAGGGATCGTTGGCGGTGGTCACGGCGAACCTCCTGGTTCTCCAGCCGCCCCGGGTGTGTGCCGGGGCGAAATGTAGCTCAGCTCTACTTGTTGGTCACGTCTTCTTGATGCTCACGCTGTCGATGATGACCTTGTCCTTCGGGACGCCACCGCCGGCCCCCGCGAAAGTGCACGAAGTGCCAGCTTTGGCTACATTCTGGAGGATATCCAGCCCCGAGGTAATAGTCCCGAACGGCGTATAGTCCGGCCCCAGCGTCGTGTCCTTGAACACGAGGAAGAACTGGCTCCCGTTGGTGGTGCTGCTGTTGCTGTTGGCCATCGCCACAGTTCCGGCCTTATACGTAACGGCGCCGGAGGAGCCTGCCGTCGGGAGGTTCTCGCTGTCGAATTCGTACCCGGGCCCGCCCTTGCCAAGCGTTGCCGACGAGCAGGACAGCTTCTCCGAGGCCTTGGCGGTCGGGTCGCCGCACTGCAGCATGTAAAGGCCGTCGGTGGTGGAAAGCCGGTGGCACTGGGTGTTATTCCAGAAATCGTCTGAGGCCAGATGGGCGAACGAGTTAACGGTGCACGTCGCCTTCGAGTTCGCCAAGTCAATCGTGATCGGGCCGAGGTTGGTGTTAATCGACGCCGTGTACGCGGCCTTGTAATCCGGCGACGCGGTCGGCAGGCTCGACTTGACCACCGAGCCGGCCGACGCCGACGTGTAGCTGCAGTGCTGCGCGGGCTCGGTGACCGCGGCGGGCGAGGCGGAGGCGGTGGCGGACGCGGACGGGGAGGCGGTCGCGGAGACCTTGGCGGCCGGCTTCTTCGCCGCCGTCGCGGCCGCTCCGCCCCCGCTGGCCAGGATCGTCGACACGCCCGCGATGAGGCCGAGGACACAGAGCACGGCGAGCCCGATGCCCGCGCGCTTCCGGCTCCGGCGCTGCCGCTCGAGACGTTCGCTCCGCTGCTGCTCGAAGCGCTCTCGGGCACGCCTGCGTTCGCGCTCTCTGCTCCCCGCCACGGGTTCCGACCTCCCTTATCACGATAAAATCGATAACGCCCGGGTTGGGGCGTTAGCGCACGATCGTCCGCGCATCGTACCCGCCGACCGCACCGGAACGGTACTGTCGTTATCGGTTCGCTGCACGCGCTCGGGGTGAAACCGGTTCGCTACGCCCTGCGCCGAGTCGGTAGCCTGTCTATGTGCTAGTCGCTGGGTTTCCCGCAGGTTCCTTCGCCGCCAACTGCTATCTGGTGGCGCCGGCCCCCGGCGAGGAGTGCGTCATCATCGACCCAGGGCAGGACGCCGAGCCCGGGATCGAGGACCTCCTCGCCAAGTACCGGCTGAAGCCTATCGCGGTGCTGCTCACGCACGGTCACATCGACCACATGTGGTCGGTCGCCCCGGTCTGCGGCGCGAAGGGCATCCCCGCCTACATTCATCCCGATGACCGCGCGCTGCTGAGCGACCCCGCTCGGGGGCTCTCGCTGCTGGCCAAGCAGCAGTTCCTCGGCGGGATGACGTTCAGCGAGCCGGGCGACGTCAAGGAACTGGCCGACGGCGAGGTCATCACGATGGCGGGCCTCGACTTCACGATCGCACACGTCCCCGGGCACACCGAGGGCTCGGTGACGTTCGGCACCGAGGCGGCCGCCGAGGAGACAGACGGCACCCTCTTCACCGGGGATCTGCTCTTCGCCGGCTCGATCGGCCGGACCGACCTGCCCGGCGGCGACCACGCGAAGATGCTCCGCAGCCTGGCCCAGACCCTGACCCTCCCCGACGCCACGCTGGTGCTGCCCGGCCACGGCCCGCAGACCACGATCGGCGCCGAGCGCGGGTCGAACCCGTTCCTCACCGGTCTGTCCCGGCCAGCCCAGAAGGGGCTGTAGGACGCCATGACATTCCAGGCGCCCAAGGGCGTCTCCGAGTACCTGCCGCCCCGCGGCGCGCTCTTCGCCGAGGTCCGCGACGCGTTCGCCGAGTCCGCCCGCCGGGCCTGCTACGCCGACGTCGAGACGGCCGTGTTCGAGGACACCGCGCTGTTCGTCCGCGGCGTCGGCGAGTCGTCGGACGTGGTCCGCAAGGAGATGTACACCTTCCAGGACCGGGGCGGCCGGGAGATCACGCTGCGCCCGGAGTTCACCGCGGGCGTGCTCCGCGCGGTCCTCGAGCACAACCTGCACAAGGGCGCGCTGCCGGTCAAGGTCTTCACCAGCGGCCCCGCGTTCCGCTACGAGCGCCCCCAGGCCGGCCGCTACCGGCAGTTCTACCAGTTCGACCTGGAGGCGATCGGCACCGAGGACCCGGTGGTCGACGCCGAGACGATCGCGGTCGCCTGGGACGCGTACCAGTCTCTCGGCCTCAACCAGTACACGCTGCTGCTGAACAGCCTCGGCGACAAGATCTGCCGGCCGGTCTACCGCGAGGCGCTGCAGCGGTTCCTGCGCGGGCTCGACCTCGATTCCGACGCCCGGCTGCGGATCGAGATCAACCCGCTCCGGGTGCTCGACGACAAGCGCCCCCAGGTCCGCGCGCAGACGCAGGACGCGCCGGTGATGACCGACTACCTCTGCCCCGACTGCAAGGCCCACCACGACACGGTGCGCAGTCTGCTGGTCGGCCTCGGCATCCCCTTCACCGACGCGCCCCGCCTGGTCCGCGGTCTCGACTACTACACCAGGACCACCTACGAGTTCGACCACGCGCTGCTCGGCGCCCAGTCGGGCATCGGCGGCGGCGGCCGCTACGACGGGCTCTCGGAGGAGATCGGCGGCCCGCCGCTGCCCGGGATCGGCTTCGCGGTCGGCCTTGACCGTATAGTGCTAGCCGTAGAATCCGAACGCGCCGGCGCGGTCCGGCCGACCGCCGCCGCGTGCCAGGTCTTCGGCGTGCCGCTCGGAGAAGACGCCCACGCGGATGTCCTCGCGCTGATCACGAGCCTGCGCCGGGCGGGGGTGCGGGCGGACATGGTCTTCGGCGCGCGGGGGCTCAAGGGCGCGATGAAGGCGGCCGATCGGTCCGGTGCGGACTACGCAACGCTCATCGGGGCCGATGAGAGACGCACCGGGACCGTTCGGATAAAAGATCTGAAAACTGGCGACCAGCGGGACGTGGCGGCAACCTCGGCCACCGACTGGCTGATCGAGAGACTGGCGACAGAAGGACTGAGGGACGAGCCATGATCCGGACTCACCAGGCCGGGACGCTCCGCGGCGAGCACGCGGGGGAGACGGTCGTGCTGGCCGGCTGGGTGGCGCGGCGGCGCGACCACGGCGGCGTGGTCTTCATCGACCTGCGCGACGCCAGCGGCACCGTGCAGGTGGTGTGGCGCAGCGAGGACGAGGCCGCGCACGACCTGCGGGCCGAGTACTGCGTGAAGGTGACCGGCCTGGTCCGGTCGCGCCCGGCCGGGAACGAGAACCCGGAGCTGCCGACCGGCGCGATCGAGGTCGTGGCCGAGGTGCTCGAGGTGCTGAGCGAGGCCGACCCGCTGCCGTTCCCGGTCGAGGGGACGGCCGAGGTCAGCGAGGAAGTCCGGATCAAGTACCGGTACCTGGACATCCGCCGGGAGGAGATGGCGCGGGCGCTGCGGGTCCGGTCGAAGGCGTCCTACCTGCTCTCCGACGTGATGCGCGACCACGGGTTCGTGAACGTGGAGACGCCGTACCTGACCCGGTCCACGCCCGAGGGCGCGCGGGACTTCATCGTCCCGGTCCGGCTCCGGCCGGGCAACTGGTACGCCCTCCCGCAGTCGCCCCAGCTGTTCAAGCAGCTGCTCATGGTCGGCGGCCTCGAGCGCTACTACCAGCTCGCCCGCTGCTTCCGCGACGAGGACTCGCGCAAGGACCGGCAGCCGGAGTTCACCCAGATCGACCTCGAGATGTCGTTCGTCACCCGCGAGGACGTGATCGCGGTCGGCGAGGCGATCGTGTCCACCCTCTGGCGCGAGATCGCGGGCTACGAGATCCCGATGCCGCTGCCCCGGATGACCTACGCGGACGCGCTGGCCCGGTACGGCTCCGACAAGCCCGACCTGCGGTTCGGCCTCGAGCTGACCGACCTGACCGGCTACTTCGCCGGGACCGGCTTCCGGGTTTTCCAGGCGCCCTACGTCGGCGCGGTGGTGATGCCCGGCGGCGCGTCCCAGAGCCGGCGCGAGCTCGACGGCTGGCAGGAGTGGGCCAAGGCCCGCGGTGCCCGCGGCCTCGCCTACGCGCTGATCGGCGCCGACGGCGAGATCTCGGGGCCGGTCGGAAAAAACATTTCCGACTCCGAACGGGCCGGGCTGGCCGCGGCAGTCAACGCTGAGCCTGGCGACTGTGTGTTCTTCGCCGCGGGCGCCGCCCATGCCTCGCAGGAGCTTCTCGGCGCGGCCCGGCTCGAGATCGGCCACCGGGGCGGGCTGATCGACGCCTCGGCCTGGTCATTCCTGTGGGTGGTGGACGCGCCGATGTTCGAGGAGACCGACGACGGCGGCTGGACGGCGGTGCACCACCCGTTCACCGCGCCGCTGCCCGAGTGGGCGGACAAGTTCGAGGCCGAGCCGGGCGGCGCCATCGCCGACGCCTACGACATGGTGTGCAACGGCTACGAGATCGGCGGCGGGTCGATCCGTATCCACCGGCAGGCGATGCAGCAGGCCGTGTTCGACGTGATCGGGCTGACCCAGGAGGAGGCCAGGTCGCAGTTCGGCTTCCTGCTCGACGCGTTCAAGTACGGCCCGCCGCCGCACGGCGGCATGGCCTTCGGCTGGGACCGGGTGATCATGCTGCTGGCCGGCGCGGAGTCGATCCGCGACGTCATCGCGTTCCCCAAGGCCGCCAGCGGCGCCGACCCGCTGACCGGCGCGCCCACCCCGATCACGGCCGCGCAGCGCAAGGAGGCCGGCGTCGACGCGACGCCGGCGCCCAAGACCGCCTGATCAAGCGCCGGGGTCGCGGGGCCGCGGAGGTGCTTCCCGCGCTGTCGGCCCACGATTGAACCCGAATCGTGGGCCGAACGCGCGGTGGCGCACCTCTCGCGGCCCCGCTTCCACGTGTTCGGAGGGCGCATTAGGTCGCCGGAGCCGCGTCCTTTAATGGCTGACGCTCACCTGGCAACGCAGGGGTGGCGCCGCGCCCCTACGGCCTTGCGCCCCACCAAACGCGCCACACCCACCCCGCCACCCGCGCCACACCCACCCCGCCACTCGCGCCACGCGCCACCCCGCCACCCGCGCCGGGCCCCACGGCCTCAGCACCCCGCCACTCGCGCCTCCACCTAACGAGCCAAGTGCGCGTTTGGGCCGGCAAGAGTGAGCCCAAACGCGCATTCGGCACACGGCCAGCTGGCCTTTCGGGTCAGCGGAGGGCGATGGTGTTGGCGGTGATGAGGGCGGCGGCGTCGGAGGCGAGGTAGGCGATGACGTCGGCGACCTCGTCCGGGGTGGCGATGTGGACCAGGGTCGGGCTGGCGGCGACCATGTCGCGGACCGCGTCGGTGACCCAGCCGGTGTCGGTGACCGGGGGGTGGACCATGTTGGCGGTGACGCCGTACGGGGCCAGCTCCAGGGCGGCTGACATCGTGTAGTTCTCCTGGGCGGCCTTGGCGGCGCCGTACGAGACCTCCTCGGGGAAGCCGAGGTCGCCGCCCGAAGTCAGGCCGATGATGCGGCCCCAGTCGGCGCCGCGGGCGATGTGCCGCCGCGCGAACTCCGCGATCAGCAGCGCCGGGGCCATCGCGTCGACCGAGAACTGCCTGGTCCAGGTGGCCGCGGTGACCGGCTCGAGCGACCGGCCGAGCCGGTCGGCCTGCGCGGCCGCGAACGAGTCGGCCAGCCAGCCGGTGGCGTTGTTGACCAGGATGTCGACCGGGCCGAGCTGCTGCTCGGCGAGGTCGAAGAGCATGGCCGGGGTGGCCGGGTCGGACAGGTCGGCGTCCATCGCGATGGCCCGGCCGCCGGCCGAGATGATCGACCCGAGGACCGAGCCGGCGTTGCTGGTGCGGTTATCGCGGTAGGCCTGCGGAATCCCGGCGTCGACCGGATCGATGACCCGAATGTAGGAGCAGAGCACCGCGCACCCCTGCCGCGCCAGCGCCCGCGCGGTCGCCGCCCCGATCCCGTGATTAGCCCCCGTCACGATCGCCACGTGGTCGGTTGTCATCTAGCTTCCCATCTCGTCCGGCGGCAACAGCGTGGATCGTTACGTACACCGGGATGTACACAACGATCCACGATCTTGCGATTGTCTCGCGCACCGGTGGGCGGCGCCCGCCAATTTGCGGATAACAGCAAGATGCGGCGCCGCGGGCACGCTCAGTGTGGTTTGCGTCTCACATAGGCTCAACCCGTGGACAGTTTGTTCGATGAGGCGGGGGAGCGGGCCGCCGCCGAGGCCGCCCCGCTGGCCGTGCGGATGCGGCCGAGGACGCTCGACGAGGTGATCGGGCAGCGGCACCTGACCGCCGCGGGAACGCCGTTCCGCAAGCTCATCGAGAACGACGCGCCGATGTCGCTGGTGCTGTGGGGGCCGCCCGGGACCGGCAAGACCACGCTCGCCTCGGTCGTCAGCCAGGTGACGAAGCGGCGCTTCACCGAGATCTCGGCCGTGACGGCCGGCGTGAAGGACGTCCGGGCCGCGATCGACGAGGCGAAGCAGGCGCTGTCGTTCAGCGGGCGGCAGACCCTGCTGTTCGTGGACGAGGTGCACCGGTTCTCCAAGACCCAGCAGGACGCGCTGCTGCCGGCGGTGGAGAACCGCTGGGTCTCGTTCATCGGCGCGACGACCGAGAACCCGTCCTTCTCGGTCGTGTCGCCGCTGCTGTCGCGGTCGCTGCTGCTGACGCTCCAGCCGCTGGACGACGACGACGTCAAGGAGTTGATCACCCGCGCCCTGGCCAGCGAGCGCGGCCTCGGCGGGAGCGTCGCGATGGACGACGACGCCCTCGGTCACCTGGTCCGGCTGGCGGGCGGGGACGGGCGGCGCGCCCTCACCTACCTCGAGGCGGCCGCGCTCGGCACCGACGTCATCGACACCCAGACGCTGGAGCGCGCGGTCGACCGGGCAGCCGTCCGCTACGACCGCGACGGCGACCAGCACTACGACGTGATCAGCGCCTTCATCAAGTCGATGCGCGGCAGCGACGCCGACGCCGCGCTGCACTACCTGGCCCGGATGATCGAGGCCGGGGAGGACCCCCGGTTCATCGCCCGGCGGCTGATCGTGCACGCCAGCGAGGACGTCGGGATGGCCGACCCGACCGCGCTGCAGACGGCGGTCGCCGCCGCCCAGGCGGTCGAGTTCGTCGGCCTGCCCGAGGCGCGGATCAACCTCGCCCAGGCGGTGATCCACATCGCCCTCGCGCCCAAGTCGAACGCGGTGGTCAAGGCGATCGGCGCGGCCCAGGCCGACGTGCAGGCCGGCCTGATCGGCGCGGTCCCCAACCACCTGCGCGACGCGCACTACGCCGGCGCCAAGCGACTCGGCCACGGCAAGGGCTATGTGTACCCGCACGATCGGCCCGAGGGGATCGTCGGCCAGCAGTACGCCCCGGACGCGGTGAACGGCCGGGCGTACTATGAGCCCTCGAGTCACGGCATGGAGGCCCGTTTCTCCGAACGGGCACGGCTGATCCGCGAGATCCTGCATCCTGAGACAGACGGTGGGCCGGACGGGGGTCCCGGCGGCGGGGGAGCCGGGGCGAGCGAGCCCGGCAGTGGGGAAGAGAAGTGAGCGATCCCAGGTCTTGCGACGACCGCGAGCGGGATGAGCGCGACCGGAACGAGCGCGACCGGAATAAGCGCGACCGGAATAAGCGGGAGGGCATCGAATGAGCCTCACCGGAATCGCCGCGCTCATCGCGGCGGTGAGCTTCGCGGTGCTGGCCGGCGCCGGCGTGTACCTGGCGGTCCGGTTCACCCGGGTCCTCGGCGACGCGGCCACGCTGGTCCGCGACACCAGGTCCGACCAGCAGGCGCTGTTCGCCCGCGCGAATACAGCCGTCGACCGGGCCAACGCGCAGCTTGACCTGACCGAGGCCGCCACCGCCAGCGTGGGCGAGCTCGGCACCGCCATGACCGAGCTCGCCGGGCAGGCGTCGGCGCTGGCCGGCGTCGGCCGCACGGTCGCCGGCGCGGTCGTCGGCGGCCCGCTCGGCCGGGCGGCCGCGGTCGCCTACGGGGTCCGCCACGCGGTCGGGGTGCGCACCGGCGCGCGGCAGCGCCGACCGCTGGCCGGACAGGTCGTCGCCGGCCCGGAACTGCCGCCCGCGCAGCCGGCCGCATCGCCGGCGCCGCGGCAAGACCGGCAAGACCGGCAAGACCGGCAAGACCGGCAGCCGGCGACAGCGTCAAGACCGGCAGCAGCGGCAACCGCGTCGCCGGGCCGGAGCGGCCCGATGATCCGCCGCGGGTTCTGGCTCGCGGTCGGGGCGACGGGCGGGATCATGGGCTACCGGAAGGTCTCCTCGCTCGGCCGCCAGCTGTCGGCGACGCTGTCGCCGGCGAGCCCGCGACCCGGTGCGGAGCAGCCGCCCGGCGGCCAGCCGACGGCCGGCCCGCGACGCCCCGGCCAGCCGCTCAGCGGCCGGGCCAGGCGCGGCCTGGTGCGCGGGACGGTTCGGTTTTCCCGCGACGCCCTGATGTTCAGCCGGGACGTCAGGGAGGGCATGGAGCTGTATATGGTTCGGCATCGGGCCCAGGGAAGCCCTACGCTTGGCGCAGGCGCCCGGTCGCGGCGCTCTCCCGCGTCGGCGCCCGTGATCGGGGCCCCGGGCGCAACCACAGCCAACGATGAACGTGTAAAGGATGACCGCTGATGCAGTCGGCAGAGATCGCCCGCCGTTTCCTGGCGTACTTCGAGGCGCAGGGGCACACGATCGTGCCCTCGGCCAACCTCGTCGCCGACGATCCCACGCTGCTGTTCGTGGTCGCCGGCATGCAGCCGTTCAAGCCCTACCTGCTCGGCCAGCAGACGCCGCCGTTCAAGCGCGCGGCCGACGTCCAGAAGTGCGTCCGCACGCTCGACATCGAAGAGGTCGGCAAGACCACCAGGCACGGCACGTTCTTCCAGATGCTCGGCAACTGGTCGTTCGGCGACTACTTCAAGGAAGGCGCGATCCGGTTCGCCTGGGAGCTGCTGACCAAGCCGCAGCAGGACGGCGGGTTCGGCTTCCCCGAGGACAAGCTGTGGCCGACCGTGCTGCACGGCGACGACGAGGCCTACGGGATCTGGCGGAACGAGATCGGCGTGCCCGACAGCCGCATCCAGCGCCGCGGCCTGGCCGACAACTACTGGCACATGGGCGTCCCCGGCCCGGGCGGGCCGTGCTCGGAGATCTACTACGACCGGGGCCCCGAGGCCGGCCGTGAGGGCGGCCCCGAGGTCGACGAGGACCGGTACCTGGAAGTCTGGAACCTCGTCTTCATGCAGGACATGCTCAGCCAGGTACGGTCCAAGATCGATTTCGACATCGACGCCCCGCTGCCGATGAAGAACGTCGACACCGGCATGGGCCTGGAGCGGATGGCGTCCATCCTGCAGGGCGTCGACAACATCTACGAGATCGACACCACCTTCAAGATCCTCGAGCGGGCGGCCGAGCTCACCGAGCAGGACTACGGCGCCGACCCGCGCAGCGACGTCGCGCTGCGGGTGGTCGCCGATCACGTGCGCAGCGCGGTGATGCTGATCGAGGACGGGGTGCGGCCCGGCAACGAGGGCGGCAGCTACGTGCTCCGCCGGCTGCTGCGCCGCAGCATCCGCAACCTGCGGCTGCTGAGCGGCGCGCAGCGGGGCGGCGGCGCGTCGTCGGGCTCCGGGTTCATGCACGAGCTGACCGAGACCACCATCGTCGCGATGGGCGACCAGTTCCCCGAGCTGCGCCGCGACGCGGCCGCCATCCACCGGGTCATCGACGCGGAGGACGCGGCCTTCGCCGACACCCTCCGCACCGGCACCGCGATCTTCGACGTGGCGGTGGAGGAGACCAAGCGCAAGCACGCCAGCGTGCTCACCGGTGCGCAGGCGTTCCAGCTCCACGACACCTACGGCTTCCCGATCGACCTCACCCTCGAGATGGCGGCCGAGCAGGGCCTGCAGGTGGACGAGGAGGGCTTCCGCCGCCTGATGGGCGAGCAGCGGGACCGGGCCAAGAAGGACGCGCGCGAGAAGAAGACCGGCAACGCCGACATCTCCGTCTACGCCTCCCTGCTCGAGGCGGCGGGCAAGGTCACCTTCACCGGCTACGACATGGCCGAGGGCGAGGCGACCGTGGTCGGCCTGCTCGCGAACGGCGTGCCGGTGAACGGCGCCACCCCCGGGATGGAGGTCGCGGTCGTGCTCGACCGGACCCCGTTCTACGCCGAGGGCGGCGGCCAGCTCAGCGACCACGGCGTGATCAGGACCAACGGCGCCGGCGGCCCGGCCGAGGTCCAGGTGACCGACGTGCAGACGCCGCTGCCCGGCCTGGTGGTGCACCGCGGCACGGTCCGCTACGGCGAGATCAGCACCGGCTCCCCCGCCTACGCGGAGATCGACGTCGAGCGCAGGCGGGCCACGTCTCGCAGCCACACCGCGACCCACTTGGTCCACCGCGCGCTCCGGGGCGCGCTGGGCGAGTCGGCCTCGCAGGCAGGCTCGGAGAACGCGCCCGGCCGGCTCCGGTTCGACTTCAACGCGTCCGGCGCGGTCCCGATCACGGTCCTGCGCGAGGTCGAGGACGAGGTCAACCGGGTGCTGATCGACGATCTGACGGTCCGCGCGTACCACACCTCGATCGACGAGGCCCGGGCGATGGGCGCGCTGGCGCTGTTCGGCGAGAAGTACGGCAGCGAGGTCCGGATCGTTGAGGTCGGCGAGTACTCCCGCGAGCTCTGCGGCGGCACCCACGTGGCCAGGTCGGGCCAGCTCGGCCTGGTCAAGCTGCTCGGCGAGGCGTCCATCGGCTCCGGCGTGCGCCGGGTCGAGGCGCTGGTGGGCATCGACGCGTTCCGGTTCCTGGCTCGCGAGTCGGTGCTCGTCAACCAGCTCAGCGAGCAGCTCAAGGCCCGCCCGGAGGAGCTCCCTGAGCGCATCTCCACGGTCGTGACCAGGCTCCGCGACGCCGAGCGGGAGCTCTCCAGGCTCAAGTCGGCCCAGCTCCTGGGGGCGTCCGAGCAGATCGCGGCCGCCGCCGAGAACATCGACGGCGTCGCCTTCGTCGCCCACCGGGTTCCGGACGGCACCGACGCGGACGCGATCCGCACGCTCGCGCTCGACATCCGCTCGAAGATCCCGGCCCTGCGCCCGACGGTGGTCGCGCTCATCGGCGCCCCGGCCGACCGGCCGGTGGTGGTCATCGCGGTCAACGAGGCGGGCCGTGGGTTCGGCCTGTCGGCCGGAGCCCTGGTCAGCGGGGCGGCGAAGGCGCTCGGCGGCGGTGGCGGCGGCAAGCCGGACATCGCCCAGGGCGGCGGTGCGCCCGGCGCCGGGCCGGCTGAGGTAAATGCCGCTTTTGGCAGCATTCGCGAAGCATTGCGGGACAGCAGTCGAACCGCCGGGTAACGTGATGCAATGTTCACACGGGCCGGGAATCCGGTGAGGTCAGGCGTGCGCCTGGCCGTCGATCCGGGTACAGTCCGCATTGGCGTTGCACGCAGTGATCCTGACGGCGTGCTCGCGACACCGCTGACCGTCGTACGGCGGGGCAAGGGCGATCTCAACGCTCTCGCCTCGCTGGCCGCGGCCGAAGAGGCAATGGAGATCTTGGTGGGTCTTCCCCGCTCGCTGTCTGGCCGTGAGGGCCCGGCCGCCGCTACCGCGAGGCAGTTCGCGGCGGACCTCGCCGATCGAGTGGCACCGCTCCCGGTGCGGCTCGTCGACGAGCGCTTCACCACGTCGACCGCGCACGGCGCGCTCGCCGCGGCCGGGCACGACTCGCGCGCCCGGCGCCAGACGGTCGACGCGGCCGCCGCCGCCGTGCTGCTCGAGGCGGCGCTCGAGTCCGAGCGCCGCACCGGCCGCGCCCCCGGCGACCTGGTGACGCCGCGTAAACCCGGGGCGCCGACCGGGGGCGATCGATGAGCGGCAACTACGGTCCGGGCGACGGCGGCCCGTGGCCGCCGGCCGGCAACGAGCCGCAGTGGGATGACTCGGTGTGGCAGCAGGACCAGCCGAGCGCGTGGGACGGCCAGGAGGGCGCCCAGCCCGGCTACGGCCAGCAGCAGCCCTACGACGGCCGCGGCTACGGCGGCCAGGACTACGACCAGGGCCACGCCTACCCGGGTCAGGGCTACGGCGGCCAGGCCTACGAGCAGCCCGGGCACGACGCCAGGAACTACGGCCAGCCCGACCCGCGCACCCGGCCCGGCTACCCCCCGCAGGGGCCCGGGACCGGCCCGCAGCAGTACCCGCGCACCGGCGGTCAGCCGGTGCAGCGCGGTACCGGCGGCATGCAGGCTCAGCGCGGCACCGGCGGCATGCAGCCGGTCCCGCCGGGCTATGACCCGCGCGGCGCCGACCCGCGCGGCGCCGACCCGCGCGGCGCCGACCCGCGCGGCGCCGACCCGCGCGGCACCGGCCCGCGCCGCCAGGCCGGCGGCGGCGGCGATTACCCGTCCGGCGGCTACCCCCAGCGCGGCGACGCCGGCTACGGCCCGGGCGGCTACGAGGGGCGCGACCCCCGCCAGCGCGACGACTCCTTCCTGCCCGGCTTCGGCCCCCGCGACGACTTCGACGGCGGCGACCAGCAGTACGACGGCCGTCGCGACCCCCGCCGCGGCGCCGCCCGCCGCGCCCGCGACGGGCGCGCCGACAGTCTCGCCGACGGCCGCGCAGCCGACCTCGGCCGCGGCCCCGACGGCCGGGCCGTCGACTTCGCCGGCCAGGATCAGCGCGTCCGCCGCGCCCGCGACGACGACCGCGATCCCCGCGATCCCCGCGGCCCTCGCCGCGCCCGCGGCGACTGGGACGGCAACGGCGGCGACGGCGGTGTCGGCGGCTACGGCGGTGACGGCCCGCGCCGTCGGCGCCGCGGACCCCTCCGCCGGCTCGCGCCGTGGATCGCGCTGCTGGTCATCGTCGTGCCGCTGGCGATCGGCGGCCTCGACGTCTGGCACATCTACCAGGGCAAGGTCCACCCGGCCGACTACACCGGGGCCGGGACCGCGCCGACGGTGACCGTCCAGGTGCTGAGCGGCGCGACTTCCGCATCGCTCGCCCCCACGCTGCTGCAGGACGGCGTGGTCGCGAGCACCCGGGCGTTCCAGAATGCAGCCAACGCCGCCACGAACGGGGCGACCCTTGAGCCTGGCTACTTCGAGCTCAAGACCCACATGCAGGCCAGCCTCGCCTGGGCGGACCTGACCAACCCGAAGAACATGCTGCAGACGGTGGTCACGATCCCCGAGGGCAAGCGGGTCTCCCAGGTGCTCTCGATCCTGTCGGCGAAGACCCGGATCCCGCAAAAGGACTTCCAGCAGGTCATCGACCACCCCGCGCCGCTCGGCCTGCCGTCCTATGCCAAGGGCGTCAAGGGCTTCCCGAATTCCGCGGTCGAGGGCTTCCTCTTCCCCGCGACCTACGCGATCACCCCGCACGAGACCGCGACGCAGATCCTGCAGGCGATGGTCGCCCGGTTCAACGGCGAGGCAAACTCGATCGGTATCGTCGCCGCGGCCCGCTCCGTTCACCTCACGCCGTACCAGCTGATCATCGAGGCGAGCATGGCGCAGGCCGAGGGCGGCTCGGTGACCGATTACCCGAAGATCGCCACCGTCATCAAGAACCGCCAGACGGCGGGCATGACGATGGGCTTCGACAGCGTGCTGCTCTACGGCCTGAACGCGTACGGGATCAACGTCGACAAGCAGCAGGAGGCGGTGAGCAGCCCGTACAACGACCTGACCGAGCACACCGGCCTGCCGCCCACGCCCATCGACAACCCGGGTGACGCCGCGATCCAGGGCATCCTGCATCCGACCCCGGGGAACTGGCTCTACTTCCTCACCGTTACCGGCGGAAAGTCCGAATTCTCCGCAACTCCGCTACCCGGCCAGTAACCCCCGAGGTAGCCTCGCGTTCCATGAAGGCAGCAGTGCTGGGCACGCCCATTGCCCACTCGCTCTCGCCCGCGTTGCACCGCGCGGCCTACCGGGAGCTAGGCCTCGACGACTGGAGTTACGACCTGGTCGAGTGCGACGAGGCGGGCCTGGCCGGGTACGTCGGCAGCCGCGGCCCGGACTGGGCCGGCCTGAGCCTGACGATGCCGCTCAAGCGGACCGTGCTGCCGCTGCTCGACCACGTCGATCAGCTCGCCGTCGCCACCGGCGGCGCGAACACGGTGGTGTTCCGCCCCGACGGCCGCTACGGCTACAACACCGACGTGCAGGGCATCGTCGACGCGCTGACCGAGGCGGGCGCGCCCGCGCCGGGCGCGGTCACGATCCTCGGGGCCGGCGCGACCGCCTGCTCGGCGCTGGCCGCCGTCGGCGAGCTCGGCGCGCTCGGCGCCGACGTCATCGTCCGCGACCCGGCCCGGGCCGGCGCCGTGCTCGCCACCGCCGAGAAGCTGGGTCTCACGGTCACGCTCCGCCGGTTCGAAGATCACAACCAGGGCGATGCGGTGGTACCCGACCTGCTCATCTCCACCGTCCCGGCCGGCGCGACCAATCTTTTCCCCGAACGGTCCCTGTTTTCACGCACCCCGCCCATGGCCGTGATGGACGTGGTGTACCACCCCTGGCCCACCCCCCTGGCGCAGGCCGCGGCCGCGGCCGGCGCGATCGTGGCCAGCGGCTTCGCCATGCTCGTGCACCAGGCGGCCGCCCAGGTCGAGCTGATGACCGGCAAGCCCGCCCCCCTCGAGGCAATGCGCGCGGCGGGCGAGGCCGAGCTGGCCGCCCGCGCCCCCCGCTAACGCGCCCGCGCGCCCGCGGTTCGCCCGCTCGCGGTTGCCTCTGCTGCCCGCTACGCCTCCAGGCCCCGTGCTAGCCACGCGGGCGTGTCAAGCCGGCCGCCGCTGTTCCCGACGAGCTGCCGGAGCGTGGTCTCGACCTGCGCGAGCGGGCCGGCGCTCGACCTGCTCCTCCCACTGCCGCGCGCAGCTTGTCGAAGATCTCCTCGCCCTCGCGCAGCATCGCGAGCCCGTGGTCGGTGACGTACAGGCGCATCCGGCGCTTGTCGGCCGGGTCCGGCTCGCGTCCCACGTAGTTGCGCTCTTCCAGAGCGGCGATGGTCTTGGCGGCCGCCTGCTTGGTGACCGACATCCGCCGACCCAGGTCGGAGGCGTTGTCGGCGCCGGACAAGATCGCCTGCAGGGCGAACTCCTGGGCTGGCCGGATCTCCTCGTACCCGCGCGCGACGAGCTCGGCGGTCGCCTGGTCAACCAGGATGCGGAACCCGCCGAGGAGCAGTTGCGCGAGGTCGGCGCCAGATCGGGACATGGCGCAAGTCTATGACGCCAGTTGACAAAGACAACCTTGGTTGTCTATTGTTTTAGACAACCAAGGTTGTCTATTCAAGGAGCCTCTCATGACCGTCATCACGCCAGTCGGCGCGACCATCCCCGGCGTCACCCACCACCTAGCCGACGTCAACGGAGCACAGCTCCACTACGTGTCCGCCGGCGCCAGCGGTTCCCCGATCCTGCTCGCCCACGGGTGGCCGGAGTCCTGGTGGGCCTTCCGCAAGCTGATCCCGCTGCTGGCGGCAGACGCACCGGGTCTTCGCCGTGGACCTGCGCGGTTTCGGCGACTCCAGTACCGCCGACAGCGGCTACGACCACGCCACCGCCGCCAAGGACCTGCACCACCTGGTGCGCCATCTCGGCGCGGGCCCGGTCCACTTCCTCTGCCAGGACGCCAGCGGCGGCCCGGGGTTCCGCTTCGCCGCCACGCACCCGGACGAGGTCCTGCAGCTTCATCGCGGTCGAGACGACCCTGGTCGGTTACGGGCTTGAGTCGTTCGCTGACGTCGTCCACGGCGGCTCCTGGCACGTCGGGTTCCTCGGCACGCCAGGCATCCCGACGCTGCTCCTCCCCGGCCGTGAACGCGAGCTCCTGGCCGGCTGGGCCTACCCCATGATGACCGCGGTCAAGGGCTCCGTCACCGAAGACGACCTCGACGAGTTCACCCGCACCTACGCCCGCCCGGACGGCTGGCGCGGCACCGAAGGCCTCTACCACTCCATCTTCACCGACGACGGCCAGACCAGGGCCCTGGCCGAAAAGCAGCCGCTGACCGTCCCGGTCCTCACCGTCGGCTCCGTCAGCGCCCCGTTCACCGAGCAGACCTTCCGCCAGGTAACCGCAGGCACGGTGACCTCAGTGCGACTGGAGGGAGTCGGGCACCTGGTCGCGCAGGAAGCCCCCGAGGCGCTCTCCGCCGCCATCCTGGAATTCACGGGGCACATCGACAACGGCTAGGCAAAGGCCGGGACGAGGGGTGACGTCCTCTTCCTCAAGCAGCGCCTTTCCCAGGTCTCGTAGTCGGTGATACTCGGCAGTTTCGGCCTGGCGAGGCCGACTTGCCAACACGCCCCGCGCTGACCGTCGCGCCGCCCGTTAGCTAACTGCGTCTCGGCGGGCGATCTCCGCCTCGTCCCGTGCTAGCTCCACGGCGTCGGCCGCCTCCTTATCGCCCCGCTCGCGCAGCCCCTCGATCACGCCCTCGACATCGGCCGGCGTGCCGGTTCTGGCTGAGCTTGGCCTTGGCCTCGATCCGGCTGACGACCAGCTCCACCCCGACGATCGCCCGCAGCTGCCCCTCGATGAACGCCCGGGGTGCGTCGTCCACCGACCACGGGTGCTCCCGGTACGCCTCGTGCTTGCCGGTCAGCCGCCGGACCAGGTCCTCGACCCAGACCGGGTCGTCGTGCAGCACCAGTTCCCCGTACACGTGCGCGGTGACGTAGTTCCAGGTCGGCACCACCCGCCCGTTCTCCCGCTTGGAGGGGTAGAACCCCGGGCTGATGTACGCGTCCCCCGGCCCCCGCACGATGGCGAGGGCCTCGCCCTGCGCGTCCAGCTTCCACTGGTCGTTGTTCCGGGCCACGTGCCCGTGCAACGCCCCGTGCGAGCCCGGCCGACGGCACCCACACGAACGGCAGCATCGTCGCCACCAGCCCCTGGGACGTCACCGTCACCAGATCTGCCGCCCCGTGATTGCGGAGCAATTCGTCAACAAGCGCCTCATCAGGCGAAAAATGGGCAGGTATGTACATGCGGCCCTCCGATCGCGTCCAGCTTAGCCGCCCGGTCTTAGGTGAAACAGTCGGAAACATGGCCGTCACCTGTTGAAATAGTCGTGGAACAGCCGGTGCTTAGGGTGGGGGACGTGGCGGACATTTTCGATGGTTACCGGCTCGCCCAGGCCTGGGACGAGATGTTCGCGGCCCCCGGCAAGCCCCGTGCCTCCTACGACGCGCTGGTCTCGGTCCTGCAGCCGATGGACCCGGCCGAGCTGCGGTACCGCGCCGACCAGCTCGCCCGGGTGTTCACCGACCGGGGGGTCACCTACGACTACGCGGGCGAGGAACGGCCGTTCCCGCTCGACCTGATACCGCGGGTCATCGACGCGCTCGAGTGGGACCTGGTCAGCCGGGGCGTCCGCCAGCGGGTCAAGGCGCTCGAGGCGTTCCTCGAGGACGTCTACGGGCAGGGGAAGGCGTTCGACGACGGCGTGGTCCCGTGGAGCCTGGTCTTCACCAGCGAGAAGTTCCGCCGCGAGGTGGCCGGCATCACGCCGCCGAACGGGGTCCGGGTGCACGTGGCCGGCATCGACCTGATCCGCGACGAGCAGGGTAAGTTCCGGGTGCTCGAGGACAACGTGCGGGTGCCGAGCGGCGTCAGCTACGTCATCGAGAACCGGCTGGCGATGTCCAGGACGTTCCCCGCCCTCTTCGCCGACCAGCGGATCCACCACGTCGACGAGTACCCGAGCAGGCTGCTCAACGCGCTCAGAAACGCCGCCCCTGAGGGTGTGGCCGACCCGTTCGTCGTCGTCCTGACCCCCGGCGTGCACAACGCCGCCTACTTCGAGCACACCCTGCTCGCCCGGCTGATGGGGATCGAGCTGGTCGAGGGGCGGGATCTGTTCTGCTGGCGCAACCGGGTGTACGTGCACACCACCCACGGCCGCCGCCCGGTCGACGTCATCTACCGGCGGGTCGACGACGACTGGCTCGACCCGCTGCACTTCCGCCCCGACTCCGTCCTCGGCTGCCCCGGCCTGCTCAACGCGGTCCGGCACGGCACCGTGACGGTCGCCAACGCCGTCGGCAACGGCGTCGCCGACGATAAGCTGATTTATACCTATATGCCGGACCTGATCCGCTACTACCTGGCCGAGGAGCCGATCCTCGAGAACGTGGAGTCGTACCGGCTGGACGACCCCGAGATCCTCGACTGGGTCCTGTTCAACGCCGACAGCCTGGTGCTGAAGCCGGTCGACGGGGCCGGCGGGGCCGGCATCGTCATCGGCCCGGCCGCCACCGGCGACGAGCTGGCCGCGGTCAAGGCCCAGGTCAGGGCGAACCCGCGCGGCTGGATGGCGCAGCGCCCGGTCGCGCTGTCCACCTCCCCGGTGCTGATCGGCGAGAAGCTCAGCCCCCGCCACATCGACCTGCGCCCGTTCGCCGTCAACGACGGGAACGACGTCTGGGTCCTCCCCGGCGGCCTGACGCGCGTGGCGCTGCCGGAGGGAGAGCTCAAGGTGAACTCCAGCCAGGGCGGAGGCTCCAAGGACACCTGGGTACTCGACGCCACGGTCCGTTCGGACGAGATCCTGAAGAGCCGCCCCGAGCCCGCGGCCCCGCAGCACACCCCCGCCAGCGGACCGGAGCTGGCGGTCGTCTCCCGGCAGAGCGGCCCGGAACAGTGAGTCCTCTTTTCTTTGCTGTCGCCGGCACCGTGAGCCTTGCCCGTGGGCAAAGAAAAGAGGGCTCAGTGAATCATCTCTTCTTTGCTGCCGCCGCCCATTGAGCCTTGCCCGTCGCGGCCAAGAAAAGAGGGTTCAATGAACACCGAGCTGCTCAGCCGCATCGCCGAGACGCTCTACTGGACCGGGCGGTACGTGGAGCGGGCCGACGACACCGCCCGCCTGATCGACGTGTACGTGCACCGGATGCTGGGCGAGACCTCGGCCGACTCCGACGCCGCCTGCCGGGCGCTGTTCGGCATCCTCGGCGTGCCGGTCGAGGACGCGGCCGAGCAGCTCGACGTCGACACCGTGCTCTTCCGGCTGGTCTTCGAGGCGCAGGCGCAGAGCGCGATCGCCGGCTCGATGCTCGGCGCGCGGGCCGGCGCGCGCGGCATCCGCGAGGTCATCTCGAGCGAGATGTGGGAGTGCCTGAACGTCACCGCGCACGGGCTGTCGGGCCAGAAGCGGGCCGCCGAGCGCCTCGGCCCGCACGTCTACCTGCGCTACATCAGGGAACGGGCGGCGCTCTTCTTCGGCCTGGCCGACTCGACCATGAGCCACGACGACGCCTGGCGGTTCCTCGTCCTCGGCCGGTCGCTTGAGCGGGCGGACATGACCGCGCGGCTGCTGCTGGCCCGGATGTCGGCCCCCGACGACCTCGGCTGGACGGTGCTGCTGCGCGCCTGCGGCGCCCACGAGTCGTTCATCAGAACCCACGGGTGGGCGGCCGAGTCCGACCGGGTGGCCGAGTTCCTGCTGCTTGACCGGCTCTTCCCCCGCAGCGTGGTGTTCGCGCTCTCCGCCGCCGAGGAGTGCCTGGCGGCGCTGAACCCGGGCGCGGTCAGGGCCGGGGTCGACGATCCGGCCCGGCGGCCGGTCGGGCGGCTGCGGAACCGGCTCGAGTACGCCGACCCCAAGCAGCTCACGGCGCAGCTCCCCGAGCTGCTGTCCACCCTCCAGGAAACCTGCGTGGAGGCGAGCGAGGCGATCGCAAGGCGGTACTTCCAGTACGAGGCGCCGGTCGCCTGGGAACGGGGCGGCTGAGTGAGCTGGCGACTGCGGATCGAGCACACCACCCGGGTGCTGTACACCGGCCCGGTCAGGACCTCGTTCAACGAGGCCCGGATGACCCCGCTGACGCTGCCGACCCAGACCACGCTGGAGTCGCGGGTGACGGCCGGACCGGGCGTCCCGGTCTGGACCTACAACGACTACTGGGGCACCTACGTCTCCGTCTTCGACCTGCCCGACCCGCACGACGACCTGGTGATCCGCGCGGTCTCGACGGTCGAGACGGAGCCGTTCGCGGGCGTCCCGGCCGCGGGCGCCCGGCCCGGCTGGCCCGAGCTCCGCCAGCACACCGCCCAGGGAAGGCTGCTCGAGTTCGTGCTCCCGACCGCGCTGACCACGGTGACCCGGGAGATCTCGGACGCCGCGATCGCCGACATCGCGGCCGGCCGCAGCGGCCCCGACGAGGCCGCCGCCGCGATCTCCGCCCGCGTCCACGACCACGTCACCTACCTGCCCGGCGCGACCGGGGTGCGGACCAACGCCCAGGAGGCGTGGGACAAGGGCCAGGGCGTCTGCCAGGACATGGCCCAGATCGCGGTCTCGCTGCTGCGCGCGGTCGGCCTGCCCGCCCGCTACGTCTCCGGCTACCTGCACCCCGACCCGAAGGCGGAGCCCGGCAGCACGTCGGTCGGCCAGTCGCACGCCTGGGTCGAGTACTGGGCCGGCTCGTGGACGGCGCTCGACCCCACCAGCGGCGCCCCGGTCGGCGAGCGGCACGTGGCCGTCGCCCGCGGCCGCGACTACGCCGACGTCCCGCCGCTCAAGGGCATCTACCACGGCCCGCCCGACAGCGACATGCAGGTCACGGTCGAGGTCACCCGCCTCGCCTAAAGGCAAATCAAGATCAACCCCGTTATGCCGAACGGTCGCGTGGCCCCACGCCCCCGCCCAACTCATCCCGCCGCCCCGGCCGGCCGCCACATCGCCCTCCGCTCGTTTACGATGGAGGCGGCGGCCGCGCCCGCCCGCTCTGAGCCGGAGCTCCGCCCACGCCGGGCCGGCGACGAGGACAAGGGTCACCGACTCGCGCGTTTCCCTGGAAGCTCAGCTCGCGACGTCCTGGCGAGGTGCGTGGGGCCTGGCCGAAGGGACACCCAGTGACCAGGGACCACGCCCGCAAGCGGGCGATCAGGGCGCGAATGGCCGCCACCGGCGAGCCCTACAGCGTCGCCGCCCGCGCGCTCGACGCGGAAGCACCCGCAGCCGCCGAACCCGCGACCGTCGACCCGACCGCTGAGCCCGCCGCCGACCTGGCCGGCGCGCTGGCGGAGGTCATCGCCTGCGCGGGCAGAACGCTGACGGCGCCGAGCGCCAGGCTCCAGATCCAAACCGACACCGATCTCGGCCGCGACCCGGATGAGCGCATCCCGCGCCGCCGTCGTCGCGGGCCCCTGGGCAGGCTGGCCGGCCGGGCTGCCAGGGCGGTCTGGGAACGGGCCGTGCCCGATACCGAGCCGGCCGAGGTCTGGCAGCAGTTCCTGCACCAGTTCGGCTCGGGCTTCATCGAGCCCGCCGCCGGGCGCTACCTCGTCGACTTCGGCGGCTATGCCCAGGTGCTGGTCGACGGCCGCCGGTTCGGCGGCCTGTCCGGTCAGCCGCTCGGCCGCCGCTACGAGCAGCGGCCCCATCGGTTCCGGCGCGCCGACCCGCTGGACGTGCTCCGCAAACTGCAGGGCGCGACGGCGGCGGGCTGGACCGGCGAGGAGCGAGTGGGCTCGACCGCCTGCCGCGTCGCGTTGGTCACGGCAGGCTCCGACGAGTTTACAGTCTGGGTCGATGACCAGCGCATCCTCCGGTTCCGGACGATAGAACGGGGGGAGGGCCGGTCGGTGCGGGCGACCAAGACCGAGACGGTCGAGTTCTGGGACTTCGGCGTCCCGGTCGACTCGCTCGACTGGTCCCGGCTTCCCAGTTTCCGCACGCCCGCTCCTTCTCAAACGGTCGGCGACTAGCCCGTCTGCTCCGGGTCAGGCCCCGGTCCGCGAGCTGGGCTCAGCCCGCGAGCAGCTTGCGGACCCGGGGCACGACCTCGGTCCCGTAGAGCTCGATGTTCGTCATCAGGGCGGAGTGGGACAGCGCCCCCATGCCGTACTTGAGGTCGAACCGGCTGGCGCCGAGCGCGGTCATGATCGACGCGATCTTCGGCGCGACCGTCTCCGGCGAGCCGACCACGAGCGACCCGGCCGGCCCGATCTCCCGCCGGAACGACGCCTCGGTCGGCGGCGCGTACCCGCGCTCGATCGCCCGCTTGCCGAACATGTCCCGGTACCGGGGCCAGAACAGGTCGTACGCCTCCTGGTCGGTGGCCGCGATGTGCCCCGGGATGTGGATGCCGACCGGCAGCGGCTCCCGCCCGAAGTGCTCGAGCGCCCGGCCGTAGAGCGCGGAGAACTCCGCGAACCGGGTCGGCGAGCCGCCGATGATCGCGATCATCAGCGAGAATCCGTGCCGGGCGGCGCGGACCACCGACTCGGGCGAGCCGCCGACCCCGATCCAGGTCGTGAGCTTCCCGTCTTCCAGGTGCGGGACCACGTCCTGCTTGACCAGCGGCGCCCGGGTGGTGCCCTCCCAGGTGACCGGGCCGCCCTGCAGCAGCTCGGCGAAGAGCGCGGTCTTCTCCTCGAACAGGACCTCGTAGTCGTCCAGGTCGTAGCCGAAGAGCGGGAACGAGTCGATCGACGATCCGCGCCCGAGGATGACCTCGGCCCGCCCGCTCGACACCGCGTTCAGCGTCGAGAACCGCTGGAACACCCGGACCGGGTCATCGGAGCTGAGCACCGTGACCGACGAACCGAGCCTGATCCTGCTGGTCCTGGCGGCGATCGCGGCCAGCGCGACGTCGCCCGCCGACAGCGGGATGTCATCGGTGTGATGCTCGCCGATCCCGAAGAAGTCGACCCCCGCCTGCTCGGCGAACACGCCCTCCTCGACCACGTCCCTGATCGTCTGCGCATGCGAGACCCGGTGCCCGCTGTCGTCGCTCGTCGTGTCGCCGAACGTGTTCAGCCCGAACACCAGCGGAAACCCGCCCGCCCCGCCGTCAGCCGCCATGCCTACCGCCTCCTAGTAAATGACATGTCAACTATAACCAAACCCCGGCCGCGCGGATTCCGCCTCCGGCGCCATCGATACGGGAGGGCGATAACTCGGTTGGCATCCGGACAACAGGCCCCCTAAGGTGCGACGGTGACTCAGACTCCCGGCTTCGCCACCAAGCCCACGCTCATCGGCGAGCGCGTGATCCTGCGCCCGTACATCGACGCGGACCTCCCGGCGCTGCGCGAGGCCATGGCCGATCCGGACCTGCTGCGGCTGACCGGCAGCGTTCACGACGAGGCAGAAGCCTTGCAGCCCGTCAGCCCGCAGGAGGAGCAGCTCCGCCTGGACTGGTTCAACTCCCGCAACGACACCGACGACCGGCTCGACCTGGCGATCGTTGACAAGGCGAGCGGCGACTGCGTCGGGGAGGCGGTCCTCAACCAGTGGGACCCCGGCAACCAGAGCTGCAACTTCCGCATCCAGGTCGGCCCGTCCGGCCAGAACCGCGGCCTCGGCACCGAGGCGACCCGGCTGATCGTCGGCCACGGGTTCGAGCAGCTCGGCCTGCACCGCATCTCGCTCGAGGTCTACTCCTTCAACCCGCGCGCCCGCCGGGCCTACGAGAAGGTCGGCTTCCGCGCCGAGGGCGTGCTCCGCGAATCCCTTCGCTACGGCGACCAGTGGATCGACGCGACCGTGATGTCCATCCTCGCCCCCGAGTGGGGAACTCCCGATCCTGAGGCAGGCGATTCGACCCCTGAAGCGCGGCTTGGATAAGTCAGCGCGTCCAGTCCACCAGGCCGAGACCGGGCACCCGGTGGAACTCTGAGGTGTTGGCGGTTACCACGGTAAGGCCGCGCTGGAGGGCCTGGCCCGCGATGAGCAGGTCGTAAGGGCCGATCGGGGTTCCGCGGCTCTCCAGGTCGGCGCGGACTCGTCCGGCCGACTGAGCGTCCTCGTCGTCGAAATGCAGGAAATCCAGGTCACCGGACAGGAAGATGCGAAGTCGCTCGGTGTTCTCGGTCACGTAAGTGCTTTTCTGCACGCCGTACCACAGCTCGTACAGCACCACCGACGACACCGCAATGTAGTCCCCGGACGCCTGGGCCGCGCGAAAGCGATCCCGCACCGTGACGGGTTTGTTCCGCAGCAGCGCAACAACCGCGTTCGTGTCGAGAAGGAAGTTCACCCGAAGATGTCCTCTGGTTCGGGCGGCGGCGGTTGGTCCCTGCCGTCCTCAAGGAGCGGCACGTCGGCGAAGCGGTCTAGGTCGGCGAACCAGGCGTCGACGTCCGAGGCGATCGGTTCAAGCAGGACGCCGTCCCCTACGTGACGAACGCGGACGCGATCGCCAGGTAGCCGGAACTGCTTCGGCAGCCGTACCGCTTGACTGCGACCATGCATGAAGATTCGTGCGATGCCGGTTTCCATGACTCCTCCGGAGATGATAGCTACCAGAAGTATACATCAAACGAACCGAAGAAGCTGGCCCGCGAGTGCTACGCCACCCGCAGCGACGCCGACGGCCGGATCGATCGGCGGTCGCTCCCGAATGGCCGCCGGACGGCGCAACCCAGGGATAATGGATCGTTGTGTACATCGGGGTGTACACAACGATCCATCGTCTGCCTCTAACCCACGCGACTACGAGATAACAGCAAGAAGCGCGCAGCGCATGGTGGGGCGTGCGGGTGACGGGCGCGCCGGAGCGCCGCGGCGGTGAGGCAACCGTTACCGCGGCGGAATACACGAGCGGCCGCCAGTGCTGATAACCTGTAGTCATTGACCAGTCCGGCGCGTGCTGCGTGCCGGGCGTGCAAGCGGAGGACCACCTCCCACCTGGCCAACCTTCGGGTCGGCGGGTTCGGCTGCTCCCTGGCTAGCCAGGCGGGCGGCACGGCGCGGTCGCCAGCGTAGCTGGCCGGCGAGGCCGTAGACGTGGTAGCCCCGCAGCGCACGGCGCCGAGCGGGGCTTTTCCGTTGGGACGCAGGTCAGGACGGAAAAGCTGGCGCCGGCAGTCGGTGGCAGCAGCACACAGCGAAGCCGGGAAAGCCGGCAACAGATGAGGCTCTGGAGGTCACATCAGCGTCGAAACGCGCATCAACGACCGCATCCGCACCCCTGAGGTCCGACTCGTCGGCGCCAAGGGCGAGCAGATCGGGATCGTCTCGATTACCGAGGCGCTCCGGCTGGCTCAGGAGGCGGACCTTGACCTAGTCGAGGTCGCCCCGACCGCGCGGCCGCCGGTCTGCAAGCTCATGGACTACGGAAAGTTCAAGTACGAGGCCGCGCTGAAGGCGCGGGAGTCGCGCAAGAACCAGACGCAGACCATCGTCAAGGAGATCAAGCTCCGCCCGAAGATCGACCCGCACGACTACGGCACCAAGCGGGGCCACGTCGAGCGGTTCCTCAAGGCGGGGGACAAGGTCAAGGTGACGATCATGTTCCGCGGTCGTGAGCAGTCCCGGCCCGAGCTCGGCTTCCGGCTGCTGCAGAAGCTGGCCGATGACGTGCAGGAGCTCGGTTTCGTCGAGTCGCAGGCCAAGCAGGACGGCCGGAACATGATCATGGTGATCGGCCCGCACCGGCGGCCGCCCGAGCGCAAGGGCGACCGGCCCGCGCACTCGGAAGCGGAGCCGGAGGCGCAGCCGAGCCCGGTGCCGAGCCCGCGCAGCCAGGCCTCGTCCGAGTCCCCGGCCCCCGCCGCGGTCGAGACGCAGGCCCCCGCGTCCACGGACGCATAAAGGTTTACCCCGGTAACGGGGAGAGGGCGGTCCGGCCGGGCGCGTGCCACGGCCGGACCGCATGACGACGCTGCCTGCGAGCAGCGCAGAGTTGCATAGGAGACGGCCACCATGCCGAAGATGAAGACGCACAGCGGCGCCGGCAAGCGGTTCAAGATCACCGGCAGCGGCAAGGTGATGCGGCAGCGTGCCGACCGGGCGCACTACAACGAGCACAAGTCCTCCCGCATCACGCGGCGGCTCTACGGCCGGATCGAGCTCGCCCCGTCCAATGTGCGCGCGATCAAGCGACTGCTCGGCAAGTAGCCGATCCCCTAGTAACCCGCAGCCCAGAGGGAGATTGAACAATGGCACGCGTCAAGCGTTCGCTTAACGCCAAGAAGAAGCGCAGGGTTGTCCTCGAGCGTGCGAAGGGCTACCGCGGCCAGCGGTCCCGGCTGTACCGCAAGGCCAAGGAGCAGCTCCTCCACTCGATGACCTACGCCTACCGCGACCGCAAGGATCGCAAGGGCAACTTCCGCCGCCTGTGGATCCAGCGGATCAACGCCGCCTCGCGCGCGAACGGGCTGACCTACAACCGCTTCGTGCAGGGTCTCAAGGCGGCCGGCGTCGAGGTCGACCGCAAGGTGCTGGCCGACCTCGCGGTGACCGACGCGGTCGCGTTCGCGGCCCTGGTCGAGGTCGCCCGGGTGGCGCTGCCCGAGAACGTCAACGCCGCAGCGTAATCCGCTGCCCCGCGTTGCGAAGCCGTGAGCACGTAAGAAAAGCACGCTATAGGCGTGCTTTTCTTACGTGCGAGAAGAAGTTTTTCCGCCACCAGCTAACGAGGCCATTGGCATGTACGGGACCGCGAGCGCCACGCGGATAAAAGCCGCCCGGCGGCTGACGAAGCGGGCGCTCCGCGAGCGCGAGCGGTCCTTCCTGGCGGAGGGGCCGCAGGCCGTTTCCGAGGCGCTGGCGACCGGCGCGCGGATCAGCGGGCTCTTTGTCACCGGGCCGGCCCAGGCCAGGCACGCCGCCCTCGTCGAGGCCGCCGCGGACGCCGGCGTCGAGGTGCAGCTGGTCAGCGGCGAGGTGATGGGCGAGCTGGCCCAGACCATCACCCCGCAGGGGCTGCTGGCGGTCTGCGACTTCGTCGACGTGCCGCTTGACCAGCTCGGCGCCCGCCCCCTGAGGCTGGTCGCGGTGCTCGCCAACGTCAGGGACCCCGGCAACGCGGGCACCGTGCTGCGCAGCGCCGACGCGGCCGGCGCGGACGCCGTCATCTTCGCCGACGCGTCGGTTGACCTGTACAACGGCAAATGCGTGCGCGCGTCCGCGGGCAGCCTGTTCCACCTGCCGGTCGTCGCCAGCGGCCGGCTGCCGGAGACGATCGCCGCCCTGAAGCAGGCCGGGCTGCGGGTCTTCGCGGCCGACGGCCGCGCGGGCGTCACCCTCGACGACCCGGCCACCCGGGCGTCGCTGTCGGCGCCGACCGCGTGGCTGTTCGGCAACGAGGCCTGGGGGCTCCCCGACGACCTGCTGGCGCTGGCCGACGAGTCGGTCGCGGTCCCGATCTACGGCCGTGCGGAGTCGCTCAACCTCGCCTCGGCGGCGGCGGTGTGCCTGTACGCGTCGGCCTCCGCGCAGCGGGCCGCGGCCCGCTGATCGCACCCCGACGCGACGCACGGGAACACGTCGCGAGCTATTATGATTACGTCGCGTTGCACCCCCTTAAGCCTGCCGGCAAATCCCCGTGGCATTGGGTATTTACGCTATAACGTAGCGAAATCCCGCAGCGGAGTACTGTCGGTAAGGTATGTTTTCGCGCTAGAGTCTGATCACATTCCGTCACCCGCATCACGGAACGCGCCGGCAACGGCCGCCCAGATGCGCCCCCTCTGGACGGAGGCGTCGCAGTCGTGGAGGACAACCAACCGGGCCGGGACGCACGTGCCCCCGGTGCCGCCGTGCCGACCCCATTCGCGCCCGGCGCCGTGGCCGACGCCCAGGCGCAGATGGCCGACGAGCTGCCCGACGGCCTCGTCGTGGCCGACGACGCCGGCCGCCTGGTCGTCTTCAACCGGGCCGCCGTCCGGCTCACCTCCATCGCCGCCGACGAGGCGATCGGCAAGTACGTCTTCGACGTGCTGCCGTTCCGCGACGAGGACAGCCGCGACTGGTGGGTGTGCGTCGACCCGTACCACGGCCTGTCCACCCGCGCCCGCCACCCGGAGCGGTCCCTGTTCCTGACCGACGGCACCGAGCTGCTCGTCTCCGTCGGCTACGTCCGCGACGGCCGCTCGGGCCCGGTCCGCCGCCTGGTCATCACCCTGCGCGGCGCGCAGCAGCGGGCCCGGCTCGAGCGCAGCCGGGCCGAGCTCGTCTCGACCGTCGCGCATGAGCTTCGCTCCCCGCTGACCTCGGTCAAGGGGTTCACCGCGACGCTGCTGGCCAAGTGGAGCCGGTTCACCGACGACCAGAAGCGGGTCATGCTCGAGACCGTCAACGCCGACGCCGACCGGGTGACCCGGCTGATCACCGAGCTGCTCGACGTGTCGAGGATCGAGTCCGGCCGGATGGAGGTCCACCGCCAGCTGGTCGACGTGCCCGACCGGGCCAGGAAGATCATCGCCGGCCGGGTCGCGGCGGGCGAGCCCGAGGACCGGTTCCGCCTCGCGGCCGCCCCCGACCTGCCCGAGACCTGGCTCGACGCCGACAAGATCGACCAGATCCTCGGCAATCTGGTCGAGAACGCGGTCAGGCACGGGGCTGGTATCGTGACCGTCATGGTGGACAGGGCGCACGCGAGCGCCGGCGGTCAGGCCGGCGCGATCGTCGTGTCCGTGCGCGACCAGGGGGAGGGCATCCCCCCCGAGATGGCGCCGAGGGTCTTCCGCCAGTTCTGGCGGGGCAAGCGCCGCGGCGGCACCGGCCTCGGCCTCTACATCGTCAAGGGCCTGGTCGAGGCGCTCGGCGGCGACATCTCCGTGGGCCGCGCGCCCGGCGGCGGCGCCGAGTTCCGATTTACCGTGCCCGCGGGCGCGCCCATCGCCTGAGCGGCCGTAACGCCGCCGGGACGGCCGGGCGGGCAGCCGCGGGCTCTCCGTCGACCACGCCGGGAGCGTGGGCAGCGGGCCGGGTTGGCCGCGACGACGGTTTTCGCCACCAACCGATAGGGTTCGGTGTGCTGGATGCGAGTCGCCACGGTCCGTTAGGGATGACTGCCTTTGACTCCCCGGTACCACCGCAGGCCCGCCAGCCGCCAGAAGCCACAAGGAAGCGAAAGATGTCCGCACCAAATAAGAACTACGACCCGGTTGAGGTGACCGCGTTGACAGCGGATGAGGTTGAGCGCGCGGTCGCCGAGGCGCTCGCTGCCATCGACGAGGCGAACAATCTCGACCAGCTCAAGGAGGCGCGCCTCGCCCACGCGGGCGACAAGGCGCCGCTGTCGCTGGCGCGGGCCGAGATCGGTGCGCTGCCGCCGCAGGCCCGGGCCGACGCCGGCCGCCGGGTCGGCGCCGCCGTCGCCCGCGTCGCCGGCGCGATCAAGGAGCGCCAGCAGCAGCTCGAGCGCGAGCGCGACGAGCAGGTCCTGGTCACCGAGCGGGTCGACGTGACCCTGCCCGCCGACCGGACCCCGCCCGGCGCCCGCCACCCGGTCTCGATGATCGCCGACAAGCTCGCCGACGTGTTCGTGGCGATGGGGTACGAGGTCGCCGAGGGGCCCGAGGTCGAGGCCGAGTGGTACAACTTCGACGCGCTCAACATCCCGCCCGACCACCCCGCCCGCGAGATGCAGGACACCTTGTTCGTAGCGCCGCCGCCGGGGGCGGACCGGTCCGGGATGGTGCTGCGCACCCACACCTCGCCGGTGCAGATCCGCTCGCTGCTCACCCGGCCGCTGCCGCTCTACGTCGTCAGCCCCGGCCGGGTGTACAGGAACGAGGCCCTCGACGCCACCCACCTGCCGGTCTTCTACCAGATCGAGGGCCTCGCGGTCGACGAGGGGCTGACCATGGCCGACATGCGCGGGGCGATCCAGGCGTTCGTCGACGCGCTGTTCGGGGCCGGGCTGAAGACGCGGCTGCGGCCGGACTACTTCCCGTTCACCGAGCCGTCCGGCGACGTGTCGATGGAGTGCCACATCTGCCGGGGCGAGTCGGCCAAGCCGTCGGCCGACCCGTGCCGGGTCTGCCGGTCGAGCGGCTGGATCGAGATCGCCGGCTGCGGCATGGTCAACCCGCGGGTCCTCGTCGCCTGCGGCATCGACCCCGACCGGTACAGCGGGTTCGCGTTCGGGCTGGGCATCGAGCGGGCGCTGATGCTGTCGCACGGCATCAACGAGATCAGGGACACCTACGACGGCGACGTGCGGTTCAGCCGGGCATTCGGGACGGAGATCTAACGGCGATGCGAGTACCCATTTCCTGGCTGCGCGAGTACGCGCCGATCCCCGCGCCGGTCGACGCGCAGGAGGTCGGCCGGCGGCTCACCGCGGCCGGCCTCGAGGTCGAGGCGGTCGAGCAGGTCGGCCACGACATCCGCGGCGTCATCGTCGCCCAGGTGCTCACGATCGAGGAGCTGACCGAGTTCAAGAAGCCGATCAGGTACTGCCGGGTGGCGGTCAGCGACGCCGAGCTGACCGCCGACCCGGAGACGCTGACCGGCGTGATCTGCGGCGCCGTCAACTTCAAGGTCGGCGACCGGGTCGCGTTCGCCACCGTGGGCGCGGTCTTGCCCGGCGGCTTCGAGATCACCGCCGCGAGGAAGTACGGCCGGATCTCCGAGGGCATGATCTGCGCGGTCGACGAGCTCGGCATCGGCGAGGACCACAGCGGCATCCTCATCCTGGCGCCGGACACCCCCCTCGGGGTCGACTTCGTCGAGTACGCCGGGCTGCGCGACGACGTGCTCGACATCACCGTGACCCCGGACCGGGGCTACGCGGTCTCCATTCGCGGCGTCGCCCGCGAGCTCGCCACCGCTTACCGGGTGCCGTACACGGACCCGGCCACCACCTTCGTCCCCGGCGAGGACGCCTCCGGACTGGCGGAGGACGACCGCACCGGGCGGCCCGGGGCCGGCCCGGCCAGGCGACGTGGCCCGCCGCGATCGACGACCCGACCGCCTGCGACCGGTTCGTGCTGCGCGAGGTCCGGGGGTTCGACCCCGGCTCCCCGACCCCGCTGTGGATGCTGGTCCGGCTGGCCCGCTGCGGCATGCGCTCGATCTCGCTCGCCGTCGACGTCACCAACTACCTGATGATCGAGCTCGGCCAGCCGCTGCACGCCTTCGACCGGTCCAAGCTGCGCGGGCCGATCGTGGTCAGGCGCGCCCGGCCGGGCGAGACCCTGGTCACGCTCGACCACGTCAAGCGCTCGCTCTACCCGGAGGACATCCTCATCACCGACGACAGCGGGCCGATCTCGCTGGCGGGCACGATGGGCGGCCTGGCGACCGAGATCGACGACGCCTCGACCGACATCGTGATCGAGGGCGCCCACTTCAGCGCCACCGGGACCGCGAAGATGTCCCGCCGCCACCGGCTGCACTCCGAGGCGTCCTACCGGTTCGAGCGCGGGGTCGACCGCGAGCTGCCGCCGCGCGCCACCGAGCGCGCGGCCGCGCTGCTCGCCAGCCTCGGCGGCGCGACCGTCGTGCCCGGCCTGACGATGGCGGAGGTGCCGGTCACGCCGGTGACGATCGAGCTGGCGGCCGACTACCCGGACCGGGTGGCGGGCGTCGTCTACGGCCTCGACACCGTCGTCGCCCGGCTGCAGGAGGTCGGCTGCGTCGTCCGCTCCACCCCGTCGTCGCACGAGCCGACGGTTGCGCCGTGGCGCGCGCAGCCGCCCGACGGCGCCGACCACCACGCCAGGCACGACCGTCAGCACACGGTCCTGCTGGTGACCCCGCCGTCCTGGCGTCCCGACCTGACCGACCCGGCCGACCTGGCGGAGGAGGTCATCCGCCTCGAGGGGTACGACAACATCCCGGTCCGCCAGCCCCGCGCCACGGCCGGCCGTGGCCTCACCAGCCGGCAGCAGGCCCTGCGCGCCGTCGCCCGCACGCTGGCCGACGACGGGTTCGTCGAGGTCCACTCCGAGCCGTTCGGCCCCGCCAGCGACGCCGACCGGCTGATGCTCCCGGCCGACGACCCGCGCCGGTCCGCGGTCTCCGTCGCCAACCCGCTCGGCGACGACCAGCCGCTGCTGCGCACCACCCTGCTGCCCGGCCTCCTGCGGGTCCTCGGGCAGAACGTCGGCCGCGGCTTCGGCGACATCGCCCTGTTCGAGTCCGGCCTGGTCTTCCTGCCCCGGCCGGGCGCACCGGGCGTCGCGCCGATCCTCGCCACCGACCGGGGGCCGACCGAGGCGGAGCTCGCGACGATCGACGCGGCGCTGCCGGAGCAGCCGTCGCGGATCGCCGGGGTGCTGGCCGGATACCGCGAGCTGCCCGGCCCGTGGGGTCCCGGACGGCCTGCGACCTGGGCCGACGCGATCGAGGCGGCCCGCTCGGTAGCCGCCGTGGAGCACGTGACGCTCGACGTCCGGGCGGCCGCCGAGCCGCCGTTCCACCCGGGCCGGTGCGCGGCGCTGTTCACGCGCACGAATTCGATCGGCGCCGAAACTGGCGAGCAACTCGAGTGGCTCGCAGGCTACGCGGGCGAGCTGCACCCGAGGGTGGTCGCGGCGTTCGGCCTGCCCGAGCGGACCTGCGCCTTCGAGCTCGACCTGACCGTGATCGCGGCCGCCGCCGAGGCGGCCGGCCCGGTCCGCGGCCCTGCCCTGTCGGCCTACCCGCTCGCCACCCAGGACATCGCGCTGGTGGTGGCGGCGGACGTGCCCGCCGCCGATGTGGCGGCGGCGCTCACGGCCGGCGCGGGCGAGCTGCTCGAGGACGTCCGGCTGTTCGACGTCTACACCGGCGCCCAGCTCGGCCCGGGCAACAAGTCGCTGGCGTACACGCTGCGGCTGCGCGCTCCCGATCGCACCCTCACCGCCGCCGAGGCGACGGCCGCCCGCGACGCCGCCGTGGCCGAGGCCGCCCGGCGCACCGGCGCGGTACTGCGGGGCTAGCCAGCGGCCGGGGTCCAGTCACCGGGCGCATCTGACGACGGCGCACGCCGTCGTCAGATGCGCCCATTTCGGCATTCGGCCCATAAGCCCGATATGTCCGGTCTTGCCCCGACTCCCGTGGCGGGTGATGGCGGTGAGATTAGATAACATTTTGGTAACGGAGGCTGGCCGCGTCTGCGTTGACGGCTCGTCTGCAAACGCTTGCAGCACAAGGGTTTTCCCGTTCCGCACGGCCTTCCGGACAAGTCGCGCGATGCCCGGTTCCTGTCGGTCAGTAGCCATGTTTTGACAATGCGCACGTGAAAACTGTGACAATGTGGGGTTAGCACCGTACGTTGCGCTATCCGGCGTGCTCAGCGCCGACAGCGACGGAAATCATTGCGTAGGTCAAGGAGGCCAGATGGTTCGCGCGCCCAGCACCGTGTTCGACCACGGGTGGCCGCGTGTCCGAGATTGGCCGCTGTGGGCCGAGTCCACCCCCCTGATCACGCTGTTGCTGGCCGTGGCCTGCGGTTATCTGGGCTGGATCGCGTACTTCGCGCTCCGCTTCCACTTTCATCCGGCCAACCTCGCGCTGTTCGCCGCGCTGCTGGCCTGCGTTGTCTTCTCGGTTGAGATGTCGCGCCGCGCCAGCGAGCCGGACGGGGTGGTCAAGGACGTCTACGCCGTCTGGGAGCTCCCGATGGTGTTCCTGCTGCCCGGGATCTACGCGCTGATGGTCCCGGCCATCAGGCTGACGCTGAGCCAGTGGCGGGTCAGGAAGGTACCGGCCTACCGCCGGGTCTACACCGCGGCGACGATCGGCGTCGGCTACGGCTGCGCCCGCTACATCTTCATGTCGGGGATACCGGACGACGTCAATCCCCGTGCCTACCTATGGACCCACACCACGCTGTGGCTGGCGGCGGCCGGGGCCGGCGCGATCGCCCAGTGGGCGATCAACCAGGTGCTCATCGGGTCGGCCTTCAAGCTCGCCAACCCGCACGCCACCATCCGCGACGTGCTGTTCGGCCGGGAGTCGCTGCACAACGACGCGACCGAGCTCTGCGCGGCCCTGCTCGTCGCCGTCGGCCTGACGATCAGCTCGCTGACCCTGATCATCGCGCTGCCGCTGGCCACCCTGCTGCAGCGCTCGTTCCGGCACGCGCGGCTGCTGAGCGAGGCCCGCGAGGACTCCAAGACCGGGCTGCTCAACGCCGCGACCTGGGAGCGCGAGGCGGCGGCCGAGGTCGCCCGGGCCGTCCGGACCGCGTCGCCGCTGGCGGTGGCGCTGCTCGACCTCGACCGGTTCAAGCAGATCAACGACACCCACGGGCACCTCATCGGCGACGAGGTGCTGCGCCACGTCGCCGACACGATGACCGGGCTGCTGCGCGAGTACGACCTCGCGGGCCGGTTCGGCGGCGAGGAGTTCGTCATGCTGCTCCCGCAGACCCGGGCGCCGGACGCGTTCAAGATCGCCGACCGGGTGCGCGCGCACATCGCCCGCCAGCCGATCGCCACCACCGGCGGGGAGGGGGTGCCGGTGTCGGTCTCGATCGGCGTCGCGGCGCTGGACGCCGGGTCGAGCAGGGAGCTGACCGAACTGCTGGCCGCGGCCGACGCCGCCCTCTACCGGGCCAAGGCCTCCGGCCGCAACCAGGTGCAGATGATCAGCACCAGCCGCGGCCTGAGCGCGGTGCGCTCGCCGATCGACGACGAGCCGGCCGCGGCCGTCGGCGGCCCGTTCCGCGGCCCGGGCGCCGACGCGCCCGAGATCGCGCTCGACGACGACGACGACGGGCTCGGCCTCGCCGCCGAATTCGGCGGCGAGGAGTTCGACCCTGAGTTTGCCGACGACGAGTTTCAGGTGCCGGACGAGGGCACCGCGAGCACCGCGACCACTTCCGCCTTCGCGGTGTGACACTCCGAGGTGTTACCGGTTTGCAGCGCCTGCGTGGTCGAGTAGCCCTGGCAGATCCAGCCGTCGACCGACACCGGCCCGCCGCCGCCGTTCCCGCGGATGTCGCCCTTCTTGATCATCGCCGCGTAGCCCTGCTCCACCCGGAGGGCGGCCGCGCAGTTCACGGTCCCCTTGGCCACCTGGATCACCACCGGCACGTTCACCGCCGTCCGCATGTTCCCGCAGGACGCCGCCGAGGCCGTGCTCGACCCGCTGGACGAGCACCCGGCGAGCATCGGCCCGACCGCCAGCGCCACCGCCGCGCCCATCCCGGCCCGCCGCCACCCGGCCCGCACCGCCGTCCGGCCGTCCGTCGTCAACTCCCGCACCTCTCGCCCGCCGAGCCCAGCGCTCGACCCCGTCCGACCCCGATTCGCTCCACCCCCGGAGCCTAATCCGGCCGCCCCGCCCGCGCCGCCTTCGATGCCCGATCGCTACCTGCACCCGCCCCACCGTCCCCGCTGACCCCACCACCCCCAGCACCCGGCCTCAGGTCCAGCCGCACCATGTTGCAT
This sequence comes from uncultured Actinomycetota bacterium, assembly GCA_963836195.1. GTDB lineage: Bacteria > Actinomycetota > Actinomycetes > Streptosporangiales > Streptosporangiaceae > Trebonia. The sequence continues at coordinate 5,094 of CAWIIX010000008.1, read as the reverse complement.
ATTCATGCAATGGAGTGCATACTTCTTCAGGAAGCGAGGAGGCAATATGGGCATACGGGTCGCTGTCGCAGGGGCCAGCGGCTACGCCGGCGGCGAACTGCTTCGCCTGCTGGCGGGCCACCCCGACCTGGAGATCACGGCGGTCTCGGCCGGAGGCAGCGCGGGTAAGCCGATCACCTCGGTCCACCCTAGCCTCACCGGTCACCCGCGCTATGGCGGCAAGAACTTCGACGCCACCGACGCCGCCACGCTGAAGGACGCCGAGCTCATCTTCATGGCCCTCCCGCACGGCCAGTCGGCCGCGCTCGCGAGCGAAATCCCGAGCGCGAAGATCGTCGACCTGTCGGCCGACTTCCGCCTGGGCAATGAGGGCCAATGGCGCCAGTTCTACGGCGCCGACGTCGCCTACGCCGGCCGCTGGGCCTACGGCCTGCCCGAGCTCCCCGGCGCGCGGGAGCAGATCAAGGCCGCCCGCACCGTCGCCGCCCCCGGCTGCTACGCCACCACGTCCATCCTCGCGCTCGCGCCGCTCCTGCACCAAGGCCTGGTCGAGCCGGACGACATCGTGATCGTCGCCGCCTCCGGCACCACCGGGGCCGGCCGCTCGCCCCGGGTCGACCTCCTCGCCAGCGAGGTCATGGGCTCGATGTCCGCCTACAAGGTCGGCGGCGCCCACCGGCACACCCCGGAGATCGAGCAGGCGCTGACCGAAGTTCAAAATCTTCAAAATCTTTCGTCCGAACGGACCGTTGCTCCGCCTCCCCCCGTCACCCTCTCCTTCACCCCGACGCTGGCCCCGATGCCGCGCGGCATCCTCGCCACCGCCACCGCCCGGCTGGCGCCGGGTGTGGCCGAGGGCCCGGACGTGACCGGCCTGCTCCGCGCCGCGTTCGCCGACGCCTACGGCCACAGTCCGTTCGTCCACCTGCTGCCCGAGGGACAGTGGCCGGTGACCGGCGCGGTGGCCGGCTCCAACGGCGCCCACCTGCAGGTCGCGGCCGACCTGCACGTGGGCCGGGCGGTCGTCGTCGCCACCACCGACAACCTCGGCAAGGGCGCGGCCGGCCAGGCCGTGCAGATCGCCAACCTGATGCTCGGCCTCCCTGAGACGGCCGGCCTGACCGCCCACGGGGTAGCGCCGTGACCACCTCGAACCCCGACTGCGCCGCGACGGCCGGCCCGACCTCCCAAGGAGGAACCGCGTGAGTGTTACCGCACCGCTTGGCTTCCGCGCCGCAGGCGTCGTGGCCGGCCTGAAGACCTCCGGCGAACGGGACGTCGCCGTCGTGATCAACGACGGCCCGTCCCGCGCGGCGGCCGCCGTCTTCACCGCCAACCGGGTGCAGGCCGCCCCGGTCACCTGGTCCCGCCAGGTCGTCAGCGGCGGTCGGGTCCGCGCGGTCGTGCTCAACTCCGGCGGCGCCAACGCCTGCACCGGGCCGCTCGGCTTTCAGGACACCCACGCGACGGCCGAGCACCTGGCCCGCGCGCTGACCGACTCGGCGGGCGAGATCGCGGTCTGCTCGACCGGCCTGATCGGCGAGCGGCTGCCGATGGACAAGCTGCTGCCCGGGGTGGACGCGGCCGTCGCCGAGGCCGACCGGTCCGGCGGCGTGCACGCCGCCGACGCGATCCGCACCACCGACACGATCATCAAGATCGCCTTCCGCCGCGAGGATGGGTACACCATCGGCGGCATGGCCAAGGGCGCGGGCATGCTCGCCCCCTCCCTCGCCACCATGCTCGTCGTGCTCACCACCGACGCGGACCTGAGCCCGGCCGAGCTCGACTCCGCCCTCCGCTCGGCGACCGCCGTCACCTTCGACCGGCTCGACTCCGACGGCTGCACGTCCACCAACGACACCGTGCTGCTGATGGCGAGCGGCGCGACCGGCGTCAAGCCCGACCACAAGGATTTCACCCGGGCGCTGACCGAGGTCTGCGCCGATCTCGCCCGCCAGCTTCAGCGCAACGCCGAGGGGGCCTCCAAGTACGTCACGATCGAGGTGGTCGGCGCCGCCAGCGAGTCCGACGCGGTGACCGTGGGCCGCGCGGTGGCAAGGAACAACCTGCTCAAGTGCGCTCTCGCGGGCGCGGACCCGAACTGGGGCCGGGTCCTGTCCGCGGTCGGCACCACCGACGCCGTGTTCGAGCCCGACCGCCTCAACGTGGCGATGAACGGCATCTGGGTCTGCCGGGCGGGCGCCCCGGGCGACGACCGGTCCAAGGTCGACCTGCGCGGCGCCGACGTCACGATCACCGTCGACCTGTCGTCCGGGCCGCACTCGGCGGTGATCCTGACCACCGACCTGACCGAGGCCTACGTGCACGAGAACTCGGCCTACTCCACATGACGATCGTGATCTCCGGCGGCAAGGACGCCGCCCGCCGGGCGTCCGCCACCGCCAAGGCGACGACGCTGATCGAGGCGCTGCCGTGGCTGGACGAGTTCCACGGCGCGACCGTCGTGATCAAGTACGGCGGGCACGCGATGGCGGCCGACGAGCTGCGGGCCGGGTTCGCCCAGGACCTCGTCTTCCTGCGGCACGCCGGGCTCCGCCCGGTGGTCGTGCACGGCGGCGGCCCGCAGGTCACCGGCCACCTCGAGCGGCTCGGGATCGGGTCGGTGTTCACGGCCGGGCTGCGCGTGACCACCGAGGAGACCATCGACGTGGTCCGGATGGTGCTCAACGGCAAGGTCAACAAGGACATCGTCGGCCTCATCAACCGGTACGGCCCGTACGCGGTCGGCCTCTCCGGCGAGGACGCCAACCTGTTCACCGCCGCCCGCAAGCACGCGCTGGTGGACGGCCAGCCGGTCGACATCGGCCTGGTCGGCGAGATCATCGAGACCGACCCGTCGATGGTGGAGGCGCTGCTCGACGACGGCCGCATCCCGGTCGTCTCCAGCGTCGCCCGCGGCGACGGCGACGGCGCGGTCTACAACGTCAACGCCGACACCGCCGCCGCCGCCCTGGCGGTGGCGCTCGGCGCGGCCAAGCTGGTCGTGCTGACCGACGTCGAGGGCCTGTACCGGGACTGGCCGGCCTTGGACGAGGTGATCAGCGAGCTCGACACCGACGACCTCGAGAAGCTGCTGCCGTCCCTGTCGGCCGGCATGATCCCGAAGATGGAGGCGTGCCTGACCGCGGTCAAGGGCGGCGTCGCCCAGGCCCACGTCCTCGACGGCCGCCTCAGCCACGCCATCCTGCTCGAGATCTTCACCGACTCCGGCATCGGCACCATGGTCCTCCCGGCCCCCTCAGAAGGAGACACCCCGTGAGCGAGAGCGAAGCCCTCCGGCAGCGGTTCGAGACCGCGATGATGGTGAACTACGGCACCCCGCCGCTGGCCCTGGCCCGCGGCGAGGGCAGCCGGGTCTGGGACGCCGACGGCAACCGCTACCTCGACCTGATCGCCGGCATCGCCGTGTCCGCCCTCGGCCACGCCCACCCGGCGATCGTCGACGCGGTGACCGGCCAGGTCGGTCGGCTCGCGCACACCAGCAACCTGTTCGTGCACGAGCCCGGCGTCGAGCTGGCCGAGCGGCTGCTCACCCTGCTGCACGCCGACGCCCATGGCGGCGCCCGCGTCTTCTTCTGCAACTCGGGCACCGAGGCCAACGAGGCGGCGCTCAAGCTCGTCCGCCGCCGGCAGGGGGCCGCCCGGCCGGTGATCGTCGCCGCCGACCACAGCTTCCACGGCCGCACCATGGGCGCGCTCGCGATCACCGGCAAGGAGTCGATCAGGGCACCGTTCGCGCCGTTCGGCTTCGACGTCCGCTGGGTGGAGTACGGCGACGCCGCCGCCCTCGGGCAGGCGATCGACGAGCGGACCGCCGCCGTCGTCCTCGAGCCGACCCAGGGCGAGGGCGGCGTCATCCCCGCCCCGGCCGGGTACCTCGCCGCCGCCCGCGCGGCCTGCGACGACGCGGGCGCGCTGCTGGTGCTCGACGAGATCCAGTCGGGCATCGGCCGCACCGGCGCGTGGTTCGCCCACCAGGCCGAGGGGGTCACCCCGGACGTGCTCACGCTGGCCAAGGGCCTCGGCGGCGGGCTGCCGATCGGCGCCTGCATCGGCTTCGGCGACAGCGCCACCGCCCTCCAGCCAGGCGACCACGGCTCGACGTTCGGCGGCAACCCGATCGCCTGCGCCGCCGCCCTCGCCGTCCTCGACACGATCGATCGCGCCGACCTGCTCGAGAACGTCAAGCACGTGGGCGAGGTCCTCGCCAACGGCATCGCGGCCGTCGACCACCCGGCGCTGAAGGGCGTGCGCGGCAGCGGCCTGTGGCTGGCGGCCGTGCTCAACGGGAACCAGGCGGTCGCCGTTACCACCGCCGCTCGGCAGGCGGGGTTCCTCGTCAACGCCGTCCAGCCCGACGCGGTCCGGATCGCCCCGCCGCTGATCCTCACCGAGGTCGAAGCGGAAGAGTTCACCGCCGCCCTGCCCGCCATTCTGACCCACGCCCAGGAGGGGTAACCCGATGCCAAGGCACTTCCTCCGGGACGACGACCTCGCCCCGGCCGAGCAGGCCGAGATCCTCGAGCTGGCCGCCGCGATGAAGCAGGCGCGGTTCGCCCGCCGTCCGCTCGAGGGCCCGCGCGCGGTCGCCGTCCTCTTCGACAAGCCGTCGCTGCGCACCCGGGTCTCGTTCACCGTCGGCATCGCCGAGCTCGGCGGCCTCCCGCTGGTCATCGACACCCAGGCCACGCACATCGGCCGCGGCGAGACGATCGGCGACATCGCCCGGGTGCTCACCAGGCAGACCGCCGCGATCGTCTGGCGCACCTCCGGCCAGGAGCGGATCGAGGAGCTCGCGGCGGCGTCCACCGTCCCGGTGATCAACGCGCTGACCGACGAGTTCCACCCCTGCCAGATCCTGGCCGACCTGCAGACGGTCGCCGAGCGGCTGGGCCCGCTGGCCGGCCGCACCCTCGCCTACCTGGGCGACGGCGCCAACAACATGGCGCACTCCTACCTGCTCGGCGGGGCCACGGCCGGCCTGCACGTCCGCGTGGCGGCCCCGGCCGGGTACCAGCCGGACCCGGCCGTCGTCGCCCGCGCCCAGCAGATCGCCGCCGCCACCGGGGG
>CAWIIX010000007.1:0-321893 GCA_963836195.1 uncultured Actinomycetota bacterium | reverse complement strand
CGGACGGGATGACGCAGCCGGAGGGGGCATCAGGGACTGCGGCTGCCGCAGTGGGGGCGGACCTGGCCGGCTGCGACGCGCTCGAGCCGGTCGCCAGGTGGCCGGTGCGGGGCAACTCCGACCGGCTCGACCGGATGCTGGTCAACCTGATCGACAACGCGATCCGGTACGCCAAGTCATCGGTCACGGTGTCGGTCGGCCAGTCCGGTCCGTGGGTCGAGCTGGCCGTGACCGACGACGGCCCCGGCATACCCGAGCCCGACCGCGAGCGGGCGTTCGACCGCTTCGCCCGCCTCGACGACGCCCGCACCCGCTGCGACGACGACGCCGGCGGAGCGGGGCTTGGCCTCGCCATCGTCCGCGCCACCGCCCAGTCCCACGCCGGCAGCGCCCACCTGGAGTCTGCCCCCGACGGCGCCTCCGGTCTCAGGGCGGTCGTCAGCCTCCCAGCGGCATCATTCGCCCCGTAGCGCCCATTTCCCCAGCGGGTTGGGTCGGCGAGGGCACCCGGCCCACCTGTCGGCTACGCCAGCGACAGGTCGGGGCTGCGGGTCGGCGGGGCGGGCGAGGTCCGCCGGGCGGATGAGAAATGGCGGACGGGGCCACGCGGAGCAACGGTCCGTTCGAGATGACGGGGTTGATTTTTTTACCAGTGGCCGACGGGGAGGAGGGCGGTGATGGCTATGGCGGCGAACAGGAGGGTTAGGTAGGCGATCGAGAGGTGGAACAGGCGCATCGGGAAGGGGCGGTCGGCGGCGGCGGTGACCTGGGCGTGCAGGCGGTGGGCCTCGAGCAGGAACCAGGCGCCGAGGGCGACTGCGGCGGCGGTGTAGAGCCAGCCCGCGTAGGGGGCGAGGGCCAGGGTCGCGGCGACCATCGCGTACGAGTACACGACGATCTTGCGGGTCACCACGGCGGGCGACGCCACCACCGGCAGCATCGGGACGTTGGCGCGGGCGTAGTCATCCTTGAACTTCATCGCCAGGGCCCAGAAGTGCGGCGGGGTCCAGAGGAAGATGACCGCGAACAGCACCAGGGCCGGGATCGCGATCGTGCCCTTGACCGCCGCCCAGCCGACCAGGACCGGGAAGCAGCCGGCGGCGCCCCCGATCACGATGTTGGACGCGGAACGTCGCTTGAGGAGCATCGTGTAGACGAAGACGTAGAAGAGGATCGCGGCGTCGGCCAGCGACGCGGCCAGCCAGTTGGCCGCCAGGCCAAGCAGCGCGGTCGCGCCCGCGCCGAGCACAATGCCCCACAGCAGCGCGGCCGCGGGGGTGATCACGCCCTGCTTGTTGACGAGCGGGCGGCGGGAGGTCCGCTTCATGACCGCGTCGATGTCGCGGTCGAGGTAGCAGTTGATCGTGTTGGCGCTGCCGGCCGCGAGGGTACCGCCGATCAGCGTGACGAGGACGAGCCGGAGCGACGGGAGGCCGCGCTGGGCCAGCAGCATCGTGGGGACCGTCGTCACCAGGAGGAGCTCGATGATGCGGGGCTTGGTCAGCGCGACGAGCGCGGCCGCGACCGTCCGGGGGGTGCGGCTGACGGCTCGGAGCGGCGGGCCGTCATGGCTCGCCGCCGGTACGGTCGCATTGACCGGGAGCGCGGCCGGGGAGAAGGTCACTCCCCCTCGCCCTCCTTGCCTTCCGTCTCGTCCGCGCCTTCGATATTGTCGGCTGGCGTCTCGGTCGGCGGGGCAGCCTCCTCCCGTGCGGGCTCCGCCTCGGCAGCGGACTCCACCAGGGTCTTCTGCTCGACTAGATCGGGCGTCATCGAGGTCGAGGGGGTTGCGGCGATCACTTCCGGGGCCGGTGCGGGGCCCGGCTCCCTGGTGGTCACCGAGGCGACGTGGGCGGCCTTGTCACTGGACCACCTCAGCCGCGGGCCGGAATGCGTGGCCCTGAAGAGGTAGAACAGAGCGATGGCGGCCGCGATGAACGCCCCATAGGGGAGCGCGAACGTCATGATCGTGCTCCCGAAATACTGTGCGGGCCCATCCGCGAGCGGTAGTGCGGACACTGTAATCAATTCCTCCAAGCCGCCGGGTCAGCGCACGTAGAACAGCAGCCAGAATATGAACGCGACGATCGCGAGGTAGTTCCACACGGTGGTGAACGCACTCAGCGACGACTGGAACCGCTGGACCTCCGACGCCTGCGCGAAGGTGGGCGGCTGTTCCACGAAGGAGATGGCCGGGATGTTCCTCGCCCGGGCGAGCAGGATCTCCAGCCAGATCATGGCCCCGAACCAGACCGCGAGCGCCACCGGGTAGAACCCGACGAAGACGCTCGCGAAGCCGGACTGGCCGGGCTGGAACGGCAGGTTAAGCAGCTGCCAGACCGTCAGCGCCACCCCGGCCAGGCCGGCGATCAGGGCCGTGAGGCCGGTGATCATCCAGGTTTCCTTGTTACCCGCCTTGATCCGCTGCAGGCCCACGGTGTTGAGCAGCGCACTGCCCACGACCAGGATCATGATCGCCACGCCGTATCCGGCCTGGGGCGGGGTGGTCGAGCTGGGCAGCCACTTGGTGTGCCCGTCCGACGACTGCAGGTAGAAGTAGGCGAAAGCGAACGCTCCGAACAGGAATGACAGCGAGCCGATCGCCAGCCTTGAGCCCGTCCAGTTCGCGTTGAGCGCGGCCTCGTGGTAGAAGCTCGCTTCCTCGGTGGCCCTGGCAGCGGCCTCGCCGCTGCCAGGGGCAGTGATCTCCGCCATGGGCTGAGCTAGCCTTCCGTTCCGGTGCGGACGAGGGCGCCGGCGATCACGCCGGCCGGCGGATGCAGGTCCGCCACCGGCAGCGCGTCCGGGTCGCCGTACTCGTACGGGCCGGCCAGGACCACCGGAATATTCGCGAAGTTGTCGATCGGCGGCGGCGAGGAGATCTGCCACTCAAGGCCGCGCGCGTTCCACGGGTTCTGCGGCGCGCGCTTGCGCCAGATCACCGTGGACATCACGAAGTTGAAGATGAAGATGCACATCGAGCCGCCGAGGAAGAACGCGGAGATCGACACCCAGTCGTTGAGCGTCTGCAGGTTGGCCGCGTACTCCCAGACCCGGCGCGGCTGGCCGAGCAGGCCGATCGCGAACAGCGGCATGAACGTGCAGTTGAACGCGATGAACATCGTCCAGAAGTGGATCTTGCCCAGCCGCTCGTTCATCGTCACCCCCATGACCTTCGGCAGCCAGTAGTAGATGCCGCCGAAGAACGCGAAGATCAGGCCGCCCATGATCGTGTAGTGGAAGTGCGCCATCACGAAGAAGCTGCCGTGGGCGGTGGTGTCCGCGGGCACGTCCGAGAGGAACACGCCCGAGATGCCGCCGAACAGGAAGTTGAAGAAGAACGCGATCGCGAACAGCATCGGCACCGTCAGCCGTAGCTTCGCCTGCCAGAAGGTGCCCAGCGCGACCAGGAAGATGAGGCCGGTCGGGATCGAGATCAGCTCCGTCGTCAGCATGAACAGCGGCCGCATGTCCGGGTCCATGCCCGAGTCGAACAGGTGGTGCTGCCACACGAAGAACGACAGGATCGCGACGCCGAACAGGCCCGCCGCGGCGATCTTGTAGCCGAAGAGCGGCTTCCTGGTGAAGACCGGCAGGAGCTCGCAGACGATGCCGAACCCCGGCAGCGCCAGGATGTAGACCTCGGGGTGGCCGAAGAACCAGAACAGGTCCTCGTACAGATACGAGCTGCCGCCGAGCTGGTCGATGAAGAACGCCGTCTGCGACGTGCGGTCGGTGATGATCATGTACATGCCGCCGACCAGCACCGGGGCCGCCAGCACGAGCAGGAAGCCGGTGGTCATCATCGCCCAGACGAACATCGGCAGCCGGGACCAGCGCATGCCCGGCGCCCGGTAGCAGATGATCGTGACCACGATGTTGAACCCGGCCAGGATGATCGAGATGCCCATCAGGCCGAAGGCGACCGCGTACGAGTCCATGCCCTCGCCCGCCTGGATCGACAGCGGCGCGTAGCCGGTCCAGCCGGTCGGGAACCCGCCGAGCAGGAAGCTGGACAGCAGGATCAGGAAGGCGCAGGGGGTGAGCCAGAAGGAGAGCGCCTCGATCCTCGGGAACGCGACCCGCTTCGAGCCGATCATGATCGGCACCAGGTAGTTGCCGAACGGGCCGAGGATGACCGAGGTCATCATCATCATCATCATGGTCCCGTGCTCGCCCACCACCTCGAGGTAGGTCGTCGGGCTCATGACGTGATACGTCGGCGAGAGCAGCTCGGTCCTGATCGCGATCGCCAGCAGGCCGCCGGTGAAGAAGTAGATCAGCATGCCGACCAGGTACTGGAGGCCGACGACCTTGTGGTCGAGGGTGTACCTGAAGTACTTGGCGAGGCCGACGTTGGCGCCGTGGTCGAAGGTCCTGATCGGCCTGCCGAGCATCTGCCTGGCCAGGTCGTCGAAGACGCCGAGCCCGATCAGCCAGCCGACGATCAGAAAGGAGAAGCCGAGGACGATCGCGAAGTCGTTGTCATCGGAGAAGGGCACCGACTGGTACTGGCTGCCGATGAAGTTACCGAGCCAGTGGCCGAAAATGTAGCCGACGATCGCGCCGATGATCGCCGTGTGGATGCCCGGGCTCAGCCAGAAGTTCCGTTGCTTCGGGGTGGCACCCGGGTCGCCGCCGCCGGGCGCCTGCGCGCTCTCCGGCTGGGTTTCAATAGCCATGGGGTACTCGCTCCTTTCCTACGGCTGTTCCGGGTCGGCCGGGTTGTAGTAACCGCCGCCCGCGCCGACGAGGCCGAGCTTGACGTTTACCGCGCCCAGGTTGGTGAGCGTGGTGGGGTCGTAGCTGGTCGCGTACGGCGGCAGCAGCTTGGTCACGTCCGCCAGCTGCACCCTCGTGGTCTGCGCCCACTGCATGAAGCCCGCTACCGACATGACATCGCCGGTGTCGTACATCGAGCCGTGCCAGATACCGCACAGCTCGGAGCAGCGGACCTGGAAGTAGCCGGTGTGCTGCGGCGTCGTGTAGGCGACGTTGTTGAGGCCCGGGTTGGCGTCGGCCTTGACGCCGAGCGTGTAGGCCCAGAAGCTGTGGATCACGTCGAGCGAGGTGACGTTGAACTGCACCGGCTGACCGACCGGCAGCGTCAGCTGCGTGGTCTCGAACCCGCCGAACTGCGGGTACCGGTAGGTAAACGCCCACTGCTGCCCGATCACCTGGACCTGCAGGATGTTGCTGGTGCCCGGGGTCCAAGAGGTGAGAGAGGCGGTCGTGGTCCCGGCGGGCTTCCAGATCGGCTGCGGCCCCTGGCCGGCGCCCGCGCCGGCCGGGACGATGAGCTCGATGGTGCCGTAGACGGCGAGCGCGAGCACGATCACCGAGGTCGAGACGATCCAGATCGCCGAGATCCTCGTATTGCCGTGGATCGGCGCCGCGTCGGTCTCGTCGCCCGCCTTCTGCCGCCAGAAGACCAGCGCCCAGCCGAGGTAGAGCAGCACGCCGAGCACGACCGGGGTGGCGATCGTGCCGAGGACGGTGATGTCGGTCTGCTGGCTGGCGGCGGAGCTCGACTGGCGGCCCGGCGGCAGGTGCGGGCCCAAGACCAGCGCCACCAGCAGGCAGCCGATGATGGACAGCACTATCCACAGGACCAGCAGCCAGAAGCCGTCGCGGCGTCCGCCTGCCTGCGTTCCCGCGGCGGTGGGGGACTCGGCGGCCATCAGGCCTGCACCTCCATCTGGCCCATCATGTAACCGGGGGTGGCCATCGGACCGCCGTTGCCGTCCACGTAGCCGAGGCCGCACGGCACGAAGCACTGCCAGCGGTAGGTGCCGGCGGTCTTGGGGGTCGTGAAGCTGAACTTGATCACCGTGTGCGGGGAGTCCGCGTCCTGGTTGGCCGCCGTGCACGGCGAGGTGCCGCAGAGGTTGCTGTTCTCGTCGAACGTCGTCACCGACGCGATCGGCACGTTGAGGCCGAGGCCGGGGATGGCGAAGGTGTGCTGTACCGAGCAGTTCGCCCAGCTGTCGAACGTCGTCAGCGGGCTCGACGGCGTGTACGTCTTGCCGTTGAAGAACGAGACGTCCTCGACGTTGCCGACGGTCCCGCTGACCTTCCCCCAGACCGGGTTGCGGAGCGGCGTGCACCCGTCGTAGCCCTCGATGGTCATGTTGACCCGGGTGTCCGGGGGAACCGCAAAGTACGTCGTGTGGTCAAAGTTGCCAGTGGACGGGTTCTTAATGAAGTAAGTCACCCAGTCTGGCTTGTTGGTTACCGTCGTCTGGGCGGCGGTCATCATGGTGACGTTCACCTGACCGCCGCTCGCGTACGGCGTGTAGTTCTCAACGGACGGCTGAGCGCCAATGAACTCAAAGGCGACAAACACAACGCCCGCGACAACCGCCAGGAAGGCAACCACCAGGGTCGCCGCCCGTGCCGGTAGAGACACCGGATACCACCTCGTTCCTGCGCAACGCATTGTGCGGCTGCGCCCTGCTGGTTCAAACCCGTGCTGTTTCGAGCCCGCGGGTCAGCCGCGTGACGGAACTCGCAGGCGGATACCCACTTACGCCCCCTGATCGTGGCGGCTGAGCAATGCGCCCGCAACACCCGGACCGCTGAATGACAAAATTGTCATGCCGGTCACAGTGTCGCACCGATCGCTCACGATGTGACGATCATCGACTACCTAGAGTTGCCAATTCTTCAGACGACTCACGAGGCGGAAAAGTTTTACAATCGATTGCGCGTCGGTACCGTAACATCTTCGTCGGGCCAGACGGCACAGGTTGACCCGCGAAAAGCCCCCATACACCATCAAGACTTAACTGATCGGTCAGGGCAGGTGAACGTGACAAATCCCGGGCGCATCCTCGTCGTCGATGACGAGCCCAAGATCCGATCGTTCATCGGCCGTGCGCTCGCCAACGAGGGCTACGCCACCGCCTTCTCCGGCAACGGCGCCGACGCCGTCGCCAGCGCCCTGCAGACACGGTATGACCTGGTCATACTCGATCTGGTGATGCCCGACCTGGACGGCCGGCAGGTGCTGGGCAAGCTACTGGCCGCCCGACCCGACCAGGCCGTGATCGTGCTTTCCTGCGTCGCCGACGTGGCGACCAAGGTCGACCTGCTCGAGCGCGGCGCCCAGGACTACCTGACCAAGCCGTTCTCGCTGGCCGAGCTGATCGCCCGGGTGCGGGTGCGGGTGCGGGTGCGCGGCGAGGTGATCAGGGCCGGCCAGGTCACCCTCGATGTGGCCCGGCTGGTGGCGGACATCGGCGACGGCCCGGTGCACCTCACCCGGCTGGAGTTCCTGCTGCTGCGCGAGCTCGCCGAGCACGCCGGGCACGCCGTCTCCAAGGGCGAGCTGCTGGCCACCGTCTGGGGCTACGACTTCGACCCGGGATCCAACGTGGTCGACGTGTGCGTCCGCCGGCTCCGCTCCAAGCTCGGCTTCGACCTGATCAAGACCGTGCGGGGTGAGGGCTATCAGCTCGTGGCGGGCTGAGGCGGCGGAAAGGCTGCCGCACCTGCCCCGTCCGCCGCAACTGCCGCACCGGCCGCGCTTCGGGTGGCCGTACCCGCCGCGCGCGATCGACATCGCGTGGTGGATCTTCGCCTTCGTCAACCTCGACTTCATGTTCATGTTCCCGGGCTGGGAGACCGTCCCGTTCCACCTCATCTGGGCCGGCCTCACGCTCGTCTACGGGTTCCGGACCTGGAACCGGGGACCCACGCTGTGGGCGGCGAGCGCGGTCCTGGTGGTGACCGCGGTCGGCATCGCCTATGACGTGCGGGTCGGCTCCGAGCCCGCCACCGCGCTGACCGAGGACCCGCTGCTGGCGCTGATGTTCCTGGCGATGGCCTGGCACGCGCACCGCCGACTGGCGGTCGACGAGTCGCACCGCCTGATCAGCGAGCACAACGCCCGCCTGCTGGACGACCAGCGACGGTTCCTGCAGGACGCCGCGCATCAGCTGCGCACGCCGATCACGATCGCGCTCGGTCACGCCGAGCTGCTGGCCGGCGCCGTCGAGGGCCAGCCCGCCCAGCTCGGGGAGGACATCGACGTCGTCGTGGGCGAGCTGAACCGGCTGCGCCACATCTCCGAGCGGCTGCTGATCATCGCCGCCGCCGCCGACCCGGCGTTCCTGCACCCGGAGCCGGTCGCGCTCGATCAGCTGGTCGCGGAGCTCATCCGCCGCTGGCAGCCCGCCGCCGACCGGAGCTGGCGGATCGGGCGGCTTGACCCGGTGATCGTGCAGGCCGACCGGGAGCGGCTCGCGCTGGCGCTCGACGCGCTGCTCGAGAACGCCGTCAGGCACACCCTGGGCACCGATGTCATACAGTTGTCAGTCATCCGGGACTATCCGGGCAGGCCGGCCCGGATCGTCGTCGCCGACACCGGCAGCGGCATCCCGGGGGATCAGGTGCCGCTCATCTTCGACCGGTTCAGCACCGGCGACGACGGGCAGCACCGGGGGACCGGCCTGGGACTCCCCCTGGTGCGTGCGGTGGCCCGCGCGCACGGCGGTAACGTGACCGTGAGCAGCGCGGTCGGCGAGGGCAGCGCGTTCGAGCTGACGCTGCCGACCCTCGCCCCGGCCGACGCGCGGCTGGCGCTGGCGGCCGGCGGCGGCGGCGGCGAGGCCGACCCGCCGCTGCTAGCGGAGACCGAGGGAGAGAGCATCAGGCGATGAGCGTATCGAGCGCGGCCCGCTGGACCGGCCGCCAGGCCAGGGAGCACAAGGTGGTCTCGGGCAGCATCGCGGTGTTCGCGGCCGCGGTCATCGCGGTGAGCCTGCTCACCTCGTCGTCATCGGCGGCGCCGCCGGCCCCGGCCGCCCCCGGCTTCAGCGTCGCCGCCCTCGGCGGGTCAGGCCAGGTCTCGCTGAGCCAGTACCAGGGCAAGCCGGTCATCGTGAATTTCTGGGCGACCTGGTGCGGGCCCTGCCAGCAGGAGACCCCGCTGCTGGCCAGCTGGTACAAGCACGAGCACGGCCAGATCGCGCTGATCGGCCTGGACGAGAACGACAGTCCCGCCTCCAAGGCGCTCGCGTTCGCCCGCGCCAAGGGCGTCAGCTACCCGCTCGGGTCTGATCCGCTCACCACGGTGACCGGCCCCTACGGGGTCGACGCGCTGCCGCAGACGTTTTTCCTCAACGCCCAGCACCGGATCGTCGAGCACGTGCTCGGCGCGATGACCGAAGCCGAACTGGCACAGGGGGTCAGCCTGATGAACGCCTCGGGAACGCCGAGCGAGAAGACGATCGAGCCGTCATGACGACCCCGACGCAGACCGAGCCGCCGTTCGTGCCGCTGCGGCGCTCCGGGTGGGCCACCAAGCGCACGCCGATTTGGGTTTTCATCGCCCTGGCGGTGATCGTGGTGGTCGGGTTCCTGGTCGCGCTGTCCGTCCGGCCCTCGCAGTCGCAGCAGGCCAGCGACCTGCGGGGCTATTTCGGGGACGTGAACACCGGGGTCGGGTCGTGCGCGGCGGCGCTGCGCGACTCGATGACGTCCTACGCGGCGGTCGCGGGGGGCGACGCGGCCGAGCTCGGCACCGCGAGGTCCATCGTCGGCTACGGCGCGACCAACTGCGAGGTGGCGAGCAACGAGTCGCTATCGGACTTCGCCAGCTACCAGGTGACCGAGTCGCTCGCCTCGCTGCACCTCACGGCGGCCGACAACGACGTCATCACCTGGGCGTTCGACGCCACGACGTACCAGCAGGACCTGCTCACGGCGCTGGCGGCCGAGAACTCGCCCGCCGCCCGGGCCAAGGCGGACGCGGCGCTCGGCCCGGCCCTGGCGGCGGTCAACGCCGAGCGGGCCACCATCGACGCCATCTGGAACGCCGCCAAGCGGTCGACCGGAGACGCCACCCCGCTGCCCAACCTGACCGCGCAGGCGCAGGCGGACCAGAACGCGAGCGGCGTCGGCGGGTAGCGAGCGGCGGTAGCGGCGGTTCGCGGCGGTAGCGGCGGTTCGCGGCGGGTTGCGGCGGTAGCGGCGGGTTGCGGGCCGAGGGATAGCGACCCCTTTATCCTCGCGCTGAGTAACCAAATGATAACGATTGGCCACTGAAACGTCGCTGCTCACGAGGCGCCGAGGGACGCTCACGGGGGCCTTGCCGGACCGCGCACCCGGTCCATCGTGACGTCGAACAGGCAGGCTAAACCTGTTCGACCCGGACATCTTGACTGGTCATGGCCGGCATGACCACATCTTGTGACGGGAAAAATCCATAGGGTGACGCCGCATGAGCCTCGAAAGCGCAGCCGCAGAACGCTGATTGCGCTGTTCCTGGTGGTACTCGGCGTCGCCGTCGCGCTCGGCGGCATCGCCCTGCTCCGCTCGACCGCCCCGTCGGGCTCGACCCCGCAGGCGGGGCCGGGGACCACCCACGGAACCGCCTCCGCCAAGGCGGTCGGCAGTAACCGGACACTCTCCGACCGCGCGGTCTACGCCCTGGTCAGCCCCAGTGTGGTCGACATCACGGCCACGCTCGGGTACGACGACGAGACCGCGTCAGGTACCGGTTTCTTCGTCGATCCCAGAGACGGCATCGTGCTCACCAACAACCACGTGATCAGGGACGCGACCTCGGTGACGGTCTCCATCCCGCAGACCGAGCAGAGCTATCAGGCGCAGATCGTGGGCGCCGACCCCTCGGCCGACATCGCCGTGCTGCGGATCACGCCGCCGCCGGGCGCCTCCCCGGCCCCGATCGGCGACTCCGCCGCGGTGGGGGTCGGCTCGGCCGTGGTCGCCATCGGCAACCGGGCCGGCGCGGGCGGCCCGCCGGTGCTCGCGCCCGGGGTGATCAGCGGCACCGGCCGGACGATCCAGGCGGCCGACGGCGCCTCCAGGTTCACCGAGACGCTCCACAACATGCTCCAGACGACCGCCAAGATCCAGCCCGGCGACTCCGGCGGCCCGCTGGCCGACTCGGCCGGCGTCGTGATCGGGGTGGACACGGCAGCCGGGACCGGCGGGGCCGAGGCCGGCTACGCGATCCCGATCAACACCGCGATGAGCGCCGAGCGGCAGATCATCTCCGGGCGCCCGGCCCCGGGCATCGTGCTCGGCGTCGGCGGGTTCCTCGGGGTGATCGTCCCGTCGACCAGCGCCCCCAGCCCGCAGGCGCAGGCGGCTCAGGAACGGAGCCTCGGCACCGATCCGGTCGGCTCCAAATCCCAGGTCGGGTGCCTGCCGACCGAGGCCGCGGCCGGGGTGCCCGCCTCCGTCGCCCCGGTCGACTCCGGGGCACTGGTGGACGGGGTGCTCTGCGGCACCGCGGCCGACGCCGCCGGGCTCACCGCCGGGGACGTGATCATCATGGCGGACGGCCGCGCGATCTCCTCCCCCGACGCGCTGACCGCGATCATCGATGCCTGCCGGCCCGGCACCGTGGTCACGGTCACCTGGGTCAGCCCGGCCGACGCGACCCGGACGTCCCGGGTCCGGCTCGACGCCGCGCCTGCGGTGTGAAGTCCCCCCGCGAGCCAAAGGGCCACAAGCGCCCGGTAGGCCGGGGGCCGGGGGCAAGCGGGGAAGCACTGCGCCCTTGGGGCCGACGTTCAGCCTGCTTTCAGGTTCGAGAGGCTTACTAGAAACTAACGGCGGTGGCATGAGAGCGCCGCTGCCGGGCAGACACCACGTACCCTGGTCATGGTGAAGGCGAGATAATGCACGACGAAGACAGCGGTAGCGCGCAGCAAGGCGGCTGGCAGCCACCGGAGTACGTGAGCCCCTGGCTCCCGGCGTCCGGCTCCCCGCAGGGGGGCGAAGGCGCCAACGACACGATCTCCTACCGTGGCGGGCCTGCCTACGACGCCAGCCAGGGACCGGCCGACGGTCCGGGTTACCCGGCTGGCCCCGGCTACGGCCCGGGACAGGCGGGGCCCGGCTACGGGCCGGGATACGGCGCTGCCGCGCACGGCGCGGGCCCGGCGGGCCCGGGCGGCCCCGGAGGTCCGGGCGGCCCGTACGGCGGCGGCCCCGAGGGTCCCGGCTATGGCGGCGGACCCGGATACGGCGGTCCTGGATACGGCGGCGGCCCCGGATACGGCGGCCCCGGATACGGCGGCCCCGGTTACGGGCCGCCCGGTTACGGCCAGAACCCGTGGGGCGGGTACGGCGCCCCGACGCCGCCTCCTCCTCGGTCCGGCTTCAGCCGGACGCTCGCCTACCTCGCGGTCGCGGTGCTCGCGGCCGGCGCCGGCGCGGGCGTCGCGGTCGCGCTCAACCACAACACCACCTCCACCGCCCTCGCCCCGACCGGCAACTCCGGTACCGGCACCGGCGGTAGCGGCGGCACCGGCGGCGGGGGCACCCAGACCAACCCGTTCGGCGGCGGCGGCTTCGGCGGCTTCCCGTCCACCGGCAACGGCAACTCGGGCGGCGGCGGCGGCAACAGCGGCACCGGGGCCCTGAACGCGAGCGCGCTGTCGGCCAAGGTCGACCCCGGCCTGGTCGACGTGACCTCTGACCTGAAGTACAGCGGCGCGACCGCCGAGGGGACCGGCATGGTCATCTCGTCGACCGGCCTGGTGCTGACCAACAACCACGTGATCGACCAGTCGACCAGCGTTTCGGCCTCGCTCGTGACCTCCGGCCGGACGTACACGGCCAAGGTCATTGGCTACAACTCGGCCGACGACGTGGCCCTGCTGCAGCTCGAGGGCGCGTCCGGCCTGAAGACGGTCAGCCTCTCCAACTCCAACGAGGTCAAGGTCGGCGAGGCGGTGCTCGCGCTCGGCAACGCCGGCGGCAAGGGCGGCCTGCCGTCGACCGCGCAGGGCACCATCCAGGCGCTCAACCAGTCGATCAAGGCGAGCGATCAGGGCGCCAACACGACCGAGAGCCTGCACGGCATGCTCGAGACCGATGCCCCGATCCAGGAGGGCGACTCCGGCGGCCCCCTCGTCAACGGCAGCGGCCAGGTGGTCGGCATGGACACCGCCGCCAGCGCCGGCGCCAGCCCCGCGGGCGACACGACCGCCACCCAGGGCTTCGCGATCCCGATCAACACGGCCATCTCCATCGCCGACGAGATCAGCGCGGGCAAGGCCTCGACCACCGTGCACATCGGCCTGTCCGGCTTCATCGGCGTCAACGTCGGCGACGCGGCCTCGCCGAGCCAGTGCGGGACCAGTGAGACCGGGGGCGCCCTGTTCACCCCGGCCGTCAACTCGGGCGCGCTGGTGTGCGACGTCATCCCGAACGCGCCCGCGAAGTCGGCCGGACTGGCCGGCGGTGACGTGATCACCTCGGTCAACGGCGCCGCTGTGACCAACGCGGCCGGCCTGACCAACCAGATGGCGAACGCCCGGCCCGGCAGCCAGCTTTCGATCGTCTACGTCAGCCAGTCGGGCGCCAGGCACACCACCACCGTCACGCTCACCGAGTGGGCCAGATAGCGCCCGGAAAATCACAGACCGCGTATGGCGTTTCCGTCGTCCCCCCCTGACGGAAGCGCCATACGCATGTCCGGGCCCCGACGGTGACCCCGTTAGTCGGTGAGCCAGGCGCGGAGGCGGTCTTCGGCCGCGACGATCTGGGCCGTTTCTACGTACTCGCCCGGGGTGTGGGCGATCTCGGAGATGCCGGGGCCGTAGTTGACGGCGGGGATGCCGAGCTCGGCGAAGCGGGCCACGTCGGTCCAGCCGAGCTTGGCCCGCGGCGTGCCGCCCACCGCGGCGACGAACGCGGCCGCGGGCGGGGCGGTCAGCCCGGGGCGCGCGCCCGGGGCGACGTCCAGGATCTCCACCGGCCAGCGGGCGAACAGATCGCGGACGTACGCCTCCGCCTCGGCCGCCGAGCGGTCGGGGGCGAAGCGGTAGTTGACCGTGACCACGCACTCGTCCGGGACCACGTTGCCGGCGACGCCGCCGGCGATCGCGACCGCGTTCAGCCCCTCGTGGTACTCGAGGCCGTCGACGTCCGGCCGCCGCGGCTCCCAGTCGCGCAGGATCTCCAGGATCGCGGCGGCCTCGTGGATCGCGTTCCGCCCCATCCACGACCTGGCGGTGTGCGCCCGCGCGCCCGCGGCCGTGATCGCGGCCCGCAGGGTGCCCTGGCAGCCGCCCTCGACCACCCCGCCGCTGGGCTCGAGCAGCACCGCGAACTGGCCCTCGATGAGCTCGGGGGCGTTGCGGGAGAGCAGGAACAGGCCGTTGCGCTCGGCCGCGACCTCCTCGCACTCGTAGAACACGTAGGTCACGTCGCGGGACGGCGCGTCGAGGGTCGCGGCGAGCCGGAGCTGAACCGCCACCCCGGCCTTCATGTCCGACGTGCCCACCCCAGTCAGCCGGGACCGTTCGACATCGAAAAAAGACGGAAAGTTGGCAGCATGCGGCACGGTGTCGAGATGACCGGCCAGCACCACCCGCTCTTTTCTCCCGAGCCCGGTCCTGGCCACGAGGGTGTTGCCGTGCCGGGTCACCGTCAGCTGCGGCAGGCGCCTGAGCTCGCGCTCGATCGCGTCCGCGAGGGGGCCCTCCGCACCGCTGACGGAGGAGATGTCGGTCAGCGCGGCGGTCAGCGCGGGGCCGTCAAGGCGCAGGTCGAGGTCGTGGTCCACGGGTGTCAACCTATCGTCAGGCGGACGCGGCCCTGGCCGGCCCGGCCGCTTCGCCCGACGCCTGCCGGGTCATCACGTGCGCGGCGCCGCGCAACGCGTTGACGATCACCGCTACCGACGGGCGGCCGACCGACGCCGTGCGCGCGACCGCGAATACGTCCCGCGACAGGTCGAGGCCGGCCGGCAGGTCGCGCACTACCACCTGGCTCTCGTAGGCGCCCACGGCCAGCCTCGGCATGATCGCGATGCCGAGGCCGCGGGCGACCAGGTTGGCGACGGTGCCGAGGCCCTCGAACTCGGACGGCACCGGCGGGGTCAGCCCGACCGCGGCCAGCAGCCGGTCGGTCGCCTGGCGGGACGGCTCGCCGGACGGGGCGGCGAGCCACGGCTCGTTCCGCAGGGCCCGCAGGTCAACCGGGCGGCTGAAGTCGGCGGCCGGATGCTCGCTCCCCACCACCAGCACCAGCGGGTCGCGGACGAGGTGGTAGTAGGTGAGCACCCGGTGGTTGGCGTCGACCGACTCCAGGTCGGCCGACATCCGCCCGGTCCAGTCATCGACGATCGCCACCTCGACCTCGCCCGACCTCGCCAGTTTCAGCCCCTCGACCGGGTCGGCCTCGCGCAGCAACAGCGTGAGCTGCGGATGCTCCTTGAGCGAGTTGGCCAGGGCCGGGGCGAACGCCACCGCCGCCGACGGGAACGCGGTCACCACCACCCGTCCGCTCGGCTGCGCGGCCTGGGCCGACAGGTCGGACTCGGCCTGCTCCACCATCGCCAGGATGAGCTCGGCGTGCTCCGCCAGCCGCCTGCCCGCGTCGGTCAGGCCGGCGCTGCGGGCGGTCCGGTCGAGGAGGGCCGTGCCCGCTTCCTTCTCGAGCACGGCGAGCTGCTGCGAGACGGCGCTCGGGGTGTAGCCGAGGGCGTCGGCGGTCCGCGCAATGGAGCCTCGCGCCGCGAACTCGTGCAGCATACGAAGCCGGCGGATGTCAAGCATTAAAAAATCTTATCCTGCGCCGGGATGGCTTGGCGCTGACTCTTACGCTCGGGATCTAACGTCTAGCGTAGGGCCGAGTAGAGGCTGGTGCCCGCGAGGACGAGCATGACGACCGCCGCGCCCCTGGTCAGCCACCGCATCGGCAGCAGCTTGAGCACCCGCCAGCCGGCCAGTACCGCGATCGCGGCCGCCGTCCACAGCGCCAGCGTCGCGCCTGCCCCGACCGCGATCGGATCATGGAACCGCGCGGCCAGGCTGACGGTCATGCAACTGGGTCAGGTCGCCGAACTCGGCCAGGAACACCACCGCGAACGAGGTGCCGAACACCGGCCAGAAGGCGGCCCGCACGCCGTCCTGGCCGCCTTCCTCATCGGCGTCGGGATTCGCCTCCTCCTTGAGCCGCCAGAGCACGAAGGCGCTGACGGCGAACACCGCGGCGGCCGCCCCCGCGACCGGCCGGTGCGGGAGCAGGCTGATCGCGCCGCCGGCGGCGACGCCGATCGTCACCTGGACCAGGAAGGCGGCGGCGGCGCCGGAGAATACGTACCAGGGCCGGTAGCGGGTGGACAGGATCAGGCAGGCCAGGATCGTCTTGTCGGGGAGCTCGGCGGGGAGGACGGCCAGGAAGGTGGTCGCCGCCGTGCTCAGGCTCGGGATCATTGCCAGGGGGCTCCGTCGATCGGGCCGCACCGGCTCCCGGCGGGTGGCCCGAGACCCCGGCGCGGCAGCATGGCGTGAGGACATGACTGTCGGCCGAAAGTCTCGCTCAGGTCGCTGCGCGACCCCCGGACACCGGGTTCAGCTGGCCGGGTGACGACCCATCCGACCACCGAACCGCGATTGTCGGCGTTCCGGCGAGGGAGCTACTCCCCTTCGTCTATCCATCTTAGCCCGAAAACTCGGCCAGAAAAGGGAAGAGCGACCGGTAACCACCCCTGGCCGGTCGCTCAAGACACCCCTCCGCAAGAAGCATCCCCGGCACCGACCCTAGCGGGCGGGCGGCCGTGACATCCCATACCGCTAGGGGTTCTGGGCGGTTTCTTCAGAGAATCTGATCATCTCGAGGGCGTCCATCTTCCGCACTTCGGTCGCGCCGTACCTGGTCGCGATGATGCCGAGCAGGCGGAACTCCTTGAGTACGCGCTCCGTGGTGGACACCGCCACGCCCGCCAGCTGGCCGAGCTCCGACTGGGTGATCGGAATGCGCACCACCCCGCCAGAGCCCGCCACCTCGTACTCCCGGGCGAGGTCGTAGAGCTCCTGGGCCAGCCGCTCGCGCGCTCCCCAGACCCGCTCGGCCGCATGCCGGGCGGTGGACTCGCGCATCTTGCCGAGCACGTACCGGAAGACGCGCTCCTCGGCGGCCGGGAAGCCGACGATGAAATCGGCGAAGTCGGCCCGGCTGACCCGGCGGGCGGTGACCGTGCCGATCGCGCGGGCGGTCGCCGTCCTCGGCTTGGAGTCAAGCAGCGTGAATTCGCCCACGAGATCGCCGCGCGACCTGATCGCCAGCATCGTCTCGACCCCGCTCTCGGCCGCGACCAGCACCTTGACCTTGCCGTCGATCAGCACGTAGAGGAAGTCGCCGACGTCGCCCTGGAGCATCATGACCTCGTCGGGACCGAACCGGACGACGGGGCCGGCCCGGAGCAGGGCCGCCCGCTCGGCCTCCGCCAGCGTGTTGATGAAGCTCCCCGACGGCCACCGCTCAGGACCGGCCGGCGAAATCGCCCGGCTGCGGGGCGACGCGTGAGCCGCCGAGGCGGCCGGAGGGGTTCGCGGGACGCGCATACTGTCAATTTTGCCAGATGTCCCCGCCGGGGGCCGCTCTCTAGGGCGACAACCCGGCTACGCTTTGTCAAACCGGGAGTGTGGGAATGGGCGACGGCGAGACCCGCGACCTCGGCGACGTTGGCGCTAGGCGCAGGCCGGCGCACGGTCGATCCGGGTTCCGACTGCGCATGGCGTTCGCCCTCGACGTGGTCGGGTACGGCGCGCGGACCGTGCTGCAGGAGCAGCAGGTCGAGCGACGGCTGCAGCGGCTGGTCGATGTGACGCTCGCCGAGTGCGGGCTCAGGCTCGACCCGGAGATCGTCGAGCACCGGTGGACCGGCGACGGCATCAACGCCGTGCTGCCGGTCGACATCGACCCGACCGTGATACTGCCGCTGCTGATCAGGTCGCTGGCCTCGGCTCTGGGCGCGGACAACGCGCGGTCAGCCGACCGGATCCGGATGCGGATGTCGGTCGGCGCGGGCCTGATCGAGCGGCACTCGCTCGGCTTCAGCGGGCAGCTCATCGTGGACATCAACCGGCTGGTCGACAGCCCCGCGCTCCGCCAGGCGCTCGCTGACGCCCCCGCGTGCGACCTCGCCGTCGCGATGTCCGACCACGTCTACGCGATGGTGGTCGGGCCGGGCTATTCGGGCATCCCCGACGGGCAGTTCAGCCCGATGAACGTGGTCGCCAAGGAGTTCTCGGCCACCGCCTGGCTGTGGCTGTCGGGCCGTCAGTGGAGCCAGCCCGCCTACCTGCCGCTGACCCCGGCCGACCCCGCCTACGTCGGCGGCTACCGCGTCTACGCGCGGCTCGGCGGGGGCGCGGCCGGGCAGGTGTACCTCGGCGGGCCCGCGGGCCCCACCGGCCCGGCCGGGCTGGGCGGGCCGGCCGGGCTGGGCGGGCTGGCCGGCTCGGGCTGCTCGGGCGGCGGGGTTGAGGCCGTCGGCGGCGGCCCGGCCCCGGAATGGGCGGCGGTCAAGGTGTTCGACCAGACGCTGACGGCCGACGCCGACGCCCGCCGCCGGCTGGCGACGGGCGCGCTCGCCGCCAGCGTGCTGCTCGACCCGCACCTCGCGTCCGTTATCGCCTCCGACACCGCCGCCGCCCGCCCGTGGGCGGTGAGCGCGCTGGTGCGCGGCCCGTCGCTGGCCGACGCGGTCACGCAGACGGGGCGGCTGCCGCCGGCCGCCGTCGGGTGGACGGCGCTCGGCCTCGCCCGGGCCATCGCCACCCTGCACCGGGCCGAGCTCACCCATCGCGCCGTCACCCCGGGCAACGTGCTGCTCGGCGGTCACGGGCCGATGCTGACCGACTTCGGCGTGAACCGGGCCGCGCTGGCCCACGGCCCGGGCAGCTTCGCCGAGGACGTGTTCCTGCTCGGCCGCACGGTGTGCTACGCCGCGACCGGACGGCCCGCGTGGAGCGACTGGCCGGCCGAGCCGTCCGGTGATCCGGACCTGACCGGCCTCCCGGCCGAGCTGACGCAGATCGTGGCCGGGTGCCTCGCCCCCGACCCGGCGGCGCGACCGTCGGCCGACCGCCTGGTCGACCGGCTGGCCACCGCGGCCGACCGGCGACCGCGGGCCTGGCTACCCGATGCGGTCACCGCGCGGCTGCGCGATTACCAGGAGCTGCCCCCGCCGCGCCCGGCGTCGTGGCCGAGGTTCCGCAGGCCTCGATAGGCTGTGAACCATGCTGAGCGCTGAGCTAATCGACTCCCTGTTCCCGGCCACCTTGCCGGCGCCGTCGCACTGGGAGGAGCGGTACCCGCCGCGGTCGCTCCCGGCGGGGGCGGAGGTGACCCGGTTCGCGCCGTCACCGACCGGGTGGCTGCACATCGGCGCCATCTTCACCGCGGGCGTCAACCGCGACATCGCGTCCCACAGCGGCGGGCGGTACCTGCTGCGGATCGAGGACACCGACCAGGCCCGGTTCGAGGAGGGCGCGCTCGAGCAGTTCGAGGCGGGGTTCGCGTACTTCGGCATCCAGGCCGACGAGTCCGACCCCGCCTTCGGCGCGGCCGGCGCGTACGGGCCGTACACGCAGTCCGCCCGGGCGGAGATCTACCTGAGCTACGTGCGCGAGCTGATGCGGACGGGCAAGGCGTACCCGTGCTTCGCCACCCGGCAGGAGCTGACGGAGATCGCGGAGCGGCAGAAGGCGGTCGGCGCGCTGCCCGGGTACTACGGCGACTGGGCCATCTGGCGGGACGCGCCCGAGGAGCAGGTGCGGACCCGGCTCGACGCGGGCGACCCGTACGTGGTCAGGTTCCGGTCGCCCGGGATCGGCGGGCAGCGGGTCAGCTACACCGACGCGATCCGGGGCGAGCTCAGCTTCGACGACAACCGCAACGACGTGGTCATCCTGAAGAGCAGCGACCAGGTGCTGCGGCTGCCCACCTACCATCTGGCCCACGTCGTCGACGACCACCTGATGCGGGTCACGCTGGTGATCCGCTCCGAGGAGTGGCTCTCCTCGGTGCCGCTGCACCACCAGCTGTTCGACGCGCTCGGCTTCCCCCGGATCCGCTACGCGCACGTCGCGCCGCTGATGAAGCAGGACGGCAGCAGCCGCAGGAAGCTCTCCAAGCGCCGGGACCCCGAGGCGAGCGTCAACTACTACATCGACGCCGGCTATCCGGCCGAGGCGGTCCAGTACTACCTGCGCGGCCTCGCCAACGCCCGGCTGGCGGAGCTGCCGCTGGCCGAGGCGCTGGCCGAGCCGCTTCGGCTGGACGAGTTCGGGGTCGCCGGGCCGCTGCTCGACATGGCCAAGCTGGACGACGTCAGCGGCGACTTCGTGGCCACCCTGTCCGGCGAGCAGATCCTCGATCGGGTGCTGCCGTGGGCCGACGCGTACGACAAGGACCTGGCGTCGGTGCTGCGGGCGGACCGGGAGCTGGCGCTGCGGGCGCTGCGGATCGAGCGGGTGGACACCGACAACCCGCGCAAGGACCTGCGCAAGTGGTCGGAGTTCCGCCGGGTGTACGGGTTCTTCTTCCCGTCGATCTTCGAGCTCGTCACCGATCCGGCCGACGAGCGGTTCGGCGGTCTGCCGCCGACGCTGGTGCGCGAGCTCGCGGCGGGCTTTGCGGCCGGCTACGTGGCGCCGGGGCCGGACGTCGCCTGGTTCGACCAGATCCGCACCCTGGCCGGGTCGCTCGGGTTCGCGCTGAAGCAGAAGGACTACAAGAAGAACCCGGACGCGTACCCGGGCTCGATCGCCGACGCGGCGGCGGTCATCCGGGTGCTGCTGACCGGGACCCGGCAGTCGCCGGACCTGGCCCAGGTCGCGGATGCGCTCGGCCGTGACGAGGTGCTGCGCCGGGTGACCGCGCTCGGCTGAGCCCCGCCCGGCCTGGCCGGCGGGGCTCAGCGCGCGTGCGGTCAACGACCGCTACTTCTGCCAGCGGGCGAGGTAGTCGTCGGCCATGGACGGCTTCAGCGGCTGGCCCCGGTCGGGACGGTCGGCGGCGAGCTCCGCCAGGTCGACCAGCCGCCGGGCGCTGACCGCGCTGGTGAACTTGGCGGCGAAGCCGCCCGCGGTCGCGCTGCGCTCCGCCCGGTTCGCGAGCACCGCCTCGATCCTGGCCAGCCATTCGGCGGCGGGCGTGTTCGATTCAACCAGCGAGCGATTGTCCGGCGTGGCCTCGTGGACCCCGCCGATCGCGCCCGCCAGCACCGGGACGGCGAGCGCCTGGTACTCGAGTGCGGCGACGCAGAACGTCTCGATGAACCCCGGGATGACCCGGGTGGGAAAGACGCCGACGGAGGTTGCCGCGCGCAGCGACTGGGCGTCGCGGGAGCTGATGTTGGGCGTGACCGTCAGGTTCGGCAGCGCCTCGGCCTGAGCCAGCAGCCGCTCCGCGAGCGAGCCGGTGCCGGCGATGACGAACTCGTAGCCCAGCTGGCGCTCCAGGGACAGCTCGGCCATCGCGACGATCGTGTCGAGGCCCTTCTCCTCCTCCAGGCGGCCGATCGTGGAGATCAGCACCGAGTCCGGGCCGAGCCCGGTCCGGTGCCGGAACTCGGCCAGGGTGTCCGCCGACGGCCGGGCGAACGCGGCCGGCGGCAGCCCGGGGTAGCGCAGCGCGATCGTCGCCGCCAGCGAGTCCGCCAGCCTCGCCCCGCCGATCGCCTCGGCCCCGGCCAGGAACTCCCGCGCCGTGTAGTCCGAAACGGTGCAGAGCACGTCCGCCCGCAGCACGTCGCCGAACAGCAGCGCGGCGGAGCCGTCGCCAAGGTGCTCGCAGACCGAATCGAGGACATCGCTGCCCTCAATGCTGTGGATAACTATTGGCCGCCGGCCGAGCAGCCCGAGCGCGTCGGCGGCCCTATTCGCGAGCGACGCATGCGGATCGATGTAATAGGTGTTTATGACATCGATATGGTGATCGATGGCCACTCGATAAAGTTCGGCCGCGACCGCGTGGAGCAGATGCCCGTCCGGCACCCGGCGATTTCCGCGGACTTCTTTGACGTGATGGACCTGGACCCCGGGACCGGCGTCGTCTTCCGGATCAGCGGAGGCCCCACAGTATGTGACCTGGTGCTGTTCCGCGCCAGTGAGCGCCGCGAGCGCAGTGTTGTTCCACAGTGCCTGCTTTGCGTGCCCCGATCGATAGGGCGGGTACTTGCTCAGGGTGGCAAATCGGAGTTGCTTATTCATGACGACATCCGGATGCTAAGGTAATGGCGTGGAATGGTCGGACTTGCGGAAGCAGGAGACCCCATAATGAGGCACACGCGACCCCCTGTCAATAACCACGAAAAAACGCCCGCCGCCACCCCGCTCGACGGGCCCGGCCGGCCGCGGACCGTCGAAGGTCTGGTTATACAGGGCACCGAACCCGGTCCGCAACGCCCCGCCGGGCGCTTCATCCAGTGTTTACTTGCGACGTCAATTGCGTACACGCAGACGTCCCGCCCCCGGGCGGAGCCGGGGCGGAGCCGGCGGGCGGACGCCGTAACTGCGCTCGCGCTCCAGATCTGGCCCGAGCTCCGTGACCGGCTGGCCTGTCGCCGCGGGGGCAGAGCCCCGCTCCCCGCGACGGCGCCGAAGGCGAGCAGGCCGCTACCGAAGTGGCAGCTTCTGAAAATTCGCATACAAAGAATGCAATTTAGCGGCGCCGCCGAATGGTGGCGCCTGGGCGGCCTCCCGAGCAGGGCCGACGGTCGTCCGCCGACCCCGCCGCCCAGCCGCAACGTCCCAGGCAGTCGCTGAGACAAGGCACCATAGAAGTCGCCATGACGACGCTGACCGAACTGCTCCCCCCGCCGACGAACGACACCCCGCCCGACCCCGATTCGATCTACAACGCGTTCGCGGGCTGGGCGACCGAGCAGGGCCTCACCCTCTACCCGCATCAGGAAGAGGCGCTGATCGAGGTCGCGATGGGGTCGAACGTGATCCTGTCGACCCCCACCGGCTCGGGGAAATCCCTGGTCGCGGCCGGCGCCCACTTCGCCGCGCTCGCCAACGGCCAGCGCAGCTACTACACCGCGCCGATCAAGGCGCTGGTGAGCGAGAAGTTCTTCGCCCTCATCGACATCTTCGGCGCGGCCAAGGTCGGCATGATGACCGGCGACGCCAGCGTCAACGCGAAGGCGCCGATCATCTGCTGCACGGCCGAGATCCTGGCCTCCATCGCCCTGCGGGACGGCGCGGACGCCGACGTCGGCCAGGTCGTGATGGACGAGTTCCACTACTACGCGGACCCGGACCGGGGCTGGGCCTGGCAGGTGCCGCTCATCGAGCTGCCGAAGGCGCAGTTCATCCTGATGTCGGCCACCCTCGGCGACGTCACCCGTTTCCAGGAGGACCTGACTAAAAGGACCGGCTGGCCGACCGCCGTCGTCAAGAACGCCGAGCGTCCGGTGCCCCTGGTCTTCTCCTTCAGCCTTGAGCCGCTGCACGAGGCGATTAGCGAACTGCTCACCACTAATCAGGCGCCCGCTTATATCGTGCATTTCACCCAGGCGGCCGCGCTCGAGCAGGCCCAGGCGCTGATGTCGACGAATATGTGCACACGCCAGGAGAAAGATAAGATCGCGGAGCTGATCGGCGAATTCAGATTCGCGTCGGGATTCGGAAAGACGCTCTCGCGGCTGGTCAGGCACGGCATCGGCGTGCATCACGCCGGCATGCTGCCGAAGTACCGGCGGCTGGTCGAGCAGCTCGCCCAGGCCGGACTGCTCAAGGTCATCTGCGGCACCGACACGCTTGGGGTCGGCATCAACGTGCCGATCCGGACGGTCGTGTTCACCTCGCTGTCCAAGTACGACGGCAAGAAGACCAGGCTGCTCCAGGTCCGCGAGTTCCACCAGATCGCGGGCCGGGCGGGACGGGCCGGCTTCGACACCGCGGGCCGCGTCGTCGTCCAGGCGCCCGAGCACGTCATCGACAACGAGCGGTCCTTCGCCAAGGCCCTCGCCAAGACCGGCGGCGACGAGGCCGTGGCGCGTCGGCGGGTCGTCAAGAAGAAGCCGCCCGAGGGGGCGATCTCCTGGGGCAAGCCGACCTTCGAGCGCCTCGTCAACTCCGAGCCTGAGCCGCTCACCTCGAGCTTC
Organism: uncultured Actinomycetota bacterium; assembly: GCA_963836195.1. GTDB lineage: Bacteria > Actinomycetota > Actinomycetes > Streptosporangiales > Streptosporangiaceae > Trebonia. The sequence continues at coordinate 298,000 of CAWIIX010000007.1, read as the reverse complement.
ACCGTCACCCACGCGATGGTGCTCAACGTCATCGACCGGCCGGGGAACGCCTACCTGGCGCTGAAGCACCTGCTGCGCGACAACCACGAGGACCGGGCCAAGCAGCGCAAGCACATCCACCGCGCGATCGAGATCTACCGCGCGCTGCTGGCCGGCGGCGTGGTCGAGCGCCTCGACGAGCCGGATGAGAAGGGCCGCTACGTCCGGCTCACGGTTGACCTGCAGTACGACTTCGCGCTCAACCAGCCGCTCTCGCCGTTTGCGCTGGCCGCGATCGAGCTGCTCGACCGCGAGTCCGAGACCTACGCGCTCGACGTGCTGTCGGTGATCGAGTCCACCCTCGACGACCCGCGCCAGATCCTGTCGGCCCAGCAGTTCCGCGCCCGCGGCGAGGCCGTCGCGGCGATGAAGTCCGAGGGCATCGAGTACGAGGAGCGGATGGAGCTGCTGGACTCCGTCACCTGGCCCAAGCCGCTTGAGGACGTCCTCGAGGCCGGCTACGACATCTACCGGCGCGGCCACCCCTGGGTCGGCGACTACCACGTCTCCCCCAAGACCGTCGTCAGGGACATGTACGAGCGGGCGATGACCTTCGGCGAGTACGTGCAGTTCTACAGCCTGTCCCGGTCCGAGGGCATCGTGCTGCGGTACCTCGCCGACGCCTACAAGGCCCTGCGGCAGACCGTCCCCGACGAGGCCAAGAGCGAGGAGCTGACCGACCTCATCGAATGGCTGGGCGAGCTGATCCGCCAGGTCGACTCCAGCCTCATCGACGAGTGGGAGAAGCTCAGTCACCCCGACGACCTCCGGCTCCGACTCCCTGCCGGTCAGGGCGGAGCCCAAGGGGGTCACCAGGAACGCGCGCGCGTTCAGGATCCTCGTCCGCAACGCGCTCTTCCGCCGGGTCACGCTGGCCGCCCTGCGCCGCTACGACGACCTCGGCGACCTCGACGGACGCGACGGCTGGACCGCCGCCGCCTGGGCGGACGCGCTCGACGGCTACTTCGAGCTCTACGACGAGCTCGGCACCGGCCCCGACGCGCGCGGCCCGTCGAGGCTGCTCATCGAGGAGGGCAAGACCGCCTGGACGGTCCGCCAGATCTTCGACGACCCGGCCGGCGACCACGACTGGGGCATCTCCGCCACGGTCGACCTCGCCGCCTCGGACGAGGAGGGCGCGGCCGTCATCCACGTCACCGACGTCGGCCAGCTCTAGAAACTTCAAATTCAAAGTCATCATCAGATCGAACGGACCCTGGCTTCATCCGGTCCGACGCCCTTTCTCGTCAGCGTGGCGGCCGGCACGGCGGTGACCACGGCTCCGACGGCGGCCAGGCCCGCGCCGCACAGCCAGGCCCTGGCGTAGCCGTCGCCCGCCGGCAGCGCCTGGTGCCCGGCGCGGATCAGGCTGCCCGCGAGCACCGCAGTGACTCGCCGATGTGGCCGAGCAGCGTGAACACCATCAGGTAGGCGGTGGTCGCCACCAGCAGGCAGACCCCCGAGGACGGCACCAGGCACCGGTCGCGCACGCCCGCGGCTGTGCCTGCAGCTGCTTGGTCGTCGATTCCCTCGCGCCCCTCGAAGGCAGCGGGCGCTGGCCCGCCTGCCCCTGTCGTTGGGGTTCGCTGAGGCCAGCACGTCCAGTCTCATCCGGACGCGGGCCGCCTCGAATCTGTCAGTTCCCTAGTCGTCGTTAGCCTCGTGAGGAATCTGACCGCTCCGGGCGCCCTCATCGTCGTCCATGCGTCCCGCCGGTCATACGGCCATGAGTAGACGGGCCAGCCGTTGCGGACCATCTCCAGCAGTCGCGGCTCGTCCAGCTCGGACGCCGCGTGAGCGTAGAGGGCATGCGCTCGCGGCAGGATCACGCCGTAGTCGAGCAGGCGGCCTAGGTAGTTCTCTGCCTGCAGGATCTCCCGTAGGGTGAGCCCGTCGAGGGGATACCGGCTCGGCAGGATGTTGTGTAGCGACAGGAACACGTCGGCACCGCGCCAGCGGGGATCGGCGAGCGGCCGGCCGGCTGGGGCCAGCCGCCCGAGAGCGAGGCGCGGGGCGGTCAGCAGGCTGTGAGCGTACAGCACCCGGATCAAGGCGACATCCATGAAGAACCGCTCGAGCGGCTGTTCCCGCTCGGCGAGATCGCGGTGGGCCAGGTAACCCGCGACGATGCTGGCATTGTGCGCCAGGTACCACGCCTGGGGCGACGGCTCCCGCAGGAACTGAAGCCAGCGTACGACGCTCGGCCGACTCGCCGTTCCTGGTTCGCGGCCCTCCAGCAGCCGCGCCTCCCAGGCATCACGCAGTAGGCCTTCGTTGACCGCCCGCCACCACGGGCTGCCGGGAGGTTCGGCATCGGGGGCGGCGAGGACTCCCCGCCTGAGCTGCCAGTGCATGAAGGCAAGCTCCGCCCGCCGGTAGGACCCGATGCGCGGAGCCCCGGCGGCGCCTGCCCGGCGGTCGTAGAAGCCGGCCGCCAGTTCCAGGCGCCTGGCGGGGTCGTCCCTGACGGCCGCCACCATCGCGGCGGCGTGTCCCTCGGCCGTCACTTACTCGTCCGGGATCCAGCTGCCGTGGAAGCCGAGCGGGACCCGAGCCGGCAGCCGAACCCGGGCAACCGGTTCGCCGCCAAAGTCCTGTGCGGCGAGGATTACCAGGTCGGAGGCACCACGGTCGGGGTTGTGGACGAAGGCCATGACGTAACCGTCGTCCTCGGGGGCGTCCGCCGTGGTCGGCACGAAGACCGCCTCCCCGGCGGTCGCATCCCGCCCGAACTCGTACGCTTGCGTGGTGCCCCGGGCCAGGTCGTGCTTGAGCAGGGCGTTGCCGAATGCCTGGTCGGCGAAGTCTCCCGACATTGCGATCGTGGCCCGGCTGACCTCGCCGATGACGGCGCTATAGCCGTAGCGGTGCGGCGCGTGAGATGGTCCGCTCGTCCACGCGCGGGAACTCCTGAAGCCTGTCGTCGAGGCGGCGGGTGGTCGATCGTGCCGCGCGGCCGGGTCGATGGTCCACCGGTCGAGGGTGAGCGGGCCCTTGCCGTCGAGCACGGAGACATCGTACGCTCCCTCGTACTTGATGAGGTCCACGACGACGCGACCCTCGGTGTCGTCGTAGGCGTTAAAGGTATGGAACACCCAGCACGGCTCGACCGCCACCCAGCGGACGTCTGCGCCGCACCGCCGTCGCGCGGCAGCAGGCCGACGCGGGCCTGGACCTCCGGGTTCCACGTGTACGGCAGCGGCGACCCGTCCGTCGCTGCCTCCATGCTGAAGGTGACCGGCAGGTCGAAGAGCACGACGTATTTCTCGGTCAGGGCGAAGTCGTGCATCATCGGCTTGTGCGGCAGCGGGACGTTGGTCGTCGCTTGCCACCAGGCCGTCGCCGCCGATCACGACGTGCTGGACGTAATCCCAGCCCCAGAAGTAGGCGATGGCGTGCAGCTCCCCGGTCCGCGGGTCGAGCTTGGTATGCGCGGCGAAGCCGCCCGGCAGGGTCCCGCTGAAGTCGCAGGGGCCCACGGTGCCAAGCTCGTTCGCGAGCTCGTAGGGCAGCGCGCCGGCCTTCGACGGTGGCCAGGGTGCGCCCGGCGTGGCGGATGATGTGGGTGTTGGCGGCGAAGTCCTGGTCGGCGTGGACCGGTCCACCTGGCCATGCCTCGCCGAGGGTCTCGGCCGTCCGGCGGGAGCGGACCCAGCGGTTGCGATACCACTCGGCCCGGCCGTCGCGCAGCCGCACCCCATGCACCATGCCGGCGCCGATGAACCAGTGGTAGCCCGGATCTTCGAGTCCGAGCGGGTTAGGGCCGTTGCGCAGGTAGCGCCCGCTGAGCCCGGCGGGGATGCGGCCGGTGACCGGCAGGTCGAACGCGGTGATCTCTTCTGCGACCGGGGCGAACGCGCCCTGGAGGTACGGGGAAGTTACTAGCATTGTCTTCTGAGCCCTTCCTGAGAGTGGTCCGGCTGCCGGGGCTGAACGTTGCGGCGGCCGGGGAGATGAGTTTGTTGTCATCGGCGTGTCTGCAAGCGACTCGCTGTCGGTGACGTACCCAGCCGCAACAGCCATTGGACGCTGCCGTAGGGCAGGATCATCGTCGGGCTAGGCGCCTCTGGTCGCGTACATCGTCCAGAGGCGGTCCACGTCGCGGTCGGTCGCGTCCGGTCGGCCGTAGGCGGTCAGGAACGCGCGGCCGAACCCGGGGCCGAGGTTGTACTGGAGGCTCCAGACCGCCGCCGAGAGGTCGGCCTCGACATCGCCGACTCCCATGTCGCCCAGGTCGATATACCCGTTCGACCCGTCCTCGCCGACAATAATATTCGGCAGGCAAGCGTCGCCATGGACGAGCGATTCGCCCGGGATATATGCCTCGAATGGACAGTCTTCCGGGCTGATCGAATGAAAGGCGCGAAGCGCGGAGGCGAGCATTTCGACGATCGACGCCGGCGGCCGGGATTTCGCCAGGGCAGCCAGGTCGGTACCCGGCACGGCGGTCATGAGCAGTGCGTCTGCGTTTTCCACGCGGTCAAACGCGACAACCTGCGGGACCGCCAGCCGGCCGGCCAGCCAGCGCAGCCCGGCGCATTCGCGCGCCAGCCGATCGCCTATTTTGAGAAACCACCGCGCATCGCCGGATTCGATTTCAAATACTGTGCTGTTGTCGCCGCCGCGGGCGCGATTGACGCTCGCGTCGGTCACATTCAGGCGGGCGGCGGCCCAGCTTATATATGTCGCTGCTGACACGCCTTCAATAGTAGGGTTGGATGTCATGCGCGACGATGCGGTCACTGACGACGCCGTGGTCGCCCGACTCCGGGGCGCCGGGTGCGTCTTCGCCGAGGAAGAGGCGGCGGTGCTGCTGTCGGCGGCGCGGACCCGGGAGGAACTCGACGCCCTGGTCGGGCGGCGGGCGGCCGGGGAGCCGCTCGAGCAGGTGGTCGGCTGGGCCGAGTTCGCGGGCCTGCGGATCGTCGTCGACCCCGGTGTTTTCGTGCCCAGGCGGCGAAGCGAGTTCCTGGTATCGGTGGCCGTCGGGCTCGCGGGCTGGCGAACGGACGGCGGCCAGGTCGCGGTCATCGTCGATCTGTGCTGCGGCACCGGCGCCCTCGGGCTCGCGGTCGCGAACGGGCTGGGGGGCTGGGCCGGGCTGCACGCGGCCGACCTTGACCCGGCCGCGGTCGCGTGCGCCCGGCGGAACGTCGAGCCGGCCGGAGGGCGGGTCTACCTCGGCGACCTGTTCGGCGCGCTTCCCGGCGGGCTGCGCGGCCGGTCCGACATCCTGATCTGCAACGCGCCCTACGTGCCGACCGGCGACGTCGCGTTCCTGCCCGCCGAGGCGCGCGACCACGAGCCGCTGGTCGCGCTCGACGGCGGCCTCGACGGGCTCGCGATCCTGCGCCGGGCGGCGGCGGACGCGCCCGGCTGGCTCGCGCCCGGCGGCGTGCTGCTGGTGGAGACGAGCGACCGGCAGGGCCCGGAGATGGCGGCGGCGATGGCCGCGGCCGGCCTCTCCCCGTCCATCCACACCGACGAGGACTGGGGCGCCACCGTCATCACCGGTCGAGCGGCCGACAGCTGAGGGTCTGCCCGTCGGGCGGGCCGCGCCGAGGGCCGGGTGCGCGGGTGTTTGGGAGGCGAAGCACGGGTCCGTTCGGGATAATGGGGTTCGTTCTTTTTTTCTAGCGGCCGAGTGTCTGGAGCACCCATGACCGTGACGGTGAGCGTCGCGCAGCGGCGGGCGCGGCTGGTGGAGCGGCATCGGCTGGCGGTGGCGGCCGATTCCGTCGTCGACGCGGTTGACGCGATGATCGCGCTGCACGGGACGGATCCCACGGCCGTGTACCTGTCGGCGTGGGCGCGGACGGCGTGCGCTCCGGAGCGGCTGGACGAGGCCATTTACACCGAGCGTTCGCTGGTGCGGATGCTGGGGATGCGACGGACGATGTTCGTGGTGCCCGCCGGGCTGGTGCCGGTGGTGCAGGCGGCGTGCACGGATGACATCGCCAGCCGGCTGCGGCGGCAGCTGGTGAAGGACCTGGCGACCGGCGGGGTGGGCGACGGCGATCCGGGCGGCTGGCTGACCGACGTGGGGCGGGGCGTGCTGCGGGTTCTTGACGCGCGCGACGGCGGCGGTGCGTCGGGGGCGCAGCTGTCCGAGGCCGAGCCGCGGCTGCGGACGCAGCTCTCGGTCTCGCTCGACAAGAGCTACGGCGGCACCTTCAACATCACCTCGCGAGTCCTCACCCTGCTCGGCGCGGAGGGGCACCTGGTGCGGGGGCGCCGGCGCGGCGGCTGGTCGTCTGGGCAGTTCGAGTGGTTCGCGGCCTCGACGTGGCTGGGCGCCCGGGCCGGCGACGGCGGGCTGGAGGGCGCCGCGGCCCGGGTCGAGCTGGCCCGGCGGTGGCTGCGCTCGTTCGGGCCGGCCCCCGTGTCCGACCTGCAGTGGTGGGGCGGCTGGACGGGCGGGCAGACCAAGGCGGCGCTGGCCGCCCTGCCGGCGGTCGAGGTCGAGCTGGACGGGCAGCCCGGCGTCGCGCTGGCGGACGACCTCTCGTTCCCGGGTGAGATCCCCGCCGTCGCCGCGCTGCTGCCCGGGCTCGACCCGACGCCGATGGGGTGGCAGGCCCGGGACTGGTTCCTCGGCCCCCACCGGGCGGCGCTGTTCGACCGGACCGGCAACATCGGCCCGACCGTCTGGTGGGAGGGCCGGGTGGTGGGCGGCTGGGCGCAGCGCGCGTCCGGGGAGATCGTCCTGCGGCTGCTCGAGGACATCGGGGCCGACGGCGCGGCCGCCGTCTCCGGCCACGCGGAACGGCTGGAGGCGTGGCTGGGGGCGAACCGGGTCACCCCGCGCTTCCGGACGCCGCTGGAGCGCGAGCTTAGCGCGCAAGCGGCGAATTGATTTGCACATCGATGTACGACGGCGTACATTTTGGCTATGGCTGTGATGACGGTAAGCGAGGCTCGCGCCGCCCTTCCGGAGGTCCTTAATCGGGTCGCCGAGGGCGAGGAGGTCACGATCACCCGTCATGGGCGGGCGGTCGCGGTGATCGTCCGGCCGGATATCGTCTGGAGCCGATCGAGAGCGGAGGTCGTCTTGAATGAGGCCGCTCAGATGCACGCCTTGCTGGAATCCGTCGCGGACAGCGAACTGAACACCGGCGGCGGCATCAGCGAGCAGTACGCGGAGGAACTGATCGCCTCCATCCGCACGGACCGAGATAGCCGGTAACGGCATGGACGCCTTCGATGCCGATGCACTGATCTACGCTGCGGTCCCCGGTCATCCGCTCGGGAGCCGGGTCGCCGCCTTGTTTCCCGTCAAGGCGCCAGGAAAGTCAGGCCGACGGGACGGCATCGGTTCGGTGCTGTTGCTGCCCGAGGTCATGTCAAAGCCCCTGCGAGATGGCGATGCGACGGCCGTCCAGGCGTTGGGCGGGCTCCTGACCAGGCTAGACCTTCGCCCGGTGGATCGGGCGATCGCGGAGTTGGCGACGGTGATGGCTGCCCGTTACAGCCTCCGTGCCGCCGACGCCACCCATCTGGCGACGGCCGTTAGCCTGGGCGCGGAGCGCTTCATCACCAACAACAGGCGCGATTTCCCCGCGTCGATCAGGGAAATCGACGTCACCTATCCCGAGATGCTTCCCGACGGCTAGCGGAGGTGCCAGGTGGGGCCGGCCGGGGTGTCGGTTACCTGGACGTCCAGGCGGTCGAGTTCGGCCCGGATTTCGTCGGCGCGGGGCCAGTTCTTCTCCTTGCGGGCCTGGGTGCGGTCGGCTATCAGGCGCTCGATCGTCTCGATCTCGGCCGTGTCCAGGTCGGCGGCGGAGCGGCGGCGGTCCAGGGCGGCCGGGTCGAGGTCGTTCAGGCGCAGGCCGAGCAGGGCGTCGGCCGCGGCGACGATGACGCGCAGGCCGGCCGGGGTGATCTCCTGGTCGCGGAGCGACTCCTGGAGGATGGCGAGCAGCCGGGGGGTGGCCAGGTCCTGGGAGATGGCCTCGTCCATCAGCTCCAGGTAGTCGAGCGCGGTCTTGTCACCGGGCTCGGCGTCGCCTCCGGCTGCCTCTCCCGGCGTCGTGTCGGCGATCGCGGTGAGGGCGGCCCGCGCCTGCTCGTAGGCCTCGATCACCGGCAGCGGGCGCAGCGGCTCGATGCGGGCGAGCAGGCGGCGCAGCGCGGTCTGGGCGCCGTCGACGGCGGCGGTGGTGAAGTCGAGCTGGCTGCGGTAGTGGCCGCCGAGCAGGAAGAGCCGGTACGCCATCGGGTGGTAGCCGCCGGAGACGAGGTCGGCCAGCCGCGGCACCGGGCCCGCTGACTTAGCGATCTTGGCGTTGTTGAGCAGCAGGAACTCGTTGTGCATCCAGTATCGGACCCACGGATCGCCGTCGTCGAGGTAGGCCTCGGACTGCGCGATCTCGTTGACGTGGTGCAGCTCGCGGTGGTCGATGCCGCCGGTGTGGAGGTCGAAGTGCTCGCCCAGCAGCGCCATCGACATCACCGAGCATTCCAGGTGCCAGCCGGGCGCGCCCCAGCCCCACGGGGAGTCCCAGCGCATGACGCGGCGGACGCCGGGCTCCTCGGCCCGCCAGAGGGCGAAGTCGGACTTGTGCCTGCGGCCCTCGACCTGCTCGACCCGGGCGGCCTCGCGCTGGCCGGCGATGTCCATCAGCGCCAGGGTCGCCGTAGCCGTCGGACTTGGTGGTGTCGAAGTACAGGCCGGACGGGATCTGGTAGGTGACGCCGCGCTCCTGCAGCCGGGTCGCGAACTCGATCATCTGCTCGACGTACTCGCTGGCGCGCGGGTACCGGTCGGCCGGCAGCACGTTCAGCGCCGCGATGTCGGTCATGAACGCGCGGGTGTAGAAGTCGGCGATGTCCGCGACCGACCGCCGCTCCTTCGCCGCCGCGACCTCGAGCTTGTCCTCGCCGGTGTCGGAGTCGGCGACCGCGTGACCCACGTCGGTGATGTTGACGACGTGCCGGACCGGGATCTGCTTCCAGCGCAGGGCGCGGCGGAGCGTGTCGGCGAAGACGTAGGCCCGCATGTTGCCCAGGTGCGGGAAGTAGTAGACGGTCGGTCCGCAGCTGTACAGGCCGACGACGTCGGCGGACGGCACGAAGTCCTCGAGCTGCCGTCCGAGCGAGTTATAGACCTTTAGCTGGTGACCTGTCACGCTGCCATGATATTGAACCCAAACCGGTAACGGGCGGAACCGGCCCGTTACCGGTTCCGCCCGTCACGCTCAGTTACTCGTTACGTCTACTCGTCGTAGAGGCCGGCGATCTCCTTGGCGTACTTCTCCGTGATCACCGGGCGGCGGCGCTTCAGCGACGGGGTGAGCTCGCCGGTCAGCGCGGTCCACTCCTCCCCCAGCACGACGAACCGGCGGACCTGCTCCGGCTGGGCCAGGTGCGAGTTCGCTTCGTCCACGCCGCGCCCGATCTCCGCCAGCACCTCGGGGTTGGCCGCGAGCTCGGCCGCGGACGCGAACTCGATGCCGCGCTCGCGCGCCCAGCCCGGGGCGACGTCGGGGTCGAGGACGAGCAGCGCGGCCACGTACTTGCGCCGGTCCCCGATCGCGCAGGCCTGGCCGATCAGCGGGTGCCGCTGGAGCTCGTACTCGACCAGGGCGGGCGAGATGTTCTTGCCGCCGGACGTGATGAGCAGGTCCTTCTTCCGGTCGGTGATCTTCAGGAAGCCCTCGGCGTCGAGCTCGCCGATGTCCCCGGTGTGCATCCAGCCGTCGGCGTCGACCGCCTCGGCCGTCCGCTCCTTGTCGTGGTAGTAGCCGGTCATCACCAGCGGGCCGCGGACCAGCACCTCGCCGTCGTCGGCGATCCGCAGCTCCACCCCCGGGTAGGCCCGGCCGACGGCGCCGTTGCGGGAGTCGCCGGGCACGGCGATGGTGGCCGCGTTGCAGAGCTCGGACATCCCCCAGCCCTCGACGATCGGCAGCCCGAGCGCCTGGAAGAACTCGATGATGCCGGGATCGATCGGCGCCGCCCCGCTGGCCGCGAAGGCGCAGCGGTCCAGCCCGACCAGGGTCAGGACCTTGGCCTTGACTTCCTCCGGCAGCGCGCGGACGGCCTCGGGCGAGGGATCGGGCACCGCCGTTCCGCAGCGCCGCGTAGAGCTTCTCCCAGATCCTCGGGACGGCGATCAGCGTGGTCGGGCGCACCTGGGCGGCGATCGCGAAGATCTGCTTGCTGTCCGGGCAGTAGGACAGCGTGACCGGGTGCGTCATCGACGACCAGTGGTCGGTGTGGCGGCCGGTGACGTGCGCCATCGGCAGGAACGAGACCAGCATGCCGGCGCCGTCGGCGCCGAACCGGGCCTCGAGCGGGAGCAGCCGGAGGGAGGCGGCCTGGGTGTAGCGGACGTTCCTCTGGGTGAGCATGGCGGCCTTGGGGGTGCCGGTGGTGCCCGAGGTGTAGATCAGCGTGGCCAGGTCGTCGGGGCTCACCCGCCGCCAGGTCTCCTCGAACAGGCCGGGCGCGGCCTCCGCCTCGGCCCGGCCGAGGTCGAGCAGGCGCGACCAGCTGATGACGCCCGCGACCGACTCCCGGCCGCGGTCGGCGCCGGTCCCGTCCCCGATCCCGGGGTCGGCCTCCGGGTCGATGACGACGATCTGGCGGAGCTTCGGGAGCTGGCTCCTGACCGACTCGAGCTTGTCCAGGTACTGCCGCTCCACGATCGCCAGGGTCGCCTCGCAGTGGCCGGCGATGTACGCGCCCTGATCGGCCGAGACCGTGGGGTAGATGAACACCGGGACCGCCCCGGCGTGCATCACCGCGTAGTCGGAGATCGTCGCCTCGGACCGGTTGCCCGACCAGACGACCGCGAAATCCCCCGGCCGCAGGCCGATCGCGGCCAGGCCGAGGGCGGCGTCGCGCACCTGGTCGTACACCTGCCGGTAGGTCAGCGATCGCCACTGGCCGTCCTCCAGCCACTGGTGCGCCACCACCTCAGGGTTCTCCTCAACCGTCTGCGCATACGCGCTGACCAGTGTGGATCCTGCGATCTGGGCCTCGATCGACGCGCGCTCGGCGGCCACGTCGGCGGGGATATCGGTCCAATTGGCGTTAGTCATGCCGACCATTGTGACCCGCGCGGTCGTCCTCGGCTAGACCGAAGGCAGGATCGGCCCCCGGTCAGCGCTCGTGCTCTATCGCGCCGAGACCGGCTTAATGACATGATTCGCGCGAAGGATGCCGATAGGGGAAGGCAGATCCAATGTGGGACCGTCTGGAACAGCGGGAGATTTCCGGTCATGCCCTGCAACCCGGTCCGGCCGAGCGGCCGCGCCCCGACCAGCCGGCCGGCGCCGACCTGATACCCCAGATCAAGCACATCGTGGTGCTGATGATGGAGAACCACTCCTACGACAACTACCTGGGCACGCTGCCGGGCCGCGGCGACGGGCTGCCGACCGGGCCCGACGGCGCCCCGAACGCGGCCAACGTGCTCCCCAACGGCCAGCGGGTCGCCGCCCATCACCTGACGTCCACCGTCCAGTTCCCCGGCAACCCGACGCAGACCTGGAACGCCAGCCACCTGTCCTACGCCGACGGCAGCTGCGGCGGGTTCGCGACCGGGGTGTGGGAAACCGTGCCGGGCGGCGACCCGGCCGTGCCGATGGGCTACTGGACCGAGGCCGAGCTGCCGTTCTACCACGGGCTCGCGCGCACCTTCCCGGTGGCGGACCGCTGGTTCTGCTCCTGCCTGGGGCCGACGTTCCCGAACCGGCGGTTCCTGATCGCGGCACCGCCCACGGCCTGGTCGACGACCTGCCGTGGGACCTGGTGGACTACCCGGCGGCCGGGACGATCTTCGACGCGCTGACCACCCACGGCATCTCCTGGGCGAACTACCACAACGTGAACCGGGCCTCGGTGGTGCTCAAGCGGCTGCTCGGCGTGCACGGCCTGATCGCGCTGCGGCGGCTCGCGCAGCTCGGCCGGTGGCTGCCCGGGGTGACCAACGCCGTCCGCGGCAACAAGTCGTTCACCGCCGACCTGTACCCGCTGGGGCTCGCGCGGTGCGTGCGGCACCTGCGGACCACGCCGCAGTTCTTCGCCGACGCGGCGGCGGGGACGCTGCCGTCGGTGTCCATCGTGGACCCGGACTTCGGCGCCTACTCGGAGGAGAACCCGCAGGACATCGCCGCTGGGCGAGTCCTTCGCCTGCGCGGTGGTCAACGCGGTGATGAACGGGCCGGCCTGGGAGTCGACGCTGCTGCTGTGGATCTACGACGAGCACGGCGGCTACTACGATCACGTGCCGCCGCCGGACGCGGTCGCGCCGGACGACGTCCCCGCGCGGAACTGGCAGCTGTCGAACGCCGTGGGCGCGCGCGCCTGCTGCGGCTGCTGTCGCCGAAGTCGCTCAAGGCGCTCGAGAACGCCGACGACGGCCCGGTGACCTACGAGCGGTACGGGTTCCGGGTGCCCGCGGTGATCGTCTCCCCCTACGCGCGGCCCGACTTCGTGCTCAGCGACGTGCTCGACCACACCTCGGTGCTCAAGCTCATCGAGGAGAAGTGGAACCTGCCGCCGCTCACGCACCGCGACGCCGCCGCCGTCTCGCCGCTTGGCGCGCTCGACCTGACCGCCCCGCCCGCGTTCCTGACCCCGCCGCTGCTGCCCGATGCCAAGGGCGGGCCCGTTCCGGCCGTCGCGCAACGGGCCAGCGCCCTGGTACGGCGTGCCGCGTGCAGTCAGCGAGCAGGAAGGCGGCGCAGCGTTCGGCGATCATGATGGTGGGGGCGTTGGTGTTGCCTGAGGTGACCGAGGGCATGACCGAGGCGTCGGCTACGCGGAGGCCGGGGATGCCGCGGACGCGCAGGTCCGGGGTGGTCACGGCCATCGAGTCGATGCCCATCTTGCAGGTGCCGGCCTGGTGGTGGTAGGTGATCAGGTTGCGCATGCCGTACTCGATGAGGTCCTCGTCGGTGCGCACGTCGGATCCGGGGGCGATCTCGCGGGCGCGCCAGTCCTTGAGGGCGCGGGCCTGGCCGATCTCGCGCGAGAGCCTGAGGCTGGCGAGCAGCGCCCGCACGTCGGCCGGCTTCGGACAGGTACTGGGGATCCATCGCCGGATGGTCGGCCGGGTCGGCCGAGCGGAGCCAGAGGCGGCCCCGGCTGAGCGGCCGGATGAGGCCGGCCACGATCGCGTAGCCGTCGCCGTAGGCGGGCTGCGGGTAGCCCTCGACCGGCATCGGGAAGTGCGACATCAGCGGCTGCAGGTCGGGGGCCGGCATCCCCGGGTCGCTGGCGGCGAACAGGTGCGCCTCGAGGTTGTTGGCCTTGCCCTCGGGGATCGTCTGCGACGAGGAGTACAGCACCGTCGCCAGCGCGTGATCGTGCAGGTTGGCGCCGACGCCGGGCAGGTCCGCCCGTACCTCGAGGCCGAGCGCGCGCAGGTCGTCGGCCGGGCCGATGCCGGACAGCAGCAGCAGCTGGGGCGAGCCGATCACGCCACCGCAGACGATCACGTCCCCCGAGCAGCGCAGCTCGGTGGCCGGCCACGGATCCAGGGTCGGGTGGGGTGCAGAGTCAGTCGGGTCCGTTCGATATGAGTAGAGGAGGCCGGGGCGGGACAGGCGGATGCCGACCGCGCGACCGCCGCCGTCGAAGACCAGGCTTTTGACCTGGGAGCCGGTGATGACGGTGAGCAGCGGGCTCTCCACGATCGGCTCGACGAATGCGGTCCAGGTCGACATCCGGCGGCCGTTCCTGACCGTCATGTGGGTCAGGCCGACGCCGAGGAGGGAGTCGGCGTTGGGGTCGTCGTTGTGCGGCACACCCCGTTCGACCGCCGCCTCGATCATGGCGACGGTGACCGGGTTGGGCTCCCTGATCCTGGTGACCGGGAGCGGGCCGCCGACGCCGTGGTACTCCCCCGGGCCGTCCTCGAAGTCCTCGGACCGCTTGAAGTACGGCAGGACGTCGCTGTAGGACCAGCCGAGGGCCCCGTTGTAGGCCCAGTTGTCGAAGTCGGCCTTGGCGCCGCGGATGTAGATCATGCCGTTGAGGGCGCTGGAGCCGCCGAGGACCTTGCCGCGCGGCCAGAAGACGCTGGTCTTCAGCGAGTGCCGCTGCGGCTCGGTCGTGTAGGCCCAGTCCTCGGGCGAGTTCCACAGCTCCCAGGCGCGGTTGGGCTGGTGGATGGCGGGGTTGTAGTCGGGGCCGCCCGCCTCGACCAGCGCGACCGAGCGGCCCGCGTCGACCAGCCGGCGGGCGATCACGCAGCCGGCCGACCCCGCGCCCACGATGATGTGGTCGAACTCCGTGCTTGCGCCTCCGGCTGCCATGGGAGTGCCTTCCTTGCCGCCGAGCCCGTGCCCCTGCTCACATCATGCGAATTCTGCGGCTGATGTCATTGACGCGGGAACAACAGATTTCCGGCACGGATTTGTCGGCCCCCCTGACGTGAGGGTCAGGGGGGCCGACGTTAGCCGAGGCGGTGGGCTAGGCGGTCGCGCTGAGCGTGCTGCCGCCGGTGAGCCGGGCCAGCGGCGGGCGCTCGACCAGCTCGTTGAGGTGCTCGTCGAGGCGGAGGCCGTCGAGCGTACCGACCGCGTGCAGGTAGGTGTCCGGCTGGCGGAGCTCCCACAGGTCGGGCTCGGCCCCGAGGCCGTCGTCGTCCAGGCCCGCGGCCAGGCCCTCGCGGGCGGCCACGGTCCGCAGCACGACCGACGACATCCGGGTCAGGTTGGCCAGCGGCTGGTGCCGGTTCTGCCGGGTGCCGAGGTCGACCTGGGCCATGCCGTCCAGGCCGATCTGCTGGTAGACGTCGATGACCATGCCGATCTCGACCCCGTAGCCGGTGAAGAACGGCACGTTGGCGAGCAGCTCCCGGCGGGCCGCGAACTCGCCCGCGAGCGGCTGCACGAAGCCCGCGAGCTCCGGATAGAAGAGGTTGAGGAGCGGCTTGGCCATCAGCTCGGTGACCCGGCCCCCGCCGTCGGGGACCGACTCCTCGCCCTGCTTGAACGGACGCCGGTAGGCGGCCTTGACGAACTGGATGGTGGGGTCCTCGAGCATCGGGCCGAGGGTGCCGTAGACGAAGTGCTCCTCGAAATCGGTGGTGTCCGCGTCGGCGAACATGACGATGTCGCCCCGCGCGGCGGACAGCGCGCGCCACATCGCGTCGCCCTTGCCCTGCGCGGGGCCGTAGCCGGGTAGGAGCTCGTTCTCCGAGAAAACCTCGACGCCGTGGGCGCGGGCGACGTCGGCCGTGCCATCCGGGGAATCGGCATCGACGACGATGACCTGGTCGATGAGGCCGGTTCTGGCCTGCAGGCCGGCGACGGTGGAGAGGATAGAGCCGATGGTGCCAGCGACATTGCGGGCCGGGAAGATCAGGGTGGTGGAGGGTCGCTCCGCCCTGGGTTCGCTCGATAGCGCGAGACCTTCGAAGTCCCGATGGTGATACGAGCGCTGTTCAAACCACTCCCAGACTGTCATGTTCATATAACGACATCCTGACTCGTTAAGTTGCAGCGTGGTTGCACAGGACCGCTCGCGCCGCAACTGCCCGGTTGGCCCTTTAGGGCTACCCCCGGGGCTGGTGGCTATGCCCGTCGCTCGCTGACGGCTAGCTGTGGATGATGCCGGCTATGTCTCAACAGATCGGCCAGCAGCGAGATCTAACGATCGAAACGTGGCATATCTAACGCTCGTCGCTGCGAATAACTAACCAAATGGCAATAAGTCACGCCAACGGAACCTTTCGTTAACCTAACCGACGTATTCGCGTCGACCGGCGCCGGTTCGATGGCGGGGGATGTCCATGGACGGGAGTCCGCAGACGAGGGCGTCCGACGACGACAGGAGCGACTTATGCGTCCGAGAACCGGCATTGCCGCGTTCGCCTCGCTGATGACCACGGCGGGCGTGCTCGCCGCGGCGGCCGCGGGTGCCACCGCGGCCCACGCCAGCACGACCGCCGACGCCCGCCCGGCCGGGGCCGGCTTCGGCCACGGCCAGGCCACCCGACTGATCCCGGGCGACCTGCTGGTCAGCACCAGCTACTACCGCAGCGACCCGAACATCGTGGCCGGGACCACCCAGTTGCCGCCCGGCTGCACTGGCGCCAACTGCGCGACCGCGATCGCGAACGGCAACTACCCCTACGTCTTCAACAACGACAGCGTGGACGGCAGCTTCGGCGTCACCTCGCCGCTCTACCTGAAGCAGATCACCCCGTCGGGGTTCCCGCAGGGCGTCATCCCGGTGCCGACGAGCGAGCTGACCACCAGCTTCTCGTCCAAGTCGGAGGGCGCGCTCAACCTGTCGAGCGACGGCAGGAACCTGACGTTCATGGACTACGTGGCCGCGCCCGACACGGTTGACGCGTCGAACGCCAACACCCCCGGCGTCATCGACCCGACCAACCCGGTCCCCGGCGCGTACTACCGCGCGGTCGCGAACCTGTCGGCCAACGGCAAGTTCACCTTCACCGAGACCAACGCCTACAGCGGCAACAACGGCCGGGCGGCGGTCGAGGCGAGCGTCGACGGCAAGGACTACTACTACACGGCGGGCAACGCTGGCAACGGCTCCAACCCGCAGCCGACCGGCGTCGTCCTCGGCGCGGGCACGCAGATCATCACCCCGTCCGACCTGCCGGAGGCGTACCAGGCGCCCGGGCAGCCCACCCCGGTCGGCAGCTTCAGCGTCACCCAGCTGGGCGACAAGGCGGACAAGGTCGGCAAGGACGACAACTTCCGCGGCCTCGCGCTGTACAACAACGTGCTCTACTACACCAAGGGCAGCGGCGGCAACGGCGTCGACACCATCTACTTCCTCGACACCACCGGCACCGCGTGCCCCAACGGCGTCGGCGTGCCGGCCGCGGGGGCGAAGCTGCCGACCGCCGGGATCGAGTCGACCCTGACCTCGACCGGCCTGGCCAGCAACATGTGCATCCTCAAGGGCTTCCCGACCGCGCTCGCCAAGAACGCGACCGACGCCAGCGACTACCCGTTCGGCCTGTGGTTCGCCAACCCGACCACGCTGTACGTGGCCGATGAGGGCGCGGGCGACAACGCCTACGCCAACGGGTCCTACACCGCGGCGGCCGCGTCCACCACGGCCGGCCTGCAGAAGTGGGTCTACAACGCCACCGCGGGCGAGTGGCAGCTCGCCTACACCCTGCAGAACGGGCTCAACCTCGGCGCCCCGTACACCGTCCGCGGCTACCCGACCGGGGTCAACGCGGTGACCGGGCTGCCGTGGGCGCCCGCCACCGACGGCCTGCGCAACCTGACCGGCCAGGTCAACCGGGACGGGACCGTGTCCATCTGGGCGGTCACCTCGACCGTCAGCGGCGGCGGCGACCAGGGCGCGGACCCGAACCAGCTGGTCGAGATCACCGACTCGCTGAGGGCCACCACCGCGCCGTCGCAGGAACGGTTCCGTACCGTCGTGCCCGCCCTGTACGACCAGGTCGTGCGGGGCGTGTCGTTCACGCCGGGCACCGGCCCGGGCTTCCCCGGCGGTCGCTAATCCGGTTAGGCGATGCCATAGGTGATAAGTCGGTCATGCCGGGTGCGAGCCGCACCCGGCATGATCCGTTTTTCCGGCCGTGACCGGTCACTTCGGCGGAATAGTCAGAGATCACGGGCGTTGTCACTACCGACGGTGCTGATCCCCGTCGCTCCCCACCTGCTCGTCTTCGACTCTTCTATGGGACCGTTGCGTCTGATTATGACCTTGAACGCCATCCGTCACATCCGCTCCGCGCTGGCCGTCAGGTCCACGCGCGACACCTCCGCGTACATCATCAGGCTCACCGCCACCGCGACCTTCGCGTACCTGCTGGCGACGCTCATCCCGGGCACGACCGATCGTCCGGTCCTGGCGCCGCTGACCGCGCTGCTGGTGCTGCAGGCGAGCCTGTACCAGACGATCAGGAGCGGGCTCAAGAAGGTGCTCAGCGTCGCCGCCGGCGTCCTGCTGGCGGTCGGCCTGGCCGAGTTCATCGGCTTCTCCTGGTGGCAGCTGATGCTCGTGATCGCGGCCGCGCTGCTGATCGGCGCCGTGCTGCGACTGGGCGAGGACCTGCTCGAGGTGCCGATCAGCGCGATGCTGATCTTCGCCTCGGCCGGGCACGGCGCGGCCGCGACCGGGCGGGTGGTCGACACGCTGGTCGGCACCGCCGCCGGGCTGCTCGGCGGGCTCGCGTTCGGGTCGCTGCGGGTGCAGCCGGCCCGCGCGGCCGTATGCGGGCTGGCCGGGCGGCTGGCCACGCTGCTCGACCGGATGAGCGCGGACCTAGGCGACGACCCCGAGCCTGCGCTCGTCGCCGAGTGGCTGGTCGAGGCGAGGTCGCTGCGGGACGAGATCGAGCGCGTCGACGACACGCTGCGCGAGACGGCCGACAGCGCCAAGCTCAACCCGCGCGCGCTGATCGCCACCGCCGAGTCGGTGCCCGGTCGACGAGCTGAACGTCTCGCTCCGCGGCGGCCTCGAGGCGCTCGAGCACGCGGCGCTGACCGTGCGCGGGCTGGCCCGCTCGGTGCTCGACGGCGCCCGGATCGACAGCTCCGCCAACCCGTTCCGCGATGCGGCCACCCGGGCCCGCCTGGCCGACGTGCTCACCCAGCTCGGCGCGGTGATCCGCACCTACGGGGCGCTGGTGCAGTCGATGCCGGCCGGCAGCGACTCGCTCGAGTCGGAGCTCGCGGCCCAGCTCGAGGAGACCCACCGGCTGCAGGACCGGCTGGCCGATCTGCTCGCGCCCCGGCCCTGCCCGGTCCCGGTGACGGAGACCGGCCACGCCGACGCCGACGGCGAGCGGGCGGCCGAGTTCATCGCCGGCAGCCAGTGGCCGCTGCGGGGCGAGATCCTCACCCACGTCGACCGGCTGCGCACCGGGCTGACCGCGGACTCCATCCCCCGCGAGCCCAGCCCGGCCCGGCGCCGACCCCGGCCGATCAGGCTCAGGGCCCCCCGGCTGCGGCCGCCGGAGCAGTTCCTGGCGGCCACCCGGTCGCTCGGGACGCACTCGCCCGGGACCCGCTTGCTGGGCAAGCCGAGCGGGGGTACCCAGCCCCGTCGCGCCGCTAGGACGGCGAGCGTTCCTCGCCAAAGGCGCGCAGCTCAGCCCAGAGACCGCGGTAGGCCCGCGTCGCCGCGGTGTTAGGCGCGAACACGACGACCGGGGCGCGCTCGACCGACATCGTCTCAATGACCGACAGAGCCGGTATGACGGTGCGAGCCACCTCGGTCCGTTCGACGGAAAGCTTTTCTGTTATTTCCCGGTGCAGTTTCTTACGCCGGTCGACCATCGAGAAGAACGCGAGCAGCTCCGGCTGGTGGCCGTTGAACTCGGCCACGAAATCGGACAGCTGCTCCAGCGTTCGCACCGACAGCGTGGTCGGGATGAGCGGGACGAGGATGACATCGGCCGCCTGCAGCACGTTCTCCGACACCAGGGACACCGACGGCGGGCAGTCGAGGAAGACCGCGTCGTACTCGTCGGCCAGCGGCGCGAGCAGCTTGGCGAGCTTGCGGGCGGGCTTGCCGCCGGGAACGTCGCCGCCGCCGCTTGCGCCGTTGCTGGCGGCCTCGAGGAGCAGGTCCATGTTGCGGTAGGTGAAGTCGGCCGGGATCAGGTCGAGGTTGTCGAAATCGGTTCCCTTGATGGCGTCGTCGAGGGGCCGCTTGCCCCTGATGAGCGCCTTGCCGCCGCCCTTGACCTTCGGCTTCACCCGGAACATGAAGGACGCGGCGCCCTGCGGGTCCAGGTCCCACAAGCACGGTCCGCAGCCCGCTCTCGGCCGCCAGGAAGGCGAGGTTGACGGCCGTGGTGGTCTTCCCGACCCCGCCCTTGATGTTGTAAGTCGCATAGATCCGCATGTCAGCTACCGCCCGGTTTCCCCCGCAACAGCGCCGATATCCGGCGCTGCCCGTCGATCCCGGCAAACGCCGCGAACCGGCGACCAAAGTCTTCCCGCGCGACCCGCTGCCGAAGCGCGAGCCCCGCGGTGACCTCGCCCATCGCCAGCAAGCGTGACGGCCGGC
Organism: uncultured Actinomycetota bacterium; assembly: GCA_963836195.1. GTDB lineage: Bacteria > Actinomycetota > Actinomycetes > Streptosporangiales > Streptosporangiaceae > Trebonia. The sequence goes on along the minus strand of CAWIIX010000007.1, from coordinate 277,972 downwards.
GCCTCGCCCGCCGCCAGCATCGCCGTCGCCAGCGCCCTGATCTCCCCGACCTGCACCTCGGTGTCCTGGAACTCGCCCAGGCAGTCCTGCAGCCGCTTGAGCTCGCCGACCACCTTGGCCTGGGCCGCCCGGTCGTGCAGCGGGGCGAAGAACTCGAGCGCGTACCGCAGCTCCTTGGCTCGCTTGCGCAGGTCGTGAAGGCTTTCCGGGGGTGACTCGACGGTGATCGCCACGCCTCGCCGGACGGTCTTGGCGAAGGCGGCGCGGGTTCGCTCCATCGCCAGGGCACCGGTGGTCTCCCCTGCGGCTTCTCTGTCTTTGCCCGAACGGGCCCCGGCGACTCTGGTTCTCGGACTGGCTGTCGCGATCGTGGTCAGCCTTTCCCGCCAGTCCCTGGTCAGCGTTATGAACCTGGCCGACTTCAGGCCCCGGGTCAGGAGGCGGAACTCCCGGCGGCGCCGCTGCTCCAGGTAGGCGCGGAACGGCTCGAGGTCGTCCGGCTTGGCCGCGCTGAGCGAGTGGGCGGTGTCGTCGAAGTCGAGCAGGTGCACGTCCAGGTCCCTGGTCGGCGTGGTCAGGTCGCCGACCCACTTGAACTCGGCCGCGAAGAACGCGGCCTCGCCCTCGGTCAGGCCGCCCCGGCCGGTCAGCGCGTCGCCGAAGAGCTTCAGGGCGCTGCGGGTGCGCCGCACCGAGACGCGCAGGTCGTGCAGGAACTCGGTATCGGTGTCGGCGCAGCACGCCGGGGATGTTCGCCTCGATCGTGTCGAGCAGCCGGAGCAGGATCGTCGCGGCCGCCTGGCTGGCGGGCTGGGCGGCGGTGATGACCGCGTCGACCTTGTTGGAGTAGTCGCCGGGCCTGCGGCCGACCGCGCGCAGCGCCTCCGTCTCCGTGGTCGTGGTGGCGGGCTCGATGCCGGGGGCGGCCCCGAGCAGGCGGGCGGCGGTGCGGGCGGCGCCGGGGTAGCCGCGGACCTCGGTGATCTCCAGCCGGGGGGCGAGCGGTGGGCTGCGGGCCGGGGATCGACGCGCGCTCGACCAGCAGGCGGGCGACGGTCTTGCCGTCTTCGTTCAGCAGCCGGTAGGTGGTCGTCGTGCTGGCGACGGTGACGACCGGCAGCAGGGCGCGCGGAGCGACGAGGTCGCCGATCCGGGACGCCACCGGGCCGTCGGGCAGCTCGCACATCAGGTGCGGGCGGGCCGCCTGCCAGCCGATCACGGGCTGGGTGGTGGCTCGGCTGGGGCCGGGGCGGGGGCGGGGGCGGTGGCGGTCGGCTGCCTGCTGGCGGTGCGGCGCCGTGCTGGCGGGGCCGGCTGGCTTGCTGGCGGGGGCGACGGTGTCGCCGGACAGCAGCAGCTCGCCGCCTCGTGGCCGGCCCGCGTACTCCAGGGTCAGCCCGGCCCGGTACAGCCGCCAGTCGAAGGTGTCGAGCCAGGTCCGACGGCAGGCGGGGGCGGGCTTGCCGCCGCGGCTCGGGGATGACGTCGAAGGCGGTCCCGAGGGCCTCGAGCACTCCGGCGACGCTCTCGTCCCATGCGCGCGCGTCGTCTCCGGAGGCGATGAAACCTGCCAGGCCAGGGGTCACCGCGCAACTCCTTTCCCGGCGATGTGATGCAGGCATCATTTAAGCACAAATTCACCATTAGGTGTTAATTATGTTTGCCTTCTGTTAACCTTCCGTTTACTTTATCGAGTCGGGTGCCCGTTTGCCCAGGTCAATTGCGTCGTGTTAGCGCGACGTAACCGGCCAGCGGTGGCCGGTCGCGGCGAGGACGTCGGCCGGGCGCGGCATGCCCGACTGGGTGCCTGGCCTGGCGGCCGCCGCGGCGCCCGCCGCGGCGGCGGCGGTGACCGCGTCGACCGGCGGAACGCCGGCCGCGAGGGCGACCGCGAGCGCGCCGACGAACGTGTCGCCCGCGCCCACGGTGTCGATGGCGGTGACCTTGAAACCCGGGACGGTGACGACGCCGGGGCGGCGGGGGCCGCCGGAGGCGGCCGGCGGTGCTGCTTCGCCTGCGGCCGTTCTCGCCTCGGCTGGCCCGGCCGCAGTAGGCGGCGCCGGCCGCGCCCGCGGTGACCACGGCGTTGCGCGCGCCCGCCGCGACCAGGTCGGCCGCCGCGTCGGCGGCCTCGGCCAGTCCGGCCACGCCCCGGCCGAGCACGGCGGCGGCCTCCGACTCGTTCACCACCAGCCAGTCGGGGCCGGCCGCGACGAGCTCGGCCGCCGCGCCCGCGGCGGGGCCGGGGCGAGGTTGAGCACGCGCAGCGCCGCGGCCCGCGGACGCGGCGAGCGCCGCGCTGATCACCGGAATCGGCACCTCGGCGCTGATCACCAGCACGTCGCGGGATGCGCCGGCCGTCTCGGGGCGGCCGCGGTCGCGGCGCCGGGAGCGGCGCTGCCGGGCCCGACCGGCCGGGGCGCGAGGCGGCGATGTCGGCCGCGCTGACCTCGTGGTTCGCGCCCGGGGCGACCGTGATCATGTTCTCGCCCGCGCTGGTCGACGGTGATCATCGCGATCCCGGTCGGGACGCCGGCCACGGTGCGGACCGCGCTGTCGTCAACCCCCTCGGCCCGCAGCGCCGCCCGCAGCGTCCGGCCGAACTCGTCGTCGCCCGTGCAGCCGATCATCGCGACCGACATCCCGGCGTCGCGCGCCAGCCGGGCGGCGGCCACCGCCTGGTTGGCGCCCTTCCCGCCGGGGGCGAAGACGGCGGCGCGGCCGAGCACCGTCGCGCCGGGCACGGGCAGGTCCGGCACCGTGACCGAAATATCCATGTTCAGGCTGCCGAGCACGGTCAGCCTCGCCGCGAAGACCACGACCGCACCGTACCCCCGGCGGGCGCGGCAAGCGAGACCTGGCGCGGCGTTGCAGGCCCGACCGCGCCCGCGTGCATGTCCCGCTGGGCGGGGGTAGTGATAACGAACGACTCGCGGACGGCGCGGTTTCGAGCCCGACTGGACATAACCCCCTAACGCGATATATCTTGTTACCTGGAGGTAATCATGAGCGAGTTCGAGCGTCGGATCAGGGATCTGTGGACGCGTATCACCGCGGGGCTGTCAGGCTCCGCCAAGACCGCCGGGCGCAAGCGGAGCGAGTCGACCGCGCAGCTGCGCAAGGAGGCCGCCGCGCGCGCCCAGCAGGCCGCCGCCAAGGCCCGCGACCTGCGCGACACCGACGCCGCCAAGAAGGCCGCGAGCGCGCTGCACGACCTGCGCGAGGGCGAGGCGGCCAAGAAGGCCGAGGCGGCCATCAACGACCTGCGCGCCAGCGACGCGGCAAGAAGGCGGAGAGCGCGATCGCCGACCTGCGGCAGCGCGAGTCGGTCAAGAAGGCCGAGGAGAGCGCGCGCAAGGTGCTGCACGACCTGTTCTCGGCGGGTCCGGCAGCGGCGACAAGTCCGGGTCCACCCCGGCGTCCTGAGCCGGAAAACTCGGTTGCGGCGGGTCGTCGTGGATGAGACGCTGCACGCGCACTAGGTAGGCGCCGGCCTTAAGGCCGGCCGTGTGGAAGGGAGGCGTCCGTGATGCCAGCGCCCGTTGCGGGCTTCTGCAGCCCTGCCCTGACCACTTCCTGCCTGAGGAGCTTCACCAGTGCGCGACAGCGCGGATTCCTACGACCCCGCCTTCGGCCGGGTCCGCAAGACTAACGCCAGGCGGCGGAACCGCCTCGACGACGAAGAGACGTTCGCCAAGCGCGACCGGCACGTCCAGCGGCTGGGTTCGGAGGATGCCGCCGCCGACCGGACCGACGGCCTGGCCGACGACGAACGCTGGTCCACCTGGGATCAGTCCACCCCGACCGAGCGCGGGCCCCGGCCGCACCCCCGGTGGCTCGTCACCGACCTCGCGGCCATCGACACCGAGCTCGGGATCGTGAAGACCGGCAAGGAAGCCGACGTCTTCCTGCTCCGCCGGGCGGTGCCCGCGACCGATGAGTCCGGCCCCGGACCCTCGTGCCTGCTGGCCGCGAAGCGGTACCGGGACCCCGAGCACCGGCTGTTCCACCGGGACGCGGGCTACCTGGAGGGCCGCCGGACCAGGGACTCCCGGGTGACGCGGGCCACCGCCAACAGAACCGCGTTCGGCCGCCAGGCGATCGCCGGGATGTGGGCGAACGCCGAGTTCACCGCCCTCTGCCGGCTGTATCAGCAGGGGGTTCCCGTCCCCTACCCGGTGCAGATCACCGGCACCGAGGTGCTGCTTGAGTTCATCGGCGACGCCGACGGGACCGCCGCGCCCCGGCTGGCGGAGACGCGGCCGGACGACCGGGAGCTGTCCGATCTCTGGGATCAGCTGGTGGCGGCCCTGGTCACGCTCGCCCGCGGCGGGTTCGCGCACGGCGACCTGTCGCCGTACAACCTGCTTGTCAACGAGGGCGCGATCGTGATGATCGACCTGCCGCAGGTGGTCGACGTGATCGCGCATCCGAGCGGACGGGGCTTCCTGGAGCGGGACGCGAAGAACGTCGCCGCCTGGTTCGCCGCCCGGGGTCTGCGGGCGGCCGACCCGGAAAACCTAGCGGGCCTCCTCGTCGAGGAGGCCCGCCTGTCCTTACCCGGTTGCCTACTAGAGTCCCGGGGCCGGGCCGGGAGTCTCCCGGCCCGGCCCCGGGAGCGTGGCTAGACCTTCTGCTTGACGGTGAGCTTGCCGTTGCGCATCGTGCCGAGGCGCTGGGCGCGGCGGGCGACCGAGCTGTCGTGGGTCACCATGACCATCGACAGTCCCTTGTCCCGCCAGAGCTTCTCGAGCAGGGCGATGATCTCGTCGCGGGTGTCCTCGTCGAGGTTGCCGGTCGGCTCGTCGGCCAGCAGCACCTTGGGCTCCTTCACCAGCGCGCGGGCGATCGCCACGCGCTGCTGCTGGCCGCCGGAGAGCTCGGACGGCAGGTGGCGGACCCGGTCGGCCAGGCCGACCGAGGCCAGCGCCTCGGCCGCCCGCGCCTTCCGCGACTCGCCGCTGACCCCGAGCGGCACCAGCGCCGTCTCCACGTTCTCCTGCGCCGTCAGGGTCGGGATCAGGTTGAACGTCTGGAAGATGAAGCCGATCGTGGTGGCCCGCGTCTTCGTCATCGAACCCTCGCCGAGCCTGGTCAGGTCGGTTCCGTCGAGCAGGACGGAGCCGGAGGTGGCCCGGTCGAGCCCGCCGAGGATCTGCAGCAGGGTGGACTTGCCGTGCCCGGTCGGCCCCTGGATGGCCATCCACTCGCCGTCGGCGATCTCGAGGTCAACGCCCTGCAGCGCGTGGACCGTCTGGCGGCCCTTGGGATAGTCCTTCTTGACGTCCGTGAGCTTGTACATGAGTTCTCTTTCTCCCTCAATCCGGCCGTCAGGCGACCTTGGACAGGGCCGCGGCCGGGCGCAGACGCGCCGCCCGCCAGCCGCCGAACGACCCGGCGATGAGCCCGCCGAGGACAGCCAGGACCACCGCTGCGAGCACCGCCTCGAGCGTGACCGGGGCGGTCAGGTGCTCGGTGACGGTCGGCACGGTGTTGGCCGCCGCGTGGGTGAAGCCGCCGGTGAATCCGCCGGCGCGACCGGCGCCGCCGGTTCCGCCGCCGGGGTAGCCGCCGCCGCCGGTGAACGCGCGGGCGCCGCCGGGCGTCGCCGAGCCGGTGGTGGCGCCGCCGACGGAGGCGGTCAGCGGGTGCGCGAAGTGGCCGACGGCGGCCGCGCCGAGGAAGCCGAGCCCGACGCCGATGGCGCCGCCGACGATGCCGATCGCGATCGACTCGCCCATCACCTGGAAGACCACCCGGCGGCTCTTCCAGCCGAGCGCCTTCAGCGTGCCGAACTCACGGATCCGCCGCGACACGGCCGACATGGTGAGCAGGCTGGCGAGCAGGAACGCCGCGATCAGGACCGCGATCGCGAGCCATTTGCCGAGGTTGTTGGCCAGCGACGACGCGCTCGAGATGGAGCCGGTGACCTGGCTCGCCAGGGTGTCCTGGTCGGTGATGGTCACGCCGGGGACCGACTTGGTGATCGCGTCCGCGACCGAGGTGATGTCGCTGCCGCTGGTCGCCGACACGTAGATGGTGTTGACGTCGTTCTTCAGTCCGGCCAGCGACTGGGCCACCGTCAGCGGGATGTAGACGTTGGTCGAGTCATCGCCGGCTGGCTCGGTCACGATGCCGACGACGGTGAACTTGGTCGCCGCGGCCTTGGAGTTGCCGATGTCGATCGTGCTGCCGACCTTGAGCTTGTTAGTGGTCGCGTAGCTGGAGTCGACCAGCGCGACGTCCTTGGTCGCGTCGGCCGAGGTGAAGGTCCGGCCGGAGCTGATCGTGCCGGTCGACAGCGGGCCGAGCTCGCCGTTGGCGAGGTCGACGCCGCTGACGACGAAGCTGTTGGTCTTGAAGGAGCTGGTGCCGCCGCCGGTGAATCCGCCGCCGGTGGTCCCGCCGCCGCCACCGCCGAAGCCGCCTCCGCCGCCGGTGCTGCCCGTGTTGAACGACGGCACGGTGCCGGTGACCGTCCGGTCGGTGAGGGTCAGCCCGCCCGCCGCCGCGGCCACGTTGTCGAGCTTGGAGACCGAGGTTACGTCGGCCGCGCTGATCGACGAAAGGGTGAAGTCCGACGCCAGCGTGTTGTCATCGATCGTCGAACCGGCCTTCGGCCTGGAGGCCGTGCCGACCCCCTGCTTGAAGCTAAAGCCGAACCCGCCGCCGGCGGTACTGCTGGTGCTGGGCGCCTTGGTCACGGTGATGTCGGTGCCGACGCCGTACAGCGAGTGCAAGACGGACGCCTGGGCGTTCTTGACCCCGGCCGCCGCAGCGGTCACCGTGATCACCAGCCCGATCCCGAGCGCCAACCCGATGGCTATGAAGATGGCCTGGCGCGCCCGGCGGCGCAACTCGCGCCAGAGGTATGTGAAAAACATCAGACTCCTCAGCGGACTAAGCAGATATATGGCGGTGCGGACATGTCGCAACCGGGGGAGCGCATCAAACCCCGGCGCTACGTCCGCACCGCCATGAACTCTGGCGGTCGTACCTGAGGAGTAGCTGAGCTAATCCTGCGAACAGCCCATCAACGCACGCTCCCGCAGCGCCCTTCAGCTACCCGCAATCGCGCCGCAATCTTTCGCCAAACAAGGCCGTCAGTTCCCGCGCTAACACCGGGCACCCGGGCAGCCGGCAGGAGACGCCGACCCACGGTCCGCGGTCGCGAAGGACGCGGGCGACCTCCCCCGCAGTCTGGCATTGCGCCTGTTCAGTGCGCAGGTCCGAATACCCGAAGCGCATTGTGACGATTTTCTCGGCGGCCAGGTTACGCCTATCCCTTCGTTTATCGCGCCATTGCTCGCCGGCCGGATGGGCGGCGGCCCCGTCCAATTCCACGCATACGCGATACTCCTCATACAGGTTGTCCAGGTAGATGCTCTGGCCGTCGACCTTCCTGCGCGCCTGACGCTTGGCGATGGGCAACTTATGTCCGCGTTCAACGCCTCTCAAGTACCAGCGCTCCAGGTTGGAGAGCGCACCCTGCCCTGCATCTTCCAGGGCGAACTCCGCTTCCCGCCGATCATGGAACCGCTTCCGCCTTCTCAGGGCCACTCGCAGTCGCGCCGCCGTGGTCAGCCGGCCGCCAATCGCCCGGCAAATCACGTCGTACCGGTCTGCGGGCGCGCCCATCTCCTCGATGAGATCGAGCACGGTCTCTTCGATCCTGGTCCGCGGCGGCAGCAGAGCCGGGTGCCTGGTCCGGTCAAGAATCCGCGACCGATGCACGACTACCCCGGGAATCCGGCTGGACTTGGCCGGGTTGCTGGCGGCCGGAACGGTCACGTGAATCAACGGGCTGGGCTGCTTTATGAGCCCGTAGAGCTCGGCTGCGGTCTGATGGCTGAGCACCGCCTCCGGCCCGGCCCGGAGCAGGGCCGCCCACAGCTGCGCTTCCCTTGTCGCCTCACCCGAGAAGGCCGCGTACACCCCGCGCTGAATCCGCTGCCACTCCCCCGCCCGAGCCCGATGCCGCATTGAGTACGCGGAAAGTCCGAATTCCAGTCCTTGCGAGCGCCCGATGACGCCATCTTGCCGAGCGAGGAGCTCACTGCACTCAGCAGAAATTCTCAGAGTCATGCTCCCAAGCGTGCCAATACCCGCCCGACGAAGCGATCGGCGCTTCCATCCTGTGGATAACGCGCCCATTTCGTCCCGAGCCTGTGGATAACCATTGGCGCGAACGATCAACGTGTGCTAAATGCGCGCCCGTTTTCGCCCTTAGACCATGATCGTGTTCCAAAAGGGGCACCCTGCGACCCGAAGTACCCACGCTAAGGGCGCCGAGACCTGAGCCTGTGAACAGCGATTCCTGTGAGGTGTGTGGTGCGAATGATGCGCGTGGGGTTAAGTCAGGGATGGGTGTGGGGTTGGGCCCGGATGGGGGTGGGGGCCCAACCCGCGTGGGGGTGGGGGCCGCGTGGGGGTGGGGGCCGCGTGGGGGTGGGGGCCGCGTGGGGGTGGGGCCCGCGTGGGGGTGGGGCCCGCGTGGGGGTGGGGCCCGCGTGGGGGTGGGGGCGGGGTGGGGGTGGGGGCGACGGGGCGGCGGGGGTGCGCTACCGCGCGTTCGGCCCCCGGATCGGGTTCAATCCGGGGGCCGACAGCGCGGGAAGATCACCGCGGCCTTGCGACCGAGCGGCCGGTTAGAAGCGGTGTTTTAACTTGTTATGCCTGCTGCTCAGACGCCGGACTCGCGGAGGGCGCGGATGCCTTCCTTGAGGGAGGACATGGTGGCGATGACGGCCGAGGGCTCGTAGCCGCAGTGGGCCATGCAGTTGGCGCAGCGGGGGTCCTTGCCCCGGCCGTACTTCTCCCACTCGGTCGTCTCGATGAGCTCCTTGTAGCTCTCGACGTAGCCGTCCGACATCAGGTAGCAGGGCTTCTGCCAGCCCAGCAGGGAGTACGACGGGATCGACCAGGCGGTGCACTCGTACTCGACCTTGCCCTCGAGGAAGTCGAGGAACAGCGGCGTGTGCATCAGGCGCCACTTCTTGCGGCGGCCGTCCGCGAACGCCTTCTTGAACATCTCGCGGGTCTGCGTGACGCCGAGGAAGTGATCCTGGTCGGGCGCCTTCTCGTACGCGTATCCGGGCGAGATCTGCAGGTCGTCGACCTCGAGCTCGTCGTTGAGGAAGTCGAGTACGTCGATGACGGTCTGCGGGGTGTCGGTGTCGAAGAAGGTCGTGTTGGTGTTGACCTTGAAGCCGGCCGCCTTCGCCATCTTGATCGCCTCGACCGCCTGGTCGAACACGCCTTCCTTGGACACCGACTCGTCGTGCCGCTCGCGCAGCCCGTCGATGTGCACCACCCAGCGGAAGTACGGCGAAGGCTTGAACTTATGCAGGTGCTTGGGCATCAGGAGCGCGTTGGTGCACAGGAAGACGAACTTCTTCCGCTTGATCAGCTCCTGGACGATCACCTCGATCTGCGGGTGCATCAGCGGCTCGCCGCCGGCGATCGAGACCATCGGCGCGTTGGCCTCCTCGATCGCCGCGATCGCCTGCTCGACGGGCATCCGCTGCTTGAGGACGCTCGCCGGCTGCTGGATCTTCCCGCAGCCGTTGCACTTGAGGTTGCACGCGAACAGCGGCTCAAGCTCGACCAGCAGCGGGAACTTCTTATTGCCGGACAGCTTCTGCTTCATCAGGTGTGTCCCGATGCGCATGCTGACGCGAAGTGGCATGGACATTTAGCGCCGTACCTCCCTAGGCAGGCCGAACTGTACTGATTCGGTAGTGGTGACCCGCTCGGTCACCGTCACCGTGCCGAGCCCGGACAGCGCGGTGATGATCTCGCTTACTACCGCCGGGGGCGCGGATGCCCCCGCCGTGAGCCCGACCACCGACGCGTCGGCCAGCCAGGACAAGTCGATGTCCGTGGCCCCGTCGATCAGGTGGGCGGGCGTGCCCTCGCGCTCGGAGCGCTCGACCAGCCGCACCGAGTTGGAGGAGTTCTTGGAGCCCGCGACGAGGACCACGTCGGCCTCGGTGGCGACGGCGCGGACGGCCGCCTGCCGGTTGGTCGTCGCGTAGCAGATGTCGTCGCTGCCGGGCGCGCGCATCTGCGGGAACTTCTCCCGCAGGGCGCCGGACACGTCGGCCGCCTCGTCGATGGCGAGCGTGGTCTGCATCAGGTAGGCGACCTTGGAGGGGTCGTCGACCGAGAGCGCGGCCACGTCGGCGGCGGTCTGCACTAGCACCGTCGAGTCCGGTGCCTCGCCCAGCGTGCCCTCGACCTCCTCGTGGCCGGCGTGCCCGATCAGCGCGACCGTGTAGCCCTTGTCGGCGAACCGGCGCGCCTCCGCGTGCACCTTCGACACCAGCGGGCAGGTCGCGTCGATGACCGACAGGGACCGCTCGGACGCGTCGGAGCGGACCGCGGGCGAGACGCCGTGGGCCGAGAACACGACCGTGGCCCCGTTCGGCACCTCGTCGAGCTCGTCGACGAAGATCGCGCCGCGCTGCTCGAGGTCGGCCACTACCCGGGTGTTGTGCACGATCTGCTTGCGCACGTAGACCGGCGCGCCCCGCAACTCGAGCGCGCGCTCGACGATCTCGATCGCCCGCTCCACCCCGGCGCAGAACGACCTGGGGCCGGCCAGCAGCACCGTCCGCTCGCGGCAGGCGGCGGCCCAGCGCTCGGCGACCGGGGCGGCCGCGCGCAGCGAGCGGAGCGCGGCCATCCCGCCGGTGACCATGCCGGGGCCGAAGCCGCCGTCGGAGACCGCGCGGATGATTGCTACCGGCTGTCCGGCGGTGGCGGCGGCCAGCGCCGCCGCGTCTACGGCGTTGAGCCCCGACTCGGCCGGCTGCTGAGCGGTCGGCGCCCGGCCCTTGACGGCGGCCACGATGGCGGCCGACTCCATGTCGGCGGCGAGGTAGCCGTCCGCAGCCAGCCGGGACCGTTCGGAGGAGCTGACGATCTTTTTGACCTGGATGACGCGCCCGGCGCGGGCGTTCAGGCCGGCCCGCCGCAGTTCGGCCGCGAGCAGGTCGGCGCCGGGGAGCGCGATGGTGGTCTCGCCGTTGGTCACCTCGGTGGCGACGATCAGGTCGCCCGGGCTGAGGCCGTCCGCCAGGCCGGCCGCGGTGCCCATCACAACCATCGCTCCGAACGGACCGGGCTGGCTCTGGGCGGCCGATTTCCTCGATCGGGTGGCGCCCATGCCGGTGCGCAGGACGTGGCTGCTCGACTGGGTGAGACCGCGGCGGACGGCGTTGGCCTCGAACCGGAGCGGGGCGTAGACGAGCAGCGCGGGCGCGTCGGCGGGGGCATCGGCCAAGGCCCCCACCTCGGCCACCCGGGGCTGTGGAATGGTCTCAGTCATGACGTGAACCCCTTACGTATCTGCCAAGCGCGGAGACCGGGAACGCCAGCCGGTACAGGTGGTAGTTCAGGTAGAAGTCGCCCGGGAAGCCGGTCCCGGTGAAGTACGGCTCGTCCCAGGTCCCGTCCGGGCGCTGCGTCTCCGCCAGCCAGCGGATGCCGCGCTCGGCCGCCTTGCCCTCCTCCTCGCCCGCCGCGAGCAGCGCCAGCAGCGCCCACGCGGTCTGCGAGGCGGTGGACGCGCCCCGGCCCGACCAGTTCTCCGGGTCGTCGTAGGAGCGCATGTCCTCGCCCCAGCCGCCGTCCTCGTTCTGGTGCTGCTCGAGCCAGGCGACGGCGCGGCGGATCTGCGGCTTGCCCGGCTTGACGCCCGCCGCGATCAGCGCGGGAACGACCGCGCCGGTGCCGTAGAGGTAGTTGGCGCCCCAGCGGCCGAACCAGGAGCCGTCCTCCTCCTGGTGCTTGAGCAGCCAGATGACGCCTCGCCTGCAGGCGGTCTCGTGGGCGAGGCCCTCGGCCGCGAACGCCTCCACGATGTGCGCGGTGACGTCGGCGCTTGGCGGGTCGATCACCGCCCCGAAGTCGCAGAACGGCAGCTTGTTGACGAGCTGGCGGGTGTTGTCGGCGTCGAACGCGCCCCAGCCGCCGTCCTTGCACTGCATGCCCTCGAGCCAGCGCAGGCCGCGCTGGATCGCCGCCCGGTTGTCGGTGCTGGTGCGGCGCAGGGCCAGCACGACCTCGGCCGTGTCGTCGGTGTCGGCGTAGTTGTCGTTGTCGAACTCGAACGCCCAGCCGCCGGGGGCGGTCTGCGGGCGGCGCACCTGCCAGTCGCCGGGCTGGCGGATCTCCTCGTTGAGCACCCAGTTGGCGCTGGCGGTGAGGGCCGGGTGGTCCGGCTCGAGCCCGGCGTCGGCCAGCGCGATCATCGACAGCACGGTGTCCCAGACCGGGGACTGGCACGCCTCCAGACGGCGGATGCCGTCCTCCCTGATCGTGAACCGATCGAGGGCGTCGATCGCCTTCTTGACGACGGGGCTGTCGAGGCCGTAGCCCATCAGGTACAGCGCCATGATCGAGTAGACCCAGGGCGGCTGGATGCCGCCCCAGCAGCCGTCGGCCTCCTGACGGGCGATGATCCAGTCGGTGCAGCGGCTCCGGGCGGCCCTCCTGGCCCGCTTGGGCAGCCTCGGCTCGACCGCGTGGAGCGCCTTGTCGAGCCCGTTGAACGCGAGCGTCCACGGGTCCCGGTTGTCGGCCTTGGGCGGCCGGCCGGGCACCGCCGCGTAGAGCTCGTCGAGCAGGAACGGGAGCGGCCTGCTCGGCTTGAAGCTGGACACCACCGCCAGCGCGACGATCGTCTGCCTGGCCCAGCAGCCCCAGTCGTAGATGTTCAGCGGGACCCAGGACGGCAGGTAGATGACCTCGGGCGGGATGACCGGCAGGTCATCCCAGGACCACCGGCCGCTGATCGCGAGCCAGATCCTGGTGAACACGCGGGTCGCGGTGAGGCCGCCGCTGGCGGTGATCCAGTCGGCCGCGCGCTTCATGTGCGGCGCGTCGACCGGGTCGCCCGCGAGCTTGAGCGCCACGTAGGCCTCGACCGTGGTGGACAGGTCGCCCGGGCCGTCGTAGAAGTTGGCCCAGGTGCCGTCGTCGCGCTGCTGCGACCTGATCCAGCCGGCCGTCTCCGCCAGCTCGACCTCGGTCAGGATGCCAAGGAAATGCCTCAGCAGCACGTCCTCGGCGTCCATGGTGACGTTGGTTTCGAGCTCGCCGATCCACCAGCCGTGCGGGTCCTGCAACCGCAGCAGGTGGTCGCGGGCCTTGTCGAGGGTGACGGCGGCGACGTCGCGGATGCCCGACGGCTGCGCGTCCGGCGTTTCCCTGGCGCCGGGGGCGGGCGCGTCAGACAGGTCCGACGGCTCGTCACCGGCCGCGGCGGCGGGGGTCGGGATCATGACGACCCCGGGGGCGCGCAGCGCGACCTGCGCGCGGAAGGCGGCGCCGATGGCCTCGGTACCGCGCGTCGGCGCCCGGCGGACGGCGGACCCGAGATCGTCGCCCGTCCACCGGACCCGCTCCGCAGGCGACGGCGAGTCGCTCTCCCGGGAGGTAGTTGTTGTCATCGGTTACCACTGCCTCGCGGTGATGAACTCGGCGATGGCGATGAACTCGGCCCGGACGTCGGCCGGGACGCCGATGCCGTCGAGCGACGCGGCCGCGGCCGCGAGGCGGTCGTCGGCCTCCTTCTCGGCCCACGCCTTGCCGCCGGCGGCGACGATCAGGTCGGCCGCGCGGGTCAGGTCGTCCTCCGACAGCTCGTCTTCGCGGGCGAGAAGCGCCTTGAGCTCGAGGGCCTCGGGGGTGCCGCTGGTCAGCGCGGCCACCACCGGGAGCGACTTCTTGCGGGCGCGGAGGTCGGCCATGACCGGCTTGCCGGTCACCTCGGTCGCCCCCCAGATGCCGAGCAGGTCGTCGGTGAGCTGGAACGCCAGGCCGACGTGGCCGCCGAACTCGGCCAGGCCCATCGCGAGCTCGGGCGACGCCCCCACGTGGACCGCGCCGATCGTGCAGGCGCAGGCCATCAGCGCGGCGGTCTTGTCCCCGGCCATTTCGATGCACTCGGGCAGGGTCACGTCGCCGCGCGACTCGAACGCCAGGTCCTCGCTCTGCCCGGTGATGAGCCGCTGCACCGCGGTGGACAGGCAGCGGGCCGCCCACGGGCCGCCCGGCGCGATGTCCTCGAGCACCAGCTCGTTGGCGAGCGCGAGGAGCGCGTCGCCGGCCAGGATCGCCGCGCCGACGCCGAACACGGTCCAGGCGGTCGGCCGGTGCCGCCGCTCGGTGTCGCCGTCCATGATGTCGTCGTGCAGCAGCGAGAAGTTGTGCACGAGCTCGACCGCGACCGCGGCCATCACGCCGCGCTCGGCGGCCACGCCCGCGGCGCGGGCGGAGAGCAGCGCTAGGGCGGGGCGCAGCGCCTTGCCGCTGCCGACCCGGACCGGGTTCCCCTCGGCGTCGGCGAGGCCGTAGTGATAGGCCGCGACCCGGCGGACGCCTGGGCTCAGCCGGTTGATCGCGGCCTCCGTCGCAGGGCCAACCAGGTCACGCGCCACGGCGACGCCTGCAGGCATCACTACCGTCACGAGCGCACCTCCCTCTCATCCTCATCAGTGACGTTTACTTCAGACACTGTTTCCTCTTCGACCACGGCGTTGACTTCAAACACTGGGTCCGCTTCAAGCACTGCGCTAGCTCCTGACCCGGCCCCCCGAACAGGGGCAAATCCTGAATTTTCGGCTTTTGTTCCCGACGACGGAGGGGCCGGGTTGTGGCCTTGGGGGCCACGGGCCCGCTCTATGGGGCCCTGGGGGCCACGAGGCTCGTTCGGGGTCGCGACGCCGGGGGCGGGGGCGGGGGCGGCCGGGTGGGTCGACGGGGCGAGCTGGTCGTGCAGGGCGATGACGGCGTTGAGGCCGCTGCGGACGGCGCCCTCCATCGTGTCCGGCCAGCCGGTGTCGGTCCACGAGCCGGCCAGCGCGAGGCCGGGCAGCGCGGTGGCCGACTTCGGGCGGAGCCTGGCCGTGCCCGGCACCTGGCGGAACGTCGCCCGGCGCTCCCTGGTGACGAAGAACTCGGTCACGGTCGCGGCGCGGGCCTCGGGGAACAGGGCGGCCAGGGCGGGGACGAACATCTCGCGCAGCTCCGCCACCGACATGTTCACGTACGGGTCGGCCGCCGACAGCGAGACCGCCAGGTACTGGCCGTCGTCGCCGCGGGCGTGCATGCCGGAGATCCTGGTCCGGTCGAACACCCACTGGACCGGGGAGTCGACTGCCGCCGCGAACGGCACGTCCATCACCTTGCGGTCATAGCGCACGTGAAGGTTGACGATCGGGGCGGCGCCGAGCCCGGCCCAGCCGTCCACCGTCTCGGCCGGCAGGGCGCCGGCCGGGATCAGCCGCGCGGCCTGCTCGTGCGGCACCGCGAGGACCACGGCGTCGGCGACCAGCACCTCGACGGGGGTCGATCCGGTGCCGGCTCCAGTGTCCGCGCCGTCGCCGTCACGGCCGTCCAGGCGATCGCCGTCGGCGTCGTCATCCGGCCGATCGAGCGCGCCGCCGCCCGGCGCCGCCCGGCCGAGGCGGACGAGGAACTCTGAGTCGCCCTGCCGCTCGATGGCGGCGACCTTGGTCGACAGGCGCACCGACGCGCCCAGCTTGTCAAGCAGCCGGGCGGCGGCGGCGCCGTGCAGCTCCCCCAGGCTCAGCGCGGGGACGCCGATGTCGGCCGCGCCCGCGTCGCCGAGCAGGCCGGTCTTCACGACGACGGCGGCGAGGGCGAGCGAGGCGTCATCGCCCGGGATGTTCAGCGACGAGATGGAGAACAGGTCCCAGAGCACGCGCCTGGTCCTGTCGTCCTGGCCGTGGGCGGCGAGCCAGTCGCCGAGACGGATCTCGTCGGTCTTCGGGTCCGCCTCCTTGAGACGCTTGAAGGCGAGGGCGGCCCGTGAAATCCGGGACCGTTCGGAAAAACTGAGAAACGGGTACCCGAGAAGAGCCGGCAGCAGGTGGAAAGGCGCGGGGGCGCGACGCCTCCGCATTCTCGCTCTTTTTTCCGGTGAGACCACGGCGATGTCGAAGCGGGGCTGCAGCGGGGCGTGCGCGGCCATCCCGAGGCGGTCGAGCAGGCCCCGGTAGGCGGTGCAGCAGCGCAGGAACACGTGCTGTCCGGTGTCGATCGCCAGCCCGTCGCGGGTGAACGACATCGTGGCGCCGCCCAGCCGGGGCTTCGCCTCCAGCAGCGTGACCTCGGCCCCGGCCTGGGCGAGGGCGATCGCGGCGGTGATGCCGGCCAGCCCGCCGCCGACCACCACGGTCCTCACTGGCCGGCCCCCTTGCGGTACTTCCAGCGATCGAGCCCGGCCAGGGCCTCGGCCGCGACCAGCGCCTTCTCGCTGCCGGGAAGGGACATCCGGCCCTCCAGGACCGCGTGCGGGTTGGCCGCGATCCGGTCCAGGAGGCGGCGGTAGATGCCGGCCATCGCGCCGGTGCAGGCGGCGCTGCGGCGGTCGATCGTGGCCAGCAGCCGCAGGCCGGAGCCGTACCACTCGCGGGCGCGGGCCGCCTCGAACTCCACCAGGGTCGCGAACCGGGCCTGCATGGCCTCGGACGGGAACGGCTCGGGCTCGCCGAACGGGGCGAACTCGATGCCGAACCTGGTCAGGTCCTCGGCCGGCAGGTAGATGCGGTTGTTGCGGAAGTCCTCGCGGACATCGCGCAGGATGTTGGTGATCTGCAGCGCGACGCCGAGGTCGTCGGCCATCTTGGCCTGCTTCTCCGGGTGGCTGGCGCCGTAGATGCCGAGCGAGAGCCGGCCGATCGAGCCGGCCACGCAGCGGCAGTACCAGAGCAGGTCGTCGAACGTCTTGTAGCTGGCCTGGTTCACGTCGGCCAGGCAGCCGTCGATGAGCTCGGTGAACGCCGCCAGCGGGACGTCGAAGCGGGCGCCGGTATCGGCCAGCGCGACCAGCACCGGGTCGGTGCCGTCAAAGGCGGGCGGAGCCTCCCCGGTCGTCGCGGTGTCCTTGACCGCCTCTACCAGCAGGCCGACCTGGCCCCTGGCCTCCTCGAGCTGGACTGCCTTGGTCTCGAGGGGAAGGTCGCCGTCACCGATGTCGTCGATGCGGCGGGCGAACGCGTACACGGCGGCAAGCGAGCGGCGCTTGTCGCGCGGGAGCAGCCTGATGCCGTAGGCGAAGTTCCTCGCCTGCTCATAGGTGATCCGCTCGCACTGCTCGTATGCCTCGTCGGTGTTCATCGTCACCTCCCCTTCAGGTAGCACCAGGCCATGGCCTTGAGCCGTTCGGCCTGGCCGGGTTTCGGCGTGCTCTGCAGCACGTCGTAGTTCTGGTCCGCGATCGCCTTGAGGGCGGCGCGGCCGCCGGCCAGGTAGCCGGCGACGGCGATCCTGGCCGCGCCCCGCAGCGTTCCGACGAGCGGCGCGCCCTCGTCAAGCAGTTGTTCTGCCCGGTCTGCCTCGAACTTGATCAGCTGCCGGACGTTTGCTTCCGCGCGCGGCTTGGCCAGGTCGAGTTCGGTCACGCCGAAGCGCTCCCTGTCCTCGCGCGGCAGGTAGATCCGGTCGTTGGCCAGGTCCTCGGCCACGTCCTGAGTGTGCTCGACGATCTGCAGAGCAGTGCAGATGCTATCGGAGGCGGTGATCCGGGCCGGCGTCGCCGCTCCCATGATCGCGAGCACCACCTGTCCGACCGGGTTGGCGGACAGCTCGCAGTACTGCTTCAGCTCGTCGTAGGTCTCGTACCTGGTGACCAGCTGGTCCTGGCGGTTGGCCTGGATGAGGTCGTCGAGCGGCTGGCGCGGGACCCCGCACTCGTTGACGGTCACCTTGAGCGCCCTGATCGCGTCGAGCTCGGGCTCGCCGTTGCCGTCGTAGATCTTCGCCACGTCCAGCGCGAGGTCGTCGAGGAGCCGCAGGCGGGTTTTGGTGACGGTCTCCGGCGATACGTCGGCCGGCAGGCCCGGCAGCGGCTCGTCGCCGATGTCATCGACCAGGCGGGCGAAGCCGTAGAGGGCGGTGAGGTGGGCGCGGTAGCGCCGGGGCAGCACGCGCAGGGCGACGGGGAAGTTCTCCGCCGCCGCCTTGGCCGCAACCGCCAGCGAGACCTCGGCCGCGACGGTCATATGCGCGTCGCCGTTCTCCTCCAGGCCGTCGATCCCCGTGCTGCTTCCCTTGCCTCCGCCTGCCACCTGTCTATTTGGGCACAGGTCAGAAATAAATGCAAACAATGACGCCCACGTCACCTGACGTGGCTGTCGGGGAAGTATGACGGCTCCGTCAGGAAACGGCTGCGGCCCGAGCGGTGATCGCGCCCATTGGCGGTGCAATTAGTTTGCAGCAACCAATGCCGATATGCTAGGTAAAGCGCGAAAGTCCGGAGTAACCCGCGCTGAGCTGGGACGATGACATCGTTTCCCGGTTAGCGGTGCGTCCCTGGAGGTCGGCCTCGGCGGCTGTGGCGGTCGCCGTAGGACCATCGAAGTACCCACTCGGTCACATTTCACGCCCGTCGATGCAGTTCCCGAAAATTGCATTTACGACACATTGCCGAAACATAATGACGCGGCGTGCCGCGTCGAGCGCGCACCGTGCGGAAGTGGGGCACTGCGTGCTTCTGGCCACCAAATAGTGACAAACCACACGTCGGCTGCCGCGGAAGGGCCGACGAGCACGCGGTCGCGTGCCCGTCCATCGGGACGATGGTCCCGTCCAGATGGGCGGAAGGCCCCTGCCATAGGGCCCGCCGTCGGGGCAACGTTGGTGGCTGGAGCCTCAGCGCAGAAGGGGAGGGATGGCCATGAAGTCCACCGTGGAGAAGATCATGACCACTCGGGTGGTGGCGGTGCACAGGGGCACGTCGTTCAAGGAGATCGCCGCCGCCCTGCGTTCGCACCGGGTAAGCGCGTTTCCGGTCGTCGACGACGACGGGAGGGTGGTCGGCGTCGTCTCGGAGAGCGACCTGCTGCCGAAGGAGACGCTGGACGCGGGATGGGCCGCCGGGATACCCGAGATGACCTCGCGCGTCCTGAATCAGGAAGACCAGGAAAAGGCGGAATCCGTCACCGCGGCCGAGCTGATGACCCAGCCGGCCGTGACGGCCGCACCCGGGGACACGGTCGAGCACGCCGCCCGCCAGATGTACACCCACCGGGTCAAGCGGCTTCCGGTGACCGACGCGTCGGGCCGCCTGGTCGGGATCATCAGCCGGGCGGACGTGCTCTCGGTCTTCGACCGCCCGGACGGGGAGATCCGCCGGGAGATCACTGAGAACCTGATCACGAACGAGCTTCGCGCCGATCCTGAGCACTTCACGGTGACGGCGGAGAACGGCATCGTAACCCTCGAGGGCACCCCGGAGACGGCCGAGCTCGGCCGCGCCATCGCCGCCCGCGCCCGGCACGTGGAGGGAGTGGTGGCCGTCCGCGACCGTCTCCGTTACCCGCCGTCCTAGCGTTCCTCGCCAGGGCCGCCGCTCTGGTCACAACGAGACCAACCCCGGATTAGGGAGCGGCCTGCGGGAACTGGGGAACCAGTCGCCTCAGTCGACCGAGGAGCGGGCCACGACGTCGAAGGGATCCGGCTCGGGGGGCGGGTAGTCGAGGCGGTCGCGGACCGCGACGACGCCTTGGATGTGGCGGGCCCGGCCGATGATGGCCTGTGCTTGCTCGCGGGTCTGGGCCCGGCCGACGATCGTCGCCACGCCGGCCGTCACGCTGACGTCGAAGGTGCCGGGATCGGCGGGGGTCTCGGTCGACAGGATGCCGGTCCTGATCTCCTCGGCGATGTCGGCGTCGGTACGGTTGTACACGGCGAGCACGTCGGCGCGGCTGACGATCCCGGCCAGCCGCCCGTCCGCGTCGACGACGGGAAGGCGCTTGACGTTGCGCAGGTACATGATCCGGGCGGCCTGCTCGACGGTGTCCTCGGGCCGCACCGTGTACGCGGGGGACGTCATCAGCGCCGTCGCCGTGACCGCGTGCGCCTTTTTCAACTGCTGGTGGCGCAGGATCCCGGTGATCATGCCCGGCATCCCGTCGTCTCCGTTGCCGAGGGCCAGCTTCGCCAGCAGGTCCGACTCGGAAACGACGCCGATCACCTGGGACTCCTCGTCAAGCACCGGGAATGCGCTGACCCGGTATGAACGCAGGGCGGCGGCGATGACCTCGAACGGCGTGTCTTTGCTGACGGTAATCACGTTGGGTGTCATGACGTCCCTGACGACGGCGTTCATGAGCCCTCCCCTCCCTCGCTGCGGGTCAGCACTACCTTAAGGGCGGCGCTGGCCGCCGGGTTGCCGAAGACCTCGTATGCCTTTTCGAAGTCGTCCATGTCGAAGCGATGGGTCACGAACTGGGCGGCATCGAGCTGCCCGGCGGCGACCAGCCGCATCAGCGTCGGGGTGGACGAGCCGTCCACCAGCCCGGTGGTGATCGTGATGTCCCGAGCCCACTGCTCTTCGAGGTGCAGCGCGGCCGCGCCGCCGTGCACGCCGATGTTCGCGATCCGGCCGCCCGGCCGGGCCAGCCGCACGGCCATCTCGAAGGTGGCCGCGGTGCCGACCGCCTCGATCGCCACGTCCGCGCCGCGCCGCCCGGTCAGTTCCTTGATCACGGCCATCGGGTCTTCGCGGGCGTCGTTGACGGTGACGTCGGCGCCGAAGTGACGAGCGGCCTCCAGGCGGGCGTCGGACAGGTCGACGGCGACGATGTGGCTGGGGCTGAACAGCCGCGCGGAGGCGATCGCGGACAGACCGACCGGGCCGGCGCCCACGACGGCCACCACGTCGCCCGGGCGGACGCCGCCGGCCAGCACTCCGACCTCGTAGCCGGTGGGCAGGATGTCGGCCAGCATCAGCATCGCCTCGTCCGACACGCCGTCGGGGATCCGGTAGGTGGAGGTGTCGGCGTAGGGGACGCGGACGTACTCGGCCTGGGTTCCGTTGATGTGGTGGCCGAGAACCCAGCCGCCCTCGTCCAGGCACTGCCCGTACCGTCCTTCGCGGCAGTACTGGCAGGTGCCGCACGCGCTGATGCACGAGACGAGGACGCGGTCGCCGGGCGAGAGCCGGTGCACGCCGTCGCCGACCTCGTCGACGGTGCCCACGGCCTCGTGACCGAGGATCGTCCCGACGCGCACCGCGGGGACGTCGCCAGCCAGGATGTGCAGGTCAGTGCCGCAGATGGTGGTCGCGTCGACGCGGATGATGGCGTCGCCCTCGTCGATGATCTCGGGGTCGGGTACCTCTTCCCATGCCTTCTGGCCGGGACCATGGTAGACGAGCGCATACATGGCTATCTCCGATCGCGGACTCGCTGCCGTCGCTTCAAGCCTCCTCCCGAGCGCAAGCCGGGGGCATGGGCCAAAGGTCCCGGGATGCGGACCGAAAGTCTCGTCCCGCGCGGGCCGTGCGCGGCTAGGGTCGTGAATAGGCCGACCAGGCCTCCGAGCACCATGCCAGGAAGGAGCGCCGCGATGGCTGACCGCGTATTGGAAGTGCTTGACGAGTACGAGTGCCTGCACCTCATCGGGCCGGGAGGGATTGGCCGGATCGCCTACGTTGGCCGGTACGGGCCGGCCGTCCTGCCGGTGAACTACAAGCTGCTTGACGGGGCAATCGTGTTCCGCACGGCCGAGCACGGGCCGCTGGACGAGGACCTGCGGACCGGGATCGCCAACGCCGACTACAGGGTGGCGTTCGAGATCGATGAGATCGACCTGGCGGCCGGGCGCGGGTGGAGCGTCCTCGTCCAGGGGCCGGCCCATCATGTTGAGGGAGCCGAACTGGACGCGGCCCGCGCCGCGGGCGTGGAGCCCTGGGCGCCGGGCGACCGGGAGCTGTTCGTCCGGATCGTGCCGTCCCGCATCACCGGCCGCCGGGTCGGCTCCGCCTGACGGCGCGTTAAGCGGGCAGGAAGTGACCAGACATGACGTGCATAAGCGATGTGATGACGGCCCCGGTGGTGACCGTCAACCGGCTCACCCCCTACAAGGAGATCGCCCGCCTGCTGACCAGGCACCAGATCAGCGGTCTGCCCGTGGTCCACATGGACCAGCGTGTGGTGGGCGTGATCTCGGAAGCAGATCTGGTCGCCGCACGTGACAAGACGGCATGGCGGGCCCGGCCGGGCCCCCCGGCCGGACGGCAGTGGCACGGCGTGCAGAGGCACGCCGTCATCCTGGCCGGAGAGCTGATGACGGCGCCCGCGGTGACGATCCATCCCGATGAGACCGTCGCCACGGCGGCGCAGGTCATGACCGCCTATCGGGTCAGCCGGTTGCCGGTGGTGGCCAAGGACGGCACGCTGATCGGCATCGTCAGCCAGGGCGACCTGCTCAGGGCCCTCGCAAGCGCGGCCTGAACCGGCGGCCGGGCTGATGGACACCTACGCGCTGCTGGCTGACGGGACGACCGTCGAGATCCGTGCGGCCACGCCAGCAGACTTCGATGCCGTCAAGGCGATGCACGCGGCGATGTCACCGGACAACATCTACCTGCGCTTCTTCAGCTTCAGCCCGCTGTCGGCCGAAAACGAGGCGGAGCGGATCTGCCGGGCGGGCACGCCGGGCCGGGTCGCGCTGCTCGCGCTGGCGGACGGCCAGGTGGTGGGCGTCGCCAGCTTCTACATCGCCGCCAACGAGGAGGGACCGACGGCGAGCGCCGAGGTCGCGTTCGCGGTCGCCGAGCACATGCACCACCGGGGCATCGCCACACTCCTGTTCGAGCACCTAGTCTCGGCCGCCAGGAGCCAGGGCGTGACCACGTTCACCGCGCAGACGCTGACGCAGAACACCCCGATGCTGCACCTGTTCGCCGACGCCGGGCTCCCGGTCAAGCGTCACTACGACGATGGCGTGGCCGAGGTGACGATCCCGCTCCCTGCGGACGACACCGGCACCGCGCTTGACACGTTCCTGGAGACGGTGGCCCGCCGCGAGCGCACCGCCGAGGCCGCCAGCCTGCGCCATGTCCTCGCGCCGGAGTCCGTGGTCGTGATCGGCGCCAGCCGGCGGACGGGCACACCGGGCCGGGCCATCCTCGACAACATCCGCACCGGCGGGTATGAGGGCCGCCTCTACGCGGTCCACCCGCAGGCGCCGGAGCTCGGCGGCGTGCGCTGCGCGCCGGCGGTGGCGGATCTGCCCGAATCACCGGACCTCGCCCTGATCGCGGTACCCGCCCCGGCGGTCCTTGGCGTGGCCGAAGACTGCGGTCGGGTCGGCGTGAAGGCCCTCGCCGTGATCACCTCCGGCTTGGACGCCGCCGCCTGCGCCGACCTGCTCGCCGTGTGCAGGAGACACGGCATGCGGCTGGTCGGGCCGGACTCCTTCGGCATCGCGGTGCCCGGCCTCGGCCTGAACGCCACCTTCGCCGCCAGCCATCCCAGGCCCGGCGTGGCCGGGCTGGTCATGCAGTCCGGCGGCGTCGGCCTGGCGGTGGTCGATCAGCTGTCGCGGCTCGGCATCGGCATCTCCTCGTTCGCGTCGGTCGGGCGCAAGCTCGACGTGTCCAGCAACGACATGCTCCTGTGGTGGGAACAGGACGAGGTGACCAGGCTGGCCGTGCTCTACATCGAGTCGTTCGGCAATCCCCGCAAGTTCGGCCGGACGGCGCGGCGGGTCGGAGACCGGATACCGCTGCTCACCGTGCACGCCGGACCGTTCGCAGCCGCCCGGGACCCGGCCGCGGCCGGGCTGGCCAGCCGCGAGGCGCTGTTCGAGCAAGTGGGCATCATCGCCGCGCCCGGCCTCGGCGAGCTGGTCGAAACCGCCGCGCTGCTCGCCACCCAGCCCGTCCCGGCCGGCCGCACGGTCGCGATCGTGTCCAATATCGGCGGCGCCGGGGCGCTCGCGGCCGACGCGTGCGCCGACCTCGGCCTGACCGTATACCGGCCGGGCGGGGCTACCGTCGGCGAGCTGCGCGCGCTGATTGGCGGCGACGGCGCGATCGCCGGCCCGGTGGACACCACCGCCGCGATATCCGGCGAAGCCTTCCGGCAGTGCCTGGAGCTGGTCGCGGCGGACAAGAACGTGCACGCGGTCATCGCCCTGGTCCTGCCCACCGGCGCCACCGGGGACCTGATCCAGGCCATCCGCCAGGCCGACGTCCGCGTCCCGCTGGCGGCCGTGGTGCTGAACCAGGCCGAATCCGTGCGCCTGCTCGGCGACACGATCCCCGCTTACGCGTACCCGCAGGCGGCGGCGGGGGCCATCGCCCGCGCGGCGACGTACGGGGCCTGGCGCGCTGAGCCGCGCGGAGAGGTGCCCGCCTTCCCCGACGTGCGAGCCGCCGACGCGCGCGCCGTCGTGCGCGACTGCCTCCGCACGGACGCCAGCGGCGGCTGGCTGTCGCCGAGCCAGACCGCCGACGTGCTGCGCTGCTACGGGATCCCGCTCGCGGAACCCGCCGTCACGGCCGATGAGCATGCGACCAAGGCCACCGTGCGGGTCGTTCATGACCCGATGTTCGGGCCGCTGGTGGCGCTGGCCGGCCACGGGGCCAGGCTTGCGCCGCTAACCACCGCCGACGCGGACACGCTGCTACTCGCCGACCGGGACCAGTCCGACCCCGACCTGGCCGCCTCCTCCCCTGATCTGAGGCTCCGGGACCTGTTGCTGCGTGTCTCCCGGCTGGCCGAAGACCTGCCCGAGATCACCGAGCTTGACCTCAGCCTCGTCCACCCCCGTTCGGCTGGCGCGAATACAGTCGATGCGCGGATCAAGGTGACGCGGTATGAACTCCACGACCCGTTCCTGCGCAAGCTCCGCTGAGGAAGCGCCCGAGCGCGGTTTGAGCGTGCTCGTTGGAGCCCGGCCGACCGGGAGCCGAGATCATCCGTCGCGGGTGATGTCCGGCCGCCATGGGCGACGCAGGATGAGGATCGGGGGCAGGCGATGATGAGCGTTATGACGCGCGGGGTTCCCCCGCAGGCCACGAAGCGGGAAGCGAAGCGGTATCAGCTGGAGTCGGGCCTGGACCGGATCACCCCGGCGGAGCGTGCCGCGCGGGGTAAGGAGGCGCGGGCCGAGGTGCCGCGTGAGAGCCATGCGGCATTCGACCCCGGTTCGGGCCGACCCGACCCGCTTGGCCTGCTGGAGGAGCAGGCCAAGTCGCGGGTCCCGGAACTGGTGCCCATCCGCTGGGGCCGGATGATGGTGTCCCCGTTCACCTACTACCGCGGCGCGGCGCTGCCGATGGCCAGCGACCTGTCCCTTACTCCGGTGTCCGGGCTGGCGGTGCAGGCGTGCGGGGATGCGCACCTGTCGAACTTCGGGATCTTCGCCTCCGTCGACCGGCTCCTCGTCTTCGACGTCAACGACTTCGATGAGACGACGCCCGGCCCGTGGGAATGGGACGTCAAGCGGCTGGCCGCCAGCATGGAGGTAGCGGCCCGCGGCAACGGGTTCCGGGGCAAGGACCGCCGTGAGATCGTCACGGCCACCGTGACCAGCTACCGGGAGGCGGTGCGGACCTTCGCGAAGATGACGAACCTGGATGTCTGGTACGCGCACGCGGACCTGGACCAGCTGAAGTCGCAGTTCGACTCGCAGATGAAAGCGCGGCAGCGCAAGCTGGTGGACAAGGGGATGGCCAAGGCGCGAACCCGGGACAGCATGCAGGAAGTGACCAAGCTGACCCACCTTGTCGATGGCCGGCCGCAGATCACCGCCGACCCGCCCCTCATCGTCCCGATCGCCGACCTGCTGCCCAAGCAGACGGACGAGGAGATCTTCGCGCAGGAGATCCAGGACCTGCTCGCCAAGTACGAGCGGACGCTGGAAACCGACCGCCGGTACCTGCTCGAGGAATACGAGTACGCCGACATGGCCCGCAAGGTCGTCGGCGTGGGCAGCGTCGGGACCCGCTGCTGGATCGTCTTGATGCTCGGCCGCGACGAGTCCGATCCGCTGTTCCTGCAGGTCAAGGAGGCCGAGGCGTCGGTCCTCAGCCGTTTCGTGGGGGCCAGCAAGTACGCCGACATGGGCCAGCGGGTCGTCGCCGGGCAGCGGCTGATGCAGGCGTCCAGCGATATCTTCCTGGGCTGGCAGCGGGCCGAGGCCGACCTGGACGGCAAGCAGCGCGACTTTTACGTCCGCCAGCTGCGGGACTGGAAATACTCCATCGACATCGAGGACCTGGAGCCGGAGGGCATGCGGATCTACGGGCAGGCCTGCGGGTGGACACTGGCCCGCGCGCACGCGCGCTCCGGCGACCGGATCGCCATCGCCGCCTACCTCGGCGGATCCGACGTCTTCGACAAGGCCATCACCCGGTTCGCGAGCGCGTACGCCGATCAGAACGAACGCGACCACAAAGCGCTCGTCGACGCCGTCGCCTCGGGACGGCTCGCCGCCGAACCCGGCCTGTAGGGTCCCGGCCGGCCGACGGCGTCAGGAGCTGAAGGCAATGACTGGTGCCCCGCCTGATAGCCCGGTCACAGAAGGACTCCGCAGCCTGGAGGTGCGGTGGATCTTCCCGGGCCAACTGGAGGCCTCGGTGGCCGGATGGTTCGGGCGGTTCCCGGCTCTGACGGACAGCCGCCAGGACACCTACCTACTGCATCCGCCGCTGAGCGAGCTGTCGGTGAAGATCCGCGGCAGCAGGGCACTGGAGGTGAAGGTCTATGGCGGCAGTCCCGGGATCCTCCAGGTGCCGGGCCGGGCCAGCGGCCGCATGGAGTCCTGGCAGAAGTGGTCGTTCCCCTGCAGCCCGCTCAGCCCCGACCTCCCCGACACAGCCGGCTGGAGGCCGGTCCGCAAGAGACGGCGCATCAGCTTGTTCTCACCGGCCAGCGGACAGATCGTGGCGCGCGCCCCCGGGCTGGGCGAGGAGCCGCAGTGCGAGGTAGAACTCACCACGGTCCGCGCGAACAGCCACCACTGGTGGACCCTGGGGTTCGAGGCGACCGGCCCAGTCGGCACGCTGCGCGGCACGCTCGAGGCCGCCGCCGTGCTCGTGTTCGCCGACGCCCTGCCCGAAGGCGTCGAACCCGGCCTGGACGAATCCCGGTCCTACGCGCAGTGGCTAGCCCAGCGACCCGGCCCCGACACTGACGCCGGCGCCTGAAGACTGTATGAGCCTGACGACCCGTTCCTGCGCAAGCTCGGCCGAGAACTTTGTTCAGGCCGTCCGGAGGTCAGGGCGCTGAATGCTGAGGTGACCAGGCTCGGGCGGCTGGACCTCGGCCAGACGGCCGCCAGAGAGCCGGAGCACCTGGTCCACCCGGCCAGCGGGCACGGGGCGGTGGGTGATCAGCAGCACGGTGCGCCCGGCGGTGGCGGCCAGCAGGTCGGCCGTCAGGGCGTCGGCCGTTGCCTCGTCCAGATGCTCGGCGGGCTCGTCGAGGATGACGACGGGGAAGTCCGCCAGCAGCACCCGGGCCAGGGCCAGGCGCTGCCGCTGACCGCCGGACAGCCGGGCGCCGTGCTCGCCGACGGGAGCGTCAAGGCCCGCGGGCAGGCTGTCGGCCCAGTCGCCGAGCCGCGCCCGGTCCAGGGCGTCATGCAGCTCCGCATCGGTGGCGGCCGGACGGGCCAGCCGCAGGTTCTCCCGCAGCGTCGAGTCGAAGATGTGCGCGTCCTGCTCGCACAGGCCGATGACGGACCGCAGGGCGCCGGAATCCAGCTCGGTGACGTCCGTCCCGGCCAGCGTCACCGTACCGGCCGACGGTTCCAGGAACCGCAGCAGGACCATCGCGAGCGTCGTCTTGCCGGACCCGCTCGGCCCGGTCACCGCCACCCGCTGCCCGGCCGGCAGCCGGAGGTCCGCCCCGCGCAGCACGTCGGGGCCGTCGGGCTCCCAACGAGCCGTCAGCCCCGACACCCGGATGTCATAGGGCGCGACCGGCAGCGGCGCCGGGCGGGCGGGCTCGCGCACCGGGTCCGGCCGGGTCAGCACGTCAGAGACCCGCGCAGCGGATGAACGCAGCCGCGGTATCTCCTGGGCGGCCGGCCCGAGCTCGCCGAACAGCTCGTGCGCTGCCAATGGGGTCAGCACCAGGACGGCCAGCACGACGCCGGGCACCGCACCGGACCGCACTCCCTCGACGCCGAACGCCAGGCACAGCCACAGCGCCGCGCCGGCTGCCAGCGTGCTCACCGCCGCGCCGAGCCCGCGGGCGTACGCGGACCTCGCCTGCACCCGGGCGACCGCCGCGCCGGCCGCGGTCGCGTCGCGCAGCGCGCCGGCGCTGCTGCTGAACACGGCGAGCTCTCCCGCGCCGCTCAGCAGGTCGGACGTCGCGGCGGCGAGCTCGCCGCGCAGCGGCGCGAGCCGGAGTTCGGCCCGGTAGCCGATGACGCTCGCGAGCAGCGGGGCGGCGAGCGCCGAGGCGGTCAGCGACAGGGCGAGGACCAGGCCCGACGTCGGCTGCAGGGCGGCCATGACCGCGACCGTCACCGCCCCGGTCGCCAGCGCGACCGCGTACGGCAGGCGCACGCGGAGCCAGCGGTCGGTCAGCGAGTCGATGTCGCTGACTAGCCGGCTGATCAGGTCGCCGGAGCGGAAGGCGGCCGTGCCGGCCGGGGCGAGGCGCTCCAGCCGGTCGTAGGCCGACATCCGCATGCGGGCGAGGATGCGGAGGGCGGCGTCGTGGCCGGCCAGCCGTTCCGCGTACCGGAAGAAGCTGCGGCCGATCCCGAAGGCCTGCACCGCCGCCACCGGCACCATCAGGTACAGCACCGGGGGGTGCTGGGCGGACCTGGATATCAGCCAGGCCGACGTGGCCAGCAGGCCGATGGACGACAGGGCCGCCAGCGTGCCGGCCGCGCCGGCCAGGCCGAGCCGCCGACCGTCGCGGGCCCGTGAGTACGTTGTCATGCCCTGATCTCCTCGTACTGGGCGGTCTGCGCGGCCAGGGCCGGGGCTTCTTCCATGGTCAGCCAGGCCACCCGGTCAGCGGCGGCGATGACGCGGGGATGGTGGGCGGCGATCAGCACGATCCGCCCGGCCGCGGCCTGCGCTGACAGCGCGGCGAGGACCCGCTCCTCCGTTTCCGGGTCCAGGCCCGCAGTCGGCTCGTCAAGGAGCAGGACTGGCCGGCCGGGCAGCAGCGCCCGGGCGAGCGCGACCCGGCGGCGCTGGCCGGACGAGAGGCCGCCGCCGCGCTCGGTCACCAGCCGGTCAAGCGGCAGGTCGTCGAGGGCGGCGGCCCGCGCCGCGACGGCGACCGCGTCGTCCGGGGCATCTGGCCAGCCAAGCCTGATATTGGCCGCCACCGTGCCGGGGAACAGGTACGGCTGCTGGGGAACCCAGCCCACCTGCGCCCGCCAGGTTTCTGCATCCAGAGTTGCCAGGTCATCACCGTCGACGAGGACCCGGCCGGCCGACGGCTGGGCGAAGCCGAGCAGCACCTCGACCAGCGTTGATTTACCCGACCCGCTGGGGCCGGCCAGCACGGTGATCTCTCCCGCCCGGAAGAGCGCGGAAAAGCGGTCCGGGGCCGGCCGGACCCGGCCGGGGTGGACGACGCTGACCGCCTCGGCGCGGATGGCGCGCGGGGCGTGAGCAGGCCGATCTCCGGTGGGCGGGGCCGGAGTCTCGATGACCTCGATGGCCGCATCCGCGGCGGCTAGCCCGTCGGCGCTGGCGTGGAACTGCGCCGCGGACTGGCGCAGCGGCAGGTACGCCTCCGGTGCCAGGATCAGCGCGAGGAGCCCGGTCCGGAGGCCGAGGTGCCCGTAGACGAGGCTGAGCCCCACCTCGACCGCGACCAGCGCGACCGACATGGTGGCCACCAGCTCCAGCACCAGGGAGGACAGGAACGCCACCCGCAGGGTGCCCATGGTCGCCTGACGGTAGTCGCCGGTTACCCGGCCGATCAGCGCCTGCTGCTCCTTCGACCGCCCGAACACCTTCAGCGTCGGCAACCCGGAGACCACGTCGAGGAAGTGGTGGGAGAGCACCGCTAGAGCGCGCCACCGCTGCTCGGCGTAGGCGCCGGTCATCTTGCCCACCAGCGCGCCGAACACCGGGACGAGCGGCAGCGTGGCGGCGATCGTGAGCCCGGCGACCGGGTCGGCCAGGCCGACCCGGACCAGGACCGCGACCGGCACGATGGCCGCGAGGATGAGCTGCGGCAGGTACTTGGAGAAGTACCCGTCCAGCGCCTCGACGCCCTCGGTGGCCAGCGCGGTCAGCTCGGCGCTGCGGCGCCCGGCCAGCCAGCGCGGCCCGAGCTCGACCGCGCGCGCGAGGAAACTGCGGCGCAGCTCTGCCTTTACGGCCGCGCTGGCCCGGTAGGAGGCGATCTCGCTGCCCCAGGCGACTGCCACCCGGGCGGCCACCACGACCGCCAGCGCGAGCAGGATGCCGCGCAGCGCGCTGAGGGTGGCCCCGCTGCCGAAGGCCGCGGCGATGGCATTAGCCAGCAGCTGTGCCTGGACGATGATCAGGCCCGCGGCGGCCGCGCCGAGGCCGGCCACGGCCGCGACCGGCAGCCGGGCCCGGCGGGCGTGCTTGAGCAGCCGGGGGTCGAACGGCTTCATCAGCTGACCGCCGTCGGCTGCTGCGGTCCAGGTGCCTGCGGTGGCTGCGGCTCTGGTGCCTGCGGTACCTGGGGCTCGGTGGCCGGCGCGGGCTGCGGGGGCGCGCCCAGGCGCTTGCGGAACACCCAGTAGGTCCAGCCCTGGTAGAGCAGGACGAACGGCAGGAAGATGCAGGCGACGACGGTCATCACCGCCAGCGTCTTCGCCGTGGAGGACGCGTTGCCGGTGGTCAGGGTGTAGGCGGTGTTGATGGTGGACGGCAGCACGTTCGGGTACAGGGCGGTGAACAGCGCGCCGGTGGCGGCCGCGATGCCGGCCGCGGCGGCGCCGAAGGCCAGGCCCTCGCGGGGTTCGTCCCGCCGCCCGTTACGTCCCCACCCGGTCGCGACCGCAAGCGCGATCAGCAGCGCGACCGCCGCCGCGGAGGCCAGGATCACGGACGCGACGCCGGTGCCGACGTGGCCGGGCGTCCGGTAGCTGAACTCGGTCCAGGCGAGGAAGCCGCCGCCCGCGACCACGGCCGCCGCCCCGGACAGCCGGGCCGCCGTCATCGCCTCCCGGCGCAGGTCGCCCATGGTCTTCAGGGCCAGGAAGAGGGCGCCGTCGAGCACGAACAGGGTGAGCGTGGCCAGCCCGCCGAGCAGCGAGTACGGGTTCAGCATGGTGAAGAAGTTGCCTGCGTAGTTGTGGGCCGCGTTCAGCGGGATGCCGTGCAGCACATTGCCGAAGGCGACGCCCCACAAGATCGCGGGCAGCAGCGAGCCGACGAAGATCGCCGTGTCCCAGCTCCGCCGCCAGGCCGCGCTCGCCCGCTTGCCTCGGTACTCGAAGGCGACTCCGCGGATGATCAGCGCCACCAGGATCAGCAGCAGGGGCAGGTAGAAGGCGCTGAACATGGACGCGTACCAGCCGGGGAACGCGGCGAAGGTGGCGCCGCCCGCGGTCAGCAGCCAGACCTCGTTGCCGTCCCAGGTCGGCCCGATGGTGTTGATCATGATCCGGCGGCGGCCCTGGTCCCGGCCGAGCACCGGCAGCAGGATACCGACGCCGAAGTCGAAACCCTCGAGGACGAAGTAGCCGGCCCACAGCACGGCGATCGCGATGAACCACACGTCGGACAGATGCATGACGTTCCCACTCCCGAACTAGAACTAGTAGACGAGGGCCAGCGGCTCTTGATCGCCGTCGGATGGGCCGGCTGGCTCTTCGACGTCCAGGCCCGCCCGGGCGTACTTGAACATCAGCCCGCCCTCGATGATGGCGAGGCCTCCGTACAGCAGCGTGAGGATGATCACCGAGGCGAGCACCTCGCCCGCCGAGTTGGCCGACACCCCGGCGCTCGTCTTCATCTGCCCGAACACGAGCCAGGGCTGACGGCCCATCTCGGTGAAGATCCAGCCCACGGACATGGCGGCGAGCGGCAGGAACGGCATCGCGATCACCGCCCACAGCAGCAGCCGCGACCACCGCGAGCCGGAGGACACGGGGACGCGGCCTTTGCGCAGCGACCACAGCACGATGAGAGCGATCAGGGCGGTCGCCATCCCGAGGCCAATCATCAGCCGGAAGCTCCAGTACGTGACCGGGATGATCGGTGTGTAGGAGCCGGGGCCGTAGACCTGGGCGTACAGCGCCTGAATGTTGTCGATGCCCTTGACCTGGCCGGAGAGGTTTCCGGTGGCGAGGAAGGAGAGCAGCCGGGGCAGGGTGATCTGGAAGACCGGCCGGGTGCCGTTCAGCGTGCCGATGGTGAACAGCGAGAACGGGGCCGGCTGGGCAGTGTGGTACAGCGCCTCCGCCGCCGCCATCTTCATCGGCTGGTACATCGTCATCAGCTTGCCGAGGACGTCGCCGGTGATCATCGTGCCGACCGCCGCGACCAGCGAGGTGATGGCGCCCACCTTCGCCGCGGTGCGGAACGCGGCGGTCTCCTCCGGGTTGGGACGGCGCATCAGGTGCCACACGGCAATGCCGGTGACCAGGCCGCCGGCCACCAGGAAGCAGGCGGCGATCGTGTGCGGGAACGTGCCGAGCTGCTCCGGGTTGGTCATCACGGCGAGGAAGCTGGTGAGCTCCTCCCGGTGCGTGATCGGGTTGTAGTGGTAGCCGACCGGGTGCTGCATCCAGGAGTTCGCCGCCAGGATGAAGTACGCGGACAGCAAGGTGCCGGTCGCGGCCATCCACATGCAGGCCGCGTGCAACCGGGGCGGCAGCCGGTCCCAGCCGAAGATCCACAGGCCGAGGAAGGTGGACTCGAGGAAGAACGCCAGCAGCGCCTCGATCGCGAGCGGCGCGCCGAAGATGTCGCCAACGAAGCGCGAGTAGGCGGACCAGTTCATGCCGAACTGGAACTCCTGCACAATGCCGGTGACGACGCCCATCGCGAAGTTGATCAAGAAGAGCCGGCCGTAGAACTTAGTCAGCCGCAGCCAGCGGTCGTGTCCGGTCCGTATCCACGCGGTTTCGAAGCCCGCCACAAGGAAGCCAAGGCCGATTGTGATCGGCACGAAAAGGAAGTGGTACACGGTCGTTATGCCGAACTGCCAGCGGGATAGCTCAAGCACGGTCACCGGCGGCCTCCAAGTCTCTGCGACGACGAGGGCCGTCGGCCCCCAACTCCGCTCGCTATCCTGGCTGTCCGGCCGGCGGCTCGGTCAGGGCCGTTGGCCATGGCCGTCCGGGACCTAAGTCCATTAAGTGCGACTCACTCGCGAACGAGTTTCAGTGCCAGCCCGGGCACGGCAAAGGATGCGAGAAAGATCGGCAAGAGCCTCTTTCCCGTGCACCGGAAGGCGACGATCTCTTCGCCGGCGGCGTCGAAGATTTGAGTGCCGCTCGAGTTTCGTCCGTTGCGAACTTGCAGGGCGTGACGTCCGGGCTCGACTGGTATCTCGATCGTGTGGTTCATTTCGACCGACCCGACCCGCTCACCGTCGACCACGACGTCGTACGGGCCACGACGGACCTCCGCCCCGATGGCCTTATGCGTCAATCTCAGCATGGCCGACATTTGTTATCTCCTCTCGATCGCCAGCGCTCAGTTAGGTACGCGGTTATCCCAGTTATGGAATCCCCAGTGCTGTTGCGCCTTGGGCGGAATCAAGAGCATAATCAGTATCCCCACGAGCGAAGTGATGAACACTCCTAGAATTATGCCGAGGAGGGGTCTGTCTTTGCGGATGCCGAGCCAGACGCATATCGCCACGTTAATAAGCCATAGAACGCCGAGTCCTAGATATTCCATCGTCCTCACCTCTCCTTGTGCGGTCGCTCCGCACCGTCCTCACATCTTCATCTTCAGGCAGGTGTTCCTGCCCCGGCAAGGGGCATCCGTCCCGATTAACCAGCCGAACGACCTACAGGGATTGAATGGCCCGGGTCTCAGGGCTCGGCCGATGGTGCTGGTGATGCGCCGACGACCTCGGCGCCGGGTGATCAGGCGGGCGGGGCGGTTGCCGCCCAGGATCGCGAAGCTTTTTATTACGGCGAAAGAAATTCGCGCTATGCGAGCTAAAATTCTTCACGTTGCGAGAAGTCTTCGCGTTCTTGGGCTCAGCCCGGTGCTGCCGCCCGGGACTGCCCGGTGATAGGACTGGGCGCCGGCGGAAACGGCAGTCACGCAGTCACGCAGTCACGCAGTCACGCCGAGCGCTGTCGGTCGACGCCCTCGCCACGCGGTATCGCATCGACGTGTCGAGCTAGCGACTCAGGTCTCCTCGGGGACCATGGCGATCGCGCCGCAGGGGCATTCGGCGGCGCAGATGCCGCAGCCCTTGCAGTAGTCGAGGTCGATTTCGTAGTGGCCCGCGTCGAGCTTGATGACCGCATTGTCCGGGCAGGCGCCGTAGCAGTTGTCGCAGCCGAAGCAGTTGCCGCAGGACAGGCAGCGGCGGGCTTCGAACAGCGCCGTCGACGCGCCCAGGCCGCCGGTCACCTCGTCGAACGTGCCGGTCCGGCGGGCGGCCTCGAGCTTCGGCCGGACCGCGACCGGGGCGTCGGCGTAGTACCAGGTGTTGAGCTTGTCGTAGGCGGCGAGGGCAGGCCGCTGCTGCCTGTCGCGGTCGGTTGCAACGCGATCGGATCCGCGCAGCCAGGCGTCGATGGCGCGGGCGGCCTTCTTGCCGTGGCCGACGGCGACGGTGACGGTCCGCTCGGCGGGCACCATGTCGCCGCCGGCGAAGATGCCCGGGTGCCCGGTCATCAGGTCCCGGTCCACGTCGACGGTGCCGCCAGAGAACGTCACCCCCGGCACGCGGTCGAGGACGGCCAGGTCGGCATCCTGGCCGAGCGCTAGCACCAGGCAGTCGGCCGACAGCTCCTCGAACTCGCCGGTCGGCTGGGGGAACCCGGCGTCGTCAAGCCGCATCTTCTCGATCGTCAGCGAGCCGGCCTCGGCGGCGGTGACGGTGGACAGCCAGCGGATCGTGACGCCCTCTTCCAGCGCCTCCTCCACCTCGATGTCGTGCGCGGGCATGCGGTCCCTGGTGCGGCGGTAGACCACGACGGCCTCGGCCGCGCCGAGCCTGCGGGCGGTGCGCGCGGCGTCCATGGCGGTGTTGCCGCCGCCGTAGACGGCAACCCGGCGGCCGAGCATGGGCGGCGTGCCGTCCTCCACTCGGTGCAGCAGCGATACCGCGTCCATGATCTTGGCCGAGTCGCCCGCCGGGATGTAGGCGCGCTTGCCGATGTGAGCGCCGACGGCCACGAAGGCGGCGTCGAAGCCGCCTTCCACCCCAGCGTGGCCGCCGGCTGCTTGGGTGAGCTGGGCGAGGATGTCGGTGACGGTGGTGTTGAGCTCGAGCCTGACGCCCATCTCGAGGATCCGGTCGATCTCGGCGTCCATGACCTCGCGCGGCAGCCGGTACTTGGGGATGCCGTAGCGCATCATGCCGCCGGGCTGGCTGCCCGCGTCCTTGATCGTGACCGCGTGGCCCAGACGGGTGAGGTGGTAGGCGGCGGAAAGGCCGGACGGCCCCGCGCCTACCACCAGCACCCGCTTACCCGTCGCCGCCGCAGCGACGGGCGCATTGTCAGCGAACACGGGCCATCCCTGGTGGATGGCCTGGTCGCCGAGGTACCGTTCGACCGAGTTGATCCCGACGGCGCTGTCGAGCTGTCCTCGGTTGCAGGCGGTCTCGCAGGGGCGGTAGCAGACCCGGCCCATGATCGCGGGGAACGGGTTGTCGGTCATGATCTGGCGCCACGCGGCCTCGTAGGCCGGGAGGCCGCCCTCCTCGGCGTGGTAGAGCCACTGCTGGATGTTCTCACCGGCCGGGCACGCGTCGTTGCACGGCGGCAGGCCGGAGACGTAAACGGGGCGCTCGGTGCGCCAGGTGCCGGTGTGGTTGGCCCGGCTCGAACCGGGATCGAGGGTGATGGCGAAGGGCTTGTCCATGGAAGGTCACCGCCGCTGTCCGGAGTCATGGACGAGGGCCGGAGTCAGCCGCGTCCGTTCGATATGAGCTGGGTTTTGATCGTCGAGCAGGCCGAACCGGGCGATGTTGCGGTCGGCCGAGGCCTGCAGCCGCTCGATCACGTCGGTCCGCTCCTGGGGCCGGAACAGATGCGCGTAGCGCGTCTGGAGCCGCAGGTAGTCGGTGACCGGCACCTGGTGGCGAATCTGGGCCGAGCTCACGACCTGGCCGTCTTCTGCCTCGAAGACGGGGAACAGGCCGGACTCGGTGGCGAGCCGGGCGACCTTGATCGTGTCGGCCGGCGAGCTGCCCCAGCCGAGCGGGCAGGGCACCAGGATGTGCAGGTAGCGGGCGCCGTGGAAGTCCATCGCGCGGGTGGCCTTGTACTCCAGGTCGCGCAGGTCGGCGACGGTGGCGGTGGCCACGTAGGGGATCTCGTGGGCCATGGCGATCAGCGGGACGTTCTTCCCCTGGCCGAAGGTGTTGCCCGGCTCGGGGCCGACGGCGGGGGTGGTGGCGGTGCGGGCGGCCGGCGGGGTGGCGCCGGAGCGCTGGACGCCGGTGTTCATGTACGCCTGGTTGTCGTAGCAGATGTACAGCACGTCATCGTCGCGCTCGAACATGCCGGACAGGCAGGCCATGCCGATGTCGACCGTGCCGCCGTCGCCGCCCTGGGCGACCACCCGGATGTCGGAGCGGCCCATGGCCTTCAGTGCGGCGGCCACGCCGGAGCCGACGGCGGGCGCGTTGCCGAACAGCGAGTGCAACCAGGGAATCTGCCAGGAGGTCTCCGGGAAGGGGGTGGAGAACACCTCCAGGCAGCCGGTCGCGTTGACCGCGATCATTTTCCCCTTGGTCGCGCGCATCACCGCGTCGAGCGCGTAGCGGGCGCCGAGCGCCTCGCCGCAGCCCTGGCAGGCACGGTGGCCGCAGGTGAGCGAGTTAGCGCGGGCATCGCTGGACTGGATGCTGCGCAGGTCTTCCGGCAGCAGGCGGTTACCGGCCGCAAAGCTGCCGACCTGGTAGAACCTGGTTCGCTCGGATGGCATGGCTCGTCCTCCTAATCCGCAGTGCCGGGCGCCGCGAAGCCGAGATGGCGGAGCAGGTTCTCCGCCGTCGGGCCGGACCTGCGGGTGGCGCTCATCTGCGCCAGCTCGGCCTCGACCAGGCCCGACTGCAGGTCGAGGAAGCTAAACGGGGGCAGCTCGCCGCGGTTAGCGTCGAGGAGCATCGCGCGCAGCGATTTCCTGGTGACGGGGCGGCCGCCGAGCCCGGCGACGACCGTGGAGATGGTCACGTCCCCGGTCCTGGGCTGACTGACGTCGGCCAGCGCGGCTCGCACGTCCGCGGTGACGATGCCGCCGCTGCCCGGCGCGAGCGCCCGCTCGAGGACGACCACGCGACGCGTGCGGCAGCTGCCTGCCAGGACCGCGCGCACCGACTGGACCGGGAACGGACGGAAGCTGGTGATGCCGAGCGCCCCGGCCCGCAGGCCGTCGTCCCGAAGCTCGTCGATCGTGTCCTTGACCGTGCCGAGGACCGAGCCGAGGGCGACGATGATCAGGTCGGCGTCGGCGGTGCGGTAGGGCTTGACCAGGCCGCCGGATTCCCGGCCGAACCGGCGCTCGAAGGCGGTGGCGACGTCCGGGATCAGCTCGAGGGCCTGCCGCATCCGCTCGTCGGCCAGGTACCGCACCTCGGTGAACGCCTCGGGGCCGACCATGGCCCCGATGGACACCGGGTCGCCCGGGTCGAGCACCTGCCGGGGCTGGTAACGCGGGAGGAACGCGTCCACCTCGGCCTGTCCGGGGATGTCGGCGCGCTCGCTGGCGTGGGTGAGCACGAACCCGTCCATGCACACCATCACCGGGTTGGACAGCTCCTCGGCGATCCGGAAGGCCTGGATGTGCAGGTCGGCCGCTTCCTGGTTGGTCTCGGCGTAGAGCTGGATCCAGCCCGCGTCGCGCTGGCTCATCGCGTCGCTGTGGTCGTTCCAGATGTTGATCGGCGCGCCGATGGCGCGGTTGGCGACCGTCATCACGACCGGCAGCCCGAGCCCGGCCGCGTTGTAGACGGCCTCGCTCATGTACAGCAGACCCTGGCTGGCGGTCGCGGTGTAGGTGCGCGCGCCAGCCGCCGATGCGCCGATCACGGCCGACATCGCGGCGAATTCCGACTCGACGTTGAGGAAGCCGGCGTTCAGCTCCCCCTTCTTCACCAGGGCGCCGAGCGCCTCGACAATGTGAGTCTGCGGGGTGATCGGGTACGCGCAGATCACCTGCGGGCGGCACAGGGCCACCGCCTCGGCGACCGCCCGTGAACCCTCGATCTGCTTAAGCATCGGTCAGTGCCTTCCGCTCGGCGAGGACGTAGTCGAAGGCGGCCACGGCGGCGGCGGTGTTCCCGGCCGCGACCTGACCGGT
This sequence comes from uncultured Actinomycetota bacterium, assembly GCA_963836195.1. Lineage (GTDB taxonomy): Bacteria > Actinomycetota > Actinomycetes > Streptosporangiales > Streptosporangiaceae > Trebonia. The sequence goes on along the minus strand of CAWIIX010000007.1, from coordinate 239,739 downwards.
GAACCTTTCGCCGATCGCCACGAGCACCGCGTCCAGGCTGACCACGCCGGCCAACGCCGCGAGCGCGGCCAGCAGCGGGGCGCCGGGGAGCGGGCGGCCGAGGCGGGCCATCGCCAGGCTCGAAGCGGGGACGGTGAGCAGCCGGCTGGCAACGTGGAAGGCGGCGAAGTCGTCCAGGCCGAGCTGGCGGAAGCCGCGCGTCGCGTTGATGAGCACGTATCCCCCCGGCGCCAGGCCGGCGAACACGTCCGCCTGGTGCAGCAGCGTCGGGTCCTGGATGACAAGCGCATCGGGCTCGGTGACCGGCTCGCGGGTGCGGATCGGCCGGTCGTCGATCCGGCAGAACGACATCACCGGGGCGCCCATCCGCTCCGAGCCGAAGCTCGGGAACGCCTGCGCGTAGCGGCCCTCGCTGAACGCGGCCGCCGCGAGCAGCTCAGCGGCGGTCACGACGCCCTGGCCGCCGCGGCCGTGGAATCGCACCTGGAACATCGTCTCGCTCCTTCGCTTTCCTTCTCTTTACGGGGCCCTGCCGCGGGATGACCCCCGGCTGGCGTCCTTGGTGGACGCTGGCCGGGGGTCTGTCCGCGTTCTCTTCGTTCGGTTGTGGTGGGGGTTGGGGTTGGCGGTCACGCGTGGTGGTTACGCGGTCGTGGCCGGGGTGATGGTCTCGTGGCTACCGGGCTGCGCGACCTGGACGGCGTTGCGGGGCCAGGCGGCCGAAGGCGAACAGGTAGGCGGCGGCCAGGCCGAACAGGGTGCCGAGGCCGAACAGGACCAGCGAGACGATGTAGACGATCTGGGAGACCTTCCACCATCCGTAGGCGTTCAGCAGCATGCTGCGCAGCGTCTCGCCCTTGAAGACGGTGCTGACGGTGGAGGCGAGCTGGGTGTTGTTCGGCTGCGCGAGGGACTCGGTCGACAGCTGGGAGTAGGTCTTGCCGCCGGCCATGTTCTGGATGTGGACGGCGATGAAGTGGTCGGCGTAGGCCTCGGCCTGCTGGCCGGTGAGCATCTGCTGGCCCGCGTACTGGCTGACCGACGGGATCATGCTGGGCGTGATCTCGGTGCCGGCCTTGGCGTGCGCGAACGCGCTCGCCGGGGGGAAGTAGATCTGCTGGGAAGCGAGCTGGCCCTGCACGGTGTTGTGCACGTAGGCCGAGCCCCACAGCGCGAGGCCGCCGGCGATCAGCAGCACGGCCGCCACGGCGGCGCTCGCCACGGCGAGCCAGATACGGGATGAGAAGCGGAGCATTTCTAATGCCTCCTTGTGCAGCGGCCCGCTGTGTGACGGCCCGCTCGGGTTGAACCTGACAGACACGAGTCTTCCGCCGCGCCAGCAGCCGCATCATGGCCGGACGTCACCACCCCGATGGGCCCTTCGGCCCTAAAATGTCCGCGCTTCCGCCGCCGCATGGGGCTGAAAGGACACGGGTCAGATGGGGCTGCACGGAGCGACCCCCGGCTGGCGTCCTTGGTGGGCGCTGGCCGGGGGTCTGTCCGCGTTCTCTTCGTTCGGTTGTGGTGGGGGTTGGGGTTGGCGGTCACGCGTGGTGGTTACGCGGTCGTGGCGGGGGTGATGGTCTCGTGGCTACCGGGCTGCGCGATCTGGACGGCGTTGCGGGGCCGGCGGCCGAAGGCGAACGGGTAGGCGGCGGCCAGGGCGAACAGGGTGCCGAGGCCGAACAGGACCAGCGAGACGATGTAGACGATCTGGGAGACCTTCCACCATCCGTAGGCGTTCAGCAGCATGCTGCGCAGCGTCTCGCCCTTGAAGACGGTGTTGACGGTGGCGGCGAGCTGGGTGTTGCTGGGCTGCGCGAGGGACTCGGTCGACAGCTGGGAGTAGGTCTTGCCGCCGGCCATGTTCTGGATGTGGACGGCGATGAAGTGGTCGGCGTAGGCCTCGGCCTGATCTCCGCCCCGCCAGGGCGCTCCCCAGGACCGGGTCGAGCCAGCTTGATCGCGCCGACTGGTGCTGCGACCTTTGACTCCTACTGCGACCTGATGCGGCGGCCTGTGAGCTGGGCCGGGACGATCCTGATGAACAGGTCGTGCTCGCCGCTTGGCCATGGCCGCAGGTCGAAGTCTTCGCGCAGGCGCCTAAGCTCGTCTGGCTGGAGCACCCGGTGCACGTCGCCGCGGACGAGCACGCTCCACCCCTGGCCGAGCTCCAGGTCGAAATGGTCGGCCTCGAATGAGACCGGGCCGTCGGCGTGCCCGGCGATCATCGAGCCACCGCCGGTCCGGATCACGATGGTGCCGGCTGCCACCGCGTAGTTCACCGGCAGCACGGTCAGCCCGGGCGCCGCGACGAAGGCGATCCGGCCGATCCCCCGGGGCGCGAGCAACTGGTGGCACTCGGCCTGGCTGAGCGTCTCAAGGAGCCCGGCCGCGCTCCAGCACGCTGCCCGGGGATCACGGCCGGGAGAACCTGCCTGCCCGGCGCCGAGCAGGGCGGCGGGCGTGGTGCACAGGGCCGCGGCCAGATGGCGGAGCGTGGCGGGATCCGGATGGCTGGGGAAGTTTTCCAGGTACTCCAGGTACCGGCGGTCAACTCGCGCGCGTGTTGCCACCTGGCCGAGGCTGAGCCGCAGTTCTGCTCGGCGTGCCGCCAGGCGCCTGCTGAGGTCGCCTGGATCTAGCGGCGCCGTCCAGCGCCTTGGACCCGGGCCCGGCCCCGCGGGCGCGTCGTGTGCCTGATTCAGGGTCATCACGCTCACCTCGATTCTCGGCCTGTCTGATGCCTCCAGCCTGTCCCTCTGGGATCGCTGGGAGGAGGGGCTTTAGGCCTTGTTACGGGGGACCTGTTGCCCTCGGCGCGCGCCTCGGCGGCTTACGCGGCGGCGGCGGCGTGATCAGCCTGCGCAGGACCGTCCGTCACCGTGAGTTCCTCGACGGTCGCCCCGGCCGCGAGCAGCGCCGCGAGCGACGCGCGGTAGTGGTGCCCGCACAGCCACAGGTCTACCGGCTCCGCGCGACGCGCGGCGGGCGGCATCATGATCTTCACGACCGGGCGCGCGGGGCAGCAGCAGGATCTCGACGGAACCGAAGGATCGGTAAACCTGAGATCGTCCAGCGCGGGAACTTCGCCCTCGTGCGGATCCTTCCTGAACATGTTTCCGCCCTTCCGCGGAGCGTGACCGCTCACTAGTGGATCTCCCGTCCCACTCGTTAGCCTTGCAGGTCCGAACGGTCGCGGGCAGGGACGAAACTCGCCTCACCCGATGCCCATGGTCCCGGACCAAGGGCCCTGATCCCGGGTGGGAATCCGCGCTTGGCTTGCTGTCAGCGCGACATCAGGAGGACACGATGGTGGCAGCAGCAGCAGCGAGACGTATGGCCGCGGAAGGTCTGCGGGCCGACGCCACCCGCCGTCGTGCGGCCGACCCGCCGGAAGGCTTCTGGTACTCGGTCAAGTGCCGGGTCCTGGGGCCCGCGCTGGTCACCGAGCAGCTGGCCGGCGAGCGGCTGTCGCGGCCGCTCGCGCTGGGCGTGCTGTCTTGCGACGGGCTGTCGTCGGCCGCCTACGGCACGGAGGAGATCCTCTACGCGCTGCTGCCGTTCTTCGGGCTGGCCGCGTTCACCCTGGTGCTCCCCCTGACGCTGCTGGTCCTGTTCGGCGTGCTGCTAGTGGTGCTGTCCTACCGCGAGGTCGTGTCGGTGTACACCCGGGCGGGCGGATCGTACGTGGTGGCCAGGGAGAACTTCGGCCCGCGGGTCGCCCAGGTGGCGGCGGTCGCCCTGATGATCGACTACGTGGTCACGGTGGCGGTGCAGACCGCGGCCGGCAGCGCCGCCATCGTCTCCGCGTTCCCCGGGCTGTCCCACATCCCGGTCATCGGCCCGAAGATCCTGCTGGTTATCTCGGTCGTCGGGATCGCCGTCATGTGCCTGGGCAACCTGCGCGGCCTGCGCGAGGCGGGCCGGGTCTTCGCCCTGCCCACCTATCTGTTCGTCGGCTCGCTGCTGATCATGATCGTCACCGGCCTGGTCCGCGAACTGGTGGGCGGCGGCCTGCCGCACGTCGTTGCGGGCGCGGGCGCGGTCGGCATCGGGTCGCACTCCGGCCTGATCGCCGTCGGCGCCGTGTACATCATGGCGAAGGCCTTCGCCAACGGCGGGTCCTCGCTGACGGGAATCGAGGCGGTGTCCAACGCCGTCAGCGCGCTGCGCCCGCCCGAGGGACGGCACGCCCGGCAGATCCTCGCCATCCAGGGCACGCTGGTGGCGGTGCTGATCGCCGGGATCTCCTGGCTGGCGCACATCACCCACGCGATCCCCTACACGTCAGGCTTCCCCACGGTGCTCGCCCAGGAGGCGCGAGACGTGTTCGGCTACTCCGCGGCCGGGCAGGTGCTGTTCTTCGCGGTGCAGGCCGCGACCGCCGCCATCTTGTTCACCGGCGGGAACACCAGCTTCACCGGGTTCCCGTTCCTGGCCAGCTTCGTCGCCGAGGACTCCTTCCTGCCCCGCTGGCTGGGCAAGCGCGGGCACCGGCTGGCGTTCTCGAACGGGATCTTGCTGCTGGCCGGGCTGTCGGTGGCACTGATGCTGGTGGCCGGAGCCACGGTCGACGCCCTCATCCCGTTCTACGCGATCGGCGTCTTCACCGGGTTCTCGATGGCCGGGTTCGGCATGGCCAGGTACCACCGCCGGACCCGGGAGCCGGGCTGGCGGCGGAAGCTGGCGATCAACCTGGCGGGCGGGATCTACACCGCGCTGGTGGTGCTGCTGTTCGCGGTGGTCAAGTTCACCGAGGGCGCGTGGCTGATCGTGGTCGTCTTCCCGGTGCTGGTGTTCCTGCTCATCCGGCTCAACCGGGAGTACCGGGCCGAGGCCGCGTGCCTGACCGATACCGCCGACACCGCCCCCCACGCGCAGCCGCCCAACTATTCCCGCCGGGTCGTGCTGCTGCTGGTCGACGACTACGATCTGGCGACCATCGCGGCGCTCAAGTACGCACGGAGCCTGCGGCCGACCGTGCTGCGGGCGGTGCACTTCAGCCTCGACGGCGCCCGCGCCGAACAGTTGCGACTGCGGTGGATCGACGCGGGAACCGGGATACCGCTTGAGCTGGCGGACTGCCCGGACCGGCGGCTGGCGCACGCCGCGGCCCGGCTGGCGACCTCGCTCACCGCCGCGGCGGGCACGCACGTCACCGTCGTGCTGCCGCGCCGCAGCTACCCGCCGCTGGCCGGCCGACTGCTGCACGACCACACCGCCGACCGGATCGCCCGCGACGTCAGCCGCGTCCCCGACGCGACCGCCACGATCGTCCCGTTCGACGTCGCGCACCGGGTCGAGGCGGCGCAAGCGAAGCGGTCGAGGGCCGCCGTAGCCGCGGCGCGGAGGCCGGGACGCCTTGATGACTACGAGTGGCCGGAGCCGCCGCCGGGAACGGACCCGATCGGATCGCTCCGCCAGCCCGGCCAGGCGACCGTGCAGGGCAGGCTGCGCACCGCGCAGACCCGGTCCGGCCAGTCGGCCGGCGCCAGCGTGCTCGCCTGCGAGATCGCCGACTCCAGCGGTGAGCTCACGGCGCTGTTCCTCGGCCGCACCCACATCGCGGGCGTCGGGCCGGGAACCCGCATCCGGCTGCACGGCACGGTCGGCATCGGCGCCGACGGCCGCCCGGTCATGACCAACCCCGCCTACGACCTGCTGGCCTAGCAACCCGCTGGGGCCGCCCGTGGGCGGAGGATTACACCTCCGCCCACACCCAGCGGGACCAACGGCCCTACGACAAGCACCGCGGTCAGCGTGGGATGGGAGCAGGGAATGCTGCGCGCGCAGCAACAACTGGAGGATCCCATGGACCTGCACGGGCGCAGCCTGCTGGCTGTCACGGACCTCAGCGCCGAGGAGTTCACCTACCTCGTTGGCCTTGCCCGCGACCTGCGGACGGAGAAGCGCTTCGGCTTCGGCTACGACGAGCACCGGCTGGCGGGGCGGAACATCGCGCTGATCTTCGAGAAGGCCTCCACCAGGACCCGCGCGGCGTACGAGGTCGCGGCGCACGAGGAGGGCGCGCACGTCAGCTATCTGGGCCCGGGCGAGACCCAGCTCGGCCGCAAGGAGTCGGTCAAAGACACCGCCCGTGTCCTCGGCCGCATGTTCGACGGCATCGAGTACCGCGGGTTCGACCAGGAAGCGGTCGAGACGCTCGCGGCCTACGCCGGGGTGCCGGTGTGGAACGGGCTGACCGATACCTGGCACCCGACCCAGATGCTGGCCGACATCCTCACGGTCACCGATCACTGCGCGAAGCCGCTGTCGGAGGTGTCGCTGTGCTACCTCGGCGACGGCAGGAACAACACCGCGAACTCGCTGCTCGTCACCGGCGGGCTGCTCGGCATGGACCTGCGGATCTGCACGCCGTCGGGGCTGCGGCCGTCGCAGGCCGTCGAGCTCACCGCCGGACGACTGGCGCCCAGGTCGGGGGCCCGGCTAACCGTCACCAGCGACGTGCGGACCGCCGTCGCGGGAGCGGACTTTCTGTACACCGACGCCTGGCTGTCCATGGGCGAGCCCGACCAGGAGTGGGACGCGCGGATCAACCAACTGCTCCCCTACCAGGTGAACTCCGCCGTGGTCGCGGCCACCGGCAACCCGGACGTCAAGTTCCTGCACTGCCTGCCGGCCCTGCACAACAGGGAAACCGTCGCGGGCCAGCAGATCGACGAGAAGCGGCACCTGGAGGCACTGGAGGTCACCGAGGAAGTCTTCGAATCTGCGGCCTCGGTCGTCTTCGACCAGGCGGAGAACCAGATGCACACGGTCAAGGCCCTCATGGTGGCCACGATCGGGCGCAAGGACTGACGGGACCGGACGTTCGGCAGCGTATGTCGTGACCTACGACCCTAAACCACGTCGCGCAGCTGATTTAGCCTTAACTAGAGCTTTCGAAGCTGCCACAAATACATATTCCGACACAAGGAGGTACCGCCATGTATTCCGAATCAGCAAAGAACAAGCTGGAGGCGGCCGCCACTGTCGCCGCATCGCTGCTTCTCGCGGCCGGGCCGCCAGCAGCGCTAGCCGCAATTCAGCACCACGAAGCACGGCTAGCCCGGCAGTCGCGTCAAGCGGCAGCGCAAGCAGCGGGCGTCCATGAGGATTCACGTCCGTTGCCGGCCTTAACCGGAATCCTCAATTAGTTATCAACCGGGCTCAACGCCGATCTGTTCAGGGAGCTTGCCGTGCCGAAGTTCGTGTATGACTTCACCGAGGGAAACAAGGACCTCAAGGATCTTCTCGGAGGCAAAGGGGCCAACCTCGCCGAGATGACGAACCTCGGCCTTCCCGTGCCGCCCGGCTTCACCATCACGACGGAGGCCTGCCGGCACTACCTGCGGCACGGATGTACTCCGGACGGACTCGACGCAGAGGTCGCCCGTCACCTCGCCCTCATCGAGCAGGGCATGGGCCGCACGCTGGGCGACCCGGCCGACCCGTTGCTGGTGAGCGTCCGGTCCGGCGGGAAGTTCTCGATGCCGGGCATGATGGACACCATCCTCAATATCGGCCTGTCGGACGGCTCGGTCCTCGGGCTGGCCAAGCAGGCCGGCAACGAGCGCTTCGCGTGGGACTCCTACCGGCGCCTCATCCAGATGTTCGGCAAGACGGTCCTGGGGATCGACGGGGGACAGTTTGAACACGCGCTCGACCGCGCGAAGAAGGCCCGCGGGGCCGCGTCGGACACCGACCTAGACGCCGAGGACCTGCGGGACCTGACCTGCTCCTACAAGGAGATCGTGCACGCGCAGACGGGCCGCGACTTCCCGCAGGACCCACGCGAGCAGCTTGCCCTCGCGATCGGCGCCGTCTTCGAGTCGTGGAACGCCGACCGGGCGGTGCTGTACCGGCGGCAGGAGCGCATCCCCGGCGACCTCGGCACGGCCGTGAACGTGGTCGCGATGGTCTTCGGCAACCTGGACGACGACTCCGGCACCGGGGTCGGGTTCACCCGCGACCCGGCAACCGGCGCGCCCGGTGTCTACGGTGACTACCTGCAGAACGCGCAGGGCGAGGACGTCGTGGCCGGAATCCGCAACACGGTACCGCTGCAAGACCTGGAGCGCATCGACAAGGCCTCCTACGACGAGCTGATGTCGATCATGGCCACGCTGGAGACCCACTACCGTGACCTGTGCGACATCGAGTTCACGATCGAGCGCGGCAAGCTCTGGATGCTGCAGACCCGGGTCGGCAAGCGGACGGCGGCGGCCGCCTTCCGCATCGCGACCCAGCTGGTCGACCAGGGCCTGATCGACATGGACGAGGCGCTGACCCGCGTCACCGGCGCCGAGCTTGCCCGGCTGATGTTCCCGACGTTCGACGCCAGCGCCAACGTCACTAGGATCACCACCGGCGTGAGCGCATCGCCGGGCGCGGCCGTCGGTAAGGCCGTCTTCGACTCAGCCCGAGCCGTCGAGCTCACGGCGGCGGGCGAGGCGGCCATCTTGGTCCGCCGCGAGACCAACCCGGACGACTTGAACGGCATGATCGCCGCCAAGGGCGTCCTGACCAGCCGCGGCGGCAAGACCAGCCACGCGGCCGTGGTCGCCCGGGGCATGGGCAAGCCGTGCGTCTGCGGCGCCGAGCAGCTCGAGGTGGACACCGCAGCCCGGACCTTCAGCGCACCGGGCGGCATCACCGTCGCCGAGGGCGACCTGATCTCCATCGACGGCACCAGCGGCGAGGTCTACCTGGGCGCGGTGTCAGTCGCGCCCTCCCCGGTCGTGCGCTACTTCGAGGGAGAACTGAGTCCGGATTCCCCCGCCTGCGGCGAGGCCGGCGAGCTTATCCGCGCTGTGCACCGGATCATGACCCACGCCGACGCGAGGCGTCGGCTAGGCGTGCTCGCCAACGCCGACAACCGCGCTGACGCCGCCCGCGCCCGCCGGTTCGGCGCCGAGGGGATCGGCCTGGTCCGAACCGAGCACATGTTCCTTGGCGACCGCCGCCAGCTGATCGAGGATCTCATCCTGGCCGAGACCGGCGAGGACCGCCAGCTCGCGCTGGCCACCCTGGAGACGCTGCAGACCGGCGACTTCGTCGAGATCCTGACGGTCATGGACGGCCTGCCGGTGACGATCCGCACGATCGACCCGCCGCTGCACGAGTTCCTCCCCGACCTCACCGACCTGTCGGTCAAGATCGCCCTAGAGGGCGACAAGGCCACCGACAAGGAGAGGCGGGTGCTGGCCGAGGTCCGCCGGATGCACGAGCAGAACCCGATGCTCGGTTTGCGCGGCGTCCGGCTCGATCTGGTCATCCCCGGCCTGTTCGGCATGCAGGTCCGCGCGATCGCGCACGCCGCCACGCAGCTCAAGCGGGCAGGCAAAGATCCGCGTCCGCTGATCGAGACCCCGCTCGTCGCCGCCGTCCAGGAGATGGAGACCGCCCGCGGGCTGACGGAGAAGGTGCTCCGGGAGGTCGAGACGGAGACCGGCGTTCATCTGGACATACCCATCGGCACCATGATCGAGGTGCCCCGGGGAGCGCTGACTGCGGGCGCGATCGCCCGCAGCGCCGAGTTCTTCTCCTTCGGCACAAACGACCTGACCCAGATGACCTGGGGCTTCTCCCGAGATGACGTCGAGGCGGCGTTCTTCAGCAAGTACCTGCAACTGGGTATCTTCGGCGTCTCGCCGTTCGAGACGATCGACCGTGAGGGCGTCGGGCAGCTCGTTGAGCTGGCCGTCGAGCGGGGTCGCGCGGCCAGGCCCGGCCTCGAGATCGGGGTTTGCGGCGAGCACGGCGGCGATCCGGATTCCGTGCATTTCTTCCACGAGGCGGGCCTGGACAACGTGTCCTGCTCTCCGTTCCGCGTCCCGGTCGCCCGACTTGAGGCGGGGCGGGCCGCGGTCTCCAGCGGCGGCAGCGACACACGCTGACGTGCCCACTGAATTCGTGGACGTGAGATCGAGAGGGAGGAACGAACGCCATGAAGCTGATCACCGCGATCGTCAGGACAGAGAAGCTAGACGATGTGACGCGCGCCGTGATCAATGCGGGGGGACGGGGCATGACCGTGACGGAGGTCCGGGGTTTCGGTCGGCAGTACGGTCAAGTGCCGCTGGCGGGCCCCGCTGCGCCCCCCGCCCTACTACTACCCAAGGTGCGCCTTGACGTCGTTGTCCAGGACGAGCAGGCGGCAGTGGTAGCCGATGCCATCGCCAAGTCCGCTGCGGCGGGCGCCATCGGGGACGGGAAGATCTGGGTGTGCCCGGTAGATAGCGCGCTGCGGGTCCGTACGGGCGATCGCGATCGCGACGCACTATGAGCGCGCCAGGAGGAGATTGTGACAACGCAGACTTCCGGTGAACACGAGCACCGGATCGTCGTGGGGGTGGACGGGTCGGATCCCTCTAAGGCCGCGCTGGCCTGGGCGATCAGGCAGGGCACGCTCACTGGAGCAACGGTGGAGGGGGTCATTGCGTGGGAGCTCCCGGTCAATTACGGAACTCCGGCACCCCTCATGCCACCCCGGACGGATCTCGAAAAAGTTGCGAGGGAGATCATGACCCTCGCTATCGCTGACGTGTCCAGTCCAGATGAACAGGTGACGATCAGGTGCAAGGTCGTTGAGGGCAATGCCCCCCGGGTACTGCTGGATGCGTCAGCCGGGGCTGACCTGCTGGTCGTGGGCAGCCGCGGTCACGGCGGGTTTGTCGAGGCGCTGCTCGGCTCAGTAGGCCAGCACTGCGTGCACCACGCGACCTGCCCGGTTGTGGTCGTCCGGGATGCAGTCACCAGCGGCTGAACACGTCACAGCCGGGCTTCTCGCCACCCGGCGGAGGTGACGAACGAGGTTGGGCCCAACTCATCAACTGCGCGGGCCGGCGGTCCAGGTCAGCTGAGTGCCTCCGCTGGGGGGAGCGGTGATCTCGAGGGTCCCGCCGTTGTTCTCCGCGCGGCGGCTCATGCTGGCCAGGCCGCTGGACCTGGTGGGGGTGCCGAGGCCGCGCCCGTTGTCGGTGACCTCGAGGGTGATCAGCCCGTCTTGCTGTGCCAGCGAGATGCTGACGGCGGTGGCGTGGGCGTGGCGGGCGCAGTTGGACAGGGCCTCGCGGGTGACGGCCAGGATGTCGTGGGCCAGGGTCTCGTTCGGTTCCGGGCCGGGCGGGCCGGTGAAGATGGCGCTGGCGGTGAACCCGAGCTGTGAGGCATGGTCGTCGATGATCTCCATCAACCGAGCGCGCAGGCCGATCGGGGTCTGGCAGGGCTGCTGGAGCCCGAAGATGCTGACGCGGATCTTCTTGATGACCTCGTCGAGGGTGTCGATGTAGCCGCTGACCCGCTCGGCGGTGGCGGGGTCGCTGCGGGCCGCGTGGCCCTGGAGCTTCATCCCGAGGGCGAACAGCTCCTGGATGACGTGGTCGTGCAGGTCGCCGGCGATGCGCTCGTGGTCTTTGGCCTGGGCCAGCCGGACCTGGTCGGCCCGGGCCCGGGCGAGTTCCATGGCCACGGCGGCGTGGCCGGCGAAGGAGGCGGCCATGCCCAGGTCCGCCTCGGTGTACCCGGGGCGCGCGGCCGTCCGCCCGAGCAGCAGCGCGCCCAGGACCCGCTCGCCCGCTGCTAGCGGGACGGCGATCAGCGGCCCTATCCCCGCGCCGAGCGCCAGGGCAACCGTCTCCAGCCGTTCGCCGGCGACCAGGCTCGGCTTGCCGCTGAGGATCACCTCCCCGGCCAGCCAGCCCGCGGGCGGCGCGGCCCTTTCCGTCAGCCCCGCCGCCAGCGGGCCGACGACGGCCGTCACCGTCACCTGGTCCGGGTCACCGGGCACCGCCAGGACGGCGAAGTCCGCGTCGGCGGCGTCGGCGGCGTGCCCGGCGATCAGCGCGTGCGGCCGTTCCCAGTTGCCGGCCAGCAGCAGCGGCGTGAGCTGGGCGGAAGCGTCCAACCAGCGGCGGCGCTGCTCGGACTCGGCGAACCGCCGCGCGTTCGAGATCGCCGCGCCGGCCGCGGCGGCGAGCGCGACCGCGAGCTGCTCGTCGTCGGTGGTGAACTCCCCGCCCGCGGTCCGCTCGGTCAGGTACAGATTCCCGAACACCTCCTCCCCGATCCGGACCGGGACGCCGAGGAAGCCGCCCATCGGCGGGAACCCCGCCGCCGCGGGATCATGGCTGAGGCTGGCCAGCCGGATCGGGGCCGGCTCGCTGACCAGCAGGCCCAGGACGCCCCGGCCGCGGGGCAGCTCGCCGATCGCCTTCACTAGGGCGTCGTCCATGCCGGCGTGCACGAACTGCTCGAGCTCCCCGTCGCGGCCGAGCACGCCCAGCGCCGCGTACCGGGCGTCGAGAAGATCCCGGGCCGCGCTGACGATCTGCCGCAGCACCACCGGCAGGCTCAGGTCCCCGGCTACCAGGGCATTGGCGCGCAGCAGCCCGCGCAGCCGGCCCTGCGCGGCCAGCACACCGCTTGCCCGGTCCACCAGCTGCACCAGCAGCTGCTCCAGCTCCAGCCGCGGCGCGTCGGCAAAGGCCAGGCCGCCGGCCGCGTCCGCCGCACCTGCCCCGCCCGGCGCCGTACCTCGTTCAGCCGCAATGTCGGTCATCGTCGCTCCGGGGCCGACACGGGCGATGCTCAACGGCGGAGCCCAGCCCAGGTGGCCTTCCGAAGTCGGAAGTACCAGGTCGGCCCGGTGCCAGCTACGAAAGTTGCTGCGCTCGCTCATAAGTGGCCCCCTGCCGTCGTCAAGAAAGCGGCGGCGGGTGAGCGCTGGGTCCGGACCTGCCCAGACCGCAAGTCAAGTCAACGCCTGATACTGCTCCGACGCAAGCCACTGCGGCGAAGCCGGTGACCTCGTTGAAGTGCGTGAATCCAAGCCACGACCAGGAGAAACCACGGAAGGGGGCGTGTACGCGGCTTCCAGCGCAGGCCCCAGTGGGGTTGATCTGCTCGGGCACCGGTCCGAACCAGGGACCAATGGCCCTTCCCTCTCAGCCGGGTCGGGCATTGCCTGGTAGTGAGGCGGCCCCGCCCGGGGCGCCAAGAACGGCACCGTACGCGAACGCAGGAGGCAGCTGATGATAACCGACGGCGAGATCAGGGACGACGTCACCGACGAGCTGCGGTGGGATCCCAAGCTAACCGACCCCAACGGCATCGGCGTGGCCGTTACGGATGGCGCGGTAACCCTGACCGGCCATGCCTTGAGCTTTGCGGAGAAGATGGCTGCGGCCCGGGCGGCCGAGCGCGTGTACGGGGTCCGGGCCGTGGCCAATGACCTGCAGGTCAAGCAGGTCGGCTCGCCGCGGGACGACTCGGACGTCGCCACCGCGATCGCGCACGTCCTGGACTGGAACGTGCAAATTCCCGAGAACGCGGTGCACGCTCGGGTGGAAGACGGCTGGGTCACGCTGGACGGCGAGGTGGAACACGACTACCAGCGCCGCGAGGTCGAGCGGGTGGTCGCCCCGGTCCGGGGAGTGCTGGGCGTGACCAACACCATCACCCTCAGAAACCCGGCAACCCCGGAGCAGGTCGAGCACGTGATCGAGAATGCCTTCAGGCGCGAGGCGCAGGTTGACGCCCGTCACATCAAGATCGAAGTGTCCGGCCATATCGCGAGGCTTTACGGGAACGTGCACTCGATGCACGAATCGACCGCGGCCATGACTGCCGCATCCGCGGCGCCTGGGATCATCGTGGTTGAAAATCATCTGGTGGTCACTCCATAACCGCTCGCGCACAGGAGGCAACGGACACGGCCGCGGGCTCAGGGCCCTGGGCTGGTGGCCAAGGTCCTCGCCCGGAGGGCCGAACGTCTCTGGGAAGGGGAGCCGTTTCGCGGCAACGTGGCAGGCATGCCAACGGACATCACTCCGGAGCGGGGGTCAACCGACACCACCCCACCGCGGGGGACGCTGCGCGTCTACCTCGGGGCAGCGCCCGGCGTTGGCAAGACGTACGCGATGCTCGCGGAGGCGCAGCGCCGCCGGGCACGCGGACACGACGTGGTGGCCGCGATCGTGGTGACGCATGGCAGACTGCTGACCGCGGCGATGGCGGAAGGCCTGGAGAGCGTTCCGCTCCGCACCATGACCCACCGCGGCTCCGCCTTCACCGAGATGGACCTGGACGCGGTGCTTGCCCGCCACCCGGAGGTCGCGCTCGTCGACGAGCTTGCGCACACCAACGTTCCCGGGTGCCGCAATGCCAAGCGATGGCAAGACGTCGATGAACTGCTCGACGCGGGCACCAACGTCATCACGACCTTGAACATCCAGCACCTGGAATCGCTTCAGGACGTCTCGCGGCAGATCACCGGCGTCGAGCAGCACGAGCTGCTACCGGACGATATCGCGCGCCGCGCCGACCAGATCGAGCTTGTCGACATGACCCCGGAGGCGCTCCGCCGTCGGATGGTGCACGGCAACGTGTACCCGCCAGACCGCATCGAGGCCGCGCTCACTCACTATTTCCGGCCCGGTAACCTCACCGCGCTGCGCGAGCTTGCCCTGCTGTGGGTGGCCGACCGGGTCGAGGAGGGGCTGCAGCGCTACCGTGCCCAGCACGGCATCGCCGTGCCGTGGGAGACCCGGGAGCGCATCATCGTCGGCGTCGCCGGCGAGGGCGACGACGAGACCGTGATACGCCGCGCGGCCAGGATCGCCGCCGCCACGCCGGGCAGTGACCTGCTCGCCGTGCACGTCATCCCGGACGACGGCCTGACCGGTTGTCGCGGCTGGACGCTGGACACGCAGCGGGCGCTGGTGGCGTCCCTCGGCGGCAGCTTCCAGCAGGTTCCGGGCGACGACGTGGCCGAGGCGCTGCTGCGCTTCGCCCGCGCCCAGAGCGCGACCCAGATGGTCCTCGGCGCCAGCCGTCGCGGCCGGCTCACGACCCTGCTGGCCGGGAAGAGCACGCCGACCAGGCTCGCCCGCCGAGCCGGGCATATCGATGTGCACTTGGTGAGCAGAAAGCGCGGGAGGGACCACGGGCTCGCGCTCATCCGGCCGCTGGCCCCGCTCCGCCGCGGCACGCACGCACAGCGGGCGACCGCAGAGGCCGCCGCGCTCGCCCGGCTCGCCGCCGCCGTGCTGAGCGGTCACGGCGACCCGCCTGCCCTGGTCGAAGAGATCCGGGTGATGTTCGGCCTCGACGCCGTGAGCCTGCTCGAGCGGGGGCGCGACGGCGCCGGCCCATGCTGGTTCGTCATCGCGAGCGCGGGCGACCAGCCGCCCGATGGGCCTGGGGCTGAGGTCTCGCTCCAAGTCACCGACACCCTGACGCTGGCCGGCCGCGGGCATCCGCTCAGCGCCGATGACATGCGCCTGCTCTCCTCCTGTGCCGTCCCCGTGCTGGCCGGCCTGGTCCGGCGGCGCCAGGACGAGCGAGACGCGCACACCGCGCGCCAGGCCGCCGACTCGCATTCTCTCTCCGCTCTCCTGGCCACGACCGGACGGCAGGCACGCGAGCAGCTCCAGCAGGCCGACACCGCCCTTGCCGTCCTGGCCGACTCCCCCGCCACCATCACGTCAGCCGAGCGAGCCGCGCTTGCCTCGGACGCGCGCCGGGCGCTCGCGCAGGTCACCAGGCTCCTAACCGACCTCAGGGACCTCCGCCGGGTCCATTCCGGAGCGATGGAGACCTACCAGCGGTCAGTCAGCCTCGATGAGGTCCTAGACGAGACACTGGCCGACCTTGGGCCCGGCGGCCCGGAGATCACCCTGAGCATTCCGGAAGCCCTGCCGGACGTGATCGCCGACGCCGACTTGCTCAGCAGGATCCTCACCAGCCTGATCGCGGACGCGTTGCACCGCAGTCATGCCGGCCGTCCGCCCGCGCTGGCCGCGGCCTGCCACGCGAGTCTGATCGAGATCCAGATCACCGATCACGGATCGCCGCAAGCAGAAGAGGACAGCCTCGGATTCCGGCTTGCCCGTGACTTCACCGAGACGATGGGCGACGCGCTGCAGTGCACGCAAAACGAGGACGGCGGCCGGACTGTCATCATCACGCTTCCCGCGGCCGCCAGCGCTGAACGACCCGTCGCCACGCCCGCGTTATCGCAGCGCTCGCGAGTCAGTACATAGCCGGCTGCTCATCGTCGGCCGAGGCGCCTGAGACCGACGCAGACCACCCAAGGCTCGCGACTTCTTCCTGGGCCTGGCGGCAGGGGACAAACGCCTCTAGGACACGCGCCCCTGGGCCGCGAGCCTGGGGCATGCACGCGATTTGTCGGCCTCGTCCGGGTGTGACGCATAAGGCACACCCTCAGAACACCGTCCATAGCCGCGCCCGAGCCCGGCGCCCCCGATGCCAAAGGTCCCGGGCACCGAGCCCGAACGCCCATGTCCGGCGACGGCGGCCGGAGGCATGCTGGAGGTATGGGAAGCATGAGCAGCGTGCCCGAGCAGCGGGAGCCTATCAACGCAGTGCTACGCGATGGCCGCCAGGTGGTTCTGCGCCCCGCCCGCGCAGAGGATGGGCCAGCCCTGGCCACGCTGTACGAAAGTCTCGCCGATCCTGATGTCTGCCTGCGGTTCCCCGGCGTCGGCCGGCCGGGGCAGCCGATCTCGCACGCCAAGCCGCAGCACCGGGCCCGTTCGGCCATTCGGTGACGGCATGGGAGAACAACGACCTCATCGGAGCCGCGGCCTATCAAGGCCTCGGATCGCCCCATCAGGCCGAGGTGACAGTGGCCGTCACCGGGCCATGGCAGTCCCGCGGCGTCGGCACCTTGCTGCTCGAGCATCTCGTCTCCCACGCCCGACTGCGAGGCATCGAGTCATTCCATGCCGAGGTGCCATCAGGGGATGCCGAGATGCTCCGCGTGCTCGGTGACCTGGGACTGTCCGGGACGCCCAGCGCGCGCTCAACCCGACTGCCTGGCAACGTCGAGGCCGGCCCGCTCGCCGGCACCCGCGATCGCGGCGATGTCGTGGCCATTGACTTGCCGCTACGGTACGACGACCGGTATCTCGAGGCGGTGGCCGAGCGCGAGAGTCACGCCGATCTGCTCAGCCTGCGGCGGGTGTTCGCGCCGCGCTCGGTCGCGGTGATCGGCGCGAGCCGCAGGGATTCCAGCGTCGGCAATGCCGTCGTCCGTCACCTGCTCGCGGCGGGCTTCCGCGGCCCGGTCTACCCCGTGAACCCGCATGCCGGCGAGATCGCAGGCGTGCCGTCCTACCCGTCCGTATCGGCGCTGCCCGAGGTGCCGGACCTGGCGGTGATGGCGATCCCGGCCCCGGCTGTCGCCGCAGCGGCGGAGGAGTGCGGCCAGCGCGGCGTCGGCGGGCTGCTGGTGCTGTCCGCAGGCTTCACCGATCAGGACACAGCCCGGCTGCGCCGGGCCGTTCGCCAGTACGGCATGCGCATGGTGGGACCTAACTGCATTGGCGTCGCGAACACCGACCCCGATGTGGCGCTGGATGCCACGTTCACTAAGCGGGTCGCCGGAGTCGGCTCGGTCGGTGTCCTCACCCAGTCCGGGGGGATCGGATTCGCGGTCTCGGAGTTGCTGCACAGCGTCGGGCTCGGCGTGTCGACGTTCGCCTCGGTCGGCAATAAGTACGACGTGTCCGGGAATGACCTGTTGCTGTGGTGGCGCCACGACGACCGGACGCAGGTGGCGATCATCTACCTTGAGTCGTTCGGGAACCCACGCAAGTTCGCGCGGCTGGCGAGGCAGCTTGCCCGCCGCACTCCCCTCGTGGTCGTGCGCGCCGGCGGCTCGAAGGTGGCTCAGCGGGCCGCCCGCTCCCACACCGCGGCCACCGCGACCCCCGCGGTTACCCGTGACGAGCTGTTCCGCCAGGCCGGCGTCGTCGCGACCGACGACCTGGCCGAGGCGATCGACGCTGTCGCCTACTTCTCCTGCCAGCCGCTGCCGGCAGGCCGGCGGGTGGCCCTGGTCTGCAACACCGGCGGCGCGGGGGTGCTCGCCGCCGACGCGTGCGCCCGGTACGGCCTCGAGGTGCCGCCACTCGCGCCGGCCACGCAGGCCGCGCTGGCCGCGATGCTGCCCGACACCGGAGCGGCGGTCACCAACCCAGTGGACACCACCGCGGGGGTAAGCGCCGAGCTGTTCGGGCGCGTGCTGGAGACCGTCGCCGCAGATCCCGCCATCGACGCGATCATCCCGATCCTTACCCCGACGGCGGTGAGCCCGACCGAGCAGGTCCTGGATACGCTGCCGGTCGATATCCCGGTAGCCGCGGTGCTGCTCGGCCAGCCCGAGGCCCTGACCTTGCACGGCAAGGTACCGGTCTATACCTCGACGACGGCTGCCGTCCGCGCGGTCAGCCACGCCGCGGACTACGCGGCGTCACGCGCCCGCGAGCCAGGCACCGTTCCCGAGCTCGTCGGCATCGACTCCGGCGCCGCCACGGCGGCGATCGGCGCCTTCCTCGCCGAGCACCCGCAGGGCGGCTGGCTGGACGGGCCCGCCCTGGATGCAGTCGTCGCCGGCTACGGCCTTCCTGTCGCCCCGTCAACCGTGGTCCACGGCGCCGAGACCGCGGTCAAGGCGCTGACCGACCTGGGCGGGTCGGTCGCGATGAAGGCGCTGGTGGCCGGTCTTGTGCACCGCAGTGATGAGCGCGCCGTCATCGTGGGCGTCGAGTCCGCCGACGACGCTCGCGAGGCCTACGAGCGCCTGGCCAAGCAGTACGGCGGCCGCCTAACCGGGGTACTTGTCCAGCAGATGGTCCCGCCGGGCACGGAGATGCTCGTCGGCTGCGTGCAGGATGCCACCTTCGGCCCGCTCGTCCAGGTCGGCGCGGGCGGCGTGACAACAGACGTGGTCAAGGACCGCTCCGCGCGGCTGCTGCCGCTGACCGACCGCGATGCGCGGGACATGATCGGGTCACTGCGGATGGCGCCACTGCTGACAGGATTCCGGGGCTCCCCGCCGCTCGACGTGGCCGCGCTCGCGGAAACCCTGCACCGGGTCGCCCGGCTGGCCGACGACCTCCCGTCGGTCATCGAGCTTGACATCAACCCGCTTATCCTTCACCCCGGCGGCTGCACCGCCGTTGATGTGAAAATCCATGTTGCCGAGGCGACTGCCGCCGACCCCTACCTGCGGCAGCTGCCCTGAACAGCACGGGGACGTGTCGCTAATAGCCGGACAGGGCGGTCCAGGTCAGGCACGCCTTCGCGCCTAGCCAAGCCGGGACTTTCCGGGTCTTGCGGGGCAGATCCGGGTGACAGGCGCACAAGCCGGGGCCGAAGGTCCCTGCTGCCGGACAGGTTTCCGGCGTAGCGTGCCGAGTATGGCCCTGCGACCAGAACGACAAGACGTCACGCCGTTGCCGGATCTGCTCCACGGCCGGTCCCGCTCGGGACCGGTGCGCCAGCAGCGCCCCGTCTACGTCGACCTGCTGCCCCCGTGCAACGCGGGCTGCCCGGCCGGGGAGAACATCCAGGCCTGGCTGGCCCATGCCGAGGCAGGCGATCATGAACGGGCGTGGCGGCAGCTGGTCAGCGACAATCCGATGCCGGCGATCCACGGCCGGGTCTGCTACCACCCGTGCGAGAGCGTCTGCAACCGGGCCAGCCTCGACAGCGCGGTGTCGATCCACAGCGTCGAGCGGTTCCTGGGCGATCTCGCGCTCGAGCGGGGGTGGTCGTTTGACCCGCCTTCGGCCCGCAGCGGCAAGCGGGTGCTTGTCATCGGCGCCGGGCCGAGCGGGCTTTCCGCCGCCTACCACCTCGCCCGGCTCGGGCACGAGGTGGAGATAAGGGACGCCGGGGAGCGGCCGGGCGGGATGATGCGGTACGGCATACCGGCCTACCGGATGCCACGCGACGTCCTGGACGGCGAGCTGAACCGGATCGCCGCCCTCGGCGTGCGCATCACCTGCGGGCACCGAGTGGAGGACCTGGACGCCGAGCGGCGCGACGGCGGATTCGACGCGGTGTTCGTGGCGGTTGGCGCGCATCTGTCCAAGCGGGTCGACATCCCGGCCAAGGACGCGGGGCGGATCGTGGACGCGGTGTCGTTCCTGCGCAGCGTCGCCTCGGGCGAGCGGCCGGTCATCGGCCGCCGGGTCGCCGTCTACGGCGGCGGCAACACCGCGATGGACGCCGCCCGGGTGGCCCGACGCCTGGGCGCGAACGACGCGACCATCGTCTACCGCCGCACCCGCGCGCAGATGCCGGCCCACGAGGAGGAAGCCGAGGAGGCCGAGCGGGAGGGGGTGCAGATCAACTGGCTGCGCACGATCACCGCGTTCGACGGCCCGGAGCTGACCGTCGAGGCCATGGAGCTGGATGACAGCGGGTTCCCGCAGCCGACCGGGCGGTTCGAGACGCTCGCGGCCGACACCGTGATCCTGGCGCTCGGCCAGGACACCGATACCGGGTTCCTGCGCCCGGTGCCGGGGGTGGAGTTCCAGCGTGACGGCACCGTCCAGGTGTCGCCGACGATGATGACCGGCTGTCCGGGCGTGTTCGCCGGCGGCGACATGGTGCCGGCCGAGCGGACCGTGACGGTCGGCGTCGGGCACGGCAAGAAGGCGGCCCGCAACATCGACGCGTGGCTGCGCGGGACCGCGGCGGCGCAGGCACCCAAGCATGATGTGGTTGAGTTCGCCGACCTGAACCTGTGGTACTTCGGCGACGCCGCCCGCCGGCAGCAGCCGGAGACGGAACCGCAGGAGCGGGTCGCGGGGTTCGATGAGGTAGTCGGCGGCCTGTCCGAGCGAGAGGCAACCTACGAGGCGCGTCGCTGCCTGTCGTGCGGCAACTGCTGCGAGTGCGACGGCTGCCTGGGGGCGTGCCCGGAGGACGCGGTGATCAAGCTGGGCCCCGGGCATCGCTACGAGTTTGACTATGACCGCTGCACGGGCTGCGGCGCGTGTTTCGAGCAGTGCCCGGTGCACTCGATCGAGATGGTCCCGGAGGACTGATGACGCGTGTCACGATCGACGGCAACGAGGCTGCGGCGTCAGTTGCCTACCGGCTGAATGAGGTCTGCTGCATCTACCCGATCACCCCGTCCTCTCCGATGGCCGAGCTCGCGGACGAGTGGTCCAGCCAGGGCCGGCCCAACGTGTGGGGCAGCGTGCCGTCGGTTGTCGAGATGCAGAGCGAGGGCGGGGCGGCGGGCGCGCTGCACGGCGCGCTGCAGAGCGGGGCGCTGGCCACGACCTTCACCGCCTCGCAGGGCCTGCTGCTGATGATCCCGAACATGTACAAGATCGCGGGCGAGCTGACCGCGGCCGTGCTGCACGTCGCGGCCCGGTCGATCGCCGCCCAGGGGTTGTCCATCTTCGGCGACCACTCGGACGTGATGGCGGTGCGGCAGACCGGTTTCGCGCTGCTCGCCGCCGCGTCCGTGCAGGAGGCCCATGACCTGGCGCTGGTGGCGCAGGCGGCCTCGCTGGCCACCCGGGTGCCGTTCGTGCACTTCTTCGACGGGTTCCGCACCTCGCACGAGCTGAACACGGTCGAGCTGCTGTCCGACGACGACCTGCGGGCGCTCGTGCCCGAGGAACTGGTCCGCGCCCATCGCGGCCGAGCGCTGTCACCGGAGCAGCCGTTCATCCGGGGCACCGCCCAGAATCCGGACGTCTACTTCCAGGCGCGGGAGACCGTCAACCCGTTCTACGCCGCTGTCCCCGGCGCGGTCCAGGACGCCATGGATGCCCTGGCCGGGCGCACCGGCCGCCGCTACCGGACGGTCGAATACGCCGGCCATCCCGAGGCCGAGCGGGTGATCGTCGTGATGGGCTCGGCCGCGCAGACGGTCGGCGAGACGGTGGCGCACCTGTGCGCGCAGGGCGAGCGGGTCGGCGTGGCCCAGGTCCGGCTGTACCGGCCGTTCCCGGCTCGCGAGTTGCTCGACGCGCTGCCCGCGAGCGTCCGCCGGGTCGCGGTGCTCGATCGCACCAAGGAGCCGGGCTCGAGCGGCGAGCCGCTCTTCCTCGACGTGGTCACCGCGCTGGCCGAGGCGACCACCGCCGGCCAGCGAGCGGTGCTGCCCCTGGTTACCGGCGGGCGGTACGGACTGTCCTCCAAGGAGCTCACCCCCGGCATGGTCGCCGGCGTGTTCGCGGAGCTGGCCCGGGAGCAGCCGCGGCGCCGGTTCACGATCGGCATCATCGATGACGTGTCCGGGCTGAGCCTGCCGTACGACGCGTCGCTGGACATCGAGCCGCCCGGCACCGTCCGCGCGGTCTTCTTCGGCCTCGGCTCGGACGGAACCGTCGGCGCGAACAAGAACACGATCAAGATCCTCGGCGCCGAGGAGAACCTCAACGCACAGGGGTACTTCGTCTACGACTCGAAGAAATCGGGCTCGCAGACCGTCTCGCACCTGCGTTTCGGCCCGCAGCCGATCCGCGCGCCCTACCTGGTGCAGCAGGCCGGCTTCGTCGGCTGTCATCACTTCGGGCTGCTGGACCGGGTAGACGTGCTCGGTCTGGCGGCGCCAGGAGCGACGCTGCTGCTGAACTGCTCGCATCGGCCGGACGAAGTATGGGATGCGCTGCCCCGCCCGGTCCAGGAGAAGGTCCTCGCCAAGCGGATCGAGGTGTACGCGATCGACGCCGACCAGATCGCCCGCGACGCCGGGCTGGCCGGCCGGACCAACACCGTGCTGCAGACCTGCTTCTTCGCCATCTCGGGGGTGCTGCCGCGTGAGGAGGCGATCGCCAAGATCAAGTCGGCCATCGTCAAGAGCTACAGCCGCCGGGGCGCCGAGGTGGTCGCCCGCAACCACGCCGCCGTCGACCGCGCCCTTGAGGGGCTGCACCGGATCGAGGTGCCCGGCACGGTGACGTCCGACCGGGAGCTGCCGGCGGTGGTGCCCGCCAGCGCGCCCGAGTTCGTCCGCACCGTCACCGCCGCGATGATGGCCGACCACGGTGACGACCTGCCGGTCAGCGCGCTGCCGGTAGACGGCACCTATCCGAGCGGCACCGCGGCGTACGAGAAGCGGAACATCTCCGAGCTGGTCGCGGAGTGGGATCCGGACCTGTGCATCCAGTGCGGCAACTGCAGCTTCGTGTGCCCGCACAGCGTGATCAGATCCACCTATTACGACGAGTCGCTGCTGGCCGGGGCGCCGGCGGATTTCCGGTCGGCTCCGCTGGACGCCCGCGGGCTCCCCGACACCCGCTTCACGCTCCAGGTATACGTGGAGGACTGCACCGGCTGCGAGCTGTGCGTGCAGGCCTGCCCGGTCGGGGCGCCGACGGATCCGGCGCGCAAGGCGATCAACCTCGCACCGCGGGAGCCGCTGGTGGCCGCGGAGCGGGACAACGTCGCGTTCTTCGAGACGCTGCCGGTGGCCGACCGGTCCCGGGTGGACTTCGGCACCGTGCGCGGCACGCAGTTCCTGCTACCGCTGTTCGAGTTCTCCGGCGCCTGCGCGGGCTGCGGCGAGACACCGTACGTCAAGCTGCTGTCGCAGTTGTTCGGCGAGCGGCTGATGGTCGCCAACGCCACCGGCTGCTCCTCGATCTACGGCGGGAACCTGCCCACCACCCCGTGGACCACCGGCCCCGACGGGCGCGGTCCGGCCTGGTCCAACTCCCTGTTCGAGGACAATGCCGAGTTCGGGCTCGGATTCCGGCTGGCCGCCGACCGGCACAGCGAGCTCGCCCGGCGCCGCCTGACCGAGCTGCGGGACGCGGTCGGTGACGGCCTGGCCGACGATATCCTCCGCGCGCCGCAGCTCACCGAGTCGGAGCTGAGCGCGCAGCACGGGCGGGTGGCCGAGCTGAAGCGGCGACTTGACCGCCTCGAAGGCATTAACGGCCTGGACGGGCCCGCCGCCGACCTCCGCAGCGTGGCCGATCACCTCCTCCGGCGCAGCGTGTGGATCGTCGGCGGCGACGGCTGGGCCTACGACATCGGCTCCGGCGGGCTCGACCACGTGCTGGCCAGCGGGCGCAACGTGAACGTGCTGGTGCTCGACACCGAGGTCTACTCCAACACCGGCGGCCAGTCGTCGAAGGCGACGCCGCTCGGGGCCGTCGCCAAGTTCGCCGCGGCCGGCAAGACCGTGCCCAAGAAGGATCTCGCGCTGCAGGCGATCGCCTACGGCTACGTGTACGTCGCCCGGGTGGCGATGGGCGCCGACCCGCAGCAGACCCTGCGCGCCTTCCGCGAGGCGGAGGCCTACGACGGGCCGTCGCTCATCATCGCCTACAGCCACTGCATCGCGCACGGCATCGAGATGCGCGACGGGCTCGACCAGCAGTACCGGGCCGTGGCCAGCGGCTACTGGCCGCTGGTGCGCTACGACCCGATGGTGCGGGCGGCCGGCGACAACCCGTTCCTGCTCGACTCGCCCAGGCCCCGCATCGCGCTGGCCGACTACACCCAGCGGGAGTTGCGGTACCGCGCCCTCGCCAACACCCACCCGGCCGAGGCCGAACGGCTGGGCATCCTCGCCCAGGAAGCCGTCAACCAGCGCTGGGACACCTACGAGGAGATGGCTACCCGCGGCGCGCACATGTTCCCGGCCGACGCTCGGAAGGAGAGCTGATGGACCTGTCGACCTGCTACCTGGGCCTGCCGCTGCGGAACCCGCTCGTCGCCTCGGCGTCCCCGCTCTCCAACACCCTCGACGGCGTGCGTCGGCTAGCCGACG
Source organism: uncultured Actinomycetota bacterium (assembly GCA_963836195.1). Classification (GTDB taxonomy): domain Bacteria; phylum Actinomycetota; class Actinomycetes; order Streptosporangiales; family Streptosporangiaceae; genus Trebonia. The sequence goes on along the minus strand of CAWIIX010000007.1, from coordinate 215,177 downwards.
CGGGGGTAGGCGCGGTCGTGCTGTTTTCCCTGTTTGAGGAGCAGCTGCGGCAGGAAAGGGAACGGAACGCGCGGCTGGCCGACGCCGGCGCCGACAGCTTCGCCGAATCGCTGTCCTACTTCCCGGCCGGAGCGGACCACGACACCGGCCCGCGCCGCTACCTGAGCCTGCTCGAGCGCGCGGCCAAGACCGTGGACATCCCGGTGATCGCCAGCCTCAACGGCGTGACGCGGGGCGGCTGGACCTACTACGCGCGGGCGATGCAGGAGGCGGGCGCCGCGGCGATCGAGGTCAACATCTACTACATAGCAAGTAACCCTCACCTGACCGGCCAGGAGGTCGAGCAACGCCACGTCGACATCCTGAGCCAGGTCAAAGACGTGGTCAGCGTGCCGGTGGCGGTCAAGCTCGGCCCGCAGTTCAGCTCCCCGGGCGAGATCGCGCTGCGGCTGGACAAGGCCGGCGCGGACGGCCTGATTCTCTTCAACCGGTTCCTTCAGCCCGACATCGACACAGAGACCCTGGCCGTGCTGCCCGGCGTGAGCCTGTCAAGCCCGGCCGACGCCCGGCTGCCGCTCACCTGGATCTCCCTGCTGCGCCGGCAGGTCCGCGCCTCGCTGGCGGCGACCAGCGGCGTCGAGGGACCGGCCGATGTGGTCAAGTACCTGCTGGCCGGGGCCGACGTCGTGATGACCGCGTCCGCGCTGATCCGGCACGGACCCGAGCACGCCGCCGTCTTGCTCGACGGCCTATCGGAGTGGATGACCCGCAAGGGCTACGCCTCGGTCGGCGACCTGCGCGGGCTGCTGGCCGTGCCCGCGGGCACCGATCAGGCCGCCTACGAACGCGCGGGTTACGTCCGCGCGCTGCGCGGCGCCAACGGCGCCCCGTGGTGACTGGTGAATCCTGCGGACTGGAGTCGCCCAGGGACCGTTCGGAAGAAAAGCTTTTAAATCTTTGGCCGAACGGACGCGGGGTGACTCGCATGCGCATGCCTTTCCCGCGGTCGGGCTAGCGGGCCGCGCGGGCCAGCGGGTGTCCCCCGTGTGCGCGCAGACCCGGGGCCGACACATCGGGCCTAACGGGCGCTTGCGGATGGATGGGGCGATGGCCGAACCTAATTCATGGGACGTGCCTCATGGCACGGAGCGGGGGATGTCATGCCCGGAGCCGGGGACGCGGCCGTCGGCCACGTCGGACAGCAGGCGGCCGAGAACGGCCGCGCCGCGCCGCCAGGTGGCGGCGCGCGCCACGGCGCGCCCAGCGGCGGACATCCCGGCGCGCAGCGCGGAGTCGTGCAGCAGGGTGGCGAGCGCATCGGCCCATGCCCGCGCGTCATGGGGCGGCACGAGCAGCGCCGCGCCCCCGGTGACCTCGGCGAGGACGGGGATGTCGCTGACCGCCGACGGCACGCCGGCGGCCAGGGCCTCGAGCGCGGGCAGACCGAATCCCTCCGACAGCGAGGGAAACGCGAACGCCGACGCGGCGCGGTACACGGCCGGCAGCAGCTCATCGTCCACCTCGGGCACCAGCCGCACCCGCTCCCGCAGGCCCAGCCGGTCGATGAGCGCTGGCAGCGGGTCGCGGAAATTGCGGTCGAAGTATCCGACAAGCACCAGGTGCACCCGCTCGGGAAGATAGCCGAGCGCACGGATCAGCACCTGGTGATTCTTGTGCGGGCGGTGCGCGCCGACCGCAAGGACGAACTCCGCTGGCAGCCGATAGCGCTCTCTGGCCCGGGCGATCGCGCTGGCGGGCACTTCGGCGTAGACCGCCGAGTGGATCCCGTTGGGGACCAGCGTCGAATGCGGCGCCCGCGGGTAGCGCGCCTTGATCTCGCTCAGGCTGGCGCTGCTCGGCGCCGTGACCGCCGCCGCGTGCCGCAGCACGAGGCGGGTGCCAGCCACCGATGCCTGCTGGCGCAGCCATCCCCCGGCGTAGCCAGGGTCCTTCTCCAGCGTTGTGTCATGCAGCGTGACCACGAACGGGCAAGGCCGCAGCAGCGGGGTGAAGGACATGTACGGCACGTAGACGACGGCCGTGTGCAGCGCGCGCAGCGCCGCGGCGAGCTCGTGGCAGCGGTGGGCCGCGCCGGGAGCGATGTCGGTGTGTACCACGTCCGCGTGGGCGGGCAGGCAGTCGAGCGGAAACAACTGCCTGCGGTGGGTATTGACCAGGACTCGCAGCGCGCTGCCGTCATCGGGCTCGCTCAGCTGGCTGGCAAGGCCGAGCACCGACCGGGCGAGGCCGTGCCCGCCCGGTATCCCGTTCACGCGGGCGTCGATAAGGATCGAGCGATGTCTGCCCACCAGCCAGCACCATCCGTAGTCTGGGTCGTTCCCGGCCGGAATGTAGTCTCCTGCGGTGCAAGTTTCCCGCATCCCCGAGCAGAAGGAACCGCCCATGCCCGTATCCGTGATGGTGCATGCTCGGGGGCTGGTCAAGTCGTTCGGCCGCGTCCGCGCGCTGTCCGGCCTTGACCTCGCTGTTCCGGTCGGCACGACGATGTGCCTGCTCGGCCGGAACGGGGCGGGCAAGACCACCGCGATCCGGGTGCTCACCACGCTGCTGCGCCCGGACGCGGGCACGGCCCTGGTGGCCGGCCACGACGTCGTCGCCGACGGAGCGGCGGTGCGCCGCAGCATCGGCCTGGCCGGCCAGCACACCTCGGTCGACGAGTGCCTGAGCGGCCGCGCCAACCTCATCATGCTCGGCCGGCTGTCGCGGCTGGGCAGACGCCAGGCGAGGGACCGGGCGGCCGAACTGCTCACCGTCTTTGGCCTGGACGCGGCGGCCAGCCGGCCGGTGCGGTGCTACTCCGGCGGTATGCGCCGGCGTCTTGACCTGGCGGCGAGCCTGCTCACCGAGCCGCGAGTGTTGTTCCTCGACGAGCCCACTACCGGTCTCGATCCGGCCAGCAGGTTCGCTCTCTGGGAGCTCATCACCGACCTGGTCGCCGGCGGCACCACGCTGCTGCTGACCACGCAGTACCTGGAGGAGGCGGACCGGCTCGCGGACCGGGTCTGCGTCATCGACGGCGGCCGGGTCACCGCCGAGGGGACTCCGGCCGAGCTCAAGGCGACGGCCGGCGCCTCCTGGCTGCGGGTGACCGTCGCCGCCACCGCCCCGCTGTCCCCGGTGGCGGCGGCGCTCGCCTGCCTGGCAGCCGGCCAGGCCCGTCGGCTAGCCCCCGGGCACGGCCTGGAGCTGCCGGTAATACCCCGCCCGGGGCTGGTCGCCGACGCCGTCAGGGCATTGGACGCCGCGGGCATCCACGCCGACGACGTCACCGTCCGCACCCCAACGCTCGACGACGTTTTCCTCACGCTGACCGGGGGGCGGCCATGAGCGCGCTGACCGGCCTGGCCCGGCTGCCGCTTGAACCAGGCGGCGCTGTCGCGCGGCCGACGACGAGGACTCGGCTGGCCGGCGCCGCCCGTTCGCTGGGCTGGGCGCTGAGCGACGTCGGCGTGCTCACCGGCCGTGCGCTCACGCGGATCGCCAGCACACCGGAACAGGTTCTGAACGTGACCGTCCAACCCGTTGTTCTCGTGCTGCTGTTCAGCTACGTGTTCGACGGCGCGATCAAGCTGCCCGGCGGCGGGAATTACCGTGATTACCTCGTCGCCGGCGTCATCGCCGTGAACATGGGGGCAGCCACCCAGGGCGCGGCCATCAGCATGGCGGTCGACCAGTCCACCGGGCTGGTCGATCGTCTCCGGGCGCTGCCGATGTCGCGGCTGGCCTTCATCGCCGGCCGCACCCTGGCCGACCTCGTCACCAGCGTGCTCGCCGCCGCAGTCGCCGCTGGTACCGGACTCGCGGTCGGCTGGCGGGTGCACGGCAGCCCGGCGGGCATGGCCGGCGCGGCGGGGCTCGCGCTGCTCTTCGGTTACTGCGCGGCCTGGGCCGGGGCGTGCGTCGGGATGCTCGCCCGCGGCCCGGAGGCGGCCCAGGCCGTCGGGCTGACCGTGATCGTCCCGCTATCGCTCACCTCGAACGCGTTCATCGCCACGACGGCGATGCCCGGCTGGCTGCAGGCGGTTGCGGACTGGAACCCGGTCAGTGACCTGGCCGCCGCGTGCCGGCAACTGCTCGGCAACCCCGATCCGGCCGCCGCGATCTCGGCCTGGCCGATGCGCCATCCCGAGGTGGCGTCGGCGGCCTGGTCGCTCGCCCTGCTGGCCGTGCTCATGCCGGTGTCGGTGTGGCTGTACGTCCGCAGGAACCGGCGCTGAGAGGGACTCGGCGTGTCCCAACTCGGTATCCTCTTGCCCCGAGGGGCCATGGGCCGGAGGATTCGGACGAAGGCATGGTCCCCCGGTAATCGGTCGTACCGCCCCGACGTCCCGTCCGACCTAAACGGAGCGCGCACATGACGACAGCCGACGCTGAGTCCCCCGACGGAGAACTCGACGCCGTCGGGCCTGACGCCGATTCCGAAGACGGGCGGTCAGACGCCCCGCCGCTGGTCGTGCGCAGCAGCGGCGGCACCGTCACCCTGTCGCCCGGGGCCGTCTACCGGATCGGCCGGGACCCGGGCGCGGACGTGACGGTCGACGCCCCCGTGGTCTCCTGGCGGCACGCCGAGCTGGTCGCAGCCGCCGGGCAGTGGCTGATCCAGGATGCTGGCAGCACCAACGGCACGTTCTCCGACGGGTCGCACGTGAGCCGCATGCAGATCACGGGCACGGTCCAGATCCGGCTCGGCCACCCGAAGGACGGCCCACTGCTGACCTGCTCGGTGCCCGAAGCCGCCGAAGCCGGGCGCGTCGCCGCGGGTCCGGTCCCTGCCACCCACGCGGCCACCGTGCTACGGCCCGGCCACCCGCTGGCGGACAGGCAGCCAACGGGGATCACCCGGGTGCTCGACCGGCCGTTGCGCATCGGCCGGGCCGACGACAGCGACGTGGTCATCAGGGACCTGCGGGTGTCTCGCCGCCACGCCGAACTACGCGACCTTGGCGGCGGCCGCTTCCGGCTCACCGACACCGGCAGCAGCAACGGCACCTTCGTCAACGGCCAGCGGATCACCACCACGGTGGTCACCGAGGCCGACGTGATCGGGATCGGCGCGGCCACGTTCCGGCTGGCAGGCAACGAGCTGCAGGAGTTCGACGCGGCCGAGGGGGTGCTGCTCAGCGCGCGCGGCCTGACCGTCACCTTGCCAAGCGGGAAGGTACTACTCGACCACGTCTCCTTCCCGCTGCCGGAACGCTGCCTGCTCGGCGTCATCGGGCCGAGCGGCGCCGGCAAGTCGACCCTGCTCGGCGCGCTCACCGGGATGCGCCCCGCCACCAGCGGCAGCGTCCTGTACGACGGCCGCGACCTGTACGCCAACTACGCGGAGCTACGGCACCGCATCGGACTGGTCCCGCAGGAGAACATCCTGCACACCCAGCTCTCGGCCCGCCGCGGCCTGTCGTACGCCGCCGAGCTGCGGTTCCCCCAGGACACGACCGCGGCCGAGCGCTCCCGCCGGGTCGATGAGGTGCTGGGCGAACTGTCCCTGGCCAGGCACGCCGACACCCGCACCGGCAGCCTCTCGGGCGGCCAGCAGAAACGCGTTAACGTGGCGCTCGAACTGCTCACCAAGCCGAGCCTGCTGTTCCTCGACGAGCCGACCTCCGGCCTTGACCCGGGACTGGACAAGTCGGTCATGGAGATGCTCGCCCAGCTGGCCGAGGACGGCCGCACGGTCATGGTCGTGACCCACAGCGTCGCCAACCTGGCCAGCTGCGACCGGCTGCTGGTGCTGGTGCCCGGCGGGAAGGTCGCCTACTTCGGTACTCCGGCCGACGGGCTGCGCCACTTCGGCCACGACGACTGGGCCGAGATCTTCCAGGACTTCGAGGCGCAGCCGGACCGGGACTGGGCCGCCGACTACCGCCGCTCCGTCTACTACGCCCGCTACACCAGCGGCCCGCTGCAGGCCCTGGGCGCGGCCGAGGCGCGGCCTGACGCCAGCGCGGCGCGCGCCGTCGCCGCTCCGCCGCCGCGCCCGGCCGGCCGCCTCGCGCAGCTGTCCACCCTGGTCCGCCGGTACCTGTCGGTCATCGCCTCCGACCGCAACTACGTCGGCGTGATCGCCCTGCTCCCCGTCATCCTCGGCGGCCTGATCAGGGCCATTCCCGATGCGGGGGGCCTGGTCGGCCCGAGCAACGGCCTGGCCATCCAGCTGCTGCTCATCCTGGTGATGAGCGCGTGCCTGATCGGCGTCGCCAACGCGGTCAGGGAACTGGTCAAGGAACGCGCGATCTACACCAGGGAACGGGCGGCGGGCCTGTCGCCCGTCGCCTACCTTTTGTCCAAGCTCGTCGTCCTCGGCGTCATCAGCGCCGTCCAGTCGGTCGTGCTCGTCGCCATTGGCCTGGCCGGCCGCCCGATGCCGGCCCGGGGCGTGCTGACCTCCTTCCCGCTGGCCGAGATCATGCTCGGCGTCGCCGTCCTGGCCATCGCCTCGATGACGGCCGGCCTGCTCATCTCGGCCGCGGTCAACTCCTCCGATAAGACGCTCCCGCTCCTGGTGGTCACGGTCCTGGTGGAAGTCGTCCTCAGCGGCGGCGTCATCCGGCTAAACGGCACCGCCGGCCTCGAGCAGCTCGCCTGGCTCACCCCGTCCCGCTGGGGCTTCGCCGCGGTCGCGTCCACCATCGACCTCAACCACGTCACCCCGCCCCCGCCGGGCGCCACCCCCGACCCCCTGTGGAATCACTCGGTGCACGCCTGGGCCGTCAGCATGGTCCTTCAACTGGCCTTGGCCACCGTCTTCGCGTTCTTGACCTGGAAGCTACTGCGCCGGCCCGCCCGTCGCTAACCGCACCCGCAACTCTTCACGAACGGTGACCCGGGACGTTTGCCCCGCTGATCCTGGCCGTTCATCCCTACCGCAGCGCGGGCACCGAGCGTGGACTAGGGACAGGAAGCAGAACTAGGGAGGTGGGAACGGTGAAGAAGTGGTTTGCGCTGGGATCAGCGGCAGCGGTTGCAGCCGTGGGCGTGGCGCTGCTGGCGGGCAAAGACGATATCCGCCGCATCTGGCAGATGCACAACATGTGAAAGCGGTCGGATGTGCGGACCAGCCGCGGCGGCAAGACCAGCCACGCGGCCGTGGCCGCCCGGGGCAGGGGCAAGCCGTAAACCGGAGGGAGGCTGACCGCTTGCGGCCAGCCTCCCTCCGGGTCATGCGGCGAGGAGCGCTTGGGTTTCCGGCGGCTCTTCGATGTCCCATTCGCGGTGAGTCTGCCGCAGCGACTGACTGGGCACCAGCTGCTTGGCCGCGAAGTGGACCGTCACCCTCGGTTTCTTCATGTTGCGGATGAGGCCCAGCAGGGCGAGGAGCTGGATGAGCCGCCAGGTGGCGTCGGGGTGCCAGCTGCGGTCGGGCTTGGCCCCGGCTGCCGCGGCCTCGGCGTCCAGTACGATCCTGCGGCCGTGGCGGGGGCAGGCGGGGTCGGCGTGGTGCCAGCTGTGGTTACCCTCGCCGCCTGCCACCGTAGCGACGAGGAAATTGTTGCGGCTGTCGTCTGCGCGGTACTCGTGCCCGCTGCTGTCTTTGGCCCGGCTGCCCCATTTGTGGCAGACGGAGTTGACCATGCCGGTGGCGGTCAGGAGGGCTGCCGTGCGCAGCGCCCCGGCTATCAGCACTGCGTTCCACCCGTACAGCGGGTAGAACGCCAGCGGCACCCCGAAGTTCGCCACCACCAGCAAGGGGAACGCACGGCGCTCCCATTGCACCACTCGGTCGGCGGCCAGGTCGCGGTGCACCGCGAAACCCGGCGGCCGCTCGTACGCGAAGAACAGCCAGACGCCCTGCGCCCACAGGAGGCCCTTGTATCCCCGCCAGCCCGGGTATTCGTACGGTGAGTGCGGGTCCTTGCCCGCCACGTCGGCGAAGCTGTGGTGGGCGCGGTGGTTCATCACCCACTGCTGGATGCTGCCCTCCATCGACATGCCGCTCGCCACGGCCAGCAGCACCCGGAGCGGGAGCCTGGCCTCGAATCCGCGGTGGGTCCAGTAGCGATGGTTCCCCAGCGTCACGCCGAACAACGTGAATAGGTACAGGGCTGCCGTCAGCGCCCACAGACCGATGCCGGCGGGGGTGGTGAAGGCGCGGTAGAGACCCCACATCGCGAAGCCTGGCAGCAGCACTCCAAGAATTGCCACATTGATCCATACCGGCTTGCGCCGTTTGCCGTCGCGATCAACGCTAAAGCCCAGCGACAGGACCGCGAGCCAGTCGCGCCTGCCCTCCACTGGGTTCGCCATGCCATGTACTCCTTCTCGGCTCGCGGGGCAAAGCCCCTCCTTGCCCCCGGACATATCCACACAAAACCAGTGCAGCAGCCATCCGGTTAGGGGCGAAGGTCCCGCACCTCGACCTCCGTCCTTCGGCCGCGCTGGGGCAAGCGCCCGGCCGCGGCCGGGTGATGACCGCAGTCAGGCGGTGGCCTTGCGGTAGAGGTTCAGCGAGATGGCCAGGAAGACGACGAAGATCCCGACGCACCACAGGGCCGCCAGCCACAGGTCGTGATAGACGGGCCCGCCCTCGAACAGCGCCCGGACGGCGTTGATGGTGGGGGTGGCGGGCTGATTGCGGGCGAACGGCTGCAGCCAGCCGGGCATAGTGGAGACGGGGACCAGCGCCGAGCTGGCGAAGAAGAGAATGAACATGGGCAGGATCGAGGCCATCTGGGCGGTCTGAGGGTCCTTGACAGCCAGTCCGATCGCGGCGTAGACCCAGCTCATGGCGTAGCCGAAGGCGATGATGAGGACGACGCCGACCAGGCATGCCCCGGCGCTGTTGTGGAAACGGAAGCCGACCGCCAGCCCCAGGCCGATCAGGAACGCCAGCGCCAGCACGCTGCGGCAGACGTCGGCGATGGTCCGGCCGGCCAGGAACGCCGGCCGGGCCATCGGCAGGCTGCGGAAGCGGTCGACGATGCCGGCCTGGAGGTCCTGGGCCAGGGCCAGCGCCGTGGTCATGCCGCCGATCAGGACCGCCTCGAGGAAGATGCCGGGCACGACGTAGTCGACGTAGTCGAGCCCGGGCACGCGGATGGCGCCGCCAAGCACGTAGCGGAACAGCAGCAGGATGATCGTCGGCTGGACGACCGACATGAACAGCAACTGGGGCGTGCGGATGATCCGCAGCAGGTTGCGCTTGGTGATGCCCCCGATGTCGCGGACGGCCAGCCTCAGGGTCAGCGGTCGGGCCTGGGCCGTCGGCTGCCTGATCACCACGTCGGTCATCGGTTCGCCTCCGCTGAGTGCGGCGCCTGGCCTGCGTCGTCGCCCGGGGCGGCCGGATGGCCGGTGAGTGACAGGAAGACGTCGTCGAGCGAGGGGCGCCGGATCCCCAGGTCCTCAAGCTCGACGCCCGCGTCGTCGAGCGCCCGTCCGGCCGCGATGAGAATTCGGGGGCCCCCTCTGACCGGGATCGTGACCCGGTTGAGGTCGGCTTCGAGGCGGGGCGACGCGCCGGTCAGGCCCGCGATGAGCGAGGCGGCCTTTCCCAGGTCGGCCCGCCTGGCCACCCGCACCTCGAGCACGTCGCCGCCGAGTTGGTCCTTGAGCTCGTCGGCGGTTCCCTGGGCGGCGATGCGCCCGGCGTCGAGGACGACGATGGCGCGGGCCAGGTGTTCCGCTTCTTCCATGTACTGGGTGGTAAGCAGCACCGTCGTGCCCTCGGCGACGAGCTCCTCGATGAGCTGCCACAGGTCGTTCCGCGTGCGGGGGTCAAGGCCGGTGGTGGGCTCGTCAAGGAACAGCACCGGCGGGCGCCCGATGAGGCTGGCGGCAAGGTCAAGCCGCCGCCGCATGCCGCCCGAGTAAGTCTTGACCAGATGGTCGCCGGCGCCGGTGAGCGACATCCGCTCCAGGGCGTCCTGCGCCCGGCGCCGGTACACCGCCTTGTCGAGGTGGTAGAGGAGCCCGATGAGCTCGAGGTTCTCCCGGCCGGTGAGCAGCTCGTCGACGGTGGCGTACTGGCCCGCGAGCCCGATCAGCGACCGGATCGCCCGGGCGTCCTTCCGGACGTCCAGGCCCGCCACCCGGGCGCGGCCGCTGTCGGCCTCGAGCAGAGTCGTCAGCACCCGGATCAGGGTGGTCTTCCCGGCCCCGTTCGGGCCCAGCAGGGCCAGGACCTCGCCCCGTGGAACGCTGAACGACACGTCATCCAGCGCCAGCGTGTCGGCGAACCGCTTGGTCACGCCCTCAACTTCAACCTCGGCATTCACGCTCGTGCCCCTGACTGCGCGGGTGCGCCTGAAGGTGCGACGGGATCGTGCTCGCCGCGGGCGTGGCCGCCGTCCCGGGGGCGCGGTCAGTCATGTTGCTGGCCGCGGATCACGACAACGGGGCAGCGCGCGTGATGCACGCAGTGCTGGCTGACCGAGCCGAGCAGCGCCTCGGCGAACCCGCCGTGCCCGCGACTGCCCACGACCAGGAGATCGGCGCCGTCGGAGGCATCGAGCAGTACCCGCGCGGGGTTCCCCTCGACGACTCGGGCGCGCACAGGGACGCTGCCGCCCGGGCCGTAGGCCGTGCTGATCGCTTCGGCCAGGACCTTCTCCGCATTTTCCTTGAAGTTGAAGGATGTTGCCATGCCGGTTGGCGCCCATCCGTAGCCGCCGGTGGGGACCGGGTAGTGCCAGGCGAGCACGGCGTCCACGGCCGCGCCGGTGATCTCGGCCTGCCCTATGGCCCAGCGCAGGGCGCTCACCGATGAGGGGGAGCCGTCGACCCCCGCCACGATGCGGGATCCAGAGTGCTGTTCTTGTCCTGGCATTTGCTGCTCCTCTATCTCGGTCCTGGCCGGCAGTCGTAGGTCGGGCATCAGCACGAAAGTGCATTCGGGTCACTATGCGGGCGGGCAGATCAGCGCGGCGGCGAACCCGAGCGCGACGGCGATGGGGCCGAGCCCTCCTAGTGCACGCCGCCGGCGGCGGCGTGACCAGGGACTTAAGTCCTCACAGCAGGTGACGAAGAGGGGCTTGCTCGATTCCGTGCTGTGCGCCCTCCCCGTTCGGCCTTTCCGCCCGGGGAGGCGCACAGCGTGGACCCGGCTGGCCGCTAGGCGGCCTGGGTAACCCCGCCTGGCGCCGGCACTGCGGCAGGCGTCGCGCCCGCGGCCGCGGACCTGAGGCTGGTGCTGGCGGCGGTCTTCTCGCGGGCGAGGAAGGAGCCTAGTTCCTCGATCGTGCTCATCAGCGGGGCCGGGAACACCACGGTCGTGTTCTTGTCGACGCCGATCTCGACCAGGCTCTGCAGGTTCCGCAGCTGCAGCGCCAGCGGGTGGGCCATCATCGTGTCCGATGCCTCGCCCAGCGCGGCCGCAGCCATCGCCTCGCCCTCGGCGTTGATGATCTTCGCCCTCTTCTCCCTCTCGGCCTCGGCCTGCCGGGCCATGGCGCGCTTCATGCTGTCTGGCAGCTGGATGTCCTTCAGCTCCACCAGGGTGACCTCCACGCCCCAGTCGGCGGTGGTGACGTCGAGGATCTGGCGGATGTCCAGGTTGATCTGGTCGGTCTCCGACAGCGTCTGGTCCAGCGAGTGCTGGCCCACGACCTTGCGCAGCGTGGTCTGCGCGATCTGGTCGATCGCGGCGCGCACGTTCTCGATCGCGACGACCGACTTGACCGCGTCGACCACCCGGAAGTACGCGACCGCGGACACGTCGACGCTGACGTTGTCCCGGGTGATGATGCCCTGGGACTGGATCGGCATCGTGATGATCCGCAGCGACACCCGGTGCAGCACGTCGATGAACGGGATGATCACCCGCAGCCCCGGGTTCCGCGGGCCCCGCACCCGGCCGAGTCGGAACAGCACCCCCTGCTCGTACTGCTTGACGACCTTCACCGCCATCACCAGCCCGAGCAGGACCAGCACGGCGACGATGACGACAACGATGACTAGGACTTTCACGGCAGGCCTCCTTCGACCGCAGGCAGCCACGCCGTCTCGGCCGCTGAAGCGACATCGATCTCGGCCCGAGGCTGCCTAGAACCAGGATCCGCCCGGGCCGGCCGAGCCGCCAGGGACACAAGTCCTGCCAATAGTCGCGAAATGGCGGCACAGCGTGACTTAAGTCCCTCCGCATACTCGGAAGCTCTCCCGCGGCGGGGTCAGCGCACGATCTCGCGCACCTGCTCGACCAGCTTCGCTACCGCGGCCGCCACTTCGGCGGTCAGCCCGGCGCCGAGGCCGAAGTCGCGGCCGACCACGGCGAGGACCGTGAGCCGGGCGGGCAGGCAGCCCAGCGCCCGGGCCAGCTCCACCGTGTCGCCCAGGCCGATGCCGTGCGAGCTGGCGGCGGCGCCGACCGCCGCGCCCGCCAGGGCGTCGGGCGCGAGCCGGGTGGTGTGCCCGGGAGGCCTGGCAGTGTCCCGCACGGCGTCGATCACCACCGCGAGCCTGGCGCCTTCCCACAGGTCCATCAGCCGGCCCGGCTCCCCGTCGCTGACCGCCAGGGTCACGCCGGAAAGGCCGGCGTCACCTGGCTGGAGGGCGCGCAGCCGGGCGATCACCGCGGGCCCGGCTCCGTCATCGCGGCGGAACTCGTTGCCCACGCCTACCACCACCGTGGGCCGGCCGGGATGGCCTCGTCCGGTCATCCGCGATCGATCGTGAGATTGAGGAAATGGGTCGAGCAGGAGATGCACGGGTCGTAGTTGCGGATCGCCTGCTCGCACTGGCGAGTCAGCTGCTGGTCGTCGAGATCCAGCCGGGCGGCGACGAACCGGCGCAGGTCGTCTTCGATGCTGGCCTGATTCTGCGAGGTGGGCGGCACGATCCGGGCGGAGGTGATGAGACCCTCCGCGTCGATGGCGTACCGGTGGAACAGCACGCCGCGCGGTGCCTCGGTGGCGCCGTGCCCGACGGCGGCGCGCGGCGGAACCTCCCGATAGCACGGCGCGGGCGGTTCGTACCGTTCGATCAGCCGCAGCGCCTCCTCCACCGCGTACACCACCTCGACGGCGCGGACCAGGATGCTGCGGAACGGGTTGCGACAGTCGGCGCCGAGGCCGGCCGCGTCGGCCGCCTGCCGTGCCACCGGGGACAGCCACTGGCTGCTCAGCGTGTAGCGGGCGGTCGGGCCGGTCAGGTAGCGGCCTCGCCCCGCCAGCCGGGCGTGCAGCGCGGTCGAGTGCGGCACCTGCTCTTCGATGATGTGGTCCTCGAACACCGACGGGGGGAACCTCAGACCTCTGGTGGAGGCGACCGTGCCCCGGTCGATGGCGTACTGCCCCGGGCTGACCAGGGCCAGCATCTCGTGGTCGTGCTCGAAGTCGGGGAATTCGAACCCGGCCGCCCAGGTCACGGTGTCCAGCGCCAGGTCAAGCGCGGCCCGCAGCTGCTCGGCTAGGGCCGTCAGCTCGGTCTTCGGCCGGCGCCCGGTAGAAACCGCCCACCCGGACGTTGACCGGATGGATGGCCCGGCCGCCGACCAGTTCCATGATCGCGTTGCCGGCCTTCTTCAGCTTCAGCCCTCGCTCCACCAGCTGGGTGCCGCGGCCGTTCCTGGCGAGGTCGAGCGCGCTGGCGTAGCCGAGGAAGTCGGGCGCGTGCAGCAGGTAGATGTGCAGCGCGTGGCTTTCGATCCACTCGCCGCAGTAGAGCAGCCGCCGAAGATCGGCGACCGCCTCGGAGACCTCGATCCCGCAGGCCGCCTCGATCGCCAGGCACGCGCTCATCTGGTACGCGACCGGGCAGATCCCGCAGATGCGGGCGGTGATGTCGGGCGGCTCGGTGTGCCGCCGGCCGCGCAGCAGCGCCTCGAAAAACCGGGGCGGCTCGTAGATCTCCAGCCGCACGTCCTCGACGGCGCCGCCGCGCACCCGCACGTGCATCGCGCCCTCGCCCTCCACCCGGGCCAGCGCGCGGACCGTAAGCGTGCGATCGGCCTTGTCACTCACCCTGCCGCCCTTCCGGGATGTCGCGCGGCCCGCGTCCCGGCGGCGGTCCCGCGGTGACCTGGGACAGTTCGATGAACGCGGGCGCGCCGGCGTTGAAGGTGCGGAACGCGCGCCGGACATCGGCCTCGTCCATGCCCGCGGCCCGCAGCAGTCCGACCTGGGCGCCCGCGTTGGGTGTCTCCATCGGCCCGAAACAGCCGTAGCAGCCGCGCTGGTGGGCCGGGCAGAGAGCGCCGCAGCCGGCGTGCGTCACCGGCCCGAGACACGGCGTGCCGTGCGCGACCACCACGCACACGTTGCCGCGCTGCTTGCACTCGAAGCACACGCTGTGGGCCGGGATGTTCGGCTTGCGGCCGACGAGCAGGGCGGTGATGACCTCGAGGAGCTGACGCCGGTCGATCGGGCAGCCGTGCAGCTCGAAGTCGACGTCCACGTGGGCCGCGATCGGGGTCGACGTGGCCAGCGTGGAGATGTACTCGGGCCGCGCGTACACGACCGAGGTGAACTCCCGGACGTCGGCGAAGTTCCGCAAGCCCTGGACGCCGCCGGCGGTCGCGCACGCCCCGATCGTCACCAGCGTCCGCGACATCTCGCGGACCTGGCGGATCCGCTCGGCGTCGGCGGCGGTGGTGATCGAGCCCTCCACCAGGGACACGTCGTACGGGCCGGGCCGGGTCTGGCTCGAGGCCTCGGTGAAGTGCGCGATCTCCACCCGGTCGGCGATCGCCAGCAGCTCATCCTCGCAGTCGAGCAGCGTGAGCTGGCAGCCGTCGCAGGAGGCGAACTTCCACACCGCCAGGCTTGGGGTAGGTCCGCTCATCACAGCTCCCGCACTCTCATCAGCGCCGCCGCCCGGTCGTAGCCGACCACCGGGCCGTCCCGGCAGACCAGCAGCGGCCCGAGCTGGCAGTGCCCGCACCAGGCGACGCCGCAGCGCATGTTGCGCTCGAGTGAGACCCGTATCCGGCTCGGGGGAATGCCCAGTGCGGCCAGCGCGTCGGCGGTGACCCGCATCATGATGTCGGGACCGCAGATGAACGCCACGCTGTTCCCCGGCGCGAGGCCGGCCGGCTTGATGAGCGCCGTCACCAGCCCGACGTCGCCGCTCCAGCCGCTGTCGGCCTGGTCGACCGTGACCGCCACCTCAACCCCGTCGCGGCGCCAGCGGTCAAGCTCGGCGCCGTAGAGCAGGTCAGCGGGGGTCCGCGCGCCTGCCAGGAGCACGATCCGCCCGTACCTGGACCGGTCGGCGAGCGCGGTCAGCACTACCGGGCGCAGCGGCGCCAGCCCGATACCGCCGGCCACAATCACGAGGTCACGCCCGGCCGCGGATGCCACGTCCCAGCCGACGCCGAACGGGCCGCGCACGCCGATGAGGCCGCCGGGCTGGACGGCGCAGAGCGCATGGGTGACCGCGCCCACCGCGCGCAGCGTGTGCTGCAGGCGGCGGGCCCGACCGCCGTCGCTGTCACCAAGGCCGCTCACCGAGATGGGCACCTCGCCGACGCCGAGCGCGGTCAGCATGGCGAACTGTCCCGGCGCGAAGGCCGGCACCGGGCCGTCCGGTTCCGTCAGCTCCACGGTGATCGTGTCGCCGGTGTCCTCCCGCCGGGAGGCCACCCGGTAAAAGCAGGGCACCGCGGCCGATGGCTCGGCCAGCGCCGGCATGGCTGTTCTCTGGCCGGTCATGTGTCCGCCTGCTGGATTTCGCGCTGCCTGACCTGGGCTGGGCTGGCATACAGGTCAAGCAGCCGCAGGCGGGTCGCCTGCAGCCGTTCGGTGATGAGCGGCGTGAACAGGCGGAGGGCGGCGTACCCGAAGGCCGGGTCGGCGTCGCAGCGACGGCGCACCGAGGGGGCCTCGAACTCGATCGCGGCGGTGGCCACCCGGGCGACCGCGCCGAAATGCCACCGGTACGGCGGATGCAGCCACGACCAGCCGAGGACCGTGCCGGAGCCCAGCGTCTCGATGATCTGATCGCCCCGGCCGGGGACTCGCAGGTCCAGGGCGATGCCGCCGTCCTCGATCAGCCAGAACCGGTCGGCGATGCCGCCCTCGTCGAACAGGCGCTGGCCGGGCGTGAACGTCACCGACGCGCCGTCCTCGGCCAGCGCCGCGCGCTGGTCATCGGTGAGCGCGGCGAAGAACGAGTGAGCCGCGAGCCGCGCGGCGGTTATGTCCGTCATCGTCGGTCACCGCCGCCGTTTTCATCGTCGTTCGCGGTCGCCGCGTCCAGCAGGTCGGCCAGCGCGGACACTTCCTGCGTGATGTCAATGCCGGCCGGGCACCAGGCGATGCACCGTCCGCAGCCCACGCACCCGGACGAGCCGAACTGCTCGTGCCAGGTGCCGAGCTTGTGGGTGATCCACTGCCGGTACCGGCTCTGCCCGCTGGTGCGCACGCTGCCGCCGTGCAGGTAGGAGAAGTCGAGCGAGTAGCAGGAGTCCCAGACTCGCCATCGCTCGGCGTGATCGCCGGTCAGGTCGGTGACGTCCTCGGTTGTCGTGCAGAAGCAGGTGGGGCACACCATCGTGCAGTTGCCGCAGGTCAGGCACCGGGAGGCGACGTCGTCCCAGTGCGGGGACTGGCGGCTGTCGGCCAGCAGTTGCGGCAGGCCCTGGGTCGGCATCGTGCGGCCCATGTGGTCGGCCGCCTCCTCCACCGCCGTGCTTGCGCGCCGGACCGTCGCGTCGTCGGCCGCCCGGCTGGGCACGTCGGCCAGGACGTCGGCGCCGGCGGGGGTGCCGACCCGGACGACGAAGCGGTGACCGTCGGCGTCGGCCAGCTCCGTCATGGCCAGGTCGAACCCCGACTCGACGCCGGGGCCGCAGCTCATCGACGCGCAGAAGCAGGTCGCGCCCGGCTCCGTGCACTCCACCGCGATGATGAACGCGCCGTCGCGCCGACCGCGGTAGACCGGGTCGGCCTGCCGTCCGCCGGTCAGCACCTGGTCGAGGATGCCGACCGCGCGCACGTCACATGGGCGCACGCCGAGCAGGGCGTACCTGGGCGGCTCGGCCGCCTCGCCGGCTTCCACGGTGCCGGTCGCCCGGTCCGCCGCCCACAGCCTCGCTCGGGCCGGATGGAGCACGCTCTTCCATGACTGCGGGCCGGCCGAGTGCCCGAACGCGGCGGTATCGGCCCGCTCCCGCAGCCGGTACCTCCCCGCGTCGGCTTCCACCCCCCACCCGAACGGCAGCTCGGCGGCCGACGCCAGCTCCGCCACCACGATCGCGCCGTCCCTGACGGTCGGGCCGACCACCGTATAGCCCCGGCCGCGGAGCGCGTCGAACAACACGGTGAGCTCATCGACATCGACAATTACAACCTGACCAGACGGCTGGAGCATCGAATCCTCGCCCGGACGCATTGCGGCCTCCCCGTGATCGTCGCCGCTCCGTTCACGGCAAATTCAGCTTAGTTACGGGATGCCCGCGTCCGGCTAGGGACCAACGTCCCTGGCAAGCATTTCGCACGGCCCCTTTTGCCCGATCTATGCCTCCCGTACAGTTGGCGGGGTGCGCCGCAGCCGCGGAAATAGCAGAGGGAGAATGACAATGCCCGGAATTATCGTCGGGATAGACGGCTCCGATCACTCCAAGTACGCTCTCGAATGGGCCATGAAGGAAGCGGCTATCCGGCACGCGCCGCTGACGGTGATCGTCGTGCACCCGGTCATCGCCGGCTTCTCGGGCCGCCCGGTGGCCTACCCCACGGACGCCGGCCTGGTCGACCAGGCGCGCCAGGCGGCGCAAGAGCAAGCCGACAAGACGCTGGCCCGGGTCGGCGGAGCGGGCCCGGAGACGGTCACGGTCCAGGCGGTGAGCGGCTTCCCGGCCGAGGTTCTCATCGACGCGAGCCGGGACGCAGACATGCTCGTCGTCGGCTCCCGGGGCTCCGGCGGGTTCGGCCGGCTGCTGCTTGGATCGGTCAGCAGCCAGGTCGCCCACCACGCGCACTGCCCGGTCGTCGTCATCCCCTCAGAAGACCGCAGCTGACGGCCACGTTTCGCCAGCGCGGACGTCAGGCCACCAGCGTCTTCAGCGCCGCCAGCAGGGCGGCGAGTCCCTTCTTCGCGTCGGAGAAGAACATCTCGGTCTTGGGATCGGCGTAGAGCTCGTTGTCGAGCCCGGCGTAACCGTGCCCAAGCGAGCGCTTGATGACGATGATGCTCTTGGCGTGGTCCACGTCGAGGATCGGCATCCCTGATATCGGGTTTCCCGGCCGCCGGGCGGCCGGGTTGGTGACGTCGTTGGCGCCGACGACCAGGGCGACATCGGCCCGGTCGAACTCGGGGTTGATCTCGTCCATCTCCTTGAGCAGTGGATACGGCACGTTCGCCTCGGCCAGGAGCACGTTCATGTGCCCTGGCATCCGGCCCGCCACCGGATGGATCGCGTAGCTCACCTCGATCCCCCGGTCCTCCAGGTACTGCGACAGCTCGCTCATCTCGTGCTGCGCTTGGGCGGCGGCGAGGCCGTAGCCCGGCACGATGATCACCTTGCTGGCATAGCCGAGCTGGATCGCGGCATCGTCGGCCGTGACCTGCCGCACGGAGACGTCGCCGGTCACGGCGGCGGGCTGGGTGCTGTCACCGGTCCCGAACCCGCCCACGATGATGTTCACGATCGACCGGTTCATCGCGTCGGCCATCAGCTTGGTGAGAATGGTCCCGGCCGCGCCGACGAGCGCTCCGGCGATGATCAGGACCGGCTTGTCGATCACGAAGCCCGCCATCGCCACCGCGGTTCCGGTGAAGGCGTTCAGCAGCGAGATCACGACGGGCATGTCGGCGCCGCCGATGGGCAGCACCATCGTCACCCCGAAGATCGAGGCCGCGGCGAGCAGCAGCACGAGCGCGGCGGTGCTGGCCGGGCTGACGATCAGCCAGACCGCGCCGCCCAGGAAGCCGACCGCCAGCACCGCGTTGAACGCCCGGGAACCGCGGAACATCAGCGGCCGGCCGGGAATCCAGCCTTGCAGTTTCCCGGCCGCGACCAGCGATCCGGTAAAGGTGACGAGGCCGATCAGGATGTCCAGGGCACCCGTGATCGAGGACAGGTTGGAGATGCCCGCATGGCGATGCTGGAGGATGTCGTTGATCGCGAGCAGCGCGGCGGCGCCGCCGCCGGCTGAGTTGAAGATGCTGACCAGTTGCGGCATCGCGGTCATCTTCACCGTGCGTGCCTCCACCAGGCCGACGACACCGCCGACGACACCGCCGACCGCCATCACGGTCCAGTTCACGGTGGCGACGTGGTGCTGTGCGAGCAGCACCACGGTGGCGATCACGGCGACGGCCATGCCGCCCGCGGAGATCAGGTTTCCGCGCCGCGCGGTCGCCGGCGCGTTCATCAGGTGCAGGCCGAGCACGAATCCGACCGCGGCCAGCACGTAGATCAGGCTGATAGTGAACGAAACGCCGGTCATCTCGCCGCCGCCTCCTTGTCACCGTGCTTGTCAACGTGCGCCGCCGACGTCGCCGCGGCGGCAGGCAGGCGACGGAACATGTGCAGCATCCGGTCGGTCACCACGTAGCCGCCGACCACGTTCATCGCGGCGAACGCCATCGCGACGGCCGCCAGCGCGAGCGCGTAGGTGGACGACACGGCTGCGGTGATCACCATCGCGCCGATGAGCACGACCCCGTGAATGGAGTTCGCGCCGGACATCAGCGGAGTATGCAGGGTCGCGGGCACCTTGCTGATGACCTCGAAGCCGACGAGCACCGCGAGCGCGAAGATCGTCAGGTCAGTGAGTAGTTCGGTGGTCATGCCGCACTCTCTTTCTTCTCGTCGAGCAGCGCGCGAACCGCCGGGCTCAGCACCTTCCCGGCGTGCGCGACCACGATGGCGGCCTGTAGTTCGTCGGCCGGATCGATCGTCAGGGCGCCGTCGCGCACGAACTCGCCCAGCGTGGCGGCGACGTTCCTGGCGTACGCGGTCGAGGCGGCGATCGGCATCTGGGCCGGCAGGCTGCCCGCGCCGATGACGGTCACCCCGTTGCCGGTCTCCACCGTGGTGTCCGGCTGGGACAGCGCGACGTTCCCGCCCAGCGGGCCCGACGCTAGATCGACCACGACCGAGCCGGGTCGCATGCCCTTGACTGCCGCCTCGGTGACCAGCACCGGCGGCCGACGGCCGGGAACGGCCGCCGTCGTGATCACGATGTCGAAGGCGGCGATCCGCTCGTCGAGGGCGCGCTGCTGGGCGTCGCGTTCGGCTGCGGTCAGCTCGCGGGCGTAGCCGCCCGCGCCTGCCGCCTCGACGGCCGGGCCGAGGTCGAGGAACCTGGCGCCGAGGGACGCGATCTCCTGGCGGGTCTCCGGGCGGACGTCGTACCCGGTGACGATCGCGCCGAGCCTGCGGGCGGTCCCGATGGCCTGGAGCCCGGCCACCCCGGCGCCGAGCACGAGGACGGTGGCCGGCTTCACGGTTCCGGCCGCGGTCATCATCATCGGGAAGTAGCCGCCGTAGGCGTCGGCCGCCACCAGCGCCGCCTTGTATCCGGCCACGCTGGCCTGCGAGGTGAGCGCGTCCATCGACTGCGCCCGGGAGAGCGTCCGGGGAAGCTGGTCCAGGCTGACCGCGGTGACCCCGGCGAGGGCGAGGTCCCCGATCAGGTCGGGCCGGGCCAGCGGCTGCAGCAGGCCAAGCAGGACCTGACCGGAGTGCAGCGCCGCGTCGTGCGCCGGCGACACGCAGGCCAGCACGTCGGCGCGGTCATACACCTCGCCGGCGGTGGCGACCGTGGCGCCGGCGGCGGCGTAGGCGCCGTCGGTGAACTTCGCGCGGTCGCCCGCGCCGGCCTCGATCAGCACTTCCATGCCCGCCGCGCGAAGCCGCGCGGCGACGTCGGGTACCAGCGCGACCCGTCGTTCGCCAGGCGCGGTCTCCCTGACCACGCCTATCGTCGTCGTTGCCACGGTCTCCTCCTCATTCGTCCCGTGCCTTGCGGCGGCCTGCCTGCCGGTCAGAAGGTGAAGACCAGGCGGGCGGGCACCTGGCCCGAGAGCACCTCTTCGATGCAGACGTTGACGTCGTCAAGGTGCCGTTCCTGCGCGATGACCTTGGTGCGCCCCGCGGCATGCAGCGCGAACACGTCGGCGAGGTCCTTGCGGGTGCCCACGATGGACCCGATGATCGACTTCCCGCCGATGACGGTGTCGAAGATCGGGACGGTCATCTTGTCGTCCGCCGGAAGCGCGACGCACACCAGCCGGCCGCCGCGGCGCAGCGATCCGAACGCCTGCTCGAACGCCCGGGGCGAGGTGGCGAGAGAGATCGCGACGTCGGCCCCGCCGAGGTCCCTGATGGCCTCGACCGGGTCGGTCGTCCGCGCGTTCACCACGTAGTCGGCGCCGAGCTGGCGGGCGAGATCCAGCTTCGAGTCCTCGATGTCGACGGCGATCACCCTGCCGCCGAACTCTCTCGCGTACTGCAGGCCAAGGTGCCCCAGGCCGCCGACGCCGAAGATCACGGCCGTCTCGCCCGGCTGGATCCTCGAAACCTTGACCGCCTTGAACGTGGTGACCCCGGCGCACGTGAGCGGCGCGGCGTCGAAGGAGGACACGGCCTCGGGAACCGTGACCACGTGGCTGTCGAAGGCGAGCGCGTACTCGGCCCAGGCGCCGTCGATCGAGTAGCCGCTGTTCTGCTGCGACTCGCACAGCGTCTCCCAGCCGTCGATGCAGTACGAGCAGTGCCCGCAGGCCTTGCCCAGCCACGCGATGGCAACCCGGTCTCCGGCCGTGTGCAGGCTGGCACCCGGGCCGGTCGCCTCGATAATGCCGACCCCCTCGTGCCCAGGAGTGAACGGCGGGTTCGGCTTGACCGGCCAGTCGCCGGCGGCGGCGTGGATGTCGGTGTGGCACAGCCCGGAGGCCTGCATCCGGATCAGTACCTGGCCGGGGCCGGGCTCAGGGACGGGAAGCTCCCTGATCTCGAGCTTGGCGCCCAGTTCCGGGACTACCGCGGCTTTCATCGTCCTCATAGTTCTTTCTCCTCACCTGGAATTGCATCATCACCGTTCTATTCCGCGCTTCACCGCCACGCACAGAGTCGTTGGTCCCTTTTAGAATCCCGCCGAATTCCCTGACGCGACGTCCGGTATCAGCTCGGCCTTATTCATGCCGGATGGCGTGCCCCGCCTCAAACCGGTAACACACCGGAACCGCGTTCGGCACCTCCAGACCGGAGGAAGCGTCATCGCTAACGCCTTCGAGGTGCTTGACCAGCGCCCGCAGCGTGTTGCCGTGCGATACCACCAGCACGCAGCCAAACCGGCACAGGTCGGGGACGATCGCGTCGCACCAGTAAGGCAGCAGGCGCACGGTCACGTCGTGCAGCGACTCGCCGCGCGGTCGGGCGTCGGGGGGCAGGGCGGCGTAGCGCGGGTCGTCGTCCGGCTCGCCCGCAGGCGGGCGCACGCGAAAGCCGCGGCGCCAGGCCGTGAACTGCTCATCTCCCGCCTCAGCCCGCACCTGGGCCTTGCCCCGCCCCTGCAGCGCCCCGTAATGGTTGGAGTTGAGCCGCCAACTCCGCCGCACCGGAACCCATGACCGACCGCACGCGGCGAGCGCGAGGTCCGCCGTCACGACGGCGCGCCGCTGAACCGACGTGTGGACAGCGTCGGGGAGGAAGCCGCGCGCCGTGAGGATCGTCCCCGCCCGCTGTGCCTGCTCTCGGCCGTGGTCGCTGAGGCCGACGTCGATCCAGCCGGTGAACATGTCGGTAGCGTTCCAGGCGCTCTCACCGTGTCGCAGCAGCACCAGAACGGTCATCAGCGCTCCGCCTCCCGGTGCTGAGTCTCCATAGCCGTGTGGTCAGCCTCCCTCGTGCTGGTCTCGCAGCACCAGCACCGGGCAATGCGCGTGAAGCACGCAGTACAAGCTGACTGACCCGAGTAGCGACGACGCGAAAGCGCCAAGTCCCCGGCTTCCGACCACGAGGAGATCCGCCCCCTTAGCCGTGCGCAGCAGCACTTCCGCAGCGGCCCCCTCGGCCACGAGCGGGTGGACTGGGACCTCTGGTTCCAGCGCGCTGACGGCGCCGAGCGCTCCGGCCAGCGACCTCTCGGCATCGCCCTCGAAGTCGATTTCGCTGAGGGTTGGCGCCCAGCCGTATCCGGTCGGGTACCGCCACACGGCCACGGCGTCCACCCGGGCGCCGGTCAATTTCGCCTGCCGGATCGCCCAGCGCAGAGCGGCCATGGACGATTCCGAGCCGTCGACTCCGACCACGATCCGGTGTTCCTGCTCACTCATGATCGACTCCCTCAGGACGCCACCCGGGCGGTGAGCGCCCGGCTGGGCCGCCCCGAGTGGGAGAACGGCCCGCCGGGTCGCGCGGTCACTTCTTGGCAGTGACCTGGATCTTCTTCGCGATCTCGGTCTCCTCGCCCTTGAGGCCGACCTTGACCGTCAGGATGCCGTTGGCGCAGTCAGCGGTCACGTCGTCGCTCTCGGCACCCGCGGGGAGCTCGATGGTGCGGCTGAACGAGCCGTACCGGAACTCCGAACGGTGCTTGTCCTCGACGGTGCTGGAGCGGTGCGCGCTGATGGTGAGGTAGCCGGCGCCGGCCGTGACCTCAAGGTCCTCCTCCGGGTCGATCCCGGCGATCTCGGCGCGGACGACGTAGTGCCCGTCCTCGGTGTAGTCCTCGATCTTGATGGGCTGGCCCAGGTAGGGCCGCAACGTCAGGAAGGGCTCCTCGAACCACTCGATGAAGTCCGGGACCATCGTCCTGGGCTCCTTGCGCAGGGTAATGCTCATCTCGTTCTCCCTCTTCCTCTTCCTTCTGCTAGCCCACGTCCGCGGGCTTGTTTTCCGCTAGCGGGGTGGCTTGGGGCGGGATCGAGCCGCGCGACACCGCCTCCCCCTGGCCGAGCCGGTCCACGACGTCGACGACTCCGTCGACGTCCCACATCAGCCGGAGCGCGACCGGGATAAGGTCCCCGTGGACGCCCGCCTTCGGATCCAGCGTTCCGGTGAGGGTCACGATCCCGTTATGGACGGCCACGTTGGCCTCCCCCGGCCTGGCCAGCACGACGTCGTCGAGCACCCGGCGGATGTCCGCAGCGATGTCCGCATCCGGCCGCAGGAACACGCTGATCAGGTCGCGGCGGCTGACGATCCCCACGAGCTTGCCGTTCTCGTTCGTGACCGGCAGCCTCTGTACGTGGTGCTCGGTCATCAGCCGCGCCGCCGCCGGAATGGTAGCGTCCGGGCCGATCGCGATCGCCGGGGACGTCATCAGCTCCCCTGCGGTGAGCGCCGGGGGCCGCGAGCGGCCGGGCCACCAGGACCGGCGCGCCGACGACCGCAGCCGCCGCGCAGTGCTGGCCTGCTCCCGAAGCAGATCTGCCTCCGTGACCACGCCAACCACTTCACGGCCCATCTTCAGCACGGGCACGCCGCTGATCCGATGCTCGGCCAGTACCCGGGCGACCTCCTTGTACGGGGTGATCCGGTCCACCGTGATTACCGTTGCCGTCATCACGTCTGCTGACCCGCCGCGACCAGCCGCGGGGGTGACGAGCAGCGTCCGCCTCGCGGGCGGACCGGTGCTCCCGATCGGGATGCGCGGGACCTCGCGGGCGGCCGGCCCCGGTTTCGTTAAGCTGCTCTTCCACGGTGTCCAGGGCCCGCGTTACATCGGCGTGGGTAGCCCTCCCGTGCAGCGACTCGTAGTACGCAGCGCCCAGGTGGCGCAGCATCGCATCAAGGTGAATGTCAGTACGTGGCATCTAAGCTCACTCCCCTCTATTCAGGCACACTCTTCAGTCTTGCGCCTGGACGGCTTCGCCGACATGGCCGGAAGTCCCGACTGCTCAAGACTTCGGTCCTGTCGTCTGCGGCAGGTAGGGGTATCTGACCGGGAGCTGACAACGGGGTCAGGGCATAGAGCGTGCCCCCGCCGCCTCGGCAATGTGGCCGACAGCGCGGAGGCACGCGTCCGTTCGGGATATTCCTGATTTTGATTTTCTGGATGGAAGATCTCAGCTCATGCCGTAGCGCAGCTGAGAGCCGGCGGCGATTTCCAGCAGCCGGTTGTACTTGGCGGTGCGCTCACCGCGAGCGGGGGCACCTGACTTGAGGTGTCCGCAGCCAGTGCCGACAGCAAGGTCGGCGATGAAGCTGTCTTCGGTCTCGCCCGAACGATGCGAGACGAACTGCCGGTAGCCTGCCTGACGGCAGATCGCCATGGCCTCGAGAGTCTCGGTGACGGTGCCGATCTGGTTCACCTTGATCAGCGAGGAGTTGCCGATGCCGCGGCTGACGGCGGCGGAGATGATCGCCGGGTTGGTGCAGAAGATGTCGTCGCCCACGAGCTCGACGGCGCTGCCGAGCCGACTGGTGAGCGTAATCCAGCCCTTGTCATCGTCCTCGCCGAGTCCGTCCTCGATCAGGTGGACGGGGAAGTCCCTGGTGATGGCGGCGAGGCGGTCGATCAGGTCCCCGCTGCTGAGCAGGTCGCCCGCGACCCGGTAGCGGCCGTCTGGCTGCCGGAACTCCGAGGCCGCCAGGTCCAGGGCGATGGACACGCCGTCCGAGCCCGCCTTGTACCCGGCGTCGCCGATGGCCTCCACCAGGAGATGCAGGACTTCTTCCGGTTCGCTGACCTCGGGCGCGAAGCCTCCTTCGTCGCCGAGGCCGGTGGAGAGCTTGCGGCTGGCGAGGATGTGGCGCAGCGACGCGTAGACCTCGGCCCCCGCTCGTACCGCCTCCGCCATCGTCGGGGCGCCGATCGGTGCGACCATGAACTCCTGGAAGTCCAGGTCGTTGGGGGCGTGCACGCCACCGTTGAGCACGTTGAAGTGCGGTACGGGCAGGGACGCGACAACGCCCTCCGGGGTGAGCCAGCGCCACAGCGGCGTGCGGGCCGATGCGGCAAGAGCGCGGGCCAGGGCCATCGACACGCCGACGAGCGCGTTTGCACCGAGCCTGCTCTTGTTCGGCGAGCCGTCGAGGCTGATCATCGCCTGGTCCGCCTCCGCCAGAGAGTCCCAGGAGCGGCCGCGGAGCAGGTCGGCGATCTCGCCGTTGACGTTCGCCACCGCGTTAAGCACCCCGCTGCCCCCGAACCGGGACAGGTCGCCGTCGCGCAGTTCCACTGCTTCCCGCGACCCGGTTGAGGCACCAGAGGGCACGCCGGCCCGCGCCGTGGTCCCGTCGTCCAGTCGCACCGTCACCGCCAGGGTCGGGCGTGCCCGCGAATCCAGGATCTCCAGCGCGATCAGATCAGACACGTTGAATGGCATTGTCGTAATTCCTTGTCTCGTTGCAGCGCTTTTCGATGGTCGTAAGCGCCTGGCGGGTTGGCTCGCGCCTGCCGGACGGCAGGACTGTTCTTCATAGCCCGTAGTCCACGCCTCGGCTGCCCATCGTGGGTAGGGTCCAACGGCCCATCCTTTATGGCCTTACGCCGCCGACCAACTGAATCAAGGTGGAACAAAATATTGAATGTTCAGCGTCAGCTAAGCGTGGGTCGTCCAGCGCGGTTCGGTCGACTGCCAGTCGGCCTCCCACGCGGCCATCCTGCGCTGGTCGAGCGACCGACGGGCCAGGACTCCCACTAGGGCGAGCAGCAGCGCGAAGGTAGCCGCCCCGGCCATCTCGCCAAGGTCCGCCAGGGACGCCACCTGCGACTCGCCCATGGGCAGCGAGGTGAGCTGTCCATCTCGGGTCGTCCACACGCGGAACTTCGCGCCGGCGCTGGTGTAGGCGGGGACAGGCAGTTCGCTCGTCACCACCGTGCCATCCGGCGCGGTCCAGCGGGCCGACGTGACCGAAGTCAGGTTCCATGATCCAACTGTCGCCGGCCCGGCCGCCTTGAGGACGACGGCCGTGACCTGATGCCGGGACGCCACCTGAGCGAGCTCGGCCCGCTGCGCGATCGCGTGCGCCCAGCTACCCGATGCGAGCGCGGCCAGCGGAGCGCCGACCAGGAACGCCACCAGGAGCAGGGCCAGCACGATGGTCTCTGCCCGGTCGGCCGGGCGCCGGAGCGGGTTGCGGTCAAACCGCCTCCCGCGCACGAACCTGCCCGTGAGCGTCGCCCTGGGCTTTCGCTCGTTGCTGCCCATCGATTTCACCTCGCCTGGTCGGTATGGGCTACCAGTCCAGGGTTCCGCGTGGCCTGCAGCGGCGGCAGGGCCAAAGTGCCCGGCTCCGCTGGGACCTTCGGGCCGTGCGGGGCCGAAGGTCCCAGCGACAGGTGACCAATGCCGCTGGTCGATGGCGGGCAGCGAAGCGAGGCTGCTGGTAAGAGGACAAGGGAGGAAGCACATGTCTACGAGGGTTGGGATTAACGGCTTCGGCCGGATCGGGCGAGTGTTGACCAGGCTGGCGGCGGAGCGCGAGGACCTCGAGGTGGTCGGGGTAAACGACATCGCCGACCCCGGAACGCTGGCGAACCTGCTGGCATTCGACTCCACCTATGGCCGGTTCGGCCAGCAGGTGGAATTCCAGGACCACGCGCTGATCGTCGGCGGCAGGCGCATCGCGGTGCTGTCGGAGCGGGACCCGGCCGCGATCGACTGGGGCGCCCTCGGGGCGGACATCGTCGTGGAGTCCACCGGCAAGTTCCGCACACGGGAAGCGGCGGCCGCCCACCTCAAGAGCGGAGCGCGGAAGGTGCTGATCTCCGCTCCGGGGAAGGGCGTCGACCTCACGGTCGTGCTTGGCGTCAACGAGCACGCCTACGACCCGCTCAAGCATGACGTGATCTCGAACGCGTCCTGCACCACGAACTGCGTGGCGCCCATGGCCAAGGTGCTGAACGACGCGTTCGGCGTGGAGCGCGGGTTCATGACCACCATCCACGCCTACACCGGGGACCAGATGCTGATCGACGGGCCGCACAAGGACCCGCGGCGCGCCCGGTCGGCTGCGGTGAACATCGTGCCGACCACGACCGGCGCGGCGCGCGCGACCGGTGAGGTCATCCCCGCGCTGGCCGGGAAGCTGGACGGCGTCGCGGTCCGCGTCCCCGTCCAGGACGGGTCACTGACCGACCTCGCTGTCGTCGTCGGCACCCCGGTGACCGCCGAGGCGGTAAACGAGGCATTCGCCGCTGCCGCCGCCGAGGGATCCCTGGCCGGCCTTCTGCGCTACAGCACCGACCCGATCGTATCCCGCGACATCATCGGCGACCCGTCGTCCTGCGTGTTCGACGCGCCGCTGACTCAGGCGTCGGAGACGCTGGTCAAGGTGTTCGGCTGGTACGACAACGAATGGGGCTACACCGCCCGCCTCGCCGACCTGGCCGTTCTCGTGGGCAGCCAGCTGTAGGCATCAGCGCAGGCACGCCGAGGTGGTAACCATGGCAGTGAGCCCGGTCGTAGCGGGCGTGGACGGGTCCGAGGAGTCGATGCGCGCCGCGGAATGGGGCGCGCAGGAAGCACAGCGCCACGGCGCGCCGCTGCGGATCGTGTCAGCGGCCGCCGTGCCGCCGCAGTCGCGGGCGCACGCCACCGGTCCGCAGACGGCAGCCGACCAGCTGTGCGGCGAATCCGCCCGCATGCTCACCCAGGCCGTCTCGCGATCGGGCAATGTCTCCTCCCAGCTGCTCATCGATACCCGCCTGCTGATCGGGCCCACGGCGCCTGCGGTCACCGACAGCGGCGCCGGAGCGCTCATGCTCGTCGTAGGTGCCCGCGGAGCCGGGGGATTTGCCGCCATGCTGCTCGGCTCGGTCAGCAGATACGCGGCCATGCACGCCTACTGCCCGGTCATCGTGGTCCGGGAAGGAGGGACGTGCGCCGTAGGCGGTGAAGTCGTCGTCGGCGTCCGCGATCCGCACAACACCGCGATCCTGGAATTCGCATTCAACGAGGCGGAACTGCGCGGCGCGACCCTGGTCGTCGTCCACTCGTGGAACGCGCTTCCCGCCGCGACCTGGCGGCCGGCCAACGCCGCGCGGCTCGCGGCGGAGGCGGACTGGAACCTGACCAATGCTCTCGGTCCCTGGCGGGACAAGTACCCCGCTGTGCCCGTCCGGCAGGACGTGCTCCAGGACCACCCCGCCCGGGTGCTGGCCTCCTACAGCAGCCGCGCGGACCTCGTCGTGATCGGCAGGCACAGCGGCGCCGGGGTCGCCGTCGGCGGGACCGAGCATGCGGTGTTGAGCCATGCCCGCGGCCCGGTTGCCATTGTCCCGTCAGGTATCCCATCAGCCGATGCCGCAGGCAGTCCCTGACCTGCTCGGCTTCGCCGCGCCTAGCCGCCAAGGCCGAGGGAGCGGCCGGTCTCACGGAGCTCCTCCCGCACCGACGGGTGGGCGACGCGATCGATGATCTGCTCCGCCTGCCCGGACGCGTCATGGCCCCAGATCACGGCGGCGCCCTGCTCGCTGACGATGTAGCTGTGCTGGAAGGACGTCACCGGCCCGTCGATCCTGGGCACCACGGTGGACAGGTCCGCCTTGGGGTGCCAGGAGGGGAGCGCGATGATCGCCTGGCCGCCTGGGGAGTGCAGCGCGCCGACCACGAAATCCGTCTGCCCGCCAAACCCGGAATGGACTCTCCCGTTGACCCAGGTCGCGTTGGCCTGAGCGAACAGGTCGACCTGGAGCGCGCCGTTGACGGAGGTCATCCGCGGCTGCCGGGCGATCTGCGCCGGGTCGTTGACCGTCTCGGTCCGGAGCATCCGCACGTCCGGGTTGCGGTCCATCCATGCGTAGAGGTCGGCGCTGCCGAATGCGAACGACCCGGTGACCGGCTGGTCCGGGTCGAGCGCGCCTGCCTTGGCCAGGCCGAGCACGCCGTCGCTGAACATCTCCGACCAGACGGCCAGCCCGCGCCTGCGGTGCAAGCCGGCCAGGACGGCGTCCGGGACGGCGCCGATTCCGACCTGCAGCGTCGCGCCGTCGCCGATGAGGGCGGCTACCCGGTCACCGATGCTGGCCGACGTTTCCGGGATGGGCCGCTCCGGCGGGGAGGCCAGCGGCGTTTCCGCCTCGATCGCGTAGTCGATGGCATCGCACGGCAGCACGGAGTCCCCGTAGGTGTAGGGGACCCGCGGGTTGAGCTGCGCGATCACCAGCCCGCCGCGGGACCGGGCGGCCTCGATCGCGGCGGGCAGCACGTTCACCTCGGTCCCGAGCGACACGGTGCCGTCAGACGGCGCCGACGTCTGCACCAGCACCACGTCCGGCAGCAGGACGTCGCTCAGCAGCGCGGGCACCAGCGACAGCCGACAGGGGAAGTAGTGTAGCCCGCTCCGCCCGCGCATGCCCGGCCCGACGAACGGAGACTCAAACGTCACGCCCTCCCGGTTGGGCAATCCCGCCTGCGCGTTAATCGCGAACAGCCGGTACCGCGCCAGGGTGCCGTCCAGCACGGCCAGGGCCCGCCACGGAGTGGCGAAGTTGCCGCCGACCACGACCCTTGGGGTACCTGCGAGCGCGCCGAGCACGATCGCCAGCTGCCGTTCAGCGACGATGCGCATCGTCGCCTCCGGTGATCTGCTGGCCGCCAACGCGCCGCCCGTTCACGATCGCCGGCGAGATGCGAACGAAATGGCCGCCATGCCCCGGAACCCATGACATCAGCGCGACCCGCTCCAGAGAGCGGATCTCCTCGCCGTCGGTTACCGCCCGCGCCTGCCCGACGATGGTCACGCTCCAGCCGGCGTGCCCGTCGAGGTCCACGGTGTCGGCCTCGAACGCAACGACAGCGCCGCGAGTCGCGGCCGCGAGCTTTCCCTCTGCACTCGTCCTGATGACGATGTCGCCGTCGACGAGCGCGAAGTTGACGAGCTCGACCGCGGGCAGCGCCTGCCGGGTATAGACGATCCGGCCGACGGGCACCGAGCCCATCAGCCGCATGCACTCATCCGGCGATAGGTGTTCGAGCGCCAGGCTATCGGTATCCATTACAGCAGGATGCCCGCCGCCGCCCCCGTCTGCCGAGGGCACAAGGTCCCTAATCGGCAGGGCTTCTGCCACGACCTTTGCCCCGCACGCCAAACCGATGCGGCTACGGGTCCTGGCCCGGTGACAGGAGGACGGAGGTCTGCTGGCGCCGGGACGTTCGCCCCTGATCGCGGCAGCGTGACGAGCTTAGCGTCAATGGTGAGGAAGTAGATCGCTGTAAGGAGACGAGCAAGATGCCAGGAATCATCGTCGGCGTCGACGGTTCTGACCATTCCCGTCATGCCCTTGAGTGGGCCATCAGGGAAGCGGCGGTCCGCCACACACCGCTCACCGTGCTTACCGTCCACCAGGCCGTCGCCGGGTACTGGGGCGGCCCGGTCCTGTACCCGGGCGATCAAGGTCTGGCCGAAAAGGCCCGCGAGAGGGCCCAGGAAGAGACGGACATCACGCTTGAGAAGATCGAGCCAGAATCGCGTCCCTCGTCGGTCACCGTCCGGGCCGTCACCGGCCTGCCCGCCGAGGCCCTCCTTGAGGCGGCGGCTGACGCCGACATGCTCGTCGTCGGGTCCCGCGGATCCGGCGGATTCAAGCGGCTGCTGATGGGATCGGTGAGCCTGCAGGTCACCCACCATGCCAGCTGCCCCGTCGTGGTCATTCCGGCCGAAGACATCTGACGCGGCAACGGAAGAGGAGGCAACAGCCATGAGCTCCACCGTCAAGGACGTCATGAGCACCCACGTGATCGCCGTCAGGAAAGACGCCTCGTACAAGGACATGGCGGCCATGCTGCACGAGCAGCGGGTCAGCGCGTTCCCCGTGCTCGACGAGCACAACAAGGTGATCGGGCTCGTCTCCGAGGCCGACCTGCTGACCAAGGAGGCCGTCAACGGCACGATGCCGGGGGCACTCGATGGCATGCTGCGGCGACGCGAGTACGTCAGGGCAAACGCTCTCACCGCAGCCGAGCTGATGACCACGCCACCGGTAACCATCGGCCCCGACGCCCCGGTCACCCAGGCGGCCCGGCTGATGTACTCCCGGCGGGTCAAGCGGCTCCCG
The DNA here is from genome assembly GCA_963836195.1 of uncultured Actinomycetota bacterium. GTDB lineage: Bacteria > Actinomycetota > Actinomycetes > Streptosporangiales > Streptosporangiaceae > Trebonia. The sequence continues at coordinate 183,321 of CAWIIX010000007.1, read as the reverse complement.
GTCACCAGCGACGACGGGACGCTGATCGGCATCGTTACCCGCGCCGACGTCCTGAGCGTCTACAGTCGGCCCGACGCCGACATACGACACGAGATCACCCAGGACCAGATCCTCGGCATGTTCCTGTGCGACCCAGAGCGCTTCACCGTCACCGTCACCGACGGTATCGTCACCATCGAGGGAACACCGGAAAGCACCGTAGTCGGCCGCGACATCATCGAAGCCGCCCGTCACGTTGAGGGCGTCGTCGCCGTGCGCGACCGGCTCAGCTACCTGCAGGACACCCCCTATCGCCCCAGGACACTCAGCTGACAGTGTCGGGCACTCGAAGAGGCGGCAGTGATCATCACCGCCGCCCTTCGACGCACTAGGTGACGATGGAGAGGTGGACATGACCTCGCAGGCGCCTTGCCGGTCGCCTGCGCCGCTGCGGACGAGCCAACCTCCTACTTAATAACCGGACAGGGCGGTCCAGGTCAGGCGGGTGCCTCCGCCGGCGGGGGCGGTGATCTGGAGGTTGCCGCCGTGGTTTTCCGCGCGGCGTTGCATGCTGGCCAGGCCGCTGGACCTGGTGGGGGTGCCGAGGCCGCGGCCGTTGTCGGTGACCTCGAGGGTGAGCAGCCCGTCTTGCTGTGCCAGGGAGACGGTGACGGCGGTGGCGTGGGCGTGGCGGGCGCAGTTGGACAGGGCCTCGCGGGTGACGGCCAGGATGTCGTGGGCCAGCGTCTCGTCGATGCCGGGGCTGGACGGCAGGGCGAAGCTGGCGGCGGCGGTGAAGCCGAGCTGGGGGGCGTGGTCGTCGATGATCTCCATGACCCGCGATTGCAGGCTGGAGGCGGGCTGGAGGGGCTGCTGGAGCCCGAAGATGCTGGCGCGGATCTTCTTGATGACCTCGTCGAGGGTGTCGATGTAGCCGCTGACCCGGTCGGCCGTGGCCGGGTCGCTGCGGGCGGCGTGGCCCTGGAGCTTCATCCCGAGGGCGAACAGCTCCTGGATCACGTGGTCGTGCAGGTCGCCGGCGATGCGCTCGTGGTCTTCGGCCTGGGCCAGCCGGACCTGGTCGGCCCGGGCCCGGGCGAGTTCCATGGCCACCGCGGCGTGGGCCGCAAACGAGGCGGCCATGCCCAGGTCCGCCTCGGTGTACCCGGCGCGCCCGGCCGTCCGCCCCAGCAGCAGCGCGCCCAGGACCCGCTCGCCCGCCGCCAGCGGGACCACCATCAGCGGGCTTACCCCGGCGCCGAGGGCCGCGGCCGCCGCCTCGAGGCGGTCGCCGGTGACCAGGCTCGGCTTGCCGCTGCGGATCGCCTGCCCGGCCAGCGAGCCGGCCAGCGGCGCCGTCCGGCCCATCAGCCCCGCCGCCAGCGCCCCGGCGACGCCGGTCACGACAACCTCGTCCGGGTCATGCTGCACGGCCAGGACCGCGAAGTCCGCGTCCGCGGCCTCGGCGGCGTGCCCGGCGATCAGCGCGTGCGGCCGTTCCCGGCTGTCGGCCAGCAGCAGCGGCGTGAGCTGGGCGGAGGCATCCAGCCAGCGGCGGCGCTGCTCGGACTCGGCGAACCGCCGCGCGTTCCCGATCGCCGCGCCGGCCGCGGCGGCGAGCGCGACCGCGAGCTGCTCGTCGTCAGCGGTGAACTCCCCGCCCGCGATGCGCTCGGTCAGGTACAGGTTCCCGAACACCTCCTCCCCGATCCGGACCGGGACGCCGAGGAAGCTGCCCATCGGCGGGTGCCCGGGCGGAAACCCGGCGGCCGCGGGATGATCGCTGAGGCTGGCCAGCCGGATCGGGGCCGGCTCGCTGATCAGCAGGCCCAGGATGCCCCGGCCACGGGGCAGCTCGCCGATCTTCGCCACCAGGTCCTCGTCCATGCCGACGTGCACGAACTGCTCAAGCTCGCCGTCGCGGCCGAGCACGCCCAGCGCCGCGTACCGGGCGCCGAGCAGATCCCGGGCCGCGCTGACGATCTGCCGCAGCACCACCGGCAGGCTCAGCTCCCCCGCCACCAGGGCATTGGCGCGCAGCAGCCCCCGCAGCCGCCCCTGCGCGGCCAGCACGTCGCCGGCCCGGTCCACCAGCTGCACCAGCAGCTGCTCCAGCTCCAGCTGCGGCGCGTCGGGAAAGGCCAGGCCGCCGGCCGCGTCCGCGGCGCTTGCCCCGGCCGCCGCCGGGCCGTGCTCAGCTGACATGGCGGTCATCGCTGCTCCTCCCTCGGGGCGGACTGGCCATGCTCAGCGGAGCGGCGCGGGGCAGGTGACCATCCCCCGGGCGGAAACACCAGGTCGGCGCGGTATCGGCGGAGAAGATCTAGCTGCTCTCTCACAACCACTCCTGGCATCGTTGGCCTAAGCGGCCGGTGACCGCATGGTCCAGGCTAGCCGGGCCGCTTTTGTCAGTTAACGCCTGATCGCCTATCCGTTGCAAGGTCACGAGCCTGTCACGACGCTGCTTCGGCCGAAGGCAGAAGCGGGTCCCGGCCGAGCCCCGGCTTCCTCGTTTCTTCCCCGGCCTTCGGACCGACACGCGCACGGCCTCGGCCGCGGCCGACCCCGATGCGGCCTGGGTAACTCCGGCGGACGCAGGCCCTGGGGCGGGCGCGGCGCTCAGCGGAGCCCATGTCGGTCTCGGCCTGTTGCGAGCGCCGGACGTCCTCGGATGCCGGGACGTCGCACCGACGGTAGCGGGGTCTAGAGCTGAGGTCGTCGCGGCGGCCCGGCGCCTCACACTGCGCTGGCAGATCCCTGCTGGTCCGGCCCGCTCACTGCCCAGCCCACGCCGCCGACGCATGCTGGTCGACGCAGATCTCGACCGCGCAGCGCGCGTTGTCGACGCAGCGCGAGACGGTGGCGCTGCCGAAGAGGCCGCCGGCCGCGGAGTGCTCCCGCGTCCCGAGGACGAGCAGTCGCGCGCCGACGCTGGCGTGCAGCAGGGTCACCGCAGGGTCGCCCCGCTCCACCAGGCAGCGCGATGGCACGCCGACCCCGCCAGGGAACTCCCGGCGGACCAGCCGCTCAAGCCGGTCGCGCTCGGCGGCGACCAGCGGATCGCCGGCCTGCGGCGCCACGACCAGCACGATGTCGAGATCAGCGCCGAGACGGCGTGCCGTCCCTGTCGCACGATGCAGCGCGACGATCGAGTTCGGCGAGCCGTTGACGCCGACCACCACCACGCCGCTCTCAGACGTACCCATGCTTTCCATGCCTCCAGCTTGCCGCGGGCGGCCGTCGCCGGACATGGGCCTTCGGGCTCGGCGCGCGGGACCTTCGGCACTCGGACCGTCAGGAAAGCCTGATGCTGATCACGCTAACCCCGGCGATGCTGGTCGCGTGCCGCGTCAGCCGACCGGGACCCGGGGCGTAGGCGGAACCGGCAGCAACGCGGCTGGCAGGCTTCCCGCCGGTCCCAGGAGTTCGGTGACGGTGGCGTTGGCGGCCGCAAGCGCCTGCTGCGAGACTCGGTAGTGATGGCCGCAGAGCAGCAGTTCGGTGCGGTGCGGACGGGCGACGGTCGCGGGCATGATCACCCGCACGACCGGGTTGGCCGGGCAGCAGCAGGCCGGGCCGAGCACGACCGCGCGGCCGCCCCCGATGGTGTCGTCGTGCGGCAGGCCGGGTGCGGTGCGCCCCTGACCTGCCGGGTGCAGGGATCTCGCGTTCATGTGCCCATCCTCGCCGGGGCTGCGAACGGCCGGAAGGGACGAAAATCGCCGAAGGAAAGGACGAATGTCCCGGACTTTGTGACATCGGCCCGAAGGTCCCGGCGCATGCGGACCTTCGCATCTGAGATCGCCATCGGCTCTCTGCTGAACTGAAGCCGAGAGTGACGCGGATCCTCAGGGAGAGATTATGACAACCAAGCCTATCGTTGTCGCCACCGACGGCTCGGAGCATGCCGAGCGGACGGTCGAATGGGCCGCCAGGGAGGCCGTGCTCCGGCGTGCGCCCCTGCGGATCGTGTCGGCGGCCGAGATACTGCCGAGGATGAGCGCGTCACCGACGGCACCAGGCATCGGGACCGTCGCCACTCACCTCGTTCGCGAGCGTGACCTGGCGCTGGCCACTGCGGCCAAAGTGGCCGCTGCTACGTCCCCTGGCCTGCTGATAGACACCGATCCGGTGGAGGGCCGCCCCGCCCAAGCGGTCACCGCCAGCGGCTCAGGCGCGCTGCTGCTCGTTGTCGGATCGCACGGCGGCGGCGCGTTCCCCGCCATGACCCTCGGGTCGGTGAGCCGCTACGCAATCGTGCACGCCTCGTGCCCGGTCGTGGTGGTGCGAGACGAGACCACGACTACGCGCCGCCTAGTCGCGGTCGGTATACGGACCCCTCTGGACTGCGGCGCCGCGCTCGCGTTCGCCTTTGAGGAGGCCCACCTCCGGGAGGCGGCCCTGGTGGCCGTCCACGCGTCGCAGTTCGGGGATTCGGCCACCGCCGAGCGGACAGCCGTGGATCTGGACGAGTTGCTCGACGACTGGCGGTGCAAGTATCCCGACGTCAGCGCGAGTCGCGATGTCGTCGAAGGTCACCCGGGACTCGTACTGTCCGACCTGTCGGCGCGGGCCGACCTAGTGGTGCTCGGCAGGCACGATGCGAACGGCCGGCTGGTGCCGGGCCCGGCACGGGTCATCCACGCGGTGGTGAGCCACGCCCATGGCCCCGTGGCCATCGTTCCGGCGCTGGGTTCGTAATCCTTGGCGCTCGCGCGGCGGTCGATGCGGACCGCGCAGCGGCGATCGCCGCGTGCCGGCCAGAGGATGGGGCTGCCCATCGCCCGGAATCCACCGCGGGACCTTAGGCGCGTTATGTGGGTTGATCTGGTGGCTTACCCCTGATCCGGCAAGACGGTGAGCAATAGCGTGTGCGCGGCCAGGGTCGCTGCGGTCCTGGTCAGCAGGCCCTCGAAGCATTGTGCGCCGTGCCGGGCCAGCTCCATTTGGTCGGTGATCTCCTTGAAGCTCGCCTCAACCCGGTTACGGAGCCTAGCGATCAAGCGCTGGACCGGCTTGGGCATGGTGCGCCGCTGCGCCCGGGTGGGCGGGATGATTACCTCGATGCCGGCTGTGGTCATCTGCGCGGCGAACGCGGTGCCGTTGAACCCCTTGTCCAGCAGCAGCGCATCGATCACGGCGGTGTCGCCGCAGATCAGATCGGCACCCACCTCCCGCTCATTGACCGCTGCGGGCACGATCGACCAGGCCCGCACGATCCGGCGGCCCAGATCGGTGCGCACGGCCAGGCGGAATCCGTAGAACCATTCAGCATGCGCGCCGTCGCGGCCGAACCGGGCGGCCAGGTCGTTGCCGGGGCCGGTCCACTGATCGGGGCCGCGGACGCGGGAGCAGTGCTTGACCGGCAGCGCGGAGGTGTCGATCTGCTGCACCGGATCGGGGGGAATGGCGGCGGCCCAGGCGGCGCGCAACTGCTCGAACGCGCCCCACAGCCAGCGGATACGCCGGTTGACCTCGGACTGGTGAGGCAGGTGCGGGAACAGGCACGGCCAGTCGCGGCGGATCTCGGCCAGGAACCCGCTCTCGCTGCGCCGGCCGAGCAGGTGCCGGACCAGCGCGATCGTGAGAAGCTCGGCATCGGTGCAGGCCGGAGCGGGACCGGGACGCCGCGGGATCAGCAGGGTACCGGCCTTGATCGCGTCGTCAACCAGGCAGTAGATGTAGACGAACAGCAGCTCGGTTGCCAGCATGGCGGGGGACTCCTGCAGCAGCGGTTAAGCCTGCGACGTAGGCTCCCTGCCCGTCTCCTTCACCGGCTGGGTCCGGCAGGGCTCCTGGTCACGGAGCCCTGCCGGGCCTGCCGCCGGGTCATGCCTTCGCGTAGGTGAGATGCACGACCCCGGTCTCGAACGTCGCCGAGTCGATCAGCCTCAGCGGCAGCTTGTCCCCGGGCGTCGCGAACAGCCGCTTGCCGGAACCCAGCACGACCGGGAAGACGAGCAGGCGGAGCTCGTCCAGCAGCCCCTCGCGCAGCAGCCAGGCCACCAGGGTCGCGCTGCCGGTCATGCCGATGTTCTTGCCAGGGCGCTGCTTGAGCTCGGCGATCTCGGCGGCGGCGCGGTCGCGCCGGATCAGCGTGGAGTTCTGCCAGTCCGCGGCCTCCAGCGTGTCAGAGACGACGTACTTGGCGGTGCCGTTCATGGTGTCGGCCATCTCGCCGGTCTGCTGCGGCCAGTGGGCGGCGAACCCGTCATAGGTGACGCGGCCGAGCAGCATCGCGTCCTGCGCCGCGATCATGGACCCGACGGCCTGTCCGACCTCCGGGCCGAACCACGGGCCGGTCCAGTCGTTCGCGTCCTCGATGACGCCGTCGAGCGAGATGAACAGGCCCGCTACGATTTTCCTCACGGTGCTCTCCTTCGATTCGTGAGCCGTGGCCGGGCTCGATGTCCGGCCTGCTGCTGACGCTTCGAACGGAGACCGGCCAGATGGACATGGCGGCGGATTTTGTTCTGGAGGTTTTGCGGTGCGCTTCCTGATGACCGTCAACGGCGGCGGCAGGCCGCCGGACAAGGAGCTTTTGGCTGAGATGGGCCGCTTCGTCGAGGAGCTGACCAGGGCCGGGGTGCTGCTGGCCACGGGCGGCCTGGATCGCGGCACGCACGTCAGCGCCTCCGGCGGGAACATCACCTTTACCGACGGGCCATTCACCGAGTCCAAGGAGGTGATCGTCAGTTTCGCGCTGCTTGAGGTGCGGTCGAAGGAGGAGGCGCTGGAACTGTCTCGCCGGTTCTGGAAGATGGTCGGAGACGGCGAAGGCGACATCCGCCAGGTGTCCGGCCCCGAGGGTTAGTGGCGCCGGATACCGGCACTGCCGCGGCGCGCCGCGCGATCGAGGCGGTGTGGCGGATTGAGTCGGCCCGGATCATCGCCGGCCTGGCCGGGCTGGTCCGGGATGTCGGCCTGGCCGAAGAGCTGGCCCAGGACGCTCTGGTCGCTGCGCTGGAGCAATGGCCGGCTGGCGGCATCCCGCCGAACCCCGGCGCGTGGCTCATGCTCACCGCGAAGCATCATGCCATCGACAGCATCCGCCGCAACGAGCGGCTGGCCAGCAAGCTGAGGCTGCTCGGCCGCGAGCTGGAAACCGGCGAGCACGAGGGCCAGGCGGACTTCGCCGCCGTCCTGAACGACGAGAAGATCAACGACGATCTGCTGCGGCTCATGTTCATCTCCTGTCATCCGGTGCTGTCCACCGAAGCCCGGATCGCGCTGACCCTGCGGCTGCTCGGGGGCCTGACCACCGAGGAGATCGCACGCGGGTTCCTGGCCGCCGAACCCACGATCGCGAAACGGATCGTGCGGGCCAAGCGGACCCTGGCCAGCAACCAGATTGCGTTCGAGGTGCCGCCGCCCGCTGAGCGGCCGGCCCGGCTGGCGTCCGTGCTCGAGGTGCTCTACCTGGTGTTCAACGAGGGCTATTCGGCGATGGCCGGGGACGACTGGATGCGCCCCGCACTATGTCATGAGGCGCTGAGGCTGGGCCGCGTGCTGGCTGAGCTGATGCCGGCCGAGCCAGAGGTGCACGGCCTGGTCGCGCTGATGGAGATCCAGGCGTCGCGGATACCGGCCCGGCTGGACCCGGACGGCTTGCCGGTCCCGCTGCCCGAGCAGAACCGCGGCCGCTGGGACCAGTTGCTGATCAGGCGCGGTTTCGCGGCGCTGCTCCGAGCCGAACGGGCCGCCAGCCCGCCGGGTCCGTACGTCCTGCAGGCCGCGATCGCCGCCTGCCACGCCCAGGCGCACGCGCCGCAGCAGACCGACTGGACCCGCATCGCCACGCTGTATCAGGCGCTTGCCTCGCTGACGCCATCTCCGGTGGTGGAACTGAACCGCGCGGTCGCGGTGGCAATGGCGTTCGGCGCCGCGCGTGGCCTGGAAATCGCGGACGGCCTGGCGGCGGAACCCGCGCTGGCCGGCTACCACCACCTGCCCAGCGTCCGCGGCGACCTTCTGGCCAAGCTGGGCAGGCGCGACGAGGCGGCCGCGGAGTTCCGCCGCGCGGCCTCGCTCACCAAGAACATCCCCGAGCGCACCGTCCTGCTCCGGCGCGCCGCCGGGTGCTCGGCACCCTCCCAGCAGACCCCCACGTAAGCCCGCCAGGTCCCATCCGAGGACAAAGGTCGGGACGACGGTGCCTCGATTCCACCAAAACGCCTACCGCACTCCTGACCGTGCGCGATTTTCAACTCACATAACGCGCCTTAGTCCCGGAATCGCAGGTCCTCACGACCCTGCCAGGCAGGATCTTCCAGGCCTAGCGTTATGTCCACAGTTATGACCTCATATGCTGAAGGTGGATGAAATGCCTGGAATTATCGTCGGGGTGGATGGCTCCGCCCATTCGCGACGCGCCCTCGAATGGGCCATGAAGGAGGCGGCGGTACGCGAGACGCCGCTGACCGTGATGACCGTGCACGCGCTGGTCCGTGGTTACTTCAGCGGCGGCATGGTCGAATTCCCCAACGATCACGTCCTGGCCGAGAAGGCCGGGCAGGTAGTGCAGGCTGAGGTCGACTCGGCAATGAACGACCTCGGCGACTCTGCCCCCGCATCGGTGACCGTGCGGGTTGCCTCAGGATCGGTGGTGGAAGAGCTGATCAACGCGGCCAAGGATGCGGACATGCTGATCGTCGGCTCGCGCGGAGCGGGCGGGTTCAGCCGGCTCATGATGGGGTCGGTCAGCTCGCTGGTCACCCAGCACGCGATCTGCCCGGTGGTCGTCATCCCGACCGCCGACCGCCAGTAACTCCGCCCCGACGAAGCCGCAAGGCGCCGACACGACTCGTCGGCGCCTTGCATGATGGAGAGGGCCGGCCCGCCGGGCTCGCGCGGTGGCGAAAATCAGGGGAGGCTGAGCCGGCCGGTGACGCGGTGTCTACCTTCGCGGCGACAGGAGTTTACAGGGCGACAGCTATCCGACCCGGCCGCGGGACTGTATGGTCGTGCACAGGGAGTATCAGCAAATGTCCTGCACAGGCCACGCGAAAGTGCGGGGACCGCGTCGCTCTGGACCCTTGGCGGCCTGGCCATTCCTGGCCCGATTCGGATCAAGGTGAGCTCAGCGATGTATCGGTCATATCCCACGTGGACAGTCATGCTCGTGGACTCACTCCGGGCGCGCCGAAGGCGCGGTCGTGCACGGGCACCTCTATCTGGTGGAGTGGTCTGGCCGGCAGGCGGACGTGACGCTTCCCGAACAAATCGGGGTATCGAACGTCGGCCAGGTCCTCGACGAGCTGCTGCTGACCCCGCCGATCCCGCGCGGAACGCCGTTACGGCGGAGCAGGAGCATGCGGAACTGCTCGACGCGGTCATCACCGGCATCTTCCACGCCGGGCTCGGTCTGCAGACCGCCATGGACCTGCCCGCGGACGCCGCCAGGGGGCGCGTCGAGGCGGCCCTCACCGACCTCGACAACGTCATCCGCGAGATCCGCGGCACCGCATTCGCCCTGTCGCCATCGCGCCTGCCCCGCCCCCTCGGCCCAGCGATGACCTGTAGAGCAGCCGACCGCATCCGGGCGCGCCGCCTGGCACCGCAGCCCGCTGCCGGCCAAGATCACGAGACTGAGAGGCGCGGCCAGGAGGAACCTTGCGGGCAAGGGTCGGCGACATGCTGATAGTGAAGGAACGCCGCGCGGGCGAAGGGGACCGCGAGGCGCTGATCATCGTGGTGCGGAGCGAGCACGGCCGGCCGCCTTACGCGGTCCGCTGGCATGACGGCAGCGAGGACGCATTCTTCTTCCCCGCGTCCGGCGACACGCTGACCGAGCACGGCCCCCGTCGCTGATCAGGAACGCGGCGAAGAGCGGGCAGGCCGACGGTGATCGCGGCGGCCGGTCAGGACCTTTGCCGTTTTTTCTGGCACGATCGCATTGCTCTGACGACCGCGCGGGACAGGTCCTTGGCCCCTAGCAGTTCCGGCGGCGGCGGACTGGACTTGAGGCATGACTACACGGGCATATCAATCGTCGACAACCCGCCCGTCCGGCGGTGCGCCGTCGGCGCGCTGGCTTGCGCTCGCAGTGTTGTGCGTGTCGCTGCTGATGGTCAACCTTGACAACCTGGTGCTCAACGTCGCGCTGCCGACCCTGGTGCGCGACCTGCATGCCACCACCACCGAGCTGCAGTGGATCGTCGATGCTTACGTGATCGTGTTCGCCGGCCTGCTGCTGGTCGCGGGCAGCGTCGCGGACCGGATCGGGCGCAAGCGGGTGTTCATCGCCGGCCTGGTCGCGTTCGCGGCCGGCTCAACCTGGGCGGCGTTCTCCGGTTCGGTGGGCATGCTGATAGCCGCCCGGGCGAGCATGGGCATCGGCGGCGCGATGATGATGCCGTCCACGCTCGCGATCATCACGAACCTGTTCAGCGACAGCGGCGAACGGCAGCGGGCGATCGGCCTCTGGGCCGGCACGACCGGGGTGGGCATCGCGCTCGGCCCGATCGTGGGCGGCCTGCTGCTCTCGCGGTTCTGGTGGGGATCGGTCTTCCTGATCAACGTGCCGGTCGCCGTGCTCGGCGCGGTGCTGGCGCTGAGGCTGGTTCCCGAGTCAAGGAACCCAGCGGCGCTGGCACCGGACTTCACCGGGGCGCTGATGTCGATCGCCGGGCTGGGACTGTTGCTCTGGTCGCTGATCGAGGCGCCGGTGCGCGGCTGGACTTCGCCGCTGGTGCTCGCGGCCGGGGCCGCCGGGCTTGCGACGCTGGCGCTCTTCGCCGCCTGGGAGCGTCGCAGCTCGCACCCGATGCTGGACATGCGGTTCTTCCGCAACAGGAGATTCTCGGCTGCGGTGGCCTCGGTCGGCCTGGTCACGTTCGGGCTGTTCGGAGCGCTGTTCGCGCTCACCCAGTACCTCCAGTTCAGCCTGGGCTACTCGGCACTGCAGGCAGGCCTGCGGGTGCTGCCCGCGGCCGGCGCCATCGCCATCGTCGCGCCGCTGTCGACCGTCCTCGTCCGCGTGGTCGGGACCAAGGTCGCGGTGGCGGCCGGCCTGCTCATCATCGGCGGCGGCCTTTGGCAGATATCCACGGCGTCTGCGGCGACCACGTTCGCCGGCATAGTGGTCGGCATCATCATGCTTGGCGTCGGCGCCGGGCTGGTCATCCCGTCGGCTACCGAGTCGGTGATGGGGTCGCTGCCGGGCGCCCACGTTGGCGTCGGATCGGCCGCCAACGGCGCGTTCCTCCAGGTGGGCGGTGCGCTCGGGGTGGCGATCATCGGCAGCCTGCTGAACACGCGCTACCAGGACATCATGTCGGCCACGCTCGCGCCGCACCACATTCCGCATTCGGTCATGGGACCGGTCCTCGGTTCCATCGGGGGCGCCCTCGGCGTCGCCGGGCACGTCGGCGGCTTCCTCGGCGCAGAACTTGCCCACGCGTCGAAGACCGCTTTTGTCAGCGGTATGGACCTCGGCCTGGAGGTCGGAGCCGCCGTGGCCGTGGCCGGCATGGTGATCGCCCTGCTGGCGCTCCCGTCGCGGGAGAACGGCCGCTAGCTAGCCGAGGGCGCTGAGGACCGGGGGAGAACAAGCGACGCCACGGGCACACAATCATTCGGCCGACGTCGCCAGGCGGTCTCACTCATGGCGCGGGGGCTCCGCGAAAACGCGGGCGGCGAGGGCGGCGGCCTGGGCGCGGCGTTCCATGCCGAGCTTGGCGTAGAGCCCGGACACGTAGTTCTTCACCGTCTTCTCGGCCAGGAACAACCGCTCGCCGATCTGCCGGTTGGTCAGTCCTTCGCCGATCAGCTCGAGGATCTTGCGCTCCTGATCGGTCAGTCCCGCCAGCGGGTCACGTCCCGGCCGCTTGTCCCGCAGCCTGGCCATCAGCTGGCCCGCCGCACTCGGGTCCAGCATCGACTGGCCGGCCGCGAGCGTTCGCACCGCCTCGACCAGGTCGAGGCCTTTGATCTGCTTCAGCATGTATCCCGCAGCGCCCGCCATGACCGCGTCGAGCAGCGCTTCCTCGTCGCTGAACGACGTGAGCATCAGGCATGCCACCTCCGGCATCCGCGAGCGGATGTCCCGGCAGACCGTCACCCCGTCTCCGTCGGGCAGCCGTATATCGAGAATCGCCACGTCAGGGCGGAGCGCCGGGATGCGGGCAAGCGCCGAGGCGGCTGTGCCGGCCTCGCCGACGACCACGATGCCCGGGTCGGTCTCGAGCAGGTCACGGACCCCCCGACGGACGATCTCATGGTCATCGAGCAAGAACACCGCGATCGGCTTCGCAGCCTCGCCGCGCCGGTCTCCATCGCCTGCAGGACTGTTCACGGTGACTTGGCCCCTTTCTGTGGCGGCCCAAGGTCGTTCCTTCAACCGGGTCGTCTTTCACCTATGACTTTAGGCTGTCAATGGCACTGCGTCGCAGGACAAAGGTCCCGGCCCATGGGCCGGATGGCACTGATACCGGGGTCCTACGGCTCTCAACGGCGTCTGCCTCGGTGGCTAGCTTGACCGTGAAACCAAAACCGCAGCACGAGGAGACGCGAAGATGCCAGGAATCGTCGTCGGGGTGGACGGGTCCGGTCATTCCCGTGCCGCCCTTGAATGGGCCGTACGGGAGGCGGCGGTCCGGCACGCGCAGCTCACCGTGGTCACCGTCCACCAGGCGCCAGTGGAGTACCTGGGCAGCGCGGTCGACCAGGAGCAAGACCACGACCTGGCCGACCGCTACCGTCAGGCAGCTCAGGATGCGGTCAACAGGGTATATGCGCGGGTCGGCGGGTCCTGTCCGGACACTGTCACGGTCCAGTCGGTCAATGGCACGCCAGCGGAAGCGCTGCTTGCCGCGGCCCGGAACGCCGACATGCTCGTCGTCGGCTCGCGCGGCGCGGGCGCTTTCCCGCGGGCGCTGATAGGTTCGGTCAGCTCGCAGGTCACCCGCCACGCGGCCTGCCCGGTGGTCGTCATCCCGGCGCAACACCACCGCTAACCGCCGCTAACCGCCGCGCTGGCCCGCGTTCACCGCCGGGCCTGCACTCGCCGCTTGGGGACCAAAGGCCATACCGCGCTGCCGCGCTGACGCAGAGAATTAGTAATGCCCGCGACGACCAGACGCTGAAAGGCAAACCATGAACCAGGCCGCGATCACCGAGCAGCAGCCGCTGTCCCGCACCGACCTGCAAACAATCGACGCCTACTGGCGGGCGGCCAACTACCTGTCCGTGGGGCAGATCTACCTGATGGGGAACCCCCTGCTGACCCGCCCGCTGCTGCCGGAGGATGTCAAGCCACGGCTGCTCGGCCACTGGGGCACGACCCCCGGGCTGAACCTGCTCTACGCGCACCTGAACCGGGTGATCAGGGCCTGGGACCTGGACATGATCTTCATCGCCGGCCCTGGGCACGGCGGGCCGGCCGTAGTTGCCAACACATGGCTGGAGGGCACCTACAGCGAGATTTACTCGCATGTCACTCGCGACGCGGCCGGCATGGAGGCGCTGTTCCGCCAGTTCTCGTTCCCGGGCGGGATCCCCAGCCACGTCGCACCGGAGACCCCGGGGTCGATCCACGAGGGCGGCGAGCTCGGCTACGCGCTGGCGCACGCCTACGGTGCTGTCTTCGACAACCCCGGGCTGATCGCCGCCTGCGTGATCGGCGACGGCGAGGCGGAGACGGGGCCGCTGGCCGCCAGCTGGCACTCGAACAAGTTCCTCAACCCGCTCACCGACGGGGCGGTGCTGCCGATCCTGCACCTGAACGGGTACAAGATCGCCAACCCGACCGTGCTCGCCCGCATCCCCGATTCCGAGCTTGTCTCGCTCATGGAGGGCTACGGGTACCACCCCCACTTCGTGGCGGGCGACCAGCCGGACCTGGTGCACCAGCAGCTCGCCTCCGCGATGGACGCCTGCGTGCGCGAGATCGACCACATCCAGCGGCGCGCTCGCGATCTGAGCGACCCCACCCGGCCGCAGTGGCCGATGATCGTGCTGCGCACGCCCAAGGGCTGGACGGGACCGAAGATCGTGGACGGGGTGCAGGTCGAGGGCACCTTCCGCGCGCACCAGGTCCCCATCAGCAACGTCCGCGGCAATCCCGCGCACCTGGCCCAGCTCGAGGAGTGGATGCGGTCCTACCGGCCAGCGGAGCTGTTCGGCCCGGACGGGACGCTGGTTCCCGAGCTGGCCGCGCTCCCGCCCCGGGATTACCGGCGGATGAGCGCCAACCCGCACGCCAACGGCGGCCTGTTGCTGCGCGACCTGGACCTGCCTGACTTCCGCGACTACGCCGTCCCCGTCGCCAGCCCGGGCGCCAGCGAGGCCGAGGGCACCCGCGCCCTGGGAACGTGGCTGCGGGACGTCATCGCGCGCAACCCGGCCAGCTTCCGGCTATTCGGGCCGGACGAGACCGCCTCCAACCGCTTGCAGGACGTGTTCGAGGTGACCGACCGCGCCTTCGACGGGCAGATCATCGACGGCGACGACCACCTGGCCCCCGACGGCCGGGTGATGGAGGTGCTGTCCGAGCACCTGTGCGAGGGATGGCTGGAGGGGTACCTGCTGACCGGCCGGCACGGCATGTTCAACTGCTACGAGGCGTTTATCCACATCATCGACTCGATGTTCAACCAGCACGCCAAGTGGCTCAAGACCACCAGGGAGATCCCCTGGCGGCGCCCGGTCGCGTCGCTGAACTACCTGCTCTCGTCCCTGGTATGGCGGCAGGACCACAACGGGTTCTCGCACCAGGATCCCGGTTTCATCGACCATGTGATGAACAAGAAGGCCGAGGTCATCCGGGTCTACCTGCCACCGGACGCCAACACGCTGCTGTCGGTCGCCGACCACTGCCTGCGCTCGCGGAACTACGTCAACGTGATCGTCGCGGGCAAGCAACCGCAGCCGCAGTGGCTGACCATGGACCAGGCTGTCATCCACTGCACCCGCGGCGCCGGGATCTGGGACTGGGCGTCCAGCGACAACGACACCGATGAGGAGCCCGACGTCGTGCTCGCCTGCGCCGGGGACGTCCCGACCCTGGAGACGCTCGCGGCCGCGTCGCTCCTGCGCGAGCACCTGCCGTCGCTGCGGGTCCGGGTTGTCAACGTCGTCGACCTGATGCGACTGCAGCCGAACACCGAGCACCCGCACGGCATGTCCGACGCCGAGTTCGACGCGCTGTTCACCGCCGACCGGCCGGTCATCTTCGCCTACCACGGGTACCCGTGGCTCATCCACCGGCTGACCTACCGGCGCCACGGGCACCACAACCTGCACGTCCGCGGGTACAAGGAGGAGGGCACCACCACCACGCCGTTCGACATGGTGATGCTCAACGACCTGGACCGGTACCACCTGGTCATCGACGTGATCGACCGGATCCCCGGGCTGGCCGCGCGGGCGGGGCACCTGCGCCAGCTGATGACCGACAAGCGGATCGAGGCCAGGGCGTACACCAGGGAGTTCGGCGAGGACACCCCGGAGATCACCAACTGGGCGTGGCCGCAGTGACGGGAGCCACTCCGTCAACTGGGCAGGTCCTGGTCGTGAACGCCGGGTCAAGCAGCCTCAAGCTGAGCGTGCTTGACCCGGCGGGCGCCGTCACGGCCAGCGCCGATCTGCCCGCGCCGCGCGGCGCGGCGGACGGCTCGGAGATCAAGTCCGCAATCGATTCGCTCGGCGCGGTGGACGCCGTCGGGCACCGGATCGTGCACGGCGGCACCCTGTACACGGGACCGGTCCGGATGGACGAGCAGGTCCGGCAGCGGCTTGAGTCGCTGACCGACCTGGCGCCGCTGCACCAGCCGAAGTCGCTCGCCGCCCTCGACGCCGTGCAGGCAGTGCTCCCCACGGTGCCCGCCGTGGCGTGCTTCGATACCGCCTTCCATGCCACCATCCCCGCCGCCGCCGCGACGTTCGCACTGCCACAGGAGTGGCGAACGCGCTGGAGCCTGCGGCGTTTCGGATTTCACGGGCTGTCGCACGCGTATATCTCGCGGCGCGCCCCGGAACTCCTCGGGCGCGACGCCGACCGACTGCGGCTCGTCTCCTGTCATCTCGGCGCGGGCGCGTCCCTGGCCGCGATCCGGGACGGCAGGTCGGTGGACACGACGATGGGGTTCACGCCGCTGGACGGCCTGGTGATGGCGACGAGATCGGGATCGGTCGATCCCGGACTCGTTCTGTGGCTCGAAGAGCACGTGCACATGCCGCCCGCCGAACTGGCGGCGGCCCTCGAGCACCGGTCCGGCCTATACGGGCTCGCCGGGACCGCCGACATGCGCGAAATCCTGGCGCGGGCCGCAGCCGGCGACGCCCGCGCCGAGCTCGCCAGGGAGACGTACCTGCACCGGCTCCGCGCATCCATCGCGGCCATGGCCGCAGCGATGGACGGACTCGACGCGATCGTGTTCACCGGCGGCGTCGGGGAGAACTCGGCCGAGATCCGCCGGCGCGCCATGGACGGCCTCGGTTTCCTTGGCATCGTCGCCGAGCGGGATTCCAACGACTCGGGCGCCGGGGACCGCGAGATCGGCGCGCCTGCCGCGGCCGTGGGCGCCCTGGTCATCGCGGCCCGCGAGGACATGGAGATCGCGGGACAGGTGCGGGCAACGCTCGCCCGGTAGCGCAGTTGACTGGCGGTCGTTGTCGCGGGCTGCAGCAGAACTCAGGAGCGCCAGATGACGACCAGGGCGCAGTCGTCGCCGCTGTTGACGGTGCGCTGCATGGTCGTGACCAGCTCCGGCGCGCCCTTCCTGAAGCCGTCGATGACCAGCCGCTGAGCCTCGCCCAGGAGGCGCTGGATGCCCTCGTCGATGTCCTTGCGCGGCGCCTCGACCAAGCCGTCGGTGTAGAGCATGATCGCGTCGCCGCGGCGCAGCACGCCCTCGTCGGGCACGTCGGGGACGGCGGCCAGGTCGGCGACCACGCCGAGCACGATCCCGCGGGCGCTGCTGGTCCGCCACTCGCCGATGTTGGCGTCGAGCTTGGCGGCCGGCGGGTGCCCGGCCGAGTAGAGCGTGTACTCGCCCGAGGCGAGGTCGATCGACAGGTGGACGGCGGTCACGAACCCCTCGTCGGAGCTCCCCCGGCGCAGGTACGCGTTGGCCGCGGGCAGGAACTGCTCTCTCGGCACCGAGCCGATCACGCCGCCGAACGCGCCGGACAGCAACAGCGCGCGGGTGGCGGCGTCCATCCCCTTGCCCGACACGTCGACCAGCGCCACCTCGAGCGTCTTACCGTCGCTGTAGGAGACGACGAAGTCGCCGCCGAACGAGGAGCCGCCCGCCGGGCGGAGCACCACCATGGACCCCCAGCCCTCGCCCAGCTCGGGCAGCGTGCCCTGGGCGCGGATGCGGTCCCGCAGTTCGATCATCATCCGGTCCGCCCGCATGCCCCTGGTGCCGAGCTTGCCCCGGGTGTTGGAGAGCACGTCGGCGAAGTAGGCGACCGCGGCGATCGTCAGCACGATGCCGGGTCCGGCCCGGTTCTCCACCACGTCGTAGATCAAGCCCGCGGCCACCACGGCGATCAGGATCCGCAGCGCCCTCGGCCACAGCAGCAGGCCGCCCGCGAGCAGCGGCAGGATCATCTCGCCGGGCGAGAACCAGCGATCGGTCACCTGCGCGGAGAGGACGGCGATCGCGATCGCGATCGCGGTGAGGCCGGCCGCGACCCGGCGGTTCCTGGTGATGAACTGGTGCCGGGCGAGATCGTTGAACCAGTTGCCGGCGCGCCGCAGCGAGCGCACGGAGGCGCGCGCTGCAGACATAGGTGCCGGAACTCTCATGACCCGCGCAGATTATCCGCAGATCGCCGGTCTCGCACGCCGTCCACTCTCCTAGTCCCGTGGTGTCGCAACCCTGCCGACGCGGTCAGCGAAAAAGATTCGCGTCCAGCGGGCCCAGCGGGATAAGAAGTCCATCATGGCAGACCAGTACGCGATCCGTCCCATCTCCGATGACGAGTACGCAGCATTTCGCCGGGTTCATGATCATTCGTTCAACTCCGGCCCGGCGCCCGCTGCCCGGTGGCCCCGGTTGCGCAGGCAGTTCGAGGCGGAACGGTCACTGGCGGCGTTCGATCCCACGCTGCCCGCAGGGCTCGGGATCGTCGGCACCACCGGCGTCTACAGCTTCCGGATGGCGGTGCCGGGCGCGGTGTTCCCGGTAGCGGGGGTGTCGGCCGTCTCGGTGCTCCCGACCCACCGGCGGCGCGGCATCCTCCGCTCGCTGATGCAGCGCCAGATCGCGGACATCGCGGCCAGGGGCGACGAGCCGATCGCGGCCCTGTGGGCCTCAGAGACGCCGCTCTATGGTCGGTACGGGTACGGGCGGGCGTCCTCGCACGCGTCCTTTCAGTTCGGCCGGGGCGAGGGCGCGCTCAGCGCGCTGGCCCCGGTCGACCCCGCGCTGACGCTGCGGCTGGCGGAGCCTTCCGAGGTGGCCGCGGACCTGGCCAAGGTCTATGAAGCGGTGCTGTCGGGGCAGCCGGGGTTCTTCTCCCGCGACGAGGACTGGTGGGAACGGGTGCTCGACGACCCGGACGAGGAACGTCAGGGCAGGAGCCCGCTGCGCTGCTTGCTGGCAGCGGGCGGCGACGGGGATAGGGGCGGCGACGGTGTTCGCGGGTACGCGCTCTACCGGAGCACGCCCCGGTGGGAGGAGGGCACGGTGCTCCCCGATGGCGTGATCGACGTCTGGGAGCTGGTCGCGGCCGATCCCGCGGCGGGCGCGGCGCTCTGGCGCGATCTGCTCAGCCGGGACCTGGTCGGTTCGGTCACGGCGGACCTGCGGCCGGTCGACGACCCGCTGCTCTACCAGCTGCACGACTCCCGCCGGGCCCGGGTGCGGGTGGCCGACAACCTCTGGGTGCGGATCATCGACCTGCCGACCGCGCTTACCCGCCGCGCTTACGCCTCCCAGGTGGACGTGGTGCTTGAGGTGACCGACGGGCAGCTGCCGGCCAACGCGGGGCGCTGGCGGTTGCGGGCGGCTGGGCCCGGCGGGGCGGCCGGGGGTGGCGGCGCGAGCGGGGGTGGCGGCGCGGCTGATTGCGTTCGGACGGACGATCCGGCTGACATCGCGCTGGACGTCAGGGAACTCGGGGCGGCTTACCTCGGCGGCACCCGGCTCGCCGCGCTCGCCGCGGCCGGCCTGGTCCGCGAGCTGCGGCCGGGCGCGGTGGGCAGGCTCTCGACCGCCATGAGCTGGGACCCTGCCCCTTGGTGCCCCCGGATCTTCTGACCGAGCGGGACGCGCCCAAAGGCTGTGGATAACGCCACCTCCGTTGCCCCTCGGCTGTTGATAACTCCTCGCGCCGCGCACATTGTGTGCAAAAAGGGCGCGCGTCATCGACGCTCGACCATGATCGTGTTCTGTTGGGGGCTCCATACGACCCGTATGGCGCACGCTAAGGCCGTCGTGGCCGGGCGGTGTGGCTGGCGGGGTGGGGGATGCGGGTGGGAGCCGGCCGAGCCGATTGCGAGCGCGGCGAGCCGGCGGGGTTTCTACGTGGGGTCTCGTCGCGGTGGTGGCGGTCGACGCGGGTGTGGTGCGGGGTTGGCGAGGGGAGTTCTCGTCGGTTGTGGGGCAAGGAGGGCTAATGCGGAGAAATCGGGAGACACTGGAGGCGTGGCAGGTATGAGGATCACGCTGTCGGGAGCGATGCGGGCCCGGGACGTGTCGCGGCCAACCGACGAGCAGCTGGAGGCGGCGGCCGAGCGCGAGGCGCGGATTACGCGCGCCGGGCGGCCGAGTGGCGCTAGCGGCGGCGGAATCGGGCCGGGCGGCGGAATCGGGCCGGGCGGCGGCGGAGTGGGGCCGGGCGGTGCTGCGCCCGTCGCGGCGGGCGTGGCCGCGCCGAGCGGACCCGCCGCGCCGTCGGCGGCTCGCCCGCGGGCGGACCCGCCGTCGGCGGCTCGCGCGGGGACAGACCCGGCGCGGACCGCGCCCGCGCAAGCGGACCCGTCGGGTTCCGCGGGTAGCGCCGACCGGACGGGCCGGGACGGCTCGCCCGCCGGCGCAGGAGCGGTCGACGAGGTGCCGTCGGCGACGCGGCGGCGTCGGCGACGCAGGCGCTAGGCCGGCGCGCTAAGCCTGCGGCAGCGGCGGGAGGTCGCCGGTCTTCTCGAAGTCGGCGATCTCGGCCAGCCGCCTGGCGTGCCTGGCCTCGCCCGAGAACGGGGTCGCGACGAAGACCTTCGCGAATCCGACTGACTCCTCGGTCGAGTGCATCCGGGCGCCGAGGCTGAGCACGTTCGCGTCGTTGTGCTGACGGGCGAGCTGGGCCGTCTCCGACGTCCAGGCGAGGGCGGCGCGGATGCCCGGCACCTTGTTAGCGGCGATCTGCTCGCCGTTGCCCGAGCCGCCGATCACGATGCCGAGGCTGCCCGGATCTCCGACCACACCCTGGGCGGCGCGCAGCACGTACACCGGATAGTCGTCATCCGGGTCGTAGGCGGCGGGGCCGCAGTCCACGGCCTCGTGGCCGGCCTCGCCGAGCCAGGCGACCAGGGCCGACTTGAGCTCGAGGCCAGCGTGATCAGAAGCCAGATATACGCGCACCGGGTTAGTCTGCCAGACCGCCGCGGTACAGGGGTTGGGGTGTCCCTGGATTGGACCGGCAGCCCGTTACGTCTGATGACTATTCGGACACTGCGTGTAATAATGACGGGAAAGCATCTGGTACGCGTGGGTAGCATGGCCTAGCTACAAGCGTGGAAGATCCACATCGAACACAAGTCGATTGCGAAAGGGCCACCTGGTGACAGCTAACCTCACCCGCGATGAGGCACGTACCCGTGCTGAGTTGATCACCGTCGGCTCGTACCAGATAGAGCTCGACCTGACCGGCGGGGACACGACCTTCCGCTCGGTATCGACGATTGCGTTCGACTGCGCCCGGCCCGGTGAGGGGACGTTCCTGAACCTCACGGCTCCGCTTGTGCACGCGATGACCCTCAACGGCGTCCCGGTCCCGGCCAGCGCGTTCGACGGCGACCGGATCACCCTCGACGCCCTCGCGGCCGAGAACACGCTGGTGGTTGACGCCGAGTGCGCCTACTCGCGCAGCGGCGAGGGCCTCCACCGGTTCGCCGACCCGGCCGACGGCAACGTCTATATGTACTCCGACCTGGAGACGTTCGACGCGAACCGGGTCTACGCCTGCTTCGACCAGCCCGACATGAAGGCGCGCTTCGAGTTCACCGTGCGCGCGCCGCAGGAGTGGACGGTCGTGTCCAACCTGGCGGCCGAGGCCGAGGGCGGCTCGCCCGACGGCGAGGGCGTCCGGCGCTGGCAGTTCCCGCCGACGCCGCTGATGTCGACCTACATCACCCACGTGTCGGCCGGACCATGGCACGTCGTGCGCTCCGAGCACGACGGCATCCCGCTGGCCATCTTCTGCCGCCAGTCGCTCGCCAGGTACCTCGACCCGGACGAGATCTTCGAGGTGACCAGGCAGGGCTTCGACTTCTTCCATCAGGCGTTCGGGATCAAGTACCCGTTCGGCAAGTACGACCAGCTCTTCGTGCCCGAGTTCAAGGAAGGCGCGATGGAGAACGCGGGCGCGGTCACCATCCTCGAGGACTACGTCTTCAGGTCGCGGGTGACCGACTTCCGGCGTGAGGTGCGGGCCGAGACCATCCTTCACGAGATGGCGCACATGTGGTTCGGTGACCTGGTCACCATGCGCTGGTGGGACGACCTGTGGCTGAACGAGTCGTTCGCCACCTGGGCGGGCACCGCCGCACAGGCCGAGGCGACCCGCTGGACGCAGGCGTGGACCACCTTCACCACCGCCTGGAAGGCGTGGGCGTACAAGCAGGACCAGCTCCCCTCGACGCACCCGATCGCGGCCGACATCCCGGACATCCACGCGGTCGAGGTGAACTTCGACGGGATCACCTACGCCAAGGGCGCGGCCGTTCTCAAGCAGCTGGTGGCCTACGTCGGGCGGGAGAACTTCCTGGCCGGGGTGCGGAAGTACTTCGCCGCGCACGCCTACGGCAACGCGACCCTGGCCGACCTGCTGTCCGCACTCGAGGACGTCTCCGGGCGCGACCTGGCGGCCTGGTCGCGGGAGTGGCTGGAGACGGCCGGGGTCAACACGCTCCGGCCCTCGTACACGGTCGACGCCGACGGCCGCTTCACCTCGTTCTCGGTGCTGCAGGACGCGGCCCCGTCGCACCCGGTGCTGCGCTCGCATCGCATCGCGATCGGCCTGTACTCGCTGACCGACGGTCGCCTCACCCAGACCGAGGTCATCGAGACCGACGTGTCTGGTGCTTCGACCGAGGTGCCGGCCCTCGTCGGGCACGCGCGGCCCGACCTCGTGCTCGTCAACGACGAGGACCTCACTTACGCCAAGATCCGGCTCGACGAGCACTCGCTGCGCACCGCGGTCGCCTCCATCGGCGCGTTCACCTCCTCGCTGCCGGCCGCTCTGGTGTGGGCGGCGGCCTGGGACATGTGCCGGGACGGCGAGATGGCCGCCCGGGACTACGTCCGGCTAGTGCTCGGCGGCGTGGACTCGGTGCGCGACATCAGCGTCGTGCAGACGCTGCTCCGGCAGGCCGCGCTGGCGGTGCGCCACTACGCGGAGCCGTCGTGGCGCGCGGAGGGCCTCGCGCTGATGGCGTCGGCGCTGCGGTCGCTGCTCGGCTCCGCCCCGGCCGGGTCCGATCACCAGCTCGCCTACGTGCGAGCGTTCGCCGCGGTGGCCACGTCGGCCGACGACCTGTCCTTCCTGGCCGGGCTCCTCGACGGGTCCACGGTCCTTGACGGGCTCGCGGTCGACACCGACCTGCGCTGGAGCCTGCTCCACCGCCTGGCCAGCCGGGGGGTGCTGGGCGAGGAGGCGATCGACGCCGAGCTCTCCTCCGACGCGACCGACGCCGGCGAGCGGCAGGCGGCGGCGTGCCGGGCGGCGCTGCCCTCGGTCACGGGCAAGCGGGAAACCTGGGAGACGCTCACCGACGGGAAGCTGACGATCGCGATGTTCCGCGCCACGCTGGCCGGGTTCGCCGACCCGGACCAGCGCGAGCTGGTCGAGCCGTACCGGCCGGAGTACTTCGCCGCGGTCGGCGAGGTCTGGCGGGAGTGGTCGTCGGCGATCGCGCAGGACTTCGTGGAGGGCGGCTACACGGTCTGCGCCGTCGATGCGGCCACGATCGAGGCGACCGACGCCTACCTGGCGTCGGTCCCCGAGCCGCCCGCCGCGCTGCGCCGGCTGCTCAACGAGGGCAAGGACGAGGTGCTGCGCGCCCTCCGCAACCAGGCCCGCGACCGCGAGGAGCAGTAGTCAAGGCGGCGCTATGGCGTTTCCGTCACCAGCACGACGGAATCGCCATAGGGCTCGCGCATCTGGCTAGGGGTTGGCGGGCCCGTCCGACGGCCAGCTGGGCGGCGTCCAGTCGCCGTCGGGGTCGGTCGTCTGACCAACCTCGATGATGTAGCCGTCCGGATCGCGGATGTAGCAGCGGATCTCGTACAGGTGCTGCTTCGGCGGCGTCAGGAACTCCGCGCCGCGGGCGCTCCATTCGGCGTGCACGGCGTGGATGTCCCTGACCCGGATGTTGAGGAAGCTGCTGACCCGGTCGGGATCACGCGGCGTCTCCAGGGTGACGGCCGGCTTGTCGTCGGTCGGCCCGCCGCCGACGTTGATGATGATCCACGTATTCGCCAGCGCGACGTAGGTCAGCCCGCCGGGGCCGGAGAACGCCAGCCGGCCGCCGAGCACCTCGGTGTAGAAGCGCCTGGAGCGCTCGACGTCGTCCGAGACGATGAAGTGGGCTAGCACGATGTCCGCCGGAGCCGACGGCTGCTCGGCCATCGGGCGCCTCCCCTGGTCTGGGTCCCACACCCGCCCGCGACGGGTCCTGCGCCCGATGCTACTGATCGCCCCCGCATGGCAACTCAGCGCCATCCCTGCGACGCTGACCCAGCAGATTGAACTTCAATAACTTTGAAGATATATTCAATCTTATGAGATCCGCGCCGTCCGCGCTGCTCCCTATCTTGCGCTCGCAGGTGGCAGGAGAGCTGCTAGCGCTCCTCTACCTGCACCCTGAAGGCGAGTACAGCCTGACCGAGGCGGCGAGCGTAATAGGAGCCGGCCTACCCACTTTGCACTACGAGGTAAGGAAGCTGTCCGAGGGCGGCCTGATCAGCACGCGCAAGCGCGGGAACCTGCGCCTTGTCCGGGCCGTCACCGACTCCCCGCTCAGCCGCCCGCTGACCGACCTGCTCGCGGTTACCTACGGACCGCTGCCGATACTGTCTGACCTGCTGGCCGACGTCGGGGGGATCACCGAGGCCTACATATACGGATCATGGGCCGCGCGCTATCAGGGCGAGCCCGGCCCGCCCCCGCGGGACGTGGATGTTCTGGTCGTAGGCACCGTAGATCCTGACGACCTTGACCAAGTGACCGAGGAAGCGCAGCGAACGCTTCACCGCCCGGTAAGCATCCGGCGAGTCAGACCCGAGACCTGGAACGACGCCAACCCGGCCGATCCCTTTCTTCAGTCGGTTAAGTCTCGGCCGCTGGTGCGGATCGGGACCGGCGCCAGATGAGATGGGAACAGGGCCGCACAGTCATCGAGCGGATGCTGGCAGACGGTGAACTGCAGCGCGTACCCGCCAGCCGGGCGCAGGCCGATCGTCTGCTCACCCAGGCGCGAGTCCACGTGGCTTCGGCGCTCAAGGTGTGCGACGACGACCCGGCCGGGGGCTACGCACTCGCCTACGACGGCGCGCGCTAGGCGCTGACTGCAATCCTCGAGAACGAAGGTCTGCGGCCGACGACGCGCGGCGGTCACCTCGCCGTGCTCGAGGCCGTTCGGGCGCAAGTGGATCCTCCGATGGGCCGGGCGCTACGCCAGTTCAACCGGATGCGGACTCGCAGGCACGACGCGGAGTGCCCGCCGACAGATTCGCCCGAGATCACCGCAGCCGACGTCCGAGAGGACCAAGCGCACGCCGACAGCCTCATTGGCATCGCAATCCGGCTTCTCGACGAAATGTCCCCGTTCTGAGCCCGGGACAGGGAACGGCCTAGGCGGCGAGCGCTGCGGCGACGGCCTCGCGGACGTGCTTGGCCACGTCGTCCAGCGCGATGACCACCGTTTCGCCGCTGGCGCGGTCGGTCAGCTCGGCGGTGCCGGCGGCGACGCCGCGCTTGCCGATCGTGATCCGGAACGGGATGCCGACGAGCTCGGCGTCGCTGAACTTGACCCCGGCCCGGTCGGGGCGGTCGTCGATGATGACGTCGACCCCCGCCTCGAGCAGCGCCTGGTAGGCCCGCTCCCCCGCCTCGGCCACGGTCGCGTCGTTCTGCTGCGCGACCACCACCACGGCCTCGAACGGGGCCACGCTGACCGGCCAGACGATCCCCTTGTCGTCGTGGTGCACCTCAATGCAGGCGGCCATCGCGCGCTCTATCCCGATGCCGTAGCAGCCCATAATCGGCCTGACCGGCTTGCCGTCGGGACCGGAGACGGTGATGTCGAAGGCGTCGGTGTACTTGTAGCCGAGCTTGAAGATGTGCCCGATCTCGATGCCCTTGATAACGGTCAGCGGCTGCCCGCAGTTCAGGCAGGCCTCTCCGGCCGCGACCGCGCGCAGGTCCGCCCACTGGCCGACGTTGACGTCCCTGGCCACGTCAACGCCGCGCAGGTGCACGTTGTCGGTATTGGCGCCGGTCACCATGCCGGACCGGTCCCGCAGGGCCAGGTCGGCGATGACCGGCAGGTCGGCCACGCCAACCGAGCCAAGCGAGCCCGGGTGGGCGCCGAGGGCGGCGAAGATCTCCTCCGCGTCGGCCGGCCGCACTGCCTTCGCGCCGGTGGCGTCGATCAGCTTCTGCTCCTCGAGGCCGTGGTCGCCGCGGACCAGGACCAGCGTGAGGGCGCCGTCGAGCACGTAGACAAGCGTCTTGATCTGCCGGTCGGCGGGCGCGTCATAACCGGTCGCGAGGTCCTCGATCGTTCGCACGCCGGGCGTGTCGAAGCGCGCGGGCGCTTCCAGCCCTAGGGTCGCGTCGGCCACCGGGTCGAAGGGCGCCAGCAGCGACGCTGCGGCCTCGCTGTTGGCCGCGTACCCGCACTCGGGGCAGTGGACGATGTCGTCCTCGCCGGTCTCCGACGGGCAGATGAACTCGGTCGACCCGGAGCCGCCCATCGCGCCGTTGGACGCCTGGACCGGGATGGCCGGGATGCCGATCCGCGCGTACGCGCGGATGTAAGCGGTGCGGTGAGCGTCGAACGACGCGTCCAGGCCCGCGGCGTCGAGGTCGAAGCTGTAGGAGTCCTTCATCGTGAACTCACGGGTCCGCATCAGCCCCGCCTTCGGCCGCGGCTCGTCGCGCAGCTTGGTCTGGAACTGGTACCACATCTGCGGCAGCTCACGGTAGGAGCTGAGCTCGCCCGCCAGCAGTGTGATGACCTCTTCGCTGGTCATGCTCAGCACCTGCTCGGCGCCCTTGCGGTCGTGCAGCCTGAACTGCTCGTCGCCCATGATCGCGTAACGCCCGCTGCGCTGCCAGATGTCGGCTGGCTGCATGACCGGCATCAGGAACTCCTGGGCCCCGATCCGGTTCATCTCCTCGCGGATGATCGCGATGACCTTGAGCCGGACCCGGACCGCGAGCGGTAGCAGCGAGTAGTGCCCCGCCATCAACTGGCGGACGTACCCGGCCCGCAGCAGCAGCCGGTGGCTGGGCGCGCCCGCCTCCGCAGGGTCATCCCGCAACGTCGGGATGTGCATGGTCGACCAGCGCACGTTAGTTCCGCCTTGTCAAGTCTTGGCCCGTCATGTCTTGGCCGGATTCTATCGCCGGCCCAGCGTCACCGTGAACGGCATTGGCGCTGGCCGGGCCGGGCAACGCGATTTACAGTGCAATTAACAACGACCAATGTCCGATTTAAACCCGGATACGCTGGGAACATGGATTAAAGAGCGCCGCATTAGAGGCGGCGAAATCGGTACGCTGAGATGGTGAGATGGATGGCTTGGCCCCGAATCAAGAACTCCAGGTCATCAGCGCAGCCAGGGACGCAGCCGCACACCGGCGTGCAGGCAACGGTAACTCCGGCCGCTGACGCTGACCCGCCCCCCCGCGGCAGCCAGAACACCGGCGTCGTCGGGACCACGTACGCCGTGGCCGAGAACCCGGCCCAGGACCCCCGCTCCCCGCGGCGCGACCGGAGCGCCGGGAGGCGCCTGGGCCCGATCAGGTACGCGCACTCCGGTGTCGATGAGGCGCCGCCGAGCCTGTCGCTCACCTCGGCGCCGGAGCCGGAAACGGCCGAGCCGGCCGAGCCCGGTCCGAGCCCGGTCCCGGCCGACGACGGCATCTCGATCTTCGGCGACATGGCCACCACCGAGGTGCCCCCCGACTCGGAGCCGTTCCTGGACTTGCGGACGCCGCGCCACTCCCCCGCCGACGGACAGCCCGCCGCGGGCGGCGATCCGGTCGCGCCCGCCTCGGCCGATCCGATCCCGGTCGGCGGGTCGTGGAACCGGTCGGCGGCGTCGTCCGCCCGGCCAGTTGATCCGGCCCCGGAGAGTAAGGCGGGTCCGTTCGGGAGAAAGGTTGGAGGCGAGCGGCCACCCGCGCCGGCCAGCGACGGCCAGCCCCGGGTCAGCGTTCGCGATCTTCCCCCGGATGTGCAGATCCGGTTCTGGCGGACCCGCGCGATCATCATGATCGTGGTCGGGCTGCTGTTCGGAATTCTGACCAAGAACTGGATGGTCGGCCTCACGCTGGCCATTCTGGCCGGGATCATCGATACCGTGTACCGGTCGCGGAACGCGGCCGACTACCAGAACGGGGCGAGCCAGGCCGGCGCCCAGAAGCGCACCCGCAAGCAGTTGAAGCGGATGCGGCGGGACGGGTACTTCGCCCTCGACGCCCGGCCCATCCCCGACAGCCGGGAGTTCATCGACCACCTGGTCATCGGGCCGACCGGCGTCTACGCGATCGACTCGGAGAAATGGGATGCCAAGGTCCCGGTCCGGACCCTGAACGGCAAGCGGCTCTATCGCGGCCCCGAGTCCCAGAAGGAACGGCTCGAGCACGCCGTGTGGGAGGCGGGGCAGGCCAGCGAGATCCTCTCGGCCGCGCTCGGGACCGAGATCTCGGTCCGGCCGGCGCTCGCCATCTACGGGCCGAGGATCCCGTGGGACATCGCCACGATCAGGAACGTCGACGTGTTCAGCGGGCCCACGCTGCGCAAGTACCTCAGGCGGCGCGCCCGGCAGCGCGAGGGCACAACGCCGAAGCTCACCCGCGAGCAGATCCGCACGATCTATGACACGGCGGCGAGGATGCTGCCGGACGTCGCGCCGACGAGGACGGCCGCCCCTGTAGGCTGAACTTCCCATGTCTTTATGGTGAGGGGAGTTCGGCATGCCGCCGCTGAGGTCACGCACGGTCACGCACGGTCGGAACATGGCGGGAGCGCGCGCCCTGCTGCGCGCGACCGGGGTAGCGTCCGCGGACTTCGGCAAGCCGATTATCGCGGTGGCGAACAGCTTCACCGAATTCGTCCCCGGCCACGTCCACCTGGCCGACGTCGGCCGGGTCATCGCCGACGCGGTCCGCGCGGCCGGGGCGATCCCGCGCGAGTTCAACACGATCGCGGTCGACGACGGCATCGCGATGGGCCACGGCGGCATGCTCTACTCGCTGCCGTCCCGCGAGCTCATCGCCGACTCGGTCGAGTACATGGTCAACGCCCACTGCGCGGACGCGCTGATCTGCGTCTCCAACTGCGACAAGATCACGCCGGGGATGCTGATCGCCGCGATGCGGCTCAACATCCCGACGGTGTTCGTGTCCGGCGGCCCGATGGAGGCGGGGAAGGTCGTGGCGACCGTGAACGGCTCTTCCGGCGTCCGCAAGCTGGACCTGATCGACTCGATGGTCGCCGCGGCCGACCCCTCGGTGTCGGAGTCGGACCTGCTCTCGCTGGAGGAGGAGGCGTGCCCGACCTGCGGCTCCTGCTCGGGGATGTTCACCGCCAACTCGATGAACTGCCTGACCGAGGCGATCGGGCTGGCGCTGCCGGGCAACGGGACGACGCTGGCGACGCACACCGCCCGGCGCGAGCTGTTCGAGCGCGCGGCCGCGGTCGCGGTCGAGATCACCAAGCGCTACTACGACTCCGACGACGAGTCGGTGCTGCCGCGGTCGATCGCCTCCCGTGAGGCGTTCGAGAACGCGATGGCGCTCGACGTGGCGATGGGCGGCTCCACCAACACGGTGCTGCACCTGCTCGCGGCCGCGCACGAGGCGGGCGTCGACTTCGGGCTGAAGGAGATCGACGAGCTGTCGCGGCGGGTGCCGTGCATCTGCAAGGTCGCGCCGAGCGGCTCGTACCACGTCGAGGACGTGCACCGGGCGGGCGGCATCTACACGATCCTGGGCGAGCTCGACCGGGCGGGGCTGCTGAACCGGTCCGTGACCACGGTCCACGGCGATCCGATCTCCGCCTGGGACCTCCGCTCCGAGACGGTCCTGCCCGAGGCGGTCTCGCTGTATCACGCGGCACCGGGCGGGGTGCGGACGGTCAAGGGGTACTCCCAGTCGGCCGCGTGGGAGTCGCTGGACCGCGACGCGGCCGGCGGCTGCATCCGCGACGTCGAGCACGCCTACACCGCCGACGGCGGGCTCTGCATGCTCTACGGGAACATCGCCCCAGAGGGAGCGGTCGTGAAGACCGCGGGCGTGCCCGAGGAGCTGTGGACGTTCTCCGGGCCTGCGAAGGTGTTCGAGTCGCAGGAGGATGCCGTGGCCGGGATCCTCGGCGGCCGAGTGGTGGCCGGGGACGTCGTGGTGATCCGCTACGAGGGTCCGCGCGGCGGGCCCGGCATGCAGGAGATGCTGTACCCGACGAGCTTCCTCAAGGGCAAGGGGCTCGGGCGGGCCTGCGCGCTCGTTACCGACGGGCGGTTCTCCGGCGGCACCTCCGGGCTGTCGATCGGGCACATCTCCCCCGAGGCGGCCAGCGGCGGGGCCCTCGCGCTGGTCAACGAGGGGGACACCGTCCTGATCGACATCCCGCGCAGGGAACTGCGGCTCGACGTGCCCGACCTCGAGCTGGCGGAGCGGCGCGAGGCGCTGCTGGCCTCGCTCGGCGGTTACCGGCCGGCGGCCCGGGAGCGGTCGGTGAGCGCGGCCCTTCAGGTCTACGCGGCGCTGGCGACGTCGGCGTCGACCGGCGCCTCGCGCGACATCTCGGCCCTCGCGCGGCTGGCGCCGGAGAACCCGTGACCGGCGGGTTCGTCCGGGCCGCGCGCGCCTCGGACGCGGCCGGGCTGGCCCGCGTGCAGGTGGCGAGCTGGCGGGCGACGCTGGCCGAGCTGGTGCCGGACGAGGTGCTGGCCGAGCTGACCAGCTCGGCCGCGCTCGACCAGTTCACCGAGCGCTGGCGGGAGGCGATCGTCAGCCCGCCGACGTCGAAGCACCGGGTGCACGTGGCGGTCGCCGAGCCGGGATCGGCCGAGGTGGCCGGGTTCGCCGCCGCCGGGCCCGCCACCGACGAGGACCTGTGGGCCGGGACCGACGCCGAGCTCTACGAACTGCACGTGCTGCCGGAACTGGCCGACGTGGCCGACGCCACGGTCGACGAGGAGCCCGTCGGCCACGACAGCCGGCTGCTGCACGCGGTCGCGGACGCGTTCGCCGAGGACGGCT
Source organism: uncultured Actinomycetota bacterium (assembly GCA_963836195.1). Classification (GTDB taxonomy): domain Bacteria; phylum Actinomycetota; class Actinomycetes; order Streptosporangiales; family Streptosporangiaceae; genus Trebonia. The sequence continues at coordinate 152,676 of CAWIIX010000007.1, read as the reverse complement.
TCCGCACCGCCTACACCTGGGCGCTGTCGGGGGACGAGTCCAGGATCGCGTTCCTCTCCTCGGCTGGCTGGGGACCGGACGGCAGCACGTCGAACCTGGACATGGGCGTCAAGGTACCGGTGGTGCGGCTGCACACCCAGCTTTCGCCGGCCTCCTCCCCCGCCCCCCACCCTTCGCCCGCGTAGGATCTGCCGGTGGCTAGTGCGCGCGAGTGGGTGGCGGGGACACGGATAAGGACGCTGCCGGCGGCCGTCGTCCCGGTGCTGATCGGGTCGGGCGTGGCGACCGGGTACGGGCGGTTCTCGCTCTGGCGGGCAGCGCTCGCCCTGCTGGTGGCGCTCGCGCTCCAGATCGGGGTGAACTTCGCCAACGACTACAGCGACGGCGTGCGCGGCACCGACGCGGCCGGACGGCGGGCCGGCCCGATGCGCCTGGTCGGGTCGGGCGTCGCATCGCCGCGAGCGGTGAAATACGCCGCCTTCGCCTGCTTCATCGTCGCGTGCTGCCTGGGTCTGGTGCTGGCCGCGTTCACCTCGTGGTGGATCGTGGCCGGGGGCGCGCTCTGCGTGCTCGCGGCCTGGTTCTACACCGGCGGGCCGCGCCCGTACGGATACCGGGGTCTGGGCGAGGTGTCGGTCTTTGCGTTTTTCGGCGTCGCCGCCGTCGCGGGCACCGCGTACGTGCAGATGGGGCGGCTGTCGTGGCTCGGGCTGGCCGCGTCGGTGCCGGCCGGGCTGCTGTCGTGCGCCCTGCTGATGGTCAACAACCTGCGGGACATCAACTCCGACGCGTCGTCGGGGAAGCGGACGCTGGCCGTGCGGATCGGCGACGCCAGGGCCCGGGTGACGTACCTGGTCTTCCTGCTGGCGCCGTTCGCGCTGGCCGCGCTGATCGGCGTCTACCGGCCGTTCACGCTCCTCGCCCTCGTCGCCGTGCCGCTGGCGGTGCCGCCGGTGCGGGCCGTGCGGGGCGGGGTGTCCGGACCGGGGCTGATCGCGACGCTGGGCCAGACCGGGCGGGTGCAACTAGCCTTCGGCATCGTATTCACCATAGGTCTCGCTATTCACGGTTGATTGCTATTCGTCGTTGTTATTCGGACGTTATCGGACAGACAACTGCAACAACTAACTCCGCTGAAAAGTCAAGACCTCCAAAAATTGTGGCGTTGCCGGTTTCAGATCCGAGATACGCGATAACCTGCGAGGGAATCCCGGGTTGGGGATGCAGGGGCGGCCCGCGAGGGGGACGTGACAGCCGCGACCCAACAAGTCCAGCCGTTCTGATGGATTCAGGGGAGGGATGCCTGGGTGGAGCATCATCAGGTAGAAGACCGGCCAGCAGGGTCGTACCGAGGGTCAGGAGACGACCCGGCGCGCTTCCTGCGAGAATTGCGCCAGTTGAGAGACGGCGCCGGGCTCGGGCCGGCTGAGCTCGCGGCGCGCGCGCATTACCCCTGTGACCGCATCAAGGCGGCCGAGGTCGGGCCGACGCTGCCCGACCTGCCCGTGCTCTCCGCCTACGTCAGGGGCTGCGGCGGCACCATCGAGGAGTGGGAGGAGCGGTGGCGGTCACTGACCAGCGCGCCCACCCTGCCCCTGGTCGACGCGCGGCCGGCTGGAGGCTCGACCGCTGCCTCGGCCGGCGCGCGGATCGGCTCGATCAGCCCCGTGGCCGACACCCCGGACCCTTCGATCATCATGGCGGCGCTCGACCGGGTCGCCGAGCAGATGGCCGTCGCCGCGCCCGCCCCGCTGCCGTCGAGCTCCGGCGTGTCGACGATTGAGCAGCGTCCGGCGATCCCGGTCCCGCCCGCCTCCTCCGCCGCCGCCTCCTCCGCCGCCGCCGCCTCCGCCGCTGCCGCCGCCGCCGCGAGATCGTCCAGCGGCAAGGCCGGGACCGCCAAGGTGGCGGCGTGGGAGACCACCACGACCCGGACGGCCTGGGGCTCCCCTACCGGGCCCCTCGCGCGGGAGGCCGGCCAGCCGGCCGTTGACCGGCCGACGACGGCGGCCGGGACGCGAACGCCAGTCGCGGAGAGCGCAAGGGTGGCCGCGGGGTCCGCCTGGTCGTCAGCTGCGACCTCGGCGAAGACCGAGTCGGCCAGGTCCGCTGGGGCTGGTGGGGCGGACGGGTCTAGCGGGTCGGGCGCGGCACAACCAGTCAGCGGCGCTGCGGGCGCCACTGCGACTTCGACTTCGAGTTCGACAGCGGCGGCCGGTCCGGCTGCGGTTGGGCGCAGGTCCCGCGGCCTATCGCGGACCACGGTCGCGGCGCTCATCGCGATCGCGATCTGCCTGCTCGTCGCGCTGCTGGCGATGGTCGCCTGACCGTCGCCAGCGATGGCCGTTCCCCGTGCCAGTGGGCGATGATCTTTGCCCGAGTTAGGTCGCGGTCCCGCCGCTGCCGTTCGGGGTGGTGCCGTTGGTCGTGGTGGCGGCGGGCGTCGCGACATCGGTTACCGGGATGCCGTCGGTCACGGTGATGCCGGGGGCGCTGTCCTCGAGGGCGGCGTCGTGGGCCGGCTCCTGCTGGGCCGGGACCGCGATCGGGGCGAGCGCGGCCAGGGCCGCGGCCGCGGCCGAGGGCATGGCCGCGATGGCGGCCGCGGCGGCGTCCCGGCCGCCGCCGTCGATCACGCCGGCCGGACCCGCCGCGTCGGCCTTCGGCTGGCGGGCTCGGCTGACCGGCTCGGCCGGCCCGCCCAGGGCGGCCGCGCCATCGCCTGCGCCGTCGGTGAAGGCCGAGGTCACCGCCTTGAGCGCGGTCGTCAGCTCGCCCGGGATGACCCAGAACGTGTTGCCCGGGCCGGCCGCGATCTGCGGCAGCGTCTGGAGGTACTGGTAGGCGAGCAGCTTCGGGTCGGGGTCGTTGGTGTGGATCGCCTGGAAGACCTGCGAGATCGCCTCCGACTGACCCTCGGCGCGCAAGATCGCACCCGCCCTGTCGCCCTCGGCCCGCAGGATCTCGCTCTGCTTGTCGCCCTCGGCGGTGAGGATCTTCGACTGGCGGACGCCCTCGGCGGTGAGGATCGCGGCGCGCTTCTCCCGCTCGGCCTTCATCTGCTTCTCCATCGCCTCCTTGACCGACTTCGGCGGGTCGATCGCCTTGATCTCGACCCGGGTGACCCGGATGCCCCACTTGCCCGAGGCGTCGTCGAGCACGCCGCGCAGCGCCGTGTTGATCTTGTCGCGGGAGGTCAGCGTCTGCTCCAGGTCCATCGACCCGATGACCGACCGGAGCATGGTCGCGGTGAGCTGCTCGATCGCCCCGATGTAGTTGACGATCTCGTAGTCCGCCGCCTTCGGGTCCGTCACCTGGAAGAACAGCACGGTGTCGATCAGCACCACCAGGTTGTCCTCGGTGATGACGGGCTGGCCGGTGAACGCCACGACCTGCTCGCGCAGGTCGATCTGGGTCTTGACCCGGTCGACGAACGGGATGATGAAGTTCATCCCCGGCTCGAGGGTCTTGCGGTACCGGCCGAACCGCTCGACGTTGCGGGCCCGCGCCTGCGGGATGATCCGCACCGAGCGGACCACCGTCAGCAGAACCGCGAGCACAATCACCGCCGCGATGATGATCTCCGCTATGACCATGGCTACTCCCGTGGGTAAACGAGGGCGGTGGCGCCCTCGATCTGCATGACGTCGACGGCGGAGCCGGCCGGGATGACCAGCGTCTCGTCGTAGGAGCGGGCCGACCAGACCTCGCCGCCGATGCGGACCCGTCCGCCGTGCTCGGTGACCTCCTCGAGCACCTGGGCCCGCCGGCCGACCAGCGCGGCGGGACCGGTCCGGAGCACCGGCGGCTGCTTCAGGTGCCGCCGCGCGATCGGGAGCACGAAGCCGAGCCCGGCCGCCGAGGCGACGACGAACGCGAGGAGCTGGAAGGGGAGGCCCAGGTGGGTCGCGCCGACGGCGGCGGCGACGAGGGCGCCGACCGCGATGATCCCGAGCGCGAACGTGGTTGTGGCCAGCTCGGCGACGCCCAGCACCGCCGCCACGATCAGCCAGACGATCCATGCCACGATGGCCGCTCCGCAGGCGTTGCGATCCGCTCGCTGCGCATCGACGCAGTAAGCCGTGGGCGCGGGCCGAATTGCTCGTACCCTTCAAACCTAGAGTAACGCGTCAAACGCGCTCAGAACACCACCAGCCAGGGCGGCCGCCCGCCGAAATAAAATGTGTCGAATCAGGCCAATTGACCGACGGCCATGCCCCGGCGGGCCGCCCGCCCTACACTCGATTCAAGGCGAGTGCCGCAAAGCTGGCCGGGACACTGCGCGCGGCGAACACGCTCTGGGTCTGGAGGTAGCGGGTGAATCGTCAGGGCGGTGGGCCTGGCCGTGGCGCGCGTGGCTGGGCCGCCGAAGCCGCCTATGGCGATGGCTATCCGCAGGACGCCCCGCTCGGCCCCACCCTGGACGCGGCCGCCTACGCGGTCGATCCCGGCTACCGGGGCCGCACCAGCGACCGGCCCCGGCCGGCCGACATGCCCGCCTGGCCCGCCCCGCAGCCGGCCGGACCGCGGCATGCCGCCGCGCCCGGGGTTCCCGCCCGGATCGCCTCGCCAGGCACCGCGCGACGGGGGCACGGCGAACCGCCCGTGGGCCAGGCCGGACGATTCGACGCCGTTCCCGCCGGGCGGTCGCCCGAGGCCGCGGCCAGGGCGGGGTCAGCCAGACGGCCGGGGACCGGCCAACGATCGCCCCCGACCCCAGGCGGGCAGTCGCGTCCGCGCGACGGCGGAGGAGACCATGATGTCGAACGGGCGGCGGGTTCCCCGCAACGGCGCCTCGGCGCCACCCCGCGGCCCGCGCCCGGAGGGCTTTCGCGGTTACGCCGCCGGTTACGACCAGCCGGGCTCGGGGTCGCGCGCCGACGGCGGCCAGCGGCCGCCGAGGCGGCCCGGCCAGGCGGGCCAGGGCGGCCGGGCCGGGCAGCGAGGCCCGGCCGGGCAGCCGGGCCGAGCCTACGGGCCCGGGGACGCATCGAACGAGCAGGCCGCGCCCGGCCAGCCGTGGGCGGGACAGCAGGGGCAGCAGCATTCAGGGCAGGGACCGTCGGCGTCGCCGTCGCAGGGGGCGGGCCAGGCGTGGTACGGGCCCGGGCACCCCGGGGCCGGCTCGGACGCGGTCGGGCCGAACGGGCACATCCCGTCCGGGCAGCCGGGCCAGGGCCAGGGCCACGGGGAATGGGGGGCGGGAGCCCCCCAGGCGGGAGGCCAGCGGGAATGGGGGGCGGGAGCCCCCCAGGCAGGAGCACAGCCCGGTCCGTATGCCTCGGGGAACCAGGGCCAGCACGCGCAGGGCCAGTACGGCCAGGGCCAGGGTGCCTGGGGGGCGGGAGCCCCCCAGGCAGGAGCCCAGGGGGAATGGGGGGCGGGAGCCCCCCATGCGGGAGGGCAGTACGGAGCCGGTCCGTATGGGCCGAACCCGCAGGCACCGGGAGGACAGGCGGGCCAGGGCCAGGCCGGCGGGCAGTTCGGGCACGGCCAGTTCGGCCAGGACCCGCGGAACACCGGATCCTGGCAGGCCGCGCCTGGACCGGCCTGGGCCGGAGGCCAGGGCTGGCCGGGCGGGCAAGGCCAGCCGAACCCGGGCGTCTACAGCACCGGGTCCTGGCAGGCAGCGGGAGGAGTCCCGCCGGGACCGGGCTGGGCGGGCGCGCCCGGCGGCTGGCAGGGCGGACCGGGCCAGGAGGCCTGGGGCGCGGGAGCCCCCCACCCCGGCGCCCAGCCGGGATGGGCGGCGGGAGCCCCCCATGCGGGAGCCCCCCATGCGGGAGGACAGTACGGCCAGGACCCCAGAAGCACCGGGTCATGGCAGGCCGCCGGGCCCGGCCAGGGGCAGACCTGGGCGGCGGGACCAGGCCAGTACGCGCACGACCCCAGGAGCACCGGCTCGTGGCAGGCCGCAGGCCCCGGTCAGGGGCAGACCTGGGCGGCGGGAGCCCCCCAGGGCGGGGGCCAGGGGACCTGGGGCGCGGGAGCCTCCCAGGCGGGAGCCCCCCAGGCAGGAGGACAGTTCGCGCCGGGCGCGCACAACACCGGCTCGTGGCAGGCCGCCCCTGACCACGGCCAGGGCTGGCCTCCGGGTCAGGGCCAGGGAGCCCCCCAGGCAGGCGGACAAGGTGGATGGGGCGCCGGAGGCCCCCAGGCCGGAGCCCAGGCGGGATGGGCGGCGGGAGCACCCCAGGCCGGCCCTGACTTCGACCCGAGGGCCAGGAGTACCGGGTCATGGCAGGCCGCCGGGCAGGCCCCCGGCCAGGGCTGGGCGGGCCCCGGCCAGCCGCCATTCCACGGGCAGGCGCAGGCGGGCCCGCCGTATCCGGGACAGGCCCACCCCGGTCAGGGCTACGCAGGTCAAGGCTACGCAGGTCAAGGCTATGCAGGTCAAGGCTATGCAGGTCAGCCTTACCCCGGGCAGGCCTATCCGGGTCAGCCCCACCAGGGGCCGGGCGACCCGCGCTACGGCGTGCCGCCGACCGGCCAGGGCCCGGGCATGCGGGGCACCGGCTCCTTCGGCCGGGTCGGCGGTCCGATGGCCGGCGACCCTCGGTCCACGGGCTCGTTCGGCCGGGCCGGGCGGCCCGGTCATCAGGCAGCGGGACAGCGCGCTGCCCGACCCGCCGCCCGGCAGCAAGGGCGTGATCGCGGCGATCGAGACCGACAACGTGGCGGCGTTCGCGCGCGACCTGCGCGTGCTCCGCGCCAAGGTCGGACTCGACTACCCCGACATGGCGGAGAAGTCGCACTACACGATGCGGACGCTGGCGTCAGCGGCCGGCGGCCTCCGGCTGCCGACGCTGCCGGTGCTCATCGCCTACGTCAACGCCTGCGGCGGTGACGTCGCGGACTGGGAAGAGCGCTGGGACCGGCTGGTGAAGTCGGGCAAGAAGGGCGGCGCGATCGTCCCGGCGGCCGAGGCCGGCGGTCCGGGCGCCGTGCCGGGGGCCACGGGCGCCCCGGTTCAGGCGCCGCCTGGGGCCCGCCAGACCGGCGAGATCTACGTCATCACCTCGGCCAAGGACCGCGACGAGCGCTGGTAATCGGCACCCCGATAGAATCAGCAGCGTGCTCCCTGCCGACAATCACGTACATACCGAGTGGTCGTACGACACGCCGGCGGACGCGTCGATGGTGCGCAGCTGCGAGCAGGCGGTCGCGATCGGGCTGCCGGCCATCGCGTTCACCGAGCACCTCGAGTTCACCGCCAGCGCCCCCGGCGACGCGATCGTCGAGGTCGCGACCGACCATCGCTGGTGGAGCCGGATCAGGCCGCTCGACGTAACCGGCTACATGGCGTCGATCGAGGAGTGCCGGCAGCGGTTCCCCGGCCTGCGCATCCTGGCCGGCGTCGAGGCGGGCGAGCCGCACCTGTTCGCCGCCAGCGCGGGCGCGATCGTGCGCGGTAACGCCTTCGAGCGTGTTCTCGGCTCGCTGCATGCGGTCCCCTACAAGGGCAGGCTGGTCGCGGCGGACGCGCTGTTCGGCGACATGTCGGACGACGCGGTGATGCGCTACTACTTCGCCGAGCTGGTCGACCTGATCGAGGGCAGCGATCTGTTCCAGGTCCTGGCCCACCTGGACTTCCCGCGCCGGTACTGGCCCAAGGGGGCGCACCTGTACCGCGAGGCCCCCTTCGAGGACGAGTACCGCGCGGTGCTGCGCGCCCTGGCGGGGTCCGGCCGGGTGCTCGAGGTCAACACGAAGTCGCCGCTCGCGTCGGTCGACCAGATCCGCTGGTGGCGGGAGGAGGGCGGGACCGCGGTCTCCTTCGGCAGCGACGCGCACCTGCCGCGCCGGGTCGGCGACCGCTTCAAGCTCGCGGTCGACGTGGTCGAGGCGGCCGGGTTCAAGGCCGGCCGCGATCCCTATGACTTCTGGCGCGTGTGAGGCGAAGTCAGGGTCCGTTCGATATAAAGATTTTGAATTTATGATGTCCGATTTCCGCTAGTGCTCGCCGCTGCCGCGGTGGTTGAGTGGAAGCGTGATGGACGACGACCAGCGGTATCAGGCGGCGGCGAGCAAGGACGCCCGGTTCGACGGGGTGTTCATCACCGCCGTGCGGACGACGGGCGTCTACTGCCGGCCGTCCTGCCCGGCGATCACGCCCAAGCGGGCGAACGTGACGTTCTACCCGACGGCGGCGGCGGCGCAGCAGGCCGGCTACCGGGCCTGCAAGCGGTGCCGGCCGGACGCCTCGCCCGGCTCGCCCGACTGGAACGTCCGGTCGGACGTGGCCGGGCGGGCCATGCGGCTGATCGCGGACGGGATCGTGGACCGGGAGGGGGTGCCCGGGCTGGCGGCGCGCCTGGGCTACTCGCCGCGCCAGGTCGGGCGGGTGCTCGCGGCCGAGGTCGGCGCGGGGCCGCTGGCGCTGGCGCGCGCGCAGCGGGCGCGGACGGCCCGGATTCTGGTCGAGACGACCACGCTGGCGATGGGCGACATCACGTTCGCGGCCGGCTTCGCCTCCATCCGCCAGTTCAACGCGACGATGCTCGAGGTGTACGACACGGCGCCGAGCGTGCTGCGGGAACGCGCCGCCCGCCGGCGCGACCGCGGTAAGGGCCCGGTCGACGCCGCCGGGCCGGCCGGGGCGCTGTGCCTGCGGCTGCCGTTCCGGCCGCCGATCGACCTGACCCGGGTCTTCGGGTATCTCGGGGCGCGGGCGGTGCCGGCGGTGGAGGTGGTCACCGCGACCGAATACGGCCGGACCATCAGCCTTCCGAACGGACCCGGGGTGGCACGGCTGCGGATCGTCCCCGGCCAGAACTGGGTGGAGTGCTCGCTCGTGCTGGCCGACCTGCGCGATGTCAGCGCCGCCGTGCAGCGCTGCCGGCGCCTGCTCGACCTGGACGCGGACCCGATGGCGATCTCCGGTTACCTGGCCGCCGACCCCGTTATCGGCCCGCTGGCGCTCGCCTGCCCGGGGCGGCGCTCGGTCGGGGCGGTCGACGGCGACGAGATCGCGCTGCGCGCGGTGCTGGGCCAGCAGGTGTCGGTCGCGGCCGCGCGGCGGCTGGCGGGACGGCTGACCGCCCTGCACGGCGGCCCGCTGCCGGCCGGCGCGGGCGGGGCGCTCGAGGACGGGGCGCTGACCCACGTCTTTCCCTCGAGTCGCGACGATCGCCGGGCTCGATCCGGAGACGCTGCCGATGCCGCGGTCACGGGGGCGGGCCCTGGTCGGGCTGGCCGCCGCGCTGGCGTCGGGCGCGGTCAGCCTGCATCCCGGGGCCGACCGCGAGGAGGCGACGGCGCGGCTGCTGGCGCTGCCCGGCATCGGCCCGTGGACGGCCGGCTACATCGGGATGCGGGCGCTGTCGGACCCGGACGCGTTCCCGCCCGGCGACGCCGGCGTGCTGCGGGCGCTGCGACTGCTGGGGCACGGCGGTAAACCGGGCGCGGACGCCGCGGCGGCGAAGGCCTGGCGGCCGTGGCGCTCGTACGCGGTGCACCACCTGTGGGCAACACTCGAATCAGGCATCAAGGCCGAGGAGATCGCATCTTGAACACGCCATTCGTGCCCGCCGAGACGGCGTTGCCGGTCTGGTACGACATTGTCGACTCCCCCATCGGGCGGCTGCTGCTGATCGGGAACGAGCAGGCGCTGACCGGGCTGTACATGCTCGACACGGGCGGCCATCCGGCGGCGGTGCGGGCGGACTGGACCCGGCGGCCGGGCGGGCTCAACCAGGCGGCGGAGCAGCTGGCCGAGTACTTCGGCGGCTCGCGGACCGAGTTCGACCTGGCCCTGGCGCCCAGCGGCAGCCCGTTCGAGCTGGCGGTCTGGGCGGAGCTGGCCCGGATACCGTTCGGGGAGACGGTCAGCTACGGCGCGGTCGCCACCGCGATCGGCAAGTCCCTGCTGGCGTCGCGCGCGGTCGGGCTGGCCAACGGGCGCAACCCGATCTCGATCATCGTGCCCTGCCACCGGGTGATCGGCGCGGACGGGTCCCTCACCGGGTACGGCGGCGGCCTCGAGCGCAAGGAATGGCTGCTGCGGCATGAGGGGGCGCCGTTCGGCGTCGGCGCCCGCGGCCGTGGGCGCAAGGCGGCGCCGGTGCCAGAAGGGCAGGACACGCTGTTCTAGGCGTGCTTCGCACGGCGCTAGCCGTTCGTGCGGCGCTAGCCGTTCGGGCGGCGCTAGCCGTTCGGGCGGTTCGGCCAGGTCGTCGGCGGAGGCGGCGGCCCGGTGTTGACGACGAACACCGATGCGTCGTCGGGGCCGATCCACGGCGGCTGGTACAGCTGCTCGTGGCGGCGCACGATCGCGGCCGCGGCCCGCATCAGGTCAAGCGAGTCGTCCCGGTGCCGGGCGTAGGCCTCGTCGGTGGTCCGGCCGAAGCTGTTGCGATTGCAGGCCATCGCCAGCTCGGTGGCGGCCAGCTGGTACTGCGTCATCGCGCGCTTGCCGGCGACGCCGAGGTTGAGCCGCGCCCACTGCCGGCCGAGCCTGCGCATCCGCAGGCTGGCGAGCATGCGGACGTCGGTCACCATCACCACGTCCGGATGCTCGAAGTCGGGCAGGAACATCCTGATCATGGCCACCACCCGCTGCCGGTCGATCACCACCACGACGATCACGCCGATCACCGCGACGACGAGGATGAGGTAGGTCACCAGCAGTCCGGCGCCGCCCGCGGCGACCGAGTGGTTCCACAGAGCGTCGAGCGCGACGGCGGCGACCCAGCCGGCCGCGATCGCCAGGTACCCGCCCGAGCGGCGGGAGGCGGCGTAGGCCACGCCGAGCCCGATCATGGAGGTGAACAGCGCCTGGAACAGCGGGCCGACGACCCCGCGGCGGGCGAACTCCTCGGCCAGGGCGGAGGCGCCGTTGTTCCACGCCTCGGAGTAGGCGTAGAGGTTGGCCACCAGCGCGAAGCCGAGGCCGGTCATAGACGCGTAGACCACGCCGTCGTGGGCGCCGTCGATCTCGGTCCGGCGCGAGGCGAGCAGCGCCAGCAGCACCATGCCGTTGAGGGTCTGCGCCACCAGCGCGCCGCCGATCGCCGCGGCGACGCTCACCGCGGCCGCCTGGCCCGCGTGCGGCCCGAGCTCCGGCGGCGTGATCGCGCCGGTGCCGAACGCGCGGCCGAGCAGCAGCGTGAGCACCGCGATGCCCGCGCCCGCGCCGAACATCCCCGCCAGCAGCGCTCGCGGTTCCGGCTCGAGCCGGTCGAGGTAGAGGATCAGCACGACCAGCAGCGGAATCGGGAGAACGGCGAGGCCCAGGCCGACCAGCGCCGGCGCCGGGCCGCGCTGGGCCACGACGATCGCCAGCGCGGCGATCGCGAGCAGACAGCAGGCCGTGAGGACGAGCAGGAACTGGACCGGTGTCCGTCCGAACCGCGCGGAATCCAGCGTTGGCCGACGCGGTCGAGGCACCATATTTGAAGCGTAACCGGTATATTGCGGCCGATACCAGACTGCGGAACCCGGGTTTGCCCGGCGGTTCTGGCGGTTAGGGCTCCTGCGGCTGCCGGGTCTGCTGCGCTTGCTGCGCTAGCTGGTCGGCCGGCACGGGCGGCAGGTTTCCGTCTTCGTCGAGGTCGAACTCGCCGTCCTTGACCCCGAGGACGAACGCGTCCCACTCGGCCTCGGTGAAGTAGAGCTTGCCCGCCTCCGGCTTCGCGGCGTCGTACATGACCCAGAGCCGGGGCTCGCCCGCCTTGTGCGGCGCGCTCGGACGTGTCCGTGGTTACGTAAACCTCGACTCGGCTGTCGGTCTCCTCCATGGACGACAGGCTACGACTCCTGTGGCCCGGGCGCACGCGAAACCCTCCGGGCGTCGGTTACGCCTTGCGCATTGCGCCTTAGTAGCGCGGTTGGCCGGCGTAGTCGGCCGGCGTGCCGCCGGCGTAGCCGGGGTAGAGCTCGTCCGAGCGGACGATCCTGACGCCGAGCGGCAGCAGCGAGATCGGGATCAGCTTGAAGTTCGCGAGCCCGAGCGGGATGCCGATGATCGTCAGGCAGAGCAGGATGCCCGGCCGTCAGGTGGCCGAGCGCCAACTCCCAGCCGACGAGCACGATCCAGATGATGTTTCCGATGAACGACGCGATTCCCGCGTCCCGGCGCATCTGGATCGACCGGCCGAACGGCCATAGCACGTAGCCGGCGATCCGCCAGGCGGCTATGCCGAACGGGATCGTGATGATCAGGATAAAGCAGATAATCCCGGCCAGAGCGTAAAGAATCGCCATCCACCAGCCGCAGAGGACCAGCCAGATAACGTTAAGTATCAACCTCATGACCAAGCACTACCCGTTATGGGTTGATCACAAGCTGACGTAAACGGAGTTACGACTGGCTCGCGTGCTGATGCGGGTGCTGGTGCTGCCGCTGCGGATGGACCTCGAGCGATTCGAGCAGGCGGGCGGTCGCGGCCGCGATCTCCTCGACCGCGGCGTCGAACGCGGCCGCGTTGCGCGCGGCCGGGGCCCGGAAGCCGCTGATCTTCCGCACGTACTGGAGCGCGGCGGCCCGCATGTCCTGGTCGGTGACGTCCTCGGCGTACGGGGGCCGCAGGGTCTTGATGCTTCGGCACATAACCGCAGCCTAACGCCTGGGGCCCGGGGCATAGAATCCTGCCGACGGCGGCAGCCAGCTAACGGGAGGGCCCTGATGATCAAGGTAGGAGTGCTCGGTGCCCGAGGGCGGATGGGCCGCGAGGCCAGCGCGGCCGTCGAGGGCGCGCCCGACACCGAGCTGTCCGCCCAGGTTGACCAGGGCGACTCGCTCGACGCGCTGATCGGCTGCGACGTCGTGGTCGACTTCACCCATGTCGCGGCGGTGATGGGCAACCTCCGCTGGTGCGTCGAGCACGGCCTCGACGTCGTCGTGGGCACCTCCGGCTTCGGCGACGACCGGCTGGACGAGGTCCGGTCGTGGACGGCCGATCAACCGGATGTCCGCGTGCTGATCGCGCCCAACTTCTCCATCGGCGCGATCTTGATGATGCGGTTCGCCGCCCAGGCCGCCCGCTTCTTCGACTCGGCCGAGATCATCGAGCTGCACCACGCGAACAAGATGGACGCGCCCTCAGGGCACGGCGCTGCGCACGGCCGGGCTGATCGGCGAGGCGCGGGCGTCGGCCGGGCTCGGCGCGCCGCCCGACGCGACCAAGGAGGAGCTGGCCGGCGCGCGCGGCGCGACCGTCGACGATATCCACGTGCACTCGGTCCGCCTCGCGGGCCTGGTGGCACACCAGGAGGTGCTGTTCGGCGGGCACGGCGAGACGCTGACGATCCGCCACGACTCGCTCGACCGGGCGTCCTTCATGCCCGGCGTCCTAGTGGCCGTCCGCGGCATCGCCTCGCTCCCGCCCGGCCTGACCGTCGGCATCGAGCCACTGCTCGGCCTCGACTAGTCCTCGAACACACACGTGCGGGGCCTGCTATCGGATAGCAGGCCCCGCAGCGTATTCAGTGTTCTTGTAGCGCGCGCCCTACGACAGGGCAGAGCTAAAGGCGTCTGCCTTGTCGTACGGCCCCACCACCGCCAGCACCTTCGGCCGGGTGAGGACCTCGGTCGCGACCGCGCGAATGTCGTCGTGCGTGACCGCGTCGATCGCCGCCAGCACGTCGTCCACCGGCTCGAGGCCGGGGTAGACGAGCTCGGACTTGCCGAGCCGGGTCATCCGCGAGGACGGGTCCTCGAGTCCGAGGACGATGCCGCCGCGGACCTGGCCCTTGCCCCGGTCGAGCTCGGCGTCGGTGAGGCCGGACTCGACCACCTTCGCCACCTCGGCCGAGACGATCGACAGCACCTCGTCCGCCTTCGACGGCAGGCAGCCGACGTAGACGCCCCAGAGGCCGGTGTCGGCGTGCTGGGAGGCGAAGCTGTAGACCGAGTAGGCCAGCCCGCGCTTCTCGCGGACCTCCTGGAACAGCCGCGACGACATGCCGCCGCCGAGCGCCGCGTTGAGCACGCCGAGCGTGAACCGGCGGTCGTCGGTGCGCGACAGACCTTCGCAGCCGAGCACCAGGTTGGCCTGCTCGATCGGCCGGGAGACCAGGTTGACCCCGGATCCCGCCGCCGGGCCGTAGCCGTCCCAGAGGCCGCCCGCGTCGCGCAGCCGGGGCCCGGCCGGGGCGGCCGAGCCGGCGTCGGTCAGCGCGGCCGCGAACGCCGCCTGGACGCCCTCCACCACCATGTCGTGGTCCAGGTTGCCCGCCGCCGCCACGACGATGTTCGGCGGCGTGTACCTGGCCCGGTAGTGCTCGAAGATCTGGTCCCTGGTGATCGCGTTGATCGAGTCGACCGTGCCCAGGATCGGCCGGCCGAGCGGCGTGTCGCCGAACAGTCGCGTGGTGAACGCCTCGTGCACGGTGTCGCCCGGGTCGTCCTCGTTCATCGCGATCTCTTCGAGCACCACGTTCCGCTCGGCGTCCACGTCCTTCGGCTCGATCAGCGAGTCGGTGACCATGTCCGAGAGGACGTCGATCGCCAGCGGCAGGTCCGCGTCGAGCACCCGCGCGTAGTAGCAGGTGTACTCCTTGGCGGTGAACGCGTTCAGCTCGCCGCCGACCGCGTCCATCGCCGAAGAGATCTCAAGCGCGGAACGCTTGCGCGTCCCCTTGAACAGCAGGTGCTCAAGGTAGTGGGTCGCGCCCGCATGGGTCTCGTCCTCGTCCCGTGACCCGACGCCGACCCAGATCCCGAGCGCCACCGACCGCACGGCCGGGAGGAACTCGGTGACCACGCGCAGGCCGCCCGGGAGGACGGTCCTGCGCACGGTCGAATCGGCTGCGGTTACCGGGGAGCCAACGGTCCGTTCATCGCTCATCTAGTCGCGCTGCCCGCCGCGAGAGCGCTGCCGGGGACGACGGTCGCCGCCGCCGCTGCCGCCACTGTCACCGCTGCGCTCGCGGTGCGGACGATCGCCCCGCTCGCTGCGCTCGCTGCGGATGCCGGGACGGTCCTCGTTCGAGTCGCCGCCGCCGAGGTCCTCGCCCGCGGCCTCGCGCTCGATCACCTCGACCGGGACGAGCGAGAGCTTGCCGCGGTCGTCGATCTCGCGGATCTCGACCTGGATCTTGTCGCCGATGTGGATGACCTCGTCGACGTTCTCGATCCGGCGGCCGCCGTGCAGCTTGCGGATCTGCGTGACGTGCAGCAGGCCGTCCTTGCCGGGCAGCAGCGACACGAACGCGCCGAACGTGGTCGTCTTCACCACGGTGCCGAGGAACCGCTCGCCGACCTCGGGCATGTGCGGGTTCGCGATCGCGTTGATCACGTCCCTGGCCGCGTCGGCGGACGGGCCGTCGGTCGCGCCGATGTAGATCGTGCCGTCGTCCTCGATCGTGATCTCGGCGCCGGTGTCGTCCTGGATCGAGTTGATCATCTTGCCCTTCGGGCCGATGACCTCGCCGATCTTGTCCACCGGGACCTTGATGGTGATGATCCGAGGCGCGTAGGGCGACATCTCGCCCGGCGCGGAGATCGCGTCCCGCATCACGCCGAGGATCGTCATCCGGGCGCCGCGGGCCTGCTTGAGCGCGGCGCCGAGGACCGAGGCGGGGATGCCGTCGAGCTTGGTGTCGAGCTGCAGCGCGGTGATGACCTGCTCGGTGCCCGCGACCTTGAAGTCCATGTCGCCGAACGCGTCCTCGGCACCGAGGATGTCGGTCAGGGTGACGTAGGTGCCGCCCTCGTAGATCAGGCCCATCGCGATGCCGGAGACCATGCCCTTGAGCGGCACCCCGGCGTTGAGCAGCGCCATCGTCGAGGCGCAGACCGAGCCCATCGAGGTCGAGCCGTTGGAGCCGAGCGCCTCGGAGACCTGGCGGATCGCGTAGGGGAACTCCTCGCGCGTCGGCAGCACCGGGACGATCGCCCGCTCGGCGAGCGCGCCGTGGCCGATCTCGCGGCGCTTGGGCGAGCCCACCCGGCCGGTCTCACCGGTCGAGTACGGCGGCATGTTGTAGTTGTGCATGTAGCGCTTGGTGCGCTCCGGGTTGAGCGTGTCGACCATCTGCTCCATGCGGAGCATGTTCAGCGTGGTCACGCCCAGGATCTGGGTCTCGCCGCGCTCGAACAACGCCGAGCCGTGCACCCGGGGCAGCACGCCGACCTCGGCCGAGAGCGGCCGGATGTCGGTCAGGCCGCGGCCGTCGATCCGAAGTCCGTCGTTGACGACCCGCTTGCGGACCAGCTTCTTGGTCAGCGACCGGATGGCGGCGCTGACCTCCTTCTCGCGACCCTCGAACTTCTCGCCCAGCCGCTCGATGCGCGAGCGCCTTGACCCGGTCCTCCTCGGCCGCCCGCTCCTGCTTGGGTGCGATCGTGAGCGCCTTGGCGAGCTCGTCGGTGACCGCGCCGGACACCGCCTCGAAGACGTCGTCGCCGTAGTCGGCGAAGATCGGGAACTCCGACGTGGTGGCCGGGGCCAGCCCGGCCTCGACCGCGGCGGCGGCGAGGATCGTCTGCGCCTGGCAGAGCGCCGCGATGAACGGCTTGGCCGCCTCGAGGCCCTCGGCCACGGTCTCCTCGTCCGGCGCGACGGCGCCGGTGGCCTCCGCGTCGGCCAGCAGCGCGAGCGTCTGCGGGGTGGACTCCGCCTCGACCATCATGATCGCGACGTCGCCGTCCTCGAGCATCCGGCCGGCCACCACCATGTCGAACGTGGCCTGCTCGAGCTGCGGGTGGGTCGGGAACGCGACCCACTGGTCCTTGATCAGCGCGACCCGGACCCCGCCGATCGGGCCCGCGAACGGCAGGCCGGCGAGCTGGGTGGACATCGACGCGGCGTTGATCGCGACCACGTCGTAGAGGTGCTCGGGGTTGAGCGAGAGGATCGTCTCCACGATCTGGATCTCGTTGCGCAGGCCCTTGACGAAGGACGGGCGCAGCGGCCGGTCGATGAGCCGGCAGGTGAGGATCGCGTCCTCGGACGGGCGGCCCTCGCGGCGGAAGAACGAGCCGGGGATGCGCCCGATCGCGTACATCTTCTCCTCGACGTCCACCGTCAGCGGGAAGAAGTCGAGGTTCTCCTTGGGATGCTTCGACGCGACGGTCGAGGAGAGGATGACGGTCTCCTCGTCGAGGACGACGAGGGCGGAGCCGGACGCCTGACGCGCGAGACGGCCGGTCTCAAATCTGATTTTGCGTACGCCAAACTCGCCGTTATCGATAACGGCTTCAGCGCTTTTCACACCCTTCATACGGGTGAGACCTCCTTGCGGTAGATCCCGCACCCACCCGCCGCCGTGCCATGGTCGGCTCTGGCGTACCCGCTTGCCTTCAAGCGGGGCAGCCGGCCGGTCTTCGATCGAAGCCCTCGGGCCCTGGGTCGGCATCACGGCCGACTAGTTCAGGATCCCGGGGACCACTACCGAGGACCGGCCCAGGCGCTCGGGCCGGGGGCTACGGGATGTGTCGTTCTGCTTTTATTCTGTTATCGCGCGGGCCAGGCCAACCTTACCGGCCTGCAAGCACCCGGTCCAGCGACCTCGGCCCGCGCGCACGGGGCCTGACTAGCGGCGCAGGCCCAGGCGCTCGATCAGCGTGCGGTACCGGGTGATGTCGGTGCTGCGCAGGTAACCCAGCAGGCGGCGGCGGCGGCCAACGAGCAGCAGCAGGCCGCGGCGGCTGTGGTGGTCGTGCTGATGCACCTTCAGGTGCTCGTTCAGGTCGTTGATCCTGCGGGTCATCAGTGCGATCTGGACCTCCGGCGAACCGGTGTCACCCTCATTGATCGCGTACTCCGCAAAGATCTGCTTCTTAACTTCGGCTTCGAGCGGCACGTGGCTCCCTAATGATTAAAGATTTTGAATCCCCGTACGACGGCCGCCATGAGGGTGCAGCACGTCTGGGCCAAGACCGGCACTTCACCGGTAGCGTTTCACAATACCACGGTGGACGTGGCCCTCTGTCCAGCTTTGGAAGGCCGTCCAGGCCGGATGTCCGGCCAAGATCAAAGGCCACAATGCGCTCATATCGAACGGACCCGGGCGACTCTGGCACCGCCCGCTCCCCCGGCCCGCTGGGCAACGATACCCCGGGGCCGCTCGTCGCCCGCCTGGGCGCGGGCGGCTCGATCCCAGCAGCCACAATCGTCTCCGGCGTCGCAAAACCACCAACAGGTATGCGAGTAGTCGAGATCGTGTTCTATTGTGGTCACGTCTTCCGGGCTTCAGACGTGATCGTGTTCCAAAAGGGGCTCTATACGACCCGTACGACCCACGTTGACGCCCTGTCCGGTCCTGCCTGTGGCCCGTGGTGCCGATGATGACGCTGTGCCGCTGCCGGCCGCGGTCGGCCGCCTCCTCGATGAGGGCCACCGCGTTGGGGGGCGGGTCCCCGCTTCGACTCTGACCTCTCTGCCCCTCGCCAAGCGTGGCGCCGGTCGACCACGCCAGCGATCCCGAGCCGCGTCTGTCACCGACGCCAGCGACCCCGATAGGAGGGTGCGGGCGGGATGGGCGAGTGGCCGCCGGCCGGTGGTCGTCGGCGATACGGCCGGCGGTCTCGGGGGCGAGCACACTGACTAGGGCCGTGAAGCTTTCCCCGGCCGCAAACGCATCGATGACTAGTCCGGGCCTGGCCGATAGATAGCGATAACCTTCGGGTTGTGCCTGGATACTCGCGCGAGCACCTGCTGACGATGCTGCGCTCGACCGATCCCGCCGAACGCGACGAGGTCGCCTACCTCGCCATGGTGCACCGCATCGGCAGCGGCGCCGAGGACGATGATCTCGTCGCCCTCGGTGACGAGATGGCCCTTCGCCTGATGGACCCGGAGATCCAGGCCCGGACCTTCGCGGCCCTCATCCTGGCCGAGGTGATCGAGCGTGACATGACCAGTGGCCGCGCCACGGCAGAGGCCGTGCTGCGCTGGCGCGACGCCTTCGCCACCTGGTACCCGGCCGAGCGGGACCTGCGTGGCTGGGACGAACGGCTCGGCTGGCTGCACGCGGTTGCGCACGGCGCGGACGCGCTCGCCCTGTTCGGCCGGTCGCCCCGGCTAGGTCGCGACGACCTGCGGGGCCTCCTCGGCACTGGGCGGGAGCGCATGCTGGCGGAGACCGGCTACGTCTTCCGTGACCAGGAGGAGGACCGGCTCGCCTACGCGCTGGCGATGGTCCTGTCGCGGGCCGAG
Source organism: uncultured Actinomycetota bacterium (assembly GCA_963836195.1). GTDB lineage: Bacteria > Actinomycetota > Actinomycetes > Streptosporangiales > Streptosporangiaceae > Trebonia. The sequence continues at coordinate 133,573 of CAWIIX010000007.1, read as the reverse complement.
CTTGACGAGGACGACTGCGTCGGCTGGCTCGCTCCCGTCTCGGAAACCTTCGCGGCGGGGCAGCCGGGCCGGGTGCCCGCGTCCGCCACGAACGCGATGCGCACGTTGCGGATGCTCTACCTGCACTGTGACCGGGGTTTCCTGTTCCCGGAGGCCACCCAGGGCGAGACGCCGGCGGTGGTCACGCTGGTGGCACACTCCGACGCGCTGAAGCAGGCGCTCGCTGACGTCCTGCGCCTCACCTGGCCCTACCTGGGATGAGCCGTCACTACGGTGCCGCTCACCGTCGCCGGCAGATTGCGTACATCGCTTCGATCGTCAGGCGGCGTGTTGGGGATTTGGCGTGTACCCCTAGAGGCGGTCGATGGCGTAGGTGACAGGTCGGAGTTCATGTCGATGGCGTAGCTGACAGGCCGCCAACGCCCGCTGGAGCCGTGCCTCCTCCGGCCGACGGCCGGGTCATTGCTGGCCGTTGGCGGCCTGCTGGTCGTCGCGAACTTCTGAGGCTGTCTGGCCTGGTGCGTCAGGCGACGGAGGCGGCGCGGCGGCCGGCTGGTCGAGGACCACGTTGGCTGGGCTGCGTTTCCGGCCCCGGAATCGCAATTTCGATTCTGGGGCACGGTGCTTGCCCTCATAGGGCTGATCCTGTTCGTCTTGGCCTCGGTCTCCGGGGTCAGGACGCCGTGGGGGTTTCTGAGGCTCCTGCGGAGCCCGTCGGCTACCAGCCACGGAACTGTCCCTGGCTGGCCCAGAAGGTCGCGAGCGAGGCGGCGATGGCGGCCGCGGCCACGGCGACGACGAGGCGGCGGACGGGGCGGTCGGCCGACCACCGCAGGCCCAGAACGACAGCCCGCCGGGTCAGCCCGATCACGATGTAGAGCGAGCCCACGACCGACAGGGCCGCCAGCGCGACGCCGATAGCGTCCAGGGCCGCTACCGCGTAGTGGTGGGCGCCGGTGGCCGTGCCCGCGAGGCGGGCCTGCTGGACGGTGGCGCGCCAGAGCGCCCGGTTGATCTGCGGGAGGCAGATCAGGAGATAGCCGACGATGATCGTGAGCAGCGGGACGACGCACAGCACCCAGCTGGTGACCGCGATCCTGGCCCCCCGGCGCAGGCCGGCGACGCGGGGGTCGGTGCGGCCCTTGGCCCGGACGCTCTTGATTATGGGGGTGACCCGGGCGAATAGATCAGGGACGCCGACGATGTCACTGAGGATGAAGTAGCCGTCAAAGCGCACGAACGGGAGCAGTTGCTGCAGCATCTCCAGGTGCGTCACGGCAATGACCAGGAGCAGGATCTGGGCCCGGGTCGCCTCGTAGAGGACGGCCATGCCGAGGATGAAGATCAAGTTAAAGTAGAGGCCGCCCAAGTCGGTCCGGAGGCGGGCGGCGCGGCTGAGGCGGTAGGAGTCGGTGACGTTGGTGAAGAACGACGGCCAGACCAGGTAGATGCCGGCCCCGATCTTGCCGGGCCGGGCGCCGCCGTAGCGGCAGGCGGTCGCGTGCCCGCACTCGTGGAACGCGGCCGACGCGACGGACAGGACGAACACGATCAGCAGGGTCGCCGGGTCCCGCAGTAGCTGGTCGAGCCCGATGGCGAGCTGGTGAGTCGCGAGGAGCCACCAGTCCACGGCGGCGACGCTGACCACCACGGCCAGGACGGCCTGCCAGCGGAACAGCGGCCGCAGCACCGCCGCGACGACGTTGGCGCCGGTTTCCGGAAGCAGGGTGCCACGGGCCCGCAGGGCAAGCAGCGGGCTGGCGGTGGGCGGGGCCACGGGGGCGCCGGGTCCGGCGATGAGGCCGAGCGGCAGCAGCTTGGCGGTGATGATGTAGCGGACCTGGTCGGCGCCCAGGGACCGGCCGAGGTCAGCGCTGGCCAGCTCGGCGATGGCGGCCGAGCTGCGGATGCCGTTGATCAGCGTGGCCACCAGGTACAGCAGCCGCGACATCTGGATGACCTGGCCGTCGGGGCGGCGGACGAGGAACGGCGGCGGGCTGTAGCCGGAGTTCTTGAATTCGCCCAGGAGCTCCACCCCCAGGGCCAACCGCGCTGCCTGTGGATCCGCGCTCGACGAAGGCGTCACCGATCGGGAAGGGTCAGCAGCCGCGGGCAGCGAAGAGGGCCGTCCGGCGGTCCCGGACGGCCCTTCTCCCGCGCCACCCCGCAGGTATTCGCACATGACCGTGAGCAGCGCTACTCGGGCGCTACAGGATGTTGCCGGACCCGAGGCTGAGGATGTTGTCGAAGCTGCCGTTCAGGGCGGACACGTTCACCAGCCCGGCCTGGGCGGTGTTGCCGTAGCCGACCTGGGTGAAGCTGACGCTGTGGCCCGGGTGGTAGCTGCCGCCGGAGCACAGGGTCTCGCGGTTCGGGAGCAGCTCAGCGCTCTCGAGCTCGAGTTCCTCCATCGTCACGGGTGATGCGGACATTGGAGCCTCCTTGGAGAGTTCCTTTACGGAATCTGGTGTTCGGATCTTGTGTACGCCGCTTAGCGTACGTAGTGTACGGTCATAACCGTACAGCGAGATCACGGAACGGTCAAGGGCCAGAACTGCGGGTGATCCCTCCGGTATGGCGCCAGATCAGAGCAGGCGAGAGCGCATTAGGTTGGTGAGCATGAGGGCGCACGCGGCGGCGGACGACGAGAGCGGTTACCCGGAAGACCGCCCGCGGGACGCCAGACCAGCGCAGAACGGGAGCGGTCTCGCCGGAGATCGTCCGGCGGACGCCGACGCTGCGGATGTCGCGAACGCCCTTCCCGACGACCGTCCGGCCGACGCCCCGTCGGCGCCAGCGCAGCCGGTCAATCCGCTGCAGCTACTGATCGCAGCGCGACTGCAGGAGCGAGGGTGGTCCTACGGCGAGGTCGCCCGCCGCAGCGGGCTGCCCCGGTCCACGGTCTACACCCTCGCCACGACGCGGAACCTGGTGCGGCCGCCGCGCCCGGCCACCATCAACGGGCTCGCCAAAGGGCTCGACGTGCCCGTCTCGGCGGTCCGCGCCGCCGCCGCCGAGTCCACCGGAATGCACTACTACGACGAGCCCCCGGCCGAACCACCCCCCGGCGTCCCGGGCGATCAGGAGCGCGAACTGCTGATCGCCAGCATCGACGAGCTGTCCTCCGAGGACCGTCGGCACGTCGCCGCCCTGGTGGAGTCCCTGAGGAACCGCCCCGCTCCGCCGACCGACCCGCCAACCCCATTAAGCAAGTTTCGCGAGCAGTTCCTCTATCGACCCGGCGACGCGACGCCAGGGAGACCGTACGTCGTCTGACGCGAACACCACATCAGGCCCCCCCAGGCGGATGCGCCATCACCCAAGGCGATCTATCAGTGGAATACGTATGACAGCCCTGCGACCAGCTCCATCACCGCCAGCGGTATCACGATAGGCAAGGCCCGGAAGTTAACGCCGTCGCTATATCCTTGATTGCCGTAGCCATCTTTGGTCTCTCCGGCCCCAACCGCCTTCTCCTCAGCGGTGGCGATTTTTTCTGCCACGGCGCGCGCCTGCCGGTTTCCGGTGAACAGTCCGATAATCGATCCGCCGTACGCGAGCGAGCCGATTCGCTGGCCGCGACGGGTCACGATCTGAAGCCCATTTCCGCTTTCGACTCTCGATAGCTCATGCCAGGGTATGAAGTTCCGGTAACAGAGATTGTCGACAACAACTCCTGCAGCCACAACTCGGACGCATGTTTGCCACCCAAGCAGATAAAAGAAATAGATGAACGCAGACAATACTATCGCACCGAAAAATGCGCTCCCATTCGGCTTCCGCGTTGATACGCCGGCTACGACGAAAAAAGCGAAGCAGCCAGCAATGATGATTGTGGCTATCCCGAGGAACAATGGCTTTCGGAATACGAACTCTGACTTCACCCTACAGTCCTAGCGCATAAGGGCGTGCTTAACAAGCCAGGAGGACGAGCCGATCTCCAGCCACCGCGTAAGGCCACGTGGGCCGACGGCTGGATCCAAGGATCGGTCTCCTTCTCGAGCTGGAGCAGGCGGGGCTCCAGGCCGGCGAGGCGAGCCTCGCGGAGGATGGTGACCCCGTGCAGGCGCAGCAGTGGGTCGGCATCCTTGAGGAGGCGGGCGCCTGCGGGTCGGCGTCCGGCGGGCGCAGCACACCGGCGCGGACGGCGGGTCTCGCGGAATCGTGCCGACCCGCCGTCCGCGCATCACGGCCGTCACTCTCTGGGCCAGTGGGCGGGGATTCCGAGGTGGCCCGCGAGGGCCTCGTAGCGGTCTTGGGCGAGGACCAGGCGGGCGGCCAGCAGGATCGCCTGCGGGTCGACGTCGGGCGGGCGCAGCACGTAGACCGTGCCGTCCTCCCGGCTGTGGGTCACGACCACTCGCTCGTAGTCGGCCAGCACGATGTGCGCGTCCGCCGCGGCCGTGCGAGCGGCCCGGCGGCGTCGGGCGAGGGACAGGACCGGCTCCGTCAGGAACGCGGTCGCGATGAGCAGGCCGGCTGCCACCAGCACGATCTCGAGCCACCGCGGGAGGCCGCCCATCGACGTCGCCCGCGCTGACCGGGGGCGGTAGCGGGCGCCGCCCAACGGCTGGGCAGATGCCGGTCGCTTGGACGGCGCTGTTGCCGGTGCGGATTCTGATGGCTGGGCGGTGCGATGCGGTGCAGACGACGCTGACGTCCTCTGGTGAACGGCAGGCGCCGCAGGCGCCCCTGGGCGCGGGATCGCGAGGACGGTCCCGGCGCGGATTTCGTTGGGGTCGGGGCCGATGATCCGCCGGTTGGCGGTGTACAGGGCGGGCCAGCCGCCGGGGACGGCGAGGGCGGCGGCGATGCCCGACAGGGTGTCGCCGGCCGTGATCGCGTACCGGGCGGGCGCTGCCCGGCCGGGCGGCGCCAGGATGGTCCCGGGGCGGATGAGGGCCGGGTCGGGGCCGATGACCCGCCGGTTGGCCGCGTACAGGGCGGGCCAGCCGCCGGGGACGCCGAGCGCGGCGGCGATGCCCGACAGGGTGTCGCCGGGCTGCACGACGTAGCCGGCCGCCCCGGCCCGGGCGGCGGCCGCGGGCGCGGCCGCGTCCGCCCGCGCGGCCGGGGCGGCGGACGCCCTGGCCGGCGTGCTGGTCACGCTGCCGTTCAGGGTGATCCGAGCGGTGGTGGTGGTTGTGGTGGTGTTGCTCGTACTGCCGGTACTGCTGGTGGTGCCCGCGGTGCGGGTGGTCGCCTGGGCGGGGCGGGGGGACCCGATGGGTCCGGCCGCCGTCACGATGAGCGCGATGGCCCAGGCGAGCGCCGCGCACGCGGACCAGGTCCGCACGCGCATGGTGCCGTCACTTTCCTTCCGAGGATGTAAGCGCTGAACGCTCTGGCCCGGCGCGGGGCGCTCGTGGCCAGCGGGAAGGAAAGCGGGGTTAAGCGGGCGATACCTCGGGCAGCGCGGCGCGCCACACGGACGCGGCGGCGGGGCGGCGGGCCAGCCGCAGCAGGATCAGGGTCAGCAGCGCCAGCAGCGCGGCCCCGGCGGTGCCCTGGGCGCCGCCGCCGCCGTTGCCGCTGCCGCCCAGGCCGGCCGATCCCCCGGCCCCGCCCGGGCCGCCGGGGGCGGCCGTGGGCGCGGGCCGCGGGATCACCGGGGCCGGCCGCGCCGGGGCTCCCGCCGCGCCCGATGACGGCGCGAGCGCGCCCGTCTCCGGGGCTGCCGCCGCCGGCCTGGCGCTGCCGCCGGCCGGCGCGGTCGCGGCCGGACGAGGAGGCGCCCTGCGGCGCCTGGCTCGGCTGGCCGGCCGTGCTCTTGCCGGGCGCCGACGGCGGGACCAGGGCGGTGCCGACCGGGGCCAGGACGCGGGTCGTCGGCGCGAGGGCGGTGCCGGCCGGGTTCAGGACGCGGGTCGTCGGCGCGAGGGCGGTGCCGGCCGGGTTCAGGACGGCGGCCACTGGCGGCGTCGCCATGATCGTGGTCACGACCGGTGCGACCGTCCCGATGACCGGCGCGAGGGTCGTGGTGACGACCGGAGCCAGCGCCCCGGTGACCGGCGCCAGCGTCTTAGCCACCGGGGCTACGAGTGGGGTCACCACGTCGGTCACGGGGGCCAGCGTCTTGACGACAGGAGCTAGGACCGGAGTCAGCGCGCCAGTGACCGGAGCCAGGGTCTTCACCACGGTGGTGACGATGGGGGTAACTGCTCCGGTGACTGGTACCAGGGTCTTGGCCACGGTCGTCACCACCGGGCTGACCATGCCGGTCACCGGGGCCAGGGTCTTAGCCACGGCGGTCACCGTCGGGGTGACCATGCCGGTCACCGGGGCCAGAGTCTTAGCCACGGTCGTCACCGTCGGGGTGACCATGCCGGTCACCGGGGCCAGGGTCTTAGCCACGGCGGTCACCACCGGGGTCACCACGGCGGTCACAGGAGCTAGGGTCTTCGCCGTCGTGGTGACAACGGGGGGCACCACGGTGGTGACCGGGGCCAGGGTCTTGGCTACGGTGGTCACCGTCGGGGTGGCCGCGCTGGTCACCGGGGCGAGGGTCTTAGCGACGGTGGTCGCCAGCGGGGTGACCGCGTCGGTCACGGGAGGCAGGGTCTTCGCCGTCGTGGTGACGACCGGGGTCGCCATGCCGGTCACGGGGGTGGTGGTCTTAGTGGCCGAGGCCGCGGCTGCGGTCACCGGTGCCGTCGTCGCCCTGCTGGGTACGAGCGGGCGGACGGCGCCGGCGGACGGCGCAAGCGTCTTGGCGGTGGCGACAGGGGGCGTTGCGTCGGTGACAGGGGCCGGGGTCACCGGGTGGGTGACGGGAGCCGTTGGCGCGGGTGGCGGGGTGGACGCGGAGGGGGCGGCTGGGAGCGCGGGCGCCAGCGTCTTGGCTGCGCTCGACACGACCGGAGCCACCTGACCGGCGGGGGCGGCCGGGGCGGGCGCGCTGGCGGCGGGCGCGCTGGCGGCGGGCGAGGCGGCCGGGCCACTCGTGGGTGCCGCTGCCGAGGAGGGCTGGCTGGGCGCGTCGGTGGCCGGGGCGGACGCCGTGGACGGGGTGGCGCGGGACGGTGCGGCGCTGCCGCCGGTCGAGCTCGCGGGTGAACTGGGGGGCTCGGAGGTGGTTGACGAGGCGGTCGGCGACGAGGCGGAGCTAGCCGCAGACGTGGCCGGCGACGTTCCCGAGCTGGCCGTCGAGGTCCCCGCCGAAGCGGTTGAGCTGGCCGCGGATGTTGCCGACGATGTGGCGGAGTTGACCGTTGAGGCGACGGGTGACGAGGCGGAGCTGAGGGTTGACGTGGTGCCTGAGATCGTCGAGGTCAGCGTCGCTTTGAAGGGGGTCAGGGCCGCGGTCGCCGCGTGGGCCGGGCGGGAGAACAGCAGCATGACCACGAAGACGGCGGCCGTCCCCAGCGCAGCCTGCACCGCCACGAGAGCGATGCGACGCGCTGTTGGCTGCATGAGCAGCTCCCACTCGACGACAGACCAGGTCGCTCGGCTACCCTCCGGCGGCGGAGCAAACCTCGCACACACGGAATTGCTGTTCGGCCACCACCGTACAGTCTGATCGCCGATCGGACAAGGGCGGGAGGTCGCGGCAGAGGACCCGAAGCCACCGCGATCGCCTGCTGGAGCGGCCGAGCGGGGCTCGGAAAATTCCTCTTACTGCGCGCAGAGCTCTCTGGTCTGGGCGACGTCCAGGTGCATCTGCTCGACCAGGGCCTCGATCGAGTCGAAGCGGAGGGTGCCGCGCAGCCGGGTTCCGAAGTCGATCGCCGCGTGGACCCCGTACAGGTCAAGGTCGTGCGGGGCGAGCGCGTACGCCTCGACCGTCTGCTTGGTGCCGTCGAAGGTCGGGTTGGTGCCGATCGAGATCGCGGCCGGCCAGCGGCGTGTTTCCTGGCCTGCGTCGTCCAGGGTGGCGAGCCAGCCTGCGTAGACGCCGTCGGCCGGGATCGCGGTGTGCGGCGGCGACTCCACGTTCGCGGTCGGGAAGCCGAGCTGGCGGCCGCGCTGGTGGCCGCGGACCACGATCCCCTCGACCCGGTGCGGGCGGCCGAGGGCCTTGGTGGCCCCGGTTACGTCGCCCGCGGCCAGCAGCGCCCTGATGTGCGTGGAGGAGATCGTGACGCCGTCCAGGGTGAGCAGCGGCAGGCCTTCGGTCGTGTAGTCGTACTTCTCGCCCAGTTTGGAGATGAGCTGGACGTCGCCGGCCGCCTTGTAGCCGCAGCGGAAGTCCTCCCCCACCACGACCGCGTTGGCGTGCAGCCGTTCGACCAGGACCGCGCGGACGAACTCCTCGGGGTCGAGCCGGGAGAACTCGAGCGTGAACGGGAGCACGCACACCGCGTCCGCGCCCAGGCCGCCGAGCAGCTCGGCCCGGCGGCGGGCGGTGCAAAGCAGCGGCGGGTGGGTGCCCGGCCTGATCACCTCGTCCGGGTGCGGGTCGAAGGTCACCGCCACCACCGGCAGCCCGCGCTCCCGGCCGAGCTGCGCCGCCCGGGCGACGATGCTCTGATGGCCCCGGTGCACGCCGTCAAACTCGCCGATCGTGACGACGGACTCGCCCCATCCTGCGGGCACCTCATCAAGCCCCTGCCAGCGGTACACGGGTCTCCCGTCCTCCTTAGCTCCGCACCAAGCCTACGGGGCGCTGAAGACAGCTAGCGAGCGGAGGGAGCCCGATTCGGCTGTGACAAGCGCGACCAGCGTGGCGTCGGGGTCGAAGGCGGCGACCGGGGTGCCTGGTTCGGGCCAGTCGCCGGACGGCAGCGGAAGGCGGGCGCCCTGGGCCAGCCGGCGGGCGTCCTCGGCGGTCAGGTCCAGCCTCGGGAACGCCGCGGCAGCGGCCTGCGCCAGTGGCGTCATCCACTTGGGGGCGGGGAATTCGGGAGCCACAGGCGCCTCGGACCGTTCGATATCAGGGTTTTGGCGCTTTTGATCTTCGAGCTCTTCCAGGGTGTGGGCCTGGGACAGGTCGTAGGGGCCGACGGCGGTGCGGCGGAGCGCGGTCAGGTGGCCGCCGGTGCCGAGCGCGGCGCCGAGGTCGCGGGCCAGGGCGCGGATGTACGTGCCGCTTGAGCAGCGGATCTCCGCGTCAAGGTCGAGGAATTCGCCCGCCTGGCGGACGCCGGTGACGGCGAACTCGTAGACGGTGACCGGTCGGGCGGCCAGCTCCGGGGCGGCGCCGGCCCGGGTCAGCTTGTAGGCGCGCTGGCCGTTCACCTTGATCGCGCTCACGCCCGGCGGCACCTGCCAGATGTCGCCGGTGAGCTCGGCGATCTCGGCGTCGAGGGCGCCGGGGGGGATGTCGGTGGCGGGGCTGCCGCCGGTCGGCTCTCCCTCGGCGTCGTCGGTGCTGGTCGACTGGCCGAGGCGGATCGTGGCGACGTAGGTCTTCTCGGTCAGCGCCAGGTAGCCGAGCAGCCTGGTCGCCTTCTCGACCCCGATGACGAGCACGCCGGTCGCCATCGGGTCGAGCGTGCCGGCGTGCCCGACGCGGCGCGTCCCGGCCAGGCGGCGGACCCGCGCGACGACGTCGTGCGAGGTCATGCCGCCGGGCTTATCGACGATGATCAAGCCGCTGGGCGCGGTCATTTGCGTTCGCCGTCGCCGATTTCCTCGCCGTCCTCGAGGTCGCCGTCCTCGCCCTCGTCCCAGTCGCCGGTGTCGTCGTCGGCGGGCTTCTTGTACGGGTCGGGGTCGCCGGCCCAGGTGGCGCCCTCGCGGGCCTGCGCCAGCTCCTCGTCGGCCCGCCGCGCGGCGGCGACCAGATCATCGATCCGGCGGGCGCTGTCGGGCAGCACGTCGGCGATGAACTCGATCGACGGGGCGTGCCGGAGGCCGATGATCCGGCCGACCTCGGAGCGGATGATGCCGGTCGCGCTGGCGAGCGCGGCGGCCGTCTCGGCCTGCTCCTCGGGCGTGCCGAGAGCCGTGTAGAAGACCTTCGCCTCGCGCCAGTCGCCGGTCAGCCGGACCTCGGTCACGGTGACGAAGCCAAGACGCGGGTCCTTGATCCGGCGCTCGAGCAGCTCGGCGACGAGCTTGGAGATCCGTTCGGCGAGACGGCGCGTGCGAGCGTCGCTCATGGCGGTTACTCCTCTTCGGTAAAGAGACGCTGCCTCGCGGACAGCAGCTCGATCTCCGGGTGGCCCGCCACCAGGCGCTCGCACTCGTCGAGCAGCCCGGTGGCGTTCCCGGCGGTGTCTGAAACCACCGCCACCCCGATCTCGGCCCGCCGGTGGAGGTCAAGATGACCCGTCTCGGCGACCGCGACACCGGGGTAGCGGCGGCGCAGCTCGGCGACGAGCGGCCTGACGACGGCCCGCTTCTGCTTAAGAGAGCGGACGTCGCCAAGCAGCACGTCAAGCGTCAGCGCGGCTACGTACATCGTTTTGTTCTGGTTTGCCTTGGGCTGGTTAGGCCCGCGGCTTCTCCCGCATCTCGAACGTCTCGATGACGTCCTCGATCCTGATGTCGTTGTAGCCGATGCCGATACCGCACTCGAAGCCCTCGCGGACCTCGGTCGCGTCGTCCTTGAACCGGCGCAGCGACTCGACGCTGAGGTTGTCCGAGATCACCACGCTGTCCCTGATCAGACGCGCCTTGCTGTTGCGGGTGATCGTGCCGGAGCGGACGATGCAGCCGGCCACGGTGCCAACCCTCGGCACCTTGAACAGCTCGCGGACTTCGGCCGTGCCGAGCTGGGCCTCCTCGAACTCGGGCTTGAGCATGCCCTTGAGCGCGGCCTCGATCTCCTCGATCGCCTGGTAGATGATCGAGTAGTAGCGGATGTCCACGCCCTCGCGCTGCGCGAGCTCGCCTGCCCGCCCGGCCGGGCGGACGTTGAAGCCGATGATCACGGCTTCGGAGGCGATGGCCAGGTTCACGTCGTCCTGCGTGATCGCGCCGACGCCGCGGCCGATCACCCGAAGGTTGACCTCCTCGCCGACGTCGAGCTTGAGCAGCGCGTCCTCCAGGGCCTCAACCGAGCCGGACACGTCGCCCTTGATGATCAGCAGCAGCTCTTCGCGCTCGCCCGCCTTCAGCGCCGACTCGAGGTCCTCGAGCGTGACCCGGCGGCGTCGCTGGGCGAACTGGGCGGTCCGCTCGCGGGCCTCCCGGCGCTCGGCGATCTGCCTGGCCATCCGGTCGTCGGAGACGACGAGGAAGTTGTCGCCCGCCTTCGGCACCGCGGTCAGGCCGAGGACCTGGACCGGGCGCGACGGGGGCGCCTCGCTGAGCTGCTTGCCGTCCTCGTCGAGCATCGCCCGGACCCGGCCGTAGGCCTCGCCCGCGACGATCGAGTCACCGACGTGGAGCGTGCCGCGCTGCACGAGCACGGTCGCGACCGGGCCGCGGCCCTTGTCGAGCTGAGCCTCGATCGCGACGCCCTGCGCGTCCTGGTTCGGGTTGGCCCGCAGGTCGAGCGCGGCGTCGGCGGTCAGGATGATCGCCTCGAGCAGCGCCTCGATGCCGAGACCCTTGGTCGCGGACACGTCCACGAACTGGGTGTCGCCACCGAACTCCTCGGCCACCAGGCCGTACTCGGTGAGCTGGGCACGGACCCGGTTCGGGTCGGCGCCCTCCTTGTCGACCTTGTTGACCGCCACCACGATCGGCACGCCGGCCGCCTGGGCGTGGTTCAGCGCCTCGGTGGTCTGCGGCTTCACGCCGTCATCGGCCGCGACGACCAGGACCGCGAGGTCGGTGGTCTGCGCACCGCGGGCGCGCATGGCGGTGAACGCCTCGTGACCGGGGGTGTCGATGAAGGTGATCTTCCGCTCCTGGCCGTCGATCTGGGACGTCACCTGGTAGGCGCCGATGTGCTGGGTGATGCCGCCAGCCTCGCGCGACACCACGTTGGTGTGCCTGATCGCGTCCAGGAGCTTGGTCTTGCCGTGGTCGACGTGACCCATGACGGTGACGACCGGCGGCCTGGGGGCCAGGTCCTCCTCGCCGCCCTCGTCGTCGCCGAACTCGATGTCGAACGTCTCGAGCAGCTCCCGGTCCTCCTCCTCGGGGGAGACGACCTGGACGTTGTAGTTCAGCTCGGCGCCGAGCAGCTGGAGCGTCTCGTCGTTGACCGACTGGGTCGCGGTGACCATCTCGCCCAGGTGGAACAGGACCTGGACCAGGCTGGCCGGGTTGGCGTTGATCTTGTCCGCGAAGTCGGACAGCGACGCGCCCCGGCTCAGGCGGATGACCTGGCCGTTGCCACGCGGAACCGACACGCCGCCAATCGACGGGGCCTGCATGTTGTCGAACTCTTGCCGACGCTGCCGCTTCGACTTGCGGGCGCGGCCGGGCTTGCCGCCGGGACGCCCGAAGGCACCCGCGGTACCGCCGGACCGGCCACGGCCGGCACCGCCGGGACGAGCGCCGCCGCCGCCGGCCGGCGGACCGCCGCCGCCGGGACGAGCGCCGCCGCCGGCACCGGGGCCGCCGCCGCCGGGACGCGGGCCGCTGCCCGCACCAGCCGGACGGCCGGCGCCGCCGCCGGGACGGGGGCCGCTGAAGCCGCCGCCTGCGCCGCCGGGACGCGGGCCACGGCCAGCGCCCGGACCACCGGGACCACCGGGACCACGACCGCCGCCGCCGCCGGGACCGCCCGTGCTCACCGGGCGGGACGGCATGCTCATCGGGCTGGGACGCGGGCCACCCGGACGGGGGCCGCCGGGACCGGCCGGACGGGGACCGCCCGGACGGGGGCCGCCGTCGCTGTGCGTGGGCGCGCCGGGGCGAGCGCCGTAGCCGGCGCCGCCGTCGGGACGGGGGCCGCCGGGACGGGGGCCGCGGTCACGGTCACCGGTGCGAGGAGCGCCGGGGCCGGTCGCGCCGGGTGCCCCCGGTGCGCCGGTGCGCGGGCCGCGATCGCGGTCGCTGCGCTCGGGCCGGTCCGTGCGCTCGAAGCCCGGGCGGGCGGCCGGAGCCGAGCCCATGCCGGTCGCGGTCGAGCTGAACGGGTTGTTGCCCGGCCGGGGGCCGGGACGCGGGCCGCGCTGGCCCGGCGCGCCGGGCCTCGGCGCGCCGCCTGGGCGGGGGGCGCCGGACGCGGGACGCGGGGCGTCCTGGGTGGTGCTCGCCGCGACCTCGCTCGGCTGCGAGTCCTGCGGGCGCGGGGTGCCCGGGCGGGCTGCACCCGGACGCGGGGCGCCGCCCTGGCCGGGTGCGGCCGGGCGCGGACCCGGGGTCGCGGGGCGCGCGGGGGCCGACGGCGCGGCCGAGGCCGCGATCGGCGCCGGCGCGGCCGGAGCGGCCGGGGTGTCTGCTGCGGGGGCGCCGGGCGCGGTCACGCCGGGCACGGTCGGAACCGGACGCGGCGGACCCGGACGCGGACCCGGCCTCGCCCCTGCGGACGATCCCGCGCCGGCGGGGGCCGACGGCGCGGCCGGCGCGCTCGGCCCGACCGACGGCACGGCGGAAGGACCGCCAGCCGCCGGGGCGCCGTCTGGCACCCGGGCCGGGCCTCGGTCGCTGCGGCGGTCGCCCTGGCCGCCCTGATCACGGCGGGCGCCTGCACCGGCGCCGCTGTCGCGACCCGGCTTGGCCGAGCCGCTGTTGAGCTGCTCCTTGAGCTTGCGCACCACCGGCGCCTCGATCGTCGAGGACGCCGAACGTACGAACTCGCCCATCTCCTCGAGCTTGGTCATGACGACCTTGCTCTCTACTCCGAACTCTTTCGCGAGCTCGTAAACCCGGACCTTCGCCACTATGCTCCTCTGTTCGGCCCATCCGATGGGCCTTTAAAAACCGGATCATCAACCGATCCGGCGCATAGTGTGCGTGCTCCGGGTCGGCGTCAGTTCGTGCCGTTCATCGCCTGGTGCTCATCGAGCGCTCATCGCTTCTCGACCTGCTTTCCGTACAGGTGTTCCGTCTTGTCTAGCTTGCTTCCCGTCGCCACTGACCGTCCCGCTCCGTTTTTCCGACAGCTATGTTATGCCCGGCTGTCCGTCCCGGGAAAGGTACGAAGCAAGCGGTGCGGCGTTAAGCGAACCCGGGGCGCGCAGTGCGCGTGAGAACGCCCGGCGCCGTTGCGCCAGTTCGAAGCATGCCTGGCTGGGATGCAGGTACGCGCCCCGGCCAGGCTGCCGCGCTTGGGGGTCGGGCACGATGCCGTCCCCGTCCACCACTAGGCGAAGCAGACTGGACTTCGCCGCGCGAGCCTTACAGCCAACACAGGTGCGTACGGGGTGATTCCCCGACTCGGGCAGCAGCTCAGCACGCGCGGTCGTCATTGCCAGCCTAGTCTACTCTGTTTTCCCACTCGCCTCCGGTCGCCTGTGGCCGACCTTTGGCTCGTGGGGGACTCCCCACTCGCCTCCGGGCGCGACGGTGGGGCGGGGTGTCAGGAGGCGCCGTTGGGGTCGTCGCGGCCGGGTGAGCGGGAGCCGGAGGCGGCGCCGGCCGGGGGGGCGGTGGTGACGCCGTCGGAGCGGATGTCGATCCGCCAGCCGGTGAGCCGGGCGGCCAGGCGGGCGTTCTGCCCTTCCTTGCCGATGGCGAGCGAGAGCTGGTAGTCGGGGACGGTCACCCGCGCCTCCATCGCCTCGCGGTCGATCACCTCGACCTGGGTGACCCGGGCGGGCGAGAGCGCGTTGGCGACGAACTCGGCCGGGTCGTCGGAGTAGTCGACGATGTCGATCTTCTCCCCGTGCAGCTCCGCCATCACGTTCCTGACCCGGCTGCCGACCGGGCCGATGCAGGCGCCCTTGGCGTTCACGCCCTGCTGGTGGGACTGCACCGCGATCTTGGTCCGGTGCCCGGCCTCGCGGGCGATCTTCACGATCTCGACCGCGCCGCTCGCGATCTCGGGCACCTCCAGCGCGAACAGCTTCCTGACGAGGTCCGGGTGGGTGCGCGAGAGCGTCACGGACGGGCCCTTGTGGCCCTTGCGGACCCGCCACACGTAGCACCGGATCCGCTCGCCGTGCACGTAGCGCTCGCCCGGCACCTGCTCGGCGGGCGGCAGCACGGCCTCGATCTTGCCCAGGTCGACCAGCACCGTGCGCGGGTCCCGGCCCTGCTGGATCACGCCGGCCACGATGTCGCCCTCGTGCCCGGCGTACTCGCCGAAGGTGATCTCGTCCTCGACGTCGCGCAGCCGCTGCAGGATCACCTGCCGGGCGGTCGTCGCCGCGATCCGGCCGAACCCGGCCGGGGTGTCGTCGTACTCGCGCCCGGTCACCCCGTCCTCGGTCGCCTCGCGCGCCCAGACGGTGACGTGGCCGGTCGCCCGGTTCACCTCGACCCGGGAGGCCGGGTTGGCGCCCTCGGTCTTGTGGTACGCCATCAGCAGCGCGTCCTCGATCGCCTTGAGGGCCGTTTCCGACGAGATGTCCTTCTCGTTCTCGAGGCTGCGCAGCACACTCAGGTCAATGTCCATCGCCGCCAGCTCCCAGGTCTTCGTCGTCTTCTTCGCCGTCTTCTTCGTCGGCGAGGTCCGGATCTTCATCTTCATCTTCGTCTTCTGCCTGGTCGAGTTCGGCGTCCGGAATCCGCCCGAACTCGATCTGGATGGCGCCCGGGCCAAGCTCCCCGAGCCCGAACCGGCGCTCGCCCTTAGGCAGGTCGAGCGTGACGCCGTCCGCATCAGCCGCGAGGATGCGGCCCTCCAGCGTTCCCTCGCCGGTCACCTTGACCTTGACCAGCCGGCCGACCGCGCGGCGCCAGTGCCTGGGCTCGGTCAGCGGGCGGTCCACCCCGGGCGAGGAGACCTCGAGCGTGTACGGCACCTCGCCGAGCGCGCTGACCTCGTCGAGCAGGGCGGAGATCTCGCGGCTGACGTCGGCCGCGTCGTCGAGGCTGACCCCGTGGTCGCCGTCCACCACGATCCGCAGCAGCCGCCGCTTGCCCGCGACGGACATCCGCACGGACTCCAGGTCCATCCCGGACGCGGCGACCACGGGCTCGATCAGCTCGGCCAGCCGCTTGTCATTGACCGGGCCGACCGCAGAACGGGAGCCACCGGGCATCTCGACCTCCTCGTCCGCGAGTCCCCGAACCCACTATCACCTAGGCTTATATATTCGCAGGTCCAGCGTATAGGCCACGGACGCAGCGTACCGCCGCCAACGCGTAGCGGCGCTAAACCCGCCCGCCACGTCGGCCGCAGTAGCGACGCGCCGACCCGGGAGCAGCGCGCCGTGCCACCATCAGTGACGTGGCATGCTTAGAGCCTATGCTGTCAAGGCGTCAGTTGCTCGCCGCGTCGCCTACGACGTTGCCGCTGTTTCTCGCGTTGAGCGCGTGCAAGGGCCCGGCCGTGCTGAGCGGCCCGCCGCCGGTGGCCCCGCAGACGCAGACGCTGCTGCGGGCCGTGACCGCCGAGCTGAACCTGATCTGGATATACAACAAGACCATGGCCGAGTATTCCGGCCTCAGGCCGACGCTCGCCCCGCTGCTGGCCGAGCACCGGGCGCACCTGACCGGGCTGCGCGCCCGGGTCGTCGAGCCGCCGGGCAGGAAGGCGCCCGACACGGTGACGGCCCGGCCCGCGGTCGGCGCCACCGCCGCGGCCGCGCTCACCCAGCTGCGGGACGCCGAGCAGGCCGCGGTCGGCGCGATGCTCGGCCGGATGGCCGGCGCCGCCCCGTCGCTGGCGCAGCTCTACGCGTCGATCGCCACCTCCGAGGCGACCCACGCGACGGCGCTGGCCGGCCGGATCGCGCCGGGCGGGGCGGGTTCGTGAAGCCCGCGTCAGCCAAGGCGGCCGACGTCGCGGCCCTGCAGCGCGCCCTGGCGGCCGAGCACGCGGCCGTCTACGGCTACGGCATCGTGGGCGCCCTGGTCACCGGCCGCGCGGAGACGCTCGCGCGGGCCGACTGGCTCGCGCACCAGGAGGCTCGCGACACCCTGGAGGCGATGCTGGTGAAGCTGGGCGCGACCCCGGTCGCCGCCAGCCCGGCCTATCAGCTCCCGTTCGCGGTCACCGGCGAGGTCTCGGCGGCGCGGCTCGCGGTCGCCCTCGAGGACGGCGTCACCCGGGCCTACCTGGCGGTGGTGGCCGTCACCGACCGAACGCTGAGGTCGTTTGGCGCGCTGGCGATGCAGCCGCCCGCGAATCGGGCGCTGGCCTGGGGCGGCAGCACGGTCGCCTTTCCCGGAATGCCGACGACCGCTACTAGCACCTGATGACGAAGTGAAATGCGTTGTCTTATGCCTGAATCTCAGGTTGAGACATTTCGGGCTGAGAACAGCACCCGCTAGTCGCGGCCGCGCGGGACCGAGAGAACCCGGGTAATGGCGGTGGCGGCGGCGTCGAGGTCGTCGGCGATGGCGATCCGCTCCGCCCATGACCACCAGTACCAGAAGAGCCCGTCCTTGCCCCGGTCGGCGTAGACGCTCTCCTCGAGCGCCCGCGCGGCCGGGTTCGTGATGTACACGCTCGGCACCCGCCCTGGGGGCGCCATGATCCAGGCCTGGAGGCCCCGGTTAGTAAGTTCCTCGGCCAGTTTGTCGAGGTAGACGGTTGCCGCAGCATGATTGCGGTTGGCTTCCACCGAACATCACCGTTACTGATCGTAGTTTTCCCGGGACTTAGCGTATCGATCCCCTCAGGATGCCGCCACCCCGCCGACCGCGCAACGCGCCTGGCGAAAATGCCCGGATAGGCCGGAATAACCCGGCCCGTTTAATACTACGTAATAGAAGCTCGGCCGGCAGGGGCTCTGCGTGAAATACCGTGAGCCGCGATACCGCGCGGGTAAGCGCGACGTAAAGTCGCCGCAGGCCATAGGCCTCGCCGGTGGCGATCCGGCCCGGTTCGACCAGCACCACGTGGTCGAACTCAAGGCCCTTGGCCAGCGTGACCGGCACGATTGCCAAACGGCCGTCGCCGGGCATTTCGCCTGGCGGAGGCTCGGGGGCGCCGAGGACGCTGCAGGCCAGCCCGGCGGCGGCGAGCGCGGTCGAGACCTCCGGCACCTGGGCGTCGGCGCAGATCACGGCGACCGACCCCGGGCGCTCGAGAGCGGTCGCGCAGCCGGCCGCCACCCAGGCGCCGAGTTCGCCCTCGGCCACCTGGACCACGGAGAGCGCGGCCGGGTCGGCCCGCAGCGACCGGGCCGGGGCGAGGCTGGGGGCGATCGAGGGCAGCAGCCGGGAGGCGTAGTCGAGGATCTGCCTCGGCACCCGGTAGCCCACGTCGAGCTCGCGCACGGCCGCGTCGGGCTTGCCCAGGTGCCGCAGCAGCTCGGGCCACGAGGTCGCCGCCCACGGGGTGGTGCCCTGGGCGATGTCGCCGAGCACGGTCGCGGCCCCGGTCGCGCACCGCCGCCCGATCGCCCGCACCTCCATCGGCGAGAGGTCCTGGGCCTCGTCCACCACCACGTGGGCGATCGACGGCGTGCGCTCGACGAGATCGGCCGCCTCGTCGATCAGCACCTGGTCGGCGCGGGTCCAGGGGGCGGTGGCGAGGCCGCGGGGGACCTTCGGCCAGCGGATGAGGTCTCGTTCGGCGGGTGAGAGCCGGCCGGGACCGTTCGATAGAAGCTGATTTTGATCTGAGAGCACGGTGAAGACCAGACGCTTCGGATCCACCTTCGGCCAGACCTCGTCCACGCACTTGCGGACCGGCGCGGAGCGGCGGACCGAGTCGTGGGTGCGGTCGTCGCAGGTCTCGCCCGCCGCCTCGAGCTGGAGCAGGATCACGTGCGCGATCCGGTGCGCGAGGAGCTCGCGGCCGGTGCCGTAGCGGACGCCGCGATCGCGCAGCTCCCGGGCGAGCTCCTCGATCTCGTGCGCGGGGACCCGCAGCCGGCGCGATCCCCGGCTGAGGACGAGCGCCTCCGCGGGGGGCTTGATCGACGCCCACAGGACGTCGCGCAGCAGCTCCGCCATCCGCGCGTCGCCCTTGACCATGGCCGCCTCGTCGGTGTCGGCGCCGCGGACGGGCGTGGTCGCCACCAGGTCGGCCACCGTGGTCTGAGTGACGTCGAGCTCGCCGAGCGCGGGCAGCACGTTCCTGATGTAGGAGAGGAAGGCGAGGTTCGGTCCCACGACGACCACGCCGCGCCTGGTCACCTGCTCCTTGTGCGCGTAGAGCAGGTACGCCACCCGGTGCAGGCCGACCGCGGTCTTCCCGGTGCCGGGCGCGCCCTGCACGCACACGGTCGTCGCCGCGCCCGCCCGGACGATGTCGTCCTGCTCGGGCTGGATCGTGGCGACGATGTCGCGCATCGGGCCGGATCGCGGGCGCTCGATCTCGTTGATCAGCAGGTTGCTGGTGGGCTGAAAGTCGTTTTCTTCCGAACGGACCGGGGCGGCTGCTACCTCTTCGTTGCTCTTGAACCGTTCGTCTTCGTAGGCGGTGAGCGCGCCGCCGGCGAAACCGAACCTTCGCCTGAGGGTCAGGCCCATGGGCTCGGGCTGGCTGGCGCGGTAGAACGGCCTCGATACGGGGGCGCGCCAGTCGAGCACGACCGGGGTGCCCTCGGGGTCGTGCACGTGGCGGCGGCCGATGTGGAAGTCGGCCCCTGCGAAGTCCTCGTCCTTGCGGGCCAGCTCGCTGTAGTCGAGGCGGCCGAAGAACAGGGGCGCGTCCGGCAGGTCCTTGAGCGCCTCGGCCCGGCGGTACAGGTCGGCCTTGAGGTACTCGAGCGAGACGCGGTCGCCCGCCATCGGGTTCTTGGCGAGCTCGAGGGCGTTCTCGCGCATCAGGTGGAGGAACTCGCGCGAGCGGGCCAGGTGGGCGCGCTCGGCGGCGATGACGCCGTCCTCGGTGCCTCGTTGGTCTTGTTCTGGCTGCTCTTGTTCTGGCTGCTTTTGTTCTGGCTGCTCTTGTTCTTGCTGGCGGGCTTGGCGGCCGCTGGCCCGGCGTCGGCGGGCATGGGTGAACCCCCTGAAAGGTGCGGATGGGCGTGGGCTCGGCGATTGAGAGCGAAGCTCAAAACCCTAGCACCGGGCGGGACGCGACGTCATCTCGGTTTCGCCGGCGGCGCTGCTTTCCCTCGGGCGGGCTCGAGCTGATCAGATGGAGCATGGGCCGTGATCAGGCACGCGGGGACTTGGACGATCGAGGACATGATGGCCTCGCCGTGGCACTACCTGCCGGTCGAGGTCCCGGCCGGGACGGCGGCGCTGCGGGTGACGCTCTCCTACGCGCGCGACGGCGGGCGCGATCCTCGACCTCGGGTGCTTCGGGCCGCTGGGCTTCGCCGGCTGGTCGGGGGGCGCGCGGTCGTCGTTCGTGATCTCCCCGGTCGGGGCCACCCCCGGGTACCTGGCGGGCGAGGTCGTGGCCGGGTTGTGGCAGGTGGCGATCGGGCTGTACAAGGTGCCGGCCTCGGGCGTGCGGTACGAGGTGACGGCGGAGGTGGTCGGCGGGGCGGGCTGGGCGGGCCGGGTGGCTGAGGCGCTGGCCGCGGACGGGGTGCTGGTCGGCGGGGTGGCGGCTGACGGGGTGGTAGTTGACACCTGGGGGCCGGAGGTGCCGCCCGCCCCGGGGGAGCGGCCCGCACGGCGGTCGCTGCCCGCGGCGCCGGGGCGGACGTGGCTGGCGGGTGACCTGCATGCGCACACGGTGCACTCCGACGGCGCCCTGACCGTGCCCGAGCTCGCCCTGCTGGCGGTGGAGCGCGGCCTGGATTTCCTCGCCGTCACCGACCACAACACGGTCAGCCATCACCGCGAGCTCGCCGCCGCCGCGGCCGCCTACGGGGTCACGCTGGTGCCGGGGCAGGAGGTGACGACCTCCCGGGGTCACGCTGGGGTGCTGGGCGACACCGGGTGGATCGACTTCAGGACGTCGGCCGACGCGTGGCTGGCGGCGGCCGAGCGGGGCGGCGGGCTGATGTCGATCAACCACCCGTTCGGGGGGGACGTCAGCTGGCTGCACCCGATGGAGCGCCGCCCGCCGCTGCTCGAGGTCTGGCACTGGTCCTGGCTCGACCCGGCCTGGACGACCCCGCTGTCGTGGTGGCAGGCGTGGGATCCGGCCGCGATCCCGGTCGGCGGCAGCGACTGGCACCGGCCGGGGTCGGATTCGCCGCTGGGCACGCCGACGACGTGGGTGGAGTGCGACGACGACTCGGGTGTTCCCGGTGTGCTCGAGGGGCTGCGCGCGGGACGAGTGGCGATCACCGCCTCGCGCAACGGGCCGATACTGCTGCGGCACGACGGCGGGTTCGCGGCCATCGGGGCGGACGGCCTGCTGCTGGCCGACCCGGACGGGCCGTACCGGCGGATCGTCGGCGACGTCGTGCGGGTACCCGGCCGGCCCGGCTATCACCGGCTGGTGACGCCGCTGGGGGCGACCGTCGCGCTTACTGCGTAGCTGCGTAGCTGCGTGGCTGCGTAGCTGCGTGGCTACGCAGCTACGTGGCTGCTCAGGTGGCGGTGGCCAGGTAGCGGACGCGGGCGCGAAGGAGGGCGCGGTGGGCGGTCAGGTCGTCTACCTCGTCGGGCTTGCCGGGGCACTCGCCCGCGGCGACGGCGTTCTCCAGCCGGGTGCGGGCGTCGGCGGGCTCGATCGGCTCGAAGACGATCAGCGGGTCGTTCTCGGCCGCCATCCAGGTCTTGTCGAGCAGGCCCTCGGCGTCATCGACCCACGCGTCCTTGATCTTGCCGCCCTGGCCGTGGTCGATCAGCACCGACAGGGCGTGCTCGGCGTCGCCGTAGCCGAAGCTCACGGTGATCGACTCCTGGCGGCCGCCGACGTCACCGTAGTGCCAGCACCTCCCGACCGTGGGCGAGCCGATGACGGCCGCCCAGTCCGGGTCGGTCACGCCGCTCGCGGTGACCCGCTCGGCCGCCGCGGCCGCCGCTGTCGTGAGCGCGGGCGAGCCGATCGCGGCGAGGATCCGCAGCAGCGCGAGCGCCTCGGGGGTCGCGCTCTGCTCGGCGGCGGGGACCAGCGAGGCGGTCAGCTCGGCCATGACGTCCTGCACGGCGCCGCCGTCGGCGCCGTTGACGCCGCCGCCGGACAGCGCGCCGATGATGTCGGAGCCCCAGAGCTCGGCGTCGATCGGCCTGCGCAGGTGGGCGAGTATCTCGCGCGCCTCGCGGAGCACGACGTCGGACGCCTGCGCCGGCCGCAACGGCGCAAACAGCGCGGCGATGTCAGGGTCTGCCTGGGCCATGCGGGGTATTCTGACACGCCTAGCCCGATTTCGTGGCGTTACTGATTTGAATCAATATTGTTGTCACGGGCGAAACACGCGGCCAGGTGGTCGTTGACCAGGCCGCAGGCCTGCATCGCGGCGTAGACGGTGACCGGGCCGGTGAACACGAAGCCGCGGGCGCGCAGCTCCTTGGCCAGCTGTTTCGACGCTTGTGTCTGCGGGGGGACGTCGGCCCCGGTGACCGGGGCGGGGGCGGACGGCGGGTTGGCGTAGCCCCAGAACAGGTCGCTGAGGCCCTCCTTGAGCTCGAGGGCGGCGCGGGCGTTGTTGATGGCGGCGCGGATCTTGGCCCGGTTCCTGACGATGCCCGCGTCGGCCAGCAGCCGGGCCACGTCGTCCTCGCCGAAGGCGGCGACCGCCTCGAGGTCGAAGTCGGCGAACGCCCGCCTGAAGTTCTCCCGCTTGCGCAAGATCGTCAGCCAGGACAGGCCGGACTGGAAGGCCTCGAGGCTGAGCCGCTCGAAGATCAGCCGGTCGCCCCGGACCGGGCGTCCCCACTCGATGTCGTGGTAGGCCACGTAGTCGGGCGCGCTCAGGCCCCACGGACAGCGGAGTCGGCCGTCGGGGCCGGCCACAGCGCCCTTCCCCAGCGCGGCGGGCTCACCCGGCGCGTCAGTCATGCGACTGCTCCGGCGGCGGCGGCGCGGGGTCGAACGGCGCCCGGCGGTGCCGCGGCGCCCCGTACGGGCTGCTCAGCGGCTGCGCGGCAGGCTCCCGGCTGAGGTCGGTGACCAGCTGCTCGAGCGCCACGATGCGGACGTCGCGGTCGCGGATCGACGCGGCGATCCGGTCCAGCGCCTCATCGGTCGCCTGCATGTTGTAGCCCCACAGCGCCATCGGCGGGCGCAGCAGGGCGATGTCAGTCGCGGAGACCGGCCCGAGCTCGAGCTCGCGATAGTCGTTCCGCTCGACCGACAGCTCGCCGCCGCGCCCCGTGGCGACGAGCGTCACCACCGCCAGGACGGCGACGATGAGGACCACCATGAGAACAGGCACATACGAATCGTGCCATGAAACGGCGCCCTGCGTCGCGCCCGGCTCCGTGGCAGGCGGGCCGGGGCCAATAATCTGGGCGCATGACAGACGAGGACTCAGCCCCGCGCGAACCGCATGATCAGCTGCTTGACCTCAGGGCCAGCATCGACAACCTCGACGCGGCGATCGTGCACCTGCTGGCGGAGAGATTCAAGTGCACGCAGCAGGTCGGGCGGCTGAAGGCCAAGCACGGGCTGCCGGCCACCGACCCGCAGCGCGAGGCCGCCCAGATTTCACGGCTCCGTTCGCTGGCCGAGGAAGCGCGGCTTGATCCGGGGTTCGCGGAGACGTTCATGACCTTCATCATCGATGAAGTCGTCCGGCACCACAGAAAGCTCCAGACGTCGGCGGCCGAGTAGCGCTATTTCCGCGACATTCCGGCGTGCGCGGTCTTGATGATCTTGAGCACCTCGGCCGGGTCGTCGGCGACGTGGAACAGTTCGAGACAGCCTGACTCCCTGGCCAAAGTGCGTCCCTATCCAGATCCGGGACGTATCTCGCAGTTCAGGTCGTCACCGAGGGCCGCGGGACCAATAAAGCGTGCCTCCGAAGCCTAGGCGGCCCAGTCTTGGCCCTCTAATTTGTATGATACTGTGTATTTATTTTTTTCTCTGTTGTACACAACATCCTTAATGGGCGAAGAAACTTCGAATTCTTCGCAGATCCAGCAGATGATAGCTATCTCTGCACCTTCTGGCTGATAGTCGGCCGGTGAATAAATCAGTTGATCGACTTCGATCACGAGCAGTCCAGATTGCGTCTTAGCCTCAAGCGCTATCCGTAATTCGTGGTGGTGCTGCCTGCGGAGGTGGTGACGGTTTGGGCGGAGACAGCGTGCGGTTGGGCCGACTTCGCGGGGGCGTACCCGTCGGTGGTCGTGACGGCGGCGCCGGACGTGGGGGTGGAGGCCTCCTGCGTCATGTCGTTCTCGTTGTTGTAGGTGTACTGCTCCCAGTAGCCGGCTGCGGCGCCGGACTCGGCTGACTGCGACGGGCCGGACGAACAGCTGGCGGGACTTCCGGAGGAGTTCACCCCTTACAACGCGCGCCACACCGGCATCTCCTGGGCAGTGGATAAGCACGCCGACCTCGGCCGCATCCGGCAGCGAGCGGGACACGGCAGCCTAGAGGTCACTTCCCGCTATCAGGCCATCCTTGATGAGGAGGGACACCACCATCGCCGACAGCCTCGAGGATATCTTCCAGCCGCCATCCGGCCTGGTTGGGTGAACTTACTCATCCCGGGCGACGTGACCGCGCCCCAGCTGCAATGCGCCTTGCCTGGCGCCCGCGCCAGCTGGGCGCAGCCATACGTCTTGTGCCAGGTTTCTCGCTTTGGGATAGTCCCCACGATAAAAGGGGCGTACATTTCCTCTCGCGGATCGCTTCCCTCATCACCGGAACCCGAGAACACGGAATTTAAGTATCGACGTCAGCTCCAGGAACGAAGATAGCTATATCAGATAGCGCGTCCTCCGCGCGCCCGGCGGTTTTGGGATCTTTCAACAACCGCTTTAGGGCAGGGACAACAAGAATTTTGGTAATCTCACCATGAATCCTCGCCACATGCCCCAAGGCCGTTGCTGCAACAGCGCGCACATTGGAATCTTTATTTTCTATAAGGGCTAGAGCAACTTCTTCAACCCAATGGCCGTCAGGGTCATTCAAGGCCAGCCTGATAATAGCATCGCACACAAATTCAGGGTTGCCTGATGCGATCGCATCTAGAGCCTCCTTTCGCCCGATAGGCTCCGGCTTCTCATATCTCAAATTTTCTCCTCACGTGTCAGTTTACCCGAGAATTTTCCCGCGCCGATAGACACCCGAGTCCGGGTACGTCTCATCGAATACCGCAAACTCCCCATTACTAGCATCTACTCCGGCACCCGCATCGGTCCACGCAGCCTCGATGTCGCTACAGCCTGGAGGCGGCGTTTTCCCGTCCGGTGCCAGTCAAGGCCCGTCAACCCCGGTGAAGACGGCGATCACGATCTCGTCTGAGTATCACCGACATGCCGGCACTGCCTTCCACGGCACTCCACACGTCCACCGCTACGGCCTCTTGCTAGCATTTTCGGTGCATTTGCTAGCTATGTGAGAGAACCCGCACGCACAGTCATCTGCCGAGCACCCCGGCGTTCGGCCTATTCGCGCGACATTCCGGCGTGCGCGGTCACGATGATCTTGAGGACCTCGGCCGGGTCGTCGGCGACCTGGAACAGCTCCAGCTCCTCGGGCCCGATGTTGCCCTCGGCCAGCATCGTCTCCTTCATCCAGCCGAGCAGGCCGTTCCAGTAGGCGCTGCCGACGAGGACGATCGGGAACTTGGTGATCTTCCCGGTGGCGAGCAGGGTCAGCGCCTCGAACAGCTCGTCCATCGTGCCGAAGCCGCCCGGGAGGACCACGAACGCCTGCGAGTACTTGACGAAGACGGTCTTGCGGACGAAGAAGTAGCGGAACTCCACCCCGACGTTCACGTAGTCGTTGAGGCCGGACTCCAGTGGCAGCTCGATGCCGAGCCCGACCGAGACGCCGCCCGCCTCGGCGGCGCCCTTGTTGGCCGCCTCCATGATCCCGGGACCGCCGCCGGTGATCACCGCATAGCCGGCCTTGACCAGCCCGGAGGCGATGTCGTCGGCCAGCCGGTACTCGGGCGTGTCCCGTTTCGTCCGCGCCGACCCGAAGACGGACACGGCCATGCCGAGCTCGGCCAGCAGGCCGAATCCCTCGACGAACTCCGCCTGGATGCGCATCACCCGCCACGGGTCCGCGTGCACCCAGTCGGACGGGCCGCGGCGGTCGAGCAGCCGCTGGTCGGTTGTGGTCGCCGGAATCTGCTTGTCGCGCAGCGTCACGGGCCCCTGGCGTCGGACCCTTCGCGCGTTACTTCCGCCCATAGTCCTACCCACGGTAGCCACCAACTGTCGGTGCTCTGGCGGAAACACGCCGTACTGACGGGAAACGGCCGGAGAACGATCAGCCGTTGACGCCGTGGTCGCGCAGGATCGCGTTCAGCTCGGCCTTGTCGTGCCTGCGGCCGGCCGGCAGCCGGCGGAGCATGAGCAGGCACGGCAGGCCGAACTCGCCCCCGGCGAACGTGCGCATCCGGGTGCCGCCGACGCAGACCGACCAGGCCGGCGCCTCCCCCGGGGTGAGCTCATGGCCGGTCTCGACGTCGATCACGTGGGTGGTCCTGGTCAGGATCGAGCCGGCCCCGAGCACGGCGCCCTCGCGCACCCGGGCCCCGTCCACGACCATCGACCGGGAGCCGATCATGCACTCGTCCTCGACGACCACGGGGACCGCGTTCGGCGGCTCAAGCACGCCGCCGATCCCCACCCCGCCCGAGAGGTGGACGTTCTTCCCGATCTGGGCGCAGGACCCGACCGTGGCCCAGGTGTCCACCATCGTGCCCTCGTCCACGTAAGCGCCGACGTTGACGAACGATGGCATCAGGACCGAGCCCGGAGCGATGTAGGCGCCCCAGCGGGCGATCGCGCCCGGCACCACCCGCACACCGTCGAGCCGGGTCTTCAGCGGCACCCGGTCGTGGTGGCGGAAGTCGCCGACCTGCGACTGCACCATCGGCAGGAGCCGGAAGGCGAGCAGGATCGCGCGCTTGGCTCGCTCGTCGACCACCACGTCGCCGGTCTGCGGGTCGACGAAGGCGACGCGGGCCTTGCCCGCGTCGAGCTCGTCCACCGCCGCCACGACCTCGGCCCGGGCGGCGGAGTCGGCCGGGCTGAGCTCGGACCGCCGCTCCCACAGGTCGTCGATGGCCGGCGCAAGCGGAGACCTTGGCTCACTCATGGCGAGCGAGCCTATCGGCTGCGGCGCCCGGGCACGGCGGTACTTCCCACCTGCCCGGCCAAAGCCGGGTAGTTTGACACCGTGCGGACGACCTCCTCGGGGCGCACCGCGTCGTACAGCTATCAACGTCCCTCGTGGCGCCGCCCGCTGATCGTGCTGGGCGTGATCCTCGTGGTGCTGGCGGTGCTAGCAGTGGGCGCCTACGCCGCCTACCAGGCCTACGGGCGGTACGTCCAGCGGCTGCTGACCGTCCCCGGCTGCCAGGCCGGGACCGGCGTGAACGCGATCGGCCTCGACTTCGGCCAGACGACCGACGCGGCCACCATCGCCGGCGTCGCCGCCCGCGACCGGCTCCCCCGCGAGGCGCTGACCGTCGCCTACGCCACCGCGTGGCAGGAATCCAAGCTGGAGAACCTCCCCTACGGCGACCGGGACTCGGTCGGCATCTTCCAGCAGCGGCCCTCGGAAGGGTGGGGGTCCACGGCCGAACTCGAGGATCCGGCCTACGCTTCGGGCGTGTTCTTCGAGGCGCTGGTCAAGATCCCCGGCTACGCGAAGCTGCCGATCGACGTGGCCGCCCAGGACGTGCAGCGGAGCGCGGACGGCTCCGCGTACGAGCAGTACGCCCAGTCCGGCGCCGCCCTCGCGGCCGACATGACCGTCGCCCCGCACGCGATCACCTGCTGGTACGACCCGGCCTCGCAGGCGGCCAGCAACGGCGTCTCGGCCAAGCTGAACCTGCGCGGCGCCCTCAACGGATTCGCCGACGCGTTCGGCCGGCCGAGCGCGGACGGGGCGGTGACCTCGGTCCGGGAGGCCAGTTCGGGCGGCTCGGTTGTGATCTCCGCCGCCCGCGGGGACGGCTGGACGGCCGCCGACTGGCTCGTCGCCAATGCCAGCTCCTACGGCATCACGCAGGTCAGCTACGGTGGGTACCAGTGGACGGCAGGATTGAGCGAAACGAGCTGGCAGGCAGACCCCGGTCCGTCACCGGGGCGTATTGTCGCCAGCTAGCAGGGCCAACCACCATACTGTTGGGTAGTTCAAGTGGGTTATGAACGTTAAAGAGGAGCTCCCGTGACCTACATCATCACGCAGCCATGCGTTGATGTGCTCGACAAGGCATGCATCGAAGAGTGCCCCGTGGACTGCATCTACGAGGGCGAGCGCATGCTCTACATCCACCCGGACGAGTGCGTCGACTGCGGCGCGTGCGAACCCGTGTGCCCGGTTGAGGCCATCTACTACGAGGACGACGTCCCCGAGCAGTGGAAGGACTACTACAAGGTCAACGTCGACTTCTTCCAGGAGCTCGGCTCACCGGGCGGCGCGTCCAAGGTCGGGAAGATCGGGAAGGACTATCCCACGGTGGCGGCGCTGCCGCCGCAGGCCGCGGCCGAGTGACGCTGGCATCACGGCTCCCCGAATACCCCTGGGACGAGCTCGACCCGATCGCGGAGAAGGCTAGGGCCTTCCCTGGCGGGGCGGTTGACCTGTCCGTGGGCACGCCGGTTGACCCGGTCCCCGCGGTCATCCAGGACGCGCTCATCGCGGCCGCCAACGCGCCCGGGTACCCGCTGACCGCGGGCACCCCCGGGCTGCGTTCGGCGGCCGCCGGGTGGCTCGGCCGCTCCCAGGGCGTGCAGGTCGACCCGGATACGGTGCTGCCGGTGATCGGGACCAAGGAGTTCATCGCCTGGCTGCCGATCATGCTCGGCCTGGGCCCGGCCGACACGGTGATCTACCCGTCGCTGGCCTATCCGACCTACGACATCGGCGCCCGGTTGGCGGGCGCCTCCTCGGTGGCGGCGGACGCGCTGTCGGACGCGCCGCCATCGCCGCGGCTGCGCTGGGTGAACTCGCCGTCGAACCCGACCGGGCGGGTACTGCCCGCGTCCGCCCTGCGCGAGGCGGTCGAGTGGTCGCGCGCCCGCGACTGCGTGCTCGCCTCCGACGAGTGCTACATCGAGCTCGGCTGGACGGCCACGCCGGTATCGGTGCTGCACCCCTCGGTCAGCGGGGGCTCGCATGACGGCGTGCTGGCCGTGTTCTCGCTCTCCAAGCGGTCCAACCTGGCGGGCTACCGGGCCGGGTTCGTGACCGGCGACCCCGCGCTGATGAACCAGCTGCTGCTCGTCTGCCGGCAGGCCGGGCTGATCATGCCCGCCCCGGTGCAGGCGGCGATGACGGTCGCGCTGGCCGACGACGCCCACGCGGCCGAGCAGAAGGCCCGCTACGCGGCCCGGCGTTCGGTGCTGGCGGCCGGGCTGACCGCGGCCGGGTTCCGCATCGACCACTCGCAGGCCGGGCTCTACCTGTGGGCGACCAGGCCGGGGCTTGACTGCTGGGCGGCGTGCGAACTGCTCGCGGCCGAGTGCGGCATCCTCGTCGGGCCCGGGTCGATGTACGGGCCGGCCGGGAAATCGCACATCAGGGTCGCGCTCACGGCGACCGACGAGCGCGTCGCGACCGCCGGCGAACGGCTGCAACGGCTGCCCGCTCGCTAGGAAACGTACTGCTGACCGCCGTCGATGTCGTAGGTCGCCCCGGTGATGGCGGTGTTGGTCATCAGGTGAACGGCGAGCGCGGCGATGTCGGCCGCGCCGACGACGCGGCCGATCGGGAGCGTCGACCGCAGCTCGGCGCGGCGCTTGTCGAGGTCGGCCCCGAGCAGCTTCGCTGACAGCGGGGTGTCGACGAAGCCGGCCGCGATGAGGTTGACCCGGATCGGCGCGACCTCGAGGGCAAGGGTCGCCGTGAGCGGGGGCAGCGCGGCCGCGGCGGGAGCGAAGGCCCCGATGCCGGGGGCGACCCGTTCGCCTGCGGCGCCCATGAACACCAGCGTCCCGCCCGGCCGGACCTTGCCGACGGCGTTCCTGGCCACGCTGACCATCAGCGTCGCGTGATCGGTGAGGGACTGGCGGACCTGCGCCGAGTCCATCTCCAGGACCGGGCTGTAGCTGGGGCCGCCGCCGGTGACCATCACATGGTCGATGGGGGCGGGCAACTCGCGGAAGAACGCCGCCAGGGCAGCCTCGTCGGTCGCGTCGAAGGCGGCCGTCCGGCTCGCGCCCAGTTCCTGCGCGGCCCGGTCGAGCCGGCCTTGATTGCGGCCGATGAGGATGGCGTCGGCGCCCTCGGCCATCGCCCGCCGGGCCGTCTCCAGCCCGATCCCCGAGCTGCCGCCGATCAGGGCGACGGTCTGCCCGGCCAGCTCCGGTTCCCGGCCCGCGGTCACGTGGCCGCCTGGTCCTTGACCGCCTTGTGCTTATCCGCCATCTGGGCGTCCATCGGCGTCCTCGGCTGGGGCATGTCCATGATGTTCATGATCAGGCACTGCATGGCCGCGCTGTAGATCCCGGAGAAGCTCGGGAAGGGCTGGATGGTGTCGTTCAGCACCGCAACCGGGACGCGGGCGCGGATGGCCAGCGTCGCCTGCTGCATCCACTCGCCCGCCTCCGGGCCGAGCCCATAGGCGCCAGTAAGCCGCTCGCCGTCGCTGAGCAGGGTCAGGAAACCGTTGGAGTCGGCGTAGGCGTGGGTGTAGGTCGCGGTCTTCGGCACCTCCGACAGCTGCGCGGTCCCGCTGTACTGCGCTTCGAGCGCGCCCACGGCTGCGGCCTGCGGATCGGTGTAGGTGACGCGCGGCACCGCCTCGTAGTTGGTCGGACGGTCCTCGCCCGCGATGTTCGCCGCGACGACGTCCCCCTCGTACTCGCCGACGTGGGTCAGCGGCCAGATGCCGTTCACGTCGCCGATCGCCCACAGCCGCTCGCCCGCCCGCAGGTGATCGTCGACCGCGATCCCCTTCTTCTGGTCGATCGCGACGCCGACCGTCTCCAGCCCGATCCCCTCGACCCGCGGCCGGCGGCCGGTCGAGACAAGCAGCCGGTCGCCGCGCAGCTCCTTGCCGTCGTCGAGCTGCAGGACGTACTCGTCGCCGTCGCGCCGGGCGGCGGTAGCGTGCACCCCCAGGTGGAGCTCGATGCCCTCCTTGCGCAGCGCCTCGCCGAGCGCGTCGCCCAGCGCCGCGGCCTCGCGCGGAATGAGCCGAGGGGCGCCCTCGACCAGCGCCACCTCGCCGCCCAGACGCCGGACGATCTGCGCGATCTCGACCCCGGCGGACCCGCCGCCGAGCACCAGCAGGCGCCGCGGCACCGCCTTCATGCTCGTCGCCTCGCGGGTGCCCCAGACCCCGTCCAGGTCGCGCAGTCCGGGGATCGGCGGCGTGATCGGCTCGGAGCCGGTCGCCACGATGACGTGCTCGGCGGTGTGCCGGACTCCGTCGACCTCGACCACGCCGGTGCCCGCGAGCCGGCCGTTGCCCCGCAGCACGTCGATGCCGCGGCTGGTCAGCCACTGCGCAGCGCTGGCGTCGGACCAGTTCGAGACCATGAAATCCCGCCACGCCAGCACGGCGGCAACGTCGACCTCGGCGGTGGCGGCCGCGTTGCGGGCTCCGTTCACCGCCTCGCCCGGTCGCAGCAGCGACTTGGACGGAATGCAGGCCCAGTAGGAGCACTCGCCGCCGACCAGCTCGCGCTCGACCACGGCGACGTGCAGCCCGCGCGCTTGCAGGGCTGCGGCGCAGTGCTCGCCGGGCGCCCCGCCGCCGAAGACGATCACGTCGTAGTCGTAGCCGCTCATGCCGGCAGCTCCGACCCGGCCTGCTCGGCCACCATGTACGCGGCGTACCAGTCGGGCCAGTTCTCATCGGCGTGGCCGATGCGCTTCTCATGCTCGCCGTGGGCGACCGACGCGCGCCGCATCGCCGCGGCCAGGTCCGCCTGCGACGCGAACGACGTCTCGGCCGCGTCGACCCGGCCGGGCAGTCGGGTGGTGACCTCCTGCAGCAGCCAGGTGTTGCCGTCGGGGTCGCTGAACGTCGCGAACGAGCCGTAGCTGGCGCCGTCGTCGGCCCGGCCGCTGACGCGGCCCGCCCCGTCGGCCCGGAACTGAGCGCCGGGCGCTCCCGGGTGGAATACCTCGCTCGGCTTGGCGCCGTGCTCGGCGAGCGCGTCGCGGGCAGCCTCGATGTCGGAGACGACCAGGTACATGCCCTGGGCCGAGCCGGGCGCGGCGGTGGTGATGTTCGAGCCGAACTGGACCGAGCACGGCGCGCCGGGGGGCGTGAACTGGACGACGCGGAAACCGTTGTCGAACGGGAAGTCGGCGTCAAGCCGCCACCCCAGCCCGGCGTAGAAGTTCTTGGCGCGGTCGACGTCGGTGACCGGGATGACGACCACCTCGAGCTTCATGTCCACCAGCATGTCCGCTCTCCTCTTTGACGCTTTGCTGCTTTTGATGCCTGCATGCCAGGTCAGTGCCTTAGGCGGCCGCGTCCGGACAACTCCGGCGGCGGTTGGACATCGTCGTAGGCACGGGCAGCGGTGAGCAGCCCGTCCGCGCCGCGTTCGTAGACGCCGAGCCCCGCCTGCGGCGGCAGGTCGTGTATGCCCCAGCGCACGCAGTTATATTCCACCGCGCAGCGCACCCCGTCGTCGGTCACCGCGCATGGCTGCAGTTCGACGCCGCCGCCCGCGCCGAAGCAACGGGCGAAGAACGAGCGGAGCTCATCGGCGCCGCCGCGGGCGTAGCGCCGGCCGGAGGGGGTGCGGAAGTACCCGCCGGGCCCGAAGGTGCGTTCCACCGCCGCCACGTCGCCGGCCGCCAGCGCGGTCAGGTAGCGGTCGACGACATCGCCCGGCCGGACCTGCCCGGGCCCGAGCAGGGGCCCGAGGACGGGCCGCCTGAGATGCCGCTGCTCGTCAACCGGCCACTGGCTGCAATAGGTGCGGAAGACGACCGACCGGTCTCCGGCGGGCTCGGCCACGACCGCCACCGGCCACGCCAGCTCCCGGCCGCCGTGATCCATGCGGGCCAGCAGCTCGACCACCGCCCGCCCGGCGGATCGGGTAGCGGCGACCGTGTCGGCCCGGGCGTGCAGGCCGGCCAGCCAGGACAGGTTGCGGCGGATGAACTCGCGCACCTGCTTGTGGCCGCGAACCTCGCCCGCCCGCGGATCGTAGATCACGATCTCGCCCGGCCAGATGGTCTCCAGGACCCGGGGGTCGCCCTGGCGCAGCGCGGCGAGGAACTCCGCCACCGGGTCGGCCAGGCCGTCCTCGCGAACCTCCTCGCGCGCGAGCTGCGCCGCGCTGGCGAACTCCGGAAACCACGGCATCTCGACCCCTTGCTCCCCTGGCGCGGACGGGCTCACCGCCCGATGCCGACGCTGGCAACTCGGAGCATTCCCTGGCACCGCCGGATGAAAGCGCCGCCGGCGGCACCGACCGGCGGGCGAGGCGACAAGCGACGCACGGCGACGGGCAGCGGCGGGCAGCAAGAGTGACATGGCCGACATTGGCGACAACGGCGCAACGAATCGACTGTCTGCAGACGGAAATACGCAACGGATCTCCGCTCGGACGCATAACCACGCTCTGTTACCAATGTGGCTGCGCTCCCTACGCTTGGCGCATGAGCAACGACGTGACCAGCCGGGTCGCCACGCCCAGGTCCTACCTGATGTGCCCGCCCGAGTACTTCGCCGTGACGTACGCGATCAACCCGTGGATGCGGCCCGACTCCCCCGTCGATCCGGCGCTGGCGCTGCGGCAGTGGGAGACGCTGCGGCAGGCCTATGAGTCGCTCGGGCACTCGGTCTCGATCATCGAGCCGGTCCCCGGGCTGCCGGACATGGTGTTCGCGGCGAACGGCGCCACGGTGATCGACTCGACCGTGCTCGGCGTCCGCTTCCGCTACGCCGAGCGCGCCGCCGAGGCGGCCGCCTACATGAACTGGTTCCGGTGGAACGGCTGGACCGCCGTGCACGAGCCCGAGCACGTGAACGAGGGCGAGGGGGACATCCTCGTCGCCGGGGACGGCACCGTGCTGGCTGGCTACGGGTTCAGGTCCGATGTCGAGGCGGCGGAGGAGCTGGCGGCCGTGTTCGGACGCAAGGTGGTGTCGCTGCGACTGGTCGACGACCGGTTCTACCACCTGGACACGGCGCTGTGCGTGCTCGACGCGTCGACCGCCATGTACTACCCGGCGGCGTTCGACGACGCCGGGCGGGCGGTCCTGGCGTCGATGTTCCCCGAGCTGATCGAGGCCAAGGACGAGGACGCCGAGGTGCTCGGGCTCAACGCGGTCTCGGACGGGCGCCATGTCGTGCTCGCGGCCGCGGCGACCGGGCTGGCGCGATCGCTGCGCTCGCGCGGGTTCGAGGTCGTCCCGATCGACATGTCCGAGCTGCTCAAGGCGGGCGGCGGCGCCAAGTGCTGCACACTGGAACTGAGGCACTGAGATGACCGATACCTACCCTGACACCCGCACCCGGTCCGACGGACGCGACCCGGCCGCCCTGACCAGCGAGTACAGCGCCCACAACTACCACCCGCTGCCGGTCATGGCGGCGACGGCGGAGGGCGTCTGGGTGACCGACACCGTCGGGCGGCGGTACCTGGACATGCTGGCCGGCTACTCGGCGCTGAACTTCGGGCATCGGCACCCTCGGCTCACCGACGCCGCGATGCGCCAGCTTGACCGGGTGACGCTGGTCAGCCGGGCGTTCGACCACGACCAGTTTGGGCCGTTCTGCGCCGAGCTGGCCGAGCTGTGCGGCATGGAGATGGTGCTGCCGATGAACACCGGCGCCGAGGCGGTCGAGACCGCGATCAAGGTGGCGCGCAAGTGGGGCTACGTCACCCGCGGGGTGCCCGCCGACCAGGCGGTCATCGTGGTGTTCGACGGCAACTTCCACGGGCGGACGACGACGATCGTGTCGTTCTCCTCCGACCCGGACGCGCGCGACGACTTCGGTCCCTACACGCCCGGGTTCGTGTCGGTCCCCTACGGCGACCTGTCGGCGGTGGCGGACGTGTTCGTTCGGTACGGGTCGCGAGTGGTCGGTGTGCTCGTCGAGCCCATCCAGGGCGAGGCGGGCGTGGTCGTGCCGCCGCCCGGGTTCCTGGCCGGGCTGCGGTCGCTGTGCACGTCGGCGGGCGCGCTGATGATCGCCGACGAGATCCAGTCCGGGCTCGGCCGGGTCGGCTCCACCTTCGCGTGCGAGGCCGACGGCGTGGTGCCGGACGCCTACCTGCTCGGCAAGGCGCTGGGCGGCGGGATCGTGCCGGTCTCGGCGATGGTCTCGTCCCGGTCGGTCCTCGGCGTGCTGAAGCCGGGGCAGCACGGGTCCACGTTCGGCGGCAACCCGCTCGCGTGCGCGGTCGCGCGTGAGGTCATCGCGATGCTGGGCACCGGCGAGTACCAGGCGCGGTCGGCCGCCCTCGGGTCGGTGCTGCATGCGCGGCTCGAGTCGCTGCCGTCGTCCGCGGTGACGTCGGTGAGCGGCCGGGGGCTGTGGGCCGGGGTGACGTTCGCGTCGCTCGACGGGCGCGCGGTCTGCGAGCGGCTCGCCTCGCTCGGCGTGCTCGCGAAGGAGACGCACGGCACCACCATCAGGCTCGCTCCCCCGCTGGTGATCACCGAGGACGAGCTCGACTGGGGCCTGCAGCGCTTTGCCGAGGCGATCGACGCCGCCTAGACGTCCCGGGCCGGCCGGCCGAGTTGCCCCTCAGCCGGCCGGGCCCGATCTAGCGGGGTCGGGACTTGGCGCGGATCCAGGTGTAGAACGAGACGGCGGCGCCGGCCGCCGCCGCCAGCGCGCCTCCGTAGAGGTACCACTCCCCGGCCGAGGTGGCCTGGATGATCACGCTGCCGTTGGGCCGCGGCATCGCGAGGATGAACGAGGCGATGATCCAGCCGAGGGCCGGGAGGATGCCGGCCGCGTAGGTGCGCATCCCCCAGCCGGCCAGCACGCAGGTCGCGAACAGGATCAGGATGAGGAGGACCGCGAACAGCGGCACCGGGCTCCGGTTGTACTGGAAGCTGCCGATCAGCCCCTGCGCCAGGCCGAGCACGAAGAGCGCCAGGTAGCCCAGGCCAGTGATCAGCGAGCGCTGCGAGGTCCCCATGAGCCTGCAGGCTACCGCGTGAAAAGGTCGTGATCGTACGGTTCCCCGCCCGGACGAGGGCGGCCCGGGCCGGCCGGGCCCGCCAGCAGCGTGTAGTACTCGGTCCCGAGCGCCCGCCGGCCGACCTCGTCCGAGAGCGCGTAGAACTGGCCGTCGACCGTGATCTGGGTCTCGTGCGCCTTCATCGCGGCCAGCTTGGCGGGCAGGTACCCGGTCGCGTCGATCTCCGTCGTGACCTGCTCGTCGGGGACGCTCACGGACAGGTCCCGGTTGCGCACGAACCAGGAGTCGTCCGGCAGCTCGACCGCCGCCGCCAGCGCCGAGCGCGGCATCGCGGTGGCGTAGAACCTCGCCGCCCGGCCGGCCAGCTCGTTTGCCCGCCACGCGACCCGGTGCGCCTGGATGTGATCGGGGTGACCGTAGAAGCCGTTGGCGTCGTAGGTCACGATGGCGTCGGGCGCGACCTCCTCGATGACCTTGACCAGGTCGGCGGCGGCCTCCTCGACCGACGCCTGCCAGAAGCAGCGCGGGTCGTCGTTGTCGGGCAGGCCCATCATCCCCGAGTCCCGGTACTTACCCTCGCCGCCGAGGAACCGGTGGTCCTCGACGCCGAGCGCACGGCAGGCGCGGTCGAGCTCGACGATCCGGTGCTGGCCGAGCTCGTCGGGCAGCAGATGGCTCAGATCGGGCGGGATGATCTCCCCGAGCTCGCCCAGCGTGCAGGTCACGAGCGTGACCCGGGCCCCCTCGGCGGCGTACTTGGCCATCGTCGCCCCGGTCCCGATCGACTCGTCGTCCGGGTGCGCGTGTACCAGCAGCAGGCTTCTGTTAACCACCAGACGATTATGCCGCCGACCCGACCTGGCATGATCGGGGACCATGACGGAGAGCTTTCCCAGGCAGCAGGCGCGGACGCGCGGATTCCGGCTCGGGGTACCCCGCGCCTTCCAGGTATCGGCAGACGGCGACAGGGTGGCGTTCCTGCGCTCGCGGGCAGGCGACGACCCGGTGACCTGTCTGTGGGAGGCGGACACCGTGACCGGCGCCGAGCGGCTGGTGGCCGACCCGCGGGCGCTGGGCGCCGACGAGGAGAACCTCCCGCCGGAGGAACGAGCCCGGCGCGAGCGGGTCCGCGAGACCGCCGCCGGGATCGTGGCCTACGCCACCGACCGGGCGGGCGCGCTGGCCGTGTTCGCGCTCTCGGGCCAGGTCTACGCGGTCCCGCTGGGCGCGGCGGAGCCGACGCCGCGGCTGGTCCCCACCCGGACCCCCGCGCTCGACCCGCGCCCGGACTCGACCGGGACCAAGGTCGCGTACGTCCATGACGGCGCGCTCCGCATCGTCGACCTGGTCAGCGGGCACGACTCGGCGATCGCCGAGGCGCCCGGGGAGGACAAGGTCACGTTCGGCCTGGCCGAGTTCGTGGCGGCCGAGGAGATGGGCCGTTTCCGCGGCTACTGGTGGTCTCCCGACGGCAGCCAGCTGCTGATCGCCCGGGTCGACGAGTCCCCGGTCAGGCAGTGGTACATCGCCGACCCCGCCAACCCGGACAAGGCGCCGGCCGAGGTGCGCTACCCCGCCGCGGGCACCCCCAACGCCGACGTCTCGCTGCTGCTCGCCACCATCGCCAAGGAAGCCGGCGACGGCACCACGGCCAAGCTCGAAGAGGTCGAGTGGGACCGGGCCGCCTTCCCCTACCTGGCCGCGGTGGCCTGGGGCGAGCTACCGCTGCTGGTCGTGCAGACCCGCGATCAGAAGGTCATGCGGCTGCTCAACGCGGCCACCGGCGAGGTGCTGCGCGAGGACGCCGACCCGGACTGGACCGACGTCATCGACGGCGTGCCCGCCCAGCTCGCCAACGGGGACGTCGTCTGGACCGGGATCAGCGGCGACACCCGCGGGCTGATCGTCGCCCCGGCCGCCGCGCTCCGTGACGCCGCGCCCATCACCCCGCCCGGCCTGCAGGTTCTCGGCGTTCTCGGCACCGACGGGGACGACGTGCTGTTCGCGGGCGCGACCGAGCCGACCGAGATCGGCGTCTGGCGCTACGGCCCGGGCGGGCTCGCCGAGGTCGCGACCGAGCCCGGCGTCAACTCCGCCACCGAGGCGGGCGGCGCGACCGTGCTTATCCGCCGCGACCTGGCCGGCAACGACCTCTCGGTCACGGTCCGCAAGCACGGGGCCGGGGGCGGGCAGCCGCACCGGATCTCGTCGCTCGCGCCCGCCCCGAACCTGCCCCACCCGCAGCCGAAGTTCCTGCAGGCGGGGCCGGCCGGCATCCGCACCGCGGTGCTCTTCCCGTCCTGGCACCAGGCCGGGACCAGACTGCCGGTGCTCATGGACCCCTACGGCGGCCCGCACCACCAGAGGGTGATGAAGGCCACCGGTGCCTTCCTCACCTCCCAGTGGCTGGCCGAGCAGGGCTTCGCGGTCGTGGTGGCCGACGGCCGCGGCACCGGCGGCCGGGGCCCGGCCTGGGACCGCGCGGTCGCCCGCGACCTCGCCACCGGCCCGCTCGAGGACCAGATCACCGCTCTCCAGGCGGCGGCCGAGGCGTTCGCCGACCTCGACACCGAGCGGGTGGCGATCCGGGGCTGGTCCTTCGGCGGCTACCTGTCCGCGCTCGCGCTACTGCGCCGCCCGGACGTGTTCCACGCGGCGGTCGTCGGCGCGCCGGTCACCGACTGGCGGCTCTACGACACGTTTTACACCGAGCGCTACCTCGGTGACCCGACCCAGGATGCGGCGCCCTACGAGCAAAGCTCAATCATCAATGATCCCGAACGGACCGGGGCGACTGTTCACCGGCCGATGCTGATCATTCACGGACTGGCCGACGACAACGTGTTCGTCGCCCACTCGCTGCGGCTGTCCTCGGCCCTGCTCGCGGCCGGGTACCCGCACTCGGTGCTGCCCCTGTCCGGCGTCACCCACATGACCCCGCAGGAGGTCGTGGCCGAAAACATGCTGACGCTGCAGGTCGACTTCCTCAAGCAGGCACTCGGCTTGCCGCCGGCCTCGGCCTAGCGGGGGCGGCCCAGCCAGGTCGGCCTAGCCAGGTCGGCCTAGCCAGGTCGGTGGAGCGGCGTTTGAACGCGGGCAGGGCCTGTCGGCTGACGCCAGCGACAGGTTCCGCGGTCTGTCGGCTACGCCATCGACATCGCCTATGAGGGTCGATGGCGTCGCCGACAGGTGGGCAGCCGGGTCGATGGCGTCGCCGACAGGTGGGCAGCCGGGTCGATGGCGTCGCCGACAGGTGGGCAGCCGGGTCGATGGCGTCGCCGACAGGCAGGGCGGCGGGGCCGACGGCGTAGGCGACAGGTGGGGGCCGGGTCGACGGCGTAGGCGACAGCCGCTGGCTTGGCGAGACCGCCGGTCGGGTGCCCGGGCATCGACGCATCGCCCTCACCGTCACCACGTGCACCAGGCTGGACGGGGATGAGGGTGAGCGTGGGTCTTTCGGGTCGCGGGGTGCCCCCAACGGAACACAATGACGCTCGCGGCCGGGGAGCGCGGCCCCCAACGGAACACAATCACGTCCCCTGCCCGGGCCGGCTCAGCGGCGTCTTTCACCACCGCCCCACAACCCACAGCCGTTACCACGGGGACAACGCGTGGAGCCGCTGTCGGCAAGCCCGGCACGCCGCCGCTTGACATTTTGTGTTTTCTCAGACACGTTGCGTGGTCAGTCCCGCTAAGGTCGTCCTCGGGCGCTAATCGCAGGGAGAGCTGTGGGGACAAGCGACGCCGCCGTCGCGGAGGGGACCGAGGAGACATGGGCGGGCGGCCGGGCGGCGCCCGGGCCGAACTCCGTCCCGGGCCGGGCCGGCTGCGGTGCCCCAGCGGGCGCGACCCGGGCGGGCGCGACCCGGCGCGGCGCGCAATCGGGGCGGTCGCCGTCGGCGGGGCGCTGCTCTTCCTTGGCTACCTGCGGGTGTCGTGGACGGTCCTGGCCACCGCCGACGGCGCCGCCCAGGCGCTGCAGGCGCGCGACATGCTGGCCGGGAACTGGCTGCTGCACGGGTGGACGCTCAGCGACGTGTCGTTCTACACGACCGAACTGCCCGAGTACGTCCTCGTCGAGGCGATCCGCCCGTTCGGGCTGGGCGTGATCCACGTCAGCGCCGCGCTGACCTACACCCTGCTCGTGCTGGCCGTCTTCGCGCTCGCGCGGGGGCGTGCGGGCGGACGTGAGGGCGTGCTCGGGGGTCTGCTGGCGGCGGCGATCATGCTGGCGCCGCAGCTCGGGTACGGGGCGCTCGTGCTGCTGCTGTCGCCGGATCATGTCGGGACGCAGGTGCCGCTGCTGGTCGGCTGGCTGCTGCTCGACGCCGCGCCGCGCCGCTGGTGGGGGCCGGCGATCCTGTGCCTGCTGCTGGCAGTGGTTCAGTTCGCCGACCGGGTGGCGGTGCTGACCGCGGTGCTGCCGCTGATCGTCGTCTGCACGGTGGCCTCGGCGCGTCGACGTCCGCGTTCCGCGGCGGCGGGACGGCCGGCCCGGCACCGGGCGGACGGGGGTGCCAGGCCCCAAACGGGCGGGCGGACCGGGCGGTGGGCCCGGGCCTGCTGGTATGAGCTGGCGCTGATCGCGGCCGGGGTCCTCTCCGTCGGGGTCGCCTGGGCGGCGGCGCGACTGCTGACGGCGGCGGGCGGGTTCACGGCGCATCCGATCCCGCTGACGCTGGCGCCGCTATCGCAGTTGCGGACGCACACCTGGCTGACGGGGCGGGGCATCCTCGAGCTGTACGGCGCGAACTTCATCGGCGTCACCGATTGGGTCGGGCTCGCGTTCGCGGCGCTGCACCTGATAGGGCTGACGCTGGCGATCGCCGCGATCGCGGTCGCCCTGGTCAGGTTCGTCCGGCCACGCGCCGTCGAGCCGGTTGGCGCGGTGGCCCCCAGCGCTAAAAGGCCACTGGTGCTGCGGCCCGCCGCGCCAATAGGAATGGCGCGGCGGGCCACCGCGCCGGGGGCGGCCGGGCGCTGCGGCCCGCCGCGCCAAACGGGAGGCTGGGGGCCGGGGCTGGTGGACTCGGTGCTGGCGGTTGCGGTGGTGGCGAACCTGGTCAGCTACCTGGTGTCGACTACGCCCGGGACCATCGTCGGCACGGG
The DNA here is from genome assembly GCA_963836195.1 of uncultured Actinomycetota bacterium. Classification (GTDB taxonomy): domain Bacteria; phylum Actinomycetota; class Actinomycetes; order Streptosporangiales; family Streptosporangiaceae; genus Trebonia. The sequence continues at coordinate 92,560 of CAWIIX010000007.1, read as the reverse complement.
GTATGACGCGCGGGAGATCGCGGCCGTGCTGCCGGTCGGCGCGGTGCTGGCCGGCCGGGTGTTCGGGCCGGGCTCGCCGGCTGTGCCGCCCGGCGGGTGTTCGGGCCGGGGCTCGCCCGGCGGGTGTTCGGGTTGGGGCTTGCCCGGCGGGTGAACGGGGGCGGTGCGGGGTTGGCGCGGGGGCGGGCTCAGTTGAGTGGAGGGGCGGAGTCAAGGGACCGTTCGAAAAGATCGATTTTTATCTCTTTTATCTTTTTCCTGGTGATAGCCGGATATGCGTGCGCATTTGGGTACTCGGCCGCGCAGGCGGCGGCGCCGGGGCAGGATTCGGCGCTGGCGGGCTGGCTGGTCGCGCACGGGCTGCGGTACGGGCTCGGCCAGGCGTCGGCCAATGTGGTCACCGTGGACAGCGGGGCGCGGGTGGAGGTCGTGCCGGTCGCGGTGCGCTGGGGGCGGGTGGGGGCGGTGCAGTACCAGTCGTCGGCCGCCGCCTACGATCCCCGCCTGCACGACGCGAGCTTCCTGGTCGAACGACTGCCCGCGGGGTGGTCGCGCGGGTCGGCCTGGACGCTGCCCTACCCGGCGGTGCGGGCGACGTTCGGGCGGCCGGCCCGGAGCTATCGATTCGACGGGTACGAGGTGCTTGTGTGGAATGTGAACCTGCTCACCCGAATGGGCGAATAGCCCGGTAAATGCGGGGAGTGTAGTCAGTCTCACATGCTGGAAGCACCCGCTGATGCGGCATCCTGAGACTAACTGGAATAAGTTCGTGGGCATCGCATGCGCTCCCGCTCCGTCTCGTCACGTTTTTGGCGAGGGCTGCCCGGCTGCGCGTCGCGGACACGATCACGCACGAGGCAGCGAGGACGCTGGATGACACAAGTTTCTGATGCGCCGGCCGGCAGAACGCGGGCGCAGATCGCTGAGCGGACGCTCCGCAAGGACCCCTGGTATAACCGCGGGCGCGTGGTCGCGACCCTGCTGACGATCTGGGTGGCCTACGCGACCGTCCGCGTGTTCACCGGGCACTGGTACTACGTGCCCCAGTATCACTACCTGACGCCGTTCTACTCCCCCTGCGTGAGCGGCGAGTGCGTGGCCGGGTCGTCGGCGATCGGCCGGTGGATCCCGGCCATCCCGCCGATCATCCCCTACGCGTTCGTCTCGCTGCCGTTCGTCCTCGGCTTCCGGCTGAGCTGCTACTACTACCGGGGCGCGTACTACCGGGCGTTCTGGCGGTCGCCGGCCGCCTGCGCCGTCCGCGAGCCGCACGCGAAGTACTCGGGCGAGACCAAGGTGCCGCTGATCGCGTGGAACCTGCACCGCTACTTCTTCTACGCCGCGTTCCTGATCGCGGCCCTGCTCACCTGGGACGTGGCGCAGGCGTTCCGCGGGCCGGACGGCGACTTCGGTTTCGGGCTGGGCTCGATCATCATGCTGATCAACGTGGTGGCGGTCTGGGCGTACTCGTTCTCCTGCCACTCCTGCCGGCACATCACCGGCGGGCGGCTCAAGAACTTCTCCAAGCACCCGGTGCGCTACTGGGCCTGGACCCAGGTCTCGAAGCTGAACAAGCACCACATGGCCTACGCGTGGATCTCGCTGACCACGCTGGCGCTCACTGACCTCTACATCATGCTCGTCGCGAGCGGTGCGTTCAGCGACCCGCGCATCTTCAACTGACCTGGCAACGGGCGAGAAGGCTCTTATGGCTACCTCCGAAACAACTTCACCCTCGACCGAGATCGAGCGTTTCCCCTACGACGTCGTGGTGATCGGCGCGGGCGGGTCCGGCCTGCGCGCCGCCATCGAGGCCCGCGCGCGCGGGCTGAAGACCGCGATCATCTCCAAGTCCCTGTTCGGCAAGGCGCACACGGTCATGGCCGAGGGCGGCGCGGCCGCCGCCATGGGCAACGTCAACCCGAACGACAACTGGATGGTCCACTTCCGCGACACCATGCGCGGCGGGAAGTTCCTCAACAACCCGCGAATGGCCGAGCTGCACGCCAAGGAGGCACCGGACCGGGTCTGGGAGCTTGAGGCGTGGGGCGCGCTGTTCGACCGGACCAAGGACGGGAAGATCTCCCAGCGCAACTTCGGCGGGCACGAGTACCCCCGGCTCGCGCACGTGGGCGACCGGACCGGCCTGGAGATGATCCGCACCCTCCAGCAGCGGATCGTGGCCCTCCAGCAGGCCGACTCGTACGAGTTCGGCGACCCCGAGGCTCGCATCCGCGTGTTCGCCGAGACGACGATCACCCGGCTGCTCAAGGACGGCGGCAAGATCGCCGGCGCCTTCGGGTACATCAGGGACACCGGCAAGTTCGTCCTGTTCGAGGCGCCGACGGTGATCCTCGCGACCGGCGGCATCGGGCGGACCTTCAAGGTCACCTCGAACTCGTGGGAGTACAGCGGCGACGGGCACGCGCTGGCGCTGCTGGCGGGCGCATCGCTGATGAACATGGAGTTCGTCCAGTTCCACCCGACCGGCATGGTCTGGCCCCTGTCGGTCAAGGGCCTGCTGGTGACCGAGTCCGTCCGCGGCGACGGCGGGGTGCTGCGCAACTCCGAGGGCAAGCGGTTCATGTTCGACTACGTGCCGGACGTGTTCCGCGCGCAGTACGCGGAGACCGAGGAAGAGGCCGACCGCTGGTACACCGACCCGGACCACAACCGGCGTCCGCCCGAGCTGCTGCCTCGGGACGAGGTCGCGCGATCGATCAACAACGAGGTCAAGGAGGGCCGCGGCACCCCGCACGGCGGCATCTACCTGGACATCGCCTCGCGGCGGTCGCCCGAGTACATCCTGTCCCGGCTGCCGTCCATGCACCACCAGTTCAAGGAGCTGGCGGACGTGGACATCACCAAGGAGCCGATGGAGATCGGCCCGACCTGCCACTACGTGATGGGCGGGGTCGAGGTCGACCCGGACACGGCCGCGTCCTCGGTGCCCGGCCTGTTCGCGGCGGGCGAGGTGTCCGGCGGCATGCACGGGTCCAACCGGCTCGGCGGCAACTCGCTGTCCGACCTGCTGGTGTTCGGCAAGCGGGCCGGCGACGGGGCGGCGGAGTACCTGGAGTCGCTCGGCTCCGCCAAGCCCGTGGTCGCGCAGGCCGACCTGGACGCCGCCGTCGCCGAGGCGCTCGAGCCGTTCTCGCGGGAAGCCGGCGAGTCGCCTTACGAGGTGCACGCCGAGCTCCAGCAGACGATGAACGACCTGGTCGGCATCATCCGCCGGGAGTCCGAGGTACGCGAGGCGCTGGCGGCGCTCGAGAAGTTCAAGGAGCGGGCCAAGAACCTGACCGTGCCGGGCGAGCGGGCCTACAACCCGGGCTGGCACTACGCCCAGGACCTGCGGAACATGCTGCTGGTGGCCGAGTGCGTGGCGATGGCGGCGCTCGAGCGCGAGGAGTCGCGCGGCGGGCACACCCGCGAGGACCACCCGGCCATGGAGCCCGAGTGGCGCAAGGTCAACCTGATCCTGACGCTCGACGGCGACAAGATCGACATGGTGCACCAGCCCATCCCGGTAATCCGCCCGGACCTGCTCGACCTGTTCGACATCTCCGAGCTCAAGAAGTACATGACCAAGGAAGAGCTGGCCGGTCATCGCGAGGCGGCGGCGCTGGAAGAGGGGCACTGATGGGTTACCTGGCGAAGCTCCGGGTCTGGCGCGGTGACGCGGGCGCCGGCGCCCTGAAGGACTACAAGGTCGAGGTCAACGAGGGCGAGGTCGTCCTCGACGTGCTGCACCGGCTGCAGGCCACCCAGGCGTCCGACCTGGCCCTGCGGTGGAACTGCAAGGCCGGCAAGTGCGGCTCCTGCTCGATGGAGATCAACGGCATGCCGCGGCTCGGCTGCATGACCCGGATGTCGACCTTCACCGAGGAGGAGACGCTGACGATCACGCCGATGCGGACCTTCCCGGTGATCAGGGACCTGGTCACGGACGTGTCGTTCAACTACGCCAAGGCCCGCGAGATCCCCTCGTTCACCCCCGATCCTTCGATCAAGCCGGGTGAGTTCCGGATGCAGCAGGAGGACGTGAACCGGTCGCAGGAGTTCCGGAAGTGCATTGAGTGCTTCCTGTGCCAGAACACCTGCCACGCGATCCGCGACCACGAGGACAACGAGACGGCGTTCTCCGGGCCGCGGTTCCTGATGCGGGTGGCCGAGCTCGAGATGCACCCGGCCGACGAGGCCGACCGGCGCAACATCGCGCAGGACGACTTCGGCCTCGGCCTGTGCAACATCACCAAGTGCTGCACCGAGGTCTGCCCCGAGCACATCAAGATCACCGACAACGCGATCATCCCGATGAAGGAGCGCGTGGCCGGGCGGCGGTTCGACCCGCTGGTCTGGCTCGGCTCGAAGATCTCGCGGCGGCCGGAGCCGGCCGGGACCCCGGCGGTGCCGGGGAAGCGGTAAATCGTTCCCGCACCGCGTTACCGCCCACGCGCCCGTGACCGAAGGTTTTCGGTCACGGGCGCATTTTGTTGTCACCAGCTCAACTGAAGTATCGGTATCTGTGTTCGAGCGCTAAAAGATCTTCGAAATAAACGGGGGGAAATTTACTGATGATCTTGCTACCGGTGGTAGCATCGGATTATGAGCGAGATCCCGCTTGAGGGACCGGAGATTTCCCTCGATCAGGTAGAGGCGCTGGGGGCGCTGGAGAAGGCGTTCGAAGAGGCGCTGGCCCAGGTTCCCCATTCGTACGTGCTGTCACAGGTCATGGCCATGTTCCCCAAGGTCATGCACCCCAAGGTCATCGTCGAGCTCGACGGCGAGGCACTGGGGCGCTTCCACGGACGCGTGCAGAAGGTGAGTGTTTCCATGCCAGAAGACCTGGCCACCGCCATCCGCGAGCACACCGGGCCTGGCGGCTTTAGCCGCTTCGTGGCGGAGGCGGCCGAGCGGCAGCTTAAGAGCGAAGAATTCCGCGAGCTGCTGGATGAACTCGAAGCCGAGAGCGGCCCCATTCCACCCGAACTAGAAGAGCAGGTGACTCGGGAATGGCTGTCGTTCTACGAGGAGGAATAGCGGGCACCCTCGTGCTCGACGCTCAAGGCATCGTCCGGCTCGCGGAGGCCGACAAGAGCGCGTTTGCCTGGGCGAGGAGGACGGACGCGCTCGGCGGCGATATCGTCACGGCGGCGTCCACGCTGGCCGAGGTGCTTCGCGGCGGCGCCAGGGATGCGCGGATCCACCGCATACTCCGCCGCGTCACTGTGGTGGAGATCGACAAGAGCGTGGGCCGCAAGGCCGGCGAGCTGCTGGAGGCGACCGGCATCTCCGGTCAGCGCTGCACGGTCGAGGCGCTGCTGGCAGCGGTCGCGCTCGCGCAGCGACGACCGGTCATCCTGCTGACCAGCGACCCGGACGATCTGGCCCGGCTGACCGAGGAACCAGACCGGAGGAAGCGCGAACGAGTTGCGGTCATCAAGCTGTAGCCGGGGGTTAGCCGTTGCCGGGCGTCATTTCCTGCCCGAGCTGGTGGAGCTGCACGGCTCGGGCAGGACCTTGGCCACGCCGCCCTGCCATACGATCTCCGGGCACGTGACCTCCGGGGTGACCGTCCAGGTGAACGACGCGGTCCCGGAGCCGCGGAGGGCGTCGGCGGCGGTGACGGTCACCTTGAACGTGCCCGAACTGGTCGGCGAGCCGGTGATCAGGCCGGACGTGCTGCTCATGGACACGCCCTTGGGCAGGCCGGTCGCGCTGAAGGAGGGAGCGAAGCCGGCGGTCTGGTCCGGGCCGGATGCGGTGATGGCGAACGAGACGGGAGCGCCCTGCACGGACGAGCGGCTGGTCGCGTTGGAGACGGTAATCGCGCCGTGCACGTCCCAGGGAAACGACATCGACGCCGGGGCGGCGCCGGCCGGTGGGGTGACGGTCACCGAGTACTGGCCGATGGCGGTCGGCGTGCCGGTTATCTGCCCGGTAGCGCTGATCGTTAGCCCGGTCGGCAGAGCCGTCGCGGAGTAGCCGGAGGGGAGATTCTGCGCTTCCAGCGAGCTCAGCGTCTGGATCTGCTCGGCCGGGATGGCCGTGTTGACGGCGCTGGCCTGGGTTGGGCCGAGCGAGTCGAGGTCGACCGTGCTGCCGATACCGGGGACCGCGCCGCTCTGCGAGTACTGCCAGAACGCCAGGCTGCTCCAGGCCGCGGGGATCGACGGGACCGACACGCCGTACGAGGCGATCCACAGCGGGTCGGCCTTGAACGCGGTGCTATCCCCGGTGCAGGAGTCCCACCAGGAGGTGGTGGTGTAGATGATCGGGGTCTTGCCGCTGTCCTTCTTCATCTCGTTGATGAAGGCGGTGATCCACCCGACCATCGTCGACTGGCTCAGCGCGTAGCACTGGTTGCTGTTCTTCTCCCGGTTGATGTACGGGTCGTTCTCGAGGTCGATCACGACCGGGAGCATGAACGCGCTGGACTTGTACGCGGGGGTCGCCGCTACCGATCACGCTTCCACGCGTCGTCGGCTGTGACGCTGCCCCAGCCGTTGCCCGCGTTGGGGCTGGACTGCGCTCGAGCCGTAGGGGTTGGCGAACACGTACGGCATCACGTACAGGCCGGCGGCCGCCGCCGCTGTAACGTCGTCTTGGTAGTCAGGCGTGTCGGTGTAGTAGTTGCCCTCGCTCGCCTTGACCGCGACGAAGCGCTCCGCCTGCGATACCTGCGCCAGTTGATCGACGAGCCCTGGACCGAGGACACGTCGATGCCCTGGACGGGCGACGTCGAGGTGGTCGCCTGGGCCGCCGGTCCCCGGAGCGCCGTCTGCGTTGCCACCGCGAGCGCTAGGCCGACGACGAGGATGAGCATGGTGCCCGCGATGCCGCGGCGACGCCTGAGCCGAATCACCGGCGGAGCTTATCAACCGTCCAGGTGGGGATGCGTAGATAATTGATGATTTGCAACCAGTAAATGCTTGCCCTTGCTGATTCGCCGGGGGCGCTTCTTCCGCTTCGGCCTGTGTTTCTGTTCTGTTTTACGCTTCTTGTGCTTCGGTTTGTGCTTCGGTTTGTGCTTGGACCGGCGCTTTTGGCGGTGGCCGGGTTTCCGCTCCGAGGCCGGGTGGAGTGACGGGAACCCACTGGCCGACTGGAAAACGTCGAGGTCGGTCCAGCCGATCCCGGGCAGGTAGCCGTTCTCGCTGTACTGCCAGAACGACCACCGCGTCCACGGCCAGGGGGCGGCCGGCTTCGCGCCGTCGTAATCGGCCAGCCAGAGCGGGTCGCGGGCGAACCGGCCGGTCGACCCGGTGCACTCCTGCCACCAGGCGGCGGTGGTGTAGATGACCGGCCACGAACCGGTCAGCGCCCTCGCCCGGCTGGTGAAGCCAGCGATCCAGGCGATCATCCGGCCCCGGCCGAACCAGTAGCAGTCGCTGGTCGAGTAGGGGTCGTTCTCCAGATCGACGACCAGGGGCAGCGTGCCGTGGCCGCGCCGGTGGTGCGCGGACCTGACGGCGAATCTGGCGGTGGCCGCGCCGCCCGCCCGGTCCGGGATGGCGAACGCGTAGGCGAGCACGGCCAGTCCCGCCCGCGACGCCGCCCGTGCGTCCGGCAGGTAGTACGGGTTGGTGTAGTAGGTGCCTTCCGAGGCCTTGATGACGACGAACCTGATGCCGTGGCCGGCCAGCTCGCGCCAGTCGATCGGGCCGTTCGCGTTCTGGTAGGCGGAGATGTCAATGCCGCGCTCGGGGCCGCCGCCGGACCTGACGAGGCCCGCGGCGAGGGCGGGGGACGCGGTCAGCGAGACCGCCACCGCCATGCCCCCGGACGTCACAGCGCACCAGGTCCGGCGCCGGCTCCGGCCCGGCCGGGGACGCTGAACAGTTACTCTCCGCAACATATTCATGTGCGGAGAGTAATCATCGGGGATGGACGGCTTCAAGCAGAAACGCCGTCGACACGCCGAGGAAAGGACCCGGCTAACTTTTTAGAGTCGGCCGGGTCCGTTCGGGATAACTGATTTTGAATTTAAACCGCTAGAAGCGGGTTATGCCTGCTCGCGGGAGATCCGGCCGCGCACCCGGCCGCGCTCCTTGCCGTCGAGGATTACCTTCCTGAGCCGGACCGCCGTCGGCGTCACCTCAACGCACTCGTCGTCGGCGCAGAACTCGAGCGCCTGCTCGAGGCTGAGCAGCCGCGGCGGCACCAGCCGCTCGAGCTCCTCGGCGTTGGACTGGCGGATGTTGGTGACCTTCTTCTCCTTGGTGATGTTCACGTCCATCTCGTCCATCCGCGAGTTCTCGCCGACGATCATGCCCTCGTAGACCTCGGTCGCGGGCGAGAGGAACAGCGACCCCCGCTCCTGGATGTTGAACATCGCGTAGGCGGCGGAGGCGCCCGCCCGGTCGGCGACCAGCGACCCGTTCTGGCGGCCGCGGATGACCCCGGCCCACGGCTCGTAGCCCTCGAAGACGTGGTGCGCGATCCCGGTGCCCCGGGTCTCGGTCAGGAAGATCGTGCGGAACCCGATCAGGCCGCGGGACGGGATGACGAACGCGAGCCGGACCCAGCCGGTCCCGTGGTTGGTCATCGTCTCCATCCGGCCCCGGCGGACCGAGACCAGCTGGGTGACCGCGCCGAGGAACTCCTCGGGAACGTCGATCGAGAGCCGCTCGACCGGCTCGTGCACCTTGCCGTTGATCTCCTTGGTCACCGCGGACGGGCGGCCCACGGTCAGCTCGTACCCCTCGCGGCGCATGGTCTCGACCAGGATGGCGAGCGCGAGCTCGCCGCGGCCGCGGACCTCCCACGCGTCCGGGCGCTCGGTCGGTATCACCTGCAGCGACACGTTGCCGATGAGCTCGCGGTCGAGACGGTCCTTGACCAGGCGGGCGGTCACCTTGGTGCCCTTTTCCCGCCCGGCCAGCGGCGAGGTGTTGGTGCCGATCGTCATCGAGATCGCGGGCTCGTCGACCGTGATCAGCGGCAGCGGGTGCGGGTCGTTGGGGTCGGCCAGGGTCTCGCCGATCATGATCTCGGGGATGCCGGCGATCGCGATGATGTCACCGGGGCCCGCGGTCTCGGCCGGCACCCGCTCGAGCGCCTCGGTCCGCAGCAGCTCGGTGATCTTGACCCGCTCGATCGAGCCGTCGGTCTTGCACCAGGCGGCCTGCTGGCCCCGCCGGATGGTGCCGTTGTGGATCCGGCAAAGCGCGATGCGGCCCAGGTAGGCGGACGCGTCGAGGTTGGTGACGTGCGCCTGGAGGGAGGCCTCGGGGTCGTAGACGGGCGCGGGGACGGTCTCGCGGATCACGTCGAACAGCGGCTCGAGGTTCTCGCTGTCCGGCATCCCGCCGTCGGCCGGCCGGTTCAACGAGGCGCGGCCGGCGCGCGCGGCGGCGTAGACGATCGGGAACTCGATCTGCTCCTCGCTCGCGTCGAGGTCGATGAAGAGCTCGTAGCACTGGTCGATGACCTCGGCGATGCGCGCGTCGGGGCGGTCGACCTTGTTGATGACGAGGATGACGGGGAGGTTCGCCTCGAGGGTCTTGCGGAGCACGAACCGGGTCTGCGGGAGCGGGCCCTCGCTGGCGTCGACCAGCAGCACCACGCCGTCGACCATGGACAGGCCGCGCTCGACCTCGCCGCCGAAGTCGGCGTGGCCGGGCGTGTCGATGATGTTGATCGTCAGGCCGCCGTGCTTGACCGCGGTGTTCTTGGCGAGGATCGTGATCCCCTTCTCGCGCTCCAGGTCGTTCGAGTCCATGACTCGCTCGTTGACGTGGGCGTGCGCGCCGAAGGCGCCGGACTGCCACAGCATGGCGTCGACCAGCGTGGTCTTGCCGTGGTCGACGTGCGCGACGATAGCGACATTACGCACGTCGTCGCGGGTCGCCAGGCCAACCGCGGTCTCATGGATGGCGGTCGTCGTGGTGGTCTGCTGCGGTGCGGGCATCGTTAAAGTCTCGCTCATTCGGCATCGGGTATCGCGCCACGCAAGTGCGTGGCCGCGCCAACTAGAACAGTGGCAGCCTCCAGTCTATTGCCTGCCGGTGGAGACGGGGTCCGCCGCGGCTTCTAGCTGCACAACTAGTGATGAATCAGTAGCAAATTAATTGAACCGGGCGGACTTGGCGGCCGTGGAAAAGGGTGGCGGGCCGATTGAAGCCGGCGTTTCGGGGGTTTGATCATGCGGGTGCTGGTGACGGTGGTCTGCCCCGCGACCCGGCAATCGACCGATGTCGTGCTCGAGGCCGACGCGGCGACGCCGATGGCGGCGGTGGCGGCCGAGCTTGAGCGGTTCGCGTCGTCGGCTGGCCCGCTGTACGTCGACCGCCAGCGGATCTGGGCGCGGCTGACGCTGGGCGAGGCGCCGATCAGGGACGGCAGCGTGATCAGCCTCGGCACCCCCGACGGGTGCGTGGTTCCCTCCCCTGCTGGCGTGGTGGACATCCTGGTGGCGGGCGGGCCGGATGCGGGGGTGATCCACCGGATCGGGCCCGGGCGGGCCGACATCGGCAGCGGCGCGGCGGCGGCGATTCGGATCTGCGACCCGGCCGTGCCCGCGCGGGCGCTGCTGGTCTGCGTCGACGACCAGGGCGGGTGCCGGGTCGCCGCGTATCCGGGCGCGGCCGCCACGCTGGACCGGACGCAGCTCGGGGCGCCGGCTCCGTGGCGGCCGGGACAGCAGGTCGCGATCGGCGGGACGCTGCTCGGGCTGGCGCTCCATGCGCCGTCGGACGCGGTGCTGTGCCCGTCGGAGGACGGGGCCGGGCTGGATTTCAGCCGGCCGCCGCGGGCGCTGCCGGCGCGGGCGCGGCCGGCGTCGCTGTCGTCGCCTTTGCCGTCGCCTTCGTCGTCGCCTTCGTCGTCGCCTTTGTCGTCGTCTTGGCCGGCGCCGCTTTCGGCACCGGTTGGGTCGGACGGGGCGGGCGAGCCGTTCGGACCGGGCGAGGCGTCCGGGCCGGGCGAGGCGTCCGGGCCGGGCGGGCCGGGCGGGCCGGGCGGGCGGGGCGGGCCGGATGCGGCCGACCGGCGTTCGCTGCCGGTGCTGGCGGCGGGTCTGCCACTGGTGATCGGGCTGACCCTGGCGTTCCTGCTGCACCACGTGTACCTGCTGGCGCTGGCCGGGCTAAGCCCGGTGCTGCTGATCGGCGGCGCCCTGACCGAGCGCGGCGGCCGCGGGCGGACGTCCGGGCAGCCGGCCGACGACGCCGGTCGGCGGTCGCGGATGGAGGGCGACGCCAGGGCCGCGCTTGACGCGGAACAGGCCCCCCGGCGCGAGCAGTGCCCCGACCCCGCCACCGCGCTCGGCATCGCCTCCGGCCCGGGCCGGCGCCTGTGGGAGCGACGTCGCTCCGACCCGGACTACCTGCTCCTGCGCGTGGGCACGGCCGACCTCCCGGTCACGGTGGAAGTAGCCGGGTCCGGCCAGGCCCGGACGACGGCGGACGGTGGTGCGGTCGGTGCCGGACGCTCTCGTGACCGTGCCGCTGGCGGAGTGCGGCGTGCTCGGAGTGGCCGGGCCGGGCGACTCCGCCCGCGCGCTCGGGCGTTGGCTTGTGACCTCCGCCGCTCTCTTGCATAGCCCTCATGAACTGCGGATTTACCTGCTCACGGATGCTTCCGGGCAGGCCGGGTGGGAGTGGGCCCGATGGCTGCCGCACTGCCGGCCGGGACCGGGCGGCAGCTGTGTCGCGCAGCTCGGCAACGACGCCGAGTCGATCGGCGCCCGGCTCGACGAGCTGCTCGCGATCGTCGCCGCGCGGCAGCGGGTGATTGACGATGGTTACCTGGGCGTCGGGTGCGGGCCGGGCATCGTGGTGGTGGTCGACGGCGCGCGCCGGCTGCGATCGCTCCCCGGGGTCGGCCAGCTGCTCGGCCGCCTGCTCGGCGAGGGACCGCAGGTCGGCGTCTACTCCATCTGCATGGATGACGGGGAGCGGCTGCTGCCGTCCGAATGCCAGACGGTCGCGGTATTCGGCCCGGGCGGGCTGCGGGTCCAGCCGGCGATGGCGGACACCGTCCGCGGCGTCGCGGCGGACCACGTCGACCCCGGCTGGTGCGCTCGGGTGGCCAGGTCCATGGCGCCGGTTCGGGACGTCGGCGATGACGAGCGCGGCCGGCCGGCCCCGGGGGCGGGCGTCGAGGGACCGGCTTCGACTGCTTCACCGGCTCCGCCGACGCGGGTGTGGGTCGCCTCGGTCGAGTGGTCGGCCCTCGGCCGGCCGGAGCCGGGCCCGGTTCCGGTGGGCTGAGCAGAATCATTGGGCCGGGTGGTGCTAACTCACCGCGGGTGCGGCCGCTGTTGGCCGGCAGCGGGAGGGGCCGGTTGTCGACGATGCGTTTCATCACGATCGTGGAGGTGATCCGCATGATGCCAGGCAGGCTGGCCAGGTCGTGATCACGGAGCGCCGCATATTCATTCAGGTCGGCCGCGACGACGCGCAGCAGGTAGTCAGGGTCGCCGAACAGCCGCTCCGCGTGCCGGACCTGCGGGACGCCGGCGATCGCGGCTTCGAAGGCGGCGACGGTGGCGGCGTCGCCACGTTCCAGGGTGACGCTGACGATGGCCTCGAAGCCGAGGCCGACCGCGGCCGGGTCAAGGACGGCGCGGTAGCCGGTGATGACGCCGGCCCGCTCGAGCTCGCGCAGCCGCCGGTGGCACGGCGCAGGGGTGAGCCGTACTCGGTCGGCCAGCTCCGTCACCGTCAGGCGGCCATTCTCCTGAAGCTCAGCAAGAATCATGCAGTCAATCTCGTCCACTCGCTTAGAATAATTCACGGATATCGTTTTTGAAGCGATTATTGGCAATAATCTCTTGCTATTGCAGCAATATAATGTTGCTACTGGGTTTCCTGGCCAGGCGACAGGAGGATCGTCGATGCGCGCCGCCCTCAGCTTGCTGCCCCTGGTCGCCGCGATTCTGGCCGTGCCCCAGTTCCTCCCCCAGCTGGCGCGGCTGCGCCGGACCGGGGAGACGGCCGGGGTGTCCTGGTCGTGGGCGGCGCTGACGAGCGTTAACAACGCCGCCTGGGCGGGCTACTTCGCGATGTCGGGTTTCTGGACCGCGCTGGTGCCCGCCATCTCAGCCACGGTGCTGGCGGGCGCGCTGGCAGTGCTGCTCGCCCGCCGCGGTGACGGGGTTCCGCGTCGCCCGGCGGCGCTCGCGCTGGCGTGGACCGCGCTGCTCATCGCCGCGGCCGCCCTGTTCGGCCGGGCGGGCCTGGGGACGGCGCTGATCGCCGCCTTCCTGGTGCAGGTCACGCCGTCGGTCTGGACGGCGTATCGGTCCGACCGCACCGCCGGCATCGCCGTCGGCACGTGGCTGCTCATCTTGGGCGAGCTGCTCTGCTGGGGCGTCTTCGGCGTTTACCGGGCCGACCCTCGGCTGATCGTCCTCGGCGCGACCGGCGTCGCCGCCAGCCTGCTCGTTCTGGCCCGGGTGGCCGGACCGCCGTCTGCATGGCGCGACAGGCTCCCACCAGCATCAACCCGCGCGCGCTCGGCTGTGTGACTGTGATGGATGACGATCGTTCACGATTTTTTAACGGTCACCGCGATTGACGAGCCGAAACCGCGTCGTTACGTTCAACGTTACAAATAGGAAACTTACCTATTCGTAAAACCCTGGGAGCGGGGTAAGGAGGCCGGGAATGCCCGGCATATCGCAACGCGTCACGCGTATCAGAGAACGCGCCACCGGGTGGCGCCCAAGAGGCAGGCTGGCACTCGCCCTGATCGCGCCCGCGATCGTGGTGACGGCCCTCGCGGTGCCCGCCACCATGGCATCCGCCGCGGTCCCGGGCCCGCCGTCGGGCTGGTCGACCGTCTTCAGCGACGACTTCAATGGGGGGTCGGGGTCCGGCATCGACTCCCAGTGGATGTACGACACCGGGGCCGGTTCCAGCTTCGGCACCGGCGAGATCGAGACGATGACCAACTCGACCAGCAACGTCCACCTCGACGGCAACGGCAACCTCGACGTCACCGCGCTCGGCAGCGGCAGTTCGTGGACCTCCGGTCGTGTCCAGACCACCTCCGCCAACGTGGGCGCGCCCGCGGGCGGCGAACTGGAAGTCACCGCCTCGATCGAGCAGCCGTCCGGCGGCCTGGGTTACTGGCCGGCGTTCTGGATGCTCGGCCCGGGGCAGTGGCCGGAGAACGGCGAGATCGACATCATGGAGGACGTCAACTCGCTGTCGGAGCTCTCCGGAACCGTGCACTGCGGTGTCGATCCCGGTGGCCCCTGCAACGAGCCGAACGGCATCGGCAGCGGACTCAGGGGGTGCTCGGGCTGCCAGTCCGGCTACCACACCTACACGATGATCCTCAACCGGACGAACACCTCGGCCGAGTCGATCACGTTCTACCTGGACGGCAACTCGTACTTCACCGTGACCGAGGCCCAGGTGGGGACGTCGACGTGGCAGGCGGCGTTCGACCATAACCTGTCGATCATCTTGGACCTGGCGATGGGCGGCGCCTACCCGAACGGCGTCTGCGGCTGCACCTCGCCGACCAGCTCGACGGCATCTGGCGGCACGATGAGCGTCGCCTACGTCGCCGCGTACTCGACCAGCGGCAGCGGTGGTGGCGGTGGTGGCGGCGGCGGCGGAACCGGCACCACCGGGCCGATCACCGGCTACCAGGGCCTGTGCGTTGACGTCCGGGGAGCGAACTCCGCCAACTTCACGCCGGTCCAGGTGTACACCTGCAACGGCACCAACGCCCAGCAGTGGACCGTGGTCGAGGCGGGCAGCACCCTGCAGGCGCTCGGCAAGTGCATGGACATCAACGGAGGCGGCACCGCCGACGGCACGACCGTGGATCTCTACACCTGCAATAACACGGGCGCGCAGGTTTTCATCCCGCAATCGAACGGGGAGCTCTATAACCCGCAGTCGAATAAGTGTCTCGACGACACCGGCTACGGGGGCTCCGGGACCCAGCTGCAGATCTGGGATTGCGCGGACACTTCCAACCAGCAGTGGAAGCTGCCTTAGCCCGGACCGGCAACTCCGCGCCCGTTCCCGCACATCAGCGGGAACGGGCGCGTCCCCGGGTACCCGCGGTTACCCGTTGACGAGGGCCGCCAGGGCCAGCCGGTCGCCGATCTCGCCGGCCAGGCGGTCGAGCTGCGGCCCGCCGCCGTCGGCCTCGTCCTTCTTGGCGTTGAACAGGCGGACCCACAGCCCCGCCGCCCAGGCATCCTGTACCTCCTGCTCAGCCCACTGCCGCCCGGCCGCCTGCTGGTAGCTCACGATGAACTCCGCGCTCTGAGCAACGGTGGCGGCCTCGCCTGGCGCCCCGGCGGCCGGCCAGACAGCCGCCGCGAGGCCGACGATGGCCGCCTCGGGCTGGGCGATGACGCTGTCCCAGTCATGCACAACCAGCGGTCGGCCATCGTCTGACCAGCGGATATTCTGTGATTCCCAGTCGCCGTGACCGACGTGCGCGTTCACGGCGGCGGCGGGGGCGCTCAGCCGCTCCCGGACGCGTCGGGCGGCGTCATCCACCCACGCGGGCCCGGGAACGCCGTTGAGGTCGCGGCCACGGTCGTCTTGGTCCGGCCACAGCCGTGACCCCGGGTGGTCCCAGCCGGCCCACGGCGGCGACGGGGCGAGCGGGGGAACGTCAGCCGGGCCGGGCGCGGACCGGATGAGGCGGGCGAGAAGCGCCGCGTAGGACGCCGCGCCGCCTTCCGCCGGAAGCTGGCGGCCTCCCGGCACCAGGATCTCGGCCGTGACCGTGAGCCCGCCGACCTGCACCGGGGCGGTCAAGGGGGCGGGGCAGGGGAATCCCCCACGGGCCAGGTGCCGCTGGACGGCGACGCAGCCGGCGATCCGCGGGTCAGCCGGGCGGGCTTTGACCACCACCTGCCTGCCGTCGGCGAGCTCGGCCCCGGTGACCGCAGACAGGTGCCCGGAACGGAACAGCACGCGGGTCGGACGAGCACCGAGTTGGCGATCGCACCATTCCGCGAGGAAGACGTCATCGGGCACGGTGACCAGTATCCCGCCCCGGCAACGGCAGCGGCTGACGACCGCGCTCACCGCCGCTCCGGTGCCACCCGTCATTAAACGGGTGGCCGCGACCGGAGCTGATCTGATGAGCTGCGGTCGTGACGGATCGCCAGCTGCCCGGGGCCGAGGTGGCCCGCGGGTTCTATGCCGACGTTGTGCAACCGCTGCTCAGCCGGGCTGCGCCGGAACTGAGGTACGCCGCGGCTCGGCTGGGCTCGGGATCGGACGTGCTCGGCCTTGACGACGCGATGAGCCGCGACCACGACTGGGGGTGCCGGCTGACCCTGCTCGTCGATAACGACGCCCGCGACCAGGTGCCGCGCATCAGCGCGATCCTGGAAGAGGAGCTGCCGGAACGGTTCGGGCAGTTCCCGGTGCGGTTCCCGGTCACCTGGGACTCCTCGCTCTCCCACAAGGTCGAGGTCGCCACCGTCGCGGACTTCGCCGCCAGCCGGCTGGGCGTCGACCCGTCGGGCGGGCTGTCGGTGCTTGACTGGGTGACCATGACCGGGCAGAGCGTGCTCGAGGTGACCGCCGGCCCGGTGTTCGCCGATCGGACCCGTACCCTGGCGGCGGTCCGGACGCTGCTGGCCTGGTATCCGCCGGACGTTGAGCGCTACGTCCTGGCGGCGGGATGGCAGCGCGTCTGCCAGCTGCTGCCGATGATGGGCCGGACCGCCGAGGCCGGCGACGAGATCGGCTCACGGTTGCTGAGCGCGAGCCTGGCCGGGGACTTGCTGTGGCTGGCGTTCGCGCTGTCGCGTCGATGGGCGCCGTATGCCAAGTGGCGCGGCACCGTCTTCCGCTCGCTCCCCGTCGCGGCCCGGCTTGGGCCGCTGCTCGAGGCGTGCCGCAGCGCCTCAGTGGCGGGAACGCGAGAACGGGCTGACCTCCGCCTGCCGTGTGCTCCTCGGCCTCCAGCGCGAACGCGGGCTGCCGGCGTCCGAGTCCGCGGTGATTCCCTTCTACGACCGGCCCTACCGCACGCTGGACGGGGCCGTGCCGCAGGAGCTCCTGCGCGGCATCACCGACCCGGACGTCAGACGGCTGCCGCCCATGGTGGGCTGCATCGAGCAGTGGGTCGACTCCACCGACGTCTTGTCCAGCCCTGGTCGCCGGGCGGCCTTGCAGGCGGCGTACCGCACCTTGGCCAGCACCAGGTAAGGCCGGCGACGATGCAGACGTCAGAGCGCCCGCGCGCGATGGCCGCGGCTATGTCGGTCGTTACAGCGCTTGGCCTGACGGTCGATTACTCGATCGTTCTCCATGACTCGAACAGGCTCACCCTGCGTCTGCTGCCTTGTGACGTGCTTGCCCGAGTGGCACCGGTAAAGCATCAGGTCGCGCAGTTCGAAATCGAGCTTGCCCAGCGGTTCGCCGCGTCCGGGTGCCCGGTGGCTGCGCTTGAGGCCCGGGTGGAGCCACGCGTCTACGAGCGTGACGGCTTTACCGTCACGCTGTGGACCTACTACGAACCTATGGGGCCCGGGGAGGCCGCGCCAGCCGACTACGCCCGTGCGCTCGCGCGGCTGCATGCCGGCCTGCGCGAGCTCGATGTCCCGACGCCGCACTTCACGGACCGGGTCGAGGAGGCTCAGCGGCTCGTTGGCGACCGCGATCGCACTCCGGCCCTCGCCGACGCGGACCGGGAACTCCTCGGCGGCACGCTGCGAAACCTGCGACGGGCAATCGGCGACCGCGGCGCCGCCGAGCAGCTACTGCACGGCGAGCCGCACCCCGGAAACGTGCTCGCCACGAAGCACGGGCTGCTGTTCATAGACCTGGAAACGTGCTGCCGCGGGCCGGTCGAGTTCGACCTCGCCCATGCGCCGGAATCTGTCAGCGAGCACTATCCGGACGTCGATCAAGACCTCCTGCGCGACTGCCGGACTCTCGTGCTGGCGATGATCGCAACATGGCGCTGGGATCGAGACGACCAATTGCCGAACGGTCGCCAGCTGGGCACGCAGTGGCTCAGCCAGATCCGGGCGGCAGTCGGACAACGATAAGAGCGACGATGCTAGCCGACCGCACCTCACTAGTCCCAAACGCGTGCGAGCCGACGGAAAGTGTCAGGGTCGCTGTGCAGCGGGATGACGCACAGGAGGTGGCCGCCCGGAGCCCGAAGGATCCGGCAGTCGAGCCACCGGCGGAGCTCGACGGCCCCCAGGGCGACGAGCCTGGTGGTCTCGGCCACGACGTCGTCAGTCTCGATGTCGACGTGGTAGCGGGGCCCGTCGTCCACCGCCTGGATCGCGGTGACCAGCCCGGGAAACGCGCCGGGGAGCGAGGTGAACTGCTCCTCGCCGGGCACTGGGCTCGCCTGCACGCCAAGCGCCGCCGACCAGAACGCGGCGGCGTCGGCCGCCTGGTCGCCGGGAACGTCGATAAGCAGGGTCGAAAGCCGGCTGCGATGCATCGCTGCACCCTAGCAACTACCAGCCCGGCAGGTCCGCGAGGTGGTCAGCCAGCCGTTCCGGCCGGGCGCTCGATCGGGCATGATGACCGGGTGACCGAGGAAGAGGTCCAGCTAGTGGCGGCAGTCGCCGCGAGGAAGCGGGGGAAGGCGCTCGCTCCGGTTATCCGGCACGGCCGGCTCTTCACGCCGGGGACGCACGCGGGCGGCGGGGAATTGCCGATGATCCCGGCCTGTGCCTGCAAGAACGGCTATCGGAAGGCGGTGGCCTCGGGGCTGGTCTACGCAGAAGGCTGGGTCCTGCGCGGGCGGCGCGTCCTGGTGCATGCCGGGTGGTGCCTCGATGGCCAGACAGTTGTGGATCCCGGGTTCACCGAGCCTGCGGCTGCCTATTTCGGGGTGGCTCTGGACCCGGACTACATGCGGCGGGTCCAAGAGAGCGACCATGACGACGACGGGGACGACATCTTCACGGGCGTGTTCCACCCGGACCGCGAGAGGTTCGGCCCGCTGCTGGATCCCGCCAGCGACATCGTCGGGCCCCTGGGTAGGGACATCCCTGCCTCGGTGCGCGACTGGGCTCTGACTTCCGAACCCCGCCGGGCACGCGAAGCGGGTCCGCCGGCTTGGATTCTGGAGGAGTTGCGCCGCTTCGACGATGACGCCGGGTGCTAGGGGTATCTGATGACCCAGCGCGCGACCAGGAAAGCGCCACCTGCGGATGGGGCGCCGGCTCGCCTCGGCCGGGCTCGCGGTCGTCGCGATCGACGGTCCCCATCACGGCGACCGGGTGCCCGCGCCGATGACGGCGTCCGCCTACCAGCGCTCTCGCCGACGAGGCATCGAGCGTCACGCCCGGATGACCGCGGACTGGCTGGACGCCGTGTCCGTGCTCGCGGGCCTCGGGCGCGCGGACGACGGGCACGTCAGCGTGTTCGGAATGTCGATGGGGGCCCGGTTCGGCCTGTCGGCCGCGCCTCGGGCCGCGCCTGCAGTGCGCCGTCCTCGGCAAGTTCGGCGTCCGCCACGCCGCGCCGCTCCACCCCGGGCTGCTGGCCCCCGGGCTCATCGCGGCCGCCGCGCACGCCGTCTCCGCCCCGGTGCTTTACCACGTGCAGTGGGACGACGAGATCTTCCCCCGGGACGGGCAGTTCGAGCTATTCGACGCGCTGGCGTCGGCCGACAAGCAGCTGCCGCCAGGGCGGGCCCGCACGAGCAGACGCATCCCGATGACGAGGCGTCGTGGACGGGCTTCCTCGCGCGCAATACATCACCCGCCTGATTTCGTACTCGGCGGCGGGATACGCGTTCGTCTCGGCAACACGCGTCCCTCGTGCCTCTTCGGTTGCTGCTCGCCGACCCCTTGGACGTCAGCGTGCCGACCTGTGACTTTGCACGATTGTTGGCCCCAGGACCGCCTGCTGACCTGGGTTGCAGGAACAGTTTTCACCGAGTATGGCCCACGTTTGCAGCGGACATGGCCCCGATCAGGTCCTGCGGGCGGTGGTCAGCCGGCCGCCCGGAGTGCGCGACGCCGCTGGCCAGCTGGTACGCCCGCAGGTAGAGGTCGAGGAGGCCACACTCCGCTGCATCGCCCGGATCGAGTTCCCCTCAGCGAACGAGTCGTGAGTGTCGACGACGCGGTTGTCGAGCATCTCGCTGTTGCGGCTGAGTGTCTTCAGCTCTGCGGCGGCTTCCCCGTGGTGGGGGTGCCTGGCTTCGTCACTGTCCTCTCACGCACGGGCGGCCCCGGCTGCGCCGGCACCTGCGCGAGGTCATCGCGGGCCAGGAAGTGCAGCCGCTGCGCACGGGCGTCCCACGTGTAGACGACGGCGGTGCCCGCGATTACGTCGTGCAGCGCGCGACGCTCGCCGTCGATCAGAATGCCGACGAAGCCGAGCCCCAGGAGCAGGAAGCTGAGCGGAAAAACCAGCGTGCGCAAGATAGCGCGGCGCGGTCCTGCCGTCTCGCCTTCCCTGCTGACGACCTGGACGCCGAGCACCGCCATGCCGAAGGTCTTGCCGCTTACCGCCCACGAGTAAGCGAAGTACACGAACCACCAGCAGCCGTAGGCGATCGCCACCGGAAGGCCGCTCCTGTTCCAGCTGAACGTGTGCCCTGTTATCAGGTCGGCGGCGAACGACACGGCGGCAAGGGCCAGCCCGAACAACCCGCTGATTATCCCGAGATCGATCGCGTAGGCGAGAAAGCGCGAGACGGACCCCGCGTAGTGGCCGCGCAGCCCGGTCAGCTCACGGATGTCGACCGTCATCGCTCGGCCTGCACGGCTGACCAGGAGCCGCGGCCCGAGCGGGGCGGACGGCCGCTTGGCGCCACGACCAAGCACGCGGTCGACCCAGCGCGCGATGAAGTTGTCGAGACCGACCGCCTGGCTGCGGACGAGGTCGATTCCCTCACTGAAGACCGTGCTTGAGGATCGGGTGAGGATTGCGGAGAATTCGGTCTTGTCGAGCAGCGCGTTGATGTCGATACGGTCCGCGATCGCATTCACGTCCACCCGGCTCAGCAGGGCGTCCATGTCCACCCGAGAGATGATCCGTTCGACGTCCACCCGGTCCAGCAGCCGGTTGACGTCCACCCGGTCCAGCAGCCGGTTGACGTCCACCCGGTCCAGCAGCCGGTCGTCGTCGATCAGGGCAAGGAGCTTGTTCACGTCGATCTGCCCAAGCAGTGCGTTGATGTCGAGTGAGTCGACTACGAGCTCCGTGGCGCGCCGCGCGACGGCCTGCGCCACCGAGTCCACCGGCTCGGCGAGCCGCCTGCTCGCCGAGCGAACTCGCTCAACCGGATCCACGTGCCCATCGTCTCCCCCACCGGTGTGCGACCATATCCTCCTGCGAGGGTGATGTGTACAGCCGCATGCGAAGGGCGGGGCGGTTAGCTAGGAGAGGTTGATCGAATTGCCGTTCGATGGCGTGTTATGCTGCGGTTATGGCTGCGTACATACCGCCGGACTGGCCGACCGGAGTGCATCCGCCGGGCACCGAGGACTTCGAGACGACCGCCGTCGCCTGGCTTCTCGGCGTCGTTCCGCCCGACTACCGCCTGCACGGCGTGCTCCGCCGGCACCCGGCGGCGCTCGCCGCGATGGCCCGCCATCACACCCAGGCATGCGTCGAGGGCGCGCGGGCCGGCTACCGAACGGCGCGGACCGAGCTCGGCGAGACGATCCCGCCGCACGCGGTCGACGCCGTGCTCGCCGCCTATCGCACCGAGGGCCGCCGGCTCGCCGCCAACGCGCGGGCCGTCGCCCTGGTCGAGCGCGCGCTGCACGGGGAGATGTTCGCGCCCAAGATCTAGTCACGGGGCATCGCGTTGCCAATGGTGAAACTTTCTTGCCCTGGCAACAGGTCTTGCGCAAAAAACTGATATCAGTATGATAGCCTCTGGTATCAGAGAATCTCTCCTGGAGGTGGGCAATGTCAGCCCAGACTCAAACTACGGCCACTCCCCTCTACACCCCCGCCGTGCCGATGCGCGAGCAGCCTGCCTGGTACATCCGCGGCGTGGTGCTGCTCCTCATCGACGTCGCCCTGGTGGTCGTCAGCGCCGTCCTGTACTGGCAGTCCGCGGCGCACGCGGGGGCGCTCAAGGCGGTGCTGATCGTGGTAGCCACCGTCCTGATCATCGTCGCCAGCTTCGTACTGCGCGGTATCATCGTGGTCGCGCCGGGCCGGGCGCACGTGGTGCAGCTGTTCGGCAACTACAAGGGCACCGTGCGCGAGCCCGGGATGCAGTTTGTGAACCCGTTCGCCAACCGCATCCAGGTCTCGACCAGGATCAGGAACCTGGAGACGGCCCAGACCAAGGTGAACGACGCCGACGGCAACCCGATCGAGATCGCGGCCGTGGTCGTCTGGCACGTGAAGGACACCGCCCAGGCCACCTACTCGGTCGACGACTACGTGAAGTTCGTCGCCATCCAGGCCGAGACCGCGGTCAGGCACATCGCCTCCAGCTACCCTTACGACAGCCGCGGCACCGACGCAATGTCGCTGCGCGAGAACGCAGAGGAGATCACCGGGAAGCTGACCGACGAGCTCAACCAGCGGGTGCTCGCGGCCGGCGTGGAGGTCATCGAGACCCGGCTCACCCGGCTCTCCTACGCCGCTGAAATCGCCCAGGCGATGCTCCGTCAGCAGCAGGCGAGCGCGGTCGTGGGTGCCCGGGCCAAGATCGTCGAGGGCGCGGTCGGTATGGTCAAGATGGCCCTGGAGCGCCTCGACGAGGAGAACGTCGTCGAACTCGACGAGGAGCGCAAGGCGGCCATGGTCTCCAACCTGCTGGTGGTCCTCTGCAGCGAACAGGCCACCCAGCAAGTGGTGAACACCGGCTCCCTTTACTCCTGACGGATCCCATGGCCGAACGCAAAAGCATTCTTCTCCGGCTCGACCCGGCCGTCCACGACGCCTTGGCCAAGTGGGCGGCCGACGAGATGCGCTCCACCAACGCCCAGATCGAGTTCATGCTCCGCCGCGCCCTCGGCGACGCCGGACGGCTGCCCCGGGACGCCGGCGCGATGCGCCGGCCCGGCCGCCCCCGCTCCGACGAGGCGAACGGCCAGGAGGCGGACTCGGCTTAGGCCGGGGCCCGGGGAGAGAGCCAGCCCGCGTCGGTGTGCTCGCGGATGATCCTGGCCGGGACGCCCGCCACCACGCACCGGTCGGGGATCTCGCCCCGGACCACCGACCCGGCCGCGATCACGACGTTCCGGCCGATCCGGGCGCCGGGCAGCACGATGGCGCCCGCGCCGAGCCACGAGCCGCGGCCGATGCTGACCGGGCGGTTGACCGGGAACTGGCGGCCGATCGGGACGTCCGGGTCCTCGTAGCCGTGGTTCTGGTCGGTGATGTAGACGTAGGGGCCGGTCCACACGTCGTCCCCGATCTCGACGTTCTCGTGCGCGACGATGTGGCTGCCGCGGCCGATCACGCAGCGGTCGCCGATCCGCAGCACCGCGTCCGGACCGAGGTCCTGCCCGGGGACGAGCCCCGCCGACAGGGAGACCTGCGCGCCGATCAGCGTGTCATCGCCGATCGCGATCGAACCCTCGCCGAAGACCGAGCCGGCCGGGAACGCCATCAGCGAGCCGCGCCCGAACCGGGCGAAGGCCCGGCCGGCCGGCGTGTCGGCGGTGACCATGCCGGCGTTCTGGAACTCGCGCCAGCCCCAGTGCACCGCGCGCCAGACGAATTGGCGCCGCGCTGTTCCAACCCGTCGCTCGAGGCTCTTCCACCACATCACCCCGGCATTGTCCCGCAGCGGGCAGTCTCCCGGAGCGTTACCCCACCCCGGCGCATTGGCGCTGTGGCCCACAACGCTCAATGAGCGTTGGTGCTGTGGCCCACTGCGCTCAACCTATTGGCGCTGTGGCCCACAACGCTCAATGAGCGTTGGTGCTGTGGCCCACTGCGCTCGACCTATTGGCGCGGCGGCCCGCAACGCCAAGAGGTGATTAGCGTTGCGGCCCGCAACGGCAAGGGGGTGATTGCCGTTGCGGGGCGTAGTGCTACTGGAGGGGCGGGTTCGGGGATGGCTGGGTTAGGCGAGGGGGAGGAGGTGGGTGCCTTCGCGGCGGGCGGGGCCGACGGAGCGGCCGGTGACGGTGGCGGCGAGCTGGCCGCAGGCGCCGTCGATCTCGCGGCCGCGGGTGTCCCTGACGGTGACCGCGACACCGTGATCGGCGATCCGGCGGACGAACTCCTCCTGGACGCCGGGCCGCGAGGCGGTCCACTTGGAGCCGGGGGTCGGGTTGAGCGGGATCAGGTTGACGTGCACCAGGTGGCCCGCCAGCAGCCGGCCGAGCAGGTCGGCCCGCCACCCCTGGTCGTTGACGTCCCTGATCAGCGCGTACTCGATGGAGATGCGGCGGCCGGTCGCGGCCGCGTAATCCCAGGCCGCGTCCAGGACCTCGGCCACCTTCCAGCGGCGGTTGACCGGGACGAGCTCGTCGCGCGCCTCGTCGTCGGGCGCGTGCAGCGAGACCGCGAGCCGCACGGTCAGCTTCTCCTCGGTCAGCCGCCGGATGGCCGGGACCAGGCCGACGGTCGAGACGGTGAGCGAGCGCTGCGAGATGCCCAGCCCGGACGGCACCGGGTCGGAGAAGCGCCGGACCGCGCCGAGCACGCTCTTGTAGTTGGCGAGCGGCTCCCCCATGCCCATGAAGACGATGTTGGAGACCCGTGAGGTGCTGGTGGGGGTGCCGTTGGGGTTCTCGGCCGCCAGGACCCGCTCGCCCGCCACGACCTGGGCGACGATCTCGGCGGTGGACAGGTTCCTGGTCAGGCCGGCCTGGCCGGTCGCGCAGAACGGGCAGCCCATCCCGCACCCGGCCTGCGATGACACGCACATGGTGACCCGGTCCGGGTACTTCATCAGGACCGACTCGACCAGCGCGCCGTCGTGCAGCCGCCACAGCATCTTGCGGGTCGCGCCGTCGTCGCACGCCTGCTCGCGCTCAGAGGTCAGCAGCCGGGGCAGGAGCTCCCCGGTCAGGGCGGTGCGGACGCCGATCGGCAGGTCGGTCATGTCGTCGGGCGAGTCGGTGTAACGTGCGAAGTAGTGCCGGGATAGCTGGTCCGCCCGGAACGCCCGCTCGCCGAGCGCCGCGACGGCCTCCCGCCGCTCGGCCAGCTCAAGATCGGCGAGGTGGCGAGGTGGTCGAGACACTGCGACTCCGTTCGGGCGACATTCTGCGAGTATTTACCGTTGTAGCACTCTGCGTAAGTACTTGATTGCGGAGGGCAAACAGGGCGATAGTGGGAATATGGCGATTATGCTGTCAGGTCCCGATCCGTTCCCGCCGGCCGTCACGCTGCTTGACAGCGTGAGCCCGTACGGGTCCAGGCGGCTGACGGTCGAGTTCGACGGCGCCACGACGGCTGCGTACCTACGTGACGAAACGACGGTGATCGTCGCCACCTGGCTAGCAAACCATGTCCGCGCACCGCGCACTACCGATCCGGACAGGATCAACGCCGGTCAGGCGCCGGTTATGCCCGAGGGCCGGACCAGGCACCCGCGGGGTCGGCCCCCGCTCGACCCGGCCACCCTGCAGGCGCTCTGGTTCGAGGAGGGCGACGGCGTGGCCCTCCTCGAGCGGGGCACCCTGCTCGCCGTCATCCCCGGCTGGGCGGACTCGACCACGGGCATGCCCGGCTACAGCCGAGACGTCATCGGCCAGACCCCGTTCGCCTGGGATCTGGACGAGGCGATCGAGGGGCTCGGCCCGCGGGTGGAACGGGCGGCCGAGTTCTGGCAGTGGCGTGATTCCGCCGGCGGCTGGGCGCAGTTCCAGTCGGCCGCGCTCGGGCACCTCACCTCCCGGCTCGGGCCCGGCTCGCATTACTGGGACGGCGCGCCGGGCAAGCGCCCCGCGATCGCCATCTCCGAGCGGCCGCCGGGGCCCGGGCGGCCGTACACGGTGCTGTCCACGATCGGGATGAGCGCACAGCGGATGCCGGTCGTCGAGCAGGTCGTCGAGGACCCGACCGGCTACGGGCGGGTCGAGCTCGCCGTCGCGACCACGCTGCCGTCCGGGGTGGCAGCGCTGGTCTTCCTGTGGCTGGCCGGGTACCCGTGGCGCGCGGTGACATGGTTCGGCCCGGGGCACAGCGTCCGCTGGTACGACCGGCCGGGGACGTTCCCCCTCGGCGGCGGCTACGAGGGAGTGCTGCTGCTTGAGGACACAACCGGGCTGGCCGGGCCGCCGGCCCCCGACCTGTCCGGGTTCTCCGTTGACGGCGACCCGGTCCGGTGGCTCTGGATCGTCCCGATCACCGAACGCTCCCGCCAGCTGGCCAAGGAGCACGGCTCGGCCAGCCTCGTCAGCCGACTCGCCAGCCAGGGCCGCAGCTGGATCGTCCACCCGCCCTCGGTGACCGGCCGCTAGGCATCCCAGGGGCTCAGCTTGTCGTGGGCGGGAGCCGTGATTGTGTTCCGTTTAGGGCGGCGGGTTCCGGCCGCGGGCATCAGCGTGTTCCGTTGGGGGCACCCCGCGACAGGGCACCCCGCGACCCGAAGTACCCACGATGACCCCGATTGCCGTCCAGCTCGGTGCGCGTGGTGACGGTGAGAACGGTGTGTCGGGGCAACGGCCGCCGGACTCAGGGTCTGGCCGAGTGGGCGCGCCTCCGGCGGCTCGCCCGGGCGGAGATATGGCCGGGCTAGCGAACCGTCCGGGACGACCTGAACAGTTCGCCAGCCCGTGCTGTAACGGCCACCCTCGCTAACCTCCGGGGTCTGCCGCTTTTTCGGCGGCAGCCTCCCTAGGGGCATGGGGGACGGGAGCCCCCCATGGAGGGAGCCCCCCATGGAGTTGGGGGGATTCCTGGAGCTTGGCCCCTCGGGGAGATATCGGTTAGTTGTCCGCCGCGCTTTTGCGGCAGACCTTTAACCGTGGACGTGGAGGTTGACGCCTAGGAGGAGCAGGAACCAGAGGAAGATCGCGAGGAGGGCGCTGGCGAGGGCGCGCAGGAAGCTCAGGTTGAGGTAACCCTTGTCCCAGGCGATGAACCCGCCGACGACGACATATACGAAGAGGAGAAGCCTGCTGAGCCGAAACATGTCCGTTGACTCCGTTTCCTGAAGCCTGAGCGAATTGCCGACCGTCAACTTCCTCGGAAAGCAGCGGTCAAACATCGCTCGGGTGCGGATGGGCGGAGTGGGTGGAACCAGGGACCGTTCGGAAAACTGGTCTTTGAACTTCTGTTTCTTGCTGCTCTTTTGCTTCTTTACTTCACGAAGACGGCGAGCAGCAGCCAGACGACCGGGGCGCAGGCGAGCAGCGAGTCGATGCGGTCGAGGATGCCGCCGTGGCCGGGCAGCAGCGTGCCCATGTCCTTGATCTCCAGGTCGCGCTTGATCATCGACTCGGCCAGGTCGCCGAAGACGGCGGCGGCGACCGCGGCGATGCCGATGACGACCCCCTGCCACCAGTGGCCGTGGAGCAGGGTCGGCAGCAGGATGCCGCCCGCCACGACCGCGAGGAAGACGGAGCCTGCCAGCCCTTCCCACGTCTTCTTGGGCGAGATGACCGGGGCCATCTTGTGGCCGCCGGTGAACGGGGTGAGCGTGATGCCGGCGAAGTAGCCGCCGATGTCGCTGCAGATCGTGAGGACGATGAAGATCAGCACGCGCTTGCCGCCGTCGTGGTCGGCCAGCATCGCGGCGACCGTCGCGCCCAGCAGCCCCAGGTAGGCGGTGGTGAACACGCCCGCGGTGACGTCCCTGACGTAGCCCTCGGTGCCGTTGAACATGCGGGCGATCAGCACCCCGAGCACCGTCAGCGCGAACGCGGCCATGACCGCGCCGCCCGCCGCCCAGTAGGCGGCCAGCACCATCGCGGCGCCGCCGGCCACGACCGGGATCAGCGGGATCTTGATGCCCTTGGTCTTGAGGGCGGTGTCGAGCTCGTGCAGCCCGATCAGCAGGGCGACGCCCATGTAGATGAGGAAGGTCGCCTTGACGGTCAGCAGCGTCAGCAGGGCCAGTCCGCCGAGGACGACGCCGACGGCGATCGCGACGGGGAGGTTACGGCCGGTGTTGATGTGGTGGGACTTCGGGCCTTGGGCGGGCGGAGGAGGGCCGGCGTCGGCGTTGATGCCGCCGATCGCGGGGTCGGGCGAGGCGTTTGCGGTGCTCACGGCGGGAGTGGCTGCGATCCGAGCTGACGGGCTCAGATTTCGAGCAGCTCGGCTTCCTTGTGCTTGAGCAGCTCGTCGATCTTCGCCACGTAGGTGTCGGTGACATCCTGCAGCTCCCGCTCGGCGCGGTGCACGTCGTCCTCGCCGGCCTCGCTGTTCTTCACCATCTTGTCGAGGGTGTCCTTCGCGTGCCGCCTCACGTTGCGGATGGACACGCGGGCGTCCTCGGCCTTGGAGCGGGCGGTCTTGATGTACTCGCGCCTGCGCTCCTCGCTGAGCTCGGGGAAGACGACCCGGATGAGGACGCCGTCGTTGGACGGGTTCACCCCGAGGTCGCTGTTCCTGATCGCCCGCTCGATCGCGCCGAGCGACGCCTTGTCGAAGGGACTCAGGGTGATCATCCGCGGCTCGGGCACGTTAAACGAGGCGAGCTGGTTCAGCGGGGTCTGCGAGCCGTAGTACTCCACCGTGAGCTTGGAGAAGATCGCGGGGTGGACCCGACCGGTGCGGATCTTACTGAAGTCCTCTTGGGCGACCGTGACGGCCTTGTCCATCTTCTCCTCGGCTTCGAGGAGGGTGTCATCGATCATTGCTTCAGCTCCTGTGCACACGCGTCCGTGGGCTGTGGTGAACGCCGCCATTGACGGCGTTCACCACACACTACCGCTTGCCTGGCTTGCGCCTTGGCCTATGCCGTGGCCTAGGCCTGGCCGACCCGGAAGCGCGCGAACGCCAGCACGTTCACCTGGCCGGCCGCGAGGACCGACTTGATGGACTGCTTCGGGTCCTTCACGCTCGCCTGCTCGGTGAGCACGATGTCCTTGAAGAAGGCGTTGACCCGGCCGTCGACGATCTTCGGGATCGCCTGCTCGGGCTTGCCCTCCTCGCGGGTGATCTCCTCGGCGATCCGGCGCTCCTTCTCGACCAGGTCGGCGGGCACCTCGTCCCGGGTGACGTACTGGGCCGGGGTCGCCGCGATCTGCTGCGCCAGGTCCTTCGCGACCGCCTCGTTGGCCGTGTCGAGCTGGACGAGCACGCCGAGCGTGGGCGGCAGGTCCCGGTCGGAACGGTGCAGGTAGGTGGTCACGTAGCCGCCTTCGAGGCGGGCGTACCGGCCGAGCTCGATCTTCTCCTTGATCGAGGCGCTGGCCTCCTCGATGAGCAGCTCGACGGACTTGCCGTCGGTCGTCACGGTGGACAGCAGCGCGAGCCGGTCGGCGACCTTGTTCGCCAGGGCCGCCTGCGCGACCTTGGCCGCGAGCTCCTGGAACTGCTCGTTCTTGGCCACGAAGTCGGTCTCGCAGTTCAGCTCGACCAGGACGCCGGCGCTGGTGCCGTCGAGCTCGGCGGTGACGAGGCCGTTGCCGGCCGTGCGGTCGGCCCGCTTGCCCGCGTCCTTGACGCCCTTCTTGCGCAGGTTCTCGATGGCAAGCTCGAAGTCGCCATCGGCCTCGGCCAGGGCGTTCTTGCAGTCCATCATCCCGGCGCCGGTCTGCTCCCGCAGCCGCTTCACGTCAGCGGCGGTGATATTCGCCATGTCTGTTCGTTTTCCTTGCTTGGTCAGTGGTTATCGACGGTGTGGTGTCGGTGTCGACACTTACTCGGCGTCGGCGGTCTCGGCGGCGGCGGTCGCGTCGGCGCCGGCCTCGGCCGCGTCCTCAGCGGCGGCCTCGGCCGCGGCGGGGGTCTCCTCGGCGGCGGCAGCGGCGGCGATGTCGGCGGTGTCGGGAGCGACGGCGGCGATCTCGGCCTTGGCCTCGGCCGGGTCGGAGACCGTGGACTCCTGGACCTCGTCGGTCGCGGCGGCGTCGGCCGTGGCCCCGCCGGCCAGCAGGTCGCGCTCCCACTCGGGCAGCGGCTCGTCCACGGCCCCGGTCGCCGAGAACGTGTCGTCGACCGGCTTCTCGTCGGCCTGCGACGCGCCCGCGCGCGCCATCAGCCCGTCCGCCACCGCGTCGGCGACCACGCGGGTCAGCAGCGCCACGCTGCGGATCGCGTCGTCGTTACCGGGGATCGGGTAGTTGACCTCGTCCGGGTCGCAGTTGGTGTCGAGGATCGCGACGACCGGGATGCCCAGCTTGCGGGCCTCGTTGATCGCGATGTGCTCCTTCTTGGTGTCCACCACCCAGACCGCGCTCGGCACCCGGGCCATGTCCCTGATGCCGCCCAGGGTCTTGTCGAGCTTGTCCTTCTCGCGCTTGAGGCCGAGCAGTTCCTTCTTGGTCATGCCCGAGGCGGCGACGTCGTTGAAGTCGATCTCCTCGAGCTCCTTGAGGCGCTGCAGGCGCTTGTAGACGGTGGAGAAGTTGGTGAGCATGCCGCCCAGCCAGCGCTGGTTCACGTACGGCATGCCGACCCGGCGCGCCTGCTCGGCGATCGCCTCCTGGGCCTGCTTCTTGGTGCCGACGTAGAGGATCGTGCCGCCGTGGGCGACCGTCTCCCTGATGAACTCGTACGCGCGGTCGATGTAGGCGAGCGACTGCTGCAGGTCGATGATGTAGATGCCGTTGCGCTCGGTGAAGATGTAGCGCTTCATCTTCGGGTTCCAGCGGCGGGTCTGGTGGCCGAAGTGGACACCGCTCTCGAGGAGCTGCTTCATCGTGACGACCGTGCTCATGGCTGCGGTCCCTTCATTTCGTGCGCGCGGAACGCGGCTGCCCCGGTGCGGCGCCGGTTGATGGCGCTGCCTGCCGTGGCCGTTTACCGTTTCCGTGCGCGGCTCGGTTGTTCCTGGTGCTCGATGGTGGTCCGATCACGCCATGCCGCCGACCTTGCTGAGCTGGCGAATCCTGGCTGCTGCCAGGGCCTGCCCGCCCGGTCGGAGGACCGAGTGGCGCGTCCCGCGTGATAACACGCGGCATGCGAGCACGCGAAGTGCGGCCGCTCCAGGGCATCAATGCGATGTTTGCCTGGGGTGGCCACTACCAAGGTTACTAGAAGTCAGGGCCCGCCGTGGTCCCTGGCCGTGGCCGGCCTTTTCTGTTAGGCGCGGGGGTGCGCCTGGCGGTAGCTCGCCTTCAGCCGCTCGGCCGAGACGTGGGTGTAGATCTGCGTCGTCGCCGGCGAGGAATGGCCGAGGATCTCCTGCACGCTGCGCAGGTCGGCGCCGCCCTCAAGCAGGTGGGTGGCGGCCGTGTGCCTGATCGCGTGCGGGCCGGCGTCCTTCACGCCGAGGGCGTGCACGATGCGCCGCGCGGTCCGTGGGTCGAGCCGGCCGCCGCGTGCCCCGAGGAAGAGCGCGGCCCCGCTGTCTGCGCCGACGAGAACGGGGCGTCCGGTCTCCTGCCAGCGCGCTACCGCCCGCACGGCGGGTATCCCGACCGGGACGACGCGCTCCTTGCCGCCCTTGCCGAACACCCGGACCGTCCGCCGATCGAGGTCGAGGCCGCCGGTGTCGAGCTCGCACAGCTCGCTGACCCGGATGGCCGACGCGTAGAGCAACTCGAGAACCGCGACGTCGCGCAGCGCCAGCGCCGCGGCGGTCCGCTCGCTGGCGCTGGCGCCGGCGCCGGCGTTGGCGAGCTCGCGCTGGGCGCGGTCCTCGCAGTCGGCGAGGACCCCGCTCATCTCGTCCCGGCGCAGCACCTGCGGCAGCACCCGCCGGGCCTTGGGGGTGCCGAGCTGCGGTCCGGGATCGATCGCGAGCCACCCCTGGCGGCGCGCGAAGGCGGTGAAGGCCCGCGCCGCCGCGCCCCGCCGGGCCAGCGTCGCCCGGGCGGCGCCCGCCTGATGCTGGTCGGCCAGCCAGCCCCGCAGCGTGGCCAGCTCTAGCGCGGCGGGGTCGCCGATACCGGACCGGCACGCGTACTCCAGGAGCGACTGGACGTCGCCGATGTAGGCGCGCACGGTGTGGCGCGAGAGCGCGCGCTCGGCCGCCAGGTAACGGCTGAACGCCGCCAGCGCCGCGCTCAGCGCGGTCGGCAGGCCCTCGGCCGGACCGTCCGTTTCGGCAGCCGGACTGCGTCGCACCACCATGGGCACAGTCTGCACCGATCCGGGGCGGTTCGGAAACGACCCGGGCGGCAATGTCTGAGCTCGTTTTGTCAGGGATGTCTTCGTGAACGCCGCCTAATACCCCGGATCCGGGGGGTAGCGGATTGGTGCAAGAAGTGGAAATGTGGCGGATCGGCAGGAGAGCGGCGAGAGGCGGACAAACCAGCAATCCTGTATTGGGGTGATTTCGAACAGAATGGAAAGGAAATCTTTAAGATGAAGAAGCGCATCGGCGTCATCGCGGCCGTGGGTGCGGTCGTGGCCCTGGCTGCTAGCGGGGGCGGCTATGCCCTGGCAGCGGATGCCTCTGCCCCGGCCGTTTCGATACCGGCGGGAACGTTGCATGGCTGCGTGTCCGGTTCGACGCGGGTCCTTGAGCACGTCTTCGAGTCGAATACGTCAGGAACCACGTGCCCGTCTGGGTCGTTTCTCGTCTACTGGGGCGTGACTGGCCCGAAGGGCGCGACCGGTGCTAAGGGTGCCACTGGTGCTAAGGGTGCCCCTGGCGCACCTGGCGCACCTGGCGCACCGGGCGCACCGGGCGCGAAGGGTGACACCGGCGCCCCCGGCCCGTCCGGCGTCGTCTCGACGGGGGCGACTCAGCTCGTCACCCAGAGCACCCCGGCCATCATGACCGGCGGCTCGTTCACCTCCCGGAAGACGCTCGTCGGCACCGTCAGCCTGGGCGCGGGCACCTGGCTGGTCGACGCCAACTTCACCGCCACCCCGGACGCGAACACCGGCGGCGACGTGTTCCCGCAGCTGTTCGTCTACAACGGCCCGGTCAACGCCAGCTTCACGAACGACCTGTTCAACGTCGGCGCCGGGGCACTCGAGGACCCGAGCTCGACCATCGTCTCGGACGGCGACACGATCAACAGCTACTACAGCGGCGAGTCCGAGATCACCGTGCCGGCCGGCGGGGAGACGCTGGACGTGTACGCCTTCGGCTATGACAGCGACACCGGCGAGGGGACGTACGCGCTGAACTCGGCGGTCATCACCGCCACCCACCTCCAGACGGGCAGCTGAAGCGCTGAACGCTGCGCCCCGTCACCCGCTCGGGTGGCGGGGCGCCTGGCTGCGGGGAGGACGCTCAGCCGCGGCTCAGCCGCCAGCCCTCGTCGCAGCGCTCGATGTAACCGGACGCCGCCAGCGCGGCGAGGCAGCGGACCACCGTCGTCGGGACCATGCCCGCCCGCTGCGCGATCCGGGTCGCCGCCATGCCGCCGCGGGCCGGCATCGCGTCTAGTACCTGGGTCGTCTCCAGGTCCATGGCGTCGAGGTCGAGCGCCGGGCGGATCCGGCGCCTGCGCGACGACTTGGGCCGGGGCGGATCGACGGGGCGGGCGGGGACTGGGCCGAGCGGGGCTGGGCCGGCGGCGGCTGGGCGAAGCGGGGCTGGACCGGCGGAGGCTCGGTCGGCCGGGGCTGGGGCGGGGCGGGCCGGCGGGGTCGGTGACGGCGGGCGCGTTCGTCGGCTCGAGGGTGGTTCCGACCGGGGACAGGTGCTCGATGACCTCGACCGCCGTGGTGACGAGGGTGCCCTGCCATTCCCGGATGATGTGGTGGCATCCGGCCGACTGGTCGGAGGTGACGGGGCCCGGCACCGCCATCAGCCGCCGACCGAGGTCACGGGCGTGCCTGGCGGTGTTCACCGCCCCGCTGCGCTCGCCCGCCTCGACCACCAGTGTCCCGGTCGCGAGGGCGGCGATCACCCGGTTGCGGACCAGGAACCTGAGCCTGCTCACGGTCCGGCCGGGCGGCCATTCGCTGACGATCACGCCCTGGGCGGCGACCGCCTCAAACAGCTCGGTGTGGCCGACCGGGTAGGGCACGTCCACGCCGCACGCGAGCACGGCCACGGTCACCCCGTCCGCGCCGAGCGCGCCCCGGTGGGCCGAGGCGTCCACTCCGAACGCGCCACCGGAGACCACCGCCCAGCCGCGGGCCGCGACCGACGCGGCGAACTCGGCCGCCACGTAGCAGCCGTACGCGGTCGCGGCCCGCGAGCCGACCACGGCGACGGAGCGCAGGCAGTTGAAGCGAAGGTCGGCGGTGCCGCGTAGCCACAGCGCGTAGGGCTGATCGAGGCCGAGGTCGGCTAGCTGCCCCGGCCACTCCGGATCGCCCGGGCAGATGAGCCTGATCCCCGATGCGCGGAAGGCGATCACCTCATCCGGCGTCGGAAGTTCGTCCAGGCGCACTCGCCAGCGCTCCGAGGAGCGCTGCAGCGCCCGCCGTGTGAACGGCGGTACCGGGAAATCGCCGCTTGGGTCGGGCAGAAGGCCTGATCGGATCGCCTCGAGGGTTCGCGTTGCCCCGTGGGCGGAGATCAGCCCGTTGAGCCACCGGTCGGCCGGCTCCGCCAGGTAGGTCAGGGCCGCCCGCGCGTACGACTCCTCGGTGAGCGCGCCGGCGGGCGAGGCGGTCACTGCGCCACCCCCAGCCACAGTCCGATCGCGAGGCTGACCTCGTCGACGCCCGGCCGATCCCGGCCGGCCAGGTCGGCCAGGGACCAGGCGACCCTGATGATCTTGTCGGCGCCCCGGGCGGAGACCTGTCCGAGCTCCATCACCCGTTCCAGCGGCTTCATCGATCCCGCCTGCGGGTGAAAAGCGCGGCGCAGCTGCGCGCCGGGAACCTCGGCGTTCAGTCGCCACGGAGTCCCCGCCAGCCGGGCGGCGGACCGCTCGCGGGCCGCCGCGACGCGGGCCGCCACCACGGCCGAGGACTCGGCGAACTTGCGGTCGTAGAGCATGTCGCGCCTGCTCACCGGCTGCAGGACGACCTTCACGTCCACCCGGTCCATGAGCGGGCCCGACAGCCGTCCCAGGTACCTGCGCCGGGCCGCCGGCGAGCAGCGGCACCCGGACCCGCCCGGCACCGCGGTGCGCGCGCACGGGCACGGGTTGGCCGCCAGCACCAGCGTGAACCGGGCCGGGAACCGCGCCTGGGCGGTCGCCCGGGCGATCGCCACCTCGCCCGACTCAAGCGGCTGGCGCAGCGCGTCGAGGACGTCCCGGCTGAACTCCGGCGCCTCGTCGAGGAAGAGAATTCCCCGGTGCGCCAGGCTCGCAGCGCCGGGACGGATCAGCCCCGATCCGCCGCCGACGATCGCCGCCTTCGACGACGTGTGGTGCGGGGCGCAGAACGGCGGCACCGTGACCAGACCCTCCCCCGGCTTCAGCGCCTCGGCCACCGAGTGGATCGACGTCACCTCGATCGCCGCCGTCCCCTCGAGCCTCGGCAGGATCGTCGGCAGCCGCTCGGCCAGCATCGTCTTGCCCGCCCCGGGCGGTCCGAGCAGCGATAGGTGATGCCCGCCGGCCGCGCAGATCTCCACCGCCATCCGCGCCTCGGCCTGCCCGAGCACCTCCGACAGGTCGAGCTTCTTGGCCATCGCGGGCACGGGCGCGGGGACGTCCGGCGGCGCCGGCGGGGGCGGCAGCGTCGGCGGCGGTCCGCCGCGCAGCCACATGATCACCTCGGCCAGCGTGGACGCCCCGACCACGCGCACGCCGGGGACGAGGGCGGCCTCGGCCGCGTTCTGGGCTGCCACCACGACGGTGTCCGAGCCCGGCTCGGCCGCGACCACCGCCGGCAGCACCCCCGGGACCGGGCGAAGCCGCCCGTCCAGGCCCAGTTCGGCCAGGAACATCTTCCCCGCCGGGGCCGTCAGCGGCAGGCTGTCATCGGCGGCGAGGATAGCCACCGCGATCGCCAGGTCGAAACCGCTGCCGCGCTTGGGCAGGGCGGCCGGCGAGAGGCCGACCGTGATCTTCGAGTTCGGCCAGCTCTCGCCGCTGTTGACGATCGCGGCACGAATGCGGTCCCGCGCCTCGCGCAGCGCGGTGTCGGGCAGCCCGACCAGGATCGTCGCGGGCAGCCCGTTGGCGATGTCGGCCTCCACCTCGATCAGATGGCCCCGGACGCCCACCAGCGCAACCGAGAACGCGCGGGCGAGCGGCATCTAGCCCACCCCCCTGACATGCTCGATGGTGAAGCCGTCGGCGCCGTCGCGGAGGAGGCCGAGCACGTCGATGCGGATCTGGTCGAAGCGAATGCCGTGCGCGGCCAGCCACTGGGCCGCGAGCCTGCGCAACCGCGCTCGTTTCGCCCGGCCGACAGCGTCCAGCGGGGTGCCGAAACGCGTGCCCGAGCGCGTCTTCACCTCGCAGACGACGAGGGTGTGCCGGTCGACCGCGACGATGTCGATCTCGCCGTCGGCGGAGCGCCAGTTCCGGTCAAGGATCCGGAACCCGCACCCCTCCAAATAGCTGACCGCCGCCTGCTCGCCCGCCCGGCCGAGCACGTCTTTCGCATTCATCGCCACCACCTCCACCACCGACGATTGCGGCTGCGGGCAATACCGCCCAGTGGCTAATTGCGGTCGTGGAGGAAATCTTCAGGTGGTGGACAGAATGTGGATATTGCAGCCGGAATGTCAGAGGAACTT
Source organism: uncultured Actinomycetota bacterium (assembly GCA_963836195.1). Taxonomy (GTDB): domain Bacteria; phylum Actinomycetota; class Actinomycetes; order Streptosporangiales; family Streptosporangiaceae; genus Trebonia. Next base: position 56,041 of record CAWIIX010000007.1, on the reverse strand, counting down.
GTTTTAATACCCGGGGGACTTGCGCGCCGGGAGAGGGAGGAGCCGGGAGCGGGGTGGAACCAGGGCCGGGGTGGAGCCGGGGGCGGCTTCTGGGCGGCGGCTTCGCGGTGGCTTCTGGGCGGCGGCTTCTGGGCGGCGGCTGTCGTCATTGTGTTCCCTTTGGGGAGCCGTTCTGGCACGTTTGACGTCATTGTGTTCCAAAGGGGGCGCCATACGACCCGAACAGCACACGGTGACGCCCGAAAGCCGATTGGCTGCAGCCAAGGAGGCCAGTGGGACGCATGTTACGAGTGGGAATGCGCCCCCTGACGGACCCCGTCCGCTGCCCATCGGGTGAAGTCCGAGGGCTGGTCGGGTGAAAGGGGCGGGTGGAATGAGCAGGGCCGGTGAGGCCGGGGAGTTGATGTCCAGACGGACTCGTGTGGCTGGCGGCGGCAAGCGCGCGGGGGGCGACGGGTCGGCGGCGGCAAGGGCGGCGGGTGCGCGCGACAAGCGTGCGCGGGTGGACGGGGTCTGGAGCGGCGAGCGGGCGCGACAAGCGTGCGGGCGGGCGCGGGCCGGCGGGGTCTGGGGTGGGGTGGGGGCGCGTTGACCGATGGGGGAACGCACGGTCCGTTCGATGGGACGAAGTTGATCTTGGGTTAGCTTGCGAAGTCGCCGCCGATGGTTTTGCGGGGCTGGGGGGCGCGGCCGGTGGGCTGGGCCGGGGCGGGGCGCGACTTAAGCGGCGGAATGTCGTGGGTCACCATGTCCGGGCCGATGGTCACGGGGTTGCCGTGGTGGGTGATGGGGAGGGGGTCCCCGTCCAGCAGCCGGTAGCTGGCGTCGTGGTGGCGCACGTTCACCATCAGGATGCGGCCGCGGTAGCGCATGCGGAACGTGAGGCGGGCGAGGCCGGGCGGGAGCCTGGGGACGAACGAGAGGCCGTCGGGCCCGGTCCGCATGCCGCCGAACCCGCCCACGAGGGCGGTCCAGGCGCCCGCCAGGGACGCGATGTGGAGGCCGTCCCTGGTGTTGTGCTCGCGGTCCTCGAGGTCCATGAAGGCGGCCTCGGCCAGGTAGTCGTAGGCGAGGTCGAGGTGGCCGACCTCGGCCGCCATCACGGCCTGGGTGCAGGCGGACAGCGAGGAGTCCCTGACGGTGAGCCCCTCGTAGTAGTCGAAGTTGCGGAGCTTCTGCTCGGGGGTGAAGGCGTCGCCTCTGCAGCTGCATGGCGAGCACCAGGTCGGCCTGCTTGACGACCTGCTTGCGGTACAGCTGGAAATACGGGTAGTGCAGCAGCAGGGGGTAGTGCTCGGGCGAGGTGATCTCGAAGTCCCAGCGGGCGTAGTTGGTGAAGCCCTCGTGCTGGGGGTGGACGCCGAGGCGCTCGTCGTAGGGGATGAACATGTCGGCCGCGGCGTCGCGCCAGGCGGCGGCCTCCTCGGTGCTCACGTCCAGTTTGCGGGCGTCCTCGCTGAGCCTGGTGGCGAAGTCGGCGGCGGCGATGAGGTTAGACTGCGCCATCAGGTTGGTGTAGACGTTGTTGTCCTTGACCGCGCTGTACTCGTCAGGGCCGGTAACGCCCTCGATCCGGAACCTGCCGTCGGCGTCGTGCTGGCCGAGGGAACGCCACAGGCGGGCGGTCTCGACCAGGATCGGCAGCGCGACCTCCCGCTCGAAGTCGGCGTCCTGGGTTGCGCCGCAGTACTTGACGACGGCCTCGGCGATGTCGGCGTTGATGTGGAAGGCGGCGGTGCCGGCCGGCCAGTACCCGGAGCACTCCTCGCCGTGAATGGTCCGCCAGGCGTAGGCGGCGCCCGCCAGGCCCAGCTCCCTGGCGTGATCGCGGGCGATCGGCAGCGTGTTGTTCCGCCAGCTCAGCGCGTCGGCGGCGGCGTCCGGCTTGGTGTACGTCAGCACCGGGAGGACGAACGCCTCGGTGTCCCAGAACGTGTGTCCGTCGTAGCCGGTCCCGGTCAGGCCCTTGGCCGGGATCGGCCGGTGCTCGGCCCGGGCGCCCGCCTGCAGGATGTGGAAGAGGCCGAACCTGACCGCCTGCTGGATCTCGACGTCGCCGTGCACCTCGACGTCGGCGCCCTCCCAGAAGTCGTCCAGGTAGGCCCGCTGCTCGGCCAGCAGCCCGTCCCAGCCGGTCAGCTGGGCGGCCGCGATCGCGCCGCTGACCTGGTCGACCAGGGCGGGCCTGGACCGCTCGGCCGACCAGCCGTAGCCGACGTACTTGACGATGCGCAGCTCCTCGCCCACCGGCACCTCGGCCGCGATCATGAGACGGCCGAGGTCGGGGAATGACTCTGACTGGATGGCCATGCGCTCCGGGCCGTGGATGTCGTGACTCATCGCGGCAGCCAGCCGGAGCCCGCTCGAGCGGGTGCTGTGCACGAGGAAGGCCCGGGGCCTGCCGCCGTCCACCGCCATGTGCTCCTCGCTGACGAGGGGCTTGGCGAGGGCGGCGGCGGCGCGGGGGTCGCCGGCCGCGATCGGGATGTCCTCGTTGGCGACCAGCTCCGACATCAGCACCAGGCGGAGCGGCTCGTCGACCGGCGTGACCGAGTACGAGAACGCGGCGATCGCGCGCTGGGTCAGCGAGACGAGCCGGACCGAGTTGACCTTGACCGTGTGCCCGGCGGGCGACGTCCAGGTGACGTTCCTGGTCAGGGTGCCGGCCCGCAGGTCGAGGGTGCGGGTGTGCTCGCGGACGGTGCCGTACCTGATGTCGAACGGCTCGTCGTCGACCAGCAGCCTGATGATCTTGCCGTTGGTGATGTTGATGACGGTCTGCCCGGTGTCGGGGAACCCGTACCCGGCCTCCGCGTAGGGCAGCGGCCGGTCCTCGTAGACCGAGTTCAGGTAGGTGCCGGGCAGCCCGTTGGGCTCGCCTTCGTCGAGGTTGCCGCGGAGGCCGATGTGCCCGTTGGAGAGTGCGAAGACCGACTCGCTCTGCGCGAGCATGTCCAGGTTAAGGCTGCTCTCGGTGAGGGACCAGGGCTCAGCGCCGTACGGCTCGTTCGTGATCACTTGGGTGTCTTCCCGTCCGCTTACAGAAGGTCCGCCAGGTCCTTGACCACCACGTCGGCGCCGTGCTCGCGCAGCGCGTCGGCCTGCCCGACCCGGTCTACCCCGACCACCAGCCCGAACTTGCCCGCGTGGCCGGCCGCGACGCCGGCCAGCGCGTCCTCGAAGACGGCGGCGTTGGCGGGCTCCACGCCGAGCATCCGGGCGGCCTCGAGGAAGGTGTCGGGGGCGGGCTTGCCGTGCAGCCCGCGTTCCTTGGCGACGTTGGCGTCGACCCGGGCGTCGAACAGGTCCGCCACCCCGCCCGCCTTCAGCACCGCCTCGGTGTTGGCGCTTGAGGAGACGATGGCGGTCTTGAGGCCGGCCGCTGCGGACGGCGTCGATGTACCGTCTCGAGCCGGGGTAGACCTCGACCCCGTCGCGCTTGAGGACCTCGAGGACCAGCTCGTTCTTCCGGTTGGAGAGGCCCCAGACGGTGTGCGCGCCCGGCTTGTCGGACGGGTCGCCGACGGGGAGGTCGATGTGCCTTGACTCGAGGAACGACTCGGTGCCCTCGAGCCTCGGCTTGCCGTCGACGTACTCGTCGTAGTCCTTGGCCGGGTCGAACGGGGCCTGGCCCGGTTGCGAGCGGAGGAACTCGTCGAACATCTGCTTCCAGGCGGCGGCGTGCACGACCGCGGTCTTGGTCACCACCCCGTCCATGTCGAACAGGCAGGCGGTCACCCCGTCGGGCAGGCCTAGCATGAGCCCGCGTGGATTCGGTTTTAGCTGGAAAAGCCCGGCTTGCCGTTCTCGTCGGCGGGCAGTTCGAGGTCACTCTTGGCCAACTCCTCGATGTTGACGTCCTTGAAGGTCACTACCCGCACATTCTTCACAAAACGGGCGGGGCGGTACATGTCCCAGACCCACGCGTCGTGCATGGTGACCTCGAAGAAAACCTCGCCGTTGTCCGCGGCCCGCACCTTCAGGTCCACGTCGTTGGTCAGGTAGAACCGGCGCTCCGTCTCCACCACGTGGGTGAACAGGCCGACGACGTCCCGGTACTCGCGGTAGAGCTGCAGCTCCATTTCCGCTTCGTACTTTTCCAGGTCTTCCGCGCTCATGGTTCTATTCTCCCTCCCCCTGCAGACCGTCGGTGACGTTCCGGAACGATCGGCGGTGGACCGCGGACGGCCCGTGCACCGCCAGCGCGCGCTGGTGCTCCTCGGTTACATACCCCTTGTGACGGCAGAAGCCATATTCCGGGTAACGCTCGTCAAGCTCGCGCATCATCCGGTCCCTGGTCACCTTGGCCACGATCGACGCGGCGGCGACCGACGCGGCCACCCGGTCGCCCTTCCACATCGCCAGGTTCGGCGCGGTCAGGCCGCTCACCGGGAAGCCGTCGGTCAGCACGTAGCCGGGGCTGCTGCGGAGGGCGGCGAACGCGCGGCGCATGCCCTCGACGTTGCACACGTGCAGCCCGAGGCGGTCGATCTCGCCGGGCGGGATCACCACCGCGTGCCAGTCCAGCGCGCGCTTGACGATCTGCCCGTACAGGTCCTCGCGGACGGCGGGGGTGAGCAGCTTGGAGTCGGCCAGGCCCGGCATCCGCTTGATCCCGGCGCGGTCGAGCACGACGGCGGCGACCACCAGGGGCCCGGCGCACGCACCCGCGCCCGGCCTCGTCAATACCCGCGACCGGGGCGAGTCCGGCCCGGGCGAGCACGTTCTCATAGGCGGCGAGGCCGGCATTACGCCGCGGCGTGTAGGAGGGAGCGACCATCACCAAGAAGCGTACGCCAACCGCGCCCCGGCCGCTCCCGGCTCACGTGCGGGAGTGGCGGTAGTGACGGCTCTAGGAGGCCTTGCGGCGGGAGCGGCGGGACTTCAGGCGACGGCGGGCGGTCCGCTGCAGCAGCGTGAGCGGGATCGCCCCGGCGAAGCCGAGGCCAAGCGGCACGGCCGACCCGGCCGACTGGATCGGGGTGCCGTTGTCCATCGCCGCGACCAGGGCCGCGGTCGATCCGCCGGCCGCGGCGTTGGAGGCGTTCAGCTGGGGCTGCTCGAAGGTCGCGGGGATGTTGAGGATCCCCCACCGGCTCGGCGGCCAGATGATCACGAAGGCGCGGCCGAGCACCCCGCTCTCGGGGATCGTCCCGCCGCCGGGATCGCCCATGTGCCCTCGGGAGTCGTAGGAGACGATCCGGTGGTCGCCCATCACCCACAGACGCTCGGGCGGGACGGTGATGTTGAACGACTGGGCGGACGGCTGGCTGCCCGGGTACAGGTACGAGCTCTCGCTCAGCGCCACCCCGTTGACCGTGATCTGGCCCTTGGCGTTGCAGCAGACCACGTGGTCGCCGGGAACGCCGATCACGCGCTTGATGTAGATATGGGAGTCGTGGCTGATGCCGACGATGCCCTCGAGCTCGCTGACCGCCTTGCTGAAGACGTTCGAGCTGGTCGAGATCGGCGACATCCCACGACCCGGTGCCGTCGAACACGACGATGTCGCCGCGGTGGATCGGGCGGGTGTGGAACACGATCTTGTTGATCAGCACCCGGTCGCCGATTTCGAGCGTGTTCTGCATCGAGGCGGACGGGATGTAGAAGGCCTGGATCACGAACGACTTGACGAGCAGCGCGAGGACCACCGCGAGCACGATGAGCACAGGAAGCTCGCGCCAGAAGCTGCGGCGGCGCTTGCCGTCCTTGCCAGACTTGCCGCCGTCGCGCTTCCCGTCGCGGCCTCCGCCGCCCGCACCGGTCGGCCGCGTCCGTCCCGTCGACGGCCGCCTTGAGGTCGACGCGGGTCTCGTCGGCGCGGGGGGACCTCTGCCCGCGGCCGTCGAAGCGCGTCCCGCCGAAGACCCGTCCGCCGAAAGAGGCTGCCGCCGCCGAACCTGGGGTCGGCCGAGGGGCCGCCGCCGCCCGGCCCGGGGCCGGACCCGACCGGACCGGGAATCGAGCCAAGGCCCGGCAGCGCCTGGGTGTCGTCGAGGTCGGGGTGGGGCACCGGATCGGCCGGGTCCCAGGGCGGCGATCCGAAGCCGTCCCGCGCGCCCGAACCGCTCATCCGCGCTCCCCCTGTTCCGCTCCGCCAGGCGGCGTCGTCGTCGCTCATCACAGTGAGCGTATCGCCACTTCCGCCAGGCCCGGCCAACTGGACCGTATTGTTTCTACCGCAAACCGGGGCAATCCCGGCAGCGGCCTCAGTTCCGGCGGCGACGCCGCCAGACGAGCACGCCGGCCGACAGGGCGGCGGCGCCGCCTCCGACGGCGGCCGGCGAGGCGGTGCCGACCGCGGCCGCAGCGCGCAGCCCGGCCTGCTGGAACGTGTTCGGGATGGGCAGATCGGAGATCCGGGAGAGGGGCCAGATGATCACGAACGCCCGGCCCACGACCGCGCTCTCCGGGATCGTCCCGCCGCCGGGGTCGCCGGTCCGGTAGCGGGAGTCGTCGGAGTCGGCCCGGTTGTCGCCCATCACCCAGAGCCTGCCCGGCGGGACGGTGATGTTGAACCGGATCTGGGACGGCGCGGCCCCCGGGTCGATGTAGGACTTCTCGCTCAGCGCGACGCCGTTGACCGTGACCTGGCCGAGCGCGTTGCAGCAGACCACGTGGTCGCCGGGAACGCCGATCACGCGCTTGACGTAGTCGGTGCCCGGGCCGGCGATCCCGACCAGGCCCGATCACCCGGTCCCAGAGCGCTGAACGGCGCTCGACGAGGCGTCGGCGGATCCCACGACCCGGACCCGCTGAACACGACGATGTCGCCGCGCTCGATCGGGCGGAGCCGGTAGACCATCTTGTTGACCAGGATCCGGTCACCGGGGAGGAGGGTGTTCTCCATCGACCCGGAGGGGATGGAGAACACCTGGACGACGAACGCCTTCAGCAGGATCGTCAGGACCAGCGCCGCGATCACGATAACGCTGAGATCCCGCCAGAAGGGTCGCTTCCGCTTGGTCCCGCTCTTCTCGTTTTCCCCGCCGGGCTCGGGACTCTCCCCGCTTGCCTCGGGATTCGCGTCGTCGTCCGATGGTGCCTGGTCGTCCGCCACCTCCGGCGCCGGATTCAGCATCCGGCGCTGGCGTGGCAGGATCGGGGGTCACCCGGAATCAGCCGTCAGCCGTAATCAGCTGGCGACGGTCTCCCGCCGCTCCTTGATCCTGGCGGCCTTGCCGCGCAGGTCACGCAGGTAGTAGAGCTTGGCCCGGCGGACGCGGCCGCGGGTGACCGCCTCGATCTTGTCGATCGACGGGCTGTGCACCGGGAAGGTCCGCTCGACGCCAACGCCGTAGCTCACCTTGCGCACGGTGAAGGTCTCGCGCAGGCCGCCGCCCTGGCGGCGGATGACGACACCCTGGAAGACCTGGATCCGCGAGCGGTTGCCTTCCGTGACCTTGACGTGCACCTTGAGAGTGTCACCGGGGTTGAAGGCCGGGATGTCGTCCCGGAGCTGTGCCTGCTCAAGCTCGGCGATCGCGGTGTGCATGATGGATCTTCCTCAGTCCTGGTCGGAAATGCGCGGCAGCGCGCATCCGGGTGTAAGCCTGCGTTTAGCCAGGGAGCACCCCGGCGGAGTCAAGGCCCGAAAGGGCAGCGCTCCCAGTGTAGTCGAAACTCAGAGTGCCATACTCTCGCCGTCAACCGGAAAACCGGCCTCGGCGAGCACCTGCCGGTCCCGCTTGTCAAGGCCGTCGCCGGTGGCCGCCAGTCGGCGGATCAGGTCCGGCCGGTTAGCGGCGGTGCGGCGCAGCGCCTCATCCCGCTGCCAGCGGGCGATGGCCTTGTGGTGACCAGACAGTAGCACGTCAGGCACCTCGAGACCGCGCCAAGAGCGAGGCCGGGTGTAGACCGGCCCCTCGAGCAGCCCGCTCATCGCGCCCCCGGACCCGCCGAACGAGTCGTCGGCGGCCGACTGCTCGTTCCCGAGCACGCCTGGCAGCAGACGGCAGACGGCCTCCACGATCACGGCGACGGCGGCCTCTCCCCCGGCCAGCACGTAGTCGCCGATGCTGACCTCGTCCACGACCATCCGCGTCCTGGCGTCGGCCACCACCCGCGAGTCGATCCCCTCGTAGCGGCCGCACGCGAACACCAGGTGGCCCTCGGCCGCGTAGGCGGCCGCCAGCTCCTGGGTGAACGGCGCCCCGCTGGGCGCGGGCACCACCAGCCGCGCGGCGCCTCCGCGGCCGCGGAAGCCGCCTGCGTCGGGTCGGCCGGAGCCGCGTCGGCGAGCGCCGCGTCGGCGGCCGCCTCGGCCAGCACGTCGTCGAGGGCCGCGCCCCAGACGTCGGGCTTCATGACCATGCCGGGGCCGCCGCCGAAGGGGGTGTCGTCGACCGTGTGGTGGATGTCGGTCGTCCAGCGCCGCAGGTCGTGGACGCGGAAGTCGATGTCGCCGCGCGCGCCGGCCTTGCCGATGAGCGAGACCCCGAGCGGGCCGGACGCCCCGACCCGGCCGGCCGGGTCGATCGGCCCGAAGTAATCAGGGAATATCGTGACAATGTCGATGCGCATCGTGGCCCCTCCCGGGCGGCGGAGCGTGATCACGAAGGATTTATGCACCTATACGACAATTATCCTTCGCCATGAAAGATTCTTCGTGATCGTGGTGCCGGAACGACGGTTCCAGCTGTATCAGGTGGCGTCGCCTAGGTTGAGCAGGCCCTCGGGCGGGTCGATGACGAGGAAGCCGCCGGCGATGTCCACCTCGGGGACGATCGCCTTGACGAACGGGACCAGGATCTGCGCGCCGGCCGGGCCCGCCGCACCCGCCGCACCCGCCGCGCCGACCGGGTCGACGGCGAGGACGTCCTGGCCGTGGTGGAGCACATCGGCGACGGTTCCCACGACGGCGCCGTCCACCGTGCGCACGGTGAGGCCGACCAGGTCGCCGTCGCGGAACTCGTCGGGGTCGTCGAGCGCGCCGAGCACGGCCGAGTCGACCAGCAGCCAGGTGCCGCCGATCTCGGCCGCGGCGGTCCGGTCGCCGACCTCGGCGAACCGGACCAGCAGCTCACCCGAGTGCCAGCGGGAGCCGGCCACGGTCAGCGGGCCGACGCCAACGGGGTCGGTGTCCAGCCGCGAGCCGCGAGCGAACCTCAGCTCCGGCTCATCGGTACGGACACCGACCACCACGTCGCCGCGAACCCCGTGCGGACGGCCAATGCGGCCGACGGTGACCTGCATCAGTTCGCTAGCGAACTTCGCCGGTCTCGAGCAGGTCGATGCGGACGTGCCGGTTCCCGGCCAGGGACCCGATCACGGTCCGCAGCGCCCGGGCGGTGCGCCCACCCCGGCCGATGACCTTGCCCAGGTCGTCGGGGTGCACGCGAACCTCAAGGACGTTGCCCCGGCGGAGCATCCTGCTCATCACGCGAACGTCATCCGGGTGCGTCACGATGCCCCGGATCAGGTGCTCGAGGGACTCCTCAAGCACCTCAGCCCTCGCTGCCACCGTCGCCCGCCGCAGCAGTCTCGGTGACCGCGCCGTCGGCGGTCGTGGCCTCAGTCGCCTTGGCCTCAGGCGCCTTGGCCTCGACAGCCTCAGTCGCCTCGGCCTCGACAGCCTCAGTCGCCTTGGCCTCGACAGCCTCGGCCGGCGCTTCGGCGGCCGGCGCTTCGGCGGCGGGCGCCTCGGCGGCGGCCGGAGCGGCCTCGGCCTTCTTGGCGTCGCGCTTGGGAGCGGAGGACCTGGCCGGCTTGGCGGCCGCCTTGGCCTCCTTGGCCGCGAAGGACTCCTTCACGAGCTCCTCGTAGCGCTCCTTCTTGTCGGCCTTCGGCTCGGCCGTCCTCAGCGTGCCCTCGGTACCGGGCAGGCCCTTGAACTTCTGCCAGTCACCGGTGATGGTCAGCAGGCGCTGGACCGACTCGGTCGGCTGGGCGCCGACCGACAGCCAGTACTGCGCGCGGTCGGAGTCGATCTGAATGAGCGACGGCTCCAGCTTGGGGTGGTACTTGCCGATCTCCTCGATCGCGCGGCCGTCCCGCTTGGTGCGCGCGTCGGCGACGACGATGCGGTAGAACGGTTCCCGGATCTTGCCCAGGCGCTTTAGCTTGATCTTGACAGCCACGGCTGTGCTCTTCTCCCAGCATTAGGTACGTGTGTCGGGCACCCGCCAGCGGGGAATGGCCGGCCGGACCAACGAAGGCGCCGGACCGGGCGGACGGAGAGAGGGCGCCACGCGGCCAAGCATCGAGACCCCATTGTGCCAGATGACGAGGGCTTAGGGGTAATCCCGGCGACAGCGGACCGCGAGCGGCCGGCCACGCTCCCGTCCGTCACCACCAGTAACCGCCGCCGCCTGTTCGCACAGCGAACATCTTCGGACATTCAGAGCCATCCCATCCATGAAACAGTTGCATAACGCGCTGTGCCATCCTGCTGCGACATCGCCGAAGGCTGTGGAAACCTCGCACTACAAGAGCCACATACAGGCACCTTTCCCCACGTATGGGACGGGCGTGATGTTAGCCTCTGTGAATCCTCGCGGTGGCGCACGTGGTCACCACAGGTTTCGCAACGCTGAGTCACGAGACACCGTCCCCCAACGACGTGGTCAGGTGCCTGGACATGGATGCGCACTTTTAAAGGAGAGATCCAAGACCATGACTGACCAGACTGCAAAGCCGGACCCCGCCGGCAGCCAGTCGTCCGCCGGCGGTTTTTCCCGGCGTAGCCTGTTCCGCGCGGCCGGCGTTGGCGCGGCCGTCGTGGGCGGCGGCAGCCTCCTCGAGGCCTGCAGCTCAGGCATTAAGGGCGCTACCAGCAGCACCAGCGCCACTGCCAGCACCGGCTCCGGTGGCAGCGCCTCCGCCAGCAAGGAAATCACGATCGGCTGGATCCACCCGATCACCGGTTCCCTGTCCGGGTTCGGCTACCCCGACTCGTGGGTCATCGAGCAGATCATGGCGACCTCGCAGTACAAGAACGGCTTCAAGATCGGCGGCTCGACCTACACGGTCAACATCAAGTCGTACGACAGCCAGTCGAGCGTCACCATGGCCGGCACGCTGGCCAAGCAGGCGATCCAGAACGACAACGTGGACATGCTGTTCGCGTCCTCCACCCCGGAGACGGTGAACGCGGTCGCGAGCCAGGCCGAGACCCTCGGCACCCCGCTCGTCTGCTCCAACATCCCGTGGGAGTCGTGGTACGCCAACCTCGGCGGCAACCCCACTCCGGGCCACCAGACGTTCAAGCCCAAGTGGACGGTCATGTACTTCCTCGGGGCGGAGCACCTGGTCGAGTGCTTCATCCCGATGTGGAACCGGATCGGCAAGCAGCACGGCAACAACCACATCGTCGCGGCCGCGTTCCCGAACGACGCCGACGGCAACGCGTTCCGGGCCGTGTTCCCGCCGATCGCCAAGGGGGCGGGCTACACGATCGACCTGTCATCGCCGTACGCCGACGGGCTGACCAACTACACGTCGATGATCTCGCAGTTCAAGAGCTCGGGAGCCGACTTCTTCACCAACGTGCCGCTGCCGCCGGACTTCGCCACCATGTGGAAGCAGTCCCTCCAGCAGGGCTTCAAGCCGAAGCTCGCCACCGTCGCCAAGGTGCTGCTGTTCCCGACCGACGCCTACGCGATGGGCTCCGAGGCCTACAACATCGCCACCGACAGCTGGTGGGTGCCGTAGCTGCCGTGGACCTCGTCCTTCACCGGGCAGACCTGCCAGCAGCTGGCGGACCTCTACACGTCCGCCGGCAAGGGCCAGCCGAACGCGAACATCAGCAACTACAGCCTCTTCGAGATCGCCTACCAGGCGTTCATGGGGGTGAACGACCCGCACAACAAGGAAGAGGTTGCGGCGGCGCTGTTCAAGGTCAACCTCCCCCAGGCGGTGGCCGGACCCGCTCGACTACACCTCGACCAACGTGAAGACGAACCCGGCCCCCGGTGTCGCGATCACCCCGCCGGTCGGCATCCAGTGGCAGAAGGGCACGACCTACCCGCTCGAGGCCAAGGTCGTCGACAACACCCTGCAGCCGCTGGCCAAGATCACCGGCGACCTGCTGCCGACCTTTAAGTGAGCCATGGCACTGCTTGAACTCGACCACGTGACGAAGCGGTTCGGCCGCGTCGTCATCGCGGAAGATCTGTCCTTCACGGTCGACGCCGGGGAGACGGTCGGGATCGTGGGGCCGAACGGCGCTGGCAAGACCAGCCTGTTCGGCCTCATCTCGGGCGACCTGACCCCTGGCGCCGGCCAGGTGAACTTCGCCGGGCGGAACATCACCCGGCTCGACTCCAGCCGCCCGCGCCCGCCTCGGCATCGGGCGGACCTACCAGGTCCCCCGCCCGTTCACGGACATGACCGTGTTCGAGAACGTGCTCGTCGCCGCCCAGCAGGGCGGCGGGCAGCGCCGCAAGGCCAGCTACGCGGCCGCCGCGCGCCGCGCTCGAGCGGACCGGGATCGCGGTCGAGGCCAACACCCCGGCCGGCCGGCTCGGGCTGCTTGCCCGCAAGCGGCTGGAGATCGCCCGCGCGCTCGCGACCGGGCCGTCCCTGCTGCTGCTTGACGAGGTGGCCGGCGGTCTCGACCGACCCCGAGGTCACCGTCCTGGTCGAGATCGTCCGCGCGATCAACGCCGAGGGCATCGCGGTGATCTGGATCGAGCACGTGGTCCGCGCCCTCACCTCGCTCGTCTCCCGGATGACCTGCCTGTACGGCGGGGAGTTCATCGGCGACGGCACCCCGGCCGAGGTGCTCGCCAACCCCCGGGTGCGCGAGATCTACTTCGGCGCCGACCCCGACCTGTCGGCCGACGCGCCGCTCGCAGAGCCGGAAAAGAAAGATCAAGAGCATGAGTGAGCCGAACGGACCGGGACTTCGCGCGGCCGCCCCACTGCTCGAGGTTCGCGACCTTGTCGTCCACCACGGGCAGCTCAAGGCGCTCTCGGGCATCTCGCTGGCGGTGTACCCGGGCGAGGTGTACGCGATCATCGGCGCCAACGGGGCCGGCAAGTCGACGCTGCTGCGCACGATCGCCGGGCTGCACCATCCGACCGAGGGCACGATCAGCTACGAGGGCAGGGACATCACCGGGGTGCGCCCGGAGAAGCGCGCCACCGCCGGGATCGGGATGGTTCCCGAGGGCAGGCGGCTGTTCCCGTCCCTCACCCTGGAGGAGAACCTCAAGGTCGGCGCGACCTACGCGCGGAAGGGCCCGTGGACCATCGAGCGGGTCTTCGAGCTGTTCCCGTGGATGAAGGACAGGCGCGGCCAGAAGACCGCGCAGATGTCCGGCGGCGAGCAGCAGTCGGTCGCCATCGGCCGCGCGCTGGTCGCCAACCCGCAGGTGCTGCTGCTCGACGAGCTCTCGCTCGGCCTCGCGCCGGTGATCGTCCAGCGGATCTACGCGATGCTGCCGCAGGTCCTGGAGTCCGGCGTCACCGTGCTGCTGGTCGAGCAGGACGTCAGCCAGGCGCTCCGGGTCGCCACCCACCTCCAGTGCATGCTCGAGGGGCACACCACGCTTGAGGGCACCCCCGCCGAGGTCACCCGCGACCAGGTCGAGGCGGCCTACTTCGGAGTCACCGATGGGAGCAACCCCTAATGGCCTGGGTTAACGCCGTCATCCAGGGCATCTTGACCGGCGGCCTGTACGCGCTGTTCGCCTGCGGGCTCTCGCTGCTGTTCGGCGTGATGAAGGTGGTCAACCTGGCCCACGGCGACCTCGCGACCGTCGCCGGGTACGTCGGCGTCGGGATCGTGGCCGCCATCCACCTGCCGTTCCTGTGGTCGGTGCCGGTGGTCGTGCTGGCGATGGCGGTGCTCGGCTACGTGCTGCAGCGGTCCGTCATCCAGGCCGCGCTCAGCCGCGGCGAGCTGACCACGCTGATCGTCACGTTCGGCCTGTCGATCGTCATCGAGAACGGCCTGCTGCAGTTCTTCACCTCCGACAGCCGGGGGCTGGCGGTCGGCGACAGCTTCACCACCGCCTCGTTCTCGATCGGCTCGCAGATCACGATCGCCTGGCTCGACGTGTACATCTTCATCCTCGCCGTCGCGGTGCTGCTGGCCCTGCAGTACTTCCTCACCGGCTCCAAGTACGGGCGGCTGATCCGCGCCGTGGCCGACGACCGGGAGGCCGCCCAGCTGTCGGGCGCGGACTACCGGCACGTGTTCGGCATCGCCGCCGCGATCGCGTTCGGCACGGTGGCGCTGGCCGGGATGTCCTACGGCCTGACCACGACGATCGACCCGACCACCGGGACCGACACGATCCTGCTGTTCGCGTTCGCGGCGGTGGTGATCGGCGGGCTCGGCTCGCTGTGGGGCACGCTGCTCGGCGGCATCATCCTCGGCGTCGCCCAGCAGATCGGCGCCCAGATCAACATCGGCTACGAGCAGCTCGGCGGGTACGTCATCTTCCTGCTGGTGCTCGTGGTCTGGCCGCAGGGGCTTACCGGCCGGAGGACTCAGTCATGACGGAGATGGCGAAGACCGACGGTCCGTTCGGGAGAAAAAGAATTGAGAGTCACCCGGTCGCGCAGGAACGTGGCGTGGAGCGGCGTCGGCGCGATCGTCGTGGTCGTCGTGCTGTTCCTGTTCCCGTACTACATCGGCCCCGGCACCACCGGCATCATGGTGCAGGCGCTGATCGTGCTCACGCTCGCCTCGATGTGGAACCTGCTGGCCGGGTACGCCGGGCTGGTCTCGGTCGGGCAGCAGGCGTTCTTCGGGCTCGGCGCGTACTTCGTGCTGATCCCGGCGATGCACGGGGTCACGCCCGTGGCTCGGGCTGCCGATCGCGGCGATCGGCGCGGCGGTCTGCGCGCTGCCGCTGTGGTGGCTGGTGTCGCGGCTGCGGACCGGCTACTTCGCGATCGCCACCTGGGTCCTCGCGGCGGCGATCATGCTGGTCATCGAGCAGATCCAGTCCATCGGCGGCGGCACCGGCGAGCCGCTGCCGGGGCTGACCGGGATGGACCCGGCGGTGCTCGCCGCCTACACCTACTGGGCGGCGCTGATCGTCGCGGTGCTCGCCATCGGCGGCGTGTACTTCCTGCTCCGCTCGCGGGTCGGGCTGGTGCTGACCGCGATCCGCGACGACGAGCGGGCGGCGCGGTCCTCCGGCGTCCGGGTCGGGCATGGCCCGGCTGCTGGTCTTCGTGGTCGCCGCGGCCGGCTGCGGGGCGGCGGGCGGGGTGCTCGCGATCCAGCAGCTCCAGGTCGTCCCGGGCACGTCCGGCGGCGTGTTCAGCGTGCAGTGGACCGCCGAGATGGCGTTCGCGGTGATCATCGGCGGCATCGGCACGATCGAGGGGCCGATCATCGGGACGGCCGTCTTCATCGTGCTCCAGCAGACGCTGGAGTCCTACAACGCCTGGTACCTGATCGTCCTCGGCCTGGTCGCGATCGTGATCGCGATCTTCTTCCGGCGCGGCCTGTGGGGCACGCTGGACGACAAGGTCAACCTCCGCCTCCTCCCCACCGGCTACTACCTGTGGCCGGCAGGCGAGACCCGGCGGCGCTTCCGTCGCCCGAAGGCGGACGTCGCCCAGGGCTGATCGTTTCACGCCCGACCGATCGCTGAATGGCCCGTGCAGCCCGGCTGCGCGGGCCATTTGCGTCCGGCTGCGGCCGGTTTGCGATCCGCTGTTGGCGCTGTGGGCCACAGCGCTGTCGGGCTATTGGCGCTGTGGGCCACAGCGCTAGCGACCTGTTGGCGCGGTGGGCCACAGCGCTGAACCTATTGGCGCGGTGGGCCACAGCGCCAAGGGGTGATTAGCGCTGTGGGCCACAGCGCTAATGCGCGCTGTCTTCGCGCCGCGGATGCGCCGAAAGCTAGTCGTCGGCGCCGATGACCTGGAAGTCGGCGTTGACGAAGATGTGGTGGGGCCAGTTGACGCCGATGTTGTGGACCTCGTAATCGCCGTTGCTGAGCTCTACCACCCGGTCGATGGTGCCGCCGGGGTAGACGGCCAGCGCGGCTTCGGTCGCCTTGTCCGCGGTCGTGCCGCTGGCGAGGGTTCCCGACCCCTGGCTGTAGTCGGACGGGATCGTGCCGACCTTCTCGGTCGAACCCTGCGTCCCCTTGGAATAGCCGATCGTCTGCCCGCCGGGGGACGATGCGCTGCTGCTGGGCGGATCCACGATGACCTGGCTGGCGGTGATGGTCGAGCTGTCGGTCGTCCCCAGCACGAGAACCGGTGCGCCGCTGGTGACGGCGCTGATCGAGGCCGGGCTGGTGCCCTGCTCGTAGGTGGTGGAGGACGCTTCCTTGATGGTCACCTTCTGGCCGGTTGCCGTCGTGAGCGTGAAGCCGGACGCGGTCACGCTGCTGGCTGTGCCGACCGAGCCGCCCGCGGCCGGCCCGGACCGGGCGTTGGACCCGCTTCCCCCGGCTCCAGAACCGCCGCCAAAGCCGCCGGCTCCGGAACCGCCGGCACCGGAACCGCCGGCAAAGCCGTGGCCACCGCTACTGGTGGTACTGCCACTGCTACTGCTTGCCGTGGTGGTGGCGCTGCTGGAGGTGGCGTCGACGATCCCGTAGGAACCGCCCGCGATCACGACGGCCGCTATTCCGGCTGCGATGACCCTGGACCGCTTGCTGGAAAACATCTCTTTTAACTCCTAGTCTCCTGGGCTGTTAACCTCAGTTATGCCAGCCCACGCTGGAGCTTCTGTGGAGGGAAACGGGGAGCGCGCCGAAAGATTGCTCAGCGCGGATTTACCCCAAGCTTTGCGCAAACGTTCCGCAACGGCACGCCAAGGATTGGTGACGATAAGATCCGCGAAAAGCGACTTGCCGTTATGCGATCTCGTTCCGCGTAACGCTCGTCCGCCTCGGCAAGGCAGTTAGCGAAGCCTGCCTTGCGATTAGCTTGCGGTCACCTGGAAGGTCTCTGCCTGCGGGAGGCGCAGATGGAACGCGGCTCCGTGGCCGGGCTCCGTATCGACCGTGAGCTCCCCGCCGTGGGCGGCGGCCAGCGACGCCGCGATGGCCAGGCCGAGCCCGGCGCCGCCACTGGCGCGGGTCCGGGCGTCGTCGGTCCGGTAGAACCGCTCGAACACGTGCGACGCCTGTTCCTTGGTCATGCCCGGCCCCTGGTCGGCGACGGTGAGCAGCCCGCTCCCGGACTCGCTGGACACGGTCACCGTTACCGGCGTTCCGGCCGGGGTGTGCTGGATGGCATTGCCGATCAGGTTGTCGATGACCTGGCGCAGCCGCTCCGCGTCGGCGTCCACGATCACCGGTTCGTCCGCCTCGAGCGTGATCGGCCGACCGGCGGCCACGATGCGGGCCTGCTGGACGGCCTCGGCCGCGATGCTAGCCAGGTCGACGGGCCGGCGCTCGAGGGCGCGCCCGGCGTCGAACCTCGCCAGCAGCAGAAGATCGTCCACCAGCCGACCCATCCGGCCGCTTTCGCGGGCGATCAGCCCCATCAGCCTCAGCTGTTCCTCCGGGCTGGCCTCGCCGCCCTGCAGCAGGCCGTACTCGGCCAGCCCGCGCATCGAGGTCAGCGGCGTGCGCAACTCATGGCTGGCATCGGCGATGAAACGCCGCATCCGGTCCTGTGATTGCACAGCGCGGGCCTCGCCGTCCGCTCGCGCCAGGTAGGCGGTCTCGATGCTGGCAAGCATCGTGTCCAGCGCCTCCGCCAGCCGCCCGACCTCGGTATTACCCGCTGCGTGGTCGATGCGCCGGGAGAGGTCACCGCCCGCGATCGCCGCCGCCGTCGACTCGATCTCCCGAAGCGGCGCCAGGCTGGCCCGTACCAGCGGCAGTCCGAGTGCGGCGAGCAGCACGACGGCGGCGGCGGCGGCCAGCGCGTCGGCAATCTCCAGGCGGGTGACCGTGCTGTCGAGGTCGCCGAGACTGCTCGCGATGACCAGATGACCTCCGTTGGGGTCGTGCTCCACCAGCACCCGCCAGGTGTCTCCCGACGTACCCGCGGCGGCGGTCGTGAACGGCGTTCCGACGTCACTGAGCTGCGCGGCCGACAGTTGCGGTCCGTCCGCGCTGCCGAGCGGGCCGCCCGCCATGCTGACCTGCCCGTCAGAAGCGACCTTCTCGACCAGGAACTGGGCGGGCAGCGACTGATGACGACTGCTGTCACTGGGCTGGAGCGGCTCCCGCTCCACGATGCGGGTGGCGACCGTCGCGAAGTCCTTAAGCTGGTTGTCTGCCCGGGAAAGCAGGTAGCTGCGCAGCAGCGTGGTACCGAGAACCGCGGTCACCAGGGACGTCAGAACGACTAGGAGCGCGGCGGTCGCCATTACCCGGGTCCGCAGCGACACGCCCGGCAGGGCCGTCCGCAACCGGCCCGTACTCACGGCGGCGGGATCCGGAGCACGTAACCGAAGCCGCGGACGTTGTGGATCAGCCTCGGCTGGCCTTGGTCGACCTTGCGCCGCAGGTAGCTGACGGCCGGCTCGACCACGTTGCCGTCGCGGTCCGGGTCGTCGCTCCCCCAGACCTGGTCCAGGATCTGGCCCTTGCTGACTACCCGGCCGGCGTTCACCATCAGGAACTGCAGCAGCCGGTACTCCGTGGGCGTCAGGGCGACGACGGCGCCGTCTCGCCTGACCTCGTGCGCGCCGGAGTCCAGCTCGAGGTCGGCGACGCGCAGCCTCGAACCGGGATCGTCCGGCCGAGTGCGCTTCAGCACCGCCCGGATCCGGCCGAGTAGCTCCTCCAGGCTGAAGGGCTTGGTGACGTAGTCATCCCCGCCCAGGTCGAAGCCCTTGACGCGGTCCGGCACCTCGTCCCGCGCGGTCAGGAAGATCACCGGAACCTCGGAACCACCGGAACGTATCCGGCGGAGCGCATCGAACCCGTCGCCGTCCGGCATCATCACGTCGAGCAGGACAAGATCCGGGCGGGAGGACGCGGCGGCGCGCACCGCATCGTCGCCGCTGGCCGCCGTCACCACCTCGAACCCCGCCAGACGGAGGGATCCCGACAGCAGCTCCAGGATCGTCGGCTCGTCGTCCACGACTAGCAAGCGCGGAGTCGCTGTCACGGCTTCCATGGCTCCAGGCTGTGACAGTAACCTGAACGGTCGCCGACCGCACGCCGGAAGTCTGCTCCAAGACTTCTGGTCACCATAAGTAGCCTCCTTTACATACGTCGTCTGGCGGCCTAGGAAGCTCGCCGTCTTCATCGACGGACTTCTGCACGGCGTGGCGGTGCGGCGGCCGGCGGGATGACCGAGGGGTCACAATGGACGGGTGCTGCTAGCAGAGGTTGCCGAGGTTTCCAGGGCGGTCGCGGGCTCGGCCGGGCGGCTGGCCAAGATAGCCGCGATCGCGGCTGCGCTCCGGGATGCCCGGCCGGGTGAGGTGCCGATCGTGGTGGCGTACCTGTCCGGTGAGCTGCCGCAGCGGCAGATCGGGGTGGGGTGGGCGGCGCTGCGCTCCGCGCCGGCCGCGTCGGCCGCGCCGTCGCTGACGGTTCTCGGGGTGGACGCGTCGTTCAGCGAGATCGGGGCGGTGGTCGGCCCGGGGTCGGTCGCCGAGCGGAAGCGGCTGGTCGACGAGGTGATGGGCGCCGCGACGATCGAGGAACAGTACTTCCTGGTCCGGCTGCTGTCCGGGGAACTGCGCCAGGGGGCGCTCGACGGGGTGATGACCGAGGCGGTGGCGCGGGCGTCCGAGGTGCCGGTCGCGCTGGTGCGGCGCGCGGTGATGCTGCGGGGGTCGCTGCCCGCGGTGGCGGAGGCCGCGCTGGCCGGCGGCGCGGACGCGCTCTCGGACTTCGGGCTGCTGGTCGGCCAGCCGCTCAAGCCGATGCTGGCGTCGAGCGCGCCGTCGGTCGAGGCGGCGCTGGGCAAGATCGCGGCCGACGCGGGCAAGGCCGCTGGCAAGGCGGCCGCGGGCAAGGCCGCTCAGTCCGACGAGGTCGGCGAACCGTCGACCGGCACGCCGGCGGCGGCGGCGGTGGAGTGGAAGCTGGACGGCATCCGGGTCCAGGCGCACGTTTCCGGTGGCCACGTTCGGCTGTTCACGCGCACGCTCGACGACATCACCGCGCGGCTGCCCGAGGTGGTGGCCGCGCTGTCGGCGCTGCCGGTGCGGACGGCGGTGTTCGACGGCGAGCTGATCGCGCTGCGGCCGGACGGGCGGCCGTACGCCTTTCAGGACACGGCGTCGCGGGCGGCCAGCCAGACCGGGGCGGGCGGCGACGGAGGGGCCGGGGCGGGCGAGGGCGATCCGCCCGTGCCGCTGTCGGCGTTCCTGTTCGACGCGCTGCACCTGGACGGGGCCGACCTCATCGACCTGCCCGACGCCGAGCGGCGGGCGGCGCTGGCCGGCGTCGTCCCGGCCGGGATGCTGATGCCGCGGCTGGTGACGGCGGACGCGGAGGAGGCGGACGCGTTCTTCCGCGACGCGGTGGCCAGGGGGCACGAGGGGGTGGTGGTCAAGTCGCTGGCGACGCCCTACGCGGCCGGGCGGCGCGGGGCGGGCTGGATCAAGGTCAAGCCGCGGCACACCCTCGACCTGGTGGTGCTCGCGGTCGAGTGGGGCCACGGCCGGCGCAAGGGATGGCTGTCCAACCTGCACCTGGGGGCGCGCGATCCGGACACCGGCGGCTGGGTGATGCTGGGCAAGACGTTCAAGGGCCTCACCGATGAGCTGCTTACCTGGCAGACGGCGCGGCTGCTCGAGCTCGAGGACCACCGCGACGACTGGACCGTCTACGTCAGGCCGGAGCTCGTGGTGGAGATCGCCTTCGACGGCGTGCAGCGCTCCCCGCGCTACCCCGGCGGCGTCGCCCTGAGGTTCGCGCGCGTCCTGCGCTACCGCGAGGACAAGCCCGCCGCCGAGGCCGACACGATCGCCTCGGTCCGCGACCTCGCCGCGCAGTAGCGGGGTCAGCCGTCGGGCAGGCCCGGCGGGATCTGCGGTTTCTCGTCGGCCAGCTTGATCAGCGTGACCGGGCAGCGGGCGCCCGCGGCGCAGCGCAGGCTGACCGCGCCGAGCACGCTGCCCATGAACGGCGAACGGCCGCGGGTGCCGACCACCAGCAGGTCCGCGTCCTTGGCCGCCACCACCAGCGCCTCGGCCGGGTCTCCCTCGGCCACCAGCGGCAGCAGCGGGACCTTCGGCGAGGGCGCGACCGCGCTGACCTTCTCGACCAGGAAGTCCTTGGCCGCCTGCTCGAGTTCCTCCCGGTCGAAGGCGCCAGGAATGGAGACGAACGGCTGCTGCCAGGCGAATACCGCCGTTACCGAGCCGCCTCGCGACTCGGCCTGGGCGAGGGCCCAGCGCAGGGCGGCGTCTCCATGGGCCGAACCGTCGACCCCAACCACGACTCGGTAGGTCATGCTCGCTCCCGCTTCGGTTGGGTGGATTTCACCAGTCAGGTGCCCGGGCTGGCGGCGGGCTGCACTTTCCTGCGCACCGTCGCGGGCGCCAGCGCCTCGTCGCTGAGCTGCTCCAGGGTCTTGCCCCTGGGTTCTGGCAGGGTCGCGATCGTCAGCGCCATTCCGGCGAAGGCGACGATCGCGGCGATTATCTCCGCGCCCGCGGACGCCGAGCGAGGAGTCGAGGAAGTCGGGGAACAGGAAGGCGCCGAGGAACGCGCCCAGCTTCCCGGCGCCGGCCGATATGCCGTGGGCGGTCGTGCGGACCTGGGTCGGGAAGATCTCGGCCGGATAGATGAACGTTGTCGTGTTGGGCCCGAACTCGGTGAAGAAGTAACTGATCCCATAGAGCAGCGCAAACGCCAGCGCGGTCGTCGTCACCGCCGGAATGAGCCCGATCAGCAGGAACATCAGCCCCATCAGGCCGAAGCCGAGAACCTGGATGCTTCTGCGCCCGGTCTTATCGAGCAGCAGGATCGCGACGATGTACCCGGGCACGGCGAAGATGGCGAAGATGGCCAACTGCACCAGCGTG
The DNA here is from genome assembly GCA_963836195.1 of uncultured Actinomycetota bacterium. Classification (GTDB taxonomy): domain Bacteria; phylum Actinomycetota; class Actinomycetes; order Streptosporangiales; family Streptosporangiaceae; genus Trebonia. The sequence continues at coordinate 34,173 of CAWIIX010000007.1, read as the reverse complement.
TTGTGGAGCAGCGAGGCATGCGGGTTGAGCAGCTTGAGGATCTCGGGCGTGGAGATCGTGTTGCCGTAGTAGCAGAAGTCGAGCAGCGCCCAGGCCCCGGCCGTGCCGATCAGCCAGATGAGCATGCGTTTGCTCTGCAGCAGGAGCAGGTAGCCCTGAGCGACGGTCATCGCGACGCGCGCCTTCGACTCGGGCGCGACGGCCGGCGCGTCAACGGCCCCGGTGGCGTGCTTGATGGCCGCCTGGGCCTCGTCGGCGGCGCCGCCCGCCATCGCGAACCGCGGCGTCTCGTTGATGCGGCGGCGCAGGTAGAAGACGGCCATGCCGGGCACGGCGCCGAAGGCGAGCAGAATCCGCCAGACGGTGTCATCGGCCAGTCCGGACCACAGCAGGACGGAGGCGAACAGCGGCCCGAAGATGAGGCCCGCCCCCTGCATGGCGAACACGAGCCCGACCATCTTGCCGCGGTCCCGCTTGCCCGAGTACTCGCTCATGATCGTGGCCGAGACCGGGTAGTCGCCGCCGATGCCGATCCCGAGGATGATCCGGCAGACGAGCAGGAAGACGTAGTTGGGCGCGAATGCCGAGGCGATGGCCCCGATCGCGAGGATCAGCACCTCGTAGCCGTAGATCCGCTTCCGTCCGAGCATGTCCGCGACCCGCCCGAACACGATCGCGCCGACGGCCGAGGCGAGCAGGGTGGACGAGTTCAGCCACGACACCTGGCTGGTGGAAAGGTCCCACTCGGGTTTCAGCAGCGCCACCACGATGCCGATGACGAAGAGGTCGTAGGCATCGGTGAAGAAGCCCATTCCCGAGATGAACATGATCTTCAACTGAGCTTTAGTGACATGGGAGTCGTCGAGCGACTGGAAGGTGCCGCCGTCAGCTGGTGCTGCTGCTGGGGTACTCATACACCCCAACGTTCCAACCGGAACCTAGCAGCGAGTAGCTGACAGGTAACTCTTCGCGACATTCATCGTGAACGGAAAGTAAACACACGATTACAAAAATGTCCGTCTTGGCGAAATATTAGGCGTTTGCGAAGGCTCGGCCTGAACTACTTCTTCTTCTTGTTCCGCCTGCCGAAGGCGGCCGGGATGACGTTCGAGCCGCCGCCGGGGAACTGCGGCACGTTGGCGGGGTTGCCGAAGCCGGGGAAGCCGCCCTCGCCGCCCGCTCCGCCGAAGCCGGCCGGGCCGCCGGCCGACTGGGCCTGCTGGAGCATCTCGGCCAGCTCGTCCATCGACTGCGGGGCGTCCTGCGGGGCGGCGGCGGCCGGCAGCGCGGGCGCGGGGGCGCCGTTGCCGGCGCCGGAACCGCCCGCCGGGCCGAGCGCCGACTTGCGGGGGTCGCCGCTGCGCCGCTTGCCCTTCGCGCTCTTCTGCGTCTTCTTGGCCGAGCGCCGCGCCCCGCCCGCCATGCCGGGGATGCCGGGCATGCCCGGCATCCCGCCGCCCATCAGCATCTTCATCTGCTTCTGGCCCTCGAAGAAGTTCGTGACCAGCTGGGAGACCTCGCCGACGGTGACGCCGGAGCCGTTGGCGATGCGCAGCCGCCGCGAGCCGTTGATGATCTTGGGGGTGCGCCGCTCGGCCGGGGTCATCGAGCGGACGATGGCCTCGGCCCGGTCCAGGTCCTTGTCGTTGACCTGGTCCAGCAGCGCCTTGTTCTTCGACGCGCCGGGCATCATGGCGAGAATGTTCTTGAGCGGGCCGAGCTTGCGCAGCATGTTGAGCTGCTCGACGAAGTCCTCGAGGGTGAAGTTCTCGCCGGACATCATGCGTTCCGCGATCGAGGCGGTCTGCTCGGCGTCGAACGCCTTCTCCGCCCGCTCGATCAGGGAGAGCACATCGCCCATGTCGAGGATCCGGGTCGCCATCCGGTCCGGGTGGAACAGGTCGAAATCGGACAGCTTCTCGCCGGTGGAGGCGAACATCACCGGCTTGCCGGTGAGAGCGGCGATGGACAGCGCCGCGCCACCGCGGGCGTCACCGTCGAGCTTGGTCAGCACCACCGCGTCGTAGCCGACCCCGTCGAGGAACGCCTGGGCGGTGTTCACCGCGTCCTGGCCGATCATCGCGTCGACGACGAACAGCACCTCGTCCGGGTCGGTCGCGTCCCTGATCGCGGCGGCCTGCGCCATCAGCTCGGCGTCGATGCCGAGACGGCCGGCCGTGTCGATGATCACGATGTTGTGCTGCAGCCGGCGGGCCTCGTCGAGCGACCGCCTGGCCACCGCGACCGGGTCGCCGACGCCGTTGCCGGGCTCGGGCGCGAACACCGGCACCCCGGCCCGCTCGCCGACCACCTGAAGCTGAGTTACCGCGTTGGGCCGCTGCAGGTCGGCCGCGACGAGCATCGGCGTGTTGCCCTGCTCCTTCAGCCACAGGCCGAGCTTGCCCGCGAGCGTCGTCTTACCAGAGCCCTGCAGGCCGGCCAGCATGATCACGGTCGGCGGGTTCTTGGCGAACCGCAGCCGCCGGGTCTCGCCGCCGAGGATCGTGACGAGTTCCTCGTGCACGATCTTGATGACCTGCTGGGCGGGGTTCAGCGCCTGCGACACCTCCACCCCGGCCGACCGCTCCTTCACCCGCGCGATGAACTGGCGGACCACGGGCAGCGCGACGTCCGCCTCGAGGAGCGCGATGCGGATCTCGCGGGCGGTGGCATCGATGTCGGCCGGCGAGAGTCGCCCCTTGCCGCGCAGCGAGGAGAAGACCTGGGTTAGCCGATCGGAGAGCGTCTCAAACACACTTCCAGGCTACCGGTGATTGGGGGCTGAGGTATTAGTCAGCGCGACCGGTCATCGGGCTGAGGTCATTTTCTCTCCCGAACGGACCCTGAACTGGGCCTCTCAGGCCGGGCTGAGGGCGGAAAGCACCATCGCCGCCGTCCGCTTGCGCAGATCGGGGTCGGTCACCAGACCGCCGGCGGCATCGGTGACGTAGAAGACGTCGACCGCCTCGGCGCCCAGGGTCTCGATCCGGGCGGCGTGCACGTTCAGCCCGCACTCGCCCAGCGCGCGGCCGATCCGCCAGAGCAGGCCGGGCTCATCATGCGCGCGCACCTCGACCACGGTGGCGCTGGTCGAGGCGTTGTCGACCAGCGTGACCTTGGGCGGCGGGGCGGTGAAGCCGCGCCCCCGGGCCGCGCGGGCCCGGCGCTCGAGCCGGTCCTCCACGTCGAGGCGGCCCTCGAGCATCCGCCGCAGGTCCGACGAGACCAGCACCGCGTCCGGCGGGTCGCCGTACTCCGGCACCACGTTGAACACCGTGACGGCGGTGTCGCCGACCGCGGTCGCGTTGGCGCCGCGGACCGTGAGCCGGTGCGAGGCGAGCACCCCGGCCGCCCGCCAGAGCAGGCCCGGGCGGTCGAGCGCGACCACCGTGACCTCGTTGCCGTCGACGATCGCGGCCGGGCCGCCGTCGGCCACCAGCGCCAGCTGGTCCTCGCGCAGCGGCACCGGCTCCGGCACCGGCTCGCCGTCGAGCACCGCGCCCACCCGGCGCACCAGATCGGCCACCAGCCCGGCCTTCCAGTCGTTCCACGCGGCCGGCCCGGTGGCGATCCCGTCCGCGATGGCGAGCGCGTGCAGCAGCTCGAGCAGCGTCCTGCTGCCGCCCACGGTCGTCGCCACGTGCTCCACCGTCATCGGGTCGTCGAGGTCCCGGCGGGTCGCCACGACCGGGAGCAGCAGGTGGTGGCGGACGGCCTCGGCGACCAGCTCGACGTCGGCGTCGCCAAGCCCGACCCGTTTGCACACGTCGCGCGCCACCACCCGGCCGGAGACGCTGTGGTCGCCCGGCCAGCCCTTGCCGATGTCGTGCAGCAGCGCGGCCAGCAGCAGCAGGTCGGGCCGGGAGACGTCGCGGGCGAGCCCGGCCGCGTTGGCGGCGCACTCGACCAGGTGGCGGTCGACCGTGAAGCGGTGCAGCGGGTTGCGCTGCGGCCGGTTCCTGACCCGCTCCCAGTCCGGGATCAGCGTGGCCAGCAGCCCCTCCTGGTCGAGCGCCTCCCAGACCGGGATCGCGCTCGCGCCCGCGCCAAGCAGCGCCAGCAGCGCGTTGCGGGCGTCGGACGGCCACGGGACCGCCAGCGGCGGGCACTCGGCCAGCCGGGCCAGCGCCCGCGGCGCGATCGGCAGCCCGACCTGCGCGGCGGCGGCGGCGACCCGCAGCACCAGCTCGGGGTCGGTGCGCGGCACCGCCGCGCGGGCCAGGACCACCTCGCCGTCCTGCTCGACCACGCCGTCGGCGAGCGGCCGCCGATCCGGCTTGCCCCTTCTCATCCGGACGCCGAGGGCGCGGCGGCCGCCCGCCCGGTCCGCCTGGCGGAACGCGTGATCGACCGCGTAGGCGATGGTCCGGCCCGCGCCGGCCAGCTGGCGCAGCAGCGCGTCGCCGTCGAGCAGGCCGAGCGTGCGCGCCACCTCGTCCTGCTCCTCGAGCACCAGCCGGTCAAGGCGGCGTCCGGTGACCTCGTGGAGCACGTGGCGCGCGTCCAGGATCTGCTCGTAGGAGGCCCTGACCTTCGGCCCGGGCGCCGGCGCGACCCACGCCGCCGCGATCGCCTGGATGGCGTGCACGTCCCGCTGCCCGCCGCGCGACTCCTTCAGATCCGGCTCGAGCAGGTAGGCGAGCTCGCCGTGGAGCCGGGCGCGCTCCTCGTGCAGCCCCTTCAGCTCGGCCAGGCGGGTCCTGGCGTTGGCCCGCCAGTCCTCGAGCGCGCCCTCGCGGAGCCTGGTCGTCAGGTCCGCGTCGCCCCCGACGTGCCGGGCGTTCAGCAGCCCGAGGGCGACCTTGAGATCGCTGCGGGCCACCCGTCTGGCCTGCGGAACCGTCCGCACGGCATGGTCGAGCCGCGCGCCCGAGTCCCAGACCGGGTACCAGATCCGGTCGGCGATCCTGGCGATGCCGTCTCTGCCGTCGTGCAGCATCAGCACGTCGAGATCGCTGCCGGGGAGCAGTTCCTTGCGGCCGTAGCCGCCGACCGCGACCAGGGCCACGCCGGGCTCGGCCCCCAGCATCCCGGCCAGCCAGCGATCGGTTTCAGTTGTCCTTCGGCTGCGATCAGCCGCGAAAGAAGTCATCACGCTCACCAGGTCGTCCCCCGAATGATCGGCGCGCGACCGCGGTCGGGCGCGCTCGTGGTACCGGCCTCTCGATTGATGCTGGTGGTGGTGTTATGCCAGCTCCGGGCCGGAACTAACCCAGCTCAGATGGCGTCAGGGCCGCGCTCCCCAGTGCGGACCCGAACCACCGTGTCGATCGGCGCCACCCAGACCTTGCCGTCGCCGATACGGCCAGTCTGCGCTGCCTTGACCATGACGACGACCAGATCGTCGGCGTCTTCGTCGTCGCAGATGACTTCCACTCTGACCTTCGGCACGAGGTCAACCTGATACTCGGCGCCCCGGTACACCTCGGTGTGCCCGCGCTGTCTGCCGTATCCGCTCGCTTCACTGACTGTCATGCCGTGCACGCCGAATGCCTGCAACGCTGCCTTGACATCGTCGAGTTTGAAGGGCTTGATGACAGCCGTGATTAGCTTCACGTGATCACCCTTTCTTTCACCACACCCGACAATGCCTTACCGGCGTTTCCTGCGTCCAGTCCGAATGTGTCATAACGGTGAAACAGCGCCGGTAATTATTACGGCTTAGTTTCGCGGCCGGTCCGGGCGGGTCAGCCGCCGAGGATCGCGTCGACGAAGGCGACCGGGTCGAACGGCGCCAGGTCGTCCGGGCCCTCGCCGAGGCCGACCAGCTTCACCGGGACCCCGAGTTCACGCTGGACGGCGATCACGATGCCGCCCTTAGCGGTGCCGTCGAGCTTGGTCAGCACGATCCCCGACACGTCGACCACCTCGGCGAACACCCGCGCCTGGCGGAGCCCGTTCTGGCCCGTGGTCGCGTCGAGCACCAGCAGCACCTCGTCGACGGCGGTGCGCTTCTCCACCACCCGCTTGACCTTGCCGAGCTCGTCCATCAGGTCGTTCTTGGTGTGCAGGCGCCCGGCGGTGTCGATCAGCACCACGTCCGCCTCCTGCTCGATGCCGGCCGAGACCGCGTCGAAGGCCACGCTGGCCGGATCGGCCTGCTCCTTGTCGGAGCGGATGGTCTCCGCCCCCACCCGCTCGCCCCAGGTCTGCAGCTGGTCGGCGGCCGCGGCGCGGAACGTGTCGGCCGCGCCGAGCACCACCGTCTGCCCGTCGCCCACCAGTGACCGGGCCAGCTTGCCGACGGTCGTCGTCTTGCCGGTGCCGTTGACGCCGACCACCAGGATGACGGCCGGGCGGCCCTCGTGCCGCTGGGTCCGCAGCGCGCGGCTGGCGCTGGTCTCCACCTCGCTCAGCAGCTCGGCCCGGAGCATCTCGCGGACGTCGTCGGGGGTCCTGGTGCCCTCGACCTTTACCTTCGTCCGGAGGTCGGCGACCATCTGCCGGGCGGGGGTGACCCCGACGTCGGCGGTGATCAGGACTTCCTCGATCTCGTCCCAGGTGTCGTCGTCGAGCCGCTCGCGGGAGAGCAGGCCGAGCAGCGCGGTGCCGAAGCCGCTCTGCGAGCGGGCGAGCCGGGCCCGCAGCCGCACCATCCGGCCGGCCGACGGCGGCGGCTTCTCCAGGGTCGGGCGGGCCGGCGCCGGCGGCGCGGGCGGCTCCGCCGTGCGTTGCGGCGGCGGCGCGGTTGCGGTCGCGGTAGCGGTCCCGCCGCCCTCGGTGTCCGAATCGGCGTCCTTGACCGCAGGCATCGAGCCGGTCATGTCGAGCTGGCCGTTTCTGCTCCGCCGCACTCCGTGCATGCCCCGCGGCCGCAGGAACATCGTGCTGCCGACGCCGACGAGCAGCACGGCGACCACCACGATGATGATGATGTACGCGATCATTTCAGCCCACTGTCTCCAAGAATTGCACGTCCCCGACGCGGCCCGAGCACCGTCGGCCCGCGTTCAAAGCCCCTGAGCACACTACAGCCTGCCCGCATCAAGACCCGGTACTCGCGCAATGAGCGAGCTAGGCGGGCTCGGATTCGCGGACGCGCTGGCTGATCACCGTGGAGACGCCGTCGCCGCGCATGGAGACGCCGTAGAGGGCGTCGGCCGCCTCCATCGTGCGCCGCTGGTGGGTGATGACGATCAGCTGCGAGCTCTCCTGCAGCTCGCCGAAGACGCCGAGCAGCCGCTGCAGGTTGCTGTCGTCGAGCGCCGCCTCGACCTCGTCGAGAACGTAGAACGGCGAGGGCCGGGCCTTGAAGATCGCGAAGAGATAGGCGATCGCGGTCAGCGACCGCTCGCCGCCCGACAGCAGCGACAGCCGCTTCACCTTCTTGCCCGGCGGGCGCGCCTCGATCTCGATGCCGGTGGTGAGCATGTCGTCCGGCTCGGTCAGGATCAGCCGACCCTGGCCGCCGGGGAACAGCCGCGAGAACAGCCCCTCGAACTCGCGCGCGGTGTCGGCGTAGGCGGAGGCGAAGACCTCTTGCACCCGGTCGTCGACCTCCTTGACCACGGTCAGCAGGTCGCGGCGGGTCTTGCGGAGGTCTTCGAGCTGGGTGGCGAGGAACTGGTGCCGCTCCACCAGCGCCTCGTACTCCTCAAGCGCGAGCGGGTTGACCTTGCCGAGCCGGGTGAGCTGCCGGTCGGCCTCGGCCGCCCGCTCCTCCTGCTCGGCCCGCACGTACGGCACCCCGACGATCTCCGGCGCTGTCTCGGGCTCGGCCGCGCGGGACTTGCGGGGCGGCGGCGACGCCGCCTCGGCCTCTTCCGCCTCGGTCCGCACCGCGCGGAGCGCGTCGGCGAGCGACCCGGGGGTGGCGGAAGCGGTGGAAGCCGGGGCTGAAGAAGGCGCGGGGGTCGCGGGCGGGGCCGCCGGTTGAGCCGGGGTCGCGGGTGAGGCCGGAGTCGCGGGTGAGGCGGGCGATTGAGCCGGGGTGGCGGGAGAGGCGTCGGTCCGGGAGAGGCGTCGGTCGCGGGTCCGGCGGGGGCCGCGGGTCCGGCGGGGGCCGCGGGCGCGGCGGGGGTCGCGGGTGCGGCGGGGGCCGCGGGTGCGGCGGGGGCCGCGGGCGCGGCGGGGGTCGCGGGCGCGGCGGGCGGCTGAGCCGGGGTCGAGGCTTCAGGGCTCACGACGACGGCGGTGCCGCGCTTGCGGGCGGCGACGGCGAGGGGCGAGGTTGCCGGGACGAGGATGAGGACGTCGGGGCCGTACTCGGCGGCCAGCGCGTCGGGCTCGACGCCGTACTCGTCGGCCGCGTGCGACGCCAGCTGCTCGAGCCGGAGCCGGTGCTCGTTCCTTGAGATCTCGGTGCCGTGGGCGGTGTTCACGACCGCGTCGAGCTCGGCCGAGACCGTCGTCACCTGGGCGCGGACGGTCTTGAGGGTCGCGCTGGCGGCCGCGGTCGCCGCCTCGGCGGCGGCCCGGCGCTCGTTCGACTCCGCCAGCGAGCCTTCGGCGGCGGACACGGCCGAGGCCGCCCCGGCGGCGACGGCGCGGGCGACCGCCCCCTGGGCGGCGCGCTGCCGACGGCGGATGGCGGCCCGTTCCCTGGCCGCCCGCTCGGCCGTGGCCGACGCCGCCAGCGAATCGGCCCGCCCGCTGATGGCCCGCAGCCGCTCTTCCACCGTGCGCACCTCGAGGCGCGCCTCCATCTCGGCCTCGCGGGCCGCCCCGGCCCGCCGGGCGAGCTCGGCCCGTTCCTCGTCGGCCTGGGCGTTCTCTACCTCCGGGTCGCGGGCCCGGTCCTCGTCGGCCTCGGCCTCGGCCAGCTCGGCCTTCAGCTGGGCGAGCTTCGCCTGGTCCTTCTCGGCGCTGCGCTCGGCCGCGCCGACCGCGGCGTCGAGCCGCTTGGCCTCGTCGGCGGCCGCGCGGGCGGCCCCGGCCAGTCGTCCGAGCCGCCCGGAGATCTCGGCCGTGGCCGCGTCGGCGGCGCGCAGCCGGCCGCGGATCTCCTCCAGCACCTGGCGGGCCTCGTCGGTCGCCTCGGTCGCCTCGGCCAGGGTCTCGGCCGCCGCCTCGCTCGCGGTCTCGGCCGCGGCCAGCTTGGCCGCCGCGTCATCGGCGGCGGCGCGCACGTCAAGCAGCGACTGCGCCCCGGCCGACCCGCCGTGCGCCCAGTGCGCGCCGATCAGGTCGCCGTCGGCGGTCACGCAGCGGAAGCCGGGATTGTCCCGGACGAACCCGGCCGATTCGGCCAGGTCCGCTACGACCACGACGTCGGCGAGAAGCTCGCTGACCGCGCCTGCCAGCTCGGCCGGGCCGGTCACCAGGTCGACCGCCCACCGCGCGCCGCCGGGTAGATCGGGACGCACGAGACCAGCGGTGCCAGTGGGGTCCCCGGGGCCGCCTTCCGGTGCCCCGGCCCGCCCGGTGATGTGGCCCTGGGGGCCACGCGCCCCTTCTAGTTGGCCCTGTGGGCCCCGGGGCACGCTCCCGGTTGCGCCGTCGGGCTGGGAGGGGGAGGCGATGACGAGGCCGACGGTGCCGGCGTTGGCGGTGCGGATGTCGGTCAGGACCTCCACCGCCGCGTCGAGGCCGTTCACGGTGAGGGCCTCGGCGGCGGCGCCGAGGGCGGCGGCGATGGCCTTCTGGTAGCCGTCGGCGACGGTGAGCTGGGCGGCGAACGAGCCGAGGACGCCGCGGAAGCGGTCGGGGTCGGCCAGCACGGCGGCGGTGGCGTCCACCCCGCGGCGCAGGGTCTCCTTGAGCGCGTCGACGCGAGCCCGGAGAGCGGCTACCTCGCTGTTGGCGGCGCGTTCGGCCTTGCGCGAAGCAACGGTCCGTTCGGAATGATGATTGTGATCTTTTGTCGCCTGGTCGAGCTCGGCGGCGAGGCCGGAGCGGTCGGAGTCGCCGCCGTCCGCCACATCCTGGACCTCGCTGTACTCGAGCTGAGCGCGCTCGGCACGGGCGCGCGCCTGGTCGGCGGCGACGGTCAGCCGGTCGATCTCCTCGCCGGTGGCGGCGCTGCGGCTGCGGGCGGCGTCGACCATGCCGCGCAGCCGGGCCAGCCGCTCGGCCCGGCCCGCGGCGGCGCGGGCGGCGTCGGCCAGCCTGCGCTCGGCGTGGGCGAGCCCGCCCTCGACGGCGGTGCGCTCGGCGACCGCCAGGGCGAGCGCCTCGCGGCCCTCGTCCATCCGCTCGGTCAGCCCCGCCTCTTCCGCCCGCAACTCCTCGGCCTGCCGGTCGAGCTCGTCGGGGTCGCGGCCGGGCCGCTCGGGCTCGGGCTCGGCCGCGAGGTGGCGGGCGCGCTCGCTCGCGAGCCCGGCGACCGAGCGCAGCCGCTCGGTCAGCGAGGAGAGCGCGAACCAGGTCTGCTGAGCCTGGGTGAGCTCGGCCGCCTGCGACGCCACCGCCGCGTCGAGCTCGGCCTCCTGCTCCCGGGCCTGGGCCAGGCTGGCCTCGAGGATCGCGCGGCGGCTGAGGATCGCGGCCTCGTCGGCGACCTCGCGCTCGAGCTTTTCCCGCAGGGCCAGGTAGTCGTCGGCCAGCAGCCGCAGCCGCGCGTCGCGCAGGTCGGCCTGGATGGTGGCGGCCCGGCGGGCGACCTCGGCCTGCCGGCCGAGCGGCTTCAGGCGGCGGTTGAGCTCGGCCGTCAGGTCGACCAGCCGGGTCAGGTTGGCCTGCATCGCCTCGAGCTTGCGAAGCGCCTTTTCCTTGCGCTTGCGGTGCTTGAGCACGCCCGCGGCCTCTTCGATGATCGCCCGCCTGGCCTCGGGGCCCGCGTGCAGGATCTGGTCGAGCTGGCCCTGCCCGACGATCACGTGCATCTCGCGGCCGAGGCCGCTGTCGGAGAGCAGGTCCTGGACGTCGAGCAGGCGGCAGGAGTCGCCGTTGATCGAGTACTCGCTCTGCCCGGAGCGGAACATCAGCCGGCTGATCGTCACCTCGGCGTAGTCGATCGGCAGTGCGCCGTCGGTGTTGTCGATGGTGAGCGCGACCTCGGCCCGACCCAGCGGCGCGCGGGAGGTGGTGCCGGCGAAGATGACGTCTTCCATCTTGCCGCCGCGCAGGGACTTCGCGCCCTGCTCGCCCATCACCCAGGAGAGCGCGTCGACCACGTTGGATTTGCCCGAGCCATTCGGGCCGACGACGCAGGTGATGCCGGGCTCGAGACGGAGCGTGGTGGCCGACGCGAACGACTTGAAGCCGCGCAGGGTGAGGGACTTCAGATACACGTGCCCTCTCCTCCCCCGGAATGACCCTGCCGAACGGCCCAGTTTAGAAGGTTACCGCCCCCGGCGGCCGGCTGCGGGGAAGCGCGCGGCAACGGCGGAACCGGGCTGTTGCGGGCTGCGGCGTGGCCACTGCGTCCGCGTTGGCGAGAGACTCCTCGAGGAGCGGTCGACGGGGTTGAGGCATCGGCGACACGGTCACCACTGTCACCACGGACACCAGACAAGAACGACATAAGGCTTATTGTGTGCTATTCGGGTCGTATAGCGCCCATATCGGCACACAATGACGTCTGCGGCCGACGAACGCGCGCTCGTTCGGCACACGATCATGGCGCCACGGGGGATTGGGACGCCGTTTTTCGGGGCGCGGGAGGGCCCGGGGCGACATTGGGCGTTGTTGGCGGATTGGGGGCTGTTTGGGGTAGATATCACCTGGGAATACCGGCGAATAAGAAAACAAAACCCCCGGGGCGATGCGACCCGGGGAAACAACGAAGAGGGACGCCGGAAGGGCGCCCCTGGTTCGTTTTTTGTGGTTGTGGCTCACCGGACCCGCGTGGTCGCGGGCTGAGCAGCGCCGCCTGAGATCGTCAGGTAAGCGCGGGCTCACGGTCCAGAATGAGCATGTCCTCGTCATGGCCGAGCCCCGAGGCAAGCGCGTCGTTCTCGTCCTGAAGCCGGGCAAGCTCGGCTTCCAGGTCGCGAACGCGCTGCTGGAGACGGCGCATTTCAGAGACCATGCGCGGGTCGGGACCGCCGACGTGGCCAAATAGAGCCTTAGACATGGTGAAAGGTCCTCCACACTGAGTGACCAGGGTGGGCACTATGTGATCCGCACACCCATGCGTGCGGGCAACAGATACAGGGTCTCATCCCGACCTAGCGCGGTCAAGCTGAAGACAGCCTGTCACCCGTTATGTGCCTTATCTTACCAGAGACCTGCCCTATGAACAAACGTCGAAACGCACAAAACCCCTATATGTTGGGGGCTGCAGTTCCCGCGAGCCCTACCAGTGACCGTTGCGCGGACGAGGCTGACAGCGCGGGCAGCTGTAGGCCGAGCGGTTCATGAACGCGTCCCGGCGGATCGGCGCGCCGCACCTGGCGCAGGGCTCGCCCTCCCGGCCGTAGGCGTTCAGCGAGATGTCGAAGTAGCCGCTTTCCCCGTTGACGTTCACGTACTGCGCGTCGAACGAGGTCCCGCCCGCCTTCAGCGCCTCCCTGAGGACCTCGTCAACCGCCTCGAGGAGGCGGGACACCTCGGCCTTGCGGAGCGTCTCGGTCGGCCTGGCCCAGTGCAGCCTCGCCCGCCACAGCGCCTCGTCGGCGTAGATGTTGCCGATCCCGCTGATCAGCGACTGGTCGAGCAGCGCGCGCTTGATCCCGGTCTTGCGCCGGCCCAGCCGCGCCGCGAACGCGCCGGGGTCGAAGGCGGTCTCGAGCGGGTCGGGGGCGATGTGCGAGATCGGCTCGGGGACGAGGTCGGCGCGGCCGGGATCCGGGCCGTCGGGACTGGGCTTGATCGCCGGGACCAGCGGCGCCACCATCAGGTGACCGAACGTGCGCTGGTCGGTGAAGCGCAGGTCGGGGCCGCCGTCGGTGAACGTGAAGCGGGCGCGGACGTGCGCTGAGAGCTCGCGGTCGGGCTCGCCGATCAGGAGCTGGCCGCTCATGCCGAGGTGCGCGAGGAGGGCCTCGTCATCATCGAGGGCGAACCACATGTACTTGCCGCGGCGTTCCGCGCGGGTGAACGTGCGGCCGATCATCGCGGCCGTGAACCCGGCCGGCCCGGTCGGGTCGCGGCGGACGGCGCGCGGGTTCAGGACCTGGGCGGTGGCGACGGTCCGGCCGAGCAGGTGGCGTTCGAGGCCCGCGCGGACGGTCTCGACCTCGGGCAGCTCAGGCATCGACGGCGTCGGCCGAGCCGGGCTGCGGCGGCACGGAATCGCGTATCGCGGCCTGGACGGACTTTGCCGACGGGTCGGGAGTAGTCGCCGAACCGGGCAGCGGGGACGTCACCGGGGCAGTCGAAGGGTCGGGAGTCGGCGTGGAAGCGCGGGCTCCCTTGACGGACTCAGCGGACGGTTCGACAGTCGGCCCGGACCGTTCGGGATCAGACTGGTTTTGATCTTCGGCTTTTTCCGGGTCGTCGTCGGCGGTGATCGAAAGGTAGGCGGCCTCGGCCGCGAGCTGCTCGGCGGCCTTCTTCGACCGGCCCTCGCCCTCGCCGAGCTCGCGCGCACCGACCTTGACGACGGCCTTGAACATCTTCTGGTGATCGGGCCCGCTGTCCCTGACGTGGTACTCGGGCACGCCGAGGCCGCGGTCGGCGGTCAGCTCCTGCAGCGACGTCTTCCAGTCGAGCCCGGCCCCGAGCAGCGCCGAGCGCTGGATGACCGGGTCGAACAGGCGGTGCACAAGGCCGCTGGCCGCGTCGAGCCCGCAGTCGATGTACGTCGCGCCGATTACCGCCTCGAGCGTGTCGGCCAGGATCGACGGCTTGTCCCGGCCGCCGGTCCCCTCCTCGCCCCGGCCGAGCCGGACGAACGACCCGAGGCTGAGCTCGCGCGCGGCGACCTCGGCCAGCGTGCTCATCTGGACCACGGCGGCGCGCAGCTTGGCCAGCTGGCCCTCCGGCAGCGTCGGATGACCCTTGTACAGGGTGTCCGTCACGACCAGGCTGAGCACCGAGTCGCCGAGGAACTCAAGCCGCTCGTTCGTCGGCAGGCCGCCGTTCTCGTACGCGTACGACCGGTGCGTAAGCGCGCGCTCCATAGTGTCAGCGGTCATGGGCACGCCGAGGGCGCGGAGGAGTCCCGCAGGGTCAGCCGCCTCGGTCCCATCCCCGTCGTTCCGTCGTCCGCTCATCGGCGCTCCCTATCGCGCTGGCTCAGGACGGGTTAAGAACCTGCCGCCGCCGGTAGGTCCCGCACGTCGGGCAGGCGGAGTGCGGCAGCTTATGGCTGTGGCACTGCGGGCACTCGACGAGCGTCGGCGCGGTGGTCTTCCACTGGGCGCGGCGGCTCCGGGTGTTGCTGCGCGACATTTTCCGCTTGGGAACAGCCACTTCAGCTCTCCTGTCAGTCTTCTACTCGGTCTTCGAAATCAAGTTTTGCGAGCGCACCCCACCGGGGGTCCACTCGGTCGCCGTGCCCGTGGTCGGGCCCGGCGTCGGCCAGCCTGGCGCCGCATTCCACGCACAGCCCAGCGCAGTCTTCACTGCACAGGGGCGACAACGGCAGCGCCAGCACCACCGCGTCACGGAACGCGGGCTCCAGGTCGAGGAAGTCGCCGTCGAGGAATCGCTCCTCGCCGTCTTCTTCGCTCTCACCGGGGTCCGGCAGGTAACGGTAGAGCTCCTGGAAACTGACCTCCACCGTGGTGGTCAGCGGGTCCAGGCAGCGCGCGCACTCGCCTGTCAGCGGGGCAACCGCCGAGCCGGTGACGAGCACCCCCTCGGAAACCGCCTCGAACCGAAGGTCGAGATCCACATCCCCGCCGGCCGGAACCAAGACTAGCCCAGACCCGAGACCTTCGGGCGCAGTCGCCGAACGCTTCTCGTCTCTGAACTCGCCCGGGCCGCGGCCGAGCACGCGCATGTCAAACCTGAAGCCGTCAGCGTGCACGGCCGGCTTTCCGTTTGCTTTGGACATCACAGTTAATCTGCCTGCGTGGGGTAAGTAATGGGTGAACCGACCTATCAGAGTACAACCTCCGGGGCACTGCTCAGCGAGCTGCGGAGGTCGCCACCCTACCCATCGCGCTGCTAGCGGCGCTACCCCTCCGCCAGGCGGGCGCGGAGCGGGCCGAGGACCGGCTCGGGGACCAGGCCGCTGACGTCGCCGCCGTACCTGGCGACCTCCTTGATCAGGCTCGAGCTGAGGAACGAGTAGAGCGGGTTGGTCGTCATGAACAGCGTCTCGACCTTGGCCAGCCGGTAGTTCATCTGCGCCTGCTGCATCTCGTACTCGAAGTCGCTGACCGCGCGCAGCCCCTTGACGATCGCGTTGACCCCGTTCGCCACGCAGAAGTCCACCGTCAGCCCGTGGAACTGCTCGACCCTGACGTTGCCGTAGCCCTTGGTGACCTCGCGGAGCATCTCGGCCCGCTCGTCGGTGGTGAACATCGTCTTCTTGGTGATGTTGATGAGGACGGCCACGATCACCTCGTCGTAGACGCCGGCCGCCCGGCCGATGATGTCGAGGTGACCGTTCGTTACCGGGTCGAACGAACCAGGGCATACCACTCGCTGCACGCGGTATCACTCCTCATGCGCCATGGGGGGCGTGTCAAGCTTCCGACCGCGACGCGGTACCCGTTTGGCCCGCTCCCGCCTCGCTGCCGTACCAGCCATACCAGAAGGTCGCCTCACCGTACCTTCGCGACTTACCTGGCAGAAACCCGGGGGGCCAGTCAACCGGGCCTGACCTGGTTGCCCGCTCGATCACGACCAGCGCGTCGGCGGCCAGCCAGCCGGCCTTGAGGAGCGTCAGCACCCGGGTCACGGCTTCCTCGGTGACCGCGTAGGGGGGATCGGCGATTACCAGGTCATAGCGGTCTTTGCCGTCTTTGTCTTCTTTGTCAGCCGGCGGGCGGGAGAGCAGGCGTTCCACCCGGTCGACGGCCAGCGTCGCGCCGGGCAGGGCCACGGCCGCGATGTTCGCCTTGATCACCGCCGCCGCGCGAACGTCGGACTCCACCAGCCTGACGTGGTCTGCGCCCCTCGACAGCGCCTCGAGCCCGATCGCGCCCGAGCCCGCGTAGAGGTCGAGGACGCGGGCGCCGTCGAAGCTGCCGAGCTCGGACAGGAGCGAGGCGAACAGCCCTTCTCTCGCCCGGTCGCTGGTCGGGCGGGTCGTGGTGCCGGGCGGGACGGCGAGCCTGCGCCCGCCCGCGATCCCCGCGATGACCCGTGTCATGGGATCAGTCTGCCAGTTGTCTGCCAGTCCGGGCTCGGGCCGTGGTCAGGCCTTGTCGAGGAACTCGGCCTTGCGGTCGCCGAGGAAGTCGTCGATGGCGTCCTTGACCGCCGGATGCTTCGTGAGCTGCGGGTCGTCGGCGACCAGGGCCGTGGCCTCCACCCGGGCGGACGCGATCAGGTCCTCGTCCGCCAGCAGCCGCAGCAGCTTCAGGCTGCTGCGGCGGCCTGCCTGGGCCGACCCGAGCACGTCGCCCTCGCGCCGCTGGGCTAGGTCGAGGCGGGAGAGCTGGAACCCGTCCCCGGTCTCGGCCACCGCGTCGAGCCGTTCCCTGGCCGCGCTTTCGGCCGGCGCCTCGGTCACCAGCAGGCACAGCCCGGCGTGGGCGCCCCGGCCGACCCGGCCGCGGAGCTGGTGCAGCTGGGAGACGCCGAACCGCTCGGCGTCCATGATCACCATGGTGGTCGCGTTGGGCACGTCCACCCCGACCTCGATGACCGTGGTCGAGACGAGCACGTCGAGCTGGCCGGCCGCGAAGTCGGTCATGACCCGGTCCTTCTCGTCGGGGTGGAGCCTGCCGTGCATGACGCCGACCCGGAGGCCGGCCAGCGGGCCGGCCGCCAGCGCCGGGGCCACGTCGAGGACCGCCAGCGGCGGACGACGGGCGTCCTGGCCCGCGTCCTGTCCCCCGCCTTCCACGTCTGTATCGACATCGAATAGTGCGTCTGCGTCGTCGGCGTCTTCACTGCCGGACTCGCCCGTCGTGTCGCTGCTGATCCGCGGGCAGACCACGTACGCCTGCCGTCCGGACTCGACCTCCTCGCGGATCCGCTGCCACGCCCGCTCGAGGAAGCGCGGGCGCTCGAGGGCGGGCACCACGTGGCTGGCGATCGGCGAACGGCCCGCGGGCAGCTCGGCCAGCGTCGAGACCTCGAGGTCGCCGAAGACCGTCATCGCCACCGTCCTCGGGATCGGCGTCGCGGTCATCACCAGCACGTGCGGCCGCGACCCGAGCGTCTTGTCCCTGAGCGCGTCGCGCTGCTCGACCCCGAACCGGTGCTGCTCGTCGATGACCGCGAGCCCGAGGTCGGCGAAGCGCACCCGGTCCTCGAGCAGCGCGTGGGTGCCGATCAGGATGCCCGCGTCGCCGGTGAACGCGTCGGTCAGGGCCGAGCGGCGCGCCCGCACCCCGGTCGAGCCGGTCAGCAGCGCCACCCGGGTCGCCTGGTCGCCGCCGCCGAGCTGGCCTGCCTGCGCGAGCGGTCCGAGCAGCGCCGTGATCGAGCGGTAGTGCTGCTGGGCGAGCACCTCGGTCGGCGCGAGCAGCGCCGCCTGGCCGCCGGCGTCGACCACCTGGAGCATGGCCCGCACGGCGACGACGGTCTTGCCCGAGCCGACCTCGCCCTGCAGCAGCCGGTTCATCGGGTAGGCGCAGGCCAGGTCGTGGGCGATCTCCTGGCCGACCTCGCGCTGGCCCTCGGTGAGCGTGAACGGCAGCCGCCGGTCGAACTCGGCCACGAGCCCGTCGGGGACGGGCGGCCTCGGCACCGACGGCATCGCGGCGGCGGCCAGCCGGCGCTGGGCCAGCGCCGCCTGCATGGTGAAGGCCTCGTCCCACTTGAGCCGCTTGCGCGCGTGGGTCAGCTCGGCGCGGTCCTGCGGGCGGTGGATCGCCCTGATCGCGAGCTCCCGCGGCCACAGGTGGTACTTCTCGCGGACCTCGGCCGGGATCGGGTCCTCGCCCGCCTCGAGCTTGTCGAGGATCGCGTCGACCGCCCGGGAGATCCGCCACGAGCTGAGCTTGGCGCTGGCCGGGTAGACCGCGATCAGCTCGTTGGCGAACTGCTCGGCGATCTCGGCCGTCATCAGCGGGGTGTCGTTGGTGTCCGGCAGCATCTCGTACTCCGGGTGCACCAGCTGGCGTCGGCCGCGGAAGGTGGACACGGTGCCCGCGAACAGGCCGATCGAGCCATGCTTGAGCTGACGGGCGTGCAGGCCGACGTTGGCGAAGAAGACCAGCTGGAGCTTGCCCGGGCCGTCGGTGACGATGACCTCGAGGCGATCGTGGCCCCGCTTCTTCTTGACCTTGGGGTTTTGGTACCGGTGGTCCGGCGCGAGTCCGATCCGGCTGACGATCTCCACCATCGCGAGCACGGTGACGTGATCGCCCTCGTGCAGCGAGTCGAGCGGCGTCAGGTCGCCCCGGGTGTAGTACCGGCGCGGGTAGTGCCTGAGCAGGTCGCCGGCCGTACGGAGGCCGAGGACCTTCTCGAACGTTTCGCCCGCGGTCTTGCCAAGCGATTTGACCAGCGGGTCGCGCAACGTGGTCACAGTTGGCAGCATAGAAGGAGACACCGACATTCGAGGAATCCTGGCTGCGACGGCCTGCTGATGCGCTGCGATGGCCGGCGGTTCGCGTGGGGGGCGTTCCTCCGGTATGATTCGCAGGCTGCCTCAGTTTCGCGTTGGCGTGTTCATCGCCGCCGGGTGAGGCGCCGTCAGACTCTAACCATCCTATTTTGTGGAGGCAGCCGTGGCTTCCGTCTGCGACGTTTGCGGCAAGGGGCCGGGCTTCGGCAACAACGTGTCGCACTCGCACGTCCGTACCCGTCGTCGCTGGAACCCGAACATCCAGACCGTTCGGGCCATCATCTCCGGGACGCCCAAGCGCCTGAACGTGTGCACCTCCTGCATCAAGGCGGGCAAGGTCACCCGCTCGGCAGCGTCCTAGCAGTCACATACGCCGTTCCAGGCCGTCGCGTCCCTCGTGATGCGGCGGCTTGTTGCGTTCTAGCGGAAGTGCTGCCAGCCGGGGGGGCCGGAGTGGGGGGCGCCGTCAACGGTGACGCCGGGGGCGTTGTCGTCGGGTGCCCGAACGTGGCCGATGACGCGCCAGTGCGATGGCAGTTGAGTCGAAGCGGGGAACGTGGCGACCAGGGAGTGGTCCTCGCCGCCGGTCAGCACCCACTCCAGGGCAGTGGGCGGTGGGGAGCCAGCCGGGTCCGTTCGGGATGAATCGAATTTCTGGCTGCGCAGGAAAGCCGCCGCCTCGCTGAGCGGGCCCGCGGTGACCAGCGAGGAGCCGTCGATATCGAGCGCGACGGCGCTCGCGTCGGCGATGTGGCCGAGGTCGGCCAGCAGCCCGTCGCTCACGTCGATCATCGCGGTCGCGCCGAGCGTCGCCGCCTCCGGGCCCGCCTGGTAGGGCGGCGACGGGCGCCGGTGGGCGGCGATCAGCCCGGCCAGCGCCTCCGGCGCCGGCGCCGTCGGCCAGGCCGGCCGACAGCAGCGCCAGCCCGGCCGCCGAACGCCCGAGCGGTCCCGCCACCGCGATCACGTCGCCGGGCCGGGCCCCCGACCGGAGCACCGGCCGGCGCCCGGCCAGGTCGCCGAGCGCGGTCACCGACAGCAGCACCGAGTCGGCCCGGGCGGTGTCGCCGCCGACGATCCCCGCGCCCGCCCGGGCCGCCTCGGCCGCGAGCCCGTCGGCGAGCTCGAGCGGCCAGCTGGCCGCCAGCGCGCCCGGCACCGCCAGCGCCACCAGCAGGGCCGTGTTCACCGCGCCCATCGCCGCGATGTCGGCCAGGCTGCGCGCGGCCGCCTTCACCCCGATGTCGTAGGCGCTCGACCAGTCCCGCCGGAAGTGCCTGCCCTCAAGCAGGAGATCGACCGCGGCGACCACGCTGCCGGACGGCGCGCCGATCACGGCCGCGTCGTCGCCGATTCCGACCGACGTCAGCGGCCCGGCCGGCATCCGCCCGGTCAGCGCCGCGATGACGCCCCATTCGCCCATCTCCGCGATGGAACCGCCCAGCTCAGCGATGTTCTGCCTCCGTATGCCGTACCCGCCGCGCGGGCTCCGGCCCCCAGCCTAATCAGGGTCGCGGCCGAGGCGGAGCGGGCATTAAGGATGAAATTCGCCTACCAGGCTGAAACAGGTCTGGACCATTGCGGTACCTTGGCAGTTCAGGGTGGCAACCGCAGGCCGCCCGCTGGAGGACGCCATGGTGCAGGCATACATCCTCGTCCAGACCGAGGTCGGCAGAGCCGCCGACGTGGCCCGGCAGATCGCAGAGATCGCCGGAGTCACGCAGGCGGAGGATGTCACCGGTCCCTATGACGTCATCGTGCGCGCAGTCGCCGAGAACGTGGACGAGCTCGGCAAGCTAGTCGCAGCGCAGATTCAGAGCGTGGAAGGGATCACCAGGACCCTTACCTGCCCGGTGGTGAAGATTTGAGCGGCGGCTGAGGCGCGGGCGCCCGCCCGCCTCCTCACGCGTCGGCGAGGAGCTCCGCCGCGACCTCGGCGGTCCGCGGTCCGACCCCAAGCGCAACCGCTGCCCGCAGGTCATCCGGAGTATCCACGTCCTGGCGTAGTCCGGCGATGCCATCGAGCGCGAGCTCGGTGGCACCGCCGGCGGCATGACGCGCCCGGGACGCCCCGCCGTACATCGGCCGGAATTCCCCGCCCGGTACCACCGCGTACATCGTCGTGCCGAGGCCGGCCGCGTCCGGCACGAACGCCGCGCCGCCCGTCTCCGACGTCGCCCGCAGCGCCGCTGCCAGCTCGGCCGGGCGCAGCGCGGGCAGGTCGGCGGTCAGCGCCGCGAGCCCGGTTCCGGGCCAGCGCCGCGACGCCACCATCGCGCCGCGCAGCAGCGCCGCGTTGAGCTTGTGCTGGCTGCCATCCGGGTTCGGCCGCGCGCTGGCGCGGTCGTCACGGTCGTCACGGTTGTCACGGTTGTCACGGCGCGGGCGAGGCGGGGCGCCTCGGGGATGACGCGCGCGCCGAGCGAGAGGAGCCTCGGCCCGGCCACCGGGTCGGACGTGACGACGATCACCCGCGCCACTTCCGGGCAGGCGACCACGGCCGAAACGGTGTCGGAGGCGAGCGCGAGCGCGAGCTCGCGCCGCCGCTCGCCAGCCAGCACCTCGAGCCGGGACTTAGCCTGGGCTAGTACCTTGACTGGCAGCAGAACTGTCCAGCCATAACGGGCAGACTCCGTCATCTAGCCGACCACCGGCAGACTTGAGAGCATGTGGTTTGGAACGCGACCATGGGAAGGCCTCCCCGATGAGCAAGTCTTACTCGCCCACGTGGCGTGTGATCTCCGTCATCGTGCTGCGACCCCTGCTTACCCTGCTGATCAGGAACAAGTGGTCGGGCACGGAGAACATTCCCAAGAAGGGCGGGGTCATCTTCGCCCCCAACCACCTGTCGTACGTGGACTGGGGCACCGACGCGCTGTTTTTCCAGGCGAACGGGAGGTACCCGACGTTCCTCATCAAGGACGGCGCCTTCAACGTCAAGGGCATCGGCCCGTTCCTGTACAAGGCCGGCCAGCTCCCGGTGCACCGCGGCCGGGCCGACGCCGGGCTGGTGCTCAAGGAGGCCGAGAAGCGGCTGGCCGAGGGAGCGGCCGTGATCTTCTACCCCGAGGGGACCGCGACCCGCGACCCGGAGCTGTGGCCGATGGTGGCGAAGACCGGCGTCGCCCGGCTCGCGCTGACCTCCGGCGCGCCGGTGATCCCGATCGCCCACTGGGGCACCCACGACATCCTCCCTTACGGCAGCAAGAAGGTGAAGCTGTTCCCGCGCAAGACCGTCCGTACGGTCAGCCGGCAAGCCGGTTGACCTGTCGGAGTGGGCCGGCAAGCACACCTCGGCGCGGGCGCTGCGCGGCGCCACCGAGGCGATTATGGGGTCGGTGACGGCCCTCGTCGCGGAACTGCGGGCGGAGGAGCCGCCTGCCGTCGCCTGGGATCCAAATACATCATCCCGAACGGTCCCTGGTTCCACGTCGACCGCGCGGCCCGCTGTCGCGGCGGAGGCTGTGGTCGCGCCCGAGGTTGTTGTCGCGCCCGAGGTTGTTGTCGCGCCTGATCCCGTTGTCGCGCGCGATCCTGTTGTCTTGCCGGACACCGCTGCTGCGGACGAGGCCAAGCCGGAGGTGACCGGGCAGTGAAGGCGGCGGTACTCGGCGCCGGATCGTGGGGGACCACGTTCGCGCTGGTGCTCGCCGACGCGGGCACGCCGGTCACGATCTGGGCGCGCAGCGCGGAGATGGCGACGGCGATCACGACCGGCCACGAGAACACCAGGTACCTGCCCGGGATCCCGCTGCCGGCGTCGCTGACCGCGACCGATGACGCCGCCGAGGCGGTCGACGGCGCCGACCTGGTGGTCTTCGCGGTGACGGCGCAGACGCTGCGGGCCTGCCTGGAGGCGTGGGCACCGCTCATCCCGCCCCAGACGCTGCTGGTCTCGCTGATCAAGGGCATCGAGCTCGGCTCGCTGAAGCGGATGAGCGAGGTGATCATGGAGACGCTCGACGTTCCGCCGCACCGGGTCGCGGTCGTCTCCGGCCCCAACCTGGCTCGGGAGATCGCCCAGCGCCAGGTCGCGGCGTCGGTGGTGGCGTGCACGGACGAGCCGAGCGCGCGGCTGCTGCAGCGGTCCTGCCACACCGGCTACTTCCGGCCGTACTGGAACACCGACGTCATCGGGTGCGAGCTCGGCGGCGCGGTCAAGAACATCATCGCGGTCGCGGTCGGCATCGCGGTCGCGCTCGGCCTCGGCGATAACACCAAGGCGACCCTGATCACGCGCGGGCTGGCGGAGATGGCGCGGCTGGGCGAGGTGCTCGGGGCCGACCCGCGGACGTTCGCGGGCCTGGCCGGGCTTGGCGACCTGGTGGCCACCTGCAGCTCGCCGCTGTCGCGGAACCGGACCTTCGGCCAGTACCTGGGGCAGGGCATGAACTCCGCGCGGGCCCGCGAGGTGATCAACCAGACCGCCGAGGGCGCCACCTCGTACGCGCCGGTGCTCGAGCTGGCCCGCAAGCACGGGGTCGAAATGCCGATTACCGAGGTCGTCGCCTCGGTGATCTCGGGCGACTTGCCGGTTGGGGACGCGGCGGCGGTGCTAGCGTCTCGTTCAGCCAAACCGGAATGGTACGGCGCCTGAACCGCGACATTTCCGTTACGGTATGTGGGTACTGGGGACCAATCGCGTTGATGGAGCCTTGTACGTGGAAATAGCCCGCAGGCAGCTTGGGGAGAACACCAGGGCAGTCCATCTGCCCCCGCCGCCGGAGACCGCGCAGCGGCCGCTCGGCACGCCGGTCTACCGGACCGCCGCGTTCGCGTTCTCGTCGGCTCAGGAGTACGCGGCCGTCCTCGGCGACCAGGTGCCCGGGTACAGCTACAGCCGGATCGACAACCCGACCGTGGACGCGTTCGCGCGCGCGATCGCGGCCATGGAGGGCGCCAACCTGCCGCGCTGGCCCGCCGCGCAGGCGTTCGCCTCCGGGATGGCGGCGATCTCCGGGGTGTTCTGGGCCTTCGCCCGGGCGGGGGCGCACGTGGTGGCGTCGGCCGCGCTCTATGGCGGCACCTACAGCCTGCTGCGGAACGTGCTGTCGCGGTTCGGGGTCGCGACCGACTTCGTCGACATCACCGACCTGGACGCGGTCCGGGCGGCGGTGGGGCCGGCCACCCGGATCATCTTCGCCGAGACGATCGCCAACCCGACGACCGCGGTGGCCGACATCAGGCAGCTGGCCGAGATCGCCCATGAAAACGGGGCGCTGCTGGTCATCGACTCCACCCTCGCCCCGCCGGTGATCTGCCGGCCGCTCGAGCACGGCGCGGACCTGGTCGTGCACTCGGCGACCAAGTACATCGGCGGCCACTCCGACACCACGGGCGGGGTCGTGACCGGGTCGCTCGATCTCATCTCGCAGATCCGCGCGACCCGGATCGACACCGGCGGGTCGCTCTCCCCCGACGACGCGTTCCTGCTCCGCCGCGGCCTGGAGACGCTGCCGGTGCGGGTGCGCCGCCAGTGCGCGACCTCCTCGGTGTTCGCGGCCACGCTGGCCAAGCACCCGGCCGTCGCCTACGTCGACTACCCGGGGCTGCCCACGCATCAGGGGCACGAGCTGGCCCGGCGGACCTTCGACGCCGGGCCCGAGGGGGTGCGGTTCGGCGCGATCGTCACCGTCACCCCGTACGGCGGCCGCGAGGCGGGGCTCGCGTTCGCCTCCAAGCTGCGGCTGGCCGCCGCCGCGACCTCGCTCGGGGGCACCCACACGGTCGTGTCGCACGTCGCGTCGACAACCCACCGGCAGCTCGACGACCGCGCGCTCGCCGCGGCCGGCATCGACGCGGGGGCGGTCCGGTTCTCGATCGGGCTGGAAGACGTGGAGGACCTGATCAGCGACGCTTACACGGCGCTGGAGGCCCTCGGGCAGTAGCGCCGGCAGCTCGCTGGCCGGCTGGGCCGCTGCGGGTGGCCCGGTCCTGGCGACTCCGGGCGCCCGGCCCGGGCGACCCTGTCGTCGGCGACAGGTCCCGGGCTGTTACGGGAGGGGGTAGCCAGACGGGTGAGTGGGAATGCCAGCCAAACGGTAGCGTCCCATGGCGGGATTGCCTCCGGGGGTGGCTCCCGGCGAGCGCATGGGATGTAACGGCGGGGCAAACTGTTCTGCGCCGGCCAGGGGCTACCATCTTCGGGATGACGTGGGCAATGGAGGTGGTGGTGCATGGGCGCGCAGCGCAAGATACGGGTCGCCGTCGTGTTCGGGGGGCGGAGCGTTGAGCACGCGGTGTCGTGCGCTAGCGCCGGGCTCTTCCTCGGGGCCATCGACCGGGACAAGTACGACGTCGTGCCGATCGGCATCGCGCGCGACGGCCGGTGGGTGCTGACCTCGGGCGACGTCTCGCGGCTGGCGCTGTCGGCCGGCGAGCTGCCGTCGGTCGAGGCGGTGGCCACGCCGGGCGTCTCGGTCACCCCGCAGGCAGGCCCGGGCGGCGGCTCGCTCGTGTTCAGCGGCCCCGCCGCCGTGCCGCCTGACCTCGGCCAGGTCGACGTGGTGGTGCCGCTGCTGCACGGGACCTTCGGCGAGGACGGGACCATCCAGGGGCTGCTGGAGATGGCCGGCGTCAGGTACGCGGGCGCCGGGGTCCTCGCCAGCGCGGCCGGCATGGACAAGGAGTACATGAAGCTGCTGTTCGCGGCGCGCGGGCTGCCGATCGGGCCGTACGTGGTGGTGCGCGACCGCGACTGGGGTCCCGCCGCCGCCGAGGCCGAGCGCAAGAGCGTGCTCGACGAGATCGGCGAGCTCGGCTGGCCGGTGTTCGTCAAGCCCGCGCGCGGCGGCTCGTCGATCGGCACGTCCCGGGCGGCCGATCTGGACGAGCTCGAGACGGCGATCGACGAGGCCCGCCGGTACGACCGGAAGGTGCTCGTCGAGGCGGCGATCGACGGGGTCGAGGTCGAGTGCGCCGTGCTCGAGGGCGTCAACGGGGGGCCGACCGAGGCCAGCGTGCCCGGGCAGGTCATGGTGGACCCGGACTCGACCTGGTACGACTTCGAGGCCAAGTACCTGGCCGCCAACACCCGGATGGAGATACCGGCGCCGATCCCAGGGCCGGCCCTGGAGCAGGTGCGGGCGCTGTCGTGCGCCGCGTTCGACGCTATCTCGTGCGAGGGGCTCGCCCGGGTCGACTGCTTCTACACGTCCGACGGGGACGTCCTCGTCAACGAGATCAACACGATGCCGGGAATGACGCCGACGTCGGGCTTCCCGATGATGTGGGCGGCCACCGGGCTGCCGGTGCCCGCGCTCATCGACCGGATCATCGCCACCGCGCTGGCCAAGCCGGACGGGCTGCGGTAGCCCGGCTGGGTCAGCCCGCGTGGCTGGCTAGCCGGCACGGCGGCGGGCGATGAGCCCGCCCGTGGCGGCTACGCGACGGGCGGCGGCGCCGTGAGATTCTCCCGGCGCCGCCGCCCGTCGATGCCGCGTGGAATAAGGGCTGCGCGCTGCCCGTCCCTTGCCCTACTTCTTCCTGGCAGCCGCCTTGGGGGCCGGCTTCTGCTCGCCCGGCTTGTCCCCGTTGACCAGGGCCTTGAAGTCCGCCCCGGGGCGGAACTTCGGCACCGAGCTCGCGGGCACGTTGATTTCGGCACCCGTCGCGGGGTTACGCGCCGTCCGAGCCGGGCGCTCGCTCTTCTCGAAGACGCCGAAACCGGTGATCGCGACCTTGTCGCCGCTTGCCACGGCCGACTGGATGGTCTCGAGGACTGCGTTCAGCGCCTCGGTCGCGGACTTCTTGTCCCCCAGGCGACCCGAGAGCGCGTCGATCAGATCACGCTTGTTCATTAATCACTCCTGCGTTCCCCCACGGGAGGCCGCGCTTGTCGGCATGCACGCCTGTATCGCGACCCCTGACCAGCCCGAAAGTAGGCGATCGGGCCTCGCTACACAATAACCTTGGCCAAATTTGGCCGGCGTGTCGGGCCTATTCAATGAATCGCGATCCAGCAAATGAACGCATATCGGATTGAATCCGACTCGCCCCCGCGACTAGAGGGTGGCGGGCAGCCAGGACGGGCGTCCGGCCTCGAAGGCGACCACCGCGTCCTCGTGCCGCAGCGTCAGGCCGATGTCGTCCAGGCCCTCCATCAGCCGCCAGCGGGTGTAGTCGTCGATCTGGAACGGCTCCACGAGATCCTCGGCGAGACCGCCGCCGACGACGCGCACCTCGCACCGCTCGAGGTCGACCGTGACCTCGGCCGGCGGCTCCCCCTCGGCGGCGTCCTGGATGAGCGCCACGACCTTTTCCGGCAATACGACCGGCAGCAGCCCCGCCTTGGTGGAGTTGTTGCGGAAGATGTCGCCGAACCTCGGCGCGATCACCGCCCGGAAGCCGTAGTCGAGCAGGGCCCAGACGGCGTGCTCGCGCGACGAGCCGGTGCCGAAGTCCGGGCCCGCCACCAGGATGGTGGCGCCGGCGTAACGGGGCTGGTTGAGCACGAACGAGGGGTCCTCCCGCCAGGCCGCGAAGAGCCCCTCGCCGAAGCCGTCCCGGCTGACCCGCTTGAGCCACACGGCCGGGATGATCTGGTCGGTGTCGACGTTGCCGCGCCGCAGCGGCACGGCCCGGCCCGTGTGGGTAACGAATGGTTCCATGATCGGTCGGTCTCCTTACAGGTCGGTGGGGGCGGACAGGCGACCGGTGACGGCCGTGGCGGCGGCGACGGCGGGCGAGACCAGGTGCGTGCGCCCGCCCTTGCCCTGGCGGCCTTCGAAGTTCCGGTTGGAGGTGGACGCGGAGCGCTCCCCCGGCGCCAGCGTGTCCGGGTTCATGCCCAGGCACATCGAGCAGCCGGCGCCCCGCCACTCGGCTCCGGCCGCGGTGAAGATGTCGTTCAGCCCCTCAGCCTCGGCCTGGGCCCGGACCTGCATAGAGCCGGGCACGACGAGCATGCGGACGCCGTCGGCGACCTGGCGGCCGCGGATGACGTCGGCGGCCAGGCGCAGGTCCTCGATCCGGCCGTTGGTGCAGGAGCCGACGAACACGGTGTCCACCGCGATCTCCCGCAGCGGGGTACCTGCGGTCAGCCCCATGTAGGTCAGGGCTCGCTCGGTCCCGTTCGGGTCCTTGGTCTCCCCCGGCGCGGGCACCACCGCGCCCAGCGGCAGCGCCTGGCCCGGGTTGGTGCCCCAGGTGACGTACGGGGTCAGCGTGGTCGCGTCGATGGTGACCTCGTGGTCGAAGACCGCGCCCTCGTCGGTCGCCAGCGTCTTCCAGTACGCGACGGCTGCGTCCCAGTCGGCGCCCTGGGGGGCGTTCGGGCGGCCCTTCAGGTACTCGAACGTGGTCTCGTCGGGCGCGACCAGGCCGGCCCGGGCGCCCGCCTCGATCGACATGTTGCACACGGTCATGCGGCCCTCCATGGACAGCGACCGGAGCGCTTCGCCGCGGTACTCCACGATGTAGCCCTGGCCGCCGCCGGTGCCGATCTGCCCGATGATGGCCAGGATCAGGTCCTTGGCGGTCACGCCGTCGGGCAGCGCGCCCTCGACGTTGATCGCCATCGTCTTCGGCTTGATCTGCGGCAGCGTCTGGGTCGCCAGGACGTGCTCGACCTCGCTGGTGCCGATGCCGAAGGCGATCGCGCCGAACGCGCCGTGGGTCGAGGTGTGCGAGTCGCCGCAGACGATCGTCATGCCCGGCTGGGTGAGCCCGAACTGCGGGCCGATCACGTGCACGATGCCCTGGCCGGGGTCGCCCATCGGGTGCAGGCGCAGGCCGAACTCGGCCGCGTTCTTACGCAGCGCCTCGAGCTGGGCCCGCGAGACGGGGTCCGTGACCGGGCTGTCCGGGCCAGTCAGCGGCATGTTGGGACCAGTGACGCCGAGGGTCGGCACGTTGTGGTCCTCGGTCGCGATCGTCAGGTCGGGGCGGCGGACCTTGCGGCCGGCCGCGCGCAGGCCGTCGAACGCCTGCGGGCTGGTGACCTCGTGGATGATGTGCAGGTCGATGTAGAGCAGGTCGGGCTCGCCGTGGGAGCTGCGCACCACATGGGCGTCCCAGATCTTCTCCGCGAGCGTGCGAGGTTCGCTGCTCATGCGGTCCATCTCCTTCTGTTGCGCTGTCGCTATCGGGACGGTACCGCCGTACCGCTCCGGTGCTGGCATTTTAGTGCGCCGTCCCGACTTGCATCTCACAATTTGAGACGGCAATATCATTACATGAACGATACTAGCGGTGTCGGCGTGCTTGACAAAGCCGTGTCGGTGCTGGCGGCGGCCGAGAGCGGCCCGGCCACCCTCGCCCAGCTGGTCGACGCGACCGGGCTGGCGCGCCCGACCGCGCACCGTATCGCGGTCGCCCTCGAGCGGCACCGGCTGCTCGCCCGGGACGTGCAGGGCAGGTTCGTGCTCGGCCCCCGGATCGCCGAGCTCGCATCGGCCGCGGGCGAGGACCGGCTGCTCGCCGTCGCCCAGCCGGTGCTGATCCAGCTCAGGGACGCGACCGGGGAGAGCGCCCAGCTCTACCGGCGGCAGGCCGACGTCCGCGTCTGCGTGGCCGCCGCCGAGCGGGCGAGCGGGCTGCGTGACACCGTTCCGATCGGGGCGGCGCTGCCGATGACCGCGGGCTCGGCCGCCCAGGTGCTGCTTGCCTGGGAGGAGGGCGAGCGGATGCACCGGGGGCTGCGCGGCGCCAAGTTCACCGCCACCACGCTGGCCGGCGTGCGCCGTCGGGGCTGGGCGGC
Source organism: uncultured Actinomycetota bacterium (assembly GCA_963836195.1). GTDB lineage: Bacteria > Actinomycetota > Actinomycetes > Streptosporangiales > Streptosporangiaceae > Trebonia. The sequence goes on along the minus strand of CAWIIX010000007.1, from coordinate 5,014 downwards.
GAGCGCGGCCGAGCGCGAGGCGGGGGTGGCGTCCGTCTCCGCGCCGGTGCGCGGGCCGCAGGGAGTGGGCGGGCCGGGCGGGCGGGTGCTCGCCGCCGTCTCGGTCTCCGGGCCGATCGAACGGCTCACCAGGTCCCCCGGGCGGCTGCACGCAGCCGCCGTGGTGGCGGCGGGAGAGAAGATCAGCGAGCTGCTCCGGGCCGAGGCGGGCGGCCGGGCCGGGAACGGCGGCGAGACACCCCGGGGCTGAGTTCGTCGACCGGCGGCTGGCCGGTTACGAACCGAAAGACCCGTGGAGAGCGCAACTCGCGTCCCGCCGGAACTCCCGCCTACCACCAGCAAATCTGGTCTAGACCAGGTACAAATACCTACAAACTTCACGTATCACGCAAAAAGTCTCGCGATCATGGGCCTCGGGTCCTACCACTTCCGAATAACGCGGCTTAGCCTCGAATAGTTGGCGGCGCGGCCGCGCGGGAAGTGATGAGGGGTGCGTAGATGACGGGTTCACGCCCATGAAGGTGGCGGTCGTTAAGGAGAGCGCGCCGGGGGAACGGCGCGTCGCCCTGGTCCCGGAGACCGTGCCCCGGCTCACCGCGGCCGGCCTCGAGGTACTGGTGGAGCAGGGGGCGGGAGACGCCGCCTGGTTCCCCGACAGCGCCTACGCGGAGGCCGGGGCGACCGTCGTCGCGACGGCCGACCTCTACGCGGCGGCGGACGTCATCCTCACCGTAACCCGCCCCGACGAGGCCGCGATGGGCCGGCTGCGGGGCGGGCAGACGGTCGTCGGGATGCTCTCGCCGCTGGTCTCTCCCCAGCTTGCCCGCCAGCTGGCCGACAAGGGCGTCACCGCGGTCTCCCTCGACCTGCTGCCGCGCACGCTGTCGCGCGCCCAGGGCATGGACGCGCTGAGCTCGCAGGCCAACGTGGCCGGCTACAAGGCCGCGCTGGTGGCGGCCGAGGCGTACGGCCGGTTCTTCCCGCTGCTGATCACCGCGGCGGGCACCGCGCGGCTGGCCAAGCTGCTCGTGCTCGGCGCGGGCGTGGCCGGCCTGCAGGCGATCGGCACCGCCCGGCGGCTCGGCGCCCAGGTCAGCGGGTACGACGTGCGGCCCGCGTCCAAGGGCGAGGTCGAGTCGCTCGGCGCCGCCTTCCTGGAGCTGACCTCGGTCGTCAGCGCGGCGGGCGAGGGCGGCTACGCGCGCGAGCTGACCGCCGAGGAGCGGGACGCGCAGCAGGCCGAGCTGGCCGCCCACATCGCCAGGCACGACGTGGTGATCACGACCGCCCAGGTGCCCGGGCGGCGGCCGCCGCTGCTGGTGTCCGAGGATGCGGTGGCGGCGATGGCCGCGGGCTCGGTCATCGTGGACATGGGCGCCAGCGCCCTCGGCGGCAACGTCGCGGGCTCGGCGCCGGGCCAGACCGTGGTCACCCCGAATGGCGTCACGATCATCGGGGCGACGAATCTCCCCGCGACCGTGCCGACCGCTGCCTCCAACGCCTTTTCCCGCAACATCAGCGCGCTGCTGCTGCACATGACCGCAGACGGCGCGCTGCAGATCGACACCACCGATGAGATCCAGGCCGGGGTCGTCATCACCCGCGACGGTGAGGTCGTCCAGCCTGCGGTGGCGAAGCTGCTGCCGGAGAACCTCCAACACGAGGGAGCCAGCCTTGTCGACCGCCCTGGTCACTGACCTCACCATTTTCGTACTGGCGCTGCTCATCGGCATCGAGGTCATCGGCAAGGTGCCCGCCACCCTGCACACGCCGCTGATGTCGGCCGCCAACTCGATCCACGGGATCGTGCTCGTCGGCGCGCTGCTGATCGGCGTCACCTCGCACACCGTCGTCGGCTACGTGCTCGCGTTCGTGGCCTCGTTCTTCGCCGCCGCCAACGTGGTCGGCGGCTACGCGGTGACCGGCCGGATGCTCAAGATGTTCCGGCGTCGTGGCGGGCCGATGGCAGAAAGCGCCACCGTATCGGCCCGCCACGACGCCGTACGGCGCGGCGGACTGCCGCATGGGGGGCACCGCCACCCCGGCCCCGTACCCCCCGCGGAGAACAGCCGGTGGCCCGGCGGCCGAAGGCAACGGGACCGCCCGGCCGCAGGCACAGCCGTAGGAGGCGCCGGTATGGACACCTTCACCACCAACATTCAGCTGGTCTACATCCTGGCGGCGGCGTGCTTCGTCGTCGGCCTGCACCTGATGAACTCGCCCGCGACCGCGCGCCGGGGCAACCAGGTCTCCGCCGCCGGCATGATCATCGCGGTGATCATCACGGTCGTGCTGCTCATCCACGACGGCACGGTCACCGGGGTCGGCTGGACGGTGATCATCGTCGGGGCGCTGCTCGGGTCGGCGGCCGGCCTGCACGCAGCCAGGACCGTCCAGATGACCGCGATGCCGCAGCTGGTGTCGATGTTCAACGCGGTCGGCGGCGGGGCGGCCGCGCTCGTCGCCGTCTACGGGTACATCCACGACGAGTCGGCCCCCGGCGGCGTGCTCGGCAGCACGACGGTCTTCACCGTGCTCGACGTGCTCATCGGCTCGGTCACGTTCACCGGCTCGCTGATCGCGGCGGGCAAGCTGCAGGGGGTCATCACCGGCCAGCCGGTGATCTTCAAGGGCGGCCGGGCGCTCAACGCCGCGCTGGCGGTGATCGCGATCGGCGCGTCGGCGTTCATGCTCACCACCGCCAGCCTGCCCGCCCTGCTCATCGTCGTGCTCGCCTCGCTCGCGTTCGGCGTGATGATGGTGCTGCCGATCGGCGGCGCCGACATGCCGGTGGTGATCTCGCTGCTGAACGCGTTCACCGGCACCGCGGTGGCGATGGCCGGGTTCGTCATCGGGAACTGGGCCCTGATCGTGGCGGGGGCCCTGGTCGGCGCGTCCGGCGGCATCCTCACCAAGCTGATGGCGGACGCGATGAACCGGTCGCTCGCCAACATCATCATCGGCGGCTTCGGGACCGGCGACACCGCGGTCGCGGCGGCGGTCGCGGGCGACGCCCAGATCCGCGCGATCGCCGCCGACGACGCCGCGATCCAGCTCGCGTACGCGTCGAAGGTGATCATCGTCCCCGGTTACGGCCTGGCGGCGGCGCAGGCGCAGCACGGCGTGGCCGAGCTCGCGTCGGTGCTCGAGAGCCACGGCATCGAGGTGACCTACGCCATCCACCCGGTCGCGGGCCGGATGCCCGGCCACATGAACGTGCTGCTGGCCGAGGCCAACGTGCCCTACCCGCAGCTGAAGGAGATGGACGAGATCAACCCCGAGTTCGCCCGGGCCGACGTCGCGCTGGTCATCGGCGCCAACGACGTGACCAACCCGGCCGCCCGCCGCCCCGGCTCGGCGATCTCCGGCATGCCCATCCTCGACGTCGACCAGGCGAAGTCGATCATCGTCGTGAAGCGCTCGATGGGCACCGGCTACGCGGGCATCGACAACGAGCTCTACGCCAACCCCAAGACCAGCATGTACTTCGCCGACGCGAAGCGGGCGGTGGCCGAGCTGACCGCGGCCGTCAAGACCCTCGTCGGCTAGGCAATTCAAACCCGTCATCTCGAACGGCCCGGGGCGACTCTCCGACGGCCCGTTCGACCTGATCGGTGATGATCACGAAGGATCTAGACGCCTATTCGATAATTATCCTTCGCCAGGAAGAAACCTTCGTGATCACGGCACCGCCGCGTGGTGATGTGGCTGCTGCCGTGGCATAGGGGGTGGAGAGGAGCAGCCCCCGCGCCGCTCCGCCCGGGCATGATCCGGGCAGGCGGCACCTGCGCGGGGGGTCGGGCGCGGGGGAATCGCCCGAGGGGCGGAGGCGGGGTTGCTGTGGGTCTTCGTGGGCAGGCTAGTTAGACGCGGGGTGGCCGGGGTAGCGCAGACCGTCAGACGAAACGGAGGCGAAGGCCCATGCAGCAGCGGTCGACGGCGCGCAGATACCCGCGCAGGCAACCGCAGACCACCAACAGCCCTCGACCGGGGAGCTCGTCAAGCGGCTGTCCGAGCAGGTCTCGGTGCTCGTGCGGGACGAACTCAAGCTGGCCCAGCTCGAGATGACCAGGAAGGGCAAGCAGGCCGGGATCGGGGCCGGAATGCTCGGCGGCAGCGGCCTCATCGCCCTGTATGGCGTGGCGTGCCTGCTCGCGTGCGCGATTCTCGGCCTCAGCCGGGTGCTTGAGCCGTGGCTGGCCGCGCTGATCGTCGGCGCGGCCCTGCTGCTGGTCAGCGGCGTCGCCGCGCTGCTGGGGAAGGCCCGGGTGAAGAAGGCCGCCCCGCTGGTCCCGGCGCAGGCCACCGACAGCGTCAAGGCCGATGTGAACGAGATCAGGGAAAGGGCGCACCGATGAGCATCGAGGGGAAGTCGTCGGCGCTGCCCCCGGGCAGCCGGAAGACCCGCGGGAGCTGCAGGAGGAGATCGAGCGGACCCGCGAGCACCTCGGCCAGACGGTCGAGGCGCTGGTGGCGAAGGTCGACGTGAAGGCACGGGCGCAGCAGGAGGCGAGCCGGTGGATCGGGCGGTTGAAGGCCCGGGCGGTCCAGACCCGGCAGCAGGCCGTCGCGCGGACCTATCAGGTGCGGCACCAGGTGGCCGACAAGACCACAGGTCCCCGGGAGCAGGTCGCCGGGGCGGCAGCGGGCATCGCCAAGGTCACGCCTGAGCCGGTCAAGCGAGCGGCGGGAAACGCCGCCGCCACCGCCCGGCAGCGCCGGACGCCGCTGCTCGCGGCGATCGGCGCGGTCGGCGCGGGCCTGGTCGGATGGCTGCTCTTCCAGCACTGGAGGCGGCGCGGGTGAAGCTGCTGAACAAGGCGATCGGGCTGCTGGTCGGCATCCTCGGCGGGATGCTGGCGCGTTCGGTGTTCAAGAAGATCTGGCAGGCCGTCACCGGCGAGGACGAGGCGCCCACGGCGACCGACGCCCGCCGCGGCTGGCGGGAGATCCTGCTGGCGGCGGCGCTGCAGGGCGCCATCTTCGCGGTTGTGCAGGCCGCCCTTGACCGCGC
>CAWIIX010000006.1:0-207027 GCA_963836195.1 uncultured Actinomycetota bacterium | reverse complement strand
CGGTGAACCACCCCCTTCTTTCGGGGAAAGCCGCGTCGCACGCGGTCGCGACGTTCTCGGTCGGCGGCCTCTTGCCGTTCTCGATCCGTGACAGGTGGCCCGCGTTGAGACCTGTGAGCTGTGCGAACTCGCGCAGTCCCCACCCGTGGGCGAGTCGTTCCTTCTTCATCTGCTTGCCGAAGTGCGTTGCTGGATTGCTGCCGTTGTTTACCGACATGCCAATTATGTTGCCATCAGCCTCCGCGTCTGTCACTGGCTGGCGCACATTGGTCACACGTTCCGTATTCGCTGTGAACGGGAATGTCGGTCCCCCGCTATTGAGGGCGACAGCGGGACGCACCGTCAACGTAAGGGGAAGGGCCATGAGTGACAGTGACGAATTCACCGGCATGAGTGATCCGGATTTCCTGGCCGAGCGCAAGCGGGTGCGGGAGACGCTGGAGGCTCTGACCGAGCGGTACCGGGTGATCAACATCGAGTTCGACCGGAGGGCGGGAGTCACATGGGCATCAGCCAGCCGGGGATAATCGCGCTTCCCCGCCTCCTGGCGGTGGAGGTCCTGCTGAGCGAGCCTGAGTCTCTCGGGGATGACGTGCTTGAGTCGTGCCTTTATATCCTCCGCGACAGGCTTCGCGGCGAGGACGGCGACAGTGCGTAACCCCGATCGGACAGCGATGTGGAGCTCGATATTCAACATCTTCCCGGCGTCGGAAAGGCGCGGCATAAGCCGAGCGGCGGCTTCGATGGTCCCTATGATGACCGGTCCCTGATCGGCAGGTGGCCTTGATGCTGCTAGCACGACCCGGAACGTAGAAGCCCCCTGAGCACCGCGATGTCGCTGACGTCCTTGTCCCGCCACGGGCGGCCGTTGCGCAGTGCCGGGAACTGCTCCTTCATCGCCAGCATCCCGGCGACGCTCATGGCCGGAACCGGAATTCCGTCGAGCATCCCGGGCGCCTCGCTAAATGAGCATGCGGGAATCAGCCAGTCGGACCATCGTCCCTCGAGGGCGATCGTTCCGTCCGCGCGGCGGTCGAAGTAGGCCGTGCTGAAATCGACGCCGTCCCATCTGAACTCGCACGACTCCTCCGGCGGCTGCGTGGGCAGCGCCGTCGAGCCGACATCCGCTAGAGCCGCCCTCGACCGGGCGGCGTCGGACCGCCGCACCCAGAACTCGACATCGCCATGGCCGCGAGTGATCCGCCCGATCCTGGCGTCAAGCCCCCACCCCCCGAACAGCCAGGCCGGGACGCCGACAGCAGACAACGCGTCAACCACTCCGTGGATCACGCGCAACTGCGCCTGTGCCGTCCCCTCCACCGTTCGAGAATATTACGCGTCGCCAGCGCGCACCGCTCAGAAAGCACGGGCAGGTGACGCGGACCACCCATCGACCACAGGGCCAGATACCGATCACAGGCACTTAATGATCTTGGAACGCCCGCGGGCGAATCGTATGGCCCCGCAGGCGGGCGAGCCGGCATAGCAGCAGCGTCGCCCGGTGAACGGGGATGTAATGCCCGGCTGTGAGGTTAGCGGCCTGCGCGCTGGCCTCCGGCCCGTAGCTGGCCCGCGCCCGCACGTGCGCGGGCAGGGGCACCCCCGCGGAGACCGTCTCGCAGTGCGGACACTCCTCTCGGCTGCGCAACGTACTGGGTCACCTTTGGCGTCGGCGCAGGCTCGATATCGGTGACCTGATGGCGGGGGTGACGGCCCTTCCGGCCGTCAGAACGGACGGCCTCTTCCGTTCGGCGCGGACCTGTGGATGGGTTCGGAAGGCTAGACGGACCACAGGGCTTGGGTAGGTGAGAGCCGGGCGGCGCGTAGCGCGGGGATGAGACCGGCGACGGCTCCGATGATGACGGAGGCGGCGATGCCGCCAGCCCAGGCTTCGATTGGGATGACCGTGGACCAGCCCTTGGTTTGGGCGTAGACGACGGTGGAGGCAACGCCGAGTGCGACACCGACGGCGCCACCGAGCAGACCGAGCAGGACGGCTTCAGAGAGGAACTGGGTGCGGATGTGCCCTCGGGTGGCGCCAAGGGCGCGGCGCAGTCCGATCTCGGAGCGACGTTCGAGGACGGAGATGATCATGATGTTGGCGACGCCGACCGCGCCGACCAAGAGGGCGATGGCGCCCAGGCCAAGGAACAGACCGTTGAGGGCACTTTGAGCTTCAGCCTGGGCGACGAGTGCGGCCGATGGCTGGCTGACGTTCACCTGGTTGGGGTTCTCAGGGTTGGCGGTAGCGGCGAGAAGGTTGTCGACCGTCGTTACCCGGCTGTTCTGGGTGCGAAGGTAGATCGTGGAGGGATGCCCGTCGAAGCCCAGGTACTTCTCCGCTGCGGGGTAGCCAACCAGTATGGACGAGTCGATGGCAGGGGCCAGCACCGCTGGTCGGAGGATGCCGACCAGGTAGAGCCACTGGCCGCCGGCCCAAATCCGCTCCCCGGGGTATATGCGGTCGATCCCGAGCCGCTGAGCGGCCACGGCGCCGAGTACCGCAACGGGTTCTTGGGCGGTGGCCGCGTTGAGGTAGTGGCCTTGGGCGACGCTGGTGGCAACGACGGGGAGGAGGGCAAGAGATGCGGCTTGGACCGTCAGGGAATTCGTGTTGCTCGCAGGGATGTACGGACTGCGATAGGCGTTGGCGCCACTGACTGCCCCGGTGGACTGCACTTGCTCTACCCCCCTGATTCTTTCGATCATGGCCGGCGCCGTGACGGGCAGCTCGGTCGGAGCGCCGAGGAGGTTCTCACCGTTGCTGACGGTGAGCAGGTTGGTGCCGAGCTGGTTGATCTCGTCGAGCAGGCCGGCCTGGGACGAGGCGGTTATCCCGAGGACGGCGACGATGGCAGCCACGCCGATGGCGATGCCGAGTGCGGATAGCCCGGCTCGCAATTTCCTCGTGCGCAGTCCCACGATCGAGAGCCGAGCCAGATCGGACAGCTGCAACTGCTCCCGGTTCACCGTGTCGGTTCTCACGGGTGCTCCCCAGGAGACAGTTCAGGCCGCAGTCCTGGGACAAGAGATTGGATAACCGGGCAGGCCTGCTGTTCGGCGCTGACGCCGGGGCCGGTGTCGGCGACGATGGAGCCATCGAGAATCTCGACTCTGCGGGGCATTCGCTCGGCGATGGCGTGGTCGTGGGTGATGACAACGATGGTCGAGCCGGCCTGATGGAGCTGATCTATCAAGGCCAGGATGGACGTGCCGGTGGCCTGGTCGAGGTTCCCAGTCGGCTCGTCGGCGAGCACGATGGCGGGCTGGCCGATGAGGGCTCGGGCGATGGCAACCCGTTGGCGTTGCCCGCCGGAGAGCTGCGTTGGGCGTGCGTGCTGGCGCTGGGCAAGGCCTACCAATTCAAGGGCTTCGAGAGCCTCCTGGCGGCGCTTTGCGACGGGGATGCCGGCGTAGAGAAGACCATCGGCCACGTTGTCCAACAAGGTGGAGTGTTCGGACAAGAAGAACTGTTGGAAGACAAACCCGATTCGAGTGGCCCGCAAGTAGGCGACGTCGCCGTCGTCCATGGTGGCGACGTCGAGGCCAGTGATCCGCACGCGACCGCTCGTGGGTCGGTCGAGGGTTCCCATCAGCTGCAGCAGGGACGTTTTGCCAGAACCCGACGGACCGACGATCCCGACAAGCTCCCCCTGGTTAATGCTCAGGTTCACCCCGCGCAGCGCTTGGACGGGCGGTTCGCCAGGGTAGCTCTTGGTCGCGTTGTCGACTTCGAGCACCGGCGTGCCGGCGCTGCCGAAAGCGAAGCCGTTGCCGGCAGCGACCGGATTGCTGGCGGGCATTGGTCGCACGGTGTCGGTCATGCGTTCGCCACCACTACTTCCTGGCCGGCGGCAAGCCGCGGGCTGGTGACCTGCACTAGGCCGGCGGCGTCGTCGAACAGTCCGAGTGAGACCGCCACGAGATGGTTGATCCCTCCTGGGCCGACAACCTCGACGGAGTAGCCGCCGCCGGATTGGGCCAACAACGCGGTTACTGGCACCGCCAGCGCGCTGGGCACGGTGGCGGTGGTGATACCAACCTGCACCGGAGCCTGATCCCAGCTGCCGGTGGTGGCCGGGTCCGAAGGGGTGATGCCCACGGGGATGGTCGGTGTCGAGTTGCCCGATGAGCAGGCGTCGGTTCCCGGTGCGACGGAGCTTGAATTCGCCCCGCCAGCCCCCTGGCTCGATGGGCAGCTAGCCACGGTTCCCACCGAGGAGACGACCCCTGGGATGATTCGGTTATTGGGCAGGGTGATCGTCACCTTGTCCCCGACCGCCACGTTGATCTGTTGCGAGGCGTCCAACGCGACCTGGACCTGGCGGGTGGTTGAGGTGGCTTGCATCACCGTCTGGTTGGCCTGGGCCGCGCTCCCCGACTGGGCAGACAGCGTCATCACCCGCATGGCCGAAGGCTCGAACACCGCTTGGCCGAGAGCCAGCGTGCCGTTCTGGGTGACTCCCAGGGCACGCTGGAGCTTTTCCAGAGCGGTGGTCGTGGGCGATCCGAAGACGGCAGATATCGGGCTGAGTTGATCGGAGGTGGCGTAGCCGAGCTGGACCAGATCGGCGTTGAGTTCGGCCACGTCGGGACCGTTGTCGCCGGCCGACAGGGTCCGATAGGCAGGAGTCGAGCCGTACAGCAAGACGACTGGACTGTCGTTGACCCGGTAGAGCGCCTGCCCCTGAGATATGACCTGACCGGCCGCTGGCAGCTCGGTATATATCCCGTTGCTCTGATTGATCACCAAGTATGGCGAGCCGTCAGACTGAGCTAGATACGTCAAGGTCCCATTTACCGAGACCGTGGCCGACAGCTCACCCATTTTGATCGTGGCGGTGCTTGCCGGCGGCAACGGCGTGGCAGAGGCCGGACGCTTCGCGCCCGACGTCGTGACCACCGCACCGATGGTTACGACGACGGCCAGCACGGCTGCTCCAGTGAGCACCCACGTCTTGCGCCTCACTGGGGCTTTATTCCCATCTGGCTTGAGTAGATCGCTGAGCACTTGGCCAGCGCCGCTTGGAAGCCAGGGATGCTGTGAGCACCGTTGACGTTGATAATGGGTCCGTCTGGGCTGGGGTCCGGGAAATTGCTGATCCCGTTGTTCCGCATGCACTGAGCGAACTTGAGGGCTGCCGCTTGCTGTTGCAGGGTCCTTTGGGTGCCCATGAACCCTGATGGCTCCAGGCTTTTGCAAGCACTGAGTGCCTGCTGGAACGCTGGCGAGTTCGTGTTGATTCCTGAGCTGTTCGCAATCCCGTCGATGGTGAACTGACCCGATGCGCTGGGGTCTGGAAAGTTGCTCACCCCGTTATTACGCATGCACTGAGAGAAGATCACCGCTTGGTCATGGCTTGCGGTGGAGCTGGTCGTGGAGTTGGTTGCGCCGGGCGTGCTCGATCCGCACGCGCTGGCCAAGACGGCAATCGCGGCCAGAGCGATGAGCGCTACTGGTCGGAGCGATCTGTTCATGATGGATCGTCGAGCATCCTCGACTGCGACCCGAATCAGTCTGTGATGAGCCATCCCTCCAGTAAAGAGAGCACGCTGTTACCAGGGTGTATGCGTTTTTCGATACGCCGACGATACGTCCTCGGCTCATAACATCAACCTATGCGGGTGCTGATCGTCGAGGACGAGCCTTACATGGCTGAAGCCATCCGCGATGGCCTCCGCCTGGAAGCGATCGCCGCCGACATCGCTGGAGACGGCAGGAGCGCTCTGGAGCTGCTGAGCATCAATGCCTACGATGTCGCGGTCCTCGACCGCGACATCCCGAGGCCCACGGGGGACGAGATCGCCGAACGTATCGTCGCCTCCGGCAGCGGCATGCCCATCCTCATGCTCACGGCGGCCGACCGTCTCGACGACAAGGCCTCGGGGTTCGGGCTCGGTGCGGACGACTACCTCACCAAGCCGTTCGAGCTTCGAGAGCTTGTGCTGCGTCTGAGAGCGCTTGATCGCCGACGCGGCCACAACAGACCCCCCGTGCGAGAGATTGCAGGGCTACGGCTCGATCCGTTCCGCCGCGAGGTCTACCGCGACGGACGCTACGTCGCCCTCACCCGTAAGCAGTTCGCTGTACTTGAGGTTCTCGTCGCGGCCGAAGGCGGTGTCGTCAGCGCCGAGGAACTCCTGGAGCATGCCTGGGATCAGAACGCAGACCCGTTCACCAACGCAGTCCGCATTACCGTCTCGGCGCTACGCAAACGTCTCGGTGCACCCTGGATCATCGCCACCGTTCCCGGCGTCGGCTACCGCGTCAGCACCCAACGGAACACCGAGCAGGATGGAGGAGACCGTGGATAGAGCGCCGGGCTTGAGCGTCCGCCTCAAACTGACCCTCAGCTACGCCGGCTTCGTCATGCTCTCCGGAGCCCTACTGCTGGCCGCTGTCTGGCTGTTCCTCCTGCGGTACGTCCCCCAACGCGCGTTCATCGTCCCCGGCAGCACTGGCACGCCCTTTGTTCACGGTGTATTTCCCGTCCGGTCCAACCTCCTGCACGTCTTTGCTCCGAAGGCCGCGGAAGTGATGGCGTTCCTACTGGTCTTCGGTCTCCTGGGAGGGTGGCTTCTCGCCGGCCGGATGCTCGCCCCCTTGACGCGCATCACCGACGCCACCCGCACGGCCGCAACCGGATCGCTCTCCCATCGAATCCGGCTTCCCGGGCGCAGAGACGAGCTCCGCGAGCTCGCCGACGCCTTCGACACCATGCTCGCTCGCCTCGAAGCACACGTCGCCGAACAGCAGAGATTCGCCGCCAACGCCTCCCACGAACTGCGCACCCCACTCGCGATCACCCAGACGCTTCTCGACGTGGCCCGCAAGGAACCGAATCGCGCCGCCGGCGAACTTGTCGACCGCCTCCGCGTCGTCAACACCCGAGCGATCGACCTCACCGAAGCACTGCTCCTACTCAGCCAGGCCGACCAGCAGGCGTTCACGCCGGAGCACGTGGACCTGTCCCTCGTAGCCGAAGAAGCCACCGAGACGCTCCTGCCCCTCGCAGAGAAGCATGGCGTCACCGTCGAGACCTCCGGCGACGTGGCCTGTACGACCGGCTCAGAGGCGCTACTTCTGCAGTTGACGATGAACCTCGTCCATAACGCGATCGTGCACAATCTGCCTAATGGCGGCAGCGTGTGGGTCACCACCGGAAGTCTCCAGAACTCGGTTGTGCTCACGGTCGAGAACACCGGCGAAGCACTCGCTCCCGAATTGGTTTCCATGCTTGTCGATCCGTTTCAGCGCGGCACCGAGCGCATACACAATGATTACGCAGGTGTTGGCCTCGGCCTCGCCATCGTCAAGAGCATCACCCGCGCACACGATGGGCGCCTTACCCTCAACCCCCGGCCCGCCGGGGGGCTGTCGGTGGTGGTGCAGCTACCCGTTGCACCACCAGACAGCGGTAGTTGACGATCAGGGCAAGTTCCCGCACGGCTCTGAGAGGAATGGTCGAAGTCCGCACATCGCGGGTGACCCCCCGGCCAGCGGATGTCTCAACACGCGGGGGTTTGCGGGGGGCGGTGGGCCTGCCGGATCGAGCAGGCGTTCGCCGACGCCCGCAACGTCCAGGGCGCCGGCGAGGCCCGCAACCGCGTCAAGCTCGCCGTCGAGCGCACCGTCCCCTTTGCACTCCTGGTGCACACACTCATCGTCACCTGGTACGCCCGGCACGGCCACGACCCGGCCGACATCGACGACCGCCGCGCCGCACAGCCCTGGTACCGCGCCAAGACCGAGCCCGCCTTCGAGGACATGCTCATCAAGCTGCGCCGGACCTTGATCGCAGCACGTATTTCCGGCACCCGCCCAGCTCAGCCCACCAGCGAGCAAATCCACGCCGTGCTCGCAGCCTGGGACGCAGCCGCCGCATAACTACGAACCTCCAGTGGTCCGCGAAGGCCGTTTACTGCGGCGCTGGCCACAGGCAGCAACGGGCCGGGGGGCACCGGGCGTCCGATTGCCGTCAATGCCAGGCGGAACAGGCACTTCCCGGCTAGCTTAGGCCGGTGATCATCTGGATCAACGGCGGGTTCGGCGCGGGCAAGACGACGCTCGCGGAGGAACTGCACCGGCGGCTTCCGGACGCGGTCGTCTATAACCCGGAGGACGTCGGCCTCATGCTCTGGAAGTGGATGCCGCCCAACGGCGATTTCCAGCACCTGCCGAGCTGGCGGGAACTGGTCGTCGCGACCGCCCTGTCCCTGCGCAGGCACAAAGCGGACACGCTCATCGTCCCGATGTCGCTGATCCGCGACGCCTACCGGGCCGAGATCCTGGGCGGCCTGGCCGACGCGGGCGAGGAGGTCCTGCACGTCTTCCTCGAGGTGGACGCCGACGTGCTCCGGGAGCGGCTCAATGCCCGCGTGACTCACCCCGGCAAGGAGTGGGACCAGGGAGCCCGCGAGTTCGGCATGACCGGCCTGGATGAGATCGCGGCTGCCGCTGCCCGCCAGCCGGACGGGACCCTCATGCTGCGCTCGGACAAGCTCACCCCGGCGGAGCTAGCCGACAAGGTGCTGGCCAGGTCACAGGGCTGACCCTGGCCCCACTCAGCCGCAGCGCGCCACCTTAATTGAGACCCGGGCCCTAATTAATGGGCCGATTTAAGTGAGACAAGGCTGACGTCGGCCTCCGGGGGCGCTAGGGCGAGGGCGGCAAACGGGATCGGGCAGCACGAGTTGCCGGCGCAGGCCACCAGGTCGTCGCAGCCGGCGTCGACCGCTGCGCGCAGCGTCTCTGCGATGACCTGCAGGTCGGCGAACTTTGCCTCCACCTCGGCCAGCTTCGCCCGCGCGCGGGCGTGCAGCCCGGGCTCGGGGCGGCGGCCGTGGCGCCGGGTCGCGTCCAGGAGGCCGGCCACTTCGTCGAGGGTGAAGCCGAGCCGTTGCGCCGCCTTGATGACCCGCAGCACCGTCACGGTCTCGGCCGGGTAGAGCCGGTGACCACCCAGGCTGCGGTCCGGCTCCGCGAGCAGGCCCCGGCGCCGGTAATAGCGCAGCGTTTGCGGGTTGATCCCGGCCGCGGCCGCGACTTGGCCGCTGCGCAGCCCGGTCACGACCCGATCCTGGCAGCCGCCCGGTCCGCGAGCGCGTCGAGGACGTCGACGCGCGCTTCGGGCACGGTCACGTCGAGGTGCACCGCGCCGTCCGCCGGGGCAAACGTGAAGGAGAAGAACGAGCAGCATTCGCTCTCCCGGCCGGTCAGGTCCCGGGCCGCTTGTTCGGCGGCCGGGTCAAGCCGCCACCGCAGCCGGGTGGGCGACAGCCGCTGCTGGCCTCGCAGCGCGATAGCGAACAAGTCGTCGAACTCCGCCAGCCGCAGCGGGCGCTCCGCAGTCGGCAGGGTGCACGCCTCGGGCACCCGCACCTCGTCATTCGTGGTCATACCTCGACGGTAAACCTGTACCCAGGTACCGGATGCAAGCCGGCTGTCGCGGATACCTGTGCTCAGTCGCGAGATCTGCCTTGCGGACCCGGGAGATCGCTTCGCTGGCCGGTCGTCTCGGAGCCGGTTGGCTCGCGGTTGGCCGTGAATGCGGAAGATGATGCCGCCGAGGTCGCTGAGCATGCGTGCGGCAGCGACCTTCGGCGATACAGAACAGATAACACGCTGACGCTTGCTGAACAGCTACCCCAGTCCCCGGGGATCATCACGAAAGCAGAAGGGGGCGGCTCGTCTGGAGGGACTGCCTGATCTGGGCAGTTGGGTCGAACTGGCCGTCGGTGGGAGCTGCGCGAGGGATGGCGCTGGGCTTGCGGGTACGCTCTGCGTCGTGGGTTGCGTCTACTTCAAGCGTCCCCGCACCGTCTGAGGCGGTGCGCCGTACCGGGCGGCTGTGCCGCCCGGTGCTGTGGCGTGAGCTCCTGAGCGGGCTCTGGCGTCTGGGCGTGCCGCCGTCGGTCAGTCATCCTTCCGACCGGACGGGACCATCCCAGTGGATCCACGCGATCACGCCTGCCCCGACGACCCTCTCTCACCCGCTGTGCGGATCCGCGCGCTCGCCGCGGTCGCCGCGTACCTGCGCTGCCCGGCCTGCGCTGGCGAGCTCCGCCCAGGCGGCGCCCGACTTGCCTGCGACCGCGGCCACAGCTTCGACATCGCACGGCACGGATACGTCAACCTCACCGCCGGCCGGGCGGGACCCGGGACCGGCGACACCGCTGCCATGGTCGCGGCACGCGGCACCTTCCTCGGCCAGGGTCACTACCGGCCGCTCGCGGAAGCTCTGCGCGCGCTCGCGGTCCAGCACGATCCGGGCGCGCCCGGCCTGGTGGCCGACCTGGCCGCCGGGACCGGCCACTACCTGTCCGGCGTCCTCGAGGCCCTGCCGCACCGGCGCGGCGTGTGCCTGGACCTGTCGGTCCCGGCGCTGCGCCGCGCCGCGCGATCGCATCCGCGAGCGGCGGCCGTGGGCGCGGACATCTGGCGGTCCCTTCCCCTCGCAGCCTGTTCGGTGGCCCTGGCGCTGAGCATCTTCGGGCCGCGTAACGCCGCGGAGACCGCCCGCGTCCTGCGGCCGGGCGGGGCGCTGATCATGGCCACGCCCGGCCCCGCCCACCTGGGGGAGCTCCGGCGGCCGCTCGGCCTGATCGGCATCGACAGGGAAAAGCCCCGGCGGATCGCCGGCGTCTACCGTGACTGGGCCCTGTCTGGCCTCACCATCGTGAATTATCAGCTGAGACTGGATCACGCCGACCTCGCCGCGCTGGTGACGATGGGGCCCAGTGCCCGGCACATCTCGCCGCAGTCGCTGGCCGCGCGCATCCGCACGCTGCCCAGCCCGGTCACGGTGACGGTAGACGTGCAGTTCAGGGTCTTCCAGCGCCGTGAACGTCATGCGCGACCCTGAGGGCAGCGAGTTCCGCATAAGGAGGACGCCATCGACGCCGGGTGCAGCTCCTCTGAGGGATGCCTGGCCAGCAGCTTTGCCGGATAGCCGGCTGATCAGCGACTTGGTCTTCTACTGCCGTGCACGGCAGAAGGAGACCGCAGATGGGCTCGCTGATCGAGGAACTCAGGCGGCCGGAGGCGGCGGCCCGGGCCGAGGCGGACCGGCTGCGCACCCGGATCGAGGAGCTGTCGGAGGACCTGGCCAGGACGGAAGAGCAGGCCTCGCGGCTGTCGATCGCCCGGGAGGAAGTCGTGCGGGTACTGGAAGAGCCTGCCGTCGCGGAACCGCCTGACAACGCCCGCCGGGCACAACGGCAGGCCGGCGGGGAACCGCGGCCGGCCTCGCCGGCCGGGTCGGTGACGGTGCCGCCGTGGCAGGAAGGCGCGGAGGCGTCGGTGCTGCCGCGGTCGTATCAGGACCTGCTGGAAGTGGCGGCCGACGCGGGCCGCCCGCTGCGGGCGGCGGAGTTCGCGGCCGCGGCGGGGCTGGGCACGGACCGGGCGAAGGTGGAGGGCCTGCGGTCGAAGCTGAAGCTGCTGGCGCGCGGGGCTGGCTGGCCGGGGTGCCCGGCGGCCTGTTCACGCTCCCTTCCGGAGTTCCTCGACGATCAGAACCGACGAGACGCGGAGCTATTTGCCTTCCGCGATGACTCCGATGCCCTCGCTGCTGTCCGTGCGGAGGTGCATGATGGCCTGATATTCCGGCGACTCGTACCAGGCCTCTGCCGCAGATTTGGTGGCAAACCTCAACACGACGGTGACCTGCCCGGCTGATCCTTCAAGAAGTTCAGAGTCGCGGTCGACGACGATCCTTTCGGCACCGTGGGCTTCCAGGGTGGGTCCGACCGCAGCGAGGTACTCCTTGTACCCGGCCAGGTTCGTGATCGTGTAGTTCGCAACGAAGTACCCAGCCATGACGCCTCCGGTCGGACGGTCCCGGGCGAGCCGATCCACAGATCGCCAAGTTACCACGGTATACGCGGGCGGCCGGGCACACGCAGTCTGGGAAGGCACAAGGAAGGAGCCCAACCGAAGAAGGACTACCGATCACCGGTCCCGCCGCGACCCCCCAACAGCTGACGCTGCCAGAGCTGATAACGGACGCGACAAAGCTCAAGGGCGTGAGTTTTCGGATCGCCGATTCTTTCCGCTCAATACAGACATGCAACAGCGTGGCGTAGGTACGCAGACTCCCAGTTCTGCTTGCCGGTATGGTGGCGACCGTGGGAGCAGGCGAGCCTACCCGGTCTGCTGGTGGACGGCCGCCGATGGCGTCGACTCCGCTGCGGTGCGCCAGTTCTTCCCCCAGATGTAGCGCTCTCACCCCAGCTGCGCCCAGCAGGACATGCAGGCGCAGATCAACCGGATCGGCGCAGCCTCACCGCCATCGCGAATTACGACGCACAGCGCGCAGAACGGCAGTTCTGGGCGCCCAATGGGCGAAGGCGATCGCCGCGGGGACCCCTCGTACCAGACGACCACGGGCGTCGACGGCATCCGCTTCCTGGACGCCTCGGCCCCATCCTCGTCGTGTTGATCGTGGCCGGCGTTGTAACGCTGGCCATCCTCAGATCGCGGCGTGGGCCAGGTTGGTGGCGCCGTTCGTGGGACGGTTCAATGCGCTACGGGACCGGCACCGGACCCCGCGATTGGCAAGGCACCAAGCCAGAGCCTGGCGATCGTTCTCGTGCCCGAGCGTCGCCGTCGCGACCGTCGGACCAGACAGCGTTGCGGATTTTGGCGCGGCTTGCCATCGTGGTCGTGCAATCGTCTGCACCCCGGAAGGAACCCTGAGATGGCCCATGTCGCTGTGCAGCACCCGGACCTCGCCGAGCCGGTGATGGTCCAGCCCGTCGAGGGCTCCGATCGACCAGCCCGCATCTACCTTGCCCCGACGCTGGACGGCCTGTACACGCCGTACGCGCTGCGGACGCCGGCCGACGAGGGCAGCTTTCCGTTCGTCTTCCTCGCCTACGGCAACGGCGGCGGCGGGATCCCCTGGCTGCAGCGACGCGTGCGGACCCACGGCTACATCATGGAGCGGCTGCTCCAGGCCGGGTACGCCTGTGCGTGGGCACGTTACCGCACCGAGGTCGAGCTCGGTTACCACAACGGCGGCCCGCTTGTCGTCGACCGTCGGCAGGGCATGGAACTGATGAACCGCGGGCCGCTGGAGTTCGAGGATGAACTCGCCATCCTCAGCCATGTCGCCGCGCACCCGCAGGTCGACGCCGGGCGGCTCGGGCACGTCGGTGTCAGCCATGCCGGCGAGATGCTCTTCAAGCTCGCCTCGCAGTATCCCGGCCGGGTGCGGGCCGGCGTCGCGTGCGAGCCGGCCAACCATGAGTTCCTCAGCCTGACCATCGATGAGTCGGCGTTCGTCGAACCCAGCACCGGCCTGCGCAACATCGAGGAGATGCAGATGCAGGACCCCGAGCGCGTACGGGCCCGTATCGATGAGCGCCTGGCGCTGGAGCGGATCGCGCCCATCGACCTGCCGATCCTGGTGATGGGCCGCGATGACGACCACCTGCAGGGCATCTTCCGGGTGAGCTACGACCTGCTTGCGGCCTCCGACAAGCAGGCAACCTGGGTGTCGTGGGACCACCCGCTGCACGGCTACATCTTCCCGGAGGCGGGCCCCGACGGCACGCCTCAGGTTGACGACGTCCAGGAGCGCGCCATTGACGGGATCATCGAGTTCCTGGACAGCCACCTCGACTGAACGGATCACCCCCGCCGCTCGGGACGGGTGTTGGTGAACCGGAGCCGCAGCGGCTGCGGAGCTGCAATCGAATGCGCTGTTGCGGCCCTCCCGCCACAGGCGCGTTCAGAATTGAGTCACGCATCCCGCAGCCCTCATGCCTATCAAGCACTCAACACCTGCGTGTGACTCTCAGCAGAACGCGACAGGCTCGGAGCGCGCTCCTCGACATCCTGAGCCTGGTGAATGAGATCTTCTTCAAGTCTCTCCAGGTCAACAACCCCGGCCGGTGGCGGTGCAAGGAACAGCTGGACCTGCAGGCGCAGCTCATCGCCACGAACCTCGACCTGCCGGACTGCGGGTCGCTCGCTGGCGCCGCGCAGGGCAACGAGGCGGTTACCTGGTCGGTCAAAGCCCGGCAAGAGGTTGAGGCACAGTTGCCCAAGCTAGTCTCCGAGGCTTAATCCGCCGGTCAAGACGAAATGACTGAGCGTGCCGCAGCGTCGGCATGCACGTGACCGATGACGTATCACGGGGCCGCCACTGCTGTGATTAGTGTGCTGACCAGCAGCTCCAGATCGCCGATTAGGCGCGCTCGGTCATACGTCGGGCTCGGAGGATTCCTAGCTCCCAGATCAGCCAGATCTGTCGTTCTGCCTGCCCAAGCTGATCGTGGCGAAGGTTGGAGGGCCGCGCATAGTGTGGCTCGGTGCAGTCGCGTGCAGCCGTCGCCCTGCTGGGCATCCAGGCCCGGTCGCGCGAGCCGACCAGGTGTTAGAGCTGCAGCCGGGTCTCGATCTCCGCGAATCAGAACCGACGAGACGCGGAGCTATTTGCCTTCCGCGATGACTCCGATGCCCTCGCTGCTGTCCGTGCGGAGGTGCATGATGGCCTGATATTCCGGCGACTCGTACCAGGCCTCTGCCGCAGATTTGGTGGCAAACCTCAACACGACGGTGACCTGCCCGGCTGATCCTTCAAGAAGTTCAGAGTCGCGGTCGACGACGATCCTTTCGGCACCGTGGGCTTCCAGGGTGGGTCCGACCGCAGCGAGGTACTCCTTGTACCCGGCCAGGTTCGTGATCGTGTAGTTCGCAACGAAGTACCCAGCCATGACGCCTCCGGTCGGACGGTCCCGGGCGAGCCGATCCACAGATCGCCAAGTTACCACGGTATACGCGGGCGGCCGGGCACACGCAGTCTGGGAAGGCACAGGGAAGGGCAAGGCCAAGCGAAGAAGGACTACCGATCATCGGCTCCGCCGCGACCCCCAACAACTGACGTCGTCAGAGCTGATAACGGACGCGACAGAGCTCAAGGGCGTGAGTTTCCGGATCGCCGACTCGGTGCGCAAGGTGAACAACACCTGAGGTCACGCAGGCGCGCGCATATTGCCCAGTCTTCACAACCACATGATTCCGGGCGGCTGCGCTCACCTCACAGCAATCTCACGCATCCCGGCGTCCCGGCAGCTCAGGACCCCATTGGCGGCTGCCGTACTAGGCAGCCGTCACCGAGATCCCCAGCTGCGACAGAATGCCCAGGCTGTCGCTGCTTCCCCAGCGCTCGGCGATCACGGAATTCTCGAACCTGCCCATCTGAAGACCGCGGACCTCGAAGTGCTCCCCGGTCGGGGGGATGCCCATGTAGTCCCCTTGATGGGTTCCGGAAAGGCGGTAGACCATCGTGCCGTAATCCTCGTCGGCGGACAGCGCGTCTACCTCCATGCGGAAGTCCGGAAATGACGTCGTGAATTCTCGCCAGAACTGCTTGACGCCCTCGACGCCAGGAGCTTGGTCAGACGACGGATCGTGGTCGACGACATTTGCGGCAAATACCTCCCCGAGGCGGTCGAACTCACGTGCGGCCAAGAGATCGTGGCAGCGGGCATGTGCAGCTAGGTTCTCTTCCCTTGACATCTGCGTCTCCCTCATCGTCGGGTCATATGAGCGCGACGGCGCACGGCGGCTTCGTCATTGGCGGCCACGGCCTGCATCAGTTCCATGGCAAGCTCAGGTCGGCCCGCCCGGCAGCCGGGCCAGCCCCGCCAGCCACGTCGTCGGCACGCCATACCTGTTTAGATGCCCGGGTCGGGCTCGCTGTAGTACGGGAACTCGGCGCGCTTCCGAGACCTCGCCGGGATCGGCACATCGTCGCCCGGCGCCGTGTTAGTCATGAGGCTCAGTTGCACGTCCATCACATTGTCGGTGAAGGTCCGGCCGTTGAAGTTCGCTTAGCTGAACGCCGCTGGGAGCGCACGATGTGTACACCGGGCACGCCGCAGCACCCTTGGCGGCTACATGAGGTCCCCGGTGATGTGATGCCGCTGGACCCCCGGGCAGGCCGTGCGGCTCACGCCTTGGGCGCTACCACGTCTCGATTCACCCCGGTTGATCGCAGCGAACCACGATGTGGCCGCGCCGGGGATCCCCGAGTACAGCAGGGCAGCCGCATGGCGCCCAGCCGATGCTCACCGATCCGGGCCGACGGCGCTGATCTGCCCGCCAGCGCATTCGCCTGTCGGACGCGAAACCCCACCGGGTTGGTGCCTGGCGGGTTCCCGCGGATTCGTGGGTTACGGCCCGTACCGCCGGCCGCGCTACAGGCTCGGCAGTGCCGAGTAGATCCGGCCTGCGAACTCGGCGACCTTCGCCGCCGGCAGATGCGTTGCCAGGTCCGCTTCGCTGATCATGCCGATGATCTGCTGGTCCTCGATGACCGGCAGTCGCCTGATGTGGTGCTCCTCCATGAGCAGGAGCACGTCGCCATCGTCGGCGTTGGCGTCGACCCAGACCGGCTTCCCCTGGGCCAGATCACCAGCCGTGGTCTTCTTGGGATCGCGGCCCTCGGCCACGCACTTTACGACGATGTCACGGTCGGTGATAATGCCCTGCAGCCGGTTGTCTAGCCCGCAGATCGGCAGGGCACCGACGTGGCTGTCCCGCATCATGCGCGCAGCCGTCTCCAATGTCTCGCTCGCCGCGACACACTCGGCGCCTCGATGCATGATCTCCTTCGCCTTGCTCACCGCTACACCTCCCAGATAGCCGAGACCCCGCTGGTGCGGGGCCGCTCTCACAGGGCGAAGGTCACAGCCTGCCCCTCCTTCCGCCGCAGCGGCATCAGTGAGGTGGCGTCACATGTCCCGGGCGGTGGCTCACCGCGCCCAGCAGCTTGCGCAACACGCTACGACGACCGGGCGCCCGAGGGAACCCCATGGCGTCCACGTTCTCCCGGGGCGTGACCTGCACAACCGGACAGGCGAGAGATGTCTTCGGTGGCTGGGCCCCCGCAACGCGATTCCCGCAGCCATGCGGCCGCTGCCCGGGTCCGCGGGGCTAGAGGGCGTGACCGAGTGATCACGTTATTGATGAGTCAAGGTTGGTGATAGCGGGTGGCCTTCCGTTGTGAGGGTGCGGTCAGGCGACGAGCCCGGCGTGCCGGGCGAGGTCATCGATGGCGGCGTCGTAGTTGCGGGCGGCGGCGCGGGTCGGAGTACAGGGGAAGGTCGAGCTGGACAAGCTCGGCCTGGCCGATGATGGGCAGCCGCCGGGTGGTGAGGGAACATTGCCTGGCGGCTTCCGACGGGATCCAGATCGACCCGATCTGCGCGCCTCATCTGATAGGCGCCGCAGGTCCCACGGCCGCGCATAACGGCGGTTCACGCGCGTACATGCGCTGTGTCTGTACTCCCTACGGCGTGGTTTAGGCGGCGTGGGTTTCGAACCAGACGGAGCCGAGGTCGTGTCCGCCGGTGAGGCGGACGTCGGCGTTGAGGGCGGCGGCGAGGCGGCGCAGGAGGGGGATGGTGGGCTCGGTGCCGCCTTCCTCGATGCGCTCGATGTCGTCGTCGGTCATGGCGGCGCGGATGGCCAGGTCGGCGACGGTCAGCCCGAGGGCGGTGCGGATGTCGTACAGGGCCTTGCCGAACGCCAGGGCCTCGCGGATCGCGATCCGCTCGGGATCGTCGGCCGCGTCCTGGGGGCGCGCCCAGCGGGTGTGGTAGCCGGTCATCTCACACCTGCCTTTCGTAGGTCTCCGTCGCTGGGCCGCGGTGGTCTCGTTCGCAGGTCTTCTGCACGCGGACGGCCCGGTCGATCTGCCGCTGCTCGTGCTGCCTGGTCTTGCGGAACACGGTCAGCAGCACGATCCTCCCATCAGAAGTACACCAGTACGTGACCCGGGCCGCAACATCCCGGAGCCGCAGCCGCAGCTCCCACACCGATCCCTCCAGGTGGTCCGACCACGGGCCGCCGAGTTCGCTGCCCTTCTCCGCGAGCAGCCCGCAGACCTCATCGACGCGCTTGTAGTCGCTGTCGCTGAGGCCGTCGAGCCAGTCGCGGACTTCAGGCTCGAGCTCGAAGCCGTATAGCTCCCGCATTGATCCCGTCACGGAAGGTGAGATTACTGTCCCGGTGTGACACTCGGCCCTGACGGCGGTCTGACCTGGCCTCATGGCCTGACCGCTGACCGGGCGGTCGGGCCATGACGGTCGCTGCCGCGGACTACCGGGCGGCTCCGGCGATGTAAGTCGCGACGATGTAGGTTGCGTGGCGGTCGAGGCTGGTGCGTGCCCGGTCGTAGCGCATGCTGGTGCGCGGGTCGGCGTGCGAAGCGGCCTCCTGCACGTCGCGCAGCGGGACTCCCGCGTCGAAACTGGTGATGAACGCGTGGCGCAGCGTGTGCGGGCTGACCTGCTTGCTGATCCCGGCCCGGCGGGTCACGGCGGACGATCCGTGCGGCGCCGTGCCGGTCCAATCGCTTCCCATCCGCAGCGCGGAACAGCGGCCCGCTCGTGCGATCGCCGATGGCCAGGTCGATCGCGCGGGCGGTCCGGGGGGCGAGCGGGATCGTGACGACCTTGCCGCCTTTGCGGGTGATGACGAGGGTCCGGTGCCCGCGTTCCAGACCCAGATGCTCGATGTCGGCGCCGGTGGCCTCCGATACGCGAAGACCGTTGAGGGCGAGCAGGGAGATCAGAGCGTGCTCGGCCGCCTCGCCGAGCCCCGCGGCGACCAGGAGGGCGCCGACTTCGTTGCGGTCCAGGGCGGTGGCGTGCGACTCGTAGTCCAGCCTGGGCCGCCGGACGTGCGCGGCGGCGAATGGTCGAGGAGTTCCTCCTCGACGGCGTACCTGTAGAACCCCGCGATCGTCGACAGGCGGCGGGTGACGGTGGCCCGGGCCCGGCCGCGGCCCTCGAGTTCTCGGGCGAAGGTCTCGGCGGACCGAGAACAACGGCACGGACCGGGCTCGGCACCACCCGGTGAACTGGCGCAGGTCGAGGGTGTACGCCTCACGGGTCAGGCCGCGGTACCCGGCGAGGTAACCGGCCAGCGCGAGCCGCTGCGCATCAGTGAACACCGGCTTGATGGGGACGAGGGAAGTTGAGTCAGTCGCGGCGGCCATCATGGCACCTCCAGGGACAGCAGGGACCCGGGAGGCTGGGCCGCAGGTCCCAGCTATGAACGATGCCCGCAACGTACGCCGCCAGCGCAGGGCTGGCTACACCACAATCGGCCATCGCTCGCGCTCTCGACCACCAGCACGGCTCGCTCCATACCGCCGATTATGCGCGTCAGCAGATCGGCGGCGATCCGCCGCCGACAACGTCCATATCGGTTCGCGCGCGCTCATCTCAGGGAGATCGCTGGTAGGTGCTAATCACGCAGTGTATGTTGCCACAGCCGCATGGCCGTGTCCGGTATCATCGGTGATACCATTGTGGGCATGCCGATGACCCTGAGGCTTTCGGACGATGAAGCTGACGCGCTGCGCCGGCGCGCGGAACTGGAGCAGCGGTCCATGCAGGAAGTGGCCCGGCAGGCGATCCGCGAGTACGTGGAGAACCACAGCCGCGCCGAACTGCTCGACCAGGTCCTCGACGAGGAACTGCCCCGTTACGCCGAGGCGCTGGAGCGGCTCGGCCAGTGATCTACCTGACGCTCCCCGAGTTGCTGCACGTCGCGGAGCGGACGCTGGGAGCCGACTACGCGGTGCGCGACTACGGGCTGCTGGAGGCCGCGCTAGCCCGCTCCCGGGCGACCGCGTTCGGCAAGGACGCCTACCCGGACCTGGACGCCAAGGCCGCAGCGCTGCTGCACTCCGTCGCCCGCAACCACGCGCTCGTCGACGGCAACAAGCGGCTCGCGCTCGCCGCGGTCATCGCGTTCTACGGCCTTAACGGCCGACGGCTGACCCTGACCAACGACCAGGCCTACGACCTGGTTATCAACGTCGCCGCCGGGCAACTCGACGATGCCGACGCCATCGCGGCCATCCTCCGGAACGTCACACAACCTCGCAGGTAAAGCCACAACGCGGAGCCGCGCCCTCGCCCCAGATCGCCGAATACGCGCGGCGCTGCAGTCGTGTCGGCAGCGGGCGCGCCTGCGCGCCGATTGTTCGGTTATGCGCGCCCGAATCGCTGGACAGTGCAACCTCCTCGCGGCAGAAGAGTGCGATAGGCGTCGCCCGGCACAGGCCCGGTGAACGAGAGACCATGGGGTCGGTCGCCACCCGCGCGCTGACCGAGGACTCGGTCGAGACGCAGTTCCTGACCGACGACCCGGTGGCGCAGGCCGTCACCTGCCAGCGAGTGACGTTCGACGCGCGGGCACCACGCTGCGGCCGCTACGTCTGGGCTACTGCACGGCGAGTGAACTGGACCTGATGGTCCGGCTGGCCGGCCTGCGGCTGCCGGAGCGCTACCAGGACCGGGACCGCAGCCCGTTCACCGGGAGAGCCAGGACCACATCTCGGTCTGCGAGGTCACCGCAGCGCCTGCCGGATGAACGTGGCCACGGCGACCGGCTTCGCGATGAACGCGGTGTGCGAGCCGTCAATGGTGTCGGTCGTGGCGCCCATCCGCTGCGCCATGAACCGTTCCGCGTCCGGCGAGATCGCGTTGTCGTGCTCGGAGACCAGGAACCAGGACGGCTTGCTCTTCCAGCCCGCCGCGGTGGCGTTCTCGTTGAGCGCCGCGGCCGCGAGCGGGCGCTGGGTCGCGAACATGACATCGGCCATGTCCACCGGCACGTCGGCGCAGAACGTCTCCCGGAATCCGTCCTTCCGGACGTACAGGTCGGGACCGCCCGCGGCGCCGGGCGCGTCGTAGGGGGTCGGGGCGGCCGTCTTGGCGAGCAGCGGCGGCGGGAACGGCTGCTGCACGCTCGCGCAGCTCTCGCCCACCTCCAGCCCGAACGCCGCGAGAAAGACCAGGCCGGTCACGTTCTCCAGGCCGGCGGACGCCTGGGTGATCACGGCGCCTCCGTAGGAATGCCCGACCAGCACGACCGGGCCGTCGATGGCCTTGACCACGTCGCTGACGACGCTGGCGTCGAAGGCGACGCCTCGCAACGGGTTCGGCGGGGCGAGCGCCGTGTGGCCGGCGCTCTCGAGCTCGCGGATCACTCCCGCGAACCCGGACGCGTCGGCGAAGGCGCCGTGGACGAGGACGACGGTGGGACCAGGCATGGGATTCTCCTCACGGTTGGAGAGGTCGCCCCAACGACGTTACGTCACCGGACCCGAGCGAGCCGGCCCAGGGGTGCGCCGCCCGGCGCGTAACCGGTTGTTCTGTGCCGCTCAACCGCCATGCGACCACCACCTGCAAGCGGCACCGAGTCTGCAGGGGGGCCGCCCCAGGATCGGGTCAAGCGCTTGGCCCGCCACCTCCGACGAGATCGCCGATAGCGAATGTGCATGCTGATCGGCGCATAAGCATGTGCAAGAGCAACGTCCGCTCATCGGCACT
Organism: uncultured Actinomycetota bacterium; assembly: GCA_963836195.1. Taxonomy (GTDB): domain Bacteria; phylum Actinomycetota; class Actinomycetes; order Streptosporangiales; family Streptosporangiaceae; genus Trebonia. The sequence continues at coordinate 185,664 of CAWIIX010000006.1, read as the reverse complement.
AGCGGACGTTGCAGCCACGCCGATAACCCCTGTTCTGTGCTGGAAGACAGCATCACGCCAACTCGGTGGGACCGGCGCCATATCGGCGGATCGCGCGCCAGCATCTCCTCAGGCAGTTGACGTGGTGTGAGGGCAGGCGGTCGGCGTCCACTGGGCTACGCCTGACGGCGGAGGGCTGCTTATCCCAGCCGCGCGGCCAGGATATATCGGGCGGAGCGTCGGCCTAGTCCTCGGTGGCTGGGTCTGTGGTGTCCATGGTGGACAGGAGGTCGCGGATCTCTGGCTCGGTGGAGAGGTCGACCGGGAGGATCTGGCCGCGCTTCTCGTTGAGGACGAGTTCTGTGGCGGTGCCAGCCAGGATGTTGCCCGCGTCGACGTCGGCCCAGCGCACGCCGTTGAAGGCCGTCCGTGTCCACCGGCCGGCCACCATGCAGTCGAGGGCCGTCCGGCCGTAGATGTCAGGGCCGCCGCGCCGGACCGCGATCACCCGGGCGGCGTCGATGCCGGGCGCCACAGTGAACGCCTCGCGCAGCGTCACGAGCACGTGCCCGGCGACGAGCAGCAGGTAGAGCGCGGACCGCTCGCCCTTCGGGAGCTTCGGAGCGTCAGGTTCCCGGCCTGGGTCGTGGCTGGCAGCCGCTCGGGAACCGCGTCCTCGCCCGGGATGAGCAGGATCAGGGAGAGCTCGGCGCCGTCGATGCCCACCGGGGCGGCCGGGCCTCGTTGTCCTCGAACGCCTCGGCCAGTGTCGCCAGCACGGTGTCCGGGTCGTTGCCAGCCAGCCGCGCCCACTGCCTGTCAAGTTCCTGCTGAGCCTGCGCCTGCTCCGCCTGCGCCTGCCGCCGCCGGTCATTGAGCTCTGCCTGTGCTGCCGCGCCGCGTCCTGCCTCGCCGCCACGCGCCCGGCCCGGTCGAACATGCCGACGCCGCGCAGCGCGCTCTTCTCAGGCGACTTATTGACGGCGGTCGGGTCCGGAAGTTCCGGCATCGGAGCGATGGGCCGCTCGACCGGCAGGAAGTCGTGCCGGTGCAGGCTGGTGATTTCCTGGAAGATAGCGGCCAGCCGGTGGGCCTCCCTAACCTTGTCCGCCTCGGCCTGCGCGCGGCGCGCGGCGGCGGCCTGGCGCTCCAGGGCGGCCCCCGACGGGCGGCCGCTGCTCCTGTGGCGGCGCTTGCCGCCGACGGACCCATAGACGCTGAACGGCCCCAGGCCGGAGGAGAAACCGGTCCGGCCGGTGCCCACGTGAACGCGCGCGACCCGCGGCCCGATGCCGGCCCGCACGCCATGACTGGACACCCGGACCCGGACACCGGGCGCGAGCTTGAGAGAAAACCCCATAGAACGCCGAGCTTAGCCCCGCTAGTGCCATATAGATCCCATCACAGAAGGGGATAAGGCGCCCACCAGTCACTGCCGGTGGGCGCGCAAAATTTCGCCGACCTTCAGGGCGCCTTCCGCGGCGACGAGGTCAACCTCCGGGCCCGCGCGCGGAAACCCGAAGAGTCGAGCGTCCACCCGGCGCCGGCGCCCAGCGCCGCGATCATCTGGTCGAATCCGTTACCCGTTATCGGCCGGGCCGATAACAGGTAACGCCTCGCCTCCCACACAGTGCAGCCAGGCAAAAGGTTCACAAAACACGCATATCGCCGAATCCGCGTGGCTCAGTATCGGCTGCCTAAGCGGCTGACCCTGCCCAGACGGGCCAGTTCTGCGTGCCCCGAGCGGCCGAGCGGCCGCTTTGCCCATCTGGTCGGCCTGCCTTCCCGCAGGACGGCTGCCACACTGCTGCGCGTCCGTGACGCTCTGGCCGTCTGGCCAGGGTAAAGACGCTCAGCGGCTTGCCTGGTACTGGCGGGCGATTTCGGCGCTTCCGGGAAATCGTCCCGTTCAGTCCACAGGTCTGACAGAGTTAGCCGGTGCGTTTGACCGACCGGCTGAGCCAGCCGCAAAAGATCGTGATCGTCCTCGCCCTGGGGATGGCATTCAGGTTCGCGGTCGCGGCTTGTGGCTTGTGGCTTGTGGCTTGTGGCTACGGTGACCAATCTCTGTGCAGCGGGGAAGAGCGGGCCTTCGGTACGCTCGCCGATGGCCAGGTCGACCGCCCGAGCGGTCCGAGGAGCGAGCGGGATGGTGACGACCTTGCCGCCCTTGCGGGTGATGACCAGGGTCCGGTGCGCGCGCTCGAGGCCCATGTGCTCGATGTCGGCGCCTGTGGCCTCGGACACGCGCAGCCCGTCGAGGGCGAGCAGCGAGATCAGCGCGTGCTCGGCAGCCGGCCCAAGCCCGACGGCGACCAGGAGCGCGCCGACCTCGTTGCGGTCTAGGTCTAGGGCGTGTTTAAAAGGCGGGGTGCATGGCCGGTCTCGGGATGATGTCGTTGTCATGACGTGCCCGCGAGGGTGATGAGGCCTCCGGTATGAGGTGTAGCGACCAAGCGACATCTGAATACCGGAGGCCTCGTGCCTACCCCATCCGCGGCCGGGCGGCATGACCTGGCTGACGAGCAGTGGCGTGTGCTGGAGCCCTTGCTGCCTGCGGGGAAGAAGCCGGGGCGGCCGCCGAAGTACCCCAGGCGGCGGTTGCTGGACGGGATCCGCTAGCGGATCCGGGTCGGCGCCCCATGGCGGGACGTCCCGCCGCAGTACGATGCTCAGCGCACATGCCGCGACTGGAATCAGTGAGCTCGTCGAGGAGGCCGACGGCGGGCCGCTGGCCGTCATCGCAATCGACATCCCGATCGGGCTGCCGGACACAGGGCGCCGCCAGGCCGATCTCCTCGCCCGCAAGGCCGTCGGGCCACTGTGGGCGTCAGTATATTCATGACGCCGGTCCGCCCCGCCCTGGAAGCGCCCGATTATGCGACGACCGCTGACCTCAGCCGGCACCTGGCTGGCGAGGGTATCTCCCGCCAGGCCTTCCCGACGATCTCGGCGCCGCAGGCGAGAAAGCCGCCCCAGACGACGTGCTGGATGCCGCCGCAGCGGCCTGGACCGCCCTGCGCGTCCTTCGGAACCAAGCACGGCCCAGCCCCAACCCTCCCGAGCTGCTTAGCGACGGACTGCCCAGCGCCATCTGGCCTGCCGAATCGGCGTGGCCTAGAGTCGGGTCCGCTTGCTTTACTGACCCTGCGCAGATCACCCAGTGTGCGTATGGCCGCGGGCGGTTTGGCTCCTGGTGGATGTTTCCGCGGAACACCGGAACACCGGGATTGCGGCCCGGCGATCCTGCCATCCGCGTCCCTGCCTCGCCGCATGCGTCCAGCCGAACTCGGGTACGTGCAAGAGCGAATCCCCACAACCGCACCGGAGGTCACCGTTGCCATGGATACCAAGGGTGAGCAGACCGCCTTCGTCTACACGACCTACATCCAGGAGACTCCCGGGCGCGTGTGGCAAGGCCTCACCGACCCTGCGCTGATGAAGCGCTACTGGCGGCACCAGACGGCTGGTCCGAAGACGTTCCATTCCGACTGGAGGAAGGGCTCCACCTACGAGATGGCGCACGGCGAAGTCGGACTGGCCGTGCGCGGCCCCGGCCAGGTGATCCTCGAGGCCGATCCGCCCCGCCGGCTGGCCTACACCTGGCACACGATCACCCCTGAGTGGGCTGCGGCGGTCGGCATGGACGAGGCGACCGCCGCGGCCTGGCGCGCCGAAGCCCGCTCCAAGGTCGCCTTCGACATCGACGACGTCGGGCACGGTGTCGTCAAGCTCACCGTCACCCACGACGGCTTCGCACCCGGCAGCGCAGTGCTGCCGGCCATCTCCGAGGGATGGCCCGCCGTCCTGGCCAGCCTGAAGACCCTGCTGGAGACGGGGTCGTCTTTGCGCACTTCGTAACCGGCCGCCGCGTCGCAGGTGCCGCCAGTACTCCCCGCTCGCGACGCCGCCTGCGAGCACCTCTTCGGGCAGCACAGTCCCGCCAATCGACACACCGAGCTCCCCATCTGGGCGGTCGAGAGCGCGGCATCCTGGCGTGCCGATGCGCTGCAGGCAACGCGGATCTCGCGCCATGGCCGCAGATCAGCCGTAGTTGCTAGCGTTATCGGAACGTTGGTGGAACCGCCGAGCATGACGAACACCTCTCTTTAGCCAGCACAAGTGTTTCTTCCCGCCGCAGGCATTACCGGCTCGCCGGTGGCCGGGTCACGGGATGCCGGGGAGGCGCCGGGCTTTGCCCGGTCCTGGCCGCCGCCCCCGAGCCCGGCCCATCGAAGGAGCGCCCGGATGGAGTATGGCTCGTGCAGGCAGGGGCGAGAGTCCAGGGATGGTGATGTGGATGGGCGATGAGCCGGATGTCCGGGCGTGGGTCAATGCGGACCAGGCCGCGGGGGAGTTCCGGGTCAGGTACGCCGAACTGTTCGATGCCGAGGCGCGCCTGCATGAACGGCGGCTGCATGCCGCCGCCAACGTCGGTGCCGCCGAGCATGTGCTCGACATAGGCTGCGGGACGGGCCGGTCCACCCGCGCCGCCGGCCGCGCCGCGGCCGCGGGAACCGTCCTTGGCGTGGACATTTCCGCGCCCGTGCTCGAGCTGGCCCGGCGGCTGACGGACCGGGAAGGCCTGCGCAACGTTTCCTACCAGCTGGCCGATGCTCAGGTGGACGACCTGGGGCCGGCTCGCTATGACGTGTGCATCAGCTGTTTCGGCGCGATGTTCTTCGCCGACCCGGTGGCGGCGTTCACCAACATCGGGCGCGCACTGCGCCCCGGCGCGCGCATGGCGCTGCTGGCCTGGCAAGCCCCCGAGCGCAACGAGTGGTACAGCGAGATCGACCAGGCCATCGGCGGAGCTTCTGCCCGCGGCGCCCGGATGTTCTCGCTCGCCGACCAGCACACGACCGCCGGAATACTGGCTGCGGCCGGGTTCACCGACGTCGCCTTCACCGACGTGCGCGAGCCCGTCTACTACGGCGCGGACAGCGCGCAGGCCTACGATTTCGTCACCGGCCTGCGGGCCACCAAAGACATGCTGGCCTGCCTCCATCCGGCCGCCGCCGAGGACGCGCTGCGCGGGCTGCACGTCACCCTCGCCGGGCACACGACCCGCGACGGCGTGCTGTTCGGGGCGCGCACCTGGGTCATCACCGCGCGAAGACCGCGCCGGCCGCGCGGCCGCGCACCAGACATCGAGGATCTCGGCCGCATCGGACGGGAGCGCGGCAACCATGGACCCCAGCCGGACGCCGAATGACTCCAGCCCGCTCGCCGCCTGCTCCGCCACCATGAGTGATCTGGAGAGACCCTCGCGCCAGAACTCGGCACGCCCGATCGGCCTGTTACTGCGCGTCTCAAGCGGATCACCCTGACACCTCCGTCGCCGCGCATATCGGATATTGAATGGCGGCAGGACGAGCGTCGGTCATCGCGGGTGATCATCAGTCCGGATGTTGAGTGTGTGCCGTGGCTGGCTACGTTCGGGCAGCGCCCCGCCGTGCACGCTGGCCGGCCATGACGGAGGGGTTGATTTGCAGCACGCCGCCTGTGGGCATGCTTGGCTCAGGTACCGGCCGACGCGGACCTGGCCAGGTTCCGCGCTCGCTGAATGGCGGCTCGCGACCCTCTGATCGCACCGGGGCACCTTGCCGGGGACGGACCTGAACGGCCGCCGGCCATACGATCCCGGTGCGGGTAGGAGCGTCACATGCGGTTCGCCGGCTACTCCTTCGGTTCCATACGGGTCGACGGCGTCACCTACGATCACGACCTCGTCGTCGACCGCGGAAAGATCCGCAAGCGCAAGAAGGCCGCGTCGCGGAAGTTCCGCGGCGCGTACGGGCACACCCCGCTTTCGGTCGCGGAGGACATCCCGTGGCGATGCCGCCGGCTGGTCATCGGCACCGGCGCGGATGGCGAGCTGCCGGTGATGCAGGATGTCAGGGACGAGGCCCGCCGCCGCAAGGTCGATCTCGTCCTCCTGCCGACGGCGCAGGCGATCGGCGCGCTGACCAAAGCCGGAGCCGACACGAACGCCGTCTTGCACCTGACCTGTTGAACCGGCCGACGGTAGTCCCGGCAGGAGTTCGCCGCCGACTCTCTGTGGAACCAGCATTTTCCTGCGGGGTGATCGGCACCATGCCGGCAGCCCGCGCGAGGAGGCGCTTAGCGCTTTGCTGGACTGGTGGGGAACGTTCCGTCCCGAGCCGGGCTTTGAGACCTATGACGATCCCGTGGCTGGCACTGCCGAAGTCACTGAAGGCATCATGCGGCAAGCGGCAACGGGCCAGATCGGCCGATTCTGCACGCCCCACCTGACGGCTGCCGAAGCTTCGGCGCCACGCCAGATTAGGCGGCTCTTGCGCGAACGTGAAAGCTAGGCGCGGGCAAGCCTGTCCGACACGAGCCGGTTGAGGCTGACACGCTGTTCGGCGGCTTCGCGGGCGAGGCGGCGGTGAACCTCGGCCGGGACGCGCACCACGAACCTGCCGGAGTAGTTGCGCTCCGACAGCGGTTCCGGGATTCGCTCGCCCGACGCGTCCAGATCGGCGAGCACTTCGCGCACGACATCAGCAATACCGCGGAGCGCTTCAACCTGGGTGGGCGCGAGCCAGGACAGAGACGGGAACTCCGCGACGGTGGCGACATGCTCATCGTCCTCGGGAGACCAGGCGACTCGGTAGGTGTAGTGGGTTGCGTCAGGCATCGTCGTCACTCTCCTCGCCGTTCTCCGCCCCAAGCCTGGCGATCGCATCCGTTCTTCGGCGATCACCGCATCTGCTCGATGATCTTCTCCAAGTTGCCCACGTGCCGATAGTATCAATAATGACACTAGATGCCAAGCAGCCTTGTCGGCGCGTGGCCGGGTACCAAGCGCGCCTGCGTAGCGTCGGGCGTACGGTGCTGCGTTCAGAGCGTCAGGGCTTGCTCGTTCATCCCGATCGCTTAATATTTGCGGCTCTCCGCGTTGCGTATGCCAGTGCGGCTTCGAGTGCAGATTGTCCTTAATACGTGCGAGCGTGGTTACCGGTCTAGCGTCTGGCCCGGGTGGTGTAGTCGGGGAGCTCGATGTCGGCAGCTTTGGCGAACTGCCGGGCGAGCAGGTTCCGCATCGGCCAGCGGCCCATCCAGCGCATCGATGCGGTCCGTAGCCCGATGGCGATGGCGCTGTCCGGCGCGTAGCCTTTGATTCCGCCCGGGGGGAGCTGCTGGCCGCGTGTGACGTAGGGCCGCGTGATCTGCTCGTAGCGGGCGAAGGCGACGTGGTGGTCGCCGTCGACTGCGGCCAGCTCGCCCGCGAGGACATAGGCGCCGACCAGGGCCAGGCTGGTGCCCAGGCCGGTAAGCGGCGTCGGGCAGTAGCCGGCGTCGCCGACCAGCGCGGCGCGGCGGCTGGACCAGCGGTCGAGGCGGATCTGGGCGATCGGGTCGAAGAAGAAGTCGGGTGCGGTGCGCATGGCTTTGAGCAGCCGCGGGACCTCCCAGCCAGCGCCGGAGAAGCGGGCGGCCAGGATGTCCATCTGCGAGCTGGTGTCGCGGGGGTCGTAGTCGATGGGCGTCGAGCGGAAGCTGAGCCCGGCCTTGACCTCGCCGGGGACCCGTCCCGGCCGTATCGAGGCCACGAGCCCGCCGGGGGCGTTGTGCATGAGAAACCAGCCGCCGAGGTCGAGCTCGGCGGGCACGGTGAACCAGGCGGTGTAGCAGCCGAGCGGGCGGACGTACTGCGCCTGGGGACCGAACGCCAGGCCGCGTACGGCCGAGTTCAGCCCGTCAGCCCCGATTACCAGGCCAACCCGGCGCGGGCGGGCTTTCTCGAAGGTAACCGTGACGCCTTCATCGTCCTGCTCAAGTCCGCGGACGGTGTCATCGAACAGGTACTCGGTGGCCGGGACGGTCGCCTCGTAGAGAACCTGGCCGAGATCGCCGCGCAGCACCTCGACTTCGGAGACGATCCCCTCGCCGCCGAATAGCTCCGTCGGCATCCGCGCCGCGATGCGGCCGTCGGCGCCGACGAAGGCGATGCCGCGCTGGCTGACGCTCACCTCCCGCACCCGGTCCATCAGTCCCATCCGCTCGATGACCGTGCGTCCCGCGCCGCGCAGGTCGACGGTCTGGCCCCCGGTGCGAGGGGCTGGCGCGCGCTCCACCACGGTCGTGGTGAAGCCGTGGCCGCTTAGCCAGTACGCCAGAGCGGGTCCGGCGATGCCAGCGCCGGAGATGAGCACGTCCCTGTTCTTCATAACAGGGAAGCGTATGATGTACGCTATTAATTCGTCAAGCTGGATAATTTCAGCGATCGTACTAGTGCACTTGTGGGAAATCGTAGACAGCTTCGGTTCTTAGCGATCCGACCGGCTGGTCGGACGCTTCTGCGCAGACCATAGTGCACTAGTACGGAAGAGGTTATGGGCGGAGGTAATATCAGCGGCGTGACCCTATCGCCGTATGCCCGGATCGCTGCCGAGCTGCGGGATCAGATCGAGACAGGCGCCCTGGCTCCTGGTGACCGGGTGCCTTCCACTCGTGAGATCACTCAGCGGTGGGGCGTGGCCATGGCCACCGCCACAAAGGCGCTCGCCGCCCTCGGCCGGGAAGGCATAGTCCGCTCGGTTCCCGGCGTGGGCACCGTCGTCGTCGGCCGCCAGCCGGCGCTCGGACGTCCCCCGGCCCTCCCGCCGCCCGCCACCCCCTCGGGCCCGGCCGCTGCCGCGCGGCGCGGCGCGGCTGACCCGAGGCTGGCGCCAGGCCGGATCGTCGCCGCGGCTATGGCCGTCGCGGACGCGGAAGGCCTGGCCGGGCTGTCGATGCGCCGCGTCGCGACCGAGATCGGGGTGGCGACGATGTCGCTCTACCGGCACGTAGCCGACAAGGACGACCTGCTGCTGAAGATGATGGATGCGGCGTTCGGCGAGTGCCGCTTCCCGGCCCAGCCACCCGAGGGCTGGAGGGACCGGCTCGAGCTCGCCGCGCGGACCCTCTGGGCGATGTTCCAGCGTCACCCCTGGCTGGCCCCGGCATTGTCGGTAACCCGGCCGCAGCCGATCGCCCGGGGCCTCGCCTGCGCCGAGTGGGTACTCAGCGCCCTCGACGGGCGCGGTCTCGACACCTCCACGATGATCACGATCCACATCACGCTGGTCAACTACGTGCGCGGCACCGCCGTGAACCTCGAACTCGAGGCCGACGCCGAGGCGGCCAGCGGCCTGAACAGCGACGAGTGGCTGGACACCCAGGAACCGGCCATGCGGTCAATCGTGGAGGCTGGCCGTTTCCCCGTCTTCGAGCGCATCACCGCCACCGATTACGACTTCAATCTAGAGAACCTGTTCGAGTTCGGTCTGCAGCGCCTGCTCGACGGCCTCACCGCACTCATCGACGGCCGCCCCTGACCAGGCTCCGGCCGACGGCCGGTACCGTCGGCGCCGTGCCCGGCCCGTCCAGGCAGCTGCGGAGCGTCCCATATATGCCGGCATCAGCGGAGCCGAGCAGGCGGTCCGGGCGGGTCGCCGAGTATGCCGTCAAGTTCGGAGGCCAGGACGCGCCGAAGCTGCTCTGCCTGGTCACCGACCTTAACGAGGGACCCCCTGTCCCTGCCTTGGCGTCGAGACAAGCTTTCTGCCGACCGATCCGGTCTGCCTGGCTGCGAGCCGTTCAGCGTCCGGCCATCGCACATCGGAGGCGAGCCGTAGTTTCTCCAGCGCCCAGATCAGGCGCGCGCTGCTGTCGAGCTGCCCTTTCAGCACTCCGTGCCTGGCGCAGGTGGGGTCGGAGTGGTGCAGGTTGTGCCAGGACTCGCCGAACGACAAGATCGCCAGCCACGCGATGTTGCGCGACTTGTCACGCACCTCGAACGCCTCCTTGCCGAAGGTGTGGCAGATCGAGTTGATGGACCACGTCACGTGCTGGAGCAGCGCGATCCGGACGAGGCTGGCCCAGAAGAACGCCGTCAGCGCCCCCTGCCAGGACATCGACCAGAGCCCCCCGGCCAGCGGCGGCAGCAACAGCGAAGCCGCGGTCAGCAGGGGGAACGCACGCGAGACCCGGCGGATCCCCCGGTCGGCTAGCAAGTCGGGGCAGAACCGCTGCCGCGACGTCTGGTTCCGGTCGAAGTACCAGCCCATGTGGGCGTAGGCCAGACCCTTTGCCAGCGCCTTCCAGTCGGTGCCGAACCGCCACGGCGAGTGCGGGTCACCGTCGCGGTCGGAGTACTTGTGGTGCCTGCGGTGATTGGCCACCCAGTTCAGCACCGGTCCTTCCATCGCGAGGCTGCCGGCCACCGCCAGCGCGATATGCACAGACCTGACGGCGGAAGCCGACGGTGACGCCCAGCCCGAGACGGCAGCGAGCAGCGCGGGGAACGGGACGCCGACGAAGACCGCGATTGTCGAATTCTTGCGTCCGCAAATAAGTATTTTACAGACTTATGCCAATTTGTTACGGTACCCCGCATGAGCGAGTCAGTCCTGGTCCGGGCGGCCGGTCTCACTAAGGTCTATCCGGCACGGGGCGACTTGCCTGAGTTCCGCGCCCTCGACGGGATCGGGTTCGAGCTGCGTCGCGGCGAGACCTTCGGGTTCCTCGGGCCAAACGGCGCCGGGAAGTCCACGACCATGCGGATGATCGCGGCCACCTCACCGCGATCCGGCGGGACGCTGACCGTGCTGGGGATGGACCCGCAGACGCATGGCTCGGCGATACGCGCACGCCTCGGCGTGGTGCCCCAGGACGACGCCCTGGACCGTGAGCTGACGGTGCGGGAGAACCTGCACATCTACGGCCGCTACTTCGGGATCAAGCGCGCCGAGGTCCGGGAACGCAGCGCCGAGTTGCTCGACTTCGCGCAGCTGAGGGAGAAGGCCGACAGCCCGGTCGAGGCGCTGTCCGGCGGCATGCGGCGACGGCTGACCATCGCCAGGTCGCTGATCAACAACCCGGACATGGTCCTGCTCGACGAGCCGACCACCGGGCTGGACCCGCAGGCCCGGCATGTGCTGTGGGACCGGCTCTACCGGCTCAAGCAAGACGGAGTCACGCTGCTGCTGACCACCCACTACATGGAGGAGGCAGAGCAGCTGTGCGACCGGCTCATGATCATCGATCATGGGCGGATCGTTGCCCAGGGGTCGCCGCGGGAGCTGATTGAGGCCCACGTGACACGGGAGGTGCTCGAGGTGCGGTTCGCGCCCGACGTCAAGGAGGCGGCCGGCGCGAAGCTCCGGGCTTCCGAGCTCGGCGGTGACGGGGCCGACGCCGGGCCACGGGTGGAAGTGCTGCCGGGCCGGGTGCTGGTCTACGCCGACGCTGGCGAGAGCGCGCTGGCCTCCGTGCACGGCATGAGCCTGGTCCCGCTGACCGCGCTGGTGCGGCGGGCCACGCTGGAGGACGTGTTCCTCAAGCTGACCGGCCGCTCGCTGGCCGACTGAAAGGCGCACTCGGTGATACACGTCCTCACGTACTGGCTCATCCGCTACCGCCGCACCTGGCGCGCCTCGATCGTCATGAGCGTGGGCAACCCGCTGCTGTTCCTGATCGGCGTGGGCGCAGGCCTGGGCCACCTGGTTGACCATCACGGGGCCGCCCAGATGGCCGGGGTCTCCTACGCCGCCTTCTTCGCGCCGGGCCTGCTGGCCGCCGCGGCGATGCAGACCGCGTTCCTTGAGTCGTCCGGGGAGATCGCTCGCGCGGCGGCGCCGGACGGCGCCTACCAGAGCACCGTCTCCACGCCGCTGACCCCCGAGCAGGTCATGGCAGGCCACATGCTGTACGTCGCCTTCCGGGTGCTTACCTCCAGCGCCGCGTTTATCCTCGTGATGGCCTGCTTCGGGCTGGTCACCGGCGCCCGCGGCGTGGCGATGCTGATTGCCGCGACGCTGACTGGCCTCGCGTTCGCCACGCCCACCGCGGCATGGGCGGTCGGAGTACGCGCGCAACGCCATATCACCTCGGCCTACCGGATGCTGATCATGCCGCTCTACATGTTCTCCGGGACCTTCTTCGCCATCTCCGAGCTGCCGGGCCCCGTCAGGGTCATCGTCGAAGCGCTGCCGCTGGCCCAGGGCGTGGCGTTGTGCCGCTCCCTCGCGCTGGGGACCGCGGGCGCGCCTGCCGTCGCCGCCCGCGCCGCCTACCTGTGCGCCCTGATCGTCGCCGGCTTCGCGCTCGCGCGCGCGGCCTACCGCCGGAGGCTGCACGCATGACGACGACGCTCAGCCCGCGCCCGGGGATCGCCCGCCCGGCAGAATGGACTGTCCGGCGCGCCCTGGCCCTGGTGGAACGCAACATGATGATGTACCGACGCTCGGTCATACCGCTGGCATTCGGCCTGGTCGAGCCGCTTATGTACCTGCTCACCATCGGGTTCGGCGTCGGGTCGCTCGTCGGGACGGTTCCCGGGGTGAACGTCCGCTATCCCGTCTTCGTCGCGCCGGCGATTCTGGCCACGACGGCGATGAACACCGCGTTCAACCAGACCAGCTTCGGCGTTTTCACCCGGATCAAGGTGGAGCTGACCTACGAGGCGATCGTCCCGACCCCGCTGTCCGCCACCGACATAGCCGTCGGCGAGGTCGCCAGCGCCGTTCTCAACGGCCTGCTGACCTCGGCCGGGTTCCTGCTGGCGGCCACCGCGATGGGGCTGGTCGCTTCCCCGGGGATCCTGCTCGCGGTCCCCGCCGCGTGCCTTGTCGGCTTCGCTTTCGCGGCCGGAGGCTTGGCGGTGACCACCTTCCTGCGCGACTTCCCCGACTTCCAGCTGATCCAGCTCGTGATGCTGCCCATGTACCTGTTCGCCACGACCTTCTACCCGCTGTCGACCTACCCCGGCTGGCTGCGTCCGCTGGTCGAGGCCATGCCGCTCTACCAGAGCATCCAGCTGATCCGCGGGCCGGCGCTCGGCAGCTTTGACGGGCCGACGCTCGCGTTCGCCACCTGCTACCTAGCCGTGTTCGGCACCGCCGCCATGATCATCGCCACCCGGCGGCTCGCAAAGCTCCTGCTGAAGTAAGAAACGCCCGGCTACGCGCCGTATCTGTCGTGGTGGCGAAGCCAGCTCATCAGCGGGCCGTCGCTGCGCCCGGATGGGCGCTCCCAGTCTTCCTGCCGGCCGCGGGCGGTCAGGTCGAGCCACTGGTAGGTGCTGTTGACGATGTCGGTGCCCCGCGCGTAGCTGGAGTAGGTGTGGAAGACGCGGTCGCCGCGGCGCAAGAAGGCGCTGATGCCGTGCAGCTCGCCGGTCCACCCGCGCCAGTCCGGTCCGAGCTCATCGAGATTGCGGTAGTTGTACTCGACCGGGGCCACGGCCGGGTCGAGGGTGACGTGGAAGTCGTAATTGAAATCGGTGCCGAAAGAGGAGTACCAGGGCACGGTCCAGCCCATCCGCTGCCGGAATGCCTCGAGCTTGGGCAGCGGCGCCCGGCTGATCATGGCCAGCGTGGTGTCCCGGGCGTGCAGGTGGGCGAGCGTGACCGATGCCGTCGGCCAGGAACGAGCAGGATTCGCAGCCCTCGTCCCAGTCCGGGTCGAACATGAAATGGTAGATCAGCAGCTGGCCGCGGCCCTCGAACAGGTCGGGCAGGCTGGCCTGGCCGTCCGGGCCGCGGAAGGTGTATTCCTTGTCGATCTCGACCATCGGCAGCTCGCGCCGCCCGGTGTTAAGCGCGTCTCGCTGGCGGGTGAATTCCTTCTCCTGCGCCAGCAGCTCCCTGCGGGCGGCCAGCCACTCATCTCGCGAAACGACCCGCGGATCATCCATCTCAGCCTCTCCTAACACTGATCGGTCCTGCTCGCTGCCGTAGGCGGTCCCGGGCGCCTCGCCACGCGAGGCTGCGCGACGCCGGCAAGCCGACCCGGTCCCCGTCATACGGCGTGGGCCGTGACCCGCGCCGCCATGGCCCTGATCGCGTTGCGGGCCATGATGCCGGGCGCGGTGTGTGGTTGTGTTCCGGCCCCACGGTGCAGCCTTGTTTGTGGCAGGCGCCTGGCTGCGGTCATCCCTTCGGGTTCCCGCGGTTCCCGACCGCGGGGGCATGGGGCGGTCCGCGTCGGGCGGCGGGATCAATCAGAGCCGCGGCCGCGCCGCCCGGGGGCGGGGGCCAGACCTGCGGGCGATCACGCGCTGCCCGTGTCCGGGCCTGCTCACGCGGCCTGTGCTGCGCTGCGGGGGGCGAGGGACCTGACCTGCCCGTCGCGCATCGCGTAGAAGACGCAGGTGAGCAGCTTGCGGGCCGCCGCGACCTTGGCGATGTTCCTTGCCTCCTTGCCGCGGCGGTCGATGATGGAGTCCTTGAGCTCGCGGGGCGGGCTGCCGGCGGGCTGGCGCCGATCGCCTCCACCGTGGCCCACCGCAGGGCCGGGCGAGCCCTGCTTGGTGATGTGCCCGCGGGCGACCTTGACGTCGGACTCGCGGTGGCGCGGGGTCAGCCCGGCCCAGCTGCACAGCTGGCCGGGGCCCGGGAACCGGGTGACGTCGCCGATCTCGGCGATGACCACGGCGGCCAGCACCGGGCCGATCCCCGGCAGCCGCAGCACCGCCTGGTACGGCGGGTAACCGCCCAGGAAGTCGGCGATCACCTCGTCGAGCATGCCGACCTCCGCGGTGAGCCAGCCGATGAGCTGCCGCAGCGAGGCGACCTTGCCGGCGTACGGCTGGGGCGGCTTCAGCCCGTCGAGCCATGTCAGCCCGAAGGCGCCGAACAGGTCCGAGCAGGGCACGGGGATGCCGAGCTTGGCCAGCACCGCGTGCACCTGGTCCTTGGCCGATGACCGCATCCGCACCAGCTTGATCCGGTACCGGGTCAGCTCCCGCAGCTCGCGGACCTGCGGCGGGGAGAACCCGCGCCTCCGCGCAGCCGGCCCAGGCGCAGCAGGTCGGCCAGGTCGGCGCAGTCCCGCTCGTCGTTCTTGACCCGGCGGTAGGCGAACGCCTTGACCCCCAGCGGGTGGGCCAGGTGCACCTCCGCCCCGGCGGTCTCCAGGGTGTCCGCCGCCCAGTACCAGCCGTAGGTGGCCTCGACCACCACCCGCGGGTTCGTCCCCGCCCGCGCCACGACCGTGCGCAGCGCTGCGGGGCTGTTGTCGATGCGGGCGGTCTCGAGCTTGCGCCCGTCCTCGGTCATCCGCACCAGCACGCTGCGGTGCCGGTGCAGGTCCATCCCGACGACCTGCCGGCCGTCGTATGCTTCCGTCATTGAGGGCCTCCTTGCCTGGTGGAGACGGATGCTTCGCAACTTCCAGCATCCGCCAGGAGCGGAGGCCCGCTCCTTCATGGCATCAGGGCGTTTTCCAGCAGCGAGCGGTGCCGCACCATCCAGGCGGCTGACCGCGCGCGCCAGGTGATGGCCCACAGCGCGCCGCAGTCACCGGAGTCCGGCGTGACGCCGGCCTGGGCGGCCTCGGCCGCGCTGTCCCGGATGGCGTACTCGATCATCGCCGTCACCAGGCCCCGGCGCTCGGCGGCCGCCAGCTGGTAGCCGTCGGCGAAGCTGCGTAGTTGCGCTGCCCGAGCCTGCGCGCCCGGCAGGTGCTGGCGCTCGGCGATGTCGTCATCGTGCAGTTGCGCGTTCAGCCAGGCCGTGGCCGCGATCTCCTCCAGCCGGTCGGCCTGCCCGGCGGTCACCCAGTCGATGAACGCTGCCGGCTGCCCGCCGCGGGCCACTATGTTCCACGGCCCGGTGTCCCGGTGGCTGATGATCGCATCCGGCGCGGTGCTGGCAAACGGCCAGGGGTGCCAGGTCGCGCCCGGCGGCGGGACGAAGCTGGCCGTCGTCTCGTGCAGGCGGCGGAGCAGGCGGCCGACCTCGAAGACGCCCTCGTCGCTCCACGCGTGCGGGCTGACGGACTCGCCGGGGATGTAGGTCACGACGTCCTCGCCGTCGGCGCTGACCGCGTGCGGGCTGCCGGTGAATCCGGCCCGCTCCAGATGGTCCAGCAGGGCATGCACGGACGGCGTCCACGGGCCGGCTGGGCGGCGGACGACGTCACCGTCGACCACGACAGGGCCAGTCTGATCCTTCACCCGCACTAGTGTCCCCTGACGGCCAGTAGTCGGCGGGCGCAACGTGGCATTCTGCGTGCAGAAGCCGATGAAGGCCCCGCTATGGCGGTCAGGTATCCCGGAATCAAGCAGTAAGAGCGAGGAGCACAGATTATTCGTTCCTGCGCGAACTTGTGATTAGCAGTTTATGAGTACGCAGTCTTGTCAAGTTTCTGGTACCTGGACGACAAGTTGCAACGCCCCGTCCTCAGTAAACCCTGGCCAGGCCCTAGAGTGCCATCTGTGCGAGCTTGTATCAGTAGTACTGCGATGGACTCCGGCGGATTACCGCTCAGATTTCAACTGAACAGCTCGGACATTCCTTCGGGACGAGAGAGTTGCCGCGAGCCAGGCGTTGCGGCTCCGGGCGTGATGTCGTCCGAGTCTGCTATGTACAAAGTTCCGTGTATGGACCCTACGGTCGTCGCGCCGGACATGTCCGGACAGGTCCGGACGGTTTGTCGGCTAAACGCGCACTCCTTCCGGCCTTCGTCTCCTGTACCGTCTGATGCCACCGAGAATGCAGATGAGAGTGGGGAGCATGAAGATGTCCGGAGCTCGGCATCGAAAGAGGATTCCTTTGCGGGGGGCGCGTCTTATATCGCTCTTGGCGGCGCTGACCTTGGCCCTGGCTGCTCTGGCGACCGCGGCAGTGACAGCAGTAACCACAGTTTCAGCGGACGCGGCCGTTGCCAGCACGGAGCACCCGATTCCCGGAGACGGGATGAATTCGGGTGGCGTGACATCCCTCTGCTATGACAAGGCAGGGTTCAGCTGTGCGGGCGGCGGCTATAACGGCACCTCGTCGCAGATCGGCGGGAATGGCTGGACCACCGCTGAATACTGGGCCTGGGGAAGCCCTGACCCGAACGGGACCAGACATAACTGCACGACGTACGCCGCTTTCCGGCTTCAGCAGAATGGATATCACTACCCCGGTTGGACGAGCAATGCCAACGGATGGGCGGTCAGCGCATCCAAGCATGGCGTCACCGTCAATCAGACGCCCGCCGTCGGGGCAATCGCTCAGTGGAACAAGGGTGATGGGCACGTCGCGTACGTCGAGGCGGTCACTTCCTCCTACATTGAGACCACGAGCGACAGCTATGACGGCGGTACGGACCACCTGCGCATCAGCCTGAACTCGGCTTACATGCCCGACAACTTCATTCACTTCAAGGACGTGCCTCAGACGCTGCCCGCTGAGCCGGCCAACCTCAAGGCGCCCTCGATCACGGGCACGAGCGCAGTGCTGACGTGGACGGAGTCCCCGGACAACGCGACCAGCTTCGTCTCCCAGTACAGGTCCGGCAGCGGCTCGTGGAAGGCGGGCCCGTCGGCCGGCGCCGGCGCGACGTCCATGACCGTCACCGGGCTCAATACCGGCACGATCTACACGTTCCAGGTCGGCGCGAGCAACGCCAAGGGCACCCGGTGGTCGGCGTACCTGAGGGTCGAGACCGTGCACATCCCGGCCGAGCCGGCCATCGGCAAGCCGGCCATGGCCGCGCGGGACGCGACGATCTCCTGGAACGAGGCCGCCAGCAACGAGACCGAGTTTCTCACTCAGTACAAGCTCGGGTCCGGCGCCTGGCAGGCCGGGCCGTCCGTCGGCTCCCGCACCAGGTCGGTGACGATCGGCGGTCTGATCCCCGGCGAGTCGTACACGTTCCAGGTCGGCGCGAGCAACATCGCGGGCACCCGCTGGTCGGCGTACGCGACGGGCAGCACCCCGCAGGTGCTGGCCTCGCAGGTGACCAACGCCCGCGTGACGGCGACGAGCGAGACCGCCGCCGCGATGGCCTGGACGAACACCGCCGACAACGTGGCGAGCTTCGTGACCCAGTACCGGGTCACCGGCGCCAGCGCCTGGACCGCCGGCCCCTCGGTGGGCGCGGGCACCACGTCGGCGACCGTGGGCGGCCTGAAGGCCGGCACCAAGTACACGTTCCAGGTCGGGGCGAACAACAGCAAAGGCACCAACTGGGGCCAGTACTTCTACGGCACCACGGCCAGCGCCCCGACTCCTCCACCCGCGCCGACAGGGTACAACACCGGGCATGAGGTCACCGTGGTCTCCCAGGCGACCGGCGGCGACTCCGGCCACAAGGGCCCGGCCAACTCCTACGCCGCGGGTCCCACGCACGCGGCCGGCTCGCCGATCTACATCGTCTGCTACGTCAACGGCCAGTCAATCGCCGGCCCCTACGGCACCGAGACCGCATGGGACCTCGGCGATGACGGCTACTACTACAGCGACGCCTGGCTATGGACGGACTCCAACGGCCCGGTCGTCCCCGCGTGTGACCTGAAGACCGTCACCGTGGTCTCGCAAGCCACCGGCGGGGACTCCGGCCACACCGGCCCGAGCAACGCCTACTCGGCAGGCCCGGCCCGCGCGGCCGGCGCCGACGTCCAGCTCGCCTGCTACGTCAGCGGCCAGTCAATCGCCGGCCCCTACGGGACCGAGTCGACCTGGGACCTGTCCACCGACGGCTACTATTACTCCGACGCCTGGCTATGGACGGACTCCAACGGCCCGGTCGTCCCGGAATGCCCGTAAGCCCGACCCGTAAGTAAGGCGCTGAGGCCGCCGCCCCCGTAGGAGCGGCGGCCTCAGCGCTTCGGCATGCATACTTCCCGAGGGAGAGCGTGACCTTCTCAGTCAGGCTCGATACCGTCAGGCCGTGTCACATTGACGATCATGTCGGCTGCGCCAACGACACCAAACGAGAGGGACGGCACCGGGAAGTCGGCGGAACGGCTGCCGCTGCGGCGGGTCATGCTGGACCCGGTCGGCCACCCGTTCTGCCTGTGCGACTGGAGCCAGCCGTTACCGGCTAACCGCAAGGTCGGTTACTGGTGCTCGGGTACGTTTCGTCGTCGCTTCGGGGCCGCCGGGGCCGCGTTCTCAGTGCCCACAGTTACCAGTCTCGTTATCAGCGGAAGCAGTCGTCCCAGCAGCGATTTTCAATCGAACACATTTACTGATAAAATCTGATGCACAGCCTGAAAACAGGCGGGCCGCCGAGGTGCTACCAACACCGCCGACGGCCCTAGACCCTCCCAGAGGCAACCTGGAGAAGATCATGCCCCCCATCATCACCCACCCCGCCCAGGAAGCGCATCCCGACCGAGACGCGGCCGCCCGCAAGCGCGCCGACCGGCTGGCGAAGGCGACCACCGACCAGATGCAGGCCGCGCTCGCGTACTTGAGCATGATCGATTCGGAGGCCTTCGAGATCGCGTTCACCGCAGTCGCCCAGGCCCCCGACGACTCCGGAGACGAGGAGCCCATTCCTCGGTGCGCCACCTGCGGCGCACCCGTCGGCATCTTCCCCGAAGTGATCCTCAACTGGCGCCATTTCCGCGGCGCCACCACTGCCTCCGGCATCCACGAGACCTACGACCCGGGCCATGCCGCCGAGGTCGTGTGGTACCTCCCCGACGAGGCCGCGGGAGAGTTCTAGCCAGTCCGTCGTCGCCCCGTGCCCTCGCTGACTCCCGGCGGGGGCACGGGGCTTTCGCGTGTGTGCGGGGCGGAGCTGTCAGCTACGCCATCGACCCGAAACGCATCCTGTCGGCTACGCCATCGACACTGATAGGGCATGTCGCTGGCGTAGGCGACAGGTTGAGTGGCCTGTCGGCTACGCCATCGACGGGTGCGTAACTGGCCCGTGAGGCTATGGGCGGTTACTGGTGCTCGGGTACGCGGGCTGCCGTTGCCTCGGGGGCGGCGGTGGCCGGCTTGTATCTGAGCGTGAACCACGCCCCGATCGCGAACACCACCCCGGCGATCAGGCTGCCGACCGCGCGGAGCGGGTGGTAGCCGGGCGACGGCACGTTCTTGCCGTTCACCCAGATCGTCTCGTGGCCGCCGAGCCAGACCGGCAGGGACCCGGCCGGCTCCACGGAGAACATGATGCCCACGACGAGGAACGCGATCGCGACGACCGCGAGTATCGCCGCGGATGCTATCCGGCCTGTGGTCGCGCCGGATCCTGTCGAGCGGCTCACCCATTCCTCCTGACGGCTCAACGCCGGTGGCGTTCACGCAAACGTGTATGCCAAATCTACCGTCGCCTCCGGGCTCCGCGGGTACGAAGGAAGTCGTTCACCACGTATTCTCCCAGATGCTCCGGAGCGGCCCGGAGGACCCGGCCGCCGTTCCGCTTGGCCACGTTGTCGACGAAGGCGGCCAGCCGGTCGTCGTCGGCCAGCATGAAGATGTTGAGCGCGGCGTGCCGCCTCGTCATCTTGTCCACCTCGGCCAGCGTGAGCTCGATCGTCTCCGGCGCGGGCGGCCAGTCGAACCACGGCCTGCCGTCCCGCATCAGGTGCGCGGTCGGCTCGCCGTCGGTGACGATCAGCACCACCGGCTCGTGCTCGGGATGCTTATCGAGGTGACGGCCCGCGATCATCAGCGCGTGGTGCAGGTTGGTGCCCTGGACCATGTCCCAGCCGAGCCCGGCCAGCTCGGTCTCGTGCAGCTCCCGGGCGTAGTTGGAGAACCCGACGACCTGGATCGCGTCCTGCGGGTACTTGGAGCGCAGCAGCGCGTGCAGCGCCAGCGCGGTTTGCTTGGCGACCGCCCAGGTGCCGCGCAGCGCCATCGAGTACGACAGGTCGACCAGCAGGCAGACCGCGGCCGCGCTGCGCCGCTCGGTCTCGGCGACCCGGAAGTCCTCGGCGGTGAGCCGGACCCGGCCGCGGCCGACGCCCTCGGCGGCCGACCGCAGCAGCGCCGAGCGGACCGTTCCGGGCACGTCGATCGGCTGCTCGTCGCCGAACTCCCACTCCCTGACCGCCCCGGTCGTGTCGCCGGCCTGGCCGGCGTCCTGGCGGTCGTGGTCGCCGGACCGCATCCCGTCGGCGAGGCCGGCGAAGACCCGGCGCAGGGCCGTGTCGCCGAGCCTGCGGACCGCCTTCGGCGTGAGCTCCAGGTTGCCGCCGTCGGCTGCGAGGTAGCCCTGGCGCTGCAGCTCGCGTTCGAGCCGGCGGAGCGCCTGCAGGTCGTCGACCGCCTGGCGGCCGAGCGCGCGCCGGACCGCCTCCTCGTCGACGTCCTCCAGGTTCGCGCCCGCGTACTCCTGGCCGAGAGCGGACTCCAGGTCGGCCAGGTCCGCCATGTCGGCGACGGCGCTGGTGGCGTCGCCGAGGCCGAGCGGCTGCCCGCCCGACATCCGCACCCCCGGCTGCCGCTGGCCGAGCTCGGGCCGCCGCTGGCGCAGCGCGTCGCCGAGCGCGGACAGCTCCGCCGCCAGACCCGCGTCCTCCATGGCGGTGGCCATCAGGTTCGCGAGCTCCTCGCGCTGCTCGTCGGTGAGCGACTCGAGCAGCCGCTGGGCGGCCTGCATCCGGCGGGTGAGCGAGTCGACCAGCTCTTCCAGGTTCTGCGGGCTGTCCGGGAACATGTCCCCGTACTGGTCCATGAACTGGTCGAAGTCCTGCTGGGTGTGCTCGCCCCTGGTGTCGGCGTCGAGCATCTGCCGCAGGTCCGCGAGCATGTCCTTGACCCGTTGCATGGCGGCCGGGTCGGGGTTCTCGAGCGCCTGCTTCATGCCCTGGAACTGGCTGTCGAGCACCTCCCGGCGCAGCAGGTCGCGCAGCTGCTCGAACTTCTCCCTGGCGGCCTGGGACCGCCAGTCGTACTCGGCGAGCTGCCTGATCGCCCGGGAGGTGTCGTTCGGCAGGTTGTCGAGCTCGGCCTCGCGGAGCCGGGCGTCGTCGCTCGGGTCGGGGAACAGCTCGCCGCGCTCGGTCTCGAGCGCCTCGTCGAGCAGCTCGCGGGCCTGCTCGAGCATGCCGTCGAGGCGGCCGGAGTTGCGCAGCTCGCGCTGCCGCTCGCGGACCCGCCGCATCAGGTCATCGAGGCCCTGGCGGTCCTGCCAGCCGCGGCGGAGCAGGTCGCGGAGCGCGTCCCTGGTGTTGTCGCCGCCCAGGATGCGCTCGCCCATCTCGTCGAGCGCCTCCCGGACGTCGTAGGGCGCCGCGAGCGGGTCAGGTCCATCGTCGTACGGCCCGTACCGGTAGTTAGCCATGTGCCGCTCCTGTGGAACCACGCGTCCGTTCGATATGACTGCTTTTTTCTTTATGTCCGGTAGGTGGAGGTTCCATCGCTGCTGTCCTTGGAAAGGCGGCGAATGAGGTACAGGCCCTCGAGGACGAACTCGATGGCCGCCGCCGCCTCGCCGAACGATTCGTGGCCCTCCATGCCGAGCCGGTTCATGATCTTGGCCAGGCCGGGGACCTCGCCGGTGCGGCGGAGCAGCTCGGTGCCGGAGACGAGCTCGCCCGACTCGATCGTGCCGCCGTCCTCGAACTTGGCCAGCAGCCCGGTCAGGTCGGCGCCGCCGAGGCGGGCGCGAAACGTCTCCGCGATCGCGCGGCGGAGCAGGTGGACGAGGATCTCCTCCTCGCGGCCCTCCTCGCTGACCTCGAACTCGACCTTGCCGCGGAGCGTCGGGACGATGCCGGGCAGGTCGCCGACCCGCGCGACCGGGACCTCGTCGGCCGCCTCGGCGATCAGCGCGGTCCGCCGGACCGCCGCCGCGGCGGCGGACTCGGCCGCCGCGATCGCGAACCGGGCCGAGACGCCGGACCGGCCGTCGACGGCGGGCGACTCCCGCACCAGGCGGGTGAACCGAGCGATGACCTCGATCAGGTGCTCGGGCAGCTCCGCGCCCGCGTCCCGGCCCGCCCAGGAGATCTCGGCCTCCTGGGTGATGAGCCCGAGCTCGTCGGTGAGCGAGAGCGGGTAGTGGGTGCGGACCTCGGCCCCGAACCGGTCCTTGAGCGGGGTGATGATCCGGCCCCGGTTGGTGTAGTCCTCGGGGTTGGCGCTCGCCACCAGCACGATGTCGAGCGGCAGCCGGAGCGAGTAGCCGCGGACGCCGATGTCGCGCTCCTCGAGCACGTTCAGCAGCGCCACCTGGATGCGCTCGGCCAGGTCGGGCAGCTCGTTGAGGCAGAAGACGCCGCGGTTGGTCCGCGGCACCATGCCGAAGTGGATGGTCTCCGGGTCGCCGAGGGTCCGTCCCTCGGCCACCTTGACCGGGTCGATGTCGCCGATCAGGTCGCCGACGCTGGTGTCGGGGGTGGCGAGCTTCTCGCCGTACCGCTCGCTGCGGTGCTGCCAGCTGACCGCGAGGTCCTCGCCCTGCTCCTGGGCGAGGCGGCGGCAGCGGGCGCACACCGGCGCGTACGGGTGGTCGTTGATCTCGCAGCCGGCCACGACCGGGGACCACTCGTCGAGCAGCCCGCCGATGGTGCGGATGAGCCGGGTCTTACCCTGGCCGCGCTCGCCCAGCAGGATGATGTCGTGCCCGGCGAGCAGGGCGCGCTCCACGTGCGGCAGCACCGTCTGGTCGAAACCGACGATGCCGGGGAAGCGATTCTGCCCGGCGCGCATCCGCGCCAGCAGGTTCTCTCTGATCTCTTGCTTGACCGTGCGATAGACGTGGCCGCTCGCCCTCAGCTGGCCCAATGTGGCCGGCTTGCCGTGCGAAGCGCTTGCGTTGGGATGATCGCTGCTCTGCTGCACCCTTCCGACACTATGTCGCGTTACCGCATGTTCGCATCTTGGGGCGGTCCCGGCGGGCGCTAATGTTCGCTGTTGTGGCATCAATTTCCCCGCTCGTGCACGCCGACGACATCGTCGCGGCCCGCGAGCTGCTGAGCGACGTTATCTCGACGACCCCGGTGCTGTACTCGCGGGTGCTGTCCGAGCTGGCGGGCGGCCCGGTCTACCTCAAGTGCGAGAACCTTCAGCGCACCGGGTCGTTCAAGGTCCGCGGCGCCTACACCAGGATCGCGCGGCTGTCGGACGCGGAGCGGGCCCGCGGCGTGGTGGCCGCCAGCGCCGGGAACCACGCCCAGGGCGTCGCGTTCGCGGCCGGGCTGCTGGGCGCCGCGGCGACCGTGGTGATGCCCGAGCGGGCGCCGCTGCCGAAGGTCGCGGCCACCGCCGGCTACGGCGCGGAGGTGATCCTGCACGGGGCGACGGTCGAGGACGCGCTGGAGGAGGCGCTGCGGTTCGCGGCCAAGACCGGGGCCGTGTTCATCCACCCGTTCGACCACCAGGATGTCGTGGCGGGCCAGGGCACGCTCGGCTTCGAGATCATCGAGCAGTGCCCGCAGGTGCGGACGATCCTCATCCCGGTCGGCGGCGGCGGCCTGGCGGCGGGCGTGACGGTCGCCGTGAAGTCGCTCGACCCCGAGGTCAAGATCGTCGGGGTGCAGGCGGCGGCGGTGCCGGGGATGGTCGCGTCGATGGCGGAGGGGCACCCGGTGCAGTGCGTCGGCGAGCCGACGATGGCCGACGGGATCGCGGTGCAGCGGCCGGGCGACATCCCGTTCTCGATCCTGGCGTGGTCGGCGGACCGGATGGTGTCCGTGTCCGAGGCCGCGCTCGCCCGCGGCCTGCTGCTCTGCCTGGAGCGCGCGAAGCAGGTGGTGGAGCCGGCCGGCGCGGCCGGGGTGGCGGCGTTGCTGGCCGAGCCGGGCGCCTTCGAGCCGCCGGTGGTGGTGGTGCTGTCCGGCGGCAACATCGACCCGCTGCTGCTGTCCAAGCTGCTGCGGCACGGGCTGTCGGCGGCCGGGCGGTTCCTCGGCTTCCGCTGCCGGGTATCCGACTACCCGGGCTCGCTCGCGACCCTGCTCGGGCTCGTGGCCGAGCTCGGCGGGAACGTGCTCGAGGTCAGCCACGAGCGGCTCGCGCCGACGCTGCGGGTGGACGAGGTCGAGGTCGTGCTCCAGGTCGAGACGCGCGGCCCCGAGCACTGCGAGCGGGTCAAGGACGGGCTGCGCGCGGCGGGCTACGACCTGTCGTTCAGCTGACGCCACCCGTTCAGCTCATGGAGGAATACCAATTTAGTATGGGAAACGGCACTATCCGCGCGGCAAAATAGCTTTCATTCGGGCCTGAGGAGTGGAACGTGAGCGAGTCGACGGGCGCCGGCGCCCGGCGGCGGCGGCGGGCGAGGGCGGATCGGTCGGCGGCATCGGCGGCGGCGGGTACCTGACCCACCGGCAGGTCATGATCGTGCTGCCCGGCCTGATCCTGACGATGGTGCTCGCCATGCTCGACCAGCTGGTCGTGAGCACCGCGCTGCCGCGGATCGTGGGCGACCTGGGCGGCGTCTCGCACCTGTCCTGGGTGGTGACCGCGTACATCCTGACCTCGACGATCACCACGCCGTTCTACGGCAAGCTGGGCGACATGTACGGGCGCAAGAAGCTCTTCATCTTCGCGATCGTGCTCTTCCTGGTCGGGTCGGCGCTGTCCGGCCTGTCGACGTCGATGGCGATGCTGATCTCGTTCCGGGCGCTGCAAGGACTGGGCGCGGGCGGCCTGATGGTGGGCGCGATGGCGACCCTGGGCGAGATCGTGCCGCCCCGCGAGCGCGGGAAGTACATGAGCTACTTCATGGCCGCGATGATGCTCGCCACCGTCGGCGGCCCGCTGCTCGGCGGGTGGATCACCGACGCGTTCTCGTGGCGCTGGATCTTCTACATCAACCTGCCGGTCGGCGGGGCCGCGCTGGTCTACATGTGGGCTGACGCTCAAGCTGCCGGTCCGCCGGGTCGAGCGCCGGATCGACTACCTCGGCGGCGTGCTCCTCGGGGTGATCGCGACCGCCGTCATCCTGGTCGCCACCTGGGGCGGAACCGAGTACAAGTGGATATCGGCGCCGGTCCTGGGGCTGATCGCGGTGGCCGTGGTCGCCTTCGCCTGGTTCCTGTCGGTCGAGCGCCGGGCGGCGGAGCCGATGCTGCCGCTGCACGTGTTCAAGAACAGGAACTTCAGCCTCACGATGGCGCTGGCGTTCTTCGTCGGCCTGGGGCTGTTCGGCGCGCTGACGTTCCTACCGCTCTACCAGCAGACCGTCCAGGGCGCCACCCCGACGGTCAGCGGGCTGCTGCTGACGCCGATGATGGTCAGCTCGGCGCTGATCTCGGTGCTGGCCGGCCTGGTGGTGAGCAAGACCGGCAAGTACCGGCTGTTCCCGATCGTCGGCGGGGCGGTCATGGCGGTCGCCATGTACCTGCTGACCGGGCTCAGCGTCACCACCTCGCGGTGGGAGCTGGGCATCGACTTCGTGATCCTCGGCCTCGGCATGGGCTGCCTGATGCAGATGGTCTCGCTCATCGCGCAGAACAGCGTCGAGCTCAGGGACATGGGCGTGGCGACCAGCGCCCGGATGTTCTTCCAGCAGATGGGCGGCTCGCTCGGGGTCGCCGCGTTCGGGGCCGTGTTCGCGAGCAGGCTGAACTCGGTGATGGCGTCGGCCGGCAGCGCGGGCGCTGGATTCCACGTCAGCGGCGCGTCGTTCGACCCGACCGTGGTGTCATCGCTGCCGCTCGCGGTGCGGGAGATCGTCTTCCGGGCGGTCACCCACGGCGAGGACGCGGTGTTCCTGGCCGTGCTGCCGGCCGCGATCGTGGTCTTCGTGCTCGCCCTGTTCATCAAGCAGGTGCCGCTGCGCGGCCGCGCGCCGAGCGAGAACGCGCCCGCCCCCGAGGCGGAGGCGCTGATCGGCTAGCGCGCGGGGCTCGCGCGCAAAGCAGCGCAAAGCGGGCGTCCGGCGGCTGCTTGCCGCCGGACGCCCGCTTTGTCTTGGTCGCGTGGGTCAGGCCCCGGCGTAGGGGACCGCGTCGATGATCTCCACCGCGATCTGCTTGCCGTTGGGCAGCGAGTAGCTCGCCTTGTCGCCGACCTTCTTGCCGGTGATGGCGGAGCCGAGCGGGGACTTCGGCGAGTACACGTCGATCGGCGCGCCGCTCTCCTCCCGCGAGGCCAGCAGGAACGTGACCTCCTCGTCGTCGCGGACGAAGCGGACGGTCACGGTCATGCCGGGGCCCACTACGCCGTCGGTGCGCGGCGGCTCGCCCACCCGGGCGTTCTCCAGAATGTACTGGAGCTGGAGGATGCGGCCTTCCTGCTTGCCCTGCTCCTCCTTGGCCGCGTGGTAACCGCCGTTCTCGCGCAGGTCCCCCTCGTCGCGGGCAGCCTCGATCTTTTTCGCGATATCGATGCGCCCCTGCACAGAGAGATAGTCGAACTCGGCCTTAAGCCGGTCGTACGCCTCCTGGGTAAGCCAGGTGACGCTTTCATTGCGCGTCTCGGTCACGGGCACTCCTCAGTACAACGCAGGGCACATCCGGCCGCTGCGTGCTGGCTGCTTCTTTGGGTGCGAGGGCTTCCGTGCCTTCCGAGCAGCCAGCCGGTCTCCGGGGGTAATCTTCTGAGGCTAACAAGGTTCGGCCACTGGCGCGAACTAGTCAAGTGCTCCCAGTAGGCGGCGTGTCAGTCGAGAAAGCCTCCGACCCAGCGTTCCCGGCGGGAATGCAGATAAACCGGATGGACGTTCCGCTGTAGGTGTTACCGATGTAAGCGGCGAAAGCAGACGGATGGAGACCAGGGTGTCATCCCACGGGTCGGGGCAGGATCGGGCAGCGGACACGAAGCTGCGCCTCATGGCGGTGCACGCGCACCCGGACGATGAGTCGAGCAAGGGCGCCGCGACCATGGCCAGGTACGTCAAGGAGGGCGCCGAGGTTCTGGTCGCCACGATGACCGGCGGCGAGCGCGGCAGCGTGCTCAACAAGGCCATGGACCGGCCCGAGGTGCTGGCCGACCTGCCCAACATCAGGCGGGCGGAGATGGCGCGGGCCAGGGAGATCCTGGGCGTCGAGCAGCGCTTCCTGGGCTTCACCGATTCCGGATTGCCCGAGGGGGACCCGCTGCCGCCGCTGCCCGACGGGAGCTTCGGCCTCGTCCCGCTGGCCGAGGCGGCGGCCCCGCTGGTCCGGCTGGTCCGGGAATTCCAGCCGCATGTGATCTTGACCTACGACGAGTCGGGCGGCTACCCGCACCCGGACCACATCAAGACCCACCAGGTCGCGGTGGAGGCGTTCGAGGCGGCGGCCGACCCGGATCGGTACCCGGAGGTCGGCGGGGAGCCGTGGCAGCCGTCCAAGATGTACTACTTCGTCACCTTCCACCGAGCCAAGTACGCCGCGCTGCACGAGGAACTGCTGCGCCGCGAGCTGGAGTCCCCGTACACGGAGATCTTCGCCGAGTGGGAGGAGCGGGCGCGCAAGCGCCTGGAGCGCGGCCAGCGGACCCTGGACATCACCACCCGGGTGGCGGCGGCCGACTACTTCGGCGTGCGGGACGACGCGCTGCGCGCGCACGCCACCCAGATTGACCCCAACAGCTCCTGGTTCGCGTGCCCGCGCGAGGTCGAGCGCGACGCGTGGCCGACCGAGGACTATCATCTTGCTAGGTCGCTCGTCGATACCGAGCTGCCGGAAGACGACCTTTTCGCGGGTATCCGGGAGAGTGTGACCCTGTGACGTTCCTCGCCGTGCTGGCTAGCGGCTCAAGCAACTCCACGTCGTCGATCAGCAACGTGGAGCCGGGGCTGCTCGGCTTCCTTGTCGTGGCCGCGCTCGGCGTCGCGCTCGTCTTCATCCTTCGCTCGATGAACAAGCAGTTCAAGAAGCTCGGCCCGCGCCCGGAGGACCCCGAGGACATGGCGGCCGACGAGTCGGACCCGGATGACGAGGCCGAGGCCGCGTCGGATGGCCCGGCTGCGGCTAAGCGCGGCTGGTAGGCGGATTTTTCCGAGGGCTAATCCGCCTCGGGTTCGGTCCAGGCGCGGCTCATGGCCTCGGGCAGGCCCCACCAGCCGAGCGGCGTCAGCCGGTCGTCGGAGTCGATCGCCCCGAGCACGGACCACATCGCGGTCACGTTGAGGAACAGCTCCTCGATGCTCAGCTCGTCGAATTCCTCGTCTTCCTCATCTTCTTCGTCCTCGTCGAAGTCGCCCGCCCCGAAGTCGGCGTCCTCGAACAGCAGGGCCGCCCTGTCGAAGTCGTCATCGTCGTCAACGTCGACGCCTGCCTCGACCTCGACGTCGGTGTAGTCGTCAGCGTCGGCGTCGTCATCCTCGACCGCGGCGACGGCCGCGGCGACGGCCGGGGCGAACGAGAAGTCGTTGTCGACCACGGCGAGGCCGATGACCTGCTCGGGGTCGAAGTCCCTGACGTACCGGGCCAGGTCGGCCGCCGAGGCGGGCGTTCCCGGGCCGCCGGTGACCAGCGCCGACATGACCGCCAGCCAGTCGAAGTGATCGAGCGCGCAGACCGCCGCGATCGCCGCCGAGAGCTCGTCCGGCTCGTCGTCGACAGCGCTCTCGTCGTCGAGGTCGTCCCCGAATTCGAGGTCCTCCTCCTCGGCCCACTCCATGGCCCGGGCGAACTCCTTGTCCTCGTCGGACAGCGGGCCGCCCTGCGGCGCCGCCACCGACGTGGCCAGCGTCAGCCACAGTTCCGCGTCGTCGGACGGCAGCGAGTCGGCGTTGCGGCCGCTGAACGAGACGAGCATCTGGCCCGGCCAGCCCGGCTGGGCGATGTCGCCGCGGAGCTTGGCGACGGCGGCGCGCAGCTCCGCCGCAGGCAGCGGGCGCTCGCCCGCCGCCGCCAGCATCGAGTGCAGCGCGGCCCGCGCCTCCGCGTCGGCGGCGGCCCAGTCGGCCAGGAACGCCTCGTCCTGCTCGTCGAGCAGGACCGTCATCGGCACCCGGCCGTCCGGCAGCGGACTGGTCATCCACCGCTCCTGCAGCGTCACGTACTCCCGGCGGGCATCCTCGTCCCCGACGGCGAGCCGGTCCGGGTCGATCTCGCCCGCCGCGAGCAGCTCCTCGAGGTGGCCTACGAGCCGGGCGTGCATCTCCTCCTGCAGCGGGCTGCGGGTGGCGGGCTCGGCCCAGACGTGCAGGCCGATGATCCCGGTCGGCTCGGTCCCCGTCGCCTCGAGCCAGCCGTGCACGTCGCCGAAGGTGGCGTCGTGCTCGCTGATCTTCAGCAGGATGGTCTCGGCCGAATCCCAGAACGGCGCCGACAGCGGGTTCCCGGCTGCGAGCAGCCCCCGCCTGATCGTCGGCAGCGACGCCAGCGCGTCCGCCGCCGGGACGCTGAGCAATGCGATCGCGACATCGCGCCGACGGAGCTCGGCCACCCGGCGGTGGGCGAGGTCGGCGACGCGGTCAGCTTGGAGTTCCACGCCTCGCAGCGTACGACGCTCGCGTCCCAAGGCGCACGGCCCTCCAGTCTTTCTCGTCCGACTTATCTAGGTCTTACCGGGACTTCTCTGACTTTCTTCTGGCTTCTGCGGCTTACGTTGGCTTACAGCTCGGCCCGGCCGCCGAGGTACGGCCGGAGCACCTCCGGCACGCGGACCCTCTGGTCGGCCGTCTGGCAGTTCTCGATGACGGCGGCGAGCAGCCGGGGCGTCGCGATCGCGGTGTTGTTCAGCGTGTAGGCGAACTTCACCGCCCCGTCGGCGTCGCGGTACCGCACGCTGGCCCGCCTGGCCTGCCAGTCGTGCAGCGAGGAGCAGCTGTGGGTCTCGCGGAACGTGCCAAGCGAGGGGAACCAGGTGTTGACGTCGTTCATCCGGTACTTGCCGGCGCCCATGTCGCCGGTGGCGCACTCGACCACCTCGTAGTGCAGCCCGAGGCCCTGCAGCAGGTGCTCGGCGACGCCGAGCAGCTCGGCGTGCCAGCGGTCGGACTCCTCGTCGTCGGCGGCGCAGATGACGAACTGCTCGACCTTCTCGAACTGGTGCACCCGGAGCAGCCCGCGCACGTCGCGCCCGGCGCTGCCCGCCTCCCGGCGGAAGCAGGGCGAGATGCCGGCGTAGCGGATCGGCAGCACCTTGGCGTCCAGGATCTCGCCCGAGTGGAGGCCGACGAGGGCGACCTCGGCGGTGCCGGCCAGGAACAGATTGTCGGCCGGGAGCGAGTAGGTCTCCTCACGGTGCGCCGGGAACTGCCCCGTTCCCGTCAGGGCCTCCTCCCTGACCAGTACCGGGACCGAGATCACGGTGGACCCGGTCGAGACGAGGTGGTCGAGCGCGTAGGAGAGCAGCGCCCGCTCGAGCAGCACCATGTCGCCGGTGAGCGCGTAGGCCCGCTCGCCCGCCACCTTCCGCGCCCGGGCGAACTCCGCCCAGCCGCGGTTCTCGAGCAGCTCGACGTGGTCCTTGACATCGAAGTCGAAGACCGGCCGCTCGCCCCAGGTCTTGATCGTGACGTTGGCGGAGTCGTCGCGGCCGACCGGCGAGCCGGTCCACGGGATCGTCGGGGTGAGCAGCAGCAGCGCCTGCAGCTTGTCGTTGACCTCGGCGAGCGACTCGCGCACCTCTTTCAGGTGCATGTCCTGCTCGTCGTGCTCGGCCCGCAGCACCGCCCTGGTCTCCTCGTCGGCCCGCGCGAACTCCTTGGCGAACGCCTTTCGCCTGGTCTGCGCCTCGTCGAGCTCGCGCTGCAGTTCACGGCTGGACTGGTCAAGGCTGAGCAGCTCGTCCACGTCGAGGTCGATGCCCTTAACCCGGACGGCCGCCTTCACGGCTTCCGGGTTGTCCCTGATGAATCGTCTGTCCAGCATGGTGGAAACGCTACCAGGAGTGGCGCGCCGCGTGCTGAGGACGACGGCCACCCCGTACGGTTGAGCTCATGCTGGTCACCAACCATGTACTGTCGGGCAGCGTGATCGGCGCCGTCGTGCGGCGTCCGGCGGCCGCGTTCGCCCTGGGCGTCGCGTCGCACTTCGCCCTCGACGCCGCGCCGCACTGGGGCAAGTTCGGCACCAACCGGGCGTATCTGCGGGTGGCCGTGCCCGATGGCCTGGCCGGCCTCGCGGTGATGGGGACGATGACGGCGCTGGCGCCGCGCGCCGGTCGCTGGGCGGTGCTGGCCGGCATGGCGGGGGCGGCGCTGCCCGACCTCGACAAGCCGTCGCGGCTGTTCTTCGGCCGCTCGCCGTTTCCACCCGCGGTCGACCGCTTCCACTCGCGGATCCAGCATGAGGCCCCGCGCCGCGCGCACTATGAGGCGACCGCCGCGGTCATCTTCGGCTCGGTTGCGGTCGCGCTGCTGCGCGGGCGGGAACGCAACCGCGCGACGACGTAATCGGCTGGCGGCAGGGGTGATCTTGATAAGGATCGCCGGACAAGAAGGAACCACTGTTGCCGCCGGTGGGCAGCATTAGGAGTTGCTGAACGCGGTGGCGAAGGTGGCGAGATCCCGCTGGAAGCGCTGGAGTTCCGTCGCCACGCCCAGGCCCGAGTAGGTGGGGTTGTACAGGCCGACGTCCGTGACGTGGCTGAGCTGGGTGAAGTCCTGGGCTGCCTGCTTCGCGTCGGCCACGACCGTGTTCGCGTCCGCGGCGGCGGCGGGCGGCATCGCGATGGCCTGGACCCGGTTCGCGAAGGTGGTCAGGGCGGCGGCAAGGTGACCGTCGTCCGTGGTGTAGCAGCTCAGGCTCTGGCCGCAGTGGGTCGTCGGGCCATTCGCCAATTCTGCCTTGAGCGCGTAGAAAGCGGTGTTCCACTGGCTGGTGGCGGCGGTTTTCGAGTTGGCCGCCTTATGCGCGCTGGCGTACCGCGCGATTTGAATCCCGGCATCGGCCAGCCCGAGGACGATGATCACAATGAGCAGGGTCTTGGCTGACTGGGAGAGGACCAGTCGCCAGCTGGCGGGCGGGGAGGCGGGCTGCGGGCTGCCGTACCCGGACGGCGGGCCGTAGCCGGAGGCGGGAGTGCCGTAGCCGACGGTGGTCTCGTAGCCAGGGGGCGTGCCGTACGCAGGCGGAGTCCCGTACGCGGGGGGAGTCCCGTACGCGGGGGGAGTCCCGTACGCGGGAGAGGTCCAGTCCGCGGGCGGGGTGGCCCAGGCCGATTCGGCCGGTGTCCCGGTCTCGGCGGGCGCTCCGGTCACCGGCGCCGAGGCGTCGGGCTCGTCACCGAACAGCTTCCACGGGTACGTCGGGGTGAGCATGCCCAGGTAGCAGTAGTAACGGACCTGGTAGCGAAGCACGGCGGTGAACGCCAGGTGCAGCGGCGCGGGGAGCTTCCCGGTGATGAGCGTGATCAGCCACGAGATGAAGGCCATGGTGTCGGCGCCCCAGGTCACCAGGGTCAGCACGATGTAGGCCCAGATAACCAGGATCAAGCGGAAGAACACCGCGAAGCGATTCAGCCGCCCGGACGGCGGGATCGCGATGACCACCGGGTAGGCGAAATCATCTTCGAACTTGAACTGCGGGTAGTCGTCGGTCAGCAGGTACAGGTATCCGTAGTACCGGGCATTCCACCGGATCAGCCCGGACAGGTAGGTGACCGCGAATTCGGGCAGGCGGCCCATGAACAGGGCTCCCCACCACCCCACGAAGGCGACCGCCAGGCCGGCCAGGTCGAGGAAGAAGAGCACGAACGCATGCGGGATGGCCAGGATCAGCCGGAAGGCGACCGTCAGACGGCGCTGCTTGTGCGGGCCCACCGCGACGAGCTGCACGGCCGGCTCCTCGACCAACCGTGTAGGCGCACCCGCCGGAAACGAAGGGTAAGCCTGATAAGGATCGCTGGTCACGAGGAAGCCCCATTTCCGGCCGATGGCGCGGCAGTCGGTAGACAGACCATGCGATATTAGTGAGAACCGGTCCCGCGCCAATACTGACAATTGGTAAATATTGAGCATCGCCGTTGGTTTTAGTTCAGCGGCGCGGCAACGGCCCCCTGGCGGACTGCATCGTCTCTACTGCTAGGCAGCCGAACAGGCCGCCGATCCAGGCGGTACAGTGTCGCGCACAGCGTGTTGACGATTGTGCTGCCGCGCGCCACGACAGGAGAATGACGTGTTCCACTCCGACGATGCCCAGCCGTCCGTCGTGTCGACGGACCTGCCCGCGGGTGCCTATCTGCTCGATGTCCGCGAGGACGACGAGTGGGCCGCCGGCGCACGCCCCGGAGGCCGTGCACATCCCGGTCGGGGCGATCTCCGAACGGGCGGCCGAGATCCCGCAGGACCGCGAGATCTACGTGATCTGCCGGTCGGGCGCCCGCTCGGCCT
The DNA here is from genome assembly GCA_963836195.1 of uncultured Actinomycetota bacterium. Classification (GTDB taxonomy): domain Bacteria; phylum Actinomycetota; class Actinomycetes; order Streptosporangiales; family Streptosporangiaceae; genus Trebonia. Next base: position 151,779 of record CAWIIX010000006.1, on the reverse strand, counting down.
ACGCCGCCCAGGCGCTGGCCGGGGCCGGCTGGAAGACCGTCAACGTGTCCGACGGCATGACCGGCTGGGCGGTCGCGGAGCGCCCCATGGTCAGTGAGACCGGCGCCGAGCCCTACGTCGCCTAGTCAACGGCGCAGGCTGCGAGGCAGCAGGTGACGACGATCTAGGTGTCCCTCTCCGCCGCCCCCACCGCGGATACCAGCCGCCTTACCTGGATCATCACGCTGGGATTGATCTGCGCGATGTTCGTCGTGTGCTTGATTATCGTGGTGCGCGGAAAGCATGTGGGCCGGACGCCGTGCAGACCAGAACGCAGAAGCTGCGGATCATGAGAGCCCGGCATGGGCTCTGGGTGCTGTCCGCGCTTATCCTCCTCACCATCGCCAGGATTTTCGCCGCGACGCACTGAGGACGATCTTCGGGTCGGGGCCGGCCGCGCGGTTACCTTTCTCAGCCGGTGGTGACCGCCAGCGCCAGCGGGAGGACGGCCGGGGCGCCCGCGTCGCGCAGCCGCATCGCGGCCACCGTCATCGTCCAGCCGGTGTCGATCTGGTCGTCGACCAGCAGCACCGGGCCGTCGTCGTGGGACGCGAGCGCCTCGCGGACGTCCTCGGGGACGACCAGGGCGCGCCAGAGGGTGGCCAGGCGCTGGGCGCTGTTGTGGCGGCGCGCGCCCGGGCCGTCCCCGGTCGCGTAGCCGAGCGCCCCCAGGTACGGAAGCCGCCCGATGGCGGCGATCCGCTGGCCCAGGCTGGTGATCAGGGCGGGCCTGCTCCGCGACGGCATCACGACCACGGCGGCCGGCCGCTGCTTCCAGTTCCAGCTCGCCAGGACCTGCACCATGGCGTCCGCGAGCTGGTCGGTAACCGGGCCGTCGGGCGCCTGCTCGGAGAGCAGCGCCCGCAGCGTGGTGCCCCAGCCGATGTCGGTCAGGCGGCCGAGGGCGCGGCCGGGCTCGGCCAGCTGGGCGGCCGGGATCTTGCCGGCGGCGTCGATCCCGAGCTCCTTCATCCCGGTCGGCCACATCTTCCTGGGCTCGACGGTGGTGCCCGGGCGGGCCAGCCGCTCCCGTGCGGCCTCGGCCCCGGCCGCCGCGACGTCGGCCTTCCAGCGCTGGCCGGTGCAGTTGTCGCACCGGCCGCACGGGGCCGCCTCGGGGTCGTCAAGCTCCCGGCGCAGGAACTCCATCCGGCACGCGTCGGTGGCCTGGTACGCGAGCATCGCCTGCTGCTCGCGGGCCCGCTCGCGCGCCACCCGCTCGTAGCGCTCGCCGTCGTACTCCCACGGTTTGCCGGTGGCCATCCAGCCGCCCGCGGTGCGGGTCACCGCGCCGTCCACGTCGAGCACCTTGAGCATCGACTCGAGGCGCCCCCTGGACAGGTCGACCCGGGTCTCGATGGCGGCGGTGGACAGCGGCCTGCCCGCGTCCGCGAGCGCGTCGATCGTCGCGCGGACCTGCTGCTCGGGCGGGAAGGCGAGCGAGGCGAAGTACGCCCAGATGTCGCGGTCCTCGCGGCCGGGCAGCAGCACGACCTCGGCCCGATCGACGCCGCGCCCGGCCCGGCCGATCTGCTGGTAGTAGGCGACCGGCGACTGCGGCGCGCCGAGGTGCACGACGAAGCCGAGGTCGGGCTTGTCGAACCCCATGCCGAGGGCGCTGGTCGCGACCAGCGCCTTGACCCGGTTGGCGAGCAGGTCCTCCTCCGCCTGCAGCCGCGCGGCCTGATCGTCCTTGCCGCTGTAGGCGGTGACCTGGATGCCCTGCTCGCGCAGGAACGCGGCCGTCTCGTAGGCGGCCGCGACGGTCAGCGTGTAGATGATCCCCGAGCTCGGCAGCGCGTCGCTGCCGAGGGCGTCGGCCAGCCAGGCCAGCCGCATCGGGGTGGCCGGCAGGCTGACCACGGCCAGCCTGAGCGACTCGCGGTCGAGCGCCCCGCGCAGCACCAGCACCCCGCCGTCGTCGGCGCCGCGCACGCCCGCCTCGAGCTGCTCGGCGACGTCGGTCGTGACCCGCGCGTTGGCGGTGGCGGTGGTGGCGAGGACCGGGATGCCGGCCGGCAGGGTCTCGAGCAGGGTCCTGATCCGGCGGTAGTCGGGCCGGAAGTCGTGCCCCCAGTCGGAGATGCAGTGCGCCTCGTCGATCACGATCAGCCCCGCGGCCGAGGTCAGGTGGGGCAGCACGTTATCGCGGAACCCGGGGTTGTTGAGCCGCTCGGGGCTGACCAGGAGCACGTCGACCGCGCCGTCGCGCACCTCCGCGTAGACCTGCTGCCAGTCGTCGAGGTTGGCGGAGTTGATCGTGCGGGCGTGGATGCCCGCCCGCCCCGCCGCCTCGACCTGGTTCCGCATCAGCGCCAGCAGCGGCGAGACGATCACGGTGGGGCCCGCCCCGGCCGCGCGCAGCAGCGCGGTCGCGACGAAGTACACCGCCGACTTGCCCCACCCGGTCCGCTGCACCACCAGCGCCCGCCGCTTCTCGGCCACGAGGGCGCGGATCGCCGTCCACTGGTCCTCCCGCAGCCGCGCGTTCTCGCCCGCCAGCGCCCGTAGATGGGTCTCGGCCGCTGCCCGCAGTTCCCGCTCGTCGCTCATGACTACTTGGTACCAGGTAAAAGCCGCGCCCCGCCCCGGCCGTATTGGCCCTGGGGGCCACAGACCCGCTCTAGGTGGCCCGGTGGGCCACGAGCCCAAGACGGTTGTGGCCCGGTGGGCCACGAGCCCAAGACGGTTGTGGCCCGGTGGGCCACGGGCCACAACCGACGTGGGCCACAGGGCCACGGGGCCACAACCGACGTGGGCCACAGGGCCACGGGGCCATCACCGCGCGGGGTGGCTAGCATCAGAGGTGTGACTGACACGGTATCGATCAGGGACCTGCGGGTGGCCACGGTCATCGGCGTGTACGACTGGGAGCGGGAGACCGAGCAGGCGCTGGTGTTCGCGGTCGACATGGCGGCCGACGTGGCCAAGGCGGCGTCCCGCGACGACCTGGCCGACGCGCTCGACTACTCGTCGGCCGCTCAGACCATCAAGACCGTCGTCATCGAGGGCAAGTTCATGCTCATCGAGACGGCCGCCGAGCGCGTCGCCGAGCGTCTGATCAGCGACTATGACCTTGCCTGGGTCCGGGTCGAGGTGGTCAAGCCGATCCCGAGCGAGGGCTACACGGCGGCGATCACGATCGAGCGCGGGCGGGGCGCCTAGACCCTTCGCTGACAGCGGACAAGAGGCGGGAAATAAGAACGGGCTCTTCTTTCTTGAGTGTAGGTGACTCAACCTTAGGAGGGCTGATGAGCGAAACGCTCACGCTGCCGGTGCTGCCGCTCGATGACGAAGTGGTCCTGCCTGGCATGGTGGTCCCCATTGAACTTACCGACGCCGAGGTCAGAGGCGCCGTCGACGCCGCTCGCAACAGCGCGGGGCTTGGCCGGGGGCCAGGAATACGTTCGGAAGAGAAGTCCCAGGTGCTCCTCGTGCCGAGGATCGCCAGCCGGCTGGCCGGCACCGGCACGCTGGCCGTGATCGAGCAGGTCGGGCGGATGCCCGGCGGCGAGCCCGGCGCGGTCCTGCGCGGGGTTTCCCGGGTGAAGATCGGCCACGGCACCACCGGCCCGGGCGCAGCGCTCTGGGTTGAGGGCACGGTGATCGAGGAGACCGGGCAGGGCGCCCGGGCGACCGAGCTCGCCAAGGAGTACAAGTCCCTGATCGTCGCCGTCCTCCAGCAGCGGGGCCAGTGGCAGGTCGTGGACATGATCCAGCAGCTCGACGACCCGTCGACGATCGCCGACCGGGCCGGCTACAGCAGCTACGTGACCGCCGAGCAGAAGCTCCAGCTGCTCGAGACGGCCGACATCGCCGAGCGCCTCGAGACCGCGATCAAGTGGACCCGAGAGCACCTGGCCGAGCTTGACGTGGCCGAGACGATCCGCAAGGACGTCACCGAGGGCATGGAGAAGCAGCAGAAGGAGTTCCTGCTCCGCCAGCAGCTCGCCGCCGTCCGCAAGGAGCTCAAGGAGCTGTCCGGCGACGGCGACGGGACCGAGGAGGACGACTACCGGGCCCGCGTCGAGGGCGCCGACCTGCCGGAGAAGGTCCGCGAGGCCGCGCTCAAGGAGGTCGACAAGCTCGAGCGGACCTCGGAGCAGTCGCCCGAAGTCGGCTGGATCAGGACCTGGCTCGACACCATCCTCGACATCCCGTGGAACGAGCGGACCGAGGACGCCTACGACATCGCGGGCGCCCGCGCGATCCTCGACGAGGACCACACCGGGCTCGACGACGTCAAGGAGCGGATCATCGAGTACCTGGCGGTGCGCAAGCGGCGCAGCGACCGCGGCCTCGGCGTCATCGGCGGCCGCCGGTCCGGCGCGGTGCTGGCCCTGGTCGGCCCGCCCGGCGTCGGCAAGACCTCGCTCGGCGAGTCGGTCGCGCGGGCGATGGACCGGAAGTTCGTCCGGGTCGCGCTCGGCGGCGTCAGGGACGAGGCCGAGATCCGCGGTCACCGGCGCACCTACGTCGGCGCGCTGCCCGGCCGGATCGTCCGCGCCATCCGCGAGGCCGGCACGATGAACCCGGTCGTGCTCCTCGACGAGGTCGACAAGATCGGCTCTGACTACCGGGGCGACCCGGCGTCGGCGCTGCTCGAGGTGCTTGACCCGGCGCAGAACCACACGTTCCGCGACCACTACCTCGAGGTCGACCTCGACCTGTCGGACGTGGTCTTCCTGGCCACCGCGAACGTGCTCGACTCGATCCCCGGGCCGCTGCTCGACCGGATGGAGCTGGTCACGCTCGACGGCTACACCGAGGACGAGAAGGTCGCGATCGCCCGCGACCACCTGCTGTCGCGGCAGCTCTCCAAGGCGGGCCTGTCGGCCGAGGAGGTCAACGTCGAGGAGGGCGCGCTCCGGCTGATCGCGGCCGAGTACACCCGCGAGGCCGGCGTCCGGTCGCTCGAGCGGTCGATCGCCCGGGTGCTGCGGAAGGTCGCGGCCAAGGAGGCCCTCGAGCCGGGCGCGATCCCGGTCACGGTCGGCGTCGACAACCTGAGCGAGTACCTCGGCCGGCCCCGGTTCACCCCGGAGACCCGGCTGACGTCAAGCGACCGCCGCACGGCGGTGCCCGGCGTCGCGACCGGCCTGGCGGTGACCGGCGCGGGCGGTGACGTCCTCTACATCGAGGCGTCGCTGGCCGACAAGGAGACCGGCGGGACCGGCGTCACCCTGACCGGCCAGCTGGGCGACGTGATGAAGGAGTCGGCTCAGATCGCCCTCTCCTACCTGCGTTCGCACGGCGCCGAGCTCGAGCTGCCGGTGACCGACCTGAAGGACCGCGGCGTGCACGTCCACGTGCCGGCCGGCGCGGTGCCGAAGGACGGCCCGTCGGCGGGCGTCACGATGACGACGGCGCTCGCGTCGCTGCTGTCGGGACGCCCGGTCCGCTCGGACGTGGCGATGACCGGCGAGGTCTCCCTCACCGGGCGGGTGCTGCCGATCGGCGGGGTCAAGCAGAAGCTGCTGGCCGCGCACCGGGCGGGCATCACCACGGTGCTGATCCCGCAGCGGAACGAGCCCGACCTCGACGACGTGCCCGCGGAGGTGCTGGCGAAGCTGTCGGTGCACCCGATGAGCGACGTCAGGGACGTGCTGGCGCTGGCCCTGGAGCCCGCGTCATCGGGCGTCAACGTCGACGGCGCGGACAGCGCGGCGGTCACCGCCGCCGCGTAAGTCCCGAAGTTCGGCTCGGTCAGTGGCAACGGCCGGGCGGCCCAGTGCGGGTCGCCCGGCCGTTGCCGTTCCCAGTCAAATGCGCAAAATCGGTCGATCGAACGGACCGTTGCTTCGCCTGGCTAGCGGATGTCCCAGCCCGGATCTAGGCGTCGCCGTGGTCGGGGCAGAGGCCGAAAAGCTCGACCGTGTGGTTGACCGACGTGAAGCCGGCCTTGGCCGCGACCGTCGCCGCCCACTGCTCGACCACGCGCCCCTCCACCTCGACGCTGCGACCGCAGACGCGGCAGGTCAGGTGGTGGTGGTGGCCGGTCGAGCCGCACTGCCGGTACAGGGCCTCGCCCGACGGGTCGCGGATCGTGTCGATGACGCCCTGCTCGCTGAGCACCTGCAGGTGGCGGTAGACGGTGGTGAGGCCGACGGTCTCGCCCTGGCGGCGCAGCTCGGCGTGAATCTCCTGAGCGCTGCGAAACCCGGGCAGGCTGCTCAGGGCGGTGGCGACGGCCGAGGCCTGCCTCGTCCCGCGCACCCGAGTGCCTCTCGGCTGATCCACTGTCATGTCTTGCAAGTTAGCCGGCCTTCCTCATGCTGACCATGAACCCGGACCGAGGGTGACCCCGCGCCAGCGTGATCTTCGCGATCCGGTTGCTTAATGATACTGGAAACGATTATCATTACGAGCGTACGGGACGGCGATCAACAAGGAGCAGGGCATGCGCAGTGGTGCGGTCAAGGAGCGGATCGTTCGGCGGGCTGGCCGAGGGCGGCGACGTCTGACGCGCGTCGCGCTGCTCGCGGCCGGGGCGGCGGTCGCCGCCTCCGCCCTGTCGGCGTGCTCGGTCGGCGCGAGCGCGGCCTCCGGGTCCGATTCCGGCAAGATCGTCGCGGTCGGCGCCGAGAACGAGTACGCCGACGTGATCAGTCAGGTCGGCGGGCAGTACGTGCAGGTCAGCGCCATCATGTCCAACCCCAATACCGACCCCCACACGTTCGAGGCGAGCCCGGCGGTCGCCCGCGAGATCAACGCGGCCCAGCTCATCGTGCAGAACGGCGTCGCCTACGACACGTTCATGTCCACGATCGAGAGCGCCTCCGCGAACAGTAACAGCAAGGTCATCGACGTCCAGAAGCTGCTCGGGCTGCCGGACTCCACCGCGAACCCGCACCTGTGGTACAACCCCACCACGATGCCGAAGGTCGCCGACGCGATCGCGGCCGACCTGGCCGCCATCCAGCCGGCCCACGCGGCCTACTTCAAGGCCAACGCGAAGTCCTTCGTCGCCTCGCTCGACTCCTGGTACGGCGCCATCGCCGCCTTCAAGCAGGCCTACGCGGGCGTCCCGGTGGCGACGACCGAGCCGGTGGCGGACTACATGCTCCAGGCCGTGGGCGCCGACAACCTGACCCCGTGGACCTTCCAGGCCGACATCATGAACGGGGTCGACCCGTCGCCCCAGAATGTGGCCCTGGAGAAGTCGCTCTTCACCGACCATAAGGTAAAGGTGCTTCTTTACAACCAGCAGGTTACCGACCCCCTGACGGAGTCACTGATCACGCTGGCCAACCAGAACGGCATCCCGGTGGTCGGCGTCTACGAGACGATGCCGACGCCCGGGTACGACTATCAGACTTGGATGCTGACCGAGGTGCAGGACCTGCGCAAGGCGGTCGCGGACAAGGTCTCGACCGAGCACCTGTGATGAGCGAGTTGAGGTCCGTCATGACGAACGAGGCACCGCAGCGGGTCGCCGCGGCGCAGGCGACCCAGCCTGACCTGCTGACGCTCGACGATATCGGCGTCCGCCTGGGCGGCCGTCAGGTGCTCAGCGACGTGACCTTCTCGCTCCGCAAGGGCGAGTTCACCGGGATCATCGGCCCCAACGGCGCGGGCAAGACGACCCTGCTCCGCGTCATCCTCGGCCTGCTCGAGCCGTCGGGCGGCCGGGTGCTCATCAACGGCGAGCCGGTCGACAGCAAGAGCAAGTCGGCGATCGGCTACGTGCCGCAGAAGCTCGTGATCGACGCCGACATGCCGCTGCGGGCCAGGGACGTCGTCGGGCTCGGCCTGGACGGGCACCGGCTCGGGTTCGCCTTCCCGTCGCGTCAGCGCCGCGACCAGATCGACGCGGCGCTGAGCGACGTGGGCGCGGCCGGGTACGCCGACGCGCGGGTGGGCGAGCTCTCCGGCGGCGAGCAGCAGCGGGTGCTGATCGCGCACGCCCTGATCTCCCGGCCCAAGCTCCTGCTGCTCGACGAGCCGCTGGCCAACCTCGACCTCAAGAGCGAGCAGGAGATCGTCGCGGTGCTCGGCCGGCTGGCCCGCGAGCAGCAGATCGCCATCCTGCTGTCCGCGCACGACATGAACCCGCTGCTCGGCGTCATGGACCGGATCGTGTACGTCGCCAACGGCCGGGTGGCCAGCGGGCCGACCGACGAGGTCGTCACCTCCGAGGGCCTCACCCGGCTCTACGGCCACCGGGTAGACGTGGTCCGGGTGCAGAACCGGGTCCTCGTGGTCGCGGGCGAGTAGCGCATGCACTACCTCTTCGAACCCGGGCTGTTCGCCAGCGGGCCGGTCAGGACCGCCCTGCTGGTGGGCGCCGTCGTCGCCGTCACCTCGGGCGTGATCGGGGTCTTCACCGTCATCCGCGGCCAGTCCTTCGCCGGCCATTCGCTGGCCGACGTCGCCACCACCGGCGGTTCCGGCGCGTTCCTGGTCGGCCTGAACCAGTTCTGGGGCTTCCTGGCGGCCGGGATCGCGGCCGCCGCGCTGATGGAGGGGATCGGCGTGCAGCGCCGCCGGGGCCGGGACGTGGCCACCGGGGTGGTGCTCGGGGCCGCCCTCGGCGCGGCCGCGCTATTCCTCTACCTGGGCACCCTGCAGACGTCCACGACCGGAGCCTCGTTTACGGTCCTGTTCGGCTCGATCTTCGTGATCAGCCCCGACACCGTGCCCGCGCTGATCGCGTCCGGGATCATCGCCCTCGTCGTGGTCGCCCTGCTCACCCGGGTGCTGCTGCTGAGCTCGCTCTCGTCCGACCTCGCCCGGGCCAAGGGCGTGCCGGTCAGGATCGTCGGCATGGTCTACCTGGCCGCGCTCGCCGTCTCGGTCTCGCTCGCGGCCGTCGCGATCGGGGCGGTGCTCTCCACCGCCCTGCTGATCGGGCCGTCCGCGACCGCGCTGCGGGTCGCCAAAAGCCCGGGCTGGGCGATGGCCGCCTCCGCGCTGACCGGAGTGGCGGCGACCTGGATCGGCATCGTGCTCGCCTACGACTCGTTCTACTGGCCGCCGCACGGCCACGGCTGGCCGGTCTCGTTCTTCGTCGTCACGCTGGTCCTGGTCGGCTACCTGCTGACCTACGTCAAGCGGCCGCGGCGACTGGCGCCGCGCTCACCGCACGAGGGGGCCGAATGTTCACCGGCCTGATGCTGAACACCTGGATCACCGCGACCATCGTCGCCGTCATCGCGGGCATGGTCGGGTTCTTCGCGGTGCTGCGCGGCCAGACATTCGCCGCGCACGCGATACCGAACGGCGCGTTCGCCGGCGCGGCGGGCGCCAGCCTGCTCGGCATCAACGTCCTGTGGGGCCTGGCGGTCTTCGCGATCGGCGGCGCCCTCGGCATCGGCGCGCTCGGCTCGGAACGGCAGGGCCGCAGGGGCCGCAACGACGTGGTGACCGCGCTCGGGCTGGTCCTCATGCTCGGGCTCGGGGCGCTGTTCATCAGCGTCAGCAGCGAGTACGCCGAGGAGACCTACGCGCTGCTGTTCGGCGAGGTGTACGGGATCAGCCAGGGCGAGGTGCTGCCGATCCTGCTGCTCGGGATCGTGTCCGTCGTCGCCATCGGGGTGGCGTTCCGCCCGCTGATGCTGACCAGCGCGCTGCCCGAGGTGGCCGAGGCCCGCGGCGTCTCCACCCGCCGGGCCGACCTCTACTTCCTGGTCGTGATGGCGCTGGCGACCTCGATGACCGTGCCCGTCGTGGGCGCGCTGCTGATGTTCAGCCTGATGATCGGCCCGGCCGCCGCGGCCCGCTCGGTCACCGCCCGGCCCGGCACCGCCCTCGCCCTCTCGATCGTCATCGCGCTCGTCACCGTCTGGATCTCCATCGCCCTGTCCTACCGGACGAACTGGCCCCTGGGCTTTTTCGTGGGCGTGGCCGGCGCGGTCTTCTACCTCCTCGGCCAGGGCGCCCGGGCCCTCGGCGTCAGCCGCACCCGCCTGGCGGCGTGACCGCGGCCTTGCCCGGGCCCTCGGCGTCAGCCGCACCCGCCTGGCGGCGTGACCGCGGCCTTGCCCGGGTCCTGTCGTCAGCCGGACCCGCCTGACGGCGTGAGCGCGGGCTCATCCTCGATCGCGTCGAGCATCAGCCGGGCCGCCCGGGGGTCGGTGCGGCCGATAACCGGCGCCAGCGCGCCGAGCCCGGCCCAGAGCGCGGCGGCGGGCACACCGCGGCTGGTGAGGAACGTCCGGAGCCAGTCCAGCGTCTCGGTCAGCACCGTCTGGTCGTCGACCAGTTGGGCCGCGGCGGTGAACCGGGTGATCGCGACAAGTTGCTCCCGGGCGCGGCCCAGCTGTTTTTCGCTGAATGAGGCGGCTGGCGGATAGCCGGCGCAGAGGGACCCGAGTGCTTCGCGGCCGATCTCGGGGGCGCTGGAATCGAGCTGCGCCGCCGCCGTCTCAAACGGGGTGGGCTCGCCGGCGACGTCCGGTGGCCGGCGCCGCCAATCGCGCAGCACGGCGACGGCGTCGTCGATCCCCGCCGCCCAGGCGTCCGCCCCGAGGCGGGCCGCGCGCCCCGGTTCGCGGCCGAGCGCCCGCCCGCCGGCCAGCACGGGAATGGCGTGCCGGTGGGCCGCGTCGGCCAGCCGGGTGACCCCGCCGAAGTACAGCGCCAGGTTGCAACTGACCGCCAGGGCGTCGGGACGCCGACGGGAGAGGACGGCGGCGACGTGGTCGGCCGGCGCGGAGCCGCCGAGGAAGGCGACGTCGAAGCCCTCCGCCCGGAGCATCTCGGCGAACATCTGGGCGGGCAGCGAGTGCCAGTCGCCTTCCGCGCAGGCCACGACGATCAACCCGGCCGCCGACGGCGGCTCGATCGCGTACGCGATCGCGTCAAGCGCCTTCTGGGTAACCCCGCTGACCAGGTGCTCCTCGGCAACGGTCCAGCGGTTGGCCAGCCAGCGCTCGCCGACCTCGCGCTGGGCCTGTCCGAGCAGGCTGACGATCACGTCGCGGGCGGGAACGCCGCAGTCGATGAAGTCGAGGGCCAGCCGCACTCCGGCCCGGCCGTCACCCCGGACGGCCTGTTCGAGGTAGCGCTCGACCGCCTCGGGGCCCGGGCCGGCCGTCATCGGGCCGTTGCCTCGCTGGGCCGGAACCGGCCCTCTCACCGGTAGTCCTCCTCGACTGACCGTTCCCAGCGGTTGCGCCCCGACTGCTTCGCCCGGTACAGGGCGCGGTCGGCGGCCTGCAGGGCCTTCCTCGGATCGGGCCGGGCGGCGGCCAGGCCGGCCGAAAACGTGACCGGGTAGGGCCTGGTCCGCATCCACTCGATCCGCAGCCGGGCCAGGAACCGCTCGGCGCCGTCCCCCGGCAGGATGACCACGAACTCCTCGCCGCCGTAGCGTCCGACCTGGTCGGCCGCCCGCAGGGAAGCGGCCAGCGTGCGGCCGAACCGCCGCAGGACCTGGTCGCCCTCGCGGTGCCCGTGGGTGTCGTTGATCGCCTTGAAGTGGTCGAGGTCGATCATGATGACGGTGTCCTCGGGGCGCAGGCGGCCGAGGGCCCGGCCCAGCGTCCGCCGGTTGGACAGGCCGGTCAGCGCGTCGATCGACGCGTCGTGGGCGAGACGGGAGGGGCGGTCGAGGAGCTCGAGCGCCCGCTGGGCGTCGCGCACGAAGGCCGGGAGGTAGCGTTCGAGCAGCATCCGGGCCACTCCCGCCTGCGCTGCGGCGGGGAGGAGAGGCTGGCCCACGCTGAACGACACGTCGACCGGAAGGGCGTCCTCGGTCGCGTCGGCCGCCGGGACGACCCGCCCGCCCAGCACCTCGACCAGGTCGCGCGCGATCTCGGCCACGGCGGTGGGCGACTCGATCCACAGCAGGGCCCGGGTCGCGTCCAGAACCGCGGACAGGGCGGCGTCGGCCGAGGGCTCGATCGGCGGCGGCACCGACGGCGACGTGGGCATCGAACCGCCGTACATCTCCGCCGCCGCGGCCCCCGGGCCTGCGGGCTCAGCCACCGGCCCCCGCTCCGATGCCAGTCCGCAGGTCACTGACAGTAACGCCCACGCCACCAACATTACACCTGGTGACGTACTGTCCACAGAACGAAACCACCTGCGCCTGTGCCCGCGCGTGCGCGCGGGCGGGTGCACAAATCGTGCGGCACCGCCGCACCGCCATGATCACGAAGGATAATTGTCGTATAACCGCATAAATCCTTCGTCATCATGCCGCGGACATGCCGGCGCCGGCCTACCGTGCAATCGGTGTGACCTGCGTGACCCACGCGACCGGAGTTCCGCGGCTCCCGCTGAGGCGGGTGCGACCGCACCTGGCGAAAATCCGGCGACAGCGGATGATGGGTCTGTCAGAGTGGCGAATTGTGCTGCTGACGATTACGACGACCGCTGAACCTGCATCGGACCTGGGATTCCTGCTTCATAAGCATCCCGGGCGGGTGCAGTCGTTCGACGTGTCCGTGGGCGCCGCGCACGTGTTCTACCCCGAGGTCGGGGAGCTGCGGACGACGGCGGCGCTGCTGCTCGAGGTCGATCCGGTCGGCCTCGTCCGCGGCCGTCACGGGCCCTCGGGTGAAGGGTTCGCGCTCGGGCAGTACGTGAACGACCGCCCGTACGCGGCCTCGAGCATGCTCGCGGTCGCGATCAAGGAGGTATTCCGCACCGCGCTCACCGGCCGCTGCGCCAGCCATCAGGAGCTGGCCGACTCGGCGATACCGCTCGAGCTGCACGTCCCCGCGCTGCCGTGCCGGGGCGGGATCGACCTCGCGCGGCGGGTCTTCGAGCCCCTGGGCTGGCAGGTCGCGGCGGCCGCGGCGCCGCTCGACCCGGCCGTGCCGGGCTGGGGGGAGTCGCGCTACCTGGACGTCCGGCTGGCCGGGACGGTGCGGCTGGCCGACGCGCTCAACCACCTCTACGTGCTGCTGCCGGTTCTCGACGACGCCAAGCACTACTGGGTGAGCACCGACGAGGTCGACAAGCTGGTCCGCGCGGGCGGCGACTGGCTGGCCGGCCACCCGGAGAAGGAGCTGATCACCCGCCGCTACCTGGCGCACAAGCGCGAGCTCACGAGGGACGCGCTGGCCCGGCTGGCCGAGGTGGACGACCTCGAGCCTGAGAGCCTGGACAACGCGCTTGACGGCGCCAGGATCCTCGAAGGGCCCGACCGGCCGACGCCGCTGAGCGAGCAGCGCCGGGGGGCCGTGCTCGCCGTCGTCCGGGCGGCCGGCGCCCGGCGGGTCGGCGACCTCGGCTGCGGCGAGGGCGTCCTCGTCCGCGACCTGCTCGCCGACCACGTGATCGAGCGGGTGGTGGCCACCGACGTGTCCGCGCGGGCGCTGCAGATCGCCGCCCGCAGGCTCCGGCTGGACGCGATGAGCGGACCGGCCCGCGAACGGCTCGAGATCTTCCAGTCCTCGCTCACCTACCGGGACGCCCGGCTGGCCGGCCTGGACGCGGCCGTCCTGATGGAGGTGATCGAGCACGTCGACCCGTCCCGGCTGGCGGCCCTCGAGCGCGTCGTGTTCGCGCACGCGGCCCCGTCCACGGTCGTCGTCACCACGCCGAACGTCGAGTACAACGTCCGCTATGAGACGCTGCCGCCGGGCACGCCGCGGCACCGCGACCACCGCTTCGAGTGGACCCGACGGCAGTTTCAGGACTGGGCCGCGGCGGTGGCGGACCGCAACGGCTACCGCGTGCGGTTCCTGCCCGTGGGCGGGGACGACCCCGAGGTCGGCCCGCCGACCCAGCTGGCGGTCTTCGACAAGATCACCGGGTCGGCCGCGGACGCGACCGCGGCCGCCAACGCGACCGCGGCGGGCGACACCGGGGCACGGCGCACACCGGGGCCGGGCAGGAGGTGACGGCATGACCGAGCTCGGGGTACCGGAGCTGAGCCTCGTCGTGCTCGTCGGCGTCAGCGGGTCGGGCAAGTCGACGTTCGCGCGCGAGCGGTTCAAGCCGACCGAGGTGATCTCGTCCGACTTCTGCCGCGGCCTGGTCGCCGACGACGAGAACGACCAGTCCGCCACCGCCGACGCGTTCGAGCTGCTCCACTTCATCGTCGGCAAGCGGCTGGCGGCGGGACGGCTGACCGTCGTGGACGCGACCAACGTGCAGGTCGACGCGCGCCGCTCGCTGGTCGCGCTGGCGCGCGAGCATGACGTGCTGCCGACCGCGATCGTGCTCGACGTGCCGGAGAGCGTGTGCCGGGCGCGGAACGCGAGCCGCCCCGACCGCGACTTCGGCGACCACGTGATCCGCCGCCAGCACGCCGACCTGCGGCGGTCTCTCGCGCGGCCTGCGCAAGGAAGGCTTCAGGACCGTCCACGTCCTGCGCGGCGAGGAGGAGATCGCCGCCGCCACGATCACCCGCACCCGGCTGTTCAACGACCTGCGCCACGAGACCGGGCCGTTCGACGTCATCGGCGACGTCCACGGCTGCGCCGCCGAGCTGCAGACGCTGCTGGGCGACCTCGGCTACGTCGTCAGCCGGGACGAGCTCGGGCGGCCGACCGGCGCCAGCCACCCGGAGCGCCGGGCGATCTTCGTCGGCGACCTGGTCGACCGGGGGCCGGACACGCCTGGCGTGCTCCGGCTGGTCATGGGCATGGTCGGCGCGGGCGACGCGTTCTGCGTGCCCGGCAACCACGAGAACAAGCTCGTCCGCGCCCTGCGCGGTCGCAACGTCCAGGTGACGCACGGGCTGGCCGAGTCGCTGGCCCAGCTCGAGGCTGAGCCCGCCGAGTTCCGGGCCGCGGCCGAGCGGTTCATGGACGGGCTGGTCAGCCACTACGTCTTCGACGACGGCAAGCTGGTGGTATCCCACGCCGGCCTGATCGAGCGCTACCACGGGCGCGCGTCCGGTCGGGTGCGGGAGTTCTGCCTGTACGGGCAGACGACGGGGGAGACCGACGAGTACGGGCTGCCGGTCCGGTACCCGTGGGCGGGCGAGTACCGGGGACGGCCGATGGTCCTCTACGGCCACACCCCGGTTCCCGAGCCGGAGTGGGTCAACAACACCATGTGCCTGGACACCGGCTGCGTGTTCGGCGGCAGGCTGACCGCGCTGCGCTACCCGGAGCGGGAAGTCGTCTCCGTCCCGGCCGGGCGGGTGTACTACGAGCCGGCCCGGCCGTTCCCGGTTAACCCGGCTGCGGGCGAGACGGCGTCGCCCGCGCACCGTGAGCCCGAGGTGCTCGACATCGCCGACGTGACCGGACGCCGGGTCATCGAGACGGGCTACCTGCGGCGGGTCGGCGTCCGGGAGGAGAACGCGGCCGCGGCGCTCGAGGTGATGAGCCGGTTCGCGATCGACCCGCGCTGGCTGCTGTACCTGCCGCCGACCATGAGCCCGGTCGCGACCTCCGCCCGCGCGGACCTGCTCGAGCACCCGGACCAGGCGTTCGACGCCTACCGGGCCGAGGGCGTCGACCAGGTGGTGTGCGAGGAGAAGCACATGGGGTCGCGGGCGGTCGCGCTCGTCTGCCGTGACCTCGACGCGGCGCGGGCCCGGTTCGGCGCGCCCGGCGACGCGCTCGGCGCGGTGTGGACCCGGACCGGCCGGCCGTTCTTCGACCAGCCGCGGACCGCTGAGCTGGTCGACCGGGTCCGCGCCGCCGCCGAGGCGGCCGGCCTGTTCGACGAGCTCGGCACCTCCTGGCTGCTGCTCGACGCGGAGCTGCTGCCGTGGTCGGCCAAGGCCGAGCAGCTGCTGCGGGACCAGTACGCCGCCGTCGGGGCGGCCGCCCGGACCGCGCTCCCGGCCGCGGTCTCGGTGCTCGAGCAGGCCGCCGCGGCCGGTCTCGACGTGTCCGGGCTGCTGGCCAGGACCCGGTCAAGGGCGGCCAACGCCGACGCCTTCACCGCCGCCTACCGGCGCTACTGCTGGGAGACCGACGGCCTGACCGGGATACGGGTAGCGCCGTTCCAGCTCCTCGCCTCGGAGGGCGCCGCCCACCAGGCGCGGCCGCACGCCTGGCACCTCGACCTGGCCGATCGCCTCGTCGCGGCCGACCCCGGCCTGTTCACCGCCACCCGCCGCCGCTACGTCAGCACGACCGACCCGGCGGCGGTGGCGGAGGCCGCCGACTGGTGGGAGGAGCTGACCGGCGCCGGCGGCGAGGGGATGGTGGTCAAGCCGGCCGCGAACCTGACCAAGGGGAGCAAGGGCCTGGTGCAGCCGGGCCTCAAGGTCCGCGGCCGTGAGTACCTGCGCATCATCTACGGCCCCGACTACACCGAGGAGGCCAACCTCGGCCGGCTGCGGCAGCGCGGGCTCGGGCACAAGCGCTCGATGGCGCAGCGCGAGTACGCGCTCGGGCTCGAGGCACTCGACCGGGTCGCCCGCGGCGAGCCGCTGTGGCGCGTCCACGAGTGCGTGTTCGCCGTCCTCGCGCTCGAGTCCGAGCCGGTCGACCCGCGCCTGTGACCTCGGGGCCGGCCACCGGCACGCGGTAATGGAGCCCTGAGAGCCAGCCGGGTCCGTTCGGGATAAAGAATGAGGTTTATGAACCGGCTGAAGAGCGCGACCAGTCCGTACCTGCTGCAGCACGCCGACAACCCGGTCGACTGGTGGCCGTGGTCGCCGGAGGCGTTCGCCGAGGCGCGGCGGCGAGACGTGCCGGTGTTCCTGTCGGTCGGGTACGCGGCGTGCCACTGGTGCCACGTGATGGCGCATGAGTCGTTCGAGGACCCGGCGGTGGCGGAAGCGGTCAACAGCCGCCTTGTCGCGATCAAGGTCGACCGCGAGGAGCGGCCGGACATCGACGCCGTCTACATGTCGGCCACCCAGGCGATGACCGGCCAGGGCGGCTGGCCGATGTCCGTGTTCATGACCCCCGACGGCGAGCCCTTCTACTGCGGCACGTACTTCCCCCGGGCCCAGTTCGTCCAGCTGGTCACGGCGGTGTCGGAGTCCTGGGCGAAGAACAAGGAGCGAATCTCGGGCGAGTCGCAGCGGATCTCGGCCGCCCTGGCCGAGAACGCCGCGGCGCTTTCCGGGCTGGGCGGCGCCGCGGGCGAGCTCAACCTGGAGCAGGTCACCGACACGGCGGTGGCCGGCCTGGCGTCGGACTTCGACGAGGCCAATGGCGGCTTCGGCGGGGCGCCGAAGTTCCCGCCTTCGATGGCGCTCGAGTTCCTGCTCCGCCACCACGAGCGCACCGGCGCCGCTGGCGGCGCTCTCGATGGCCGAGGCGACCTGCGAGGCGATGGCCCGCGGGGGCATCTACGACCAGCTCGGCGGCGGGTTCGCCCGGTACAGCGTGGACGCCAGCTGGACTGTGCCGCACTTCGAGAAGATGCTCTACGACAACGCGCTGCTGGCGGGGGTCTACACCCATCTGTGGCGGCGGACGGGGTCCGCCCTGGCCCGCCGGGTGGCCGAGGAGACCTGCGACTTCATGGTCCGCGAGCTGCGCACCCCCGAGGGCGGCCTGTCCGCCTCGCTCGACGCGGACAGCGACGGGGCCGAGGGCGCGTACTACGTCTGGACCCCGGCCGAGCTCCGGGAGGTCCTGGGCGAGGAAGACGGGGCGTTCGCGGCCCGGGTCTTCGGCGTCACCGAGCAGGGGACGTTCGAGCACGGCGACGTCCGTCCTCCAGCGCCGGGCCGACCCGCAGGGCACCCCGCACCCCGAGGTGGTCATCGACCCCGAGGCCGCCCCGCGCCCGGAGGCCGCCGGCCCTCGCCCGTACCCGGCGGCTCTTTCCGGCATGTCCCCCGACGAGCGGCTGAGCACGATCCGCGGCCTGCTGCTGACCGCCCGCGAGGGGCGGACCCGCCCGGCCAGGGACGACAAGGTCGTGGCGGCCTGGAACGGGATGGCGATCGGGGCGCTGGCCGAGGCCGGGGTGCTCTTCGGCCGGCCCGACCTCGTCACCGCCGCCGAGGAAGCGGCCGGGCTGCTGGTGTCGCTGCACTACTCGGCGGGCCGGATCGTCAGAACCTCGCGCAACGGGGTCCCCGGGCCGAGCGCCGGGCTGCTCGAGGACTACGCCTGCGTGGCGGCCGGACTGCTGAGGCTGGCCGGGGTGACCGGCCAGGATCGCTGGGCGGCGGTCGCGGGCGCGCTCCTCGACTCGGTCCTCAGCCTGTTCGGCGACGGGAACGGCGGCTTCTACGACACCGCGGCCGACGGCGAGCGGCTGATCTTCCGGCCCGCCGACCCGACCGACAACGCGACCCCGTCCGGCGCCTTCGCGGCGGCGGACGCGCTGCTGAGCTACGGGGCGCTGACCGGCGAGGCCCGGTACACCGAGGCGGCCGCGGCGGCGCTGCGGGTGCTGCCGCCGATCGCGGAGCGCTACCCTCGGGCCGGCGGACTCGGCCTGTCGGTCGCCGAGGCGCTGCTGTCGGGACCGGCCGAGATCGCGATCGTCGGCCCCGACGACGACCCCCGCACCGGCGACCTGCTCCGGGCCGCCCTGCACGCGGCGCCGCCGGGCGCGGTCTTCGCGCTCGGTTCCGGGGCCGCTCTCGGTTCCGGGGCCGCTCTCGGTTCCGGGGCCGCCCTCGGTTCCGGGGCCGCCCTCGGTTCCGGTGACGACGCGGGCGCGGTCCCGCTGCTGGCCGGCCGACCGCTCGTCTCCGGCGGGCCGGCCGCCTACGTCTGCCGTGGTTTCACTTGCCTGGCACCGGTTACAACACCTGGTGCGTTGCGTGAAGCCTTGCTGGGGAACTGGACGAACGTCTAAGTCCTGCGGCAAGGTTGCTCTGTGCACCTGACCGAAGGAGGCCGGCGGATAGCCAGGTCATTCGGGCGTGCCGGACGGCGGCCGATGCTGTCGGCAGGCGTCGCCGCCCTCGCAGCGGTCGGCACCCTGAGCGGGGTGCTCGTCGCGGTGCTCGGCTCGGCCCCGTCGGGCCAGCCCGCCTCGGCCCGTCCGGGTAACACGCTGGCGGCCTCGCCGGGGTTCGGCCTGCCCGCCGTCAGGCCGTCCACCGGGTCCGCGCCGGTGGCCCCGGGGCTGGCCATGGGCAAGAGCGCCAGGCTGCTCGTGGTCCCCATCGCGGGATCGGCGGCTGTGCCCAAGGTCGCCCCGTTGCACCGGACCGTGCAGGCGGACCTGCTCATCGTGGCGCCGTTCTCCCTCCCGGAAAGCCTCGCCGCGAAGGTGGGCCGGATACCCGGGGTGGTGGCGTCGGAGCGGATCGAGGCGGTGCGGATGTCCGTCAACGGGTCCTCCACAGCGGTGCTCGGCGTCGACCCCTCGGTCTTCCGCGAGTTCGCCGCGCGCCCGACCGGCGCGTCGAACGAGCTCTGGCAGGGCGTCGCCGACGGCGGGATCGCGGTCTCGTACACGATGGGGACCGAGGACAAGATCCGGCTCGGCGGGACCGTCACCGCCGCCGGCCGGACCACGCAGCAGCTCCAGGTGGCGGCGTTCGGCACGCTCGGCATCGGCGGGGTGAACGCCGTGGTCTCCGACGCGACCGCCCGCGCCCTGGGCGCCCCGGCCGGGAACGCGATCGTGGTCAGCGTGGCGCCGTCCGACTTCACCGCCGCCGCGGCCGCGGCCGGGCGGCTGATCCCCAAGGGGGCCGGCGTCGAGCAGCTCGTCGCGCTGATCAGCGTCGGCGGCGGAACCTCGGTCAGCGACGGCACCGGCGCGGCCGGGGCCGGGCAGCTGACGGAGTCGGCGGTGCCGCAGGCCGCGCTCAGCGCGATGCTCAAGGCGGCCATGAGCCGCCGGGGGTTGCCCTACGTCTGGGGCGGGGCCGGGCCGACGTCGTTTGACTGCTCGGGGCTGGTGCAGTGGTCCTTCCGCCAGGCCGGCCTCGTGATGCCGCGCGTCGCGGCCGACCAGGCGCTGTCGGGCCCATCGGTCCCTGTCAGCCGGCTCCAGCCGGGCGACCTGCTCTTCTATCACACCGACCCGACCGACCCGACCTACATCTCGCACGTCGCCATCTACCTCGGCAACGGCTGGATGGAGCAGGCACCGGAACCCGGACTGGACGTCGAGATGGTCCCGGCCGACTTCGGCAGCGAGTTCGCGGGCGCCGTCGGGTCAACCCCGCGCAGGCCGCCGCGGTGGCCGCCCGCGTCGCCTGATCCCCGCGGTCCGCACGCCTCATCCCGCCGTGCGGACGCCTGATCCGGCTGTCCGGACGGCTCGCGGTGTCCTCGTTCGGGCCTCGGGGGCCACAGGCCCGCTTCCGTGGTGGCCCGGGGGACCACAGGCGCGTTTCCGTTGTGGCCCTGGGGGTCACAGGCCCGCTCTAGGCGTGCGGGTGGGCCACAGGGCCACATCAGGCGTCGGGGCGGGGCGTCGGGGCGGGCTTCGAGCTGCGTCGGCCGTTGACCGCCCACTGTACGCATGTAATCATGTAATCATGAGTACAGAGGTGCAGGCGTGGTTCGCGGGCCGGCTGCCGGACGACTGGTTCACGGAGCCGGCCGAGGTCGTCGTCGATCGCGAGGAGATCACCGTCGTCGGGACGCTGCCCGCGCCCGAGGCGGGCCCGGCGGGCCCGGCCAGCGCGGCCAGCGCGGCCAGCGCGGCCGGCTCGGCCGGCGGCGAAGGCGGCACCAACGGCGCCGAGGCGACCCGCGCCGCCGCCGAGGGGCGGATCAAGCGGTTCCGCGAGCAGACCCGCGAGCAGCGGATCGAGATCGCGCGGGAGGCCGAGCACCGGTTCCGGCGCAAGGTTGCCTGGGGCGCGCGCTGCGCCGGCGAGGGCGAGATGTTCACCACCCTGTCCGTCCCGGTCATGACCAGGCTGCGCCAGTCGGAACGGCGCGTGCTCGACACCCTGGTGGACGCCGGGGTCGCTCGCAGCCGGTCGGACGCGCTCGCGTGGTGCGTGCGGCTGACCGGCGAGCACGCCGACGCGTGGCTGGCCGAGCTCCGCGACGCGCTCCGCCGGGTCGAGGAAGTCCGGTCACAGGGGCCGGCCGGCTCCGGAGAGTAACCTCAGCAGATAACACTCGCCCCTGAAGTAAAAGGGCATGTCAGGATCGGCCGGTCGGATACCGTGGCAGGGGACTTTGGACTCTTGCGCGCGCTCTGGCGAGGAAGGTCGGTCATGGGATACCGAGACCTGGTGTACCGGCTGTACGAGCGGAGGCTCGAATCCTCGCTGACCGGCAAAACGATGCCGCGGCACGTTGGCGTGATGACAGACGGTAACCGCCGCTGGGCCAGGTCGGCGGGCCACACCGACGTCAGCAAGGGTCATAAAAAGGGCGCTGACAAGATCTTCGAGCTGCTGGCCTGGTGCAAGCAGGCCGGGGTCGAGGTGGTGACGCTGTGGCTGCTGTCGACCGACAACCTGAGCCGCCCGCAGGAAGAGCTCGGCCCGCTGCTGACGATCATCGAGGACACGGTCAACGGCCTGGTCGACGAGGGCTGGCACCTGAACGCGGTCGGCGCGCTCGACCTGCTCCCCGACCACACCGCCCGGGTGCTCAAGGACGCGGGCGAGGCCACCGCCAACAACCCGGGCCTGCTCGTCAACGTGGCGGTCGGCTACGGCGGCCGGCGGGAGATCGCCGACGCGGTCCGGTCGCTGCTGATCGAGCACGCCAGCCGGGGCACCACGATCGAGCAGCTGGCCGAGGTGCTGGACGTCGAGCACATCGCCGAGCACCTCTACACGGCCGGCCAGCCCGACCCCGACCTGGTGATCAGGACGAGCGGCGAGCAGCGGATGGGCGGCTTCCTGCTGTGGCAGTCAACACACTCCGAGTTCTACTTCTGCGACGCGTACTGGCCGGCATTTCGCAAAGTGGACTTCTTGCGGGCCTTGCGCTCGTATTCCGAACGTAACCGTCGTTTCGGCGCCTGACCTCGCCGAAATAAGCACTCCCACGGCTCTTTTCGCGCAGGTGGAACCCGGGTACCTTCAGTAGTGGCGGGCGGCTCCCCAGGCCGCCCCCCGCGGGAGGCCCCCTGTTGCCGTTGTGCGCGACGAGAGGGCCGGCGCGGCCCTCTGCAGGCGGGCAGCCCCGGTCCGTCCGACACGTTTGCCCCCGGATGGCGGGGAATCGGCGTGTCCTGTCCGCGGCGTCGGTGCCCGTCACCGGCGCCCAGGGGAGTATTGCGTGGCCAACTCTGTGCAGCGTCGTACCTACGTCCTCGACACGAGCGTCCTGCTCGCTGACCCGAATGCATTCACGCGATTCGATGAGCATCACGTGGTATTGCCGGTCGTGGTCATCACCGAGCTCGAAGCGAAGCGTCACCACCCTGAGCTGGGCTACTTCGCCCGTCAGGCCCTCAGGTACTTCGACGACCTCCGGCTCAAGTACGGCCGCCTAGACGCCGAGATTCAAGTCGGCGACCTCGGCGGCACCGCCCGCGTCGAGCTCAACCACATCGATTCGCAGGTCCTCCCGGCCGGGTTCCGGCTCGGGGACAACGACACGCGGATCCTGTCGGTGGCTAAGGCCCTCGCCAACGAGGGCAACGACGTGGTCCTTGTCAGCAAGGACCTGCCGCTGAGAATCAAGGCGGCGGCGGTTGGGCTGGACGCGCAGGAGTACCGGGCCGAGTTGCCGATTGACTCGGGCTGGACCGGCATGGCCGAGCTGAACGTCAGCCCGGCCGACGTTGAGGAACTGTACGAACACGGCACTCTCGACTGCGAAGACGCCCGTGACCTGCCCTGTCACACCGGTCTGGTGCTGCACACCGGCAGCGGGAGCGCGCTCGCCCGGGTCCGGGCGGACAAGCAGATCCAGCTCGTGCGGGGCGACCGGGAGGCGTTCGGCCTGCACGGCCGGTCGGCCGAACAGCGCATCGCCCTCGATCTGCTGCTCGACCCCGAGATCGGGATCGTCAGCATGGGCGGCCGGGCGGGCACCGGCAAGTCGGCGCTCGCGCTCTGCGCGGGCCTGGAGGCGGTCATGGAGCGCCGTCAGCACCGCAAGGTCATCGTCTTCCGGCCGCTGTACGCGGTCGGCGGCCAGGACCTCGGCTACCTGCCGGGCTCCGAGTCGGAGAAGATGGGCCCGTGGGCGCAGGCGGTCTACGACACGCTCTCCTCGGTCACCACTCAGGAGGTGATCGACGAGCTCGTCGCCCGCGACATGTTCGAGGTGCTGCCGCTGACTCACATCAGGGGCCGGTCGCTGCACGACGCGTTCGTCATCGTCGACGAGGCCCAGTCGCTCGAGCGCGGCGTGCTGCTCACCGTGCTGTCGAGGATCGGGACCGGATCTCGCGTCGTGCTCACGCACGACATCGCGCAGCGAGACAACCTGCGGGTCGGCCGGCACGACGGCGTGATCGCGGTGATCGAGAAGCTCAAGGGCCACCCGCTGTTCGCGCACGTAACCCTGACCCGGTCGGAGCGCTCAGCGATCGCGGCCCTGGTCACGGACCTCCTGGAGGACGTCGGCTTCTCGCCGGCTAGCGCGCCAAGTGCGCGTTCGGGTTCGTAAGAGTGAGCCCGAACGCGCACTTGGCTTGCGCGGCTCAGCCACGGCCGGGGGGCGTTGCCGTCTAAACTGCATCGCGTGACCGGTGTCATGGACAAAGATCAAAACCGTCCTATCGAACGGACCGAGCTGACTCCCGACGCGGACCATTACTCTGCGAGGGAGGCAGCCTTGCTGCCAGCCGTCTCTGTGGTTATGCCGGTGCGCAACGAGGAACGGCACCTGGCGGACTCGGTTGCCTGCGTGCTCGAGCAGGAGTACCCGGGCGGGTTCGAGCTGGTGCTTGCGGTCGGGCCGTCCAAGGACCGGACCGAGGCGATCGCCCGCGACCTGGCCGCCGCCGACAGCCGGATCACCGTCGTGCCGAACCCGTCCGGTCAGATCGCCTCGGCCATGAACGCGGCCGTCAAGGCCGCCCGGTACCCGATCATCACCCGTATCGACGGGCACGCGCTGCTGCCGGACGGCTATCTCCGGACCGCCGTGCAGACGCTGCTCGAGACCGGCGCGGCCGACGTCGGCGGCGTCATGGCGGCCGAGGGGGTCACCCCGTTCCAGCGGGCGGTCGCCTGGGCGATGACCTCGCCCGCCGGCATGGGCGCCGCCGCCAACCACACCGGCGGCCAGGCGGGCCCGGTCGACACCGTCTACCTGGGGGTCTACCGTCGGCAGGCGATTGAGCAGGTCGGCGGGTACGACGAGACAATGCTGATCGCCGAGGACTGGGAGCTGAACCACCGGATCAAGGCGGCGGGCCACCTCATCTGGTTCACCCCCGAGCTGCGCGTCACCTACCGGCCGCGGGCCAGCCTGGCGGCGCTGGCGAACCAGCACTTCCGCTACGGGCGCTGGCGGCGGGTGGTCGCGCGCCGCTATCCGGAGACGGTGAACCTCCGCTACCTGGCGGCGCCGGCCGCGACCGCGGTCAACGCGGCCGGCCTGCTCCTCGGGTGCGCCGGGGTCATCGCGGCGGCGGCCGGGGCGGGCGGGTTCGCGCCCTACCTCGGCTTCGGGCTTGTCGTCCCCCTCACCTACGCGGCCGGGGTCACCGCAGTCGCGGTGCTGTTCGCGAGTGACCAGCCCGCCGGGGTGCGGGCCCGGATCCCGCTGGTGCTCGCGGCCATGCACATGTCCTGGGGGGCCGGGTACCTCACCAGCCCGCGCCGGCTGGCGCGGCGGCACTAGATCGCGGAGGCGCGGCCTCCGGCAATACAATGCGGTAATGGGTTTTGATCTCGGCGCCGAACTCGCGGCCGTGCGCGGCCAGGGCTACGACCTGCACAGCAAGTACCTGAACCCGCAGCTGCCACGCACGCTGCGCACCATCGGCTTCGACAAGGACTACGTCCGGGGCGAGGGCGCCTACCTCTACGACGCCGACGGCAACGCCTACGCGGACTTCCTGGCCGGGTTCGGGGTGTTCGCCGCCGGGCGGTCCCACCCGGTGATCAAGAAGGCGCTGCACGACGCCCTCAACATGGACTTCGCCGCGTGGACCCAGTTCGACTGCCAGCCGATCGCCGGCCTGCTGGCGCAGCGGCTGATCGCCAAGACGCCCGGCCTTGACCGGGTCTTCTTCTGCAGCAGCGGCACCGAGGCGGTCGAGTCGGCGCTGAAGTTCGCCCGCCACGCGACCGGCCGGGGCCGCATCATCTACGCCCATCACGGGTTCCACGGGCTGACCGCGGGCTCGCTGTCGGTGAACGGCGCCGAGGAGTTCAAGCGCGGCTTCGGGCCGCTGCTGCCGGGCACCGAGATCCCGCTCGGCGACCTCGCCGCCCTCCAGGCCGAGCTGCGCAAGGGCGACGTGGCGGCGATGATCATCGAGCCGGTCCAGGGGCACGGCGTGATGATGCCGCCGGCCGGCTTCCTGCCGGAGGCGGCGGCGCTGCTGCACAAGAACGGCGCGCTGCTGATCTGCGACGAGGTGCAGGCGGGGCTGGGCCGCACCGGCAAGTTCTACTCCTACCAGTACGAGGACGTCCAGCCGGACATCGTCACCGTGGCCAAGGCGCTCTCCGGCGGCTACGTGCCGATCGGCGCGATGCTGACCACGGACAAGATCTACTCCTCGGTTTACTCCTCGATGGACAAGCTCATGGTCCACTCGACCACCTTCAAGGGCGGTCCGCTGGCCATGGCGGCCGGGCTCGCGTCGCTGGCCGTCATCGAGGACGAGGGCCTGGTGGAGAACGCCGCGCGGCGAGGGGCCGAGCTGATGCGCGGCCTCGAGGGGCTGCGGGCCAAGTACGACCTGATTGCCGACGTTCGCGGTCGCGGGCTCATCATCGGCATCGAGTTCGGCCGGCCGTCCGGGATGAAGGCGAGGGCGGGCTGGGCGATGCTGCAGAAGGCCCGCGTCGGCCTGTTCGCGCAGATGGTCGTCGTCGCGCTGTTCCAGCGGCACCGGATTCTGACCCAGGTGTCCGGCGACCACATGGAAGTGATCAAGCTGATCCCGCCCCTCATGATCGGGGACGCCGAGGTCAAGCTGTTCATCGACGGCCTCGCCGACGTGCTCGAGGACGCCTCCAAGGGGTCCGGCCTGATGTGGGACTTCGGGCGGACGCTGATCAAGTCGGCGGTCAGGTCCTAGCGTCGGCGAGCAGCGCCTCCGCTATCGGCAGGTCCGACGGGTAGGTGACCTTGATGTTGCGCTCGCTGCCCTGGACGATGTGGACGGGAACGTCAGGAAGATAGCGGAGGACCACGCCGCAGTCGTCGGTCGGGGCGAAGGCGGGGTCGGCGGCGGCCAGGGCGTGCGCTCTGACGATGGTCTCAAGCCGGAAGCCCTGGGGAGTCTGCGCCCGGTAGAGGGTTTCCCTGGGCGGGACGCCGGCGATCACGCCGTCGGCCACCACCAGGATCGTGTCCGAGGTCGGGACGGCGGTGCCGATCGCGTCGTGCTTGCCCAGCGCGGCCGTGCAGTCCGCGATGATCTGCTGGCTGACCAGCGGCCGGGCCGCGTCGTGGAGGAGGACGCCGGTCTCGGCCGCCGGGTAGCGCGCGGTCAGGTACCCGAGCGCGTTGCGGACCGAGTCGGATCGGGTGACGCCGCCCTCGATGATGACGCTGACCTGGCCGCCGACGATTCTCCGGGCGTCCTCGTGGTACTCCGGGGGCATGACCAGCACGGTCTCGTCGATGCCGGGTGCCTCGGCGAATGCGCCGACGCAGTGCTCCACCAGCGTCTTTCCGGCCAGGGTGAGCAACTGCTTGGGAAGCGCGGCGCCGAACCTGGTCCCCACGCCGCCGCCCAGCACCACCGCCACCATCCGCGTCACCGTCACATCCGGACTTTACCCCCGCGTGTCCCGGTGTGGATATCCACGACAGTGAGTGGACGCCCAGGTACGCTGGGGAAACCTCGTGCCTGGCGGGCAGGGAGAAGATCCGCATGACCGCAGAGGAGCTACCTGCGAGCCGGCGATACGTCGGCCCAGTGGTGCGCCTGGCGATCGCGTGCCGGGTTTCACCGGTGGCGATGGCCAGGATCTCCGTGGGGTTCGCGGTGATCGCGGCGGGCTGGCTCTCGCTCGGCTCCGCTCGGGCGGACACGGTCGCGCTGGTCGCCGCGGTCGCCGTGTTCGTGGCGATCTACGTCGGCCAGGTGCTCGGCGAGCAGTCGCCCGCGCCCGCCATCGACTGGGGGCTGACCGCCTGCGGCCTGCTCGGCGAGCTGTTCATCTACGCCGGGATGGCCGCCGGGGTCAGCCTGAAGAAGGTCAGCGCCGCGCCGTCCGGGCCCGTCGGGCAGGCGCTGCGGAGCACGTTCGTGGCCGGGCTGGGCGGCGTCGGAGCGGCCGGGGTGTGGCGGCTCGCGGTCATCGCGGTCATCGTGGCCGCCCTGGTTCCGATGGCGGACATCTGCCTGCACGCCCCGTCGGAGGCGGGGCGGCGGCCGAGGATCTTCGGTCCGTCCGGCGACGTGCGGCTGCCCCTGACGGTGGCGGTGGTGCTGCTCGGCGGCGTCCGGGCGGGCTTCCTGATCGTGCTCGTGCTCGGCGCGGCCGCGACTCGGCGCCATGATGATCGACTCGCTCCGACCGGGCTGGCGCCCGGTTGAGGTTCGCGGCTACCGCGGTGACGGCCGGATCTCGGTCTGGATCGGCGGCTGGGTGGCGGGCCGGATCCCGCCGCTGGCGCCGCTGTTCGTCGGGCTGCTGGTGACCGGGGTGCTGGCCGCGCTCGGGCTGCGGAACCTGCCCGGCGCGCTCCTGCTCACCCCGGTCGAGGCGATGCTGCTCGCCTCGTTCGGATCGTGGAACCCGCATACCGGGCGCGGCGACTGGCTGGTGCCGCCGCTCATCCAGGCGGCCGAGTACGTGTTCCTGGCCGAGGCCGGGTTCGCCCTCAGGCTGTGGCCGCCGTGGACGTTCGCGCTGGTCGCGGCGGCCGGGTTCCGCCACCTGGATCTGGCCTACCGGGTCCGGTGCGGCCTGGCGTCCGGCATTGACCGGCGCGGCCTCGGCTGGGAGGGGCGGATGATCGTGGTCGGCGTCGCCGCCGCCGCCGGGGGCCTGATCGTCGTCTACCCGGCCCTCACGGTCTACCTGTGGTGGCTGAACGCCAGGGACTGGATCGTCGGCTGGTCGGCCAACGGCCTGTCAGCTGGACATGCCGCCGTCGACCGCTAGCGTCGCGCCGGTCATGAACGAGCTGTCGTCGCTGGCGAGGAAGACCATGGAGCGCGCGACCTCGTCGGGGGAGGCGTGCCGGCCGAGCGGGATCATCTCGTCGAAGATGGTGCGGGCGGCGGCCGGGCCGGCGCCGGTGGCGGCCTCTTCGACCCGGCGCTGGAACTCGTTGTCGACCGGTCCCGGGTGGATCGTGTTGACCCGGATGGCGCGCGGCGCCAGCTCCGCCGCGAGCGTCCGCATCAGCCCGACCTGCGCGTGCTTGGCGGTTGAGTAGCCGGCGATGCGCGGCGCGGCCGTGAGGCCGACCACGCTCGAGGTGATGATGATGGAGGCGCCCTCGGTCAGGTGCGGCACCGCGTGCTTGCAGAGCAGGAAGGCGCCGCGCACGTGCACCGCGAGGGTCCGGTCGAAGGCGTCCTCCGGGTAGTCGGCGATCGGCCCGGTCGCCCCGGCGATGCCCGCGTTGGCGACGACCACGTCCAGTCGGCCGAATTGCCCCACGGCGGCGTCCACCGCCGCTTTCACCTGACCCGAGTCGGTGACATCGGTCACCCTCCAGGCGGCCTGCCCGCCCAGTTCGGCCGCGCCCGCCCTCAGGTCCGGCTCGGAAACGCCGGCCAGCAGAACCCGCGCGCCCTCGGCGATGAAGGCCCGGGCGGTCGCCATTCCAATTGAGCCCTCACCACCGGTGATAATTGCGGCCTTACCAACAAGTCGACCCATGGCCACGCATGCTACTCGCGTACTATCGGATGGATATGGGTGGCGGTCGGCCTGGTGCCGCGTGGGAGTCACCGGCCGCCATGCGTCGTCGCTGGCTGGCCGGCATCTTCGCCGTATCCGTGATCTGGGCGGTGCTGGTCGCGGTGTTCAGCACCGACTCCGTGCACCGGCTGTGGGGAGTGATGGCGGCCTGCGGGTACGGGCTGGCGCTGCTCGCCGTTCTCGCGGTCAGGAACGCGCGCGTCTCGGACGTGGCGCTCGGGCTCTCGTTCGTCGGGGGGCTGCTGGCGCCGCTGACCTGGATGGCGGCCAGGGGCCTGGAGCAGCCCGAGGTGTGGGTGGTCGCCCGATCCGGGTCGATGCTGATCCACCAGGGCACGCCGTACACGAGCGCGGCGGCGCTCGCGCTGACCCAGAACCCCAACGCGTATAACCCCTACCTGCCGGTGATGGCGCTGTTCGGGCTGCCCCGGGCGCTCTTCGACGGCGGTCTGCTGACCGACCCGCGGATCTGGTTCGGCGTCGCCTTCCTGGTCGTGTTCTGGCTGGCGCTCCGGCAGGGCGGCGCCAGGGACCCGGGTCGCTGGGCGATCCTGGTCGCCGGCAGCCCGGTGATCGCCTTCGAGCTCGCCGTCGGCGGCACCGACGTGCCCATGGTCGGGTTCCTCTGCCTCGGGTTCGCCCTGCTCTACCGCCGTCCGACCTCGGTCAACCTCGCGGTCCTGGCGGGCGTGGCGCTCGGCATCGCCTCGGCGATGAAGGCGACCGCGTGGCCGGCCCTGGTGGTGGCGGTCGTGCTGATCGCCGTCCGCGACGGCAGGAAGTCGGCCTGGGCGTTCTCGCTGACCGCGCTCGGCGTCGTGGCGGTCTGCGTCGGCCCGTTCTTCGTCCACCCGAAGTCCGTGGTCGACAACACGATCCTGTTCCCGCTCGGACTGGCCAGCGTCCGGTCGGCCGCCTCGAGCCCGCTGCTCGGGCACGTCATCGCGTCGACCTGGCACTCGGCCGGGCACACGATCGTGGTGGCGCTGCTGGTCCTGGCCGGGGCGGCGGTCGCGCTGTCGCTCGTGTTCCGGCCGCCGCAGACGGTCCCGCGCGCGGTCGTGCTGCTGGCCGGGGCGATGACGCTGATGTTCGTGCTGGCGCCGTCGACCAGGTTCGGCTACTTCATCTACCCGGCCACGCTGGCGATCTGGCTGTTCGCGGCGCGGGCCGGACGGCAGCGGGCCGACGGACTGGTTACGCCAGATCCCGATGAGCCTGCTGCCAGCCTGCGTACCAGTCGGCCCACCATTCCCGCTGAGCGGCCAGCGGCATGATGTACCGGACGGTCTCCGCGTAGTACTGCCGCTGCTTGGGCAGGCCGAGGTTGCGCAGCGTCTGGACGTTGGATGCCCGGTCGGCCAGCTTGACCAGGACCGCGTCGTCGGGCGCGTCCCGCAGACGCCGGAGGTACGCCTCCTTGGCCGCCCGGCGGTCGCCACCCTCCTCCGGGGCCGGCTTGGTCACCCAGCCGACCAGCGCCGCCACCCGGCCGCCGAACGCGCGGCGGACGTCGTCGATCGTGCACGGGGTGTCCTCCACCACGTCGTGCAGGACCGCCGCCTGGAGGATGCCGGGGTCGGTGACGTCGGCCCCGCGGACCAGGAACTCCAGGGCCTCAAGCAGATGCTCGGCGTACGGCGCCCCGGTGGGGCGCGTCTGGTCGCCGTGATAGCGGACCGCGAACTCGACCGCGCTCGCCACCGCGTCGGCGTCTTGCGCGGGCAGCAGCCCGCGCAACTCCGGCTCCGTCCGCTGCCAGGTGTGCCAATTCGTATAGAGCTCCATAAGGTCAGTGTGCCCCCCGATACGCGGCTTGGGTGGTCCTGAATGGTTGGCTCAGGTTCTTCTTCTACAGTGGGGTCCGTGCGTCTACGACTGCCCGCCGCGCGAGTCCGCGAGGACACGACGTCCCCAGCGGACCAGCCCGGGGCCGACGGGCCCGCCGGGTCTGGCACGGTGACTGGGGAAGCTGACGCCGCCGGGCAGGGCCACGGGTCCGTTCGGGATGAGATAGAGCAGCCGCCGGGGCCTGCGCTCGCCCTCCCGGCCGCCGTCACCGGCGGACTCCTCGCACTTCAGCGGTCTTACCGGCGCGCGGCCGGGGAGGGCGCGCGGCTGGCCGAGCGGTGGTGGTGGCTGCCGGGGCGGGCGTTCGGGATCGTCACCATCGCGCCGGCCCTGCTGGCGATCGCGCTGCTGGTGCCCGGGACGGGGATGCTGCTGGCCGGGCGGCTGCTGCCGGTGCCGGTGCTGATCATCTTCGTGCCGCTCGCGGTGGCGCTGTGCTACTTCGGGATGCGGAGCCTGCCGGTGCAGTGGCCCCTGTTCGGGAAGCCGGACGCGGCGGTTGACGATACGTCGGATTCCGGTGATGGCTCCGACGCCGACGGGCGGCGGGTCGGCGTGCCGGTCGGCGCGCTGCTGGCCACGGTCGCGATCGCGGTCGGCTTCGGGGTATGGCAGGCGGCGCTCCGGTCCGAGCAGGTCTTCGGCGCGGGCGACCCGAGCGTCTACCTGCAGTACGGGTACTGGATCGCCAAGCACGGGACGGCGCGGATCCCGACGTTGGCGTCGTCGTTCGGAACCTCCGGCGGGCTGGTGTTCGCGAGCACCGGGTTCAGCGTGTCGGGCGGGGTGCTGACCCCGGCCTTCCTGCCGGGGCTGCCGCTGGTGCTCGCCGCCGGCACCTGGCTCGGCGGGCTCGGCGGCGCGCTGGTGATGCCCGCGGTCCTCGGCGGCTGCGCGGTGCTGTCGTTCGGCGGAGTCGTGGGCCGGCTGGCCGGCGGGCGGTGGGCGCCGGTCGGGGCGCTGGTCCTCGCGGTCTCGCTGCCCGAGATCTACGCGTCGCGGACGCCGTTCAGCGAGCCGCTGGTCCAGGTGCTGCTGTTCGGCGGCCTGTGCATGTTCATCGACTCGTTCGGCGTGGTCGGCGGCGGGCTGGCGGTGGCCGGGCTGGGCGGGCTCGCGCTCGGGCTGACGGTGCTGGCCTGGATCGGGTCGCTGAACATCCTGCTGCCCGCGTTCCCCGTGCTCGCCTGGCTGTTCGTGGCGCGGCGGCGGCAGGCGGGACCGTTCGGGATCGGGCTTTTCGCCGGCATCGCCTTCGGACTGTCGGTGGCGCTGACGCTGGGGCGGTCCTATCTGTCGACGGCGTCGACCGAACTGCACACGTTCGGGCTCGCCGCGGCCGGGTTCGGCGTGGCCACGGCGCTGATCGCGCCGCTCGCCTTCCCGGCCGTGCGCGGTCGGGTGTGGCGCGCGTTCACCGGCCGGCTGCGAATCACCGGCCTGGCGGGAGAGGAAATCTCCCTGCCGTCGCTGGCGATGGTCGTGCAGTGGGCGGCGGTGGCGCTCCCGGTGGTCGCGCTCATCGTGCTGGCCGTCCGGCCGTACGTGGAGACCGTCCGCGGGCAGACCAGCCCGACCCTGATCCGCGAGGTCGCGGCGCTGCAGCGGATGGCCGGCCTCCCGGTGGACGGGCGGAGGCAGTACTACGAGCAGAGCTTCAACTGGGTCCTGTGGTACCTCGGGGTGCCCGCCGTGCTGCTGGCCTGCGCGGGCGCGGCCGGGATCGGGCGGCGGCTGGTGCGGGCCGTCCTCGACTGGCGCTCGTCGCTGGTGGCGGCGCGCCTGTGGGGGCTGCCGTTCGTGATCATCGCCTGGTCGGTGGGGACCGTGCTCTGGGACCCGGCGGTGGCGCCGTGGCAGCCGTGGGCCTCGCACCGACTGGTGCCGGTGGTGCTGCCGGGGCTCGTGCTGCTCGCGATCTGGGTTTCGTCGCGGCTGACCCTGCGGACGGCGTTGCTGGGCGCATCGCGCCTGACGGTCGCGCTGGTCGCGATCTGCTGCGTGCTCGCGCTGGCGATTCCGCCGCTGGTGACGTCGCTGAACCCCGGGATCGTGGCGCACGTGTCGGTCGGCCGGTACTCGTCCGGGCTGGCCAAGTTCGCCAGCCGGGTGCGACTGCGCGGCGTCGGCGCCTCGTCGACGTACGCGGGGTCGGTGGCGGCGGCCTCCTCGCTGTGCGCCTCGATCGGCCCGTCCGCCAGCGTGGTGTTCGTGAACGCCTCGACTGCGGCCGAGTTCGGGTCGACCGTGCGGGTGCTCTGCGGGCTGCCGGCGGCGTCCATGGCGGCGGGCTCCTCCTCCGCTTCGGTCGAGCGGGTGGCGACCTCGATCGAGCGCACGGGCCGGCGTCCGGTGCTGCTCGGCTCGTCCCGCGGCTCGGTGTCGCTGCTCGGGGTTGTGCCGCGCGTCGTCGTGTCGCTGCGAACGTCCGGCGACGCCGAGGTGCTGACCGGGCCGCCGGCCGGGAACTGGCCCGTTTCCTACACGGTGTGGATGGCCTCGCCGCTCCACTAGCCGCCCGCCCTCGCCTGCCGCGGGAGGCGGGCCGCGTCGCCGATTTGCTTCTGCACGCGGGAGTTCATACAGTTAAGACATCGCCGCGGGGTGGAGCAGTTCGGTAGCTCGCTGGGCTCATAACCCAGAGGTCGCAGGTTCAAATCCTGCCCCCGCTACCAAGGTCAAGAGGCCGGATCCGAACAAGGATCCGGCCTCTTTTCTTGTCTCCTGCCGACGGATTCGCCAACGGGACGCGGCGGTCATCGCTGCGCTGCGCGGAGATCAGCTTACGCGCCCAGATAACTCCTATGCGGTTCTCGCTTCTCCATCAGCGCGCCTCGTTTTGCGTCTCGGGTAATTGTCCGCCTTATGCCGTGTTATCTCCATCATGTACCGGATAGCGTCGCGTCGGCCGATACATGACCGCGCCGGGCTGGCGGCTGCTCGCCCGCCTCTGTCTCCCGCCGCGTTAGGAACGTTCCTATAATATTCCATCGAAGTCGGCTATTTGCTGAGGGTTTGCCCGCATTGCGCCGTTTTGCTAAGCGTTAGACGCAGGCGTGAATCTCGATATTGCTTCGCGCGAGGTGTCCTGGTTTACTCAGGAAACTGCTGGTCAGCGGACTGACGGCCAAGAGATTAGTCACCTACTGCGCGTGAATCTGATCGCACTGCGTATGAATTCTGGTCGATCTCGTTGCGGCGTGGTTAATCGCGCGAGCGGTATCTTGCGGGCTGGCGGATTAGCGGTTTCCGGTAAATCTTTTTGCCGATGCGGTAATCCTTCGCCCGGCGTGAGGCGTCATATCTACCAGACAACCCCTGGGGTGGGGTCGGCCTTTCCGCATCATCCTCATCCGGGGACTTGGTATTGACCAATCTCAATTGACCTATATCGCTCGTGGTCGCGCGCGGCCGCCGAAGTCGTTAGAGTGGGGAGCACCCGGTGAGTCTGGGTAGCCGCAAGGTAAGAGGCTGGCTGGCATGCCTGCTGGCACTGGTAGCCGCGAGCGGCCTGGCTGTGGCGGTGGGAGTCGGTGGGACAGCTTCGGCGGCGACGCAGCCAACGCTTGACCTGCACGTTCTGCTCATAGGCAACGGGTCGGCTGACCCGACGACGGCGGCTTGGCAGAGCGCGCTGAGTAGTGAGGGCGTCCCCTATACCCTGGTGACGGCGTCGGGTGCGGCGCCGAGCCAGACGGTGACGCTGCCGGCGCTGTCCAGCGGGACTACCGGCAACTTCAACGGCGTCGTCATCGCCGATGACCCGCTCGACTTCGCCAGCGGGCAACTGAGCGCCCTCGACAGCTACGAGGCGAACTTCGGCGTCCGCCAGCTTGACGGCTACACCTACCCCACGTCGGTGCTGGGCCTGTCCGAGGCGTCGGGGGGAGCGCTTGACGGCACCACCGGCGCCGCTCACTGCCGCCGGACTCAGCGCATTCCCGGAACTCAGCGGTCCCGTCTCGTTCGACACCGGGACGTACGGCTACAGCGCGACGGTGAACAGCGGGGCCCCGTTCACGCCGCTGCTCACGAACACGGCCGGCGGTGTCCTGGCCGGGGTATATCAGCACCCGGGCACCGACCCGCAGGCCGGGGTCGCAGAGCTGGAGCTGAGCTTCGACTACAACGCGAACCAGTTCCAGTGGTTGCTGCTGGCACCAGGGCTGATCAACTGGGTGACCCAGAACACCCACCTCGGCCTCTACCGCAACTACTTCGGCCAGGACATCGACGACAACTTCATCAGCGACAACGAGTGGAGCTCCCAGCTCCAGTGCACCCCGGCCGCCACCGATCCCGCCTGACTACACCTGCCCGACGGCGGACCAAGGGGTTGGCCCCGGGCTCCGCTCCCGGCGTCCCGGCCGACGTGCAGCTGAGCGCCGCCGACGTGGCCTACGTGGTCAACTGGGAGAACAGGTACCGGGATCACGCTGAACATGGCCTTTAACGCCATCGGGGCCTGCACCGCGCCCACCGCGGCGGACACCCGCTGCTGGCGCAGTTCCAGGCGACCGACCCCGCGAGTCAAGCCCCAACTGCACCAGCAGCATCACCGACAACGGGACCACCTACACCGATCCGCGCGCCAGGTCATCGACACCAGCTACCCCAACGATGCCGGCGCCGGTAACGTCCCTCATCGCCGACCAGGCCCTTCAACTGGATCATCCGGTCACACCTGGTCGCACCCTGTCCCTTGGCCGCCAGGTGTGGTCGCCGCAGGCCCTCGACCTCGGTCACGGCCAACGCCTCCGGCGGCACCTTCACCGCCGGCGCTTACAGCTACGAGATCACCGCGGCCACCGCCTACGGCGAGTCGGAGCCCTCCACCCCGCAGTCAGCGACGGTCGGCGCCAATGGCTCGGTGGCTCTGACCTGCCCGAGGCCATCAATGGGACCGGCACCGACGGCACCCCGGGGCCATCACTGGCCCAGGAAGAGGCCAGTCACACCGGCGGCACCGCGTTCTGGGGCTACAACGTCTACCGCGAGAACCCCGGCTCCACCACCTCCGGCTCCGCTCGTCCGGCCAGGTGGCGGAGAACCCGGCGGCGACCTCCGCCACCACGTACTCCTTCACCGACGCGGGCGCCACGCCCGGCGCCGAGCCGAACTCGGGCCCGGACTTCCCGACGGCCACCAACCCCGGCATCGACTGCTCGAACGCGGCCGGCAGCTGGGTGCCCGCGAGCAGCACCGCGGCCGACTCCTCGATCGAGCAGGAGATCGGCCTCGACCAGGCGTGGGCCGCGGCCAACGGGCTCACGAACTACACTCCGGCCGCGGTCGTGACCGGCGAGCACTCCGGCGTCGAGAACCCGAACATGCCGCCCGCGCCGAACGGGGTGGGCGTGACCACCTTCGCCCAGGACGCCTCCCGGCAGCCGCAGCAGTACACCCTGGGCAACGCTCTTGGGGCACCCCGGTACCCCAGCAACATCTACTACAACGCGGCGAACTGGCCCGACCAGCTGAACGAGTACAACACGCTGTACGTGGCGCAGGGCGACCCAGTCGGCAACTCCCAGTTCCCGAGCGAGACAGGGCACTGCACCGACACATCGGCCACCACCTGCATCACGACCCCAGCGACCGAGTCCACCCTGCTCGCCTCGGAATCCCACATCATGCTGACCCACGTGCTGGGTAACAACCCGCGGGTCGGCTACGCGCACCAGAGCGACCTGATCGGCCCGGCCACCCAGAACGGCCAGGACTACGGCTACACGATCCTGGACCTGATCAGCAACATGCTGAGCCAGTACAACGGCTGGTTCACGACCGCCGCGCCGCTGGACCAGATGACCGACGTCACCGAGGCGCAGGTGCTGGCCGACCAGGGCGCCTGGGCCAGTGCGGAGACCGCGGGGAATTACACCGCCAGCGAGACTAACGGCACGGTCACCGTTACCAACAACGGCTCGGCCGTCAACGTCCCGATCACGGTGCCGCCGGGCACCACGGTCAACGGCGCCGCGTTCGGCCAGGCCTACGGCGGTGACCTGTCGGACTGGGTGAACCTTGGCACCGGCGCCACCGAGACGCTGAACGAGACGGTGACGCCCGTCATCACGAGCGCGGCCTCGGCTACCTCGATCGTGGGCAGCGCGTTCAGCTTCACGGTGACCACCACCGGTGCGCCGGCGCCGGCGCTGACCGAGACCGGGGCGCTGCCGAGCGGGCTCACCTTCACCGACAACGGCAACGGCACGGCGACGATCGCCGGGACCGCCGCCAGCGCAAGCGGCGGTAGTTATCCGCTCACGATCACGGCGACGAACGCGTCGGGATCGGTAACCCAGTCGTTCACGCTGACCAATGCCGAGGCGCCGTCCATCACCAGCGCGTCGACGGCGACGTTCAGCACGGGGGTGGCGGGCACCTACACGGTGACCACCACCGGCTTCCCGGCTCCGAGCATCACCGAGTCCGGGTCGCTGCCCTCGGGACTGACCTTCACCGACAACGGGAACGGCACCGCCACCATCACGGGCACGGCAGCATCCGGGACCGCGGGCAGCTACCCGGTCACGATCTCGGCGACCAACGCGTCCGGTAGCACGGCGACGCTGGCTCTGACGATCACGGTGAACACGTCGGGCGCGCCCACCATCACCAACTCGGCCACCGCTGACTTCACCGCCAACCAGGCGGGCGCGGTGGCTATCACCACGACCGGTTCGCCGTCGCCGGCGATCACCGAGGCCGGCGCGCTGCCGGCCGGGCTGACGTTCACCGACAACGGCAACGGCACCGCCCTGCTATCGGGCACGCCGACGGCGACGGGGACGACTCCGATTACGATCACGGCCAGCAACGGCATCAGCCCGAACGCGACCCAGACCTTCACGATCCTGGTTGGTCAGGCGCCGACGTTCACCGGCGCGGACACCGCCACTGGCGCGGTCGGGTCGGCGTTTAGCCTCACGGTCACGACCGGGGGGTACCCGGCGCCGAGCTTCGGCTGGTCGAACGTGCCCCCAGGTCTGACGTTCACCGACAACGGCAACGGCACGGCGACCCTGGCGGGTACGCCGACCACGGCGGGGACCTACGCCATGGCGCTGTCCGCCGCCAACGCGTACGGCGCGGCCCAGCAGACGCTGACCGTGACCGTGCAGCAGGCGCCGGCCATCACCAGCGGTGACACGGCCACGCTGACAGCGGGCACCGCCGGGACGTTCACGGTGACGGGCACGGGCAGCCCGACTCCGGCGTTCACCGAGGCGGGGGCGCTGCCCAGCGGCGTGACGTTCACCGACAACGGCAACGGCATGGCGACCCTGGCCGGCACGCCGGCCACGGGGACGACCGGGAGCTACCCGATCACGCTCACCGCGGCTAACGGGGTCGGCTCCAATGCGACCCAGGCCTTCACGCTGACCGTGGATGCGGCGCCGCTGGCGCCGACCATCACCAACGGCAACGCCGCCACGTTCACGGTGGCCACTGCGGGGACGTTCGCGCTGACGAGCACGGGCAGCCCGACCTCGGCGCTTACCGAGACCGGGACGCTGCCCAGCGGCGTGACGTTCGCCGACAACGGCAACGGCACGGCGACCCTGGCCGGCACGCCGGCGACGGGCACGAGCGGCAGTTACCCGATCACGATCACCGCCGCCAACGGGGTCGGCTCCAATGCGACCCAGACGTTCGCGCTGACCGTGAACCCGGCTGCCGTGGCGCCGCTCATCACCAGCGCCGACGCGACGACGTTCGCCGCCGGCAGCGCCGGGTCGTTCGCGGTGACGAGCACCGGAACCCCGACGGCGGCGCTGTCGGTCACCAGCACTCCGGCGCTTCCATCCGGGGTCACCTTCACCGACCAGGGCAACGGGACCGGAACGCTGGCGGGCACGCCGCCGGCCGGCAGCCAGGGCGTCTACACACTGACCGTCACGGCCAGCAGCTCGGCCGGAACGGCGACGCAGAGTTTCGCCCTGACCGTTAACAGCGGCCTGGCGATCAGCAGCGCGGCCTCGGGCTCGGCGACATCGGGCAAGGCGTTCAGCTTCACGGTCACCACGACCGGGACGCCGACGCCGACCCTGACGCACGCCGGAACGCTGCCCTCGGGCCTTACCTTCACGGCCGGCGCGAACGGCACGGCGACGATCGCGGGCACCCCGGCCGCGTCTGCGAGCGGGCAGTACCCGATCACGATCACCGCCAAGAACTCGACCGGCACGGCGAGCCAGGCGTTCATCCTGACCGTCGCCAACCCGCCTGCCATCACCAGCGCGGCGGCTGTGACCGAGACGGCCGGGACGGCCTTCAGCTTCACGGTCATCGCCACCGGCTATCCCGCGCCGACGTTCACCAGCGGAACCCTGCCCACGGGGGCGACGTTCGCTGACAACGGCAACGGGACCGCGGTGCTGGCGGGCACGCTCGGAGCGGGGACCTACACCGTCCCGGTCACCGCGACCAACGCGGGCGGCAGCGCCACGCAGACGATCACGGTGACCGTCAAGGCGGCCGGGACCAAGGATCCGCTGCCCACCTTCACCAGTGCGGCCGCGCTGACGGCGACCACCGGCACGAAGCTCACGTTCACGGTCACGACGAACGGTTACCCGACCAAGGGGTACACCACGAACGTGACGGAAAGCGGGAAACTTCCGTCCGGGGTAACCGCCGGCAACAAGGGCAACGGGAGTAACACGCTGAGTGGCACGCCGACCGCAGCCAGCGCCGGCACCTACCCGATCACGTTCACCGCGACGAACCCGAGCGGGACGGTAACCCAGTCGTTCGTGCTCACGGTCACCGGAGGGCCGGCGATCACGACGGCAGCGACGGCGACGGCGACGGTCGGGTCGGCGTTCAACTTCACGGTGAAGGCCACGGGCGCGCCAGCGCCGGCGCTGACCGAGGCGGGCGCCCTGCCACAGGGGCTGACCTGGGTTGACAACGGCAACGGCACAGCCACCTTGGCCGGCACGGCCGGGGTCGGCCAGGGCGGCGTCTACTCGCTGACCATCTCGGCGGCCAACTCGTTCTCGACGGTCACGCAGAAGTTCACGTTCACCGTGGACCAGGCCCCGTCGATCATCAGCGCGGCCACCGCGACGGCAACCCACGGGAAGGCGTTCACCTTCACGTTCTCCGGTATCGGCTACCCGGCTCCCAACGTCACCCATACCGGGAGCGTGCCGGGCCTGGCCTACTCGAATAAGGGCAACGGCACGGCGACCTTGTCGGGAACGCCGAAGACGGCCGGCACCTACACGCTGACGATTACCGCTAAGAACTCTGTGGGCACGGCCGCCCAGACGTTCACGCTTACCGTCAGCTAAGCCCACACCTGGTTCAAAGATCCTTCTCGGGAACGGCCCCGGCAGG
The DNA here is from genome assembly GCA_963836195.1 of uncultured Actinomycetota bacterium. Taxonomy (GTDB): domain Bacteria; phylum Actinomycetota; class Actinomycetes; order Streptosporangiales; family Streptosporangiaceae; genus Trebonia. The sequence continues at coordinate 111,812 of CAWIIX010000006.1, read as the reverse complement.
CTGCCGGGGCCGTTCCCGAGAAGGCACCACGGTAAGAGAAAGGGGGAGGTCGTGCGCCACTTCAGGACAAACGCGCAGGTAGCGCGAACCTCATGCGCGGCCTGGGTGCGCGCGCATAAGCTGCTCGCCATGCTCGTACCCGTCCTGGTCATCGCCTTGGCCGTCGGCGCGGCCATGGCCAGCAGCGCAGGCGGCAACGCGCGCCCCGCTGCCGCCGGCAGCGGAGACGGCACCGACAGCGTCGCCGCCAGCACCGGTGCGGGAACGAGCAGCCCGGTCAAAGGCAGCGGAAGCAGCCATCGGGGCGGGAGCCCCGCCGTCGTCGGCAAGCAGGTTCACGTGCCGACGCAGCCTGCGGCGACCAAGGGGGAGAAATGGCTAACCGGTCCGGCCGGCAAGCTCCTCAGCACCGTCAACACCGACGTGGGGAAGATCAGCGCTGACCAGCGGGCGGGCATGGGCAGCGCGGAGAAGAGCCTCGGCGCGTTGCTCGCCGCCGACGCCAAGGCTGCCCTCGACGGTCCGATGCCGCCGGTGCGCGCTGTGGTCTATCGCACCGCGCTGGAAGACTTCGAACAGATCGGCGAGGACGCCGTCAGTGGTAACTTCAGCAAGAGCGATTCCTTGCTCACCACGGCTAACCTTGACCTGATGAGCGTGACCACGGCCGCTAACACCACCGCCCCCGTGAACTCGCCCGCGCAGGTCAATGACCCCCACGCCGGATAGCCGCGACATTCAGGTGAGACTGAAGATGCGGAGAGTGGCCGTTGCGGCTGGAGCACTCGGATTGGTGTGCGCTACGGCCTGCGGCGGCCATGCCGCTTCGCCTGCAGCTGCGACCCCACGGCCCGTGCTGGGGGCTGCCGCGGCTGCGCAGCCCAAGCCGAAGTCCACCGCGCCGAAGACCACCGCCCCGAAGACCGCCGCGCCGGTCGCTTCAACGCCGTCGGCCAGTCGGGTCCCGATCGAGCCGCCTCAGCCGTCCAGACCGCGCGGGTGGTGGCGTCCCACGGCTTCCGGCCCGGACAACGGTCCCGAGTTCCAGTGGGAGCTCGATCATCCGCTCAATATCAACAGCGTGGCGGACACCGGTAGCGGTGCGGTCAATGCCCTGGGCAAGCGGTCGGGCGCCACGACCGTCTTCGACATCGACGGCATCATTAACCCGGCCTCGACGGTCACGGCAGCGCACAAACTGAAGGACAAGGCGATCTGCTATATCGAGGTCGGTGCCGCCGGAAATTACTACTCGGCCGCCGAGGAGCACTTGCGGGTCACCTACTACCAGCAGCTCAGGCAGGCCCGCGATCTGGGCCGGGCAGAAGCAGGCTATCCGGAGTATTACCTGAACATCGACGCGCCATCGACGGTGCGGATCATCGAGGCGATGATCAAGCAGCAGTGCGCGGCCAAGGGGTTTGACGCGGTGGAGCCGGATATCGACGATTCTTATACCGACAGCACGGGCTTCAGCATCACCGAGCAAGAGAACATCCGGTTCGACAGGACGCTGGGTGCCTATGCGCACAGCCTCGGGCTGGCCTGGGGACAGAAGAACGGTGATAACGACCCGGAGTTCTCGCAGGCGCTGCAGCCGACGACCGATTTCCTGCTCGACGAAGAATGCAATTACTATCAGACGTGCGGGATCGTCACCCCGCCGTACGTTCGGGCCAGGAAACTAGTGCTGAACGCGGAGTACACCGATGACTGGGGGCAGAGCGTGACGGCTGACCTCCGCCGGTTCTGCCCGGCCGACGTGGCCGGCCACATTGACGGGTTGCTGTTCACGACGGCCCTCGCCGGACAGCGCAATCCCTGCCGGTAGCAATGTGGGCGTGGCCTACGCGCAGGCCGCGATGATCGCGTTCTCGCGCGCCCAGTAGCTGGCCAGCGAACGATAAGGGTTAGCCCCAGTATTGGGTGTCACGTATATGTAGCCGACGTGCTTTCGCTGCGAGGTGCGGACGGTACTGGCCAGCCGGGACTCCGGGGTTCCGTAAATAACGTAGGCGAATTTCGCGGCCGGATAGTCATCGACCCAGCCCGGAACGGCGATCGTGAGGTATTCAGCGTAAGTACCCTCAAAGGCCAGGACGATATCGCCGATTGACATGTACGGTTGGCTTGGATAGGTCCCGGGGTTCAGTATCACCAGAGAGCCGGGATTCGTGTTGTGGATGTAGTCGGACAGCTGCTGGTAATAGGCGAGACCGTTGTCGTTGCCGGAGACTTCGTCGAGGAATATGTCAGTCACGCCGTACCAGGACTTGTAGTGCCTGACATCCGCCTCGATGGCGGCGGCCGGGCGCCGTCCGTAGTCCGTGGCGGAGTAGCCCGCGAGGGTTATTCCGGCCGCCCGCGCGCGCCTGACCATCACCTGGTAATTCGGGTCGGGTGAATCGCCTGCACCCGAGCTCGTAATATCGATTAGCATAAATCTGGGTGGCGATTTGCTGTCGATCGCCCTGACCCAATTGGCGCCCGGGTAGAAATAGGCGGGGATGAGCGACTGCTGGCAGGATGGCCCGGGCTCGGTCATTATCCGTATCGCGATGCCGCCCGCTGTGAGCAGGAGAACGCTGGCCAGCAGCAGGCGAAGCCGGCCAGATCGGGGCCGCAGACCTGCCCTCGCGGGACGGCCCGGGCTTGCCACTTCTTTCAGCACACCAACTCATTTCGGCATTTTCCGGGATGCCCCTGGCAGGCTGCGGATAACGGAATCCGGGGGAAGCCGTCAGCGGGGAGGCAGTCCCAGGGGTTGTCGCCGGCGCGGTCGGTGACGTATGCGTAGCTCGCCCGCCGGTGGGCGGCCAGCCATCGCGCGTCGGCGAAGGACGCGATCGGCACCCCGTACACCAGGTGGAAGAACTGCTCTGCTGGCCGGGACCTCACCCACCGCGGCACCGCGAGCTCGAGGTAGGCGCTCCACGGACCCTCGAACGTGCCCAGCAGGTCGGCGTGGTCAGCGTACGATTCGATCGGGTGCGCGCCGTGGTTGAGAGCCACGAACAGCGCTCCGCTGCGCCGTGCGCGGTCCGCCAGGTCTGCGTAGTGGCTGAGCTGCTCCACGCCGGTTGCGGCCCGGTCGAAGAACACGCCGTCGACCTGATACCAATCGAGATGCCGATGGATATCGGCGGCGACGTCGCCAGCGGGACGCAGACCGTAATTAGTGTCAACGTACCCGCACACCGTGATTCCGGCGGCGCGGATCCGCTTCACCGCGGGGGAGGCCACCAGGTCGGCTTGACGGCCAGGCCCGTTCGCCAGGTTGAGGACGACCAGCCGGATCTGCGCCGCGTGCTCAGCCAGCCACGCCCACTCATAGGAATGGCTAGCCGGGTAGAAGTACGCGGGCACTATCAGCTGCGGTAGAGCGCACTCGGCGTCATCTGTGGCATTTTGGGTCAATGGCTTGACTCCCACAGATCCGTGAGCGAGGTCGTTAGATCTCGGCGGGGCGTCCAGCCTAGGTCCTCGATGGCGCATGTAATGCTCGCCTCCTGCCATGGTATGTCTGCCGCGCGCGCAGGTCCCGCCGCATCTTCATGTATGACGCCCGTGTACCCGGCAATGGAGAGCAATTGCCGGACCATCGTCCGGACCGGCACTCCCCGCCCGGTACCGATGTTGAGCACGCCGTGCGCAAGCGCGGGCGCGGTGGCCGCCGCTATCACCGCGTCGGCGACGTCGCGCACGTCGACGAAGTCACGGACGGCGTCCAGCGATCCGAGCTGGACGTCGGTCCCGCGCGCGAGCGCCCGGTGCAGCTGGGCGGCCACCTTGCCGGGCAGGTTGCTCCCCGGCGCGCCAGGTCCGATCGGGTTGAACACCCGCAGCACTACGCCGTCGAGCCCGGCCGCCGCGGCAAGCTCCACCAGCCTGGTGCCGGCGAGCTTGGTCACCCCGTAGACAGCGGCAGGCCGGGGGACTGCCAGCTCGCTCACCGGGACGCCGGGCTCGGCCCGCCCGTATTCGGCGGCCGATCCCAGGTGGACAAGCCGCGGCGCCGCCTGTGCCGTCAGCATTGCCTTGGTCAGCGTGTACACCCCGGTCACATTGACCGCAACCAGGGCATCCACCTCCCCGGTGGTGGCTCCGGCGCAGTTCACCACCACGTCCGGAGCCACCTCGTCGATCAGGGCCGCGACCTTGTCCGGGTCATCCTCGGAAAGATCGGCATGATAGTGACGGAGCTCATGGGCAAAACCGGTTCGACCCGCCGTCACTACCTCCATCCCCGCGGCCAGAGCCCGGTCACGAACATGCGTGCCGATGAACCCGCTCGCACCAATGATCAAAAGGCGCATGAGCTAGGTCTCCCTCAGCAGGCTTCCCCGGATAACGCCGAACTCGGCGTTGGCGCGGTCGTAGTCCTCCGGCCGCCCGATGTCGAACCAGTACCCTTTGAACGCGTACTCGTGGGGTCTGGTGCCCTCTGCCAGCATGTCCAGCACCAGTTCGTCAAACCCGAAGGGCAAGCCGGGTGTGTACCGGCGCAGGGCTTGCTTGGAGCAGGCGTAGACCCCCATGCTCACCTGGTGGCCGGTTGTCGGCTTCTCGGTAAAGTTCACCACTCGGCCGTCTAGCGTGGTCAGCACGCCATAATCGATATGCACCTCGCGCCGATAGGTCGCGATGGTGAGCGGTGCGCCTGATTCTTGGTGCTGCCTCATCAGGTCCGCGTAATCGAGATCGGTGAGCACGTCGCCGTTCATGATCAGGAAGTGCTCGGGCAGCCGGTCCAGGATCTGGAGTACCGGCCCTATCGTGCCGAGCGGGATTTCCTCTGGATTCGTGTAGTCGAGGTGCAGGCCCCACCGGCTGCCATCGCCGATGTATGAGCGGATCAGATTACCGAAATGGCCGATGGCCAGCGTCACCCGGTTGAACCCGCAACTGGCGAGCTGGCTCAGGGCGATTTCCGTAATCGAGTGATCATCGCCGATGGGCACAAGAGGCTTCGGGAGCCGGGTCGTATAGGGGCGAAGCCTAATGCCCTTTCCGCCGGCCAGGATAACAGCGTGCATGATGTCTCCGTAACTATTTGCTGTACTCGTTAGGGTTATAGCGGGCCAGGTTCCCTGGCTTCATGAACCATTCGATGGTCTTGCGCAGGCCTTCGTCTCGGGTGTAGCGCGGACGCCACCCGACGCGGTTGCGCAGCTTGTCTGCGTCGCAGACGAGCCTCATCACTTCCGAGTCCTTCGGGCGGAGCCGCTGGGGGTCCTCGATGATGTCGGCCTCCACCCCCATCAGTGCGGCGATGTCCTCGGCGAGCTGGCCGATCGGCACGTCCGCGCCGGGGCCGACGTTGAATACCTCGCCAAGCACCGCCGAGGCCGCCGCCTCGCCCAGGTCGGCGAAGGCCGCGGCGGTATCGGTGACGTAGGAGAAATCACGGGTCGGGGCAAGCGCGCCGAGCTTGAGCTGGCGAGAGCCCGAAGCGAGCTGGATGATGATCGCGGGGATGACGGCGCGGGCCGACTGGCGCGGGCCGAACGTGTTGAACGGCCGCAGGGTCACTGCGGGCGTCTCGAAACTGAGGTGGTAGGACTCGACCAGCTTGTCGCCCGCGATCTTGGACGCCGCGTACGGTGACTGTGCCTGGAGCACGTGCGCCTCGCTGATTGGCACCGTGCGGGCGGTCCCGTAGGTCTCGCTCGTCGAGGTGTGAATCATGCGCGGAGTCCGGCAGGCGCGCACCGCCTCCAGCACGTGCAGCGTGCCGATCACGTTGGTGTCCACAAAGGACCGCGGGGCGGAGTAGGAGTAGGGGACGGATACCAGCGCGGCGAGGTGATAAACGGCCGCCGTTCCCTCCACCAGCTGCCGTACCGACGCCGGATCGCGGACATCGCCGAAGATCACGTCAACCTGGTCCTGAACGTCCGGTTCCAGCACGTCGAGCCAGCCACGTGAGTTGTGCATGTTGTAAAGCACCATCGCTCGCACCCGGTGCCCGCGGTGTACCAGGGTCTCCACCAGGTGAGACCCGATGAACCCTTCCGCCCCGGTCACCGCGACCTGATCCGTCATAGTTTGTCCCCTCTGTGATTACTTTCGATTCGTGTGCAGAATGAAGCGCCGTCTAGAACGCGTGCCGCACCGCCCTTCCCAGCGTCAGGGCCGCGTAGCCAGCCAGGACTACGAGCAGCTCCAGGCAGGCCACGATCTGGCCGAGCACTCCGAGATCGCGCCACAAGATCTCGAGAGCCAGCGCCACGGCGCAGGCCAGCAGCGGAAAAAGGCGGCTCCCGAACGCTTGCAGCAGCAACGCGAGAAACATCGCCCCGCCGAGTGCCAGGTACGCGCTGACCTCTGGGAGGACTGCCCAGTGGGGCTGGACGAGCCTGGTCGCGCTGGCGACCGAGACGACGGCGGCGATCAGCAGCGCTGCGGCCGTCAGGTACTGCGCCAGCGCGCCGAATAGCGCCGCCCGGGCCCGTATGGCGAAGGCTGGCAGCGATTGCGTGTTCCGCAGCAGGCGCTGTCCTCGTCGCCGGAACCAGATGAGCGACCATTCCGCCATGCCCATGCTCAGCGCCAGCGGCAGCGAGGCGAGCACGGCCCCGGTGTTAACGCCGTGATGGCCGGGCAGGCCCGCGGCGACGGGGAACACCAGCAGCCCGGCTGCGACGAGGCCGAACCCGGCGCTCGGGAGGGCCTCCCGCAGTTGCGACAACGCGGCCAGCCTGTCGGCGGCCGGACCAGGCCGCGCGGGCACGCCGCTCCGCCTGCGGAACAGGATGCCCAGGCCGCGTGCGCCGCGCCGGTCAAACCGGACTCGGAGACCACCCGGAACACGGAAGCCGGCCTCTCGGCACGCCCGCGCGGTGGCCAGCCCGAGCGCGAGCAGCGGGGTGGCCGCCAGGGTCGCCCAGGCCGCGTGCTCAAGGTAGGCCGGCCGGCCCAAGAGCAAGAACGCGGCGGAGCCCAGCACGCCGGGCGCGAGTACGACGAGGAGCAGACCCTCGGCGCCGAGCACCAGCAGCACAGTGGCGCCCAGCATGTAGGCCCCCAGCCCGAAGCCGAAGATGAGGCCGGTCACGCGCGCGTGCGCCACCAGACCGGCCATCGCCAGGGCGAGCGCGACTCCGGCGACGGTGACGGTCATGCCGGCCAACAGCAGCCGGGCTGCCCCGGCGGAGCCGGCGCGGCCGAGCCGCACATAGCCGACATAGGCGAGGGCCTGGCTCAGCGCCCACGATGTAAGCAGTGCGACGATCAGCGCGCGGAGCACGTGCGGGCCGGACAGCAACCCGGCCGCAGCCGGGAAGCAGACCGTGGGAAGGCCGTAGAGCAGACCATGCAGAGCGGCGCGGAGCTTGCTGTTCTTCCACGGGTCCGTCAACGGCTCTGGCTCCCCGGGACGGCGTGGTACTCGCCGGTACATCTCCTCGGCGAGCGCGAACACATCGGGAGCGCCGTATTGCTGCCGTGCTGCCTGGTCGCTCAGGCCATCGAATTCCAGCGCGCTGGATATCTCCATTGGATCGACCGCAGACCGGCACACCTCGATGAACTGCTCGCATAGCTCATGGACGTTGCGCGCCTTGGCGACCCCCGCCGCCGAGGCCAGCAGCCCGTTGCCGTTTGCCTTGGGATCCTGCCCGACCGACACCGTTCTCGCCATTATCGGACGCCCTCCCAGGGCAGCAGATCGTATTCGTGACCTCTGGTTGACTGCGCAGGGATAACCAGCTGTTCAGGCGCCACCGGCAGCGGACGGCCGCGGCCGAGGAAGCTGTAGATCTCGTCGAAGGTGTTGATGGCTGCATCAACGGTGAAGTTCTCCAGCGCGCGGACGCGGGCGGCCGCCCCGAGGCGGTGCCGCATTTCGTCATCCTGCAGCAGGGTCAGGCAGGCCTCCGCCATCGGTTCCGGGCTGCGCGGAGGTACCACGAGACCGGTGTCGCCGACAGCTTCCGTGACCCCGCCAACGTCCGTGGCGACACAGGCCCGGCCGCACGTCATCGCTTCGATCAGGCTGTAAGGGAATCCCTCGGAGACGCTGGACAGCGCGACGATGCTGCCAGCGTCGTAGGCATCCCGTATGTTCTCGACACGCCCTTCGAAGACAGCTGCCTTATCGATGCCGAGCTCGGCCGCAAGCGCCTTGCATCGCTGCAGGTAGGAATCCCTCCCGCCGGGTGGCGAGCCGAACATGCGCAGTCTTGCCGCCGGCATCTTCCGGCGCACGATCGCGAATGCGCGCAGCAGCGTTTCCAGGTCCTTGATCGGGTCGATACGGCCGACCCAGGAGATCGTCGGAGTTTCGGGCTCGCCGTCGAGGGCCGGAAAGTTCGCCGGGTCCACGCCGTTGTACACAGTGCGGATTCGCGCCGGGTCGGCGCCGAGCCGCTCTTCCCACCGGCGGTTGTACACGTTGCCTGGGGTGATCGTCGTTGCCTCGTTGTAGCCGAGCGCGCAAAGTCGCCGCATGAATCCCAGGTGGAGTGCCTTAATCGGCCACCGGTACGGCCCGTTGCGGTTCTGCATGTACTGCTCACGCAGGTACACGCCGTGCTCGGTAACGATGATGGGCGTGCCGTACCGCCACTTCGCCGACAAAGCAGGCAGTACCCCGAGCCCGTTGGTCACCGTGTGCGCGATGTCAGCCTGGACCGGCGGATGGGCCAGTGGTCGGAGGGAGTGGTCGAGCAACTGCATCGCCGTGACCGCGTCATGCATGTTCGGCGTGGCGTGGCCCGCGCCCGGCCACCCGTCTGCCCACGCTTCGCTGAGTAGCCGGACCGCGTTCTCGCTGGCCAGGCCGGCGCTGATGTTCCCGTGCTGACCAAACTCCCAAAGTTCATGCAGCACACCGGCGAAGCGGTCCTGGGCGTTGGCTGAGCAGTCGAGCAAGGTGCCGATGAGCTCACCCACCAGCCGGAGGGGGAGTGCGTCCCGCCTGCCGTGCACCCCGGAGGCTGACGCTGAGCCCCAGAGCGGGACGGTGGACAGCGAAGAGACGTTGCCGGGCAATGACCAGACCATCGGCTCGGCCCCTGTCCCCACGATGGCGGTCAGCTGGAAGTCGTATCCGGGCATCCCGCGGATGATCTGGTCGCACCATACGCTCACCCCACCGAAGCCGTATGGGTACGTGCCCTCGGTCATCATCGCGATCTTCATCTCAGCAGCTCGCCGTTTTCATATGAGCCGCTCGTCGATAGCAGGTACAAGCCACCGGCGGCACAGTCGCAGAACCGGAGTGGAATTTGCGATTATTCACAGGTTTGCCGCACTAACGAAAGTTGTGATTTGGCAGCTATTACCTCGGTCGCATGCAGAGTCATCCATGTGGTGCAAGCACAGGTAGTCACGCATGTTCTCCCCCTAACTCCGACAATGTGGACGCATTTGGACTATACGGAAAAACGTCGACCGCCCCGAAGGTCGCGCAAACTGCATAAGAGTCGGACAAACTGCATGTTAGCCGTTTTCAGCTGCATATAGAGTCGTGCTCGCGCTAGCTGTGTATAAGATTCCTACCTGGTCGCCGCGGATGACCGCGATCGTTCGTTGTTATTATTTTGTTATAAGAATGTCGTTTTCTGGGAAATGAAAAGAAAAGCTTTTTCGGTCTCTGCGCTTTCGTGAGTATTTCTCGTGCGACATGCGGGCCCTGCTGGTCTGGTCGGAAGGATTCAGGACTGCCGTGGGACGTAGCACGACGAATGCGGACGTCAGCTTCTATTTCGGCCCGATGCGGACGCCTTCGAATGCGCGGCCCCGGCCGTGGTCCCGGCACGGCCGGGGCGGAGGAAGACGGGCACGCCGTAAACGGCCCCCGTGTGGCACCGGAGCGATGACACGCTGTCGGCGCAGTCACCGCCGTCCGTCCGGGACAAAGTCGACGTCTCCGTACCGCATGACCAGGGAGAGGCGAGCCGAGACAGCAGCGGCGCCCCTAAACCGATTTGGTTCCGAAGGCTCGACCCCGTACAGTGCACTCAACGACGCGGGGTGGAGCAGTTCGGTAGCTCGCTGGGCTCATAACCCAGAGGTCGCAGGTTCAAATCCTGCCCCCGCTACCAGCGGAAACGTCCTCGGGAGTCATCTCCCGAGGACGTTTTTTGTCCCTTCGGGAACCCAATCGGTAACCACCGTTGGGGAGTCTGCGGCGTAGCCACGCGATATAGCCAGTTCGCGTTCCGCCGCGAGGTGAACCCGTCCTCGTCGCGGCTTCGGCCCCAGTGCCGCCCGGCAGGAGGGCCAGGAGCTGTTTGGTGTGGCCGGGCAGCTCCGCTTCTGCGAGGCCGGTGATGAGGTCTCTCAACGCTTAGCCAGGCAGCGACGCCAGCCGCCACATAGGCACCGATATGAACTGATATCTTCACCTCGGACTGCTATCAGCGATGGACGGGGCAAGATGCGCGGGAGGCTAGCTCTCTTCGGGTGCTTCGGACCGGCTTTTCTGGTCGGTGGCTTGATTGTCGGAGTCGGCGCCGTTGCGAACGCCTCGCAGGTTTCCGCCTATGACCACGCGACGGCATGCCCGAGCGGCGCGAATTTGGACGCCGACTGCCTGCAGACGGTGGACGGTTCCGTCAGCGGTGTCACGGAGGTTGGCGGGAAGGACGCGGATTACGCGCTTTACGTGCAGGTCGGCTCACGCACGCTCGATATCACCTTCGGGTCTGACAACCAGATGCTCGGCCATGCATCTGATGACGACTCGGCTGAGGTGAGTGTCTGGCGTGGGATACCCGTGGCGGTTCAGTCCAACGGGTACAGCGAGATACCGAATTCGGTACCCGCGTCCTCGGCATGGGACTGGGTCCTCTCCATAGGATGCCTCATCCTTGGTTTCGTCCTCCTGCTCGGTAGCTTGCTCGAGTGGCGGCGACAGCGGCGGAGGGGAACCCGGGTTCCCGCCTCGCGCAGCGCCGCTGTTCGCCGGTCGCGACCCAAGCCAGTTTCCGTGCGCCAGCAGCATCCGTTGCCACAGCAGCAGCCGGCTCCTTCCATTCGGCTGCGCACCGCGCTCCGCCACCTATACCGGATCCCAAAGTTGTGGTCCTGCTTGTCGGGCGCCTTGGCAGTAGCGCTCCTGATCCTTCTCGTAAGCTCCATGGTGAATGCCTTCAACATCCGCGCCTTCCGCGATGCGTCGGCCTGTCAGGGCGAGAACAACCTGAGCGTGTGTGTCGGCAAGTTCACCGGCTACGTCAACGGAGTCCGGACCTCGCCGCAGAACACTGGCACAGCCGAGATCTCTTACGCCACCGCCGATGGTGTGATCAACAACTGGGGCAACTTCTCCGGGAACGGGCAGGCCCTGGCCGACACAGCAAAGGCAGAGGAGACCGCCCGCGCACCTATTACGATCGAGGTCTGGAAGGACGATATCCTCGGCGCCGAGATCGGCGGCACATGGTACTGGACCTCGGGCAATCCGCCGAGCGGCACACTCTCGGTGGTGTTCCTCGCGGCCTTTGCCGCGCTGGAGCTCCTCCTCACCCGGTGCCGAGCGCATCTGAGGGCCCGGAGTAGCCCCGGATCGGGGATCAAGGCCGAACGACGCACGAGGGCGCTCGAGGACGTGTGTCAGGCCGGGGTCTCTGCCGTGGGGATCTGGCTGCTGCTGAGCACCTACTGGTGGGGCGGTTTGTTCATCGTTGGCGTCGCCGGCTGGGCGTGCTACACCCTGTGGCAGACCAGACGGAGCAAAGCTGAGAACTATTTCGCCGGCCTGAGCGACTCACGTTGACCGTCTGATCATGGCCCGCAGCGATCCGGGCACGGCACCGCCGGCCGGGGCATTTATTTGGACACATCGAGCTGCGGGCCGACGTGTGAGACGCCGTGCGATGCGCCAGCGGCCCCGCCGCAGGTAGACACACGTGCGGCGGTATGAGGGAGACTGGTTGAGACACCGCGCGGACTTCTCATAACCCAGTGGTCGCAGGTTCAAATCCTGCCCCCGCTACCAAGGTAAAGAGGCCGGATCCGAATGAGGATCCGGCCTCACATGTCGTTTGTATCCGAATTAAGCGGCCGACGCTTTCCGCGCCATGATGAACGCCACCCGGAACTGGCGTCGGTCATCCGGTTCGGGGTTCTCAACTAGCCGTGCGGTCTCGGTGACCCCCGCTGCCTGCAATAGCGACGCGATGTGATCAGGCGACCAACGGTAGGCTGCGGCTACCCGGTGGTCGTAGTACTCGTACGGTGGTTCGGGGCCGTCAGTGGCCGAGAAGCTGAGCAGGAGCCAGCCACCGGGCACGAGCACCCGGGCGAACTCGGTCAGTGCCGAAGGCAAAAGTGCGGGGGGCAGATGAATGACCGAGGAGCGGGACAGTACTCCGCCGCAGGAGTTATCGGCCAGGCCGAGCCTCGTTATCGAGCCTAGTGCGAAGCTGACTCCAGGGTAGCGGGCACTGCCGACCGCCAGCATTTCGGCGGACTGGTCCACGCCGAGCACCGGCAGGCCGAGGCCGTAGAGGTGCGCCGCGATATGGCCTGGACCGCAGCCGAGATCAACGACCGGCCCCGCAGGTGCGCGGCGGACGTTCTCAGCGAAGGCGGCGAGCAGGCCGCGCTCGACCGGCCTGTCATCCAGCGTGTCCCTGAACTGGTCAGCGTAGAGGGCTGCGACTGCGTCGTAGGCCGTGCGGGCATTAGGCAGATCGGGCTCTGACATGGCCGGGACAATACTCGGCCGCCCCGGCACGCAAGCCCGCCCATGCGGAAAGGCAGTGCTGCCGCACCAACCCATCGCCGCGACCTCCACCGCACGTAGCGCGGGGTTTTCGGACAGAGCGCTTGATCCGGAGCGAGTCGTTCGTCTACACGTTAAGACACGGCCGGACCAGGCCACCGGCATAAGGGAGTCGCGGTATGACGCAGTACCTGATCAGCTTTAATGCCCACGCGATGGACTACCTTCCCGACGAGGACATGCCCGCCGTGGCCAATGCCGCGCATGCGGTGGTCCGGGAGGTCATTAACGCGGGCGTGTACGTGTCCTCCGGGGGACTGCAAGACCAGCCGGCGAGCATCGTGGCGACCGACGGGACGGTCACCGACGGCCCGTACCCGGAGGCCATCGGCGGATACACGCTCATTGACGTGCCCTCGCGCAAGGAGGCACTGGGCTGGGCGGCTAGGATCGCCGCAGCCTGCCGCTGCGCGCAAGAGGTGCGGGAGATCGGGTTCGACCCCGAGCTCGACGCGATGCTCGGCCAGGCGCATAGCCGACAGTGACGTCCCGGCGCCATGGCCCCGGCTGTGTCACCGCCTAGGTAGAGAGTTTGCCGTAGAGGTGGCTGTTGACGCCTGAGTCGGTCTCCAAGATGAAGTCAACGACCGCCCAGAACTGAGCCAGCTGTGGGTGCCGGAGAGCGGCTTCTCGATCCAGTTTCTCGCCCCACAGCGCGTTGTCAGGATAGATCGTGCCGGAGTTGACCACGGTCGCCGCTGGCGATGCCTGGCCGGGAACCGGGCCGACGCGGCAGCCGAAGGAAACGTGATCTGTCATGGCGTCCACGCCCTTGCCCCAGGTTCCGAAGATCACATCTATCCAGGCGTCATGACCGCGGTCGGCGTGGTGATAGCAGTTCGCGTAGTACAAGGCATACGGTGCGCTGTCGGCGAGCACGAAGCACCAGGACCGATCGATTGGAGCTCGACAGCAGTCGCAAGTGAACGAGCGCTCATGGCGTTCAGGGTCCAGTGTGAGCAGCATGGGGCTCATCCGTCTTCGTCACGCGCTTCGAGTCGGGGGATCCTGCCAGACCAGAATGCGTTGAGCCTCGCCACCAGCGGAGAGACTCCGGGCCGAGGTAGGGCTCGAATGCTTCCTGACGGACGTCGGCCGTGTGGGAGCACGCCGTCTGGATCCCTTCCAGGTATCCGATTGTCGCCAGTCCCTTAGCGTAATCGTCCCCGTCCGTGTGATGCATCTCGATGACCTGGAACAGACGAGTCAGTTCGCTGGTGGCCCCAGATCGCTGGAGCCCGACGACGTGCGGCGCAAACCAGGCGACATCGATGTAGTGAAGTCGCGTCCCGGTCGTCTCGTCAAGGAACATCGGATCAGCTTGGATCCCGCTCCACTGTTCGCAAAACGACGGCACCGCCTCCAGTATCAGTGGCATGACGTAGTCACTCAATGACGATCTCGCCGCCTACTGCAAGGGCTCGGCGGGCAGCAGCTTCGATGTTGGACAGTCGCAAGGAGACCTGTTCGCGGAAGGCCTCGCGCGACCCTGACACGGCGACGGTGCGACCGGTCGCCGTGTCGATGGCAACGCCAGGCTGGCCTGTCACATCAACTAGAGCGGCGATAGCGTCCAGGTGTTCGCGCAGCAGCGCGCACTCGTCTAGGAAAGCCGCCATCTCGGTCGTCTGGATGCGCAGATCCGAACCCGCGAGCTGCGGCAGGTACTCCGCGCCCAGGCTGCGGACGTACGCGGAGCCCCAGACTTTCGTGCGCCAGTTCTCGAATCCCGCAGTCAGCGACAGCCCCGTTTCCTCGCCGCTGGCCTCCGCCTCAGAGGCGTAACGGGCGATGACGGTCACGGTCAGGCTCATGGCGGCAGTGAACCATACGTCATGGCGGCCGCACCAGTCGGGTTAAACCGGTACGAACCGACACCAGGTAAGGGTCTCGGTCGCCCGGTTAACCGAGAACGTAGGACTCGTCTCCGAAATCGGCGATGATCTTCAGCTTGCCGCCGAGTGCCTTCACGTAGGCGGCCAGAGTCTCTACCTCGCTCTTCTCCAGCTGACCCTTCTCGATCCGGGAGACGCGAGCCTGGCTGACGCCCATGGCGGCGGCGACTTCGACCTGAGTGGCGTTCTGCCGCTTGCGAACTTCGGCCAGGCGTCGGGCCCGGACCTCGGCGATCATATGGTCGGCGCCTTCGCGGATCTCCCGCTTCTCGGTCGGTGAGAAGTCGAACTCCTCGACTAGGTCGTCCCAGTACCTTGCGCCCGGGTTGTTCAGCGGAGGCTGGCTCATTTCTCCCCCTCAATCCTCAAATGCTCGGTGTAGGCATCTTCCGCTCGCGGGATCGCCATCTTGTACCAGTCCGACCACTTCCGCGACTTGTCTCCGCCGACTAGGAAGACTGCCCGGCGTTCTGCGTCGAAGACGAAAAGCATTCGCACCTCGCTGCCTCCTGCCGACCCAGGCCGTAGTTCCTTCAAGTTGGGCAGCTTCGACCCGGAGACGGTATCGACCACTGGCCGGCCCAGTCCTGGCCCCTCCTCGGCCAGCACGGTGATCGCCTGACTGATCTGGATAAGAGTCGGGCGATCGGACCGACGAAGCTCGTGAAGCCAGGACAGGCAGGGCTCGACGATGATCACTTGCCAGACTGTCCCATCGTTACGCACGCTCGCCTACTCTCATAAATATACCCTCTGTGTTATATGGATGGCTACCCCGGCCTGGGCGCGGAGGCGAGGGGAGTCCGCCTTCGCGGAGTCTTCACGCGATCTGCCGGGCGGTTCGGTGGCTGTGCCCGCTCGGCGCGGAGATATCGTCACGATACGTACGGCCGCTTCTCGCGCTTGTAGCCGCCGCGCCGCTACGGGAGGCTGACGTGCGGCAGACCGCTTCCCATCTGCGCTCGCTGCTACGTAAGCGTGCCTGTCGGGAGGTGCGCGAGGCGGCAGACGCGGATCTCGCCGACCTGCGGCGAGATCCGCGCTGGCAATCGCTCATCAGTCCTGCCGCGAGCGGTATAGCAACACTCGATGTCGACGGCTACCTTGCGGCCAACGACCTGAGGTCCCTGAAAGGAAGACTTCCTTCTGATGCCTGCCAGCAGAGTTGCCAACGTAGTCATCCACGTGCTCCCTGAAGGGCAAAAGGCCTACCCTCGATCCAAGCTGCTGCTCGCCGCCGACCTCGCTGAACGCCGTGGCCCGCGCGAGGAAGCGCGTGCGGCAGAGCTGCTGCGCGAGGTCGTGGAAACGCGACAGGAGGTGCAACGCTGATCATCCTGCCGGAGATGCCCGCTGAGCAGACTGCCTCCTGGCTCGGCATTCTCGACTTGTACGACGTTCTCAGCGAGGGCTGGACCCTGATCGGTGGTCAGCTCGTGCACCTTCACTGCGCGGAACGTGGTCAGTTTCCGATACGGCCGACGAATGACGCCGACACGGTGATCGATGTGCGCGCCGACGAAAGATTGCTCCGCACCTTCACCGAGACGCTGATTGACCTTGGTTTCCACGCGGACGGTATCTCCGCCGAGGGAGTGCAGCACCGTTGGAGGCGAGACTTCTCTAATCAAGAACGGCACCGCGGCACGGGCGTAGTGGCTTGCACTTCACAGGCTTCGGATTGCCTTGCCAACGAGTTAAGCGGGTCTGCTGGCCCTCCACGGCGCTGGATGCCAGCATGGGCCGCATGCCTACTGACGATTCGCCCATGGGAGTCCCCAACGGACTCGTCTCGCCGTCGGCTGACGGTGCCGATCGGCCGGGGGTCAACGACTACGACAGTTTCGCCGAGGTGTACTCGGCCGAGAACGAGGTCAACCTCCACAACGCCCATTACGAGCGGCCCGCGACCCTGGCGTTGGCCGGGGACGTGGCCGGGCGGCGGATCCTCGATGCGGGCTGCGGCTCGGGCCCGCTGTTCGCAGCGCTCCGCGACCGGGGTGCCTTCGTGTCCGGGTTTGACAAAAGCGCCGGGATGCTGGAACTAGCCCGGGAACGGCTCGGGGCCGACGCGGATCTGCAGGTGGCCGATCTGGGCCGCCCGTTGCCGTACCCCGACGGCGCATTCGACGACGTGATCGCGTCCCTGGTGCTGCACTACTTTGAGGACTGGACGGCGCCGCTGGCCGGGCTGCGGCGGGTGCTGAAGCCCAGCGGCCGGCTGATCGCGTCGGTTAACCATCCCATCGTTGGGCACCCGGTTGTCCGCCCCGGCGCCGACTACTGGGCGACCTACGAGTGGTCCGAGGAGTTCACCACCCGCAGCGGTCAGAAGTACGCGCTCGCGAACTGGCACCGACCGCTGCCCGCGATGATCGAGGCCTTCACCGGTGCCGGCTTCCGTATCACCGCGATCAGCGAGCCGGCCCCCGCACCAGACACCCCTCGCGAACTGCTCCCCGACTTCCTTCAGGACAAGCCCCCGGGAGCTGCCTTCCTGTGCTTCATGTTCTTCGTCCTGCAAGCCGACTAGCTGCTCCAGCGATACACGACGGCGGTCGTCTCACGCAGCAGCAGATCGAGGCCATCCGCCTTCCCGAGGGTGAACTCACCGAGTATCAGTTCCTGACCATGCCCGACGCGGTCGCCCGGCTCACCCCGGCCGACGGGCGGCGCCTCATGGCCGCCCGCGAAGCCGCCCGGGCCGGACGGGGGGCCCGTATACCTCGAGCACGGAAACCCGCCGACCCCGTGAGCGGGCGGGCGGCCCGGACCCATCGCATCAGGCAGGGTCACGGGCGCGCCGCGAAGACGTGGGCGACGCCTCCGCCGCTGAAGACGGTGGTGGTCACTGGCTCGATGGTGAGCGGCCCGAGGAAGAGCCGCTCGCCCGCACCCAAGACGACCGGGTGGATCATCAGGCGGTACTCGTCGATCAGGCCGGTCTCGACCAGCGACCGGGCGAACCGGACCCCGCCGTGGGCGAGCAGGTACCCGTCGGAGCGCTCCTGCTTGAGCTGAGTCACGGCCTCGGTTAGGTCTCCGGCGGCGATCGTCGTCTCGCCCCAGTCGGCCGACGTGAGCGAGTTCGAGAAGACGACCTTCGGGATCTCGTTCATCGGCTTCGCGAACGGGCCGGACGCGCCGGGCCAGTCGCCGGCCCACCCGGCGTAGGTGGCGGCGCCGATGAGGTGCGCGCCGGCGTTGGCCACGGTCTCGACCGTCCACCGGAGGCCGTCTTCGGAGCCTCCGGCGGCGATCCAGTCGGTGCTCCCGTCAGGTGATGCGACGTAGCCGTCGAGCGAGACGGACATCTTCAGGACCAATGAGGCCATGCGCTGCTTCCTTCCCGGGATCGATGGCACGAGCTGCCGACATCGACGGACATTTTTTACTGTCTTGACAATAAAAGTTGTCCGTGACAAGGTTACCGCATGCAAGACGTCGCAGTGATCGAGGATGCCGCGGCGGCGGAGGTCTCGCTCGATCCGATCCGGGCTCGGATGCTCGCGGAGCTGGCCGAGCCGTACACCGCGACCACACTCGCGGCGCGACTCGGGCTTGCCCGGCAGAAGGTCAACTACCACGTGAAGACCCTGGAGCAGCACGGTCTGGTGGAGTTGGTGGAGGAGCGCCGCAGGGGCAACATGACCGAGCGGGTCGTGCAGGCTTCCGCCGCGGCCTACGTGATCTCGCCGGCCGCGCTCGCCGCAGTCGCGCCCGATCCCGCCCGGTCGCCCGATCGGCTGTCCGCGCGCTGGTTGCTCGCGCTCGCGGCGCGGCTCGTACGGGAGACAGGCGCGCTCATCAACGGCGCGGCGCGGGCCGACAAGCCGCTCGCCACGTTCGCGCTCGACGCCGAAGTGCGGTTCGCGAAGCCGGCTGATCGGGCCGCCTTCCTCGGTGAGCTCACGGACGCGCTCACCGGAATCATCAGCAAATACCACACCGATACCGGTCGGCCGCACCGCCTCATCGTCGCGGTGCACCCGAGCATCACCGAAGACGCCGACCCGCCAGCTAAGGAGCAGTAGCGGTCATGACGCATCCATTCGAGGTACGCAACGAGTTCACCGTAGACGCGACGCCGGAGGAGGTGTGGCAGGCGATCACGTCGGGGCCTGCCGTCGATTCCTGGCTCATGGGGCGCAGCGAAATCGACAGCGCCAGCAAGACCACCACGTTCAACATGTTCGGCCAGGTGTCTACCTCCAACATCACCGTCTGGGAACCCGGTCATCGCTACGCGACCCAGGAGGACAAGCGACCGGACGGCACGTTCGCGGCCTTCGAATGGCTCATTGAGTCGCGCGATGGCGGCGGCGCGGTGGTGCGCGTTGTGCACAGCGGGCTCCTCGGCGACGACTGGGAGGCCGAGTACAACGGCCTGTCCGTCGGCGACCACGCGTACATGATGAAGCTCGTCGCCTACCTGGAGCACTTCGCGCCGCGCACCGCGAAGAACTCGCTGTTCCTGCCGGGTCCGGTCACCCAGGACTCGTGGGCGGCCATGACGGCGGCGGTCGGTGTCGGCGCAGACGCGGCGGACGGTGCAGCCGGCCAGGCTCAGCGTGTCCGGGATCGAGCCGGTGGACGGCACCGTCGAGTTCGTGGTCCCGCCGAGCTTCGTGGGCATGCGTACCGACGACGCGATGTACATGCTCATCCACGGCTACAACGACATGGTGTTCGCGACCGCGCACTACTTCGACGACCGCGACCCGGCGGCCGAGACCGAGGCGTGGCAGAACTGGCTCAACGGCTTCGCGGCCTGATCAACACCCAGCCCCGGGCCTGCCTCACATAGCAGCCAGAACACGGCTACGGAAGGGTTGGGACGGGCCAGGCGGGATCCGGCAGCCATCGCTCGTCAGGGTTTGACGCGAACAGCCCGCTCCGCGCCTCAAGCGATGCCAGGGCCTGCCCTCGTGCTTCCTGGACCGCCTTGTGCTCGGTGTCGCTGATCAGCCCGAGCCTGCGGCTCTGCTGGTATTCGTCCTCGTCCTTCCATTGCCAGGATCCGTCCGGGTCAACCTCGAGATCCAGCGCGAGGTCGGCGCTGTCCCACCCGTCCGGCCGCCACGCCGGCGGACGGGAAAAGTTCACATACCAGCCGATCGAGGCGCCGTCTGGCGTGTGCATACGCCATACCGAGAACCATTGCCCGGAGACGACCTGCTCAACGACGCTGGTGTGCTGCCACGGAGCGTCGGCCAGCTCCCAGTCTCGGCGCGCAAGTGCCTGCAGGAACTTGTCCCGCGCGGCGCGGCGGTCGGTCTGAAGTGACGCCAGGTATTCGGCGACGGTCCTGGTGGGACAGCCCGGCCACCACGCGAGGGTGGCGGTGGTGCTATCAGAGCTGAGCACTCGGGCAGCTCTCTCGTAGTACACCCGACCGTCGATCAGGCCGTGGTAAACGCAGACAGAGCCCTCGCGCAGCAATGGAACGGTCACCCGGGCAAGTAAACCAGATTGGACATAAGCGCTCATAGGGGAGCGTAAGCGGCTGCCGGGTGTCGGCTACGCTTGGCCGGTGCTTGAGGACCCCCGAGAGAACTGGTCATTGCGCGCGGCAGTCGACAGTGACGGGCAGTGGATCGCGGAGTTGCGGGCACGGGTGCTGCGCCGCGATCTTGAGCGCCTGGGGCGCTTCGACCCGGACCGGGTCCGGCAGCGCTTCTTGTCCGCCTTCGACCCCGTGGTCACCAGGGTCGTGTTGGTCGGGGGCCGGGAGGCCGGCTCTATCGCGGTGCGCCCGGATGAAGGCTCGCTGTGGATTGAGCATTTCTACCTCAGGTCCGATTACCAGGGCAGGGGGATCGGGTCGCTCGTCTTGCAGCGGGAACTCGACGCCGGCGAGGACGACCGCCCGTTCCGCCTGAACGTCTTGCAGGGGAGCCGCGCTCAGGTCCTGTACGAGCGCCACGGCTTCGTCGTGGAGAGCCAGGACGCCGTCGACGTTTTCATGGTGCGGCCCGCGGGCGGCGCCAGCGGAAATCAACCGCCCGTTCGGTTATGTAGGTACAGATCGCGCAGGACGCCCAGTTCGGCGCCGTGGTGGATCTGCTCGTCGAGCTGGTGGAGCACGAGCGAGGCCTTGTCGTCCTCGGCGTACGGGCCGGCGATGCGCCCCAACGGCTCCCACCAGGAGGCGGCAGGCAGCTCCCGGAGCAGGTCCTGCCAGAAAGCGTGCGCTCGCTCCAGGGCGGCGACGGCCTCGGCGGCGGTGGCCGGCGCCGGGTCATCCCGCTCAAATCCGCCCGGCGGCCGGTCCACTCCCAGCCACTGCGGATTCCGTTTCCCGCCGTAGGTCTCGACCAGGTGCCACAGCCGCCATGCGATCGTCGTGAAGGGCGGGTCGTCGGCGCCGGTGACGGGACGGAGGACAGCGCTGGGTCGGTCCGGGTCATCAGCGCGATAGGCCCCGGAGTCGGTCCGGCGGATCGTGCAGCAGCCGGCCACCGGCTCCCAGAAGTACTCGTCGTCGGTCAGCCCGGCCAGCCTGCTGCGGGTGCGCTGGTACGCGTAGTCAGACAATCCCATGATGTCGGCCCGGGCGTCACCCACGGCGGCGACTTTACCAGCAGGGCATTTACCGCTCCCTGTCGCAAGACCCCTGTCGCAAAATCCCTGCTGCAAAACCCCTAGCCGGGGTGCAGCCAAAGGTCCGCCGCAAGCCCGAAGCCGATGAGCGCGACGATGAGGCGGAGAAGGCCGGCCGGCAGTCGACGGGTCAGCGACGGCCCGATCCTGCTCCCCGCGAGGACGCCGAGTCCCAGTGGCACCACCGCCGCCCAGCGGACGGGCCCGTACAGGATGAAGACGAGCGAACAGGCAACGTCAGCCAGGCCAAGCAGCACGTTCTTGAGGGCGTTGGCCCGCGGAAGACGCGTCTCAACGACCAGCGTGAGCATGGCCAGGGCCATCACCCCCGCCCCGACGCCCCAGTAGCCGTCGAAGACCCACACCGCCAGCAGGCCGCATTGAGGCCAGAACCAGCCCGCGGCGCCGGGCCGTCCCTCAAGCCAGGCGGAGACTGTCGGCTGGATGAGCAGGGCAACCGCGGCGAAGGCGACCAGGAACGGCACGATCCGCCCGAATACCCCCGCCGGAGTGAGCAGTAGCAGCGCGGCCCCCACGGCACTCCCCGCTACGGCCAGCGGCGCGAGGCGCAGGACCCGGCGGCCTTGGCCCCGCAGCTCCGGCCCCGAGCCCAGCGCCGAGCCGGGCAAGCACGCCACGAAGGCGACGGTGTCGGCCACATTCGCGGGCTTCGGCGGAAGGCCCACCGCCAGCAGCACCGGATAGGACACGAGCGAGGCGATGCCTCCGGCCGAGCCCACCGCGCCCGCGAGAACACCAGCGCCAAGCAGCAGCGCGACATCGCCAATCGAGATCCCGCCGAGGATGACAGTGCCTCTCCGCTCGTTACGAGAAGGTACCCGCGGAATCGTTTATCACGGGTCGGCCGGGCAGTCGTTGACCTGCCGCTCGTCGCTTGGTTACCCTCACTCGTGTCATGTGGACCGGCAGACTGCGGTATTTCGGATTCGGCTTCCTCATCCTCGGCCTCGTCGGTGTTTTGCTGCTGACCTGGCTGCTCTTCAACATCATCGTGTTCGGGATCGTCGGCAGCACGGTCGGCATCATCGTGGTGCTGGCCTGGGCCACCTGGGATGGGATGCGGCAGACCACTCCGGAAAACCTGGCTGCCCGGGGCCTCAACCCCGACGCCACCTTGCAGATCATAGAGCCCGGGCTGCGCCGGGACTATTCGGGTTTCGTCCCGACCGCCGTCCGCCGGGGACCGGCCGTCAGCCGGGGCCCGGTGCGGTCAGTCACTCCGCCTGGTCGCAGCCGCCTGCCGGCCGCCGCCCCGACCGCCGCGACCAAGTCCGCCCGGACCAGGCGGGGTCGCAGGCGGAGCGAAGCGCTCCAGTCGGACGCCACGATCACCCTCGAAAGCGAGCGGCAGGCATCGGGCATCGATGACCTGTTCGCCGGCCTGGAGAGCCAGCTGATCGGGCTCGCCCCGGTGAAGAAGCGGGTGGCCGAGATCGGTTCGCTGCTGCTGGTTGACCGGGCGCGCCAGCGGTTCGGGCTGGCCGCCGAGTCCAGGCCGAACCTGCACATGTGCTTCACCGGCGCGCCGGGGACCGGGAAGACCACCGTCGCGCTGATGATGGCCGACCTGCTCTACCGGCTCGGCTACCTGGAAAAGGGCCATCTCGTGCACGCCATGCGCGATGACCTCGTCGGCGAGTACATCGGCCAGACCGCGCCGAGGACGAGGCATGTTCTCGAGCGTGCGATGGGCGGGGTGCTGTTCATCGACGAGGCCTACTCGCTCTACCGGCCCGACGATTCGCGGGACTACGGCCAGGAATGCGTCGACATTCTCATGCAGGTGATGGAGAACGACCGGGATAACCTGGTGGTGATCCTGGCCGGGTACAAGGACCGGATGGACCGCTTCTTCGAGTCGAACCCCGGTATGAGATCGCGTGTCGCGCATCATCTGGATTTCGCCGCTTACGAGCCCGACGAGCTGCTCGCGATCGGCGAGCTGATCCTGGAGCGGTCGTCCTACTACCTGTCGGACGAGGCGACGGCGGCATTTCGCGACTACCTGTCCCTGCAGATGTCAGATCCGCATTTCGCCAACGCCCGCAGCGTCCGCAACGCGCTCGAGGAAGCCCGGCTCCGGCATGCCTATCGCCTCTCGGCCGAGCCGCTCCGGCCGTGGAGTAAAGACGACCTAATGCGCATTGAGGCGCCGGACATCTGATGACCTGCTCCGACGGCTTGACCCTCCTGTAATGGGAGGGCTCAGCATCGTGACAGGTAAGCAAGTAGCCGGAACGACGGGAGTAGGACCATGACAGAAACGACGGAAGCGGCGGCGCGCACGATCACCGACCGGTACGTGGCGGTGTGGAACGAGCCTGACGCACAGTCACGCCGTGCCGCTATCGGGAGCCTGTGGGAGCCCGACGGCGTCGAGTATGTGGAGGGCGGCATCCAGTTCCGCGGCCACGAGGCGCTCGACGGCAGGATCGCGCGCGCTTACGACGAGTTCGTGGGGAGCGGCAAGTTCCACGCGACGGTGGCCGACGACGCGAGCCGCCACGACGACCTCGTCACCTTCACGGTTCAGCTCAGCACGCACGAGGGCGAGATCGCGTGGGCCGCCCGCGTCTTCGTCCTCCTCGGCGAGACCGGCCGCATTCGGGAGGATTACCAGCTGACGGTCCAGCCCCTGGCCGCGTAAGCCGGGAACCCGCTATGGCGAGGCCGGGTCGGCGTCTGACCCGGCCTCGCTCCGGGGCCGGTCACCCGGAATGGGAAATCCCTCGGGGGGATCCTGGTAGACGGAAGAGCCTTCCAGGCCCAGCTCATTCCTGGCGGCAACGTTGAATGCGGTCAGCCAGGTGCGGATTGCCTCGTGAGCCTGCCAGAAGTCGCCGCGGCCCCCGATCGTGGACCGCCATTGATAGTAGCTGTAGTGCTGAAGCCGTCTAGCGGCTTCTTGCGTTGCCACCGACTTAGAAGTAAGACGCAGCCTATCTTGGAGGGCCCTCAGCCTTGAGTGCGTCTCCTGCGCCGCGCGCCGAACCTCGAGGTCTTCCGGTGACCTGCGCAATTCATGGCTAAGGTCTTGGATGTGAGCGACCTCGCCCACAAATTCAGCGCAGACGGATCTGAGCTCTTCTCGCCAGACATTTCGATCGTCTCTTCGCCCTCTGGCGAGCTCGGTGAGAACGGTCCCCAGAACTCCGATGAGAGCCCCGCCCAAGGCAAACCATGCGGCCGTCAACCGTCAGCCACCTCCCGTCTGATGACCTCGCCCACGGGCAGGCTACGCGCATCGGGCCTGGCGCCAAAAGGCAGCCGACGGGTGACGAGGTCGCGGGATATCAGGACAGCAGGGCGGTCAGCGTGTCGCGGACGGACTTGCCGTCCATCTGGCGGGGGATCAGGGTGGCCGGGTTGTCGGGGGAGCGCTCGTAGACGTGCAGCTGGTCGTCGTGGCGGGCGAGGATCAGGTCGCCGCTTGACTCGGCGGTCTCAGCGGATCCCTCGGCGGTGTACTTGGTGACGGTGACGAGCGCGGCCCGGGAGGACGACGAAAGCACCGCGGTCGTGTCTTCGTGCGCGCCGGGACCAGCGAGATCGCCCTTCGGGAGCCAGTCGATGAGGTCGTCGAAGGTCTTGTCGGCCGGAAAGAGGCCGAGTTCATGAACGCCGAGGGCGTCGATGCGGACGACGAGGAAGATGTTCTCTGGCTGCGGGATCAGCAGGGTCCGCCAGGGCTCGCCGGGGGCGGTCCCGGTCGCGCGGGCGTCGAGGACCATGCGCGCCCGCTGCTGGAACGCCACCGCGATCCCGAGATCCCCGCGGACCTGCACCTGCCGCCCGCCATCGCCCGTCACCAGGAGCTGACGGGCGGAGAGCGACCGGACGGCCTCGGCCAGAACCTCATCGGACGGCCGGGCCTCGAGGAAGTCCACGATCGCGTCCACCGCGGTGAGCTCCGCCAGGGTATAGGCGCCGAGCATCACCGGCCCGGTGTTGACCAGCTCCACCACCGCCGAGACGAGGCCCTTCGGGAACGGCGGCCTGGCCCGGGCTTGACTGCGGTGAGGTGGGATCTCCCGCTGCCGCACCGCTCACATCAGCCCCGCTTCCGCCCACAAGTCCCCCGTTGGTGGTTCCGTGCGTGCCTGATCCATGATCGTGGCCGCTACCTGAGATGCGGTTTCCGTCACCCATACGTCGGAGTTGCCGAAGAGCCCCCGTCCGGACCGCCCGGAGAGTATCTGGCCCAGCTCGCCGGCCGGCTCCTCCCGCTCGGGGGGAGGGAAGCTGGCCGCGAGGTCGGCCGAGGCCGACGTGGTGTCATCCTCGTCCTCGATCCGGTGCAGGGCCGAGGTCAGCGACGCCTCGACGGCGGGCGTCAGCGGCGTGGGCACCGCCAGATCGGGCGACAGGTACATCGGATGCCGTTCGGTCATCCGCGACAGCCCCCACGGGCCGACGTTGCTGCGGGTAATCCGGTAGGTCACGTAGTCCACGAGGTGCCGGAGGTCGTCCAGGCTGGGGAGCTTGCCCTTGCCGAACGCGGCCGGGGTCTTCTCCAGTTGCACCCAGG
This sequence comes from uncultured Actinomycetota bacterium, assembly GCA_963836195.1. Classification (GTDB taxonomy): domain Bacteria; phylum Actinomycetota; class Actinomycetes; order Streptosporangiales; family Streptosporangiaceae; genus Trebonia. Next base: position 86,029 of record CAWIIX010000006.1, on the reverse strand, counting down.
TGCCCCGGGCGGTGCGGCCGTGCAACTTCTCCCTGACCACGGGGCCGCGCATCCCGAAGTCCGGGTAGAGCTTCTTGTCGATGTCGCGGTGATGACTGGATATCCGCGGATGACTGGCCTTGGCGAAGCGCCACTTCTCGTACAGCTGCGGATCGTCGACGAGCACGTGACCGCCGCGGAGCACGTCACGCAGTTGCGGCACTTGGAGCCCGTGCTCTTCCAGGTCGAGGATGATCGCTGCCTCCTCGGGGCTGAGCTGCGCGGCGGCGGCCTGCAGCCCCCGGCGGTAGGCCCCGGCCCGGGCGGTGATGTCAATGAGCAGCCGAACCCGGGTGCGGACCTGCGCGGTCTGCTCCGGGCTGAGCGACGGCGAACCCGAATCGACCGACTGAATCGCCATGCCACCTCCTCGCTTCCCTGCATATCCGGTGACGGGGCCGCTGATGTCACCCCGGCCGGGTGATGCCCGGCCGGGGATCGGCGGGGTGGCCGGCGACGGGGCTACCGCCCGGCCGTCTCGTAGCGCAGCAGGGCGCCCGCGCCGCTCTGCTCGGCCGACAGCAGCCGCAGGTCGCCAGCCTGCGCCTGGCCGGTGAACAGCCGACCGCCGCGACCGAGCACGGTCGGGAAGATCAGCAGCCGGTACTCGTCGACGAGGTCGTGGTCCATCAGCGTGTGCACCACGCTCGTGCTCCCGATGACGATGACGTCCCGTTCGCCCCGCAGGCGCTGGACCTCGTCGGTCAGCTCGCCCTCGAGCAGGCGCGAGTTATTCCAGGCGCTGACGTCGGTCAGCGTCCGCGACGCGACCCACTTGGGGGCGGTGTTCAGCTGGGTCGAGAAGGGGTCGGACCGCCCCGGCCACAGCTTCGAGAACAGCTGCCAGGTCGCGCGCCCGAACAGCAGCGCGCCGGTGTCGAGACGAGAGCCGAGCCTGAACTTGTCCCCGGCCACCGCCTCCGGCCCGAACCGGAATGCCCAGCCGCCGTCCGGCGACCCGCCCGATCCGTCGGGGTCTTCGATGACGCCGTCGAGGGTGATGAATTGGATGACGATGATGTGGTTCATGGTGCTCCTCCTCAGCGCGGGCCGTCGCGGCCCTTCGCGTCGCGTGGTCGGGTGTACATACCGGGGGCAGGCGCTGAACTCATCGGCCGCCGGGCGGTACCGTCGAACCGACGCCAGTCAGCACAGCCGAACGGACCCGGGGGCGAGCGTGAACATCAACGTCGAGGCGGACTTCGACGCCGCCGCCGCTCCCTTCCGGCACGAGCTGGTGGTGCACTGCTACCGGATGCTCGGCTCGGTCGAAGACGCCGAGGACGTTGCCCAGGAGACGCTGATCCGGGCGTGGAAGGCCCGCGACCGCTACGACGCGGAACGCGCCTCGCTGCGGACCTGGCTCTACCGGATCGCGACGAACGCGTGCCTGACCGCGCTCGAGAGCCGGCCGCGGCGGCCGCTGCCCTCGGGCCTGGGCGCGGCCAGCGACGACCCCGACACGCCGCTGGTGCCTGACTTCGAGGTGCCGTGGCTGCAGCCGCTGCCCGAGACCTACCTGCGCCGCGATCACGCGGATCCGCTGGCGCGGGCGGCCGAGCGCGACGGCGTGCGGCTCGCGCTCGTCGCCGCCATGCAGTTCCTCCCGCCTCGGCAGCGAGCCGTGCTCGTGCTCAGGGACGTGCTCCAGTTCAGCGCGGCGGAGGTCGCCGGGCAGCTGGAAACGTCGACCGCGGCGGTCAACAGCGCCCTGCAGCGGGCGCGGGCCGCGATCGCGGCGGCCGCGCCCGCGCAGGACGCGCTGCCCGAGCCCGACGACCGGGCCGTACGGGAGGCAATCGAGCGCTACATTCGCGCGTTCGAATCCGCCGACGTGGACGCCCTGGTCACGCTGCTGACCGACGACGCGATCCTGGAGATGCCGCCGCTTCCGCTCTGGTACGCCGGGCGGGTCAACTACGGCCGCTTCATCGCCCGTGTATTCGCCATGCGCGGCGGCGGCTGGCGGATGATCCCGGCCCGGGCGAACGGCCAGCCCGCGCTGGCGGCCTACTGCCCCGACGATGCAGGTGCCCTGCGCCTGCACACGCTGCAGGTGCTGACCGTGACCAGCCGTGGGATCGCCCGCAACGTCGTGTTCGCGGACCCGCGTGTCTTCGACGCGTTCCGGCTGGCAAAGGTTCTTGAGCGGGGCCGCTGACCGCCTTGGCCCTGCTGATCAGGCCGGCTCCCAGCGCCACCCGTCGTTGTCCTCGCAGGTGATCGCCTCGCCGTCGCCGGCCACGCCGGAGATTCCGTGGTCGTCGTCGCGGCAGTACTCGCCCGGCTCGTAGCACTTCCCCCCATTGCTGATCGGGTAGCAGCCGGCCGGCGCCGCCGACGCCGTCGGGGAGGCGTGGGTGGGAACCGCTGCGGGCGCAGTGGGCGGAGCCGACGCCGCCGTCGTGGCGGCCGTCGGCGGCGCCGATGTCGCGGGGACCACAGGCGCCGCCGACTCCGTCGGGATTGCCACCGGCCGTGACAGGCGCTTGAGGACGGATGGCGACAGCCGTTGGAGCGTGACGACGGCGTCCATCAGGCGCGCCCCGGTAGCGATTTTTGAAGAGGTCCCGGCGAGGTTGCCATTCTTCGCATCCGACGCGCCGGTCATCCAGTCGCGCATGGCGATTTGATAAGCGGCGCCGCGGTCCGCGCAAGCGGGCGGCAGCTGGCTGACGGCCCGGCTGGCGGCGGAATTCAGCCCCTGGGCGGCAACGGTCACCCGGGTCCGGCTGCCGCTTTCCAGGGCGGCGCCCATGGCCGAGCCGGCGGTCAGCGCCGCGTGCAGGTCGTTGCCGCCGGGACCGCGCAGCCACCCCTGCAGGGTCGATGCGCACGTTTGATGAGTGCCGGAGGACAGCGCCACGGCCGCCGGCGCCGACGCGGTGACGGTTGAACAGGCGGCGAGCGCCGCGCTCGCTGTATAGACGGCGGCTATTAGCGGAAGACGGCGCATAAACAACTCCCAAAACGAAGATGTGATCTTGCTGGCCTACTCGTAATCACCGCAACATATCAGGAGAACTAGTTCGACACAGAATAATTCGCGCTATAAAATTAATATGCTAGTGAATGCACATAACTCCGACATAAGGGTGCTAATGCCGCTAAAAGCCGTTATGGAAGGCTTCTTGCAGCGCGTCCGAGCAGAGGCTCCTGGCGCTGTCCACCAGGTCGCGCAGCCCGGCCGGGTCCGGGCTCACGAAGGCGATGAGGTCATCGACCTGACGCAGGCCGGCCCGGATGTCGCGCAGCGCCTGCGGGTCGAAGCGGCCCCGGTAGTAGACCGAGAAGTCCCAGTCGCTGTCCGGCCGATGCGTCCCCTCGGCCCGCGACCCGCCCAGGGTGACCGCCTCCACTCCCGGCAGCCCGGCGAGGCGGTCGGCGACGTAAAGCGGGAAGGAATCGTCGTCCACAAACGGGAAGCTAACAGGTGCCTGCGCGGGGTACGTTCCTGGCATGACTGAACGGATCAGTCCCCAAGAATTCCTTCAGGCCGGCGGCGTCGACGACTGGCGGGTCGTGTCCGGGGTCGCGTGCGCCTACTTCGCGACCGGGTCGTTCCGGGCCGGGGTCGCGCTGGTCGACGCGATCGGCGTACTGGCCGACGCCGCCAATCACCATCCCGATGTTGACCTCCGGTACCCGAGCGTCGTGGTGCGGCTGTCGACCCACGACGTCGGCGGGCTGAGCTCGCGCGACGTCGAGCTCGCGCGGCAGATCTCGGCCGCCGCCCGCGACCTCGGCGTCGCCGCCGACCCGGCCAAGGTGCCCGCAGAATAAGACTGCACAATTAACCCGAGGTCAGCAGCGTCTTGGCGACGGCCTGCCGGGCCTCCATGAGCGCGTGCGCGCGGGCGGCCTCGGAAAGCGGGAAGGTCTGGCCGACGAGCGGCCGGATCCGCCCCGAGACGACCTCGGGCAGGAGCTGCCGGGCGAGGTCGGCCCGTTCGCCCGGCCGGACCTGAAGGTCGCCGAGGCCGGTGACCGTGACCTTCCGCCGGGCGGCGTCGTCCCGGTCGATCGCGGCGAAGCCGCCGCCGGGCGCCCCGTGGGCGGAGAAGCGGCCGCCGTCGGCGATGACCGCGTAGGCGTCGAGGCCAAGCTGGCCGCCGACGCCGTCGAGCACGACGGCCGGGCCGGACCCGCCGGTGGCGTCCAGCACCAAGGACGTCCAGCCCGGCTGGCCGTAGTCGATCACCACGTCGGCCCCGGCTGCGCCCACGGCGTCCACCTTGGCCGAGCCCCGGGCGGCGCCGATGACCCGCGCCCCGCGCGCCCGAAGGAGCTGGACGAGGAGGATGCCCATGCCCCCGGCCGCGCCGAGGACCAGGACCTGCTCCCCGGGCTGGACGTCGGCCAGTCGGACGACGCGCAGGGCCGTCGGCCCGTCGTGGATGATCGCCACCGCGAGCAGCGGATCGAGGCCATCGGACACCGCGACCGTGTCCTCGAGGCTGACGGCGGCGCGCTCGGCGTATCCGCCGCCCGCCGAGCCGGTGTGGGCGATGACCGGCCGCCCGAGCCAGCCCTCGTCAACGCCGTCGCCGACCGAGATCACCTCGCCGCCGACACCGCTGCCGGGGATGTACGGCGGCCGGATCGGGAAGAAGCCGACGCCGCGCCCGGACCGGATCATCGTGTCCACGAACATCACGTCGCTGGCGGTGGCGGCGACCACCACTTCTCCGGGGGCGGCGACGGGATCGGGCGCGGAGGCGGGCGCGAGCACTTCCGGGCCGCCGAACCGGCCCACCGAGATGACGAGCACCGGCTCAGGCGACGTTCGGCTGGAAGTTACCCGCCCCGACACTGCGGGTCTGCAGGCCGGGCTGTTCCGGGTCGACGTTGTAGGCAAGCACCCGCCGCGGGTGGATGCGGATCATCTCCGCCGCCAGGTGGCCGTCGTCCGAGGCGCGGCCGATGACCGCTTCGGCGGTGCCGCGGATCTCCAGGAAGTGCGCGCCCTCCATGCTCTGCTCGGTCATCTCGTCGACCACGAGCGCGACGCGCGGATTGGCCTGGATGTTGCTGTACTTGGCGCTGCCGCCCATGTTGAACCCGGCGATGTCGATCGTGCCCAGATCCGCGTTCCAGGTGAACCCGAGCGGCTTCACCTGGGGCGTTCCGTCAGGTCCGATGGTCGCCAGGTGGCCCAGGGGCTGGCGGGCGAGGAAACGCCGCTCGGCGTCGGTGAGGATCATGCCCCCACGCTAAGACCTCAAGTATTGTTGAGGTCAAGCTCATGTCCAAGGAAAGGGAACAGGCGGTCGTGCCGGGAGAGCTCGCCGTCGGCGAGGTGGCCGCGCGCAGCGGCGTGGCCGTTTCCGCGCTGCACTTCTACGAGGCGCAGGGCCTGATCTCCAGCAGGCGGACCTCGGGCAACCAGCGCCGGTACCCGCGCGAGGTGCTCCGCCGGGTGGCGTTCATCCGCGCCTCGCAGGGCGTCGGGATCCCGCTGGGCCGGATCAAGGCCGCGCTCGACCAGCTGCCCGACCGCCGGACCCCGACCCGCCGGGACTGGGAGCGCCTGTCGGAGGCCTGGCGGGGCGAGCTCGACGACCAGATCAGCCGGCTCCAGCGGCTGCGCGACAACCTGAGCGGGTGCATCGGCTGCGGGTGCCTGTCGCTGGACCTGTGCAAGCTCGTCAACCCCGGTGACATCCTCGGCGGTCAGGGACCCGGACCAAGAAACCTGTGAACTCGGGGAGTCATGCAGGGTCCGTTCGAGATGACGATTTTGATCTTTGCCGGGGGCCGGCCGATTAGAAACCGGGCCGCGCTCAGTCTGTCGGTTAGGAGAGGACTGAACGGAGGCCACGCGCCATGACAGGGACCGCTAAACCGAAGATCGTGTCGGCCGCCGAGTGGCGGCAGGCGCGCGACGAGCTGCTCAAGGCCGAGAAGGAAGCCACCAGGACGCTGGACGCGATCGCGGCCAGGCGACGCCGGCTGCCGATGGTCAAGTTCGACGACTACACGTTCGAGACGCCGGACGGCACCACCACCCTGCGCGACCTGTTCGGCGATCACGTGCAGCTCGCCGTCTACCAGTTCATGGACAACGGCCCGGACGAGTTCTGCCCTGGCTGCACCTGGTTCACCAGCAACGTCGTCAACCTGGACGGCCTGGCCGAGAACGGCGTCGCCTGGGCGACCGTCTCCAACATGCCGATCGCCCAGATCGAGGCGTACAAGACGAAGATGGGCTGGACGATGCCGTTCGTGTCCTCGCGCGGCACGACGTTCGCCGACGACTGCGGTTGCGAGGGGTACTTCGGGTTCAGCATGTTCTTCCGCGACGGGGAGGACGTCTACCAGACCTACTTCACCAAGGCCCGCGGCGTCGACCGGCTGCTGTTCGTCAACAACATCCTCGACCTGGCCCCGTACGGCCGCCAGGAGGACTGGGAGGACTCGCCGGCCGGCTGGCCGCAGCATCCCACGTACGGGTAAAAAGTAGTTGTCACGTCAAGGAATGCGGTTACAGGGGCCTGCGTTCTAGCGAACGTGAAGAGTATTGGGTTTCTTTCGTTTGGCCACTGGTCGACGGCGCCGGGCTCGCAGGTGCAGTCGGCGTCCGACTCGCTGCTGCAGTCGATCGATCTGGCGGTCGCGGCCGAGGAGCTGGGCGCCGACGGCGCCTACTTCCGCGTGCACCATTTCGCGCAGCAGCTCGCCTCGCCGTTCCCGCTGCTGGCGGCGGCCGGCGCCAAGACCAGCAAGATCGAGATCGGCACGGCCGTGATCGACATGCGCTACGAGAACCCGCTCTACTTCGCCGAGGACGCCGGCGCGGCCGACCTCATCGCGGGCGGCCGTCTCCAGCTCGGCATCAGCCGGGGCTCCCCCGAGCAGGTCATCGACGGCTGGCGCTACTTCGGCTACCAGCCGCCTGAGGGCAAGACCGACGCCGACATGGCCCGCGAGCACGCCGAGGTGCTGCTGACGGTGCTGAAGGGCGAGGGCTTCGCCCAGCCGAACCCGCGCCCGATGTTCCGCAATCCGGGCGGTCTGCTGCGGGTCGAGCCGTACTCGGCCGGGCTCCGCGAGCGCATCTGGTGGGGCGCCGGATCGCAGGGCACCGCCGTCTGGGCCGCGAAGATGGGCATGAACCTGCAGAGCTCCACGCTGATCAACCACGAGTCGGACAAGCCGTTCCACGTCCAGCAGGCGGAGCAGATCCAGGCCTACCGCGAAGCATGGAAGGAAGCGGGCCACGACCGCGAGCCCCGGGTCTCGGTCAGCCGGTCGATCTTCGCGCTCACCGACGACCGCGACTGGGCGTATTTCGGCGGCCGCGGTGCCGACGAGGACCAGATCGGGCACATCGACGCGAATACCCAGGCGATCTTCGGCCGCAGCTACGCGGCCGAGCCCGACAAGCTCATCGAGCAGCTCAAGGAGGACGAGGCGATCGCCGCCGCCGATACCCTGCTGCTGACCGTCCCCAACCAGCTCGGCGTCGAGTACAACGCCCACGTCATCGAGTCCGTCCTGACCCACGTTGCCCCCGGTCTCGGCTGGCGCTAAAGGATCAAAAGCAGAAACCGGTCATATCGAACGGTCCCGGGCGACTCTCAGCCGCCAATTGCCCCGGTCGGCCGGGCTGACTAGCTAGGGAGCGGTCCAGCCCACGATCGACTGGCCCGCATGGCCCCGAGCGGGTCTACATCATGCTTTCCGGGAGGTCGGCCCCGCGCGGGCGGGTAAAGCGGCCCGTGTAGCGGTGGGTCTCTACTACGAGCAAGAAATAGCCGCCCACCAAGATCATCGATAGCGCCAAGATCGCCTTGTGATGCCCGTGGTGCGGGATCAAAGCTCCGATCGAGAGGTCGAAGGTGATTAGCCACAACCCAACGGTTGTGCGCCACATGAAGAACGGCGGCAGGCCCTTCTTCCGCTTAGGGTTCAGTGCATTCCGCGCATAGTTCGCCGCCAGGACGGAGCCGATGCAGGCTGCCCCCGGTAGGGCCAGTACTGCGATCACGGTGGCGTCGAGAACCGGCAGCGTGAACTCGGACGTGCTCAGCTCCCAGACGCTGCAGCCGAGGGACAGCGTCGACCCATACCACGTCGCGATCATTAGCGGCAGCCGACGCCAGCCGCGCTGGGCGTTCAGCCAGGTATCGAGGCGGTCCACTATCGGATCTGCGCCCGGGCAAAGCGGCGGTGATAACGCAGGGTCTCCACGCTCACGGCGATCAGGGCGATCGCGAAAAATAGCTGCAGGCCGACGAGAACCCGATGACCTGTAGTCAATGAACCTGAACCCTGGTCGGCCACGAGCGTTGCCAGCAGGAAGGTAGCGAACATCAGCCAGAACAAGGCGGTGGTGCGCCACATCAAGAATGGCGGCAGGGCCTTCTTTCGCCTGGGGTTCCGTGCTTCCCGTGCATAGATGAGCACCCTGACCGAGCCGAGGCCGAGTGCCACGGGCACTCCCAGGAGGACGATTGCGCAGATAGCGAGCGCCGGCAGCGTCGGATCCGGGGAAGCCTCGGCCGCCCAGAGTTCGAAGCCGAGCCAGGAGCAGAAGCCGATTATGACCGACGGCGCGTACAACGCGGCCCCGATGAGCGCGAGGCGTCGCCAGCCTCGCTGCGCGTTCAGCCAGGTGTCGAATCGGTCCACGCTATTCGAGTTCGCGGCGGCGCTTGGCCTCGAGCTTTTCGCGCTTGGACTTCTTCGGGGGTCTGCGGACGACGTCGACGCCGCCCATGAAGGCGACGCCGCTGATGTTGATGACCGGTCCGTCTGAGCTGCCGGACATCCCCTGGGCCGAATGCTCGAACGCGCCCATGATGCCGACGCCGTTGACGTTGACGGTGGCGTCCTCGGGCACGGTGATCTCGCATCCGCCGAGGATCGCGACCACGTGGATGGAGACCTCGCGCTCGGCGAACCGGGCGTCGCGCAGGTCGATTTCGCCGCCGCCCAGGAGCATGAAGGCGTTGAAGGTCTTCGGCACCACCCAGTCGCCCTTGCGGGAGAAGCCGCCGAGGATGGCGACGGCGGTGTGCGACGTCGGCTCCCCGCCGTACTGGCGCACGTCTCCCGCGGCCGGGCGGGAGGGCGCGGGCACGTACGCTGCGCCGCTGTGGTCGGGCAGGTCCTGGGTGATCGGAACGAGCTCCGCGTAGGTCTTGGCCGCGTACACGGCGTCGAGCCGCTCGTCGAGCTCGTCCATGGTCAGCCGTCCGTCGCCGGCGGCCTGGCGCAGTGTTTCGGCGACGCGCTCCCGGTCGGCGTCCGAGGCGCGCAGGTGCTGTGGATCCGGTACGGCGGGCGAGCTATTCATATCGGTAAAGCCTAGGCGGACACGTGCACACAGGTACAGTGGCGCGCCTGGTTGCTACCGGAACTTAACGTCGAGTTCGGTGGTGAACGTGAGGCCTAATAGGGGTTACGCGCCCTCACGCCGGCGGCCGGGCATCAACACATTCCTCAGCGTCACCTCGTGCACCAAGCCGGGCGGATATGGGGCTCATCGTGGGCACTTTGGGTCGCGGGCTGCCCCCAACGGCACACGCAGACGCCCGCAGCCGGAAAACGCGGCCCCCAACTGCACACGATCACGGCCCCTGCCCCGGCCGGTCCGTCGACATCCGCCACGACCGCCTCACAACCCGCATCCGCCACCACGAGGACGCCGTCCGGCGGCCGCCGCCAGCTGGCCCGCCAAGCTTCCGCTTGACAACTCAAGCCCTTCGACGCCTAGCCGCGCGCGGTGAGCTGGGCCTCGGCCTCGGCCAGGACCGCGACGATGTCGCGGCCGAAACGGACGTCGCAGGGGTGCTCCGGCTGGCCTGCGTCGGCGCTGGCGATGAGTTCCGCCGCGGCGACGCGCAGGCACTGCTCGGGGTCGTCCGGGGTGGCGGGCATGATCGACCGGCCCGCCGCGCCCCAGACGAACAGGTTGAACCCCTCGGCCGGCTCGGGAGCGTCGAGCGCCGTGGTCATGGTCGAGGAGGCGCCGCCCTCGTGCTGAAGGACCAGGTGCCGCAGGTCACCCTGGCCGGGCACGGCGGACACCGACGTCACCGGGCCGAGGCACGCCCAGAGCATGCCCGCCAGATGCGGGCCGAGGTCCCAGAGCGCGCCCTTCTGCCGTCGCCAGGGCGTGTTGAACGGGGAGTCGTCGGCGAGGGCGGTGCCGAGCCAGACCGCCACCCCGCCCGACCAGCCGCTGCCGGACCAGCCGCCGCGGGCCTGCTCATCGGCCAGCCAGGCGCGGATCTCGCGGTTGAACCGCCAGGTGAAGAACACGACCGAGGCGACGCCGGCCTTCTCGACGGCGGTGACGACCGCGTCGGCGTCCGCGACCGACAGCGCGACCGGCTTCTCGAGCAGCAGGTGCTTGCCCGCCTCGGCCGCGCGGACCGCGAGCGGCGCCTGGACGTCCGGCGGGACCGAGAACGCGACCGCGTCCACGCTGCCGAGGAACGCGTCGAAGTCGTCGTAGGCGGTCGCGCCGTGCCGTGGCGGCCAGCGCGCCGGCGGCATCCGGGTCCCGCCCCCAGACGGACGCCAGCCGGGCCCCCGGGGTGGTGGCGAGCGCGGGCGCGTGGGTCGAGCCTGCCCAGTAACCAGTGCCAACGAGGCCAAAACGCATGGCAACGATGCTACGCCCCGTCATCTGTTGCCGTATGTTCTACAAGCGTGCGCCTCGTACTAGCTTCAGCTTCCCCGGCTCGCCTCGCAGTGCTGCGCGCGGCCGGCCTCGATCCCCAGGTCATCGTCAGCGGTGTTGACGAGGACGCGTTCTCGGCCGAGTCGACCGAGGAGTTCGCCGCCGTGCTCGCGTCGGCCAAGGCGTCGGCCGTCGCCGCCTCGCTCGACGACGGCATCGTCATCGGCTGCGACTCGATGCTCGACCTCGACGGCCGCGGCTACGGCAAGCCGGCCGACCTAGTGGAGGCGGCCGCCCGCTGGCATGAGATGTCGGGCCGGTCCGGCACGCTCTACACCGGGCACTGCGTGATCGACGCAGCGACCGGTAAACGGGTCGAGGCGGTGGCCGCGACGACGATCCGGTTCGGCACCCTGACCGAAGAGGAGATCTCCGCCTACGTCTTCACCGGCGAGCCGCTCGGCATGGCCGGCGGCTTCACCATCGAGGGCCTTGGCGGCTGGTTCGTCGAATCGATCGACGGCGACCACAACAACGTGATCGGCATCTCCCTGCCGTTGCTGCGGGGGCTGCTAGGCAGCCTCGGGGTGACGATCCCGGCGCTCTGGGCTCAGTACAACAGCTTGGAGTAGTTCGCCACCGAGTAATGCGCCTCCAGTTCCTCGAGCGTCTCCGCCGAGTCCTGCTGCACCGCCTTGCTCAGCGCGGCGACCGACGGCAGCGCGTCGGCGGCGGGCCAGGACGACGGCTCCCACAGCGTCGATCGCAGGAACGCCTTCGGGCAGTGCGAGAACACCGTCTCGATCTCGATGACCACCGCCAGCACCGGTCGCTGGCCGCGGACGACCAGCTCGGAGAAGAACGGGGCGTCTCGCACGAGCCGGGCGCGGCCGTTGATGCGCAGCGTGTCGTTGCGCCCGGGGATCAGCGCGATGAGCCCCACATGCGGGTTGGACAGAATGTTGAGGTACCCGTCGGCGCGCTTGTTGCCCGGGCGCTCGGCGATGGCGACGGTGCGGGGGTCCAGCACGTGGATGAGCTGCCCGGCCGGGTCGCCCTTGGGGGAGGCGTCGCAGTTGCCGTCCGCGTCCGACGTGGCCAGCACGCAGAACGGCGACCTGCGCAGCCATTCGATCTGCAGCGGATGCAGCGCGGGCCGGTCCTTGGTCGCGGCCCGCCCGGACGGGAACCCGCCCAGCGTCGCCCGCAGCTCGTCCTCGGAGGTGATCTCGGTGATGGCGGTCTCGGTGATGCCCTTCTCAGTAATGCTCACTGTCACAATCTAGTGAACGTCTCGATGGTTGCGTTCTCCGACAGCAGCGCCGGCGGCCCGATGATCTTCCCGTCCGGCTTCCCGACGACCTCCTCGTCCTTGTCCTCGTAGTCGTACTGCTCGAGGATGTGCCGGATCGCCTCGAGCCGGGCGCGCTTCTTGTCGTTGGACTTGACCACCGTCCACGGCGCGTCGGCGGTGTCGGTGTAGAAGAACATCGCCTCCTTCGCCTCGGTGTAGTCCTCCCACTTGTCGAGCGACTGGATGTCCATGGGTGACAGCTTCCACCGCCGGACTGGGTCGACCTGCCGGATGATGAACCGCGTTCGCTGCTCGGACCGGGTAACCGAGAACCAGAACTTCGTCATCGAGATCCCGGAGTGCACCAGCATCCGCTCGAATTCCGGCGCCTCCCGCATGAACTCCAGGTACTCCTCAGGGGTGCAGAACCCCATCACCCGCTCGACCCCGGCCCGGTTGTACCAGGAGCGGTCGAACAGCACGATCTCCCCGGCCGACGGCAGGTGCGTCACGTACCGCTGGAAGTACCACTGGGTCTTCTCCCGCTCGCTGGGCTTCTCCAGCGCGACGACCCGCGCGCCGCGCGGGTTGAGGTGCTCGGTGAACCGCTTGATCGTGCCGCCCTTGCCCGCCGCGTCGCGTCCCTCGAAGATGATGACGATCCGCTGGCCCGTGTCCTTGACCCAGTTCTGCAGCTTGACCAGCTCGATCTGGAGCAGCCGCTTGGCGCGCTCGTAGTACTCGCGGGACATTCGCTCGTCGTACGGGTAGTCCTCGCGCCAGGTGTCGACCTGCGTGCCGTCGGGCCAGAGCAGGACCGGATCGTCGTCTTCGTTGTCTTGTACCGTCAGTCCGGCCAGGATGGCCAGGTCTGCCGGGTCATCCGAGCCGGGCGAAGGCAGCGCGTTGATCACTTTCTAAATACAGCACATCAATGCCGCCAGGTCACGAGCGGGGGGCGGGTGTTCATCGACAGGTCGACGCCCGGTTCACATGCCTTTCCTATCGAACGGGCAGTTGCTCCCGGTCCCGTGGGCCCGTTCCCGGCCCGTTCACGCTCCGTTCACTATTCATCGCCGTGCACAATCTGGCCGCTGGCGACCGTCAGCGCGACCGTGGTGTCGCCGATGGCGGCCGCCGGGACCGCGTAGATGTCCTGGGTGAGCACGGCGATGTCGGCCAGCTTGCCGAGCTCGACCGTGCCGGCCACGTCCTCCTCGTGGTTCACGTAGGCGACGCCGCGGGTGAACGCGTCGACGGCGGGGCCGATCGTGATCGCCTCGTCCGGCAGCAGCGGCACGGTAGTCTCGGCCGATCCCGGCGCGCCGAGCCTGGTCGAGAGCATCCGGTTGACCGCCACGTGCATCTCCTGCAGCGGGTCGGCGCTCGACACCGGCCAGTCGCTGCCGAACGCCACCCGCGACCCGAGCCGCAGGAACGAGCCGATGCGGTACTGCCAGGCGGCCCGTTCGTCGCCGACGCGTGCGGGCACGTGGACGGGAGGTCGCGCGAGAGCCAAGCGCGTTTCCGGTGCACGGCCCTTCGGCGTATTGGGGCGCGGGAAGGAATAACCTGTGCGACATGGACGAGGCCGTTATCTACACCGACGGGGCATGCAGCGGCAATCCGGGTCCGGGTGGCTGGGGAGCGGTGCTGCGCTACGGCACCGTGGTGAAGGAGCTGCATGGCGGCGACCGGGCGACCACGAACAACCGGATGGAGCTGCTCGCCGCGATCTCCGCGCTCGAGGCGCTCAGCCGTCCGGTGACGGTGCAGCTCTACACCGACAGCAAGTACGTGCTCGACGGGATCACCAAGTGGCTGCCGGGCTGGCAGCGCAACGGGTGGAAGACCGCCGCCAAGCAGCCGGTCAAGAACGTCGACCTGTGGCAGCGCCTCGTCGCGGCGATGGCACCGCACCAGGTCACCTGGCACTGGGTCAAGGGCCACGCCGGCGACCCAGGCAACGAGCGCGCCGACGAGCTCGCCCGCGAGGGCATCGCCGACGTCCTCGCCGCCCCCCGCTAGCTCACGCGTTTCGGCTACTCGCGCTGAAGAAAGACGATCTGCCCCCCGAGCTCATCCGAGGTCGAAGTGAGTAGCGAGTTGAGTGCCGTTGTCACCGCAGCCACATAGGCACGGTTCTGCGGGAACGTCTTCGCGGCGACCATGATGAGTCCCGCATGGGTACGGCCCGTCGCCCGATAGCGGGCGTCGATTGGCATGAAGTCCTTGATGTTGGCCGTGACCAGCGCTCGACCCGCCTCAGCGGCGCCGATGAGAATCTCCTCGTCGGGCAGCCCGGCGAACAAGGGGCTAGCCACCACGGCGCGTACGTCATGTCCCTTGGCGGACAACTGCTCAGCCATCGCCCCGGGGAACATCTCATCGAGTAGTAGCGGGCGCGGCACCTGGGGTCAGCCGCCCAGGAGTTCCCGCTCACGGCGCCACGCCCGCTCGGCGTTGTCCTCGGCTGCGTCGGCCGCCGCTATCTCGGCGTCGATCTCGTCCGGGTAGGCGGCCCAATAGCCGGTGGCGACCCGGATCAGGCGCTCCGGGACGCCGGTGTTCTCAGCGACGAGCGCCAGCAGCTCGCCCTCTCCGAGACCGGGTTCGGCGCCACGAGCGGACCTGACTGCGCGGACGACCTCCCACACATCGGGTCCTGCGGCCAATCCGGCCCGACGGCCGGTCGGACCAGTCCTGAAGAGGACGCCGGGATGCTCCATCATTCTTAGTCCCTCGTCTACCAGCATGTTGGCGGCAGAAGACAGCGAGAGCCCATGGTTGATCGACACGAACACAGCCAGTCGGTCGGCCACCATCATGTCGAATCGGACCGGAGTCGGGCTCTTCTTGCTCATGACTACAATGTAGTTGATGAGAGTCGCATGTCGCAAGCCGTCAAGACGGAGAAAGCCGACCAGGCCGCGCCCGGGGGAGCGCGGCCTGATCGGCTTCTGGAGCAGGTTTGCGGGGCTAGCAGCGGCCCTCGTAGGCGCCGGTGTGGTAGGTGGTCCACGCGTTCCAGTTGCTGCCGTCGTCCGAGAGGATGATGGCGGACCGGGCGTTGCCGTAGGCGTTGAACGTGGCGAGCGCGCCGTTTGACGCGTTGATCTGCCAGTAGCCGTAGTCGTCGGTCGGGCTCAGCGCGTACTGGTTGC
The DNA here is from genome assembly GCA_963836195.1 of uncultured Actinomycetota bacterium. GTDB lineage: Bacteria > Actinomycetota > Actinomycetes > Streptosporangiales > Streptosporangiaceae > Trebonia. The sequence continues at coordinate 70,899 of CAWIIX010000006.1, read as the reverse complement.
CGCCGGATTCGGCCTTCGCGATCTCGGCCGCCATGAACGCGTCGGCTGGGTTGCCGCCGGCCGACCTCCAGAGCTCCTCAAGGCCGGAGCAGCTGAGCGTGCCGCTCAGCCCGCCGGAGGAACCGGTGCTGGCCGACTGCACGACGACGGCGCTGCCGTCGCCGGTGTGGCTGCCGCCGGTGTGGCTACTGGAGCGGGAGCTCGAGCTGCCGGAGTTCGAGCTGGTCTCGACCGTGTCCGCCACCGCGACCGGCGACGGCGTGCCGCGGCTGGTAGTCGCTGAGCTTGTAGCCGGCCGGCACGGTGGCCGGGATGTCCAGCCGCTGGCCGACGAAGATCAGGTTCGGGTTGGAGACCGTCTTGGCGTTCTCGTGGTAGACGTAGCCCCAGTCGGCGGCCTTGTCGTAGAAGTGCTGGGCGATCTTCGACAGCGTGTCGCCGCTGCGGACCGTGTAGTGGCTGGACCCGACCTGCGCGGTGTGCTTGGCGTTACCGGTCGACGCGACGGTGACCGAGCGAGCGGAGATCGAGTCGAGCGTGGCCGCCGTTCCCGTGTGCGCGGCACGGTCGGCGTGCACGGCCTCGTGCGTCTGCGTCACCGTGGCCGGCGCGTCCTGCGCGGCGAACGCGGACTGCGCCCCCGGGACCGCCACCAGCGCGCCGGCGATGGCCACGGCCGGAGCCGCCTTGCCCGCCTGCACCGCCACCCGCTCCACCTGGGAGGGGGTCGAGTGCCTGCCTCGGCGCCTGATCTTCACGAGGCGGCGGTCATTGTGCCCAGCGGTCATGCTCTCCCCATGCTTCGATGCCTCGCCCGCCTACGCGGCTGCTAGAGCCTCTCGGCGGGCCTACACGCTCTGGTCGGGCTAACCGCCCGCTATGTTGCGGTATCGGACCGTTTGTTGGACTTTGTCCCGCCGAACCGTTCGATGGAACTATGGCAGGCGCCCGCTGCCGGTCGCAGGCATTTCGAGTCTTTTTCTTGATCGTGTCGTGATGTAATTCGGACAAATGCGTCGCGTCATGGACAGAGTTCGCCCGACTGATGACGGGGAGCGGCCCCAGTTGGGATACTGGCCGACGTGACTGATCATCCTGAGCGCGTGATCCGCTATTTCGAGGACTATGTCCCCGGGCTGGTGGTCGACTGCGGCACGTTCTCCCTCGATGAGGGGGAGATCATCGCCTTCGCCAAGGAGTACGACCCGCAGCCCTTTCACATCGACCCGGTAGCGGCCGAGGACGGTCCGTTCGGAGGCCTGATCGCGAGCGGCTGGCAGACCACCAGCAAGATGATGCGGCTGCTGGTGGAGCACTTCGTCAGCCCCGAGTCCGGTCTGGGGGCGGTGGGCGTCGATGAGATTCGCTGGCCCCGGCCGGTGCGGCCCGGCGACACGCTGCACGCCCGTGCCACCGTCCTCGAGGCGCGGCGCTCGAACAGCAAGCCCGACCGCGGCATCGTCCGCTCGCTGGCCGAGCTGATCAATCAGGACGGCGACCTGGCCATGAAGGTCACCGCGATCAACTTCGTCCTGCTCAGGAATCCTGAGGTCTAGACGGGTCTAGACGGGTCTAGACGGGTCTAGCCGGCCACGGCGGCCGGGTCGGCCGCTTCGGTGGCGTGCTTCGACGCGGCCGCGGCCATGGCGGCGATGATCGGGTGCGGCTGGGTGCCGTCGCCGTGGAGTTCGGGCTGGAAGAGCGTGCCGACGAAGAACGGATGCCCGGGAAGTTCCGCGATCCTGACCCGACCGCTGTCGTCGAAGCCGCTGAACCGCAGCCCGCCCTGGGATAGTCGATCCAGATAGGCCGCGTTCAGGCCGTAGTCGCAGTGGTAGCGCTCGGTCCGGCGCCCCGGGCCGGATATCCCGGCCGCGCGCGTGCCCGGCACGATCATGACCGCCTCCTCGTGGCCCTTCAGCGAGCACTCGAGCTGCACGATCAGGTGCTCGTCGGCTTCGGGGGCGACCTCGGCGTTCTCGACCGCGGGCAGCCCGCAGACGTTGCGCGCGAATTCCAGCAGCGCGTACTGGAAGCCACCGCAGGTCCCGAGGAATGGGATCCGCTGCTCGCGCGCGGTGCGCACGGCGGCCATGGCCCCGTCGGGGCTGTCGTACGGGCTGCCGGGGACCAGCCAGATGGCGTCGAACCGGCCGAGGTCGCACGCGGCGACGTCGGCGGTCGCGATCCAGTAGGCGTCCAGCGCGATTCCGTCGCGCCGGAGCAGCGCGTCGATGACCGCGGGGATGCGGGCGTGCGCGCGGACGTTGGCCGAACGGTCGCCCACCAGGGCGATCCTTGCCATGGGATGCGTCATACGGCCATCATGACCTCGACGCCTGGTTAAGCGCCAACGATGGTTTCTTGTACTTCGATAAGCAATGCTTATCGCGTGGAAGCCCAACTGCTCCGGACCTTCGTCGCCGTGGCCAGGCTCGGTTCCTTCTCGGCCGCCGCCGTCGAGCTCGGCTACACCCAGGCGGCCATTTCACAGCAGATAGCCGCGCTGGAGAGCGACCTCAAGGTCCCGCTCCTCCATCGCCGCCCGGTGTCGCCGACCGAGGCCGGCGGGCGCCTGCTCGAGCACGCCGAGGAGCTGCTGCTCCGCCTGGACGCGGCCAGGGCCGACGTCACCCGGATGACCCTGGCGCCGGCCGCCGCCCTCGTCGTGGGCGCGACCCCGCTGGCCGCGGGATCGCCCGGGCTGGCGCCGGCGCTGGCCGAGCTCCGGCGACGGCGGCCGAGGGTCGACGTCGCGGTTCGGGTAGGACCGCGCGAGCACGTGCTCACCGCGGTCGCGCGCGGCGAGTTCGACGTCGGTTTGGCCGACGGTCTGACCGCCCCGGGTGATCCGCTCCCGGAGTTCGCGTCGCTGACCGCCGTGCGCATCAGCCAGGCGGGCGTCGCGATCGTGCTTCCGGACGATCACCCACTGGCCAGACGAGCCGGCCTGCGCCTGTCGGATCTGGCCGACGCGCGGTGGATGGAGGCGCCCGACGTGACCTCGCCCCTGGCGGAGATCCGCCGGCTGGCCGGCGTGGAGGGCTTCCGGCCCTCCTTCCGCTACGACGGATCGGACGTCATGTCCCTGATCCGGCTGGCGGCGGCCGGGCACGGCCTCACCCTGCTGCCGGAAACGGCCCTGCCCCCGACCGGCATCACCGCGGTCCGGGTGGCGAGCCCTCGCGTAGTCCACCGTGTGGAACTGGTACACGGCACCCTTCGCGAAGGCTCGCCCGCCGCCGAGCTGGCGGCCCTGCTCGCACCTCGCGGCTAGGCGTTCGGTGACTTGCCGTTGCCGATGCCCTTGGGGGTGTTCTGGCCGCTCGGGGCACTGCCATCGACCGGCGGGACGCCGACACCGCGGCGGACCGACTCGAGGATCGTCAGACCCTGGCTGACCAGGCCGGCGGCGATCTCGCCGAGGCCGTCGGAGCCGTTGAGCACGGTGACGTTGGCGCCCTGCAGGCCGACGGCCGCCTCCTTGACGATCTGCGGCAGCTGGGCGATCAGCAGCTGGTCGAGCGCGACCCGGTTGTTCGACGCGGCCGCCTCGGCCGCGATGCGGGTCCGCTCGGCGTCGGCGACGGCAAGGATCTTGACCTTCTCGGCCTCGGCCTGGGCGGGCTTGATGACCTCGGAGACGAGCTGCTGCTGGCGCAGGTCGGCTTGGTGCTGGGCGAGTTCGGTCTGCGCGGCGATCACCGCGCGCTGCGCTCCGGCCTGCGCCAGCGGCCCGGCCTGGGCCGCCTCCGCCTGGGCCTTGTCGATCTCGGCCTTGTACTGCGCCCGGACGACGGCGGTCTGCCGCTCGAACTCAGCCTGCTTGCGGGCCGAGGCCTGCACCGCCTCGGCCGACGCCTGGTCGGCCGCCGCCTGGGCGATCTTGGCCTGCCGCTGGATGGCGGCATTGTTCGGCGCCGCCATCGCCGCGATGTAGCCGGCGCCCATGTCGTCGATCGACTGGATCTGCAGCGAGTCGACGGTCAGCCCGATCGAGACCATCTCGGCCTTGGACCCGTCGAGCACCTCGGTGGCCAGCTTCTGCCGCTCGGTGACGATCTCCTCGACCGTCATCGAGCCGATGATCGAGCGCAGGTGGCCGGCGAAGATACGGCCGGTCAGCACCGCCATCTGATCCTGATCGGAGAGGAATCGCTGGCCCGCGTTGACGATGGACTCGGTGTCGTTGCCGACCTTGAACGCGATGACCGCGCGGACGTTCAGTGAGATGCCCTGATGGGTGACGCAGGTCTCGGCGACCTCGGCCTCCCGCATGGCGAGCGTCAGGTAGCGGACCTTGCGGAAAAACGGCGTGACGAAGGCGCCGTGCCCGGTGACGACCCGGAATGGCGCGTCCTTCATGCCGCGCGTACCGCCGGAGATGAGCATCGCCTCATCGGGGGCGGGAACTCGATAACCGAACATCGTTTCACTCTCCTGAGCGAGGAACTTCTGTAGAACCATGGATGGTGGGGGCCTCACCGAGCGGATCGGTCCATTCCATAACATCGACCGTACGCCTGCCCCGGGAGTCGGTGATAAGGACGGTCGTGCCGATCGGCAGGGGCGTCTGCGACCAGGCGGTGAAGTTTTCTGAACCGCCGCGGATCCTGATCCGGACCTCGCCGGGACCGGCCTGGCCTCGGGTGGCGAGGGTGATCACGCCTACCGTGCCAATCGCGGATTCGTCGCGAGCCACACTGCCGCTCCTGTAGTTGGAACACCGGAAACACAGCCTAGTCTCGGCTGGCAAAAAAACTACCTTTCGTTAGGCTAAGTAAGTGACTTTCCCCCGGCTCCGGCCAAATACCCCCGCGCGGGGCGGCACCGACTCCGACAACCGGCAGCCGGAGCGGATCGGCCTCGCCATGATCGTGATCATGGCGGGCGTCCTGATGACCGCCGTCGACACCACGATCGTGGTCCTGGCGCTCCCCGAGATCGAGCGCAGCCTCCATGTCCCGCTGACCGACGTGGTCTGGGTGATCATCAGCTTCCTGCTGGTCATCACGCTGCTCGCCACCCAGGTGGGCAGGCTCGGCGACATGTTCGGTCGGGTGCGCATGTACGAGACCGGCTTCGCGGTGTTCGTCCTGGGCTCGCTCCTGTGCGCGCTTGCCTGGAACGAGCTGTCGATCATCGTCTTCCGGGTCGTGCAGGGCATTGGCGGCGCGCTGATCATGGCCAACAGCGGTGCGGTGATCGCCGATCTGTACCCGCGCGAGCGACGCGGCCGCGCGTACGGGTTCACCGCCCTCGGCTGGACGATCGGCGCGATGCTCGGCATCGTGCTCGGCGGGCTGATCGTGACCTACGTCTCGTGGCGCTGGATCTTCTGGATCAACGTGCCGACCGGGGTGCTCGCCATCGTCGGGGCGCTGCGGGTGCTCCGCGACAAGGGGGAGCGGACCCGCCAGCGCCTTGACCCGCTCGGCATGATCGCGCTCGGGCTCGGCCTGTTCGGCGTGCTGTGGGCGATCACCAAGCTCGCGAACGCGCCGCTCGACGCCTCGACGGTCGGCTTCCTGGTCGGCGGCGTGGTGCTCATCGGCCTGTTCGTGCTCATCGAGGCGCGGGTCACCGCGCCGATGCTGCCGCTCAAGATCTTCCGGGTCCCGACCATGGCGGCGTCGTTGTGCGCCTCGCTCTTCCAGGGTCTGGCCAGCTTCGCGGTGCTTTTCCTGGTGCTGATGTACCTGCAGGGGCCGCGCGGCCTCTCCCCGATCCACGCCTCGCTGCTGCTCGTGCCCGGCTACATCGTGTCGGGCGGCGTCGGCCTCTACGCGGGCAGGCTGGCGGACCGGCGCGGGCCCGGTCCTCCCGGCCACCCTCGGGCTCGGCATCCAGGCGATCGCGCTGATCTGCTACGCGCAGCTCACGATCTCCACCCCGCTCTGGGTCATCGTCGCCATCAGCCTGGTCAACGGGATCGGGACCAGCATGTTCTTCCCCGCCAACAGCTCGGCGGTGATGAAGGCGGCGCCGCCGGACATGTTCGGCATCGCGTCGGGGATGCTGCGGACGTTCGCCAACATCGGCATGGTGTTCTCGTTCGCGGTGGCCATCCTGGTCGCGTCGCGGTCGATCTCGCGTGACCTCGCGTTCGCGATCTTCGTCGGCTCCACGTCACTGCACGGCCCGCTCGCGGCCGCGTTCACCACCGGCCTGCACGCGGCCTTCTACGAGTCGGTGGGCTTCATGGTGATCGCGGCCGTCCTCTCCGCCCTCCGCGGGTCCCCCAGTCGGGGGACCCGGGGCGGGGAATTAGAGCCAGCCGTTCCTGATGCTGTCGACCGCGTCGTCGGCGGGCGGGAGGCCGAGCTCGCCGGCCCGGACCTTGTCCAGCATCATGCCGGTGACGCCGACGATGGCCGGGGCGATGTCCCGCAGCGAAGCCGCGTCGGAGGGGTCGGCCACGTCGGGTGCCACGCCGGCCCGCTCGAGCACCGCGGGCAGGTCGGCCAGCTGCCCCGCCAGCCAGCCGAGCGGGTCGGACGAGAGCTCACGCAGGAACTGCCGGGGCGCCGGGTCCCAGCCGTGGAACTTCGGGTGGTGGTGGGTCCGGTTGAAGCTGCCGGGCTTGCCGTCCACCGCCTCGAGCAGGTCGACCCGCCAGATCGGGCGTCCGACCTCGATCGGCATGGCCGAGTAGATCGTTCCCTTGAGGTCGCCGCGGTCGAAGACCCGCAGCTCGAGCCGGACGCCGTGCTCGGCGCCCTCCTGCCCCGGGTGGGGGTTGGGGTCGAGGAAATACAGGTCGCCGACGACGACGCCAACTCGCTCGAAGACGAAGGCCTGCAGCATATGTCCACCTTTACCAGCAGTTACGACCCGGACGCCGGCCGGGGCAGCGCGGTCGCGCCGCTTCTCACTATCTCCCGGCCGGCGATGGGACGTCCAGATCGTTAGCCGCGCTAATTCACTTCATCCACTGGGCCTTGCCGTAGATGAAGACCTCGGTGCCCCGGGTGGCGACCAGGGTGTGGAAGAAGTCGGCGATGAACATCGGCAGGCGGACGCAGCCGTGCGAGTCCGGGAACACCGGGACGTACGTGTCGCCATGGATGGCGTACACGGTGCTGATGAAGAACACCGGGTTGTACATCGCGCCGAGCGGCACCTTGACCCAGCCGGGCATGTAGTCGTCGGTCCGGTAGTTGCCGTTGGGCGTGATCGCCTGGCACTCGCCGCCGCCGCAGTTGTACCAGTAGCCGCCGCCGGTCGAGACGTGGCTGATCAGCGAGATCTGGCCCTTCTTGTAGAGGATCAGCACCTCGAGCGCCTGGTTGACCTCGATCCTGGTGCCGTCCTGGCGGGGATCGTTCGACCGGTACGTCTTCGGGCTGACGAGCGCCCGCTTGGTGGCCGTGTCGATCACGCCGGTGACCTTGACCCCGTTGATCTCCTGGAACGCCCAGACGGCATCCTCGGTGTTGGCGCCGAAGTGGCCGTCGATCGTGCCCGGGTCGTACTTGAGCGACGCCAGGCGCTGCTGCAGGGCCTTGACGGCGGCACCCGACGACCCCTCACGCAAGGTGCCGCTCGGCGGGACATAAGCGGGCGTCGCGCTCCGCGCCGAGACGGTCTTCGCTGCCACTACCGTCGCCTTGGCCGGCCCGGAGGTCGCCGCCGAGGCCGACGACGCGGCCGCTGCCGTGCACGCGGCCGCGACGGTGGCGGCCGCGATCGCGGACGCCCCGATCCGCGCCAGGCGGTTGCCGCGTTTCCCTGCTCCCATGCCATTCACGCCCTTCTACAACGCGATCATTCTTATAGTTGAATCCTCTTCTAATGAAGACATCGCGTCACGTTCCGGCGTTGCGTCAAGAAGATAACGAAACTGCTGTTACCTCCGGATCGTGGTCGCCAGTGGCAAATGCGGTTCAGTTATCCGGTCGACGGCTTCAAGGCGGTCGTCGCCGTCATTGTGTTCCATTAGGGGCTCCCTTCCGGCGCGTTGGACGTCATCGTGTTCCGGAGGGGGCGCCCCGCGACCCGAACAGCACACGCTGGCGCCCGAACGTCGGCCTGCCTCAACCAAAGCGGCACGAGTGACGCATGGTGTCGTCGGGCATCCGGTGGCGCTCGGCGGTCACGTCAAGGCCAGGGCCAAGGCCAAGGTCAAGGCCAGGTCTGGCTCGAGCCGCGCAGCCGGCCATTCCGGACCGGGCGGATTCCGAAGGCGCAGAGGGAGTTCAGAAGAACGGTCCGGATGCAGAGCGGGGGCATAGCCCGCAGCAGGGGTTATCAGAGGCCGGTCGAGCATCGTTGAGGGCGTAGCGATGAAGGCTCGCGTCAGGAAAGCGGGTCAAGGAGGCAATGATGACCGCTCAAGTTCTGTGGATGAACGTCCCGCTCATGGTCCTCGCGTTCGGCGCCTGGGTCGGCGTCCCGCTCTGGCTCGTGCTGCGTCATCCCGACCGGCACCCAGGCGAGAGTCGCAGCGTGCCGGCCTACCTGCGCGAAACGCGCCCGAAGCGGCCTGCGCGGATCCGGGCCCGCGCCTACGACGGCCAGCGCGGCCTGGTGACCATGTAGCGGGCGACGGGTGTCCGGTAGCGCCCGCGGATGTGCCAAGCTGCTGGCGTGCTTGGACTCGCGATCGCCGGTGCAGTCAGCGCCGCTGCCTGGATCTATCTGGTGGCGGCGCACGGGGGTTTCTGGCGGACCGGACAGCGGCTGCCGCCGCGGCCGCACAAGGCCACGTCGACCGCCGGCCACGACCAGTGGCCGGCGGTCGTCGCCGTCGTGCCCGCCCGCAACGAGGCGGACTCCCTGCCCGGCACGCTGCCGACGCTGCTGGCGCAGGAGTACCCCGGGCAGTTCCGCGTCTTCCTGGTCGATGACGGGAGCGACGACGGCACCGCCGACGTCGCCGCCGAACTGGGCGAGAAGGCCGCCCGCGACGGCGGCGCGCCGCTGACCGTCGTGCCCGGCCGCCCCCGGCCCGACGGCTGGGCGGGCAAGGTCTGGGCGATGGCCCAGGGCCTGGCGGCGGCGGTCGATACCGGGAACGCGGCCCGAACCGGGTCCTCGGCGGCACCAGGTCTGCCCGCGGCCGGGTCGGAAGGCGGTCCGCCAGCGGTCGCGCGACCCGGCTACGTGCTGTTCACCGACGCGGACATCGCCTGGGCGCCGACCGCGCTGCGGGACCTGGTCCAGGCGGCCGAAGACGACGACCGCGCCCTGGTCTCCCAGATGGCCCTGCTCCGCGCGGAGACGGCCTGGGAACGCGTGATCGTGCCCGCGTTCGTCTACTTCTTCGCCCAGCTCTACCCGTTCAAGAAGGTCAACGATCCCGAAGAGCCGCACGAGAGCAGGCGCCGGCGGCTGCATGCTGATCCGGACGGAGGCGCTGGAACGGGCGGGCGGCCTCGAGCCGATGCGGGGCGCGCTGATCGACGACGTGGCCCTCGGCACGCTGCTGAAGAGGAACGGCAACCGCATCTGGCTCGGCCTCACCACTGACATCAGGTCCGACCGGCCCTACCCGAGCCTGGCCAGCCTCTGGCACATGATCGCCCGCTCCGCCTACGTCCAGCTCCGGTACAACCCCGCCCTGCTCGCGGGCACCCTGGCCGGCCTGCTGCTGCTCTACGCGGTGCCGCCCGCCGGCGTGATCGCGGCGCTGATCGCGGCCGCCGCCGGCTCGGCCGGCGCGGCGGTGGCCGTGACCGGGATCGCCGGCCTGCTCGGCTGGGCGCTGATGACGGCGAGCTACCTGCCGATGCTCCGGTTCTACCGGCTGTCGCCGCTCCGGGCGCCCGCCCTGCCGCTGATCGCGCTCCTGTACGCGGCGATGACGGCCGACTCGGCGCGGCGCCACTACTCGGGCCGGGCCGTCTCCTGGCGCGGGCGCGCCGCCGACCGCGTCTGACGAGCGTCCGCGCCGTAGCGGGCCGGTCGCTGGCTGGTGCTGTACGAGTCGCCCGCCGGAGGGCGAGAATGCGTTAGCGGGCCAGGCGAAGACAGGGTCCGTTCGATAGGAAGATCTTGATTTTCATGAGGGAAGAGAAGGAGTCGGGGATGGCGATCAGCGTGCGTGGCGTGGTGTCGCGAGGCAAGGGCGAGGCGGTCGAGGTGACCGAGATCCTGGTGCCCGAGCCTGGCCCGGGCGAGGCGCTGGTCAACGTCCAGGCGTGCGGCGTCTGCCACACCGACCTGCACTACAAGCAGGGCGGGATCGGCGACGACTACCCCTACCTGCTCGGGCACGAGGCGGCCGGGGTCGTCGAGGCCGTCGGTGACGGCGTGACCGACGTGGCCCCGGGCGACTTCGTCATCCTCAACTGGCGCGCGGTCTGCGGGCAGTGCCGGGCGTGCAGGCGCGGCCGCCCGTGGTACTGCTTCGCCACCCACAACGCGACCCAGAAGATGACGCTGGCCGACGGCACCCCGCTCTCGCCCGCGCTCGGCATCGGCGCGTTCGCCGACAAGACGCTGGTCGCGTCGGGCCAGTGCACGAAGGTCAACCCCGCGATCGGGGCGGCCACGGCCGGGCTGCTCGGGTGCGGGGTGATGGCCGGCCTGGGCGCGGCGATCAACACGGCCGGCGTCAGCCGCGGCGACACGGTCGCGGTGATCGGCTGCGGCGGGGTCGGCGACGCCGCCGTGCTCGGCGCCCGGCTGGCCGGCGCGAAGACGATCATCGCGGTCGACGTCGACGACAGGAAGCTCGGCTGGGCCCGCGACTTCGGCGCCACCCACACGATCAACTCACGGGAATCCGACGCGGTCGAGGGGATCAGGGAGCTCACCGACGGCTTCGGGGCCGACGTGGTGATCGACGCGGTCGGGCGGCCCGAGACCTACACGCAGGCGTTCAACGCCCGTGACCTGGCCGGCGTCGTGGTCCTGGTCGGCGTGCCGACGCCGGAGATGCGGCTGGAACTGCCGTTGCAGGAGGTGTTCGGACGCGGAGGCGCGCTCAAGTCCTCCTGGTACGGGGACTGCCTGCCCAGCCGTGACTTCCCGATGCTGGTCGATCTGCACCTGGACGGGCGGCTGCCGCTGGAGAAGTTCGTCTCAGAGACGATCGGCCTCGGCGATGTCGAGGCGGCGTTCCACAAGATGGAGCGCGGCGAGGTCCTCCGCAGCGTGGTGCTGTTCTGACCGCCCCGGGCGGATCGGCGGCCGGGCCCGGCGCGACCCGGATCGCGATGTGGTCGGGGCCGCGGACCGTGTCGACCGCGATGATGCGCGCCTGGGAGAACCGGCCCGACACCGTCGTCTTCGATGAGCCGCTGTACGCGTTCTACCTGGCGTCGACCGGCCTTGATCACCCCGGCCGGGACGAGGTGATCGCGAGCCAGCCGACGTCGTGCGAGGCGGTGCTGTCGTCGCTGGCCGACGACCCGCTGCCGCCCGGGGCGGCTATCGGCTACGCGAAGCACATGACGCATCACGTGCTGCCGTCGGTCGACCTGGCCGCGTTCGCGCCGTTCCGGCACGCGTTCCTGATCAGGGACCCGCGGTCGCTGCTGGCCTCCTACGCCCGCGTCCGGTCGGCGCCGACCCTGTCCGACCTCGGGCTGCAGCAGCAGGCGTGGCTGTTCGAGGAGTTCGGCGGCCCGGTCGTCGACTCGGCCGACCTGCTGGCCGCCCCCGAGGCGGGCCTGCGGGCGCTGTGCGAGGCCCTCGACGTGCCGTTTTCGGCGGCGATGCTGTCGTGGCCGGCCGGGCCCCGCGCGACCGACGGGGTGTGGGCGCCTCACTGGTACGACAGCGTCTGGCGGTCGACCGGGTTCACCCCGGTCACGCCCGGGCCGCCCGCCGACCTCGCACCGTCGCTTGAGCCGCTGCTCGGGCAGTGCCTGCCGTACTACGAGCGGCTCAGTCAAAATAAGATCAAGATCGATATCCCGAACGGCAGCGGCTGACTCTGGGAGCGACACTGTGCTGCAGAAGTTCGACGAACGTAACCGCGACCTGATCGTCAACGTCGGCGGCCGCCTGTCGCACCGGGACGAGGCGGGGGTGTCACCGTTCGACTCGGTCGTGCAGGGCGGGGACGCGGTCTGGGAGGGCCTGCGGCTCACCAACGGCCGGATCTTCGCGCTCGACGAGCATCTCGACCGGCTGCGCCGGTCGGCCCGCGCGCTCGGGTTCGCCTCGGTGCCGGCCGACGAGGCGATCACGGCCGAGATCATCCGCACGCTGGCCGCCAACGGGATGCACACCGGCGTCCACATCCGGCTGACCCTCACCCGCGGCGTCAAGCTCACCTCGGGCATGGACCCGCGGCTGAACGTCTCCGGGCCGACGCTGATCGTGCTGGCCGAGTTCAAGGACCCGGTGTACGACCTGGGCGGTATCCGGCTGATCACGTCGAGCGTGCGGCGGACCGCGCCGGACTCGCTCGACCCCAAGATCCACCACAACAACCTGCTGACCTCGATCCTGGCGAAGATCGAGGCGAACGTGGCGGGCGCGGACGACGCGGTCATGCTCGACAGCCGCGGCTTCATCGCCGAGACCAACGCGACCCACCTGTTCATGGTGCTGCCCGGCGACCGATCAGCCGAGGCCGGCCCGACCCTGGCCACGCCGACCACGGCCGCGTGCCCGGAGGGGATCACCCGCGCGACCGTGCTCCGGCTGGCCTCGTCGTCCGGCATCAGCTGCCGCGAGGGCGACTACACCCTGCCGCAGCTCTACAACGCGTCCGAGGTGTTCGTCACCGGCACGATGGGCGGCCTGGCCCCGGTGATCGCGGTCGACGGGCGCCTCATCGGCGACGGCGCCGCCGGCCCGGTCACCAAGCAGCTGACCGGGCTCTACGCGGACCTGTCGGCCAGGTCCGGCACCACCGTGGCGTTATCTTCGCTCAGATCAAAATCTAGATTTGCCCGAACGGTCGCGTGCTACGACTGCTGGGTGATCTTCCCGTCTTCCAGCTGGAGGACCTCGTCGGCCAGGCCGATCAGGACCGGGTCGTGGGTGGCGACCAGCGCGGTGACGCCCTCGGAGCGGACGACCGCGCGGAGCAGCCGCATGATCTGCTTGCCGGTTTCCTGGTCGAGCTGGCCGGTGGGCTCGTCGGCCAGCAGCAGCTTCGGCCGGCTGGCGAGCGCGCGGGCGATCGCGACTCGCTGCTGCTGGCCGCCCGAGAGCTCGCCCGGGCGCTGCTTGGAGTGGTCGGCCAGGCCGACGATCGACAGCATCAGCGCCACCCGCTCCTCCCGCTCGCGCGGCGCGACGCCGGCGATCCGCAGCGGCACGCCGACGTTCTCGGCCGCCGACAGCACCGGCAGCAGCCCGAACGACTGGAAGATGTAGGCCACCGTCTCCCGCCGCAGCCGCATCCGGTCCCGCTCGCCCATGCCGGTCACGTCCTGGCCGGCCACGTGGACGGTGCCGCCGCTGGGGGAGTCGAGCCCGCCCACGACGTTGAGCAGCGTGGTCTTGCCGGAGCCGGACCGGCCGCGGAGCGCGACCAGCCTTCCCTCGCCGATGGAGAAGGTGACGCCGCGCAGGGCCGCGGTCGCGGTCGGGCCGCTGCCGTAGGTGCGGGTGACGTCCCGCACGTCGACCATGACGCCGCGTTCGACCGTCGAGGAGGATGCCGACAGGTCGCCACCGGTGGGGCTGCTCACGCGGCACCGTCCTCAGATGCTGAAATGCCGGACTCGGACTCGGACTCGGGCAGGGCCGCGGCGCCGTTGGGCTGGTCCGGCCACACGCCGATGTGGTCGGGTTCCGCCTCCAGGCGGACCCGGTCGCGCATGCCGAGGGCGTCGGTCATCTCCCGGGGAAGCTGGAGCCGGCCGGCCCGGTCGAGGACCGCGTACTCCACCGCGTGCCCGAACTCGCCCGAGCCGTCGGAGTCGTGCCTGAGCGTCTCCGTCGCGGTCCGGCCGTCCCTGATCGCGATCGTCCTTCTGACCATCGACGACACGGCCGGGTCGTGGGTCACCACGAGCACGGTCACGCCCAGCTCGGAATTGGCCGTCTGCAGCGCCCCGAAGACCGACGCGGCGGTCGCGCTGTCAAGCTCGCCCGTCGGCTCGTCCGCCAGCAGCACCGACGGGGAGTTCGACAGGGCCACCGCGATCGAGACCCGCTGCTGCTCGCCGCCGGACATCTGGTCGGGCCGCCGGCCTGCGCAGTGCGCCACGCTGAGCAGCTCGAGCAGCTCGGCCGCGCGCTTGCGGCGGGTGGGACGGCCGGTCCCCGCCAGCCGGAGCGGCAGCTCGACGTTCTGCGTCGCGGTCAGATAGGGGAGCAGGTTGCGCGCGGTCTGCTGCCAGACGAAGCCGACCACCGAGCGGCGGTAGGCCAGCCGCTGCCGCGCCGTCATCGACGCGAGGTCGTGGCCCGCCACCCGGACGCCGCCGGCGGTGGGGGAGTCGAGGCCGGCCAGGATGTTCATCAGCGTCGACTTGCCGCTGCCGGACGCGCCGACCAGCGCCGTCAGCTCGCCGGTGCCGACCAGGAGGTCAAGGCCCTGCAGCGCCTGCACCTCGATGCCCTCGGCGGTGTAGATCCTGACCAGGCGGTCGCACAGGATCAGGGAGCCCGCCCCGTAGTCGGAGTGCGCCCGCGCGACGTCCGCCTGGAGGGCGCTGACAGTGGCGGTATCGCCGTCCGAGCCGGACCCGTTCGCCGCCCCGGCCGTCCACTGGGACGGCTGTGGTTGTGTCACCGCGTTCTCCCGTTCATTCGCCTACCCGAAGGGACGCCGCCCCGCGTCGGCGTCCCCACCTTATCTCGATGCCAAGCGACACCACAGCGACCAATGCGAGGCCGAAGATCGGTACCGCGATCGACACGACGTTGGCCGCCAGCGGTACGGAGCCGGTGAAGCCGGTGAATGCCGACAGGTTGATGTCCGGCGCCAGCACCCGGGGCAGCGCGACGGCGCAGGCCCAGCCGGCCAGCCCGGCCGCGATGACGGCGGGCAGGACCTCGAGCGCCACCACCCAGGCCCGCTGTCCCTCGCCCAGGCCCATGGTGGCCAGGCGGGCGAGCGTGGAGTCTCGTTCCGAGGCGCCGAGCGCGAGCTCGAGCAGCATCACCGCCAGGCCGAGGGCGGCGGCGACCCCGACCGCGAGGGTGAGCAGGGTGAACGCCCCGTGCTTGAGCGGGCCGCTGGCCAGCGCGGACAGCGCGTCCGAGCGGAACGTCACCGCGCCGCCGAACAGCATGTGCTGCACTATCTTGGCGAGCTGCGCTTGGTCGATCGACCCGCCGTTCAGCAGCATCAGGTTGACGGGGATCGCCGCCGCCGGGGTCGCCGTCGACCGGATCGCGGCGACCGGCATGATCACGAACGCGCCGCCTGCGGGCAGCGCGGGCGTCCTCGACAGGACGCCCGCCACCTGGACCGTGACCGGGGCCACGACGGCCTGATCGGTGCTGAGCGAGATCGCGCCGCGGCCGAGGTCGGCGACGGCCTGCGGGGAAGCCAGGATCGGCTGCGGTGCCCCGGCCCGGCTCGGGACCGCCAGCAGTCCGGCCTGCACCCGCGGGTAGCCCTGGCTGGCGGCCACCAGCGCCGCGTAGCCGGCCGGGTCCACCGCGAGGACGTTGACCTGCGCGCCGGCCGGGGTCTCCCAGAGCGCGTTCCACACCTGCGCCGCGTGGCTGGCGCCGGGCACGTCGGCGAGCTCCCGCGCGGCGTCCGGCGGGATGACCAGGTTCGGCGCGGGGGTCACGGTCGCGTCGGCGCCGGCCGTCTGCCAGGACGCCGCGACCTCGCCGTTGGTGACCGCGTCTGTGACCATGCCGGCGAAGGCGGCGACGGTGAGCGCGAGGACCAGCGCGAACGCGGGCAGCGCGGGGGTGAGCGCGGTCCTGGAGGCGCGGGCCAGGCCGAGGAACGCGGGCGCCCGGGCCGTGCGGGCCGAGCCGCGGAGCAGCCCGCCCAGAACGAGCGGGTACAGCCGGAGCACGATGATCACGACCGGGATGGCGACCAGCACCGGCGCCGAGCTGGTGTAGAGGTTGACGCCGGACCCGGCCTGGGCGCCCTGGTTGCGGAACACGACGAGGCCGGCCACCGCCGCGGCGATCAGCATCACCTCGATGATCAGCCGCCTCCGCGCCCTGATCTGCCGCCGGTCGGTGACGCGCTTGGGCAGGCGGTGCTGCCAGGCGGAGATGAGGGCGGGGCCGACGACGGCCACGGCCAGCACCGCGATCGGCGGCCACCAGCCGCCCGCCGAGCCGGCCCCTCGATCGAGCCTGCGCCGGGGACGATGAGAACCGCCAGCACGACCCCGAGCGCCGCCGCCGGGACGCAGACGAGCGCGGCCCCGGCCGCGGTGCCGAGGAAGATCTGGCGCAGCGACGCGCCCCGCGCCCTGATCACCCTGAGCTCGACCGACCTGCGCATCGCGACCATCCGCCCGGCCAGCAGCAGCACCGCCAGCCCGGTGATGGTCAGGCTCACGTAGAGCAGCCACAGCACCGTGTCGACCGACTGCGCGGTGGCGATGAACTGCTGCAGCGCGAACAAGAGGTTCGAATTGGTGGTGAGGGCAGGGCCGACCGGCGCGAGGCCACCCGAGAGCGTCGGCACCTGAGTGCTGAGGGAGTTGAGCGCGCTGGCCAGCGGCTGCGCCTGCTGGCCGGTGAGCGAGCTCGCGTCGATCGGGAACACCCACTCGAGCTGGACGTTGGCCGAGCTGAAGTAGTTCTCGAGCTCGCTCGTCTCGCCCGGCCCGATCATGACCGCGCCCGCCCAGTAGTGCGGGCCGTTGTTCCCTTGCTGCTGGAGGTCGGGGGCGACGATGGTGGGGTCGACGGTCCAGAAGTTCGAGGTCGGATCGGTCGGGGCGACGATGCCCGTGACCACGACCGTGATCGGGACGACCTGCCCGGTCGAGTCGGACTCGGGGCCGGTCATCACGAACTTCGAGCCGGCGTGGAGGCCGAACCGGGCGGCGGTCTGGGTGCTCATCGCGACCTGAAGCGTCGCCGGGGTCGCGACCGGGAGGCGTCCGGCGACCAGCCGAGCCTGCGGGCCGAACGGCTGCCGCTCGGTGACCTCGATCTTGACCATCGTGCCGCCGGTGCCGGGCATGTTGGCGGGCACCGGGCTGAGCCCGGTCGTCATCAGCGCCAGATCGCCGCCGGCCGGGCCGAGGGTGACCGGGCTTCGGTCGAAGTCGCCGCGCAGCTGGCCGCCGATCGCGGAGATCATGGACGGGGTCACCGGGGGCGACGCCCCGGTGGGGCTGGCCGAGGCGAACGCGCCCTGCAGGTTGCTGACGGTCGAACCCACGCTGATGGTCCGGGACAGCGACGGGTTGGCGGCGATCGTCTGGCGCACGGCCTGCGTCCTGCTGGCGAGCGCCTCCCGCGCGCCCGCGGTCGCCGCCAGCACCGCGAAGAACGTGAGCAGCGCCAGCGCGAGGTAGATGCCGCGTACGGCTTGTTTCCTCATGCTGCCTCGGTTACGCGGAGTTCGGCGGCGGGGTCGGGGCGGGGAAAGATGATCTCATTCGCCCACCCGAAGGGACGCCGCGCCGCGTCGGCGTCCCCACCGTATCTCGATGCCGAGCGAGACCACCGCGACCACGGCCAGGCCGAAGATCGGTACCGCGACCGACACTACGTTGGCCGCCAGCGGCACCGGGATGGCGGTCCCGGTGAACACCGACAGGTTGATGTCCGGGGCCAGCACCCGGGGCAGCGTCACCGCGCAGGCCCAGGCGGCCACCGCCGCCGCGATGACGGCGGGCAGCACCTCGAGCGCCACCACCCAGGCCCGCTGTCCCTCGCCGAGGCCCATGGTGGCCAGGCGGGCGAGCGTGGAGTCTCGTTCCGAGGCGCCGAGCGCGAGCTCGAGCAGCATCACCGCCAGGCCGAGGGCGGCCGCCACCCCGACCGCGAGCGTGAACAGCGTGAACGCCCCGTGCTGGAGCGGGCCGCCGGTCAGCCCGGAGAGCACGTCCGAGCGGAAGGTCACGGTGGCGCCGAACAGCGTGTGCTGCACTATCTTGGCGAGCTGCGCGTGGTCAATGGAGCCGCCGCTCAGCAGCATCAGGTTGACGGGGATCGGCGTCGGCGGGGTAGCGGTCGACCGGATCGCGGCGACCGGCATGATCACGAACGCGCCGCCGCCGGGGAACGCGGGGAGCTCGAGAGCACGCCCGCCACCTGGACCAGGACCGGGGCGACGACCCCCTGGTAGGTGTCGAGGGAGACCGCGCCGCGGCCGAGGTCGGCGACGGCTTGCGGGGAAGCCAGGACCGGCTGCGGTGCCCCGGCCTGGCTCGGGACCGCCAGCAGTCCGGCCTGCACCTGCGGGTAGCCCTGGCTGGCGGCCACCAGGGCCGCGTAGCTGGCCGGGTCAACGGCGAGGACGTTGAGGTCCGCGCCGGCCGGGGTCTCCCAGAGCGCGTTCCAGACCGAAGCCGCGTGGGTGACGCCGGGGACGTCGGCCATGTCCCGGACGGCGTTCGGGGGGATGATGAGGTTCGGGGCGGGGGTGACGGTGGCGTCGGCGCCGGTCGTCTGCCAGGACGCCGCGACCTCGCCGTTGGTGACCGCGTCCCTCACCATGCCGGCGAAGGCGGCCACGGTGAGCGCGAGGACCAGCGCGAACGCGGGCAGCGCGGGTGTGAGGGCGGTTCTGGAGGCGCGGGCCAGGCCGAGGAACGCGGGCGCCCGGCTGGTACGGGTCGAGAGGCGGAGCAGTCCGCGCAGCGCCAGCGGGTACAGCCGCAGCACGATGATCACGGCCGGGATGGCGACCAGCACCGGCGCGGAGCTCGTGTAGAGGTTGACGCCCGACCCGGCCTGGCTGCCCTGGTTGCGGAACACGACGAGGCCGGCCACCGCCGCGGCGATCAGCATCACCTCGACGATCAGCCGCCTCCTGGCGCTCGTCTCGCGCCGGTCGGTGATTCCGCGCTTGGGCAGGCGGTGCTGCCAGGCGGCGATCAGGGCGGGGCCGACGACGGCCACGGCCAGCACCGCGATCGGCGGCCACCAGCCGCCCGCCGAGCCGGCCCTGCGCCGAGCCGGCCCGGGGACGGCGAGGATCGCCAGCACGACCCCGAGCGCCGCCGCCGGGACGCAGACCAGCGCCGCCCCGGCCGCGGTGCCGAGGAAGATCTGCCGCAGCGACGCGCCCCGCGCCCTGATGACCGCGAGCTCGCCTCGCCTGCGCATCGCGACCATCCGGCCCGCCAGCAGCAGCACCGCCAGCCCGGTGATCGTCAGGCTCATGTAGAGCAGCCACAGCAGCGCGTCGACCGACTGGGCGGTGGGATGAACTGCTGCAGCGCGGACAGCATGTTCGAGGAGACGGTCAGCGCGGGACCGACCGGCGCGAGGTTACCGGTGAGGGTCGGCACCGTGGTGCTGAGCAGGTCGAGCGCGCTGGCTCAGCGGCTGCACCTGCTGACCGGTGAGGGAGCCCACCCTCAGCGGGAACACCCACTCCAGGGTCATGCTGGCCGAGCTGAAGTACTCCTCGAGCTCCTGGGTCTCGCCCGGCCAGATCATGACCGCGCCCGCCCAGTACGGACCGTTGACCGGTCCTTGAAGGTCGGGAGCGAGGATGCTCGGGTCGGCGGTCCAGAACGTCGAGGACGGGTCGACCGGGGCGACGATGCCCGTGACCAGGATGTCGACCTTGGCGGCCTGACCCGTCGAGGCGCGCTCGGGGCCGATCATCTCGAACTTCGAGCCCACGTGGAGGCCGAACGCGGCGGCCGTCTGCTTGCTCATCACGACCTGGATGATCGGCAGCTTCGGGGCCGATTCCCTGAGCTGGCTAGCGGGCGTGCCGTCGCCGGACTGGCCGGCGATGGGCTTCCCGGTGCTGGGATTGACGATGATGGGCTTGGCGCCGGGCTGAACCACGACCGGCATGCCGGTGCTCGTGTTCGTCGACGGCGCCGGCGTGGCCACCGGGAAACGGCCCTTGACCAGCCGCAGCTGCTGGTCACTGAACGGCTGGCGCTCGGTGATCTCGATCTTGACCGGGGTGCCGCCGGTGCCGGGCAGAGTGCTCGGCAGCATGTTGAGCGGGGTGGTCATCAACGACAGGTCGGCGCTGGCCGGGCGAAGGCTGACCACGCCTCGGTTGAAGTTCGCGTGCAGCTGGCCGCCGATGGCGGAGATCGTCGACGGCGTCACCGCTTCCTGCGGCCCGACGCTGTTCACCGAGGTGAGGGCCCCCTGGATGCTGTTCCAGGTGCTGTTGACGGTGATGGTGCGGGATAGCGGCGGGTTGGCCGCGATTGTCTGGCGCACCGCCTGCGTCCTGGTGGCGAGCGCCTCCCGCGCGCCGGCGGTGGACGCGAACACGGCGAACAGCGTAAGCAGCGCCAGCCAGATGTAGATGCCGCGGACGGCCGGTTCCTCATGTCATGCGACCTCCGCCGCTCGGAGCTCGGCCGCCGGGTCGGGGCGGCGGAAGATGACGAGCGCGGCCGCCAGCGCCGGGAGCACGGCGACCGCGACCGCGAGCGGGATCGTCTGCGGCAGGTCGAACAGCGTCACCGGCGGGGGAACCGGGATCTGCGCCGTCGGGCTGAGCGTGACCGCGGGCACCAGCAGCCGGGCGACCACGGTGCCGAGGATGAGGCCGAGCGCCGCCGCCGGGACCGACAGCAGCAGCTTCTCAAGGAACAACTGCGCGGCGGCCGACCGCTGATTAACGCCGAGCGCTGCCAGCAGCGCGTTCTCAGCGCGCCGCTGCCTGACGTTCGCCGCGATCGAGACCCAGAAGCCGGCGATCGCCAGCAGCGCGGCCGCCACCGCCATCGCCAGCAGCGCCTGCTGCGGCGCGGCCGAGAGCGGGTCGCCGACGGTCGCGGCGGCGAGGGCGGCGCTGTCGGTGATGGTCGCGCCGGGCGGCAGCGCCCGCGCCAGCGACGCGGGAACCCGGCCGCCGGCGGTGGACAGCCACCACCCGGTTGACCGGCCACCGGGGGAGCGCCGTGGCTGATCAGGAACGCCTCGAGGGTGGGCAGGTCCATCACCAGGGCGGCGCCGGTGACGGTGGGGAACGCGTTCGCCACCGCCACGATCTTGGCGGGCACGGTCATGCCGCTGACGGTCGTTTGCACGATGCTGCCGACGTGGCTGCTGTTCATGCTGTCGAACGCCCGCGTCGCGATCGCGGGGACGGCGGCCGGCACCGCGACCGGGGCGGAGAGCGTGACCTGCCCGGCCACCGGCTCGGTGATGACCGGGACCGCCTCCGGATTGGCCGCCCATAGCCCGTAGCCGGGGGTGAACGTGAGCGTCGCGCCGCCGGGCGCGCTCTGCCAGCCGGCCGCCTGCGGGTCGGCCGGACGGGCCGTAGATCTCGCCGCCGTTGAGTTGCGAGTCGAGCTCGGGCGAGCTCGCGTCCGCGAGCCACGTGCTGGGCGTGGCCCCGGCGACGGTCAGCGTGACCGGGGTCTTGCAGCGGTTTCGGCGGCAGCGTGTAGAAGAGGATGACCTGGCTGAGCCGGAGCGGGTAGGCGGCGTTGGCCCCGCCAAGCGAGGCGGTGAGCGTGTGCGGGCGGCCGTCGGCGGGATCAGCCCGGAGGAGAGCTGGAAGGCGGCGCCGGTCGCGTCGGTGACCGTGAACTGCGCGGTCACCGAGTCGAGGGGGGCGCGGCTGAGCGTGACGGTGAACTGGACCGCCCGCGGCTTGCCGCTGATGGGCAGGCCGCCGGGCGGCGACGCTGGCGTGATCGCGCGCAGCAGGGCGGCCGGCGGGAGGCTCGACTGGTCGGCCTCTGAGCAGGGCGACCCCAGGCGCCTGGGCGGCGTTGATGGCCACCACCTCGGAGGGCGTCGCCACCTGGTTGACCGAGACCGCCATCGCCGCCCGCACGCCCGGCGCGCCGCTGATCGTCGTGGTCGCCCCGGCCGCGACCGGCTGGATCAGGTTCACCTGCACGTCTCCGCCGGTGGCGTACGCGGCCTGGTCGGCCGCCGACCTGGTCCAGCTCTGGTGCTGCGCCAGCGCCAGCGTGCCGGTGGCGACGGCCATCACCAGCAGCAGCGCGGCGCCGCCCTGGCGCAGCGGCTGGCGGCTGAACTGCCAGCCGGCCAGCGCCGAGGTGAGCCCGCGGCCGGCCGCCGACAGCCGGTCGACGCCGCGGGCCGCGATCGGCAGCAGCCGCAGGGTGAGCACCGTGCCGCCTGCCAGGGCGAGCGCGGGCGCGAGCACGAGGACCGGATCGATGGCCGACGGGCCGCCCGAGGACGTCGAGACGGCCGAGTAGCGCCGTAGCTGCCAGCAGGCGAGCACCGCCAGCACGACCAGCGCCAGGTCGGCGCCGGCCCGCGTGGCGCCGGAGAGCACGGCCTGCCGGCCGCGCCGGATGTGGGCGGCGCCGCGGCCGGGGCGCAGCACGGGGTAGAGGAGCGCGCCGATCGAGAGCACGGCGATGGCGAGCGCGGCGACGAGGGCGTCGAGCCAGGTGCCCGAGGCGGTCAGGCTGATGCCGCCCTCGGGGACGCCGCCGCCGGCCGTGCCGGAGCTGTAGAGGGTGCTGCCGAGCAGCCGGGCCAGCCAGATCCCGGCGATCCCGCCGACCGCGGCGGTGACCAGCGACAGCGGGATCACCTCGGCCGCGGTCAGCCTGGTCAGCTGCCACTTGGTCGCGCCGCGCGCGGTCAGCAGCGCCGTCTCGCCCTCGCGCTGGGCGGCGAGCAGCCGGGCGACCGCGAGCAGCGCCGCCACCGCCAGCACGAGAAGCTCCAGCGCGCTGATCGCCAGCAGCGACCGGGCGACGGCGACGTTGTCGCCGGTGTTGGCGAGCACGGTCGGCAGGTTGGTGGTCAGGGTGAGGCCGCTGAGCAGGCCCGAGGCGCCGAGCGAGCCCGCGTGGGCGGAGATGGCGGTCAGGTCGCTGGGGTTGAAGTCGGCCATGTCGGGCTGGGCGACCCAGGTCCCGGTTCCCACCGTGAGCTGGCCGGGGAACGCGCTCGGCGACACGACCAGGGGACCGTAGGTGATGAAGCCGCTCGCCGTGGCCGAGCCGCTGGCGGGGACGGAGTTCAGCTGCCAGTACGAGTCGGACCCGGTCTTCGCCTGCCGCTCCGCGTACAGGCCGGTGAGCTGGAACGTTACCGCCGCGTCGGAGTCCCGGTCCACCGCGTGGAGGACATCCCCGACGTGCAGCCTGAGCAGCGCGGCGGCGCTCGCGGGGAGGGCGGCCGGGATCGCGCCGTGCGCCCCCGATGCGGCCGTGCCGCCCGACGCCGCCGCCTGCCAGGGCCACCGGCCGCTCACGAGCACGGCGTGATCGGTCACCCCCTGCAGGGAGGCGGCCTGGAGCAGCGGGGTGTTAGTCGACGCGCTGGCCGGCTTGGCGGGCAGCGACCCGGCCTCGAAGCCGAGCGGGTCGGACCAGATGCCCTGCCAGAAGCCGAACGGCACGCCGTCCAGCGTGCTGGCGAGGGTCGAGTGCAACGCGGCCGAGGTCTGGGCCGGGCTGCCGCCCGCGAACGTGCCCGCGACATCCATCGACGTGCCCGCGCGACCACCAGGTCGTGCCTGACCGCCTGCGGGAGCGCCTGGCCGGCGAACGCGGCCAGGGCGGCCGCGACGGCGGCCGCGACCAGGGTGGTCAGCGCCGCCGCGGCGAGCACGACCCAGTGCGCTGACATGCGGCG
The DNA here is from genome assembly GCA_963836195.1 of uncultured Actinomycetota bacterium. Classification (GTDB taxonomy): domain Bacteria; phylum Actinomycetota; class Actinomycetes; order Streptosporangiales; family Streptosporangiaceae; genus Trebonia. The sequence continues at coordinate 47,319 of CAWIIX010000006.1, read as the reverse complement.
CAGCGACAGTGGCCCCCGCGGATTCATCACTAGCCTCACAATTCCGCATCCTTCAACACCACGGCAAATCCGGGCGGGTAACAAGTCGACACCGGTGCCAGCCGGAAAACGGTCCGGGTTGCGCGTAAGTTCCCCGCATTCCCGTGCCTAGAGCGCTACTTTGGGTAACGGACAGGCACCGGCCGGATGGTTAAATGTACGGTTATGAGGCTTTTTCCGGGAATGTTTCGCGCGACGACACGCCTAAATGCCTGTTCGGGTAGCGAAGTTGAGCATTTGCCGAGATGATGCTGTGACCTTGCCTGAACCGCAGGTACCACCAGACATATGAGGTGACCGCCACGTGAGAAGCGGATGGCCGCACTCCCAGGATGATCATGGGATGCTTCCAGCAGACCGGCGCCCGGCGCCGGTCGGCCCCGAGGTCTCATGGCCAGGCGGGTACTCCGACCTCGAGTACCGGGACGGCGATTACCGCTACTCGGCGCCGCAGGCGGAGGAGTTGCCGCCCGCGAGCCACGTCGGGCACCCGTACGCGGCCTTCACGTCAGCCGGATACGGCGACGACGGCTACCGGGACCCCGGATACCAGGGTCCGGCCGCGCAGGACGCCGGCATCGCCGGCACCAGGACGGTTCGCGGGTTCGTCGAGACCGGGCAGGGCTGGGGCCAGGCGGGCTACGCCCCCGACGGCTACGCCCAGTCCAGCTACCAGCAGGGCAACGGCTACCCGCAGGGGCGGGCGTACGACCAGTCCGGTTACGCCGGGTCGAGCTACGCCCCGGCCGGCCAGATCGAGATGGCGTACCCGCCGAGCGCCCAGTCGGCCGAGGAGTACCACGGCGCGGACAGCCACCGGCAGCCGTGGGACTACGACCAGCCGCTCCGCTACGACGACGGAGAGGTCGCGTACCAGCAGCAGGACGGGTACCCGGCGAACGGCGACTACCAGAGCGTCAACTACCTCAGCGGCGCGTACCCGATCGCGGATTACGACGGCGGCCGCCCGTCGCCCGGCTACGACTCCGATGCCTACAACGGGTCCGATTACTCGACCCCCGGCATCGGCGGCAACGGCTATGACCTGGCCGGCATCATCGGCACCAGCGACTTCGACGCGGTCGGCTACGACGAGCCGAGCTACGACCGCCTCGCCTACGACGACCCGAGGTACGGCGAGGGCCACGGCCGCGGCAACGCGCGCTCCCCGTTCGACGAGACCCGCTTCGACGCGCCCGGCTTCGACGAGACCCGGCTGGACAACCTGTGGCTGCCGGGAGAGGACGTCCGGCAGGAGGCCGCCCCCGTCGGCTACGGCAATGACGGGTTCGCAGACGGCCCGGTCCGTTCGGGATACTCGGACTTTGGTCCTGGGCAGCGGGGCGGCCGCTTCGCCGAGACGCGGTTCGACATGAGCGCCGTCGACCTCGACATCAACAACACCCGGTTCGACGTGCCCGCCTTCGACGAGACGCGCATCGACAGCCTCCGCCGCACCTCGAGCGACCTGCTCGCCCTCGGCCCCCGCAGCGGCGGGGCGGCGCTGCTCACCCGGCCGTCCGCCCGGCCCCGGAGCTGGGTCGAGGACACGTCGTTCGATCACTTCGCCGACCTCGACCTCACCGACGAGCCGGTCCCGGCCGCGTTCACCCGCACCATCGAGCGGCCCGAGACCGAGGACGACACCGCCACCCGGCGCGCGGTCGGCCGCCGCCGGGGCCGCAGCGGCGACCGTCGGCAGTGGATGGCGCTCGGCGCCATCGCCGTCGTCGCGGCCGGCGCGATCGGCGGCGTGCTCATGAAGTACGTGTTCGCCGGCCCGAGCGGGCCCGCGCACAACATCGTCACCCCGGCCTCGGTCGACGGGTACACCCGTTCGGCCAGCCTCGGCGAGCAGACGCACGTCACCGCGCTGGCGCAGGCCTTCGCCAAGTCAAGCGGCGGGTCGGCCAGCGACGTGGTGTCGGCCGTGTACCAGCAGGGCGTTGTGGCCCCGGGCAGCGACGCGCAGATCTTCATGTTCGTGGGCGGCAAGCTCGCCAACGCGAGCGCGACCGCCGAGCTAGCCAACTTCACTCAGTCCTATCCGGGCACCCGGGATGTGTCGGCAGGCTCGCTCAAGGGCGAGGCGGCCTGTACCGAGACGCACGTCAACGGCGAGGAAGCGGCGATGTGCGTGTGGTTCGACAACGACACGTTCGGCGCGGTGGTCTCGCCGACCATGACGACCGCGCAGCTGGCGTCGACGATGGACAACGTGCGGCCTAGCCTGGAGACGCTGGCTAACTAGGTTTCGCTGTACCGGTGCTTCCTGGCACCGTTCAGGTGGCTTCTGGCATCGCTTAGGTGGTGGCGCGCGGGGTCCGGCGCGTCAAGCTGCCCCGCCCGATAAGAAACGATCGGGCGGGGCAGAACGACGCGGCGGTCCCCTCGCGGCGTCCCGCGCTTCTTTCTCCGCTGGAGGGGGTCGCCGGTGGCTGAGGTCGCCGCAGAGGTGCCGGTGGTCGGTGGCTGAGGTGGCTGAGCCGCCTATGCGCTCCGCGCTCGGCCTCTCAGCCTGTCAGCTACGCCATCGCCCCGGGCCAAAAAACCTGTCGGCTACGCCATCGACCGGAAACGGGTCCTGTCGGCTACGCCATCGACCCGAAACGGGTCCTGTCGGCTACGCCAGCGACACTGATAGGCGATATCGCTGGCGTAGGTGACAGGACGCCGATCCTGTCGGCTACGCCATCGACCCGCCCAGGCGCGCCGCCGCGCTGCGCTGGTTAGGCGTCCGGGGTGGGGTTGCTGGCCGCTGGTGGGTCGGCTGGGGTTTCTGGGGGCTTGGGGGCGTCTGCAGGGGGCTCTGAGGCCGCGTCTGAGGGCGCTTTGTCTCCCCCCTCCGTTGCGGGCGCCTCCGGCCCGCCTGTCGCTGCCGCGTCTGTCGCTGCCGCGGGTGCCGGTGCTGCCGGTGCGTCTGGGGGTGGGGTCTGGGCCTTGGAGGTGCCTGCGGCTGCCGTTCCTGGTGTGGCCGGGGCGGGGCGGCGGCGGATGGAGAAACGGGTTACCGCGAGGACGAACGCCAGGGCCAGGGCGGCCAGTCCGATCAGCGAGGCGCCGACGACCGACGCGCCCTCCGGGAGGGCGCTGGTGTCTGCGACCGGACGGCCCTTCACGTTCTTGGACGCGCTCGAACCCGGTGACGGCTGGAGCGTGGGGAACAGGTTCGCGGCGTTGCCGCCCGGGCTGAGCGTGGGGCTGAGCGTCGCGCCAAAGGTGGAGGAGACCCCGGGCAGGTCGCCGACGGGCAGCGGAGACGTGGTGGTGATCGGGCTGATCGGCGTCGAGGACGGGCTCGGCGACGTCGACGGGCTCGGCGACGAGGACGTGGCCGGGGTGACGGTGCCGGAGATCTGGACCGTCGAGGACGCCGACGGGTCCTTCGACAGATTGGCCGCGCCGCCGACCACCGTCAACGTCACTGATTTCACGGACGTCGCCGTGGTCGCGACCTTCGATTCGGCCTGCAGCTGCCGCTGCGCCGACTGCGCGTCCACCGCGCCAAGGTCGCATGTCGCGGTTCCGTCGTCACTGCCACAGCCGAAGCTGAACGTCGGTCCCGCGCTCGACGGGGTCGCCTGCAGGCGGACGGTCGCGTCGGGCAGGTTGCCGCCCGTCGTCCAGGCGCTCACCACCCACTGAGTGGTCGCCCCGCGCTTGCTGCTCGACTCGGAGCTCGAGATCTCGACGCAGAGGTCAACCGGGGGATCGCTCTGGACCAACTGCGCGCCGCTGCGCGGTGCGGAGGTCGCCTTGGCGGAAGCGGACCGCGAAGGCGTGGTCGAGCGCGGCGCGGACGGGCTTTTCGTCGGCTTCGGGGAGCTGGAGGGCGTGGCCTTCGGAGTTCGGCTGGCCGACGGGCTGGCGGTTGCGCTCTTACGCGGGGCGGCGGTGGTCGCGACGCTGCTCGGCGACTTAGCCGGCGCGGCCTTGGCCTTCGGCGTTGCCTTCGCCGCCGGCGGTGACGTGCTGGGAGTCGATGACGAGGGAGGGGACGCAGACGCGGTAGCCGACGGCGAGGAGCTCGGCGTGGAAGACGCGGCGGGCGTCGGGGAGGAGCTGGGGGTGGAGGAGGCAGCAGGGGACGGCGAGGAGCTCGGCGTGGGAGACACGGTGGGCTTCGCGGGCGCAGTCGAAGTCTTGGCGGTGCTGGGCTTCGCGGTGGTGGGCATCTTGGAGGTACTGGGAGACGGCGACGCGGTGGGCTTCGGCGATTTGCTCGACGTCGAGGAGGAGCTCGGCGCGCCCGTCTGCTTGACATTGCCGCCGCCGCCGCCGCGGCCGAGCGTGCTTCCCGGACTGACGCTCGTGGTCGTGCTGGACGACGGGCTCGGCGTCGGCGTCGGGGTCGTCGACGGCGTGGCCGGGGGTCGGTCGTCGTCGCCGTCGGGGTCGGCGTGGGCGTCGACGACGTTGACGTTGACGTGTGCGTTGCCGTGGGCGTCGGGGTGGGAGTCGGCGTCGAGGTGGGCGGCGGGTCCGTCGCCTTGAGCGGCTGGCACGACTGGTCGCCCGCGGTGGTGGCGGCGGCATCCGCCGCGATGGCGTAGCTCGATGGATGCGCCCAGGCCGTGGTCGCGCCTATCACGGCGGCCAGCGAGAACCCTGACGTCGCGGTGATCAGGACACTCCCCGCTACCAGCGTGACCGTCGCGGGTCGTGCGTGCGCGAAACGCATGAAAACGCCCTACCAGTGCTGTCCGTTGCTGCTGCGGAACGACATATTCAGTATGGAGTGGCACGGCAGACGCGGTTACGCCTGCCTCGTGCGTTACGCCCTCCATTCAACACTGGACGACCTGCGCCGCGCCACCCGCCGTTCCTACCCGGTCGATGGCAATGTGATCACACTGCGCAGCCGCGAAGGCGGCCGCACCCCCTGCCCGGCGACGGCCCGGACGGTTCGTGGCCGGCCCCGTGGCAGCGGGCGTGTACAACCGCGACGTCAATCATGTATGCTTAACGTGACGCTCCTGATACACAGCGTGTTACTTCTGGGCCGCAGGTCGGCGAGTTCGGAAGCTGATGTTTGCGAAGAGTTCAACGGGGGCAGTGGTTCCAGTGGCGCCGCAGTGACGTGCGGTTGGCGTGATGTGGGGGAGACGCAGCGCGGCGCATGGGGGAGCAAGGGTAACGCTGCCGGGTCCGATTACTCTACGTGACGTAGGTCACGGATTGTTTTCGCGCGAACTCGGCATGTCTCGTCGTTATCTGATGTTTACTAGTGACAGTTCAGCACCCAGGCGTGCGATGGTTGCTCCCCCGCAACAAGTCGCCTTGACCCGCGTCAACGTCCACGCCCCTGCCGTCGCTACGGTGCGTCGCACCGACCGGCAGAGCTGAGGGTGAAAGCGGAGCGCCTCGGGTTGAGGTTGCACGTCCCAAGGGTTAACTCTTGTTCCCCCGTATCAACTCACGCATGTCTACGTCCCCCCTGTTCAACAGCACTGCCAGCCTGGCGCGCAAGCACTCCAGGGTGTCGCTGCTGGCCGCCGGCGCTGCCGCGGCCGGGATGCTCGGTGTCGCCGGCGCTTCAATCGGGTCGGCCCCCATGGCCCACGCTGCCGGCAACATCGGCACCACTGCAGACACCATGTCGCAGGGGTCCTCGAGCCAGTCAAGTACTTCTGCCCTGGACGAGGTTCTCGGCGTCCACACTCACGCGACGCTGCCGGCCAAGCAGCAGCCGGTGCCCAGCCACACCTCCCCCCGGCTGACGGCTGTGCCCACGCCCGCGAAGGCCGCGCCCGCGAAGGCGGCAGCCGCCAAGGCAGCGCCCGCGAAGGCGGCGCCCGCGGCCAAGCTGGCCGCGAAGGCAGCGCCGGCGAAGGCCGCGCCCGCGAAGGCGGCGCCTGCGGCCAAGCCGGCCGTTCGGCACAAGGCGGCGCAGCCGACCGGTCCGACCAAGCCTTACACCATCTACGACTCGGTGACGCCGGGCTCGATTCCGGCCAGCCAGCCGGCCGCGGTCTACGCCGACGGGGCCTACGCGGCCTCTTCCTCGCAGGTGTCCGGGCACCACTCGGTGCTCTGGATCGACACCAACGGCGGCGACCCCAACGCCAACGCGCTCGACGTCGAGCCTGGTGACGCGACGCCGGCCGGTGCCGCGTCGTGGGTGCAGGCCCACCTCAGCGCGCAGCCGCACTCGGTCGCGATTATTTACACGATGCGGTCGGACTGGTCGGCCGTGCAGGGCGCTGTGGGCGGCCTGCCGTCGTGGGAGCAGTCCCACGTCCGGTACTGGATCGCCGACCCGACCGGCGTGCCGCACGTGGTCCCGGGTTCCAGCGCCACCCAGTGGTACTGGGGCAGCAGCTACGACATCAGCACCGCCAACCCGAACTTCCAGCAGTAGCAGAAGCTCGGCCGCGAGGCGCTGGCCGGCGCCGGGTGCCACCGTTCCCCCAACGGCGGCACCCGGCCCGGGCCGAAACTCGACCGGCACCACCACGGCGCAACTTGCGCTATGCTCTCTACGCGACGCCCGCTAGGGCGCCGCCGCAGCAAGCACCCTGTAGGACCCGAGGCAGTGAACTCGCAAGAGGCAGCGCCCCCGGTCAGACAAGTAAATAAGGCCCCGTTAGCTCAGTCGGCAGAGCGTCTCCATGGTAAGGAGAAGGTCTACGGTTCGATTCCGTAACGGGGCTCCAGATCAACGAAGTAATTCGAACATCTCGAATCCTGTCGGGAGCCATTCCGGGAGCCAAGTGGTCCGGACTGCTGGCTACGACTCAGTTGCAGAACGCCCACACGCACAACTCTCGTGAGCTTTCCATCCCGCTCGAAGAGCATGCGCGTGCCGCCGAGATGGCGGCATGCTTGCCAAGTTCGTAGTCAGATTGCCGTTCAACACGCATGCGGCGGCACGTCTTGTAGGCAAAGTGAATCCTGGGCGCCCTCGACCTGGCCGTCGCGGAACTAGACTCGACGGTAACGGCAATGTGCGGAGGGAGCTGCGCGTGACTGCGGAAGCGTCTGAGATGGTGACGGTCCCTCGTGCCGAGCTCGATGCGCTGAGGGCTGAGGTCAGGCGGCTTCGGCGCGAAGTCGGGCGGAGCTTGGCTAGGGCACGCATGGAGGTGGACCCCGGCCCGGGCGACGCCGCGCTTACCCTGTCGCGGAGTGAGCTGGCGGAGGCCTGGGGAATCAGTGAGTGATCGCCTCGTTCGCTTCTCCGGAGACTCCTGGCAGGAGATCGAGGCGCTGCCGGAATCAGTCCGGTGGACAGTTCAGCGAGTGATCTTCCACCTGCTCGAGGAACCGGTCCCGACGCTTGCCGACCCGTTCCCCGAACAAGACCCGCTGCCCGGGGCCTACGTCGTGGCCCCTTACCGAGGCCAGGAGATCATCAGCATCCAGCTTGTGCGCCTGGATACCTGACAGAAGTCCCAGGCGCGCCGCTTGTCGCTGGTGCAGTCCCGGTCGGACACCGCCCGGTGGCGCAGCGACCACCCAGAAGGCAACTGCGAGCGTGAGAGGGACCTTGACGGGTTCGCTCACCTATGGGAAGGGTATTTGGCGCACGGACGTCGGCAACTTGCCGGCGCTGGTAGCGACAGGGTGCTCCTTCCCCGAGCTTGGCGGCGGCTACGGGGTGGCGGATCTCGTCGTGGGGCGATGGTTGATTGAGATGAAAACCGTCTTCGATCCGGCCGCGGCCATGGACAACTGGCTGAACGAGGTGCTCGCCTACGTGCTCCTCGACTGGAGCGACGCCCTGGGCGTGGACGATAGCGGCCTACCTCGGATGGCAGGGCCCGCGTGCTGAGCCGAGCCTGGTTGTCCTGGCCAGCGCGCCGTCCCGGAATAACCCAGTGAGGGGGTGTCCTATTGACTGGCGCGGCGGGCGAGATGCCCGCGGGCTGGGTCTCCGGCCAGAGCCGCCAAAGCCGCCTCCGGAGCAGGCATCCCGGTTCCTGGGCGATGGCGAGGTGACCTCATTGTGACGGACGATCGCCCGCGGGAGTTTCTGCAGCTCTCTGACGGCCGCTACGTCCGGGTCACCAGCACCGACGACGGCGAGTTGATGCCGGTCGAGGAACCGGTCAAGCCGCAACGAGCTCGCAGCGGATCAGCGTCCACCGCGGTAGCGTTCAGTTCGCACGTGGTCGCCGACGCGCCCGGCTGCGGACTGTGCACCTGGTCGCCGCGAGACGGCAGGTGGGCGCTGAAGTTCGTCAACCAGGCATGCGTGCTGCACCGAGATGACCAAGTCGAGCATGACTGACTGCCGACTCTGCCCGGCTGGTACAGTCGCCCTTCGTCTTGGCGTCAGCGGAGGTGGGCGGATCCAACGCGCCAGCGACGCGGCGCGCCGCTCTCTGGTTTTGAAGACCGGTATCAGCTGCGACGACTGTCCAGTTTGTGTGCTGAGCGCTGTCGTTCGCCCAGGTCATCTAGGATCTAGCGGGATCAGCGGGGATGGGACGGGATCGCTCGTGCACGGCACAGGTGTTCCCATCGCGTTCCCATCTCAGCAGACTGCGCGAATCCCGCTAGCCCCGGCACATTGATCGGCTTGGGCAGGGCGCTGCGGGAGTCTGAAGACCTCGCGCTGGGTGTGGCGAAGATTGAGGTCGTCGGCGCGCGTGGTTTGGCTCTGGTCTCCGGGCCTCCCGACCACACCTGAATCGACCCTCTGCGGCGGCCGATCATCTTCGTCCGCAAGACCGTCTTCGTCAAGTACTCGCAGGCGTTCTTGGTGCTCCCCGGCGGCTTCGGCACGATGGACGAGCTGTTCGAGGCGCTGACCCTGCTCGCCATCGGGAAGATCACCAAGTTCCCGATCGTCCTGGTCGGCAGCGCCTACTGGAACGGCCTGCTCGGCTGGCTCAAGGAAGCCATGCTGACTGAGGGCAACATCGGCCCCAAGGAGCTCGAGCTGTTCCACGTCGCCGACGAGCCGGCTGAGATCCTCAAGATCATCAAGACCGCGCACGCCGGGATGTCGCTTAAGTGACCGGCCGCCGGGGCGCTCGGCAGACGACTCTACGTGCGGGTTCTCTCAGATAGCTAGCAAATGCTAGCGAAAATGCTAGCAAGAGGCCGTTGCGGTGGTCGTGTGGAGCGCCGTGGAAGGCAGTGGTGCCATGTCGGCGATACCCAGACGAGATCGTGATCGCCGTCTTCACCGGGTTGCCGGGCCTTGACTGGACTCCGACGGGAAACGTCGTCTCCAGGCTGTAGCGCATCGAGGCCGTGGACCGATGCGGGTGCCGCCATGCGAGTGGGGGAGGCAGGGAGGCGATCTGCGCCGTAGAGCGGGCGACCGGCCGTGTCACCGACACGGCCGGATTCCCGCAACTGAACTGACCATGATCGTCAGATGGTGCACGCGTGTGACGCTTATTGGGATCATGCTCATTGGGATCATGAGTCCAGCATGACAAAGCGGACTTCCAAGATCATTTAGCAAGCGCATCGAATCGAGGCATGCGTCAGAGCGGCGATACAAACATGGCCGATAGCGGAGACACGACTCCGGGCCTGCGGCTGGGGCAGCTCTCTTACCGGTGGTTTGTTGACTCTGGCTGGGTCTGGCGGTATGACCAGGTGGGAGCGGCTTGATGTGCCTGGGAGTGCGTGATGACCAGACGTGTGCCGTGTCCGCCGGCGCTGGGGCCGCTGGAAGGGTACGCGGCCCGGTTTGATGACCTGTTCGGCTCTTTAGCGCAGCGACGGGGGTTCCGGGAGTGCCTGGCGGGGCTGCTGGCGCCGCGGGACCGCAACAAGACGCTGACGGCGCTGGCCGGGGCGGAGCCGGTGGGCGGGGCGCAGCTCCCGGCGGTGCAGCGGCTGCAGTTCTTCCTGTCGGAATCGCGGTGGGATCCGGGCAAGGTCAACGTCCGCAGGCTGGAGCTGCTGCTGGCTGACGCGGCGACCGCGCCGCACGGCGGCGGGGTGCTGGTGCTCGATGACAGCGGGGACCGCAAGGACGGGACCAAGACCGCGCACGTGGGGCACCAGTGGCTGGGCCGGTACGGCAAGACCGACAACGGGGTGGTCACCGTCACCACGGTGTGGGCCGACGAGCGGCTCTACTACCCGGTGCACGCGGTGCCCTACACCCCGGCGAGGCACTTCGCGAAAGGCAAGAACGACCCGGCGTTCCGCACCAAGCTGGCGATCGGGGCGGATCTCGCGATCAGGGCGAAGGCGGCGGGGTTCGCGTTCCGCGCGGTGGCCGCCGACAGCGCCCACGGCGACCAGGACGGGTTCCGCTCCGAGCTCGCCGAGGCCGGGCTGCCGTTCGTGATGGCACTCAAGCCGCACCGCGGGACCTGGGCCTACGGCGCCGACGCGCACACCCCGGTCGACGCGGCCAGCGAGCTGCTCTGGGGCGGGCCAGACGACCCAGGCGACTGGCACCCGGTGACCCGAACCTTCCGCGACGGGCACGCCGAGACCTGGCACGCCGCCGACGCGACCTTGGGCTGGTGGGGGCCGGACGGCGCCAGGCGCCTGGTCGTGGCCACCGCCGACCCGGCCGCCCTGCCCGCGAAGGCCACCTGGTACCTGGCCGCCAACCTGCCCAGGCCGGGCGGCCCGCGCGAGGCGGACAGCCCGCACCCGGCCGCCGGCCTGGGCGAGATCACGCGGATCTACGGCATCCGGCACTGGATCGAGCAAAGCCACAAGCAGGTCAAGGACGAGCTGGGCTGGGCCGACTTCCAGGTCCGCTCCGACATCGCGATCCGCCGCCACCAGGTGCTGGTCAACTGCGCGTTCAGCTTCTGCTGGGACGCCTGGTTCGCCCATCCCGCCCCACCCGCGGTCACGCCGCCGACGCCAGGCGCCGACGACGGAGAGAGGGGGCCCCGCGCCCGCCGCGCCGGACCAGCCGCCGCCATCCTGGCCCCGCGCAATCCGGGCCGTCCGCGCGTGGCTGGCCCCGTGGATCGCCCTACGGCGCTGGTGGACCGCATGGTCGAACGCGCCCCCACCAGGACAGCTGCAAGACCTGATGACATCCCTGCAAGCAGGCCACGGCCTGCACCTCTACATCCGGAATTAACAAACTACCGCTAGGGCAGGCTCGGCGGACGATGTGGGGCGCCACTCATAACCGTCGCCAGGTGCGCTCCGGTCGCGTTAGCGGCGGCGCGGGGAAAGACGGCGCGATATCCCTTAGGCGCGTTATGGGGGTTCGTTAGTCGTGGCTGAGGCAGACGCGGAGCAGCGTGTGGGCGGCGATGGTGGCTGCGGTCCTGGTGAGCAGGCCCCAGAAGGTGTGGGCTCCGTGGCGTGCCAGTTCCATGTGGTCGGTGATCTCGCTGAAGGTCGTCTCGATGCGATTGCGCCATTCGGCGATGACTTTCAGCAGCATGGTGGGCATGGCGGCGCGCTGCTTCTTGCCCGGCGGGACGAGGACGGCGGTGCCGCGGGCGGCCTGGGCGGCGGCGAAGGCCCGGCCGTTGAAGCCCTTGTCGGCGAGCAGGTCACGCGGGACGGGCCCTGCTTCGAGCAGGTCTTCGGCGACGTCGCGCTCGCTGACGGCGGCGGGCACGATGGACCAGGCGCGCACGATGCGGCTGCCCAGGTCGGTCTTGACGGCGAGCCGGAAGCCGTAGAACCACTCGGCGTGGGCGGCGTCGCGGCCGAACCGGGCGGCCAGGTCGTTGCCGGGGCCGGTCCACTGGTCCGGGCCGCGGACCCGGGACGGGTGCTTGACCGGCAGGGCGCTGGTGTCGACCTGCTGGCAGTCGTCTTCCGGGAGCCGGGCCGCCAGCGTGATCCGCAGCTGCTCGAACGCGCCCCACAGCCACCGGGTCCGCCGGTTGGCCTCGCTCTGGCACGGCAGCGCCCGGGAACAGGTGCCCCCAGTCCCGGCCGACCTCGGCCAGGAACCCCGACTCGCTGCGCCGGCCCAGCAGATGCCGGACCACCGTGATGGCCAGCAGCTCGGCATCACTGCAGGCCGGCGAGGGCCCGGGACGGCCCGGGACCACGACGGCCCCGGCCAGCATCAGATCGTGAACCAGCACGTAGACGTAGACGAACAGCTCTTCTGTTGGCAGCATGGGGGACGGCCTCTGCGGACAAGGGACTTCGACAATCACTTGTCTTCCGCAGAGGCCGCCTCATGCTCAAGCCGACACGCCGCGATCAACCCACATAACCCGCCTTAGCGGCAAGTTCTACCGCGACTTAGCAGGAGTCGGGTAGGCTTCCGGAAAGAGTCGTCGCGGGGGTGGCCGTTGAACGTTCTTTATTTCGGGAACCGCATCAGTGGCCCTGCTTGGGCGCGGGAGATCGAAAAGATCGGCTCGGCCGAGTGGACCGACACCCGGGCCAGCAAAACGGGTACCGAGCAGGTAACGATCGACCTCTCGTCGGCGCGGTCCGCGGATTTCCTGGTCTTGGGCCGCTTGCTGATCATGATTCAGGCGCTCTACGAGAGCGGGTCTGAGATCGTCGTGCGCATGCCGAGAAGGCGTGCGCTGCCGGCCGAGCAGGGCATTCTAGATGATGACGAGGCCTTTGCCGAAGGCGGCCGGGAGGCGATCGAGGTCCAGATTTCCCGCCATCGGCGGCAGCGGATAAACTGCGGCCTGTTCATGGAGCAGTCGGGCTTTCTGGCGGCATTGCGCGCCGGCCGTTTCCGAATCCGCATGCCATCGACGTCGACTGGGACAAGGACAACGGGACGCCGTCGGAGCGGGGCGGGGCGGCCGGTATCGCCAAGGACCGGCATGACATACCGCAGCCTCCGCAACGACGGCGGGGAATCATCCCCTATCGGTGGATAGACCTCAGCAGCCCATCCTCCCTACCTGCGGCTATTACCGATCAGATTCTCCGTTCCATCAGGGGGCTTGGCCTCGCGCCCGATGACGCGGAGGCGGTGGCGCAGGGGATACTGGCGGAACTGATCGCGAACGCGCGAGAGTATGCCTATCTCAACCGACCGTCTCATGCCTGGATGCTGGTCGGTGGAGAACTGACGCAACCCCAATCCTACTCGATGCGAATCGACGATTTCGACGAGCGACTGCAAACACTTGTCAGCCTGGCCGCCGAGAAGCCGAGTCCGCTGCTACGCCTCTTCGTCGGCGATAACGGCGTAGGTATCGCACCTGACCGGAAAGACTCCGGTGTAGCGATACTTGAGGCGTTCAACCGACACGCAGCGAATGCCGAAAACGATCGAGAGGCGGAAGGGCTGTGGAAGGCGTCGCGAGTTGTGAAAACCTTCCAGGGCTCGCTACTGGCAACCACCGGCAACGCCACCGCAGGTTATATTCACGATAATCTCAACGTCAATGTTCCGCTGTCGGCCTGGCTGCCGGGCACGATCGTTGAGGCCGTGATCCTGACCGCCGTTAAGACGACACTACTGCAGGCGCCTGGTCAGGCCAATCAGTCCCGTGAAGAACGGGTAGCGCCGCAGGGCGGCGTCCCCCTGCAGACCGCGGGCCGGCTCTTTTGCCTAAACGTCACGCTGCGTCAGGGCCTTGGACTGAGCCACGTCGACAGAAGCGAGATACGGGGTCAGATCGAAGAGCCCGGCGCAGGCTTCGGCGGCGGCCTGGTGGTCTCGGTCGAGGTCGCCCCGGGCATTGGTCCTACCGCGGGCAAGGACATTGAAAGCGTGATCGGCTCCGTTCTTGACGTCGTGAACGAAACCGCGACCGCATTTCCCGTCGCGCTCGTATTCCCCGGTGTAAGCAGGAGACTCCTGGAACTGGCGATCGACTCGCTCACTCATCGGCAGGACTCCGAGTCCCGGACCGCGCGTTCGGGCTGGAATCGCCCGATTCTGATTGTCTCGCCGGAGAACGCCCACTACTGGGTAGGCGGAAGAGGAGTAGTCCGCGACCTGCTGTCGGCACTGTCGCGACCGGGCGAGGATCACCAGCGCGGAAGTGTCGGGCGGCGGCTGCACGGGCAACCGCAACTGCTGCAGCTTGAAAACGGCGTGCTAACTCTCAAACTGCAGCCCCAGGACGCATTGAACGCACTGGCGACGCATTTTAGCGAGACAGTCGCGGGAGCGATGCGATCGACGGAAACACAAGGCGTGAAACGAGGATACTATCGGACAACGAGTCTGCGGGACACCACCCGCTGGATAAATTCACGGGCTCTTCTGCAGTATTTGCACCTTGATCAGGTAGCCGGTCTGCTGCTAGCGAATGCGGTCGTGCAAGATCCCCGATCGGCCGCCTGGGCTCCGCACTCGCGGGTAATGTGCGTCGGCTCCATCGACGAACGGACCGGGTCGGCCTTCTCGCTCGCCCTCACCGGCAACCCCGACGTACCCGAGAGCATCGGGGAACAGCAGATCGGAACCGGATGGCTGGCCGAGAATCCCGAGCAGTCCGTCGTTGTGTGCACGGATGTGATCTCGAGGGGGGCCTCCGTGCGCAGGACGGTCCGTGAGCTATGGAACATGGGCTGCACCCAGGTGTCGGTCGCGACGCTCATCGACGGCCGGGACCTGACGTTCGTCGATGAGTCGCGCGAGCACCTCATAGTCCGCGGTCAGAAGGTCCCCCTGGTCAGTCTCGCCTTCGTCTCGCTTGATCCTGGCGTGGACGAGTACCGTCAGTCAAAAAAGAAACCGCAGCCGATAGACCCGGTCACCGGTACCGAGCTCCCCGACGAGTATCCGCACTCGCGGATCGTCGGAGATCAGGACCTATACCTTGAGGCAATTGAGGAGTCGGGGGCGGCGCGCCTAGGACACATTCACCGGACAGGTCCCAAGCATTTCAGCGCGTACGTGAGTCCGAGTACGCTTTTTGATTACAAGCGCTGGGAGAAATTGACGCTAGGCAGGATTGCCCGCCTTGTCGCTGAAGATAATCAAAAAATCTCGTCGGACGGGCCGCAAGCGCCGGTGGTCATCTATCCGGCCGAGGCCAAAGATGATTTTGCGCGCGTCGTGTACTCGCTCACGGAGGCGATCAGCAAAGAGGTAAAGGATTGCCTCGACCCTGTCATTATCCCGCGCAGCCTCTCTAGCGGCGAATGGGCGTACCCCCGATCTGTGCCGCTGCCGGCCGAAGCCAGGCATATTGTCGTTCTCGACACGACGTCGAAGACCGGGCGAACGCTGCGGGAGCTTATCCGCCTTGCCTCGGTTCCCGGGGTGAAATTCATTAGCTGTTTCGGCCTTATCCACGGTATGAATGACCTTACTGCGATGTCATTGCAGCAGGTCCGTCTGGTCGCGACGTACTCGATGGACAGTCCGTCGGACCATGAGCTCGTACCGGTCGAGGTCAGGTATCTGGTGCGAACGGCCGTCAGCGGCGATGACGCGTCCAAGTGCCCCATCTGCCGGCTGCAGCGCGCGTATACCTCCCTGCCCGCCGCCCTGCCAAGCTCGATGAGTGATTATCGGCTGCGGCTGGCGTATATTCTGGCCCTTCGCAGTAAGGACGACGTATTCGGAGAGCTAGCGACCGACCTCTTTGGCGTGCATCTGAGCCAGCAGGATTGCATCGAGTTCCTGAAGTGGCGAGCACTGCTTGAAGAGGCCCGATTCAGTACGGAATGGCGGAAAATCGTCGATGAAAAAATTACCGAACTCGACCGTGCGATCGAACGCGCTGCCGATGGCAATGTGATCGACGAGGACGTCAGGCGGCGGCGAGACGCGCTTATCCGGCTGATAGCGGCGGAGCACAGCCGCCTCGACCAGGCGCCGATGTGGTTCACCTCAGTCCGGGCCAAGCTCGTCCGCATCACGCGCTCGCTGATCGACCTGCCCGATTCGCGGGTGAACGATCCGATGCTTCGCGTGCAGGCGCTGGTAGTGCTCGCTCGCGCGGACAGGCACCTCTTCTGCCGTGAGTACGCCGAGATCATTCGGATGTGCCGGGATCACGGCGCCGTCCTCGCCCACGCGCTGCTCGAGGCCCTCGTCCTGCTGACCGAGGAGCGAGAGAGCGCGAGCTGGTACGGCTCCCTGACCGAGCAGATCTCCGTGCTGCTTGAGGAAGTGGAGAACGAGCCATCCGGACCGTCGCCGTGGGCCTTCGGGCTGGCCGAAGAGCTCTCGTACCTCGCGGCCCGCGCCACCCGCGGCCGGCGGCTCTCGCCGAACTCGAAGCAACAGGCCTGGGCGGCGCTGCGGAAATTCTGCGATTCGGTGAAGCGGCACGCATACGACCAGGCGCTCTGGCGGCTGCAGCGCAGGCTTGAGGACAGCCCCGAGTTGTCGGCCAGTTCCCGGGCCAACGCGGTTAAGGACTGGGAGCAGTGCCGACTGGCGATCGAGGAGTTGATCTTGCCGAACCTGGTCATCCTGCGCGGGATTCTCAGCGCCAACAGCACGCTCCAACGGCGACTGCCGGCCGAGGACGACCGCTGGCTATGGCGCACCGTAGTCGAGGGCGGCGGATCGGAAGAGCTAAATCAGACAGCGGTCATGGTGGGGCGTATCTTCATCGGCGATGAACCCGACGCGGCCACTGAAGAGGATCGCAAGGATCTGATGAACAGCATCGACCGCTGGAGTGATTTCTTTTTCCAGTCGCTGCCGACCTCAGACAACCCACGGGGAACATCGGTACTTACCGAGATCGTGGAGCAGTGTCCGACGGATCTCTTCGGCAGCTTGCAGGAAGCGTTCGGCCGTTCTCACTGGGATAGGTCGCTGACCGGGATCAAGGAGGATGGGGCGGTTCTTGTCTTCTGCTCGTCTCGCGTGCTGCTTGACGCCTTCACGCATATTCGTATGAACGCGGAGGTGACTCATCGCGCGGGGGAGGAAGCCCCGCGTTTTCTCATTAAAATATCGGCCATCGGTGCTGACCGAATCGCCGTTGAGGTGCTGAATACGGGGACGGCCAAGGATCGTCGAGGAGGCGGCCGCGGTCTGCGGATCGTCGACCAGTCGCTGGAAGCCTTCGATTGCCGACTTGAGACGATTCAGGAACCGCCGTCCGACATGTCGTACGGTATAAGGCTGACTTTCGAGCGTTGGAGGTGGAGCTAGTGCAGTCTATCAGGGTGCTGATCGCGGATGACGTCTCCGACAACATCGTCTATTATAAAGAAAAGCTAGAGATGGAGCTTGCGAAATTCGACCTTCTGCCGGTTGTAATTGATGGTTCGACTAGTCGTTATAAAGCATATCAACACATCACGAACGAGTCAAATAATCCCATTGACGTTGCCATGGTTGATCTGTGCCTAACACGAGAGTCCGGGGAGCCGGACGGAGCGAGCGTCCTCGATGACATGAAGACGCATTACCCAGACGCGTATGTCGTTCTATACACTCAGAATCAGGAACTTCATTGGGATTTCAAGGAAAGGTTCGGCAGAGCGGCTAACGTCTCCCTCGCAAAAAATGAAATTAGAGATGGTTCTACTTGGTCGTTCAAAAGAATCGCGCAAGAGGTAGATCGACACCTGATCAGTATTGGGCGTAAAGAGGCGACCGGTAAGACATATTACAAAAAGAGCGATGTCGGCATCATGTCCGTGCTTGAAGACGTTGGGCGCGGCGTCGAGGGCGTCCCATCGGACGTAGCCGGTTCTCGTATTCTGCGATACCTCGCCTTCGAGTGCCTGGATGGCGAGGTCGGGCAGGATCGCGAGTTGACCATCGAATTTTTGGCCGCTGGAAGATCGGGCGCCAACGTTTGCAAGCTTGATTTTCACGAAACGCAGCAGCATCCCCGTCAGTCGTTTGTTCTCAAGTTCGGCTTCGATGAGGGTGCGCTCATAAACGAACGCAGCAGAAATGCCGAAGCGGTCAGGGTGCTCGGGCAGGCGCCGCTCATGTCCATCATCGGGAAGCTGGGCAGCCATAAGCGAGGGTATCGGGCTATCGTGGCAAACTTCGCCGCCAGTTCGTCAGATGACGTCATGCCGCTCAGGCGGTGGCTGACCGGTCCAGCTACCGCCGAGCAGGCTAAAATGGCGGCGCAGGAACTCTTGTGCGGTCAACTGAAGCGGCTTTTCACGTCGGTTCAGCCCGAAAGAGCCGCCGTCGACGACTGGATCGCCTTGCAACCAGGACGACAACTGCGCGCCCTGGCGGTGATCGAGCGCTACCGACACGCCCTGGAAGATGACCGGGTGTGCGATGTGACCGACAGTTCCGATCTCGTCCGGCGACTCACGCAATTCGTCGGCGGTGACCGGTCCGTCGCCGGAGCCCCAAGCCCGCGGCGCGAGGTATCGCGGGTGAAGGCGTTCGGCGACCTGCATTCGAACAATGTCCTCATTCAGCTTGACGTGAATCCAAGACCCACCCTCGTAGACGCCTCGCTCTACGGGTCCGACCACTGGAGCGCCGACAACGCGCGCCTGCTGGTCGATCTTCTCCTGCGCGTCCGTAACTCCGGCGTGGAATCTATGCTGTGGCCTGCGATAAAGACGCCAGACAAACAAGTAGTGCTGCTCTGCCCGCACTGCCAGTTGCGCGAGAGCTTGGAAACCCCGGAAGACGGGCCCGTCGGCGCGTTTATCGCCCAAGCGGTTAGTCAACTATCCGTCTCCACCCATCGGGAACGGCTCGCAGTGCCGTTGGATGCCTGGCACTGGGAGTGGCACGTCGGCCTGGCCCGCGAACTGCTTCGCCAGTCGTCCTACGAAGACCTGTCGCCGCCCCGCGTGTGCATGGCGCTGCTGCTGGCCGATCAGCACCTAGGCATAGCGCGAGACCTCCCGCAGTGAACGCGGACCTCTGGGTTGGATCCCTCACCACCCTCGCGGGCGCCCTTCTCGGCGGCGTGATCAGCTACGTTCTCAGCCGCCAGCAGATTCTCGAGGCCCGTCGTCGCAACCAGGAGGAGTGGAAACTCCAGAGTGAGCAGGGCAGCAGAGATCGGCGATTTAGCTGCTACTCAGATTTCATCACCCAAGCCCGCGCCTACCGGGGCGCCGTCGGATTCCTTCCCCCCGGGCCGGTGAGCGAGACCCGCGCGGAGCACCTGGACGAGCTGGCGGCAGCCGCCGACGCGACGTCGTCGCTGGTGTTCTTGGTCTTGGAGAGGTCTGCCACCTATGAAGCCTGCCGCTCGGTCCTTAAGGCGATGCGGGCATTTCAGCGCCTCGCCCACCAGCCCGCGAGCCCGGACCCGTCGGTTGCCCTTGAGCTTGAGGACAGGCTGGCCGTGAGCTTGCGCGAATTTCAGGTTGCCGCGAGAGAAGAACTCGGGGTCGTCGGAGTCGAAAGGTCGCGCATTCTGGGTTCAGGCCCGGGGCAGCTCGCTGCCGCCCAGGGCGAACCGGGCTCTGCCTGATCGGTACTCGGCAGTCGTCCCTGGTCGTCATGTCGGCGTGACCAAGGCCGTTAGCAGTGTCCACCGACCGGACTAGCCGTCGCGCCAGGCCGCCTGCTTGGAGGCGGCGTCGTAGGAGCCGTGGTCGCCGTAGTCCCAGCGGATCCGGGGCACCCAGCCCCGGATCCGCCAGCCGTCGCCGGTGCGGACGAGGTCGAATTCCCCGGCGGCGACATGCACAGGCCGACGACGTCGCGGACCTTGCCGATGAACTCCGGGTCGGTGCTCAGCTCCAGGTCTCCACGATGTGCGGCTTGAGTCCGAAGGCCCGCCAGATCCGCGAGACCGACGACTGCGACAGGCCCGTCTACGCCGCCATCGCCCGGGTCGACCAGTGCGAGTCCTGCCCGCGGCCCTTCTCCGCCAGCGTCCGGGCGACCAGCACTTCTATCTGCTCACTCCGGCGGGCTTCTCAGGTTGCGTGGTGGTACCGATTGACTGTGGCCCGGCTGTACCGGAAGAGTTGAGGGATCTGCGCGTTTTGAAATTCTCAAATTGCCTTGCAAGCACGTACAGATAGTCTAGTACAGCTTCGGCCAATGCGATTGCATCGTTTGCGTCTTCTCGATTGACCACCGACCCTGTGAAATGCGCCCCATCGTTACCGAGTACGCGAAGTTCGTCCGCCCACGTGAGCAGCCGTCCATCTAGGGTGCCTCTTTCTGCCATGACTTTGAGCGCGCTGTGGAGCGGTCTCTTGGTCACGCCGTGGTCGCTGCATACGCCCTCCAGAGTCCGGCGCACCATAACGACTGCCGCCGTATACGCTTTGGCGTCGAAGCAGGTTCGCGCCTCAGTTATCTCTCGGCGAAGCGACTCAGGAATCGCAGAGTTAATGCTCCGAGGAGGCGGCGGCCAAAGCTGGTCGGTATCTTCGTCGGGCTGGTCCGTTCCCCACTCGTATTCTCGCAGGAGAACGGGCCTGAGACAGGCTGAGCATTCGAGAAATGAATAGATTTCAAGCGGCGGATCTTGGTCTTCGCTTATCCATTCAGTCCTCGCGAGCTCTCTAGTTGCAACCGTTCTTTTGCAGAAGGGGCAGGTGATGAACCTTGGATCATTAGCCATGCCGGGAGTCTAGACCGACAGCAGAGACTGTGCGCGTCGAATTCACAGTCGGGCAGTAGGCAGCATTTGGAGCGCAGCGCGCGCCCAACAGCCTCGACCGCCGGGGCTGCCGCAGCGAGTCGCCTTCCTTCAGCCAGGCAGTCTCTGAGCGTGGCATCGATCACGTGGGGTGGGACCAACTCGGCCAACTCGGTCCCGGCGATCCGATACCCCTGCCGGATGCCTTGGACCGCGCCCTCGAGCACGTGGCGGTGCGATGAACACCTGCCCGTCAGCGGCCTGCGCCGCATCGGCCATGATGGGGCCACCCGGTTGAGCACTACCGGGAAGGCGGGGACGCTTCACGCCGCCGCACACGCGCCGGGCGTGCGGCTGTTGGAGGCCGACCAGCGCACAGCAGTGGGCGATCCGTCGCGAGGCCATCACTCACAGAGGTTGAAAGGTTGAGGTCTGGTGCCGGGTTGGTTACGTCCGGCGACCCTGCGTGATTCGCGCGGCTGACGGGTTTATGCCTGTTTTGTGAGGTACGCCGATGGAGGCGGGCTGACGGCTGAGGGCCGGGCCCGGCGGGAGAAGGTGCGGCTGCAGGCCGCGGAGATGTTCGCCCAGGACGCGGACCCGGTGCAGATCGCCAGGTCACTGCGGGTCAGCACGAAGTCGGTGTACCAGTGGCGCCGCGCATGGCGGGCCGGCGGCGAGGAGTCGCTGGCGTCGAAAGGCCCGGGCGGGAGCCAGTGCCGGCTCGACGAAGGGCAGCTCGAGGCGCTGCGCGCCGCGCTGGAGGCCGGCCCGGCCGCGCACGGCTGGGACCAGGACCAGCGGTGGACCCTGGCCCGCGCCGCGGCCCTGGCCGGGCGGCTGTTCGGGGTCTCCTACACGCTGCGCGGGATGTCGTTCCTGCTGCACCGGATCGGCTACTCGCCCCAGGTCCCCGTTCACCGGGCGGTGGAGCGCGACGAGGCCGCGATCGCGGAGTGGCGGGCGGTGACCTGGGCCAAGGCACGAGGCTAGCGGCGCTGACCGGCGCGTGGATCTGCTTCCAGGACGAGGCCGGGCAGTCGCTGCGGCCGGGGAAGGCCCGCACGTGGGCGCCCCGCGGGCGCACCCCCGTGGCCCGGGTCTCCGGCAACGCCGGCCGCCTGTCGGTGGCGGGCGTGGCCTGTTTGAAGCCCGGCCGGCCGGGCCGGTTCTTCTACCCGCCTCCGCGTCCACCGCCGCCGCAAGGGCGACCGGGCCAGCATGTCCGAGGCCGACTACGCCGCCCTGGTCACCGCCGCGCACCGCGCCCTGAAAGCCCCGGTCGTCCTGGTCTGGGATAACCTCAACACCCACCGCAGCCAGAAGATGCGCCAGTTCACCGAGGCGAACACGGACTGGCTCACCGTGTTTCGCCTGCCCGCCTACGCCCCCGACCTCAACGCCGTCGAGGGCGCCTGGGCCAGTATGAAAAGCGGCCTCGGCAACCACGCCGCGACCACTCTCGGCGAGCTCGAGGCCCTGGTCCGCAGCCGCCTCCGCAGTATCCAGCGACGGCCCGACCTCATCAACGCCCTCCTCGGCCAAACCGGTCTTAGTCTCGAACCCCCGCCGCCCTAACGAACGGACCCTGGCCTTTCAACCTCTGTAAGTGGCCTCCTCGCAAGCTGTTGACTCCTACCGGGCTTCCCGGGCGACGAGAGCGTTCCCAGCCATGGCTCGTCAGACCCGATCTATACCGCGCTTCCGATGTGATCTGAGTCACTTCTCGGCTAGCTCTTTAGCTCCTCATAAGAGGTATCGATCCATACGAAGTAGGAACATTTGGTCACTACTTCGAAATAGTGTATGGAAATAATAGAATGGGTGAAAATAATTATTTAATTTGTTCTAGTTGTGACACGCGAACCTGAGAGATGTCTGGGGGTGATCAGTTGCCTTGCGATCATGACGGATTGTTGTCTATTGAAATGTGCGATTCCTACCACTTAGGTTTCGGTCTGGTCTTGCTTTGTGCTGACCTGACACGGGTGAACTAGAGAGCGGGCGGCCCTGTGCTTGGTGTGCGTGTACGTGTTGTGAGCAGGGTCGTTCTGGTGCTGTGCGTGCTGCTGGGGATGTGTGCGCTGGGGGGGCCGGCGGCGCTGGCTGCGGCTGGCTCTTCCTCAGGCGGGGTGACGGGTCTTTCCAGTACCGGGAGCTCGGCGCCGGTGCTTCCTCAGGATTCCTCGGACGACACTGGTCCGTTGACTCCGATGAGCTCCACCACAAGCTCGGCTGCGCAGCAAACCGCGCAGGCGGCCGAGTCGGCAGCGTCGAAGGTGGCCAAGTCGACCGGGGCGCCGGCTGCGGTGGCGGCGCTGACGACGGCCACGTCGACGACGACGGCGGAGCCCGATGGCGAGCTGACCTACACCGGGTACGTGCTGCCGGTCCGGGTGCGGCGCGGGACTTCTTGGGTGCCGGTATCGACCGAGCTGGCCCGCAGCCGGGACGGGATGCTGGCGGCGACGGCGGTGCCGGGCGACAGCGTGGAGTTCTCGGCCGGGGGATCGGGGCAGCTCGCGGTCATCACCGCCGACGGGACGTCGCTGGCGCTGTCGTGGCCGGGCCGGGTCCCGGCGCCGGTGGTGTCCGGCTCGTCGGCCGACTACCTGGGCATCCTGCCCGGCGTGAACCTGATCCTGACCGCCACCTCGGACGAGACCGGCGGGTTCTCGTCCGTGCTCGAGGTGACGACCGCCGCCGCCGCCAGGGACCCGCAGCTCGCCCGGCTCGAGCTGGCGGTGCAGGCCAAGGGGGTGACGCTGCGCGCGGGGGCGGGCGGATCGCTGGTCGCCGCCGGGACCCGCGCGGGCGGCGAGTACGTCGCGGGGCCGCCGCTGATGTGGGACTCCTCGTCCCTGCCGTCGGGCGCCAGCGGCTCGACCGTCGCCGCGGCCGCGCGGGCGGCGAGGAGCGCGGGGGCGAGCCTGGCCCCGGCGGGCCTGGCCGGGCCGCGGTCCACGTACTCTGGGCCGTCCCGGGGCGCCCGGATGGCGCCGGTCGGGACGCAGGTGGCCGCAGGCGGAGCGGCGCTGGCGCTGGTGCCGGACAAGGCGCTGATGTCGTCGAAGTCGACGAGGTTCCCGGTGTTCATCGACCCGTCGATCTCCTGGAGCCCGCAGGTCAAGTCCGGCAGCGAGATGAACTACGACGAGGTGCAGTCGGCCTGCCCGACCGCGTCGCACTGGGACACCACCGACCCGAACTACTGGTCGCTGGGAGTGGGGTACGACGGGTTCGGCGACGACTGCAACGGCGCCAACGGCTACGCCGACGCGTACTACGAGGTTTCGGTGCCGTCGTCGATGTGGGGCGGGTACGTCGGCTCGGCCAGCGTCCAGGCGGCCGAGGCGTACACGGCGTCGTGCTCGGCGTCGGCCGACGTGACGCTGACCCAGACGGGGCTGATCAACTCGGGCACCGACTGGAACAACATGCCGAGCGGTACCAACCTGGTGACCGACGACGTGGGCCCGGGCCCATCCAACAGCTGCAACACCGAGTACGACGAGAGCAGCGGCGACTGGAAGGGCGTCGGCTTCAACGTCACCTCGACGATGGCCAAGGCGGCGTCGGGCCACTGGTCGACCTTCACGTTCCGGCTGTGGGAGAACGGCGACTCCAACGACGTCGACTGGAAGCGGTTCGGCAAGAACCCGTCCCTGCAGGTCAGCTTCGAGCAGCAGCCGGAGCAGCCGACCGGCCTGCAGATCTCGACCGGCGGGCCGGGCACCGACTGCACGTCGGGCTCCCCGTGGGTCGGGAAGCTCGACTCGACCGGCGTCACCACGCTGTCGGCCACGCTGAAGTCCCCGGTCGGCGATGAGATGGCGGGCATCTTCCGGTACCAGAAGGGGAACGGCACCGGCTCGACTTGGACGACGGCCACGACCCTGGGATCGGGCACCGCATCGGGGAAGGTGTCGCAGGCCACGATCCCGGCGTCGTTCACCAACGCCCAGCCCGACGGGACGGAGGTGAGCTGGGAGGTCCAGGCCACCAACGGCGCGACCGAGGGCAACCCGGACTCCCCGTGGTCGGCGCTGTGCCACTTCTACGCCGACCCGGCCGACCCGCCCGCCCCGACGGTGACGCCGGACTTCACCGGCACCCCGGCCGCCAACTCGACGGTGTCGTTCACGATCACCTCCAACGACCCCGCCTCGGACCCGGCCGCCGAATTCGTGTGGGGCCTGGACAAGACCCCGTCCACCGCCAGCCCTGCCGCAGCGCAGATCATCACCCTCAACGGCGCGACCTCGACGACGCTCAAAAACGTCTACATTCCCGGGCCCGGGCCGCACACCCTCTTCGCGTACGCGGTCGACAAGGCGGGGAACGACTCGGCCTGGTCGGGCGCCGACGACCCGGCGGCCTTCTCCGCGACGGCCGACCCTAACGCCACCTACAGCAGCTTCTCGGCCGCGCTGACCGCGAAGGCGACGTTCGACAATGTCATGATCTCCCAGGGCACCAGCAACGCCGGCACCGCGAACGGAGACGGGAACGGCGACGCCTTCCCGGAGGCCGAGCTCAAGAGCGCCGGATGGGCGCCCGGCGGCACCGTGACGATCGACGGCGCGCAGTTCACCCTCCCCAGCTTCGGCACCGGGGGGCCGGACAACATCCTGGCCGCCAACCAGACGATCGACCTGCCCGCCGGCAGCCAGGGGAGCTCGCTGGTGTTGCTGGCGACCTCGACCAACGGCGGCGCGTCCTCCCCGGACGCGGGCACGATCGAACAGGACCAGGCGAACGCGAGCAACGGAGGGACCCCGTTCGTCGCGGCCGCCCCCTACATCGCGGGAGGGTCGGGGGTCACCGGGTTCGAGTGCGACTCGGCCGGAACCGGCGCCGGCGACTGCGCGCTGCCGACCGGCTCGGTCAACTACGGGACCGGAACCCAGCAGACCTACGGTCTCACGGTCCCGAACTGGGCCGGCGGCCCGGCCGCCCCGGCCGCGATGGCGACCCCGGACCGGCTGTCGCCGACCGGCGTCCTGGCCGGCCAGGAATCGAAGATCTACGCGTTCGCGCTACCGCTCGATCCAACCAAGCCGGTGTCCTCGGTCACGCTGCCGGACATCGGCGAGGTGCTGTCGGAAGGCGGGGCCAGCTACCCGGCGCTGCACATCTTCGGGATCGCCGTGGCCAACACCACCACCACGACTCCCGGCAGCGATACCGCACTGCCGACCGGCCAGTCCTGGACCGGGGCGTGGGCGTCCCCCAGCGAGAGCGCCTACGAGCCACCCGCGTCCTACGGGACGACCTTCTCCAACGACACGTTCCGCATCGTGACCCAGGCGTCGGCCGGAGGATCGTCCGTCCGGCTGCGGCTGTCGGACGACCTGGGCTGGCTCGCCGGCTCCAGCGGGGAGCCGCTGGACATCGGGGACGTCACCGTCGCCCCGGCCGGCACCGGCGCGGCCGTGACGGCAAACCCGGTGCAGGCGACGTTCGGCGGCACCGGAAGCGGGGGCGGCACGACCAGCGTGACGATCCCCGAGGGCGGCGACGTGTACTCGAACCCGGTGGGCATGACCGTCACGCCCGGCGAGGAGCTGGCGGTGTCGATCTACCTCGCCAACGGCTCGGGCGGAACAGCCCCGCCCGCGCCGAAGTACCTGGTCGAGCACACCTACTGCTCGGCCTGCACCGAGTACGTCACCGCCGACAACAAGAACGACCAGACCGGCGACACGAGCGGGTCCTCGTTCTCCGGCGCCGGGACGCTCGAAGGCGACTTCAGCAACATCCTGACCGGCGTGGACGTCGAGACGGCGGCGACCCCCACCGTGGCCGTGCTCGGCGACGGGCTCATCGACGCGTCGGAGGCCGGCAGCAAGGCGCAAACGCAGGGAACGCGGGTCTCCGACGCCCTGGCCGCCGACCTCCAGCAGACTGCGGGGACCGGAAACCAGCCGGCCTTCGGGGTGATCGGGGAGGGCATCGAGTCCAACCAGATCCTCACCGACGCCGACGACAGCACCGTCGTCCAAGACAGCCAGGCCGGGACATCGGGCGGGCCGTCCGCTCTGTCCCGGCTGGCCCGCGACATCCTGGCCGACCCCGGAATCGGCACGGTGATCGTCGACCAGGGCCTGGAGGACCTGCTGCAGGCCGCCAACAACGGCGACTCCGGCTCAATCGAGTCGACCCTGGTAGACAACGGGTACAACGAGTTCGAGAGCCTGCTGAACGAGTGGGGGATCACCGTTATCTTCGCGACGATGACCCCGTGCTCGGGCTACGCGGGCCTGGGAACCCCCGCCGACGCCTGCAGACTCGACGGTCGAGTCCGACCGCTACTACCTGAACTACAGCGACCTGTGGCCGCAGTGGAGCAACGCCCAGGTGATACCCGGCTTCGCAAGCGACGTCGCTGTCGACTTCGACAGCGACGTCAGCTCCAGCCCCTACAGCGGCGGCGCCACCCAAGACAGCCCGGTCGAAACCTTGGCTGCCGCAGACAGCGCCGGCGACGCCGTCAACCTGGACAGCGCGGGCTCCGAGGCGGCCGCCGCCTCGATCCCCGCCTCCGACCTGGCCGCGGTCGCGCCTCCACAGTACGGCTCCTAGCCCCCGTCTCTCCCTCCCGTCGTCCTCGCCCCGGAAGGCTCACCGATGACCGGCGTTCCCGCTTTCCTCCTGTCCGCCTCCGGGCGGCTGCACACCGCACTCCGCCGCGCTGCGCGGCCTGCCCGGCGCGGCCGGGCGCGGCCGCTGGTGGCGCTGGCGGCCGCCGTGCCGCTGGCAGCCGGCATGGGGCTGCTACCGGTGGCGGCGCAGGCCGCGGTCACGGCGTCCGCGCCTGCGGCGGCCGCCGAGAAGCCGGTGCCGGTGACGGTGGTGCGCGGACACAAGGTCAAGATCCCCGCGATGAAGCAGTGGACCCGGCCGGCGACCAGCTGGCCGGCGACGGCGACCGGCATCGTGGCGATGGCCGCCCCGCCGGCCAAGGGCGCGGTCACCGCGGCGGGGGTGGGCCTGCGGGCCGGGACCCGGCTGCCGGCCGGGAACGCCGCCCTGGGCGCGGTCCGCGCCGGGGAGGCGAAAGCGGGGAGCCTGCCGGTGTGGGTCGGCCAGGTACCCGGTACCGCCGGTTCCGCGGGCGTGTCGAAGGTCGCCGTCACGATGGGATCGCAGCAGGACGCCGTCGCGGCCGGAGTCCGGGGTGTGATCTTCTCCGTGACGCGCGACGACGGCGGCGCCGACGCGGGGCGAGTCCAGGTCAACTTGGACTACGCGGGGTTCGCGAATAACTGGGGTGCGGGCTACGCCGTCCCGGCTCCGCCTGGTCGAGCTGCCCGCCTGCGCGCTGACGACGCCGCAGGACCCGCCTGCCGGGTGCAGACCCCGCTCGGCTCGGCCGACGACGTGCCGCGGGCACCCTCGGCGCGGACGTGACCGTGCCCGGGCCAGCGGCAACCCGCGGCCGCGACCACCGCGGGCAGGATGGCGGCCATCGTCAGCGAGCCCGCCGTCGGTGCTGGCGGCGACGCGCGAGCACGTCCGGGCACCGGCGGCAACTTCACGGCCACCCCACTGTCGGAGGCCGGGCAATGGACGGCAGGCGGCTCCGACGGGGCGTTCACCTACTCCTACCCGATCAGCGTCCCGGCCGTGCCCGGCGGCCTGGAGCCGTCGGTCAGCCTCGACTACGACTCCCAGTCGGTCGACGGCCTGACGTCCTCCACCAACGACCAGGCGTCGTGGGTCGGCGACGGCTGGGACTACGCGCCCGGGCTACGTCGAGCGGGACTACGCCTCATGCGAGACCGAGCCGCCGGGCGCCACCAACTGGAAGGCAGCCAGCGGCGACGCCTGCTGGTCCTCGAACGACACCGACGACCGTGTCGCTCAACGGGCAGCACACCACGCTCGTGCAGGACGCGAGCACCGGCGCGTGGCACGCGGAGGCGGACAACGGGGAGAAGGTCTCCGTACCACACCGGGACGAGCAACGGCACCAGCGACGGCGGCTACTGGGTAATCACCGACCACCGACGGCACCTACTACTACTTCGGCCGGAACGAGCTGCCCGGCTACGCCTCCGGCGACGCGGCGACCAACAGCACCTGGACCGAGCCGGTCTACGCGACCTCATCGGGGCAGGCGTGCTACAACGCGACGTTCGCGAGCTCCCATTGCGAGCAGGCGTGGCGGTGGAACCTGGACTACGTCACCGACCCGCACGGCGACGCCGTCGCCTACTTCTACAACCGCCGAGACCAACTACTACGCCGAGGACAACGGCACCACCGCCAACGGCGCCTTCACCCAGGGCGGGGCGCCGCCGAAGATCGAGTACGGGCTGCGGGCCGGGGCCGTGTACGGCGCCACCCCGGCCGCCGAGGTCAACTTCAACGCCGGCACCGTCGCGACCGACGTCCCGACCGACCTCACCTGCGCCAACGGCGCGGCGTGCGACGTCAACTCGCCGACGTTCTGGTCGCAACTACGTGCTCGACCCGATCACCACCGACGCCCTCGAGGGCAGTCCGCTGACGAGGTCGACTCCTGGGCGCTGGGTCACACCTACCCGCCACCGGCGACGACGCCGTCCCGTCGCTGTGGCTGTCCACGATCACCCGCACCGGGAAGACGGCACCGCCGTATCGCTCCCCCGGTTACCTTCGCCGGGACGGCCCTGCCCAACCGGATCATGACCGCGCCGACGACGAACAACGGGTACTCGCTCATCACCCGGTTCCGGCTGACCGACATCACCAACGAGACCGGCGGGGTCACCACCGTCAACTACCTCGCCCCGTCCGGCGCCGTGCACCTCGGGCAGCCTGTTCCCGCGCCGGACGACAACACGCTGCTGTGCTACCCGGACTACTGGCAGCCGTCCACTGGCATGACCGGCCCGTCCTCGACTGGTTCAACAAGTACGTGGTCAACTCCGTCACCCAGGACGACCCCACCGGCAACCAGCCCGGACCAACACCATGTACTCCTACGGCGGCGCGGCCTGGCACTACGACGACGACGCACTCACCCGCTCGTCGCAGCGAACCTGGGACCAGTGGCGCGGCTTCCAGACCGTCACCACCGAGACCGGCCCCGCCCCCGCCCCGGACACCAAGACGGCCGACACCTACCTGCAGGGCATGAACGGCGACTACCAGTCGGACGGCGCGACCACCTCGGTGTCGGTGACGTCGAGCCAGGGCAACAATGTCACCGACGACGACCAGTTCGCCGGGATGGACCTCGAGCACATTGTCTATGACGGGCCCGGCGGGGCGATGGTGACCGACGCGATCACGATCCCGTGGACGTCGGCCGCTACCGCGACCCAGTCCCAGCCGTCGCCGCTGCCCGCCCTCACGCGCTACCTGACCGGCACCGCTGAAACCTACACCTACACCGCCCTGGCCACCGGCGGGAACCGGGAAGCGACCGACACCTACACCCACGACTCCTACGGGCGCATCACCTCCTCCTCCAGGGTCCCCGACACGACCGACCCGGCCGAGGACACCTGCACCACCACCACCTACGCGTCCAACACGAGCACGTGGATCCTCGACCTGCCAGCCGAGGTGTCGGACGTCTCGGTGCCGTGCACCACCACCCCGGTGCTCCCGGCCGACGCGATCTCCGACGACCTGACCTTCTACGACGGCGCGACCTCGCTCAGCTCCGACACCCCGACGGCCGGGAACGTCTCCCAGACGCAGGAGGCGACCTCCTACAGCGGCAGCGCGCCGGTCTACACGACCGCAGTCGACCGCCACCTACGACGAGTACGGGCGGACGCTGACCAGCGTCAACGCAGACAACGACAAGACCACCACCGCCTACACCCCAGCCACCGGCGCCGAGCCGACCTCCGAGACCGTCACCGACCCGGCGGGCCTGGTCACCACCACCAGCTATGACCCGCTGCGGGATCTGCCGCTGACCGTGACCAGCGCGGCCGGCTGGGTCAGCACCAAGACAATACGACGCCCTCGGCCGGCTAGCCTCGCGTGGACCGAAGGGCACGGCACCGGCGGTCCCGCCGAGTACGAGTACTCCTACACCGTCTCGGACAGCGGGCCGTCCTATTCGACCACCTTGACCCTCGAGCCGTCCGGCGCCGCCTGGCTGCCCTCCGAGCAGTTCTACGACTCCCTCGGCCAGCCCGTCGAGACCCAGGCCGAGAACGCCAACGGCAATACCGTCGTCACCGACACCGACTACAACACCGACGGCTGGACCGTCAAGACCTCCGGCCCCTACTACATCTCCGGCGCCCCCACCACGGCATGGTCCAAGCTCATGACTACCAGGTGCCGGACCAGACCGCCGACGTCTACGACGGCGCCGGCCGGGTGACCGCGGCAAATCGTTCTCGCTGGCCAACGAGACCTGGGAAACCGACACCGCCTACGGCGGCGACTACGCCACCACCACCTACCAGCCTCACCGCCGGGGAGCCGAACGGCGGCACCCCGGAAACCGTGTTCACCAACGGCGAGGGCCACACCACGCCATCTACCAGTACCACTCCGAGGCCGACGCCGGCCCTCGGCACATCCGCCCCGCCGGCGACTACGACAAGACCACCTACGCCTACACGCCGGCCGGGAACCTCGCCGGCATCACCGACGCGGCCGGCAACAGCTGGACCTACGCCTACGACCTGGCCGGCGACCAAACCTCGCAGACCGACCCGGACGCCGGCACCACCGCGAGCGTGTACGACCCGGCCGGCCAGCTGACGTCGCAGCACCGACGCCGACGGCAACCAGGTCTCCTACGTCTACGACGCCGACGGCCGCAAGACCGCCGAGTACAACACCACCGGCGGCGCCGGCGAGACATCCGCCGACGAGACTCGCCTCCTGGATCTAGGACACCCTCGCCAAGGGCGAGCTGACCTCCTCCACCTCCTACTACAACGGCAGCGCCTACACCGAGAAGATCATCGGCTACGACGGATGGGGCCTGTCAGAGGGCACCGAGACGATCATCCCCTCCGCCGCAGGGCACCCTCGCCGGCACCTACTACCACGCCGACACCCTGTACGACGCCTACACCGGCCAGCTCGAGGAGTACGAGGACACCGCCGCCGCAGGACTGCCCGCCGAGCAGGTCAAGCTAGCCTACGACAGCGCCGGCGACCCGGTCTCGATCGGCGGCAACTGGGCCTACGTCGACTCGCTGTCCTACACCGACCTCGGCCAGCCCGACAAGTACAGCTCCGGGTCGAGCGCCGAGCCGATCTGGACCGTCGACTCCTACGACGAGCACACCGGGAACCTGACCCAGCAAGAAACCCAGACCGGGACCACCCCCATCACCGTCGACGACCAGAACTACGGCTACGACAACACCGGCCAGATCACCGCCGACGCCGACAACCCGGCCGCCGGGCAGACCCAGGACCAGTGCTACCAGTACGACTACCTTGGTCGCTTGACCCAGGCCTGGTCCCAGGGCAGCAGCAACTGCTCGTCCGGGCCATCGCAGTCTGCCGAGTCTGGAGCGGCCGCAGGCTACTGGAAGCAGTACAGCTACAACGACGAGAATGACATGACGCAGGAGGTCTCCACTCCCGCGTCCGGCACGCCCGTCACGACCACCGACGGGTATGCGCCGGCGAAGGCGGCGCAGCCGCACGCGGTCTCTTCTCAGACCGTCACCACCTCCGCGGGCAGCACCACCACGAACTACGGATACAACGCCGACGGGCAGCTGACCTCCGAATCGGGCGCTACCACCGATTCGATGACCTGGAACCCGGCCAGCCACCGGCCTCCATGACCACCGGCGCTGGCAACACCAGCTACATCTACGACGCCGACGGCAACCTCCTCATCCAGAGCGACCCCGGCTCCACCACCTTGTACCTGTCGGACGAAGAGATCACCCTCACCGGTTCCACTCTGTCTGGCACCCGCTACTACCAACTCGGCGGCCAGCCTGTCGCCGCCCGCACCGGGACCGGCAGCGTCTACTACCTCACCGGCGACCAGGAGGGCACCCAGACCCTCGCCATCAACTCCAGCACCCTCGCCGTAACCGGGCGCTTCTACGACCCCTATGGCAACACCATCGGCAGCGCGGGCGCAGGTTGGCCCGGCAATCGGGGGTTCCAGCAAGGCACAGCCGATGCGGCAACCGGCCTGACCAACCTGGGCGCCCGCCAGTACGACGCCGGGACTTCGGCGTTCGTTTCCCCCGACCCGCTACTGGCGCCGGACAACCCGCAGGACCTCAACCCCTACGCCTACGCGGGAGACTCACCTCCCAACAGCCAGGACCCGTCGGGCGCGATGCAGACTGGCGGAGGCGCGGGTGCCCCGCCCAATCCGTGCGGCGTCGACGCGTCGGCCAGCTGCAACCCCAACGGCGGGGGCGGTGTCAACGCTGGGGCCCCCTCGGGTGCCGACGGCGGCTCCGGGAAGACACCCGCCGGCGGAAGCGACGGGACCGGAAACTCCATCGCCATCTCCCCCCACGTCGTCATCGAGAAGAACGACCCGTACTTCACTAGCATGGTTAACGCCCTCGGGGACCTCCTAGGCGCGAATCCCGGCTACGCGCAACTGCTCAACAGCGGAAACATCAATAAAGAGGACTGGGTCTGGACTCTGGCGTGCCGCGACGCCGGGCCAGGGGCTTGCAACCCGCTGTTCATGTCCCAGATTGTTCCAGGGAGCGACAACGCCCCGGAGGGCAGCGTCTACGTGATAGGCGCGGTGGCCGGCCCGGCGGGGTTTGCCATCGGAACCTCGCAAACGGCCGACCCGGCGTACGAGACCTATTTCCGGTCGATGTCCGCCGCAGACTACAGTCAGCTGCAGGCAACGGGACAGCTTCCCGCGAGCGGCACCGGTGAGACCATGATCTCGCCTACGCAATTCTTCTCGGAGAGTTACAGCGGGGTGCTCGTCAGGTTCACCCTGAAGGAGGGGACGACAGACGCCATCGCCAACGTCGGCGTATCGGACGGATCGCGCCTCGTGAAGGCGGCGTACCCGGACATGCCACCGGTCTATAGGGGCTGGATGAGTGATGCCGCTTACTTCAAGACGGAGGGTGGCGCGGCGCCGCAGATCAACATCGGCCTCGGCAAAGGGCCAGGCCTCGACGCATTCAACGATGGTATGGTCGATTACGATATGATTGCGGAGATACCGTGACTCCCGAGGATTGGCAGCTAATCTCGTCCCTGGTATTCATCCCAGGGCGAGGGCGGGCAGGCTCACCACAAGACGTCCTTCGCCATTTCGGCACCGATGATGGTCCCGCCCTGAGCCTTCGCCTTCTTCGCGACGCGGCAGACCGCCAAAATGCGGATGATCTGGAAGCGGCACTCATCGTGTGCTTCACGTTCGGCATCACGATGGATCATCTCAGTTTGCTCATTCAGCTCGAGTCCGCGGACTGGCACCGCCGACACGAAGACGTCGTGAACGCGCTCGCCGAGCTGAAATCGCCAGAAGCGGTCAGCGCCCTGTACCACGCAGCGTGGTGGATTCCTGATTACCTTGGGTTCGACGACACCCGTGCACTCGCCAGGAAGGCGATCTGGGCGCTGGGCGCCACGCCGGGAGCGGAGGCGGAGCAGGCGCTGAAGCGACTCGAAAGCGTCGGCAGCGAATACCTGCGCGAGAAGGCCCAGCAACAGCTGGCGCGCCGCGCGGGATCGTGAAGCGGCGCGCAGCAGACGTCGCGCGCTAAGGCAAAGTGCTCGCGCCGATCTTCGCCACAATGAAGTCCGGCAGCGGATAAAACTGCTCGTCCGGCAGCAGCGCCTCCGCCGCCGGCAGATCACCGGATCTGGACAAATCGCGGATGCGCTCGGCCAATGCTGTGACGTCGGTGATAGCAGTGACCCACTGGTCGACGTAGCGATGGACCGCCTCCCCCGAGAGCCCGATCTGTATAGCACGGCAGCTAAGCGGTGCGACATCTACCGACCGATCGGGGTCCCACTGGACCCGGACCGGGCTGTTGCGTTTCTGCTCCGCCCACTGCTGCTCACTCTCGTAGGTGCGGGCGTCGTAGCTGCTCAAGCAAGAGTGAGCCAGCGCCCATTCGAAGCCCTCTCTGGTGATCTCAACACTCAAGACTCTCTCCTGGCCCGGCTTAGCAGCCCAGCCGGACCGGTACATCATCCACAAGAACGACGGCTTGATCCAGGTCATCCGACCTCGCTTGAACGGCGCGACAAAGGTGCCGGCCGCAGTAGCTGCGTCTGCGATCTGCGGGGAGTACGCCTGGTACACGGTGACGGTGCGTTTCGTGAAGCTCGCTCTAACGCGACGGCAGGGCATGGCGTATACCCCTCCCCAGGTTCACCACGATCCGATTAGACAAGCTCACTCCCACTAGTGACAGTCACTCCCAAAGATAAAGAGGTCTCACGCCAGCCGCTGGCTGCTGCAACCTGGCCAGTCTTGCTACGCGAGATTAGCCGCCGGCTGGAAGGTCTCGCTACTGTCGGACGGCTGCCGGCCAGCGGATCCTGGAACATGTGCTCGCGACCCACGTTGAGCTGGCAGGCAATGACGGCGAACTACACCACACCACACCGCAATAGACGCCAGGCTCTCGGCACGTCCCCGTGTTTCTAACAAGGCGTCCAGCGAGCTGTTAGAGCCTCGCATCCGCCAGCATCGAAAGCCAACGTCAGCGCGCTGGACCGAGCCGGATTTGACAGAAAGCCCCCGAGCACCCCGAGCACGAGTGCTAGCCAAGTCGGCGCCCGTTATGGCTGCGCCCAGCCGACGCCGGAGCCAGTCAGGACGCATTTCAAGCTGGGCGCGGGAGGTGACGCCGTCGCCCGGGACAAGTAAGTTCATCCCGCCAGGCCGGATGGCAGCTGGAAGATGTCCTCGAGGCTGTCGGCGATCGTCGTGTCCCGCTCGTCGAGGATGGCCTGATAGCGGGAGGTGACTTCCAGGCTGCCGTGCCCGGCTCGCTGCCGGATGCGGCCGAGGTCGGCGCGCTTGTCCACTGCCCACGAAATGCCGGTGTGGCGAGCGTTGTAAGGCGTGAACTCCTCCGGGAAGGCCGGCCTTGTCGCGCGCATTCCGCCAGATCCGTGCCCACACGTCGACCGAGAGGAACTCGGTCCCATCCTGTCGCCAGACGTCGGTCCGGACACGTTGCTTGACGCCGGTGCTGCGGGCCCGGGCGCGTCGATCTCGCGCGTACCAGGCGGCGTAGGCCTTGCAGCGGGGGCAGTGGCAGTGCATGGTGAACCGGGCGCCTATGGTCCCGTGCTCGTAGACCTTTCCGGCTTGGCTGACTAGAGGGGGCGGCACCTCCTCGCCCTCCACGATGGTCAAGCCTGTGGATGGCCGCCGGTAGGCGAACATCCACTGCGGGAAGAGTAGGTCCTCATCACCGAGTTGGTTCTCCTCTATATGCTCGCGGATCATCGCCGCCATCTGCGAGGAGATCGCGAATCGCCGCCAGTCACCGTTCTTGGGATTGGGCTGGACGACCCACCCGGCGTGCCCGTCGGGGTGGTTCTCGGGTGTCACGTACGACGCCGACCGGGTGATGTTGATCATCGTGGTTGGACCGAACTCGAAGTCGCACGGCCGGAACGTGCGCATCTCGGATTGTCGCGCCCAGGTAGTGACGTTCAGCCGCGCGTAGACCACCGCGGCGCGGAAGGGAAGCGCCGCCTCAAGCCTGTTCCACTGGACATGGGAGGACACAAGAACGGGCTTGGTCGGGGACTGCTTCAGCGTGATGGTGCTGACGGGGTTGTCGTCTCGGTACGTTCCAGGCCATCTGCAGCATCGACGACAGCACGGTCCGCACCGCGCGACGGGTCACGAGCGTGGCCCCTGCCTCGGGAAGCGTCGTCACCAGATGGGTGTAGAGCTGCTCGCGAGATACCGCCGCGATGCGCTCGTGGCCGAGGTAGGGGTAGACGTGGTTCTTTAGATGCGACTTGTACGTCTGCTTGGCCTTCGGCGTGATCTCGATCCGTGGCAGGAACCGCTCCCTGGCGAACTCCTCGATCGTCATCGTGGCCCTCTTCGCCGGCGAGACTCCCGCACGTCGCTGACGAACGTGATCTTCCTGGGTCTGAGCGACTCGCAGGGCCTCCTCGTCGGAGGCGAAGGTCCCAGCAACCTTCATGCTTCCGTCGGCGTCGCGGTAGTACCCGACGTACCGGGTGCCCTTGGTCTTCGACTTTCGCGCCTGGGTATATGCCACGGTC
This sequence comes from uncultured Actinomycetota bacterium, assembly GCA_963836195.1. GTDB lineage: Bacteria > Actinomycetota > Actinomycetes > Streptosporangiales > Streptosporangiaceae > Trebonia. The sequence continues at coordinate 10,747 of CAWIIX010000006.1, read as the reverse complement.
TCTCCCAGTTCCGTGCTAGTGAGAATGCTAGCCAGACCAGCGAGCAGCAGACTGCACTACTCTCCATCACCTAGCACGGATGCTAGCTCAATCTGGTATTTCATACGATCACGTGTTCCTAATTATACGTTCACCTGTTTATTCGTCCGCAGGACCGTCTTCATCAAGTGCTCGCAGGCGTCTTGGTGCTCCCGGGCGGCTTCGGCACGATGGACGAGCTGTTCGAGGCGCTGACGCTGGTCGCGATCGGGAAGATCACCAAGTTCCCGATCGTCCTGGTCGGCAGCGCCTACTGGAACGGCCTGCTCGGCTGGCTCAAGGTGGCCATGCTGGCTGAGGGCAACAGCGGCCCGAAGGAGCTGGAGCTGTTCCAGTGGCCGGCGACCCGGTTGAGATCCTCAAGACCGCCCACGCCGGAATTCACCCCGTGTGGGCGATGAACCTCACCGTGGCGCGCAGTCGAATGGCGACGTGACGGTGAACGTAACGTAAACGGGCCAGGATGGTGGGCTTCCCGGAGATGCTGCGCAGGCTGGCGAGGAACCAGGTGGCTCGGCGGCAGTTCCAGCGCATCACGCTGATGGCCCTGGAGGGAAAGGGTTGTCATGTCGGTGAAGACCGAGGGTACGGCGCGGGGCCGAAGGCCCGCCGGGCGGGCGTCAGGCGGGAGCCAGGCGCGGGCCCGCCGGGCACCTCAGCGGGCGTCCGGCGAGAGCCAGGCGCAGGCCGAGACGGCGGAGCAGCTGAGCCGGGCGGACCGGGAGGCGCGGGGGAAGGACGCCCGGGCAGCGGCCCCGCTGGAGTCGCACGCGGAGTTCACGCCAGCCCTGGGGCGGGATCCGGTCGGGCTGCTGCTGGAGCAGGAGAAGAGCCGGGTGCCGGAGCTGGTGCCGGTCCGGCACGGGCGGATGCTGGTGTCGCCGTTCACCTTCTTCCGGGGGGCGGCGCTGCCGATGGCGGCCGACCTGTCCACCACCCCCACCTCGGGGCTGCGGGCGCAGCTGTGCGGGGATGCGCACCTGGCCAATTTCGGCGGGTTCGCTTCCCCCTCGCGCCGGCTGGTGTTTGACGTCAACGACTTCGACGAGACCCTGCCCGGCCCGTTTGAGTGGGATGTCAAGCGGCTGGCGGCCAGCCTGGCCGTGGCCGGGCGGTCCAACGGGTTCTCCGCCAAGGACCGCCGCAAGGTCATCCTCGCGGGGGTCGAGAGCTACCGGACGGCGATGCGCGCCTTCGCGGAGCAGCCTTTCCTGGCGGTGTGGTACGCCCACCTGGACGTCGATGACGCGATCGCCCGGTTCCGGTCGCAGTTTAAAAAGAAAAGGGTCAAGGCCACCCAGAAGATGGTGGGCAAGGCCCACACCCAGGACAGCACAAAAGCGCTGGGCAAGCTCACGACCCAGGTCGACGGGCAGCGGCGGATCATCAGCGACCCCCCGCTGATCGAGCCGATCGAGCAGGTATTCCCCGACGTGCAGGCCAGTGCGATCTATGAGCTGATCCGCGAGGTGCTGGGCGAATACCAGCGCACCCTGCAGATCGACCGCAGGCACCTGCTGGCGGGGTTCAGGCTGGTTCAGGTGGCCCGCAAGGTGGTCGGGGTGGGCAGTGTCGGCACCCGCTGCTGGATCGCCCTGATGGACGCCGGGGACGGGACCGAGCCGCTGTTCTTGCAGCCCAAGGAGGCCGAGGCCTCAGCCCTGGCGCCCTACTGCGGGCGCAGCAGCTTCGCCAGCCACGGCGAGCGCGTCGTGGCCGGGCAGCTTCTGATGCAGGCCGAAAGTGACATCTTCCTCGGCTGGACCCATGTGACCGGGCCCGATGGGCTGAACCACGACTACTACGTGCGACAGCTGAAGGACTGGAAGTTCTCCGCGCCGATCGAGCAGATGATCCCCTCGGGCATGGCCGTCTACGCGCAAATGTGCGGGTGGTCCCTGGCCCGGGCCCACGCCCGCTCCGGCGACCGCATCGCGCTGGCCTCCTACCTCGGCGGCTCAGGCAAATTCGCCCAGGCGATCGCAGACTTCGCCGAGACCTACGCCGACCAGAACGAAAGCGACTACGCCGCGCTCCAGGCCGCCGTCAAAGACGGCCGGGTCCAGACGACCACCGACATCTGAGACGCCAGACGGCTAGAAAACAGGGGAACAGTCATTGGCGAACGTCGCCGGCGACATCGACGCCGGGCACGCTGAATCGCTCGGGCGCCGCTACCACATCCGGTTCGTGCAACGCCCCGTTCGGCGTGGCGGTGGCCAGCGCACCGTTCCCCGCCCGACAAGCTGCTAAGGCGGAATGTCGATAGTCTCAGGAGATGGTGCGCGTGCCACGTCGGCAAGACGGCGGCGTCCATCCTGGAGCCTGAGGTCCCCGCCGGAGGCATCGAAGTCCGTCGTACTGTCAGAGCCGGTGGACGGTCCTGATCGAGTACTGAGGCGGCGTTCACTGGCCGGAGCTGTGACGCCGGGCCAGCACCCGTGCGGCCTCTCGGAACGGCACTACCAGGTACACCGCGAGAGCGAAGTAGAACGCCACTGCCAGTGTCGGCAATAGGAGCCCGATGAGGATCGCGATCACATAGCCGATGATGACGGGCAGGAATTTCCGTTGCGTGCTCTGCAGCTCCTCGCCCTCTGCTTTCGGAGAGTAGAGGTGCTCGCGCCGCGCGTAAGCGTCCAGGGCGGCCCCCAGGAGGCGGATGACCAGAAGCGTGAGCCCGTACAAGGTGACATACACCCGTTCGTCGGTGGTGTTATGCAGGCCTTCTGCTATCAGCCGGGTCGGGAACGGCAGGAAGGCCACCATAAGCAGGACGAGCAAGTTGAGTCGCAGGAAGAGCGGGTCGACCCGGGCGAGGTGGTCGGTCAAGGCGGTGCAGGAGCCACGTGCCGCCGATCGTCAGGAAGCTGACGAGGTAGGCCAGGCCGTAGGGCCAGGCATGGAGCACCTGCTCCAGGGGCGTGCCCGGCGGGTGAAGCGCGATGTCAAGGACGAGCAGCGTGATGGCGAATCCGAACACGCCGTCGCTGAATCCTTCCATCCGGTCCTTGCTGAGCACCCGCCGTCGGTGCGAGGTCTCTGGGTCAGCGGGCACGGTGCTGTCTCCTTCCGTCGGCCTTGGCTGGCGGCGGCAATCCATGGATCAAGGCCGTTGGCCTTTGCTGCCGGGGAGCACGGTCCAGGCCACCCGGTCGGCAGCGGTCATGCCACGCGCGTCAGCGCCCGGCAGATGAGCGCTCGGGCTCGTGGCCGAAGACCTCTGGCAGGCCGGGTTCCGTAACAGTCAGCGACCGCAGCCCGGCCGGCTTCACCCCCGAGGGGTGAAGCGCGGCGCTGGCGCCAGCGCGCATCGTGGCAAGGTGCACGTGAACAAGGGTGAGATGGCGACCCGGCACGGAGCGCCCAGCCTGACGTGAGCGCGAAGGATGTCGACAGGGCCGGCTAGCAAGCCGCCAACCTCAAGACCTCCGTCAGCAACCTCGGCAATGTCAACATCGCCCAGAACGGCCTCAGCTCCCTGCAGACCGCGCTGAACAGCGTCCAGACCAACGCAAGTACGTTCGCCAGCGCAGCGAAGTCCACGTTCGCGCCGCAGACCACAGCACTGCAAAACTCGCTGTCCGGCCTGAACACCGCGATCAACTCGGCGAAGGGCCAGCCGCCGGCAACCGCGGCCTCGGCGGTCGCCTCATCCGTCACCCAGGTGAAGACCTCGGCCAACGCTCTGCAAAGCGCCGTGTCAGGCAAGTGCTAGCGAACAGCGCCCGGCCCCTGACGCTTAAGCGCCAACGCCAACGGATGAGCGCGGCCCCGGCCTGAATCAGGCAGAGCCACGCCCTCGATTCTCCACGCTGCCCCCGTGTGACAGGGAATGGCCGGTTCCCTGTCCCATCCCCGCGATCGGCGTGTCCCGCCTGGTGTCGGTTTTCGAGGTTGTCCGCGCAAATGGCCGTGGGCCTGTGCACCGGCTGCCGGCGGGCAGCGTGTAGCCCTTTGGGTGCGTCGGCGCCCGGCGCCTCATCGGCTGGCACCACGCCGCCTGGCGGTATTACCGTGCCAGTCGTGCCCATCCATGATGACGAGATCCGAGCCACTGCCGGGCAGGTGCGCCGCCTGGTGGCGGCCCAGCGCCCGCGGTGGGCTGGCCTGCCGGTGACCCCCCTGCCCGGCGAGGTGGAGGGTACCGATCATGTCCTGTTTCGGATCGGCGGCGAACTCGTCGCCCGGATGCCCAAGATCGCCGGGGCCGTCGGCCAGGCCGATTCCGACGCACGGTGGCTGCCCGTGCTGGCGCCCCTCCTGCCGGCGCGGATTCCCGTTCCGCTGCATCTGGGCGAGCCGGGCGAGGGGTACCCGTGGCGGTGGAGTGTGGTGCCGTGGATCGCGGGGAGCACGCCGCCGCGGCTCGGTTGCGATGACGTGCCCCTGGCCCGCGATGTGGCGGCCTTCGCCCGCGCCCTGCACGGGGCCGATCCGGCCGGAGGCCCGGTCAGGCCGCCGGGTTCGCGCGGGTCGGCGCTGCGCCACGCCGATGACGGCGTCCGCCGGGTGCTGCCCCGGCTCGCCGGGCAGGACGACGGCTTCGAGGTGACCGCGGCCGAGGCGGCCTGGGACGCCTGCCTGGCCGCTGGTGACTGGGACCGCGACCCAGTGTGGATCCATGGTGATCTGCAGCCGGGCAACCTGATCACCGACCGCGGCCGGCTGGCCGCGGTCATCGACTTCGGCGCGCTCGGCCTCGGCGATCCCGCACCGGACGTGGCTGCGGCGCTGTGGACCTTCACCGGCGCAGCCCGGGACGCCTACCGGGAGGCGATCGGGTACGACGACGCTACCTGGCGCCGCGCCTGCGGCTGGGCCCTGGCACCGTCGCTGACCGGCATCGACTACTACCGGCACACCTTCCCGCGCATGGCCGAGCACGGCCGCCGCATGGTCCGCGCGGTGATCGCCGAACTCGTCTGAGCGCCCGCACCGCCACCGGCTGTCGGCGGGCGCGCTGTGGGCCTGGCCGATGGCGTCGGGGTACGACTGGGCCTTGGCGTGCGCGGCCAGAGCGCGGTAGATGCTGGCGACCCGCGGGGACTGTCCTCGCCGTTTGCCGGCGGGGATGACACCCGCGATGCCGGACGTATCGGGAGCCGGGGAAGGAAACCACGGCCAGTCTCGAGCTTTAGCACTGACTGAGCAACGCTTTGCATGCGTGGCTGCTAGCGCTTGGGCTAAGCCAATCGACGGCGCCAACTTCTGCACGCCATGCACGCGCCATGCACCCCGGTTTCGTCTGAGTCAGTCCCGCTGAGTCTGTTTCCCGCAGGTCATTGCGTTGATTCTGTCGGAGGACGTCAGGCTGGGTCTGGCGAGAACTGGGGTCGTAGGCACTAGGTTAGTCACTGGTTTTCCGGACTTCCTAAGTCTGGGGAGGGGTATCGTCGTCGCCCGGCAGCGAGGCGTTGGGGCGATTGAGAGCCCGTAACTCGGCCGCCCCTGAATGCACAATCTGGGCTGAGCGTGACTGGTCTAGGTGACCACTGGTGATCGTTGCGCGTCAGGGAAGTCGCACCGGGCCAAGTTTCGCGACACTGCACGTCAATAGGGCAAACGTTTCTTGATCCGGCACTAGCTGTCCCCGGATGCCGTGTCGGGCGAGGTCCCGGCAGCCGGGGCGGCGGTCTCGCCGGCCGGGGTCTGCTCGAATATGTAGTAAATGGCGACCAGGCCGCTGACGATGAGCGAGGCGGTCGCGCTGAGGACGGCGATCCCGATGGCCGCCAGGTAGGCGACGTTGCCGATGGCGAACCTGGTCGTCGCACGGCGGGCGCCCTCGGGGGTGAAGGGGATCTTCATGTGCCCGCGCCGGATGCCCCACCAGAACAGCCCGGCAAAGCTCAGCCCCATGCCCACGAACACGCCCTGGTAGATCGCGGCGGCCAGCGAGGCGTCTTGCCCACCCTGCCTGAGGTAGGCCGCGAGCGTGAATGTCGCGAAGGGAATGGTCACCACGAAGAACAGCAGCAGGAGGTTGAGGAACAGGAGCGTGCGGTCAATCTCGGAGAAGTTCTTGAACAGCGTGTGGTGGTTGACCCAGATGATCCCGATGGTCGCGAAGCTGACCGCATAGGCGGCGAAGGCAGGCCAGTGAGCGGCCAGCTGCCCTGCCAGGCTCGGCTGGTGCTGACCCGGTCCGCCCACGCTCAGGTTCAGGGCCAGAACCGTGATCGCCACGGCGAATACACCGTCACTGAATGCCTCTAGCCTGCCGCTGTCCACGCAACTCCTCGGTGAGCGGGCGCCGGGAACCGGTCGGCCTGGAATCCACAGCGCGGCTCGTGTCCACAAACTTTATCTACCCAGCGCTGGACGACCTCGGTCCTGGCCGCAGGCCAGGCGCCATCGCAGTACATCGGGCCGTCCTTCGGCCGTCCTGCGATATCAACGGCACGGGCCCGCACGTCGCGTCGCGTCGCTCCCATCGTCATGTCTCCGCAGTCCTGCCAAGTCCGATGTGATTACATCATTACACGGTCCATCGCGTTGGAGGGCTGGCGCACACCCGGCACGCCCGATCCGCCAGCATTCACGGAAGCTAGCAAGGTAGGCCCCGTTCCCGGACGCCGGGGATGTCGTTCGCCGGGTCGCCTTCGGTGACGGAGGCCAGGCCGCCCCCCGCGCGAGATCCGCCTTACCTGCATCGGTCGAGCGGAAGCTGGTCAGCCCCCGCCTCTAGTCGCGAGGTCACGGTGAGCCGCCTGCCTGTGCTTCGCTGTCCGGGACTACGGGGACGGGGACCGTCGGCGCGAACGGTATGGCATCGATAAAGTCCGATAGCACCGCGCCCCGGTGCAGGCCATGCTGATTGTGCCGGTCGGCGAGGGAGTGCGCCACGAGCACGCGTTCCTGGTCGGTGGTGGCCTCGGTGAGCGGCCTGTCCCAGGGTCCGTGGGCACGGAGGCGCCGTAGCATCGCAATCGGAAGCCAGACCCCGTCTAGCTCGACGCCGTGCTCCACCACCAGCCGTTGCTTGACGTGGGCCGCACCAGGAGCCGGTACCTCGCTCTGGCTCATCGCCACCTCCGTTCGGATGTACAGGATCACGCCGGATGCCGTCCGCGCAGACAAGCCCGCTTCATGGCCGGCTCCTTCGCCTTCTGGCCCCTCCCATCAGGACAGCACACCGTGAGCCGGGTGGGTAGGGCCGATCGGCCCGTCCTGCGGCAGTGGACTTCGGAGCTGGTACCCGGGGGATGCGAGGACCGCAGCCGACTCGCCGATGGCGGGTTCCCGCGGCTCGTGTTGCGCCAGCCCGCCGCGCCGGCGTCTGTGCTCGGCGCGCGCAGCCTTACCGCGTTCGCCCGCGGTACGTGATCAATCCTGGGCTTGGACCGAGCGCGCAGTCCCGCCGGTATGCACGAAAGCCTGGTCGTCGGCGCGGCCGCCCTATACCGTGCCGAACGGGAGATCTGCGCGGTCACAGGACCGATAGACGCTCGGTGGTGGCGGTCGCTGGGCAGGCGTTATGGCGCCGCCCATAAGAAGCTGAGTACCAGCTCGCAGGGCTCGGTGCGAGATGGTTCGGCTCGGGATCTACGGATGGGTTCGCGCCCGGCCCGATCCATGGAGAGATCAGAGCGTCATGGTCGAGGGGAACGGCCAGCCGTGCTCAGATTCGACGAAGGAGATCAGGCCATGTGCTCGGATACCCGATCGGTGATCCGGTGGAACCCCGTCGAACGGGTATGGGAGACCGGCTGCCGGGGTCATAGCGTGCTCGGCATTCCCCGGCTGAACAAGGGCACCGCGTTCACCGAATCCGAGCGCGCCGCGTTGGGATTGACCGGCTTGCTGCCATCCCGGGTCCTGTCGCTGGACCAGCAGGCCGAGCGAGCCTACCGGCAGTGCTCGGATCAGCCCAGCGCCCTCGGCAAGAACATCTACCTGACCGCGTTGCACGACCGTAACGAGGTGCTGTTTTACCGGGTACTGACCGACCACCTCAGCGAGCTACTGCCGATTGTCCACACGCCTACGATCGGCGAGGCCATTCAGCGTTACAGCCACCAGTACCGCCGCCCACGCGGCGTCTATCTCAGCATCGATGCGCCCGGCCAGATCGGCTGCTTGAGGACCCGCTGTATCTGGGCGTTCAGCGCAAGCGGCCCGCTACAGGAGCCCTATGACGCCTTTATCGGCGCCTACGTGACCGCCGCGCTCAAGGTCTTTCCCGGCGCGCTGATGCACTGGGAGGATTTCGGGCCCGGCAATGCCCGGCGCATCTTGGACCGCTACCTTGACCGCATACTCACCTTCAACGATGACGTGCAGGGCACCGGCGCGGTCAACCTCGCCGCCGTATTGGCCGGCGCCCGGGGCAGCCGGACTCCGCTAACCCAGCACCGCATTGTCATCTTCGGTTCCGGCACCGCCGGTATCGGCATCGCCGACCAGCTGCATAAGGCCGCCATGACCAGCCAAGGGCTCGATACTTCGGCGGCGCGCGCACGGTTCTGGTGCCTGGACCGCCGGGGCCTGCTCACCGACGACATGACCGGTCTGCGCGACTTCCGGGTCCCCTATGCCCGCCCCGCCGCCGAGATCGCTGACTGGGCGGGACACGGGACCGCCACCGGAATCGGCCTGGCCGAGGCCGTGGGCCGCGTGCATCCCACCGTCCTGGTCGGCACCTCTACCGTGCACGGCGCCTTCACCGAGCAGATTGTGCGGGAGATGGCCGCGCACGTGGACCGGCCGGTGATCCTGCCCATGTCCAACCCGACCAGCCTGTCCGAGGCAACCCCAGCCGACCTGGTGCGCTGGACCGAGGGCCGCGCCCTCATCGCCACCGGGAGCCCGTTCGACCCCGTCACCTACCACGGCGTCACTTGTCAGATCGGCCAGGCCAACAATGCCCACATCTTCCCCGCCCTCGGTCTGGGCGCGCTCTTGTCCCAGGCCCGGCGCATTACCGACCACATGATCACCGCCGCCGCCCAGGCCGTCGCCGACCTCACTGACACCAGCACGCCCGGCGCGCCTCTCCTGCCGCCCATCGATGACCTCCGCGCCACCTCGGCGCAGGCCGCCCTCGCGGTAGCCGAGGCCGCCGCCCGCGACGGCGTCGCCGGCCTGCTCGGCATCACTGCCGAGGCCGTAAGCGCGGCCATGTGGCAACCCCGCTACGCCCCCGTACACGCCGTCTGAACAAGGCGCGGCCTGATGGGGACAGATAGTCACGCCACGCAGAGGGCTTGCCGAGGAACGTGGACCGTGTCGTGGACCGAGAGTGAACCGGAAGCGGGGGATATCACGGATCTCGGGGCGCTGGGGCATCGCGTCAGCGCAGGCAGGAGCCTCGGGACAGGCGAGCGTGCTCAGGGTAAAGGAGAAAGACTACGGTTCGATTCCGTATTGGGGCTCCAGGCCAGGGTGTTTTTACGCTTGGCAGCGGGCCGTTCGCTACCCGGCAAGCGAGACCATCGCCCCCACCCGGCGAAGTGGTCCCGGCCCCGAGCGATGGCCGCCACCCTCAAAGGGCGTCCTGCCGAATGGCGCGGGGACGTTCGGCCCTGGACACGCACCGTGCTCCCGATGGAGCCTGGTGACATTGGCCTGCGAGTGCTTGACCTTGGTCAGACACAGATCGCGCCTGGGAAGCAAGTTGTCGTCCCGCACATGTCGGCTCGGCTTCTCTGGTCCTGGGTCCAGCCTGAGGCGAGCATGCCGAGGTGGCGGAAGATGACAGAGGTTAGACAGATCACGCCGGACTGTTCGGCGTCCGTCATCAACCGGGAGCTGAGCTGGTTGAGCTTCGCCCGCCGGGTGCTGGCGCTGGCCGAAGACCCGGGGCAGCCGCTCCTTGAGCGGGTCAAGTTCGCCGCGATCATGGGCACGATCTACGACGAATTCGCCATGAAGCGGATCGGAGGCCTGCTCCGGCAGCTCAGAAAGGGGCCGACCAGACGCGGGCCCGATGGCCTGACCGCGGCCGAAGCGCTCGAGGCCTCCCGCGCAGAGTTGAGGTCCCAGCAGAAGCGGGTGGCCGCTCTGGTAGACGAGCAGTTGCGCCCCGCGCTGCGCGACCTGGGACTCCCGATCTTGGATGTCGGCGATCTCGGCCCGTCCCAGCGGGACTTCCTCGCCCGGTATTGCATGGACTCAGTGGAACCGATCCTCGTCCCGCTGGCGGCTGACGCCGCGCATCCGTTCCCGTTCATCAGCAACCTCGGCCTCAACCTGGCGGTACTGGTGAGCGAGCCGGGTCGCAGGAACCCCCGCTTCGTCCGGATCAAGGTGCCCGCCAACCGGCCGCGTTGGGTGCCGCTGCCAGACCAGGCGGGCTGGGTGCCCCTCGAGCAGGTGATCGCCGCAAACCTGAGCGCCATCTTCCCACGGGCATCGGCGTCGGCCTGCTTTTTCTTCCGGGTCACCAGGGGAGCGAAGGACGACCCATGGACTGACCAGGCCGACGACGAGGACGTGGAGCTCTCGCCGGGTGCGATCATCGGGATGGTCACGGCAGAGCTGACCGCTCGAAAGTACGCGGGCGTGGTCCGCCTCGAGGTCAGCGCCGACACGCCCACTGAGCTGCGGAACTGGCTCGCGGCTCAGCTCGGCGCCGATCCTGCCGACGTCATCGCGGTTCCCGGGCTGCTGGGCCTCGGCGACCTCATGGACCTGCCGGTGAGAGGCCATCCCGAGCTGCGGCATCCTCCGCACGAGCCGGTGACTCACCCGCGGCTGCGCGCTC
>CAWIIX010000005.1:0-905978 GCA_963836195.1 uncultured Actinomycetota bacterium | reverse complement strand
CGGCCGCCCCCAGCTGCCCGCGCCCGGCCAGTCGGTTACCTCCGGCCCGCAGGCCGTCCCGCGCACCGGAGCGCAGGAGCGGTACGACGACCACGACGCCTACCCCGGTTACGGCGGCGAGCGCAACCCGACCGGGGGCTACCCGGCCGCGGGCCGCAACCCCACCTGCGAGACCCCACCACCGTAGGCAGCTCCACCGGCGGCTACCCGGCCGCGGGCCGCAACCCCACCGGCGAGTACCCCACCACCGTAGGCAGCTCCACCGGCGGCTTCCCCGCGGCGTGCCGCGACCCCACCGGCGAGTACCCCACCACCGTCGGTACCCCGACCGGCGGCTACCCTGCGGCCGACCGCAACCCCACCGGCGACTACCCCGCGACCGTCCGCAACCCGACCGGCGGATACCCTGCGGCGGACCGCAACCCCACTGGCGACTACCCCACCACCCTGGGCAACCCTACCGGCGGCTATCCGGCCGCCGACCGCAACCCCACCGGCGACTACCCCACCACCGTGCGCAACCCCACCGGCGGCTATGCCGATGACGGCGCGCGATGACTACTACCCGTATGCGCCCGACGCCTACGGGCAGGACTTCAACTACGGGGGGTCGGGCCAGCGCGGCCGCGCCCGGTGCCGACTATGACAACCCGGCCGTCGGCTACGACGATTACGCGGCCGACGACGACCCCTACCAGGATCCGTACGGCGAGGGCGCGGGCGGGCGCGGCGCGGGTAAGGGCGGCCGCAAGAAGAAGGGCGCCGGGAAGAAGGCGGCGGCAGGCCGGCCAGGGCTCGCCGGGCGGCAGGCGCCCCCGGACGCTGGCCCTCGCCCTGGGTACCGCTTTCGTGGTCGCGGTCGCCGCCGCCGCCGCGTACTTCCTGGTGCTCAAGCCGCACTCGACCGCGCCGAACCCGAATGCCGGCGGGCGGCTGCCCACCGCGGGCGCCTCGCCCTCGACTCAGGCGTGCGTGCAGCAGTACGGCACCTACTGCCACATCGAGCCCCGCACCCTCGACCCGGCCGCGTGACGCTCGCCGAGCTCTTCCGCCCGTGGTCAACAACGAGAACGGACACGGGGACATCACCAGCTCGTTCACCCTGGAGACCACCAAGCTGGACACGACGTGCTCCAGCGCGGTGATCGGGGCGACCCTGATCACCGCGCTCAAGGCCGGCGAGTGCACGCAGGTGCTGCGGGCGAGCTACGTGTCGGGTGACGGCAAGATCATGGGCACGATCGGCGTGATCAACCTGTGTCGACCAACGAGGCGCACTACGCGGGCAAGGTGGTCGGCCAGAACGACTTCATCGCCCCGCTGGCCTCGAGCAAGGGCGTCGCCAGCAAGCTCGGCCAGGGCACCGGCGTCGTCGAGGCGCAGTACAAGGGCCACTACCTGATCCTGACCTGGTCCGAGTTCGTCAACGGGACGACGCCGTCGACGACGGCCGAGGACAACCAGCTCGAGCAGTTCAGCAGCGACCTGGTGGCGGGCACCGCCAACATCAACCTCAGCGAGCGCATGGTCACCGGCGACACGTCGGCCGACAGCGGCCGCGCCGCGTAATCCGCGGACGCGGCGGGTGAGGGCGGCGCGCGCCGCCAGCTGCTCGTGATCCGGGTAGCGGACCTCCTCAAGGCAGAGGCCGTGCGGTGCGACGACCCGCACCGCCGGGTCGCGGACGGCCGCCGTGAGCACCTGCGACGGCCAGGACGGCGGACGGCTGCCCTCGCCGACCGGGAGCAGCGCGCCGACCAGGGCGCGCACCATGTTGTGGCAGAACGCGTCGGCGACGACCAGCCGACCGCCACCCCGTCGGCGTCGCGCTGCCAGTCGAGGCGGCGCAGCGCGCGGACCGTCGTCGCGCCCTCCCGGCGGCGGCAGAAGGCCGCGAAGTCATGCTCGCCGAGCAGCAGCGACGCGGCCTCGTTCATGGCCGCCAGGTCGAGCGGGCGGGGGTTCCAGAGCGTGTCGTGCCGGCGCAGCGGATCGGCGTCGGCCGGGTGATCGCAGATCCGGTAGGCGTACCGCCGCCACAGCGCGGAGAAGCGGGCGTCGAATCCCTCGGGGGCGGGCCCGATCGCACGCACCCGGATGTCCGGCGGCAGCGCCCGGGCCAGCCGCCGCAGGGCGGCCGGCCGTGCTCCGCCCAGGCTCGCGCCGGCAGGTCGGCGTGCGCCACCTGCCCGCGCGCGTGCACCCCGGCGTCGGTCCGCCCGGCGACGGTCAGCCGGACCGGCTCCGGCAGCCGCAGCACGTGCCCGAGGACCCGGGACAGCTCGCCCTCCACGGTCCGCTGCCCGGGCTGCGCCGCCCACCCGGAGAAATCCGTCCCGTCGTAGGCGAGATCAATCCGGACCCGGATGACGGCGTCATCGGCGACCGGGCCGGCTCGCGAGTGATCCCTCGCTCATCGGTTCCGCCGGGGAACCGGGCGATGGAGGACGACAGGCGCAGGCACGGGACCGTTCGGGATGAGATTGATGTTGAATTTGACTCCGCGACTGGCCCGGAAATGAGAATGGGTAGCCCGCGACGGCAACTGCCGCGGGCTACCCATCTGCTGACTTCCGTGACCGGAGGCGTCAGGCCTCCGGCTCGGCCTCGTCCTCGTCCTCGTCGACCTCGGCCTTGACGATCTCGGACTCGGCCGCGTCCTCGGCCGACTCGTCGAGGTTCTCCGCCCCGTGAGCGCCCGCCAGCTCGGCCGCGGTCTCCGCGTCAGCAGCGGCCTCCGCTTCGACAGCGGCCTTCGCGACCGCGTCGGGACCGGCCAGCGCGGCCGGGCGACGGGTGCGGCGGCGCGACTTGCTTGCACCGACCTCCTCCGTGACCAGCTCGATGACCGCCATGGGGGCGGCGTCGCCCTTGCGGTGGCCGATCTTCGTGATCCGGGTGTAGCCACCAGGACGCTCGGCCATGGACGGACCGATCTCGGCGAACAGGGTGTGCACGATGCCTCGCCCTCTCCTGCGGTTGCGTGATCACGGTCAGCACCTGGCGGCGGGCGTGCATGTCGCCGCGCTTGGCGAAGGTGATCAGCTTCTCCGCGTACGGGCGCAGCCTGCGCGCCCGAGCCTCGGTCGTGGTGATCTTCCCGTGCTCGAAGAGCGAGGTAGCCAGGTTCGCCAGCATGTGCCTCTGGTGAGCCGGGCTGCCGCCCATCCGGGCACCCTTGGTAGGCGTGGGCATTGAAACCCTTTCTGTGACGCAGAGTACTGCTAGTACTGCTCGGTCTCGACGTAGCTCTCGTCTTCTTCGCCGCCGAAGTTGTCCACGGCGCTGCTCGGGTCGAACCCGGGCGGGGAGTCCTTGAGCGCCAGGCCCATGTCGATCAGCTTCTGCTTGACTTCCTCGATGGACTTCGCGCCGAAGTTCCTTATGTCGAGGAGGTCCTGCTCGCTGCGCGCGACCAGTTCGCCCACGGTGTGGATGCCCTCGCGCTTGAGGCAGTTGTACGACCGAACGGTGAGGTTCAGGTCCTCGATCGGCAGCGCCAGGTCCGCCGCGAGCGCGGCGTCCGTCGGCGACGGGCCGATGTCGATGCCCTCGGCATCGACGTTGAGCTCCCGTGCCAGGCCGAACAGCTCGGTCAGCGTCTTGCCGGCGCTTGCGACCGCGTCCCTAGGCCGCATGCACGACTTGGTCTCGACGTCCAGGATGAGCCGGTCGAAGTCGGTGCGCTGCTCGACTCGGGTGGCCTCCACCTTGTAGGTGACGCGCAGCACGGGCGAGTAGATGGAGTCGATCGGAATCCGGCCGATCTCCTGCCCGGGCTGCTTGTTCTGGGTCGCGGAGACGTAACCGCGGCCGCGCTCGACCGTCAGCTCCATCTCCAGCTTGCCCTTGCTGTTGAGGGTCGCGATGTGCAGATCCGGGTTGTGCACCTCGACGCCCGCAGGCGGCGCGATGTCAGCCGCGGTGACCGCGCCCGGACCCTGCTTGCGCAGGTACATCACCACTGGCTCGTCGTGCTCGGAGGAGACCACCAGCTGCTTGAGGTTAAGGATGATGTCGGTGACATCCTCCTTGACCCCGGGCACGGTGGTGAACTCGTGCAGCACGCCCTCGATCCGGATCGACGTGACCGCCGCCCCCGGAATGGAGGAGAGCAGGGTCCGCCGGATCGAGTTCCCGATCGTGTAGCCGAACCCAGGCTCGAGCGGCTCGATCGTGAACTTCGACCGGTAGTCGCCGACCTGCTCCTCACCGAGGGAGGGGCGCTGTGCGATGAGCATGAGACTTCCTTCCAGGTGCCCGCTATATGACACCGTGAATGGCGGCGGGCGACTGTCGCCCGCCGTTACTAACAGTTTACTTCGAGTAGTACTCGACGATGAGCTGCTCTTGGACCTGGGTGTCGATCTGCGCCCGGGCCGGAAGCTGGTGCACGAGGACGCGCATCTGGTCGGGCATGACCTCAAGCCAGGCCGGGACGACGCGCTCGCCGACCTCGGCGCGGGCGACGACCATCGGGGTCAGCTCAAGCGACTTGGCCGCGACCTCGATCGACGTCGTTCTCGCGAACCCGGTAGGACGGGATGTTGACCCGCCTGCCGTTCACCAGGAAGTGACCGTGCCCGACCAGCTGGCGGGCCATGTCACGGCTCTTGGCGAACCCGGCGCGGAACACGACGTTGTCCAGCCGGCTCTCGAGGATCTGCAGCAGGGTCTCGCCGGTACGGCCGGACTTGCGGGCCGCCTCGACGTAGTAGCCCTCGAACTGCTTCTCGAGCACGCCGTAGATCCGGCGGGCCTTCTGCTTCTCGCGGATCTGCAGCAGGTACTCGCTGTCCTTCTGCCGGATGCGGCCGTGCTCACCCGGCGGGTAGGGCCGGATCTCGATGGCGCACTTGGGGCCATCGCACTTGGCACCCTTCAGGAACAGCTTTACCTTCTCGCGGCGGCACAGCTTGCAGTCCGCCCCTGTGTATCGAGCCATCAGTCTCTCCTCAGACGCGCCGACGCTTGGGCGGGCGGCAGCCATTATGCGGAACGGGGGTGACGTCCTGGATGGAACCGACCTCAAGGCCGGTCGCCTGCAGCGACCGGATGGCGGTCTCGCGGCCGGAGCCCGGCCCCTTGACGAAGACGTCGACCTTGCGCATGCCGTGCTCCATGGCGCGGCGCGCTGCGGCCTCCGCGGCCTGCTGGGCTGCGTACGGGGTCGACTTGCGCGAGCCCTTGAACCCGACCTGCCCGGAGGACGCCCACGCGATCACGTTCCCGATCGGGTCGGTGATCGAGACGATGGTGTTGTTGAACGTGGACCGGATGTGGGCGTGCCCGTGAGCGATGTTCTTCCGCTCCTTGCGGCGCACCTTCTTGGGTGCGCCCTGCTGGGTGCTCTTGCGCGGCGGCATCTGTCTGTAAGCTCCTGATTGAGGTGATCACCCGGAGAACGGGTTACTTCTTCCCGGCCTTCTTCTTGCCGGCGACGGTCTTCTTCTTGCCCTTGCGGGTACGCGCGTTGGTCTGCGTCCGCTGACCGTGCACCGGCAGCCCCTTGCGGTGCCTGATGCCCTGGTAGCAGCCGATCTCGATCTTGCGGCGGATGTCGGCCGCGACCTCGCGGCGGAGGTCACCCTCGACCTGGTAGTTCGCGTCGATCCACTCGCGCAGCTTGGCCAGGTCGTCCTCGGTGAGGGCGTGGACCCGGGTGTCGCCGCTCACGCCGGTGGCGGCGAGGGTCTCCGTGGCCCGGGTGCGGCCGATGCCGTAGACATAGGTCAGGGCGATCTCAAGCCGCTTCTCACGCGGCAGGTCAACGCCAGAGAGACGTGCCATTCTGGGCAGTTCTCCTTCTTGTGGGTGGAGGTCCTCCGCATCGCTCCCCGTCCCTGCCCAGGACGGGCCCCGGCCTCCAACCGGGGGCTGCGGCCCAGTGTTGCCTGGGCCGCTTGCGATGCGCGTACTACTCGGTTTTATTCAGTTGTGCAGCTGTGCGCTGCGGCTCACGGGCGCGGCTGACGGTACCGCTCAGCCCTGGCGCTGCTTGTGCCGGGGGTCCGAGCAGATCACCATGACGCGGCCGTGGCGGCGGATGATCCTGCACTTGCTGCAGATCTTCTTGACGCTCGGCTTGACCTTCACGGCAAACTTCTCCTCGTGGCCCGCTGGGCGGGCCGGTTAGCTCCTGGCACCGAGGTGCCGGGATGCCCTTACTTGTACCGATAAACGATGCGACCGCGGCTGAGGTCATACGGGCTGAGCTCAACGACCACCCGGTCGTCGGGCAGGATCCGGATGTAGTGCATCCGCATCTTCCCGCTGATGTGGGCGAGTACCTTGTGCCCGTTGTCCAGCTCCACGCGGAAGAAGGCATTGGGCAACGTCTCGACCACCGTGCCTTCGATCTCGATGGCGCCGTCTTTCTTGGGCATATCCTCCGCGCTTCGTCCTGCGTAGTCTTGATTGGTGTCTTGGCTGTTCGCAGCAGCTCAGACAGATACAAGCCGAGCTGGACGACGGTACTCCCCCGTGGCATGAGGCCATACGGAAAGCGAGCCGATGGGCCGCAGCAGAGTCTACTGCACCCCTCACGCGAACGCGAACCGGCAGCATAACACCGGCGTTGGGTAAAGCAACACCGCCCTGCGGTCTATTCCGTGTGACGTTCCCCGGCGGACCGCTCGGCGGCGTACGTACGCCTGCCTTCCCAGGGTACGCGACGCGAGCCCGCGTAACTGCCATCATCGCCTGCCCGTGGGCCCGCGGCGCTCGGGCTAGGGGTGGTCGGGCCAGGGGTGGTCCGGCTAGGGGTGGTCCGGCTAGGGGTGGTCGGGCGGGCGGCGGGCGATGGTGAGGGCCCACGGGATGATGATGAGGAGGAACCACGGGAGCCAGCCGACGCCGCCGGTGGCGAGGCCGATGCCGAACCAGACCAGCAGCAGCAGCGAGGTCGCCGCCATCCAGGTGATCCAGCTGGTGGGCCGGTCGGGCAGGAACGCCCTGTCGCCGCGCCGGTTGAGGCCGGGGCCGCCCCGGCGCCGGAGCGCGCCGGGCGGGGCGGGGCGGATGCCCGCGGCCGGCAGCTGGTACAGGTCGATGGCCGGGAGGTCGGCCAGCAGGGCCTCGAGGTCGCCCAGCGTCCTGGCCGCGAGCGCCTTGTCGACCCGCTCGCTGAACTCGTCGGCCGTCAGCCGGCCGACCGCGTGGTGCTCGCGCAGCAGCGCCGCGGTCCGCTCGCGGTCCGCGTCCGAGGCACGTACCTTCGGGTCACCCGACATCGCCATCTCCACCGGGCGCAGTCCTCGTGGCGAGCCGGTCATCCTCGCGGGGGCCGACGATCGCCGTCGGCGGCCGGTCCCGGCCCCAGAGCCGGACTCCGGCGCGCTCGGCCGCGGCCGACTTCGCGCCCTCGAGCGCGGTCAGCACCCACGGCCCGTCGGCGGTGATGGCAACGGTGTGCTCGAAGTGCGCGGCGCGCGAGCCGTCAACCGAGACGACCGTCCAGCCGTCCGCGAGCTCGGCGACCTCGCGGCCGCCCCGGGTGATCATGGGCTCGATCGCCAGCGCCATCCCGGCCAGCAGCCTGGGTCCCTGCCCGGGCGGCCCGTAGTTCCTGACCGCGGGGTCCATGTGCATCTCGGTGCCGATCCCGTGCCCGGTGTACTCGCGTATCAGTCCGTAGGCGCCCGATCCGCGCACCGATCGCTCGACCGCGTTGGAGATGTCACCGAGCCGCCGGCCGGGGACCGCCTGCGCGATTCCCGCCCACATCGACGCCTCGCACGCGTCGAGCAGCGCCTGGTCGGCCGGATCGATCTCGCCGACTGCAACCGAGATCGCGGCGTCCCCGTGCCACCCGTCGAGGATCGCGCCGCAGTCGATGGAGACGATGTCCCCGGCCCGCAGCCGCTGCCCGTCACTCGGTATCCCGTGCACGACCTGCTCGTTGACCGACGCGCAGATCGACGCCGGGTACCCGAAGTAGCCGAGGAAGGAGGGGACCGCGCCGGCCGACCTGATCTCGCGCTCGGCGACAGAATCGAGTTCGGCCGTCGTCACCCCGGGCCGGACCGCGTCGGCCAACGCCGCCAGCGTCCGCGCGACCACCTGGCCCGCCTCGTACATGCGTGCGATCTGCGCAGGCGTCTTGATCTGGATCGCCGGTTCCCGCCGAAGCCGCATATCGCACCTCCCGCTCTTACGTTACCTTCGCGGCAACGTCTTACTCTCTGCTAGCGGGTGTACGGTTCCAGGGCGTCGAGCGCGCGGGCGGTGATCTCCTCCACCGGCCCGGTCGCGTCGATGCCGACCAGGATGCCCTCGTCGGCGTAGAAGGCGATCAGCGGGGCGGTCTGGGTGTTGTAGACCTCAAGGCGGTGCCTGATCACGTCTTCCTTGTCGTCATCGCGCTGGAAGAGCTCGCCGCCGCAGTCATCGCAGACGCCGGGCTGGCTGGGCGGGTCGTAGAGGACGTGCCAGACCCGCTCGCACCGGCGGCAGGTACGGCGCCCGGACAGCCGCCGGACCACCTCTTCCTCGTCCACCACCAGCTCGAGCACCACGGTCAGCTTGGCGTCGAGCTCGGCCAGCATCTTCTTCAGCGTCTCGGCCTGGGGCACGTTGCGCGGGAAGCCGTCGAGGAGGAACCCGGCCTTGGCGTCGTCTTCCGCGAGCCGGTCGCGCACCATCGCCACGGTGATCTCGTCGGGGACGAGATCACCCCGGTCCATGTACTCCTTCGCCTTGGCGCCGAGGTCGGTGCTGTTGGCAACGTTGAACCGGAAGATGTCGCCGGTCGAAATGCGCGGGATCGACAGGTGCGATGCGATGAAGTGGGCCTGAGTCCCTTTGCCCGCTCCGGGGGGCCCAACCAGGACGATGCGCACTATCGCAGGAAACCTTCGTAATTACGCTGCTGCAGCTGGCTCTCGATCTGCTTGACCGTGTCTAGGCCGACGCCGACCATGATGAGCAGGCTCACGCCGCTGAACGGGAACTGGTTGGCCACGCCGATCACGGCGAGCGCGACAAGCGGGAAGAGGGCGACCACGCCGAGATAGAGCGAACCGGGGGTGGTGAGCCGGTTGAGCACGTAGCTGAGGTACTCCGCCGTCGGCCGCCCCGGCCTGATGCCGGGGATGAACCCGCCGTACTTCTTCATGTTGTCGGCTACTTCGACCGGGTTGAACGTGATCGAGACGTAGAAGAACGTGAAGGCGACGATCAACAGGAAGAACAGGGCCATGTAGAACCACATGCTCGACAGGTTCGTGCTCGAGTTGACCTCCAGGTACCGCTGGACCCAGGAAACCCAGCCCTGCGGTTTCGTCTGGTTGCCGAACAGCGACACGCCGAGCTGCGGCAGGTACAGCAGGCTGGAGGCGAAGATGACCGGGATGACGCCGGCCTGGTTCACCTTCATCGGGATGTAGGTGGACGTACCGCCGTACATCCGGCGGCCGACCATCCGCTTCGCGTACTGCACGGGGATGCGCCGCTGGGCCTGCTCCATGAAGACCACGAACGCGACGACCACGAAGATCACGATGATCGCGAGCAGCGCGGTGAACGTGCCCCGGTCCTGGTAGATCGCCAGCAGCTCGCCGGGGATGACCGCGATGACCTGGGTGAAGATCATGACTGACATGCCGTTGCCGACGCCGCGGTCGGTGATCAGCTCGCCCATCCACATGATGACGGCGGTGCCCGCCACCATCGCGATGACCATCGTCGCGATGTGGAACACGGACGCGTTGGGGATGATCGGGTTAGCCGCGACGTTGCAGTTCGGGAACAGCGTGCCGCTGCGGGCGAGCTCGATGTAGCCGGTCGACTGGAGGATCGCCAGGCCGATGGTGAGGTACCTGGTGTACTGCGTGATCTTCGCCTGGCCGGACTGGCCCTCGTTCTTGAGCGTCTCGAGCCGGGGGATGACGACGGTCAGCAGCTGAAGGATGATGCTCGCGGTGATGTACGGCATGATGCCGAGCGCGAACACCGACAGGTACTTGAGCGCGTTACCGCTGAGCAGGTCGACGATCTGCAGCGTGCTGGCGATATTGCTCTTCGACGCGACGTTCGCGCAGAACGCCACGTTCTTCTCGTTGATGCCCGGGGCGGGCAGCGACGATCCGAACCTGAACAAGGCAATAATGCCTAGCGTAAAAAGCAGCTTTTTGCGCAGGTCGGGCGTTCTGAACGCCCGGATGAACGCGGTCAGCATGCGTGATCCCTCTTCATCGGCGGAACCTGCGTGAGCGGCTTCCGTATCTTACCCGGACGGGTACCCATGGAGCTAGCTCGTCCAAGGGCCTCCCCTTGAACGAGCCAGCCTGGGCACGCGGCCTCGGTGTCCACTACGTGGTGGCCTACCAGAGACTAACCGAGCAGCGTAACTGTTCCGCCCGCCGCTTCGATCTTCTGCCGAGCCGACGCGGATACCTTGTGCGCGCTAACCCGCAGCGCCACCGATAGTTCGCCGTCGCCGAGCACCTTGACGAGCTCGCCTTTGCGCACGGCGCCGCCGGCCACCAGCGTCTCCGGCGTGACCTCGCTGCCCGCAGGGAACAGCTCGGCCAGGCGCCCGAGGTTGACGACCTGGTAGTCGGTCTTGAACAGGGCGTTGGAGAACCCCTTGAGCTTAGGCAGCCGCCGCTGCAGCGGCACCTGGCCGCCCTCGAACCCGACCGGCACCTGGTAGCGAGCCTTGGTGCCCTTGGTACCGCGGCCGGCCGTCTTGCCCTTCGAGCCCTCGCCGCGGCCGAGCCGCTGCTTCGCCTTATGGGCACCGGGGGCCGGCCGTAGGTCATGCAGCTTCAGCATGGCTAGTCCACTTCCTCTACCACGACCAGGTGGCGGACGGTGTGGATCATGCCCCGGAACTCCGGGCGATCCGGCTTGACCACCGACTGGCCGATCTTGCGCAGGCCCAGCGAACGCAGCGTACCGAGCTGCGTGCTGTTCCCGCCGATCTTCGACTTGACCTGCGTCACCTTGAGCTGTGTCATCCTAGGCTCCCTCGTCACGCGCTCGCCGCGGCAGCGCGCTGCGCCGCGAGCATCGCCTTGGGCGCCACGTCCTCGATCGGCAGGCCGCGCTTGGCCGCGATCTCCTCAGGACGGCTGAGCGCCTTCAGCGCGGTCACGGTGGCGTGCACCACGTTGATCGGGTTGGACGAGCCGAGCGAACGGGACAGCACGTCGCTGATCCCCGCGCACTCGAGCACGGCCCGAACCGGGCCGCCGGCGATGACGCCGGTACCGGGGCTGGCCGGCTTGAGCAGCACCACGCCGGCCGCCGCCTCGCCCTGCACCGTGTGCGGGATCGTCCCGACGATGCGCGGCACCCGGAAGAAGTGCTTCTTGGCCTCCTCGACACCCTTGGCGATCGCCGCGGGCACCTCCTTGGCCTTCCCGTAGCCGACGCCGACCATGCCGTTACCGTCGCCAACCACGACGAGCGCGGTAAAGCTGAACCTGCGCCCGCCCTTGACCACCTTGGCCACGCGGTTGATGGTGACCACGCGCTCCAGGTAGACCGTCTGCTTCTCGGCCTGGCCGCCGCGTCGGTCGTCACGACGTTCCCGCCGCTCGCCGCCGCCGGCCTGGCCCCCACGCCGCGGAGCTCCTGGCATTAGCTGTTCCTCCTAGTTACTTTCTTGCCCGGCATCACAGCGTCAGCCCGGCTTCCCGAGCGCTGTCGGCGACCGCGGCCACCCGGCCGTGGTACTGGTAGCCGCCACGGTCGAAGACCACTGCCTCGATGCCAGCGTCCCTCGCCCGCTCGGCGATGAGCGCGCCGACAAGCTTGGCCTTGGCCGTCTTGTCGCCCTCGGCGGCCTTGATGGACTCGTCCAGCGTGGACGCGGACGCGAGCGTCCGGCCGACGCTGTCGTCGACGATCTGCACGAACAGGTGCCGTGCGGACCGGTTGACGACCAGACGCGGCCGCAGCGTGCTGCCGGTGACCTTCTTGCGCACCCGCAGGTGGCGCCGGACACGGGAACGGGTCTTCGTCGCGGTGCGCGGACCGACCCGCCCGGAGGCGTACTCGATCGATGACCTCTTGGCCTGGGTACCAGCCATGACTACTTACCAGCCTTCCCGACCTTGCGCCGGATCACTTCACCCTGGTACCGCACGCCCTTGGCCTTGTACGGGTCGGGCTTGCGGAGCTTGCGGATCCGCGCTGCGGTCTCGCCCACCAGCTGCTTGTCGATGCCCTCGACCACGAACCTGGTCGGCGCCTCGACGCGGAAGGTGATGCCCTCGGGCGGGGTGACGACGACCGGGTGGCTGAAGCCGAGCGAGAACTCGAGGTCCTTGCCCTTGGCCGCCACGCGGTAGCCGACGCCGACGATCTCCAGCGTCTTGCTGTAGCCGCTGGTCACGCCCTCCACCATGTTGGCGATGAGCGTGCGGGACAGGCCGTGCAGGGCGCGAACCTTGCCCTCGTCGTTCGGCCTGGTGACGTTCAGGACACCGTCCTGACGCTCCACCGCGATCGGCTCGGCGACGGTAAGGCTCAGGGATCCCCTGGGCCCCTTGACGCTGACCGCCTGGCCGTCGATGTTGATGTCCACTCCGCTGGGAACAGGAATGGGGAGACGTCCAATACGTGACATGTCGTTGCTCTCCCTTCCCGCTACCAGACGTAGGCGAGGACTTCCCCGCCCACGCCGTTCTTCTTGGCTTGCCTGTCGGTCATCAGGCCGCTTGACGTCGAGATGATCGCGACGCCGAGCCCGCCGAGCACCCGGGGCAGGTTGTCCTTCTTCGCGTACACGCGCAGGCCGGGCTTGGAGACCCGCTTGATGCCCGCGATGGAGCGCTCCCTGGCGTTGCCGAACTTCAGCAGGACCACCAGGTTCTTGCCGACTTCGGCGTCCTCGACGCGCCACCCGGCGATGTAGCCCTCCTGCTGGAGGATCTCCGCGATGTGCGACTTGATCTTCGAGTACGGCATGCCCACGGTGTCGTGATACGCCGAGTTGGCGTTCCGCACGCGGGTGAGCATGTCCGCAATCGGGTCGGTCATTGACATGGCCGCTTTGGCCTTCCTCGCCGCGGTTTCCGTGCTTGCCCCGCGAGGGGGCACGGACCTACGGCGTGTAGATAGTTACCAGCTTGACTTGGTGATGCCGGGCAGTTCGCCCTTGTGCGCCATCGATCGGAAGCAGATACGGCAGAGGCCGAACTTCCGGTAGACGGCACGCGGGCGGCCGCAGCGGGTGCACCGAGTGTATCCGCGCACCTCGAACTTCGGCTTCCGCTTGGCCTTGACGATCAGGGCCGTCTTCGCCATCTGTCAGCCCTCCTTGAACGGGAAGCCAAGACGCCGCAGCAGCGCGCGGCCCTCAGCGTCGTTGGTTGCCGTGGTGACGATGGTGATGTCCATCCCCCGCTGCCTGTCCACCTTGTCCGGGTCGATCTCGTGGAACATGACCTGCTCGGTGAGACCGAAGGTGTAGTTGCCGCGCCCGTCGAACTGCTTGTCGGAAAGGCCGCGGAAGTCACGAATGCGGGGCAGGGCGATGGAGAGCGTCCGGTCGAGGAACTCCCACATCCGGTCGCCGCGCAGCGTGACGTGCGCGCCGATCGGCATGCCCTCGCGCAGCTTGAACTGCGCGATGGACTTCTTGGCCTTCGCCACGGCCGGCTTCTGCCCGGTGATCGTGGCCAGGTCCCTGATGGCACCGTCGATGAGCTTCGCGTCCCGCGCCGCCTCGCCGACGCCCATGTTCACGACGATCTTGGTGAGCCCCGGGATCTGCATCACGTTGGCGTACCCGAACTCGTCCTTCAGGGCGGGAGCGATCTCGGTGCGGTACCTCTGCTTGAGCCGCGGCAGCGCCGGCGCCTCGGTGGCCATCAGATTTCCTTCCCGCTAGGACGGAGCACGCGTACCTTGCGGCCGTCCTCGTTGATCGTGTAGCCAACGCGGGCCGGGCGCTTGGTCTCAGGATCGACCAGCGACACGTTGCTCACGTGGATCGGCGCCTCCTGGGTGGTGATGCCGCCGTCCTGCGCGCCACGCACCCCCGTGTTGGTCACCTTCTTGTTCTTCTTGATCATGTTCACGCCCTGGACGAGAACCTTGTCGCGGTCCGGGTACGCCGCAATGACGGTCCCGGTCGCGCCCTTGTCCTTACCGGCCAGGACGATCACGTGGTCGCCCTTCTTGATCTTCATCACAGCACCTCCGGCGCCAGCGAGATGATCCGCATGAACCGCTTCTCCCGAAGCTCCCGGCCGACCGGGCCGAAGATGCGGGTGCCGCGCGGATCTCCGCCGTCCCTGATCAGGACGGCTGCGTTCTCGTCGAAGCGGATATAGGAACCGTCTGCGCGGCGGCGCTCCTTGCGGGTACGCACCACGACCGCCTTGACGACGTCGCCCTTCTTGACGCCAGCCCCGGGCAGCGCGTCCTTCACGGTCGCCACGATGACGTCACCGATGCCCGCGTATCGCCGGCCACTGCCGCCGAGCACGCGGATACACAAGATTTCCTTCGCACCCGTGTTGTCGGCGACTTTAAGCCGCGACTCCTGCTGGATCACGTCAACTCCTGCTTCGTCACGCCGGAGTTTTCCGCCGGCGATTCGTCCTTACTTACTTGGCCTTCTCGAGGATTCCAGCCACGCGCCACCGCTTGGTGGCAGACAGCGGCCGGGTCTCCATCAGCAGTACACGGTCGCCGACGCCGCACTCGTTCTGCTCGTCGTGCGCCTTGTACTTTTTGGTACGGCGGAGGACCTTGCCGTACTTGGGGTGCTTAACACGGTCTTCCACCGCGACGACGACGGTCTTATCCATCTTGTCGCTGACCACGAGGCCCTCGCGGGTCTTGCGGTAGCCGCGCGCCGCGCTGTTCTCGTCGACCGTGGTCTCGTCGACCGTGGTCCCGTCTGGCGTGGTGCTCACTTCATGCTCCCCTCGACGTCCGCGGCCGTCTCTTCCTCGACGTCGATGATGATGCCGAGCTCGCGTTCCCGCATCACGGTGTAGATGCGAGCGATCTCCTTGCGCACGGCGCGCAGTCGACCGTGGCTCTCGAGCTGGCCGGTGGCGCCCTGGAAGCGCAGGTTGAACAGCTCTTCCTTCGCCTCGGCCAGCTTGCTGACCAGCTCCTCAGGGGAGGAGGCCCGCAGCTGCTCGGCGGTCAAGCCCGTAGCCATCAGGCTTCACCCAACTCTCGCTTGACGATCTTGCACTTGATGGGGAGCTTGTGGATCGCGCGGCGCAGCGCCTCGCGGGCCACCGGCTCCTCGACGCCGGACAGCTCGAACATCACCCGGCCGGGCTTGACGTTGGCGATCCACCACTCGGGCGAGCCCTTGCCGGAGCCCATCCGCGTCTCGGCCGGCTTCTTGGTCAGCGGGCGGTCGGGGTAGATGTTGATCCACACCTTGCCGCCACGCCGGATGTGCCGGGTCATCGCGATACGGGCCGCCTCGATCTGGCGGTTGGTGATGTAAGCGTGCTCGAGGGCCTGGATGCCGAACTCCCCGAACGTGACGCGGGTGCCACCGCTGGCGGCGCCGGTCCGGTGCGGACGGTGCTGCTTGCGGTGCGCGACCTTACGCGGAATTAGCATTGTTAGCCCTCCCCACTGGTTTCCGCCGTCGGCTCCGCCGCCGGGGCGGTCCGCTCGGGACGGTCACTGCGGTTGTCCGGGCGGCCGCCGTCCCGGCGCGGGCGACGCGGGCCGCCCGCCGGGGGCCTGCCACCGTCGCGGTCCCGGCGCTGACCGGTGCCGGCCGCGCGCAGCGCCGCCTGCTGGGCCTCGCGGCCAGCCCGGGTCGGCGCGGCGTCGCCCTTGTAGATCCAGACCTTGACGCCGATCCGGCCGAAGGTCGTCCGCGCCTCGTAGAAGCCGTAGTCGATGTCCGCGCGGAGCGTGTGCAGCGGCACCCGGCCCTCGCGGTAGAACTCGCTGCGCGACATCTCAGCGCCGCCCAGACGCCCGGAGCACTGCACCCGGATGCCCTTGGCGCCGCCCTTCATCGAACTCTGCATCGCCTTGCGCATCGCCCGCCGGAAGGAAACCCGGCTGGAGAGCTGCTCGGCCACGCCCTGCGCGACCAACTGAGCGTCAACCTCGGGGTTCTTCACCTCGAGGATGTTCAGCTGAATCTGCTTGGCGGTGAGCTTCTCCAGGTCGCCGCGGATCCGGTCGGCCTCCGCGCCGCGGCGGCCGATCACGATGCCCGGACGAGCGGTGTGGATGTCCACCCGCACCCGGTCCGTGGTCCGCTCGATCTCGACCTTGGAGATGCCGGCCCGCTCCATGCCCTTCTGCAGCAGGCGGCGGATCGCCACGTCCTCGGCCACGTAGTCCTTGTACTTCTTCTCCGCGTACCAGCGGCTCTTGAAGTCGGTGGTGATGCCTAGGCGGAACCCATGCGGGTTAACCTTCTGTCCCACTAGCGGTTCCCTCCCTCGTGGTCATCGGACACCACGACCGTGATGTGGCTGGTCCGCTTGTTGATCCGGTATCCACGGCCCTGCGCCCGCGGCCGGAACCGCTTCAGCGTCGGTCCTTCGTCCACGTACGCGGTCGAGACCCACAGCATGCCCCGGTCACGTCCGCCGATCTGCTCGGCGTTGGCCATAGCGCTGGCCAGCACCTTGCCCACCGTTTCACTGGCGGCCTGCGGCGCGAACTGCAGAATGGCTTGCGCCTGGTCGGCGGGTAGCCCGCGGATCAGGTCCACCACCCGGCGCGCCTTTTGCGGCGTAATGCGCACGTAGCGCACCTTAGCCCTGGCTTCCATTGGTGTGTTTCCCTTCTCAGGCTTATCGCCGGCTGCGCCGGTCATCCTTGACGTGGCTGCGGAACGTCCGCGTGGGCGCGAACTCGCCGAGCTTGTGCCCAACCATCGACTCGGTGACGAAGACCGGGATGTGCTTGCGGCCGTCGTGCACCGCAATGGTGTGACCGAGCATCGCCGGGACGATCATCGACCGCCGCGACCAGGTCTTGATTACAGTCTTGGTGCCCTTCTCGTTCTGCACGTCCACCTTCTTCATCAGGTGGTCGTCGACGAAGGGCCCCTTCTTCAGGCTACGAGGCATTTAGGCTGCTCCCTACCGCTTGTTCTTGCCGCGGCGACGGCTGATCAGCCGGTCACTTGGCTTGTTCGCCTTGCGGGTGCGGCCCTCAGGCTTGCCCCATGGGCTGACCGGGTGGCGACCACCGGAGGTCTTGCCTTCGCCACCGCCGTGCGGGTGATCGATCGGGTTCATGGCCACGCCACGAACCGACGGTCGCTTGCCCTTCCAGCGGTTACGCCCCGCCTTGCCGATCTTGATGTTGCCCTGCTCGGCGTTGCCGACCTCGCCCACGGTCGCGCGGCACTCCGCGCTGACCCGCCGGATCTCGCCCGACGGCATGCGCAGGGTCGCGTAGCCGGCCTCCTTGGCCAGCAGCTGGACGCCGGAGCCGGCCGAGCGTGCGATCTTGGCGCCGCCACCGGGCCGCATCTCGATCGCGTGGATGACCGTACCGGTCGGGATCGACTTCAGCGGCAGGGCGTTGCCCGGCTTGATGTCCGCTCCGGTGCCGTTCTCCACCCGGTCGCCCTGGTGCAGCCCCTGCGGAGCGAGGATGTACCGCTTCTCGCCGTCCACGTAGTGGAGTAGCGCGATGCGCGCGGTCCGGTTCGGGTCGTACTCGATGTGCGCGACCTTCGCCGGAACGCCGTCCTTGTCGTGCCGCCTGAAGTCGATCAGCCGGTAGGCGCGCTTGTGCCCGCCGCCCTGGTGCCGGGCCGTGACCCGGCCGTGGACATTCCGGCCACCCTTGCTGTGCAGCGGGCGGACCAGCGACTTCTCCGGCTCGCTCCGGGTGATCTCGGAGAAGTCGGAGCCGCTGGCGCCGCGCCGACCAGGGGTGGTCGGCTTGTATTTACGGATTCCCACCTAACGTCTCCTTAACTAACCGGTCCACCGAAGATGTCGATCCGGTCACCGTCAGCCAAGGTCACAATGGCCCGCTTGGTGTCCGCTCGCTTGCCCCAGCCAGTCCGGGTGCGCCGGCGCTTGCCCGGCCGGTTCAGCGTGTTCACGCCGGTCACCTTGACCCGGAACACTTCCTCGACTGCCTGCTTGATCTGCGTCTTATTGGCGTCGGGGGCCACGATGAAGGTGTACTTGCCCTCGTCGAGGAGACCGTAGCTCTTCTCAGAAACCACCGGACGCAGCAGGATGTCCCGGGGGTTGTAGATCCTGCTCACTCCGAACCCCTTTCCACGAACGCGTTCAGCGCGTCCTGGGTGAACACCAGGTAGTCGCTGTCGAGCACGTCGTAGGTGTTGAGCTGGTCCACCGCGAGCAGGTGCACGCTGGGGACGTTGCGCAGCGACTTCCAGGTGATCTCGTCGTCGTGGGTGGTGACGACCAGGATGTTCCTGTCGGCGCCGCCGGTCACGGTGTCGAGCGCCGCGAGCGCGTCCTTGGTCCGCGGCACGTCGCCCTCGACGAACGAGGTGACGACGAACACGCGCTCGCTGGCGGCCCGGTCAGACAGCGCACCGCGCAGCGCGGCCGCCTTCATCTTCTTGGGCGTCTTCTGCGCGAAGTCCCGGGGGACGGGGCCGTGCGAGACGCCGCCGCCGGTGAACTG
This sequence comes from uncultured Actinomycetota bacterium, assembly GCA_963836195.1. GTDB lineage: Bacteria > Actinomycetota > Actinomycetes > Streptosporangiales > Streptosporangiaceae > Trebonia. The sequence continues at coordinate 887,399 of CAWIIX010000005.1, read as the reverse complement.
CGGGGCGCGGGTCGAGCCCTGGCGGGCCCGGCCGGTGCCCTTCTGGCGGTACGGCTTCCGGCCGCCGCCGCTGACCTCGCCCCGGGTCTTGGTGGAGGCGGTGCCCTGCCTGGCGGCGGCGCGCTGCGCGACCACGACCTGGTGCATCAGGGGCACGTTGATCTTGGCGGCGAAGATCGCGTCAGGCAGTTCAACGGTGCCGGCCTGCTCGCCCGACGGCGAGACGATGTTGACGGTAGTCATCAGTTCCCCTCCAGGACGGCGGCGCGAACCATGACCAGCCCGCCGCGCGGTCCGGGAACCGCGCCCTTGATCAGCAGCAGGTTCTTGTCACCGTCGACGGCGTGGACGGTCAGGCTCTGCACGGTGGTGCGCTCGCCGCCCATCCGGCCCGCCATCCGGACGCCCTTGAAGACGCGACCGGGGGTGGCGCAGGCGCCAATCGAGCCGGGCGAGCGGTGCTTGCGCTGGGTGCCGTGCGAGGACGACAGGCCCTTGAAGCCGTGTCGCTTCATGACGCCCGCGAACCCCTTGCCCTTGGACTTGCCGGTCACGTCGACCCGCTGGCCGGCCGCGAACAGCTCGGCGGTCAGCTCCTGCCCGAGCGTGTAGGTGGAAGCGTCCTGGGTGCGAATCTCAGCGATGTACCGGCGTGGCGTCACCCCGGCCTTCTCGAACTGGCCCCTCATCGGCTTGTTGAGCTTGCGGAGCTTGCTGTCCGAAAGCTGGCCGAAGCCGATCTGGACAGCGGAGTAGCCATCGTTGTCCGGGGTACGGACGGCCGTGACCACGCACGGGCCCGCCTGCACCACCGTGACCGGCACTACCTGTCCGGTTTCGTCGAAGACCTGGGTCATGCCAAGCTTGGTGCCCAGGATCCCTGTCATTGCCATGATCAGTGAGTCCTCAGAGCTTGATTTCGATGTAGACGCCGGCCGGAAGGTCAAGCCGCATCAGGGAGTCGACGGTCTTGGGCGTCGGATCGATGATGTCGATCAGCCGCTTGTGCGTCCGCATCTCAAAGTGCTCGCGCGAGTCCTTGTACTTGTGCGGCGAGCGAATGACGCAGTACACGTTCTTCTCGGTAGGCAGCGGCACAGGACCGGCAACGCGCGCGCCGGTGCGGGTCACCGTGTCGACGATCTTCCGCGCCGAGCTGTCGATGACCTCGTGGTCATATGCCTTGAGCCGGATGCGGATCTTCTGTCCCGCCATTTGGGCTTCTTCCTCAATCTCTTCGTGCCGCTGTCTGAACTGGACCCTGACAAGCAAGCGCCGCGGCGGCCGGGGCTTAACGGCCCCAGGCCGCCGCGGCGGCTCGCTACTTCAGAATCTTGGTGACCCGGCCGGCGCCGACGGTGCGGCCGCCTTCCCGGATCGCGAACTTCAGGCCGTCTTCCATGGCGATCGGCTGAATGAGGCTGATCGACATGTCGGTCCGGTCACCCGGCATCACCATCTCCGTGCCCTCCGGCAGCGTGACCACGCCGGTCACGTCGGTGGTACGGAAGTAGAACTGCGGGCGATAGTTGTTGAAGAACGGCGTGTGACGGCCGCCCTCCTCCTTGGACAGGATGTAGACCTGGCCCTCGAACTCGGTGTGCGGGGTGTTGGTGCCCGGCTTGATGATGACCTGGCCGCGCTCAACGTCCTCGCGCTTGACCCCGCGGAGCAGCAGCCCCACGTTGTCGCCCGCCTGGCCCTCGTCGAGGAGCTTGCGGAACATCTCCACGCCGGTGACGGTGGTCGACGTCGGCTTCTCCTTGATGCCGATGATGTCGACGACCTCGCCGGTGTGGACGATGCCGCGCTCGATCCGACCGGTCACCACGGTGCCGCGGCCGGTGATCGAGAACACGTCCTCGACCGGCATCAGGAACGGCTTCTCGACCTCGCGGACAGGCTGCGGGATGGAGTCGTCGACGGCGTTCATGAGCTCGAGGACGGCCTCGCCCCACTTCTCGTCGCCGTTCAGCGCCGGGTAGGCGGCGACGCGGACGACCGGGACGTCGTCGCCCGGGAACTCGTACTGGGTGAGCAGCTCGCGGACCTCGAGCTCGACGAGCTCGAGGATCTCCTCGTCGTCCACCATGTCGCACTTGTTCAGCGCGACCACGATGTACGGCACGCCGACCTGGCGGGCCAGCAGCACGTGCTCGCGGGTCTGCGGCATCGGGCCGTCGGTGGCGGCGACCACGAGGATCGCGCCGTCCATCTGCGCCGCGCCGGTGATCATGTTCTTCACGTAGTCCGCGTGACCGGGGCAGTCCACGTGCGCGTAGTGCCGCTTCTCGGTCTGGTACTCGACGTGCGAGATCGAGATCGTGATGCCGCGCTCGCGCTCTTCCTTCGCGTTGTCGATCTGGTCGAACGGCGTGAAGGGGTTGACGTCGGGGTACTTGTCGTGCAGCACCTTGGTGATCGCCGCGGTCAGCGTCGTCTTACCGTGGTCAATGTGACCGATGGTGCCGATGTTGACGTGCGGCTTAGTCCGCTGGAACTTTGCCTTCGCCACTGGTATCTCCTCGTTGCGATCCGGCCCAACCCTCGGTGGGGCTGGAGTGTTTCTGAGTTCTAATGCCTGCTGTTGCGCGCTGCGATTACTCGCCGCGCGCCTTGGCGATGATCTCCTTGGCGATGTTCGGCGGCACCTCGGAGTACGAGTCGAACTGCATGCTGAAGTTCGCCCGTCCTGACGTCTTGCTGCGCAGGTCCCCGATGTAGCCGAACATCTCCGACAGCGGGACGAGAGCCTTGACCACCCGGGCCCCGGATCGTTCCTCCATGGCCTGGATCTGACCGCGCCGGCTGTTGAGGTCGCCGATCACGTCACCCATGTAGTCCTCGGGTGTGTAGACCTCGACGCTCATCAGCGGCTCGAGCAGAACCGGGCTTGCCAGCGCGGCGGCCTTCTTGAAGGCCATCGAGCCAGCGATCTTGAAGGCGAGCTCCGAGGAGTCCACCTCATGGTAGGCACCGTCGGTCAGCGTCACCTTGACGTCGACCATCGGGAACCCGGCGAGCACGCCGAACTCGGCCGCCTCCTGGCAGCCGGCGTCCACCGACGGGATGTACTCCCGAGGGATGCGGCCGCCGCTGACCTTGTTCTCAAACTCGTAGCCACCGCCGTCGCCGCCGGTCGGCCCGAGGTTGATGAGCACCCGCGCGAACTGGCCGGAACCACCGGTCTGCTTCTTGTGCGTGTACTCGACCTTGACGACCTCCTTGCGGACGGTCTCGCGGTAGGCCACCTGCGGGCGGCCGATGTTCGCCTCGACGTTGAACTCGCGGCGCATCCGGTCGACCAGCACCTCAAGGTGAAGCTCGCCCATCCCGGAGATGATCGTCTGCCCGGTCTCGTGGTCGGTCTGGACCTGGAAGGTCGGGTCTTCCTCGGCCAGCCGCTGGATCGCGGTGCCCAGCTTCTCCTGGTCGCTCTTGGTCTTCGGCTCGATCGCCACGTTAATGACGGGAGCGGGGAAGGTCATCGACTCCAGGATCACCGGCTTAGCCGGGTCGCAGAGCGTGTCACCGGTGGTGGTGTCCTTGAGACCCATCACCGCGACGATCGACCCGGCGACCGCGCTCGGCTTCTCCTCGCGCTTGTTCGCGTGCATCTGGTAGATCTTGCCGATCCGCTCCTTGCGGTCCTTGATCGAGTTCAGCACCGCGGTGCCGGTCTCGAGGGTGCCGGAGTAGATGCGGATGTAGGTCAGCTTGCCCAGGTGCGGGTCGGCCATGATCTTGAAGGCCAGCGCGCTGAACGGCTCGTTCGGGTCGGCGTGACGCTCGACGACCTGCTCCGCGTCCTTGACCGAGTGCCCCTGGATGGCCGGGACGTCGAGCGGGGACGGCAGGTAGGCGACGATGGCGTCGAGCATGGGCTGGACGCCCTTGTTCTTGAACGCCGAGCCGCACAGCACCGGGTTGATCGCGCTTGACAGCGTGGCGCGGCGGATCGCCGCGACCAGCTGCTCCTCGGTCGGCTCCTCGCCGTCGAGGTACAGCACCATCATCTCGTCGTCGTTCTCGGCCACGGTCTCAAGCAGCTTGTCGCGCCACTCGCGGGCCGCCTCGGCGTGGTCGGCCGGGATGTCGACCTCGTCGTACTTGTCGCCCTTGCCCTCGGTGTTCCAGATCAGGCCCTTCATGCGGACCAGATCGATCACGCCGCGGAAGTCAGCCTCGACGCCCCACGGGAGCTGAATGACGGCCGGGGTCGCGCCCAGGCGGCTGACCATCATGTCCACGCAGCGGTGGAACTCGGCGCCGGTCCTGTCCATCTTGTTGACGAAGCAGATCCGGGGCACGTCGTACTTGTCGGCCTGCCGCCAGACCGTCTCGGACTGCGGCTCAACGCCCGCCACCGCGTCGAACACGGCGACCGCGCCGTCGAGCACCCGCAGCGAGCGCTCCACCTCAACGGTGAAGTCCACGTGGCCGGGGGTGTCGATGATATTGATCGTGTGGTCCAGCCAGGACGTGGTGGTCGCGGCGGACGTGATCGTAATCCCGCGCTCCTGCTCCTGGGGCATCCAGTCCATGGTGGCGGCGCCATCGTGGACTTCACCGATCTTGTAGTTGATGCCCGTATAGAAGAGGATGCGCTCGGTCGTCGTCGTCTTGCCCGCGTCGATATGAGCCATGATCCCGATGTTCCGGACCTTGGCGAGGTCTGCTGCGGTCGTGGTGGCCACGTTAAGCGTCCTTCTTACTAGTGTTCGTTGTTACCAGCGGTAATGCGCGAAGGCCTTGTTGGACTCCGCCATCTTGTGGGTGTCCTCGCGGCGCTTGACGCTCGCCCCGAGGCCGTTGCTGGCGTCGAGCAGCTCGTTCATGAGCCGCTCGGTCATCGTCTTCTCCCGGCGCTGGCGCGCGTACGTCACGAGCCAGCGCAGGGCAAGCGTGGTGGAACGCGATGCGCGAACCTCCACGGGAACCTGGTAGGTGGCGCCGCCGACGCGGCGGCTGCGCACCTCGAGGGTGGGCTTGACGTTGTCAAGCGCGCGCTTGAGGGTGACCACGGGGTCGTTGCCGTTCTTCTCCCGGCAGCCCTCGAGCGCCCCGTAGACGATGCGCTCGGCGAGCGAGCGCTTGCCCTCCTTGAGGACCTTGTTCGCGAGCGCGGTGACGAGCGGCGAGCCGTAGACCGGATCGGTGACTAGCTGCCGCTTCGCGGCGGGACCCTTACGCGGCATCTCAGCTCTTCTCCTTCTTCGTGCCGTACCGGCTGCGCGCCTGCTTGCGGTTGCGGACACCCTGGGTGTCGAGCGAACCGCGGATGATCTTGTAACGCACACCGGGGAGGTCGCGGACGCGCCCGCCGCGGACCAGCACGATGGAGTGCTCCTGGAGGTTGTGGCCGACGCCGGGAATGTAGGCGGTGACCTCAATCTGGCTTGTCAGCCGGACGCGGGCGACCTTGCGCAGCGCGGAGTTCGGCTTCTTGGGCGTGGTCGTGTAAACGCGCGTGCACACGCCACGACGCTGCGGGCTCTGCTTGAGCGCCGGCGTCTTGTTCTTCGACACCTTGTCCTGGCGGCCCTTGCGGACCAGCTGCTGGATCGTGGGCAACCGAGTCTCCGTCTTCCCGTCGTATTCCTACTGTCAAGCTCACGTGTGCTTGCTCTGGGTTCCCGGTCTCCCGGGCCATTCGCAAGCCAGGAAAGCGCCGGTTTCCCGTCGTTTCCACCCGTCTGACCTGCACGTTTCCGCTCTCCTCCGACCCCCGAGGTCGGGTGTGTCGCGCTCGGCCTTCGGCCGACGGCAAACACCGTCTCACGGGTCGGCAGCCCACACTCATCCGAATCCGGACCGCCAGGGAGAGAGTCCACACGGCCAGCTGCACGGCCACCGGGCTGGGTCGATCTACAACCCAACGTCTCTCGCCGACTGCTGACACGCAGGCACCCGCGCGGAGACGGGCACGAATGTAAAAGGTACCACCCGTGTGCCCGCCGACCAAATCAGCATTGGTCGCTCGCGCGGCTTTCCACCAGCAAGTCTACCTGCTCGCCGGAGCGCACGCGTACGTAGTCTGCCAACTGCCCACGAGAGTTAACGCTCCCCCGCCCCGATCCATTCCGCCTCGATCAACCGAGGCGGGACGACTGGTGTGCCAAGTGCGCGTTTGGGCTCACTCTTGCCGGCCCAAACGCGCACTTGGCTCGTCACATGCCGACCGGATAGCCGAACGGACCGCCGCCTCGCCCGGACCCGGGAAATCCCGGGAGCAGGCGGAGCAACGGTCCGTTCGAAATTACCTAGTTGTTGACTTTTGTCTTTTGACTTTGACTACCGGTTGTAAGCGCCGAAGTCGTAGTCCTCCAGCGGAACCGCCTCGCCCGGGCCCTGCTGGCCGAAGGCGTAGCCGTCCGCCTCCTGGTACGTGGTGGCCGGGAAGGCGGAGGAGCGCGCGTCGTCGGTCGGCTCGACCCGGATGTTCCGGTACACCGGCATGCCGGTGCCCGCCGGGATGAGCTTGCCGATGATCACGTTCTCCTTGAGGCCGAGGAGCGAGTCCGACTTGGCGTGGATCGCCGCGTCGGTCAGCACCCGCGTGGTCTCCTGGAAGGAGGCCGCCGACAGCCACGACTCGGTCGCCAGCGACGCCTTGGTGATCCCCATCAGCACCGGTCGGCCAGAGGCCGGGGTGCCGCCGTCGTTCACCACCGCGCGGTTCATGTTCTCGAACTTCGGCCGCTCCACGAGCTCGCCCGGGAGCAGGTCGGCGTCCCCGGACTCGAGGACGTTCACCCGCTTGAGCATCTGCCGGATGATGATCTCGATGTGCTTGTCGTGGATCGACACGCCCTGCGACCGGTACACGTTCTGCACCTCGGCCACCAGGTGCTTCTGCACCTCGCGGGAGCCGAGGATGCGCAGCACCTCGTGCGGGTTCACCGCGCCCGCGATCAGCTGGTCGCCCACGGCGACGTGACCGCCGTCGGAAACCAGCAGCCGGGAGCGCATCGGGACCTGGTAGGGGACCTCTTCGGCGCCATCGTCGGGGACGACGATGATCTTCCTGGTCTTCTCGGTCTCCTCGATCTTCACCCGTCCGGCGACCTCGCTGATCGGTGCCATCCCCTTGGGGATACGGGCCTCGAACAGCTCGGTGATGCGCGGCAGGCCGTGCGTGATGTCAGCGCCCGCCACACCACCGGTGTGGAAGGTACGCATCGTCAGCTGGGTGCCGGGCTCGCCGATGGACTGCGCCGCGATGATGCCGACCGCCTCGCCCACGTCCACCAGCTTGCCGGCGGCAAGCGAGCGGCCGTAGCACTTGGCGCAGACGCCGACCTTGGCCTCGCACACCAGGACGTTGTGGGTCCTGATGGTGTCGATGCCCGCCGCCACGAAGGCGTCGATCATCTGGTCGGTGGTGTCCTCGCCGATGCGGCCGAGCACGGTCCCGTCGGCCGCGACGACATCCTCGGCCAGGCTGCGCCCGGTGCCGGTGTTCTCGATGTTGTCCAGCTTGCGGAGGGTGCCGTCGGCGCCCTTGCTCGCTATCTGCATCGGGAACCGGCGCTCGGTGCCGCAGTCCAGCTCGCGGACGATGACGTCCTGCGCCACGTCGACCAGACGCCGGGTGAGGTACCCGGAGTCGGCGGTGCGGAGCGCGGTGTCGGCCAGGCCCTTACGAGCGCCGTGGGTTGAGATGAAGTACTCGAGCACGGTCAGGCCCTCGCGGAAGGAGGACTTGATCGGGCGCGGGATCGTCTCGCCCTTGGGGTTCGACACCAGACCACGCATGCCGGCGATCTGCCGGACCTGCATGGGGTTACCACGGGCACCGGAGTTGACCATCATCCAGACCGGGTTGTTGGCCGGGAAGGCGGCTTCCATGTCCGCGGCGACCTCGGCCGTCGCGTGCGTCCAGATCTCGATGAGCTCCTGACGGCGCTCGTCGTCGGTGATCAGGCCGCGCTCGTACTCGCGCTGCACCTTGTCGGCGCGCCGCTCGTAGCCGTCGAGGATGGTGGCCTTGTTCGGCGGGTTGATGACGTCCTCGATGCCGATGGTCACCCCCGAGCGGGTCGCCCAGTGGAAGCCCGCGCTCTTGAGCGCGTCAAGCGCCGCCGCCACGTGCACCTTGGCGTAGGTCTCGGCCAGCGAGTTGACGATGACCGTGAGCTGCTTCTTGCCCACGTGGTAGTTGACGAACGGGAAGTCCGCCGGCAGCGCGTCGTTGAACAGGCACCGGCCGAGGGTCGTCTCCATCCGCAGCGGGTCGCCCGGCTGCCAGTCCTCAGGGACCGGGTAGCCGGCAGGCGGGACCACGTCGGACAGCCGGATCTGAATCTGCGCCGACAGCTCGAGCTCGCCCTTGTCGTAGGCCATCTGCGCCTCCGACATGTTCGAGAACGACCGGCCGGTGCCGGCCACGCCCTCGTCCAGCTTGGTCAGCCAGTAGAGCCCGATCACCATGTCCTGGGTGGGCATGGTCACCGGCTTGCCGTCCGACGGCTTGAGGATGTTGTTGGTCGACAGCATCAGGATCCGCGCCTCGGCCTGGGCCTCGGCCGACAGCGGCAGGTGAACCGCCATCTGGTCACCGTCGAAGTCCGCGTTGAACGCGGTGCACACGAGCGGGTGAATCTGGATCGCCTTGCCCTCGACCAGCTGCGGCTCGAACGCCTGGATGCCGAGGCGGTGCAGCGTCGGCGCCCGGTTGAGCAGCACCGGGTGCTCGGTGATGACCTCTTCGAGCACGTCCCAGACGACCGGCTTGGCGCGCTCCACCATCCGCTTGGCGGACTTGATGTTCTGCGCGTGGTTGAGGTCGACGAGGCGCTTCATCACGAACGGCTTGAACAGCTCGAGCGCCATCTGCTTGGGCAGACCGCACTGGTGCAGCTTGAGCTGCGGGCCGACGACGATGACGGACCGGCCGGAGTAGTCGACGCGCTTGCCCAGCAGGTTCTGGCGGAACCGGCCCTGCTTGCCCTTGAGCATGTCGGACAGCGACTTGAGCGGGCGGTTGCCTGGTCCGGTGACCGGGCGGCCGCGGCGGCCGTTGTCGAACAGGCTGTCGACCGCCTCCTGGAGCATCCGCTTCTCGTTGTTCACGATGATCTCGGGCGCGCCCAGGTCGAGCAGCCTCTTCAGCCGGTTGTTCCGGTTGATGACCCGGCGGTACAGGTCGTTCAGGTCGGAGGTGGCGAACCGGCCGCCGTCGAGCTGAACCATCGGCCGCAGGTCCGGCGGGATCACCGGGATGCAGTCGAGCACCATGCCCATCGGGGAGTTGGTGGTGTTGAGGAACGCGGAGACCACCTTGAGCCGCTTGAGCGCCCGGGCCTTCTTCTGGCCCTTGCCCGAGCGGATGATCTCGCGCAGGTCGGTCGCCTCGGCGTCGAGGTCGAAGGTCGCGAGCCGGTCCTGAATGGCCTGCGCGCCCATGCCGCCGCGGAAGTACCGGCCGAACCGGTCCCGCATTTCGCGGTAGAGCATCTCGTCGCCCTCGAGGTCCTGAACCTTCAGGCCCTTGAACCGCGACCAGACCTCGTCGATCCGGTCGATCTCCTTGGCGGCGCGGTCGCGGATCTGCTTCATCTCGCGGTCCGCGGACTCGCGCACCTTGCGGCGCGCGTCGCCCTTGGCCCCGGCCACCTCGAGCTCGGCCAGGTCGGCCTCGAGCTTCTTCTGGCGGGTCTCGATGTCGTTGTCGCGGCGCTGCTCGAGCTGCGTCCGCTCGACCGTGATCCGGGCCTCGAGGGACGGCAGGTCGCGCTGCCGGGCCTCGTCGTCCACGTAGGTGATCATGTAGGCGGCGAAGTAGATGACCTTCTCGAGGTCCTTCGGCGCCAGGTCGAGCAGGTAGCCGAGCCGGCTCGGCACACCCTTGAAGTACCAGATGTGGGTGACCGGGGCGGCCAGCTCAATGTGGCCCATCCGCTCGCGCCGCACCTTGGCCCGAGTGACCTCGACGCCGCAGCGCTCGCAGATGATGCCCTTGAACCTGACCCGCTTGTACTTGCCGCAGTAGCACTCCCAGTCCCGGGTCGGACCGAAGATCTTCTCGCAGAAGAGCCCGTCCTTTTCCGGCTTGAGCGTGCGGTAGTTGATCGTCTCAGGCTTCTTGACCTCGCCGTGAGACCACTGCCTGATGTCCTCAGCCGTGGCCAGCCCGATGCGAAGGTCGTCGAAGTAATTGACGTCTAGCACTTGGTAAGTTCCCCCTTCGGTGGGTCAGACCTCTTCGACACTGCTGGGCTCACGCCGCGACAGGTCGATGCCGAGTTCTTCCGCTGCGCGGAAGACATCCTCGTCGGTGTCGCGCATCTCGATCGCGGCGCCGTCGCTAGACAGCACTTCCACGTTGAGGCAGAGCGACTGCATTTCCTTGATGAGCACCTTGAAGGACTCGGGGATGCCGGGCTCGGGCACGTTCTCGCCCTTGACGATGGCCTCGTAGACCTTCACGCGGCCGAGCACGTCGTCGGACTTGATCGTGAGCAGCTCCTGCAGGGCGTAGGCGGCGCCGTACGCCTCCAGGGCCCACACCTCCATCTCACCGAACCGCTGACCGCCGAACTGCGCCTTGCCGCCCAGCGGCTGCTGGGTGATCATCGAGTACGGGCCGGTCGACCTGGCGTGGATCTTGTCGTCCACCAGGTGCAGCAGCTTGAGGATGTAGATGTAGCCGACGGAGACGGGCTCCTTGAACGGCTCGCCGGTGCGGCCGTCGAACAGCCGCGTCTTGCCGGTGGAGCCGATCATCTGGTCGCCGTCCCGGTTCGGCAGGGTGGAGCCGAGCAGGCCGGTGATCTCCTCCTCGCGCGCGCCGTCGAAGACCGGGGTGGCGACCTTGGTGTCAGGCACGCTGCTGTCCGCGCCGATGGCGCGCAGCCGGTCCTTCCAGTCCTCGTCGACCCCTTCGACCAGCCAGCCGGTCTTGGCCACCCACCCGAGGTGAGTCTCGAGCACCTGGCCGACGTTCATTCGGCCGGGGACGCCGAGCGGGTTGAGCACGATGTCGACCGCAGTCCCGTCGGCGAGGAACGGCATGTCCTCGACCGGCAGGATCTTGGAGATGACGCCCTTGTTGCCGTGCCGCCCGGCCAGCTTGTCGCCGTCGGTGATCTTGCGCTTCTGGGCCACGTAGACCCGGACGAGCTGGTTGACGCCGGGCGGGAGCTCGTCGCCGTCCTCGCGGGTGAACACGCGGACGCCGATGACCTTGCCCTCCTCGCCGTGCGGGACCTTGAGCGACGTGTCGCGGACCTCGCGCGCCTTCTCGCCGAAGATCGCGCGCAGCAGCCGCTCCTCCGGGGTGAGCTCGGTCTCGCCCTTGGGCGTGACCTTGCCGACCAGGATGTCGCCGTTAACGACCTCGGCCCCGATCCGGATGATGCCGCGCTCGTCGAGGTCGGCCAGCACCTCGTCGGAGACGTTGGGGATGTCCCGGGTGATCTCCTCCGGCCCCAGCTTGGTGTCCCGGGCGTCGACCTCATGCTCCTCGATGTGAATGGAGCTGAGCACGTCGTCCTGGACCAGACGCTGGGAGAGGATGATCGCGTCCTCGTAGTTGTGGCCCTCCCACGGCATGAACGCCACCAGCAGGTTCTTGCCCAGCGCCATCTCGCCGGTGTCGGTGCAGGGGCCGTCGGCGAGAACCTCGCGCTCCTCGACCCGCTGCCCCTCCTCCACGATCGGCTTCTGGTTGAAGCAGGTGCCCTGGTTGGAGCGGCGGAATTTCTGGATGTGGTACGTGGTGCGGGTTCCGTCGTCGTTCATCACGGTCACGTAGTCCGCGCAGGACTCCTCGACCACGCCCGCCTTCTCGGCCAGGATGACGTCGCCCGCGTCGGTCGCGGCCCGGTACTCCATGCCCGTGCCGACCAGCGGCGCCTCGGACCTCAGGAGCGGCACCGACTGGCGCTGCATGTTGGAGCCCATCAGCGCGCGGTTGGCGTCGTCGTGCTCGAGGAACGGGATCATGGCGGTGGCGACCGACGTCATCTGCCGGGCCGACACGTCCATGTAGTCGACCTCGTCCGGCGGGATCTGGTCGACCTCGCCGCCCTTCCGGCGGACCAGCACCCGGTTGGTCCCGAAAGAGCCGTCCTCGTTGACCGGCGTGTTGGCCTGGGCGATGACGTGACGGTCCTCCTCGTCCGCGGTCAGGTAGTCGACGTCGTCGGTGACGACGCCGTCGACGACCTTGCGGTACGGGGTCTCCACGAATCCGAACGGGTTGACCCGCGCGAAGCTCGCGAGCGAGCCGATCAGGCCGATGTTCGGGCCTTCAGGCGTCTCGATCGGGCACATCCGGCCGTAGTGGCTCGGGTGCACGTCGCGGACCTCGAACCCGGCCCGCTCGCGGGACAGTCCACCCGGGCCAAGCGCGGACAGGCGGCGCTTGTGGGTGAGCCCGGCCAGCGGGTTGGTCTGGTCCATGAACTGCGAGAGCTGGCTGGTGCCGAAGAACTCCTTGATCGACGCCACCACCGGGCGGATGTTGATCAGGGTCTGCGGCGTGATCGCCTCGACGTCCTGGGTCGTCATCCGCTCGCGGACCACCCGCTCCATCCGGGCCAGGCCAAGCCTGACCTGGTTCTGGATCAGCTCGCCGACGGTGCGCAGCCGCCGGTTGCCGAAGTGGTCGATGTCGTCGGTCTCGATCACGATCGACCGGTCGCCGCGGGTCTGCTCTTCCTCGCCCGCGTGCAGCTTGACCAGGTACTCGATCGTCGCGACGATGTCGTCCTCGGTCAGCGTGCCCTGCCGGATCGGCGAGTCAAGGCCGAGCTTGCGGTTGACCTTGTACCGGCCGACCTTGGCCAGGTCGTAGCGCTTGGGGTTGAAGTACAGGTTGTCGAGCAGCGCCTGCGCGGACTCGCGGGTCGGCGGCTCGCCCGGGCGCAGCTTGCGGTAGATGTCGAGGAGCGCGTCGTCCTGGCCGGCCGTGTGGTCCTTCTCCAGGGTGAGGCGCATCGACTCGTACTCGCCGAAGCGCTCGAGGATGCGTGCGTCATCCCAGCCAAGGGCCTTCAGCAGCACGGTGACCGACTGCTTGCGCTTGCGGTCGATGCGGACGCCGACGGCGTCGCGCTTGTCGATCTCGAACTCAAGCCACGCACCCCGGCCAGGGATCACCTTGCAGGCGTAGATGTCCTTGTCGCTCGTCTTGTCGACCTGGCGGTCGAAGTACACACCCGGCGAACGGACGAGCTGGCTGACCACCACGCGCTCGGTTCCGTTGATGATGAACGTGCCCTTGCGGGACATGAGCGGGAAGTCGCCCATGAACACCGTCTGGCTCTTGATCTCACCGGTGGTGTTGTTGATGAACTCCGCCGTCACGAACATCGGGGCGGAGTACGTCATGTCCTTGTCCTTGCACTCCTCGTCGGAGTACTTTGGAGGCTCGAACCGGTGGTCGCGGAACGACAGGGACATCGTGCCGGAGAAGTCCTCGATCGGGCTGATCTCCTCGAAGATCTCCTCGAGGCCGGACTGCTCGGCGATGTCGGTGCGTCCCGCATCCTTGGCGGCCTGAATACGCGCCTTCCACTTGTCGTTGCCGAGCAGCCAGTCGAACGAGTCGGTCTGCAGGGCCAGCAGATCGGGAACCTTCAGGGGCTCGTTGATCCGCGCGAATGACACGCGATGGGGACCTAGATTCGTGGCGGAGGCGCTGCGCGAAGCTGCCAACAGGGGTCCTTCCGAACTTGTCGCGGAACTATCATGCACGCACGCAAAACGCTCCACGGCAAAAGCTCCACAGAGGCGGAAAAGGTACCGGAGACGTCAGAGTGCACGGCAAATAGTCAGTGTAGCCAGAGACTGCACTGCTTGTCAACGGTACGCCTGTATGTGGATCACCTTGCTTCGCAGCATCCCCTGTCGGAGAGCAAACGTCAAGCAGAAACCCGCTGGTTTGCGCGGGTTAGTCGCGTGATCGATACCACACGCGTACCGATGTGTAGGGTGTAACGCCAGCGGGTATGGCTCGTATTCCCGCAGGTAGCGCCCAGGGCGCAGAAGCGCCGCCCGGGGCGTGCCCGGACGGCGCTTCGAGGCGTAGTCGCCGTGGTTTGAGCGAACTACTTGACCGTGACGGTGGCGCCGGCGCCCTCGAGGGCGGCCTTGCCCTTCTCCGCGGCCTCCTTGTTGACCTTCTCCAGGACGGTCTTGGGGGCGCCGTCGACCAGGTCCTTGGCCTCCTTGAGACCGAGGCTGGTGAGCGTGCGCACCTCCTTGATGACCTGGATCTTCTTGTCGCCTGCGGCCTCGAGGATGACGTCGAACTCGTCCTGCTCGACGGCCTCTTCTGCGGCCGGGGCAGCGGGTCCGCCCGCTGCCGCGACCGCGACCGGGGCGGCCGCCTTGACGTCGAAGGTCTCCTCGAACGACTTCACGAACTCGGACAGCTCAAGGAGGGTCATCTCCTTGAACGCGTCGAGCAGATCAGCGCTGCTGAGCTTTGCCATGATCGTTTCCCTCTTTCCCTAGTCCTGGGTCGGTGTTTCGGTGTCCGCGGCCGCGTCGGCCTCGGGAGCCGCAGCCTCGGGGGCCGCGACGGCCTCGGCCAGCGCGCCGGCCTCGACCTTCGCCCGCAGCGCGTCTGCGAGCAGCGCCATCTGCGTCGGAAGCGCGTTGAACGTCGCCGCCGCGCCGGCCATCGACGCCTTCATGGCGCCGGCCAGCTTGGCCAGCAGCACCTCGCGCGGCTCAAGGTCGGCCAGCTTGCCGACCTCCGCCGCGGTCAGCGCCTTGCCGTCGAGCACGCCGCCCTTGATCACGAGCAGCGGGTTCGCCTTGGCGAAGTCGAGCAGACCCTTGGCCGCCTGCGCGACGTCCCCGCTGACGAAAGCGATCGCGGACGGCCCGACAAGCATCGACTCGACCTGGTCACCCACGCCCGCCTGAGTCGCCGCGACCTTGGCCAGCGTGTTCTTGGTGACGTTGAACGTCGCGTTGCCCCTGAGGTTGCTGCGCAGTTCGCCCAGCTGGGCGACGGTCAGCCCGCGGTACTCGGTCAGCACCGCGCCGCTCGAGTCCCGGAACTTGCTGGCCAGGTCCTCGATCGTGGCGGTCTTCTCCGCGTTTGCCATGAGCCTCCTTCCCGTATGTCGTCCCTGCACAATGTCCCTAAATGCTTAGGGTCCCGAAGACGACGAACGCCCCGGCGCGCGGCGCACGGGGCGGCAGATCGCGTTCAAGCGGGCCACTCGAGGGGGCCTTGCGCTTGTCAGCGGTTTGGGCTCACGGTCACCTGCGCGGGATGTCCATACGGAACCTTCGGCCGCCCCTCGCGAGGCAGCATCCAGCGGTCTTCGGTACCTCCAAGTATAGCGGGATATCCATTGCAATCGAGCCAGTGCAACGCACCAGGGGGACCCACGGACCGTTCGGGCAAAACGAACGCGCCCGCAGGCGTGACCACCTGCGGGCGCGTGACGAGCTTGGCCTTACGCGGACGGCGCGCCCTCTTCGTCGAAGAAGCCGCGGGTCTTGTTCGGGTCGACGGGGATGCCGGGCCCCATCGTCGTGGTGAACGTGATCTTCCTCAGGTAGCGGCCCTTGGCGGCGGCCGGCTTGAGCCGGATCACCTCGTCGATCGCGGCGGCGTAGTTCTCCAGCAGCGCCTTCTTGTCGAAGGAGGCCTTGCCGATGATGAAGTGCAGGTTCCCGTGCCGGTCGACGCGGAACTCGATCTTGCCGCCCTTGATGTCGGTCACGGCCTTGGCCACGTCCGGGGTGACGGTGCCGGTCTTCGGGTTCGGCATGAGGCCGCGCGGGCCGAGCACGCGGCCGAGGCGGCCGACCTTGCCCATCAGGTCCGGGGTGGCGACCACCGCGTCGAAGTCGAGGAACCCGCCCTGGATCTGCTCGATCAGGTCGTCCGAGCCCACGTAGTCGGCCCCGGCCGCCTTGGCCGCCTCGGCCCGGTCGCCGGTCGCGAAGACCAGCACCCGGGCGGTCTTGCCGGTGCCGTTGGGCAGGTTGACCGTGCCGCGGACCATCTGGTCCTGCTTGCGGGGGTCGACGCCGAGCCGGAGGTTGACCTCGACGGTCGGGTCGAACTTGGTCACCTGGGTGGCCTTGGCGAGGTCGACCGCGTCGACCGGGCTGTAGAGCTCGTCGTGGTTGATCTTGGTGTCGGCGTTCTGATACGCCTTGCTGCGCTGCATGATGCACTCCCTGGAGTGGAGGTTGTGGTCTTCGGGACCTGCGCTGGGCCCTGCCACTTAAAGATTGAAAAGAACAGTTTTCCGAACGGACCCGGCCGACTCTCAGCCGGAAACGTCTAGCCCTCGACCTTGATGCCCATCGAGCGGGCGGTGCCGGCGATGATCTTCTCGGCCGCCTCGATCGAGGTGGCGTTCAGGTCGGGCATCTTGGTCTCGGCGATCTGCCGGACCTGGGCCGCGGTCAGCGAGCCGACCTTGGTCTTGTGCGGCTCGGCGCTGCCCTTGTCGACCCCGGCGGCCTTCTTGATCATCTCGGGCGCGGGCGGCGTCTTGGTGATGAACGTGAACGACCGGTCCTCGTAGATCGAGATCTCGACCGGGATGATGTTGCCCCGCTGGGCCTCGGTGGCAGCGTTGTACTGCTTCACGAAGTCCATGATGTTGACCCCGTGCGGGCCGAGGGCGGTGCCGACGGGCGGGGCCGGGGTGGCCGCGCCGGCAGGCAGCTGCACCTTGACGATGGACTTGAGCTTCTTTCTCGGCGGCATTCTGGTGAGTTTCCTTCTGCTAGAGCTTCGATACCTGGTCGAACGAGAGCTCGACGGGCGTCTCGCGGCCGAAGATCGACACGAGGACCTTGAGCTTCTGGGTGACCGAGTTGACCTCGTTCACGGTCGCCGGGAGCGTCGCGAACGGGCCGTCCATAACGGTAACCGACTCGCCGGGCTCGTATTCCGGAGACGTCTTCTTGGCGGCGGCCGCCTGCGCCGCGGGCGATCCCTCGGCCGGGGGCGGGGCGAGCAGCGACGCCACCTCGCCGAGCGGCAGCGGCGACGGCTTGCTCGACAGGCCCGACGAAGCCGGTGACGCCCGGGGTGTTCCTGACCACGGCCCACGACTCGTCGGTCAGCTCCATCCGGACCAGGATGTAACCCGGCAGCACCTTCTCGTTGACGACCTGCTTCTTGCCGCTCTTGATCTCGGTCACCAGGTGGGTGGGAACCTCGATCTGGAAGATGTAATCCTCCATGTTGAGCGACATGATGCGGCTCTCCAGGTTCGTCTTCACCCGGTTCTCGTAGCCGGCGTACGAGTGAATCACGTACCAGTCGCCGGGCTGCATCCGCATCTCGCGCATGAACTCCGCGAGGGCGTCGTCCTCGGTGGGCGCCGCAGCGTCGGCCGCCTCGACGTCAGTCGCCTCGACGCCGGCCTCGCCCTCGGTGCCTCGTCCTCGGTGGCCTCGTCGTCGGTGGCCTCGTCGTCGGCCGCCTCGGTCGCTGCCGCCTCGGCGTCGGTCGCCTCGGCCTCGACTCAGCGTCAGTGTCCGCAGCGGCGTCATCCGCGTCGGCGGGCTCGTCAGCGAACCCGGAAGTCTCGTCGATCACGTCGGCTGCCTCCCCATCCACTGCGCCGGTCGCCACGTCAACATTGCTGTGCAGTTGGGACTCGGACACGGTCACTCTTTCTCTCTGGTCTATCTGCTCGCTGGGCACGCTCCCCCGCTAGGCCCGATGTCCCGGCGGACTGAAGCCACGAGCCGACCCGTGTATCATCGTTGCCACGCTAGCGTAGACGCGACGCGACTTCACAGGCCGTCCTGGGTCAGGCGCTAGCCGAAGAACCAGAACATCAGCTTGGTGAACCCGTAGTCCAAGCTCGTGACGATCACGACCATGAAGATGATGAACGTCAGCGCGACCGCCGTGTACGTGCCGAGCTCGTTGCGAGTCGGCCAAATCACCTTCCGGAGTTCAGCCGCTACCTGCCGGGTGAACAGCGCGGGCGAGGTTCGGTCCCGCTTAGCGGCAGCCCCGGACCCGCTCCGGTCTCGTGTCTGGGTCGCCATGTCCTCACCTAATACAGAGCTAAACGGATCACCACGCACGGGCCGACGGGACCCGGCGGGTCCAGCCAATCCGCACTTGCAGGGCAGGAGGGACTCGAACCCCCAACCGCCGGTTTTGGAGACCGGGACTCTACCAATTGAGCTACTGCCCTACGGTTGTAACCACCAGAGTGTATGCCGAACGCACCCCCTTAGTCGAACCAAACCAGCTAACAGCGAAACCGGTTGGTGATCGATGTGCAGGTGGTGCCACCATGGAGGCATGCCAACCACGAGAATATCGGCCCGGGTGTCCGCCATCTCCGAATCCGCGACCCTGGCCGTAGACGCAAAAGCCAAGGCGCTGAAGGCGGCCGGCCGGCCGGTCATCGGGTTCGGCGCCGGCGAGCCCGACTTCCCGACCCCCGGCTACATCGTCGAGGCCGCGCAGCGGGCTGCCGCCGACCCCAAGATGCACAAGTACACCCCGGCCGCGGGGCTGCCCGAGCTGCGCTCAGGCGATCGCCGCCAAGACCGCTGCGCGACTCGGGCTACCAGGTCACGCGCCGACCAGGTGCTCGTCACCAACGGCGGCAAGCAGGCCGTGTACCAGACGTTCGCCGCCCTGCTCAACCCCGGCGACGAGGCGCTGCTGCCCGCGCCCTACTGGACCACCTACCCGGAGGCGATCGCGCTCGCGGGCGGCGTGCCGGTGGTCGTGCCGACCGACGAGTCGACCGGCTACCTGGCGTCGGTCGAGCAGCTCGAGGCGGCCTGCACCGCGCGGACCAAGCTGCTGGTGTTCGTCTCGCCGTCCAACCCGACCGGCGCGGTCTACCCGCCGGAGCAGGTGAAGGCGATCGGCGAGTGGGCCGCCGCCAAGGGCATCTGGGTGGTCACCGACGAGATCTACGAGCACCTGGTCTACGGCGACGCGAAGTTCTCCTCGATCCCGGTCGAGGCGCCGGAGATCGCCGACCGCTGCGTGGTGCTCAACGGCGTGGCCAAGACCTACGCGATGACCGGCTGGCGGGTCGGCTGGATGATCGGCCCCAAGGACGTCATCAAGGCGGCCGCCAACTACCAGTCCCACGCGACCTCCAACGTGGCCAACGTCTCCCAGATGGCGGCGCTGGCCGCGGTCTCGGGCGACCTGTCGGCGGTGGCGGAGATGCGGGCGGCGTTCGACCGGCGGCGCAAGACCATCGTCCGGATGCTGAACGAGATCCCCGGCGTCGAGTGCCCGGAGCCGCTGGGCGCGTTCTACGCCTACCCGAGCGTGAAGGGCGTGCTCGGCAAGGAGATCCGCGGCAAGCGGCCGCAGACGTCCTCGGAGCTGGCGGCCCTCATCCTCGAGGAGGCGGAGGTGGCGGTGGTGCCGGGCGAGGCGTTCGGCACCGACGGGTACTTCCGGCTGTCTTACGCGATGAGCGACGCGGACCTCGAAGAGGGCGTGTCCCGCATCGGGAAGCTGCTGTCGGAGGCTCACTAGGACTGTCAGCGGGGTCGCGGGGGCGGAGAGGTGCTTCCGCCCCCGCTTCATGTCCGCACGGGGGATGCGCCCCCATCCGCCCCGGCTTTCTCTTCCAAACCAGGCGTAACAAGCGCAACTGGCAGCACGCAGGGGCGGGCATCGGGGATACTTGACTATGCCGCATGATCTGGTGGCTCTCCCTAAGGCTCATCTTCATCTTCATCTGACTGGCGCTATGCGTCACTCGACAATGGTCGAGCTTGCGCGGGGGCATGGGATTGCGCTGCCGCCTGCCCTGACTGAGGAGTGGCCTCCTCGGCTGTCTACCGCTGATGAGCGGGGGTGGTTCCGGTTCCAGCGGCTGTATGACGTCGCCCGGTCGGTGCTACGGACGCCGGATGATCTGTACCGGCTGGTCCGGGAGATCGCGGAGGATGAGCGGGCCGAGGGGTCGGGGTGGCTGGAGCTGCAGGCCGACCCGTCCGGGTTCGCGGCCATGTACGGCGGGATCACGGCGTTCACCGAGTTGCTGATCGACGCGGCCGAGAAGGCGGCGCGGGCGGCCGACATCGGGATCGGGATCATCATCGCCGCCAACCGGACCCGGCATCCGATGGACGCGCGGATGATCGCCCGGCTGGCGGCGCAGTTCGCCGGGCAGGGCGTGGTCGGGTTCGGCCTCTCCAACGACGAGCGGCGCGGGCCGGCGGCGGAGTTCGTTCCTGCCTTCCGGATCGCGGACCGGGCCGGCTTGCTGCTCGCCCCGCACGCCGGGGAGCTGGTGGGACCGCCGAGCGTCGCCGCCGCCCTTGATCTGCTGCACGCCAACCGTCTCGGGCACGGGGTGCGCGCGGTCGAGGACCCGTGGCTGCTTGAGCGGCTGGCGGCCGGGGGGATCACCTGCGAGGTGTGCCCCTCCTCGAACGTGGCCCTGGGCGTCGCCCCCGACGCGGAGTCGGTTCCGATCCGGACGCTGTTCGAGGCGGGGGTCCCCATCGCGCTCGGCGCCGACGACCCGGTTCTGTTTGGCCGGCGGCTGGTGAAGCAGTACGAGATCGCCCGCGACGTGCACGCCTTCACCCCGGCCGAGCTGGCCGAGCTAGCCCGCCAGTCCCTGCACTCCGCCGCCGCCCCGCCCGACGTCCGAGCCCGCCTGCTGGCCGGCATCGACGCGTGGCTGACGGCCTAGCCGCGTCTGCCGTACTCGGCCAGACTCCGGTCCGGCGGCCAGATATCGGTACATAGTCCTCACTGTCACCACACGCACCAGGCCGGACGGACATAAGCGTCATCGTGGGTATTTCGGGTCGCGGGCTGCCCCTAACGGAACACAATGACGTCCGCAGGCGGAAAACGGCCGCCGCAATGGAACACAATCACGGTTCCCGCGAAGGCCCGCCGCTATCCCTTCACCGCCGCCCCAGCCGCAACGTGGAAGTGGACACCGCGTCGCGCTGTGGGCCGCGACGCCAGTGCGACTTGCTAGAGGGTGACGCCGATGAGGATCGGCTCCGGGGTCAGGGTGACGCCGTAGGCGGAGCGGACGCCGGAGACGATCTCGCGGGCCAGCGCGAGCAGGTCCGCCGTGGTCGCGTCGCCGATGTTGACGAGGGCCAGGGTGTGCTTGGAGGAGACGCGGGCCGGGGACGGGGCGCCGTACCCCTTGGCGAAGCCGGCGTGCTCGATGAGCCAGGCGGCCGGGACCTTCACCAGGCCCGCGCCCGCCTCGTAGCGAGGCACCGGGCCGGCCGCGCGGGCGGCCGCGGCCGCCTCCACCGCGGCGAAGTCGGCGGCGGTGATGATCGGGTTGGTGAAGAAGGAGCCCGCGCTGCGGGTGTCAGGGTCGCCCGGGCTGAGGACCATTCCCTTGCGGGCCCGGATCTTGAGCACGGCCGAACGGACCTCGCCCACGCCCGCCCCCTCCCCCAGCGCCACGCCCAGCTCGGCGGCCAGCTCCGCGTACTTCACCGGCAGCGACAGCGCCTGCCGGGCGAGTCGGAACGTCACGTCGAGGACGACGTAGCGCGCCCCGGTCGACTTGAACAGGCTGGTGCGGTAGGCGAAGGAGCAGTCCTCGTTGCCGAGGACGAGAACCTCATCATCGCGCCGGTCGTACACCCGCACCCGGGTGATGACCTCGGCCACCTCGCGGCCGTAGGCGCCGACGTTCTGGATCGGGGTCGCGCCCGCGCGGCCCGGGATGCCGGACAGCGACTCAAGCCCGGCCAGGCCCTCGCCGACGGTGGCCGCGACCACGCCATCCCAGTCCTCGCCCGCCGCGACGGTGACGTCGACGGCGCCCTCGTCGGCCCCGGCGTGCCGGGGGGCGTAGCCGATGCCGCGGGTGTTCACGTGGACGACCGTGCCGGGGAAGCCCGCGTCGGAGATCACCAGGTTGGAGCCGCCGCCGATGAGCAGGACGGGCTCCGCGGCCGCGTCGGCCGCCTTGACCGCGCCGATCAGCTCCGCCTCGGTCGCGGCGGACACGAACGATCGCGCCCGGCCGCCGAGACCGAGCGTGGTGTAGTCGGCCAGGGCCGGGGTCACGGGAGGCGGACGGTGGCGCGGGCGCGGGTCAGCACCTTCGCCCCGCCGGCCTTGACCACGATGTCGACGGTCACCTTGTTGTCCCCGAGCTTCTCCAGGACCTTGCCGCTGACCTCGAGGGTCGCGCCCTCATCGTCGTCGGGAACCGGGACCATGGCCGAGAACCGGACGCCGAATTCGGTGACCGCGCCCGGGTCGCCAGCCCACTCCGTGACGAACTTCCCGGCCTGCGCCATCGTGTACATGCCGTGCGCGATGACGTTCGGCAGGCCGACCGAGCGGGCGACCCGCTCGTTCCAGTGGATGACGTTGAAGTCGCCCGAGGCGCCGCAGTACTTGACCAGGTCGAGCCTGGTGACCTGGTACGTTCGCGGCTCGATGGCGGTGCCCGGCTCGACGTCGGCGTAGCTGACGGTCATGCGCCCGCACCCCGCTCGACGAGGGTGGACCGGGCCGTGCAGACGTGCTCGCCGGCGGTGGTGGTCAGATCGGTGGACGTCACCATCATCGACAGGGCGCCGACCGCCTTGATCGACTCGATCGTGGTGGTCGCGACCACCAGGTCGCCCGCGTGCAGCGGGCGGGAGTGCGCGAAGCTCTGCTCGCCGTGCACCACCATCGAGTAGTCGAGCCCGAGGCCGGGGTCGTCATTCGCCAGGCGGGCGGAGGCCATGCTCAGCACCACCGCGAAGGTGGGCGGGGCGATCACGTCGGGATAGCCGGCCCGCCGGGCCGCCTCGGCGTCGCGGCAGAGCTCGCTCGGCTCGCCAATGGCGTCGGCGAAGTCGGCGATCTTGACCCGGCTGACCTCGTAGGGGTCACCCGGGCCGTACACCCGGCCGACGAAGTCGGTGTTCAGCGCCACGCTCGGGTGACCGCGGCTGGACTAGCGGGTCTCGCGGTGCGCGGTGTGGCAGCGGCAGTTCGGGCAGAACTTCTTGAGCTCAAGACGGTCCGGGTCGTTGCGCCGGTTCTTCTTGGTGATGTAGTTACGGTGCTTGCACTCCTGGCAAGCCAGCGTGATCTTCGGCCGGACGTCGGTGGCAGCCACAGTGAGTGCCTTTCTAAAAGGAAAGCTAGGTCGATCAAGGTTACCGGACAGACAATCCCGGCCATGCAGACCCGGAAGTGGGCGAAGCCCACACCGGAGGGTCCGGGGGGTCGCCCCCCCGGGTAGATACATAGAACCGGGAAGGAGGGCAACGCCCTCCAAACATGGTTCTGGTAGCGGAGACCGGACTTGAACCGGTGACACAGCGATTATGAGCCGCTTGCTCTGCCTGGCTGAGCTACTCCGCCACGTGAGACGAGACAAGAGTACCCGATCTTGGGGTTGGCCGCGTCGCAAGGGGTTGTCCACAGCACCGGGCGTGTTGTGCTCTCCGGAATCCCCTGAGGGGACTGCCGTATCCACATCCTCGCAACAAGTTGCACACAGGTTATCCACAGCGATCAACCGATCGGTTGATCGCGGTCCGCCGTTCGGCCCACGGCGCGAATCCGCCCGATCGCGCGCGATCCCGGCCGGATGCCGGTTGCCGAGTCACGCCCGCGCGGGCGACCGTTGAGGCATGGCAACGTTGGCAACCGCGCAGGCGGCGCAGGCCGTGAACCTGCAGAAGACGTACGGGGCGGGGCAGGCGGCGGTGCGCGCCCTGGCCGACGTCAGCGTGGCATTCGAGCGCGGCCGGTTCACGGCCGTGATGGGCCCGTCCGGCTCCGGCAAGTCGACGCTCATGCACTGCATGGCGGGCCTGGACCGGCCGACCTCGGGCCATGCCTACGTGGGCGGTGAGGACATCGGGCAGCTCGATGACGCCGGGCTAACCCGGCTGCGGCGCGACCGCATCGGCTTCGTCTTCCAGTATTTCAACCTGGTGCCGACGCTGACCGCGGCCGAGAACATCACGCTGCCAGCCGACCTCGCGGGGCGCAGGCCCGATCGCGAATGGCTCGACTTCCTGGTCAAGAAGCTTGGCGTCGCTGACCGGCTCTCGCACCGGCCCGCCGAGCTGTCCGGCGGGCAGCAGCAGCGCGTCGCCTGCGCCCGCGCGCTGATCAACAAGCCGGACCTGGTCTTCGCCGACGAGCCGACCGGGAACCTGGACTCCAACGCCTCGGCCGATCTGCTCGCCTTCCTCCGCTGGTCGGTGACCGAATCGGGCCAGTCGATCGTCATGGTGACGCACGACCCGAGGGCAGCCGCCTACGCGGACCGGGTCGTCTTCCTGGCCGACGGGGCGGTGGTCGGCGAGCTCAGCCAGCCGACGGCCGATTCGGTCCTCGAGCGGATGCGGACTCTGGGGGCCTGAGATGGGAAAGGTGACCCTGCGCGGCCTGCTCGCGCACAAGCTGCGACTGGCGCTCACCGCGCTGGCGATCGTGCTCGGGGTGACGTTCGTCTCCGGGACGTTCGTGCTCACCGACACGCTTAACAGCACCTTCTCCACGCTGTTCAACAGCGTCTATCGCAACGTCGACTTCCAGGTTCGGGGCGTGGCGCAATTCGGCAGCGGCGGGAGCGCCACCCGCAACCCCCTGCCTGCCGCCCTCCTCGGCCGCGTGCAGGGCGTGCCCGGTGTCGCCGGGGCGTTCGGGGAGGTCGAGGGCTACGCCCAGTTCATCGCCGAGGACGGCAAGCCGATCTCGTCGAGCGTGGGAACCGTCGGCGCCGGCTGGGAAACCGACCAGCAGATCTCCAGTTTCCACCTCGTCGCGGGCAATCCGCCGACCACCAGCGACGACGTGGTGATGGACGCGGCGACGGCGAAGAGCCACGGGTTCAGCGTCGGCCAGCGGGTGCGGATCCTGACGGCGGCGTCGAAGTCCGCCCAGACCTTCACCATCACCGGAATCGCCCAGTTCGGGACGGCCGACAACCTCGCTGGCCAGACGCTGGCGGCGTTCGCGCTGCCGACCGCGCAACGCCTGCTCGGGGAGAACGGGCTGTTCGACTTCATCGACGTGGTGGCCAAGCCGGGTGCCGACAAGGCCGCCGTGCAACGGTCGATCGCCGGGGTTCTCCCGTCAGACGCGGAGGTCGTCACCGGGCAGACGATCATCAACGAGGACGCGAACACGGTGAGCCAGGCGCTGTCGTTCTTCAACACCGCGCTGCTGGTGTTCGCGCTCATCGCGCTCTTCGTCGGCGCGTTCACGATTTACAACACGTTCTCGATCATCGTCGGCCAGCGGACCCGGGAGCTCGCCCTGCTGCGGGTCGTCGGCGCGAGCCGTCGACAGATACTGCGCTCCGTGCTGACCGAGGCCGCGATCGTGGGGTTCGTCTCGTCCGCGATCGGGGTCGGCCTCGGCGTGCTCGCCGCCATCGGGCTCGAGGCGCTGCTGAGCGGGTTCGGCACCGCCCTGCCGACCGGGCCGCTGACGTTCGAGCCGCGCACCGCGATCGTCGGGCTCGCCGTCGGCACGCTGGTGACGGTCGTCTCGGCGATCGGGCCAGCCAGGAACGCGGTGCGGATCGCGCCGGTAGCGGCGCTCACCGACCGCCCGTCCGACGGCGCCGGGGCCCTCGCGACCAGGCGACGCCTTATTTCGGGTACGGCGCTCACCGTCTTCGGGGCCGCGCTGCTCGCCATCGGGCTGGCGAAGCCGGTCGTCGCGATTGTCGGCGTCGGCGCGGTCTGCATCTTCGTCGGCGTCGCCATGCTCGCCCCCGCGATCGCGCGGCCGCTGTCGGGCGTGCTCGGGCGGCCGCTGGCCGCGCTGCTCGGCACCCCGGGGCAGCTGGGGCGGGAGAACTCCATGCGCAGCCCGCGCCGCACCGCCCAGACCGCCTCCGCCCTTATGGTCGGGCTCGCCCTCGTCTCGGCCATGGCGGTGTTCGGCGCATCGCTGTCGGACAGCGCCACCAGCAGCGTGGACCAGGCAATCAACGCGGACCTACTGGTCTCGGCCAACGGCAGCGGACAGCTCAGCGACGCGGTGCCGGCGACGGCGGCGGCCGTGCCCGGGGTCACCTCGGCGACGATCGTCTACCGGAACCAGTTCGAGTTCAGGTCCGCGCTGGCGACGCTGACCGGGGTGACGCCGCAGAACCTGTCGAATACCGTCATCGTGCGAATGACGGCGGGCTCTGCCGCCGCCCTCGGCCAGGGCGAGCTGCTCATCGACTCCACGACCGCGAAGGCCGATCACCTGTCGGTCGGGGACACGGTGCCGGTGAGGTTCGCGTACACCGGCTTGACCACCATCAGGATCGGCGGGATCTACCAGTCCAACGCTCTTATCCAGAGCTACCTGGTCAGCTCCGTCTACTTCCTCGCCCACTTCAGGCAGCCGCATCCGGGCGCGGTCCTGCTGCGCATCGACGGCAGCCCCGGCGTTGAGACGGCCGTCGCGAACGCGCTGGCGCCGTTCTCCGACGTGCAGGTGCAGACCAGGGCGCAGTTCGAGCAGGCTCAGGTGGCGAACGTCAACCAGCTCCTCGGTCTGGTCTACGCCCTGCTGGCGCTGGCGGTCCTGATCGCGCTCATCGGCATCGTCAACACCCTCATGCTGTCGGTCCTCGAGCGAACCGGCGAGATCGGGCTGCTGCGAGCCGTCGGCATGCGGCGTCCGCAGGTCAGGGCCATGATCAGGTCCGAGGCGGTGATCCTGGCGACGTTCGGCGCGCTGATCGGGATCGTCATCGGGACCCTGATGGGGCTGGCGCTCGTGTCCGCGCTGCGGCAGCAGGGCATCACCGAGACCTCGGTTCCCTGGCTCCGTCTGGTGGAGTTCCTCATCCTCGCGGGCGCGCTCGGGCTGGTGGCCGCGAGCTGGCCCGCCCGGAGAGCGGCCAGGCTCGACGTCCTCGCCGCTATCGCCGCGCAGTAAGGCAACGGCGTAGATTCGCAGGCGGAGGGAGCACATGAGCAAACCGGCACCGCGCACCCGGCTGGACCTGTGGGATCAGGAAAGGCCGTGGGTCCTCGCCCTCGGCGGCGTCGCTTACGGGCTTCTCGCGCTCCTAGCCGGGCTCACCCTGCCCTGGCGGACCGCCAGCACCGCCTCGCTGGCGGTCGACCTCTCGCTGTGCGCGGCCTTCGCGCTCTGGGTCCTGTTCATGTACTCGCTGCACCCCGGGTGGCGGCGGAGCATGCCGCAGGTGGGCATCTTCGTCGCCGGGCTGCTGGTGCTCACCTTCGCGCTGGTAACCAGGGATGGCTGGTTCGGGTTCCTTACGCTGATCCCCTCGACCATCTCGCTTAAGTACCTGCCGTGGCCGTGGCGGCTGGCCGGGGTCTCCGGGGTGGGGTTCATCTCAGCCGTCTCCCAGACGGCGGGCACCCAGGGCAGCCTGGTGTTCCGTCTGGCGATGTTCTTCGTCGCCCTGACCGTGGACCAGACCATGCTGTGGTTTCTGGCCTGGTTCCTGTGGCGCAGCGACAAGCAGGACCACGAGCGCAGGCAGGCGCTGGCCGACCTGAACGAGGCCAACGGACGCCTCGTCGCCACCATCGCGGAGAACGAGGACCTGCACCGGCAGCTGATCGCCCAGGCGCGGGAGGCCGGGGTGGCCGAGGAGCGGCGGCGGATGGCGCAGGAGATCCACGACACCCTCGCGCAGGGCCTGACCGGCATCGTCACCCAACTGCAGGCGGCCGAGCAGGCCGCCAGC
This sequence comes from uncultured Actinomycetota bacterium, assembly GCA_963836195.1. Classification (GTDB taxonomy): domain Bacteria; phylum Actinomycetota; class Actinomycetes; order Streptosporangiales; family Streptosporangiaceae; genus Trebonia. Next base: position 859,782 of record CAWIIX010000005.1, on the reverse strand, counting down.
CGTGCCCCCGATGATCCCGGTGATCCTGGTGATACCGCAGGCTGGCGGCGGCATGTCGCGGCCGCGACCCAGCTCGCGCGGGACAGCCTGTCCGAGGCGCGCCGTTCGGTGGACGCGCTGCGCCCCGAGCCGCTCGAGCGCTGCCGGCTGAGCGAGGCGCTGGCCGACGTGGCCGAGCGCTGGGCGGCCCTGAACGGGATCCCGGTGCAGGCGCAGACGACGGGAACGCGCGCGGCCGATCCGCCCGGAGATCGAGTTCGCGCTGCTCCGCGCCGCCCAGGAGGCGCTCGCGAACGTGGCCAGGCACGCACACGCGACGCGGGTCGGGCTGACCGTCTCCTACATGGAGAACGAGGTCGCGCTCGACGTGCGCGACGACGGCGTCGGGTTCGACCCGGCCAGGCTGCCCGAGGGCGGCGGCTTCGGCCTGATCGCGATGCGGCAGCGGATCGCGGACCTGTCCGGCACGGTGGAGGTGGAGTCCGAGCCCGGCGGCGGCACGGCGATCTCGACCTGCGTCCCGACCGTGCCCGTCCTGGCGGACGCGTGAGCGCCCCGCCGATCAGGGTGCTCATCGCCGACGACCACCCCGTCGTCAGGGACGGGCTGAGCGGCATGTTCGCCGCCGATCCCGACTTCGTGGTGGTCGGCGAGGCAGCCGACGGTTCCGAGGCGCTCCGGCTCGCCCAGGCGGCCAGGCCCGACGTGATCCTGATGGACCTGCGGATGCCGGGCATGGACGGGGTGACCGCGATCGCGGAGCTCAGCCGGCGCGATAGCCCGGCTCGGGTGCTGGTGCTGACCACCTACGACACCGACAGCTACGTGCTGCCGGCGATCGAGGCGGGCGCGACCGGCTACCTGCTCAAGGACGCGCCCCGGGCCGAACTGCTGCGGGCCGTTCGGGCCGCCGCGCAAGGCCAGAGCGTGCTCGCCCCGTCGGTGGCAACCCGGCTGATGAGCCGGGTCAGGACGCCCGAGCCGGAGATCCTCAGCCAGCGTGAGCTCGAGGTCCTCGGGCTGGTGGCGGCCGGCACCACCAACCGGGAGGCCGCAGCCAGGCTGTTCATCAGCGAGGCGACGGTGAAGACCCACCTGCTGCACATCTACGCCAAGCTGGGCGTGACCGACCGCGCCGCCGCCGTCGCCGAGGGCTTCAACCGCGGTCTGCTCACCCCGGAAAGGCCCGCTCGCCCGTAGCGCGGGCCCGCCATCCCCAGTGGAGCGGCGCTTATCCACACACCCTCAACAACTTGGGCACAGATTATCCACAGGCCGGACGGCTCGGTTGACCAATTGATCCCGTTTACGGGACCATTTTTCGGTGCAAATGACCGAAGCGTTCGCCTCGGCCGTCACGGTGACGGTTCCCATCCTCGCCCTCGCCGCAGGCGCCGAGGCCCGCGCCGTCCGCGACCGGCTGCGCCGCCCGGACGAGGAGTGGGAGAAGAAGTTCGAGGCCCATCAGGCCTCGCACGAGTTCGACCCGGCCAGGCCGCCGTCGGAGGTGCTCGAGTACTTCAAGGGCGTTCCCGGCGTGTCGAAGGCCTACGTCATCGAGCGGGCACTCGCGATCACGAGCGCGATCGTCTGGCTCGTCGTGTTCGTGCTGCTGGCGATCACCGAGCTGCTCAGCCTGGTCTGGCTCGGCGACGAGGCCGGGCCCGGCGACTCCGGCCTCGCGATGTTCTCCGTCATCACCATCGGGCTGGCGCTGGCCGCGCTGATCATGGCGCCGGCGGTGTACCTGTTCGTGCCGGTGCTGCTCCCCCTCGACCTGCTGCCGCACGGGCTGAAGAAGGCGGTGGCGCCGAAGCTCGCGGGCAAGGAGGGGCGCGGCTTCGTGAAGGTCCTGCTCAACGAGCTCGAAGACGCCTTCGAACGGGCCGCGCAGAAGGCGGGGGAAGCGGAAACGGCGACTCCGGCCTCCCCTGGTGACGGCGAGCCTCCCGTACCCGCTTAAGCCCGCTCGAATGTCAGATGCTCGACCTAAAATTCGAGTATGAGAACCAAAGAAGAGCTTGATCGTTTGCGCGAGCGAGCAATCGCCCTCCGCCGCGCAGGCAAGTCCCGCCGTGAAATACAGGCGATTCTCGGGTTGACGGGCCGCAGCACGCTCAACGGACTTCTACGAGGCGTGCCGCCTCCCGACTGGACGCGCCGCCCGAACGCCAAGGATGATCTGCGCGACAAGGCCCGCGAGCTGCGCGCCGAGGGGCTGAACTACAACCAGATCACCGCCCGACTCGGCGTATCCAAGAGCTCCGTCTCCCTCTGGGTAAGGACCTTCCCTCCCCGCCCGGGCTCAGCTATGAAGAGAACCGCAGGCGCTCGGCGGAAGGGGCCCGCCGGTACTGGGAGAAGGAGCGCAGGGTGCGCCAGGCGCACCAGGCGAACGAGCGGATCGCTGCCGCCGCCGAAATCGGCGGACTCACGCCCAGGGAGATCCTCATCGCCGGCGCCATCTCCTACTGGTGCGAGGGCGCAAAGTCCAAACCGCACCGCCAGCTCTATTGCGTTGTCTTCGTGAACAGCGATCCGGGTCTGATCCAGCTCTTTCTTCGCTTCCTGGACACAGCGGGTATCTCGCGAAGCGATCTGGTTTTCACCGTGTGCATCCACGAGAGCGGAGACGTGGCAGCCGCCCAGCAGTTCTGGCTCGAGGTTACGCAGGCAAGCTCAGGGCAGTTCAACAAGCCGTCGCTCAAGCGCCACAACCCAAAGACCACGCGAAAGAACGTTGGCGAGGACTACCACGGCTGCCTACGGATCGGTGTCCACCAGAGCAGCGTTCTGCTGAGGAGGATCGAGGGCTGGGCACAGGCGATCATGGCGGATCCAACCGGAGACGAGGGTCAGGTTTCGAACCCGCCTTCCTAGCTGCACAGCTCCCGGAGAAGGATTCGAACCCTCGTTGAGCGGACCAAAACCGCTTGTCCTGCCAGGCTAGACGATCCGGGATTGCTGCCGATAACTCTACCGGGAACGGCGTGTCAGCGGCGCGGGAGAGGTGGAGAGCCCGGCCGACGTCGCCACGTTTAGTGGCGACGTCGGCTGGTAGATGACTTACGGCGGTGACGTGGGTTCGTTGCGGCCGACGCCGATGCCAACGACGGCTTTACCTGGGCTTTTGGAAGAGTTCATCTGAGAACCTTGCGCAACCTACGGTGTCGTAGGCTACGGTTACGTAAGCGTACAAGGCGGCGGCCCGCAGGCGCCTTACCCACAGGGAGATCCATGGCAACGGCAACCAACCTCCGTGCCCCGAAGTCCGAGTTCGAAGACAAACCGGCCTCGCTGGCCCAGCAGATCATCACCGGCGTCTTCGTCGGCGTTCCGATGCTGGCGCTCATCGCCGCGATCCCGTTCGCCTGGGGGTGGGGGCTCGGCTGGCACGATGTCGTGATCGCGGCCGTCTTCTACTGGGTGACCGGGCTTGGCATCACCGTCGGCTACCACCGGTACTTCACCCACGGCTCGTTCAAGGCGAAGACCCCGCTTCGGGTCGCGCTGGCGGTCGCCGGCACCATGGCCATGCAGGGCCCCGTGATCACCTGGGTCTCCGACCACAGGAAGCACCACAAGTACAGCGACCGCGAGGGCGACCCGCACTCGCCGTGGCGCTACGGGGATAACGCCAGGGCCCTGGCCAAGGGACTGTTCTACGCCCACATTCTCTGGCTCTTCGACCCGAACCAGACCTCGCAGGAGAAGTTCTCCCCCGACCTGCTCGCCGACAAGAACATCGCGCGGGTGGACAAGCTGTTCGCCCCTCTCGTCGGGGTATCGCTGCTCGGCCCGGCGCTGATCGGCGGCCTGTGGGGGATGTCCTGGCACGGCGCGATCACCGCGTTCTTCTGGGCCGGCCTGGTCCGCATCACCCTGCTGCACCACGTGACCTGGTCGATTAACTCGATCTGCCACACGTTCGGCAACAAGGACTGGGAGTCCCGCGACAAGTCGCGGAACGTCTCCTGGCTGGCGATCGCCTCGTTCGGCGAGTCCTGGCACAACCTGCACCACGTGGACCCGACCTGCGCCAGGCACGGCGCCCTCAAGGGCCAGATCGACCAGTCCGCCCGGGTGATCCGATGGTTCGAGCAGCTCGGCTGGGCCTACGACGTCCGCTGGCCGGACGAGGCCAGGCTCGAGGCCAAGCGTCCGGCGAACGCGACGCGCAGTCTCGGCTCGATGACCAAGCGCAGTGTCAAAACGGTAACCCGTACTGACAAGGCGGCGGCATAACGCGATGATGTTTCGGTGACCGAACAATCCCCAAAACCCAACCGAAAGCGGATGACCGGCCAAGAACGGCGCCAGCAGTTGCTCGACATCGGCAGGCGGCTATTCGCGGAGCGGGGATTCGAAGGCACCTCGATCGAGGAGATCGCGGCTCAGGCAGGCGTCTCCAAGCCCGTTGTCTACGAGCACTTCGGCGGTAAGGAAGGCCTCTACGCCGTCGTCGTTGACCGCGAGGTAGAGCGACTTTCGTCCATGACCACGGTCCTGTTCGAGGCGCCGCACTCCCGTCCCAAGTTCGAGGCCGCCACCGTTTCGCTGCTAAGTACATCGAGGACAACGCCGACGGCTTCCGGATCTTGGTCAGGGACTCGAGCCCGGGGGCCGAAGGCGGCACCTACGGCACGCTCCTGGCCGACATCGCGGGCCAGGTGGAGTACATCATGGCCGACTTCCTCAAGTCCCGCGGCCGGGACCCGAAGCTGGCCCCGATGTACTCCCAGATGATGGTCGGCATGGTCGCGTTCACCGGCCAGTGGTGGCTGGACGCGCGCAAGCCGAAGGTCGAGCAGGTTGCCTCGAACCTGATCGACCTCGCCTGGAACGGCTTCTCCCAGCTCGACGCCAAAACCTGACTCAGGAGATAAGCAGCAGGCGGCGCAGGGTCTCATCGACCATCGCATCCAGATCAGCCCAGGGGAAGTTGGGCCGGTCCATCCGCAGGGCCACCAGGCCGTGCACGGCCGCCCACACCAGGCTGGTCAACCGGAATGGATCGTCGGCGGCGGTCACCCGGCCGGCCTGCTGCGCCCGGGCGATCGACTGAACCGAGTCCATGAAGGCCTGCCTGCCAGGTGAATCGGGCCGATCGAACGCCTTGGCCGGCGGCAGCTCGGACCCGAACATGAGCCGGTACACACCCGGGTTGTCGATCGCGAAGTGCGCATAGTTGCGCCACCGCGCGAGGACGACGGCGCCGGGGTCGGTGATGCCGGCGGTCGCGGCGGCGCGGCGGGAGTTCATCTCGCCGTAACCGCGGTCCACGAGTTCGTGCTTGAGCTCTTCAATGTCAGAGAAGTGCAGGTACACCGAGGTCGCGGCGATGCCGACGCTCCGGGCGACCGAGCTGAGCGACAGCCCGCGGGCATTCCCGTCCGCCGCCACCATCGAGGCGGCCGCGTCGAGCAGTTCGGTCCGCAGCCGGTCACCCTGGCCGCGCGGGTTCCTCCGCCGACCCCTGGGCGCGCTCTGCTGCGCAGCCATCGTGCCATCCTCTCAGGAATTTCTGTCCAGCTCTTGACAAGCCTAGCGCCAGAAGCTTAAGGCTAAGACATTAACGCTAAGGCGTTAGTGTTAATATCTTAGCGTTGTCAGTGGAGAGAGGTCAGCATGACCGCCATCAGCCACGTCCCGGAGCCGGAACCCCGCGCGGACGCCGCCATGACCGCAACACCCCGCTCAGTTCAAGCCGGACGACAGCCCTGGTGGCTCTATGCCGGGGTCATCGTTGGCGCGCTGGGCGTCGCCAGCCTGGCCTACGGCGCGCTCGTCAGCCCGGCCACCATCCTCGGCGTGGGACAGCACGTGACCGGCGCGACGCGGGTGTATGCGCGGTACGCGGCCGCGTATGACATCGCACTGGCGGCCGCGCTCGTGATGCCGCTGATCACCCGCAGCTGGCGTGTCCTGACCGGAACCCTGATGCAGGCGGTGTTCGCCGAGTTCCTGCTGGGGATCGTGGGCATCGTCGACCACCGCTGGGAGCAGGTTCCCGCCGACATCCTGCTCATCGCGATCTTCGCCTGCTGCGCCCGTCGGCTGCGCCGCTCTGCCTGACGCCAAGTCACACGTCGGGCCGCTACGCCATGGCCTGCTGATAAGCCCGGGTCCCCCACCACAGCGCGAGGGCCGCGAGCGCGCCCAAGACTCCGGTAACGGCTAAGCGGAGCAGCGGCTGGCGTTGCTGAACGGCTCGTTCAGCGTGTACGCGGGCCCGGCCCCGGGGGCGAGGACGACGGCGCGTTCCTCCGGCCGGGCGGTCGGCAGGCCGGCCGCCTGCCAGGCCTGGTAGCCGCCGATCACGTCGGTCGCGCGGGCCAGGCCGAGGTCCTGCAGCGCGGCGGCGGCCAGGCTGGAGGTGTAGCCCTCGTTGCAGATCACGATCGGCCGCAGGTCATAGCCCGCTACCCAGGGCAGCCGGGCGTTGCCGTCGGGATCGAGTCGCCACTCGAGGTGGTTCCGCTCGATGATCACCGAACCGGGGATCTCGCCGTGCTCGGCCCGCTGGGCGGCGGGCCGGATGTCGATCAGCGCCGCGCCCGCGCACAGCTCGGCAAACGCCTGGTCGGGGGTCACCCGATCGATGCGGTCACGCGCGGATGCCAGGATCTCGTCGATGGAGCGCGCCCCAGCGGGTCTGCCGTTCACCAGTCGCCTGCCCCTTCCGTCCCGGCCACCGCGAGGCCGCTGGAGGTCACGTTGTACCTGGTCATCGATGATAGCGGGGGCGAGTAGGCGTGCACGCTGACCGCGACCGAGCCGGTCGCCGAATTCTGCACGTCGTGCACGTAGCGCGGGCCGAACGAGCGCACGTCGCCCGAGGTCACCCTGGTGGCCGGACGCGGCCCGGCGCCCCGGCGAGGTGCCACGCTCTCCTCGAGCGCGCCCCACACCACGCCGAACGCCCCGGCCGACGCGCCATGATCGTGGAATCCGGTCGACTGCCCGGGCAGCCAGCTGATCAGCCATACCTCGTAGTCATCGGTCATGTGGATCCGCTCGTACCACCGGCCCTCGGGATCGAGCCGCACCCGGGCCACCCACTCGGCCGGACTTGCGGTGAGGCGCTGCACCTCGGCCGCCAACTGCCCGGGGGTAAGTGGCCCGGGAGTGAGAATCCGCTGCTCAGTGATGATCGTCTGTTCCACGAGACGATCATGGCACCAAATCTCTAGTTACTCAATAGGAATTGTTAGATACGGATAAGTCCCTCAGCGGACACGGATCAGGCCGTCAGGCTGTGGACCACGGTGAACACGCGCCGGAAGGGGAAGATGGTGCCGAACGAGCGGGGTTTGTAGACCTGCCGCAGCCGCTCGGCGTACTCGCTGGTGAACGCCGCCGCCTGCTCGGGGTCGAGGGCGGCGAGCACCGGCCGGAGCGTCGTGCCCTTGGTCCACTCGAACACCGGGTCCGCTCCGGGCAGGATGTGCAGGTAGCTGGTCTCCCAGGCGTCCACCTGATAGCCGGGCCTGGCCAGCAGTTCCACGTACTCGGAGGGGTCGCCCGCCTGCCGGTTGAGTTCCGCGTCCGCCAGCAGGGGCCGCCAGCGCGGCGACTGCGCGAGCTCACGGACGATGGCGTGGCTGGGCTGGTCGAAGTTGCCGGGAAGCTGGAAGGCGAGCCAGCCACCCGGGGCGAGCAGCTCCGCCCAGTCCAGCAGCAGCCGCTGGTGATCCGGCACCCACTGCAGCACGGCGTTGCAGGCGAGCACGTCCACCGGGCGGTCGGGCCGCCAGTCCCAGACGTCGCCGATGCTGAACGTGAGGTTCGGGTGGCCGGGGGCGGCGTCCCGGGTCGCGGCGGCGATCATCTCCGGGGAGTTGTCCACGCCCACGACCGACGCCTGCGGCCAGCGCTGCGCGAGCGCGGCGGTGAGGTTGCCCGGGCCGCACCCGAGGTCGGCCACGTAGCGCGGGTCGGCCGCGCCGACCTGAGCGATCAGATCGAAGAACGGGCGGGACCGCTCTCCTCCGAACCTCAGGTACTGACCCGCGTCCCAGATGTCACCCATCCGCTGCTCCGTTCCTCGTCGTCGAGAGAATCAATGACGACATCAAGAATCTTGATATCGAGACATTGATACATCATCAAGCATCTCGACGTCAAGAGATAGGCTAAGGGGATGGGGCGACTGACGGACGAGGAGCAGGCCGAGTCGGCGACCGCCGCGACGGCTGCGACGGCCGCGACGGCTGCCAAGGCTGCGGATGCCGCGACGGCCGGGCCCGCCGCCCCGCTCCGCGATGAGGTCGACGACCTGATCGCGGCCTGGCGGCAGCAGCGGCCGGATCTCGACGTGGCGCCGCTGCAGGTCCTGAGCCGGGTCTCCCGGCTGGCCAGGCATCTGGACATCGCCCGGCGGGGCGCGTTCGCGGCGCACGGCCTCGAGTCGTGGGAGTTCGACGTGCTCTCCGCCCTGCGCCGGGCGGGGCCGCCGTTCCAGCTCACGCCGGGGGCGCTGCTCCGCGCCACCCTGGTCACCTCCGGCACCATGACCAACCGGATCGACCGGCTGGCCGCAACCGACCTGGTCTACCGCGAGCCCGACCCGAGCGACCGCCGCGGCGTCCTCGTCACGCTTTCCGAGCGGGGCCGGTCCGTTGTCGACGCCGCCCTGACCGACCTCCTGGACCGCGAGCGGGCGCTGCTGGCCGCCCTCAGCGACGACCAGCGGTCCGTGCTCGCCGACCTGCTGCGCACTCTGCTCGTCCCGTTCGACGCCGCCGACCAGTAGGGCGACGGCCGAGGGGCTCCGCCGCGCGGCAGCGGGCGCCGCCGACCCGGCCTGGCCGTGGAATGGCCTAGCCTTGAAGTCGATATGGCGCATCTTCTTGGGGCCGAGGCCCTTCACCTTGAGTTCCCGACGAAGGTCGTCTTCGATTCCGTGACGCTGGGGCTGAACGAGGGCGACCGGGTCGGGATCGTGGGCAGGAACGGGGACGGCAAGTCCAGCCTGCTGGCGATGCTCGCCGGGCGTCTGCAGCCCAACTCCGGGCGGGTCACCGTCCGCGGCGGGGTCACGGTGGGCGTGCTCGGCCAGGCCGACGCCCTCGACGACACGCTCACGGTCGAGGGCGCGGTCGTCGGCGACACGCCCGAGCACGTGTGGGCCGGCGACGCCCGCGCCCGCGACGTCATCCGCGGCCTGCTGGCCGACGTCCCCTGGGACGCGCCGGTCGGCACGCTCAGCGGCGGCCAGCGGCGCCGGGTCGAGCTGGCCGGGCTGCTGACCGGGGAGTGGGATGTCCTGCTGCTCGACGAGCCGACCAACCACCTCGACGTCGAGGCGATCACCTGGCTCGCGGGCCACCTCAAGCGGCGCTGGGCGCCCAGCGCCGGCGGCCTCATCGTCGTCACCCACGATCGCTGGTTCCTCGACGAGGTGTGCACCGCCACCTGGGAGGTCCACGACCGGATCGTGGAGCCGTTCGAGGGCGGCTACGCCGCCTACATCCTGCAGCGGGTGGAGCGCGACCGGATGGCCGCCTCCTCCGAGGCGAAACGGCAGAACCTCGCGCGCAAGGAACTCGCCTGGCTGCGCCGCGGCGCGCCGGCCCGGACGTCCAAGCCCAAGTTCCGTATCGACGCGGCCAACTCGCTCATCGCCGACGTGCCCGAGATCCGGGACAAGGTGTCGCTGCAGTCCCTCGCCGTCGCCCGGCTCGGCAAGGACGTCGTTGACGTGCTCGACGTCTCGGTCGACTACGACGGCAACCAGGTGCTGCGCGACGTCGAGTGGCGGATCGCGCCCGGCGAGCGGACCGGCATCCTCGGCGTCAACGGGGCGGGCAAGTCCACCCTGCTCGGCCTGATCGCGGGCGTCGTCCAGCCGAGCTCGGGCACGGTCAGGCGGGGCAAGACGGTCAGGATCGCCACCCTCGCGCAGCGGATCGGCGAGCTTGAGGATCACCTCGACGAGCCCGTGCGGGAGCTCCTCGGCGGCCTGCGCACCAGCTACACCCTCGGCTCCGGGTCCAAGACCCAGGAGCTGACGCCCGCCCAGCTGCTCGAGCGGCTCGGCTTTTCCACCGCGCAGCTGTCGACCCCGGTGCGGGACCTGTCCGGCGGGCAGCAGCGCCGCCTGCAGCTCCTGCTGATCCTGCTCGACCAGCCGAACGTGCTCATTCTCGACGAGCCGACCAACGACCTCGACACCGACATGCTGGCGGTGATCGAGGACCTGCTCGACTCCTGGCCGGGAACGCTGATCGTGGTCTCGCACGACCGCTACTTCCTCGAGCGCGTCACCGACCAGCAGTACGCGATCCTCCGCACCCAGCTGCGCCACCTGCCCGGTGGCGTCGACGAGTACCTCCGGCTGCGGTCGGCGGAGTCGGCGGCGGGCATCGGCGGGACCCCCGCCTCGGTCAGGACCGCCGCCCCGGCGGGCAGGACCGTCTCGGCCGGGGCCGCTGCGGCGGACGGCGCCGGCCCGGCCGGGACGGACACTCCTCCCGCGCTCAGCGGCGCCGCCCTCCGCGATGCCCAGAAGGAAGTCGCGTCGGTCGAGCGCCGGATGGCCAAGCTGACCGACCAGATCAACGACGCCAAGAACGCGCTCGCCACCCATGACCACTCGGACTACCAGGGGCTCACCAAGCGCATGAAGGAGATCGCGGCGCTCGAAAGCGACGTCGAAACCCTCGAGGAACGCTGGTTCGAGCTCACCGAACTGCTCGGCTAGGCCAGCCCGGCGCCGTCCCCAAGGCCCAAAGCAGATCAACCCCGTCGTCTCGAACGGACCGGGCCGACTCTCTTCAGCTTCCGCTTCCGTTCGATCGGGCGGCTGACCTAAGAGCGGGCGATCTGCGACGCGCCGGGGACCACGCGTCGTCGGTCAGCGACTGATCACGGTCGCGCCCGGCGCCGCGCCGGTCGCCGTCGCCACCGTCCGGCACACGTCGGCGCTCGACAGGGCGACCGCGAGATCGGTCGCGTGACGCTCGTCGCGGGCGAGGAAGAAGCAGGTCGGCCCCGAGCCGGACACCAGCGCGCCGAGCGCGCCGAACTCCCGGCCCGCCGCCAGCGTCTTGCGCAGCGCCGGGAACATGGCCAGCGCCGGCGCCTGGAGGTCGTTGCCGAGGGCGGCGCCGACCCGGGCCGCGTCCCCGGCCCGGAGCGCGGACATCAGCTCCGCGCTCAGCTCCGGCTCCCCTACCGCCTGGTCGGCCCGGAGCCGGTCAAGCATCCCGTACACGGCCGGGGTGGACAGGTGGCCGTCGGCGAACGCGAGTACCCAGTGGTAGCGGGCGGGCGCGACGAGGGCCGAGGTGAGCTGCTCGCCCCGGCCGCGGCCGACGGCGGTCCCGCCGAGGACCGCGAACGCCACGTCGCTGCCGACCCGGGCCGCCACCTCGCATAGTTCCTGCTGCGACAGCTCCGCCTGCCAGAGGGCGTTGCAGGCCACGAGCGCGGCGGCGGCGTCGGCGCTGCCGCCCGCCAGCCCGCCCGCCACCGGGATTCGCTTGCGGATGGAGACGGTTACCCCGGATCGCCCGTCGGGACCGGCGTCGGGGGCCGCGCCGTCACGGAGCGTGATCGCCTCGCGAAGCGCGCGCACCGCCCGCAGCGCCAGGTTGTCCCCGTTGGCGGGCACATGCTCGGCGCCCTCGCCGGCCACGGTCACGCCGTCGGCCGCGGCGGCGGCAACGGTCACCTCGTCGAACAGCGAGATGGCGTGGAAGACCGTCACCAGCCCGTGGTAGCCGTCGGCGCGCAGCGGCCCGACCGCGAGCTGGAGGTTGATTTTGGCGGGCACCCGCGCGATCACACTCGTCACAATCAGGTAATCCTAGACGTGGGCAGGCGCGGGGTCGTCGTTGTGCCGGGCCTGCGCGATGCGGGCGAAGTCGCCGACGGCGAGCGACTCGCCGCGGGCGCCGGGGTCCACGCCGGCCGCGCGCAGCAGCCCTTCCGCCGCCATCGGCGATCCGGCCCAGCCGCCCAGGGCCGCCCGCAGGGTCTTGCGGCGCTGGCCGAAGGCGGCGTCGATCACGGCGAAAACCTCGGCCCGGGTGGCGGTGGTGACCGGCGGGGCGTGCCGGGTGAACGCGACCAGCTTGGAGTCCACGTTCGGCACCGGCCAGAAGACCGTGCGCGGGACGCTACCGGCCAAGCGCGCGGACGCGTACCAGGCCAGCTTGGCCGACGGCGCGCCGTAGACCCGGCTGCCCGGCCCGGCGCACATCCGGTCGGCCACCTCGGCCTGCACCATCACGATCCCGCGGGCCAGCGAGGGCAGCGCCGCCAGCAGGTTGAGCAGCACCGGGACGGACACGTTGTAGGGCAGGTTCGCGGCCAGCACCGTCGGCGCGCCGACCTCGGCCTCGCCCACCGCGAGGGCGTCGGCCGTCACCACGTCCACTCGCCCGGCCGACCCGGGCGCGCGGCCCCCGATCGTCTTCGGGAGCTCGGCCGCCAGGACCGGGTCGATCTCCACCACCACCAGCCCGGCGTCACCCGCGCCGACGGCGGCCTCGAGCAGCGCCAGCGTGAGCGATCCGAGACCGGGGCCGACCTCGAGGACCAGGTCACCGGGCCGCACCCCGGCGAGCGCGGCGATCTTCCGCACGGTCCCCTGCTCGACCACGAAGTTCTGCCCGAGCTTCTTGGTCGGCCGCACGTCCAGCCGCGCCGCCAGGCCCCGGATGTCCCCGGCCCCCAGCAGCCGCACCCCGTCTCCTCCTCCGCTCACCACGCCGTCCTCAGCGACCCGAATGCGCATTTGGGCCGGCTAGAGCGAGCCCAAATGCGCATTCGGGCCGCCAGGGGGTGGGCGGGAGCCGCCTGGGGGTGATTGGGAGCCGCCAGGCGGCGGATGGGAGCCGCCGGGCGGTGGGTGGGAGCCGCCAGGGGGCGGGTGGGAGCTGCCGGGCGGTGGGTGGGAGCCGCCGGGCGGTGGATGGGGGCCGCCGGGGGGCGGGTGGGGTCACCAGGCGAAGACACGGGCGCCGGTGGACTGGAGGTGCGCGCAGAAGTCGGAGACTTCGAGGTTCTTCAGCTCGGCCAGGAACCGGATCGTGTACGCGGTCATGGCGGGCGAGTTCGGCTTGCCCCGGTGCGGGATCGGGGTCAGGTAGGGGGCGTCGGTCTCCGCCAGCATCAGCTCGGCCGGGGCGACCAGCGCCGCCTCGCGCAGCGAGTCGGCGTTCTTGAAGGTCACGTTGCCGGCGAAGCTCATCACGTACCCGGCTTCGGCGCACTCGGCCGCCATCCGCGCGTCGCCGGAGAAACAGTGGAATATCACGCTGTAGGGCGGCCACGGACCGGTCTCGGCCAGGATCGACAGCACGTCCGCGTGCGCCTCGCGGTCGTGGATCATCAGCGTCTTCCCGGTCCGCCGGGCGAGCTCGATGTGCGCGCGGAACCACTCGCGCTGCACGGCCGGGTCCGCCCAGTCGCGGTAGTAGTCGAGACCGGTCTCGCCGATCGCCACCACCCGGGCCGACTTGGCCAGCGATGAGAGCTCGTCCAGCACCTCGCCCCGCCGGGCGTCCACCGCCGAGGTCTCGTTCGGGTGGATCGCCACCGCCGCGTACACGTCCGGGTACTCACCGGCGCAGGAGACCGACCAGCGCGACGACGGCAGGTCGCACCCGACGTTGACCACCCGGCCGATGCCCGCCGCCCGCGCCGCCGCGAGCACGCCGTCGACCGGCAGCTCCATGATGTCCATGTGCGTGTGGCTGTCGAATCCCCCCGGCTCCGGCAGGCGCACGTCGCCGGGGGCAACTGACGGCAGCGGCGAAGCCACGCGACCGTTCGGGCTATTCATCGCCTTGAAGCCGGGCTATTTCCTCATCAACCACCGACTGGTCCAGCTTCTTGAACAGCGGGGCGGGGACGGCCAGCGGCGTGCCCGCCGCGATCGGCCGCGACTGCCAGCGGAAGGACGAGTCGTACGACCCGGTGATGACCGGGTAGGAGGGCCCGCCGTCCTCGTCCACGGTCTCGATCCTGGGCATGCCGGACCAGTCGCCCGCGCCGCCGAGCATCTCGTTGACCGCCTGCGACGAGCGCGGCAGGAACGGGGTCAGCAGCGTCTTGGCGTCGGCCACCGCCTGCAGGGTGACGTGCAGGATGGTCTGCATGCGCTCCGGGTCGGACTCGCGCAGCTTCCACGGGGCCTGCTCGGAGAAGTACTTGTTGGCCTCGCTCACGACGCGCATGGCCTCGTTGACGCCGAACTTGAACCTCGAGTGCGAGAGGAACCCGCCCACCTCGTCGAACGCGCCGCTGGTGGCGTCGAGCAGCGCCCGGTCGGCGTCCGTGAGCGTGCCCGCGGCCGGGATCGAGCCGATGTTCCTGGCCGCGAACGAGACCGCCCGATTGACGAGGTTTCCCCAGGTAGCGACCAGTTCGTCGTTATTGCGGCGGACGAACTCGCTCCAGGTGAAGTCGGTGTCCTGGGTCTCCGGGCCCGCCACCGCCACGTAGTAGCGCAGCGCGTCCACGTCGTACCGGGCCAGGAAGTCGCGCACGTAGATCACCACCTGACGCGAGGACGAGAACTTCCGTCCCTCCATCGTCAGGAACTCGCTGCTCACAACCTCAGAAGGCAAATTCAGTTTTTCGAACGGACCCGGGGTTCCCCCCTTGGCCCCGTTGCCGTTGTAGCCGAGCAGCATCGCCGGCCAGATTTCGGCGTGGAAGACGATGTTGTCCTTGCCCATGAAGTAGTAGGCCTCGGCGTTCTCGTCGTTCCACCAGGCGCGCCAGGCGTCCGGGTCGCCCGACCGGCGGGCCCACTCGATCGAGGCCGACAGGTAGCCGATCACCGCGTCGAACCAGACGTAGATCCGCTTGTCGCCGCGGTCCCGCCAGCCCTCAAGCGGGACCGGGACGCCCCAGTCGAGGTCGCGGGTGATCGCCCGCGGCTGGAGGTCGTCGAGGAGGTTGAGCGAGAACTTGAGCACGTTCGGCCGCCACTGGCCGGACTTGGACTGCAGCCAGGACCCGAGCGCGTCGGCGAACGCGGGCAGGTCGAGGAAGTAGTGCTCCTGGTCGACGAAGATCGGGGTCTCGCCGTTAATCCGCGACGTCGGGTTGATCAGGTCGACCGGGTCGAGCTGGTTGCCGCAGTTGTCGCACTGGTCGCCGCGGGCGCTCGGGTAGCCGCAGATCGGGCAGGTGCCCTCGATGTAGCGGTCGGGCAGGGTGCGGCCGGTGGACGGCGAGATCGCGCCGAGCGTGGTCTTGGGGAAGATGTACCCGTTGCGCAGCAGGGTGGTGAAGATCTCCTGCACGACCGCGTAGTGGTTGAGCGTCGTCGTCCTGGTGAACAGGTCGTAGCTCATGTCGAGGTTGGCCAGGTCCTGCCCGATGACCCCGTTGTAGCGGTCGGCGACCTCCCTGGTGCTGAGGCCTTCCTTGTCCGCCTGAACCTGGATCGGGGTGCCGTGCTCGTCGGTGCCCGACACCATCAGGACCTTGTTGCCCGCCATCCGCTGGTACCGGCTGAACATGTCGCTCGGCAGCCCGAAGCCGGAGACGTGCCCGATGTGCCGCGGGCCGTTGGCGTAAGGCCAGGCGGGCGCGGTCAAGATGTGCCGGGGGGTTCCGGGGGGCCCGTCCCCCCGGGTGCGAGCTGTATTGGCGGATGGCATACCTAAAGCCTACGGGCTGTGGCGTGGTCGTCGCTTACATTAAGCTCCGCCTTCGCGCCGACCGGGGTGGGCTTGTTCTGCTTGATGCCGAGGATGGACAGGAAGAACGTGCCCAGGATCAGCTGGCAGCTCAGCACCAGCGCGGTCACCGACGGCACCATCAGCCGCAGCTCGTGCTCGTAGTTGAGGTGGCCGAACGAGTACCCGTCCCAGTACAGCACCGAGAAGATCAGCCCGACCAGGCCGGCCATGCCGACCGCCGCGCCCACCAGCAGCCCGCGCTCGAGCGAGAGCTGGCCGAGCAGCCGCTGCACCCTCGGCTCTTCCGGCAGGAAGCCCTCGGCACCCGCGTAGACCTGGGTGAACAGCCAGAACAGGATCGCCTGGAACCCGATGTCGACCGCCGCGCCGCAGGCGACCAGCGTGTCCACGTCGAACGAGACGCCGCCGATCTTGAGCGGGCCGGCCGCGACGGCCGCGCCGAAGCCGAGGCCGAGGATCAGCAGCACCAGCCCGGGCAGCAAGAACAGCCAGGTCGGGCTGAACAGCAGCAGGAACCGCAGGTGCCGCCAGCCGTCGCGCCAGGTGTTCAGGTGCGGCGGGCGGCTGCGGCCGTCCTTGGCCAGGGTGGTCGGCACCTCCACGATCTTCTGGTGCGCGAGCGCCGCCTTCACGATCATCTCGCTGGCGAACTCCATGCCGGTCGCCTGCAGGCCGAGCGCGATCGCGCTGTCGCGCCGGAAACCGCGGATACCGCAGTTGAAGTCGCCGATCTTGGAGTGGAAGAACAGCCGGCCGATGAACGAGAGCACCGGGGTGCCGAGGTAGCGGTGCAGCGGCGGCATCGCGCCGGGCGCTATCCCGCCCTTGAACCGGTTGCCCATCACCAGGTCGGCGCCCTTGCGCAGCTCGGCCACGAACGGCATCAGGTTGCCGAAGTCGTAGCTGTCGTCGGCGTCGCCCATGATCACGTACTCGCCCCGGGCGGCGAGAATGCCGCCCATCAGGGCGTTGCCGTAGCCCTTGTCGGCGACCGGGACGACGCGGGCGCCCGCGTCGGCGGCGAGCTGCCGGCTGCCGTCGGTCGAGCCGTTGTCGGCCAGCACGACCTCGCCGCTCACCCCGCTGTCGGCGAGGAACTTCATCGCCTTGGTCACGCAGGTGGCCACGGTCTCCGCCTCGTTGAGGCAGGGCATCACGACGGTCAGCTCCACGTGGACTCCGTTCACCGTTTACCTTTTACACCGTGGAGGATACGGGTTTGAGGGCAGTACCAGCGGTCATCCGGCGTTGTTTGGCCGGCAATAAGCTCTTCGCGCTGGCGCTGATACCGGCCGTGTTGCTCCGCGTGGACGCCGAGCTTGGCTACCGATGGCAGTCCTGGTTCAACGACTCGTTCAGCTACGTGTCCTCGGCCGTGACGCTCACGCCGGATACATCCCGGCCCTCAGGTTACCCGGTGTACCTATGGCTCCTCTCCCCGTTCCATAGCTATTTCCTGGTCACCGCCTCACAGCACCTGATGGGCGTGCTCGTCGGGGTGATGATCTACGCGCTGGCCAGGCGCCGGTTCGCGGCCCCGGCCTGGGTGGCGGTGCTGGCCACGCTGCCGGTGCTCTACGACGGGTTCGAGATCCAGCTCGAGCACCTGATCATGACCGACACGCTGTTCCTGTTCCTGGCCTTCGCGGCGCTGACGGTGCTGCTGTGGAACCCCCGGCCGTCCTGGCGCGCCTGCCTGGCGGCCGGGCTGCTGCTCGGGCTGTCCAGTACCGTCCGCTCGACCGGGCTCACGCTGATCCCGGTGTTCGCGCTCTACCTGCTGATCCGGTTCCTGCTCCCCGGCCCGGCCGAAGGCGTCGCCGGGCGGGGCTGGCGGGCGCTGATCGCCGGGCTGGTGGCCTGCGGGGTCGCGTTCGCGGTGCCGGTCGTCGGCTACGAGGCCTGGTACAAGTCGGCCCACGGGCAGTTCACGATGACCGAGTCGACCGGGGTCTTCCTGTACTCGCGGGTGATGACGTTCGCCGACTGCTCCCGCATGACCCTGCCGGTGGACCTGCTCTCGCTGTGCACCTCGGTGCCGCCCGCGCAGCGGCCGATCGCCCAGGCGTACATCTGGGACGCGGCCAGCCCGCTCAACCGGTTCCCGGCCCCGAAGTTCTCCCCCACCGTCAACAAGCTGGCGGAGAAGTTCGCGATCGAGGCGATCGAGGCGCAGCCGCTCGACTACGCGCAGGCGGCCTGGGACGACACCGTCCGCTCGTTCGACTGGAGCCGGCCGGTCTTCCCGAACGGCGCGACCTACGACGAATACCTGTTCGGCTACCACTCGCTGTCCATCCCCGGATCGCCTTATCGCGGTTACTCGTCACCCGAGGCCTACTACGCGCGCGGCAACCCGGACACGGTCGTGGTGAACCCGTTCGCCGAGCTGATCCGGGTCTATCAGCGCTACGTGTGGCTGCCGGGCACGCTCTACGGGCTGATTTTGCTGATCGGGCTGGCCGGGGTGGCGCTTAGGTGGCGGCGGGCCGGGCGGGACGCGCTGCTGCCGTGGCTCTGCTCGGTGGCGCTGGTCGTCGGGCCGGCCGCGACGGCCGAGTTCGACTACCGCTACGTGACCACCGCGGTGCCGTTCGCCTGCCTGGCGGCGGCGATGACGTTCGGGCGGCGGGCGCGGGGCGAGCAGCCGGACGGGTCGGCCGGCGCCGGGACGTCAGCCGCCGACGCCGTCGTCCTCCCGGCCGGCGACGCCGTCCCCGGGAGCGGCCCCCTCCCCTCTGAGGTCATGGGGGGCTACCCGCCCCCCATCCCCCCCGGGCCCTCGGGCGACGGCGCGGGCGGCGAATCGGGCGGCGCGGCGCGCCTCCCGCGCAGAATCCCGGGCGGCGGCCTTCGCGACGGCCTGGCCAACGCCGGCCACAACCAGCGTGATCTCCCCGCGGACGCCCCCTGACTCCTGCTCCCTGGCCGCCGCCCAGGTGGCCAGCTCGGCCAGCGAGCCCCGCACGATCTCCTCGTGGGTCTTGGTCAGCTCCCGGCAGACGACCGCGGCCCGGTCGCCGCCGTGCGACGCCTGCAGCTCGGCCAGGGTCGCGGTCACCCGGCGGGGCGACTCGAAGAAGACCTGCGTACGCGGTTCCGCCGCCAGCTCGGCGAAGCGCCGTTCGCGCTCGCCTGGCTTCCGGGGCGGGAACCCCTCGAAGCAGAACCGGTCGGTGGGCAGCCCCGAGACCGCCAGCGCGGTCGTCACCGCGGACGGCCCGGGCACGGCGGTGACCCGGATCCCGGCCGCGACGGCGGCGGCGACGACCCGGTAGCCGGGGTCGCTGATGCCCGGCATCCCGGCGTCGGTCACCACCAGAACGTTCTTTCCGGCCGCGAGCTCGGCCGCCAGCTGCTCCGCCCGCCGGGTCTCGATGACGTCGTAGTAAGAGATCACCCGGCCGCCGATGGTGACGTTGAGCGCGGCCGCGAGCAGCCGCACCCGCCTGGTGTCCTCGGCCGCGACCACGTCGGCGGTCGCCAGCTCGGCGGCGAGCCGCGGCGGGGCGTCCTCCGGCCGCCCGATCGGAACGCCCGCCAGCGTTAGAATGCCGCCGCCCGCCCCACTTGTCGTGTCACGGTCGTTATCACGTCCGCTGCCGTTTGCACTCCCCACTCGGGCCTCCATCCACATAGCATTGCGTGCGATGACCGCTACAGCGGCCGGTCAGCCGGCCATGGACCCAGAAGACAGCGGCCCCGCCGGGGCTGAGACTGTCAGCGACGCCGCTGGCGTCGACGACGCTGCCGACGAGGGCGCCTTCCGGCCCGGCGGAGACCAGGCAGCGAACGCCGCCGCGCGGATCGCCGTGCTCCGCGACCGGCTGATGACTCCGATGCCCACCGACCGGCTCTGGGGATGGATCGGGCCGCTGCTCGTCACCGCGCTGGCCGGCTTCCTCCGGTTCTACAGGCTATCCAGGCCGGACGCGATCATCTTCGATGAGACGTACTACGCGAAGGACGCCTGGTCGATCCTGCAGCACGGCGTGGAGTACAACTGGCACACGTTCTTCCCGAACGCGGATACGGAGATCATCGCCGGCCATACCAGCTTCGTCTTCCACTGCTCCGGCACCGCCTGCGCCGAGTACGTGGTCCAGCCGCCGGTCGGGAAGCTGCTGATCGCGGTCGGCGAATGGCTCTACGGGCTCAACTCGCTCGGCTGGCGGGTGGTGCCCGCGCTCGTCGGGACGCTGGCGATCCTGGTCATGTGCCGCGTCGCCCGGCGGATCACCCGGTCGACGCTGCTGGGCTGCCTGGCCGGGCTGCTGCTCTCCTTCGACGGGCTTGAGTTCGTGCTCAGCCGGACCGGCATCCTCGACATCTTCCTGATGTTCTTCGTCCTCGCCTCGTTCGGCGCCCTGCTGGTCGACCGGGACGTCTCCCGGGCCCGGCTGGCGGAGGCGGTGGTGCTCGAATCCGGCGACGAGGCCGGGCCGTGGCTCGGGATCAGGAAGTGGCGGGTAGTGGCGGGGGTGCTCCTCGGCCTCGCCTGCGCCAGCAAGCAGTACGCCTTCTGGTACATCTTCGCGTTCGCCGGCCTCTGCATCGCCTGGGACATCGGCGCGCGGCGGACGGTGGGGCTGCGGGCCTACGCCCGCGGCGCGCTGGTCCGCGACGGCAAGTGGCTGCCGATCACGCTCGGCGTCATCCCGCTGGTCACCTACGTCCTCACCTGGACCGGCTGGTTCGCCACGTCGACCGGCTACGACCGGAACTACGCCCAGCTCAACGGGGTCAATATCCCGATTATCGCGCCGCTCTACTCGCTGTTCGAGTACCACAAGGAGATGTTCCAGTTCGGGGTCGGGCTGAGCTCGCGCCACCCCTACGAGTCCCAGCCGTGGGACTGGTTCCTGATGACCCGCCCGGTCGCGTTCTACTGGGAGAGCTTCACCAACGCGGCCGGCACCCACCTGGCCAAGTCCGGCACGACCGGCCCGTGGGTGTCGGAGGTGCTGGCGATCGGCAACCCCGCGATCTGGTGGCTGTCGATTCCCGCCATCGTCTTCTGCCTGGCCTGGTGGCTCACCCGCCGGGACTGGCGGGCGGGCGCGGCCGTGCTCGGCATCGCGGCCGGCTGGGCGAGCTGGCTGCCGTTCACCTCGCGGACCAAGTTCTTCTACTACGCGCTCGAGTTCGAGCCGTTCCTCATCATCTGCATCGTGCTCTGCCTGGGCCTGATCCTCGGCTCGGCGACGGCGGTCAGATGGCGCCGGGCGCTCGGGTCGGGTGTGGTCGGCTTCTACCTGGTCGCCGTCGTCATACTGTTTTTCTATTTCTACCCGATCATGTCGGCGCAGGTCATCCCGTACACGGACTGGCTCGCCCACATGTGGTGGCCCATCGGCGTCGGCTGGATTTAACCGGTCAGAACGGGGCAGCTGCCTTCCCGGGGGGACGGCCCTGCCTGGCTTCTGAGCCGACTTTCAGGATCCGCTCAGCCTGCTCCCGATCTCGCGACATATCTTGAAGTGATTTAGGTCACAGATTGGACCGTCGGCGCCCTTTCATACGTCTTAATGGGTGAGTAGGGACCGACTAACCCCCGGAGCCAGGTATGAGCACGATGGAAGACGACGACGACAGCCGCGCCCGGTTCGAGCGCGACGTCGTACCCCAGCTCAGCCAGTTGTACCCGGCGGCGCTGCGGATGACCAGGAACCCCACCGACGCCGAGGACCTGGTCCAGGAGACGTCGGTCAAGGCGTACGCGGCCTTCCACCAGTTCCGCCCGGGTACCAACCTGCGCGCCTGGCTCAACCGGATCCTCACCACGACGTTCATCAACGTGTACCGCAAGCGCAAGCGCGAGCCGCAGCAGGCACTCGGAGGCGACCTGCAGGAGTGGCAGATGTCGTCCGACCGGCTGGCCCCGCCGGTGCCGTCGGCCGAGGCCGAGGCGCTCGCCCACACCACCGACTCGGACCTGCTGCGGGCGCTTCGCGGGCTCCCGAACGAGTTCCGCACCACCGTCTACCTGGCCGACATCGAGGGCTACCCGTACCGGGAGATCGCCGAGATCATGGGCACTCCGGTCGGCACGGTCATGTCCCGCCTGCACCGCGGCCGCCGCAAGATCCGCGAGCAACTGCTGGCGGCGGGCGTGCTCCCGCCGACCGCCACCCACACCCCCGGGGCCTAGCCGCGCCGGAAGGCGGCGAGCCGGCCGCGGTTCGGTCGGCCTCGGTTCGGTCGGCCTCGGTTCAGTCGGCCGCGGTTCAGTCAGCCGCGGTTCAGTCAGCCGCGGTTCAGTCGGCCGACGCGATCCCCCTCGGGACCGAACGGCCCTGGCCCTGGCCCTGACCCCTGCCTCCGGCCTGCCAGCCCAGGGCCACCGGGTCGAATACCCGCTCGACGTAGATCTGGTGCCAGAGCGAGAACACGACCAGCGCCCAGACCTGCCGCCACGGTACGTCGGCGTCGGCCGCCCGGAACCGGCGCAGGACGTCGATGACGGCCCGCTTGTCCAGCCACTCCTCGGTCCGCGCCTCGCGGATCACCTGGTCGGCGTAGCCCGAGAGCTCGCCGCGGAACCAGTGCCCGATCGGCACCGGGAACCCGAGCTTGCGGCGCTCGGCCGCCTCCTGCGGCAGCAGCGGGGCCACCGCCTCCCTGAGCGCGAACTTGGTCGTGGTGGCGGCGGTCTTCTCCGCCCGCGCCAGCCGGCTGGCGACCGCCATCACCTCCCGGTCGAGGAACGGCGTCCGCAGCTCGAGCCCGTGCGCCATCGCGGCGCGGTCGGCCTTGACCAGGATGTCGCCCGGCAGCCAGGTGTTGATGTCGACGAGCTGCATGGTGGCCACGTCGTCGAGCTCGTTGTCGGCCGCCTGGTCGAAGATCGGCTCGGTCACGTTGTACGCGGTCTCCCCGCCGTACCTGGTCAGGACGTCCACATCCTCGGCCGGGAAGATGTTGGCGTTGCCGATGTACCGGCTGCGCAGGGGCGTCGCGATCCGCCCGAGCAGGCCCTTGCCCTTCTGCCCGGCCGCCATCCGGTCGGCCATCGCCTGGGCCGAGGACCGTCCCCAGCCCGGCAGCCTGGTCGCCGCCCGTACCACCCCCGGCTGGTAGTAGACGCCGTAGCCGCCGAACAGCTCGTCCGCGCCCTCACCGGAGAGCACGACCTTCACCTGCCGGCGCGCCTCCCGGGCGACGAACCAGAGCCCGATCGCGGCCGCGTCGGCCATCGGGTCGTCGAGGTGCCAGATGATCTGGGGCAGCCGCGCGGCGAACTCGTCCGGCCTGATCACGTACGTGCTGGTGCGCAGGCCGAGGGCCGCCGCGGTCTCCTGCGCCTGCTCGATCTCGCTGTACCCGGGGCGGGCGAAGCCGGCCGTGAAGGTCTGCAGGCCCGGCCGCGTCTGGGCCGCGAGCGCGCAGATCGCGGCCGAGTCGACCCCGCCCGACAGGAACGCGCCGACCGGGACGTCGCTGCGCAGGTGGGCGGCGACCGAGTCGCGCAGCGCCGCCAGGATGCGGTCCGGCGTCTCCGGGCCGGGCGACTTGGCCGGGCGCAGCACCGGCCGCCAGTAGCGGAACGACTCGACCGGACCGCCCGGCCGGGCGGTGAGGTAGTGCCCGGGCGGCAGGCAGCGAACCGGCGGCGTCATCGTCGCGGGCGCCGGCACGTACTGGAACGACAGGTACAGGCGGAGCGCGTCGGGGTCGATCACGGAGACCTCGCCCGGGCCGAGCAGCGCCTTCCGCTCGGAGGCGAACCGCAGCTGGCGGCCGCCCTCGGCCTGGGTGTAGTAGAGCGGCTTGATCCCGAACGGGTCCCTGGCGCAGAACAGCTCGCCGGTCTTGGTGTCCCAGATCGCGAAGGCGAACATCCCCCGCAGCCGCCGCAGCGCGTCCCTGCCCTCGGCCGCGTAGGTCTCGAGCAGGATCTCGGAGTCCGAGCCGCCGCGGAGCGCCACCCCGCGTTCCCGCAGCCGCTTGGCCAGCTCGGCGTAGTTGTAGATCTCGCCGTTGTAGACCATCAGGTAACGGCCGTCGGCCGACCGCATGGGCTGGTGCCCGGCCGCCGACGGGTCGATCACCGCCAGCCGCCCGGCGCCGAGGGCGATCGCGCCGTCCGCGAACACCCCTTCGTCGTCCGGCCCGCGATGCGCCATCCGCCGGACGGCGCGCATGGTCCAGTCAGCGTCTGGCTTGGCCCCCCCAGCCAGAGCGAGGCACCCCGCGATCCCCGACATACCGCCCCTATGCCACCCTAGCGCCAGGCAACATCACTGCCCTGCCAGCCGACGTCACTTCGGCTGGAATCGGATTCCGCCGTCGAACCTGACGACCTCCGCGTTCATATAGTCGTTCTCGATCAGCGAGCGCACCAGCTGGCCGAACTCGTCGGCCCGCCCGAGCCGCTTCGGGAACACGACCGGCGCCGCCAGCTTAGCCAGAAACTCCTCGGCGTCCCTGCCCTCGCCCGCGATGGACTTGTAGATCGGCGTGTAGATGACGCCGGGGCAGATGGTGTTCACCCGGACGCCGATGACCGACAGGTCACGGGCGGCGGGCACGGTCATCCCGATGATGCCGCCCTTGGACGCCGAGTAGGCGATCTGGCCGGTCTGCCCCTCGATCCCGGCCACCGAGGAGGTGTTGATGATCACGCCGCGCTGGCCGTCGGCGTCGGCCGGCTCGGTCTTCGCCATCGCCGAGGCCGCGATCCGCAGCACGTTGAAGGTCCCGGTCAGGTTCACGGTGATGACCCGGGTGAACCCCGCCAAGTCGTGCGGCGAGCCGTCCCGGTTCACCGTCCGCCCCGCGTAGCCGATCCCGGCGCAGTTGACCGCCACCCGCAGCGGTCGGCCCGATGCCTGCGCGACGGCCACCATCTCGCTCACCGAATCCTCATCGGCGACGTTGGTCTTCACGAAGTGCCCGCCGACGTCAGTGGCAACCTGCTTGCCCAAATCCTCGTTGAGGTCGGCGACGATGACGTGCGCGCCCGCGGCCGCCAGCGTCCTCGCCGTGGCCTCGCCGAGCCCGCTCGCTCCGCCGGTGACAATCGCGGCAGTCCCATTTAGTTCCATGGCCGGAGCATAGCCCGCCTCGCTGGCCGCCGCACGAGCCGGTTTGGCGATAATGGCTGCGCAGGCCGTTTACTCTTGGCCCGAGCAGAAGCCCAAGGGATCAAGGGAAAGGCCCGGGAGGCAACGACGTGAGCCATGTGCCACCGGGCCGCGACGATGTCCGCGAATCGGCCCCGGGACCCGAGCTGATCGCCGGGCCGCTGGCCGAGCCGGTGATCGCGGTCGACGCGATGGGCGGCGACTACGCGCCGGACGAGATCGTGGCCGGCGCCCTCGCCGCCCAGCGCGAGCACGGGCTGACCACGCTCCTGACCGGCCCGCCGGCCCGGCTGCGGCCGGTCATCGCCCGGCTCGGGGCCGGCTCCGAGCTGCGGGTGGTCCCCGCCGAGGACGTCGTCCGGATGGACGAGGGCGCCCTGGCCGGCTTCGCCGGCCCCGGTCGAGCCTCGCCATCGCCTGCCAGCTGGTCCGCCGCGGCCAGGCCTCGGCGGTCGTCTCGGCCGGGTCGACCGGCGCGATCGTGGCCAGCGCGCGGCACCGGCTGCTCCCGCTGCCGGGCGTCCCCCGGCCCGGCCTGGCGGTCGTGCTGCCGACCCATCCCACCCCGACGGTGCTCATCGACGCGGGCGCGACGGCCGACCCGAAGCCGGAGATGCTCGTCCAGTTCGGCCAGCTTGGCGTGGCCTACGCCCAGATCGCGCTGGGCACCGCCGTCCCCCGGGTCGGGCTGCTCACGATCGGCGCCGAGCCGGGCAAGGGGAACGCGCTGACCCGCCGCGCCCACGAGCTGCTCGCGGCCGAGCCCGTCGGCGGCGCGCTGCCGCTGCACTTCGAGGGCAACGTGGAGGGCGGCGACCTGATGGCGGGCGCGGTCGACGTGATCGTCACCGACGGTTTCACCGGCAACGTCGCGCTCAAGACGCTCGAGGGATCGATGCGGTTCGCGGCGGCCGAGCTGCGGGCCGCCCTCACCGGCACCCGCGCCGCCCGGGTGGGGGCGCTGCTGCAGCGGCGGGGGCTGCGCGAGCTCAGCGCCAGGCTCGACGCCGAGTCCTACGGCGGTGCGGCCCTGCTCGGCCTCGGCGGCACCGTCGTGATCGCGCACGGCGCGTCCACCGCGCGCGCCGTCACCGCCGCCTGCGCGCTCGCCGCGAACCTCTCCCGCGGCGACATCACCGAGAAGATCAAGGGGCGGATCGGCCCCGCGGCCGAGCGCCGGGCGGCCCACTTCCTGCGCCGCGACCGCGAGCGGTTACCGGGCCGCATCCCGCCGTCGGCGATATTGATTCCGAGATGCCCGGCCGGGAACACTAAACTTGCCCCATGGCAGATCCTCAGCAGGTTCTCGGCGCGCGGGTGCGCGATGCCCTGGTGGCCGCGTACGGCCCGGACTACGCTGACGCGGACCCGCTGATCCGCCCGTCCTCATTCGGCGACCTGCAGTCCAACGCCGCCCTTCCGCTGGCCAAGAAGCTCGGCCGGGCCCCGCGTGACATCGCCGCCGAGATCGTGGGCCACCTCGACGTGGGCGACATCTGCGAGCCGCCGGCGGTCAGCGGCCCCGGTTTCATCAACCTCACGCTGCGCCCGCAGTGGATCGCCAACGAGGCCACCGCCCTGCTGGCCGACCCCAGGCTCGGTGTGCCCGCGGCCGCCAGGCCGCAGACGGTCGTCGTGGACTACTCCTCGCCCAACATCGCGAAGGCGATGCACGTCGGCCACCTCCGCACCACGATCGTGGGCGACGCGATCGTCCGGGTGCTCGAGTTCGCCGGCCACCACGTGATCAGGGACAACCACGTCGGCGACTGGGGCACGCCGTTCGGCATGCTGCTCGAGCACCTCGTCGACGTCGGCGACGACTCCGCCGAGGCGGGATTGCTGCGGACCGACCCGAACGCCTTCTACCAGGCGGCCCGGGTCCAGTTCGACACCGACCCGGCGTTCGCCGCCCGGGCCAGGGAGCGGGTGGTCAAGCTCCAGTCGGGCGACGACCCGGCCACCCAGCGGCTGTGGGACGAGCTCATGGAGCTGTCCAAGGACTACCTGCGCGACACCTACGCGGTGCTGCGGGTCACGCTGACCGACGACGACATCCGGGGCGAGTCGTTCTACAACGACATGCTCCGCGGCGTGGCCGACGACCTGATCGCCAAGGGCCTGGCGACGATCAGCGACGGCGCCCTGTGCGCGTTCCCGGCCGGCTTCCAGAACCGGGACGGCTCCCCGCTGCCGCTGATCATCGTCAAGAGCGACGGCGGCTACAACTACGCCACGACTGACCTGGCCACGATCAGGTACCGGATCGACAAGCTCAACGCCGACCGCGCCCTCTACGTGGTCGGCACCGACCAGGCGCAGCACTTCAAGATGGTCTTCGAGGTCGCCCGGGAGGCCGGCTGGCTCCCGGACGGGGCCGACTTCGAGCACGCCCAGGTCGGCATGGTGCAGGGCAAGGACGGCCGTCGGCTGCGCACCCGGGCGGGCGATAACGTCGCCCTGAGCGAGCTGATCGCCGAGGGGCCGCAGCGGGCCCGGGCCCTCCTCGATGAGGTCGAGCGGGACGACGAGGGCCTCGACCTCGACGCGATCGCCCAGGACGTCGGCATCGGCGCGATCAAGTACGCCGACCTGTCGACCGCGCGGGAGAGCGCCTACATCTTCGACTGGGACCGGATGATCTCGTTCAAGGGGAACACCGGCCCCTACCTGCAGTACGCGACGGCCAGGATCAGGTCCATCTTCCGCCGGGCCGGGATCGACGAGGCCGAACTGCACGGCCCGATCACGGTCACCGCGCCGGCCGAGCGCGAGCTGGCGAAGAAGCTGCTGGAGTTCGGCCCGGTCGTCACCCAGGTGGCCGAGACCGCGGAGCCGCACCGGCTCAGCTCCTACCTGTTCGAGCTCGCCAGCCTGTTCACCTCGTTCTACGAGCAGTGCCCGGTACTCAAGGCCGACGACGAGGAGACCAGGAGCTCCCGGCTGGCGCTCTGCGCCGCCGTCCTGCGGGTGCTGACGGTCGGCCTCGACCTGCTCGGCGTCCCCATCCCCGACCGGATGTAAGCGCCGCTGCGAATTGCAGGAACGGACATCGCGAGACTAATCGCCATCGTTGTCGTAGTCTCGAAGGGCAACGGGAAACGTAGGACCGCGGGCCGGGGCGCCCGCCAGATGCGCGAAAGGCGGCCACGTGAGTGGCATAGTCCTGCTGGTGCTCATCGGCGTCGTCGCTGCCTGGCTGTTTACCGGCGGCCGGAAGAAGCTGAGGCTGCCCACGACCGGTAAGCACTGGATCTGGGTCATCATCATCGTCTTCGTCCTGCTGGCGCTGCTGTACGGCGCCCAGACCACACCGCACTCGACCGTCGGCCACTGACGCGTCGGCCGGGCGGGCGGGAGACCTCGCTAGCCGTCCTTAGCGTCGAGCGGTAGCTCGAACCAGACGGCCTTGCCCTCCGGGGTCGGGCGCGAGCCCCAGCGGGTGGCGAGCTGCTCGACCAGGTACAGGCCCCGGCCGCCCTCGTCGGTCGCGCGGGCGGTGCGCAGCCTCGGCAGCCGCAGGTCGGGGTCGAATGCCTCGACCCAGACCGACTCCGCGCCGCGGCGGAGCCGGAGCGTGAACTCGCGCGGCCGGTACGCCCGGGGCGGGTGCGCGGCCGCGACCGGGAAGCCGCCGGCCGGGGTCGCGGCCCCGGAGCCGCCGGACGACGCGGGCGGGTCAACCTCCAGGTCGAACCGGCGCCCGGACGGGCTCGGCGTCACCGAGGCGTGCAGGACCGCGTTGGTGACCACCTCTGACACCAGCAGCAGGGCGAGGTCGGCCTGGTCCGGGTGCATGTCCCAGGACGCGAAGGTGGCCTGGGCGAGCCGGCGCGCATCCGAGACCATGATCGGCTCGGCCGGGAACGAGCGCTCGACCGAGGCGAGGTCGTCGGGCGAGGACCGGAAGACCAGGATCGCCATGTCGTCGTCGATGTCACCGGGGACCGCGCTCTCGGCGGCGGTGGCGAGGGCGCCCGCGCTGGGCGGCGCGGCCCGCAGCGCGTCGCAGAGCATGGTCATCGCCTCGGCCTCGGTGTAGTGCCCAGCGCCGTCGGACCGCGACCGCCGGTCGGTGAGCCCGTCGGTGTAGAGCACGACCGAGGTGCCGGGGGGCAGGGTGACGGTCTGCTCCCGGTAGGTCGGCAGCCCGCCGATGCCGCGGCCGCGCACGCCGAGCAGCACGCCCTTATGCCGGACCTCGAGCGGCCTGATGGTGCCGTTGAGTGCCATCAGCGGGGCCGCGTGGCCCGCGTTGGCGAACGTGAGCTCCCGCGACCAGGCGTCGTAGATCAGGTAGATGCAGCTGACCGTGGGCGGGTCGCCGCCGGCCCCGGGCGGGGCGGTGGAGCGGACCCACTCGTCCAGTTTGCGCATGATGTCCGCGGGCGACTTCTCATCCTGCGCGTACGCGCGCAGCACGGCCCGGAGCTGGCCCATGGTGGCCGCCGCGCGGGCGCCGCGGCCCTCCACGTCGCCGATCACCATGCCCACCCGGCCCGCCGCGAGCGGGATGATGTCGTACCAGTCCCCGCCGACCTGGGTCTGGATGCCCTGCCCGACCGCGGCCAGCGGCTTGGCGGGAACGTAGCGGAACGCGACCTCGAGCCCGTCAAGCACCGGCACCGACTGCGGCAGCAGGGACTGCTGGAACGCGAGCGCCGTCCGCCGCTCGGTCTCGAACAGCATCGCGTTGTCGAGCGCCACCGCCACCCGGCCGGCGATCGCCCCGATCAGGTCCCCGTCGGACAGGTCGTAGTGCGGGTCGGGGCGATCGGTGATCCGCGACAGCGCCATCGAGATCACGCCCAGCAGCTCGCCCCGCGCGTACAGCGGCGACGCCAGCACTGAGGTGAGGCCGGCCTGGTCGGCGGCCGACATCGACTCCTCGCTCGGCGCCGGGTAGAAGTCGGCCTGCAGGTCGGGGACGACGATCGTCTCCCGGCGGGTCATGGCCTGCTCGGCAAAGTGGCCGGGCGGGTAGCTGATCGGCTCGCCGATCTGCGCCCAGGTGCCCGGCGGCGGTTCCCAGCCGCCCGCGTGCGCGGCCGCCCGCCTGATCAGCTTCTCCCCGCTGAACAGGTCGATGAAGCAGTGGTCGGCGAACCGGGGGACGAGGATCTGGGCGACCTGGCGGAGCGTCGCGTCGAACTCGAGCGAGCCGGCCAGCCGCTCGCTCACCCGCTCGAGCAGGCGGAGCCGGTCCGGCTCGCGCTGGGCGTCCCGGCGTCCGGCCTCGCTGACCAGCACCACCATGCCGTCGATGTCACCCGCCGGGCCGCGCAACGGCACCGCGAACTCCCGCAGGAACACCAGGGTGCCGTCGCCGCGGCGGGCCGCCAGCGTGTCCTCCCACGGCATTCCGCTCAGCACCTGGCGGGACAGCTCGTCGCCCTTGCCCTGCTCGGCGTCCGGGATAAGCCCGACCGCGTCGAGGGTCCGGCCGGCCAGCGCCGAGGCCTCGCCGGCGAGGCGGAGCAATCTGCTTGCGTGTTCGTTTGCGAACTGTACGTTGCCATCTCGGTCCGCGACGATGACGCCGATCTCCGCCCGGCTCAAAACGAGTTCAGCCGGCAGATACCTGGCGGGGGAACCTTCGTTCCAGCGCGTCATCGCCACGCTCCGGTCAAAGCACAGGTCTCCTGGTCACTCCCTGGACACGAACACGTGTGAGGCGATCTCGGCGGTTAGGTCGGCGGGCGCCATCGGATCCGTGCCGTCCCCACCGCGAACCCGAACTCCGCCCTCAACCGCCCCGAGCAACACCTCGCGTCCGGGTTGTATCCCGGCGCGCTTCAGTTTAAGCATCAGGACCATATCGCTTTGGAGTTGCTCCGTGATCCGCGTAACAGTGGCCCGCACAGATCCATCTGCACCACGCATAACATCGGCCATCGTCTCATCGGCGGTAGCCGGGCCGAGGCCGGGCAGATCAACCGCTTCCGGCAAGGCCGCCAGCCACGACGGCTCCGGCTCGGCCGGCGCCGTCGCGTCCGCCGCCAGTTCCGCCAGTTCCGCCAGACCCGGGATCGGGTTGCCGTGCGGGCACCGCTCCGGGTGGCCGAGCAGTTCGTACAGCCGCCGCTCCACGCTCTCGGAGATAACGTGCTCCCAGCGGCACGCCTCGACGTGCACCTCTTCCCACGGCATCTGGATCACCGAGACGAGCAGGCACTCGGCCAGCCGGTGCTTGCGCATCACCCGCATCGCCAGCGTCCGGCCCGCGTCGGTGAGCGCCAGCTGCCGGTCGCCCGCGACGTGCAGCAGGCCGTCCCGCTCCATCCTGGCGACCGTCTGGCTAACCGTCGGTCCTGACTGGGAGAGCCGCTCCGCGATCCGCGCACGCAGCGGGACGATGCCCTCCTCCTCGAGTTCGAACACGGTACGGAGGTACATCTCCGTCGTGTCGATAAGTCCATGGGCAGTCACTGAAACCTTCCTCCTACTGTGATGCTACGCGCTCGCGCGAACACAGCAGAAAGCCTCAGGGCGAGAGCCGGTCGATCGACCAGCCGTCACCGGACCGCCGGTACTTGAGCCGGTCGTGCAGCCGATTGGGACGCGACTGCCAGAACTCCACCGCGTCCGGGACGATCAGGTACCCGCCCCAGAAGTCGGGCATCGGCACCTCGGTCCCCTCCGGCCAGCGGGCGGACAGCTCCGCGACCCGGTCGTCGAGGTCCGCCCTGGACTCGAGCACCGTCGACTGGCGCGACGCCCAGGCGCCGATCTGCGACAGCCACACCCGCGAGTGGAAGTACGGCTCGCTGTCCGCCTGTGACAGCGGCGAGGCGACGCCCTCGATGATCACCTGGCGCCCGAGCCCGTACCAGGGGAAGATCGCGCAGCACCTCGGGTCGCCCGCCAGATCCTGGCCCTTGCGCGACGTCCGGTTGGTGTAGAACGTGAACCCGGCCGCGTCGTGCGCCTTGAGCAGCACCGTCCGCGCGTGCGGCCGGTCGCCGACGGTGGTCAGCACCATCGCGTTCGGCTCGGGAAGCCCGGCGGCGGCGGCCTCGGAGAACCAGCGGCCGAACTGGGTCATCGGCGAGCTGTCAAGCATGTCCAATGTCAACGTCCTGTCCATAAGTGAAGATCTTTACATGCCGGCGGGCTACCGCCTCCGCTGACGTCGGACGTTGAATCGAAGCGGCGGCCGGGGGCGCCCCCAAAGCGACGCGCCCGACCTGGCCGCCCGGAAAAAGGAGAGCCTGATGTCGGACTTCAAGCCGGGTCTCGAGGGCGTGGTGGCGTTCGAGACCGAGATCGCCGAGCCCGATAAGGAAGGCGGTTCGCTCCGCTACCGGGGCGTGGACATCGAGGAGCTGGTCGGGCACGTGCCCTTCGGCCGGGTCTGGGGGCTGCTGGTCGACAACGCCCTCGACCCCGGCCTCCCCCCGGCCGGGCCCGAGGAGCTGCCGGTCCGCACCGGGGACGTGCGGGTGGACGTGCAGAGCGGCACCGCCGCCCTCGCCGCCGCCTGGGGGCTGCGCCCGCTCTTCGACATCGACCCCGCGCAGGCCCGGGCGGACGTCGGCCGGGTGTGCGCGGCGATGCTCTCGTTCATCGCCCAGTCGGCCCGCGGGTCCGATCGGCCGGCCGTGCCGCAGCGCCTGGTCGACGGGGCCCAGACCGCGGCCGAGGCCTTCCTCGTCCGCTGGCGCGGCGAGCCCGACCCCCGGCACGTGAAGGCGCTCGACGCCTACTGGGTCAGCGCGGCCGAGCACGGCATGAACGCCTCCACCTTCACCGCCCGGGTGATCGCGTCGACCGGCGCCGACGTCGCGGCGGCGATGTCGGGCGCGGTCGGCGCCCTGTCGGGGCCACTGCACGGCGGCGCCCCGGCCCGGGTGCTGCACATGCTCGAGGAGGTGGAGCGGACCGGCGACGCGGAAGGCTACGTGAAATCGACCCTCGACCGCCATGACCGGCTGATGGGGTTCGGCCACCGGGTCTACCGGGCCGAGGACCCGCGGGCGAGGGTGCTCCGCCGCACCGCCAAGGAACTCGGGGCGCCCAGGTACGAGGCGGCGCTGGCGCTGGAGAACGCGGCCCTGGCGGAGCTGCGGGCGCGGCGCCCGGACCGGGTCCTCGAGACCAACGTCGAATTCTGGGCGGCGATCGTGCTCGACTTCGCGCAGATCCCGGCCGAGATCACCCCATCGATGTTCACCTGCGCGAGGACGGCGGGCTGGGCCGCGCACGTGATGGAGCAGAAGCTGACCGGCCGCCTCATCCGGCCCTCGGCCCGCTACGTCGGCCCCGCACCGCGCCCGGTCGGGGAAATCCCCGACGCGGCGCAGATCCTCGATCGCCACTAGTCTGGGTGAGTGACCAGCATTCTGATACCCGACGCGCTCAAGCCGGGCGACGGCCGGTTCGGCAGCGGGCCGACCAAGGTCCGCGCGGAGCAGGTCGCCGCCCTCGCGGCGGCGACCGAGCTAGGAACGTCGCACCGGCAGGCGCCGGTGCGGGAGATCGTGCGGCGAATCCGCACCGGTCTGGCTGAGCTTTTCGGCCTTCCGAACGGAAGCGTGGTGGCACTGGGCAACGGGGGCACCACCGCGTTCTGGGACGCGGCCGCCTTCGGGCTGATCCGCGAGCGGTCGCAGCACCTGGCGTTCGGCGAGTTCTCGGCCAAGTTCGCGACCGTGACCACCCGCGCCCCGTGGCTGAAGGACCCGTCGGTCGTCGAGTCCGCCCCCGGCACTCATCCGCTGCCGCAGGCCGAGGCGGGGGTGGACGCGTACGCGCTGACCCACAACGAGACCTCGACCGGGGTGCGCATGCCGGTCCGCCGCCCGGCCGGCGCCGACTCCGGCTCGCTCGTGCTGGTGGACGCGACCAGCGCGGCCGGGGCGCTGCCGGTCGACCCGGGCGAGTTCGACGCCTATTACTTCGCGCCGCAGAAGGTATTCGGCGCCGACGGCGGGCTCTGGCTCGCGCTGCTGTCGGCCGCCGCGCTCGACCGGATCGACGAGATCGCGGCCGGCGGCCGCTACATACCCGAGTTCCTGTCGCTGCGGGTGGCGGTGGAGAACTCGGTCAAGGACCAGACCTACAACACCCCCGCGCTGACCACCTTGGTGCTGCTCGCCAGCCAGATCGAGTGGCTGCTGGAGAATGGCGGGCTGGCCTGGTCGGCCGGGCGGACCGGGCGTTCGGCCGAGATCCTCTACTCGTGGGCGGAGCGGTCGGATTTCGCGACGCCGTTCGTGACCGACCCGGCGATGCGATCGACCGTGGTGGGCACCATCGATCTCGCCGACGCGGTCTCGGCCGACGCGGTCGCCCGGGTGCTGCGGGAGAACGGCCTCGTGGACACCGAGTCGTACCGCAAGCTCGGCCGCAACCAGCTGCGGATAGGCCTGTTCCCCGCGATTGAGCCGGATGACGTCGCGGCGCTGACCGCGTGCATCGACTACGTGGCGGCGCGGCTCGGCTTAGCGCACGACGGCGCCGACCACCACGACGAGCACCAGCAGCCCGAGCACCGTCGGCAGCAGCCAGCGCGGAACCCTATTCACGCCATCAGCGTACGTGCTGGATGGAGGTAACGGGTGAGACTATTCGTGGGGCTGGTGCCGCCCTCGGCGGCCCTGGACGACCTCGAGGCTGCCTGCGCCCCCTTCCGGCTCGTCCGCGATGACCTGCGCTGGACCGGCCGGGAGCTCTGGCACCTCACGCTCGCCTTCCTCGGCGAGGTCAGCGAGGAGACCGTGCCCCTGCTGATGCCCGGTCTCGCGGGCGCGGCCGGGCGGAACCGCGCGTTCACGCTCCGCGTGGCGGGCGGGGGCGCGTTCTCGAATCCGGCCCGGGCCCACGTGCTCTGGAGCGGCATGGCCGGTGACAGCGGCGCGCTGGCGGGGCTCGCGGCGACCGTGGCCGCCGCCGCGCGCGAGGCCGGCGTCGCGCCGCCCGACGCCTACCGCGGGTTCACGCCGCACCTGACCCTGGCCCGGTGCCGCGCTCCGGTCGACGTGCGCGAGATCGTCGCCCGCCTCGACCGCTACCAGGGGCCGGGCTGGACCGTCGAGGAGATCTACCTGATCCGCAGCACCCTCAACGGACAGCCGAGGTACGAGATCCTGGAAACCTGGAAACTCGGCTCTGCCGCCTAACCGGGTGCCGTCGGGCGAGTCCCGGCGCCCGGCGGCCGGGCGTCGACCCACTGTCCTCGTCCTCACCACGTGCACCAGGCTGGACGAATATAGGGGTCAGCGTGGGTCATTCGGGTCGCGGGCTGCCCCCTACGGCCCACGATGACGCCCGTGGGCCGAAAACAACGGCCCAAATGGCACACGATCATGGCTCCCGCCCCGGGCCGCTCGTCGACAACACCCACAGCTGCCCCAGAAAGCGCACCCGCCACCACGAGTACAGCGCCTCGCGGCCAACGCCGGCCCACCCAGCAAGCCGCCGCCCGGCTCCGCCGGCTAAGGACTGGCTGAGCTTCTCCAGAATGGGCGCCGCCGCCAGCAGGGTGGCGCGCTCCTCGGGGGTCAGTTCCTGCATCCGCTGCGCCAGCCACGCCTCACGGCGGCGGCGGACCAGCTGCACCAGGTCCCTGCCCTGCTGGGTCACGGTGAGGATGACCTGCCTGCGGTCGGTCGGGTGGGCCGCCCGGCGGACCAGCCCGCGCTCCTCGAGGACCGCGATGACCCTCGTCATCGACGGCGGCTGGACCTTCTCGTGCTCGGCGAGCTCGCCCGGCGTCATCGCGTCGTGCCGCTCGAGGGCCGCGAGCGCGGCAAGCTGGATGTCGGACAGGACGGCCTCGGTCCCGCCGAGGCCCAGCCGCTCCACCCGGAGCCGCCGTGCCAGTCTGGTGATCGAAATCCGCATCGCGGTCGCCAGACCCGCATCCGTTTGCATACCCGCCTCAGGCATCCACCAAGTAGATCATATTTTCCCCGCTCGCCCCCGGGCAGTTTCTCCCCACGCGCCGCCGGGCGCTCGTGGCCTCCGCCGTCTCCCTCGTCGCTCAGTCGCTGCGCTCCTTCCCTGCTCAGTCCGAGGACAGGGGCGCGCCCTGTGGCTCGCGGGGAAGCCCTCGGTCTCGCAGGGGAGCGGGGTGGCCGGTATACGGGCGTGATGGCTGCTTAAGCCGGTTAGCCTTGTGGTGTGAGCCAGAGCCGGCAGGGCGGAACCGAAGAGCGGCGCCCCGCGCCCCCGCCCAGGGAGGCGGACGATCGCCAGGTTACCGCCGTCATTACGGTCGGCTGGGCGATCGCCCTCGCGGTCGTGGTGAGCGTCCGCCACTCGCTGCCCGCGGATGCGGGCTGGTGGGTGTGGACATGCGCCTTCGGTCTGGGGATGGGCCTGTTCGGGCTCTGGTACGTCCCCTTCCTCAAGCGCCACCGCGCGCGGCTGGCCGCCCGCCGGGCTCAGCTCGACGAGGTCTCCGGGGGCGAGGCGGTCTCCGGCCCGGCCGGCGAGTCCGGGTACGTCTCGCGCGACAGCGGCTCGAACGCGGTTTCCTCGACCGAGACGCCCGGCAGGTCGACCAAGTCGTAGCCGAGCTCGTCGATCACCGGGCCGACGGCCGGGGCGGCGGCGGTGAGGACCGCCTCCGAGTGCGCTCCGCAGCCATGGTCGGCCGACACCACCCGGCCGTCGTCCGGGGCGAAGGCGTTGCCGCAGGCCCCGAACAGACGGCCGAGGCCGCCGCTCAGCGGCACGAAGAACCCGCAGCTGACGCAGTTCGCCGGGGCGGCCTCCGAGAGCGGGGTGTGCGGTCCGTGATCGCCCTCGTACCAGCGCTCGGCCGCGTCATCGCGACCGTAGGCGGACAGCACCCGGGACCGTCCTGGCACCTCGATCTCAGCCGCGGTTCGCGGGCCCGCGTCGGCGTTCTCCGAGTCGGCCCGGGGGAGGAACCAGTCCGTCACCGCGTCGTCGCCGTCGAGGACGACGAACGGCACCAGGCGCTCGTCGTCGGCGCTGGCGGGCAGCAGGTCGCCGATGCCGACGTCGCCGGGGCGGAGCCGGTCCTGCCAGGGCACCCAGGCCGGCGCGAGCAGCGAGTCGGCCCCCGGCAGGAGGACGCTCTCGTCGACCGTGACGACCTTCGACCTCGGCGCGCGGGTGACCGTGACCGCCCACCGCCAGCCCGTGTAGCCGGGATCGGAGCAGCTGAAAAAGTGCGTGACGACGCGATCGGCGGTGGCCTCGGCCCCTAGATAGTCGCCGACCGTGTCCGCGCTTACCCGCGCATCTTCGACAAGCGAACGCCTGGCCAGGTCAAAGGCGTCCGCGCAAATCTGGTCAGGTTCCTTCGATCGGCTTCTGATAGTGCTCACGAGTGCCAATTCTCGCTCCAGGGGCGGCGCACCGCGAGGGCCGGCCCGCTAGGACATCCCCCATAGGGCTCGTCGCAGTGGCGCGGACCAAGAATACTGGGTACATGCGGATGTCCGATGCGCTTAGCCGGGCTGGCGGTGCGGCCAGGTCAACTGGCCGCGCCTTCAGGTCGGGCGGCCGGGCGGGCGGGCGGGCCTCGCGGCGCACGGTGGCGCTGGTGCACCGCGTGACCGGGGCCAAGGGCGCCGACCGGACCGGGCTCGGCACGCTCATCGAAATGACCGCCGCCAGCGGCGCGGCCGACGCGTTCGTGACCGTCGCCCTGGCCGGGACGATCTTCTTCAGCACGTCGGTGGACCAGGCGCGCGGCAAAGTGGTGCTGTTCCTGATCATCACGATGGCGCCCTTCGCGGTGCTGGCGCCGTTCATCGGTCCCGCGCTTGACCGGATACAGCAGGGCCGCCGGTTCGTGCTGGCGGGCACGATGCTGACCCGCGGCCTGCTCTGCTACGCGATGTCGGCGAACGTCAAGGACTCGGTCACGCTGCTGCCGGCCGCGTTCGGCATCCTGGTGCTGCAGAAGGCGGGCGGGGTGGTGAAGGCGTCGGTCACCCCGCGCCTGCTCCCCCCGGGGCTCTCGCTGGTGACGGCCAACGCGCGGGCCGGGCTGATCTCGATCATCACCTCGACCGCCGCGGCCGGCCTGGCGGCCGGCGTCCAGTACACCGCCGGCGCGGCCTGGACGCTGCGGGTCGGCACCGTGATCTACCTCGCCGCGATGATCATCGCGCTGCGACTGCCCGAGCAGATTGACCTGCCGGCCGCCGAGCCTTCGACGGCCCCGGCGACGTCCCCGGCCCCGGCGCCGGCCAGCAGCCCACCCGCCCGGATCTGCCCGGCCCCGCCGAGCCCCGACCGGCGGGACCGGGCCCGGCCGACCCGCCGCGCACGCTGCCACTGCCGCCGGGCGACCTGCCGGGCGGCGGCGAGGCGGGCAAGGGGCGCCGCAAGCACTGGCGCAGGCTGCCCGACGTCGGGCCCGTCGTCGCGGAGGCGATGGCCGTCAACGCGGTGCTGCGCGCCTTCTCCGGCTACATCCTCTTCCTGCTCGCGTTCCTGCTGCGCAGCGTGGACCTGGGCACGGTCTTCCACCACCCGGTGTCGCACAACTTCGCCCTCGGCGCGCTCGCGCTCGGCCTGTCGGCCGGCAGCCTGGCCTCGATGGTGCTCGGCTCCTTTTTCCGCAGCCGGGGACCGCAGCTGATCATGTTCACCGTGCTGATCATCGCGCCGGTGGTGACCGCGGCGTGCGCCTGGGGGTTCGGCCTGTGGGCGGCGGTCGTGGTCGAGTTCACCGCGATCTTCTGCGCCAGCCTGGCCAAGCTGGCTCAGGACTCGATCGTCGGCCGCGAGATCGGCGACGAGATCAGGTCCTCGACGTTCTCCGTCTCCGAGACCCTCAACCAGGTCGCCAACGTGGCCGGCGGCCTGGCCGGGGTGGTCGTGTCGATCCTCGACAACGGCCAGGCGGGACTGGCGATCGCGGCCGGCGCCCTCGTCGTCGCGCTGGTCCTGCTGGTCGTGCGGCGCAGGCAGCGGGTCCGGGTCGGCGCCGAGCTGACGTTCCCGCCGCCTGCGCAGCCCGCGAACCGCTGAGGACTCATAACCAAACGCCCCGCGGAAGCGACTACGACCAGCCGGGAGACCCGACTGCCGCTTGACAGTCGAGGATGGCGAACCGCCACGACCCGTCGGCCGACCGGCGGGCGACAGCCGTCGTCGTTCCGGTCGGCGAGATCCCGGTGCCGTCCGGCAACATCGCCTCGAGGTCCCAATCGACGATGATCAGGGCCGTATCGCCCCCGATCAGGGTGGACCTGGGCGTGTTGGTCAGACGCGCCTGAGCCGCGATCGACTGGACCGCCTCAGCGTGCAGCGCCGCCTGGTCGGTGAGGACCTTGCCGGTGAAGGTGTGCATCGTCGCGTCCTGATGGAACAGCGCGACGACGGCGTCGGCGTCCCCGGCGTTGAGCGCGTCCTGGTACGCGAACGGGAGGCGGGCCGGGTCGACGATCCGGGTATCGGCGCCTTCCTGGGCGTTCATGGCCTAGGGCGCGATGTCCCTGGCGACGGCCGTCAGCAGCTCCGAGATCTGCCTGGCTTCCTTCGGCTCCGGATGCTTGCCGCGCCGGTATACGTCCGAGATCCCGTCGAGCAGCTTCATCAGGTCCTCGATGATCGGGATCATCTCGTCGGGCTTCTTGTGCGGGTGCTTGGCGACGGCGGCGACGGCCGGGGGCGCCTCAAGGAGCCGCACCTGGAGCGCCTGGGCGCCCTTGCGGCCCTCCGCGATGCCGAACTCGACCCGCTGCCCCTTTGCCATGGTCTCCGTCCCTGCGGGCAGCGCGGAGGAATGCACGAATACCTCGGCACCCCCGTCATCGCGGGAGAGGAAGCCGAAACCCTTCTCGGCGTCATACCACTTGACCTTGCCGGTAGGCACGAGCAAGACCTCACGTCATTAGAAACTGACACCCCGGCGGCGGAGCTCGCCGACGGGATGTGTTGGGCGCTTCTAAGGCTAGCGGTACCTCGGGGGTAATGGCATCACCGTTATTGCTCCACGGCGCCGCGAGGGACCCCGGCCGCGGGCACGCCCCCTGGCTGCCGGACCGGTGGCAGCCAGGGGCACGTCGGTCACGGCCTCACACGTTCGGATGGTGCTGGGACGGGATCGCGTGCAAGGCCGTGAGTCCTTCGGCCGAGTCCCCGGGAAACCACCCGGTTTCTCGATCGCAGTCAGGCTATACCCAGCGTATACACATGAAAACACTAAGTGACGGCCTGGATGCGCCCGAGTCGGCTGGGGAACGGCCGTCACCCGGGGAACGCGAAACGGCCCGGGTTGCCCCGGGCCGTTCGCGTGATGCGGTGTAGCAGGCGGACTTAGAAGTCCATGTCGCCGCCGCCACCGGGGGCTGCGGGGGCCGGGTTCTTCTCCGGCTTCTCCGCGATGACCGCCTCGGTGGTGAGGAACAGCGCCGCGATCGACGCCGCGTTCTGCAGCGCCGAGCGGGTGACCTTGGCCGGGTCGATGATCCCGGCCTTGAACATGTCGACGTACGTGCCGTCGGCCGCGTTCAGGCCCTCGCCGGCCGGGAGGGTCTTCACCTTCTCGACCACAACGCCGCCCTCGAGGCCGGCGTTGACCGCGATCTGCTTCAGCGGCGCCTCGACGGCAACGCGCACGATCTGCGCGCCGGTCGCCTCGTCGCCCACCAGGTCCAGCTTGTCGAAGGCGGTGCGGGCCGCCTGCAGCAGCGCGACGCCGCCGCCGGGCACGACACCCTCCTCGACCGCGGCCTTGGCGTTGCGCACCGCGTCCTCGATGCGGTGCTTGCGCTCCTTGAGCTCGACCTCGGTCGCCGCGCCGGCCTTGATGACGGCCACGCCGCCGGCCAGCTTGGCCAGCCGCTCCTGCAGCTTCTCGCGGTCGTAGTCGGAGTCGGTGTTGTCGATCTCGGTGCGGATCTGGTTAACGCGGCCAGAGATCTGCTCCGCGTCGCCAGCGCCGTCCACGATCGTCGTCTCGTCCTTGGTCACCACGACCTTGCGGGCCCGGCCGAGCACGCTCAGGTCGACGTTGTCCAGCTTGAGGCCGATCTCCTCGCTGATGACCTGGCCACCGGTGAGGATGGCGATGTCACCGAGCATGGCCTTGCGGCGGTCGCCGAAGCCCGGGGCCTTCACCGCGACGGACCGGAACAGCCCGCGCATCTTGTTGACGACCAGGGTCGCGAGCGCCTCGCCCTCGACGTCCTCGGCGATGATGGCCAGCGGCTTGCCGGACTGCACGATCTTGTCGAGCAGCGGGAGCAGGTCCTTGTTGGCCGACACCTTCGAGTTGACGATGAGGATGTACGGGTCCTCGAGAACAGCCTCGAGGCGGTCCGGGTCGGTGACGAAGTACGGCGCGATGTAGCCCTTGTCGAAGCGCATGCCCTCGGTGAGCTCGAGCTCAAGACCGAAGGTGTTGGACTCCTCGACGGTGATGACGCCTTCCTTGCCGACCTTGTCCATGGCCTCGGCGATCATCTCGCCGATGGTCACGTCGCCCGCCGAGATGGACGCGGTGGAGGCGATCTGCTCCTTGGTGTCCACATCCCTGGAGAGCTTGGACAGCTCCTCGCTGATGGCCTCGACGGCCGCCTCGATGCCGCGCTTGAGCGACATCGGGTTGGCGCCGGCGGCGACGTTGCGCAGGCCCTCGCGCACCAGCGCCTGGGCGAGCACGGTCGCCGTCGTCGTGCCGTCACCGGCAACGTCGTCGGTCTTCTTCGCTACTTCCTTGACCAGCTCGGCACCGATCTTCTCCCACGGGTCCTCGAGCTCGATCTCCTTGGCGATGGACACGCCATCGTTGGTGATCGTGGGGGCGCCCCACTTCTTCTCGAGAACCACGTTCCGGCCCTTGGGGCCGAGGGTTACCTTCACGGCGTCGGCAAGCTGGTTCATGCCGCGCTCGAGGCCGCGCCTGGCGTCCTCGTCAAACGCGATCATCTTCGCTGCCATTGGTACCAGTCCTCCGTGGCTACGTTAGGACCGGCCGACGCCCGCGACGGACGGCCTGCTAGGCGACAGTCCCTTTCCTGCCACCGGGCAGTGCCTCATCGCCCGATCCTGCCGTTTTGCTGTCACTCTCATAGGGAGAGTGCTAACGCCATGTTTAGCACTCTCGGGTGGAGAGTGCAAACGCCGCGGCCCCCGTCAGAGGACGTCTAGCTGCTCAGCGAGCCAGCGCTTGGGGGCCCGGGCCTGCGCGGCGGCGGCGATCGCGGCCGACCGCCGCCGCCGCTCTGACGTGGGCATGGACAGCCCCGCGTGCAGCGCGTCGGCGGTGGCGGAGACGTCGTAGGGGTTGACCAGGAGCGCGTCGTCGCCGATGAGGGCGGCCGCTCCCGCCTCGCGCGACAGCACCAGCGCGCAGCCGCGCTCGCTGAGGATCGGGCCCTCCTCGGCCACCAGGTTCATGCCGTCCCTGATCGGGTTGACGAGGAGCACGTCGGCCAGCCTGCTGGCCGCCAGCGACCTCGGGTAGTCGTCCTTGACCTCCAGGATCAGCGGCCGCCAGTCGGGCGTGCGGAACTCCGCGTTGATCTGCGCCGCGAGCTCGTGCACCCGCTCGGTGTAGGCGCGGTAGCCCGCCAGGGCCGAGCGCGAGGGGTACGCGAACGCGACGTGCGTCACCTTCCCGCGCCATTGCGGCCGGCCCGCCAGCAGCTCGCGGTAGGCCTCGAGGCCGCGGACGATGTTCTTCGACAGCTCGGTCCTGTCCACCCGCACGATCAGCTGCCGCCCCTCGGCCAGCCCGGCCAGGGTGTCCACGGCGGCGCCCACATCGTCGGCGCCCGCCCGCTCGCGCAGCGCCGCCGCGTCGACGCCGAGCGGGTGCACCCCGACGTCGGTGACCCGGCCCCGGTAGGACACCCGGCCCCCGCCGCCCGAGCCGCGGATGACCCGCGCGCCGAGCACCGCCTCGCAGCAGTCGAGGAACGCCGAGGCCCAGCGCTCGGCCAGGAACCCGGCGTGGTCGGCGCCGAGCATGCCGTCGAGGATGGCCGAGGCCACGTCGTCGGGCAGGATCCGGTAGTACTCGGGCGGCGCCCACGGCGTGTGCTCGAAGTGCGCGATCCGCGCCTCCGGGTGCCGGTCGCGCAGCATCCTCGGCGCCAGGGCCAGGTGGTAGTCCTGAATGAGGACCCGCGTGCCCGCCACCGACTCCTCCGCCAGCCCGGCCGCGAACGCCTCGTTGTAGGCCCGGTAGGCGTCCCAGTCGCGGCGGAACTGCGCGTCGAACCGCGGCTCGTTGGGCGTGTCGAACAGCAGGTGGTGCACGAACCAGAGGATCGAGTTGGCGATGCCGTTGTACGCGGCGTCGAACACGGCCGGCGGGATCTCCAGCATCCGGACCGCGGGCTCGCCGTGCGCGTCGGCCCGCGCGCCCAGCCGGGCGGCTTCCCGGTCGCCGTCGGACAGCGCGGTGCAGAGCCAGAGCGCTCCGCCGTCGGCGGCCGCCGCGGCCAGCCCGGACGTGAGCCCGGAGATCAATCCGCCGCCGCCGCGCCTGGCA
Organism: uncultured Actinomycetota bacterium; assembly: GCA_963836195.1. GTDB lineage: Bacteria > Actinomycetota > Actinomycetes > Streptosporangiales > Streptosporangiaceae > Trebonia. The sequence continues at coordinate 816,595 of CAWIIX010000005.1, read as the reverse complement.
GTCAGCGACCCGTCGTCACCGCGGCTGTATGAGACCGGCCCCCGGTTCGAGGCGACAAGCAGGAGCCGACTCGGGTCGTCTGTCATGTGGAACAAGGGTAGATGAATCGCTTGATAACCGGGTTGCTGGGGTCCGGCGGCGATCGGTTACAGTGGTACTCAGCGCTGGTTACGCCTGCGCCCACAACTGAATACCTCATCCAGAGGGGTGGAGGGATCGGCCCTGTGAAGCCCCGGCAACCATCGCGGTTACACGCGTCTCAGCAAGGCGAGGCGGCGCGCGACTGGTGCCAAGTCCGGCCTGCGGTCAAGGTGACCGCTGGGAAAGATGGGAGAGAGGCCTCGCCCCCATGAACGCTCGCACTGACGCGCCCGCCGCCCCCCGCCTCGGTCACGCCACCGGCCTGACCTGCCGCGAATGCGGCCACACGACACCACTCGGCCCGTTCTACGCGTGCGAGATGTGTTTCGGGCCGCTGGAGGTCGGCTACGACTTCCCGCGGCTGACGAGGGCCGACATCGAGGCCGGCCCGCCCAACATCTGGCGCTACGCCGCGCTGCTGCCCGTCCCGGCCGACATCGCCAGCCGGCCGACCACCCAGCCCGGCTACACCAGGCTGATCCGCGCCGACGGCCTCGCGGCCGAGCTCGGCATGCGGCGGCTGTGGATCAAGGACGACAGCGGCAACCCGACCCACTCGTTCAAGGACCGCGTGGTCGCGGTCGCGCTCGCCGCCGCCACCGAGATGGGCTTCAAGGTGCTCGCCTGCCCGTCGACCGGCAACCTCGCCAACGCGGTCGCCGCCGCGGCCGCCCGGGCCGGCATCCGCTCGGTGGTGATGGTCCCGGCCAACCTCGAAGAGCAGAAGATCGTCACGACCGCGGTGTACGGCGGCACCTTCGTCACCGTGGACGGCAACTACGACGACGTTAACCGGCTCGCGTCCGAGCTGGCGGGCGAGCACGAGGACTGGGCGTTCGTGAACGTGAACGTCCGCCCGTACTACGCCGAGGGCTCCAAGACGCTCGGCTACGAGATCGCCGAGCAGCTCGGCTGGCGGCTGCCCGACCAGATCGTGGTCCCCGTCGCCTCCGGCGCGCAGCTGGTCAAGATCGACAAGGGGTTCAGCGAGCTCGGCTCGCTCGGCCTGGTCGAGGAGAGGCCGTGGAAGGTGTTCGGCGCGCAGGCGACCGGCTGCTCGCCCGTGTCGGAGGCGTTCGCGCAGGGGTGGGACGTGGTCCGGCCGGTGAAGCCGGACACCATCGCCAAGTCGCTCGCGATCGGCAACCCGGCCGACGGCCCGTATGTGCTTGACGTCGTCCGGCGGACCGGCGGCGCGGTCGCCGACGTGTCCGACGCCGAGGTGGTGGACTCGATGCGGCTGCTCGCCCGCACCCAGGGTGTGTTCGGCGAGACCGCTGGCGGCGTCACCGTCGGCGTGCTCCGCAAGCTGCTGGCGGCCGGGCAGCTCGACCCGGACGCCGAGACGGTGATCATCAACTCCGGCGACGGCCTTAAGACGCTCGGCGCGGTGGCCCCGTCCGTCACCGTGCCCGCCGCGATCAAGCCGACCATAGAGGCATTCCAGGCGGCCGGCTTCGAGAGCCCGACCGTCGCCTAGACCGCTACCGCAGCCACACGCTCTTACCTCAGCCAAGGACGCGTTTACCTCAGCCACAGGACACGGGGGTGCCGCGCTCATTGCGGCACTCCCTGCCGGGGGGAATGGGGGGCGGGAGCCCCCTATAAGCGGGGGGTGCAGGGGGTCGCCCCCCCGCGAGCGGCACAGCGCAGCACCGCGACGATTGACAACTATGTGGCGTCATAAGCGCCGCGCACGCGGTAAGTTGTTTGCGTTCGCCGCCGTTAAGGCAGGTGCAAGCTTGCGAAGCATGCGCCGCGCCTGTGCAGCCGGGCCAACGCCCGGCGTGCGGCGATCGAACGGGTTCCGCGGTTGAAAGGGCGGGGCTCGAAGCCCGAGCAGCAGTTAGGGAGTTGTTGGGAATGGCTCAGGGCACCGTCAAGTGGTTCAACCCGGACAAGGGCTACGGCTTCATCGCCGTCGACGGTGGTAAGGACGTTTTCGTCCATTTCTCCGCGATCCAGTCGGATGGTTACCGCACCCTCGAAGAGGGCCAGCGGGTCGAGTTCGAGATCACGCAGAGCGACCGGGGACAGCAGGCCGAAAAGGTCATCGTCGTCTCCTGATCGGTAACGCCACGCGAATTCTGGTCTCGACCGGGTTACTGCAGGTGTGATCGGCCCGGCCCCACGCACGAGCGGGGGCCGGGCCGATTTGCTTTCCCGCCCGCCCGCCCGCCTGGCTTCCCGCCCGGCCGTCGCCGTCAGGCGCCCGGCGGCTTCGGCGACCTGATCCGCTGCCGCCTCGCCCGCTGCGCGCGCAGCCGCTTGACCAGGGTCGGGTCGAACCTGAGGGCCTCGGGCGTGTCGATCAGCTCGTTGAGCAGCTGGTAGTACCTGGTCGCGGTGATCCCAAGAACCTCGGCGATGGCCTGCTCCTTGGCGCCGGCGGTGCGCCAGGTGCCCCGCTCGAAGGCGAGCACGCGCATGTCACGCTCGGACAAGGCAGGCATCCGCCGCTCCCTTCACACTGCATCAACCGCATTATCGCTCATCGTCACCCAATAGTTAGCCGACCTTGCGTTCCGTTGCAGCCGAACGCGTGGCACCATAAGGGACGGTTTTCACACACCGCCCCCTTCGCCCGATTCGGCGGGCCCGACCTGGAGGGATGGCGTGACCATCGTCTCCCGTCCGCTTCGCACCGGGCTCGCGGCCGCAGCGGCCCTCGCCGTCGCGGCCGCCGCCGCGGCCGGCTCAGCGCTGCCCGCGAGCGCCCGCGAGCTGACGCCCCCCGCCCGCACGCCCAGCGCGGCCGAATGGTGGCTGCCGGCGCTCGACGTGCCCGCCGCCTGGCGCGCCGCGCCCGCGGCGGGCTCGGGGGTGACCGTCGCGGTCCTGTCGACCGGGGTCGACGGCGGCCACCCGGACCTGGCCGGCACGGTGACGACCGGACCGGACTTCGCCAAGACCGGCCGCGGGCCCGGCCAGCCGTACTGGGCGGACGAGGGGACGGCCGTGGCTGGCCTCATCGCCGGGCACGGGCACGGGGCGGGCGGGTCCGAGGGCGTCACCGGGATCGCCCCCGGCGCGCGGATCCTGGCCGTGCAGGTGACCCTCGAGTACAACGATCCGCTGGACCTGGACTCCGGCATCACCGGCCGGATCCCCGCCGCGATCGCGGCCGGGATCAGGTACGCAGTCGGCCACGGCGCCACCGTCGTCTCGCTTCCGCTCGATCCGGCCACGATGGGCATCGCCACTCCCTCCCCGGCCGCCTCGGCCGACGGCAGCCGGGCCGAGCGGGCGGCGATTGCCTACGCGATCTCGCGCGACGTCGTTCTGGTGGCGCCGGCCGGCGACAACGGCGGCGCCGCCAACGCCGTCAACTACCCCGCCGCCTACCCGGGCGTCATCGCCGTCGGCGCGACCGCGCGGGACGGCGAACTCGCGCCGTTCACCAACACCGGGTCGTACGTGGCGCTGACCGCGCCCGGCGCGGCCGGGCAGGTCGCGCTCGACCCCGGCGGGACGGCGGGACCCCCGGTCGGCCTGACCGTGGCCGCCCCGGACGGCGCGTACCAGACCCTGGCCTCGACCGACATGTCGGCCGCGCTCACGGCCGGGGTGGCCGCGCTCATCCGCGGCCGCTACCCATGGCTGACGGCGGCCGAGGTCACCCAGGCGATCGAGGACGGCGCGACCGTCCCCGGATCCGGCCCGGCGGGCTCGGACACGGCCGGCCGGGTGCCGCCCCCGGGTGGGGCCGCGGCGCGCTCAACGCCGGGAACGCCCTCGCCCGGGCCGCGGTCATCGCCGCAGCTCACCCGCGGCCGACGCCGACCACGCCGACGCCGGCCCCGGCCACCCAGCCGGCCATCGCCGCGGCGCCGACGCATCCCGCCGCCGCGGCCAGGCCCGGCGACCCCGGCGGGGCCCTCCGCTCGGTCCTGCTCGACCTGGTCATCGCCGCCTGCGTGCTCATCGCGGGCCTGATCGGCGCGCTGACCGTGACCTGGGTTCGCCGTCGCCGGCGGGCGGCGCGGGCCGACGAGGCGGCCCGCGGCGGCCGAGATCGCGGCCCCGGCCGCCACTCCCGCGCCCAGCCGCCGCCGCTGCCCGACCTCCCGCGACCGCTCGACTCCGGCCCGCCCCGCACCCCGCCCCGCGCTGCCATCGGCGCGGGCAGCGCCTGGGTGAGCGCCAACCCGAGCACCCGCCCGTCCTCGGCCCGGCCGGAGGACGGGCCGCTGCCGCCCTGGGAGCAGTCGCCGTCGCTGTTCGCGTCGGCGCCGGTCCCCAAGTCGCCGCCGCCGTGGCCGCTGTCCAGCACCGGCCCCATGTACATCTGGAACCCGGCCGCGACGACCGGCCCGCTCCCCCTGGTTGAAGAAGAAGATCAAGAGCATTAGCCCGAACGGACCGTGGTTTCACGCCCGCGGGCAATCGGCCCGATCCCGCGATTAATCGACGACGACGATCGGGGTCCCGACCGGGACCACGCGCAGGCGCAGCAGGTCGTTGTCCTTCAACCGGATGCAGCCGTGCGAGATCCGCGCCCCGTCGGCGCCGAAAAGGGCGGCGCCCCAAGCGGCCCGGGAATTCCGATGACGGCGTCACCGGAGCCCTCCCAGTCGCTGATCGCGTCTGAATGGGCCGAGGTGACCATGATGAACGGCCGGGGCGTCCCACATCTAAGCAGAAAGGCCCTGAGAACGGGCATTCGTCTCGACTGAATTCTTTATAAATAGTTAAGGCGATAGCAATTCTTAGCGACCAGTAAAGACACGGAGCCTAGACGGCGGAGTCCGGGCGGCTCGAATCCGGGCGCCCCGCCCGGGCCAGCTTCTCCTTGACGTCGGAGGCGTACTCGTGGACGTACTCCTGGCCGGAGAGGTCGGCGATCGCGTGCATTACCTCGTCGGCGATGATGCGGCGGGCCCGGGCGGGAGGGTCGCCCGCCAGGTGGCCGAACTCCATCGGCTTGCCGATCTTGATCTCGATCTTGGCCGGGCGGGGCAGCTTGCCCGGCGGCATCATCTTCCTGGTGCCGGCCATCGCGATCGGGATCACCGGGGCGCCGGTGTTCAGCACCAGCCAGCCCAGCCCGGACCTCCCCCGGTACAGCCGCCCGTCCGGCGACCTGGTGCCCTCCGGGTAGAAGCCGAACAGCTCGCCCGCCCGCAGGATCTCGGCCGCCGCCTCCAGGGTGGCCGTGGCCGACCGGGTGTCATCCCGGTTCATCGCCAGCTGGTTGGTGGACCGCAGGTAGGCCGCCCACAGCCGGCCGACCGGCCCCTTGGCGGTGAAGTACTCGGCCTTGGCCGGGAACACCACCGGCCGCGAGAGCATCAGCGGCAGGTACACGGAGTCGATGATCGACAGGTGGTTGGAGGCGAGCAGCGCGGGGCCGCTCGCCGGGATGTTCTCAAGCCCGGTCGCCCGGGGGCGTCCGAACGCGTGCAGGATCGGACCCGCGACGACACGCGAAAGCTGGTATTGCACTCGAGCGTCCTCTGTCTACTTCGGGGGCTGGTCATACGTGGGGGGCAGCTGGGTTGGGGCCCCGCCCTAGCGACGGATGACCCCGCGAAGGCCATACCACCATAGCGTCCCCCACCAGGCGCAGCGGAAACTGAAACGGCGATCGAGACCACCAGCGGCACCGCGAACGGCAGCGCCGCGGCCGGCACGATGACCCCCGAGTCGTCCGCGAGCCAGCCGATCATCAGCACCAGCCAGCACAGCCAGACCAGCGTCCGCACCGCCGGCGCCGACCCGAACGCCTCCGCGAGCGTCCGCAGCCGCAGCGCCGACGGCCGCCAGAGGGCGGCGGCGGCCGCCACCGCCGCGACCGGGATCAGCCACCGGACCGCGCCGACCGTGAGAGTTCCCACATTCGAGCTGGCCTTGCGTTCGATCAACCCGCCGCCGTCGCCCCGTGAGCAGATTGCCGGCGAACGTCCCGATGTCGGAGACCTGCCCGCAGCCGGGAAGAAGTAGCTGACCACGGCGAACACCGCGAACAGGGCCAGCCCGCTGAGCGCGACCGGCACCGCCCACCGCCAGCCGACCCTGACCCCGGCGACACGCGGCGATCAGCAGCACCAGGCACGGCACCAGCGCGATCGTCCCGCCCACCTTGGCGCCGAACCCGGGCCAGCCCAGGGCGACCACCGCGAACAGCCCGACCGCGCTCATCGCCGCCGTCGGCCTTCGCGGCAGGGCGTGGCCGAGCCAGGCCGCCCCGACCAGCGCGCTGACGCAGTAGACGCCGAGCACGTCGTTGCCGATCCCGTAGTAACGGCCGGAGACGAGCAGCGACAGGCCGAACGGCGACTCCAGCTGCGAGCCGGGAACCCGTCATCGCGTCGACCCCGAGCAGGGCCAGCGTGGCCAGGCAGATCAGGCCGAACGGGGCGAGCGGGTCGCGCCGCCACGGGCGGGCCAGCGCCGCCGCCGCAGCCGACAGCGTCCAGCCGACCGCCAGCCCGTACAGCCACCAGGCCGGGTGCGCCAGCCGCCACCAGGGGACCAGGTTCGCCAGGTAGGTGCCGAGCGGCACCGCCGCCGCGAGCGCGCCCGCGATTCGCCAGCAGCGGGCGCGGGCGCGCGCGGCGCGCCTCATCGGCGCCCCACCACAGCAGCGCCGGAAGGCCGAAGGCGAGCGCGTCGGCCACCGCGTAGCCCGCGAAGAACCAGCCGTGGGTGGCCAGCCAGACCTGCTCGGCGGTGTCCCGGCCGAGCAGCGCCCCGATCGTCGGGGCCAGCTCCCCGCGCGCGGTCCGGCCGATCCGCGCGCCGACGGTCCCGGCCGGGACCGGGCGGCCGAGCCAGCCGGCCACGGTCGGGGTCAGGTCGGTCAGCGTCACGATCCCCGGCCGCCTGGTGGACGAGGAGTCGAGCACGCCGTCCGCGAACCCCGGGCCGCTGACCACCACCGTCATCAGGTGCGGGAGGCCGGCCGGCGCGCCGCCCGGACCCGGCCGTGACCGCGGCGCCAGGCGAGGTGACCAGGAGGAGGGTGCCGGGGGGCAGTTCGGCCACGATCGCGGCGAGCCGGCGGTCGATCGCGGAGACACCGGTCCGTTCGACACCTCCGATTTGCCCCAGGTCGACCACGGTCAGCGGGCAGCGGGCCAGCACCGCCGCCGACAGTCCCCCCGCCGACGGCAGGTACGAGCGGACCGCGCCCGGCCGGGCTCGCCAGCGCGAGGGCGGCGCCGGGGCCGATGGCGGTCGCGCAGCTCGCCAGCGACCCGAGCAGTCCCCAGTCGGGCGACTCGTGGTAGCCCCGGTTGGCCGCGATGATCTGCGCCATCGCGGGAACGCTGGCCCCGCTGCCCTCGCCGACGACCTCGGGCAGGGACGGGCACGGGCGCGGGCCCGAGGCGCGGGCGGCCGCGTTGAGCGTCAGCCAGCCGTCGGCCGGGCAGGACAGCGGCTGCTGGGCGTAGTCGACCAGCGAGCCGACCGAGCCGCCCGTCGGCCAGCCGCCACAGCTCCGGGGTGCCCGTCGCGGTGACCTGATTCCAGCGCAGCCCGGAGATGCCGATGATCACCACGTGACGCACTCCCCCGGCCCCGCCGGCCCCGCCGTCGGGCCGCGCCCCGGCCGAGGTCGCCGCAGTGGACGCGGTGGACGCGGACGCGGCCGCGGGCGCGCCAAGCAGCGGCACCGCCAGCGCGGCGCCCAGGGCCGCGCCGGCGACCGCAAGCCACGCGCGTCGCGCCCACCGCCTCATCTGGCCAACGGTATCGGGCGGGCCGACGATTCGGCTCAGGCGGCGCAGATCGACTGGCTGGCCGTCCGCGCCGGGATCGTCAGCGGGCTGGCCGACGGGCTGGCGGACGGGCTCGAGCCGGTGGACAGCGTGTGACCCGCCGTCGAGGCGTCGGCCGACGTCGACCCGGGCGTCGACGCCGCCGTCGTCGTCGGGGGGCCGAAGAGCGAGCTGCTGGCGGGCACGTCGTTGCGGAAGGAGGCGAAGATCTGGCCGTCCTCCGGCTGCGTCCACAGCACGTTCGCGGTCGCGCTCGGGTCGGTGTAGTTCGGCAGCGTGAAGAACGCGATCTTGCTCGACGGGATGGCGCGCAGCGACTGGCCCAGGTCGTAGAGGCCGGTGATGCCGCCGAGCTGGGTGTCGATGGTCAGCGACTTGGTGAACGCGTCGAAGAACCGGTAGATCGCGAGCGGGTTGTAGAGCTCGCTGCGGACCCGGCTGATCAGCGACGACATGAACGCCTGCTGGCGGCCGATGCGCTCCAGGTCGCTGCCGTCGCCGAGCGTGTACCTGGCCCGCACGTAGCCGAGCGCCTGGGCCGGGGTCAGCAGGTGGTTGCCGGCCGACAGGTGCAGGTCGGAGTTCGGGTCGTCGATCGCGGTCGGGTTGCACTCGTAGACGCCGCCGAGCGCCGCCACCATGTTCTCGAAGCCGGTGAAGTTGACCACGATGAAGTGGTTGATGTAGATCCCGGTGTCCTGCTCGACGGTCTTGACCGTGCAGGCCACGCCCAGCTTGGCGTGGTTACCGTCGAGGTTGCCGATCGCGAACGCCTCGTTGATCTTGAACTGGGTCGGCGAGGACAGCTGGCCGTCGCCCATCTCGCAGGACGGGATGTTCACCCACGAGTCGCGCGGGATCGACATCACCTCGGCCCACCGCCGGTCGGCCGGGATGTGGATGACCATCAGCGTGTCCGACTGGTCGGTGACCAGGCCGGTCCCGTACGAAGGGTTGAGGCCATCGCGCGAGTCCGACCCGATGACCATGATGTTCTCGGCCTGCGGATGCGTGTTCACCGGCTGGGCGCCGAGCAGGCCGCTGATGTCGTCCTGCTGGATGTTGGCGTTGAAGTGGTGCAGGATCTCGTACCCGGTGGCGGTGACGCCGATCAGCACCAGGACCAGGAAGCCGGACCCGAAGGCGATGATCTTCCGGCGCGGCCAGTGCCGCAGCCAGTGCCCGAGTGACCGCCCGGCCTTCTGGAGCATGCGCCCGCCACACCGCCCGAACTAAAAACCCGCGACCCAACCGCCAAGACAGAACTTCCCCCCAGGCGGGGCGGCCATGCCGGCGCGAACGTTAATAAACCGTTCATGGCTCGCTTAACCGCGGCTGGCTCGCGGAACGTCGAGATCGAGGATCTTGCGGTACTCCCGGGCGAGCGCCGCCCGGTCATACCGCCGCTGCGCGAAGGCCCGGCCAGCCCGGCCCAGGGCCTGGCGCAACGGCGGGTCGGCGGCCAGCGCGGCAATCGCGGCGGCGAGCGAACCGCTGTCCTCGGGCGGCACCACGACCGCGCCCGCCTCGGCCAGGATCTGCGCCGCGTCGCCCGCCGCCGAGCCGATCACCGCCTTGCCCGCGGCCAGGTACTCGGACATCTCGGCGGGGATGACGGTCGCGAACCGCGGCGCCTTTGGCAGCGGCACCAGGCAGACGTCCGCCGCCGCCAGCAGCGCCGGCAGCTCGGCGTTGGCGGCGCCGGGTAGCAGCACCACGTTGCCGAGCCCGACGCTCCGCCACCAGGCGCTCCAGATGCCGCTTGCCCGCGCCGTCCCCGGCGAACGCGAATCTGATGGCCCCGCCCAGGATGGACCCGCCCGAGATCGCCGGCCGGCTCGCCGCCCGGCCGGCGGCGGGGCCAACCCTGGCCGGTCCGGCCTTCCCCGGGCGATCGAGCAGCGCCGCCGCGTCCGCGATGGTCGCCAGCGCCCGCGACATTCCGGCGGACAGCACCAGGCAGTCGGCCGGCCCCGCGCCGAGCCTCGCGCGCGCCTCGTCCCGCTGCCGGGCAGCGCCGGCCTCGGGCGGGAACCGCCCGAGGTCAACCCCGTTTCCGATCGCGTGGACCTTCTCCGGCGGCACGCCGCGCCTGATGAGGTCGGCGCGGAACCCCTCACCGACCACGACCACCTGGTCCGCCGCCGCGTAGGCGGCGAGCTCAAGATGACGAAGCATCCCGGTGACGGCCCGGCCGGCGAGCCCACCCGGCTCCACCGGGATCGCCGGCCACGGATCACGGATGTCGAGCACGAACCTGGCGCGCTTGCGCCTTGCCAGCAGCCAGCCGGACAAGATCGAGCAGAAGGTCGGCGCGGAGAGGACGACCGCGTCGGCCGGGCCGGTCGCCCACCCGCCGACGAGCACGCTGCTCGTCATGAAGCCGAGCTGGCCGAGCGCCGTGCGGGCGATCCCCTCATCCGGCCGCGCCGTACCGCCAGGTGCGGATCACCCGGTAGCCGTCGGCGAACTCCCGGCCGGGCACGGCCCGCCCGCCCGCCCGGGCCAGCCCCCCGGTGCGGTGGCCGGGCATTCCGGTCAGCACGGTGACGTCGTCGCCGTCGGCGGCCCAGGTCCCGGCGAGGCCGGACAGCCTGGCCCCGGTCGCGCCGGCCTCCGGCCGAAAGTTGGGGGTGACGATGAGCACGCGCACGTCAGGCCGTCTCCATTTCAGGTGTCCGCCGGATGACACAGGACGAGCGCCAACAGTACACGATCAGTCACTATCAGTGATTGAATATCCGCCTACGACGACCCGGCAAATTACCCGCCTGAGATAGCGGAGTCAGCTCCTGGCCCGGCCGCGGGTCGCGATCTCCGTCAGCTGGCCGGACACCCAGCGATGGACGTCGTGGGTGGCGACGTGATCGGCCATGGCGGCCAGGGCCGAGCGGCGTTCGGGCTCCGTCATCCGGAGCGCCTGCTCGATCCGGAACGACAGCCCCTCCACGTCAAACGGGTTGCACAGGATGGCCTGGTAGAGCTCGACGGCGGCGCCGGTGAACTCGCTCAGCACGAGGGCGCCGCTGCCCTCGCGGGCCTGCTGCACGATGACGTACTCCTTGCAGACCAGGTTCATGCCGTCGATCAGCGGGGTGACGAGCAGCGCGTCGGCCAGCGCGTAGTACGCCGTGAGCTGCTCGGGCGACAGGCTGCGGTAGAGGTAGTGCACCGGCACGTCGCCGCCCGGCTCGGTGAACACGCCGTTGATCCGGCCGGTGAGCTGCTCGACGCTGGTCCGGAGCTGGCGGTACTCCCGCACGTTGTCCCGGCTGGGCACCGCGATCTGCAGGAACACCAGGCGGGAGCGGAGCTCGGGGTTGCGCTCGAGCAGCATCTCCACCGCCAGCAGGCGCTCGACGATGCCCTTGGTGTAGTCGAGCCGGTCGACCCCGAGCAGCACCGTGCGCCCGCTGAACTGCTCGGTCAGGGCCTCGATTTCCTCGTTCGCGTCCAGCTCGGAGGCGAGCCGGGAGTACTCGGCGGCGTCGATGGAGATCGGCGCGGTGGAGGTGGCGACCACCCGGCCGTCCGGCAGCACCACCGACGACCCGCGCACCTCGATGCCGGAGCCGCCGAGCAGCCGGGTGCAGGAGCGCAGGAAGTTCCCGCGGTACTCGTCGGTGTGGAACGCGACCACGTCCGCGCCGAGCAGGCCGGTCAGGATCTGCTCGCGCCAGGGCAGCCGGGCGAAGATATCCGGCGACGGCCACGGCACATGGAGGAAGAACCCGATCGCCTGATCGGGCAGGCGGCCGCGGATGAGCTGCGGCACCAGCATCAGCTGGTAGTCGTGCACCCACGCGATCGCGTCCGGGTACTCGTCGAGCGCCGCCAGCGCCCGCTCGGCGAAGATCGCGTTGACGTCCCGGTAGGCGAACCACCAGGCGCGCTCGAGCCGGGGCTTCTCGATCGCGTTGTGCAGCAGCGGCCATAGCGTCGCGTTGGCGAAGCCGTGGTAGTAGCCCCGGACCTGGGCGGCTGAGAGCGCAATGGGCACGAGCTGGATGCTGGAGTCGGGCAGCGCCTGCGGCATCCCCCGGGTCCCGCCGTCCCAGCCGACCCACGCGCCGCGGTGGGTGGACATCACCGGCCGCAGCGCGGTGACCAGGCCGCCCGGGGACAGCTCCCAGCCCTTCTCGCCCTGCTGGACGGGCAGCCTGTTCGCCACCGCCACCACGGGCATGTCCAGGGTGTCGGGCCGTTTCGCGCTCTGCGTTTCACTCATCGCGGTAACCGTATCGTGACCGGGCCCCCGACGACCGCCCGGGATGGAAGCGGTCCCGTTTTTACGGCCGATCGTGCCCGTTTACGGGCGGCCCGCCCGGCGCTTGGATGACGATCGGCGTCCGTCGTGCACGGCCTTCCCGGGCTGGTGGCCGGGCTCGTGGCGGTGACTGGGCTCGTGGCCGTGACTGGGCTCGTGGCCGTGACTGGGCTCATGGCCGTGGCCGGGCTCATGGCCGTGGCCGGGCTCGTGGCGCTGATCGGCGCTGCGCCGCACGGTCCGGCGCACCGTCTGGCGCGACGTCCGGTGCGTCGTGCGCGGCCCGGACCGCCGGCGCGGGCCGTACATGCGCACGAAGATCACCACGATGATCGCCAGCACGGCGATGACGAACTCGATGGCGCCGGGGAAGTTGTAGCCGGCCCACGGATCATCAGCGCGATACCGGTCATCTTTACCCAGCCCCAACCGCGAAGTTACGCGTGGCTGACGCCACGGTGTCACGATACATCTCGGACTGCTTCGATCCCAGCGAGGATGAGGTTGATGCCGGCCAGGAACTGCTCCGCGACGCCGTCGGGTCGTGACCTGCGGTCACGAGTCGGCGATGGCGCCGGGCAGTTCGGTCGCGCGGGCGATGACCGCGCGGTCTTCGGTGCTGAGGGCCTGGCCCGTTCCACGACGGCCTCGTCCTCGTCTTCGCCGTCCCCGCCGCCCTCGGCCTGATCGCCGCGATCGTCTCCCTCACCCGCGGCAGCGACCGGCCGGCCGTTGACCGCCGCAATACTCCCGAGGAGCTCCGTCCGCCGGCGCAGTCGCGAGCGGTTCTTTCCTAAACTCGGCCCGACGACCACCAGCGCCGAGATCATCCGCTTACTCAACCCACAACCGCAGGCAGAAGGAGTCGGCATCATGCCCGCAAACCCCCTTGGCGTCGCGCTGCGCAACCGGCGCGCCGGCCACCACACCCTCGTCTGGGCCCGCCCCGACCTGCAGGCCCCGGAGAACTTCACCCTGACCAGCCACGCCTTCGAGCACGGGGCGCCCATCCCGGACAAGCACCGCGGCAGGCTGCGCGGCCCGAACATCTCCCCCGCCCTCACCTGGACGCAGCCGCCGGCCGGCACGGTTGAGCTCGCCCTCATCGTGCAGGACCCCGACGTGCCGATCGGCAAGCCCGCCACCCACGCGCTCACGCTTGGCATCGACCCCTCGCTCGACGGCATCCCCGAGAACGCCCTCGCCAACCCCAGCCCGATCCCCGGGATCCGGCACGGAAAGGGCGCGCTCGGGCGGCGCGGCTGGGCCGGGCCGATGCCGGTGCGGTCACACGGCCCCCACTCCTACGTCTTCCAGCTGTTCGCCCTCGACCAGCGGATCGGGCTGCCGGCCGGCTTCACCCTCAACGACGTCCTCGCCGCCATCAAGGGCCACGTCATCGGCCGTGCCCGGCTGGACGGGACCTACGAGATCCGCTAGCGCCGCGGCCAACCCGCGACCCGCGCCGCCGCGGTCTCGCTTGCAGACGGCCCGGGGCCGCTTAGCGGGGCTGGCTTACAGCGGGGCCGGGGGCACGGAGCTGACTCCTGGCCGACGCCGTGTTCACCGTCATGCTGTCGGCGGTGGTGGCCGACGTCGTCGCCATTCCCTTCCTCGGCGACAAACCTTTCCTATCCGGGTTCCCGGCCGGCATCACGCTCGGCAGCCCGCGCAACTATCTGCTCGTCGCCGTCCTCGCGGTCATCGCCGCGCTGCTGGGGCTGACCTTCAAGACCGTGCTCTACCAGGTCGAAGACCGGTGCGACGCGATCTGGAATGGCCGCCCGGAGTGGGCCCGGCCGGCCGTCCTCGGCCTCGTGTTCGGGCTGCTGCTGCTCGCGCTGCCGCAAATGTACGGGGTGGGCTACCCGGTCATGTTCAAGGCCACGGCCGGTCAGTACGCGCTGTGGTTCCTGATCGTGCTCGCCTTCGGCAAGATACTGGCGACCAGCCTGACGATGGGGGTCGGCGGCTCGGGCGGGATCTTCGCGCCGTCGCTGTTCATCGGCGTCACCGCCGGCTACGCCTACGGCGACATCGCGGACCATCTGTTCGGGGCCGGGGCGGGGCCGCCCGCGCTGTACGCGGTGATCGCGATGGGGGCCGTGTTCGCCGCCGCCGCCCGGGCGCCGCTCACCTCGCTGGCCAGCGTCGTCGAGATGACGGGCGACTTCTCGCTCACGCTGCCGGTAATGCTCGCGGTCGCGATCGCCACCGCCGTGTCCCGCGCGCTCAGCTACAGCACCATCTACACCGCCCAGCTGCTGCGCCGCGGCCGCGACATCGACCGGGCCACCCCCAGGCAGGCGGTGCCGGATCAGGCCGAGGCGATGCCCCCGCCCCGGGACCTGGACGACGTCCATGCGGGAGAGAGCTAGCCCGGCCTCACCGGGGCGGGGATGTCGGCCTGGGCGCGAATCGCCCGGTAAGCCGCCGGCAGGCCCGCAGCCCGTGCAGCTCGTCGGCGCTCAGCAAGTGCCCGAGCGTCCTGCGACCCCGTCGATTGCCGTTCGGACCGCCATCGCCGCCGTGCGCCCGCGCTCGGCCGTTCGCCGACTCGTGGAACGGGACGCCGTCTACTTCGTCTGGCACGCGGCGGCGCTCGGCATGATGACCGAACTCGCCGAGCTGCTGGCGGACGCGTCCTCCCCGGATGATCCGGACGGGGCGCTCTGGCAAGCCGCCCGCAATGGGCAGATCGCCGCGGCACGGCTGCTCGTAGCGCACGGAGCCGATGTCAACTGGCGAGCGCCGTGGTCGGATGAGACGCCGCTCGACATGGCGCGGACGGCCGGTCATGACGAGGTGGCTGCCTGGCTGCTCGACCACGGAGCCGGCCGGGCGCGAGCACTCCCTAGGAGGCTCGTCGCCCGCGATTCTGGCCGCCCTCATCCCCTCAACGCTATGATTCGGCGGGTCGAGGAGGCGGGTTCACGGTCGGGAGGCGCAGGCATGAGCGGTGGCTACCTGGATTACTCGGGGCGCGCGGACCGGCTCGGCGGCGGGGCTCGCCGCATCCCGGTCGACACCCCCGGCGGCAGGTTCAGCGTGTGGACCAAGCGGGTGGGCAACAACCCCGACCTGAAGGTGCTGCTGCTGCACGGCGGGCCGGGGGCTACCCACGAGTACCTGGAGGCGTGCGACAGCTTCCTGCCCGCCGCCGGGATCGAGTACTACTACTACGACCAGCTCGGCTCCGGGTTCAGCGACCAGCCCGACGACCCCTCCCTGTGGGAGCTTGACCGCTTCGTCGACGAGGTCGAGCAGGTCCGGCAGGCGCTGGGGCTGGACCGCCGGAACTTCGTCCTGTACGGGCAGTCGTGGGGCGGGATCCTGGCCATCGAGTACGCCCTGTCCCACCAGGAGCACCTGCGCGGCCTCGTCATCTCCAACATGATGGCGAGCGCCCCCGCCTACACGGCCTACGCCGAGCAGGTCCTGATGCCCGCGATCGACCCCGGCGTGCTGGCCGAGGTCAAGGCGCTCGAGGCGGCGGGCGATATCGAGAACCCGCGGTACATGGAGCTGCTCATGCCGCACTACTACGAGCACCACACGCTGCGGATGCCCGCCGCCGACTGGCCGGATCCGGCCGTCCGCGGCCTCGCGCACATCAACCCCAAGATCTACGTCCCGATGCAGGGGCCGAGCGAGCTCGGGATGAGCGCCGACGCCAAGCTCGCCGCTTGGGACCGGGTCGCCGACCTGCCCGCGATCGAGGTGCCGACGCTGGTCATCGGCGCCGCCCACGACACCATGGACCCCGCCCACATGGAGATGATGGCGCGGCGCCTGCCCAACGGCAGCTACCTGCACTGCCCGAACGGAAGCCACCTGGCCATGTACGACGACCAGGACACCTACTTCACGGGCCTGACCGGCTTCCTCACCAGCCTCCCGGCGGCGAGGGCGTAACCGCTGCGTAAGGTGAGCGGGCTACGCGCGCGAGGCGCGGGGCACGGCCATCCTTTGCGGTCTACAGTCGGTAGACATCCGGTCGGCGGTCAGTGAGCAGAACGCCGGCTTCCTGTCGCGCGGCGTGCAGTCGCTGCGCGAGCTTGAGCTCGGTGACCAGGTACTCGACTCCGCGCGAACCGGTCCGGGGCAGGGCGGCCACGACCTCGCCGTCCGGCGCGATCACGCGGCTGCCGCCGAGGAATTCGATGCTGCCGTTGTCGCCGCACTGGTTCGCCATGACCCACCACTGGGCATTACCCAGCGCCTGAGCCGGATAGAGGAGGTCCCACCAGCGCTCGGCGGCGGTCTCGTACGCGGCGGGCAGGATCACCAGCTCCGCGCCGGCCAGCGCGAGCGTCCGCGCGCTTTCGAAGAAGTCGCCGTCGAAGCAGACCAGGACGCCGACCCGGCCGAGCCGGGACGTCTGCACGACATCCAGGGAGGAGCCCGCGGCGAAGGCGACGTCCTCACCGCCGGCCCGGTAGAGGTGAACCTTCCGGTGCGCCGCGAGCACCTCGCCGTCGGAGTCGATGAGCACGGCGGTGTTGTGCACGTCGGATCCGGCCAGCTCGGGGATCGTGCCGGCGCACACCATGACCGAATGGTCTCGCGCCCACGTGCGCAGCCGGGCGACCAGCGGTCCGTCCAGCGGCTCGGCCGCCCGGCGGCTGTGCTCCGCCAGGTGACCCGGGTCATAGCCGGTGAGCCACATCTCGGGCAGCACGACCAGGTCGGCGCCGCGCGCGGCGAGGTCCGCGACCGCTGCCCGGGCCGTCTGCTCGTTCCGCTCGACCTCGCCCGGGATCGGCAGCCACTGGGCGATGCCGACGGTCGCGGTCTCAGCCGCGGCGGTCTCAGCAGGCGAGGTCTCACCGGCCGCGGTCATCCGGCGTCCTTGGCCGACCCGGCCGCCACCAGGCCGGCGGACCGGTTTGCGGGCCCGTGCGCGGAGCGGAACCGCCTGGCCCCCAGGTAGTAGACGGGGCAGACGACACAGAGGCCGACGATCCAGGAAAGGTCCACGCCGTGCAGCGCCGACCCGACCGGGCCGGTGTAGAGCGTCGTGACGATGAACGGCACCTGGATGCCGATGCCGAGCACGTAGCACGCGATCGCGACCCAGTTGACCCGGCCGTAACGTCCCCCGTCGGCGCGGAAGAAGTCGTCGACGGCGTAGTCGCCGTGCTGGACCAGGTAGTAGTCGACCAGGTTGACCGCCGTCCACGGCACGAGGACGTATAGCAGCAGGGAGATGAAGTTCTCGTAGTTGACCAGGAAGTTGTTCTGCGCCACCAGCGCCAGGATCAGCGAGGCGCCGAATAGCAGCAGCGCGATCAGGGCACGGGACCGGGCCCGCGGCGAGAAGCGCGGCACCAGGGTCTGCCCGACCGTGAGCGTCGACAGGGTGCCGCAGTACAGGTTCATCGCGTTGGTGGCGGCGATGCCAATCGAGAACACGACCACCACGAGGACGCTGATGCCGCTCGTCAGCGTGGTCAGGCCCTGGACCACGTCCCCTCCGGTGACGGCGAGGCCGACGATCGCGCCGAGGATCATCGGCAGGATCGAGCCGATGCTGCAGCCGGCGTAGCTCGCCCAGAACGCCGGGCGAGACCCGGTCGCCCGAGGCATGTAGCGGGAGTAGTCGGAGACGTACGGCGCATAGGCAATCTGCCACAGGGCGGCGACGGAAATCGTCCCCATGAAGCCGGCGGCGCCGAAATGCCCGCTCGAGAAGAAGTTCGCCGGGAGGTGGCGGACGGCGAAGATCCAGATGAAGGCCAGCACCAGCACCGCGCCCGACAGGTAGGTCATGACCCTCGTGTACGCGTGAATGAGGTCGTAGCCGAAGATCGTCGCCGTCACGCTCACGCCGCCGACGATCACAATGCCCTCGTCGGTGCTGATGTGCGAGCTCATCGTGCTCAGCGACTGCCCGCCGAGCACGAGGTTGGACGCGAAGAAGCCGACGTACATGATGACCACGATGAGGATGACGAGCAGTGACCCGTAGGAGCCGAACTGGCCGCGGGTCTGCACCATCTGGGGCACGCCGAGTCGCGGTCCCTGCGCAGAGTGCAGCGCCATGAAGATCGCGCCGACCAGGTTGCCGATCACGATCGCGGCCACCGCCGGCCAGAACGGCTGCGCGAACACGGTCGTGGCCAGGGCGCCGGTGACGATCGTGAGCATCATGATGTTGGACCCGAACCAGATGGTGAACAGGTCTCGGGCCTTGCCGTGCCGATCCGCGTCGGGGATCGGCTGAATGGTGGCGTCCTCGACGCGCTGGGGCTGTTCGGTGGGCGTCGTTACGGCGCTCATACTGTGCGCAGTCCTTTCACGAGACAACGTCCCGCCTCGCGACTACCGCGTCGCTGCGACCCGCAGACGGTTCAGTAACGATGTCTCCAGTGTCACCGAACTGTCTAGATACATCTCACCAGCGTTTTCCGAAGCTTTGCATCTGTTGAACCGATGCACCGTGCGCGTTCGAGGTCATCTGTCTTTCCGATGTCGAACGTCAGCAACAGCTATTTGCTATCTGCTCGGCTTGATCCCAGACTCGGAGGACTGTGCGAAATCGGAGTGGAGGCTGGATGTCGAGCCAGGAGATCGAAGTGCTCGTCGTCGGCGCGGGCCAGGCCGGCGTGGCGATGAGCGAGCACCTGAACGGCCACGGCGTCCCGCACCTCGTCGTGGAACGCCACCGGATCGCCGAGCGGTGGCGCTCGGAGCGATGGGATTCCCTGGTCGCGAACGGGCCCGCCTGGCACGACCGGTTCCCTGGCCTCGAGTTCGGCGGTCTCGACCCCGATGGTTTCGCCTCCAAAGAGCAGGTCGCGGACTATTTCGTCGCCTACGCGGAGAAGATCGGGGCGCCGATCCGGTGCGGCGTCGAGGTGACGTCCGTGCGAAAGAACGCCGGCCGGCCCGGCTTCCGGGTGGAGACGTCAGCCGGAGTCATCGACGCGCGCTACGTCGTCGCCGCGACCGGCCCGTTCCAGCGTCCGGTGATCCCCGCCATCATTCCCGACGGCGCCGGGCTCGTGAACATCCACTCCAGCTCGTACCGCAGCCCGGGGCAGCTGCCCGACGGCGCCGTGCTTGTGGTCGGGTCCGGCTCGTCGGGGGTGCAGATCGCCGAGGAGCTGCAGAGGTCGGGCCGGCCGGTCTATCTCTCCGTCGGCCCGCACGACCGGCCGCCGCGAAGGTACCGCGGGCGCGACTTCGTGTGGTGGCTCGGGGTCCTCGGCAAGTGGGAAGCCGCAACCCCTCCGCTGGGCGCGGAGCACGTCACGATCGCGGTCAGCGGCGCGCGCGGCGGCCACACGGTCGACTTCCGCACCCTCGCCGCGAGCGGCATCAAGCTCACCGGCCGGGCCGTTTCGTACGACCACGGAACCGTGCGCTTCGCACCGGACCTCGGCGACAACATCGCGCACGGCGACGCCAGCTACCTGTCGCTGCTCGACGAGGCCGACGCCTACGTCGAGCGCAACGGCCTTGATCTCCCCCGAGGAGCCGGACGCTCATCTCCTGGGCCCGGACCCGGAGTGCGTGACCAGCCCCGTCCTCGAACTCGACCTCGCCCGGGCGGGCGTCAGCTCGGTCGTCTGGGCGACCGGTTTCGCGGTCGATTACGGCTGGCTGAACGTGGACGCGTTCGACTCGAAGGGAAAGCCCAGGCACCAGCGCGGCGTGTCGTCCGAGCCCGGCGTCTACTTCCTCGGCCTGCCCTGGCAGTCACGGCGCGGATCGAGCTTCATCTGGGGGGTGTGGCACGACGCCAAGTACCTCGCCGACCACATCCAGATGCAGCGGGGCTACCACGCCTACGGGTCGGCCGAGGTCAGCCCGTCCGACGCCGTCGTCTACGGAAGGTGAACACGGTGAGCACGCCAACCCACAAGCGCATCCGGCCGTTCAACACCAAGGACACGTACCCGGAGCAGAACCTCGACAACGACCTGTGCCAGGCCGTCGTCGCGAACGGGGTCGTCTACCTGCGCGGCCAGATCGGGCAGGACCTGGAGACCAGGGAAAGCGTGGGCATCGGCGATGTCGAAGCGCAGGCGGAGAAGGCGATGGCCAACATCGACCTGCTGCTGCGCGAGGCCGGCAGCGGCGTCGCCGACATCGTGAAGGTGATCGTCTACCTGACCGACATCCGGTACCGCGAGCCGGTGTACCGGGTGATGGGCCGGTGGCTGAAGGGCGTGTACCCCGTCTCGACCGGGCTCGTCGTCGAGGCCCTCGCGCGGCCCGAGTGGCTGGTGGAAATCGACGCGACCGCAGTGATCAGCGGGGCCTCATGACGTTCTCGCTGGCCGCGCGCGACCCCGCCACCGGCGCGTTCGGAATGGTGCTGAGCTCCTCCAGCCCCGCCGTCGCCGCGCGCTGCCTGCACCTGCGTCCCCTCGTGGGCGTGGCGGCCTCGCAGAACGTCACCAACCCGGCCCTCGGGCCGCGCCTGCTCGATCTGCTCCAGGCCGGGTCGACCGCCGAGGAGGCGGTGGCCCAGGTGGTCGCGGAGGAGGCGCACCCTGAGCATCGCCAGCTCACCGTCGTCGACGCGGCCGGCCGGGTCGCGTACTTCTCCGGCGCCCGGGCGCTCGGCACCCACGCCGCCGCGACCGGGCACCAGGCGGTCGCCGCGGGCAACATGCTCGCCGGCGCTCACGTGGTACAGGCCATGATCGACTCTTACCGGGCGAGCCCGGCCGCCACCTTCGAGGAGCGCCTGCTGGCCGGGTTCCTCGGCGGGCTCGCCGCGGGCGGCGAGGAGGGGCCGGTGCGCTCGGCCGGACTCGCGGTCGTCGAGAGCGCGCCCCTGGCCGGTGACGGACCTGCGCGTGGACGACGCCGACGATCCCGCAGCCGAGCTCGGCCGGCTGCTGGCGCTCTGGCTGCCGCAGAAGCGGGACTACCTCACCCGCGCCCTCGACCCCGGGGCCGCGCCCTCCTACGGCGTGCCCGGGGGCCGCTGATGCCCGCCCGGGAACCGCTGGCGGCGCCGGAGGCGCTGAAGCGGCGGGCGGCCGAGCTGGTGGAAGCCCGGCTCGGCGCGCTGCTCGGCATCAGTCGCCGACTGCACCAGAACCCGGAGTCGGCCTGGCGGGAGCATGCCTCGGCGGCGTTCCTGGCCGACGAGCTGGCGGCCCGTGGTTTCGCCGTCGAGCGCGGGGCCGCGGGCCTGCCCACGGCGTTCGTCGCCACCTACGGCGAAGGGGCCGTCACCGTTGGCCTCGTCGCCGAGTACGACGCCCTCCCCGGCCTCGGCCACGCCTGCGGTCACAACATCATCGCGGCGACCGCCATCGGTGCGGCCGAGGCCCTCGCCGCGGTCGCCGCCGACCTCGGCATCGGCATTCGGGTAGTCGGCACCCCGGCCGAGGAGGGCGGCGGCGGAAAGATCCCGATGCTGGAGGCGGGGTGCTTCGACAACCTCGCGTTCGCGATGATGATTCACCCCGGACCGGCCGACGCCGTCTACGCACGGCCGCGCGCGGTGGCTCACTTTGACGTCAGCTACCAGGGCGTCACCTCCCACGCGGGCGCCTATCCTCATCTCGGTCGCAACGCGGCCGACGCCTTCACGATCGCGCAGGTCGCCATCGGCCTGCTCCGGCAGCAGCTGGCCCCGTCGGTGCGCGTGCACGGCATCGTCACCGAGGCCGGCACGGCCGCCAACGCGATCCCCGACCTGGCCCGTGGTTCCTGGTACGTCCGCGCGGACACGCTGGCCGAGCTCGACGGCGCCTTCGCGCGAGTGCGGGCGTGCTTCGAGGCGGGCGCCCTGGCGGCCGGATGCGAATGGGAGCTGACCGAAACCAGCCCGCGCTATGCCGAGTTCCGCAACGACGAGCGGCTGGCAGCGCTCTTCGCCGCCAACGGGGCCGCGCTCGGCCGTGACATGGACCTCGGCGAGACCGGGCCACGGGGCATGGCGACCGCCTCAACCGACATGGGCAACGTCTCGCAGCAGGTGCGGGCGATCCACCCGTACCTGGGCATCGGCTCGCTGCCCGCAGTCAACCACCAGCCCGCCTTCGCCGCCGCCACCGTGACGCCGGCCGGCGACCGGGCGGTCCGCGACGGAGCGGTACTGCTGGCCCAGACCGCGATCGACGCCGTGCTGGCGGGCTTATTCCGCCGACTGCCGGATCAGGTCGGCCGCCCGCTCCGCGACGACCATCACCGTGACGACGGGATTAGGCGACCGACCGAGGAAGACCGAGGAAACCGAAGAGGAGCGCCGTTTCTGCTGCTCGTATGCCCGGTCCCATGCACCGTCCAGGGTGGTTCCGCAGGCAAGATCTGTACAATCGATGTTTCTGAGCCTTAGATTCGACATAGTCGGTGCAAGGAGGCAGGCATCCCCGAGTACACGCTGCGCCAGTTGCAGTACTTCGTCGCTGCCGCCGAGGCGGGGACGGTCACCCAGGCGGCCGAGGCAGTGCACCTGTCCCAGTCGGCCATGTCTACCGCGCTGGCTGACCTGGAGAAGGCATTCCAGGTGCAACTGCTGGTGCGCCACCACGCCCGGGGGATCAGCCTCACCCCGGCCGGGCAGGAACTGCTGGTAGCCAGCCGTCAGCTCTTGGCGCAGGCGGCGGACCTGCTCGGCGCGGCCGAGGGGCTCGGTAACTCGCTGACCGGAACGGTTCAAATCGGATGCTTCTCCGTCCCCGCCCCTTACGTGCTGCCGGAGTTGCTCGCCACCGCCGCCGAGCAGTTTCCTGGACTGCAGGTCGAGACGGCTGAGGTGAACCTGGCCGAGCTGGCGGAGGGCGTCGCGAATGGCAGGTTCGAGCTTGGCATCGGCTACGACCTCATCGATGACGACCGGCTGACCCAGCAACCGCTCTTTAGCCTGCCGCCCTACGTGCTGCTCCCCGGCACGCACCGGTGGTCCAAGCGCCGCTCGGTGCGGCTGGCTGAGCTGGCCGCAGAGCCGATGGTCCTGCTCGACCTGCCGCACAGCCGCGACTACTTCCAGCGGATTTTCAACGGCGCCGGGGTCACTCCCACCGTGCGCTACCGCTCGGCCAGCGTGGAGACCTGCCGCGCGCTGGTGGGACGCGGCCTGGCTTACACGGTGCTGAACTTGCAGCCGAAGGTCTCAGTCTCCCTGGACGGGCACCCGGTGGCGGCCGTCCCGATTCGGGACGACGCCCCCGCGCTTTCGGTTGTCCTGCTCACCGCGGCCAACACCCGCCCGACGCGCCGTGCGCAAGCGCTCGCCCAGCTCTGCCGCGAGCGCCTCCGTGTCTTGACGGAATAGCGGTCTGCGGGGAGTGGGCCCGTACCCGATACGCCGGGTCCCGCTGGATCAGGCTGACTCGGGGGTTCGGTCCTCCCAGTAGAAGCCGGCCACCGTCTTCTCCACGAGGCGGAGGTACCGGTGCACCGAGTTCTGGCTATCCGGCTGCACCCGGTGCTGCTCGATGACGCCACCCTCCACTCCGTCCCACACCGCCCACCAGATGGCCGGCGGGACGTACTCAGGGTCGAACTCGACGCGCAGGTCGATGTTGTCCACCCGGCGCATAACCGCCCGGCGGTACTGGCGCTCCTCCCCGGTCATCTCGCCCCGGTAGTGGAAGGTGGTCGCGTATTCCAGGGACAGCGTCTCCCCTTCGGCCAGTGTTCTCGCGAGCGGGATGCGGAGCACGTAGGGGCCGTTCCTGACCCGGCGGCCGGGGGCCACGGGCGGCTCGCAGCCGTGGCCGACCCGCAAGGTGAGCGCCGACGTGTCGTAGATATAAGGGATGCTGTCCACCCCGTCGCGGAGCGCTTCGATCACCTGGATGGTCCGGACCCCGCCAATCCGTCCGTCCGCTCCGACGGAGGCGTGGTCGTGCAGCGAGACGGTCTGATGGGCGGGTGGGCCGAGCAATGCGCTCACCTCGTTCGGCCAGGTCCGGACGGACCGCCCGGGTGCCCGTGAGCATGCGCACTCGGGGGGATCCCTCCCACAGCCGCCATAGCTGATCCTGCTCGGCGTCGGGAAGCGCGAAGGCGTCGATGAACAGCTCAAGGGTCGCCCGGCTGAGCACCCGGCCGGACAGCGCGCGGGCGGCCGTGTCCTTCAACTGCCGCGGCAGCAGGTCGCCGTCGCCACGTCGCCTCGGATGCTGCCACAGATACCGGGCGAGCACCTCCGCCACCGCGAGCTGGTTGACCTGGCCTTGCCGGGTGCGCTCGGCGTACTGCTCCCAGGTCCGCCGCTGTCGGCCGGGCCGCAGCAGCAGCTCATGCAGGTACTCGGCGGCGGCCTGCCGGGCAAGGTCGTCGGGGCCGGAGTGCGAGGGATCGATCCCGTGGTTAGCCATAGGCGCCTCTCGGCGGTTCGAGGCGGGCAGTGCGACATAAGTGCGACATTCAGTCGCTATCGTATGGGCCGCTGGTCCCATCGAGGGGGTGGGATCACCAGATGAAAATTGGCTCGATCAACACGGGCGCTGCGCCGTCTGCCGCCGAGGCCGCCGCCGGTGTCCGCGCAGCGCCCGCAGATCGCCCGAATTACCCCTTGTGGGCGTCTTTCCTGACCGATATGGTGGCCGCTACGCGGCGGTACCGCCACGCGGTGCCCCCGGTCCGCGGTTGGCTGCTGTCGCTCGGCTTCCCCCCCGGCTGAGCGGCAGTGAACTGCGGTACCGTCGCGCAAACAGCTATTGACAGCATCCGCGCGGCCGAGTACCGAGCGGGCCAATGCGCGACGGCTACCTCTACAGCCGCCTCCGCACCGACCCCGACCCCCTCGCGGACTAGAACCACCCAGATCACTGTCTGCCCGCTCTCCCGAGCATGGTGCGGGGCGGCGCGCAGCCACGCGACCGTTCGGGAAATCCAAAGACATCAGCCCGAACGGACCCGCAGTGCCCTTCCGCCGCCAGCTGATTGGCGATTGCTTGAGTGATCGCGAGGCCGGCTTCAGCCCGGGCACCCCCTGGTCGCTTGTTATGGCTCATCGGCACGTTCGCCGGCCACCTGGCCCGGACACACAGCCGCCCGCCCGGACGCGATGGAAGGCACTAGCCAGCGAATCGTCGGCTCAGGACGCCAGCGCCCGGAGGTAGCGGCTGGTGATCTGGCGCTGAGCGACCGCGCCAAGCGGCCCGGCCATCCTGGCCAGGCGCGTGGCCGGCCTCGAGAACGCCGTGATCGTGAAGCTCACCGCGTCGGTGCGGTGGTGCTCGATGATGAATGCCTCCTCCCCGCTTTCCGGGTGCCCGGCCAGCGTCCCGTAGGCGAAGCCGCTGCGCCGTGGTTCCTCCACTACATAGACGACGCGGCACGGCGCCTGGAGTCGCAGCGGGCCGATCCCCAGACCGAGAATCAGCGTCGCGTTCGCAGCCACAGTCGGCGACGAGGCAGCGACCTGCAGCCCGGCCCGGCGCTGCACCTGCCAGTGCCGCGCCGCCTCCGAGGCCGTCGCGAAGACCTGACGGCCATGGCCGATGATCGCGGACCGGCTGAGCTGGTGATACCCGGCCGGGAGATCACCTGCGGTCGCTCCGACCTCGTGGTAGGTCAGCTCGGCGTTAGCCAGCCGATCGCGGACTTCGCCCGACAGCGCGGTAAGGCCCATGGCCCTGATCATGCCGCAAGTTTCTGGCTGCCTATCCGATTGCCGCTTCGGGAAGCGCGAGGGCGGCGGCGGCCAGGCCCACTTGCCGCATCGACTCGCGCACCGCCTCCGCCGCAGCCGCGGCCGCACCCCCGCCAGCGGGCCGACAACCTCACTCGTCGCCGCCGCCATACCTCTGGTCACGCAAGCGCCTGCTCAACTTGCTGCACGAGCAAGAGGGCTGTGCCGGTGCTGGCTGAGCCGGCCGGTGAACGCCTGGCGGACCTCGCTTTCCGGCATTGATTCGTTATCTGACCGCATTGCCGCCGGGTTGAAGGATGCGGAATTGTGAAGCGATGACAGGTCTGCGTGGCCCGCTGGCTGTACGGCGGATGACCGCGCACTGGGTGGTACTCGCCGCAGCGGCACTTACCACGCTAGTGGCCGCCACAGTCGGCGCGGCGTTCGCCGCCTTCGCCGGCCAGGCGCTGCCGCAGGCCGTGCGGCACGACCTAGTGGTCGCGCCAGGAACGACATTGGCCGCAGCGGGATCGTTCGCAAGCGGCAATCCGGAGCAGACCACGGCGGCGTTGCGCTCATCGATCGCTGCGGGGCTAGGCAGAGTGTCGTTCAGCTTCTGGCAAGGCAGCTGGTCCAACCCGCTCGACTTCCTGGCCGGGTCGTTGCCTGCCAAGCCGGCCAGCATTACCTCGGGCAACATCCCCCAGCTGCTGGCCGCTTCGCTTGACGGCGTCACGGATCACGCCGTGCTGGTGGCCGGGGAATGGCCGGGGCAGGTCCCCGCGTCGACGACCGATCCGATCCCGGCCGCCCTGCCGGCCAGC
The DNA here is from genome assembly GCA_963836195.1 of uncultured Actinomycetota bacterium. Classification (GTDB taxonomy): domain Bacteria; phylum Actinomycetota; class Actinomycetes; order Streptosporangiales; family Streptosporangiaceae; genus Trebonia. Next base: position 790,084 of record CAWIIX010000005.1, on the reverse strand, counting down.
ACTGCGGCGCTGCTCAAGCTCCGTCCCGGTGACGTGCTCCGGGTACAGGACCAGGACACTGGCGCGCGGGTGACGTTCATTCTTACCGGTCTCTACGCGGAACGGCAGTCGCCCGCCAGCGTCGCCTCGTACTGGCAGCTGGACTCGATTCCCGCCAGCGGATCTGCCAACGGAACGGGTTCAGCCAGCGGATACACCACCTATGGGCCCCTTGTCGTCTCGCCCGGCGTGTTCCCCGGCCGACTTGCCGCGGGAACCGGGACCTGGGTCGCCCAGCCTGACATGGCCGACTTCAACGCTGCCCATCTGTTCGGTATCTCCGTCGCCTTCACCTCGAGTCTGCTCAGTGGCCTCACCCTGACCACCAACCTGCCCACCGTGCTGGCCGATATCGGCGACAACTTCGCGGTCGCCAGGTCGCTGCTCGGAATCAGCGCATTCGAACTCCTGGTGCTCACGGTGGCGGCGCTGCTGGCGGTCTCCCGGCTGCTCGCCACCCAACGCGATGGCGAGACCGCGCTGCTGACCGCGCGCGGCGCAACCAGATGGCAGCTGACCAGGCTGACCGCGGTCGAGGTGATCCCGCTGTCGCTGGTGACTGCGCTGATCGGCGGGGTCGCCGGGATCTGGCTGGCCCAACTGCTCGCCAGTTCGCTCTACGCCCCTGGCACCGCAGCCGGCGGCGGGCCGGACGGCGGCATCAGCGCGGCCGCCCCGGGCACCTGGCTCGACGCGCTGGCCGCCGCGTTGGGGATCGCCGCGCTGTCGATTGGCGCGCTCCTCTACCCGGTGCTGCGGTCTCGCCGGACCGGAGTACAGGTTCAGCAGGGCAGGCGGGCTGTGCTCTCCCGCGCGATGGGGGCCGGCGCCGATTTGGCGCTGGTGGCGCTCGCGGTGCTGGCCTGCTGGCAGCTGCGGCGGTACACGGCCGTCTCGACGTCCGCGAGCAGCCCGCCGGTCGTCGATCCGGTCCTCGTGCTTGCCCCCGCGCTCGCGCTAGCGGCCGGCACGGTGCTCACGCTACGGCTGCTGCCCGCCGCGGCCCGCGCCGTCGACCGGGTGTCGGCGGCCGGCCGCGGGCTCACCTCGGCGCTGGCCGGCTGGCAGTTCAGCCGTCAGCCGCTGCGCCAGGGCGGGGCTGCGCTGCTGCTGGTGATGGCCGTCGGCACGGGCACGCTGGCGCTCGTTCAGCACCAGAGCTGGACGAGGTCCGCCGCTGATCAGGCGGCGTACGTGACCGGCGGGGACACGCAGGTAAACCTGGCCAGCCCGGTGCCGGCTGGCGCGACCACCTCGGTCACCGGGGCGGCCGGCGTACGGGCGGCGATGGCGGTCTCGGTTGTCCAGGAGGCGACGCCCGCATCGGTGATGGCCATTGACGCCGCCGAGGCGCCTAAGGTCGCCCTCCTCAGGGCCGATCAGTCGAGCCTGCCGCCAGCCGCCCTGCTCCGGTCGATCACACCTTCGTCGCCACCCGCGGGCCAGCTCATCAGTGGCAGGCCGCTGTGGGTTGAGTTCACCGTCACGCTCAGCCGGGCTCCACTCGGACCGGTGTATGCGCTGTTCACGGTCACCGACGCGACCGGCGCCGCCTTTCAGTTCACATCGGCGCCGTTCTCCGCTGACGACCGCCCGCACGTGCTCACGGCCTCGCTGGGCGGGGCCGACGCGGCCTACCCACTCCGGCTCAGCCAGGTCGTCCTCTTCTACCTGCTGCCCGCGAAACGGCTGAAGACTCCCGTCACGCTGACCATCGCCGGGGCGACGCCTCAAACGTGGACCGCAGTCGCCAGCTCACCCGAGCTCGCCTCGGAACTCTCGACCAACAACATGTACGGCCCGTCGGCCGGCCCGCAAGTGACCGGCTGGCGGCGCGCCCCTCGCGGCGCGACGCTAACGTTCATCCCCGGGTACGGGCGATGGTCGCAAGCTCCGGGCGCGTCACCGGTCGTCACCGAGCCGCTCGCCGGGCAGATCACGCTCTCCGCCCTGAACGCACCTCCGGCCGCCGTCCCCGCCATCGCGACCACAGCGTTTGACAGCGCCAACAACACCGGCGTTGGCAGCATCGTGCAAACGACCGTCAACCGCACAATCGTGCCAGCGAGAATCGTGGCGGTGGCGAGCGCGTTTCCCACCATCACAGGCGCCGGGCTGGTGATGGACCTGTCCACGCTCGAGGCGTTCATGGTCAGCCACGGCGCCGCGCCAGTGCCCGTCACGCAGTGGTGGCTGGCCACGACCGGCGGCCAGGTCCCCGCGTCCCTGACGCGCGCGTTGCCGTCCGGCGCGACCACTACGAGCAGCGCCGCGCTCGCCGCCGCGACCGTCGCCGACCCGCTCTCCGCCGCACCGCAGCAGGCGATGCTCGCGATGACTGTGGCGGCGGCGCTGCTTGCGGTCTTTGGCTTCTGGGTCTCGATCGCGGCGAACGTCAGACAGCGGCGCGCCGAAAGCGCCGTGCTGGCAGCGCTAGGCGTCAGTCAGCGGTCCGCAGCCGCCCAGCTACTGCTGGAAAAGCTGCTGCTGTCCGTCCCCGCGGCCGCGCTTGGCCTGCTCCTCGGCGCGGTGCTCGCCCGGTTGCTGGTGCCCGCGGTCACTCTCAGCCCCACCGCCCAGACACCGGTCCCGCCGCCGCTCACGATGTTCGACCTGCCGCAGACAATCCCGCTCGCGGTCGCGGTCGCGGTGCTTCCCGCACTGGCCGCCGCGCTCGTCGTCTTCCAACGCCCCGACCCGGCCGCCGAACTCCGCGCGGCGGAGGAAGCGTGAACCAGTCGGCCGGGCAAGGGGACTGACCGGAATTCCGGTCAGTCCCCTTGCTGGATTTTCGCGGCGGTTCAGCCGCACGAGATGAGGATGACTAGTTGGCGCGGACCCAGGTCGCGCTGAAGTTTTCCTCGCTGCTCAGCGACGAGACCGTGTCCCTGGTCCTGCCGCTGCTGTCGGTCATGTAGATCTGCACCGGGGATAGGGCGCCGATCGGGGAGCCGTCGACCACCGAGTTGGATATGTGCACGGTGCCGAAGTCGGCCAGCGGGAGGATGCCGCCGCTGTTGGTGCAGCACGGCGCCTCGACGATGACCTCGGCCGAGGAGCGGGCGGCACCGGACACGGTCTGGGTGGTGCTGGTGCTCCAGCCGCGGGTGGTGTCGGCCAGGGTGAGCTTGAATTGGTTGTTGCCCTCGTAGGTCGTCGACGCGGTTATCGTGTCGCCGGGCTCGATCGTGCTGCCGAAGCTGTAGGAGGGGTTGGGGTAGGTCTCGTACCAGCCGTAGTACTGCGGCCTGCCGTTGATGCAGTCGGTGTCGGTGCCTTCTTGCTCGACGCTGTTGCTGCTGTAGCCGTCGAGGCCGGTCCAGAAGCTGGAGTACTGGTCGCTCCTCGACGAGCAGGTGCCGGTGGGCTGGACCCAGCTGGCCGACACGCTGGTGTAGGTGCCGCTGTCGGCGGCGTAGCCGGACCAGTTGGTGCTCGAGGTCTCGTTGCGCAGGCCGCTGTGCGCGCCGAGCGCTGCGGTCCCGGGCTTGATGACATGCTGGGCGGTGCCGCCGGTCTGGATGGCCAGCGCCCGGCTCGAGTGAGTCGAGGCGGAGGCGGCGGTCGAGGCCAAGCCGGGCGCGATGGCTATTGCCAGGGCGGCCAGCGGGATCAACCAGCGTCGTCGTGACATGCAGGGCTCCTCGGGGTTGTTGCTTGTGCGCAGATGCGCGGTACCCGAACATTAACCTGACAAGTTATTTTGTAATAGATGTATTTTTGTCCAAACTTTTCGGCAACTCCCGCCTCCAGACGTAAACCGCCGAGCTCAATTCGCTGGGGACGCCTCACGGTCGACTCGCAGACATTCCAAGGTCCAGAGAGCTTCGGGCAAGGAAGGGAAATAAGGGAATGCGACTCTGGGCCAAGGAGCAGGACACTGGAACAGAGCTTCGTAGTTAGCGTCTGAATGGCCGATCTGGCCGTCCCGTTACGCGACTGGGCCGCTGCTCCGAGCCTGATGCCCGTCCACTCCCGCCATCGCTGGAAGCCCATCAGCTGGCGGAGATGTGTCGCACGTCTGTTGTCGCATCACAAACGGTTAAATGATGCGTCCTGTCTCGGTAGAGGCTTTACATATCAGTTCCAGCACATGCTTTACAGGTGCCACTTTAGTCGGCTTGTCTCTCACACGTCGGTTGCGGGCGCGGGCGTGCGGGAGGCCGGGATCCACGCCGGGGCAGGTCGTCACCGTCCACGTCGCCGACCAGACCATCACCATCAACCTCGACCTCGACCTCGACCTCGACGACAAGGACTGCCGCACCGTCCGCCGCACCACGGCCCAGCCGGTCCGCAGCATCAAGGCCGCCCAGTCCCGCAAGGACTTCGGTGTTTCCTGAGGTGCACTCGCAGGGCGCTGTCGGCCGCGCCTGCTCTGTGGCAGGATCGCCTGATGCTGCAACTGATGGTCTTCATCATCGACTGCCCGGACCCGATGAAGCTGGCGGCCTTCTACTCCCAGGTGACCGGCCGCCCCATCGTGGAGGGCAGTGGCGACACCATGGCCGGCATCAGCCTCGGCGACGTCGACCTGGGCTTCCAGCGCGTAGGGGACTACCGTCCTCCGCGCTGGCCCGACGGTGAGCACCCCAAGCAGTACCACCTCGACTTCGAAGTGGACGAAATCGAGCCCGAGCAGCGTCGCGTCGTCGAGCTCGGCGCGACACTGCAGAAGGACTTCATCGGCCCCGACGGCTACGGCTGGCAGGTCTTCACCGACCCGGCCGGGCATCCCTTCTGCTTGTGCCGCCACGAAGGGGTCACCTGGACCGGCGACAAAGCGGAGTGGCCCTGACCACGGATCATCCCCGCCGCCTGGTTATCGCCACACCCACCTCGCTTCACGCGGCCGCCAGGTCAGGTGATCCCGGCCCGGCCGAGACATGACAATGCCCCTGCCCACAGCCCCCGCAAGGCTGCCCATGTTTCCCAGGCCATCTGTAAAGCATGTCCTGGGACTGATCCGTAAAGCATCAGGTGGGACTAGACAAACGGTTAAACGATGATCCACAGCTAGCCGCCGGTTACCTCGGAACTGTCCTCTTCGATCCACTCGGCAATTGCCTGGCGTGCGATCCTCAAGCCTGCGTTGGAGCGAGCAGGCCGCGCTGAGGCCCGAAGACATCGACCTGGACGCCTGCACCGTGCGGGCAACCCGCCAGCTCAACAAGTCCGGTGCGGTGCCGGTGTTCGGGCCTCCGAAATCGCGCGCCGGCCGACGCGTTGTCGACTTCGCAGACCTGGTCGTGCCAGACCTGCGCGAGCATCTCGCCGTGTTTCCTCGCGGCGCTCAACTCGCCTTCACCAGCCCTGAGGGCACAGCGCTGTCCAACACCAATTTCCGGCGCCGGGTGATGACCAGGGTCAGGACGCGCGGACGTGCTCGGCCTGCGCGCGCTTCTGGCCCTGCGTCCAGTGGTTACCCGACCGGGGGCGGCGCGCGCCAGGTACCAATCCACCTGATCAGCCCGGGATGCTCGAGGGTGCTGACGACGGCGTCGGCGCACAGGGCCTGACCGGGGAGGCTGGGCACGCCCAGGGTCACCAGTCCGGCGTCGCGGGCGGAGCGCAGTCCGGTTGCCGAGTCCTCGATTGCCAGGGTGGCGTCAGGGCTAGTGCCGAGGCGGGCGCAGCCGAGCAGGTAGGGGTCGGGGGCGGGTTTGGGGCGGGGGGCAGCCTCGGCGCCGATGACGACGGTGAACATGCCGTCCAGCCCGGCCCGCTTGAGGGCGATGTCGAGCAGGGACTGCGGCGCGTTGCTGATCACCGCGGCCGGGACCGCCGCGGTGATCAGGGCCGCTGCCTGAAGGGCGCCCGGCCTGGGCACCGCGTGGGCGGAGATGCGTTCGGTGACCAGGTAAAGCAGTTCGCCGCGGATGGCCGACGCATTGCCTGGCTCGCCGAAGACCTCGGCTATCCGGGCGCACCGGGGGGGAAGCGCCATGCCGTGGAAGGCGAGCTCGTGCGCGGGGGTGAAGCTCAGGCCGCGGGCGGCGAACAGCTCGGCCTGGGCGTGGGTCCAGCAGGATTCGGTGTCAACGAGCGTCCCGTCGCAGTCGAACGCGACCGCGTGCGGGATCCACCCGTCGAATGGCCAGGGCTTGGTGATCTGAGGCACGGTGTGCTTTCTGATCGGCGGGAGATGCTCAGGAAGGACGTGACCGGGACGTGACCGCGCGCTGGTCGCGATGGACGCGTCCAGGCGCCCGGCGTGCTGCCATCCCGCGTCGGCAGCGTAGATAAACAGAATCAAACAAGTTCAAACATTAGTCGACGTCAGGTCAGAGTCACGGCAGACACGCCGCACCCGGCCTGCCCGTGTCCGCGAGCCCGTGACATCGGCTGCCCGCGCTCGCGTCTTCGCCGTCCGGCGCGGCGTGGCGTACCTGCGCTTGTGCCGGGCCGGATGCGGGAAGCGCTGGTCGGTTATCGGCGCCGAGCAGGGTGGCATCTTGGCTCAGCGCACCGCGAGGATCACCCCGGCGGAGTGACTCCGCGCAGCCCCGGGGCCAACATGCTCCACCATCGGCCCGGATCGACCGGCAACGCCGGGTCGTCATGGGCCATCACGCGAGTCCCGGACGATCCTGATCGTGTCCTGACGAGTTCCAGCGATGGGCAACCCGGCTGGACATCGACCCCGCAGTGCAGGAAGCAGTCCCGTGCTACGTCCTCGCCATGCAAGGCTGCGCGCAGTTCATGACCGAACCGCCAGAGCTACTCGACAGTCGTACTCCGAAGCGCAGTTCAAGACGCTGAAGTACCGTCCAGGCTTCCCCGCCCGGTTCGGCTCGATCGAGGCCGCCCGCGCGCACTGCCAGGAATTCTTCGGCTGGCACGACAACGACCATCATCTCGGCGGGCTCGGCCTGCACACCGCCGCCGACATCCACCACGGCCACGCCCCCGCCGTCCAGGCAGGTGAAAGAGCTGATAGCCGCGAATTCGTGGAGCCGGTCAGCGGATTCGAACCGCTGACCGTCCGCTTACAAGGTCAATCGCGCTAAGCGCTGTGCAGACCTGCGAAAACGGAAGTCACTGGCGAGTGAAACCGCGCTCGGCGGAAGGTGCAATTCCGCCGCTAACAGGGCTCGATGCGCCAGTCCACCGGCAAGGCCCGGGCGCAGCTTGGCTACGCCCCGTGCTACGAGCCGGAAGACGCGGTCCTCGAGTCCGTCCGCTGGCTCATTGACCACGGCCAACTCGAGGTCGCTAGCCCGCTGAAGGTGTGACCGCCTCCGTTTCCTCGTCCAGCGTCTCCGGGTCCGGCGCCGAATGCCGGAACAGTGCGCTCGGCCACCAGACCCAGCGACCGAGGTCCAGGTTGAGCGCGGTGACCAGCACGGACCGGACGATGAGGGTGTCGAGCAGCACGCCGAAGGCGACGGCGAAGCCGATCTCGGCCAGGAACGTCACCGGCAGCGTGCTCAGCGCGGCGAACGTACCCGCCAGGACCGCGCCCGCCGAGGTGATGACCCCGCCGGTGGCGGACAGCCCGGTCAGCGCGCCCCGCCGCGGGCCGCGGTGCAGGGCTTCTTCCCGCACCCGGGTCATCAGGAAGATGTTGTAGTCGATGCCCAGGGCGACAAGGAAGACAAAGACGAACAGCGGGAACGAGTTGTCCGCGTTCCCGTAGTTGAACACGTGGTTGAAGAACAGCGAGCTGACGCCCAGCGCCGCCCCGAACGACAGCACCACCGTCAGGATCAGCATGACCGGCGCGACGATCGCCCGCAGCAGCAGCGCCAAGATCACGAAGACCAGCAGCAGGATCAGCGGGATGATCAGGTTCCGGTCGTGGTCGGCCGCGTTGGCTATATCCAGGGTCACCGCAGTATTACCGCCGACCAGAGCGACCGCCCCGGGGACGGCGTGGACCGCGGTCCTGACCCGGTCAATGGTGTTGTAGGCGGCGGTGCTGTCCGGGGCGGCGGTCAGCGTGCCCTGGAAGTATGCATGGCCGTCTTCGACCAGCGGGCCGGTCACGCCGGTGATCCCGGAGACACCCGCGAACGCTGTCCGCACCGGGGCCGCCTGTGCCGGGTTAGCCACCACGACCACCGGCTGCCCGGCGCCGGCCGGGAAGTGCGCCGTGAGCACCGCCTGGCCCGTCACAGATTCCGGGTGCTGGCCGACGAACGACTCGGCGGCGGTCAGGCCGCTGGCCCGCAGGCCGGTCAGGCCGAGCGCCATGACGCCGAGCAGTAGCGCGGTGACGATCCAGACCAGCCGGGGCCGGACCGCGATGCGGCGGCCCACCCGGGCCCAGAACCCCTGAACGGTCGGCTCGGGCGTCCCGTAGGCCGGCTTGACCGGCCAGAAGATCCACCGGCCGAAAATCAGCAGCAGGGCGGGGAGCAGCGTCATCATCGACACCAGCGCCACCGCCACGCCGATGGCCAAGACCGGGCCCAGGCTCTTGGTGGAGTTCAGCTCGGCCGCGGACAGCGTGAGCAAGCCCAGGATCACGGTGCCCGCGCTGGCGATGATTGCCGGGCCGGCCCGGCGGATGGCCAGCGCCATCGCCTCGTGTCGGTCCTCGTGGCGGCGCAACTCCTCCCGGTAGCGGGCGGTCAGCAGCAGCGCGTAGTCGGTCCCGGCCCCGAACACCAGCACGTACAAGATGCCCGCGCTTTGCGCGTTGACGGTCAGCCCGGCATGCGCGGCCAGCAGGTAGACCAGCGCCTCCGCGCTGACCAGGGCGATGCCGGCGGAGGCGACCGGCAACAGCCACAGCACCGGGCTGCGGTAGGTGATGAGCAGCAGCACGATCACCACCGCCAGGGTGGCGACGAGCAGGGTGCCGTCGATGCCCTTGAACGAGTTGGCCGAGTCAGCGGCGCTGCCCAGCGGGCCGGCGATGTACACCGCCAGCCCGGCCGACCCCGCCCGGGCGATGTCCCGCAGGCTGGTCGCGGCGGCCGACGCCTGGTTCCAGCCCGACGAGCCAAGGTTGACGGGGACTAGGGTCTCGACGGCTTTCCCGTCTTTGGACATGACCGGCCCCGCCACTTGCGCGGCGACCACCCCGGACACCTGGGTGAACCGCGCGCGGTCGGCGGCCACCTTGGCCCGGTCGGCGCTGGTCAGGCCGGACGGCCGGTCGTAGACCACGACGGCGGTGAACACGTTGGGGGACTGGATCTTCGACTGAAGGTTCACCACCTGGGTGGACTCGGCCTTGGCCGGCAGCCAGGACGACGCGTCGTTCTTCTCGGCGCCCATCAGCTTGCCGGACAGCGGGCCGGCCAGCGCGACGATGATCAGCCAGAAGACCACGACGGCCCACTTGGCCCGGCGTCCGCTCGCCAGGGTCAGGATGACACGAGCTCGGCTCATGGTGAACTCCCGTTAGGTCACTGGTCGGGTGCCTGACTGACTGCACTATCCGGCATTGCCGGAACCGATGTCAAGTTATATCTCGTTAGTTGCGCTCTCGTAACTAACCACAAGACGAACGAGCCAGCGCAAAGGTAACTAACCGGTAGACGAACCGGCCCGCACGAAATCATCCGCCCGAACGAAAGCAGTGCGGACCTCGTCCTTCACCAGACTCCGCAAGCTCCGGGCCGCCGCGTAGCCTGGAGTCGTGGACGCGGCGCGGCTGATCCTGGTCGAGGGGATGATCGGCGCCCGTCCACAAGGTGGGGCCGGCACTCCTCGGGTGGCAGCATGCCCAACGACGTCTGTTCTGTACTACGCGCCTGTCTTAAAGTGGTCGTATGACAGCCACGACGATCAGTTTCCGCGCCGACGAGCAGACACTAGCTGAGCTCCGCCAGCTGGCCGGCGACGGGAACCTGTCCGACGCGATCCGCGAGCTCATCCACGCCCAATACGCCGCCCGGCTCTACGCGCAGGCAGCGCGCGACGCCGAGCGGCTGCGCAACGACCCAGCCGACCTAGCCGAGATCAAGGCCCTGAACGAGGAACTGGACGAGATCAGTGCGTGGTGACCTGTACCGACTGCGCGCCGCCAAGGACACCGCGGGCCACGAGCAGCGCGGCCCACGGTACGCAGTCGCGATCCAAAGCGACGCGATCGTGCTCTCCACCCTCATCGTCGCACCGACGTCCACCAGCGCACAGCCCGCGATCTTCCGCCCCGAGATCGAGATGGACGGCACCCGGACCCTGGTGCTAGTCGACCAGATGCGAGCCGTCGACGCCAGCCGCCTAGGAGACTTCGCAGGCCGCCTCGACGCAGCGGAGACAGGAGAAGTCGATCGCGCTATCAAGCTGATCCTCGGCACCCTCTAAGACAGTGGGGCCTGCCAGCTGACGAGCTAGCGCGCCAAGGTGACGCAGCGGCAGGCGGCACGCATCGTCAGCGCGACTCATGCGACGCGGAAACTCGATAAGCGCCGTGCGTACCGAGTGGACGGCGCACCCGGCACCGCCAGGTCACGTTTCCGCACGTCAGAGATGTTTGGAGCCGGTGAGCGGATTCGAACCGCTGACCGTCCGCTTACAAGGCGGTTGCTCTGTCCAAGCTGAGCTACACCGGCCGGCTCGTCCGCGTCGCCTCCGACGCGGAACCCCTGCCAGGCTACCGGTTCGGCCGTGTCTCGGCTAACAGGTTGCCGCCGCCCTAGCACCGGACCCGCAACGGGGTGGCCCGCCGGGCTGCTGCCACGTACAACGTGGCAGCAGCCCGTGCTGCGCCCGCGCCTTACTTGATGTCAGCTACCAGAGCCCCTTCCCCCGTAACGTAGGCGCGGACGTCGGCGACGCTCCACCAGTCGTTGGGGTCCGCGGTGCTGAGGGTTATGCGAACGTAGTGGATTGGGTTGCCCGGCAGGTCGACGGTGGTGAGCTGCCCGGCGGCCTGTCCGTCGGGCACGACGGTATTCCAGTCCGTCCCGTTGGCGCTCGTCTGCACGGCATAGCCGCGCGGGTAGTCGCCGGTGGACGCGCCGGTGTCGAAGACGACTTGACGGGCCGGGATGGCCTTCCCGAAGTCGACCAGGAGGTACTGGCCGGGGGCCTGTCCCTCGCCGGTTGAGTACCGGGTGCTTGCGTCACCGTCCACCGCGTTGGCCGCGACGTCACCGGTGCAGCACGAGTTGGTTGGTCCGCTGGGGCTGGCGGTAGCGGTCCAGCCAGTCGGCGCGACCTGCCGGAGAGGATGACGCCCGGCGAGATTGCCCTGCCAGACGAAGGTCGCCAGCGAGTAGGTGGGCAGGGTGTAGGTAAACCGCTGATCACCTTCCTGGACGGCGAATGCCTGCGGGTTGTCAGCCTCATTGTGCGCCACCAGTACGGTCGAGCCGTCCGGGTTCTGGAACGCGACGTCCATAACCTCGCCGTTCCATCCGGTGGTGCCGAACGAGGTGCTGGCGATGCGCACGGCGCCCGGCTGGACGAACCGGGACAACTGCCCGAGCGCGTAGTACTCGGCGTTAGGCGTGACCGTGTCCCCCGGACCGATGGTGACGATGCCGGTGCAGGTAGAGCACCCCCCGACGTGCGGGCCGCCAGCGGGATCGAGGGCCAGGTTCCAGTTGATCACGGTGCTCGACCAGTTACGGGTGGAGCCGATCTCCAGGTTCCTGGCATGCCACTGGAGCGTGTCGGAGAAGGTGTCCGCCGGATCGGCGGACTGGCTGCCCGAGCACTCGTCCATGAAGATCTGCAGCTTCGGGTACTCGTTGTGGAACGTCGTCATCGCGCTGGGGTCGCCGTAGTAGCAGTGGAACGCGACACCGGAGATCCACTTGGCCGCCGGGGTGGCCAGGACGTTCTGCGGATAGGCATTGATGTCGCCGATCTCGTCGGGCGGGGTGGAGGCAATGTCGTTGGGGTGCTCCGACCAGTTGTGGTCATAGGCGAAGATCTCGGTTGGCAGGTGCGCTGCCCTGAGCATCGGCCCAAGGTCCTGGATGACCGCGGCTTCCTGCCACGACGGCATGTCAGTGCCTGGGTAGTTGCCGGGGGTGCGGTTCTGCGGCTCGTTCTGCACGGTGATCGCGTTGAGGTCTACTCCGTTGGCCCGGTACGCCTCGACGAACTTCAGCAGGTAGCGGGCGTAGGCCTGGTAAATCTGGGGGGTGGCGATGAGCCGGCCGCCGATCAGGCTGTCGGCGGTCTTCATCCACGCGGGCGGGCTCCACGGCGAGGCGATGATCTGCAGCCGGGGATTGAGGGCCTTGGCCTCGCGCAGCAGCGGCAGGATCTGCGCCTGGTCGTGGGCGATGCTGAAGTGCTGCAGGGCGTAGTCGGTCTGCCCGGCGGGCAGGTCGTCGTAGGTATACGGCGCCGTGGCGACCATGTCCGAGCCGCCGATCGGCTGGCGCAGATAGTCGAGGCCGTCGCCGGTCGTGGGGCTGAAGAGGGACGCCATCACCTGGGCGCGCTGGGCGGCGGGCAGCGTGTAGAGGACCGTCGCCGAGGAATCGGTGATGGCACCGCCGAATCCCTGCATGGTCTGGTAGGTCAGGGTGGGATCGACCACCACCGTCGGGGCGGTGCTCGGGGCCGTGGAGAAGTCGACCGTGCCGAGATCGCTCAGCTTGTCGGTCCCGTCCGCGGTGGTGATCCAGACGTGGGCCGAGGTTGCCCCCGGCGCGGGAGCCGCCGGAGCCGCGGCGGCGGCAGCCGCGTTGAGCCCTCCGGCGCCGGCCGCGGCCACGAGGACACCAGCCGCCAGCAGACTGGCTGACCGTGCCGTCCACCGCTTCCGCCGCCTCGGCGGCCTGAGAATTCCGGTTGTGTTCCGCATGTAATGAGCCTCCGATTCGGTGATGGCAACTTGGCGGATGGTGCTGCAGCGCCGGCGCAGAGCGGGAACTCCGCGCCGGCGCTCAGCTGATGCGGTCAGGACACGGGGACGAGCTGGAATGTCTGGGCGGTGTCGCCGGCGGTGCAGGCCCATTGCTGGAGTTGCGTGCCGTTGGATGTCGAGCGGTTGGTGACGTCCAGGCATTCGCTGCCGCTGTTGCGGGCGGTGAAGGTGTAGGTGCCGTTTGATTGCAGCGTCGGCAGCCACTGCTGGTTGGTCCCGCCGGTAGCGCTCCACAGCTGGATCAGGGTGCCGTTGCCGGTGGCGGACGTCCCGCCGGTCACGTCCCATACCTCGCTGGTGTTGTTGCGGGTGGCGACCTGGTAGTAGCCGCCGCTGGTGGGCTGGAACTGCCACTCCTGGTTCGTGTTGCCGCTGCCGCACGCCCACTGCTGCACGGCGGTGCCGTTGGCGGTGCTGCCGCCGGTGTCGTCCACACAGTCGCCGCTGTTGGTGTTGACGACCTGGTACCAGGTGCCCGAGCTGATGCCACCTCCGCCGGATGCCAGGGTGGTGACGGAGACAGTGCCCGAGGCCGGGGAGGTATCGCCGGCCGTGTCGGAGGCGGTGACGGTGTAGCTGTAGGTGGTCGAGGGGCTCAGGCCGGTGTCGGTGTAGCTGGTCCCGGTGGCGGTGCCGACCTGAGTTCCGTTGCGGTCAACCGCATAGGTCACCGTGCCCGATCCGCCGGTCGACGCGCCCCAGCTCAGCGTGGTGCCGCTGCTGGTTGTGTTAGATGCGGCCAGATTCGAAGGCGCGGTCAGCGAGCCGCCGGTGCCGGTGGAGCTGGGCGTCCAGGTGAAGGTGGCGACGGCCCCTGCGGGCAGGGTGTAGTTGAAGTACTGGCCGCTCTCATCCACCCCGAAGGTGTTCGCGCTCGAGGTGTTCGAGTTCAGCACCACCAGCGCGTCGGAGCCGTCGAGGTTCTGGAAGGCGACGTCCTCGATGTTGCCGGAGCCGAAGGTGTTGGAGCCGATGCGCACCGCGCCCGGCTTCACGAACTTGCTGACCTGCCCGAGGCTGTAGTACTCGGCGTTGTAGGTCGCGGTGTCGGCCGAGTTGTCGACGGTGACGAGCGCGGTGCAGGTGGTGCAGTTCATGCTCGGCCCGCCGCTCGGATTCAGCGCCATGTTCCAGGTGACGACCGACTTGCTGTAGTTGCGGATCCCGTCGACGACCAGGTTCTCCAGCTCCCAGTCGAGCGTGTCGGCGAAGGTGTTCGACACCGGCGAGGACTGCGAGCCGGAGCATTCGGTCTCGTAGGTCCCGTACGACGGATACAGCGCCTCGACCGTGGACTGCGCGCTCGGGTCCCCGGCGTAGCAGTGCCAGGCCGTGCCGGTGACGTACTGAGCGGCCGAGGAGTCGCCGAGGATGGTCTCGGGGAAGCTCGGGTCGTTCCAGTTGTGGTCGTAGCCCAGGATCCCGGTGTTCAGCCCGGCCGCCCTGATGGCGGGCCCGAGGTTGTTGGCGATGAAGTTCGCCTCCTGGGTGGAGGTGAACGTCGAGCCCGGGTAGTTCGACGGCGAGTACTCCGGCTCGTTCTGCGCCGTGATCAGCGAGACGGGCACCCCGGCCGCGTCGTAGGCCTGGATGAACTTGACCAGGTAATCGGCGAAGACCTGGTAGTCGGCGGGGTTGAGGGTGCCGCCGATCATCGAGCCGCTGGTCTTCATCCAACCGGGCGGGCTCCACGGCGTGGCCATGACCGTGACGCTCGGGTTGATGCTCAGCGCCTGCTTGAGCACCGGGATGATGTAGGCCTGATCATGGGCGATGGAGAAGTCGGCCAGCGTCGGGTCGGTCTGCCCGGCGGGCACGTCGTCGTAGCTGAACAGCGACTGGGAGAAGTCCGACGCCCCGATCGGCTGCCGCAGGAAGTCCAGGCCGATCCCCTGGTTCGGGTCGAACAGCCTGGTCATGATCTGGTTGCGCAGCGGCGAGTTGTCGACCAGCCAGGCCGAGGAGTCGGTGAACGAGGCGCCGAAGCCGGTCATGGTCTGGTAGGCGGTCGAGGGGCTGACGGTGATGACCTGGCTCTGCGAGCTCGACCCGGGCGCGAACGTCGCTCCGGTCTGCGGTGCCAGCAGCTGGCTCTGGTTGGTCGTGGTCTCGGTGACGGAAACGGCCGGCCCGGACGCGGCCTGCGCCACGCCGGAGCTCACCGCGGCGACCCCGGCGCTAAAGAGCGCCATAGCGCCCAACGCCGCCGTCATGCGCTTGATGCGGGACATGGTCCTCCTTCGAAATCCGCCCCCCATGAAACAGAATGTAACGGTGTGAAACGCCATCGATATCACGATGCAAGCATTCCGAAATGGGGCTGTCAATAAGACAGCCACGCGGAACGTCGGCTGGACGACCGGGGCGCTATGCTGCCGATCATGAAACAAAATCGTGTAACAGAATGAGCAGACCGCGCGGCCAGCGCGTCACGGTGCGGGACCTTGCCGCGGAGACGGGGGTGTCCATCGCCACCGTCTCGCGAGTCCTCAACAACCAGGCCAACGTCGCCCCGGACACGCGCGAGCTCGTCCAGCGGGCCGCCGAACGGCTCAGCGGGCGGACGGCCGGCCCGCTGGCGGTCCGGGACCACGCGACCCAGGGCGCCGTCTACCTGCGCTGCCCCTATCTTTTGACCGACTACTTCGGCCTCATCGTCTCGTCCATCGCCGAGACGCTGGAGCTGCACGGCCGGCCGGTGCTGCTCAACGCGGGAGAAGCGGCGCAGCACGCGGAGGTCTTGCCCGCGCTCGCATCACGCCCCGGCATCGACGGCGCGATCATCGTGCTGCCGCCGGAGCCTAGCGAGCAGCTGGTGGACCTGCGGGCGCGCGGGTTCCCGTTCGTCGTGGTGGACCCGCGCGCCCCGATGCCGCGCGATATCGCCGCCGTGTCGGCGGCGCACTTCGCCGGCGCCCGCAGCATCAGCACGCACCTGACCGACCTGGGACACCGGCGCATCGGCGTTATCGCCGGGCCGCACAACTGGCTCGCGAGCGACGCGCGGCTGGCCGGGCACGCCTCGGTACTGGCGAATGTCGGCGTGCTGCCCGATCCCGGCCTAGTCCGCAGCGGCGAGCCGACCGCGCAGTTCGGCTACCACGCCGCCGACGAACTGCTCGACCTGGCCGAGCCCCCCACGGCGCTCATCGGATTCAACGACAAGGTCGCCGTCGGCGCCCTCGCCGCGGCCGCGCAGCGCGGACTGCGCGTGCCCGAGGACCTCTCGGTCGCCGGCTTCGACGACATCGACCTCGCCCAGGCCACCCGGCCCCTGCTCACAACCGTCCGTCAGCCGCTGCAGGAAATGGGCCGCCTCGCCGTCAGCCTCCTGATCCGCCTCATCGAGCGCCAGCGGCTCGACGCCCTGCACGTCGAACTGGCCACCGAACTGGTCATCCGCGACTCCACCGCCCCAGCTCCGCCCAGATAAAACCGCAAACCCATCATCTCGAACGGACCCTGCCCTCCGCGCCCCCCGCCAGCCCTCCCTCACCACCGGGAACACCCCTTCCCAGCAGTAACTTTCCATCGAACAAAGTTACTGATAAAATATCGTGCACAGCCTGAAAACAGGCGGGCCGCCGAGGTGCTCGAACACCGCCGACGGCCCTAGACCCCCACCAGTACCAACTGGAGGAGACCTTGTCCACCACTATGTCCCACCCCGCCCACGAAGCACACCCAGACCGAGACGCGGCCGCCCGCAAGCGCGCCGACCGCCTGGCGAAGGCCACCACCGACCAAATGCAGGCCGCGCTCGCGTACCTGAGCATGATCGATTCGGAAGCCTTCGAGATCGCCTTCACCGCGGTCGCCCCGGCCCCCGACGACCCCGAGGACGAGGAGCCCATCCCGGTGTGCGCCACCTGCGGCGCCCCGGTCGGCATGTTCCCCGAAGTCATCCTCAGCTGGCGGCACTTCCGCGGCGCCACCACCGCCTCCGGCCCCCACCACACCTACGACCCCGGCCACACCCCCGAAGTCGCCTGGTACCTCCCGGACGAGACCCCAGAAGAGTTCTAGCAACCTCTGCCGCTCGCGTGCCCGCCGGTCTCACCGGCGGGCACCGGGCTTCCCGCCTGTACATAACCCTATACAGTGATGTCACACCTGTATAGGGTTCCGTACACGCCCGGGAAGGAGGCTTCGCATGCACACCCGCCTGCCAACCAGTTTCACTGCTGCCGATGCCACGCAATACGGCGTGTCCAGGCGCGAGCTGCAGCGCATGCTGGCATCCGGCGAGGTCGAACGGATCGGCCGGGGACTGTACCGGCGCACGGACGGTACCCCGCTCGACTACGACCTCGTCGAGATCGCAGTGCGGGCCGACCAGGCGACCATCTGCCTGATGTCGGCCTTGGCGAGACACGAGCTAACCGACATCATCCCGTCGACCCACGACGTCGCCCTTCCTCGAGGGGCATGGCAACCCCGAACATCCGTCCCCGTGCGATGGCACACCTTCGACCGCGCCACGTTCGAACTCGGACGCAGCGAAATCCCGGTGGACGACACGCACGCCCTCGGCCTTTACAACGCCCCCCGCACCATCGTGGACGCCTTTCGCCTGCGTCGCGACGTCGGCCCGGAGGTCGCAAACGAGGCTCTGCGTCGCTGGCTGCGTCAAGGCGGCGAGCCTTCCGAACTGCTGCGCATTACAAACTCCTTTCCTGCCGCCAAGCCCGCCATCCTGCACGCGCTCCAGGTCCTGCTCTGATGCATGTAGCATAACGAGTAGTTCATAGCACGTGAGAAGAGACATGGGACGGCCCACGAAGGCGACGACCGCCGGGCAGGCTTATCTGGCGCTTCGCGGCAAGGCTCTGTCGGCCAGACGCACGACGGCCGAGTATCTGAGGCTGTACGCGCTCGAGGGTTTCCTGCTTCGGCTAGCCAACTCATCGCATAGAAACAGGTTCGTGCTCAAGGGCGGAGTGCTGTTGGCGGCGTATGAGCTACGCCAGCCGACAGCTGATATAGACCTGGCCGCTATTCAGACGCCGAACGAGGTGGAGTCCATCCGCAAGCTGGTCGCGGATATAGCCGCCACCGTGCTGCCCGAAGGACTGGACGACGGGCTCATCTTCGATCTGAACGATGTCCGGGCGGAGACAATCAGGGAAGGCGAGACATACGGTGGCGTTCGGGTCCGCCTAGTCGCTCACCTGGCAACGGCCAGGGAACCATTCCACGTCGATGTCAACGTGGGCGACCCGATCTGGCCCTCACCCGCAGACGTCTCTCTGCCTCGACTGCTGGACGTCGCGCCGATATGCCTGCGCGGTTACCCGATGGAAATGGTCCTGGCGGAGAAGATCGTCACCGCGATCCAGCGCGGCCAGGCGAACACCCGTTGGCGCGACTTCGGTGACATCTATCAACTCACCCGGCGTTATGCCTTCCGCGCGAGCGACATCGGACGCGCCCTGCAAACCGTCGCCGAGTTCCGCAGCGTCAAGCTCTCGGGACTAGACGAAATACTCGACGGCTACGCGGAGATCGGCCAGTCGAGATGGGCAGCGTGGCGGGCCAAGCTACAGCTAGCGGAAATCCTGCCGACCGACTTCCGGGATACGCTGGAAGTCCTGCAGGCCTTCGCCGGCCCCATCCTCGCCAGAATTGCCGCAGATTCGGCAACTTGGAACCCAGAACTGAGAATGTGGGAGCATGCGGATTCCGTCCGATGAGGAGGCCGAGTCAACGACCTACTGAACGAACCGGCCTGACGGTGCCGCCTTGACCCTCGGGCGGCCGAGGGTTGGATACTGCCGGGTGCGGGCTCAGGCGAGTTGGTCGGTGTCGGCGCGTTCGCGCAGCTGTCGGGGCTGACGGTTGAGACGTTGCGGCACTACCACCAAGTTGGCCTGCTCGTGCCGTTCGAGGTCGATGATCGCACCGGCTACCGCCGCTACGGGCTGCGCCAGCTGCCGCGAGCGCGCGCCCTGGCCGCGTTGCGGGGACGTCGGCATGCCGCTGGAGGACGTTGCCGCCATCGTCGACACCACCGATCGGGGCCGCGCGACGCGCGCGGCTGATCGAGCACCGTCGACGCCTAGTGGAGGCGGCCCGGCGAGCGGCTGGCCGGGCCGCCGCAATGGACCGGATGATCGAGAGGGAGGACGTCATGGAGCCCTCGCTGCGGATCGGAGAAGGGACGCCAAGGTCACCTTGGTGTCCGCCACGTGGGCAAGGTACGTGACAGCTACGTCGACGGCGACGCTCGCACGATCGTGACCACCGACAGGTTGTCGGCGTTCGACCGGCCCCTCGGGACTATCCCGTTCAAGGGATACGTCCTCAACGAGATAGCGAACTACTGGTTCGACGCCACCTCCGACATCGTCTCGAATCACCTCCTGGAGGTCCTTGACCCCAACGTCGTGCGCGTCCGCGAGTGCGCTCCGGTGCCGCTCGAATTCGTCGTTCGCGCCTACGTCACGGGCGTAACCGAGACATCGCTGTGGTTTAACTACGCGGCGGGCGCGCGGAACATCGCCGGCAACCTGGTGCCCGACGGGCTTCGCAAGAACGAGCGGTTGGAGGCCCCAAGTTCGAAGTGCATGATCGAAGCCTCGGTCGCGAAGACGCAATCGCCGAGGGTCTCGTGACCGCGGCTGACCGCCGCTACGCTGCGGTGGCATGCGGATTCCGACCGATGAGGACATCCTGCGCCTGCACGAGAAGCACGCGCCGACGGCCAAGGCGCTCGACCTCGTCTACACGCACTGCGTGATCGTGTGCGGCATCGCCGAGCAGCTGCACTCCAGGATGGGCGCCGACCAGGAGATCGACATCGACCTGACGCGGGCCGGCGCCCTGCTGCACGACGTCGGCGTGTACCGGCTGTACGACGATGCCGGCAACCTTGACCGCGCGAACTACATCCGCCACGGGATCCTCGGGTACGAGCTGCTCCAGGAGGAGGGGCTCCCCGAGGCGATCTGCCGGTTCGCCTCTCACCACACCGGGGTCGGGCTCACCCGCGATGACGTCATCGCCCAGCGGCTCCCGCTCCCGCCGGCCGACTACCTGGCCGAGACCGCCGAGGAGCGGCTCGTCATGTACGCGGACAAGTTCCACTCGAAGAAGACCCCTCCCGTTTTCTTCACCGCGTCGGCCTACGCCGCCAGAGTCCGCCGGTTCGGGGAGGACAAGGTCAAGGCCTTCCAGGCGATGCGCGCCACGTTCGGCGAGCCCGATCTCGCGCCGTTCAGCCGCGCCTACGGGCAAGAGATCATCGGTCAAGGCTGACCTGCTAGGTGCCGTGCGGCTGGTACGGCATCGTGACCGGGTCCTCGGGCGCCGGTACGAGGTTGTCGCCCGGCCACAGCGGACGCCGGGGCAGGTCCTCGGCCAGCATGGACAGCAGCTCCTCCCGTTCCGGGATGCCGAAGCCGGGCGGGACCGGGGCGAACGGCCCGGTGGCAAGCAGCGCCGCCTCGACCTCGGGGAAGGCGAGCGGCCTCGACTCGCAGCGGCCGGGGATCTTGGTGAGGGCCACGAGCGCCCGGATGACGGCTCTCCAGTCGGCGGCGATCCGCGGCCACAGGCGACCGTCGTCAAGCTCGTAGTTGAGCGTGGACAGCGCGACTAGGCAGCTCGGGGTCCGGCCGGGGAACTCAGTCAGGCACCGGTAGATCCGCCCGGCGTCGGGCTGCGGCAGGTCCTTGTGGAGCAGCGTGAGCGCGTGCACGATAACGCCGTTCACCGGGACAGGGGCGCCGGGTTCGTCGTAAGGCTCGTGCATCACCAGGAAGTAGACGTCCTTGACCATGAAAGTGGGCCTCTATCTTGTAATCGACACTAGTCGACTGTTTGCTAGCAAGCGTAGCGTACCGATCGGGCCCCCACGGCGGGCCAGCAATCCCCAACCCGGGGGCCGGACCGCCAGCCTCATGTCCGCCCGACGGGGATAATGGCCGCATGCCAGTCCAGGTCATCGTGCTGAACGGCGGTTCCAGCTCCGGCAAGTCCGCGATCGCCCGGTGCCTGCAGGCGATCCTGCCGCAACCGTGGATCAGCCTCAGCGTCGATGATCTCGTCGCCGCCCTGCCGCCGTCGCTGACGGACTCGGGCGTCGGGATCGAGTTCGGGCAGCACGGGGAAGTGCTGATCGGCGGCGGCTTCCGCGAGATCGAGGCCGCCTGGATGGCCGGCATTGCCGCCATGGCCAGGGCCGGGGCGCGGGTCATCTTCGATGACGTGTTCCTCGGCGGTGCCGCGTCCCAAGAGCGCGTCCGCACCGGCTTGGACGGCCTTGCGGTGCTGTGGGTCGGGGTGCGCTGTGCGCCGGAAATCGCCGCCGACCGCGAGATCGCCCGCGGCGACCGAACCGCCGGCATGGCCGCCGCGCAGGCCGAGACGGCGCACCGGGGCGTCGCTTACGATATCGAGATCGATACCAGCCACACCGAATCGCTGGACTGCGCCCGCGCCATCGCCGCGCACGTGGTCTGACCGGAGGAAATCGCGATGGCTAACGCCGATGATGTGCGGCGACTCGCGCTCGCCCTGCCGCACGTGGTGGAGATCGACAGCGACGGCTTCGATTTCCGGGTCGGGGGAAGCGGGTTCATCTGGTCCTATCCGGAGCGCCGGCCGGGCCAGCCCCGGCGCATCCGGACCGATGTCGCGGTGCTCTACGTCGGCGACGAGGCGGAGAAGCAGGCGCTCCTGCTCGGCGAACCGGAGATCTTCTTCACCGCCCCGGAGTACGGCCACTGGCCGCTCGTCCTGCTGCGGCTGGCCAAAGTCGACGCCGGCCGGCTGGCCGAGCTGGTGACCGACGCCTGGCGGATGCGGGCGCCGGCGACGCTCACGGCCGAGTCCTGACTCAACGGGCAGGCCGCGACCCGCCTGCCCCATACTGATCCGATGATCCGATTGGGGACGCCCGCCGACCTGGCCGCGCTGGCCGACGTCTACCGCAGCGCGTCGCTGTCCAATCCCCGCGACCGCGACCGACTGCTCGCCCATCCCGAGCATCTGGTGCTCGGGCCCGAGGGGCTGGCCGAGGGCCGCACCCAGGTGGCGGAGGAAGACGGCGCCGTCGTCGGCTTCGCTACCTGGGCCGAGTCCGACGGCGGCATGGAACTGGAGGACCTGTTCGTCGATCCGAAGTGGATGCGGTGCGGGATCGCCACCGCGCTCGTCACCTGCATCGCCGATCTGCTCCGGTCACGCGGCGCGGACACCCTGGAAGTGACCGCCAGCCCGGACGCGCTGGAGTTCTACCACGCCGTCGGGTTCGTCGACATCGGCGTCACCGAGACCGCGTTCGGCCCCGCACCCCAGCTGCTGCTCAGACTGGGCTGACCCACACCCCCGCGTGTCCACGTGGTACCTGGTGCGGGTTGTGAGGCAGCAGTGAAGGATGCCAACTAGGCGGCCTGGGCGGAGGTCATGATCGTGGGCCATTTGGGGCTGCGGTTCCCGGCCGCGGGCGTCAGCGTGTGCCGGAGGGGGCACCCCGGCAACGTTTCTAAATAAGGCTAGTTTGCGGTGTGTCGGGGGTCGTTACCGTGTCATCTGGTGGAGTGTCGGCTGTGCCGGGCAGGCCGGTGAGGGTGATGCCGTGGCGGGCTGCGTATTCGCGCAGTTCGCCGAGGGTGCGGGGCGGGTTTTCGGGGGGCGGGGCTGCGGGGGGCGGGAGAGGGGTTCCGGCGGTGTCGAGGATGCTGGTGATGAGGATGATGGCGTGGCGGACGGTGGCTGCGTGGACGCCGAGGAGGGCGGCGGTGACGTGGGAGGGGGCGCGGAGGTGGCGTTTGATGAGGGCGGCCAGGAGGTAGCCGGTGACGTCGAGGCGGCGGGGCTGGCCTTCGTGGGGCCTGGCGCGGGGGCGGCCGCGGCGGACGCGGAGGTCGTGCTCGAGGCGGGCGTCGAGGCGGGGGGCGAGGGCGGCGGCCAGGGCGGTGACGGCGGCTGGGCTGACGCCGGTGAGGGCGGGGTGGTTCAGGCCGTCCTGGCTGCGGGGACGGCGCGGGGCCGGCTGCGGGCTCCGGGGGCGGGGCGGGGAACGGCCGCCATCGTGTAGTTCCAGTCGCCGTGGAACTGGTGGCGGGTTAAACAGCGCTCCTCGATGCCGCGCATCTCCTGGTCGCTGATCTCCAGGCCGGTGGGGTAGGAGTTCTCGTCCAGGACGGCGGCGCAGGCCAGGCCGGTTTGCGTGGTGACGGCGCCGATGGTGTTGATGATGACGTCGTAGCTGGTCAGGGGGCGGCCTCGCCAGGCGAGGGTGATCTGGCAGAACAGGCGGTGCTCGATCTTGTTCCACTTGGAGGTGCCGGGCGGGAAGTGGCAGACGGTGATGTCGAGGCCGGTCTCCTGCGCCAGGGCGGCCAGGCCGGCCTTCCAGGCCCGGTTCCGGTGCCCGTTGGAGCCGCCGGAGTCGCAGGTGACCAGCAGCCGCGTGGCGCGGGGGTAGGCGTCCTTCCCGGCCAGCGCCCACCAGCGGCGGATGGACTCAACGGCGAGGGCGGCGGTGTTCCCGTCGGTGCCGACGTTCACGAACCCGGCGTTGGCCTGCTCGTCGTAAACGCCGTAGGGGATCGCGCGCCGCCCGCCCGGCTCCGGGAAGAAGCCGTGGGAGCGCACCGTCACCGGGTCCCCGCCGGCCGCCATTCCCGCCCGTCCTGCCCGTGGTTCCCGACCTGCTCCTTCTTCTTGGCGTCCACGCTGATCACCGGCTGCCCGGCCGCCGTGTGCTCTTTGGCCTGCGCGGCGATGTAGCGGAACTGGGCGTCCCGCTCGGGGTGCTGGCGCCCCTCGGCGGCCTTCGAGTTCGACTGCAGCGTGTAGCCGGCCCGGCGCAGCGTCCGCCACGCCGTGACCGGGCTGCACGGGTGCCCGGCCGCGGTCAGCTCCCCGGCCAGCCGCTTCACGCTCCGGGTCGTCCACGCCAGCGGCGACTCCGGACCCGAAGTGCCCACGCTGCCCTCTCTACGCGCCAAGCCTGTTGTACGCGGTGACGATGAGGCCAGTGCGTCGTTGCCGGCCGCCGGACCGCCGGTCCAGCCAAGCGTGAAGGCTGTCGCCCACGCCATCGACCCCAACCGCGCCCCTGCACAGACAGGCGAGCCGCGAGAGCGGGGCGAGCCGCGTCAGCCGCGCCTGGCCCGTACCCCGGCGATCTCGTACAGCGCGATCGACGCGGCGATGCCGGCGTTCAGCGACTCGTTGCCCGAGGCCATCGGGATCCGGACGAGCAGGTCGCAGGCGCCCGCCACCACCCGCGACAGCCCGCGTCCCTCGGACCCGACGACGAGGACCATCGGCCCGTCCGCGATCGACATGTCCCGGACGTCGTCCCTGCCCTCGGCGTCAAGCCCGGCCACGAAGAACCCGAGCGACTTGTACCCCTCGATCGCCCGCGTCAGGTTGACCGCCTGGGCCACCGGCAGCCGCGCGAGCGCGCCGGCCGACGCCTTCCACGCGCCCGCGGTCACGCCGGCGCTGCGGCGCGACGGCACCACGACGCCGGTCGCGCCGAACGCGGCGGCCGACCGGATCACGGCCCCCAGGTTGCGCGGGTCGGTCACGCCGTCGAGGGCGACGATGAGCGGCAGCGCCCCACCGGGCCCGTCCGACGCGAGATCCTCGGGGTGCGCGTACTCGTACGGCCGCACCCGCAGCGCGACCCCCTGGTGGATCGCCCCGCCGGTCAGCCGGTCGAGCTCGACGACGCTCGATTCGAGCACCGCGATGCCTGCCTCCGACGCCAGCTGGACGGACTCGGCGACCCGCTCGTCCTCGTGCGCCCGGCCGGTGACGTACAGGGCCATCGCCGGAATCCCGGCCCGCAGTGACTCGACAACCGAGTTCCGGCCCGCGACCATTTCCGGTCCCTCGCCGCTGCCGCGTGCCGCCGGGTTCTCTTTCGAGTATTCCGAACGGTCGCGGCTTACTCCCCCGCGTTCATTGCCCCGTCCGGTTGGCCGGCCGGTCCGCTCGGCGCGGGCCGCCGCGGCGGCGGCGCGCTGCGCGGGGTGACCCGGGCGGGCGGAGGCGGGCGGCGTCGGGCCCTTGCCCTCGAGCCTGTCCTTGCGGTACCCGCCGGTGCCCGGTCGCGGCTTGCCGCGCTTGGTATACCCGCCGCCGCCCGCCGACCGGCCGTCGCCGCCGCCTTTTTTCTGCCCGCTCATCGCCTGCTCCGCCAGTTCATCGCTTAAGTTCCCATCGCGGGCCCTCGGGGGTGTCATCGACAGCCACCCCGGTGTCCTCCAAAGTGTCCCTGATGGAGTCCGCCGAAGCATAGTCGCCCCGCGCCCGCGCCGTTTCCCGCTGTCGCAGCACCAGCGCGACCAGCGCGTCGACCACCGAGTGGAGCCGGTCATCGGGGTCGCTTGTCCGCCACCCGGGGTCGAGCGGGTCGAGGCCGAGAACCCTGAGCATGGCCCGTGTCTGGGCCAGGCTCGTCCGGATGCTCTCGATGTTCCCCGTGCTTAGAGCGTAGTTGCCATCGTGCACTGTGGCGTGCACGGCGGCGAGGGCGGCCGGGACGGCAAGGTCGTCGTCCATCGCGGCGGCGAAGGAGATCGGCAGCGCGGCCGAGCGCGAGGCCTCGGGCATGTCGAGCAGGTGCGGCGCGTGCCCGTCCCGGGAGATGACCGCGTGCTGCGCGCGCGAGACGAACCGCTCGATCCGCTGGTACGCCGCGACCGCCTCGTCGAGCGCGTCCCGCGAGTAGTCGATCGTCGAGCGGTAGTGCGCCTGGCCGAGGTAGTAGCGCAGTTCCTGGGGCCGGACCTGGGCCAGCGCCTCGACCGCCGCCAGCGCGTGCCCGGCCGACTTGCTCATCTTCTCCCCGCCCAGCGCGACGAGGCCGTTGTGCAGCCAGTACCTGGCGAACTGATCGCCCGCCGCCGTCGACTGGGCGCGCTCGTTCTCGTGGTGCGGGAAGACCAGGTCGATGCCGCCGCCGTGAATGTCGAACGTGCCCCCGAGGTAGCCGGTCGCCATGGCCGAGCACTCCAGGTGCCAGCCCGGCCGGCCGGGGCCCCACGGGGTCCGCCAGGACGGCTCGCCCGGCTTCGCGCCCTTCCACAGGGCGAAGTCACGGGGGTCTCGCTTGACCGCCGCTGCCCGGTCGTCGGGGTCGGCGTCCTCGGCCGGGCGCATCTCCGCCAGTCGCTGCCCGGACAGCGAGCCGTACCCGGCGGCGGTGTTCACGTCGAAGTACACGTCGCCGCCGGCCGGGTAGGCGTGGCCCCCGTCGACCAGCCGCTCGATCAGCGCGATCATGTCCGGGATGTGGCCCGCCGCGCGGGGTTCCACGTCGGGCAGGCGGCAGCCGAGCAGCCGGTAGGCGTCGGTGAAGGCGCGCGCGTTCCGCTCGGCCAGCGCCCACCAGGCAATGCCCTCGGCGGCGGCGGCGCGCAGGATCTTGTCATCGACGTCGGTGACGTTCCGGCAGTAGGTCACCGCGTAGCCGGAGGCCTCCAGCCAGCGCACGAGGACGTCGAAGCAGACCGCCGAGCGCAGATGCCCCAGATGCGGCGCCCCCTGGACCGTAGCGCCGCACACGTAGACGCCCGCCCGCCCCGGCGCAACCGGCTGAAACTCGCGAACTGTCCTCGAAGCGGTGTCGTGCAGGCGGAGCGTCACCCGGCATAGGCTACGGGATCCGACCTCGCTCCGCTCTTGCAGCGACACAGCTCGCTAGGGCCCGAAATCGTTCCAATCAAGGAGCAACGCCGCTACCGTGGGCATCGCGTAATCAGGAAGATTCCCGCAAACCCGCCCGCATAGTCGGCAACCGCACAGATCACCAGGTAGTCAGGCAGATGGAACGACACCCCGATTCAGCTTCTTCCCCCGGCTTCCGAGCCGATCCCGCCCAAGCGCGGACCGAGCCCGCCCGCACCTGGCTTCATGTCCTGGTGAACGTCGTGGTCGCGATCGTGGTCCTCGCCGTGGCGGCGGGCATGTTCGTCTTCTCCTATGCCGGGGTCCACGCGATCGCGCGCCAAGGCGGCGTGTCCGGGCAGCTCGCCCGCTTCTACCCGGCTCTGTTCGACGCGGTGCTGGTCATCGCCTGCGTGGCCGCGGTCACGCTCAGGGACGCGCGCTGGTGGGCGCGGTGCTGGGCGTGGCTGGTGGCCATCGTCATCCTCGGCGCGATCGGGACCACCGACGTGCTGTACGCCATGAGCTACGGGCTGCGGCAGCGGCCGACCGAGGGGGTGGTCGCGGCGGCCCCGGTGGCGGCCGTCCTGCTCGCCTTCAGCCTGTTCCTGACGATGCTGCGCCAGTCCCGTCCGCAGCCTTCGGATGCCGCTCGCGGCCAGGCGCCGGCCCGCGGCCGGCTGGCGACGGCGCGGCCGAGCCGCCCACCGCGCCGATGATGCTCTCCAATGTCGATGTCGTCCCGACGCCGGCGGCGCCCCCGGCCGCGCCCCCCATCGCCCTGCCCGCCGCGCCGACCGTCGCATCGCCCGTGGGTGCCTGGGCGGCCGGTCTGTTCGACGAGCCCGCGCTCGCCGCTCCGGCCGTCGAGGCGCCCGACACGACGTACCCGCCGACCGAGCCGAACGAGGTCATCACTCCGCCGCCGCCGCCCTCCGCCGCCGCCGGGCCGGAGCCAACCCAGGAGCCGGCTGAGGAGCCGACTCAGGAACCAGCACCGGAGTCGACGCCCGAGCCGCCCGCCGAGACGACCGGCCCGCAGGCCGGCCAGCCGGCCGACGAGGCGACAGACGAAGCAGCGGCCGGGCAGGCGACAGGCGAGGCGACAGGCGCAGCGCCGGCTGGCCAGGCGACAGGCGAAGCGACAGACGCAGCGCCGGCTGGCCAGGCGGCGGGCGAAGCGTCGGCCGAGCCGGAGCCGGAGCCGCAGCCGGCCCACGCGCCTGCGGCGGCCACGCAGCCAATAAGGTACGCGAGCAGCGCCGCGGCCGAGCAGTTCGGCGACGAGGACTGGGAGGCCGAGGTCGACCCGGCCCTGGCCGGGCAGGTGTACCCGGTGCTGACCTCCGACCCCGACATCGAGGTGCCACCGCACGAGCCGGGGCAGTCGCAGGAGCTCGAGGACGACGCCCCGCCCTTCGCCACGGCACCGTTCGCGTCGGTCCCGCGCCTCAACCGGGTGCGGGTCAGCCCGACTCCGCCGACAGAGGACGACGACTCGGACGAGGAGTAGCCGGCCGGGTCTAGCCCGAGTTTCCTGGCTATCTCGATCTTGATGAGCTGACGGCCGCGCCGCAGGTGTCGTGATCTGCGGCTTCCCGGCGTGTCGGCTTGCTTCCGGCGGCCGGATCGCCTATGACCTAAAGTTATGGCGAGCCTGTACAAGAAGATGATCAGCGGGAAGCCGTACTGGTACCTGCGCGAGATGGGCTGGGCCGACGGCAAGCCCGCGCTGGTCTCGGACCGGTACCTGGGCACCGCGGCCGACATCGAGGCGCTGCTGGACGCGCGCGAGGCCGCGATCGTGCCCGAGCGGACCCGGCACCTGGCGTTCGGGGACGTGGCCGCGGCCTGGGGAATCCTGCAGGACCTGGGCGTGGCCGCGATCATCGACGAGGTCACCGGGGCGCGCCGCTCGGACGCGGGCGCGTCCACGGGCACCTACCTGGCGCTGGCGGCGCTGAACCGGCTGGTCGCGCCGTGCTCCAAGACCGGGTTCGCGGACTGGTGGAAGACCACCGCCGCGGACCGGTTCGCCAAGATCCCCGCCTCTGTCCTGGATCACCGGCGGTTCTGGGACGCGATGCACGCCGTCACGCCGGGGCAGCTGGAGGAGATCTCCCGGAAGATCGCGGTCGCGATCGTGCAGGCATCCGGGGTGGACTGCTCGTCAGTGGCGCTGGACATGACGAACTTCGCCACCTTCATCGACACCGGCAACCAGAAAGCGCCGGTGGCGCAGCGCGGCAAGGCCAAGCAGAAACGCTCTGACCTGCGGCTGGTCGGCCTGGGCCTGGTGGTGACCCGGGACGGCGGGATCCCGCTGACCTGGCACGCCTACCCCGGCGACCGGCCCGACGTCACCCAGTTCCCCGCCATGATCGACCAGCTGCTCGGCCAGTACCAGGCAGTCTGCGCCGGGGCCGACGTCCCCGCCGCCGCCGCGGACATGACCGTGGTCTTCGACGCCGGCCAGAACAGCGAGGACAACTTCGCGCACCTGGCCGGCGCCGGGCTGCACTACGTCGGGTCAGTGCCGGCCAGCGACTGCCCGGACCTGACCGCGCTGCCCGCCCGCGTCCGGTCAGCGGTGGATGAGGACCGGTTCGGCGGGCTGACCGCCTACGACACCCGCCGCGAGGTCTACGGCGCGGAACGCCGCGCGATCCTGACCTGGTCCCCGGAACTGCACGCCGCCCAGGCCGCCGGCTTCGGCGGCACCACGCTTGCCAAGGCCGGCAGGAAACTCGATGAGCTGGCCGCCACCCTGGCCCGCGGCAGGACCCGCCGCAGCCGGGACAAAGTCGAAGCCGAGATCGCCTCAGTCATCCGCAAGCCCTGGGTCCGCCGTGTCATCACCTGGCAGCTGGCCGGCGACCAGCCCGGGGACCTGCGCCTGACCTGGCAGATCGACCCCGCCGCCCGCGCCGCCCTGGAAGAAGAGCTATTCGGCAAGCACGTGCTGATCACCAGCCACGACGACTGGCCCGCCGCCGAGGTCATCGCCGGCTACCGGTCCCAGTCCGAGGCCGAGTTCTCCTTCCGCCAGATGAAAGACCCGCACGTCGTCTCGTTCTCGCCGATGTTCCACTGGACCGAGCACAACATCCGCGTCCACGTCTTCACCTGCGTCCTGGCCCTGCAGATCGCCCACCTCATGCGCCGCCGCGCCCGCCGCGCCGGGCTGGACCTGTCGGTCCGCGAACTGCTGGCCCAGCTCGCCGGCATCGGCGAGACCGTCCTGCTCTACCCCTCCACCGGCGGCCGCCCCAAAGCCCGCCGGATGACCACCGAGCTCACCGGCCACCAGCAGGAACTGCACGAGATCTTCGGACTCCACCGCTGGGCGCCCCGCAGTTAGGTCATAGGCGGACAGGCCGTCGGCACATGCCCTCACCTGCGAAAACGCGATGAAGATCAACTTAGCCAGGAAACTCGGGCTAGGCAGGCAGCACGAGGGCGGTCGCCATGGCGGCGACCCCCTCGCCCCGGCCGGTCAGGCCGAGGCCGTCGGTGGTGGTCGCCGACAGCGACACCGACGCACCGGACAGCGCCGCGCTGAGCACGGCGATGGCCTCGTCCCGGCGCGGGCCGATCTTGGGCCGGTTGCCGATCACGCAGACGGCGACGTTCCCGATGACGAACCCCGCCTCGGCGACCAGGCGCGCGGTCTCGCTGAGCAGCGCGACCCCGGACGCCCCCGCCCACTCGGGCCGTGACGTGCCGAAATGAGCGCCGAGATCACCGATCCCGGCCGCCGACAGCAAAGCGTCACAGGCCGCGTGGGCGGCAGCGTCCCCATCGGAATGCCCGGCCAGCCCGGTCTCCCCGGGCCACTCAAGCCCCGCCAGATGCATCGTGCGCCCGTCCTCGAACGGATGCACATCCACCCCAAGCCCAACCCGCGGCAATTTATCCACCGCGGCAGCCTATCCGGGTTACGTCGTGAGCACTTCGTCGAGGAGGGCCTCGGCCTTGTCCTCGTTGGTCTTCTCAGCCAGGGCGAGCTCGCTCACCAGGATCTGACGCGCCTTAGCCAGCATCCGCTTCTCGCCGGCCGAAAGGCCGCGCTCCTTGTCCCTGCGCCACAGGTCCCTGACGACCTCGGCAACCTTGTTCACATCGCCGGAGGCGAGCTTTTCGAGGTTGGCCTTGTACCGACGCGACCAGTTCGTGGGCTCCTCGGTGTGCGGCGCGCGAAGCACCTCGAACACCCGCTCAAGCCCTTCGGCACCCACTACGTCCCGCACCCCGACGAGCTCCGCGTTGTCCGCGGGAACCCGGACGGTCAGGTCGCCCTTGTCGACCTTCAGGACCAGATAGGTCTTCTCCTCGCCCTTGATCGTGCGAGTTTCGACGGCTTCGATGCGAGCAGCCCCATGGTGAGGGTAAACGACGGTATCGCCGACCTTAAAAGACATCTGGCAAGTACCCCTTCCGCTGAAGGCTATCTTACCACGGCTTGGACCACCGATAAAATGCCCGTCCTGGCGAATATGCAGGTCAATACGCTAATTTCGAGCACACGCAAAAAGCTCAGCGGGCACCTACGACGGTCGGCACGGGGACTGGCGCGCTCTGCGCGTCCACCGGTGAGCATCGCGCGGGCGCGTGAGCCAAGAACGTGGTCTAGTACGTCGCCGCTGGCGGTACTCCCCCAGTCTACCCGAGGATCCGCCCCGTCTTCCGAAATCGTCTCGCGGGGCGTCACCAGGGCCGCATCGGGCTCATAATTGAAGTGATGGGGCCCGTGGCCGCAGCCACAGCCGGAAGAGGTGCCTGTGAGCTTCGCCAGCGAGCCGGAGCGGGACGATGGCAGCCTGCCTCCGGTGAATATCGTGATCCCGGACGACGCCCGGGAACTCGATCGCGACGTGCTCGCCTACCGCAGGGAGATGCGCGCCCTGCGGCGGCGGCAGCGCCGCCGGCGACTGCTGCGCCCGTTCAGCGGGCCGGGCGGCGGTCCGGCCGCGATCGTGCCGCTGATCGCCCTCTGCCTGGCGATCGCCCTCGTCGGCGGCTCGCTGCTGGCGGTGCTGACGACCGGCCCGGTCGGGCAGGACAGCACCCTCACGCCGTCGGCGACGCCGCACGCGACCGGCGCCGCGACCGCCCTGACGACCCTGCCGGACGGCAGCGTGCGGCTCGACGGGAAGACCAGCGCGCCGGTGCGATCGCTGGTCAGCTCCGCCATCGTCCTCGTCCCCGATGACTGCGGGTGCGGCCCGTCGCTGATCCGCCTGGCCGGCCAGGCGCACGCGGCCGGCGCCCGGGTGTACTTCGTCGGCGCCGGCGCGCCGAGCGCGCAGCTGACCCAGGAGAGCGTCGCGGCGCACGCGGTGGCGGCCGACGACGCCGACGGCGTGCTCACCGACGCCTACCACCCAGCCGGCCTGACCGTGCTCCTCGTCTTCAGCGACGCCACCGCCGAGGTCCGCAAGAACCTGGCCGGCAACTTCCAGCTCGGCCTCACGCCGGGCGAGCTGAACTCACCCGGCGCCAGGACCGACGCCAGGCCAAGCGCCCAGGCGAACCCCACCGCCGGTCCCACCGTCGGCTGATTTCCCGCTCACCCCCCCGACGCGTCCGCCGTAGAGGGAGCCGATACGATTTCTACGGCCTGTAGTGGACTGCCAGGCCACTACAGACGTAGCGAGAGTGCAGATACCTCTCGTCGGCATTGAACGAGGAGGCTTTTCGCCGTGATCCGCGCACGCTTCGGCAAGACCGCCGCTGGCCGCCTGCTCCTTGGTGCAGGCGCTCTGGCCCTGCTGGTGCCGGCCATCGCCGGATGTGAAGCCGGCAACGGCGCCCCGACGCTTGAGTTCCACCCCGCGTCCTCCGGGGCCCAGACCGTCGTCAACGGGATCAGGATCACCAACGTGTTCGTGCTTGGGGCCCCGTCCGGCTCGTCGCTGCCCGCGGGCTCGTCCGCGAGCCTGTTCCTGTCGCTGTTCAACGACGGCGGGACCGCCGACACGCTGCAGGGCGTCACCGCGGCGGGCACGGCGGCCAGCGTCACCCTGGACGGCGGCATGGTCGCCCTCCCGTCGGAGACCCCCGTGAACCTGACCGGGCCGCAGCCGTCGGCGGTGCTTGACAACCTGTCGGCGCCGCTCGCGTCCGGTGGCTACGTCCCGGTGACCCTGCAGTTCAAGAACGCGGGCCCGGTGACGCTCCAGGTCCCGGTCGAGCCGCAGTCCTACTACTGGTCGACCTACTCCCCGGCGCCGAGCGCGCCGGCCAGCGCTCCGGCCAGCACGCCCGCCGCCACCCCGGGGAACACCGTGGCGCCGAACCCGACAGTGACGCCGAGCGCGACCCCCACCTGACGCAGGCGCGAGCCGAGCGCTGACACCGCGGTGGCCCGCCGCCCGACCGATAGTCGGGGCGGCGGGCC
Organism: uncultured Actinomycetota bacterium; assembly: GCA_963836195.1. Classification (GTDB taxonomy): domain Bacteria; phylum Actinomycetota; class Actinomycetes; order Streptosporangiales; family Streptosporangiaceae; genus Trebonia. The sequence goes on along the minus strand of CAWIIX010000005.1, from coordinate 757,226 downwards.
ACCGCGTTTACCGGCGCCGGCGCGGTCAGCCGACCGACTCGAACTTGTAACCAAGCCCGCGCACGGTGACGATGTGCCGCGGCTTGGCCGGGTCGGCCTCGATCTTGGCCCGCAGCCGCTTGATGTGCACGTCCAGGGTCTTGGTGTCGCCCACGTAGTCGGCGCCCCACACCCGGTCGATGAGCTGCATCCGGGTGAGCACCCGGTCGGCGTTGCGGAGCAGCACCTGCAGCAGCTCGAACTCCTTCAGCGGAAGCTGAACCTGGTCACCGCGGACGCTGACCACGTGCCGCTCAACGTCCATCCGGACCGGCCCGGCCTCGAGGCTGGCGTCGGCCACCTCCTCGACGTCGCCGCGTCGCCGCAGCACCGCCCGCATCCGCGCCACCAGCTCGCGGGAGGAGAACGGCTTGGTCACGTAGTCGTCGGCGCCGAGCTCGAGGCCGACCACCTTGTCGATCTCGCTGTCCTTGGCCGTGAGCATGATGACGGGCACGCTTGACCGCTCGCGGAGCGACCGGCAGACCTCGCTGCCGGGCAGGCCGGGCAGCATCAGGTCGAGCAGCACCAGGTCGGCGCCGGTGCGGTCGAACGTGTCGAGCGCGTCGGGGCCGGTGGCGCACACCGCCACCTCGAAGCCCTCCTTGCGGAGCATGTACGAGATCGCATCGCTGAACGACTCCTCGTCCTCCACTACCAGCACGCGTGTCACCGAAGTCCTCCTGACGGGGTAGCCGAAATCCTGGGAAAAGGGTTAGGCGCGGGCCCGGTCGGGGCTGCTGCCATCATGGTCGCTCCGCAGTGGTAGCCGCAGGGTGAAGGTGGACCCGGCGCCCTCCACGCTCCGCACCACGACGCTGCCGCCGTGCGCGGCCGTCACGTGCTTCACGATGGCGAGCCCGAGCCCGGTGCCGCCGGTGGCCCGCGAGCGGGCCGGGTCGACGCGGTAGAAGCGCTCGAAGATTCGTTCCAGGTCACGCTCGGGGATGCCGATCCCCTGGTCGGTCACGCTTATTTCCACGCCGCCGTCGCCCGGCTTCTTGACGCACACGACGACCCGGGTGCGCTCCGGGCTGTAGACAACCGCGTTCTCGAGCAGGTTCCGCACCGCGGTGACGAGCAGGTCCTCCTCGCCGTGGACGCTCAGCCCGCGCACGCCGATGGACGCCAGGGTGATGCCCCGCGCGTTCGCCTTCATCCGGCACCGGTCGAGCGCCTCGGCGACCACCTCGTCCACCTGCACCGGGCGCGGGTCGGGGACCGGCTCCGCCGCCTGGATCCGGGACAGCGTGATCAGATCCTGGACCAGGAAGGTCAGCCGGGCCGCCTCCTGCCGCATCCGGCCCGCGAACCGGCGGACCGCCTCTTCATCGTCGGCGGCGTCCTCGATCGTCTCCGCGAGCAGCGCGAGCGCGCCGACCGGGGTCTTGAGCTCGTGGCTGACATTGGCCACGAAGTCGCGCCGGACCTGCTCGACCCGCTGGCTCTCGGTCCGGTCCTCGGCCAGTACCAGGACGAGCCCGCCGCCGCCGACGGTCCCCGACAGCGGCGCCACCCGGACCGCGAACGTGGTGCTGTGCCCGCCGAAGCGCGGCACCGGCACCTCGAACTCGGCCTCGCGGATCTCGCCGTCCCGCCGGACCTGCCGGGCGAGGGCCGCGAGCTCGCTCACCATCAGCCGGTCGCCCTTGACGATCCCGAAGGCGCGGGCGGCCGCGCTCGCGCGCAGCACCCGGTCCTCGCTGTCCACCACGACCGCGGACGACGAGAGCACCGCCAGCACCGAGGCGATACCGGGGGGCAGCTTGGCGGGCTGCTGGGCGGCCCTGAGCCTCGCGCCCTTGGCCGTCCTTAGGCCGCTGCCCGCCCGCGCCCTCACCGCCATGCCAGGGCACCCCATGCCAGGGCACCCCATGCCGGGTTCCCGGCCGGCCCCGACGTTTGCCGTCCGGGCGGCCCGCACCAGCGTGACCAGTCCATACTCACGTACCTGATGGTATGCGGAGCTGCCGGGGGGGCCACAATCCGGAGATCGCGCGAAATGTCACTCTTCTCCGGATGTTCACTTCGCCTCCCACCCGCCGACACTTCCACGCACCGCGCCGTTCACGGATTGGCGGTGTTAGCGACCCTGGTTCTTAACGGCCTCCGCCGCCGTGGCGGCCGCCTCCGGGTCCAGGTAGCGCCCGCCCGCGAGCGTGGGCCTGAACTCCGCGTCAAGCTCGTACAGGAGCGGGATGCCGGTCGGGATGTTGAGCTCGGCGATCGCCTCGTCGCTGATCCCGTCCAGGTGCTTGACCAGGGCCCGGAGCGAGTTGCCGTGCGCCACCACCAGCACCGACCGGCCGGCCGCGAGATCGGGCACGATCGCGTCGTACCAGTACGGCAGCATCCGGTCGAGGACGTCCTTCAGGCACTCGGTCCGCGGCATCAGCTCCGGCGGCAGCGTCGCGTAGCGCGGATCGCCCGCCTGCGAGAGCGGGTCGTCGTCGGCGATCGGCGGCGGCGGGACGTCGTAGGAGCGGCGCCAGGTCATGAACTGCTCGTCGCCGAACTCCTCGCGCGTCTGCGCCTTGTCCTTGCCCTGGAGGGCGCCGTAGTGCCGCTCGTTCAGCCGCCAGCTGCGGCGAACCGGCAGCCAGCTCAGCCCGGCCGCCTCCAGCAGGCCGTTCGCGGTCGAGATCGCGCGGGTCAGCACCGAGGTGTGCACGACGTCGGGCCGCAGCCCGGCGTCGACGAGCATCCGCCCGGCGACCGACGCCTCCTGCCTTCCCTTCTCGGCCAGCCCGACATCCACCCATCCGGTGAACAGGCCCTTCGAGTTCCATTCACTCTCACCATGGCGCACAAGCACGAGGGTTCCCATGCGGTAAAGCCTAGCTTGGGCCGCCGGGCGGCAACATAGAGGCGTGAACCAGGGAGGCAGCCCTGCGGGGAAGGAAATCACGATTGGCGGGGTTGGTTACATCTGTGTCTACGCTGCCCATTAGCGGTCCACGGCGGATCGCCGCGCTCAGCGTCCATACGTCCCCGCTTGACCAGCCGGGCACCGGCGACGCGGGCGGACTGAACGTTTACGTGGTCGAGGTCGCCAAGCGGCTCGCGGAGCGGGGCACCGAGGTCGAGATCTTCACCCGGGCGGTCTGCCGGGACACCCCGCCGCTGGCCGAGCTGGTTCCCGGGGTGCTCGTCCGCAGCGTCGTGGCCGGCCCGTTCGAGGAGCTGGACAAGACCGACCTGCCCGGCCAGGTGTGCCAGTTCACGCTCGAGGTGCTGCGGGCCGAGGCGGCGGCCGAGCCGGGCAAGTACGACCTCGTGCACGCCCACTACTGGCTGTCGGGCAAGGTCGGCGCGGCCGCCAAGGAGCGCTGGGGCGTGCCGCTGGTGCAGTCCATGCACACCCTGGGCAAGGTCAAGAACGCCGCCCTCGCGGTCGGCGAGAGCGCCGAGCCGCCGGAGCGGATCAGGGGCGAACTCGACGTGATCGCCGCGGCCGACCGGCTCATCGCGAACACGGCCGAGGAAGCCCGCCAGCTGATCGAGCTCTACGACGCCGACCCGGCCAAGGTCGAGACCGTCAACCCGGGCGCCGACCTGAGCGTGTTCCAGCCCGGCCCGGCTCAGTCCGGGCGCGACGCCAGAACGCGGTTCGGCCTCGCCCAGGACGCGGTGGTCCTGCTCTTCGTCGGCCGCGTGCAGCCGCTCAAGGGCCCCGACGTGGCGCTCAAGACCGCCGCCAAGCTCATCGAGGCCAGCCCCGAGCTGCGCCGCAGGCTCCGAGTGGTCCTCGTCGGCGGGCCGAGCGGACGGCAGCAGCGGGCGGACCCGGACGGGATGCGCGAGCTGGCCGCGCACCTCGGGATCAGCGAGAACGTGCGCCTGGAGCCGCCCTGCCCGCAGGCCGAGCTCGCGCAGTGGTACCAGGCCGCCACGGTCGTGCTCACCCCCTCCCACTCGGAGTCGTTCGGGCTGGTGGCGCTGGAGGCCCAGGCCTGCGGCACCCCGGTCGTCGCGGCCCGGGTCGGCGGCCTGCGCACCGTCGTCCGCGACGGCCACTCGGGCGTGCTGGTGGACGGGCACGACCCGGCCGACTGGGCCCGGGTCGTCGGCCGCCTCATCAGGGCGCCCGGGCAGCTCCGGGCCCTGTCGGAGGGCGCCCGGCGACACGCGTCCGCTTTCGGCTGGTCCGCGACCGTGGACAGGCTGGCCAAGGTGTATACCGGTGCCATGGACGAGGCGGATGTTTCCCGGGCTGCCCGGGTTAGGGCGTTAGCCGCTGATGGAACAGCAGAACCCCGCTGCCGCCGACGTTCTCGGCGGCGTCCTCGACGGCCTGGGCCTGAGCTACGAGCGCCAGCCCCCGGGCGCTTACCTCGTCCGCCTCGACGGAGAGCATAAGCTCGCCACTATGACCTGGCTGATCGCCGGGGACCACAGCCTTCAGGTAGAGGCGTTCTTCTGCCGCCAGCCGGACGAGAATCACGCGGCGTTCTACCGCTTCCTGCTTGAGCGCAGCTCCCGCATGTACGGCGTCCACTTCGCGCTCGACCGCACCGGTGACGTGTACCTGACCGGCCGGCTGCCGCTGGCCGCCATCACCGAGGCCGAGATCGACCGGCTCCTCGGCTGCGTGCTCAGCTACTCCGACGAGGCGTTCAACGAGGCGCTGATGCTCGGCTTCGCGTCCGCCATCAGGCGGGAGTGGGCCTGGCGGGAGAAGCGCGGCGAGAGCCTGGCCAACCTTCGCCCGTTCGCCGCCCTCCGCCCCGACTCCGACCCCGACGACCCCGAGAGCCCGCCATGAACGGGGTAAACGGGGTGAACGGAGGGTTCGCCGAGGCCGCGATCCACGTGCACATCCACCCGATCGCCGCGCACACGGTCGTCTGCGTGTTCTTCGCGCTGCTGACCGCCGCCAGCAACGCCTGCGCGTCGGTGCTGCAGCGCCGGGCCGCCGCCCAGGTCCCGGCCGAGCGGTCGATGCACATCTCGCTCATCGCCGACCTGGTCAAGCGCCGGGTGTGGCTGGCGGGCATCGGCATGGTCATCGTCGCCGCCGTCGCCCAGGCGGCAGCGCTCGCGACCGGGCCGATCGCCCTGGTACAGCCGATCTTCATCATCGAGCTTCCGGTCACGCTGGTGCTGGCCGCGCTGGCCAACCACAACCGGGACGCGATGAGAAGGCTGCCCTGGCTCGCCATCGGGACCACTACCGGCGCCCTCGGCATCGGGCTGGCGGCCGCCCAGCCGAGCGGCGCCACCGACAACGCCGGGGACGGGAGCTGGATCGTCGCGCTGATCGCGGCCGGCTTCTTCCTGGCCGTGCTCATCATCGTTGCCACCGGTACCCGCGGAGAGCCCCGCGCGGCCTTGCTCGGTCTCGCCGCGGCCTGCGGCTACGCGCTGACCGCGGCGCTGATCAAGAACGCGATGGCGGACCTCGGCGGCGGGGCGGTCGAATTCTTCACCAACTGGCACATCTACGCCGGCGCCGCGGCCGGGGTCGGGTCGCTGTTCCTGTTGCAGAACGCGCTGCAGGCCGGCTCCCTGGTCGCCTCGCAGCCGATGCTCACCGTCGGCGACGCGCTGATCAGCATCGCCCTCGGCGTCACGCTATTCAACGAGGAATTGCGGGGCGGCTGGTGGCTGCTCCCGCAGATCGTCGCGCTCGGGCTGATCATCGTCGGCTGCGTGCAAATCGCGAAATCCCCGCTCGCCGCTGATCCCGGGGGACTGGTTTCGGAATCCGCGTCAACGGTACAGTTAGCAGTGTGAACAGGCTGGGCGACCTCGAACGTGCCATCATGGAAGTCCTCTGGCAGACGGATTCAGCGCTGACCGTCAGACAGGTCAGTAACGGGCTCGACCAGCGCGAACTGGCTCACACCACCGTGATGACGGTGCTTGACCGGCTGGCGAAGAAGGGTTTCGCCCGCCGGGAACGGGATGGCCGGGCCTGGCGGTACCGGCCGGCCGCGACCCGGGAGGCCTACGTGACCGAGCTGATGCTGACGGCGCTGGACCAGACCGGCGACCGGGTCGCCGCGCTCGCGCGGTTCGCGCAGAGCGTGTCCGGGGACGAGGCTGAGGTACTGCGCGAGGCACTGGCGGGCACGGAGGGGCACGGGCAGGACGGGGACGGGCTCCGCGTAGAAGGAGATATCGGGATCGAATTATGAGGGCACTGGCCGACGCGGTACTACTAGCCGCGGTCGCCGTGGGAAGCGTGCGGAGCGCACGCGCGATGTTGCGCGCGTCCTGGCCGCGCCGGTCCCCGGCGGCCGCGATTTTGCTGTGGCAGGCGCTTGGCCTGGCGGGCGGCCTGGCCGCCGTCGGAGCGCTGCTCGCGATCGGCGTCAGCGGCCTCGGCAATCACGTCGGCGTCGTCGGCGGGCTGGCCGTGCTGGTCGGCCGGGTCGAGTCCGGCCAGCCGATCGCACCGCACGAGCCACTGGTGCTGACCGCCCTGCGGCTCACCTTCCTCACGGCCGGCTTCGCCCTCCTCGCGCTGCTCTACTCGGTGCTGGTGGTGGCGTTCGCCGACGCGATCGGGGCGCGACGGCGGCAGCGCGAGTTGCTGGCGCTGCTCGCGCACGGCGACCCGAAGGTCCCCGGGGCGCTGGTGATCGACTACCCGGCGGCGGCGGCCTACTGCCTGCCGGGAATCCGCTCCCAGATCGTGGTCAGCGTCGGCACGCTCGACCTGCTCGCCCCGGCCGAGCTCACCGCGGTCCTGGCCCACGAGCGCGCCCACCTGCGCGCCCGCCATGACCTGGTGCTGATCCCGTTCACCTCGCTGCGCCGGGCGCTGCCGCGCTCGGCCGGGATCGCCGAGGCCCACCGGACAGTTGCCCTGCTGGTCGAGATGATGGCCGACGACCGGGCACTGCGGGTCCGCGGGCTGCTGCCCAAGGAGCTGGCGACCGCGCTGGTCCGCTTCGGCACCGCAGGCGCCGACGGCGCCCCGGCCGGGGCCCTCGCGATGGCCGAGGGCGAGCTCACCGCCCGGGTGCTCCGGCTGCTCACCCCGCCGCCGCCGCTGTCGCGCGCCGCCCAGGCGGCCGTCGTCCTGACCGCCGCGCTGGTCGTGGCGACGCCGCTGCTGCTGCTGATCACGCCGTTAAAGGCCAGATCAAGATCAAGCCCAGCATCTCGAACGGACCGTTGTTTCACCCTTTCGGCCGACCCGAGTGATCGGGAGCCGGCCGGGAGAGGCGGAGCAACGGTCCGTTAGGGAAAACTGAGACTTTGAATTTGATTTACCAGGGACCGTACGGGCCGTTGTGGGTCGAGCTGCCGCGCTTGAACTCGCGGACCTTCGGCCGGACGTCGGCCAGGTAGACCGCGGCCGCGACGAAGGCGATCACGGACAGGAACCCGACCGCGCCGCCGTAGGCGGCGGAGTAGAGCCCGAGCACGAAGGCCACGCCGAGGATGATGAGCCACAGCGGCTTGGTTAGCTTGCCGGCCGCGACGAAGGCCGGGGCGGGCCTGATGATGCCGTCGATAAACGCCCACGCCTCAACCGCGAACGCCGCGACCGCAAGCGCGACGAAGAAGTAGGTCAGCGGGGCGTAGCTGCCATTGCCCGTGATTGAAAGCACGATCTCACGTTACCTCGTTCGGCGGTGGGTTAGACAGATTCGCCCGGACGGTCGGCTTCCGCCGGCTCGGCCGCGTCGCTGGCGCCGCCGTCGGCCGCAGTCGCCGTGTCGGCGGCGGTCGCCGTGCCGGTCACGGTTGCCGTTTCCGTCGCGGTCGCCGTATCCGGCGCGGTGGCGTCGGTCCAGGTGGCGTCGACGGTCTCGGCCGGCGTCGCGCGCTCGCTCTCGCCCGGCATCGACTGGTCACGCGTGATCGCGACCACCTCCGCCGTCGGCGGCTTCTGCGCCTCCTTGGTGAAGGACTCGTAGATCTCGATCAGGACCTGCTTCTGCCGCTCGGTGAGCTGCGGGTCGGTCAGCAGCGCCGACCGGACGCCGGAGTCGCCCGGCCGGTCCTCGAGGATGCCCGCCTGCACGTAGAGCGCCTCGGCGGATATCCGCAGCCCCTTGGCGATCTGCTGCAGGATGTCGGCCGAGGGCTTGCGCAGCCCGCGCTCGACCTGGCTCAGGTACGGATTAGAGACGCCGGCCTGCTCGGCCAGCTGGCGGAGAGAGATCTTCGCCTGCTCGCGCTGCTGCCTGATGTACTCCCCGATGCTGTTCATGTTCGCCATACCACACATTTTAGCTCGCCTGCTTGCAGTTGCAAATCCTTAGCAAGCAGGAGCTAGCGAACCGCTACCTGCGAAAGGTGCGTTCTGGCGAAGGCGAGGGTCTCGGTCAGGTCCGCCCGGCGGACCTCCCTGCTCGGGGCGTGCCGGGTGTTGACCTCGGCCACGACCATGCCCTGATAGCCGGTGGCGGCGATGCCGCGCAGCAGCTCGGCGCAGGGCTGCTTGCCCCGACCGGGAACCAGGTGCTGGTCGGGGCTCGCGCCGGTGGCCACGCCGGTGCCGTCGGCCAGGTGGATGTGCGCGAGGCGGGTGCCGACGTCGTTGGCCATCACGATCGCGTCGGAGGCGGAGGCGGCGGTGTGCGACAGGTCGAGGGTGACGTTGGGCACGTCGAGCTTGGTCGGGTCCCAGTGCGGCGCGTAGCCGGAGATCTCGCTCGCGCCCGACCTGATCGGGTACATGTTCTCCACCGCGAAGACCACGTCGGTCTCCTCCGACATCTTCGCGATGCCCTCTTCGAACCCCTTGGTGTACTCGCGCTGCCAGCGGAACGGCGGGTGGACGACGACGACCTTGGCGCCCAGCCGCTCGGCCAGGTCCTTGGCCCGCAGCAGCTTCGACCACGGCTCGCGCCCCCAGACCAGCTGGGTCAGGAGCAGGCCGGGCGCGTGCACCGCCAGCACCGGGACCTGGTGGTAGTCCATCAGCCGGGCCAGGGCGTCGCCGGACTGGCTGACCGGGTCGGTGTAGACCATCACCTCGACCCCGTCGTAGCCGAGCTTGGCGGCCGCGTCGAACGCGTCGGGCGTCTTCTCCGGGTAGACCGACGATGAGGACAGCACGACGGGTATCGCGGGCAGCGCGGTCACCGCGTTCTCCTCCCGTCGCGCATGTTCACCAGCCCAGCTTACGCTGTGCTGCCCCGCTCGCCGCCGCGCGCTCGAGGCCACTGCCTGCTCCCTCGTCGGTCAGTCGCTGCGCTCCCTCCCTCCTCACTCCGCTGGCAGCGGCGCGCGCTTTGGCTCGCGGGATGGGCCCGTAAAATGTCGGACCAGGTCTGTATGGTTCGGGGCATGGCGAAGTCGACGGCGGCGTTCCGGTGCAGCGAGTGCGGCTGGCAGGCGCCAAAGTGGGTTGGGCGGTGCGGCGAGTGCCAGGCCTGGGGCACGGTCGCCGAGGCGGCGGTGCCGCGGCTGGTCCGGGCCGGGATCCGCGCGGCCGCCTACGGCGGCGGCGCGGGCGGCGCCGGGCGGCTCGGCGGCGGGCCCGTGTCGACCGCCGCGATGCCGATCGGGCAGATCGACGCGGCCCACGCGGCCGCCCGGCCGACCGGGCTCGACGAGCTCGACCGGGTGCTCGGCGGCGGGCTGGTCCCCGGCGCGGTGCTGCTGCTCGCGGGCGAGCCCGGGGTCGGCAAATCGACCCTGCTGCTCGAGGCGGGCGCCCTGGTCGCGGCCGAGGGCCCGGTCCTCTACATCACCGGCGAGGAGTCGGCCGCGCAGGTCCGGCTGCGCGCGGACCGGCTCGGCGCCATTCACGAGAGCCTCTACCTGGCGGCGGAGACGGACCTGGACGCGGTCATCAGCCACGTCGAGGCGGTGGCGCCGCGGCTGCTGATCATCGACTCGGTGCAGACGATCGCGGCGGGCGACGTCGACGGCGTGCCCGGCGGCGTCACCCAGGTCCGCGAGGTCGCGGCGGCCCTGATCGCGGTGGCCAAGCAGCGCGGGATGTCGACCATCCTGGTCGGCCACGTGACCAAGGACGGCTCGGTGGCCGGCCCGCGCACCCTGGAGCACCTGGTCGACGTGGTGCTGCACTTCGAGGGCGACCGGCACTCACGGCTGCGGATGGTCCGCGCGGTCAAGAACCGGTACGGGCCGACGGACGAGGTCGGCTGCTTCGACCTCGGCGAGTACGGGCTGATCGGGCTGGCCGACCCGAGCGGCCTGTTCCTGTCCAGGCACAGCGAGCCGGTGCCGGGCACCTGCGTGACCGTCACCCTCGAGGGGCGACGGCCGCTCCTGGCCGAGGTGCAGGCGCTGGTCGGGGTGTCCGTGCTCGACGTGCCGAAGCGGGTCACCTCCGGGCTCGACGCCTCCCGGGTCGGCATGGTGCTGGCGGTGCTGCAGCGCCGGGCCGACGTCAAGATCGGCAAGTCCGACGTCTACGCGGCGACCGTGGGCGGCGTCCGCCTGACCGAGCCCTCGGTCGACCTCGCGGTCGCGCTCGCGCTCGCGAGCTCGGTGGCCGGCCTGGCCCTGCCGCCCGGTCTGATCGTGGTCGGCGAGGTCGGCCTGGCGGGCGAGGTGCGCAACGTCGTCGGCGTGCCGCGCCGGGTGGCCGAGGCCGAGCGGATGGGATTCCGCCAGGCGATCGTGCCCTCCGGCTCGGCCGGCAACGGGTACCAGGCCGACTCGGCGATGGAGATCTCCGAGGTCAGCGACGTGCGTGAGGCCATGCGGGCGGCCTTCCGGGGCTAGCGGGAGAGCGTGAACGAGCGGACCGGGCTGGACTGCCCGTCGGCCAGCGCGACCGCGTCGAACGTGCCCCAGGCCCCGGCCGGCAGCGTGCCCGCGCACCCCGAGGGCGACTTGGCCTGGCGGTTCCAGGCGATCGAGAGCACCTGCGGCACGCCGAGGGTGAACCGCACCGCGGCGGCGCCGGACGGCTTGCACGCGGCCGAGTCCCACACCACCCGCCCCTGCCTGGTCACCACCACCTGCACCGAGCCCGGCCCGTAGCCGAGCGTGCAGGCGGCGGAGGAGGTCGATACCGCGTAGACGTCGAACTCGGGCGACGCGCCCTGCCCGTAGCCCGGCTGGCTGGTGAACAGGCTGAGCACGATGTCGGACGGCGCGCAGCGCGGGCCCTTGACCGCCCCGCCCGACGCCGACGTGGACGGTGCCGGGCTCGGGCTGGCGTCCGGAGAGGCGCTGGCGGTGGCCTTGCCGCGGTCGGCGCCGACGGCCGGCGTCCTGGTGGGGCTGGGCGTCGCGGTCGGCGTCGGCGACGGGCCGGGCCACGTGCGGCCGTAGGCCGCGGTCGGCAGCTGCCCCCGTTTGTCGAGCGCCGCCATGGAGGCCCGGGCGGTCGCCGAGGCACGCGGGGCCGCGTTGTGCGGGCCCGGGAACAGCCAGACGCACGCCCCGACGACGGCGATCCCCCCGCCGAGGACGAAGAAGCGCCGCCGCCAGTACGCGTCGGGATCCCGGGCGGCGCCTAGGCCGGGGGTCGCGTCGTAGTCGTCGTCACCATCTTCATAACGATCCGCATCCTTCCACATACAGAAAGTATGCGACTCGATACACTCCGTTCCCCGGCCGACGCGCCGGCCCAGTTAATCAGCGTGTCGCCCCCGGCAGCGCGAAGGTCCCGTCCGGGAGCGGGTCGACCAGGCCGTCGGTCACCAGGCCGTCGAGGGCGCGGGCGCGCTGGATGTCATCGGGCCAGGCGAGATCGAAGCGGGCGAGCGCCACCGGCTCCCGCGAGTCCCGCAGCACCGCCAGCAGGCGGCCGCGGCACTGTCGGTCGGTCCCCTCGTAGCGCTGGCCGACGGGCCTCGCCTCCGCCGGCGGCCGTCCGGCCGCGAGCCAGGCGCACTCGGCCGCGAGGGGGCAGTCGTCGCACCTGGGCGACGCGGCCGTGCAGGTGAGCGCGCCGAGCTCCATGACCGCGACCGACCAGCGGGCGGCGACCGACGCGTCCTGCGGCAGCAGCGACTCGGCGAACCGGTACTCCGCCGTCGACGGCTGGGAACCGGGGAACTCGCGGCCCGATCCCAGCCGGGTGAGGACGCGCCGGACGTTCGTGTCGAGGACCGCGTGCCTGCGGCCGAACGCGAACACGGCGACGGCGGCGGCGGTGTACGGGCCGATTCCCGGCAGCGCCAGGAGCTCGTCGCGGGAGGACGGGATCCGGCCGCCGTGCCGCTCGGTCACGATCGTGGCGGTCTCGTGCAGGCGCAGCGCCCGGCGCGGGTAGCCGAGCCGCCCCCACTGCCGCACGGCCTCGCCCGCCGGATCAGCGGCGAGCGCCGCGGGCGCCGGCCACCGCTCGAGCCAGGCCTGGTAGGCGGGCAGGACCCGGCTCACCGGCGTCTGCTGCAGCATGATCTCGCTGACCAGCACCGCCCACGGCGACACACCCGGCGCCCGCCACGGAAGATCGCGCGCGCTGGCCGCGTACCAGCCGAGCACCGGTTCCAGGTAAGCCGAGGACATAACGAGCATTATCCGCGACCCCGGGACCCCCGGGCGCCGGGAAACGAGAAGCGGGGCCGGGAACAATGTTCCCGGCCCCGCTTCCTCGATCCGAACCGCCTAGCTGAGCGCGGTCGCGGTGCCCGGGCCGTCCGAGGAGGACGCGCTGGGCGGGTTGGTTCCGCTCAGCGGCTCGCTCGCCACGGCCGCGCCGACCGTGAGCGCCTCCGGCGTCGATTCCGGCTTCGGCTCGCTGAGGAAGGTGAACTTCGCCTCCTCGCCGGTGCCCTCGGCATCGACGATGACGTTGGTCCCCGGCCGCAGCTCCCCGAAGAGGATCTTCTCCGACAGCATGTCCTCGATCTCGCGCTGGATCGTCCGGCGCAGCGGCCGCGCGCCGAGCACCGGGTCGTAACCCCGCTCGGAGAGCAGCTCCTTGGCGCTCGGGCGGAGCACGATCCCCATGTCGCGGTCCCGCATCCGCTCGTCGACCTTGGCGATCATCAGGTCCACGATCTCGAAGATCTCGTCCCGCTCGAGCTGGTGGAACACGATGATGTCATCGACGCGGTTGAGGAACTCGGGGCGGAAGTGCTGCTTGAGCTCCTCGCCGACCTTGGCCTTCATCCGGTCGTAGGACCCTCGGGTCTCGCCCTGCCGGGCGAAGCCGACCGACACGCCCTTGGAGATGTCGCGCGTCCCCAGGTTCGTGGTCATGATGATCACGGTGTTCTTGAAGTCCACCATCCGGCCCTGCGCGTCCGTGAGGCGCCCGTCCTCGAGGATCTGCAGCAGCGAGTTGAAGATGTCCGGGTGGGCCTTCTCGATCTCGTCGAACAGGACGACCGAGAACGGCTTGCGGCGCACCTTCTCGGTGAGCTGGCCGCCCTCCTCGTAGCCGACGTAGCCGGGCGGCGAGCCGAACAGCCGGGAGACCGTGTGCTTCTCCATGTACTCGGACATGTCGAGCTGGATCAGCGAGTCCTCGTCGCCGAACAGGAACTCCGCCAGCGTCTTGGACAGCTCGGTCTTGCCGACGCCGGACGGCCCGGCGAAGATGAACGAGCCGCCGGGACGCTTGGGGTCCTTCAGCCCGGCGCGGGTGCGCCGGATGGCCTGCGACAGCGCCCTGATGGCGTCGTTCTGCCCGATGACCCGCTTGTGCAGCTCGTCCTCCATGCGGAGCAGCCGCTGCGACTCTTCCTCGGTCAGCTTGAAGACCGGGATGCCGGTCGCGGTGGCGAGGACCTCGGCGATGAGCTCCTCGTTGACCTCCGCGACGACGTCCATGTCGCCGGCCTTCCACTCCTTCTCCCTGGTGGCCTTCTTCGCCAGCAGCTGCTTCTCCGTGTCCCGGAGGGCGGCCGCCTTCTCGAAGTCCTGGGAGTCGATGGCCGACTCCTTCTCCTTGCGCACCTGGGCGATCTTCTCGTCGTACTCGCGCAGGTCCGGCGGGGCGGTCATGCGGCGAATGCGCATCCGGGATCCGGCCTCGTCGATCAGGTCGATCGCCTTGTCGGGCAGGAACCGGTCGCTGATGTAGCGGTCGGCCAGCTGAGCCGAGGCAACCAGGGCGCCGTCGGTGATGGACACCCGGTGGTGCGCCTCGTAACGGTCGCGCAGGCCCTTGAGGATCTCGATGGTGTGCGCGATCGTCGGCTCCGCGACCTGGATCGGCTGGAAGCGGCGCTCGAGGGCGGCGTCCTTCTCCAGGTACTTGCGGTACTCGTCGAGCGTGGTGGCACCGATGGTCTGCAGCTCGCCCCGGGCCAGCATCGGCTTGAGTATCGAGGCGGCGTCGATCGCGCCCTCGGCCGCGCCCGCCCCGACGAGGGTGTGGATCTCGTCGATGAACAGGATGATGTCGCCGCGGGTGCGGATCTCCTTGAGCACCTTCTTCAGGCGCTCCTCGAAGTCACCGCGGTACCGCGAGCCGGCCACCAGCGCGCCGAGGTCGAGCGTGTAGAGCTGCTTGTCCTTGATCGTCTCGGGCACCTCGCCCTTGACGATCTTCTGCGCGAGCCCCTCGACCACGGCGGTCTTGCCGACGCCGGGGGCGCCCACCAGGACCGGGTTGTTCTTGGTGCGGCGGGACAGCACCTGCATGACCCGCTCGATTTCCTTCTCCCGGCCGATCACCGGGTCGAGCTTCCCCTCGCGGGCGCCCTGGGTCAGGTTGCGACCGAACTGGTCGAGCACGAGGGAAGTGGACGGGGCGGCCTCGGCGCTGCCGGCCGCCGCGGGCCCGGGCTCCTTGCCCTGGTACCCGTGGAGCAACTGGATGACCTGCTGGCGCACCCGGTTCAGGTCGGCGCCAAGCTTGACCAGAACCTGAGCGGCGACCCCGTCGCCCTCGCGGATCAGGCCGAGCAGGATGTGCTCCGTGCCAATGTAGTTGTGGCCAAGCTGCAGCGCCTCGCGGAGCGAGAGCTCAAGCACCTTCTTGGCTCGCGGGGTGAACGGGATGTGCCCCGACGGCGCCTGCTGACCCTGGCCGATGATCTCCTCGACCTGCTGGCGGACCGCCTCAAGGCTGATCCCTAGCGACTCGAGCGCCTTGGCCGCCACCCCCTCGCCCTCATGGATGAGGCCGAGCAGGATGTGCTCAGTGCCAATGTAGTTGTGATTCAGCATCCTGGCTTCTTCTTGCGCCAGGACTACAACCCGCCGCGCCCGGTCGGTGAACCTCTCGAACATGTCGTCGCTCTCCTCACAGCGGGAATCCCGGCAGGTTTCGGCGTGCCTGCCTGCTTCCGCATGGTAGCCGCGTGCCCGACCCTGTGCTTAACGCGTTATGCGCCAACTATCAGGACTCGTTCCCCGGACTCCGCGTCTTCATCCCATCCAACAGCGTGAAGTCGCACCATAGTTCCAAGTACGCCGCAAGCGAACGACTTGACTACGCCTTGCGAGCTGGCTACGCCAAGAGCGAACAGAACACGTCACCGCCGGCGCCGAGGGGGGTTCGGCGACGGACGGCCGGCGTCTAGTGGGCGGCGTCGTACTCCGCCACGATCTGGGCCGGGATGCGGCCGCGCTCGTTCACCTTGAACCCGCGCGACTTGGCCCACTCGCGGATTCGGGCGCTCTGCTCGCGACCGGCGCCGTTCCGCTGCCGACGCCGCCGGGCCTGCGCGTTGCCGGCTTTGCGGGCGTGCTCCACATACTGGGCGAGCTCTTTGCGGATGCGGCCGGCGTTGCCCGAACTGAGGTCGATCTCATAGGAGACGCCGTCGAGTCCAAAGGTCACCGTCTCGGTCGCTTCACTACCGTCGAGGTCATCGAGCAGTAGTACCTGCACCTTCTGCGCCATGGAGATTCAGCCCTTCTGCGGAGTAAGTATTATCGCAATAACATATACCCAGCCCATGCCCCACACAATTCCGGGGGGCGTAACTTCTCGGTGAACTGAATAGGCGCCCGGCGAAACCTCAAGCGGGACCGGCATCCGCGCTACGTCACGTGACAATAGGTGCACAGCTAGCATATCGCCCAAGCGCACGTTGTCATCGCGACAATCCGTTGTCGCGGACGTAATCCCATGATGACCGGCTTCTCAAGCTGCGGTAAAACGCGCGCATAGCCAAGCAACGAGTCCAGATAAATCGCCGATGTCGGGAATATAAGCTTCTGCCGCGCTCGCGGTCAACCGCGCGCTCCTGGTCGGCGGTCGCCGCCGCCTCGGCCCGCTGCTTGCGCTTTGGCGCGAGCTCACGGCGCACGATCGCCCAGGCGCCGATGAGAACGGCGGCGCAGACAATCGCAGGCGGTGTAAGTGCGGCAAGGTCCTGCAACATAACGCTTCCTCGGCCCACGATCAGCAGCGGCCGGCCACGGCCGGCACGGGCATCCGCGGCGACCTGACCCGTATGGTGAACTGCCCGCACCTGGAACTCTACCCGCCGCAACCGGCCGATCGGGCGGCGGCAGGCGCAAAACCGCCGACGGCGGCGGCATACCGCCGCCAAGCGGCAGGCATCGGCCCGATCTCCTAGAGCCTGAGCAGCATGCGCGTGTTTCCCAGTGTGTTGGGCTTCACACGATCGAGGTCGAGGAACTCGGCTACGCCGTCATCGTAAGAGCGCAGCAACTCAGCGTAAACCTCCGGGGCCACCGGTGTGCCGCTGATTTCGGTGAAGCCGTGACGGCCGAAGAAGTCGACCGCAAAGGTCAGCACGAATACTCGCGATACGCCGACCCGGCGGGCGCGGTCGAGCAAGTCGTCGACGATCAGGTGGCCGATGCCCGCGCCGCGCATGCTCTGGTGAACGGCGACCGTGCGCAGTTCGGCGAGATCCTCCCACATAACATGGAGGGCCCCGCATCCGACCACGGCCCCGCCGTCGGAACTCTCGGACACGCTGAACTCGAGGATGTCCTCGTATAGGTTCACCGTGTGCTTGTCGAGCAACCGCCGCGAACCGACGTTCTCGTCGATGAGCGCGCGGATTTCCGGGACATCCCTGGTGCGCGCCTGCCTCACTATGTACCCCATCGCGGCACTACTGTAGCGCCTCAATGCGATCGGGCGGCCACTGAGCGGAGCCCTGCGGCTGTACCACATGTTCACGACCCGCGCCGGGAAACGCGGATACCGTTAGAAAAGCAAAAATTCACGTGAGTCGGTCGCCTACGGCGGCTGCATCTAATAACGTGCATCGACGTGCGTACAGTTAGCCGGGTTCTACCGCTCGTCGTGGCCGCCGCCTCCGTAGCCGTCCTCTTGCAGGGCAGCGCGAGCCAGGCGCAGACGGTCCGCGTTCAGCCGTCGCTCAACCAGCTGGTGGCGGAGGCCAAGCAGTTGTCCAATCAAGTGGACTCCCTCAGCCAGCAGTACGACGGCCTCAAGATCGAGATCACCCACGCCAAGAGCGAGGAGTTCTTCGCCAAGCAGGCGGCCAAGCAGGCGGACGAGGCGATGGCCGGCAGCCAGGCCGCGGTCGCCCAGCTCGCCGCCATGGGCTACATGAACGGCGGCATGAACCCAACGCTGCAGCTGCTCACCAGCGGCAACCCGGGGCAGTTCTTGAACCAGGCGTCAACTGTCGAGGAAGTCGACAACCAGGCCGGCCTGCGGCTGTCCACGCTCCAGCGGGAGCAGCTGGCCGCCGCCCGGGCGCAGGAGGCCGCCGCGCAGGAGATCGCCACCGTCAACTCGCTGACGAAGCAGATCAACAGCAAGGTCTCCCAGATCAACGCCAAGATGGACATCTTGCAGAGCTCGGAGATGTCGGCCGCGGTGGCCGTATTCGACAAGACCGGGAGCTACCCCAATTACCCGCTGCCGAAGGGCAACACCGTCGGCGAGATCGCGCTCCGGGCGGCGCTGACCCGTATCGGCTACCCGTACGTCTGGGCTGCCGCCGGGCCGACCGCGTTCGACTGCTCCGGCCTCGTCGTCTGGGCCTTCGCACAGCAGGGGATCTCGCTCCCGCACTACACCGGGGACCTGTGGAACCTGGGCGTGCACGTCTCCGAGTCCGACCTTGAGCCCGGCGACCTGGTGTTCTTCTTCGGGCTAGACCACGTGGGCATCTACATCGGCGACGGCCTGATGGTGGACGCGCCCGCCACCGGCCAGGACGTCATGGTCCAGGCGATCTCCCAGGACCCCTACTCCGGGGCCGTCCGGATCAGCTAACGGGACGAGCAAGACGTCAGAAGCCCGTACGACTGAGGACGTCGTACGGGGTTCTGACGTTCGGCCTCCTTACGACGGCCGAACGAACGGGAACAGGATCGTCTCCCTGATGCTCTCGCCGGTCAGCATGATCATCAGGCGATCCATGCCCATGCCGAGGCCGCCGGTGGGCGGCATCGCGTACTCGAGCGCGAGCAGAAAGTCCTCGTCGAGCTCCATCGCCTCAGCGTCGCCGCCGGCCGCGAGCAGGGACTGCGCGGTGAGCCGCTCCCGCTGCACCACCGGGTCCACCAGCTCGGAGTAGGCGGTGGCGATCTCGGCCCCGAATACGACCAGGTCCCACTTCTCCGCCAGCCGGGGGTCGGACCGGTGCTGCCGGGTCAGCGGGGATACCTCGACCGGGAAGTCCCGGTAGAACGTGGGCTCGACGGTCTTCTTCTCGACCAGCCGCTCGTGCATCTCCAGCAGCACCTGGGCGCGGTTCCAGCCCGGCTGCAACGGCACGTCCAGCTCCTTGGACAGCTCCCTGAGCACCGCCTCCGGGGTATCCGGGGTGATCTCCCGGCCGACCGCCAGCGAGATCCCCTCGTGCACCGAGATCGACCGCCACTGGCCGCCGATGTCGTACTCGGACCCGTCCGCCCGCTTGATCACGGTCGAGCCGAACGCCGCGATCGCCGCCCCCTGGACCAGGGCCTGCGTCAGCTCCGCCATCGTGTTGTAGTCGGCGTAGGCCTGGTACGCCTCGAGCATGGTGAACTCGGGGTTGTGGGTCGCGTCGACCCCCTCGTTCCTGAAGTTCCGCCCGATCTCGAAGACCGACTCGATCCCGCCGACGACGAGCCGCTTCAGGTACAGCTCGAGCGCGATCCGCATGTACACCTGCGCGTCGTAGGCGTTGAAGTGCGTCTCGAACGGCCGCGCGTTGGCCCCGCCGTGAGTGCCGGTCAGCACCGGCGTCTCGACTTCCATGTAGCCCCGGCCCACCAGCTCCGACCGGACCGACTGGATCACGGCCGACCGCATCTCGGCCAGCTGCCTGGCCCGCGGGTTCACGATCAGGTCCACGTACCGCTGCCTGACCCGCGCCTCGGGGTCGGTCAGCCCGGCGTGCTTGTCGGGCAGCGGCCGCAGCGACTTGGCGGTGACCGCGAACGAGTCCGCCAGCACCGACAGCTCGCCCGACCGCGACGTGATGACCTCCCCGGTCACCCCGACGTGGTCGCCCAGATCGACGTCCCGCTTCCACGCCGCCAGCGCTTCCTCGCCCACGCCCGCGAGCGAGATCATCACCTGAATGTCCCCGGTTCCGTCGCGCAGGGTGGCGAAGCAGAGCTTGCCGCCGATCCGGGACAGGATCACGCGGCCCGCGACGCCCGCCGTCGTCCCGGTCGCGGTGTCCGGCGGCAGGGAACCGTACTCGTCCCGCAGCAGGGCGACCGACGTCGTCCGCGGGTAGCTCACCGGATAAGGGTCGATTCCGGATGAAAGCATCCGCGAACGCTTGTCCAGCCGGACGCGTACCTGCTCAGGAACGGATTCTTCAGTCACGCCCGAAGGTTACCGGCGATCGGATCCTTGGGCACATCAGTTTCCTGACGGGCCGCGCCGGGGCCGCCAGACCCGCCCGGACCGAACCCGCCGCCCCCCGGGCTGACGTTCCGCTCCCAGACCAGGCGCAGGCCGATCAGCGTGAGCCAGGGCTCGTGCGCGTCGATGATCGGCACCTCGTCGATGACGAGCGCCGCCAGCCCGCCGGTGGCGATCACCGTCACCGCCGACGGGTCTTCGGGCGCGAGCTCGGCCGCCATCCGCTGCGCGATCCCCTCCACCTGCCCGGCGAACCCGTACACGATCCCGGACTGCAGCGCCTCGACCGTGTTCTTGCCGATCACCCGGGGCGGCCGGGTCAGCTCGACCTTCAGCAGCTGCGCGGCCCGGCGCGACAGCGCGTCGACCGAGACCTCGATCCCGGGCGCGAGCGCGCCGCCGACGAACTCGCCGCGGGCGCTGACCGCGTCGAAGTTGGTCGAGGTGCCGAAGTCGACCACGATCGCGGGCCCGCCGTACAGGTGCACGGCGGCGAGCGAGTTCATGATCCGGTCGCTGCCGACCTCCTTGGGGTTGTCCATCCTGATCGGCACCCCGGTCTTCACCCCGGGCTGCACGACCACGGCCGGCAGCTGCGGGAAGTACCGGCGGCAGACCTCGCGCATCTCGTGCAGCACCGAGGGCACGGTGGAGCAGAGCGAGATCCCGTGCAGGTCCGGCTCCTTGACCGTGGCCGAGCGCTGCAGCAGGCCGTAGAGCACGACCGCGATCTCGTCGGCGGGCCGGTCGGGGACGGTCGCCATCCGCCAGTGCTCGACGATCGTCGCCCCGTCGAACACGCCGAGGACCGTGTTGGTGTTCCCGATGTCAATCGTCAGCAGCATGCCGTTCCGTCCCGAATCGCACAATGACGTTGTCGATCAGCCGGGTGGCGCCCACCCGGGCCGCGATGGCCAGCACCGCGTCCCCGTCATGGTCTTCATCGGGCGCGGCGGGAACTGGCCGGTAGCTGCGCGCGTCCACCAGGGCGAGATAGTCAACCCGGGGCGCTGCCTCGGCCGGGCCGGGGCGCCCGGCGTCGTCAAGCGCCTGCCGGGCGGCGGCCAGGACCGCGGCCGGCCCGGCCGGCGCCGCCGCCGCCCCGGCGGCAAGCGCGCGGTGCAGGACCGGCGCCACCACTCGCTCGTCGGCCGAGAGGTACTTGTTCCTGCTCGAGAGCGCCAGCCCGTCGGGCGCCCGCACCGTGGGCACCGCCTCGACCGCGATCGCGAGCGCGAAGTCGGCGACCATCGCCCGGACCAGGGCGAGCTGCTGCGCGTCCTTCTGCCCGAACACGGCGATGTCCGGGCGGACCAGGTTGAACAGCTTCAGCACGACGGTCAGGACGCCGTGGAAGAAGCCGGGCCGGAACTCGCCCTCGAGGATCTCCCCGGCCGGACCGGGGTCGACCATCACCAGCTGCCGCTCCGGGTACATCTCGCGGGCGCTGGGCGCGAACACGAGGTCCACCTGCTCCTGCTCGCACGCCGCCAGGTCCTGGTCCAGCGTGCGGGGGTACCTGTCCAGGTCCTCGTTCGGGCCGAACTGGAGCGGGTTGACGAAGATGGAGACCGCGACCGCGCCACCGGGGCCGGCGAGCTCGCGGGCGCGGCGCAGCAGCGCCCGGTGGCCGTCGTGCAGCGCCCCCATCGTCGGGACGAGGACAACCGGCCCGGCCAGCTTGTCGCGGGCGCCCTTGAGCTCCGCCCGGGTATTGGCGACGATCATCGATGATCTCCCAGCACGTCGAGGAGGCGCTCGGCGTCGCCCGCGCTGAGGCGGCCGGCCGCGAGCGCGCGGTCGGCCGTCAGCCTGGCCAGCGCGAGATAGGCGGGCAGCGCGCGCGGGTCGGCCGCCTCGATGGCGGCCAGGTGCGAGGCCACGGTGCCGCTGTCGCCGCGCGCGACCGGCCCGGTCAGGCCCGCGTCGCCGAACCTGAGCGCGTTGTCGAGGGCCGCGCCGAGCAGCGGGCCGAGCATCCGCTCGGGATTGTCCGCGCCGGCCTGCCCGAGCAGGCTGGCGGCCTCGGCCACGAGCGTCACCAGGTGGTTGGCGGCGAAGGCGAGGGCCGCGTGGTACAGGGCGCGATTCTGCTCGGCGATGAACACCGGCTCGCCGCCCATCTCGATCACCAGCGCCTCGGCCGCCGCGCGGAGCGGGTCGGGCGCGGTCACCCCGAAGCAGACGCCCTTGATCCTGTCCACGTCGTCCTCGCGGCCGGTGAACGCCATCACCGGGTGCAGCGCCAGCGGCAGCCCCCCCGCTCTGGTGGCGGGGTCGAGCACCCGTACCCCGTGCGCGCCGCTGGCGTGCGCGACCAGCCGGCCGGAGTACGGCGCCCCGGTCGCGGCCAGCCCCTCGACCAGGCCGGGAAGCACGTCGTCGGGGACCGTCAGCAGCACCAGGTCCGCGTCCGCGAGCACCTGTGCGGGCTCGGTGAGCCTGGCCCGGGGGAAGTGGTCGCGCGCCCGCTGCTTGGACGCCTCGGAGACGGCGGAGACCGCCGTGACCTCATGGCCGGCCCGCGCCAGCGCCCGCGCGAGCGCCACCCCGACCCGGCCGGGCCCGATCACTCCGACCCGCAGCCGAGCGGGATGCTCGTTAGCTCCAGTTTCCACCTGTACCGGACAGCCCCCTCACCTGGCAAACGCCCTGACAAGAATAGCCCGGAGAATTAGTGTCCGAAGGGGGACGGGCGGGGCGGGGGAGGCTCCTCGTCGCGCTCGCCGCGGGGGTCCTTCGGAACGCGACAGCAGTACTCGAGGAACAGCGCCGCCGCCAGCAGGATGACGGACGCGCCGAACGAGAGGCTGGCATCGACCAGGTCGGTCCGCGGGGTGGGCGCGTCGGTCATCCCGGACAGGTAGATCATGAAGCCCGCGCTCACCCCGGCCAGCAGCGCGGCCGCCTGCGAGCTCGCCTTGGCCAGGGCGACCATCCGGGCGACGAAGAGCGCCGGCACCGGCCGCGCGCCCGCCCCGCCCTGAATGCGGGCCCGCAGGTCGCGGCCCGTCCAGGCCTCAAGCGCCGCCCCGATCAGCAGGGCGGGCACCAGGGTCCAGGTGAGCGGGGGGAGGCTGGCGTAGACGACGGTGAGCAGCGCCCAGGTGATCCCGAGGGCGATCGCCCCGATCAGCAGGAGCGTGCGCGGCCTGGTCGGGGTCATGGCATCCCCTCCGGGATCACGAGACTCAGGTTGGAGCGGCGCAGGCCGGAGCGGTCCGCCTTGGCCAGCAGCCCGGCCACCGGGCCGTGCCCGGGCAGCGCCGCGTCAGGATCGACGTCGCGCCACGGGCCGAGCACGAACGCCCGCTCGTGCGCGCGGGGGTGCGGCAGCGTGAGCTCCGGGTCGTCGCTGCGCTCGCCGCCGAACTCGATGATGTCGATGTCGAGCGTGCGCGGTCCCCAGCGCACCGCCCGCACCCGGTCGAACGCGGCCTCGATCTCGTGCACCTGGTCGAGCAGCTGCGCGGGCCGGCTGGGCGGCGTCCGCGAGGACGACGGCGTTGAGGTAATCGGGCTGGTCCGGGCCGCCGACCGGCGCCGTCTCGTAGACCGGCGACACCGCCGTCACCCGGATCCCGGGCAGGCCGACGATCGCGTCCACCGCCCCCTGGAGGATGTCCTGCCGGTCCCCCAGGTTGCTGCCGAGAGCGAGCACGACGGCGGTCATGAGCGGGCGGCCCGGTAGGCGGCGGCGACCCGGACCGCGTCCGCGTTGGCCGGGACCTGGTGGACGCGGACGCACCAGGCGCCGTCGGCCGCCGACAGCGCGGTGATCGCGACCGTCGCCGCGTCGTTCTCCGTGTACGGCCGCTGCTCGCCCCCCACCTCGTCGAACAGCCTGCTCAGGTACCGCTTGCGGGACGCGCCGACCAGAACCGGGAAGTCGCGGCCGCCGATCCTGGCCAGCTCGGGCAGCCCGGCCACGAGCTGCCAGTTGTGCGCCTCGGGGCCGACCGGGGCCGGGTTCTTGCTGAACCCGAGGCCAGGGTCGAGCACGATCATGGCGGGGTCGACACCCTCGGCGATCACCGCGCCGACCCGCTGGGCCAGTTCGTCGTGAACCTCGCGGACCACGTCCGCGTAGACGGCGCGGGAGTACATGTCGTGGCTGTGCCCGCGCCAGTGCACGACCACGTAGGGAACGCCCGCCTTGGCCACCAGCCGGGGCATGTAGGGGTCGGCGAGGCCGCCGCTGACATCGTTGACCAGGCTGACGCCGGCCCCGAGGGCCCACTCGGCCACCTGGGCGCGCATGGTGTCGACGCTGACCACCACCCCCGCCCGGACCAGCTCGGTGATGACCGGCTTGACCCGGCGCAGTTCCTCGTCGGCCGGCACCCGCTGGGCGCCGGGCCTGGTCGACTCGCCGCCGACGTCGACGATGTCGGCGCCCTCGGCCACCATCCTGAGGCCGTGCTCGATGGCCTCCCCGGCGCCGAACCAGCGGCCGCCGTCGGAGAACGAGTCGGGCGTCACGTTGACCACGCCCATGACCAGACAGCGGCCCGCGGGCGGGCTCCCGGCCAGGCCAGGCAGATTCACCATAAGGGGAATCGTATAGTCAGCCTCGAGCGACGTTCCCCGCCGAGCGCCGCTCCCTGCGGTCGGCGACGCGGGCGCGGTAGCGGCGCCGCACCTTGTGCAGGCCCAGCCGGCGGCCCACCCGCCGGGCGTACCGCTTCGCCTCGAACGTCGGCCAGACCAGGAACGCCTCCGCCTCGAGGGCGGCGAACGCGATGCGGGGCGCGTCCCGGCCGCCCGGGTAGACGAAGAACCGCGGCTCCCAGGTCGGGCTGAACTTCGCGTTGAACTTGTAGAGCGACTCGATCTGGAACCAGCGGGACAGGAACACGAGCAGGTTCCGCCAGGCCTTCAGCACCGGGCCCGCGCCGATCTTCTCGCCGCGCTCGAGGGCGGCCCGGAACATCGCGAAGTTCAGCGACAGGCGTTTGACCCCGAGCCCCGGCGCGGCCTTGATCGACTCCACGATGAGGAAGTCGTTGAGGCCCGCCTGCGCGTTCCGGTCACGGCGCATGAGGTCGAGCGAGAGCCCGTCGTGGCCCCAGGGGACGAACTGGAGGACGGCCCGCAGGACGCCGTTCTCCTCCGCGGTCACCAGCACGCAGTCACCGTCGCCGCGCCCGCCGAGGCGGCCGAGCGCCATCGAGAACCCCCGCTCGGTGTGGCTGCCCCGCCAGTGGTCGGCCGCGCTGATGATCCGGTCGAGCTCCGGCCTCGGTATGTCGCTGACCCGGCGGACCTCGGCCTTGTAACCGCTCTTGGTCACCCGGTTGACCATCTGCCGCACGTTCCGCATGGAACGACCAGACAGGCTGAAGTCGGCGACGTTGACGACCGCCTCGTCGCCGAGCTCGAGCGCGGACAGGTCGCCCTCACGGCACCACACCTCGGCGCCGAGCTCGCTGCAGCCCATGACGGCCGGGCGCCACGCGTGCCGGGCCGCGTCGGCCAGGAACTCGGTGATCGCTCCGGGCCACGCCTCGGGATCGCCGAGGGGATCGCCTGAGGCCAGCATCACGCCGGAGACGACCCGGTAGCAGACGCCCGCCTTGCCCGTCGGGGACCAGATCACGCTCTTGTCGTCCCGGAGCGCGAAGTAGCCGAGCGAGTCCCGGTCGCCGTGCCGGTCGAGCAGCTCCCTGATCCGCTCCCGGTCGGTCTGGGTGAGCCGCGCCCTCGGCTGGGCCGAGCGCAACAGCAGGTAGAGGGTGACGACGAGCGTGAACAGGCCAAGCGCGCTGGTCAGCAGGTGGTAGAGGTCGCTTCGGGCGTCCGATGCCCACTGGACCGGGCCGTAGACGCCGACGAGCTCGTAGACGACGTCCTGCAGCCGCTGGGAAAGCGAGTAGTTTCCGGCCAGCGGCCCGACCGAGAGGTAGCCGAGGCCGATCGCGACGTCCGCCACGACCAGGACCGCGAATACGTTGAGCACGCTCCACCGGGTGCGCGGGTCGCCGATCGCGTAGAACTCGCGGTGGAAGAAGAGCAGCCCGACCAACAGCACGATCGCCACGATCGAGGAGACCGAGATCGAGGTCTCGCGGGGCAGGTGCGACAAGTGCAGGAAGTGGATCACGATGTCGAAGGCGAGCAGCGCCAGGACCGCCTGCCAGGCCCGGCGCTTGCGCCGCCGCAGCCCGAGCGCGAGCAGGATGAGCAGCAGGCCGACGATGACGTCGGAGGTGCGGGTGACGTTCGCCAGGAAGCCGGGCACGAACGGCTTGATCTTGTGCAGCCGGTTGACGACTGTGCGGCTTGAAAACCGTCAGAATGTCGGACAGTCCGATGAGGAAGACGAGCAGCGACGCGATCGGAGGGAGCCACGCCAGCCGCTTGCCCCCCTCGCGCCACGGCGGGCATGGTGGGGCGGAGTCGGCCCTCCGGTCGCCTTGATCGGCAGAGTTAGTCTCGCTCATCTCAGATCTCTTGTCAGGCCCCGAACCACGGAGAAGCATCGTACTCATGGCTTACCCGCCACGCGCCGAATCTGCGGTGTGCTGAAGATAGTCGTAACCATTGCGGCAGCCTTCTCCACGTCAGGCGGCCCGCACCGCCACCGCGTGCGCCCCTGAGCCACGCTACCTCCAACGACCGGCGTATAACCTAACGACTGGTTAAGACGGGTCGCACGTTTAGTTAGACGCAGGCACAAGGGTACCGGTTCAAATAAAGCGGCACTAAATCAGGAATTAACTCCGCGCCCAAGCGGAGAGTATTTCCGAATAATTCACCGGTTGCCGAACAGGAGGCTCATCGCCTCGGCGCGGGTCCTGGCCTCCTTGCGGAAGATCCCGCGGACGGCGGATGTCACGGTGGTCGCGCCCGGCTTGCGGACGCCGCGCATGGACATGCACAGGTGCTCGCACTCGATCACCACGATCACGCCGCGCGGCTCCAGGATGCGCATCAGCGAGTCGGCCACCTGGCAGGTGATGCGCTCCTGGACCTGGGGGCGCCGGGCGTAGACGTCGACCAGACGGGCCAGCTTCGACAGCCCGGTTATCTCGCCCTTTTCGTTCGGGATGTAGCCGATGTGGGCCTTGCCGAAGAAGGGCACCAGGTGGTGCTCGCACATGCTGTAGATCTCGATGTCGCGCACCAGCACGATCTCGTCGTACTCGGCGTCGAAGACCGTCGTGAGCACGTCCTCGGGGCGCTGCCTGAGCCCGGCGAACTGCTCCGCGTACATCCGGGCGACCCGGGCCGGGGTGTCGAGGAGGCCGTCCCGGTCAGGATCCTCGCCGACGGCGATCAGGATCTCGCGGACCGCCCGCTCGATCCGCTCCTGATCGACGGGCTCCCGCTCGCCTGCCACCTCAAGCTCGGCCGGCAATGGCGCAGCCGACGCCTGATCCAAGGTCGACTGCTCAGGCGTCGGCTGTTCGGTAATCGCCACGCTTAGTCGTTGCCCTCGCTGCCGGGCCCGTAGCCGAGCACCTGGCCGTTGGTCGGGCCGGGGATGTCCGTCGAGGCCGTTCCCCGAGCTCGCCGCCAGGGCAAGCTCCTTGGGCGACATGACCGGCGGCTTGTCGGACGGGAGGCGCTTGCCGTAGCCGGTGTAGGTACCTCGCGAGGGTCGCTTCTGCACCGTGGCGAACAGCTCCAGGACCTCTTTCCTGGCTACGGTCTCCTTGTCGAGCAGCCGCAGCACGAGCGCGTCGAGGACGTCGCGGTACTCGACGAGCACCTCCCACGCCTCGTCGTGCGCGGCCTCGATCATCCGCTTGATCTCCTCGTCGATCGCCGAGGCGATCTCCTCGGAGTAGTCCCGGCTGTGCGACCGGTCCATGCCGAGGAACGGCTCCGCATCGCCGCTGCCGAACTTCCGCGCGCCGAGCCGCTCGCTCATGCCGTACTCGGTGACCATGGCCCGGGCGATCTGGGTGGCCTTCTCGATGTCGTTGGCCGCGCCGCTCGTCGGCTCGTGGAAGATGATCTCCTCCGCGGTCCTGCCGCCGAGCAGCATCGCCAGCTGGTCCTGCATCTCGGCGCGGGTGGTGAGGAACTTGTCCTCGGTCGGCAGCGCCATGGTGTAGCCGAGCGCCCGGCCGCGCGGGATGATCGTGACCTTGTGCACCGGGTCGGCGTTGGCCATCGCGTGCCCGACCAGGGCGTGGCCGCCCTCGTGGTAGGCGATGAGCTTCCGCTCCGCCTCCGACAGCAGCACGCTCTTGCGCTCCGGGCCGGTCATCACGCGGTCGATGGCCTCCTCAAGCGCGGCCATGTGGATCTGCTTGCCGTTGTTGCGCGCGGTCAGCAGCGCCGCCTCGTTGATCACGTTGGCCAGGTCCGCGCCGGTGAAGCCGGGCGTGCGCCGCGCGATGATGTCCAGGTCGGCGTCTGGAGCGATCGGCTTGCCGCGCGCGTGCACCTTGAGGATGCCCTTGCGCCCGGTCAGGTCCGGCTGGGCCACCACGATCTGCCGGTCGAACCGGCCCGGGCGCAGCAGCGCCGGGTCGAGGATGTCCGGCCGGTTGGTGGCGGCGATCACGATCACGCCGCCCTTGGTGTCGAAGCCGTCGAGCTCGACCAGCATCTGGTTGAGCGTCTGCTCGCGCTCGTCGTGCCCGCCGCCGAGGCCCGCGCCGCGGTGCCGGCCGACCGCGTCGATCTCGTCCACGAACACGATCGACGGGGCGTTCGCCTTCGCCTGCTCGAACAGGTCGCGGACGCGGGAGGCGCCGACGCCGACGAACATCTCCACGAAGTCGGAGCCGGAGATCGAGTAGAACGGCACGCCGGCCTCGCCCGCTACCGCCCGGGCGAGCAGCGTCTTGCCGGTGCCGGGCGGGCCGTAGAGCAGCACGCCCTTGGGGATCTTGGCCCCGATCGCCTGGAACTTGGCCGGGTTCTGGAGGAACTCCTTGATCTCGTGGAGCTCCTCGATCGCCTCGTCGGCGCCGGCCACGTCCGCGAAGGTGGTCTTCGGGGTGTCCTTGGTGATCAGCTTGGCCTTCGACTTGCCGAAGTTCATCACCCGGGAGCCGCCGCCCTGCATCTGACTCGAGCAGGAAGAAGAAGAACAGCGCGATGATGATGTACGGGATGAACGTCTCGAGGATGGAGACAAACGTGCTCGTCTTGGGGATGACCACGTTGTAGTTGCCGGGCAGCTTGCCCGCCTGGAACTGGGTCTGCAGCTCCTGCTGGAGCGCCTGGCCCTGGCCGGAGATGAAGGAAGCCTCGTACTCCTGGCCGCTGTTCGTGGTGACCTGGATCGTCTGGTTCTTGTCGGTCAGCACGGCTGACTTCACTTGGCCCTGCTGGATCAGCTGGACGATTTTCCCGGTGTCTACCTGCTGATAGCTGCTACCGGAGTTCGCCCAGCCCAAGGTGATCGTTATGACCAGCACCGCAAGCAGGACCAGCAGTAGCGGTCCGCGGAAAATTCGCTTCAATTCCATCGCGAGCGACCCCCAGGGCCCGGGGCCGTTCCCTCCTGACCAGCCTCACGTCCCGCCGACCACCGGCGGCACTGCTCCATGCCTGCTCCGCACCGTCGGCAAGCACTACCGACCGTACCCAACGCAACAACAATGATCCCTTGACGGTACATCAACGCTATGTTCAACGGGTTGTGTTCCCGCCGTAGACCTCGGGCGCCAGTGTGCCGATAAATGGAAGGTTACGGTAGCGCTCCGCGTAGTCGAGACCGTAGCCGACCACGAACTCGTCGGGCACGTCGAACCCGGTGTAGGCGACCTCGACCTCCATCTGCGCAGAGGACGGCTTCCGCAACATCGCGCACACCGCCACCGACGCCGGGTTGCGCGACCTGAGGTTCCCCACCAGCCAGGACAGCGTCAGGCCGGAGTCGATGATGTCCTCCACGATCAGCACGTGCCGGCCGCTGATGTCGGCGTCGAGGTCCTTCAGGATGCGCACCACGCCCGATGACTTGGTGCCGGAGCCGTACGACGAGACCGCCATCCAGTCCATCTGGACCGGCAGGTGCATGGCCCGGGCGAGGTCGGCCATCACCATCACCGCTCCCTTCAGCACGCCCACGAGCAGCGGGTCGCGGTCGGCGTAGTCGGCGTCGATCTGCGCCGCCAGCTCCGCCGTCCGGCGGCTGAGCTGCTCGGACGTGATGAGTACCTCCTTCAGTCCCGACCCCATGTCAGCGGCGTCCATGCACCACGCTCCCATAGCTACGCATCAAGAAAATTATTATCTGTCTCGTTAATTATTTTGCCAGCTCGAAAAGAACTTTCCCCGACCGGCGAGTCGCCCGGACGCCGCCCGGCAGGTCGATCCAGCGCTGCCCGCGCCAGTCCGTGACCAGCTCCTCGATGCGCGTGACGTGCGCCGACGTCAGCGCGGTGGCCGGGCAGCCCGCCGCCAGGGCGGCCGAGCGCAGCACCCGGGTCCGCACCGCGCCGGGCAGCCCGGCCAGGGAAGCGGCCGACAGCAGACGAGGATCCACGGACCGTTCGGACAAAGCGATTTGCTCGAGAACCTCGGCGTCGTCCCGCAGCTGATCGGCGGTCCGGGCCAGCGCCTCGGCCACCCCCGGCCCGAGCGCGGCCTCGAGCGCGGGCAGCGCGTCGAGCCGGACCCGCACCCGGGCGAACCGCCGGTCGGCGTTGTGCGGGTCCGCCCACGGCGCGAGGCCGAGCGCCCCGCAGGCGCCCGTCGTCACCTGGCGGCGCAGGCCGAGCAGGGGCCGCAGGAAAATGCCGCGCCGCGGCGGCATGCCCGCCAGCGACCGCGCGCCCGAGCCGCGCGCGAGCCCGAGCAGCACGGTCTCCGCCTGGTCGTCGAGGGTGTGGCCGAGCAGCACGGTCGTCGCGCCGAGGTCGGCCGCCGCCGCCTCGAGGGCGGCGTACCGCGCCGTGCGCGCCGCCGCCTCGGGACCGCCGCCGCCGTCAACCGTCACCGCGACCGCGCGCACCGGGTCGAGGCCAAGGCCGCCAAGCGCCGCCGCGACCGCCGCCGCCCGGTCGGCCGACCCCTCCTGGAGCCCGTGATCGACGGTGACCGCGCCGGCCCGGAGCCCGGCCCGCGGCGCGACGAACGCGAGCGCGGCCGCCAGCGCGAGCGAGTCGGGACCGCCCGAGCACGCGGCCAGCACCAGGTCGCCCGGCGCTAGCCCGGCCAGCGACGCGCGTACCGCATTGCGGACCGCGGCGACGGCCGGGGAAAGGCCTCCGCCCACACTCAGCCGATCCGGGCCAGCCAGTCAGCGGGCTTGGCCATCTCGGCCCGGGTGGGCAGCGTCTCGGGCGAGGTCCAGACCCGGTTGAAACCGGCCATCCCGGCCTCCGCCACTACCTCCGCGACGAACTTCGAGCCCTGCTCGTACTGCTTCATCTTCAGGTCGATGCCGAGGATGCGGCGCAGGATCTGCTCCATCCGGCCGGCCGAGCCGCGCCGCTGCGAGAACTTCTCCCTGATCTCCGCGACCGACGGCACCACCTGGGGGCCGACCGCGTCCATGACGTAGTCGCCGTGCCCCTCGACCAGGGTCATCACCGCGGTGAGCTTGTCCAGCAGCTCGCGCTGGGCGGGGGTCTGCATCGCCTCCATCAGCGACTCGCCGTCGCCGCCCCTGACCGCGCCGGCGACCGCGCCCGCAGCCGACCGCAGCCGGTCCACGATCGCGCTCGCGTCCAGGTCCGACGCGAGCAGGAACTCGGTCATCATGCCCTGGACGTAGCCGCGCAGCCACGGCACCGAGGTGAACTGGACCCGGTGGGTCTCCTCGTGCAGGCACACCCAGCGCCTGAAGTCATGCGGGTTGACCCCGAGCTCGCGCTCGACCATGACGATGTTCGGCGCGACCAGGGTCAGGCGGCCGACGCCGGAGGTCCGCCGCCGCCGCCGTTGGCGGCGGCGGTCGATCCGTTGGCGCCGTTGGCGCCGTTCGCGCCGCTGGCGGGCGCCTCGCCCTCGCCCGGCGGCAGGAACAGCTCGTACTGACCGAGCACCCGCGACGACAGGTACGCGAGGATGAGGCCGGCCTGCACGCCGGTGACCCGGGCGCCGACCGAGCCGATCACCTGGCCGCCGGGCATCGAGTTGCCCCGCTCGGCCAGCTTGTCGGCCAGCGGTTCGAGTACCACCTGGAACCCGCCCACGTTGGCCTTGATCCACCCGGGGCGGTCCACCACGGCCACCGGCCCGACCGAACCCTGGCTGGTCAGCTGGGTGACCTCGCGGACGGGCTGTTGGACGACGGTGGTCAGGCCGCGCAGTTCGGCTACCACTGCGCGGGCGTCCGTGAGGCTGACCTGCGGCCCTTGCTTGGCAAAGCGGACGCCGGTCGAGATCGCCGTGTCCCAGTCGATCATCTGTGTGCTGCTCACAGTCCTACCGTACGTGCTCGCCGGCGGTAACGGCAGATGCGGCGGCCGTTTCCCCGCGCGCCGCCTACCGGCAGCCGCATCCGGCCAGCCCGGCGGCGGCCGAGTCGATCGCGTCGGCCGCGTTCTGCAGCAGGCCTGCCCCGGGCACCTGCGGGGCCATGATCGCGAAGATCAGCAGCCTGCCGCGCGGTCGTAGGCGAGCCCGGCCAGCGTCGCGACCGTGGACAGGTTCCCGGTCTTGGCCCGCACCACCCCGCGCGCGGTGCCGTCGGCCAGGCCGCCGATCCCGCCGAAGTCGCTGTCGCCGGACGAGAGCGTCCCGACGAAGCCGGCCACCGGCAGCCCGGTGATGGCCGCCCGCAGCCGCGGCCTGCTCGCCGCCAGCTCGAGCACGCGCACCAGCGTCTCCGGCGCGATGCCGTCGTCCGGCGACAGGCCGCTGCCGTCGACCAGGCTGAATCGGCGTGGTCACGCCCAGGCGGCGCGCCTCGGTCATCACCGCGTCGGCGGCGCCGCGAACGTGGCGGGCATCCCCAGCGCGATCGCCACGTGCCGGGCCAGGTTCTCGGCGATCACGTTGTTGGACTCGAGCAGCATCTGCTCGGCGATCGCGGCCACCGTGGGCGACGTCACGCTGGCCAGCAGCGTCGAGGAGGCGGGGGCGGTGACGGGCGCGGGCGTGCCCTCGACCGAGATGCCGTCCCGCTCGAGCAGGCTCGGCGAACGCCGCCACGGTCAGGCCGACCGGGTCCATCGTCCGGGCCGAGTAGTTGACCGGATCGTCGGAGTCCTGCAGCGCGCCGGCCCGGCGTCAGCCGGCCCTGATCGGCCTCGAGGGCGACGATCGGTGTGACATTTCCCGTACTGACGTCGCCGTCGGTCCAGCCGGGTGCCAGGCCCGGCCCACGGTAAAGTGAAGCGTCGTAGTCCAGCCGCACGGAATCGCGCCCCTGCGCCCTCAGCGCGCGTGCGGCGCTCGCCGCCAGTGCGGCGAGCGTGGCTGGCTGCGGGTAGTCGGAGGAGGGGTACTGATTCACGGCGAGGGTAGGGTCACCGCCCCCTACCAGCACGATAGTGCCCTTCTGCTGCCGCACCGCGGTAGTGAACCGTGCATCAGGGCCCAGCACCGCGAGCGCGGCCACCGCCGTCATCAGCTTGGTGGTGGAGGCCGGGGTGGCGAGCGCGCTGGCGTTGTCCTGGTAGAGCACCTGGCCGGTCTGCGCGTCGGCGACCTCGATGCCGACCCCCGGCCCGGTATCGGCCGAGGGCAGCGCCGCGCCGAGCATGGCGCTGAGTCCGGCTGCGGTGGGCAGGGCCGCCTGCGACCGCGTGCCCGCGGTCTCGGTCGTCGATGTGCCCGCGGGCGCCAGCACCGGCGCGGCCGCGATCAGCGGCCCGCCTGCGGTGGTGGGGATGCGCAGCGCCGCGAGCCTGGGCGGGAGCATGTGCGCCACCGCGGCCCCGGCCCCGAGCGTGAACACGTTCAGCAGGGCCAGCGTGGCCACGGCCATGGTCCGTGTGCGGTGCACGAACATACCTTTCGCGGGAAGCGAGTGTGCCCAGCAGCTTAGGGCTACATCGCCGGTCGTCGATGGACCCGCCGTCCGGCCGCGCACATGCGACCGGCGACAATGGAGTAAATCAGTTACTAACGTGTGGAGCGAACATGGACGTTGAAGTAGTCATCGAAATCCCCCGGGGCCACCGGAACAAGTACGAGGTCGATCACCGGACCGGCCGGATCAGGCTTGACCGGATGCTTTTCACCTCGACTAGGTACCCCGCCGACTACGGGTTCATCGACGAGACGCTTGGCGGCGACGGCGACCCGCTTGACGCCCTGGTGCTGCTTGAGGAGCCGACCTTCCCCGGCTGCCTGGTGACCGCCCGGGTGATCGGCATGTTCCAGATGACCGACGAGAAGGGCCCGGACGACAAGATCCTTTGCGTCCCCGCGAGCGACCCCCGGCAGGCGCACCTGCAGGACATCGACGACGTCCCCGAGTTTGACCGGCTGGAGATCCAGCACTTCTTTGAGGTCTACAAGGACCTGGAGCCCGGCAAGTCGGTCGAGGGCTCGCACTGGGCCGGCCGCGCGGCCGCCGAGGCCGAGGTTGAGCGTTCACGCAAGCGCCACGTGGAGCACGAGGGCCTGTAACGCGCCGTCGCGGAAGATAGCCTCCGCCCGGGCGGCGATCGCCGCGTGCGCGTCGCGGAGCGTCTCGCCGCCGAGGCCCGCCAGGCCGCCCGAGATCAGGATGGCGGCCTGGGCCGAGATCGCCGCCCGCTGCCATCGCCCCGCGGCCGCGTGCCCGGTCATCGACCGGACCGCCGCCGCCGACCAGTCCGGGGCCGCCAGCTGCAGGTACCGGGGGGCGGAGTCGAGCCAGCCGGGCTCCGTGGTCGCGAGCGCCCGAGCCGGTCGAGCACCTCGGCCGCCAGCTCGAGCCCGGTATCGATCTCCGCCAGCCCGTCTCCGGGCTGCCCGGTCGCGAGCAGGCAGCGGCCGAGCTGGAAACGGGCCCTGGCCAGCCCGATGTCCCGTTCCTCGGGATCGGCCGCCGGCGCCTTGAGGTACATCCCGATGACCTCGCGCAGCAGGCCGATGGCGGCCGCCGTGTTGCCCGCCTCGTCCGACGCCAGCGCGACCCGCGTGAGCACGTCGATCCGCGCGACCTCGTAGACCGCGGGGTCGGCCTCGGCCAGCTCGGCGTAGTGCCCGGCCGACTCGGCCAGCATCGCGATGCGCCTGCCACCCGGCCCGGTAGCGAGCGTGCGCGCAGAGCGCGGCCGCCAGCTCGGGCTGGTGCCGGGCCGGGTCGGGCGCGCCGGCGTACAGCTCCCGGCTGATCGAGAGCGCGGTTCCCGAGTGCTTGGTCGCCTTGTCGTGGCTGCCCTCGATCGCGGCCCTGATCGCCTCGCCGAGGTGGAAGTCGTACCGGCGCTCAAGCGTGTTCACCCACAGCGCCTGGCGCCCCGATACCGGGCGCGGCCGGGCCCGTTGCGGGCCGACGAGCGCCGCGCCGACCGCCTATGCCGGGCCATGAACATGCCGCGAGCCTCTCCAGGTAACCGCGCCTTCCGGCCCTAGAAAGATCGTCTCATAACACGGTGTAACAGACAATACACGCTACGATACTAACTTTGCGTGATTCTTCCGAATTATGGGTCTTCGTCCGGCCTTCAGGCGCCGAGGGCGGCCGCGCCCGCCTGGGACGCGACCAGCGTCAGGAAGGCGGAGGCGAGCGCGAAGGTCTCGCCGATCGGGCGGCCGGCCAGCCGGTCCTGGTACGCCCGGTACCGGCTCAGCTCCCATTCCTGGCCGCGCGGCGGCAGGGTCTCCAGGGTCGGGGCGGGCAGCGACCGCCAGGTCCACTCGGTGATCGGCGCGTCGCCGCCCTCGACCTCGTCCGGCCGGGGCTGGATGAAGTCGGCGTGATCGGCGTAGTAGCCCATCCGGTTCCGCACGAACCGGAGGCCGCCGAACGTGGCCTCGGTCACCCGCCGCTGCCACCCGGGCAGCCCCGCCAGCGCGCCGTCGTAGTCGTCGGGGTAGTACCGCACCAGCGTGGCGTCGACGATCGTGACCCACCAGACGGCCTCGCCGATCACCGCGAAGGCCTGCGCGCGGTCGCTCGCCCTGACCTTGCCGAGCCGGTCGGTGGTATCGCGCATGGCGACCAGCGCCCAGCCGAGGGCGCTCGGCTCGGTCGCCCGGGCGGCGGTCCCCGTCGTCCCAGTTCTCGCTGCCCCATTTCTGCTGGTCGCGGTTGACCAGGTTCCAGTTCTCGCGGTTCCAGGCGACCCGGCAGCGAGCGGAGCAGAACCGGGCATGCTCGCGCTTGGGCATGAATTCCATGCCGCAGCGCTCGCACCGCCTAGTCTCCGCCATCTGGTCAGGTTACGCGTAACAGGCCCCGCCACCCACCGTCAGCGGCCAAACATTTAGCGAACACTCTGTAGCCAACGCACGACGTGACCTGCCCTTAGGCGGCGGGGCGGGTGGCGCCGATAAGGCCGGGAAAGGCGTAGATGCTGTCGATCCGCACGAACGACCCGGTGTACGGGGCGTCGACCATCAGGCCGCGGCCGAGGTAGATGCCGACGTGATGGATGGTGGCCGGGTCGGCGGCATTGAAGGCGTAGAACACCAGGTCGCCCCGGCGGAGGCCGGCCAGCGGCACGTGCGGCCCGGATACCCACTGGTACCCGGTCCAGTGCAGCAGCCGGACGCCCGCCCTGGCCCACGCCTGCAGCGCGAGCCCGGAGCAGTCGTAGGAGCGCGGCCCGGCCGCACCCCACTGGTAGGGCTGGCCGAGCTGGGTGAGCGCCCAGTCGGCGGCCGTGTCCCCCTGGGCCGCGCTCGCGCCGGCGTCGGGCGCCCAGTCGGGCGCGAACACGCCCGGGGCGGCGCCGCTGGGGCCGCCCGCGAGCACGCTCGCGGCGACGGCGCCCGGCTGGGTGACAACGGACGACGAGGCGGCCGAGGCGGCCGAACCGCCCGCCCCCGCGAGCGTGGCCGCGCTCGCCCGCGCGACGGCGGCCTCGGCCGCCAGCCGGGTCCTGGACGCCTCGGCCAGCCGGACCACGGCCGTCTGGCGGCCGACCGCCGCCGCCACGGCCGCCTTCAGGAACGCGGCCGTCTGGGCGGCGGCCCGCCGCTGCGCCAGCAGCCCGGCCGCCTGCTGGCTGAAGAGCCGGGTGACGATCGCGTCGGCCTGGCTCGCGGCGAGCAGGTCGGCGCGCTGATCGTCCATCGTCTGCTGGAGGCCGATCGCCCCTAGGTAGCCGCGTGGATTGGTGATGCCCGCGAAGACGGCGGCGGCCATGCTCGGGCCGCCATCGGCCTCGTACTCGGCCGCCGCCAGCTGGGCGAGCTGCGCCGCCGCGCGCTGCTCGGACCTCCTCGCCACCGCCAGCCGGGTCTCGGCCGCCTGGTAGGCGGCGGAGGCCTGCTGCTCGAGCGAGACCTCGTGGTCGTACCGTTCGGCCAGCGCCTCCGCCTGCGTCCTGAGTCCGGCCAGGGCCGCCGTCAGCGTGCCCGCCTTGACCGCGGCCCGGGCCAGCGCGGCCGCCCGGGAGGCGACCAGGTTCTGGGCCGAGGACAACTGCCCCGCGCTCGGCTTGCCGTCCGCCCGCGCCCGGACCGCCGTCAGCGCGGCCGTTCCTCCCCCCACCGCCGCCGCGCTCACCGCGCCGATCAGCCCGAGCACGGCGAGCCGGAGGCCGCCGGAAACGGCGAGGCGACGCCAGGCAGTACCCATTCCGCCCCCCAGACGCAATCACATCGCTACGTAGGGTAGTCGAAAGTCGCAGGAATGCCGGGGAGGTCCATGCACTTTGTCAACGTAGGCGGGAATACTTTGGGTGCCGGGCGCAGAGCATGGCACCGCATGACTCACACTTGGTAATGGCCAGGTTGGGAGCGAGGAGGACCGGTGGACAACACGGAAAGCGTGCTGAGACGGGCACCGCTATTTGACGGACTTGACGACGAGGACGCCCGCGCCCTCCGCCGGCAGATGGCGGAGGTGAAACTCTCGCGTGGCGAGCACCTTTTCCTCGAGGGCGATGACGGCGACGCGCTCTACGTGGTGATCGACGGCAAGATGAAACTCACCCGCGCGGCCGCCGACGGCCGCGAGAACCTGTTGAGCGTGATCGGGCCGAGCGAGATGTTCGGCGAGTTGTCGCTGTTCGACCCGCGGCCGCGGACCTCCTCGGCCAGCGCCGTGACCGACGCGGTGCTGGGCGCGCTCAAGCACGAGGCGCTGACGCCCTGGCTCCGCGAGCGGCCCGATGTGTCGCTGCATATGCTCCGCGCCCTCGCCCAGCGGCTGCGCCGGGCCAACGACGTGACCGCCGACCTCGTGTTCACCGACGTCCCCGGCCGGGTGGCCAAGAACCTGCTCGACCTCGCTGACCGTTTTGGCACCCAGGAACCCGATGGTCTGCACGTGCACCACGACCTCACCCAGGAGGAACTGGCGCAGCTGGTCGGCGCGTCCCGCGAGACGGTGAACAAGGCGCTGGCCGACTTCGCCGCCCGGGGGTGGCTGCAGATCTCGGCCCGCTCGGTGCTCATCCTCGATACCGAGCGGCTCCGCAAGCGCGCCCGCTAGCGGCCGGGTAACGGCCCGGCCGCGGGGCCTAGCGGCCCGCCAGGTAGTCCAGCTGGGCGCGGACCGACTGCTCGGCGGCCGGCCACAGCGCCCGGTCCACGTCGGCGTAGACCACCGCGACGACCTCGGCGGGCGTGCGCGCGCCGCCCTCGAGCGCCGCCCGGATCTGATCGAGGCGCTCCCGCCGGTGCGCGATGTAGTAGTCGAGTACCCCGGCCGGATCCGCCAGCAGCGGCCCGTGGCCGGGCAGCAGCACCCCCAGGCCGGCCTCGTCCGCCAGCGCCCGGAGCTCGTCGAGCGTCCGCAGGTAGTCGCTCAGCGAACCGTCGCCGGCGATCACCGTGGTGCCCCGGCCGAGCACCGTGTCGCCGGTCAGCAGGCCGCCGTCGGCCGTCAGGAGCAGGCTCAGCGAGTCGGCCGTGTGCCCCGGGGTAGCCACCACCCGGAGCTCGCAGCCGCCGCTGGTCAGCACCGTCCCCGGCCCGAAGCCCTCGCTGCCGAGCCGGAAGGCCGGGTCGAG
The DNA here is from genome assembly GCA_963836195.1 of uncultured Actinomycetota bacterium. Classification (GTDB taxonomy): domain Bacteria; phylum Actinomycetota; class Actinomycetes; order Streptosporangiales; family Streptosporangiaceae; genus Trebonia. The sequence goes on along the minus strand of CAWIIX010000005.1, from coordinate 718,598 downwards.
AGCCCCGACCGGCGCCCCGCTGAGCTCGGCGAAGGCGGCCGCGCCGGCCGAGTGATCCGGGTGCCCGTGGGTGAGCACGATCTGCGCCACCCGCCGGCCGGAGGCGCAGGCGAGCTCGAGTACCCGCCGCAGATGGCCCTCGTCGTCGGGCCCGGGGTCGACCACCACCGCCGTCGGCGAGCCGGGTTCGGCGATGATCCAGGTGTTGGTGCCGTCAAGCGTCATCGGCGACGGGTTGGGCGCCAGCACGCACCAGGCGCGGGCGGTGCCCATGCCGTCGGCCGCCCGGCTGCCGTCGGCCGGGCGGAGACCGGATTCCGCGTTCACAGCGGGTACCCCACCTCGTCCGGGACGTAGAGCCAGGCCCGGCCGTCCTCGAGGACGAGCCGCGGCACGACCGGCTCGATCACGCGGCGGCGGCCGAGAATCTCGATTACGGCGTCCTCGCCGACGACGGCTCCGCCGACGACGGCGCCGTCCGCGCTCGCGACGGCGAAGTCGTGCAGCGTGGTCGCCGTCGGCGGGAGCATCGAGATCTGCCCGGCCCGCGCGGACTCGATGGCGTCGGCCGGACGCAGCCAGGCGATGCGGTCGGATTCCGCCGCGTGCCCGGTCGCCACCTGGCCGGCCGGCAGCGCGGCGGCGAAGAACCGCGCGTCGAACCGTCGCGGCTCGCCCTCGGGGGTGATCCAGCGCGCCCACGGCACCAGCAGGTCCGCGCGGAGCACCAGGCCGCGCCGCGACAGCAGCTCGGCCAGGGTCACGTCCCCGGCCACCAGTGCCGCCCGGTCCGCCTCCCAGGCCGGCCCGGACGGGTCGGCCACCGGGCCGCCGCCGGGCGCGCTCGCGAGCAGCACGCCGGCCTCCTCGAACGTCTCTCGCACGGCCGCGCAGACGAGCGCGCGGGCCATCTCGGCCGACGCGCCGAGCCGGGCGCCGAACTCGGCCGGGTCCGGCCCGTGCCAGCCGACCGGGGCGTCGTAGTCGGCCGGGTCGACCGAGCCGCCGGGGAACACGTAGGCGCCGGGCGCGAACTTCATCGCCGCCACCCGCCGCAGCATCAGCACCTCGACCCCGGCCGCGCTGGCCGGGCCGGCAACGCCGACCGCGGAACCCGTACCGGCACCGGCACCGGCCGGGCGCAGCAGCATCACCGTCGCGGCGTCGCGAGGGACCGCCGGGGCGATCCGCCCCGCCTCAAGGTCGGCCAGCCGCTGCGCGAGCTTCTCGCCGAACCAGTCAAGCCGTATCCGCACGCCGCCCGGCGCCCTTACGCGACTTCGACGATCAGCTCGACCTCGACCGGGGTGTCGAGCGGCAGCACCGCCATCCCGACCGCGCTCCGCGCGTGCCGCCCGGCCTCGCCGAAGACCTCGATGAAGAACTCGCTCGCGCCGTTGATCACGGCCGGCTGCCCGGTGAAGGACGGCACGCTGGCGACGAAGCCGGTGACCTTGACGATCCGCCTGATCGCGTCCAGGCCGCCCGCCACCGAGGCGGCGGCGGCGAGCCCGTTGAGCGCGCACAGCCGGGCCAGCCCGGCGGCTTCCTCGGCGGTCACGGTGTCGCCGACCTTCCCGGTCGCCTGCAGCTTCCCGTGCGCCAGGGGCAGCTGACCGGACACGTAGACGTGGTTGCCGGTCCGGACGGCGGGCACGTAGGCCGCCTGCGGCGGTGCCACCGGCGGCAGCGTGAGCCCGAGCGCGGCCAGCCGCTCCGACGGGGTGCTCACGCCTTCGGCCGCTTCATGTAGGCGACCAGCTGCTCGGCGGTCGGGCCCGGCACCACCGAGACGAGTTCGTATCCCTCGTCGCCCCAGTTGTCCAGGATCTGCTTGGTCGCGTGCGACAGCAGCGGCACGGTGACGTACTCCCACTTTGTCATGGCGCTCACATTAGCGGTCGGCGGCCGGAACTTCCTCGCCGGGCGCGAGCTCGGGCAGGCCGGACGCGCCGGACACCGGGGGCACCTGCGGCACCGGCGGCACCTCGCCCAGCTCGGGCACGGCGGCGGGCGCCGGTGCCGCCGGGGGCGCAGGCAAGTGAGCGATGGCCGCCTCGGCCGCGGCCACCTCCGCGTCGCCGAGATCGGCGTTGGCGGCGTCCTCGGCCTCGGCGTCCGCCAGCGCGGTCGACCCGGTGGCGGCGACCGGGCCGGGCGCCATCTTCTCGAAGAACCGGAGCAGCTCGACCGGGACCGGCATGACCAGCGTGCTGTTCTTCTCGCCCGCCACCTCGACCACGGTCTGCAGCAGCCGCAGCTGCAGCGCGGCCGGGTCCTTGGCCATCACCGACGCCGCCGCCGCCAGCCGCTTGGACGCCTGGTACTCACCGTCGGCGGTGATGATCCGGGCGCGCCGCTCGCGCTCGGCCTCGGCCTGCCGCGACATCGAGCGCTTCATGCCCTCGGGCAGCGACACGTCCTTGATCTCGACCCGCTCGACCCGGATGCCCCACGGCTCCTCGGTCGGCTCGTCGATGGTCTGCCGGAGCTTCTTGTTGACGGTCTCGCGCTCGGCCAGCAGCTGGTCCATCTCGGACTGGCCGATGATCGACCGCAGCGACGTCTGCGCCTGCTGGGAGACGGCGTTCACGTAGTTGTTCACGTTCACCGTGGCCTTGATCGGGTCAACCACGCGGAAGTACACGACCGCGTCCACCCGGACCGACACGTTGTCGCGGGTGATGCCCTCCTGGGCGGGCACGGTCATCGCGATGATCTGCATGTTGACCTTCTCCACCCGGTCGCCGATCGGCCGGATGAAGACAAGGCCCGGTTCGAGCAGCTGGGACTCCACCCGGCCGAACCGATAGAGAACGCCCTTCTCGTACTGCTGGACGACCTTCATCGAACGTCCGAGTGCGATCACTCCGGCAATCACCAAAAGCACGATGACCACGATCAGAGCTTCCATAGCTCCGCCTCCTCATTAGCAGCTGCCACCGCATTAGGAACGACCGTGCGGGCCTATGTTCAGACTAGTCCGCGCCGGCAAAACAACACAGTCGACCGTTGAGCCTTAAGAGCCGCCCGGGTCCGTTCGGTACCCTCGATTTTGATCTCGATCCACCGCCGGGCCGCACCGGGCGCGCACCGCCCGCGACCGCCGAGCGGCCGGACCTGCACCGGACCGGCACGTACCGGTCGGTGAGCGGCGATAGCCTCCATAGGACGCACTACCAGGCGCCGTCGTCAACGATCAGGGATTGAGCATGACCGCGAGGGACACGGACTGGGACGGCGTGCGGCTGCACGTCGTCACCGGCAAGGGTGGCACCGGCAAGACCACCGTTGCCGCCGCACTCGCCCTCGCCCTCGCGCACGCCGGCCGGAAGGTGCTGCTGATCGAGGCCGAGGGCAGGCAGGGCATCGCCCGGCTGTTCGACCGCCCGCCGCTCCCCTACGCGGAGCGCAAGATCGCGATCGGGCCGGGCGAGGCCGACGACGGGCGCGACGCCGGCGGCGACGTGTACGCGCTCGCCATCGACCCCGAGGGCGCGCTCCTCGACTACCTGCAGATGTTCTACAACCTCCGGGGGGTCGGGAACGCGCTGAACAAGCTGGGCATGGTCGACTTCGCCACCACGATCGCGCCCGGCCTGTCCGACGTGCTCGTCACCGGCAAGGCGACCGAGGCGACGCGGCGCAGGCAGCCCGGGTCGCCCAGCGGGTTCGTGTACGACGCGGTGGTGCTCGACGCGCCGCCGACCGGGCGGATCGGCCGGTTCCTGAACGTCACCGCCGAGGTGTCCGGGCTGGCGAAGGTGGGCCCGGTCCGCGCCCACGCCGACTCGGTCGCCAACGTGATCAAGTCACCGCAGACGGCCGTGCACTTCGTCTCCACCCTCGAGGAGATGCCGGTCCAGGAGACCCTCGACGGCATCGCCGAGATCCGCGCGATCCCGGGCATGCAGGTCGGCGGCATCGTGATCAACATGGCGCAGCCGGCCGTGCTCAGCCGCGAGGAGCTGAAGGCGCCGCCGGACCTGGCCGCCATGGCCGAGGCGCTGACCGCGGCCGGGCTGCACAGCACCGACGCGCTGGCGGCGGAGCTGGCCGACGAGCTCGCCGGGCACACCCGCCATCTCGAGCTCGAGGACCGCGAGCGGACCGACATCGAGGCGGCCGGCCAGCCGGTCTACGAGCTGACGCTGATCCCCGAGGGGATCGACCTGGCCGCCCTGCACCGCCTGGCGGCCGAGCTCCGGGAACAGGGGGCGGCATGACCATGACGACCAATCCGCAGCTTGACATTGACCGGATCATCGACGACCGGCGGATCAGGATCGTCGTCTGCTGCGGCTCCGGCGGCGTCGGGAAGACGACGACGGCGGCCGCGATCGGGCTGCGGGCGGCGGAGCGCGGTCGCCAGGTCTGCGTGCTGACGGTCGACCCGGCCCGCAGGCTGGCCCAGTCGATGGGCCTGAGCTCCCTCGACAACACCCCCCGGCTGGTCGAGGGCATCGACGACGAGGCGGGCGGGAGCCTGCACGCGATGATGCTCGACATGAAGCGCACGTTCGACGAGGTCGTCGAGGCGCACTCCGACCCGACCCGGGCGGCGCAGATCCTGGCCAACCCGTTCTACCAGTCGCTCTCCTCCAGCTTCGCCGGCACCCAGGAGTACATGGCGATGGAGAAGCTCGGGCAGCTGCGGCGATCGGACGAGTGGGACCTGATCGTGGTCGACACCCCGCCGAGCCGGTCGGCGCTCGATTTCCTCGACGCGCCCGAGCGGCTCGGCCGGTTCCTCGACGGACGGCTGATCCGGCTGCTCACCAGCCCGGTGAAGGCAGGACGCCCGTTCGGGCGGATGCTCAACGCCGGGTTCTCGATGATGACGGGCGCGATGACCAAGGTACTCGGCGGCCAGCTGCTGCGCGACGCGCAGACGTTCGTCAGCGCGTTCGACACGATGTTCGGCGGGTTCCGCGAGCGCGCCGATGCAACCTACAAGCTGCTCCAGGCGCCGGGGACCTCGTTCCTGGTGGTGGCCACGCCTGAGCCCGACGCGCTGCGCGAGGCGTCCTACTTCGTCGAGCGGCTGGCCGAGGAGCGGATGCCGCTGGCCGGGCTGCTGCTGAACCGGGTGCACAGCGCGGGCAGCTGCCGGCTGAGCGCCGCGCGCTCGGTCGGGGCCGCGGAAACCCTCGAAACCATGATCTCGAACGGACCGTTGGCGACTGATTCCGCCGCCCGTGACACCGTCGCCGTGGAGACCGTCACCGCCGCCGCGTTGCGCCTGCACGCGTCCAGGATGAACCTGGGCGAACGAGAGCGGCGGGTGGCCGGCTCGTTCATGTCGGCGCACCCCGCCGTTCCCGTGGTCGAGGTGCCCGCTCTGCCCGACGATGTGCATGACCTCGCCGGGCTGCGCCGCGTGGGCGAGTCGTTCGAGGTTCAGCGATAGCCCGCTGGCTCATCGATAGCTGGCTTTGGCCGGCCTCGTTGCCGGCCCCGGCGCCAGCGCCGTCCGGGGCGAGCGGCCTAGCCGGCCGCCACGAGCTCGTCGATGCCCTGACGCTCGTAGTTGTCGCGGGCCTTCTCGAGCAGTTCACGCCACGACGTGACGTCGGGCCTGCGGCGAAGTAGCGCGCGCCGCTCACGTTCGGTCATTCCGCCCCAGACGCCAAACTCGATGCCGTTGTCGAGCGCGTCCGCAAGGCACTCGGTACGCACCGGGCAGCCCCGGCAGATGAGCTTGGCGCGGTTCTGGGCCGCACCCTGGACGAACAGCTCGTCCGGATCGGTTCCCTTACAGGCGGCGCGTGTGGTCCAGTCGGTGATCCACATGTGCCCAACTCCTCTTGATCGCCGGGTACACGTGTACCCGGACGGTCTGCGATGACGGATTGCATGGGCCGTGAGGGTGTGCGGCCACCCCAGTCACGGTTACCGGTTCGTGATAAAGGAACTTACGGAAGTCGGGGCATCCCTGCCAAGACCCGGTATGGCCATTTCAGAGATAGTCCTAATGGGCTATATACAGCCCTGGGGGTAGTCACCGACTGGTTCCGGGTACACCCCCAGCGTGACGAAACTGGCTGCGTGCCGACCTAGGCGCCGACATGGCCGCAGTAGTACCGTGCTCACCCGCGTACGCTATGACGCGTGCAGCTCTTGAACCGGATCTTGGGGAAGACGGGCCTCGTCGGGCGCCTGGTCATTTTCTCGGCGCTCGGCGGCGTGCTCGTGGCGGCGATGGTGGTGCCCGTCGTGGCCGCCACCGGCATTCTCGTGCGGAACACGGCCGACAAATTCAGCACGATCTCGGTCGACTCGAACAGCCTGGCCCAGCGGTCGGCCATTTACGACCGCGAGGGCAACCTGATCACGTACGTCTGGGGCGTCGACCTCGGCGACGGGATGACCTACGCCAATGGCATCGACCGGCAGCCGGTCACCTACAACCAGATCTCGCCCAACATGCTGACGGCGATCGTCGCGATCGAGGACGACCGGTTCTGGCAGCACGGCGCGCTCGACGTCAAGGGCACGATCCGGGCGCTCGTCAACGACCTCGAGCACAAGCCGATCCAGGGCGGCTCCACCCTGGAGCAGCAGTACGTGAAGAACGTGCTCGTGCTCCAGGATCTCGACAACCCGGCCGCGCAGCAGGCGGACACCGCCGACAACCTCAACCGCAAGCTCGACCAGCTGCGGATGGCGGTCCAGGTCGCGCACACGATGACCAAGCCGCAGATCCTGGCCGGGTACCTGAACGACTCGTACTACGGCGACGGCGCGTGGGGGATCGAGGCCGCGGCGGAGACGTACTTCAACACCACCGCCGCCAAGCTCACCATGACCCAGGCCGCCACGCTGGCCGGCATCGTGGAGAACCCGAGTGCGTACGATCCGATCAACAACCCGGCCGCGGCCCTGACCCGGCGCGACACCGTGCTCGCCCGGATCGCGCAGACCAACCCGAGCGCGCTGTCACTGGCGGAATCCAACGTCCTCGGGGCGACGAAGATCGGGGTGCACCCGGGCGGCAAGCAGAGCGGCTGCGCCGCCAGCACGGCCGGCCAGGACGCGTTCTTCTGCGACTACGTGATCCACGAGGTCCTCAACGATCCCCAGCTCGGCGCGACGACCACGGACCGGGCCAAGCTGCTGTCCACCGGCGGCCTGAAGATCTACACCACGCTCGCCCCGCAGGACGAGGCGGCCGCAACCAACGCGGTCAACTACGTCCTCCCGGCCAACTCCGGCTCCTACAACCCGAACCGCAACGTCGATACGACCGCCCTGGTTCAGCCGGGCACCGGGAAGATCCTCGCGATCGCCGAGGACCGGCAGTACGGGCCCGACCCCAAGAAGAGCCAGACCGAGATCGACTACGCGGTCAACTCGGGGTACGGCGGCCAGGCCGGCGTGCAGACCGGGTCGTCGTCCAAGCTGTTCACCCTGCTCACGGCGCTCAAGCAGGGCGTCCCCTTCGGCTACACGGCGACGGTCAAGAACTCCCAGACGGTCCCCGGCTACTCCGACTGCTCCGGCGACTCGCTTAAGCCCTTCCCGGTCGTGAACTCCAGCCCCCAGGACCAGGGCACGTACACGCTGTACACCGGGACGACCGACTCGATCAACACCTTCTTCGCCCTGCTTGAGCAGAAGGTGGGGCTGTGCAACGTCGTCCACACGGCGGTTGATCTGGGAATGACCAGGGCGGACGGCAACTCGCTGCTCAAGGGCGACGGGAACCCGAAGTCCCCGAACTACCAGCCCCCGGCCGACCAGATCACCTCGTTCACGCTCGGATCGGTCAACGTGTCGCCGCTGTCGATGGCCGAGGCCTACGCGACCGTGGCCTCGGGCGGCATCTACTGCGCGCCGACGGCGATCGGCAAGATCACCGACGCCGCCGGCCAGTCGCTGCCCGCGCCGTCGGCCGGCTGCCACCGGGTGCTGTCGAGTGACGTCGCCAACGCGGCCAGCTACATCCTGCAGGGCGTGTTCACCTGGGGAGGGGCGACCGCGGCCGGTCTCGGCCCGTTGCCCAGCGGCTACCCGATCGCGGGCAAGACCGGAACCTCCAACGTGGCGAGCGGCAACGGGACCCCGTACGCCGCCTTCGCCGGCTACACCAGCGCCCTGGTCAGCTACACCTCGGTGTTCAACCCGATCTCGCCGACGGTGCACGACACGATGTCCGGCTCCACCGCCTGCTATCGCGAATGGTACGGCGGCCAGAACTGCCCGGGCGAGATGTTCGGCGCCGACGCGCCCGGCTCGACCTGGCGGGTGACGTTCGACTCGGCCAACCTCAGCGGGTCGGGAGCGTTCGGGACGGTCTCCCCGAGTAGCGAGCTCTGGAGCAAGGGCAACGGCCAGGTCGTCCCGGTGCCGCCCAAGGCGCCGAAGAAGCCGGGCAAGGGCGGTGGCGGCGCTGGCGGCGGCGGCGCCGGTGGCGGCGGCTGGCGGCGGCGGTGGCGGCGGCGGCGGCTGGCGGCGGTGGCGGCGGCTGGCGGAACCGGCCTGGCGCGCAACGCCCCCGCCACCCATAGCGGATAACGCAGCGACCGTCGGACATCTCAGATGTCCGACGGTCGCTTGCTTTGTCGGGTAGTCGCGAGCCCGCTGGCTAGTCCTCGGTCTCGTCCTCGATCGTGTCCGTCGCGGCGTTGCTCTGGACCGACTTGATGCCCTGCCTGGCCGACTCTTTCCGCTCGTAGTGCTGGCTGGTGGCGATGATCTCGCCGTTGCCCGCCACCAGGTTGAAGTGGAACTTGCCGCTCTCGCCCTTTTTCAGCACGTACTTACCGCTCATCGTGCCCCCCGATCTGGCTGCCCCCCTGTTGACAGCCTTGTCTGTTGCGTAGCCGACTCTACTCAGCCGGTGCCGAGCTGACGGCGAACCTCGGCGGCGACACGGCCGCCCTCGGCCCGGCCCGCCACCTGCGGGGTCACCGCCTTCATGACCTTCCCCATCGCGGGCATGCCGACGGCGCCGGTCTCGGCGATGGCCGCCGCCACCAGGGCCGTCAGCTCCTCGTCGGGGAGCTGGGCCGGCAGGTACGCGGAGAGCACCTCGCCCTCCGCCCGCTCGGCCTCGGCCTGGTCGGCCCGGCCGGCCGCCTCGAACGCCTCGGCGGCCTCGCGGCGCTTCTTCGCCTCCCGGGTGAGCACCTTGAGGATCTGGTCGTCGGAGAGCTCGTGGACCGAGTCGCCCGACACCTCCTCGTTGGTGATCGAGGTGAGCGCCATCCGCAGCGTGCGCAGCCGCACCTGGTCCCGCGCCCGCATCGCGTCGGTCAGGTCGGTGCGGAGCTGTTCCTTGAGTTCGTTCACGTTCCCATCCTAGAGAGACGTCGGCCACAGAATGCGGATCGCCGAACACGGGCCGCGCACGCCGGGAGGCATGGCACCATGGATGGGTGCGCGCACGAACAATTACCTCCCTTGCGGCCGTCGCTGGCGCCGCGGCCATCGGCTACGCCTCCGTCATCGAGCGCAACTGGTTCGCGCTCCGCCAGGAGACGATCCCGGTGCTGCCGCCCGACGCAGGTCCACTGCGGGTGCTGCACATCTCCGACATGCACCTGACCCCCGGCCGGCACCGGCTGATGGCGTTCGTCAGGTCGCTGGCCGCCCTCGACCCGGACCTGGTGATCAACACCGGGGACTCGATCGCGTCGCCGGAAGCCGTCGGCCCGCTGCTCGACTGCCTCGCACCGCTCCTCGACAAGCCCGGCGCGTTCGTCTACGGCTCGAACGACCTGTTCTCGCCCAAGCCGAAGAACCCGGCCCGCTACCTGTGGCGGACGAGCGCGGGCGAGCACGAGGCGTACGAGCCCGACCTGCCGTGGGAGAAGCTCGGCAGCGAGCTGACGGCGGCGGGCTGGCTCGACCTGGACAACCACCGCGGCCGGCTCGCCGTCGGCGGCCTCGACATCGCCCTCGCCGGGGTGCACGACCCGCACGCCGACCGGGACCGCTACGACGCGATCGCGGGACCGGCCGACCCGGCCGCCGACCTCCGGCTCGGCGTGCTGCACTCCCCCGAGCCCGCGGTGATGGACCTGTTCGCGGCCGACGGCTACGACCTGCTGCTGGCCGGCCACACGCACGGCGGCCAGCTCCGCATCCCCGGCTACGGCGCCCTCACCACCAACTGCGGCATCGACCGGGCCCGGGTGAGCGGCCTGTCCATGCACCCGCCGATCGCGCCGGACAACGGGCGCACCGCGTGGCTCTACGTCTCGGCCGGCCTCGGCACCTCCCCGTGGGCACCCGCCCGGTTCGCCTGCCGACCCGAGGCGACGCTGCTGACGCTCGTCCCGCGCTGGGCCTGACCGTCCGCGCGAGCTGCTTCGAGCACCGTGCGCGGGACGTCAAGTTATCCGCTAAACTAACGGAGGTTCGTCCGAGAGGCTTCTCTCGGACACCGGGGTGTGGCGCAGCTTGGTAGCGCGCTTCGTTCGGGACGAAGAGGTCGCAGGTTCAAATCCTGTCACCCCGACCAGGTGGAGAATCGATTGGAAGGCCCGGGAAACCGGGCCTTTTGTCGTTGAGCAGCCGACCGAGCACATGATCGAGACGAAGCAGTGGCGCAACTCGCGTGGGGGCCAGCCCTCAGCGTTGAGATCGAGGACCAGTCCGGGCCACGATCCCGTGATGCCGTGCTCGACGGCGACCTAGTGGGCGTCATGCGACTTGGACGGTCTTGCGGACCTGGGCCAGTCCGACCTGGTTCCTCATGCCCCCGCCCCCCGATGCGGCTTCGCCGCAGGCGGGGGTTTCTTTGCCGATGGGTACTTGAACTCGGCACTAATTCTTGCCTGGGTGGGGTTACTTTCATTGCGGTGTAACGACCGGCGCGGCTGGGGCGTTTTATTGAGTGAGAGCTCTACAGTGGTGATCCGCAATGGTTACTGTGAGCACTCGATAGGTGACAAAACGTAGCTCTTCTAATAATTATTCATGGAGTAGTACACCGGGAAGACGGATCGCGCGTCCCTCTTAGGAGGGATAAACACCCGGCGGCATGCGAGCGGGACTCTCAGGCCTGTGCACCGCCGATGAGAAACTCCCGCGGTATCAGGCACATCGGGAGAGGAGGCGGACGGCAAGGCATGGGCACATTCAGCTTCGGAGATTTCCTTGTGCATGCACTGCACACCGTCTTCGGCCACCTTAGGCGCCGCCCCGACCCAGCCTGCGAGAGCGCCCTTCGGGCCGCATTCGCCGAGCTAGACGCCGAGCTCGCGGCGATCCTCAGCAATCGCGATGCGGCGCATTTGCTCCGCTAACAGGCCGCCGTCGCGCTTACCTGACTGTCCGACTTCGCGATCGTGTGCCTTTGGGGGCCGCGGTTTTCGGCCGCAGACGTTAGCGTGTGCCAAAGGGGGCAGCCCGCGACCCGAAAGACCCACGACGACCCCAATATTCGTCCAGCCTGGTGTACGTGGTGACGATGATGACAGAGTGTTCATGCCCGGTCGTTGCACAGCGCTGACGGGTCGCATTCCGCCCTGGCAGTCCCCCGATTGCCGGTGACAGACGCCCGACCGCCGCGCGCCCAGTGCCGTTCACCACGCCGAAACCGCGCATCCACGCCGCGCCCGTACCGTCCGAAGCATGAGGCTGACGGTGATCGGATGCGGGCACCTGGGTGCCACGCACGCCGCGTGCATGGCCGAGCTCGGGCACGAGGTGCTCGGCGTCGACATCGAACCGGACAAGGTGGCGCTGCTGCGGGCCGGCCGCGCCTGGTTCCTCGAGCCGGATCTCGACGATCTGCTGGCACGACACACCAAGACCGGGCGGCTCGCGTTCACGACCAGCTTCGAGGAGGCTGCGCGCTTCGGCACCGTGCACTTCGTCGGCGTCGGCACCCCGGGTCTGCCCGACCATTCGGGATACGACCTGTCCCAGGTATTCGGGGCCGTCGCCGCGCTCGCACCGCACCTGACCGGGCCCGCGCTGATCGTGGGCAAGTCCACCGTCCCGCCCGGTACCACCGCCCGGCTGGTCGAGGAGCTTCGTCGCCGGGCGCCCGCCGGAGACGCGGTCGAGGTCGCGTGGAACCCCGAGTTCCTGCGCGAGGGCCGCGCCGTCGACGACACCCTCCGGCCGGACCGGATCGTGGTCGGGGTGCCCACCCTGTCCGCCGAGGCGACCATCCGCGAGGTCTACCGGCCGCTGACCGAGGCCGGCATCCCGCTGTTGACCACCGACCCGGTCACCGCCGAGCTGGTCAAGGGGGCCGCCAACGCGTTCCTGGCGACCAAGGTGTCGTTCATCAACGCGATGGCCGACGTCTGCGCGAAGACCGGCGGGGACGTCGCCACGCTGGCCGACGCCGTGGGCATGGACGCGAGGATCGGCCGGGCGTTCCTGACCGCCGGCATCGGCTACGGCGGCGGCTGCCTGCCCAAGGACGTCCGCGGCCTGGCCGCGTTCGCCGCCGCGGCCGGAGCGGAGACGGCGGCCGGCCTGCTCGGCGTGGTCGACGAGATCAACTCCGGGCGCCGCCAGCGGGTGGCCGATCTCGCCGCGGCCCTCCTCGGCGACCTGTCAGGCAAGCGGATCGCGCTCTGGGGGGCGGCGTTCAAGCCCGGCACCGACGACGTCCGCGACTCCCCGGCCCTGGACGTGGCCGACCGGCTGGCCCGCCTCGGCGCGCAGGTCGTGGTCTACGATCCCCAGGCGGCGGGCAACGCGCTGGTCGCCTTCCCGCACCTGGACCAGGCCAACAGCCCGCTGGCGGCGGCCCGGGACGCGGACGCGGTGCTCGTCGGCACGGCCTGGCCGCAGTTCGCCGCGGCCGACCCCGCCGCCGTCGCCGACGTCGTCGCCAACCCGCTCATCATCGACGCCTGCCAGGGAATCTCGGCCGATCAGTGGCGGGCCCAGGGCTGGACGGTGGCCGCCCCGTTCCCGACTTCCAACCGTCGGCTCGACGCCGCCGCCGACGCCGCCCGGTAGCCCGCCCGACCAGAGCGGAGGTAGCCCGGTGGCCCGCCGGCTAGCCCGCGGCTAGCCCGCGGTGATGGACCTGCGGCCGCCGAGCAGGCCGGTGCGGGCGGCTGGGGCGGCGATCGGGATGGGTCCCGTCTTGCGCGCGCCCGCCGCGCCGCGCTTCCTCGGGTCGGTGTCGAGACGGAGCGCGAGGGCGGGGCACATCTGCACCGCGTGCTTCGCCTCCTTCTCCAGCCACGGCGGCACCGGGATCGGCAAGACGACCGGAAAGCCCGTCTTGTCCAGGTGGATCAGCTCCGGCACCAGGTGGGCGCAGAGCCCGTGCCCCTCGCACCGCACCCAGTCCACCATGAGCTGCTTGGCGTTGGTCGTCTCGGGGCCGTCCGGCAGCGGCAGAATGCCGCGGACCGGCCGGCCGCAGGAGGAGTGGAACACGTGGGCGGCGAGGTCCTCGGTGAAGACCTCGAGCGCCGACAGCACGAACCGCGTCGTCCCGTCCGGGTGCCCGCAGGCGCCCCGGCCGTTGATCGTCGCCGCCGCCCGGCGGGCCACGTCGAGCGCCTCGATGCCGCCGGAGCCGTCGACGATCGCCGCCAGCGCGCGGGCGATCGACGGGAGTCCGAGCTTGCACGGGCCGCACTGGCCGGCCGACTCGCCCGCCAGGTAGCTGGCGATCCGGGAGACCTCGCCGAGCGGGCAGGTGCCGTCGCCCAGGGCCAGCACGATCCCCGAGCCGAACGCGCCCCCGGCCGAGGCGAGGCCCTCCCGGCCGACCGGGACCTGATAGGCGGTCTCGGCGTCCAGCCACATGCCGTGGTACCCGCCGATGAGCACGCCGTCCCCGGCGGGCGCCTGGCAGATGTCGAGCACCGCCCCGAGCGGGATCCCGGTCGGGCACTCGACGACGGCGGGTTGCTTGGCCGAGCCGCTGACGCTGAGCAGCACGGTGCCGGGCTCGTCGGACACGCCGACGGCGGCGAACCGATCGGGGCCGAGCAGCGCCAGCACCGCGATCTGGGCGAACGTCGAGGCGTTGGACAGCAGGGTCGGCAGGTCGGCCACGCCCTTGTCGGACGCGAGGGTCTTGCGCCCCGGCGGGACCGGCTTCTTCCCGTTGATGCCGCGGACGAGCGCCCCGGACTCGCCCGAGATGAACCGGTCGGGCTGCTGGACGACGCGCATCATCGACTGGAGCCCGGGCTCGGCCGCGATGGCGGCCTCGATCGACCGGTTCGCGAGCTCGTTGCCCGCCACGCCGATGATGACCTCTTCGGCCCCGATCGCCTCGGCGACGAGCGCCGCGCCGCTCAGGATCAGGTACGGCGACCTGATCATCAGCATCTTGTCCTTGAACGACCCGGGCTCGCCCTCGGTGGCGTTCACCACCACGATCGTGGGCTGGCCGGTCTTGCGGGCCGTGTCCATGACCGCGCTGAGCTTGCGCGCGAACGGGAAGGCGGCCCCGCCCTGGCCCCGCAGGTCGACCTGGGACGCGATCGCGACCAGGTCCTCCGCCGAGAGCCGGGGCAGCGGGCCGAAGATCTCGTTGTGCGCGGCCAGATCGATCCGGGCCAGCCGGTCCAGGCCGGCCGTCATCCTGGCCGCCCCGATCCGCATGATCGTCGGAACGTCGAGTTCGGCCGCGTTGGTCGGGTTCATCGGCGTCGGTCCCCCCCGTAGCGGGCGTCACGGGATCCTCGGTAGCCGGGCATTCCCGGTCCGGGCTCCCGGTACCTGAGCGCGGGATCCGGCTCCGGCAGGCCGCCCTCCCACGGCACCCGGCCGTCGCCCTGCGCCAGGTAGTCGCCCTGCGCCAGGTAGTCGCCATGGGCCTGGTAGTCGGCCTGCGCTTGGTAGTCGGCCTGCGCTTGGTAGCCGGCCTGCGCTTGGTAGTCGGCCTGAAACCGGTAGCCGGGGGGCGACGGGTAGTCCTGCTCCGATCCGTAGTACCCCTGCTGGCCCGGGTTCGGGTCCGGCCAGTCGGCGGCGCGAGGCTGCGAGCGGTTTCCCGCCCGCTGACCCCCCTGCCCGGACCCGGCCCGCGGCATCGGGCCTGTCCCGGGACCGGCCGGCGTTCGCGGCTGCGAGCGCGCGGCCCGGCCGGGCGCTGACCTGTCGGCCGGCCTCGGCCCCGATCCGGGCCACGGAGCCGGCCGGTGGCCGGTTCCGGCCTCCGGCAGCGGACCCGTCGTGGCGCGCGGGAACGGGCCCGAGGCGGGACCGGACGTCGGCCAGGCCTGCGGACCGGTGGCCGGGCGGGGCATCGGGCCGGAGGGCGGACCGGAAGGCCGCCGGGGCTGCCGCCCGCCCGCGGCCGGCATCGGGCCGGTGGCGGAACGCGGGATCGGGCCCGTGCCCGCGCGGGGGATCGGGCCGGTCCCGGCCCGGGCATCGGGCCGGAGGGCGGGCCTGCGGCCGGACGTGGCCGACGGCCGCCGTCCGTCGGTCCGAACTCGGCTCGCTGCATCGGGCCGGTCCCCGCCTGCGGGAACGAGCCACTTGGCGTTCGCGGCTGCGATCCCGTGCGGCCGGGCCTCGGCCCGGCCGCCCTCATCGGCCCGGGCTCGGGCCGGGAAGCCGGCCAGCGGGTGCCGCTCGGCGGGGTGGGATCGTCAGCTCGCGGCATCGGACCGGTCATCGGTCGGAACGAGGGCCATGACTGCGGACCGCCGGCCGGACCGGCCGACGCGCTCGGGAACGGACCGGTCGACGCGCTGGGGAACGGGCCGGTCGCGGCGCGCGGCATCGGACCGGACGGGTGCCCGGCCGACGGCCACGACGGCGTACCGCCCATGGCGGCCATCGGGCCGGTCGCGGCGCGCGGCATCGGACCCGTCCCCGGACCAGGGAACGGCCCGGTCGGCAGGCGCGGCTGCGAGCCGGTCGCCGCCCGCGGCATCGGGCCCGTGCCTGCGCGCGGCATCGGGCCGGTGCCCGCGCGCGGGATCGGCCCGGTCGCGGCGCGCGGCATCGGGCCGCTGTCGGCCCGGCGCGGCGCCCCCAGGTAGCGGGGCGGGCCCTCGTAGCCGGGCTCGTAGGCCAGCTCGCCGGTCCCGGCCGGAAGCGGCGCCGGCAGCATCGGGGCGCCGGGGTACCCCCCGGACACCGGGGCCGACAGGACCGGCTCCTGGACCGAGGAGACCATCAGCCGCGGCTGCCCCCCGGTGTTCGCGCGGGAAGCCCCCAGCTGGGCGAACATCGCCGCCGCGCGCATCGGGGCGGAGGCCGAGTCGCCCGACATCGGGACCGGCGGCCCGGACAGGCTCTCCTTCGGCCGCAGCGAGTTCGACACGATCCGCACCACCAGCGCGAGCAGGACCAGCGCCACCAGCAGCCCGTAGCTCCAGTCGACATACGGTTTGCCCGGGCGGCCGCCCAGCAGGCCGTGCCAGACGCCGAACACGAACGAGGCGTAGGAGGTGTAGTGAATCGCCCGCCACCGCCAGGCGCGGCCGCGCGCATTGAACCGACCGCGCATGATGCCCGTTATAACGAGCAGGATGATGAGGTCGGAGGCGATCGTGCCGAGGCCGATGTAGAAGGTGCGGAACTGCGACAGGAACGGAACCACCGCGTCGAGCACGTGGACGCGCTGCGCGAGGATCTCGGTGACGATGTGGATGATCAGGAAGGCAACGGCGCCGAAGGACGCGGCCCGGTGAGCCGACTGCGCGAGCACCCGGTGCCCGGCGCCCAGGAACACGCGATCGGTCGCGACGAGCCCGAGCCCGGTCGACGCGCACAGCGCGATCAGCGCGAAGACCCCGGCGTAGAACAGCATGAAGTGCTGCGTGGCGGCGTCAATCACATGACCGACGCTGGTCAGCGCCAAGAACGCCACGATGATGACGATGCCCGTGATTGCGGCGGCGTAGATCTTGGTCGCGTGCTCGGCCGCCACGCCTCCAGTGGCCGGACGTGCGTGCTCACGGCCGTGCGGGCGGCTGCGAGTAGTGGCCAACAGGTACCTCCTCGACAATGGGCCGCTAAGCGGCACTTACTCCTTCGCGCGGCCGCCCCCGCGTCGAATTGCGCCACCAAGCTTGCGCCACTTAGCCGTCTCGACAGTATCAGCGGGGGTAACCGTTGGGACACGAAACGATATAGATCATCAGTGTTAACTAGGCAATGACCGGCTTCATCCTGCAAGAAACGGACTTCTCGGCTCAAACGGTCACATAGCGGACAGCCCGCCAGGCGGACGCGCCTGGCGGGCTAGTTACTACTGACCGTTAGAACTCCGTCGCGACTAGCTCCGCGATCTGGGCGGTGTTGAGCGCCGCGCCCTTGCGCAGGTTGTCGCCGCAGACGAAGAACTCGATGCCGTTCGGGTCGTCGAGCGACTCGCGGACCCGGCCGACCCAGGTCGGATCGGTGCCGACCACGTCGGCCGGCGTCGGGTACTCGCCCCGCTCGGGCTCGTCGTTGAGCACGACGCCGGGAGCGACGCGCAGGGTCTCCCAGGCGGCCTCCCGGCCGACCGGGCGGGAGAACCGGGCGTGCACCGCGACCGAGTGCGTGGTGATCACCGGCACCCGCACGCAGGTCGCGTTGACCCGCAGCGAGGGCAGCCCGAGGATCTTGCGCGACTCGTTGCGGATCTTGAGCTCCTCCGACGACCAGCCCGCGTCCTTGAGCGAGCCCGCCCACGGCACCACGTTCAGCGCCAGCGGGGCCGGGAACGGCCCGAGGTCGCCGACCACGCTGCGCACGTCGCCCGGCCGCTGGCCGAGCGTGCGGGTGCCGCCGACCTTCTCCAGCTGCCCGTAGAGGGTGTCGATGCCCGCCTGCCCGGCGCCGGAGGCGGCCTGGTAGGAGGCGACGACCATCTCCTCGAGGCCGAACGCGCGGTGCAGCGCGCCGACCGCCACGATCAGCGAGAGCGTGGTGCAGTTCGGGTTCGCGATCACGCCCTTGGGGCGGCGCAGCGCGTCGTCCGGGTTGACCTCGGGCACCACCAGCGGCACCTCCGGGTCCATCCGGAACGCGCCCGAGTTGTCCACGCAGACCGCGCCGCGCGCGGCCGCGACCGGCACCCAGGCGGCCGACACCTCGTCGGGCACGTCGAACATGGCCACGTCAACGCCGTCGAAGGCCTCCTCCGAGAGCGCGATGACCTCGACCTCCTCGCCGCGGACGCGTCAGTCGGCGGCCGGCCGAGCGGGGCGAGGCGATCAGCCTGATCTCCCCCCAGACGTCCGCCCGGGTGGACAGCAGGTCGAGCATGACCGTGCCGACGGCGCCGGTCGCCCCGACGACGGCCAGCGTCGGACGCCGGCCACCAGATGCAGAAGCGTTCATCGGCCGGTACCTCCGTACACGACGGCCTCGATCTCGTCGGCGTCAAGGCCGAACGACTTGTGCGTCGTGTGCACCGCGACGTCCACGTCGGACTGGCCGACGACGACCGAGATCCGGATCTCCGAGGTGGTGATCATCTGGATGTTCACCCCGGCCTCGGCCAGCGCGGCGAAGAACTTGGCGGACACGCCCGGGTGCGAGCGCATCCCCGCGCCGATCACCGAGACCTTGCCGATCCTGTCGTCGTAGAGCAGCTCCTGGAAGCCGAGGGCCTCCTGGGCCGAGCGCAGCATCTCCAGCGCCCGCTGCCCGTCCGCGCCCGGCAGCGTGAACGAGATGTCGGTCCGCCCGGTCGCGATCGCCGACACGTTCTGCACGATCATGTCGATGTTGATGTCCGCCTCGGCGATGATCCCGAAGATCCGCGCGGCCGTGCCCACCCGGTCGGGGACGCCGACCACGGTGATCTTCGCCTCGCTGCGGTCATGCGCGACCGCGGAGATAATGGCCTTCTCCATCCCGGCTTCCTCCGACTCGTTCTCAGCGTTCTCGCTGACCCAGGTGCCTGTCTTGTCGCTGAACGAGGACCGCACGTGGATCGGCAGCCCGTACCGGCGCGCGTACTCCACGCAGCGCGGGATCAGCACCTTCGCGCCGCACGCGGCCATCTCCAGCATTTCCTCGTACGAGATCCGCGGGATCCGGCGGGCGCCCGCCACCAGCCTCGGGTCCTCGGTGAAGACGCCGTCCACGTCGGTGTAGATCTCGCACACGTCCGCGTTGAGCGCGGCCGCGAGCGCCACCGCGGTGGTGTCGGAGCCGCCACGGCCCAGCGTGGTGATGTCCTTGGTGGTCTGCGAGACCCCCTGGAACCCGGCCACGATCGGGATCGCGCCGTCCTCGAGCGCGCTCGAGATCCGGCCGGGGGTGACGTCGATGATCCGCGCGAACTGGTGCACCGCGTCGGTGATCACGCCCGCCTGGGAGCCGGTGAACGACCGGGCCTCCATGCCGAGGTCGTGGATCGCCATCGCCAGCAGCGCCATCGAGATGCGCTCGCCCGAGGTGAGCAGCATGTCGAGCTCGCGCCCGGGCGGCGCCGGGGTCACCTGGTTGGCGAGGTCAAACAGATCGTCGGTGGTGTCGCCCATCGCCGACACGACGACCACGACCTGGTTGCCGTCCCGTTTGGTGGCGACGATGCGTTTGGCTACGCGCTTGATGCCCTCCGCGTCGGCAACCGAGGAACCACCGTATTTCTGCACGACAAGGGCCATCTGGACGCGCCGCTCCTCCCGGGTAGCCGTAGGCGGACCGCCGCCGATTCTATCCGCGCCCCGACACCACGCCCACTCCTTAAATGGCCCCTACGGCGAAGCTCACACGCCGGAAAAGTCACACGTCGAGCAGGCGTCGTCCCTCGAAGGCGCGGCCAAGCGTGACCTCGTCCGCGTACTCCAGGTCGCCGCCGACCGGCAGCCCGCTGGCCGGGCGCGTCACCCGGATGCCCATCGGCTTGACCAGCCGGGCGAGGTAGGTCGCGGTCGCCTCGCCCTCCAGGTTGGGGTCGGTCGCCAGGATCAGCTCGGTCACCCGGCCGTCCGCCAGCCGGGTCATCAGCTCCCTGATTCGCAGGTCGTCGGGGCCGACCCCGTCGATCGGGCTGATCGCGCCGCCGAGCACGTGGTACCGGCCGCGGAACTCGCGGATCTTCTCCACCGCGGCGACGTCCTTGGGCTCCTCGACCACGCAGATAACCGTCTCATCGCGCCTGGTGTCCAGGCAGATCCGGCACTCCTCCGCCTCGGCGACGTTCCCGCAGGTCTTGCAGAACCGCACCCGCTCGGTCATCTCGATCAGCGCCGCCGCCAGCCGGCGGACGTCCTCGGGGTCGCCCGCCAGCAGCGCGAACGCGATCCGCTGCGCGCCCTTGGGCCCGACGCCGGGCAGCCGGCCGAGCTCGTCGATCAGGTGCTGGATGACGCCTTCATACATGCGCGGCCGTCAGTTCTCTTTGTCCTCGGGGTCAACGTCGTCGTCGAGTTCGTCGAGGTCATCGTCCTCGTCGTCATCGTCCTCGTCGTCGTCGTCTTCGTCGTCATCGTCGTCGTACTCGTCGTCGTCATCGAGGCCGACCGGGCCGCCGAGCCCCGGCAGGCCGAGGCTGGACAGGTCGAAACCGCCGCCGCCGCCGAGCGCGTCGCCCAGGCCGGCCGGGAGCCCCCCGCCGAAACCTCCGCCGAGCGCGCCAAGCTGCCGCTGCTGAAGGTCAATGGCGGAGTCCCAGGCGTCGTGCACCGCCGCCAGCACCAGGTCGGCCACGGTGGCCGCGGTCTCGGCCGGGTCGGTCGGGTCGATCACGCTCGGATCGATCGTGACGTCGAGCAGCTGGCCCACGCCGCTGACGACCGCGCGGACCGCGCCGCCGCCCGCCGTGCCGATCACCTCGGTGTTCGCCAGCTCCTGCTGCGCGCTCATCGCCTGCTGCGCCGCAGCGAAAATCTGCTGCATGTCAAAGCCGCCAGGTCCCATAAAAGGAAGCCTACTCGGTTTTTCCCGCTCGCCGCCGCGCGCTCGAGGCTGTACTTTCCCACTCGCCGCCGCGCGCTCGAGGCCACTGCCTGCTCCCTCGTCGGTCAGTCGCTGCGCTCCTTCCCTCCTCACTCCGCCGACAGCGGCGCGCGCTTTGGCTCGCGGGGGATGACGTCGGGGATTAGTCCGTGTACTCGGCGATTACCTGGCCGCCGAGCTCGCGCTGGACCAGGGCCATGCCGCTGAGGTCGTGCGCCACCGAGTCCGACATGTCCTCATCCTCGAGGTCGAACTCCTCCTCGTCGTCGGGTGACGGCGGCGGCGGCAGTGGCGGGAGGTCGGCGCTGGGAAAGGCAGTTTTCCCGAACGGACCGTTGGTTCCCCCCGCGCCGCCGACCGATCCTGCCTCCGAGGCGGACGGGGCTTGCGGGTAGGCCACCGGCGGCATCGCCGACTCGGCTGGGGCGGGTCGCGACGCCGGCGGTTCCTGGGGCGCCGCGGGCGGCGCGGCGGGCGGGACGGGAGCGGGTCCCGGCCGTCCGCCCGTGGGCGGCGGGGTGTCGCCGCCGGTGACGGCCCGCACCACGATGTTGATGCCGAACATCGTGTTGACCACCTGCTTCAGCAGGTCCTCGTAGCGGCTGTTGGCGAACCCCTTGACGTCGCCCTGGCGCGGGAAGCGGAGCGTGAGCACGGCCTCGTCGAGGGAGACCGGGCTCGCGTTGCCGATGACGATCGCGGCCACCCGCCCCTGTGCCTTCACCGCGTCGAGGATGCTGGGCCAGGCCTGAATCAGCGTCTCGGTCGTCAGCCCGCCCCGCGCGGTCGTCCCGGCCGACGCCGGCGGCGCGGCAGTCGCGGGAGAAGGAGCCGCGGGCGGAGCGGGCGCGGGTGAGACAGTCGCGGGCGAAGGAGCCGCCGGCGAAGCAGCCGGAGCCGACGGGGCCGGACGCGGCGCGCTCGCGGGCGCCTGCGGCTGGCCCGGAGCCGGAGCCGACGGCGCGCTCGCGGGCCCGGCCGGGCTGTTCCGCTCGCCGACCGGGGCGGAGTCCTGGCGTGGACCGGGCGGGGCCGCCTCGGGCCGCTGCCCCCGAGCCGGCGGAGACGGCTGCGGACGGGGAGTCACCTCGGTCCGTTCGATATAAGCATTTCCGGCACTGGCGACGGAGGGCTGGGCCGGGAGAGCGGCCGCGCCTGCCTCCAGCCTTTCCAGCCGGGCGAGGACCGACCGCTCGTCGGTCGCGGCCGCCGGGAGCAGCACCTGCGCGCACATCAGCTCGAGCAGCAGCCGGGGCGAGGTTGCCCCGCGCATCTGGTCGAGACCGGTCGAGACGATGTCAGCAGCCCGGGTCAGCGCGGCCAGACCGTACCGCTCGGCCTGGCCGGTCAGGGCCTCGACCCGGTCCGGCGGCGTGTCGAGCAGGCCGGTGGCGATGGCGTCGGGCACCGAGGCGAGCACGATCAGATCGCGGAACCGGTCGAGCATGTCGGTGGCGAACCGGCGGGGCTCGTGGCCGCCCTCGATGACCCGGTTGACCGCGCGGAACACCGCCGCCCCGTCGCCCGCCGCGAACGCGCCCACGATCTCGTCGAGCAGGCTGGCGTCGGTGTAGCCGAGCAGCGCGACCGCGCGGTCGTACCTGATCCCGCCCTCGTCCGAGCCCGCCAGGAGCTGGTCGAGGATGGACAGCGTGTCCCGCGCGGAGCCGCCGCCCGCCCGCACCACCAGCGGCAGCACCGCCGGGTCGAACGGCACGCCCTCGGAGTTGAGGATCTCCTCGGTCAGGTCGCGCATGACCGAGGGGGGCATCAGCCGGAACGGGTAATGGTGCGTCCGCGACCTGATCGTCGCGATGACCTTCTCCGGCTCGGTGGTCGCGAAGATGAACTTCAGGTGCGGCGGGGGCTCTTCGACCAGCTTGAGCAGGGCATTGAAGCCCTGCTGGGTCACCATGTGCGCCTCGTCGATGATGTAAATCTTGTAGCGGCCCGCGACCGGGGCGTAGAAGGCGCGCTCGCGCAGGTCACGGGCGTCATCGACGCCGCCGTGGCTGGCCGCGTCGATCTCGATCACGTCGATCGAGCCCGCGCCGGACGGGGCGAGCGCGACGCACGAGTCGCAGACGCCGCACGGGTCCGGGGTCGGGCCCTGCACGCAGTTCAGCGACCGGGCGAGGATGCGGGCGCTCGACGTCTTGCCGCAGCCGCGCGGTCCGCTGAACAGGTAGGCGTGGTTGATCCGGCCGGACCTGAGCGCCTGACGGAGCGGCTCGGTCACGTGATCCTGGCCGCGGACCTCGGCGAACGTGGCGGGACGGTACTTCCGGTACAGGGCCAGGCTCTGCGTTGTCCGGGTTGGTGCAGTCCGGGTTACTTCAGAGTCTTCCGCCATGACTTCATTCTCGCCGGCCAGGCCGATCGCTTTCACCGGAACGGGAAAGGGACCCCCCGCGCACCCGTCAGAGCCCGCGTACCCTTGCTGCCTTCCGGCCCTGGGGGGGTTGGCGAGGTAAACGCCGCACGGGGGGTCGATCAGTAAGTCTAGTCACCCCGCGCACCGCTCGCGCCCGTTGCCCCCGTCCGACGGCTGCACCTTCCACCCCTTGCGTCCTGTAAGCTTCTCGGCGGAGGACTCGCCTAGTGGCCTAGGGCGCACGCTTGGAAAGCGTGTTGGGGGCAACCCCTCAGGGGTTCGAATCCCCTGTCCTCTGCCATCGCTAACCAGCGCAAACGCAAGAGCCAGCCCGGAGCATCGGTCTGGCCGTTTTGCGCTTAGTCTCAGTTCTAGTCTCAGGTCCGTTCCGCCTCACCTTCCGGCAGGCGCTCACGGAGCGCCTGCCGGCCGTCACCGCGGAAATGCTGCCACCGGAGGCCATGGGCGAGGAAGATCCCGACCGGGGCTCCGCATTCGCGGCACACCGGGATGGGCTCCTCATCCTCCGCGGCCGCCGCGTCCTCTGATGCCCCGGGGACCCCGGATACGTGCGGTGCGGCTGCGGTGAACGCGATCTCGAACGCCTCCGGGTCGATCATGCTCAAGAACGCCAGTGCCGACGCCATGTCCTCGACGGACGCCTTCGCGAGGCGATCTTGACGCTGCCGCGCGGCTGCGTCGGGATGCGGTTCCGGGTGTGCCTTCCGGCCGGGTAGGGCGATGATGGTTGACATGCTGCTCCTCCAGTTGGTGCTGGTGGTGTGGCTAGGGCCGTCGGAGGTGGTAGGACACCCCGGCGGCCCGCCTGGCCTTCCAGGCTGCTTATCCAGGGTTAGACGAAATCCAGTTTGACTGCAATGGAGAATCGCGCCGACTGTCGATCACGTATTACTCCTACTGCGATGGGC
The DNA here is from genome assembly GCA_963836195.1 of uncultured Actinomycetota bacterium. GTDB lineage: Bacteria > Actinomycetota > Actinomycetes > Streptosporangiales > Streptosporangiaceae > Trebonia. The sequence goes on along the minus strand of CAWIIX010000005.1, from coordinate 694,496 downwards.
CAGCAAAGATCTTCCAGATTGATAGCGGACCGACCGCGCGCAAGGGCTGGAATGTCAGTGGGTCGCTGTAATGTTCGAGTATCAGCTTCGGATTGGACTGATGATCGAACGGGGCGGCTTATGGGATTCCAGGCAGACGACGACCCCGGGCCGGGCGACACGCCCGGCCCGGGCGAGAGCCTGTCTGACCTGCTCGCGGCCTTCGAGCACGGCGGGGCCTGGGATACTGCGGCGCCGTCGGCGCAGCTCGTGGCCGCGTTGGCGGCCGCCGCCGGCCCTGGAGGGCTGTACGAGGGCGCCGAGGCGGGCTCGATGGTCGGGATCGTCCGGCAGTGGGCCGCGATCGAGGCGTGGGCGGCCGCTGAGACGTTCGGCGCACTGCGGGCCATGATGCGCGAGGACGGCGAGGGCCTGCCGCTGCTGCGCCGCCGCAACGACCTGCCGGACGGGTGGAGCGACTCCCTCAACTACGAGATCGCCGCCGCCCTGGCCATGGGACCGATCTCCGCCGGGAACCTTGCCAGCCTGGCCTTGACCCTCGGCAGCCGCCTGCCCGGTATCGGCCGACTCCTCGCCAACGGCACCCTCACCAAGCCCAAAGCCAAACTCATCGTCAGAACCTTCGAATCCCTCGACGAGGACGAAGCCACCCGCGCTGAAGCCCTGATCCTCGGCGAACTGGCCGGCAAAACCTGGTACCAGGTCGAACGTCTGGCCTGGCGCGCCGCCCTCGCCGTCGCCCCCGACATCGCCGAACGCCGCCGGTCCGAGGCCGAACGCAAGCGAGCCCGCGTCACGCTATTCCGCGAGGAATCCGGCGCGGCCGGCCTGTCCGGCCGCGACCTCCCCACCGCCGAGGCCCTGTCCGGCCACGCCAACATCCTCACCCGCGCCGCCCAATACGAGGCGTCCGGCGCCTTCCCCGACCACAACACCAGCAGCCTGCAGGCACTCGCCTACCTGCACCTCCTCAACAACATCGCCGCCGACGACGCCATCGCCTTCGCTCGCACGGCCACGGCCACCGCCACCGCCCCGCCGCCCGACAGCACCACGCCGGGCCGGGACGAGGAGAACGCACCCGGTGAGGCAGGTGGTGGCCAGAGCGACGGTGATGACGATGACGGGCCCGAAGGCGACGACGACGATCCGGGCGGCGGGGATTCGGGCGGCTGGGATCCAGGCGGCGGCTCGGGGCCGGTCGGCGGCGATGCCGACCCGGGCGAAGCCGGAGGCCGCCCGGTGCTGCCCGAGGTAATAGCCCCGCTAGCCACCCTCCAAGGACGAGCGAAGCGGCCCGGCGACAACCGGCTGCTCGGCCCTCTCGACCCCGCCCTCACCCGCGACCTCGCGGCAGCGGCCGCCCGCTCCCCCAACGCCCGCTGGGAAATCACCATCATCGACGACCACGGCTACGCCACCGGCCACGGCGTCGCACGCCCCCGCCGCGGCAAACGGCAGCAGCCGCAGCCACCGGGCCCGGCCCTCTGCGCGCTGGCCGCCCGGGTGAACATCACCGTAACCGAAGCCCTCCTGCACCAACTAGCAGCACAGCCCCGCTCTGGCGCCCCGCCCGGCGACTGGCGGTTCGCCCCACGCACAGGTAAAGCAACAGGTAAAGCCGAGGACGACGCGTGGGTACTCACCCTGCCCGGCGGCCGAGAACTGACCGTGCGGTTCGACGTGGTGCCCACCCACGCCTGCGACCACCGCCACCAGGTCAGCACCTACGAGCCAAGCGAACGGCTCCGCCGCCTCGTCCAGGTCCGCGATCACGAGTGCACCTTCCCACCGTGCTCCCGGCCCGCCCACGAATCCGACTTCGAGCATGCCGTCCCGTACCACCGCGGCGGCCGGACGGATGCCTGCAATGCCGGCGCCCGCAGCCGTCGCTGCCATCAGGTAAAACAGTCGCCGGGGTGGACGGTCACCCAGCCCAGGCCAGGATGGCACGTATGGACCACGCCAACCGGCCGAAGCTACACCCAGGAACCGTGGCGATACATCGGGTGAGCGGTTCCTGCCTCACGATGTCATCAGTGGGTGAAGAGGAGAACGATGGGTAATCCCATCCCGGGCCGTTCTTCTGTCATAGATAAGCGTGATAAGAAGGCACCTGCACGTTTCGTGTTAGGAAAGCGTTAGGAAAGGGTGCACACGGTGGCGATGCCCAAGCCCACGGGTCTGCTCGAGCGGCCCGGTAGCCACGCGGACACCTTCTGGTACACGGCGAAGACGAGGCTGCTCGGGCCGCCGCTGGTCAACGAGCAGCTGGGCGAGCAGCGGCTGTCGAAGCCGCTCGCGCTCGGCGTGCTGTCGCCCGACGGGATCTCCTCCTCCGCCTACGGGCCCGAGGAGATCCTGATCGCGCTGCTGCCGATGGCCGGCCTGGCGGCGTTCACCCTGATCCTCCCGATGACGCTGGTCATCCTGTTCGTGATGACGCTGGTGGTGCTCTCCTACCGCGAGATCGTCATGGTCTACATCAAGCCCGGCGGCTCCTACATCGTGGCCAGGGAGAACTTTGGGCCGCGGATCGCGCAGGTCTGCGCGGTGGCGCTGCTGATCGACTACGTGGTCACGGTGGCGGTCCAGGTGGCCGCGGGAACGGCCGCGGTGGCGTCGGCGATCCCGGCCGTCGGCCCGTACAAGCTGGAGATCTGCATCGGCGTGGTGCTGCTGATGTGCTTCGGCAACCTGCGCGGCATCAAGGAGGCGGGCCGGTCGTTCGCGGTGCCCACCTACCTGTTCGCGGGCTCGGTCATCCTGATGATCGTGGTGGGCCTGATCCGCGAGGTCATGGGCAACCTGCACACGATCGACACCAGCACCCTGCACGGCACCTACTCGTTCGGCACCGGTTCCTCCGGGCTCATCAGCGGCGTGATGATCTTTACCCTGCTGCGCGCGTTCGCCAACGGCGGCGCGTCGCTGACCGGCATCGAGGCGGTCAGCGACGCGGTCGGCGCGTTCAAGCCGCCGGAGGGCCGCAACGCCCGCACGGTGCTGGTCACCGAGGGCGTCATCCTCGGCGTCCTGGTGGCCGGCATCTCCTGGCTCGCGCACACCACGCACGCCACGCCCTACCTGGCCGGCTACCCGACGGTGCTGGCCCAGGAGGCGCAGGAGGTGTTCGGCAGCACGTTCATCGGCCACCTGCTGTTCCTGCTGGTGCAGCTGGCGACCATGCTGATCCTCTACACCGGCGCGAACACCAGCTTCAACGGCTTCCCGTTCCTCACCAGCTACGTGGCGGGCGACTCGTTCCTGCCCCGGTGGCTGCTCAAGCGCGGGCACCGGCTGGTGTTCTCCAACGCGATCATCCTGCTGACTGTCACCGCGCTCGCGCTGCTGGTCATCAAGGACGCGGACGTCAACAGCCTGGTGCCGCTGTACGCGATCGGCGTGTTCACCGCGTTCTCGATGGCCGGGTTCGGCATGGCGAAGTACCACCAGACCCGCCGCGCGCCGGGCTGGCGGCCCAAGTTCATCATCAACTTCTCGGCCGGCGTGCTGACCCTGATCGTCGTGATCATTTTCGCGGTGGTGAAGTTCACCGAGGGCGCCTGGGTGGTGGTGCTGCTGTTCGCCATCCTCGTCCCTGCCCTGATCAGGCTGAACGCCGAGTACCGAGCCGAGGCCGAGGTGCTCGACACGGTCACGGGAGAGCAGCCGCCGCCGCCACCGCACTATTCCAGGCGGGTGGTATTCGTCTTGGTCGACAGCTTCGACCTGGCCACGCTGGCCGCCCTCCGCTACGCCCGATCGCTGCGGCCGACCCAGATCCGCGCGGTGCACTTCGTCATCGACAGCGTGCGCGCCGAGAGGCTGCGGGACAAGTGGACCCGGGCCGACCGGGGGGTGGCGCTTGACTTCATCGACTGCCCGGACCGGCGGCTCATCAAGGCGGCCACCGACCTGGCCGAGCGCGAGGTCGAGGACGCGGGCACGCACGTGACCATGATCCTGCCCCGGCGCAGCTACTCCGCCCTGCTCGGCCGGCTGCTGCATGACCGCACCGCCGACAAGATCGCCGCCGCGGTCAGCCGCATCCCCCGCTCGGCCGCGACCATCGTCCCCTACGACGTGCCCAGCCGGGTGGCCGTGCTGCAGGAACGCCAGGCGGCCAGGTCGACCGCCGCCAACGCGGCCGCCAAGGCCGCCAAGACCGCCGCCAAGGGCCAGCGGCCCGGCGCGGCCGGCGCGGCCCGCGGCTGGCCGCAGCCCGTCGTCGTCGCGCCGCCCGGCGACACCGCCGGCGACAGGGCCGGCGACACCGACGTCGAGCTGGCGGCGAGCGTGGCCGAGCTGGGCCGCGAGGGCGACGTGGCGGCCGCGCACGGCCTGTTCGGCAAGCGGGGCGCGGCGACCAGCCCCGGCGTCACCGCCATCGGCGCCGTCAGCGGCGGCAAGGTCGCGGTGGAGGGAAAGATCCGGGTGGTGGAGATCCGCCCGGTCGAGCGCAACTCGGTGCTCGCGGTGGAGATCAACGACTCGACCGGCAATCTCACCGCGATGTTCTACGGCCGATCGCACATCCCCGGTCTGATCTGCGGCGCGCGGGTCAGGTTCAGCGGCTCGGTCGGGCTCAAGGGCGGCCATCCGGTGATGATCAACCCCGCCTACGAGCTGGTCTCCCTCAGCGAGGAGTAGGTCCGCCCGGGGCCGCTCACTCACCCTTCGCCAGCAGCTCGTAAGCCGGGTTGATCATGGCCGGCCCGCCGCTGCGCATGGACACCTTGCCGTCGAGGCGAACCCGTACCCCCGGCTCGAACCCGGGGATATGGGTCCGCCCGTAGAACATCGCCGTCAGCGAGCCGGTGCCGTCGGCGATCGTGGTCTCGAACACGCAGCTGTTCTCGACCGGGCGGATCTCGACCGAGCTGACCCGGCCCTCGATGGTCGCCTTGCGCGCCTTCTCGAGCGCGGCGATGCTGGTCACCCCGTTGGCGGCCGTGTTCGGGGGGACGGCGGGCGGTGCGACGGTGGCGCGCTGCGGCCGGGTGCCTGCTGCGGTCGGCTGCCCCTTCTCCTTCTCCCGAACGGACCCTGGTTCCACCTGGTCCCCGCCCGTCTGGGCGTGGTCGGTGGCGGCCAGCTGAGCGGCGTTCCTGGCGTGCAGCAGGTGAACCCGGCTCTCCACGTCGAAGGGGATGATGGTGGCGGCCGAGTCCGGCACCTGGCTGATCACCGAGGCGATCTTGTCCGCGGTGCGGTCGTGCAGCAGCCGCCCCAGCAGCAGGGCGTAGCCGCGCCTCGGCAGCACCACCGTGACCTGGGTGCCCGGGGCCTCGGCCTCGCGGCTGACCAGTTCGAGCGAGGCGCGGGTCAGCCGGCGGTCCGGGGTGTCGATCATCTCCAGCGGGATGTCCTGGCCGTACCTGACCCACTGCTCGCGCAGCGCCTCCGCCTGGGCGCTGTCGATGACGAAGTGCACCGCCCGCAACGTGGTCGGCCGCAGCCCCCGCGCGTACCTGATGGCGGCGAACGTCGCCAGGTCGACGTCGTCGACGAAGATCAGCACCACCCGGCGGCGGTAGTTCGGCTGCCTCGGCGCGATGCCCGCGTCTCGTCGGTCCCCGATGTTCTCCAGGATCTCGGCCTCCAGCCGGTACTCCCGGTTGAGCCTGATCAGCAGGTAGACCAGCACCGGGAAGACGATGACGATCAGCCAGGCGCCCTCGGTGAACTTCACCACCGCGAAGATGACCACGACCAGTGCGGTGTAGATGGCGGCGGTCACGTTGATGACCCGGCGGCGTCGCCAGCCCCGCTCCTTCACCCGCTTGTGGTACCTGGCCATGCCGAAGCCGGCCATCGTGAATCCGGTGAAGACGCCGATCGCGTAGAACGGGATCAGCCCGTTGACCACGGCGCGGGTGGCGACCAGCAGGCCCAGCGAGACCACCGTGAGCACGATGATGCCGTTGGACAGCGCCAGGCGGTGCCCGCGCTTGGTGAGCCAGCGGGGGAGAAACGAGTCCGCGGCGACGAAGCTGGCCAGGTAGGGGAACCCGCTGAAGCTCGTATTACCGCCGGTGAACAGGATCAGCGCGGTCGCCGCCTGCACCACGAAGTACATGAAGTGCCCGCCGCTGCCGAAGACCACGTTGGCCTCCTGCGCAAGCACCGTCGGGAAGCCGGCGATGTAGGGGGTGGCATGGGTGATGTGCGCCAGCCAGGAGATGCCCGCGATCAGGAACGCGACGATCGAGCCTTGCGTGACGAGGATCTGCCGCGCGTTGCGGCCCTCCGGCGGTTGAAGCGCGCCGACCGCATTGGAGACCGCCTCGATGCCGGTCAGCGACGATCCGCCGTTGGCGAAGGCCTTCGCCAGCATGTAGATCATCCCGACGGAGATCAGGCCCTCGGTGCTGTGCCCGAACGCGTAGATGGGACCCGGGTACTTGCCCACCATCGGCAGCCCGCCGCCGAATACCTCGCGATACAGGCCGAAGACGATCATCGCCGCGACGGAAACGGAGAACAGGTAGGTCGGCAGCGCGAATGCCCGGCCCGCCTCCCGGATGCCGCGCAGGTTGACGTAGCACATGATCAGCACGGCGATCACGGAGATGAAGACCAGGATGTTCGACCCGATCACCGGGATGTTCGCCAGCTGCGGGAACGCGGAGACGATGGCGGCGCTGCCCGCCGCCGTCTGCACCGCGACGGTCACCGTGTAGTCGATGAGCAGCGCCACCGCCGCCACCTGGGCGACTCGCGGGCCGAAGTTCTCCCTCGCCACGACGTAGGAGCCGCCGGCCCGGGTGTAAACGGAGACGACCTCGCGGTAGGAGAGCACGACCAGCGCGATGCCGGCCAGCACGACCAGCGTCATCGGCAGGATCAGCGTGAACGCGGCCAGGCCGACGACCTGGACCATTTCGATCAGCATTTCCTCGGTGCCGTAGGCGGCCGACGAGATGCCGTCGCAGGAGAGCACGCCGAGCGCGAGTGGCCGGGACAGCCGCTCCGATGAAAGCTGCTCGTTGACGAGCGGCGGGCCGAGGAGCTTCCGCTTGAGCGCGTAGCCGAACGTCTCCGGCAGCCGGGTGCCGGGCAGGCCGAAGCTGGCTGTCTCGTCGGCCACTAGCTACCGCCCCCATCCGCCGCCTCGCGGCCTTCTGACCGCCATTCTTCCCCTGACGCTGAGTAACAATCAGGGGAAGAATTCATGCCCTCGGGGGCCTTCGGGCGGTACCGCGACGGGGGGAATGGCGGGTGTCTGTCTCATAGCGGGTTTCACGTTAGGCGCTGGCGTACCAGATCACCGCAAGGGCTGCGTTAATCCTCCTGAGCAGCGCGTTAAGGATTCATCAAGATCGGCCGCGAGAGGGGGCAACAGGGGTTCAAATGGCAAGCACGATGACTGGAAGTAGGCATTCCGTGGCAGGGACGTGGCCCGGGCGCGGACCGCATGGTTACGGACCGCACTCGGACCCGCGCGCGCGACCGCCGTGGCGTCGCGGCCTGCCCGCGCCGTACGTGCTGCCGGCCGGGTTCGCCGCCCTGCTCGCGATCGGCACGGTCGCGGCCGGCCTGCACGGCCGCCTCGACTCGACCGGGGTGCTGATCTGCTGTGCGGTCGTGGTGGGGGCGCTCGCCCCGGTGTCCGAGCCGACCGCGGCGGCGCCGCTCGCCGTCATCGCCTGGCTGACCGCCGTCGGGTTCTCCCGCCCGCCTTACGCCGACCTGCGGCTCACCGGAACGGTCGCCTCGCGGGCGGCGATAACGCTGGCCCTGGTCGCGGTGGGCGGGGCCGTTGCCGGAGCGGTAGTGCGACAGTGGTCGGCGCGGGTAAAACTAGAGACTGTGGACAGACGGCGCGAAAGCGGCATCGATCTCCGCCGGCAGCTGGCCGGCGGCACGATCGCGGCCGTCGGCCTGCCCGCGCTGACCGCGCTGCTTTCGTCCTTCGGCTCGCGGCTCGACCTCTCCGACGACCTGCTGATCTACCTGGTGCTGGTAGTGGCGGCCACCGTCGTCGGCGGCTTCTGGCCCGGGGTGTTCGCCGCCGTGGCCGCCTGCCTGCTGCTGAACTGGTACTTCACCGAGCCGCTGCACACGTTCACGATCGCCGAGCCGAGGAACCTGCTCGCGCTGGTGCTGTTCGTCACCGTCGCGGTCGCGGTCAGCAGCGTGGTCCACCTGGCCGCGCGGCGCGAGGCGGACGCGTCGCGCAGCGCCCGCGAGACCGAGTCGCTGCTCGGCCTGGCCCAGACCGTGCTCGGCGGGGCGGACACCCCGGACGACGTGCTTGATCACCTGACCAGCAGTCACGGCGGTCACGCGCAGCTCCTGGAGCGGGTCAGCAGCCGCTGGATCATGGTGGCGTCGAGCGGCGCTCAGGAACCGGGCGCGACCACCCTTCGGTTCGAGGTCCGCCCCGACCTCGCCCTCGAGGTCAACGGGCAGGCCGCCAGCGCCACTACGTCGCTCCTGGCCGGGTACACGGCCCAGGCGGTCGCGGCCCTCGACCGCGCCCGGCTGCGGACCCAGGCCGCCCAGGCCGAGGCGCTGGCCGAGGGCGACCGGATGCGGACCGCCCTGCTCCGCGCGGTCAGCCACGACCTTCGCACCCCGCTCGCCTCGATCAAGGCGAGCGTGTCGAGCCTGCGGCAGACCGACGTCAGCTGGTCGCCCGAGGACGAGGCGGAGCTGCTGGCCAACATCGAGCAGAACGCCGACCGGCTCGACGCTCTGGTCGGCAACCTGCTCGACATGAGCCGCCTGCAGGCCGGGTCGCTGGCGCCGTTCCTGCGCGCGACCGCGATCGACGAGGTCGCCCCGGTGGCGCTGCGCGGACTGGACGACGCCGATCAGATGCTCATCGTCGTCCCCGACGACCTGCCCCTGGTCCGGGCCGATCCCGGGCTGCTCGAGCGGGTGTTCGCCAACCTGTTCTCCAACGCGCTGCGGCACTCGCCGCCCGATCAGCGGCCGTCGCTGCGCGCCCGCGAGGACGGCGACCGGGTGGTCCTCGACGTGATCGACCACGGCTGCGGTGTCCCGGCCGAGCTCAAGGAGCGGATCTTCGAGCCGTTCGCCCGGCTGGACGAGCGGTCGCCCGGGGTCGGGCTCGGGCTCGCCGTCGCCAAGGGGTTCGCCGAGGCGATGGGCGGCTCGATCGTCGCGATCGACACCCCGGGCGGCGGACTCACCATCCGGGTGAGGATGCCCGCCCTCACCAGCGACGTGCCCGCCGCCCTGGGGGCCGACCAGTGACGAAGGTGCTCGTGATCGACGACGAGCCGTCGATCCTGCGGGCGCTGCGGATCAACCTGACCGCCCGCAACTACGAGGTATCCACCGCCGGCGACGGCGCGTCGGGGCTGCTGGCGGTCTCGCGGGAGCGGCCCGACGCGGTGATCCTCGACCTCGGCCTGCCCGACATGGACGGGACCGAGGTCATCCACGGGGTCCGCGGCTGGTCGACGACGCCGATCATCGTCTTGTCCGTCTGGGGAGCCGAGCCGCAGAAGGTGGCGGCCCTCGACGCCGGCGCCGACGACTACGTGACCAAGCCGTTCGGCATGGACGAGCTGCTCGCGCGCCTGCGGGCGGCGGTCCGCCGGTCCGCCCCGGCCCCGGACGAGCCGGTCGTCACCACCCCCGACTTCACCGTCGACCTGGCCGCCAAGCGGGTCGTCAGGGACGGCGCGGACGTCCGGCTGACCCCGACCGAGTGGCAGCTGCTCGAGATCCTGGCCCGCAGCCGGGGCCGCCTGATCACCCAGAAACAGCTGCTGCAGGACGTCTGGGGCCCGTCCTACGGCTCAGAGTCCAACTACCTGCGGGTCTACATCGCCCAGCTCCGCCGCAAGCTGGAGCCCGAGCCCTCCCGCCCCCGCTACCTGCTCACCGAGCCGGGCATGGGCTACCGCTTCCAGGCCTAGCTTCACCAGCGCGAGGTTCGGTTGTAGCGCGGCCTCCAGATGGCGCGGTAGGCCAGCCGCGCGGGCGGCGGGAGCGTGCCGATCGCGGCGGCGGCCAGGTCGGGGTCCGCCCCGTCGGCCAGCCAGGCGAACATCTCGCCGCCGGCCGACAATCCGTTCTGGCGGACGATCCTGAACCCCACCCGGCGCCACTCGGCGCCGCTGAGGGCGACGCCGATGAGCGGCAGGCCGTCGCGCTCCTCGTGCGCCAGGTGAAGCGTCAGCGACGTGGCGAGGGCGTCAGCGGCGTCGCCGATCGCGCGCGCATCGGCCCGGTGCCCGGCCTCGGCCCGGGCGAAGGCGTCGTCCACTGCGGCCAGCAGCGGGTCGATCTGCTGGTGCTCGGACTCCATCGCGTCGAGCACCGACTGCGCCTCGTCGCTCTGCGGCAGTCGCTCGCGCAGGGCGGGCCAGACGATCGCGTCCTCGGCCGCGTGGTGGAGGTGCAGTTGCCGCTTGAACAGCTCCCAGCCGGCCTGCACCGAGGCCCGCCGGCCCGGGTCGGGCAGGTCCGCGAACGCCGCCGCCCGGGCCAGCTGCGCCAGATCGCGCCGGAACGCCGCGTGCGCGGCGAGCATGATCGTCAGGTCCGCGTCGCCCGTCCCGTGCCTGGCCGCGTCGCTGCGATCGGGTAGGCTCCGCGCGGTCACGAGCGTCCTCCCGTTGCCTCGGCCGGGTCCGCCGGGGCGGCCGGGGCCGCGAGGTTCGTCGCCCGAACCCGCGTGGTGAGGTAGCGCAGGGTACGGACGGTCGTCTCGACGTCGGATGAGCTCAGCGACTCATAGATCGGCGCGGTGACCGCGCTGATCGAGCCGGCGATCTTCTCGCGCAGCCGCGCGCCGTCGTCCGCGATCTTGACCGTCTGCTGGCCGGCCGTGACGAGACCGGATGCGACCAGGCCGTCGGCCAGCTCGGTGGCTGCGCGCGGGTCCAGGTCGAGCCAGTCGACGAGATCACTGACGTACTGGTCCTTGGCGGAGGCGTCACCGAGCACACCGAGCCGCTGCAGGGCCAGGTACGTCTCGCGATCGGTGCCCGCCTGCGCGACTTTGTCGACCAGTAGCCCCGCCAGCACCGACTGAGCCTGGCCGAGGGCCCCGCCGATCGCCTGGCCGGCCGACATGGCGGGCTTGGCCGGTGGGGCGGGCCTGGTCTCCGTCTGGTTCTCCGTCATCGTGATGATCCCCGTCCTTGTGCTAGACCTTTGATTACCAGCGAACACTAGGTACGCTACCCTCTAGGAAACCTAATGTCTAGGCTTCCTAGTTAATAAGGAACCGAAGGATTATGGCTGACTCTGACTCCCCTGACCACGCCCGGCGGCGCCTTGAGAGCGAGTTCCTGCTGGCGCTGCGCCGCTCCGGCGCGGTGATGCAGCTGCTCGGCTCGGCCTCGGCCGAGCGGATCGGCATCAACGTCACCGACCTCAACTGCCTGAACATCCTGGCGCTGAGCGGCCAGCTGACGGCGGGCGAGCTGGCCCGGGCGACCGGGCTGACCACCGCGTCGATCACCGGGGTACTCGACCGGCTCGAGGAGGCGGGCTTCGTCCGCCGCGAACGGGACGCGCACGACCGACGCCGGGTCGTCGTCCATCTGGACGCGACCCGCGGGCTGCGCGACGTCGCCCCGGTCTTCGCGCCGGTGGTCGAGGCCTGGCGGGCGGCCGCGGCCCAGTACACCGACGAGCAGCTGGCCCTCATCCTGGGCTTCCAGACCCAGCTGGAGCAGATCATGCGCGACCGCCTGGTCGAGCTGCGCGGCGACGCTCCCGCCTAGCCGGCCGGGCCGGGCAAACTCCCGTATACCTCCGGCATGACCGCGCGGCCGCTGGGGCAGACTGGGTGCCATGACTAGTGACGACAGGGCGACCGGGGCCGGCCCCGACGACATGGGCGACGACGAGCAGGAGTTCGAGATCGCCGAGTACGACCAGTACGTCGAGGACCCGCCCGACAGCGGCCTCGCGATCGACGAGGACGACGATGACGACGGCGAGCGGGCCGTCGACTGGTCCGAGACCCACCCCCGCGAGGTGGTCAGGGAGAACGCCGAGCCCGACGACCGGCCGGCCGAATCATCCGCGATTCACGAAATTCCCGGAACGTGAGCCGAGGCCTTGCGCTCCGCTTCGCTACTCGCTAGTAATGAGGAAAGGGTGATGGCGACTGGCGAGGCCCGCTGGAGGCACGCGTGAGCTCCTACGATCTGTACACGACGCCGGTCTCGACCGACACCTGGGACGTGCCGGCGAGCGGGGCCGCCCGCTTCTCGTGGGAGTACGACGACGGCCGGCAGCGGCTGCTCGACCTGTACCAGCGGGGCAAGGACAAGCAGTGGGACGCCACCAAGCGGATCGACTGGGACCAGCCGGTCGATCCGGCCAACGTCATGGACACCGGCGAGGAGCTGACCGCGATCTACGGCTCGCGGCAGTACGAGAAGCTGAACCAGGCCGAGCGGGACGAGCTTAGCCACCACATGTCGTCGTGGCTGTTCAGCCAGTTCCTGCACGGCGAGCAGGGCGCGCTGACGGTGGCGGCGCGGATCATCGAGTCGGTGCCGGACATGGACTCGAAGTTCTACGCCGCCACCCAGGCGATGGACGAGGCCAGGCACGTCGAGATCTTCTCCCGGTTCACGACCGAGAAGATCGGCCTGTTCTACCCGGTCAACCAGGACCTGGCCCGGCTGCTGGCGGACGCGCTGGCCGATTCCCGCTGGGACATGCCCTACCTGGGGATGCAGGTGCTGATCGAGGGGCTGGCGCTCGCCGCGTTCGGCGTGCAGCGCGACGTCGCCGCCAACCCGCTGGTCAAGCAGCTGCTCGCGTACGTGATGCAGGACGAGGCGAGGCACGTGGCGTTCGGCCGGCTGGCCCTGCGGGACTACTACGCGCAGCTGTCCGCGGCCGAGCTCGCCGACCGCGAGGAGTTCGTGGTCGAGGGCTGCTACCTGATGCGCGACCGGTTCGTCGCCCGGGAGGTGTACGAGCGGCTCGGCTTCGACGTCGCCGAGTGCGTCGAGTTCACCGAGCACTCGCCGGTCCAGCAGGCGTTCAGGAAGCTGCTGTTCACCCGGATCGTGCCCTGCGTGAAGGACATCGGCCTGTGGGGACCGAAGGTGCAGCAGGCGTACGTCAACCTCGGCGTGCTCGACGCCGCCGACAGCGACCTCGACGCGCTGATGCTCGACGACGAGCAGGTGGCCGACCGGATGGAGCGGGAGCACGCGGCCGAACTGGCCGCCCGCAAGGTGGAAGTGGACGCCGCGATCGCGTCGGGGGCCGTCAGCTGAGGCCGCTCGCGGAGCGCATCGAGCGCGCTACCGCCCTCGACGGGCCGGTCCGCGCGGTTTCCAGAGCCGTGGTGCGCGCCCTGCCGCCAAGCCGGGCGGTCGACCTGCTGCACGGCGTCCCGTTCGGCCAGCCGGCCCATCCGGCCGCCGTCCGGCTGCCGATCGGCTGCTGGACCTCGGCCGTGCTGCTCGACTGGCTGGGCGGCCGCGGGCGGGAGGCCGAGCGGGCGTCGGCCACGCTCATCGCGGTCGGCGTGGCCGGGGCGCTGCCGGCCGCCGCCACCGGCCTGGCCGACTGGTCGGCGCTGCACACCCACCAGCAGCGGGTCGGGCTAGTGCACGCGATCGCCCAGGCCGGCGCCACCCTCCTGTTCGCGGGCTCGCTGCTGGCCCGCCGGGCCGGACGGCGCGGCAGCGGCACCGCGCTGGCGGCCTGCGGGCTCGCCGCCGCCACCGTCGGCGGCTACCTCGGCGGCCACCTGGCGATGCGCCTCGGGGCCGGATCGAGCCACGCCGAGCCGGTCGGGCACCTGGCCGCGATCGGCTGGCAGGATCTCTGCCCGCTGGCGGAGCTGCCGGACGGGCGGCCCGCCCGACGGCAGCTCGGGTACCTCAGCCTGCTCGCGGTGCGGGCCGGCGAGTCCGTCTTGGTGCTCTCCGACCAGTGCTCCCATCTGGGCGGCCCGCTCCACCAGGGCCGCCTGGTGACCAACCGGGGCGACGCCTGCGTCATCTGCCCCTGGCACGGCTCGACCTTCAGGCTCGGCGACGGCGCCGTGCGCCGGGGGCCGGCCACCGCCACCCAGCCCGCATTCCAGACGCGGGTCAGCGACGCGGGCGTGGTCCAGGTCCGGCCGCTGCAGGCGAGCCTCGCCGCCGGGCCGGCGAAGTCGCCGCGGCGGCCGCGGCCGTTCAGATCGGCAGCCGGGTAACGCTGCCGTTGCTGCCCTCCGGGCCCGGCAGCGCCGCCGGGCCGTCGTCGACGGACGGCTGGGCCGCCGGCTCGCCGGTCACGTTGCCGAAGAGCCCGCCGAGGCCCTCCAGCGCCTTGCCGAGCTCGCTCGGCACGATCCACATCTTGTTGGCGCTGCCCTGCGCGAGCTCCGGGAGCATCTCCAGGTACTTGTACGCCAGTAGCCGCTGGTCGGGGTTGCCCTCGTGGATCGCGCGGAAGACGGTCGCGATCGCCTGCGCCTGGCCACGCGCCCGGGCGGCCTCGGCGGTGGCGTCCGCCTCCGCCCGGACCACCTCGGCCTCCGCCTCGCCGCGGGCGCGCAGCACCGCCGCCTGCTTCTCGCCCTCGGCGGTCAGGATGGCCGCCTGCTTGGCCCCCTCGGCCGACAGGATCGCGGCCCGCTTGTCCCGGTCGGCCCGCATCTGCTTCTCCATCGAGCCCTGGATCGACGCGGGCGGCTCGATTGCCTTGAGCTCCACCCGGCTGACCCGCAGCCCCCACCGCCCGGTTGCCTCGTCGAGTTCCTTGCGGAGCTCGCCGTTGATGAAGTCCCGCGACGTGAGCGTGGTGTCCAGGTCCATGCCGCCGACTACGTTCCGCAGCGTGGTCACGGTCAGCTGCTCGACCGCGGCCACGTAGTTGGCGATCTCGTAGGTGGCCGACTTCGGGTCGGTCACCTGGAAGTAGATCACCGTGTCGATGCCGACCACCAGGTTGTCCTTGGTGATGACGGGCTGGGGCGGGAAGCTGACCACCTGCTCGCGCAGGTCGATGAGCGGACGGAGGCGGTCGATGAACGGCGTCATCACGTTCAGCCCGGCGTGCAGGGTCCGATGGTAGCGGCCGAGGCGCTCGACGATGCCCGCCTGCGCCTGCGGGACGATCCGGACCGATCTGACCACGGTGACTAGTGCCAGCGCAACGACGAGGATGAGAAGGATTATCGCGACTATGGTGACCATCACCGTCATCTCCGCCCAAGCGAGCCGATAAAGCCCACGGTAACCCGGCGAACACGTCGAGCACTAGTGGCGTAAAACGATACGGCTCACTTACTCACGGGCCCGCCCAGCGGCGGGCCCGCCCAGCGGCGCGGCGCGGCGGCCTAGCGGGCGGCCCAGGCCCGCCAGCGGCCGTCGCGGCGCTCGATCTCAAGTGGAACGCCGAAGCAGCGGGAGAGGGTGCGGGCGGTGAAGACGTCCTCGATCGGGCCGGCCGCCAGGACCGAGCCCCGGCGCAGCAGCATGGCGTGCGTGAACCCGGCCGGGACCTCCTCGACGTGGTGCGTGACCAGGACCATCATCGGCGCCTTGGGGTCGTGGGCGAGGGTCGAGAGCCGTCGCAGCAGGTCCTCGCGGCCGCCCAGGTCGAGCCCGGCGGCGGGCTCGTCGAGCAGCAGCATCTCCGGATCGGGCATCATCGCCCGGGCGATCTGGACGCGCTTGCGCTCGCCCTCCGACAGCGTGGAGAACCGTCGCCTGATCAGGTGCGCGCAGCCGAGCGCGTCGAGCAGCTCGACCGCCCTGGTCACGTCGGCCGACTCGTACTCTTCCTTCCACCGGCCGAGGATCGCGTAGGACGCGGTCAGCACCAGGTCGATGACCTTCTCGTTGGCGGGCACCCGCTCGGCCAGCGCCGCGCTCGTCAGCCCGATCCGCGGCCGCAGGTCAAACACGTTCACGTCGCCGAGGCGCTCGCCCAGCACCTCGACGGTGCCCTCGGTCGGGTGCACCAGCGTCGCCGCGACCTGGAGGAGGGTGGTCTTGCCGGCCCCGTTCGGGCCGATCACGATCCAGCGCTCGTCCTCGTGCGCGGTCCAGTCGACGTTACGCAATAGCAGTGACGTTTCGCGCCGCACAGTGACGCCCCGCAGCTTGAGCACCTCGTCTGACACTGCCTGCCCCTCCTCAACGCCGGCCCCGCTCTCACCGGGCCGAACGGCCGCCGAGACCGAACCTATGCCACCACCCGCCGCTGGCGCTAATCACCTGGTCAAATGTGCCACCGGGGGTTGGTCACAACGACCGCCGGGCAGAAAGGTACGGTTGGCTCGCGATGAATCAATCACGGACCACGCTCCTGATCACGCTGACGGGCCGGGACCGGCCCGGGGTCACCGCGCGCCTGTTCGGCGCCCTCGCGGGCTTCCCGCTGAGCGTAGCCGACATCGAGCAGGTGACGATCAGGGGTCGCCTGGTGCTCGGCGTGCTCGTGAGCTGCACCGAGCCACCGGACCTGACCGCGATCTACCGCGTCGTCAGCGACCTGGCGGCGGACTTCGGGCTTGAGGCGGAGATCACCACCGGCTCGGCCGAGTCCCCGGCCCGGGCCGGCTCGGGCCGGGTGCGCGGCCGGCTGCACGTCACCGTGCTCGGCAGTCCGCTCCAGCCGAGCGCGGTCGCGGCCGTAGCGGGCCGGATCGCGGCCGACGGCGCCAACATCGACCGCATCACCAGGCTCGCGAGCGACCCGGTGACCTGCGTCGAGCTCGACGTGTCGGGGGCCGAGCCGGTGTCGCTGCGCCACGCGCTCGCCCAGGTGGCGGTCGACAGCGGGGTGGACGTCGCGGTGCAGCGGGCGGGCCTCGAGCGGCGGGCGATGCGGCTGATCGTGATGGACGTCGACTCGACGCTGATCCAGGACGAGGTCATCGACCTGCTCGCCGACCGGGCCGGGTGCGCGGCCGAGGTGGCCGGCGTGACCGAGTCGGCCATGCGCGGCGAGCTCGACTTCGCCGCGTCCCTGCGCGAGCGCGTCGCGCTGCTGAAGGGCCTCGACGCGGGCGTTCTGGACGAGGTGCGGGCGGCCCTGCGGCTCACCCCCGGGGCGCGCACGCTGATCAGGACGCTAAAGCGCCTGGGCTACCGCTGCGGGATCGTCAGCGGCGGCTTCACCTCGGTGATCCAGCCGCTCGCGGACGAGCTCGGCATCGACTACGTGGCCGCCAACACCCTCGAGATCGCGGCCGGGAAGCTGACCGGCGGGGTAACCGAGCCGATCATCGACCGGGAGGGCAAGACCGAGGCGCTGCGCACGTTCGCCCGGGCGGCCGGCGTCCCGCTCTCGCAGACCGTCGCCGTCGGCGACGGCGCCAACGACCTCGGCATGATCGGCGCGGCCGGCCTCGGCGTCGCGTTCAACGCCAAGCCCGTGGTCAGGGACGCCGCCGACACCGCGGTCAACGTCCCCTACCTGGACACGATCCTGTACCTGCTCGGCATCCCCCGCGACGCGGTCGACGCCGCCGACCAGGCCGCCGAGTAAAGGTCAAAAACGGCAAACCCGTTATATCGAACGGACCCTGGCCTTCGCGTCCATGCGAAGGCCAGGGCCCGTCTGGTGGTCGGCTACTCCGTTTCCGCTTGCTTAGGCGAGCCGCTAGAGACCTGGCCGTTGAGCGATGCCTCCTCCGGGGCGTGACCCAGCGGGACGTCGTTGACCTCGGCCGCCTCCTTCGGGGAGAGCTCGGCCGGGACGGCCGGCTCAGCCGCGACGGCCGGGGCGGTCGCGCCGCTGATCTCGGTGTCGGCCGGGGCCTCGTCGCCGAGACTGCTGGCCCGCCGCTTGGAGTACACGATCGCGGCCACGATGATGATCACCGCGCCCAGCGCCACCCCGACCCGCAGGCCGGTGTTGCCGCTGTACTTCACCACCGAGGTGGCGATCAGCAGCGAGACCAGGTTCATGACCTTGATCAGCGGGTTGATCGCCGGGCCGGCGGTGTCCTTGAACGGGTCGCCCACGGTGTCGCCGATGACGGTCGCCTCATGAGCGGCTGAACCCTTGCCGCCGTGGTGGCCGTCCTCGACCAGCTTCTTGGCGTTGTCCCAGGCGCCACCGGAGTTGGACAGGAACACCGCCATCAGCACGCCCGCCGCGATCGCCCCGACCAGGAACGAGCCAAGCGGCGCGTAGCCGAAGGTGAACCCGATCGCGATCGGCGTCAGCACCGCCAGCAGACCCGGGGTGACCAGCTCGCGGAGCGAGTCGGCGGTGACGATGTCCACCACCCGCGAGTAGTCCGGCTTCTCCTCGTAGGTCATGATCCCGGGGTGGTTGCGGAACTGCATCCGCACCTCGAGCACGACCCGCTGGGCCGCCCGGCCCACCGCCATGATCAGCAGGCTGGAGAACAGGAACACGACCGACGCGCCGATGATCACGCCCACGAGGACGTTCGGCTGAGCCACGTTCAGCGCGAACGAGCTGGCCGCGCTGGCGGGCAGGGCCGACTCGACCGAGTCGCGGAACGAGCCGAACAGCGCCGTCGCCGCCAGCACCGCAGTCGCGATCGCGATGCCCTTGGTGATCGCCTTGGTGGTGTTGCCGATCGCGTCCAGGTTGGTCAGCGCCTGGGCGGCGTCGCCCTCGACCTCGCCCGACATCTCCGCGATGCCCTGGGCGTTGTCGGTTACCGGGCCGAAGGAGTCCATCGACACGATCACGCCGACCGTGGTCAGCAGGCCGCAGCCCGCCATCGCGACCGCGAACAGCGCGATGGTGGCGTTGCCGGTCGCCAGCAGGTACGCGCCGAACACGGCCCCGCCGATCAGCAGGGCGGAGTAGACGGCCGACTCCATACCGGACGAGATGCCGGACAGGATCACGGTGGCCGCGCCGGTCTCCGAGGCCTGCCCGATGTCCCGCACCGGCCGCCGCGAGGTCTCGGTGAAGTACCCGGTCAGCAGCTGGATCGCGGACGCCAGCACGATCCCGATCAGGACCGCGCCGAACGCGATCCACTCCGGGTTGCCGTTGTAGCCCGAGATCGCCGACTCGGTGATGCCCTGCAGCGCGCTGAACTTCGACGGCAGGTAGGTGAAGCACAAGATCGCGACCCCGATGACCGAGATGATCGCCGAGATGAAGAAGCCGCGGTTGATCGCGCTCATCCCGTTGCGGTCACGGGCCAGCGGCCGGACCGAGAAGATCCCGATCACCGCGGTGATCACGCCGATCGCGGGGATGAGCAGCGGCAGGACCAGCCCCTTGTCGCCGAACGCGGTCTTGCCCAGGATCAGCGAGGCGACCAGCATGACCGAGTAGGACTCGAACAGGTCGGCCGCCATGCCGGCGCAGTCGCCCACGTTGTCGCCCACGTTGTCGGCGATGGTGGCCGCGTTCCGCGGGTCGTCCTCGGGGATGCCCTGCTCGACCTTGCCGACCAAGTCGGCGCCGACGTCGGCCGCCTTGGTGTAGATGCCGCCGCCGACCCGCATGAACATGGCCAGTAGGGCGGCGCCGAAGCCGAAGCCCTCGAGGACGTCCGGCGCGTTGCCCTTGTAGATGAGCACGACCACGCCCGCGCCGAGCAGGCCGAGGCCGACCGTGCACATGCCCGCGACGCCGCCGCAGCGGAACGCGATCCGCATGGCCGGGCGCTCGCCGCCCTCGCGGGCCGCGGCCGCCACCCGGACGTTGCCCCGCACGCAGAGCGACATGCCGATGAACCCGGTCAATCCGGAAGCCAGCGCGCCGATCAGGAAGAAGATGCTGCGGCCCCACTGCACCCCGGGCCCGGGCGACGGCAGCAGCAGCAGGATAAAGAAGATAAGGACGACGAAGGCGGCCAGCGTCCTGAACTGCCTGCGCAGGTACGCGGCCGCGCCGTCCTGCACCGCCTTGGCTATTTCCTGCATCTTCTCGGTTCCCTTGCTGGCGGCAAGGACCTCGCGCACCAGCACGTAGGCGACCCCGAGGGCAAGCAGTGCGACAACGGCGACGATCCAAACCCAAGTCAGGTTGGAGCCGCTTACGCTGACCGGAGCCACCGGTCCGCCCGCCGCAAGGGCGGGACTGAGCTTAGACATACCATCTCCTTCGACGTCTGTCGCGCGCGGCTAAAGGCACTGGTCTGGCCGAAAATACCGATGCTCCCAGCTCAGCCGCCATCCGAAAAGTGCGCTGTTGGGGGAGTCTACGCCGACCACCCCGGATCTTGTAGTGACACGAGTTGCCTATCTTCAGGCAGTCAATTAGTGATGTTAAGTACCTGAAAACATCCGTTATAGCGCTAAGTGTCACAGTTAGTCACCTTCCGCATAGTGATTTGCCCCGATTTAAGCGATTCATGCGTTACAAAAGGTGTTAATGTGATTAAAGAGATACAATATGTCATCTGTTAATAGATGTTACTACTGTGACTCGTGATGTCTGGGTAAACAACTGAGACTACAAATGGTGTCTCATGACGGCTGCCGACCGACGGAGAATCGCCAAAACAACGGGTCGCGAGCAGACAGCCGGACCCGGGGGCAGCGCGTCTGCTACGTAGGCACAGTGCCGCTAGTACGCGGCGGTGCGGCGCTTCCAGATCATCGTGACGCTGGTGCCCTGCCCGGCCGACGCGATGCGAACGTCGTCGGCGAGGCCGGCGATGACCGCCAGGCCCACGTCCTCCGGGAGCCGCAGCGGAACCGAGGCGCCGCCGGGGGGTACTGCGAAATCGACGCCGAGGGCCGCGCCGTTGCCGCCCTCCGCGCCGGTCCCTGCCGGCAGGCTGACGCCCGCCGGCAGGTCATGCTCCGATCCTTGCACCGCGTCGGTCACCACGACCTGGAACTGCTCGCCGTCATCGGTGAGCGATACCTGGATGGGCTGCCCCGGGCAGTGCCGCTGGTGCGCCTCAACCGCCCGGGAGCACGCCTCGCCAACCGCGAGCCGTACCTCGTCGAGCAGTGACTCGGCCACGCCGCTCCGGCGCGCGACCGCGGTGGCGACGAGCCGGGCGGTCCGCACGTGCACGGGCAGCGGCGTGAAGGTGACTTCGACGGTGGCCATTACGCAGGGAGGCGCTTCTCGGCCTTCCTGGCGGCGATGGCCTGGTCCACGGACTCGTGGATGCCGAAGACCTTGGTGAGGCCGGTGATGCGGAAGATCTTGAGGATGCGCTCCTGGGTGCACACCAGGTCGAGGGACCCGTCGTGCGCCCGCACCCGCTTGAGCCCGCCGACCAGGACACCGAGGCCCGTGGAGTCGAGGAACTCGACCTTCTCCATGTTGACTACCAGCTGGTAGTTCTTCTTGTTCACGAGCTCGATGAGCAGCTCGCGCAGGCGCGGCGCGGTGTAGACGTCGATCTCACCCTCGACGTCCACGATCTCGATGCCGTCCTTGTTGCTGTTCGACAGCTTCAGATCCACAAATCCTCCAGCGCCCCGAGGGCGTCTCTCGCGTCATGGGGGCGACCCCTGATCGGCATTCAACCACGCTCAGGCGTCATGTCTATACGAAAACATGGTGCCACGCATCCGCTTGACGGATGACACACTATTAAACCTATGCCCATCGTCGCCCCGGACCGCGCAGAAACACGGGAGAACGGCGTCCCTCTCCACGGAGGGGCGCTCGACGTCCTGCGCGCCGCGCAACGCGCCGGGGAACTGGTGCATCTAACCCACATACCCGGCGAAGCAGGGAGAACCACCTCCTGGCCAGAATCGATTCGATCCGAGGTGTCGGCCGCGCTCGCCGCGCATGGCATCCCGGCCCCCTGGACCCACCAGGCACAGGCGGCAGGGCTCGCGCTGGCCGGCCGGAGTGTGATCCTCGCTACTCGCGCCGCCTCCGGCAAGTCGGCCGGCTACCTCGCGGCGGCGCTGTCGGAGGTGCTCGGCGGCGGCACCGTGCTCTACATCGCGCCGACCAAGGCACTCGCCGCCGACCAGCTCAAGGCGGTCCGCGACCTGGGCGTGCCCGGCGTCCGGGCCACCTGCTATGACGGCGACGCCACGGTCGCGGAGCGCGCCTGGGCGCAGTCGCACGCCAACTACCTGCTGACCAACCCCGACATGATCCACAGCGGCCTGCTGCCGAACCACCACCGCTGGCGCGGCTTCCTCCGCCGTCTGCGGGTGGTGATCATCGACGAGTGCCACGGCTACCGCGGCGTCTTCGGCTCGCACGTCGCCCAGGTGCTGCGCAGGCTCCGCCGGGTGGCGGTCCACCACGCCGCCCCCGACGGCCGTCGGGAGCCCGTGTTCATCCTCGCGTCGGCCACGATCGCCGACCCGGTCGGCTGCGCCAGGCAGCTTACCGGCCTGGACGCGACCGCGGTGACCGATGACGGGTCGCCCCGGGCGCCGCTCACGTTCGCGCTCTGGGAGCCGCCCCTGCTGCACACTTACGCCGAGGTGCGGGCGCGCAGGCCCGCCGCCTCCGAGGCCTCGGACCTGCTCGCGGCGATGGTCAGGGCGGAGATCCCCGCGCTCGCGTTCCTCCGGTCCCGGCGCGGGGCCGAGACCGTCGCGCTGGCCGCCCGTGACGCCCTCGGCGGCGATCCGGCCGGCTCGGTGGCCGCCTACCGGTCGGGCTACCTGGCCGACGACCGACGACGCCTCGAGGCGGGACTGCGGGACGGGCGGATCACCGGCATGGCCGCGACCACCGCGCTCGAGCTCGGCATCAACATCAGCGGCCTCGACGCGGTGCTGATCGCCGGGTGGCCGGGAACCTGGTCCTCGCTCTGGCAGCAGGCGGGCCGGGCGGGCCGCTCCGGGCGGGCCGCCACGGCCGTGTTCATCGCCCGCGACGACCCGCTCGACAGCTACCTGGTGCACCATCCGGACACGCTGCTCGGCCATCCGGTCGAGCCGACCGTGCTCGACCCGGCCAACCCCTACGTACTCGGGCCGCACCTGGCCGCCGCGGCCGCCGAGCTGCCGCTGACCGGACCGGACCTCGAGCTGTTCGGCCCGGCCGCGGCCGGGGCGGTGGCCGGCCTGACCGACGCGGGCGAGCTCCGCAGGCGGCCGGCCGGCTGGTACTACGCCCGGCACCGCCGCCCGGCCCGGGAGATCTCGATCCGCGGCGACCTCGGCCGGCCGGTGCGGGTGGTCGAGGAGGCGACCGGGCGGCTGATCGGGACGATGGACGAGCCGTCCGCGCACCGGTACGTCCACGACGGCGCCGTCTACCTCCACCAGGGCGAGTCGTACCTGGTCGGCCGCCTGGACCTGGCCGACCGGGTGGCGCTGGTCGAACCGGGCGACCCCGGCTACACGACCCAGGCGCGGGACGTCACCGACATCGACGTCATCGCCGAGCGCCGCCGCGTCAGCTGGGGCGCGGCCGACCTCCTGCTGGCCGACGTCCGGGTCACCCGGCAGGTGGTCGGGTACGCCCGGCGGCGGGCCGGCGAGCAGGCGAAGGGACCCCAGATAGGACTGGATCTGCCCGAGCGGAGCCTGTCCACCGTCGCGGTCGCCTGGACGATCCCCAACGAGCGGGTGGCGCCCGCCGGTGGCAACGATCTCGGCGGCGCGGCCCACGCGGCCGAGCACGCCGCCATCGGCCTGCTGCCGCTGTTCGCGACCTGCGACCGGTGGGACGTGGGCGGGCTGTCGACCGAACTGCACCAGGCGACCGGCCAGCTGACCGTGTTCGTGTACGACGGCCAGCCGGGCGGGGCCGGGTTCGCCGAGCGCGGCTTCGCGATCGCGGCCGACTGGCTCCGGGCCACCCGCAACGCCATCGACGCCTGCCCCTGCGAAGCAGGCTGCCCCTCCTGCATCCAGTCCCCGAAGTGCGGAAACGGCAACTCGCCGCTATCCAAACCCGGCGCCGTAGCCCTCCTCGACACCCTCCTAACCGACGCCGTCTAATACCCGCGCTTCGCATCTCCTGAGACGCCACAGCATCCACGGGTTTAGATGTAAAGGGTTAGTGAGCTGGGGTTTCTAAGATCAATTTACTTTACGTCGCCAACCGATTACAGTCAGCGCCCTTTATTGATCATGATCATTTCGCGGCCCCCCCCAGCCCCCATCCCAAGCGGAACCCCACCCGATTCGCCGGCTCCGCCCGCACCGGGGTGGGGCAGGCGGCGGGGATGGGAGCGAGGGGAACCCCCATTCGATTTGAGGCTCCGACCCGTCAAGAGGCATGGAACACCTAGTAAGTTTCCCAGCAGCAGCGGACACCGAGGGAGCAGGGGAACCCGTACGGTTTGCGGGCGCAGCCCGCATCGGGGGTCTTGGGCCAGGGGGCATGGGGGCGAGAGCCTCCATACCAAGAGGGCTGCCCCCAGAAGATACAAAAGGCCGGGAAACAGCCGAAGGCGGTTGAACACGGCCGCTGAAGATAGGGGCGGCGCCCCTCGCCGGGGGGGAGAGCGAGGGGCGCCGCACGGTCCGGCCCTGGGGGGTAGGCCGGCACCGCCTTGGTAAAGCTTATCCCTAACACGGCGCAGCATGAAGCGCGCAAAGGAAATTACAACATGAATGAGCTCATCCTGAACAGACGTTCCGGAGGATTGTTTGCAGCAAGCGAACAATCCTTACGGACCCCTAACGGAGCGGGGCGCGCCCGGGACCCGCCGGCTCCGTTCCGACCCCCGCCGAGGACGGCGGCGCCCCCGGCGCAAGGGCTGAGCACGGTTCCAGTGGTTTAGTGCATGGGAACGCCCCCACCGATCAAGATCACGAATTGATCACGCCCGGGGGGTTGGCTCTGAGCCGCTTTCGTCGTAGAAAGGGCTCACGGACAGCGAGAACGTCCGAGCACGGCAGCCGGGTACCCACGCGCGACCAGCCGCGGGAGGCGTGTCAGGCCAGGCCAGAACGGTCCGGCCGACAATTGATAGTTGCACGCATGGTAGCCAGACTGACGTACTTACTGGCGGCGGCGCCCCGAGTCGGGGCGCCGTTCGCGTGTCTCAACTACGCTCCCCCGCCCCAGCTGACATCGTGTGCCACGCGGCTCGGGTGGGATGTCCGCGCCCCGCGTGAACACGGACGATAGCCTTGGACAACCTGGGGTAGCGTTCGCTGCCGTAGCGACGAGTCGGGGAGGGACGCCATGGTCCGCAGCGGAACACCGGGCGTGGGCGGGCAGCAGTCGCTGGGGGATCTCGTCTCGGGCGCCGCCAAGGACGTGTCGCAGCTCATCCGGTACGAGATCAGCCTGGCCAAGAGCGAGTTCAAGATGGACGCGCGGCGGATCGTGATAGCGGCCGTGCTCGCCGTCATCGGTCTCTTCGTGGGCTGCCTGCTCATCGTGCTGCTGTGCTTTGCGTACGCGTACGGGCTTGCCGCCATCGGGGTCCCGGGAGGACTCTGGGGCGCGTTCCTGTTCGTAGCGCTGACGTGCTTCGTGCTCATCGTGCTGGCGGCCGTGATCGCGGTCGTCTTCATCCGCAAGGTGACCGGCATGAAGATGACCAGGAAGACCGTGATTGACGACCTGGGCATGCTCCACCGGGGCGAGTCGGGCCCGAACGGCTCCAGCCCGGCCATCGCCAACCCGGACGTCAGCGTCGGCACCTCCGCCAAGGCCGAGATTCCCTCTCGTCCGTAACCGAAAAAGCGCAGGCATGCCAGCAGAGCCCGATATCGAGATCAACGGCCCGTGGACGCATCGCGACGTCACCGCCAACGGGACGCGCTTCCACCTGGCCAGCATCGGCGAGGGACCGCTGGTGCTGTTGCTGCACGGCTTCCCCGAGTTCTGGTGGACCTGGCGGCACCAGCTGGTCGCGCTGGCCGAGGCCGGCTACCGGGCGGTCGCGGTCGACCTGCGCGGCTACGGCGGCAGTGACAAGCCGCCGCGGGGATATGACCTGATCACCGCCGCCGCCGACGCGGCCGGGCTGATCAGCGCGCTCGGCGAGGCCAACGCGGTCGTGGTCGGCCACGACTGGGGCGGGCTGGCCGCGTGGACGCTGGCCGCCTACTTCCCCAAGTCGGTCCGGCGGCTCGGCATTGTCTCGATGGCCCACCCGCTGCGGATGCGGGCCGCGGTCCTGTCCAGCCCGCTGTCGGTCCACCGGTCGATCGGCTGGCCCGCCGCCAAGACCGGGCGGGGCGGCTACCCGCTTGTCTTCCAGGTCCCGATGCTGCCCGAGCGGCGGCTCGTCCGCGACGGCGGCGCGCTGGTGGGGTCGATCCTCTCGTCCTGGTCCGCCCCCGGCTGGCCCGACCAGGAGACCGCGCAGATCTACCAGACCGCCATGCGCATCCCGCCGGTGGCGCACACCTCGCTTGAGTACCAGCGGTGGTTCGTGCGCTCCACCTTCCGGCCGGACGGCCTGCGCTACGCCCGGCAGATGCGGTCCCCGGTCGCCGCTCCGGTGCTCCACCTGCACGGCGCCCTCGACCCGTGCATCCCACCGCGGACCGCGCGCGGGGCCGGCCGCTACGTCGAGGGACCGTACCGGTGGAAGGTTATCGAGGGGGCCGGCCATTACCCGCATGAGGAGCGGCCCGAGCTCTTCGATTCCGAGCTCCTCGGCTGGCTGACCGACCCCGAACCGGACCGTTGACGGAGCGCGAGCAGGCCGGCCCGAGGCCGGCGAGCCCGAGCAGGCCGGCGAGCCCGCGCGGGACCGGGACCCGGGCGGCCGGGCGCGCAACGCCAGGCCGCGCGACGAACTCGGCCGCCCGCTCCCCCGGGCCGCGCCCGGCCCCCAGGACGTCCCGCGTATCCCCGATGACCTGGTCATCACCCCGGCCGAGGCGGCCGAGCTGGCCGGCCGGCTGCTGGCCGACGGCCACCCGTTCCACGCCCACGAGGTGTTCGAGGCGGCCTGGAAGTCGACCCCGGCCCCGGACCGCGAGCTCTGGCGGGGCCTCGCGCAGATCGCGGTCGGCCTCACCCACGCCCGCCGCGGCAACGCCCGCGGCGCGGCCGCCCTGCTGCGCCGGGGGGCCGGGCACGTGCGCGAGCATCCCGCCAACGACGCGGGCGTCAACGCCGCCGCCGTGGCCGCGCGCGCGGAAGCGGTCGCCGCGCGGATCGAGCGCGACGGCCTTGCTGCCGTGGCCGAGCCCGACCTCAGGCCCTCCCTGCGCGACCCCTAGCCGCGGCGCTAGTCGCAGCCCTGGGTGGACGTCTGGATCGTCTGGTCGGCGCCCGCGCTGGCGTCGGCCGAGACCTCGGAGGCGGTCAGCGCGAACCCGGTGTCCGACATGTTCACCGCCGCCGCGAATACCACCCCGTAGACGGCGCCGGACGGGCTCAGCAGCGGCCCGCCCGAGTTGCCGGGCTGGACCTGCGCCCTGATCTCGAAGATCTGCCGGTCCACCGTCCCGGTCTGGTAAATGTCCGGCCCGACCGCGTCCTGGGTTCCGCCGATCCGGGCCGCCACCTGGGTGAACTGGTGGTCGAGGGGGTAGCCGGCCACGACCGCCTCCGCTCCCGCCTGGGCCTGGTCGTCGAACCTGAGCGGGGTCAGGTTCAGCCCCGGCACGTAGAGCACGGCCACGTCGACCTGGGGGTCGTAGAGGACAACTCGAGCGCGGTACGTGATCCCGTTGACCGTGGTCACGGTCGGCCCGTCCTGGACGCCCGCCACCACGTGCGCGTTGGTCAGCACGTGCTGGGGCGCGTAGACGAACCCGGACCCCTCGATGCTGCGACCGCAGCTGGGCGCGGTGCCCTGCACCTTGACGACCCGGCTCCTGGCCGCGAGGTACCCGGGGCTGTTGAGGACGGCCGGGTCGGGCGCGGTGACAGCGAACAGGTGCGCCGCCCCGATGCCGCTGAACACCTGCGGGAACGGGCCGCTGGACAGCAGCCGCCGGAAGTCACCGAACATGGTCCTGGCCTGCGCCGGCATGATCCGGTCCATCGTGCCGAGCACGACCGAGTTGTCGACCTGCCCGACCACGAGCGGGAAGGACGACGCGGTCAGGACCGAGCCGATCGCCCAGGCGATCAGCAGCATCGACAGCACGCTGACGATGGCCCCGCCGATGGAGTCGAGGATCGTCGATGACGGGCTGGTGACCGTCTGCCGGACCGCGGCCCCGATCGAGGACGCGACGAACTGCCCGATGATGGCCGCGCAGACCAGCAGCACGACCGCGACCACATCCTGCTGGGTCTGCCCGCCCACGATGGCACGCGAAATAGACGGGCCGAACTCGGCGCCGAGCACCGCACCGCCGACGAAGCCGATGAAGCTCAGCGAGCCGACGATAAAGCCCTGCCGATAGCCGGAAACCGCGAACGCGGCGGCAAGAACGACCAGGGCGAGATCAAGCAGATCACCGCGCACGAAGTCCACCGTATCCGGTCAGGGCGCGCCATCGGGCAGCGCGCGGATGATGTCGGCATCCCAGGGGCGCTCGAAACCGCCCAGCGCGAGCAGCTGGTCGGTTAGCAACGCGGTGAACCCCCAGATCAGCATCGGGCCGATGCTGAACGCAGGGCCGCTGCGCCCGCCGGGAAAACGCATCATGAGACGGTTGGCCGGATCGGCCAGCTCGGCCACCGCGATCCGCTCGACCGCCGCGACCTCGCCGATGTCGGTCGGCCGGACCGCGCTCGGCGTCCGCCACCAGCCGAGCACCGGGACGACGCGGAACTCGCTGCGGGCGATGAACATCTCCGGCAGCATCGTCAGCACGTCCACCCCGGCCGGGTCGAGGCCGGTCTCCTCCACCGCCTCGCGCAGCGCCGCCGCGATCGCGCCGTCGTCGCTCGCCTCGATCTTGCCGCCGGGGAA
This sequence comes from uncultured Actinomycetota bacterium, assembly GCA_963836195.1. GTDB lineage: Bacteria > Actinomycetota > Actinomycetes > Streptosporangiales > Streptosporangiaceae > Trebonia. The sequence continues at coordinate 665,860 of CAWIIX010000005.1, read as the reverse complement.
CGCGGGCTGACCGGGATGGCGCCGCAGCCCCTGGCTGCGCTGGATGTACAGCAGGTCGGGCCCGTGCGGCCCGTCGCCGAACAGGACCAGGACGGCCGAGCGGCGTCCGCCCACGGCCGGCGGCCGGGCGACCTCGGGCACCTCCATCACCGCGGCGGCGGTGGCGAGATCGCGGAGCCACCCGGGCGGCTCGCGGTCGCTTTCTGTCACGAGAACGGGCCGACCTTGACCAGCTTCGCGGCGGTGGCCGCGTCGGTCGGGCCAAGGCCGAAGGACGGGCACCAGTCCGCCACCGGGCACGCACCGCAGGCGGGCTTGCGCGCGTGGCAGATCCGCCGCCCGTGCCAGATCAGCCGGTGCGAGAGCAGCACCCAGTCGGACTTGGGGATGAGCTCGCCGACCTCCGCCTCGACCTTGACCGGATCATCGCTCGTCGTCCAGCCGAACCGGCGCGACAGCCGCCCGAAGTGCGTGTCCACGGTGATGCCGGGGACGCCGAACGCGTTGCCGAGCACCACGTTGGCGGTCTTGCGGCCCACGCCGGGCAGCGTGACCAGCTCCTCCAGCGTGTTCGGGACCGTGCCACCGAAACGCTCGGTCAGCGCGGCCGACAGCCCCATCACCGCCTTCGTCTTGGCGTTGAAGAAGCCGGTCGGCTTCAGGATCTCGGCCACGTCCTCCGGGTTCGCCGCCGCCAGATCCTCGGGGGTCGGGTACTTGGCGAACAGCGTCGGCGTGGTCAGGTTGACCCGCTTGTCCGTCGTCTGGGCCGACAGCACCGTGGACACCAGCAGCTGGAAGGCATCCTGGAAATCGAGCTCGCAGTGCGCCTCCGGGTACGTGTCCGCCAGCACCCGGTTGATCTTCCGTGCCCGCCGCACCAGCGCCGTGTGCGTCTCGGGGGTCTTAACCGCCATATCCCTAGACTAGGGCCGCCGCACCGCCGTCCGGGCGGCTTGCCGGACGCCGACCGGCGCCGGCCCATGGTGCGGGCCGGCGCCGGTCGGGCGTGCGGTCAACTGGTGGCCGGAAGGGCCGTCAGTCGTTCATGTAGAAGCCGAACATGTCGACGACAAGGGCAATGCTGCCCGAGCCGCTGTTCCAGAAGTCGACGATGCCGTTGGCGCCGGAGCTGGCCTGGACGAGGTTCGGCACCGTTTCGCCCTTGGTCCAGTTCAGGGTGGAGGCGGAGGGCTTGGCCGGCGTGGTGTAGGTGCCGTTCTGGTAGTCGGCCAGGGTGTTCGTGTCCGGCGAGACGGTCAGGAAGCCGCTGCCGGTGGTCTCGGTGACGGTCGCGTTGAGCACGAAGCCGGTGTAGTCGGGCGTGCCTGCGCCGAGAGCATCGTAGATCCAGTCGCCGCTGGGCAGCGCCCCGTAGACCGGGCTGGACGGATCACGCGTGTCGAACAGGCGGATCGGGGAGATCGGCACGTAGGCGCTGTCGCTGGCCGCGCTGTAGTAGCCGACGACGTCCACGACGACGCTGGTGGCCTGGGTGCTGCCGTTGTAAATGCGGATCTTGCCGTCGCTGCCGACCGGGGTGATGACCGAGTTGGCGATGGTCTGGCCGGTGCTGAAGTTGACGTTGGAGGCGGTCGGCCTGTTCGCGCCGTCGCCGTAGGCGGTGAGGAAGCCGGAGCCCACGGAGGCGGTGGAGGTGATGTTCAGGGCCACCGCGGTGATGCCGCTGGCGGGCAGTTTCCCGCCGTCGTTGCCGGCGATCTGCACCGCGAACGAGCCCTTCCCGGCCAGCGGCCGCTTGGGCTCCCCGGTGCCGACCCGGGTGTCGACGAGCCGGTACGGGGTCAGCGAGGAGTACCCGCTCGAGGATGTCTGGGTGAAGTAGCCCGCGACATCGGCGATCAGGCCGGTGGTGCCGGTGCTGGCGTTGTAGAAGTCGACCTTGCCGTCGGCGCCGACCGGGGCGATCACCTGGTTGGGGACGGTCTGGCCCTTGACGAAGTTGACGTTGGACGAGGAAGGCCGGGCGGTGCCATCGCCGTAGACGACGATGTCGCCGGCCGCGGTGGGCTCGGTCGCGGTGACGTTGAGGACGACGGCGGTCACATCCGCGGGTATGCCGCCATTGCCGGCGAACTTCACCTGGGTGACCGAGTGCGCCTTGACCGGGGCCTTAGGCGCGCCGGTTCCGTACCGGGTGTCAAGCACGCGGGTCGGGCCATAGGCCGTGTAGTCCGAACCCGCGGTCGTCACCGTGACGGTGTTGACCACGGTGTTGCTCTGGTCGTCGGTGACGGTCACCGTGACGGTGTAGGTCCCGAGCTTCTCGTAGGTGTGGCTCGCGGTGACGGTGGTGCCGGAGATGGTCCCGCTGCCCGTCGTGGTGTCGCCCCAGTCGACTGAGGCGCTGACCGGCGTGCCCGCCGTGACGACGGCGCCGCTGATGGAGAACGAGTACGCGCTCTCGGCGGTGGCGGTGAGGGTCAGGCTCCCCGCGGCCACCGCGGCGCTCGTGCCGGCCGACTTAGGCGTGAAAACGGACCTGCTGCCCGAGCTGGTGAACGTCTTGGACCCGGCAAACTTCCCAGCTGTCAGCGGAGAGTGGCTCAGGTTGGCGCCCCTGGCAGCCGCATGCGGGGCATCGCCCGCGAACGCCAGGGCTGGTACTAGCGCAGCAGCGCCGGCCGCGAGGACGGCCGTAATCGTTGCGATTCGGCGGTAGGACACAACTCCACCCTTTTCTTTCTTAGGGGTGATCAAAAATCAACAGCCTGGACAGGGTACCGACACCGGGACGCTGAGAACAGTGGTTTTCGGGACTTTCGCACATATACGCAATTCTTGCGGTAACTGTCGGTTCCGTTCCTTTCCTCGCCTGGATCGGAAAGACCTTGCTTTCCCTGGTTGGATGGGAGCATGAGCCTGCCGCTGACCTATCACCCCGCGCTCGAGCGGCCCGGGCCTGCTCGCCCCGCCCGTCGCCGCCGCGCTGCGGTCGCTGCCGTGGGCTGACCAGGTCCGGGTGGCCGCGATCGACCCAGCCCTGGCCGACACCGCGCAGTTCTGCGATACCTACGGGGTCACGCTCGAGGAGAGCGCGAACTGCGTGGTCATCGCGGCCAAGCGCGGGTCGGAGGTGACCTACGCGGCCTGCATGGTCACCGCCACCACCCGGGCCGACGTCAACGGGCTGGTGCGGCGCCACCTGGGAGCGCGCAAGGCGTCGTTCGGGCCGGTCGACGCGGTCACCTCGCTGACCGGCATGGAGTACGGCGGCATCACGCCGATCGGGCTGCCGGATTCCTGGCCGGTACTGGTGGACGACCTGGTGGCGAAGTCGCCGACCGTCGTGATCGGCTCCGGCATCCGCGGGTCCAAGCTCTGGCTGCCCGGTCACCTGCTGGCCGAGCTTCCCGCCGCGCAGGTCCTGCCCGGCCTCGGCGTCTAGTGACCGGCCACAGAGGACGACGGCGAATTACGTAGTTTCAGCAGGTTGGCGCGCAGCAGACCGCAGGTATAGCACTGTAGGTATGCGCACCAGGGCAGCGATCATCAGGGAACCGGGCAAGCCGTGGGAGATCACCGAGCTTGAGCTCGACGAGCCGAGGCAGGGCGAGGTCCGGATTAAGTTCGCGGCGTCGGGGATGTGCCACTCGGACGAGCATCTGCGGACCGGCGATTCCACCGGGCGGCTGCCGATGGTAGGCGGGCACGAGGGCGCCGGGGTGATCGAGGCGGTCGGACCGGACGTGACCCGGGTCAGGGTCGGCGACCACGTGGTCTGCTCGTTCATCCCCGCCTGCGGGATCTGCCGGTACTGCTCGACCGGCCACCAGAACCTGTGCGACTGGGGCGCGCAGATGATGACGGGGATGCTCGCGGACGGCACGTTCAGGTTCCACGACGACGACGGCGCCGACCTTGGCGGCTTCTGCATGCTCGGCACATTCGCCGAGCGCGCCGTCGTCTCGCAGAACTCGTGCGTGCCGATCGAGCCCGACATCCCGTTCGAGGTCGCCGCGCTGACCGGCTGCGGCGTGCCCACCGGCTGGGGAACCGCCGTGTACGCGGCCGGGGTGCGGGCGGGCCAGACGGTGGTGATCTTCGGCGCGGGCGGGGTCGGGTCCAACGCGGTCCAGGGCGCCCGTTACGCCGGCGCGGCCACCGTCGTCGTGGTCGACCCGGTCGCGTTCAAGCGCGAGAACGCCCTCACGTTCGGCGCCACCCACGTGTTCGCCGACGCCGCCGCCGCCCAGGAGGCGGTCATCGACCTGACTCGGGGCCAGCTCGCCGACCACGCGCTGATCACCATCGGCGTGCTCAACGCCGAGGTGGTGGACCAGGCGGCGGCCATCGTCGGCAAGGGCGGCCAGGTGACGATCACCTCGGTCGGCCGCAGCGCCGAGAAGCAGATCCAGCTGGCCGCCAACGGCAGCGTGGTCGGCTGGCAGCGCCGCATCCAGGGCCACGTGTTCGGCATGTGCAACCCGCTCAACGACATCCCCCGGCTGCTCCGCCTCTACCGGGCCGGGCAGCTCAAGCTCGACGAGCTCATCACCCGCCGCTACGCACTGGACGACATCAACGCCGGTTACCAGGACCTCGACGACGGCAAGATCATCCGCGGCGTCATCACCCACGGCTGACGAAGCTCGGCCATGAGCCGGGCCGACCGCGGGTCATCGGGGTTGACATGCCGGCCGATGACGACGATCGCGACCCGCCGGGCCCCGGCCAGCTTCAACGCCACCGCGGCCGACTGAGCGCTGCCACCCGATACCCAGGAGTCATCCACGACCAGGACGTCGGTCCCGGTCACCGGCCCGTCGACGCGCAGCCAGCCGGGGTCGACGCCGCGGACGTGAGCCGCTCCCCGCGGGGCAACCGACAGGCCCACCAGCGGAAGGCCGACGCACGACCGGACGAGGCCGACCAGCGGATGGCCGCCGGGGCGGCCCTGGCCGCTCGGCACGACGGCGGCGAGTGGCGGCGCCCCCGCCATCCCGGCCGCGGTCCACACCGACTCGCCGTGATCCCGCAGGTAGACGCCCAGCATCTCCCGCAGCCGCCCGGCCGATTCGGCCGCTCCCGCGCCGTCCGACTTGTACCGCCACAGGTCGCGGGCGAGCCGGTCGCCCCGGACCGCGTAGGCGATCGGCGCGACCGCGTCCGCGAGCAGCTCCCCGGCCTGGTCGAGCGCCAGGCCGCACTGATAGCACCGGGCAAGCCCGACCGGCGTCGGCCCCCGGCAGGTCCGGCAGATCACCCTTCCGATGCTAAGGAGCAACACCGACAGAACGCCGCCAGGACAACCGCGTGCGTGACGATGGACCCTTCTGTACATCCGGGTGTATAGAACGGTCCATTAGCTTTTCTTTCGCAGCGCGCAGTCGGGCCGGCGGCAGGGGCGCGGGGTGCCCTTCCAGCTCATTGCGCGCCAGCGCGGCCGCGACTAGGCCGGCGCTCTCGCACGCGAGCTCGGTTACCTCCACTGGCCCGAAACGGAAGGTCTCCGCGCCGTCCTGGGCGAGGTTGAGGTTGTCGCGACGCTTGTCCTTCCACACTTGCTCGTCGCGGTGATAAGTCGGCCCGTCGAGCTCGACGCAGACGCGGTACTCGGCGTACCAGTTGTCCCGGTAGTGCACCCGGCCGGCGATCTCGCGGCGAGCCTGCCGCTGCGCCGCCGGGAGGCCGTGCCCTCGCTCGACGTCACGGGCGTAGCGGAGCTCCAGCCCGGAGTGGATGCCGTCATCAGTCTCTCCGAACGCCACCGTCAGTTCGGCCCGATAGCGGACGCGACGCCTGGTGGCGAGGGCAGCGCGGAGCATGCTGACGGTGGTGAAGTCGCGAGAGACGGCGCGCGCGATCCAGCCGTAGGCCACCTGAAAGGTCGGAGCCGCGTCGATCAGGTCCAGAACGGTGTCCTCGATCCTGGTCCGCGGAAACTTGAAGGTAACCGGGAGCTGTGGCCGGCTCTGGCCGGACCGGTGGATCACGACTCCCCGTATCGAGCCGCGCTGGACGGGCCGTCGGCGCGGGGACACGGTGATGTGAATTGTCTTGCTCGCGGGCTTGTCGATCAGCCCGTGCACCTCGGCCGCCGTCTCATGACTGAGCATCGCGCCCGGGCCGACCCGCCGGAGCGCGGCCCACAATCGCGCATCGCGGGACAGCGGTCCGTTGAATGTCGCGTAGACCCCCTCGTGCACGCGCTGCCACCTGCCCGACCGGAGCCGGTGCCAAATCTGCCGATCGGAGAAACCCGCCTGCTTCGCCTGGTCCCGATCGACGACTCCGCACTGCGCGTCAAGCACCATCAGCCACTGCCGATAGACATCCCAGGTGCTTAGGTGTCAAGCGGCTGCGGTGGTTTGGGGGAGGTTTTCGCGGTGTGCCCAGGCGGTGGCCTCGTCGTAGCGGGTGCGGGTTTTGAGGCATCCGTGGAGGATGCCGACGAGCCGGTTGGCCAGCCGTCTGAGGGCGTCGTTGTGGCCGATGCCGCGGGCGCGGAGCTCGTCGTAGAGGGCGCGGGCGCCGGGCGATTTCTGCAGGGAGGCGAAGGCCTGGGCGTTCAGCGCGTCGACGAGCCGGTCGTTGTGGACGAACCGGGCCGCGACGGTCTTCTTCCTGCCCGACGCGCGGGTGATGGGGCTGGTCGCGGCGTAGTTCCGGCGGGCCTTCCCGTCGGCGTAGCGGTGCGGGTCGTCGCCGAACTCCGCGAGCACCCGGGCGCCCAGGACGGCGCCCATGCCGGGTTGGGACCGGTAGATCTCAGCGTCCGGGTGCCGGCCAAAATCCGCCTCGACCTGCCCTTGCAGGATCTTGATCTGCTCGTTCAGGACGACGATGACCGCGATCAGGGCCCGGACGGCGGCCGCGCGGGCGGCGGTGACCGCCGCGGGCTGGTCCAGGCGCTCGCCGCGCAGCGCGGCCAGGATCGCGGTCGCCTTGTCCGCGACGCCGCGCCGGCGGGCCCGCTTGAGGGCGGCGGACACCTGCGCGCGGGTCAGCCGCGCGGCCCTGGCCGGCTCGGGGGCCTTCCCGAGGAGCTCCAGGGCGTCGGGGGCGTCCAGGTCGTCGAAGGCCTCCAGCGCGCCGGGGAAGTAGTCCAGCAGCTGGTGCCGCAGCCGCTGCACCTGCCGGGTCCGCTCCCAGATCATCGTCTTGTGGGTGCGGGCCAGCACCTTGAGGGCGTCGGCCTCCGCGCTGTCGCCCGCCACCGCCCGGAGCTGGTGGGAGTCGGTCCGCACCATGTCCGCGAGCATGTGCGCGTCGCCGGCGTCGCTCTTGGCCCCCGACACCCCGAGCCGCTCGCGGAACCGCGACGCCTGCAGCGGGTTGACGCCGTAGACGGCGTACCCGGCCGCGACCAGCGCGGCGACCCACGGGCCGCGGTCGGTCTCGATCCCGATGACCACCTGCGCCGCGTCCGGGTCATCGCCCAGGTGCCGCCCGACCAGCTCGTGCAGCCGGGCCATCCCCGCCGCCCCCTCGGGCAGCCTCGCCTTCCCCAGCACCCGGCCCCGCTCGCTCATCACCTCGACGTCGTGATGATCCTCCGCCCAGTCATCGCCCACGAAAAGCGGCACCAGTTCTCCCATCCGCAACGCCGAATCCGGTCAGCAGCCTGCGGGAGAACCATCAGCGACCTAATGAAACTGTGCTCACGCCAAGGCGGGCACGACATCCCAGAAGCGATCAACTCTCCCGGCCACCAGCGGGGGCACGATCTATCGGCAGGGCTTCAAAACCCAGGCGCAGTAAGTGCTCACCCGCTGGCGGCTACCAGGCACCGAGTCTGCACTACGGCGGACCCGTTGGGACTCATTAGGCGCGGGAGTCCATATCCCGGACAGCCGGATCATTCATGTACATATAGTGACTGATATATCACCATGAGTGCCAGCAGTGGCGGGGAATTCGGTCACCGAGCATCATGATGGATCGTTGTATACATCCGGGTGTATACAACGATCCACGATCAGCGAAATCGCTCGTTCCGGCTGGTCGTCACCCGCCGTTCGGGCGGTCGGGGCAGAATGATCGGGTGCACGATGACCCGAGTCAGCGCAGTGAGGCGGCGACGGCCGCGCCGGAATTTCCGGATGATCACCACCAGCGTCGTCTACGCCGATCAGTGGATGACGCTCCGGCGGGACGAGACCGAGCGCCGCGACGGCTTCCGCGGCAGCTACGCGTACGTGCAGAAGCGCAACTTCGCGCTCATCATCCCGGCCGAGAACGGCGGCTTCCACCTGGTCGAGGAGTACCGCTACCCGCTCGGGCGGCGCGGCTGGTCGTTCCCGCAGGGCGGCTTCCCGCACGACGAGTCGGGGACGGCCGAGGAACTGGCCCGGCTGGAGCTTGCCCAGGAGACCGGCCTGCGGGCGGCCCGGCTCACCCGGCTGGGCACGGTCGCGGCCGGGCACGGAATGACTAGCCAGTACGGCGAGCACTTCCTGGCCACCGGCCTGACCCCGGGGCCCCCCGACCTCGAGCCGGAGGAGCTCGACCTCAGGTGCGAATGGGTGCCGAGGCACGCGTTCGAGGAGATGATCGCCGACCGCCGGATCGTCGACGACTCGACCCTCGCCGCCTACACGCTGCTGCTGCTGGCCGAGCGCCGCGGCGACGTCGACCTCAGCTGACGAGTCCGGCGAACAGGTCGCCGTGCGCCTCGACCCGGGCGAGGACGTCGGGGGCGGTGAACGTTAGGTCCGCGACCGAACGGCAGGCGGCGACCTCGTCCCAGGTGACCGGGGTGGAGACGGTCGGCAGGTCGCGGGCGCGGAGCGAGTAGGGCGCGATCGTGGTCTTGGACCCGCTGTTCTGCGACCAGTCGATGAGGACCTTGCCCGGCCGGGCCGACTTCGTCATCCGCGACACCACCAGCCGGGGCAGTTCGCGCTCGAACCGCTGCGCGTACCCCAGCGCCAGCTCGCTCGCCTGCTCGGCCGTCCGGCCGCTGAGCGGCGCGTAGAGCTGCAGGCCCTTGCCGCCCGAGGTCTTCGGCAGCGGCCGCAGCCCGTCCGCCTCCAGCGCCGGGCGGAGCGCCTCCGCCACCCGGCAGCACTCGACGATCGTGGCCGGCGCGCCGGGGTCGAGGTCGAACACCAGCAGGTCGGGCTCGGCCGACCCGTACGCCTCGGCCCCAGTGGTGCCGATGGTGCCGGTGGTGCCGCTGGTGCGGGTGAGTGGGGGTGGTGGTGTCAGTGGGGGTGGTAGTGCTGTCAGTGGGGGTGGTAGTGGTTGCCGGGTCGGCGAAGCGCCACATCGGCACGTGCAGTTCGAGCGCGGCCAGGTTGACCACCCAGATCAGCGAGGGCAGGTCGTCGATGACGAGGTAGCTGATCGTCTCGCCGGGCGACCGCGAGCGGGAACTGCGCGAGACCACCTCCTCGGTCCGCACCCAGTCCGGGCGGTGCGCGGGCGCGTGCTTCTCGAAGAACGACAGATCGCCGACACCGTGCGGGAAGCGGCGCAGCGTCATCGGCCGGCCGGCGATATGCGGCAGCAGGACCGGGGAGATCCGCTGGTAGTAGTCGAGGACCTCGGCCTTGGTGAAGCCGTCGGCCGGGTAGAGAACCTTGGCCAGGTTGGTCAGCGCGAGCGAGCGCCCGTCCACCTGCACCGCGATCTTGTCGGCCTGGTAAGCCTTGTCAGCTTCCGGCATCACGCCTCCACGAAGACCGCCCTACGTCTCCCTGACCACGTCGGCCGGGTCCTTGTCGTCACGCAGTCCCCGGTAGGCGGGGGCCCGCATGCGACCCGCCCTCGTCCACCGGTGGAACTCCACGTCGATCACTAGCCGGGGCTCTACCCACACTGCGGGCCGCGCATACTCGGGCGGCACCGGGCCGTCGAACGGCGAGTCCGGCCGGCGCAGCGCTTCCAGCCGCCGGGTGAGCATCCGCAGCACCGGATCGGAGAACCCGGTCCCGACGTGACCCGCATAGAGCAACGCACCGGAAACCGAGTGCACCCCCACCAGGAGCGAGCCGACCAGCCCGGTCCGGTTGCCCTGGCCGGGCTTCCAGCCCGCCACCACGACCTCCTGCCGGAGCTGGTTCTTGACCTTGAGCCAGCTTCCCGGCCGGGCACCGGGCTCGTAGACCGAGTCGAGCCGCTTGGCCACCACCCCCTCGAGCCCGTTCGCGACCGACGCGGCCCGGACCGCGTCCAGATCAGGACCGGGGAAATTGGGCGGGGCGAGCCAGCGGGGTCCGTTCGAGATAAGGGTGTTGAGAATTTCCCTGCGCTCACGGTAAGAAAGCGGAGTCAGCCCGACGCCGCCGGAGTGCAGCACGTCAAACGCCAAGTAGGTGACGGGGATCAAAGACGAGAGGCGGAAGGCGGCGTCGGCCGACGCCACGTGCATCCGCGGCTGCAGCGCCTCGAAGTCGGGGCGCCCGTCGGTGAAGGCGACGATCTCGCCGTCGAGCAGCGCCTGCCCGCCGGTCGCGGCGGTCACCGCCGGGCCGAGCCCGGCCAGGTCCGGGTACGTGGCGCTGATGTCCTTGCCGGTCCGCGAGACCAGCCGGACCCGGCCGCCGGAGACGAACGCGAGCGCGCGCACGCCGTCCCACTTCATCTCCACCGCCCACTCGGCCAGCCGTCCGGCCGGCGGCGAGCCCGGCAGCGCGAGCATGGGCGCGAGCGACGCGGGCAGCGGGGACCATCCGGGGCGGCTCATCCACCCCGGAGGTACCCACATCTGCCCCCGTCGCTACCGGCTACAGCTACCAGCGATGCCGCGTCGCGTAGGAGTGGTTCCTGATCATTTCCATATCCTCCGGCCGCTCGAAGATCGACTGGACCGCGACCCGGCCGGGGCCGATGATCCGCAGGAAGATGTTGCGGTAGTCGAAGTTCGATCGCCAGAACGCGAAGCCCTGGTTGCGCGGGTACTCCAGGTGCAGGTGCATTCGGACGGTCGCGTCCCGGTAGATCAGCGAGCTCGGCTGGATGAGCATCGACTGGCCCGGCTGGAGGTCCCGGATGAACACGTTGCCCGGCGCGTGCAGCAGCAACAGCCCGGGACGCTCGGTGGCGGTGAACACGTCGCCGTACTGCCCCATCGGGAAGTGCGTCTCCTGCTCGTCGCTGTCCCCGGTCACGTACCAGACGTCGTTGCTCGTCCAGTCGTAGCGGATGTTCCCGGTCGCGGTCAGGAACCGGTGCTCCTTGACCCAGATGGACTGGCCGTGCTGGAGCGGGAGCGCGATCACCTCGCCCGCGTGGTTGTCGGAGAGCGCGATGTGCCCGGGGCCGTGCGCCTCCATCATGATCAGCGGCATCCCCGCCATCATCCGCCTCCAGCCCCCGCGCAAGGACATGTTCTGCAGCCGCGTCGCCGGGTCGGCCCACAGCAGCACGTGGTGCGAGAAGTACACCATCTCCTGCTGCGCCAGGTTGAACTCGGCGATCGGCACCATGGTGCCCGCGATCTGCACGTGCGACTGGCCGAACTGCAGCTTCGCCATGTCCCTGATCGGCGGCTGCTTGACCCAGCCGGAATCGCTGATCGAGTCCCTGATGTCAACCGGCGCGCCGCACAGCGGGCAGGTCGGCTGGCTCGGGTCGCTTGGCTGCCTGCAGAAGCGGCAGATGTAGGTATTCATCCGCGCGCCCCGCTATTCCCCGCTGCCGTGGTGCACGTACATGGACTGGATGCCGACCCGGCCGGGGCCGGTCATCTCGGCCAGGTACATGTTGTGGTGCCCGAGCATCCCGGTCTTGAGCTGAATCTGCTGGGTCTGCATGGTGACCGAGGAGTCCTTGTAGAGGAAGCCGCCCGGCTCGATCAGGATCTTCTCGCCCGCGCCGAGGGTCCGCTCCATCACGTTGCCGTTGCCGTGCAGCATCAGCAGGCCGGGCTGGTTCGAGGTCACGAACCGGTCCATGAACATGCCGTTGCCGCCGTGCAGCATGTTCGCGAGGCCCTTGATCCGGACAAACGAGTAGGAGATGGAGTGCGACGCCAGCAGGAACGCGTGCTCGCGGACGTCCAGCTCCATGCCCGGGTGCAGCGGCAGCACCACCAGCTCGCCGGGCGCGTCGCGGGAGAACGCGATCCGGCCGGGGCCGTTGGCGACCGTCACGATGTGCGGCATGCCGCCGATCGAGCGCCTTGCGCCGCCGGCCGTCTTGAGCGAGGAGAGGGGGACCGACTCGTCTTTCCAGAGCAGCACGTGGTGCTCGAAGTAGACGCCGTCCTGGGGGGCGAGGGCGATCTCGGCCACGGGGACCAGCTCGCCTTCGACTTGGCAGGTGCTCGCCGAGAACTTGAACTCGGTCATGTCGCGCAGCCGGGGCGTCTCGCGCCATCCGGAGTCGCTGACCTTGTCCCGTACATCGAGCGGCGCACCGCATGTCATGCAACTAGTGGTCCCCGGCTGGTTCTGCGCGCGGCACCACCCACACTGGATTGCTTCCACGGCACGAAAACATAGCAGTTGTGGACGTACCTTGGCTGCTAGGGAGCCTTTACGGGCTCTTGAACGGTATCGTTTCTGCCATGGCACTGTTTTCGCGGGAATTTATCGCGGTACCTGATGACCGTAAGGGTCAGATCGTTTTCAAGTGGCCCGATGTAACGATCCGCCGCTTCACTCATGCGATCGTGAACGCAGATGAAGTGGCGATGTTCGTCAACACCGGCCAGATCGCCGCGACCATGGGTCCCGGCCGTCACTCGATCGACGCCGACGAGATCCCCGGACTCGGCGCGATCATCGACTTCGCCACCGGCGGCAACGCCTACCGGGCGGAGCTCTACTTCGTCGGCACCCGCGAGTACACCGGCTTCAAGTTCGGCGGCCGCGTGGACGACGTCCAGGACCCGAGGACCGGGCTGGTCGTGACGCTGCGCGTGTTCGGCGACTACGCGCTCCGGGTGATCGACCCGGCCCGGCTGATCACCAACCTGACCTCGACCGTGGACGTGACCGACAACGAGCGGATCGCCGGGTGGGTCAGCGACCAGCTCCTCAAGGTGATGCGGACCAACATCACCACCCAGGTGATCGCCAACGGGTGGCCGATCCTGGGCCTGTCGGTGCACTCGCCGGAGATCGAGCAGGCCGCCATCACGGCCGGCAACGGGCAGCTCGAGGCCTACGGGATCGCGATCACCCGGATGGGCAACTTCGACATCAACCTCGCCCCCGAGGACGCCGCCCAGCTCAAGCAGCTGGCCAAGGACAGCTCGTACTCGCAGCTGGCGGGCGGCTTCGGGCAGTACGCGGCGGGCGAGATGGCGCTCGGCGCCGGCCAGGGCATGGCCCAGGGCGGCGGCGCGACCCAGGGCGCGTTCCTGGCCGCGGGTCTCGGGCTCGGCGGCGGCCTCGGCGCCGGGCTCCAGCAGCAGCAGGCACCGCCGCCCGCGCCGGCCCCGGCTCCGGCCGCGGCGGCCGCCCCGGCCCCGGCGCCGACCGGCGTGGCCTGCGCCAACTGCTCGACGTCGAACCCGGCCGGCGCCAAGTTCTGCATGGGCTGCGGCCAGCCGATGGCCCCGGCCGTGAAGCACTGCACCGAGTGCGGCACCGAGCTCCCGGGCGCGGCCAAGTTCTGCGCCAACTGCGGCACCCCGGCCGGCTGACCGGGGCCGCTGTAAGTCAGCGGTTCGTTATCCCGGCTGCCCCCGGAAGGCATACCTTTTGGGGGTGGCCGGGATAACGATGTTCGACACCATCTACAACGACCAGTTCCCGCCTGGTGCCGCCGCGTACGCGGCCTACGTCGACGGCGGCATCGGCGACCAGCCCAACTACGCCTTCATCGTCTCGGCGTTCCCGCAGGCGCAGCACCTGTCGATCTCGCTGTTCGGCAACAACGCCGACGCGCTCGACGTCGAGTCCGGCGCGGCCACCGCCGCGCAGGTCCCGGCCTGGTGCGACGCGCAACGCAAGCGCGGCATCCAGCGGCCGTGCGTCTACGCCAGCGCGTCCACCATGAACGAGCAGATCCTGCCGGTGCTCAGCCAGGCGGGCATCGGCCGGTCGACGGTCCGGCTGTGGACCGCCCACTACGACGTCGGCCAGCACATCTGCGGCCCGGACAGCTGCGGCGCGCTCAGCGTGAACGCCGACGGCACCCAGTGGACGCCGAACGCGGTGGTCGACGGGGCGACGCTGGTGCTCGACGAGTCGCTCCTGCTCGAGAGCTTCTTCACCACCGATCCGACCGTCATCACGGAGGCGGAATTGCAGTCAGGACAGCTGAACAACGGTAAGAACGCGCTCACCGCGATCGCCGTGGCGCCGGGGACGGCGCACCAGATCGCTTTCGGCTGCGACAACAGCATTCAGGGCCAGCCGGTGACGAGGCTCAGGGTCGCGATCTTCGACACCGCCTGGCGCGTAACCGAGTCCGCGTTCGTGGACAGCGCCAAGGGGCTGACCCACTTGGCGTTCCCCAATCCGGCTAAGACCGGCGTTATCTCCGTCATCCGCACCGACGCGGGCATTAGCGATGTGGGCTACGTGGTCTACTAACCAGAATCTCGCAATTACCGCCAATTAATTAACCGATAACCGCTCATTGTTTCCTGCAAAAAACATCAAAACCCTTCGTATCGAACGGACCGTTACTCCGCCCTCCCCTCCCGCGCGCCTCCGCCGTCCCGGGGCGGACGTATGGCACGCTTAGCTCCGCAATCACGCGAATTCATCCGACTTCCGGGGAGCTGGGCCGCACCATGATGGGCAGGGATCACGCGCTCAGCGGCGCGTTCGCCTTCGCCGCGCTGGCAACGACGCTGCACGTCAACGACGCGCACCTGGCGGCCGGGGTGGCGCTCTGCGCGGGGGCGGGGGTGCTGCCCGACATCGACCATCAGGACACGTCGGTCTCGAGCTCGTTCGGGTTCCTCACCGAGGGCTTCTCCCGACTGGTGGCGCTGCTGTCGGGCGGCCACCGGCACGGCACCCACAGCATCGTCGGCATCGCGGTGTTCACCGTCGGGGCGTACTTCGCCGGCCAGTACCAGCTGTTGGGCCCGAAGGTGACCGGGCTCGGGCACCCCGCGTTCTCCTGGCACCTGGTGCCAGCGGTGCTGTTCATGTCGCTGCTCTACTCGGCCGCGCTGCGCGCGCTGCACGTCGGCGGGCACCACGGCGACCTGCTCGGCATCGGGGCGGCGATCGTCACCTGCTACACCGGCGCGGACCTGACCAGGCTGCCGGTCGGCTCGTGGCACGTCCCGATGCTCGCGATCGCGGTCGCGCTCGGCTGCGCGGCGCACATCGCCGGCGACGAGCTGACGCACGGCGGCTGCCCGATCTTCTGGCCGGTCAGCATGCACGAGTTCCACCTGCTGCCGAGGCCGCTGCAGTTCACCACGGCCAAGCTGTGCGAGACCTGGATCGTCTTCCCGCTGCTGGTGGCCGGGCTCGGCCTCGCGGTCTGGCACGATACCGGCCATCCGCTGGTGCTGCCGTCATCGCACCCCGCGGCGGCGCCCCACTAGCCGGTCTTGACCCAGACGTACTGGCGGGCGCCGTCGTTAGCGATGGGGATGACGTCGACCAGGCTGTATTCCGGGTTGGTGGCGAGGGCCTGGCCGATGACCCCGTCCACCGCCTCCGTGGTCTGGTAGTTGTACGAGACCACGTTGAAGTAGCCGGCCTTGATCGCGGCCAGGTAGGCCGGGTCGCCGGTGATGTACTGGCCGTTGACCACGTAGCCGAAGTAAAAGGTCGACGTGAACTGGTCCGGCCGCGCGCCCGGGTTGTGCCGGAGGTAGTAGATCGGCACCTCGTCCACCTCGACCAGGTAGCGCTCGCCCGGCCGGGCGTAGTGGGAGAACTCGTGGACGAACGCGGTCGAGCTCGGCCAGCCGTCGAACTGGCTGTTGGCGGTGGACATGCCCACCACCAGCGAGACGCCCCAGATGGCGATGCCGACCTGGGTCCGCCGGAAGTGGTCGCCGATGACCCGGGACAGGCCGACCCCGGCGATCGGGGCCGCGAGCATCAGCCCGAACCCGACGTGCTTGAACAGCGACGTCTCGGTGTGGATGCGGATCTGCTGGATCGGGGCGAGCAGCGCGCTGGCCGCCATCACGCCGCCGAGCAGGGCCCGCCGCAGCCGGCTGCCGCCCGGGCCGACCCGTTCGCCGCGATCGGTGAACGGGCGCACCGTCCAGCAGACCACGCCGATCACCGCGAGCAGGAACGGCACGCCGATCCACTGCGCGGAGTCCCGCAGCAGCGAGCTGACGGAGGCGTCGCCCTCGAAGCGGTCGAGGGTGGTGAACTTGAACCCGGCCATGTAGTCGGATCCGGCCAGGCGCGCCACCCCGAGCAGGAGCGCGACGGTGACCGCGCCGAGCGCGGCCGACGTGACCACGGCCTTACGGCCGATCTTGGGGGACGCCGTGAGCCCGGCCAGCGCGATCACGCTCGGCACCCAGAGCAGGATCGCGTACTTGGTGGCGACCGCGAGCACGAGGACCGGCGCCGCGAGTAGGTAGAGCGGCCGCGCGCCGGACGAGAACCGCACCGCCAGCCAGGTCGCCAGGGTGAGAAGGAACAGCGCGGTGGCGTCGTAGGTGGCCAGGTGGCCGAGGAACAAGGCCGGCTCGGTGACCGCGTACACGACCGCCGCGCAGAGGGCGACCCGCTCGTTGAACAGCCGCCTGGTCATGGCATAGATCAGACCGGTCACGGCCAGCATCTCGAGCAGGCTGAGCGCGCGCGCCGCCTGGAGCCCGCCGATGTGATCAGCGAGCGCGCCGAGCACCGGGTAGAGCACCGGCGCGCCGGAGAAGTACGACGGGTAGTCGCCCTGCAGGGCGGCGCCGTGCAGGAAATGCGCGATCTCCAGGTGCCCGACGTACAGGTACAGCGCCTCGTCCTCGAATGCCGTGTTCGACATCCGGAGCGTGAGCGCCTCCTGCAGGAGCATGATCAGCCCGAGCACGCCGCGGCTGAGCCAGATCCGCCGGGACGTCGACACTACCGGTCGCTTGGCCGCCCGGCGCTGATGGTGCTGGGCCGAGCGCGATCCCGGCGCCTGGCCGTCGGTCGATCCGGCGCGGTCGAGCTCGACGAACCGGTTCTCGGTGGTGGGATTGGGCAGGATCGCTCGCGCCGAGGGGAACATGACCGTGTCCGCCTCGGCGCGCTGGAGATCCCTCGGCTCCTCGGTCATCCGCGCGGTTCGCTCATCCGTTCAGGCTGGCGAGGTGCATCCCGGCGATGCCGCTGGCCAAGGCCGCGCGCACGTCCGGACGATCCGTCACGGTCCAGTCCACGCCGGCCTTGTTGAAGTTGAACCAGACGAAGCCGAGCACGTCGCTGCTTGCCTCGACCCCGCCGATGAGGGCGTGGATGGACGCAAGCTGATCGGGGCCGGTCTCGACGGAGGTCTCGGCGACGATGAACGGCTTGCTGGTGAACTTCCTGACCTCGGTGATCGTCGGCCCGTAGATCCCGGCGAAGGTGTCAGGCCCGGTGGTCGGGAAGTAGCCGGTGAGGCCGACCCAGTCCACGTAGGCGTTGCCCGGCCAGTAGGTCGAGAGCTGAACGTCGGGCATCGGGTTGACGATGTTCGGGTTCCAGATCCAGATCACGTTGGTCGCCCCGGCCGCGGCGAACAGGTCGTGAATGTGCTGCCAGGCGGCGACGAACTCGGCGGGCGTGGTCCCGGTCGTGCCCCACGGATACCAGTTGCCGTTCATCTCGTGGCCGAAGCTGATCGCGACCGGGCTGCCGAACGCGTGCACGGCCTTGGCGAAGGTGGTGATGTAGCCGTCGCTCGCCCCGCCCGCGATGGACGCGACCGACTGGCTGAACGGCTCCCACGCCATGTAATAGAGCGCGCCGTAGTTCTTCGCGTTGGTGCCGGCGTTCGCGTCGAACGGGGTCCCCCAGGCCAGGTACTGGCCGAGCAGGTTCGGGTTATGGCCGAGCGCGGCCGCGACGTCGTCGGCCGGCCCGAGCGAGTCGGGCGCCCCCTGGGCCTCGATGCCGAAGAACTTGCCATCGGGATTGGTCAGGGCGGCCGCCGACAGCGCCGTCGGCGCACTCGAGGCCGACGGCTGGGCGGCCGACGTCGACCCACCGCCGGCCGCCTGCCCGGCCAGCCCCGCCTGCCCCGGCGTTGAGCCGGACGTGACGCCCGAGCAGGCACTGGTGAGGGCCGCGGCGGCGATCAGCGCGAGCCCGCCGACCGCGAGCCGCCAGCGAACACTGGTCCTCGCCGTGGTCATTGGCGCGCCTCCATTCGCGGGGCGATCATGATCCGGCCGACGAGGACGAGCTGGAAGACGCCGAGAACAAAGGGGAGGAAGAAGTTGTATGAGTCCATAGTCATCATTCGCCACGTTGCCAGTCCGGCCCACACCACGCCGGTGCTGAGGGACCATCCGATCAGGCCGATCCAGAGACGGCGCCGGCCATCCGGCCGCTTGACCCCGGCGCCGGTTGGCTGCCAGCTGCGCAGCTGACCGCGCAGGGCATCCGAGAATGCGAACACGTGCGCCCAGCTGGACAGCACCCGCACCGACCAGGCCTCAAGCCGGTACGGCGACTTGTGCCACATCGGGTAGATCACGCCCACGTAGAACAGCACCGGGACGATGAACACCATGTTCTTCACCATCAGGAACTGAGGGGTGAACACCAGCAGGCAGATCGCCAGCGCGGGCGCGACGAACGTGATCGCGGCCGTGTTCACGTACCAGGTCAGGCCGGCCAGATAGCAGAGCCGGGCGTGCGCGGGCAGCTTGGTGGTCCAGAACTTGCCCCGTTTGAGCAGGCTGATCGTGCCCGAGCACCAGCGGTACTGCTGGTTGATGAAGTCCATCACGTTATCCGGGCAGTTCCCGGTGGACAGCACCATCGGCAGGTAGCGCAGCCGCCAGCCGAGCCGGTAGAGGTCGAAGCCGGTGTGCAGGTCCTCGGAGTGCTCGGCCAGCGTCACGCCGCCGTTCTCGGCCAGCGCCACCCGGCGGTAGATCCCGCAACTCCCGACGCAGATCGCGCCGTCACCGCGGGCCCGCGCGGTCTGAATCGACCGGTAGAACAGCTCCTGGGTCGCCCCGGCCCCGCGCTCGACCCAGGTCTGCTCGTCCACCACCCGGTAGTACTGCGGCGTCTGCACGATCCCGACGTCGGGAAACGCGTAGAAGTAGGGCAGCGTCTCGTCGAGCATGTCGGCCCGCGGGGCGAAGTCGGCGTCAAGCAGCAGGATGAACTCCCCGCTGGAGATCTCGAACCCGTACTTGAGGTTGCCCGACTTCTTGTACCAGCCCCGATTCGGCCTGGCCGCGTAGCCGAACCCGAACTTCTTGGCCATCGCCTTGAGCTCGGGGTTGCCGGAATCGTCGAGCACGTACGGCGTCAGCGTGCCCGGGTACGCAGTGCGCAGCGCGGCGACGTGCGTCCAGGTGTTGCGGAGGATCTCGATCGGCTCGCCGCAGACCGGGAGGAACACGTCGACCGAGGGGTAGCGCCGAGGCGCCCACCCTTGCACGATCCGGCGGTGCTCGGCCAGGTCGAACCCCTTGCTGAACCCGTCCGCCAACAGCGACATGAGGAAGGTCAGCAGCCCCAGCGCGATGAACGGCATGTACAGCAGGAACCAGGGCGATTCGGAGACGAGGCGGACCTGACCGTAGATCAACGGCGGGAAGGTGAGGATCGAGAAGACCGTCAGCACCCAGGTGTGCCGCCGGACATAGGAGAACTTCTCGGCGTCGGTGGGCGGCACCGGGAGCACCAGGTGCCTGGCTGCCTTCCGGGTCGGCCGGGTCGGCCGGGCGCGCTCAGGGGGCCGGTTGTCCTGCCCGACCTGCTTGACCTGCTTCGGCAGCGGGGCCGTCCGCCTGCGCTTCTCCGGCTGCGTCCGTCGGTGCCGGGCCGGCGCTTGGTGCGTCCCGCCGGGGGAACGTTGCTGCTGCTCTACCGCCTCGTACCGGGTTTCGACGGCCGCGACGACGGAGACCCGACGTAGTTCCAAGACATGTCACTCCAGTTCGTTCGGCTCGCTGGCCTACGTCCCCCCCGAAACCCACCCTGGCAGGTCGATCGCCTCTCAAGCGTATGTATGTCCATTCATCGCCGTTGGATTTTCTCAGAAATGATCACACCGGATGATAAGCATTTTGTAACCAAATACTAACGCATAGCGAAAATGGCCGCCGATTGACTACATAGATCGCTTACTCCGATTACCCAGCGCTTCTCAATCAATAAGTTCTGGTTAACGCTAGCCGCGCCACCGGCGCCACCGGCCGCCCGGCGCCCCCTCCTCGGGTCCGGCTCGCCAGGCCCTGCGCAGCAGGGCGTCGGCCTCGCGGGCGGCAGCGGTCAGGAGGGCGGCGACCTGCCGGCGGGCGGCCTGAAGCTCCGGGTCGGCCGACGGGCTCGAGCCGGGCGGCACGGCCGCGTCCAGCCGGGCCCGCGCGGCGGCGGCGACCTCCTCGGCCATCCGCTTGACGTCGGCCTCCGTCAGCGCGCCGGCGGCGCCGGAGCGGATGAGACTCGCCTGCTCGCGGACATCGTCGCGAAGCTGCCTGACGCTGACCTCGGCGGCGGCCCGGAGGGCGGCGACCTCCGGTGATGGCGAGTTGCGGGAAGAAGGCATGGCGGCAACGCTAACGGGCGCGGCACCGGGGCGGCGCGGAGGGGAACCGGGTCGAATCCCGACGCCAGCGCGGCCAGCGCGGCGTCCAGGTAGGTCGGCAGGTCGTTATCGGCCCGGTCCGACCAGCGGTCGTAGGCGGCGCGGCAGGCGGCCAGCACCGTCCGGCCGATGGCCAGGGGGTACAGCGATTCCGCGGGCTGGCCGAGGCGGCGGCCAGCGAACTCGCTGACCGCGCGCTCCCAGTCCGCGTAGTGCTCGGCGGCGCCGAAGGAGAGCCCGGGCTCGGTGGCGATGAGGTTCATCCGCCGCCGCATCTCGGGCACGTCCTCGGCGTGATAGTGATTGGCGGCGACGACCGCGCCGCGGATGGCGTCCATCATCGGCACGTCGTCGGGCACGACCGCCAAGGCGGCCCTGATCGTGGCCACCTCGGTATCGAAGTCCGCCCAGAGCACGCTCGCCTTGGTGGTGAAGTACCGGAAGAAGGTGCGCTCGCTGACGCCCGCCTCGGCCGCGATCTGCTCGATGGTGGTGTTCTCGAACCCGTTATCGGCGAAGAGCCTGAGCGCGATCGCCTGCAGCTCGTGCCGGCTGGTGGCGCGGGGCCGTCCCCGTCGCCCGGCATCGGTGCCGGTCGTGGCCTGCTGTATCACCTGCCCCGCCTCCACCAGAAGTCCCCGCGGTGCCCGGCTCGGGCGCGTACCGCTTATGTCACCTAATGACAATAACATCCGGCCTCCGGTTAGGACAGGAGGCGACGCCCGGCTGGACGCGGCCTGCAGATGAAATCGTATTAGAAAACAACTACGTGTCACGCTTGAGTTGATCTTCGTGTCACGAATATAATGTTCGTATGATTCAGGAATAGGCCGCGAGCACCGGAAGGGGGGCCGCAGTGGACGACCGTGACAACGCAGGCGCACTGCCCCAGGCGGATGAGCCCGACGCCGAGGCTCGCCCGGCCCATCCTGGCGCCGACGACGGCTGGGGCGGGCTCCCGGTCGGCGTTCCCGAGGATGACTTCGACGCCGACGCGGAGATGGCCCGCTGGGTGGCGGACATCGAGGCCGGCCGGGAGCGGATCCCGGAGGAGTGGGAGCTCGACGGGTCGGCCGTCTCGCTCAGCCTCGGAGACGCCTGCGACCTGGACCCGGCGCTGCTGGCGGCCATGCTCGGCCCGGACGGCCTCGGCGGCCAGTCCCTCAGCCCCGCCTTCGGGCAGGACCGGGCGGCCGACGCGCTGCGCCCCGGCCCGGTGCTGGCCGTCCTCACCGAGCAGGCCGTCGGCGATCTCGCGGCCCTATCCGACGACGAGCTGACCGGCGCGCTGCACGCGGCCCGGCGGCTGGAGGCCCGGGCGGCGTACCTGCAGACGGTGTCGGTCGCGGAGTTTGCCCGCCGCCGGGAGGCCGCGTTCCAGGACGCGAAGGCCCGCGGGGTCCGGCCGGGCCGCCGCCCGGGCGAGTTCGCGGCCGACGAACTCGCGAGCGAGCTCGTCTGCACGGCGAACTACGCCGGCGTCCGGCTCGAGCGCGACATCGCCCTCACCTCGCGCCTTCCCAAGACGCTGGCCGGGATGGCCACCGGGACGATCAGCGGGGACCGCGCCGACCTGGTCGCCGCGTGGACCATGAGCCTGTCCGACGCCGACGCCGCCCGCGCCGACGAGATCCTGGCCGCGGCCGCGCCCGGCCTGCGCTACGAGCAGCTGTCCCGCAAGGCCGCCGCGCTGGAGATGAAGCTCAACCCCGAGGGCGTCAAGGCCCGCAAGGAGCACGCGAAGGCAACCCGGCAGCGGGTCGAGCTCCGCCGCGAGGACTCCGGCAACGCCTCGATCGCCGGCCGGGAGATCGACACCGTCACCGCCATCGCCTGCAAGGCGTACGTCGACGCGGTCGCGGTCCGCATCCGCAACTACGGCCACGCCGAGGGGCCGCTGTCGTCGATCGGCGCCCGGGTGATGACCGAGCTCTTGCAGGGCCGCAACCCCCTCGACCTGATCAAGCCCCGGCCCCGGCCGCACCTCACCGACGAGCCCGACCCCAGCCAGGCCCAGGAAACCGAAGAGCGAAGCGTTGCCGACATCTGCGACCCCGACGATCCCGGGCCCGATTACCCGGGCGATTCGGACGACCCGGAGGACGTGGACGACCTGGTCCCCGCCTACGCAGGCCCCGGCGGCGCCCCCGCCTGGACCTCCGAGGAAGCCGAGAACGCCCGCCACACCGACCCTGACGACCCCTCCCAACGGCGCGGGCCGCTCCGCCCCACCCAGTCCGCCCCGCCGCCGGCCAACCTCAACCTCATCATCCCCATCGGCACCCTCCTCGGCTGGTCCACCACCCCCGCCCAAGCCGGAAGCTTCGGCCTCCTGGACCCCGAGGAAACGAAAGTCCTCGTCGCGGCGGCGTCCCTCCATCCGAGAACCCGCTGGGCCGTCACCCTCACCGACCCGGCCGGCCGGGCGATCGCGCACGGCCGCGCCCGCGGCCAGCACCCGTGGGCACCCCCGCCCCCCGGGCCCCGGCCAGCAACGCCGCCACCGGGAACGTCACCACCGGACGCCGACCAGGCAGCTCGGCTCCGCCACCTCGTCCAGGCGCTCGACATCATCTTCGACCCCATTGCCCAGGACACCTGCGACCACCGGCAGGCCGAGAACCGCTACACCCCCAGCCGCAAGCTCAGGGACCTGATCCGCGCCCGCACAGTCACCTGCGACGCCCCCGGCTGCAGCGCCCGGGCCATCTACTGCGACCTCGACCACACCGTGGCCTACCCCGAGGGCCTGACCGACCAGTGCAACCTCGGCCCCAAGTGCAGACGCCACCATCGAGCCAAGCAGGCGCCGGGGTGGAGCGTCGAGCAGCCTGAGCCAGGCGTCACCCGCTGGACGCTGCCCAACGGCCGCTCCCACACCACCACCCCGACCGTCTACCAGAACTGAAAGCGGAGACGCCGACGGCGTCGGGTCAGGCGTAAACGGCGATGCCGAATGCCCCGATGCGATCCGGAGTGGAGACGTAAATGGTCTTGAACTCGGGGTGCCGGTGGGCGAAGGTCGCGAAGCCGTCGTGACTTCTGATGTCGTCGATCAGCATGACCCCGCCCGGTCGCATGACCGCGGCCGCCTGCTCCATTTCGAACAGCGTGTTCTTGAAGGTGTGGAGGCTGTCGTGGATGAACAGCTCGACCTTCCCGACCTCCGTGACCAGCGGCGGCATCCGCCGCCTGCTCTCGCCTTCCACGTAGGTCCAGCGGGATCGGCACGACTCGGTTACGGCCGCCCCCTCCTGCCCGTGCACCTGGAGGTTGATCGGATTGGGGACGTCGATGCTCCACAGGTGACCGCGGTCATTCAGGGCGAGCGCCTCGAGCACGACCCGGCTGCTCACCCCGTGGGCCACACCGGTCTCCAGTACGACTTCGGGCTTGGAGTGGCGGACGACGCACCAGATCGCGGTGCACATGTCGGTGTCCATGTCGCTGTACCAGCCGTAGGTGTGGCGGCCCGTCCCCAACCCTTTCTCGGTCAGGAGCTTGCTGATGTCTGCCAGCAGGTCACTCAGCTGCTGAGCCTCCGGGCCAGGGCGAGCCGAGCAGGTTGTGCAGGTGCTCGTTCCAGTCGTCATCGAAGTTCGCCTCCGCCACCGACGCCTTCCCCATCCGCTGCCGCCACTCGTCCCTCGAGTGCAGACGCCACCACCGCACCAAGCAGGCACCCGGCACTGGGGGCGACAGACACGCTCAGGGCTGGAGTACTAGGCTTCGCGAGTTTGACCGCAAAGCACGAGCTTGACCGGAATTGCGATTGCCGATAACAGCCGCGGCATACTTTTCAACCCATCCGACCGCAACCTCGAGGCTAATTGGCCCACCCGCAGGGAACAGGTTCGGTATCCTCACCCTAAAGAATCTTAACCTGGGGAGAAAAATGGGCACTTCCGGCCGCAGCACCGAGCCGACTTCTCGGACAACGAACCACCAAGTAGCGCCGTCGAAGACAGCAAGGCCGGCGGTGGTTTCGCGCGTAAAGTCGATCATGGGGAAGGCGTCGCAGCTGTGGCCCAGTGTTCAAATTCTTGAGTGCCTTCCTATGTTTGCGCCTAACTCAGCTGGCGCGACAAACGAACGCGCGCAGCTGACCATTCAAGCCGCCAACCAGATCTTCCCGCTTATACTCGAGCTACTGGCGAGAACGGGCACTAAGATTGAGAGCCCGACTCCAATCGAGAAGTATGCCGATACTGCCGAGAAGCAGGCCGCCGCGATTCGGTTGAAAGATCTCTTCGACCAGCATGGAAGCGATAAAGGTAACGCTCGACACCGATATCACTTGCTCTACGGTGCACTTCTCGCATCGACAGATGCGTCCGCCCTGCTAGAGGTGGGGCTCGGTACAAATAATGTAAATGTAGTTTCCCACATGAGCAGCCACGGCAGGCCTGGCGCCTCCCTTCGCGCGTTCAGGGATTTTCTTCCTGGCGCTCAGATCTATGGCGCAGACGTCGATCGCGGCATCCTGTTCGACGACGAGCGGATATCTACGTTCTTTGTCGATCAGACGGATCTCGACTCGTTCTCCGCACTCGGCGCAGCCATGCCCGCAGAGCTCGATCTGATTATCGATGACGGTCTTCATTCTCCCAATGCGAACCTCGCTACTCTCGTCTTCGCCCTAAACAGGCTGAAGGTGAATGGTCATTTTGTCGTCGAGGACATCAGACCCGAGGCGCTTCCGATCTGGCAGTTGGTATCGGCCGCCCTGCTGCCGAGTGACTACGAGTCCGACGTAATTGCAACGGAGAATCAACTGCTATTCCTTGTGCGTCGCCTTAAGTGATCTTTTCCAGCACCGGCGCCAGCACGTCAGGGTGCCCGCCTTCTCCGCCTGCGCACCATGAAAGCAGCACTGGAAATGGCAAGCGCCGCCGCGGCCGATCCGAGCTCGCCGGCAATAACGCCGCCGGACGGGCCGTAGTGAACGATGCCCCCGGCGGCCGGGGCGAGGATGCCGGCTTGCCCATCGGCGAGTTCGACAGCGGGCCGGCCATTGATCGCCCAGCCCGGCGAGTAGGGGACGGGCAGGGCGACAACGCCCGGTCGGCCGGGAAGGACCCGGTAGTCGACCGGATCAAGGCGGCGGATCCGGCCGTCGTCCCGTGTCTCCCCGGCGGTCGGCCTGACCGTGTAGAGGTCAAGCGTCGGGCTCGAGTAGGCAAGGCGGATCCCGGGCACGTCGACCACGTCGGCGAAGTCACGCCAGTCCGCCACCTTCGCCACAACCACGAACCTCACCCCGAGGCCGGCCAGGGCGGCCTGCGTCGTCCGGGGGTCGGCCGTCGGTCCGATCACCCGATCGAGGAAGACGTGCTCGGGATCCTCGCCCGCGAATGCGAACCCGGAGCCGGGATCCTGGCCGGTGAGGACGGTTCCGGTGAAATACCGGGCGGCCGGGTTGGCGATCATCCGCTGACCTGTGAACGGGGTCGGGAAGTACTCGCTCCAAGGCAGGAACAGCACCGTGCCCGAGCCGACGAGACGCTCGGCAACCGACCACGAGGCCGGCACCGTGCTGGCCCTGACTTGGCCGCCGAGGCCACCGAGCAGGTTCGGCGTGTAGGTCAGGGGCAGCACGCCCGCCAGCGCGATGGCCCCGATCCGGGCGCCCCGGCCGCCGCTCCTGGAGGCGAGCCAGT
The DNA here is from genome assembly GCA_963836195.1 of uncultured Actinomycetota bacterium. Lineage (GTDB taxonomy): Bacteria > Actinomycetota > Actinomycetes > Streptosporangiales > Streptosporangiaceae > Trebonia. The sequence goes on along the minus strand of CAWIIX010000005.1, from coordinate 639,608 downwards.
CGATGCCCCAGCCGAGACCGCAGGCGTAGGCGAGGGCGGTGAGGGCCGCGAACTTGTCCGGCTCCCGCATCATCACGAAGCCGGGGACGTGCTCGTAGGCGAGCCTGAAAAGGGCGCCGGTCGGGCCCTGGTCCCCGAGGGCGAGGAAGTACCCGGCGACGCCCGCGACGAGGACAGCCAGCCCGTCGCGCCTGCGCGCCGGGTCCCGCAGCACCGCCGCGTAGCCGAGCGCGACCACCAGGAGCAGGGCGGCGAGCACGGCGGGCCAGCCGGAGATGAGGTTCTTGGGCTCGATCGGCCCCGGGCGAAAGAAGCCGTACAGCCCGGCGACGTTCACCAGCAGCCCGAATCGCGGGTCAGCCTGGGTACGGTAGGCCGCCAACTGGGCGATCGCCCCGGCTGGGCTGGTACCGACCAGTACCGGCGCCACCAGCAGGTAGGAGCCGATGGCGGCGGCGCCGAGCGCGGCTCCGGCGAGCCGGAGCGAGGCCGGCCCCCGGTGCGCTCGCGTCAGCAGGATCCCGGCCGTGACCGGCACCAGGATCCAGGCGAAATGCTCGCTCATCATCACCGCGGCGGCGGACCAGCCCGCCGCGCGGGCCACCCGGTGAGGACGCTGGGCGGCAGCCAGGAGCGCGTCAACGGCGAACGGCAGCAGTGCGTAGCCGAGGAGAACTCCGAGCTGGCCCACGTAGAGCCGGTCGAACACGAACGGGTTGACGACGTAGAGCAGTCCGGCGCCGAGCCGGGCCGGGAGCACCACCGCTCGCAGCAGGCGCGCCGTACCGGTCGTTGCCAGCGGGAAGAAGATCACGGCCGGAATGACCGAGCCTGCCTGCCCGAGGAACCGGTCGAGGAGGTTGCAGGCGACCGCGAACGGGACTCCGCCGGTTAGCGCGCCGTTCAGGCCGAAGGCTTCCGCGGGCACGATCGGCGAGTGCGGGCCGGAGATGAAGTCAAGCTGCAGGAGCCGTCCGCCGGCGAACGGATAGCAGACTCCCGCTGCCAGCACGATGCCGAGCAGCAGGGGCGCCGAAGCCACGAGCGCCGTGCGGGCCCGGCCGGCGCGCACCTCCACGCCGACCGGGTCGACCGCCGTCCCCGCCAGTCCTGACCCGGGTCGGCCCAATTCGGGAAGAGGCAGATCCAGGCTCATTCCGCGCCTGAATGGGCGGGGAGGCGATGTTTCTCTCGGTTGCGTCGCTGGCGGCCGCTCCGCTTCGCTGCGTCATTGAGCACCTCGAGGTACCCCGCCGCGGACGCTTCCCACGAAAATCCCCGGGCCCGCTCGATGGCGACGCCAGCCAGCCGGCGGCGTCGGACCGGGTCCGCGAGTGCCCTGAGCGCATCGGCGTAAGCTTCCGTGTCCTCACCCGCGATGACCTCGCCGGCGCCCTCGACCAGCCATTGGAGCACGCTCGAGCCAATGACGGGAAGACCCTCGGCCAGAGCCTCAAGCACCACCATCGGACACGCCTCGTAACGGGTCGGGAAGAGCATGACATCGTGGCGACGATAGAGCGCCTCCATCTCGCCAGGCGGGACCGAGCCCAGCCCGGTGAGCCAGGGTCCGACCGGGACACGTTCCAGGCCGGCCGACTCAAGGGGGACGCCGACCGCGGTGAGGGATACGTTCTGTCCCCGGGCTCGCGCCAGCTCGCACGCCGCTAGCGCGAGGTCCAGCCCCTTCCGATACCCGGAGGTTCCCACCCATATCACCCGCAGCGGATCGTCAATCGACGAGGCGGAACCTCGCGCCTCCTCGCGCGGGCGATCGGTCTTGGCGGCAACTCCGTTCGGAATCGCCGTTACCTCGCCTCGGAAGCCGTAGCGGGACCGCAACTCCATCGCCACCGTGGGGCTCACCGCCACCGTGGCGTCCGCCCGCAGGGCGACGCCCTGCAGCAGGCCCTGTCCCCGGAGAAACCACCCTTGCGCGGCCTTTCCAAGGCCGCGCTTAGCGAGCGGGAGCGACTCGCTGGCGCGGACGCCATGCCAGACGGCCACGACCGGCCGCCTGGTGATCCGGCCGACTACCAGGGCGGCCCATGCGTACTCGGCACCGTGGATGAGGAGCACATCCCCTTTTCCGAAGACCCGGGTCGCCAGGCGCACCGCCGCCACCAGGTCGCCAATGAAAGGGATCCGGGCCGCGCCCACCCGGCCCGGGTAGGCGGCGACGTGGCTGACCTTCCAGTCGTTCTCACTCCTGCCCAGGCAGTCGACGAGCGCCCGGGCAACGCTCTCGACTCCCCCCGGGTGATCGAGCGGATAGCGCGTGGTCATCACGACGTTTTTTGCCGCGCCCGACCGCCGCCGATTCCCTTTGCGAGTATGAGACATTAGTCGTCTTCCTGAAGCAACTCGAACGGGTGGCTTGAAAGTTTGCTTGTCCGCCGCCCAAGCACCAGCCCGCCGCCTATCAGGACGATAACGTCGATGACGCCGAGCGTAAAAAGCAGCGGAGCGGAGATCCGGTCGTCAAGCCCGCCCGAATTAGGCCACTCGAAACTTCCGTCAACGATGGCGGCATTCTGGCCGCCGATGCTCGCCTGGGCGATACTGACGCTGGTACGAGGCTTCAGCGCGACTTCAATAGACGCCTGCTCCATGCGCTGGAACCACCACGATGGCGTCGGGGGGGACAGGGTGACGGGGCCTTGCCAGGGTCTGTTGTCGATCGTTGCCGAGGCGACACCTGAATGCAGGGACACGAGCACCCAACGCATATGAGAGTCACCATTCCACGCCACTATGTTGCCGTTTTCGCGATTGACGCCCAGCCCGATCCTCAATTTCCCGAGGGGCGAGACCCGTGACGCGGAAACGTTGTACGTCACCACCGCCCAGCCGGGCGCGACCCAGGTGGCGCTGCTTGAGGGGAAGGGCACTCCGCCTGCCACCAAGGTCGGCACGTCACGGACGGCGTCCGCCCGGGTTCGCCAACTGGATGTTCCGATAAGGGTGCTCACCCACAGCGAATCAACCTTTTTCCTCTCCCGTTTCCAATCTGGGATCGTCAGGGTCTGCCGTAGGCTGCGCCCGAACTTAGCCGTGTTCGCCTCCGTCTGCGCGAAGAACGGGCGCGCCTCGGCCGTCAGCATCAGCGACGGCGAGACGGCGCTCTCACGCGCGGCGAGCACACCCGTGGACGGGAAGGTGATCAGCGCGTTCTTTGCCGTGATCGATATATTGCCTGGCTCGGTAGCCGTAATAGCGGTGAAATCCGCCAGTGTCGCCGGTCCTTGTGATCCGACTCCGTGCCAGAATACGGGCTGCAATGACCATATCGCCAGAAACGCCGTTCCAAGCGCTCCGGCAACGATCGCGGAACGCGCCGTGACAATACGCAGTGTTGGTGCCGGAATGCCGACCCCCAGCATTCGAGACGACAAGAATAGCAGGCCGAGGGCGACGACGACGGCGCCGAGCCGCGCCGCCCATCCCTCCAACTGAGCGCTCTGCGGAAACGGCCAGCCGCTTGTTCCTGTCTTTATCCACATGTCATACCAGAAGCTTTGAAAGCTGCCGCCGTAGACGTAAAGGAATCCCGCCGCGAGCTGGAGCGACGGCCCGAGAACGATGGCGACCGGGTTCAGATCCACGCACAGGCCGATGAGGCTCAGCCCAGCCAGGACAAGAGCGGAGAACTGCGGGAGCGCCCCCGGATCGAGGAGGGTCAGGCACAGGAGAAGACCGCCGGCCGCGAATATTCCCAGCCGCTTGCGATCGGTCGCGTCCCTTCTCGCCCTACGCGTCAGCACGATCATGAGCGCGACTGACGCTGACAATGCTGCCAGCAACCAGAACTTACCCGGCGAAAGGTTAAATATCGCCCACAACGACGAGGCAACGGGGGCGGCCTTCGTATGCTGCGCGTTGCTGGCGACACTGGCGGTAAAGGATAGTCCGCCCGCGAGGCTCGTACGGCCGAGATACGTTGCCAGCGGCGGCCCGAAACAGAAAGCCAGCGCGGCCGCGCCGCCGGCCGCGAAGCGGTACAAATCCCGGCGTGCGATGAAAGAGGAGCAGAACCAGAATACAACGACTACGGAGACCAGGACCGGAAGGTATTCAATTCCAATGCCAAGCCCGACGACAACGCCGGCTGCCAGCGGCCGACGGCGCACGAGCAGGTCCAGTGACAGCACAATGGCCAAAATCGCCAGTGACTCGATCTGGCCGTGCCCGGCCGAGACCCAGAGCGATACCGGTGAGATCAGCCAGAGGGTGGGAATGAGGCCTGGTCGCGGGCACCGCAGTTGCCGGCCGAGATCGACCAGTATCACCCCGACGAGGAGATCGGCGAGGACGAGGGGCAGCTTCCAGGCCGCGGTAAGAGCGGCCGCGCCTGACAGGCCGAGGTGCTCAAGGACGTAAGAGAAGCTCTGGGCCCCGATCGCGAGCATGCTCAGATCGAATCCGAACTTCCAGTGGTAAAAGAGCGGGACACCCCAGCGCATCCAGGCCCCGCTGGCGGTGGTCAACGCGGCCAGGTCGTACGGATGGCCCGCGACTGGCATCAGCGCGAGGGCCGCCACCGCGTGCACGACCAGGGCGATGGCTGGTCCTCGTCCCAGCCACCGGACGCGCCGATGAGATCCGCGCCCGCATCGCGGTTTGTGCTCGGATCGGCCGAGCCCGGCTTCCCCCGATGCGAGCTCATCAGGAGCCTCGTCCAGGGCGGTCAACCGCGCACCCCGGATAGTCTCTCAGCGGGCTGGTCGCCTGACGGGCTGTCCGGGCGCCGGTCCCAGCGGGCGTATCCCTCGGCCGCCCGCAGCCGGCCCCTTGATCGCTCGCTCCACAGCCGCGCCCTGACGGCGGCCCAGGCGGCGGCGTTCAGTGGCTGCCGTCGCAGGCTGGCGAAGGCGGCCCGGCGCACGACCTCGCGCGGCAACGGCTCGGCCCAGTCGCCGCACAGGAGCTCTTGCGCGACGACCGTCCGAACGTAATCGGACCGGAGCTCGCCGTACGTTCCGACCGGGGTGTAGTACACGACCGCGTCCGCCACGTAGACGACGTCCCAGCCCGCCCGCTTCGCCCGCCATCCGACGACCCGGTCGCACGGCCAGCGGTGATCACCGCCTACCCACGCCTCCCGGCGGACCGCCATCAACTTCCCGATGGGGAGGAAATCGTGACTGCCGAGACGGCTCTTGATCTCGTGCAGCATGAGCGCGCTGAAAGTTGCGGACCGTTCCACCAGCGAGTCGGCGGTCCGTCCGCGGTCGAGGTCGCCGCGCGCCGCGACCACTCCGACCTGGGGTCGCGCGAAGCCGCGGAGCAGGGCTGAGAAGGCTGCCCGGTCCACCCGGCAGTCGGCGTCGACGAAGAACAGCAACGGAGCCGAGCTGTTGGCGATACCGAACGTCCAGGCCGCCAGCGGACCGCGCCTCGGGCTCTGACGGACCACGCGCGCCCCGTGCGCTCGCGCGACGTCCGACGTCCCGTCGGCGCTCTCGTCATCGACGACGATCACTTCAACCTCTGTCACCCCGGCGTGCTCGAGAGCCTGGTGGATGCTCTCGAGGCATCCGCCAATGCGGGGAGCTTCGTTGCGGGCCGGGATGATCACAGCAAGATCGGGGGATTTCACTGCTCTTCTGACCTCCTTTTAGTTAGCCGCGGCGACCACGTGGCGACGCGGGTTAGCGATGCGATGCGACCGGCTCTTCCGGCCTGCCGTCCAGCGCGCCGGAGCGCCACTCACCGCGGCGGCCGGCCGTCGGCCCCGCCGTTGCCGTGACCGGCGACCGGACATACCCGGAGCCTGCGAGGATCGCGTCGGCGACCTGCGCCCACGGCATCACGCCGACCGCCCTGGCCCGGGGTCCGTAGCCGCCGGCCACCGACGGGAGCAGCTCGACCAGGCCGGCCGCCAGGGATCCCGGATCGGCCCGCGTGAGGACGCCGCCGGACGCTCCGATCGAGTCCCTCAGCCCGGCTACGTCGTAGCCGATCGCGACGGTTCCGCTCGCCGCCGCCTCGGTCACCACGAGTCCCCAGCCCTCGCGGACCGACGTGGTGACCAGGGCGTGCGCCCGTCCCAGGCGCTCGTGTTTCGCTTCCTCGGGCACGTGCCCGAGGAAGGTCACGCCCGGCCCCGCCAGCCTGCGCAGCCGCGCCTCCTGCGGGCCGGTCCCGATCACCCACATCTGCGCGTCGGGCAACCGGCGCCGGGCGAGGCCGAAGGCCGCGATCGCGTGTTCCGGGCGCTTGTTGGCGCTCAGCCGGCCGATGAAGACAACGGTCGGGACCGGCTCCTTCTCGACCGGGGCAGGGAAGGCCGGAACCCATCCCTCCGGCACGACCGTGACCTGCCGCAGGCCGTATTCCGCGAGCGACTGGCGGCTCGACTCCGACACGGTGACGACCGCTACGTCGCGGTATGCCCGCAGCCAGAACGGCTCGAGCAGGTAACGGCCGACGAGCGCGATCGGCCAGGGAGTCTCGTAGTGCCAGACCTCCCGCGCGACCTGGTGGATGAGGGCCATGACCGGAACGTCGCGCACAAAGCGAGGGCACAGGAACGGCCTGGTGTTCACGCAGTCAAGGACGAGATCGTACTGACCGGCTCCTTCGCGCCGCCAGTACCGCCTGGCCTCCCGGTAGACGCCGATCCGGCCGCCCCGCCGTATGACCCGCACTCCGTCGACGAGCTCCTCGGCCGGCCTTCCCGCCACCGCGGCCGAGAAGACCGTCACCTGGTGGCCGCGCCGGACCCACTCGCGCGCGACCGACTGCAGGTACACCTCGGCCCCGCCGGCCCGCGGATGCGCGAGGTCCCGCCAGTTGTAGGCGAGGATTCGCAATGGCGCGCCCGACCGTCCGGAGCCCGCCCGTGACCACTGGACGGGGACCACGGCCGACGCCTGGCTGAGACCGGCCAGCGGCACGACCTGCGGTCCGTAGAAGCGGGCGATCCTCAGCCGGTAGAAGATGGCCAGCGTATCGATGAGCATGCCCCGTACCGACTTCAGCGAGATCGTGCTGGTGAAGCGCTCGGTTATGCAGACGGGGAGCTCGACGAAATTGCGGTAGCCCATCCGGCGGGCGACCACGAGCAGTTCCAGGTCGAAAGCGAAACGCTTCTCCACCATCTTCGGCAGGACGGCGGCCAGCGTCTCGCGCCGGATCAGCTTGATGCCAGTCTGGGTGTCCCGGGTCGGCAGCTGAAAGAGGACCCGGTTCAGCTGCTGGTAGCCGAAGGAGTAGAGCCGCCTGAGCGGCGGATAGACGACGTCCGAGTCCGGATGGCGCTTGGTGCCGAGTACCACGTCCGGATCCCCGGTTCTGGTCGCCGCCAGGAAGTGGTTGAGCTGGCCGGCCGGGATGTCGCCGTCACCGTCGATGAAACCGAGGTACCGGCCCCTCCCCTGCGCCAGGCCGACCCGCAGCGCGGCCCCCTTCCCCTGGTTCTTGGCCAGCTGGACGACCCGGACCTGGCCGACCCCGGCGATCGACGAGGGACTTCCGTCGGTGGATCCGTCCGATACCGCGATCACCTCGAAGGTGACCTCGGCCGCGCGCAGAACCTTGATGACCTCCTGCACGTGGGGAGCCAGCCGGGATCCCGGGTTGTAGAACGGGATGACAAGGCTGAGGTCGATCTCGGCCGGGGGGAGCTCGATCGCGTCCTCGAGTGGCGTCGCCGCGCTGGCCAGGGGCCGGGCGACCAGAGCCGGGAGTGACATGAGGGCCAGCACGACCAGGCTCGCCGTCAGCATGCAGAGCGCAACGGTTTCCATCCCGCCGTGCAGCGCCGCCACCAGCACGATGACGAGCGCGACGCCTGCCCAGCTGGACAGCGCGGCCCACGAGCGCCGGGCGACGTAGTAGTAGGTGAGCACGCTGATGATGCCGAAGAAGACCGAGGTGAGGCCGATGATCCCGACGATGCCGGCGGCGTCGGCGTACTTCCGGCCGAAGAGCACGTCGACGACCACGCCCGGCATCACCGCGAGGACCGCGAAGGCCGCGAGCCCGATGGCAGTGACCAGCCCGAGCGTCTCGGTCAGCGTCTTCCGTACGCTAACGCCGGTGCGGATGGCGGCTGCCAGCCGCGGGAAAGCCACGATCACCAGCGACCCGGGCAGGAACATCGCGATATGGCCCGCCGTCGCCCCGGCCGCGTAGAGACCCGCGGCCTGGTGGACGAGAAAATGGCGGGCCAGGAACACGTCGATCCCGCCCAGGGTGGTGTACCCGGCGAGCGCGCCGATCGATAGCACGGTGTCCCGCAGGGAGATCAGCACTGGGTTAAGCGCCCTGGCGAACACCTCCCTTCTCGCCACCAGAAGGAGGACCCCGGTGGTGAAGGCCTGGCCGATCACCGTCGCCGCCACCGCGCCCGCCACCCCGAAGCCCGCCGAGACGAGCAGGGCACCGCTGGCCAGTCGGAGCACACCGCCACCGAGGAACGAGGAGACGGCGACCGGCACGAAGCGCAACTCGCCGAGCAGCGCCCCCTGCAAGACCGCGCCAACCACCGCGAGGGGGATCCATGCCCCCATGGCCAGGTTGGCGAAGGGTGACCGCAGGCTCAGGAAACTGTCAGTCAGCGGTGCGAGCGCCTCGGTGACCGCCATCGCCCCGACACCCCAGCAGGCCGCCTTGATCGTCAGGCTGCGCAGCGACACCCGTTCTGTGCCCCCGCCGGAGACGACGGCCTGCGTCACCGCCAGTTGCACGGCGCCAAGCGGGACCGCGAGCACGGAAATGATGTTCAGGACGGCGGTGAACGCCCCATACTGCGGCGGGCCAAGCAGACGGCTGATCAGGACGTGGAAGACGAAGTTAAGCCCGCTGACCCCCGTCGTGGCTACGACCAGGGACAAGCCACCGTGACTGAGCAGCTGGGAAGGGATGCGTCTGCGCCGGCTACGGCGGTGGCGGCTCCGGTTACCGCCACCGCCGATCCTCTCCCCAGATGCGGGCGATGCCGTCGGCACCGTGACCACCACGTCACGGTCAACCCGGGCCGCTTCGACCCGGTCTCCTGACCGCTGGATCACTCGCACACTACACTCCTTGTTTTGTTCGAGCTGAGGGGAAACTCGGACCGCCATTTGCCGGCTGGCGGCCGTTATCGGGCCGTATGCGACTGCTTGATGGCGCGGACGCCTGCCAGCGGCTAGCCCCTACGGACGGTGAGGCGCTTCCGGTGCGATACCGACGCGCTGAAGTACGCGTCTCCGAGGTAGACCGCCTGGATGCGGTACCTCCCGGGCTTCAGCTGCCTGTGACTGAGGGAGCAGTGGCCCTGCCCGCGGCGCAGCTGGAACGTGCACAGGAGCTGCGTCCCGGCATCCACCTCGACCGTGCCCGTCGCCTCACGGCGGGAAAAAGCACCCGCGGTAACCCTGACGTGGAAGTGCTCGTCGGCCTCCCTGCCTTCGGTGATCGTGCTGCTGGACAGCGACAGCGTCGTCTTGGACGAGGCCCGCACCACGTCGAGGCCCTGCTTGGCCGAGGTGGACGGGTCGACGCCACGGCCCCCGAGGTAATGCGCCTCGATCTCGTACGACCCGGGCGCGAGGCCCCGGTTCCGCGGGGAGCAGTGGCCCTTCCCGTGGCGCAGGCGGAACGTGCACAGGACCTGCGTCCCGGCATCCACTTCGACCCTGCCCGTCGCGTGGTCGGACCCGGCCGCGTCGACGGTCACCTGGACGCCGAAATGCTCACGCGCCTCGTGGCCGTAGATGAGCGTTGACCTGGACAAGGTCAGCGCGGTGGTGGAACTGCAGACGCCGTAACAGGCTTGCGAGGCCGCGAGCTGGGCCTGAGGTTGCACCAGGGCGCTGACGATCAGGCCGACCGCAAGCGCGCCGCCGACCGGCAGATAAACCAATTTGCTAACGCGAATGGGCATAATATCCCCCTTTTCCTAGCGATCGTTTGAGTATTAGCGCAGGCGTGAGTTCTACGCGCGGACCGGGAATCCAATGGACCTGTCCCGGCAGGCCAGAAGCGAGAACCGAGAAGCGAATTCATGCCGCGTCAAAAGATTCACCGTCCCGTGGAGTATCAGCACAATCGCCGGTCCCAGGGCAGCGCGAATAAACGTGATGAACAGAGGGATACCGGTCGTGACTGGTTTGCAGAGGGCGACCGGCTGCGACTGGTTAACAGAGGGGTACCGGTCGTGACCGACTGTAGCGACTACGGAGCGCGTTCGCTCAAATACCTCATGTTGATCGTCTGTGACGTGCGTCACAGAAGTATGTTTGTGTCACCGACCGACATTAATATCGGAGGCATTAGGTCACCCGGTGCCGTAATTCGCCGGCGCCGCAACCGCAAGGGAGCTGTCACCATGGCTGGACGGGTAGCAGGCAAGGTCGCCTTCATCACCGGCGCGGCACGGGGTCAGGGCCGAAGTCACGCGATCCGGCTGGCCGAAGAGGGGGCCGACATCATCGCGGTTGACATCTGCGAGGACTACCCGAGCGTCGGCTACGGCATGGGCACCGAGGCCGACCTGGCCGAGACGGTCAAGGCGGTCGAGGCGCTCGGACCGGCGAATCTTCGCCAGGAAGGCCGACGTGCGCGACGCGGCCGCGCTCAAGACGGCCCTTGACGAGGGCGTGGCCGAGCTCGGCAAGCTCGACATCGTCTCCGCCAACGCCGGCATCTGCACCGTGCAGACCTGGGACGAGGTGACCCCGGCGATCTGGCAGGACACGCTCGACACCAACCTGACCGGCGTCTGGAACACGATGGTGGTCGCGACCCCGCACCTGATCGCCAACGGCGGCGGCTCGATCATCTGCACGAGCTCGACCGCGGGCATCAAGGGGCTGCCGTTCCTCTCCCCCTACGTCGCGGCCAAGCACGGCGTGGTCGGCATCGCCCGGTCGCTCGCCAACGAGCTCGCCAAGCACAAGATCCGGGTCAACACCGTGCACCCGACCGGCGTGGACACCCCGATGGGGACGGGCCTCGGCGGGCTCGAGGCGCTGCTCGGCAAGGACCAGCTGCTCGGGCCGATCTTCATGAACACGTTCCCGATCGACATCGTCGAGCCGGTCGACATCAGCAACGCGGTGCTGTTCCTCGCCTCCGACGAGGCCAGGTACGTGACCGGCCTCGAGTTCACCGTTGACGCCGGCAACACGATCAGGTAGGGGAGAAATCATGGCCGGATCGATGCTCAAGTAAGCACGTCAGCACGGGATAAAAGGGAACAGCGAAACGCATGAGCGACAGCAGCGACGGCCGCGAACAACTCAATGACACCAGGGACCGCGTCAGCGCCCGCGTCGTCGGCAGGCAGCGGGAGCTGACCCTGGTGCTCGCGGCCGTCGCGGCCGGGCGGGACATCCTCCTCGAGGGCCCGCCCGGCACCAGCAAGACGACGCTGCTCAAGGCGATCACGGCCGAGTGGGACATCCCCCTCGTGTTCGTCGAGGGGAACGCCGACCTCACCCCGGCCAAGCTGGTCGGGTACCACAACCCGGCCCGGGTGCTGCAGGAGGGCTACACCGCCGGCAACTTCACCGACGGCCCGCTCCTCGAGGCGATGCGCAGCGGCGGCTTCCTCTACATCGAGGAGTTCAACCGGGCGCCCGAGGACACGATCAACACCCTGCTCACCGCCATGGCCGACCGCCGGATCGCGGTGCCGAGGGTGGGCCAGGTCCAGGCGCTGCCGACGTTCCGGGTCGTCGCCTCGATGAACCCGTACGACAACATCGGCACCACGAGGCTGTCCACCTCGGTCCACGACCGGTTCTGCCGGCTCTCGATCGACTATCAGGACGAGCGCGCCGAGCGCGACATCGTCGCCCTCCGCGCGCCCCTGCCCGGCTGCGCGCGCGCCGTCTACCAGCGGCTCGCGGCCGACGCGGTCGCGCTGACGCGCGCTACGCGCGCGCACGAGGACATCAGGCAGGGGTCGTCGGTGCGGGGCGCCATCGATCTGACCCTGATCGCCGGGGAACTTCTAAATCTTGATCTCGAACGGACCCTGGACTCCACGTCATCCGACAATGGCAGCGGCGCCGGGCGCGGCGCTGACCGGGGCGATAACGAGAAGCAGTACCGGGAGACCGTCTACGACGCGATGGTCGTCGCCCTGTCCGGCCGGATCTTCCTCGACGAGACCGTCGACCTCACCCCCGAGCAGGTGCTGAGGCAGATCTGGGAGGACCACTTCATTCTCGACCCGGCCGCGGCGGCCCCCGGTTGAAGAGCGATCGAGGCCGACTCGCCCATCAGCCGCCCGGGCCGCCAGCGCCCGCGCGATCGCTCGCGCGGGCTCACGCCGCTGCGGCGCAAGCCCAAGACGCTGACGGAGGATCCCGTGCTGGCTGACGTGTCCCCGACCGCGGGCCCCGGAGGGGCGATGGCGACCGAGCGTGGGACCAGGGACCGTTCGGGAAAACCGAGAACGGCCACCGGCAGCGGCGGGCCGGCGACGACGGACGAGCAGGCGGAGCTGACCTCGGGTTTGAACGAGACGGCGACCGGCGCCGACCTGGAGGCGCTGCGCCGGGCGCGCGAGATCGCGGCCCGGCTGGCGCTGCGGCGGCCGCGCCGGGACACGGCCGCCCGCCGGGGGACGGCCGGGGTGCTCGCCAGCGTCCCCTACCGGGGCGGGGCGGACGACATCGACCTCGACGCGACCGTGACCAGGATCGCGGGCCGGGGCGTGGTCGAGCAGGACGACATCGTCGTGCGGGAGCGGATCTCGTCCGTGCGCTCGGTGGTGCTGCTGGTCGACGTGTCCGGCTCGATGCGGGGCGAGCGGGTGCGGACCGCCGCCGCGACGGTCGGCGCGCTGGCGGCCGAGCTGTCGCGGGACAACCTGGCGGTGATCGCGTTCGGGTCCGACGCGGCGGTGCTGTGCCATCTCGGGCAGCGGATCGCGCCCCAGGCGCTGGTCGAGTCGATGGCCGCGATCCCGGCCCGCGGGCTGACCAATGTTGCGTTCCCGCTACAAGTCGCCGCGCGCGAGCTCGCCCGGATTCCGGCCCGTGACGCCCGGGTACTGCTGCTGTCAGACTGCGTGCACAACGCCGGTCCCGACCCCCGGCCGCTGGCGGCGCGGCTGCCCAGGCTCGACGTGCTGCTCGACGCGACCGGCGAGCAGGACCGATGGCTGGGCGGCGAGCTGGCGCGGCTCGGCCGGGGGAAGTTCCGCGTTGCCGCCAGCTACCGAGATGTCGCCCCCGCCCTGAGTTCGTTCTTCGCAGAGTTAGGAGCCCGCTATGGCCGTCGTCGTCGTCGCCACGCTGTTCCCCGTCGCCGAGCACCGGGGCGAGGTGATCGAAGCGCTCGAGATCACGGCCGAGAAGGTGCAGGCGTCGGATGACGACTGCCTGCTCTACGCGATGCACGAGGGGCCGGACGGCCGGATCGTGATGATCGAGAAGTACAGCTCGATGGAGGCGCTCGCGGCCCACGGCAAGAGCGCCGAGCTGGCCGAGCTCGTCGCCGCCCTCGACGGCAAGCTCGCGCAGAAGATGGACGTGCAGGTGCTCGCGCCGCACTCGGCCGGTTCGGCCGAGAAGGGCGCGCTCTAAAAAGGAAGTGGCTATGGCTAACAAGTGGTTCGAGACGGTGGCGGTGGCCCAGCGGCGGGCGAAGAAGCGCCTGCCCAAGTCGGTCTACGGCGCGCTCATCGCCGGCGCCGAGGCGGGCGTCACCATCCGCGACAACGTGGACGCGTTCGCCGAGCTCGGACTCGCGCCGCACGTGGCCGGGCTGCCCGCCACCCGGGAGATGGCGACCACGGTGATGGGCCAGCCGATCTCGCTGCCGGTGCTGATCTCGCCGACCGGCGTGCAGGCGGTGCACCCGGACGGCGAGGTCGCGGTCGCCCGGGCCGCCGCCGCCCGCGGCACCGCGATGGGGCTGTCCTCGTTCGCCTCCAAGTCGGTCGAGGAGGTCATCGCGGCCAACCCGCAGACGTTCTTCCAGATGTACTGGGTGGGCACCCGCGACGAGATGGCGGCGCGGATGGCCCGGGCCCGCGCGGCCGGGGTGGTCGGGATCATCGTCACGCTCGACTGGTCGTTCTCCTTCGGCCGGGACTGGGGCTCGCCCCGGATCCCGGAGAAGATGACGCCGCGGGAGATGCTGCGGCAGGCCCCTTCGGTCGTGACCCGGCCGTCGTACCTGTACCAGTGGCTGCGCAACGGCATCGTCCCCGACCTGACCGTGCCCAACCTGCCGGTGCACGGGGCCCCCGCGCCGACGTTCTTCGGCGCCTACGGGCAGTGGATGGGGACCGCGCCGCCGTCCTGGGACGATGTCTCCTGGCTGCGCTCGCAGTGGGACGGGCCGTTCATGCTCAAGGGCGTCACCCGGATCGACGACGCCAAGCGGGCGGTCGACGCGGGCGTGTCCGCGATCTCGGTGTCCAACCACGGCGGGAACAACCTCGACGGCACGCCGGCCACGATCCGGTTGCTGCCTGACATCGCCCGGACCGTCGGCGACCAGGTCGAGGTGCTGCTCGACGGCGGCGTGCGGCGGGGCAGCGACGTGGTCAAGGCGCTCGCGCTGGGGGCGCGGGCGGTGATGATCGGGCGCGCCTACCTGTGGGGGCTCGGCGCCAACGGGCAGGCGGGGGTGGAGAACGTGCTCGACCTGATGCGCTCGGGCATCGACGCGTGCCTGCTCGGGCTGGGGCATTCGTCCATCTCCGAGCTGTCGCCGGACGATCTGGTCATACCGCCGGGGTTCACCCGGCGCCTGGGGAGCTGACGCGCCGCCTCAGCCGAAGCTCAGCCGGGGTTGCCTATAGTGAGGTCGTGGGGACCAGAAGCCTGAACAAGCGCAAGCTGATCGTCGAATCAGTCGCCTTCGGCCTCGGCTACGCGGCCGTGCTGATCTGGTCGGGGTCGGCCCTCGTGGCCAGCTTCACCGGCGGCGAGGCCAACCCGTACTGGCCGGACATACCGCAGCTGCGGACCGACACGACCGGGGTGATCGCGTTCGCGGTCGCCATCATCAGCCTCGTGGCCAGCAGGTACCTGCAGCTCAGACGGCGCAGCTCGCCGCCCGCGGAGGCCGTGACGCACGGCCCGGGCGTGCACGCGGTGCAGGCGGTGGCGGAGACCGGCGCCGTCCTCGGCACCGCCCTCGTCATCTACCTGTCGCTGAACGCGGTGACGCACCCGGTCACGCTGGGGATCAAGCTGACGCACCTGTGGCCGTGGCCGAGCGAGGGCACGGTCCGGGTCATCGGGCTCGGCATCTGCCTGGCCGGCGTCGCCACCAGCCGCTACCTGCGGGCCGGGACGCGCCTGGGCCACCGGGCCGCGCCGGTCCCGGACGCGCCGGCCACGCCGCCCAAGGTAAAGGCCGCCGCCTAAGTCGGCGGCGGCCTTCGGCCTTCGGTTGTGCGGCTTGCGGCTTGCTGCTCCCGGCTTGCGGCTTCCGGTCGGACGCAGCGCTCAGGCGTAGCTCTGAACCATCGCGCCGAGGTTCGGCAGCGCGGCCTCAATGTTCTTGCCGGCGCCGCTCCGCACCGCCTTGTAGGCCTTGACGACGGTCGCCCGCTCCGACGCGGCGGCCATGTTGTCGGTGACGGTGAGCAGCGCCTCCGACACCTCGGTCGGCCGCTTGGCCAGGTAGTCGCCGAACTCGGAGCCACCGGAGGCGCTGAAGTCGGCCCAGAACGGCTCAAGCGCTTCGACAATGTGCGGGAGCATTGCCTCGATCGTCTGCTGGTAGTAACCGGGCGCGAACGCGGTCACCGCCTTGTAGGCGACCTTGAGCGGGGTCGCGGCAATGCCCTTGGCCGAGAGCTCCTGCTCGACCAGCTTCTGGCAGTCGGCGACGACGCGCGGGTGGACGTCGGGGGCGAGCAGCAGCTCTTGCAGGGAGGTCATGAGGGATGGGCTCCTTATTGTTTGTTCCTAGGACTTGCAGTTAGCTACGGTACCGAGGACCGGCAGCGGATTAGCCCCGATTGTCCAGATCGGTAGCGTCCAATGCGGGCGGGACTTGAGGGCCGCTCGCACGTCGATGGTTACTGTGTAGCGGCGGCTTGCTGGCCTGTTCGATTGCGTTTATCCGGGGTGGAACGCTGCCGTCGGATCGACCGGTAGGCGGCCGTTCCGGCGACCAGGGCCGAGGCGGAAGTGCCGATCGGCCAGCTGAGAGCCACCGCATTCAGGCCGTGCCCGGCCAGAATCCACGCCAGCCCGGTGATGACGACGACGTAAACGAGGTTGGCCCAGACAACCGCGCGGAGGTTGTTCGACAGCCGCAGGATGGTCAGCGACCAGTTGTTCAGCGCAATCGGGAGAACGGCCGTGGTGAGCGCCACCAGAACCAGCGCGGCGTGCACGGCGTATTTCGCCCCGAACGCGAGCAGAATCTCATGCCCGAACAGGAGCACAAGGACGAACGCCGGGACGCAGAGCGCGAGCAGCACCCGCAGACTCCGCATCAGGGCCGAGCGGGTGATGATGCCCGCGCTCGCCCCCTCGACCAGAAACGCCTGTTCCACGGAGAACGCGGCGGTGTAGATCAGGTTCGCGAGCTGGTAGGCAATGTAATAGTAGCCCGCGTCGTCTTTGCCGAGACGGTCGAGGACGATGATCGGCACGATGAGCGTGGGCAGTAGGCTGAGAACGCCCGCCACATAATTCACTCCGGTGAACTTCAGGACCGGCCTGACCAGTTCCCTGAATTCACCGAACTTAGGCCGCCAGCGCAAGACGATCATCATGAGCACAATGCTGGAGAAGCCCGCCGCGGCGAACCCGGCGCTTGACGCGAAGAACAGCTCGTAGGTGCTGCCGCCGGCCACGGCGATGATCAGGCCGATCTTGACGACGCCACCGACGATGCCGTCGGTGATAATGTTGAAACTTGCTTTACCGGCCGAAATAAAGACGGAGTCGGTAATGCTGCTGAGGCCGCCGCCGATCGTCAGCACGACGAAGCCGACCGCCAGCCACACATTATGGGCGACGAAAGAAATGGCGGGGGCGATGACCGGCGTGAGGATTAGGTATCCGATCGCGAGCACGCCGCTGAAACCGCCGACGAGGACCAGTCCGGCGGTAATGAGGCGATCCCGGTGCTGCGAGACGGGCAAAAAGCGGAGGAAGGTGATATTGAGCCCGAGGAGCCCGAAGAAGGCAAGCAGGGTGGAGGCGGAAATGAGGGAACTGGCCTCCCCGACCTCGCCTTGGCTGAAGAGGCGGGCGGCGAGAATCCAGAAGGCAAAGCCAAAGGCCGACTGAACGCCGGCGTTCATAATGATATTCAGCGAGCTCCGCAGCAGCTGATTGCTGCGCATCAGGCGCAGGACGGCGGAAATCTGTCCCGTCTGCTTGACGCCGGGCTCGAGATCCTGGCCGACATCGGGCTGGTCGAGCTGCTCAAGCGCCCCGGAGTACCGCATGCGGACGGCGGTGCCGGCGAACGGAAGTACGGTGACGTCCGGCTCGGCAATCGCCATCAACGCGACGAGGCCGTCCAGCTGCCTCTGCGCGTAGTCCTGGTCATGCTGCGGCACTTGTTGATACCCCCGACATGCTTACCCGTCGGCCATGAAGCATCCACACAGAAAGCGATGCGCCTGTGACTGCTTGCACTTACGAACGACGGCTCTGTCTACGAGACACGCATCGCGATGCTACCGGCAAAAACTGCGAACCGCCCTGTCCGCTCGAGTCATAATACTATGCGCTATCTCACGCCACGGCCCCCGGGACGGCGCCGCCCGGGGGCATGACTGCCAGGCTAAGCGCGCTTGGCGCGATCACCGCGGACCGTCAGCAGGTACCAGAAATAGCCGGCCGCGGTGAATGACAGCGCGAGGACGATCGAGGCGCTGCGTTGCGCACCGGAGACGTCGCCGCGAAGCGTTTCCACCAGGCCGCGGCGGACGCCGGCCGGAAGAATGCGACGCGTGTAATCCATCTCCATCGATGTACTCGTGCCGAATCCGTCCATGCTCGCCATCGCGGCCTTCCCCCAGCCCTGCAGAAAACACCGGCTGAGGAAGTACCGGAACGTCGCCCGCCCGGCCGGGACCTGGTGCAGGCTGATGCGCAGCGGATCGTAAATCCACAGACCCTTGCTGTTGTCCTGGGCGGACGTGATCCGCAGGCACAGGTCGGTGTCCTCGGGGAGATTGCGGTCGCCGATCTTACCGAAGTCCTCGCGGAAGCCGTCAACTGCCTCGAAGGCTGACTTCCGCACCACCATGGCGCTCGTCCAGACGTTGCGGACCGCAGTCGGCTCGGTCGGCATGCCGGAGTAGGAGAGGCCGAGCGTCCAGCCGAACTCACCCGGGAACCACCGGGGGCGGGGAGACTCCCAGTTGCCCTCGAAATAAGTTCCAGCCCCCACCACATCGGGATCGCGAAGATGAGCGGCGAGGCCGCTGAGCCAGTCGGCCGGGGCGACTACATCGTCGTCAAGGAACGCGACCAATTCCCCGTGCGAGGCCTTGGCCCCGGTATTCCGGCCACCGGAAACGCCTTGCTTGCCGCCATTGGGAATCGCGACGACATTCGGGATCTCGCGCGTGACCCGAGCGAGCAGTTCCGGATTGTGATCGACCACAACGATGGTCTCCATAGGCGCCGCGGTCTGCGCCCGGACCGATGCCACGCTTCTCAGCAGGAAGTCCCAGCGGGCCATGGAGTAACACGGGATGACGACCGAGACCGACGGAAACGTCTCGGTCGCGCCGCTGCCGGGAGCCTCAGAACCAGGCTGCAGCACGGCGAGGCCGGGAACGCCGTCGATGTTCTCGTTGTTGTCCACGTCATTGCCCATGGCCAAGCGACTCACTTTCGGGTGACTAGTACAGCTCAGGCGACGGATTTTACCGGGAGAATAGATGCTGCCCGGCCGCGAGCAGACACGCGCGTCCGCATGAGAATCCAGATGCACTTAACCGCGTCGCGCCAGCTGATCTTCTTCCCCTGGGCGCGAGAACGACTGTGGTAGCTAATCGGGACCTCGAAGGGCCGCACGCCGCTCCGCAGCAGGAGCGCGGTGACCTGGGTGTCGAGCCCGAAACCGGTCTCGGTCAGATTCAGGCCCATGAACACGTCGAGGGGCATGAGCTTCAGGCACGTGTGCATGTCGCTGAGATACGAGTCGTAGAGGATATTCGCCATCTGCGTCATCATCTTGTTGCCCATGGCGTACCGGTACGACTGGTAAACCGTGTTCACCCCGAAGAGTCGCGCGCCGTAGACGACATCGCAGCGGCCGTTGATGACCGGGACCACCATGTTGGCGATGTCCTCGGCCGCGTATTCGAGATCCGCGTCGAAGGGGACCATGTGCGTGCCCGTCGCCAGGGCGGCGGCGGTGCGCAGGCTCATTCCCTTACCGGAGTTCTTAACGTGCCGATGGGAGATCATCCGCGGGTCGTTGATCATCTTGAGAAGATCTGAGGTAGCGTCCGTGCTTCCGTCGTCGACGACGATCAGCTCGACTTCGCAGGGGAATGGAACTTGCAGGATACTCTTTACTGCCTTGACGATAGTGCGCTCTTCGTTATATGCGGCCATGAGGATCGACAATTTGACGCGCGCCGGCCGGCCGAAATCATCGGAGAGCGTCACCTCATGGGTGGACCCGTGGTCGCTGAAGGTCTCGGCCACCTCTTCGACTACCTCGGCCACCTCCGCCAGAACAGCTGACGGCGTGCGGTCAATTTCCAGTGGCACGCTTGCAGTTTGGTTAGTGCTTACCATCGAGTAACCCCCATCGCTCGCAACGGCTATCCCTGTTCGCACCCAACAAAACCTGGCCTGACCCTCAAGACCCCAATGCTTGGAGGCCATCCAGTCTGGTAACACTTCGGACTCCCTTGGTGACAGCCCGCCGCACGGTTGCTCTCTTAGTGCGGCTCTCGACGCTTGGCTGGCTCGGTTGAGCCAGGGCGACTCGGGCGTAGTTACGACAGGAGGCTGGAGTGTGGACATCTCTGTGTATTAGACGCCCGATCCCCCGCCTAGGTTTACACACATCGGGCAGATCCACCGCAGGTATTCAGACGTCTCGTTTAGTGCACGAGACCTATCTTGTCCAACAACACCGGTTGATTTCATGTCAGGCTTGTAACATTCCGGCATCGAGAGAATGGGCCGTTAGTAGCTGAACGTGAACGCATGATCCGGCAGTGCAACCGGGTCATGTGGGCTGCCGCTTCATGAGTGCCGGCCTGACGCGGCGGTCAAGAACATCGAGAACTTCGGCGCCGGAATCGAACTTTCTTGCCCAGTGCGCGCCGCTCGCCAGCATCTTTGGCAGATCGGTCGTGTTAAGCGTCTTGGGGTGGTTATAACGTCCGCCCGGGAAGTACACGTAGTGGGTACCGGCCGGGGATATGCGAAATTTCCCTGAGTTGACCAGCGAGGTCTGCAGGAAGAGCTCGTCCGGCCCCGCCATCGTGCGGAAGTACTTGACGATATCGGGGTTCTGCGCGGCAAAGTCGCGAGCGTACCGAGCGCATGACGCCGACAGCGTGCAGAAGAACGATCCCCCGTAGAGGATGAAGTCGTCGTCGAAGATCGTGGACTTACGGCGGAGGCCGATGGTCGAGAAGGCCAGGCTCACCGTGAACCACGACTGCACGTAATTGACCACCATGAACGGGCGCAGCAAGCGCTGCTTCAACTCGGACGGCATGCCGAATTGTCGGTGCGAGAAGTCGAAGCGCATGGCGCTGTCAAAGGGAGTGCACAGCCGGTAGGCGGGGCCGGCCCCCCAGTCGGCGTCGACCGGGGTCCGCTCGGGGAACACCGGAGCGTACTGCATGTAGCCGTCAAAGCCACCGGCGGAAATTGCTTGTTCTATATCGGCAATCGGGCGAAGCGGGTAATCTTGCCCGGTCAGGTTCTGCAGCCAGTCGTACTGCATACCGTGGTCATCAAGCCAGTCCACGGCGGCCAGGTACCGGTCGATATGCGAGAAGTCACCGTAACCGCCGGAAGTGCCAATGAAATAAATATCGGACAAGTCCCCGAAAAGAGTGCGGTCGAGCGGCTCGGCCGTGACATCATGGTCTATCAGCACGATGCCGCCGGGGCTGCCCTCCTTGATTGCCCGAACTAGCCGCGCAATTTGCTCGGGCTCCTTGTGCGTCTGCATGTAATAGCACATGCGGGTGGGTTCTCGGGGCTGAAAACCATCGTAGTTCATACGTCCCTCCCGTAAGTTCCCGTCACTACCCGTTGTTACCGACCGTGCGGTACGGGTCATTTAGATTCGGTAGTCGGTAGAGATTCGCAGCGAGCGAGTACTTGCTCGTGTAGGGAATGTCGCGTTCCCAGGTCTGGCCGCTGGTCAAGGTCAGATTCCAGGTGGCACTGACCTTGCCCTTTTTCAGCAGCTGGAGCCGGTACACCACGGTGCTGCCCTGCTGGTTATAGACGCCGAGACTCGCGACGGCCGCGTTCTTGCCTGGCGCCATCCACAACTGGGTATAGCCGGGCTGGGACTGGTTATCGGAACTGATGACGGCGATGACGATTGTCGCCGCCGCCAACACGGCCGCCGCGCCGTAAATGAGGGCGTGTCGGATTGGCAGCTTTAGCTTCGGCTTCGCCTGCGAGCCGGGCTCAGCCGGTTCGGCCGGTTCTGGTTTCCTTCGCGTGATGGCCAGCACGACGGCGCCGACGAGGGTACCGCCCGCGAGCAGGCCGAGCCAGGCGTCCCGATGGAGCGAAATTCCAACCGCGTACAACACAAGGCCGCCAAAGATCGGCAGCATGAGCGCAAGCCCGGTGCCGATCATGACCCGTTCGAATCCCGATCCGAGGCGCTTAAGCAGCACCTCGGTCCACAGGTAGCCGGGAGCGGCAATGAGGCCGGCGCCGAGAACGATCGTCAGCGCAGTGGGCGCGTTGAGCACCGCCGCCGCGCAGCCGAGCGCCGCTATTACCACGGCGATGACTAGGTCCAGATTCTTACGGTTCATGATGCAGGGCCTTGCACGTCGTAGATGACGATGTTCCCGTCGTCGAACACACGGGGACTGCCGGGTGTATTGAATTTGGTAAGGTCAATCAGCGGCAGCTTCTGATCGGTGTTGGTGCTCTGCCCGGGGAAGTAGTAACCGTCGGCCGGCGGCGACTGATTCAACCTGTTGTCGGCCAGTATGTACTGCACTCCCTGCTGTTCATACTCCAGCACGATCGCGGGTGTCAGCGTGGGCGACTGGTAAATGTACGCAACATTCTGGAGCGGGTTCTGATAACCGTAGCCCGCCAGCGACGGGTAGTTCCCGATATCCGTGGCGAACCTATTGCCGCGGCCGAGCTTGGACAGCGTCCACTCGGCCATCGCGATCTCCTGCGGCCCGGTCGACCTTTCAACGCCGGCCACCTGGTGCGGGCCTGACAGCCGCTCCCAATAGGGCGGCCACCCGTTCGCAAGCCCGTCGAATTGCAGGGTGATGATCGCGACCGCGCCGACGGCCATGGCGGCGGCTCTCCACTTGCGCACGGCCGCGCTGTTGACGTACCTGGTAAGGGCGAGCGCGGTGACGACGCTCACCGGGATGTAGACGAAGGTCGCCGATCGCCCGGCCAGCTCCTGCCCGTCCGGGAATCCGACCCGGAGCGCCAGGTCCCCGAACCAGATCAGGGAGCCGATCATCATGGCGACGATCCATGAATCGGATTTGTAGACCCGCCAGACTTGCCAGCAACCGTAAACGAGGAGCACGGTCGTGGCGAGAATGCCGAGTCCCTCGAGCAGCTGGTCATTGAGCGGCGACAAAGATGTGGACGGCGCCGACGAGCTCCCGCTGCCGAGCAGGGAATTGAGGCCGTTCACCATTCCCTGCACCGTGGGCGCGAAATAGGTGACCGTGTACGGTGCGACGAAGGCGATCCAGCACACAACCGCCGCCAGCGAGATAGCCGCCAGCGCGCCTATCCGTTTCGCGGCGTCACGGGAACCGGTGAACCGGCTGACCACCGCCAGCAGCATGAGGGTCAAGGTGAGCACGTAGCTCGTGACATGGTGGGTGGTCACGGTGGCGAGGATGCCGAGCACGGCAATGATGAACCATCGCACCCGCTCCGACCGCGATTCGAGGGTCGCCAGTTTCCAGGCGGCGAGCACGGCGACCCCGAGAAACGCCAGCGCCAGCGTTTCGTACACGTACATGGAGTTGAAAGAGGTCAGGTCCGGCGTCGTGTAGTAAACGAGGATCGCGATGGCGCCGACCCGGTGCGATTTGGTCACCCCGGCGAAAACGCCGTAGACCAGGCAGATAAACAGGAGATGGGCGACCCCGGCTACTATCAGGGCGGCCGAGAAAAGGGAGAGCCCGGTCGCCGACATCAGCGCGACCGTGACTAGCTGAAGTCCCGGGTAGTGCGGTCCAACCGGTATGCCGTAGTTAATCGTAAACGGATCGCCGGTGTTCAGCAGGTTCGTGGTGCTGCGCCATTGCAGGAGCTCATCCGAGAATGTGAGGCCAGACGGGCTGTAGCAGACCTTCAGGAGATATTCCGCGATCGTGAGCACCACGATCAGGGTGACGGTGTCGCGCTTGGACAGGGGCCGCCGGCTGAACAGCCGGAATCCTATCGGAATCAGGATGAACGCCTGGCCGAGCCAGTACACGCGGTTGGACCACTGAGAATCCGCGTGCCCCAGGCGTCCGGCCACGAAGGCGGCGTTCGCGCAGAAGACCCCCATGGCCGCGAGCAGTGTGACAACGCTCACCGGGAGACGAGACTGCACCGCCTCTTTAGGCGCCTCAGAGATTACCGGCCTTTCAGCCGTCTCGGCTGCCTCGGGGATTACCGGCCTTTCAACCGTCTCGGCTTCCTCAGGCGTTTGAACTGTCTCAGCTATTTCAGACGTCCCCGGAGTCTCCGACGTCTCTGCTTCTGTTTCCGCGTCCGAAGACGCCATTGGAACTTCCGTCGGCAAATCTGAAACTTTCTCAGAGGCTACGATTGTTCCCCAGCCTTGATCTAGCGCGGAGTCACTGGCAGAAGATTCGGGCAATTGCCAATCGTGCATTATCGCAATCCCGCGGCAGGGGGCTTTATTTTCGACGCACGACGCTGCATGCGCACGCTCGTGATGTACCGGAAGGGTCCTGCGAGCATTCCTTCCCGCTGTCGGCGATCCAGTGCGGCACCCGGGTCAGGTGCGCTGTCGGGAGCACTGGACGGGTTTCTCAGGTATCCGACCGCGGCGGGCAGCAACTTAAGCAGTCCGAGGATCGCGGTTGGGCGCCGTCTGAGCAGCGCGGCGTAGAAAGCGGTCAGCCCGATGCTGTAGCCGTGCAACTGACGGCTCAGGCCGCTCAGGTCCTGGCGGTGATGGTGCCACATGAGCGCGGAAGGCTCATAGGCGACCTCGTAGCCCTCCAGCATGGTCAGCGCGATGCTCAGCGTGTCCTCGCCGGCGCAGGCCGGGGTGCCTGCTCCCAGAGCCACGTCGAAACCGCCGATTCTTTCCAGCACGTCTCTTCTGAAAGCCATATTGGCCCCGGTGCCAAACGGCGGCAGCGGGAACAGCGGGCTCTGCGGACCCGACTTGGAAAACGTGTCTTTAGTGAAACCGCGGCCCTTGATGTGTCCGCCGAGCTCCTCGAACAGCCCCTCGGCGGGAGTGTCGAGCCGGGCGGGCAGGATCATCCCGGTGACGCAGCCGATGCTGCCGCTCCTGGCGAAGCCGTCCGCGATCCCGGCCAGCCAGGATTCATCGGGCTCGTCGTCATCGTCCACGAAGGCGATGATCTCGCTGGTCGTGGCGGCTACCCCGGCGTTCCTGGCCCACGACAGCCCGGGCGTTGCCTCTTTGCAATAGCGAAACTTCGTCGCGGCGCCCGCGTAGCTCTCAACGATGACCTGCACGGCGTCAGAGGTAGGGGCGTTATCAACAATCAGCACCTCGAAGCGCGGGTAAACCAAGCGCGCCAGGCGTTGAAGGCACTTCTCCAGCTGGTCCGCACGATCGCGCGTGCAGAGGACGACGCTGATGCTCGGGGCGTCGGCCAGCGCCGCCGACCTGTTCAGCAGGAACGGCCACGCCCCCGGTTCGGCCTCGAGGCCCGCCTCGGTCAGCTCGGCCGGCGCGGCCAGCCCGGCGGCGACGAAACGCTCGGCAATCGGCTCGCTGAACTCAGCCCAGAGCCGCGCCGCGAGCTCGCCGGGGGAGACCCCGTTGTCCCCCAGCCCGACCGTCAGCACGCCAATCGGCTCCGCGTGCAGCCGGGCGAGGACGAATGCGCTCCCGTACTGGTCGCTGGGCTCCAGTCGCGGCAACGGATCGGTGAGCTCGACCTCTACGACCCTCGACGGTGAGAACGTCTTGCCGGTGTTGGGTTCTGCCATCTCAGCATGTGCTGCTGGACCTGCGGTCAGCGACGTCATGCGACCACCCCCTTTGGTTGCGGTGGACACTCCTGGGCCTGTCCGCCCTCGCCGTCCGGACTAGCGGCAACTGTGAACCTCGGTAGTACGTCCGCAGAGCACAGGCCGGTCGCGGACCACTCCCCGTCTGGCTCAGCGGTCAGACGGATGAGGGTGCGGCCGGGCGTAGTCAGCTAATCGGACATCGGCGCATGAAGCTGCCCGATCACGATCTTGTTATAGATCTGTGACATGTCAATAAATGTGAGCTTTTGTGCACTCTCACAACCACGCTGCGCTACCGCAGGATCAGGCGGCCTCGACCGGGCGCCGCAGGACGAACTGCCACGCCCACGGGAACTGCGTCATCGGCCAGCTCAGCAGCGTCGCGATCGGCCTGGCGGCCTTCGGCAGGGCCTCAAGCGGGTAGTTGAAGTTGACCACCTGCGCGACCTCGAACCCTGAGCGCTTTGCCTCTGCCCGCACGTTGCGGGTCGTCACGGAGTAGAAGTTGTGCTCCCACGGCACCGGCGCGAGCTTCCAGTACTTGTCCCGCAGCTGCATCGGCAGCCAGCCCATGAAGGGCAGACGGCTGTGCGCCTCGATCGGGAAGTAGGGGTTGGGGATCTGGCCGACGATGACGCCGCCGGGCTCGAGTACCCGGTACATCTCCTTGAAGGACGCGGTCCGCTTGTCCGGCGGTATGTGCTCGAAAACGTTGGCCAGGAGAATGCAGCCGAAATGACGGTCAGGATAGGGGATGGCATCAGCGGCAGCCGAGTGCAACGTGGCGCCCTCGGGGGACTTTGTCGACTCGGTGAGGATCGGATCGATCCCCTCCCATTCCATCGCCATGTGCGCGTTCAGGTAATCGGTGAGGGCACCCCCCTGGCATCCGACATCAAGACCGCGTTCGCTGGTGTTCAGCAGGTGGCGTTCCGCAAGGCGGTGCAGGGTCTCGGAAAGAGTGCGGTTGCGCACATCCCACTCTTCGCTCGATTGCAAGAGGCCGCGACCAGCCAGGCCGACCGGAGAATCCACTACTTACCCCCACTAAAAGACTGACGACTGATTAGGCGTCCCACCAGCGACCGGGATGCTCAAACTCGAGTTCACACGAAGTCAGCGGAATGATAGATATGGGGGACATTAGCACGCCCTCCCGGCCCCCACCCGCCGAATCGGCAAATACCGCGCGTAGTGCAGCTAAGTACGCAGAGTGATCAGGTCTCGGGCTGCCCTTGCGACGAGCCCCACGAATCCGGAATGGTCGTGTAGCCGCCTCCGCTGTATACCGAGAGCTCCGAGGCGAGCGACGAGGACGAGGACCCCAAGCCGATGCCCGCCTGCAGATCGCCCTTGATCTCCGAGTAATTCGGATACGACAGGTACGCGGCGATCGCGGCGACGCCGTCCGCCACCGTCGGATAGGAGCGCAGGTACCACCCGTTGCCTTCGCTCTGGATGTTCCACCCGTCGTAGCCCTTCTCGCTCACGTTGATCGGGTTGTTCTCGCCGACCAGGCCGCCGGCCTCGTTCTGCATCCAGTAACCCATGGAGATGATGTTCGCGTCCGTGTCCGGGGCGCCGAGCGCCGCGAGGATGGCCTCGGACCAGGCCAGCTGGTTCGTCCCCTTCGGCGTGACATTGCCCGGTAGCGCGGCGGGCGTCAGGCCAGAGGAAGCCGTGGCGGTCGAACTCGGCGCCTGAGTCGGGCTCGGGGCGCTCGGGCTCGGCGTGGCGCTCACGCTCGGCGGGGTGGCCGTCGGCGTTGCCGACGGCTTCGGCTTGGCAGGCGCCTTCTTGACCGAGGGCGCCGCCATCGGGCTGCCGGTCGCAATGTGGGGGGCGAAGGTCGCCATCACCGCGCTCGACTCGCTCAGGCTCAGCTGGCCCTGCTGGCTCTGGGCGAGCGGAGCGGCTGACGGCGCCTTAGCGACCTGGGCGGTCAGCGGCATCGGCACCGCTCCGACGCCGACGGCGACCGCGACCGCCACCAGGGCGACGCCAAGGCCGGCGGCGGTGATGACGCGGAAGGATGCAGACGGCCGCGCTCCGCGCAGCCTCGCCCGAACGCGGAGCTGACTTAGCCCGCCTGGTGTGTGCTTACCGCCTGGAAAGCGCCTCAAGCCGGACCCACCCCAATCTGCCAGCCGATTTAACCGTCACGCATCCTAACGGACATATGCGTACGGGGGCGGCTGAACGTCGATACCAGCCCGTGACCTGCGGCTCGTCGTCGGCCAAGGCCGACCGGGAGGCCGTCTTGCCGCATCCCGACCGCGCTCGCGAGGGGTCGGGGCTAGGATCCCGGCAAAGGCTACGTTCCGCACCGTAGTCGGATTATCAGGCCACCCGCCACCTGCGGTAGACCCGCGAAAGGGGACCACGGTGCCCATCTTGGATTCGTCAGCCTTCACCGGCGGTGAGGCGCCGCCGGAAATCCTCCGCTGTGATGTCTGCATCATTGGCACCGGCCCGGCCGGCCTGACGATCGCGCGGGAATTGTCGGACACGCACTTGCGGGTAACCGTCCTGGAAAGCGGCGGAACGGAGCGCGACGAGAGAGTCGACGCGCTCGACGCGATCGAGAGCGTGGGCTGGCCGCGGGTGGAGGATCAGTGGCTGGTCCGCAACCGCATGGTCGGCGGCAGTTCGAATACCTGGACCGGCCGCTGCGCGCCGTTCGATGACATCGACTTGCAGTACCGCGATTGGGTTCCCGATTCCGGCTGGCCGTTCGGGATGAACGACATGATGCCCTATGTCGACCGCAGCGCCAGGTACCTGGGGCTCGGCCTTGGGAACGGCATCACCGACGACCGAATCTGGGAGCTGGCCGGGTATCCGCAACCTGACCTGGGCGCTGATCCGGACCAGCTGCTCCCGATGTTCTGGCAGTTCAGCCGCGACCCGATGAATCAGTACGACCGGGCCCGGTTCGGACGGCTCGCGCCTGGCCTCGGGGCCAATGTGAATCTCGTTACCAATGCGACCGTGCTCCGGATCAACACCACCGAGTCGGCCAATGCCGTCGAATCGGTTGAGTTCGCCGCGATCGATGGACGGCGCTGGTCGCTTCCCGTGCGCACGGTCGTGCTCTGCGCCGGCGGCATAGAGAACGCGCGTCTCCTGCTCGCCTCCGACAACGTGGCCGCGCATGGCATCGGGAATGACAAAGACCTGGTCGGCCGCTACCTGATGGATCACCCGCGCATCACCGTGGCCCGGTTTCCGCTCGACCAGGCCAAGGCGGTGCTGAGTCAGTTCGCCAGCTTCAAGTCGCGAAACGACAGCTCGGTCTCGTTCCAGCACGGGATGCGGCTGAGCCCCGCCATTCAGCGCTCGGAGCGCCTGCTCAACTGCGCCGCCTGGATCGACGAGCGCCTCGCGCCGGACGACCCGTGGGATTCGTTCATCCGCTTCCTGCGCAGGGAGCCGGGCATCCGCCCCGACCTGCGCGCGATGCTGGCGAACAGCGGCCTTGTCCTCTACGGCCTGAAGGAGCACTTCGTCGCCCACCGGGCGCTGCCGAGGAAGCTCGCCGCGGTGACGGTGGAGGCGATGTGCGAGCAGCTCCCGAACCCCGACAGCCGGGTTACCCTGGCCGACCGCCGCGATCGACTTGGCATGCCGATATCGCGTGTCGACTGGCGTACCTCGGA
Organism: uncultured Actinomycetota bacterium; assembly: GCA_963836195.1. GTDB lineage: Bacteria > Actinomycetota > Actinomycetes > Streptosporangiales > Streptosporangiaceae > Trebonia. Next base: position 610,624 of record CAWIIX010000005.1, on the reverse strand, counting down.
CGAGGAGGCCCGGGCGATGCGGCGGATGACCGAGCTCATGGTCGAGCAGTTCGCCCGGATGGGGCTCGGGCCCCCGGTGCTCGAGGACTGGGTGCGAGACGGGGCGATGTTCCCGCCGACGCTCCGCGATGTCGCCCACCCGACCGGAACGACCCGGATGGCGGACGACCCGTCGCAGGGTGTTGTCGACGCGCAGTGTCGGGTCCACAATGTGGACGGGCTGTTCGTCGGCGGGAGCTCCGTCTTCCCGACCGCCGGGCAATCCAACCCCACCCAGATGATCGTCGCGTTGGCGCTGCGCCTGGCCGACCTGCTCAAGGACCGCGCCGCTGTCGTCACCCGAACCGGACTGGAAGTAGGGGCCTCGAACCCCGGCGACTAACCGCTGACGACTAACCGCTGACGTTAGCTGCCGGCGCCGAACGCGGCCTTGAAGGCTGCGGTTGCGTTCGGGGTGTCACTGGACGTGTAGTTCGGTACGTCCAGCTCGAGGGTTCCGCCGTTGGCGTTCCAGAAGATTGACGGGCCGGTGGCGTTTGCCTTGATCCACTTGGCCATCTGGGTGACGAAGTAGGCGTCGTCGCCGCCGCCATTGTCCACGCTGTTGGAGTCGAGTCCCCACTCGGGCAGGCCGACTTCCTTGTCGTGGGCCTTGCCGAAGGCGGCCAGCCAGTTCAGCCCGAAGCCCTTGAATGTCTGCGCCCCGACGGCCGTGGGCACCAGCGAGGTCCAATGCCCCGCGTTGACGCCGTTCAGGAAGTCGGTCCAGCGCTCGGCGCTGGTGATCGCCTGACCGCTGATCCCGTCATAGACATCGAGCGCGACCACGTCGACGTAGGCGTTGCCGGGGTAGAAATTCGCCAGGTTGATGAAGCAGCTGACGTTGCTGCCCTCGACCGGGTTCCAGATGAACCTGAAGTTCGCCCCGCTGACGCTGCGCATGCTGGTCACGATGTTCCTGAAAGCGGGAACGAAATCGTCCGCCCAGCTGGCCGGCCCCGATCCGTCCTGCTTGCAGACGCTCCATCCCATCCAGGTGGCGTTGAACTCCCAGCCAAGCCGGATGTAGGAAGAACCGAAGCCCGCGGCCACCAGGTTCCTGGCCAGGGTCTTGTAGTAGCCGTCGTCGGCGCCCTGGGCGACCGCGTTGAAGTCCGACACGTTCGTGGCGCACAGCGACGAGGGCGTTCCGCACGGCACCATGGGGACGCCCCAGACCATCGTGTACGGGCTGCCCTTCCAGTTCGGAAGCTGCCACGGATCGCTGATACGCGACCAGTTCGTGTCGTCTATGAAGTCCATGGCGTACTTAATGGAGCCAGTCGGGCCGAGCCACTTGGCGGCCGTCTCGATGCCGGCCGCGTCGTGTTCGCCGTCATAGAGGCCCAGCCCGGGACCGCCGACAAACGGCGTGACGGACTTGGCCGGAGTCGGGGTGGAAGCGTTAGTCGTGGGGCTGGCGGCAGGGGCAGCAGTCGGGTGGGCGCCCGAGCCCGGGAGGAAGGCGTAGGTCAACCCTCCCGCCGCCGCCAGCACTACCGCCAACGCCAGGAAATACCATTTAACAGGGCGGCTGCGACGCGTGTTTGCGGAGCGGCTCTGCTTTCGAAACGACGTTATTCCCAGCATTGTCGCGGACACCTATCCGAGAAAAAAGCCACCTTAGCGCACGCAACGTCGGGTTTAGGTCACCGATCGCCCACTTGGTCAGGTTGCGATCCTATCGTGGCCATACCTCCGCCCGTCTCCGAACTGCGAAAAGTCGCCGACCTGCCGTGGCTTACCGTGATTACGTGATGGCGGACGGTGCGGATTGTGGACTCGGGTCGCCTCGAGCCGCCCGGTCTGCGTGGCGGGTGACCCGTGGGATCAGCTTCTTAACTTTTTCTTCGCTTTCAAGGCAAGATCCGCCGTGAACCACCCCGTGTATGGCACGATCGTCTGTCGTATGGCCCGATAATTGCTTGTTAGTGCTGCATGCACTACTTCGTGTTCACCGTCGTGTACGGAGGCGACACGCACGAGCGCTCCCTGTCGGGGCCTAATGGTCACGCACGAATCTTTGGGGTGGAAATGACTTCTAGGCGGCGCCAATGAGGGGACATCGGTCCGTACTGGCGATCGGGGCGCATCCAGACGACATCGAGCTGGGCTGCGGCGGAACCATTGCCAGGCACGTCGCGGCCGGCGACCGGGTCGCGATGCTGGTGGTGACCCACGGAGAGGTCGGCCCCGGCGACGTCGAGCAGCGGGTGACCGAGCAGGAGCGCGCAGCCGAGGTGCTCGGCGTGAACACGCTGCTGTGGGGCCGCGACATCCCCGACTGCCGGGTCTCCCTGCACGAGCTGGACCTCGTCCACCAGATCGAGGCGGCCCTGCGATCCCTCGACGTGACGGTCGTCTACACCCATTCGCCCAACGACAGCCACCAAGACCACCGCGCGGTCGCGATGTGCACCATGGGCGCGGCCCGGGGAGTGTCGTCGGTGATGAGCTACGGGGCGCCGTCCGCCCTGCAGTTCAACCCGACCGCCTTCGTCGACATCTCCGACTCGCTCGACAAGAAGATCGACGCGCTGATGTGCCACGGCTCCCAGGTCCAGGCGAGCGAGATGGTCAGCGCCTCGCGGGTCCGCAGCTCGGCCGAGCACTACGGCCACACCTGCCGCCGGCCCTACGCCGAGGGCTTCGAGCCCGTCCGGGTCATGGTCGAGGTCTAGCCGGTGCGGAGCGAAACGCGCTTTCTCGTTATCGGTGCGGGCCCGACCGGGATCGGCGCCGCGGTCCGGCTGGCCGAGCTGGGCGAGGACCATCTCGTGGTCGACTCGAGCGACCGGCTCGGCGGCATGGCGACGTCGATCACGGATCCCGAGGGCTTCACCTGGGACCTCGGCGGCCACGTCCTGCACAGCCACTTCCCCGAGTTCGACAAGGCCGTCGAGATGAGCGGCGTCACCCTGCTTCAGGTGACCCGCAACGGCTGGGTCTGGCTCACCGGGACCGGGCCGGAGGCGCTGGTGCCGACGCCGATCCAGCAGCATCTGACCGAGCTGCCGACCGATCTGCGCCCGGACGCGCCCGCCGCGCACCTGGGTGACTACTACCGCAACAGCTTCGGCCAGGACCTGTACGACCGGTTCTTCGAGCCCTACAACGTCAAGATGTGGACCACGCCGCTCGATGTGGTCGACCACGAGTGGACGTCGCTGCGTAACGGGAGCGGCGAGCGCAACGTTCCCACGCTCTCGCTCGCCACCGGGGTCAAGCCCGCCGCCGAGCGCTTCCCCTACCCGGCGGGCGGCACCGGCGCGCTGTGGCGGGCCATCCACGATCGGCTGCTGAAGCCGGGACGGGTCGACCTCAACACGCGCGTCGAGCGCCTGGACCTCGACCGGCGGGTGGCGGAGTTGTCCGATGGCCGGACGGTCAGCTACGAGTACTGCATCAGCGCCGCCCCGATCACCACCGCGATGCGCTGGGCCGGGCTCGAGGACCTGACCACGGGCCTGCGCGCCAGCACCCTGCACGCGGTCGGCCTCGGCTACCGGGGCGAGCCGCCGGCCGCGCTGGCCGACAAGACGTGGCTGTACTGCCCCGATCGCGGCGTCCCGTGGTACCGGGCGACGATGCTCAGCAACTACGATCCCGGCAACGCGGGCCCTGGGCGCTGGAACATCCTGACCGAGGTGCCGTCCTTTGACAGCGCCCCGGGCACCGTCGAGGACGCGGTCAGCGGCACCGCCGCCTCCCTGGAGGCCCTCGGGGCCGACCCCGCGCTCATCGAGAGCAGGTGGCACCGGACGCTGCCGATGGGCTACCCGGTGCCGACGCTCGGCCGCGACGACGTGCTCCGCCCGGTCAACGAGCGACTGCTCGCCCACGGCGTGTACAGCCGCGGGCGCTTCGGCGGCTGGCGCTACGAGTCCTGCAACCAGGACTACTCCTTCATGCAGGGCCGTGAGGCGGTCGACAACGCGCTCTACGGGACCCCCGAGGACGTGTACTGGCATCCCGAGCGCTTCTGAGCAACGCGCCTGAGGCCGTCATCGCGGCGGACGGCCTGGCGCGACGCCGCCGATGAGGTCATTTAGCGCCGTTTCTGGCGATTCGCGGGTCGTGACCGGATTCAGTAGGGCATACTGACGGCTTTGGCGCTTCTAATTCATTAACGCGATGCACTCACGGGGACCTCGTGCACAGGGCTGGAGGTCAGGTTAGATGACAGAGACGGCACTCAATGCGACTGTGCTGAATAAGGCCGAGACGTCGGGAGGACCCGCGCATTACGACATTTTGATCCTGGACGCCTCGCACAAGCACAGCTTGACAAGCGCCCGGAGCCTTGCCCGGTCCGGGCTCCGCGTCGCCCTCGGCGAGAGCATCGGCCAGTTCCAGCCGCGCCACGAGCCGCCGGCCTTCCGCTCCAAGGCCTGCGCCCGCGCACTGATCCTGCCGGACTACGTGAGCGAGCCCGACGCGTACGCGGAGGCTGTCCTCGCGTTCGTCCGCGAGCATCAGGTCAAGGTCGTCCTGCCGGTCGGGGATGCCAACATCACCCTGCTGGCCCCGCGTCGGGAGCGGTTCAAGGAGCTTGGCGCCATGCTCGCGGTGGCGTCGGACGCCGCCCTCGAGATCGCCAACGACAAGGTCCGAACCCTCGAGGTCGCGACCAAGCTCGACATCGCCTACCCGAAGTCGATCCCGGTGACCGGGGTCGAGGATCTGCGGGCGGCCGAGGCCGAGTTCGGCTACCCGTTCGTGCTCAAGCCGACGGTCTCGTGGACCGGCGCGGTAGCCCTGCGGGCAGTCCCGTGCGAGGTGGTCAACGAGGCTGAGGCTACCGAGGCGACCGCCCGCATGCTCGCGACGGGCTGCGAGGTGCTGGCCCAGCAGCTGGCCACCGGTCGTCGCGAGGGTGTGAGCCTCTTCATCGTCGACGGCGAGATGGTGGCCTACTGCGGGTGCGCGGCCCACCGCACGACCCCGCCCCTGGGCGGTGTCTCGGCCATGCGGGAGAGCATCCCGGTTTCGGACGAGCTCCTCGACGCGGCCGTGCGCCTGGCCACCACCATCGGCGTGGAGGGCCCGAGCGAGGTCGAGTTCCGGCGCGACGCGCAGGGCCGTCCGCTGCTGATGGAAATCAACGCGCGGCTGGCCGGAACGCTGGAGAACGCGATGCACTCGGGCGTCAACTTCCCGTTGATGATCTGGCAGTGGGGCATCGGCCAGCCCATCGAGCCGGTGAAGTCCTACCGGACCGGCGTTCGGACCCGCTGGCTGGCGGGGGACCTGCGCTGGCTCTGGGAGAGCGTGCTGCAGCGCGGCCGGCCGGACAGCGTGTCGCCGGCTCGCGGGATATGGACGTTTACCTCGGAGTTCTTCCGAACTCGTCATTACGACTTCGTTGACCGTCGCGATATGCGGCCGGCGCTAGCCGAGATCTGGGACACCGCGGGCATCATTCGGAAGCAGTGGAACAACCGGAAGCAGAATCCGGAGTAAACCGGCTGCGAATTCAATTTGGGGGAATCACTAGATGGCCATGAGTGACGTACTCGTCATCGGCGCCGGTCCCTTCGGCTTGGCAATTTCCACGCATCTTCGCCATCGCGGTGTCGAGCACACCATCGTCGGCCGCCCGATGAACACGTGGCGTAACCATATGCCGCCGGGTTTGTTTCTGAAATCCGAACCTTATGGGTCAGTAATAGCGTCGGCGAAGCCAGGGTATGACCTCGCAACCTACGCCCGGCTGCACGGGTTTGACGACTATGTGCCCCGGATCGGGCCGCTCTCGCTCGAGCGTTTCCTGGGGTACGCCGACTGGTTCACCGCCGAACTGGTGCCGGACATCAGGGACCTCACGGTGACGAGCGTGGTTCCCGGACATGGCGGGTTCAAGGTGGAGTTCGCCGAGGACTCCCCGATATTCGCGCGGCAGATCATCATCGCGACCGGTCTGATGCCGTATATGAAGGTTCCGGATGAGCTGTCCGAGTTGCCCTCCGACCTGATGACGCACACCTCGGCGCATAGTCGGCTGGACCAGTTCAGCGGCCGCCGAGTGGCCGTTATCGGGGGCGGGCAGTCTGCCTTGCAGACCGCGGCCCTGCTGCATGAGGCGGGTACCGACGTTCAGGTCATCGCCCGTCGTCAGCAGATTAAGTGGGAAGGGCAGGTACCGACGAAGATCGGGCCCATCGGCTATGTGAAGCGGCCGCCGACGTACCTGTGCGAGGGATGGGCCTGTGTCGGCTACGGCTCGCCGGCCGCGTTCCGGCGGCTGCCCGAGTCACTGCGGATCACCAAGACGTTCAGCACCTTCGGGCCGTCGGGCGCGTGGTGGCTCCGCGATCGGGTCGAGGGCACGGTTGAGGTCCTGACCAGCCACGCGCTGAGGTCGGCGGAAACGCACGGCAGCGGGGTGCGACTCCATCTTGACGGTCCCAAGCAGACGGTCGTCGACGCGGATCACGTGATGGCCGGAACCGGCTTCAAAATCGACATGGCACGGCTGTCGTTCCTGTCCGAGGACATCCGGGCCGCCCTGGTGACGACGGTCGACTATCCCGTGGTGGACCGGGCAGGGGAATCGAGCGTCCCCGGCCTGTACTTCGCGGGCGCCCACACGACCGTGAGCCTTGGTCCCGGCGTGCGCTTCATCGCCGGGACGCACCACACCGCGGCCCAGATCGCCCAGTCGGTGGCCCGCAAGGTCCGCCGTCTGAACAGACGGAACGCCTCCGCGATGCGGAAGCAGCAGCCCGAGTCGATGGAGCCTCGCCCCTCCGGCGCGACGGCCGGTCAGCGCTAGCGGCTTATCATCGCAGATCGCCTGGCAGCAGGCTGAACACCACGGTGTCGCGACGGGCGTCCTTGAACGGCAGGGTGGGACCGCAGGACGCCCGGCTGGCCGCACGGTCGACGTCATAGACCGAAGCTCCCCCGAGCACCGGGGCCGGCTCGTCCGGGGCCGCGAGCGCGAAGTTGATCTCCTCGCCATCCAGTCGCGCCTGCTCCTCCGGAAAGCGCAGTTCGGTCACACCGCGAGATCGTAGAGCAAGGGGCAGAGAGGGAAGACTAGTAGCCCTCGAAGTCAGTCCTGAAGGCCGTGCTGGCGTTGGGAACGCCGCCCGTCACCACGCTCGGCACCGTCAGCACGGTGCCAGTGGCGCCGCTGTCATAGTCCCAGAAGATGGCCGGCCCGGTCGCGTAGGTCTTTATCCAGCTGGCCATCTCGTTGACGAAGTAGGGGTCGTCACCGCCGCCGGCGTTATCGCTGCTCCACAGTCCCCACTCGGGCAGCCCGATCTCCTTGCCGTGCTCATGGCCGAAGGCAGCCAGCCAATTGAGCCCGTAGCCTTTGAATGCCTGGCCGTTGATCGGCTCGGGCGCGGTCGCCGTCCAGCCGCCGGCGTTGACGCCGTTCAGCATGTCGGTCCAGCGGGCGCTATCCGTATCCTGCGCGCCGTTCATGTCGTACACGTCAAGCGAGACCATGTTGACGTAGCTGTCGCCGGGATAGTAATCCTCGACCAGGCCGCTGCAGGAGGTATCAGCGCTATCGTCCGGGTTCCATATGAACTGGAAATTGGCGCCGCTGACACTGCGCATGCTCGTCACGATATTGCGGAAGGCGGGCACGAAGTCTTTCTGGCCGTCCGAGTTGCAGATGCTCCACGGGAACCAGCCGCCCTGGAACTCCCAGCCGAGGCGAATGTACGATGAGCCGAACCCCCCGGCCACCAGGTTCCGGGCCAGCGTCGCGTAGTAGCTGTTGTCGGCGCCGCTAGCGACGGAGTCGAATGCCGACGCGTTCGGGCTGCACTGGGTGGAGGGAGAACCGCACGGCACCATCGGCACGCCCCACACCATTTTGTACGGTGTGCCTTGCCACTGGGAAATGAACCAGGACGGATCGCTGATGGTCGACCAGCTCGTGTCGTCGATGAAATCCTCGGCATATTGGACATCGTGCGACGAGCCCAGCCAGTCAGCCGTGGCCGCGATACTCGCCGAGCTGTGCGAGCCGTCGTAGATGCCGAGAACCCCGGAAGAGTCGGATCCGGACGGCGGCTGCACGACCGAGCTGGCCGACGTCGTCGGGGTGGGATGGCTGCGCGGTCGGGTACTCGAGTCATCAGGGAGCGACGCCACGTAGAAGCCGTATACCACACCGGCGGCGTCCGCGCTGGCCATATTGCCGTGCGGGACGGTGGCCAGGATTGGCAGATCTTCTGACGCCGGGAGACTGGCGGCGGTAACCGATGTACGCAAGGCGAGGGACCCCGCACCGAGCGCAATAAAGATAGCCGCAAAAGCAGCCGCGTACCGCCAGCCGGGTCTAGCCGACTCCGATCCGGTACGTCTCCCATGTCTCCCACTTCCCATATCACGCTACAATAACGGTCCCGCCGGTCCCGTGTTGGCAGTTTCAAATCACGGGCCAATCGTGACCGTTACGCAGCCGCATCCGCCACCGCCCCATCCGCCCAACGGCGCTCACCCGCCTGCTGGATGAACGGCGGGACGGGTAGCGGAAGATAGAGAGCATGCGCTTCGTCCACGACACCCTCCCCCAGCGCGTCTGCTTCGGCTCCGGTGCGGCGGCGGCCAATCTCAGCGCCGAGATCGCCCGCCTCGCCGCGGGCCGGGTCATGCTGATCGCCTCCGAGAACACGATGCACCTGGCCGACGAGATAGCGGCCGACGTCCCGGTCGCGCTCCGCCACGACGAGGTCGTCATGCACGTCCCGGTCGAGGTGGCCGGCCGAGCCCGGGCGGCGGCCGCCCGCAGCGGCGTCGACGCCCTGGTCAGCGTCGGCGGGGGCTCGACGACCGGGCTGGCCAAGGCGGTCGCGATGACCACCGGGCTGCCGATCGTCGCCGTCCCGACCACGTACGCCGGCTCCGAGGCGACCCCGGTCTGGGGTCTCACCGAGGGCGCCGTGAAGACGACCGGCACCGACCGCGCGGTGCTGCCGAAGGCGATCGTCTACGACGCCGCGCTCACCACCTCGCTTCCGGTCGGGCTGTCGGTCGCGTCGGGCCTGAACGCGCTCGCGCACTGCGTTGACGCGATGTGGGGGCCGAACGCTGACCCGATCAACGCCGCCCTCGCCGCCGAGGGGATCCGGTCGCTCGCGGCCGGGCTGCCGAAGGTGGTGGCCGACCCGGGCGGTCTCGAGGGTCGCGAGCACGCCCTGTACGCGGCGTACCTGTCGGCGGCCGCGTTCGCCTCGGCCGGTTCGGCCCTGCACCACAAGATCTGCCACGTCCTCGGGGGCAAGTACAACCTGCCGCACGCCCAGACGCACGCCGCCGTGCTCCCCTACGTCCTCGCGTTCAACGGTCCCGCCGCCCCCGACGCCGAGCGGCGGATCGCCGCCGCGTTCGGCTCGGCGACCGCGATCGACGGGCTGCAGACGCTCGGCCGGCAACTGAGCGCCCCGCACGCGCTCCGCGACTACGGCCTCGCCGAGGAGTCGATCGCCGAGGCGGCCGACGCGATCCTGCCCTCGGTCCCCCCGTCCAACCCGCGCCCGGTCACCGCCGAGGACCTCCGCACGCTGCTGCGCGCCGCCTGGTCGGGCTCCGACCCGGTCCAGGCGGCCCGCAGCCTATCTAGTTAGGGGATCTTGACGGTGCTCCAGGTCTTGCCCGCGTTGGTGGTCTTCAGCAGGCCGAGGCCGTAGGCGAGGGCCGGGCTGTCGCTGACGTGGACGGTGTACCCGGTGGTGGCCGACACGTAGGCCAGGTCGCGCAGGCCGGTCCCGCCGTCGTCGTAGGTCGCCTGGGTCCAGGTCTTGCCGCCGTTCACCGACCGGTCAAGGAAGGCGGCGCCGCTGGCGGCCTCCAGCGTCAGCACCTTCGGGTTGCCCGGCACCATGGCGAGCTGGAAAACCTGGCCGGCTTCCGACGGCTCGCCCTGCTCGCGGAACGTCTTGCCGCCGTTGACCGACGTGAAGACCTCCTTGACGCTCATACCCGGCTGCGGGTAGCCCTGGTCCGAGCAGGCGATCGCGACGTCGGACGGCGAGGACGCCGCCACCTCGCTCGGCGACAGGACGCCGGCCGGGCATTTGAACGAGAGCTTGGTCCAGGTCTTGCCGCTGTTGGCGGTGGTCCACAGGCCCGGCGCGACGCCGGCCCAGGCGGAGTGGCCGAAGGCGGTCAGGTCGTTCTGCGGCGCCACCCCGCGCACCTGGGTCCAGGTGCCGGAGCCGACCGCGCTCTTGTAGAGCTTGGCGGTGGTGAAGCCGCCGTCGGGCTTCCCGATCGAGACGTACGCCTCGCCGCCGGAGACCGCGAGCGCGACGGCATCCCCCGACAGGCTTACCCGCACCCACTTCTTGCCGCCGTCGGTGGTCTGCCAGAGGCCGGGGTTGAACAGCCAGCCGTCATTCTCGTTCGCGAACCGCACGGTCGACACCGCGGTCGCGGGCGTCGCGCTGAACGGCGGCACCAGCTGCACGTTCGGCGCGGTCACCTTGGCCCAGGTCGCGCCGCCGTTGGCGGTCGTCTCGAGCAGCGCCTTGCACGGGAGCAGACTGCAGTCCCGCGCCCCGAGCACGTAGCCGGCCTGCGCCGTCACGAAGCTCGCCGAGTCCGCCTCGAATCCCGCCGGCGGTGGCGGTGACCCGCTCGCGCTCGCGTTTCCCGCCGTCATCACTGCGACTGCGGCCGCGAGGAGCAGGACGGGCGCGGCGGCCAGCGCCGCCACCCGGCCAATCGACATTTTCATAGGCCTGTCCTCTTACCTGTGGGGCGCCGCTCACGGGTGCTATGACCTAGGGACGCCGGAGCGCTCCGCCCGGTTGCGGGCGGAGATGCGTAAAATGACTGACGCATGACCGACGGTGCACCGGGCGCGATCGCCCCCGCAGAGCTGACGCCCGAGATCTTCACCACCTCGGGCTTGCCGGCCGCGCGCCGGGTCGAGCTCTGGGAATCGCACAACGCCGCCGCGCTGATCGGCCTGACCGTCCGCGCGCCCGACTCGCTCGACGCGGCCGAGCTCAACGTCCGGCTCCCGCGGGCCCGGCTGGCCCGCGTGACCGGGTCGCCGCATTCGGTCGAGCGGACCCGCGACCTGATCCTCCGCTGCCCGGCCGACTCCGTCGCCGTCTTCCTGACCCTGCGCGGTGAGGCCCGGTTCACCGCCGACGGCGTTGCCGTCGACCGGCACTGCGGCGACGCGCTCGCCTGGGACGCCGATCGCCCGTTCGCGAGGACGTTCGCGCGCGGCCTGGAAGAGCTGGTGGTGACGATCCCGTGGGCCGAGCTCGCCGCCCGCTCAGAACTGCCCCGGATGACCGCCCCGATAGCCACGTCCTTTGGCGCGCCATCCGCCACCGGACCCGCGCTCTCAGCCCGGGCGGCCGGGTCGGCCGGGGCGGCCGGGTCAGCCCGGGCGGCCGGTGCGGGCCGGCCCGACCAGTACGCCCGCGCCCTCGCCAGGATCGCCGGGCGCGCCACCAGGGACGAGCGCCCGCTGCGACCGGACGAGCGAACCGTGCTCGACCTGGTGGCAGCGATCACGGCCGGCCCGCGGGTCGCCCACGCCGCCGCCCACCGCGCCGCCGCCCGCTCTTATATAGAGGAGCGCCTGACCGACCCGGGCCTGTCCGCGGCCGAGATCGCCGCCGCCGCGGGCATCAGCGAGCGCCAGCTCTCCCGGCTGTTCGCGGCCGACGGCGGCTCCGTCCCCGCGCACGTCCTGGGTCGCCGCCTGGAACTCGCCCACTCGATCCTGTCGGCCCCGCGCGCGCCGACCGTGGCCGAGGTCGCCGCCCGATGCGGATTCACGTCAGCCGCGTATTTCTCACACGCCTTCCGCCATCACTTCGGCCACCGGGCCGGCGACCTCCGCGCCGGCGCCGCAGCCCCAAATAGCCGATGATGGACCGTTGTGTACACCCGGCTGTACAAAACAGTCCATCATCACGCTGAGAAGCCAACGGGCTTCTCATTTCCGCCATTCGGCGGCGTGGCCCTTGGCGGGGGCGGGCGGCGGCACGGACAATCGCGCACAACGACGTGAGTGAGAGGGCCGACGACGGCCCGGGAGAAGGGTGCGGCGGATGCCTGCCTTCAACGACGGAATCGCCGAGACCGAGATCCCGGCCGGCCCGGTGGTCGAGACCGATGTGCTGATCGTCGGCTCGGGGCCGGCCGGCGGCGCGGCGGCGCTCAGCCTGGCCACCCTCGGGGTGCCGAACATCATGATCACCAAGTACCGGTGGACGGCCAACACCCCCCGCGCGCACATCACCAACCAGCGGGCGATGGAGATCTTTCGCGACCTCGGCGTCGAGGACCAAGTGCTCGCCGACGCGACCCCGCACGAACTGGTCGGCGACACCGTGTTCTGCACGTCGATCGCGGGCGAGGAGATCGGCCGGATCAAGACCTGGGGCACCCACCCGGCCCGCGAGGCCGACTACCAGCTCGCCTCGCCCTGCCTGATCTGCGACATCCCGCAGACCTACCTGGAGCCGATCCTGGTCAAGAACGCCACCGCCCGCGGCACCCAGAGCAGGTTCTCGACCGAGTACCTGAGCCACGAGCAGGACGACGACGGCGTGACCACCACCGTGCGGGACCGGCTGACCGGGGCGGCCTACGCCATCAGGTCCAAGTACCTGATCGGGGCCGACGGCGCCCGGTCGCTCGTCGCCGAGCACATCGGCCTGCCCTACGAGGGCCAGATGGACATCGCGGGCTCGATGAACATCACCTTCAAGGCCGACATCTCGGCCAAGGTCGCGACCCGCCCGCAGCGTCCTCTACTGGGTGATCCAGCCCGGCTCCAACGTCGGCGGCATCGGCGCCGGCCTGGTCCGGATGATCCGGCCGTGGAACGAGTGGCTGATCGTCTGGGGCTACGACATCGGCCAGCCGCCGCCGACGGTCGACGCCGACAAAGCGACCGAGATCGTCCGGAACCTGCTCGGCATGCCCGACCTCGAGGTCGAGATCACCGGCACCAGCCTGTGGGGCAACAACGAGATGTACGCGACCCACCTGCAGCGGCGGCGCGTCTTCGCGGCCGGCGACGCCGTGCACCGGCACCCGCCGTCGAACGGGCTCGGCTCCAACACCTCGCGTGCAGGACTCCTACAACCTGGCCTGGAAGCTGGCCGCCGTCCTGCGCGGCGAGGCCGGACCCGGCCTGCTTGAGACGTACTCGCAGGAGCGCGCCCCGGTCGCGCGGCAGATCGTGACCCGGGCCAACAAGTCGAGCCGCGAGTTCGGCCAGTTCTTCGAGGTGCTCGGCCTCACCGAGGCGGAGACCGAAGAGGAGATGCGCGAGCAGATCGAGGAGCGCAAGGCGAACACCGCGCGCGGCCGGGCCAAGCGAGAGGCCCTGGTCAGCGCCATGGAGCTGAAGAACTACGAGTTCAACGCGCACGGCGTCGAGCTCGGCCAGTTCTACCAGTCCACCGCGATCGTCGGCGACGGCACGACCAGGCCCGAGCCCGCCCGGGATCCCGAGCTGTACTACCAGGCGTCGACCGTGCCCGGCTCGCACCTGCCGCACGTGTGGGTCGGCGACGCCGCGAACAAGGTCTCCACCCTCGACCTTGCCCCCTACGGCGCGTTCACGCTGTTCACCGGCATCGCCGGCGAGGCCTGGGCGGAGGCGGCCGAGAAGGTCAGCCGGGACCTCAACGTCCCGATCAAGACCGTGATCATCGGCCCCGGGCGCGAGGTCACCGACATCTACTACGACTGGGCCCGAGTCCGCGAGATCGACGAGGACGGCGCCCTCCTGGTCCGCCCGGACAAGTTCATCGCCTGGCGCTCGATGTCCCTGCCGGACGGGCCGGAGCAGACCCTCCGCGACGCCCTGACCACCCTGCTCAGCCGGTAAGCCTGCCAGGCCGGTACGGACGGGCGGACCCTCAGCGGCGCAGCGCGGCTGGGAGCAGTCCGCGATGCGCCTCGAGCAGCTCGTCGCACATCGCGACGGTCTGGCTCGTGGTGAGTGTGGCGGCGGTGTTCGGGTCGAGCAGCGCCGCCTGGTACACGTGCTCGCGGGACTCGTCGAGCGCTGCCCGCACGGTCAGCTCGACCACGTTGAGGAACGTCCGGTTCAGCGCGGCGAGCTGCGGCGGCAGCGCGCCGACGTGCACCGGCTTGGCGCCGCCGGCCCCGACCAGGCACGGCACCTCAACGCAGCACTCGTCGGGAAGGTTGGAGATCAGGCCGCCGTTGCGGATGTTCACGTGCAGCTCGCGCTCGGTCCCGGTCTCGGCCGAGTGGATGAACAGCGACGCCAGCTCGTTCTCGGTGGCAAGCTCGAGCGGGGCGTCCGACGCGAGCTGGCGCTCGAGCGAGGCAAGCTCGAGCAGGTTCTCCTCCGACCTCTCCAGGTAGTCGCCCACGAAGATGCGGAACCGCTCGATCTGGTCGTCGTGGCGCATGAACCATGGCACGTACTCGGCCGAGTGCTCGCTCGACTCGGTCGGGAAGTACCCGAACCTGCGGTAGATCTCGACCCGGACCCGGCGCTGAAGCTCGGGTGACGAATCGACGATCTCGGCCAGCCGCGGGTACAGGGACTCGCCGTCCTGCTCGAAGCGGAGCACGAAGGCCTGGTGGTTGAAGCCCGCGGTGGTGAAGCGGACCCGTTCCGGATCCGCGCCGACCAGGCCGGTCAGGAAAGACTGAGTGTCCCTGACCGAGTGGCACAGGCCGTACACCCGGCCGAACCCCGCTCCCTCGTAGACCGCCCAGGGCAGCATGGCCATCGGATTGCTGTAGCTGAGCAGGCAGGCGTCCGGGCATATCTCGCCCATGTCCCTGGCCAGCTCCACCACCACCGGAATCGTCCGCAGGCCGCGGAAGATCCCGCCGATGCCGAGGGTGTCGCCGATCGTCTGGCGCACCCCGTACCTGGCCGGGATGTCGAAGTCGGCCCGGGTGGCGTGGTAGCCGCCGACCTGCACCTCGTTGATCACATAGTCGGCGCCCGCGAGGGCCGCGCGCCGATCCTGGGTCGCGGTCACGGTCGCCGCCGCGCCGGTCTGGTCTGATATCCGGCTGACAAGCCGCTGGGCGTGGGCCAGCCGTTCCGCGCTGATGTCATACAGCGCGAAGTGCAGCCCGCCACGGAACTCCGGGTAGCTGCACAGGTCCGTTGCCACGTTCCGGGTGAACTCAACACTCCCGGCGCCGATGAAGGTCACGTTAATCACAGCTCGGTAGTGTTCCATTGATGCCAGTTTCGCGCAACATGTTGCAAAATCTCCTGACATGCCTGCAGAATGCTGATCACTTCATGATCAGTGCAGCAACTTTGAGCGGAGTGCGGGATGACTAAGCATCGCCTGCGGGGCCGCCTGGCCGTACTTGTCACCGCGCTCGCGGCGGTGACGGTCGTCCTGGCAGGCTGCGGTACGGACAGTGGCGGCGGGTCCAACGCCAGCTCAGGTCCGATCCAGATCTGGGAAGGCTGGACCGGCGAGGAGGCCGTCGCCTACGCCCACCTAGTGACGGAGTACGAGGCCGAGCACCCCGGCGTGAAGGTGAGCAGCCTGTACGTCAACAACGACGACACGCTGCAGAAGGTGCTCACCGCGGTGCGCGGCGGCAGCACCCCTGACATCGCCTACCTCTACGGATCCTGGGCGCCTAACGTCGCGCAGATACCCCAGGTCGTCAACCTGACCCAGGTGGTCAAGCAGCCCGGCGTCAACTGGGACGACTTCTTCGCTGGCGAGCGCGACGTGGCGACCGTCAACGGCAAGGTCATCGGCATCCCGGCTCTGGTCGACAACCTGGCCGTGGTCTACAACAAGAAGCTGTTCGCGCAGGCGGGCCTGCCGCTGCCCGGACCGAACTGGACCTGGACGCAGTTCGAGGCCGACGCGCAGAAGCTGACCGACGCGTCGATCAAGCAGTACGGCACCGCGTACGTCACCCCCGGCACCGAGGACACGGTGTGGCACTGGGAGGCGCTGCTGTGGGAGGCGGGCGGCCAGCTGCTGACAGCGGACAACAAGCAGGCGGCGTTCGACTCGGCCGCGGGACTGCAGTCGCTCGAGACCCTGCGCACGATGTCCGTCACCGACAAGTCGATGTACCTGGACCCCTCCGACTCCGCGTACGCCAACCTGTTCAACTCGGGCAAGATCGGCATGCTGGTCACCGGTCCCTGGGATCTCTCCGGGTTCCCCAACGTCGACTACGGCGTGCAGGCCATGCCGTCCTACCCCGGCGCCGACGGCGGCCATCAGACCATCTCAGGCCCCGACAACTGGGTGGTATTCAACAACGGCTCCGCCCGGGTGACCGCGGCTGAGCAGTTCCTGCTCTGGCTGACCGCCCCGGCCCAGGTCAAGTACTTCTCGATGAAGACCGGCGACCTGCCGACCCGGCAGTCGGTGGCCGACCAGCCGAGCGTGGTCAAGGCGATGGACGCCTCGCTGCCCGGCGACGCCGCCTTCGTCGCGAACCTGGCCGAGGTCAAGCAGGCTCGGCCGCAGATCACCATGTACCCGAAGATCTCGACCGTCCTCGGCAACATGATCGACTCCGTGCTGCTCGGCCAGAGCCAGCCGCAGGCGGCCCTCACCGCCGCCGCCGCGCAGGTCAACGCGGACCTGGCAGGCTGACGTGTCGGTATCAGCCGCCCACGCCTACCAGCGCGGGCGCCCCGGCCGAGGGCGTCCGCAGCCCGGGCGCCCCGGTCTGCTGCGCCGGATGCTGTCTTCCGAGCACTTCACCGGGTGGGCGTTCGTCACCCCGGGCGTGGTCATCATCGTGTTGTTCGGCGCGGTGCCCATCGTCTGGTCGGCGGTGATGTCGTTTCAGAGCGACAACCTGCTGTCGCCGAGCACGCCGTTCGTCGGCACCGCGAACTACCGTGAGCTGCTGCACGACCCGGTCGTGACGCAGGCGATCCAGCACACGCTGATCTACACCGTGCTCTTCGTGCCAGGGACGATGCTCGTCGGGCTGGTCCTGGCCGTCGCGATGAACCGCAAGATCCGCTTCATCTCGTTCTACCGGACCGCCGCCTACGCGACGATGGCGATCTCCACGATCAGCGAGGCGATCGTCTTCATCTGGCTGTTCGACCCGTCGTACGGGATCGTCAACTACTTCTTCAGCCTGATCGGCGTGCCGCAACAGCAGTTCCTCAACTCGCCGTCGGAGGCGCTCTACGTGATCGTGGCGATGACGATCTGGGGCTGGAGCGGCTTCTCGGTCGTGATCTACCTGGCCGCTCTGCAGGGGATCCCGCAGACGCTGCTCGAGGCGGCCTCGATCGACGGGGCCGGCCCCTGGCGCACCTTCCGCAGGATCACGCTGCCGCTGCTCAGCCCGGCCTCGCTGTTCCTCGCCGTGTGGCTAACGATCAACGCGCTTCAGCTGTTCGACGAGGTGTACCTGAGCACCTCCGGCGGTCCGCTCAACGCGACCACGGTCCTCGTCTACTACCTCTACACCGAGGCGTTCGTGCAGTTCAACTTCGGCTACGCGTCCGCCATCGCCTACTTCCTGTTCCTCGTCATCATCGTGATCACTGTCATCCAGTTCCGGGTTGGCAAGCGATTCACGCACTACCGGTCATGACGGCGCTATCGGCACCCGCCCGCAGCGGGACAGACGACCGCGACGGCCGCACCCGCGCCCCGCGCGCCCGGCGTCGGCGGTGGCTGCCGTTCAGCCCCTGGCACCTGGTGCTGATCCCGGCCACCGTGCTCCTGCTCTTCCCGTTCGTGTGGCTGCTCGTCACCTCGGTGGAGACCCCGGCCGAGGCGCTGCACTTTCCGCCGGTGCTCGACCCGCACGTGATCCGGTTCGCCAACTACTCGGACGCGCTCGCCAGCGCGCCGTTCGTCCGGTTCTTCGTCAACAGCGCGATCGTCTCCGTGCTCACCGTGCTGAGCAACCTGGTGCTGTGCGCGCTGGCGGGATACGCCTTCGCCCGGTTCCGCTTTCTCGGCAGGACCGCGCTGTTCGCGGTGCTCATGGGCACGCTCATGGTGCCGTTCCAGGTCACGATGATCCCGCAGTTCATCATCACCAAGTGGCTCGGCGTGCACGTCCTGGCGTCGGTCGGCATCAACCACCTCGGCGCGCTCATCCTGCCCAACGCCGCCACCGCCTTCGGCATCTTCTTCCTGCGGCAGTTCTTCAAGACGCTGCCGCTCGAGTACGAGGAGTCCGCGCGGGTCGACGGGGCGAACAGGCTGATCGTGCTGGTCCGGATCGTGCTGCCGCTCGCCACCCCGGCGCTGGCCACGCTGGCGGCGCTGACGTTCATCGACTCGTGGAACAACTTCCTCTGGCCGCTGATCGTCACCACCTCCACCAGCGAGATGACGCTGCCGCTTGGCCTGGCCACGTTCCAGGGAGCGCACTCGACCCAGTGGACCCTGCTCATGGCGGGCAACGTAATGAGCCTGCTGCCCATGTTGCTGGTCTTCTTCCTAGCCCAGCGCTATTTCATCCGATCGGTCGCCAGCACGGGGCTCGCGGGGACGTGAGCCGGGACCGACTTTAAACCGCCGACGCCATGATCGCCGGCGGCACTGCACGCACGAAGAGGGGAAGTCATTGATGGGCAAGGAAGCCTCAGAGATGCGAGAGAACATTCTCGCGGGCGAGCAAACCGAGCAGGAGATCGCCTCGCAGCCGGCCTGCTGGCGCCGAGCGGCGACGCTTGCGGCGGACGTTGCGCACGCCCTGCCGGCCCGGGGTGAGCGCGTCGCGGTCGTGGGCTGCGGTACCTCATGGTTCATCGCGCAGTCGTACGCGGCGGCGCGGGAACAGAGCGGGCACGGCGAGACCGACGCGTTCGCCGCCTCGGAAATGCCGTTCGGGCGGCGCTACGACCGCGTCGTCGTACTCTGCCGGTCGGGCACCACCAGCGAGATCATTCAGCTGCTCGACCGGCTGCGCGGCACCGTCCCGACGGTGGTGATCACCGCCGTGCCCGACGCCCCGGTTGCCTGGGCGGCCGACGACGTCATCGACCTTGGCTTCGCCGACGAGGAATCGGTGGTGCAGACCCGGTTCGCCACCACCGAGCTGGCGCTGCTCCGCGCGCACCTGGGCGAGGATCTGAGTACGGCCGCCGACGGAGCCGAGCGGGTGCTGGCGGCGCCTCTGCCGGCCGAGCTGGTGGCGGCCCGCCAGTTCACCTTCCTCGGCGCCGGCTGGACCTACGGCCTGGCTAACGAGGCCGCGCTGAAGCTGCGCGAGGCGGCCAGCATGTGGACCGAGTCCTACCCGGCTATGGAGTTCCGGCACGGCCCGGTCGCGGTGACCGGCGAGGGCAGCGTCGTCTGGCTGCTCGGAACGTCGCCCGACGGGCTCGGCGAGGAGATCGCGACCGCGGGCGGAACCGCCTGGATCGGCTCCGAGGAGCCGATGGCGGAACTGGTCCGCGTGCACAAGCTGGCGCTGGCGCTGGCGCGGGCGCGCGGTCTCGACCCGGACCGGCCGCGCAACCTGACCCGCTCAGTCATCCTCACACCGCGCTGAACGGAGCCGCGCATCGTGATCGTCGTCGTCTGCCTCAATCCCGCGCTTGACGTTACCCATCACGTCACGACCGTCCACTGGGCCGGGGTGAACCGCCCAACCGCGGTGCACGCCCGGCCCGGCGGCAAGGGCGTGAACGTGGCCCGCACGCTGCACGCGCTCGGCGCGGAGGTGCTGCTCACCGGGCTCGCGGGCGGCGTCACCGGGGCCGGCATCGAGGCCGACCTCGGCCGTCTTGGCGTGCCGACCGCGCTCACCCCGATCGCGGCGGAGACCCGCCGCACCTTCACCGTCGTCGACGGCAGGGGCGCCGTCACCGCGTTCCACGAGGCCGGCCCGGAGGTGACCGAGCGGGAGTTCGCCGAGCTCCGCGGGCAGTATGGCGAGGCCCTGGCCGGCGCCTCGGTCGTCGTCCTGTCCGGCAGCCTGCCGGCGGGACTGGCGGCCGGGGCGTACGCCACGCTGATCGAGATGGCAGCGGCGGCGGGCGTCCCGGCGGTTCTCGATACGCACGGGGACGCGCTGCTGCGCGGCGCGGCCGCAGGCCCCGCCATCGTGAAACCCAACCTCGAGGAGCTGGCGAGCCTGGCCGGGCGGCCGCTGTCCACCGCCGACGGCCCGGACCTGACGGCCGTGACGGCCGCCGCCGACCAGCTCAGGACCGCCGGCGCCCAGGTCGTCGTCGCCTCCATGGGACCGGCCGGGCTGCTGGCCGCGACCGGGGACGGCCGCTGGCTGGCGCGGCCGGCGGCGGTGACGGGGAACGCGACCGGCGCGGGCGACGCGGTGGTCGCCGGGCTGGCGCACGGGCTGGCGCTTGGCCGCCCGTGGGACGAGCGGCTGCGACACGCGGCCGCGCTTGGCTCGGCTACCGTCGCAGCGCCGGTCGCCGGGGAGTTCTCCGACGACGACTACGCCAGCGCGCTCAGCGCGGTGGCGGTAAACCGGGATGAGGTGGGCTGATGCCACTTGCCAGCATGACCGAGATCATCGAGCCCGCCAGGGCCGCGGGTCGGGGCGTCGGTGCGTTCAACGTCATCGGCCTCGAGCACGCCGAGGCGATCGTGGCCGGCGCCGAGCTAGTCGGCGCGCCCGCCGTGCTCCAGATTAGCGAGAACTGCGTCGCCTATCACGGCGCGCTCGGACCCATCGCCGACGCCTGCCTGGCGCTCGCGCGCTCGGCCGCGGTACCGGTCGCGGTGCACCTGGATCACGCCGCCAGCGCGGTGCTGGTCCGGGCGGCGGCCGGCCTCGGCCTCGGCTCCGTCATGTTCGACGCGTCCAGCCTGCCGTACCAGGAGAACGTCCGGGTCACCGCCGACGTGGCGCAGTGGTGCCACGCCCGCGGAATCTGGGTCGAGGCCGAGCTCGGCGAGATCGGCGGCAAGAACGGCGTGCACTCGCCGACGGCCCGCACGGACCCGGGCGAGGCGGCCGAATACGTCGCCGCCACCGGGGTTGACGCGCTGGCGGTCGCGATCGGCAGCTCGCACGCTATGCTGACCCGCGATGCGGTCCTCGACCTAGCCCTCATCGCCAGCATCCGCCGTGCCGTCAGCGTTCCCCTCGTGCTGCACGGCTCGTCTGGCGTGCCGGACCGGGACCTGGCGGCAGCGGTCGAGGCCGGGATGACCAAGATCAACATCGCGACCCAGCTCAACAAGGTATTTACCGGCGCCGTCAGGGAGTACCTGTCGGCGCAGCCCGCGGTGGTCGATCCGAGGCGCTACGGCGCCGCGGGGCGCGACGCGGTTGGGTCCGAGGTTGCACGGCTGCTTGACCTGCTGAGCGCCGGGCGCATAGTTCAAGAAGAGACTGTCGGGCCGCGCGAACTGGCGGTCGGCACCGACGCGACGGCGGGAGGCGCCGGTGAGCCGTTATCGTCGGTGGAATGAGCTGCTTGAACTGCTGTCCGCGGCTGGCGAGCTTCAGGTCGAGGACGCGGCCAAGGCGCTGAATGTGTCGCCGGCCACCATCCGCCGCGACTTCGACGAGCTGGCCGAGCAGCGGATGCTGACCAGGATCCGGGGCGGCGCGCTCGCCCAGGGAGTGAACTATGACCTGCCGCTCCGCTATAAGACCGAACGGCATCCGTCGGAAAAGCAGCGCATCGGGGAGCTGGCCGCGAGCATGGTCCGGGCGGGTGAGGTGGTCGGCCTTAACGGCGGGACGACCACCACCGAGGTGGCAAGGGCGCTGGCCACCCGTCCCGACCTGAGCTCAAGCGCGCCCGTGCCCGCGATCACCGTGGTCACCAACGCGCTGAACATCGCGACCGAGCTCGCGGTCAGGCAGCACATCAAGATCGTGACAACCGGGGGGGTGGCCAGGCCGCAGTCGTATGAGCTCACCGGGCCGCTCGCCACCGGGGTGCTGGAACAGGTCACGCTCGATGTGGCGATCCTCGGCGTAGACGGGATCGACTCGACGACGGGCGCGACCGCCCACCACGAAGGGGAGGCGAGCATCAACCGGCTCATGAGCCACCAGGCGCGGCGGGTCATCATCGTCGCGGACAGCTCCAAGGTCGGCAGGCGCGCGTTCGCCCGGATCTGCGGCCTGGCCGAGATCGGCGTTCTGGTCACCGACACCGGCATAGCCCCGGGGGAAGCGACGCTGCTCGAACACGCCGGGGTCGACGTTGTCACCGCTTGACACACGGCCGGTGGATCTGGTGGTGCTCGGCGACTGCAATCCGGATGTGCTGGTACTCGGCGGCGACGTGACCCCCGCCTTCGGTCAGCAGGAGAAGCTGGTGGGCGGCATCGACCTGGTGGTCGGCGGATCCGCCGCGATCACCTCGGTCGCCGCTGCCCGACTCGGGCTGAACGTCGCGCTTGTCGCGGCCGTCGGCGCCGACCCGGCCGGCACGTTCATGCTTGACCAGCTGACCAGGGAGGGCGTCGACGTCAGCGCCGTCGTCATCCGCGCGCAGACGCCGACGGGCATGACGGTGGCGCTGTCGCGCGGCCGGGACCGCGCCATCCTCACCGCCCTCGGCGCGATGACCTCACTGACCGCAGCCGACGTGCCAGCCACGCTCCTCGCCCGGGCGCGGCACGTGCACGTCAGCTCCTACTTCCTGCTCGAGGACTCGCTCGGGCCCGGCTTGGCGGGCCTCCTGTCGGCGGCCCGGGCCGGGGGCGCCACCACGTCGCTCGACACCAACTGGGATCCGTCTGAGCGCTGGGGTGACGAGCGCCTGGCAGCCGTGATCGCCCAGACCGACCTGCTGCTTCCGAACGAGGCCGAGGCGCTGGGGCTGAGCGGAGCCGGCACCCTGGACGCCGCCGTCGCCGCGCTCACCGGCGTCGGGCGCAAGCTAGTGGTGAAGCTAGGCGAACGGGGCGTCGTCTGCGCCGACCGCTCCACCCGGCAACAGGTGAGCGTTCCTGCGGCGATGCCGGTCGATACCACCGGAGCGGGCGACTGCTTCAACGCCGGCCTGATCGCCGGGCTGCTCCAAGGCCTCACGCTGCCCGCGGCCGCCGCGCTCGGCTGCGCCACTGGCGCGCTCTCCACCGGCGGCCTCGGCGGCACGGCCACCGCCCCCGACCTGCCGACCGCAGCGCGGCTGGCCGAGCTCGCGTCGGTGGCCAGCGGAACTGCCCGGGCAAGTGCCTGATCATTCGCTTCACCCGCCCGATATGTCCGGAAGGTCAGGCGAACCCGGCGGGCGTCGGCGGCCGCCCCTGTGCCGGCTCCCGGAGACGCAGAGCGAGCAGGTAAACGAGACCACCGACGGGGCTGGCGCACACGATGAGAACGGCCCACACAAACCTGGGCAAGAAGGGGGCCCTCTCGGCCGTCCCAAGGTGCAGCAGGCACAAGACGTCGAAGACGACAACGACCAGGACGCCGAGCAAGACCACAACCACCACGATCGCGGCCGAAAGCCCTTCCATGCCCCGAACGCTACATCAACCACCGCCGACCGCAACGGCCGCGTTCGCAGACATCCGTGGTGAGAGCCGCCTTGGGGAATCGAACCCCAGACCTACGCATTACGAGTGCGTCGCTCTTCCGTCTGAGCTAAGGCGGCGTGCGGTCCTCGCGGACTGCGCCCCAGGCGCCCTCCTGGTCCGCCCGGACAAGTTCATCGCCTGGCGCTCAATGTCGCTCCCGGCCCCAACCAGGCCCTACGGGAGCCCTAGCCGCCGTGCTCGATCAGGGACGCTTCACGAACGCGAAATAGCCCGCCGCGAACACCACCACGATTCCGATGTTCACCAGCAGGCGCGGCAGGAACTGGTGCCTGAGGAACAGCACATCCACCCCGACGATAATGACCACCATCGCCAACACGTAAAGAGCAACGGCGATTCGACTTCCCATGCTTCCTTTCTACTCCTGGGAGCCGGGAACCTCACCATTACGCGGTCGCCTGTTTTGTCCGGGCCAGGATGTAATGTTGACCACCGGGTGTCGGCCGATCAGCTGAGGTGACGCGTTGCCGGGTCAGGTTGGATGCTGACGCTCGTCGGCAACGTCGTGGTCGTCCTCGTGGCCCTGGTGTTCGTCGCGTACGCCGTCCGCGGCAACTGGTACCGGACGCGATGGGAAAAGCCGCTGCGCCAGGAGATGCGGGCCCGGTCAGCGACCTTCCGGGCCCAGGTCGAACTGCAGGACCTGGGCCCGGTCTCCTTCAGCGTGCACGGCGATGCGTTCGAGGTCGCGCAGAGCTTCCCCCCGGTTATCGGGTTCATCAACGGCATCGACTACTGCTACCGGGCCCCGGAGACGACTCTCGAGGCGAGTCACGGGTTCCTGCACGACTGGATAATGATCCAAGGAATGCCCGGCACCGGGGCCGAACCGATAGCGATTGGCCGCCGGAAGATTAACCGGCAGATCTGGGACGCGCTAGTCGACGCCGGCGCGCACCCTATCGGACCGCCCCCCGAGCGATGAGAGCCCACTTCGGGTGAGACGTGGCGTGGGAGCCGCCTTGGGGAATCGAACCCCAGACCTACGCATTACGAGTGCGTCGCTCTTCCGTCTGAGCTAAGGCGGCGTGCGGTCCTCGCGGACTGCGCCCCACAAGTGTACCGGTTCCGCCGGGCAGGTTGCGGCGTTGCGACCGCACCGTGGTCGCAACGCCGGCCAGACCTGAGCGTCGGGATTTCCCTGGCCGGCGGCTCAGTTGCCGGGGCCGGCGGCGGGGATCTGGGCGGCGGGGCTGAACTGCGGCATCTCGCTGACGGCCTTGGCCGTGGGGATCTTGGCGAAGTAGCCGAGACCGCACGCGATGCACAAGATGGTGTACCAGGTCGCCTCGGTGGGGTTCAGCTGGGCGAGGCCAAAGTCGGACAGCGCCTTCTTGGCGCAGACCTTCGCGAAGTAGTTGGCGCCGTACGCGAGGCAGCCGAGGATGTACCAGAACGTCCCGGCCGAAGTGAGGCCCTGGCCGGTCGCCGCGATCGGGGGCGTCTCGCTGATGGCCCTCGCCGTGGGGAGCTTGGCGAAGTAGCCGGCCCCGCAGAGGATGCACAAGATCGTGTACCAGGTCTCCTCGCCGCTGGTCATCTCGGCCAGGCCGAACTCCGACAGTGCCTTCTTGGCGGGAACCTTCCTCAGGTACATGGCGCCAAGGGCGATGTTGCCGAGGAAGTACCAGAATCGCTCGGCCGAGGTGAGGCCGGGCCTGCCGGCCGGCCCGGCCTGCGGCGGGGACTGGAAGCCCTGCGGGTCGTACCGCCGCGGGACCGGCGACTGGGCGTCGGGAGCCGTCCGCTGCTGGGGGACCTGGGACTCGTCGGTCGGCGCCCGCGGCCGCGGGGCCTCGGACTGGTCGGCCGGCGCCCTCGGCCGCGGGGCCTGCGGTTGCGAGTCGGCGCGCGCCCATGACTGCGGGTCCTGCTCCTGCGGGGAACGCTCCCGCTGCTCAGGGGCGCCGAGGCCGGACTCCGGCGGTGTCGATTCGGACATTGCGATCTCCCTTACGTTCGGCGACGCTGACAGGAGGCTGCGATGACCCAGCTTGAACTACCTACTCTCTGTTCTGTATGTGACACATAATGTCCGAACCCAAACTTCGGATGTGTCCATTCATGTTCGTTAATGTTCGATTCGCGTGCCACCGCACCGCCCCGACGCGGCTGGGGAGGTGGAACAATCGGAGGGTGCGATTGACCGAGGAAGAGGCGCGGGTCCGGCTGGCCGGCGCGCGAGTGGCGCGGCTGGCCACGGCGGGCGCGGACGGGCAGCCCTATCTGGTGCCCGTCACGTTCGCCGTCGATGACGACCTGATCTACATCACCGTCGATCACAAGCCGAAGACGACGACCAAGCTGAAGCGCCTCCGCAACATCCGGGAGAACCCCCGGGTCGCGCTGCTGGCCGACCACTACGCCGACGACTGGGACGCAGCTGTGGTGGGTCCGCGTCGACGGCTGGGCGAGCATCGTCGAAGACGAGCGCGCGGTCACGCACCCGATCGACGCGCTGGCCGGGCGGTACGAGCAGTACCGCCAGGATCGCCCGGGCGGGCCGGTGATCGTCATCCAGGCCGACAACTGGACCGGCTGGTCGAGCACCTGAGCCGCGCTCCGGCCTAGCCCTCGGCCCGCCAGCGGCGGTAGAGGTCGGTCAGGTCGGCCCGCATGACCGGCGTGAGGTCCTCCGGGGCGACCCGGCCGGCCAGCCGGATCGTCTCCCGCATCTGGGCCAGGTACTCGGTGCAGTGCGGGCAGCCGGCCAGGTGCCGCTCGAACCGCTGCCGGTCCTCGGCCGACAGCGCGCCCTCCAGGTAGTCGGTCACCAGCTCCACGACCTGCTGGCAGACCAGTTCGGGTTGGCGCGAGCGGGCGCGCAGCCGCGGGAACCTGATCCTCATCGCGGCGCACCTCCCAGTTCCGATTCAAGCGCCTGCCGTAGTTTCGCGCGGCCCCGGTGCAGCAGCACCCGCTGGTTGGCCTCGCTGATCGCGAGCACCTGGCAGACGTCGGTGCTGCTCAACTCCTCGACGTCGCGCAGCAGCACGACCTCGCGCTGCCGGGCGGGCAGCGTGTCGAGCACTAGCCGGAGCAGTTCGCTGAGCTTGACCGCATCGATCCGGTTCTCCGCTTCCTCGATCCAGTGCTCGGGCGGCGTCGCCCACGCCCCGTCCGGTCCGAACCGGGACGCGTCCACCACCGGCCCGGCGTCGGCGATCGGGACCGACCGCGCCTCGCGCACGCCGGTCGTCCTGGCCCGGTTGACGAGGATCGTGAACAGCCAGGTCTTCAGCGACGAGCGGCCCTCGAACGCGGCCAGCCCGCGCAGCGCCGCCAGCCAGGTGTCCTGGACGACCTCCTCCGCCACCGCGCGGCTGGGGACGAACGACAGCGCGAGCCGGAGCATGGCGCCGTTGTGCCGCTCCACGAGGGTGACGAACGCCCCCTCGTCCCCAGCCCGCAGCCGCCGCAGCAGCTCTCCGTCCGATTCCATCGTTGGCAGCGTATCGCCCTCCGATCGGGGCGGCCGCAGATCGCCCATAACGGCCTCTCCGCGGCCACCCCGGTCCACTATCGACTCCTGGGCAGACGGGTGTCAGCCTGCGGTGATGCCCTCGCCGCCGACCGCGCCCGCGACCGTGACCGAGCCGATCGGGGTGAGCGCGCCGCCCGCGCCGACCGCGTACTCGTCGACGATCCCGGACTTGCCGGTCTGCACGTAGAGGAACCGCCCGTTCCCGGCCGCGGCCGCGTCCACCGTGCCCGCGTCGGTGCTGGTGTTCCCGAGCCCGGTCAGGCCGCCGGACGACCCGACCGAGTAGCCGCTGACCGATCCGCTGCCGGCGTTGGAGGCGTAGAAGTACCGGCCGTCGCGGACGATCCAGCAGGTCGCCATCTGCCCGGTGTCGGCCACCGCCAGCTGGGTCAGAACGCCGCTTGACCCGAGCGTGAACGTCGCGACCGCGTTCGGCCCGGCCTCGGAGACCAGCACGTGCCCGGAACGGTCGTACGCGACCGCGAACGGCACGTCCCCGGCCAGCGTGTTCACGGTCGGCGCGGCCGACAGGGTGCCGTCCCAGTTAACGGAGAACACGTCGACCGCATTGGTGGCCGCCTTCGTGGTTACCAGCAGCGCCCGCCCGTCCGGGCTGAACGTCACCTGCCCGGGCGTGCCGGTGAACGGCGTCGCGGCGGTGGTGCCGAGGCCGAGGCTCCGGGTCGAGCCCGGGATCGGCGAGACCCGGCCGCCGGAGACCCGGTAGCCGGACAGCGCGCCGCCGCCGAGCGCGTTGAGCACGTACGCGTGGTTCCCGTGCACGGCCACGCTGACCGGGAACTCGCCGCCCGACCAGATGACCTGGCTCAGCCTGAGCTGGTCGCCGGAGACCCGGAAGACCGAGACGCTGTCGCTGCCCGGGTTGACCGCGAACAGCAGCCCGCTGGCGCGGTCGTAGGTGAGCGCGCCCTCCGAGGCGGTGTGGTCGACCACCGACCCGCTGAGCACGCCGCCGAGGCCGTGGGTGTAGTAGGTGCCCGCCAGCGTCAGCGCGCCGGAGGGGGCGCGGTGGTAGGCGGCGACCGCGTTGGCGGCCGTGTTGTCGTTCATGACGAACACGGCGCCGGAACCGCCGCCGTTAACCCGGTGCTGGTGCGCGGGGGATGCCGGGGCCGGCCGGGTGGCGGCGGACGCGGAAGCGACCGGTACGGCAATCGCGGTGACCGCGAGCGCCGCCGCAAAGGCGGGCGCGAGACGACTGAGTGCCTTCAACGAGGTTCCCCTTCCTTGGGGATAGACCTGACTGGGACGCAGCAGCTGCGCCAGTTCAGTCCCTCGCGGGGGCCGAGCGTTACACGCGCTTACTCGCGGGCCAGATGCGTGGTCTCATAGGCCTTCCGGGAGCCGCAGACGCTGGCGACCGAGCAGGCGCAGCTGCTGCCGTCGGCCGCCAGCCGGACGACCACGCTCTCGGACGGCACGTTGTGCCCGATGACGGTGCCCGGGCCCTGGTCGTCTCGACCTTGCTCCCGGTCCGCGGCGCGTCCTTCTTGAAGTCCTGGTAGAGCGGGTGCTCGTACTTCAGGCAGCACATCAGCCGCCCGCACGCCCCGGCGATCCGCATCGGGTTCACCGGCAGGTCCTGGTCCTTGGCCATCCGGACCGAGACCGGCTCGAAGTCCTTGAGGAACGTCGCGCAGCACAGATCCCGGCCGCACGGGCCGATCCCGCCCTGGAGCCTGGCCTCGTCGCGCGGGCCGATCTGCTGCAGCTCGACCCGGGCCCGCATCCGCGCGGCCAGGTCGCGGACGAGCGCGCGGAAGTCGACCCGGTGCGGGGCGCTGAAGTACAGGGTGAACACGTTGGTGTCGGCCACGTAGTCGACCGCGATGACCTTCATCGGCAGGTCGTGCTCGCGGATCAGCCGCCGCGCGGCCACCCGCCCCTCGGCCCGGCGGCGCCGGTTCTCCTCGTTCCTGTCCAGGTCCTCCTGGCGGGCCGGGCCGGCGCAGACCGGCAGGCCGTCGACGTCCTCCGACATCCACTGGGGGGCCCAGACGCACTCGGCCACCTCGGGGCCGCCGTCGGTCGGCACCAGCACCTTGTCGCCGATCTTCGGCTCATGGCCGCCCGGGTCGAGGTAGTAAAGCCGCCCGTACCGCTCGAAACTGACCGCCATGATCATGCCCATCGGGCCAGCCTACGTCGCGGCGGACCGGACGTCAGCGGACAATCCGCTAACTAATCGCCGGGAAACCTCTGTGCATGCACAAAGATGGCCACATCGCGCTAGGATGTGACTACGTTATCCGCCATTTGGAAATTGTCCTGAAATGGGAGCGTTGGACAGTGCCCCGTCAAGGCAGGCCGTGGACGCTCAGCGGACCTCGCCGGGTCCCGCCGCAGGTCGATATCCGCAAGCCGAGCGCGGCGCGGGTCTACGACGCAATTCTCGGCGGCAAAGACAATTTCCCGTGGGACCGGGCGGTCGCGGCGCAGGTTATCGCGGCATTTCCCGCAGGCCGCCAGCAGCGCGCTACTCAATCGCCAGGTGCTCGAGCGCGCGGTCAGGTACCTGCACGACCAGGGCATCGACCAGTTCCTCGACCTCGGCTCGGGCCTGCCCACGGCGCGCAACACCCACGAGATCGCCCACGAGCTCAACCCGGGGGCCCTGGTGGCGTACGTGGACAACGACCCCATCGTGCTCGCCCACGGGCGGGCGCAGCTGGTGGATAACGCCGCGACGACGGTGGTGACGGCCGACGTCCGGTACCCGGACACGATCTTGAACAGCCCGGCGATCACCGGGTTCCTCGACTTCGACCGCCCCATCGGGCTCGTGCTCAACGCGGTCATCCACCACCTTAACGACGACGAGGACCCGCACGGCGTGGTCACCAAGCTCACGTCGGCGCTCGCCCCCGGCAGCTACCTGCAGCTGACGCACTTCTGCACCGCCGCGCCGGCCGCCGCCGCCCTCGAGCGGGTGCTGATGCGGTCGATCGGCAGCGGCCGGATGCGCAGCCGGGCGGAGATCGCCGGCTTCTTCGACGGCCTCGAGCTGGTGAATCCCGGGGTCGTGTTCCTGCCCGAGTGGCGACCCGACCGGCCGGTCAGCTACCCGCTTGACTTCGGCGGCCAGCTCTTTCTCGGCGGTATGGCGCGAAAGCCGTCCTAGGCGTCCCGGGTTTATCTAGGGCTGAATTATCTAGGGCTGACCTGGGCCGAGATCCCTGATCTTCAGTTACTCACGGTGTAGATTTCATTCACTATAAGTAGCCAAGGAGGGGCGTGGCTCTGGGGTGGCGAGGATCTTGGTGGTCGATGATGAACCGGACCAGCGGTTCCTGCTCCGGAGGATCTTCGAGCGGGCCGGGCATGAGGTGAGCGACGCCGTGGACGGAGCCGCCGCGCTGGCGGCGGTCCGGGAGTCGGCGCCGGATCTGGTCGTGACCGACGTCATGATGCCGGTCATGGACGGCATCGAGCTGATCCGGTGCTTGCGAGATGACCCGGCGACGGACCATATCCCGATTGTGGCGGCGAGCGGGGATTCTCATCTGGCCGGCGCCGCGGACGCGGTCGTGCCCAAGCCCTACGAGTGGAAGCACTTGGTTGCCGTCGCGACCGCCCTGCTAGAAAAAGGACGTGATCGGAGTTGAACCGGATGGCTACCGGGGTACCAGGGCTTGACCTGGTGCTTGGCGGCGGGCTGCTGCCCGGCGCGGTTGTGATCGTGGCGGGCGTGCCCGGCACCGGCAAGACGATCCTGGCCCAGCAGATGTGCTTCGCCAACGGCACCGCCGAGCACAAGTGCGTCTACTACACGACCGTGTCCGAGCCGCACGTCAAGCTGGTCAGGCACCTGGAAGAGTTCACCTTCTTCGACCCGGCCGCCCTGGGCTCGCGCGTCGAGTACATCCACCTGGGTGACTTCCTGCGGCCTGCTTCCAGGGACGGGCTGGCGCCCATGGTGTCGGAGATCGTCAGGAAAACGCTGGAGGAGGAGCCCTCCATCGTGGTGGTCGACAGCGCGAAAATGCTGCGCGATTTCGCTGACGAGCGCGAGTTGCGCGACGCGCTGTACGACCTGACCAGCCGCATCGCCCAGACCGGCACCGTGCTGGTGCTCGTCGTCGAGTACACGGCCGGGGAGTTGCGCACCGGTATCGAGTTCGCGCTGGCCGATGGCATCCTCCAGCTTGAGTATCAAGCCCGCGAGCCGCTCGACCGGCGGTGGCTCCGGATAGAGAAAATGCGCGGCGGACGGCACCTAGGGGGCAAGCACACCTTCCGGATCGGCCCGGGACGGCATCGAGGTGTTCCCGCGGATAGAGGCACTCGAGCCGCTTCAGGCTGCGGCCGTGTCCGGCCGGGTCCCCAGTGGCGTCCCGGGCCTCGATGAGCTGATGAACGGCGGGGCCAAGCGGGGTGAGGCCACCCTTGCCACCGGACCCTCGGGCGTGGGCAAGACGATCCTCGGGCTGCGCTGGCTCAGCAGGGGGGCAGAGCTGGGGAAACGCTGCTTGTACGTCACGTTCCAAGACACCGCCGGCCAGTTGTTCGACGTGGCGGGCGCCTTCGGCTGGGATCTTAGGTCCGCCGCCGCCGCCGGGACAGTCTCGATTTCCTACATTCCGATGGGCGATCTGGACCTCGACGTCCTGGCCACTGCCGTGCGCTCCGAGCTCGGCGGGCACACCGTCAGCCGGATTGTCATCGACAGCCTGGCCGAGCTGGCCTTCGCCGCCCGCGAGGCGGAACGCTTCCCGGCCTACATGCGCAGTCTCGTCGGTCTCGTCCGGGCATCCGGCAGCTCCTTGCTGATCACCAGCGAAACCGGAGCCCACGGGCAGCCCGTGACCGCGCTCGACGGCCTGCTGTTCTTGTTCGACAACGTCATCGACCTGCAGTACATCGAAATAGGGTCGCAGGTAGACCGGGCCGTCAACGTCGCCAAAATGCGCAGCAGCGAGCACAAGATGACGCTGAACGGCTTCACCATCACCGACCACGGCATCGTGGTGGGAAGCGAGCTCGGAGGCGTGACCGGGCGCCTCGGCTGGAGCTCGCTACGAATACAGGAGCCGCCGGAGTCCCGGCTGACAGGGCCGCCGGACGTTCAGACCCGCTGAATCTCCAGCACCGGCGTCGAGCTGGTCGGCGCCCCCGAGGATTCGGTCTAAAACAGCCTAAAGGGGGTAGCAGAGGCTGTCACATGCCCGGCCATCCGACGGAGGTTCCCCGGCGTCGTGCGAGACTTCATCACCGGTGTCCGCTATTTCGGCCAGGGTTTCGGCCTGCTCGTCCGCCGGCCGAGGCTGCTGCTGATCGGCATGCTCCCGGCCGTGCTGACCACGGTGATTCTGCTCGGCGGGATGATCGCGCTGATCGCCAACATCGGCCACCTGGCCGCGCTGGTCACGCCGTTCGCGAACGGCTGGCCGAGCGGGGGGCGCCAGTTCGCGCGGCTCGCCGCGGGTGTCGCCCTGATCGGGGTGGCGGCCCTGCTCGGGGTGGTCGGGTTCACCGCGGTGACCCTCACCATCGGCGGGCCGTTCTACGAGCGCATCGCCGAGCAGATCGAAGACGACCTGGGCGTCACCGTGGAGCAGTTCGACCTGCCCTGGGGGAGGCAGTTCCTGTCCGGTGTCCGCGATGGCATCGTGCTGCTGCTGCGCTCGCTGATATTTACCGCCCCGCTGTTCCTGGCCGGGTTCCTCCCGGTGGTCGGGCAGAGCGTGGTCCCGGTTCTGGTCGCGCTGGAGACCGGGTGGTTCATGGCGCTTGAGGTCGTCGCGGTCCCGTTCTCCCGGCGCGGCATCGGCCTGCGCAGACGAACGGCGATGCTGCGCCGCCGCCGGATGCTCGCGGTCGGCCTCGGCCTCCCGGCCGCCGTGGCGTGCATGATCCCGCTGATGGCGATCGTGGTCATGCCGGCCGCCTTCGCCGGCGGGGTGCTGGTCGCGCTGGACACCCTCGGCCAGCCGCAGCGACGCCTCAGCCCTGGGCGAGGGAGACGGTCAGCTCCTCGACCGCGAGGAGGGGCGCGACGTTAAGCGTGAGCCGCTCCCGGCACTTCATGACCGCCTGGATGCGGCGCAGCGTCGCCTCCGGGGTGCCCGCCGCCGCGAGCTTGCGCAGGTCGGCCACGTGGTCCGCGTTGGCCAGCTCGATGTCCACCCCGAGCTGCACCATCAGCACGTCGCGGTAGTAGGCGGCGAGGTCGAGCAGCGCGCCGTCGAGGGTGTCGCGCTTGACCCGGGTCGCCCGCGACTTCTGCCGGTCCTCGAGGTCCTTCATCGCCCCGGCCATGCCGCGCATCGCCTTGGCCACGCCCTTGCCGGTCGCGCCCTCGCCGAACGCCTGCCGCATGGCCTCGCGCTCGGGCTCGTCGAGCTGCTCGGTCACCGTCTTGGCCTCGTCCTCGGCCGTCTTCACGAGCGCGGCGGCGGCCGCCAGGGCGGGCCCGAGCGAGGTCGACTGCACCGGCACCCGCAGCACCGCCTCGCGCCGAGCGGCGGCGGCCGGGTCGAGCACCAGCCGGCGGGCCCGGCCGACGTGGCCCTGGGCGGCCCGCGCGGCCGCCAGCGCCCGCTCGTGGTCGATTCCATCCCGGGACACCAGCACCGAGGCCACCGCCTCCGAGGACGGCACCCGCAGCGTCATCACCCGGCAGCGGGACCTGATCGTGGTCACCAGGTCCTCGGCGCTCGGCGAGCAGAGCAGCCACACGGTCCGCGGCGCGGGCTCCTCGATGGCCTTCAGCAGCGCGTTGGCGGCCGCCTCGGTGCACCGGTCGGCGTCCTCGAACAGCACCACGTGCCAGCGCCCGCCGGACGGCGCCCCGGCCGCCCGCAGCACCAGGTCCCTGGTCTGCTTGACCCCGTAGGAGAGCCCCTGCGGCCGGACCAGGAGCAGGTCGGCGTGGGTGCCCGCGCGCACCTGGCGGCAGGACGAGCACTCGCCGCAGCCGCCGTACTGGCACAGCAGCGCGGCCGCGAACGCGCGGGCCGCGACCGAGCGGCCGGACCCGGGCGGCCCGGTGAACAGCCACGCGTGCGTCATCGCGCGGTCGAGCGCGCCCTGCAGCTGCGCGACCACGGCCTCCTGCCCGGCCAGCTCGTCGAAGACACTCATCGACGGTCTGCAACGTCGGCCGGGTTCCCGACGTTCCCGACGGTCCCGGACCCCGAGCCGTTGGCAGCGCCCGCGCCGTGGGCCGGGCCCCCGCCGTTCGGGATGGCGGGGAACGAGCCGGTCGCCGCCTCGGCCGTGCGCGGCACCGGGTCGGGCAGGACCTCCCTGATCCGGTCCTTGATCAGCTCGGTGACCACGTTCGGGGGCGCGCTCGCGTCGAGCACCAGGTACCGCTCGGGGTCGCTCCGGGCCAGCATGAGGAACCCGTTCCGCACCCGGCGGTGGAACTCGGCCGGCTCCGCCTCCATCCGGTCGGCCGACCGGGCGTGCCTGCTGAACCCCGCCACCGGGTCCATGTCGAGCAGGATCGTGAGGTCGGGCAGCCGCCCGTCGGTCGCCCAGCTGTTCAGCCGGGCGATGTCGGCCGTCGGGATGCCGCGGCCCGCGCCCTGATAGGCGAGCGAGGAGTCGATGTACCGGTCGGTGATCACGATCGCCCCGCGCATCAGGGCCGGGTCGATCACCTTGGCCACGTGCTCGGCCCGGTCGGCCGCGTACAGCAGCGCCTCGGCCTGCGACGACATGCCGGTGTGGGCGGTGTCGAGGAGCAGCGCCCGCAGCCGCATCCCGATCTTGGTCGCGCCCGGCTCGTGCGAGGTCACCACGTCGTAGCCCTGCTCGCGGAGCCAGATCGCGATCGACCGGGACTGCGTGGTCTTGCCCGCGCCCTCGCCGCCCTCGAACGCGATGAACAGCCCCGGGTAGCGGGAGGACGGGCCGCCGTGCACGTCGACCTCGGCCGAGCCCGGCACCGACGCGAGCGGCTCGTTGCGGAAGGCGGCGACCAGGTCCGCGCGCAGCGGCACGCCCTTGCGGTCGTCGAGCTGCCGGTAGGACTTGATCCCGACGTACGCGACCAGCACCGCCGACAGCAGCAGGAGCAGGTTGTCGCCGGGGGCGCCGTAGGTGATGTGCGCGATCGTGACCACGCCGCCCTTGGCGTCGTGGTTCAGCGCCGAGATCGCGGCCGAGAGGCCGGTCGCGATGAACCCGGCGACCGCGATCACCGCCAGCAGGATCGCCTGGATGGTCGACTGGAAGAACGCGAACACCCGGCCGCGGGTGTCGTCGTCGACCTCCCAGCCGACGATCGTGAAGCCGATCGGGTACGCGGTGCCGGAGATGACGCCCATCAGGAACACGAAGATCGAGATCACGGCCAGGTTCGGCACCAGCGCGATCAGCGCCAGCGGGACCGCCGACGCGGTCAGCGTGACCCCGAACAGCCGGCGCCGGGAGAAGTCGCCGAACGGGCGCGAGCCGAACCCCATCCCGATCGCCAGGCCGACCAGGATCAGCGCGAACACGAGGCTGAACCCGGCCGAGCCGCCCTTGAGCGTGTACTGGATGTAGGACGGGGCCAGGCCGATCACCACCCCGGCCGCGCAGAACGCGCCCAGCATCCCGATCACCAGGCCGCGGACGACCGGCGTGTGCCGGATGAAGCGCCAGCCCTCCACGATCGCCTTCGCGATCGACGGGGCCGAGATCGACGTCCGCTGCTCGGGCTTGCCGATCTGCCGCAGGAAGTACACGGTGAGCGCGGAGACGAAGTAGGACGCGCCGTTGAAGTACAGCGCCAGGTCGACCTTGTTGGTGTGGAAGACCGGCGCGACGTGGCCGAGCCCGGTCGCGGCGTAGCCGAGCACCGCCAGCAGGACCGCCGCCAGCGGGGCGGTGCCGTAGGTCATCAGCTGGCTGAGCTGGTTGGCCCGCTCCAGCTTGTCCTTGGGCACCAGGTTCGGGATCGTGGCCGACGCGGCCGGGTTCCAGAACTGCGACGCCACCCCGGCCAGGAACTTCGCCACGAAGATCCAGGTCAGGTTGGGGAACAGCGGGATCGAGATGAACAGCAGGCCGCGCACCACGTCGCCGACGATCATCGTCGTCCGGCGGTCGAACCGGTCCGCCAGCGCCCCCGCGACCGGCCCCAGCAGCAGCGCGGGCAGCAGCGTGACCACCCAGACGCCGCTGATCGACGCGGTCTTGGCCAGCGTGCTGCCGTGCGTCACCGACGGGGCGAGCGCGAGCAGCGCCAGGATCGAGAGCCAGTCGCCGAGGCTCGACAGCGACAGCGCGATCCAGAGCCGGCGGAACGGCTTGATCGACAGCACCCCGTCCCCGGAGCGCGCGCGCCTGGCCCGGCGGGTCGGCGGCGGCTCGCCCGGGCTGGCACTGCGGGGCGTGGTGCGGAAGTTCACGGCGTTAGGCTATCGAGAGATCCCAGCGTGCCTGGTCACGACTGCTTGATCGTGATTCTACTTTTCTTATGTTTCGGTGCTTTTACGGGTGCTGGTCGGCTTCTTAGCGGCGGCCGGCTTCTTGGCCGCCGTGGTCGCCTTCTTCGTCCCGGCGGTCGTTTTCTTCGCTGCAGCAGGGGCTTTCCTGGTCGTCGACGTCCGCTTGGCGCGGGGCGACGGCGCCGCCGCCCGCCGGTCGGCCAGCAGTTCGGCCGCGCGCTCGACTGTGAGCGTTGCCACGTCGTCGCCCTTGCGCAGCGAGGCGTTGGTCTCACCGTCGGTCACGTACGGGCCGAACCGGCCGTCCTTGACCACCATCGGCGAGCCGGTGGCCGGGTCCGCGCCCATCTCCCGCAGCGGCGGCGTGGCCGCGGCCCGCCCCCGCCCGCGGGCCTTGGGCTGGGCCAGCAGCTCGGCCGCCTGCTCGAGGGTGACGGTGAACATCTCGTCCTCGGTCGCCAGCGACCGGCTCTCGGTGCCGCGCTTGACGTAAGGACCGTAGCGGCCGTTCTGCACGGTGACCGGCTCGCCGTCGATCTCGCCGAGCGTGCGCGGCAGGCTGAGCAGCCTGAGCGCGTCGTCGAGGGTGACCGTGTCCGGCGTCATCGTCTTCAGCAGCGAGGCGGTCCGCGGCTTGTCCTTCGACCCCTCGGGCAGCAGCTCGGTCACGTACGGGCCGTACCGGCCGGCCTTGGCCACCAGCTCGTGCCCGGTCACCGGGTCGAACCCGAGCGGCTTGTCGCCGCTGGGGGTGTTGAGCAGCTCCTCGGCCTTCTCCGGGGTCAGCTCGTCGGGCGCCATGTCGTCCGGCACGTTGGCCCGGACGCCGTCCCGCTCGAGGTAGGGGCCGTACCGGCCCACCCGGACGACGATGTCGGTCCCGTCGATCGGGAAGGACGACACGTCCCTGGCGTCGATTCCGGTGATGTCGGAGACCAGGGCCTTAAGTCCAAGTCCAGATCTTTCGCCCGAACGGACCGTTGCTCCGCCTTCACCAGTCCCGTCGCCCCCGGCTGCGGGGCCGGCGTCCTCCTCGAGCAGGAGCGCCCCGTTGGGGGCCCCGCCGTTGGCGGCGTACTCGGGGCCGAAGTAGAACCGGGTCAGCCACGGCACCCGCTCGGCCTCGCCGCGGGCGATGTCGTCCAGCGCGTCCTCCATCTGGGCCGTGAACGCGTAGTCGACCAGCTCGGGGAAGTGCAGCACGAGCAGGTTGACGACGGCGAAGGCGAGGAAGGAGGGGACCAGCGCGGTGCCCTTCTTGAAGACGTAGCCCCGGTCCAGGATCGTGCCGATGATCGACGCGTAGGTCGACGGGCGGCCGATCTCCCGGTCTTCGAGCTCCTTGATCAGGCTCGCCTCGGTGTAGCGGGACGGCGGCCGGGTGGCGTGCTCGAGGTCGCTGATCCGCAGCGCCGTCAGCGGGTCGCTCTCGGCCAGCGGCGGCAGGCGGTGCTCCTGGTCGTCCCGGTCGAGGCTCTGGTCGTCGTTGGACTCGACGTAGGCCTTGAGGAACCCGTAGAAGTTGATGACCTTGCCGGACGCGCCGAACTCGGTCGTCCGCACGGCGCCGGCGTCGAAGCTCGAGCCGGCCGCAGTCGCGACGGACCGTTCGGACGACTGATTTTGATTTTCCCCGGCCGCGCCGGGGGTGCCCTGGACCCGGACCGAGACCGACTCGCCGGTGGCGTCCTTCATCTGGCAGGCGACCGTGCGCTTCCAGATCAGGTCGTAGAGCCGGAGCTCGTCGCCCTTGAGGCCGGAGCGCTGCGCCTCCTGCGGGGTGCGGAAGCGGTCGCCCGCCGGGCGGATCGCCTCGTGCGCCTCCTGCGCGTTCTTCACCTTGCTGGCGTAGGTGCGCGGCGCGTCGGGCACGTACTCGGCCCCGTAGAGCTCGCGGGCCTGGCTGCGGGCGGCGTCGATCGCGGTCTGCGAGAGCTGGATCGAGTCGGTCCGCATATAGGTGATGTAGCCGTTCTCGTACAGCCGCTGCGCCACCGACATCGTGTACTTGGTGGAGAAGCCGAGCTTGCGCGAGCCCTCCTGCTGCAGCGTGGTGGTGCGGAACGGCGCGTACGGGGAGCGGCGGTACGGCTTGCGCTCGACGCTCGACACCTTGAAGCTGGCCCCGCCGTCCTGCAGGCGGGCCGCCAGCGCGGCCGCGCCGGCCGCGTCGAGGTGCAGCAGGGGCTGCTTGCCGTCGGCCTTGAGCTCGCCGACGGACGTGAAGTCGCGACCCTGGGCGACGCGGGCGCCGTCGACGCTCACCAGCGTCGCGGTGAAGCTGGTGGGGTGGTCGGGGAGCCGCTCCTTGCCGTGCTCGGCGGTGGCGAACTCGGCCTCGAGGTCCCAGTAGCCGGCCGAGCGGAACTTGATCCGCTCCCACTCCCGGTCGACGACCAGCCGCGTCGCGACCGACTGGACCCGGCCCGCCGACAGCTTCGGCATGACCTTCTTCCACAGCACCGGGGAGACCTCGTAGCCGTACAGCCGGTCGAGGACGCGCCTGGTCTGGTACGCGTCGACCTTGCCGTCGTTGAGCTCGGTCGGGTTGGCGATGGCGCGGGCGATCGCCTCCGGGGTGATCTCGTGGAAGACCATCCGCCGGGTCGGGACCTTGGGCTTGAGCTCCTCGAGCAGGTGCCAGGCGATGGCCTCGCCCTCGCGGTCCTCGTCTGTCGCCAGGTAGAGCTCGTCGGCGTCCTTGAGCAGCGACTTGAGCTTGGAGACCTGCTGCTTCTTGTCCGCCGGGACGACGTAGAGGGCCTTGAAGTCGTTGTCGACGTCGACGCCGAGGCGGGCCCAGGGCTGGGCGCGGAACTTCTCCGGGATCTCGGCCGCCCGGTCCGGCATGTCGCGGATGTGGCCGATGCTCGACTCGACCACGTAGCCCTTGCCGAGGTAGCCGGCGATGGTCCTGGCCTTGGCGGGGGACTCCACGATCACGAGCCTGGTGCCGTGGCCGTTCGCGGCAGGGGAGCCGATCGCCCCGCTGCCGTTCTCCCCGCTGTTCCCGCTGTTCGAGGCCGCCGCTGTCTTCCCTGCGGCCTTGCTCTTTGCTGGCACGCTCTTTCCAACCTCACATCAAAAGCGCCATGGCCCGTCGTCCCGCTGTGGCGGGGCTTCCGCCACGCTCGGACGCGACTCCCGCCGCAAGTACCATACGCGGCGCGGCCACGAAATGCCCGTCCCTGCCGTTATCCCTGCAACCCGGTTGACCCTCCAGGCTGTTCCCTGGCGGCGTTCAGGCCCTGTACGCGCAACGCAGAAGACGCCGGAAGTTATCCGACTCGACTTGCACTGTTCCACGACGCGCGCACAATAAGAAGTAATGGCTGAGTATGACTACCTCGTGTTGTACCTGCCACGCGGCACGACTCGCGACGCCGCGAGGCGGATCCTCACGGACCACGCTGAGTACGGTGCCTGGGAACTCGCCAGGCTCCGGCTGTTTGCCGACGGCAGCAGGAAGGCTACCCTCCGCCGTCGCATCATACGCGCCGTTAGGACGTTTTGACGTTTACGCGGTGCCGAGCAGCCGGTCGAGCACCCGGACGCCGAACGCCAGGGCGTCCACCGGCACGCGCTCGTCGATGCCGTGGAACATGCCGGCGAAGTCGAGCGTCGGCGGCAGCTGGAGCGGGCTGAAGCCGAAGCAGCGGATGCCGAGCGTGCTGAAGTGCTTCGCGTCGGTCCCGGCCGAGAGGCAGTAGGGGACCACGTTCGCGTCGGGATCTTCGGCGCTGAGGGCGGCCGCCATCGCGTCCCAGAGGTGGCCGTCGGCGGTGGTCTCGAGCGCGATGTCGTGGTGGATGAACTCGCGTGTCACTGCCTCCCCGAGGAGCTCGTCCAGTGTGTCGAAGAACTCCTGCTCGCGGCCGGGGAGGAAGCGGCCGTCGAGGTCGGCGGTGGCCGTCTGCGGGATCACGTTGACCTTGTAGCCGGCCTGCAGGCCGGTCGGGTTCGCGGTGTGCTGGGTGGTCGCGCCGATCATCTTGCTCATGCCGCCGAGTTTCTTGATGATGCTGGCCGGGTCCTGCGGGTCGAACTCGACCTTCAGGGCCTGGCTGGCCCTGGTGAGGAATTCTGTGGTGGCGTCCGGGAGCTGGGTCGGCCACTGATGCTGCCCTATGCGGGCGACCGCCGCGGCCAGGGCGGTGATCGCGTTGTCTTTGTGGATCATGCTCCCGTGGCCTGCGGTGCCG
This sequence comes from uncultured Actinomycetota bacterium, assembly GCA_963836195.1. Taxonomy (GTDB): domain Bacteria; phylum Actinomycetota; class Actinomycetes; order Streptosporangiales; family Streptosporangiaceae; genus Trebonia. The sequence continues at coordinate 570,045 of CAWIIX010000005.1, read as the reverse complement.
GTCGCTTTCAGGCGCATCCAGGCGAGGCCCTTCTCGGCCGTCTGGACGGCGTACATCCGCTGGTCGCCGACGGAGACGCTAAACCCGCCGACCTCGCCGATCGCCTCGGTCACGCCCTCGAAGAGGTCGGGATGCTCCTGCACCAGGAACTTCGCCCCCCAGTTGCCGCCCGCCTCCTCGTCGGCGGTGAACGCGAGCACGACGTCGCGGTCCGGCTTGCGCCCCTCGCGCATCCGCTTCCTGACGACCGCCAGGACCATCGCGTCCATGTCCTTCATGTCGACCGCGCCGCGCCCCCACACGCACCCGTCGGCGATCTCGCCCGCGAACGGATCGCGGCGCCAGTCGAGCGCGTTGGCCGGCACGACGTCCAGGTGACCGTGGATGAGGAGGGCGGGGCGGCTGCGGTCATTCCCCTCGACGCGGGCGACGAGGCTGGTCCGCTTGGGGTGCGACTCGAGGACGGTGGGCTGCAGCCCGACCTCGCTCAGCAGGCCCGCCACGTACTCGGCGGCCCTGCGCTCCCCCGGGCCGGAGTGGTCCCCCGGGTTGGTCGTATCGATCCTGATCAGGTCTCGGCAGATGTCGACGACCTCATCCTGAGCGTTCTGAGCCTGGGCAGCGAAGTTCTCGGTCACGCTCCCATCCTCGCACCGCGTGGCTGTGACCGCACCGCAGGCTGGCCGGGGTTGCCAGCCTGGCTGGGGTTGCCAGCCTGGCTGGGGTTGCCAGCCTGGCTGGCCAGCGCTGCGGGCCCGGTCGGCGGAGCGTGGATCCGCTTCGCATAGTCGCACGAAGTTTGCTATCTTGACTCAGCCGACGAGAACGGCTCACCCTGTCCGGGTGGCGGAATGGCAGACGCGCTAGCTTGAGGTGCTAGTGCCCGTTAAGGGCGTGGGGGTTCAAGTCCCCCCTCGGACACCCAAACCAGTGAAATCTCCCCGATTCGGGCGGCGCTTGAACACGCGCCGGTGGTTCCTCCCCGTCCGGGGAGAATCCACTGAATGGCGTGGTCAAGGGCAGTCCCGGGCGCTCGAAGCCGTGGGGAGTCCCCCGCACGCACATCACTTGAACACGCCTGCGGACGGCCCCGCCGCCCGCACTACGGCGCGTCCCGCTCTCCCTGCCGGGAGGCTGCCATGACCGCGCAGCGCCTCGCTCCCGTCATCCCCTCATCCGCCGTACCGGCTGGCCGGCAGCGCGCGAGGGCGGCCCGGAGCCGTCCGCTGCCGCTGGCCCGCCCCGAACCCGTGCCGTCGCCGCTGGAGGACGTGGCCTACGGGATCGGCCGCATCGACGCGTCCGGCCGGATCGCCGACCGGGCCGTCACCGGCGCGCTGGGCTGGAACGGCGGTGACCGGCTGACCCTGACCGCCGACGCCGGCGTCGTGACCGCCCGCCGCGACCCCGGCGGCATGATCACCCTGCCGAACCGCGCCTACATCGCGATTCCCGCCGCCTTGCGCCGCCGGTGCGGCCTGGAGCCGGGCGACCGGGTGCTGCTGGCCGCAGCCCTCGAAGACGACACCCTCACCGCCTACCCGCTCGCCGTGGTGGACCAGGCCATCCGCGCCTACGGCACGTCCCCGCATGCGCAAGGAGAAAAGCCATGACCGCCACCCCGACTTCCCCCGCCGCGTCGCAGCAGGCGGCCGTGGACGCCGCGCTGCTGATCTTGGAGCGGTTGGGCCTGTCCCCCGACGACCTGACCGCCACCCCCCGCAACCGCGCGTCCGTCCCCACCTTCGCCGAGTACGTCCCGGTGGTGTCCGCCGCTGTCACCGACGGCACCCGCAAGGCGTACGGCTCCTACTGGAACCGGGTGGTCGAGCAGTGGGGCGCCCGCCGCCTCGACGAGCCGACGCCGTCGGAGATCCGGCAACTGGTGGCGTACGTCAAGACGCACGTCGTGGCCCGCCGCAACGCCCGCGGCGGCCGCGGCGCCGCCGAGAACCTGATCGCCGCTCTGCGCTGCCTGTACCGGCACGCCCAGGACGACGGCCTGATCGACGAGAGGGACAACCCGGCCCGCAAGGTCGACAAGCCCCGCCGTCTGCCGTCCACCCGCCGGGCCGTCAACGACACCAGGCTGGCGGAGATCAACCAGATCGCCGCCACCACCGGCGACGACCCCGAACTCGACACGATGATTCTGCGACTGCACACCGAGACCGCCTGCCGCCGCGGCGGCGCGCTCGCCCTGCGCCCGGCCGACCTGGACCGCGAGCAATGCCTGATCCTGCTGCGGGAAAAGGGCGAGACCGTCCGCTGGCAGCCAGTCTCCCCCACGCTCATGAGCGCCCTGGCGCGGCACGCCGAGGAGCGCCACGCCCCGCCGGACGGGCGGCTGCTGCGCTACGCCGACGGGCGCCCGGTCACCTACCGGCGCTACGACGGCCTGTGGGTCCGGATCGGCCGGCACCTGCCCTGGGTCCGCACCCAGCAGATCAGCACCCACTGGCTCCGCCACACCACCTTGACCTGGGTCGGCGCACCTTCGGGTTCGCCATCGCCCACGCCTACGCCGGGCACACCGACGGCGCCGGCGACACCGGCGGCGCCACCTCGACGTACGTGCGCGCCACGCTCACCGAGGTCGCCACCGCCCTCGCCGCACTGACCGGGGAACCGCACCCGCTCGCAGAACCGGAAGGAGGCGCAGCATGACAGCGCTGGCTGACTTCCCCGTCGCGCAGACCCGCCCCCGCGCCCATCGCGGACCCGGCGGCCCCGGTCCCGGACCGGCAGCGGTCCCCGAAGCGGTCCCGGCCGCAGACCGGTCCGGGACGGTCCGGGACCAGGCGAAGACCATGCGGTCCTGGCCGCTGCTGGTCCTCGCCGTCCCCCGAGCGGCCGAAGTATGGTCCGGGTGGGTCGGCATCGCGCAGAAGACCGGCTTCGGCATAGTCCCCCTGCTGCCCGGCATCTGGTCCTCGCTTCATCTCGACACAGCCGTCACCTTGCCGGTCGGGGTCGAGTGCTACGCGGCGTACGCGCTGCGCGCCTGGCTCGCCACCGACCACGCGATCAGCGACCGGACCCGCCGGTTCGCGAGACGGTCAGCGGTCTTCTCCTTCGCGCTCGGCATGGCCGGGCAGGTCGCGTTCCACCTCATGGACCAAGACCAGATCACCACGGCGCCCTGGGCCATCACCACCCTCGTGTCCTGCCTCCCGGTCCTGGTCCTGGGCATGGGGACCGCCCTCGCCCACATGCTGCGCGAGGACGCCGCAGCAGCCGACCGCGCACAGCCCGACGCTCCCAGACCAGCCACTCGCCTGCGACCGGCGGACCGCCCCGCACAGCAATCCAGGGACCAGCCGGACCAGAATCCTCCGGACCGGACCGCCACCGAGCACCGCCTGCCAGGCCAGACCGCCGCACGGCCCCTGCGCGACGGCCATGGCGTGGCTGAATATCCGGCACCTGCCCCACGTGCTGCAGGGCCGGACATAGACCACGCCCGCAGTATCGCCCGCGAGCTGGCCGGAGTGGGGCAGCATGTCTCCCGGCGGGCTCTGCGCAGCCGAGGGATCAAAGGCTCGAACGAGGCGCTCGGCGCCCTGGCGCTTACGCTCAGCGCCGAGCTCGCGATCGACACAGCCGGTTGCTCATAAGGCGGCAAAAGCCGGGTCCTAACGGAGGAGAGTCTGCGGAATCCTGACCACAGCCGTCTGGGCGATCTGGCAAGCCGGGCGTTCACTCATCCCGGCCCGAGGCCGGGCATCAACGAACTGCTTGGACTCGGGAAGCTTCGTCGCAGACGGGCCACCGGGGAAAGGGACCGGGGCGCCAAAAAAGGGCAGATGGGCAATCCTGGGCCAAACCGCGGGAATGGGTATCGGGCGGGACGGCACGACTGGCCGGCAACCGGCTGCGCGCAGACCCGGCTGGCGCTTTCCCTCACGTGAGGGGATTAGTATTCATTTCATGGCCCAGAGAATTCAGACCCTGCTCATTGACGACCTCGACGGCGGCGAGGCGGCCGGCACTGTCCGCTTCGGCCTGGACGGCGCGGAATACGAGATCGACCTCAGCACCGCGCACAATGACGAGCTCCGTAAGGCACTGCAGCAGTACCTCGCGCACGCCCGGCGGACCGGCGGCACCGCCAGGAGCGCAGCCCGCACCCGGCGCGGCAGCGCCGCCGTCGACACCGCCAAGGTCCGCGAGTGGGCCAAAGAGCAGGGCATCGACGTCAAGGACCGCGGCCGCGTCCCGGCCAACGTCGTCGAGCAGTACCAGACGGCCGCAGGAGCATAAACACCTAACGGTCCCCCGCGGCATCGGTGCCGGGCTCGGTGGGGCGACAAGGCACAACCCGCCCCGAGCATTTTGACGCACCGCCAGCCCTATTCCTCGAATCTTTCCACGCCGGGAAGATGCAGAATGACGCCTGGACGTTCTGAGCAGCGGGATCCTGCTGCGCCCCAGCAACCTGAACCACAGGCTGCGTTCTACCGTGGTCACCGAGCCCTGGACGAGGGCGGAGATGTGAATCGAGGTTGGGTGCAGCTCGTTTGGAGTGAGCGGGACGGTCAGGCACCGAGTGTGTATTGTCCCTGCTTAACGCCGGGGTAGAGCCGCTGGTGCTCGCATTCAAGGTGGAAGCGCCAGTACTCCTCGAAGTCGCCGTTGGCGATCACTGCCCTCAGGGTGAGAACAGCCTCGGCGCCGTCCAGGCCCCATCTGGCGCCTCCCAAGGAGAGGCGGTCGGCTATGAGGTGTCGGCACGCGCCCTCGATGACGCCCGTCGCGATCGGCCAGCCGGCGTCCAGGGCCTGGTCGTAGTGCAGGAAATCCCGCTTGTTCTCCAGGTAGCGCACGCACGCGGCGGCCCCGTTCCGCTGGGTGGTTTCCAGCCCGGCGGCGTCGGCCTCGGCGGTGATCTCCTGCGAGACCCGGTCACTGTCGCCGGCCAGGACTGCGAGGGCCTTGACCGCGACCCAGTCCTCGGCGGCGGGGTCGCCGGCAGCGTGCAGGCTCCACCCTGCACCCCAGAGATATTCGAGAACATGAATGATATCGATAATTATGTGAATCGTGACGCCGCGCCGGGCGGCCTCGGCGCGGATCAGGTCCAGCTGGTGCTCGGCTCCGTCGACCAGGACGACCCAGGTGCGCTGGTAGCCGGGGTCGCGGGCCTCGGCCTCGTCGAACGCGGCGGCGATCATGTCCGCGGGGTTCTTGCGGACCGATCCGGCCAGCCACTTGGCCCGGGCCTTCGGCCCGGGACTGAGGGGGCGGATGCCGTTGCGGCCGCCGGGCGGGGCGATCACGTCGTGCGGACGGCGTCTCGCGGGCTCGGCGTCGTAGACGGTGACCAGGGTGGCCATTCTCTTGCGGTTCGGTTTCTCCCCGGATGCCAGCCGGGTGCGCATCTTCCCCAGCTTCGCGGCAGCCTTCGCCGTGGCCGCCCGGAGCGCGCCGGGGCGCATCACGACGCCCTTGCCGTCGGACGACAGGACCACCAGCACCGACGGCGTGCACGGCTCCGGGATCCGGGCGGCGTAGAACGCGGGGATGTCGGAGGCGGAGTGCACGACGGACTCCCCGGCCTGCCGCTTGCCGATCACGTTCCCGCAGCGGCGGGCGATCGCCGCGTGCGCGGCGTCGAAGGACCCGCGGGCCGCCTCCAGGGCGGCGAGTTTCGCCAGGGTATGGGAGTGCCGCCCGGCCGGCAGCGACAGGGCGGCGTCGGCGGGGCGGTAATCGGGCGCCCCCGGCATGCGCCAGGCGCACCGGGTCACCGTCACCGTGCCGAACAGGGTGGCCAGCAGCCGGCCGTGCCCGGTCTCCAGCCGGGTCCGGGTGACCCCGTCCGGCCCGGTCACCGGGGCGGGATGCGCGCGGGCCTGCTGTTCTTCCCGCACGGACCGCAGGTCGTAGTGGTCCTGCACGAGCTGCAGCAGCAGCTCCCGCCCCCGCCCGTCCACGAGCTGCTCCAGGTCGAAGGCCGTCATCCCGGCCGCGGCGGGCCCGGCGAGCTCGGCGGTCAGCGCGCTGAACAGGGACTGCGAAACGGCGAACGGATCATCAGGAGGGAGTGCGGAGTACGCTTCCACCGAGGGTTCTTCTTCCTTGAGGCCGATGAGGTAGCACCTTCGAACTTAAGGAAGAAGAACCCGTTACCGTCCGGTTTTCAGTGTTTTCCCTGCGTGATCGGGCAGGGTGAACAGCCCGCCGTCGGCCGGGGCCAGCCAGCCCCGCTCGGCCAGCAGCCTCAGCTTCGACCGCAGGCCCTCCACCTTCGCCTTGGCCGCGGGCAGCCCCGCCGCCGCGGCGAACTCGCCCGCCCGCAGCGGGCGCCCCGCGCCGGCCGCCACTTCCAGCAGGTCCTGGTACGGCCGCGGCAGCACCGACGCCTCCAGGCCCTCCCGCCACGGCGGCACCGTCACCGCCCCGACCGGCGAGCCGGGCCTCGCTTCCCCCGCCGGCCTGCCTTCCTGCCCGGCCAGCGGTCCCGCGGCGGCCGGCTCCTCCAGTACCCGCGTGACTTCCTCACGGGCGATCGCCAGCCGCGTGGCCTGCTCTTCCGCCCTGGCCAGCTCCCCCGACAGCTCCTCGATCCGGGCGCGCAGCCGGTCCGCCTCGGCCCTGGCAGCCGCCTCCCGCCGCCCGAGCTCCTCGATCAGCGACCCCATCCGCAGCCTCCTTCCCCCTGCACACGACGGTAGAAGACCACATCGGCGGTTAACCGGAAATCAGGCAAGGCTCCTAGTCAGAAGTCTCCTCAGGCGAGCTGCGCCAATTGCATTATGCTGCTGATCGCAGCATAATGCAGCTATGACGACGTCGATCACGATCCGCGATGTACCGGATGAGACGCGCGACGAGCTCGCGGCGCGGGCGGCGGCGACCGGGCGCTCGCTCCAGGAGTACCTCCGGTCCAAGCTCATAGACCTCGCTCACCAGCCCGATGCGGAGGCCCTCCTCGCGGAGGTCCGCGCCCGCAAGGCCGCGACCGCCCCGGCCCTGCCGCCGGACCGGATTCTCGCGCATCAGCTCAAGGACCGCCGATGACGGTCGTCGTCGACGCCTCGGTTGTCGTGGCGGGCCTGGCCAGCGCCGACGCGACGGGGCAGTGGGCCGAGTCCGTGCTCGCGGGCGAGCCGCTTGCCGCGCCGCACCACATGCCCGTCGAGGCGGCAAGCATCCTGCACCGGGCGGAGCTCGCGGGCGAGATCTCCGCCGATGCCGCGTCGCTGGCGCACGCCGACCTCCGGCGGCTGCGCGTCGAGTATTTCCCGTACGACCCGTTCGCCGAGCGGATCTGGGAGCTGCGCAGTCCCGGCCTGGCCGCGCCGCCGGGTTCACCGGAACGGGCCCGGCTGTTCCTTCCGCCCGGGCCGGCCAGCAGCGGCACCGACAATCCCGTGGAGATGCCCGGCCTGGTCGAGCTTGAGCAGGTAGAGCTGCTGCGGAGGGTCCGCAGGGACGTTGCTGACTGCGACACGGCCCGCAAGCGGGTGGAGCGGCAGATGACGGCCCTGGCGGAGTCCTCGGGCGAGCTGGAGCGGCGCGCCGGCGAGGCCCGCGCGGCCGGGCAGCCCGACCTCGCCCAGGAATCGCTGGCCCGGAAGGACGCCGTTGAGGCCGAGCTCGGCGAGCTGAGGAACCAGGACCAGTCACTCCGGCAGCAGGCAGACCGCCTGGCCGCCGCGTCCCAGCGGCTGCAGCGGCTGCAGGCGAAGATCGACGCCAGACGGTCGCAAGAGCAGGCCGGCGAGCGGACCGGCTACCCGGGCCTGACCAGCTATGAGGCCTGGTACGTGGCGCTCGCCGAGTTCCTCGGGGTGAAGCTCGCAACGCTCGATACGAGGCTCGCCTTCGTGCCCGGTCCGCGCTGCGGCTTCTGCCTGCCGCCGCCCCCGCCGGCTTAGCGCCCCGGCACGAGCCGCCGGCCAGCGCAACCATGACCGTTCCGGAGCCGACGCCGGCAGCCTGCCGCGCGCGTCGGCGCGGGCCGCACAAGCCACCGCTCCCGGCGTGGGCGCTGCGGGACCTGCGCAACCGGGGCCATGCGGCCCTGACGCTGGCCGCCCGGGCAGACCTGAAGGCCGGAGCAGGGACAGAACAGACCGTGACCGTGCCACCACCCAAGTCTGCGAGCACCACCCCGCCGGCCTTCGCCTCGGCCTTGAGGCCAGGGAAGTCTCCGGGCCGTCGCCTTCGACGCGGACGCCTTCGGCCATGGCCGGCCGGACCTGGCATTCCCGGAAGACCAGGCCCGGCACCTTGCACACAACCGATCTGGCCGCGGCGTCGATCGCGGCCGGGGGTTCCGCAGTCGTGTTCAAGCTCAACCGGATCGCGCACGACGGTAGAAGACCACATCACCGGTCAACCGAAAATCAGGCAAAGCTCCAGGTCAGCAGTCCCTTCAGGCGAGCTGCACCCATCGGACTTCGTCCACTCGATCTTCGTGGAGGTGCTCACCGGCCCGTTCCCTGCGTCTGGACAGTGCGCGCCGATTCGGCCACATGCCTGCTGATCCGGCATGATTGACGGGTGGCCGAAACGATGGCGACCTGGCTCCTGCACGCTGGCCTCGAGGTCGCGTGCCCCAGGTGCGAGTACCCTCTCTGGGTTACCGGCGCCTAGATCATCGCTCAGGTCGCGGTGACCTGTCCCTGCTGCCGGGTCCGCGTCTGGCTGATCGATTCCGACGGGCGCTTCCAGAACGCCGGCCGGGACCTCGGCCAGGCGCTGGAAGGACTAGGACGATGAGGTACCAGCAGGACCTGCAGGTGGCCCTCCGCGAGCGACTGCGGACCCTCTTCACCTGTGACCACGAAGACGCCAGCCACGAGATCAAGCTCGTCGCCGACTGGATTGACCGGCAACCCGCACTGCGCGCCATTCTCGCCGAGGCAGGGCAGGCAGAACCCGATCTTGCCCCCGACATCCTCGTGACCACTCTCGGGAATGGCGGCACGGGCCTCAACCGCGGGTTCCGCTGGCCCAGCCAAACCGCAGCCGGACGCGCCTTCATCACCTGGCAGTTCATGCGCCACGTCGCCGCCGAAGACAACGCGGAGACCGACAGCACGAGAATGGTCATCACGTACGGCCGGTCCCTCGCCGCAGGATCGAAGTTCGACGGCTACTGGCGTGCTCTCGTCGAGCGCATCCTGCACCCGCTCTTCGACTACCTCAGCGAGCGCGTCGGCGAGGAAAGCAGCATCATCTACGTCCTGGAGCGCTACGTCCACCTGGTCGAGTGGTTCGACCGCAAGGATCTTCATGCCCGCGCCATGCAGGACTCCCGCAAGGAGGAAGAGGTCTACGACGCGCACCTGCGGCGCTTCCTATTCGGCGAGGGCATCAACATGCCCTTCTCCCAGGCGCAGTCGGCGTCCGGCGAGTCCGACGTGCTCACCGACCTCGACACCAGCGACCCACTCGTCTGCGAGGTCAAGCTCTTCGACTCCGACCGGGGCAAGCGCCACCTGGCCTCCGGAGTGCACCAGGCAATCTCCTACGCGAGCGAGTACGGCAAGCAGGTCGCCTACCTAGTCATCATCAACCTCTCCGGCAGGCCACTCACCCTGCCCAGCGACGACGACACCAAGCTCTGGCCACCCCGCATCACCGTCGCGGGCACCCTCGTCTACCTCATCGCCGTCCGGGCACTGCCGCCCGTCGCAAGCGCCAGCAAGCTCGGCAAGCCAGCCCCTGTCATCATCACCCGCGACGACCTAATCGATCCCGACGTGACCGACGAATCCGACTGACACCAGACCCGGCTGTAACCGCAGCCCGAATGGGACCGATCCTCGGCGCTTCTGGGCGCGCCTCCTGCGCATTTCCTCCCCCGGATTGTCGTACCTGTGGCGCACACTAACGTCATGGTCGCTGGGTTGTCACTGTCGGAGCAGAGAGCGGAGCGCCTCAAGTCCGGAATCGAGCCGCACGTCGGCGCTATCTGGTCCGGCCGACTTGAGGAATGGCTGACGGCAGTGCCGCCCCTGATTATGGCGCTTTCGTTTGGGCTCTGGCGCAAATAACGTGAAGCTAGCGTTTCGATCTTGAAACGCCCGGCAGGGTCGTGCGGTCGAGACGGTCTGCGCCGGAGGTCGGTCGCGCTAGGGCACCGACTGTGCGCCGGTGTGCGGTGGGGGTTTCCTTGCGGGCGCGCTGCCTGACGCATGAGGTAGCGATCCATCATTGCCACGCGTGATCCCCCGTGGGGGTATAGGGGCGAGTCACTGAAGCAGCGCGGTGGCGAGACGTCGGCAGCGGAGGGGATCCTCGGTGAATCCATGCTGGAGACCCCACAGCCAGTAGTCGATGGTGCGGAAGATCGCTGAGCGGCGAGCGTGTTCACGGTCGAGGCCCGCAGCGTCGGCGATGATGTCCAGCTGCTCGTTGATCGTCGCGGCGTCGGGCATCTCGTGGAGCCTGTCCCACAGGCAGCGGGCGAGGTCGAACCCGATGTCGCCGCGCATCAGGCTGGGATCGACGGTGAGCCAGGGTTCCCGCTCCCCCCCGAGCACCTGCTCGTGGTGCAGCGCGGCGTCAACGGCGCGGTCGCCGGTGGCGGAGGTCAGGGTCTCGGCGGCGGCGCAGGCAGCGGCCAGCATTCCGGCCGGCACCGGACGGACCAGCGCGACCCAGTCCGACTTCAGCGTGGCCAGCCGGTCCCGCACCAGCTCGCCGGTGCTGGGCACCCAGCTGGGGGCAGGTACGGCGAGCCGGCGCATCATCGTGCCCGCATGATGATTGGCTTCGGCCAGCGGCAAGGTGGCCAGCGACCGCGCCGGATCCAGCCGTTCCAGCAGCATGGTCCCGGCCCCGAGGTCCGTCTCCACCAGCAGCACAGTGCCCCGGCCGGCCCAGAACCGCAGCGCCGCCACCTCGGCGGGGAAGCTCTCATCCGGTGCGGTCAGCCGCAACGCGAACTGCTCATCACCGCGCCGGACCGGAAGTACCATTGCGTTCGATCCGTGCCAGGGATCACCGTCGAGCGAGAGGTTCCAAGCCCGGCACTGTTGATCTACCCGCTCAGGCAGGGAATCCAGCCACGCGCGCCTTTCGTGCGACCCGCGCAGCATGGCCCGAAACGTGGACGGCACGGTAATCACAGGGATGAGTCCATCACACCGCTCCAGCCTCTCACCCGCGCGCTGTGCCGCAGCGGGATCCCCAACGGACACTGCTGCAATCAGACGGCCGTTTCCGGGGTCAAGCCGCCGCGCAGCGATTAGGAGCGCTCCTAGCCGGGTGAGCGGTAAGGACATGCTTCGTGCCCGGTAACGGCCGGCGCGCAGTCCGGTGCCCCAGCGCGCGACCGACCTCCGGCGCAGACCGTCTCGACCGTACGACCTGCCGGGCGTTTCAAGATCGAAACGCCAACTTCACGTTATTTGTGCCGGAGCCCAAATGAAAGCGCCCTAACCCCTCACTTACCGTGACCACAAAATTCGCGGCAGAACCCAGCATCGGGCCAGACGCCAGCGTCGTGGCCGTATAGCGCGAACTCGCCGATGGTCCGGCCCGCGAGGTCTTCGGGCTTCTCGATGCCGCTGTCGGTGTTGATGAAGATGGCGGAGTGGCGGAAGTTCCGGTTCGGAAAGATCGGCAGCGCCAGGAACGGCGACTCCTCGGTGTCGAAGGTCCGCAGGAAGTAGCTCAGGCCGAACTCCGCGGCGTCGTACTCGCCTTTCACCATCCTGTAGAAGACATCGGAAACGAGCGGCGAGGAGTCGAAGACGGCATCGACGCCCTCGATGCTGACCCTGCCGTCGAACAGTGGCTCGGTGTGCTCGGACCGGTAGCCCCCGATGCGAAGTGGTTGGCGTGTCATGGTTAATCCCTCTTTCCGTGTGATGACCTAGTTGATGCCAAGTGAGACGCTCGCCAGGCTGTGACGTCCCGGAGGACTGCCCCGCCGGCCCAGCTCTCCCGAGCCAGGCTGAGCTACCGTTTCTCAACGCTGGCCTCGGCTAGCTAAGCCGGGGTGCCCAGGGTCTCGTCGAGCCGGTCGAGCATCCGGGCGCTGAGGTGATCTCCCTGGGCAGCGCGGTTCGGCTGGTGTGGCAGGCCGTGGCAGCCGTGGGCCAGGCTGCCTTCTGGCGGGGTGAGCGGGCGTCACGTCAACGATGCGATGACCCGCTTGCGCGGCGGGCGGTGACGCGGTAGCCGCGCTGGCTGACCGGGACACGAACCCGTGCTGGGCTCGGCAGGACCTGAGGAATCGCCCCGGCAGGAACCCTGCGCTGCCAGCGGAGAACTGCTGCCGCGCAGCGCCGCCGGCTCGGGGCGGTCACCGGCACCGGCCGGGGAGTGACCGGCCCGCTGGTGACGGCCGCGCACAGTTCGTTCTGCATGGGCGGAGGTACGTGGTGGCGACGTTCGTCAGCGCTGTCTGTCCGGAGACCCGGTGGTTCAGGTGAGCGGCTGTTCGGTGAGGTTCCTGAGTACCAGCGCGTTGGGGACCTCGATGAGGCGCCCGCCTTCGCCGATCCTGCCGAGTTCTACCGCCGACAGGCCAAGGGCGTTGGCGAGTTGGGCGATCTGGGCGCTGGACTCGGGGAAGTCGCTGGAGATGAAGACCACGCGCCGGCCCTGGGCGGGGGGAACCGGGGCGGCGAGGGTCTGGGCGGGAAGCTGGTTGAAGGCCTTCACGACCCGGGCGCCGGGCAGGACCTCGGCGACGTAGTGCGAGGAGAGCCGACCCTTGAGGATGTCTTTGGCGGCGTTGGGCGCGTAGTGCGCGTTGGTGGCGTCGACGATGGTCTTGCCGGTCCAGTCGGGCAGTTCCTTGCCGAACTGTTCCACCGCGGTAAACGGGATGGCCAGGAAGATGACGTCGCGCGCTAGGGCGTCTGCCAGGGACATGGGGAGGACCGACGGGCCGGCGGAGGCGGCCAGTTCACTGATCGTGCGGGGTCCGCGCGTGTTGGCGATCCGTACCCCGAGCCCGGCCCTGCCGAAGAGACGGGCAAGCGCCGAGCCGATGTTTCCCGTGCCGACGATGGCGTAAGGCGTTTCTGTAAGCATGCGTACTCCCGGTGTGAGCTGCCGCTGGTGAGGACTGCTGCCTGAGCGATTTGGTTGAGGTGTTAATCAAATGTAGGCACGAACTGGTTCACATGTCAACCAACGCGGTAGGGTGGCGGGCATGGGTGAACCGCGATGGCTGGACGAACGCGAACAGCGAGCCTGGCGCAGTCTCATGACCATGCAGGCGGGGATTTCCGAGTACATCGAGCGGCAACTGCGCGCCCACAGCGGAATGTCCTCGGCCGACTACGAGGTACTGGCCCACCTGTCCGAAGTACCCGAAGGGCGCATGAGGTCAAATGCCCTCGCGAGGCTGCTGCGCTGGGAGAAAGGCCGCCTGTCGCAGCACCTGACCCGGATGCAGAACCGGGGCCTCATCCGCCGCGAACCCTGCCCAACCGACCAGCGCGGCGCCGTTGTCGTCATCACCGAGCGAGGCCGCGCCCTGATCGAGGAAGCCGCCGCGCTCCACGTGGCCGACATACGCAACGTGCTAATCGACCACGTCACCCCCGCGCAGCTTGACGTGCTGACCGAGCTAGGAGACCAGGTAAGGGCCCGGCTCGCAGAAATCGATCACCGGACAAGATGAGCGCCAAGAGCGCTGGCAACGACCGCGCATCGTCGCACGCGATGGCGCCGCGCTCCACCCTGGACACTGAACTTCATCGGATCCGTTCGGCGCCGTCCCGGGCGATGGCCATACGTGAGGCTCCGTCCCGCGGGCAAGCCGGCGGCCCCGCAGGCGAGCCACCCCCCGCAGCGATGACCGCCCACGCAGATAACCCAGTTCCGCGCACGCTTTGTGCGCAGTGTTACGACATACGCTCCCGCACAGATCGGCTCTGGCGCGCTTGTCTGCTGTCTCGTTGCCTGTCGTTTGCATGCCGGTGTCGCCCGGTGCGTGGCTGTGATCAGTCGTCGGCCAGGGCCGAGGGCCTCTGCCTCGATCAGGTAGCCGGGGGCGAACAGGGAGGCGACCTGAACCGCGGTGCTCGCGGGGGGCCGGGCGGTGTCGATGACGGCGTCGCGGGCCGCGCGCACGGCGGGCAGGTGCGCGACGTCCAGGACGAAGAAGCCCAGCTTCACCACGTCGCCGAAGCCGGCCCCGGCCGCGGCCAGGCACCGGCGCAGGTTCTCGAATACCTGCCGCGCCTGAACTCCGGCATTCCCGGCACCGACCAGCTCGCCGCGCTCGTCCTGCGCGACCTGGCCGCTCACCACCACCAGCCGCCCGCGGCCGTGACCACCTGACTGTAGCCGCGCCCGGCGGCCACCCCCTCCGGCGCCGCAATATGCCGCAGCACGGCCATCGCCTCCTCCCCTCAGCGGCGCATCCCGGCAAGCCATCTGGTCGCTGCGGATAACCCCACCGGCAGCGAGCCCGCGCGTCAAGCGAATTAAGGCCAGATCTCCCGCTATCAGCGTGGCTGCTGAGCTAGACATTCCCACCGAGGCCTTACTCTGGTTCGCGGTCGGCGTCGGCCTCCTGATCTCCCAGATGGCGCCACCAGACTCCGTGCCCATTGCCATCAATGATCTGCTGGGTCTCACGGATCCAGCCGCCGAGTTCGTCCGCGAGCTGCCCGCGTCGAACACGGTCCGCTGCCTCCCACTCGTCGGCGATGGCGCCAACGATTTCCCGTTCGCGGCGCCACCCCATGAGCTCCACCAGCCGCGCGGTGCCCCTCAATTGCCGCATCGTCATCTCCTGGCTGTCATCTCCTGCCAGTTCCGCCATGAGAGCCAGCCACAGGGTGACGAGTGCTTGGAGGCTTCGCGTGCGGGGTGTCCAAGTGCGCAAGTACTCAAACGGCTGATCTGTTTTGTCTATGCCAAGATTCTCGCGTATCCGTGCGCGGAGGGCGCTCAGGAGCGGTCCCATGCCAACGCTCTCTTTGGTACTTATCGCGCGTGTTTGCGCCTTGATCATTTCCCTGATGATCCCGATCTCATCATCGTTCAAGACTAGCTGGAGCATCGACAGGGGATTTTGTATTTTCTCCAGGAACGTGTCGTCCCTAGACCAGGGACTGTCGATCAGGATCCGGAACGCGTCGATCATGATCTTGGTGGCCAGGTCGCGGCGGGCGGCGTCAGCCTGGAGTTCAACCGCCTGCCTGCGCTGCTCACGATCACGGCGGGCGGCGTCAACCTGGAGTTCAACCGCCTGCCTGCGCTGCTCACGATCGCTCCTGCGCTGCTGCACGAGGGCCAGGAACGAGATGCCAAGGCCAAACACGAGCACTGCCGTAGAGATTGCCGTAACGGCATCCCAATTCCACGGGAACGCACCCGCGCTTGCTGTTGGCATAAGCTCATTATGAACCTGCTCGCGGGATAGAGTACGACATGGGCTTGGCCTGCCGCGCGTAGCTATTCAGCAAGCGTCAGGGGGCTGTTACGCGTCACTCGCTATGAGCATCTCGCGCCACCGATCGTGAGCACGGTCGTGGCGGTGCCCTTCTGCGGCAGCGGCACCATCGTGAGCGTGCGGCTTGGCGAAGCCATTGCCGTGGCCCCAAGATCGGTCGGTCATCGCCACTGTCAGTGACCGCGCCGGAATGCTACGGTCAGGGCAAGGCACGCGGAACGCCGATTCCTCATGGCTCGCTGCTGCGGGAGTCGCCCGCAGCGAAGCTTGCAGATCGTCCAGTTCGGGCGTTCTCCATCAGCGGCACATCGACTCGGGTGGTGTCCGAGGCGATCAGGAATCACCTTGCCCGGCATCGGCCTATTCTGCCGTCATGGCCAGCCTCGACGGAAAGGTCGCCCTCGTGACCGGCGGCGGCACGGGAATCGGCGCGGCGATCGCGGAAACCTTCGCCGGGGCGGGAGCCTGCGTGGCGGTGACCGGCAGGCGGGCTGCGCCACTCGCGCAGACCGTTCAGCGCGTCACAGAGAGCGGAGGGACCGCCCTGGCTGTATGCGCGGATGTGGCCGACCTTGCGGCGATGACCGGTGCCGTGGAGAAAACGCTGGACCGGTTCGGGCGTCTTGACATCGTGGTCGCCAACGCTGGAATCCAGCCCCGGCACCGGCCGGTGCTGGATTATCCGCCCGAGGACTGGCATCAGGTTCTGGACGTCAACCTGACCGGGGTCTGGAATACCGCGAAGGTCAGCGTTCCGGCGCTGATCCGCGGCGGCGGCGGCTCGGTGATCATCATCGGATCGGGGATGGCGCGGGTGAGCACGGGAGGCGCCGGTGCTTACGCCGTGGCCAAGGCCGGTGCCAGCGCGCTGACCCGGGTCCTGGCGGCCGAGCTCCGGGAGTGCGGCATCGCGGTGAATGAGCTGATCCCCGGCCCGACCCGCACCCCCGGGATGGACGGCGGCGGCGAGCACGATAGCGAAGCCGAACGCCGCTGGGCAGATCGCGGGGAGTGGTTCAAGGAGCCGGCTGAGGTCGCGCGGCTCGCGCTATTCGTCGCGGCGCTGCCCTCGCGGGGGCCTACCGGCCAGGTGTTCAGCCTGGCCGGCCGGCTCCTGTAACCGGGCCGCCCTAGTGCCGGGCGATCTCCTGCTGGAGCCACCAGGAAAACCATCCCCGGTAGCGCTGCTGCACCTCGGCGCGCATCCAGTCCGTTCCCCTCACCACCCCGCGGCAGGCCGCCGCACCGCACCGGCACTCCATGGCAAAGCCAGGATCACCCAGGAACAGGGCATAGTCGATGGTGAGCTCCTCGCCGGCAGCGATGTCCCGCATGCTCACCAGGGCGACGTTGCCGCCCATGCCCACGTTCGGCTCGCACGAATGGTTCACCCGCATCATCACCCCGTCGTACTCATCCTGGGCGAGCGCTGCCAGGAAGCGGTCCGGCCCGATCTGGAACGCGGAGTTCCTGATGGCGTCAGGCAAGCTCGCGGCAACGGCGCCGTCCACGATATGGCCGCCCTTGACCGCGACAATCTCCCCGGCCGCTATCGCCTCGACGGCATGCACGCCTTGCCCTTCGATGGCACTCGCGCCGCCCTTCGCGGCCCTCGGGGTAATCCACGACCGGACGCGAGGAGGATTTCCGCAATCTCCCGAAGCCATGCCATCATCCTGGCGCACGGGGGATAACCAACCTCACCCAGGTCCGCGCCCAGTCGCCGTGCTGGCAACCACGCCCGGAGATCCCTGACATGCTTACCATCTCCCCTCCGCGACAGAACGACCCTACGGGCACGGCCCAGCATCAGCGGCCAGTCACCACGCAGGTAAGGCGGATCTCGCGCGCCATATCCCGGCCCAGCCACCACTATCCGTGACGCTGGCCGGGATAGCCATGAGCCGGCTGGAGCCGCCACGGCGAGCATCCCGGCGCCGGCATGAGCACGGCGGAGAGGCCCAACGGACTGGCATGCCAGCAATCAGCGCTCGCCGCGAGTGCCGGACAGACCCGCTCATGGCGAACGACGCGTAACAAGGGGCTTGCCGTAGCACAGGTGAGAAGGCCTGGTTATCCGGTTGGGGCGGGCTCGATTCCGGGTGGCATCCAGGGGTTGCCGTTGAACAGGCCGCGGAGCGCATCGATTTTGGCGGTGCCCCATTTCGCGGCGGTGGTCAGGTAGGACTGGACGACGGCGAAGTCGGCCAGGCCGCCGAGGGTGCGCCAGCAGCCTCCGGAAGCGCGTTGCTGGACCTTAACCGGGCGGATCGTCCGCTCGGCTTCATTGTTCGTGAAAATGTCCAGGTCAGGACGGGTGATGAAGCGGAGGATCATGTCCTCGTGCCTCAGGAACCGGCGGGCAATCCGGCAGGCGTCCTTGGCGGTGCCGGTCTGCCGGTAGACGTTCGCGGCCAGCCCGGCGGCGGCGATGGCCCGGTAGCGGCCCGTGAGGCCGCCGAGGACATCCCGGTCCAGGGCCTTCTTCCCCTCGGCGCGGGCAGCGCGGGCAGCGTCGCGGGCCTCAATGAGCAGGCCGGCCATCTGCGCGGCCCAGTCCTGCTTCCCGGGCTCGAACTCGTACAGGTCCTTCATGTCGCGCAAGAGGTGGGCACCGCACCAGGCGTGCAGCGCGCCGGTGAGGTGGCCGTACCCGCCGTGGTAGCCGTCGCGGACGATGATGCCGGCGTAGCCGGGCAGCACACCGCCGGCATCGACCGCGGGCGCGGACCGGTCCCCGGTGTGCATGTGCGTCAGGTACGGGGTGCAGGCCAGGTGCACATACCGCATCCCGCCCGCGGCACGGGCCGGGGTCTCGTCGGCATGCACCGCCTCCGCCTGCCGCAGCAGCTCCCGCACCAGGTCCATGAAACCGCTGGTCTCCACCAGCGCCGCGGCCTTCGCCCGGACCCCCGCGATCCGGCCCACCGAGACCCGGACCCCGGCCAGCTCCCGCATCAGCACCCCAGCCCGGCCGGCCGGGATGAAGTTCCCGCTGACCAGGTTCGCCGCCTGCGCGTGGGTTTCCGGCCCGAAGGACGCCCGCGCCCGCACCCCGGGCGGCAGCCCGCCCTCGGTCACCTCACCGCAGCACGGGCACTGCTTCGACTGCGCCACATGCTCGGTGACCTCCGGCGCCGGCGCAGGCTTAATGTCGGTGACCTGGTGACGGCGCTGCGCGAAGACCTTCTCGCCGGACAGGTCCGTGCCGCACCCCCGGCACTCCGCCGGCGGATACCAGAACCGGTGATCCGGGTTATCCACCAGCTTCATCGTGCTGCCCGGCTCGCCCGGCTGCTTGCCCGGCGCCCGCTTCCCCTTCTCCCGCAGCGACCGGTCCCGCGGCTCCCTCTTCTTATACGGGCTGTCCGACGACGGCGGCCTCGACGACGTGGACGAATCCCTCGCCACGCGCCTCTCCAGCCGCTCCAGCCGCGCGCTCATCTCGCCGATCACCCGGTACGCCTCCGCCAGCCGCGCGGCCAGCTCCTCATGCGGCAGGGCAGCAAGCTCCTCCGCAGACGGCAGACCGGGCACATGCTGGAACGCAGCTTAAACAACTAAATTCAAAAACATTTACACACTTGAAGTTACAGGCTCCGACATCAACCCGCGAAACGTCCTCTAAGAGCGGGGTCTGCGAAGCCGCCTCCGGCGTTTGTGTCTTGCGGGGGGGTCGGACTGAGCCTGGCCTGAGCGGGAAATGGGGAGTCTGGATCACGCGGCGCCCCGGCGCACGCGCGAACCTGCGTCGTTATGCGGGACCGTCTGAGCCGCCCGCGTGCTGTGATTCGGCATCGTTGTCCCGCTGGAAGGCCAGGCCTGCGTTGCCGCGGGCGATGTCCTGTGCCGACCGGCCGGTTTGCTTCAGGTAGGCCAGCGAGTCTGTGTGGTCTTCCGGGTTGTTTCCGCGGTTCACTATGCGGGGGATGATGATGGCCGCGGCGCTGATGAGGACTCCGAGCGCGGCGGCGAGTATGCCGATAGTCATGAGGAGCGTCTTCCCGGGTCTGTGGAATGTTGTCTGGTCGGGGTCAGGCGGCGCTCGCCGGCGAGGGGCTCACAGCGGTACCGGGGGGTTGGCGGTGATCCCGTAGTCGTCGCCTGCCGCGCCGACTAGCAGACCGAGCGCGTCGGTCACCGCCGCCCGCTCCGGGGGCGCGAGCCGTGCCATGATCCGGGCCAGCTCACGACGCCGCCACGCGTCGGCTGCCGCCACCAGGTCACGGCCGCTGGCGGTCAGTTGGAGGGTCACCACGCCGCGGTGCTGCGGGTCGGTGCCGCGGGCCACGTGGCCGGCGGCGACCATCCGGTCGGCCAGCCGGGTGATGGTCGACGGGTCCAGGCCGAGCGCCCGGGCGGCCCGCCCGGACGGCGCCGGCCCCAGGTCGGCGAGCACCGCCAGCAGCCGGAACTGCGGCAGGGTCACCGCGGAATCCAGGACGTCCAGGCTGCGCAGCGCCACCCCGGCCAGAACCCGCGTCGCGGCCTGCAGCACCTCCGCAGTCCCGGGCTCGAGCGCGTCCCCGTCGTCTGCCGATGGCATTCCGGCGCCCCTTCCGCCTTGTGATCCAACCATGAGGGAACTATTGTATAGGACAATATTTGTATCACGCCAGTCAATGGCCGGCTCAACGGCAGGTGATGAAGGTGCGGCAGTTCAGGTACAGGGCGCAGATCACACTCGACCCCGTCGAGCCTCGCTCTAGCGCACTGCACCCGCCCGCCCGGCAGTACCCGAGCCACACCCGCGCCCTGATGATCGCCGCCCTGCCCCTGCGCGCCGACGGGGGCCCGGCCCGGCTCCGGCCGGCGGAGATGTGGTGGGACGGCGAAGAGCCGCTCCGCCCCGGCGACCATGCCACGGTGACGGCCAGGGTGTCCGACGACCACGCCGACGCCTATCTCGACGCGGGGGAGCAATTCACCCTCTGGTCCGGCGGCGAGGTCGGCCACGGCACCATCTACCGGAGGGTCTTCACCGACTACGGCCCGTCCTGACCCCGGCCCCGCCGACCGCCGGCGGCCCGGCTCTCGGGCCGACGGCCCGGGCGCATGGCCGCCGTCCAGGGCTGGCGCCCGCTCACCGCGAAAACCGTCGTGCGCCGGCATCGCGTATGATGCATGATACAAGTATTGTATGATGCAATCATTGGCTGATACACGCGATATGGACGGTCAGGTGACACGAGAACCGCAAGCGGACCCCGCTGCCGTGGACGCAGTACTGGCTGTGAGCCGGCGCATGATCTCGCCGGGGGCGGAGGCCGGAGAACTCACGGCCGCGCAGTGCCGCGCGCTCGGGGTGCTGGCGTCGCGCAGCACATCGCGGCTGGCTGACGTGGCGGGCGCGCTCGGCGTGGCGCCGTCGTCGGCCGGGCGGATGTGCGACAGGCTGGCGCGCCAGGGCCTGGTCCGCACGCGCCGGGCGAGCGGCGACCGCCGCGCGGTGCTTGTCTCGCTGACCGCGGCGGGCCGGAAAGTGGCTGACGAGGCCGCCGGGCGGCAGCGCGCTCTGGTGGCGGGCATCCTCGGCAGGTTCCCGGTGCCTGCCCAGCGGGCGGTCGCGGAGGCGTTCCGGGACCTCGCGGCAGCTGCGGGCGGGGTCCCGGGCGCCCAGTGGCCGCAACCGGCGGCGGAAGGCGCGCCTGTGCCGCGCCCGCGGCCGCCCGCCCGCCCGGGCGGGCCCGTCCCGCAGGTCCCGCCGGCCCGGGCTCGCGCGCAGGAGCGGTCATGACGGCGCCCGCGACGGGCAGGCCGGCCCTCGCGCGGGCGGCGGCGTGGCTGCGGGCCGGGCGCAGCGGCATGTTCCTGCTGGCGCTGCTGGTGGGCGTCGGCGCGGGCCTCGGCGCGGTGGTGTTCCGGTACCTGGTCTACTTCTTCACCTGGCTGGCGACCGGGCACGACGAGTTCGGCCAGGCCGGGCGCGTCGGCAGCGCTCACCTGCCGTGGCTCGGCCTGGGGTTCTTCGTGGTGATCCCGGCGATCGGCGGCCTGCTGTACGGGCCGCTGATCTACAACTGGGCGCGGGAGGCCCGCGGGCACGGGGTGCCCGAGGTGATGGTCGCGGTCGCCGACAACGGCGGCCGGATCCGCTGGCAGGTCGCCGTGGTCAAGTCCCTGGCCTCCGCGCTGTGCATCGGCTCCGGCGGCTCGGTCGGCCGCGAGGGGCCGATCGTGCAGATCGGCTCGGCCCTGGCCTCCAGCGTCGGCCAGTGGGTCAAGCTGCCGGAGAACCGGCTGCGGATCATGGTCGCCTGCGGCGCCGCGGGCGGCATCTCCGCCACCTTCAACGCCCCGATCACCGGCGTGTTCTTCGGCGTCGAGATCATCCTGCGCGAGTTCGCCGTCGACGCCCTGTTCACCGTCATGCTCTCGGCCATGATCGCCGACGCGGTCGCGATCCCGTTCCTGGGCGACAAGCCGTTCCTGTCCGGGTTCCCGGCCGGCATCACCCTCGGCAGCCCCCGCAACTACCTGCTCGTCGCCGTCCTCGCCGTCCTCGCCGCGCTGACCGGGCTGGCGTTCAAGAACGTGCTCTACAAGATCGAGGACTGGTGCGACGCCCTGTGGAAGGGCCGCCCCGAATGGGCCAGGCCCGCCGTCCTCGGCCTCGCGTTCGGCCTGCTGCTGCTGGCGCTCCCGCAGATGTACGGCGTCGGCTACCCGGTCATGTTCAAGGCCACCGCCGGCGACTACGCGATCTGGTTCCTGATCGTCCTCGCCTTCGGGAAAATCCTCGCCACCAGCGTGACGATGGGCATCGGCGGCTCCGGCGGCATCTTCGCCCCGTCGCTGTTCATCGGCGTCACCATGGGAATGGCCTACGGCGACATCGTGAACCACCTGTTCGGCGCCGGCGCTGGGCAGCCCGCCCTCTACGCCGTCGTCGCGATGGGCGCGGTGTTCACCTCCGCCGCCCGCGCCCCGCTCACATCGCTCGCCAGCGTCGTCGAGATGACCGGCGACTTCTCCCTCACTCTCCCGGTCATGCTCGCGGTCGCGATCGCCACCACCGTGTCCCGCGCGCTCAGCTACGGCACCATCTACACCACCAAGCTGCTGCGCCGCGGCACCGACATCGACCGGGCCGCCCCCTGGCGCGCCGTGGCGGACCTGAAGATCACCGACGTCATGCACCCGTTCCGGCCCGCGCTCCCGGTCCCCCCGGCCGCCAAGGCCGCGCACCGGCCGGCCGGGACGGCGCCGGGGGGTGGCCGGACGGAACGGCGCTTCCCGGCCTGGTGGCCGAGCGGCATGACATACAGACGCTGTTCTCCTCCGAATCGCTCGGCTCGGCCCTGCGTCAGCTGGCGGTCTACGGCCGGGACGGACTGCCCGTGGTATCGCCGGACGAGCGCCAGCTCGAAGGGTGGGTCACCAGCGCGGGGGTGCTGCGCGCGCTCGCCCGACGGCTCGCCGGCACCGCCGACGAGACCGCGCACGCGCAGGCCGCCGCCGACGAGGAGCCCGACGACCCGCAGGCCCTGCTCGAGCACCCGTCCGTCCCGCTGCCCGGCTACTACGTCGCCGAGATCACCATCACCGGGAACTCGTCGGCGGCCCGCCGCAAACTGGGCGACGTCAGGTGGCCGCATGCGAGCATCCCGGTCCTGGTGCTGCGCGGCGGCTCGCTCAGGCAGCCGCACCCGGACATCACCCTGGCCCCCGGCGACCGGGTCAGCCTGCTCATCCCCGCGGCCCACGACATCGAGCCGTCGGACGCGGAACCCCGGGACGCGGAGCTACCAGGATGAGGATGGGGGCCCTGGGGGAATGATCAAGGAGTCAGCTTTCCTGATCGGCCTGGAGGCACTGGCGAACGCGGCCAAACGCCGGGGACGCTGGCGGCGCGGAGCTCGGCTGCCTCGCGCTGGTAGTGCCACTGCGCCGTGCCGGTCAGGGTGACGAAGCCGTCCCGGGCCTGCGCATCGACGCTCATGGGCACCGAGACGTCCAGCATCAGCGCCTCTCGCACGTCGCCGCGCAGGTCCTCGTCGTCCCGGCGGTCTTTGTCCGGAATACGTACCCTCAGTTCATTAGCGACCCGGGTAACGCCGCGGACGCGTGCCGCGGCCCTGCCCCCCGCCCGTTTCAGCCGAAAGCTGGACACTGACCCCCGCAGCGTGACCATGCCGCTGGCGGCCGATACCTCGATCGTCTCGCTGCCCACCTGGGGATCCCAGGAGAGCTCGGCGGCGACGTGGCGCCGCAGGTCATCATCCTTCATTGCTGGCTGGTTCCACCTCCGGCGTGGGCCTTCCCGTGATCACTGGCCTCTTTCTTAAACGTTATGGCCAGCCTGCCGGGTGCCGCATCCATGAAAGTCCTTAGTCATTCCGGGGCAAGGCCCCGATGGCTACCGGCAGGACTAAGGACCTTCCGGGATTCGATCGGCTTACCGGATTTGTAGCGTTCACAGCAGATCTATCCGCGCGAGTCCGGAAGCGCCCGGGAGAGCCGTGGCTAAGAAGTTCTCGCGTCCGAACCGGCGCCCGCTCCTCGGTGAGCGGCGGCTGAACCGGCTATCAGCGCGGGACCCGCAGCCGCGCGTCCCGTGCTGCGAGAAACACACTCAGGAAGGAAAGACATCATGGACATCACAGGCAAGACCGCGCTGGTGACCGGGTCCAACCGGGGCCTGGGACGGCACCTGGCCGCGGAACTTCGCGACCGGGGCGCCCGCGTCTACGCCGCTGCCCGCGACCCGCAGACCGTGGACCTGCCGGGCGTCACCCCCATTGCGCTGGACATCACCGACCCGGCCTCGGTCGCCGCGCGCGGCGCAGGCCGCGAGCGGGGTGGCGATCCTGGTCAACAACGCTGGCTCGCAGACCAGATCCTCGCTGCTGACCGGAGACCTGGCCGCCATCCGGCTGGACATGGACACCATCTTCTTCGGCACCCTAGCGGTGACGCGGGCGTTCGCCCCGCAACTGGCCGCGCAAGGCAGCAGCGCGGTGCTGAACATCCTGTCGGGACTGTCCTGGCTGACCATCCCCAGCGCCGGCGCCTACTGCGCCGCCAAGTCGGCGGAGTGGTCGCTAACCAACGCCCTGCGCCTGGAACTGGCGCCGCAGGGCACCCGGGTGACCGCCCTGCACGTCGGCTACATGGACACCGACATGACCCGAAACCTGGACGTACCCAAGTCCGACCCGGCCGCCATCGCCAAGCTGGCCATCGACGGCATCGAGGCCGGCGACGCCGAGATCATCGCCGACGAGGCCAGTAAGAGCGTCCTCGCCGGACTCTCCGCCGGAGTCGCCGGCCTCTACCCACAGGTCGCCTGACCCGCCCGGCCCGCCCAGCGAAGGCCGAGCGTGGCATTCATGGTTTAGAAGCCGAACCTGCCAAGTTTCCGGACCCAGGAGGTCGTCATGGCATCGGTACTGATCACAGGAGCGTCGAAGGGCATCGGCCGAGCGGCGGCGGAGGAGTTCGCCCGCCGTGGCCACCGGGTGATCGCCACCGCGCGGGACCCGCGCACGCTCGCCGGCCTGCCCGCGGACCAGCGGCTCGCGCTGGACGTCACCGACCCCGCCAGCATCACCGCGGCGGTCGGGGAGGCCGGCGAGATCGATGTTCTGGTCTCCAACGCCGGGGAGATCTTCAACGCCGCCGTCGAGGCGATACCACCGGAGGCACTCGCGCGGCTGCTGGACATCAACACGATCGGCGCCCTGCGGGTGGCGCAGGCGGTCCTGCCAGGGATGCGCGCCCGCGGCCGCGGGCGGCTGCTGTTCATGTCCAGCATCTCCGGGCGCATCGCGGTGCCGCTCAGCGCGGCCTACGCCGCGACCAAATGGGCCCTTGAGGCGGTGGTCGAGGCCCTGGCCATCGAGGCGGGCCCGCTGGGGATCGAGGCCGCGCTGCTCGAACCGGGCCCGGTCAGCTCCGGCTCGCTCGACCACGTCACCGCATACACCCTGCCCGGCGATCCCTACGCCCGCCTGCTCACCCAGGGCGGCCCGCGCGCCAGTCTGATGATCACGCCGGAAGAAGTCGCGGCCGGGATCGCCGACGCGGCAGAAGCACCACAGCTGCCCCTGCGCATCCCCATCGGCCGGCCCGCCGCCCAGATCCTGGCCGCACGCCAGGCCGCACCCGACGACCGCCCGTTCATCCCCGGTGCATCCACGGCCGTCCGGTCGTGAACGGCAAATGGCGGCTAAGGGGAGGCGGTCCGAGCCCTGTGGCGGCCAGGAGCGCGCCGAGCTCGTTGCGGTCCAGCACGGTGGCGTGCGACTTGTAGTCCAGCCGGGGTCGGCGAACATGCGCCGCCGGGGGGGTGGCCCGGGAGTTCTTCCTCGACGGCGTACTTGTAGAACCCGGCGATGGTGCACAGCCGCCGGGTGACGGTAGCGCGGGGCCGGCCGCGGGGCTTCCAGTTCCCGGGCGCAGGTCTCGATGTCGGCGCGGCGGACCGAGAACAGTGGCAGTGAGCGGGCGCGGCACCAGCCGGTGAACTGCCGCAGGTCGAGGGTGTACGCGTCGCGGGTCAAGCCGCGGTACCCGGCCAGGAATCCGGCGAGCGCAAGCCGCTCGGACTCGGTAAATACCGGATGGACGGGGACGAGAGAAGTTGAAGCAACTGCGGCGGCCATCATGGCACCTCCAGGGACAGCCGGGGCCTGGAAGGCTGGGGCCGCAGGTCCCAGCCATGAACGATGCCCGCAACGTACGCCGCCCGCCGAAAACGAGCTACAACACGATCTGTAGCCGATGCAGCATCTCGGCCATGGTCAGAACGTGCGCCATACCGCCGAATCCGTACTCGAGAAGACGGGGCCTGGTGCTGGCTTCTTAGCGTCCGGATCGGCAGATATGTGCGAGTTGAGTTGCCGCGTCAAGGGTTGCGCCGGCTGGCTCGGAGACTATCCGTTGCGGACGACGCCCCAGCAAGTCGCGCAGCCTGGTTTGGCGGGGAGCCGAATCCGGTACGTTGCCGCTGGGGCTAGTGAAGTAGCCAGAGTGGCATCTGCGACCAAGGGGGGAACCCATGCCGAAGTACCTCATCCAAGCGTCCTATACCGGCGATGGGGTCCAGGGACTCCGCCAGGAAGGTGGTTCGGCCCGCCGGGCCGTCGTCGAAAAGGCGTGCAGCAGCGTCGGCGGAAAGCTAGACGCGTTCTACTACGCCTTCGGCGAAACGGACGTGGTTACGATCATGGATCTGCCGGACAACGTAACCGCTGCCGGTGTCGCGCTGCTTGTCGCCGCCAGCGGCAAGGTAGACGTCAAGACCACCGTCCTGCTGACTCCGGGAGAAGTCGACGCTGCGGTCAAGGTGACCGGCGACTATCGCCCACCCGGGGGCTGAGCCTCGTGCTCCCCCCATCCGCAACGCCCTCGCCCAGGCGGCCGCCGGGCACTGGCACCGGGCCCTGCTCAGGGCAGGGGTAATCGGCCGGCAGGCAGGCCAAGCCGACGCCAAGCCGGCGCCGGGTCCGCCCTTGCATGCTGGCCGCGCACCGAACAACTCGTCGGAGGCGGGCACCCATCCCGGCCCGCTCCCGGAGCACATTCAGCCCCGTCCCGGAAAGCCCGAGAGAAGGAAACGATGAACACTCCGAGCACTGCCGCCCCCCGCAGCGTCCAGGAAGCCACATACGAACTCCTGAGGCGACTTGGCTTGACCACGATATTCGGGAACCTCGGCTCGACCGAATTGCCCTTCCTCAAGAATTTTCCGTCAGATTTTCAATATGTACTGGCCTTGCAAGAAGCTTCAGCTGTCGCGATGGCTGATGGATATGCCCAGGCAACGGGAAAGCCAGCCCTGGTGAATCTGCATACCTTTGCCGGCACCGGCAATGGTATGGGCAACATTAGCAATGCTCACATGAACAAGACCCCGCTCATCATCCTGTGCGGCAACCAGACCCGCGAAATGCTGGTTGGCGATGTATACCTGACCAACGTAGAAGAAACAACGCTCCCTAAACCCTGGGTAAAGTGGTCCTATCAGCCCGTGCGAGCCGAGGACGTGCCGGCCGCCATCATGAGAGCCTACGCGGTGGCGCTTCAGCCTCCGGCCGGCCCCGTATTTCTTTCGGTTCCGCTGGACGATTGGGACAAGACTGCGTTGGGCAGCGCCGTCGTGCGGACCGTCAGCACTCGAGTCGCTCCAGATCCCGAGCGAGTAAAGAGATTCGCCGACAAGATCAGCGGTGCTCGCAATCCAGTGCTGGTCTACGGACCAGGCCTCGAAAAGGCGGGCGGGTGGGACGCTGGCGTAAGGTTCGCCGAGAAAATTCAGGCCCCCGTAATGTTCTCACCATATACTGAAAGCATCTCGTTCCCGGTTACCCACCCGCAGTTTCAAGGAACCCTTCCGCCAGCGATCGGCCCGGCGTGCGAGCGCCTGCGCGGATTCGACCTGGCGATAGTCGTCGGAGCGCAGGTCTTCCGTTACTACCCCTACGTGGCCGGATCGTATCTTCCGGACGGAACTGAGTTGCTCCAGATCACCTCGGATCCGAACGAAGCAGGAAACGGCATTTGTAGGCGACAGCATGCTCGGCGATCCGCAGCTGGCTCTCGAGACGCTCATCGATTTGGTTCCGGAGAACCCCAAGCGTGAATGGCCAAGTTCCCGCCTTCCCCCCCTTAAGGTTTCCAGCGATGGAGACCCTTTGTATGCAGATGAAGCATTCTCCGCCCTTGCTGAATCTCGGCCGGCCGATACGATTCTTGTGACCGAGACAACATCCAATGTGACCGAGCTGCTCACCGCCTGGCCGATTACTGCGCCGGGGTCATATTATTCGTTCGCCGGCGGCGGCCTGGGATGGGGAGCTCCCGCTACGGTGGGTGTCGCCTTGGCTGTCAAGAACCGAGGAGTCAAGCGGCCGGTGGTCGCCGTAATTGGCGACGGCGCGTTCCAGTACTCGATCCAGTGCCTCTATACCGCCGCACAACACAAGCTGCCGGTGGTATTCGTTGTTGTCCGCAACGGCGAGTACGGAGTCTTGAAGGACTTCGCTGTCCTTGAAGAGGCGCCGAACGCACCGGGTCTCGACCTTCCCGGTCTCGATATTCCAACCATCGCCAAAGGTTTCGGTTGCCAGGCAGTCGCGGCGAAATCAAAGGCAGAAGTCAGGGAGGCTTTCGTGGCAGCATTGAGAGCCAACTCGCCGACGGTGATTACAGTCCCGGTTAAACCCGAGATCCGTCCCCTGGCCTAGCGGTAATAAAAGCGCTCCCACTATGGTCTCGTGATGCCGTCACGTCGGCTAGGCGGGCTCGCCGCCGCCGCCGTTGCGCTGGTGGCTTGCGTCCTGGTGATCCTTGATCTGACCGACGCCGGGCTCCGGCGCTGGTGGGACGCTCACGCCCTGACCACCGACACAGTCGCCGGGCTGCTCGTACTGATGATCACGGTCCTGGTCGTTGATCAGGTGGTCCGGCTCCGGCAGGACGACAGCAAGGCCCGCGCTGTGGCGGTCCAGGTCGCCATCCTGATGACTCAGGCCAACAGCGCGTCACATGCAGCGTCCCAGGTACTGGCCGGCTCGGGCGACCGGGACATAGCACGCGAAGAATTCCGGGCTTACACGATGATGCTGCTGGCCGTCGCGCCGACACTGATCGACGCCAACACGTCAAGGAACTTCCTCGAGCAAGCCCAGCACCTCGACGGAGAGATGGCCTTGGCGCTGAACTGGTTCGCCACGGCGCCCGGCCAGGAAGAATTCCCAGCCGCCCGGCTCGACGACGCGGTACACGCGCTCAAGTCCGCGTCGACTCCGCTGCTCCAGATCCTGACTCCGGAGATGCGGTCGGCCGTTCGCGGAGATGATCCCGCCTGACCGGCCAGGCCCGGGACCCCGGACGACTATTCACCGACACTTTTGCCAAGCTGACTCGCTTGGGCGATTCGCGACTTGCCAGAACTACCGAACAGAAGGTCGCACTCGCCGCGTGCCCGGAGGCCTACCCGTGCTTAAAGCAGCGCCGAACACCCAGATATGCACGAACCATGTCCTAAGCCGCGTCGAAGCGATATAGGTGCCGAACGGCGGATCTCGCGCGCCGCGTCCCGGCCCCTCCGCTACTGCCCGTGACGTGAGCCGAATTACCCGCCCGTGGGGCGCCACGACGAGCATCGCGGAGGCACCGGCCCGCCCGGTAAGCGACTAATTCCCCTGGTCCAGGGAACACAGCAGGCCCGCTATGCGGCCAGCCGGCGGAGCCTACTTGACGCGAGCCGGGGTCCCACCGCTACTATGTTCGCATGACCTCCCCGATCCGGGGATTTCTCACCAGTTTTCGAGTTCAAGCCCAGATTCAGGGAAATCTCACCGGTTTCCGGGTTCAAGTCCCCCCTCGGACACGCACACACGCGCCTGACCTGCGATGACCGCGACCGTGGTCGTCCACCTGATCACTCGATCAGCCGCTGGCACCGGACACCACCAACAGCAAAAGAACTGGTCAGGGAAATTACGCGTGCCATGGCGCCCTTGGCTTCAGGTGGGTCAGAGGCCGAAGTCCTCGGGGTCGTAGCGCAGGAACACACCGAGTCGGCCACGACTGTCGTCCCGCATGCCGTCCCGACTATCGCGCCCTCCAGGGCGATCGGCTTGCCCTTGCGGCCGCAGTATGCGCGCGGCCGCAGCGTCCGGTCCGCGGCATCACCTAGGCCGCGACAGATTAGTACCAACTAAGATAGTATCCGTCATGGAAGTATCCTGCTGGATAGTATCGGAGGCGGTCGTGGCAGGGTTCGTTGGGAGACGTCGAGAATTGGCCGCCCTAGGCCAGGTTCTCAGTGAGGTCCATGAGCAGGTCGGCGGTGCGCAGCCGGGAAAATGCCTGATCATCAGGGGGCGCCGCAGGATCGGCAAGTCCGCGCTCGTTGAGGAGTTCATCGACCGGCACCACGTGCCCAGCGTCTTTTATACCGCCGAGATCGGCTTCGGCGGCGAGCCGCTGCGCGAATTCAGCGAGACTGTCCGTAGCTCAGGGCTGCCGGAGGCGGACGTATTCGGCGAAGCGGCACCAGGGAACTGGGCCGCCGCGTTCCGCCAGCTCGCGGGGATACTGCCAGGCGACAAAGCGAGCGTCATCGTGATCGACGAGCTGCCTTACCTCATGGACCCGTCCGGCGCATTCGAAAGCGTGCTGCAGCGCGCCTGGGATCGCGAGCTGTCACGCAAGCCAGTGCTGCTGATCTTGATCGGCTCCGACCTGTCCATGATGGAGACGCTCACCTCCTACGGCCGTCCCTTCCACCAGCGCGGCGCCCAGATGACGGTGGGGCCACTGAACCCGGCAGATCTCTCTGCCATGGCCGGGCTCTCTGCCGCTGATGCCTTCGACGCAACCCTTATCACGGGCGGCCTGCCGATCATCTGCGCCAGATGGAAGAACGGGGAAGACACGAGATCCTTCCTCGCCAGGGAGCTGTCCAACCCCGTAAGCCCGCTGGTGGTCTCAGCCCAACTGTCACTATCAGCGGAATTCCCTGACCAGGTGCAGGCCCGCGCGGTCTTGGCGGCGATCGGCAGCGGCGAGCGCACCTTCACCAACATCGCCCGCGCTGCGGGGGGCATTGCCCATTCAACGCTTACCCGCGCCACTGACTTGCTGATCAGCAAGGGCGTGGTCGTCGGCGACTTGCCAATCAGCCTGGCACCCTCGAAGGAGCGCCGGTACCGCATCACGGACACTTACCTGCGTTTTTGGCTCGCGTTTCTCGGGCCCCATCTGGCCGAGCTGGACCGGATGCGCTCGGACCTCACGCTGGATCGCATCTTCCGGAGCTGGGCCTCGTGGCGCGGGCGCGCCATCGAACCTCTCATACGAGAGGCACTCGCACGTTTGCTGCCCGCTCAAGGAATACCGGCCGCACCGGCAATCGGCGGCTACTGGACCCGCAGCAACGACGTCGAGATCGATATCGTCGGCGCCGACCGAGAACCCGTCGCCCGACAGCTGCTGTTCCTCGGCTCGGTCAAGTGGCTGGAAACCGCACAATTCGACGACCATGACCTCGTCGAATTGCAGCGCCACCGAGACCGGGTCACCTCCGAACCGGTCCCGCTGATCGCCATCTCGCGCACCGGCACAGCCACTAACCGGATAGACGCCGCCTTCGGCCCAGAAGGCCTTCTAGAGGCGTGGTTACTTTCATGGGTCCTTCGCCGAGGAACAACCACTAGCCCGGTCAGCCAGCGTGAACTCGGAGAGGTTCATGGGGGTTCAAGTCGGCGTTAGATCGCAGAACGGTAACAGCTCTGAGGACACGCCATAGCCACAGCAGTTCTAGTCCGGCTGCAAAGCGTGATTATGTGTGGGTCTCGGGATGCAGTCCCCTCGAAGGCACTCTGATCTTCGCGGCCCCTTACCAGCTGCAGGAGTGGGCCTGACTAAAGGCCTGCGACCGCCGCGGCACCCGACTCGATGGCCCGCTCCGGCCCACCATCCCCCGGTTGCACGAGCACGACAAGCCGGTGGACACCCGCCTCCGCGAACCGCTCGGCCAGTTCCCTGGTGACCTCGCCGCGCGGGGTCACGCTGATCTCGAGCCCACCCAGACCGTCGGGCCGCTGCACCCGGTCGGCCGCGGTCTTCAGCCCGGCCACACACTCGGCGGCCCGTTCCGGGGTCAGCCCGTACCCATACCAGCCGTCGCCGCGCGCGATCGCCCGGCGGTAGGCGGCCGGGGAATGGCCGCCGATGACCAGCGGCAGCCGCCGCTGCACCGGGCGCGGGTAGGCGTCGACGCCCGCGAAATTGACAAACCGGCCGTGGTAAGCCGGCTGGGGGTCGTGCCACAGGGAACGCATCGCGTCGATGTACTCATCGGTGACCGGTCCGCGCTTGGCGTAGTTCGCCCCGATGGCGCGGAACTCCGGTTCCAGGTAGCCAGCCCCGACGCCTAGCGTCACCCTGCCACCGGACAGCACGTCCAGGCTGGCCACTTCCTTGGCCAGCACCACCGGGTTGCGCTGCGGCAGGATCACAATCCCGGTCACCAGCCGGACCGTGGACGTGTGCGCGGCGGCCCAGGTCAGCGCGAACAGCGGGTCGAGCGCCGGCTCCTGCGGGGCCATCGGCAACGGCGGGGCTTGCGGGTCGGGCAGGACCACGTGCTCGCCCGCCCACAGCGAGTCGAATCCGGCTGCCTCGGCGGCCCGCGCCGCCGCGGCCAGCGCCGGCGGCTGGCACAGCTTCCTCATGTTGACGTGCACCAGACCAAGTCGCATGCCCATCCTCCCGCAACCTCGCCGCCGACCGGATTCGCTGGCCAATCGCGGGCGAGCGGCCGCAGAGAAACTCAAAGCACCCAAACGATACCGAATGGGGGCTCGCGCGTCCTGGCCGCTGCCGACGGCATACGGAAGAGCAAGTCCTCGCGATTGACATAGGCCAATGCGGCGAATCGGCCCACGAGCGCCATGGCCAGTCGTGCCAGCCGTGGGCGGGCGCACTCGAGTCCGAGTACCAAGCTGCGTCATAGGCGGCCGGGAGCAGCCTTCCGCCGCTCGCCAGCACTCAGCGCCCGCTGCGCTCGCTCTCAGGCGTTTTGCGCCGGTTCGGCGGGCGCACTGGAGACTGGCTGGATGTCAGGGCGCCAGCATCGACGTCGTGACTATGCGACTCGCGGTGCTAGCCAGCGCCTCATGGCACCCGTCATAGCCGATCCATTCGGCGCGCCTGCGGGCCCGGCCAGCCCTGCGCCCCAGGGCTGCAAGGCCGGGGTTTCGGCCACTTCTTGACCGCAGTTGGGAGCCACGTCCCGCCGGAGAATGAACGGGATCGTCCGCTACCACGCCAGCTCCGCGGTTTTTTGTTCGCTGCAACTGCGGCGCCTGACCTGCTCAACATCGGCTAGTGGTCGGAGTCGCCGCAGGTGGGAACGTCTTTTAGTGTTGGCTAGGTGAACAGGCCCGCATGCTCCCGCCCGAACGATGCCAAAGTACCCGGTGGCGTGCAGGTGCGGGGCGCCCGTCAGCATAACTTGAAGAATGTCGATGTTGACCTACCCCGCGACTCGATCGTTGTGTTTACCGGTGTCTCCGGGTCTGGCAAGTCCTCACTGGCGTTCGGGACGCTGTTCGCCGAGTCCCAGCGCCGGTACCTGGAGTCGGTTGCGCCCTATGCGCGCAGGCTCATCGACCAGGCGAGCGTTCCTGATGTCGACTCTATCGACGGGCTGCCGCCGGCGGTTGCCCTTCAGCAGCAGCGTAGCGCGGGTAACGCCAGGTCGTCGGTCGGTAGCGTGACAACTCTGTCCAGCCTGGTGCGGATGCTGTATTCGCGGGCCGGCTGCTACCCGCCCGGCCAGCCGATGCTGTACGCGGAAGATTTCTCCCCGAACACCGTTCAGGGTGCCTGTCCCGTGTGCCACGGGATCGGAAGGGTGTATGAGGCGGCCGGGGAACAGATGGTCCCTGACCCCTCGCTGACGATCCGGCAGCGGGCGATCGCGTCGTGGCCGCCGGCCTGGCAAGGACAGAATCTGCGCGACATCCTGGTTTCGATGGGCTACGACGTCGACCAGCCGTGGAAGAAACTACCCAAGAAGGACCGGGACTGGATTCTGTTCACCGAGGAACGGCCGACCGTACCGGTGTACGCGGGCCTGTCGCCGAAACAGACCCGCCAGGCCGTGGCCGAGAACTGGGAGCCGAGTTATCAGGGCACGTTCGTCGGCGCGCGGCGGTACGTGCTGGACACGTTCGCCACCACGAAGAGTGCGTCCGTGAAGAAGCGGGTGGCCCAGTTTGTCAGCAGCGCGGTGTGCCCGGCCTGCCATGGGAAGCGGCTCAAGCCGGAGGCGCTGTCGGTGACCTTCGAGGGGCTGGATATCTCGGAGTTCGCCAGGCTGCCGCTGGCGAGGCTGGCGGAGATCTCGGAACGGGTTGCCGGTGGAACCTGGGCGCCGACCGTGGGGGTGCCGGGCGCGGTTCTCGATAAGGCGAGCCGGCGGGCGTCGGCCGAGCGGAGGGTGGCGGCCGGCGGGTCGGCGCACCTGGCGGCCCCCGATGTGCGGCGGACGCCCAACATGTCGGCCGAGAAGCGAGCCGTCGCTCAGCGCCTGGCCGCCGACCTGCTTGAACGCCTGCGGCCGATCATCGACTTGGGGCTCGGCTACCTGTCTCTCGACCGGAGTACGCCGACCCTGTCGTCGGGCGAGTTGCAGCGCTTGCGCCTGGCCACTCAGCTGTCGTCGACGTTGTTCGGCGTTGTCTACGTGCTCGACGAGCCATCGGCAGGACTGCACCCGCGCGACCTCGATGCGCTGCTGGGCATCCTGCACGGCCTCAAGCGACGCGGGAACAGTGTGTTCGTGGTCGAGCACTGCCTCGACATCATCCGGGCCGCCGACTGGCTGACCGACATCGGCCCGGGTGCAGGCGAGAACGGAGGACGGGTCCTCTACAGCGGGCAGCCGAGCGGCCTCACTGACGTCGCCGAATCGGTGACGCGCCGCTATCTATTCGACTCCACCGCGCCGGCGACCTGTATGCCGCGGCAGGCCGCCGACTGGCTGCGGCTGGAAGAAGTGCACCGCAACAACCTGCACGACGTGTCGGTGTCCTTTCCGCTTGGCTGCCTGACCGCGGTTACCGGGATCTCTGGCTCGGGGAAGTCGAGCCTGGTCAGCCAGGCCCTGCCCGCACTCGTCGGTGCTCACCTGGGCCGTCCGGTGAGCGGCGCGTCCGGCGACGCTGGCGACGACACCGATCTGCTGCTCGCGCGCGATCAGGGATCGGTCCACGGCAGGATCGTCGGCGGAGTCGGCCGCCTGCGTCGCGTGGTCTGCATCGATCAGAAGCCCATCGGCCGCACGCCTCGCTCGAACGTGGCCACCTACACTGGCCTGTTCGACCATGTCCGCCGCATCTTCGCCGCCACACCCAAAGCGCGCCGGCGTCACTACAACGCCGGGCGATTCTCGTTCAACGTCGCCGCGGGCCGGTGCCCGACCTGCGAGGGCGAGGGCTTCGTGATGGTCGAGCTGCTGTTCCTGCCCAGCGTCTACACGCCCTGCCCGGAATGCCACGGAACCCGCTACCAGGACAGCACGCTGCAGGTCACCTGGCGCGACCGCAACATCGCCGAGATCCTGGCGATGAGCGTGGACCAGGCTCACGAGTTCTTCGCCGGCCAGGACGACGTACTGCGCCCGCTGACAGTTCTTCGTGATGTCGGGCTGGGCTACCTACGGCTGGGGCAACCCGCGACAGAGCTGTCCGGAGGCGAGGCCCAGCGAGTCAAGCTCGCCACCGAACTCCAGCGCGCGCACCGCGCAGACGCGCTGTACGTACTCGACGAGCCGACCGCGGGACTGCACCCAGCCGACACCGACCGGCTGCTGGTCCACCTGCAAGGGCTAGCCGACGCGGGAAACACCGTCGTGATGGTCGTACTCGACATGCGGATAGCCGCCCAAGCCGACCATGTCATCGACCTCGGTCCCGGCGCCGGGGCAGACGGTGGCCGCATCGTCGCCGCCGGTACGCCCGCGCAGGTAGCCACCGACCCGGACAGCCTGACCGCTCCCTACCTGGCCGCCGCCCTCAACGGGCACCCCGGACTCGCAAGCTGATTATGAAGACCGATCGCGCTACCCTCGATGCCCGCCTGGCCCTGATCGGCCGCCAGCCGTTCCGCGCCCAGTTTCACCTGCGCGCACCCGAGCGGGAGTTCGTCGCGCTCCGCGGCATGGACGTGGTACGGGCCCACGCCGTGGATTTCATCGGCCAGCGACTGGCGCCTGCGCAGCCGGCAAAAGACGGCAAGCAAACCCCGTGGGGCGGTCATCCCGTCTTCCGCGCCCAACACGCCACCGGCACGTGCTGCCGGTCTTGCCTCCAGCGGACCCACGGTATCGGCAAGGGCCACGAGCTCACCGACGACGAGCGCGAGTACGTCGTTGACGTTATCTGCCGCTGGGTCCAACTGGAGTGCGACGCCCGGCATACACGGCGGGATCACGCGTAGCAGCAGCGCCGCTGACTGCGAGCACCAGCCGCTCGTGCCCGCGCCGGTTCCGATGCTTATCCCGAACGGGTGCAGGGTGACTCAACGTCGCAGCAGCCACCGCGCCAGCGCGAGCACCCGCGCACCTCGTCGCGCCGAGTACAGCATCACCATCGAACTGGCATAGGCCCTCCACGGTGGGCGGAATCAGACGAGGCGTCCAGCCCGTCTCACCGTGCGCCCGGACAAGGTCGCCCGCATGCTCGTAGGAAACCACGGCAGCGATGGCGGCAACACCGAGCACGGCCAGCGCCGTTGACCCCTGATGATCCGGTCAGCCGCGGTCATCGGGCACCACCGTCAAGCGCAAACTCACAGGTCAAGCGGCATGAGCGTGGGTTTTTTGGTGTAGTTTGTCCTCGGACACGTCGAAACCCTATGGCTGCCCGTTTCCGGGCACGCCTCGACGCCACCCGGGCGCGGGCTGCCGCCGGCGCCGGGCGACCGGCGTTTCCCCTTCCTCATCCTTCCTGTGCAGGGCCTTTTCAGGCCGGGTTAGTTGCTTTCTTGATAGTGGTCTTTGCGTCATCGCTGCTGCCCGCCTGCAGGGTTCCCGCGGCCGGGTCGTAGATGAGGGTGATCGCCTGCTCTCGTAGGTACCCGATCACGTCTTTCGGGCTCGCTGCTCGGGGCCTGGCGTCGGCCCCCCGGCGGGTGGGCCGCCGTCGGCTGGCTGAAGGTTGTGTCCCGGTCAGCAGGAGATGTAAGGCGGGCAGGCGCGGCAGGATCTGATCCTCCCGGACGTAGGCGTTCACGGGCAGACTCGCGTCCGGCTGGGCGGCGCTGGTGTGGCCGTGGCGGCACCGGTAGGCGGCTCTGCCGTTGGACCAGGCTGATTCCATCCGCCGACCGCACAGCGCGCAGGCCACTGGCTGGCACACTCATGACGATCTTGTTGAAGGCGTTGTGCCTAGGCGTTGGTGCGCTCGACGTGCCAGCGCTGGCCGGCCTGGATCGGGGCCTTGTCGCCTTTATGGGCGATCTGGCCGGTCACCCCGCGGGCGGCCAGCTCGTCGCGGGTCTTCTGCGAGTCGTACCCGGCGTCGAGGTGGACCCGGATGTCATCGGGCAGCGGTCCCAGGTCATCGAGCTTGTCCGGCGTGGGAGCCAGCAGCGGGGAGTCTTGCCGGCTCGCGGCGGCCAGCACCCGGCAGAGCGGGATGCCGTACCCGTCGACGACCATGCTGGAGCGCTTCATGCCCTGCTTGCCGCGGTCCACCGGGCTGCGCCCGGCGCATTCCCCGCCGCCGGGCGCCTTGGTGATGCACCCGTCGACGGCGAGTTCCTCCAGCGCCAGGACCACGAAGCGGTCGTAGGCCTCCAGCGCGATCTCCCTGAGCCGGGCGAAGATCCCGGCCTTTATCCACTCGTCGCGGCGGCTGCGGATCGTGGCGGCCGAGCACGTCGAGTCGGCGATCGCCTCTTATGAGCAGCCGCGTCGGGCTTCCGCGGTGGCGCGACGGACGGTCCGACCACCTGCACCGAGCGGACCATGTACCCTCAGCGCGACATGAGGATGGAAGTGGCGTTGGTGTACATTTCGGGCGGGCTTGACTGGCGGGTCCGGTGGTGCGGGCCGGAGCACTGGGTGGCCTGGCTGGACAGTCTGCTGCGCATCACGGAGCGTGTGTGATGACCGCCGTGCAGCGCCGCCTGGGCCAGATCGGAGTCGACCGGCATCAGGCTGCTCCACCCATGCCCGAGCGGCGCGCCAGCCCGTCCCCCCAGAACGAATTGCACCGCCGACTATCGCTGTCTGGCCTGGCCTGCGAGCTATTCAAGCGTAGCCCGGCGACGATGTGCTACCTGTCAGTGGTTTGGGTCGCCGGGCTGGCCACTGGCAGCATCGCACACGGGCCACCAGGTTGGCTGTCCGGCTATGTCAGCGCTGGCTTGCCGTCTCTCGGGCATGGCTATTGGTGGACTCCGCTTAGTGCGGGCCTGTGGGCGTCCGGCCTGGGCAGCTACCTGGCCATTACTGTGCTGGGCCTGCTGATCCTCGCCCCAGCCGAGCACCGGACGGGGATGACCAGGACGTTCACCACGCTGCTGGTCAGCCAGGCTGCCGGTCTCCTGCTGGCCGTCGCGCTGATCAAGCTGGCCGAGCTGACGGACGAGCCGTGGCCCAGCGTCCTGGCCGGCGAGACGGCCGTCGGCGCCGTGCCTGGCCTGCTCGGCGTCAGTTTCGCGCTGAGCGGCTCGCTTACCCCGTTGTGGCGTGGGCGGCTGCGGTTGCTGCTGACCACGGTCGCCACGATCAGCGTGATCTACATCGGGCATCTGGAACAGGTTGCGCTGGCCTGCGTCGCGGCGGTCAGTCTCGTCGCCGTGGCGCTGACGTACCACCGCGCCTGGCCATGGGCGAGACTGCGCAGGCTCCAGCACGACGTACGGGTGCTGGTCGGCGTGCTCGTCGCGGTGCCGGCACTCGGCAGCGTCCTGGCCGCACTGATCGCCAACTCGCGCGGCCCGATGTCGCTGTCCTCCCTCCTGTTCGCCACCCAGGGGCCTGGTCCGACCGATCTGGCCGCCAGTTGCCCGCCGGCAGGACTAGCAGTCGCCTGCGGCGGCATGCACGAGCAGCAGCTCCACGCCGCTTGGGCGGGCGTGCCTGTGCAGGCTGGCCCGGCATTGCTCCTGCTGCTGTGCGCTTACGGGCTACACCGCGGTCGCCGCCTGGCCTGGTGGCTCGCGGTGGTCATCAACCTGACCGTGCTCGCCGTCGGCATCTGGGTCGCCTATACGGCCGACTCCGCCCCCATCGTGCACATCGCTGGGCTCGATACCTGGGCAAGAGTGATTCTGCCAGCCAGCGAGGCGGTGGTCCTGTCGGTCGTGACGCTGATGATGCTGCTGACCACCCGCCGCTGCTTCGACCAGACCTCCGACGGCCGGGCCGTCAGGAAGCTGACGGCCACCCTGGCCACAGCACTCGGCGTCAGCTGGGGCGCGTTCCTGCTGCTCGGCTACCTGCTGCGGGACGGTTCCAGAACGCGCCTGGAGTTTGGCGGGCCGGCGCAGGATCTACCGATGCGCTTTCTGGCCAGCATGCTGTTCAGCGACCGCTTCCTTCCGGCGAACCTGGTCGAGAGACTGCTGTATGCAGGGGTCTCCCTGTTGTTCTGGATCGTGGCCCTCGGCGCTCTTACGGCGTTCTTCCTGCACACCTCCACCCCTAACAACGCGGACGCGGTGGACCGGGCACGCGCCATCCTCACCCGCGGTGGCTCGACGCTTTCTTACATGTCGACCTGGCCGGGAAACGCGTACTGGTTCAGCACGGATGGGCGAGCCGCCATCGCTTACCGGGCCATCGTCGGAGTCGCAGTAACCGTTGGCGAGCCATACGGCGACCCGGCCGCCTTCAACTCCGCGATTACCGAGTTCGCCGGATTCTGCCGGCACCGCGGCCTGCAGCCGTGCCTGTACAGCGTCACAGCTCGGACCCGCGACATCACGCAGCGGCTCGGCTGGCAGTCGGTGCAAATCGCCGAGGATAACCTGGTCCCCCTAGCAAGCCTGGAATTCTCGGGCAAGAAGTGGCAGGGCGTGCGGGCAGCGCTCAACAAGGCAGCCAGGGAAGGCATCACCGCCGAGTGGTGGAGCTATCCGGAGATGCCGCTTGAACTCCTCAGCCAGATCCACGAGATTTCCGGGAAATGGATGGCGGACAAGGGCCTGCCCGAGATGAACTTCATGCTGGGCGGGCTGGGCGAGCTCAACGACCCCAACATCCGCTGCCTGATCGCGGTGGGCGCGGACCGCAAGCTGCATGCCGTCACGAGCTGGATGCCCGTCTACGACAACGGCCGCTCGATCGGCTGGACGATCGACCTCATGCGCAGGAACACCGAGGGCACGGTCCGCGGCGTGATGGAATTCCTGATCGCCACGGCGGCGCTGACCTTCCAGGAGGAAGGAGCGCGCTTCGTCAGCCTCTCCGGTGCACCGCTGGCCGGGATAAACCGCAACGACAGCGGCGTCCAGCCATGCGCGCTGCAGCGCGTGCTCGGCATGATCGCCAACACCATCGAGCCGGCCTACGGCTTCCAGTCACTGCGGCAGTTCAAGGACAAGTTCCAGCCGGTCTACCAGCCGCTCTACCTAACCTACCCCGATCCGGCCGCGCTCGCCCCGATCGTCATCGCGATCGGCTGCGCCTACCTGCCCCGCCTCACGTCCCGGCAGGGACTGCGCCTGCTCACCAAGATGCGCCGACCGCACGCCAACAGCGGCCCGGTACAACAACGCGAAGAAGGCGTACCCGACGCATGTGATCGTCGCCCACGTCGTGAGTGAGCTTGAGGGTGACGCCCGCGCTCCCGGCCAGACGACACGCCACCTGGCGACCGTGATCGAGCAACGGGCCGGGTCTTGAAAGTTCACCGCAGCGCACAATACTCGGATCGTGCCGGCGAGGTGAGCGTGAGCGCCTGGGACGGGCGAGGCCGCGGTGATTGCGCTCATCCCGCCGCCCACGATGAGCCTGACGCTCGGCAAGGCCGTCCATGCAGGGAGCACTCTCGCGGGGCAGCGCACGGCCGCTGGGTCACAAGTGCGACCGTGTCCGGCCGGCTGACCGATGGCCTGGCCGGAGCAGTTCGCTAGCGGCCCGCGGTCAATCGCGATGTCGGCGGCAGAGCGGGCTGGACTGGACGAGACATGACGCCCGTCTGGGCTCCCGTGGCCAGATGGCTGGCGCCGAAGAAAGAAGCACCGACGAGGAAGGAAAGGCCAGGGGACATCCGCAGGGAGGGTCCGCTTCCTGGTGTCCGGGCCGGGTCGCTGAGGTTAGGTCAAGATCTCTCAGTTCGTCCGTACTGGCTGATGCCACCTGGCTGCTCTCCCATTGCGGCCACGAGCCGTAGTGTTGCTAACACGTTGGACAGGAGCTACTACCGCCCAGCATCCAGATCCTCACTGTTTGCGGGGCTGACGGCCCATGAACGCCACGAATCGCTCCCAGTCGGTAGCGCCGGGCGGCGCTTCGACCTCGGCGCCGTAGGGATTACCCATGCTGTTGCGGTACTCGGGCTTGAGCATCGCCCGGGCGGCTTCAAGAGCGCTCGGAGCCAGCCCGGGATCGAGCCGGTCGAGCTGCCCAGTCGAGGCCGCCAGGTCCCAGGCGTGGGCGGCCAGCTCGGACACGCACAGGTCGACAAGAGTCGCTCCTGTGTAGGTCTCCCCCCACGGCATGGTCACCGTAGCGGCGAGACGGGCGTCGTCTGACCACGCCGCCTCGGCTGCCCGCCCGGCGTGGCGGAGTTGATGAGGAGCGTCGGCCAGGTCGACGTGAGGGTAGTCCATGCTCGCGAGGCTCTCGCCGCGGCTAAGGGCTACTCCCTGCCACATCGATCCGACGAGATGGTCGATGAGAGTTGCCACGTCATAGCCCGGGCACGGCGTCGGATCCCCGAGCTGGTCTGTGCTAACCCCAGCGACGATCGTGGCGGCATAGGTGAAGCTGCGGGCCAGGTCAGCGCGGCGGTCGGTGTCGGTCATCTGCTCATCCTCGCTCAGTATGCAATGTGCCCGTTAGCGGGGCGAATCCCTGCTGCCGTGCGTACCCGCCAGCCCTGCGCCCGTGACCCGCGTTGGGCGCGGCGGGTCGCTAACGCTGTCCTGATCCTGCGTGTCCTAATGCTGCAGTGCAGGAGGGTGACAGGCGACTCCCTTGAACGGTCTGGCTCCTTCCTTGCATGATTAGTGCCACTGGATACGAAATGGGTAAGCCCGTCCCCCCCCGGGCGAAATCCACGAATATCCGAGGTAGTTGACTGAGCGACCGCCACTAAACCGCGAGGTCAGCAAGATGGTGCCGGGGGCCGTCCTGGATCCGGACGGGTCCCGGCACTACCGCCGGAATGCTTCGACGTACCGAATTTTGTCGTTGAAGAAATCATGAATGTTCGCTTTCGCACGCTGGCGTGGCCTAGCCGCCGCGCGACAGGTCAATGCCGGGGTCGAGCCAGCCGCGTTCAGACGCGCGTACCCCCGCCTGGAACCGACTCCGCGCCCCGAGTTCGGCCATGAGTTCGGACGCCATCCGCCGTACGGTGCGCACCGATACTCCCAGCTTGCGCGCGACCACCTCGTCGGTGTCACCCTGGGACAGCAGCCTCAGGAGGGCTGCGTCCTGGCCCGTCAGGTTCTGCCTGACGCGGGGTTGCGCTACGCCAAGCGGGGTGGCGTTCTCCCACACCTGCTCGAACAGCGCGTGCATGGCCGCCACCGCCCCTGGACTGCGCAGCAGCGTAATGCCGGCTCTGGTGACGTTGGGGTCAAGCGGAACGACGGCGACGGACCTGTCGAAGACGATCAGGCGCAGCGGAAGCACGGGAACGGTGCGGACCTGGCCGCCCAGGACGGTGAGCCACCGCGCGTAACTGACGGTCGCCGGGTCATTGCGGACGCTGTCGAGGTAGATGGTCCGTATGTTGACGGCCCGGCCGAGCAACTGCTCGTCCAGCGGCTTGCTGGCCTGCAGCGCCTGCGCGGACTGGGCACCGCCGGGCGCGAACGTGAGAACCTCGTACTGCGTCTTATGAGCGAGCTGCTCCAACTGATCACGGATGGCGTCGATGCCGAGGAACTCCTCGGCATCCGTCTTCGGCCCGGCTGGGCGTCGGCTCGCCTGCTCGGCGATGACCACGGCCAGTCCGGCGCGGCTCTCCTCAAGTTGAGCCTGCCTGTGCAGCAGTTCTGCCTGCTGACGCGCGAGGAGCGCCTCAAGGCCGATCTCCGGTGCAACCGGCCGGAGGACACCGGGATCCTCTGCGCTTGGCTTCAGCAGGGAGATCATGGCCAACTCGTCCTGGGACTCCTTGACCACCGTCTCGGAGACGCCGACCTGTTCGGCCAGCGCCGATACCCCGTCGGCCGGATGCTCAAGCATGGCGAGATACACCATCTCTGCCACCGGACTAACTCCAAATGCCTCAAGCACGCGAAGCTGCGCCACCACAGTACCCCGAATCCCACGTCCCGGTGAAGGTGGATGG
This sequence comes from uncultured Actinomycetota bacterium, assembly GCA_963836195.1. Classification (GTDB taxonomy): domain Bacteria; phylum Actinomycetota; class Actinomycetes; order Streptosporangiales; family Streptosporangiaceae; genus Trebonia. The sequence continues at coordinate 526,662 of CAWIIX010000005.1, read as the reverse complement.
AGCTATCGTCCGCCACTCGTTCTCCAACAAATGGCATAAATAACAACATGTCGCGACATCAGGTAGCATTTACGGCACAGCATAGCAGCGGACATCGCCGATGCCACCGTGCTAGGGATGAGTCAACCCGGGGGCGTGCCTAGTGCAGTCGCACGAGGGGATCGTCGGCACGGCACGATGTCACTGGGGATTGCCTGTGACTGAGGGCTCGCTAGGTGGTGATGTCCCACACCACCGAGTCGGGGGTCACCGACACCGAGGCAACTCCCGTGTCGGCAAGGCTGTGCGTTGACCCGGCCGCGCCGGGGGCCAAGACGACCATTGCCGCGACACCGACTAGTGTCAACCCGGCAAGAACAAGCTGGATGATGCGCACGGGATCCCCTCTCACGGAACTCCTCGGTCAACTGACCCTGGATGGATGCCGTTGAAGCACCCGATCCGTTGCCTATCCGCTGCATCTAATCATGCCGGGAGCCGCCCCGTCGCTCAAGAGATTCGCGCGTCAGCCTAATGCAGTGCGCATCAGGACGGCGCCACCGCGAGCTCATAGCTCTGGTTCGCGAACTATCGCCACGTCGAGCTGTGGAACCCAGGGCGGCGGGCGCGCTCGGCGCTGGCCGACGTGGAGCTGAGCGCGGATCGTACTAATTGAGGGAACCCGGTTTGCCGCAAGCTGCTAGGCGAACACCTGAGCCGCTTGCTCCTGCAGGGGATCCGCAGTGGTCCTGCTGTCAGACGTGTCATCGAATGCGGCCTGAGAACTTCGGACGACCGTCATGAGGAGTTCGTAGGATCCGACGAGCGCGACCGCCGGCCACGCGGCCACCGCCGCGCCGATAGGCCCATGTCCCAGGCCATGGGCAACGTTGGCCGCGAGCGTCGCTACGATGCCCAGGCCGAGGAGCCAGCGCGCCAGCGCGGGAACCGGCGTCTTGCGACGCGCCGAGTCCAGCATGACCATCGAACTCGCGTAAATCAGCCCGTCCACCGTGAGCGGGACCGGACGTCCCGTCCAACCCGCCCCGCCGTGCACCCGCACGAGAGCGCAAGCATGCTCGTACGACGCCACCGCAGCGATTGCCGCAACGCCAACGACGGCGCACGCGATAGACCATTTGATGACGTGCTGCGTGGTGGTCATCGCGCACCACCGGGGACGTCCAGAGAAAACTCGCAGTTCAGAAGGCATGGGTTTTTTGGTGCAGCAGGCCCCCGGACACATCACTCTAACCCCCTGACCTGCTGATAGGCGTTTGGGTCAGGCTGCGGGGTGTGTTTAGGCAGCACATCTTCGCAGGTCAGAACTGTGGGGGTTCAAGTCGGGCCCAGATCTCGGGACGGTAAATTCCCGCGATCCGGGCCTGCCATCTGTGTGACCAGGGCAGCGGCCTGCCGCCGACGGGCCCAAGCCACGCTGCGGCTCTCCCCGATGTCGAAGAACTCCGCCACGATCGTCCCGTGTCCGCATATCAGCGCCCCGGCCTGCTCCCGCTGCCCAACCAGCGACGAGGCGGGGTCGTGCCAGTCCTTGGTCGAGTCCCGCCTGTAGAACGCGAACCGCAGGCACCCCCGCGCGGGGCCGCCGGAACGGCGCGACCCCGGTCGCCTAGCCCACTCTTCAAGCCCTCCGCCTGGACCCATTCCGCTGTCCTCCTCTCCGTCCGCTCATTCCCGGTGACCCTGAAGAAGGACTCAAGGTTCGGGGAAGGACGCCTCTGCGGCAGCCTCTATCACAATTTCGCGGCGGGCAAGGGACCACGAATCGGGAAGCACCCGCCCCAGGCGGTTGCAGGGCGGCCGACAGATCAGAGCCGGTGGCGTCGCCGGTCTCGTATCCGCCGCCGTGCAGCCAGAACAGCACCGGCCGACGGAATCCTGGCCTGCATCCGCGCGCTGCTGCTGCACCGGCACATGGACGCCGCCGACGTCATCACCGGGATCGAGGCGGCGCTGTCGGTCAGCGCCCACGCCGCCGACGTCGTCGCGGTCGAGGCCCGCAGGGCCGCCGGCGCCCGCGCCGCCGCGCCCGCCCAGGACAGCGACGCCGGCGAGCCGGCGGCAGGGCCGCAGGTCACCAGCCTCACACTGCGCCGGCTCGCCGCGCTGCCCGCCGATTCCAGGCCGCTGCCCACCGTCAGCGCCTACGACCAGCTGCTCACGCGGCCCCGCACCTCCCAGGAAGGCACGTCATGACACGAGCAAGGGGCACCACCGAGGAAGCCGCCGAGGCCGCGGTCGACACCGCCTGCCGGGTGCTGCACCTGCCCACCATCCGAGGCCAGTTCGCCGAGGCCGCCGACAAGGCAGAGCGCGAGCAGCTCACCTACCGCGGGTTCCTCGCCGAGGTTCTCATGGCCGAGTGCGAGGACCGCGACCGCCGCCGCGCCGAGCGGCAGGTCCGAGGCGCCGGGTTCCCCCGCGCGAAATGGCTCGCCGACTTCGACTTCGACGCCAACCCCGGCATCAGCCCCGCCGTGATAGGCACCCTCGCGACCCGCGACTGGGTCCGCAAGGGCCAGCCGCTCTGCCTCATCGGCGACTCCGGCACCGGCAAGTCCCACCTGCTCATCGCCCTGGGCACCGCTGCGGCCACGGCCGGGTTCCGGGTCCGCTACACCCTGGCCTCCAAGCTCGCCAACGAGCTCGCCGAGGCCGCCGACGACAAGCAGCTCACCAAGACGATCGCCCGCTACGGCCGCGCCGACCTGCTCTGCATCGACGAGCTCGGCTACATGGAACTCGACCGCCGCGGCGCCGAGCTGCTGTTCCAGGTCCTGACCGAGCGCGAGGAGACGGCAAGCGTCGCCATCGCCTCCAACGAGTCGTTCAGCAAAGCGCACATGTTCGCGGCAACATGTGCAAGGCGGCACCTGAATTAGCACGGGTTCCCGGCGGGTAGCGGGCTATCCTCCAGCTCGTGACCGTTGTTTAAGGCATTGACGGCAGCCGGATCGGGAGCCTGGAGGATTTCTGGCTAGTTGTGGGTGAGGCCGTCAACGGCCCGGGCGGCTACTTCGGCCGGAACCTGGACGCCTTCAACGACTGCCTCAGCGGCGGGTTCGGGACGCCCGAGGACGACGATTACATCGTCGAGTGGCACCATCATGAGCAGTCCAGGGCAGCTCTCGGGTATCCGGAGACAGCCCGCCAGCTGGAACGAAGGCTCGCCCGCTGCCATCCGTCGAACAGGCCGGCTGTCCGGGCTGACCTGGAGGCCGCACGCGCAGGGCAGGGCCCGACTGTGTTCGACTGGCTGGCCGAGATCTTCGAGGACCAGATTCCAGGCCGCCTGCGGCTGGAGTGAGCCTGGTCCCGCCGGAACACGTTCAGGTGCTCCGGCGCCCCTCATCAACGTGGTCGGCGAGGTAGAGCATGACGCCCTCGGGCCTCATGCCGAACGCGGCGGCGACGAGCTTGGGGTCGATCGTGTTGACCAGGTCCGCCAGGCGGGTGCAGCGCACTGCCCGGGGCGGGACGCCGCAGCTGTCGAGGAGATGGGTCACGTAAGCGGTCGAGGCGGGCGACCGCCCGGCCTTGGTCCCCTTGGTGGCCATCACGTGCGGGTTGGCGGTGCGCTGGGACTCGCGGTGGGACGCGCCAGTGCAGAGCTGCGATGGCGTCCGGGTCGGTGCTATTCAGGTCGTAGGCGACGACAAGTTGCCTCGCGGCTGGGTCGTCGGGGTCGAAGTCGGCCACGGGCAGACTAAGGACCGCGGCGGCAGCAGCGCCCAGGATCCGGCTGGATCGGTCGGGCAACGGCGCGACTGAGTCCGGGAACGCGCGGCGGCGCGTAGGATCAGCCGCAGCCGTGCCAGCGCCGCCGCGAAGACCTGCGCGGAGTCGACGACGTACCCCCCAGCGGCCGGTCATGCCCGCGTCGAACCCGCAGGGTGACAGGCCCGCGAGGACGCCGCCGGTCAGGACGTAGTGCCATCCGCGCAGGTCCCGGTTATCAAGCGGAGTCACGCCCCGCACTGTGCCCGCGCGGGCGAGTATCCGCCGGACTTTCTCCCGCGCCGGGGCCCACGCGGGGTCCTCAGCCTCGGGCAGCCGCCCGAGGCCCTCGGCCGCCTTATCGAGGCGACCGGCCATGAGCGCGTTGTAGGCGTACAAGTACCGGTGCTGCCACGCCAGCTCCACCATGCGCTCGTGGTCCTCGAGCACGGCGACGGCCCGCGCATGCTGACCCTCCTGCTCCAGGGCAGTGACGAGCTCGCTGAGCACCGGCCCGTAGTCCGGCGCCAACTCCAGCGCCCGTGCGAGCGGCCTGATCGTCAATTAGCCGATCCCGTGCCCCAGCGCTACCAAGGTCTTCTCATAGGAAGGTGCCGAATTACCCTGCCTCGGCAAGCGGCACTAGGCAGTCGGGTATATGCTCCACCCGCGATTGGCAGACGTGGAGCTGAGCGCGGATCGCGCGGAGGTGGCGACGCAGCGCCCATTGCCCGCGCGTCTGCCCGACATGAGGCCGAACGCGATCGGCTGCTGTCATCAGCCATGCTGATAAGACTTGCTCAGATTGGCCCTTTCCCCTGGCTGCGTAGCGAGGTCTGCTGGCAGCACAGAGATTTCTGCACCACGACGGGGTTTCCCGCTCCGGAACCACCTAGAAAGGCCGGAGATCGGGACTTATGGCCCGGTTATCCGCCCTTGGGCGTGCATTGCGCTTCCGTGGCATGGATGTGGCATCCGCAGGCATCCGCAGGCATCGGCAAGGAGGAACCATGGACCAGAGCTACCCTGTGCAGGTGCGAGCCCGGCTGGACGAGCCGCTGAGCCGCTGGCTGTGGCTGGTCAAGTGGCTGCTGGCGATCCCGCACTACATCGCGCTGTTCTTCTTGTGGATCGCGTTCACCGTCGTCACCGTCATCGCGTTCTTCGCGATCTTGTTCACCGCGCGCTACCCGCGCCAGCTGTTCAGCTTCAACCTGGGGGTGCTCCGCTGGTCCTGGCGGGTCGGCTACTACACCTACAGTGCCCTGGGAACCGACCGCTACCCGCCGTTCAGCCTGGATGAGGAACCGGACTACCCCGCGACGCTGTACATCGCCTATCCCGAGCGGCTCTCCCGCGGCCTAGTCCTGGTCAAGTGGTGGCTGCTGGCGATCCCGCAGTACGCCATCGTGGCTGTGTTCGCCGGCGGGGCCGCCTACACCGGGACCAACGGGAATACCTGGCATGCGGATGCCCTTTCTGGTGGTCTCATCGGGCTGCTCGTGTGCTTCGCGGCGATCACGCTGCTGTTCGCCGGCCGCTACCCGCGAGGGCTGTACGACTTCGTCGTTGGCATGAACCGCTGGGTGCTGCGGGTCATCGCTTACGCCGCCTTGATGACCGACTCCTATCCGCCGTTCCGACTGGACCAGGGCGGGGCCGACCTGCCCCTACCGGCACCCGATGACCCCGCACCCGCATCGGCCGCTTCGGCCGCACCGGTCGGATAAGGAACCTTTTTCTCCCCCATCCACGGAAGCCGCGCGGATAACGCGCGCCGAGGCAACGCGATAGACCGCCAGATCATCGGCGAACACCTGAGCGGCCCGCATCTGCAGCGGATCAGCATCAGTCAGGCACGCGATCAGGTACTCCCGAGTGCTCCGGGCCCCTACGTCCGCCGCTGAGCACTCGTCGCTTCGGACACTCGCCCAGCTACACGTCGGCGTCACTGATCCGTGGATTGGGCCAGGAAAAGCAGGCCGAGGCGGCTGTAGACCTCGGCCTTGTCCGCAGGATCGGCGTCTCGCATCACGTCACCCAGCGCGGTCACGATACTCGTGATCTCGTCGCGCGTCAGGCGCCGGCGTCCGCCTGGGTTCCCGGTCCGGGCCTCGGCGACCGTGCGCCTGGCCTGGATCTCGCTCATCCAGCTGGTGACGAGAACCGGATCGGCGCCCGCTTCGAGCGCCACGCGGTGCTGCTTCAGTTTGGCGACGCACTCGGCGATCTCTCGCTGCGGCCTCGTCCGGCCTTGCCTCAGCAGGGTCCTGTACTTGGGTTTACCTGGGGATACGAGATGGCGGTGCGGTTGATGAGTCGCCGCGGATCGTTCGGGATACCGGAGAAGAGCAGCCATCGGATTGGCGGGTCGATCGGACCGCGGAACCGGCGGAGACCCCTCGCTTTTCTCGGCCGCTCGTACTCCTGCCTGTCAGTTGCCTCGGGCACGCTGATGGGGCGGCCTCTCGGCGGCGGGCGCGGGAGTGAGAGCGCCGCGAGGGCCAAGTAGTTGACGCCGTCGGTGGTTTCCAGGTCCCAGATCAGAACACTCCGCTCATGCCTCGATGTGGGCGTGGCCTGCTGAAGCCGGATGCCCGGGTGAGGGCATCCGTGCTTCAGCGCATTCCCCGGTCAGCGCTTGAGCGCGGCAAAGCGCATGTGCTTGACCGGGTCGGTGCTGGCTGCAAAGCACATAATCGAGGAACCCGCGACCGAGCTGACCAACGCGTCTGCCGTACCGGATAGCGACTACGCCTCCTGACACCTCAGCGGCTTGAGCTGCCCGGTGTGATCAGGCCGGTTTCATACGCGACCACGACTGCCTGGGCGCGGTCGCGGAGGTTCAGCTTGGCCAGGATGCGGCCGACATAGGTCTTTGTCGTCTGCTCGGCAATGACCAGGGTGCTACTGATCTCGGTGTTGGACAGGCCCCGGGCGATCAGCCGCAGCACCTCGGTTTCCCGCTGGGTGAGCGCATCCAGCGCTGGGGGAGGAGGGTGATCCGGTTGCTGCTGGCGGGCGAAGTCCGCGATCAGGCGCCTGGTCACCGACGGGGCGAGCAGGGCGTCCCCGGCTGCCACCACGCGGACGGCGGTCACCAGCTCTGCGGCGGTAGCGTCCTTGAGCAGGAAACCGCTCGCCCCGGCCCGCAGCGCCGCGTAGACGTAGTCGTCGAGGTCGAACGTGGTGAGCATGAGCACACGTGGCAAAGCTGAGCCCGCCGCAGCGCCGAGGATCTCGCGCGTCGCCTGCAGCCCGTCCATGACCGGCATCCGCACGTCCATGAGGACGACGTCGGGTTCCAGATGCCGCACCTGGCGGACCGCGTCGGCCCCGTCGGCTGCCAGGCCCACCACGTGCAGGCCGGGCTGGGCAGTGAGCACCGCGGCGAAGCCCTCGCGCACCATCGCCTGGTCGTCAGCGATCAGGCAGCGGGTGGTCCCAGTACCGGCCGCGCTCACGCCGTTTCGCCAAGCGGCAGGACCGCTTCGCCGAGCGGCAGGACCGCGGACACCACGAAGCCGCCCGCCGGGGTTGGCCCGGCGGACAGCGTCCCGCCGAGCAGCGCCACCCGCTCGCGCATCCCGGTCAGGCCATGGCCCGGCCCGCGCTCGCCGCCAGGCCGGACGGGCGGCCCGCCAGGACCGTTGGCCACCCTGAGCTGGACCGCCTCGGCGTCGTGGTCAAGAGTCACCGTGACGGCCGCTCCCGGCGCGTGCTGGCTGGCGTTGGACAGCGACTGCTGGACGATCCGGTACGCGCACACCCCAACCCCGGCGGGCACCTTGCTCAATCCGGCAGGCAGCAACAGTTCGACGGTTACGCCGGCCCGCCGGGTGGCGTCCACGAGCGCGGGCACGTCCGCCAGCTCAGGTTGCGGCTCGAGCTGGGCGGGCTGGTCCTGGCGCAGCACCCCGAGCAGTCGCCGCATTTCCGCCAGGGCCTCCCGCGCCACCTCGCTCATCGCGGCGAACTCCACGCGGGCATGCTCGGGCAGCCCGCTGAGCCGGTACGGCGCGGTCTCGGCCTGGACCGCGATCAGCGACACGTGATGCGCCACCACGTCGTGCAGTTCCCGCGCGATCCTGGTGCGCTCATCCAGCACGGCCCGCCGCTCCTGCTCGGCCTCGGTGCGCTCGGTCTGCGCGTCCAGCGCGCGCTGGGTACGCAGCCGGGAACCGATGCTGTCGACCGCGATCGCGGCCGCCGCGAAGATCATGGTGGCGCTGGCCGGCCCGTTCAGATCGGGGATGTCGCGGATGAGCCACGCGCCCCACGGGAGCAGGGTCACCGCCCACATCCACCACAGCACCGGCCGACGCTGGCGGACCCCGGCCAGGCAGAACGCCGCGAGCAGCGCGAGCACCTGCGGCGGACCCCACGGCCAGCCGCCCCACCAGGCGGCGGACACCAGCGGGCTGAGCAGCAAGGCGAGCCAGCCGGCACGCCAGGCCAGCATCGGGTACCAGGCTGCTAGCGGCAGCGGCAGCACCACCACCACGAGCGCGAGGGCGAGCTGCGCCTGGCTGGCCGGCAGCTCGCCATTCCCGGGGGTGACCTGGTGCACGTGGGTCACGCTGATCCAGCCCATCGCCACCGTGGCCGCCGCCAGCGCGGCATACGCGGTCCGGCGTTCCGCCGGCGACCGCCAGCGCCAGGCCGGTGCCGGAGCCGAGCCTGTCAGAGCCTCGATGAGCCCGTGCCACGCCGCCGACGCGACCAGGGGTATCCGCTGCACGTTCCCAGATTAGGCCGCCCGGGGCCGCCAGCCCATCCCTCCCTGGTGGTCATACCTGGGTATCACTCCCCCCGGCTGCCGGGGCCAGCTGCCACGGTGGTAGCACCCAGGATCGGCCGCTGTGGTGTGACGACGCGGGACGAAAACGCCGGGCAGCCTGTACGCCATGAACCAGAACAGCACGATGAACGTTGAGATCACCGGCCTGACCCGGCGCTTCGGCTCCGCGACCGCCGTGGCGGGCGTCGACCTGCAGGCGGGTCCAGGAGTGCTCGGCCTGCTTGGGCCGAACGGCGCGGGCAAGACCACCCTGCTGCGCATGATGGCGACCGCTGTCCCGCCGACCTCCGGCCAGATACGGTTGCTCGGCCGCGATCCGGCCGGCTACGGCCCGCGCCGAGAGATCCGGCGCAGGCTCGGCTACCTGCCGCAGAACCCTGGCTACTACCCGGGGTTCACCGTGACGGAGTTCGTCGAGTACTTCGCCCTGCTCAAGGAGGTGCCGGCGGGGACGGTTCGCCAGGCGGTAGCGACCGCTATCGACCGGGTCGGGCTGGCCGACCGGCGCAGACACCGGCTGCGCACCCTGTCCGGCGGGATGCTCCGCCGCGCCTGCATCGCGCAGGCCATCGTCAACGAGCCGGAGCTGGTGCTGTTCGACGAGCCGACGGCCGGCCTGGACCCGAAGCAGCGGGTGACGTTCCGTGCCCTGCTCAGGGAGCTGGGGCAGCACGCCACCGTGGTGGTGAGCACGCACCTAGTCGAGGACGTCGGCGCCGCGTGCGCCGAGGTCGCGCTCATGGACCGGGGCCGGATCGCTTTCCAGGGCACGCCGGACGAGCTGATGGCGTGCGCCGACGGACAGGCCGCGGGGGACACGCCGCTGGAGCGCGGGTACACCGCCGCGCTGGACAGGGCCCAGTCATGATCGCGGTCATGCGCATGCTGCGCCTTGAGCTGCGCCACAACGCGATGGCGCTGATGGTGCCCGTCGTGGCCGTGCTGTTCTGGCTCACCACCTACCGCATGGTCATGGCCATGCCGCCGCTGTGGAACCTGCGCGCGGCAGGCCTGCAGATGTACGCGGTGATCGACTTCGTCACGCCGCTCAGCGGGGCGGCGGCCTGGATGGGGTCGCGGGAGTCCCGTCGCCGCGTCGCTGACTCGGTGCTGATCACCCCGCGGGCCCGGTGGGCCCGGCTGCTTGCTACTTGGGCCGCGACCACGATCTGGGCACTGGTGGCATACCTGGGATGCGTTGCCGTGGTCTACGGGATGACGGCCGGGCAGGTGAGCGGGGGCGGGCCGCTGTGGTGGCCGGCCGCGGTCGCCGCCGCCAGCCTGCCCGCGTTCACCGCCCTCGGGTTCGCGGCCGGCGTGATCGCGCCGACGAGGTTCACCGCGCCGATCGCCGCCATCGCCGCGTTCTTCGTCCTCGTGCTCAGCACCGAGCTGATCGGGCACGCCAGCAATTCCTACTGGCAGGTCGCGCCCATCGTCGCCTACACCTGGAACGTGGGCCCGAACCCGGGCGTGGCGACCTTCTATCCATACCTGCCCGACCTGTCCATTGCCCAGGTGATGTTCATTGGCGGAGTTGCCGTGACGCTGCTCGGCACGCTCGCCCTCGCGGGAGGGAGCCGTGCCGTGCGCTCCGCCGCCGCCGGCGTGACCGCGGCCGGCCTAGCCGCGGCTGCCACCGCGGTCCTGCTCGCCGGCACCGCCACCATGGACGCGCACGGCATGATCCGCATCCCGGCCCTGCACGACGCCGCGAACGACCAGCCAGTCCAGTTCACCCCGGTGTGCAGCCAAACCGCCATCCCGGTCTGCCTGAACCCTGCCTACGCCAGCTACCTGGCGTCTACCACCGCCGCCCTCGAGCCGGTGCTGAACCAGATCTCCGGCCTGCCGGGCGCACCGGCCCGCATCCTTCAGGAGGCCGCGACGTACCGGGTGGACACCCGCGATGGCGAAGAGGTAGTGCCGGCCGAGGGAAACACGAATGGCGAGTCGGTCTACCACCTGGTGCTTCCCGTCCAGATGCCGGGACCGACGCTGACGACGGCGCAGATGGCCAGCCGGGTCAAGTGGACGGACGGGCCTAACATCGTGGCGGACTTCATCGGTGCCGGACCCGGCGCGTCCCAGGCGCAGAAAGCGGTCGCCGCCGCGCTGACCATGATCCTCGGCCGGGTCAGTGCCGACCCGAACCTCCAGGCCAGCCTCAACGAACAGGCCCCGGGCGGGGCCGGCCTGGACGAGCTGGGCGGCCTTATCCGCGGCACCCCAGCGCAGCCGGCGGCCGAGCGGTTCGCCGCGCTGCCCGCGCAGACACGCAGGGCTTGGCTCGCCAGCCACATCGCCGCGCTGCGCGCAGGCCAGATCACGCTGTCCCAGCTCCCATGAGCCCGCATCCCAGGAGCCCGCTTCCCATGAGGACACCCCCCATTAGCACGACTGGCTCAGCGGCCACGCCCGGTCAGGGGAGCACGCCCGCGCAGACGACCACGCTAGGCCGGGCGATCGAACCCGGCCTAGCCACCGCGGCACGCCTGATGCGGCTGTACGCGGTCAGCCGCCGGATTCCGGCCGCGCTGGCCGCGATCGCGGGCTGCGCGATCGCGCTGCGGGTCGCGCTCCTCGGCCACTGGGACGCCTACGGCGCCCTGCAGCTCCCGCTGGTCATCGAGACCGCCGCGGCGACCATGGTCGCGGCCACGGTCGCGAGCCCGTTCGGCGAACCGGAGCGAGTCTGCGGGCGGTGGCTGCCGTTCCTGCGGCTCGCCGCGACGGTCGCGCTCACAGCCGCAGCGACGAGCGCGCTCGTGATAGCAGCAGCGACCGGCGGGCACCTGGCAGGCGGCACGCTCGACGTCATCAGGAACGTCGCCGGCATCACCGGACTCGGCCTGCTGTGCGCCGCCGCCCTGGGTGGCGGCCTGTCCTGGCCCGGCCCCACGGCCTACCTGCTCCCGGGTGTCTATGCGCTGTACACGCAGTGGCACGGACCCGCCCTCACCACGCCGTGGCTCTGGCCCGCCCGCCCGCCGCGCGACCTAGGCGGTGCGCTGTGCGCCGGCCTCGTGTTCGCCGCCGGGCTCGCGGTCATCACCATGCGCGGCGCCCGTGACCGGCACGGCGACGGCGAGTGAGGCGGCGGTTCCCCCGCCCGATACGTGCGCTGATACACCTAGCGCAGCGCCCCCTCGGTCATGCACCAAGAATCATCAGGGTCCGGGCCTTGCGTTCGTCCGCAACAGCGTTCCAGCCATGCGAGGACCGCGTCGTGAAGGACCGGATCGAGCGCGCGGCGGTCGGCACGCACCCAGGACCTGACGGCCGCGTGCCTCCTCGTCGACGGCGGGTTCACCACGATCTGGCCGGCGCAAGCGCCAGGGCCTTGCGGAAGGTGATGTTGGCCTGGATGTGCATGCCTCCGGGGGCTGGACCCGGACCAAGACGAGGGAGTTGGCTAGCCAACCTGACGTTTCTCACGAGTTCCGTCGTTATTAAGCAAGGCGTCGGAAGTGGCTCCAGTACCGCGCGTAGGTTCGCCTGGTCTAGTTCGAACTTGGAGGCCATTCCCAAATGCCCGAAATCTCGCGCAGGAACCTCATCCGTGGCGCGGCGGTCGTCGGCGGTGCCGCAGCGATGTCTGGCACAGTCGCGGCAGAAAGCGCCAACGCCGTCACCGTCCAGTCGGCCGCCTACAAGCCCCGCGGCACTGTGCACGGCGACATCCGCGACATCAAGCACGTCGTGATCTTGATGCAGGAGAACCGGAGCTTCGACCACTACTTCGGCTCGCTGCGGGGTGTGCAGGGCTTCGGCGACAAGGCGACGATCCAGCTCCCTGGCGGCCTGCCGGTCTGGCAGCAGCCCGCCGCCGCGCCCGGCCTGCCGGTCACCTCGACCCAGTACCCGTGGCCGCTGTCCTCAGGCACGTTCACCGGCACCCAGCCGCCGTCGCCTGAGCAGGGCGCGCAGAACTACGGTGGCACCGACCACTCCTGGGAAAGCCAGCACGGCGCGTGGTACGGCGGCTTCATGAACGTCTGGCAGTACGCCAAGGGCGGCCCCACCACGATGGGCTTCCTCGCCCGCCGCGACATCCCGTTCCACTATGCCCTCGCCGACACCTACACGATCGGCGACGCTTACCACTGCTCCGTCCTCTCGGCCACCGGCCCCAACCGCACCGTGCTGTGGTCCGGGTCGATCAACGCCGGCGAGCAGAACGGCACCTTCGTCGCCTACAGCGGCGGCGACGAGCTGGGCAAGTTCCTGCCCTGGGAGAGCTACCCGGAGACGCTGCAGGCCGCCGGCCTGAGCTGGAAGATCTACCAGGGCACCGACAACTACGGCGACAACGGCGCGCAGTACTTCAAGACGTTCGCCGACCTGGACCCGTCGCAGGGCGGCACCGCCCCGGCGGCCGGCACCAACGTCTTCTACGACAACGGCCTGGCGACCGTCCCCGAGCCGTTGAACCCCGAGAACTCCAACGGCGACAACCTGGCCAACGCCATCAAGGCCGACGTCAAGGCAGGCAAGCTGCCGCAGGTCAGCTGGGTGGTCACCAACCAGCAGTACTCCGAGCACCCGGACGGCGCGCCGACCGACGGCGCCTACTACATCGGCAAGGTCCTCCAGGCCCTCAACGCCGACCCCGAGGTGTTCAACTCCACCCTGGTGATCATCGACTTCGACGAGAACGACGGCCAGTTCGACCACGTGCCGCCGCCCGTGCCGCCCGCCGGGACCCCGGACGAGTTCTACACCGAGACCACGTCCAGCGTGATCCCGCCGATCCCGCTGCCGACCGGCCTCGGGTTCCGCGTGCCGCTGATGCTCGTCTCCCCGTGGTCCCGGGGCGGCTGGGTCACCTCGGAGGTCTCCGACCACACCTCGGTGATCCAGTTCCTGGAGAAGTGGACGGCCGCGATCGGCAAGCCGGCGCACTGCCAGAACATCAGCGCCTGGCGGCGCAGCGTCTGCGGCGACCTCACGGGCGCGTTCGACTTCAAGCACCCGGTCTACGGCCTGCCCAACCTGCCGTTCGTCACGGCGCCGGTCGGCGAGGCCAGCTCGTACCACCCGGTACCCGCCAGCGACGTGATGCCCGTCCAGGAGTCCGGCACCAAGCCCGCCCGGCCGCTGCCGTTCCAGCCGAACGCCAACCTGACGAGCGTCAGTGGCACCGCCGCCACCCTCGCGCTCAGCAACAGCGCGCCGTTCGCGGACCGCGCGGCGCACTTCTCCGTGTACGACAACACGCTGAGCGCTCCCCCTGCGCTGGCGAGCTACCCGGCGGGCTTCCCCGGCCAGTACACCGTCGCACCATCGACGCGCGGGGTCGAGACGGTCAAGGCAACCGGCCCGGTCAGCGCCGCCGGCGCCTACGACATCACGGTCATCGGCCCGAACCGGTTCCTGCGCCGGTTCACCGGCGACGCCACCAAGGCCGGCGCGAAGGTCACGGTGGAGGCCGAGTACTACCACTCCGGCTTCCAGCCGAAGTTCGTGCTCGACCTGGTGAACGGCGCGTCGGCGGCGGTGAACTTCACGGTCACGACCAACCGGTACGGCACGTCCCGGCCGGTCCATTACCACGTTCCGGCGGGCGAGACCATCCAGCACAACATCGACCCGCACGTAAACACCAGCGGCTGGTACGACCTGACGGTCACGATCGACAATGACTCGTCGTGGTCACAGCGGTTCACCGGCCACGTGGAGAGCGGCCAGGCGAGCATCACGGGCTGATCTGGTTAGTCATCGGACCTGTGAGGGCCCCGCCCAGGGGCGGGGCCCTCACCTGGTCCGCAGGCTCTCCCGACACCTCCTGCTCCCGCGCGGACAGCCGGTTCGCTGCGGCCTCGGCGGCGGATCTGATCCGCTCCCCAAGGACTGCTACGTCGGCTGGATTGGCCTAGCGTGCTACCGGTAGATGTACACCGACGTGCCCGGCGTCTTCACCAGCGTGTGGAAGAACTGCGCGATGTCGTACGGGATGCGCACGCAGCCGTGCGACACCGGGTTCAGCGGCACGCCACCGCCGGTGGGCCCGGAGGTGGACTCGCCGTGGATCGCGTACGACGTTCCGATGAAGAACACCGAGTTGTACATCACGCCGAGCGGGACCGTGATCCAGCCGGGGATGTACGCCGTCGTGTGGAAGTGTCCGGTTGGCGTGATCGCGCGGCCGCACCCATTGGGCGAGCAGAAGTAGTAGCCGCCACCGGCCGAGATGTGGCTGATCAGCGCGACCGCGCTGCTCCGGTACAGGACCAGCACGCGTGCGGTGAGGTTGACCTCCACGCGCAACGAGCCGCCCTTCGGGTAGCGGGCGACGTAGGAGCGCGGGTGCGCCAGCGCCTGGCCGGCCTTCGGGCCGACCGTGCCGTCCGCCTGCAGCCCCTGGACCTCCTGGAACGCCCAGACGGCCTCGAGCGTGTAGGCGCCGAACTTCCCGTCCGCCGAGCCCGGATAGTACTTCAGCGCGGCGAGCCGCTGCTGAAGTGCCTTCACATCGCTGCCGCTCATGCCGTACTTCAGCGTCCGCGTCGGCGCCGTGTACGTGGCCGCCCGGACCGCCACGGTCGTCGTCACCGACGTGGCCGCGACCGCAGCGCGCGCGCTGGCGGTGCCGCCCGCGGCTGTGGTCGCCGTCCCGCCGACGAGCGCACCGGCGAGCGTCAGGCTGGCGGCTGCGGTGCCGATGGTGATCCCGATGACGCGGGCGAGCTTGCTCCTGAGTTTCATAGGACAAACACCTTCTCCCTTTATCTACTAGTTGAGACAGTCGGGTGCAGGCACCGGTCAGGGCCGCAGGCCAGCAATCACGCGGACGAACGTCACGAAACCACGAAGAGGCCGCTCCGCCATTCGGGGCCGGGTCGATAGCGCGGGTGTCGATTCCCGCCAGGGGCGTTTCGTGAAAGAGGTAAAGAGGCGGGTGGAGTGAGCTGATTCTGGCGTCTCCGCTCCAGGCCGACCCTGCGCACTTTTCCTGACCCTCGACGGTGCCATGCAGGCGCCAGGCGGCCGGATGAGGACCCTGACGCAGGGCTCACCCACGACGACTGTCCGCGCGTCGCCGACCCCTGACCCCATCCTCTCTCCGTGCGGCCTCTACCGGCGTTGCTGAAGAAATGCCCAGGTCCCAGCAAGGCCAGCGAAAGAATGCACGCGGACCGCGACCCGCTCGGCTCCAGGAAAGACACAGAAGCCGCGATAGGTCTCCCGGTGATTTCGCCGGCGCCTCACACCCACTTATGCACCGTTTAGAACCACACGGGGGCTGCCGAACACAGTCGGCGGGCGCCGCGGGAAGCCCGCATTTTGCCGCGTATCACGGTAAGGTGGGGCTTATGACCGGAACGTCACCTAGCGGTACCGGAGCAGGGCAATGGAGCATCCCCAAGATAGACACGAGCGTCCCGCATCCGGCGCGGGTATACGACTACTATCTTGGCGGCAAGGACAACTTCGAGGCCGATAGGGTAGCGGCCGAGGCCGGGATCGAGGCCTTTCCGAAGACGGCGGAGTCCGCCCGCGCCGCGCGGGCGTTCCTGCGGCGGGTCGTGCGGTTCCTCACCGCCGAGGCAGGTATCCGGCAGTTTCTTGACATCGGTACCGGCCTTCCCTCCGGGGAGAACGTGCATCAGGTCGCGCAGTCGCTCGCCCCGAACGCCCGGGTCGTGTACGTGGACAACGACCCGATCGTCCTGCGGCACGCGCAGGCGCTGCTGAAGGGTAATCCCGAGGGTGCCGTCGCCTACCTCGACGCGGACCTACGCTACCCGGAGAAGATCCTCGACGACGCCGCCAAGACGCTGGACTTCAGCCAGCCGGTCGGCCTTCTGCTGCTGGGCATCCTGCACAACGTCGGGGACGAGTACGACCCGTACGGAATCGTCCGCAGACTGGTACAGTCCATCCCGGTCGGCAGCTACCTGGCGGTATGCCACCTCACCGCGGACATTTACCCGGAGCTGGCCGATTGGGCCAACGCGCTCAACGAGCGTCAGCTCGCCGCGCCGCTGATGCTTCGCGATCGCGCCCAGGTAACGAGCTTCTTCGAGGGCCTCGACCTGGTGGAACCTGGCGTGGTCCAGCTCTCCAAATGGAGGCCGCAAACCGAGCTCGAGTCGGCGGCGGCCGCCGCCCTGTGGGGCGGGGTGGCTCGCAAGCCCGCGTAGCGCTACTGCTGCCGCGACTGGCCGACCTCATCAACGCCGCCTCGGCCAGACCGGACTGACCCGGGCCGGCACCATTGACCCTAAGCTTCAACCTAGGTCACCTGCGGCCAGCGCTCAGCCGGCGCTGTCAGCACGGCGCTAACCGTCCGTTCGGGATGATGCTTTTGATTTCCCGAACGGACGATGGGCGCTCCTGCCCGCGCGCTGCGGATTGCGCGTGCCCGGGCCTCACTCGGCGGCGACCTTCTCTGTCTTAACGGACAGCAGCGGAGACGCTGCCGTGATCACTTCGTCGGCGAACTGCCGCTGGTTGGCGAGCAGGCGCTCGGCGAAGTCGTAACCGCCGGCCACAACCTCGTGCGCTGTAGGCAGCCGGTCAGCCAGCGGCACGTGGACGGCTGGCATCGCGGGGGTGGCGAACCGAATGGTCTCGACCAGGGTCTTCAGCGCGTCCAGCGCGATGTCCTGGCCCTTGCGGAGGGTAGACAGGAACTCGTCCTGCAGCTCCTCCCGAGCGGTGGTGCCCATGATGTTACCTCCTAAATCTGCTCCCATCGCTAAGTATACCAACCAACCGCTTGGCAAAACAAGCACCGTCTCCGGCATCCCCCAGCGGGCTTGACCGACCGGGTCACGTCGGCTCCGGTCAAGTCGGCCACCGCACCGGGGCAGTAAGACACTCATCGGCGTGGCGGACCGGCGCTACTGCGGACTTGCGGTGTTGTCATGGCGATCGCGGAGCAGGCCGCGCATGACTGCCCACACATCTCGATGGTTGAGCAGGTCGAAATGATGCATGCCGCCAAGCTGCCGGCCCAGGTCCACGCGGAACGGGATGTGCCGGACGGCGCCGCGCCGCCCGTGTGCACTGGCGGGCTGGACCAGCAAGTCGCCAACGGCGGCGCCGAGCGGATCACCAGGACCGGGGGTGACGGTGGCGCTGACGACGTAGTGGCTCGCCCCGGCTAGCAGCGGGGCCTCGCGGCGGTGGTTGCGGATGCAGCGGTCCTGGTCGCAGTCCGCCCAGTCGTCGTCCAGCACATAGCCGTAGCGCAGGTCCTTGATCCCGTCCGACGAGGCGACCATGCTCGCGAAAGGCCTGGTTTCTGGCGCCTGCCCCAGGACCCAGCCTGCGTACCCGGCAGCCCGGGCAAGCGGGGCACCCAGATGCGGTGAGCCGAGATAGAAGACGTGCCGGACCTGGTTTACCCAGGCGGCCCCGTCTTCGCGACCGTAGTGGCACGCACTGCGGATGACGAGGCCGCCCATGGAGTGACCGATCAGCAGGATCTCGCCGACCCGCTCCGGCCACGCCGCCATCAGGCTCTCCAGCAGCTCAGCAAGGTCATGGCCGTTGGCGGACACGTGCCTGCCGGTGTTGTACCGGATATAGACCGGCGTGTAGCCGAATTCCGCCGCCAGGCGGGGTCCGTAGGGCGCGGACGCGCCGGCACGGCGCTGCCAGGAGTTCTCCGTCTCCGCTAGCCCGTGCACGAAGACGGCGATGCTGGGCGTGGCGTGCGGGAACTTCGCCGCGACCGCGCCGGCGGTCAGGGGGCTGAGGTCGTGTCCGTCCGCCCGCACGGCCATGCGGATGGCCAGCGGGGCCAGCTCAGGGCCGAGCCGATCACCAGTTACCGCGTTCAGCGCGGCCAACGCCAGGCCGCCGCCCGGCTCACCGCTCAGCGGCTGCCTGGCCGCCCCGAGCAGCGACGCCGCCTGTCCGCCGATCGCCCCTGCCGCCCGGCCGACGGCGCGGACCGACAGGTACACGGCACGCGTGACAGAATCATGGGCCGGCCGCGCCATCCCGCTCACCGGCCCGAGAGTGGTGAAGACGCGCCGCCCGGTGGCCAGATGCGCTTGCTCGATCCGGGATACCAGCCCGGCCATGGCGTGACCACCCAGCTTGCCCACCGCGCGTATTTCCGCTGGCGTCACCGTCCACCTCCACAGCGCCGACGGACAGACCGCTTCATTACAGCCCAGGCTGCGGCTGGCGGCAAGCGTCACGTGCGGCGACGGTACGTGGCAAAGGTCCCGCAAGGTCAGGACGAACGCCGCTGACACGAGCCGACTGAACGACAAAGTCTGGAGAAGACGGCTTCGCTTGGTTGCGCCGGATCCGTCACAACCCGGATCCCTCTCGCGGCGTGCGTTGGCGAGGGAAGGGAGCAAAATAATGAATTTCAACCTTGCGGTCATCCTGCGAGAGACGGCGCTCGACTCCCCTGGCCGTCCGGCGATCCTGTATCCGGGCGGGTCACTGACCTACGCCGAGCTGGACGGGCTGTCCGACCTGGTAGCGGCCAGCCTGCAAGCAAGCGGGATAAGGCCGGGCGACGCCGTGGCGCTGCAACTGCCCAACATCCCCGAGTTCGTGGTCGCCTACTTCGGCATCCTCAAGGCCGGCGGCGCTGCCGTGCCCGTCAACATCCTGCTCAAGGCGCCCGAAGTGGCATTCATCCTCGGCGACTCAGCGGCGAAGATACTCATCACGTGGGGTGGCGCGCTGGAACACGCGCTGACGGGGGCGGCGTCAGCCGGGGTGAGCGAGATCTACGCCGTCGGCGGCAACGACGACGAACGCGCCATCCCGTTCAACCGCATGCTGGCGGTACCCGCGGCCAGCGCCCAGCTCGCCGAGCGCGAACCGGACGACACGGCGGTCATCATGTACACCTCCGGCACGACGGGGCAACCCAAAGGCGCCGAGCTTACCCACCTGCAGCTGTACATGAATGCCGATATCCCCGGCCGCCTTTTCGACGTGCAGCCAGACGACGTCGTGATCACGGTTCTGCCGCTCTTCCACGTGTTCGGCCTGTCCAGCATCCTCAACGTGTGCGTGCGGTTCGGCTGCACGATGTCCCTCATCCCCCGGTTCGATCCCGCCGTTGTCCTAGACGCGATCCAGCGCGACCGGGCCACCATCTTCGAGGGCGTCCCCGCCATGTTCATCAGCCTGCTGTCGTACCCGGATCTGGGCAGCTACGACATCTCCTCGCTCCGGGTCGCCATCTCCGGAGGGGCCTCGATACCCGCGGATGTTATCGACGGGTTCGAGAAGCGCTTCGGTATCCCGGTCCTCGAGGGTTACGGGCTAACGGAGACGGCATCGACCGTCACGTTCAACAAGAGTCCCAGCGACCGGCGGGTCTACAGCGTCGGCAAGCCGATCTGGGGAACCCAGACGGAGATATGGAGCGAAGACGGGAAGGCACTGCCGCCGGGTAAGGACAATGTCGGCGAAGTGGTCACCCGCGGCCTGCACGTGATGAAGGGGTACCTGAACCACGCGGAGGACACTGCGGCCGCCTTCGCCGCCGGCTGGTTCCACACCGGTGACCTCGGCTATTTCGACGAGGACGGCTTCTTGTTCATCGTCGGCCGGGCCAGGGAGCTCATCATCCGAGGCGGGTACAACGTGTACCCGCCGGAGATCGAGAACGTGCTGCGCACCCATCCCGCGGTCGTCGAGGCCGCCGTCATCGGAATCCCGCACGAGCGGCTCGGCGAGGAGGTCATGGCCATCGTCGTGCGGCGGCCCGGCACTCAGGTCACGGCGCAGGAGTTGATCACATTCTGCAAGGAGCGCATCGCTGCCTATAAGTACCCGCGGGTGATCGAGTTCCGCGCCGACCTGCCGAAGAACACCCTGGGCAAGGTCATGAAGGATGAACTGCTCCCGGACGGCGTGCGGCGTGCAAGCCCGCGCGATTGCGGAGGATCGCCGCCATGACGGCAACCACGGGTCGGCGCGACCCGATCCCGCGCCTAAAGCAGGACTGCACCCGAGCCGCCGTGATGCGCCGCCTGGCATTTCTCGACGATGCAACCGGCACCCGTCCCGTGCATATCGGCCGCTACTCCATCGACCCGGCCGCAGTCGCAGGGAATGTCGAGAACTTCATCGGCGTGGCGCAAGTGCCGGTCGGGATAGCCGGCCCGCTGCTGGTCAACGGCGAGCACGCACGCGGCGAGTTTTACGTGCCGCTGGCGACGACCGAGGGGACGCTGGTGGCCAGCTACAACCGAGGCATGAAGCTGCTGCACCGCGCCGGCGGGGTCAAGGCCACGGTGATGGATGACCGGATGCAGCGAGCGCCCGGGTTCGGGTTCGACAGTGCGCGAGAGTCCAGGGCCTTCGGGCAATGGGTGACCGCAAACTTCGACGCCATCAAGCGCCAGGCCGATGCGACCACCCACACCGGACGCCTGCACGACATCGAGCAGTTCTCCGCCAGCAGGTTCATCTTCCTCCGGTTCAACTACAGCACCGGCGACGCCGCCGGCCAGAACATGACGGGCAAGGCAACGTCACGGGCGTGCGACTGGATCCGAGACCGCTACCCCGGGGTGCGCCAGTTCTGCCTGGAGTCCAACCTGGCCACAGACAAGAAGAGCTCGCAGATCAACATCCTCGCCACCAGGGGCAAGCGGGTCATCGCGGAAGCGACGATCGGGCCAGGACTGATCCGCGAGATCTTGCACACCACCCCTGAGGAGATGTTCCGCGCCCGCCAGCTGTCCAACCTCGGCGGCCTGCTGTCCGGCGTGAACAACAACGGCAATCACTCGGCTAACGGGATCGCCGCGCTGTTCACGGCGACCGGCCAGGACATCGCGAACGTGGCCGAGTCATCGGCCGCGCTCGTGCACAGCGAGCTGCTCGATGACGGGTCCTACTACTACTCGATCACGATCCCCGCCCTGATCGTCGCCACCTATGGCGGCGGCACCGGACTTCCCACCCAGCGCGAATGCCTCGAGCTCCTGGGCTGCTACGGGACCGGCAAGGTGCGCAAGCTCGCGGAGATCGTCACGGCGACCGCCTTGTGCGGCGAACTCTCGCTCGGCTCGGCGGTCGTGGCCGGGGAGTGGGTCGACGCGCATGAGCGGCTCGGCCGGAACAGGCCTTAGCACACCGCCCCGTGCTGAGCGACGGCCTGCGGTGCGGAGTGTTCGGGCTCCGCGGTCCGTCCGCCATCCTGGAGCCAACGGAGGTTAGTCTGCGGAATCCTGACCCCCCAGCCGTCTGCACGATCCGGCAAGCCGGGCGTTCACTCATTCCGGCCTGCGGCCGGGCTTCAGCGAACTGTTTGGACTCGGGAAGCTTCGTCGCAGACGGGCCACCGGAGAAAGGGAGCGGGCGCCAAAAAAGGGCAGATGGGCAATCCTGGGCCAAACCGCGCGGGAATGGCTGTCGCGCGGGCCGCCGTGACCCGTCGGCAAACGGCCGGGGCGCAGTCCCGGCTGGCGCTTTCCCTCACTTGAGGGGATTAGGATTTATTCATGGCCCAGAAAATTCAGACCCTGCTCATTGATGACCTCGACGGCGGCGAGGCGGTCGGCACTGTCCGCTTCGGCCTGGACGGCGCGGAATACGAGATCGACCTCAGCGCCGCGCACAACGACGAACTCCGTAAGGCACTGCAGCAGTACCTCGCGCACGCCAGGCGGACCGGCGGCACCGCCAGGAGCGCAGCCCGCACCCGGCGCGGCAGCGCCGCCGTCGACACCGCCAAGGTCCGCGAGTGGGCCAAAGAGCAGGGCATCGACGTCAAGGACCGCGGCCGCGTCCCGGCCAACGTCGTCGAGCAGTACCAGACGGCCGCAGGAGCATGACCCCTAACGGGCACCCCACACCGCTGCCGGGCTCCGCGGGGCGACAGCGCATAACCCCCAGGATCGCTGCTCGCGAGACGATCAAACCGCCGGCCCTCCCGCGGAATCCATTAGACGGTGAGATACCGCCCGCAAGACGACCAGCCGGAAACGCCGGGTGCCCCCGCCGGCGACGGCGGAGGCACCCGGCAGCGCCCTGCTAGACGGGCATCTCCTCGGCAAGCTCGTCCTGCAGGTACCACTGGACCTCCGGCTCGTGCCCCGCGTCGAACGCCGCCTGCACCCCCGCCACGTCGACCGCCCCGCGATAGTGCCGCCAGGTCAGACCCTCCGGGAACAGCGCGACCATGCTCCCGCACCGCCCGCACACCGCCGCCGGCTCCCCCAGCTCCGCCTCCGCATCGGGATCCGGCCGCGCAGCCGGCAACGCGACCTCGAACCCCACCGGGTCGACCACGCACAGCAGCTCCAGCCCCGCCCGCATCTCCTCGGACGTCGCCCTATTCAGCCGCGCCAGCTGCCGCAGCACAGCCAACTCCGACCAGGGCTGCTCCTGCGGGGTGAAAAGAGGAATGATTGTGCCCACGATGCCTCCAAGAGTGATTGGCAGGTGTCGAGGGCCGCTCTCGGTGTTCGCAGCACCGGGGCGGCCCGCCTTGCTTACACTGACCATAATACAGCGCCAGAATCGAATATCCACATTCGATAGCAGCCACAGTCGATAATGTTCTCTAACTGCCGCATCACTCGCACCAGAAGATCAAAACCGTCATTTCGAACGGACCGTGGCGACTCCGGTCCGCCCCGATCGCCCGGACTCCGACGGGTCACGGCCACCGCCGAGCTCCGATCCTGGCTGGCAAGGCTCCCCCACATCCCGCGCGGGCCGATTTCGAGGCGATATCTCACTCGATATCTCACCGTGTAATGGAGGCGTGGAGAGCCGGCCGGGCCCGTTCGATCACAGCTGATTTTGAATTTTGGGACTTTGCAGGCGGGACCGGCGGCAGCCGGCCGGGCGCTGCTGTCCCGTGTGCCACGGCAGCGGGCGCAGCCGGGTCTACCCACTGCTCAATGCGGGACAGCCCCGATGATTCCTTCCGAGGCCAGCCCGTCAAGGAACAGCTGCACAGCCACCGCGGCGATCAGGAACCCGAAGACCTTCTCGGTAACCAGCATGCGGCCCTCGTCGAGCTTGTCGCTCACCCGGTTCGCCCAGCGGAACACCACCACATCCAGCAGCAGCACGACCACCAGGATGCCGAACTCCACCGCGAAAACGCTGACCGAGTCCGCCTCCGCGGAGATCGTCATCAGGCCGACGATGCCCACCGGGTTGAGCAGATACGGCACCGCCAGCGGGAACTGCGCAAGCTGCATCGGGTCTTTTCCGGCGCTGCGGTCGCTGCCGCTGGACGGCGGCGCGAGCACCATCCACACCGCCAGCACGAGCAAGATCACACCCCCGGCAATCGACAACGACCCGATCGTGAAGTGCAGCAACCCACGCAGCAACTCGCCCAGCCCCATGAGGATCACGGCCACCGCTGCCGCCGTGGTCAGCATCTTGCGCAGCACGCGCTGCTTGGCCCCCTGGTCAAGCGACGCGGTCATTTCCACGAACGGGACCAGCGCGATCTTCGGCCCGATACCGATCAGCAGCACCAAGAACGTGTCGATCGCACCGGCGGCGGTGATCGACGTCTGATCCATCCTCCCAGGATGGCAACCGCCCCAAGCCCGCGCCTCGCCCAACACAGGTGGTGTCCGTAAGGGCGCCGCCGTGCGCGGGCGAGCACGAGCTGCTACCTCGGCCTGCTGGCACCGCTGCCCGAGGGAGGTGATCAGCCCCAGGGCAGGTCACCCTCGTGCCCGGAGGCCGTGGGTCAGGCCGCCAGACCTCGGCCTGCTGGCGTTCGAACCCATGAGCAGAGATAACTCCCCGGTCGCGGAGGGCCAACGTTTCCCGTGGCGTTTCCTGGCCGCTCACGGCATTACTGCGGCTCCGCGATAGTGGGGGCTTCCGAGCGCTCCGATATCGCCTTAGTCGTGCCTGGCGTGAGTTAGGAAGCCAGGACCTTTGCCTTCTCCTGGGCGAACTCCTGGTCAGAGATGACGTTGCGGTCGTGCAGGTCGGCCAGCTTAGCGAGCTGATCGGCGGTGCTTGACGACCGCGTTCCGTTCTGCGCGAGGTAATCGTCGTACGCAGCTTCGTGGGCCTGCGCCACTTGGGCGGTCCGCTCGTGCATGTCCCCGCCCCGGACGATCAGGTAGACGACCACCCCGATGAGCGGGATCAGCAGGACGAACAGGAACCACACAGCCTTCGCACCGCCCGACAGGTCGCGGCTGCGGAAGATGTCGATGAAGACCGTGATCAAGATCCAGAACCAGACGACCCACAGGAAGACCTCGAAGATCGTCCAGAAGACATTCAGCAGCGGATAAGACACTTGTCTTCCCCTCATTTCCGGCGCCGCGTCGGCGCCCACTGTCGAGAAGTATCTCCGTTCACACCGACGGGCCCATCACCCTTGCCGGGGGATGCTGCCTCCTAACATCTGCTGACACGCTGGAGGACAAATCCTGGCATCATGGCTCGCGGGTCGCGCGGACGCTGATGCGCTGCAGGTGATCGTTACTGAACGTGCCATCGGGGTCGAGGCGCTCGAACAGGTCTCTCGCGTGGGTGAGCCTGGGATACAGGGGGTTCAGGCTGAACCTCCGCCAGACTGTCCCCCAGTGCGGGCGGGCACCGAAGGGCGCGAGAGCCTCCTGGAGTCCGGGGAGCAGGCCGACGACCTTCCGAGCGTTGTGGCGCCAGGTGAAGTGCAGGGCCAGCGTCGGGCGCCCGGACGCGCCACTGAGCCACAGGTCGTCCGCTGCGATAGCGCGGATCTCGCTGACCAGCAGCACGGGTGCCAGTCGCTTGCGCAGGCCCCTGACCGCTTTCAGGGCCGCAGCGCCCTGGCTCATGGGGACGAAGAACTCGGTCTGGATCTCGTTCCCGTTACTGGGCACGGCGTCGGCCCGAAAGTGCGGCAACCGCTGCGGCCACGGGCCCGCCACGCCTAGTGGCGTGAGGTTGCTCGCGGGGGCATCAGCCAGCCGCACCGGGCTTGTGGCCAGCCGCGCCCCGAAGAACTCGGCTGCCACCGCGTCGTCTGCCCCCGTGAGCCGGCGCTTTACCCACGCGTGCTGAACCGAGTCCCCGAGCCAGGAGGTGAACAGGCTCACGCTGTACGCCGCGGACATGATGTCGTCCAGGTCAGTCAGGACACGGCCCCAGGGCAGGCCGGCGTACACGTCCTGCCGGATCAGGTAGGAAGGCTCTATGTCGAGGGTGACCCGGGTGACGATCCCGAACGCGCCCAGTCCCACTGGCATTCCGGAGAAGTCGGGATCCCCGCGCCTGGCTTCCCGGACAACGCCCGCGGCATCCACGTACTGCAGCCCGGCGACCGCGGCCGACAGGACCTGGTTGCCGACCCCAGAGCCGTGCGTGCCGGTCGCGATCGCACCGCCAATAGTGATGTGCGGCACCGAAGCCATGTTGCCAAGCGCCCAGCCCCGCTCCTCCAGCCACCTCGCGAGCGCGCCGTAGGTCGCGCCTGCGCCGATGGTCACGGTCCGCGCCCCGGGGTTGAGAACAGGATCAGGATCGATGCCGGACACTGAGATCAGCGTGCCCGTGGTGTCGGCAAGGTCGTTAAAGGAGTGCCGGGTCCCTACTGCCCGCACCCGCCCGCCTTCGAGAACGGCACGCCGGACATCATCGACAGTCCGGGCATTAACGACCCTGCCGGCGGTGTAGGTGTAAGTACCCGCCCAGTTTCGCAACTCAGACGTCACCCGGCTGACCCTACACTCTGGACACAAACTGATAACGGAATATGTTACGCGGCTGGCCGCCGGGGAAGTCACCGCGGCGGTGCTCGCGGAGGCGCCCGGCAAGTTTGACACCATTTGCCCCGGATTTCGGCAATGGATACGTTCTTCCCAAATCTTATGGTAGTAACGATTGTGTTTACCCTAGCCATTTGTCTGATTTGTACATAGTGGGGAACCGAGATCGGCCTAGTTCTGAAAAATGCATTCGCAAGACTATGTTTTGTCAGGACGTACCACTGGGGCGGGCGAGGCCGGCCAGCAAACTCGCACTTGCGTCGGGTGAATTTCCACTGATCAGCCGGCCAATTAGCATCTCACATCATAGAATCACCCAAATACTTGCGTATCTGTATTCCCAGGGGGAGAGCGAGGCGGATAAACGAGATGGGAGACCGATGATGTCCTACCGCGATCAGCCGGGTAAGCACACCGGCCATGTCCAGACTCACCTGCGGGCTTGCGTCGCGGCACGGCAGGTCGGGGCGTGACGGCGACCGAAGCCGACCCGAATCGCCGCAAGGGCTTCATGCCCTGGTGGCGGGGGCGCTCATGGAGCACGGACCTGGAGACGCTGAACCGGTTGCATAAGGGCCTGCTGGCCCTGAATGTTGACCCGGATACCCAGCACAAGCCCGCGCCCGCACCGGCGCTGCCCAGCCCGTCGGGCGGGCTGCCGGCACGGCAGGAACTACTGCCGGCACCGCAGGCCGTGAAGACGGAGCAGCAGACCCTGCCGGAACTCGCACCAGGACCCGACCTAGTTCCTGATCCGGCTGCGGCGACTCCGCCCCAGACGGGCAGGCCGTCGGCTGCCATGCCGAGGGAGGCTGCCCTCCACGAGGAGGCCTCTGGGGGGCAGCCCCTGACGGGGCAGACCCTCGCGCCGGAGGCAGAGTCAGCTCAGACTCTGTCATCCGAGGCGGGGCACGGAGAGCAGGGGCCGGATCAGCAGGATCCCGTTCCGGGGCCTGCGGCAGCAGGGCCCGATCCGGCGATCGCCGCGATCCGTGAGACCTTCCGTTACGTCGCCGAGGCCGGGGACAAGGCGGTGGGCTTCTTCTACGGCCAGATGTTCGTGCGCCAGCCACAACTTCGCCAACTGTTCCCGTCTGCCATGGATGAGCAGCGTGACCGGCTGTTCTGTGCCCTCGGCCGGATCGTGGAGAGCCTGTCTGCGCCTGAGGACATGGCCGCCTACCTCACCCAGTTGGGCCGGGACCATCGCAAATACCAGGTTGAGCCGGAGATGTATGAGGTGGTGGGCGCGTCGTTGCTCGCGACGTTGCGGGCATTCGCACGGGACGCCTTCACCACCGAAGCGGAAGCGGCCTGGACTCAGGTCTACCTGGCCGGGTCATCGCTCATGATCAAGGCGGCCGAGGAGGATTCTGCCGCGAGCCCGGCCTCATGGACCGCCGAGGTAGTCACGGTTGACCGCCGGGCGGACGGCATCGCCGTCCTGACGATCGCACCGGATCAGCCGCTGCCGTTCACTGCGGGCCAGCACCTTACCGTGCAGACACCCCGCTGGCCGCGGGTCTGGCGGCCGTACTCGATCGCGTGCATGCCGCGCGATGATGGCCTATTAATGCTGCATGTGAAGGCCGTTCCCGGCGGCTGGGTGAGCAGCGCGCTGGTGCGCCACACCTCGCCCGGCTCCCATCTGCTGCTGGGCCCGCCTCTGGGCACGATGACGCTGGAGCGGGCCGGGAACCGTGACCTGCTGTGCGTGGCCGGCGGCACCGGGCTGTCGCCAATCAAGGCGATCATCGAGCAGGCGGTGCGCGAGTCGGCCACGGTGCGGCGGCGGATTTACCTGTACTACGGTGCGCGGCGCCGGTCCGAACTCTATGACCTGCCGGACCTGTGGCGGCTGGGGGACGCCTACGACGGGTTCGAGCTGATCCCGGTGACCTCTGACGACCCCGCCTTCGACGGGATGCAGGGGAATGTCGGCCGGGTCGCCGCTCGCTATATGCCGCACACCTACTGCGACGCCTACGTCGCGGGACCGCCGGAGATGGTGCGCGAAACCATCCGGCTGCTCGCACGGGCGGGCCTTAAGAACGAGCGCATCCACTTCGACGACGCCCTCCTCGCGGGCAAGCGCCGGACCGACGCTTGAGCGGGACGGCACCTGTGCTAGCCGCCATGATGGCGGAAGCTGGGTGACGCGTCGAAATCGTCATAGAGGCGGTGGAACACCGCGGTAGTCGAGCTGGCTGCGGGCGGCACGATCCAGGACCAGTCGGCCGGGCAGCGTCGGCCATGCTGCTGCTCTTTCTCGACATGCGCCAGGAAGCGCGTCGACTCGGTGTGATGGTCGGCGATCCTCACCCCTGACCTCTCATAGGAATGAAGCACAGCGGCATTCAGCTCAGTGACCGCGCGATCCTTCCACAGCGTCCGGAGGCTGTCGGTTCGCAGGCCCATCCGCGCAGCGATTTCCGGCAGCTGGTCGTACCGGGCCTCGTCACCGAGGTCACGGGAGCCGATTTCCGTGCACATGTACCAGCCGTTGAACGGCGCGGCGGGATATCGGATGCCGCCCGCCTCCAGGTACATACCGCTGACCACGGGGACCGCGTACCAGCGGAGCCCCAGCTCACCGAACCAGGCCAGATTCGGGTGGCGGAGCGGGACCTCTAGCACCGCGTCCGCGGGCAGCTCGAAGCAGGCCAGAGGTGATCCCGGCGACCGGACGATCAGGGGCAGCAGGTCGAACCGGCTAGGCGGATCACTGGCCCGCCAGCCGAGCTCGCGGGCCAGGCGGGTGATTTCCAGGTGCGCCGCATCCCCGACCACGGCGCTGCCGGGCTGATAGCCGGCGTAACCGACCAGCTGCGAATTAAGGATGCGCGGGCCTGGCCGCCCGGGGGCATCAGGCGCGAAGACGGTGATCATCGGACGGATGTTTCCGCCATTGGTGGCCTCGCGCAGATGCGTTGCGCACTCGGCCGCAATCTGGTCTGCTGCGCTCACCTGCCTCCGGTCCCTGACTCGCAACGTACGCCAATACAGCCGGCCGATACAGCGCGAGCTGTTCCGCCATGCGACACGGGCGGCGAACGCGAGTTCCTCGGGAGTATGCCAGTACGTCCCGTGCGCTTTCACCTCGCTGCTGACCTGCTGCATGCGGGCGCTTAAGGTGCCCGCCCCGGGATTCTCGCCATGGAACAACGCGATGAAGCGCTCAGCCGCCGCCAGCAACTCGCCCGTGCCCGGCGGTGGGTCATCACAAGCGCCGGCATTGGCGCCTGCAAGATCCGCGTGCGGCAGGCGCGTGGTCGTCGTCCGCCGACGGGTTATCCAGTGCATCCTTTACCCCCACCATTAGCCGGACACGTCGGTCAGCCCTTAACCTGAACGCGCGTGGCCTCTCTGTCAAGGGGTACCGAATCCCAGCCACCGGGGCAACTGAGGACGGTTATGCGATTCCCATCTGCATAACAACCTTCAGCACTGGTCCGACTTCTAGGAATTACCGTGACGAAGTAGGACAAATAACGAGAATGCATATCGTTACCATACTGATACATGGGTCAGGGCCAAGATTCATATGCCGTTGGCCGTAGGTGGCACCTTTTCGCGGCTCTCTGGACCTTCTGGCGACGGTCGTTCGCGGGTGCCCACTGAACACATTTCCGCCTGACACCTCGATCTCGAATGCCTCGTTGCGTCAAGGGGCTTACCTCGGCCCGCGTCCGGTCTTCGCAATTCGGCGATCTTGCTCACGCCTTGGTCAGCTTGGCATTGTGATGATCGTCTGTACTAACTCCGCGTGCCCTAACGCGGTCAGCCCTGCTTGGTCAGACCCACGACGTGGCCCTGCGGGTCGGCGATCAGCGCGAAGGCCACGCCCGGCACGTGCTGGGGCTCCTGAATGACCCGGCCGCCGAGTTCCCTGGCCCGGTTCACGGCGCTGTCGACGTCATCCACCGCGATGAAGAAGGTGACAAGGTCGCTACCGCCCTGCAACGGGCCGATCGCCGTGTACAAGGCGCCTGGTACACCGGTGTCGACGAACGTGTAGCCAGGGATGGCCCCCTGGTCGGGGTAGGTCCATCCGAGCAGGTCACCGAAGAACTTGCGGGTGGCGTCCGGGTCTGTCGACCGGATCTCGGCGTGCACGATTGGATGCGGCATCTTTGCTCCCTGTGTGGTAGCCAGAGGGCGCCGCTGCGACGCCCTCCCTGCACTCACCACGAACGAGACGACCCAGGATCCGACAAGGGCGCCGGCCGACCTAGAGACGAGGAGGCTGAACTGACGGTGCGGCGGCGCGAAGCGCTGGCTTGTGCGAAGCGAGGGATTGGCGTTTCATCCCCCGGGACGAGCAGAGACCGAGCCCGGCGGCGGGATGGTGCCGGGGCCGTTGACGCTGCAGCTCAGCGCGGACGGGTCGGTGACCGCCAGCGGCTGTGCGAGATCCGGTGGCTCGGCGAAGGCGGGTCGACGGAAGTCGAGCATGTCCAGCATCGCCGCGGCGTTGGCGTCCCGGTACGTCAGCGCCGGCAGGTTCCACTTCGTCTCGGCAAGCTTGAGGATCGACGTGTGGTCGAAGACCCGGTGCGACACGTAGTGCGGCCGTGCCCACGGGGACACGATCGCGAACGGTACCCGGAACCCGTAGCGGGCGAACCCGTCGAAGCCGTTCTCTCCGGGCAGCAGGGTCGGGCCGATGCTGTCGGGCGGGATGGCCGCGGGCGGCGGCACGTGGTCGTAGTAGCCGCCGTGCTCGTCATAGGTGAGGACGAGCAGCGTGCGGTCCCAGTCGGGACCGTCGATGACGGCGTTGATCACGCTGGCGGCGAACTGCTCGCCGACGGCGATGTTCTGCGGGTTCTCCTCGGACTGGGTCCCGTAATCCGGCTCGACCAGGCAGTAGCCCGGCAGCGTCCCGGCCGCCGCGTCGCTGAAGAAGTCGCTGATCGGCACGACCCTGGTGCCCGCGTTGTCGATGTAGAGCTTGGGGAACAGCTCGGTGGACGGCGTGGAGGTGAAGTAGTCCTTCCAGGTGATGCCGTGCGCGTCGAATTGGTCGAAGATCGTGCCGTTGGCCGGGTAGTCCGTCAGGCTGACGCCGAGGTCGTCGATCTGGCCGAGGGAGGTCGCCGCGAGCAGATAGCGGCGGTTCGGGTAGGTCTGGCCGAGCACCGAGCAGAAGTACCGGTCCGCGATCGGGAACTGCCGGTAGAGGGAGTAGTAGAACGGCTGGTCTTCCCCCTGCCAGTAGCCCATCGCGACGCCGCCGACGATCTCGGTCGTGAGCGGGCTGATGGTCGTGCGGACGAATCCGTCCATCTTCCCGTCGTCGTAGGCGTTGTGGCTCGCGGTCCACTCCTGGCTGGGCCGCGACGGAAGCTGGCACGTCGTCGGCATCCGGAACGCGTGCTGGATGCTCCCGTCCGGATACGGGTTGGCGGCGAGCGGCAGCCCCTGCCTGCCAAGCCGGAACCCGTCCGCGCTACGGCGGCCGAGCATGCCCAGCCGGTTGTCGTAGGAGTGGTTCTCCTGCATGAGGACCACGATGTGCTCGATGCGGGGCATCGTGTCCGTTCCCGGCGGAAGCTCCGGGTACGGGAGCGATCCTGGCTGGCGGACGGTCCTGTCGCCGGGGTTCCTGGCCCACGCGCCAGTCCCGGCGACCGCCGCCGCCACGGCCCCCGCCTTGAGCACCCCGCGCCTGCTTGGCGGTGGAACCGACGGCGTTGGGATACCAGAAGCGTTCATCTTCGTTCCTCCCGAGCTGCTGGGGTCTCGTAGTACCCGAGCATGGCAACGCGGGCGATCGCCCAAACCACAGCGAGCCGACCGCAGGGTGACGCCTCGATGGCAAAACGGCACCGCCGGCCGACTGACCCACGGATGCGCTGGCCACCCACTGCCGAAGACCCGCCCATATCCTCACGGCGAGATCTCCTAGGTCAACCCGGCTGAGCCGAACTACGCCGCGGATCCAGCCCAGGCAGGGAGCATCGACCCTCCGCGAAAGGTCCCGTCGCGCCCGACCGGACAGCAAATAGCCGGGAGAAGACAGATACCCCTCATAGCCGGCTGTTCTGCGCGGCCAGGTCGGTGACACCGGACCTTGCGGCACGGGCGACCTGCGCTCAGTTACGACGTATTCGTCGCACCGGAAAAGCCGGCGATCGTCCGACCGTTCTTGCGCTCCAGGTCGGGTGAAGAGCTATCCGTTTGCCGGGATGACGAGGCTCTCGAGGTCGTCCGGGTAGTCGGTGAGGAGGTCGTATCCGTCTTCGGTCACGGCGACCGTGTCGGAATGCCGGAATCCGCCGACCTCGGAGTCGTAGAGGCCTGGCTCGACGGTGAACACCATGCCGGGCTGCAGCGGCGCAGGGTTTCCCACGTCGATGAACGGCGTCTCGTGCACTCGAAGGCCGGTACCGTGTCCCACGTGCTGGCGCCAGTAGCTTGTGAGTCCGTGCTTCTCGAAGTACGCGTTCACCGCGCCGTCAACGTCGGCGCTGGTGGCACCCGGAACGATCGCGTCGAACGCCGCCTTGCGCGCTGCGAGCATGTGGTCGAAGAGCCAGCGCATCCGGTCGGTCGGCTCGCCGATCACCATCGTGCGTTCCAGTTCTGCGTGGTAGCCCCAGACGGGCGCGCCCGTCTCGCTCACGAGCACTTGGCCGGGCTGGAATCCGATGTTGTGCGCGACGGCGTGAGCCCAGGCGCTGCGGTGGCCGATCTGGCCTCGGTAGCCTGCTTTGACTCCGTCTCCTGACCCCAGAAGTCCGCCCGGTCCACGTTCGGCGAGCATCGTCAGCGTCGCCTCGCTCTGCGCGCGCAGGCTGGCCTCGGCCTCGGTGCTGCCGGGCACGCTGTATTGCTGGAGAAGCCGGTGGGCGTGCGAGCACCAACGGCCGCTCTCCCGGAGCAGTTCCACCTCGGCCGGGCTCTTGCGCGCGAGCATCGACTCGATCTGCGCGGCGATGTCGATGATCTCGGCGCCGGTCACTTCACTGAGCTTCGGGCCGATGTACCCGAGGATCCCGGGATAGCCGTCGTGGTCGGCTGCGATCGTCCCGCGCAGGCCGAGGTCGGCGGCGACGCGGGCCAGCATCCGCATCGGGTGCTCGAGACCGGGGTACTCCGGGTAGGTCTCGATGCGCTCGAAGTCCGCTTCGGCCCGTGTGCGTTCGAGCTCGAACCCGGCGACGAAGATCACGTCGTCGCCTGCCGCGTTCTGGAGATACACCGTCGGACGCTCGGTCGAAAGGAACCGGAATCCGGTGAGGTAGGTGATGTAAGTCGGGTCACAGACCGCGTAGCCCGCAGCGCCGAGCGTCCGTACGTGTTCACTCAGACGTGCACGACGGTCGGCGTGCTCGGCGGCAGAGATCGCGTCAGTCATTTTGTTCCTCCATTTCACGTATGCTCGCATGCGGCCCCCGTAGCGAGTTCGCCGGTCGCCGCTTATGCGGCCAGGCTTCCGCCATGCGTATTGGTGGCCGCAGCGGCACCCGTGCAGCCGGACGGCGCCGGCGGGGAGGGGATGCATGCCCGGAGGTCCCGTTACACCGGTGATGACGATAATGGCCTGCTCAGGCCAGCCAGCGCCGGCCGGTAGCGGAGAGTTATCGGAGTGCTTGCTATCGTGACGTCATGCGGGCCATCACACTCGTTCCCGGGCAGCAAAGCTCCGTCGCGCTTACCGACATGCCGGAGCCCCCGGCCGAAGACGGGCCGATCGTCGTTCAGACGCAGGCGATTGGCATCTGCGGCACCGACCAGGAGATCATCAACGGCGAGTACGGGTCAGCCCCGCCGGGGCAGGACCGCCTCATCATCGGCCACGAATCGCTGGGCCGGGTGGCCGAGGCGGCCCCGGGGACCGGATTCGCTCCCGGGGACCTCGTGGTCGGCATCGTCCGCCGACGCGACCCGGTGCCCTGCCCGGCGTGCGCGGCGGGGCACTGGGATATGTGCGTGAACGGCCAGTACACCGAGCGGGGCATCAAGGGCCGTCACGGCTACGCGTCCGAGCGCTACCGCATCCACCCCGAGTACCTGGTCGCGGTGGATCCCGCCCTCGGGATCCTCGGCGTGCTGCTCGAGCCCGCCACGGTGGTGGCCAAGGCCTGGGACCACATCGAGAAGATCGGCCGCCGGGCGGCGTGGGCGCCGGAGAAGGTGCTTGTCACCGGCGCCGGGCCGATCGGTCTTCTGGCCGCCCTGCTAGCCACCCAGCGGGGTTACCAGACCTACGTAGTTGACCTGGTCACCGAAGGCCGCAAGCCAGAAATGGCGCGCCGCCTCGGCGCAACCTATGTCCACAGTGGAAGCCTCGACGAGACGGCCGCGCACGCGGACATCGTCATCGAATGCACCGGGCACGTGCAGATGCTGCTTGAGGCAGGCCCGCGGAATGCCCGCTACCGGATAACGTGCCTCACCGGAGTCTCCGCGGCCGGCGCCGAGGCCACCGTCGACCCGGGGCTCCTCAACCGCAACATGGTCCTGCAGAACTCCGTCCTGTTCGGCTCGGTGAACGCCAACCGGCGCCACTACGAACTGGCCGCCCAGGCGCTCGCCCAGGCCGACCCCGCCTGGCTGGCCGACCTGATTACCCGCGACGTGCCTCTCGACCGGTGGCAGGACGCGTATACCCGCAAACCCGACGACATCAAGACCATCTTGACCTTCCCGGACGCATTGCCTTAGCCGCCGCTGGACACCCAGCCAGGCTGCGTTCCGACATCGACCCTGTCGTCCGCCTGAACCACGGTCATTGGGCGTGGAGAGCCGGCCGGGCGCTGCTGTCCCGTGTGCCACGGCAGCGGGCGCAGCCGGGTCTACCCACTGCTCAATGCGGGACAGCCCCGATGATTCCTTCCGAGGCCAGCCCGTCAAGGAACAGCTGCACAGCCACCGCGGCGATCAGGAACCCGAAGACCTTCTCGGTAACCAGCATGCGGCCCTCGTCGAGCTTGTCGCTCACCCGGTTCGCCCAGCGGAACACCACCACATCCAGCAGCAGCACGACCACCAGGATGCCGAACTCCACCGCGAAAACGCTGACCGAGTCCGCCTCCGCGGAGATCGTCATCAGGCCGACGATGCCCACCGGGTTGAGCAGATACGGCACCGCCAGCGGGAACTGCGCAAGCTGCATCGGGTCTTTTCCGGCGCTGCGGTCGCTGCCGCTGGACGGCGGCGCGAGCACCATCCACACCGCCAGCACGAGCAAGATCACACCCCCGGCAATCGACAACGACCCGATCGTGAAGTGCAGCAACCCACGCAGCAACTCGCCCAGCCCCATGAGGATCACGGCCACCGCTGCCGCCGTGGTCAGCATCTTGCGCAGCACGCGCTGCTTGGCCCCCTGGTCGAGCGACGCGGTCATTTCCACGAACGGGACCAGCGCGATCTTCGGCCCGATACCGATCAGCAGCACCAAGAACGTGTCGATCGCACCGGCGGCGGTGATCGACGTCTGATCCATCCTCCCAGGATGGCAACCGCCCCAAGACCGCGCCTCGCCCAACACAGGTGGTGTCCGTCAGGGCGCCGCCGTGCGCGGGCGAGCACGAGCTGCTACCTCGGCCTGCTGGCACCGCCGCCCGAGGGAGCATCATCATTGACCGGCGGTTGCCCCCGGGCGGCCCGCCACCTGGACCACCCGGCCCTGGCGCCCAGACCAATCGCGACGACCACCAGCACCCCCAGCACCGCCTTCGATCCGGTGTCCCCGATAGCCTCAGCGACTTCCGCGCCGAGGAAGTACGAAAGCCCTACGTACATCACGATGAAGAAGCAACCGGAGACAAGCGCGCCCAGCACGAAGACGGGCAGCCGCACCCGGAAGATTCCCGACAGATAGGCGGGCATGGTCACCGACGCGGTGAACTTATGATCCGCGAAGGCCTGATCGCCCTTGGCGAGCATCTTTCGGCGGCGTTCCTCCAGCCGTCCCTCGTGCTCGAGGAGCCCGCGGCCGCCGCGGAGGCCGATCTCGTACCCGATCAGCGAGCCAAGCATCCAGCCCGCGGCGGACATCACGAGCACGACGCCTATGTTTAGCCGTCCCTCGCCCGCCAGCGTGCCCGCGGCGATCATCGCCGCATCTCCGGGGCCCGGCACCCCGGCTCCCGTGCTCACCACGAGGACGAAGAAGATAATGTATTCGGCCAGGCTCACAGGAGGACCCCAGTTCCAGCGCGCGATCCCGCCGGCAGCATGCCCCCCGGGCGGACGGGAAAACATTCGTACCGCGAGTGAGGCCTTGCCAGTGAATCAAGCGGGCGCCACGGTAAGGGGGCCCTCCGCGCGCCGATTTCGCTGGCGAGACCACGCTGCTCACCGGCGCCGGTCGCGGTATCGTCCGCGCCGTCGCGCTCGGGCTGGGCGCCGCGGACGCGCGCGTGATCCGCCGTGAACGCCCGGCCGATGGGCACCCGCTGAATCGTCGCCGCCTTCGCGCCCGCCCGGTCAGATCGGGGGTCCGCAGCCGTGAGATGGGCGGGCAGTGTTCAATTCTGTTTAATCAACTCGGCTGGTGCTATTTCACCATTGATCGTTATGCGCCATATCTCCGGGGTAGCCGGGACGACATGGAGCTGACTGAGACGGGACGTCTGCTTTCCGGACGCTACAGGCTCAGTGCTGTCATCGGCCGAGGCGGGATGGGCGTGGTCTGGCAGGCCCGCGACGAGCTGCTCAAACGCGACGTGGCCGTGAAAGAGCTCGTCTGGCCGCCGCACTTCACCGAGGCCGAGCAGGAGATCGCCTGCCGCCGGGCCGTCAGGGAAGCCCAGATGGCCGGCCGCCTCGCGCACCTGAACGTGGTCCGCATCTACGACATCCTCGAGGAAGACGGCCACCCGTGGATCATCATGGAGCTGCTTCCCTATCAGTCGCTGCGCGACCTGGTGCGAGCGGACGGGCCGCTGGCCCCCGCCCGGGCGGCGCGAGTAGGTCTCGGTGTCCTCGCGGCGCTGGGCGCCGCGCACGCCGAAGGCGTGCTGCACCGGGACGTGAAGCCGGCCAACATCCTCGTGGGGCCCGACGGGCGGGTCGTCCTCACGGACTTCGGCATCGCCCGGTCGGTCGACAGCCCGACCCTCACCACCGCAGGCGCGCTGGTCGGATCGCCGTCGTACATCGCACCGGAACGGGCCAGGGGCGGTCAGTCGAGCCCGGCCGGTGACCTGTGGGGGCTCGGCGCCTCCTTGTACGCAGCGGTGGAAGGGCACCCGCCGTTCGAGCGGGACGCCCCGCTCGCGACTCTCACCGCCGTGGTCGTCGACGAGCCCGAGGAACCCGTCCACGCGGGATCGCTCTGGCCGGTCATCAGCGGGCTGCTCCGGAAGGATCCAGACGAGCGGCTCGATGCGGCGGAGGCCGAGCGGATGCTCCGCGAGGTCGCTGACCACGACGAGCCGGCGCGTGTCGTGTCGGACTCTCGACCTATCCGGCCGGTCTTTCTGCGTTTCCTTCCGGCTTCCCGGCGTGTCCCGCCAGTTCCCCAGTCGGCCGCCGATGTTGAGTCGGCGGCAGAAGGGCTGGCGGCAAAGTCGGCCGGTACTGACACGACGGCGCCCGCCGAGCCTGCCACGGTATCCACTTCCGGTGCGGTCGAGCCGCCCGTCATCGCATCGGACGCGGTGTCGTCGGCCGATCAGCCGCCCTCCGCCGCCGGTCCTTTCGGGGAGCCCGACTCTCGCTGTCCGCGCCGGTCTCGCCGTCTGGCGATCACGCTAGCCGCGC
Source organism: uncultured Actinomycetota bacterium (assembly GCA_963836195.1). Lineage (GTDB taxonomy): Bacteria > Actinomycetota > Actinomycetes > Streptosporangiales > Streptosporangiaceae > Trebonia. The sequence goes on along the minus strand of CAWIIX010000005.1, from coordinate 488,742 downwards.
TGACTGCGATCGCCGCGGGCGCCATCGCCCTGACGCTCGCCCTGACCAGTTCGCCGGGCCGCACAGCCGCGTCGTCCGGAACAAGCTCGCGTTCCGCCAGCCCTCCGGCCAACGCCGGTGCTTCGACAACGCCTAGCGCTGCGGCACACGGTGCCACCGCATCGGCTAACCCGTCAGCGAGCGCTGGTGCCAGTGGCCAAGTATCGCCGAGTTCATCCACTGGCTCCCCTGGAAGCGGAGGCGTCGGGTACGGCGCGCTACCGGCCGGTTATTACCGCTTCACGAACTCCACCGGCTTCTCGATCGGCGTCCCCGACGGCTGGCAGATCCAGCACGTCGGTCACTACGTCTACATCATCGACCCGTCCAACGCCGGCATCTTCCTGCTCATCGACCAGTCCGACACCCCGAAGCCGAACCCGCTGCTCGACTGGGAGCAGCAGGCGGCCAACCGTGCGAGCACGTACCCGGACTACCACCTCATCCGCCTGGAGTCCGTGTACTACCCGCAGGCCGAGAAGGCCGCCGACTGGGAGTTCACCTACGCCAAGGACGGCATCCTCGTGCACATCCTGAACAGGAACGTGCTTGCGAACGCCCATCACGCATACGCGCTCTACTGGTCCACGCCGGAGAGCGACTGGAACGCCTACTACCACTACCTCCAGGGCTTCGCGGATACGTTCCGCCCCGCCAAGTAAGGGCCTGGCCGGGGTAGCGGCGCCAGATTCTGAACTTCCCTTCCCAAGCCTGAGAAGCGTTTTGTCACGGCCGCGAGGGAGAGTGAGGGCACATGACCGAGCGCTGGTATGAGAAGGCAATCATTTACTGCCTGGACGTCGAGACGTTCCAGGACTCCGACGGCGACGGCGTCGGTGATTTCGCCGGGCTCACTCGCCGACTTGACTACCTGGCCCGGCTCGGCGTCGACTGCCTTTGGCTGAATCCCATCCATCCCTCGCCGGGTCGGGACGGCGGCTACGAAGTCAGCGACTATTACAACGTGCATCCCCGGCTGGGCACGCTGGGTGACTTCGCACAGTTCTTGCAGGCGGCCGACAGCCGCGGCATCCGGGTCATCATCGACTTGGTCGTGAACCATACCTCGGACGAGCACCCGTGGTTCCGGTCGGCGTGCTCGTCGCCCGACTCACCGTACCGGGACTGGTACGTCTGGTCAGAGCAAGAACCGCCCGACCGGCACCAGGGCATGGTCTTCCCCGGCGAGCAGGATGAGACCTGGACGTATAACGAGACCGCCGGCGCCTGGTACTTCCATCGCTTCTACCGTTTCCAGCCGGATCTCAACATCAGCAACCCCCGGGTCCGCGCCGAGATCAAGAAGATCGCGTCGTTCTGGCTCCGGCTGGGGGTGGCCGGGTTCCGGATGGACGCGGCGCCGTTCGTCATTGAGTACACCACTCCGGACAACAACAGCGATGGCAAGGACTTCGGGTTCCTCACCGACCTCCGCCAGTCTGCGCAGTGGCAGCGTCCGGACGCGCTGCTGCTAGCCGAGGCGAACGTCGACCCCGACCAGCTCACCAAGTACTTCGGCGACAGCGGCGGCTCGGCGAACCGGCTGCACATGCTGTTCGACTTCCTGCTGAATGCCCAGATCATGCTGGCGCTCGCCCGCCAGGACCCGGAGCCGGTCATCGATGCGCTACGCGACACCCCGGCGCTGCCCGACTGGTCGCAGTGGGCCACGTTCCTGCGCAACCACGACGAGGTCGACCTGTCCCGGCTCACCGCCGACCAGCGGCAGGAGGTGTTCGCCGAATTCGGCCCGGACGAGGACATGCGCCTGTACGGACGAGGGATCCGCCGCCGGCTCGCGCCCATGCTCGGCGGCGACCAGCGCCGTATCCGGCTCGCCTACTCACTTCAGTTCACCCTGCGCGGAACACCGGTGATCCGCTACGGCGAAGAGATCGGCATGGGCGACGACCTGTCGCTGCCGGATCGGGAGTCGATTCGCACCCCGATGCAGTGGTCACCCCTGCCTAACGCCGGCTTCTCCACCGCCGCAGCCGATCGGCTAGTCGCGCCGGTGGTCACCGACGGCACGTTCGGCTACGACAAGGTCAATGTGCGGACGCAGCGTAATGACCCCGACTCACTGCTGTCCTGGTTCGAACGGATGATGCGCACGCTGCGCGAATGCCCGGAGATAAACACCGGTACCTGCACCCACGTCGACGTGCCCACCCCGCCTGGCCTCCTTGTGCACCGCGCCGATGACACCACCGGCGCCATGCTGTTCCTGCACAACCTCGGCGGCCAAGACGCCACCGTCGATGTCAGCAGCGTCGACGACATGGCCGAGTCGACCACCGAGATGCTGGCCGACCGCAACTACGGCGACATCGACCTAGCCAAGCTCGCGGTCGCCGCCTACGGCTACCGCTGGATTTGCCTGCGTCGGGAACTGTCTCTGTAGCCGAGCCTCAGGCCACGGGCGGGCCGAGCCTGGCGGCAGTACGGACGAGGGGGTCGGGCACGACCCCGAGCTGGCGGAGCAGCCGGAGCTCGTCGCCGAAGAACCACGCCTCGGCGACTAGGCCCTCCCGGAGCCGCCAGATGCCGGTCTCAAGCACCTCGATCGGCCTGCCGGTCGCCGGGATGCCGAAGAGCTGGCCGGTGTGGGTGCCGCGCATCGTCCACACGGCCCACACCCGATCGCCCTTGGCGATCAGGTCCTCGATCGTGTCCACCCGATCGGAGCAGGTCCGCGCGTCGTAGCCGGCGCCGTCTTTCATGCCGGTGATGTCGGCCAGCGACGCGAACCCCCAGCGGTGACGGACCATCGCGGGGTGCATGTAGTTCTTCCGCTGGCTGAACGGCGCCGACCGCAGCCGCAGCACGGTCTCGATGTTCGCCTGTTCCTCGGCCGTGTACGACTGCGGGTCGGCGCCGGACGGGAGCAGGGCGGAGACGAGGCTACGCATGGACGAGCTCGACCTCAAGGCTGATCGTCACCGTGTCCGACACCACCGCGCCACCAGTGTCGAGCAGCGCGCCGAACGACACGCCGAAGTCCTTGCGATTGATCGTCGTCGTCGCGGAGAACCCGGCCCTGGTCGCGCCGCGGTGGGAGATCACGCCGCCGAACGTGGCGTTGAGGGTGGCCGCCCTGCTGACGCCCTTGATGGTCAGCACGCCGGGGATCTTCCAGTTGCCGTCGCCGCCGTCCACGGCCGGCTCGGAGGTGAACGTGATGACCGGGAACGTCGCGGCGTCGAGGAAGTCGGCCGAGCGGATCAGCTCGTCCCGCTTCGGGTGCCCCGAGGCCACGCTCGACACGTCGATCGAGACGGTCACCGTGGCGGCGAGCGGGTCTGAGTCTGGCACCTTCACCTCGCCGCTGACGGCGGCGAACCGGCCGGTCACCCGGGCAACGGTCATGTGGCGGACGGCGAACTCGACGAGCGTGTGCGCGGCGTCGATGGTCCAGGTACCAGGCTCAAGGGGTGCGCTTGTCATGAGTGAATGTCCTCTCGTGGAAGGGTGGGCGGGCGGCGGTGGGAATGGTCAGTTGCTGGACGCGTGCGAGGCAGCGACGCCGCGGGCAGCGGCGACCGGGCCGGAGAACCTCGGCATCACCGAGTCGACGAACCGGCGCAGCGATGCGGCGGCCAGCGCGGGGTTGAGCTGGCCGTAGATGAAGACCAGGGTCAGGTGGTCGACCCCGGCGGCCTGGTACTCGGCGATCGATTTCGCCACGGTCTCCGGGCCGCCGACGATCATCGCCTTGTTCAGGAATCCTTCCCTGTCGACGGCGGAGACGCCGACGATGCTGTTCTTGAAGCCTGCGCCCTCGGCGCTGCCGCCGAAGGACTTCGACGACTGCCGGGCGAGGTAGTTGAGCGGCTCATCGACGTCCGCCATGGCCTGCTCGTCGGACTCCCCGACGTAGATCATCTTCTGCACCATCGACCACTCGCGGCAGAAGGCCAGCGTGGCCTCGTCGTGCCCGGCCGCGTCCAGCGTCGCGTGGTAGAGCGCGATCTTCCGCGCCGTCTCCTGCGCCGCCTCGCGGGCGGTCATCAGCGCCCAGCCACGCCTCGCGGTGCCCACGATTCCTTCGTCGGACAGCGACGCCCGCGCGAAGCGGGGATGCGGTCGGGTGAACGAGCCCGGCATGATCCGCCTGGTCAGCACTCCGGCCGAGTGCGGTGTCGAGTACGGAAGCTCCGGGTCGTCATCCTCCTTGGCCATCGCCGCCAGCGCGATGTCGATGACCTCCTCCATGAGGGCACCACGCTGCGCAGGGTCGCGGCCGAGGCCCTTGTACTCCTGTGGCGAGCCGCCGGTGCCGACGCCGATCACGCACCGGCCGCGGGTGAGCAGGTCGAGGGTGTTGACCGCCTCGGCGAAGTTCATCGGGTTCCATAGCGCGGGCACGGCGACCGACAGCACCACGTGCGCGTTCTGGAGCTGCGGTGCCAGGTACGCGCCGAAGGTGAACGGGTTGCCGTAGGTGTTGTAGCCGGTGAAGTGATGCTCGGTCAGGCACACGCCGGCGAAGCCGGACTGGTCCGCCAGCACGGCCTGCGCGGTGATGGCGTCGATGACGTCCAGGTCGTGCGCGGGGCCGGGCGACTGAGCGTTCAGGTAAATCGAGAATCGCATAAACGTTTCCCTCGGTGATAGGGCGATCGCGTCGAATAAAATCCGCGCCGTACTAAGCCAGCTTGTTGGCACCTCAAATTCAACAGCGCGATTCGCATACGGGCAACAGGAAAGCGTGTGCAGTTCTGCACAATTGATTCCGCCGTGCACTTCTGCACACACGCTTGCCGGCCAAGAAGTACCCGCCTCATGCTGGCCGAAGGAAGGCAAGACCAGACGGACGGAGGACGGTATGACCGCGTGGGAGAATTCGGCGTTCGTCGATTGCATGTCGATGTCAGCCCCGGTCAACCTGGCCGGCTACGGCGTCGCACCCGATCACTTCCGTTCCCTGGCCGCGTCGCTCCCGACCGGCGTCGCCGTGATTACCACGGCCGCCGCGGACGCCGAGCCGCTGGGCTTGACCTGCGGAACCGTCTGCTCGCTGTCGTGTGAGCCGCCCCTGCTGCTCGCCTGCGTGGGGCTAGGCTCACGGACGCTGACCGCCCTGCGGGCGCGCAAGGCGTTCGTGGTCAACGTCCTGGCGGCCGACGCCGAGCACCTCGCCTCGCGATTCGCCGGTCAGGTGCGTGACAAGTTCGCCGGAGTCGAGTGGGGCACCGGCAAGCACGGCCTGCCGGTGCTGCGGGAAGGCACCGTCGCGCACGCGGAATGCGAGCTTTACCGGGTCGTGGACGCGGGCGACCACGCCATCGTGATGGGCCTTATCCTCGACGGCGCGCATCGGCTCGACGCCAGCCCGTTGATGTATTTCAGGCGCGCCTATTCCGGATTCCCCGTCGGTTAACCGGACGAACCGGATTTCCTTTTCAGCCGCTCGATATCGAGGATCACCACGGTCCTTTGCTCGAGCCGGACGATCGACCTGGCGGCGAGCTCGGAGAGGGCCTTGTTGACGCTCTCCCGCGACGCGCCGATGTGCTGCGCGAGTTGCTCTTGCGTAAGGTCGTGATGCACGCGCACCCCGTCGGGCACCGGGTCCCCGAACCGCTCCGCCATATCGAGCAGGGTCCGCGCCACCCGCCGCGGCACGTCGCTGAACAGCAGGTTCTCGAGCGTGTCGTTAACCCGGCGTAGCCGCCGGGCGAGCAGGCGCAGGAAGTGCCAGGCCGCCTCGGGCTCCGCCGCGAGCCACTCTTTCATGGCCGACGCGGTGAACTCCGCGATCGCCACGTCCGTGATCGCGGTCGCGGTGGCCTTCCTCGGTGCGGGGTCGAAGAGCGTCAGCTCACCGAACAGGTCACCGGGACCGAGCAGCGTGAGCAGGTTGTCCCTGCCCGGGTCGGCCGGCCGGGTCATCCGCACCTTCCCGTGCAGGATCACGTACATCGACGCGCCCGGTTCGCCCTGGCGGAAGATCACGTCGCCCCGCAGGATGTCGCGGCGCTCGGCGACCGCGCACAGCCGCTCCGCCGCGTCGGCGGGCAGCCCCTGGAACAGCACTGTTCCGGCGAGAACCTCGTCCATGACAACTCCAGACCGAGACCTGCTTCTCTCGGGCATCATGTACCTGACCTGGCAGATTTGGCCAGCCATGGGTGGATGAAATCGCCTGCGCTGAGAGAGTAAGCCGCTTCCGTTCGAGATCACTCCTTTGATCTTGACCTTCTGCTCGTCAGTCACCCAGGTACGCCTCGAGGACCCTCGGGTCGGTCTGCACCTGCGCCGGGGGGCCGACCACGATGGGGGCGCCCTGGTTCAGCACGATGATCGGGTCGCAGACCCGCATCACGAAGTTCATGTCGTGCTCCACGATCAGGAAGGTCACGCCCCGGTCGTGCCGGTCGCGGATGTGCCGCTCCATGGTCTCGATCATCACCGGGTTGACGCCGGCCGTCGGCTCGTCGAGCATGACCAGCCGGGGGTCGGAGATCAGGGCCGCGGCGAAGTCGAGGAGCTTGCGCTGACCGTAGGACAGGGCTGACGCTTTCTTCCCCGCGTGCTCGGCGAGGTTGAACTCGCTGAGCATGTCCATGGCCTGCTCGCGGTCCCGGTCCGTGACCCGGCGGCCGAACAGGGCGCGCGCGTCCCGGCGCGTCGCCACCACCAGATTCTCCAGGACGGTCAACTCGGGGAACACCCGGGCCTGCTGGAACGTCCTGGTCAGGCCGGCCAGGTACATCCGGCGGGGGTCCGGCCGCGGGTGGCGCCGTGCCGGCGAAGCGGACCTCGCCCGAGGTCGCGGCGAGGTACCCGGTGATGATGTTGAACGCCGTGGTCTTGCCGGACCCGTTGGGGCCGATAAGGCCGGTGATGGTGTGCGGTGCCACCGCGATCGAGCAGTCGTTGACGGCGTGCACGCCGCCGAAGCTGCGGTGCAGGCGGCGCACGTCGAGCAGCGGCGGGTGCGGCGCCTGCGGGCCGGCCGGGGTTTCGCTCATCGGGGCGCTCCTACGGGTGCGGGCTGCTGCGGGTCGGGTGCGGTCGCGGACGCGGCGGCTGCCCTGGCCTGGCGGCCCCTGATCCACTCGCCGAGCGACGGGACGACGCCGCGCGGCAGCAGCAGGATCACGACCAGGAAGATCGCCGCGTACGAGACCAGGTACAGGTCGCTCGCGCCGAGACGGAACGCGAAGTACTGCTGCGCGGGAACCACGATGAGCGCGCCGATCGTCGGCCCCCACAGGGTGCCCTTTCCGCCGAGGAACGCGGTCAGCGCGGTGCCGACCATGAGGAGCGGATCGATCGCGTACTGCGGTTCGATGAACGTCAGGTAGTAGGCCCAGACGCCGCCCGCCATCGCGGTGATCGCGACGGACACCGCGAAGGCGCCGATCTTCAGCGGCTGGGTCGGCACGCCGAGACCGCGGGCCTTCTCCTCGTCCTCGCGCAGCGCCGTGAGCGACAGTCCGAGCCGCGAACGGCGCACCGCCTCGAAGATCACGATGCACACCGCCAGCAGGATCAGCATCGCCCAGTAGAACGGCCGCTCGAACCAGGACGCGGGGAACGGCGGCGCGGCGACCGCGAGCCCCTGCGAGCCGCCGGTGAGGCCGGTCAGGTTGAACGCCAGCGTCTGCACCATGAACAGCAGCGTGATCGAGACGATCGCGAACGTCACGTGCCTGGTGCGGAGGATCACCCAGCCGATGGGCAGCGCCGCCACGCCGACGGCAAGCCCGATCGGGATCGTCAGCAGGAGCGGGCCGTAGCCGGCCAGTGATGCCGTGTTCGGCCCGGTCCACAGCGCGAGCGAGTAGGCGCCGATGCCGAAGAACGCCGCGTGGGCCAGCGAGATGTAGCCGGTGTAGCCCGCCAGGAGGTTCCACGACGAGGCGAGCACGGCGTACATGAGGCCGAGCACGGCCAGGTTCAGCAGCCACGACGTTGTCATCACGAACGGCACGCAGGCCAGCAGCGCGAGCGGGATGACCACCCGGGCGAGCCACGAGTCCGCGCGCGGTGCGAGCCGTTTCATATTGCACCTCGTTCCACCGCGCCGAAGATGCCCTGCGGCCGCACCAGCAGCACGACCATGAGCACGACGAGGAAGGTGAACGGCGCCCAGACCGGGCTGACCGTGGCGACCACCGCCTCGGCCACGCCGAGGGAGAGCGAGCCGACGACCGCGCCGACGACGCTGCCAAGGCCGCCGAGCACGATGATGGACAGCAGCCGGGACACCAGGTCGTAGGAGCTGTTCGCGTTGAACGCGTAGATGAGCCCGAACACCGCGCCCGACGCCCCGGCCAGGGAGACGCCGAGGCCCATCCCGAGCGCGCCGATGCGTTCCGTGTCCACCCCGAGGAGCCGTGCGGACGTCGGGTTCTGCACCGTCGCCCGGACGGCGCGGCCGAAGCCGGTCTTATTCAGCACCAGCCACAGGCCGCCGAGCAGCACCACCGCGAGCGCGAAGGCGAGCACCCGGACCACGGAGAGCGTGTAGCCGCCGACGGTCCACGAGGAGTTCGCGTACGAGGTGGTGATGGAGCGGTACTCGCTCGTGTACACCAGGTCGAGGATGCCCTCGATACCGACCGCCAGGGCGAACATGATCAGCAGGGTCTGCTCGAAGCCCGCCTCAGTCCTGTTTCGCTTCACCGGGCGGATGAACGCGAGCTGGATGCCCACGCCGACCGCGAACATCACCGGCATGACGATGACCAGCGTCAGGAACGGGTCGATGCCCAGGTCCTGGTGCACGGTGTAGGACAGGTAGGCCGACAGGATCACGAGCATGCCCTGCGCCACGTTCACCACCCGCATCACGCCGAATACCAGCGTCTGGCCGGTTGACATCAGCGCGTACACCCCGCCGGTGAGGATGCCGAGGATGAGTGCCTGCAGGAAGGTGTGCACCGGTCACCCTCCCCAGGCCGGCTTGGCGATTTCCGGCGCGTGCGCGGCGTCCGCCGCCGGGAAGACCGGGACGAGCTCGTGATTGATCCACTGGAGGAGCAGGCCCGAGGTCCCGTTGGTGGCGCCGTCGGCGTCCCAGGACAGGCTGCCCTCGATCGTGTCGAAGGTCCCCGCGTGCAGGGTCGAGATGATCGTGGCGTTGTCGACCTTGCCGGTCTTCTGCGCGACCTCCTGCAGGAGCTGGCCGCACGCGTAGGCCTCGGCCGACGTCGGGTCGATCTGGCTGGCCGTCCCGCCGTAGGCGGCGAGGTACGCCTTGATGAAGTCGGCGTTGCCCGGACGGCTCGCCAGCGGCGACCAGTCGTCGGCGGTGAAGACGCCGTCGACGTTGCCCAGGCCGACCTGGGCGGGGAAGTTCACCGGGTCGGAGGCGTCGTTGGGCATGAACAGGATCTTCGGGCTGTACTTCTGCTGCACGAAGTCCCTGATGGTCTCGTAGCCGTCCTCGCCCTGGGTGCCGTCGACCACCAGGTCGGGCTTGACGGCGACGACCCGGGCGACGACCGGGCCGAGGTCGGCCTGCTCGGCCGGGTAGGTCTGGTCGAGGACGGTCTTGATGCCGGCCGCCTGGAGCTTCTGCCTGACCACTTCCACCACCGGGGAGGCGAACGGGTTGTCGACGCTGGAGTAGGCGGCGGTCTTCGGCCGCTGGCTTGGCGGGAGGGACAAGATGTAGTCGGCGAAGGAGACGCCAAGGTCGAGCACCGGGGCCGGCTGGGCGAGGAACAGGTTGTGCAGGTGGAGCGCGAACACGGTGGGCGCTCCCCCGGCGGGCTCGATGAACGCGTAGTCGTAGCGCGCCGCGACGCGCGCCGCCGGGACGGTCAGCAGCGAGGAGACCGGGCCGAAGACCAGGTCCACGTGGTCCTCGTTGATCAGGGACTCGTAGTTGGTGACGACCTGGGTGGCGCTCGTGGTGTCGTCGACGATCTTGAGCTGGACCTGGCGGCCGAGGATGCCGCCCGACTTGTTGACCTGGTTGGCCCAGAGCTCGTAGCCCTTCTCGGCGGCCTTGCCGGTGTCGCCGAAGTCGCCGGTCAGGGAGAGGGAGATGCCGATCACGAGTGGGGCCTTGGCGCCCGCCTGGGTGCCTGCGGTGCTGGCGCCGCCGGGGGCGGCGGGGTCGCCCGGCGCGGAGCAGGCGGCCGCGCCCGCCACGAGCGCCGCGGCCGCGAGGAGCGCGGGCAGCGCTGCCTTCGAAGCAATGCGTCTACGCATGCTGTGCCTCCAGAACATAACGAAGAATGGCAGCTGGTGCCTTGTTACGCTCACCCACAATTTCGGCCCAGGCAAGGCGGTGTTAAAAATTCCACAGCGCTGAGCGAGGGCGTTGACGTGTTGAAAATTCCACATGCGCCCGCCCGCCGAGGACGCTCGCGGGATCTTGACTCCCGGTCTCAGCCTGGCCTAACATCAGCGCAATCGTTTGCTGCGAGCCGCGCGGAGGAGCCGTCATGACAGCGACAGAAACCTCAGAGCATAACTCGCCGCCGCTGCTATTGCTGAGCGATGTCGTGGCCGGATATGGCGCCGGGGATATCTTGAAAGGCGTATCACTGAAAGTCGGGCAAGGCCAGGTGACCTGTCTAATAGGACCGAATGGCGCGGGGAAATCAACCGTGCTCAAATGCGTGAGCGGGCTGCTGCGGCCGCGGGCCGGCTCCGTCTCGTTCGGCGGGGAGGACATCACCAGCGCCTCGCCTCGCACCACGCTCGGCCTCGGCTTGGTGCACGTCCCGCAGGATCGCAGCCTCTTCCCGCACATGACGGTGTGGGACAACCTCCTCATGGGCGGCTACAGCATCCGCGACCACGGCGCGATCAGGCGGCGGCTCGAGGAGGCGGCCGACCTGTTCCCCATCCTCGGGCAGCGCAGGCACGCGCACGCCGGCTCGCTGTCCGGCGGCGAGCAGAAACAGGTCGAGATCGCCCGCACGCTACTGCTCGACCCGCGGCTGATCATGCTCGACGAACCATCGATCGGACTTGACCCCAAGTCGCGCAGGCTCGTCTTCGACGCGATCGGCACCCTCGCCGCGTCGGGCCGGACCGTGCTCCTCGTCGAGCAGAACGCCCGCTCGGGCCTGGCCGCTTCGCACGTCGGCGCGGTGCTCGAGTCCGGGGTGGTCCGGCTGGTGCGGACGGCGAGCGCGCTCCTCACCGACCCTGAGGTCGCGCGACTCTACCTGGGCGCGCAGGCCCAGCCAATTGACGCGAAGTAGCACCACGCCCGCAGTTGACCACCATGCCTATGCGGTGACGGGAAACTCGTCGCTGTTGCCGCCCTAGGGAGTTAGCGGCCGATAGCTAACGGTACGCGAAATGATCATATCTATCTGATCATGTTTACTTAAACAAGGCTGTCCGCTGTGCGGACACTTGACCGTTTTTGCCGATCGTTCTACGCTCGCGTCACGGTGTTTAGCAGATGCAACATTTTGACCTCGCCTGTTATCGCGTTCGAAACACCGAGCCCAAGGGTCACCAATGGAGGAGTGGGCACGAGATGGACAGCAATGAGCAGGGTAAGAGCCAGGTTTCCCGCCGGTCGCTACTGCGCACCGGAGCAGTAACGGGAGTGGTGGCAGCGGCGGCGGGCGGCACCTTCGCGGCGGCAGGGACGGCGAGCGCGGCCACCGGTCAGGGCGCCACCGGTGGCGGCCGGCATCGGGAGACGTCACCGGCGGGTGATCTCATCCTTTTCAACGGCAGGATCCACACGGTGGACAGCCGCAGTACGGTCGCCAGCGTCATCGGCATCCGCGGCGGAGTCATCGTCTACGTGGGCGACAGCCTCCAGGCGGCCCGGCAGCAGTTCAGCAGCGCCCCCCAGGCAATCGACCTGGCGGGCAAGGTGGCGGTACCGGGGCTCATCGACTGCCACAACCACTTTGTCCTGCTCGGCAACCGGCCGGGGCATCACACCCCGCTGGAGAACGCCTATTCCATCGCCGACGTCCAGGCCCTCTACCGGCAGCGCGCCCGCACCTTCGCCACCAGCCCGAACCCGCCGACCAGCGCCGCCAACTTCATCACCACGATCGGCGGTTTCACCCCCCACCAGTTTGCCGAGGGGCGGCTGCCCACCCTGGCCGAGCTTGACGCGGCCGTTCCCGACCAGCCTGTCTTCATCCAGGTCGGCTTCACCGGCCCGGCGGCCACCAACACGCTCGGCAAGGCGTTCTTCGAGAACGTCACCGGCCCCTACGGGCCGGTCGCGGTCGGCGCCGACGGATCGATCGCGGCGTCCCCGTTCGAGGGAACCGGGCCGACGACCGAGGCGCTGCTGGCACTACGGCAGACGCTCACCTTTGACCAGCGCAAGGCCAGCGTCCGGGACGCGCTCGCCTACTCCGCCAGCGTCGGAATCACCACGCACCTGGACCAGGGCGCGTTCCAGGCGACGAACACCCCAGCCGACGGCGCGGCCCACGAGAACAACTACACGATGTACAACCCCTTCCTGTCGGTGTACGGGGAAGGGAACCAGCGCGATGCGGACGATGAGGCGGCGTCCTTCGTCCGGCTGCGCACCAACTACCTGCTGTTCGACACCGACCCGACGATCCCCGTCGCCACCGCGCGGCTGGAGAACGCCTTCCCGTTCTTCGGCAACGACCTGGTCCGCAGCGGCGCGATCGGCGAGTTCCTGGCCGATATCTCCCTGTACGCGGGCGGCAACGCGACCTGGCAGAACGCAGCAGTGGCGGTGGCAAAGGCCGGATGGCGGGCTGAGGTGCACTCGCTGACCGCGACCGACTTCCAGACCGAGATCGCCGGGTACGAGGCGGTCAACGCCGAAGTCGACATTAGCGCCCTGCGCTGGGTAGTGGCGCACGTCCCGTTCATCACCGCCGAGTACGTGGACCGACTGAAGGCGCTGGGCGGCGGCGTGAACCTGACGCCGTACGAGTACTTCAACACGACCAGCCCGGCTGGGCCGCCGTACCGGCTGCTAGCCGACAGCGGCATCCCATTCGGGCTGAGCTCCGACGGAATGCAGATCGCACCGCTGAACCCCTGGATCCACGCCTACTACGCCACCACCGGGCTCAATGCGCTGGGCAAGCAGATCAACCCGGGCCAGCAGCTCACCCGGTCGGAGGTGCTCGCCGGCTTCACCTCGGCCAATCAGTGGTTCCTGGGCGGCGAGGACGAGCCTCTCCTCGGCTCGCTTGAAGTGGGCAGGCTCGGCGACGTCGTCGTGCTGAACGACGACTACTTCGGCGTCCCGGACTCGAGACTGCGGTCGCTGTACTCGGCGCTCACCGTGGTCGGCGGAACCGTGGTGCACGAAGGAGCGATCAAATACTGGGCCTGACCCGCGGCCGCTGTCAGGCCCGGCTCCAGTCGCGGGGGTCTGGGGCGGGGCCTGACGCGCGCAAGACCTGGTCGATCAGATGAGAATGCCCAACACCCAGCATGATCCAGAGCCGCTGCTCACCCGCGGCCGGCTGGTCACCGTCGACGGTCATCCGGTCTGCGCGTCGTGCGGCTCGGCCGTGCTGCCGGCCGACGCCGGCGGCTGGCGCCATCTGCCCGCAGGCACCACGGCCCCCAGCCGGTCGCAGTGGATGGCCCGGCTGGACTGGCGGGAACTGCGCGACATCAGCGGATACCGCGACTTCATCCAGCGCTATCCGTGGACGGTCCGGCCGGAGCTATGCGGCGGCTTTGTTACGACCGAAGAAGACTGGGCCGAAGGAATGACGCGGCTGCGTGAGTACCACGCGCAGCTGCCGGCCGCGAGCCGCCGGAGGCGGCTGCGGGCCGGCGAGAATCCCTACCTGGATCTTGCCCGCGTGCTGTCCGGCGGGCGCCTCCTGGCCTGGCACGCGCTGTCCGGCGGCCTGCGCAACGTGCTCGATCTGCCATCGCGTCGCAGGGAACTTGCCGCGATCTTCGCGTGGGCTATTCCGGATGGCCCGGCGCTGGCCCTGGTGACCCAGTATTCGCCGTTGCTCGAGTGCGGGGCCGGCACCGGCTACTGGGCGGCCTTGCTAGCCCGCCACGGAGCGGACGTGCTGGCCAGTGACGTCGCCCCGCCCGGGCGCACCGCACCGCGGGGCCGTCCCACGGGGCCCGCCAGCGCGGCGGTGGCGGCCAATCCGTTCCACGGAGCGCACCGGCCCTGGACCGAAGTCGAGCAGCTCGACGCAGCGCGCGCGGTCCGCGCCCACCCCGGCCGGGTGCTGCTCTTGTGCTGGCCGCCGTACGACGACGACTCCGCGAGCTACGCGGCCCTGCGCGCCTACCGAGGCGACGTGCTCCTCTACGTGGGCGACATCTCCGGCCCGGACGGGATGCCCGGCGCGACCGGGACTGCCCGGTTCCACCGAGAACTCGCGCTCAACTGGACGCCCACCGAGTGGGCGGCACTGCCGAACTGGCCCGGTCTGGCGGACCGTCTCGTCGTCTACCGCCGGAACGCCGTGCGCCGCCCCCTGACGCAGCGGGACCGCTGCCCTGGGTGCGGGCGGTATCTGCCGACTGGTGCGATAGGAAGGTGCGATCGGTGCTTCCGGCTGCACCCGCCGGCGATGGCCCTGCGGGTCAACGGCCACCGGGTCGAGTATCCGGCCGAGGTGGTGGCGGCCATGCCCGAAGGCCTGCGCCGCGCCTTCGAGCGCAGCCCATCCCTGCTATGGCCGATCGTCACCTCTCGCTAGGGACTTTGGCTGCAGCCTCCGGCCAATCCCAAAGCTGTTCGGGGTGGCCGGATCGTAGTTGCTCAGCGGCAGGTCCGGGACGCGGCTGCCGCGGCAGCGACGCCTGCCGCCGGCCTCCACCGCGAAAGCCGGCGAGGCGGGGACCGCCCCGCCGGCTTTCGCGCTAACCGGGTCAGTGGTTCGCGGAGACGTGTGTGGTCACGTTGAAGAACGTATTGGTTCCCAGGCCGAACGCCTTGACCGGCTTGCTGAGCCAGATGCCGATCGAGTTGTCGAAAATGATGTTGCGCGCGATGGTGACCGTGACACGCGTGCCGCCGGAGAACACGAGCACGCCGGTCGTCTTCAGGTCCTCGGGACTCGCGGGCGAGTCGAGCGTGTCCCCGTCGAGGTTGTTCTTGCCGATGGCGTTGCCGACGATCACGTTGCCGCTCAGGTCCTCGAACTGTCCCTTACCAAGGGTGTGGGCGTGCATAGTCACGCCGGACAGCCCATTGCCGGCGATGTAGTTGCCCTGGACCAGGTTGTCGTAGGAGGCGGTGCCAGGCCCTGCGTTCGCGAACAGCACTCCGGCCCCTTCACCCTTGACCCCGTTGTCGGTCACCACGTTGTCCTTGATGACGTTGCGGTAGACACCGGCAACGGCCGGCTGCGGCACGCCCTTGGCGCTGAGCGCACCGGGATTGTGCCCCGGAACGGTGATCCCGCAGTCCGTGGTGTTGCCGGTCACGACGTTGTTCTCCACCAGGTTGTCGTGCGTGGGCCCGATGTCGTCACTCAGCAGCACCCCGCCGGAGTTATCAGCGATGAAGTTACCGCTGATCGTGGAGTGAGCGACGTTGCCCGCGAAGTGCACGCCCTCGCCGCAGTCGCCGGGCACCTGTCCCGCGGCCGCGCACTGGAAGTACGGCGACTTCGGCGGGACACCGCCGCCGAGGTCGTTGTGAACGACGGAGTTGTGCGAGATCACGATGCCGGACACGGGGCCGCCAAGGCCGGCCGCCAGGACCCCCTCGCCCTGGGCGTTAGTGACCGTCAGCCCCCTGAGCGTGACATGGGAGCTCGTTATGACCACGGCGGCGTAGATGGCTTGCGTGCCGAGCCCTGGCAGGGTGACCTTGAACGTCGGAATGACGCCCGTTTCGTCGATGGTCGCCCGCTGGCCGACGAGTGATAGCGGCTTGGCGAGCACCACCTGCTCGTGATACGTCCCGGCGCATACGACGACCGTCCCCCCGGAGCGGACAGCGCTAACCGCGGACTGAATGGTCCTGAACCGGGCGGAACGGCAGGAATTCCCATTGTTATTCGGATTGCCCTGTGGCGAAACGTAGAGAGTGCGGGCGCCGGACCACCTCGGGTTGGCGGATGCTACTCCCGCGTGTGCTGCCAGCGCACCGGCCGCCAGCAGTGGCACCATCAGCGCGCCCGCTAGCCGGATATTCCGGTTGGATTTCATGCTTTCCCCCTGAAAAGCTGCGTGAATTAGCACGAACCGCCGGGAGGACAGGCAGACACCAGCCTCAAGCCACCAGTCCCCCACCCCATAGGCGGCGGCCGAGGAGAGAAGCCAGAAGAAATGGATGGCTGCGAGGCCTCAGCTTAGCCGCGCGTCCTGCCCGACGAATCCGAAGAGTAACATGATGGCTTCATGCAGTCACGACAATTGCGGCGAACGCTCTGAAGCGGTTATTTCTATTGGTTTTTGTTGAGTTCTGAGAAATAGTAAAGGGGTGCATTGTACGTTTACTGCGTGCCGCGTTTCGCCAACCCGCTTCCGACTTAGCGGTTCTAGATCAGGTCAATGGCGCTTCCCACCGCCGATAACCGGCCGACCCGGCATCCGAGCCGGAGGCGAGGGACGGGATACAGCTCGCCATCATCGCGCACCAGGCTCTGGCGGCTGCCCGCCGATGCCGCAGCGACCGTGACGTCATCATGCGGTTCCGCAGCCAAAGCCGGACAGCCTAGCCACCAGCCTGCTCGCTTGACGAAAAGTATGATTGAGTGCACACTCACAGATATGGCACCGGCATCGGCACCGAGGGAGCGGCTAAGCCCGCGCGTCCTGTCCACCGCTGAAGAGCGGCGCGAGGAGGTGCTGCTCGCCGCCATGGAGGTCATGAGCACGCGCGGCCTGTACGGCACGCCCACCCTGGACATAGCGCGCGCGGCGGGCCTGTCTCAGGCGTACCTGTTCCGGCTCTTCCCGACGAAGCTCAGCCTGTTCCTGGCCGTTGTGGAGCGCAGTTTCCAGCAGATCCAGGACAGCCTCGAGCGGGCCGCTCGGTCGGCGCGGGCCGCCGGCGAGCCGGCGCTCATGGCCATGGCCGCGGCCTACACCGCGCTGCTCGCGGACCCTGGGATCCTGCTCATCCAGCTTCAGGCGCAGGCGGCGGCGAGCGAGCCTGAAGTGCGGGACGCCCTCCGCCGCGGTTTCGCCGGCCTGCTGGACATGGTGGAACGGGTATCGGGGGCTTCCCCGCAGCGCGTCCAGCAGTTCTTCGCCCGCGGGATGCTCTGCAATGTGAGCGCGGCGCTGCAGATCTACGGACTTGATGAGCACTGGGCCCAGGTGCTCGCGTACGCCGACGCGGAAAGCAGCACCACCTAAATCCTGGCCCGGTCGCCGGGACAAGACCAGAAACCGGAAGATCCACAGCCGCAATCAGCATAGCCATCAAGTGAGTGACCAGTCACACATAAGTGAGTGACCAGTTACACAACAGGAGAGGAAGCGAGACCGATGACCATGACGACCGCCGACCCGATAGCCGGTCGGAATCCCCTGTCTCCTCGGGACACCCGCTGGGCCCTGGCCATCACATCCCTGGCGCTGTTCATGACGACCCTGGACAACCTCGTCGTCACGATGGCGCTGCCAGCGATCCGGCGCAGCCTGCACGCGTCCATCCAGTCGCTCGAGTGGACAGTCAACGCCTACACGCTCACGTTCGCGGTGCTACTCCTCACCGGGGCCGCGCTCGGCGACCGCTTCGGGCGCCGCCGGATGTTCGTCATCGGGCTGGCGGTCTTCACGGCGGCGAGCGCCGCCGCGGCCCTGTCCCCTGACACCGCCATGCTGATCGCGGCCCGCGCGGCGCAAGGCGCAGGCGCGGCGATCGTCTTGCCGCTGACGCTGACGCTGCTGTCCGAGGCGACGCCGCCGCAGGGACGAGGCATGGCGCTGGGGATCTGGAGCGGCGTCAGCGGGCTCGGCGTCGCGATCGGGCCGCTCGCGGGCGGCGCCGTCGTGCAGGGGCTCGACTGGCACTGGATCTTCTGGATCAACGTCCCGGTGGGCATCGCGCTGCTGCCACTGGCCCGCATGCGGCTCGCTGAGTCCCGCGGACCGTCCCGGCGGCTCGACATCCCTGGCCTGGCGCTGGCCGGCGCGGGGCTGCTGGGCGTTACCTACGCCGTAATCCGCGGCCAGGACCTCGGCTGGACGTCCGACGGCATCCTGGTGCCGATGGCCACCGGGGTCGCGGCCCTTGGGGCGTTCGTCTGGTGGGAGGCGAAGAGCGGCGCGCCGATGCTGCCCATGCGCTTCTTCAGGTCACGCGCCTTCTCCGCGGCCAACGCGGTCTCGCTGGCGATGTACTTCGGGGTGTTCGGGTCGATCTTCCTGCTGGCCCAGTTCCTGCAGACCGCGCAGGGCTATTCGCCGCTGGCGGCCGGGCTGCGCACGCTGCCGTGGACGGGAATGCCGATCCTCGTCGCGCCGTTCGCGGGCATGCTCAGCGACCGGATCGGCAGCCGCCCGCTGCTCGCCGCGGGGCTGGCGCTGCAGGCCACGGCCATCGCATGGCTCGCGGTGATTCTCTCGCCCGGCGTGTCCTACACGCTCCTCGTGGTCCCGTTCGCGCTGGCGGGGTCGGGCATGGCCCTCGTCTTCGCGCCTGCGGCCAACGTTGTCCTCGCCTCGGTCGCCCCGGCCGAGGCCGGCCAGGCGTCCGGCGCCACGAACGCCATCAGGGAGTTCGGTGGCGTCCTCGGCGTCGCCGTCCTCGCCTCGGTGTTCAGCGCGCACGGCTCCTACGCGACGCCGTCGTCGTTCGCGGCGGGGCTGACCGCCGCGCTCCCGGTTGGCGCGGCGTTCCTCGCGGCGGGCGCGCTCATCGCGCTGCTCGTCCCGCGACCCTCGCGGGATCACGAGTAGCCGGACAGGCAGCGCGGGCACGTCTGGTAGTGAACCCGCCCACCGGCCGGCGATCACCGAGGTGACCGATTCGGGTGCGCATGCCCGAGCCGAGTCGCCTCGATGAGGAACGGGTAGACGTTAAGCATGGCATCGTCCGAGATCTTGTTGACGCACCTGGACGAGCCGCTGTTCGACGGGGCGGACGCGACCAAGCGTGATCTGGTGGACTACCTGGAGGCGGTCGCGGACCGCATCGTCCCTGTGCTGAGCGGCCGGCCGCTGTCGGTGATCCGGGTGCGTGGGGGCCAGCGTCCGTTCATGCAAAAGAACCTGCCGGACTACGCGCCACCCTGGATCAAGACGGTCACGATGTGGGCGGAGTCGTCGCACCGGGAGGTGCGGTATGCGCTGTGCGAGGACAAGCCGACGCTGATCTGGTTCGCCAATCAACGCGCGGTGGAGTACCACGTCACGCTCGGCACCGCCGAGCATCTTGACCGGCCCTCGTACCTGGTGCTCGACATCGATCCGCCGGCTGCGGGCGAGTTCGGGCGGGCGGTGGCCGCGGCCAGGCTGGTCCGGGAAGCGTTGTCCGGGGCGGGCCTGGCGGGCGCGGTCAAGACCAGCGGGGCCAAGGGCGTGCACATCTACGTGCCCGTTCAGCAATCGGTTTCAGCGGACGACGCGGCGGCTGCGACCCGCGCCCTGGCGGAGCGGGCCGCGCGACTGGACCCCGGCCTCGCTACGACCGCGTTCATCAAGGCCGATCGCGGCGGCCTGGTGTTCATCGACTCAACCCGGGCGCACGGCGCCACCGTGGCGGCCGCCTACAGCCCGCGAGCGCGGCCCGGCGTGCCAGTTTCGTTCCCGGTGGCCTGGGATTCGCTGGACGAGGTTTCGCCCGGGGATTTCAACGTGCGGAACGCGGCGCGTCTGCTGGCCGACGCTGATCCCTGGGCCGATGCGCTGCCGTCGTCGCAGGCGCTGCCCGAGGACCTCGTCGCGGAGGGTCATGCGATCCCGATCGCCCGGGTACAGGCCATGCACGAGGGCAAGCGCCGGGCCCGCTCCCAGCGCGGCTCGCCTCCTGCTGCCGTATTAGGCAACTCTCCGGCTTATGAAGTGGCCGGGCACGGGGTCGGCGCGCGCTAGCGGGTACCCGTGATGTAGTCGGTCAAGGCGGCCCGCTCAGTCTCCAGCTCGCCGATACGGCTCTTCACCACGTCGCCTATGCTCACGATGCCGCGCAGGCGGCCGTCCACCATGACCGGCGCGTGCCGTATCCGGCGTTCTGTCATCATGCGCGCGACATCGTCCAGCTCGGTCTCGGGCGTGACCGTGTGCACATCTGCGGTGTAGATCGCCGTGACCTGCTCAGACATCACTGCAGCGCCTCGGAGGGCCAAAGCCCGGACAATATCCCGCTCACTGACGATCCCGTCGACCGAGGCGCCATCGCCAGAGACCACGACCGCTCCGATCCGGTGCTCGGTCAGGACCGCGACAAGACGCCGCACCGTCGTGTCCGGGGGGACCGTCACGACCTGTGCGCCCTTGACGCGAAGCAAATCGCTGATACGCATCCGGCTCTCCCGACACTGGCACCGCACCGACCGTTTAAACATCCTTACCCGAGGCCAGGCACTCCAATCCGCCTCTGAGCGGTAAGTGACCCTGCTCCGCTTCGAGCAGCGCGCGGGCCCGGCTCAGGTCGGCCATCAGCCGCTGGCGGCGCACCGCCCGTCCCGCGATCCATAGAACAACCGTCAGCGTCACATTGGGCCAGATCGACCACGCGCCTAGATGCCGACTACGGCGACATCAGCTCGAAGCTCCACCGCGGATCCGCCTCGGCTACGCCAAGCCGACGATTGAACCGGGCCTGGCCGGGAACCGCCAGATCGAAGGGCTAGGGTTCGACCCAGCGACGTCCGTCACATCGTCAGCTGCTGGGCGGATACATCGGGTAGTCCTCACTGACCATGCGCCGCAACTCGCCGGGATCCTCGTTGACCAACGCCCCGCCAAGGCCGTTGCGCCGCCGCGCCCAAAACCCGTCCGGGCCCGCGCCGAACTCGTAAGCGCCGTCCCACTCGAGCCGAAGCGCCTCGAGCACCTGGTCATCCGACGCCTCAGCCATCCCGATCCCCCATGGCCGGCTACGTTATGTGCGGCCGCCGGATCCAGCAATCCCCCAGTTCGGGGATCACCACCCGCGCACGCCAGTTACCGCGCGCCTTCAACAACCTCGCCCGGCAATACCTCGTCGCCGGCCAGAACCTCGTCGACGAGGTACCGACCGGTTCTCGACCTCACCTGGGCTTCCCCCGTTGAAGGATCGGCCGAGGCCGTGCCGCCGCCACCGCTCGGGTCAGCTGGGGGTGACCCCGAGCAGGGCGAAGCGGAACTCGTGGGTGACCAGTTCGCGCCGCAGGGTGCGGCCGTTCTCCAGGTGCCGATAGCGTCCACTGCCACGGGCAGCAGTCCGTAAACTCCGCCCGGCCCGGCCCGTGGACCACCCGCCGACGAGGTCCGCGAGTATGCCATCACCCTCCTCGGCCCTGCTCGGCCACATCTGGGCGTCCTGGCGGACCGGGGGCAGAAGCAGCGCGCTGGCCAGCGCACATCTCGCTTGGTAGGCCCCTAGTTACGTACCGCCCATCTGGGCCATACCGGCGAGGCCCCTCGGGTTTCAGAAGTCACGGAAACCCTTACCACATCAAACCTTCGTTCGAATTACACCCTCGCACCTCATATAGTCCAAACGGGCTATTTGGGCGATTTGTACCCTAATGCGCCGAACGTCCTGTCATGCTGCTCGATGAAGAAAACGTCGGGCCCGGCGAGAGGCGCGTTGCCGAGTAGCTGGGCGCAGATTCGGATTAAGGCAGGATCGTGAGTCTAGGAGCACAACCGAGCAGGAACCAGAGGGCCAAGGGGCGGCACAGGCGACCCTCGACCGTGCAGAAGGCAGCGCAACGGGCAGGGATGGCCGCCCCGGTCGTCGTGGCCTCGGGCGCCATGGCGGTCGCCCCCGCGTTCATGACCGCCGCACCGCACGTGGCGGAGCTAGCCCAGACGAGCCCGCACACGATCACGACGAGCCCGCGCACGATCACGGCTCACCTCGACGCCGTCGTGAAGACTGCTACGCCCGCCGCACGCAGCTATACGGTGCAGCCTGGCGACACGCTGTACGGGATCTCGCAGCGGTACTGGGGCAACGGCAAGTACTGGCCTGCGCTGTACCGGGCCAACCAGTCCAAGATCAGCAACCCGAACCTGATCTACGCGGGCCAAGTGGTGACGATTCCCAGTGGCCGCCACCAGGCCTCTAGTGCGCCGGCGCCGTCCACGTCGGGGTCGTCCACCTCTGCGCCATCCACCCCGGCGTCCACGTGGGCGCCGTCCACGGCGGACTCGGCCTCGTCGGCATCAGCCACGTGGCCGTCCTCCAGGTCGGCATCGTCCACGTCGAATCCGTCATCGACCTCCACCGCTGCGTCCTCCAAGAGCGGCGCCAGCACGAGCTCGACCGTGCAGTCAGACATCGCCAACGGCAACAATCTGCTGGCGATCGGCCAGTACCTGGTAGACAACGGGTACTCGAAGGCCGCAGCTGCGGGCGTCGCGTCCTGCGTGGACGGCGAGTCCGGGGGCAACCCCGAGTCGGTCGGTTCCGGCGGCGGCGGCCTGATCGGCTGGACGCCACTCGGCTCGGCCGCGCCGAACGCGAACATCGTCACCGGCAACGCCTCTGCGGACATGCTGGCGCAGTTGGCCGACATCCTGTACTACAACTCGCACGAGATCGGTGCATCCCAGGTGGCCGAGCTGAACAGCCAGACCGACCCGGTCGCCGCGGCCGACTTCTTCTCGCAGCACTTCGAGAAGCCGGCCGTGACGAACTCCGACGTGCGGACCTCCGTGGCGGAGCAGGTCTTCTCGGAACTGGGCGGCTGATAGCCGACCGGCCGTGGTCGGGGCCACGGGGAGCGCCGGGCTACCAAAGAGCGTGAACATCTCGGTCCGCTCTTCCCATCGCAGTTCGACCAGCTCGCGCGTCTAGGTGCAGCGGGCGGACAGCCGGACTCCCTCACAGCCATGGGCACGCCAGTGCCGTGGATGGCAGCTGTGGTCCCGGCCATGCGCAGGCCAGGAGCCGGAACATCTGCGAATACCTCACGGAGTAACCGGTCGCGCTGGCCCTGTTTCTCGTTACCTTGGTTCATCATTTCCCCGAACCGGGGAGATTTCCCGCATGTAAGTGTTCAAGTCCCCCCTCGGACACATCAGATCACGCTCTGACCTGCGAATACGTCATGGGGACGAACGTAGTTGGAGTCAGAAGCGTCTGGTTTCCGCAGATCAGGCCCATAGGGGTTCAAGTCGGATTCAGATCGCGAAACGGTAACGCCTCCGGAAACCCTGCGCCGGAGGCCGCGCAAGCGAGCTGATCTGAATGCAGCCGTCAGCGGCGGGCTCTGCCTCGGTGGCCGGATTTACGCCCACTGCATTGACGGGCAGGCTGATGCCGCCACCAAGGCATCATCGACGCCCTCGGCACCCAGGCCACCAGCCCGATCCCGGTGACGAGGGAGAGGACGACAACGAGCTGGCATCCTGAAATGCCAGGTCAGCGGTCAAGAAGCCGGGCGAATGGTCAGGATAACCGCTCCTGTCGTGCCGAGCACGGCCCAGGCGGTCGTCTACCTGCTTACGCTGTGTTCCGCCAACATGCGGCACCGTCGTCAAGGGCGAACTCAGTGGGGCCGCATCAGGGCGGCGGCCAGTTCCTGGCGGCTGCGGACGCCGAGTTTGTCGAAGACCGCGCGCAGGTGCTCCTGGACGGTGTACTGGCTGATGGCCAGCTGGCCGACGATCTGCTTGGTGGAATAGCCTCGAAGCACTAGCGAGACCACCCGGGTCTGAGCGCCCGTCACGCCGTGGCTGGTCAGGATCAGGGACACCAGTTCGCCGGGCCCGGGCTCCTCGAGGATCAAGACGGTGGACCGCTCGCCGCTGCCGTGCAGCGGCGAGGCGTGGACGGACAGCCAGTCCCCGCGGACTGTGCGCAGCCGTAGGGTTGGCGCCGGGCACTCGGGGGCGGCCCCGACGTGGCCGGCCGCGGCGAGCAGAGGCAGCGGCAGCTGGCACGAGCTGGGCCAGTCGCTTTCGGGGATCTGCGCCAGCCAGCGCTCCGCGGCGTCGTTCACCGAGGTGACCGAGCCGGACGCGTCGAGGATGACCACCCCGTGCCCCAGCGCCGGGTAGGAATCCCGGGCCTGCCCGGCCAGCAGGGCCCGGCGGAGTCCCTCGGCCACGTGCGGGGCGATTCTGTCCACCAGGTCGCGGTCCTGGGACGAGAAGCCCGTGGCCCCGGCCTGCCGGTGCAGGCACATTACTCCCCAGCACGCCTGCCGGGTCCGCAGCGCCACCCGCAGTTCGTCGCCGAGGCCGAGGGGCCGCATGATGGCCGCATGCCGGGCGCTGCTGTCCCGGTCGCCGCGGGTGGCCTCATCCAGCGTCCGGGCCGGGTCCAGTCCGGCGGCCAGGTCGATGAACCTGTTGACGTCACGCCCGTCGAGCTCGTTGGCCAGGAACGCGGGCGCCGCCTCGATGAGCGGATCCTCGCTGACGGCCGACGTGAACAGCAGCGTCGCCGGGTCCACGGTGGCGATGAAGGCGGCATCGACCCCGGCCAGCGCCTTCAGGCGGCCGGCGACCTCGCGGCGGAGCGCGGCGTCGCCCAAGCCCGCGTAGCAGCGCTCGATGAGTGCTTCTACCCGGCGCTGGATGGGTTGCGGCGGCATAGCCCCACGGTACGGAACCGAAGCCCCGGACGATACCCCAGGAAACTGGCATGGTGACCGCCGCGCGCAGGGCGCAGCCTAGGGCCATGACAACCTTCGGATTGCACCTGACCAGTTACCCAGGGCCGGACGCGGGAGTTTCGATCGCCGCGTACACGCGAGAGGTCGCCGCGGCGGCCGAGGACTCCGGCGTGTTCACCACGCTGTGGCTCACCGATCATGTCCAGAACCCGAATCCGGCGGCCCCTGAGGTTCCGGTGCCGGAATCGCATCTCGTGCTGGCCGCGGTCGCGGCCAGCACCCAGCAGATTGAGCTGGGTCTGCTCGCCGCTTCGGTGGTGTACCGGAATCCGGCGCTGCTGGGCAAGATGATCACCACGCTCGACGTGCTGTCCGGCGGCCGCGCCATCCTCGGGATCGGCGCCGGGCACCCGCGCACCCAGACCGAAGCCGAGTCCTACGGCTTCCCCTTCCCGCCGGTCCGCGCCCGGATGGAGATGCTCGAGCGTGCGCTCGAGGTCATCCGGCCCATGATCGGTCCCGGAGTAGCAGGCGGCGCCCCGCCGAACTGGCCGCGGCCTCTGCGTCCCGGCGGCATCCCGGTGCTCGTGGCAGGCAGCGGCGAGCAGCGCCTGCTCCGCATCGCGGCCAAGCACGCCGACATGATCAACCTGTCACTGCCGTCCGGCGACAGCCTCACCCGCATCCCGCACAAGCTCGACGTCCTGCGTCAGCACTGCGAAACCGTCGGCCGAGACCCCGCCCAGATCACCGTGACCTACAAGGCCACGATGGCCGTGGCCGAATCCCGCGCGCAGGCCCGATCCGCGTGGGACCAGTGGGCCCCGTCGTTCGGCCTGCGCGAGCCGGCCGCCGAGGCGGGGGCGTTCGTCGGCGAGCCCCCCGAGATCGCCGGCATGGTCATGCCCTTCCTCGACGCTGGCGTCGATCACCTCATCGTCGAGCTGGCCGGCGGCACCGGGCCGGAGTCCATCGCGCTGGCCGCCAAGGCGCTCGCCCCGCTAATGCCGACCACCGGCAGCTGACTGCCGCGCTGATGCGAGGGAGGAGCGGACCTCCGCTGGGTGATCCGCGATCAGCGGACCATCACGCCCGATAACGCCTCGGACCCGCCGAAGGGATAACTCTCCTGGTTAACGCAGCATCGCCACCTCGCCCACTTGGCGGCGGCCATGCTGCGTCAACGCCCACCCCGGCGGTCGTCCATGTCAGTCCCGCGTACGCAGGGTGGTCGTACTGCTAACTTGCCTCGGCCAGCGCTGCGAGGGCTCAGCCGGCGCTGTCAGCGCGGAGCTGACCGTCCGTTCGGGATGATGTTTTTGATTGTCCCGGACGGACGGTG
Source organism: uncultured Actinomycetota bacterium (assembly GCA_963836195.1). Taxonomy (GTDB): domain Bacteria; phylum Actinomycetota; class Actinomycetes; order Streptosporangiales; family Streptosporangiaceae; genus Trebonia. Next base: position 462,759 of record CAWIIX010000005.1, on the reverse strand, counting down.
GGTGCCCCGGCATCCGGTTCATGTTCGACTTCGGGCGGGCTGACGACGCGGCCATGGACGCGATCGCGGTGCAGCCGGAGGAGATCGCCGAGCACCGGTCCCCCGGACACCACAATCAGCCAGAACGGCAACTCACCCGGGATCTGAGCGGTCTATCGCGCGCTCCGGCGATCTCGATTCCGACGACGAGTTCGGCGAGCAGGAACGCCGCCTAGACCAGCGGACGGGTCGGCAGCGAGCATCTCGATGCGCCCGCAGCGGTCCGCCGTCGGCCGCCCCGCGCAGTGGAGCCGGGCCGGGATCACCAAGGTCGCGCTGCGAGTCGCCGACGCCGACGGACTGGAAGCGGTCTCCATGCGGCGAATAGCCGCCGAGCTTGGCACCGGCGCAGCCCCGCTGCACCGCTACGTCGAGACCCGCGAGGACCTCCTCGACCTGATGACCGACGCGATCGCCGCCGAGTACGAGCTCGCCCCGCCAAGCAGCAACTGGCTCGCCGACCTCATCGCCTTCGGGGAGCAGGCCCGCGCCATGTTCCGTCGTCACCGCTGGCTCGCGGGCCTCATCATGACCCGCCCGGTCATAGGCCCAAACGGAATCGGCCTGATCGAACACTTCCTCACCGTGCTGCAACGGCGTCCAGGCCGGCGGCCACCCACGCCTGGCGGCGCTACTGTCCCCGCAAGCACAGCTTCCGCATCCCGAAGAACTCACCGACCCATATCCAGACCTCATCGCCCGCGTCCCGACAGGGCTACTCGGCCCCGCATAGCCTGGCGAACTCCGCGCACAGCCAGCCGGCGGGCTACATGTGCGCCGGTGTCCCCATGACCATCACGAACGGTTGTCGGCCGGCTATCGCAGCCATGTAAGTGGGTGGCCCACGCAATGGACAGTCAGCCGCCGGCCATCCACGCGGTCATCACCCAGGTCATCAGCGCTGTGTCCGAGTCCGACCGCGGCAGCTGCTCAGCTCGCTGACTACGATACGGGCCGGGCCCAGCCGCGGTGGAAGTCAGCACCGTCAACGACCTGACCGGCCGTATCCATCACATCCCACCGCCGGATAACGAGAACTCCGCCATGAGCAGGCATGGGTCTTTTGGTGCAGTCCCCCCTCGGACACAGAATAATACCAGCTCAACGAGGTTAATTCGAAATTCTCTTAGAGATGGCTGGACTTGCCGTCATCGTCGGCGGACCAGCGAACGGCCTCAGATGGAACGCCACGCTCCTAGCCCTTTTAGCCAAGCGCGGATGACGGGCACGCACGCTACGATGAAAGTGCTCGTTTGCACGGCCTATCGCGTGCTCAAGGGGGTAACGCATGAGCGTGGACATGATCGCCCCGCAGTGGATGCATACCCAGGTCACGGCGGAAGAATACGAGTCGTGGTCGGCGGAGCAGTGCGCCGGCATAGAGATCGTGGACGGGATGGTGGTCGTGAGCCCTAGCGCCTCCAAGCGGCACAGCCGCCTCGCGCGTGTGCTCGCGAACGCCCTCGACACCGCAGCCGGCCCGGACTGGAACGCCGATACCGACTTCGACGTCCGGCTCCAGGACGTGCCACTGACCAACCGCCGCCCCGACGTCGTCGTCTACCGGGCCGACACCATCGACATCACACCCACCCGCCCAGAGCATGTTCTCCTGGCCGCGGAAATAGTCTCACCGGGGTCGGAGACCACAGACCGGGTCGTGAAGCTCGACCAGTACGCGAACGCCGGCATTCCTTTCTACTGGCGCGTGGAACTGACTCCGACCCGTATCCCCGTCGTATATACCTACCTGCTCGACTCCGCCAGCAGGCGATACCGGGACGGCGACGTATACACAGGATTCGTGAAGGCCACCGTGCCCTTCCCGGTCGAAGTCGACTTGTCCATCCTCGGGTAACAGCCGATCAGGTCTGACACGCAGCGGGCTGCGCGCAGTCGTGACCGACTAATGCGCCCCACCTTTTATGTTGAGACTAGCTGTGGCAGCGTCAGGTGAGGTGAGTTCCCACGGAGTGGGATCGTGGGGGTTCAAGTCGGGCCGCATAGCAAAACCCCCAGGCGCGCCTGAAGAGTTGAGCCGGGGCGCCAGCGATGCCCACAATGGCGAATCGCGCGGCCAGGCGCCGGTTACTGGTCCCGATCGGTAGCGAGCGGGCTGGGGGTGGTGAGCTGCAACTGAGGGTCGGCCTGGACGGTCCAGAGGATGCCTAGCGGATTCGAGCAGTTTTCCACGAGACGGCGCCGTGCCAGCACGATTGCCTGGCCGAGCGGGTGACCGGCCAGCAATTTTTCGTAGAGACCGCCGGCGAACACGGCTGCCACCTTATCGGGGACAGCCGTCTGGGTGCCGATGAACCCGAGGTGGCCATTTGCCATAAACCAGCGCTGAAACGACGCGGAGGTCGTCGGGTCGATCACCGACGTGCCGCAAGCGTTCATGAACACCAGCGGCCGAGGGCTGGCGCTTGTCGCCGACTTCTTGAACCCGTGCCTCAAATCGAAAAGCGTGACTTTCAAAGGCGCGACCGGCCGTCCGAGCTCGATTTCCCAGTCACTATCGAACGGCTTGTCCGTGTGGCAGTGACAGGCAAAGTGAACGATATGTGCTGGAGGGTCGTGCTCTTCTGGCTCTTCTTTTTCTCCGAGGACAAGCCGCGGGTTAATCAGCGCGTCAACCAGCTTCTTTACAACGTTTGACTGCGTCACGCCCTCTGGCGGCCACGGGCCCTCAACGTCCATGTTCTTGATGCCAGACAGGAACGCGTACTCACTGTCCGCTCCGGGCATGACGAACCGCAGGAAGCGTACGCGGAGCGGCGTCGTGCCGATAGTGTCCGCGTGATGCGTCGCGGCGGATTCACGCCGTACCAAGGCGCCGTACCCTACGAACCGGCGCATCTCGCTCGCGAGTTGATCCGGGCGCTGGATAGCGCTCGGGAGATCTGACTCCATGTCAAACAGGGGCAACAGCTCGAAGGGAAATCCAAAGTCGTGGCCGAGCACTTCTATGACCTGGACCTCTTGCCCGGGATCGTCCCAGCGTTGCCATGCCCGCCGCAACGACTGCCCAATACGCACCAACCGGTCGCCCTCATCATGCGCTAGCGCCGATGCCCACGAGTCGGTCTTACGATAAAGGAACCGGACGGCATCGGTCAGGCGCGCGTCTGTCGGCTTGGTCTCACCGCCGACCATTTCCTTGAATTCCGTGAGGATAGGCCCGACGGACTTGGCGATGTCCTTCAGCTCATCCGGCCTCACCGGCAACGGTTCCCGGTCGGCCCCGCGTACGTCGACGACTACCGTAGGCCCGGCGCCGTTCTGGTCGACGTGGATCGTAGCCAGCGGTTCGTTCATTCGTCAGGCTGACGCGGGTCGGTGGATAGCTCGAAGTTCTGGACCGTCCGGCCGCGCTGCGCCACGCGAATCCAGATCCAGCGCGGCGGCGGGTTGACGTCGACGTCGAGCGGGAACGTGACGTTACGGGTCTCGCCAGGCCGCATGTCAAGCGATAGACCACTGTGACGCAGGCCTCGGACGTCACTGTCGACCGCGACCTCGAATGGCGCAACCTCTTCGGTCACGCCGGTGCCGATCGACAACGGCACTGTCGCGGCACCGGGAACGGCACTCGGTGCAATGGTGACGCCCAATTCGTAACGGAAACCGTCCTCCAGCGCGACAATTCGATCGTCTCCGACGGGCACAGGGGCACCGTTCCCGTCGTAAAGCCACACTGAAAGTACGCCGTCGTAGTTCACTAGCGGCTCGCCCTCAACGTACTCTTTAATGCTTGCGCGCACGGCGGCCGTGACCGGTGCGGCGACGACGGCACTCGTCAGAGAGGATGCGACTTCTTCCTTAACGCTACGACGGATGTCCGCCAGCAGCCGTTCCGTGACCGCGTTATCGCCCCCGTCGATGCGCAGTGCGCGGAGCGTCTGCTCTACCGACGTCGCCGGGTCGAAGAGGACGGCGAATGCCTTGTGGCGTGACTCCGGGCCGATGTCAGCGGGCACTCCCATCGCCTTGAGGAAGTCCTCCAGGTGAACGTCAACCGCCGCCTCAATCGCGATGCCCTCCAGCACGGCCGCGTTGATCGCCGACCTGTAGGCACTCCGGCCGGCAATGACCGCTGCCGCGGGTCCGATCAGCAGAGGCCATGAAAAGCCGAAGAACGCGGTCCCGATCGCAATTGCCGACGTGACTCCGAAGGCGACCAGCGACGCCGCCGTGACGGTCACCAGCGTCTGCGTCCTGCGCTCGCGCACGCCGAGGAGGCCGCGCTCGGCGTCCGAGAGCAAGTGGCGCAGCCGCGGCCATGCCGCTACCAGAGGCAGGCCCGCATGTCGGCGGCTGACCCTGCCGTCGACGGCTGCCAGAGCGTTGCCCAGTGCCGTGGGGCGGAGGGCATCGGACGAAGGGTAGAGAAGGTCAATTACCGACCCGGTCACCGCGGAAGGCGACGATGTGCCCCCAGTCGTCGCCGTAGTAATGGCTGACGCTCGTTTAAATAGTCTTTCGCGGCGAAAATCCTGCCATCGAACGGCCAAGACCTTAAGCCAGCCCCACGACCCTCCGCCCCAACGCCCTCGAAGCTTATTTGCGACCTCCGGGATGAATGCAGAGACAAGCACGAGAATCAACAGTGTGGCACTGATCCAGCTGGCGGCGTCGCGGCCATTCGAGGGCACAATGGAGCCCGAGGTGTTGCTGAACGGCAGCGGCTGATTAAGCCCCCAGGCCAGGACGACTGTTAGCCCCACCAGTGCCAAGAGGGTTACGAGCCCCGCCGCGAAGATCCACCAGCGCTGGCTATCGGGTGTGTCCCCGCGAACCGCTGGGACCGCCCGCCGGCGAATAGCGCGCTGGTGTTCCTTGTACCCGGGGTTTACCTGGACAGTCGAGCCGCGCCCGCGGCCGCCGCCCTTGCCGAAGAGCCCCCTGATCGAGTCGAGCACCGCAATCAGCAGGCTAATCACGCAGCGACTCCAGTCGTGTACGCAAACCGTCTACCTCAGCCTTTACGGTCTCGAGCTCCCCCCGCTGCACCTTGGGCGCCTGCTCAACAGACTCTTTGATCGCGGCGCCAGCATCTCCCGCCGCACCGACGACCGCACTAACAGTGGCGCTCGAGGCGCTGGAGATCGAGGTGAGCGCGCCGCCGGGCCCGAATCGCAGACCGGCCGCACGCTTACTGAACACCCCAGACTCGTAGCGCAGAAAGCCGAGCGTGGACCGTGAGTCGACCACCCAGAGGGGGAACAGTCGCGCGCGCCGGAAAGTGGACGACTGTTCGATGGCCCCCTGTGCGTCAGGCGTGCGCTCATACACGGCCACCGTTACAGGACGGGCCGCGCGAAACCAGATGCCGGACTGCGGCTTCAGATTTTCGGGTGCGAAGCCAGGCACGCTCTCCTGTCGATCACCGACCACAATGGCCACCACCCCGAGGCTGGCGGCCGACGCTCGCAGTGCCGCTGGCATGGCCGTCAGATCCAGCTCAAGGCAATCGGGTGCCGTATCAATCTGCGGCAACTCGTCGGTTCCAAGGGCATACGCATACTCTTCCCGCCGCGCCGGGAAGCGTGCCGCCCGCCAGGAATCGAACTGCTGCTCAAGCAGCGCCGCTTCTGACCGCACGGCTTCGAGAACCGTCTGTATCGCGCCCACCTTGGTAACGATCCCTGCGGGATCCTCAACCTCCGGGACGCGACTCGCCTCCCTGGCGATCTGAACTTGCAAGGCACAAATAACGGCGCGAAATTCCTGACGTCGCGCCGCGTCATCCGGGTGCTCTTTCGCGTACGCCTCCTCGACGGACTTGGCCTTGGTTTCGCCGCGATCGACCCCGACCGCAACCGGTACGCCGCCAAGCCGCAGCGCGAACGTTCCCAGGAAAGCAGCCACACGTATGCCCGCAACTACGGCCGCGCCGCCGCGCCCGACAACGCTTCCGGTGGACCCGACGAGTCGTCCGTCCTCTGCAAGCGCAAGTTCAAAATGCCGGTCCTTCCAGAAACTGCCACGCGCGGGGAGCTTGCAGCGCCCGGCCACGCGCGGGTCGGCTTCCACTCCGACCGCCACCTTGCTGACCATGTTTCGCCGCGGCTCGCCAGTGTCTGGATTGACGTCCTCAACAACCGAACCGTTAATTAGGATTACAGACCGGGCTAGCCGGTAATGAATCTCCGTCTGATTTTCGTTTGCCACGCGTCTATCCCCGGTTCTCGATCACAGCATGAGTATGCTCCACCTTCCGAGTCCCGGGTAGGGGCTTACGCGACTTCGACGCACTCTTATCTACTTTGCTCTTGACGGGCTGTCTGAAGTTCAAGCAATGAGCCCGAGTTTGTTTCCTCGAGTTCCGTTCTGTGCGATATCAGGATACGGGCATCACTGTCGGCTGGTATTGATACGCCGACAGTGGGGAAGTTTCACCTTAAAGACTTGGGCGCCGATCCCGGCCGCCGCTCGCACCCTGTTCGCCGAACGCGGGCCATCGTTCAGCGAGGCGGAGCCGGAGGCGGCGGCCGCTGCGGGCGAGCCGTCCGGCGAGCAGCTGGGTCCAGGCCAGGAGCTCGCAGGCCAGTGAGACGATCTCGCACCGGAGCTGGTTCTCGGCGAAGCCCTTGAGCGGGAGGTTGCGCAGGCCGGTAATGTCGGCGACCCAGGCCCCGTCGCGGACCTGCCCGCCGCCGTCGTATGCCGGCGTCCAGGGCTGCGCGGGGACCTTCAGGATGGCGGACGGAACCTGCTCCGCCACCAGCTGCCCGGCGAACAACTCAGCCGCCCGCGCCTGCAGCGGGTCTACGACGCGCTCTGTCCTCGGCGTGCCGCCCGCCGGAACCTGGGAACTGTGGATGACGATCATGAGCACCTCGTACAAGCCGACCAGCGCAACCGCGGGCCACGCAGCCACCGCCGCCCCAGCAAGGCCATGGCCCAAGCCGTCAGCGACGTTAGCTGCGAGCCTCGCCGCGACGCCCCAGCCGATCAGCCAGCGTGCCAGCGCGGGAACTGGCGTCGCGCGGCGCGCGGAGTCGAGCATCATCATCGAACTCGCGTAGATCAGGCCGTCCACCGTGAGCGAAACCATCCGAGCAATCCATCCAGCCTCCCCGTGCGCCCGCATCAGATCGTAAACAGGCTCGTAAGAAGCCACCGCCGCGACCGCGGAGACTTTAGCGGCAGCACGTCACCAGCGGTCAACAAAGATGGTGAGCATCAGGCCATTGATGTCTTGGAGCATGCAGACGCGGTCTTCAAACGGCCTGGCTGATATCCCGACACCACGCGCGTCGCCCAAGTCCGGGCCAGTCTCCACGGAGGCCGCGCACATGATGGGCCAGAAGTCCTCCAGATAGGCTGACCGTCGGCTGGCGGAATCTCTCAGATCCACTGTCTCGTAGCGAGGGAGGCGTCCTCGCACACTGTCGCGGCGAGTTCGTCGGCCGCGGCTTAGGCGGCCAGGCTTCTGCCCTGAGTATCGGCGGCTGTGGCCAGGTACTTACGCAACCGCTGTGCACGCGGCTGGCCAACATGTAGCGCTGCACGGATGGCACGCACCGAGGGACCAGGTCGCGAAATGGTAACGAGCAGTGGCCTCCGCCAATCGGACGGATTACCCTTCAGCAGTATCCGCCACTGTTCCCCGGCGCCTGCGCGCCACGGATGATCATCATGAGCAGTTCGTAACTGATCACCAGTTCCACCACCGCTGGAAGCCGACCCGGTGCATAGGCTGTCAACGGCACGCCACTCCGATAGCACCGCCGTTGGGCATCGACCGCGGCGTCGCCTGGATCACCGTAAGATGGCAGCCCTGTCCGGGGCCGGTGCTACCCGAATCGGGCCCGGCTAGTTCGCAGGGCGGGTGGCCCCTGACGCCCACGGCGTCAGGTAGAAGGGCGGGATGATCGGCCGGGTGATGTCGCCATGGAAACTCCCTTGAGCCGATATCGGCTGCACGGCAAACTGGGCGCACGAGCCCGCCGAGGTCAATGCTCGCAGAGCGAGAATTCGCGCTCGTAAATTGTCTCGTTGTGCTCGTTGACGAAGAACTTCCGCTCCTGCATCAGCTGGCGGCGAAATTCCCTGGCTTGCTCCAGTGTCATAGTCGACGTCGCAGACCAGGGCTGCTGCGGCGGCACGTCGGAGGTCGAGACGATCGTCACCGAAGGATCGACCAGGAAGAACACCAGGATTTTGCGATGCCCCGGCCGGGAGGGGTCCGCGAGGCGGAACGGGTCGACACAATGCTGGAGGATGTTCGGGAACGCCAGGACGCGGCCGGCACGGGTCTCGGCCGAGCCGAGCACCTGGTTCATGGCGTCTTCGTCGCCCACGCCGTAGACCTCGCGCACGCCCTTGCGGTCGTCCTGTTCGTATTCCGGCTCGCCGACCGCCACGCGGAAGCTCAGCCGGCTGTCGGTGACGTTCTCGCTGTCCCAGTAGTAAATGCAGGTCGAGACGATGCGCTCGTTCATCATCCCCTCGACATGCCATGTGCCGCCGGGATACGCGGGCTTGTCGGGAGTGAGGTGAATGGTGGCGAGTTTGACGATGACCTGCAAACGGCGCCCGCGCAGGTCCACGCGAGCAGAGTCACCGAGCTGTGCCGGCGGGGTGAAGACCGGGGCGTCCGGGGGTACCGGACTGCGGTTTTGCCTCCAGTCGGCCCAGGCTGCTTGCCAGGCCCGCAAGGCGTCGTCGTCGTCGTTATCGGGTGCCAGAACAGGTTCGTCGACATACCAGGAATTAGCACCGGCCTTAATCCGCGCCGGGCGCGGATTGCGCAGATCTGTGAGTACGTTCTCGAACAGCGGGAGCATGCGCCCGAACAGGACCGGCAGGACGGACGCGAGTTCGCCATGGGCCACCGGGTGAAGGTTGTTGACGTACGAAAGGAACACGGCATCACCGTTCTCACCGACCTCGACGTCCGCGGGAAGCCACTGGAACTTGTCCGACAACGCGTAGCGCGCCTCGTCCGTGCCCAGGCTCGGCCATGTGGAGTCGTCAAGGCGGCTCACCCCGCGCACCAGGCAGAACAGCGAAGGGTGAACCAGGTCCAGGACCTGTTCGTCCGATCCCGGATGCCAGTCCCGCTCCGCGTCGGGTACGTCCTCCAGTACCCGCACCGCCTCGCGCAGCCGGGACCTTAGCTCATCGTCGATCAGTGCGTCCGACTGCCACACCCCGTCGACACAGGACACCTCGATGCCGGTCCGCTCGTCCCGGCGCTCGGCGTAGTAGGCCAGTTCCGCCAGCACGTATCGGATCTGAGCCTCCGTCAAGCCATACTCGGCGGCCCCCCGCGTCCACTTGGCGACGACGTCTGCGTCGTTCATCTTGACCTGCCACGCCGACTTCGCCCGGATGACGGCGCTCAGATACATCATCTCCAGTTCCCGCAGCGTCCGGATCGGCGCGACGGCCAGCTTGCGCCCGGCGCGGAAAGGCAGCGGGAAGGCGGCTATCTCAGTCATTCTTTCAGCTCTCCCCGAGATGATCGTGCCGTGCGGCATTCCGCGCCTGTTAGCGGTCGAGAGGAGACTCTACGGGCAACCACCGACAAAGCCAGGTCGGTCCTATCCGCGCGGGTGCGCGACACGATCGTAGGGCTCCCGCATTCGGGCAGGTTATGATGGCACTCTGGTTACGTTATCCGTAACCAGATGAGGAGTGCCCATGTCCGAGCCGTCGCTCCCGGAGCTGGAAGCCGAACGCGAGAGGCTATACGCGCAGCTCAGCGAGGTCGGCGACTTCCGGCGGGGGTCGGTGAGCCGAGAACTACCGCAGGTGCGGGAAGCCGAACTGCGCGTGCGCGCAGCCGGGTCATCCCGGTCACGGCCCGCGGTTCCTGTGGACCCGGCACGGTGCGCGGGCAGCGGACCAGGGGCCGGCAGCTGGCGGCCGCGGAGGTGGGGAAGGTCCGCGCGGGAGCTGGCGGCCTATGCAGGAGTTCGCGTCGCTGGCCGAGCGGATCGTGGAGGTCAACGAGGCGATCTGCGAGGCCAGGCCGCGTGCCGGGCAGCGGATGTCGCCCTCCGGCGCGGAAGGCGAAAAAGGGGGCTCTGCGACGCGCTCGCGCAGGGAGAAGGCCGCCGAGATAGGGCGGCTGGCCGCCGAGGCCGCCCGGGCTCTGGGCTGCGGCGACGCGGGCATGGAGGCGGCGGAGGCGGTGCTCCGCGCCGGGCTGCTGAAGCTCGGCGGCGGCATGCTCGGGCAGCTGCTGGCCGCCGACCCGGGCTACCGCGGGCCCCGCGTGGACTGCGGGAACGGGCACCAGGCCGTGTTCGTCTCCTACCGGGACAAGGTCATCGACACGGTGCTCGGCCCGGTCACCCTCACGCGGGCCTGGTATCACTGCGCGGCCTGCGGGCACGGCCTCGCCCCGCGGGACGCCGAGCTGGGCGTGGCGCGGCGCGTCCCTGTCGCCGGGGCTGGCGGCGATGAACGACCGGGCCGCGGCCGCCGCGCCGTTCGCCAGGGCGGCCGGGCTGCTGGAGGACCTGGCCGGGGTCCGCCTGACCGCCAAGCGCGTCGAGCGGGCCGCCGAGGCCAGCGGCGCCGCCGCTGGCCGCCGCCGTCCGGGACCGGGCCGCGCTCGATCGCCTCCCGGAAGCTGGTCCCGCTGCCGCCGTCCCCGCTGCCGGACAAGCTCTACGCCGCCATCGACGGCACCGGCGTCCCCATGACCTCGACGGGAGACGGCCGGGCCGGGCGGGGAAGGGCGAGGACGGCCGCGCCCGCACCCGCGAGGTCAAGCTCGCCGTCTTCTTCACCCAGGACAAGCTCGATAAGGACGGCTACCCGGTCCGGGACCGGGGCTCCGCCAGCGTACATCGCCACCTTCGAGCCCGCCGCCGCGTTCGCGGAGCCTGGTGAAGGCCGAGGGCATCCGCCGCGGCGCCGGACCACGTCCGGCAGCTCACCATCCTCGGCGACGGCGCCGCCTGGATCTGCTATCCCGACGTCGGGATAGCAGATCTTATCCCGGTGCCGCGGTTATCCCGGCGGTCCCCGGCCTGGCCTGTGGCCAGGCCGGTTTCCGTGATGCGGGCCGGGATAATCAGAGGCGGTCGAGGAAGTCGATGATGTCGTCGGGCGGCCGGTAGCGGCCGGGCTGACCGTCGACGGGGACGGTGCGGTCGAGGGCGCGCTGCTTGAGTTCGAGGTCGGCTTTGAGGTAGATCATGGTGGTTCGGGTGGATTCGTGACCCATCCACAAGGCGATGACGGCGATGTCGATGCCTGAGCGGAGCATCCTGACCGCGCAAGTATGTCTCAGGACATGGGGGGTGACGTTCTTGCTGGTCAGGGAGGGGCAAGCGGCCGTGGCGGTGCCGGCGTGGCGCTTGACGCAGTCCTCGATGGCGTCCTGGCTCATGGGCGTGCCGCGCCGGGTCGGGAACAGGGGGCTGGCGGGCCCGCCGGGGTTCTCTCCGAGCCATGCGGCCAGGACGTCGACGGTGTCGCGGAGCAGTGGTGTCACCCGGTCTTTCCTGCCCTTGCCGTGGCATTCCAGGTGGGGGCCGCCGCCCAGGTGGGTGTCGGTCGCGGGTGAGGCCGGCCAGTTCGCTGGCGCGCAGGCCCGTGGTGACGGCGGCCAGCAGCAGGGCGTGGTCGCGGCGGCCTGTCCAGGTGCCGGGATCGGGCGCCTTCAGGAGAGCGGTGATTTCCTCCTCGCTCAGGTGGGTGACGATCGTGGTCCGGAACCGCTTGCCGGGGACGGCCAGGACGCGGGCGATGTCGTCGGTGTGCTCGGGGTGCTGCGGCGCGGCGTAGGCGAACATCGAGTGGATGGCGGCCAGTCGCAGGTTCCGGGTCCGGACGGTGTTGCCCCGCTGGTGCTCAAGGTGGTCGAGGAAACCGGTGATCAGCGGCGCGCTGAGATCGGCGAAGTCCAGCTCCGAGGGTGCCTTGCTCTTCTGGGCGGCGGCGAACAGCAGCAGGAGCCGCCAGGTGGCGCGGTAGGAGCGGATGGTGTGGCCGCTAGCCTGGAGCTGCCGCATCAGCCGGTCGGTGAAGAACGCCTGCAGGGAAGGCGCGAGGAGCGTCATGACTGCCCCGCCCGGTCGACGTGGGCCTGCAGCCGCTGCGCGGCCAGTGCCATCAGTTCCGGCGACGCGGACACGTACCAGTATGTCGAGGCCGGGCCGGAATGCCCCATGACGGTAGACAGCCACGGCAGCCGGGCGGGCACGTCGGCGCCGTCGCGATACCAGCCGGCCAGCATGTTCACCGCATAGGAGTGCCTCAGCCCGTGGATGGTCGGGCGGCAGCGCCCGGTCCTGGGCCCGAGCCCGGCCGCGGACACCAGGCCGGTGAAAGTCTTGTGGACGGCGTTGTAGGTAAGGCGGTCCCCGGTGCGGGAGGCCAGTACTGCGGGCGCGGCCCGTCCGGGGAACGCCTGGTCGCGGCGGCGCCGGTAGCCGGCGAGCGCGGCGAGGGCTGTCGGATGGAGCGGGACCAGGCGGAAGCTCTGCGCCTTGTCCTGGCGGACGAGCAGCATGCCTTCGACGGTGTCGATGTCACCGTCGTCGAGCGCGAGCGCCTCGCCGATCCTCAGCCCGGTCACCGTCAGGAGCGCTATGAGGACGGCATAGGTGTCGGCTCGCAGCGGGCCCCGCAGCCGCCCGGCCGCGGCCTGCAGCGCGGCGACGTCGGCGGGCGAGTAAAGGTAGGGCACCGCCCGGAGCCGTCGGCGGGGGAACAAGCCCGGGGGCGGGATCTCGTGGGCCGCGTCGTGGGCGTGCAGGAACGCGGCGAAGCCGCGGACCGCTTCCATGCCCAGCCCGGGGGCCGCTGCCCCGTGCCGGGACCGGCGCACCCAGTCCGCTGCCGCCTCGGCGGTGAGCGCGTCCTGCTCCGCGCTCGCCGAGGTAGTCCAGGAACTGCCGCAGGTCCCGCTCGGCCCTGATCGAGCTTGCAGCCGAGCGCCCGGCGCAGGGTCAGGTAGTCGTCGAGGCAGCCGGCGAGCGTACGGCCCGGCGGGTTCACTGCGCGCCGGCCGGGAGGGCGGGCGCGGACGGCGCGGCGGGCCAGGGAGGGGCGAGCGGCCGCAGGGCGGCGACGTCGACCTTCGCATACAGCGACGTGGTGCGCTCGTCGTCATGCCGCAGGACCTGGCCGATCTCGGCCAGGGGCGCGCCGGCTGCCTGCATCGCCGTTGCGGCGAGATAGCGGAGCTGATGGGGCTGCACCTTGTCCAGCCCGGCGCGGGCCGCCGCCCTGGCCACCGCGTGCCCGACGCCGTAACCGGTCAGGCCGCGGTGCGGCGCGACGCTGCGGACGAACACGCGCGCGGTCAAGCGCGGCTGCCGTCCGCCCGTCCCGCAGGTAGGCGATGATCGCCTCGGCGACGTCGCGGGGAAGGGGAAGCTGATCGCGCCGGCCGCCCTTCCCGCTGATCTGTCACGATCCCCGAGCGCCAGTCCACGTCCTCCATCGCCAGCCCGGCGACCTCGCGGGCCCGCAGGCCCATCCGCTTCAGGGTCAGCACGATCGCGTAGTCGCGCAGCCCCTGGGCGGTCGCGCGGTCGCAGGCGGCCAGCAGCGCGGACGGCTTCCGCCTCGGTCACGAGCGCGGGCATCCGGATCCGCCTCCTGCGGTATGCTCCCGGCACCGTCCCGGCGAGCGGGGCCGCGATCAGCCCTTCGGCATACAGCCAGGCCAGGAACGTCCGCATCATGCTCGCGGTGTTCTGCGTGGTGCCCGGGGCCTGGACGCGGGCCGCGCCGGCGAGGAAGGCGGTGACGTCCGAAGCCGTGAGGGCGCCCAGCGGCGGGCCGGTCTCGCCGACTCGGCCCGGCTGCCGCCAGGAACCGGCGCGCCGAGTCCAGGTGAGCGCCGCGCGTCTTGCCCGCCAGCCCGCGCTCGTCCGCCAGGAACGTCCCGAACCGCTCCAGCAGCTGCCCGGCGCCCGCCGCCGGCCCTGGCCCGGCCGCCGGCCGGACGGCGCCAAGCCCGCGCAGGTAGCCGAGCATCCAGGCCAGCGAGCGGCCCGGTCAGCTGGCCGGAGTATCCGGCAGCCCGCCGTGCCGCCGCGAACTCGGCGATCGTCTCGTTCCCGATGTCGTCCGCGGTCATGCCGTGTTCGGCGAGCCAGCAGCTCAGGTGCGCCACGGCCTCGAGCTTGCGCCTGGTCCCCGCCGGGGTATAGCCCAGCCGGGCCAGTTCCGCGTCGAACCCGGCCGCGAACGGCCCCAGCGGCCCGGACCACCGCACTCGCGACTTACTGTGCATAACTGCCTTCCTTCCGTGATTGGTCATCGTCAGGATCGCCTCACGGAAGGCCGGCTCACAGAGCCGTGACAGCTGAAATTATCCCGCCATGCTTGGCCTGATCAGGCATTGCGCGCAGCGTGACCAGATGCGTCACCGGGATAACCGCGGCACCGGGATAAGATCTGGAACATCGCCACCGCCAAATTCCCCGAGGCCACCCAGATCGTGGACCTGTTCCACGCCCGCGAGCACCTCCACGACCTCGCCCGCTCCCTGGAGTTCATGCTCGGCGACCAGCAAAGACGAATGGCTCGCCGCCCGCCTGGAAGACCTCGACTACGGCGACATCGACGGCATCTGCGCCGCCGCCCGCGCCTACCCCCTCGTCGGCGTGAAGAAAGACGAGCTCGACACGGCCCTCGGCTACTTCGAGAACAACGCGCCCCGCATGCGCTACCACTGGTTCCGCTCAGGCGGCCTGTTCGTCGGCTCCGGCGTCGTCGAAGCCAGGCTGCAAATCCGTCATCGGCCAGCGCCTCAAGCAGTCCGGCATGCACTGGACCGTCAGCCGGCGCCGACGCCATCACCGCCCTCCGCTGCCAGCAGGCCAGCCGGCCCGAAGACCAGATCTGGCCATGCACGCCACAACCAGACGACAGCCGCCTGACCAGCCCCGGCCAGCAACGCGCCACGCCGCCAGCACGCTACCGGTCAGTCACCTACAAAATTGGCGTGCACCCTATCCGCGCAGTCCGCCGCAAAACGGCTGTCGCGGCCGTGGATCAGGCAATCGGCCGGCAGGCCCTTACCTGGATGGCTCAGTCGCGTCGCCGGGAGTGCCAGCCGCACCCGTTCTGAATCACCGAACGCCTTCGGCCTGGTCGGCAGCTGTGTTGTGTTGCTCTTACGGGTTGCCAAGCGCAGCCAGGTACGCGCAGACCCTCTGCGCGCGCGCCTGCCCAACGTGGAGCCGGGCGCGGATCATGCAGACCGAGGGCACCCGCCCGGTCGCTACCTCACCCGCGAACTCCTCAGCAGCCTGAACCCGCACCGGGCCATCGCCAGCAGCGCCCGACGCTCCCGGTCCGCCCGCCCCGCCAGCAGGGAGCCGCCAGAGCGGATGACCACCATGAGCAACTCGTAAGAACCGACCAGCGCGACCGCGGGCCACGCAGCCACAACCGCGCCAGAGGGCCCATGGCCAAGGCCGTGCGCGACGTTGGCCGCGAGCGCCGCGGCGATCCCCAGGCCCAGCAGACATCGCGCCAGCGGCGGAACCCGCGCCTTCCTGCGCGCCGAGTCGAGCATCACCATCGAGCTGGCGTAGATCAGCCCGTCCACCCTGCC
Source organism: uncultured Actinomycetota bacterium (assembly GCA_963836195.1). Taxonomy (GTDB): domain Bacteria; phylum Actinomycetota; class Actinomycetes; order Streptosporangiales; family Streptosporangiaceae; genus Trebonia. The sequence continues at coordinate 447,176 of CAWIIX010000005.1, read as the reverse complement.
TCGCCGTGCGCCCGGACCAACGCGTGGGCGTGCTCGTAGGAGGCGACCGCAGCGACAGCCGCGACACCGACCACCGCCCCCGCGGTCGTCCACCGAAGGACCCGATCGGCCGCCGTCACCGGACACCGCCCAGTACAAACGCCGTGGTCAGGGCGATTTCACGAGAATGTACAATCGGTAGGCCTTGGTCCTCGGACACATTTCCCAGGTCTTAGCGTCGCCGCGATACAGCCAGCGCGCCAGCACTGGAACCGGCGTCTTGCGCGCGGAGTCAAGCATCATCCGCTGTGGCGGTCAGAAGAATCCGAGGTTGGGCATGAGCTTCGCGGCGGCGTCGATGATCTCGACAGCTGTCTGGAGTGACTCGGCTGCTTCCTCGGGGGTTGCCTGCTCGGTGGGGTAGAGCGGGTACTCCAGCTCGTTCCGCCTTCGGCGCAATCCCCCCGAAGGACCTCAGCGCCGGGCCGAACTGGGCCCGAATGACTTCTTCGATAACGTAATGACCGCCGGCGGTGGTCGGGCGCAGACCCTGCTGGGCCAGGAGGGCGACGCAGGCCTGCCGCGCCGCATCGTAGGCCAGGACAACGCTGCTGTCGGGAGCCGTCTCCGCGATGACTCGTGCCGCCTCGAGCCCGCGCCTGGCCCGGTCAAGCCAAGAGGCCCCGTCCGCCTGCGCGCCCTGGACCCGCTCGACGTGCCCGGCAGCGAGCAGGCGCTCAACCGCTGCCTCTCCATTGCTCCAGCGCATCAGGCGTCGACTCCTTCCTGCGGCTCCTGCCCGGCGACCCAGACAACAGGGGATGTCCGAATCTGCTGGACCAGCGGGTCCGCGTCCGCTACCCAGCGTTCCTGCGAGCGCAAGACCGGGTTCACCGGCAGTCCGAGCCGCTGCTCGGCACGCTCGGCCGCCTCGTACATGTCGCGGCGAGACACGTCGCCGATGACCATCACGTCCACGTCATTCGGCGCCGGGCCCGTGACGCCCGCATGCCGCGCGGCCCACGACCCGTAGATTCCCACAGCAACAGCGCCGAGATCACCGAATTCCTCGCCCACGACGAACTGCGGGCCGAAGGCGAGGGAGACCAACTCGGTCAGCGGCCGGGTGTAGCGGCTCTCCGGGTCGGCAGCCACCAGCCGAGCCCGCCCGACCCGGCGCTCGCGGATCAGGCCGGAGCCCACCAGTCGATCCGCCTCCCGCTGTACCGTGCTAAGCGGAAGACTGAGCTTGGCCGCCAGCTCGCTAAGGGTGTACTCCGAGTCGGGGTGCAGGAGGAGCAAGGTCAGCATCTCAGCTAGGTGCCGGGACCGGAGTATCGGCATGAGCCCCGGCGCTTCACTACGCATAGATGAAATATATCACCCATCTATGGGGAAGTTACGAGCGTGTCTAGCACTGGCGCGTCGGCGACACCAGGTGCACTCTCGGATACGCCAAAACGCCGATCAAGGGTCGAGGCTCTTCTGTCGAGCGCTGCGGCTTTCCCGCGAGCTAGCCGAAAACCCGCAGGATGAGCCGCACACCTGAACCGTTGCCAAGATCCAGCCGTTGCTGAGAAGAGAGATTCAAAGCACTAAGCGGCTGGAGTGCGAGCGTCGGCTACCAGGCCGGAGTCGCTGACGAGGGCGACAGCGACGTGATCTATGGCAACGCCATCTCGGGCGCGGCTTACGCGCCGCTGGGCACGCTGCCGAACCCGCTGCCGCCCGCGTTCATGCGTCCCATCGACACCCTGTCCGGGCCGGCCATCAACCCGCAAGTTTTCGGCAACACCTACGACGGGGCGCACTACAACCCCAGTTGAGCCGGTTAATCGGCGGAGACACCTCCGCCCTGATTTACACCGCGCGTGGATCGGTGAAGCCTCAGCTCGGCAGAAAAACGCCTGCGAGCGCAACCAAACGACAAATACATCGTCGCAAAGGACAAAGCTCGTTTTTCCACCGCTAAGGAGAACTTGCGATGCCCGCCGCACGATCAGCCGCCATCGTGGTCATAGCCTGCGCCGCCGCTGCGGCGGTCGCCGCATGCGGGTCAAATACCCCCGTTGCGGCCCAGTCCTCGTCCGCCTTGACCACCGCGCCTACCGCCCCGGCGGCCGCGTCGGCGGCCACCCCACCGTCAACCCCTGTGCCCGCCACGTCACCGACCACCGCTCCATCAACCACGGCGCCCGTCACATCTTCCTCCGCTCCTACGGTTAGCCCGTCCGCCCCCGCCATGTCATCAGCCCCTGCGCCGGCTCCCTCGTGTGCGAGCAAACCGGGACCCGATATTCCAGATTCGTCGATCACCGTTTGTCCGGATTCGGGCCCGGTTGGCTCGGTCGTCCACGTCACGATCAAGCACTGCTCCCCCACGGGCAACGGCCTGCCAGACATACCAGCGGCGGCCCTGTTCTTCCTGGGGCCGAACAGCTGGCTGGGCACGAACGGGGGCGGTGGCGCCTTTGTGCGATACTCGCCGCAGACCGGACCCCGGGCGACCGCCACGTTCACCATCCCCGCCACCTACACCGGCGGCAACCAGCATGGGCCGTACCCCACGCTCCAGGTCAAGCCCGGCACCGGATACGAGTTCGCCACCGACCCGGCCGGAGAGTGCAACATCGCGTTCACGGTGACCGCACCCTAGCCTCGGATTTTCGTCTGGGTTAACCACAGGCTGAGCGCTGGCCTGAAAAGGTGCCGTTGACCTCGAAGAAAAGGACGTGTCGAGGGCGTGTCCGCCAGGAAGACCACGCGCGAAACCGCCGCCGCGCTGTTCCTCAGCCCGAAAACCGTCGAATACCACCTCCGCCACGTCTACCAGAAACTCGATATCCACTCCCGCGAGGAACTAACGCAACAACTCGGCCGGGCCGACGGAGCGACTCCGTAGCGGGTGGCCCGGGAATCTCATCACATGACCGTCATGACAGGTTTGTCCGGCCTCAGTAGCGTGGAGCCTATGGACTACCGGATGCTAGGGGGCAGTGGCTGCGCGGTATCAAGCCTTTGCCTGGGGACGATGACGTTCGGCGCCGAAACCGATGAGATCGGCGCGCACGACCAACTCGACCGCTTCCTTGCGGCTGGCGGCACCATGGTGGACACCGCCGACGTGTACGCCGACGGGAGATCGGAGGAGATCATCGGCCGCTGGTTCGCCAGCCGCCCGGCCGACATCACCGAGCCCGTGGTGCTGGCGACCAAGGGCCGCTTTTCGTCCCTGCCGTCGGACGGGCCGAACGGCATGGGGCTGTCCGCGCGTCACCTGACTCGGGCGCTCGACGCCTCGCTCCGCCGGCTCGGGCGGGACGCGGTCGACCTCTACCAGGTCCACGCCTACGATCCGCTGACGCCGCTGGAGGAGACCCTGCGGACCCTGGACGGGTTCGTCCGGGCCGGCAAGATCCGCTACTGGGGCCTGTCGAACTTCACCGGCTGGCAGCTGACCAAAGCCGTGCACCTGGCCCGCGCTCTGAACGTATCCGCCCCCGTGACGATCCAGCCGCAGTACAGCTTGCTGGCCCGCGAGACCGAATGGGAGATCGTGCCCGCCGCCGTTGATGCCGGCCTGGGCATGCTGCCATGGAGCCCGCTCGGCGGCGGCTGGCTGTCCGGCAAGTACCGGCGCGACCAGCGCCCGGTTGGCGCCACCCGGCTCGGCGAGGACCCGAACCGCGGCATGGAAGCCTATGACCGGCGCGGCACAGACGGAACCTGGCGCGTCATCGACGCCGTCCAGAAGGTCGCCGAGGACCGCGGCCTATCCATGGCCGAGGTGGCCATCGCGTGGGTGACGGCCCGGCCCGGCGTCAGCTCGACCATCCTCGGCGCCCGCACCACGAGTCAGCTCGACACCAACCTGCGCGCCGCCGGGCTGCGCCTGTCAGCGTCCGAGACCGCCGCGCTCGACGCCGCCAGCGACCCGCACCCCGCCGACTACCCATACGGCGAACTCGGCGTGGACCAGCGCGCCCGGACCCTGCCGAACGGCTACTAAGAGCGGATGATCATGGCTCCGCCGGACGCCGGCAGGACAGTACTACCGCCAAGGGCCAGCCCACTAGCGCCACGCACATGGCCCGACCGGCCAGGCGATGAGGGCCGTAAAGGTGGCGGTGTGGTCCACAGCCCGTGTGCCAGAGAGTCCTGGGGCGAGCGTCCTGGACGGTGCGGATTCGATGGTAGTTGATACCCCGGTGCCGGACCGTCGCGCCGGCGAGTCCAGCTAGCGCTATGCCCTCTCCGTGGTCAGGGCCTGGACGCGGTCGAGCATGGCGTCCAGCGTGACTTCGAGCGGCCTGGTGTCGCGCTGGAGCTGGGTCAGCAGCAAGCCTCCCTGCAGGGCGGCCAGCGTCGCGAGCGCGAGGTCATCCGGGTCGGTGCCCGGGGCGAGGTCGCCGGCGACGAGGCCAGCTTCGTCCACGGCGCCGTTCTCGACGTCGACGGCGGCCGGAACGCGGCGTAGCAGGGGCTGGCTTAGCCGAGCTGCTCGATGAAGCCGCGCAGGTCGTTCAGGGTCTGGCAGGTGACGGCGGCGGTGCAGTGCGGCTCGTAGACGCTCATCAGGGAGTCCCCGGTGTTCCATTGCGCGCGCCGTTCAGGGTTCAGCCAGTACACCGAGCCGGCCCGGCGGGCGATCTTGGCCAGCGTGGCCTCCTCCGCCGGGCGGAAGTTGCCCCGGGCGTCCCCGAAGATGAGGACCGTGGCGCGGTGCTCCAGCTCCTGGCCGACCGCGGCGTGGAACTGACGCAGCGCGCGGCCGTAGTCAGTAGAGTCTCCGAGCTCGCCGGCCGTCACGTAGTCGCGCATCACCGAGATAGCCTGCTCGGGGCCGCGGACCTGCCGGAAGGCGTCGGTGACGTCGGCTGCGTGGTCGATAAAGGCGAAGGTTCGCAGCCGGGAGAACAGCTGCGACATCGCCGCCACCAGGCTGACCGTGAAGGCGGCGAAGTTCGCCACCGACCCGGACATGTCAGCCAGGACGTAAAGGTGCGGCTTGGTGGGCCGGGGCTTGCGGTGCACGACCCTCACGGGCACCCCGCCGGTCGCCATCGAGGCGCGCAGGGTCGCCCGGACGTCAATGAGGTCGGTGCGGCTGCGGCGTTTGCGCATGACCGTGGTCGCGAGCTTGTGCTGGATCGGGATCAGCACCCGCTGGATCTCGGCCAGCTGCGCCCGGTTCGCCCGCAAGAGGTCAATGTCGGCGGTCAGCGGCTGGCGCAGCGTCTTGGCGACCGCGTCCGCCCCCCGGTCGGCGACGAGCAGCTCCCTGATGGCCTTGCGGACCTGACCCTGCAGGAGCTCGGCCCGGGTGGTGGTCTGGGTCCGTCGAAGCTCGAACCGCAGGTGCTGCCCGGGGTCGTCGAGTCCGCCGTACCCGCCAGACCCGCCGATGTCCGCGGCAGCCTCCGCAAGCTGCTGCGCCACCAGCTCATCCAGCCGCAGGCCCGCCAGCGCCGCCAGCTCGTAGAACACCCCGGCCACCGGGCGTCCCGGCTCGAATTCGACGAAGTCCTCGACCGCCTGCTCGGCGACCTGGCGGGCGAGCTCCTCCGATCCGTCGCGCAGGACGCTCCGGACGGCACGCTCCAGGTCCAGCCGTGGCCTGGTGTCCGGGGCGCCGGCTTGCGCTGCCCGGCGGGCGCCCGCCGGGTCGAAGTAGAGGTCGAAGACCTCCTCGAAGACGGCGAGGTGGTCGCCCGACTTGACCAGCGTGGCGCGCAGCGCGGTGCGCAGCCCGTCGGACCGGTCAAGCTCGGCTATTCTCACGGCCCGCATGGCGTCCAGCCGCTCGACCATGGAGACGGGCACCCCGCGAGAGCGCAGCTCGTCGATGAACCGGTGAATGCGCTCGAGCGGCGAGATGGCGGCGCTGGTCATGGCCGACTCCCCGAGGGGCGCCCTCGGCCCTTCACGGTCGCTTGTTCCACTGGCGCGGCGTGAGGGCGGCCTCCGCGATCTGGACGTCGTCCCGGTACTTCAGCAGCACGTTCAGCGCGAGCGAGGCATCCGTCACGTCCAGGTCGGTGGCGCCGAGCAGGTGCAGCGTCCGGGCCAGGTCGATGGTCTCCGAGACCGACGGCGGCTTCTTCAGGTTCAGGCGGCGCAGGGTCTCCACGAGGCCGACGAGCCGGTCCACGAGCTCCCGCGCGAGGCCGGGGACCGCGTGGGACACGATCTCCCGCTCCCGCTGCGCGGCCGGGTAGTCAAGATAGAGGAACAGGCACCGGCGCTTGAGCGCCTCCGACAGGTCCCGGGTGTTGTTCGAGGTGAGGAACACCAGCGGCACGTGCCGGGCTTCCAGGCGGCCCAGCTCGGGCACCGATACCTGGTGCTCGGCGAGAACCTCAAGGAACAGCGCCTCGGTCTCCGCGTCGACCCGGTCCACCTCGTCCACCAGCAGCACCGCGGGCTGCGGGCTGCGGATCGCCTCCAGCATCGGGCGGGTCAGCAGGAACCGCTCGTCGAAGATCCCCTTCCCTGCCTCGATGACGGCGTCGGCGGAGAACGTCTCGTCACCGCGCGCCGCCTGGATCCACAGCAGCTGCTTGCGGTAGTCCCACTCATACAGGGCCTTCGACTCGTCGATGCCCTCGTAGCACTGCAGCCGGATGAGCGGGCGGTTCGCCATCATCGCCACCGACTTGGCCAGCTGCGTCTTGCCGGTCCCGGCCGGCCCCTCGATGAGCAGCGGCTTGCCCAGCCGCGCAGCCAGGCTCACCACCCCGGCGATCTTGTCGTCCGCGAGGTACCCGGCCGCGGCGAGGCCCGCCCGAACCGATGCCGTGTCCGCGAACACGCCGCCCACATCGTCGGCCTGGATCACCTGAGGGCCCTCCTGAGCTGTCAGCGGCATATCCACCCTACTGTGCGGTAACACGCGGCGCGCTGTCCAGCCGCTACGGGGGCCCGGCGTCAACTCGACCATCCTCGGCGCCCGCACCACAACCCAGCTCGACACCAACCTACAGGGATTGAATGGCCCGGGTCCCTGGGCTCGGCCGATGGTGCTGGTGATGCGCCGACGACCTCACGCGCCGGGTGATCAGGCGGGCGGGGCGGTTGCCGCCCGGGATCGCGAAGATTTTTATTACGGCGAAAGAAATTCGCGCTATGCGAGCTAAAAGTCTTCACGTTGCGAAAAGTCTTCGCGTTCTTGGGCTCAGCCCGGTGCTGCCGCCCGGGACTGCCGGGTGGCGGGACTGAACGCCCGGCGGAAACGGCAGGCACGCAGGCACGCCGAACGTGGTCAGCCAGGCAAAGACCTCAGCCCTTCAATCCCTGTAAGCGCCGCCGGGCTGGCCAAGTGCAGATCTCCCCAGGCGCATGCGTGAAATTCGCGACGGCTCACGCCGTAAGACTGGCGCCGGACCACCGTTGCTCGACTCCGGCGCCAGCCTCCCACTCACGCCTCGGCGTATAGACGTCGGCCCTGCCCGGCAAAACCTGGATCAAAAAGCATCGCCCGACCATCTAGTCACAGGAGATCTCAGGAATAAATCAATTTTCCTGATGCCTCAAAGAGTTTGAAAATACTCCGTTCCTGTGATCTTCCACACAACCCTACTCGGTGGTATAAAAATTATGCGCGCGCATACAGTCACCACTCGGCACTAGGAGTGACCGATGCGTTCATCCCGCATTCTCGCTATTGGCGTTGCCGCGCTTTCGCTCGGGCTCGCCGCCGCTATCACCGGAACGGGAACCCCCGCCAAAGCCGCCTCCTCCGTCAGGTACGTAGCCCTCGGCGACTCCTACACCTCCGGAGTAGGCGCAGGCAACGAAAGCGGATCCTGTGATCAGAGCCCCCATGCCTACGGACCCCTGTGGGCGTCGGCCAGCTCGCCGTCCTCCTTCACGTTCGTCGCCTGCTCGGGCGCCACCACGAGCAGCGTCATCAGCAGCCAGCTTTCGTCCCTCAGCGCATCGACGACGCTTGTCAGCATTACCGTCGGCGGGAATGACGCGGGCTTCTCATCGATCATGGAAAGCTGCATCCTGGACTCCACGAGCACATGCGAGAGCGACGTTTCCAAGGCCGAGCAATACACGAACACCACGCTGCCCGGCAACCTCAGCACGCTGTTCGCCGACATCAAGGCCGACGCCCCGAACGCCAAAGTCGTCGTGCTCGACTACCCCGACTTCTACGATCTCAGCGTTCCGGTCTGCATAGGCCTGTCAAGCGGCGATCATCGGGCCCTCGACAACGGCATCAACGACATGGACGGCGTCATTCAGACCGCGGCAAACAACGCCGGCTTCTACTTCGCCGACGTCCGCGCTCAGTTCTCAGGCCATGAACTGTGCGACAACGCGGGCTGGCTGAACTCCGTCGATATCTTCGACATTCACACCTCATACCATCCGACCGCGACCGGCCAGGCCGACGGTTACCTCCCGGTCTTCACCGCCGCCGCCAACGCGGTCGGCCAGTAAGCGGCCATCCGACCTGCTCTGACGTATGACCTGCGCCTGTAAGAGTGTCCCCGCTGGTAGCCAGCGGGGACACGGGGCGGCGGCGGGCTAGGGCTCTTCGGCAGCCTCGCCCGCGAGGTACCAGGCGACCTCGGATGCGTGACCGGGGTCGTAGGTCTCGTGAGCCCCTGAGGCAGAGGGCACGGACCGTTCGAGATGATGGTTTTGCTATTTGTTGAATTTAGTGCAGGCCCATCGGGCTCATCCGCCACATAGACAACCGTAGGTTTAGGAACGGCGCTTATGTTGATAAAGCACACCTCCAGCCACTTAGCCGGCCTTTATACTTCCCTCGCTGAGCCGCGCTTTACGGGGTGAGTGAGGTTCCAGGTGGCCGGAACGCTAGTGGGGCGATACGAGCTCGAGTTTCCGCTCGGCCACGGGGCCATGGGCGAGGTCTGGCGCGGCCGGGACCTGGCCACCCGCCAGCCGGTCGCCGTCAAGCTTGTCCAGCTCGCCAACATCAATGACCAGGAGCGACTCGGGCAGACCATCGCCCGGTTCCGCCGCGAAGCCGACACGCTCGCGCGGCTGAGGCACCCCAACATCATCGCCGCCCTCGAGGCCGGCCGGGTCGGCAGCGAGCTGTTCATGGTGATGGAGCTGGCCGAGGGGATGTCGATGCAGGCCATGCTCCGCCAGCGGCAGGCCAACGGCCTCGGGCTGTTCCCGGTCGAGAGCGTGCTCCGTATCGCCAAGCAGGCCTGCTCCGGGCTGGCCGCCGCGCACGCGAGCGGGGTCGTGCACCGTGACATCAAGCCAAGCAACCTCATGGTGTCGGCCCGGGGGCACCTCACGATCGTCGACTTCGGCATCGCGCGGCTGCTCGAGGACAACTCGCCCCGGCTGACCGCGCCGACGCAGACCATCGGCTCGCCGTTGTACATGTCGCCCGAGCAGACCATGGGCATCGACGTGGACGGGCGCTCGGACCTGTACTCCTTCGGCTGCGTGCTGTACGAGCTGCTGGCCGGCCGCCCGCCGTTCGCGGCCGAGATGCCGATCGCCGTGATGCGCATGCACCTGGAGGAACGTCCGGTCCCGATCCGCAACGTCCGCTCCGACCTCCCCCACGGGCTGCCCGAGCTGGTTGACCGGCTGCTTGAGAAGGAACCCGACGCACGGCCGCCGGACGCCGGGTACGTGCTGCGCAGCCTGGTCGACATCAGCGACAACGTCACCGGGAGCAGCGCCATCCCTCAGCACGAGGCCGACCGGCGCACCTTCCTGGTCGGCGACGCCGACCCGGCCCGCGGCGCCTGGCCCCCGCCTGCCGCCGACCCGGTCCCGGTCCCGGTCCCGAGACCTACCGCGCGACCCTCGTGGCCCCCGATACGCCCCCGTGGCCGGCGCAAGAACCAAGTCCCGAGGACAAGGGCAGGCACCGCGCCAACGGCGGCCCGGACGGCTGGCCCGCCGCGCGGCCGAGACGCCGCCGCCGTCGCTGGACCGGCGTGCTGAGCAGCCTGCTCACCGTCGCCATCGTGGCCGGCGTCGCCGGCTACGTATGGAACAAGACTCACCAGACCCTCAAGGTCACGGCCGCCACGGTCTCGGTCACGAACCCCGGCAAGATCGCCTGCAACTCCACGGTGGACGTGGTCGGCACCATCTCCACCAACGGCAAGGGCGGGCCGATCACGTACCAGTGGACCAAGGACGGCGAGAACCTGCCGACCGGCACGGTCACCGCCTCGAGCGGCCAGCAGCAGCTCCGCGTCGAGCTCCAGTGGTACCTGGCGCGGCAAGGGAATCCACCACGCCACGGCGATCTTCCAGGTCTTCACGCCCAACGTGATCTCCGCCCAGTCCGCCTCCTTCACCTACACGTGCACCTCATGAGCGTCATCGAGTGCGTCCCGCTGGCCGGCCGGGGCCTGGTCGCGCGGCGCGGCGGCCTCGTCGTGCTGAGCGACGGCCTGGACCCCGGGCCGGACCCGCTGCTGGCCGCGCTTGACGCGGTCGCCGACGCCGGCGGTGACGGCGCCGCCCTCGTGCGGGCGGTCACGCAAGCCGCCCTGAAGCGCGGCGGGCGGCCCGCGTGGGCCTGCGCCGGGGTGACGTTCGACGGGGAGGTCGCGGTCCTCGCGCACAGCGAGGCGGCCGCGCTCGTTTCCGTCGACGGCGGCCCGGAGACCAAGGTCACGGCCGGCGGCTCCGTGATTCCGGTCGCGCTCACCATGACCGGCGCGGTCGTCACCGTCCGGCTCGTCATCGGCGCGGCGGCGGCACCAGACCCCCGACTTCGGCTGGACGCCGGAGCCGTCCTCGGCGGCGGCGTCATCCTCACCGTCAGTCAAGAGAAAAGCCACCCCCCTCTCCCGAACGGTCCGTATGCGACTGTGGCGCCCGCCACGAGTCCCTCAATGGAGCAGGCGCGCAGTCCGGCCGAGCCAGATGCCGAGAGCTGGTTCCGGGCGGCGGCCCGGCCCTCGGGGCCGACGATGCGGGTGACGGAAACCGACGACGCGAGGACCCACGGCCTGCCAGAGCCGCCCATCGCCGACCTTTCGACGATGCGGCTGGAACAGCTCGGCCTTGTCGAACCGGTAGTGGTCGACGGCGCGATGTGCGCGCGGATGCACTTCAACCCGCCCGACGCGATTTTCTGCCGCGAGTGCCGCGTCAGCATGCGCGCAGTCACCAGGAACATCTGGCGCCAGCCCCGGCCGCCGCTGGGCGTCCTGCTCGTCGACGACGGGCGCGCGTACCCGCTCGACCGCGACTACGTCATCGGCCGCGAGCCGCTGCTTGACGGTGACGTGGCCGCCGGGCGGGCCACGCCGCTGCCCGTCACCGACGCCGAGGGCTCGGTGTCCCGGCTGCACCTGCGAGTCTCCCTCGTCGGCTGGCGGGTTGAGGTCCGCGACCTCGGTTCGGCCAACGGCTCGGTGCTCTACCGCGCGGGCGGCCCGCGCGCGCTCGCCCCGGTCGACGTGGTGGTGCTCGATCCCGGCGCGCGGGTCGGCGTCGGGCAGCGCAGCGTCCAGTTCCTGCCGTACGGCGCGTCTCCCCGCAGTGCCATCCCCGACGGAGCGACCACATGAGCGCATGGGCGGTACCCGGCTACACCGAAGCGCGCGAGCTCGGCCACGGCGCGTCCGCCCGGGTCGTCGCGGCGACCCGCGACGACACCGGCCAGCAGGTGGCGATCAAGTACCTCGCGCCCCGGCTGGCGCGCGACCCGGGCTTCCTCGCGCGCTTCCGCAAGGAGGTCGAGCTGCTTGCGTCGATCGACGTGCCGCACGTCGTGCGGCTGTTCGACTACGTCGAGGAGCCCGGCGTCGGCGCGGCGATCGTGATGGAGCTTGTCGACGGCGTCTCGCTGCACGAGATGATCACCCGGCAGGGCGCCACCAGCCCGGAGTCCGCGCTCGTGGTGCTGAAGGGCTCGCTGCTCGGCCTGGCCGCCGCCCACCAGCTCGGCATCGTGCACCGCGACTACAAGCCGGAGAACGTGCTCGTCGACGGCGCGGGGAACAGCAAGCTGACCGACTTCGGGGTCGCGGTCAAGGCCGGGGCGCGGGCCCCGGTCGGCGGCACGCCGCTGTACATGGCACCCGAGCAGTGGAACGGCGAGCCGGCCACCCCGGCGACCGACATCTACGCGGCCACGGCCGTGTTCTTCGAGTGCCTGACCGGCCAGACCCCGTTCTCCGGGCGCCTCGAGCACCTGGCGATGCAGCACCAGACCGGGGAGATTCCGGTCGCCCTGGTCGACCAGCCGCTGCAGGCCCTCATCGAGCGCGGCATGGCCAAGGACCCGAGGGACCGTCCGGCCCACGCGGTGGAGTTCGTCGCCGAGCTGAACTCGGTCGCCGACCGCGCCTACGGCGAGGACTGGGAGGAACGCGGCGGGAACGAGCTCGCCAAGCGCGCCGCCGCCCTGCTCCTGCTGCTGCTCGGCGGCATCGCGGGCGCGGCCGGCGGTTCGTTCGCCGCCACCCTGCTTGGCAGCACGGGCCGCAGGAAGAAGACCGTCATCGCCGGCGCCGCCCTGGGCATCTTCGCCGCCATCGCGGTCACCACGACGACGCTCGCGCTGACGGGGAACAACAGCTCCGGGTCGCCCGGCACCGCCGCCACCAATCGGGCCGCCGACGCGCTGGCCACGAACCCGGGCGCCGGCGGCACGCCCGCTACGGGCTCGCCCACCGCGGGCCCGTCGCCCACGGTCTCGCCGACCGCCAGTCCCTCGACGACGGGCTCGCCCACCGCCAGCCCCCCGGCCACCAGCCCGACCACGAATCCGCCCGCCACCAGCGCGCCGACCACTAACCCGCCTACGACCGCGCCGCCTCCGGCACCGGTGATCGCGGCGACGGCGACGAACCCGGCCGCCGTCACGGGCACCTGCCCGGCCGCGCTGCCGACGCTCACCGTGCCGGGGACGATCAGCTCCAATCGGGCGACCACCGTCACCTACCACTGGGCCCGCTCCAACGGGACAAGCACCGGGGCGGCGCAGGCGGAAATCGCCGCGGGCGGGACGGTCAACGTCGCGGACTCGGTGACGGCGGCGTCGAACCAGTGGCAGATCACCGACACGCTCGAGGTGACGTCGCCGTCCGCGCACAGCGCCAGCGCGACGGTCAGCGTCGCGTGCTCGTATCCGACGCTGACGATGACTAATCCGGGCACTCAGCTGATCCAGCTCGACGCGCCATTCACCCTGTCACTCACGCCCTCCGGCGGGAACGGCTCGTATAACTGGTCGGGGACCGGGCTGCCACCGGGGCTGAGCGTCAGCGGCGGCGTGATCACGGGCAGCCCCACCATGGAGGGCCGGTTCCGCGTCACGATCACCGTCACCGACACCGAGGCGTCACCTCAGTCATTCTCAGTGTCGTTCATCATCGACCCGGTGGGCACGTAGGTCATCGCCGGCCCGCTCCCCGTGACGGCCGGGTGCTGATGACCGAGGCCGGGACCCGCGATGAACCGCCCTGATTACGGATCGCATCCGACGGTGACAATAAGGAGTGACGTTACCGGGATCCAGCCAACCGGAGGTACCCAGGATGCTCTCACCCAGGGCAATCTACGGCGAGATCTTCCGTAACGACGAGGCGTTCCGCCTGTTCTGCTCCATCGCGGCAAGCGGCGAGGCCCAGGGAGGCTGGGAGAACGGCAGGATCGCCGCGCTGGTGCCCGAATCCTGCCGTGACCTCGCGCCCAAGATCGCCAGGCACGGGGCCGACGAGGACAAGCACGGGCGCATCTTCAACGCGCTGCTGCGCAAGCGGAGCCTTGCCCCTACGCCGGTGCCGGCCGACACCGACTACACCATGCGGCTCGAGGGCATGGGCATCGGGCTCGCGCACAGCAGGCTGCGCGCGGACCGGACGCTGACCGAGGCGGACATCATCACGTACCTAGCGCACAGCCGGGTGACCGAGCAGCGGGCGTCTGAGCAGATGCGGTCGCTGCGCCGCTACTCGGCGGGCAACGCCGACGTCAGCCGGGCGGTCACGGTGATCTCCGCCGACGAGGACGCCCACCTGGCCTATTGCCACGAGGAGCTGCTCCGGCTCGCTGCAGCGGGCCACCGCCGCGACATCGAGTCCATCCTGCGCGCCACCGCCCGAGCCGAGATCGCGGTCTACCGAGACGTGAGCAAGGCGGTCATGGCCCACCTGGGACGGACACTGCGCTGGCCGAGGCGTAAGTCCGCGATCCTCGCCATGGGAATCGACGCGGTTTACCTCTACGAGCGGCTCGGCGGCTGGCACCGCATGGTCACGCTGCGAATGCCCGCCCGCCGAGATCCGCTCGGGACGCCGGCCTCCGCCCAGGCGCGGCGCGGCGCATAACACCGGACGACCCGGGGTCATGATCAATCACGAAAAGAACGGGAGGTGACACCCGTTACCGGCCGGGGTGCCTCTAACCGTGGGTGGAGACCCGGTTCTACTCGCGGGCTGATGTGCGGCGGGCGCCCGCCCGGAAGCATTGCCGACATGAGAAACACCGATGTAGTGACCGTGCGAGGTCTGCGCAAGGCGTACGGGAACCGAGTGGTCGTGGACGATCTGGACCTCGATGTGCCCCTCGGCGAGATCGTGGGGCTGATCGGCGCGAACGGGGCCGGCAAGACAACCACGGTGGAATGCCTCCAGGGCCTGCGCAGGCCAGACGCCGGCCAGTTGTCCGTGCTCGGGTTTGACCCGGTGACCCAGGCGGCGGAGCTGCGCCCGCACGTCGGCAGCCAGCTGCAGGACTCGGCTCTGCCGGATCGGCTGCGGGTGGCCGAGGCGGTCAGGTTGTTCCGCACCCCGCACGGGCGTGACGGCGCGGAGCTGCTCGAGCAGTTCGGGCTGGCCGCCCGCCGACGCTCGGCGTTCGCGTCGCTCAGCGGCGGCGAGCGGCAGCGGCTGTTCCTGGTGCTCGCGCTGCTGAACAGGCCGCGCCTGGTGATTCTGGACGAGCTCACCCAGGGCCTCGACCCGGCCGCGCGGCGCGACGTCTGGGCCGCCATCCGTCAGCTGAACGAGGATGGCACCACGGTGCTCCTGGTCACGCACGAGATGGACGAGGCCGAGAGCCTGTGCAACCGGGTGCTGGTGATGCGAGCCGGACGAGTGGTAGACGCCGGGGCGCCGGCCGAGCTCGTGGACCGGCACGCCGTGGAGGCCACGATCCGGTTCAGCCTCCCGGACCACCCGCCGGGGATGCTGGACTCGCTGGGGCGGATCGACGGCGTACGGTCGGTCGACCGGACCGGGGCGCACGTCGTGGTGCGCGGTGAGCGGCGGGTCGTCGCTCACGTCTGCGCCGCCCTGGTCGCGTGCGAACCCGTCCCGGTCGACCTGCAGGTGCACGTTCCCACCTTGGAGGACGCGCTCCTCGGCCTGCTCTCCGGGCAGGCCGGGCACGCCGCTCAGCTGGCAGGAGCGCGGGCATGAACGGCCAGACGGCACAGCTCATCCGGGCGGAGCTCACGCTCATCCGGCGCGATCCGCTGGTGCTGACCTTCGTGTTCGTGTTTCCGATCGTCACCATGCTGATCATCGGCGGTGCCTTCGGTACCCAGCCGGACCGTGCGTTCGACTTCACCGACCCGTCGCACTGGTACGTGGCGTCCTACCTGACCGTCGTGATCGGCGCGATCGGCCTGGTTATGATGCCGGTTCACCTGGCCTCGTACCGGGAACGCGGGGTGCTGCGCCGGTTCGCGGTGGCGGGCTTCCCGCGCTGGTCGTTCGCCCTCGCCGAGCTGGTCGTCGGCCTGGTCACGACCCTGGTGGCGTGCGCGCTGCTGCTGGCGGTGGCCGCGCCGGTCTACGGGCTGCCCGCCCTGCACGATGGCTGGCGGGTGCTGCTCGCGCTGGCCCTGGGCGCGGTCTGCTTCATCGGCCTGGGCGTGGTGCTCGGCTCGGTGCTGCCGTCGGCCCGCTCGGCTCAGGCGGTCGGGCTGGTGCTGTTCTTCCCGTCCTTCCTGCTCGGCGCCGGGGGTCCGCCGCCGCACGTCATGGGCGCGGCCGTGCGGGCGATCGCCCGGCCGCTGCCGCTTACCCTGCTGACCAACGCGGTCCGCGAGCCGTGGCTCGGCCTTGGCACCGCCACCACGTCGCTGGTGGCGGTGGCGGCGCTGACCGTGGCGGTCACCGCCGTGGCCGCCCGCCGCGCGGTCCTGTGAGCGGTGTCACCGGGTCTCGTAGAATCCGGCTCATGAGCGCCAGTGCCTGCCCGGTCCCGCCGTTCGGCGTGGGCCGGGCCGGCTTTGCGGTGTTCGCCGGCGTCATCGGCCTGGGGCTGTGGCTGGGGCGGCTGCAGGAGCAGCCGCCGCCGGTGGCGGTGCCCGCCATCGGAGCCGCCGCAGCCGTGGCGGCCGCGATGTTCCTGCTGCTGCGGCGGCAGCCTGCGCTGCTTTACGCCGTTGTCGCCTGCGCCGGGATTACCGCCGTCGGCGGCAGCCGGTCGGCTAACCCGGTGTGGTTCGCGATGCTGCTGATCGTGGGCTGGTGCGCGCTGACCAGTGGACGCCGCATCGGCCTGCCGTTGTGGCTGGCCGTGTCGGCGCTGTTCACGGCCCAGTGGGCGTACTTCAGTCCCGATCAGGGCTGGGGCGCCTGGCTGGCCGGGAGCATCCTGATGGTGCTCGTCGGCCTGCTCCTGCGCAACCAGTTCATGCTGGTCGCCCAGCTGCGGGCGGCTCAGGCCGGGCTGGCGGCGAAGGCCAGGTCCGAGGAGCGGAACCGCATCTCGCGTGACCTGCACGATGTCATCGCCCACTCGCTGACCGTCTCGCTGCTGCACGTCATGAGCGCGCGGCTGGCGGTCGAGTCCGATCCCGACGACGCGGCCCGCTCCCTGGCGGAAGCCGAGCGCCTGGGCCGGGAGAGCCTGGCCGAGGTCCGGCAGGTGGTTGGCCTCCTACGCGAAGACGGCGGGGTGTCCGGCTTGGACCGGACCCTCCCGCAGCCGGGCGCGTCCGGGGTGCCGTCGCTGGTCGAGCGATTCCAGGCGGCCGGCGCGGACGTTACGCTCACGGTCGACGGCGACCCCGGGCGGCTGCCCGCCACCGTCGGGCTGGCCGTGTACCGCATCTTGCAGGAGGCGCTGACCAACGTGATCAGGCACGCGCCGGGCGCGCCGGCGTCGGCCCGGCTGGTGGTTTCCGAGCGGGAGGCCACGCTCACCGTTGACAGCCTCGGCAAAGCCGGCACCGGGACCGGGCACGGGGTCCCTGGCATGCGGGAGCGAGCCGAGTCGATCGGCGGGACCTGCTCGGCCGGGCCGAGCGGCGCCGGCTGGCTGGTGCGGGCGTCGTTCCCGCTCGCCGCCTCGGGGGAAGCGCCATGATCAAGGTGCTGCTGGTCGATGACCAGGAACTCATCAGGGCCGGGCTGCGCGGCATCTTGCGGGCCCAGTTCGGCTTCGAGGTCGTCGGCGAGTGCCCCGATGGCGGCGCGGTGCCGGCCGCCGTCGACGCGCTGACGCCGGACGTGGTGCTGATGGACGTGCGGATGCCGCTGGTCGACGGGGTGACCGCGACCCGCCGGCTGCGGAGCGAGGGCAACGCCACGCCGGTCCTGGCGCTCACCACCTTCGACGATGACGAGGTGCTGGCCGGGATGCTCAGGGCCGGGGCGGCCGGCTTCATCCTCAAGGGCATCCCCGCCGAGGACCTGCAGCGCGCGGTCCGCGTGGTGGCCGAGGGCGGCGCCTGGCTCGATCCCGGCGTCACCGCCCGGGTGCTGGCCACCTACCGGTCGGCACCGGTGCCGACCGGCTCCGAGGGCGCGGAGCTGGCCGCCCTGACCGGGCGCGAACTGGAGGTGCTGACCCTGATCGGCGCCGGGAGAACCAACGCAGAGATCGCCCGCGCGCTGTTCGTCGGTGAGGGGACGGTCAAGACCCACGTCAACCATGTGTTCGCCAAGCTCAGGCTGCGCGACCGCGCCGCCGCCGTGATCTTCGCCCTCGACCACAACCTCACCAGCCGCCCGTTAAGCCAGTCTGAAGGGCACCGTTTCACCCAATGGTCAGCCCGGATGGAAGACGATGGCGACCGGCCGGGCCGGTCGCGGTTCGTCCTCGAGCCGGGCCAGGTCCCGGTCGAAGACCCGGCTGACCGAGTTGCCGGCCAGGTCTTCCAGAACGGGCTCGACGACGAGCTGGTGGGCCGCGGCGGCCCAGGCCCGGACGGGCGCCAGCTGCCACGACCGCTCCCCCGGGCCGATCTGCGCCGTGCCGTCGACGAGCTCGCCGCCCGGCCCGCGCACCTGCAGGCAGCGGGCGAGCAGGCCGTGATCCAACGGGCGGCCGAAGGTGACCCGCAGCGGCTCGCGCGTTCCAGCGGGCGGGACCGCCAGCTCCCAGCCCGCGGGATCGACATGCCGGCGCTCTGCTGCGCCGACTTCATACCGCCGCTCGGCCGAATGCCTCAGCGGGAGTCCCTGCGCGTCACGGAACCCCTCCCCGACGACCAGCCGGAACGGCTCGCCCGAGCGCAGCGGGTACCCGGCCTCCTGGTGGCCGGTCAAGCCGCGCTTGATGCGGGCGGGGTCCAGCAGGACGGTGAGCCGGCGACGGGACGCGTCCCACAGTTCATGCTCGGCCGGCAGCAGCGCGCCCGCGATCATGCTGCCGTCATCGCGCGCGAGCCGCACCTGCCCGGCGGCGTAGCCCTCGCTCATCGGCGCCGAGAACCAGACGTAAAACCGGAGGAGGTTGACCGGCACCTCGTCTGCCATCGGGCAGATGCCGATCACCTCGGTCGCGGCCGGCCGCTCGGGCCGGGGCCGAACCAAGACGGCCGCGCTCTTCCCCTCGACCGTCACCGTGTAGCTCATGCCGTCCAGGAACGCGAAGCGCGGCACGAAGCACAGGTCGGCCCCGTCTCGTTCCAGCCGCCCGGCCATCGGCGGCAGACTGCCCGCCTTGACGGCCGCCCCCGGGAACACCCGCACGTCCGCTCCGGCGGGCAGACCCGTCAGCCGGATGCAGTCGCCGCCGCGACCGCGCGACCAGCTGGCCTCGGTCACCGCGACTGCTACAGGGACGCGGTCTTCAGGGAACGCAGATGCTGACGGCCTGCGTCGTCGGCCTGCAGGGCCAGCACGTAGCTGCCGCCGAGGTTGGCCAGGCGGCGGATCCCCTGCAGGTCCTTGGTCTCCCGGGGCACGCCGACCGGCTGCTGCGGCTCGGTCAGCGGCGACTGGCGGTCGATGTCGCGGCAGGCGATCTTCACCAGCCCGTGGGCGCTGTTGGCGACGAGCAGGTACTCCTCGCCGTCCTGGACGAACGACACCATGTCGAGCGGCTGGTTGACCGGGCCAAGCTCGGCGACGGTCCGGCCGACGGCCTTGGCGCCGTCGGTGAGGTCGGCCAGCCGGAAGTGCACGACCGGGGTGCAGGTGTAGCTGGCGAGGACGCTCGCGCCGCCGTCATAGGGCACGAACGCGCGGATGGGGGCCGCGGTCTCCCACTTGCCGTGCGAGACGTGGAAGATCTCCAGGCTGCTGCCGACGCTCCCGGCGCTAAAGGGGAACGGAATGCGCCGCAGCTTGGAGGAGAACTCCTCGTTCGACAGCCCGGCGATGAGCAGCGCCCCGCCCGCGTAGGCCATGTCGGTGACGGTCGCGGTGCGGATCGGCTCACGCACGAGCCGGATCTTGATCGTGGCGAACTGGACTTCCTCCCCTTCGTCGCCGAGCGGCAGCGTGGTGTCCAGCCGCTCGTCGTCCTCGGCGGGGGCGTCGCCGATCACCGCCGCCGCGAACGGCACCTCATCCAGCGGGACGTCTTCGATGGCGCCGTCGACGCGGCCGATCCGGACCAGAACCGGCTGGGCCGCGTCGCCGTGACCGCGGCGGACCGACAGGTACACGTTGTGCGAGAGCGGGTGGACCGCCATGTCCTTGATGGCGATGTCGCCCGGTTCGCAGCCCAGAAACGATCCAACCCGCGCATCGACGTCCTGCAGGTCGAACGGCTCGGCCCCGCCCGCAGGGCCCGGGTCGGCGACATCGACGGCGAACACCGTCGCCGCCGCGTTGTCGGCCAGGAACAAGATCCCCGCAGGCCCGAACGTGATCGGCCCGGCGGAACGGAGGTTCACCCGGCCTGGCTCCAACCCGAACTCATTCATTAGACCTCCTCATGCCTGGCATGCACGCACAGAAATGGTTGTCATAGGCAGGCTACTTCAGCCGGCCCGCCGTGGTTCGGCCGAGCGGCCGGGCAGTTCCGGCCTTGCCTGACGACCGATCGTGGGGCGGCGAACAAACGGCCGCGGGGCGGTCCCGGACGTCCGGGACCGCCCCGCGATGATTCGCGCAAGGCTGGTGGCGCTTGCTACGGCAGCGCCAGCAGGCCGTCGGTGTTGCCCTTGGCGTCGGTGAAGAAGCCGACCAGGTCGCCCTCGTCGTTGACGCCGTTGATCGCGGTCGAGCTCGCGCCGCTGATGTTCACGCTCTGGTACTTGCCGTTCTTCCAGGTGAAGCCGTGGGTGACGGCCGCGTTGCCGGTCCCGGTGGTGTAGGTGCCGACCACCTCATCGGAGTCGTTGACGCCGAAGGCCTGGGTCATCGCGGCGCCCGGGTAAGCGAGCGTGATGAACTTGCCCCAGCCCAGCTTGAGGAACGCGTCCACCTGGGTGGAGGTCTTGTTGTAGAAGCCCGCGACATCACCGCGGTTATTGATGGCGGCGGCGGTGAGGCTTGGCCCGAGGCCCCGCATCCCCGGGACCAGCACCCGGCTGAACCTGTGCATCCGTATGTTGTACTCGTAGCCGCGGTTGAGGCCGGCGCTATTGGTGAAGAAGCCGACCGCGATCCCGCGGTCGTTGACGCCGAGCAGCTGATCCACCGGCGGGCTGGCGGCGTCGCCGATCGGGAAGTTGACCTCGTGGAACCGCCCGTGCTGCTCGTAGAAGCCGAAATTGTTGTTCATCATGCTTGCGGTGTTCTGCGTTGAATAGAAACCGACGGTGACGCCCTGGTCATTGAGGCCGGTGACCTGGGTCTGCGCCGCGTGTGGGAAGTTCTCGTTCAGGAAGTTCTGCTGCGCGAACGGAGGGACCAGTGCGTATCCCTTGTTCGGGTGGCCGGCGGCGCCAGAGCCGAAGTACCCGACGATGATGCCTTCGTTGTTGATGCCGAGCAGTTGATTGAACGTCTCGTCGCGCGAGTCGTTGCGCGTGACGATCTGGTAGCTGCCGGCCATGCTGGCGCTCAGGCCCATGGTGCTGGTAGCGCCGGCCAGCGCGACCGAGTCAGCTGCCCCGTGGCCGGAGGAGCAGCCGGTCACCGCGAGAGCCGCTGCCGCGATCAGTGCCCCCGATGCGAGCGCCGCCCGGCCGAGATGCCGCCTGGCGGGCGCGAAAGGCGTCGGCGGCGTGTGTTGATCCGCGAGCTTCATGCTGGATTCCTTTCGGTCGGCGGAGCGCGGCAAGCGGAAACGAGATAACCGCTGGCCGACACTCCTGGATGCCGGACGTGAGCCTACTGAGCAATGGAGATGGCGCCCGGAGTAGTAGCAGCCCGTTAATGAGGACGTAAGTTCCTGTGCCGCAATTCTCAAAAAACAATTAGAAATCTGACATCCGCATAACATTTATGGAACGGCAAATTTCGTAAATGCCTGCTTTCCCGTTGGATGGCAGGCGAGCGCTCGGCACGTCGAGTCACGCGAGCCGGCCGGCCTTGTCTAGATGCCCGCTGTGCCCGGGACGCCTGAGACGGCAAGCAGCTAGGGGGCGCGCTCTGTGCGAGCGCGCCCCCTAGCGTGGGCATTGACCTCGGTCAGGGCCTTACCGGGGAGGCCGGCGCGGTCCCTGACGAGCCGACGGCCAGGCAATTGCCCCGCCGCGGCCCGTCACCGTGCTCACATCCCCGACGGGTCCATCACGCGGTGGTGGGTGCGGCCGGTCCGCGGGGGCGCGCCATGCCTCCCCGATCCGGGCATCGTCGGCGTCGTCCCGGTGTTGGCCGCCGTCTGCTTGGCGGTGTTGAAGGTCGCCGCGGTCGCCGCGCCCGAGCCGCCCAGCGTGACCGTGACGGGGTTCTTCAGGCCGAAGGTCTGGCAGGAGAGGTTGCTGAAGGACATGCTGAGCCTGTTCGCCAGGAAGGTGAACAGGTTGTCGCCTACCCCTGGCACCGGCGACTGGCCGGTGGAGAGCAGAGCCTGGTTGGCCGCCAGGAACGGCGTCTGGATGTCGACCATGTTCTGGCAGAACATCGCCGGACTGCTGGTCTTGTTGTTCTGGGCGCTGATCGGCGCCTGTCCTATTTCCTCCCGGTAGAGGTTGGTCTTGGCCGCGTCGACCTGGCCGCTGCTGTTCAGCACCATCTCGTCGTTCTCCGGCACCAGCGCCGCGACCGTCGGCTGGTGCGCGGCCGACAGCAGTTCGTCCATGGCCTGGGAACTGGTCAGCGCGTTGTTGTTCGCCAGGTCGGGCGCCTGGAAGGGGGTGCAGCCGAGCAGTGGGTCCATGAACGCGTCGAGCAGGATGTTGTCGCTGCCGTTGGCGAGCAGCGTCGAGTCCGGGATGTTGGCCGTGTTGGACGTGGTGTCCTGCGCGGTCTGGCCGGTGGCCGGATCAAGCAGGTAGAAGGTGGTCACGTTGTCGCTCGGATCCTGGTCCACCATGTCGAAGTTGCGCGTTTCCGGGCAGTTCTGGCCCGACCCGAGCGCGCCCGCCGAGGCGACGATCTTGCTGGAGGTGCCCTCTGACGGAACGACCAGCTTCCCCTCGCGCTCGTCACGGGACGCCGCCCTGAAGAAGTTGATGCCGTTGCAGAACGACGCCTGGCCGAAGATCGATCCCGACGCGCCGTCGACGCAGTTGCCACTGCTGAGCGCGTTGGCCGTCGCGCCCACCTGGAACAGGTCGGTGCCGTTGAACCCGAAGTCGATCGTCACGACCGCGCCCCTCGGCAGCGTCGGCACGACCGGTGCCACGGCCGGGGTGGTGCCCTTCGTGATGACCAGCGGGTCGTAGACGTAGAGCTTGCCCGTGGCCGGGTTCAGAATGGTGGCCTGCACGAAGGCCCCGAGGTTGGCCGCGTTGGTCATCTCGCACCCGGACTGCGCCGGAGTCTGCCCGTTCGTGCCGGTGAGCTGGTACGGGGTGGCGAGTCCGCGCGCGGTGAGCGGGTTCGCGGGGACGATGATGTCGCAGTTGACGTTGGTCGAGGCGGTCGTGGTGCCCGTGCTCGACCCGGATGGCGCCACCGACGGCGAAGCACTGGGCGACGCACTGGCGGAGGCGCCGAGTGCCGCATCGCCGAGGTTGGTGACGGCCGAGCGCCCGGCCACCGCGACCACGATTCCGATCACGAGGCCCAGTACCACAGGAATAGCGACCGCGACCGCCATACGCGAGGAATGATTTCTCCGCCTGTACCGTCGCCACGCGAACCGAAGCCTATTGATCATTGGATCCGACACCTCCGTGTCCGAGTCGCCCCAGAGGCGGGGCATTAGGCCTGCTAGCGGCCGTGAGGCACGCGTTTGAAGGGTGCACGCCTTGCCTCGTTCAGGACTATATTCGCGGGTCTGGCACGGGACCCGGGCCTTGGATCCGGCGTCACGAATCCGTCACACATAGCGGCTGTCATTGTCATTGTTATTACGTCGTGATAGGGATCGATAGGATCCAGATTCGCGGTAACCTGCGCTTATGATCCTTGCGGTTCCCGCCACGGCGGAACGCGCGCGCCCGCTGGCCGGGCCCCGGACGCTGCGGCTGGCAGGGACCTACTACCTGGTCGGGGCGGTCGCGCTGACCATGTGGCTATGGCGGGACCCGGCGTCGCGGATCGTGGCGGGCAACCCGTACGACGCCGACCAGTTCGCCTGGTTCTTCCGCTACGACGCCACCGCGGTCGCGCACCTGAGGCTGCCCGCGCTGATCACCACGGGGATGAACGCCCCGCAGGGAATCAGCCTCATGTGGAACACGGCCATGCCGCTGCCCGGCGTCCTCCTAGCGCCGCTGACGCTGCTGGCCGGACCGCAGGCCAGCCTGACCGTGCTCATGACGCTGGGATTCGCCGGATCCGCGGTCAGCATGTTCGCCACGGCGCGCCGGTGGGGCGCCAGTACCGCCGCGGCCGGCCTGGCCGGGCTCGTCTACGGGTTCTCCCCGGCGCTGATCCAGTCGTCGACGGGCCACTACGATCTTCAGTTCGCGGTTCTCCCGCCGCTGATCGTCGACGCCGCGCTGCGGCTGGTGACCGGGCGCTGCGGCCCTGGCAGGCGGGCCTCGGCGCGCTGCGGCATCGGGCTTGGCCTGCTGGCGGCCGCCCAGCTCTTCATCGCCGAGGAACTGCTGCTTGACGCGGCCGTGGCCGCAGTGATCATCACCGTGGTGCTGGCCGTATCCCGGCCGGCCGCGGTCGCCGGCCGGATCCGTGACGTCGTCACCGGCGCAGCCGCCGGGATCGCGGTGGCCGCCCCGATCGCGGGCTACCCGCTGTGGGTGCAGTTCCTCGGCCCGCTCCGCCAGCACGGCAGCCCGTTCGCGGCCGACTTCTACAAGAACGATCTGGCCGGCTTCGTCCTGCCGCCGCCGTCCATGCTGGCGCACACGGCCGGCAGCGCCGCGTTCGCGGCCCGGTTCCAGGGCGGTCTCCCCGAGTACCTGGGCTATCTCGGCTGGCCGATGCTCGCCGTTCTCGCCGTCATCGCGGTGTGGTTCTGGCGTCGCCTGCCGGTACGAGCCACCGCGGTGACCTTCGCGGTGCTGTCCGCGCTCTCCCTGGGCGGGACGCTGCTGGCCGACGGCCGGGAGCACGAGGGCATCCTGCTGCCATGGCACTGGCTGCAGGCCCTCCCGGTCGTGGCGGCGGTGATCCCCGACCGGTTCTCGATCATCGCCGACGGCGCCGCCGCCGCGCTGCTCGCCTTCGGGCTCGATGCCGCGCGCAGCCGCTGGCCCGCCAGAAAGGGGCTCATCGCCGCCGCAGCGGCGATCGCGATCCTGCCGCTGGCGCCACGCCCGCTGCCCGCCGCCGACGCCTCCCCGGTGCCGGCCGGCTGGACCGCGGCATTCGCCGCGCTGCGGCTGCCGCCCGGCGCCGACGTGCTGGTGGTCCCGATCCCGGTGCGCACGTACACGGCCCCGCTCCGCTGGCAGGCCGACACCGGTGCTCCGTCGGCGATGTACGGCGGCTACTTTATGGGACCGACCTGGGGCCAGCAGCCCGCGACCGACGGCAACGGGCTGTCTTCCGAGGCCATGTACCTGAACCAGCTCTGGGCGCAATCATCCGGCGTCAACGTCGCGGCGGTCGCCACGCCTCCGGCCATCGGGCTGTACCCGGACGCCGCGCAGATGCGGGCGCAGCTGGCCGGCTGGAAGCCGGCCGCCGTGGTCGCCGTCGCCGGCCCTCACTCGGCGCTCGCCCGGTACCTGACCGGGCTCCTCGGCCGGCCGACCGTCACCGCCGGCGAGGTGCTCGGCTGGCGACTCAGATGGTGAAACCAGGGTCCGTTCGAAATAAAGATCTTAATTTTTCCTAACGGACCGGGCAAACACGTCATCTTCCGGCGGGATCACCCGGCCGGGGTGAAGCCCGGGAGTGCTCTGCGCAGGCCGTCCGTGCCCGCAGTGGTCGTGCCGCTATAGCCGCGCCCGGCACGCTCCGCCCATTCCGCTTCCGAGATCGCGTCCGGTTCGGCCGGGAGGTAATGGGTGAGAATCAGCTCGCCGACCCGGGCGCGCTCGGCGACGTTCCCGACCTGCGTGACATCGGTTAGCGAGGCGGCCATCCGTGTTATCTCGGCGCTGCCCGCACCCTGCCGCTGGAGATAGTCAAGGTCGACGACCTGATGGACCATGATGTCGGCCTCATGGGCGAGACCGATGAGGTTCTCGTTCACGGTCGTGTCGCCGGAGAACACAACCGAGCCGACCGCCGTGTCGAAGCGGTAGGCGAGAGCCGGCACCGCGCGGCCGTGCGGTACCGCGACGGCGGTGACCCGGACGACCCCGTCGTCGAAGACGACGACGGGAACCTGGGGCATGCCTGTCGTCCAGGTCGGGACGGAGATGTCGGTTGCCCGGACGAGTGCGCCCGCGTCCGGCATGTGAGCGTCCAGTGGCATGACGTTCAGGTGGTACGCGTACCCGGCGAGAATGCTCGCCACCAAGTCCGTGGTGCCCGGGGCCGGCAGTTCCGGGTGGACCGTGGTCGTGCGGTGAAAGGTGGCATCGCCCGTCGGCAGCGCTCCCGGCCGCGGCGGCCCGTACACGCGGATCGGCGCAAGCGGTCCGTTGGCGCCCTTGCGGGCGCCCCACGGGTAAAGGAGCATGCCGGGCAGGTCACCCACGTGGTCGGCATGGAGGTGGGTCAGGAACACGGCCTCCAGGCGAGCGAAGTCGAGTCCCGCGTTAGCGAAGGCGGACGGCGACCCCCGACCGCAGTCGATGACAAAGACCCGGCCGTCCACGATGAGCGCCGACGAGATCCCGGCGCGTCCGACGACCGGCATGGGCGCCCCTGCCGTTCCGAGGAGTACCAATTCGGTTCCCATACGCGCCTGGTCTCCCTGCTTCTCTCACTGGCGTACCGCGCTAGGGGGCAGATGCCGCCCCTGAGAAGATTGGACGAGCCACGGGCCTGTCCATGGTTCGCGTGCAGTCATCCCCCGACGACGAGGCGGACAAGCACCTGATGAAGTCAGTGAGCAGACGATGAGCATCCGCCGGGCGGTCGCGGCCCCCTGCTTCGCCGACGATCCGGCCGACCTAGTCCGCCTGGCGGTCGAGGCGGAGGAGGCAGGGTTCGACGGTTTCTTCCTGTGGGACCACATGACCTGGGTCGATGACGGACTTGGCCCTTCGATCGTGGACCCGTGGGCGGTGCTGTCGGTCATCGCCGCGCGCACCCGGCGGCTGGTGATCGGGCCCATGATCACACCCGTCCCGCGGCGCCGACCGTGGGTGCTGGCGCGCCAGACGGTCACGCTCGACCTGCTGGCGGGGGGCAGGACCGTATTCGGCGTCGGCCTCGGCTCGCCCGCCCACGGCGACTTCGGCCTGTTCGGCGACCCGGCTGACGATCGGACCCGGGCGGCGATGCTCGACGAGGGACTCGACCTGATCGCCGGCCTGTGGAGCGGCGAAGTCACCGAGTTCCACGGCCGGCACTACAACGTCGGTCCGGTCCGCTTCACCCCCACCCCCGCCCAAGGCGGGAGGATCCCGGTGTGGGTGGGAGGCGTGCTGCCCTCGCAGGCGGGTATGCGCCGCGCCGCGCGCTGGGATGGCGCCGTGCCGATCCGCTACCGTGATCACGCCCTCGTCCGCCCCACCGCCGACGACATCGCCTCGGTACGCGATCTCGTCGGCGAGCTGCGGGGTTCGGTTGACGATTTCGATCTGGTCGTGTGGGCCGAGGTCGCCGACGCCCCGGCGTCACTGGCCGAAGAGCTCCCGGCCTACGAGCAGGCCGGCGCGACCTGGTGGATCGAGACCGCCCGCCCGCCCCGGCCCGACTGGTACGAGCAGCTGCTCCGGCGCATCAGGTCCGGACCGGCCGGCGACAGCCGGGCTTGACCGTTGCGAAAGGAGGCTGGCTGACATGACCGAGCTGGGTCTAATCGGCGACGAAGCGATCCCAATCGGCTTGTTCCCGCTGCCGGCGCAGGATGTAGGTCCCGGGGGCGATCCCCGCGTAGGCGTGCTCAGGGTGAGCGATGTAAGCGGATTCGGTGCACTCGAGCAGCCCGATGTCCTGCTCCCGGGCGCCGGCCGGGGTGAAGAACGCAGTTCCCGGCTGCCCGGCGAACAGCCGGTGCTCGTGCCCGCCCCCCACCGCTTCGATCACCGGGATACCGTCGAGCGGCACCGGGGCGCCCGGGCTGTCGCGGTTCGGGTCCGCGGGGATGATGAAAAGGTCACCCTGCGCCTGGAGGCCAGCGTGGACCGGGATCTCCAGGTCGCGATCAAGGTGGTCATGCACGTCGAAGCCGTACTTGTCGATGAGCTGGCCAAGCGTTGCTGTGGTCACGCCGGTTCCTTCCGTTGAAAGTGCTGACTGTGCTTGCCGACGGGTTTTACGTGCGCCTCACCATGTGCGCGTAGTCGTCCTTGCCCAGGCCCGCCGTCCACGCGGCTGCCTCGACCGGATCGCTGATGCGAGCGGGTACTTTCAGGCCGTAGCGGCGCCTGGTGCCATCGCGTTCGGGAGTGCCGTTGGTGCACATGAGCAGACGGATCCGGTCGCCCCACAACCGCTCGGGGACGTCGTAGAGGACAAGATGCTGCCCCGGATTGCCGGGGTCAGGCACCTGCGCAGCTGCCGGGTCCGCGCTAGCGCCCGCGGTGACGGGCACGAGCCCTGCCTCGGCGATGAACTGATCCCAGCCGAGAGACTCGATTGCGCAGCGGCGGACCTCGACGTTCTCCTCGGCCGCGATCGCCTCGACGGAAGGCGCGGCGATAACCCAGCCGGGCACACGGCGGCCATGCCACGCGTAGAACCCCCAGCCGTCCGGATAGGCCACCGCCAGGCCGGCTGGATTGTGGAGATCACCGCGGGCATCGCGGTGCAGGACGGCCGGACGTGGCCCGACGATCACCGCGCTCGGCATTGGGATCAGCCACCCGGTCCTGGTGAGAACGCCGCTCAGGGCGTCGAGACGAGGATCCGCCGGACGGCCGGCGATGGGCAGCACGCAATCGTCGAAGGCGAGCGCGTCGGCGTCGTTCCATGGGAAGACGGAATGCAGGTGCCCGGCCCCGTCCCAGCCGTCGATCTCGGGCCAGTCCCAGTCGTCGTCCTGCGGACCCCGCCGCGCACCCAGCTGGATGCTCAGCTCGCCCCCGAACTGGTCCCAGAACTCGTCCCACGGCCGGCCGCTGAGCTGATCCCAGAGCTGGCCGTGGAGCTTGCCCTTGATCTGCCCCCGCAGCTGGTCCCAGAGCTGGCGGTTGAGCTGGCCCTGAAGCCGGCCGCTGAGCTGGTCCTCGAGCTCGCTGCTGAGCGGCCCTCTCAGTCGGACTCCGAGCTGGTCGCCGAGCTGTTCTCGGATCTGGAGCGCAAGCGTGTGCCAGAGCGGGCGCCCCAACTGGTGTTGGAGTTGGCGGCGCGTCAACTGGGTCACGAACTCATTCCTGAGCTGCTCTCTGAGCTGTCCAACCACTGCGGCGGCGTAGATGCAGCCGAGGGGCGAATCCATCCAGATGGTCAGGGACGGCTGGTGGAGCTTGTGAGTCTCATAGAGACGACGCACAGCCTCGGCGGCGGCGGCACGGTCGACCGGGGCCGTAGAAGACACAGCTGCCGCCCACCGGTCGCGGATACCACTGACGAACTGGCGATGGGCTGGCGTGAGGACGCCGGCGTAGGCCGGGAGTGTCACGAGTTCTCCTTTGGGCGCGTGCTGCGCGGCCCTCACGCGCGCCCTGACGCCGAAGCGGAAGGGACCGGGGGGTTCCGTCGTGCAGCGATGTTAAGCGAGGGCACTGACATTGATAGGTGTCACTGACCTCGCCCCCTGAGCCGTGTAAAGCAAACGGGGATGCTGTTGCGTGAAACAGGGTGAGCTACCCCAGGCGTTCGGGATGTGGTTAGCCAAGGACACGCCGGGTAGCGCGCGGGCAACGAAAGGACTCTACCCATGTGGGCTTTTTTCTCCAGGCGCCTGCGGACGTGGCTGCTGCTGGCCATCGCCCTGCCGCTGACTCAAGCGCTCATCCATCGACTGGCGCTGACCGCCGAGCGCCGTGATCCGTCCACCCGGACGGCGAGGACGCTGCTCCGGGCCGACTCCGCGGTCAGCTCGGTATCCCGACGGGCCGCCCGCAGGCAGGAACGCCGCAAGGCAAAGCGCTGACCCGCCGTGCCCCTACCAGCTGCCCTTGTGCTCCGGGACGCGGGAGACGAGCGGCACCATGACCAGCAACAGGACCCCGGCAACGACCCAGAGCATGTGAGCCTGGGCGATGCCGGGGTCGGCGCTGCGGTTGAGGATGGCGGTGACCGTCGAGACGGAGAAGATGATGCCGGTGAAGACGAACATCTGACGGAGCCCGGTGATCGCCGCCACCTCGTTGGGCGCGACCTGGAGGCACGCGTTCCTGGAGGCGGGGTTGGCCAGGCCGTTGCCGAGGCCGGTGATGCCGGCCCCGATGCTGAGCCACACGTAGGGGCTCAGGCCCAGGCGGGGCGAGATCGCCATCGCGATCGTGCCGACCGCCACCACGATGAAGCCGACGGCCAGGGGCAGCCGGTAGCCGGTCCGGCGCAGCGCCATGGCCGCCGCGGCTCCGATCACGATCGCCCCGACGCCGCGGGCGGCGAGCAGCGTGCCCGCGCTGAGCGGAGCGAGGTGGTACCGGTCCTCGGCGTAGAGCGGAGCGAGGGACGCCACGCCGAAACCCACGACTCCCCACAGCAGGTTCAGGCTGTTCATCACGGCGAAGCCCTTGGCCCGCAGCAGCCGCATCGGGATGAACGGCTCGGCCGATCGCCTGGTATGGCGGATGAACAACCACAGCGCGACCAGCGCGACCGCCTCGGGGACGAGGAAGATCGGGTCATAGAAGCTCGTGTTCTTGTTCCCGATGCTGGTGATCCCGAAGTTCGCGGCGAGGATGAACATCCCCATCAGCACCAGCCCGCGGATATCCGTCCTGGTCCGCGCCGTTCGCGGGGAGTCGGGGACGAACTTGACGAGCGCGCCGAGCAGCGCGATCCCGATCGGCACGTTGACGAAGAAGATCCATCGCCACGACAGGTAGCCCACGAGCAGCCCGCCGATGACCGGGCCGAGGACCTGCCCGCCCGAGGCGATCGTGCCGAACATGCCGATCGCCCGGTCGCGGTCCCGGCCGTAGTGCTCGGCGACGATTCCGGCCGCCGAGGGCTGCAGCGCGCCGCCGCCGATGGCCTGGAGCGCCCGGAAGCCGATCAGCATGTAGATGTCGCTCGACACGCCGCACAGCAAGGACGCGACGGTGAACACGGCCACCGCGCAGAAGAAGACCCGCCGCCGCCCGAACTCATCGCTTATCTTCCCGGCGATCGGCAGCACGATGACCATGCCGAGGCTGTAGACGGTGATGGTCCAGCCCGCCCAGTTGATGGTGGTGCGCAGGCTGTCATGGATCGCGGACAGGGCGGTGGCCACGATCGTGGCGTCGATCGAGCTCATGAACAGCCCGACCGCGACGATGGCGAAGATCAGGTGACGCGATGGCCCCGGGTTCCCGGGGGACGTCGCCGCCTCCAGGCCGGCCGAGTGCTTCATCGCCACGGTCGTTAGCTTATCTAACGATCCGTTACTCGCGTTGTTGGGCCCTTAGTCGGTTTCTGAGCGTTTCTACGTCCCGGCCGAACGGGCGGTCGACGACGCTGGCGGGCAGACCCTCGGTGAGGGCGTCCAGTTCGGCCCGCAACTCGGAGGCAGGCACGACCACGTCCGGACGGCCGACGGCGAGGAGGCGGGCCTGGTGCAACGCGAGGAGTTCGCACGCGAGCACTTCGGTGACGCCGTCCAGGGCGATCCGGCACGCCTGCACCTCCTCAAGCGAGAATGCCTGGGCGTCTTCCTGGCCGCGCGACGTCTCAACCGGGCCGATGAAGGCCGGGATGGCCTGACGGCGAAGCTCGTGCGCTACGCCGACCGCCCGCTTGTGCACCGGCGAGAGGCCGGTCTGCGGTCCCGGCTCGGCCGACAGCTGCGCGTTCAGGCCGGTGACGGCGGGATCCATGAGCCGGTGCAGCCGGGTGGCGCCCAGTTCGGCCACCCCGATCAGGGCCACCGTCACGGCGTGCAGGTGAACCGACAGGTCGTAGCCGTAGAAGCCCGCGCTGCCGACGAACTGGCCGTCGAGAAACGCAGGCGAATCCGTCACTCCCCCGAGAGCGCGCTCGGTCGCCGCGTCGAGGGCGTCGATCGCGCGGCCGAGGTGCGCGAGCACCTGAGGCGACGCGCGGAACGAGACCGGCGGCTGCAGCGCGTGCGGACGCGACAGCGGCCCGGCCAGGTCGCGCAGCCGCCCGGTGACCCGGGCGAGGGCATCGTCACCGCGGGCAAGCCGTGCGTCGAGCACATCGCGGGCGGCGCCCGTGATCGCGAACTCGGCTGCCAGGGCGGTCAGCGCGTACTGCAGGACCTGCCGGGCGTCTTCGGCCGCGAGCACGGCCAGCGCCGTGGTCATCGGGACGCCCTCGATCAGCGCCACACCCTCCTTGGGGCCGAGCCGCAGCGGCTCGAGACCCGCTTCGGCCAGCGCGCGCCCCGCTGGGCGCGTCCCCGCTCCCGGGCCGCCGGCCAGCACATCGCCCGCGCCCGTCAGCGCCAGGCCGAGATGGGCGAGGGCCACGATCTCGCCCGCCACCCCGGTCGACCGGCGCGGAAGCGCGGGCAGCACGCCCAGCGCGATCGATTCCGCCAGTCGGACGCACAGCGCGGCCGACACGGCCGCATCGCCGTTGAGGAATGTTCGCAGGCGGACGGCGAGGACCGCGCGGGTCTCGTCCGGGCTGAGCCAGGGAGGTCCGCCGACCGCCCGGGCGGTCAGGAGCGCCTCGGACTGCCGGGCCCGGGCCGCGTGATCGAGACCGACCTCGCTCATCGCGCCCATGCCGGTCGTGACGCCGTAGACCGGGTCGCCGGCCTCAAGCGCCGCCAGCATCCGGGCGCGCCGCCCGTCGAGCCAGCCGATCAACTCGTCCCCCAGCTCGAGCACAATCTCTGCGCGCGCGACGGCCAGCACCGCCCGCGCGTCCAGCCCGGCCGCGTTCGTCAAGCCCATGGTGGGAACCGCCCGTGACACCGCGACCATCGCCTCAGTGGTACCGCAGCATGGTGCCGGTATCCGCGGCGACGGCGCGCTGGTAGTTCGGCACGAAGTCGCCGACCACCTTGATGCCGCTGATCCCGTGCTCGCCAAGCGTTGACACGTGCCCCCGGAGCACGTTGAAATGCCCGGCGCCGCCGTTGTCGGGAACGAGATGGACCCGCGGCTCGAACACTGTCTGCCCGCGTCCGTGGGCGGTGACCACGTCGGCTACCGCCTCGATGATCTCCGAGCGGCTGATGCCAAGGCTCTCGATGTCAGGCCCGGACAGAAATCGCAGCCAGATCCCCTCCGTGCGCATCCGCTGATCATATTCGGCCGAGCGCTCACCTGGCCGGGCGGCCGTTTACCTAGGTGAGAGCCTGGCAGCAGCGGCCGCGACCAAGCTCTTTGCGCATCATGCAATGTACGTTGCGTGATACGTGAACAGCGGACCACCTGCGGGGGCAGAGCCTTTTCGGGCAACCAGGCGACATCGTGTGCAGTTCTGGTCGGCGCCGCGGCCCCACGAACGTGAGCGTGGGGAGTACGGGTCGCCGGCTGCCCCCAACGGCCCACGATCATGGCGTTCGCCCGCGACGCTGTGACTCGCGGTGCATGAGGGGCCGGGCGGGGCTAGGCGAGTTCCTCCACCCCGACGACCTCCCCGCTCTGGAGGAAGCGCACCAGAGGCGGGTCCTGGCAGCCGGCGCCGATGACGGTTAGTCGGCCTGCAGCACGAAGAACAGGAAGCACAGGAAGCGCCGCGTGTCCGAGATGTCGTCGGGCAGCAGCTCGCGGGGGGTATCCGGGGAGACCGCGGGCTCGCTGATGACCGATATCCGGAACCCGGCCGCGGTGAAGGCGCCGGTCATCGCGTGCAGCGGCCGGGTCCAGAAGCGCAGCAGCGCCGCCTGGCCGCCCACGGTCCACTCCGTGACGTAGTCGTAGGTCGCGAAATAATCGGGCTTGAGGCCTATCTCGCGGTGCCACAGGTTCTCCCTGAAGGGCGCTCCGGTCGAAGCCGGCCACGACAGCGCCCCGGTCGCGCAGCGCCGCCAGCAAGGGGCCGGAGCCGCAGCCCGCGTCTAGGATCCGCCGGCCAGCGACGTCCCCCGCCAGCGCCAGCATCGCGGGACGCTCGTAGGAGGCGTGAACGAAGCCGGTCTCGTTCGAGGCCGCGTATCCCTCGGCGATGCCGTCATAGTCGTTGATGCCCGGCGGGTCCCCGGAATCGGCCGACAGCGAGACGAGCCTGGCGGAGATCGCCACGGGGGGATCGTGATCTTCAGACATGCGGCCCATGGTGGCAGGCGGCGTTATGAGCGGCCACCGGATCAGGCGGCGAGCGTTGGCTCGCGGCGGGACATCACGCCGAGCGGGATCATGACCGCGCCCACGGTCAGCGCGACCACCACCGCGACCAGCCCGACCCCCGCGGCGGGCGGGATGAACGGGGTCCAGCTCCCGGTGATCGCCCTGGTGACGGTGAGCAGCGTGACCGCGCCGGCGGCGGCCCCCGCGACCAGCCCGGTGCCGGCGACGAACAGCGCCTGCCAGCCGAACATCGCGGCGATCTGGCCACGGGTCGCGCCGACCCGCCCGAGCAGCCGCAGCACCCGCCGCCGCTCGACCGTCGTTACCACCAGGGTGTTCACCAGCGCCACGGCCGACAGCGCCCCGAGCACGCCGAGGATCAGGTTGTTGGCGAACGAGTTCTGCGCGGCGGCCGCGGCGGACTGCTGGTTGGCGACGGACCGGCTGGTCACGCGCAGCCCGGGATGGCCGGCGGTGAACCGGGCCAGCTCCGCCTGCGTTCCCCCGTCGACCAGGATCTGAGAGTATCCCGGCGGAGTGCCCGTGTGGCCCGCCGCGACCGACGCCGGGATCACCAGGTCGCCGGAGGCGAGCGAGCGGCTGTAGATCGCGCTGACCGTGGCGTGGTAGGGCGTGCCGTCCGGCAGGTACACGGTGATCGTGGATCCGGTGCGCACGTTAAGCGCGCTTGACCCCGCCTCGAGTGCGCTCACCTCGATCTGCCCGGGACGCGGCGCCGCCGCGCTGCCCGAGGTCACGCCGAGGTCAAGCAGCTGGCCGAGCGGCCCGGCGGTGACGGCCTCCCCGTAATCCTGGTCAAGGTCCGGGTCGGTGACCTCCACGCTGACCGGCGCCACTCCCGCCGCCGCCCGCACCCCAGGCAGGGCCTGCACCTGCCGCAGGGTGGCCTCGGTGAGGCCAGTTCCGGAAAGGACGTTGCCGGCCGTTACCGTGCTCGCCGCCTGGCCGGCGGTGGTGTGCTGGATCGACGTGCCGACGAAGTAGATCGTGCCGACCATGGCGACCGCCATCGCGACCGGGATGACCGCCGAGGCGGCGCGGCGCGGCTGGGCGGCGATTGCGGCCAGGGCGAGCCGGGCCGGCGCCCCGCCGACGGCGACCGCCGGCCGGGCCAGCCAGGCGGTGAACGCCACCAGCAGCGGGCCGAGCAGGGCGACCGCGAGCATGCAGGCGAGCAGGAGCGGAAACGCCAGCCCGAGCTGTCCGGCCGCGCTCTTCTGGTCGAGCGTGAACACCGCGAGGGTTCCCGAGCCGCCGACCGCGAGGATGCCGAGCGCGACCCGGACCGGGTTAGGCCACTTGCGTTCGGCGGCGGTCTCGCGCAGCGCCTGGGCGGGCGCCGTGCGGCTGCCCCGGCGCGCGGCGACCTGCCCGCTCAGCCAGGCGACGAGCGCGCTCGCCCCGCAGGCGATGGCGATCAGCCACGGGCTGAGCCACGCGGCCGACCCAGCGGGGAGCATCTGATGCGAGGCCAGCGAGCGCACGCTGAGCGCGCCGAGAGCGGCCCCGGGCAGCCAGCCGAGAGCGCCGCCGACCGCGCCGCAGACGGTCAGCTCGGCGAGGATCGCCCGGCGGACCTGGCCGCGGGTGGCGCCGACGGCGCGGAGCAGGGCGAACCTGCGCCTGCGGAGGTTCACCGCCAGCGCGGTGGTGCTGGCCAGCACGAACAGGGAGATCGCCGCGATCGGGACGATGATCGCCCCGGCCAGCGACTGGCCGTTGGACCGCTCGACGGCGGCGTTCAGGTTCGCCACGTCGCCGCGGGCAGCGCCGGTCGCGATCGTGTAACCCTGGCCACCGCCTAGGGCCGTCCGGATCCGGCCGGCGAGGACGCCTGCGGGAACGCCCGGCTGGGCGGTCACCGCGACGAGATCCACGTCACCGGGCCTGACCGAGCCATTCGGGAAGCCTGATTCGCCTTCGGCGGAGGCCGCGCCCGGTACCCGGGCCAGGCGCTGTGCCAGCGAGGCGGGCACGCCTCGGTAGGCGGGCAGCGGCAGGCTCTCGGGATTGGCGTTCTGGCCGCTGCCGAGGGTGACGTTGAGGTTGGCGGGCCCGGCGACCACAACGCTGGCGCTGGCCAGCCGCCCGGCCGATGCCTGGGTGTCCGCAGCGGCGGTTGATATCGCCGCTACCGTCAGGATGGCGGCGACGGCCGATGCCACCACGGTTCCGATCAGCGGGCCCGGTCCGCGCCGGATCCCGGAGAGCATCCAGCCGCCCATCAGCCGCGCTCCTCGGCGGCGCGCTCGCCAAGCTCAGCGACCAGCCGGGCGACGATGGTCGGCTCCGGGTCAGGCAGCACCCGGTCCACCCGTCCGGCGTACAGAAACACCGCCTGATCGCAGAACCTCGTCACCTGCGGGTCGTGAGTGACGATGACCACGGTCGTCCCATCGGCGGCCTCCCGCAGCAGCCGCAGCACCCCGGCCGCGGTATGCGGATCCAGCGCCCCGGTAGGCTCATCGGCGAAGATCACGCCGGGGTCGGTAATCAGCGCGCGGGCGATCGCCACCCGCTGTTGCTGGCCGCCGGACAACTGGGCGGGCCGCCGCCGGAGCTGGTTCCCGGACAAGCCCACCCGGGATGCCGCCCGCTCGATGTCCGCCTTTCTCGCGGGACGGCGGTCTAGGCGGAGCGGAAGCGCTATGTTCTCCGCCACCGTCAGCTCGGGCAGCAGGTTCAGCTCCTGGAACACGAAACCGACGCGCTGCCGCCGCAGCACCGCCTGCTTGCGTTGGGACAGCCGGGACAGTTCCTGCCCGCACAGCCGCACCGCCCCGGACGAGGACCGTTCGAGCCCGGCTGCGCACTGGAGCAGCGTCGACTTGCCCGACCCGGAGACACCGAGCACCGCGGTGAACGAGCCCGCAGCGAATGAGAGAGACACCCGGTCGAGCGCGGTGACCGAGCCCCGGCCGCGCCCGTAGCGTTTGGTCACGTCGTCAAGCTCTACCGGGGCGATCGCCGCCGGCGCGGCTCTGTTCAGCGTTGTGGTATCAGCGTTTTCCCTGGCCATGCCGTTCACGGTGCCAGTTGCGGCGGCCGGAGACGATGGTGCCAACCCTCGGGTTCACGGTGGTGTTTTCTCCCCCGCCGGGCAATCAGCTTCCGCTGAAAAACGTGGCCAGCAGGACCAGGCCCACGGTGGCGACGGCGAAGACCCCGTGGATGACGATGACCGGACGCGGGAAATGCCGTTCCGGCGGAACAGCGACCATCCGGGTCGGCGAGGAGCCGGCCGCGGGATACGCGCGAAGCACCTGAAGCCAGCGCGCAGCCATGATCAGCCCCAGGAGCACGACGAGGCCGAGGTCGACGACGGCGGGCACGGTGAGCGAGTCCGTATCGGTCACGAGATAGAAGCCCCACAGCGCCAGGCCGCCGAGGCCAAGCAGGGCATGGGTGGAGATGACCGGCACCGGCAATCGAGTCGCGGCCGCCGACTGGAAATCGCGGTCGTACTCCATGAGCCAGATAATCAGCAGCAGGAGGCCAACGAGAACCGTGGCTATCCAGGCGTACAAGGCAAACAAGGCAGCATCGCTCACAGGATCGCGTCCCCTCACGCTCGTGGGCATCCCCGCCGTCTGACCGCATCAGGAGTGGTCAGGCGATATTGCCTATATCTACGGTTACGCCCGGAAAATAGATTGCGCGAGAAGCAGCAACCGGGGAATACGCGAAAGGGCTCGCGCCCTAGCCGCCTTACTGTGGTCCGACCCCGTCTTCGTGCGCCATCCAGTGCACGAAGCGGTGCAGCGGGTACATGGCGTCGTGGGGGTTGCCGATGGTGCTCGGCCCGGCCTCCCCCAGCCGCACGATGCGCTGGGCGCCGCCGCTGGCGAGCCGGTCGCGGTACTCGGGCATCCGCTCGAATGGATAGAACCCGACCGTTTGCGTCGCCACGTTCACGTACTTCGCGGCGTCGTCGAGCGAGTCCACCCGGACCACGTTGGCGGTCTTGTTGATCGGGTGGAAGTCCACCGGTTCGTCCGAGCGGATCACCAGTCCCCTGCCGTCGGTCTTGCCCCACACCGCGAACTCGTCGTCGAGCATCAGCAGCATGTCGATCTGCTCGCGCAGGTCCAGGTCGAGCGGCCTGGCGTCGCCCGAGGCGGCCGCCCGGGCGACGATGCGCGCGTGCAGTCGCTCGCAGAACCGGTCGGCGTCGTCGCGGTCCGCCTCGATGAAGATGAACCGGCTGGCGACGCACGCTTCCTGGTTGAGCACCATGACGTCGGCGGCGGCGAGGTCGGCCGCGAGGTCGAGCGCCTCATCCGAGGCGGCCGCCTCCCGGCCGACCATCGAGATCGACGTCTTGGGGTCGAACGACACCAGCTGGAAGCCGGGGCCGAGGTACTTGACCACGTTGCTGATCGCGTCACCGCCGCCCCAGGCCACGATCTTGTCGAAGTACTGGGGGCGGTAGAGCGCCCGCTCGACCGCGTCGTCGCCGCCGCGCCAGTAGACGGCCGACATCGACTTCACGATGGCATGGCCCGGGTCGATTTCCGCCATCGTCCGCAGCACGGCGACGGTGGTGAAGGGGTCGCTTGAGGACATCTTGAACAGGTTGACCGCCTTGACCAGCGCCCCCTGGGCGATGGACTTCACCGCGACGCCCGGGGAGTTGCCGGGCAGGACGTGGATCAGCCGGGGCGCGAAGGCGCGCACGAAGCTCTTGCGCCCCGTGAAGTCCTGCTTCGGCACCCACTCGTCCAGTGCCCTCGGATCGGGGAAGTTCTGCTCGACCACCGTTCGCAGCAGACGCCGGTCGAGATAGGCGGCTGCGCCCTTGACCTGCTCCGCCAGCACCGCCCGGGGGAGCACGTGGGTGGCGGCCATGCGGTCGATGCATTCCTGCACGAACAGGTTGCCGGGGTCGCTGAGCCGCTGGCCGGTCTCGACGAGGAAGTCGATGATCTCCGCCAGCGGCACGTTGAGCAGCGGCGGCACCTCGGTCCGCGGATGCACCACCCGGTCCAGGGCGATCCTCGGCGTCGCGAACGTGACGCCGAGGTCGCGCGAGCGGTGGACGGCGTCCTGGCCTTCGACCAGGTCGCCCCGCAGGAAGAACGGCGCGGAAACGACCGCGTCGGCAGGCTTCAGTTCTGCGCCGCCGCGCTCATGAGGCCACCTCGCTGGCGCTCGGAGTCCGCATTCGCGGACGCACTGTACTTACTGATTCACTCGCAAGCTCGCTCATGACAGGCCTCGCACGTAGGCGTCGACGGTGCCGGCGCAGCCGATCTTGTCGTCGCCCGCGAGGTCGGCGTAGCGGACGATGTTGTTCCGCACCGACGGGCCCTTGCAGCCGCAGGCGCAGGGGCTGAAATCGAGCGAGATCTTGTCGCCGGTGATGATCCCGCCCCAGCGACCGTCGAGCGAGAGATCGAAGAAGGCGGCCCGGCCCTCGATCTCGCCGGTCTCGTGCGGCAGCAGAGCGCGGCCCTCCTCGTCGAGGATGAACGGCACCAGCCAGGGCGGAACGTGATAGCGGTTGCCCCGCTGGCACTTGGGCATGCCGGAGTTGAGCTCCTGCATGGAGTAGTTCTGGAAGTCCCGGTTGGCCGGGATGTTGAACGTCTGGTGGACAAACTCCTGGTAGTCCGGCGGCAGTTGCGCGCGCTTGAGCCCGCCGCCGATGTAGATGCAGTTGTCGGGGTGGAAGTCCTTGGCTGAGTAGCCCATGCCGCGGACGACGGTGGCCACCTGGTACAGCGCGTTCCACAGGCCCGAGATGTAGAGCTTCTCCTCGCGGTACTTGACCAGCGCCTCGGCCCCCGCGGTGATCGCGTTGTCGAGGGTCGCCTGACGCTCCGCCGAGGTCTGCTCGAAGTCGGCCAGCTCTCCCGGCAGCGCGGTGCCGTCCGCGATCTTCTTGCGCAGGACGACCATCTTGGTCAGCGAGCCGACGGTGATCGGCGGGATCGGCAGGCGGAAGCGCTCCTTGGCCGGATCGCCGAACGCGTCCTGCTGCGCCTGGCCGATGACCAGGTTCTTGGGGACGGCGGCAGTGGGGGCGAGACCCATCATCCGCCGGTCCCGGGCGGGCTGGACGCCCGAACCCCAGGCGAACACGCTGACCGTGTCCTGGCGCGACCAGTCCATGTCCTTGTCCGAGGCGAGCAGCATGGCCGACTTGCCGGTCGTGCCGCTCGAGCAGGACACGTAGTGCCCTCTGGCCTGCAGCCGTTCGATCCAGTCGTCGATATCGGCGACGTCCGCGGTCTCGATCGGGCTGATCGGATAGGGCGAGACCGCGCCCAGCCACTTGCCGAGCCGGTCCCACTTCTCCTCGATGAGGAAGCTTTCCGGGTAGCTCTTGTAGACGCTGTGCGGGAACAGCAGCGGCACCATGTCCTCGCGGCTGCGGATCTCGGCGATGCCGGCCTCTCGGGCGCGGTGGCCCAGCAGCCTGATGCGGTCCTTACGCTCCTGGAACCGCTCGTTGAGCGCCTCCAGCTGCGTCTCCCGCAGGTCGGCATGGGAGTGGTCGAAGCGGTCATCGGCAGCGACCAGCCGCGTCAGCTTCTCGGTCGCGGAGCTCATGGGGCCATCCTTCCGCGGGTGTCGTGGCCGGGGCTGGACAAATGACACCTCGTGCGTATCATTATGACTGTTTCCGGCGATGACGCAAGAGCGATCTAGGCGGGCTGGCTTGATGAACGCAACCTCCACGATGCGCCGCGGGGCCGGGCGCCCCACCTCCGAGCAGGCCGAGGCACGCCACGGGGAACTGCTCGACGCCGCCCTTGACCTGTTCCTTGAGCACGGTTTCGAGCTGACCACGATCGAGATGATCGCCGCCCGCATCAACATGACCAAGCGCACCGTCTACGCCCGCTATCCGGACAAGGCGTCGCTGTTTCGCGGCGCGGTGCAGCGCGCAATCGAGCGGCAGATCGTTCCGCCCGACGTGCTCGCGGGTTTCGACCAGGGCGACCTGACCGAGACGCTGGCATCCATCGCCCGGCTGCGTATCGGCCAGGTGATGACGCCGAACGGCC
Organism: uncultured Actinomycetota bacterium; assembly: GCA_963836195.1. Taxonomy (GTDB): domain Bacteria; phylum Actinomycetota; class Actinomycetes; order Streptosporangiales; family Streptosporangiaceae; genus Trebonia. The sequence continues at coordinate 406,112 of CAWIIX010000005.1, read as the reverse complement.
TGCGCCTGCAGCGCATCATCAACACCGAGAGCTACCGGTTCCCGGAAATCTTCACCGCCAACTTCGAGCAGAGCGCCAAGCCGGTCATCGACTTCGTCGCCGGGCTGCTTGATCGCGGCGTCGCCGCCGGGCAGCTCGCCCCCACCGACTCCGGCCTCGCCGCCTCCGCCTTCATGAGCATGGTGATCAGCGGCCAGGTGCGGGCGATCGTCAGCGGCCGCCTGCCGACGAAGGCGGAGATGGACAAGAAGATCTATTTCACCGTCCGCCTGCTGCTCGACGGCCTGCGGCCGCGCTAACGAGACACGGAGAATAGGCCTTGGAACTCAGTGCGAACCAGCCCGTCGCCGTCGTCACCGGCGCCAGCTCGGGGATCGGGAAGTCGACCGCGAGCAAGCTCGCGGCGCTGGGCTGGCAGGTGATCGGCGTCGGCCGCGACCCGAATCGCTGTGCCGCCGCCGAACCGGAGATCGCCGCAGCGGCGCGGGCGGCGGCGGCTTCGCCATGCTCCGCGGCGACTTCACGCTGATGGCGGAGGTCAGGCGGGTGGCCGACGAGATCGCCGCGCGCACAGCTCGCCTCGATGTCCTGATCAACAACGCCGGCGGCGTGCGGGACCGGCAGATCATCACCGCCGAGGGCACCGAGGCGACCTTCGCCGCCAACCACCTCGCGCCCTTCCTGCTCACCCGCGAGCTGATGCCGTTGCTCAGGGTCAGCGCGGCCGGCCAGCCGCCCGGCACGATCCGGGTGATCGTCGTGTCGTCGAGCGCCCACCGGGTGGCCGGCCAGCTCGACTGGGACGACCTGCAGAGCTTCAACCAGACCCAGCCCACCCTCGCCTACTGCCGGGCGAAGCTCGCCAACATCCTCTTCGCCCGCGAGCTGGCCCGGCGCGCGGAGCCGGACGGCATCGCCGTCCAGGCGATGCATCCGGGCGTGGTCGCCAGCAACTTCGCCTCGCACGGGGACCAGGCGATGCGGGCCCACATGGCCGCGGCCGACACCGTCGCCCCGGACGAGCCGGCCGAGACGCTGGCCTGGCTCGCCACCGATCCGGAAGGCGGCCGCGACAGCGGGCGCTACTTCCACCGCAAGGCGGAGGAAACGCCGGCCGACGCCACGCACGACCAGGTGGCCGCCGCCCGCCTCTGGACCGAGACCGAGGCTGTGCTGGCCAAACTCGGCTTCTAGCGCGGCTGGGCGTTGACGGTCCCGACCGGGGCGGGGTACCGTGTTGGTACTCCAGTGTCATTTCCGGTACTAGAGGTTCAACAGCAGCAGTCTCGGTGGATCGGCGGGAGAAGGCATGACCCAGGAATTCGTTGTCTCAGGTGACAGTCACGTAATTGAGCCGATGGACCTGTTCACCGAGCGGCTCCCGAAGAACCTGCGGGACAAGGCGCTCACGCAGACCGAGTTCGAGCTCGAGGAGCCGCTGACGCCGGGCGGGCACACGGTGTTCCGTACGGTGCACGCGCCCGGCTACGAGGGCTGGACGGTGTCCAGGTACCGGCAGAACACCGGTCCGACGCCCGACTGGTACCCGGACCAGATCCTGCGGGACATGGACCGGGACGGCGTGGACGCGACCGTGCTCTTCTCGAACTTCGCGCTGTTCGCGACCTACACCGATGATCACGAGGTGGCCCTGGCCCACGCTCGCGTCTACAACGACTGGGTGGCGGAGACGTACCTGCCGTACGCGGACCGGATGCGCCCGATGGCCGCGATCCCGACGACCGACATCGGGGACGCGGTCAAGGAGGTCGAGCGGTGCGTGCGGCTGGGCCTGCGGGGCCTGTTCCTGCCCGAGCACCCGCAGCCACTGCCCTACCACGCGGACGAGTACGAGCCGCTGTGGGCGGCGGCGGAGGCCAACGGCCTGCCGATCTTCTTCCACCTCGCGGCCGGCGGGGCGAACACCAAGACCGGCAACTCGATCACCGGCGACGCGGTCAAGGGCATACTCACCGCGATGGCGATGGGCAAGAACAAGGAGCTGACCAACGCCACCCTGGCCGCCCGGACGATGGGCGGCGGCAACTCGAGCGGCGCGGTCCCGATGCGGATCATCTCCGAGCTGATCGCCTCCGGCGCCTGCGACCGGCACCCGAACCTGATGTGGAACGTGATCGAGTACAACGCCGGCTGGCTCGCCCACTTCATGTCCATGATGGACAAGGGCTGGCGCACCGGGACCGGGCAGGACTCGGAGTGGTGGATGGGGTTCCTCCAGGAAGGCAAGCCCTGGGCGGAGCAGGACCTGTTCGGCCAGCTGTTCCTGATCAACGAGCGCTGGCCCTATGACCTCAAGCCGAGCGAGTACGTCAAGCGCAACATCCGGGTCCAGTTCGCCGACGACCGGATGGCCGTGCAGGCCCGCCACATCACCGGCGTGGACACCATCTACTGGGGCAACGACTACCCCCACGCCGAAGGCACTTTCCTCGGCAGCCAGGCCGTCATCTCGGAGCAGATGTTCGACGTGCCGGCGGAGGACCGCGCCAAGATGCTCGGCGGCACCCTCGCCAAGATCGTCGGCTTCGACCCGTCGAGGAAGTTCGCCCCGGTCGCGCCGACCGGCGAGGTGCTCTCCGTCTGAATGACGGGACCGGCCACGATCAGGACACCGCCATGACCCATGCCGTGCTACTGCCCCCTTACTTCGCCCATGGCGGAGGACAGCGCAATCGCGTCATCAGCGCGATCCACGACCGGTTGCTCTCCACCCCCGTCGTGCCGCGCCGGTTCGACTTTTCCTCGGTCGAGGAGGCGGCGGCCCAGGCCGACGCCGTGGCTCAGATCGAGGCGTGCGACGGTCCCGTCGTGCTGATCGGCTACTCGTTCGGCGGGGCGGTTGCCGCCGCGATCACCCACCCGGCCGTCGTCGGCTGGGCGCTGATCGCGCCGGCACTGGCCGTACCGCAATTCGTCTCGCCCGCGTCGCCGCTGCGTCCCCCGGCGCAGCCGGCGGTCGCGCCCGACCACCGACCGAAGCTGGTCGTGACCGCGGAAAGAGACGCGTGGTTCGGGGCCGACGTGCTCGACCCGCTCACCGCGCAGTGGGTGGCCTGCGAGCGGCAGACCGTCAAGTCGGCCGATCACTTCTTCGCCGCGACCACCGACGACGTCGCCGGCCTCGCGGTCGCCTGGGCCGTCGCCCAGGCGGCGAGCCGGGCGACGGTAAAGCGATGACGCGCCGAGTCTTCTGACCCTGGACTAAGCCGGCGGCGGGGTGCTGGTGTTGCCGAGCAGCGGTTCGTCGGGGGACCGGAGGTCGGCGGTGGGCAGGCCGCCGGGGTAGAGCTTGCTGACCCGCTCGGCGACGGAGATGGCGATCTCGACGTGCTGGCGGCGGCTGGCGGCGTAGAAGCCCTGCGCGTCGGCGCTAAGCTTCGGGGCCGCGTGCAGCGGCTTGTCGCTGACCGCGAGCAGGGTGGCGGCCGGGATCCGGTAGCGGAACCCGTTCGCCGCGACGGTGGCCGATTCCATGTCGACGGCCACCGCCCGGGAGGCCCGCAGCCGGTCCTCGACCGTGGCCAGGTTCAGTTCCCAGTTCCGGTCGGCGGTGGTGAAGACGATGCCCATCCGGGACGGAAAGCCGCGGGCGGTCAGCTCGCTCAGTAGCAGCGTGTTCAGCGTGTGGTTGGGGATGACGGGGACGCTGAGCGGGAGCATGTCATCGAGCACGCGGTCATCGCGCAGGTAGCCGGTCGCGAGCACCAGGTCCCCGATCGACTGGTGGTTGCGCAGGCCGGCGCAATGCCCGATCATCAGGGTCAGGTCGGGGCGGAGCACGGCCAGGTGATCGGTGATCGTCTTGGCGTTGGACGGGCCGACCCCGATGTTGATCATGGTCACGCCGGCCCGGCCGGGGCGCGCGTAGTGCCAGGCCGGCATCTGCCGTCCCTCCCGGTCGGGGCCGGTGCAGTCCGGCAGGGCGGCGCGGAACTCCTCGACGTGCATCGCGTAGTTCGTCAGCAGCACGTACCGCTGGAAGGACTCGGGCTCGGTCCCGGTGTAGTGCCGCAGCCGGTCGATCGACAGCGCCATCCGCTCGGGAGTGAACAGGAACAGCTTCTTGCGCCGCAGGTCCCGGCGGGTCTCGTCGACGGCCGCCAGGAGTTCCGGTGAGTGCAGATCGAGCGCCTCGCGCCCGGGCCGGACCGACACCTTAGCCCCGTCGGCAGCGAGGCGGCCCAGTTCCCGTTCCAGGTACCAGCGGATCGCCTCGGGCTCGGCGAACTCGCCCTCGAGCACGGGGTTGTGCACCGACCAGGGCCGCTCGACCGTCAGCTGCGGGTAGCGGCCTTCCGCGTCGGCCGCCTCCATCGCATCGCACAGCCGTGCGATCTCCGCCGCGTGCTCGGCCGCGGGGATAGCCGAGAAGTCCGCAATCAGATCCATGCGTCAACATACTAGGAGCGGCCGGAGCCGGACGCGCGTCAGACCATGTCGCGCTGCCGGGTGATCAGCGCGGGGATCGCCAGATCCACGGATGGGAGCGACTGCCGGTCAGGGTGGTACCCGACAACTGAGGGTTGCGCATTTTTCACCACGAAACGGGCGCCTGGTCCAGAATGGCGGTGTGGCTGACGAACTCATCACCGACGCGAGCGACATCGCCCCGGAACCGCCCCCGTACGACACGACAGTCGCGCACCCGGCTCGGGTCTACAACTACTGGCTCGGGGGGAAGGACAACTTCGAGGCCGATCGCGAGGTCGGCGAGCAGACGAAGGCGGCCTATCCCGAGATCGTGAGCGGGGTAAGGGCACAGCGCGCGTTCCTCGCCTCGGCGGTGCGCTACCTGGTCGCGCAGCGCGGTGTCCGTCAGTTCCTCGACATCGGCACCGGCCTGCCGGTGGCCGAGAACACGCACGAGGTCGCGCAGTCCCTGGCTCCGGAGAGCCGGGTCGTCTACGTGGACAACGACCCGATGGTCCTCGCGCACGCGCGGGCGCTCCTCACCAGCGCGCCGGAAGGGGCGTGCGCTTACCTCGACGCCGATATCCGGGATACCGGAAACGTGCTCCGGGCCGCCTCCGGTCTGCTGGACTTCGGCCAGCCGATCGCCGTCATGCTGATCGGCATCCTCCACCTGATCCCCGACGCCGACGATCCGGCCGGGATCGTCGCGCGGCTTGTCGGCGAGCTGCCCGCGGGCAGCTGGCTGGCCATCGCGCACCCCGCGAGCGACGTCGAGCGGGACAAGGTCGCGACCATGACCGACCGCTACAACCAGCGCGTCACCACGGCGGCGACGCTGCGCACCTATGGGGAGATCTCGGCCTTCTTCGCCGGCACCGAGCTGCTCCCGCCCGGCGTCGTGCAGTACCACCAGTGGCATCCCGGCGAGCCCGCCCACGACGCCGAGGGCGAGGTGGCCGCCTACTGCGGCCTCGGGCGCAAGCCGTAGGGTCCTTGACCCGGCGCCCGACTCTTGATGAGCAGGCTGCGGCGAGCCTTCGGCCCTATGCTGCGAGTACTGCGACGAGAGGAAGGGCGGGCTTTTCATCGTGACTGAAATCCGTTATGTGATTGTCTCCGATCTTCATTTCGGGGCCGAGAACAGCGTGCTGACCATGCTTGGCGAAGGCCCCGCGACACTCGCGGACACCGGCTTCTCGGTCGACACGCAGCAGCCGAGCCCGGTGCTGAGCCTGGTCCTCGACGGGCTGCGCCAGCTCATCGGCAATCAGGGCAAGCCGCCGACCCTTGTCTTGGCCGGCGACATCCTGGACCTGGCGCTGTCCCCGGACAACCTGTCCGCGATGACGTTCCGCCATTTCGCCCGACTGGCGTTCGGCACCGGCCGGCCGATCTTTGATTCGGTGGTCCACTACCTGCCCGGCAATCACGACCACCACCTGTGGGAGGCCACCCGCGAGACCCAGTACACGGACTATCTGACCTCTCAGTCGGCCGACGCCGAGCTGGTGATTCCCTGGCACACGACCAAGTTGCTGCCGACGGCGGAACGGCCCACCGCCAGCTCGATCCTGCTCACCGGGCTCATTCGCAGCCAGCCGGGCTGCGAGGGGGTCGACGTCCGGGTGTCGTACCCGAACATGGCCCTGCGGACTCCCGACGAGCGCCGCTGCCTGATCGTCAGCCACGGGCACTTCACCGAATCCATCTACTCGCTGATGTCGACGCTCAAGGACACCCTCTATCCCGGCCAGCGCCCCTCCGGGTTCGAGGACATCGAGACCCTGGAAGAGGAGAACTTCGCCTGGATCGACTTCTTCTGGTCGACCCTCGGCCAGTCCGGGCAGGTGGGCTCGGACATGGGCATGATCTATGCCGACCTGACCAGCCCGGCCGACATCGACGGCCTCGTGGCGAACCTCACCCGGGCGATGCTCGCCAAGGGCAAGGGGCCGGCCTGGCTGCACCCGGCCGAGCGGTGGGCGGTGAACACGATCTTCCAACGGGAGGCCAACCACGTGGCCGCGAGCGAGCGCGGCACGCCGTCGGTGACCCTCACTCCCCAGGGGCAGGCCGGGCTGCGGGGCTACCTCGCGGGCCCGATCCTCAAGCAGCTGCAGGACGAGTGGCAGCAGGTCCCGGAAGAGGTGACGCTCGTCTACGGCCACACGCACAAGCCGTTCGTATACCGCTGGCCGGTGCCCGGCTTCCCCGGACCGGTTCGCATCTACAACACCGGCGGCTGGGTGGTCGACACGGCCCAGCCGGCGCCGGTTCAGGCCGGCACGGCGGTGCTGGTCAACGACCAGCTCGAGGCCGCGTCGGTGCAGTTCTACCGCCAGGAGGCGGCTAACGCCCCGAGTCCGGTCACGCTCCTGCCGCCGGCGGAGGGCGACACCGCGTCAGCCTGGCACGAGGAGCTGGCGTCGAGGATCGATCCGGCGGCCGAGCCGTGGGCGTCCCTGGCGGAATCGGCGGCGCAGCTGGTCGCGCAGCGGCACCGGCTCCAGGCCGCGACCGTTGCCATCCGCAACTTCACCCGCCCCAGCGTGTTAGATAAAGCTCCAATTCTTTAACAATGACCGCGGCTCCGGGTCCCTCCGTGGTGCCGGTATCGACAATCTTGAAAATCGTCCTCGATGACGGTTGCACTGTGCATCTGCAATGTGCAGATGCACCGCGCAGAGAACCGGTAATCTTGCGAACGTCGATACAGCGCTTGTTCGCATGGTCCTAAGGAGGCAGGGTCGATGCCCGCCAGCAACGGAGTCCGCGCCGATCAACTGCAGGCAGACTGGCGCAAGAGCAGCCGGAGCAACCCGAGCGGTAACTGCGTCGAGGTAGCGGCGCTGCCGGACGGCGAGATCGCCGTGCGCAACTCGCGCCACCCGTCCGGGCCCGCCCTGGTGTACACGCGCGCTGAGATCAGCGCCTTCCTGGCCGGAGTGAAGGACGGCCAGTTCGACGACCTGGCATAAGGCGGCCGACGGGATCGGGCGCCCCGGCAATTGGCAGAGTTGGGGCCTATAGCCCCTATAAACTAGGCTCGTAGGCTCGTGTTGCCAATAAGCGATTATGGTGCCACGCATTCTGCCTGGCCCGCGGCGGTCGCGTCGCGGCCTGGTCTGTCGACATCGGAGCGGTGATGGAAGCTGGCGTGCCGATCGGCGCGCAGCTGCGCCCGGACCCGGATGACCTCCCGGCCGAGGCGACCGTCCTGCGCATGCTGCTCGGCGCGCAACTGCGCCGCCTGCGCGAGGCCGAGGGCATCTCCCCGGAACAGGCCGGGTACCAGATCCGGGCGTCGCGGTCCAAGATCAGCCGGATGGAGACCGGGCGGGTCGGGTTCAAGCTCCGCGACGTCGAGGACCTGCTCAGCCTCTACGGCGTGACCGACGGGCAGCAGCGGTCGGAGGTGCTCGCCCTGGCCCGCCAGACGAGCGCCCCGAACTGGTGGGCCAAGTACGGCGACATCCTGCCGGCCTGGTTCGAGACCTACCTCGGGCTTGAGTCGGCGGCGCTCACCATCCGCACCTTCGAGGTCCAGTTCGTGCCCGGCCTGTTCCAGACCGAGGACTACGCGCGGGCGGTCACCCGGCTCGGTCACCACAGCGCGACCGCCGACGAGATCGAACGCCGGGTCGGGCTGCGCAGCAAGCGCCAGGACGTGCTGACCCGCCCGGAACCGCCGCGGGTGTGGGCGGTCATGGACGAGGCGGTCCTGCGCCGGCCGTACGGCGGCGCCGCGGTGATGCGCGCCCAGCTCCGCCGCCTGGCCGAGGCGGCGGCGCTGCCGAATGTGACCCTCCAGGCCGTCCCGTTCACCCGCGGCGGCCACGCCGGCGCGAGCGGGGCGTTCTCGATCCTGCGCTTCCAGGAGCGGGACCTGCCCGACGTGGTCTACATCGAGCAGCTCACCAGCGCCCTGTACCTGGACCAGCGACCGGACGTCGAGCACTACCTGGAGGTCGTCGACCAGCTGAGCGGCGAGGCGCTGACCCCCGCGGAAACGGCGGTCTTCATCGAGCAGGTCGCCCGGGAGACATGACAGGAAGAGGAAAGGCAGCACATGACCAGCGACGAGCCGGCCGGGCCGGCCGACGGGACCGCAGGCAAGGCCAAGCCGCCGGCGTTCGACACCAGCGTTGCGAACCAGGCCCGGATCTACGATTACCTGCTCGGCGGCAAGGACAACTACGCCGCCGACCGGGAAGCCGTCGACGCGGTCATCAAGATCGCCCCGGAGATGGGCTTCACCGCCCGGGCGAACCGCGCGTTCCTCGGCCGGGCGGTCCGCTACCTCGCCGCCGAGGCCGGGATCCGGCAGTTCCTCGACATCGGCACCGGCATCCCGACCGCGGGCAACACCCACCACGTCGCCCAGGCCGTGGCGCCCGAATCCCGGGTGGTCTACGTCGACTACGACCCGATCGTGCTTGCCCACGCCCGCGCGCTGCTGACCAGCAGCGAGGCGGGCGCCACGGAATACATCGACGCCGACCTGCGCGATACCGACACGATCCTGGCGCGGGCCAGCCGGCTGCTCGACTTCACCCAGCCGGTGGCGGTCACGATGCTCTTCATCCTGCACGCGATACCGGACGAGGACGACCCGCACGCGATCGTGGCCACGGTGCTCGACGCCCTGCCCCCCGGCAGCTACCTGGCGCTGTCCCACCTGGGGTCGGACATCTTCGACGAGGAAGCGCAGCAGGGCTTTCAGAACATCGTCGGCCGCATGAGCCAGCAGCAGTACACCGGCCGCAGCCGCGAGCAGATGCTGCGCTTCTTCAAGGGCATGGAACTGATCGAACCCGGCCTGGTCCGGATCGAGGAATGGCGCCCGGACCCCGGCAGCGTCAACGACTACAAGTCAACCGCGTGGGGCGCAGTGGGCCGCAAGCGCTGAAGCACGGGTCGTTCGGCAGGGACTCGATAAGTCGATTGACACATCCCGACCGGGGACGGCGTCCTCCTCGTCCTGCTTCCGCTCGCGATCGGCCTTGCGATCATGCTTGCCCTCGCCTGGTTGCTCCACCGCCAGGCAGCGCCGCGTCTGCGCCCGCTGCCCAAGCCATGACGAGATACCCGCGCTCTGGTGCACCGCGCCCCTATTCGGTGTGGTGCACCGGTGCGCGCTTGTAGACGGGGGTCGGGATGCCCTCCATCCGCGCCTTCAGCTGCAGGGCGAGGTAGAGGGAGTAGTAGCGCGACAGGGCGAGGTTGCCGCCGTGGAACCACAGGCCCTCCTGGGCCGTCGGCTTCCACATGTTGCGCAGCTCGCCCTCCCACGGGCCCGGGTCCTTGGTCGTGTCCGAGCCGAGCCCCCAGACCTTCCCGACCTTGTCCGCCAGGTCCTGGCCGATGATGTCGGCCGCGAGCTGGTTCATCGACCCGTAGCCGGTCGCGTAGACGACGAGATCGGCCGGGATCCTGGTCCCGTCATCGAGCACCACCTCGTCCTCGGTCAACTCGGTGACCTGCCCCTTCGCCAGCTTGATGTCGCCGTTCGCGACCAGCTCGGAGGCGCCGACGTCGATGTAGTACCCCGATCCCCGCCGCAGGTACTTGAGGAACAGGCCGGAATCGTCCTCACCGAAGTCCAGCTCGAAACCGGCCTGCTCCAGCCGACGGTAGAACTCGGCGTCACGCTCCCTGATCGCGTTGTAAACCGGGACCTGGAACGCGGGCAGGATCCGGAACGGCAGCGAGGCGAAGATCGTGTCGGCCTTGAACGTGGTCATGCCGGCCGCGACCGCGCCCTCGGAGTAGAGGTCGCTGAGGCCGAGGTCCATCAGCGAGTCGGACCGGACGATGTGGGTCGAGCTGCGCTGCACCATGGTGACGTCGGCGCCGACCTCCCACAGCGCCGCGCAGATGTCGTGGGCGGAGTTGTTCGACCCGATCACGACGGCCCGCTTGCCCTTGTACCGATCGGGGCCCGGGTGGGCGGAGGAGTGATGCTGGTCGCCGAGGAACTTCTCCCGGCCGGGGATCTCGGGGACGCTGGGCAGCCCGGACGCTCCCAGCGCGAGCACCAGCTGCCGGGGCCGGAGCGTGATCTCCTGGCCGTCCCGGTCGACCACGACCGCCCATCCGTCACCGTCGCGGACGGCGGACGTGCAGGTCGTCGAGCCCCAGTAGTTGAGCTCCATGACCTTCGCGTACATCTCGAGCCAGTCGCCGATCTTGTCCTTCGGCGAGAACACCGGCCAGCTCGCCGGGAACGGCAGGTAGGGCAGGTGGTCGTACCAGACCGGGTCGTGCAGCGCGAGGGACTTGTAGCGGTTGCGCCACGAGTCACCGGGGCGCTCATTCCGCTCGACGATGATCGTCGGGACCCCGAGCTGGCGCAGCCGGGCGCCGAGGGCGATGCCGCCCTGGCCGCCGCCGATGATCAGCACCTCGGGCTGCACGGTGTAGCCGAGCTCGGCCGCCTCCCGGGCGCGGCTCTCGGCCCACGTCGCCCGGTCGCGGAAGGCGCCGTGGCGCACGCCCTTGGCCCTCCGCTGGTTGACCGGCTCCTCGTGCCCGCTGAGCTCGTCGAGGGTTGTGAGCAGCGTGAACGCCTGGCCGCCGATGAGCCGCAGCAACCCGCTGCCCCGCCCGACCCGGGTCTCGAAGGCGATCCAGGCGGTGATGACGCCGTCCGCCTCGGTCGGCTCCTCCGACGCCCGGAAGCCGACCGGATCGACCTCGTCGAGCGTGGCCCGGAGCAGGTCGGCGACACCCGCGCGCCCCTCGACCGTAGTGATGTTCCAGGTGAACGAGATGATGTCGCGCCAGTAGCTCTCCTCGGCGAACAGCGCTGCCGCCGTCTCGGCTTCGCGCGCGGTGAGAGCCGCCTGGAACGCGCTCAGCCACTCGTCGGTCGCGGACGCGGCGGCGCTCGCCTGCTGGTCGATTGACTGAGTCACTCGGGGCCTCCTCGCCCTCAGACGACTGTCTTGCCAGCCTAAGCTCGCCGCCGCCATCAATCCAGGTTGGCCGGGCGCCAGTGGCCGCCGAGCGGCGAGAGGGCCGCGCGCTGCCGCATCAGCGTGGCGGCCATCCGACGACACGGTCGAACGTCGTTCCGGTGAGGACGGCGCCGTCCATAACGGCACCGGTCAGGTCGCTCAGTCCGTTGGCGGCACCGGTGTTGACGAAGCCGAAGGACGCGCCCGTCAGGTCACAGTCGCGCAGGTCAGCCTCGCGCAGGTCGCACCCTGTCAGCTTGGCGAAGCGGAGCGAGGCGCCCCGCAGCAGCGCGCGGCGCAGATCGCAGAACCTGAAGTTGCAGCGGTCAAGCGTCGCCTGCCGCAGGTCGGCCGCCACCAGGCTGCACCGGTCGAGTTGTACCCGGTCGAGGCAGACCGACGACAGGTCGGCCCGGTCGAAGACCTCCCCGCTGACCGTGGCGTAAGCGCGGGCGCCCGCCAGCCGCTCCCGACTGCCCGTCTTCATGGGATCAGTGTGGCCGGCCTGGCGCTCACGCGTCGACGACGATCTCCCCGGCCGGAGTCCGATGCACCGCTCGGACGCGCGGCGCCAGCGCGACCACGGCGCACGGAACCGACCCGAGGGCGGCCGCGGCGACCAGCGTCGGGGTGAAACCAATCGACGCGGACAGCGGACCCATGACCAGCCAGCCGACCGGCATGATGACCAGCGACACGAACAAGTCGTAGGCGCCGACCCGCGCGCGGACCTTGTCCGGGATCAGCACCAGCATGGCCGTCAGCCACACGATGTTGCCGACGATCATCGTGAAGCCGAACACCGCCTCCGCCGCCGCGATCAGCACCACCGACCGGGAGAGCGCCAGCGCCAGTAGGGGCAGGGCGATGCCCGCCATGAGCAGGTCGGCGGTGACGAGCGGCCGTCGCGGCGTGACTCGCAGGCCGACGATGCCGCCGGCGACCGCGCCGGCCCCCCACGCGGCCGACAGGGCGCCCCAGGCGGGAGCGCCGCCGAGCGAGCGCGCGGCGATGACCGGGCCGAGCACGAACAGCGCGGGGACGACGCAGTTGCAGCAGGCATGCGCGAGCAGGTTGATCCAGTACCAGGGCCGGATGGCGAGCTCGTGCCAGCCCTCGGCCAGGTCGGCCAGGAACGGCCGGGGGGCCGGGACCGGGCGGGGCGGTACCCGCAGCCGCGCCAGGCAGGCCAGGCTGACGAAGAAGGAGGCGGCGTCGGCGGCGAACAGCCAGCCCGGCCCGAACGCCGCGATCAGCACCCCGGCCGCAGCGGGTCCGGCCACGCTGAAGATGCTTCCGGGCAGGCTGAGCAGGCTGTTGGCCTGCTGCAGCTGGCCGGCCGGGACCGTCTCGGGCACCAGGGCGGTCGAGGCGGGACCGAAGAAGGACGACGCCGCCCCGTACAGCGCTCCCCCGACGGCCAGCTCCCAGAGGTGCGCGTGCCCGCTCAGCAGCACCGCCGCGAGGGCGGCCTGAACCACCCCGCGCACGCCGTCGGCGGCCAGCATCACGTACTGCCGCCGCAATCGGTCGGCCCACACCCCGCCGGCCAGCAGGAACGCGACCCGGGCGACGGTCGTCAACGCGAGGACGACGCCGATGTCGGACGCCGTCCCGCCGATGCGCAAGATCGCGAAGATCAACGCGATCTGGACCAGCGCGTCGCCGAGCGCCGAGGTGGTGGATCCTGCCCACATCAGCCGGTAGGGACGGCTGGCCAGCGGTCGGAGGGCGTCCGCGACCCGCGAGCGCCGGCGTGCCGGGGCATCGGGGACGGCGGACGGCGGACGGGGATCTGCCTCGGATGGCCGGGAACGGCCGGTATCGGTCACGGCAGGCGAGCTTGCCCGCCCGCCGCGCTGGCACCTACAGTTTCGGCGGGAGGCGAAACATGGGCGTGTGGCTGGTGACCGCCGACGTGCTGGCAGCAAGCCGGTTCGTCACCTCGCCGCTGACGGAGACCGTCAACGCGCTGGGCGTGCTGGCGGCCCGCAACCCCCAGCCGTGGGAACGGGACTGGCTCGCCCGCCATGAGCTGGCGTTCCTCGACCGGATCAGGACGGACCCGTTCGGCGCGTCCCTCGCCCAGGGCATGCGGTCCGGCCGGTGGCTCCCGGTTGACCTCAGCCTGCCCCCGCGCCCGGGCGACGTCACGTTCGAGCAGGAACTGGCCCGGGTGCGGACCGTCCCGCCGGAGGTCGCCTGGTTCGACCTGTCCCAGTCGGCCGGGGGACGGCTCCCGGCCGCGCTCGACGTCGGCGACCCGGCCGGCGCCTTCGCCGACCTGGTCCAGTGGACCTGGGATAACGCCGTCCGGGCGGAATGGCCGCGCCGGAAGCGCAGGTACGAGGCCGACATCGTCAGCCGCACGACCGTGCTCAGCCAGCGCGGCTGGGCCGCCGTCGTCGGCGGGATCGCCCAGGACGTCCGCTGGCTCGGCGGCGGGCAGCTGCAGATCACCGTCAAAGACCATCCGCCCCTCGACCTGAGCCAGGCCGAGCTCGTGTTCATCCCCAGCAGTCTGGCCGACGGGCGGGTCGCCTGGGAGTACCCGGCCAGGTTCGCCGTCATCTACCCGGCCGGGGGAATGCTCGCCAGTTCCGACGACCCCGCGGCCCCGGAGCCGCTACGCAGGCTGCTCGGCCCGACCAGGGCCGAGATCCTGCTCCTGATCGGCAACCCCATCACCACCACGCAGCTAGTCGCCGTCACTGGGCTTGCGCTCGGCACCGTCGGGGACCACCTGCGCGTACTGCTGGTCGCGGGGCTGGCGGAACGCCAGCGGTCCGGAGCGCACGTCCTGTACCACCGGACGCCCCTGGGCCAGCAGCTGATCGGCCAAGGCGTCCAGGGTCCACTGTTACTTCTTCTTGAACATCCCCATCAGGCTGTCCATGCTGAAGCCCTGCTGGGGCACCGCGCCGCCGGGCGTCGCCTTGTCGACCGCCTCCGGCAGGGCCTGGGCGACGTGGTCGGCGACCTCGTCCTGCGACATGCCGGTCTGCTGCGCCACCTGGGACAGCTGCTGCGGGTCGACCGCGTTCTTGATGTCGGCACCGGTCACCGGCTCGTTCTGGCCGTGGCCGATCCAGGACATCACCTGCTTGTCGAGCCCGCTGGCCTGCAGCTTGGTCAGGATGCCCTGCATCCCTTCGCCTTCGAAGAGCTTGGAGATGTTGGCCATCCCACCCTGCTCCCCATTCTGGCCGCCGAGCTTGTTGAGAATATCGGTCAGAGCCACTCGTTTCCCCCATTGGTTGACTCTCGGTCGGTTGTGACCGTCAGTAGTCGCAACCGACATAATTCTTCCCCTGCGACCCTCTCTTAACCGACCCGATACATTCGGTCACCGAACGTGAGCTGGCCTGATCCCCTTTGGCCCGGCTGGTGCGCCTCGCCCGGCCGCTCTACCGTTAGCACCGTTCGCACCGTGAGCGACGCAGGAAGGCACCCAATGATCCCCCCGCCACCGCGCACCGTGGACCTATTCGTGAACGGGCGCTGGCAGCCCCCGCAGGCCGGCCAGTACGAGCCGGCCACCAGCCCGGTCACCGGTGAGCTGATCGGGCAGGTGGCTCAGGGCGACCGCGCCGACGCGGACGCGGCGGTCCGGGCCGCCGCCGCGGCCCTCGGCCAGTGGGCATCCGCCACCGCCTTCGAGCGGGCACGCGCCCTGCACCGCGTCGGCGATGCCTGCCAGCGGCGGCGGGACGAGCTGGCCCGGGCGCTCACCCTCGACCAGGGCAAGCCGCTGCAGGCCGAGGCCTACCCGGAGGTCGACGACCTGATCGGCTACTGGCACGACGCGGCCGAGGACGTGCTGCGCCTGGACGGCGCGATCCCGCCCAGCCGACTGCCGGGGGCCCGGGTCCTGATCGAGCGCCGCCCGCTCGGCGTGGTCGCGGTCATCACCCCGTGGAACTGGCCGTACACGATGCCGGCCCAGGTCATCGCCCCGGCCCTGGCGGTCGGCAACACGGTCGTGTGGACTCCCGCCCCAAGCACGTCGGTCTGCAGCGCGGTGCTGATGGACGCCATCGCCGACGCGGACCTGCCGCCCGGGGCGGTTGCCTTCCTGCCCGGGCCCGGCCCGGTCGTCGGCGACGAGATCGCCGGCCATCCTCGTGTCGCCGCCATCGCGTTCGTCGGGTCCACCCAGACCGGCCTGTCGGTGTCCCGGCGGGCGGCGGGCAAGACCCAGCTGCTGGAGATGGGCAACAACGGCCCGCTGGTGGTCATGGACGACGCCGACGTCGACCGGGCGGTCGCCGGGACTCTCGTCGGGGCGTACCTGTGCGCCGGGCAGAGCTGCACGGCGGCCGAGCGGATCCTGGTCCACGAGCGCGTCCACGACGCGTTCGTGCGGGCGCTGGCCGCCGCCGTCGGCAAGGAGGTCGTGCTGGGCGACCCGTTCGACCCGCGGACCACGATGGGGCCGCTGAACAACGCCGACGTCGCCGCCAAGACCGCCCGCCACGTGGCCGACGCGCTCGCCCGGGGGGCCGACCTCGTGGCCGGCGGCGGCGCCGAGCCCGGACGGCCCACGGCGCTTTACTGGCAGCCCACCGTGCTCGACAACGTCCCCAGGGACGCGGTCGTGGCCCGCGAGGAGACCTTCGGGCCGGTCGCCCCGGTCATCGCGGTCGCCTCGCTCGAGGACGCGATCGCGCTGACCGATGACCTGCCCTACGGGCTGATGGCGTCCATTTACACAGCCGACGCGGGCACCGGCCTGCGCTACGCCGACGCGGTCCGGGCGGCGTGGGTGAACATCAACGAGTCCTCGAACTACTGGGAGACCCACCTGCCGTTCGGCGGCGGCGGGGGCAGCGCCAGCGGCGTCGGCCGGGTCGGCGGCCGCTACGCCATCGACGCCCTCTCCCAGGTCCGGACGGTCGTGCTATCCGGCCTGCCCGAGCGGCGCTGACTCCCAGCCCGCGGAGCGTCCGCTACCTCAACCTGAGCCTTCGACGTACCAGCTGCCGTTGACGAGGACAAGCGGAGCCAGCGAGTACGTGTTGGTGGAGTTATTGGCGACGGATTCGCTCCAGAGCTGGCTGAACGTCTTGTCCCCGGCCGAGAAGATCGCGTCCGGCTTGGTGTTGGTGAAGCACTTCGGCGTGCTGTTGGGCGAGCAGAACGTGCCGGTCGTGCCGACGAGCGCCTGCGCCCCGTCGATGACGACATAGCCGAGCGCGGCGTTGCTGAAGTACGGAAGCTGGCTGTCGTCGCTGGCCGGTATCTGGCCGGCCTGCGACTTGCAGGTGGTCAGCGTCTTAGGGTCCAGGTACGAGCAGGCGGCGACGAGGTTCTTGGCCTTGATGTCCGCCAGCTCGCCCATGATCGCCTGGCCCGGCTGGCTGTGCCCGGGCTGCTCGGTCTGCGGCGGGTACACGGTCGCGTCCGCCCCGAGCGCCTTCGCCCAGGCCGGCGCGGCCGTGCCCGAGCCGCTGGAACTGCAGCCCGCCAGCGCCACGACGGCGGTCAGCAGCACGGGAGCGAAGACACGGCGACTCTTAAGGAGTCTCTGAGGAGTGATCACGGTGCACCGTATAGCGTCCCGTCGGCCAGCATCAACAGAAATATGATGAAATCTGGTTGCAATTGAGTGCCGTGCGCGCCCCGGCTCCGTAGCCGAATCCGCCTGGCAGTGGAGGACGGCGGGATGTTACCTCGTCCCGGCCCGCCGACGCGGGTCACAGGACGGGGCTGCCCCCGCCGTCGAGGTTGACGGCCGAGCCGGTCACGTAGGAGGAGCGGTCGGACAGGAGGTACGCCGCCAGATCGGCGAACTCCCCGGACCGGCCCACCCGGCCCAGCGGGATAGCGGCGTTCGCGGCCATCTGGCGGTAGAGCTCCTCCTGCGACTGGCCCGCCGCGTCGGCCCGCCGCCGCCACTGGCCGCTCTCCACCAGGCCGAGGAGCACGGCGTTGACCCGGATGCCGTTGCCGCCGAGGTCCTTGGACGCGGCCTTGGTGATGGCCAGGCCGGCCGCACGGGAGGCGGTCGTCGGCAGCGAGCCGGCGCCGGGGGCCTTGGCGCCGGTGTTGAGCACGTTGACGATCGACCCGCCGCCGGCCGCGATCAGGTGCGGCACCGCCAGGCGGGTACAGCGAACGGCCGCGAGCACCTTGAGGTTGAGGTCGGCGATCCACTCTTCGTCGGAGACCTGGTCGATCCGCCCGGCGGCGCTCTTGCCCGCGTTGTTCACCAGCCCGTCGAGGCGGCCCCAGCGGGCGACGGCCGCGTCGACGAATCGTTCAAGGTCGGCCGGGCGAGTGACGTCGGCCTGCACCACCAGCGCGTCGCCGCCGGCGTCCCGCAGCCGCTGCTCGGTGGCGGCCCGCCGGCCGGCGTCCCGCCCGCAGACGGCGACCTTGGCCCCTTCCTCGACTAGGCGCTCCGCGAGCGCCGCCCCCAGCCCGTCGGTCCCGCCGGTGATAAGCACGACCTTGCCATCCAGGTGCAGATCCATGGGACCATACTGGCCCAGTTCCCCGGCCGACGCGGCTGAGTGGTGGCCGTCGTTATTGTGTTCTGTTTGGGGCGCCACCATGGATCGTTGGGTGTCATTGTGTTCCGAATGGGGCCGCCGGCGACCCGAACAGCACACGCTGACGCCCGAACGCCAGCCAGCCTCAACCAAAGTGGCCCGTGGGACGCGTGCTGCCGACGCGCAACGCGCCCCGAGCATTGTCGCGGAGCAGATCCTTTCCGACGCGCTGCGGCTCCGCGCCGGCGAGCGCCCGGCCGTGGCGGGCCGGGGAGGGCAGGGCAGGGCAGGGAGCCGATGCGGGCCTCACTTGAACGTCGGCAGCAGGTCCCCGGTGATCTTGGCCAGCGGCTGCAGGGTGTTGTCGACGACCTTGGCCTCGAGCGGGTAGGTCGTGCCCTTCTGCCACTGGATGCCGACCGGCGGGGTGATCGCCACGCCGGGCGCGGGATTGGTCTTCGCGTTGGCGGAGGTGTAGTTGACCGGGCCGGCCACCGCCTCGGGCAGGTTGACCTGGTAGAGGGCAGCCGCGACCTCTTCGTGGTTGTGCGGGTCGTTCACCGAGCTGAGCGCCTGGTGCGCGATCTCGAACAGGGTGTAGTTCGAGATGTTCTGGTTCGGCTGGCCCAGGCCGTCCGACGTGAACAGGTCCGCCAGCTCGGGGCAGGTCTGCCCGGTCAGGGAGGAGTGCCACGGCAGGGACGGCACCCACCAGGCGTCGGTGGCGATGTTGTAGACCTTGCTGCCCATCGCGTAGGCGTCGGTCGGGAACAGGAGCACCTTGGCCACGGTGGCGAGCTTCGGCTTGAATCCTTGCTGCAGGGACTGGGTCCACATGGTGGCGAAGTCGGGCGGCAGCGGGACGTTGGTGAAGAAGTCGGCCCCCGAGCTCTTAAACTGCGAGATCATCGACGTGTAGTTGGTGAGCCCGTCAGCGTAGGCGGCGGACATGTCGATGTCGTAGCCGGCCGCCTTGAGGATCGGCGGGAAGACGGCGCGGAACGCGTTGCCGTCGGAGTCGTTCGGGAACGCAGCGGCGACCTTGTGGTTATTGCCGTGCTGGGCGCCGATTCTGGTCCACATCGGGATGAAGGCCAGCGCCAGGTGCTCCGCGCCGAGGAAGTACATGATCGTGTATTTCGGCTTGAGCGTCGGCTTCTGCGGGTTGCCGCCCAGGTTGATGTACCACGACTCCCACGGGATGTTGGAGCAGACCAGCGGGGTGCCCAGGGTTTCCGCCTCGGACGAGACGGCGTTCACCGTCTCGGGCGTGGAGGACGCGAACAGGAGGTCCACGTTGTCCTGCTGGATGGCCTGCTTGGCCAGGGTGCCGGCCCTCGTCACGCTGGACTGCGTGTCGTAGGACTTGACGTTGACCGTATAGGTCGAGGCGCCGGCCTTGATGCCGTTCTTGTACGCCGAGCTCGCCATGACCTGCCGCAGGACCCAATCGTCGGCGTAGCCGAAGCCGGCCAGCGAGCCGGTCAGCGGGTGGATCCAGCCGATCGTGATTTCCTTGCCGCTGGCGGCGCTGGAGGTGCTGCTGCCGGTTCTGCTGGTGCTCGTCGAGGCACCCTGGATGCCTGAGCTGCAGGCCTCGAGGAGGCTGCCGCCTCCCGCGACGGCCGCGCCAACGCCGGCCGCGCGGAACAGGCTACGCCGGGAAACGCCGTGATCTGCCACTGTGTGAACCTCTCGGAGAAGCATCCGGGCACGCGGCGGAGTGGCCCGTGCCGGAATGACGTCGTCGTTATTTAGATAGGCCTCAATAGCCATTTCTGATTGCGGATCGGCTCGTGAGGTGAGTGCGCTACGACCCAAGCCGCCGTTCCACGAGGAGCTTGCTCCGAGTCTGGGATAACGTGTCCGTATGTCAATACGGCGTTCTAATATTTGGAATATGCCGCATGACGATTCCGCAGCGTCCTCGCAGTCGCTGGAGCGGGGCCTGGCGATCCTCGCCGCGTTCAGCCCCGATCGCCCGGCCCTCGGCATCAGCGAACTCGCCCAGCGACTCGGCCTCACGCGGAGCACAACCCACCGCTACGTGGCCACCCTCGCCAGGCTGGGCTACCTCAATCAGGAGGAGTCGACGCGCAAGTACCGGCTTGGCATCCGCGCGCTTGACCTGGGATTTGCAGTGCTCGGCTCACTAGAATTGCGCGACATTGCGGCGCCGCACCTGCAACGCCTCACCGCGACCACGGGGCACACTTCGAACCTCGCCATCCGCGATGACACCGACGTCATTTTGATCGACCGGAATCGCGGGCGCCCCGGGCGGTACCACCATCTCGAATTCACCCTGCACGTCGGCTCCCGCATACCGTCTTATTGCAGCGCGACGGGCAAGGCGCTGCTCGCCTTCCTGCCCCAGCCTGACCTGAACGCCCTGCTCGATCGCATCGAGTTCCTGCCGCGAGGCCCGCGTTCCGTGGGCAGCAGGGCCGCGCTTATGACAGAACTCAGCCAGGTGCGCCGCACCGGCATCGCCGTCAACGACGAGGAACTTGAAAGCGGCCTGCGATCGATTGCGGCCCCTATCAGGTCCCGGGCCGGAGCGGTCGTCGCGGCCGTCAACCTCGCAATCCCCTGGTCCCCGGTGGCGATGAGCGAACTGGCCGACCAGTTCGGGCCCGTGCTGCAAGCGACCGCGCGGCAGATCTCATTGCTGGTGATCTGACGCAATTCCGCTGGGTCGGCTCCCTGGTCGCCGCCGGGCCTGGCTGATGGCCCAGGCGGCGTTGATCAGGCCCACGTGACTGAACGCCTGCGGGAAGTTGCCGATCATCTCGCCGGTGCCGCGGTCGACCTCCTCGGCCAGCAGGCCGACGTCGTTGATGGCGGCCAGGGCGCGCTCGAAGGTCGCGGTGGCCGCCTCGACGTCGCCGGCCAGCGCCTGCGCGTGCGCGAGCCAGAACGTGCACAACACGAACGTGCCCTCGTCGCCCCCCAAGCCGTCATGGCCGAGGTACCGGTACACCAGCCCCCGCTCGTCGGTCAGCCGCTCGGCGGTGGCGTCGATGGTGGCCTTCATCCGCGGGTCATCCGGCGCCAGGAACCCGGTGATGGCCATCATCAGGTTCGACGCGTCGAGGTCCTCGCTGCCGAACGCCTGCGTGAAGGCACCGGTCTGCTCATTCCAGCCGCGCGTGAGGATGGCCGTCCGGATCTCGTCACGGGCGGCCTTCCAGTCAGCCACCCGGCCTTCGGCCCCGAGATGGCCGGCCAGGTCGATCGCGCAGTCAAGCGCCACCCAGCACATCAGCTTCGAGTAGAGGAAGTCCCTCGGCTCGCCCCGGATCTCCCAGATCCCCTGGTCCTTCTGCTGCCAGCAGACGGCCGCGGCGTCGGCCGCCGCGGTCAGGAACTGCCTGGTCACCGGGTCCAGCTGGCCAAGCTGGTCGACCAGCCGCTGCGCGGCGCCGAGCAGCTCCCCGTACACGTCAAGCTGTCGCTGGAGCCACGCCCCGTTCCCGACCCGGACCGGGCGGCTGCCCCGCCAGCCCGCCAGGTGCGGCAACTCCCGCTCGGACAGGTCCCGCTCGCCGCCGATGCCGAACATGATCTGCAGGTCCGCGCCGCGCGGCAGCTCGGAGCCGACCGCATTGGCGAGGAAGGAGAAGAATTTGCTCGCCTCGTCCGGGCAGGCCGCGACCCACAGCGCGTCCATGGTCAGGCTGGCGTCGCGGACCCAGGTGTAGCGGTAGTCCCAGTTCCGGCCGCCGCCGACGGTCTCCGGGAGCGACGTGGTCGGCGCCGCCACGATCGCGCCCGTGGGCGCGAACGTCATCGCCTGCAGCACGCGGCCGGAATGGTGCACCAGCTCTCGCCACGGTCCCTCGTAGTTCTGGTGAATCGCTGACCAGGACCGCCAGCCCGCGATGGTGTCGGCCAGCCGCCCGGTGATCTCGTCCTCGGTCCACGGGGCCAGCGGCGGGCCCGCCATGGCTCCGTGCGCCAGCGCGAACACGGCGGTCTGCCCGGCGGTCAGCCGGACCTTGGCGGTCGCGCTGGAGTCCGCCACGGCGAAGCTGACCGACGTCGACAGCAGCAGCCGGCTGGCGCCGCCGCGGGCGATAAGCCCGCACGGGACGGGAAACAAGATCGGGTGGACGAGCCCGTATTCGGGCCGGGGCGAGTAGCTGAGCTCCGCCTCGATCGCGCCCTGAGTGCAGGCCAGCGAGCGCAGCAGGACGCCCGGGGAGTCCGCCCCCAGATCGTGGCCGCGCTCGTCGCAGCCGGTCGCGAGCGCGTCGGTCAGCACCGCGGTGCCGCGCTCGGCGGTGAAGGTGGTCTCGAGCACCATCGTCTGGTCTACGTACCGGCGGCTGGCCTCGAACTCCCCCGCCGGCCGGATCGAGAAATGGCCGCCGGCCGGGTCCAGGAGGCGGCACAGCACCGACGGCGCGTCGAACCGCGGGATGCAGAGCCAGTCCACCGAGCCGTCCCGGCTGACCAGCCCCGCCGAATGGCAGTCCGAGAGCAGCGCGTACTCGCCGATCGGCAAGCTGTCCATCACGGTTTCCTCTCGCCAGCGCTGGTGAGGCGGGCATATGCTCCCCCTAGTAATTACTGATTACCCAGGGTCGCTGCCGAGACGACTTTTCGATGACCGGTTGCGCAGGCTCAACCAGCGGACGCCCCCTTGCCGTGGCCGTTTGCCTTCCCGCTCCCCTTGCCGGGCTCGTCCGCCCGCGCCTTGACTCCAGGGCCGGCGGAGACCGTGGCCGGCGGCGAAGGCGCCGGCGGCGTCCGCGAGGTCAGGCGCGAATTAGCGCGCGTTCCAGGACTCCCGTCGGCTGGGCCGCCCGCACCAGCCGCCGCCCGGGGCGGGCCGCCCGGCTGGGCACTCGGCCCGGCAGCGGCCGACGGCGCCGCGACGGGCGGAACCGCCGGTGCCACCGTCTGCTGCCCGGCCTGGACGGGGCGGTCGATCGCCACTGCCGTGGCCGACGCCATTACCGCCACCGCGGCGCCGACGAGCCCGGCGGCGGCCATTCGGGACCGTCGCCGCCTGCGGTGACCGCTGATCCCGGTCGGGGCGGGCGGGGCGGGCGCGACGGCGAGGCGGAGCATCCGCTCGGCCTCGACCGCGTCGAGGCGCTCGGCCGGGTCTTTGCTCAGCAGCCCGCTGATCACCGGCCACAGCAGCGGCCCCGCCCGGGTCGCCGGCTCCGGCTCGTCCGCCACGACCGCCGTGAGGCTCGCCAGCGCGCCGCCGTCCCGGTCGAAGGGACCGCGGCCCTCGACCGCTGCGTACAGCGACGCGCCCAGTCCCCACAGGTCAGCGGGGGGCCCGGACGGCCCGCCGCGGGCGCGCTCCGGTGCGATGTACGCGGGTGACCCGATGAGCATGCTGGCGGTGGTGGCCCCGGCCGAGGCCTCGGCGACCTGCGCGATGCCGAAGTCGACGAGAACCGCCCGATCACGGGCCATCAGGATGTTGGCCGGCTTGACGTCCCGGTGCACGATGCCGAGCGCATGCGCGGCGCGCAGCGCGGTGAGGATCTCAAGTCCGATCTGGGCCGCCTGGACAGGGGCGAGCGGCCCGTCCTGCGCCACCAGGTCCCGCAGCGACCGCGCCGAAAGCAGTTCCATGACGATCCACGGACCGCCGTCTGCCTCCAGGATGTCGAAGACCTGGACGACGTTGTGATGGCTGAGCCGCGCCGCTGCCCGGGCTTCCCTGACGGCGCGGCGGCGGGCTGCCTGCTGCTCGTCGGCGGAGATGCAAGCGGGCCAGGCAAGCTCCTTGACCGCCACATCACGGCCGAGAAGCTCGTCGCGCGCGTGCCACACCACGCCCATGCCGCCACGCCCGACGACGGTGGCGAGCCGGTATCTTCCCGCGATGAGGCGTCCGGGCACAGCTGAGTCCATCCGCCCCGATTACCCCCGCGCCCTGGCGGCTAACGTCCGCGCCGACGGGAACGCCCACGACCACCACCCCGAGGGCGGGGTGGAGACACCCTTCCGATGACCATGACCGCGCGGGCGAGGACAGCGAACGCAATGGCGCGATCCCCGGCCGGGTGCGCGTACCGGCCGGGGATCGCTGGTTGATATGGCTGGTCAGACCTTGCCGGCGGCGATGTCGGCCAGGTTGACCCG
Source organism: uncultured Actinomycetota bacterium (assembly GCA_963836195.1). Classification (GTDB taxonomy): domain Bacteria; phylum Actinomycetota; class Actinomycetes; order Streptosporangiales; family Streptosporangiaceae; genus Trebonia. Next base: position 382,111 of record CAWIIX010000005.1, on the reverse strand, counting down.
GGTCACTACCCAGGTGACGGTGGTGGCGACCTTGCCGGGCGTCCCGCCGTCCATCTTCAGTGGGATGCCGGTATTGGCGTTGATCGTGATCGCCTCCTGGTAGGACCGATCCCGAACTCGGCCGCGCTAGCGGTGAGGGTGAGCGCGGGTTGGCCGTCAACGGTGCCGTGGGTGACGCTGACGCCGGGCAGCATGGACACCAGGCGCAGCACCCCGGCCCGCACCTGGGGGTTACCGGAACCCACGACCAGCGCGTCCTCACTGCCCTCCCAGACGTAGTTGTCGATCTGCAACCCCCCGGCCGATATGTTCTTGACCTGCGCCTTGAGCCACGCGGGGGGCGGGGTCGTGTTGGCGGCCCACGCCATCTTCAGCGCGGCGGTGTCCAGGTTGCCGGTCACCGCGTAGGTCGCGGCGGCGACTTCCCGTGCGAATAGGCCGTCGCCCTGGTTGTTGTCCTCCTGGACCTGGGCCGGCAGCCCGGACTTCGTCTGCGAGAAGAAGTACCGGCCGTCGTCGGTGTACAGGTCCCAGACTTTGACGGTCGCCTGACCCGCCAGGGTCGTCTCGCGTTCCACCAGCGTGGCGTTGCCCTTCGGCCGCGGCTCGGCGGCTATGAGGGCGGCCAGCTGCACCAGTGGCTGCTGGGTACCGGCCGACGCGGATGCGCTCGACGAGGCCGACGCGCCGGTGCTCGCGGGGTGCGTGCCGCTGGCCTGGGCCGTCGGATGCGCACCGACGGCCTGGGCCGTTCCAGCCTGCCCGGACGGGACGGCGCTGGCCACGCCGACGGCCGCCACCGCCGCGACCGCGACGACGCCGGCGCCGATGCCGCCCCGAACGATCCGCTCCCGCCGGCGGGCCCGCCGCGCGCGATGCACGATGGCCGGCACGTCCGGGGTGAAGGGCTGTTCTGCGACCAGGTCGTGGAACGCCGCGCCCAGTTGCTGTTCGGTCGGGGAATTCATAGTGGCAACTCCTTGTGTTTCAGACAGCCTTCGAGCGCGCTGAGCGCCCGGGCGGTCTGGCTCTTGACGGTGCCCTCGCTGCACCGCATGACCGCAGCGGTTTCCCGCTCGCTCATCCCCTCCAGGTAGCGAAGGACGACGGTGGCCCGCTGCCGGGCCGGGAGGGCCAACAGGGCGCGCAGCAGATCGGCGCGGTTGACGACCTCATCAGAGATGTCGGGGACGGCGACCTCGAGACGGTCGTTGTTGGCGCTTACGGGCAGTCCGCCATAGCGCTGCCAGTGCCGATTGAACTCGTTGATCAGGATGCGTTTGACGTAGGCGTTCTGGTTGTCGGCCCGCAGCACCCGCCGCCAGTGGCGGAAGGTCTGGACGAGCGTCTCCTGCACCAGGTCGTCGGCCAGATGCCAGTCGCCGCATAGCAGATAGGCGGTGCGATGCAGCGAAGCGGCGCGGCTACCGGCGAATTCCCGGTACTCCTGTTCGGGGCTAGTCATCGTCGCCAGCTTCCTGTGGTGGTCACACCTGTCTAGAGGCCGATCCGAGCGGAAAGGTTGTCACTCCACCGAGGATCGTCCGCGCGGGCTGGCAGCGTCACGGCCCCAATGACGGATTGGTCACCTTCGTGCCGGTTTATGGCTCCAGCGACCGAACGCCTCTACCGTGGGAGGGTGCGCTGGGTGCGGTCGTCATGGGTGGACATCGTGTGGGCGGTGTTCGTCGGGGTCAACCTGCTCGGCATGCGCCAGATGGGGGCCTGGTCGACGATCCCCTTCCTGGTCATCTGGGTGAGCCTGACCCTCGTCTACGGGTGGCGGATGTGGCGGCTGCAGCCCGCCATCCTGACCGTGGCGGTGGTGACGCTGGCGACCGGCGGGATCATCGTCGGACAGGTGGTCGACGGTCAGCAGGAAGCCGACTATCTGGTCGAGGTCCCGCTGGTCGCGCTCATGTTCCTGGCGATGGTCTGGCACGGGCGCCGGCGGCAGGCCGCGCTGCTGGAGCGGCTCGCCGCGATGGAGGAGGTGCAGCGCGTCTCGCGGGAGAACCTGCGCCTGCTCGAGCAGCAGCAGTTGTTCCTGCGTCGACGCCTCACACGAGCTCGGCACGCCGATCACGGTGGCGCTCGGCCACGCGGAGCTTATCGGGCAGTCGGCCACTGACCAGCTGGTCGCCGAGGACGCCCGCGTGGTCATCGGCGAGCTCGCCCGACTGCGCAGGCTGTCGAGCCGCATGCTGCTGCTGGCCTCGGTCGGCAGCCCCGGCTTCCTTGACCTGGCGCCGGTCGGGGTCGACTCGATCGTGATCGAGGCGCTGGACCGCTGGGGCTACGCGCCGCGCAGGTGGCGGCTGGGGGAAGTGCCCGAGGCCACCGTCCTGGTTGACCGCGACCGGCTGGCGGTCGCGCTTGACGCGCTGCTGGAAAACGCGGTCGCGCACACCGACAAGGACGACCGCATCGAGCTCAGCGCCTGCGTCCAGGACGGGCACGTCATCCTGGCGGTGACGGACTCCGGCTGCGGCATCCCGGAAGCCGACCTGGAGCGGATCTTCGCCCGGTTCTCCCGCGCCACTCCCTACCTGAGCCGGGAGGTCGGCGGGTTCGGGCTCGGGCTGCCGACCGCGGCCGCGATCGCGGAAGCCCATCATGGCTCCGTCCGGGTGAACAGCACCGTGGGCCAGGGCTCGACGTTCGAGCTGCTGATACCCGCAGGGCCGGCGGTGAACGGGAACTCCGGACCCGGCGCGGCGTCCAGCGCACCCACGGCCGACGCATCCTGACCGCCGCCTGTTTCAGCACCACGTGTTCCGCCGACCGGACGGCCAGGTCAAAAAGGATCCTTCGAAGTGTTCGACCAGGCTAAGGCACGGCTCGGTGAGTACGGCCCGCCGCAATCGGGGAGTTCCGTCTTATGACAGCCGCCTGGTCTCCGGATGAGCTGGAGCGAATCAATGGAGCCGAAGAGCTGCGGATCGCGACCGAGCGGGCCGACGGAACGCTGCGCCGGGATGTTCCGGTCTGGGTGGTGATCGCCGGCGGGCAGGTCTACGTGCGGACCTGGTACCGCCGTAACGACGGCTGGTTCGGCCACGCAGTGAGCTCGCGGCGAGCGCGCATCCGGGTCGCGGGCCTGGCGGCCGATGTCGCCGTCGAAGACGTCGGCGACGACAAGTCGGGCCTGCGGGCGAGCGTCGACGCAGCCTATCGCGCCAAGTACGGCCGCTACGGCGAAGCGACCGTCGACCGCATGGTGTCGGATGACGCCGCCGCCGCCACCCTGCGGCTTACTCGGGCCCAGGGTCGAAGGTGATCGCGCTGATGCCCCGGGGTCCAGTGGTGCGGAGAAGAGTCACCCGGGTCCGTTCGGGATAAAAATCTTTTTCCCTCCGAACGGACGCGGGGTCAGGCCTTGCTGGTCAGACGCAAGGCAGGGGGTCCTGGTAACCTCCGGTCGTGGTCACGCTCGGTCTAGCGGTGCTAGCGCTCGCGGCGTTCCTGGTGAGCGTGATCGCCGACTCGCGCAGCTTCAGGAACGCGGTCCTGCTTGGGCTGGCGCTGGCGCTCGCGGCCCTAGGCCTGGCCGACCGGCTCGCTGAGATGCCCGGACGGCAGGGGCACCTGCTGCTGCTGGGACTGGTGGTGGTCGTCACCCTCGGGCCCCTGCTGGTGGCGTGCTTCCTGGTCGAGAACGGGTTCACGATGGCCCGCCGGGAGAGCCTGCGCCCCGCGAACCTGCTGCCGCTGGTCGCCGGGGTCGGGATCCTCGCGGTGATCGGGCTGAACCTCGCGGCCGAGCGGACCGGAAGCGTGAAGCTGGGGCTGCTGGCGACGGTGACCACGCTGGTGTTCGGGTACGTGTCGTTCCTGCTCGTCTCCTACGTGACCTACGCCTGGCTCTACGGCCGGGTGGCGGTGCTGGCAAGTCGCGCGGAGTACGTGATCGTGCTCGGGACCGGGCTGGGCAAGCGCGGGCAGGTGACGCCGCTGCTGGCCGGCCGCCTGGACCGCGGGCGCGCGGTGTGGGCGGCGCTGGCCGCCCGCGGCGGTCACCCGATGATGATCGTCTCCGGCGGCCAGGGCAGCGACGAGCGGACCGCCGAGGCGGTGGCGATGGCCGCGCACCTGACCGCTCGCGGGTTCCCCGCGGGCCAGCTGGTCTGCGAGGATCGGTCCCGCACGACCGAGGAGAACCTGTCGTTCAGCAAGGCGATCATGGACGCGGCCCGGCCTGCCAGCCCGGGGGAAAGGGCGCCCGGTGCGTCATCGTGACGAGCAACTACCACGTGTTCCGCACGGCGATCATCGCGCGGCAGGCCGGAATCCGGGGCCACGTGACCGGGGCGCGCACCGCCGGGTACTACTGGCCGAGCGCGATGCTGCGCGAGTTCGCGGCGGTATTCCTCCGCTACTGGGCGGCGAACCTGGTGATCTGCTCGACGCTGGCACTCGCCCCGATCGCGTACGCGGTGGCCGGGCGCATCTAGCTCCGCCCGCAGCGGCCGCGACTCATTCTCGTCGGGTTATCCCGGTGACCTCCCATGCCCGGCCGAGGGCGCTGCCGTACAGAGCCACGATGACAAGGACCAAAGCGTGTTGCAGGGTCGCGCTCCGGGTGTTGGCCAGGAGCGCCACGGCGAGGGCGAGCTGCGCCGAGTAGCCGCCGACCGAGATCGACGCGAAGGCGATATTCAGCCGTCCGGTTTCAAATTCGAGCGAGAAGTTCCCCGCCTGATGTGCCCTCGATATCAGCCGTCTGGAGGTCAGCAGGCCGACGATCGCCATCGCGGCGCTTGACAGCCCGAAGACGATCGCGCCACCGGTCAAGGGCACGAGCGAGACGATGAAGATGTCTGACAGGGCGATAAACGCGGTCCCGGCCAGCACAGTCCGCCGCTCGCGAGTTGCTGGGTTCCCGTCGTCCGCGTTGACGACCGATACAGCCACGACCAGCAACCCCAAGATGGCGGCGGACGCGCCGGCGCTGGCGATGAAAAAATTCGCGTAATGGCCCACCGACAACGGCTAGCCGTTCACGCCCTGGGCAGCCTGGCTGATGACGGCGGCCACCACGGCCGGACGGGAGGCGTACACGGCGTGGCTGCCGGGGGTCTCGGTGACGGTCGCCTTGGCCCGCTCGGACATGGCCCGCTGGGCCGCGGGCGGGATCATGTGGTCGTCGGTGGCGACCAGGTACCAGGACGGCCTGCTGCGCCAGGCGGGCTCGGTGACCGCGCCGTTCAGGCAGTCCACCCCCGCCGGGACCTGGGAGTCGGCCATGAACGCGGCCAGCTTCTCGGGCAGATCGGCGGCAAAGGAAGCGGCGAACTCGTCCCGGTCAAGGAACAGGAGCCCGTCCACCGGCGGCAGGATCGGCGGTGCCGGCGCGCCCGGCGGCGCCTCGGCGATCAGCGCGCTGACCGACTCACCGGCGTCGGGCGCGAACGCCGTGACGTAGACCAGCGCCGCGACATGGTGGTGGTTGCCGGCCTCGGTGATCACGGCCCCGCCGTAGGAGTGGCCGACCAGCACGGCCGGGCCGTCGAGGCGGTCGAGGACCTGGCGGGTGGCGGCGACGTCGCCGTCGAGGGAGAGGGTGGGGTTCTGCACGACGGCCACCCGGTAGCCGTCGGCGGTGAGATGGTCGTAGACGCCCCGCCAGCCCGATCCGTCCGCGAAGTTGCCGTGCACGAGCACGATGTTCTTGACTGCCACAGTCGCTCCTGACCCGAGCGGGACCGGCTCTGGCGCCGGTCCCGGTGCGCTCAAGTGAACTCGCGGGGCATCGGCGGCACCACGCAGAACAGCACGCAGAAGTGCGCTCAGCCGCGGGCGTCAGCGTGATCTGCCGGTCGCGGCAGCCATGACGCGAGCCTCGCCGTCAGCGCCTCGCGCTCGGCCGGGGTCTCCTCCTCCTCGAGCCGGGTGCGGGCGAACAGGCGGACCAGGTCGTGGAAGCGATAGCGTCCGGCCGCGCTGTCCAGCAGCAGGCCGAGGTCGACCAGCTCGTCCAGGGCATCCCAGGCGACGTCGGCCGGCACCTCGCCGGCCAGCGCGGCGAGGTCGGCGTCGAAGTCGCGGCCCGGCACCACCGCCAGCCGCCGGAATATCCGCCGGGCGGCGTCGGCCAGCTGCTCGTACGACATCGCGAACGCGGTTGCGATCTTCAGGTCGCCGGCCTTGAACTGATCGAGGCGGTGCTCCTCGTCCGCCAGCCGGGCCGCGAGTTCGGCCGGATCCCAGCCGGGGCGGCTGACCAGCCGGTTCCCGATGATGCGGAGCGCCAGCGGCATTCCCTCGCACAACTCGGCCAGCCGGTTGAGCGCCGGCTCGTCGTCGCCGGCGGCTGGCCGGCCCAGGATCCCGGCCAGCAGCTCGGTCGCCTCCGGCGGCGACAGTGGCCCGAGGCCGAGGCGGCGCACGCCCTCCAGTCCGGCCAGCAGCCGTTTGCTCGTGATCAGCGCCCGGCTCGCGCCGTCTCCCGGCAGCAGCGGGCGGACCTGATCCTCCGACCCGGCGTTGTCGAGCACGACCAGCGCCCGCCGATCCCGCAGCAGCGACCGGTAGACCGACGAGCGCTCGGGTAGGTCGACCGGGATCTGCTCATCCGCGGCGCCGAGCGCGCGAAGCAGCAGCCGCAGCGCGTCGGCGGCCGACGCAGGCCGCGGGGACATGCCGAGCAGGTCGATGAAGAACACCCCGCCGGGGAAGCTCGGCCGCAGCAGGTGCGCCGCCCGGACGGCGAGCGTGGTCTTCCCCATGCCGCCCGATCCGGTGATGAGCCCGACCAGGCCGGCCCCGGGCGCGCTCTCGGCGTACACCAGCTCGCTCATCCAGATGAGCTCGGCCGCCCGGCCGGTGAAGTCGTCAACCAGCCGGGGCAGCTCACACCGGCCGGCCGGGCGCGCCCAGTGATCCCGCAGCCTGCCGTCGCGGGCCAGCTCGAAAAGCTCCCGGCGCGCGTCCCCGTCCAGGGCAAGCGCGTCCGCCAGGGCGGTGACCGTCCGGTGCTGCGGCCCCTTGCTTCGACCGCGCTCCATATCGGACAGGCTCCTGGCGCTGACCCCCGAGACCTCGGCCAGCTGCTCCAGCGTCAGCCGCGCCGCGCGCCGATGGCCGCGCAGCACCTCTCCGAAACCCAGCTGCTTAATGATGGAAAAACTATACATAAAGACCTGGGTTGGGGGTTGCGGGTTCTCGCGCCGGCACCGCCCGCGGCGGTCATCCTACCCGGCCGGGGCGATGGTCGCTCACGTTTTCGCCTTCTCGTATCGTCCGGCCGTGGCGGTAGATGCACGGCTATGCTCTTAGCCAATGCGGTAGTGTGCAGCCGGCAATGCGAGTCTTACCCCACCCTTCTCCTCTATTGCGCGGCAAGGGCGGTGTATGGTGAAATAGCGACTAATTAGTCAGGTGAGGTAATGGCTATGAATCTGTTTTATGCGGCCATGCCGGGCCGAAGAAGTGGAAATCGCTGACCGTGCCGCTGACCATCGGAGAGGTGCACACCGGCCTCCTGCTGACATCGGCTGCGGTGCCGGCCGACACCGCAGCGGAACTGCTCGCGATTGTGCCTGGCAGATCGGTGCGGACAAGGCAGCGGCCGATTCGCTACACGTGGTCACCCGAGGTGCTGACCGGGGTGGACTGCGCCGCGCCCCTCGCCGGGCGCCGCGAGGTCCGGGTCGTCGGCACCCCGGCAACGCAGTTGTCGCTGACCGACGGGCGCGTGATCCAGGCCGGCACCCACGCGACCTTCCGCCAGGACCCGGCCGGCCGCCGTCGCCCGTGGTCGCACTACCTCGCCCAGCCGGGGGTGCTCGAAGTCCTCGGCAAGGCGTCCGACGAGAGCCTGGCGGCCGGTTTCCTGCACGGCCCGGAAACCACGACCGCGCTTGACTTGGGCGCGGTGAACGTGCGGACCCTGGCGGCGGTCCAGCGCAGCGAGTACCTCGACCGGAACCCGCCGTTTCGCAGTCGCCGGACCCAGTTGCGGTGGTGCGCCGAGACGTCCGATGGCGAGCGGGAGATCGTGTTCACGCTCGGGGCGGACAGCCTGCGCACCGTGCGGTTGCGCGCGCCGGAGCCGGATCCGCGCGCGCTGGCGGATTTCTGCGCCGACCTCGCCCTGCACGACTGGCTGCTCTCCACCCTGCTGGAGATCGTGGACCGGGCCGTCGCCCGCAGTCGCCCGGCGGTCGAACTGGTCAGCATGCTCCGCCCCGGTATCGACCACCTGGTGCACGCCTGGATGCCGGCCGCGCACGTGAGCGGCACCCTGGACCGGATCTGGCAGGAACTGGACAACAGGTCGGGGTTCTCACTGCAATGGCAGAAAACCGTCGAGCGGATACGCGATCAGTTGTCGATCGGCCTTATCGAGGCGCTGCAGCCGTTCACCGAGACGCCGAGGTCGGAGCCCGCATGACCAACCGAGGAATGCACCGGGGCCTCGTGCAGGGTATCGTGCTGAAAATCGGATTCCCGCTACTCATCGGGCTCATTACGCTGGTCGCCTCGAATATTGGCGGAATGCAGGTCGCGAACTCCCTGGAGCTGGCCGCAGTTGTCGCGTTCGGCATCGCGCTCATTCTCTTCATCGTGGACACCGAGATACGGGTCTCGGCGGTCGGCGAGCGCGTTAGCGCCGGTTTTATGCAAATCGGCCGGCTGGCCGAGCTGAACGCCATGATGGAGCGGTCCAGCCTGGGCCCGGCACTGCTGGCGGACTTCGTGGAGACGGCCAGCCAGGTCGACGGGCGGGTGAACCCGCTGCTCCAGCGCCTCGCGCGCCGGGAGGTCGAGCGGGTGACCGCGTTCGTGCGCCAGTTGCCGGTTGGCGGCGGGATCGCCTATGACGGCGAAGACCGGGACCTGCTGCTCGGCCTGGCGCGGGAAGCCGAGCTGTCGATCAACGCGATCTCGCTGTCGACGGTGGACGCGGGGATGCGCGGCTTCGACGGCGGGCTCTGGACGAGCGACCTGGGGCACCGCTACCTCGAGCTGCAGCGCGAGGCGATCACCAGGAAGGTCCGGGTCCGGCGCATTTTCATGTTCGAGAACGAGGAACTCGCCCGCGACGAGACCTTCATGAGCATCACCCAGATGCAGCGTGACGCCGGGGTCGAGGTTCGGATGCTCGATCATCAGCTCATTCCCGAGTGGATGCGGTCAATGATCTTCGACTTCATCGTGTTCGACGGCGCGGTCAGTTACGAGACGACGCCGGCCACGTCGTTCACCGCCGGCCAGACGCGGCCGGCCGTCGTCCGGACCTACCTGGCGCCGAGCCCGGACCGGATCCGCGACCTTGAGCGGAAGTTCGAGCAGCTGTGGGATGCCGCCAACCCCGAGCGCCCGATCGACGAGTGACGGGGACGCCGGTCACGCGGGGTCGGTTTCCCCCGGGGTCGCGAACACGTACCGGATCCGGTCGACCAGTTCGTCCGGCAGCGACATCGCGTCGCGCGAGGCCCGGTTGGCGGCTTCCGCGAGGATGCTCTCGTCGCAGGCGAACTGGCTCAGGATGGTCCGCACCGCCAGCTCGACCGGCAGGAAGCGCGGCGACAGGACCGACAGCGTCGTGTAGGCGGCGAAGGCCGCTGCCTTCGGCCTGAGCCGGATGACCGCCGGGAGGTCGTCCCAGTCGTCGGGGAAGCGCGAGTCGGTCCAGTCCTGCGGCGTGACGACCGGGCGTCCCTGATCGCGCAGCAGCCCCAGCCGGAGCAACTGCCAGACGGCGGCGAGCATGGGGCACGACCAGGTCCGCTGCCCGTCGCGCTCGTCCCAGAGCTCGACGTCGACGAAGATGGAGTGCCGCCTGCGCGCGCTCTCCTGCGGCGGCTGCCACGGGGTGCGCTTGGCCATCGCCTCGCCCCGCGAGGTGCTCGGCGACCGCTGCCCGTTGGTCAGCCAGCCGGTCTCGGTCAGCGGCGGCCGGCCACCGGTGGTGCCGGGCACCGGCTCGGTCACCAGGCTCCCCAGCGTCAGGGCGGCCGAGCTCATGCCGTTGGCGTCCGCGCAGGCCGACTCGCGCGCCAGGTAGTCGATCTCCACGCCCTCCCGTTCCGCCGCCGCCAGCACCATGGGGATGACCGACGCGGGGGAGGCGAACCGGCTGAAGTAGTCGTCGATCAGGAAGCACGTACTGACCCGGATTGATTTCTTGTCGCAGCCGATCGCCTGCGGCGTCTGCGCCGTGCGGGCCCACGGGGCGGCCGCCGCGAATGCGCGCCGCACGGCCCGCTCGCCGTCGAGAAAATCCTCCATGTACAGGTGCCCAACCTCGACCGACACGTGGGAGAGCGGCACCGACTCGACCTTGTAGTCGGCGCTGGTCTCCAGGAACGCCGTCTTGAGCTCGGTCACAGCTGTTCCCAGGCGGACTTGTCGACCATCTTCTTGGCGATGGAGTCGAACGCGTCGATCGTGGCCTGGTTCGCGACGTGGCGGGCCCAGACGTCGCTGTCGGTGATCATTTGCTCGCGCCACTGCAGCACCGGGTCCAGCGGCACCGCGCCGAGCATGGCGGTCCGGCCCACGCTCAGCTCGGCCGCCAGCCGCTGCAGTCCCCGGTTGGCCTCGCGGAGCCAGGCCAGCTGCGGCGGCCGCAGCCCGGCCAGGTCGGGCGCGTTGGGATCCACGATCGCGGTGCGGACGAAGCGGATGTCGTTGGTGAACTGGTCGCGGTCGAGGCCGTGCGACTCGCCGATGTCCAGCAGCCCCCGGTCGCCGAAGACCAGGCCGTTCGCGGCCAGGATGTGCTGCCGGGTCCAGCGGTGGAACACCAGCCAGCGCGTGGTCACGTTCCGCAGGCCGGGCGACGACGTGGCCGCGATGACGATCTCAGCCGCGTACGACCGGCCGGCGCTGAGGTCGACCAGCACGACCTCGAACTCGCTGTGCAGCCGGAGGAAGAGGTCGATGCACCGTTCGACCACGTCGTCGTCGAACGAGAACTCGCCCCCGCCGGCGTCACCCGGCACCAGCGCCAGCCGACCGGTCCCCGGCGGCCGCTGCCGCAGGCTGGTGCGGTCCGAGTGCTGCCAGACGTCCCAGATCTCCTCGGTCGACGAGCGCCCGAGGAGGTAGGAGTGAGTGCCCTTCCCGGTCGTGGTGCCGCGAGCGAGCGCGCTGATGCCGAAGATCGCCCCCGCCGTCGGCGAGCCGAAGTCGAAGTCGACGTAGCAGACGTCGCCGCCCTGCAGGGCGCGCCGGTACACGACGTTGCTCCCGGTCACCGACCGGCCGGTGCCGCCCTTGTCCGACGTCGCGATGACGATCATCGCTAGCTCATCCTCGCCGTGTCCTGCCGGGCCGCGTCGACCATGTCCAGCTCGCGGAGCACGTCCTGGGCGAGCACGCTGGCGGTGCCCGGCCGCTCCCGGAGTATCTCGCGGGCTCGCCGCAGCTTCGCCCCCACGACCTGGAAGCTCTCCCGCATCTGCTCCCCGGTGTCGTTGGTGCCCCGCAGCCGTTCCCGGTCAAACAGGTGCTCCGCCTCCGCGAGTAGCTGCCTGGCGCTGTCGACCAGCTCGTCGGAGGCGCTGGTGGGCGTCTGGGTCACGGCGGCGGCGCCGACCAGCGCCTCGACCACCCGCTCGGTGTGATACCAGGACGGCACCCCGTAGGGGGCGTAGGCCGTGCCGGAGAACACCTGGGTCGGCTCATCCCACAGGCCGCGCCCGTTCCCCGTTTCGATCCTGCGGCCCTCGATCTGCGTCCAGATCAAGTCGGCGAGATCGAGGAACCTGGTCCGGTCGGAGCTGTCCTCGAGCAACTGCGCCACCTTGAGCACCCGCTTGAGCACCAGCAGGGTGTAGCTGGACACCGTCCACACCAGCCGGGGCCCCTCGGCGACCTTCTCGCTGCCCATCAACCGCAGCTGCATGCCCGGGATGTGGAGGTTGATCGCCGGGTCGTCTTCCACCGGCCTGCGGGTAACCCGACCCCGGTTCGCCAGCTCCTCGAGAAGGTTCCCGATCCGGTCGACGTCGACGATCCGGTCGCCGCCGCCCTCGACCACGATCGAGGTGAGGAGCACCGAGTAATAGTCCGACTCGCGGCCGTCGGTTGTCCGCCAGGGCACGTCCTCAAGCGGCCACCGGCCGCCGCGGCCGAAGGTGGCGACCTTCGCCCAGAATTGCCGGGTGAGCTCCGAGCGAAGCTGGAGCGCCAGCGACAGCCGCTGCTGCTCCGCGTCCAGCAGGCCGAGCGTGCGGGTCCGCTCGGTGAACAGGTCCTGGATGCCGTCGAGGGCGACCACCGTGTAGTACAGGTAGGGTCGCGCCTCCGCCACCCCGGTCACCTGGGTGCCGATGTCGGTCGTGTTGAGCGCGATCTCGGATGCCCCGTCGACGACGCCCCAGGACCAACCGCATTCGAACAGCCGGCCCCGGTTCTCCAGCTCGTCGGCCACCTGGCCGAGCCCGATCGTCACCTCCTGCCGGAGGCTGGCCCGGATCTCGGCCAGGTCCTCGAGCAGGTCGTGGACGAGGACCTCGGTGGCGACGCCGCGCTGGTTGATCATGCCGCACAGCATCTGGCCGGGCGGGTCGTTCGTGTCGAAGGTGTTGACGGTGAAGCTGCGCAGCAGGCCCACCATGGCCGCGGTCAGCCGTTGCGAGCACAGCTTCTCCAGCTCGTCGACCTCTTGGATCGTCTTCGGGCTGCGCAGACCCTGCCGGTAGACCCGCAGGAAGCCGAGCGTGGCCAGGCACAGCGTCACCGACATCGAGTAGGAGTCGACGACGTGCAGCTGGCGTTGCTCGTCCTCGACCGCCGCCTCGGGGTCCTCCGCCTCGAAGTAGCTCGCCCCGGAGAAGTCGGGCGTCCCATCGACCAGGTAGGAGCGCATGTAGTCGCCGATGAACTTCATCAGCTGACGCGGGATGTCCATCGCGTTGCCCAGCGAGCGAAGGTAGTCGAGGACGTCGTCGGCGGTCTCGTCGACGGTGTCGACGTTCAGCGAGTCGATCGCGGTGGCCGGATACAGGATGGTCAGCAGCTGCTCGGCGTCGCTGATCGAATTCCGGCCGCTCCGGCCGCCCCATGTCCATTGCCCCTTGCGGTAGCAGTGGTCAACGGCCGCGCGCCAGATCTCGAGGATGTGGCGCCGTGTCTGGATCTCCATGGCTCTCCGGCCTTGTCATCGGCTAACGAGCGAAACCGGTGGCGACGATCATCCCCGTGTACCCGTGACGGACCCGGTGCTCCGTCTCCGGCATTTCGACGCTCAGGTCGCCCGCGCCGAGCTCGGTGAGATGCCGCCGGACGTCGTCGGTGGTAATGGGCACGGCCGGGTAGACGGTGCGCGCTACCTCGTACCCGTCCGAACCCGCCATGAAGGCCGCCGCGAACGGCGCGCCTGGTTTCAGCGAGCCGAGGAAGCACGCGACGGCGTCGCGGAACTCCTCGGGTTTCTTGGTGATGGACTCGGCCACGAAGAACATCGTGCCGAGGTCCCACCGCGCCCTGGGCAGATCGAACACGCTGCCCTGCTCGATCCCCGCGTACCCGGGCTCGGCGACGCACGCCTCGCGCAGCAGCTTGCGCGGGCTGTCGACCTCGCGGTAGCCCTTCGACTCGCGCATCTGCTGCCAAAACGGCCGCCAGGTCCAGTCGGAAGTGTCATCCGCGAGTTGATCATCAAGCCAGCTGATATTGCTCGCGGAGTAGTCCGTCAGCAGGATCTGCTCGGTCCACGGTAGCATCAGCAACGCGGGATACAGGTTCGTGCCTGAACCGACGTCGATGCCCCGCTGAGCGGGCGGGTGGTGCGCGAACGCACTTATGAAGAAATTGCTCACACGGCGGATTATTTCCTGATCTTCCGCCTGAAGTTCGCGGTAGTTCCGACGCCAGTAGTCATCAGACGAAAACGTGTTCCATGGGGCGTCGGCGTTTTGGTCGGCCATGGACCTAAAGGATAGCGCACCGGGACTTGCGCTATGAATGAGTTGCGGCATTGTGACCTCGGCTCGCAAGCACGACCCCCCAATAATGATAATACTCCGCCATGACACCGAGTATGTCTATATGGTGATTCTTTCCTTCCCCGCGGGCACGGTTCCCCGCGCGAGCGCGGTGTGATCAGCCAAGTCGCGTGGGGTCCCGGGGATGGAGGCATGGCCGGTTATGCCGCGACGAATCCGGTGACGAGCAGCATCGCGTCGTACCCGGGCCTCAGCTCCCGGACCGAATTGTCCGTGCGGAGAACGCTGGTGCCGGTCACGGGAAGGCGGGCGAGGAGCTCGTCGAGCGAGCGCGGGGTCACCCTGACCGCCGGGAACCGGATACCCCGGACGCCGTACCCGGTCGAGCCCTCCATGAACGCCATCAGGAAGGGCGACTCCGGCACGAGGGACGCCAGGAACGCGCGCACCGCGGCCTCGAACTCCGCCTCGTCGGTGGTCATGCCGTCCGCGACGAAGAACATGCTGCCGATGTCCCAGGCTCGTTCGGGCAGGTCGAAGATGCTCTGGGTGCGGATCTCGTGGGCGGCCCCGAGCGCGCGGCGGGGATCGTCGATGCCCCGGTAGCAGGGCAGTTCCGCGATTAGATCCCAGAAGGGCTGCCAGCGCCATTCGCCGGGCCCGGGCGCCAGATTCTTGCTGAGCCAGCCGATATTGGGCGAGGCATACTCCGTGAACACGATACTACCGGCCCAGGGCAGCATTAGCAGGGACGGATAAAGATTGGTGCCGGCGCCGACGTCCACGGCCCGCTTGGAACGCGTCGGCGCCCCGCAGGCTTCAATGAGGAACTTGCTTGCGCACTGCATAATTTCTGCGTCCTCTGGCAGCACAGAGGCATAGTTGATCTTCCAGTACTCACCAGCGTCGAAGTCCGACCACGCCACCGCTTCGTTTCGTATGCTGGGCTCACGCTCCGCCATAACAATAGACTGTACAGGGCGGAAAAGATTATAGGTATACCTTGGAGATACACCGAATGGGCGAGACTGGACGGATCATTAAATGCTGGTGAGCCCACCGGTGATATAGCCACGGGTGATGCGTGTGTCTCAGGGCCGGGAGTGGATCTAGTGCGTAAAGAGCCTTATGCGTTTACCAACCCAGAGCGCGATCGCTGTCGCCCCTGGACCCGGTCGCAGGTCGGCATCGCCGATTCCTGGCCGTCCCGCCGAGATCAGCCGCCCAGCGTCAGCGTCGCCCTGTCCCCGGCCGGTGACCGGCTGGCGCTGTCCGTCGGACAACGGCTCATGGTCTCGGACATCGACGGCGGCTCCCGCCTGACGCCGCGGTTCCACCTGTCCTGCGCGCTGGCGCCGGGGCTCACGTGGGCGCCGGCCGGCGACAGGTTGGCGTTCCGCGACGATGACGGCCAGCGGCGGGTGGTTGAACTGCCGCGGCACGCTCCCGCGGCGGGCGCGGGGAGCCGGGGGCCGGATGCCCGGGCGTCGGTTCTCGGGGCGGCGACCGCGCTCGCCTTCGTTCCCGGCAGTGACCGGCTGGCCGTGCTGGTGCCGTCGCTCGAGGGAATGCGGTTGCGGCTCATCGGGCCGGACCGGGAGGTGATCTGGGAGCGCCCGCTGACCAGGAAGCGGATCCCCGGCTATCACCTGAAGGGCATCAGCCTGGCCTTGTCCCCCGACGGCGGCCTGCTCGCCTGCACCACGGGCACGTCGACGGTCTGGGTGTTCGACAGCGCGACCGGGCAGGAGGTACGGCGGTTCGACGACCACGCGCAGACCGTCACCGGGGTCAGCTGGATCGACGGCGAGTCGGTCCTCTCGGCCTCCACGGACGCGACCCTGCGGGTCTGGCGCCCGGACGACTCGGTGTCCTCGACCGTCGTGGAAACCATCGCGGCGGAGGGGATGGTATTCGTACCCGGGCGGCGGACCGCGCTGATCTGGTCCGCACGGGGCGAACTGCTGGCCTGGTCGCTGGGAGAGACCCCGGCCCAGCTCTGGAGCCGTGACCCGTCTGCGCGCAGCGTCGCCGCGCACTTCACCCGGCTGGCGGTCAGCGCCGTGGACGGCCTGCTGGCGCTGGTCGACGCCGGATCGACCGAGCTTCTGCTGGTCACCGACTGGGACCGGGTGGTCAGCGCCCCGCCCGCCACCACGACCTACGCCAACGCAAAGGTGCTACTGCTCGGTGACTCCGGAGTCGGCAAGTCGGGCCTGGCCATGGTGCTGGCCGGGAAGGAGTTCATGCCCACCGAGTCGACCCACGGGCGGCGGATCTGGCGGCTCCCGGCGGCCGAGGAGCAGGACCCCGCCGGCGACAGCAGGGAGGTCCTGCTGTGGGACCTGGCCGGACAGCCCGGCTACAGAATCGTGCACCAGCTGCACCTGGAAGGGGCGGCGGTGGCGCTTATCTTGTTCGACGCCAAAAGCGAGACCACGCCCCTGGCCGGCGTGCAGCACTGGGCGCGCGCGGTCCGCCACGCCCATCCGGCCGCGGACGGCGGGCTGCCCGCCTTCCTGGTCGCGGCCCGCGCCGACCGCGGCGGCATCAACGTCTCTGACCAGCGAATCCAGAAACTGATGACGGACTTCGGGCTCATCCGGTACTTCAAGACGAGCGCGAAGGAGGCGATGGACATCGACCTGCTGCGCTCCCAGCTGCTCGCGGCGATCGACTGGAGCCGGATCCCGGAGGTCACCTCGACCGCATTCTTCGCCGCGGTGAAGAAATTCGTGATGGAGCAGAAGTCGAGCAGCCTGCTGACCCCGGTCGATGAACTGTGCCGGATGTTCCAGGTGGCGGTGCCGGGCGGCATGTATCTGCTGACCGGCCAGGAACAGCCGCCCGGCGCGGCCGGCGACACCCCCCTGGAGACCTCCGCGGCCGGGCTGACCTCGGTCTTCGACGGATGCATCGCCCGCCTGGAGTCGGCCGGGCTGGTGAAGCGGCTGAAGTTCGGCGACTACGTGCTGCTGCGGCCCGAGTTGCTTGACGCCTACGCCGGCGCCATGGTGAACGCGGCCAGGGACGAGCCCGACGGGCTCGGGAGCATCCTCGAGACCAAGGTGGTGAACGTCGATTTCCCGGTCCCGGCGGCGGAGCGGGTCAGCGAGCGACTGCAGGAGCGGCTGCTGGTGCTCGCCACCCTGGAGGAGCTCCTCCAGCGCGAGCTGGTGCTTCGGGAGCCAACCAAGGACGGCGTTCAGCTGGTCTTCCCCTCGGCCTACCTGCGCGACCTGCCAACGTCGGAGATGCCGAAGGGGGACGGCGTCATCTTCCGGTTCGAGGGGCCGATCCAGAACATCTACGCGACCTTGATCGTCCGCCTCACCCGCACCGACCGGTTCCGCCGGGTGGACACCTGGCAGTCGGCGGCCCGGTTCGCCGCCGAGGAGGGAGAGTGCACGGTCGCCCTGAAGTTCGAGATCGAGGGCGAGGCCGAGCTGCTGATCGGGTACGACCGCGTGCCCGACGACGCCAGGAAGCAGTTCGAGCGCTTCGTGCACGCGCACCTCGAACGCTGGGCCACGCCCGGTCGGGTCACCCGGGAGCGCCAGTACAGCTGCCCGGACTGCGAGGTGGCGTTCACCTCGGACATGGTGCACCGGGTCATCCGCCGCGGTCGGCTCAGCATCCTGTGCCCGGTCTGCGAGAAGCGGATCCCGTTGTGGGACGACTACGACGCCAACGGCACCGACAAGTCGACGGCCGAGATGGACGCCTCGGCCGACGTGGGCCGGGAGATCGCGGCCGCCAGCGCGGTCCTGCGGGGAAAGGAGGAGGTCGCCGAGTACGACGTCTTCCTCTCCTACCACTGGCCGGACAAGGACGCCGTGCGCTTGATCGCGCAGCAGCTCAAGAACCGCGGGCTGCGGCCGTGGATGGACGAGCGCCAGCTCCGCCCCGGGTCTGCCTGGCTGCCGGACCTTGAGGAGATCATCCAGCGGGTCCCGGCGGCGGCGCTGATCATCGGCGCCGAGCGCGGTCCCTGGCAGAACCGGGAAATCTACGCGTTCATCCAGCAGTCCGTCAGCCGAGGCTGCTCCATCGTCCCGGTCCTGCTGCCCGACGCCGACACCAACGATCTGCCGGTCTTCCTCCAGGGTCTGACCTGGGTGCCGATGGCGGTGCCCGAACCCGACCCGATCGACCAGTTGGTGTACGGGATCACCGGCAGCCAGCCGGGCAGCTAGCGGGCAGGGCCGTGGTCACCGGGGGTTAGGAAACAAAGGCGTCGCCGGGTTCCGCCGACACCAGGAGCGCGTCCGTCAGCAGCGCCGCCAGCGCGTCGACCTGCACGTCGGCCGACGAGGAGACCTCCTCGTCCGATCCGTCCAACGCCCGGGCGGCAAGCCCCGCCTTGCTATCGATCAGCTCGGCGATCCGGGTGTCGATGGTCTGCGCGGCGATGATGCGCCAGGCGGTGACCGGTTCGGTCTGCCCGATCCGGTGGCTGCGATCGATGGCCTGGGTCTGCTCGGCGTTGGTCCAGGACAGCTCGGACAGGACGATGTTGGAGGCGACCTGCAGGTTCAGGCCCACCCCGGCCGCGGTCAGCGAGCACACCGCGACCGCGACATCCGGGTCGTTCACGAACGCGTCGACGTTGGCCTGCCGGACCTTGGGCGTCTGGTCGCCGCGGATGGACGAGAACCGCACGCCCTGTCGGGCGAAGGCCTCCTCGGCGGCGTCCATGACGTCGATGTGCTTGGCGAAGAAGACGACCTTGCCGGTGCTCCTGGCCAGCTGGGCCGCGTAGTCCGCGGCCAGCTCGGCCTTCGCCTGGCCGATGCGCCGCATCATGGTGAACACGTTCTCGCCGGATTTCGCGGCCGCCGCTTCCTTCAGCTCCGACCGGGCCACCCGAAGCACCAGGTCGTGGTCGATGCCCTCGACGGCAGCGTCGGCGGGCCGGTTCGCGATCGCCGTCTCGTACCGCCGCACCATCCGGCGGGCGAGATCCCGCTCGGCCGCCCGGATCGACCGGCCGGCCTGGCCGTCCAGCTCGACCGGGAGGTCGGCGATGCGGCGGGCGGGGATGTCGGCGGCGACGTCGAGCTTGCGCCGGCGGACGATGCCGAGGTCGATCACGCTCTGCCTCGCCGCGGGGTAGAAGCCCGGCTCGGCGGGTGTCAGGCCGGTGTCCTCGAGTGCGTCCGCCAG
Organism: uncultured Actinomycetota bacterium; assembly: GCA_963836195.1. GTDB lineage: Bacteria > Actinomycetota > Actinomycetes > Streptosporangiales > Streptosporangiaceae > Trebonia. The sequence continues at coordinate 363,044 of CAWIIX010000005.1, read as the reverse complement.
CTCGCCGAGGGGCTTGCTGTCGTCGATCCAGCCGAGGAACTGCCAGATCGCCCGGAAGTCCTCGATGTCGTTGATCAGCGGAGTGCCGGTCAGCGCCATCAGCAGGGGCCGCGCGGTGCGCGAGCGGATGCGGCTGGACAGCGCGAGGACGTGCTGCGAGCGCTGCGAGCTCTCGTTCTTGATGAAGTGGGCCTCGTCCACGACCATGCCGCGGAAGCCGAAGTCACCGAGCCACCCCCGGTGGCGGTCGAGAACCTCGTAGTTCAGCACGACGATGTCGGCGAACCCGTCGACGGCCTCGCCGTCGCCCTGCACCACCGTGACCGGGCGGTGCGGCGTCCAGCGGGCCGCCTCACGGGCCCAGTTGGTCTTGACGACGCTCGGCACGACGACCAGCAGCGGGTAGGCGTTGGCCGCCTCGGCGGCGAGCAGCGCCTCGGCCGTTTTGCCCAGACCCGGCTCGTCGGCGAGCAGGAACGTCCGGTGACCGGCGGCCGCCGCGGCCACCACCTCCCCCTGATGCGGCATCAGCTCCAGGCCGGCCGGGGTGAATCGCGCGGTCGGGTCCGGAAGCGTCATGCACGCGGGGGCGCCCCCGCTGGCCTGCTCGAAGGAGGTCAGCAGCGGCCCAAGCAGTTCCCACCCGGCCAGCCGGCGTGGGCGGGAGGTCCGCTGCGGAACGGCCGAGAAGTCGGGGGCGAGGAACGGGTTCGCGAGCTGCCTGGAGATCACCGACTGAGGGACGACCCGCGTCGGCGGGCCGCCGGGAGAACTCGCGGTCTTGGCCGGCGCGGTCTGTTCGCGGGCCGGCTCGGCGCGAAGGTCGCGGGCCGGCTCGCGCCTGGGCGACCGGGCGGCGTCGGAGACGCCGGAGTCCTCGGCCAGCAGGGCGAGCAGCCCGGCGTCCTGGACGGCGGTCGCGGCGAGGATGGCCGCGATGCCGTCGAGGCGCTTGAGCTGCTCGGCCCGGTGGCTTCCGCTTCCGGCCGCCGCCAGCACGCGGGCGCGCTCTTCGCGCAGCAGCAGGGCGGCGCTCTGGAACTTCGCGCGCACGGCGGGCGTCACGCCGCGCCGGGCGGCGGCCTCCACCTCGCGCACGGTTCGGGACAACACCGAGAACACGTCGCCGCCCTGGCGGACGCTCTGCTGCTTCCGCGGGGCGGTACGGCGAGCGCCCTGCTGGCGCTGGCCTGGTCGAGCCACTAACTCCTCCTCTGCACTGCCGGGGCGCATGGCCACGGCAGCATGCCGCTCAGTCCCGGGGACGGGACGGGGACCGTCCCGGACCGAGGCCTGTAGCTTCGGACCCCCAGCCGATTTGCGGATCTCACCGGATCAACGCAAATTTTCACGGCAAGGGTCTCACGCGACCCGGAGCCGCCGACGGAAGGGCTGGTGACCACGATACGGGAAAATGGCCGCCGGGCAACCCGTTCGGTCCTCGGGTGGCTTAATGGTGACAACGCGTGCGCGCTCACATAATTCCCGTCCGCTGCCGCCGGCCCTGCTACGGCACGCTCACCCCCTGCAGGACGACGGGCCCGGGGACGGGGTTGAGCTCGGTGTCCTGGGAGACGCCGGGCGGGGTGATGGTGTCCATCACCTCGGGCACCGAGCCGGTGGGGAGCGAGCAGATCGGCTCGTTCACCCCGGCCGGGCACACGCCGAGCGTGTACGCGCCCGGGGTCGGCGTAAACGAGATCGCCTGGTCCGCGCTGTACCCGTTCTGTCCGGTGATCGCGACGGTGAACGTCCAGCCCGCCCCCGGGGTGCCGAACTCGGCTTCCGGCAGCGCGATCGTGATCGTCTTGGCGACGGTGGAGGCGACAACCGCGGTCGGGGTGCCGACCTGGCCGCCGGATGGGTTGACCCACACCGGCGAGGCGAACCCCTGGACCTCAAGTCGCTCGCTCCAGGCGTCGGCCGGGGCGATCGTGTAGTTGCGAGTCGGGAACGCCGCCGCGGTGGAGATGGCGGTGGCCGACGGGTTGTGCACGTAGATGTCGAGCAGCTGCGCGCCGTCGACCGAGCCGAACGTCGGCACCAGGTTGGCGAGCGAGGTGCGGAGGTAGACCTCCGACCCGGCGGTGATCACCTGGAAGCCGGTCAGGTCCCACGAGCCGGGGCTGTAGGACGAGGAGGTCGGGTACTGATAGGTCCCCGGGCCGTTGTCGTCCCCGGTCGGGTCGATGACCGACAGGACCGTGGTGCCGCCCGACACGTCGCCGATCACCGAGGTCTGCGCGTACCCGGTGGCCCCGGCCGCGGTGGTGGCGGCGGTCGTGATCACGTTGGTGCCGAAGCCGATCGCGACCGTGGCCGAGTAGGTTCCCGAGGCGTCGGCGGTCGTGCTCACCGTGGTCGCGGCGGCGCCGGTGTCGGTGTCCTGGGTCTGGATGTCGACGGTCGCGCCGGCCGCCGCCGTCCCGCTGACGGTGGTGGTGCCGCCCTCGATGGTGGCGCCGGAGGCCGGGGCCGTGATCGTCACCGCGGTCGCGGCCGGGGCTCCGTGGGTCACGTAGCGCGCCTTGGTGATCGCCGGGGTGTCGGTGTCCTCGCCGGTGCCGAGGTTCACGATCAGGCGCAGTTCCTGGGCTTGGGCCCAGGTCAACGGCGAGGCCGAGCCGGCCGCCTGCCCGTCAGTGAAGCCGATCGACGCCGTAGTCGGGTCCGACCCGTAGGGCGATGCCGCCAGGTCGGGGTCCTCCCAGACCTGCTCGGGCACCAGGCCCTCGCCCGAGGCCGAGTTGATCATGAAGGAGAGCATCGAGGAGGCCTCGGACCGGTCGCCCTCGGCGATCGCGGACTCGCCGCGCTCCCCGGATAGCACCGGCCACAGATGCCCGGTGCCGGTGTCCGTCGTCGGCCACGGCTCGCCGTCGGTCGTGCAGGAGGTCTGGCTGTTGACCGTGGAGCAGTCGCCGTACCCGTCGGCGCTGCCGTCGGCGGCGCTGGTGCCGTAGCGGTAGTAGCCGGTGCCGGACGGGGTCTTGACCAAGATCGCGGCGTCGAGGACCGACAGCGAGTTCTTGAACACCGCGCTGCCTGGCGACAGCTCGCCCAGCCGCACCAGCTCCTGGAAACCGCCGTCGATGACGGTGTCCTGCGGCACCGTGGGGCCGCCGTTGCTCAGGTTGTAGCTGGTGTCGGCGTTCGGGTCGCCGGTCTTGGACAGCCGCAGGAAGTACGGGGAGGAACTGCCCGGGCCGGTCGTGGTGACCGTCCAGCTCTGCACGTTGCGCTGGAAGTCGTCGGCGGTAGCCTGGTAGACCGCCGCGTCGGCGGCGTCGTGGTGCATCTTGGCGATGGCGGCGGCGGCGGTCAGCCCGGCGATCTCGGCCGCGATCGTCGACGGCGAGTACCCGGACTGCTCCTCCCAGCGCTCCACGCCGTAGGACGGCCCGTGCGCGACGACGAAGTCCGCGGCCGGCTTGATGTGGTCGGTCCACAGCGCGTCGTCGCCGCCGAGCCCGGACAGGTAGGCCATCAGGATCGGGTCGGCGGTCTCGTCGAGCTGGTCGCCACCGGTGTCCGGCGCGGCCTTGCCGTTGAGCAGCGAGTTCCGCGGTATCTCACCGGTCGGCAGCTGCTGGTCGTCGAGCAGGAACCTGACCTGGGCGCGGGCGGTGGCCAGGTCGCCGTCGGCCAGGAAGCCGGTGAAAGCCTCGTAGGAGTCGCGGGCGAAGATCTCCCGGTAGGAGCCGTAGTAGACCGGCTCGCCGTTGACGTCATTGCCGGCGTTGATCGCCTGTCCCCAGGGGGACGCGAGCGAGGCGACCACCGCGCCCGGGAACGTCTTGTCCTCGCTGGCCTTGAGCACGTTCGCGTCGAGGTAGTAGGTCGTGCGGATCGTGCCCGCGGGCTGCCCCGGGACCGACCGGGGCGGCTGGTTCAGCGTCTGGTCGTAGGCGCGCCAGGTGTTCGCGTAGGCCTGGGCGGTGAAGCCGAAGGGCGCCCGCAGCGAGTCGGTGGCGGTATCGACGGCCTGTTGCTGCGAGCGGCCGAACCCGAGCGCGAGGGTGAAGTCGCCGCCCGAGCCGCGCGGCGGGGTGACGTTCTCGGTGGCCACGATGTGCCCGTCGGCGGCCGAGGTGGTCTGCGGGGTCAGCGCGTAGCCGGAATCGAGCTGGGTCAGCCCGTCGCTCGCGGTCCCCTCGTAGCCGACGGAGGCTACGCCGGCCGAGGCGGCGGTCATCGCCATGTAGGTCGGCACCGCGTACGTGCGGTTGACCGCCTCGGTGGTCGTGTTGGTGCTGTAGACGACCGGGATGCCGGTGCGGGCGTCGATGACGCCGGTGTTGCCGCCGGCGTTCTGGCTCCCGCCGCCCCCGTCGCCGTTCACGTGCGCGTCGAGCCGCGCGTAGATCTGCAGCGCGCCGACATTGGCGGTGCTGCCCCTGGTCGGCTCGATCCGGGTGTTCATCAGCACCGTGTCCCGCTGCGGGTCGGTGATGTAGGTGGTGACCAGCTCGAAGCCGTGCTTGGCGTCGGTCGACGTGATCGTGCACTCCATGCCGGTCGGGTCGGCCTGGACGGAGTAGGTCATGTCGCGGGTCTGCAGGTCGGTGAAGGTCGAGCCGTCGGTGACGACGTACTGCAACGTCTCGACGTTCGTGTTGTCGACGGTGGGCTCGTAGACGTCTGACAGGACGCCGTCGGCGACTGTGTACCAGACCTTCGAGGTCGTGTTCCCGGCCGTCCCCAGGCAGTCCTTGCGGGCCAGATCGAAGTACGAGGCGGCGCCCGGGCCATCGGAGGCGGCGGTGCCGGAGGGAGCCGGGGCGGCCGAGGCAGGCTGGAATTGAAGCGCCCCGCATATCAGGACGAGCGCGGCGGCGGCCGTCGCCAATACGGCCGGGCGTCTGGAGGATCGCTTCATCGTGAACCTCGCCGTCTATGCGGGTCTGGGCGCTGCCGTCGGCTGCCCCCGAACGTGAACGATGCCCGAGAGAGCCTGTGTCGTCAATACTCAGAGCGATAGGTGCGCCCGGAATGCAGCACGACCCCTCATATTTCCCCAGGCCCGGGGTAGCAGCAGCGGTAAGTACAGAACTGGGGGGCCCGCAATGAGCGCGATGGATCCGCTGCGAAAGATAATGGGCGCGGTCGACGGCTTCCAGCGCCGGGTTCGCTGGGTCGGCGTGCCCTACGCCGTGCAGAAGAAGTTCGGCGACGACAACGCCAACCTGGTGGTCGTCGCGCTGGCCTGGTACGGCTTCACCGCGATCTTCCCGCTGCTGCTCCTGGTGGTGACGCTGTTCGGGTTCATCGGCAAGGCGTCGATCGGGAACGGCCTGGTCAACACCCTGCACCAGTTCCCGGTGGTCGGCTCGAGCTTTAACCCGGAAAAGGCAGCACCTCACTCCACGGAAGCACGATCGGGCTGGTCGTCGGCCTGATCGGCCTGCTTTACGGCGCGCAGGGCGTGACCCAGACCGCCCAGCTGGCAATGGCCACGGTCTGGAACATCCCGCAGGACCAGCGCACCGGATTCCTGCCGCGGCTCGGCCGCAGCATCGCCGGGCTGATCACCATCGGCGGCGCATTCCTCATCAACGCGTTCGTCTCCGGCTATCTGACCGGCGGAACCAGCAACTACGCGATCCGGGTCCCGATCATCGCCGGTCTCCTCGTCGTCAACGCCGCGCTTTACTTCGCCACCTTCGCCCTGCTGACGGCCAAGGTGATCGGTCCGCGCGGCCTGCTGCCGGGCGCGGTCGTGGGCGGGGTCGCCTTCACCGCGCTGATCACCGTCGGCGCCGGGCTGGTCACCCACCAGCTGAAGCACACGTCGGAGACGTACGGCACGTTCGGCACGGTCATCGGCATCGTGGCGTTCCTGCTGCTGCTGGCCAAGCTCAGCCTGTACGCGGCCGAGCTCAATCCGGTGTTGTCCCGCAACCTGTACCCCCGCGCGCTTCCCCTGGGCGGCGAGCCGACCGAGGCCGACCTGCGGGTCCTCTCCCAGCTGGTGCATCAGGAAAGGCGCCGCGATGACCAGGCGATCGGGGTCGGCTTCGGCGACGATGCGGCCAAGGAGGCGGCCGCCGACGCGGCGCGACGACGCCCGCAGTAGCCGGCCCGCCCGCCTGCCGGCCCGGGCCGGGCGCGGCCTAGAGCTTGCTGCGGGCGGCCAGCTGGAAGAGGTCGGGCAGCCTGCCCTCGGCCAGGCCCGCCCCCACGGCGATGCCCGCCCAGGCCAGCAGCGCCCCGTAGACGGCGCCGCCCGCGATGAGGGCGGGGACCCGGACCGCGTCCGCGACCGAGCCGGTGGCCGCTATGGCGACGATGACCGGGATCACGAGGATCCCCGTCGCGATCAGGCCGCCGAGCCGGGCGCCGAGCGACTGAGGGCGAAGCCGTCCGCCTGCCGGGGCAGCGGGGCTGCCGGCCCGCCGCTCCATCGGGTACGGCAGCGCGCTGGAGAAGACGTCGCCGATCCCGAGGCCGACGCCGGTCGCGGCCAGGCCGAGGCCGATCGCCAGCAGCCCGTTGACCGGATGCCCGCTGATGATCGCGAGGACGATCGGGACGACGATGACCACCGGGACCGCGAGGGCGGCGACGGCGGCGTTCTGGCCCGCGAACCAGGAGCGCAGCGCGCGGCGGCCCGACAGCGCCAGCGCGTCCAGGTAGAAGGCGGGGCCGGTCATGCCGAACAGGTCGCTCGCGCAGCACCCCGGTGAACGCCCCGCCGAAGCCCGCGCTGAGCAGCACGCCGACCTCGGGATGGCGGCCGCGCAGCGAGCTGATCGACACCACGACCATGATGACGGCGGTGAGCGCCAGGTAGACCATGGAGGTGGGGTCGCGGCGCTGGTAGGCGAGCGACCGCGCGGCGACGGTGCCGGTCAGCCCGCCCCTGCGGCCAAACGGAAGGGCGCCCCCCTTGATGGTCGCGCCCTGCGTCGAGGTGTCGGCCGTCACCAGGGCCTGGCGAGGGCGCGGGCCCACAGCCAGCCGAGGACGACGATGATCGCGGCCACCAGCAGCAGCCGGAGCGCCGCCGTCCCGGCGTGCCCGGTCGAGGCGTCCTGGACGGCGTGCGCGGCGAGGCCCGGCGGCAGCCAGCGCAGCCAGCCGGTCGACCCCGGCGAAGCTGGCGGCGGTCAGCTCGTGCTTGCCGACCGCCTTGGGAACGACCTGGGCGAACACCTCGTAGAGAGCGAACAGCGGGATGATCGCGAGCGCGGCCAGGTCCCGGCCCCGGCGCGAGCGCATCAGCCCGGCCAGGGCCGTCGTGACCAGCCGGGCCAGGGTGATGCAGAACAGCACCTGCAGCAGGGCGGCGATGACCGCGATGAGCACCGCGAGCGCCCCGTGCGCCAGCGCGACGATGATGCCGAGCTCGCCGATGAGGTTGGCCAGCGGCCAGGCGCCGGTCGCCGACGCCGCGAGCAGGCCGATCACCAGCGGCCTGGTGCGCAGCGGGTACAGCGCGAGGGTGGCCGGGTCCAGGGTGGAGTCGATCCCGAACGCGATCAGCGGGAGAACCACCCAGCCGAACGCGAACAGCGTGTAGACGACCGCCGTCAGGTCCACCGCCGCGCCGTTGTGCCGCAGTGCGGCGAGACCCGCGAACGCGGCGACGGCGACGACGAGCGCGACCGCCGAGCTGAGGATGAAGGAGACCCGGCTGGCGTTGGACGCGCGCAGGGCGCCAAGGAGCAGCCGGAGCTTCAGCTGGACGAGGATCCGAGCCACGACAGTCCCTCCCCGCCCCTTCCGCGCCCGCCGACGAGGTCGATGAACGCCTGCTGCAGGGTCTTGCCCGCGCGGACCTCGTCCATGGTGCCGGTGGCCACGATACGGCCCGCGGCGATGATCGAGACGTGGTCGCAGACCTGCTCGACCAGCTCCATCACGTGGCTGGAGAACAACACGGTCGAGCCGGAGTCGGCGAACCGCTTGAGCAGCCGGCGGATCACGTCGGCGGATACCGGGTCCACCCCCTCCAGGGGCTCGTCGAGGAAGAGGACCCGCGGGTTGTGGATGAGGGCGCAGCCGAGGGCGGCCTTCTTGCGCATGCCGGTGGAGTAGTCGACGACAAGCCGCTTCGCGTCATCCCTGAGGTCCAGGACGTCGAGGAGCTGGCCTGCGCGCTGCCGGGCCTCGCCGGCCGGGAGGCCGTGCAGCCGCCCGGCGTACTCAAGCTGCTCCTCGCCGGACAGCCGGTCGAACAGCCGCGCCTCGGCCGGAACCACGCCGATGACCGCCTTGGCGGCGGCCGGGTCGGCCCACACGCTGACGCCGTCGATCAGCACCGTGCCCATGTCGGGGCGCAGCAGGCCGGTCATCATCGACAAGGACGTGGTTTTCCCGGCCCCGTTCGGGCCGACCAGGCCGGCCAGGGATCCCCGGCCGATGTCGAGGTCGATTCCGGCCACCGCGTCCTTGCGGCCGAAGCTCTTGCGCAGTCCGCGCACGGAGATCGCCGGCTGGGCGGCCGCCTGCCCGGTGCCTGCCTGCCCGACGCTCGCTGGCTCAGCCATCCCGATTCGCCTTCCGCATTGGGGAACCTGGGCGCAGCCTAGTGCCCCGCGCGGGCGCCGGGGAGGCGGCGAGGCGGAGAAATACCAAGGCGGCGTAGCCTTTCACGAGTCCACGGACAGGCAGCGGAGGAGGTACGACGCCATGACCCCGGACGAGCTGCCGACGATCCCGGTGTCGGCCGGCGCGCTGATCTTCGACTCGACCGGGCGGCTGCTGATCCTCAAGCCGACTTACAAGACAGGATGGACGATACCGGGCGGCGTCATGGAGGCGGACGGGGAGACGCCATGGGATGCCTGCCGCCGGGAGGTGCGCGAGGAGTGCGGCATTGACGTGCGGGCCGGCCGGCTGGCCTGTACCGACTTCCGCCCCGCCCGCCCGGGGCGCCCCGGCGGCATCCGGTACCTCTTCGACTGCGGACCGGCCGACGCCGCCGCCCTCGCCGCGATCACCCTGCAGCCGCAGGAGATCGCCGAGTACCGCCTGGCGCCCCTCGACAAGGCGCTGACCCTGCTCAGGCCCCCCATCCGGCGCCGGGTCCGGGCCGCGACGCGGCGTCGCCGGTTCGTCTACCTGGAAAACGGCCGCCCAGTTCCCGCGATCGGCTAGCCCGGCCAACCCGGCTCGATCCGGCCGGGCGAGAAACCCAGGGAGGCGGTGTCGGATCGGGGCAGAGTTGTTCGTAGCAGGGGTGAGAGGCCGCCCGCACCGGGCGCCCGCCAGCCACAGGAGATGAGCCGAGATGAAGTACCTGGTTTCCGTAATCGCCGACAGCGCCGGCGTCGCCCTCGCCACTCCCGAGGAAGACGCGGCCATCGACGTGTTCAACGAACGACTCCAGGCCGAGGGGCACTGGGTCTTCGCCGGCGGCCTGGGGTCGGCCACCGTCATCGACAACCGGGGCGGCGAGGCGATGTTCACCGACGGGCCCTTCGTGGAGTCGAAGGAGTACCTGGCCGGCTTCTGGGTCATGGAGGCCGGCGACCTCGACGCGGCGCTCGAGCTCGCCGCCGAGGGGTCGAAGGCCTGCAACCGCAAGGTCGAGGTGCGGCCCATCCAATGAGCGCGGTCGACGTCGGGGAGGCGGTCAGCCGCGCCCACCGCGAGGAGTGGGCGCGGGTGGTCGCCTCCCTGACCAAGCGCTTCGGTGACCTTGACGTCGCCGAGGAGGCGGCCGCCGAGGCGTTCGCGACCGCGGCCGAGCGGTGGCCGGCGGACGGGGTGCCGCCCAACCCCGGCGCCTGGCTGACCACCACCGCCAACCGCAAGGCGATCGACCGGATCCGGCGCGAGAGCAAACGCGTCGACAAGCACAGGGAGGCTCGGCTGGTGTATGACGAACACGCTTCCGAGCCCCTCGGCGCCATCGACGACGAGCGGCTCCGGCTGATCTTCACCTGCTGCCACCCGGCGCTGGCGATGGAGACGCGGGTGGCGCTGACGCTGCGCATGGTCGGCGGGCTGACCGTGGCCGAGATCGCCCGCGCGTTCCTGGTGCCGGAGACCACCGTCGGACAGCGGATCACCCGGGCGAAGGCCAAGATCAAGGCGGCTCGCATCCCTTACCGGGTGCCGTCCGAGGCGGATCTCCCGGCCCGCGTCTCCGGCGTCCTGGCCGTGCTCTTCCTCGTCTTCAACGAGGGCTACCTGGCGACCGGCCCCGACACCGACCCCGTGCGTCACGACCTGACCGCCGAGGCGATCCGGCTCGCCCGCCTGATCCGCGGCCTGCTGCCGGACGACGGGGAGGTGGCCGGGCTGCTGGCGCTGATGCTGCTCACCGACGCGCGCCGCAGCGCCCGGGTCTCGGCCGACGGCGAACTGGTCCCGCTCGGCCAGCAGGACCGCGGGGCCTGGGACGCGGCGCTGATCGCCGAGGGCCACCGGCTCGTGCGCGAGCGCCTGGCGTCCGGGGTGGCGCCGGGGCCCTACCAGATCCTCGCGGCGATCGGCGCCGTGCACACCTCCGCCCGCGACATCCGCGACACCGACTGGTCGCAGATCGTCGCCCTCTACGACCAGCTCGTCCGCCTCGACCCCTCGCCGATCGTGATCCTCAACCGGGCCATCGCGGTGGCCGAGCTCGACGGCCCGGAGGTGGCGCTGGCAGCCGTCGACCGTCTCGAGCCCCGGCTGGCGGGCTACCACGCCTACCACGCGGCCCGCGCCGACCTGTTGCGCCGGCTGGGCCGGAGCGGGGACGCACGCGCGGCCTACGACAAGGCCATCGCGCTGGCGGGCAACACCGCCGAGACCGCGCACCTGACCCGCCGCCGCGGCCAGTTGGGCTAGCGGGTCCTGCCGACACCCGTTTCTGGCGCTATTCTCGGGGAGTGTGACGCAAGTGCAGGAGGGGTGGTACTGCGTTGGCAGAGCGGCAGTCGCCGGATTCCAGGGATCCGGCTGATGATCTCCGGCTGAATACCGGGGTACCTCATGTGGCGCGCGTCTACGACTACTGGCTGAGCGGGAAGGACAACTTCACCGCCGACCGGGTGGCGGGCGACGAGACGATGGCGGCCTTCCCCGGCATCCGGCTGTCCGCGCGGGCCAATCGCGCGTTCCTCGGGCGGACCGTCCGCTACCTGGCCGCCTCGGAGGGAATCCGCCAGTTCCTCGACATCGGCACCGGGCTGCCGGCGGCGAGCAACACCCATGAGGTGTCCCAGGCCGCCGCCCCGGAAAGCCGGGTCGTCTACGTCGACAACGATCCGCTGGTGCTCGCCCACGCCCGCGCGCTGCTCACCAGCAGCCCGGAGGGCAGTACGGCCTATCTGGACGCCGACCTGCGGGACCCGGACCTGATCCTCGAGCAGGCGGCCGGGACCCTGGACTTGACCCGTCCGGTCGGCATCATGCTGCTGGCCATCCTGCATTACATCCCGGACCTGCACGAGGCACGGCGGATAGTGACGCGGCTGACCGACGCCGTGCCCGCCGGCAGCTTCCTGGTCATCTCCCACGCGGGCACCGACCTGCTGCCCGACGACGTGGCCGCGTTCGAGAAGAGCCTCAACGCCCATCTCGCGACCGGGCATCACCACGTGGCGCGCCCGCACGACGTCGTGGCGGGCTTCTTTGACGGAGTCCAGCTGGTGGAGCCGGGGCTGGTCCGGGTAAGCGACTGGCGCCCGGATTCGCCCGAGGACGCCGCCCTCCCGACCATCCTGTGGGGCGGCGTCGCCGTCAAACCCTGAGCAGGCAGGCCAGCAGGCCCGGACTCCAGGTTCACTGACCTGCGAGGGGCTCGGGCTGCCGCCCGTTCTGCGCCGCCTGCGCGTCGCCGAGCGCTGTGGCCAGCAGCTCCTGCTCGGACCAGTCCAGGCGGCCCGAGCGCAGATCCGCGATAACCGAGCGCAGCCAGCCAAGCTGGGCCGCGGAAGTGGCGACCATGTACTCGGACTCCAGCGCGAGCACGCGCGGCAGGCCAGCGGTCGTGGCGAGGCCGGCCTCCAGGCCCGGTGTTCGCGCGACTGTCGAACCCGGAGAAGGCGGCGTGGATGCTGCACTACAAGATCGACTGGGATGCGTCCGCTGCTTCGACGACGACGGCCGACGGGACTTCGACAACGGGCTGCCCGGCTGCCGCCTAGCTCTGCGGCGACGGGTTTCCGGCGGGCGCACGGCCGTCCGCGCGCCGCCGGAGACGGGCATCACGGCGGCGCTGCCAGCCTCGGCGGATCCACGAGGCCAGCAACGCGAACAGGGCGATGCCGAGCGCGAGGGCCACGGCGGCGACGATCGCGGCGGCGACCGGGTGGAACACCGCCAGCGAGACCAGGCCGCCCACGCCCAGGTCCTCGCCCAGGCTGGCGATGACGTTGCTGAACGGCTCGGGGCTGGCGTTAACGCCGACCCGCATGCCGGTCTTGACCGCATGGGAGGCGAGCGCCGACCCGCCGCCGAGCGCGGCCACCCCGATCGTCGCGGCCGGGCTGGCGTGCGCCTGCTGGGCCATGACGACGGCGATCGCCCCGCCGACGACCGGCCGGACGGCAGTGTGAATCACGTCCCAGACCGAGTCCAGCATCGGGATCTTGCCCACCACGAACTGGCCGAAGTACAGCACGGCGGCAGCGGCGAGAACCGACGGGCGCTCCAGCACCGCCGGGATCGCGCCGATGTGCCCGAACCGGCCAAGCAGCCCGAGCACCAGCACCACCGCGTAGCAGTTGACACCGCTGGCCACGCCGCTGGTGAAGATCAAGGAGACAGGGAGCATCCGAGTCCGCCCTCCAGCGCTCGCATTGGCGCCCGCGACTAACTAGGCGCCCCACCGAACTGCCCCATACCGCCCGGACTACCCCAATTTATCGCGGCCGTTTCGGTGCTCGGGCGCCGCCAGACGGGTGAACGACGGCCGACGGGCATGGATCCACGTCACAGCCGCCTGGCGAGCATCCTGCCCGAGGTCACCCCGGTCAGCCTCGACCGGGCCCCGGGCATCCTGGCCGCGATGGCGGCGGGCACCGCCCGCGGCCGCACCGCCATCACCTTCTGAGGCCCGCCGCTCGTCGCCTGCCGGTTGAATACGTCCACCCGCTGCGGGTGATTCTGGCCGGGCCCGGGGGCAGGCATGGTGTGGTCATGTCGGCGCCTAACACCACCGAGCAAGCCACCGTAACGATTCCCGGAGCCCGGATCGCCCCTGACGCCTACGCCCGGGCTGACGCCCGGGCCGCCGAGGCGATGCCCGGCAACATCCACCCGCTCGGCCCCACCCCGGCCGAGCACCTCGGCAAGGTGGGCACGAACTTCTCGATTGCCTCCAGCGTCGCCGAGGGCGTCACCCTGTGCCTGTTCGACGGGAACGGCGCCGAAACGCAGATCCCGCTGCGGGACAACGACGCCGACGTCTGGCATGCCTTCGTGCCCGGGGTGAGGCCGGGCCAGGCGTACGGCTACCGGGTCAGCGGACCATGGAACCTGTCTCAGGGCCTGCGCTGCAACCCGGCCAAGCTCCTGCTTGACCCGTACGCGCGGGCCGTCAGCGGGACGGTCTCGTTCGGACCCGAGGTATTCGGGCATGACGTGAACAACCCGGACGCCCCGAGCGCCCTCGACTCGTCGGGCCACGTGCCGCGCAGCCTGATCGTGGACCCGGCGTTCAGCTGGCAGGACGGCAGCCGGCCGTGGTACCGGTTCGCGGATACGGTGATCTACGAGGTCCACGTCAAGGGCTTCACCATGCGCCATCCGGGCATACCGCCCGAGCTGCGCGGTACCTACGCCGGGCTGGGTCACGAGGCCGCGATCGCGCACCTGAAGGACCTGGGCGTGACCACCGTCGAGCTGCTCCCGGTGCACCAGAACGTGCCCGAGTCGTTCCTGCTCGACCGGGGGCTGACGAACTACTGGGGCTACAACACGATCGGCTTCTTCGCGCCGCACAACGGCTACTCCGCCGCCGTGCGGGCGGGCCGGCCAGGCGGTCAGGTCAGCGAGTTCAAGGCGATGGTGGACGCGCTGCACCGGGCCGGCCTCGAGGTCATCCTCGACGTGGTCTTCAACCACTCGGCCGAGGCGGGCCCTGACGGCCCCACGCTCTGCTTCCGCGGCATCGACAACCCGGCCTACTACCGGCTCGCGCCGGGCAACCCGCGTGACTACTACGACACGACCGGCTGCGGCAACTCGCTCAACGCGGGCGACCCGATCACCCTGCAGCTGATGATGGACTCGATGCGCTACTGGCTGCAGGAGATGCACGCCGACGGGTTCCGGTTCGACCTGGCGCCGACCCTGGCCCGGCAGGAAGGCGCCTTCGACAAGGTGTCGGCCTTCCTCGACATGGTCGCGCAGGATCCGGTGGTCTCGCGCTGCAAGATGATCGCCGAGCCGTGGGACGTCGGTCAGATGGACAGCTACGACCTGGGCCGGTTCCCGGCCATGTGGCGGGAGTGGAACGGCAAGTACCGTGACTCGATGCGCGACTTCTGGCGCAGCCACCCGATCGGGATCGGCGAATTCGTCGACCGCTTCTCCGGCTCGGCCGACCTGTACGCGACCGTCGGCCGCAGGCCCACGGCCTCGGTCAACCTCATCACCGTCCACGACGGCTTCACGCTGCGCGACCTGGTCTCCTACAACGACAAGCACAACGAGGCCAACGGGGAGGACAACCACGACGGGACCAGCGACAACGAGTCCTGGAACTGCGGGGCCGAGGGCCCCACCAGCGATCCTGACGTCCTCGCGCTGCGCGTCCGCCAGTCCCGGGCGATGCTGAGCACGCTGATGCTCTCCTTCGGCGTGCCGCTGCTGCTCGGCGGCGACGAGCTTGGACGCACCCAGAACGGCAACAACAACGCCTACTGCCAGGACAACGAGACCACCTGGTTCGACTGGGCGAACGCGGACGAGGAACTGCTTGACTTCACCAAGCGCCTGATCGCGTTCCGGCGGGCGCACCCGGTCTTCCGCCGCAGGCGCTTCCTGGCCGGCGCCGAAGGCGCCGCGCTGCGGTGGTTCACGCCCGCCGGCGCCCCGATGGACAACCAGGACTGGGCCGACCCGAGCGCGCTGGCCGTCGCCATCTACCTCGACGGGTCCGACGATCCCGACCGGGCCGAGGACGGCACGCTGATGATCGACGACGACTTCCTGGTCATGGTCAACGCGTGGTGGGAGCCGCTCGGCTTCACGCTGCCCGCCACCCGGCCGGGCGCGGTGTGGCAGGCCGAGATCGACAGCCACGACCCCGCCGCCACCGCCGAGGCGGCCGAGCGCCGGGAGGGCGACCAGGTAAGCGTGGGACCGCGCTCCATCGCCGTCTTCCGGGCGGTGCCATGACCGGTCGCCACTGACTGGTTGCCACTAATCTGCCGTCCCGATGCCGTCACCGACTGCCGTCACCGACTGCCGTCACCGGGCGGCCCCGGGGGCGCCGTCGAGGGGGCGCCGTCCGGTGATGATCAGGAGGATCTCCCTGGCGGTCATCGCCGTCGCGTGCGGTCCCGTGCCGACCGAGACGTCCGCGTCGGTCGCGTTGAGGCGCCGTCCTTCCAGGTCGACGCCGAAGTACCGGAGGTGGCGCGGGCACATTGACCCGAGGACGAGGGCGATACGGTCGGCCGGCGCCGCGGTGAGGCCGAGCGGCTCGGTGACGTCGAGGCCGTGGATGACGTCGTGGCTGAGCGCGCCCGCGCCCGCGCCTCCGTCGCCGGGCGGCTGCCAGGGGTTGTCGATGTTGCGCCGGACAAGGTCCACCAGTTCGGCCTGGCCGCAGCGGTGCGCGGTCGAGCGCGCGTCTCGGTCGGCGTAACGGTGGAACGAGAAGCCGGCCCGGGCCAGGCCGGCCATATAGCCCAGGGGCCTGGTCCGGAACGGCATCGTGATGTGGGCGACAGCGTCTTGCACGCGCCAGCCCGCGCACAGCGAGGGCGCGGACCAGTGTTCCGGCGTGAGTCCGCCGAGGATGGCGGCCAGCCGTTCCCGCTCGGCCCGGGTCTCGCCTGCCAGCCGGCCGGCCGGGTGGGGTGCGTGCATTGGGGTTCCTTCCGCGTCGACGGTGATTACGCTGACTGGTACGACGCGGAACTGGACAAATGAGCGGTCAGCGGGGCGCGCGTTCCCGTTCTGCGAGGGTGTCGGGCAGACCGAACTCGCGGAACCGGTGCTGACTGCCAAGGAACGTCACGATCTCGGCGATCCTGCCGCCCCCGATCTGGACGGCCACCAGGGCGAACGGACGGAGCACGCCGTCGTCTCCCGGCCGGTACTGGCCGAATCCCCAGGCGCCGTTCATCCGGCACGGGACAAGCCGCGCCCCCGCGCAGAAGTCGCTGGCCCCGACCGCCTCCGCGATCGGCACGGCGCCGTCCAGCCGCCACCCGAACGGCGGCATCGAGGCCACCGCGTCCGCCCGCAGGATCGCCTTCAGACCCTCGACATCATGGGCCTCGAACGCGGTCACGTACCGGCGGAGGAGGTCCCGCTGGCCGGCGTCCTCGGGATCGCCGATCGCGGACGGGTCCGGCAGGCGGGCTCTCAGCAGCGCCCGGGCGCGCTGCAGGGCGCTGTTCACCGAGGGCACGGTGGCGTCGAGAATCTCCGCCGTCTCCTGGGCGGTGAACGCGAGCACGTCCCGGAGGACCAGGACCGCCCGCTGCCGTGGCGGCAGGTACTGCAGCGCGGCGATGAACGCCAGCCGGACCGACTCTCGCTCCTGCACCACCTCGCCGGGGTCGGCGGCCGCGATCAGGCGCGCGTCGGGCATCGGGTCCAGCCACCCGCCCGGCGGGAGTGGCGCGCCCGGATCCGCGCCGCGGCCCGTCGCCTGACCCAGGTCGATCACCAGCGCCCGGCGCCTGGCGGACCGGAGCATGTCGAGGCAGACGTTCGTCGCGATCGCGTGCACCCAGGTGCTCAGCCGGCCGCGGCTCGGGTCGTACTGATCCCGTCGGGACGACGCCCGGATCAGCGTCTCCTGAACCGCGTCGTCGGTATCGGCCGACGAGCCGAGCAGCCGGTAGCAGAAGCCGGCCAGCGGCACCCGCAGCGCCTCCAGGTCCTCGATCGCCAGCCCGCCCGTTCTCACCAAGCTCCCACCCTCGACGATTACGTCCGCCCCCAGGATAGGCGGGATGGTGGAACGGCCGTGGCTGTGCGGGAAGGGCGCTCGACGTCAGCGGCGCGGGTCAGGGGTTGATGAGGACCTTGAGGGTGGTGCGGTCGGCCATGTCCTGGTATCCGGCCGGGACGCCCTTGAGGTCGGTGGCGGCGTCGAAGACCTTCCCGGGCTCGATGGCGCCGTCCAGGATGTCGGGCATCAGCTCCTCGGCGTAGGCGCGGACCGGCGCCGGGCCGCCGGCCAACCGGATGTTGTGGCGGAAGAGGCTGTCCCAGCCGACCGGCGCGTCCTCGTACTGCGGGACGCCGACCCGGCTGATGGTGCCGCCGGGGCGGACGGTGCCGAGGGCCTGCCGGTAGGCGGGCATGGTGCCGACGGCCTCGATGACCACGTGCGAGCCGTGGCCGCCGGTCAGCCGGCGGACCTCGGCGATGCCCTCCTCGCCCCGGGCGGCGACGACGTCGGTGGCGCCGAACTGCCGGCCGAGGTCGGTGCGGTCCTGGTGGCGTCCCATCAGGATGACCTGCTCGGCGCCGAGTCGCCTGGCCGACAGGACCGCCATCAGGCCGACCGCGCCGTCCCCGATCACGGTGACCCGGGTGCGGGGGCTGACGCCGCCGACCACGACCGCGTGGTGGCCGGTCCCCAAGACGTCGGAGAGTGTCAGCAGGGACGGGATGAGGGCGGCGTCCGGCCCGACCGGCAGCTTGACCAGGGTGCCGTCGGCGAGCGGGACCCGGATCGCCAGCCCTGGGCGCCCTCGAGCGGCTGCTCGTCCCAGAAGCCCGCCTGAGGATGCGCGCAGGAGGTCTGCAGCCCCTCGCGGCAGAACTCGCAGGTGCCGTCGGAGATGGCGAACGGGGACACCACCAGGTCGCCGCGGGCGACGGTGGTCACCTCCGGCCCGGTGTCCTCGACGATGCCGATGAACTCGTGGCCCATCCGCGCGGGCCGGTCGGTCGGGGCGGCGGAGTCGTACGGCCACAGATCGCTGCCGCAGATGCAGGCCGCGGTGACGCGCACCAGCGCGTCGGTCGGCAGCTTGACGACGGAATCGGGGACGTCCTCGACGCGGACGTCGCCCGCGCCGTACAGCAGGGTCGCGCGCATGAAGCTCCTCCCTCTCGTGGCGCTGGGTCCCTCCACAGCAGACCCGACGGCAGTGCAGAATCAGTGACCTTCCAGTGAATCGACTGGCGGCTGACCACTTCGAGCACCCGAGAACGCCAGGGTAACGTGAGGTGAGATCATGATCACGCGGAGGTATGGGATGGCAACCACACACGCCGGCGGCCTGATCGCCGAGCTCTCTCGCCGGGCCACCCGGGAGGGCGGGAACACCGGCCTCTGGCCCGGCCTGACGATCTATAAGTTCACGGCGCCGACGGGCCCGACCTGGGAAGAGATCCAGTCCCTGTCCTTGTGCATCGTCGCCCAGGGGCGGAAGGCGGTGACCGCCGACGGAGCGACGTACGAGTACGACCCGTTCCACTACCTCGTGCTCAACAGTCACCTCCACTTCCAGGCCGAGATCCTCCAGGCGTCGCCGGCCGAGCCGTTTCTGTCGTTCGTCCTGCAGATCGACCCGTCGGTCGTGCGCCAGGTGTCGAGCGACATGATCGAGCGCCGCACGACGGCGTTCCGCCGCCGGCCGGGCGGGGAGGAGCCGCCCGAGCCGAATGGCTTCGTGTCGGCCCTCGACCAGGAGCTGGCGGGGGCGGTGCTGCGCTTCCTGCGATCGATCGACACCGGCGCCGACCGTCGGGTGCTCGCGCCCATGTACCTGCGGGAGATGGTGTACCGGGTACTGCAGCGCGAGCAGTACTCACGGCTGCTGGCCATCGCCGCGGCGGAGTCCGTCAGCAACCCGGTCTCGGCCGTGCTCGAGTACGTGCGCGCGCACCTGTCCGAGCCCCTCACCGTGGCCGACCTGGCCGAGCAGGTCAGCCTGAGCCCGTCCGCGTTCGCGCACCTGTTCCGGGAGATCACCGGCCGGTCGCCCTATCAGTTCGTCAAGGAGATACGGCTCGACAAGGCCCGGGAGCTGCTGATCGACGGCCAGCTGACCGTCGTCCGGGTCGCGCAGGAGGTCGGGTACGGCAGCGTGTCGCACTTCATCAGCGAGTTTCGCGGCCGGTTCGGCGTCACCCCGCGCACCTACGGCGACGCGCACGCGCTGCACCGGGAGCTTCGCGTCCAGCGCGACGACCCGACCGATGCGGCGGCAGGCCAGACCGCCTCGATTCAGCAGGACCGCGATATCATTTAGCAGGAATCAGGTATGCCAAGTGGAATGGGCAATAACTCAGCAGGAAGCCGCTACGCGGAGGCATTTATCTTGCCCCGAGCCTGTGCAACAGTCGCTACATGAGCGTCGCTGACCTGGAAGTACGCGTCGCCGGAGACCCGGCGGCGCCCCGCCTGCCCGCCGACCAGGTGCAGTTCAGCATGCTCGGGCCGATCCGTGCGTGGCGGGGCCCGATTGAGCTGAACCTGGGCTCGAATCAGCAGCGGGCAATTCTGGCGTTGCTTTTGATAAGGGCCAATTACCTCGTCAGCATTGATGACCTGACCGAGCTGCTCTGGGACGAGAAGCCGCCCGCCAGCGCCGTCAACGTCATTCACAAGCACATCGGCGCTATCCGCCGCGCGCTCGAGCCGGATCTCCCCGCGAGGGCCGGCGGACGGTGGCTGACCAGGCACGGCACCGCGTACCGGCTGGCCGCCGACGCGGACACGTCGGACCTGATCTCCTTCCGCCATCTGGTGCAGGACGCGGCGTCGGCGCACGCCGCCAATCAGCCCGCGGGCGCGCTCAAGCTGCTGACCGAAGCGCTCCGCCTGCGGCGCGGGGCGTGCGGAGAGGGCCTGGATCTGTGCGGCCGGACCCGCGCGCACTTCTCGACCGTCGATCAGGAGTACGTCGCCGCCGTCGGCCTCGCCGCCGACGTCGCGCTGGCCAGCGCCCAGCCCCAGCAAATCCTGCCGCTGCTGCGGCAGTTCGCGGCCGGCGAGTCCCTGGACGAGTCGCTGCAGGCGCGCCTGATGCTGGTGCTGGCCGCCAGCGGGCAGCAGGCGCTGGCGCTTGAGCACTACCAGAAGGTCAGGGAGCGGCTGGAGTCCGAGCTGGGGGTCGACCCCGGCCCGAAGCTGCGCGCCGCGCACACTAGCGTGCTCCGGCAGGAGCTGCCGCCGGGCGGTCAGCCGGCCGAGAGCCGCTCGTTCCCCGGCTGCCCGTCCCCTCTGGTGGCGCCGGCTCAGCTGCCCGCCGACCTGCCCTCGTTCGCCGGCCGCGAGGCGGAGCTGTCGCAGGTGGAGCACATGCTCGGCCGCGACGACGGCCGTCCCACCGTCGGCATCTGCGTCGTCGACGGGATGGCCGGGATCGGGAAGACCACCTTCGCCATTCACTGGGCGCACCGCGCGGCCGGGCATTTTCAAGACGGCCAGCTCTACCTGGATCTGCGTGGATTCGATGCGAGCGGCTTCGCGACCGCCCCCGCCGACGCGCTGTACGCCCTGCTCTGCTCGCTCGGGGTGCCGGCCGGGCACATACCCGACGGAGTCGACGCCCGGGCGGGCATGTACCGAAGCGTGCTGGCCGGGAAGCGCGTTCTCGTCGTCCTCGACAACGCGCGCGACGTCCGGCAGGTCCGCCCGCTGCTGCCGGGCGCCCAGGGCTGCCTGGTGATCGCGACCAGCCGGAATCCGCTGACCGGTCTGGCCATGACCGACGGAGCCCGGCTGCTCACGCTGAAGCTGCCGTCCGTCTCCACCGCCAGGGAAACGCTCGAGCGCAGGCTGGGCGCCGACCGGGTCGCGGCCGAGCCGGAGGCGGTGGAGGAAATCATCCGGCTGTGCGGCCAGCTGCCGCTCGCCCTCGCCATCGTGTCCGCCCGGGCCGCCCACCCCGGCTTCACGCTCGCGTCCATCTCGGCCGAGCTGCAGCGCACCCAGAGCCGGCTCGACGCGCTCGGCCCCGCAGGCGTTGCCGCTGACGCCCGAACCGTGTTCTCGTGGTCGTACCATCACCTCAGCCCGCGCGCCTGCCGCCTGTTCCGGCTGCTGTCGCTGCACCCGGCGGCCGACATCACCGCCGCCGCCAGCGCCAGCCTGCTCGGCGCGTCCCCCGATGAGGCGAATCGGCTGATGGCGGAGCTCGCCAACACCTCGCTGCTGAGCGAGGACCGGCCCGGACGCTACTCCTTTCATGACCTCATCCGCGCTTACGCGGCCGAACTGCTGGCGAGTACCGACCTGGAGATCGACCGGCAGACCGCGCCCGCCCGGCTGCTCGATCACTATCTGCACTCGGTCCACGCCGCCCTGCTGGCGGTGAAACCGCATCGCCGGCTCGCCGCGCCGGGCCCGCCCCGGCCGGGGGTGACGCCGGAGCAGTTCACCGACTACCGCTCCGCCATGTCCTGGTTCATCTCGGAGCGACGGGTTCTCAACGCGGTGGTCTCGCTGGCGACCGACCCCGACTTTGGCATCCCGGCCTGGCAGCTGGCCCTGCCCATGCAGCCCTTCTACCGGTCGCGCGGCTACTCCCACGACTGGCTGGACACGATGAGAATCGCGCTCGAGGCGGCCGGGCGGGACGCCGACCTGCCCGGTCAGGGGCACATGCTCAGAAGTCTGGCCGAGGCCAGCCTCCATCTCCGCCGGCCCGCCGACAGCCTCCGGTACCTGGAGCGGGCACAAGCCGCCGACCGGGAACTCGGGTACACCACCGAGCACGCCTATCTTTACGCGATCTTCGGACAGGTCTTCATCCGGCGATGGTGGGGCAGGAGGGCACGGCACGGAAGGAACTGGGCATCGCCGCGGCCGCGATTACCGGCTGGAGGCTCTTCGACGAGCCGATCGACCCGGCGCCGGGCACGTCCCTGGCGGCGGCCGGCATCGGCCACAAGGCCCTGCTCCGTTTCACCGCGAAATGACGGGCTACACGGTGACGGTCGAGCCGCTCGGCTCGCGGGTCGCCTGCCGGGGCGACCAGACCGTGCTCGACGCCTGCCTGCGGGAGGGGATCACCGGTGGTTCGGCGACCGGCCCGCTCTGTCACGCGGGCGGTGGCAGGGCCGGACCGGCCGGGTGCCCGACCTGCTGGCCGCCGATTACCCGCGCGCGGCCGGGCACGTCGCCTACGTCTGCGGCAGTCCGGGCTTCGTCAGCGTCACGATGCGGGCCCTGATGAAGGCGCAGCTGTTCCCCCGCGGCATCTACCGGGAGGACTTCTTCGACTCCGCCGACCGGGCGGCGGGCGCGCACATCGTGCGCGGCCCGCTGATGCGGCGCTGAGCGCCCGTCACCCCGCGTCGGTCGGCATCGGGGCCGCGAACTCGAGCTGGTTGTTATCCGGGTCGCGGAACACCACGGTGGCGTACGGCCCGTTCGGCCGGCGGCGGATGCCGGTGTGGCCGATGTTGAGCTCGTCGAGCCGGTCGATCCAGGCCTCGAGCGCCGCCCGGTCGGCGACCTGGAACGAGATGTGGTCGAGGCCGGTGTGAGCATCTCCGCGAACCCGGTCTCCTCCCGGGCGTAGTGCGGCAGCCGCCCGGGCCACCGTCCGGCCTGGAACAGCTGCTGATACCAGTTCATGCTCGCGTCGATGTCGGTGACGGTCAGGCAGACGTGGTGCACCCCGGTGATGACCGGGCCGTTCTGAGTACTCATGTTTCCTCCCTAGAAAGCGGGCCGAGCGGAAGCGAGCGGGGCGCCGTTGGACGGTCAGCTGGCGACCGGGGTCTCCGGCTGCATCTCGTAGGAGTGCGTGATCGCCTGATGCCGGGTCCCGAGGCCGTCGGTGACCTTGCGCTGCCAGGGAACCTGCTGGAGGTGCTCGGTCTCGGCGAGCATCGACTTGGGCTCCAGGTTGCGATAGCTGTCGACCTCGCCCGCCGCGACGGCCGTCAGCGTGGCGTAGACCGGCTCGGGATCGAACTGCGCGCGTGGGAAGGCCAGCTTGGCGTAGTCGAAGAGCCGCTGGGAGGGGTCGTCCTCCCAGCTCTCCCAGGTCTGGAACATGCGGTCGTTGAAGCCGGTCAGGAACGGCCCCGGATTGACGGTGGCGACCTCGATGTTGTATTCCTGCAGCTCATCGGCCATGGTCTCGGCGATCGCCTCGACCGCGTGCTTGGACGCGGAGTAGATGCCGGTGAACGGGTTGACGTTCAGGCCCTCCCGCGACGAGACCCACACGATACGGCCCGCCCCGCGTTTGACCATCTGCTTGGCGATCGGCTGGGTGAGCAGCAGCGGTCCGGTGACGTTGACCTCGAACTGGTGCCTGATGTTGGCGGCGGGAATGTCGACGGTGGCGCCGCCTTCGCCCACGCCCGCGTTGTTGACCAGGATCTCCACCCCCCAGTCGAGGGCCTTGCGGCGGTCGCCGTCGTTGGTGACGTCGAGCTTCTCCACCCGCAGGGTCACTCCCCGCTCGGCCGCCTGCCGCTTCATCGTCTGGACCTGGGCGTAGATCTCCACCGCGGCGATCACGTCGAAGCCCTTCTCCGCCAGGCGCATGGCGGCCTCATGCCCGAAGCCGGTGCCGGCCCCGGTGATGAGGACCTTCCTGAGCGCTGGAGTCGCCATGTCGATGCGCCTCCTTTCGTGTTCTCGGTCAGCTCGTGTTCTCGGTCAGCTCGTGTCCCGTCAGCTCAGGAAGTCGAGCAGGGCCTTGTTGACCTGGTCGGCGTGCGTCCATGGGATGCCGTGCGGTCCGCCCTCGATGACCTGGAGGTCGACGTCGGCGATGAGGCCGGGCAGCCGCTTGCCGGTCTTGTCGAACGGCAGCACCCGGTCGGCGTCGCCCTGGACGACCAGCACCGGGACATCGATCTTGGGCAGGTCCGCCCGGAAGTCGGCCTGCCAGGTGGTGACGCACTCGACGACGGCGATGGCGGACATCCCGACCGCCACGTTGAAGCTGGCGTTGTAGGCCTCGTCGCTGACGCGATTACCGCGGAACTGGTCGATGTTGTAGAAGAGGTCGAGGAACCCCTTCAGCCAGGCGGGCCCGTCGGCCGCGGCCGACTGGCGGAATCCGTCGAACAGGTTGGCCGGCACCCCGTCGGGGTTGTCCGGCGCCTGCGACAGGTATGGCGGGATCGGCCCGATCAGGACCGCCCGGTTGACCTTCGACGATCCGTAGTTACTGAGGTACCTGGTGACCTCGCCGGTCCCCATCGAGTGGCCGACAAGCGAAACGCCTTCCAGGCCGAGGGTGTCGATGAGCACGTTCAGGTCGGCGGCGAACGTGTCCCAGTCGTAGCCGGAGGCCGGCTGGCTGGACTTGCCCGCGCCGCGGCGGTCGTAGGTGATGACCCGGTGACCGGCCGCCAGCATCGGGGGAACCTGCTTGTCCCACGCCCGCCCGCTCAGCGGGTAGCCGTGGATGAGGACCACCGGCGCGCCGCTGCCGTAGTCCTCGTAGTAGAGGTTGATGGGGCCGGAGTTCTCGGTTCCGACGGAGATGAGTGGCATCGCGCTGCTCCCTGGGTAAGCACGGGCCGGCTCCTCAGTCCGGCTCTGTTGCTCCCCAGCAGACCCGACGGCAGTGCAAAATCAGTTACCTTCCAGTGGATCGCCCGAGCCCGCGCAGCGTCCAGGCGGCGAGCCGGCCCCGGCGCAGCCTCCGCCGCCACGAGCCCTCGGCGTCCTCGCGGCCGGACTCGAGCCAGGCCTCGGGATGCGCGGAGCGGCGCCGCCGGCGGCGGGCGGCCACCGCCCGCCAGCCGAGCACGACCAGGGCCAGCGCGCTGACGGCGACGCCGATCGGGGCGTGGCCGTTGACGCCGAGGTTGCCGACCGCCGCGGCCAGCGCCGCGGCTGCGGCGGCCACGCCGATCAGCCACCCGAGGCGGCGCCACCCGATGACCTCGATGACGCCGGCGAGCGGCGGGCCGGCGCTTCCCCGGATGCCGTCGGCGTCGGCGTGCAGCGCGATTCGCGTCAGCAGGCAGCGCGTCACCACCGCGCGGAACCAGGGCGGCATCGGGAGGGTGAGGCTGCCGAGCACCCCGCCTACCGCCCGGGCCGACCGCCAGTTCCAGCCGTAGCGGGCCGTATAGGGCCACCCAGGGGGATTCGCGTTACCCATAGCCGGACATTACGCCTCGGATTGCGAAGTTGCCGATAAGGAAGCCGCGGCCCGCGCGTCAGGGAGAGAGGGGGGTAACCCCACCCCTGATTGGGGGATCTTCCGGATGGCCGACGCGATGCATCGCTTCTAGCGTGGTTCTCATGATCGTGATGATCCTGACCGCGCTGACCGCCGCCGTCCTCTACGGGGCCGGCGCCGCGATGGAGCAGCGGAAGGCGGCGGCGGCGCCGCAGTCGTCGGCCGGACGCCCCCGGCTGCTGCTCCTGCTCGCCCGCCAGCCGCTGTGGCTGCTCGGCATCGCGGTCCAGATCGGCGGGTTCGCGGCGCACGCGGTCGCGCTGCGGTCAGGATCGCTGGCGACCGTGCAGATGCTGGTGTCGGCTGAGTTCGTCGTCGCGGTGCTCATCGTCCGCATCTGGTCGGGGCGTCCGCTCGGCCGGGCCGCGTGGGCGGCGGCGCTGACGGTGGTCGCCTCGGTCGCGGCGTTCCTGCTCCTGACCTCGCCTGGTCACGGTCACCTGGCGGCCCAGCCGGGCCACGGCGCGGCGATGGCCCTGGCCGCGACCGCCACCGGAGGCACCGCGCTGGCGGCCGCCGTCCTCGGCCTGCGCGCGGCGGGACGCCGCCGCGCGGTCCTGCTGGCGCTGGCGGCCGGGCTCGCGGACTCTTGCTCGGCGGTCGTGACGATGGCGTTCTCGCACGCGGCGGGCCACGGCGTGGCCGCCCTCGCCACCTCGTGGACCGTCTACGCGGTGGCCGTCTGCGGTGCGGGCAACGTGCTGCTGACACAGAGCGCTTACCAGACCGGCCGGCCCATCCTCACGCTGCCGATCATCGCCGCGGTCACCCCGGTGGCCAGCGTGGCCGTCGGCGTCGGCCTGCTCGGCGAAACGCCCGACATCGGCGTGGCGGGCGCGGTCGCGGCCGGCCTAGCCGTCGTTGTCACCGGCCTCGCGCTCGCCCGCCTGGCCTACGCCGCGCCCCACCCCGAGGCTCCGCGTCCAGAGGTTGCGCCCTCCGGGGTTTCCCGCCCCGACGTCTCCCGTCACGACGTTCCCCGTCACGACGTTCCCCGTCCCGGGGTTCCCCGTCCCGGGGTTCCCCGTCCCGGGGTTCCCCGTCCCGGGTTCCCGCCCCGAGCCCGCTTGCGTCTAGGGTTAGGGTCATGGGGTGCGGGTGGCCCGGCTGGTGCGCGAGATCGCGACGGCGGCCCTGGCCCGTGACCCCGGTCCGCTAGCCGCCGTCGCCAGCGACTCCCATCAGGTCTACGTCGGCCCGGATGTCGTGGTGAAGATCATCGACGTCACCGCCCACGCACGGCTGGACCGCGAGATCGCGCTCGCGGCCGACCTGCCCGCCGGGCTTACCGCCCCGCTGCTCGCCAGCGGACTCGGCCGGCTGGGAACGCGCGAGGTTCACTACGCGTGCTACGCCCGCGCGCCGGGCGCCGCCCCCGGGATGGGCCTGCCCGGCGTGGACCGGGCGACCGCGCAGCTGCTGGCGGCCGACGCGGTCCGGCGGCTGGGCGCGCTGCATGGCTGGACGCCCTCCGGCTCGGCCGAGCGCACGCTGCGGGAGCCCCTTGACCACGGCGGGTTCGCCGGCCGGGCGGCGCTGCTGGCCGAGATTGACAGCCTCGCCGCGGTCAATCGGGACGCAACCGTGCCCCGCCGCCTGCTCGACGGCCTGACCGCGATAGCGGACCGCGCCCCGCTGGCCGCGCGGACCGTCGTCCCGGTTCACGCCGACTGCCACTGGGGCAACTGGCTGGCGCGCGAGGGAACCGTGACCGCGCTGCTTGACTTCGAGTGGGCCCGCTTCGGCGAGCCGGCCGATGACTGGTTCTTCCTCGCCCGGTTCAGCGGCCCGCACGTGGAGATCGTTCTCGACGTCATCGCCGGCGCGACCGCGATCCCCCAGGAGACCCTGCGCGCGCAGTGCGAGGTTCGCGAAGCGGCCCACCTCGCCTCGGACCTCCGGTCCGGGCTCGAACGTCCCGGCCCGCGGGCCGGGATAGTCGCCGATCGCCTGCGCGCGCTCGAGGAGCTCGTCGACGGGCGCTACTGGTGGCGCAGGTAGATCAAACCCGTTTTATCGAACGGTCCCGGCTGACTCCATCCAGCCCAATGTCCCGTCGATGGCGTAGCCGACATGAATCGAATAAAATATCAAGCTGGATCTAGGCCACGAGGATCACTGCGACGCCGACTGCGTCGTAGGTGCCGCGCGCCCGTGCGTCCCTGGTCGCGAGAGCGGTCCCGTTTTCCTCGGCGGCCAG
Organism: uncultured Actinomycetota bacterium; assembly: GCA_963836195.1. Taxonomy (GTDB): domain Bacteria; phylum Actinomycetota; class Actinomycetes; order Streptosporangiales; family Streptosporangiaceae; genus Trebonia. Next base: position 335,594 of record CAWIIX010000005.1, on the reverse strand, counting down.
CGCCACCAGCGCGTCGTAAACCGCGCCGCCCGCGATGCCCAGACGGCTCAACGTGCGGTGCACCTTCCGGGCGGCGTCCGCGCTCAGCACGAGGGGCGCCGCGAACCGCGCATCGAGCAGGCGGGCTGCGTCGTCTGCCGCCAGCCTGGCATCGCCGGGCAGCCTGGTGAGCACCGAATAGGTCTCGCCGAGCGCGTGACCGCTCAGCGCGAGCTCCTGCCCGTTCCACCACCGGACGACGTCCGCGTGATGCTGATGGGAGCGGACGAGGAGCGGGACGGCGACACTCGTATCAACCGCGATGGTCATCTACGGCCGGCGTCGATCAGGCTGAAGAGTATGTCGTCATCGACAGGCGTTTCGCCCGCCGACACGAGGACGCCGTCCTCATCTACGAGGCGTGCCGTCCGGCCCGCAGGGACAACTTGCACCCCGGCGCCGTAGGGCGAGATATCTACCTTGGTGCCCGGCAGCAGGCCAAGGGCGTCCCGGATGAACTTAGGCAGCACGATACGCCCTGCCTGGTCAACAACAGCCTCCATGGGAAAATGATACCAGTTGAATCCCATCTTCGTCCTCCTTGGCATCCCAAGGCCGCCGCGCGACTTCCTGGATGTGGACTACCGGCCGGGCGCAACCACGCCCCGGCACCGGTCCGGTCGTGGCATCCGGTGGCGCAGCGCCCGGGCCGCGGGGCCGGACGGCGTATCTCTAGGGTGAGGGCTATGAAGTTCTCGCTTTGGCCCGACAACGACCGTCCGCCCGCCGAGCTCCTGGACGAGGTGCGCTACGCCGAGTCGGCCGGCTGGCACGGCGTCTGGCTGGCCGACCACTACATGCCCAACACCGGGGACGCGACGCCCGCGCGGGGCGACGCGTACGAGTGCTGGGGGCTGCTGCCCGCCCTGGCGGCGGTCACCGAACGAGTCCGGATCGGGACGCTCGTGTCCCCCACCTCGGTCCACCACCCGGCCCTGCTGGCCAAGCGCGCGGCCACGATCGACCGGCTCTCGGGCGGCCGGATGGTCCTCGGCCTCGGGGCCGGCTGGCAGATCAACGAGCACCACGCCTACGGCATCGAGCTCGAGCCGCCGGGCCGGCGGGTGAGCCGGTTCGAGGAGGCGATCACGATCGTCCGGTCGATGCTCGGGCAGGACTCGACCACCTTCGACGGCGAGTTCTACCACTTCGCCGACGCCCCGTGCGACCCCAAGCCGGTCCAGTCGCCGCTGCCGATCCTGGTCGGCACCCGCAGCCCGCGGATGCTCGGCATCACCGCCCGCCAGGCGGACGAGTGGAACACCTGGGGAGCCCCCGACCAGGCCGCCGTTCACCGCGCGGCCCTGCTCGCGGCCTGCGACAAGGCCGGCCGCGATCCGGCCACGATGCGGACCTCGGTCAACGCGTTCATCGACCTCGGCGCGGCCGCGATGCCGGGCGGCCGGGCCACGCTCTCCGGCTCGGCGTCGGCCGTGGTCGATCAGCTCGGGCAGTACGCCGAACTCGGCTTCGACGAGTTCATCCTGCCCGACTGGAACCTCGGCCCGGACCAGCTGACCGACGCCCTGGCCAGGATCAAGACCGAGGTCCTGGACCAGCTGACGGCCTGACCGATCCCGCCCGCAGCCCGTCGGCCGGGAACACCGGTGAGCACGGCGCCCGACCAGCGGGGCGCGGTGCTCACCGGCTAGCGGGCTACCTACCTCACTGCACCACGGACCACACGAACGTGGCCGTACCCGAGACTCCCTTCGTGTCGGTCGCGGTCACCGTCACCGTGTACGTCCCGAGCGTCGACCCGGAACCGGAGATCGTGCCGTTCGAGGCGATCGAGATGCCCGGGGGCAGCCCGGTCGCGGTGAAGGTCAGCGTCTGGGCCGAGTTGGAGTCCACCGCCGACATCGGGAACGAGACCGCCGCGCCCTTCGGGCTGCTGTAGCCGAAGGGGTTGACCACCCCGACGGTCTCCGCGCCCGGCGCGCCCGAGTTCGGCGTGACGTTCGCGCTGACCGCCACGTTGGCGGCCGAGGTGCCGGCGCCCGAGGTGCCCGCCGCGACCTGGCCGGTCAGGGTCTCGCCGAGGCTAGTCGACCCGGTCAGCGGCGAAGCTCGCGGACGAGTCGCCGACCGAGATCGAGTACGTGCCCGCCTGCGCTTCCCAGGCGTTCGCGGTCGAGGACCACGAGGCCAGGTCGTGGATGCTCAGCGGGAACGTGACCGTCGCGCTCGCCCCGGGGTTGAGCGTGACCCGCTGGAAGCCCTTGAGCTGCTCGGGCGGATCGTGGCTGGCGGCCGGGTCGCCGACGTACAGCTGGGCGACGTCCGCGCCCGCGACCGAACCGGTGTTGGTGATCTTCGCGGTGACCGTGGCCTCGCCGTCGGCGTTGAACGCGCCCACGGACAGGTTGGAGAACGCGAACTTGGTGTACGACAGCCCGTACCCGAACGGGAACAGCGGGGTGATGCCGGCCGACTGGTACCAGCGGTAGCCGATGTCCACGCCCTCGCTGTAGACCACTCCGGTCGACGTCCCGGGCCACTGCGCCTGGGTCTGCGCCGGGACCTGGCTCAGGCTGGCCGGGAAGGTGACCGGCAGCTTGCCGGACGGGTCGACGGTGCCGAAGATCAGCGCCGCCGTCGCCGCGCCGGTCTCGCCGCCGCCGTACCAGTTCTCGAACACCCCGGCCACCGAGTTGAGCCACGGCATGACGACCGGGCCGCCGCTGTTGATGACCACGATCGTGTGCGGGTTGGCCGCCGCCACGTCCGCGATCATCGTCTCGTCCGCGGCGGACAGGTCGAGCGATGCCAGGTCGCTCTCCTCGCCCTCCGGGAGGTTGACGTAGATGATCGCGTCGGTCGCGGCCTGCGCCGCCGCGACCGCCGCGGGGATGTCGGTGGTGCCGTTGTCATCGCCTGCGGTGTAGGTGACGGTGACGTTCGGCCCGACCGCGTCCTGGATCCCGGTGAGCGGCCATACCGTGTTGGAGCTGTCGACCCCGCCGCTGCCGCCGCCGGCCAGTTCGACCGCGGCGCCGCCGTCGGTGCCGATCACCGCGATCGTCTCTTTGCTGCTCGGGTTCGGGTTGAGCGGCAGCAGCCCGTTGTTCTTGAGCAGGACGGTGCCCTCCTCGCCGAGCTGCAGCGCGGTCTGCTGGTGCGCGGCGCTGGTGACGGTGGCGGAGAGGGAGCCGGTCGGCGGGTTGTCGAAGTTGCCGAAGGCGAACATCTGGGTCAGGATCTCCGACACCAGCGAGTTGACCGTCGCCTGGCTCAGCGTGCCGGCCGTGAGGGCGGCGGTGATGTTGCTCGCGTCCGAGAACGGCATCGCGACCGCCATCCCGGCGTTGGCGTCGCCGACCGCGGAGCCGGCCGCGCCCCAGTCGGAGGTGACGAAGCCGCCGTAATTCGCCTGCTCGTAGAGGCCGTCCTGCAGCAGGTCGGCGCTCTCGCAGGAGGCGGCGTTGTTGACCACGGCGTAGGAGCACATCATGGCGGCCGGGGCGGACTGCTGGATCGTGGTCTGGAAGGGCGCCAGGTAGAGCTCCTCCAGTGTCTGCTGGCCGACCGTCTCGTTGTTGGTGCCGTTGGGATACTGCTCCTGGTCGTAGGCGGCCACGTGCTTGACCATCGCCATCACATCCTGGCTCTGGATGCCCGCGACCTCGGCCGAGGTGACCTGACCGGCCAGGTAGGGGTCCTCGCCGTAGGTCTCGTAGGTCCGGCCCCAGCGCGGGTCGCGCACCAGGTTGGTGGTCGGGCCGAGCGAGACGGTCGCGCCCTTGCCCGCGAACTCGGCCCCCATCGCCGCGCCCTCCTGCTGGACGAGCGTCGGGTCGAAGGTCGCGGCCGCGTTCTCGCCGTCAGGGAAGGCGGTCACGCCGCCGTTCCCGTCACCGATTCCGGACGGGCCGTCTTCCATGTTGATCGACGGGATGCACAGATTCGGGATGGCGTTGACCTGGCCGATGTAGGACGAGGTGCCGTCTCCGGAGAGCAGGCTGGCCGCTTCCGACTGGTCCATGGTGGTGAGGACCTGCTGGACGCGGGTGGCGACCGGCGCGGTAGAGCCGACCCACGGGCAGGTGCCGTTGCCGCCGTTGCCGTTGCCGCCGGCCAGCGGCGGGGTGTTGGTCGGGCCGTAGACGTCGAACTCGAAGATGGAGTAGCCGAACGTGGTGGCCCGGGCCGTGCCGTCCATCCGGATGTAGCGGGCGGTCGTGCTGATCGGGAACGTCTCCTGGCCGCCGGCGCCGGTGGTCGTGGAGTAGACCGTGGTCCAGGTCGAGTTGTCATTCGACGTCTGGATCGAGAACGCGCTGGCGTACGCGGCCTCCCAGAGGAGGCCCACGCTGCAGATGGCGGTCGGGGTGCCGAGGTCGACCTCCAGCCACTGCGGGTCGGTGGACAGGCTGGACCAGCGGGTGCCGGGATCGCCGTCGGTCGCGTAGTAGGGCAGGTAGTCGCTGCTCGCCTGGACCGAGGAGGCCGTGGTCGGCTGGTCCATGGCGAGGTCGGTCGTGCCGCAGTACTTGCCGGTGCCGCCGCCGGTGCCGCCGCCGCCGCTGGTCGACCCGGTCGCGAAGGCCAGGTAGTGGAAGTTCCAGCCGTTGGAGTCCTGGTCGACGGTGAGCGTCTGATCGCCGGCCGGGAGGGTGACGGTGGCGGTGACGGTCGTCCAGGTCTCGTAGCCGCCGGTGTTGGGAACGGCGACCGAGCCGGTCAGGTTGACGTTGGAGGAGTTGGTGATGTGCAGCGCGTCGGTGACCCCGTAGGGCGACGCGACCCGCAGGCTGACCGTGTAGGTGCCCGCGGTGGCCACGTCGACGGTGTAGTGGAACCACTGCCCGGGCGTCGTCCAGCCCACGTCGTAGGCGCCGCCGGGCGCGCTGGTGTCCTGGGTATCGGCGGTCGTCTCGAGGTCGACCCCGTCCGAGCGGTAGCTGTTGGCGGACCCGTTGGCGGCGGTGACGTTGTAGGCGACGCCCTGCCCGCCGGTGTCGTAGTTGGCCGCCTGGACCGTGCCGGGAACCGCGGCCGGAGTTCCGCCGAACGGCGCGTCGCCCCCCGAGCCGGTGCCGCCTCCGCCGCCGCCCGAGCTGAGCGTGAACGCCATGTAGTGGAAGTTCCAGCCGTTGCTGTCCTGGTTGACGGTCAGCGTCTGCTGCCCGGCCGTCAGGGTGACGCTCGCGTCGACCGTGGTCCACGTCTCGTAGCCGCCGGTGTTGGGGATCGTGACCGAGCCGCTGAGGTTGGTGCCGGCCGCGTTGTCGATGTGCAGCGCGTCCGGGATCCCGTACGGGGACGACACCCGGAACGCGACCGTGTAGGTGCCGGCGGTGGCCACGTTGACCGTGTAGTTGAACCACTGCCCGGCCGTCGTCCAGCCGAGGTCGTCGGCGCCCGCGCCGGTGTTGTTCTGCGTGTCGGCGGTCGCCTCGAGGTCGATCCCGTCCGACCGGTAGCCGTTGGCGGACCCGTTGGCCGAGGTGACGTTGTAGGCGACGCCCTGGCCGCCGGTGTCGTAGTTGGCCGCGTAGACGGTGCCCGGCACCGCCGCCGCGGTGCCGCCGTAGGGGGCGCCGGTCGCGGCCGAGGCGGCGGCGTGCACGCCGCCCGCCACCGCCATCGCGGCCAGCACCGCGGCGGCCAGGCCGATGCGGCGCAGCCGGCCCGGGTGCGGCCCGGCCCGGCGGCGCCCGGCCAGCCTCGGGAAATGAACTGATCGCATTCCTCGACTCCTCTTCTCAATCCCCCCGCGGCCAGACCTAATTCAGGTCTTAGAATAAGTTGTGTTGTAACACTGCAGCTACCTCGCGTCAAGGGGTCGCGGCCTGCCCGCGAGCGCAGAAACCCCGGCCGCCACGGCCTTACGGCACGGCTACGGAGCAGCTCGGACCCTTGACGGAGCTCATTCGCGATGGTAAGTCACAACTTAATCTAAGTCCTAGATTTAGAAGCGAAGGAGCTCCAGCGATGGGATCAATTCACGTCCCGCGGTTGACCGGCCGCGGGCGGGCCGGGCCGCAGCGCGGTCGGGTGCGCCGGACAGCCGTAGCCGTCGCCGTCGTGGCCGCGATGACGCTGGTGGCCGGCGCGCACTACGCGGCCTCGGCCGCGGCCGCCGCTGGCGCCCCGTACGGCGGCACCGCGGCGGCGGTGCCCGGCACCGTCTACGCGGCCAACTACGACACCGGCGGCCAGGGGGTGGCGTATAACGTCACCTCGGCCAACGGCAGCGCCAACAGCTACCGGTCCGACGGGGTTGACCTCGAGGGCACGGCCGACACCCAGAACGACACCGGCGCCGGCGCCGACGACCTCGGCTGGACGACGGCCGGGCAGTGGTTCAACTACACGGTCAACGTGGCCACCGCGGGCACCTACAGCGTCGCGTTCCGGGTGTCCTCCCCGTACGGGATCACCGACGCGCTGCACATCGACAACTCGGCCGGCACCAACCTCAGCGGCTCGGTCACCATCCCCAACACCGGCGGGTACCAGACCTGGACCACGGTCACGGCCAGCGTCACCCTGACGGCCGGGCAGCAGACGCTGACCGTCGACCAGGACAGCAACGGCTGGAACCTGCACTACATGACGTTCACCCTCACCTCCGGGGGCGGCGGCGGCACCGGCACCGAAGCGCCCTACGGCGGGACGCCGGCGGCCGTGCCGGGCACCGTGCAGGCGGAAAACTACGACACCGGCGGGCAGGGCGTCGCCTACAACGTCACCGCGGTCAACGGCTCGGCCAACAGCTACCGCTCGGACGGGGTCGACCTGGAGGCCACCACCGACGCCGGCGGCGGCTACGACCTCGGCTGGACCGCGACCGGGCAGTGGCTCAAGTACACCGTCAACGTGGCCACCGCGGGCACCTACGCCCTGAGCCTGCGGCTGGCCGCGCCCACCGCCGTCACCAACGCGCTGCAGATCAACAACGCGGCCGGGACCGACCTCAGCGGGGTCATCACCGCGCCGGCCACCGGCGGCTGGCAGAACTGGACGACGGTGACCGCGAACATCACGCTGCCGGCCGGCGTGCAGACGCTGACCGTGGACCAGGACAGCCCCGGCTGGAACATCAACTACCTGACGTTCGCCCCCTCCGGAGGCTCCGGCACCGGCGGCAGCTACGGCGGGTTCCCGGCCGGGTTCTGGGGCAACACCAGCAGCATCCCCAGCGCGTCGGGCGCGATCGAGTTCGACTTCCTCAACGCCACCAACGGCCAGTACCCCGACAGCGAGGTCTACTGGAGCGTCAACGGCGTCACCGAGTCGATCGCGCAGTCGCCGTACTACGAGATGACCTCGTGCGGCTCCTGCCGGATCAACTTCTACCTCGGATCGCCCACCAGCTCGTACCACGACTTCATCGAGCTGAACTCGAGCGGCACCACGATCAACGCCGACACCTCGCGGGTCGACGCGTTCGGCCTGCCGCTGGCGATCCACCTGCACAACTCCGACGGCAGCGACGTCGTGGTGGGCGAGGACGACCAGGTCTTCGCCGAGAGCAGGACCGCCCTCTTCCAGCAGTTCGAGAACTACGTGCCGACGGTGTTCCAGCAGCTCGCCACCGTGGACGCGCCCTACAGCATCCCCGCGCCAGGGGACGTCGCGGCCTTCCAGCCGGGCGGCGCGGACGCCAGCTACATGACCTCCTACGCGGCCTCGGTCGGCGCCACCGAGACCAGCCAGGAGGTCTTCGGCTGCCAGGGCGGCGGAAACCCCGCGCTCAACGGCGATCCGACCCTGTGCGCGGCGCTGAACCGCTGCGTGGCGCAATTCTCGACGACGGTGCAGAACACGCCGTCGGACTACTACCAGAACGCCCCCTGCAACTACTACTCCGCGTTCTGGCACTCGGTCGCCGTCAACGGCCTGCAGTACGGCTTCGCCTACGACGACGACAACGGCCAGTCCTCCGACTTCAACACCACCGACGCGCAGTACGTGCAGGTCGCCATCGGCTTCTAGCCGGCCAGGCTGCCCACCGAGGACCGTGTCCTTGGCCTGCGTAGACGAGACGCCTCGGTCCGTTCGGGATAAAAGTCTTTTTTCCTCCGAACGGACCGGGGCGTCTCTTTTCGGCGCAGATCTTAAGTCCTTATTACGGGCCGGCGCAGGGGCGAGCGCGCGGTTACGGTAACGCTCGAAAACGGCGATCAGCCCTTCCAGAACATCGGCTCACCGGGCGGCGCGTCACGGGTCGGCACGATCCACATGGACCATCCCCTGGTAGCGTCGCTGCCTCGGCAGCGGTAGGGCGCGCAGGCACTCGGCTCGTGCAGGCATAATCGGGCCAGGCCTGGACAGGAAGATGCCGTATGGGCAGTCACAACGAGAATCTCGAAGAGCCCCCGTCAGAACCCATTGCCTCCGGGCTGGCCCCGCCGCCGGAGCCGGCGACCGATGAGGTCCCCGATTCGCTGGTCGCGGAGTTCTCCTCGCTGACGACGCCGTACTGCTGGGTCATCACCGAGGACGCGGTGGCCGGCTATGACGGGGCCGAGCCGTCAGCGGTCGGCAAGTCCGGGCCCGACCACGCGGTGGCCGAGGACGTTTCCGAGGCGCTGACCGCCGGCCGGTTCTTCCGGCTGGTCGACGGGAAGGGCCGCGGGCTCGCCATCGGGCGGCTGTACGACCCGAGCGGCGAGAGCGAGCTCGCGCCGCTCGACGATTTCGCGCGTCAGGCCCTGGGCGCGCTGAACATCGAATTCCGCGCCGAGGGCGACTGGCAGGCGGCCTGACAATGCGGGCCGCCCCGGTGAGGGCGGCCCGCATGATCAGGTCCGGCTGAGTCCCAGGCGCTCGGCGCCGGATCCGGTCAGAACTTGCCCGCCTTGATCGCGGCCACCGTCACCCGCGAGACCTGGTCGGTCTGGACCGCCGTGGACAGACCGCCGCCGGACTCCACCGAGCTGACCGGTATCCCGGTCCTGGCGTTGACCGTCAGCACCTGGTCGCCGCTGCCGGCCCCGAACAGCGCCGGGCCGGCCGTGATGGTCAGCGTGGGCTGCCCGTCGGTCTTCGAATCGACGACGGTGACCTCGGGCAGGGTGGACAGCAGGCGCAGCACGCCGACTCGGATCTGCGGGTCGCCCGCGCCCCAGGACAGGACGATCGTGGAGGCGGTCCAGAGGGTGTTGTCGATGTCCTGCTGCAAGAGCCGGCCGGTCGGCATCGGGATCGGGGTCTTCATGCCCTTCTCCTTCTCCAGCTGCTCCCGCGCCGCCGCGGTCTTCGCCCAGATCGCCTTCCGCACGGCCAGGCTGTCGTAGTAGTCGTTGGGCAGCGCCTCGACCATCTGCTTGACCGCGGCGGCGAGGTTGCCGGTGGCGGCGTACCGGGCCGCCGCAATCTCCCGGGCGTTGGTGAAATCGGCCTGGTTGGCGTTGTCCGCGACCTCCGCCATGAGCGTCTGCTTGTCGTCTCCCAGGTACAGGCGGCCGCTGTCGGTGTACAGGGCGTAGACGACCTGCATCAGCCTGCCCCCGTTGACCTGCCGGGCGATCACCAGCGACGCGTTGCCCGGCAGGGGGGCGTCGCTGGTCTGGATGAGGGCGGCCAGGGTCGCCAGCTTGGAGGCCGGGGCGGCCGGCCCGCCCGACGCCGCCGACGCCGCGGCCGGATGCGCGGACGGTGCGGGCGCGGGCGCCGACGTGGACGCGAGGACCACCGCCGCCGCGGCCGCGACGGCGGCGATCCCGGCGCCGAGGCCGACCTTGCCCCGGCCGCCCAGCGTCCGGCGCCGACGGCGCGGCGTCCGGGGCGACCCGCTTCCCCCGGCGGGAGCGGACTCGCCCGGTGACCCTGACTCGGCCATGGCGGCCCGCAGCACCGCCCGCGCGCGCTCGTACTCCTCGGGGCGCCAGGGGGTCACGTCCAGCGCCTGGCGGGCCAGATCCATCTCGTCCACGTTCACTTGCTTCCCTTCACACTGTTGAGTTCGTTCAGGAGCGCGGCCACCTCGGGCGAGCTCCGCAGCGCGGCGCGGGCCTGGTGCAGCAGCCGGCGGGCGGTCCCTGCGGGCAGGCCGAGCACCTGGGCCGCGTCGGCGACGGTGAGGTCCTCCGCCGCGACCAGCGTCAGCACCTCGCGCTCATCGGGCTTGAGGCTCGCCACGGCCGCCCGGAACGCCGTCCGGGTGTCCATCCGCACGTCCACCGCGGGCCACGGATCCCACCCGTCGACGGCCAGCCCGGTCACGTCCGGTACCAGGTCCTCCGGCGACCGGGACCGCCAGTACTGCCGCAGCCGGTTCAGCGCCATCGTGTACAGCCACGGCCGTGCCTCGGGGTACGACTGGTCGTACGTGCCCCGGTATTTGTAGGCCGCCGCCCACACGTCGCCGAGCAGGTCCTCGGCCGCCTCACGGCCCGCTCGCCGCTCGAGGTACGCGCCGATCGCAACCTCGTGCCGGCCGACCACCTCCATGAACGCTTCCGCGTCGCCGGACAGCGACCGGTCGATCAATTCCGCGTCTGACGCCATGTCCCTCCTCGCCTGTGCCTGCTCCGCTCTCCACCCCGTATTAGCCAGTTCACGGGGAAAGCGTTCAGGCCCGCCCGCCAGGCGGCCCCCCGGTCGTGTCACCCGATCGGGCGTCGTGACCTGGCCGCCCTCGATCGGCGATGCTGACTAGGCACCAACCCGCGAGCTGATGACACCGCGGCGCCGGCCCTGCAGGCCAGCAGCGCCGGCCTGCGGCCGATTCTCCTGGGGGGGCAGCTCACGGGACGGCTTGGGCGCCCCGGGCCGGTCACTGGCCTGGGGCACCCAGGCTGGGGCGGTTGGCGGCAGCGCGCGCGAATGACGTGTACGGCATGATCTCGCCCGGCTTGATCACGCCGTCCTCGATCGCGCGCGCGAGCAGGGCGTCCTTGCTCGGCGCGGTCCGGCCGGTGGCCGCGTACTTCGCGCGGGCGCGGCTGATGTACTGCCGGACCGTGTTCTCGCTGATCGACATGCGGCGGCCGACCGACGCCTTCGACATGCCCTGGAACCACAGCAGCAGCGCCTGCAGCTCCTGCTGCGACAGCTCGGGCCGGCCCGGGCGCTGATCGGCCAGCATCGCCCGGGCCTGCGACCGGGTCACGTACGGCCGGTCGGCGGCGGCGGCCAGCACCGCCTCGACCAGATGCTCGCTGCCCTCCTCCTTGGACACGTAGGCGTGCGCCCCGCTGTCCAGCGTCTCCATCACGATCGCGGGATCGCTGTGGCCGGAGAAGGCCACCACCCGGTAGCCGACCGCCACCAGCCGGGGGATCTGGGCGGTGACCAGCTCGCCGGACAGCTCCAGGTCAAGGATCACGACCTCGGCCGACGGCCGCGACTCGCCGTCGAGCCCGGTCAGGTCGCGCGCCGTGTGCACCAGCAGCACCCGCTGCCCGGGGTCTGAGCGGATCCAGGACGCCACGCCCTCGGTGACGACTGGATGGTCTTCGATGATCGCCACCGTCACCTGTTGTTCCATCGCGCCTCCGCCCAGAACATGCCGCCGTCCTGCTGATGTTCGATCGCCACGCCCTGGCTGGCGGCCGGCAGCAGGACGACCGAGCCGGTGTCGGCCACGAAGCTGACGGCGATGCCGGCCGCCACCGTCGCCAGGGTAATCCGCGCCTGGCTGCGCGCGGAGGCCAGGATCGCGATGGCGGCGTCGGTGATCACCCGCCGGGCCGGGCCGGGCACCGGCGGCAGCGCCCCGGCCGTCTCGATCTCGACCGCGATCCCGCGCAGCTCGGCCACGTCGGCGCTCGCGTGCAGTTCGTGCACCAGCGATCCCGGCAGCTCGTCGCCCTCGGCCATCAGCCGGCGGAGCCTGGCCGCCTGGATCGCGCACCTGACCCGCAGCTCCGGGTCGCCCGGGTCGGCCATCCCCGCCGCCAGCTCGGCCACCAGCGGGGCGGTGCTTTCCTGGAGCGCCAGCCAGCGGGTTTGCCGGGCGGCCGAGATGATCTGGGCGGTCGCGGCCCGCTCGCGGGCGGCCTCCTCGCTTCGGGCCGCGATCGCGGCCCGGTTGGCGGCGGAGTCCAGCGCCTTGACGGCGGCGGCGACGGCGATCTGGGCGCCGGTCGACCACGCCAGCAGGGCCAGGAACGCGGCCAGGTCGATGCGGTCAAGCCCGTCCCACGCCTGGACGGCGAAGGTCGCCGCCGCCAAGGCGGCCAGGACCCACGCGAGCTCGGCCAGCCGGCGGCGGTGCAGGGCAAGCACGGCGATCCAGCCGGCGCTGCCCCACGCCCAGCTGACCGCCAGCATCTGGCCGGCCGGGCTGGCCGCGGCCGAGGCCGTGCTTGCGACCAGCGCGACGACGGCGACAGTCCAGGCCAGCCGCCAGTCCAGCGATCCGCGCAGCACCAGGACCGACCCGACCGCGATCGCCACCGCCATGACCAGCCACAGGGCGCACTGGAAGGCGAACGAGGCGTAGTCGGCCCGGTTGTGCAGCAGCTGCCCGCCGCCGCCGGCCAGGTGCCAGCCCGCCACCAGGACGACCACCGCGACGGTGAACGCGCGCTGGTACCGGCCGGACATCTCCGTCGTCGGCTGCACCGCGGTCATGCGGGCCAGCTCACGGTGACGGTGGTGCCCGCGCCGGGGCGGCTGGCGATCGCGGCCCGGCCGCCGGCCGCGAGCATCCGCCCGGTGATCGACTCGCGGATGCCGCGGCGGTACGACGGGGTCGCGGCCGGGTCGAAGCCCCGGCCGCGGTCGGTGATCTTGACGACCGCCCAGCCCTCGCCGCCGGTGACGGTGACCTCGGCCTGCCCGGTTCCGGCGTGCCGCTCGACGTTGCGCAGTGCCTCCCCGACGCAGGCGACGAGCTCGTCCGCGACCGGCGACGGGAGCGTGACCGGGACCAGCTTCAGCCCCACGGCCAGGTCGCCGGTGCTGGCGGCGGCCCGCTCGAGCTTCGGGGTCAGGTCGGTCAGCGGCGCCAGCCGGTCCTGCACGGCCGGGGCGCCCGCGAGCCCCTGCAGCACCCGCAGGTCCCTGGCCGCCTGCGCGGTCAGGGCCGGGGAGGGCTCGGCGAAGGCGCCGGCCGCGACCATCGTCAGGGTTGACAGGACGGTGTCGTGCAACTGGCGGTGCTGCTCGCGCTCGTCGGCCCGCCGGGCCTCCTCGGCCCGGATCCGCCCCTCGGTCTCCAGGCTGGCCGCGACGACCTCGTCCGCCTGCCTGGCGCCGCCGCGGATCACCGCCACCAGCCCGGCCACGACGACCGTCTCCGCCACCAGCAGCCAGCCGTCGGTCACGTCGCCGGCCCGAGCCCGTAGGCGACGACCACCGCCGCCGCCCCCGGGAGCGCGAGCCGCGGCCGCAGCGCGATCTGCATGATGTAGATCGACGTGCACGCCAGCGGGAGCATCCAGGTCGTGTTGTCCGCGATCAGCGTGGCCGGGACCAGGTGCTGCTGAGCCAGCGCGAGGGCGGCGATGACGGCGGCGTCGGCCACCACCACGGTCGGGGTCAGCCCGGACCGCCGGACCCGCCAGGCGAAGAAGGCCGACCACAGGCACAGCCCGGTCAGCGGGACCGCCAGCCACCAGCCCGACGTCAGCTCCGTGGCCGCCAAGACGGCGATCGCGGTGAACAAGACCGCCCCGCCCAGGCGCAGGGCGATCGCGTACCAGCCCGCGAGCCAGTGCAGCGCCTGATCGGACGGCCCTGCCACCTGCGGGCGGCTCGCCCACGCGCGGCGGCCCGCGAGGGGCTGGACCTGTGCCCCGACGAATTCAGCAGCCGGCTCCACCGGACCAGTATGCGCCGGTACGACGTCCGGGAACGGTAACGTTTCAACATTTAGGCCCGTCTGAACGTCCCGCGATGTTTCCTCTTCGTCAGCGACGGTCAATCCAGTCAGCCTTAGCCTGCTCAGGTCGTTCGCACTGCCTGGCTCGACGGCGGCGAGTCCAGCCAGCCCGACCCATGCGCGGCGAAGCTCGCACCGGCCGAGATCGTCGCGGTGGAAAAGGACGCCGGCGGGGTGTGCTCGGCCGGGCGCGGATAAGCGCCTCGGGCGCCTGACGCGATGCCCGGCCTTGCCGCCTCGCCAGCGTGGCAATGGCGCGGCCTTACCTGACGTTGGCCATCCCAGAATCCGCTTTTCCCACACTTCGCTGCAATTGTCCATCGAAGGACCGACCATCCATTTCGCTGCAATTGTCTATCGAAAGACAAACGTCGAAGTAAGGCTTCATGTCGCCTCGGCGCGATTTCCATAACGTTAGATAGTCAGTCAAACACTGTCAGTGATAGTGGCTGCACAAAGGCAATATTGATTGCCCCGTTTGACTCCATCGCGCATGGGGGACCTTCCACGCGAACGGGTGGTCTTTACAATCCCGTGATCTTAGGCGCTCTGAAGGCATCAGGGGCGGGCAACCGAGCAGGTGGCCCCTCCGGCCTTCCTGCTGAGCGCGAACTTCGCGAAAAGGAGCCCTTTGGCCAGCTACCGCAAGAAACCAGCACAATTCCGCATTTCCAAATGGCTGTCAATCGCCGCCGCGCCCGCCCTCCTAGGGTTGGTCGTGGCCATTGCTTTGCCCGCACAATCGATTCCCGGGTCGGCGTCAGGCAGCGCGATCAGCCACCGCGTGGTGGCCGCCGCCAGCTCACGGAGCGTCTCCACCGCCCTGCTGGCCTCGGCGATTCACTCAGTCGCGGCGTCGAAGCCGGCGATCGCGCGCCGGGCGGCGTCGACCCGCCTCGCCAAGTACACCGTCCGGTCGGGCGACACCCTGAGCGCGATCGCGCTGAAGGTCTACCACGACGCGGGCGCCTGGCCGGTCCTCTACTGGGCCAACAGAAACCAGGTTCGCTGGGCGAACAGTATCCAGGTGGGGCAGGTCCTGACGGTGCCGTCCAGGCCCAGGCGCCTGCCGGCCGCGCCCAGGCAACTGGGGCCGACCCACGCCCGGGTCGCCCAGCCGACGATCATCGAGCAGGACGCCGCGCAGTCGGTCTCGACGGTGACATCCGCGCCCGCGCGCACCGCGACGTCCGCCGGCTACAGCTCGTTCCAGGCGTGCGTGATCGCGCGCGAGTCTGGTGGCCGCAGCCAGGTCATGAACTCAAGCGGCCACTACGGGCTCTATCAGTTCAGCGCCTCGACCTGGGCCGCCTACGGGGGGAACCCGGCTGACTTCGGACACGCCAGCGTGGCCGAGCAGAACCGGGTCTTCGACAACGCTATGGCCGCCGGGGGCGAGTTCAACTGGGCCCCCTACGACGGCTGTTAACCGAGATCACCATCGGAGCACCCGGGCGATACTCGCCCGGGTGCCCGGTGGCGGCTAGTTCGAGTAGACCTGGAACTCCGCGATCTGCGGAGCCCCCTGGACGGTGTTGTCGCTGACGTCCACGCGGATGTAGTTCAGCGTGGTGGATGGGACGGGGATGCTGACGACGTTGTTGCCGGCCGTGTTGTTCGCGCTGAACAGGTAGGCCGTCGGCGCCACCAGCGGGGTCCAGGTGGTGCCGTCAGTGCTGCCCTCCACCTCGATCGTCTGGTCGCGGTCGCCCCAGCCCTGCGGAAGCTCGAGCACCACCCGGTCAACCGGCGCCGCCTCGGCCAGCCGGAGCGTGAGCACCCCGGTGGCGTTGGCCGCCTGCCAGTAGGTGGCCTGGTTGCCGTCGTTGGCGTTGCTGGCCGGGAACCCGGCCAGGGTGTTGTCGGCCGACGCGGTCGCCGTCAGCCCGAGGTTGCCGTTCGGGTTGTAGACGGCGGCGCTGAGGCTGACCACGTACGGCGCGAACGGGTTGTCGAGCGGGTTGGCGTCGAACACCAGGTTGCCCTGGTACTGCTGCACGGCGGTGGGCGTGACGGTGACGGTGGCGGTGCAGCTGGCGCCGACCGCGAGCGTCGCCGGGCAGTTGTTGGTCTCGGCGAACCCGCCGGTCGCGTAGACCGACGAGATCGGCGCCGGGTCCGGACCCGGGTTGGTGATCGTGACGGTCTGCGCGGGGCTCTGGGTGTTCAGGTTGACGAGCCCGAACTGCAGCGACGAGCTCGACGTGCTGAGGATGTTGAACGGCGGGAACGTGCACTCCGAGCCGCTCCACCCGGTGTTGCCGCTCCCGTAGGTCGGCGTGATGCCGTAGCCGCAGGCCATCGTGCCGTCCAGGCCGACCGTGCCGGTGGAGACCACGTTGGAGATTGTGTCATTCGACCCGGCCGATTGGAGCTGGAAGACGAACGAGCCGACGTTGTGGACGATGTTGTCGTTGATGTTGACGTTGTCGATCGCGTAAGCGGGCGGGGTGGCGTTGGGGATGTAGTCGCCGACGAAGCCGAACGCGTCGTACGGGCTGTCGAGGATCGTGTTGTGGTCGACGTTGATCGTCCCGGTCATGTCCTCGCCGTCGGAGGCGTAGAACCAGATCGCGCCCACGCCGAACTTCCAGTTCGGGTCGAGGGTGCCGGCCCGGACCAGCGTGTTGTCGGCGATGGTGGTGGTGCCGGCCAGTGGCACGGCCGAGAACCGGTTGCCGACCTGGATGCCGCCGCCCTGGGTGATGGTGTCGGTGCCGTAGTCGTGGGTGATCGAGTTGTCGCTGCCGCCGTAGATGGCGAAGTTGTTCGCCAGGACGGGCAGCTGGACGGTGTCGTTCGAGATGGTGTCATTGGCGTCGGCGACGCCGTTGGACCACAGCGCGATGCCGTCGTCGCCGGTGTTCTGGATGTAGGCGTTGGTGACCGAGGAGTCGGTGACGCCGCCGTCGAAGTTGATCCCGTCGGCGACGGTGTCCTGGATCCGCACGTTGCTGATCTTCAGGTTGGTGAACGGGCCGGTCATCCAGATGCCGGCCTGGACGTGCTGGATCCACACGTTCCTGATCGTGGAGTCCTGCAGGCTGCCCCCGATGCCCATGAAGTCCTCGGAGTCGACCCGGGCGTTGACCTGGCCGTAGATGGCGAAGTTGGACAGGTGAACGTTGGTGCTCGGGCTGGGCGCAAAGTTGCCGAAGACGCCGACCCCGTTGCCGCCGAGCACCGAGTACCACTCGCCCGCGCCGGTCAGGGTCACGTTGTTGACGATCAGGTGCGAGGTGACGAGGAAGTTGCCCGGCGGGATGTAGACCGCCTTGCCGGCCGCGCTGCCGGCGTTGATCGCGTTCTGGATGGCGGTCGTCGAGTCGGTCTTGCCGGTCGGGTCCGCCCCGTAGGACAACACCGAGATCGAGCCCCGCGGCTGCGGCGCGGGCGGCGCGACCTCCTCGAAGTCGGCCACGTTGAGCGTGACCGGGATCGACGGGTCGGCGATCTCGAACCGGACCTGGGTGCCCGCCGGCAGGGTGCGGCCGAACTGGGTCCGCACGTCGTCGTACATGTGGTGGCCGTCCAGGTCGGCCGGGTCGTTGGTGAACGGGTAGCTGCCGTAGAACCAGTCGTAGGTCGACGACAGGGTCAGGTCGGGTCTCGCCTGGCCGTTGACGTACACGTGCAGCGGCGTCGTCAGCCCGGTCCCGTCGGCCGAGTCCGGGATCGAATAGCGCAGGTCGACCGCGTTGGCCGGCTTCACCAGGGTGAACTGGACGTACTGGCCCGCGCCGCCGAGCGTCACCGCAGTGCGCCCGATGGCCTCGGCCGGCAGGGTGTAGAGGTTGTCCGACGGCCCGATGACGGTGCCGGTGTTCTGCGCGTTGACCGCCGAGTACTGGGTGAACGGGACCTGGGCGCCCCGATCGCCGTCCGACGTCGGGGTCACCTGGCTATAGCCGGGATCTCGCCCCGGCGCGGGTCTAGGCGAGGCGCTTGCCGCAGCCACGCCAGCGGAGCCTGCCAATGCTACGAGCGTCGCCAGCGCGACCCCCGTGGTGAGGCATCGTGCGAACACGGCCCACCGCCTTCCATGGACTCATGAGCGCGGGGACCTCGATGTCTACTTTTTTCCCGCGTTCATCGCCTTATGTAACACGGTGCGCTAGTTCTTGCAATAATAAATGTATTATTTTCTCATTTTCAGCAAGTTTCATGCAACATTATGTCATGAACCTGCAAGTGGACGCAACGTTGCCGTCGGCCTGCGGTTCCGCGGACCCCGTTCCCGTCCGCCGGGGGCGAGGCCGCCCGGAATAGGGCCGGCCAGGCGGGCGTTCTTCCCCCGGTCGGTGCGCTAGTGTCCCCCGGGCTCAACTCACTGCCTTCATGGAATACCGTCCGGCTGGAGCCATGTTGCGCCTTTCGCCGTGAGGCGACCTGCGCGCCGGCCACGACGCGCCCCCGCGAGCACCCGCTCGCGGGGGCGCCGTCGTGCGTTCCGGCGCCGCGAACCGCGGGTAGGGAGAAGTGACATGCCTGAACTTCCGGAGGTGGAGTCGGCCCGGGCGGTCATCGAGCGCAAGGCGCTGTGGCGGCCGATCGTCGACGTCGACGACTCCGACTCCTACGTATCCCGCCCGCACGCGCCGGGGGAGATCCGCCATGCGCTGCTCGGCGGCGAGTTCATCGGCGCGCTGCGACGGGGAAAGAGCATCTGGTGCCCGACCGGCGCCTCGACCGATGACGTCACGCTCGGCATTCACCTCGGCATGTCGGGCAAGATCGTGATCGCCGACGCGAACGGGGCCGAGGTCGACGGCGGGGACTACTGGGAGGGCCGCCGCCAGCCGGGCGACTACCGCTGGGCCCGCTTCACGGTGACGTTCGCCGACGGCGGGCGCCTCATGCTGGTCGACCCGCGGCGACTCGGCCGCGATCAGGCTCAACCCGCCGATCGAGCGGCTGGGGCCCGACGCGCAGGTGATCACGCCCGCGCAGTTCCGGGCGGTGCTCGCGGCGGGCGGCTCGGCGCCGGTCAAGGCGCGGATCATGGACCAGCACCGGATCGCGGGCATCGGCAACCTGCTGGCCGACGAGATCCTCTGGCGCGCCCGGATCCACCCGGCGCGGGCGGTCGAGCAGCCTGACCCCGGCCGACCAGGCCCGGCTGCTGCGGGCCACCCGCGACGCGATCAGGGCCGCCCTCCGCGACGGAGGGGTGCACGCCCTCACGATCATCCCGTACCGGCGCCGGGGCGCCCTCTGCCCGCGTGATCACGCGCCGATGCAGACCGCCCCGGTCGACGGGCGGACCAGCTGGTGGTGCTCGGCCGAGCAACTGCTGCCCGTCGACCGATAGTCTCAGCGTCGGGGGGTGGAGGCGGGCAGCGCCCGCGCGGCTCGATTGAAGGGTCTCCCCCGATGGAGAATCCCGCCGCGCTGCCAGAGGTCGACGTCTCACGGCCGCTCGGTCAGGTACCTGGCGGCCGAGGCGGGCATCCGGCAGTTCCTTGACATCGGGACCGGGGCAGCGCACCATGCGCGGGGCCGGCCTCTCGGCCCAGGCCCGCAACTCCGACGAGTTCGCGCGACTCGCGTTCGCCGGCCTGGAACTGGTGCCCCCGGGTGTGGTCCTCGTCTCGGAGTGGCGCCCGGCGGGCGACGGTCCCCGGCCGGCGCCGTCCGAGGTGAACTGCTACGGCGGGGTCGCCAGGAGGCCGTGATCAGGGTGACAGGGCGGGCACCTGCCCCCGGCGCCAGACGGACCGATGTCACTGTCCTCCGGCCTGTTCAAGCACGGCCGCCTCTCCGGCGCGACCCGCCGTCCGGTACAGGTCGGCCAGCAGGGCGCGGGCGGCGATCGTGAGCGGATCGGCCGGGCCGCAGCTGCGCTCGCGGTCGGCGACGCCCCACTCGGCGGCGCCGATGGCCTCCTCGGTACGCCCCGCCGCGGCGTACAGGGGCGCCATCTCCAACCGGTCGATGGTGCCGAGGGGGTGGTCCGGGCGCAGGAAACTCTCGCTCTGCGGGGCGATCTGGTCGAGTATCGCGATCGCCTCGCCGGTGCGCCCGACCTCCCGGTAGCAGAGGGCTAGATAGGCCCGGGCGGTCAGGGTGTCCTCGTGACCGGGGCCGAAGAAGCGCTCGCAGTCGGCCGCGATCTGCTCAAGCGCCGGGATGGCCTCGGCCGTGTCACCCCTTTCCCGGTACCCGAAGGCCAGCGTCATCCGCGCGTGCAGGGTGTCCGTGTGCGCGGGGCCGAGAAGGCGCTCGGCGTCGGCGGCGATCTGCTCCAGCATCGCCATCGCCTCACCGGTGCGCCCCGCCTCGTGATACGCGCTGGCCAGGTGGGTCCGGGTCCGCAGGGTCCGGCGGTCGCCGGGGCCGAACCGCCGCTCGGCGTAAGCGACGCGCTTCTCCACTTGGGCGATGGCCTTGCGGGCACGCCGGCCGGCCTCTCGCAGCCTCGTTCATCTCTGACCCCCACGGCATCACACGCACCATAGTTCACCGAGTCTAGACCGCAAATCAGGCGACACCCCGGCAAACGGGGTCGTCAGAAAGCCGTGATTAAGGTAACAAATTGCGGCGGGCGGCCGATCTGATCGGCCATAAAAACCCTGGTCAGAGGCATATGGCTGGAGGAAATCGTGAAGTTTAGCAACGAAAACCATTTTTGCCAATTTTTTGCGGATTAGCGCATTATGCATTTACGCTTCCGTGATGTCAGGCGCTCCGAGGGCCACGGGGGGCGAGCGAGCCAAGACGTTCCCCGTCCGGCCTTCCCAGTGAGCGCGAACTTCGCGGGAAGGAGCCCTTTGGGCCGCCATCGCAAGAAACCAACGAATTTCCGCATTTCCCACCGGCTGTCACACGCCGCCGCGCCCGCCCTCCTCGGGGTAGCCGCGGCGATTACTTTGTCGGCCCAGTTGATCCCGAGCCCGGCCCTCGCGAGCACGCTCTCCGGCCATTCCGAGTCGGCCGGGCAATCGTGGAAGGTCACCAACGCCGAGCTGCTGGCGGCGATTCACCCGGTCGCGGCGCAGCCCCAGGCGGCCGTGCTCAAGGCGGCGGCGAGCCTGCCCGCCAAGTACACCGTCCGGTCCGGCGACACCCTCAGCGCGATCGCCGGGAAGGTCTACCACGACCCGGGCGCGTGGCCGGTCCTGTACTGGGCCAACCGGGACAAGATCCGCTGGGCGAACAGCGTCGGCGCCGGGCAGGTGCTGACCGTTCCGGTCAAGCCCGCGCGGATCCCGGCCGCGCCCTCGCAGCTGGGGCCGGCCCCCGCCCCGGTCGTCCAGGCCAGCGCGGAGCAGGCGGCAACCACGTCGCAGGCGTCGACTGCGGTCGCCGCGCCCGCGCAGAGCGCGAGCACCTACACCGGCTCGGGCTCCTTTCAGGAGTGCGTGATCTCCAGCGAGTCCGGCGGCAACAGCCAGGTCATGAACTCCAGCGGGCACTACGGCCTGTACCAGTTCAGCTCCTCGACCTGGGCTGAGTACGGCGGGAACCCGGCTGACTTCGGCGACGCCAGCGTGGCCGAGCAGAACCAGGTGTTCGACAACGCGATCGCGGCCGGAGGCCAGTCCAACTGGTCGGCCTACGACGGCTGCTGATCCGCGCCATCGCGCGGCAGCGCCGGTTAGCCGCCCCCGCTAGGCGTATCCCTCCATGACGGGCCAGGCGGCCCATGGCCGCCGGCCCGTTAGCCTTGCCATGTCGCGCAGATGAGGCCGCCCCGCCTCCCTGTCACAGGAGATCTCAATCGACACTTCGCGCATCGCCTTCAGCACCCTGGCGTTCCCGGACGCCGACCTGGCCACGGCCGTGTCGCTCGGCCGCTCGTGGGGGTACGCCGGCGTCGAGCTGCGGCTCATCGACGGCGAGCTGATCGACCCGGGGATGCCGGCCGAGGCCCGCGCCCGGGTCAAGCGGACTCTCGCCGCGGCCGGGCTCCCGGCGGTGGCGGTCGACAGCTCCATCCGGCTCACCGGGGAGGACCCCGGCCCCGAGCTGCGCCGGTTCCTGGAGCTGGCCAGCGACTGGGAGGCGCCGCTGGTGCGCGTCTTCGGCGGCCCGCTGCCCGGCGACGGGCCGGGCCGCCGGGCGGGGCTGGAGGCGGCCGCGCGGGTGCTCGAGGAGGCGGCCCCGGCCGCCGGGCGGCTCGGCGTCGCCATCGGCGTGGAGACCCACGACGCGTTCTCGGCCTCGGCCGTGGTGGCCGAGCTGCTGGCGCTGGTCGATTCGGCCGCCGTCGGCGCGGTGTGGGACAGCCATCACCCGCACCGGATGGGCGAGCGGGCGGCCGACGTCTGGGCCAATCTCGGCCGGCGCCTTCTGCTCGCCCAGGTCAAGGACTCCCGGCCCGACGACGGCCGTGACGACGGCTGGCAGCTGGTGCTGCTCGGCGACGGAGAGGTGCCCGTCCGCGACATGCTCGGCCTGCTGTCGGCCGGCGGTTACCAGGGCTGGGTGTCGGTCGAGTGGGAGAAACGCTGGCACCCCGAGATCGCCGCCCCCGAGGTCGCGCTCCCCCAGCACCTGGCGATGCTGCGCGGCTGGGTCGAAGAGGGGGGTTAGCACCACTGAGCGCGACCGCCGTCTGCGCCCACAATAGGGAAGGCGCAGCCGCCGCCTCGCCTCGGTGAGGCCGGGGCCGCGCCGGAAACGGCGTCGAGCGGTGCGGAGATGGCGATGATGGGCGTTGGCGACACCATGGTGTGGGTTGTCCGGCACACGCTGCGGACGTGCCTGCGGGGCATGGCCGTGGCGGCCACCGCCGTGGCCTGGCTCCCGTTGCTGGTCGTCTCCGTGTTCTGCGTTCTGCTGCTGCCGGCCGGGCTCGGGGTGGTGCTCGCGCCCAAGAGCCTGCTGGCGGTGCGCCGGCAGGCCGAGCGGCAGCGGCGCTGGGCGCGCGAGTGGTCGGGGGTGACGATCGCGGCGCCGTACCGGTCCCGGTCGTCCAAGCCGTCTAATCGGTTCACGCGGGCGTTCCGGCGCTGCGGGTGGGTTCTGGGCGACCCCGCGACCTGGCGGGATCTGCTCTGGACGCTGGTCAACGTGCCGGTCAGCGTGGTCCTGGGGCTGCTCCCGGCGTTCATGCTGGTCGCCTTCACCTGGACCGTGGTGGCCGATTACGGGACGGTGGTGGACGGATGGGGCGGTGCGGCCCCGCACGGTTTCCTGCTCCAGGTGCTCCTGCTCGGCATGCTCCCGGCCTGCGCCATCGCCGGGCCGTGGCTGCTCAAGGTTCGCGCCATCGCCTCGTCGTCGCTGCTGGCGCCGACCAGGAAGGAGATGGCGGCCCGGGTGGGCGAGCTGACCGAGTCCCGCTGGGACGCGGTCGACGCGTCGGCGGCGGAGCTGCGCCGGATCGAGCGCGACCTGCACGACGGGGCGCAGGCCCGGCTGGTCGCCCTCGGCATGAACATCGGCTTCGCCGAGCAGATGGTCAGGGAGAACCCGGACCTGGCGCTGACGCTGCTGGCGGAGGCGCGCGAATCCAGCGGCCAGGCGCTGTCCGAGCTGCGGGCGCTGGTGCGCGGCATCCACCCGCCGGCGCTGGCCGAGCGCGGCCTCGACGGGGCCGTGCGCGCGCTCGCGCTCAGCCTGCCGCTCCCGGTTGACGTGCACATCGACCTGCCCGCCCGCCCGTCCGCCCCGGTCGAGTCCGCTGCCTACTTCGCCATCGCCGAGGCGCTCGCCAACGTGGTCAAGCACAGCGGCGCGAGCCGGGCCTGGGCCCAGCTCGAGTACGACGACGGGCGGCTGGTCGCGATCGTCGGCGACGACGGCGCGGGCGGCGCGCACCCGCGCGCGGGCGGCGGGCTGCAGGGCGTCGAGCGGCGGCTGAAGGCCTTCGACGGTATGGTCGCGGTGACCAGCCCGCCCGGCGGGCCGACCCAGGTGACCATGGAGCTGCCGTGCGCGTTGTCCTTGGCGAGGACCTGACCCTTCTCCGGGACGGCCTGATCCGGCTGCTCAGCGCGTACGACATGGAGGTTGTGGCGGCCGTCGAGAGCGGGCCGGAACTGCTGAGCGCGCTGGTGCGCCATCGGCCTGACGTGGCGGTGGTGGATGTGCGGCTGCCGCCTACCTTCACCGACGAGGGGCTGCGGGCGGCGATCGAGGCCCGCGCGCAACTGCCGGGACTGCCGGTGCTGGTGCTGTCCCAGCACGTCGAGCAGCTCTACGCCCGGGAGCTGCTCTCGGCCGGCACCGGGCGGCCTCGGCTACCTGCTCAAGGACCGGGTCTCCGACGTGCTCGGGTTCATCGAGGCGGTGCGCACCGTGGCCGGCGGCGGCACCGCGATGGATCCCGAGGTCGTGTCGCAGCTGCTGGCCCGGCACGAGCGAGATGAGCGGCTGGGCCGGCTCACCGCGCGCGAGCGCGAGGTCCTCGGGCTGATGGCCGAGGGACACAGCAACGCCGGCATCGCCGCCCGGCTGGTGGTCACGGAGAAGGCGATCAGCAAGCACATCGGCAGCATCTTCACCAAGCTCGACCTGTACCCGGCCGAGGACGCCAACCGCCGCGTCCTGGCGGTGCTGACCTACCTCAACGCCTGAGGCCGGGCGGCCCGGGACGGCGTCACGGCCGCCGGCGAGGCCGGCGGCCGTGACGAGCGAGAAGGAGCAGACGAACTTCGGGTCAGTGACCGGCGCTCACGCCGCCGTCCACGTGCAGGATCTCGCCGGTGACGAAGGGCGCGTTCTCCAGGTAGACGACCGCCTCGGCGACGTCGCTCGACTCGCCCATCCGGGCGACCGGGTGCAGGGCCGCGAGGAACTGGTGGTTCTCCTCGGGGTGCATCGGGGTCTTGATGATGCCGGGCGAGACCGCGTTGACGCGGATGCCGCGGGTGGCGTACTCGATCGCGAGCGACTTGGTGGCGGACTGCAGGCCGCCCTTGGTCAGCGAGGCCAGCGCCGACGGAACCTGGGAGTTGGCGTGATCGACCAGGCTGGTGGTCACGTTCACGATGTGGCCGCCGCCGTGCACGAGCATCTGCTCGATCGCGAGCTGGGTGATGCGGAAGAAGCCGGCCAGGTTCACGCCGGTCGTGGCGGCGTAGTCGTCCTGCGTGTAGTCGGTGAACGGCTTGGCCACGAAGATGCCCGCGTTGTTGACCAGAGTGTCGATCCGGCCGAACTGCGCGACGCCGGCCGCGATGACCCGCTCGGCGGTGGCCGGGTCGGCGATGTCGCCCTGGACGGTGAGGATCCCCGGGTCGCCGGAGGGGGTAATGCTGCGCGAGGTGGCGACGACGGCGTAGCCCAGCTTGCGGTAGGCGTCGACGATGCTGGCGCCGAGTCCCTGCGAGGCACCGGTGACGACTGCGACCTTCTGGTACTGAGTGTTCATGATGACCTATTCCGTGAGGATGATTATCTCGCTCGACCGTTACTAGCCGACCGGTCAACTACTTGATAAGGACACTAAGCCGGCGCCCTGCTGAAGTCAACGGCGGGCGGAGCCCGCGCCGGGACCTGCTCGCTCGCAGCTGCTAGATGCAGGCTCCCAGCGCAGGTCAGCGGCGGGCAGCGACGGGCAGCGCTGGTCAGCGACTGGCAGCCTCACAGTGCGGGGCAGTGAGGGGCGGCAGGCGCGGCGGTGCCGCCGGGCGCTAACGGTGCCGCCGGATTAGCCCCGGTGCGGGTCGTCCGCCGGCAGCCAGGCGTCGGGGCCGTGGATCCCGTGATCGCGGCTGTCGTCACGGAGGGCGTCGACGACCGACAAGACCGAGCCGCGGGCCTCGGCCCGGCGCCACACCAGCGACCACGTCCAGTAGATCTGCGGGGCGACGACGGGGCGCCGGACGAGGTCCGGCGGCAGCGGTGCGGTCTGGCCCTTGGGCGAGTTGATGAGCGGGCGCCTGCCCCGGCGGACATGGTCGTAGAACGCCGGGCCGGTGACGCCGCCATCGGAAATGCGAACCACGCGGGCCCCGGTCTCGCGCGCCAGTTCCTCGGCGTAGGCGTTCCACGACGACCAGGAGGCCGCGTCCTCGTCGAGGAGCACGAGCGTGTCACTGGCGGCGACCTCACCGCCGTCGTCGCCGGCCGCGACGGCATAGAGGCGGTCGGCCCCGACCAGGCAGGCGTCGAGGCCGTGCCGCTCGAGCTCGTCGACCGTCACCCAGCAGACCGCGAGGTCGAGGCCGCCGTCGGCGACGCGGGCGGCCTGGACGTGCGAGGGCGCGACCCAGGTGTCGACGCGGACGGGGGCGACGGCGGCCGTGCGGGCGCTCAGGTCGGGCGGGAGCCAGTTGACGTAGCCGAGCCGGACCGGTTCCGAGCCGGCCAGCCGGCGGGCCCGGCGCTGCAGGTCGTCGGCCCGGTCGAGTAGCGCGCGGGCGTCCGCCAGGAGAGCGGAGCCGGCCGGCGTCAGCGCCACCGAGCGGCGGTCACGGTCGAACAGGCGCACCCCGAGGTCGCGTTCGAGCGCCTTGATCTGCTGGGAGAGGGAAGGGCCGGCGATCAGCAGCCGCTCCGCGGCGCGGCCGAAGCTGAGCTCCTCGGCGACCGCGACGAAGTACCGCAGCTGACGCAGTTCCACCCTGGTCATGGTACGTCGGCGTCACGCTACGCCGACGCCGGGCGCGCCACCAGGAAGAACGCCGGCGGCCCGGGTGATCTCAGCCGGCCAGGGCCCCGCTCTGAGCATCGGCGCCGAGCAGCGCCAGGCAGTTCGCCCACAGGCGGCCGAGCAGATCCGCGTTGTTGTACAGCTTGGCGAACAGCACCTGCCCCTCCAGTTGCGCCACGACCGACCGCGCGGCTTCCCGGGGGTCGGGGACCGTGATCTCCTCGCGCGCCAGGGCGTCCGCGATCACCGGGGCCACCATGTCGACCTGTGCCTCGAAGATCTCCTGGAGCCGCTTGCGGATGGCCTCGGTGTGGTTGCTCATCTCCAGCGTGAGGTTGCCGAACAGGCAGCCCGAGACCGTGCCGCAGCTCTGCTGGCCGGCCAGCTGGGCGGCCTGCGTCGCCTCGCACAGCTGGCGCAGCCGCGCGCAGTGGCTCGGCGTCGCCGGACAGGATGCCTTGCCAGGTACGCTCCTGGTCGGCCCAGTGCTCGTCGATGACGGCCAGCGCCAGCGCTTCCTTGGATTCGAAGAAGTAGTAGAAGCTGCCCTTGGGCACATCGGCCGCCTTGCAGATCTCGGCCACCCCGAGGGCGGAGTAACCGCGCAGCTCGATCAGCGACTGCGCGGCGGCGAGGATCTTCTCCCTGGCATCGCTGGTACGTCCCATACAGCTAGTGTACGACCGGTCGTCTACTTGCCGAGGGCGGAGGTGAGCTCGGCGACGATCTCCGCCGCGGGCTGCGACTTTCTCGCCAGGGCGACGCTCTGCCCGGCCCACATCGAGGTCGCCTCGATGTCGCCGGTGGTCCCGATCATCGGCGGGGCCGGCTCGTAGCGGACGATGGCCTCGCCCGACGCGAAGTGCGCGATCACGTCGCCCGCGCCCGGCCGCTGCGCGAGCTGGGGCCGCCCGCGGCCTCCCAGGCATCGGCGGTCGAGTTGCGGAGCGCGCGGTGCGGAGAGTCGGGCCACCCGACCGAGTACAGGTTGGGGTACCGCTGCGAGTCGGTCTCGGCCGCCGCGATCAGGCGGCGCCGGTACTCCTCGTGGATCGGCATCTCCTCGGCCAGCAGGAACCGCGTGCCCATCCACGCGGCCTGGGCGCCCAGGGCGAGCACGGCCGCGACCCCGCGCGCGTCTCCGATCCCGCCCGCCGCGATCACCGGCACCGGCGCGACCGCGTCCACCACCGCCGGCACCAGCGGCAGGGTCGCGATGTTGCCCCACACGTGCCCGCCCGCCTCCCAGCCCTGGGCGACGATCACGTCGACCCCGGACGCGACCGCGCGTCGCGCCTCCTCGGCCGTGCCGACCGTGTGCAGGACGATCCCGCCGGCGTCGTGCACGCGCTGGACGTAGTCGGTTGGGTCGCCCATGAAAAACGAGACGATCCGCAGGCCGGCGTCGAGGGCCTGGTCAAGGCGATGGTGCCGGTCGTCGGTGAGCACCAGGTTGCCGCAGAACGGGTGCGCGGTCAGCTCCGCCGTCTCGCGGACGACCGCGCCGACGTCGTCCGACCACGTCAGCGTCAGCATGCCGAGCCCGCCGGCATTCGAGACGGCCGCAGCCAGCTCGGGGATCGAGACCATGGGGGCCAGCACGATCGGCTGTTCGATCCCGAGCAGCTCGCACACCGGCGTGCGCACCGCGGTCACCCGGCGCTCTTGCTCGCCTCGACATACGAGGTCGGCCTCGCCCCGGGAGACTTCCTGTCCCACCCGTGGAAGTGCGAGAAGTCGCCCTTGTCCCACTCCTGCCGGAGCCCGGGGGCGCTGAGGTCCCAGTCCGGGCGGATCTCGCTGGTGGCGGCGCGCAGATCATGCCAGAGATCGTTGAACGACGGGCGGCCCCAGAACCAGTAGCCGTTGTAGACGCTGTGCACGATCAGCCCGGGCTTCAGCACCAGCGTGTGCGGGATCATGGGGTTGTGCTCGGGGTCGGTGTACTCCTGGATGTCCAGGTCCTGCTGGACGGTGCGACCCGGATCGGACAGGAACGGCCACTGGGCGCCGACCGACAGCCGGAACTCCTGGATGGTGTGATGGTCATCGGTGGCGATGGTGGCGATCTGGGTGTACGCCACCGCGATCTTCGAGTAGTTGGCCGCCAGCTCCAGGTGCTGCTGGTGCTCTTTGGGGCAGTAGTTGCCCCGGGCCAGCGTGAGGATCAGCGGATCTCGGCCCTGTAGCTCGCTGAGCCTGCGGACGGTGCCGGTGTGGTCGGGAAGCGCGTAATCCGGGAAGGTACCACCGGGAATGATGTCAGAGCGCACGCCCCGACAGTACCCAGCGCCACCGCCGCGACACCCGAGGTGACTGAGTTGGCCGGCCGCTTATGGGATCGGGACGGCCGGATCGCTTTCCTCGACCTCGGCGCTGAGCAGATGCTGCCCGGCCGCCCCCGGCGCCCACTCCAGCGTCTTCTCGAAGTGCACGGTCGTGCCCTGGCGTCCGTTGCCGGTGAGCTGCAGGTTGTCGACCACCGCCTCGATGATCTTCAGGCCGCGGCCGTGCTCGGCGGTCGCGGCCACCGGCTCGCCGGCGACGGCGAACCCGCCGGGGGCCGGCTCGCCGTTGCCGTTGCCGCTGCCGGCATTGACGACCTCGATCGTGCACCGGCGGTCCATGACGCTTACCTGCACCTCGTACTCCTCGCCGGGGCCGGCGTGCTGAATGACGTTGGCGCAGGCTTCGCTGAGCGCCAGGGCGATGTCGGCGCGGGTATCGGCCGCGACCCCGAGCGTCTCCAGGCAGCTGTCGAGAACCTGACGCCCGACCGGCACGCTGACCGCATCGCGAGGCAGGTGAAGGGCCATCTGGATCTCCATGCCATCCACCTCCGGCAGACCTTGTCCACATCGAGCGGCCATTTAGCCCTCACGATCACATCTGCCTCGGTCGGCCAAATCCAAACGGCATTCCCGGGCATGATCGGCTATCCCGCTTCCCGGTAGCGGTAGTACGACAGGAACATGTCGCCCGGCCGCCGACGCCGAGCGGAAGGAAGTCGCGCTGCGCCACGACAACACCTGGATCTGACGACGACGGCCTGCTGACCACGGCCTGCTGACCACGGCCGTCAGCCGACGCCGAGCCTCTCGGCCGCCAGCCTGGTGCCGGTCACCCGGTTGGAGATCTTCTGCCAGGCGGTCTCGCGGGCGAAGTCGGGCGATCCGTGGCTGGGCTTCTCGTCGATGCTGAACGGCGAGAACCCGCAGTCGTCGGTCGAGCCGAGCTGCTCCCGGGGGATGAAGTTGGCCGCCCGGACCAGCGCGTCGCGGACCTCTTCGGGGCTTTCCACCCGCGGGTTGAGCGGGTTGATGACGCCGACGTAGGCCATCTGGGCGACGCCGTTGGCGTCGTCGCGCAGGTTCTCCCCGATCATCTGGTACACCGGGTCCTTGTCCCGCTCGCTGGCCAGCTGGATCAGGAAGTACCCGGCGTTGATGCCGAACATCGACGGCAGCAGGTCACTGTAGGGCACGTCGGCGCTGTGGACCGAGTCCCGGTCGCCGCCGGGGCAGGTGTGGATCCCGATCCTGGTCCGCTCCTCGGCCGTGAACCGGTCCATCACCCGGTTGTTCAGCTCGATGAAGTGCGGCAGCATGTTCCGGCCGGTCCACGGGTTACGGTGGTCGTCGCGGGTAGCCAGCCGCCCCTCGGTGAAGTCAACCGACACTCGCGCCGCCCCGGCCGCGAACGCCTGCCTGATGTCCTTCTCGCACTCGTCGACCAGGTCCGCCTCGAACTCCGCCTGGGTGTAGCCGGTGATCTCCTCGTCCAGCGGGTACAGCAGGGCCAGCATCGACGGCGCGATCACGGCCTGCTTCATCGGGCGGTGCGCCATCGGCAGGGACTTCCTGAGCGTGTCGGCGGCGTAGGTCTTGTACCGGAACGGGCCGCCGGTGAGCCTCGGCAGCTGCCGGCTGTGACCGTCGGCGAAGATCGCGAAGTACTGCCCGCCGGTCCCGGCCAGGTGATCGGCCAGCCCGGTGCCCGCCAGCGTGTCGGTGATCGCGTAGGTGGCGAAGCTCGACCAGCGCTGCTCCCCGTCGGAGATGATCGGCTCGCCGGTCGCCTCCAGGTGCTCGATCGAGTCCGCGACGGCCCTGTCCTGTTCGGCTTCGAGCTCGTCGTAGGCGATCTCCGCGGCGTCGTAGCGGGCGTACGCCTGCTGCAGCCAGCTCGGGCGGGGCAGCGAGCCGACCGGCTCGGTCGGAATTCCGGTGGCGGTCCTCGGATCGTAGTCAGGCATGGCCCTCGGCTCTCGCTAGATCAAACTGCGAGCGCGGCATTGCGCGGCAGCAGACGCGACTGGAGCATAAGCCCACAGTGAGTGAAGGTCAACGGAAAGTTACACAGGTACCCCTGGGCGATAGCGACTGGTTGACGTAGTTGCATGCAATGTATACATTGCACGCAACAGAAAGGCTGGATAGGTGGACACCGAATCCGTGTATCGCCAGTTGCGCGAGCAGATCGTCTCCGGGGTGTACCGGGCGGGCGATCGGCTCCCCGAGGTGTCGCTGAGCACCGCGCTCGCCGTGAGCCGCACCCCAGTGCGCGAGGCTCTGCGGCGGCTGGAGAGCGATGGCCTGGTTCACGGCTCCGGCCGGGGCGTCACCGTCACCGCGATGTCGACGGCGGAGCTGCGGCACGCCCATGCCGTCAGGGGAGCGCTTGACGCGCTGGCCGCCGAACTGGCGGCGGGTCGTCAGCGGGCCGGCCGGCTTGCCCCCGCGGCGCTGGCCGACCTCGAAACCCAAGCCGGGCGGCTCGAGCAGATCACCGCTGCCGGAGACCTGGAACAGGCGGCCGACCTCAACCGGCGGTTCCATCTGGGCATCGCCGAGCTGGCAGGCAATCCCATCGCGGCGCAGATCCTCGACCGGCTCTGGAACCAGATCACCGTGTCCGCCCGCGCCTCCCTCGCCCCCTCCGAGCGGCCGGACGCCGTCGCCGCCGAGCACCGCGAACTGCTCGCGGCGATCGGACGCGGCGACCGGGCCCTGGCCGGCCGCATCGCCGCCAACCACGCCACCGCAACCGCGAGCGCGGCCAATCCAGTGCCGTCAGCTGACCAAGGAGCATGAGCATGTCCCGCAGCCATCGATATGAGACGACCGTGACCTGGACCGGCAACGCCGGTACCGGGACCAGCGGTTATCGCGACTACCAGCGAACGCACGAGATCTCGGCCGACGGCAAGCCGACGATCTCCGGATCCGCCGACCCCGCCTTTCGCGGCGATCCGGCCCGCTGGAATCCTGAGGAGCTGCTCGTCGTGTCGCTGTCGCAGTGCCACATGCTCTCGTTCCTGTCCCTGTGCGCGGTCGAAGGCGTCGTGGTGACCGACTACCGCGACCGCGCGACCGGAACCATGGTCGAAACCCCCGACGGCGGTGGCCATTTCGAGCAGGTTGTGCTGCGGCCGGAGGTCCGGTTCGCGTCACCCGAGCACGCGCAGCGCGCCGCGGAGCTGCACGAGCGCGCCCATCAGGTTTGCTTCATCGCCAGCTCGGTCAACTTCCCGGTGCACTGCGAACTGCCCGCAGCCTGATCAGCCGAGCTCTAGGTCGGCCAGTTCGCCCCGGGCAGCCACGCCCAGCTTCGGGTACGCCTTGTAGAGGTGGTGCCCGACGGTCCGCGCGCTCAGGAACAGCTGCGCGGCGATGTCCTTGTTGGACAGGCCCTGCGCGGCCAGCCGGGCGATCTGCGCCTCCTGCGGCGTGAGGCTCGCGAACGGGCCGTGGTCGGCCGCCCGGCCCGTGGTCCCGGTGGCGGTCAGCTCGGTCCTGGCGCGCTCCGCCCAGGGAGCGGCGCCGATCCGCTCGAAGGTCTCAAGCGCGACCCGGAGCTGGGCCCGGGCGTCGGCCTTGCGCTTGTCCCGGCGCAGCCACTCGCCGTACAGCAGCTGGGTGCGCGCCTCGTCGAACGGCCTGCTGTCCTCCTCGTGCAGGGCCAGCGCCCCGCGGAACCGGTCCTCATCGGCGTCGAGCAGCGCCCGGCAGCGGTGCACGAGGGCACTCGTCCAGCCCTGCCCGGTGTTCCGCGACCAGATCTCGAACAACGCGAGGGGCTCGGCCGCCGCCTCGGGCCGGCCGAGCCGTACCGCCGCCTCGACCAGGTCGGGGGTGGACCTGGTAGCCGCGATGTGGAAGAACTTCCGTCCCGCGGCCAGCGTTTCCAGCCGCGCCAGGGCCGACTCGGCGCGACCGGCACCGAGGTCGAGCAGGCCGAGCGCCGAGGCGGTCCACGGCACCATCCAGGCCGGCCCGCTGGCCCGGCTGAGCGCCTCGTCGGCCAGCTGGCGGCAGAGCTGCTCGTCGCCGCGCGCCGCCGCCAGCAGCGCGAGCGGCTCGGCCAGCGCGTCCACCCAGCGTTGCTGCCCGGTGTCGCGCGCCAGCCGCAGGCCCTCGGCGACGGTGTGCAGCGCCGCCTCGTGGCGTCCGCCGTACGCCTGCGCGGACCCGACGTAGAACAACGCCGTCGGCAGCCAGCCGATCTGCCCGGCCGCGCGCAGGTCCCGGCTCAGCTCGCCGCCGATCTGCTGCGCCGCCTGATCCTGGCCAAGGAGCAGCGCGAGCCCGCTCACCAGCACCAGGCCGGGCACGTTACTTGCCGCGGCCGACCTGGCCTCGGCGAGCGCGCCGCCCGGATCGGATGGGTCGGCGGGCCGGCCGAGGATCGGCGCCACCGCGCGCAGGAGCAGCCGTTCCAGCGCCGTCGGCCGCAGGTGCTGTCCCTCGAGCCGGGTCACGCCTTCGGCCAGCTCGTGCTCTCCGGCGTACCAGCCGGTGTGCACCGCCTCGATGAGCAGCTCGTTCGCCTTTCCCTTATCGGACGCCCCGATCAGCTCGCTCGCATCGAGCAGCCGCCGGTGCGCTGCCGCGGGATCCCCGTGCAGGAACGCCACCGTCGCCTGCACCTGCAATGCGGCGGCGGCCACGCGGGCATCCTCCGGCGCCGGGCCGGCCGCAGTCAGCTCCAGGCTCTCGGCGGCCAGGCCGGCCGCCAGGCTGAGATCACCTGATCCGGCGGCCGTTTCGGCGGCGAGAGTCAGCCGCCTGGCCTTGCCGAGCCGGTCGGTGCTGAGCTCGGCCGCCCGCTGGTACCAGGCCACTGCGCCGGTGTCGCCGCCGCGCTCGCGCACCTGGCCGGCCGCGCGCTCGAGCGCGGCGGCGATCTCCTCGTCGCGGCCGGCGGCCGCAGCGGCCTGCTGCCAGGCGCGCCGGTCGGCCTGGCCGGGAGCGTCCAGGGCCGCGGCCAGCGCCTGGTGCACCGCGCGCCGCAGCGCCAGCGGCGCCGTGTGGTGGACGGCCGCCCGGATCAGCGGGTGGCGGAAGGTCAGGGCGGTGCCCTCCACCTCGATCAGGCCGGCCGCGCGGGCCGGGTCGAGGTCCGCGAGCGATGCGCCGAAGGTGGCCGCCGCCCGCAGGATCGGGGCGAGGTCGCCCGTGCCCTCGGCCGCCGCGACCAGCAGCGCCGTCCTGGTGAGCTCGGGGAGGCCGGCGAACCGGCTCTCGAACGCGCTGCGGAGGCGGTCGGTCAGCGGCAGCGGGCCTTCCGGCCGGGCAACGTCGAGCACGCGGGGAAGCTCAAGTAGGGCGAGCGGGTTTCCCGCCGCCTCGGCCAGGACCCGGTAGCGGCGGCTGACCGGCAGTCTGTCCCCCATGAGCTCGATCGCGGCCTGGGCGGACAGGCCCTTCAGGGTCAGCTCGGGCAGCCCGGCCGCGGCAAAGGCACCGGTGCGGGCGCACAGCAGCAGCACGATCGACTCGGTGTCCAGCCGCCGGGCGGCGAACAGCAGGGCGTCGGCGCTAGCCCGGTCCAGCCACTGCGCGTCGTCGACCACGCACAGCAGCGGCTGGTCGGCGGCGAGCTCAGCCAGCAGCGACAGGACCGCGAGCCCGACCAGGAAGCGGTCGGCCGGCCCCGCCTTGGCCAGCCCGAGAGCCCCGCGCAGCGCCTCCGCCTGCACCTCGGGAAGCGCGCTGATGCGGTCGAGCACCGGTCGCAGCAGCAGGTGCAGCCCGGCGAAGGGCAGCTCGGATTCCTCCTCGATCCCGGTCACGCGGATGACACGGAAGCCGTCGGCCGCCGCGGCGACCTGGGCTACCAGGGCGGTCTTGCCGATACCAGGGTCGCCGCGCAGCACCAGCGTGCGGCTGGTCCCCTCGCGGGCCCGGTCGAGCAGGTCATTGAGGGCCGCGAGCTCCGCGTCCCGGCCGTGCAGCTGCATGTGTCTTATGCAACCCGATCACGGCAACAGGAATTACCTATAGACGACTGATTCCTCCCACGGCCGTTTTCCGTACCGTTCTGACCTGCAGGAACACAAACCGATGGAGGAACAAGATGAACGTCAGCGACCTGGTTACCAGGTACCTGGAGACCTGGAACGAGACCGACCCGGCGGCCCGCAGGAAGGCCATTGACGAGCTGTGGGCGCCGGACGGCGTCTACACCGACCCGATCACGACGGCCGCGGGCCGGGACCAGATCGACGCGACCATAGCCGCCGTGCAGGGCCAGATCCCCGGGCTGGCGTTCAGGCTGGCGGGCCCGGTGGACGCCCACCACGACACCGCCCGGTTCTCCTGGAACCTCGGGGACGAGGTGGTGATCGGTTTCGACGTGCTGGCCCTGGATGCCAACGGCCAGATCGCAAAGGTCTACGGGTTCCTCGACAAGGTTCCCGCCTGACACTCCACCGAGCGACTCCACGCGGCGGTCCCGCGCCGCCGCGTGGACGCTCACGGCAACTAATAAGGAGCAACCCATGGCAGCCGCCATTGCCCCGCCCCGCCGGACGTGCGGATCGAGGCAGGCCCCTCGCGGGGCGCCCTGCCGGTCCTGCTGGCCGGGGTCTTCACCTCCCTGCTCGACTTTTTCATCGTCAACGTGGCGCTGCCCGACACGCAGCGAGACCTGCACGCCGGCCCTTCGGCGGTCCAGTTCATCGTGGCCGGCTACGGCCTCGCGGTGGCGGCCGGGCTGATCACCGCGGGCAGGCTGGGCGACATGTACGGCCGGCAGAAGGATGTACGTCCTCGGCCTCGGGCTGTTCACCGTGGCCTCGGCCGCCTGCGGACTGGCGCCGAGCGCGGGCTTCCTGGTCGCCGCCCGGGTTGTCCAGGGCGGCGCCGCGGCGCTGCTGATGCCGCAGATCCTTGCCATCATCAACACCATCTACACCGGCCCCGCCCGGGCCAAGGCATTCACCGCGTACGGGATGACCGTCGGCTTCGGCGCGGTATTCGGCCAGCTCGTGGGCGGTGTCCTCATCCGCCTGGACCTCGCCGGGCTGGGCTGGCGGTCGATCTTCCTGATCAACATCCCGGTCGGGGTGGCGGCGGTGGCCCTGGCTCCGCGGCTCATTCCCGAGTCCCGCGCGCCGGGCGCCGGGCGGATCGATCTCATCGGCGCCGCGCTGGTCTCACTCGGCCTCGTCGCGATCGCGGCGCCGCTGGTGGAGGGCCAGCAGCAGGGCTGGCCGGCCTGGGTCTTCATCTGCCTGGCCGCTTCCGTCCCGCTGCTCGGCGCGTTCGCGCTGCACGAGCGCAGGCTCGCCGCCCGCGACGGCTCGCCGCTGATCAACCTGACCCTGTTCAGGGAGCGGGCGTTCACCGCCGGGGTGGTCATCAACCTCGCCTACCAGCTCATGATGGCCTCGTTCTTCCTGGTGCTCGCGCTCTTCCTGCAGGACGGCCTGGGGCTGTCCGCGCTGCAGTCCGGGCTGGTCTTCCTCCCTCTCGGGCTGGGCTACTTCGCGGCCTCGGTGCGATCGGGCAAGCTCGCCGCCCGGCTCGGCCCGCAGGTGCTAGCCCTCGGGTCGCTGGTCGTCTCGAGCGGCTACCTGCTGCTCGCGGCGGCCGTCCATGACGGCGCCGGCTGGCTCATCCCCGGGCTGGTGATCTCCGGGATCGGCATGGGCTTGGTGATCGCGCCGCTGCCGGCCATCGTCCTGGCCCGGGTCAGGCCCGACCACGCGGCGGCCGCCTCGGGCGTGCTGTCCACCGCCCAGCAGGCGGGCGGCTCGATCGGGGTCGCGGTCATCGGGGCGGTCTTCTACAGCGCCCTCGGCTCCGGCTCCTACTCCCGCGCCTTCGGGCTCAGCCTGGTGGTGATGGCCGCCTTCGGCCTCGCGGTCGCCGCCCTGGTTCAGCTCCTCCGCCGCACCTCGTAACCGTCTCTCAGAAAGGAACACCGCATGACCGCCTACGCCATGGCACACGTCCACAGCACCAACTTCGGCCCGGAGCTCATCGAGTACCTGCGCCGCATCGACGCCACCCTCGAGCCGTTCGAAGGACGGTTCCTCGTCCACGGCGGCCCGGTCGACGCGGTCGAGGGGACGTGGAACGGCGACCTGATCATCATCGAGTTTCCCGACCTCGACTCGGCCCGCGGCTGGTACGAGTCACCCGAGTACCTGAAGATTCGCCACCTGCGGACCGAGAACACCACCGCCGACACGATCATCTTCGACGGCCTGCCGGCCGGCTACCTGGCCAAGTCCGCCCTCGACCACCTACTCCCCGACCCGGAGTGACAAGCGCCCGACCAGCACCCGACGCATCCCGCCTCCCGCTCACCCCGGAGGCGGGATGTTTCATGTGGAACGGCAGGCGGCGGGCGGGGCGGGGAAGCGGTTGCGGCCTCGTGGCCCACCGGGCCGCATAGAGCGGGCCTGTGGCCCCCAAGGCCCGAACCGTTACGGCCCGGGGGGCCACAGGGCCGGAACGGTTGTGGGCCAGGGGGCCCCAGGGCCGAACGAGGGCGGCGAATCAGCTGCGGAGAGAGAAAAGGCCACCTTCCGTTCGGGATAAAAAGATCTTTCGCCCGAACGGAAGGTGGTTTTGCCTGGTGCCCAAGGTGCACCGCGCGGACGGCGGGCCCGTCCCGGTCGTGGCCCGGCCCGGTTCAGCGCAGCAGGTCGGCGATCGCGGCGATGGCCGGCTCGATGGCCCGCTCGCCGGTGTTGCCGAAGCCCATCAGCAGCGCGGGCGGCGCCGCCGGGTCGGGCGCGCCCCAGTACTCCGCGATCCCGTGCAGGCCGACGCCGCGGTCGCGGGCGGCCGCGACCACGGTCGCCTCGCCGGGCTCGGCCGGGAGCTGCGCGACCGCGTGGAAGCCGGCCGCGAGCCCGGTCAGCCGCACGCTCGGGGCGTGCCGCGCGAACGCCGAAACCAGCGCCCGACGGCGGGCGGCGTAGACGCCGCGCATCCGCCGCAGGTGCCGGTCATAGCGGCCGGAGGTGAGCAGCGCCGCCAGCGCCACCTGGTCCAGCGTGCACGACCCGCGGTCGCTCATCTCCTTCTCGGCCGCGACCGCGTCCGCCAGTCCGGCCGGGGCGACCACCCAGCCGAGGCGGACGGCGGGCGCCAGCGCCTTGCTGGCGGTCCCGATCAGGAAGACGCGGTCCGGCGCGAGGCCCTGCAAGGCGCCGACCGGCTCCTTGTCGTAGCGGAACTCCGAGTCGTAGTCGTCCTCGATGACGAACCCGCCGCGGCGGCGGGCCCAGTCCGCCA
This sequence comes from uncultured Actinomycetota bacterium, assembly GCA_963836195.1. Classification (GTDB taxonomy): domain Bacteria; phylum Actinomycetota; class Actinomycetes; order Streptosporangiales; family Streptosporangiaceae; genus Trebonia. The sequence continues at coordinate 297,694 of CAWIIX010000005.1, read as the reverse complement.
GCGCGTGCCGCCGGGCAGCCGACAGGACCACGCCGGTCGGCGACTGGTGGGCGGGGGTCACCACCACCGCCCCGGCGTCGCTGGCGGCCAGCGCGTCGACCACCACGCCCTCGTCGTCGACCGGCACGTAGACCACGCGCAGCCCCATCCCGTTGACCGCGCGCACCGTCTCGTCGGTCGCGGCGCTGCCATAGCCAGGATCCTCGAACGCCACCGAGCCGAGGCCAGCCTGGCTCGTCAGGGCGCGCAGGACCAGGTTGAGCCCCTGCGCGAAGCCGGTGCTGACGATCATCCGGCTCGGGTCGGCGGCGGCGGCGCGGACCCGTCGGAGGTACCCGGCCAGCACCTCGCGCAGCACCGCGCTGCCGCGGGGGTCGCCGTAGCCGAGGTCGGCCGAGGCAACGGCGCCGCAGGCCTCGCGGACCGCCCAGACCCAGTCGGCCCGGGGGAAGCTGGACAGGTCGGGCACGGCAGGCGCGAAGTCCACCTTCAGCCTCGGTTCGGCCGTCTCGACGGCGGACGCGGCGGACGCGGGAAGCGGGGCCTCCGGCGACCACTCCCCGATCTCGGCGACCCGCGTCGCCGAGCCAGACCTGCTGGTCAGGTACCCCTCGGCCAGCAGCTGGCTGAAGCATTCCTGCACGATGCCCCGGGACACGCCGAGCTCCCGCGCCAGCTCGCGCGAGGACGGCAGCCGTTCGCCCCCGCGCAGCCGCCCGCTCCTGATCGCATCGCGCAGGCCCGTCTCGAGCTGGGAGCGGAGCGGCCGCCCGGCCGACCGGTCGATCCCCATCAGCAGCTCCGGGCTCAAACCGGACCACTCTATCGCCATGGAATCGGACCTTACCAGTGAGCCGGTTGCTTCCTACCGTCGTTGGTATGAGCACCTTGACCCAAGCACAGCCGGCCCCCGACACCCGGCCATCTGAAGGGTCCCGCCTCGTCGGCCCGCCGCTGGCGCTGACGTTCATGGCCGAGTTCGCGTCCCTCGCCAGCTTCATGCTGCTGGTCTCGGTGATGCCGATGCTGGCCGCCGACGGCCGGAGCCGGCAGCGCCGCGGCCGGGCTGATCACCGGCGCGCTGCTTGGCGGCACGGTGATCGCGGAGGCCGCGGCGGCGTTCGCGATCAGGCGCTTCGGCTACCGGGTGGTGCTCGCGGCCGGGGCGCTGCTGCTGGGCGCGCCGACGCTGGCGCTGCTGCCGCGCGAGCCGCTGGCGATCATGGTCGCGGTCAGCCTCGTGCGCGGGCTCGGCTTCGGGCTCTGCGGCGTCGCGACCGGCGCGCTGACCGCGCTGCTGCTCCCGCCCGAACGCCGCGGCGAGGGCCTCGGCCTGCTCGGCCTCGTCTCCGGGGTCCCCGCCATCGTCGCCCTGCCGGCCGGCGTCTGGCTGGCCGGCCACCAGCAGGCGACGGCGGCGGTGGCCGTTGCCGCGGTCATGGGGCTGCTGCCGCTGGCGGCCCTGCGCTGGCTGCCGCGCGGACGCCCCGGCTCGCGGCCGGGCGGCGGTCCGGCGGCGGGCGGCGGCGGCGCGCTCCGGCTGGCGCTGGTCTTCGCCGCCTGCACGGTGGCGGCCGGGGTGGTCGACTCGTTCCTCCCGCTCGCCAGGGGAGTCCCGAGCGGCACCGCCTCGACCGCGCTGCTGGTCCAGTCGATCACCGCCACCCTCAGCCGCTGGCAGGCCGGCCGCCACGGCGACCGCATCGGCCACGCCCGGCTGCTGGTCCCGGCCGTCATCGCGGCCGCGCTCGGCATGGGCGCGCTGATCTGGCTGGCGTCGCCCGCGGCGATGCTGGCGGGGCTGGCGCTGTTCGGGGCCGGCTTCGGCGTGGCCGAGAACTCGACGTTCGCGCTGCTGATCGAGCGGCTGCCCGAGGACCAGGGCGAGCGCGCTCTGGAACCTCGCCTACGACGCCGGGTACGGCGCAGGCCCGGTGATGTTCGGCCTGTTCAGCGCCCAAACCGGCTACCCCGCCGGGTTCGCCCTGACCGGCCTGCTGGTGCTGGCGGCGCTCCCGGCCGCCCGGCGCGAGCGCACGGCACCGGGTCTTCGCGCCTAACCGCGCCCCGGCGCCGGGCCGGTGCTCTCGCGCACGACCAGACGGGTCTGCAGTTCCATGCTCAGCGCCTCGTGGGCGTGCCCGTCGAGCTGGCGCATCAGCATCGTGACGGCGGTGCGGCCCATCTCCTGCAGCGGCTGGCGGACGGTGGTGAGGCGGGGCGTGGTCGCCCGGCTGACGTCGATGTCGTCGAAGCCGGTGACGGACAGGTCCTCGGGCACCCGCAGCCCGCGCGCGGCCGCCATCTCCATCACCCCGACCGCGACCTTGTCGTTGAAGCAGACCACGGCGCTCGGCCGCGGCCGCAGGTCGAGCAGCTCCTGGCCAGCCCAGCACGCCGGTCTTGGCGGCCGGCTCGCCCGACCGCATCAGGTCCGGGTCGCCGAGGATCCCGGCCTCGGCCAGCGCGGCCAGATGCCCGCCGAGCCGATCGTCGCGGGTGTGCCAGTTCGGCGGCCCGGTGATCACCCCGATCCGGCGGTGGCCGAGCTCGATCAGGTGCCGGGTGACGGCCCGGGCACCGGAGAAGTGCGCCGCCGAGACCGACACCATGCCCCGCGGCACGTCGGTCCGCGGGTCCACCACCACCAGCGGATACCCCCGCGCGAGGAGCGCCTCGAGGTCGGCCCGGGGCTCCGGCGGGAGGATCAGCACCGCGCCGTGCACGCCCGCGGCGGCGCGGCAGCTCGCGCAGCACGGCGGACCTGACCACCGCGTCGCCCGCGTCGAGGAGCATGCTCTGCTCGTGCAGCGCGAGCGTCTCGGCGATCGACGTGACAATGTGCCCGAAGTAGTCGGTCAGCAGGTAGGGGCAGCGCACGAAGACGGGCGGCCGGGTCGCCCGGGCCGGCGCCCGCCGACGCGGCTCGGGCGCCCGGTCGCCGAGCCGTTCGACCACCTCAGACACCCGCTGGCGGGTGCCGCGCGGCCACGTTGTCGCCGCCGTTGAGCACGCGGGAGACGGTGGCGATCGACAGCCCGGTTTCGGCCGCGATTGCGCGCACGGTTACCCGGCCGGTATCCTGAAACAAGACTCTGAAACAGATTCTTGTTTCATTGATTCACCATAAGAGTCCCTTAGGCGGAAATTAACAAGATCTCAACATGGCCGATACGTATTGACGCGCCGGTAAGGCGATGCTCCAATCCTCGTAAACAGGATAGTTTCTTTACTGTTTCAGAAACAAGTCCTATCCGCTTACCCCGGCGGGTCACCCCGCTCCCGCCGGACCGCTCGGCCGAAGGGATCGCCGGATCACCATGCGAATACCAAGAATCTCCAGGAAACCGTGGTCAGCCGCGCTTGTCGCGGCCGCCGTGACCGCGCTCGGGTCGGCTGGCCTCGCGCTCGCCGCCGCCGGACCGGCCGCCGCGGCGGGCCCCGCCTTCCCGGCCCACTACGCCGCGCCGTACCTGCAGATCAGCTCGTCGGACGCCGGCGACATGGCCGCCGACATGTCCGTGTCCGGCGATAAGTACTACACGCTGGCCTTCCTCGTCTCGCAGTCCGGCTGCACTCCCGATTGGGAGGACGGCGGCTACAGCTTGGGCACCTTCAACTCGCAGATCAGCGCCCTTCAGGCGGCCGGCGGCAACGTCATCATCTCGTCCGGCGGTGCGGGTGCCACCGAGCTCGCACAGACCTGCACGAACGTCTCGCAGCTCACCGCCGCCTACCAGAACATAGTGAACACCACCGGTTCTACCCGGCTGGACTTCGACATCGAGGACTCCGACCTGGCGGACACCTCGGCCACGTCCCTGCGTGACCAGGCGCTCGCCGCGCTGCAAGCGCAGGATCCGGCCGTGCAGGTCGACTTCACCCTCGGCGTCTCCCCGCAGGGGCTGCCCACCGGCAACGGCTCCCAGTACGCGGTGCTCCAGGACGCGAAGGCCAAGGGCGTGAAGGTGTCGGTCGTGAACATCATGACGATGGACTTCGGCGCCGGGACCAACGACCTCGCGGCCGCCGAATCCGCCGCGCAGGGCGCCGCGGGCCAGCTATCGAGCCTGTACGGGATCTCGACCTCGGCGGCTTACGACATGATGGGCCTGACGCCCATCGCCGGCGTCAACGACGACGGCACCGACTTCTCCATCTCGAACGCCCAGTCGCTGGAGAGCTTCGCCGCCTCCAACGGCGTCGCCGAGCTGTCCTTCTGGGAGGTCGACGGCTACGACAAGGGGACCGGCTACCAGTACTCGTCGATCTTCAACAAGATCACCGGGAGCAGCGGCGGCGGTGGCGGAGGCGGCACTGGCACCACCGGGCCGATCACCGGGTACCAGGGCCTGTGCCTGGACGACCGCTCGGCCAGCACCGCCGACTTCAACCCGATCCAGGTCTACACCTGCAACGGGACCAACGCGCAGAGCTGGACCGTGAACAGCAACGGCACCCTCACGGTCCTGGGCGACTGCCTGGACGTCGCCGGCGCGGGCACGGCCAACGGCACCCTGGTGGACCTGTATCCCTGCAACGGCACCGGCGCGCAGTCCTGGACTCACGAGTCCAACGGCGAGCTCGTGAACACGAATTCCGGCAAGTGCCTCGACGACACCGGCTTCGGCGGCTCCGGCACCCAGGTCCAGATCTGGGCCTGCGCCGACAGCTCTAACCAGCAGTGGAACATCCCGTGAGGCGACGACTCCTCAGCATCCTCGCGGCGGTAGCCCTCGTATTCGGGGTCGCCACGGCCGTCGCCAGCTACCACGTGCAACCGGCAGCGGCCGCGACCACCGGCGCGATCACCGGGTACGAGGGCCTGTGCCTGGATGACCGCTCGGCCAGCACCGCGCTGTTCAACCCGATCCAGGTCTACACCTGCAACGGGACCAGCGCCCAGCAGTGGACGGTCGCAGCAGGCAACACCCTGCAGGTGCTCGGCATGTGCCTCGACGTCAACGCGGCGGGCACCGCCAACGGCACCCTGGTCGACCTCTACACCTGCAACGGCACCGCCGCCCAGGTCTGGGACCCCCAGTCCAACGGCGAGCTGATCAACCCCAACTCCGGCAAGTGCCTCGACGACACCGGCTTCGGCGGCTCCGGCACCCAGGTTCAGATCTGGGCCTGCGCCGACAGCTCTAACCAGCAATGGACGCTGCCGAGCGGTGGGACGACACCGCCCCCAGGCAACGCGCCGAACCTCGGCCCGAACGTCTACGTGTTCACCCCCTCGATGTCGACCTCCACGATCCAGAGCGACATCAACGCGGTCTACAACACGCAGCAGTCGAACCAGTTCGGCACCCAGCGCTATGAGCTGATGTTCGAGCCCGGCACCTACAACGTCAGCGTCCCGGTCGGCTTCTACACCGAGGTCGTCGGCCTCGGCCAGAACCCGACGCAGACGGTGATCACCGGTGGCGGGATCTACGCCAACGCCGCCTGGAACGACGGGAACGCGACGGAGAACTTCTGGCGCGGGGTGGAGAACATCACCAACGACCCGTCCTCCGGCAGCACCGAGTGGGCGGTGTCGCAGGCCGACCCGATGCGCCGGGTGCAGATCGACGGCAACATGGTGCTCGACGACGACACCACGGCCAACCCCGCCAACCAATGGTCGTCCGGCGGCTACATCAGCGACTCGAAGGTCACCGGTCAGGTCAACTCCGGCACCCAGCAGCAGTTCATCATGCGCAACGACCAGCTCGGCAGCTGGACCGGCTCGAACTGGAACATGGTGTTCGTGGGTAGCACAGGCGTCCCGGGCCAGAGCTTCCCGACCTACACGACGGTGAGCCAGACCCCGACCGTCGATGAGAAGCCGTACGTGTACATCGACTCCTCCGGGAACTGGGACGTGTTCGTGCCCTCGAACCGGACGAGTTCCCAGGGCGTCTCGTGGGCGAACGGGAACACGCCGGGGACCTCGCTGCCGATTAGCGATTTCTACATCGCGACGCCGAGCAGCACGGTCGCCCAGATCAACGCCGCGCTCGCGGGCGGACAGGACCTGCTGTTCACCCCCGGGCGTCTACCAGATCAACGGCACGATCAACGTCACCAACCCCGACACCGTGGTGCTCGGCCTCGGCCTGGCCACGCTGGTGTCGAACGGCGGTGACGCGATCCTGCAGACCGCTGACGTCAACGGCATCCGCATCGGCGGACTGATCTTCGACGCCGGCACCACCAACAGCTCCGTCCTCGTCCAGATCGGCCCGTCCGGCTCGAGCGCCAGCCACGCCTCCGACCCGACGGTCCTGTCCGACGTCTTCGCCCGCATCGGCGGCGCCACCGTCGGCAAGGCCACGCAGACGCTGCAGGTCAACAGCGCCAATGTCATCGGCGACGACCTGTGGCTATGGCGGGCTGACCACGGCAACGGCGGAACGGTCGGCTGGACGACCAACACCGCCGCCAACGGCCTGGTCGTCAACGGCGCCAACGTCACCATCTACGGACTCGCGGTCGAGCACTACCAGGCCGTGCAGACCCAGTGGAACGGCAACGGCGGAGCCGACTACTTCTACCAGAGCGAGATGCCCTACGACCCGCCCAGCCAGTCCGCCTGGATGGACGGATCCTCGGACGGCTATCCCTCGATCGCCGTCGCCAACAGCGTGACCAGCTTCCAGGCCTACGGCCTGGGCGTCTACTGCTACTTCGACGTGAACCCGAGCGAGGTCAGCGCGAACGCGCTCACCTCGCCGACCTCGTCCGGAGTGCAGTGGCACGACATGGTCACCGTCTCGCTCGGCGGCACCGGCACCATCCAGCACATCATCAACGGCACCGGCGGCACGGTCAACTCGAGCAGCACGGTGGCCGACCTGACCAACTACAGCTGAGCGAAGGGCCCAGCGAAGTTAGAAAGTCCAAGTCCCAACCATGATCTGGAACGGACCGGGGCGCCTGTGGACGACTCCACTGAGCCCCGGTCCGTTTCATTGCGAAAGAAGCGGACTCCCATGCCAACCGGCGTGGGCCAGCGGCACCGCCGGCAACGACGGGGCCGACCTGGTGGTGCAGAACGACGGCAACGTCGTCATCCACAGCGCGTCCGGCGCCGCGCTGTGGGCCACCGGCACCAGCGGGAAGTAGCTCGCCCCGAGCGCCCGCCTGCCCGGCCGGCCGCTGTTGCGGTCGGCCGGGCCAGGCGGACCGCTAATTCCCTTGACCTGGAGCGCACTCCAGGTGTCAGGATCAGGACCTATGACCGGCACCCTCTCGCCCGGCCAGGCGGCCGAGCAGTCTGGCTTCAGCCTCGACACCCTGCGCTACTACGAGCGGATCGGACTGCTCGACGACATCGGCCGCGCGCCCAGCGGCCATCGCCGCTTCCGCGACGAGGACCTCGAGTGGCTGGGCGTGCTGCGGTGCCTGCGCGACACCGGGATGCCAATCGCGCAGATGCGCCGGTACGCCGAACTCGCCCGCGGCGGCGAGCCCACCATGACCGAGCGGCTGGCCCTCCTCATCGAGCACGACACCGAGGTCGGCCGGCGCATCGCCGCGCTGCAAGCCGAGCAGGCGCACCTGCGGGAGAAGATCGGCTGGTACCGCTCCCAGCTCGCAGCCGACGACGCCCAATAGCCGCGGCGGGGTGACGGCGGGGGCTGTCGGCTACGCCATCGGCCGGGTGCTCGGCCCTGATCGAGAGCCCGTTCCGGCGCCCGGGCATCGGCACACCGTTCTCACCGTCACCACGGTTCACAGGCCGGGCGCACATGAGGGTCAGCGTGTGAAGTTCAGGTCGCGGGCTGCCCCCAACGGAACACAATGACGCTCGCGGGCGGAAACGCGGCTCCTAAACAGCACACGATCACGGCTCCCGCCCAGGCCGGCCGAACGCATGGGCCACCGCCGCCCCAATACCCTCATTCGCACGGTCTCGGGGCCCTGACGGCCGGGGCCAGGCTGGCCGGAGGCTCGCGCGCTTAACCCGGCCCGTCGGCTACCCCTCGTCTGGATGCCGAGTTGAAGAGAGGCGCAACGGTCCGTTCGACAGAATGGGTTTGATTTACCGGGCAAACACTCGACGCGCCAAATGGACCTAGTTCCCGACCGGTGCAAGCGTGAGACCGGGTTATGGCCGCGCATTCGGCGTGAGTACGATGCGGCCGTTGAGCGCGCGGCTTTCCATCCGCTGGGTGGGCGGTGACGGCCTCGTCGAACGGGAGCACCTCGATCTCGGTATCGCCCAATCCGGCCGCGACCGCCCTCAGCGCGGCCTCGGCGGCCGGGCGCACCTGCTGCGGGTGCGACGGGATGTAGGCCCCCGCGTTGAACCCCGATACGGTCAGGCCGCCATACCAGAGCCGGTTGCTGTCGAGCTGGTGCCCCCACTCGCCGCTGGCGTTGCCAGCCAGGATGAGCCGCCCGCCCGGCGCCAGCAGCTCGACGCTGTGAGTGCGGGCCGCGCCGCCGACCGGGTCAATGATCACGTCGAACTTCTCGCCCGCGAGGGCCTCCGGCAGCCGCGACGAGTCGACGATCTGGTCGTAGGGCAGTTTGGTGACGGCGGCCGCGCCGAGCTTGCTCGGCTGGACCGTCCCCACCACGCGCGACGCCCCGAGCTGGCGCGCGATCCCGGGGAAGGCCGCCGCGAAGCCGCCGAGCGCGCCGTGGATGAGCACGCTCTCACCCGGCGCCAGGCGGGCCACGTTGGCGAACGCGAGGTACGCCATCGCCGCGTTCGGGACGCCGCCGGGCGGCGACGGCCAGGTCGATGTCGTAGCCCTCGGTCGACACCACCAGCGACTCATCGGCCACGTAGATCGATGCGTAGCCGCCCGCCCGGGTGGCCGAGAACGTGACCACCCGCTCGCCGACGGCGAAGCCGGTCACCCCCGCCCCGACCTCGCGCACCGTCCCCGCGACCTCGAGGCCGGGGACGAACGGCGGCTGCGGCAGGCCGGGCCGGTCCTTGTACAGCCCCTGGCGCAGGAAGACGTCGATCAGCCGGACCGCGGCGTAGCTGACGTCGATCGCGATCTGACCCGGGCCCGGGGTCGAGACTCTCCCGCCGCCCGGCAACGGCGGCTGACGGCGGCTGACCGGCGGTCAGCCGGCCGGGACCGGGCCGAAGATCACGTCGGCGAAGTCGAGGTCAAGCTCCCGGTAATGCGCCCGCATCATCTCCTCGGCGGCCTCCGCGTCCCGCGCCGCCAACGCCGCCAGCAGCCTCGCGTGCATCACCCGGTAAGCCTCGGGCGACACCGCGCTGATCTGGCGGGCCAGGATGACGTACCGCTCCGTCCGGGTCGATATAGCGTCCCGGTACTGGATCAGGACCTGGTTGCGCGATCCGCAGTAGACCATCCGGTGAAAGGCCCGGTTGACGCTGAGCAGGCCGCCGACCGCCACCGGGAGCCCGGCCTCGCGCAGGTAGCGCAGCGCCTCCCGGTCGTCCTGGCTGTCGACCAGATTCCGCGCGGCCGCCAGCTCATCGGCCGTCATCTGCGATGCCGCCAGACGCGCCGCGAGCAGGTCGAGCTCTCGTCGCACCTGGACCAGCCCGGTCGCCTCCTCGCGGATCAGCGGGGCCACGATCACGTCCCGGTGAGCGATCCGGACGACCAGGTGATCCGCTTCCAGCCGCCGCAGCGCCTCACGCAGCGGCGTGATCGACACGCCAAGCGCCGCCGACAGCTGCAGGTAGTCAACCCGGCTGCCCGGCTCGAGCGTGCCCAGCAGGATCTGGTTGCGGACCTCGAGGTAGACGCCGTCGGCCTTTGTCGCCTCACCACGGGTCCGGTCGCCATAGGTCATTGCCATCCCACCTTGCCGTCAATGCACGATTTTATAATATAAAGTTTCACCCGTCACGAAGGGACTCGCCCGTGCAGACGAGCACCGATCGGATCCTGACCACCCACACGGGAAGCGTCGCCCGGCCGGACGGCCTGATCGAGCTGATGCGGGCCCGGGAGAACGGCCGTCCCTACGACCGCGAGGCGTTCGAGGCGAGCGCGACGGCCGCCGTCGAGGAGTGCGTCCGCCGCCAGGTCGAGGCCGGCCTCGACGTCATCAACGACGGCGAGCAGCGCAAGAGCGGGTTCACCACGTACCTGAAGGAGCGGCTGGCCGGGTTCGAGGCGGTGCCGTACGCGGCCGGCGAGTCGCCCGCCTCGTGGCCCGAGGTGGCCGAGTTCCCCGAGTACTACCAGCGCTATTTCAAGACCGCGATGTACGGGGCGATGCTCAGCCCGCCCGCGCGGGTGATCTGCCGGGGACCGGTCACGTACATCGGCCAGGAGGCGCTCGCGACCGACCTCGCCAACCTACGGGCGGCGCTCGCCGGGAAGGAGTACACCGAGGTCTTCATGTCGGCGGCGCTGCCGACCGGGCTGGCCGACTACAAGAACGAGTACTACCCCACGCGCGAGGAGTACGTGACCGCGCTCGCCGACGCGTGCCACGAGGAGTACCAGGCCATCATCGACGCCGGCTTCCTGATCCAGCTCGACGACCCGGCCGCCTCGAGCCTCTGGGGCTACAAGGACGCCGAGCCGGCCGAACGGGACCGCCGCGTGGCCGAGACCATCGAGCTGATCAACCACACGCTCAGGGACATCCCGCCGGAGAAGATCCGCTACCACACCTGCTACGGCATCAACCAGGGTCCGCACGTCTACGACCTGCGGCTGCGGGACTTCATCGAGCCGATGCTGACGATCAACGCCCAGGCGTTCTCGTTCGAGGTGATGAACACCCGGCACCTGCACGACTACCACGCCTTCGAGGACGTCACGCTGCCCGAGGGCAAGGTGATCATCCCGGGCATGCTCAGCAACGGCGCCAACTGGGTTGAGCACCCGGAGCTGATCGCCGAGCTCACCGTGCGGTACGCGGAGCTCGTCGGCCGGGAGAACGTGCTTATCGGCAATGACTGCGGCTTCGCCTCGCAGGCCGCCACCAGGGAGATCGACCCGAAGGTGGGCTGGGCCAAGTTCGCCGCCCTGGCCGAAGGCGCCCGGATCGCATCGAAGCGCCTCTGGCCCCGCTGACCTCCGGGAGATGACAGTGCGCGTGATCATCGCCGGCGGCGGCACCGGCGGGCTTGCCGCCGCGATCGCCCTCAGGCAGGCCGGCCTCGAGCCGCTGGTGCTCGAGCAGGCACCCGCGTTCACGGCGATCGGAGCCGGCCTGGGACTCTACGCGAACGCGATGAAAGCGCTTACATACCTCGGAGCCGACGCGTACTGGCGGCAGACAGCGGCGCGCATCGACAGCTCCGAGCAGCGCGGCCTGGATGACGACGAGATCATCACCGCGTCGTCGCTGGAGCCGCGGGCGGCGAAGTACGGCGAGCCCTACTACTGCGGGCACCGCGCCGACCTGATGACGAGCCTGCTGATGGCGCTGCCGCCCGAGTGCGTGCGGACCGGCAGCCGCGTCGTCGCCTTCGAGGAGACGGCGCACGACGTGCGCGTCGAGCTCGCAGGAGGCGAGGTCGCCGGGGGCGAGGAAATCCGTGGTGATCTGCTCGTCGGCGCCGACGGCCTGCGCTCGGCGACCCGCAAGCGGCTGATGGGCGAGCGGGAGGCCCGGTTCACCGGCGTCGTCGTCTGGCGCGGGCTAATCCCGCGCGAGAAGGTGCGGCAGCGCTACGACGCGAAGATCATGGCCTGGTTCGGTCCGCGCCGCCATGTGCTGCTTTATCCGCTCCGGCACGACCGGCAGGCCGACAGCGTCTACAGCCTGAGCGCGTTCGTGCCCGCCACCGAGGTGAACCGCGAGTCCTGGACAACCTCCGGTGACCTGGCCGACCTGCACGCCTCCCTGGCGGACGCGTGCCCGGCGATGCAGGATCTGCTCGCCCAGATGGACGAGGCGCTGATCACCGGGATCTACTTCCGCGACCCGCTGGAGGCCTGGGGGACGGGCCGGATCACACTGCTGGGTGACGCGGCGCACCCGGCGCCGCCCAGCGCCGGGCAGGGCGCCGGCATGGCCCTCGAAGACGCCGTCATGCTCGCCGCCTGCCTGCGGCGGGCCGGGCCGGGGAACGAGCCGGCGGCGCTGCGCGAGTACGCATTCCGGCGCCAACCGCGCACCGCCCGGATGCTCGAGTCCTCCCGGGTGAACCTGCGCAACAGCCAGACCAGCGATCCGGCCCAAGTCCGGGCGCGCAACGGCTACTACCGCGGGCTAGAGCGGCTCAGCCCGGCCGGACCGCCCATGCAGGAATGGCTGCTCGCCCACGATCCGGTCGCGGCCGCAACGCGGTCGCCCGCGGAGTTCGAGCAGAACCTCAACGTGGCCGGCAACCCGATGCGCCGGCCGCAGGCGCGGCGGGCGTTCGACCTGTGGCGGACCGCGCTGACGGGCGAGCACCGGGCGGCGGGCTGGCTCGGCGAGCGCCGGGGTTACGCGGAGTTCCTGCGGGGCCGGCTGCACCCGGCCGACCCCGTTCGACCGGCTGCCAGCGTCAGCTGCGACGGAACGCCCGCCTTGCAAGTCGGGCGACCGGCGGGGGACGGCGCACCGGTCGTCCTGCACCTGCACGGCGGCGGCTACTCGATGGGCTCGGCTGAGCTGGCGGTGCCGCTGGCCGGACGGCTGGCGGAGGCCGTCGGCGGCTGGTCACTGGTTCCCGACTACCGGCTCGCGCCCGAGCACCCCTTCCCGGCCGCGGTGCACGACGTCCTCGCGGCCTATCGTTGGCTCGCCCGCCGGTACCCGACGGCCCCGATCTTCGTAAGCGGCGAATGCGCGGGGGGCGGCCTCGCCCTCAGCCTCGCGCTGGCCCTGCGCGACTCCGGCGGCCCGGACAGCAGAATGCCGGCCGGAATCCATGTCGTATCGCCCTTCTGCGACCTGGCGCTCGGCCCGGAGCTCCCCGGTCCCGCCGCCGACTCCGATCCGTGGCTCAACCGGGTCGCGCTGATTCAGCTTGCCGCCTGCTACATCCACGATGCCGACCCCGGCCAGGCAATGGTCTCGCCGGTGCGGGCGGACCTGTCCGGCCTGCCGCCGCTGCTCATCCAGGCGGCCGAGCCCGAGGCGCTCTTCGCCAGCGCGGAGCGACTGGCCGACGCGGGCGCGCCGGGCCGGCGTCCCGGTGACGTTCAGCCCGGTCGCCGACAGCGTCCATTCCTTCGTCCTGTTCGATTTCCTGCCCGAAGCCGACCGCGCGCTGGCGGAATTCGCCGCGTTCGCGCAGGCGGCGCGCGCGGACTAAAGCCGGAGAGCGGCGGATGGTGACTATCGACGCCACCGCGATCGCGGCCAGCGCGATCGCGACAGCGAGGGTAGCGCGGAAGTCGCCGAACGCCTGCGCGCCGAATCCGACCGCGATGACGGGCACCGTCAGGCCGACGTAGCAGAACACGAAGTAAGTGGAGATGACCTGGCCGCGCGTCTCCGCCGGGGCGAGCCGGTTGGCCGTGGCCAGGCTGCCCATGAAAACGGCGCCGACCGCGACCCCGCTGACCACCGTCGCGGCCAGGAAGAGGGGCATCGACGCGGCCGAGAGCCCGCCGACGATCAAGGCCAGCGCCGCCAGGAACACCGTCAGCCCGGCCAGTATCACCGGCCTGGTCGGCAGCCGGGAGCCGCCGAGCTGGATGCAGGCGGCGACGGCGAAGGCCAGGAAGACCACCGCCCCCGCGACCGCGTGGTTGGTGTCGTGCAGCACGCCGACGAGGAACGTCGGGACAAGCGCGCTGAACAGCCCCAGCAGGGAAAACGCGGCGAAACCAGCGAAGCCGGCCGCGATGAACGAAGCCCGGCCCGCCTGCGGGATACCGACGCCGCGGAACCGCAACGATAGCGCCGAACGCCCGCTTACCGTCTCCGGCACGACCAGCAGGCCGAGCCCGGCCACGGCCACAAGCCCGAGCTGGACCGCGAACGGAAGCACCGTCGGGTTCGGCGCGTACTGGGCTAGCAGCCCCGCCAGCAGCGGGCCGAGAGCGAGGCCGCCCAGGTTGGCCGCCGACGAGACCAGCGACGCACCGCGCCCGGCGCCGGACCGCGCCGTCTCGGTCAGCGCAGCGGTGGCGGTGCCGGTCATCAGCCCGGCCGACAGGCCGGAGAGCACCCGCCCGACGAACAGCCAGCCGACGTTCGGCGCGAGGATGAACGTCACCGCGCTGACGATGCTCAGGCAGATCGCCGCCGCCAGCACCGGACGCCGGCCAACCTGGTCGGACGAGCGCCCGGCGAACAGCAGCGCGGCGAGCACCGCAACCGCGTACGAGGCGAAGATCAGCGTGATGAGGCTGGTGGAGAAGTGCCATTGCCCCTGATAGATCACGTACAGCGGAGTCGGCAGGGTGGTGCCGAGCATCGTCACCGCGAACGCGTAGGCGATCAGCCAGAACGCGACCGGGCGCGACAGACGCCAGGTCGGTCGGGCGGCGGCGACCGTGGGATCAAGGCAGTCGATGCACGGCCGGTCGACCGTGCGCGTCGCGGCGTCAGCTTTCCGTGCCACTGGCAGCCCTAGGCCGGCGGCCGCTGCCGGACGCCCTTCTCCACCCGGTCGCCGAGGCTCTGGTCGACCTTCCGCAGGTAGTCGAAGGTGCGCAGCAGTACCGGCTCGGTGACGCCGTTGAGCAGCTGGGCGACGGTGTTGGCGACCAGCCGGTCCCTGGCGGCGTCGTCCATCACCTGGCGGACCAGCGCGCCGACCTGGCCGAAGTCGTCGTCCTCGGCGTGCGTCTCGAACGCGGTCCGCATGATGTCGCCCTCGGTGTACCAGCTGGGCGGCGCGTACCGCTCGGGGTAGGCGCTGCGGGCCGCCCTTGGAGTTCGGGAAGTACGCCGGGTCGGACCGTGGCACCACCCGCATCGCACCGTCCTTGCTGTAGGTGTGCACCGGCGCGGCCGGCGCGTTCACCGGGATCTGCTGGTAGTTGACGCCCAGCCGGTAGCGGTGGGAGTCCGCGTAGGAGAACAGCCGCGCCAGCAGCATCCGGTCCGGGCTCGGCCCGATGCCCGGCACCATGTTGCTCGGCGACGGCGCGAACTGCTCCATCTCGGTGTGGTTGTCGACCGGGTTGCGGTCCAGGGTGAACCGCCCCACCTCGACCAGCGGGTAGTCCGCGTGCGGCCACACCTTGGTCAGGTCGAACGGGTTGAACCGGTAGCCGGGCGCGTCATCGAACGGCATGATCTGCACGTACATGGTCCAGCTGGGGTACTCGCCGCGCGCGATCGCCTCGAACAGATCCCTGGTGTGGTAGTCGTAGTCGGACCAGACCAGCTCGGCCGCCTGGGCGTCGGTGAAGAACTCGATGCCCTGGTCGGTCTTGAAGTGGTACTTCACCCAGAACCGCTGGCCCGCCTCGTTGATCCACATGTAGGTGTGGCTCGAGTACCCGTTCATGTGCCGCCAGCTCTTCGGCAGGCCGCGGTCGCCCATCAGCCAGACCACCTGGTGCGCGGTCTCCGGCAGCAGGGTCCAGAAGTCCCACTGCATGTCGTTGGAGCGCAGGTTGTTGTCGATGCGGCGTTTCTGCGAGCGGATGAAGTTCTGGAAGTGAATCGGGTCCTTGATGAAGAAGACCGGCGTGGCGTTGCCGACCATGTCGTAGTTGCCCTCGGAGGTGTAGAACTTCAGCGCGAACCCGCGCAGGTCCCGCCACAGGTCGGGGCTGCCGCGCTCCCCCGCCACGGTGGAGAACCGGGCGCCCAGCGGGGTCGTCGTGTTCGGCTGGAACAGCGCCGCCTTGGTGTAGGCGGACACGTCCTTGGTGATCTCGAGCCGGCCGAACGCGCCGCTGCCCTTGGCGTGCGGCTGCCGCTCCGGGATCCGCTCCCGGTTCCACTGGGCCATCTGCTCGATCAGGTAGCTGTCCTGCAGCAGGATCGGGCCGCCCGCGCCCACGGTCAGCGAGTACTTATCGCTTTCAACCGGAATGCCCGCATCCGTCGTCTGCGTGGGCAGTTGCTCGTCAGTCATACCCAGAAGCTCACGCCGGGCCTGGTCGGTCGTCATCACCCGTTCGTGGTGATTTCCGCGCGGTTCCGCACCAGCTCGGCGAGCCGGTCGGCCTGCCTGTCGATCAGCCCGGCGAGGCGCGCCCGCAGGTCGTGCGAGACGGCCGCGCGACGAGCGTCTTCGCCAGCCGGGCCGTCTCCTCGGTGATCGGCCGCTCGGCCAGCGATAGCCAGCGGACGCGCCCTTCGAACACGGCCGGCATGTAGGAGCCGAGGAACCGCCACGAGATCGCGAGCAGCACCACGAGGACAACGATCGTCCAGGCAAAGCCCATTAGAACCACTCCGCCTTGAACAGGGCCACGCCGAGGAAGATGAAGACGGCGATGGACAGCGAGAGAAGACCCGATCGTCGCCCCGGCCGCGGTGACCAGGCAGTGAACGGCCGCCCGGCGGCGGTGGAGAATCGGTGAACGACTAGCGCCAGGAGCGCGTCAGTCGGCCACGGGTGGGAAATCGGCTGGCTCCGACGGCCGCGTCAGCAGCATGCCGCACAGCGTCGCCAGACAGGCGGCGACCAGCAGCAGGTACGGGACCCGGTCAGAGGTCGCCTCGGCAAGCGCGCCGCTCCGACGACGCGATGGCCTGCCCGGCAGCCCAGGTCAGGTTCCTGAGCGCGAACGCGATGCCGTGATTGAGCTTCTGGTCCTGCGCGCTCTCGCTGACCATGGCGGCGCGGGGTGTAGAGCGAGCCGAAGAACGGCATCCCGAGCACGAGCACCGCGATGAGCCATGGCACGCTGCCGGGCAGCCATACCAGGGCGCCGAACAGCGCACCCAGGGCGAGGCCGATCAGCACCGGCCGCCGCGCCCCGAGCCGGTCGCTGAACCTTCCCGCGACCGGCGACACGCACGACTCGATGATCGCCGCGCACAAGAACGTGGCCGCGATGATCGTGCTGCTTGCGCCCAGCCGGGCCAGCCGCAGCGGGGCCAGCACGTCCACCACGCCGAAGGCGATGCCCGCAAGCGCCATCAGCCACATGCCGTTGACCAGCCGCGGATCGCGCAGCGCGGGCAGGACCTCGCGCAGTGCCTGGGATCCGCCCGGCTTGGGCGACGGCACCGCGAACGAGGCCAGCATCAGCGCCGCCCCGGCGACGGAGGCGGCCGAGAACGCGGGCCCGGTCCCCACCTGGATGGCCGCCCAGCCGACGACCGGGCCGAACAGCGCCCCGACGACGGCCGCGCCGAAAGCCGTGCCGAGCAGCTCCCCGCGCCTCTCGTCCGGGGCGCTGGCGGACAGCCAGGCCAGGCCCGCCGACCACGTGCAGGCGCCGCCGAGTCCTTGGACGAAACGGGCCGTGTCAAGGACCGAGGCGGCGTGCGACCAGCCGAAGGCCAGCGTTGCCGCGCTCATCAGGCCCAGTCCAAGCAGCGCGACCCGACGCTCGCCGATACGGGCGATCAGCATCCCCGCCGGGCAGTGAACCGACTAGCGTCCCGGCCGGATAGCAGGCGACCAGCACGCCCGCTCCGGCCTTGGTCAGCCCGGCTTCCCGGGTGTAATGCGGCAGCAGTGGCGTGAGCGCGGTGAAGAAGACCGTGTCGACCAAGACCAGGGCGCTCACAAAGGCGACCAAGCGGAGCATCGAGAGACCCTGCGATCGGTCCCCCGCCATGAACGCTCCGTCTCCGCCGCCAAACCCGGTCGGCGGAACAGCACCCGGCTCCCTGACTCAGCCTTCCATCGACAAGAGCCTATGTCCGATCTGTCGGGTGGTCCAAGATCGCGGCAGGATAGTCTTTGCCCGAAACATCCAGATACAGCGCGGGCAGCGCAGGGCTGAAGGAGCGTGCCGTGACGCAAGATTCGCCGGAGGCCGCGAAAGAAGGCGGCAGCGTCACGCTCCCCGGCCTCGACACCGGCGTCGCCAACGCGGCCCGGATGTGGAATTACTGGATCGGCGGCAAGGACAACTTCCGCGCCGACCGCGAGGCCGGGGACCACGTGCGGGCCGCGATGCCCGAGCTGCCGCTGGTCGCGGCCATGCTGCGGCGCTTCCTGACCACCTCGGTGGCGGAGCTGTCGGCGGCGGGCGTCCGCCAGTTCCTTGACATCGGAACCGGGCTGCCCACCGCCGACAACACGCACGACGTGGCGCAGCGCGCCGCCCCGGAGTCGCGGATCGTCTACGTTGACCATGACCCGCTGGTCATCAGCCACGCCCGCGCCCTGCTGACAAGCAGCCCGGAAGGGAAGACGGACTACATTCAGGCCGACCTGAGGGACTGGGCGACGATCTCGGCCGGGGCGCGGCGGACCCTCGACTTCAGCCAGCCGATCGCCGTGGTGCTGATCGCGGTCGTGCATTTCCTGCTCGACGCGGAGAACCCGCACGAGCTGATCTCGCGGATCGACCGCCGATCTGGCGCCCGGCAGCTACCTGGTGATCGCGCACGCCGCCAGCGACATCGAGCCCGAGACGGCCGCCGCGATGGCCCGCAACTACAACGCCACCTCGTCGCTGACGATCACGCCCCGCGATCGGGCGACGGTGGCCCGGTTCTTCGACGGCATGGAGATGGCCGGCGCCGGCCTGCAGCCGCTCGCCCAGTGGTGGGGTTCGTCGACCCCGCCCACCGCCGACGGATCCGGCCTGAGCTGCTACTGCGGCATCGCCAGGAAGCCGTAGCGACCGCTGCCAGCGCCTACGATGCGAAGATGCAGCATTTCTCACTGGCCATCATCGGATCCGGGTCCGGTAACACCATCGTGCCGGACGACGACGCCGAGGGACCCGTCGCGCTCATCGAGGCCGGCGTCTTCGGCGGGACCTGCCTCAACCGGGGCTGCATACCGAGCAAGATCCTGGTGCACACCGCCGACGTGGCGGTCCAGGCCCGCACCGCGCCCGCCTTCGGCATCGAGGCCGAGGTGACCGGGGTGGACTGGCCGTCGATCCGGGACCGCACGTTCTCCAAGATCGACCGGGTCTCCGCGGCCGGCCGCCGCCACCGGGCGGAGGCGGACCACGTGACGCTGTTCGAGGGCCGGGCTCGCTTCGCCGGCCCGCATGAGCTGGTCATCGACGATGCGACCAGGATCACCGCCGACCACATCGTGGTGGCGACCGGAGCGCGGCCGACGATCCCCCCGGTGATCGCCGACGCCGGGGTCGAGTTCTGGACCTCCGACAACATCATGCGGATCGACGAGCTCCCGGCCAGCATGGTCATCGTCGGCGGCGGCTCCGTCGCGGCCGAGTTCGCCCACATATTCTCCGGCCTTGGGCGTCGAGATTCACATCGTCAACCAGGCCGACACGCTGCTCGCGACGCTCGATACCGACGTCTCCGAGCGCTTCACCGCGCTCGCCCGGCAGCACTGGGACGTTCACCTGGCGGCGAAGATCACCGCCGTCCACCGGCACGGCGCGGGCGGGGCGACCGTCGTCCTCGACGACGGGACCAAGGTGGCGGGCGACCTGCTGCTGGTGGCCGCCGGGCGCCAGCCGAACAGCGATGACCTGGGCCTGGAGCTGGCCGGGGTCAAGGTCAGGGACGACGGGCGCGTGCAGGTGGATGAGTACGGCCGGACGACCGCCGACGGGATCTGGTCCATCGGCGACGCGAGCTCGCCGTTCGAGCTCAAGCACGTCGCCAACTCCGAGGCCAGGACCGTGGCCCACAACCTGGCCCATCCGGACGACCTGCGCCCGTTCCAGCACGACTGGGTGCCGGCCGCCGTGTTCACCCACCCGGAGATCGCGACGGTCGGCGCGCGCCTGCAGGATCTGGCCGGCATGCGGCCCTACGTGCAAGCCACCCGGCCGTATCACGACACCGCCTACGGATGGGCCCTGCAGGACACCAGCGGATTCTGCCGGCTGTACGCGGATCCCGCCACCGGCAGGCTGCTCGGCGCCCACATCCTCGGCTATCAGGCCTCGCTGCTGATCCAGCCGCTGGTCCAGGCCATGTCGTCCGGGCAGAGCGTCGCCAGCATGGCCCGGGGCCAGTACTGGATTCACCCGGCGCTGGCCGAGGTGGTGGAGAACGCCCTGCTCATGCTCCCGCTGGGCGGGCCCGGCGACCCCAAACTGTAGTCACAATCTTACCCACAGTAAATTTATGATGCGGTTAACCATCTCATGCTGTCGGTGGGGGGTGGCGGGGCGGTGACCGTCCGTTTGGGGCCCGGCCTGAGCCGGTGGTGCGCGTCCGCCCTCGCGGCCGCATTGCTGGGAGTGGCCGGCTGTTCCTCGGCGCCGGCCGCAGTCCGTCACCCGGCCGAGGACGCGGCCGCTTACTGGGACCGGACCAGGCTCCTCGGCGCCCTGCCGTTCCGCCTCGCGCCCAGGCAGCTCCCGGCGCCGGGGCAGTCGGCCGACTCGCGCACGGCCGGCCCGCGCTCGGGGCTGCGGGTCGGCGCGCTGTTCGAGCACGGCCCGGCCGGCAACCACTTCTGCACCGCCAGCGTCGTCTCCAGCCCTGGCAAGAACCTGCTGATCACCGCGGCGCACTGCATCAACGGCGGCAAGGGGAGCAGCGGTTACGACAGCGACATCGTGTTCATCTCGGACTACCGCGACGGCCTGGAGCCGTTCGGGGTGTGGACGCCGGCCAAGCTGATCGTGGCGCCGCAATGGGCGAATTCGTCCGATCCGGATTTCGACGTCGGGTTCGTGGTGCTCGAGTCCAACCACGGCCGGAACATCGAGCAGGTGCTGGGCGCCAGCCGGCTGGGCACCGACCAGGGCTACCAGTACCTGGTGCACGTCACCGGCTACCCGAACAGCGAGAACGTCCCCATCACGTGCGTCAACTGGACGTCGCGGTTCAGCGACACCCAGCTGATGTTCGAATGCGCCGGCTACACCGGCGGCACCAGCGGCAGCCCGTGGGTGACGAAGTTCATCGCCGGGTCGCGCACGGGCACGATCGTCGGGGTGATCGGCGGCTACCAGGAGGGCGGCGACGCGCCGTCACTTTCTTACAGCGTCCGCTTCGGGCCCGCCATCCTCGCCCTTTACCGGCAGACGGCCTCAGCCGACGCCGCCGCTGAGCCAACGCCCGGGGCCTCTTGACGGCCGCCGGAGCCGGGGCTCATGATCTTGCCGTGGGCCAGGTACCCGGTTCGTCCCGGCCATCCGGCGGGAATCCTGGGGGCACGGAACTTCGCGATTCACCCGGCGCGGCCGGGTTCGGCATGGAGGTTCACGATGACAGCAGGCCCGATCGTCGCCGCTACCGACGGCTCAGAGGAATCACTGCGCGCGGTCGAGTGGGCGGCGCGGGAGGCCGAGCTCCGCGGCCTGCCGCTGCGGATCGTCTCGGCGGCGGCGTTGCCGCCGAGGATGGCCGAGCACCAGACCGCGTCCGGCGTCCCGACGGTGGCCGACACCGTGGTCAACGACCGTGACCGCGCCCTCGCCGCCGCCACCCAGCGGGCCACCGCGATCGCCCCCGACATCCTGGTTGACGCCGACGGGCTGGGCGGACCGCCGGCGCGCGCGATCACCGAAGCCGGATCGGGCGCCTCGATGCTGGTCGTCGGCTCCCGTGGCATGGGCGCGTTTACCGCGCTGATCCTCGGATCGGTTAGCCGGTACGCGGCCGCCCACGCGGCCTGCCCGGTGGTGGTCGTCCGCGAGCAGACGACCACCGCGCATCCGCAGGTCGGCGTCGGCATCGGCGACCCGGCCGAGGCGTCGGCCGCGCTCGCGTTCGCGTTCGAGGAGGCCTCGCTGCGCAAGGCCAGCCTGGTCGCGGTGCACGCCTGGGACTCGGGCGGCGGCGACGTCAGCCGCGCCACCCGGGCGATGGCGGCGCCGGGCGCGCACGCCATCGAAGAACGCGTGGCCGGGCAGCTGCAGGCCCTGATGGCCGACGGGCAGATCCCGGTACCCCGACGTCCAGGTCAGCTACGACCTCGTCTACGGGCACCCCGGTCGCGCCCTGGTCGGCCTGTCCGCCCGGGCCGACCTCGTCGTCCTCGGACGGCACCGCGCCGACGGCCTGCTGCCCGGCCCCGGAGCCGTCAGGCACGCCGTCCTCAACCACGCCCACGGGCCGGTCGTCACCGTCCCCTGACGCAACGGCGAGCGCGCCGACCCGGTCGAGCGGGTGGGCGCGCTGCTCGGCGGTGCCGCTAAAGATTGGCCATCGCGTTGTACAGCGACCCGGCGTTGTTGCCGAAGTAGGCCGCGAAGATGTAGCCGGGCAGGGACGAGTAGCCGAAGTCGTTGACCCCGTTGACGAAGCCCCACTCGCCGTTGAATGACATCAGCCACGGGCCGCCGCTCGAGCCGCCGGTGAAGTTGCACGGCAGGCCCATGGTGTTGGAGATGCCGGACCAGTTGAATTCTGAGCCGGTGCAGTACTCCAGGGTGGAGCCGTTGAACGGCGCCTCGGCCGGGTAGCCGAAGTCGTACACGAACCGGTTGTCCGAGTAGTTCCACGCCATGCCCTGTCCGCCGAGCACGCTGACGATGTGCTGGCCGTAGGCGTTGGTGTTGATGACGGCGCCGCCGATGTCGTCGCCCTCGTCCTGGTTGTCGTAGTAGGCGGTGGGAACCCACAGTTCCCTGGCCGTCCACACGCCGTACGGCGCGTAGCCGTCGTGGTAGCCGGGCACGAAGATCCAGTTCGTGTGCCAGCCCTCGCTGGAGACCTCGCCCCCGAGGCTGCCGTAGACGCAGTGCCCGGCGGTGATCACCGAGTCCCGGCCCGCGCTGTTGACCGTGCTGCCCGAGCAGGACCAGTCCTCGCCGTTGTGGGTGGTAAAGAACACCCGGCCGGTCGTGGTGACCGGCGCCTGGTTGGCGGCGCCTGGCCACGGGCGGCCGATCGACCCGTACTCCGGCCTGACCGCGTCGCGGCCGGCCGGGATCCGCACCGTCGGGCCCTTGAGCGCCTGGTCCGGTCCGGTGCCGGCGACCCGCCCGGCCGGCCCGGGGGCAACGGCAGGCGCGGTGCGGACGCCCCTGGCCGACTTGACCGAGACGCTCGCGCCGTTGGCGGCCGACAGCATCCGGGCCCGCGTCCAGTAGGCGACGGTCCGCTTGGCGGCCGCGCTGGCCTCGTTGGCGCTGCCGGTGAGGTGTCCGGACGGGCTGGAAGCGTGCGGCGTCACCGCGGCGGCCGAGGTCGCCGCGGTCGCCGCCGAGGCGGGGACCGCCGCCCCGCAGAGCAGCGCAACGCCGGCCGCCAGGCCGGTCGCGACCGCCGCCCGGCCGAACCGAGACCGGCGGCGGCGGGGGCGGGCTTGTCGTCGTGGGACTTGCTCTCCGATGTCATGACGACTCCTCTCATATCGCTGAGGGTCGGCCGGCGGCGGGGACGGCCGGCACCAGGCCGACGATGCGCGGCAGCGCCTCCGCGACCGGGCCCTCGCTTCGAACCGGGCGGCTGTCCAGATCGGGCAGCAGGATGCCCATCCCTACCGGGGCGAGCGCGGTGTTGATCGCGGCGACCGCGGCATCGTCGCGCAGCAGGTCGGCCGGGATCAGCAGCGTCCTGGACCGGTACACGGAGGAGCTGGGCGTCCGGCCCCAGCCCCGCTGCCGCGAGCCGGGGATCGTCGGCGCGTCGCCCGGGTCGAGCAGTCGCGCGCCGTGCCGCTGGCGCGAGGCGGGCGGCACGTAGGCGATGCCCGGCGCGACGCCGGCGTCGGCGCCGGAGCCCCCGGTCTCCGCCGAGACCGGATCGGGCTCGAAGTACCATTCCGGAACGGCTGCGGCATCTGGAATCCTCCCATTTAGTCCAAGAACCGCGGCAGCAGGGCTGGCCACGAGCCTTGCCATCAGCACCCCCAGAGGCGCGGGCAAGCAGCCAGATACGCAGCCATCAATAACGAATAGGCCACGAAAGAAGGACCGCCAAGGGTGCGGCCCGTAACCCTGAAACGGCACGCTACCGCGCCTCGTCCGTCAGAAAGTAGCGAATCGCTCACGGAAGGTGTCTGCTGTTTGCCGTCCCGATATTCGCTGCCGATTTTCCGGGCGAGCGGTCACACTGACCCAATGGGACGCATGGTGACGGCGGTGGTGACGCACGGCGGCAGCTGCGCCGGGAAGGTCGGGCCGTTTCCGGTCGAGGTCCCGTGGTGGGCCGAGGTCGAGCCGGTCGTCGCGCGGCTGGAGCGCACGCTGGGAGTGCCGGTCGTCGTGTTGCGGCTGCTCACGGTCGAGGGCTCCGACGGGGCGCGCGACGGGCACGTCACCTACCACGCGGAGGCGCTCGAGCCGCCGGGGAAGCTCGCCCCGTGCGAGTTCGCCGACGACGATCACCCGCTCCGGCTGCCCTGGGCGCGGCCGTCGGGCGTGCGGGAACTCCTCGGGTGGGCATCCGAGCACGTCGGCCTCACCGGGCGCCCGGTGCAGATCAAGACCTGGAACCTGTCGGGGCTGTTCCGCCTGCCGACCGCCGAAGGGACGGTCTGGCTCAAGGCCATCCCCGGCTTCGCCGCCGCCGAGCCGGCCGCGATCGCCGCGTTCGCCGCGGTCGACCCCGGCCTGGTGCCGGCGGTCGTGGCCAGCGCGCCCGGCCGCCTGCTGCTGGCGGACGTGCCCGGCGCGGATTGCTGGGAGGCGTCCCCGCAGGTCGCGGCCGACGCGATGGGACGCCTGACGGCGGCGCAGGCCCGCATCGGCCCACGGCCGCCCGCGATCCCCGACCGCCGCCCGGGCACGCTGGCGGCGGCCGTCGGCGACCTGCTCGACGGCCCGGCCGGGGCCGAGCTGAGCCCTCAGGAACTGCGAGCCGCGAGAAGCCTCCAGCCGCGATGGGAGATGCTGGCCGGCTGCGGCCTGCCCGACACGGTCGTGCACGGCGACTTCCACCCCGGCAACTGGCGCCGAGGCGCCAGCCCGCCGGTCGTCCTCGATTTCGCCGACGCTCACTGGGGCAACCCCGTGCTCGACGGGCTGCGCGCGATTGACTTCCTGCCCGCCGACCGTCGCCGCCAGACGGCCGACGCCTGGATCGCGGCCTGGACCGCCGCCGCGCCCGGCTCCTGCCCGGCCGAGGCGCTGCGGATCGCGGAGCCACTGGCGCACCTCGCGTACGCCGTCCGCTACCAGGAGTTCCTCGACAACATCGAACCCAGCGAACACGTCTACCACCAGGGTGATCCGGCCGCATCGATCCGCCACGCACTCGCCAGCGCCGGCGCCTCCCCGTGATTTCTCTCAGTAAATGGGGGCGTTTACCGGCGGGATGGCGCGGCCATATCCCTCTCGGAGGTGTGGCGTGCTGATCTCGACGATGAATGACATCCCTGGCTACGAGGTAACCGAGGTGCTTGGCGAGGTGTTCGGCCTGACCGTGCGGAGCCGCAACATCGGTTCTCAGTTCGGTTCCGCTTTCAAGTCGCTGGCCGGCGGTGAGCTTAAGGGAATGACGAAGAACCTGATCGACAGCCGCAATGAGGTGATCGACCGGATGAGCCAGGAGGCGCAGGCCCGGGGCGGTGACGCGGTCGTGGCGATGCGCTTCGACACCTCGGAGATGGGCGGGAACTGGACCGAGATCTGCGCCTACGGCACGGCGGTCAAACTCCAGAAGAAGTAGGCCGGCCGCGGCCGCGTTACCGTGTGGACGTGGATGTCGCGATCGCGTGGGTGGTGGCCGGGGCGCCGGGAGCGGGCAAGAGCACGGTCGCGCGGCTGCTGCTGGCGGCGCTCGCGCCGGTGCCCGCGCTGCTCGACAAGGACACGATGTACGGGTCGTTCGTCGCGGCCGCGCTGGCGGCGGCCGGCCGCCCGGCTGGCCAGCGCGAGGGCCCCTGGTACGACGAGCACGTCAAGGCGCACGAGTACGCGGGCATGACGGCGACCGCGCGCGAGATCCGCTCGCACGGCTGCCCGGTCCTGCTGTCGGGGCCGTTCACCCAGCAGATCCATGACGCGGGCTGGTGGCGGTCCTGGATCGCCGAGCTCGGCGGCGGCACGGTGCGCCTGGTCTGGGTCCGGTCGGACGCCGCCACCCTGCGCGGCCGGCTCGCCGCCCGCGGATCCGGGCGCGACACGTCCAAGCTGGCCGAGTTCGACGCGTTCACCGCGCGGATGCGGCTCGACTCCGCGCCCGCGGCGCCGCACGTTGCCGTCGACAACCGCCGCACCGCCACCGCGTCGCTCGAAGACCAGGTCGCCCGCCTCCTCGCCGCCTATTAGCAGCGCTTGGCCGCAGCGGAGCGAGGGGCGAGGACCTGTCGGCTACGCCAGCGACAGGATGCGCGGTCTGCCGGCTGACGCCATCGACATCGTCTATTGAGGTCAACGGCGCAGCCGACAGGAAACGTTGCGTTCGCTGGCGTAGCCGACCGCCGCTCCCCTGACCGAGACGCGCGACCGACGGTCGGGCATCGCCACACGATCCCCACCGTCACCACGCACCACGGGCCGGACGCGAATAAGCGTCAGCGTGGGTACTTCGGGTCGCCGGGCGCCCCCTCCGGCACACGTTGACGTCCGCGCCCGGAAAACGCCGCCCAAACGGAACACGATCATGGCCCAGCCCGAATCGGGTCACGACCAAGGCCCGCACCGGTTCGCGGCCGACGCACAGATCGGTTTGCGGCCGCAGGCCGCATCGGGGGTCCGGGGGGTCGTCCCCCGGGAGACACAGCTGATCTTGCGGGCCGGTAAAGTGGCGCTCTTTGCCGCCGGCCCGCAAGATCAGTGCTCGTGGATGATGACGCCGCGGATGTTCTTGCCGTCGTTCATGTCCTGGTATGCCTGGTTCACCTGGTCGAGCGTGTACTTGCGGGTGACGAGCTCGTCCAGCTTGAGGTCGCCCGACTTGTACAGGCCGAGCAGCATCGGGATGTCGTAGAGCGGGTTGCTGTCGCCGAACAGGGCGCCGCGGACCTGGCGGTGGTAGCCGATCAGCGCGCCCGCGTGGAAGTGGACCGCGCGCTCGTTGATGTGGCCGACGGCGGTGATCGTCACCTTGCCGCCCTTGCCGGTCATCATCACGGCCGCCTTCACCATCTCCTCGGTGACCGCGCCGGGGGTCATGATCACGTGATCGGCGAGCTGGCCCCAGGTCGTCTCGACCACGAACTCGTGCGCCTCCTTGGCGGTGGCGAACGCGTGGGTGGCGCCGAACACGGTGGTGGCCATCTCCCGCTTGAACTCGACCGGGTCGACCACGATCACGTTCTTGGCCCCGGCGAAGCGGGCGCCCTGCACCGCGTTGCTGCCCACGCCGCCCGCGCCGAAGATCACCACGGTGTCGCCCGCCTGCACGCCCGCCGCGTGCACGGAGGAGCCCCAGCCGGTCGGGACGCCGCAGCCGACCAGGCACAGGATCTCCCACGGGATGTCCTGGAAGTCCTCCCGCAGCGGCACCGTGGCCCACTCCGACACGACGGCGTACTGGGAGAATGTGCCGAGCGTGCAGAAGCCGCCCAGGTCCTGATCGCCCAGGTGGAAACGCCAGGTGCCGTCCTCGAACATGCCGGTGCCGGCGTTGAGTCCCTTCACGCACATGTTCTGGTGCCCGGTCGAGCACGGCCGGCAGGCGCCGCAGGCCGGGATGTACGAGCAGACGATCTTGTCCCCCGGCTTGACCCGCTGCACGCTGGGGCCGACCGACTCGACGATGCCGGCGCCCTCGTGCCCGCCCACGACCGGCAGCCGGATGGGGGCGTCGCCGGTGGTGATGTGATCGTCGGAGTGGCACAGGCCGGCCGCCATCAGCTTGACCCGGACCTCGTGGGCCCTCGGCTCGTCGAGCTGCAGGTCGGCGATCTCCCAGCCGACGTGCGGGGCCCGGGCGATGGCGGCGCGGGTGGTGATGCTCATCTACGTTCCTTCCTGCTAATGCTCGTGGATGATGACGCCGCGGATGTTCTTGCCGTCGAGCATGTCCTGGTAGCCCTGGTTCACCTCGTCGAGCGTGTAACGGCGGGTGATGAGCTCGTCGAGCTTGAGCTTGCCGGCCTGGTAGAGGCCGATCAGCAGCGGCACGTCGACCAGCGGGCTGCAGCCGCCGTAGATCGAGCCCTGGATCCGGCGCTGGTAGCCGATCAGCATGCCCGGGTTCTCGTTCACCGAGCCGTTCCCGACCGCGGTGATCGTGACCTGACCGGACTTGCCCACGACCTTGATGGCGTTCGCGATCACCTCGTCGTGGAGGATGCCGACGGTGATGATGGCGACGTCGGCGAGCTCGCCCCAGGTCGTCTCGACCACGAACTGGTGCGCTTCCTCGGCGGTGGCGAACGCGTGCGTCGCGCCAAACTCGGTGGTGGCCATCTTCCGCTTGAACTCGACCGGGTCCACCACGATGACGTTCTTCGCCCCGGCCAGGCTGGCGCCCTGGACCGCGTTGCTGCCGACGCCGCCCGCGCCGTAGATCACCACCGTCTGCCCGGCGCGGACGCCCCCCGCGCGCACCGCCGACCCCCACCCGGTCGGGACGCCGCAGGCCACCAGCGCGGCGACGTCGAAGCCGATCTCATCCGGGATCTTGATCACGGAGAACTCATGCACCACCGCGTACTGCGAGAACGTGCCGAGCACGCACAGGCCGCCGAAGTCCTCGCCGTTCTGGTGGAACCGGAACGTGCCGTCGGGGAACATCCCGGTGCCGGCGTTCTTGCCCGCGTCGCACAGGTTCTGGCGGCCGGTCGAGCAGTACCGGCACTGGCCGCAGGCGGGGATGAACGAGCAGGTGACGTGGTCGCCGACCTTGACCCGGGTAACCGCCTCACCCACCGCGTCGACGACGCCCGCGCCCTCGTGCCCGCCGACCACCGGCAGCCGCATCGGCGCGTCGCCCTTCTGGATGTGGTCGTCGGAGTGGCACAGGCCGGCGGCGAAGAACTTGATCCTGACCTCGTTGGCCTTCGGGTCGTCCAGTTCAAGCTCGGTGATCTCCCACGGCTGGCCGGGCACGCGGCAGACCGCGGCTCGGGTAGTGATGCTCACGGGCACCCCTTTCTCACGACATTGCGAACGACGGGCGACGCGCGGTTTGTCTAATAATGGGACATCCGGCCCAGGCCCGCCACCCCCCGCTCTTTCACATCACAGCCGGAAATCTGGGCATCCACCGGTTTAATTCGTCCCAAAGATGGGCAAACACAGTCGTTTGCCAGGACCGTGATCAGGGGCGCAACGGCGTTCAGGCCAGCGCGGGGGACGGCACCGCCCGGATCGGGTCAAGCAGCCCCGGCTCGGACGCCATGTACAAGTCAAACTCCGTCACCCGCCAGCCCGCGGCGAGCAGCGCCCGGACGGCCGGGTGCGGCCCCGGCAGGCAGACGACCGCCTGCCCGTCCTTCGGCTGCAGCGCGGCCAGCATCGCCAGCACGGCGTCGGCGGGGTCGGCCGACGGGGCGAGCGCCAGGTGCGTCGCCCCGTATTCGCCGTCCGCGCCGCCGGCGGTCCCGCTCGCCATGACCTGGCCGGACCGCCGGGCGAGGAGGCCGGCCCCGCCCGGGCGGCGGGACCAGGCCAGATGGTCGTCCGAGCGGTCGACTCCGGTCCAGGCCAGTTCCAGCGCGGCCACCTCGGCCGGCGTGGCCGGCTCGGCCTGCCAGCCATCCGGAGCGGGCACCGCGTCCACCCGGCCGCGCAGGTACAGCAGGGGCCACCACGCATCAAGCCCGAAGCTGGTATACAGCGGCAGCGCGTGCCCGTGCAGGCTGCTGAACGTCATCCGGCGGCCGCGACCCGGCCAGAGCTCCGCCAGCATCGCGCGCCCGCAGCCGCTGCCGTGCAGCGGCGGGTCGACGAACAGGTCGCACAGCATGCTGACCGCACCGGGCCCGCTGCCGATCGCGCGGGTGGCGCCGAAGCCGACGACGGAACCGCCGGAGACCCCGACCACGACCCGGCCGTGCGCGAGCAGGTGGGTGATGTAGGCGGCGCCCGCCCCGCCCCACTCCTCGTCCTGCCCGGCCGCACGCGCCACCGCCGCTATCTGCGGCAGGTCGGCCAGGACGGCCTCGCGCACCTCGATCTCGGCCACGGCGGGGATACTACCCGCAGGCTAGGCCGTAACCGCCGGGCGCCTCGTCACGGCTGCGATCCCTGGCCGATCCAGTCCGCCAGCAGGGACACCTTGTCGGCCGGCCAGGCGCCGTCGCAGGGCATGTGACCGGAGCGGACCTGCTCAAGGATCGCGTCCTCGTGGGCCACCACGTCGGTGAAGGACCAGAGGTCGAACGCCTTCAGCATCGAGGTCCGGTCCTTGTCGCGGAACAACGGCCGGATATCCCGCTCGAAGCTGAGCGGTCGGGCGGACTGATCCTTGGTGTCGGTCACGGTTTCTCCACAGGCCTTTCTCGGTTTTGGGAAGCGGCCGAACGGACTACTGTTTCACGCTGCGGCGGGTGATCCGCCACCCGTCGGCGCGGCGGCGCAGGTACTGCGTGATGTGCGGCGGCGACCAGCGCCGGAGGCGTCCCCGGGGCGATGATCAGCAGTACCGACCGGGCCACGGCCGCAGCCGACGAGACCGGGTCTGCGTCGATGATCGGGTTCAGCGTCAGGTGAAGAGTTCCCGCCGGCTCGGCGCCCCACACCTGTGCGACCCGGCCGCGGAGGGCCTCGCGGCCGTGGTAGGTGCCCTGATCGCCGTCCAGGGCGGCATCGTCGGTGAACAGCGCGAGGTAGGCGGTGGCATCTCGGGCGCCGGCGGCGGCGTCGGCCCGGGTGATCCGGTCGAGAACCTCGAGACGCGGCCACGGAGAGCGTCACCGAGCGGCCGCCGTTCCCGGGCGCAGCCAGCGCCGGACCTGATCGCGGAGAGCGGGTCACCAGAACTGTCACATTCGAGCTGGGCCAGCTGACCGAGATGGTCCGGTTCGCCCGGGCGGGTCTCGGGACCGCGATCGTGCCCCGGGCGTTCACCGCCGACCTGGCGGCGGCGGGCCGCCCTGCGGTCGGCGTGCTCGAGCCGGCCGATCGCGGCCTGACCATGACGATTGGCGCCTACCGGCCGGCCGAGGCGGCCCTGCCGGCCGCCCGCGCGCTCCTCGACGTCGCGTCCGGCCGCGATGAGCTCCGCCGCGAATTCGCGTGATGCGCACGGATAGGCTGCGGGAACTAGAGGGGACGGTGGCCGATGAACCGCGAGACAGTCCAGGGCTCGGGCGACAGGGGCGCGGCGGCCGGCGTTCGCGGGGCGGTGATCGTGGCGCACGGCGGCACCGAGGTCAGCACCGAGCCGGTCACCCCGCTCGATCCGGCCGTGCTGCGGATGATCCCGCTCGCGCTCGCCATCCGGCACGGGCTGCGCGGTAGCGGGATCGAGGTATCCCGCCCCCGTTACCGGTTGCGAGGCTGGAACGGCGAGCTGGCCTCGCCCGTGCGGGACCTCCGCGAGGCGATCGACGAGATCGTCGCGCGGTTCGGACCGGTTCCGGTCGTGCTGATCGGCCATTCCATGGGCGCCCGGGCGGCGTTCCGGGTGGCCGGGCACCCGGCCGTGTCGGCCGTCGCCGGGCTGGCCCCGTGGCTGCCCCCGACCGAGCCGGTGGACCAGCTCGCGGGCCGCCAGGTCCTGCTGGTGCACGGGACCGCCGACGGCATCACCAGCCCCGAGGAGACTTGGGCGTACGCCGAGCGGGCCCATCCCGTCACCCGGACGGCCACGATCGAGGTGCTCGGCGGCGAGCACACGATGCTGCGCCGGGCCCCGCTCTGGCATCGCCTGGCGGTCGAGTTCAGCCGGCTGTCGCTCGGGCTGCCGGCACGGCAGTCAGACGTGACGGCGGCCTTCGGTCAGCCCGCCCAACCGCGGCACCTGGTGTTATCGGGCGCCCGGCCGTCAGGCGACCGGGTCGAGTGGCACCCGCACGGTGATCGTGTCGGAAAACCAGCGGGCGCCGCCCGCATGCTGCGGCGCCCCGCACACCGTCTGCAGGTACCTCATCGGCGGACCGAACCCGTCGAGCGTGTCGCCGGCCGGGAACCCGTAGCTGTCTCGTATGACGTAGGTCAGCGTGCCGACGTACCGGCCGTTCTCGCGCCGGCCGCTGCCGGTCACCGTCAGCCCCTGCGTGCCCCGGAATCCCCAGTACAGGTCGCTGGCGGTGGACGCGAACAGCACCGTCGGCAACTGCGCGGCAGCGAGCCGGACCCGGGTGTCGCCCGCCTTCAGCTGGAGCGCGATCTCCCCCTGGACGATGTCGTTCACGGTCTTGAAGCCGGCGCTGGCCTGGGCCTGGGCGGAGATCGTCGATCCGAGTCGGTAGTCGATCTCGCTGCCGCTCCCGGCGAGGAAGTGCTCGAGCAGATCGGACGCCGCCGGGAAGCCCTGCAGCGAGAACCCGGCGGCGATGCCGGCCCCCAGCGAACGGTCGGCCTTGAGCTGAGCGCCGTCGCAGGTGGCATCGGGGGTGGCCGCGTAGGTGTCCTGGCTGCCGTTGGGTGTCACCGGGTTGTCGCCCGCGACCGTGAACGCCGTGCCCGCGTCGGCGGGCCCGGCCGAGGCAGTCGGGCTAGTCGGGACGGCCGAGGCGGTCGGCGCGACTGAGGCGGTCGGCGCGGCCGAGGCGGTAGTTGTGACCGGCGCGGGCCCGGTCGGCGTCGGGGTCGTCGAGCAGGCGACCGACAGCGCCGCGACCGCACACGCCGCCGCGACGGCGGCGGCCGCGCGCGCCACGCGGGTTATTTAAGCCCGCCGATGTTCAGCGAGCCGTCGCCGGCGGACGGCGCACCCGCCTCGGCCCGGCTCACGTAGGCGGCCGGGTCCTTGTCCACCGGCTGGACGCCGGCGAAATTCCGCGCCTCGAAGGCGGCGAAGGCGACCGCGAGGCGGTGCCGCTGCGAGAGCCCGGCCAGGCGGCGGAAATCGGTCAGGCCCTCGCGTTCCTCTTCCGCCATGTGGTCGCCGTTGGCCAGGTTCGCCCCGGCGACGGCCGCGTACCAGCCGTCGCTGCCGACCGGATGCCGGGCCGCCTCCGCGACCGCGTCCCTGATCTCGTTGTGATCGCCGATGGCGTCCAGGGTCTCTTCCTCGACCCCGGCTCTTTCGCCTGGCCGCGATCCCGACCTGCAGCAGCGCGGGATAGAAGATCGCCTCCTCCGCGGCCGCGTGCAACTCGAGGAAGGACCCAAGCCGCGCCCAGACGGCCGACAGCGTCCCGGTGTCGGACCGGTCGATCTGCTCCAGGATCGCGAACAGCCGACGCTGCTCATGATGATCGTCAAGGATCAGCTGGGTGATGTCCACGAGCCCCTACTCCCCGAGACCGGCGGCGCGCTAACGCCAAGCAGGCACCCATGCTACGCCCGGGGCCGGCGAGGGCGAGGCCGACGCTGCTCTGGGTGAACAAACGATTACACCGAGTGAGAGATGACGGATTCCGGGGCATCATCTGACCAGCGCAGCACGACCGCACCGGCGGCCGTGGCATGAGCTTCGCGGGGGGCGGCGCGCGTGACCGCGATCGGTGAGGAGCGTGTGCACGGTGACTGACGTGCTGGCCGGAAGTCCGCATCCGGCCCATTCGACCGTGAACGGAAGCCCGTTCCCCCCGATCGCCGACTACGGGTTCCTGTCCGACTGCGAGGTGTGCGCGCTCGTCGCCCCGAGCGGCAACGTGGAGTGGATGTGCCTGCCGCGGAT
Organism: uncultured Actinomycetota bacterium; assembly: GCA_963836195.1. GTDB lineage: Bacteria > Actinomycetota > Actinomycetes > Streptosporangiales > Streptosporangiaceae > Trebonia. The sequence continues at coordinate 264,199 of CAWIIX010000005.1, read as the reverse complement.
GGACGGCCCGAGCATCTTCGCGGCAGCCCTCGACCGCGGCGCGGGGTCATTCCGGCTGGGGCCGGCCGACGTCACCGTTCCGGCCGGACGCAGGTACCTCCCGGGCACGATGGTGCTCGAGACGACGTGGGCCACCCCCGGCGGCTGGGCCGTGGTCCGTGACGTGCTGCTGGTCGGGCCGTGGCGGCACCAGTCGCGCCGATCGGACGGGCACCAGCGGGCGCCGGTCGATCACGCCGCCGACCGGGTGCTGCTGCGGACCGTCCGCTGCCTGAACGGGTTCATCGACTTCGTGCTGGAATGCGAGCCGGCCTTCGACTACGGCCGGCAGCGCGGTACCTGGCGGCACGCTCGGAGACGGCTACGGCGAGGCGGAGGCGCTGCTCGGCGACGAGCCGCAGTTCCGGCTGACGACCGACCTGAACCTGGGCTTCGAGGGCCCTCGGGCGATCGCCCGCCGCCGCCTGCGGGCAGGCGAGCAGGTGTTCTGCGCGCTGTCGTGGGGCGACGGGGCGGCGCCGGAGACGTTCGCCGACGCTCATCGGCGGCTGGCCGCGACCGCCGACTTCTGGCACGAGTGGATCAGCCGCGGCGCCTTCCCCGACCACCCCTGGCGGGAGTACCTGGCGCGGTCCGCGCTGACGCTGAAGGGCCTGATCTACGCGCCGACCGGGGCGCTGATGGCGGCGGCGACGTCGTCGCTGCCGGAGACGCCCGGCGGCGAGCGCAACTACGACTACCGCTACACCTGGCTGCGCGACTCGACCTTCATGCTCTGGGGCCTTTACACGCTCGGCTTCGACCGCGAGGCCAACGACTTCTTCTACTTCATCACCGACCTGGCCGAGCAGGACGCCGACCTGCAGATCATGTACGGGATCGGCGGCGAGCGGGAGCTGACCGAGGAGGTCCTCGACCACCTCTCGGGCTACGAGGGCGCCCGCCCGGTCCGCATCGGCAACGGCGCCTGGGACCAGCGCCAGCATGACGTCTGGGGAGTGCTGCTCGACTCGGTCTACCTGCACACCCGGTCCCGCGACCGGCTGGACGAGCGCCGCTGGCCGATGCTCGCGCGCCAGGTCGAGGCCGCGATCGCGCACTGGCGAGATCCCGACCAGGGGCTGTGGGAGGTGCGCGGCCCGGCCCAGCACTTCACCGCCTCCAAGGTGCTGTGCTGGGTGGCGGCCGATCGCGGCGCCAAGCTCGCCCTGCTGCGCGGCGACGCCGAGCAGGCGGCGGGCTGGCGCAAGGCGGCCGATGAGATGCACGCCGACATCTGCGCCAACGGCACCGACGAGCGGGGCGTCTTCTGCCAGCACTACGGGACCACCGCGCTGGACGCCTCGGCCCTGCTGATCCCGCTGCTCGGGTTCCTGCCGCCGGACGACCCCCGGGTGCGCTCGACCGTGCTGGCCATCGCCGACGAGCTGACCGAGGACGGGCTGGTGCTGCGGTACCGGGTGGAGGAGACCGACGACGGCTTCAGCGGCGAGGAGGGGTCGTTCACGATCTGCTCGTTCTGGCTGGTGTCGGCGCTGACCGAGATCGGCGAGGTGGACCGGGCGAGGGCGCTGTGCGAGAAGCTGCTGTCGTACGCCAGCCCGCTGTCCCTCTACGCCGAGGAGATCGACGCGCACTCCGGCCGCCAGCTGGGGAACTTCCCGCAGGCGTTCTCGCACCTGGCGCTGATCAACGCGGTCATGCACCTGATCCGCGAGGACGAGCGCCGCAGCGGCGGCGCGATGGCGGCCGGGCCCGACCTGCACGCGGCCGGTGCGCCCGGGCCGGACCAGACAGCCGGGTCCCGGTCGTGAGCGCCGACGTCAGCGTGCTGGTGGTCGGCGGCGGCCCGGCCGGGTTCACCGCCGCCCTGCAGGCCCGCGAGCTCGGCGCGCGGGTCACCCTGCTCGAGAAGGCTCAGGTCGGCGGGACCAGCCTCAACTCCGGGCCGGCGCCGGTGCGGACGCTGGCGCGCGCGGCCCGGCTGGCGCGCGACTGGTCGTCCTGGGCGCAGTTCGGGCTGACCGGCCCGGCGCCCGTTCCCGACCTGCCCGCCGTGCTCGCCAACAGCGAGCGGGTGGCCCGCTACGCCCACGAGAAGAAGGACGTGGCCGGCCACATCCGCCGGCACGGCGTCGACCTGATCGAGCATCTCGGTCCGGTCGGCTTCACCGGGCCGCACACGATGGCCGCGGGCGACGGCCGGACCTGGACCGCCGACCGGATCATCATCGCCGTCGGCGGCCACGCCGCCCGTCTCCCGATCCCCGGCGCCGAGCTGGCGCTCACCTACGAGGACATCCATTCGCTGACTAACCTGCCAGGACGGGTCGCGGTGATCGGCGGTGCCGACACCGGCTGCCAGATCGCGTCGATCTTCGACGACTTCGGCGTCGCCGTCACCCTGTTCGAGGCAGGCCCCACCCTGGTACCGTCGGCCGACGCGGACGTGTCGGCCGAGCTCAGCCGCGCCTTCCGCGGCCGCGGGATGACGGTGGCGACGGACACCTTCGTCACCGCCCTGCACCGGGAGGAAGGGTCGGTCTACCTCGACCACCGAACCGGCCAGGCCCTCGGCCAGACCGGGGCCGACGCCGTGTTCTTCGCGGTCGGCTGGCCCGCCAGCGTCGAAGGGCTGAACCTAGAGGCGGCCGGGGTCCGAACCGAGCCCGGCGTGATCACCGTCGACGAGTACCTGCGGACCAATGTCGGCCACATCTTCGCCGTCGGCGACGTCAACGGCCAGTCGATGCTGGTGCAGACCGCCCGGCAGGAAGGCCGCATCGCGGCCAGGAACGCGGTCCTCGGCCCGGCCCGGCAGGCCGCCTACGACGTGATCCCGAGCGGCAGCTTCACCGACCCGGAGTACGGCCGGGTCGGCCTCACCGAGGCCCAGGCGGCGCAGGACCACGACGTGGTCATCGGCCTCGCCCGCTACGACGATCTGCTCAGGCCCGTCGCGGACGGGCGCCCGGATGGCTTCTGCAAGCTCATCGCCGACCGCCGCACCCACGCCATCCTCGGCGCGCACGTCCTCGGCGAGTACTCGGCGGAAACCGTCCAGGCCGTCGCCGCCTGCATGGCGGCGGGCCTGCGGGTGGAGCAGGTGGCCGAGCTCCAGCTCGCCTTCCCGACCTTCACCGAGGCGGTCAGCATGGCCGCGCAGAAGATCTGCCGGGCGATCGGCGTCGGCAGCTTCCCCCAGGCTTGGAGCTTCCTCGGCACGGAGGAGTGATCTGGACCCGGCTCCGGCCCGGTCCGCTGGGCCGGTTTGGCGAGTGAAATAGCGATGGGCGGCGCGGGGTTGAACAAGTGTGCGGACTGCGCGCTCGCACCCCGCGGGCGCCCGCGATTGGCGAAGGAGCATCATGACGACCGAGAAGGCAATCCTCGCCGGCGGCTGTTTCTGGGGCTTGCAGGACCTGATCCGCAAGCGCCCGGGCGTGATCTCGACCCGGGTCGGCTACACCGGCGGTGACGTGTCGAACGCGACCTACCGCAACCACCACGGCCACGCCGAGGCGATGGAGATCGTCTTCGACCCGGAGAAGATCTCCTACCGGGACCTGCTTGAGTTCTTCTTCCAGGTGCACGACCCGACCACGCTCAACCGGCAGGGCAACGACATCGGGACCAGCTACCGGTCGGCCATCTTCTACCTCAACGACGCGCAGAAGCAGACCGCCGAGGACACGATCGCCGACGTCGACGCCTCCGGGCTGTGGCCGGGCAAGGTGGTCACCGAGGTGACGGCGGCCGGGCCGTTCTGGGAGGCCGAGCCCGAGCACCAGGACTACCTGCAGAAGTACCCCAACGGGTACACGTGCCACTTCGTCCGCCCGGGCTGGAAGCTGCCGCATCGCGCGGACAGCGCCACCGCCTGAGCCCCGCGGCCCCGGCACCGGGCCCTCCGGGAACAGGGACGTTATCATTCCGAAATACGGAGAGTCATCGGCGTTATCTCTCGTGTTATCCCATCGAGATAAGCACCGTCATGCGACATGCATCCGTAAGGAAAACGTAAGGACCGATCTTCGATGCGCAGGCGGCGCCCTCGCGGGTGCCGTCTTGGCGCGCGCAGCCAGGGCCCTTGCCTTGGCTTGCAACATCATGCGGTCCAAAAGCTTACATCTTCGCAAGATCCGTCACTCCTGCCCGCGACGGGTGTCACCATCAGCTCGCAAAGCGAGCCCCGGTCAGCTTTCCGGTCCGGCGTTATACGACTGATATAGCTCAGGGTGGCCCTACCGTTATCGGAGGGGACGGAGATGATGATCGCCGACCAGGACTTTGGCAGCCGTCGCCAACGAGGCGACGGGCGGCGGGGCCCTGCTCACGCCAAGACGTCACTACTCTCGCCCGACGGCGGCACCGGGCCCTACCCGGCGCAGGGAACCTTCGCGGCCGAGCCGCCGCTGGCCGGCGACCCGCGGTTCGGCCGGGAGGAGCCACGCTATCCCGACGCTGAACCACCCGGGTACCAGGCCGATCACTATCAGACCGAGTACTACCAGCCCGAGTACCAGCAGTGGCCGGGCCGGCCCGAGCACCAGCAGTGGCCGGGCCGGCCCGGGTACCAGGACCAGTACCCCGGCTGGACCGGGCAGCCCTCCCCCCGGGCCGACTACCCCGAGTGGACCGGGCCCCCCGCGTACCCGGACCAGTACCCCGATCCCAGGCGGGCACGGCCGCCCGCGCCCCCGGCTGAGTACCCGGGCTGGACCGAGCAGACCGACTGGAGCGGGCAGCCCGGGTGGACCGAGCAGCCCGCGTCCCCGAGCGACTATCCCGGCTGGACTGGGCAGCACCAGCCCGAGTACCCCGCCCAGGCCGGGCAGTACGGCCAGTACGCCCTCCATCCCGACCATCCCAGCTGGCCAGAGTCCCAGGTTGCGCCCTGGCCCGGTGATGCCCCTTTGATCGACTATCGGCCGTCCGCGATGGCGGCCGCGCCGCCGCTGCCGGAGCGGGTGCGACCGCCGTTCACCCCCCAGTCCGACTTCCCTCCCCGCGCGGACGTCCCTCCCCACCCGGCCGACCTGCGCAGAGACATCCCGCTGCACCGGGACATGGACTTCCACCCGGTGCCGACCATGACCGAAACCATCACCGACGTCGCCAACTGGGCCCAGCCGGACGCCCCGTACGGCAAGCCCGCCCGCGAGCAGATCTGGGACGCCGGAGCATCGCAGCTGGCCGACTGGATCATCGAGGACGCCAACCAGCGGGCGGCCGAAATCACCCGCGAGGCGCGCAACCAGGCGTCCAGCTCGTTGGCGGAGGCGCAGCAAGAGGTGGCCGAGCTGGTACGGCGGGCCAGCGAGCAGGCCGCGCTGACGCTCGAGGCGGCCGAACTCCAGGCCGCCGAGATCCGCGCGACCATGATGAAGCTGACGACCGACCTGACCGGCATGGCCTCGTACGTCACGCGGAGCCTCACCACCGCACCGCCAGCATCAGCACCGCCGAGGTCAGGGTCAGCCCGCCGCCGCGCCAACGACCCGGCCTGGGACCAAGCCTAACGGCAAGTCCCGCCAGCACGCGGCCGTGCGGGTGATGACGATCTTCACCGCCGCCATGGTCGTGTTCGCCCTGACGGCCGGGGCCAGCGAGGTGGCGCTGCATGGATTCAAGTTCTTCGTCTTCCGGTCGACCGGCGTGGGCGAGACCGGCCCCAACGGCGGACAGGAAGATCAGGGCCCCGGCCAGCCCGACGCGCCCGGCGCGTGCGCTCTTCGTACTCGGCTTCGTCTTCATACTCAACGAGCAGATCTTCAAGGGAATCGACTCCTTCACCGAGCACCCGAGCGCGGAATGAGCGGGGGCCGGCGGCAGCCGTGAGGAGGGGGACTTGACCAGCGAGACGTACGCCGAAGGCAGCCGCCGGGAGCCGACGGGAGCCGACGGCCGGCGGCATCATAATCATGATCAGCTCCTGCCTGTCTGCCCTGTTGCTGATCGCGGCGTTCATCTACGCCGTCGGTACCGGCGGACGGACGCAGGCCGCGCTTGCCGCCGCCGGGTGCGAGCCCACCCTGACGCCCTCCATGCAGCAATGTACGACCCAGCCGATACTGAAGGGTCAGTACCTGGCGGTGATAACCCCGGCCACCCAGCAGCTGAACACCGACGCGGCCGCCTACGCCGCGAGCGAAGGGGATCACCTCGCCGTCGCCGAGGCGGCGCTGCAGGCGGAAGCCACCTCGGAACGAGGTCTCGACGCCAGCCTGACGGCCTTCGCGTTCCCGCCCGCCATCGCGCCACTGGCCAAGGCGCTGATCAGCGCCAACCAAGCCCGCGCGACGGTGACGGCCGCGCAGGCCCGGGCGTCCTCGCTGACCAGGATGCGCTCGTTCGACCACCAGGTTCAGGTCGCCGACGCCGCCGTCCAGACCGAGATGAAGCTCGTCCTCACCGCCGTCGACGCCCCGCTCCCGCGTTCCTGAGCAGGTATAGCGATCACCGCAGTTCGGGTAGGTAGGTACACCTAAAATCGGCCTATCAACTGAAATGTCGGAGTTACTGTGCTGTCATAACATCAAAGCCGCATCCTGCCTGATGGCAGGATTGGGGGGCGGAGATGGCTGATCACGGTGCATGGCCGCACGGAGGGGCGCGGCGGACCGAGCCGTCATGGCCGACGGTCATCGCGACGACCATCCGGCTCTGGGCCGTCCGGCACCCGGTGGCCGGCCTGAAGATAACCGGCTGGCGGCTGCTCGCGCTCGTCGCCTGCGCCGTGCTCGCGGTCTCGGCCGCGGTCGCGGCGGTCGTCGTCGGCACCACGGCCACCTCGCCCGCCCGGCCGCCGGCCCGGGCGGCCTCGGCCGACTCCCAGATTCCAGCCTCGCTGCAGGCGGCGACGGCGGCCAGGACGGCGGCCGCCCGATGGATCGCCGGACAGGTCAGCCCCAGCGCGATCGTGGCCTGCGACCCCGCGATGTGCGCCGCGCTGCAGGCCAGCGGCGTCGCCGCGGGCAGGCTGCTGGTGCTGGGGACATCGGCCTCCGACCCGCTGGGATCGGACCTGGTGGTCGCGACCCCGGCCCTGCGCAGCCAGTTCGGCGCCCGGCTGGCGAGCGTGTACGCGCCGGCCGTGATCGCCAGCTTCGGTTCCGGCGCCGCCGCGATCGACATCCGCGCCGTCGCCGCCGACGGGACCGCGGCTTACGACTCCGCCCTGGCGGCCAACCGCAGCGCCCGGATCTCGGCGGGCGAACAGCTCATCGGCAACCATCGCATCGCCATGACGGCGGCGGCGGCGGCCGTGCTGCGGGCCGGCCAGGTCGACCCGCGGCTGCTGGCCATGCTGGCCGCGCTGGCCGCCCAGCAGCCGCTGCGCATACTCGCCTTCGGCGACCCGTCGCCCGGCGCGAGCGCCGCCATCCCGCTCCGCAGCGTCGAACTTGCCCCGGCTGCGGCCGGGGCCCCGGCCGCAGCCCGGCTGCGGACAATGCTCTCGTTCCTGCAGGCGCAGCGGTCGCCGTTCCTGCCGGCCACGGCAGCACTCGTTCACCAATCCGCGCTGAGCGTCGAGTACGCCGCGCCAAGCCCGCTCGGGTTGCTGGGCGGTAACTGATAGGACCCCTGGGCTCAAGCCGAGCTCCGGGTAGGGGAGGGGACCCATGAGATTCACTAGATTCGTCCGCCGGATAATCCTGCTGGCGGCGTTGCCACTGTTGCTGCTCGCCATTCCCGCCGCCTCGGTCGCCACCGCCGGCGCCGCCACCGGCGCCGGCACCGGCACCGGGTGGATCAGGCTGGCCCACCTGTCGCCGAACACCCCGGCGGTGGACGTCTACCTGTACTCGTTTGGCGACGCGTCCGCCCAGATCGTGCTCCACCATGTCGCGTACGGCACCGTGTCCCCCTATGAGCAGGTCCCGGCCGGCGATTACACCGTTGCCATGCGCGCGGCGGGTGCCGTCTCCACCAGCGCCGCGGTGATCTCGGCCAGCGTCGATGTGGCGGCGGGGCACGCCTACACGGTGGCGGGCCTCGGGCCGGAGTCCGGGCTGCGGCTGCAGGTTCTCGATGACCAGCTGACCACGCCGCCGGGCCAGGCGCTGGTGCGGATCATCCAGGCCTCGCTCAAGCAGAGCGTGGTCTCGGTCACTTGGGGCAGCGACCAGCTGCAGGGCAGCCTGAAGTTCGGGGCGGTGAGTTCGTACCAGACGTTGTCCGCGGGCACCGCGACCCTGACCGTCAGCGGCGGCGGCGACAACGCGACCGCCAGCGTCCCGCTCGCGGCCGGGACCGTGCACACGCTCGTGGTCCTCGACGGGGCCAGGGGCCTGGAGATCGACAACCTGCTCGACGCGGCCGGCAGCGGCGTCGCCCCGGCCGGCGGCGCGGGGACCGGGCTCGGCGGCATGGCGCCGCGCGTTCCGTCCTCGCCGCTGCCGTGGCTGGCCGCGATCGGCGCCGGGCTGGTGCTGGCGATGGCCGGCGGCCTGCGCCTGCGCGCCCGCCGGGGGGCCGCCGCCCCGGCGGCAGCCGGCCGGCGCCAGCGGGTTCCCGCCGCGCGGTCCTAGCGGATGAGCAATTGCCGATGAGTCATACCGGATGAGTCCTCGCGGATGAGGGGCCGCGGTAGGCATTCCCGTCGCCGGAGGCTGTCGGCGGGCGGCCGGACGGCCGCGCTCCTGGTGGCGGCCGGCCTGGCCGCGGCCGGAGCCGGCGCGGCCGGCCTGGCGCTGACCCGTCACCCGGATGTTCCCGTGGCGGCGGCGCTGCAGGTGCTGCCCGCGCCGACCGGCCCGATCGAGGCCGCCCCGACCGAGGGGGCGGCCCAGGTCGCCGAGCCCGTGTCACTGGTCATCCCGTCCATCGGGGTGAGCACCTCGCTGGTGCACCTCGGCCTGACCAGCAGCGGCGCCCTCCAGATCCCGCCGACCACGTCCGTCGCGGGCTGGTACGCGGGCAGCCCGCGCCCGGGCTCGATCGGGTCGGCCGTAATCGCCGGGCACATCGACTCCGTAACCGGGCCGGGGGTCTTCTTCCGGCTCTCCCAGTTGCAGCGCGGGGCCCGGGTCTACGTGCGCCGCGCGGACGGGACGCTCGCGGTCTTCGAGGTGACCGAAGTGCAGATGTACGCGAAGGACGCCTTTCCGACGGCGGCCGTGTACGGCGCCGTTCCCGACCCGGAACTGCGGCTCATCACCTGCGGCGGGACCTTCGATTACAGCACCAGGTCGTACCTCAGCAACACGGTCGTCTTCGCCACGGAAGTCAGCTAACTTGCCCCGCCCCATCCGTACTCCCGCGACTACGCTCGTCACATGGCCCGTTACTTCGATATTCACCCGGACAACCCGCAGCCCCGGCTGATCACCGCGATCGCCGATATTGTCCGCGCCAACGGCGTGATCGCCTACCCGACCGACTCCTGCTACGCGCTCGGCTGCCAGCTCGGCAACACCGACGGCATCGCCCGGATCAGGTCGATCCGCCAGCTCGACGACCGGCACCACCTGACGCTCATGTGCCGGGACTTCGCCCAGCTGGGCCAGTTCGCGCAGGTTCCGAACCGGATATTCCGCGCGATCAAGGCGGCCACCCCCGGCAGCTACACGTTCATACTGCCGGCGACCAAGGAGGTGCCGCGCCGACTCCAGCACCCGGGCAAGAAGACCGTCGGGGTGCGGATCCCCCGCCACGTGGCGACCCAGGCGCTGCTCGCGGAGCTGGGCGAGCCCCTCGTCTCGAGCACCCTGCTGCTGCCGGGCGAGGAGGAGCCGATGACCCAGGGATGGGAGATCAACGAGCAGCTCGGCCAGGCGCTTGACGCGGTCATCGACTCGGGCGACTGCGGCACCGAGCCGACGACGGTGATCGACTTCTCCGGGGAAGAGCCGGAAATCGTGCGTCGCGGGGCGGGCGACACGTCCATTTTCGAGTGAATTGCGGCCCGGGGAAAAAATTAACCCGCACGAAATTCAATCCAATTGGCGATTGCACTCGTAATCCCGGTGGCGATAACCCGGGAGTTCCGGAACGCCGGAAAGGAGTGCAGACCAATGTGGTCTAGACATCGAGTCACGCTGGCGGCGGCCGCCGGGACGGTGGGCGCCCTGCTGACGGTCGGGGTCGCAGTCGCCCCCGCGGCGGGGGCGAGCACGACCTCCTCGTTCGTGGGCGGCTTCAGGACCGTCACCACGATCGCCTCCACCGTTCCCAAGAACGGAGACGTCAACCCCTACGGCGTCGCCGTGGTCACCCACAGCAAGGACCGGCTGCACCGGGGCGATGTCCTGGTCAGCAACTTCAACGACAAGGCCAACACCCAGGGCACCGGGACGACGATCGTCGAGGTCGCCCCGAACCACTCCGTGCGGGTGTTCGCCCAGATCAGCGCGGCGCACCTGCCCGGGGCGTGTCCCGGCGGCGTCGGCCTCACGACGGCGCTCGCGGTCCTCGGCAACGACTGGGTGATCGTCGGCAGCCTGCCCACCAACGCCGGCAACCCGGCCACCGCCAAGGCGGGCTGCCTGCTAGTGCTCAACAGCGACGGCCGCGTGGTGGAGACGTTCCACGGCCACGGCATCAACGGACCCTGGGACATGACCGCCGTCGGCGGCCGATCGGTCTCCGCCCTGTTCGTCACCAACGTGCTCAACGGCACCGTCGCCGGCAACGGCAAGGTGGTCCGCCGCGGCACGGTGCTGCGGCTCATCGTCACCACGCCGGAACGCGGGCTGCCCCGGCTGATCGGCGACACCACGATCGGCTCCGGGTTCCCGCAGGAGACTAACTCCTCGGCCCTCGTCATCGGCCCGACCGGGGTCGGCCTCGGCCGGAACGGGACGCTGTACGTGGCCGACACCCTCGGCGACAGGATCGCCGCCATCCCGAACGCGCTGCTGCGCCGGGGCAGCGCCGGCACCGGGCTGACGGTCAGCAGGAAGGGCGCCCTCGCGGGCCCGCTCGGCGTGGCCATCGCGCCCAACGGCAACATCCTCGCGGTCAACTCGCTCAACGGCAAACTGGTGGAGATCAAGCCGAACGGCAGCCAGGTCGCGGTCAAGAAGCTGGACACGTCCGGTTCCCCGCCCGGCGCCGGGGCGCTGTTCGGCCTCGCCGTGGCGCTGTCCGGCAACGGCGTCTACTTCGTCGACGACGCGACCAACACCCTGGACCTGCTGCACTAGCCGACCGGGGGCGATGGCCGATAGGCGGCGGCCCGGGGGTGCGGGCCCCCGGGCCGCTTTCCGGTGATTCGATTACATTTCGGTACTTGTGGGCAACTCTCAGTATCGTTACCCTTGGATTAGGGCCGAACACAAAATGTAACGATGGATGGTGCCCCATGGCGATCAGGCAGCGAACCCAAGTCGGCATCGTCGGGGCCGGCCCGGCTGGCCTGCTCCTCTCCCACCTGCTCGGCCTGGCCGGGATCGACTCCATCGTGGTCGAGAACCGGAGCCGCTCCTACTGCGAGGCGCGCCAGCGCGCCGGGATGCTCGAATCCACCACCGTCGAGCTGCTGCGCGAGGTCGGCCTCGGGCGCCGGCTCGACGCCGAAGGGCTCGAGCACGACGGGATCTACCTTCAGTTCGCCGGCGAGCGGCACCACGTGAACTTCCGTGAGCTCACCAACGGCCGCTGGGTCACGATCTACGCGCAGACCGAGATCGTCAAGGACCTGATCGCGGCCCGGGTCGCCGACGGCGCCGAGCTCGAGTTCAACGTCACCCAGACCGAGGTGAGCGGGCTCGACTCCGACCGCCCCCTGCTCCACTACACCGACCAGGCCGGGCAGCGGCACGAGGTCGCGTGCGACGCGATCGCCGGCTGCGACGGCTTTCACGGGATCACCCGCCGGTCGATACCGAGCGGCAGCCTGCTGACGGCGACCGAGCGGAGCTACCCCTACGGCTGGCTCGGCATCCTCGCCAAGGCGCCGCCGTCGACCGACGAGGTCATCTACTGCCGCCACCAGAACGGCTTCGCGCTGCACAGCATGCGCACGCCCGAGATCGGCCGCCTCTACCTGCAGGTGCCCGCGGACGAGAACATCGACCGGTGGCCCGACGAACGGATCTGGGACGAGCTCAGGCACCGGATGGCGGTACCGGACTGGGAGCTGACCAGCGGCCCGATCCTAGAGAAGAGCATCACCCCGATGCGCTCCTTCGTCGCCGCCCCGATGCGGTACCGGCGGCTGTTCCTGGCGGGCGACGCGGCCCACATCGTCCCGCCGACCGGGGCCAAGGGCCTCAACCTGGCCGTCGCCGACGTCGCCGCGCTCGCCACCGCGCTGGTCCGGCTGGTCCGCGACGGCCGGTCGGAGCTGGCCGACGCCTACTCCGACCACTGCCTCGAGCGGGTGTGGCGGGCGACCCACCTGGCCTGCTGGATGACCACGATGCTGCACGTCGTCCCGGGCCAGGACGATTTCGAATCGGCCCTGCAGCTCGCCCAGCTGCGCAACCTGGTGACCTCGCGCGCCGCTGCCACCATGCTGGCCGAGAACTACACCGGCTACGCCCCGCTGCGATACGACCCGGCCACGCGACTGGGCCCGGACCGGCTGTGGGCCTCATCGGTGGCGTGACCGGTGAAACCAGGGACCGTTCGAATGATGGATTTTGAAAGATTTTTATCCCGAACGGTCCCTGGCTCCGCCTGGCCGGGCCGGGCGCTCGCTGGCCCCGGGCCGACCCGGCGGTCGCGCTCTCGCCCTTCCCGAGGCCGCCGACGCCGAGGAACCGGTCTCGGCGCGCCCAGGTCAGCTGAATGTCTCGAGGACGCTGTAGCAAAGTTGCGCCGGGACAAGCCTGAAGTGGTATTTGTGTTCTTTTGCATTCATCCCCGCAGGTGAACCAGAGCTGTCCGGCAGATGTCGGCCAACACGGGAAATCCAAAGGCTGACGTAACCGGCCGTTGAGCGACGTTCCGAACTCGAATAGGCGAAATGTCGCAGCTACTGTCTAGTTGCCAGCTACGTCCGGGACTTCGATGGACAGCTCCGCTCCGACTTGCTGTTAGATAGCGTGCATGCACCACATCGCGATTTCAGGACACCGGGGCCTGCCCGCCCCGACAGTACGCCTGGTCGACCAGGCTCTCCGGACCGCTCTGGCCGAACGCGCGCCCGACGTGAACGGCCTGTCCTGCATGGCCGACGGAGCGGACCTGATCTTCGGCCGCGTGGTCACCGACATCGGCGGCACCCTCGAAGCCTTCATTCCCGCCACCGAGTACCGAGACGAGCTACCGGAGGACTCCCAAACGGAGTACGACGGCCTGCTCGCCCAGGCCGCCGCCGTCCACCGACTGCCGTTCGCCGCCTCCACGCCCGAGTCCTACATGGCCGCCAGCAAGCTCATGGTCGACAAGGCGGACGAGCTGTACGCGGTGTGGGACGGCAAGCCCGCGCGATCATACGGCGGCACCGGCGACGTGGTCGCGTACGCCCGCGAGCGCGGTATCCCTGTGCATGTGATCTGGCCCGACGGGGCACAGCGCGGCTAACGGCCGGACGGGCAGGCCGCGGGGCTGCGTATATCCCTGGTACGACAGCAGCGGGAGAACTTGAACACCTCGAGCGAGGTCGGTATGGATGTTGCGAGAAGAGCGCGCGAGGCGAATGTTGAGCGCTACGCCGGCGGCGATGAGATAGAAAGTTATCTCCGGGATCCGTATCATGCTGTGCGGCTCAGCCTTGCGATATCAATGCTTGGACGTGAGTGGCGACGGCTGAACCCAGGAAAGTCGTCTCCGATCGTCGTCGACATCGGATCGGCCGGAGGTCTGGCGTGCGCACAGCTCGCGGCGCAAGGGATGCGGGCGATCGCAGCGGATGCCGATCTCGGTGCACTTCACGCGGCCCGGCGGCACGCGGTGGGCGCGGTGCAACTTGACGCTACTGAGCTGCTTCCGTTCCGGTCCGGATCACTCGACGGGATTCTGGCCGGAGAGATACTCGAGCATCTTTATGATCCCGACAGGTTCCTGCAGGAGTGTCGGCGGATCCTGAGGCCGAATGGTGTCCTCGTCGTCACCACGCCTAACCTGGCGGCCATCCAAGACCGGATCGGATTTATAATCGGCCGGTCTCCGCGCCACGTTGACTGTCATCACGAATATCGAAGACTTCATATTCGTCAGTTCACGAAAGAGTCACTGGTTAAAGCGGTATCTCTTGCTGGCCTGGTGCCGCTCGATACCACCGCGAACTTCGTAGTATGGCGTACCAGTGGTCGGCGAGTCTCTTCTCGGATGCTTGCCCGTTTCCTGCCCGGGCTCGGGGCGACGCTAGTGATCAGCGCGAGACCGGCCTAGCGTTCTGACGAGCGGCTGACGCTGACCGCGCGGGGCTGACCGACGAGCCGCGGCCTGGCCGGCCGCGGACGGTCGGCGACGAGCACGTCGAAGCCGTGATCACCGCGACGCTCGGACGAAGGGCACTTCGTAACGAAGCGCTGCTGTAGTACTACTAGTGAGTGAGAAGATAAGCATCGGCGGAGGGATCGTCAGTGATGCCGGAGCAGCCACCTGAGGCATCGGTATCCGCACCAGCGCGTCGGGCAATCAAATGACGGATGGCATATGAGCGACACCGGTAATCACAACCAGTACAATCCCCGTCCCATAGACACATCTGGCACCGTGGTGCCGGATTCCCTGGCCGGACTGTTGGAGCAGCTCGCGACCAATGCTCACGACGTGTGGGCCGCGAAAAGGATTCGCGAAGGTTGGCGCTTCGGGCCTCATCGAGATGACGAAGCGAAAGAGAGTCCATGGTTGATACCCTACGATCAGCTTCCGGCATCGGAACAAGAGTTCGATATGAGTATGGTGACCGAGACGATCAGGTCCATCATCATCCTCGGCTATGAGATTGTTTCGATAGATCAATCTATGGGCGACGAAATGTTACGTTCGAGATTATATTCCGCATTTCCGCTGGACTTATCTTAACGGCATCCGCCTCGAAGATCACCAGCTTGATTTCTTTTACGTGCCGACCGCGGTCCTCGCTCAGGATAGAGCGCATGGCAAGAAGATTGAAGAGGATGGCGGTCGGCAATGCTATCTCGCCGTGCCCGGAGCCTAGCACCGGCATCACAAGAGAGTTAAACCGACGCTCGTTCATCGTTTCTACGATTCCCTCAAGCCCAGCATATATGAAATGCGGCTCGGCGTGCAGGCCAATCCCGGTGCGCTCGGTAGTGCCCGATACGAGAACCACCCGATATTCTGGCTCAAGTTTACCGAGAAATATCGCCTGACCGATTCCGTAGCTGTCGTCTACCTGCCGTTCGTTCCTAGATATTCGCAGAGTAGGCAGGGTGACAAGCGCTGCGCGAATTTGCTCTTTAAATCTTGCGGTGCTCGCGCTATAGTGATTCTGGACGAAGGCTCCGAGGCATCCCGACGGATCCGAGATGCACACGTCATCAAAATATTCGTTGATTGGCAGCGCTATCGCCGTCCTTTGGTTGCCTGGCGGCTGATCTTGGATACGGCCAACCTCGATGTTGACGGTAGCCTGCGCAACCTGAAAAGAAATAGAGCCCGGCCATTTGAACGAGATGTCAGCCTGATCCTGGGCGGCGACGCTAGTGGTGAGGATTGATTCAAGATCCTTGCTCATGCGAGTCATCGCCCGGTCCAGGCGCGACCGGGACTTAGGCTCGGTAGAGATTTGCGGCTGAGCTGATTTGAGTGCCTGCGCAATCTGCGTGCACGCCGCCCCCACCGCCGCGCGCTGCCGCTGCTCGAAGCGCTCGGCGTCATAGCGCGCCGTGGTAATGCCGAGCAAATCACTCGGCAAACGTGCAGCAGAATTGTCTGGGACCAGCATGAACGTGCGGTCGCGCCCTAGGTGCCCAATGAACATCCCCAACTCAAAGATGACGTTATCACGGACCGTCAAACTGGATTGGCCGCGGCTCTCAGTCAGGTCATCTGGCGCTAGGATAAAGACTCCAGCGTCGGACGACGCCAGTACGCCCTGCAGTGAGTCGATTGCGCTGTAAGTGAGGCGAAAAGTGTCCTGGTCCCATATCGTGACGTCGAAGTCTCGGCCCAGTTCCAGTTGGACTGCGCGACAGACGTCCAAGGCTTCGCTAGAACTGCCGACAAATATTCGCTCTCTCATTTTTCCTCGCTCTGGCGGGGTTGTCACACCCGCCCTATGATACGAGATGGGAGGGGCCGTGCCTACCGAACCCAACGAGGAAGGTCCTCTCTCGCGCGGAGGCGCAAGGACTAGTATGGACGTCTGAAGCGTGCGACTTGAAGGACGGCACATGCCTTCAGACCGGCCGGAGCTGATCCAGTATCCATCCGCTCTCGCGGGTTCACTGGAACAGATTTTTCGCACTGGGAGCGCTGCCGTCCTTCCCTGGCAGGGCACACCTGCGGAGATCTCCGGTGCGCTGAGCACGGTCGAGCGCTATCTCGGCACCCTTCCCGTGGAGGCGTCTTTTCAGGGGACCGACGGTTTTACGGCTGAACGGCAATCCCTCTGGGTCGCGAGTACGGGCCTCGGGCGGCGCCTGCACACGAAGGCGAATCAAATTGCTCATCTCGACGGCGATGCGGCCGGGGGCACGCGAGGAATTGAGGTACTCAGGCTTTACCCGATGGCGAGTCAAGCGATTATCGCGCTTAAAAGCGAGATCGACCAAGCGCTGCAAGCGGCCGTGCGAGCGCTCCACTTTCCCGAAGAACTGCCTCGAGCTTGCCTCGATTCGGTGACGGTCCGCTACCGTGCGATTCGATATGCTCCGTCCCAGCGCGACGTCGCGGGAATCGGAATGCATCCCGACGGCAATGTTATTTCCGCGCTTGTTACGAATCAGCCTGGACTAACCGTGCTTGGCGGGCCGGGATGGATAGCACGCCCAAAGCCTTCAGCAGGCGTCATCGTCATGCCGGGCTCGATACTCACCCGATGGTCGGATGGGGTCTTCAAGCCGACTATGCATGCTGTCGAAGTCCGGCGCGGCGATCCAGTGAAGTGTTCCGTGGTTGGATTCTTGAACTTTGCCGACGGCAGCGAGGTGCCGAGAAGCATCCGGCTCACCGGGAGTAGCGAGCCGTTCCGAAACGAAGTGAGCCGGTTCAAGAGCGATGACATGCGCCCCGATGGGGGCCTAGCGGATTTCTATCGCGCCCGTGGGTTCATTTCGCTTGATGGCGGTGAGGCCAGGTTCCTGACCTTTTCCGAATTGGCAGGCTGACCTCAATCGCTGCGGTGCCTCGAGGCCCGGCCCGGCACTGACGGCCAGGCGAGCGCGCCCGCAACGATCAGCAGCAGCACCGCCCCGGCGATCTCCCAGTAGAGCGTGCTGGTCGCGTACGGGACCTGCCAGCTGTCCTGGAAGCCGAACATGCCGACCTCGACGTCGATCACCAAGGCCGCCACCGAGACGACCAGGAACCCCGCCGCCAGCAGGACCGCGAAGAGCCGGCGGGTGGCGACGACGAGCGCGCCGAGCAGGATCCCGACGATGCCCTGAAGGAGGAAAAGCGGGCCGATGGTCGGGATCGCGCTGTAGGGGTAGGGCTGCCTGCCCCACAGATCCAGGTGGATGTAGCCCGAGTACACGGTGAGGCCCGCGCCGGCCAGGATAAACAGCGTGAACAGGGTGCGCGCCAGGGCCGACCGGCACGGCCCCGGGCCGCGCGCCAGCAGCAGGTTGAGCCACCACGGTCTGCCTACGGGGACCGTCTTAGCCGGCACGTCCACGTTGCTGGACATAGCTGCCTCCCTGCCTCATCACCGGCCGCCGATGGAAGATCGCCTGGTCATCCGGCTATCTCTTATACGGTGCGGGCTGGCCTCTGGATTGAGGCTAGGAAAATAATTTTAGTTTCCTATGAAAATGGCGCCCGCCCGGTACCTAGTATCGGTATCGAGGCGGGCGCCTTCTCGTGATTTAAACCGCTTTCAGGCCTTGCCGGTCAGCCGCCAGCCCTCCGCGTAGTGCTCGCGGGCCTCGGCCGAGAACGGGACCGGCGAGACGGTCGCGCGGACCTCCGCCTGCTTGTGCGGCCGCTCGACCGAGGCCTTGAGCGAGCCGCCGTCCGGCTCGCCCCAGACCAGCGTCACCTCGGTCCCGACCTCGATGGCCGGGTCGATGATGCCGAGCGAGAGCTCGAGCCGCTCGTTGTGGCTGTAGCCGGTGAACAGCGACAGGCCGACGAGCCTGCCGTCCAGCGACACCGCGTCGTAGTTGGACGAGGAGTAGTTCGAGATCGGCACGTCCAGGCCCTTGGCCGGGATGTCGTCGGTGAACAGCGAGGCCGCGATCCTCCCTGCGTCCTCCTTGTTCCAGGCCAGCGTCACCTTCCGGCGCTGCGATGGCTTGTCCATCGCCTCCAGTGCCTCCCGGCCGATGAAGTCGTGGTCGAACCGCACCATGTGGCCGTAGCCGAGCTCGTAGGGCGTCAGGTAGTAGTCCTCAATGTTCTCCGACACGAAGCTGCCGCCGAGCGTGCCGGCGTAGCCCTCGTAGCCGCCCGCCGGCAGCCACTCGCGGTACGCCTTGAGCTTCTCGCCGGTGTAGATGGCGGGCAGCGGTGACGGGATCCAGCCGGACTCGAGGGTGTTGGACGCGTAGGCGCGAGAGCCGACCGGGGTGAGGCCGAACTCCTGGCCTGCCTCCAGGATCGCGTCCCGGATCTCGAAGTAGTCCTCGTAGGGGCCGAAGACCTCGAGTCCGGGCTGGCCGGACATGCCGTGCCGCAGCGCGTGGACCTTCCTGCCCTTGATGGTGATGAAGTCGGTGCGGAAGAACTTGATCTCCGCGATCGGGCCGCCGTTCAGCTTCTCGATCACCTGGGAGGCGTTGGGCCCCTGGATCTGGAACCGGTACTGCGTCCTGACCACTTCCTTGCCAAGCGGTCGCGACGGCGAGCGGTCGTCACGGACGAGCTCGACGTTCCAGTCGCCGGTCTCCGCGTGGAACTGGATCCAGTTCACGCTCGGCACCCGGCCGACGAACTCGTAGACGTCCTCCTCGAGGTGGAACAGGATGCCATCGCCGATGACATAGCCGTCGTAGGTGACGGGCACGAGCTGCTTGGCCATGTTGGTCGGGAAGTTCTTGAACGTGTTGAAGCCGATGTAGGAGATCAGCTTGAGGGCGTCCGGACCCTTGATGTACAGGTTCGCCATGTGGTGGCTCTGGTCGAACAGCACCGCGGCCTGCTGCCAGGCGACCTGCTCCGCCTTCCAGTTGGAGAACTCGGTCGGGACGACCGGATAGACGTAAGCGCCCTCCTGGGAGTTCCGCAGCAGCTCAACGGGGTTGGCCGTCTGCAGCAGATCCTCAAGGCTTCGCTGCGTCATACTGGGGTTCCTGCCTTCCTTTGCTACTACGCGTTACCCCGGCCAGCCGGGTATTGCTCCCGGCCGGCGGCCCGATGACCATGATCTACCTCCGCCGTCACCGTGTCGCTGTTGCTTTCACCCGAATTGGGACCGGCCCCTTGGTGGCCGACGACAGCCGCCGCCAACCGGCCGCAGACGGCCGACCGCGCAGGTAGCACGGGCGATGAGCGGCGCCACGACCGGCCCTCGGCAACGCGGGGCGGTCGTAGTCGTTGCCTGACAACAAACGCAGGAGCCGGCCGTGACCGACCCGCGCCGGCCATTCGAACGCGATTGACCTGCATCAGGTCGGCAACACGCCAGCACATTGCACTGACATTTCTGTACGCTCAGACACAATGGTGTCTACATGGTGCACTTTCGCGCTTGGGGCACCGCGGGGCGGAATATCGCAGGAGTGACTACATGGCCGTCGGCACCTCTCCACGCCAGTCAGCCAAGCGCGCGGCGAGCCACTCGACCCACGTCCATTTCATCGCCGACCTGATAACGCCGGTCAGCTGCCTGCTGGTGCTCTGGGGGGTGCTGGCCGGAGTGATGCTCAGCGGCGCGCCCGACCGGCTGCACTGGCTCGGGTCGGCGATGCGGGGGCACCGCGCGCTGATCGGCTCGACCGTGCTGGCCGGGACCGGGCTGATCGTCGTCCTCGTCGCGGCCCTGCTCATGAACAGGTTCGCCCGCCGCGTCCAGCGCGAGGCGGAGGGACGGGTCGCGGCCTCGCAGCGCGGCGCCCGCGAGCAGGCCGAGGCGGCCGAGGCGGCCGAGGCGGCGCTGCGCAACGGCTTCCGGCAGATCCTGGCCAGCCTCGGCCGGAGGAACCAGTCGCTGCTGCACCGGCAGCTGCGCATCATCGACACCCTCGAGCAGCAGGCGTCGAGCCCGGCCGCGCTGGCCGAGCTGTTCACGCTCGACCACCTGACCACGCGGATGCGACGGCACGCGGAGAGCCTCACGGTCTTGTCCGGCGCGGCCCCCGGGCGCTCGTGGAGCGGCCCGGTGCCGATCATCGACGTCATGCGCGCGGCCGCGGCCGAGGTCGAGGACTACACGCGGGTCACGGTCATCTCCGACGCGGAGGAGGCGGTGGCGGCGGTCGCCGTCACCGACATGATCCACCTGCTGGCCGAGCTGATCGAGAACGCGACGCTGTTCTCCCCGTCGACCACCCGGGTCGAGATCCGCGCGGAGCGGGTGGCCAACGGCTTCGCGGTCGAGGTGACCGACCGCGGCCTGGGGATTCCGGCCGACCAGCTCCACGAGCTCAACGCCCAGCTGGCCGAGCCGCTGGACGTCGGCCTGGCCGACGCCGACCGGCTCGGCCTGTTCGTCGCCGGACGGCTGGCCGCCAGGCACGGCGTCCACGTCTCGCTGGGCCCGTCGCCCTACCTCGGCACGAAGGCGGTGGTGGTGCTGCCGGACGCCATCGTGGTCTCCGAGACCGCCGACCAGGGCGGCTACGGCGATCACCAGCGCGGCGACTCCGACCGTGCTCAACCTGCGCGCGCCGCAGGTGCTCTCGCTGACCGATCCGGTCCAGCCGGAACCGGGCGCGGTCGACGCGGGCGACGCGGGCGGTCCCGACGAGGCCCAGGCGGCCAGGCCGGCCCGGGCGCCCTGCACGGGCTGCCGCAGCGCGTGCGGCCCGACAGCCAGCCCGGCGAACGACGGCGACGGCGGGGCTGCGAACCCCGAGGGCATCCCCAGGCACGCGCCCGGTCGAGGCCCCGACCCCCGACGACGCGCGCAGCCTGGCGGCCTCCCTGCAGAGCAGCTGGCACCGCAGCCGCGGCGCGCAGTCCCCGCCGCTGCCTGCCCGGGGCCGCCGGCCCGACGAACGGCTACGAAGACGACGACGCAGCATAACGAGGAGGCATGATGGCTGGCATGGCCGATGCGAGCGTTCCCGGGCGAGACCTCGCCTGGCTGCTCGACGATCTGGCCGACCGGGTACGGGATTTCCGCCGGGCCGTGATCCTGTCCCGCGACGGCCTGCTGATCGCCGCCTCGAGCGATCTGACCCGCGACGACGCAGACCACCTGTCGGCGGTCGCGGCCGCCGTGCAGAGCCTCGCGGCCGGCACCGGCGACCGCTTCGAGGCGGGCCGCGTACGGCAGACGATCATCGAGCTCGAGCACGGGATCCTCTTCGTGATAGCGGCGGGCGAGGGCAGCTGCCTGGCGGCGCTGTGCCCGGCCGACGCGGACGCCGGCGCCGTCGCCTACGAGATGGCCATGCTCGTCAAACGGGCCAGGCCGCATCTTGCCGCGCTGCCGAGATTCCCGGCGACGACCATCCAGGCCGAGTGATAACAGTGCCCGCTGGCGACAGATGGCGAGGGCGCAACTCCGGCCCCGTGGTGCGACCGTACGCCGTGACCGGCGGTCGCACCGAGCCCGCCGACGGTGAGGTCCTCGACCTCATCGCCGTCGTGGTTGCCACCGGCCTGCCAGCGGCACCCGAGGCCGGGCGCCCGTCACCCGAGCACCGGCGGATTCTCGCCCGGTGCGAGCAGCAGGTCACGGTGGCCGACCTCGCGGCCGACACCGCGCTGCCGGTAGGCGTGGTGCGCGTGCTGATCGCCGACTTGACCATGCAAGGAGCCGTCGCCGTGGTGCGGCAGCAACCGACCGACCAACGATCCGAGAAGAACGTGCTCCAGGAGATACTCGATGGCCTCCGCGCACTCTGACAACGCCGGGACGCCGGTCTGGACGGGTTCAGCGCCTGGGCTCGCCCACGGCTTCATCGACCGGCCGGAGACGGGCGCGGTGGTCGAGGGCTCGCTCGTTCCCGGCACCGCGGTCGCGCTGGTGTCCGGCATTCCCGGCGGCGGCGGCCGCGACTGGCGCGAGTCCTGCGGCAAGACCCAGCTCGCGGTCTCGCTGGCCCAGTCGTTGTGGCAGTCGGGCACGGTCGACCTGGTCATCTGGCTGACCGCCACCACCCGGGCGTCGGTGCTCTCCGGCTACGCGACCGCCGCCGCCGCGGTCGGCAGCCAGTTCACCGGCAACGCCGACGCGGTGACGGCCCGCTTCCTCGGCTGGCTGCGCGACACCGACCGCCCGTGGCTGGTGGTGCTCGATGACCTCACGGCGGCGGTCGCCCACGACGACGGCTTCCCCTGGCCGACCGGCCCGGCCGGCCGGGTGCTGGTCACCACCGCCGAGCCCGGGTCCCTGTTCGGGCGGAGCGCGCACGTCGTCCCCGTCGGCCCGTTCAGCCGCCGGGAGTCGCTCACCTACCTGATCGGCCGCCTGACGGCGGACCTCGATCAGCGTCAGGGCGCCATCGACCTGGTCGGGGACCTCGACGGCGAGCCGCTGGCGCTGGCCCAGGCGAGCGCGGTGATCGCCAGCTCCGAGCTGACCTGCCACGATTACCGCGAGCATTTCGCGTACCGGCGCGACCAGGCGGGCGGCGCCGGCGCGGTCGGCGGCTCGCCCGCGGCGGGCGCGATCACCTGGTCGCTGTCGGTCGACCACGCCGACCTGCTGTCGCCCGGCACCGCCCAGTCGCTGCTGGTGCTCACCGCGCTGCTCGACGGCAACGCGATCCCGAGCGCGGTGCTGGCCGCCAACGCGGCCCGCGAGTACGCCACCGCCGCCGTCGGCGGCTCGGCGGCGACGCTCGCCAACGCGATGGCCTCCCTCGAGCAGGCGGGCCTGCTCTTCCCCAGCCCCGAGCCCGGCCCGCCCCCGCGGCCGACCGGCCCGCCTCGAGGCCGGCCATGATGCAGATGAGCTGGCTGGTCCAGGCGGCCGTGCGGGCGGCGATGCCGGACGGGATGCTCAAGGGCGCGGCCATGGCGGCGGCCGACGCCCTGCTCGAGGCGTGGCCCGCCGACGACCAGCCGGAGTGGCTCGCCCGCAGCCTGCGCTCGTGCGCCGAGACCCTGCGGCACGCGGCCGGTGACCTGCTCTGGCAGGGAGGCTGCCACGCGGTGCTGCTGCGGGCCGGGCAGAGCCTCGACGCCGCCCGGCTGACCGGCCCCGCGGTCGCGTACTGGCAGGAGCTGGCCGCGACCGGCGAGCGGATGCTCGGGCTCGAGCACCCGGTGTTCTTCCAGATCAACGAGCGGCTCGCGCAGGCCTACCTGGCGGCCGGGCAGGCGGCGGTCGCCGTCTCGCTGCTCCAGTGGGTGTGGTCGGAGCGGGCGCGCAGGCGCGGGGCCGACCATCCGGGCACGATCGAGGCCGCCCGTAATCTCGGCCGCGCGCTGGTCAGCGCGGGCCGGTTCAACGAGGCCGTCGTGGTGCTGACCGAGGTCGTCAGCGGCCGCGAGCGGTCGCAGGGCGTCAACAGCCTCGACGCGCTCGCCGCGCACGAGGACCTCGGCGCCGCCTACCGCGCGGCGGGCTCGATCTTCGAGGCGATCATGGTGTACCGCCGGACGCTGGCCGAGCGCGAGCGCATCCAGGGCCAGCGGCACCCGGACGTCACCGCCACCAGGCAGCAGCTGGCCGAGGCCTACCTGGCCGACGGGCGGCCCAAGGCCGCGATCGCCCAGTACGAGAAGGTGGTGTCGGACCGGGAGCGCGAGCTCGGCCCCGACCACCTGCTCACGGTGGCCGCGCGCGGTTCCCTCGGCGCCGCCTGCCACGCCGGCGGCAAGATGGCGGCCGCGGTGCGGCTGGGCGAGCAGACCCGGGCCGGCTACACCCGACTGCTCGGCGTCGACCACCCGGACACCCTCACCGCCAGCCTCAACCTCGCCAACGCCTACCTGAGCGTCGGCCGCAACGGCGACGCCGCCACCGTCCTCGAGGACACGGTCGAACGCTGCAACGCGACCCTGGCGGCCGTCCGACCCGCTGCGGATCGCCGCCCTGACCAGCTGGCAGAACATCGGCCGGGCGTAGCCCGCAGGCTGACGCAGCCGGCTGCTTGGCGGGGCTGCGGATCGCCGCTCAGCCCGGGTCGCTCTCCGGCCGGACCTGGAAGAACGGCGACCGCAGCCAGAACCGGGCGACGGCTAGCATCAGCAGGCCGGAGATGAGGATGCCGGCCACCGACCAGTTCTGCGCGGCGGGGCGGTGGTCATGTACTTCACGACCATCCAGACCAGGAACCCGGCCGATGCGAGCGGCAGGATGCCGAGGATCAGCGCGTCCCAGGGGCGGGAGAAGATGCGGCGCCGGTAGTAGACGACGGCCGCGAGCGCGGTGAGGACGTAGAAGAGCGCGAACACCAGGCCGGTGATGTCGACCACGTCGTTGAAGGCGTTCTGGACCGAGGTCGCGAGCAGGTAGACCCAGCCGAGCGCGACGACCGCCACGCCGAAGACGATGCTGGCGGCGGCGGGGGTGGCGAACCGGCGGTTGACGTTGGCCAGGAACCCGGGCAGCGCCCGGTAGCTGGCCATCCCGTAGATGATGCGGGCGCCGACCACGATGCCCGCGCCGGTGGTGGCGATCGCCGACAGCGCGATGGCCAGCGCCATCACCTTGGCCCAGTCGCCGCCGCCGAGGCCCTGCGCGACCGAGACCAGCGGCGCCGCGCTCGCCTGGAGGTTGTTCGGCGAGATGACGCCCTGCAGGCCCACCTGGGCCAGCGTGTAGATGACGGCGAGCAGCGCGACGGCGATGATGGCGGCCCGGCCCGGGTTCGCGTGCCGGTGCCTGACCTCTTCGTTGACGTAGATGCTGCCGTCCCAGCCGCTGTACGCGAACACCGCGATCAGGAACCCGCCGACGATGCTGCCCTGGCCGCCGACTCCGCTGAGGCTGAACCAGCCGCTGGTGATGTGGTACGTGCCGGGATGATCCCCGAGCACGTAGAACAGCCCCCAGATCGACATCCCGACGAGGATCGCGTACTCGACCACCGCCATGACGACCTGGACCCGGGCGGTGATCCGGATCCCGACGACCGCGATCACGGTCATCACCACCCCGACCGCGGTCGCGATGAGGACGTTGGGCCAGGTGCTCGCGGCCGAGTTGGTGAAGACGGCGAGGACCGAGGGACCGAGGATCACCACGCCGCTGAGCGTTCCGACCACGAAGCCGACGATCATCAGCCAGCCGGTCAGGAACCCGAGGTACGGGTTGATCGCCCGGCCGACCCATTCGAAGGACGCCCCCGCGTTGGCGTTCCACATGTTCAGCCGCCGGTAGGCGTTGGCGATGATCAGCATCGGGATCGCGCTGATGAGCAGGATCGGTCCGCCGCCGTAGGCCGATGCCGCGGCCAGCGCCGCCAGCGAGATCGCGACCACCGCCGCCGGGGCGGACGAGGCCATGCCGATGATGGTGTCCTGCGCCACGCCGATCGCGTCCGGCTCAAGGCCGCCGGCGGTTGTCGAGGTCGTCTCCGGAAGCGCGGTCGCGGACGGCTCCGGCATCATTCTCCTCATGAGGTTCGCGTGCACGCGGACGTTAGGCGGGCCGGACCGTCTGGCCCCGCGCCGGTGCGATTTTAACGGCCATTTCGGGCATTTGGCTATAGCGCGGCATAACGCCACAGCGGTTCTGTACGCTCAGACCCGTTGGCGTTGAGAGCGACACTTTCGGCGCTTCCAGTTCCATCCTCGCAGAAATTCGCAGGAGTGAATATATGGGCGTTCCTGGCCCACCGGGCCGGGCACACCCACGCATCGTAAGCCATCCGGGCAGCGCGCTCGGTGGCGAGGAAGGGTTATGGCTGTGTTGCCTGAGGGCGGAACTCCCTCGCGAGACCTTGCCTGGCTGCTTGACGATCTCTCCGACCGGCTGCCGGACTTTCGCCGGGCGGTGATCCTCTCCCGGGACGGCCTCTGCATCGCCGCCTCCGGTGACCTGTCCCGCGAGGACGCCGAGCACCTGTCGGCGGTGGCGGCGGCGGTTCAGAGCCTCGCGGCCGGCACCGGCGACCGCTTCTCGGCGGGCGGCGTGCGGCAGACGATCATCGAGCTCGAGCACGGGATCTTCTTCCTCATCGCGGCCGGCCAGGGCAGCTGCCTGGCGGCGCTGTGCCCGCCGGAGGCCGACGCGGGCACCGTCGCCTACGAGATGGCGATGCTGGCCAAGCGGGCCAGGCCGCATCTGACGGCGCTGCCCCGGGTGCGGTCGACCGACTTCCCGGCGGAGTGACCGGCGGTGCCCGCGGACGACGCCTTTCCGCACCGGGAATCGGGCCCGGTGGTGCGGCCCTACGCAGTGACCGGCGGCCGGACCGAGCCCGCCGGCGGCGAGGTGCTCACGCTCCTGACCGTCCTCGTCGCCACCGGGCGGCCGCTGCCCACCGACGATCCCGCGCGGCTGGCCCCTGAGCATCACCAGCTGCTGGCCCTGTGCGGCCGCCAGATGACCCTCGCCGACCTGGCCGCCGACACCGCACTGCCGCTCGGGGTGGTGCGCGTGCTGGTGGCCGACCTGACCAAGCTGGGGGCGATCACGGTGGTGGCGCCACGGTCGGCCAACCAGAAAACCGGCAACGACGTGCTCAAGGAGATACTGAATGGCCTCCGCGCGCTCTGACACCCATGGCGGCCCGGCCGCCACCGTTCCCGCCTTCACCGCGCATAAGATCCTCGTCGCGGGCGGGTTCGGGGCGGGCAAGACGACGCTGGTCGGCGCGATCAGCGAGGTCCGGCCACTGCAAACCGAGGAGGCCCTCACCACCGCCAGCATCGGCCTTGACGATCTGAGCGGCGTGGGCCGCAAGACCACCACGACCGTCGCCCTCGACTTCGGCCGGATCACCCTCGGCGCCAGGATCGTGCTGTACCTGTTCGGCATGCCTGGGCAGGAGCGCTTCTCGTTCATGTGGGACGAGCTGGCCTACGGCGCCCTCGGCGCGGTGATCCTGGCCGACGTGCGGCGGCTGGGCGACTGCTTCCCCTCGGTCAACTATTTCGAGACGCGCCGGCTGCCGTTCGTCGTCGCCGTCAACTGCTTCGACGACGCCCCCAGCTATGACCCGCAGGAGATCCGGCAGGCCCTGGACCTCGATCCAGGCAACCCGCTGGTGCTGTGCGACGCCCGCGACGTCGCGTCGGTCAAGGGCGTGCTCATCACGCTGGTGGAGACCATCGCCAGCCGACGTTCGGCCAAGCCCGGCCCGGGCCGCGGCCGCACCGCCGCACCGCGATCGCCGGCGTCGAGGTTCGTTCAGTAGTCCGCCAGGGCCAGCCGGGCGGCGTGGTAGCCGCCCATCCCGTGCACGCCCGCGCCCGGCGGCGTGCTCGCCGAGCACAGGTACACCCCGGGCAGCGGCGTCGCCCACGGGCGGCGGGACAGGTTCGGGCGGCGGACCAGCTGCGAAAGGCCGCTGTAGCCGCCGGCGATGTCGCCGCCGACGAGGTTCGGGTTGTGCCGCTCCAGGGCCGCCGGGCCGTGCGCGGCCCGGGCGATGATCCGCTCGCGGAAGCCCGGCGCGAACCGCTCCACCTGGTTCTCGATCGCCTCGGTCATGTCCACCGGGGAGCCGTTCGGCACGTGGCAGTACGCCCACAGCACGTGCCAGCCGGCCGGCGCGCGGGACGGGTCGGC
Source organism: uncultured Actinomycetota bacterium (assembly GCA_963836195.1). Classification (GTDB taxonomy): domain Bacteria; phylum Actinomycetota; class Actinomycetes; order Streptosporangiales; family Streptosporangiaceae; genus Trebonia. The sequence continues at coordinate 236,376 of CAWIIX010000005.1, read as the reverse complement.
GGCGCAGGGCTGGACGGCGAGCACGTACGGCCGCTCGGGGTGCCGGCCGGCCGCGACCGCCGCCTCCCCGGCCGCGATCTCGTCGAGGGTCCCGCCCAGATGGACCGTCGCCGCGCCCGCCACCGCCGGATCGCGCCACGGCACCGGGCCGTCAAGCGCCCAGTCGAGCTTGAACGCGCCGGGACCGTGCCGGTACCGCCGCAGCCGCCGGGCGTACCCCGGGGGCAGCCGGTCACCGCAGACGTCGGCGACCTGCCCGGGGGCGAGGTCAAGCAGGATGACCCGGACGTTCGGGCACGTCGGCCAGGTCGCGCACCCGGTGCCCCGTCTCCACGACCCCGCCGAGCTCGACCAGCCGGGCGACCAGGGCCGCCGCCAGCCGGGCGGAGCCGCCGCGGACCAGCGGCCAGCCGACTTGGTGGGCGAGCGCGGCCAGCAGCAGCCCGTACCCGCCGGTGATCGGCCTGCGCAGGTCGACCATGGAGTGCGCCGCCATCCCGGCCAGGGCCGCCCGGGCCCGCTCGCCGTCGAACAGGATCCGGGCCAGCGCGCTGGCCGGCAGCAGGCCGAGGGCGCCGTACCTGGCCACCCGCAGCGGCGCCGAAGGCGGCGACAGCAGCGACAGCAGCGAATCCACCAGGCCGAACCCGCCGCTCGCGGTCGCGCCGACGCTCTGCCGCCAGGCGATCGCGTCCCGGCGCGAGCCCAGGCCGTCGGCCGTCAGCGACACGTCCCGGTGGATCAGCACCGCGTCCTGCCCGTCGAGCGGATGCGCCGCCTGAACCGGCGGGAAGGCCCAGTCGAGGCCGAGATCGAGGCCCCGGAACGCCGCCGACGCGCGGGCCAGCGGCAGCACGGTCGCGCAGAGGTCGTGGGTGAACCCGTCGAGGCCGGTGAGCGGGCCGCTCCGCAGCCCGCCACCGACCTCGTCCGCCTGCTCGACCAGCAGCACCTTGAGCCCCGCCTCGGCCAGGATGACCGCCCCGACCAGGCCGTTGGGCCCCGACCCGACGACAACCGCGTCGAACCCGTCGGCCCCGGCCACTGGCCCCCCTCTCTACGCCCCCGGCGAGACGCTACCGTCCTCGCGGCGCCGCCGTCGCCCGCGGCACCGCTGTCGTTTCCGGCACTGACGTCGTTCCCTCAACCGCCGTCGCTTCACCGACCGCCGACACGGGAGCCTCCTCTTGCGGCAGCATGGCACGCCGACGCGGCCGGAGGGTCAGGTAGCTCGAGCACCACGCCGGCCGCCAGCAGGCCGATCGTCAGCCACAGGCCGGAGTGGTAGCCGTCGATGAACGCCTGCGCCGGGCGCGCGCCGCCGCGCAGCGCGCTGCCCTCGCTCGACCGCAGGACGGCGCCGACCACCGTCACCCCGAGCAGGCCGGCGACTTCACGGGACGCGTTGAGCAGGGCGGACGCGATGCCGGCCTGCTCGGTGGTCGCGCCGTCAATCACCGCGTTGGTCAGCGGCACGTTCATCAGCCCGGCGCCGAGGCCGAAGAGGACGAACCCGGGCAGCAGGTCGCTGAACGCCGCCCCCGCGCCGAGCCCGGCGAACAGCACCAGGCCAATGGTCATGATCGCCATCCCCAGCGCGACCGTGCGGTGCCCGCCGATGACCGCCGTCACCCGCGGCGACAGCATCGCCGCCACCGCCAGGCACAGCGCCATCGGCACGAACGACAGACCCGCCTTGGTCGGTGAGAAGCCGAGGATGCCCTGCAGGTACAGCGAGGTGAAGAAGTAGATTCCGAGCACGCCGAACGACCAGATCATCATCGTCCCGAGGCCGCCGCTGAACGCCGCCGAGCGGAAGATCGGCAGCGGGACCATCGGATGCGAACTGCGCGCCTCGATTGCCACGAAGATCGCGGCGCCAACGGCGGCGATCGCGAACGCGGCCGTGATCACCGGCGAGGTCCAGCCCTTGTCCTGGCCCTCGATCAGCGCGTAGGTCAGCGCGAAGAGCGCCAGCGCGGACGAGACCAGGCCGGGAATGTCGAGCAGGGCGGCGGTCGACCGGACGCCGCGGGCCGCGGTTTCTGCGACCGTCCGGCCGTGCGACTCGGCGACGAACAGGAACGCCAGGACGGCCGTGATCACGCCGAGCGGCACGTTGATGAGGAAGATCCAGCCCCAGTGCAGGTGCTGGCTGACCAGGCCGCCGATGACCGGTCCGAGCGCCAGGCCGAGCGCCCCGACCGCGCCCCAGATGCCGATCGCGGCCGCCCGCTCGCGGGCGTTGGTGAACGTCGCGGCGATGATCGCCAGGCTGGCCGGCATCACCAGGGCCGCGCCGAGGCCCTGCACCGCCCGCGCCGCGATCAGCACCTCGGCGCTGCCGGCCAGGCCGGCCGCGAGCGACGAGACCGTGAAGATGGCGAGGCCGGCCAGGAACACCCGACGCCGGCCGAAGACGTCCGCGACCCGGCCGCCCACCAGCAGCAGGCTGGCGAGCACGAGCAGGTAGCTGCTCACGATCCACTCGAGGCCGCTGACCGACAGATCCAGGCTGCGCTCGATCGTCGGGAGCGCGACGTTCACCACGTTGTTGTCCAGGTAGCTCATTAGGGTCGCGAGGCTGACCGCCGTCAGCGCCCACCACCGTGTTCTCGCCGTCATGGCTGCGGTCCTTCCGCTTGGAGCGTGTACTGCGTACCTGTATGCCGTACCTGTATGGCGTTCTTATACGTTGTACATGTCGTCATTGCCGATCATGACCTGTACGGCGTATGGTTGTCAAGTGACCTCTTCTGCAGCCCAGCCCCATCCGGAACCGGAGCCAGCCGGCGGCGACGGCGAGCGCGCCCGGCTGACCAAGAGCGCGGTCGTCGACCGGGCGATGCAGCTCGCGGACGCGGCCGGACTCGACGGGCTGACGATCAGGAAGCTCGCCCAGGAACTCGGCGTCACCCCGATGGCGCTGTACTGGCACTTCCGGAGCAAGGACGAGCTGCTCGACGGGCTGGCCGAGCGGGTCTGGTCCGAGATCGACATCGGCGTCGACGCCGCGGCACCCTGGCCCGACCAGCTCCGCGGGCTGCTCGAGTCGCTGCTGCGGGTGCTGCGGGCGCATCCGGCCGCCCCGGCGCTGCTCCTGCACAAGGAGTCGCAGAACGAGTTCTTCCTGCGCGCGACCGAGACGACCCTGGACGTCCTGCGCAACGCCGGATTCGATCCGCGCTATGCCAGCGAGATAGCCCGCAATGCGCTCTGGACCGGCATCACGCTGGTGATGAGCGAGGCGGGGATCACGTCACTGGACGCCGACGACCGGACCGAGCTGCAGCGCCGGAAGCAGGTCGTGTTCGCGACGCTGCCGACGGTGCGGTTCCCGAGGCTGGTGGAGTGCGCCGCACCGATGACCGCCTGCGACGATCCCGACTTCCACTACGCGCTCGGGATCGATGTGTTCATCGCCGGCGTGCAGGCGATGGCGGCCAAGTTCAGGCCGTAGGCCGCCGGCCGCCGTAGATGACGAAGTCGAGTTCCTTCCAGTACACGTCCACGCCCTCGAAGCCGGCCGCGCGCAGGTAGTCGAGCTGGGGGCTCAGCGGGATCATGTACCGCACGTGGTTCTCGTAGCGGAACTGCTCCTCCGCGGTCCGGTGCTCGCGCTTGCCGGCCGCCGTCGGGTCCCGCCGGTCGCCCGCCCGCAGCCACGCCTCCTCGACCACCGCGTCCGGCGGCCGGACCGGGTCGTAGTTGAGGTACCAGCCGCCGGGGGCCAGGCGCGCGCGGATCTCCGCGAACAGCGTCTGCTTGCGCGCGTCGTTGAGATGGTGCACCGACAGCGAGCTGATCGCGGCGTCGACCGGATCCGGGATGCCGGCCGGCCAGGCGCCCGCCTTCGTCAGGTCGTACTCGACGTAGCGGTAGCGGCCGTCGTACGGAGCGAGCTCCGCCTCGCCCTGGGCCATCATCTGGGGCGAGAAGTCGGCCAGGATGGCGTGCGCGGCCGGGTAGTGGTCGAGGATGATCCGGGCGGCCGCGCCCGTCCCCGCCCCGAGGTCAACGACCGTGAACGGCTCGTCGGGGGCGAACGGCAGCAGCTCCGCGAGCAGCGCCCGGTGGCCCGCCCGGCGCCGCTCCCGATCGGCCTGGGTCGATTTCCAGAAGCTGACGCCGATATCCGACTTCCAGACGGCGGCGTTGGTGTCCTCGGTGTCCTCGGTGTCCTCGGTTTCCGGCATGACACCGATGCTAATCCGGTGGGCCTCACGACCGGATGTCGAGGTTCTTCCTGATTCGCGGGGCGGCGACACCGCGGCTGTCGAGCCGGACCCGCTCCGCCGTGGTCGACGTCATCGCCGGCAGCCAGGTAACGTTCCAGGCCGAGGCGTCGAGCTTGGCGGCCGCCCAGATCTCGTAGCCGACGCCGTCGAACGCGGTGGACACCCCGCTGCCGACGCCGACGCCGCTGGCGCCGATCACGGCCACCACCGTCGCCAGGGACGCCCAGACCTGGCCGGCCCCGCTGAGGCTCACGATCACCAGGGCGAGCAGCCCGCCGAGCACGGCCAGCGCGATCAGCACCAGCGGCCAGAACCGGCGCAGGACGACCCCGGTGATCTTCGCCGTCGCCCGCGCGATCGACGACCCCGCCTGCACCCACGCGCCCATCGACGGCGCCGCCGACACCTCCGGGTCGGCGATGAGCACCGAGTACCAGACCCAGCCCTGCACCCGCAGCGCGTCCAGCACGACGTCGCCCTTCGCCGACCAGGCGTCCGCGCCCGAGGCGGTGAAGCTGGCGGCGTTGACATCCAGCCAGTCGGCCCAGTTGTCGAGGGACTGGCTCACGATCGCGGCGGCCGACGCCGGGAGGTGCGAGCCCGCCCCGCTCAGGAGCGTCTTGACCGCCGCCAGCTGGCTCCGCGAGAACATTCCCACGAGCGCGCTCGGCCTGCTCGCGGGCGACCCCTGGGTGCCCGGTTCCGGCTTGTACGGCAGCCACGTCAGGTCGCTCAGCGCGAGGCCGAGCTGGTACGCGCTGAGCCGTTCCGGCGTGTCCGCGAACTCATCGAGGATCGCCTGGTTCAGCTCCGACACCGCCGTCAGGAAGGCGGCGGCGGAGAACGCCAAGTCCCCGTCCGTCACCCCGGCTGCCCCGTGGGCTTCGACCGGGGTCGCACCGCCGGCGTCGGCGGCCGCGGCCTCTTCTCCCAGCGCCGCCGACTCGGCCGCCACGGCGGCCTTCAGCTTTTTCGCCTCTCCGGTGACGGCCGCGGCCGGCCTGACCAGCTTCCGGTACCACCAGACAAGCTCGGTCAGCTCGGCCGCGAGGAAGACCAGCTTGGGGTCCGCCCCCAGGTCAGCCACCTGCGGAAGCTGGACGTCGGCGTCGAACGGCGGCTGGCGCACCGTCGTGCTGACCCGCCGTCGCGGGTCGAATAGCTCCGCCATCAGCCAGCCGAGCGAGAAGATGGTCCCCGGCGGCGGGACCGCGGGCCTAGTTCTAATGCCTTCGATAATTGGCAATACCGGGATGACCGGCATGACCGGCCCATCGCCGCCCTGGGTGCTTTCCGACATGAGCACTCAGATTAGACCCATTGGGTTAAACGGGGGCAGGTTCCCGCTTAACAGCTAGTACCTGCCCTCGCCCACGAACCCCTGGTGCCGAACCCGTTATCGGCGACGGTCGAACTCGCCGTTGCGAACGTCGCCGACAAAGGCGTCCCACTCGCCCGGGGTGAACCCGAGAACCGTTCCCCTGGGATTCACGCTGTCCCGCACTCCGATGAACTCGCCGACCAGGCCGCCCACCTCGACGCAGTTGCCGTTTGTCATGCTGCGTGAGCTCTTTCGCCAATTCCGAGCAAAGTCGGACTCAGACTGGTACTTCATACCCATGTGATCGAAAACTTGCATCAAAACACCATCCATCGCGGCATTTCTCCGTACGACGACCATAATTTAACGAAACCGGTCACGTCCACAGACGCTCAGCCGTTTGCCTGATCAGAGATCGCGAGTCCGTGGGTGACAGAGATGCGTTAACAAGTCCCTGGAAAACGAGACGATATAGGTAAGTGTCGGACTCGCCCTCCACATACAGCTCGCTTGTCACGCCCTCCGTGCTTACGACGTCGGCGAGCTGACCGGCCACGTCAGTCGGCTGCGGGCCGAACGAGAGGATCGTGAACGAGTCGGCCACCAGCGAGGTCTCCCTGCCGCTAAGCGGCATGACCCGCAGTTCAACGTTGGGCACTTCTGCGGCGGCGGCCAGCCGGAGCAATTGGGCGTGCATCAGGCCGCGATCGCCGATCTTCCGCAGCAGGACCGATTCGTCCATCACGACGGACAGCTTGAACGGCGGCTCGCGGCTGAGCAGTTCCTGGCGGATCATCCTGACCCGCACCAGCCGCTCCAGGACACCCGGCGGAGTCGGAATCACGCCGCGATAGCCGATGTTCAGCTCCCGGGCGTACTCCTCCGTCTGCAGTAGGCCTGGAATCACGCCGACCTGCCAGTGGCCCATCCAGTCCGCCTCGGCCTCGAGTCCGATGAACTCCATAAACTCCGGCGCCAGTACGTCCGAGTACTCTTCCCACCAACCTCGCTGGCCGGCTTCTGCGGCGAGGGTGAGCAGCTGGCTACGACGGGGCTCGGCCACCCGGTAGAAGTCGAGCAGTTTCTCGACCTCGTCTGGCGGAAAATTGGTCTGGCCGAGTTCATACCGGCTGACTTTCGCAGGGGACCAGCCGAGAGCCCTGGCGACCGCCGCGCCTGTCTGCGTGCCTCGGAGTCGGCGCAGCTCGGCCGCGAGGCGACGCCGCCTGACGGTGGGGCTTGCCGACGCTGTCACGTCAAGCTCCCCCGTCCCTTGAGGAAATTCTCTTCAAGACTCATGATGAAGGTACCAGATAAGGCATCCTGAACCGCAAGGGGTTGCCATGGAGACCAGACGGGGAAGTAAGCCGGTCTCCAACAGCGTTGTTGGTCCGGTGCCGGCGAGGTGCACCGAGGCACCGGTTTGCCACATCATTGCTCGCCGTCTCGTGAAAATCGTCAAGCATTTCCCGGTAAGGCACCGATAGAGACTTGATGAAATTCTCGCCAAGATTAATTATGCCATTGGCAACGTTGATTGTCTTCTTGCCAAGATTCATGATGAGGATACGAGATTACAAAGCAGTTTACTCAAGCAAAAGGCGCGGCCGAAGCGCCAACTTCGACCGCGCCTGGACAACCCGGACCCGTGCTTGGATCCTCGCCCTAGTTACAGGTAGTTACGCTACCTCGCCCGCGGGATCTTGCAAAGACCCTCTTCATACCTGTTGTCCGACACGTCCCGACAACCGGTATGAGAGGGGCGGCCAGGCCAGCGTGCTGGCGGCTGTGCACGAGCCGGTGATGACAGCTCATCACGAAGGCAGCGCGTGCCAGGAGTCTTCATGCCCATCCAGCCTCCACAGCCCCACGACAACGCCGGGATCGTCGTCATCGTCCTCATCGCCGTGGCCCTCTGCGTCCGCTACTGGCGCATTGCGATCCCGCTGATCGTGATCGCCGCGCTCACCCTCACCGTCCTCGGGATCATCGAGGGCCTGAGCGCCTTCTACCGCTTCATCGGCTGAAGGTCACCGGCTGGCCCGGCCGTCCTCCCAGGTGACGGCCGGGCCGAGCGGTTCCAGGGGAGCGTCGATGCCACCGGGGGTGGCGGCGGCACCGACGCCGTCTGTGAGAACTAGCGTTGGCAGCATCGCCGTCAGCCCCACCGGCTGCCGGAGTTCCGCCGCCACCGCCTGCGCTAGTCCGAGTGTGACCGATGTCAGCGCCTTCAGCCAGTCCCCAGGTTGATGCTCGGCCCTTGCCGCCCGAGGTGCGGCGCTAGCCCGAGACCCCAGATCTCCCGACGCGTTCACCGATAGCCATACTTTGTATAATGAGTATGTCAATCGGAGGATAAGCGCAGGTCCCAGCAGCATCACTACCACACGGATCGAGCGCTGGATCCCTGTTACATACGGCTGACCTGGCGTAATCGGGGCCGTATCGTATAAGAGAGCGGTCTTGCGGGCACACCATGCTTGCGGGACCCCAACCCGAGTTCCCCCGAGGAGACGGATGCCTGAGCAGCCAGCGCCGCCGTGCGCGCGTGACGTCGAGGTCAGCCAGTGACGGAACTGGCGAGCACCATGACCCCGGGCGAGGTCGCGAGCCGCGCGGCGCATGCGATCTCGGTGCTTAACGAGCTCACGCACGGCGGAGGTGAGCTCAGCACCCCCGGCGACGTGCGCGACATCGTCGCCAGCCTTGAGCTCATCGGCTCCAGCCTGCCGCAGCTGTGCGAGCAGCTGGCGCGGTTCCTGGTCGTCCAGCACGAAGACGGGCAGCTCACTCCCGAGGCGGGCCTCGACGCCGACGACTGCGTGACCGAGGTGATCGAGGCGCTGGCCGCGGCCGGGCAGGCGGCGGACATGATGACGGCGGCGCTCACCGAGGCGCGCGCGGGCTCGCAGGTGCTCGCCCCGGCTCAGCGCCGTACCCGCTGAGCGCGGCCGCTAAAGCCGCGCGCGAAGCCAGTCGCACCAGGCGCCGACCCCCTCGCCGGTGCGGGCGCTGACGAACAGGACGTCTGCCGCCGGGTTGACCGTGCGCAGGTTGCCGACGAACGCGTCCAGGTCGAAGTCCAGATGAGGCAGCAGGTCCATCTTGTTGACGACGACCAGCTCGCAGGAGCGGAACATGACCGGGTACTTGAGCGGCTTCTCTTCGCCCTCGGTGATCGCGTAGACCATCGCCCTGGCATCCTGGCCGACGTCGAACTCGGCCGGGCAGACGAGGTTGCCGACGTTCTCGATCAGCACCAGGTCGAGCTGGCCGAGCGGCAGCCGGGGCAGCGCCGAGGCCACCATCGGAGCGTCCAGATGGCACTCGCCGCCGAACCCGTTCCCGGTGTTGATCAGCGCGATCGCGGCGCCGAAGCCGGCCAGCCGGTCGGCGTCGAGGCTGGTCTCGATGTCGCCCTCGATGATCCCGATCCGCACCTCGGCCGCCAGCCGGGCCAGGGTCTCGCGGAGCAGGGTCGTCTTGCCCGCGCCGGGCGAGGACATCAGGTTCACCGCGCGGACCCCGCTGGCCGCGAACTCGGCCCGGTTGGCCGCCGCGGTCTTGTCGTTCTCGCCGAAGATCCGCTCGAGAACCTCCACCCGCTCGGCGCCGGTCTGGTACCCGGAGTGGTCCTCGCCGTGAGCGTGGCCCTCCGCGTCGTCGTGCGCGTGCGCGGTCCCGTCCTCGTGCCGGTGAAAACGTCCCATCAGCCGCCCGTCCCCTCTTCCGCCAGCTCGAGCGAGGTGATCAGGAACTCCTCGCCTGCCACGATCTCCACGTCGATCCCGCCGCAGGCGGCGCACGCGAACGACGGCAGGTCGCCCACGTCGGCGACGCGCTCGCAGGACCGGCACCTGATCCGGGCCGGCACCGATTCGACCACGATCCGCGACCCCGCCAGCGGCGTCTCCTCGCTGATCAGGCTCCAGCAGTAGACCAGCGTGTCCGGCACGATCTGGCGGAGCTGTCCCACCCGCACGTTGATCACGCTGATCGCGCGACCGTCCGCGCGGCGGCGGGCGATGTCGGCGATCGAGGAACAGATCGACAGTTCGTGCACGGTTCCACACCTACCGCCACGGGGGTCGTCTCGGCAAGTAGCCGGGCTCCGGCAAACGTACCGGCGTTATTGCTTACAGGGATTGAAGGGCTGAGGTCTTTGCCTGGCTGACCACGTTCTGCGTGCCTGCGTGCCTGCCGTTTCCGCCGGCGCCCAGTCCCGCCACCGGGCAGTCCCGGGCGGCAGCACCGGGCTGAGCCCAAGAACGCGAAGACTTTTCGCAACGTGAAGACTTTTAGCTCGCATAGCGCGAATTTCTTTCGCCGTAATAAAAAGCTTCGCGATCCTGGGCGGCAACCGCCCCGCCCGCCTGATCACCCGGCGCGTGAGGTCGTCGGCGCATCACCAGCACCATCGGCCGAGCCCTGAGACCCGGGCCATTCAATCCCTGTAGTGCATATCGTGACATTAACCTGCACTTCCGACAATATGGGCGCGCACCTCTGATAGACACTTCGGTTCGACGATAGACACCCGTTCTCGACGGCAATACGCTGCCCAAAGACCTTACGTGGCGGAAAACGCAAACCCACGCAAATCCGTCGACGTCAGGCGGGTGGGCAAGGCCTACACCGACGAGCTGGACGCCTTCCGCGCGACCGGAGTCGGCTAGCGGACCAGGCGAAGCCACGGTCCGTTCGGGCAAACGCCTTTGAATTTTTCACCGATCCATCGCTGAGGGACGAAGACATGAAGTCCGCGGACGAGTTCAGGGACCCGGCCGCCGCGCGCGGGCTGGTGAAATCGATCACCGAGCTGGCCGGCCATGGGGAGTACAAGTCCATGGAGGTGTGCGGCGGGCACACCCACGCGATGGAGACGGCCGCGCTCGTCGGCCAGGCCGCAGCGGCAGGCCGTGGCTGACGAGCCGCCGCCCGGGAAGGGCGGGGAGCGGCTGTTCGCCCGGTACGCGTACGCGCCCAACCACCTGGGCTACTGCGGGCCGGCCGACTCGGCGGCGCTGGCCGAGCTCGCCTCGACCGGACGGACCGAGGCCGACGTGCGGTCGATCGCCAGCCGGTTCTCCGGCGCGTGGCCCTACCTGTGCGTGCTGGCCGAGCTGGCGGGGATCGCCGACCCGCTGGACGAGCGGGTCGTGCGGGCCTACTGGACCGGGTCCTCGCTGCTGGACGACGTGGACCGGCCGCGCTTCTGGCGGGACCTGCTCGACCGGATCGCCGCCGCCGGGGCGGGGCGGTACTGGACGCACCTCAAGCCCGGGCTGATCTCGGAGGCGATGCCGACGCACGGGTTCCACGTGTTCGGCGTCTACCCATGGACGCGGCTGTTGACCGCCGGGGATCCAGGACCGGCCCTGCACGTGCTTGACAGCTGCCGCATCCGGTGGGCCCGGGTGAGCGCGGTCGAGGCCGAGCACGCGACCGTCCGGGGCCGTCACCTGGAGTGGGACGGTCCCGCGCCGGGCTCGGGCTCGGCCCGGAGATCGAGGAGCGGGTCCGGCTGACCGAGGACGGTCGGGCCTTCGTCACCGGGGTGTCGCCGGGCGACTGGCTCGCCGTCCACTGGGACCTCGCCTGCGAGCGCCTGACGGCCGACGAGCTCTGGCAGCTGCGGCGCTGGACCGACTGGCAGCTGAAGGTGACCAACGCGCGGCTGGCAGTGGGTTTTCAGAAGTTAGGCGTTTACTCAGAGGCCGCGGATACGCGCGGGGCAGGGGCGGGCCAGTTCCGGTTCGCACACTCGGGCCATGAGTGAGACACCCCAGGTAGATGTAGACATCGTCGTGCCGGTCAAGAACGAGGAGCGCGACCTCGCGCCGAGCGTCACCCGGCTGGTCGAGCACCTGCGCTGCGCCTTCCCGTTCAGCGCCCGGGTAACGATCGCGGACAACGGAAGCACCGACGGGACCTGGCCGGTCGCGTGCGCGCTGGCGGCCAGGCACCCCGAGGTGCGGGCGGTCCACCTCGACATCCCCGGCCGCGGCCGGGCCCTGCACCAGATCTGGTCGTCGTCGGAGGCCGAGGTGCTCGCGTACATGGACGTGGACCTGTCGACCGACCTCAACGCCCTCCTCCCGCTGGTCGCGCCGCTGCTGTCGGGGCACAGCGACGTCGCCATCGGAACCCGGCTGGCCCGGGGATCGCGGGTGGTCCGGGGTCCCAAGCGCGAGATCATCTCGCGCGGCTACAACCTGCTGCTGCGGACCACCCTCGGGGCCGAGTTCTCCGACGCGCAGTGCGGGTTCAAGGCGATCAGGGCCGACCAGGCCAGGCAGCTGCTGCCGCTGGTCGAGGACAAGGGCTGGTTCTTCGACACCGAGCTGCTGGTGCTGGCCGAACGGGCCGGGCTGCGCATCCACGAGGTGCCGGTGGACTGGATCGACGACGCCGACTCGCGGGTCAACATCGTCGACACCGCCCTCGGCGACCTGCGCGGGATGACGCGCGTCGGCCTCGGTCTCGCCCGGGGCACGATCAAGGTCCCCCGGCTGCGCAAGGCCGGCCTCGGGCCGTCGCGCGGGCTCGCGTGGCAGGTGCCTCGATTCGCGGCCATCGGCGTGCTCTCCACGCTGGCGTACATCGTGGTCTTCCTGGCGCTGCGCGAGTTCATCGGCGCGCAGGCCGCCAATGCGCTGAGCCTGCTGCTCACCGCCGTCCTCAACACGGCCGCCAACCGGTGGCTGACGTTCGGGGTCACCGGCCGGGCGCGAGCGGCGGCGCACCACTTTCGCGGGCTGATCGCGTTCGGCGTCTGCCTGGCCCTCACCTCCGGCGCGCTGCTGGCCCTGCACGCGGTGTCGGCCTCGCCCGGGCGCGGGGCCGAGATCTTCGTGCTCGTCGCGGCGAACCTGGTCGCCACCGCGCTTCGCTTCGTCCTATACCGCGGCTGGGTGTTCGCGGAACCCCAGCCGACGCCCCCCGCCCCGCTGACCGCGCCGACGGCGCCCCGTCAATCCCTGGGAGATGCGCGATGAGCGCCACCACCGTCACCTTCGAACCCGCCCGCCGGTCGTCGCCTCCCCCGGGGCGGCTGCGCCGCCTGGTACGGGGACCGGCGGCCGACCCGCAGTGGGCCAGGCCCGCGCTGTTCGGCCTGCTCGCCCTGACCGCGCTGCTGTACCTGTGGGACCTCAGCCGGAACGGCTACGCCAACGACTTCTACGCGGCGGCGGTGCAGGCGGGGACCAAGTCGTGGAAGGCCGCGTTCTTCGGCTCGTTTGACTCGTCCAACTTCATCACCGTCGACAAGACCCCGGCGTCGCTGTGGGTAGACGAGCTGTCGGCGAGGATATTCGGCTTCAACTCGTGGTCGCTGCTGGCGCCGCAGGCGGTCGAGGGCGTGGCGTCGGTGGCGCTGCTGTACGCGGCCGTCCGGCGCTGGTTCGGGCCGTCGGCCGGGCTGATCGCCGGCGCCGTGCTCGCGCTCACCCCCGTCGCCGCCCTCATCTTCCGGTTCGACAACCCCGACGCGCTCCTGGTGCTGCTGATGACGGCGGCCGGGTACGCGGTCCAGCGGGCGCTCGAGCGCGACCGGACCCGGTGGCTGGTCCTGGCCGGGCTGCTGCTCGGCCTCGCCTTCCTGACCAAGATGGCGCAGGCGTTCCTGGTGCTGCCGGGGTTCGGCGCCGCCTACCTGTGGGCGGGGCCCGCCCGGCTCGGGCGCCGGATCTGGCAGCTGCTGGCCGGGCTGGGCGGCGTGATCGTCGGGGCCGGCTGGTGGATCGCGATCGCCCAGCTGACCCCGGCCGCCGACCGCCCGTACTTCGGCGGGTCGACCGACAACAACATCCTCGAGCTGGCGCTCGGCTACAACGGCCTCGGCCGGCTCGACGGATCGGAGACCGGGTCGATCGGCGGCGGTGGCGGCGGCAGCTCGTTCGGCGGGGCGACGGGCGTTTTCCGGCTGTTCCAGTCGGAGTTCGGCGGGCAGGTCAGCTGGCTGATCCCGGCCGCGCTGATCTCGCTCGGCGCGCTGCTGTGGATCTCCAGGCGGGCGCCCCGCACGTCCCGCGTCCGCTCGTTCGCCCTCCTGTGGGGCGGGTGGCTGCTGGTCACCGGGGTTGTCTTCAGCTACATGCAGGGCATCATCCACCCCTACTACATGGTCGCGCTGGCGCCGGCCATCGGCGCGCTGGTCGGCGTCGGCGCCATCTCGCTGCTGCAGTCCGGCTTGTCTGTTCTTGGTCGGGCCGTCGCCGCGGTCGGCGTGCTCGTCACCGGGATCTGGGCGTACGAGCTGCTTGAGCGGACGCCCGAGTGGCTGCCGTGGCTGCGGTGGACGGTGCTGCTGGCGGGGGTGCTCGGCGCGATCTCGATCTTCGCGGTGCCCGAGCTGCTCCGCTGGACCGGCCGGGACGGCGACCGGGACCAGGGCCGGGTGACGGCGGGCGGTCGCCGGCGGGCGCCGGCGATCGTGTACGCGCCGATGGCGCTCGCGATCGTGGCCGGCCTGGGCGGGCCGCTCGCCTACTCGCTCGACACCGCTAACAGCACCCACACCGGCTCGATCCCCAGCGCCGGGCCGGCGGTGGCCGGGTCGTTCGGCGGCGGCGGCGCGCCCGGCGGCGGCGCGCCCGGCGGCGGCGCTGGCCGCGGCGGCGGCGGTTTTGGGGGTGGCGTCGGAAGCCGGACGGGTACCGGAACGCCGGGGATCGGAACACCAGGAACCGGAACATCGGGGACCGGAACGAGCGGCGGAACCGGCGCCGGCGCCGGCCGCGCGCCGACCGGAACCGGCGGGACTGCATTCGGCGGGTTCCCCGGGGGCTCGGGCTCGGGCGCAGGCTCGGGCTCGGGCGCAGGCTCGGGCACCGGCTCGGGCACCGGCTCGAGCACGGGCTCGGGCAGCGCGGGTTCCCGGCTCGGCGGGACCGGGCGGGGGACCTCGGGCACCGGCCGCCCCGGCGGCGGCGGGGTCGCGATGGGCGGCCTGTCCGGGAGCACCCAGGTCAGCAGCGCGCTGGTCACGCTGCTCGAGACGGACGCGTCGAACTACAAGTGGATCGCCGCCACCGTGGGCACCCAGGAGGCCGCCCCGATCGAGCTGGCCACCGGCGGCGACGCCGTGCTCGCGATCGGCGGCTTCAACGGCACCGACCCGGCGCCCACCCTGGCCGAGTTCGAGGCGCTGGTCGCCAAGGGCGAGATCCACTACTACCTCGGCGAGAACACCGAGACCTTCGGCGGCGGCACCGGCTCCTCGGCGATCACCTCCTGGGTGGCGGCCCACTTTAAGTCCGAGACCGTCAGCGGCGTCACCGTCTACAACCTCACCCAGGAGAAGTAAGCCCGCCGCGGACGGGCGGCGCGACTGGGCGCGCTGCCCATCCCGGCGCAAATGATGTGGCAGTCACGGTCCTTGGCCCCGTGGCTGCCACATCCATGTGGTCAGGCGGTCTGTCCGAGAAGCCGGCCGCCGCTTCAACAGCACTTGTGGAAGGACAGTGGATCGTTTTGTACATCCCGGTGTACAAAACGATCCACTATCTTTGCCACGGACTTCGGCCCGGCCGGCCGGTTGCGGGCAACGGGCAACGGGTGCTGATTCAGAACAGCGTGGTCTGCTGGGCCCGGTCGCGGCGGCGGGCGCGCTGGCCGGACGCGCCGGCGTCGCGGCGATCGAGCAGGGCCGGGTCAATCGAGGACAGGAACGGCGACGGCGAGCACGCGGTTACCTCACCGCGCATCATCCGCCTGGCCGCGGTCAGCAGGGTCAGCCGGGTGGTGGCCCGGGTCATGCCGACGAAGAGCAGGCGGCGCTCTTCCGCGTAGTCGATCTCGGCGCCGCGCCACGGCCGCAGCGGGAGCAGGCCGTCGTCGCAGCCGACGATGAAGACCACCGGAAACTCGAGCCCCTTGGCCGCGTGCAGGGTCAGCAGCGTGATCCGGTCGGCCCGAGGATCCCAGGTATCAACCTCGGCTCCAAGCGCGACCTCGTCGAGGAACCGCTCCAGGTCGGCGCCGCACCGCTCGGCCAGCGGTCCGAGCACGTCGGCGGCGGTGCGGATCGCCGCGATCGCTTCGGCCCGCTTGAGCTCGGCGTCGGTGCGCGAATCGACGCCCGCGACCGGTCGGGCCGGAGCGGCCGATCCAGCCGGCGCTGCCGGCGCTGCCGGCACCGCGGGCACGGACGACAGCGCCAGGCGGACCGCCTCAGCGAGCAACTCCGCGACCGGAACCGCGCCGGAGCCCGCAGAAACCACCGAGCCCGGAGCCTGCGGCTCAAGCGGGCCCACGCCGGCCAGGCCGGCGTCGAGCATGCCCCGGTCGCCGAGCGCCGCCAGGATCTGCGGGACGCCCGGGGTCTCGGCCAGTCGTGCGTGCGACCGCCGCTGATACGGGAACCCGCGCCTGGCCAGGGCCTCGCCGACGGCGGCCGCCTGCGCCGACGTTCGGTAGAGGACGGCGAAGTCGGCGAACGAAAGCTGGTGCTCGATCCGGTCCCGGCCGTCGACCGCCCGGCTGTCCAGGGCATGCAGCGAGGCGCCGCCGAGCAGCTTCTCGATCTCCGCCGCGACGGCCTCCGCCTCCTCGCGCTCGTCCGACACCGCGCGCAGGGCGACCGGCGCGTCCGGGATGTCTGACCTGGCCGGCACCAGCTCCCGTCCCGGCACCAGCGTGCCCGGGCGGATCAGCTGCATGGCGGCGCGGACGATCGTCGGCGCGGACCGGTAGCTGCGGGACAGCTGCACGGTCGCGGCCGAGCCGAAGTCGGACTGGAACCGCAGGAAGTAGCCGACGTCGCCGCCGCGGAACCCGTAGATCGCCTGGTCCGGGTCGCCGATCGCGCAGACCCGCGAACCCGGTGCGGTCAGCAGCCGCAGCAGCCGGTACTGCTGCTCGTCCACGTCCTGGTACTCGTCGACGAACACGTCCGTCCACCGGGCCCGGTACCCGGCGGCGATCGCCGGGTCGTCGCCGAGCAGCGTCAGCGGGTGCGTGAGCAGCTGGTCGAAGCCATCGGGGGCGTCGAGGTCGACCCGGTCCTCGAGGCCGAGATCGCGCAGGATCAGCAGGCCGAGGCTGTGGAAGGTGGCGACGGTGACCTGAGCCGCGACCGCCTTGCCGAGCAGCGCGACGAGGCGCTCCGTGAGCTCGTCGCGGGCGCGGCGGGTGAACGTAACCGCCAGGCAGCGCTCGGGCGGCAGGCCATTGCCGATCCGGTGCGCGATCGCGTGGGTGAGCACTCGGGTCTTGCCGGCCCCGGGGCCGGCGACCACCAGCAGCGGTCCGCCGTCGTGGGTGACGATCGCGTGCTGGGAGGGGTCCAGGGCGCCGGACGAGGACGCCGCCGACCCGTCCGAGCCATGGTCCGAGCCACGATCCTCCGCCAACCCGGTCAGCGTGTCCGCAGCAGCGCCGCCCGGCCCGACAAGGCCGGCGGACCCGGCCGCGCGCGGCTTACGTGACGCACGGGGCAGGTCGAACAGCGCCGCCCCGGCCAGCTCCCCGGGGTCGAACAGCCGGATCGTCCCGTAGACGCCGTCGTACCCCGCCTCGCGGCGGACGTCGCCGCGGCGAAGCCGGCCGATCGCCTCCGCCACGATCGACGGCGCGCCCGCCGCCAGATCGGACAGCGGCACGTCGCCGAGGATGGACAGCTCGGGCCCGAACCGCTCCACCAGCGCGCTGACCTGAGCGGTGACGGACTTGGACTTGGGGCCGACGCCGGCGATCTCGCCCAGGATCTCGGGCAACTGCACGAACGAGGTGAATCCGGCCGCCCCGGGCAGCCGGTAGCCGTCCGGCCGGTCGGCGAGCAGATCGACCCGGTGCTGCACGCCGATCGTCGGCTTCTTACCGCAGGCCGGGCACTTCCCGCCTGCCGCCCGCGTCTGGGCCGGAGTGGTCCGCACGTCGCAGGCGCGGTGGCCGTCCAGGTGGTACTTGCCCTCTTCGGGGAAGAACTCGACCGTGCCGTCGAAGCCGTCCCCGGTCCGCAGCGCCCGCTCCATGCTGAAGTAGTCGGCCTCGCAGGTGAACGCGGTCGCCTCCCGGCCCAGCATCGGCGGCGAGTGCGCGTCGGAGTTGGACACCAGCCGGTACTGGTCCAGGCTCGACACCCGCCAGTTCATCTCGGGGTCGGAGGACAGTCCGGTCTCGATAGCGAAGATGTGATCGCTCAGGTCCGCGTAGCAGTCGGAGACCCGGTCGAACCCGGACTGCGAGCCGAGCACCGCGAACCACGGCGTCCACGCGTGCGCGGGCACCAGGTAGCACCCGTCGCCGCCGGAAAGCGTGATCTCGAGCAGGTTCCGCGAGTCGAGCCCGAGGATCGGCCGGCCGTCCGAGGCGAGGTTGCCGATCCGAAGGAGCTGCCTGGTGATCTCGTCGACCGCGTCAAGCGACGGCGCGTACAGCAGGTGGTGCACCTTCCGGGTCCGGTCGTCGCGCTTGTAGATAGTGGAGATCTCCGACGACAGCAGGAAGCGGACCGGCGTCCGGCACGCGGGCGGCAGCGTCTCGTGCACCGCGCGCTCGAGCTCCGGCCGCAGCCGGAACAGCCCGGGCGCTTCCGGCACCAGCTTGGCTCCGAGCTCCTCCCGCCAGGCCGGGTGCGTGAAGTCGCCGGTGCCGACCACGCCGATTCCCTTACGCCCGGCCCACCACGCCAGGTGCTCCAGGTCGCAGTCGCGGCTGCACGCCCGCGAGAACTTCGAGTGAATATGGAGATCGGCGTAAAATCGCACGACAGCCATCATCTCGAACAAAAACGCGCCTCGCGCGACACTTCCGCTTTGTCACGTTCTGGGGCTATTGCTAAAATGCGCCTTGTTGCCGCCATCAACCTCCGGTAAGTTACCCGCCAGTCATGACCACGCTCAACGGAGAGTGAGACGGCTGGATGCGGACGCAGCCGTATCAGCAGACGCCAATCTGACTAGACTTGGCGACGGCCACGCGCGAACGCTACCCGTGGCCGTCAACCTCACTGCTGCGGACGCTACTTGAGATTGCTCGTGAACGCCTGCCATGCGTCCGCCGGTACTGCGAGCGTCACGCCGTTGCGGTCTTGGGTGTCGCGCACCAGGACGCGGCCCGCATCGGCTACGCCAGTCTCTACGCAGTTGCCGCTGTTGCCGCTGTAGCTGGCCTTGCGCCAAGTGCTGTTGTTGTCTATGTTGTCCATCGTTCGTTTGTTGTCTATGTTGTCCATCGTTCCTTGACCGCCTTTACTATCAAGTCCCGTGAGGCTACTTTCGGTAGCGCGTCGCTCCTGAGCGCGTCGAAGAGTAGTGCCATGTCGGATACTACCGGCGCATCCTCTGCCACATGCCCGCCCGAGGCATCATCCAAAAACACGATGCTCTGCGTGGATGTCAGGTCAGCGAGGATGAACGCACCGAGCAACCCGCTATGGCCGCCAGCCGTGTACGGCACAACCTGTATCGTCACGTTCGGCAACCTTGACATTGCTATCAGGTGGTCAAGCTGATCACGCATGACCGCTACCGGAGCGACAGGCCGGTACAGAATCCCCTCGTCCACCAGAACCCAGAGACGCGGTGGTGGCGGGGCATCACGGGTCAGAATCCACTGGCGTGCGATCCGGTCGGACACGTCGGTTTCTATGTCCGCTTCGATAGCTCCCGGTTTGGTGGCCACCACTGCACGCGCGTAGTCCGCAGTCTGTAGCAACCCAGGAACAAAGCTGTGCTCAAACGTCCGCAGAGCTATCGCTACCGCCTCACGTTCAGCGAACGGGCGGAACGCCATAGGAAACGACACAGTACGCAGTTTCAGCCACAGACGGCCCAACGTCCCCGGTGACCATGCGCCTGTTTCCTGATCTTCGGTGAAACCTGGTGTAGCGAACGCGCGGTCGAGCGACCTAGCAAGACTCTGACTAGGCGCACGCTGGTACGTCTCCACCATCGCTATCAGAGACTCACTACAGCTAGCCTGCCGGGCAAGTTCAGCTTGCGACCATCCGCGCGTTTCCCGCATAGCTCGCATTTCGTCAACAAACAGACTCACCGTTTCCCGGTCACGCTCACTGAGTCCCGTCAATCCTCACACCACCCGTACACATAGCGTCCGACCCGCGTACAACCACGTGTGATCCATTTCCCACGCTACGGCTTGCGGGCATCGTTGTCTCTACATCCCGCCGCCGTTACCGGGGGCAACGGCGGGATGCCTCGAGCCGCAAACTCACACCATCGGGGCGAGTATGGAAACAGTCGCAGGAACCGCCGTAGACGCCCTTACCGACGCCCTGGAGGCGTCCGAGAACGATCCGGTCACCTACATACAGGGGCTAGGTGACCCAGATCTAATCCGTTTGTGGGCGGCTCTCCGCTGCTCGCTCCCACGTGGCTGCACGAACATCAAAAGCCTGTATGTCGCCACGGTGGCCGAGTACCGACGAAGGATGAGCCTCTAAACATGGAAGAGCAACCCCCACCACTGGCGCCGATAGACCCTGACGCGCCGTACGCGCTGCGCATGATGTTTATCCGTCGTTACTGGTACCTGACCCTTAAGTTCTCGCAGCCGTTCATCTCCGAATCCGGACGCTGGGAAGCATCATGGAACGGAGGTCACGCCGTAGCCGACACCGAAGCCGACCTAATGGTCAAAGCTCTTGAGGCGTTGGAGGATTGCGGCGACGAAAATCACCTGTGGGTCACGGTGATCGAGAAACGCGATCCGGTCAACAGTGACAACGTACTGCTTACGCAAAGCCTGAAATGTGCTTTCTGCGATGAGCGGGAACGGCTGATATCCATCTACCATCCGAACCCCACGAGTCCGGCAGCGGATGAATAGCGGAAGCTGAGCAAAACAAAAGGGCCCGACCCTCGACGGCGACCCGCACCTGCCGCAGACGCTGCCGTCGAGCGGCGACGAGTACTACCGGCGCGGCGCCGGGCGGAAGATGACGGTGGCGCGCTCCACGATCCCGGTCCGCGGCGGGGCGACCGTGCACCTGTCCGTCGACATCACCGTCCACGGGCCGATCATGACCCAAGTCGGGCAGCGGATGACGGTCGACTGGATGGGCAAATCTCGGAAGCCAGGCGGATGAGGTCAGTCGCGTTGTACTCGGGCCAGCCGTGGATCGCCGTTCGCCAGTCCTCGGGAACGGCGGACGCCCCGTAGGCCGCGCCGACGAGGCCGCCAGCGATCGCGGCTACCGAGTCGGCGTCGCGGCCACCGCGCACCGCGTTCTCAAGCGACAGCTTCAGGTGATCGGCCTGTGACGCGGCGCCCTCCTGGCCGTGGTCGGCAAGGGGGTCGGCGGTGACGATCGCGCACCAGGCCGCCTGCAGGGCCTCGACCACCCAGCCGTTACTGCTGAAGTCGCTTGGCCGCGACCTCTCGGCCTCGACCAGTCGCGCGGCCCAGACGTCGACCGTCCGAGCCGGCAGGTACCCCAGCCCGGCGCGGGCGTCGAGTTCCCCGGTCAGGATCGCGTGCCTGATGGCCAGGCACCAGAGCACGCACGCCTCGCCCGCCGACCGGTCGAAGTGCGTGAGCGCGCTGACGGCCAGCGCCGCTTCCGTCAGCCCGTCCGGGTCATCGAGGTAGGCGAGGGCGACCGGCGCGGTGCGCATTAGCGAGCCGTTGCCCGCCGTGCGCCCGGTCCGCTCGTGCAGGTCGGCCGACGCCGCCAGCGCGGCGGCGGCGGCGCCGGAGACGCCGCCGTCGAGCACCTGGCCGAGCACCTCGCTGGTCTGGACGCCGACATCCGGCGCGGTGCGCGACCACCCGACCCAGCGGGCCACGATCTGATCCTGGGCGTCCACGCTCCTCAGGTCGGCGCCGGTCGCGGCGACCTCCGCGATCGCGATCGCCATCGCGGTGTCGTCGGTCCACTCGCCCGGTTCCCAGTTGCACGCGCCGCCGCCGCGCATCGTCACCAGCTCATCGTCGGGCAGTGGCGGGCCGAACTCGTAGCCGGCGCCGAGCGCATCGCCGGCGGCGGTCGCGAGCAGGACGCCGCAGGCACGGTCGCGCTGCGCGCTAGTCAGTTCCACGTCACAAGTTTAGAGCGATATTGCTCTAATTGTCTACGGCTCCGGGAAAGCGCCCCAGGAGTCCGGGACGAATTCCCTGCCGGTGACCGGGTGCCGGTAGTGGAACGGCAGCGTGGTGGTGTCCGGCCACAGCCGCGGGGCATTCTCGAGTAGCTCGTCCGGGCCGTCGGGGTCGTCCGGGTAGACCACGCTCGCGTTGGGCACGAAGTCCGGTCGCGTGCGCGCCCACCCCTCCTCGACCGAGCCGTGCCAGAACGCCCGGTAGAACAGCTTCTTGATCTTCCACACGCCGTCGACGCTGACGTAGGTGTTCTCGTAGAGGCCGCCCTCGAACCACTGGCGCACCGGCGCCTGCTCGGTCGCCACGGACTCGTGGGTGCCCGCCTGCATGAGCGTGCGGAACCGGGCGTAGGCAGTGCGCCGTCCGGGGTCGACGTGCACGATGTCCTGGAGCATCGGGTGGTCGAGGAGCCGGCCGTGCTGCGGGCCGTTGTGCCCGTCGGTGAACCGGCTGCGGAACCGCCCGGTGTAGAGGCGCGCGATTCCGGCCCGCCCCCGGTAGACGCCGCCGATGAAGATCACCTCGCCATCGGGATCGAACAGGTCCACGACCTCGTCGTAGTAGCACTTGTCGAGGTAATAGCCGTAGGCGTGCTGCAGGTTGCGGACCGCGAGCGCGTCCTCAACCAGGCCGAGCCGGTTCTCAAGCTCGGCGATCCGATCCTCCGCCGTCATCATCGCGACCTCCCGGTGGTGAGTGTCGTCAGCATCGTCAGCCCGCTCGGCGGGCGAGCTGCTCGTCGGTGACCCAGTTGCCGTGCAGGCCGCCGGGCAGTCGGATCGGGATCCGCAGCGTCGCCACCGGTTCGGCGTCGATCCGCTGCGCGTCCAGGATCAGCAGGTCGGTCGTGCCGGTCGCGTGCCGGTCCACCAGCTGCATCACGTACCCCTCGCCGTTGCCGGTGTCGAAACCGGGCGGCGGCACGAAGATCGCCTCCTGCACGGTCGAGTCGCGCCCGGCGAACCGCGTCCGGATGGCGCCGGAGGTCGGGTCGATCGACGCCAGCCAGCGGAACCCCGGCAGCCCGTCGTCCGGCCGCTCGCCCGGGACCGACGTCAGGTTCAGCACCCCGTACCGGTAGCCCCGCCCGGCCCAGCGGTCGTCCGTGCGCGGGAACTCGCCCGCGCAGTCGGTCAGCCGCGCCTGGCTGAACGCGGTCGCCCCGTCGCCGGGATCCGGCGGCGCCTGCGTGTCGATCGTCCACCGCGACAGGTACGCGCTGATCTTGTCCGGGTCGAAGGGCGCCCCGCTGATGTCGGGGAACCACGGGAACGCCGACTTCTCGCCGACCGGCGTGTCGATGTGGATGTACCGCCCGTCGTCGTAGGCGTTCATGATGTGCGAGGCGAACCGGTTAGCGCCGCGGAACCAGCGCACGGTCGAGCCCCGCCGCGCGGCCACGCCCAGGTAGACGTCCTGCGATCCGTCCCAGACGTAGATCGGCCCGCCCGCCTTCAGCCGGTCAAGCGACGCGGTGAGCGGGATGATGGGGAAGACCACGAAGTTCTCGGTGACGGCCCAGTCGTGCACCATCGACGAGTACGGCGCCTCGAACCACGCCTCGTGCACGATCTTCCCCGACGCGTCCGCCTCGTAGTAGGCGATATCCGGGGTCGTCTCGCCCCTGGCCATGTAGCCGAAGAAGACCAGCGAGCCGTCGCGCGGGTCGATCTTCGGGTGCGCGGTCGCGGTCCGCGACGACAGGTCGCCGCCCCAGGTGAACTCGCCCATGGTGTCCAGCGTGTCCGGGTCGATCTGGACCGGCGGGCTGTCCTCCTTGGAGGCCAGCAGCCGGCCGCCGTGCCAGTACACGTTGGTGTTGGCGAGCCCGCGCGACAGCCCGGCGACCGAAGGGTCGTCGGTGAACGGGTTCCGGTACGCGCCGAACAGCGATCGCCGCGCCGCCCGCTCGGCCGCGAACCGCGGCGTCCGCACGTACCGGGACCGGAAGTCGCAGAACCCGTTCTCGAACCGGAACATCGCGACCATGCCGTCGGCGTTGAAGTAGAAGTCGCGCTCGGCCAGCGGCGGCCAGGCTGGGTCCGCCCCGACCCGGTAGAAGGTGCCGTGCAGCGACGCGGGGATCTCCCCCTGGGTCACCTCGACCCCCCGGATCTCGCCCTCGAGCCGCACCGGCGCGAACCGGCCCTGGAACCCGGGCTCGTCGGGGAACCGCACCGCCATCGCGCACCGCCCTTCGCCAGATCCCGCTGAGCGTAACTCCGCCTTCGCGCGGCGAGAAGCGGCGCAGGCGCCGATCCGACGCCCCCGCCCTTGTGCCCCAAAAACAAAGATCAAAAAGACACACCCATCATCCCGAACGGACCTCGGCGCCTCTGGTGCCGCACACGGTTCGTGTCGATGGCGTAGCCGACAGAATCGGCTGTCTGTCACCTACGCCAGCGACAGCGCCTAGTGGTGTCGATGGCGTAGCCGACAGATCGCGTTTCGGGTCGATGGCGTAGCCGACAGGCGGCGGTGCGGGGGCACGGGCAGGACTACGCGGACGGGAGGATCACCTCGACGGTGACCGTTTCGCCGGGCGGGGCAAGTGGCAGGAGGGTGCCGGCGATCTGGCGGCCGTTCACGCGGACGCCGGCTCCTTCGGCCAGGCCCGAGTCGAGGGTGCCCGGGCGGCGCACGGTGATCTGGTATTCCGCGCCGCGGAAGCGGCGGGTGGCGGTGAAGCCGGGCCAGGAAGCGGGCAGCACCGGGTCGATGCGCAGCCCGTTGAGCTCCGGGCGGATGCCGCAGATCCACTGGGTGATCGCGACGTAGTTCCAGGAGGCGGTCCCGGTCAGCCACGAGTTCTTCGCCTCGCCGTGGGTGGCGGCGTCGCGGCCGGCGATCATCTGCGCGTACACGTACGGCTCGCATCGGTGCAGGTCGCTGATCGACTCCCGGGCCGAGGGGTTGATTAGCTTGTAGTAGTCGAAGGCGGCGTCACCGTCGCCCGTCATCGCCGCGGCGATCATGATCCACGGGTTGGTGTGGCAGAACACGCTGCCGTTCTCCTTGTACCCCGGGGGTAGCTGGAGATCTCGCCGAGCTCGATCCGGTACCCGCTGAAGGCCGGCTGCACCAGCATGATCCCGTGCGGGGTGGCGAGCCGCTCCCTGACGCTCGCCAGCGTCCGCGCGGCGAGTGTGTCGGAGGAGTCGGAGGAGTCGGAGCCGGGGTCCGTTCGGGATAGAACTGCCTTTTCTATCCCCGCCATCACGCACATGCCCTGCGGCTCAACGAAAATCTGGCCCTCGGCGTGGCCGGCCGAGCCGACCGGGTTGCCGTAGTGGTCGTAGGCGCGCAGGAACCACTCGCCGTCCCAGCCGTGCTCGGCGACGGCGGCCGACATCTTCTCCGCGTCGGCCCGGTAGGCGTCCGCGTCCGCGTCCTCCGCCTGGCCGACCAGGTCCGCGACGGCGGCCAGTTCGCGCGCGGCCAGCGTGAACAGGCCAGCGATGAAGACCGACTCGGCGACGCCGCCGGGCTGGTTCTCGGTGGTCTGGAAGGACTCGCCAGGGGTGTCGGAGAAGCAGTTGAGGTTCAGGCAGTCGTTCCAGTCCGCGCGGCCGATGAGCGGCAGGCCGTGCGGGCCGATCCGGTCGAGCGTGTAACCGACGGACCGCTCCAGGTGCCCGTAGAGGGTCGCCTCGCCCGCGTCGCTGAACGCGATCGTCTCCTCGAGGATGGCCGCGTCGCCGGTCTCCTTCAGGTAGGCGGCGACGCCGAGCACGAGCCAGAGCGGGTCGTCGTTGAACCCGGCGCCGATCGCGTCGTTGCCGGTCTTGGTGAGCGGCTGGTACTGGTGGTACGCGCCGCCGGAGGCGAACTGGGTGCCGGCCAGGTCGAGGATGCGCTGCCGGGCTCGCTCGGGCGCGAACTGGACCGAGCCGAGGAGGTCCTGGCACGAGTCGCGGAACCCCATGCCGCGGGAGATCCCGGTCTCGTAGGAGGAGACCGAGCGGCTCAGGTTGAACGTCACCATGCACTGGTAGGCGTTCCAGATGTTGACCATCCGGTTGGCGTCGTCGTCGGGGACGGCCACGGTCAGCACGCCCAGCAGATCGTCCCAGTACTCCCGCAGGTCCGCGACGCCGGCGCGCACGGTCTGCGGGTCCAGCCAGCGGTCGATCACCGGCCTGACGCCCGCCTTGTTGATCAGGCCGGCCGGGTCGAACTTGGCGTCGCGCGGGTTCTGCCAGTAGCCGAGGACGAAGATGACCTCCTTCTCCTCGCCGGGTTCGAGCGTGAGCCTGACGTGGTGCGCGCCGTGCGGCGACCAGCCGTGCGCGAGCGAGTTGGAGAGCTCGCCCCGCTCGACGCCGAGCGGCTCGTGGAACCCGCGGTAGGGGCCGAGGAAGGCCTCGCGCTGGGTGTCGAACCCGGCCAGGGGCTCGGAGCAGGCGAAGTAGGCGAAGTGGTCGCGGCGCTCGCGGTACTCGGTCTTGTGGTAGATCACGCCGTCGGCGACCTCGACCTCGCCGGTGGAGTAGTTCCGCTGGTAGTTGGTGGCGTCATCCTGCGCGTCCCAGAGGGCGAACTCGACCGAGGAGAAGACGGACAGCTCGGCGGGCACGTCGCGGTCGTTGGCGACGGTGAGCCGCCAGACCTCGAGCGTCTCGCCGCGCGGCGCGAAGTACAGCGTGCTCGCCCTGATCCCGTTCTTGGCCGAGCTGATCGTGGTGTACGACATGCCGTGCCTGCACTCGTAGGCATCGAGCTCCGTCCGGGTCGGCTGCCAGGACGGCGACCAGTACGCTCCGTCGGCGTCGTCCCTGAGGTAGAGGTACCGGCCGCCGGCGTCGGCCGGGACGTTGTTGTACCGGTACCTGGTGAGCCGTCGCAGCCGCGCGTCCTGATGCCAGGAGTAACCGCCGGCCGTGTTCGAGACGATGCCGTAGTGTCCGTCGGTGCCCAGGTAGTTGATCCACGGCACCGGCGTGTCCGGCCGGGTGATCACGTATTCACGATGCTCGTCGTCGAAGAAGCCGTAGCGCTGCATGGCCGTCAATTTACCGGTTAAGCCATGGTCTGGCCATGGGCAAGACCGCCCCCTACCAGACGGCGGCCGCCACCTCCGCGACCAGCTCGAGCTTGGCCTCCTGGACGTCCTCGGTGGTCAGGTTGGCGCCCGGCAGGGTGGACGAGAACCCGCACTGGGTGGAGATGCCGAGCCGCTCGAGGCCGGTGTACCTGGCCGCCTCGCGTATCCGCGCGGCCAGCTCGGCCGGCGACTCGAGCGCCGTCGTCTTGCTCGACACCAGGCCGAGGATGATCTGCTTGTCGTCCGGCGCCTTGGCCAGCGGCGCGAACGAGCCCGAGCGGTCGTCGTCGTACTCGAGCAGGAACACGTCGAAGTTGGTCAGCCGGGAGAACATCGCCTCGGCGGTGAGGTCGTAGCCGCCCTCGGCGATCCACTGGCTCATGTTGTTGCCCTTGCAGACGTGAACGCCGAAGGTCACGCCGGGGACGTCGCCGACGCTGTTGATGATGTCCAGGCCCTCGGTCAGCGTCCGCTCGGTGGGCATGCCGAGGCTCTCCCGCAACTCGCGGTTCTCCGGGTCGACGAGCGTGCCGATGTCGGGCGAGTCGATCTGGATGTACGTGCAGCCGAGCTCGGCCAGCGCCGCCGCCTCGGCCCTGATGATCGCGGCCGCGTCCTCGAACAGCGCGAACGCGTCCTGGTAGGCCGCCGTGGACAGCTCCGGCGACCACCCCGAGTACAGGAAGAGCGGCGATGGCAGGGTGATCTTGATCTGCGAATTGGCCCGGGCCCGGTTGTAGGCGAACTCCTCGATGGTCAGCTTGCGGCGCTGGCTGATCTTCCCGGTCACGGTGAACGGGTTGTGCCAGACCCAGTCCGCCTCGGCGTTCTTGAAGTGGACCGGCGCGCTCTCGATCGGCGCCGTCCCGTCGATTTCGCTCACGATCTGGTCGAAAAACGAGAACCGGCGGTATTCGCCGTCGGTGATGACGTCGAGGCCGATGCCCTCCTGCAGCTCGATCGCCTCGTCGACCGCGCGGTCCTCGATCCGCTTGAACTCGGCCGCGCTCAGCTGGCCGGCCCCGTATTCGTCCCTGGCCTGCGTCAGGTACCTCGGCCGGAGCAGCGAGCCGATGACATCCGAGTGGTGGATCCGCTCCATCGCGAGCCTCCTAGACGGTCCCGGCTGATCATTGATACCGGATTACCCGCCGGGGGGCACGGTGTGAAGTGCGTGCGGCACATTTTTCCGCGGGAATGTCGGTGGCCCCGCTTATGGTGAGACCACGAGCTGAAGCGATTCGCAACGACGGACGAGGAGTGTTCCCCAGTGACCACGCTGCCCAATCGGCCGAAGACCGCGCTGATCGTCATCGACGTGCAAAACGGGGTGGTGGACGGCACCCCGAAGCGCGATGACGTCGTCGCGAACATCAACAGCCTGGTCGACCAGGCGCGCGCGCAGGATGTGCCGGTGATCTGGGTGCAGCACAACGACGACGGCCTGCCGCGCGGCAGCGCCGAGTGGGAGCTGGTCCCGGAGCTCTCCCGCGCCGATTCCGAGCCGCTGGTGCACAAAAACTACGGCGACTCGTTCGAGGCCACCGAGCTCGAGTTGGTGCTGGCCGAGCGCGAGGTCGGCCGGCTGATCGTGACCGGGGCCGAGAGCGACGCGTGCATCCGGTCGACCCTGCACGGCGCGTTCACCCGCGGGTACGACGTCACGCTGGTCGGCGACGCCCACACGACCAGCGACAAGACCGAGTGGGGGGCGCCGGCCCCGGAGGCGGTGATCGCGCACACCAACCTGTACTGGCGCTACCACAGCGCCCCGGGCCGGACTGCGGGCACCGTCGACACCGCCGAGGTCAGCTTCGCCCCGGCCTCGTGACCGCTTAAGGCCGCCGCCTCGTCTGGCAGGTCGATGACCGCGAAGGTGGCCGGGGGCATGGTGACGGCGTCCGGGGCCAGCGCGATGCCGGGGGCGGAGCTGAGGAGCGCGACCGGCTTGACGGCGGCCGGCCCGATGGGGAGGATCGTGTCGGCCTCGCCTAGGTTGGCGGCGATGCGAAGCCGGCCCCGGCGGATGACCATCCACCGGGCGTCCTCGTCGTAGTCCACGTGCACCCGGTCGAAGCGCGGGTCGGCCAGCTCCGGGCGGGTTCGGCGCAGCGCCAGCAGGGCGCGATACCAGCCCAGCAGCGAATGGTACGGCGCGCGCGCGGGCTGGCCCCAGTCCAGCTTGGAGCGGAGGAAGGTCTCCTTAGCTTGCGGGTCGGGGACGTCGGCCTCGCCCCAGCCGTGATGCGCGAACTCCGCTCGGCGGCCGGCCGTGACCGCCGCCGCCAGGCCGGGATCGGTGTGATCGGTGAAGAACTGCCACGGCGTGTCGGCCCCCCACTCCTCGCCCATGAACAGCATCGGCGTGCAGGGCGCGGTGAGGACCAGGCCGGACACGATCCTGAGGAGCCCGTGCCGATTGGGGTGGCCGGCCAGCGTGGCGGGGAGACGGTCGCCGACCGCCCGGTTGCCGATCTGGTCGTGATCCTGGTCGAACACGACGAACCGGTAGGCCGGCGTCTCCCGGGTGTCCACCGGGCGGCCGTGGGTCCGGCCGCGGAACGTGGACCAGGTCCCGTCGTGGAAATACGCTCCGGTCAGCGTCTTGGCGACTGCGGCGAGGGAGCCGAAGTCGCTGTAGTACCCCTGCCGCTCGCCGGTCACGAGCGCGTGCACGGCGTGGTGGAAGTCGTCGTTCCACTGCGCGTCGAGCCCGTAGCCGCCCGCCTGCCTGGCCGTGATCAGCCGCGGGTTGTTGAGGTCGGACTCGGCCACCAGGACGATCGACCGGCCCGCCGCCGCGGCCAACGCGTCGACCGCGATCACCAGCTCCTCGAGGATGTTCACCGCGCGGGTGTCCACCAGCGCGTGCACGGCGTCGAGGCGGAGCCCGTCGAGGTGGTAGTCCCGCAGCCACATCCGGGCGTTATCGACGATGAACGCGCGCACCTCGTCGGATCCCGGCTGGTCGAGGTTGACGGCCGGGCCCCACGGGGTCAGGTGCGCGTCGGTGAAGTACGGCCCGAACGAGGCCAGCCGGTTGCCCGGGCCGACGTGGTTGTAGACGACGTCGAGGTAGACGGCCAGGCCGCGGGCGTGGCAGGCGTCGACGAAGCGCTTGAGCGCGTCCGGGCCGCCGTAGGGCTCGTGCACCGCCCACAGGCCGATCCCGTCGTACCCCCAGCCGTGATCGCCGGGGAACGCGGCCACCGGCATCAGCTCCACCACCGTCACGCCGAGATCGGCCAGGTGGTCAAGCCGCCCGATCGCGGCGTCCAGCGTCCCCTCCGCGGTGAACGTGCCGATGTGCAGCTCGTAGATCACCGCGCCGGACGCCGGCGCGCCCCGCCAGCCTCCGTCCGACCAGCCGAACGCCGCGTGGTCGTAGGTCCGGCTCGGGCCGGCCGGACCCAACGGCTGGCGGGGCGAGCGGGGGTCGGCCAGCGCCTCCCCGCCGTCGAGGCGGAACGCGTAGTCGGTGCCGGCCAGGCCGATCGCGCCCGGGACGTCGGCGCTCCACCACCCCGGCCGGCCGGCCGGCGACATCGGGTACAGCCTCCCGGCCACGTCCACGTCCGCCCGGCCGGCGGCGGGCGCCCACACGCTGAAGACGGTCATGTGCCCTCCGGGACCAGCAGCGCCACCGGCAGCGTCCCGGTCACGTCGGCCAGCGGCAGGTTGTCCCCGCGGAAGACGGCGCCGGTGAGCACGTCCACCCATCCCGGGGCCGGGCCGGCCAGCGGCAGCACGGTGCCGGACCAGCCGCCCCGGGCCCGCAGGCCGACCGGGAGCCTGGTCGCCACCGTGACGGCCGGCCCTCCGCTGTCGGCGCCTCGGGCGAAGGCGACCACATGGTCCGCGGCCGGGCCGACGGCGGCGACCGGGGCGTAGCCGCCCGCGAACCAGTCCGGGCGTGCGCGCCGCAGCCGCAGCGCCCGGGCGGTGACCAGCAGCTTGGCCGCGTCCAGGCGCCCGCCGTCGTCTCCCGGGGCGAGGTCCAGGCGGCGCGCGTCGAGGTCGGCCAGCAGCGCCCGGCGGCGCGCGAAGTCGACCGGACGCCGGTTATCCGGGTCGACCAGGGAGAGTCCGGAAAGCTCGCATCCCTGGTAGATGTCGGGCACCCCCACCATCGTGAGCTGAACGAGCTTGGCCCCGAGCGAGTTGACCAGCGCGTCGGCCGCGATCGCGGCGACGAACTCCCCAAGCGAGCCGGAGAGCCCCGGGTCGTCGAGCGCCCGGGCGGCCAGGGCGAGCACCGCCCCCTCGTACCCGACGTCGGGGGCCGTCCACGCGGTGTGCCGATCCGCCTCGCGGACCGCCTTGGTCAGATACCCGGCCAGCCGCTCGCCGCTGATCGGCCACGCGCCGACGAGGGTCTGCCAGATCAGGTACTCGGTGTCCGGGTCGACGGCGGCGGCCGTGTCGCCGGCGACGCGGGACGCCGCCCGCTGGTGCCACTGGCCGGCTTGCCGGCCCCAGCCCTCGGCCATCTCAGCCAGCACCGCGAGCCTCGCCCTGACGTCCTCCTGGCGCTTGGTGTCGTGGGTGGACAGGGTGGTCATGGTGAACGGCCAGTCGGCCGCCAGCCGCTCCGCCTGCCCGTGGAAGGCCACGGGCGCGAGCCCGCACCGGTCGGGGTCGCCGCCGACCTCGTTCAGCGCGAGCAGTCGCGACCACCGGTAGTAGGCCGTGTCCTCGACCCCCTTGGCCAGCACCGGGCCGGTCGTCTGCTGGAACCGGACGACGAGCTCGGCCGCCCGGCCAGGCGCCCCGCCGCTCGGCCCGCCCAGGCCGAGCACGGCCCGGCCGAGATCGTCGGCCAGCCCGCGGAGCTTGTCCGGCAGCCGCTCGCGGGCCGACTCGACCGCCTCCCCGACGGCCGCCTCGGCCGCCGCCGACGGGGGCTCGCCCGGGTGCACGTAGGCCCGGTAGACGGGGAAACCGGCGAGCACCTCGACCAGCACGGTCCGGATGTCGTCCTCGGTGACGTCGGGGCGGACGCCGTCGAGCAGCCGGGCCAGCCGAGTCACCTCGGCCGAAAGCGTCCCTGTGGCCACCTCCCGCTTGGCCGTCTCGGCGACGTCGGCGAACCGGAGGGCAACCGGGTCCTCGCCCGGCCGGTCGGTGAACCGCGCGTACTCGGCGGTGAGCGGGCCAGCGCCGCCGGGGTCGACGAAGAGCCCGTCGATCAGCTTGAGCCCGTCGTAACCGGTCGTCCCCGCGCAGGCCCAGTCGACCGGCAGCGTCTCGTCCGCCTCGAGGATCTTCTCGACCACCACCCAGGCGCCGTTGGTCGCGGACGCGAGCCTGGCCAGGTAACCGCGCGGGTCGGCCAGCCCGTCCGGATGATCGATACGGAGGCCGTCCACCAGTCCCTCGGCCACCAGCCGGATGATGACCTCGTGGGTCGCGTCGAACACGGCCGGCTCCTCGACCCGGACCCCGATCAGCGAGGTCACGTTGAAGAACCGCCGCCAGTTGAGCTCGGTCGAGGCGTCGCGCCACCAGGCCGGCCGGTAGTGCTGCGACTCGAGCAGGCGGGGCATCGGCAGCCCCGCCGTCCCCGGCCGCAGCGGCAGGACGTGGTCGAAGTACCTGAGCGCGGGCTCGCCGTCCGGCCCGCCGCCGGCCTCCACCCGCAGGTCGCCCAGGCACGACTCCAGCGGGCCGCCGAGGATCGGCAGCAGCATCCGGTCGTCCTGCGCCGCCCAGTCGATATCGAACCACCGGGCGTCGGGCGACCCGCGCCCGTCCCGCAGGACCGACCACAGCTGCCGGTTGAGCGCCATGTTGGCGGGCACCGCCATGTGGTTGGGGACGACGTCGACGACGAGGCCGAGGCCGAGGCCGCGCAGCCGCTTGGCCATCGTCCGGAAGCCCTCCTCGCCGCCGAGTTCGCCCCTGATGCGCGAGTGGTCGGTGACGTCGTAGCCGTGCAGGGATCCGGGAACCGCCTCGAGCACCGGCGACAGGTAGGCGTGGGTGACGCCGAGATCGACGAGGTACTGGCCGATCTCGGCTGCCTCCGCGAACCCGAAATCCGGGGTGAGCTGGAGCCGGTACGTCGATCCCGGCGCGCGACGAGCTGCCACATTCCCCCCGTAAGGTTGCTACCTGCAAGAAACCTTCCCAGCTGCCAGAAACCTTCCCAGCAATCGGCCTTCCGAACGCGCGGGCCCACGGGCCTGCCGCGCCGGCACATTACGACGCCGTGTAGTCTCGATGGGGTGCCCGGCCTCCGCAGGGCCGGAAGGTGGTCTTATCCCAGGTGAGCGCGGTAAACGTCCGTCGGCCAGTTCGCACTGCCGCCGATGGCCCAGGGCAGCAGGCCAGTCTTCGCGCTACCGTCAGCGCGTACGTGGCGCTGTGCAAGCCGCGGATCGTGGAGCTGCTGCTGATCACCGCGGTGCCCACGCTCTTCCTGGCCTACCGCGGCCTCCCGTCGCTGTCCGTCACCGTGGTGGTGGTCCTCGGCGGCGCGCTCGCGGCCGGCAGCGCCAACGCGCTGAACTGCTACATCGACCGTGACATCGACGAGATCATGCGCCGGACGTCCACCCGGCCGCTGGTCCGGCAGACCGTCGCGCCCCGGTCGGCGCTCGTCTTCGGCCTCGTGCTCGGGGTCGTCTCGGTGGCGCTGTTCGCCGTCACCACCAACCTGCTGGCGGCCGGCCTGACGCTGGCGGCGATCTTCTACTACGTCGTGATCTACACCATCCTGCTGAAGCGGCACACGTCGCAGTCGACGCTCTGGGGCGGGGCCTGCGGCGCGGCCCCGGTGCTGATCGCGTGGGCGGCCGCCACCGGGACGGTTCCCGCGCCGGCCTGGCTGCTGTTCGCGGTGGTGTTCTTCTGGCAGCCGCCGCACTTCTGGGCGCTGGCGATCAAGTACCGCGATGACTACCGCAGCGCGGGCATCCCGATGCTCCCCGTGGTCGCCTCGGTCCGCCGGGTGCTGGCCGAGTCCGTCGTCTACAGCTGGCTGATGGTGGCCGCCTCGCTGGCGGTCTGGCCCTGGGCGGGCCCGCTGTACGGCGGGGTCGCGATCGTGGCCGGGGCGGCGTTCCTGTACGAGGTCCACCGGCTCTTCCACCAGTCCCGGCAGACGGACGCCGCCGTCGCGGGCAGCGCCGACGGCGCCGACGGCCTGGTGACGATGCGCCTGTTCCACCTGTCGCTGGTGTATCTGACGGTGGTCTTCGCCGCCGTCGCGGCCGGCGCCTTCATCCGCTAGGCGCCCTAACGTCCGTCACCCGGCCGTGACCCGCGTGGTTGCGCGGCCAGGTCAGCGGGCTAGGCTCAGGGCGTGATCCTGATCGTCGCCGGCGTGGCCGGATGCGGTAAGTCAACCGTGGGGGCGATGCTGGCCGGGCGGCTGCGCTGGCGGTTCGCCGACGCCGACTCGTTTCACTCCGAAGCCAACGTCGCCAAGATGCGGGAGGGCATCCCGCTCACCGACGAGGACCGCCGACCGTGGCTGCGCGCGGTCACCGAGTGGATCGACGCCAGGATCGCGGAAGGGCAGTCGGCCGTGATCACCTGCTCCGCGCTCAGGCGCGCCTACCGGGACGAGCTGCTCCACGGGCGGCCCGCCGCCACGATGGTCTACCTTCAGGTCAGCCGGGACGTCCTTGACCGGCGGCTGCTCGCCCGGCGGGGCCACTTCTTCCCCGGGAAACTGCTCGACAGCCAGCTCGCTGTCCTCGAGCCGCCCGCGCCGGACGAGGAGCGGGTGGTGACGGTGCTCGCCGAGGGCGACCCCGCGCAGACAGCCGCGAAGATCATCGGTACCCTCTGGCCCTACGGGGATCCCGACCAGGGCGGCGCCCCCGTTCCCGGCGTGCTGTGACGGCCGGCCGATGGCGCCTCCGGCCGGCCGCGCGTAGCCTGTACCGGTGAAGCTCACGCTGGATCTGCACGACATCTACAACTCGGGCGCCGAGATCGAGAAGGCGCTGAACCGAGTCTTCGACGAGGCCGTTGCGAAGAAGGCGCCGCTCATCGAGATCATCCCCGGCAAGGGTTCCGGCCAGCTGAAGAAGCACGTGCTGCGGTTCCTCCAGAAGAACCCACCGCCGGCCAAGTACTACCGGATCGAGAAGGACTCGAAGAACTTCGGCCGCCTCTTCGTCCATTTGCGCTGGAAATAGATCGTATGGCCCTCCCCGGTCAGGTCGCGGAGTACCGAGCACATCGGCTCGACGCACGCCGGCGCCGACCGCGCCGTATCATGAAGACGTGGAAGATCATGACTGGCCATTGAGTAAGGAAGAATTCAAGTACGTTTACTCAAGAGTGCCGCGCATGACGGTCGAAGTCATTGTGCGAAATGAGGGCGGCGCTGTCTATCTGACACGGCGGTCTATTGACCCGTGTAAACATCAGTGGCATCTGCCTGGCGGTACGGTGCAGTTCGGTGAATCATTGATTGAGGCTGTTCGCAGGGTTGCCATGAGAGAGCTATCGATTGACGTCCACAAGACGACTGATTGCGGCTACATAGAATATCCTTCACACTACCTGAACAACTTGGATCACCCAGTTGGGCTTGTCTTCGAGGTTACTGACTACAGTGGCGAGCTCGTAGCTAGCTCTGATGCTTCAGACAGCGGATGGTTCACGAGGCTTCCAGATCACATGCATGCTGATCAAGACAAGTTCTTGCTCGACATCGGCTATCTCGCGCCCTAACGCAGCGTCGCCGAGAGCGGCGGCCTTGTTCACCGCGATGATCGCGAAGATTTTTCTCCTGACGTAAATAATTCGTGCTCTGCGCACGAAAAGTCTTCGCGATAAGAAATATTTTCGCGATCACGGCGCGACTCGGGCCGATCCATCGGCCGCCGGTGCCACGTGGCACTCTCAGACCCCATGATCAACTTAAGCCAAGCGACATTGACCTCGGTGCGCCCGCAATCTACCGGCCGCGGCCGATGGCGGCGGCGAAGCCGTCGAGCAGGCAGCCGAGGCCGAACCAGAACCGGTCGTGGCTGGTCTCCGGCGCGTCCGGGTCGAAGTTCGCGTCCATGATCATGGTCAGGTTCGGGTAGCGCCCGGACCGGCGGATCCGCTGCGCGAACTCGTCGCGCAGCGCCTCCACCTCCGCCTCGGTCAGGTCCTCGGTGGTCTTGTCGAGGCTGCGGTGCCAGCGAAGCTCCTGGATCTCGCGGAGCGCGGCCCCCATCACGTAGGTGCCGAGGGTCGACAGCATCCACATCGTGGTCTTGACGTCGAGGCCGAGACCGCTCAGCGAGCCGATCAGCCGCTCGGCGTTGCGCGCGTCGTTGGGGCCGGACGGCGGGCCGGTGTTGACGAAATCGATCGCCCACGGGTGACGCAGCAGCGCCGCCCTGGTGTTGCTGGCGTAGGCCGCCAGGTCCGTTCGCCAGTCTCCGGACGGGGCCGGCGCCTCGATCTCCGCCTGCACCGTGTCCAGCATCAGCTGGTGCAGCTCTTCCTTGGACTCGACGTACCAGTAGAGCGACATCGCGCCGACCCGCAGGTCGCTGGCGATCCGCCGCATGCTGACGGCCTCGGTCCCCTCGGCGTCGGCGATGGCGACCGCAGCATCGACGATGTCGGCCCGGCTGAGGCCGCGCATCCGCCCCGGCGTCCGGCCCGGC
The DNA here is from genome assembly GCA_963836195.1 of uncultured Actinomycetota bacterium. GTDB lineage: Bacteria > Actinomycetota > Actinomycetes > Streptosporangiales > Streptosporangiaceae > Trebonia. The sequence continues at coordinate 200,082 of CAWIIX010000005.1, read as the reverse complement.
CCCTGGCCGCGCCCCTCCCACTGCTTGCGGTGCTTGTTGATCCGGTCGGCGATCACCCGCTCGTGGTGCCACTCGCGCCGGTCGCGGGGGCTGAACGACCTGACCCCGTAGAAGAGGCGCAGCGGCAGGAAGAGCTCCTCGTCTTCCTGGTCGTCGCCCACCAAAAGCTCCTCGTCCGCCCGGCCGCGCCGGTTATTCGGTTGCCTCTCGTACACCGTACGGCTATCGTACGGTGTACGCCAATAGTACAGCGTACGAGCATCCTCGGGGAGAACGCCATGAGCGACGTGCCCGCCATCAAGGCGGACGGGCTTGTCAAGCATTACGGCAAGACGAAGGCCCTTGACGGGCTCGACCTGACCGTGCCGGCCGGCATCGTCTACGGCCTGCTCGGCCCGAACGGGGCGGGGAAGACCACCGCCGTCCGCATCCTGGCGACGCTGCTGCGCCCGGACGGCGGGCAGGCCCGCGTCCTCGGCCGCGACGTGGTCGCCGACGCCCCCGCCGTGCGCCGGACGATCGGCCTCACCGGCCAGTACGCGGCGCTGGACGAGTACCTCAGCGGGCGGGCCAACCTGATCATGATCGGCCAGCTCAGCCGGCTGACGGCGCGGGCCGCCAAGGCCCGGGCGGACGAGCTGCTCGCGCAGTTCGACCTGACCGCCGCCGCGACCCGGGCGGTCAAGACGTACTCCGGGGGCATGCGCCGGCGGCTCGACCTGGCCGCCTCGCTGATCGGCCATCCGGCGGTGCTGTTCCTCGACGAGCCGACCACCGGCCTCGACCCGAGCGCCCGCGCGCTGATGTGGGACATCGTCCGGCAGCTGGTCGCGGACGGCACGACGCTGCTGCTCACCACCCAGTACCTCGACGAGGCAGACGTGCTGGCCAGCCGGGTCGCCGTCATCGACGGGGGCAGGGTCATCGCCGAGGGCCAGCCGGCCGAGCTCAAGGCGTCCGTCGGCGGCCAGCGGCTGCTGATCACGCTGGCCGACGAGTCCGACGCCGAGGCCGCGGCGAGGGCGCTCGCCCCGTTCGCGACCACGCCGGTCATCCCGACCGGGGCCGGCCGTCTCATCGAGGCGCCCGTCATCGCCTCCGACGGGCTGGCGACCGAGGTGGTCCGGTCGCTCGACGCGGCCGGCGTCAAGGTCAGCGAGATATCCGTGCGCAGCGCCTCGCTCGACGACGTGTTCCTGACGCTGACCGGACACGTCGCAGAAGACAAGACCGCGAAGACCCAGCAGACAGCGAAGGAGGCGGTCCAATGACCGCGCTCGCCATGGACCCGGCCCAGTCCGCGGGCACGACGATCGGCCGCAACCCGTTCAGCTTGTTCCTCACCGACGTCTGGGTGCTGACCAAGCGGTCAATCGCCCGGATCAGGCGCGAGCCGGAGACGCTGTCCAACGTGACCATCCAGCCGGTCCTGTTCGTGCTGATGTTCGCCTACGTCTTCGGCGGCGCGATCGGCGGCCTCGGCGGCGGCGATAAGTACCACTCGTACCTGATCAGCGGGATGCTCGGCATGACGCTGGCGCAGACCGCGCCCGGCACCGCGGTGGCGATCGTCAGCGACATGGAGACCGGGCTGATCGACCGGTTCAGGTCGCTGCCGATGTCCCGCGCCGCCGTGCTGACCGCGCGCACCATCGCCGACCTGTTCACCCAGGTGATCGGCGGCGTCGTGATCGCCCTGGTCGGGCTCGCGATCGGCTGGCGCATCCACAACGGGGCGGGCGACGCGATCGAGGCGTTCGCGCTCGCGCTGCTGTTCGGCTACGCGTTCACCTGGCTCGGCGTCTGCCTCGGGATGGTCCTCCGCAGCCCGGAGGCGGCGCAGCAGACCGGGTTCATCATCTTCCTGCCGCTGACGTTCATCTCCAGCGCCTTCGTCCCCACCCAGAGCATGCCCGGCTGGCTGCAGCCGGTCGCGGAGTGGAACCCGATGTCGTCGCTCGCGGCCGCGTGCCGCTCCCTCTTCGGCAACCCGAACCCGGCCGCCCTGGTGCACGCCTGGCCGGCCCAGCACCCCGAGCTCGCCGTGGTCTGCTGGTCGCTGGGGCTGCTGGTCATATTCGCCCCGCTGGCGGTGCGACTGTACGGCAACAAGGTGCACTAAGAGCCTGCGGGCCGGGCCGCGTTTGATAACGGGATGCTGGCACGCCAGCATCCCGTCAGACGGCCGGGTCGGTGATAGAGACTGTCGCGCCCGCGGATTCCAGGAAGGTCCTGGCCGCGTGGGCCATGGCCAGGTCTGGCACGCGGAGCACCGTGGCGGGGGCGCCTTCGACGAGGTCCCTGGCAATGCCGCGACCGCCTCGCGGGCGCTCGTTCGCGCTTCGGCCAGGCGGCGCCGCTCGGCCCGGCTGGCGGCCATCGCCTCCGCGACGGTCTGCCCGCGCCGGTGGATCTGATGGACGCGCACCAGGGCGACAAGGCCCGCTACGGCCAGGTAGAGGGCGACCTGGTCGGGCCAGCGCGGCACGAATACCCGGACTGCCCACAGGACAACCGTGAGGAGCACGTACGGCAGCCACGTGGCCCTCTCCCGCCAGGGGCTTGGCCGTGGGCTGCTGTCGCTAGGCGGCTGGTCTCCTGGCATGGCAGGAGGTTACTGGATGGGTAATCCGGCTGAGAACTGTCCCCGAGGTCCTGCTCACGCGCCCGGCGAGCCGTTGTCCCGGCCGCCGCCCGCCTGTACGGAAACAAGGTGCGCGAACCCCGGCGAATAAATCCCGGTTTCACGTGAATCAGGTGTGCATAATGGGCACAGCCGATACCCGGGAACTGACGCTCGTGTCGGCGATCGCGGCCGGCCGCTGGGTAGGCGGCGCACGGACGGGAACACATGCGGCATAGCAGCTGGGTCAAACCAGCCCACATGCGACCGAGACCGAGGAAGGCGTCACCCCATGGCATTCCTGACGGCGACGAGCATAACGGCGCCAGCGGCATGGAAATCAGCAAGATAAGCCGGCCTGCGGCCGGCCGGGAGGGCGGTGGGCGCGACCGGGCGAACCGGCTGGCGCTCGCCTCGCTCTGCACGCTGCTCTTTCTCACGTTCCTCGACAACACGGTGGTCTCTGTCGGGCTCGGCAACATACAGACCGATCTCAAGGCCTCAGTCGCCGATCTGCAGTGGGTGGTCGGCGGCTATGCCCTGACCTTCGCCTCGCTCATGCTGGCCTGCGGCATGATCGGCGACGAACTCGGCCGGAAGAAGGTCATGCTGACCGGCGCCGGGGTGTTCTGCGCCGGGTCCGTGCTCTGCGCGCTCGCCCCGAATGCGCAGACGCTGATCGCCGGCCGCGTCATCATGGGCTGCGGCGCCGCGGCCAGCGAGCCGGGCACCCTGTCGGTGCTCCGGCACATCTACACCGACGAGCGCGCCCGCGCCCGGGCGATCGGGGTCTGGGCCGCGGTCTCCGGTCTGGCCCTGGCGATGGGCCCGGTGATCGGCGGCGCGCTCATCGGCGCGTGGAGCTGGCGCGGGATCTTCTGGTTCAACCTGTTCTTCGGCCTGGCGGCGCTGCTCGTCGCGGCGGTCGTCGTGCCGGAGAGCTCCGATCACCGGCAGCTGCGGGTCGACACCCTTGGCACCCTGCTCGGCGCCGGCGCGCTGGCCACGCTGGTGTTCGCCATCATCGACGCGGAGACGTCAAGCTTCGCCAGGCCCCTGGTGCTTGGACTGCTCTGCGCCGCCTTCGTGCTCGCCGTCGCGTTCGTGCTCTGGGAGTGGCGCGCGCCCAACCCCTTGCTCGACATGAGGCTCTTCCGCTCCGTCTGGTTCACGGTGCCGAATGCCGTCGCGTTCTGCACCTACTTCGCGACCTTCGCGATCTTCTTCTTCACCGCGCTCTACCTGGACGAGGTGGTGACCGCCTCCGGCTACCGGATCGCGCTCGTCTTCGCCCCGATGACCGTGCTCATGATCGTCTCGTCGGTGGTGGCCGGCTACTGGGCCGGCCGGGTCGGCCCGCGCTGGCTCATCGTCGGCGGCTGCGCCGCGTTCGCGACCGGGCTGCTGCTGGCCAACCCGCTGATCACCCCGCATCCGAACTATCCGCTGCTCAGCCTTGCCCTGGCGCTGGCCGGCATCGGCATCGGCATCACGATCGTGCCGGTCACCTCGACCGCGCTCAACGCCGTGGTGCCCGAGCGGTCGGGGATGGCCGCGTCCGCCACCAACACCAGCCGCGAGATCGGCGCGGTCACCGGCGTCGCGATCCTCGGCGCGCTCGTGTTCTCCCAACTCAACTCCTCCCTCACGAGCCACCTGCTGGCACTGAACGTCCCGGCGAGCGAGAAGACCCTGATCCTCGGCTTCAAGTCGACGATCATCTCGTTCATCGAGACCGGCCAGACGCCGACGAAGTACACCAGCTACGGCCCGATCGTGAACCAGGTGATCGGCGCGGCGTACGCGTCCTTCGGCCAGGGCCTGCACGACGCGCTCTACCTGTCGGCCGGCCTCGTCATCCTGGCCGGCCTGCTCACCGCGGCCACGCTCCGCGGCCGCGAGCCAAGTCCCGGGTCGATTAAAATGGAGGCTGCGACCGAGGGCGGGCCACACGTGTAGTCAACCTTGTCGGGCCGGACTAGGGCCGGTGCCCGAACTAGACGCATGAGCTGTGGTGGCCCCCGGTCGCCCTACCTACCAGGCGAAGCACGGGTCCGTTCGGACTACTCGATTTCGTCTTTCTCTGCTCTCGGCGCGCGCAGGACGGTCACCGAGCGGGCCCGGGCCACCATCTGATCGCCGGTGTGCCGGGGGAACTCACGGGCGGCCGAGACGGCAGGGTCGTAGCTGTCCAGTTCCACGAACCAGCTCTGCGCGGACTCGCGGACCCGGGGAAGCGTGAACGTGACCGGCTCGCGCCAGCCGTTGACGAGGATCAGGAAGTCATCGTCGAGCAGCGGCGTGCCGTCCTCGGCCTCGTCCGGGGCGTCGGACCCGTCCAGGTAGACCGCCATCGCGTGCATGGTCGGGTCCGCCCACTGCCCGTCGGTCAGCTCCCTGCCCGCCGAGCTGTACCAGCCCAGGTCGGCCGTCTCGGCGCCGGTCAGGAAGCGCTGGCGGCGGAAGACCGGGTGTCCCCGGCGGAGCGCGAGCAGCCGCCGCAGGTAGCCGCGCAGTTCGTTGTCGGCCGCCTCCCAGTCGACCCACGAGATCTCGTTGTCCTGGCAGTAGGCGTTGTTGTTGCCGCCCTGAGTGCGGCCGATCTCGTCGCCGCCGAGCAGCAGCGGCAGCCCGAACGAGAGCAGCAGGGTGGATAGCAGCGCCCGCGTCTGACGGGCGCGCAGCGCGTTGACCTCGGCGTCGTCGGTCGGGCCTTCCGCGCCGCAGTTCCAGGAGCGGTTGTCGTCGGTGCCGTCGCGGTTCTCCTCGCCGTTGGCCTGGTTGTGCTTCTGGTCGTAGGAGACGAGGTCGCGGAGCGTGAAGCCGTCGTGCACGGTGATCAGGTTGACCGAGGCGGTGGGCCGCCGCCGGGCGGCCCCGTACAGGTCGGACGACCCGCTGAAGCGGGTCGCGAACTCGGCCACGCCGACGTCGCGGCCGCGCCAGAAGTCCCGCATCGAGTCGCGGTAGCGCCCGTTCCACTCCCCCCACAGCGCGGGGAACCTGCCCAGGTCGTAGCTGTCGGCCTGGCCGACGTCCCACGGCTCGGCGATCAGCTTCGCGGCCGACACCACGGGGTCCTGCGCGACCAGGTCGAAGAAGGCCGACACCTGGTCGAAGCCGCCGCCGCGCTCGTCGCGCGCGAGGGTGGCCGCCAGATCGAACCTGAACCCGTCCACGTGCATCTCGGTCAGCCAGTAGCGCAGCGAGTCCATGATCAGACGGAGCGTCTGCGGGTCGCCCGCGTTCAGCGAGTTCCCTGTGCCGGTCGTGTCGTAGTACCTGCTCGCATCGTCCGGGTCAAGCCAGTAGTACATGCCGTTGTCCAGGCCGCGCAAGCTCAGCGTCGGGCCGTTCTCGTCACCCTCGGCGGTGTGGTTGTACACGACGTCGAGGATGACCTCGATGCCCGCCCGGTGCAGCGCCTTGACCATGTCCCTGAACTCACTGACTTGCCCGCCCCCGGCCAGCCCGCCCGGCGCACCGCGGGCCGCCGCCGAGTAGGCCTGGTGCGGTGCGAAGTAGCCGATCGAGTTGTAACCCCAGTAGTTGGTCAGTCCGCGGTCGACCAGGAACCCCTCGGAGACGTACTCGTGCACAGGGAGCAGCTCGACCGCGGTGACGCCGAGGTCGCGCAGGTAGCCGGTCGCGGCGTCGTGCCCGAGCCCGGCGTACGTGCCGCGCAGCTCGGGCGGCACGTCCGGGTGGCGCGCGGTGAACCCCTTCGCGTGCACCTCGTAGACGACCGAGTCGGCGTTGGAGTGGCGCGGCTTGGCGTCGTCCTCCCAGTCGTAGGCCCGGTCGGAGACGTCGATGACCAGGGACTTGGGGACGTGCGGGGCCGAGTCGAGGCCGGACGGCCTCGCCGGGTCGGCCGGGTCGTGGCCGAGCAGCGCGTCGCCGTACGTCACGGCGCCGGAGAGGGCGCGGGCGTAGGGGTCGATGAGGAGCTTGCGCGGATTACAGCGCAGGCCCCGGGCGGGGTCGAACGGTCCGCTGACCCGGTAACCGTAGGCCTGCCCGGGCGCGAGGCCGGGCACGAAGCCGTGCCAGACGCCCTCGTCGTAGTGCTCGAGCGTGGCCCGGGTCTCTTCGCCGGTGGTCGCGTCGAAGAGGCAGACCGTGACCTCCTCGGCCACGCTCGAGGCGACCGCGAAGTTCACGCCCGCCGTCAGCGGGCGTCGCGCCCAGCCGGGCGCCGTCCCCGGGCAGCGCCTTCACCGTGGCCTTGACCGCGCCCTCCGTCACTGCGGGTCATCCTTGGCCGGGTATTCCAGGCTGCCGATAAAGTCGATCGCCTCAGGCACCGCGCCGTGGCGGCGGCGGATGACGTCGGCGATCAGGCCGGTCCAGCCGGTCTGATGGCTGGCGCCGAGGCCCGCGCCGTTGTCGCCGTGGAAGTACTCGTTGAAGTAGACGTTGTCCCGCCAGTTCGGGTCGTGCTGCAGCTTGTCGACCCAGCCGTGGCAGGGGCGCCGCCCGTCCTCGCCGCGCAGGAAGATCGAGACCAGCCGCTCGCGCAGGTCGGCCGAGATCTCGCTGAGGTTCTTCTGCTGACCGGACCCAGTCGGGTACTCGACGGTGAAGTCATCGCCGAAGAACGCGTGGTATGTGTGCAGTGAGTTGCACAGGAGGTAATTCAGCGGGAACCAGATCGGCCCGCGCCAGTTGGAGTTGCCGCCGAACATCGCCGTGGTGGACTCGGCCGGCTCGTAGTCGATCGTCGCCGTCGTGCCCTCCAGGTGCAGCACGTACGGCTGGTCCTTGAGCTCCGCGCTGAGAGAGCGCAGTCCGTACGGCGATAGGAACTTCGACTCGTCGAACAGCGACCGGAGCACCGGCGCGAGCCGGTCCACCCCGACGACGCTCAGCAGCAGCTTCTCCTCACGCCCGGCGCCGTCGCGGAGCAGGCCCATCTCGCGCGCCTTGTCCGCGTCGGTCAGCCCCTGCCGGTGCAGGAAGTCGGCGAACGCCTTCTTGAACCGGAGCGCGGTGACGACCATCTGGTGGTCGACCACGCCGACCGCCAGCAGCGGGATCATGCCGACCATGGACCTGGCCTTGACCGGGATGACCGCGCCGCTGGCCAGGCAGAGGTGGTCGTAGAACATCCCGTCGGCGTCGTCCCACATCCCCTGGGTCTCCAGCGCCGAGCTGATGCCGGCGTAGTGCTCGAGGAACTTGAGCACCAGGTCGGCGCCGGCCTGGCGGCCGTTGCGCCAGAGGATGAGCGCGATCGTCGCCATCGACAGCGCGTAGAACGCCATCCAGCCGGTGGCGTCCGACTGCTCGAGGACCGTGCCCGGCGGCAGGTGCGACCGGTCGATCGGGCCGATGTTGTCCAGGCCGAGGAAGCCGCCCTCGAACAAGTTGTTGCCCCAGACGTCTTCCCTGTTCACCCACCAGGTGAAGTTGACCAGCAGCTTGTCGAAGATCCGGGCGAGGAAGTCGAGGTCCCTCCCCCCGTCAAGCGCGAACACCTCGAGCGCGGCCCACGCCTGGACCGGCGGGTTCACGTCGGAGAAGTCCCACTCGTAGGCCGGCAGCGCCCCGTTCGGGTGCTGGAACCACTCCCGGCAGAGCAGCACCAGCTGGTACTTGGCGAACCCGGGGTCGACGTGGGCCAGCGAGACGCAGTGGAACGCCAGGTCCCAGGCCGCGAACCACGGGTACTCCCACTTGTCCGGCATCGACAGGATGTCGAAGGCGTTGAAGTTCCGCCAGCGCGCGTTCCTGTTCAGCTCGCGCTCCGGCGGCGGGGCCGGCTGGGCCGGGTCGCCGTCCAGCCAGGTCGCCACGTCGTAGTTGTAGAACTGCTTCGACCAGAGCATCCCGGCGAAGGCCTGCCGCATGACCAGCGCCTCGTCCGGGCCGGCCTGCGGCGGGGTCAGCGCCTGGTAGAACTCGTCCGCCTCGGCCCGCCGCCTCCGAACGACAAGATCAAAATCCTTCTTATCGAACGGACCGCTGGTTCCCGTCTCCGGCTTCGGCCTCAGCCTTAGCCGGATGGTGGCGGTCGCGCCCGGCTGGACCGTCAGCTGATACCAGAACGCGCACTTGGTGCCCTGCTGGTCCGGGTTCACGGTCGGGGCTCCGCCGACCACGTGGTCGTTGATGCCGTCCTTGGGGTACGGCGTCTCCGGCTGGGAGCCGAACAGTCGCTGCGAGTTGGTCTCGTTCTCGCAGAACAGCGGTGTCGGGGTGACGGCGTTGGTGACCGCGCCGTCGTCGGCGGCGTCCGCCAGCAGCTCAAGCGGGCCGAGGAAAGGATGGTCGATGTCGACGACGCCGTTTTGGCCGAGCTTCATGACCGGCTTGGGCGCGCCGTTCTCCCACGACCAGGTGTTGCGGAACCAGGCGGTCGGCAGCACGTGCAGCGTGTCCGCGTCCTCGCCGACGTTGGTCGCGCTGATCTCGATCAGCAGTTCCCGCGCGTCGTCGCTCTTGGCGTACGCGACCTCGGTGATCCAGTACCGGTCCTGGTCGAACACCCCGGTGTCGAGGATCTCGTACTCCGGGGCGCGCCGGTCCCGCCGCGCGTTCTCCGTCCGAAGCTGCTCATACGGGAACGCGGCCTGCGGGTAGTGGTAACGCCACCGGTTCCAGGCGTGGCTCGGCAGCGCGTCCAGGTACCACCAGTGCTCCTTGACGTCCTCGCCGTGGTTGCCCTCCGGCCCGGTCAGCCCGAACAGCCGCTCCTTGAGGAAGGGGTCCCGCCCGTTCCACAGGGCCAGACCGAGGCAGAGCTGCTGGTGGACGTCGCTGAACCCGGCCAGCCCGTCCTCGCCCCACCGGTAGGCCCGCGACCTGGCATGGTCGAACGGGAGGTAGTTCCACGCGTCGCCGTCCTGGCTGTAGTCCTCGCGGACCGTGCCCCACTGCCGCTCGCTGACGTACGGCCCCCAGGTATACCAGGGACTCGACTGCCGCAACCCGTCCTCAAGCTTGCCGAACCCGGCGACCCGATCGCCCTCAGCCGTCATGAGGGCACACTATCGCTGTCCGGCCGGGCTCCGCCTCGTCGAGCCCGACGGCCGCCTCGCAGGCGCGTCCCGAAGTGGTTCGCGGGTGACTACGCGGTGATTGTGATGGGAGTGCCAACGGGTACGGGCCGAAGGCGTGCCAGGTCGGGGAGTTGAAGCCTGATGCAGCCGTGTGACAGTGCGGCACCGCTGGTTCCGATCTGGCTGCCCTCGCCGAGCGGGCCGTGGATGGCGATCACCGCGTCGCCGAAGCCCTCCCAGTCGCTTATCGCGTCGGAATGGGCCGAGGTGACGAGTATGAACGGACCGTACCCGGCGTTGGGGGACTCCTCGAGCATGGCGACGAAATACCGGCCCGTAGGCGTCGGGTCCTGCTTGGTCCCGATCCCGGCCGGGGCGTTCATGATCTCCTTGCCGAGCCGATAGAGCCGCAGGTGCTCGGCGGCGAGGTCGACGACGATCCGGTACGGCGTGGCGGTGATGGTCACGTCAGCGGCGCGGACCCAGGCCGTCGACCCGTTGGGGCGGGTGACGAGCCGGACCCTGAACCATCCCGGCTGCTGGCCGATGACCGGCAGGGATGATGTGCCGCCGTACCACCGGCCGGGCACGGTGCCGTCCGGCCGGCCGCCCGGGCTAGCGAACCGCGGGATGGCGCCCTTGGTGGTGGCGATCAGGCTCCACCCGGCCGGGGCCGCCACGAGTTCTGCCGCCCTCCCCGCATGCACCCCGGCCGCGGCGGCCGACCGCGCGGGCACGTGGTGGCTGCATCCGGTTGCGAGCGACGCGGCCGACGCGATGGCGGCCGTGGTCAGGATGCCGACCGCGATGCGGGGCGGGCGTGGCTTAGCTGACGTCGCTGAGGCCGGCCGCGCGCTGGCCACCGGGCTCCAAATCCGCGACGGCCGGGATAGAGAATGCTGTTTTAACCATTTTTGCTCCACCTATAAAGCCCAAGTCTTCAAGTACTGCATTGCAGCAAGTGTTTATATCACGATCCTCAGTTACCGTGCGAGCCATTCTCGACGCTTATGTGACCCATTGTTGCCGCCTTCGCCGGAAATATCTTGGCTGCTCCGCTTTCGCCCCTGTAATCCAACGGCTCGCCGCGGAATTAAGCCGCAGGGCCAAGCTCACGAGTAAGGTGAGCGCTCGGCGGATTGCTCGTCGCGTCGGCGGTCGGGGGACCGCAAGGCGGAGGCCAAGGGGGATGGTCCGATTTAGATGAAGGCTACTTTCACTCGCGACTCCCGCCGGGGACGCCGGTTCCGCTGGCTGGCGCGATGTTCAGCGCTGGCGCTCGCCGCCACCGCGCTCATCGGCCTGCAGTCCATTGCGAGGGCCGCGTCGACGACGGTGCCGCTGGGTACCGCCGCGAACTTCGCCGTGCTGGCCGGGTCCACGATCACGAACACGGGAGCCACCACGATCAACGGGGATCTCGGGCTGAGCCCGGGTACCGCGGTGACAGGGTTCCCGCCCGGTACGGTGGACGGGACCGGGGACATAGCCGACGCTGCGGCGGTGCAGGCCCAGAACGACCTGACTACCGCCTACAACGACGCTGCGGCGGAGACCGTCACCGCCACCATCCCCACGGAACTCGGCGGGACCACCGAGCCACCGGGGGTGTACAACTCGGCTGCGGGCACGTTCGGAATCACCGGGACCCTCACCCTTGACGCCCAGGGCAACCCGAACGCCGTCTTCATCTTCCAGGCCGCTTCCACGCTCATTACGGCGTCCGCGAGCAACGTCGTTCTCGTCAACGGCGCACAGGCATCGAATGTGTTCTGGGTCGTCGGCAGCTCCGCGACGCTCGGAACCAGCTCCGCCCTGCAGGGAAACATCCTGGCCCTCACGTCGATCACCGTGACAACCAGTGTCACTATCGACGGCCGGGCGCTGGCCCGTAATGGCGCGGTCACCCTTGACACCAACCAGATCACAGTCCCAATCCCGGGGCTGACCATCCGCATCACCGCCTCGCCCAGCACCACAGCGCCAGGCGACACAGTGACCTACACGCTAACCATTGCCGACACCGGCAACACCGCCTATGCAGGAGCCACCGTCACCGACTCGCTCGCGGACGTGCTCGACGACGCCACCTACAAAGGCGACGCCGTTGCCACCAGCGGCGCCGCCTCGTTCGCCTCCCCGGACCTCACCTGGACCGGCAACCTCTCCCCGGGCGATACCGCGACCGTCACCTATTCGGTCTCTGTTAATGACCCTGAAACCGGCAACCTCACGCTCGCCAACACCGTCAGTTCCGCCGACCCCGGCAGCAACTGCATGTCGGGAAGCTCTGACCCGCAGTGCAGCTCGAGCATCCTGGTCGTCCTTGGCGTGCTCTCGATCACCGCGCCGGCCAGCGCCAGTCTCGGCTCGGCCGCACCCGGCGGAACGGCGGCCGGCAGTCTCGGTATCGTCCAGGTGACCGATGAGCGGGCCGGCGTGGCCGGTTGGACCGCCACGGCCTCCGCGACCGGCTTCACCACCGGTGCCGGCCGCGCGGGCGAGACCATCCCGGTCGACGACGTCCGGTACCTGATCGGCGGTTTCACCTCGACAACGGGCTCTGCGACCTTCACCCCAGCGTTCCTGACCGATCTGTCCGGGACGGCGCAGGCCGTCGTCACCGCCACGTTCGTAGATGGAGACAATTCGGCCGCGTGGAACCCGGTGATCCAGGTGCTGGTGCCCACCGGAGCGGTCGGGGGTCTCTACTCGGGGACAATCACCGACTCGGTGGCCTGACGCGGACGAGACAGATGTCCTGTTCAGCGTGATCGGCGGCACGGTGCGGAACGTGCCTTCTGGCCACCGCTGGAGGTTGGCTCGCATGATCAAGCCCACGGGTCATGGCGAGGCGGAGCGAGTCGAGCAAGCGGCGCTAGCGGCCTACGCCTCGCCTTCATCGCATTGACGCGATCATGAGCGCCACGCGGACCGGCGTTGTGAACAGCCTCCCCGTGGCTCCGATCCTTAGCCGGTCACCGGGAAATGAGTGCGGACCGGGGTGGGAGTGGGCGCCGGGCTCGGGCCCGTGGCGGTCGGCGTCGGCGCGGGCCTGGTCGGCGTGGGCGTCGCAGAGGTCGTAGCGGTCGGCGTCGGCGCGGGCCTAGTCGGCGTGGGTGTCGCCGAGATCGTAGCGGTCGGCGTCGGCGTCGGCGTGGTCGCAGTCGGCGTCGGCGTCGGCGGCGTGGTCGCGCAGGCAGGCGACGTGATCGTGTCGTCGTCGAGGGTCACGGCCCCGTTGCGGGCCAGCGCGCGCCCGGCGATGGTGTCACCGGTCTCCACCGAGATCGACGTCAGGGCGAGAATGCTGCCGGTGAAGGCGGAACCGGTGCCGAGGGTGGCGGAACTGCCCACCTGCCAGAACACGTTGCAGGCCTGGGCGCCGTCGGTGAGGATGACGCTGCTGGCCGAGTCGGTGACGAGCGTCGAGGGGGCCTGGAAGATGAAGACCGCGTTCGGATCACCGCCGGCGTCCAGCGTCAGCGACCCGCCGACGTCCAGCGAGGAAGACGCCTTGTACACGCCGGGCGCGAGGGTCTGGCCGGCGCCGATGAAGGCGGGGACGTTAGCTGTCGGGCTGCGCCCGGCGGCGTCGTTGTACGCGGTGGTCAGGTCGGACTGGGCGCCCGCGGCGACGCCGTCGGCGCTATGTATCGTGCCGTTGGACACGGTGCCGGGCGGGAACCCGGTCACCGCGGTGCCCGGGCTCACGCCGAGGTCCCCGCTGATGGTGCTCGGGCCCGTGTTGGTGACCGTGGTCCCGGCCAGGACCGCGAAGCCGCCCGCCGTCCCGAGGCCCACCGGGGCTGTCTCGGCCAGGGCGGCTGAGAGGCGATGAACAAGGCGATGGCGCCCGCCGCGGCCGCGGGAACCACGGCCAGCCAGGCGTAGCCGGGCCGCCTGCGCGGGGCACGGCTGCCGATATCCGTCATATGCGGTGCCTTTCTCTCATGGCTAGTCTCAGGAAATCAGGAACCATACGGGCCGTGATGCCCTGACACACCCGCAAGCATGACCGAAAGGCCGATTGCACGTGTTTCACTGGCATGCAGACGCTCATCCGATTCAGGAATTCTAGGCTAGGAACGCTACAGGGAATTCACGGTTGACGCGCGCTAACTCGCCATCGCCGATATGGAAATCTCAGGATCGGCGTCCATTACACAATCCGGACGCTAGTCAGGAAATCCCTGGAAATGGGCAATGAGTCAGGCTCTGTCGCGGCCCCTTGGCGTACCGCCGCCTGACGGCGTTAGCTGCCGAACGTGAAGCCGGTTGCCGTAGCGTGCGTGATCCGGTACGGGGAGCTGACACCGTACTTGGTAAGGTGGCTGCCGGTGCTCGTTCGGTAGTTGCTGACGGCGCCGTTCATCGTCGGGATGCTGGATCCGCCCGGCGTGTTGTTGTAGACCTCGCCATAGGTCTGCGTCTCGGTGACGGCGCGAAAGCCGCCCTTCCAGTAGGACTCTGGGATGTAGCCGAAACGGTTTCCGCCGTAAGTGAACCAGACTTTTCCGCCGGTGATCGAGTAGCCGAACTCGGGGCTCTGGCCGGTCAGCGGCCTGAACGAGCCGGGCTTAACCGTGGTTGTTGACACGAAGCCGGCTTCATAGCCGTCGAAGTGCCCGGCCGTCCAGGCAGTCGTGAAGAGCGTAGGCTGCGTCGTTGCGTTTCCCTCGTCAGAGCTGACTCCGAATTCGAACGCGTTACCGGCCGCGTCCCGTGCGAAGGTCTCCGTTATAGAGTGGTTATCCTCGATAGAGCCGGTGCGGTCCTTCAAGCTCTGGCTCTGGATAGCGAAGTTTTCAGTAATCCAGCTCGGCCCGGTGGAACCGGTATCGAAGCCCGTGGCCCAAGAGTACTGATGGGCGGGCGCGCTCTGGACAGCAGCGGAAAAACTGGGGGCACTCGCGGGGATTGGCGCGTGCACAGGGTGCTGAATAGTGGCGGCGCTGGCGCCGAGTGCGGGGAGCAGGAGAGCAGTGAGCGCGATGCCCGCGCAGACCGTGATCGCGGTTGCGGTCCTGGCGCCGGTAGCGCGGGCTTTCTGCTTCAACTGCTTCATAGCGCCAGTGTGCAGAGCGAAGGTAGCCGCGCGGTTTGCCGATCGGTTGCCGTCTGGTAGCAGTCCCGACGGGGCGGGAAAGGGATGTGCATCCCCTCCCGGCCAGGCCGAACCGGAACCCATCGACGTGCATCTAGGTCAGCCAATGGGGCCGTGCTCGCCGTCCTCGGCGGTGTGGTTGTAGACGACGTCGAGTATGACCTCGATGCCCGCCGGTGGACCTGGTGCACCGGACGGAGCTGGACCGTGGTCACGCCGACGTCCCCCGCCCAGTCGTAGCCCTGCTCTGAGACGTCGACGACCAGGGACCGGGCGTCGCTGAACCCGGCGACCCGATCGCCCCCAGCCGTCATGAGGGCACACCATCGCTGCCAGGCCGGGCTCCGCCCGCCGAGCACGACGGCCGCCCTCGCCGACGTGCGGCAAAACCCACGTTCAAATCACTCATATGGAATTAACGGGGGCGATCGCCTTCAGGCCCGCTGAATTCGGCCGGTATTCCAAAACCGACTCGCCGGACCGCGCGTTATTCATCATTGAATGGCGCGACGTGGCTACTCGTGGCATTGTGGTGTACTGCCAATATAGACCTTCGTGAAAGGCGTCCAGTGCGCAAAATAGTCATATCCGGGCTGTTGGCGCTTGCCGCGCTGGCGGTCGCGGGCGCTAATGCTCTGCCAACGGCCGCCGCGTCAGCCGCGACCCTGGCGACCCAACATCAGGGGACTTCCACTGGCGCATTCATCCTCAGCGGCAAGCTCTCGTGCGGGACGCCGAATTCCTGCCTGGGTATCGGGGTGAGCCTCGGCAAGTCGGGCGATCTGACCCAGGTCGTCGAGGCATGGAACGGGACTGCATGGCGCTCCGTCGCCTTGCCGACGCCGATGCCGACGGTCGCGCGCGTCAACCTGGCCGCCGTTTCCTGCAAGTCGGCCGCCGAGTCGGCCATCTCTTGCGTGGTGGTCGGGAGGTACCTGACGCTAGCCGGGGCCGGGGCCGAGCGGCCGTACGCCCTGACCTGGAACGGGAAGTCGCTGACCCCGACCGCCGCGCCCCCGGTGCCCAAGAACGGCGGTTTCGCCGCCCTGACCGGCGTGTCCTGCATAACCGTCAGCAGCTGTTTCGCGGTCGGCTACTCGCGAGGGGGTGCAGGCCCGTTGCTGCTGGAGACCTGGAACGGCGTCGAGTGGGCGCTGCAGACGGCGAGCCTCCCGGGCGGCGCGCGGTCCGCGTATCCCGGCGCCGTCTCCTGCCACTTCCTCACGTTCTGCGTGATCGCGGGCGAGTCTTACTCCTCGCTCGCGGGCGCGCCGGCGATGCTTCTGGCCAAGTGGAACAGCAAGGACTTGACCGCGATGAAGCCGGCCGTGCCGGCCGGCGCCGCGAACGTCACGCTCAACGACGTCTCGTGCCCCTCGACGTTGCTCTGCGCCGTCGCCGGCCTCAGCAGCAACCGCTTGGGCACGAACAATTTCGGGTTCACCGAGATGTGGAACGGCAAGTCCTGGACGGCCGACAAGATGGCGGCCCCGAAGGGAGGCGCCGCATTGTACGGCGTCTCCTGCCGGCCGGACGGGACCTGCGTCGCGGTGGGCGGTGAGGGCCCGACGGCGGCCACGAAGGCGACGGCGCTGTCCTACAACGGGAAGACGTGGACGGCGCAGAACGTCCCGGGTCCCGGCACCGGCACCGGCACGTCGTCCTACTTCTTCGGCGTGAACTGCCTGCGGGCCAACCAGTGCGTGGCCTTCGGTGAAACTACGTCGTCGCGCCCGGCGACTGCCACCCCGCTTGGCGGGGTGTGGAGCGGGGCGTCGTGGCGGCTGGTCGCCGCGTAGTGAACGCACTGTCGGCGCGTCGCTACAGGGATTGAATGGCCCGGGTCCCTGGGCTCGGCCGATGGTGCTGCTGTGATGCGCCGATGACCTCACGCGCCGGGTGATCAGGCGGGCGGGGCGGTTGCCGCCCAGGATCGCGAAGCTTTTTATTACGGCGAAAGAAATTCGCGCTATGCGAGCTAAAATTCTTCACGTTGCGAAAAGTCTTCGCGTTCTTGGGCTCAGCCCGGTGCTGCCGCCCGGGACTGCCCGGTGGCGGGACTGGGCGCCGGCGGAAACGGCAGTCACGCAGGCACGCAGGCACGCAGGCACGCCGAACGTGGTCAGCCTGGCAAAGACCTCGGCCCTTCAATCCCTGTAAGTGGTTCCGCATCACGAAATTAACGCTGGCGACGGCCGGGATTTGTGAAATTCTGCTGCATTTGTTAGACGTAGCCTCCGATAGAGGCGGAAACGCCATGGATTTTGCAAAAAGATGATATCCGGCGGGCCCGGTGGCGGCGGTCAGTCCGGTGATGGCGTAGCTGGCGTCGCCGGCCGGGATTGGTCTCGGCGGGCGTGCCGCCACGGGTGGTGAAGTCGGTGGCGGAGACGGTGGCGGAGAGTCTCCAGCCGGCTCCGAAGCCGCGGTCGTCGGTGACCTGGACGGGCGAGGTCACCGGTGGCCGTCCGCCGGGCGACAGCTCCACGGTGGCGGTGCAGCGGGGGCCGGCCCGGCGACGTAGTGGGCGGCGACCCGGGCAAGCTGAACTGGCAGCGGGATGCGAGCAGTAAACGAGTACTGCGGATCTGCCCGCAGGCTCCTACGGTCCGGGCGGTTAGGTGACGGAGTGGACGATGGTGCCGGTGTAGGTCCCGCCGATGGCGCCGCCGGGGATGGTGATCTGGATGAGGGGATTCCAGGTGACGGCGGTGTTGCCGTCCACGTTGGTGGCGTTGACGATGTCCTGGGGGTTGGGTGAGAGGTCTGTCTGGGGGGTGTAGCCGAAGGTGGCGGGGCCGGTGGCGGTGGCCAGGCCGGTGATGTCGTAGAAGGCGTCGCCGGCCGGGATGGTCTCGGCCGGGCTGCCCCCTGCGGTGGTGAAGTTGCTTGAGGATACGGTGGCGGCCCAGTCGGCGCCGAAGCCGCGGCCGTCGGTGACCTCGACGGTGCCGAGGCTGGAGGTGATGGTCGCGCCGGGCTGGCCGTCGCCCAGGGCGGCGGTGGCGGGGGCGGTCATCGTCAGCGGGCCGCTGATGACGCCGGTGGTCACGGTGCACTGGGGGCTGCTGTTGCCTGGCGGGCAGCTGCTGCCGGGCGCGGTCGAGGTCACGGTGTTGACCAGGCTGGCCCCGCCGGTGTCGGGGTTTGTGACGGTGACCGAGTAGGTGATGGTGGCGGTGTCGCCCGGTGTCAGGTCGCCGGCCCAGGTCAGGGCGGGGCGGCGTAGGAGACGGTGCCGGCGGTGGCGGCGGCGTTGTTGTCGTAGGCGGCCGCGCCGAGCACGCCGGTGAGGTCGTCGGTGACGGCGGCGCCGGTGTAGGGGGTCTGGCCGGTGTCGGTGATGGTGATCGTGTAGTCGACGGCCGTGCCCGGCGCGGCGCTGGCCGTGTTGGCGGTCTTGATGATGGCCAGCGCCGGGATCAGGTCGGTGACGTTGGCGGTGCAGGCCGGGTTGGCGCTGGCGGGCGGGCAGGTGCTGCCCGGGTCGCTCGAGACGGCCGTGGTGACCAGGTGCTTGTCGCCGTTGTCGGGGTTGTCGATGGTGATCGAGTACGTGATGGTGGCCGTGCCGCCCGGGTCGAGGTTCCCGGTCCAGGTAAGGACGGGGCCGGCGTAGGTGACGGCGCCGACGGTGGCGGTGGCGTCGCCGTTGTAGGCGGAGTCGTTCAGGACGTTGGCGAGGTCGTCGGTGACGGTCGCGGGGGTGTAGGTGGTCTGGCCGGTGTCGGCCACGGCGATCGTGTAATGCACGACCGATCCCGGCGTGGTGGTGGCCGAGCCGGCCGTCGTGGTGATGGTCAGGCCGGGGACGAGCACGGTGACGATCGAGGTGCAGGCCGCCGGGGCGGCCCCGGACGCCGGGCAGGTGGCGCCGGGCGTGGTCGAGGTGACCGTGTCGGCGAGCGTCTTGTTCCCGGTGTCGGGGTTGTCCACCGTGACCGTGAACGTGATGACGCCGGTCGCCCCTGCGTCCAGGTCGCCGCCCAGGTCAGCTCCGGGCTGGCGAACGACACGAGGCCTGCGGTGGCGGTGGCGTCGTTGTTGTAGGCGGCGTCGTCGAGCACGTCCGACAGCGGCAGGGTGAAGTCGAGGTCCGTCAGGTCGAGTCTGGCCGCTGTTGGTCACCGTGACCGTGTAGCGGACCGTGCTGCCCGGCGTCGTGGTGCTCGTGCTGGCCGTGTTGGTGATCGTCATGACCGAGACCGGGACGCTGGTGGCGCAGCTGGGGTCGGTGCTGCCGGACGGGCAGTTGCTCCCACTGACGGTGGAAGTGGCCGTGGTGGACAGGATCCTGTTGCCGGTGTCGGGGTTGCTCACGGTGGCGGAGAAGGTGACGGTCGCGGTGTCGCCCGGGGCGAGGCTGCCGGTCCAGGTCAGGACCGGGCTGGCGTAGGACACGCCGCCGACGCTGGCGGCGGCGTCGCCGTTGTAGGCGGCGTCGTCGAGCAGCCCGGTGAGGTCGTCGGCGACGGTGGCGCCCGTGTAGGGGGTCTGGCCGGTGTCGGTGATCGTGATGGTGTAGTGCACGACGCGCGCCCGGGACCGTGGTGCTGGCGTCGGCGGTGCTGACGATCGTCAAGCGCCGGGGTGAGCACGCCGACGGTGCTGCGGCAGGGCGGGGTGGTGGTGCCGGGCGGGCAGGTCGACCCGGGCGCGGCGGAGGCGGCGGTCGCGATCAGGAGCTTGTCGCCGGTGTCGGGGTTGTCGACGGTGACGGAGAAGGTGACGGTGGCGGCGGCCCCCGGGGCCAGGGTGCCGGTCCAGGTCAGGACCCCGCCGGCGTAGGACACGGCCCCGCGGTGGCGGCGGCGTCGCCGTTGTAGGCGGCGTCGTCGAGACTCTGGGCGATGCTGTCGGTGACGGCCGCGCCGGTGTAGGCGGTCTGCCCGGTGTCGGTGATGGTCAGGGTGTAGCCGACGACCGACCCCGGGACCGGGGTGCTGGTGCTGGCGGTGTTGGTGATGGTCAGGCCGGGGATGAGCACGGTGGTGACGGCGGTGCAGGCCGGGTTGGGGCTGCCGGCCGGGCAGGTGCTGCCCGGGGTGGCGGACGCCACCGTGTTGGTGAGGGTCTTGTCGCCGGTGTCGGGGTTGTTCACGGTGACCGAGTAGGTGATGGTCACGGTGGCGCCCACGGCGAGGTTCCCGGTCCAGGTCAGGCTCTGGCCGTCGCCGGCCAGGGCGACGGTGCCCGCCGTGGCGGTGGCGTCGCCGTTGTAGGTGGCGTCGTCCAGGACCGGCGGTGAGGCTGGCCGTGAGCGTGGCGCCCGTGAGCGCCGCCTGCCCGCTGTTGGTCGCCGTGATCGTGTAGCCGACGACCCCGCCCGGGGTGGTTGTGGACGTGCTCGCGGTGTTGACGATCGTGAGCCCGCTGACGTCGACGGTGGCGGTGCAGTCGGGGTCGGTGCCGCCGGACGGGCAGTTGCTGCCGGCGGTGGGCGAGGTGACGGTGTTGGCGAGCATCTGGTCGCCGGTGTCGGGGTTGTTGACGGTGACCGAGTAGGTGACCGTCGCCGAGTCCCCGGGCGACAGGTTCCCGGTCCAGGTCAGGTTCGGGGTGGCATAGGACACCGACCCGGCGGTGGCCGCCGCGTCGCTGTTGTAGGCGGCGTCGTCGAGCACCCCGGCCAGCGGGTCGGTGAGCGTCGCCCCGGCGTAGGGGGTCTGCCCGGAGTCGGTCACCGTGATCGTGTACGTCACCGCCTGCCCCGGCACCGCGGTAGCGGTGCTGGCGGTCTTGACGATCGTCAGCGCCGGGGTCAGCACCGGGATCGTGACCTGGCACGAGGCGCTGGTCGTGCCCGGCGGGCACGTCGACCCCGACCGCCGACGAGGCGACGGTGTTGATGAGGAGCTTGCCGCCGGTATCGGGGTTGTCCACGGTGACCGAGTAGGTGACCGTCGCCGAGCCCCCCGGCGACAGGCTCCCCGTCCAGGTCAGCACCGGGGCCGCATAGCTCACCGACCCCGCGGTCGCCGCCGCGTCACCGTTGTAGACGGCGTCGTTCGCGAGCGCGGCGAGCGAGTCGGTGACCACCGCGCCGGTGTAGGGCGTCTGCCCGGAGTCGGTGACCGTGACCGTGTACCGCACCACCGACCCCGGCACGGCGCGCTGGCGTTCGCCGTCTTGACGATCGTCAGCCCCGGGATCACCACGTTAACCGTCACCGTGCACCGCGGGTCGGTGCTCCCGGACGGGCAGTTGCTGCCCGGCGCGGTGGTGGCATCGGTCATGGCGATGACCTGCCCGCCCGGCGGATAGGGATTGGCGATGATGATCCAGCCGGTGATCGTCACCGTGCCGCCGACCGGGACGTCCCCGGTCCACACCGCCCCGGTCGTCCCGACCGACAGGGTGCCGGAGCTGGCGGTCTCGTTGCCGACGTCGCTGATCTGGGCGGCCGTGTTGGCGGTGGTGAAGCTGACGCTGATCCCGTAATACGGGGTCTGCCCGGTATTGGTGATCGTGGTCGTCTCGGTCACCGTCGTCCCGGGCGTGGCCGTACCCGCGCTGGGCGTCGAGTCGATCGTCAGCTGCGACGTCGACCGTGGCGGTGCAGCGGGGTCGGTGCTCCCCGACGCGCAGTTGCTGCCGGCCGTGGTCGAGGTGACGGTGTTGGCGAGCACATGGTCGCCGGTGTCGGGGTTGTTCACGGTGACCGAGTAGGTGATCGTCGCCGAGCCGCCGGGCGACAGGTTCCCGGTCCAGGTCAGGTTCGGGGCGGCGTACGACACCGACCCGGCGGTCGCCGCCGCGTCGCCGTTGTAGGCGGCGTCGTCGAGCACCCCGGCCAGCGCGTCGGCGACCGTCGCCCCGGTGTAGGGGGTCTGCCCGGAGTCGGTCACCGTGACCGTGTACGTCACCGCCTGCCCCGGCGACCGCCGTCGCGGTGCTGGCGGTCTTGACGATCGTCAGCCCCGGGGTCAGCACCGGGACCGTGACCTGGCAGGGGGCGCTGGTCGTGCCCGGCGGGCACGACGACCCCGCCGCGGAGGAGGTGACGGTGTTGACCAGGAGCTTGTCGCCGGTATCGGGGTTGTCGACGGTGACCGAGTAGGTGATCGTCGCCGAGTCCCCCGGCGACAGGTCCCCGGTCCAGGTCAGCACCGGGGCCGCATAGCTCAGCGACCCCGCGGTCGCCGCCGCGTCACCGTCGTAGGCCGCGTCATCCATGACCCCGGCCAGGTCGTCGGTCACCACCGCGCCGGTGTAGGACGTCTGCCCGGAGTCGGTCATCGTGACCGTGTAACCCACCACCTGCCCCGGCACGGCCGCGCTGGTGTTCGCCGTCTTGACGATCGTCAGCCCCGGGATCACCACGTTAACCGTCATCGTGCACCGCGGGTCGGCGCTCCCGGCCGGGCAGTTGCTGCCCGGCGCGGTGGTCGCGCCGGTGAGGGCGATGACCTGCCCGCCGGCCGGCTAGGGGTTGGCGACGATGATCGAGCCGGTGATCGTCACCGTGCCGCCGACCGGGACGTCCCCGGTCCACACCGCCCCGGTCGTCCCGACCGACAGCGTGCCGGAGCTGGCCGTCTCGTTGCCGGCGTCGCTGATCTGGTCGGCCGTGTTGGGGGTGGCGAAGCTGACGCTGATCCCGTAGTACGGGGTCTGCCCGGTATTGGTGATCGTCGTCGTCTCGTTGACCACCGCGCCGGGCGTGACCGTACCCGCGCTCGGCGTCGAGTCGATCGTCAGCTGCGACACCGTCACCGTGGCGGTGCACTGCGGGCCGGGGCTGGCGGCCGGGCAGTTGCTGTCCGCCGACGGGGAGGTGATCGTGCTGGCCAGGATCCCGTTCCCGGTGTCGGGATTGTTCACGGTGACGGTGTAGGTGATGGTGACCGTCCCGTTCGCGGGCACGTCCCCGGCCCAGCTCAGGGTCGGGGCGGCGAAGCCGACCGTCCCGGCGCTTGCCGCGGCGTCGTTGCCGTAAGTGGCGTCGTCCAGCACCCCGCCCAGCGGGTCGGTGAAGCTCGCCCCGGTGTACGGGCTGGCGCCGGAGTTCGCGATCGTGATCGTGTAGTCACCGTGCCGCCGGCCACCGCCGAGCCCGCGGCCGCGGTCTGGGTGAACGTCAGCGTGGACGCGCCGACCACGGTGACGGTGGCGGTGCACCGGGCGTCGGTGCCGCCGGCCGGGCAGTTGCTGCCCGTCGTCGGCGAGATGACGGTGCTGGTGAGGGACTGGTCGCCGGTATCGGGATTATTCACGGTGACCGAGTAGGTGATGACCGCGGCCGCGCCCGGCGACAGGTCCCCGGTCCAGGTCAGCACCGGGCTGGCGAACGTCACCGTGCCGGCGGTAGCGGCGGCGTCGCTGTTGTAGGTGGCGTCGTCGAGCACCCCGGCAAGCGGGTCGGTGAACCTCGCCCCGGTGTAGGGGACCTGCCCGGTGTTGGTCACGGTGACCGTGTAGCTGACCACCCCGCCCGGGCTCGCGACCGCGTTGCTGCCCGAGGTCGTGGTGCCGTCGCCACGATGGTCAGCGCGGGCGTCAGCACCGGGACGGTGACCCGGCACGCAGGCGCCGTCGCGCCGGGCGGGCACGTCGACCCGGCAGCAGACGAGGTCACGGTGTTGATGACCAGCTTGCCGCCGGTATCGGGGTTGTCGACGGTGACCGAGTAGGTGATCGTGGCCGAGTCCCCCGGCGACAGGTTCCCCGTCCAGGTCAGCACCGGGGCCGCGTAGCACACCGACCCCGCGGTCGCCGCCGCGTCCCCGTTGTAGACGGCGTCGTCCGCCATCGCCGCGAACGAGTCGGTGACCACCGCGCCGGTGTAGGAGGTCTGCCCGGAGTCGGTGACCGTGACCGTGTAACCGACCACCGCCCCGGCACGGCCGCGCTGGTGTTCGCCGTCTTGACGATCGTCAGCCCCGGGATCACCACGTTAACCGTCGCCGTGCACCGCGGGTCGGCGCTCCCGGACGGGCAGTTGCTGCCCGGCGCGGTGGTGGCGTTGGTGATGGCGATGACCTGCCCGCCCGCCGGATAGGGATTGGCGATGAGGATCGAGCCGGTGATCGTCACCGTGGCGCCGACCGGGACGTCCCCGGTCCACACCGCCCCGGTCGTCCCGATCGACAGCGTCCCGGAGCTGGCCGTCTCGTTGCCGACGTCGCTGATCTGAGCGGCCGTGTTGGCGGTGGTGAAGCTGACGCTGATCCCGTAGTACGGGGCCTGCCCGGTGTTGGCGATCGTCGTCGTCTCGTTCACCGTCGCGCCGGGCGTGACCGTCCCCGCGCTCGACGTCGAGTCGATCGTCAGCTGCGACTCGACCGTCGCGGTGCACCGGGCTCGGTGCTCCCCGACGGGCAGTTGCTGCCGGCGGTCGACGAGGTGACGGTGTTGGCGAGCACATGGTTGCCGGTGTCGGGGTTGTTCACGGTGACCGAGTAGGTGATCGTCGCCGAGTCCCCCGGCGACAGGTTCCCGGTCCAGGTCAGGTTCGGGCTGGCGTAGGACACCGCGCCGGCGGTCGCGGCCGCGTCGCCGTTGTAGGCGGCGTCGTCGAGCACCCCGGCCAGCGAGTCGGTGACCGCCGCCCCGGCGTAGGGGGTCTGCCCGGAGTCGGTCACCGTGACCGTGTACGTCACCGCCTGCCCCGGCACCGCGGTCGCGGTGCTCGCGGTCTTGACGATCGTCAGCCCCGGGGTCAGCACCGGGACCGTGACCTGGCACGGGGCGCTGGTCGTGCCCGGCGGGCACGACGACCCCGCCGCGGAGGAGCTGACGGTGTTGATCAGGAGCTTGTCGCCGGTGTCGGGATTGTTGACGGTGACCGAGTAGGTGATCGTCGCCGAGTCCCCCGGCGACAGGTCCCCGGTCCACGTCAGCACCGGGGCCGCATAGCCCAGCGACCCCGCGCTCGCCGCCGCGTCACCGTTGTAGACGGCGTCGTCCAGACCCCGGCCAAGGAGTCGGCCACCACCGCGCCCGTGTACGGGGTCTGCCCGGAGTCGGTCACGGTGACCGTGTAACCGACCGCCTGCCCCGGCACGGCGGCGCTGGCGTTCGCCGTCTGGACGATCGTCAGCCCCGGGATCAGCACGGTAACCGTGGCCGTGCACTGCGGGTCGGTGCTGCCGGCCGGGCAGTTGCTGCCCGCCGCGGCCGTGGTCAGCGTGCTGGTCATCACCTTGTTGCCGGTATCGGGGTTGTTCACCGTGACCGTGCCGGTCACGGTGACCGTGCCGCCGACCGGGATGTTCCCGGTCCAGGAGATCCCCGTGCTGGTCACCGTCAGCGTGCCCGAGCTGGCGGTCTGGTCGCCGTTCGGCGTCGCGTCGTCGAGCACGTCGCTGATGTTGCTGGCGATCGTGATCCCGGTATAGGGCGTCTGCCCGGTGTTGGTGAACGTGGAGGTATACCGCACCACGCTGCCCGGCGTCGTCGTCGCCACGCTCGCGGTGTTGACGATCAGCAGCGACGCCACCGTCACCGTCGAGGAGCAGCCGGGGCGCTGCCGCCCGACGGGCAGTTGCTGCCCGCCGCCGCCGACGTTAGCGTGCTGGCCAAGATCTTGTTCCCGGTGTCGGGATTGTTCACCGTCACCGAGAACGTGACCGTCGCCGTCGCCCCCGGCGCCAGCGTCCCGGTCCAGGTCAGGTTCGGGCTCGCGAATGAGACGCTGCCCACGGTCGCCGCGGCGTCGCCGTTGTAGGCCGCGTCATCCAGCACCCCGGCCAGCGCGTCGGTGAAGCTCACCCCCGTGTCGGTCGTCTGGCCCGTGTTGCCGGCGGTGACCGTGTACTGCACGACCGAGCCAGCCGTCGTGCTGGCGTTATTCGCGCTGACCGTCATGGTCAAGCCTGGCACCAGGTCCTGGACGGTAGCCGTGCACCGCGGGTCGGTGCCGCCTGCCGGGCAGTCGCTGCCCGTGGTGGCGGAGGTGACCGTGTTGGTCAGGCTCTTGTCCCCGGTGTCCGGGTTATTGACCGTGACCGAGTAGGTGATCGTCGCCGTCGCCCCACCGCGAGGTTCCCCGTCCAGGTCAGCACCGGGGCGGCATAGGACACCGACCCGGCGCTCGCCGCGGCGTCGCCGTTGTAGGCGGCGTCATGGAGCAGCCCGGCCAGGCTGTCGCCGAACGTCGCGCCCGTGTAGGCGGTCTGGCCGGAGTCGGTGACCGTGACCGTGTAACCGACCACCGACCCGGGGGTGGTGGTCGACACGTTCGCCGTCTTGACGATCGTCAGCCCCGGGATCAGCACGTTAACCGTCGCCGTGCACACCGGGTCGGTTCCGCCGGACGGACAGTTGCTGCCCGCCGCGGCCGTGGTCAGCGTGCTGGTCATCACCTTGTTGCCGGTATCGGGGTTGTTGACCGTGACCGTTCCGGTCACCGTCACCGTGCCCGCCGACCGGGATGTTCCCCGTCCACGAGATCCCCGTGACGTCAGCGTCAGCGTCCCCGACGTGGCCGTCTGGTCGCCGTTCGGCGTCGCGTCGTCTAGGACGTCGCTGATGTTGCTCGCGATCGTGATCCCGGTATAGGCCGTCTGCCCGGTATTGGTGAACGTGGACGTTAACCGCACCACGCTGCCCGGCGTGGTCGTCGCCACGCTCGAGGTGTTGACAATGAGCAGCGACGCCACCGTCACCGTCGACGAGCAGGCCGGGGCGCTGCCGCCCGACGGGCAGTTGCTCCCCGCCGCCGCCGACGTCACCGTGCTCGACAAGATCTTGTTCCCCGTGTCGGGTCTATTCACCGTCACCGAGAACGTGATCGTCGCCGTCGCCCCCGGCGCCAGCGTCCCCGTCCACGTCAGGTTCGGGCTCGCGAACGAAACCGTCCCCACCGTCGCCGCGGCGTCACCGTTGTAGGCCGCATCATCAAGCACCCCGGCCAGCGAGTCGGTGAAGCTCACCCCGGTGTCGGTGGTCTGGCCGGTGTTGTCCGCGATGACCGTGTACTGCCACGACCGAGCCGGCCGTGGTGCTGGCGGTGTTCGCGCTGACGGCCAACGTTAAGCCGGGCACCAGCACCGGCACCGTGGTCGAGCACCGCGGGTCGCTGCCGCCCGACGGGCAGTTGCTGCCGGCCGCGGCCGAGGTCACGCGCTGACCAGGCTGGGTCCCCGGTGTCGGGGTTGGCGACCGTGACCGAGTAGGTGATCGTCGCCGTCGCGCCCACCGCGAGGGTCCCGGTCCAGGTCAGGTTCGGACTGGTATAGGAGACGGTGCCCCCGGTGGCGGCGGCGTTGTTGTTGTAGGCCGCGTCATCGAGCACCCCGGCCAGCGAGACGACGGCGCTCGTCCCGGTGTAGGGCGTCTGCCCGGAGTTGGTCACCGTGACCGTGTAGCCCACCGTGGATCCCGGGGTGGTGCTGGAGACACCGGAGGACATGACGATCGTCAGGGCCGGCACCAAGACCGTGACGCTGGTGCTGCAGGCCGGGTTCGATCCTCCGGCCGGGCAGTTGCTCGCGGGTGTCGGCGAGGTGATCGCGGTCGCCAGGGTCTTGTCCCCGGTGTCGGGGTTGTGCACGGTGGCCGAGAACGTGATGGTGGCGGTGGCGCCGGGCGCGAGATTGCCGGTCCAGGTCAGGTTCGGGCTGGTGTAGGACACGCTGCCGACGGTGGCGGCGGCGTCGCCGTTGTAGACGGCGTCGTCGAGCACCCCGGCCAGCGAGTCGGTGATGCTCGCCCCGGTGTAGGCGGCCTGCCCGCTGTTGATCACCGTGACCGTGTACTGCACGGTCGCGCCCGGGGTCGTCGAGGATGTGCTGGCGGTGCCGGCGATGGTCAGGCCCTGCACGGTGACCGTGGCCGTGCAGCGCGCGTCGGTGCCGCCCGCTAGGCAGTTGGTGCCGGCCGTGGCCGAGGTGATCGTGCTGGCGAGGATCTTGTTGCCGGTGTCGGGGTTGCTGACGGTGACCGAGAAGGTGATGGTCGCGGTAGCGCCCGCCGCCAGGTTCCCGGTCCAGGTCAGGTTCGGGCTGGCGAACGACACGGTGCCGGCGGTGGCGGCGGCGTTGCCGTTGTAGGCCGCGTCGTCGAGCACCCCGGCCAGCGGGTCGGTGAACGTGGCGCCGCGTAGGCGACCAGGCCGGAGTTGGTCACCGTGATGGTGTAGCCGACCACCGCGCCGGGCGCGGCCGTGGCCGCCGAGGCGGTCTGCGTGATGGTCAGCGCCGACACCGGCACCGACACCGTGCAGCGCGGGTCGGTGCCGTGCGCCGGGCAGTTGGTGCCCGTGGTCGGCGAGGTCAGCGTGAACGCCAGCGTCCCGTTGCCGGTGTAGGGGTTGTTGACGGTGACGGAGAAGGTGATGGTGGCCACGGCGCCCGCCGCCAGGCTCCCGGTCCAGGTCAGCGTCGGCCCGGTCACCGAGACCGTGCCCGACGTGGCCGCCGCGTTGTTGTTGTAGGCGGCGTCGTCGATCACGTTCGACAGCGGGACCGAGAACGCGACCCCGGAGTAGGCGCTGGCCGCGGTGTTGGTGATCGTGACCGTGTAGCCGAGGGTCCCGCCCTGCGCGACCGTCGAGGCGCTCGCCGTCGCGTTGATGACCAGGGGCCCGACCGCGACGGCCAGGTTCAGGCTCTGGGTGGCGGTCAGCCCGAAGGAGTCCGTCACCTTCACCGTGAACGTGTAGAGGCCCGCCGCGGTCGGGGTACCCGACAGCACCCCGGTGGAGGCGTTCAGGGTCAGCCCGGCCGGCAGGCTGCCGCCCGACACCGCCCAGGTGAAGGGGCCGGTGCCGCCGGTGACCGCCAGCGCGTCGCTGTAGGCCACCCCTGCCTGCCCCGCGGCGGCGAACCGTTCGCCAGCGACGGGACGGCGGCGATCACCAGCGTGACCGCCTTGGTGGCGCTCCCGCCGGCGGTGTCGGTGATCTTGACCGTGAACGGGTAACTGCCGGCCGCCGTCGGGGACCCCGACAGCAGCCCGGTCGAGGAACTGAGCGACAGCCCCGGCGGCAGGCTGCCGCTGCTGACCGACCAGGCCAGCGCCCCCGTCCCGCCCGAGGCGGTCAACTGGTCGCTGTAGGCGATGCTGACCTCGCCGGCCGGCGGCGGCCGAACGTCAGGCTCGGCCCCGCGTTGAGCGTCACCGCCGCCGACATCGCCGACGCCGGCCGGTGCCCGCCGCGTTGACTGCGGCGACCTTGAACGTATAGCTCGTGCCCGCCGTCAGCCCGGTCACCGACTCGCGTGTCGCCGCGCTCCAGAACGTCTGGGCCGCCTGCGCCACGCCGCGATGTACGGCGTGACGACTACCCGGTGATCGCGCAGCCGCCGTTCTCGCCGGAGCGGTCCAGTTCACCGTGGCGGCCGAGTTCCCCGCGCTGACCGAGCCGATGACCGGCGCGCCGGCAGCACATACGGGATCACCGCGGGGACTGCGGGCTGGCCGCGCCGGTGCCGATCGCGTTGACGGCGGCGACGGTGACGTATAGGACCCCCCGGCGGTCAGGCCGGTCAGCGTCTGGGTCGTGGTAGACGCGCCATAGGACAGCGGCGACTGCGCGACCCCGTTCATGTACGGCGTCACGATCTAGCCGTCATCGGGCTGTTGCCGTGGCAGGCGCCGTCCAGCTCACGGCGGCACTGGTGATCCCGGCCGTGGCCGTTGGGCTGCCGGCGCGGCGGGCGCCGACGTATAGGCGTAGCTCGCCGCCCCGGCGATGCCGAGGGTGACCACCGTGACGTTGACCGTGACGGACGCCGCCACCGCGGGCATCGAGGAGATATCCAGGCTCCCGTTGGCGTTCACCGTGAAACACCCTGGTGCGGGCCCGGACGTGCACGGCAGCAGGACGACGGGGGTCCCCGCCTGCTGCTGGCTGGTCGTGCCGATCTCGATCACGGTCGCGCCCGAGATGTTACTCCCGGAGACCGTCACGTCGTTCCCACCCGCGATTGTCCCCGAGGCGGAGCTGATGGTAACCCCCGACGGGCCAGCGGCAGCGTGCCCGCGACCGCGGGATTGGCCAGCCCGGGGTTGCCATCGGCCCAGGACGCCGTCGCCTTCGAGCCCGACTGGATCGTCGACGACGTCACCCCCGAAGCCGTCACGATGCCCGAAACGGTGAGCGCGGCAAGGACGCGCCGGCTGCGACGGGGTCGCGCTGTCGGTGCAGGTGATCACCTGCCCGACGGCGCCCCGCAGGTCCACCCCGGCCCGTACGCGCCCACCGGCGTCACCCCGGCCGGCATCGTCTCACTCACCGACACCGGGGAGCTCTCACTCGCGCCCGAGGCGGCGACGATCGGGTTGACCGTGTACGTCACCGGGGCGCCGAGCGCGGGCGACGCCGCGCTGTAGGCGGTCTGCGTCACCGCGAGCTGCGGGACCGGCGTGAAGCTCACCACGTTGGCCGCGTCGATCTCGTGGAAGTTGGTGGAGCCGCCGGTAGAGGCCACCCAGCCGAAGGCGAGCTGCTGCGGGATCCCGCTGGACGTTAGCCACGAGGACGGGTAAAGGCCCGCGGGCACGGTCGGCAACGTGCCCGACAGCGTGACAGCGACCTGCCCACCGGGGTGAACACCACCTTGTAGGTGCCAGCCGGGACCGTGATGCCCGACGCCGTCGTGAACGACGCCGAGGTGGGGTTGATCGCCACCTCGACCGGCACCAACGACGCGGCACGGGTAGTCGCGCTAAGCGGAACCACGGGCGATGACGTTGTCGTCGCGGTGCTGTTGATCGCGCAGTAACCCGCCAAGCCGTTGCCTGGACCCCGAACGACGACCTGCCCCGGCACCGTGCCGGTCCCTGATATGTATGGGGGGTTGGTGCAGCCGGTCCCCTGGTACACGTGGTTGCTGTAGTTACCGTAGGTATCAAAGCCGATGCCCATGTAGCCGTCGGCCAGGCCGACCAGGCCGGACGTTGCATTGGCCGAATAGGCGAGCGCGCCGCCGGACTGGCCGATGTTCGCCGGCGACAACGGGTTGGCCGGGTTCACCGCTGCCAGCACGAACGCGATGCCGTCCGCATTGTTGAGCCGCCGTACTGGTAGGTGTTGAACGTCGCGTCGATACCCGCGACGTCGGCACGCTCGTCGCCGCGAAGACGCCGCCCTCCTGGGTGTTCGCGGCGTTCGTCAGGCGGAGTTTGCCCGACCCCGGCGGGTCATTAGTGGCCGGACAGCTATGCAGGACGCCGCTGCTGCTGTTGCCGGAGGCGGTCAGGCAGGCGGTATTTGACCCGGACGCACTGGCCGGCAGCGCGGGCAATGCCACCGGGTAAGTGGTATCGACAGTGTTATTGGCGAACGACTGGGCAAATAGTGTCGAGCCAGTCGCCGCAGCGACCCACGTAGGCGCCCACATAGTGAGTCCGGAAATCGCAAGAACGATGACCAGGGCCGCACGACGGCCTGAACGCGTACGCAGGATCCACCCTGTGAGCAGCAGCCCAGCCGAGATCCCCCCCACAGCAAATGCCGCAATCATGCCAAGAACCGATCCCCCCGGATAAATTCCAGCTATATCTACATTCAGACCCGCAGCGAGTCAATTGGTTTAGAAACCATGTCTGTAAAACCGAAATAACCGGGCAGCAATGGCACGGCAACCCGCTTGAGTGGCAGCTTAGCGCAACGCGCCCCTGTCAAAGCTATTACTCGCCGTTTCTATTTGATTACTCTTCGCGTTTGCATTAGAGGGGCGGGTGGCGATGAAGATGTCACAGCGCACGCCGCCCACTCAGGCCATCGCGGCGCCGGCGGTCGAACCGGCTCGGGCTGGAGACGGATCCAGTCAGGACACGGAATGGACGATCGTCGCCGTGTACTGGCCGCCGATAGCGGTCACTGGCACCTGGACGTCGATCAGCGGACTCCAGGTCGCGGAGGTATTCCCGCCCACATTGGTGGCGCTGACGACGGGCTGCGGGCTGCCGGACAAGGCCGTCGCGGGCGTGAAGCTGAAGTTAGCCGTCCCGGTCGTCGAGTCGAGGCCGGTGATGTCGTAGAGCGCATCGCTGGCGGGGATGGTTTCCGGGGCCGTCCCGTTGCCGGTCGTGAACCCAGTGGCCGAGACGGTCGCGGTCCAGCCGGCGCCGAAGCCGCGGGAGTCGGTGACCGCAACGGCGCCCAGGCTGGCGTCGACGCTGCCGCCCACGGCCGTCGTGCCCAGGTTTGCGCTGATGGGCGCGGTCATGGACAGCGTGCCGTCCATGACCGGGATGGTGACGGCGCAGCTCGGGTCGGTGCTCCCGACCGGGCAGTTATTGCCCGGGTCGGACGAGACGACGGTGTTGGCGAGGATCCTGCCGCCCGTGTCGGGATTATTCACCGTGACCGAGTAGCTGATCGTGACGACCTCGCCCAGGGTCAGGTCACCGGTCCAGGTCAGCGTCGGCCTGGCATAGCCGATGGTGCCGCCGCTGGCGGTGGCGTTGCCGTTGTAGACGGCGTCGCCCAGGACGCCGGCCAGGCTGTCAGTCACCTGCGCCCCCGTGTAGGGGGTCTGACCAGTGTCGGCGACGGTGATCGTGTAGCCGACGCTGGATCCGGGCGTCGTGGTGCTCACCGCGGCTGTCTTGGTGATGGTAAGAGCGGGGACCAGCACCTGCACCGTGGCGGTGCACGCCGGATCGGTGCCGCCGACCGGGCAGTTGCTCCCCATGGCCGCGGAGGCGACGGTGTTTACGAGGGTCTTGTCGCCGGTGTCGGGGTTATCCACGGTGACGGTGTAGGTGATGGTCACGGTGGCCCCCACGGCGACGTCACCGGTCCAGGTCAGCGTCGGGCTCGCGTAGCTGACCGAGCCGCTGGAAGCGGTCGCGTTGTTGTTGTAGACCGCGTCGGTGATGACGGCGCTGAGCGGGTCGGTGACGGTGATCCCGCTGTACGGGGTCTGGCCGGTGTTGTCGACCGAGATCGTGTAGCCGACGGTTGAGCCGGGCGTGGTCGTGCTCACCGTCGCGGTCTTGGTGATGGTCAGGGCCGGAGTCAGGACGCTCACGGTGGCGGTGCAGCTCGGGTCGACGCCGCCGGCCGGGCAGTTGTTCCCGGCCGCAGCCGAGGTGACGGTGCTGGTAAGGGACTTGTCGCCGGTGTCGGGGTTGTTTACCGTGACCGAGAAGGTGATGGTCGCGGTGGCGTCCACGGCCAGGTCACCGGTCCAGCTCAGCGCCGGGCTGGTGTAGCGGACCGAGCCGATGGTCGTGTTCGCGTCGTCGTTGAAGGCCGCGTCATCCAGCACGCCGGCTAGTGAGTCGGTCACGCTCGCGCCGGTGTAGGGGGTCTGCCCGGTGTTCGTGATCGTCACCGTGTAGGCCACGGTGGAACCGGGGATAGTGGTGCTCACGCTGGCCGTGTTCACGATCGCCAGAGCCGATATGTCAACCGTTGCCGTGCAGCGGGGGTCGGTGCTTCCCGGCGGACAGTTGCTCCCGGCGGTTCCCGAGGTCACGGCGTTCGTCAGGACGTGGGCGCCGGTGTCGGGACTATTCACGGTAACGGTGTAAGTGATCGTCGCGATGGCGCCTACCGTCAGGTCGCCGGTCCAGGAGATGACGGGGCTGGCGTAGCTGACGGTGCCTATGGTCGCGGCGGCGTTGTTGTTGTAGCGGGCGTCGGCTAGCACTCCGGACAGCGAATCGGAGAACGCTGCGCCGGTGTAGGGGGTCTGCCCGGAGTTGGTGACGGTGACCGTGTAGGTGACGGTCTGGCCGGGCACTGCGGTCGCCGTGCTGGCGGTCTTGACGATGGTCAGCGCGGGGGTAAGCACGGCAATGGTGAGGCTGCAGCCCGCGTTGGGGCTGGCCGGCGGGCAGCTGCTGCCAGCGTCGGTCGAGGCGGCGACGGTGTTCAAGGTCTTGTCGCCAGTGTCGGGGTTGTTCACGGTGATGGTGTAGGTGATGACCGCGGAGGCGCCCACCGCCAGGTCGCCCGTCCACGTGACGACGGGGCTGGCATAGCTGACGGCGCCGCTGGTCGCGGCCGCGTTGTTGTTGTAGGTCGCGTCGTCAAGCAGGTTCAGCGTCTCGGTGACGGTCGCGCCGGTGTACGGGGTCTGCCCGTTGTCGGTGACGGTGACCGTGTAGGCGACGGTCTGGCCGGGCACCGCGGTGGTGGTGTTCGCGGTCGTCACGATGGACAGGCTAGGGACCAGCACCTGGGTGACGGGGGTGCAACGGGGATCGGCGCTGCCCGTGGGGCAGTTGTTGCCCGGGGCGGTCGACACCGCCGTGGCGGTCAGCGTGTCGGTCGTCACGGGGTCGTCCACCCGGACCGGAGAGATGATCGTCACCGTGCCGCCGACGGGGATGTCGCCCGTCCAGACCGTTCCGGTGGCCCCGATCGACAAGGTCCCCGAGCTCGCGGTCACTGGCCCGTCGCTGGTCACGTTGGCGGCCAGCGCCGTGGTGTCGGTGCTGACGCTGATCCCGAAGTACGGGGTCTGCCCGGCGTTGGTCAGCGTGGCGGTGTAGACCAGCGCGCCGCCCGGCGTCACGGTGGGCGCGCTGACCGAGAAATCGATCGTCAGCTGCGTCACCGTCACGGTCGCGGTGCACTGCGGGTCGGTGCTGCCGGAGGCGCAGTTGCTCCCCGCGGCGGCGGAGGTGACGGTGCTGGCGAGGATGTGGTTGCCGGTGTCGGGGTTGTTCACGGTTGCGGTGAACGTGACGGTGGCGGTGTCGCCCGGTGACAGGTCGCCGGTCCAGGTGATGGCGGGACTGGCGTAGACGGCCGTGCCGACGGTGGCGGCGGCGTCGTTGCCGTAGGCGGCGTCGTCGAGAAGCCCGGCCAGGTCGTCGGTGACGGTGACGTCGCTGTAGGGGGTCTGGCCGGTGTTGGTGATGGCGACGGTGTAGTGCAGGGTGGCGCCGGGGACCGTGCTGGTGGCGTCGGCGGTGCTGATAATGGTCAACGCGGGGGTGAGGACGCCCTGGCTGATGCGGCACGGGGCGGTGGTCGTACCGGGGGGACAGGTCGATCCCGGGGCGGCGGAGGCGGCGGTCACGATCAGGGTCTTGTCGCCGCTGGCGGGGTTGTTCACGGTGACGGAGAACGTGACGGTGACGGTATCGCCCGGGGCCAGGTCGCCGGTCCAGGTGATGAGGCCGGCGGCGTAGGCGATGCTGCCGACGGTGGCGGCGGCGTTGCCGTCGTAGGCGGCGTCGTCGAACAGCGCGGCGATGGAATCGGTGACGGTGATGCCGGTGTAGGCGGTCTGCCCGGAGTCGGTGATGGTCTCGGTGTAGGTGACGACCGATCCCGGGACCGGGGTGTTCGTGCTGGCGGCGTTGGCGATGGTCAGCCCGGGGATCTGCACGGTCGCGGTCGCGGTGCAGCGGGTGTCGTCCGACCCGGCCGGGCAGTTGCTGCCCGGGGCGGTGGTGGCGCCGGTGATCGCGATGACCTGGCCGCCGGCCGGGTACGGGCTGGCGATGATGATCGACCCGGTGAGGGTCACGGTGGCGCCGACGGGGACGTCCCCGGTCCAGACCGCCCCGGTCGCGCCGATCGCCAGCGTCCCGGAGCTGGCGGTCTCGTTGCCGGCATCGCTGATCTGCGCGGCGGTATTGGCGGTGGCGAAGACGACGCTGATCCCGTAGTAGGGGGTCCGCCCCGCATTGGCGATCGTCGTAGTCTCGTCCAGCGTCCCGCCGGGCGTGACCGTGACCGGGCTGAACGTCGAGTCGATCGTCAGCTGCGAGACGGTGACGGTGGCGGTGCAGCGGGGGCCGGGGCTGGCGGCCGGGCAGTTGCTGTTGGCCGACGGGGAGGTGATCGTGCTGGCGAGGATCTTGTCGCCGGTGTCGGGGTTGTCGACGGTGACGGTGTAGGTGATGGTGACGCGTCCCGTTGGCGGGCACGTCCCCGGACCAGCTCAGGATCGGGCTGGCGAACGTGAGCGTGCCGGAGCTCGCCACCACGTCACCGTCCCATGTCGCGTCGTCAAGCACCCCGCCCAGCGGGTCGGTGAACGCCGCCCCGGTGTACACGCTGCCGCCGGAGTTCGCGATCGTGACCGTGTAGTCCACCCTGCCGCCGGCCGCCGCCGAGCTCGCGGCCGCGGTCTGGGTGAACGTCAGCGTCGACGCCCCCACCACGGTGACGGTCACGGCGCACCGGGCGTCGGCCCCGCCGGCCGGGCAGTTGCTGCCCGCCGTGGCCGAGGTCACGGTCCCGGTCAGGGACTGTCACCGGTATCGGGGTTGTTCACCGTGACCGTGTAGGTGATGACCGCGGACGCGCCCGGCGCCAGGTCCCCCGCCCAGGTCAGGTCCGGGGCGGCGTAGCTCACGGTCCCGGCGGTGGCGGCGGCGTTGTTGTTGTACGTCGCGTCGTCCAGGACGCCGGCCAGCGGGTCGGTGAACCCGGCCCCGGTGTAGGGGACCTGCCCGGTGTTGGTCACCGTGACCGTGTAGCTGACCACCCCGCCCGGGGTCGCGACCGCGTCGCTGCCCGACGTCGTCGCCGCGCCAGCCACGATCGTCAGCGCCGGCGTCAGCACCGTCACCGTCACCTGGCACGGCGCAGCTGATCGTGCCCGGCGGGCACGACGACCCCGCCGCCGACGACGCAGCCGAGACAATCAGCAGCTTGTCCCCCGTGTCGGGGTCGTTCACGGTGACCGAGAACGTGACGTCGACGGTCGCACCCACCGCCAGGTCACCGCTCCACGTCAGCACCCCCCCGGCGAAGGACACCGACCCCGCGCTCGCCAACGCGTTCCCGTCGTACACCGCGTCGTCGGCCAACGCCGCCAGCGAGTCGGTTACCGTGATCCCCGCGTACGGAGTCTGCCCGGAGTTGGTGATCGCCAGCGTGAAGCCCACCGCCGACCCCGGCACCGGCGTCGTCGTGCTCGGCGTGTTGCCGATCGTCAGGCCCGGGGTCAGCACGTCCACGGTCGCCGAGCACGCCGGGTCGCCGCTCCCAGCCGGGCAGTTGCTGCCCGGCGCCGACGTGCTCAGCACGCTGGTCATCACCTGGCTCCCGGTGTCGGGGTTGTCCACCGTGACCGTCCCTGTCACCGTGACCGTGCCGCCCACCGGGATGCTCCCGGTCCAGTTGATCCCCGTTGGCGTCACCGTCAGCGTCCCCGACGTCGCGGTCTGGTCGCCGTTCGGGGTCGCGTTATCGAGCACACTGACCGCGTCGTTGACGACCGTGATCCCCGTGTACGGCGTCTGCCCGGTGTTGGTGATCGTGGCCGTGAACCGCACCACGCTGCCCGGCGTCGCCGTCGCCACGCTCGCGACGTACGCGATCGACAGGGACGACACCGCCACCGTGGAAGAACAGGCCGGGGCGGTGCCGCCCGCCGGGCAGTTGCTCCCCGCCGCAGCCGAGGTGACCGCGCTGGACAGGATGTGGTTCGCCGGTATCGGGGTTGTTCACCGTGACCGAATAGGTGATCGTCGCGGCTCGCCCCTGGCGTCAGGTCCCCCGTCCAGGTCAAGGTTGGGGCTGGCGAACGACACCGTACCGACGCTAGCGGCCGCGTTGGCGTTGTAGGCGGCGTCGTCGAGCACGCCGGCCAGCGAGACGCTCGCGCTCGCCCCGGTGTACGGGGTCTGGCCCGAGTCGGTCACGGTGACCGTGTAACTCACCACCGCCCCCGGCGTGGTCGTCCCCGAGCTCGCGGTCGCGGCGATGGTAAGGGCAGGAGTGAGGCCCGCCACCGTGACCGTACAGCCGGGATTACTGCCACCCGCCGGGCAGTTGCTGCCCACCGTGCTTGAGGTGATCGCGGTCACGATCACCTTGTCGCCGGTGTCCGGGGTGTTCACCGTGACCGAGAACGTGATCGTGGCGGTGGCCCCCACGGCGAGGTCCCCGGTCCAGGTCAGGTTCGGGCTCGTGTACGTCACCGAGCCCCCCGTGGCGGCCGCGTTGCCGTTGTAGGTGGCGTCGTCAAGCGCGCCGGCCAGCGAGTCGGTGAAGGTCGCCCCGGTGTACGGGGTCTGGCCCGAGTTGGTCACCGTCACCGTATAGCCGATCGTCGTGCCGGGCACGGCGGTCGAGGTGTTCGCGGAGGCGCTAATCGTGAGCGCCGGGATGAGGACCGGCACGCTGACCGAGCAGGCCGGAGCGGGCCCGGCGGACGGGCAGTTGCTGCCCGGCGCGGCGGTGGTGATCGTGCCGGCCATTACCTTGTTCCCCGTGTCGGGGTTGTTGACGGTGACGGTGCCGGTGACGGTGACCGTGCCGCCGACCGGGATGCTCCCGGTCCAGGAGATGCCGGTGGCGGTGAGCGACAGCGTTCCCGAGGTCGCGGTCTCGTCGCCGTTGGGGGTGGCGTCGTCGACGACGTCGGTGATGTCCGAGGCGATCGTGATCCCCGTATAGGGGACCTGGCCGGAGTTGGTGAACGTCGCGGTGAACCGGACTACGGAGCCGGGGGTGGTGCTGCTGACCCCGGCGCTGTTGACGATCGTCAGCACCGCGACGTTGACCGTGGCGGTGCAGCTCGCGGCCGGGCTCCCGGCCGGGCAGTTGCTGCCGGGCGTGGCCGAGGTGATGGTGCTGGCGAGGATCTTGTTCCCGGTATCGGGGTTGCTCACCGTGACCGAGAACGTGATCGTGGCGACCGCCCCCACCGCCAGGTTCCCCGTCCAGGTCAGGTTAGGGCTGGCGAACGACACGCTGCCCGCCGTCGCGGTCGCGTCGCCGTTGTAGCTCGCGTCGTCGAGCACGTCCCCGAGCGGGTCGGTGAACGCCGCCCCCGTGTAGGCCGTGCCCCCGGTGTTGGTAACGGTCACCGTGTACCGCACCGCCGACCCCGGCGTGGTGGTCGCCGAGCCCGCCGTGGCCGAGATGGCCAGCCCGGGCACCAGCACGGGAATCGAGCTCGCGCAGCGGCTGTCGGTGCTGCCCGCCGCGCAGTTGCTGCCCGCTGTCGCCGAGGTAACCGTGGTGGCGAGGACCTTGTCGCCGGTGTCGGGGTTCTTCACCGTGACCGAGAACGTGATCGTGGCGACCGCCCCCACGGCGAGGTTCCCTGTCCAGGCCAGATTCGGGCTCGTATAGGTGGCCGTGCCCGCGGTCGCGGTCGCGTTGCCGTTGTAGGTGGCGTCATCGAGAAGCCCGGACAGCGAATCGGTGAACGCCGCGCCGGTGTAGGCGGTCTGCCCGGAGTTGGTCGCCGTGATCGTATATGTCACCACCGTGCCGGGCGAGGGAGTCGCCGTGCTCGCGGTCAGCGCGATCGTGAGGCCCGGCACCTGGACCGTCACGGTAGTCGCGCACCGCGTGTCCGTGCTCCCGCTCGCGCAGTTGCTGCCGGCCGTGGCCGAGGTCAGCGTGGTAACCAGGCTCTTGTCGCCGGTGTCAGGGTTGCTCACCGTGACCGAGAACGTGATCGTAGCGACGGCCCCGGCCGCCAGGTTCCCCGCCCAGGTCAGGTTCGGGCTGGTGTAGGTCACCGAGCCCGCGGTCGCGGTCGCGTCGCCGTTGTAGCTCGCGTCATCGAGTACTCCCGTCAGTGAATCGGTCAGGGCGGCGCCGCTGACCGCGACCGTGCCCGAGTTCGTGACCGTGACGGTGTAGCCCACGGTCGCGCCGGGGGTCGTGGTCGGGGTGCTCGCGGTGACCGCCATGATCAGGACCGAGACGCCGATCGTGCTTGAACATCGCGGGTCGGTGCTTCCGGCCGCGCAGTTGCTGCCCGCGCTGGTGGAGGTGACGGTGCTGACCAGGCTTTTATCGCCGGTATCAGGGTTGTGCACCGTGACCGAGAACGTGATCGTGGCGGTCGCACCCGCCGCCAGGCTCCCCGTCCAGGTTAGGTTCGGGCTTGTGTAGGAGGCGCTGCCGGACGAGGCAGATGCGTCGGCGTTGTAGGTGGCGTCATCGATGACGCCGGAGAGCGAGTCGGTGAAGGTCGCCGCGCTATAGGCGGTCGAGCCTGAGTTGGTCGCGGAGACCGTGTAGTGCACGGTCCCGCCGGGGACGGCGGTACTCGGGCTGGCGGTGAGCGCGATGGTCAGCGCCGGGGCCGAGCAGGATGTGATGGTCCCGGCGAACGGCGCGTACTGGACCTGGCCGCCGTTGGGGCTACCGCTCACCCCGCCCTGCGCGTAGGCGGCCGCGATGACGCCGCCGTTCAGGCCGTTCTGGTCGTTGTCGTTCACGGTGGCAGCGGGCGCGTAGATGGTCCCGGGGACCGTCGACGACCCGGCGATCGTGACCGCAGTGGCCGTCGGAAAGTTCCATAGCATGTACGGCACGCCTGAGCTCTGGACGCCATTGAAATTTCCCGGCGTCCAGGAAAAGTTGTTGCCCGCGCTCGTGTTCACGTTGATGATCAGCGGCATGGTCGAGGTGGGCGAGTTATTGAAGTTCAGAGTGGAGATGTTGGACAGGTTGGCGGCCGAGATGTCGAGGACATTCTGCGTGCCCGGGGTAAGGGTGACATAAGCGTTCGTGCCCGGAGAAAGAGGTAAGCCCAGCGGGGTTCCGCTTGGGTCCGTGAGCGTCACCGAATTGGCGCAGGTCGCCATGTCGGCCGACTGAGAGGTAAATGCGCTGAACGCGCTGGTGAAGTTGATGAGACCCGATTGGTTCACCGAGGCCGACGGCTGAACGACGTTCAGCGCGATCCGTGGCCTTGACCCGTAGCTGCCCCCGGTGGCGACGATGCGCGTCGGGTTGCCTCCGTTGCTGGGGATGACCGACCCGGTCATGTTGCCCACCTTGACGTAGCCGCTTGAGCCGACGTTGACCGCACCGCTTGAGTTGCTCGCCGACCAGTTGACGCTGCCGCCGACGAGCAGGCCGGTGGGATGAGCGTCCCCGGACGCCGTGAACGTTCCCGCCGTCTGGCTCGCCACGGTGAAGTCATTGCCGATCGTGAGGTTGCCGCCCATCGCGACCGGCCCGTTGGTTGAGCTCGCGCCGAGCGTCGCGTTCCCCTGGACGAACACGCCATAGCCCTGGCTTCCGGTGGCGGGGTTGTACGTGGTCACGGCCGGCGCGAGCTCGCGGCTTGGCGCATCTGCCTTACGCGCGGTCAGGGGACGCGCCAACGTCATGGTGCTTTGAGCACCCGATTGAGGCGTCGAGCCGCTCGCCGCTGCGATCTGCGCGGGCGCCACCGCAGCCAGGCCGGAAAGCGCGAGCACGATGACCAGGGCCGCCCGCAGGCCGGAACGCGCGCGCAAGAACCACGCCGCAAACAGCAGCCCGGCCAAGATCATCCCCACTGCAAATGCCGCAACCATGCTCAGAACCGATCCCCCCGGATAAATTCAAGCCGCTATCTGCATTCAGCTCGGCGACGAAGCCGAATTAACTTGGAACCATGGCAGTAAATCTGTATTAACCGGACGGCAATGACATGGCGCCCGCTTGAATGGCAGCCTAGCGCGACCCGCCCCTGCTAGAGTGATTACTCGCCGATTTCATTCAATTACTCTTCGTGTCTTCACGGAAAGGCGAGTGGCAATGAGGATTTCCAAGCGCACGACGCCCACTCAGGCCACCGCGGCGCTGGCGGTCGGGCTGATAGCGATACCCGCCGCGATGGCCGCGAGCCATCCCGCGACGAACCATCCAAAGACGCCGCATACGGCCTCGGCCGCGCCGGCGTCCCGGACACCAGGGCTCACGATCAGCATCAGCGACGGCCACGTGGCGGCTCGGGCCGGGGACGAGCTCACCTACACGGTGAGCGTGCGCAACAGCGGCGCGGTCGCGGCGCGCAGAATCGAGGTCACGCAGACCCTGTCCTCCGGCCTGAAGTTCATCTCCGCCAGCGCTCACGGCGTGGCCGCGAGCGGGCACGTGTCCTGGACGACCAGCCTCCCGGTGGGCGGCAACCGAGCCTTCGTTGACGTCACCCGGGTCACCAAAACGCCGCCCACGCTGCTGCGCCTGGCCGCCGTCGCCTGCGTCACGCTGCCAGGGAGCAGTAGCCCCGTTGTCTGCGCCGCTCACCTCGACCGGTTGCCCGCGCTCGCCGCCGCGCCGGTCTCCCGATCAACTCACCCCGTCGGGAATGCGGCGACCTACACCGCCGCAGGTCTGGCCGTGCTGGCACTCGGCCTGATCACGGCCATCGTCGCCCGCCGCCGAGGCCGTCTACGGCGGCAGCCCGCCTGACCGGCAAGGGGCCGGAAGGGCCGGCCCGACAGAAACTGTCGGGCCGGCCTCGATTTTGCCCGGGCGGTCAGGCCGGAACCTGACGGCGCCGGTTCTGCAGCGCGTACCGCCAGCCCAGGCCGATCACGAAGACGAGGATCAGGCTGCCAAGCGACAGCCCGATCCACTGCACACCCGACAGGCCGACCCGCGCGGCCACGATCGGGCTGAGCTGGATGGTGGTCGTGGCCGTGGCCGTGGTCAACCCGCTGGCCAGGGCGACCGTGGCCCGCCAAGAGCCTTCGGGCAGGCTCTTCGGCGGGGCAAAGGTCACGTTCCACGACTGCCCGGGCGCAAGGGTGACGGCCCGCCGAGCGGAGAAGGGTCCGGAACTTGTGTTACCCGGTCCGTCGGCCAGACGGACGGTGCCGTTCAGGTCGATGGCCCGGCCGCCGGTGTTGCTCACGTGGGCGACGATGACCGGCTGACGGGCGGCCGTCAGGTGCCCGGTCACGGAGTTGATGTCGAAGCTGCTCGGCGGGGCGCCACCACGACCGACCGCCAGGTAGATGCGGACGCCGACCCGGTCTACCTCGATGACGGAGGATCCGCCGCCCGTGGGGGCCTTGGCCGCCTGCTGGACCCAGACGACACCGTAGTGCTCGCCCCTGGTCGCGCCCGCGGGAACCTTGATCGTGACCATGTCCGTTTCGGATGCCCCCGCCGCCAGGGTGACCACGGGATGCTGCACGCTGACCCAGCCGGTCAGCTCGCTGCGCGTCGCCCCGGTGTCGCCGACGAACTGCCCTGCGGTGACGTGAGCGGCATCGGCATAGACGGTGAAACGCGCGGTCCGAGCCTCCCCGTTCGCGATGAGGATCCTGCGGTGGATGACCGTGCCGGTCGGGAGGTAGTCGATGATGTAGCGCAGGGCGCGCGGGTTGTGCGCCTCTGCCACTGGCGCATCGAAGAGCCGGACACCGAACGACCCGTGCGGCGCCTGCGGGGCGGTAAAGCTAGACGCTGTGGCTGCGCCGGCCACCGGGCCGAAGATGCTCAAGATCCCGGTGGTCAGCGCGAACATTAGGAAGCTGATCGAGCGGCGCACGTTCTCCCCTTGGTTGACGGTCCGGGCCGCGCGCCGCAGCCCGGACCTCTTACGACGGCGGGACTAGCCGGCGGTAACGGACTGGGTGAGAACACCCGTGTAGTCACCGGCGACCGCGTCCGCGGGAACCGCCACCGTGATGGTCGGATTCCACGTGGCGCCGTTGTCGCCGATCCCGGCTGTCCCGGCGACGACGGTCGGGTCAAGGGCAGGGGGCGTCGCCGCGTTGGCCAGCGTGATGGTGCTCCCGGTTGTGGTGATGACCCCCGCGGGGGTAATGGTGCCTGGGTCATAGGTGACGTCGCCGGCCGGGATGGTCTCGGTCGCCGTGCCGCCGATGCCCGTTGTCCAGTCGGTCGAGGAGGCGGTCACGGTCCAGGCCGCGACGTCCAGGGCCCGGTCGTCGGTCACGGTGACGGCCCCCAGTGAACCGCTGATGGTGCCGCCCACCGCGCCGTTGCCGATGTGAACGGTGTCGGGAGCGGTCATCGTCAGGGTGCCGGTGCTGGTCACCGTGAAGGTCACCGTCGTGTCCGGGTCA
The DNA here is from genome assembly GCA_963836195.1 of uncultured Actinomycetota bacterium. GTDB lineage: Bacteria > Actinomycetota > Actinomycetes > Streptosporangiales > Streptosporangiaceae > Trebonia. Next base: position 156,698 of record CAWIIX010000005.1, on the reverse strand, counting down.
CCCGTACTAACCTGAGTTTTCGATTGCGCGAGTATGGCCGGGTGGCGTGTCGTCGCGGCCGACGCGGCGACCGGAGTCAGCGCGAGACCCGCGACGGCCGCGACGGCCGCGACGGAGAATGCCGATTTAACCATTTTACTCCCCCTATAAAAGCTCCAGTGCCCGTGCACTGAAAGCCCAAGCACCTCAGCACTTGGTCACAGCAAGCGTTTATATCACGACTCTGAGCTACCACACCAGTAATTCTCAGGTTATTCGTGGGGTTCGTGTCGAGGGCTACGACACAGGCTCGATGAGCGTCTGACCAGCACGTATGCCGGGTTATGCACCAAGTGTCAGCCTCGGGTAATGTACGCGCGCTTGGAGCGCGATGGCGGCTACCGGGTGGAACAACGGCCCGTTCAAAAGAAGATTTAAAGATTCTCCTTTGAATGGACCGTGGTCTTCCCCGCACCGCCACTGCGGACCCGTGACGCCGCAAGGCCGGGCGGTCAGGTGGCTATGTCGGGATAGGGCATCGTGTAGTGGGAATGGCGCCGGGCGTATTCGAGCTGGAAAGAGCGGGCGGGGAGGGGATGTGCATTCCCTCCCCGCCCGCTCTTTCGGCGTTACGAGTAGATCAGGATCTCAGAGGCCTGCGCGCCGTTCTGGACGCTGTTGGCGGTGAAACTGAGCTCCACGTACTGGTCGCTAGTGCCCGACGGGAGCGGGATGGTGACCGTGTTGCCGGTAGACGGATTCCAGGTGTAGGTGGCGGACGATACGAGGGTGGAGAAGCTGGTGCCGTTCGTCGAGCCGAGGACGGACAGGGTCTGGGTCCGCGTGTTCCACGCGCTCGATGGGGGCAGGTCGATCGTGATGGAGCCGAGGGTCTGCACCGACTGCAGGTTCACGGTGATGGTGCTCGGCCAGGCGCCGTTGTTAGCTTCCCAGTACGAGCTGGTGTTCCCGTCAACCGCGTTGGCGGGGACGTACACCTGGGTGTAGCTGGACGCCGTGACCGGGGCGTTGAGCGCCAGGTCGGTGTTCGAGCTGGTGGTGCCGGTGCCCGATAGCGCCACCGTCAGCGGGCTGCCCGGTGCGCTGGAGGCGACCGACAGCGTGCCGCTCGCCGCGCCGCTGGCGGTCGGCGCGAACTTGACGCTGACCGTGCACGACCCGCCCGCGGCGATGGAGCTGCCGCAGGTATTGGTCTGGCTGAACGGCCCGGTGACGCTGACCGACGACACCGACGCTGCGACCGTGCCTGAGTTCGACACCGTCACCGTCTGCGCCGAGCTCGTCGAGCCGACCGTCACGCTGCCGAACGAGACGCTCGACGGCGACGCCGACAGCGAGCTGCTGCCGCCGCTTGATCCGCCGCCGGGGAACACCTCGAACTCCGACAGCTGCGCCGCCGACCAGCCGGTGTTGCCGGTGAAGCTCAGCTCCACGTACCGGGCGCTGGTCCCGGACGGCAGGCTGATCGTCACCGTGTTACCGGTCGACGGGTTGAAGGTGTACCCGGCCGAGCCGACGATCTGGCTGTAGGACGTCCCGTTGGTGCTGCCGAGGACCGACAGGGTCTCCGTGCGGGTGCTCCACGCAGACGACGGGGGCAGGTCCAGCGTGACCGACCCGATCGACTGAGTGGAGCCGAGGTCGACCGCGATGGTCTGCGGGTAGCCCGCGCCGTCGGTGCTCTCCCAGTAGGAACTGGTGTTGCCGTCCGTCACGTTGGAGGCGACGTAGGTTTGATACGAGCTGCTCGCCGTAGCAGGCTGCCCCAGCGCCAGGTTCGTCGTGGAGGTCACACCGGTGCCGGACAGCGCGACGGTGATCGGCCCGCCGGGTGCGCTGGTGGCGATGGTGAGCGTGCCGGTGAGCGGGCCTCCGCTGGTTGGCGCGAACTTCACGCTGACCGTGCAGGTGCCGCCCGCGGCGATGGAAGTGCCGCAGGTGTTGGTCTGGCTGAACGGCCCGCTGACGCTGACCGACGACACCGACGCCGCGCTGGTGCCGGGGTTCGACACCGTCACCGTCTGCGCCGAGCTAGTCGAGCCCGAAGCCAGGTCGCCGAACGACAGGGCCGTCGGTGACGCGTGGAGTGCGCCCGGCTGGACCGGGTCCGGGAAGGCGGTCAGCACCGGGGTGGTGCTCCAGCCTGAGTTGCCGCTGCCGAGGTTGAAGGTGAAGGCACCCGGCGTGTACGTGCCGCTGTCGTAGCCGTCGTTGTATGCGCCGGTGACCCCGACGCCACTGGCGGTCACGCCGCTCACGCTGGCCGAGCCCGAGGTCTCTGCCTGCATGACGACCGTGCCGACGTTCTGCACGTTGACGTTGCTGATGCTAAGCCCAGAGATCGCATAGCCGTTGCCGCTGCCGCTCACCAACTCAAACGCCTCGTAGGGGCTGTCGAGGATCGCGCCGCCGCTGTAGTTCACGGTGACGCCGGTGAACGCGGAGTCGTACGAGTCGAACTGAACGGCGCCCATCGGGTGGGCCCAGTTCGGGTTGTACGCGCCCGCCCGGATCAGGTAGTTGCCGGTGACGTTGATCGTGCCGGACAGCGGGGTGAACGGGGTGAGGAACTCCTCATTGGAGATGTCGATGCCGCTGCCGAGAGCGTTGTCGTCGGCCACGACGTTGTTGGAGATGGTGTTGTTGTCGCCGCCGTAATCGGCGATGCCGTTGGCCAGGGTCGGCGCGACGATGGTGTTGTTGGCGAAGGTGATGTTGGAGTCCGCCGTCGGGTAAGACCAGATCGCCAGGCTGTCATCGCCGGTGCCGCGGATGAAGTTGTTCTTCACCGTGCAGCTGGACGCGTTGCCGTTGAAGTTGACGCCGTCCGCGTCGGTGGACTCGATGACGCTGTTCTCCACCGTGCAGTTGCTGTTGCCGAACTGCAGCCACATACCGACGTTGGTGTCCTGGATCCACAGCCCGTTCACGGTCCAGCCGCTGCCCAGCGAGCCGTCGATGGCGTTGGCGGTGCTGTCGTCATGCCGGCCGACGGTGCTGCCGAGGATCGCGAAGCCGCTGAGGTTGATGGGGCCCGAGACAGCGGAGGTGTTGTCGATGAGCTCGTTGGCCTTGAGCTGCGAGTACCAGTCGCCCGCGCCCTCGATCGTCCCCGCCTGGATCTGCAGGTGCGAGTTGACGAGGAAGGTGCCACTCGGGATCCAGACCGCCTCGCCGGCCGAATTCGCCGCGGTGATCGCCTGGTTGAACGCGGAGGTGGAGTCGTTCACGCCCGTCGGGTCGGCGCCGTAGGTGGTCACCGAGACCGTGTTGGCGGGCTGGGTGGCGGCGGCGGGCACGTTGTAGAAGTCCGCCACGTCGAGCGTGTACGGGACGGCCGAGTTGCCCGAGTCCACCTCGAAGCGCACCGTGGTGCCGGCCGGGTACGTCTGCCCGAACATCATCCGCGCGTCGTCGAAGAACTTGTGGGTCTCGCTGCCGGTGATGCCCCCAGTCGAGATGTAGCTGTAGGCCGAGGTGAGCGAGAGTTGCTGGCTGAGCTTGGTGCCGTTCACGTACACCGACAGGGTGCCCGACGCGCCCTGATTCAGCGCGTAGTGCAGGTCGAATGCGTTGGCCGCGCTGGTCAGCGTGAACTGCACGTACTGGCCCTGCGCGGTCAGCTGCACCGCCTCCCGTCCGGACGCCTCGGAGGGCAGGGTGCCCTGGGCGAAGGACGGGCCGATGATCGTGCCGGTGGTGCTCGCGCTCTCCGCCTCGTACTCGGTGAACGGGACGGTCGCGCCGGTGCCGCTGGGAACGCTGAACGGGGACTGCGCCCAGTAGGGCGGGGTGCCCGCCTGGGCGAGGGCCGGCGTGGCCAGCGCCACCGCGAACAGCGTGCCGAGCGCGGTGATCACGGCTGCCGCTAGCGCGACCATCCGGGTACGGGGTCTCGCCCCGGCGAGCGGACCGCCCGGTGGCTTGTGAAAGAACAACATCGCGTGCATGCCTTTCCCTGGGGGGAGGTGGGGCGACGTCCTCGGGGCAAGGGCGTCGCTAGCCGCCGCCGGGGGGCGGCGGCAGGGGTTGGCTGCCGCGGCGAGCGCTGGGGGCCTGGATCAGCGCTGATTATTGGATCAAACGGAACATAACATTGGCGACACATTGGTGCAAGAACTAGATTTTTAGATGAAAATAATCGACCATTAGGTCATGGCACACGTCGTTTAGCTGGGAATATGTTACTTTTTCAAATACTTGCAGAATATTTCGACAGGATGCAGTCACTAGACCGCGATAGGCAACACTTTATTTGCAATGATTTGCAGCAAGTTCCAGACACCCCCACGGGACGGGCCTCGAGCGGACAGACGAGCGAACCGGCCGAGTTCTTCTACCAGTCGCGCCCGGATCGCCTGGACCGGAGCAGGTACCGCCGAGGGCGACTCGACCGCGCCCGGGAAGCCGTCGGCCGCCCGGCCGAGCCGAGCTGGCCAGGACGATTTGACCGATGGAAGTATCCGCCAGGTGATCTGGCTCGAATGCCGCGAGCGGCCACGGTCGGCCGCGGTGCAGCCAGACCGCCGACACTCCGGCGCGCGCCCCGCCGATATCGGCCGGGCGGAGTCGCCGATCATCATGGCGCCCTCTAGAGACTGCCCGGCCCGAGCGGCCGCGACCTGGAAGATCGCCGGGTCCGGCTTGCGAAGGCCGACCCCTTCCGAGACGACCCACCCGGCCACCTCCCGATCCAGGCCGGTGTGCCTGAGCTTGCGCTCCTGCTGCGCGACGGTGCCGTTGGTGACGACGAACGACACCCATCCGGCCGCCCGGGCGGCCCGCAGCGCCTGGGTAACCGCGTCGTCGGGGACGAGTTCCCTGATCAGGCCGCCCCGCAGTTCGGCCAGGATCGCACCCTCGTCCTGCCCGTCCAGCCCGAATCGCTCCGCGATCATCCCGGCGAACCGCTCCCGGGGCTCGAGTCCGTCCCGGTCCGCCGCCACCAGCCACGCCGCGTCGGCGGCGTCGCCGCCCCGGGCAGAAACGAACCCCCGCGCCCACCGCTCAACCGCGCCCGCCCGGTCGATCAGCGTGTTGTCGAGGTCAACCAGAAGCAACGGCACGCCGAAGACCCTCCCGAGCGGTCCGCCAACCGCGGAACGCAAAGATAATGGATCGTTGTATACACCGGGATGTATACAACGATCCATTATCTTGCCCGCGCTGTCCTCAGGTGGCGATGTCGGGGTACGGGAGCGTGTAGTGCGAGAGGCGCCGGGCGTACTCGAGCTGGAAGCCGAGCGGTTCGGCGTGGTCGCGCTCGAACATGGCGATGCACAGGGTCAGCGTCAGGAACGGGTGCGCGCCGAGGCCGAACAGCGCCGGGTAGTCGTGCGTGGCGAGGGCCTCGCGCTCGGCGTCGGTGAACTGCAGCCAAGAGGACTTCTCGTCGGTGGGCACGTTGAGGATCACGTTGGCCCGCTCGGCCTCCCACCACTCGACCGTGCCCTTGGGGTCCTCGCGGTACCGCTCGACCAGCTCCGGGTCCCGGTCGACCGTGTAGAGGAACTTGTTCATCAGGTACTTGGACATCAGGCCGCACCGCCCTTCGGGTACCAGGTGAAATACGCCTCCATCGTGTGGAAGAGGTCGAGCGAGTCCACGTAGTCGGCCTGCTCGCCCGCCCCGGCGACGCCCATCATCAGCATGAAGTCGAGGAAGCCGTGGGTGGCGTTGCCCGGCTCCCACAGGGACTCGAGCGACACCTCGCCGAGCGCCTTCTCGATGTCGCCCGACGCGATCCACTCGACCGCCTTGCGGTCGAACTCGGGGTCGGGGCCGTGCGGCCCGAACTGCCTCGGGCCGCCGAGCTCGAGCGAGAGGTGGCCGGTGCCGATGATGGCGACCCGCTTGTCGCTCGGCCACGACTCCACGACCTCGCGGATCATCGTGCCGAGCTGCACGTACCGCTTGGGCTGGGGCAGCGGCGGCGCGAAGATGTTCGTGTAGATCGGCACGATCGGCAGATCGGCCTCGGGCCGCAGCGTGATCATCGGGCAGGTGACGCTGTGGTCGATCCGCAGCTCGTTGCTGAACGCGAGGTCGAACCCGGCGTCCAGGCCGTCCCGGAGGATGTGCGCCGACAGGTCCTCCTGGCCGGTGAAGAACATCTTCGGCAGGCCGAACTCGCGCTCCTCGTTGTACCAGTTGGCGTCGTAGAACGGCGCCTTGCCGACGAGGAACTGCGGCATGTTGTCCAGCCAGAGCTGGTGGAAGTGATCGCTGCCGACCAGCACCAGGACGTCGGCGTTGGCCCGGGTGAGCGTCTCGCGGAACGCGGTGATCTTGGCGACCCACTCATCGGCGAACGGCGGGCGGTCCGTCGCCGGTCGAGGTGGACGCTCGGTAGTAGAACGGGTGGTGGGTCGAGGCGATGACCGCTGCGACGGTAGCCATGGCGGCTCCCTTGCCGTGAGGGGACTACTTCGGGGTTGGGTTTTACTCGGGCTTGGGCGGGACGTAGACCGCGTTGCGGTCCACGCACATGTAGATGTCGTTCGCGATCGGCATCCGCTGCTCCTCGGCGAGCTGGCCGAGCAGGCCGGCCGCCCGGGCCAGCAGCGCGAACCCGCGCAGCAGGGCCATCGGCAGGCCGAGGTCGGCCAGCACCGCGCCGCAGACGCCGGCCCCGTTGAGCGGCAGCGTGCGCCCGAGGACCTGCGGGTGGACCCGGCCGATGGCCTCGAACAGCCGCAGGTGCGGTCCGCGCAGTCCCTCCTCCTCGGCGATCTCGATCAGCCGGGGGGTGCGCGGGTCGAGGACCTTGTGCACGGGGTGGCCGAGGCCGGGGATGAACTTCCGCTCGGCCTTGGCCCGGGTGACCGCGGCGAGGGCGAGCGCGTCGAACCCGGCGTCGTCGGTCGGGATCTCGCCCGCCTCGGCCAGCACCGCGTCGAGGAACTGGCCGCAGTCCTCGGTGACCCCGAGGAACCGCGACCCGCCGCCGAGCAGGCCGGCCGCGAGCGCGCCCTGCACCGAGTCGGGGGCGGACAGGTACGTGATCCGGGCGGCGATCGCGGTCGGCGTGAAGCCGTGGTCGGCCAGCGCGACCAGGACCGACTCGAAGACGCGGACCTCCGACTGGGTCGGGCGGCGCTGGGTCACCATCCAGAACGTCAGCTCGCCGAACCCCACCTTGCCCATCAGGTCGTCGGCCAGGTTCTGGCCGAGCAGGGTGATCGTGTCGGCGTCCGAGGTGCCGAGCGAGGTCGGGTACTCCTGGCGTCATTGCTCATCCCTCCGTGGCCGACTCGGGAGACGTGCTTCGCCAGCCAGGCGCGGATCTCGTCGCCGTGCTCGTTCAGCTCCGGCGGCGCGAGCGGGTAGCTGGCGGGGGTCTTGGAGAAGGTGACCGGGTGCCGCATCGTCGGCCGGGTGCGGTCGCCCGTCCCGGCCGTGACGACCGGCTCGAGGCCGATCTTCTCCGCGAACGCGATGCCCTTGTCGACGGTGTTGATCGGCCCGCAGGGCACGCCGACCGCGATCAGCTGGTCGAACCACTCGCCCGCGGACTTGGCCGCGAGCTTCTCCGCCAGCAGCGGCTTGAGCTCGTCCCGGTTCGCGGTGCGCCCCGGGTTGGTCGAGAACCTCGGGTCGGCGGACAGCTCGGGCGCCCCGATCACCTCGCACAGCTTGCGGAACTGCGCGTCGTTGCCCGCCGTGACGATCAGCTCGCCGTCCCCGGTGGGCAGCGGCTCGTAGGGGAACAGGCTCGGGTGCGAGTTGCCCATCCGGAACGGCACCACCCCGCCCGCCGCGTAGGCGCTGGTCTGGTTCACCATCCCGGACATCGCCGACGCCATCAGCGACGCGTCGAGGTGCTGGCCCTCGCCGGTCGCGTTCCTGTGGTTGAGCGCGGCCAGCACCGCGATCGTGGTGTGCAGGCCGGCGATCACGTCGAAGGCGGAGATGCCCGCCCGGTACGGCGGGCCGTCCGGGTCGCCGGTCAGCGACATCAGCCCGGACATGGCCTGCACCATCAGGTCGTAGCCGGGCAGGTTCTGGCCGCCGCCGCTGCCGAACCCGCTGATCGAGGCGTAGATGACGGACGGGTTGACCGCGCTCACCGAGTCGTAGTCCAGGCCGAACCTGGTCAGGCCGCCCGGCTTGAAGTTCTGCACGAAGACGTCGGCCCGGCGGGCGAGCTCCTGCGCGAGCGCCCGGTCGCCGTCGTCCTTCAGGTCCAGGGCGACCGACCGCTTGTTCCGGTTGATCGCCAGGAAGTACGTCGAGACGCCGTCCTCGGTCACCGGCGGCATCCAGGAGCGCGTGTCGTCGCCGCCGGGGGACTCCACCTTGATCACGTCCGCGCCCAGGTCGGCCAGCAGCATCGTGCAGTAGGGCCCGGCCAGAACGCGAGAGAAGTCGGCGACGAGCAGCCCGGCGAGCGGACCGGGCCGATCAGAATCGCTCAAGAGTGCCTGTCCATGTGATCCAACGGGAGCTGTCCGCATAACGGACACATGTCCGTCTGCCGAGTATGTTGGCCATGTAGACCGATGTCAAGACGGCTCACCAGCAGCAGCGACGGGGCTACCGACGGTGCCGCCGCCGTGCCCGCCACCGTGACCTGCGGCGCCCCCTGACACGCGGCCCAGTCGGCGCTGATCGAGCCCGCCGCCTGCAGCAGCAGCGGCAGGTGCCGGCCGATCAGCACGTCGAGCGGGGTCTCGGCCGCGTGCGAGTTGACGTTGAGCGCGGCGATCACCCGGCCCTCGCCGTCCCGCAGCGGGACCGCGACCGACCTGATGCCCGGGGCGAGCTGCTCGTCGGTGAGCGCCCAGCCGCGGGCCCGCACCTCGCGCAGCGCCGCCGCGCGCTCGGCCGCGTCCGGCTGCCAGCGGGTGGTGATCCCGGACCTGGACGGCTCGGCCAGCACCCGCTCCGCCTCCGCCAGCGGCAGCGCGGCCAGCAGCACCTTGCCGAGCGAGGTCTGCATGGCCGGGAACCTGGTGCCGATCGTCACCGCCAGCGTCACGATCTTCGGCACCGCCACCCGGGCCACGTAGACGATGTCGGAGCCGTCGAGCTGGGCGATCGAGGTTGACTCCCTGGTCTGCGCGACCAGCGCCTCCATGTGCGGCCGGGCGACCTCCCACAGGCCGCGGGAGAGGACGTAGGACATGCCAAGATCGAGCACCCGGGGGGTCAGCTCGTAACCGCCGCCCGACTGGCCGCCCCCGGAGGCCGCCCGCCGAGCCCCCGGCTGCCGGACGTAGCCGAGCTGCTCGAGGGTGAGCAGGATCCGGCGCGCCGTCGGCCGCGGCAGGTCGCTGGCGGCGGCCACGCTCGCCAGCGACATCACCGGCTGGCCGGGGCCGAAGGCGCGGATCACGTCGAGGCCGCGCGCGATCGCCTCGATGAAGTCTGGGCTGTCATCCCGACGAGCCACGTGAACCTCCCGAAGCGAACGGGTTGCTGCGTCCCCCGCACTGTAGCGCTTTTCCTGAGCAGTTGTCCGCACTGCGGACATGTGAGGAATTGCCGTGGCCCGAGTCAGGCAGTTCAGGGCACTTGACACCGGGCGTATAACGCGACAGTGTTCCGATCAGGTCTCAGGTGACCGACTATCGGACGATCGTCCGGACCAGGCATCGCCAAGCGTCCGGACTCGCACCCTCACAGTGGAGGATTTCCCCATGACAGCAGCGGGACCGCAGCCTGGCCAGCCGGTCGTGTTCCGGAACGCGACCGTGCTGACGATGGACGACGCGCACACGGTCCTCAACAACGCCGACGTGCTGGTCACCGGCGAGCGGATCGCCGCGGTCGGACCAGGCCTCGAGGTGCCCGACGGCACCGCGGAGATCGACGCCGCGGGCGGCATCGTGATGCCGGGCATGATCGACACCCACCGGCACATGTGGCAGACGGCGATGCGCGGCTACGGCGCCGACTGGACGCTCACCCAGTACTTCGTCTACTACTACCTCGCCTGGGGCAAGATCTTCCGCCCCGAGGACGTGTACGCGGGCAACCTGCTCTCGGCCATCGAGGCGATCGACGCCGGCGTGACCACCAGCGTGGACTGGTCGCACGGCCTGCGGACGACCGACCACGCCGAGGCGGCGGTCGACGCGCTCGAGGAGGTGCCGGGCCGGTTCGTCCTCGCCTACGGCAACATCTTCCAGGGCGCCTGGGAGTGGGCGACCACCCGGAGTTCCGCGACTTCTACACGCCGCCGGTTCGACGGCAAGGGCGACATGCTCGGCTTCCAGATCGCCTTCGACCTGCCCGGCATCGAGGGCTTCCCGGAGAAGGCCGCCTTCGACGTCGCGCGGGACCTCGGCGTCGCGGTCACCACGCACGCAGGCGTCTACAACGTGACCAGCGACGCCGGCATCAACCAGATGTACGAAGGCGGCTACATGACGCCGGGCACGATCTACGTGCACGCGGCGACGCTGTCCCCTGACAGCTACCACAAGATCGCCGCCACCGGCGGCTACACCTCGATCTCGACCGAGTCCGAGTGCAACGCCGGCCAGGGCTACTCGCCGACCTGGAAGCTGCGCAAGTACGGCATCCCGGTCTCGCTGTCCAACGACACCAGCGTCTGGTGGAGCGGCGACCTCTTCGCCGCGATGCGCGCCACGCTCAACGCCGACCGCGCGATGGAGCACTTCGAGGCGCACGCCAAGGGCGTCGGCCTCACCAACCACATCCTGCGCGCCGAGGACGTCGTGGACTACGGCACCCGCGGCGGCGCGAAGGCGCTCGGCCTCGACTCGGCCATCGGCAGCGTCGAGGTGGGCAAGAAGGCCGACCTGGTGCTGATCAAGAACGACAACTCGCCGGTCAGCTTCCCCGTGCTGCACCCGTACGGCCACGTCGTCTACCAGGCGAACCGCGGCGACGTGCACACCGTGCTGGTGAACGGCAAGGTCGTGAAGTACGACCACAAGCTCGTCGGCGTCGACCTGGCCAAGGCCAAGGCGTCGATCGAGTCCACCCTCGAGTACCTCAAGGCCGAGCACGGACCGGAGGAGTGGGCGAAGGGCATGCACCCGGAGATCCCGGAGCACGAGACCCTCAACAACCCCTACACCTACCGCGACGACGTCTCCGCCTGGAAGGAATCCGAGTAAGTCAAGGTCAAGGCCATTCATATGCGAACGGTCGCCGTGGTGCCACTAACTGGAACCACGGGACCGTTCGAATCAGTGCCTTTGAACTTGGCGTTGCTCTTACTCGCCCCAGATCTCGGCGGCGGTGGAGACGATCAGGGAGAGCTTGTCCCACTGCTGCTGCTCGGTGAGGTCGTTGCCCTCCTCGGTGGAGGAGAAGCCGCACTGGGTCGAGAGGCAGAGCTGGTCGAGGTCGGCGTACTTGGCGGCCTCGTCGATGCGCCGCTTGATGAAGTCCTTGGACTCGAGCTCGCCGCGCTTGCTGGTGACCACGCCGAGCACGACCCGCTTGCCCTTGGGCAGGTAGCGGAGCGGCTCGAACCCGCCCGAGCGCTCGTCGTCCCACTCGCAGAAGAAGCCGTCCACGTCGAGGTTGTTGAACAGCGAGTCCGCGATGAAGTCGTAGCCGCCCTCGGCCGCCCACATGGACTGGTTGTTGCCGCGGCACATGTGCGTGGTGACCGTCAGGTCGGCAGGCCGGTTGGCCAGCGCCTTGTTGATCACGTTGATGTAGGTCTCGTGCTGGTGCAGCGGGTCGCCGCCGATCTCCTTGATGTGCTCACGCTGCGCCGGGTCGTTCACGTAGGCCAGGCTGGTGTCGTCCAGCTGCAGGTAACGGCAGCCGAGGTCGTACAGCCCCTGAACCTGCTTGGCGTAGGCGGCCGCGAGGTCGTCCCAGAACTGCGCCGAGGTCGGGATAGACGCCCGCGTCGATCGCGGACCGGCCGCCCCGGTAGTGCACCATGCTGGGCGACGGGATGGTGATCTTGGCGGTCTGGCCTGGCGTCGCGTTGTCCCGGACGAAGCTGAACGCGCTGGCGAAGATCGTCTCAGGCAGCGAGACGGGCGCGGTGACGTGCGCGGACGGCGGCGTGTACTCGTAGTTCTTGTCCTTGCTGTGGAACGCCACCCTGATTGTGTCGTCATTGACCTTCGTGATACCGCCGAGCTGGTAGATGAAGTCCATGTGCCAGGACTGCCGGCGCAGTTCACCGTCGGTGGCGGTCTTGAGCCCGACCTCGCCCTGCCTGCGGATGATCTCCGCGATGGCGGCGTCCTCGACCTGCGTGAGCTGCTCGGCCGTGATCAGGCCCTGCGCGAACTGCTCTCGAGCCTGGATCACCTCCTTGGGACGCAGCAGGCTGCCGACGTGGTCGGCGCGGAAGGGCGGACGGACGTTGTCTGCCATGCGGCTAGCTCCTTCAAATGGCCCGCGATGTCACTTCGGACGCGCGTAATGTTTCGTGAGGTGTCCACCAATCGTATGCAACTGTGGCGCGGCTCAGGGCAGCCAGGCCTTCGACTTGGGGGCTCGTCACAGGCGATCACGTTCCGCACCGCCAGCGTCATCGACGCGATAGTCCCAGGTCGAGCAGCAGCCCCTCCCGTCGCGTCATAAGCAGAAAGCCGGGTCACACCCGCTGTGAGCGTGACCCGGCTTCGTAATTCCGCGGCCGATGCTGCGCGGGTCAGCGGCCGTTCCGGCCGCTGACGCCTCCGTAGGACTCGCTGGCGAAGTCGGCGGCGAGCTTGCTCAGGTTGGGGAACCCGAGCCCGCTGCCCTCGTTGTACACCGAGCCTGGGTTGCCGGTGTAGTGGATGTTGTCGCCGCTGGTGCCGGCCGCGTTCAGCGGCGTGAAGGGGCTGTTCCCGCTGGTTGCGAACGCGTAGATCGACGGGTTCCAGAGCCCGACCCGGTGGCCGAGGTAGGAGTCGATGACCGCGGTTGCCCCGTTGAGCTGCGGCGCCACGAAGCTGGTGCCGCCCCAGGCGCCCTCGAGGGCCGCCTCGCCCGCGGCCACCGCGGACGGCTCGTACAGCAGGTAGCCGCTGTACGGGTCGGCGTCTGCGGACAAGTCAGGCAGGGCGCGCCCGCTGCTGTAGCCGGAGGTGACGCTCGGCGTGGGGTTGAAGCTCCACTCGTTCGGCTCGACCATCTTGCTGCCGGTGACGGTGGAGTAGTCGGTCGGTGTCAGGTACTGGACCGCGTGGTACTCGCCGATGCCGGGCACGTCGTACTGGTACGACTGCCGCTGCTCGATCGTGGAGAAGCCACCGCCGCCGCCGGCCACCTGCGACTCCGCCGAGGCCGTGAGCGACTCGTTCTCGAGCTTCGCCATCGGCTGCCACATGTAGTCCCAGCCCCAGGTGCGCTGGCTCGGCACGTCCACCGTGGCCGCGTTGCGGCCCGCGACGGTCAGCGTGGCGGACCACGGGAGCGTGGTGCCGCCCGCGGCGGTGATGTACGGGCTGTCGGCCGGGGTGGCGACCGAGAGGTTGGTGGTGCCGAGGTCGCCGGCGGCGGTGTACGCGCCGTCGTCGCCCGATGCCACGAAGCCGGACTGGCCCTGGGCCGCCATCTCTAGGAACGCCTCGTTGAACGCGGCCTGGTAGCCGGGCGACTCCTGGCCGGAGGCGACCGACGACTGCAGGTCGGTCTCGGACTCAAGCCAGCTGGCGGAGACCGTGCTCGCGATGTTCTGGCTGGCCGCGTCGAAGAAGGCGTCGGCGAAGCCGAAGTCGGTGTTCGGCGCCTGGTAGACGATCACGTTGGCGCCGGGGGCGACCGCGCCGGACTGCTCCACGTCCAGGTCGGTCTCGCCGCTGCCCGCGGCGTTGCTCGGCGCGCCAGGACCGCCGTCCACGTTGTCCACGGTCACGGTGCGGCCGGTGGTCGGGACGTCGGCGATGTTCTGCCAGAAGTAATCGGGCGCGGTGGTGTCGAGGGCGGCCAGCGTGACGATGGCGAGCGTCTGCCCGGTCCCTTCGGGCCCCTTCTGGTAGAGCTTGTCGAGACCATAGTCGGAAGCGAAATCGGACGGAAGGTTGCAGGCGTCCGGCAACCCGACCAGCGCGTCGCAGGAGTTCGAGCTGCCCGCGTCCTTCTTGAGCACGCTGGTGTCCGCGCGCACGGCCTGGCTGGCGAACGGGCTGTAGTTGGTCAGCCCGAGGATGGCGGTCAGGCTGTCCGCGATGTACGCCGGGACCTCCGGGTCCTGCGCGGTGCCGTGGATGGTCTGCGCCCGGACGCTCACCCTGCCGTCGCGCCCGCGCTGTTGTCGCACCTTGTACTCGTGTTGCGTGACCGCCAGCGCCCGGTCGAACTCGCCCGCGGTGCCGTGGGCCACGACGTCGACGTTGTCGGCGTAGGCCGACGTGGTGATGCCGAACTGCCTCAGGTAGCTCTCAAGCCCGGAGATCAGCGCCGGGTTCGCGCCGTACTCCCGGGCGAACTGGCCAACAGAAAGATAATTCTTGATTCCCCTGGTGACAGCCGCTTCCAGTTGCCCCAGGTTCTGCTCTTTAAAGACGAACGACACGATTTCCGGGGTGCTCGCCGGGGTGGCGCCGAAGGGCACCGCGCCCGGCACGCTGGCCGCGCTGATCCCAGGGGTTACCCGCACGAGCGTATTCCGCCCAGTATTCCGCCCGGGAACGGACGAGGCGTTGGCTGCGGTCGCCGCGACAGGAACCGCGGCTACCACCACGCCCGCCGCCAGTCCGGCCCAGAGGCGCAAGCGAACAGAACGAGCCATTGCTTTTTTTGCTCTCCTTACGTCAGCGGCACCCGTCGCCGAGTCGGGTGCAGGTTGCCAGAGCGGTGGTTCTGCCGACGCCGTCAGTCGTCCAGAACTTCGACGAACATTCTCGACCCCGGCGGCGCAATTTGCTGGTAATCGGCCGAGGTTGCCTTCCCCTCGTCCGAGCCGAAGGCCGCCCCGAGGGCTCCTTGGTCCGCGAAGTACAGCTCGGCCGCCCGGTAGTACGTCTGTCCACTGCCGTCGAGGGCAGCAACAAAGCGCCCGGACTCGGCACGCTGCAGGCCAGGAATCTTGCTGACGAGTGGCATGTGGGTGTCGAAGTAGTGCCGCTCAAAGGCGTCTGGATCATCAGGATGGGTGTAGAGGACCACGAGTTTGACGGTCATATGAGGCACACTATAGGGCGAGACACACTGACTACAGGCAGCCGCGAATCCCTGTCATCTGTGCGGTACAGCAACCCGGGCGAAGATCGAACGAATCGAACCCGCAGTGTCAGCTTGGGAATCTAACGACCCTATTCGAATCATGCAGTGGGGACACCGGGGACACCTGGGACACTTTCTAGCACGGAACCAAGCGTGGCGCCGGGGCGTCCAAGGGCCATGACTCGTAATGCGCGACGACCACTGCTGCTGCTGCTTACGGGGGCGGTTGCCCCGGTCTTCGTCCTGACCGCCTGCGCTTCAGCGTCGTCCACGGCGCCGGCCGACGCCCACGAGGCGATCCCGGCAGCCGCCCAGACGGTCACGCTCAGCCTGAACTACGGCGGAAACGCCGACGGCCGGAAACCGCCCGCGCCGGTGACGGTCATCAGCTCAGCGAAGGTCAGCGAGGTCGCCGTACTGGTCGCGGGCCAGCCACCGCGGCAGCCACCAGGCACGATCGACTGCCCGGCCAGCGACGGCAAGGCCCTCACGCTCGTTTTCCGCGCTGTTCAGACGGTCCGCTAGGACTACCAGGTAGCGTTCCGGGTCTTCGACGTCGGCGTGGCTCACCGCTGGGGTGGCCGTTTCGCGTTCGAGAGTCTCTGCTCGAGTGTCGCTGCCGTCGATGGCGTACTGCCGATAAGCGGCATCGACCACGGCGCGGTAGGCCACGATTCGTCGTACGTCTCGCTTGTGAAACGGCTGGATCACGGCCGCGGTTCACCTCTGCCGAGGAGCTTCGCCGAGGGGTACACGGCGTCCAACGAGACCATCTTCGTTAATGCCTACTACGAGCGCTCCGCGATGCTGGCGCTGGCGGGGGACGTGGCTGGCCGGCGGATTCTCGACGCTGGCTGCGTCAGCAAGTGGGCGGGCCACTATGACTCCTCGCTCACCATGAAGACCTCCGTCCACGCGAGCGACGACGACCTGAAGCAAGGCAGCCAGGCGCTCGCCAAGATCCACCACATCGTCTAGCTGCTGTGAGAGATTGTGAGAGATACAGCCCGAGAACGCGACAGAGACCGCCTCTCACAACCGGAGAAACGGTCTCTGACCTGCGTAGAAACCTGGCGCGCTCGGAGGGACTCGAACCCCCAACCTTCTGATCCGTAGTCAGATGCTCTATCCGTTGAGCTACGAGCGCAGGCGCGCTGATTAGTCTACGGCACCTTGGCCCCAGTCCGCGCCAACTCAGCGGCGCTGCCGCGGACGGCTCCCTGTCTCGGCGCCTAAGCACAGCGGGATCAAGAAGTCGGCACTGTCCAACATTTGTTGTACAATGGTCTCATGAGCGTCGGATTCCGCCCCACCGAAGAAGACCTCCGCGTCATCGAAGCCAACCGCCGCCAGGACGAGAAGACCAGCGACGTCATCCGGCGTGCGCTGCGACTGCTGGATCGCGAAGCATGGCAGGAGCGCGCTCGCGCCGATATGCACCGGCTGAAAAGCGAAGACCTCTCCTCCGAGGCGGATGAGTGGGAGTACGACGCCGACGGCAACATCCGGATCGTCGGAACAAACCTCACAGTTCAGGCCACGCCTACCGATCGCCCATGATCTGCGGAGCGGTTTACCCCATAGACCTTGGCGACGCCAAACGCGGCCACGAGCAGCGGGGCCGGCGACTTGGGCTTGTTATCAGTATCGAACAGGACGCTTGGTCAACAGTCACCGTCCTGCCGACTTCAACCAGCGCTCAGGCGTCTGTGTTCAGGCCGGAAGTCGTCATAGCGGGACGAGACACCAAGATCCTGATCGATCAGGTCCGGACCATTGACGTCTCGTACGTTGCTGGCGATCTCGTCGATTACCTATCGCGCGATGACATGGCACAAGTCGAGCACAGCCTGTCACGTTACTTCGGTCTGCTTCGCTGACCACGGGATGCGGTCAAAGACCTTCTACGGTCGGCAGCCGCCGGCACTCGATCGCGTTGAGCAGCTGCTGGTAGTCAAGCTGGTTCTGTCCCCGCATAGGCGACCGCGAACTCCTCGATGGCCAGGTCGAACTGGTCGCTGGAGCCCAGGTAACCGGAGATCATCGCGGCCCGACCGGTCCGGGCGTGCGACCGGGCCAGCGCCCAGCCGCACAGACCCGCGTAGTAGGTGAGCTGCGGCTGGTCCATGGCCGGCACGTTCATTGCGCCCTTCATGTCGCGGAGTTGCCGGACGTAGTAGTCCTTGGCCCCGGCGCCGTTCAGCTGCAGCCCGCTGGTCCAGCCCAGGAACGGATCACTGGCAGCTTGCATCAGCTTCTGCCCCCTGACCACCCGCTCCCCTTGATGCTTGTACTCGCTCGGCCCTGCGAACGGGGCCAACACTGATTCCTGCGCCTCCTTGAGCTGCAGGAACAGCGGCTCGTCCGGCCGGTCGTCGGCCCGGGTATCGAAGCCATTGTCCCTGGCGGCCACGGCTACGCTCGCGGCCAGCCGCTTGACGTCCCACTCGAACGGGCCCGGCAGCGTCTCATCGAAGTCGTTCACGTCGAATACCAGTTGCCGGTCCGGCGCGCCGAACATGCCGAAGTTAAGTAGGTGCGCATCACCACAGCACTGCACACGGATGTCGGTACTGGGCATGTGGCCGAGATCCCAGGCCATCGGCGCTGCCGCACCCCGGAAGTAGGCGATCGGCACCAGGTCCTGCACCCGCTCCTTGGCCTGTTCTTCGAGGATGCCAACCGGGTCCGGCCGGTCTGGCGGCGGTGCCCACTCGGCGTGACTGGACCGGGGCACGAACTTGGCCGACTTGATCTAGATCAGGGTTATTCCGCCTGGATCCAGCTGACCAAGTCCTCCCGGCTTACCGTGTCCAGCAGGGTCGGATGATCGGCAGCCATGTGCCCCCGGATCATCCCGACCACCTGGTCATTGCTATCGCCGCGGGCCACGAACCCGCATTCGCATCGGATCAGCTTCATACTCGCGCCCCCTACTCTGGCTGCCAGTCCAGCGTAATGCCAGGATGTTGGCGTGAGCTTGGCGTCCTCGCACCCGGTGCGGATCCAGATCTGCGGGACGCTGGCTGTCGAGCGCGACGGCGAGCGGCTGGATGCCCGCCTGCCCGGTCGCCAGGGCCGACTGCTGTTCACCTACCTGGTGGTCAACCGTCACCGCCACATCCCCAGGGACGAGCTAGCCGAGGCGCTGTGGCGTGAACCCGATCCGGCTGCGGTCGATGCCCGGCTGAACCCGCTGCTGTCTAAGCTGCGCCGGGTCTTCGGCGCTGATGCCGTTGACGGGCGCTCCACGATCCGGCTGTGCCTGCCCGAGGCCTGGGTCGACCTGGAAGCCGCCGCCGAGGCCATCCACCGGGCCGAATCCTCGGTCGCCCAGCAAGGCTGGGCGCGGGCGTGGGGTCCGGCGCTCACCGCGCTGTTCGTGGCCGAACGGGACTTCCTTCCTGGCGAGGACGCGCCCTGGATCGATGAGATCCGCGATCAGCTTACGCAACTGCGGCTGCGCGCCCTGGAGTGCTACGCGGCCGCCGGGCTGGGCCTCGGCGGCACCGAACTCGCCGCCGCGGTCCGGGCCGGCCGGCAGCTCACCCGCGTGGCTCCGCTGCGGGAAAGCGGCTACCGCTGCCTCATGCAGGCCCTCGCCGCGCAGGGCAACCTGGCCGAAGCCCTCGGCGTTTACGGCCAGCTAAGCGAGTGCCTGCGCGACCAACTCGGTGTCTCACCCAGCCCGGCCACCCGCGAGCTCTACGAACGCCTCCTCGCCGCAACCTGAATGGTGACCGGGACTCCTCCAGGACCGCTTGGGGCGCTGGTGCTCGCCGGCTGATCACCGCGCCGCCCGGTCATTCATTCCGCCGAGCCGGGATGCAACGCATGGCCGGCGCGCGGCACACGGTGTCCGCGGACGCCAAGGTTTCGCCAACCCGGCGGCAACGTTGCGGCAATGGCCCCGTCGTAGACCTGTGCCCAAGGAGCCAGAACGCAGGGAGGTTCACATGAAGACGACGGCAGCGACGACTGCATTCAGGCCAGGCCCGGGCACCAGCGACCAGGTGCTGGTGGATCCCGAATGGCTACAAGCTCACCTGTCTGATCCGCACGTGCGCGTGATCGAGGTCGACGTCAGCGCGACCGCTTACGACGAGTGGCACATCGACGGCGCAGTCCTATGGAACATCTACGCCGACCTGAAAGACGCCGATTACCGCCTTGCGGGAACAGCCGCCCTGGAACGGCTGGTCGCGCGCTCGGGGATCGGCCCGGACTCAACGGTGGTGTTCTACGGGTACGCGCCCGCCCTTGGCCTGTGGCTGATGAAGCTCTACGGGCATCCCGACGTGCGCATCCTGGACTGCTCACGCGATGCCTGGCGGGCTGGAGGCTACCCGTGGAGCGCCGCCGCGAGCGAACCGCCGGCCGGCGGCTTCCGCCTTGGCGGCGAGGACTCTGGTCTCCGGGCGGACCGGGCGGCGGTGGGCAAGGCCATCGGCCAGCCGGGAACCACCCTGGTCGATGTGCGCTCAGCGGCTGAGTACCGGGGCGAGCGCTTCTGGCCATCGGGGGGCATGGAACCAGGCGGCCGTGCCGGGCACGTGCCTTCCGCCTTCCACCAGCCCATCGACGGCCTCTACCACGAAGACGGGTCGTTCCGCTCCGCAGCCGAGCTGCGCCGCAAGTTCGCGCCGGCGGTCCTTGAGGGCAGCGGGGAGCTGATCACCTACTGCACCATCGGCGGGCGGGCGGCCACGGCCTGGTTCGTGCTCACCTACCTAGTCGGCCGCGACCGGGTCCGGGTCTACGACGGCTCCTGGGCCGAGTGGGGGCGCGTCCCGGACACCCCCGTCGAGGGTCCGTAACTCATTGCGGAGAGGACACCCGCTTCCGGCGCACGGTAATACGGTTCCTGCTGTGACCGACTCTCCTGCCGGCTGTCCCGTGCTCTCAGTGGCGGAAACCCACGTCGCGGAATCGCTGCTCGCCGCCTGCTGGGGTGCGAGCGTAACAGTACGTGCCGCCGAGAAGATCTGGGACCGTCACCACATCGTGCGGCTGCGCATCGCCGACGACGATCGCAGCGTCGTGCTGAAGCGGCGCCGGGAGGAGAACTTCGGCGATTGGGCACAGGGCTTCGATGCCGAACTGGCCGCCCTGGAATTCCTCAACACCATGGAGGCCCCAGTCGCGCCGCGCCTGTTGGGCGCCGACCCCTCGGCGGGGATCTTGATAATGGAAGATCTCGGCCCGGGTTCGTCGCTTGCTGATTCGCTGCTGGCGCGCGACCGCGAACGCGCCCAGGCGGACCTGGTCAGCTACGCCCGGGCGGTGGGGACGATGCACGCGTGGAGCGTGAGCCGTTCGCGTGAGTACGCCGCGATCCGGGCGCGCCACGATCGTTCCGACGAATCCTCGATGGATCCGGATTGGATAGCTGCCATCGCCAGAGGCAAGGAGCCATTTCTGGCGGTGTCGGCGCAACTGGGGCTGCCAACCGCCGACGTGGATGACGAAATCGATTCACTTGAAGCTCTTATGGGCAGCTACGGCAATGTCGGCCTCGTGCACAGTGACCTGTGCCCCGACAACACGCACATCGCCCGTGGCAACTGCCGTCTCATCGACTTCGAGTTTTCCGGATGGGGACCCCTAGCGCTGGACGTCGCCTACCTGCTGGCGCCGTTCCCAAGCTGCTGGTGTTTCGCCGGCCTGCCATCTGAGGCGGCCGATCCAGCCCTCCTCGCCTACCGCGACCAGGTAGCGAACGCCGGTATCGACCTTGGCGCGGACTGGGAAACCGCCCTGGCGGCCGCCTTGGCAGGGTCGGTAGTGGCCCGAGGGGCGGCGATCGGCCGGGCTCTCAACGAGGACAGGGACTGGGGCACGACCACGATTCGGCCGCGCCTGCTGACCTGGCTGCGCAGCTTCATCGGCGCGGCGTCACGGACCGGCGCGCTGCCGCGCCTGCGCTCGGTCGCCGAGGCGATGCACGAGCAGCTCCGGTTGCGCTGGCCCGATACCGTTGTCCCCGACTACCCCGCGCTCGCCCGCCCAGGCGCCCCGCTGGTCCAGCTTCATCGCGGACATGAGGCATAGAGCCACGGGACCGTTCGAAGCTGCCCCAGCTTCATCGCGGACATGAGGCGTAGAGCCACGGGACCGTTCGAAAGATCTAAAATCTTTATCCTGAACGGACGGTGGCTCCCACGCACCCCGGCGACGACATCATGACCACGCGGCGGGCGTTTGATCGATGCGGATCAGATTGCCGGACGGGTCACGCACGGCACCGTCCACCGCGCCCCACGGCTGCTTAGTCGGCTCTTCCACGATCTCGGCGCCCCAAGCGCGCAGCTGCTCGAAGGCGGCGTCGATGTCGTCGGTGTGGAAGTGGGCGCCGTTCATGGCGCCCTTGGCCACCAGGGCGGCGATCGCGTCGCCGTCGGCCGGGCTGCCGTGCAGGTAGTTCGTGAGGACGATCTCGACGCCCGGCTGGGAGGCGGCGCCGACGGTGATCCAGCGGAAGCCTTCGCGGGCGACGTCGTTTCGCAGTTCCAGCCCGAGTGCGTCGCGGTAGAAGGCCAATGCGAGATCGGGGTCATGGACTTGGACGAAGCAACGGGAAAGTGTGAGGTCCATACCCGCAATACTAAGGAAACCGGTACCGCGCGCTCTTCTCCGATCCTGATCGGTCGGCGGCTCGGGCGGGTGAGGTCCTTGGCGACGCAGTCCGGCACGCTCGCGAACGCGCGGTGGTCACGAGCCCGGTAGGCGGTGGGAGTCTCGCCCACTAGCTCGGTGAAGCGTGCGCTGAATGAGCCGAGCGACGTACACCCCACCGCCATGCAGACGTCGGTGACCGACAGGTCGCCGCGGCGCAGCATCGCCTTCGCCCGCTCGACACGCCGCGTCATCAGGTAGGCGTAGGGCGTCTCCCCGTACGCCGCACGGAACTTCCGCGAGAAGTGCCCGGGCGACATCAGCGCAGCACGAGCGAGCGCGGCCACGTCGAGCGGGCCCGCGTACTCGCGGTCCATCAGGTCGCGGGCGCGGCGGAGGTGCGCGAGGTTGGCGAGCTCTTCCGGCGTCACGCTGCCAGCATAGGAGCGTCCACGCGGGGCGGCCAGCCGTCGCGCGGCGTCGCCAGCCTCTTCGGTCAGACGGTGATCGTGTCGCCGACGGGCACTATCGTCAGCGAGACGTCGGTCAGCATCTTGGGGCTGATGAACGTGGCCATGAACTGCTGGCCGATCTCACTGAGCATGATCTCGTGGATCTGCACCACGTTCTCGGGGCCGACCTCCCGCACGAAGTCCGCACCCTTGCCGAAACTGGTCCATGGCCCGCTGGTCGGCAGCAGCAGCGTCCTCACCAGGACGGGGGGAACGTAGTAGGAGTCACCCGGATGGTAGACGCGCCCGTCGATAAGGAAGCCGACGTTCTCCACCTGCGGAATGTCGTGGTGGATGGGGGCATGGAGATCGCCGAAGACGGTGATGTCAAAGCCTTCGGCCTCGAACCGGTCGCCGTCGCCGACCGACGTGACCTGCCCGACCCGGTCTCGCCAGCGGCCGACCACGGCGGAAGGGCCGTAGACCCTCAGGTCAGGTCGCGCCTCAAGCGCTGCCGTGATGGACACCTCATCGAGGTGATCGAAGTGCTCGTGGGTGATCAGGATCGTGTTGGTGTCGGCCACCAACTCGGCGGCGTTCGGGCTGAAGGTACCGGGGTCTACGAGAAGATGCCCGCCCTCGTTGTCGAAGGTCACGCACGCATGGGCGTGCTTCGTCAGTTCCATCAGCGCTCCGTTCGGTCGGTCGAGCACGTCTTGCCCCCATACCCGCTGCCGGGAAAACCATTAGCGTCACGGCTGGTGACGTACGACAATGGCGACGTCAATATCGACGTCATGGCAAGTTGACGTCGATAAGGTAGTCATCTATCCTGACTTCGATATCGGAGTCAGGTGATTCGATGGCTTACACAGGCAAGGTCACCAGCGCGGAGTCGCTGGGGCGCATCCTGCAGCAGGCCCGGCTGCTGTCGGGACTGAGCCAGCGCGAGCTCGCTCGGAGGCTGGGCACCACTCAGAAATACGTGTGGGAGCTCGAGGCCGGCAAGCCGTCGATCATGATGGATCGCCTTTTCGCGGCTATGCGGGAGACCGGCATGGAGCTGACCGCGACGATCACACCGCGGGATGAGCATGGCTGACCTGGTCGTCGAACTGTACGGAACACGGGCCGGGGTGCTTGCAGGGACGTGGCGGACCTTCGACTTCTTGCCGGATGCAGCTGCGGTCACTCGGTTCGGCATCGACAGCCCAATCTTGTCAGCGGCGATCCCTCTCACGGCGGTGGGCGTACGGTCGCGCAAGGAGCGCCGACAGAACTTCTTCCGCGAACTGCTCCCCGAGGGCCGGATGCTGACTCGACTTGCGCAGCAAGCGGACCTCGCCGAGCAGGATGTCATCGGCCTGCTGCGCTCTTACGGCCGTGATGTCGCCGGAGCACTCCAGATCTGGGATCCCGATATCCCCGGCGAGCCGCGGCAGCCTGCTCTAGAACAGCTGTCCAGCGCCGGGGTATCCCGCATGCTGGAGCACGTCCAGGACAACCCGCTGGGAAACAAGCCCTTGGGCGGTAAGACCTCTCTAGCAGGAGTCCAGGACAAGATCGTGCTCGCCTGGACCGGAGAGGTCTGGAACCGGGTAATCGACGGCTGGCCGTCCACCCACATTCTCAAAGCCCGAGTCGCGGGACCACCCAACTTCGATCTACGACGAGGAGTTCGGGTCGCGCTTCGCACGAGCCGCCGGACTCACCTCCTTCCCGACCTGGATCGAAGAGTTCGCAGGTGTACCAGCTGTAGTCATCGAACGCTACGACCGCTCCCGCGATAAACCCGAGGGGCGCATCCACCAGGAAGACTCGTGACATCTCCGGCTTCGCCACCAACCTGCTCGACGGACGCGCGGTTGGGGCCAGCGGCGATCGCCGTTGATCAGCTGCGTGGAGTACCGTCCGCTTCATCGCCTCGCTCTTCTCCCTGCTCGAGCAGGGGTGTAGCTCACGGCGCGTCGTGGAAGACGAGCCCGAGCGTGTGCCGCTGGCCTGACCGGAGGACGGATACGCCGTGCCGGACCGGGGCCGCTGACCACCCTCGGGCTGAGTGGACGGGCCGGTCGCGGGTGGTGAACAGGTAGCCGTGGCAGTGCGGGAGCAGGGTGGCGGTGCCGCGGGACTGCGCGCGCGGGCGCTGTTCCATCAGGAGGAGCTCCCCGCCAGTGTGGTCGGTCCCCGGCTCGTTCAGGTTGATGACGACCTGAAGCGGGAAGACGAGGTCGCCGTAGAGGTCGCGGTGCAGCGCGTTCCAGTCCCCAGGCCCGTAGCGGAGCAGGATCGCGGTCGGCCTGGTCTGGCCCGCGTCGTGGCACATGCGCAGCCATTCGTCGAGGGTGTCCGGCCATGGGGCGGGGCGGCCGAGCCTGGCGTGCCAGTCGCGGGCGATCGGCAGCAGCCGCGGGTACAGCGCCTGCTTGAGCCGCTCGACGGGCTCGGGATACGGGGTGCTGAAGTAGCGGTACTCCCCTTCGCCGAAGCGGTGCCGGCCCATATTGATTGTGGCTCGAAAATGCCCGGCCTGGTCGTAGAGCCCGCGGATCTGCTCCGCTTCGCCAGGGGTGAGCAGCTGGGGCAGCAGCGCGCCGCCGTAGGAGTCCAGCTCGGCCGTGATGGCCTGCCAGTCGCCGGAGTCCACCCGCTGCTTCCACCGGTCCGCACCCAACTGCTTCGCACCATCCGCCACGCTGCCGCGGCTGCCGCTGCTGTTCATCGGGCCGCCTCCAGACGCAGGAGGGTCAGCTTGGCCTCGGGACCGCCGACGTAGCCGCCGGGCGTCCCGTCGGCCCGCAGCACCCGGTGACAGGGCACCACGAGCGGCAGGGGGTTGGTGGCGCAGGCGGTGCCGACGGCCCGGACCGCCTTCGGGTTCCCGACGAGCGCCGCGACCTGGCCATAGGTTCGGGTCTGCCCGTAGCCGATCTCGGGCAGGTAACGCTGCACTAGCTGTCGAAATCCCCTGGACAGGGACAGGTCAAGCGGGAGATCGAAGGCCTGGCGCTGCTTGGCGAAGTACTCGTCGAGTTCCCGCGCCGCCGCGTCCAGCCGCTTCGGAGCCCGCAGCACGCGCGGGCTGATCCGCTTCGACAGGGTCTCGAGCACGCGGTCGTGCTCCTCGATGTCGTAGGCCACCCGCAACAGGCCCTTCGGCGTCGCCGCGAGCAGGAGCGTGCCGACCGGGGAGTCGACAGTGGCGTAGGCGACGTCGAGCAGGCCTTGCGCATCGGCCGTCTGCCCGAGCCTGAGCCGCAGCCTCTCCAGCGTGTCGGCATCGGAAGGGGAGGCAGCAAAGTCTGGCGATACGTTCATGATGGCGCTCCTTCCTTTATTGCGCCTGGGTAGTTCTTCCGTAGGTTCCTGACGCCATCGGCCGCGGCCCTGCGTGCCGCGTCGGTGGTGACGCCGAAGATCTCGGCGATCTCGGCGTAGGGCAGGCCGGCCACGTAGTGGTACGCCACCGCCTGCCGCTGTTTCTCCGGCAGTGCCCGGACCGCCTGCCACAGATCGCCGTCGCCGTCCACGGCGCCCGGGAGGCCGAGCTCCGTCGGCGCCTCGGGGATCTCCTCGACCGGTGTGGGCTCCCGCTTGCGGGCCCGGAGGACGTCGATCGCCTTGCGGTGGGCGATCGTCACCAGCCACGCTTCGACGTTCGCGGTTTCCGGCAGGTCCGGGTAGACGCGCATCGCGGCGAGGAACGTCTCCGACCACGCGTCCTCGGCGTCGTGGCTGCCGAGGAGCACCCGGCAAACGCGCAGCACGGTTCCGCCATGCTGCTCCACGACCTTCTCGAACGGCTGCATGTGCACCAACTCGCTAGTTCTTGACGGATCCTCGCGGTTTCGTCTTCCTCACCGTAAGATCCGCTGCTGATGCGGACTGCCGACTGCCTCGACTGGCACGTCAAAGTCGCGGCGCTTGCCGGACAGGAACTCCGCCATCATGCTCATCTCCTCACGCACTGCCTTGTACCTGGTAGACGTCTGCGGCAGCCGGAACGTGAGATGAGCAGCCGACTTCGGCGGATACGGGGACAGCGCGCCGACTCGGGCCGACGTGGCCCAGGTGGCGCTGGACCGACTGTCAGCAGCAGGGTGGCGCCCGGATCTTGACGGGGTGTGGATAGGCGCACCGTTACCTGGCGGATGTCATCGGCGTCACCGGGCCGGTGGCCGCGCAGTATGAGCAGGGCCTGATCATCGACCGCGACCTCGGCTGGGTGGAGCTGTTCACGGTGCTGGCGATCGCGCTGATCGTCGGCGCCCGGTTCCGGTCGCTGCTGGCGCCGCTGGCCGCGCTGGCGTGCGCCGGAACCGCGTACGAGCTCGCAGTCCGGGTCGTGGCGTGGGCCGCACAGCGTACTGGGATCGCGCTTCCACAGGAGGCGGACCCGGTCCTGGTGGTGCTGCTGCTCGGGGTGACCACCGACTACTGCGTGTTCTTCCTGGCCGAGATGCGCGCGCGGGCAGACCGCGCTGACCAGCGACGCCATCAACGCGACGGCGTCGGATCTGTGGCGCGTCGGACTGGTGATCATGGGTGTGACGCTCCTGCTCCTCATCGTGTTCCTGCGCGCGCTGCTCGCCCCGGTGTACCTGCTGGCGGCCAGCCTGCTCGCGGTGCTCGCCACGCTCGGTCTGACGGTCGTGATCTGCGATGCGATCTTCGGATCACCGGACCTGGTGTATTTCGTGCCGTTCGCCGCCGGCGTCCTGCTGGTATCGCTCGGGTCGGACTACAACGTGTTCGTCGTCGGGCGCGTCTGGGAAGAGGCGCGGTCGCTGCCGGTCAGGGAAGCCGTGGCAGTCGCCGCTCCGCGCGCCTCCCGCGCGATCACCACCGCCGGAGTCGCGCTGGCGGCCAGCTTCGGGCTGCTCGCGGTGATCCCGCTTGAGCAGTTCAGGCAGATGGCGATCATCATGGCGGTCGGCGTCATCCTCGACACGGTCGTGGTCCGCTCGCTCCTCGTGCCGAGCCTGGTGGCGCTGACCGGCCGGGCTGGGATGTGGCCGGGCCACCAGCGGGTGAAACAGGTCTCCCGGCCTGACCCCGAACTGACGGATGCCACCCCGTGATCGGTGCAGCATCGACCCCGCTTAGCCGTTATGCGGCTTACCTGGCCATTTGACCGAAAAGTGACAGATGTGAGATAGTCGCCGGAAATTGCTGATGATATATGCGGGGCTAGCGGGGCTGACATGACGGATCGGAAGCGCTACACACCGGGTGACCCAATCCTTCACCCTGGTACCGGCCGGACGGATTATTACCAGGACGCGAACGGCGCGGTCTTCAAGGACACCCGCCATGACGCACACGGGAACAAGTTCACTACCGTTTACGACCTGGACCCCGCGGTGCGAACTGGCTACGGCGGCCCCGGAGGACTCCAGACAGACCCGGCGCAGCGCTTCGGCTACACCGTCTACGGCGGCGGGACACCCAGTCCGCGTCAAGGACAGGTTCGGGCGCCAGCGCCTGCGTGGGGCCAGGGGCCGGTGAACTCCGGGGGCTCTGACCAAGTGGCCAGAATAAACGCTGCGGCGAGCGGATACAGTCGTCAGTCTGAGGCTGGCGTCGACCCCTTCCTGGTGATGGTCGCGCTTGGGCTGATGCTTCTTGCCGCGGTCCTTCCGGTGGGCATCGCCTACTTGGTGCATCGCACTGGTGCCCGGCGAGGCCGCGACGTCAAGCACGTCACGATCACGCTCGCGCTGTTCGAGCCTGCCTGGGCGCTGTTTCTATGGCACCTGTTTGCCCACCAGATGTGGTGGCCGTCAGCGCTCGCGCTACTCATCCCCGCGGGCTACGCCGCGTACCTCCGCTGGCGCCCGTAACCAGTGCGAGCCAATCAACTTCCGCCTGTTTGGACAGTGCCGTGGCCTGGCCGGACGATGCGGTATTCGTAAGCGTAGACGGCGACTTGCACCCGGTCCCGCAACCCGAGCTTGGCGAGGATGCGGGCGATGTGGCTCTTGACGGTGGCCTCGCTGAGGTAGAGCCTGGCGGCAATCTCGGCGTTGGACAGGCCCTGAGCCACGAGCCGGACGACGCCGAGTTCGCGTTCGCTGAGGCGCCCGGCCGCGTCCGCGGCGGGGCTGCCGGGGGCGGGGCCGCGGCAGAAGTCCTCGATCAGCCTGCGGGTGATGGCGGGAGCGAGGAGGGTCTCGCCGACGGCGACCGCGCGCACGGCGCCGGTTAGCTGCTCGCGGCTGGCGTCCTTGAGCAGGAAGCCGCTCGCGCCGGCCTTCAGCGCGTGGTAGATGTACTCGTCGAGGTTGAAGGTGGTCAGCATCAGGATCCGCGCCCGGGACCCGGCCTGAATGAGGCGGGTGGTTGCCTCGATGCCATTCATGCCGGGCATGCGGACGTCCATCAAGATCACGTCGGGGTCCAGCAGCCGTGCCTGGGCCAGCGCCTGGGCGCCGTCGCCCGCCTCCCCGGCGACGACCAGGTCCGGCTCTGCTTCCAGCAGCATCCTCAGGCCCTCGCGGACGAGGTCCTGGTCATCGGCGATCAGGACGCTGATCACGACAGCGCCCGTGACGGCAGGCCATCGCCGAGCGGCAGCCTGGCGCGCACGGCGTACCCCCCGTCCGGCCGCGGCCCCGCGGCCAGTTCACCGCCGAATACCGCCGCCCGCTCGCGCATCCCGGCCAGCCCGTGCCCGTCGACCGAGGCCTGGTGACCGGGTTCACCGGTTCCGTCGTCGATGACCTCAATCATGACAGCTTTCTCCGCGCAGTCGATCGTCACGTCGGCGCGGGCCGGGCCTGCGTGCTTGAGGACGTTGGTCAGCGCCTCCTGGACGATGCGGTAGACCGACACGTCCACGGCCGCGGGCGGCGCGCCGCGGTCGCCGCTGATGACCAGGTTCACCTCCAGGCCGGCTGCCCGGACGCTGGCGGCCAGCGCGTCCAGGTCGCCGATGCCCGGCTGCGGGGCGAACCCGGTCTCCTCGTCTGGGTCGCGCAGGACGCCCAGCAGGCGGCGGGTCTCGGCCAGCGCCTGCCGTGCGCTGTTCTCGATCTTCTCCAGGGTGGCCCCGGCTGGCTTTCCCGACGCCCGGGCGCCGGCCGCCTGCAGCACGATCACAGCGAGGTGATGGGCGACGATGTCGTGCAGTTCCCTGGCGATCCTTGCCCGCTCGACCGCCGTGGCCTGCTCCGCCTGCCGCTGCAGCGCCGCGCTTCGTGCGGCCAGCGCGGCGGACTGCCCACGGGCGCGGACAAGAACGCCAGCCAACCAGAATGCCAGGAGCTGCAGGAACGACAATGCCACGCCCGACTGGCCGCTATGACCCTGCGAGAAGGCCAGCCCCAGCTCGCCGCTGTGGCTGATCACGACCACGACCGGGGCGGTGAGGACCAGGCCAGCGACCGCGCGGCGCAGGCTGGCGTGCGCGCCCAGTGAGTAGGCGGCGGCGAACAGGACGAACATGAACGCCAGGCCTCGCAGCGAATTGACGGCGAGCAGGGACAGCAGCGCTATGCCAGCCCAGATCGCCAGCCACATCAGCAGCGGCGCGCGCCGGCGCAGCACCAGAGGCGCGCCCATCAGCAGGGGCAGCAGCGCCAGCAGCCACGAAGGCCCGGCGATCGCGGTGCTGCCGATCAGGCGGGGCGAGCCCCACGCGGCGACGGCGATCAGCCCGGCCGCGGCGATCCCGATCCCGGCATCGGCGATGACGCCCGGGTCGCCGCCCGCCAAGCGCCCAACTGCCTGCATGCCACCGAAGGTAGCCCCTGGCCAAACCAGATGCATCATCCGTGAGGCGACCTGGATTCATCCTTGCGGATGAAGCGGTTCGTTCCCGCGGCCGCAGACAACCGGGCCGGGTTCCGGGGACAGTGGGCGGCGGGCACACCGGATTCTGCATGGGAGGAGATCGATGAACGTCGTGGAGGCCAGCGGCCTGGGTAAGCGCTACGGCGGTACCTGGGCGCTGCGCAAGTGCACGCTGGAGATCCCGGCCGGGCGGGTGGCGGCGCTGGTCGGGCCGAACGGGGCCGGCAAGAGCACGCTGCTGAACCTGGCGGTGGGCCTGTCGGCGCCGTCGGCGGGCGGAATCACGGTGCTGGGCGGCCGCCGGGCGGGGTCGCCGGCCGCGCTGGACGGGATCGCGTTCGTGGCGCAGGACACGCCGCTGTACAAGAACCTGTCGGTCGCGGACATGATCTACGTGACCCGCAGCCTGAACCGGCGCTTCGACCAGCCCTACGCCAAGGCCCGGCTGGACGAGCTCGGCATCCCGCCCAAGCGGAAGGCGGGGAGGCTGTCCGGCGGTCAGCAGGCGCAGCTGGCGCTGACCCTGGCGCTGGCCCGCCGGCCCCGGCTGCTGGTGCTCGATGAGCCGGTGGCGATGCTGGACCCGGTCGCCCGGCACGACTTCATGGCCACGGTACTGGCGGCGGCGACCGCCGACGGGGTGTCGGTGCTGCTGTCCTCGCACGTGCTCACCGAACTGGAGCGGGTGGCAAACTACCTCATCCTGCTGTCCCGGGGCCAGGTGCGGCTGGCCGGGGAGGTCAGTGACCTGCTTGCCACCCACGGCCAGGCCAGCCTGGAAGAACTCGCCATGTCCTATCTGCGCGCGAACCTGTCGGAGGTGACGCGATGACCACGCGGACCATGCCCGCCCGCCCGGACAACCAAGACGACGTCGGCCTGCGGCCGATACCGTGGCGGCGGATGGCCGGGGTCACCTGGCGGCAGCATCGGTATCGCGCTGGCCGGCGCGGCCGTGCTGCTTGGCGCGCTGGCAGTGTGGCTGTGGATCATCGGCACACCACTACACCACGCCTACGCCGCCGCGACCGCCTGCCACCCGCCAAGCTCGCCTGCCTGCCAGGCCCTGATCGGCACTTTCGACAGCATGGACAACCATATGACGGATCCGACCAGCCCAGGGGGCGTCTTCCTGCAACTGGTGCCCGTGCTGATCGGGGCGTTCGTCGGGGCACCGGTGCTGGCCCGGGAGATGGAGACCGGCACCTTCCGGTACGCCTGGACCCAGGGCTTCGGCCGGTGGCGCTGGGCGCTCGCCAAGCTAGTGACGCTCGCGGTGGTGCTGGCCGCCGCCACCGGCGCGTGCGGCGTGCTGGTGTCCTGGTATTACCAGCCGTACTTCGCCACCGGCAACCAGGCAGTAGGCCTTTACCAGATACCCCCGCTCGTTACCCTGTTCAGCCTGCGCGGGGTCGCGTTCCCCGCCTGGACGCTGGCTGCCTTCGCGATCGGCGCGCTGACCGGGATGCTCATCCGCCGGGTCGTCCCCGCGATTGTCGCCACCCTGGTCGTCTACGCCGGGCTCGCCTTCGCGGCCGGCGGGTTCTTGCGCGAGCACTACCTGACGCCCCTGGTCACCAGCAGCCCGAACGTACCCGGCACCGCGTGGATCATCAGCCAGTGGTGGACCAAGGGAGGCAGGTTCGCCTTCGCCGGCAATCCTCCCCTCAGCCTCCTCAACCAGTTCTGCTCTTCCCCTCCACCGGGGCCGGGCAAGCCTTCGATGGGAACATTCGCGCAGTGCCTCGCCCAGCACGGCTACACGCAGTTGACCAGCTACCAGCCGGCCAGCCGGTTCTGGCCATTCCAGTGGATCGAGGGCGGCTGGGTGCTCGCGCTGTCAGCGCTGCTCATCGCCGCAACGGTCTGGCTGGTCCACCGCCGCGCCACCTGACGCATCCGAGACGCACCGCCGCCTGACCGCAGCGCGAAACGGACCCCAGACTGAGATGCCGGTCCGCTCGTTGCGCGTGCGGCCGGAGGCTCGTTGCGCGCCCGGGATCGCCGTTGGCATGGCTTATCTCGACCAGCCCCCGCCACCGACGCCGCAGCCGCTCGAGGCCGGCGTCCTCGGCGGCGCCGAAGAGAAGAAGATGATGGCCGGTGCCGGCCAGCTCGGTCCGGTCCGGGTAGCCTTCGCCGGGAGCCGGGGTCGTCGGCTTCCGCGAGCCCACGGGGTACTCGCCGACGAGAGAGCGAAGCAGTCACGCGAACCACCACTTCTCAAGTCCCCCACAGATCGCCAGCCTACGTCGCGCCCCATGCTGAAGAAGGCCCAGGTCGGCGCAACGGACGGGCGCAGTTCTGTCTAGGCCACGGGAGGGGTGCAACGCGGCTTGGGTTCGCGGCATAGGAGGGGCATGACAGGCGATTTGCACTCCGATAGTGAGCTGCTTGCCGGCCTGCCGCGTCAGCCGGAACTGATGGGCGTGCTGTATGAGAGGCATGCTCGCGGCGTGTTCCGTTACCTGGCTCGGCGCGCCGGACCGGAGGCGGCCGAGGATCTGGTCTCTGAGGTATTCGTTGCCGCGCTGTCCGCGTCGTCGCGGGTGGTGGCCCATGACAGCGGCAGCGCGCTGCCCTGGCTGTACGGGATCGGGCTGAACGTGCTGCGCAGGCATTTCCGGGAGGTGCGGCCGTCTCAGGGGGTCGCGCGTGACCTGGGGATGGACTGGGACGCGGTGGACGAGCGGCTCGATGCCCGGGCCGAGCACGGGCGGCTCCGCGTCGTGCTCGGCGGGCTCTCGGATTCCGACAGGGAACTGCTCCTTCTTGTGGCATGGGAAGGCCTGACGCCCGCCGAGGCCGCGACGGCCCTCGGCATCAGCCCGGTGGCGGCCAGAAGCCGACTGCACCGCGCCCGCACCCGGGCGATGAAGGCGCTGCAGGACAAACGGGGCGACGGCCCCGACGTAGCGACGACTTTGTATGCGAGGCGGGAAGCATCATGATCATGAACCATCTAGACAACCTGCTCTCTTCGGCCGGCCAGGTTCCCGAGATCACCGGGGACGCTTTGAAGAACGGACGCGATGCCCTGAACTCGGCGATCGCCGAGGCGAGCGTGCAGCAGGCGCCCGCGCAGCAGGCGCCCGCCGAGAGGAGGGCAGCGGGCCGCTGGTGGGGCAGTCGGCGCGGGATGACGGTCATCGGGGCGACGGCGGCCGCCGCTGCAGCGGTGGCGGGCGTGGTGATCCTGCCGTCGTCGTCGACCCCGACGAAGACGGCCCCGCAGGCGGCTCCGAAGACGACCCTGGCTCCGAAGACGACCGTGAAGCCGAAGTCGGAGCCGAGGGCCAGCGTCAACCCAGGGACTCCGGTCACCATAGGCTCGGTCAGGTACTCGTTCAACACCACGACGTCCGGCACCCCGGCGGCGACTGTCCTAGACGCGGCCGCAACCGCGATCGGCTCGCAGGCGGGGGCCGGGTCGGAGCCGAACGTCGACTGGGGGAGCGCTCCCTACTACCACATGGTGTCGGTGAGCACGTGCGGCGGCGAGACCTACACGAACAACACGTGGACCACCCGCAACGGTAACGGGGTCGGCCTGAACGCCGGCCCGACGTCGAGCAGCGACCCGGGGTGCGGAGCCGGCGACGGGGCGCCGTTCCCGATCGTCACCGGCTTCGCCGACTTCTACGGGCTCGGGAACCAGCCCCTGACGGAGGCGCAGGTGAACGAACTGCCGACCGACCCGAACAAGCTCTGGCCGATCCTGGAGGGCTTCGACGGCGGCTCCCTCACCTCGGACCCCGCGTCCCCGCACTCGAACGCGTCAACCATGTTCCAGAGCATCTGGAACCTCATCACCAGCGAGCCGCTGTCCCCCGCCTTCCGTAAGGCGCTCCTCGAGGACGCTGCGAAGATTCCCGGCGTGACGGTCGAGGGCCAGTACACCGACTCGCTCGGCCGGACCGGGACGGTCCTGCACATCGGCATGTGGACGATGGCCATTGACACCAGCGACGGGCAGGTCCTGGCGATGACGTCGGGCGCCATCCCGGGCGTCCCGATCTGCAACGGCAGCAAGACCAGCTTGTGCCAGTCCGGCGGCGGCACGACCCTGTACGTTAGCGCGGGCGCGGTCACGAGCCTGCCGAAGGCGGAGGCCGCCGCCCTGGCCGAGGCCAACGGGTCGCTGGGCAAGACCAGCATGGTACAGGTCGCGCCAGAGCCCACGCCCAGCCTCTGATCCTCCTAACCAGTGAACAGGCCGTCGCGGCAACCGCGACGGCCTGTTCAGGCGTGGGACCGGGTAGCCAACGGCCTTGATCAGCCCTTGACCGGCGGTGACGGTGGCGCATCGCCGGGTGCTAGGTACGTACCGATGGCTCGGAATATCTGCTCACTGGAGTTCGAGTAGTTCCCCTGTGAGTCGAACGCTCCCGGCAAGAAGGTCACCACCGCGGCGATGGCGAGCTTCTGAGCGGGAAGGTAGGCCTCCGTTGAGCCCTACGCCGCTGAGCAGCGGGTCTTGCAGCAGCCACGATCCTGACCGCACCACGCCGAGGCCGAAGTTGTATATGTTCGTCTGCTTGAAACAGCTGGGCGCGCAATTGGGCTGCGTGTGCCCGAAGCCCAGGAGGTTCGGGTCTGTCATGGCGTGGTAGCTGGATCTCGACAGCAACGCGCCGGTGCCAACCTCGGTCGCGGTCGTGGCCATGTCGTTGATGTCTGTGGTCTCGTTCGCCCCGATCGGCGTCCCCCACTGGGCGTTCCAGAACGTGGCCTCCTCGTAGAACGAGCGGCACCGGGGGATCCCGAGCGCCGCCCGGCGCTCGGAGCTAAACGTGTGCAGGACCGGGCTGGGGATATCGGAAGTCTCCGTGCTGGTGGTGTTGGTCAGGCCCATCGGGTCGAGCACCTTCTCGCGCAGAAGCGTGTCCAGCGGCTCTTGGCCGATCTCGGAGAGGATCTCGCCGAGGATCATGAAGTTAGTGTGCGAGTAGCTCCAGTTCGTTCCGGGAGCGAACTGGACGGGGCGGGAAAAGGCGTACTTGAGCCGCTCGTTGAACGTCCAGATGTGGAACGGGTCTGCGTTGAACGCGGCCAGCCACGCCGGGTCGGTCTCGAAGTCCGGATATCCCGTGGTCTGGTTCGCCAGCATCTTCAACGTGACCTTGCTGGCCTCGGGCAGAGTCGGCATCCAGCGTGCGATCGTGTCGTTAAGCGTGACCTTGTGCTCGTCGACGAACTCCATGAGCAGCGTGGCCACATACTCGAATGCGACCGCGCCGTTACGGAAGTGCATAGCCGTGGTCGCGGGCACACCGTCCATCGAGTCGCCGAACGCCTGGGACGTCACTATATTGCCGCCCTTGGTGACCTTGATGATGACGGCTTTGAGATGGTAGGTCTTCATCGCGTTCGCTACGATCATGGCGATGGCCGCTGCCTGCGGCGATTGGGATGTCTTAGCCTGTGTCGATTTAGATGTCATAGCGTGCGTCGACTTTGATGCGGAGCTCGCGCACGCAGCGAGCGAGACCATCGCCAGGCAGAGTGAAATCGCGACCGCGACGGATCTCCCCGCAATGCCGGCGGCTCGAGGTCCCCCCGTTCGGTCGTGTCGCCGCGCAGCGAGCCGCCGAGAATAAGACCACGCCCCGATACCGTAGCTACCACGCCCGCGAACGTAAATGCCGCTTTCGTTTTCACCCTCACCGCAATTCTCCTAAACCCGTCTATACGCCTGTATTCGGATGGGCTGGCGGCTGCGGTGAGGGGCCCGGAGGCAGTCAGCGAAAGTAGTGTATGCCGGGCCGTTGATAAGCGGGAAGACCCGCTCGGCCTGCAGGGCAGTTGCGGGTGAGATGGAGCGAATGCGCGTCGCTTGGCATCACCGCCCTCGGCAGCGTTTACGCCGCAACCGGGTTCCACGACACGATCTGCGTCCTCGCGGGACTGGCCGCGCCCTCAGCCTCACCGTGATCCCGGGCGGCATTCAGCCCAGGAGGACCCCAGCCAGATAGACCCGCCGGGTTCCTGTACGGTTTCTTGGCCGGGTGTTTGAGGTCCGGTTACTAGCAGCAAGGCGAGTTCACAAAGAGGACGAGGAGGCAGGGACTGATGCCCTCCCTGAACGACCGGGTAGTGCTTCTGACAGGCGGGGCGACAGGTATCGGGCGGGCCATCGCCCTCGACATGGCAGCCGCGGGCGCGACCGTCGCCATCGGCGACACGAACGTCGATGGCGGGCAGCGAACTGTCGAGGAGATCCTGAGCGCAGGCGGCAGGGCGTCCTTCAGGTCATGCGACGTGGCCGATGCCGAACAGGTCGCCGCCCTGGTCGGCGGCGCCGTCGCCGACTTCGGGCAACTCGACGTGCTGGTCAACGACGCCGGCATCTCCGGCGGGTCGTATCGCCTCCATGAGCTCGACATCGATGCCTGGGACCGGACGATCGCCGTCAACCTGCGCGGGACCTTCCTGTGCGCCAGGGCGGCGATCCCGCACCTCTTGCAGCGCCCGCAGAGCTCCATGATCAACATCGCTTCCACTTACGGCATCATCGGCGCGCCGCTGGCACCGTCGTACTGTGCCTCCAAGGGCGGCATCGTCAACCTCACCCGGCAGCTGGCCGTCGACTACAGCCCCGACGGTCTTCGCGTCAACGCCATCTGCCCTGGGTACATCGACACGGACATGGGCGGACGCCGGGGATCCCTTCCGCCGGCCGAGCGTGCCGCCGCCGAGGCGCGGCGGGAAGCGAACGCCGCCTTGCAGCCCATCGGTCGCCAGGCGCAGGCGCAGGAAGTGGCCCGCGTCGCGACGTTCCTTGCATCTGACGAGGCGTCATTCATGACCGGTTCAATCGTGACCGTCGACGGCGGATGTACGGCAACCTTCCGCCACGGATCCTAACGGTGCCCCCGCGAACTCCCGCGCGAGTCGATAGCCATCATCGGTAGTCATCATGGGGCCGGCCCGGCGGCTCAGGTGGGAGGCGATGGAGAGCCTGCCTGCTGGCGAAGGGGATGCCCGTGCGTAACGGTCCTGGCGAGGTGGAAGGGAGCACGCGAGCAGGATCGGCCTGGGCCCGCTATCAGGCCTGCGCCTGATCCTGCTCGATGTGGCCGGTCTTAGACCCAATGCCACTCAGCGAACGGGACTCGTGGTGCATTGGTGCACTCGCGTGACGTCGGATCACACCGGACGGCCCTGCTCATCGCCATGATCACGAATGCTTTTTTCCTGATGTAAGAAATTCGTGCCATACGCACGAAAAAGCTTCGCCAAAAGAAAAGTCTTCGCGATCACGGGCGGCTGCCCGGGGCGCGAGTTGAGCCTGGCTCGCCTGCTCGCGCTGGTGCCGCAGTTGCGGCGCGCAGGGATCGCGCGCACCCCGAGCCGGCGGACTCTCAGGCCGCGCCGAGTCCCCTATCGCGCCCGCGCGACGCCCCGGGGGACCCATGGCTAAGTGACATTGGTCTTAGACCAGGCAGTACTCGGCGTTCTCCACGATCTCCAACAATTTCTGGATCGAGTCCCGCATGATCCGGTCGTCAACCGCTCCCGCATGGTCCGGTCGTCAACCGCGTTCGCCGCCCGCCGGGCCTCCTCCAGCAACTCCGGCGGGAAGCGGACCGGGACAGGAGCACTGAGCTGGGTGCCGTCGCGGCGGCGCGCTGGCCCCTGCGGTTCCTGGTTCTCCGGCCGCGCGTAGAAGGCGTACTCCTCGTCTGGCGTCATCGGCGTGTTCATAATGCGTGAGGGGGGCACCTCGACTTCGCGGTCCAGCAGTCCGGGGGCATTGAGCCGGGCCTTGAGCCTGTCGGCGATCTCGTTGGTGATGGCCTGCCCTGGTCTCCGGTGAAGTTCCACAGGATCCTGCTGCGGCTCAGCTTCGTGGGCCACCGCACCACAATCGTCACCCAGAAGGTCTGCCGGCACCAGTTCAAGCTCGTCATCTCCACGGGGCGACCGCGATGAACACCCTTCCGGGCCTCCAGCTAGGGGAGTCCGCCATGGCCATCCGCATCACCGGCACGGAGATGACGCGCATGATCGAGGAGAAGATGGTCTCCACTGGAGCCGGCTTGCCGGGGCCGACTGCAGCGGCGCCTGGATCGCATCCGCGCACATGGCCTGCCTGTTCGACTTTAGCCGGATCACGCTTACGTAGCCGCTGAGACGGGAGAAGTCGTCCAGGTTGATTGTGGCGATCGTGCCGATGCCCGCGCCCCGTCGTCGCTGCGTGGGGCACCTCAGATGGCCGTCGGTGCCGAGTAGCGGGACGTTAGCATGGCCCGTCGCCGGAGATGTAGTCGCTGGCGTCGGGGGAGTACTGCCAGGAGTACGTGGGCGTGGCGTCCTCGCCTTCGTCACACGTGCTTGTCGCGGCGGCTGTGAGTTGGACCGATGCCGATGCTCCCGGGGCGAGGCCACCCAGGGTGCACAGCGTCGTGTTGCCCTGGTTGTCGCACCGCTTGTCGTCGCTGATGGCCTCTTGCGCGAAGGGATCGGCGTCATCGCTGATGTAGACGTGGACGCTGGGGGCCGGCTGGTCGCCGGCGTTGGTCACCGTCACCACCCGGTGCCCCTCGACGATGGCTGACGTGCCGGTCAGGCGCGGCCCTAGGGCTATGGTTGTCGCCAGGGCGACGGGGTCTCTCAGGTGCCCGTTGAGGGTGAATCCATCCACTCCCTCGTCTCCGTCGGCCGGGGTCTTGTAGGCCTCGACGGAGAATGCCGCCGTGAGCGTGTAGGTGCCCGGCCCTGGGTACAGGACGGAGTCGCCTGCGGTCCCGGTCGTCACTAGCGTCTCGCCCTGGTACAGCGACCAGTAGCCCGACGGCGTGCAGTTCGCGTACTGCGTCCCGATGACGCCGAGGATGAAGTTCACGAAGCACTTCGCCTTGAACTCCACCGTCAGGTCGTTCCCGTCGGTGACCGCGCACAGGCTGACCTCCGCAGCGCGCAGGTCCGAGTCCTCCACTGTGCTGGTCCCGGTGCACTTGCTCTCGGCGGCGGCCTGCGCCGCGCCGGCGGATGCGGCAGACGGACTCCGGCCGGCGGAGGCGCTGGCAAACGACATTCCCAGTACTCCGGCCCCGGCGACGACCGCCGCGGCAGCCCCCGCCACGAATGACCTTGAATACCTCACGGACAGGCCTCCAGGCTCTGATCGGAAGGACGGTAAGGATGTGCGCCTAGCACGGCCCGTAACCGGACAGTCCGTCGACACCGTCTGCCTCATACGCGTAGGTGAAGGTGCTCGTTTCGCCGATATCACACAGGTCGTACGCGGCGCTGGAGAGTTCAACCGACCCCGACGCTTTCGGGGCGAGACTGCCCAGCTCGCATACTTCGGCGTAGCCTTCGTCGCGGCACCGCTTGTCATTAGTGATGGCGATACCTTCTCTATTAATACTGCGTTCAGCAACATCGGAGTGAGCGGAGATTTCGATCTTGACGCCGACCGCCGGCTTGTCGCCGATGTTGGTCACTGTCACCCCGGCCGTTCCGCCGCCCCTGGTCGTGCCGCCGTTGAGGCGCGGGCCGGGAGTTATGGCTGTTGTCAGGGTGATTTCCTGGCTTATCTCGCCGTCCACGGTGAACTGGGAATTAGGCATCGATGCCTTGACATGGACGGACGCCGTGAGCCTGTAGGTGCCCGGACCTGGATAGAGGGCGGAACCGGTATCGGTCTCATCTGCGACGAGAGTCGTGCCCTTGTAAAGCTCCCAGGAGCCCTCCGGGATGCACGTCGGGTACTGCGAACCGCCATAAAAGGAGAAGCAGTCCGCGCTGAACTTCACTTTCAGGGATTGCCCGTCGGTTTGCGCGCACAGTTTGACATTTGCCTTGCGGGTGTCGCCGCCGTCGACTTTAATGATGTCGGTGCAGGCGGTCTCGCTGGCGGCTTTCGCGGCAATTGCCACATCGACGGCCGCAACGGGCGGCTTCGCGCCGACAGAAACACCGGAATGCGACATTCCCCAGGCGGCAGACCCGGCGGCGATCGCGGCGGACGCCACCGCAAGGAACTTTGAGTACATCACGAAGAGGTCTCCAAACTGGCCGGCGACCGGACGGATGGTTTCATGAAGCAGTGACTGGGTACTTCAATTCTCATTTCGCGGCCGACCGTAGCACGGGGGCGAGTGCCGGGGACACCGAAACGGACCAGTCGAATCCATGCCGCTGGTCGTTTTCATCTCTGTAGGAAGGTATTCCCGAATAATGCCGTCGGCCTTCCCGCTGGCACCGCGCCCCCGGCGAATAGGCTCGGGCAAGATAGACGGAAAGGTTCGCCAATACCTGGCCTTCGTCAGCGTAAGTCAGCATGAAGGGGCTGTTCAGCGAGGGCGACAGCTACGCCAACGCGCCGCTGGCCCAGACCGGCCGCCGCACGACCAAGCTGGACATGCGGCCGTTCCTGGTCGACACCGACCAGCAGCGGCGGGAATGGCGGCAGCTCCTGCTCGCGATCGAGCGCAAGCTCGTTCTGGCCAATAAGTACCCGGGCATGCTCGCCGACGACCTGCGAGACTACCTGTTCGCCCGCTCGACCGGCCACATCGGATCCCTGATGACGCTGATCAACCGGGGCTGCCAGCGAGCCGTCCGCACCGGCGCCGAGAGGCTGGACCAGGAGCTGATGGACAAGGTCAAGAACGACGCCGCGTCAGAGGCAGCCCGCAAGGAGCTGGAACTCGCCCTGGAGTCCAGGAAGATCACCACCAAGATCAACCGGCAGCGCAAGCCGTCGGCGGCGTTATGGCACCCGTGCGGACCTTCCCGATCCGCTTGGCCCCGGTGCCGGGCGAGGCCCTCGACTCATGGCTGGAGGCACTCGCCCACCGGCTCGACGTCCGCCTCGGCGACGTGCTCAGCGACCTTGGGCTCACCGCATCGACCAGGAACGGCGTCCGGGATCGCGAGGTGCCGACAGACTGGACGATCGCGCTGCGAGACGACGAGGCCGCCAGGATCGCGTACGCGACGGGAGTTGACCCGCAGCAACTGCACGAGATGACCCTGATGCGCTTTTACGGCCGGGCACTGCGGATCGATCATGCAATTACCTTCATGCCTTGCCGATGCGGGAGCTGATCGCCGCTGACCAGTCCCGCCTCGCCTCGCCGTTGGAAGCCCTGAACCCAGCGCTGGATGGTGCGGCGAGTGACGCCCAGTTCAGCTGCCTTATCGGCGTACCGTTCATAGAGCGGTCGGTCGGGCGCGTATTGAGGTCTTGGCTCACCTTCCTCAGCCAACTCAGGAGATCCCGACCGGTAGCCAGTCAGCACCTCCCGAATGTGGGCGGCTCTCTCAAGCAACGCCTCCCGCTGGCCATGGGGCAACTGGGCCAAGACGACGCTCGCAAGGTCTTCGTCATCGTCACTGGACGGCCCTTGGCTATCCGGGATCACCTGAACCCGGTCCGACAGCAGCAGTTCCTTGACAGCCAGGCACCACGGTCAGCAGCCCGGTATCGACCGCGACGGAGGGGCGCAACGACTGCTTGGCGCTGCCGGTTCGGCCGCTGGGGGGGGACGGACGGCACGCCATCAGTGTCGGGAGTTAGCGCAGATTCGCCCTAAAGGGCTGGACAATTAGCTCGGTTCTGCTCTAAAGTTCGTTTTAGAGCAACGTCACGCTAAAGGGCGCGCTGACAGATTGTGAGACAGGAGTTCACCATGAAGATCCCAGTACTGCATGTCGGGCGGGGCGCGATCGCCGGGCAGGTGACCCTCTTCCCGGTGTGGACGGAACTGGAGCACCTCGATGGCCTCCAGGCGGGCGCGGACGCGCACGTCGGCGTCGCCGAAATGCCGGCCGGCGCGCAGGTATCGCTGCTTTCCATCGCCAACCCCGGGCCATGGCCCGTCCTGCTGGTAGAGGGAGAACTACTGGAGGGCGGCTGGCAGACTAGGAGCCTGGCGCGCGATCTGCTACTCGCTCCCGGTGCGACGGCCACTGCCGATGTCGTGTGCGTCGAAGAGGACCGCTGGGATGGCGACGCCAGGCACACCCGGCGCGCGCGGCACGCCAGTCCGTCCGTCCAGGCCGCGCTGCGCGGAGAGGCAGCCGACCCCGACGGTGGCATCTTCCATCCCGGCGGGAACACGGAACATCCGCAGTCGCGCCAGCACGCCGTATGGGACTCTGTCAGGCGATACGAGCCCGCGTCCGGGTCGGCGAAGAGCAAGTCGCTGGCCGGCCACCTGGACCGGATCGGTGACAGCGCCTCCGACCGGCCGCGCACGCTTCCTGGCCAGTGCGGTGTCGTCGTCGGCATCGCAGGCTGGCCGGTCTCGATGGAACTGTTCGGGTCCCGCGACGCGCTTGTCGCGCACCTGCCCGGCATCACCGCGGCGGCCAGGCTGGACGCCCGCCTGCTGCAGAGCCAGGCGCCACAGGCGATCAGCGAACCGGTTCCAGGGCGCAGGGCCCGGCGGTTCGCCGAGGTCATCGGGGAGATCCCCCTTTCGGAGGCAGCTCCCGCCGCGGGCGACGGCGTTGTGCTGAGCGGTAGCGGCCCGTGGACCGCCATCCGGGGCATCGCGACCGCCGATGGCCAGATCGCCCACCTCAGCGTGCTCAACCTCCGCCACCAGCTGCTGCGAGCGGCGGCATGAACGGCCTGGGTGGCGCGGCAGCGGACCGGGTGCGCGGCGTACTGGTCGGCATGGCGGCGGGGGACGCGCTCGGCGCGGGCTACGAGTTTGGGCCGCCGCTGGCGAAGCACGTCAAGATCGCGATGATCGGCGGCGGGCCTTTCAACTGGGCACCGGGACAGTGGACGGACGACACGTCGATGGCGATCGCGATCGCGGAAGTGGCGGCGTCCGGCCAGGAACTGCGCTCGCAAGCGGCACAAGACGCCATCGTGGCCCGCTGGATCCGCTGGTCGCGGGAGGAACCCGACATCGGCGTCCAGACCCGGAAGGTTCTCGACGCGATCCAGCCCGCGACCGGGACTGCGGGAACCAGCGGCCTCGCCGCGGCAGCCAGCCGCGCCGCCCGGGCGCTGCACCATCAGACCGGCCGCACCGCCGGCAACGGATCG
The DNA here is from genome assembly GCA_963836195.1 of uncultured Actinomycetota bacterium. Taxonomy (GTDB): domain Bacteria; phylum Actinomycetota; class Actinomycetes; order Streptosporangiales; family Streptosporangiaceae; genus Trebonia. The sequence goes on along the minus strand of CAWIIX010000005.1, from coordinate 113,720 downwards.
CTGATGCGCACCGCCCCTGTCGCGCTCGCCTACCTGAACGACCCGGCCGCGCTCGCGAAGGCAGCGAGGGAACTGTCCGCGCTCACCCATTACGACCGAGCGGCCGGGGAAGCCTGCGTGCTGTGGTCCCTCGCCATCCAGCACGCGGTGCTCACCGGAGAACTCGACGCCGGCGTCGGCCTGGACGGTTTGGGCGCGGACAGGCGCGACCGGTGGGAGGCCCGCCTGGCCGAGGCTGAGCGGGCCCAGCCCGAGGATTTCCCGAACAACGGATGGGTGGTGCACGCCTTGCAGGGTGCCTGGTCCGCGATCGCCACCACCAGGAACCCGGTCGGCGACAGCGAGGACGAGAGCGGGCACCTGCGGCGGGCCCTCGAGGCCGCGGTGCGCGGCGGCAGAGACACCGACACGGTCGCCGCCATCGCGGGCGGGCTCGTCGGCGCCGCCTATGGCGCCAGCGCTGTTCCCGCGCAGTGGAAGAGGGATATCCACGGCTGGCCCGATATGCGGGCGGACGGGCTGATCGCGCTGGCCGACGCCATCGTCCGCAGGGATACGCGGACAAGTAAGATGAGAACCTACAAGGTGGCGGAGGCCCTACAACCTACAACGGCACATGTAGGGTCTCACGACCCGTGACATGTTGATCTTGATTGACCTGCGGTTTCTCGTTTGTCTCATGGCAATGTCACCAAGATCAGTCTCAAACTCGTGGCATTTCCTCGGCCGTGCCGTCTAGCCGCACTGGATCGCGCATGTCTGACCTTCGGAGTCTCAGCGGCGCCGACTGACGTGCGATCGAAGTGCAGCCGTCCGTGAGACGGGGCAGGCGAAAATGAGACCTACACGTGTGTTGTGTTGTAGGTTCTCAGCACGGATGGCATAGCAGGCTGTCACGACCTGCCCGTTTGCCGGCGTTCTCACGTTGCGACATGGGGACTGCGTCTCGTTCTCGTGGCATTTTCCGCAGCCGGCTCAGGCAGTTGGCACTTCTGGCGGGCCGTGGCAGGTTCCCGGTGGTGGGCGCTGCCGTTCCCTCGGACGTTGCCGACACCGAATGCCGCCCCGGGGCAATGCTGCCATCAGCATGATGATGTTGGCCTTGGCCAGTGCCGTGGACGCGCAGGCCCGGGCAGTTGCCGATCAGGAATCTGCGGCCTGGACGTAGGTTTCGGCTGCATGGGCGGCGATCTCGTGGTCCCAGGTAAGTTTCCCGGACTGGAGGTCGTCGATGACGGAGCTGAGCCAGCGGACTTCGGCGTGGACGACGGCGTGCTGGTACTCGGTCTCGATCAGGGCGATCCGGGGCAAGGTCTCGCGGTACTCCTGGAGCTGGGAGTCGAGTTGCGCCAGGCGGGCCTGGACGGTCGTCAGGCGGCGGGCGAGCTCGGTGGCGAGCTCGCCCGGGTCGAGGACCATGGCGAACGACAGGGCGGCGGGGAAGGCGGGGTACTCGCTGCGCGGGGCGGCGAGCATGTCGCGCAGCCAGCGCAGCCCGGTGCGGCGGCCTTCCTCGGTCAGCTCGTAGACAGTGCGCTCGGGGTACTGCTGGGCGCGCTCGGTCTGGCGGACGGCGATGAGCCCGGCCTCGTGCAGCCGCCTGATGGTCTTGTAGAGGTTGGCCCGCTGGCCGATGTTGACGACCTCGTCCTTGCCCCAGCTCTTAATGAGCCGCTGCATGCCGTAGGGGTGCAGCGGCCCGGCGCCCAGCAGGGCGAGCACCGTGAGGCCCGCCGGTGACGGTCTCGGCAGCGCTGGCGGCATATCCGCAGCATACCCGTGCCCGGCACATCATCTACTAGTGGTATTTACACTATCCGCATTGAATGTAGAGTAGCTGCTAATAGCGTACTTACCTCTAGTCGCATCACCAGGAGTCTCCAGACAACTTCCGGGGCAGCACAGTGACCGCCGCCGCGACCCCGCTCATCGAAGCCCGCGGCCTGCGGGTCCAGTTCGGGAAGGTCACAGCGCTCGACGGGCTCGACCTGCTCGCCCGTCCGGGGCAGGTGCTGGCGATCCTCGGGCCGAACGGCGCGGGCAAGACCACCTTCGTCCGCACCGTGGCCACCCTGGTACCGCCCTCGGGCGGCGAGCTCCGGGTCCGGGGCACCGACGTCACCAGGGACCCTGCGGCCGTCCGGCGCGAGATCGGGCTGGCCGGCCAGTTCGCCGCCGTCGAGCCGGCGATGACCGGCCGCGAGAACCTGCGGATGGTCGCCCGGCTGTTCGGCCACCGCCGCAAGGCAGCGGAGACCGCCGCGGAAGCGGTGATCGACATGCTCGGGCTCGGCGAGGTCGCCGGCCGCCGCGCTGGTACCTACTCCGGCGGCCAGCGCCGCCGCCTCGACCTGGGCGCCAGCCTGGTGGGGGCACCGCGGCTGCTGCTCCTTGACGAGCCGACCGCCAGCCTGGACCCCGCCGGACGCGCCGAAGTCTGGGACGCGGTGCGCAGCCTCGTCGCCGCCGGCACCGACATCGTGCTCACCACCCACTACCTCGAGGAAGCCGACGAACTCGCGGACCAGGTCGTGGTCATCGACCACGGGAAGGCGATCGCCGCGGGCAGCACAGCCGAACTGAAGGCAGGGATCAGCCGCGACGTCATCGAGGTCGTCCTCGCCGACAGCGCCCAGCTTGGTGCGGCGGCCGCCGTCCTGGAAACGCTCACGGCCAGCCCGGCGGTCATCGACCACACCGGCCGGCGGGCCCGCAGCCAGGCCAGCGACGGGACAGCCCAGCTGTCGGCGGCCATCGCGGCCCTGGACCGCGCCCGCATCCCGGTCAGCGAGATCGCCCTGCGCCATCCCACACTCGACGAAGTCTTCCGGACCCTCACCGACACGAAAGCAGATAGCCTCCGATGAGCCAGACCGCCGCCGTCTCCGTCCTCGCCCCAGGTGCCGGCGCCATCACCCGGCCAGCGGGCCCGCCAGCGACCGCGACCGCGACCGCCCAGATCGCCGGGCGCGCGCTGCGCAAGTACTTCCGTACCCCGGGCCTGCTCGTCATGGGCATGGTCCAGTCCGGGATGTTCCTGTTCTCGTTCCGCTACGTCTTCGGCGGTGCCATCAGCGCCAGCGACGCCGGGCACGCCGGCTACGTGGGTTACCTCGTCCCCGGTTACGTGGCCACGATCGTGCTGTTCACCGGCGGCGGTATCGCCGTCGCCGTCGCCGAGGACAAGGCCCAGGGGCTCACCGACCGGCTGCTGTCCCTGCCCATCCCCCGCAGCGCCCTCGTCGCCGGGCGCACCCTCGCCGACTTCACCACCAACGGCTGGTCCATCATCTTCACCGCGGCGCTGGGGTTCGCCTTCGGCTTCCGGCTGCCCGCAAGCACCGCCGACGGGCTCGCCGCGCTCGGCCTGTGCCTGCTGTACGGGCTGGTCTTCACCGTGGTGTTCATCGTCATCGGCCTGTTCGCCCCCAACGCGCAGGCGGCCCCAGGGCATGTCGATGATCGCCTTCGTCCTGGCCTTCCTCTCCAGCACCTACGTGCCGCCCTCCTCGATGCCCGGCTGGCTGCAGCCCTTCGCCAGGTACCAGCCGGTCACCCCGATGGTTAACGCCGTCCGCTCCGCCCTGACCGGCGGAACCCACGACCTGGCCGTCGCCCTCATCTGGTCGGCCGCCCTGGTCATCGTCTTCACGCCCATCGCAGTCACCCGCTACCGCCGCGCATGAGGCGGTAGCGGGTACGGTGACCGGGCGGGCGGCACGTCGCATCGCCGTCTCCTGGGCTCAACCGGTGGTGTCCTGGGCGAGTCGCTTCATGACTTCGTGCCAGTGCTCCTCGACTGATTCGCCGAGCCCCCGGAAGGCACGATCAAGCAACCGCATCTGAGAAGCCGTCAGTTGCGCCTCAAGCTCCGCCCCTCCGGGAGTCGCTGAGAGGCGCCGGACCCTTCGATCCTGGAGGTCGCTGGTGATTGAGAGCAGGTCGCGCTCTTCCAGGTCCTTGATCGGACGATGGATGGCCTGCTTCGTTACCTGCAGGACGGCCAGCAACTCGCCGATGGAGATCCCCGGGTCACGACGGACGAAGTAGAGGATCCGATGGTGTGTTCGTCCGAGCCCGCGTTCGGCGAGCATCTTGTCTGGTAGCGCCGTAAAGGCACGGTAGCCGAAGTACAGCTCCTCGATAGCGCGACGCAGCGAGACCTCCCGATCTGGGTCAATCATATTGACCTACCTCCCGCCCGCATGCATAATTACGGCAACCAAATTGACCTAACGCCGGGACCTCTTGCCATGTTCTCAAATCGTATCGACGGACTCCGGCCGTCACCGATTCGTGCCATCCTGAGCCTGATTGATCGCCCAGGCATGGTTTCATTTGCCGGCGGCCTTCCCGCCACTCAGACACTGCCCCGATGGTCAGGGACCATCGCCCCGGAGACTCTGCAATACGGGCCGAGTGAGGGTGAGCCGAGCTTGCGAGCGGTGGTGTCAGGCCAACTACGCCGGCTGGGCATAGATGCCCCTCCTGAGCGCGTCATGATCCTCAGCGGGAGCCAGCAGGGTATTGACCTGGCGGCGAAGCTTTTCATCGACCCGGGAACGCCGACGGCAGTCGAGTTTCCGACCTACCTCGCGGCGTTGCAGGTCTTCCGCTTCTACGGTGCGCAGTTCGTTGATATACACGCGGAGGATGCGCGGGAAGCCCGTCTTGCCTACGTGGTACCCACGTTCAGCAACCCGACCGGATCATGCGCCACCAGCGCGGAGCGGGATGCGCTTGCTCGTATGTGCCTCGATGCCGGCACCACGTTGTTCGAGGACGACCCCTATCGCGAGCTCGCCTATGACCCGTGTGACCGCCAGCCGATAGCGGCGCGAATGGCCGGCGGCTCTTGGGTGTATCAGGGTTCCTTCTCCAAGACGTTCGCGCCTGGGCTGAGGGTGGGCTTCCTCGCTGCATCCGACGATCTATTCGAGCCCCTTGTCATGCTCAAGCAGGCCGTTGACCTTCACAGCTCCCGCCTCTCGCAACTCATCGTTCACGATGCGATAACTGCCAGCGACTGGACCACGCGGCTGGACGAACTCGTCACCTTCTACCGCACCCGCCGCGACACCTTCGAAGAGATCTTGGGTCATCACTTCAATAATCTCGCTCGGTGGAGCACGCCCAGCGGTGGCCTGTTCTACTGGCTTCGATTGGACGACGAGGTCGACACCCGGACCATGCTCGACGAAGCAATCGCACGAGGTGTTGCGTTCATGCCTGGCGAAGAGTTCTACCCAAACGAACCCCACGTCGGGACGATGCGACTGAACTTCAGTCATGCCGACGCCGCCGAAGCCGACCGAGGGCTCCATGTCCTCGCAGACCTAATCCGCGAACATCGACCATGACACCTCAGAGCCTTCGGTCCCGCTGTCAACCTCTAGGAGCCATGCCTCTGCCCAGCCGGCCCGACCCGGCATACCGGCCACCGCTCGTGCCCGTCCTCGGCGCGCGGCCCTCTGTAGGTACCCGAGTAATGTCGCTGGCCCTTGTACCAGCGGAACGTCCTCCACGGCGCCGCCTTTGATAGCACGGTGCTATCGACTAGCGCCCAGGGCTTCTCTTGGGCTGCACCGGACTCCGTCCGGAAGCTCACCGTTGCGGACTCGGCTGACATGGCACCGCCTCACCGATGCCGCCGCCCGGGTCGCAACATACGGCAATTCCAGGGAGGCGCTCCGGCATGTCTCACGAAAATGTCGTATACGACATCCGTACGACATCCGGCGTGAGATTACGACACGCAGCGTGAGAACCTACAGCACACCCCTAGCTGGGTGCCATGTCCACGAAGCGGCTGTAGTGCCCCTGGAACGCCACCGTCACGGTCGCCGTCGGCCCGTTCCTGTGCTTGGCGATGATCAGGTCCGCCTCGCCCGCCCGCGGCGACTCCCGCTCGTACGCGTCCTCGCGGTGCAGAAGTATTACTACGTCCGCATCCTGCTCGATGCTGTTGTGGACATTTACGCCGTTTGCTAGGAAATTGTGCGTTTCCTTGACCGTGGCGTCGTAGACGGGCTGCGGCCCAAGTGGCTCGATGGAAACTATCTTGTCCCAGAAGACATCGCTGGACGCGATCTCGCGCAGCGTCTCTGAGTCCAGCGCATCCGCACACCGCATGAGTCGTTCCCGAGACGGGCAGCTCTTATATAGCGTCGTGCCGCAATAGTTCGTACCGATAGCGGCCTGGAACTGGCGCTCAGTAAGGCCCGCCCGCACGCGCTCTGACTTGACCAGGTCCCACACGCCAAGCGGCACGGTGTCCACGTTGGTGTTCGTAGTACGGTCGGCCAGCAGGGCGCCTAGTTCCCGGGCCGTCTCACCGCGCCTGCCATGCACGCCGACCCGAGCACAGAAGGCGCGAAGGCTCGGCCCGTCGGCCACGATCACGTGATAGCCGGGGGCATACCCGGCCTTCTCCACCTGCCGGATGCGCGCGACGATCCCCAGCCTGGCCAACAGGAGCGCAACCCCATCGGCAAGCTCCCGGCTTGAAGACGCGTAGTACACCTTCGCTGCGGAGTTTGCGTGCGGCAGCCAGACGCACCCGTCCGTCGCCCACAAGTGCTTTAGGAAGAGGCAGATCTCCTCGTCGCTCGCCGCAAAGAGCGCGCTTGGCAGACACTTGTCATGCGCACCCCGGTACTCGATACCCAGCTCGCGGAACCAGTCGTGGATCGGGTTCCCGCGCCCGTGGGTGCAGTGGACAGGAGCGGGCAGGTAGACGTGCCACCAGGTTTGCTGTTCCACCCGGCGCGGCGAGATGCCGAATTCCGCAGCAGCCGCGGCCTCTACGAACTCCAGGTTCTCCGGGTCGTTAGAGGTGTAGTGCACGGGCTGCTTCTTAATGACGCAGCCATCGCCGATGAGATGCGCGAGGAGCCCGATCCGATGCTCGGACCAGCCGAGGCCGACCGCCATTGGGGCCGGGATTCGACGTGGGATCGCCAGTCGGTCACCGATCCCCAGCTCGCCAAGGGGAGTCCAGCCTGAGAAGGTGAGGAAGGGGTGGTTGCCGGTTGCCTTGACCTCGCGGCCGGAAGCCAGCCGCAGCCGGAATACCTCCTTGGTCCCCGACTCGAAGACATTCGTGACGGGCGCGGGGACGAGCCGGTGACGGTCATCCAGCGACCAGACCAGGACGTCATTCCAGCCATTCCGCAGCAGCTCGTCGAAGGTAACCGGCGCGCCGGTGTCCGCCCGCAGCAGGGTGGTGTCGGCGGTCAGGCATCCTGATTCGCGCAAATCGGACAACATCGGCTTCTTGTCCTGGCGCTGTTCAGGGCCGCGGTTGAGCTGCGAGAGCGCCACTACCGGCACCTGAAGCTCTTTCGCCAGGAGCTTCAGCGAGCGGGACATCTCCGATACTTCCTGCTGGCGGCTCTCGGTCTTCTTGGGCGAGGACATCAGCTGCAGGTAGTCGATGATCACGAGCTTGAGGTCATGCCGCTGCTTGAGTCGACGGCACTTGGCCCTGATCTCCATCAGCGACATGTTCGGCGAGTCGTCAATGAACAGCGGTGCGTCCGCAACCTCGCTCATCCGCTTGGCGAGCCGGCCCCAGTCGTCGTCGCTCATCTGCCCGGTGCGCATGATGTGCATGGGCACCCGCGCCTCGGCCGATAGCAGCCGCATGGTGATCTCGTTCCGCCCCATCTCCAGCGAGAAGACCACGGTGGGCAGGCCGTGCCGGATAGTCGCGGAGCGGGCAAAGTCGAGCGCGAGCGCGGAATTGTGCGTCGGGATCATCCCCCGCCCGGCCAGGTACAGCTCGTCCTCGTTGTCGACCTGGACGCACCGGACGGGCCGCGGGAACACCGGCCGCACATCGGTGATGAACCGCCACCGCGTGTCCCGCGGCGCCCCGGCCGGCAGATCCGCCGTGTGCGTCAGGGCGATCGCGTGCTGCGGCTGCGAGCACGCGATCTCGCCGGTAGTGACGACGTGCGGCCGCGCCAAAACGTCCGGCCGAGTCCAGGTCTGCCACTGGTGGTTCTCGTCGGCGATAATCACGGAGCCGTCGGAGAACTCGACCTCGTAGCACGGGCGGCCGTGCAGCACCCCGGTGACCGCCACCACCCGCGTCGGCTTGCCTTCCGCGTCGATCAGGTAGTCGCCGACCCGCACCTCACCCATGGTCGTCCAGCCGTCCGGCGTGGGCAGCGGCGTGTCCAGGGCCAGCGCCTTGCCGACGGCGGGCCTGGCCGCCACGACGATCATCTGGCCGGGGTGCAGGCCGTTGGTGAGGGAGTCCAGGTCGGCGAAGCCGGTGGGGACGCCGCTGATGCCGCCGCCGTGGGCGCCGATCGCCTCGATCTCCTCGAGGGCTGCTGGCATGATCTCCGACAGCGGGTGATAGTCCTCGGCGATGCGCCGGTCGGTGACCGCGTACACCTCGGCCTGGGCGCGGTCGACGAGATCGTCGGCGTCGGCGTCGCCCGCGTAGCCGAACTGCACGATGCGGGTGCCCGCCTCCACCAGCCGCCGGAGGATGGCCCGCTCGCGGACGATCCGCGCGTAGTAGCCGGCGTTGGCCGCGGTCGGCACCGAGGCGATGAGCGTGTGCAGATAGGGGGCGCCGCCGATGCGGGTCAGCTCGCCGCGCCGGGTGAGCTCGTTGGAGACGGTGATCGCGTCGGCAGGCTCGCCGCGCGCGTAGAGGTCGAGGATCGCCTCGTGCACCAGCTGGTGGGCGGGCCGGTAGTGATCGACCGGCCGGATGACCTCGATGACGTCCGAGATCGCGTCCTTGGACAGCAGCATGCCCCCGAGGACGCACTGCTCAGCCGCGACGTCATGCGGCGGCATCCGCTCGAACTCCTCGCCGCGCTGCGTCATCTCGGTAAGGCTCATTCGGCGCACCCTCCCCCCGCGTAACGGCCCGCCCCCGCCAACACCTTCATACCAGGAGGGTCTGACATCGGGCCTCTGACATTCTGGCGGCTCGCGCCGCCCGCGCCAACACGGCCCTGTGGATAACTTGTTGAGAACCTGTAGCAAGCTTGTGCGCAGTCAGTGGATTACGGTGTGGACAACCAAGCCTGCGCAACTCAAGGAGCACGGCCTGACCTGCAAAAACAGTATCCACGGGGTGTGCAGGGGAAAAAGTCGGTCACGTTTCAACCGTGAGTTATCCACAGGAAAATCCACAGGCAGCAATGACTTGCCTGTGGAAAAAGGGTGCGGGTAGCCCGTTGGCCGAGGTTTTTCCCCAGATATGGAACGGACGGTTGATTTCCGTCGACAGCCACACGCGACCGCGCTGCGGCCGACGAAAACACAGTCAGCAGCCTCGTCAAACCGCATGCGCCCCCGACGCCGGTCGGCTATCCTTCGCCTGTGTGTTCGAACGTGGGGGATGCCATTGATCGCGTTGCGGCGGCGATTGACCAGCTAGCGAGTGATGCGCACGGCGATGCGAGCGAACCCGAGCTGGCCGCGCGGGTGGCCGATCTCTGGCAGATGGTCAGCCGAACTCGACCCGGAACTCGCCAGGCGCACGCTGGGGTACGCAGCAGCCGTCGGGTGGCGCGATCCCGGACTGAGGACGCGCCACCCGATGGGCGCCTGTGGACACAGCGGCTTTCCTGTGGAGAACGAACCCCTGTGGAAACCGCTGTGGAAAACACAGCCAAGGGCTGTGGATTACGTCGCCGGAAACCTCGATGTTGACCGAGCGGTCACCTCGGGGTGCAGCCGCACCTGGACGCTGTACGCGCCCGCGGACTTGATCGGGTCGGGCACCACGATGCGTGCGCCTGTCGATCTCCGGGCCGCCCGCGTCCTTCAACGCAGCCGCGATGTCGGACGCGCCGACCGAGCCGAACAGGCGGCCGTTCGAGCCCGCCCGCCGCTTGACCCGGACCTTCAGCTTCTGCAGCCGGCCGGCCACCGCCTGGGCGTCCTCCAGGGTGCGGATCTCGCGGGCCGCGCGGGCCCGCTTGATCAGCTCGACCTCCTTCTCCCCGCCACGCGTCCAGGTGATCGCGAACCCGCGCGGCATCAGGTAGTTGCGGCCGTAGCCCGCGGCCACGTCCACCACGTCGCCGGGGGCGCCGAGGCCGCCGACCTCCTGGGTAAGGATCAGCTTCATGCGAGCCATTGGTCAGTCCTCCCCTCTCCCTAGCGAGCCGTGCTGGTGTACGGGAGCAGCGCCATCTCGCGCGCGTTCTTGATCGCGGTGGCGACGTCGCGCTGGTGCCGGGTGCAGTTCCCGGTAACCCGGCGCGCGCGGATCTTGCCGCGGTCGGAGATGTACTTGCGGAGCAGGCCCGTGTCCTTGTAGTCCACGTAGCTGATCTTGTCGTGGCAGAAGGCGCAAACCTTCTTCTTGGGCTTGCGAACTAGTGGCTTCGCCATCGTGGTGCTCCCCTTGAGAGCCCCGCGTGCTGCGGGGATGGTCGTTACTTGGTTACTTGATCTTTAGAACGGCGGTTCGTCGGAGTAGCCGGCGTCGGACGCCCACGGGTCCTCGGCTCCGGCTGCCGCCGGAGCGGCCTGGCCGCCGGAGCTGGCCGCCGCCGTAGCCGCCGCCGCCGCTGACCGCCGCCGCCGGACTGCCGCCGCCGCTGACCGCCGGACGCGCCGCCGTACCCGCCGCCGCCGCCAGCACCGCCGGTGCGGGTGGCCCTGGCGACCTTGGCCGAAGCGTTCCGCAGGGACGGGCCGACGTCATCGACCTCGACCTCGAAAACGGTCCGCTTCTCGCCTTCCTTGGTCTCGTAGTTCCGCTGCTTGAGCCGGCCGGACACGATGACCCGCATGCCGCGCTGCAGCGTCTCGGCGACGTTCTCCGCCGCCTGCCGCCACACGTTGCAGGTGAGGAAGAGGCTGTCGCCGTCCTTCCACTCGTTGGTCGCCTTGTCGCAGGATCCGCGGCGTCGAGGCGACCCGGAAGGTGGCGACCGGCTGGCCGGACGCCGTGAAGCGGAGTTCCGGATCGGCGACAAGGTTGCCGACGACCGTGATTGGGGTGTCTCCTGCAGCCATCGTGGCGCTCCAGGTCGCTAGCAGAACTAGTGGGGGTCTTCAGCGGTGCTCGGGCCGCAGGACCTTGGTCCGCAGCACGGCCTCGTTGAGGTTGAGCTGGCGGTCGAGCTCCTGGACGGTCGCCGGCTCGGCGGTCAGGTCGACGACCGCGTAGATGCCTTCGGGCTTCTTCTCGATCGGGTAGGAGAGCCGGCGCTTGCCCCAGATGTCGAGCTTGCCGACCTTGCCGCCGTCGGTCGTCACGACCTTGAGGAACCCTTCGAGCGACGGCTGGACCGTCCGCTCCTCGAGGTTCGGGTCGAGGATGATCATGATCTCGTAATGGCGCATGCGCGTCCCTGCCTCCTCTGGACTAACGCGGCCACGGTCTTTCCGTGACAGGAGGTTGCGGACAACAGACCGCGTCCCCGCCCGCGCTATTAACTGTACCAAGGGGCACAGCCGATCCGCGGACCGAACCGAACGTGTCAACCAGCCGCGCACGTGGGAAGACTTCCGTGAAAACCAGACGATGAAGTCCCCCTGGGAGGCAGTCATGGCTGGCACTCACCGGGACCAGCAGGCCAGGCACTTTCCGCGCCTGCACGCTCAACTCTGACGGCCAGTCGCACCCGCTGCTCAACGCTGGCGACGTCTTCACCCTGCTCCTCGGCCTGGTGTCGTTCGTCCTCGGCCTGTTCCTGCAAGTACGACACGGGCACCGGCCATGGCGTGGCGATCGCCGCCGCGGCCACCGGCCTGGCGACCTGCTCGGCGGCCTCTTCACCCAGATGGTCTCGGCGACCCGCGAGGAGCGGATCCTCATCGTCACCGGCATCATCGCGGGCTTCGTCGGCTCGCCCTCGGCCTGGCGCACGGCGGCTTCGCCGGCTAGAAGTATCCGGCAGGGCAGACGCGACTACCCTCTGCCGCTGATGCGGATCGGCGGCCATTTCCACTCGGACAACCCCCTCGACGACGCTGTCGCGTGCGGCGCGCGGACGGCGCAGTTCTTCCTCGGCGACCCGCAGGGGTGGAAGGGGCCGGTGATCCCCGGCGGTGACCCGGCCGCGATCCGGGACGCCTACGCCGAGGCCGGCGTGGACATCTACATCCACGCGCCGTACGTGATCAACGTGGCGACCGCCAACAACCGCATCCGCATCCCGAGCCGCAAGCTGCTCGACCAGCAGCTCAAGGCGGCGGCCTCGATCGGCGCGAAGGGCCTGATCGTGCACGGCGGGCACGTCACGGCGGACGCGACCCGGCCCAGGGCGTCGAGAACTGGGTCAAGGCCATCGCAGCAGATCGAGCGCCCGCTGCCGCTGCTGATCGAGAACACCGCGGGCGGCAACGGCGCGATGGCCCGCTCGCTGGAGTCGATCGCCCGGCTCTGGGACGCGGTGAGCGCCATCCGCCAGCCGACGGCGGCGAGGTCGGGTTCTGCCTGGACACCTGCCACGCCAACTCGGCCGGCATCGACCTGGCCGACGCGGTCGACCGGGTCAAGGCGATCACCGGCCGGATCGACCTGGTGCACTGCAACAACTCGCGCGACGAGTTCGGCTCCGGCGCGGACCGGCACGCGAACTTCGACGGCGGCACCATCGACCCGCAGGCCCTGCTGGCCGTGGTCCGCGCGGCCGGCGCCCCCGTGGTCTGCGAAACCCCCGAGCCCGGCCTAGCCGCCGACATCGCCTGGCTCCGCGACCAGACCTAGTACCTCGTCTGCAGGGCGGAGCTGCGGCGGGGGCTTGCGGCCTTAAGGGAGATTTCCGCCCGCACTCCTTCGGCCCTTCGGAAGGCCGACCGGGGAATCCCCCTCGCGGCCCCGAGCCCGTTGCCTGGTTCGGAGAAACCCGTTGGCCACGGGCCTGTGGGCTACCCTCAGCCGGCGTTCACGGCCAGGTCCCCTTGTCTTAGAGCTCACGCCGGCGTTCACGGCCAGGTCCCCTTTTCTTAGAGCTCACGCCGACGTTCATGGCGCGCGTGACGACGCCCCTGCGGTCCCCAACCGCACATCTGGAACCGCGCGTCCGGGTAACCGTCAGCACGGGACTGGTGAGACGTAAGCGGCAACGTGCGATCAGTTCCGCCCGCGCGAATTCATCTTTCTATCAGTTTTGACTAGGCAAATCACCTTAAAGCGGACACGAAAGTGGTCAGAACTGATAGGAAGTCGGGAAAGTGGTCAGAAGTGATAGGAAGCTGGCGGGTTCTGAGGAAGCCGGGCTGTTACGTCTGAGGCTTCATGAGATTAGTGAGACGGTTGCGCCGGATGGCGTGAGGAGGCGGTGGTAGCCGGGCCGATCTGGCGGCAGAATCCCCGCCAGCCAATGCGGTAGAGGCCCCGCCGCGAAAGCAGGCGCGGCAGAGGTCCCCCGCAGAAAACAGTCGCGGCAGAGGCCCGCCGGCAAAACAGGCGCGGCAGAGGCCCCCGCCAGCAACAGTGCGGCAGAGGCCCCCCTCCGGCCAAAGCAGGCGCCGTTACCATCACGAGATTGAGATTTGGGCCAGCAAGGAGATCCCGTCCGGGCAGGCGTCTGCTGGAGGCGACCGGTGAGCGCCCCGCTGCGCGTGAGCCGTTGGTTTCTCGGGCGGGCGACAGCGCGGGAAGCACCACCGCGACCACGGCAACCGCTCCGAAGTAGAACCGCCTGGACCTGACAACGGAGCCCCGCCGTTGGGCCGACCCGCTCGCTGGTTTTCAAGCGGTTGTAAGTTCGTGGCGGCTTCCGCGGGCTTGCGGGTGTTGCGGTCGCGGCCCCAGACGATGACCAGGCGGTCCGGCGCACCGTCGAGGACGCCACCAGCCGGGTCGTCATTGAGCCCGGACGCTCGAACACGGTCCCGTTCGGGATGCAGCATGTCGACCACCATCGTGCCGGCCAGCACGCCGACCGTCAGCAGCCGGGCCGCGAGGATCACGAAGTACCAGTTGGCGGTTATCCCGGCCGGCGCCTGGTACAGGTTGTCGAAGTAGCCCCAGATGCCGAAGAAGTAGCCGATCTCGGCCAGCTGCCAGAGCACGTACGGCCAGATCCGGGGCCTGGACAGTACTGCCAGCGGGACCAGCCAGACCACGTACTGCGGCGACCAGACCTTGTTCAGGATCAGGAACGCGGCCAGGATCAGGAAGCAGAGCTGCGGCAACCGGGGCCGGCGCGGCGCGGCCAGCGCGAGCACCGCGATGGCCACGCACGCGACGGCGAAGGCCCCCGAGGACATCATGTTCAGCGTCCCCTGCGCGGAGTCGCCAAGCACCGGGACGTTGTAGTGCTCGAACAGGTACCAGACCGACCCCCAGTCGGCGCCTCTATCCCGGCTGAACGCGTAGAAGCGGCCCCAGCCGGCCGTCGCCGGGATCGCGACCGGCAGGTTGACCACCAGCCAGGCAACGATGCCGGCGCCGAAGGCCTTACCGAACTCGCGCATCTTCCCGGCCCGCAGGCAGAGCAGCAGCAGCGCGCCGAAGAACAGCAACGGGTAGAACTTCGTCGCCACCGCCAGGCCGAGCAGGACTCCGGCGAGGTAGTGCCGCTGCGCCGCCCAGGCGGCGAGGCCGCAGGCAGCCAGCGCCATCGCGAACAGGTCCCAGTTGACGAACGCGGCCAGGATGAGGGCCGGCGAGAGCGCGACGAGCAGCGCCGCCTTCCAGCCCGCCCCGTCGCCTTCCCGGTCGGCGGTGGCGGCGGTCGCGAGCACCCCGGCCAGCAGGCAGACCGCGAGCATCACGACGGTGACGTAGTAGAAGTCCCTGCCACGGCTGGAGGGGTCGCTGACCGAGTGCACCAGCCACGCCCCGACCTGCATCATCGCGCCGATCAGGACCGGGTACTCGACGGGGTGCCCGTAGTAGGGCACCTTCCCCGCCGCCAGCCCCTCGTTGTAATAGAGCGGGTAGATGTCGGTGTAGCAGGAGTCGCGGAACTGGCCGGTGAAGGAGTTCCACGCACCGCCCGAGCTGCACGGCGTCTTCTGCCAATAACCGAGCAGCGCCGCCAGCGCGGACGCCCCAATGCCCGCGCCGACGTACGCCGGATACCTGTACTTGTACCGCACGTGTCCTATCCCGCCCCCGCTCCGGATACCTACCGCAGGTTACCGCTCCGCCCCGGTGCCCGCAGAACCCGACTCGGCGCGGCGCTTTCGGCGCCGCCGCTCGGCGGACGTCCAGAGCAGCGAGCCAGGCAGCACCGTGACGAGCAACCCGCCGACGGCCAGGCCGGCCTTGACGCCGCTCTCCGTGGTTGCGGCGGCGCCGCCACCGCCCCCCTGGCCGGGCTTAGACGTGGTAGCCGTCGGGGTCGGCGTGACGGTCGAGGTCGGAAAACCCGTCGGGATGCCGGTGGCGGTGTTAGTCGGCGCCGGCGTTGCGGTCGTCGGAAGACCCGTCGGAAGGCCCGTCGGGATGCCGGTGGCGGTGTTAGTCGGCGCCGGGGGGGGCGTCGGCGTCTGGGTCACGCAGCCTGAGCCGGTGGCTTGGGACTTCCTACCGTGGACCTTCACCGGGTTGCACGTCTTGGCGGGGGTCTTCTTCTTCGTCGGCTTCGCCTTGGGGATGGGGCCGAGCAAGTTCCACGCCGAGCCGGTGAACACCGGGTTCTGGAAGTTTTCCGTCGGGAGATTGTTGAACTCGGCCTGGGCGAAGGTGTTCCAGATCATGGCCGGCCAGAAACCGCCGAAGCCGCCGCCGCCGAGTTCCGACAGGCTGTTGAGAGGGCTACCGGAGGTGTTAGTGGCCCCCGGATCACTGGTGAACATGCCGACGACCATTGCGTACTGCGGGATCGCACCGATGAAGAAGCCGGACTGCTCGTCCGAGGTCGTGCCGGTCTTGCCGATGATCGGCCGGTTGCCCAGGCCCACTGCAGCGGCGGTGCCGGTCCCGTCGACGGTAGTCTTCGCCATCGCGAACTGGACCTGCGAGTCCAGCGCCGGGGTGAGCACTATATGGGACGGTACGTTGGGGGTCTGCTCCGGCCCGGCGGGCAGCTGCCAGTACTTGATGATGTGCGCCTGATGGAACACGCCGTTGTCGTCGATGGTCGCGAGCATCTGCGACTGCTCGTTAACCGTCAGCGATGCGCCGCCAAGGGCGACAGTGGCGACAGCGCCCTCATCGCCGGCAAGGCCTGAGCCGCCCGAACTATAGGGCTGGACGTCGACGCCGTAATCCGCGGCCATATTGACGACGTTGGCGGTTCCGTCCCGGTGCGCCAGGTCGGTGAAGGCCGTGTTCGAGGACAGCGCAAGCGCGTTTTGCACGGGCGATCCCGACAGGTTGTCCCCCTTCGGCCCGACCGGAGTGCCGATGGCCCCGCCGTTGTCGTTCTCGACCTTGTAAGCGTCGGGGTTGCTGCAGCCGGAGGCCGTGCCCGGCTCGTGGTACACCGCGGCCGAAATCGCCTGCGAATATACCATCGGCTCGCTGACAGGCGGGATGCAGAGATAGGTACTCGAGTTCAGCGTGCTGCTCTGGACGTTCATGCCTTGCTGCACGGCCTCTGAGAGCTCGTACGGTTTGAACGAGGATCCGACCTGCTCGCGGGCTTGGGTGACGGTGTTGACATCGCAGTTGTACTGCTCGCACTGCTTCAGCGACATGTTCTGGGTGCGGCCCGGGTACTCGGCGACGATCTGCCCGGTGCTCGGGCTCTCCAGCTCGGCGCCGATCATCGCCCAGGACGGGAGCTTGGGATAGTTGCTCCCGTCGGCGCTGAGCTGCGCCAGATTCTGGTTCACCGCGTTGTACATCTCGGCTTCCATCGGCTCGCTGACCGTGGTGACGATCTTCATCCCGGCGTCTTCGAGCTCGCCGATCGGCAGGCCGTCGCCGGCCGGGGCGTCGCCCGTCGACTTGGGGTTCTGCAGCTCGGCGCAGACCTGCTGCATGAGGTACGCGGCCCAGGGCTTGGGGGAGGTGGTGGCGCATCCCCGCCCAATCCCGGGCGGAGTGTAGGAGGGCGAGTCGGTCAGCAGCTTGGGGAACTTCATCGAGTTCGCCTGTGCCTGGCTGAGGTCGCCGATCTTCACCATCCCGTTGAGCACGTAATGCCAGCGGGTGATCAGGTTGGGCCGGTACTGGAGCTCCCAATAGAGGGATGGCTCCTGGATGATCGCCGCGATGACCGCGTCCTGGGCGACGGTCGTCTTGGAGACCGGGACGCCGAAGTAGGTCTGCGCGGCGGCGGCGACTCCGAAGGCGTTGTTGCCGAGGGGAATCACGTTCAGGTAGTTCTGCAGGATCCAGTCCTTGGACTTCTCCGAGGACAGCTTCTGCGCGATGAAGATCTCCTTGATCTTCCGGCTGATCGTCTGTTGGCTGCCGACGCCGGAGTAGTAGTTCTTCACGAACTCCTGGGTGATCGTCGAGCCACCGGAGTAGTTGCCGCCGCTGCTCGTCAGGTCGTCGTAGGCCGCGCGGAGGATGCCGGTCGGCGAGATGCCGCCCTCGGTCCAGAAGCTGCGATCCTCCGCCGCGATCGCCGCGTCCTGCATGGTCTTGGGGATCTGGTTGATGGTCAGATCCTGCCTGTCCTCTGTACCGATCGTGCCCAGGACCGTGGTGCCGTCGCTGTAATAGACGGTCGAGGACTGATACGAGGGCGTTGTCGAGCGCGGCCGGGATCGTCGCGGAGCTGAGGAGGTAGTAGTAGCCGCCGACCAGGCAGAGGATAAACAGCACGAACGAGCTGCCGACGACGGCGAGCGCCTTCTTCCAGGTCCAGCGCCGCCACCAGTCGCCCTTGCGCTTGCCCCGCGGGCCACCGGGGCCGCCGGGACCTCCAGGCCCGCGCCCACCGGGGCCGCCAGGACCGCCTGGTCCGCCGGGACCAGGCGGGCCGCCGGGGCCAACCGGCCCGCCGGGGTAAACAGCCGTCGGGCCGCCGCCCGCGCCGTAGTAGCCGGTCTGGTCACCGGCCGGCGACCAGTTGCCGCCCGCGCCGCCGCCAGGTTGACCGCCGGGCGGATAAGCGCCGCGCGCCGCGTCGAGGGACGTGGCGTCGCCCGGCCGCGGGCCGGTGCCCCCGGTGCCGCCGGCGCCGGGCGAGTTCTCCCAACCTTTGCCATCCGCCCAGTAGCTGTACCCGGGGTCCTCGCGGGGCCCTTCCGGTGCCGGGCGGACGGGACTGGTAAGGCCGGTCTCGTAGTCCGCGTCAATAGCCGGGTCAGCGCCAGAAGCCGTCGTTCCCCCATCCCTCCGGCTCCGGGTACTTGTCGTCGTTGCTACTCACACGTCCTCGCAGTGGCTGTGAGCGAGCCCTTTGGCCCGTACCTGGCTGGGATATCGTCAGGGCCGGCTGGGCACGCCGTGGCAAAGGGAGCGGGGCAGCCCGGCCCCGCCGATCCCACACGTTACATGCTGCGTCAGCCGTCCTGGCTAGTTCGGACGCACCCGGCGTCGGCGCCCCACGGGAGGCTCTCCGGTGCCGAGCACGTACGACGTAGCGAGATGGTGCCAGGCACAACTTTGACAGACCTCAACCACATACACCCTGAATTCGCCGTATTCGGCGGCCATCTCCGTCAACTCGGGGCCCCGCTTGACCCGCCCCGCGTACTGTCCGAGTTCGTCTCCGTACACATAGGTGACGTGTGTGACATTCGTCTTACGGCAGATCGGGCAGCGGTCCTCGGTCGGCTCGCCGTGGTGCTTGGCCGCCCGGAGCAGGTACGGGTGCGCGTCGCAGACGTCGGCGATCGTGGTGCGCCCCGAGTGCACGGACGCGAGCGTGGCACGCCGGGCGAGCGCGTAATCCACAACCGAGCGGCGAGCGGCCATGTTTTCACGAGCGGCCATGTTTTCAGCGTACGTCGGCTCACTGCCGGATTCGAGTCGTCCGCCCGGGACAAGACGGGCCCACATGAACAACCGGTTGCCGTCCTCGGAACGGTCGCCTATGCTGAGACCGTTCGAACCGATATATCGAACCGAGATATCGGCGAGAGATATCGTCTAGATACGTACATAACCCTACCCACCGGAGGGACGCCGTGGGCCGCAACCGGACTGCCGTCCTTGAGTTCGCCGTTCTCGGGCTGCTCCATCGAACGCCCATGCACGGCTACGAGCTCAGCAAGCAGCTGAACATGCTGCTCGGCACGTTCCGCGCGCTCTCCTACGGCACCTTGTACCCCTGCCTGAACAAGCTGTACGCCGAGGGCCTGATCACCAAGGAGGGCGATGCCCCACCGCCGGACAGCTGGCCGAGCCGGCCTCCCGGCCGGTCGAAGATCGTCTACCGGCTGACCGCCGAGGGCAAGGAGCGATTCCAGGACCAGCTCATCAACTCGGGCCCGGCGGCCTGGGAAGACGACGAGTTCGGCGTCCACTTCGCGTTCTTCGGCCAGACCAGGGCAGACATCCGGCTGCGGATCCTGGAGGGCAGGCGGAGTCGGCTCGAGGACCGGATGGAAGGGCTGCGGGCGGCGCTCGCTCGCACCCGGGAGCGGGTGGACAGCTACACGCTCGAACTACAGCGGCACGGCCTTGAGGCCGTAGAGCGCGATGTCCGCTGGCTGAATGAGCTGATCGCCGAGGAACGGCGCTCAGAGGCAAACGGCGGAACGGGTGGGCCCGAGCCCCCGGCCGACCGTACCGAGATAGATCCCGACAACGTTCGTGGAATTAACACTGTTCGCGTAAGCGAGAAGGAGTCATCCTGATGGGTGCTGTGCCGTCCAACAAGGTGCGTGTCGCCATCGTGGGGGTGGGCAACTGCGCGAGCTCGCTCGTCCAGGGCCTTGAGTACTACAAGGACGCTAGCGACGAAGCCCGCGTGCCGGGCCTCATGCACGTGCGGTTCGGTGACTACCACGTGTCGGACGTCGAGGTGGTCGCCGCCTTCGACGTGGACGCTAAGAAGGTTGGCATTGACCTCTCTGACGCGATCTCCGCCAGCGAGAACAACACCATCAAGTTCGCGGACGTGCCCCCCACCGGGGTGACCGTCCAGCGCGGCCACACGCTTGACGGCCTCGGCGAGTACTACCGGGAGATCATCACCGAGTCCGACGAGCAGCCGGTGGACGTCGTCGCGGCGCTGCGCGAGGCCCGGGTCGACGTGCTCGTCTGCTACCTGCCGGTCGGCTCCGAGCAGGCGGACCGCTTCTACGCGCAGTGCGCCATCGACGCCAAGGTCGCGTTCGTGAACGCGCTCCCGGTCTTCATCGCCTCCGACCCCGACCTGGGCAACGAAGTTCACCGACGCGGGCGTCCCGATCGTCGGCGACGACATCAAGTCCCAGGTCGGCGCCACGATCACGCACCGCGTGCTGGCCAAGCTGTTCGAGGACCGCGGCGTCGAGCTGCTCCGCACCTACCAGCTCAACTTCGGCGGCAACATGGACTTCATGAACATGCTGGAGCGCAAGCGCCTGCAGTCCAAGAAGATCTCCAAGACCCAGTCGGTGACCTCCCAGATCCCGCACGAGATGGCGAAGGCCGACGTCCACATCGGCCCGTCGGACCACGTGCCGTGGCTCGACGACCGCAAGTTCGCCTACGTCCGCCTTGAGGGCCGCTCCTTCGGCGACACCCCGCTCAGCCTGGAGTACAAGCTCGAGGTCTGGGACTCGCCCAACTCGGCCGGCGTCATCATCGACGCCATCCGCGCGGCGAAGATCGCCAAGGACCGCGGCATCGGCGGCCCGATCGTCTCGGCCAGCTCTTACTTCATGAAGTCACCGCCCGAGCAGTTCGGCGACGACGTCTGCCGCGACCTGGTGGAGGAGTTCATCAAGGGCGAGGTCGACCGCTAGGCAGCCGCGCAGCACAAGTACTGCAAGCACCACAAGTACTACAAGCACTGCAAGCGTTACAGAGAGCACGCAAACGCCGGACCGGGGCCTTATGGTCTCCGGCCCGGCGTTTAAGCTGTGCAGTGTGACCGCACCGACGGGGGAGGAAGGCGGTCGGCGGTTCTCGTTCGGCGCCGAACTGCGCGAGGTGCTGGCCGAACGGGACTTCCGCAAGCTGTTCGCCAGCCGCCTGGTCAGCCAGACCGGGGACGGCGTGTTCAACGCCGGGTTCGCGGCCTACGCGTTCTTCAGCGCGCAGAGCTTCCCCAACCCGATCGCCGCGGTGGACGCGTTCGCCATCCTCTACCTCCCTTACTCGCTGATCGGCCCGTTCGCCGGCGTCTTCATCGACCGCTGGTCGCGGCGGCAGATCATCGTCTACGGCGCGCTGATCCGCGCGGCGATGGTGGCCGTCGCCGGGTTCGTGGTGCTTTCCGGGCAGACCGGCATCCCGCTCTACATCAGCGCCCTGGCCGTCCTCGCCGTGAACAGGTTCTTCCTCTCGGCGGTCTCAGCGCGGGCACCCCGCACGTCGTCAGCCAGGACAAACTCGTGATGGCGAACGCCGTCGTCCCTACCCTGGGCACGATCCTCGGGTTCGTCGGCGGCGTCGTCGGCCTCGGCGTCCACTTCCTATCAGGCGGCGGCCTGGCGGGCAGCGCGGCGGTGCTCTGGTTCGGCGGCGCCTGCTATCTCGTGGCCGGGCTGCTCGGCACCAGGATGGACAAGAACCTGCTCGGCCCGCTGGAGACGGAGAAGGCCCGGGCCAAGAGCACCGGGCTGGCCGCCGACCTCGGGGGGGTATTCAAGGGCCTGGTGGCCGGCCTCAAGCACCTCAACCAGCGGCGCAAGGCCGCCTACGCGCTCGGCGCGGTCGGCGTGCACCGCGCGCTCTATGGCACGCTGCTTGTCGAGGCGCTACTGCTCTAC
The DNA here is from genome assembly GCA_963836195.1 of uncultured Actinomycetota bacterium. Taxonomy (GTDB): domain Bacteria; phylum Actinomycetota; class Actinomycetes; order Streptosporangiales; family Streptosporangiaceae; genus Trebonia. Next base: position 92,006 of record CAWIIX010000005.1, on the reverse strand, counting down.
CGGAACTACTTCTTCCACGGCGGCAACGGCAATAAGGCGCTTGGTCACGTCACGCTGCTGGTGGTCGCGAGCGCCATCGGCTACGGCCTGGCCGCCCTGATCACGCCGCAGGGCGTCAAGCGGGTCACCAAGGACAGCTGGATCACCATCTGGCTGCTCATCGGCGGCCTGGTGACGATCGCCATCGGCCCGACCTTCAACCAGTACGCGTACCTGCTGCTCGGTTTCGCGCTCGGCCTCTCCGCGCAGTGCGTGAAGATCTGCGTGGACACGACCGTGCAGCAGACCGTTGACGATCAGTACATGGGCCGGGTGTTCTCGCTCTACGACATGCTCTTCAACGCCGCCTACGTCCTCGGCCCGGCGATCGCGGTGCCGTTCCTGCCCGTGACGGGCAAGTCCTACCTGGTGGTGCTGACCGTCGGGGTGCTCTACCTCATCGCCGCCGCGGTCTACTCCGCGCTCACGAGGTCGGCGGACCCGGAGGCGGAGCAATCCCCTCCCGCGCGGCCCACGCAAGCAGTTCCTCGGTAGCCCGCTCCCTGCCGACCACGCCGTCCGTCATACGCAGCTCGAGCAGGTGCTTCCACGCCTGGCCGACCAGCGGCCCGGGCTTGAGCCCGAGGATCTGCATGATCTCGCTGCCGTCGAGCTCCGGTCGGATCTTGTCCAGCTCCTCCTGCTCCCGCAGGACCTCGATCCGCGCCTCGAGCGCGTCGTAGGTCGCCGCGAGCCGCGCCGCCTTGCGCGCGTTCCGCGTCGTGCAGTCCGCCCGCGTCAGCGCGTGCAGCCGGGTCAGCAACGGCCCCGCGTCGGTCACGTACCGGCGCACCGCCGAGTCGGTCCACTCCCCGTCCCCGTAGCCGTGGAACCGCAGGTGCAGCTCGACCAGCTTGGACACGTCGGCGATGACCTCCTTCGGGAACCGGAGCTCGGTCAGCCGCTTGCGCGCCATCTTGGCCCCGACCACCTCGTGGTGGTGGAATGCCACCTTCCCGCCCGGCAGCAGCGACCGGGTGCGCGGCTTCCCGACGTCGTGCAGGATCGCGGCCAGCCGGAGCACCAGGTCGGGACCGAGCCCGTACCGGGGCTCCAGGTCGATCGCCTGCCGGAGCACGGTCAGCGAGTGCGTGTAGACGTCCTTGTGCCGGTGGTGCTCGTCGACCTCCATCCGCAGCGCGGGCAGCTCCGGCAGCACCACGTCGGCCACTCCGGTCCGCACCAGCAGATCCAGACCGTCCTCGGGCGCCACCGTGAGCATCAGCTTGGTCAGCTCGTCGGTGATCCGCTCGACCGACACGATCGACAGCCGGGACGCCTGCTCCCGCATCGCCGCCTGCACCTCGGGGGCAACCGTAAAACCGAGCCGGGCGGCGAACCGGGCCGCCCGCAGGATCCGCAGCGGATCATCGCCGAACGAGTCCTCCGGCCGCCCCGGCGTCCTGATCACCCGCTCGTCCAGCGCGGCAAGCCCGCCGAACGGGTCGACGAGCTCGAACGACGGCAGCCGCGCGGCCATCGCGTTGATGGTGAAGTCCCGCCGTTCCAGGTCCGCCACCAGGGACGTCCCGTACTGCACCGTCTGGCTTGCGCGAGCGGGCCTGGTACGACTCGCTGCGGTAGGTGGTGATCTCGAAGATCTCGTCGCGCTTGCGGAGCCCGATCGTGCCGAACTCGATGCCCACCGTCCAGATCTTGTCCGCCCAGCCCCTGATGATCTCGAGCACCTGCTCGGGCACGGCGTCGGTCGTCAGGTCGATGTCTTGCAGCTGCTGCCCGACGAGGAAGACGTCCCGCACGGGCCCGCCGACGAGCGCCAGCTCATGTCCGGCCTGCGCGAACAGCTCGCCGAGCTCGACCACGGCCGACGAGGTTCTGGCCTGCAGCAATGCCGCGGCGGCCTTACGCTGGTCGGCGCTCAAGGTAGCCTTCTGGGCGACGGAGGTTGATTCTGACACGGGCATTGAGGGTAGCTAACCCATTCCTTTCCAGCGAACGGCAATAACATGCGAAGCGTGCGCACTGTCGTCCGTTCCCTGATCGCTGTGCTCCTCGCGCTGTCCTGCGTGGTGCTGGTCGCGGCGACGGCAGCAGGCTTCCGTCCAGGGAATTCAACAGCCATCAGCTGGAACGCACGCGGCTGATTCTCACTCGCTCACCATCTCCATCGCCGGGGTAAGCCCCCAATTCGCGGAATCGACGACCTCGACCGTCACGGTGAGCGGCACGCTATCCAACCATACCGGCTCGGCCATATCCGGCATCCAGGTGCAGCTTCAGTGGTACCCGTCGGCGTTCGAAACCCGGTCGGCCATGGATGCCTTCGCCAGCGGTGGGCCCGCCGTGCTGCAGGGCGGCGCCCAGTACAACCTCGAGCCGGTAGGCAGCCCTTACACGCTGAGCCATGCGCTGGCCAACGGCGCGACCGCGCGCTGGTCCGTATCCTTCAAGCTGCCCCAGGCTTTCGCCGAATACTTCCCCGGCAACCCGGGGTTCGGCGACTACCCGCTGCAGGCGCAGGCGCACCGCGTCCGGCTACCACGCGAGCAGCCAGACGTTCCTGCCGTACTGGCCGATCAAGCGACACGGCCACGCCGCTCCAGATCGCGTGGATCTGGCCGCTGATCGACACGCCGCAGCAGGGCGCCTGCACCGCAGACGCTGGCGACGAACTCGCTGGCCGGCCAGCTCTCCGCCAACGGGCGCCTGTCCACGCTGCTCAACGCCGGCTCCAGTATTCGTCGGTCGACGACCTGACCTGGGCCATCGACCCGGCGCTGCTCTCCGACGCGACCGTGATGACGCAGCGCTATTCCACCGGCGGCAACGCCGACTGCGACCGACCGGAACCCAATGGCGGCCGACCCGGCCGCCAAGACCTGGCTGGACAAACTGGCGGGCACGGCCGGCGACTCCGCCTTCCTCACCCCCTACGCCGACGTCGACGTCGCCGCGCTCAGCCACAGCGGCCTCGACGCCGACATCCGCTCCGCCTACCAGGTGGGAGACGCGGAAGCGGCCAAGATCCTGCCGGGCACGTTCGGCCCGACCGCGACACCGGCGACGGCGCTGGCGGCAGCCTGGCCCGCCGACGGCACCGCCGACGCCGGGGTGCTGACCAGCCTCGCCCGCGACGGCGGGGTCAACACCGTCGTGCTGAACAGCGACGAGCTGCCCTCGTCGATGACCGCGGTTCGACACCGCGGTCGCCCGGACGAAAACCTCCACCGGGTCGAGCATGTCCGTGCTGCTGGCCGACTCGGACATCACCAGCATCCTCGGCTCCGCTTCGGCCGGGTCGTCGGCCGGCGCCCAGTTCGCCGCCGAGCAGGACTTCCTCGCGCAGACCGCGATGATCGTCGCCGAGGGGCCCAACACGACCGCCCGCTCCCTCGTGGTCGCGCCGCCCACCGGCTGGGACCCGTCGCCCGCCGAGGCCGCGGATCTGCTCGAGCTGACCAAGAAGGCACCCTGGCTGCGCGCGACCGGTCTCGGCACGCTCGCCGCCGAGACCTCGAAGCTGCCCGCAGAGCGACTGCCCGCCAGGCACGTGAGCGGGGACGAGCTCTCCGCGGATTACATCGGCCAGCTCAAGTCCCTCGACGCGAGCCTGGCGCTGTACGCGAGCCCACAAGGGCTCCTCTACGATCCGCCCAAGTCCTACCTGAACTTGCTCGCCGCCGCGGTGGCGATGACCGAGTCGGTCGCCTGGCGCGGCAGCGGGTCGCCGGGCGGCTGGCTGGCGCTGACCGAACTCTCCGACTACCTCAGTGATCAGCAGCACAAGGTGCTGCTCATCCCGGTCAAGAAGATCCTGCTGGCCGGGACCTCAGGTGACACCCCGGTGTCGGTGCAGAACGGCCTGTCGCCGCCGCTGCAGATCAGGGTGCGGGTGGAGGCGTCGGAGCCACCCGGCAGCACGCTGCAGATCACCGGGCCGACTAATCCGCTCGTGGTGAATCCGGGGATGACCGGCACCGTCAAGCTGCAGATCCACTCCGCCACTACCGTCGGAACCACCACAATGCAGCTACAGTTGGCGACAAGCAACGGGTCACCGCTGACCTGGGCGGCTCTGAGCCGCTCAGCGTGGAGGTGACGCGGTTCGGGCGGACGATCCTCGTGATCATCTTCGGCGCGCTCGGCGTGCTCGTGCTGGCCACGGTCGTGCGGCTGCGCCGCAAACGGCGGATCGGCGGCCCGGGCAGGGCCGGGGCAGGGACGTCGAACGCGGCGCGGGCACCGCCGACGATGCCAGCAGCAAGGCTGATGACAGGGCGCACGCAGGAGGTGCCGGATGAGCAGGCCAACCCGGCCCCCCGGTCAGCCGTACCCGGATGAACCGTATCCGGATGAGCCCTATACCGGCGAGATCTATCCCGTCGAGGCCCATCCGGGCGAGCCGCGCGCGCGCGAGCCCTATCCGGGCGACTCGTACCCCAGTGAGCCTTACACGGGTGAGCCTTATGCGGGTGAGCCCTATGCGGGTGAGCCTTATCACGAAGACCGGCAGCCGCCGCCTCCGCCGCCTCCGCCCGTGCAGCCTCGGTTTACGCCGAGGCCGGGACCGCAGCACCAGGGGTCACAGCAGCCCGGACCACAGCAGCCGGCGCCGCCGCCGCCGCCGCAGTTCCCGCCGCCCCCCGCTCCCCGCCTCCACCCCAGCAGGCGGCGCGCCAGCAGCCGGCCCGCCCCGTCGATGCCCCGCGCCTCGCGGCAGCCACCGCCTCCTCGTGACGCGCCTCCTGCGCGCCTCCTCGTGACGCCGCTCGCCCGCGCGGCCAAGCCGGTGTTCACCCCCAAGTCCGGCGGCAGCCGACACGGCGGTCGGGCCGCGCCCGAGCTTCACGCCCCGGGAGGGGTATGTGCCGTCGGACGACCGGCGGCGCGGCGCCTCTCCGCCGCCGACGGCGTTCTTCTCGCCCGCGCCCGCCGGGTACCCGCAGGCGCCGGTCCCGCAGGAGTTCGGCTACGCGCCTGCGGCACCGCGTTTCACCCCGGTCGACCGCCAGGCGGAGCAGGACGAGGACAACCGCACCAGGATCCTCGAACGCCCGGCCGACAGGGCGCGGCCAACCGGGCCGCAGCGGGCCGCCGACAACACGTCGCCGAACCTGGCCCGGTCGAGCAGGGCGATGGCGTTCGGCACGATCGCGTCCAGGGGTACCGGGTTCCTGCGCACGCTGGTGCTCATCGTCGCGCTCGGCGGCGGCCCTCTCGCCGACGCCTACAACAACTCCAACACGCTGCCGAACACCGTCTACTACCTCATGCTCGGCGGCATCTTCACCTCGGTCGTGGTCCCGCTGCTCGTCCGGGCGGCCAAGGAAGACCCGGACCGGGGCGAGGGGTACGCGGAGCGAATCTTCACCCTCGGCGTGATCTCGCTGCTCGTCGTGACCGTGCTCGGCACGCTGCTTGCCGGGCCGCTCGTCGACCTGTACGCGGGGAACATCAACGGCACGCCAGGGTCGCCGGGCGCCGCCGAGCACAACGTCATGGTGATCTTCGCCTACTTCTTCATCCCGCAGATCTTCTTCTACGGGATGGACGCGCTGCTCGGCGCGATCCTGAACACCAGGGGCCGGTTCGGCGCCAACATGTGGACGCCGGTCATCAACAACGTCGTGGTCATCCTCGTCGGCGGGCTGTTCATCCTCACCGAGGGGCTGCACCGCACGCCGCAGGATCATCTCGACCGGCGGCATCGGCCTGCTCGCCATCGGCACCACGCTCGGCATCGTGATCCAGTCGATCTGCCTGTTCCCGGTGCTGCGCCGTGCCGGGTTCAGCATGCGGCTGCGCTGGGACCTGCGGCGCGCCGAGATCGGCGAGATCGGCCGGATGGCCGGCTGGATGTTCGGCTACGTCGCTCACCCAGTGGCTCGGCAACCTGGTCGTGCAGCGGGTCGCGAACGCCGCTTCGGCCACGGCGACGAATGCCGCGGCGGCGGCACACCACATGACTGTCGCGCAGGCCACAACGCTTGGTTACATTCCCGAGGTCGGGTACTCGGTCTACTCCTACGCCTGGCAGCTCTTCCAGCTCCCGTACGCGATCGTCGGGATCTCGGTGATCAGCGCGCTGCTGCCGCGGATGAGCGGGCACGCCAACGACCGGCGGTACTCGCTCGTCCGCGACGACTTCTCCAAGGGCGTGCGGATCGCGTCGGTCATCGTGGTGCCGGCCGCGGTGTTCCTCGCGCGTGCTCGGCGCGCCGCTGTGCGAGTTCCTGTTCGCCTACGGGTCATTCAACCGCCAGGAGCGCGCAGTACATCGGCGAGGTGTTCGGCGTGTTCGCGCTCGGCCTGGTGCCGTTCATGCTCACCCAGCTCCAGCTCCGGGTGTTCTACTCATTCCGCGAGAACAGGACCCCGGCCGTCATCGGCATGGTGATGCTCATCGTCGGCGTGATCGGCGCCCTGGTCGCGCTGACCGCGCTGCCCGCTACCCGGACGGTGCATCGGGCTCGCGTTCGCCTACGACCTGGTTACGCTGACTGGCGCGGTGATCGCCTGGCCGCTGCTGCTGCGCCGGGTGGGCAGCCTGGACGGCTGGCGGATCACCAGGTCGCTGGTCAGGATGCTCCTCGCGACGCTGCCCGGGCTCTTGTTCGCCATCGTGGTCATCGCGGTCGTGGGGTCGGTCCTGCAGCCAGGGCCCCTGTACGGCCTGGTGACCACGGTGATCGGCGGCGGCGGCGCGCTGCTGCTCTACGCGTTCTGCTGCCGAATGCTCGGCATCGAAGAATTCCGCACCCTGATGCGGTCTGTCGGGGGCCGGTTCGGGTAGATGGCGGGAGGATGACTATTTTGCGGAACAGACACCGAACACGGCCGAAGTCAACAGAGCACTTCGGGGGCGACCGTGAGATATTTGCAGGAGTCGCATATAACGGTAGAGCGGTCCTTCGTCTCCGGCCTCTGGTCGGCGGCGGCGGGGGCTACCATGAGGAGGGCTCGCGGCGTTCGCTCCGACGCGAGCCGCGCGGTCATCGTTGACATCCAGGGGCTGGAAGGAGGCCGAGAGCCGGCCCCGCTCTTGGCGCTAACGTATGAGCACGTACACCTCTGAACCAGGCACCCGGCTCGCCGGCCGGTACCGGCTCGTGGACCAGGTCACCGCCGGAAACGGCTGGACCATGTGGAAGGCCATGGACGAGACGCTCGCGCGTCCCGTCGCCGTGCTGACGTTCGCGCCCGGCTTCCCCCGCGTTTCGCAGGTGGTGACCGCCGCCCGGGCCGCGAGCAGGCTCACCGACCCCAGGATGGCGCAGGTCTTCGACGTTGAGGACGGCGGCGGCCAGGCCTACATCGTGTTCGAGTGGGTGGCCGGCGATACGCTGACCGACCTGCTCACCGATGGCCCGCTCGAGCCGGGCCGGGCGTGCTCCCTGGTCTCAGAGGCGGCTCGCGCGCTGGCTGGCGCGCACGCCGTCGGGCAGGCGCACCTGCGACTTACCCCGGATGCGCTGTGCTGGACGCGGTCAAGCGGCATCAAGATCACCGGGCTCGGCATCGACGCCGCGCTGGCGGGCGACGGGCTCACCGGCCCGGCCGCGCACGACCCGGCCATCGCCGACACCATCGCACTGGCCGGGCTGCTCTACGCGGCGCTGACCGGCTACTGGCCGGGAGAGGAGCCGACCCAGCTGCCCGCGGCCCCGGTCTCCGACGGGGTGGTCTGCACGCCCCGCCAGGTCTCGGCCGATGTCTCCTCCGCCATCGACAGCGTGATCGTGCGGGCGCTGCTGCAGCGGCCCGACCCGGCAGGGAGCCGCCGATCCAGTCTCCGGCCGCGCTCGCGGATGCCATCGCGAGCGTCGCGCCGCCGGTGCCGCTCCCCGAGCCCGCGCCCTCGGCGCCCGGCCGGCTACTCGGGCCGGGGCGGCGATCGCGGCGGCTACGGCGGTTATCCGTCCAACCCGAACGACCCCGACACCTGGCAGACTCCCGGCCCGCAGGGCACCTCGCCCTACCCCGAGCGCAGGCAGTCCGCGCAGTTCCCGTCGTCCGGAGGCGGCTACCGCGGCGGGCAGTACGAGCCCGCGGCCGGAGCGCCGAGGGAGCCGCGGGACGAGCCGGGCCCTGATCACGGTGGTCGTCGTCCTCCTGCTCATCGTGATCGGCGCGGTCGTGTGGGCCGTCGGCCTGCACAAGTCTCCGCCCGCGACCGCCAGCGGCGGTAGTACCACGCACCCGACGACCAGCCACTCGGTGACGGCGAATGCGGCCGTGCTCAAGCCGGCCGGCGTCACCACGTTCAACATCGACGGGACGCCGCCCGGCAACACCGAGGACCCGGCGACCGCGAACAACGCCATCGAAGGCAATGGCTCCCCCTGGGCCACCTCCGATTACTTCGGCTCGCCGGTCTTCGGCGGTCTGAAGACCGGGTACCGGGCTCCTGATCGACATGGGCACAGAGGTCAAGCTGAGCCAGGTCGAGGTGAAGTTCGGCCCGGGCATCACGAAGGCGCAGATCTACCTCGGCAACTCCGGTCCCTCCCTCGACACCTCGAGCACGGCGCTGTCCAGCTTCACCCCGGTCTCCGGCCCGGCATCGGCCTCCGGTAACCACACCTTCGACGTCAACACCAACGCGACCGGCCGCTACGTGCTGATCTGGCTGACCAGCCTGCCGGTCGCGCAGAACCCGCCTGCAGCCATCCTTGCGCAGGCTCATGGCCAGAAGGTCTACCAGGGGCTCATCTACAACGTCGTGGTGCGCGGGACCGCGGTCTCCGCGACCCACTAACGGCGGGCGGGCTGCCGTGGCCCTGGACGGTGGCACAGACACATCCGAACCCGGCCGACTGCGCCCAATCGGCCAGGGCGGCCGCCGCAGCCCGGACGGGCCGCCGGACGCGGAACTGCTCCGGCTGCACCTGGCCGGGGACCAGGACGCCTTCGGCACGCTGTTCCTCCGGCACAAGGACCGGCTGTGGGCGGTCGCGCTGCGCATCGTCTGCGACCCCGACGACGCCGCGGACGCGCTCCAGGACGCGATGATCTCGGCCTTCCGGCGGGCAGCCGACTTCCGCGGCGACTCCGCGGTCACCACCTGGCTGCACCGGATCGTGGTCAACGCCTCGCTTGACCTGCTCCGCCGCAAGGCGTCGGCCCGGTCCGTCAGCTGGTCGGGCGACCCGGACGAGCTGGCCGTGCCCGAGCCGAGAGCCGAGGGCCCGGCGCGGCAGGCGCAGGTACCCGCGCGGGCCGCGCGGACGCCATCGATACCCGGCTCGACGTGGACGCGGCGCTGCGCGCCCTGCCGCCGCCCCAGCGCGCCGCGCTCGTCCTGGTCGACATGCTCGGCTACCCGGTCGCCGAGGCTGCCGTGATCCTCGGTATCTCTGAGGGCACAGTGAAGAGCCGATGCGCGCGGGGCCGAACACGGCTAGTGCCCTACCTGTCGCATCTGCGAACCAATTATCCGGTCAAAGGGAACCAGCCGGTCGCGGACGGCGTCTCATCTGAACAGGGAGGAGGCGTATGAGCGGGCAGTGGCCGCCGGAATGGGAGGACTCGGACACCGGGCTGCCCGATGAGTGGACCGACTCCGGCGCCCGGCTGGACCCAGAGGCGTCCGAGGTGACGTTGTTCCTTGCGTCCGTGCCGAGCCCGGTTCTGCCGGCCTCCTTCGAGGCGCGCATCAGCGCGGCCATCGCGGCCGAGGCGACCGCGCGGGCAAACGGCGCTGCCTCTGCTCGCGCCTGCTGGCGCGGCCTCTGCTGGCGCGCTCTGCTCGCGCCGCTGGCACAGCTGGTCGCTGCCTCGCTGGCACTGGACGCATCGCGGCACTGGCACTGGGTCGGCTGGCGCTGGGCCCGCTGGCACAGGGTGGGATGGCACTGGGTCGGCTGACGCGGGGATAGCGCCGCCGAAACGGATGACGCGGAGACCACCGACCGTTCCTCACCTCCTGAATTTTCCCCGGCCGGCGCGGGAAGCGGCCCGGCGACCGCAGCCAAGCACCGGCGCCGCCGCACCTCGACCGGGTCCCGCAGCGCGGCCTGGAGATCCGGGCCGGCGGGCTCGCGGCCGGACGGGCGACGGCGCCGGTTCCGCGTGCCCTCGCCGGCAGTGACCGGCCCGCTGCTGATCATCTTGGTCATTGCCGGGTTCGCGTTCGTGTTCACCCAATTCGGCAGCTCCTCCTCCTCGTCGTCGGCGCTCGCCAGCACCGGGGCCATCGGGGCAAGTGGCGCCGGCCGCGTCGGGCCACGGCGCATTCCAGCGAATGGGCTCAGCGCCGGGTCAGTGCCGCAGTATGAGACCGACCGGGCGCAAGGGAGCGGCCTGGATGTGAGATTCGTCGTTACCGAGAGCGGCACCAGGTACCGGGGGGCGACGCTTGCCAGCCAGGTGCGGGAGCAACTGGACGCCCTGAGCCCGAGTCCCGTGACGCCCGCCGCATCGCCTGTTCCCATTGGGACCTCGGCCAGCGCCGAGGCCTCGGCCGCCAGCGCCTCCAGCGCCTAGCCTCCCGCCGTCCGCCACGCTCGCGGGGTGCGTGTCCCGCCTCACTGGCGGCGTCACGCCGCGCCTGGTCGACCGGGCCACCTACGACGGGACCCCGGCCTACATCATCGCGGTCCCGAGCCGGGTGTGGGTCGTGGGACTCGGTTGCACGGCGGCGAACCCGCAGGAGATCACGTCGGTGTCGCTCACGGGCTTATCCGGGAATCTCCGCGCCCTAGGATCGGTTAAGGGGTACGCAAGTCCTGGAGAAAGGCGCGTGGAGTGACCGACGTACGTGACGTCATCATCATCGGTTCTGGGCCGGCTGGTTATACGGCTGCCATTTACGCGGCCAGGGCCAAGCTTTCGCCCCTCGTGTTCGAGGGGTCGGTGACCGCCGGCGGCGCACTGATGCAGACGACCGACGTGGAGAACTTCCCCGGCTTCCCCGACGGGATCATGGGTCCGGACCTGATGGACCACCTGCGCAAGCAGGCGGAGCGGTTCGGCGCCGAGCTGCTGTCCGACGACGTCATCGAGGTCGACCTGACCGTCTCGCCCAAGGTCGTGAAGACCGAATCCGAGACCTACCTGGCCAAGGCCGTGATCATCGCGACCGGGTCCAAGTACAAGTCGCTTGACGTTCCCGGCGAGAAGGAGCTGTCCGGGCACGGCGTCTCCTGGTGCGCGACCTGCGACGGGTTCTTCTTCCGCGAGCAGGACATCGCGGTCATCGGCGGCGGCGACTCGGCGGTTGAGGAGGCGCTGTTCCTCACCCGGTTCGGCAAGTCCGTGACGATCGTGCACCGGCGCGACAAGCTGCGCGCTTCGAAGATCATGGCGGAGCGGGCGGCGGCCAACCCCAAGATCAAGTTCCAGTGGAACAGCGAGCCCGTCGAGATGGTCGGCGAGGGCAAGCTGCACGGCCTGAAGGTCAGGAACGTCCACAGCGGCGAGGAGACGGTGCTCCCGGTCGGCGGCGCGTTCATCGCGATCGGCCACTCGCCCCGCAGCGAGCTGTTCGTCGGCCAGCTGCCCATCACCCATGAGGGATACCTGGAGGTCAGGGGCCGGTCTACCCGGACCGCGATCGAGGGCGTCTTCGCCTGCGGCGACGTGGTGGACCACGTGTACCGGCAGGCCATTACCGCGGCAGGGACCGGGTGCTCGGCAGCGATCGACGCCGAGCGCTGGCTCGCCGAGCACGCCTGATGACCCAGCTTACGCAAGGGACAGATTTAACACGAAAGGTGTGATCACAATGGGTACGACAAGGGCCGTCACCGACGAGACCTTCGAGTCCGAGGTTCTCAAGAACAGCAAGCCGGTCATCGTTGACTACTGGGCCGAGTGGTGCGGCCCGTGCCGCATGATCGCCCCGGTTCTCGAGGAGATCGCCAGCGAGTACTCCGAGAAGATCGACGTCGTCAAGCTGAACGTCGACGAGAACCCGGTTGTGGCGCAGAAGTACCAGATCCTCGCGATCCCGACGCTGAACGTGTTTCAGAACGGTGAGGTCGTGAAGCAGATCAAGGGCGCCAAGCCGAAGTCGGCTCTGCTTAAGGACCTGGCGGAGTTCATCTGACACAAGGCTGAGTGCATGTAGCTCAAGCCAAGTAGTGTCGCGGGGCGCGAGTTGTGCTTCCCGCGCTGTCGGCCCCCGATTGAACCCGATCGGGGACCGAACGCGCGGGGGCGCACCACTTCGCGTCCCGCTTCTCTTTGTCCTGGGGAGAAGCCCGTGGCCGCGGGGCCTACGCGCTGCGGTCGGCCACCCCATCCCCGCCCCATGGACTCGAATTCTTCTACTAGGGCTGACGGTTGTGGCGTGTCCTGGTTGGTGGGGACCTCCCCCGGTCGTTTCAGCTTCGGGGGCGGCGCGGGCATGACTGTGCCGGCATATGTGAATACCGACGTCACCATCAGCGGGAGCCCCACGGCGCTGCTCCGGTGGGTGTGGAACCGGGAGGCGCCCTGCGAGCCGTGCGGGGTCACCATCGAGGGCGCCCAGGAGGCGCTCGCCGAGTTCCGGCGTTGCGTGGTTATCGCGACTCAGTGATTACGCGGGGCCGGGGGTTGGGGGCGTCCGGCTGATGCCAGACGCCCCGCCGATGCTTCACGCCCGGCTGCTCACCGCAACCGGACTTGGCCGGAGCAGGACCCGCTCGGGGCTCATCGAGCCGAGTAGTCGCTCAAGGGCCACCTCGACGTCCTCGCGCCATGTCAGGGCGGTCCGCAGTTCCATCCGCAGCCGCGGGTTCCGGTGGTGCGGGCGAACCGTCTTGAAGCCGACCGCGAGCAGGTAATCGACCGGGAGCACGCAGGCGGGCGCGGTCCACTGCTTGTCGCCGAAGGCCTCGATCGCGCGGACGCCCCGCCGCGTGAGATCCTTGGCCATGCCCTGAATGAGCATCCGCCCGAGGCCGCCGCCGGAGAACTCGCTCAGCACGCGGGCCGTCATCAGCAGCACCGCGTCCGCGCTGACCGGGCTGGTCGGAAAGGCGACCGACCGGGGCACGTATTGCGGAGGCGCGAAAAGGACGTACGCGGCCGGTACTCCGTCGACGTAGAGGATCTTCCCGCAGCTGCCCCATTCGAGCAGCACTGAGGAGATCCAGGACTCCTTTTCCAGTGCCGGGTCATTCGCGTCGGCCCGGGACTTGCTCACCGGATCCAGTTCCCAGAAGACGCACGAACGGCAGCTCGGCGGAAGGTCGCCGAGATTATCCAGCGTGATGTTGACAAGTCGGCGTGACATCCCGTTCTGTTCCCCGATCAGGTCAGCGTGAAGTAGCCACTATTTTGGCATGGTACCCCGACCACGGCAGGGAATGCTGTGACCAGTGATCTTTAGTTATTTGCTTGGAGGACCCGATGACCGGGCTGGCAGCACGGAAGAGCTTTGGCAGCGACAACCACGCGGGCACGCACCCGGATGTCATGCGCGCCATCGTCGAGGCCAACGCGGGGGACGCGGTCGCCTATGGCGCGGACCCGTGGACCGAGCGCGCCACGGGCGAACTCAGACGGCTCACCGGGGCGGAGGGCGAGGTCTACCTGGTCCTCAACGGCAGCGGCGCGAACGTGCTCGGGCTCGGCCTCCTGCTCGAGCGGCACGAGTCGGTCATCTGCGCCGAGACCGCGCACATCAACACCGACGAGTGCGGAGCAGCCGAGCGGATACTGGGCACCAAGCTGCTGACCGTCCCGGCACCGGGCGGAAAGCTCACGCCCGACCTCATCGCCCGCCGGCTCGCCGGCCGAGGCGACGAGCATTTCGCTCAGCCGGGCGTGGTCGCCGTCACCCAGTCCACGGAGCTGGGCACCTGCTACTCCCTCGCCGAACTGCGCGCGATCAAGGAGTTCTGCGCCGCCAACCAGCTTCGCGTCTTCCTGGACGGCGCGCGGCTCGCCAACGCCGCGGCGCACCTCGGCTGCTCCGCTCGCCGAGATAGCCTCGTGCGCGGACGTGCTCAGCTTCGGCGGCACGAAGAACGGCGCGATGGGCGTCGAGGCGGTCATCGTGATGCGCCCCGGCGATGCGGTCAACGCACCGTACCTTCGCAAGCAGCAGATGCAGCTCTCCTCCAAGATGCGTTTCCTCGCGCGCACAGTTCAATGCGCTGCTCGACCGACGACCTGTGGCTGCGGAACGCCGCGCACGCCAACGCCATGGCCGCCCGGCTCGCGGCCGGCCTCGCGGACATCCCCGGCGTGGAGGTGGTGTACCCGGTCGAGGCGGACGCCGTGTTCGCGCGCCTGGACCCCGACCATGTCGCCGAGTTGCAGCGGGACTGGACCTTCCACTTGCTGGGACGAGTCCGCGTCCGCCGTCCGGTGGATGACCGCCTTCGACACCCAAGAGAGCGATGTCGACGCGTTCCTCGCCGACATCGCCGCTGTGACCGGAGCCGTCTCGGTCTAGCGGTTCCGCCCGGCGTCGTCCAGCGCCCGGGCTCGTTTCACGTGAAACATTTGCGGGCGCTGCCGGAGCGCGTCCGCCGTTTCACGTGAAACCATGCGCGGGAAGCCGCTCAATCGACCGCCGATTGGCATTACATTGGACTGACGGCCACGGCTCGGATCGGGCTCACCCGCGCCGAGCCCCGGGCCGTCTCCTCGGCTAGACGGGCACCTACACAGGAGAAGCAGTGGCGCAGCAACGGCGGGGTCTCGGCAAGGGCCTCGGAGCACTAATCCCGGAAGCCTCGCGCACGGACCAGGGCGCCGTCGGAACGGTCGGCACCGCCCAGAGCGCGGCGGCGGGCATTGGACCTCCGACCGGCCGTTCGAGACAACCGGGGCGTCGGCCGCGGCCGACGCGAGCAGCGAACTCCGCCAGGTCGACGGGCGCCTATTTCGAGGAAGTCGCGATCGGCGCGATCACCCCCAACCCCCGCCAGCCGCGCCGGACTTTCGACGAAGACACGCTCGACGAGCTGGCCGCCTCCATCGCCGAGGTCGGCCTCCTGCAGCCGGTCGTCGTGCGGAAGCTCGGCCCCGGCGATTACGAACTCGTCATGGGCGAGCGCCGCCTGCGCGCATCGCAGCGAGCCGGACTTGAATTCATCCCGGCCATCGTCCGCGAGACGCAAGACAACGACATGCTCCGCGACGCCCTCATCGAGAACCTCCACCGCCAGCAGCTCGACCCCCTGGAGGAAGCGGCGGCGTACCGGCAACTGCTCGACGACTTCGGCGCGACGCACGAACAGCTCGCCCAGCGGATCGGCCGCTCCCGCCCGCATATCAGCAACACCCTCCGCCTGCTCAGCCTGCCGCCCGGCGTGCAGAAGCGCCTCGCCGCCGGCGTCATCAGCGCGGGCCACGCCCGACCGCTGCTCTCGCTCGACGATCCGCTCGCCCAGGAGCGGCTGGCCCAGCGGATCGTCTCCGAGGGGCTGTCGGTGCGCACGGTCGAGGAGATCGTGACCCTGGGCGACGACGAGCCGAGGCCCACGGCCACCCGGAAGCCTCTCACGGCCAAGCCGGTTGCGCCCGCCCTCCGGCACCTCTCCGATCGCCTGTCTGATCTCTTCGAGACGAAGGTCAAGGTCGAGATGGGGCAGAAGAAGGGCAAGATCGTCGTCGAGTTCGCCACCATCGACGACCTCGAGCGCATCGTCAAGGCCATGTCCCCGGGCGCAAACGCTTCTGAGGCGTAAGGCGTCAAGCTCAAAGTCAAGATCAACGCCTGAACGCGGGGCGGAGGCGCAGGGTAAATTCCGCCGTCGTTGTTATCGTCCGGCCGTGCTCGTCGCGGCTCTCCGGCGCGTCGCCGGCTGCGGCGGGCATCTGCCCGGCTGCCGGTGCACTGAGACCGGAGCCTGGCCGTCATGTCACGGCGGACGGGCCAGTCGACCGCTCGCGACTGTCCCATGGCCGGTCAGCATGTGACGCGAAGCCGAATGGCACCACCGACCTGGTGCCGCAGGCGACACGGGATCTACCGCTGCGCGTTCCGCGACGCCGCGCCCTGCGGGATCGCGCGCGTCGAGCACGAGTGCACCCGCCGACGGCGACTCGTCCGCCCTTACCCCGTGCCTCACACCGTAGGTCCTTGCAGAGCTGCCACGAGCGGCCCAGAGCAGCATGGTTACTCGGGTGAGCGTGACGGACTGCAAGTCAGAGCACTGGAGGGTCAGGGAGATTCTCCGTCGGCCTTCCGAAGGAGTGCCGACGGGAATCTCCCCTGCCCTGCAACTCCACATTCGAGGTCTTGACTTAGATCTCGACCTAGATCTCGACCTAGATCTCGACCTAGATCTCGACTTCGATTTTGACGCCCAAACTGGGCGCTAGTCGGTTACAGCCCGGTATGCGAGTTCGCGAGCGGCTTCAGCGTAGGCGACTGCCCCGGACGAGGACGGGTCGTAAGTGATGACCGACTGCCCATAGCTAGGCGCCTCGGAGACCCGCACCGAGCGCGGGATGATGGTGTGCAGCACGACCTCGCCGAAGTGGGTTCTGACGTCGTCGGCTACCTGGGTCGCGAGTCGGGTCCGGCCGTCGTACATCGTGAGCAGGATGGTGGAGATCCGCAGCTTGGCGTTCAGGTGCGCGCGCACGAGCTCGACGGTCCGCAGGAGCTGCTCGAGACCCTCAAGCGCGTAGTACTCGCACTGGATCGGGATCAGCACTTCCTCCGCCGCCACCAGTGCGTTGATCGTGAGCAGCCCGAGCGACGGCGGGCAGTCGATCAGCACGTAATCCAGCTTGGACGTGTCGAGCTGCTCGATTGCCCGAGAGCAGCCGGCCTTCGCGCGCGACCATCGGCACCAGCTCGATCTCCGCGCCGGCCAGGTCGATGGTGGCCGGGGCGCAGTAGAGACCGGGCATGTCCGGGACCTCGACCACGATCTCCGCCAAGCGGGCGCTCCTCGACGAGCGCGTTATACACAGAATCGCGCCCGACGTGGTGGTCGACGTCCAGCGCGGTTGAGGCGTTCCCCTGCGGGTCCAGGTCGATGACGAGCACCCGGATCCCGTGCTGGGACAGGCTCGCGGCCAGGTTGACGGCGGTCGTGGTCTTGCCCACGCCGCCCTTCTGGTTCGCGACGGTCATGATTCGGCAGCGCTTCGGGCGCGGCCAGGCTTCCCGGTTGGTCGCACCCCGGACCCCGACGGCAGCCTCGGCAGCGCGGCCGATCGGCGTGTCCCCGTCTCCGGCGCCAAGCGGCGCGTCCGGCACCACGATCTCCGAGTCCGGTACCGGGGATGGTCCTGCCGAGACGGGTTGCGGCGGCATCTGCTCTCCTTCACTCCCGTAGGCGCCGTCCACGGCGCCTACGGTCACTACAGCACCGGGGGTTCCACGTGAAACCGCCGCCTGCAGCGCGTTCCGCACCCGGTCCGAACCAGGGAGATGCAGATCCTCATGACCGTTCACCGACATAACTTCCGCGCCCCGATCGATCGAGACTTGCTCAGGGGATGGTGATGAAGAAAGCCCGAGCCGTTCCCCGGGCCACCCGAGCCCGGGCACGCCTGAGGTCACGGCCATTCCCCCGTCAGGCCACCCCACGCCGACTGCGCTGAGCACCTGCACGCTCCTCTCGGCCGTGTCCTCCCATGACGACACGGACAATCGTTGTCGCAGATACGACCCTACCGTGACCGGCTTGCAGAACCTCCGTACTCCGCACGCCAAGTCGGGCGAGAACGGGCCTGGCCGCCTCGAGTTCCTCCGCCGCGGACTGCCCCTTGATCGCGATCAGCTCACCGTCGGGGCGCAGCAGTCCGGCGGCCCAGCCGACCAGCTTCTCCAGCGGCGCCACCGCCCGGGCCGTGGCCACGTCCGCCCTTATCCCCGCGGCCGCCTTCTCCTCTGCCCGGGCTCGGATCACGCTAACGTTCGGCAGGTCGAGTTCCCTGCACGCACTCCTCGAGGAAGACCGAGCGGCGCAGCAGCGGCTCGAGCAGAACCACGTGCAGCGAGGGGCGCAGCATCGCGAGCACGATCCCGGGCAGCCCCGCGCCGGAACCGATGTCGACCAGCTCGCCCCGCTCCGGCACGAACTCGGCGACCAGCGCGCAGTTCACCAGGTGCCGGTCCCACAGTCGCGAGGTCTCCCGCGGGCCGATGAGCCCGCGGGTCACCCCGTCGGTGGCAAGCAGCTCCGCGTAATGCTGCGCCTTGGCCAGCGCGTCCCCGAACTCGGCGACCGCCTCGGCCGTGGGCGGGGAAGAGCATCTGGCTCAGCCGCATCCTCATGCTGGGTCGCAGGTTGGGACGCCACCGCGGTCACAGCGATGCTCTCAGCCAGCCGGGAAGACCACCACGCGCCGGTTCGGCTCTTCGCCCTCCGACTCGCTCCGGAGCCCGGCGACCGCTATCGCGTCGTGGATGATCTTCCGCTCGAACGGGGACATCGCGCGCAGCTTCTTCGGCTCTCCGGTGCGCGCGACCTCCGCCGCGACCGAGCGGCCAAGGTCGGCAAGCTCGGCCCGACGCCGCACGCGGAAGCCGCCCACGTCAAGCATCAGCCTCGCCCGGGTGCCGGTCTTCCTGTGCACGGCGAGCCGGGTCAGCTCCTGCAGCGCCTCGAGCACCTCGCCGTCGTCGCCGACGAGCTCGTCGAGGGTCGCGCCGACGACGGAGACGACCGCGCGGTCGCCTTCCACGTCCATGTCGATGTCGCCGTCGAGGTCGGCGATGTCGAGCAGCCCCTCGATGTAGTCGGCCGCGACGTCGCCCTCCTCTTCGAGAGAGCTCAGATCGTCCTCTTCGCCTTCTTCGGCGTCGTCTTCGCCTTCGTCTTCATCGTCTTCATCGGCCTCGTCGGCGAGTTCGTCGGCCTCGTCCTCGGCCTCGTCGTCCGCCTCGTCGGCGAGATCGTCGTCGGATTCCTCGACCTCGTCCAGGTCGTCATCCTCGCCCAGAAGATCGTTGCCATTGATCACGCTGTCCAGCTCCTGATCTTCCTGGCGCGCGGCAGGCGCCACCGCATCCTCGCGACCTACCACCGTGCCGACCCCCTCACCGGAACTATCCCCCACAGTCGCTCACCTCTTGCCCGCATTGCCAGCATTACCGGAACGCTTGCTCCGCGCCTGCCGGACCGGCTGCTGCCGGACCACCTTGGTCTCGGGCACCACGGGCACTGTCCTCCGGCTCCGGCTTCTTCTTGCCGAACCCGAGCAATCCCCGCCCGCCGCTCCCCGCCTCCGAGGAGCTGACCGTACCGCTGTTCACCGCGCCGTTGGCAGCCGGCTTGCCGGCGCCGTTGGCAGCCGGCTTGGCCGCGGGATGCCTTCGCCGCCGGAACCTTCGCCGTCGCCCGCCGCATCGGGCTTGCTCGCGGTGCCCGGCTTGCCTGCCGTGCCCTGGCTTGCTCGCCGCGCCTGGCGCTCCCGTTGCTCGCTTCGCCGCGTCTCGCAGCGTCGCCTCTTGACCGCTGTGCTCCTAACGACAGGCCGGTTGCTCCCGAGATGCCGCCCGCCGCTGCAGACGCACCAACCGTAGCGCTCCCCACGATCGGAAGGTTGCGGAACAGGATGTGCTGCTGCCCCAGCGTCCACACGTTGGTGGTGACCCAGTAGATAACGAGGCCGTACTGCCAGTACAGACCGGTCAGCGCGAAGAACGGCGCGATGTACATCATGTTCTTCGACATGCTCTGCGCCATCGCGGCACCGGGCTGGTCCGGGTCGGGCACCTGCTGGTTCATCATGCCGCGCTTGGCGCTCTGCCGCATGGTCAGGAACGTCGTGGTGGCGCTGACCGCCACGGAGAGCAGGATCACGGCGCGGACGGTCCACGACTCGCCCGTGGTCGCCCACAGGAACTTGTCCGAGAGCAGCACGCCGAAGATGTGCGCGGTACGAGCGCTCGTCGACGGTCGCGACCGACAGCCCGTACTGACGGCGGCGTGCCCCGGCGTCCAGTCGGCGATGGCCTTGAGCACGTTGAACAGCGACCAGAAGACCGGCAGCTGGGCGATGAGCGGCAGGCAGCCGCCCAGCGGGTTGATGCCGTTCTCCTTGTAGAACTTCATCGTCTCTTCGTTGAGACGCGTCTTGTCGTTCTTGTACTTCTTGCGGATCTCCTGCAGCGCCGGCATGTGCGACTGCATCTTCCGCTGCGACTTCACCTGCTTGACGAAGAGCGGCACCATGATGAGCCGCATCAGCATCACCAGGAGGACGATCGACAGGCCCCAGGACCAGCCGCTGGCCGCGCCGAACGGCACGGAGAGCACGTCATGGATGCGCCTAATCACCCATGCCACCGCCTCGAACAGCGGGTTGAGGATGCTCACTGGGTAACTCCTTGGGGCCGGGGAGGCACGGGATCGTATCCGCCAGGATTGAAGGGATGGCAACGGGCAAGCCGACGCACCGTCAGCCACAGTCCCCGCGCCGCGCCGTGGCGCCGGAGTGCCTCAAGCGCGTACTCGCTGCAGGAGGGGTGCGAACCGGCAGCATCGGGGGAAGCAGCGGGCTGATGAACCGGCGGTAGCCGATCACAGGCACGATGAGAACCCGTGCCGCCAACGTCGGCACGCTCCTCTTCTGCCAAGCTCATATTCCGATGCGCTCATTCCTGGCGCAGCGCCCCAACCTGCCGCCGCAGCAGTCGTCCGAGAACCAGGTCAAGATCGGCGGCCAGATCTGCCTGGCGTGCGCCAGCGGCGGCCGGATGAGCCCGCAACACGAGCAGGCAACCCCCGGGAAGCGAGGCGACCCGCCTGCGCATTAGTTCCCGGAGCCGTCGCTTTACCCGGTTGCGAACCACCGCCGAGCCAACCGCACGGCTAACAACAAAGCCTACCTTCGGCCCTGCATCAGTTGGTACCGCACCGGCGGGACAGCAGCAGAGCGCCGGCGACCACGGAGCCGCCCGCCCGGCGGCCCGAGCGCAGCGTACGCCGGAACTCTTCCGGGCTTCTCATCCGCGTCTGCTGCGGCAGCACCACACCTCCTGCGCAGCCAAGGCTGCGCGCCACGGGGCCCCAGAGCCCGCTCAGTGGCCGAGTCAGACGGCGAGCTGCTCGCGGCCCTTGCGACGGCGCGCGGCCAGCACGGCACGGCCGGCCCGGGTACGCATCCGCAGGCGGAAGCCGTGGACCTTCGCCCGCCGACGGTTATTCGGCTGGAACGTGCGCTTGCTCACTGGAGCTCCAGTACGGTTCGGAGACTGTTACGGGTCAGGCCAGATCATGTCGGGCGCCACGCGGCCAGACGCAGGCAGATACACCGGCCAGCAGCCGCCGCAGCCGTGACATGGCTCAGCCTGTTAACGGTAAAGGCGATCCGGGCCCAGGTCAAACCGACCACCTTCACCCGCCCCCCGGCCAGCGCCTTCTCCATGTCTACCACGTGGAACACTTGCGATTTCCACAGCGCATCCGCCGCCGGCCACGTAGGCTGTGGAAAATCAACGTCCGCAGGCCGACCCGGGAGAGCAAGCAGCCGACACGGGGGCCGGAAAACCGCGGTACAGCGCACGTACACACCTTGTGGACGGACCTGTGGACAACGAGTTGCGGTCGATGGTTGACGTGACCGCGCTCGGGCAGTGCGGCAAGGCGAGGGGAGCGCATCGGTGAGCGAATTGGATCTGGCGGCAGGTATGGGCACGATCCCTTAAGGGGCTCGCCGAGATGCACGTTGGGCCGAGCCAGCTCGCCTGGCTTAAGCCGGAGCTCACCCGGCCGCTCGGCCTGGTCGAGAATACCGTGCTGATCGCGACCCCGAACGCCTTCGTGAAGGAGCAACTGGAAACCCGGCTCCGGCCGCTTGTCATCCACGCGCTCTCCCGGGAACTCGGCCGCCCGATCCAGCTCGCCGTCACGGTGGACCCGAGGCCGACGTCCCCCCAGGAACCGCCGCCCGGGCCGCCGAGCTCGCCGCTGTCGGTGATGGATTCCCCTGGCGGGTCGATGACGGGGATGCCGCCGATGCCCACGCACCCGGCCATGCCGCAGGACGCGAACCAGCAGCAACCGCAGCCGCACGTGCCGCAGCCGGAGCAGTACCCCTACCAGTCCACCGGATGGCCGTCCCAGGGATCCCACGAGATCCAGGGGGACCAGGTGGACCAGGGAGCCCAGGGGGACCAAGGGGACCAGGGGGAATGGGGGGCGGGAGCCCCCCATGCAGGGGAGTGGGGGGCGGGAGCCCCCCATGCAGGGGAGTGGCGGGCGGGCGCTCCTCGTGCCGGGGAGTGGGGGGCGGGAGCCCCTCGTGCCGGGGAGTGGGGGGCGGGCGCCCCCGTGCCGGGGAATGGGGGGCCGGAGCCCCCCGTGCCGGGGACCAGCCCGAGCAGCATTCCATCCCCCACCCGTCCCAGCGTCCGTCGTCGCAGCAGCACACTCCGTCTGGCCCTGCCGACCTGTCCCAGCAAGATCAGCGGCCAGGACAGCAGGACCACTCGGGACAACGCGGTCAACGCGGGCAGCTGGGCCAGCACGGACAGCAGCAGGAGCAGCCGCCGCGCCCCGCGTCCGCCCGCCTCAACTCGAAGTACACGTTCGAGACGTTCGTCATCGGCAGCAGCAACCGGTTCGCGCACGCGGCCGCCGTCGCGGTCGCGGAGGCCCCCGCCAAGGCCTACAACCCGCTGTTCATCTACGGCGACTCCGGCCTGGGAAAGACCCACCTGCTGCACGCGATCGGGCACTACGCCCAGACGCTCTACAACGGCATCAAGGTGCGCTACGTGAGCTCCGAGGAGTTCACCAACGACTTCATCAACATGATCCGCGACGGCAAGCAGGACGGGTTCCGCCGACGGTACCGAGACGTCGACGTGCTCTTGGTGGACGACATCCAGTTCCTGGAGAACAAGGAAGGAACCCAGGAGGAGTTTTTCCACACCTTCAACACGCTGCACAACGCCAGCAAGCAGATCGTCATCTCCTCCGACCGGGCGCCCAAGCGCCTGGTCACCCTGGAGGACCGGCTGCGCAGCCGGTTCGAATGGGGGCTGCTGACCGACGTTCAGCCGCCGGAGCTCGAGACCCGGATCGCGATCCTTTCCAAGAAGGCACGCCAGGAGGGGCTCCTCGCCCCCGCCGACGTGCTTGAGTACATCGCCAGCCGGATCTCCACCAACATCCGCGAGTTGGAGGGCGCGCTCATCCGCGTCACCGCCTTCGCCAGCCTGAACCGGCAGAGTGTGGACGTCAGCCTGGCCGAGATCGTGCTCAAGGACCTGATCCCTGAGACCCAGGGCAGCGGCCCGCAGATCACCGCGGCGACCATCATGGGGCAGACCGCCGCCTACTTCGGGCTGACGATCGAGGATCTGTGCGGCACGAGCCGGTCCCGGGTCCTGGTGACGGCCAGGCACATCGCGATGTACCTGTGCCGCGAGCTCACCGACATGTCGCTGCCCAAGATCGGCCAGCAGTTCGGCGGCCGGGACCACACCACCGTCATCAACGCGGACCGCAAGATCCGCTCGCTGATGGCCGAGCGCCGCTCGATCTACACCCAGGTCACCGAGCTCACCAACCGCATCAAGCAGCAGGCGCGGGCAAGCTAATGACGCAGCCACAATCCCCGACGACCGGGGGATCGAGCCCGCACAGTGTTGCAAAGACCATGTTCCCAAGATCCACTCACAGGTTACCCACACGAGTTATCCAGGTCTGTGGATAAGCGGTGTGGATAACCTTGTGGACCAGCAGGGGATAACCGGGGGACAGCTGGTGGACAACTGGGGGAAACCTGGACGTCATCCACACCACCCCCTCCCGGCGTCCACACAGCGCGCACAACCCCTGTGCACAAAAAATGGGCCGCGAACTGGGGGGACGACGTTTTCCCCACAATCCACAGGCCCTATGACTACGACGTTCCTATAACTAAATAGACCTCAAAAACAAGTAGGTGCCCGGCCCGGCTGGGGAAACCCCGTCCGGTCCGCGCGCCGCCGCACCAGCCAAATACCCCGCCAACGGGGAACCGCAAACATCGCCGACCCCGGCAGGAGGCATCCCATGAAGCTCCAGGTTGAGCGTGACCCACTCGCTGAGGCCGTCGCATGGACCGCCCGCGCGCTACCGGCGCGCCCGACGGCCCCCGTGCTGGCCGGCATGCGGCTGCAGGCAGGCAGCGAGCTGACCCTGTCCACCTTCGACTACGAGGTCTCCGCCCAGTCGACGATCCCGGTGCAGGCCGACGAGCCCGGCACCGTGCTCGTCTCGGGCAGGCTGCTGGCCGAGATCGTGCGCTCGCTGCCGGCCAGGCCGGTCGATCTGACCACCGACGGCACCAGGACCACGGTCAAGTGCGGCAGCGCGACGTTCACGCTGATGCTGCTGCCGACCGAGGAGTACCCGACGCTGCCGGGCATGCCCGAGACGACCGGCACCATCGGCGCGGACACCTTCGCCTCGGCGATCAGCCAGGTGGCGATCGCGGCGGGCCGGGATGACACGCTGCCCGCCCTGACCGGCATCCGGATGGAGATCAACGAGGACACGCTGACCCTCGTCGCCACCGACCGGTACCGCCTCGCCGTCCGCGAGCTCCGCTGGACCCCGGTCGCGCCCGGCCTCAACACGGCCGTCCTCGTCCCGGCCCGGGTGCTCAGCGACACCGCCCGCGCGCTGACCAGCGGGGCCGAGGTCGCGGTGGCGCTCGCCACCGGCGAGGGGGGCATGGGCGAGGGCATCATCGGCTTCGAGGGCAGCGGCCGCCGGACCACCACCAGGCTGCTGTCCGGCGAGTACCCGCGGTACCAGACGCTGCTGCCGAACGAGTTCTCCTCGGTCGCCGAGCTGCCGGCCGCGCCGTTCGCCGACGCGGTCAAGCGCGTCGCCCTGGTCGCCGAGCGGAACACCCCGGTCCGCCTCACCTTCGCCAGCAGCGAGGTGCTGCTCGAGGCCGGCGCCGGCGACGAGGCCCAGGCGAGCGAGGCGATCCAGGCGTCCTACGACGGCGACGAGATGCAGATCGCGTTCAACCCGCAGTACCTGCTCGACGGCATCGGCGCGGTCGACTCCGACACCGTCCGGATCTCGTTCACCACGCCGACCAGGCCCGCCGTGATCACCGGCAAGGGCGAGGCGACTCCCGACTACCGCTACGTGATCATGCCCATCCGCTCGGCCGGCTGACCGCCAACACCCAACACCCCAACACCCATGGCGCCAACGTGCCGAATGCGCCTTTGGGCTCACTCTTGCCGGCCCAAATGCGCACTTGGCTCACTGGGTGGGTGGGCGGTGGCTTAGCGGGTGGGTGGGCGGTGGCGCTGGACGGGTGGGGGTGCCGGCCTGAACGCGCACTTGGGCTCATGGAGTGCGGGTGGGCGGGTCGGGGGCGCGGCGCTTGGGCGGGTTAGTGTCGGTGTTAGCCGATACGCTCAGAGGCGTGCACCTGACCCGACTCGCGCTGACGGACTTCCGCTCCTACGCGGCCGTCGACGTGCCGCTCGAGCGGGGTGTCACGATCTTCGGCGGGGCGAACGGCGAGGGCAAGACCAACCTGGTCGAGGCGGTCGGCTACGTGGCCACCCTCGCCAGCCACCGCGCCGCCCAGGACGCGCCGCTGATCAGGGCGGGCGCGGAGCAGGCGATCATCCGGGCGGCGATCTCCACAACCCCGAACGACGCGCTGGTGGAGATCGAGCTGAACGCGGGCCGCGCCAACCGGGTGCGGCTCAACCGGGCCCCGCTGACCAGGCCGCGCGACGTTCTCGGGGTGCTCCGCACGGTGCTGTTCGCGCCCGAGGACCTCGCCCTGGTCAAGGGCGACCCGGGCGAGCGCCGCCGGTTCCTCGACGACCTGCTGGTGGCGATGGCGCCCCGGTACGCCGCCGTCCGGGCCGACTACGAGCGGGTGCTCAAGCAGCGCACCGCCCTGCTCAAGTCGGCCGGGCCGAAGGGCGGCCCCAAGGGCAACCGGCAGTCGAGGGAGGCGGTGACCGCCACCCTCGACGTCTGGGACGCGCACCTGGCCCGGACCGGCGCCGAGCTGCTGGTCGCCCGCGAGCACCTCGTCCACGCGCTCCGCCCGCACGTCGAGCGCGCCTACCTGGCGGTGGCGGGCGACGGCCGGGGCCCGGCCGAGATCGCCTACCGGCGCTCGTTCGAGGCGCCGGACGAGATAACAGCAAGTGGACGCCCGGAGGGGCCGGAGAGGCCCGGCCGCGCCGGGCGTTATCCACCCGAACGCGCGGGCCAGAGCCACGGCGAGCGCGTCCGCGCGGCCGAGAAATCGCTCCGGGCGGCCCTGCTCGAGGTCAGGCCGTCCGAGCTCGACCGCGGCGTCTGCCTGGCCGGCCCGCACCGCGACGAGCTCGAGCTGAGCATCAGGGACCTGCCCGCCCGCGGCTACGCCAGCCACGGCGAGTCCTGGTCGCTCGCGCTCGCGCTCCGGCTGGCCAGCTTCGACCTGCTCCGGGCGGGCCGCGAGGACCCGGTGCTGATCCTCGACGACGTGTTCGCCGAGCTCGACGCGGGCCGCCGCGACCGGCTGGCCGCCCTGGTCGCCACCGCCGAGCAGGTCCTGGTGACCGCGGCCGTCCCCGCCGACGTCCCCGAGATCCTGGCCGGCGCGCGCTTCACCGTCACGGCCGGCGCGCTCGTTGCGCCCGGCGCCCCGCTCGATGCGCCCTGACCCCGAGCGCGCCCGGCTGGCGGCCGAGGCGCTGGCCCGGGCGCGAGCGGACGCCTGGGCGAGGGGCGACCGTCCCGGCGTCCGGTGCTGGCGCGGCAGCATCAAAGTCCGGATATCGAACGGTCCGCGGCGACTCCCCCGGGCACGCAATCGGCCGCCTGGTCGGCCAGACCAAGGCGGGACGACCCGCAGCCCCTCAACGCCGCCGTCGGCGGCCTGCTGTCGGCCCGGGGCTGGCGTCAGCGGGTCGCCGTCGGCGCCGTCTTCGGCGACTGGCCCCAGATCGTCGGCCCCCAGCTGGCACTGCACACAAGGCCCGACGGCTTCGACAACGGCGAGCTCACCGTGACCGCCGACTCCGACGCATGGGCAGCTCAGGTCCGCTTGATGGCTCCGCAGCTCATCAAGCGCCTCGCCCAGGAGCTGGGCCACGGGACGGTCACCAGAATCCGCGTGCGGGGCCCGTCCGCCCCGCCCGACAATCCGGCCGTTTTCGTGCCAGATGAGCCGTCAACACGTGGCCCCAACCAACCGCGATAGTCCTTAACCACAGGTAAAATAAAGGGTAGTCACGCGGCTAAGACTGGCCGGTGACTGGGGCTGCGTGAGGCCGCGCGACCGCCGGGCACGAAGTGCCCGTCCGATCGCCGGGTGACAGCGACCTTCTGGCAAGCAGAGGGCACTGGTCGCCTGGAACCAGTCACTGCCAGCAGCAGGATGGAGTTTTCATTTGTCGAACTTGTCGAACGATTACGATGCGCGGTCGATCACGGTTCTCGAGGGTCTTGAGGCCGTTCGTAAGCGTCCCGGCATGTACATCGGCTCGACCGGCGAGCGCGGGCTGCACCACCTGGTCTACGAGGTTGTGGACAACTCGGTCGACGAGGCCCTGGCGGGCCACGCGACCGACATCCAGGTGACGCTGCTGGCCGACGGCGGCGTCCGGGTCGTCGATGACGGCCGTGGCATCCCGGTGGACGATCACCCGATCGAGCACCGGCCGGCGGTCGAGGTCGTGATGACCACGCTGCACGCCGGCGGCAAGTTCGATAAGGGGTCCTACGCCGTCTCCGGCGGCCTGCACGGTGTCGGCCTCTCGGTGGTGAACGCGCTTGCGGTCCGGCTCGAGGTGGAAATCCGCAAGGACGGCTACGTCTGGTCGCAGTCCTACGCCGGCGGTGCCCCGGTCACGAAGCTCGCCCGCGGCGAGACCACCGAGGAAACGGGCACGACGATAACGTTCTGGCCGGACGGCGGGATCTTCGAGACCACCGACTGGTCCTTCGAGACGCTGTCTCGCCGGATGCAGGAGACGGCGTTCCTCAACCGGGGGCTGCGGATCTCGATCACCGACGAGCGGCCGGCCAAGGTCGCCGCCACCGAGGACGACGAGGGGGTCACCCCCCAGCCGACGGCGCACAAGGCGCGCACGGTCGTCTACCAGTACCCGGGCGGCATCGCCGACTTCGTCCGCTACCTGAACGCCTCCAAGGAGCCGGTGCACCCCTCGGTCATCGAGTTCGGCGACGAGCAGCCCGGCATGTCGGTCGAGATCGCGATGCAGTGGACGACCTCCTACAGCGAGTCCGTGCACTCGTTCGCGAACGTGATCAACACTGCCGAGGGCGGCACCCACGAGGAGGGGTTCCGCACCGCCCTGACCTCGGTCATCAACAAGTACGCGCGCGACCAGAAGCTGCTTAAGGAGAAGGACGACAACCTCACCGGCGAGGACGTCCGCGAGGGCCTGACCGCGATCATCTCCATCAAGCTGGCCGAGCCCCAGTTCGAGGGGCAGACCAAGACCAAGCTGGGCAACACCGAGGCCAAGTCGTTCGTGCAGAAGGCCGCCAACGACCGGCTGCGCGACTGGCTCGACCGCAACCCCGGCGAGGCCAAGGACATCATCAACAAGTCCAGCCAGGCGGCCCGGGCGCGGATCGCGGCCCGCCAGGCGCGCGACCTCACCCGGCGCAAGTCGGCCATGGAGAGCAACGGGCTGCCGGGCAAGCTGGCCGACTGCCAGTCGACCGACCCCGCCAAGTCCGAGATCTACGTGGTCGAGGGCGACTCGGCCGGCGGCTCGGCCAAGGGCGGTCGGGATCCGAAGTTCCAGGCGATCCTGCCGATCCGGGGCAAGATCATCAACGTCGAGAAGTCCCGCATCGACCGGGTGCTTAAGAACAACGAGGTCCAGTCGATGATCACCGCGCTCGGCGCGGGCATTCACGACGAGTTCGACATCGAGAAGCTCCGCTACCACAAGATCATCCTGATGGCGGACGCCGACGTGGACGGTCAGCACATCAGGACGCTGCTGCTGACGCTGCTCTTCCGGTTCATGAAGCCGCTGATCGAGGCCGGGTACGTCTACCTCGCGCAGCCGCCGCTGTTCAAGATCAAATGGGTCGAGCGAGGCGTCGCCCCCGATTACGTCTTCACTGAGGCCGAGCTGACCCGGGTCATCGAGGCGGGCATCGCGGCCGGGCGCAGGGACCCTCGGCCGCGTGACGGCGTGCAGCGGTTCAAGGGCCTCGGCGAGATGAACGCGGACGAGCTCTGGGAGACCACGATGAACCCCGCCCGACGGGTGCTGCTCCAGGTCACCGTGGACGACGCGGCGCAGGCGGACGAGCTCTTCAGCGTGCTGATGGGCGAGGACGTCGAATCCCGCCGCTCCTTCATCACCCGCAATGCCAAGGACGTGCGGTTCCTGGACATCTGAGTCTGAGTTGGCCCGGAAGGGTCACCTGGACGATTCACGTGAAACCACGGTCCGTTCGATATGACCGTGTTGATCTTTTGATCTTGATCTTTGAACGAGAGGTTGCGAAGTGACCGAAGTGATGGGGCCGCCCGAGGGGGGGCACGACCGGACCGAGCCGGTTGACATCCAGGTCGAGATGCAGCGCAGCTACATCGACTACGCCATGTCGGTCATCGTCGGGCGGGCGCTGCCCGACGTCCGCGACGGGCTCAAGCCGGTGCATACGCGCATCCTCTACGCGATGTACGACGGCGGCTTCCGGCCCGACCGCGGGTACTTCAAGTGCTCGCGGGTGGTCGGCGAGGTGATGGGCAACTACCACCCGCACGGCGACAGCTCGATCTACGACGCGGTCGTGCGGATGGCCCAGTCGTGGTCGATGCGGATGCCGCTGATCGACGGGCAGGGCAACTTCGGCTCGCCCGGCAACGACCCGCCCGCCGCCATGCGGTACACCGAGTGCCGCCTGGCCCCGCTGGCGATGGAGATGCTGCGGGACATCAACGAGGAGACCGTCGACTTCCGGCCGAACTACGACGGCCGGTCGGCCGAGCCGGTGGTGCTGCCCGCGCGCTTCCCCAACCTGCTCGTCAACGGCTCGCAGGGCATCGCCGTGGGGATGGCCACCAACATCCCGCCGCACAACCTGCGCGAGGTCGCGGCCGGCGTCCAGTGGTACCTGGAGAACTACGAGCGGTTCGAGGCCCCGGTGCCCGAGCCGTCGGCCGAGGCCGACGACGACAAGCCGCATCGCGCGCCGTACGAGGACCTGCTCGACGGGCTGATGGAGCGGATCCCCGGACCCGACTTCCCGACCAAGGGCCTGATCGTCGGGCGGCGCGGCATCCGCGAGGCCTACCGGACCGGGCGCGGCTCGATCACCATGCGCGCGGTTGTCGACATGGAGGAGATCCAGGGTCGCAACTGCCTGGTCGTCAAGGAACTCCCGTTCCAGGTCAACCCGGACAACCTGGCGTCGAAGATCGCCGAGCTAGTCAGGGAAGGCCGGCTGTCCGGCATCGCCGACGTCCGCGACGAGACCAGTGGCCGGACCGGCCAGCGGCTGGTGATCGTGCTGCGTCGGGACGCCGTCGCCAAGGTCGTGCTGAACAACCTCTACAAGCACACCCAGCTCCAGGACACGTTCGGCGTGATCATGCTGGCGCTGGTGGACGGCGTGCCGCGCACGCTCCGCCTCGACCAGGTGATCAGGTACTGGGTCGCGCACCAGATCGAGGTCATCCAGCGGCGGACGAGGTTCAGGCTCCGCAAGGCCCAGGAGCGGCTGCACATCGTCGCCGCGCTGCTGGCCGCGATCGACGCCATCGACCAGGTCATCGCGCTGATCAGGGGCTCCGAGTCGGCTGCGGTGGCCCAGCAGGGGCTGATGGCGCTGCTCGGGCTCGACGAGATCCAGGCCCGGGCGATCCTCGACATGCAGCTGCGCAAGCTGGCCGCCCTCGAGCGCCAGGAGCTGATCGACGAGCGGGACGAGCTCCAGGCGCGGATCGCCGACCTTGAGTCGATCCTGGCCTCGCCGGCCCGGCAGCGGGAGATCGTCAGCACCGAGCTGGGCGAGATCGTCAGCCGGTACGGCGACGAGAGGCGCACCGAGATCGTCGCCTTCGACGGGGACGTGGCCGACGAGGACCTGATCGCCGAGTCCGACATCGTGGTTACGATCACCCGCGGCGGGTACGCGAAGCGGACCAACACCGACCAATACCGTGCACAGCGGCGCGGCGGGAAGGGGGTGCGCGGTGCGGCCCTTCGGTCCGAGGACATCGTGGACCACTTCTTCGTCACGTCTACCCACAACTGGATCCTGTTCTTCACCAACAAGGGGCGGGTGTACCGGGCCAAGGGCTACGAGTTCCCCGACGCCGGGCGGGACGCGCGCGGCCAGCACGTGGCCAACATGCTCGCCTTCCAGCCCGACGAGCAGATCGCCGAGGTGCTCACGCTCCGGGATTACACGGTGGCGCCGTACCTGGTGCTCGCCACCCGGTCCGGGCTCGTGAAGAAGTCGCGGTTGTCCGAATACGACTCGCCGCGCTCGGCCGGGCTGATCGCGATCAACCTGCGCGAGGACGACGAGGTGATCGGCGCCGCCCTGGTGTCGCCGGAGGAGGACCTGCTGCTGGTCAGCAAGGGCGCGCAGGCGATTCGGTTCCACGCCGACGACGAGCAGATGCGGCCGACCGGCCGGGCCACCTCGGGCGTCATCGGCATGCGGTTCAACGACGGCGATGAACTGCTCGGAATGTACGTGGTCCGTGAGGACGAAGATGTCCTCGTGGCGACGGAAGGCGGATACGCTAAGCGCACGCCCGCTGACCAGTACCCATTGCGTAACCGCGGTGGCCTGGGCGTCATCACGGCCCAGATCACCGAGGACCGCGGCGGCCTGGTGGGCGCGCTGATGGTCCGTCCCGACGATGAGGTCTTCGCGATCACCTCGAACGGCGGCGTCATCAGGACCCGGGCCAGCGAGGTGCGGCAGACGGGGCGGGTGACGATGGGCGTCCGGTTGATGAACCTGGCGGCCGGGACCACCGTCGTCGCGCTGGCGCGCAACGCCGAATCGGAGGTAGCCGAGTCGGAGGTAGCCGCCGACATCGAAAACACCGAAACAATTGAGGACATTGCCGACCATGGCAACGAACCGGGCGACGTCGGCGTCTGACCTATGTCGGATAGTCTCAGCAGCGGGCACAGAGGGGCAGCATTGGGCACCGAGGAGGACGGCGTGGACGAAGCGGGATCAACGACGCAGTCGCCGTTCATAACGGCGTCGCAGTTGCGGGATTCGGACCCGGACGTGGAGAGCGACGAAGCGGTCATCGACAATAGCTCTATGTCATCATCACGGACGAGGTCCGGAAGCTCACGCTCCGGATCAACAGGGGCCGGTGCGTCACGTGCGCAGGCGACGCCGCGGGCCGATGCTAATGGGACAACCGCCAAGGACGCCGAGAAGAGCGAGGCCGCAGCCGAGCCGGACAGCGAGGCCGCTAAGCCCGCTGCCAAGCCGGCCAAGCCCGCGCCGATGCCCGCAGACGGGATCGGCAGGCCGTCGTTCACGCCGGCCGGAGCCGCCTCGGCCGCCTCGGCCGCACCGCAGGCAGCAAAGTCATCACCCTCATCACCCTCAACTCCGTCATCGCCCGGATCGGGCTACACACGGCCGAACTACTCGCGGTCGCCCTGGTCGAGCCCGCCGGATACGCCGACCGCTCCGGTGACCGCCGATTCGGCCGGCTTCGCCTCCTCATCCAACGGCACCAGGAGCGCGCCGTCGGCCGGCGGCTTCTCGTCCACCGCGGCCGGGGCGGCCGCCGGGCTGAGCGGCGCCGCAGCCGGACTCGGCGGCGCGGCAGCGGGGCTCGCGAGCTCGGTCACGTCCGCCTTCCGGGGCGGATCGGGTCCCAAGGCCAAGTCGGCCTCGGCGCCCAAGGTCAGCGTTCGCCGGTCAAGCAAGCGGCAGGCGATGCTGACGCTGTCGCGGCTAGAGCCCTGGTCGGTCATGAAGTTCAGCTTCGTGGCCTCGGTGGTTGCGTTCATTATCTTGTTCGTGGCCGTGGCCGTGCTCTACATGGTGCTGTCCGCGCTCGGCGTCTTCACCTCGCTGGAGAACCAGGTCGCGTCGATCACGTCGGCCAAGAACACGGCGGGCACGAACATCTCGCACTGGTTCTCGGCGTCGCTCATCCTCGGCTGGACGGCCATGCTCGGCGCGCTGAACATCGTGCTGATCACGGCGCTGTCCACGATCGGGTCGGTGATCTACAACCTGATCGCCAAGACCGTCGGCGGCGTCGAGGTGACCTTGCGCGAGACCGATTGATCGACGCGAGCAGCCTCAGGAATGCGGTAGAGTAACCCAGTCGATAGGGCTGCCCCTCGGGGGTATAGCTCAGTCGGTTAGAGCGCGTCCCTGATAAGGACGAGGCCCGTGGTTCAAGTCCACGTACCCCCACGCCTATCGACAGGCGGCCCCTGCACATACGTGTGCGGGGGCCGTTTCGTTTTCTCCACAACCGAGAGCGGCAGCCGGCCGGGGCGGCGGTAGGCTAACGAATGTGACCCGGACGACACGGGTTCACGACCACTCGGGGAATCGACCTTGGAGGGACCCGCTCGGTGAAGAAGCTGCTGATCCTCATCCTGTTTGTGCTTGGCGGCCTGGCAGTCTGGCGTAAGGTCGCGACGCAGCGCGCGGATCTCGACCTGTGGAGCGAGGCCACCGCCCCCGACGAGTACTGACGAAGGGTCCGGACCAGTCCCGCCCGGGCCCGGTCCGGATCGCCCGCTCCACCTGCTCCACCTGCTCCATCCGTAACGGCCGCTGAACCCCCTTAGGCGCGTGCGATGACCGAATCCTCCCCCATTTCGCTGGTCTGCCTGGACCTGGCAGGCATCGTCATCGACGACTCCGTGGTGGAGCGCGCCTACGCCGAGGCCATCGCGACCCAGGGCATCGTCCCCGGGACTCAGGATTACGCCCGTTCCATGGTCCGGTTCGACCGCTCGCGCGGGCGTCCGCCCGCCAGCGTCCTGCGTGAGCTGTTCGAGGCCGACGAGATGCGGGCCCAGGTGGCGTCGCTCGCCTTCGACCGCTCGTTCCGCGCCGCCGCGCAGCGGTTCGGCGTCAGCGTCCCGTCCGCGGTGGCCGACGCGATCGGCAAGGCGGCGGGCTCGGGTGCCCGCGTCGTCCTCATGACCGTGCTGTCCAGATCTGCCTGCGGCGACCTGATCGGCTCGTTCCGCGACGCCGACCTGGTGCTCTGCGCCGACGACGTGCCCCGGAGCTTCCCCTGGCCGGACCCGGTGCTCAGCGCGATGCTGCGGCTCGGCACCGGGGACGTGCGCGAGGTCGCGGTCGTCAGCGCGACCGAGGACGGGGTGCTCTCGGGCTGCCGGGCCGGGGCCGGCCTGGTCGCGGGCATCGGCTCACGACCCCGCCCGGCGGCGGCGCTTCGGGCGGCGGGCGCCACCCACGTGCTCGACAGCATCGCGGCGCTCTCCGACCTGGTCATGGGGTTTTCGGAGCCGGACGTGGGCCCGGACTTGGCCTAGACTTGTTGGCATGCCCGAACTGCCCGAGGTGGAAGCCCTCGCGGTCTTCCTCCGTGAGCATGCGAGCGGTCGCGTCATCGCGCGCGCCGAGGCGGCCTCGTTTGCGGTCCTGAAGACCTTCGACCCGCCGTTGTCGGCGCTGTCCGGACGGGTGATCGGCGAGATCGCCCGGCACGGCAAGTTCTTGGACCTGAGCTGCGGCTCCGGTCTGGATGACGGGGGTGACGGGGGTGACCTGCACCTGGTCATGCACCTGGCCCGGGCGGGCTGGCTGCGCTGGCGCGACGACATACCGGACAAGCCGGCCAGGCCGGGAAAGAGCCCGCTCGCGTTCCGGCTGGTGCTCGAGGACGGGTCGGGGTTCGATCTGACCGAGGCGGGCACCCAGAAGCGGCTCGCCGTCTACCTTGTCCGCGACCCGGCCGACGTGCCCGGCGTCGCCAGCCTCGGCCCCGAGCCGCTGGCCGATGACTTCACGGTGGACGCGCTGGCCGCGATCCTGGCCGGCCGGCGCACCCAGATTAAGGGCGTGCTGCGCGACCAGCACATCATCGCCGGGATCGGCAACGCGTACTCCGACGAGGTGCTCAACGTCGCCAAGATGTCCCCGTTCAAGCTCGCCTCGAGCTTCACCCCTGATGAGGTGGCGGTGCTGCACGACGCGATCGTGAGCACGCTCCGCGAGGCGGTCAAACGGTCGGCCGGGCTGGCCGCGGCCGACCTCAAGGGCGAGAAGAAGACCGGGCTGCGGGTGCACGGGAAGGCGGGCCAGCCGTGCCCGGCCTGCGGCGACACGATCCGCGAGGTCTCCTTCGCCGATTCGGCGCTGCAGTACTGCCCGACCTGCCAGACCGGGGGCAAGCCGCTCGCCGACCGGCGGATGTCGCGGCTGCTGAAGTAGCCCGGGCCGGCCGCGCGCGTCGCGGAGGTCAGGCGGCGCCGCCCACTGCCTTGCCCCGGCAGATGAGGTCGACGTAGGACGGCGGCATCCCGGCCGCGACCCCGGCCTGCAGCTGGATCTCGGCCAGGGCGGAGGCGACCAGCTCCCGGCAGTGCGGGCACTGCGGCGGCTGCCACGGGGTGGTTCCCAGGTAGGCGGCCTCGGCGGCGGGTCGCGCCTCGGCGCAGCTGGTGTCGGCCAGCCCGGTGAAGTCGATCTTGAGCGGGATGCCCGCCTCCTGGACGGCCAGCCGGGCCTGCGCCGCCAGCGCGGTGATGACGTCGCACTGGGCGGACTCGTCGAGCTCACGCCAGGTGGCGGACGCCTCGTCGTACCGTCGCCCGGCCATCGCCGAGGTCAGGAGGTAGCCGATGCGTGCTGCGTCCCACCGCGTCGTGGTCATGCCTTACCCCCGTGCATGAAGAGCCGTCGCCATACCGTGTGAATGAGGCGCTCGACCCAGCCCGACAGGCCCGTGCCAGTGGCCGGGTCGCGCTGGTCCGACGCGCCTTCGCCCCAGACAACGCCCACCGATGCCCCCTTTTGGATTGGAGGGTTGAGGCGCCGATGGTCGGCCCCTAGGCGGGGTCGGCCGCCCAGGGGCCGACCTGCGGGAATCCTCGGTAACCCCCCAGAACCTGGGACGCCCGCAGCGCTACTTTGCGGGTTGCCCGGGGGGAAAATAACCGGGCGACAATCCGTAGCGCGGTGCTCACATTAGCGTGACGGGACAACGCTGTCTACAAGAACCAACAACTTCGAACTTGAAGGCAAACTGCCTGGTCATGCCTTGTTTTGCCAGCCCTGGCGGCGGCTCATCCACGGCCGGCGGGAACCGCTGGTACCCTGAGGACGTATTCCTGGGGCTATGGCGCAGTGGTAGCGCACCTGCCTTGCATGCAGGGGGTCAGGGGTTCGAATCCCCTTAGCTCCACCAGCCAGCAAGATGCCGTCTGGCGAGACTCGGAACCGGGCCTCGACCACAACGGCTGACCACAACGGCGTCACTTGTCATCGCCGCCGAGCAGTCTGTTGAGCTTGCTCAGCGCCTCGCGCTTGGCCGGTTCGTCAACGTGCGTGTAGATCTGGTTCGTGGTTGTGATGTGCGCATGGCCGAGGATCACCTGAGCGTCCTTCGGCGGGACGCCGAGCGCCTAAGCAGCGTGGCCGTTGTGTGGCGCAGGTCGTGCAGCCGGATTCGCCGCAACCCGTTGTCTGTGCAGACGCGGGCGAACGTCCGGTCGACGTTGCGCGGCTCGATCGGCAGGCCGCTCCTGGAGGTGAAGACCAGGCCCGTGTCCGACCACGCGGCGCCGAGGCGTTCGCGGTCGAGTGCCTGGACAGCGTGGCGCGCGGCGAGCGCGTTTTGAGTGAGGCTGAGCACGGGCAGGTCGCGCTTGCCCGCCGTGGTCTTGACCAGGCCCACGCGAAGCTGTCCGGCGACGCGCTGGACCTGCTGGCGAACCCGGATCGTGTCATCGTCGATGTCCGCCCAGGCGAGCCCCAGGACCTCGCCGCGCCGCAGTCCGTAGAGCAGCAGCAGCGCGAACGCGGGATGGAGTGGGTCACCGGCCGCCGCGTCGAGGAACGCCAGGGCTTCAGCGGCCGACCACGGGATAACCTCGGCGGCTTCCCACGGGGGCAGCTCGACCAGGCGGGCGACGTTGCGTGCCACCAGTTCCTCACGCATGGCGCGCGACAGGGCGGCGCTGAGGATCTGTCGCATGACGTGCACGTTGCGAACCGACTGTCCCGGCTTCAGTTCCTTGATCCTGTCATTGAGGAACTTCTGCACAATCGGAACCGACAGCCGCCGCAGCGGATGCTTACCGAGCCCTGGTTTCAGGTAAAGCCTGATCTGCATTTCGTACAGTGCGATCGTGGCGGGCACTTCACCGGGTCGCTGATGTCCTCGGCCGGGATCCACTGCCGCGCCCCGATCAGCGCGTGCCCGGTCTTCTCCCGCATGTAGGACAGGTGGACCGTGTTGATCCCGTTCGCGACCCGCCCGGCGCAGCCCATGTACTGCCGTTTGACGCCCGACGTTGAACTGCCTTATGACGAGCCCGCGGTTATGCCGCATCGATCTCGGGTCGGAGGTATTTCCTCAGATGTGTAAAGGAGTTACTTAGGGTAATCGGCTGGCCCGCACCGCCCGCCGGGCCCCTATCCTGGCAGCAGCAGCGCCCCTGTTTCATTTGTTCTCACAAGCTCATGATCTCGGGGCGGCTGCCCTCATTTCACAGGAATCTCCCACGCCCCCCGCGTCCCGCCAGGTCAGAAACCAACTGGTGACT
The DNA here is from genome assembly GCA_963836195.1 of uncultured Actinomycetota bacterium. GTDB lineage: Bacteria > Actinomycetota > Actinomycetes > Streptosporangiales > Streptosporangiaceae > Trebonia. The sequence goes on along the minus strand of CAWIIX010000005.1, from coordinate 54,385 downwards.
GCCGTACTAGGGGTTTTGTCCCGGGCTAGCGACCAGCCCGGTTCGGTACTCTATGGCCCATGTCAGGCCAGCCGTCAGCCGAAAGGTCCGCACTGTGCATCTGGTGCGGGCAGAGCATCGACCCAGCGGATGAGAGCGGTGCTTCCTTCCTCTTCCTGGCCAAGGGCCCCTCGGGGGGATTCGTGTCAGCGCCGGGTCACTTTCTTGACCAGTCGCCGCACCTGGAAGGCCATCAGTTCTTCTGTCATGTCCGGTGCTTCCGGGGATCAGTCCCGCAGGCCCAGCAGCAGTGGCTAGAGCTAGCGCTCGACGAGCCGTGACCGTCACGCGGCGGCTGCCTGCACAGGTCAGGCCTGGGATTCCTGCCTGGGATTCCTGCCTGGGATTCCTGGGATTCCGGGCTGTGACAACTTTCTCTACGGTTTCAAGGGCGGGCTAGCGCCCGCCGTCGCAGCTTGGCGAACATGACCGGAGTGGCAGAAGTCGCGCGGATGGAAACCAGGGAGACGCGGCGGGCAGTAGAGCAGACGTGAGGCCAGCCGAGAGCGAGCACCCGCCGTCAGGGGACCGCTGGTCACCGGGGGGGGGCCGGGCTACGCCGCCGCCTCTTGCGCGGCGGCGCACCGGCGCGGCGGCACGCCGCCAGGCCCGCGCCCCCGAACCGGTTCGCACGGGGAGCCCGCCGCAACGACCGAGCGAGCTGGCGAGCGCGAAAGCACAACGGCCACGAGCACCAGGGCAACGACGCCGAAGCCGCGGCTTGTCCCGCGAGCCGTTCAGACCTTGGCGCCTGCGTGGTTCGGTGAGAAGTGCGCTCCCCGAACCACCACCGGGGAAGTCTGGGTCTCCCGGAACCTGTCAAGAGCGCCTATGGCGTCGCTGCGCGATGGGCTACGCCCACCCTTGACAGAACGCGTCCGACATGTGGCACCATCCAGCAAGCGGTGATGATCTTGCATGATCCGGGCGGAATGGCAAAGGGAACATGACAACAGGTGGTTGGGTAGTCGCTTTCGCGGCACTTTGGCTCTTTGCCCTAGTAACGGTCGTGCTGAACTTTGCTCGTGGCCGACTAGGGACCGTCGGGCGGTGGTCGGGGATCGGCTGGCTGCTCATGGCTAGTGCCATGCTTGTCAATACGTTCTCCCAGTACCGTGGCTGGTCAAGTAGCCGGGTTCATTCGTTCTTGAATCCGGTAATCCTAGTGGCGGTCATCCTCATGGCCGCGCCGGTGGTAGTGATGGAGAGGGACCGACGCAGAGCCCGGCGGGAGGGACACTAAGCCGGGTAGTGGGGTCGCCGAAGCCGGACGGTCGGAGACTGCCAGTGCTGGGAGACTGACCACCAAAGCTGACCACAACGCCACCCCGAAAAAGGCCGACATCGAGCGACCGGCGAAGTGATGGACAACCAGGTGAGCCACCCCAATCGACAACGTGTGCGTACCTTGCATGCAGGGGGTCAGGGGGTTCGAATCCCCTTAGCTCCACCGACCGCAGGTTGAAGGCCAGTTCCGATCTTGGAACTGGCCTTTTTGGCCTTGGTGCACCAGCAAGGCGCCATGCTGGCGTCGGCGTGGCGAGCCTGGTCCGGCGTTGTCGCCCCGGCATAGTGAATGGTCACAGAGCTGTCGCGGGTCAGCACGGGGTGAACGCGGCCGCATTCGGCGCTCACGACCGCGGGGGTGGTGAGCTTGCGCCGTCATGGCGCTGTTCCAGACACGATCGGGGGAAAACCAGTGAAACGCATGCCAAGTACACATAGCAGCGCCCGCTGGGTTGTCAGCGGGACGGCTGCGGGCCTGAGCGCTATGGCCCTGCTGCTCGCTGTCCAGGCAATCCCGGCGGACGCGCAGCCACGTGCCGCGCACGCCGTCACGTCCAGGACCGTCAAGCACTGGGGCACGCTCTTCGGGGGGGCCAACACATTCAAGCCCGAGGACATGACTACCTCCCCGGCGTCGGTGCGCCTGCCAGGTCCGGTCGCGGAGGTGGCCACGTCGAACTCGAGCGAGTACGCCCTGCTGACCAACGGCAGCCTCTACGCGTGGGGGCTGGGCAACGCGGGCCAGCTGGGCAATGGCGCGACCAGGAACTCCTTCACGAAGCCGGTGCGGGTTCGCTTCCCAGCGGGGATCAGGATCGCCTCGCTGCCCATTGATGTGATGCCATTCGACACCGGCCTGGCCGTCGATACCAAAGGCAACGTCTGGGGCTGGGGAGATAACCAAGGCGGAGAGCTGTGCCTGGGCAACCGCCAGAAGCACCTCACGCCTGTCAGGCTGCCGTTCTCGCACGTCACCGCCGTCGCGGGCGCGTTCGACCATGCGCTCTACGACGCGAAGGGCCAGGTCTGGGCGTGCGGCTACAACAAACTCGGAGAGCTCGGCACCGGGAACACCAAGTCCAGCTCGTGGCCGTTCAAGGTGAAAGGCCTTGTCCCGTCGGCCCACGTGGTGTTCCTGGTGGCCGCGTTCGCCAACTCCGGCGCCCTGCTGGCCGACGGAAAGTACCTGGACTGGGGCGCCAACGGCGGGGGGCAGCTAGGCATCGGCGCGCCGAAGAAGAAGCTGTCCGACGTGCCGGTCACGGTGCCCTTGCCGACCAAGGTACGGCAGGTCAGCCAGGGCGGGTCAGCGCCCGGCAACGGGCAGACGCTGGCGCTCCTCACCAACGGCGACCTGTACGCCTGGGGCTATGACGGGCAGGGCCAGCTCGGAGACGGGAAGACGGCGGAGCAGTTCTCGCCGGAGCTGATCACACCGCCGTCCGGAGTCACCTACCGGACGCTGGCGGCGAGCGGCGGCACGTCGTACGGCATCTCCAAGACAGGGAAGGTCTACGCCTGGGGTGGCGGCAAGGAAGGCCAGATCGGCAACGGGACCACCAAGAGCAGCTTCACCCCGGTGGAAGTCGCCTCAGGCGCCACGGGCATCTCGGCCACCGCCGATGACGTGCTGATCGCCGTCACTGGATCCTGAGCGTCGGACACCGTGCGGCCCGGCGTGATTGCTGGGCCGCACGGCGCCCGCTTCCCGCAGGTCATCAGTGCCGGTGAGTCCCGGTTGCCTCCGAGGTGGGGGCTGCGCCACTGTCCATCCGCTCGGCTCCGGCAGCGTCGCCGAAGATACGCCAGCCACCGCCTCCGGCCTGTTTCGCGGTGTACATGGCGCGGTCGGCGTGAATGAGGAGGGACGTCAGGTCGTCGTAGGGCGGGCATTCGGCGATGCCGACGCTTGATTGGTAGGCGAGCGGCTTCCCGTCGCCGCTGCGGAAATCGGTCACCCGGTGGGTGAGCTGGTCCGCCAGGTGGATCGCGCGCACGCTGGTGATCCCCGGTACGAGAATGACGAACTCGTCCCCTCCGTAACGTCCCACGATGTCCTCGGGCCTTACGTTCTCCCGGCACGCCCGCCCGAGGTCGGTCAGCACCTCATCGCCCGCGATATGGCCGTGCAGGTCGTTGATCTGCTTGAAGTTGTCGACGTCGATCATCAGCGCCACGACGGGCTGACCGAGCCGCTGGGCACGGGCGAAGGCGGTCTCGGCCGCTTCCATGAAGTGGCGCCGGTTGAACAGGCCGGTGGTGCCGTCGACCGAGGCCAGCCGCTGGTACCTGGCCGCCAGTCGCCCGTAGTCGCGCAGGGCGACGTACTGGCGGATGCTGACCAGGAGGGTCAGCATCAGGGCGCCGAGCAGGATGCCGCCGAGCGGGTTGAACCCGACGCATGCGCAACCCGACCACGGCCAGCAGGATATAGCTGCTCAGGACGGCCACGTAGGGCAGGAAGGACGGCCGCCCGGGAACGGACTCGACCGGCTTGACCATCGTCCCGGTCGGCTTGGTCCGCAGCTGGCTGGCGGCGGAGATGCAGACGGCGGTCACCCCGAGCATCCACAGCGTGTCGACCGGATCGCCGCCGAGGTAGGTCGAGTGCACGGTCATGTAGGCGTAGGTGAGGTCGGCGGCGATGAAGAGCAGCAGGCCGACCGCGAAGATCTGCAGCGCCATGACGCTCGACTGGGGGACACCGCGCCACAGCAGGGTCAGGATCCCGAACAGCAGCAGCAGGTCGCCGACCGGGTAGGCGTAGGTGACGAGGATGAACAGGTCGAAGTGCAGCCCGTTCCCGACGGCCGGCCCGAGCGCCAGGTACCAGATCAGCACCGCCCCGCCGGTGAACACCGTGCCCAGGTCGAGCAGTCGCCGCAGCCGCTCCGAGCCCGAGTCCCGACGGGCAGGGAACGAGACCAGGCCGCAGAAGGCGACTACGTAAAAGCCGAGGTAGGCAGCGTCGGACCAGGTGGGGTAGGCCGACCCGGTGCATCACGCTCTCGATCCAGAACTGCATCAGGTCGCCGAGCAGGTAGAGGAACATCGCCAGCGACAGCAGACGCCACGCCCGGCAGGTTCGGTACCCGAGATCCGCCCGCCGCGACACCCGCCACGCCAGCGCCACCGCGGCCGCGTTCACCGGCACGAACGCCAGGTCGCCGATGAACGCCTGGTGCGCGCGCCCGCCCCAGCGGAAGATCTGCCACAGGGCGTAGACCACCAGCACCAGGACCGCGGCCGCCACCGTGCGGCCGCCGACCTGCTGCACCGATCGCCCCAGGGCGCCGACCGCGCGGCCGACGGGCGCGCTAACCAGACCGCGGGGCTGCGCGCGGTGCCGCGGGGCACTGGGCTGGGGGTAGCCGGACGCGTCGGCCGGCAGCGTCAGCCTGCCGGGGTCGCGCACCCACGCGGTGAAGGCCGCGGCCGGCATCGGGCGACCGAGGTAGAAACCCTGGCCGATGTCGCATCCGAGAGCCTCCAGCTCGGACCTGATGACGGCCGACTCGACCCCTTCGCCGACCACCTTGACGCCGAGCTCGTGCGCGAGGTCGATCGTCTTGCCGACGATGGCACGGAAGCTCCGGCTGCTGACGATCGGGCGCACGATCGAGCTGTCCAGCTTGAGCTCGTTGATCGGCCAGCCGCCGAGGCTCTCCAGGGAGGCGAAGCCGGTGCCGAAGTCATCGAGCGAGAACTGGATCCCGGTCGCCGCCAGCTGCGCGAAGAACCGGGCGCTGATGGCGCTCGTCCCCGTTTCCTCGCTCACCTCGAGCGAGATCATCCGGCCGGGCACCTGTTCCTCGGCCAGGAGCCGGGACACGGCGGCGGGGAAATCGGGGTTAGCCACGCAGCCGGGCCCGATGTTGACCGAGACGGGAACCAGGAACCCGGCGGCGGCCCAGCCCCGGTGCTGGACGAGCGCCTGCCTGAGCATTTCCAGGCTGAACTCCGTCATCAGCCCGAGCTCCTCGGCCAGAAAGAGGAACGAGGACGGCGGCAGGGTCCCGAGCTCCGGATGCTCCCATCGGGCGAGCAGCTCGGCCGCCACCAGCCGCCCGGTCGACAACTCCACCTCGGGCTGGAAGTACCCGATCAGCTGCCCGGCTTGCAGCGCGCGGGGGAACTCGGCGCGCAGCCGTGCCGCTACGTCGTCGGCTTCGGAGGCCATGGTTGCTACGTTCCCCGCACCGGAATCAACACCCCTCGCATCACACAATGTAAGCACAAGGTGGTCTTTTGTGATGTGGCTTCCGTCGCCGACGGGGTAACGCTTAGCTTCCGATCGCCCAGTGGTCAGGCCGAGGCGCGGGGGACGACTCGGGGGCGGGACAAGCTGTCCTGCGGGGCCGGCTTCCCGCCGGCCAGGCTGTCCAGGATGGCCTGGGCGAGTTCCCGTCCCGTCTCCTCGTAGTCGAGGCCGATCGTGCTCAGCGGCGGGACGCTCACCTGCGCGGCGGCGATGTCGCCGACCCCGATGACCGCGATATCGTCCGGGGCCCGCAGGCCACGCAGGTGCATCCCGGCCAGCACCGCCATGGCGGTCTCGTCGTTGTACGCGCACACCGCCGTCACCGCCGCGTCGGTCCACTGGTGCACGGCCAGGGCGGCCTTGACGCCGTCCATCTCAACCTCCAGCGCGACGGGCTGGGGCAGCCCGTGTTCCGCGCACGCTGCGGCGACGCCGCGCAGCCGCTCCTGCACCCTGAATGCCGTCGGGTTCTCCCCCGGCAGGGCATAGCCAAGGCGGCTGCGGCCCAGGCCGATGAGGTGCTGCGCCTGGAGCCGGCCGATCTCCTGCAATTCGGCTCTGGCCTGAGCCCCGGTCCCGAGCACGACCTCGGCGCCGGCTCGATGCAGCGCCTCGGTCGTCTCCTCGTCGAAGGGGATCAGGCTGATGACGGCGGAGGCGTCCACCGCCGCGCACAGGTCGGGCAGTGGCCGCCCGTATCCCTCGGCCAGGTGCGTGACCAGGGACAGGCCATGCTCGGCGAGCGCGGCGGCCAGCTGCTCGATGAACCGGGAGAGGTTGGCGGAGATCGGCAGTCCCGGCAGCGCGAGCAGCACCACGTCGCTGCGGCCGGCTGCCAGCGACCGGGCGGAGGCGCGCGGCCGGTAGTCAAGTTTCTTCGCCGCCTCCAACACGCGGCGCCGGGTCTCTTCGGGGATGGTCTGCCCGGGGGTGTTGTTGAGCACGAAGCTGACCGTGCTCTGCGACACCCCGGCTTCCCGTGCCACGTCGATGCTGGTGACCCGGCTGGAGGATCGTCTCATCTGCTTCCCCGCTCGTCCGGCCCCACTGTAGGCCGATCGGGTGAGGATAACCGCCGGCACGGCTGAATGGACAGTCAGCCGTGCCGGCGCCGGGCGCGCGGTCAGCCGACGAGCAGCTTGTGGCGCAGCTTGGCGATCGTCTGCGGGCTCAGGCGGGGTACCGCTTCGGCTCCTGCGTGTAGACGCGTCCGGCCGGGGTCTGCCACCGATGCCAGCCCGGCCTTGGCTGGGTGACGTTCCACCCGGCCGACTGCTTGACCCGGTGGCAGGCGCGACTGCGCGCGCCCGCGTTACAGGCACACGTTTTCCCGCCCTGGTCATACGGCAGTGCATGCTCGAAATCGGATTCACGCGCGTGCCGGTTGCAGGGCGGGAACGTGCAGACGCCATCTCGGATCTGGACAAGATGCCGTAGCCGGTCGCTCGGCTGGTAGCTATGCGACTCATATCGATGGTCGCACTCCAGCGTCGGCACCGGGTCCAGGCGCACGGTGAACTCACGCCCGCCAGGAAGGACAAGCGTCCAGGTGCCAAAGCCGTCAGGGGAACCCGGGCTGCCGCGCGGAATGAAGGACCACGGGCCAGCGTGACTCTTGGGCACGTCGTGGCGTGCCGCATCCTTGTAACCCGGGGGGCCGGAGAGGCTCGGAAGAGCGGAAGCGGGAATCGTCAGGTTCAGCCTGGCCGGCATCGCGATCAGAGACGCGACGGGGCCGGGCGGGGGTGACCTGCGCCCCGGGCGGGCGCATCCATGGCCGATGGCGTATCCCTCGCCGCTGGTAACCGTCACGCACACCTCGGTGCCCGGGCCGGCGGCCGCGGCGGCGGCCAACTCCCGGGCCAGGGCCGGGTCCAGCAGGCCGAAGCCGTGGATCTCGCCCGGCCGTTCGGCCAGCCCGAGCAGGGTTCGCAGTGGCACGATCAGGTCGGCCGGGCGCCGCTCACGCGGCTGCCCGGTTGGGGCCAGACCGGGCCGAGGGCCTGGGCCGCCGGAGCCCGGGCCGCCATCGCCATCGTCGTCGAGGTGGCCGTCGTCATCATCAGGCTCGTCTTCGTGACCGTCGCCCGAGTCGCCGCCATCGTCGGGTTCGTCGTCGTCATCGAAGTGCCCGCTGCGGTCGAGGTCATCGTCAGTCAGGCAACTGCCGTCACACTCGCCGCACGGGCAGGCACTGTCGTCTGGTTGCCCGGCGGCCGCGATCCGCCGGTTGGCCGGCACGCCGTTGATCAGGTCGAGAAAGGCGCAGGCTCGCAGCACGTCCATCGGCGTGTCGCCGAACGCGCCCGACTCGACGTACTCCTCCGCCCGGGCGTTGACGCTCTCCATCGCAGCCAGCGCCTCATCCGGCGGCAGGTCGCGCCCCGACAGGCCCGCTGTCCCCGCCTGCTCGCGGAAGAACGAAACCCGGGCGTCCCGCTTCTGCGCCTGCTCCCGGCGACGCTCGGCCAGCCCGGGGTCCACGGTCAGGGCCGCCTGCTCGGCCAGGCGCACCACCTGCATGTAGGTCTTGTCAGCGAACTGATCCATGACCAGCGCCTCAGCCTCAGCTGCGTCGGCGTCGGTCAGGTTCTGGAATGTCTCAACCACGGCCCGGGCCTTGGCCGCGGTCAGAGTCCCGTCGTCGAGGCGGGAGCCGATGCCGGGCAGCCGCGCCCCCTGCTCCCAGGCCAGCGACGCGATCGTCTCCGCCGACTGGGTCGAGCACGCCAGCGCCCCTGCCAGCTCGTAGCGCAGCGACTGCGACCAGGCCTCCGGCAGATCGCCGTGATCGGCGCCGGGCGACGGAGGTGCCTCGCGGCGCATGATCTCCCGGATCACGCCGAGCTTGGCCCCCGCGGCCCACGACTCGATCGCGGCCCACGCTCGCAGCAGGCCGACCAGCTCGTCGCCGTCGGCCCCCGGGCATCGCCGCTCGGGCCCCGACAGCTCGTCGACGAGCAGGGCCACCCGGCCAGAAGGCGTTGGGGCGTCCCGCGAGTCGTCCCACGCGAACCCGGCCAGCCGGGGGTCGGGAACCGACGGAGCCGGATCTGGGACCGGGGTGTCGGAAGTCGGGGGCAGCGGCCCGGGGTCGCGGTCCTGATCCGCGCCCTCTCCGTCCTCCTGCCCCGGCTGCCCGTCCATCTCGATCCCCGTTCGATGATGATCATCAGAATATCTACTACTCGAATATTACTCCGTTTAAATTCCTTGTGCTGCGCAGGACACTTACCTGAGAGATACACTTTCCTTACCCCTGCTTGACCCGGCCGGAGAGCCGGTCCGGGCAGCCGCGGAGTTCGCCCCGGGATCGGCGAAGGCCCGGGGCGAGCACCCGCTCGGGCTGCGGCTGCTGCTGGACTGGCTCGCCGATCAGCCGGGAGACACGTGGCAGGACCGGTGGCTGGCCAGCGGCGCCGACGCGGCCGGGAACTCGTGGCGGGAGGTAGCGGTCGCGTGGGAACGGCACGTGCGTCCGCTCTATCCTCCTGATGCCGCCAGCCAGGCGGGCGCAGTGAAAAGGAGAAGGCGGGGCCCCTGTGAAAGCCGACCAGGACAGAATTGCCCGATTCTTCCTGGATGGATCATGCGCCTGTCTGCCGACGGGTCCGGCTGCGGCGATCGCGGGGGGTGGTGCGAAGTATTTGCTTCTCCAGCTGGTGGAGGATGCAGACTGGCGCCCATGGACGATGACGGCCTTCTGCTTTCCATCGGTGAGCTGGCCCGGCGCTCGGGGTTGCCGGTGCGCACGATCCGGTTCTGGTCCGATACCGGCGTGCTGCCCCCGGCGGAGCGTACCGAGGGGGGCCGGCGGTTGTATGACGCGGCGTGCGTGGCCCGGCTGGAGCTGATCGTCACGCTGCGCGAGCTGGGGCTTGGCCTGCCGGAGGTTCGCCGCGTGCTGGCTGGCCAGGCGGCCGTGGCTGAGGTCGCCGCCGTCCACCTGGAGGCGCTGGATGCGCAGATCCGCACCCTGCGGCTGCGCCGCGGGGTGCTCGCCGCCGTGATCAAGCGGGCGGCCGACGGAAAGGAGATGGCCATGATGAACGCGCTGGCCCGGCTGTCGGCAGCCGAGCGCAGGCAGATCATCGATGACTTCACGGGCGAGGTGTTCGCGGGCCTGGATCCCAGCCCGGCCCGTTCCGCGCGCTGGGCCGCAGGTCCTGACCTGCCCGACGACCCCTCCCCGGAGCAGGTCGAGGCGTGGATCGAGCTGGCCGGCCTCGCCAGCGACCCGGACTTCCGGCAGCGGGTCCGGCAGGTCGTCACTGAGGTCGGCATCGCGGCCCAGGCCGGCCGCTGGCTGCTTGATGACCGCCAGGCGCAGCAGGCAGCCGGGGACGCCCTGCGGCGCGGGGTCACGCCTGATTCTGCCGAGGGCGCCCGGGTGCTGGAAGCCATCCTCGCCGGGACGGCAGGCAGCCAGCAGCGCGGCACGCTGCTGGCCCAGCTAGAGGCCGGCACCGATCCGCGGGTCGAACGGTACTGGCAGCTGACCGCCGTCATCACCGGCAGGCCGCCGTTCTCGTCGCAGGCGCCCCTGAAGTGGCTGGCGGCGGCGCTGCGGGCCCAGCATGAGCAGGGACGGTGAGGCGGGTGATCCAGGTTCGCCAGCTGACCAAGCGCTACGGCGCGACGGCCGCCGTCGATCAGCTCAGCTTCGATGTCCGGCCAGCGAGTACACCTCCGGGACGATCCGCGCCACCCTCGCCGCCGCGCCCCGGCGCCCGCCGGTGCTGGCCGCCAAGTCCGCGGTCTTCGGCGTCACGACGCTGATCACCGGGCAGGCAGCGGCATTCCTTGCCTTCTTCGCCGGCAGCACGGCGCTCGGCCACGGCATCACCGCACCCGCGCTCGGCCAGCCCGGCGTGCTGCGCACGATCGTGCTGAGCGGCGCGAGCCTGGCCCTGATCGGGCTGCTCGGCCTGGGCCTGGGAGCGATCATCCGGCACACCGCCGCCGCGGTCGCGGTGCTGGTCGGCATCGTGTATGCCGGCGAGGTGTTCATCGGGCAGCTCAACCGCACGATCGACGCCTACCTGCCCGCCTACATCGTCGGCGACTCGCTCGGCGGCAACACCTGCCGTCCCGGCGCAGCATCCTGCCCCTGCCGGCCTGGGCGGGCATGAGCGTGCTCGCCGCCTACGCCGCCGCCGCGCTGCTCATCGGCGGCTGCATCCTCGCCTGGCGCGACGCATGACCCGCGGCCGCCGTCCGCTGACCGGGCTCAGCCTGCTGGCGGCCGATGCGAAGAGGTGCCTCGCTCAGCGGTCTTAGAAGGCGGTGGTCTCCCGGACGCACGAAGCGGCCCCGCCCGGGTCACCGGGCGGGGCCGCTTCTCGCTGTATTTGGTAGCGCTACTTCACGGTGTAGGTGAGGGTGACCGTGGATCCCTTGTTGACCTTGGTCCCGGCGGCCGGGGACTCGGCGGTGACCTTCCCCTTGTTGCCGACGCCGCTCGAGCCGACCGCCCTCGGCACTAGGCCCGCTGCCCGGATACCGGCCTCGGCGGTGGCAAGGTCGGTGCGGCCGATCTCGGACGGCACGGTGACCTTGGTCAAGGTGTAGGTGAGGGTGACCGTCGTGCCAACGGGGACCCTGGTGCCAGCCGCCGGGGACTCAGCAGTGACCGATCCCAGATTCCCGGCGCCGCTGGCGCCCGCCGCCTTCGCCACCAGGCCCGCTGCCTTGATCCCGGCCTCGGCCGTAGCCAGGTCGGTGCGGCCGATCTCGTTGGGGACGACCACGGTCGGCAACCCGTAGGTCACCGTGAACGCGCCGCCGGTTCCCAGCGCCCCCACGGTGTCCCCGATCCCGCCACTCTGGACCAGCTCGATGGGCGAGGCGTTGGAGCCGGTGTAGGCAGTCCCGCTGTTATAGGTCGCGCTGGAGTAGGCCACGTGCCCGAAGTTGGTGAGAGGCATGATGGAGCAACTGCTGGCGCTGGCGCTGGTGCATTCGGTGGTGGCCTCCGTGATGACCTCGGAGGTCTGGCCCTCCCCCGTGTACCCGGAGGGCATCGCCTGGCTGGCGTTAACGGTCCAGCCCTGCGTCTCATCATTCATGCTGAAGGTGTACTCGGATGAGCTGTCCTCGGTAATCGTCGAGACGACGACATCCCCTGGTGCCACGGGCGCCGGCACCTGTGTGTTGTTGTTGACGATTTCCTCCTCAGGCGCGGGATAGGTTTCCACCCAGGCGAACATGGAAGGCTGCCCGCCAGTGCAGTCCGCTTCCACCCCGTCCTGCTCCACCGTGCCGTCGTCGTACCCGTCAAGACCAGCCCAGAAAGAGGACGCCGTATCCTTGCCCGTGCAGGTGATGGAAGGAACGGTGAAGGTGGTGGAAGTCGACTTGAACGCTCCCGCCTTTGGCGCCGTCACGTAGCCCGACCAGTTGGGAGAGGTCTGGTCCGCCGCGTAAGCATTCGTTGTCTTCAGGGACAGCGCCCCGTCGGGAGAGGACGACCTGATGCTCTGCGCCGCGCTGGCGTGCACTCCCGACGCGTAGATGACGCCGCCTGGGGTGGTTGAGGCTGGCGCGGTCGACGGAATGGCGGCGGCGTAGGCCGCGCCTCCTCCGGCCGCCAGCGCGGTCACGGTGGCGGCGGCGATCATGGCCGGGCGCCAGAGCGTCAAATTGAACATCAACGTTCCTTTACTGGTTAAGGACGCCGCCCTGGCCAGGGCGGCGCGTCAATCAGCAGGCGTCAACGCCGCGGTCTTGCGTCCGACCTCGACAAGATGCCGCTTGCGCGCGGCGACGGCCTGTGGGGCGACGTGGACCGAACGAGTACGCCGCACCTCTAACATGTGTCGAGTCATCCGCCGGAAGCTGCAGCGGCGTGGAAACCCCCGCTCGCCAAGTCATGATCAACCTGACAATTCCCCAGGATTCTAGACCGATGGCGACAAGAGCTACATCGTTTTCCTCGATTGCGGTCGCCAGAGTTATCGTGCCACGGTTGCGACTGAAGATTCTCTAAAGAAACAAGTTCGAGATCAATCATTTCGAACGGTCGCGTGCTTCGCGTCGTATCGCCACGCGCACAGCGCGTAGGGAAACGGCCGCTTCTCCTCCACACCGGGAGCAATCGATTGCGCCAGGGTAAGGTGCAAGCGAAACCGGTGGCGAGGCCCGAGACGGAGCGATAGACAGCTATGTCCGAAATATCCGAATCGGGAGACAACTCCTCTGATCGCTCCGATCTGAAGCGGCTCGACACCGGAACAGCGCACATCGCCCGGGTCTACGACTACTGGCTGGGCGGAAAAGATAACTTCGCCGCCGACCGGGCCGCCGGCGAGGAAGCCCTGGAGGCATTCCCCGGCCTGATCTCCTCTGTCCGCGCCAACCGTGCCTTCCTCGCCCGCACGGTGCGCTACCTGGCCCGGGAACGCGGAATCCGCCAGTTCCTCGACATCGGCACCGGCATCCCCGCTTCGAACAACACCCACGAGGTCGCCCAGTCTGTTGCCCCCGAGACACGGGTCGTCTACGTCGATAACGACCCGATGGTCTTGGCGCACGCCCGCGCCCTGCTCGGCGGCGGACCGCACGGCGCGACCGACTACATTGACGCGGACCTGCGCGACACCGGCAAGATCCTCGAGATCGCGGGCAGGACGATCGACTTCACCGAGCCCGTCGGCGTGATGCTGATCGCCATGCTCCACCTGATCCGCGACGAGGATAACCCGCGGCAGATCATCGAGCAGCTGATGGCCTGCGTGCCGCCGGGAAGCTCGCTGTCGATCTCGCACGTCCCCAACGACATGCGCATGGGCCAGATGTCCGACATGAGCGACCGCCTCAACCGGCTGCTCGCCCAGTCGAGCACCTACCGCAGCCGCGCCGAGGTCACCGGCTTCTTCGACGGACTCGAGTTCGTCGAGCCGGGCGTGGTGCCGATCCAGCAGTGGCGCCCGGATACCCCGGAAGAGGCGAGCGCGGTCGCCGCGATGTGGGGCGGCGTCGCCGTCAAGCGGTAGACAGGCGTCGAACGGCGGGTGAAGGCGAAGCACGGGACCGTTCGAGATGATTGATTTTGATCTTCAGGATTTGCCGAATGCCAGCAGCATGTAGCGGGGGAATCGGCCGCCGGGCGGGAGGTACGCGTCTGGCCGGTGGGCGTCGGACCGGGTGAGGACGTCGGTGAGCTTGGTGAGGCGGAGGCCGCCGGCGTGGAAGGTAGTGGTTGCAGCTTCTGACCTGCGGGTATAGGCCGCCCGGGATGATTCGCAGTTCAACGGGGGGTACTAGTGCGTGTTATGGCGAGGATCAGCATGCCGGTTGAGTCAGGGAACCGGGCGATCAAGGACGGCACCCTGGGCGCGGTCATGCAGCGCGCCGCAGAGCATTGGAAGCCGGAGGCGATGTACTTCACGACCTTCGACGGGCAGCGGACCGCGTACATGGTGTTTGACCTGCCGGACGCGTCCGGCATACCGGCGTTCGCGGAGCCGTTCTTCGCGGAGCTGAACGCCAATCTGGAGCTGGCCCCGGTGATGAACGGCGACGATCTGCAGAAGGGGCTGTCCCAGCTCGGCTGAGCGGCGTCTGGGCCGCAGCGGGCCCGAGCGGGCAGGGCGAGCGTGCTTTTCCGGTTGGCCATGTTCGGAGTCCGAGGCTCTCAGACGATAGTCTTTTGTGGGCAGTGAACGGGAGGGCGCGGCCGGGGATTCGTCGCTGACGGCCCTGTATCACCGCGCCCTGCCGCTGGTCTACGGGTACCTGCTGACGAGGTGCGGCAGTGCAGGGCTGGCCGAGGATCTGACGGCAGACACGTTCATGGCGGCGGTCGCGGCGGCCAGGCGGGATCATCCCCCGGATCTGACGGTGGCCTGGCTGGTGGGCGTCGCGCGTCACAAGCTGGTCGACCATTGGCGGCGGATCGAGCTCGAGCGCCGCAAGCTGGGGGTGGTCGACTGTGACGCCGAGCCGGCCGAGGACCCCTGGGATGCGCAGCTCGACGTCGCGGCCGCCCACATCGCCCTGTCCCGGCTGTCGGCGCATCACCGCGCGGCGCTGACGCTGCGCTATCTGGACGGGCTGCCGGTAGCCGAGGTCGCCGGGGAACTCGGCCGCAGCCTTCACGCCACCGAGACCCTCCTGGTCAGGGCCCGGGCCGCGTTCCGCCGCGTCTACGAAGAGGGGCAAGGCCATGATGCCTGACCCGCTCGAGGCCCTGCGCCTTCCGGTCATCCCCGTCGAGCCGCGGCCCGAGTTCGCGGCCGGCCTGCTGCGCCGGCTCAGCGGCGAGCAGGTCCCGGCACGCGGCGCGACCGTCCGCTACTTCGTCGCCGACCTGGACGCCGCGGTCGCGTTCTACTGCGATGACCTCGGCTTCGACGAGGAACTACGGTCGGCCCCGACCTTCGCCATGCTCTACCGCGGCGACCTGCGCCTGCTGCTCAGCGCGCCCGGCACGGCGCACGCCCGGCCGGACGGGACGCTCCCTGACCCCGGCGGGTCGAACCGGATCGTGCTCCAGGTCCCCGACCTCGCTGCCGCCGTCGATGCGCTGCACGCCCGCGGCGTCCGGTTCCGGCACGAGATAGTCACCTCCGTTGGCGTCCGCCAGTCGCTGCTTGAGGACCCTTCCGGCAACCCAGTCGAACTGTTCGAGCCGATCGCCGGCTACCACGAGCGGGCCTCGCGAACGGGCGGGCAGTAGCCGACGCCAGACCTCAGCGCTCATCACCCGAGAGGACCACCGATGTCTACCGTGAGCATCCGCTACATCGTCCGCGATGTCGACGCCGCCATCGACTTCTACACCACCTGCCTGCAGTTCGAGCTGCAGATGCATCCCAATGACCTGTTCGCCATGCTCGGGCGCGGTGATCTGCGCCTGGTCCTGGTCAAGCCGACCGGCCCGCAAGGCCCCGCCGGCGGCGGCGCGGCGATGCCCGACGGCCGGATGCAGGAGCCAGGAGGCTGGAACCGGTTCAGCGTCGAGGTCCCCGACCTGGCGGCCACCGTCACGGAATTGCGCAGCCGCGGCGCCCGATTCCGCAACGACATCGTCACCGGAACAGGCGGCAAGCAGATCATCATCGAAGATCCCTCCGGCAACCCCGTCGAACTCTTCCAGCCGATCCTTCCCGAGGCCAGGATGACCCACCCCACGGCATGACAACTGACCTAGGTGGCGTCGATGCCGTCGACGAAGCCGAGGACGGCCTTCGCCAGCTCCTCGGGGGCCTCCATCGCGGCGTAGTGGCCGACGCCGTCGAGTTGGACGGAACTGATCTGCGACGACGCGGCCTGGGACATGGTGCCGGCCGTGAACGGGCCGCCGCCCGCCCCGACAGCGAGCACGGGCACGGTCAGCCCGGGGGACTCGGCGAGGGCCTTGAGCTCGGGCCCCTCCCGCAGCATCGACCGGTAGAGGCCGATCGCGCCGCGCCAGCCGTCCGGGCGTGAGTAGGTCCGGGCGAAGTCGTCGATGTCGGCATCGGTGACCGCGCCCGGGACGGCGGTCATGGACGGGAACGCGTACTGCCCGATGAACTCGCGCTCGCGGCCGGCCAGGAGCATCTCGGGAATGCCGGGCGCGACGAGAACCCCGATGTGCCAGGCGCCGCCGCGGGTGACGTCGGCCAGCGTCTCGAGGCCGAAGCCGGCCAGTCCCATCTCAATGGCGGTGAGGCTGAGGACGTCCTCGGGGTGGGTGGCGGCCAGCCGGAAGACCGTCGCCCCGCTGATGTCCTGCCCGGTCAGGTGGACCGGGCCGAGGCCGAGGTGCTCGATCAGCTGATGCAGGTCCTCGGCCGAGGCCTTGCTGTCGTAGTCGTCTGGCGCGGTGTCCGAGTCACCGAAGCCGCGCAGGTCCACGGCGAAGACCCGGTGGCTGGCGGCGAGCAGGGGGATGAGCTTGCGGAAGGCCCTCCAGGTCTCCGGGAACCCGTGGACCAGCAGGACCGGGGACCCGGTGGTCCCGGCGGCGGCGTAATGCAGGGTCGTTCCGTTGACGTGGGCGCGGTGGTGGGTGATCTCGGGGACGAGTGGGGCTCGCTGGTGCTGTGGTCATGCCTCTCCTTATTTCGACAGTCTGGCTGTCTAATAATAGACAGCCAGACTGTCCTTTGTCGAGGGTCGTATCCTTCTCGCATGTCTCGCTCTGGCGCTGATCTCGCGCTGCTGCTGCTCGGGGGCTTCCGCACGCTCGTGGATGCCGCGACCGCCGAGCTGGCCGATCGTGGCTACGAGGACGTGCGTCCCGTTCATGACTTCGCCATACGGGCCATCGCGGCCGGAGCCGACAGCGCCTCGGAGCTAGCCCGCCGCCTGTCGATCACCAAGCAGTCGGCCGCGAAAACGATCGCCGTCCTGCAGGAGCGCGGGTACGTCGCTCGCGACCCGGACCCGAGCGACGCCCGCCGCAAGCGCCTTCGGGTGACCGAGCTCGGATTCGATGTGCTGCGCCAGGGCGAGACGATCTTCGAGGAGCTCCGCGATCAGTGGGCGCAGCGGATCGGCGCCGCCGAGCTGGAGGGCATCGAGGATCACCTCATAGCGCTGGTCGGCACGCAGCCGGTGCGCTTCGACACGCCCGGGTGGATCGCCCGCGACGTCGGCGAGCCGGCCTGAGCGCGGGACAGCGGGGCGGTCAGGATGGTCGCTGTGCAAGCTCAGCGCATGCGCGGAGGCTGTCGTAGTGGGCGACGGCCTGGCGTGCCGTGGCCCCGTGCTCCACGATCGGCTGGCCGGTGCTGGAGACAACCGCGGGGACGAACTTGGCGGTCAGCGGTGCGTGCGGGTGAAGGGTCAGCTCCAGCACGCCGGTGGCCGTGCTGTAGGAGTTCTCCCACCACAGGAAATTGCCCATGCCGTAGGCGACGAAGGTGTGGCCGAGCCAGCCGGATCCCTGCAGCATGTGCGCGTGCGCGCCGATGATGATGCTGGCTCCGGCTGCCGCCAGCTGCCGCGCCAGCGACAGCTGGTTCGGGTCTGGGCATGCCTCGCCTTCCGTGCCCCAGTGCATGAACACGATGACGGTCGGCGTCAGCCGCCTGGCGGCCCGCACGGCCTCTAGGGTGCGGCCCAGATCGATCGCGTTCGCCTCGCCGGGCCGGCTGTCGGTCGCCACCCAGGAGGATGCGAGCTCGGCCACCTGCGAGACACCGATAACAGCGATCCTCGTCCCCTTGACCGTGGTCACGTAGGGCGCCCACGCGGCGGCGGCGTCCGTGCCGATCCCGACGTACGGGAACCGGGCTGCCTTGGCCGCCCCCAGCGTGTCCGCCAAACCGGCCTGTCCGTAGTCCAGGACATGGTTGTTCGCCATCGTGACCAAGTCGACGCCGGCGTCGCGTAGTGCGGTGAACGCGGCCGGCACGGTGCGGAAATGGTAGGTCTTCGGCTGCGGCGCGCCGCCGCTGGTGACGGCCGTTTCGAGATTGACCGCCGTGAAGTCGGCCGACTTCAGCAAGGCGGCGATCGGGCCGAATGCGGTGGCCGGGTCGCTCAGCAGGCCCGCGGTGCGCCCGGTGAAGTGCACGTCTCCGGCGAAAGCCAGCGTGACGCTGCCCGCGGCAACCCCAGCATGCGCCTGCTGGCTGGACGGCGTGGCCGGATGAGACGCGGGCTGGATCGTCCTGGCGGGAACCCCGGTCGCGGCCGGGACCGTCGTGCAGGCTGCCGCCGCCAGCACTGCCAGCAGGCCGGGCAGCACGGTGAGCAGCCGGTGTATAACCATTGGCACAGCCTACGGTTGTGACCGCTACGGTGCGCGACATTTCACCTACCTAAAGTAGTAACGCAGGTTTCGAGTCCCGCAGGGTGCAGCGGTCGTGGTCGGCTCATTCTCGACGCGGCTCAGCCCGGAGCGTGTTATGCGCGAGTTTCAGCCTCCGGGGAGCAGAAAGTGACCTCGGGGTAGCGTCGTGACGACTGGTCAAGCAGGGATTGCGGCCTGCCGCGCAGGTGCTGGTCAAAGAAGGCCCGGACGTAGGCGCGGGTGATGTCCAGGGACCGGGCTCCGGACAGGTCGGCGTCGATGTCGACGCCGATCTGATCGGCCAGCAGTGCCAGGTCGGTGAAGGACGCGTGCATCGCGCCGGCCACCACGAGCCACCGCTTCCAGCCGGTCAGGAGCTCCCAGTCGCGCTCCCAGGTGGTCACGGCGCCTCTCAGGCGTTTCCAGGCCAGCGTCCCGGCGGGCACGTCGCCTCCGCTTCCCGGGGTGTAGTTGGATTGCTTGCCCAGGAACAGAAACGGCCCGGACAGGCCCTCATCCGGGATCGGGGCGCAGGTGGAGCCGTCCATGTCGATGCCGGCGCGGATGCGGGAGTCGGCCAGCATGGCCGCGATGGTGGCGGCGCCGCCGAGGGAGTGCCCGGCCATCGCCGTCCGGGACGGATCGATCAGCCCGGCGGCCGCCCAGGCCGGGTGGTCACCGGTCAGCTCGTCGAGCACGAAGCTGACATCCGCCGCCCGGCCAGCCGCCGTCTTCTCGCCACCGTCCCGCCGGCGTGCCGCACGGGCGAGGCAGGTGGTGACCCGCCCGTCGGGAAACGCGGTGGCGTAGCTCTCGTACGTGTGATCAATCCCGGCCACGACGTAGCCGTGGCTCGCCAGGTCCTCGGCCAGGGCCGTGAGGCTGCTGCGAGGGCTGGTGAAGCCGGGCGAGAGAACGACCAGGGGATGGCCGCCCTGATGCCCGGCCGGGATGGCATCGACGGCTGCGTTAGTTCGGACCTTGCTCAGCACGTCCGGCCGCACGCCGGTGATGCCCCTGCTTGTGAGCTGGAGTTCGGACTCGGCCGGCGTCATGTACTGCGCCCGCCGCCCGTCCGAGGATGTCGCCGGGTACCACAGGGAGACCATCAGCTCTCGCGCGGTCACCCCCGGGGCCCAGGGATCGGGACGGGAGGCGTCCGTCAGCCACAATGACGTGACGCCGACCGGGCCCGGACCGGTCGGCTCGGGAAGGCACGGAGTATGGACCTGCGCTGCCACTGCGTCATCGGCGTCTGCGGGAGTTCCCATGCGCCAATCATCACCGACGGCCGAGCCCGCCGCGATCTAGAGAGCTCCTACACCGGCTCGCCCAGCGTGCTCGTCCGTTGGAAGATCAAGATCGATTAGCCCGAACGGTCCCGTGCTTCGCCCCTCACCCGCGTTCCCGCCCCCGGAACACGCCAAAAGCGTGCGGCATCCGCTGCCCCGCCCGCAAATGGTTTTCGCAGCGCCTTACTTCCAGATTTCTGGAAAGGGCATTGGCGACACGTATGGGTAGGCTCCTTCGCGGATGACGACCAAGGTAACCGCCACGCGGTCGCTTGGGCGTAGCCGCGTTTTGTAACAACGATGCTGACGGAGGTCTGGATGCATATTGGATCGGTGCTGCTTGTCATCTGGCTGGTCATCGGCGGTATCGCGGCTGGGCAGCGCGGCGATTACAAACGCCCCGTTGACTGCAGCAGCTTCAGCACGGCCGCGGTGACGATCCTGGCAGGCGGGCTCAACTACGCTCATGTGGACCCGCACATTAACTGTTCCACGCCGCACCCAAGCAGCTAGCCGGTAAACCCCGCAGGTCCGGATTGGCGTCCGCCATCTATTTGCCCTTCGGGCGGTAGCGAAGCCGCCGCCGTGCCGTCTCGCAGACGCCATCGCGTTCGTTCTGCTCGGCGAGCAGCCTCGCCTCATTCAGATGGGCCGACGTCAGCAAGCCGTTCGCGAGCAGGAATCCGGTGAGATCTCGCGCGTGACCGCGTTCGGACCAGATGAATCCCTGAAGCAGCTTCTTGTAGTCGGATACCGCGCCCTCTCCGCTCAGGTTCAGGGCGATGACCACCGTGAGCATCGGCACCGTCTGCGGCGTGCTAAAACCGAGGATGAACTCCTGGTAGTAATAGGCCAACGCCAGCCGCGCCGTCGCGTTGCGCTCGAAGTAGCCGCGTACCCGAGCTACCGCATCCTTCCTGGTCGCGCCGCCCGCCGCCCTCCGTTGCATGAGCTCGTTGGCCCGGGTGACGGCTTCCTGATCACCCTCAGGGTCGGCCGCGTCACCGACGGCCTCGGTCGGCATGTCGAGCCGTAGCCGCAGCACCCAGGCCGCCACGCTGACCACCCACAAGCCCTGATCGAGTATTACCGGCCGCGCCTCGTAGCTCTCCGCGGCGGTCGGCAGAACATGGCGGGCAGCGCGTCGGACAGCCTCAGCGCTGAGGGGTTCCCCGGCTGTGTCTGGCGCCAGGTAAACCTGATAGCTCACGTCACGGCTGAAGAGTTCCCAGCGGTGCTGGACGTGACGAAGCCCCGCGCACCGCGGGGCGCGGTGCAGGGTCAGATCTTCGTTGTCGCTGAGTGTGCTCCGGTCCAGCCAGGTGATCTCGTCAGGTGGGCAGCTCACCCACTCATCGCCTGCAGTTGACCACAGCAACAGTCGCCCTGCCACCACTCAGTCGCACTCCCGAACGCCGGTCCCCACGCTTCCCGCGGCCGTCCCAAGCCTCGCCTACGCCTGCAAAGACGATAGCCGCAGTTCGCGACCTCAGCCGATCTCTATCCGGGACAGCGGCGCGTCCTGGCTCTTTCCCCAGCGAATCGAGTCTCCGTCACTCAGCGGCTGCTCGCCCGAGACCGGGACGCCGTTGACGGAAAGCCCGTTCATCCCCTGGTTGGTGACCCACCAACGGCCCGCGGCAAATGTGAAGATCGCGTGCACCCTGGACACCGTCGGCACCTCGGGCAGCACAACCTCAACCGGCCCGCGGCCGGCCCGGGCACCGGACACCGAGGTTTCGGCGACCGATGAGCCCGTCACCAGCCGTAGCACGGGAACGGCCGGGCGGATCTGCTCCATGACGGTGGCCACGCCGTCCATGATCGTCCGACCCGGGTCGACCTCGTACCGGGTGTGGCCTTCGGGCCCGGCGCCGACGGGATCCGCCGCAGCATCGGCGAATTCCTGGGCGACGTATGTGAGCCGGGAATCGATGAGGTCTGGCGCCTCTGGCAGGTCCCAGGGGTCAGAGGAGGGACGGGCGCTCACCGGGAGGCCTCGCCGAAGCCGGTAGCGGCCTTGCGGGATCGAATGATCCGGGACGAGGTACACCTCTGGCCGACATGACCCGGCAAAGCGAGCCCCGCGCTCGGCCACCTGGTCTTCGTAAACCTCGGTCACGCTGGCGCTGACCACGTGGAGTCCCATCTGCTCACCCAACGAGGCGAGATCACCGGGATTCATCTGCAGTTCGACAACGTCCGGCGCGATCAGCGATCCGCTCGGCGTAACGATGAACACATCGGGCAGATGGCGCATGGCGACGTTCAGCACGTCCTGCCCATCGCGCCACGGCCGGGCGGCCATCTGCCGCAGCCAGGGATGATCCCGCGTGATGCCGAGGGCCCGCAGGCCCGCGATACCAGCGGCGCCGAGTCCGGCGATGGCCACCAGCAGGACCGTGGCAGTGACGGCGGAACCCGTCATGAGCTCCACGATCAGCCAGCACATCGCCACACCGCCGGCGATCGCCCAGCGCCGCCGACTTCGCCGCCGCAGCGGAGCGCGTACCGGACGACGCGCCGCTTCCCCGTTGTCAGTCATCGGGCTCCGTCCTTGACCTGTCCGTCACGTGGATGCTCGCCAAATCCGTCCTTGCCTGTTACCGCAGTGTTGGTCTCATCACCGAGGATGCGAGTGCGCGGGCGAGCAAGTCAACGGATCACGGCCAGCTTCCAGATATCTGGAAGCTGCCGCTGGCCGGGCACCCGCTCCCAGGAGACGGCAGTTTTTTCATCTATCGCTCAATCTTCGTGTGATTTCCGGGCCTCCTGATGGATTACTTGGTGACGGTCCAACACCGGAAGGAGGCCCTTGAACGATCCCGAGCGACGATTCACTGGGTTGTACGACCAGTACTACCGCAGGGTCTTGCGGTATGCCCTCCAGCACGCGGACCAGGCGTGCGCCGAGGACGTGGCGAGCGAGACGTTCCTGATCGCATGGCGGCGGCTGGCCGACGTTCCCGAGCAGCCGCTGCCGTGGCTGCTCGGCGTGGCGCGCAACCTGCTGCGTCAGCAGTTCGGGCAGGCAACCAGGCGGCAACGGCTCGCGGACCACATCGCGGCGCTGACCACCGAGGCTGACCTGCTGGCGTGGGACGCGGGGGAGCACGTGGTGGAGCGCGCCGCCGCGCTTGACGCGCTCGGCACGCTGGCCAGCGACGACGTTGAGACGCTGACCCTGGTCACCTGGCACGGCCTATCCGTCATCGAGGCGGCGGCGGTGGCCGGCTGCTCGCGGCACGCGTTCACGGTCCGGCTGCATCGAGCAAGAAAGCGGCTCGGCGAGGCGCTGCAGCGCGCCGACCAGGCCAACGCGCACACCCCGGCAGCACCCGCCGTCGGCCGGATTCCCCAGCCAAGCCCATCCACCCGAAGGGAAAGATAGCCATGAACCTGCGCGAAGACTCGCTGAAGGTCGTCGCCGACCTGCAATCGGCCGGCCTCGATCGGCTGGCGGAAGAAGGATACGCGCGGCGCCGGGCCGGGGACCTAGCCCGGCTGCTGTCCGAGCCGTCCGGCCAGGGCCGCCGCGACCGCCATCTCGAGGTCGTCCGGGTACCGCGCGGCCGTGTCCTGGCCGCCGCCGGAGCCGTCCTGGGCGCCGCCGCGGTCGCGGCGGCGGTGATCCTGGTGCCGTCGGCGCCCCGCCACCCCGCCGCAGGTCCGGGCACCCAGGGTAGGCAGCCCACGCAGGCCGCCGGGCTGCCCGCCATCTTGCTGACCGCCGCCCACGTCGCGGCCGGACGGCCGGCGGCGACCGGAACCTACTGGTACGTCAAGGAACGCGACTTCGAGTCGGCCTCGACGCAGTTCGCGGGCAAGCACCGGCCGAAGGGCACGCCGGAGACGAAGGGGCCGCAGTTCGGCGCTTCCTACGCGGCGACCCAGGAGACCTGGACCGGCGCCACCAGGACCCGGACGATCGTGGACGAAAACCTGGTGTTCAGCTTCGCCACCGCGGCCGACAAAGCGAGGTGGCAGGCGGCAGGCGAGCCGAAGCTGTCCAGCGCATCAGGGTTCGGTCCCACCGGACCGCACACCACCAACTACGACTTCGGCGGCTTCTCGTACAACATCGGCGCTGTCAAGGTCAGCCTGGCAAGCGCAGGTAAGCTGCCGACCACCCCAGGCAAGCTCGACAAGCTACTGCGCGCCGCGTGGAACAGCCTGGACAGCCAGCAGCAGGCGGCCACCGTGGGACTGCCGAACCCGGGCTACGGCCAGTACCTCTTCCAGGTGGCGGGCGCGCTGCTCACGGGCCCGGTCGCCCCAGCGACTAAGGCCGCGGTCTACGAGCTCCTGGCCGAGCAGCCCGGCCTCGCCGGCCCGGTGAAGGTCACCGACCCGCTCGGCCGGGCGGGAACTGCCATCGGCGACGGCAGCGGAAACTACCTGATCATCGACCCAGCCACCGCTGGCGTGCTGGACCTGACCACCTATCCGGTCCACCCAGGGGCCACCGTCACCGCGGCCTTCGGCGGCACCGAGGCCTATCTCGCGATGGGCTGGACGAGGCAGATCGGTGTTCCGCCCGGCTCGTAAGCCCACGCCTCTCAGTGGCAGGATGCTCGCCTCGCCCTCTCATCTCCGGGAGCTAGGCGAGCATTCGCCGTGCGGTCGGCGCTGGTCGCACATGTCGCGCACGTGCTCGTCCGTTGGAAGATCAAAATCGATTAGCCCGAACGGTCGCGTGCTTCGCCCCTTACCCGCGTTCCCACGCCCCCGGCCTGGCGATGCCGCAGGTGGCACTCGCGCACCCATCGGCGGTATTGGCGGACGAGGCGGACCGGCTCTCCCAGCCGTTCCAGCGACTCGGGGCCGCCCGGGTCCGCCGGGATTCCGGCGGACCCGGGCTCGGCCTTGCGGGCTGAGGGCTGGGCTAGTTGTAGCAGATGTAGTAGTGGCCGGTGGACTGGTTGGGGCCGTCGTTGGGGCCGGTGTTGCTTAGGGTGTAAGAATCGTCTGACCCGGGAAGTTCGATCGTCGTGGCCACGCCGACCGCGATCGACCACAGGGCCTCGGATGGGTTCGATGCACAGCCGCTTTCCCCCGCCGAGGTGCCGTCACCCATCCAGGAACTGTGGGCGTACTCCCTCCCTGTTGGGCATGCTCCGAGCGAATGGCCGCAGTCGGCGGCGTATGACGACCAGACGCCGCCAGTGCTGGAGATTTCCCCCCCGTCCATGATGTTCGCGCATTGGACGACGGTGCCGTTGTCGTCCTGGCAGTAGGCCTCGAGCTGGCCCTGGATGAGGACCTGGTCACCGGAGACCTTCGTGTTGATGTCGACGCACACGATCGCCTCGTGATAGTCGTCGTCGGTCCCGAGGATGTGGCACACGTGCGCCTGATTTCCGGCACTGGCGTCGAGGATGGTGAATCCGTCGGCGCCGGTAGCGGCACTGGCAGTAGTGGTCATTCCCACAAGGGCAACCGTCGAGGCGAGGAGGGCGAGTCCGGCCTTGACAGCGGCTCTGGTGATGCGCATGTACTCTCCCGTGCGAGATGTTACGAATGTTCCGCCGGTAAGTATGACGGATCTCATCCGCGGACCTGCCGGATTATTGCGCGCTGATCCTGGCTGGCCGCCGATCCGGCGGAGATCAGTCATTCCGTGAGCAGGAGCGTCTTGGCCACGGTGCCGCGTGCCTCGATGAGCGGGACGCGGCTTGCACGTCGGCGACCTTGGTGAAGTCGATGTCGGTGTCGAGGGCGTAGAGGTGGTAGCGGTACCGGTGCGTGCCATAGCCGGGGAGCGGCCCCGGTCCGGAGTACTTGGCCTGGCGGCGGCGGTTGGGGAGGAATTCGAAGCGCGGGAGGTCTTCTAGTACGAAGACCAGGCCCTTCGTTCCCGTCGGAAGGGCACTCCACGTGAGGGCGGGTGAGATGTCGTCGCCGATGAACTGCCCGCAGTGCTTGGAGGGCACGACTTGCCCGTCGCGGAAGGCGGGTGAGGTCAGTGTGATGCGGTTACCGGTCGCGAGCTCGAGGGCGTTGGCGATGCTTGCGACTTCGTCGGGCCGCCGGTTGCGCAGCAGCCAGCCGACGGGAAGGAGAAGGGCTTCTACGGGGTGCATGGTGTTCCCGTTCAAGAGTCGGCGATGCGGAGGAGGAGTGGAGCGACCCGGAGGATGTCGTCGCGTTCGGCGGCGGTGAGTTCGGCGAGACGGCCATTGAGCCAGTCCTGGCGGTGGCGACGCGATGCCGTGGACTCTTCGCGGCCCTGTCCGGTCAACGTGAACAAGACTTTGCGCCGGTCCTGCGTACCGCGGGACTTTGTGACGTAGGCGAGTTGTTCGAGCCGCCGAACCGTCTGACTCAGGCCGCTCAGGCTCATCGGGCCCTGCTTGTCGAGAACGATGAGGACGAGCAGGGCCTCCTCGGAGACCTCTCCCTCCACACGTTCGGAACGGAACCGGCTGTAGAGCCGCACGACCGCGCGCCGCAACTCCGCTCCGACCTCGTCGATGTGCTCGCTCACGTCGACGAGCCCCGGCGCTGCTTCCCGGAATATTACTTGCATGGAATATTTCTTTGATGTAATACTGGTGGCGTGGACATCGACTGGCCGGCGGAGTTCGGACGGTGGCTGGACCGGGTCGAGGAGCAGGCGCGTCTGGGGACGAGCGGTCGCGCCCTGGACCAGTTGCGGAAGCTCATGGATCCGCCGACCGACGACACTGAGACGGCGACGCTACGACAGGTGCGGCAGTCCAGCCGTTACGGGCTTTGGCGGGTCTCGCATGCCTATCACCCGCAGGTGGCCGTCAGGCTGATCTGCTGGTTCCCGCCCGGGGCCGGCACCGTGGTCGTCGCCTTGTACGCCACGGACAAGGCGAAGCTGGGCGACGTGTTCTATGACGGGGTGGCGGCCCGTGCCGACCCGATGATCGACCAGTGGAAGCGCGAGACTGCCTACGAGGAGAAGCCATGACCGAGGACGCAACCCCGCAGCCGGCCACGTTCGTGCGCGGCAACGAGCACCTAGACCGCCTGCTGGCCGACCCGCAGATCGCCGCCGACGTGGCGCAGGCCCACGCCGAGGCCGAGGAGATGGACCGGGTCTACGCCATGAACCTGGCGATGATCCGCAAGGCCGCCCAGCTCACCCAGGTCGAAGTCGCAAAGCGGCTCGGCGTAGGTCAGGCCGCCGTCTCCCGGTTGGAGAACCGGGGCGACATGCTCCTATCCACCCTGTACGACTACCTCACCGCCACTGGCGCCGACGCCGCCAGCATCGTCGTTGTCGTCCACGGCCAGCGCATCGAGCTGGACCTCGGCTCGCTTCGCACGCGCCCGGAGGCCGCAACCCGTTGACACCCGCCTGCCAGTCTTCCGCCGCCGTCATGCTGAGCACGTCCGAGGCCCGCCGCCCGGCTATGCGATGCGACTGCGACCGCGTGCCTTGTGCGCGCAGCGGCGCAGTCGCTTCGCCAGTGTCTTGTCGTTGTCCCGTAGCGCGGCCGCCGTCGCTTCTATCGTGTCGGCTGCCGCTGGGTGGCCGCTGCGCCATAGGTCGTCGGCGTGCGCCATGATGGCTTCCAGCACGTCTTGGGTCATGATCTCGCGCAGGTCGCCGACGCTCAACGCGGTGAGCAGGTCGATGAGGAGCCAATGCTGGATTGTCTCCTGATAGAGCGCCGGTTCCTCGCCGAGGTTGGCCAGCACACCCGCCGCGACGTGACGGCGCCCGTCGGGCCCGCTCGCTGCCGTGTCCCGCAGGATCTTCCGAGGCGTCGTCTGGCCTGGCGATGGTCAGGGCGCTGATCGCGGCGACGCGGCGCCCGGCGAGGTCAGGGTCGGCGCCCGGAATGGCATCGAGCAGCTGAGTGACCGCGCTTGCCTCGTCGCGGCAGGCCAGCCACCCGGTGAGCTCGGTGCTGAAGGCGGCGGGGTCGTAGTCCGAGCAGCGCGTCGAGCAGCGCTGCGGCGTCCGCGGCGGCCAGTTCTCCGGCGATGCGCGCGGTGTGCCCCTTGCTCGCGAGGATGTTCCTGATGCCGTACCGGCCCAGCGATGTCAGCCGCATCCGATAGCGGGGCTGTGCGGTCGAACTATCGGCGAAGAGCATGGCGGCGGCTTGGTCGGCGCGCCATCGCGTGGTTCCCCAGTCCACGTCGGCCGCGCCGAAGTCGGAGAGGATCTTCACCAGCCGAGTCGTGCTCTCGATGACGAAGACGTCAAGGAATGACGTGTCAGGCGGCCCACCCAGGCCCAGCGAAGACAGGAGTCCGCCGGTGTCGAGCCACTCCTCGTTATGGAGCCGGTAGAGGAGCTTGAGGACGGGGAAGACAACGCTGGCGACGGACTCGCCGAGCATGATGCCGAACATGCCAGGCATGACGCGCGTGCCCATGTCATCGAGCGCGCCCACTTCCCCCTCGAGCGCCTCCTGCCAGAAGGACAGGAGCTGGTCGGCATCGGCCGGGTCGGGCAGTTCCGGCCCAGGGACGGCGTGACCGGAGCGGATGGCGATGAGCCCGTTTTCCGAGGCGAACTGCCACGGAACGTTAAGGCCGGGGAGGTCTCCCGCGCTGCGCAGGTTGCCCAGGGCATTCGCCCTGGCGCGCGTGTCGGTGAGCGTTTCGTCGCGCTGCCACAGTCGGAGTTCCTCGACGGCCTCCCGCGCCACGGCGGGCTTGAGCAAGCCCTTGGCCGTCACCTGCCTGCCCGAAGAACACCATGCGGCCAGGCGCAGGACGTCATCAATGAGCGGTGCCCGGCGTGCCTGTGCCGCCAGGTCAGTGCGCGGCGGCAGTGCGACCACCGGAAACACTTCCAGGTCGGCGGGAGCTTCCTCGGTGAGATTGGCGGCGGCCGTGGCTGTCGTCCGCACGGTCAGGCCGGACAGCCTGCGGGTCAGCTCCGCTGGATCGAACGCACCCGGGTCATAGCCCTCGTCGCGCAGGCCGGAGACGAGGTCCTCGGAATGCTCAGGCGGATCTGCCTCCGGATGGGTGACCAGATAGGCGATCTCTTCCAGCCCCCATATCCCCCCGATGTCCTCCGCCGGGGGCGCGGCGCGCCGACCACCCGTGCACCTCGGGTACGTCACGCCGGGATCGAGCGGCATGACCTTCTCAACTTCGATCCGGTGCTGCCAGTTGTCGCCGAAGTCGTAGACGTACCACAGCACCGCCCCCTCGGCGCGCAGTACCTTGCCGAGGCCGGCCTCCTCCTCGTCGGCGAAGGCCGCGGCCCCGAAACCACCGCGGCTCGAAGATCGATCGCCCCACTCGCGGCCGCGTTCATCGTGGAAACGATGCAGGTGGTAGTCCTCCCAGCCGAAAGCCTGCTGAATAACGTCGTGCAGGAACCCAAGGCTCGCCGCCGACGGAATCTGGAGCCTCCGCCACAGTGGCGGCGCGGTGCCCTCCAGGCCGATCTTCAACTGATGCACGGTTGGGCTATCTACACCTGGCATAGGGGCCAAACTACCGATACAGACGGTCTGCGAGAGCGACGGAATTGGGATTAGGCGAATCCTAAGAATTTTCCGTGTGCGGCTTGGCTCAGTGCCCGGTAGAGCAGGCGCTGATCGCCAAGGCGATGGCGCAGCTCATGCTCCAGGCCGCCGATGGGGTAAAGGTTCTGCGGAGCTCGAGAGTCCTTGTACGGGGCTGACGCAAACCGTCCCAGACATGCCTGGCTCAGGTCCGCGAGCCGGATCACCTCAGAACGCGGCAGGTCCGCGGCGCATTCGACGCGCACAATCCCCGCCCAAGGCGCGCCAGGAGCACACGGGAGGCGCAGGTACCAGCTGTGCCGATCCCACGAGGTCCCCATGAGGAACACCGGGGTGCGCTGACCCGGTGCGAGCTTCCCCACGAGCGCGTTGAGCTCAGGGGGCAGGTAAGTACTGTGGTGCGACTTGATGTAACCGAGCGCGCGAGGGAGATGCTGGCGGCCGCGAAGCGGTCCGTCGATGATCAGCAGATCGTCGTCGGGCGGCAGGCCATGGCCATGCACTGACGAGCGAGCTGCGACGGCAGTCACCATCTCAATCTCGGCCAGGCGACGCTGCAGTCCCTGAGAAAGCCGCGCCATGAGCGGGACGCCCGCCGAGCCGCTCCCGATGTAATGCGCTTGATAGCGGCCAGCCCGGGTGACGATGTCGCTCGCGTGGCGCGCGACCGAGAACAGACCGCGCCGCATCTCTGCCATCACCAGATGCGCCTGCTCTCCGGAGCAGCACACCACCCCGGCCGCGTACGAGGCGCACAGGGCCGCCGTCGCGTCCGTTGACGGGGCACCGTCCGAGACCTCATCGTCGATCCAGACGCGGGCTTCAATCCGGCGCACACCGTCGACGAAGAGGATCGCCGCGGGAAGCGCGCGGTCCGTCGTGGCGTCGATTGCCTGCCACCTGCTTGCCGGCAATTCCACGTCGACCGCGACGGTGGCGGTGGATTCCTGCAGTTGCTCTTCGAGCTCGAGGCTCGCGCCGTACGGACGGGTCCCAGCCATCGACGCTGAACCGCATCGGCTGCCCGGCCGAGCCCGTCCCAGCCGCCGGAGGCGCGATGTCGCTGATCATGCGGTGAGCTCCTCCTCGTCCACGATGGCGAGGCCCTCGCGGGCAACGGTCGACGTCCGCGCGTTCCTGGTGACCCGGTACCTGACCGGGACCCGCTCGGCGAGCGCCGTTACGTGGGTGACGACGCCGACCATGCGACTCCCCTGGGCGAGGGTCTCCAACGTGGTGGCCACGACCTCCAGGGTCTCGCCGTCCAGGGTGCCGAATCCCTCGTCCAGGAAAATGGAGTCAAGCCGTGCCGCGCCCGCAGCGGCCAGCGCGCTGATCTGCGATGACAAGGCGAGGGCAAGCGCCAGGGACGCCTGGAAGGTCTCGCCACCGGACAGGGTGCGCACCGATCGCTTGGCATCCGCGTCGGCGTGGTCGATGACGAACAGGTCGCCCTTGTCGTGAGTGAGATCGAACTGGCCGTTCGTCAGCGCGGCAAGAGTCTCCGAGGCGGCCGTGACCAAGTCGTCCAGTGCCTCGCTGACCAGCCACTGCGGGAACTGCCGGGCCTGCAGTAGGTTGCCGAGCATATGCGCGACCTGCTGCTCCTCCTGGGCGGTCCGCTGCTTCTGCACCAGGTCCGCGGCCTCAGCGCGCCGCTCCTTGATCCGGCTCGTCCTGGCTCTGGCACCTTCGAGTGCGCTCGCCACCGCGGCGGCCGCCTTTTCGTGGACCGCTCCGGAGGCGAGCTCGATCCCGGCGTTGGCTAGGTCTTGGCTCAGCTGGCTGGTCAGCTCCACAATGCCCGCACGGGCAAGTTCGGCGGCGCGTTCTGCTGTCACCGTCTCCTGCTCGCGGACCTTCGCCTGGTCCTGTCCCCAGGTCAACAGGACTAGCCACGCGTCGAGAAGGCCTCGGCCGTCAAGGACCGGGGCACCGAGAGCCACCACACTGTCCCGGGCAGCCGAGAGCTGGGAGCGTGCCTTTTGCTCTTCCTCTCTCAACGCCGCAAGCGCCTTATCTGCGGCGATACGCCGCTGACGGGCCGCATCCAGGATCGTCTTGGCCTGGTCGGCAGTAGTCTCAAGGCGCTTCAGCAGGGCCAGCCGCTCGGTTATCTGCTCGTCGTTCGGTGCGCCCTCAAGCAGCGCGTCAAGTTCACTGATGCGAGCGGAGACCTGACTTAGCCGGGCTCGGGCGCGTTGGTCGTTCTCGGAGGCTGTCTTCGCCTGCTTCGCGAAGACGGGCGAGAGCTCGCTCTGCCTCGCCGAACTCGGCTGCGAGCTTCCGATACTGATCGGCGTTGGCCTCTTTGGCTGCCTGCGCCTCAGTCAAGACGGCGGCCCGTGCTCGGGCCTGCTGCCCCGCCCACTGGGCCAGTGCCGTCCACCCGGCGGCCAAGTTCGTGTCATCCACCTGCGGCGCGCCCAGCTCCACGAGAGGGTCTCGGGCGGTCCGCAGCGCATTCCGGGCACTGGTCAGTGCGGCCTCGGCCTTGGCTTCCTGTTCTAGCGCTCCCCGATGGCGTTTCCTCGCCTCTTGCGCTTCGCTAGTGGCTCGTTCGGCGGTCTGCTCCGCCGTCAGCCGGGCCTGCGTCAGCGCCGCGACCTCGGCGAGCGCACGAGCAAGCTCGTCGTCATTGATCGCGGCCTTGGAGTCGGCGACCGCATGGACGCCCGACAGGGGGAAATGAGCCACCTGGCCGGACAGCAGACTGGTCAGGTCGCTCGCGAGAACTGTCCGTCGTTCGGCACGGGCTTTGAGGTTGGCGTGGGCGTTGGCGGCGATGGCGTCGGCCTCACGGACGGCAACGCGCGCGGCGTTTACCCTGTTGTCCGCCTCAGCCAGGTGCGCCTGAGCCGCGTCGACCGCGTGAGCTTCGAGCGGGGCGGGAAGGGTCAGCACGCTCTGCTCGCATACCGGGCATGGCTCCCCAGCCACCAGGTGCGGACGCAGTCCGGCGACTACATGGTCACTCCGCGCCTCCTCTAGCTTGGCCTGACGCTGGCGACGTGCTTCCTCCGCGGCCGTCAAGGCACCCTCGGCTCCCTCCAGCGCGGTGGCGGCCTCGTGGGCGGCACGCTCGGCCGACGCCAGGTCAGCGACAAGTGTCCGCAGCTCACCGAGGTCACGAGTGGCCTGGCCGAGGGGCGATTCCGGCGCAGCCGCAGCCAGCGCAGAGCGGGCCGCGGCGTCGGCCTGCTCTGCTTTCTCCAGGGCGTCGACCGTGGTTTTCGTGGCCCGCGCGGCGGCCGAGCGTTGCTCGTCCAGCTCGGTAACACCCTGGGGGATCGACACGGCCGCGAACCTGGTGTGCTCGCCGGTCAGAACGGTGACGCGCTCGGCAGTGGCCTGGGCGGCGCGGAGCGCCTCATCGCGTTTGGTCCGCGAATCATCCACGGAGGCAGCGGCGCTATCCACCGCAGCTGAGGCGCGTTCCGTCTGCTCGCCGAGCTTCGTAACCTCGGCGACCAGTCCTGGCATGCCGCCCTGGAGACGGGCGTGCTCAGCACGGCGCTCCTTGGCTAGCTCGAGTGGTGCCCGCTGCGGGCCACGGGACAGCTCGTCACGGGCGGCGGTGTCGGCGTCCTCGGCCACCTGCTCGGCGGCCTTCAGATTTTCCAGCTCGACCCGGCCCGCCGCGAGGTCCGCATCCAGCTTCTCAACCCCGACCGGAACCCGCAGAGCGGACAGTCGTGCCTGCTGGGTGCGGAGCTCCTGAAGCTTGCCCTCAGCGGCCTTCAGCTCCTCGCGCCGAGCGCTGATCAGCGGCAACGTCTCCGTTACCCGTTCGCCGAGGCTGACCAGGGCTACCTCAGCCGCGCGGGTGATCTTCTCAGCCTCGGCCGTGGCGTCGGCGTAGCCGAGCAGTTCTTCACCGTAGGTGGTAGCGCGCTGCTCGGACACGTTGGCCCGCTGGTTCGCCTTCATCATCATCAGCCGGTAGTGCTCCGCGCCAAGTAGCCGAAGGAGGATTTCCTGGCGTTCACTCGGCTTGGCGTGCAGGAAGTCGGCGAACTGCCCCTGCGGCAGTACCACGCACTGAATGAAGTCCTCGTACTTCAGGCCGAGCAGCTTCTCCACGGCGGCGTTGACACCGTCGATGTCCTTGGCCATCGGGAAAGTCTGGTCACCGGCCTGCGCCGAGCCGCGCGGGTCCGCGAGTCGCTCCAGGCTGGCGGCACGCTGGTTGACCGTGCTGCCAGTGCGGCGCAGCTCGCGGGCCACGACGTAGCGCTGCCCGTCGACCTCGAAGACGAGCTTGACCGTGCCGCGGGCGACGGTAGGAGCGAGCGCCAGGGACACCATCCCCTTGCGGCCCCAGCGGGGCACCGACCCGTAGAGCGCGAACGTCATCGCGTCGATCACCGTCGACTTGCCCGAGCCGGTCGGGCCCACAAGCGCGAAGAAATCCGCGTCGCTGAAGTCAACGTGCGCTTCGTCGCGGAACGAAGCGAAGCCGTGCATGTCCAGGGTGATCGGACGCATCGTTGGACCCCTCTTCCCCGTTAGCTCGCTGCCGACAGGTCGGCACTATCGGCGCTGGTGACGTCGTCGTGCAGTTCCCCGAACAGGGTCGCGACCCGAGGGTCGCTGACGTTACGGGTGGCGCAGAAGTCGCCGAACAACTGGGCGGGCGTTCGCGTCGTGCGATCCTCACCGGAACCCTGTCTCCTAGCAGATCCCTGGTCCGCGAACTCTGGGTCGATGCGTACCTCGAGAGCGTTCGGCAGGACCGCCATGGTTTCGTCACGAAGACCGGCCCGGGTTGGCTCGCGCAGGTACACCCGCAGGTAGTCGTCACCGAACCCGCCGGCCAGGGCCTGCAGTTCGGCGAGCGTGCCGTGGACGGTGCGAAGTCGCCGACCGGACGTGACCGGGATGTCGGTGACGCGGGCCGGGATTCCGGGGGCCGCCTCGACGAGGCACACGACGCTCGTGTTGTCCTGCTCGCCGAAGTCCACCGCGAGCGGCGAGCCGCTGTAGTGCACCGGTGCCTGGGCGGGCAGACTCTGCCGCCGGTGCAGATGGCCGAGCGCGACGTAGTGCGCCGAGATGGGGAAGATCGACGCCGGAACGCTGTACTCGAAGATCGACTGAGCGGGCCGCTCACCGCCGCCGAAGACACCCCCGACGCAGGTGACGTGCGACATCACGATGTTGACCGCATCGGCACTGAACCCGCTCGTCAGCGACGTGACGATCTGGCGGACCATCTCGTCGTAGGCGCGGGCGTTCTGTGACGGGGTGTTCGCGACGATCTCCGCCGCGCGCACGGCGTACCGCTGGGACAGGAACGGGAGGATGGCAACCTGGGCGTCCGCGCCGTCGGAGCGGGAAGCGAACCGGACGAGCCCGCCTTTCTCCGGGGGGCGACACATTCCGGCCAGGGTGATCCCGATCTCGCCCATGAGCGGCCGGTACGCCTCGAAGGTCGGCCCGTGGTCGTGGTTACCCGCGATGACGATGACCTGGGCACCCGTCTGACGGAGGCGCAACAGCGTCTTGACCACAAGCTGCTGGGCAGGCGCCGACGGCGCCGTCGAGTCGTAGACGTCGCCGGCTATGAGGACGGCATCGACCTCGTTGGCCTCGGCGATGCCGACGATCTCGTTCAGGACGGCTTTCTGCTCGTCCAGGCGGTCGCGGCCCTTGAGCGTCTTGCCGACGTGCCAGTCGGCGGTGTGCAGGAACTTCACGGCCTTGGTGCGCTCCTTCGTCAGGATCGTTGCGCGGCGAGGGTCAGAAAGGAGGGATCTCGTCGTCGTCCGGCAGCCGCGACAACACGCTCGCGGCGGGCCTGTCCGACGAGCGAGGCGGCTCGGCGCACTCCGACAGCCGCGTCGCCCAGGCGGGGAACGGGAACTCGATCGCGAGCGGCACGGGGATCTGCGGCTGGGAGACGAACATGGCGCCCGGCTTCGCGATGGTGGCGCGGAGACGCTGGGAAGCCGGCAGGAAGCCGTATTCGGGACGCCCTGCCTCGGCCGAGTCGAGACGGCCGACCACCCGGATCGCCGAGTTCGACACGATGCGCCGCTCAACCTCGCTCGCCGTCTGCTGCGCGCCGATCAGAATGATGCCCAGGGAACGACCGCGCTCGGCTATGTCGAGCAGGACGTCCTTGATCGGCGAGGCGCCCTCGCGGGGCGCGTACTTGTTCAGCTCGTCGATCATCGTGAACAAGAGTCCGCCGGGACCGGCATCCTCCTTGCGCGCCGTCTCCGCCGCCAGCACGACGCCGACGACGAACCGCTGGGCGCGCTCGTGCAGATTGTGCAGATCCACGACCGTTACCTGCTGGTCCTGGGTCGAGATGGCCCGGCGCGGCGTTCCCGCGAGGTCGGCGCGGATGATGGCGGACAGCGGACGCAGCGACGACCGGAGACGGCGGACGAACGCGTTCACCGTTCCGGTCCCGGTGACCGGGCCTGCCCACTCCTGCCGGGTGTCATCGTCCGTGAGCCGCTCGATGATCAGGTCGATCAGATCCTCGTACGTGGTCACGACCCGGCCGCCGATCCTCACCGCGCCCTGGTCGCCGTACGCCTCCGCGTCGAAGCGCAGTCGGTTGGCCACCTGGTGGATCACGATCGTGTACTGCTGCCGCTCGTCTTCCGCGTCGGCAAACACGTAGGGCAGGAGTTGTTGCTCGCAGAACTCCTTCGGCGTCCACCAGAAGGCCTCGACGCCGCTGGTGCGACCGGTGACGTTGGGCCGACCGGTCTGGTCGTCCGGGATCGGCGGCGCCCAGAAGCCTGCCGACGCGAACGGCTCGGCTGGCAGGCCGAGGACTGCGTACTGGGCTCGCAGATCATCGTCCAGGCGCACGTTGGCCTGGTCGAGGAAGAGCAGGTCCTCGCCCTTCACGCTGAACACCAGCGCCTTCGCGTTGACCGCCCGTGCGCCCAGCGCGCCGGAGCGGAAGATGGAATGCAGCAGGAACAGCGCGAAGCTGGTCTTCGTCGCCACGCCGGAGATGCCGCTGATCGACACGTGGGCGCCTCGCGTGCCGTCGAGGAACTCCATGTTGACGTAGATCGGGGATCCGTCTCGTCCGCGGCCGACCGGGACCTGGTTAGTCATCTGGTCGAAGTAGAGAGCCCGATCCCGCTCCTGGCCGGTCGCGCGACGCACGACTCCGCCCGGACGCGGCGGCACGTAGATCTCCGGCTCCACGCGCGTGGTGCTGACCTCGGCGATCTCCTGTGTCCTGGCAGGCAGGACGCCATCGGAGATCAGAAAAACGTCTGAGCCGAAGCTAGCCCCCTCATGCCTGGCCCGAACCTGCGTGACGATGCCGCTGGTCGCCACGTGCCCGCCCCCAGGGAGATCTCGCACCGTGACCACCACATCGTCGAGCTGCAGGTAAGACGCCTCATCGAGAGCCACGGCGAACTGCAAGGGCGTGGAGTCTTCGGTCCCGGCAACCAAGCCCACCTCGTCCGCGGCGGTGTCATGCTGACCGCCAGCTCCGACGACACCGGGCTCAGGCGCAACGGCACCATCGGTTTGCGATCCTTCTTGGCCCGGCGCAACGCTGATGGCCACGACGACTCCCACAGGTGAAACGGATAGACATCCCAGAGGCTGGCGTTAACAACCTAGGCGGTGGGACCGACAGTCGAGCGCACAGATCGAGGCTGTAGCCGGATCCGCCACCTCCACCACGCCAGCTGGCCGACGGCCGCCTGAACACGCGGTCGTAACTTGTCACCATAGCCGCGCAGTCGTCCACCTGTCCCTCAGACCGTCACGCGGGGGAGGTGACCTGACGATGGCTTTGCTACTGCAGGGGACGCCAGCCGTAGGCCTCAAGGCGGTCGCGCGCTTGGTCACGGTCGGCATCGGTGAAGAGTGCTGCGAACTCGGTTTTCAGTACGTGGGCCTCGACCGTGAGATCCAGGCGGCCGCGTTCCCACAGGGTCGTAAAGCCGTCGGATGGAGCGCTGCTCCAGAGGAGCTGCTTGGCGGTCGTCAGGCCGCCCTGTTCGCTGATCATTTGCACGAAGCGCGTCGCGTTGTAGCCGAGCTCCCGCTTTGCCGTCTCGAAGATCGAGACCATCGCACCGTTAAACCGACGTTCGAGATCATCCATCTTCGTTCTCTTCCTGGCGCTGCGCTTCGAGCAGGGCGAAGTGATGATTCCTCGCGGCTTGGAGAAGGACCGGGCGGAGTTCCTCACGAGTGCGGCCCCGGGTCTTGATGGCGTGGCAGTTCGGGCAAAGGGCGATCATCTGGGCAGGGTGGTCGGGACCGCCGAGGGCCAAATCCTGTACGTGATCGATCTCCAGGATCGGTTCTCCACTGTCAGTGCAGTCCTGGATGTCGCCGGCGCAGCGAGGGTTCTCGCATCGTCCGCCGCTGCGAAGAAGGACAGCGCGACACGCGTCCCTGGAGCGGACGGGATCGGAGATGGTTCGCTCGGCGCGAGCTGTGTCACGGTTCCGCCAGAAGATGTCCGCCCGCGAGCAGAGGTGCCTGTAAGCCGAGGACAGCGCCGCGAACGACGCTTCGACGGGGCTAGTGACTGTCGGCGCGAGTAGGCCGAGCTCAGCGAGCAGTTCCGTTGCGTCGGCGCCCAGGAAATAAGTGTCCACGAGGACGCGCACCGCTGCGGACCTCACCTCGGGTGAGTCTCGCACCAAGTTATACACAGGCTCGGCCAGACCGCCACGAGGCTGGTGCTCCTCGAACCAGCGCTCCGGGACCGAGCTGCTGTGCGCCGACGGCACCGTCTCGGGGACCGCATCGAGTTCCCACACGCCCACGCCGTGCAATGCGGCTATCGGGTAGTAGACGCGATTTCCTTCCCAAGGACGGCCGTAGCGATCGAACAGGTCGCTGACCTGCTGTCTAGTCTCTGCCCAGGAGACAAGCCGCGGCTCGTCATCGAAGGCGCGGCTGAACGCCCAGAGCAAAGTGATGGGCTGATAAAGCGCAGGCAGCCCGTCCCTCCTGAACACCTGGAGCTTGCTCAGGAGCCGGACCAGCCCGTCGGCGGTGAGTGCATCGCCGACCTGAACGGTGAAGCCGAGACTTCGTAGCAGTCGGCCGACCGTCGCCTCGCCGCCGCTGAACTCGCCCGCCGTCAGCGGGCGTTCCCCCGGGAGGAACCCATGAGCCGCGCCGACGATCGCCTTCGAGTCGTAACGCTTTCCGTCGTGCACGAGCAGATACTGGCGGGCACGGTCGAACCCGTAGCGCTCCAGGAACCCGTCTTGGCCGAGGCGGTCGTACTCCCCGATCGCATCGAGGACCGCACCCCGTGTGATTTCGCTGAGTGCCATAGTCAGACCCGTTCGCCCGGTACCTGGGGCATGCGCTTAGTCACCCGAGTCCTCAGGGTTCTTCGGCGCACCGTCCGGCATGGGATAAACGTACAGATTTGCCAACGGCAACGTCGCCGAACGCATCATGTTGCCAACGACGCCAGTCTTCGAAAAGGGTCGCGAGACGATTGAGCCGTCATCCATACCCTCAGGTGAGGGGAGGCTGGAAGCCAATCTGGCGAGAATGATTAAGGAAATTTCAGTAAAATAACGCCTTCGCGACTATTCTCGCGGACACCTTGCGTCCTGGATGCTCCGTCCTATGCTCCCTTGTGGGACACGCCTAGACACCTAAGGCCGGGGGAGCGCAAGGACATGGGCAGGTTTGTGCGGATCGACCGCAGATACAACAATCCGTACCGTCTGACGCCCTACGCCTGTCGAGCCCTGTTCAAGTGGGGGCTCCTTCTCGTTGCATGCGTGGTACTGACTTCGGCCTCACGCGGGTACGCTGCCATCCCGATAATCATTGCCCTGATCTGGTACGCAGTTCACCGTGTTCGAGTGAACCGCCGTGGAGGGATCACCGCGAACTCGGGATTTCGTCCCGTGGCTCAGCCGTACGCGACGCCTTCATCGGTTAGGTTCAACCCTGCGCCCGGCTGGCCGGTACCTCCTCTCGGATGGGCACCGGAACCTGGTTGGCTGCCCGACCCGTTGTGGCCATCCGCTCCGCCTGGCTGGCGTTTCTGGATTCCAGACGACCAAGCTCCTATCGGGCAGCGCAACACCCGCACCATCCGTCAGGATGTGAAGATCGCTGTAGCCGCACGTGACGGTGGCAGGTGTCGTCTGTGCGGCTCTACCGTTGAACTCCACTTCGACCATGTGATCCCGTGGAGTAGGGGCGGAAGCAACACCATTACGAATATCCAGCTCCTGTGCGGGCCATGCAACCGGCGTAAGGGTGCCGACGACATCCCAATGGGTGATCCGTACCTGCAGGGGAACCAGTACGCCTGACCATCCGCTTCGGCAACGCGTATCACTTCCAGGGTGACGAGCGCAGCTTCATGTTCCTGTCCTGGTCGTAGCGGCGGGCGAACTAAGAGAAGGCTGCGATCCCCACGGCTCGCCCCACTGTGGTTTCACACAGCCCACTTGGTGCACCGCCGGATCCTGACGGGGCACCAAGTGGGGCATGGTGGGACTTAGGCCTGTGGCTGCAGGTCCTCGGCGAGGCGCCAGATCACCACGGGTGAGTGGCCTGGGTCATAGATGTGCTGCTGGCCGACCGTGGCGCCGTCGCCGGCATAATGCCGCCAGGCGAGGCCCCGTTCCATGAAGATGCCGAGCTTGCCGTCGCAGATTGCGCAGACGGGCTCGGCTTCTCCGGTGGCGCCGGGATTATCGTCGTCGTCGGACTGGGCCACGTCCATCGAGTGGTCAAAGGCGTCTGGCTCGAAGACGCTCAGAAAGATTAGGGCCGCACTCAGTTGCTCGGACGTGGCCGCGGCGACTCGGTCGAGCCTCGAGTGTGGGCTGATGACTGGGATGGGGAGCGCCGAATTGGCGTCCTCAGCAATGATTGACCTCATGGTCATCCCTCCAGTGCAGCTGGTTGGGGTGGTCTAGGGTCGTCGCTGGTGTTGGCGCACTGGCGGCGACCCGCTCGCGTTTGCGGGCTGTGCTGTTAATAATAGACGAATTTCAGTTCGCCGCCAATTAGTCAGTGGGCGTGTCATCGTACAGAGATTCCTCTATTTTGGTTTACCTGGGAATACGAGATATCTGTGTGGTTGGTGAGTCGCCCCGGACCGTTCGGGATAACGAAGAAGAGTGGCGAACGGATCGGCGGGCCGATCGGGCTGCGGAACCGGCGCGGGCCTCATCGCTTTTCCTATTCGCTGGTGGGGCTGACGGCTCGGCGGCGGGCGCGGGGGTGGATCGCGGCGAGGGCCGCGTAGTTGACGCTTCGGTGGTTTCCAGGTCCCAGATCCTCTCGCGTAAACGAGGCGGCATCCCAGCGGATAATCGCGCTTATCGGGTCTCGCTGATGGTCGGGATCGGGCTGGGACGGGAGGTAGGCGCAGTCGTGTATGGGCTGTTCAGTAGGCTGCTTGGCGGAGGCGGCACGGTGCAGGTAGGGTCCGGCTCCGCGTAGCAGTCCTGCTGCGTCGCGTGGGTTGGCTGGGGCTGAGCAGCGGGCGCGACAGAAGGTTGCGTGGCTACAGCCGTCGGCGGCGCGGTCGTCGCGGCAGGCTTTGGCCGCGCGCTGTGAGTTGGCCTGGGCATGGCCGATGGCGAGTGCGCCGGGTGCGATGCGGAGGCGCTAGGCCGGACCGTGCTCGCGGTTTTAGCATGCGCCGGTGGAGCGGATGAGCACCCGCTGAGCGCGACCGCCACCGTGGTCGTCACGGCAACGACGATCGCGGGCGCCATGCCAGTCACGCCCTTCGCACGCGGCCCTCGGCGTGGTGTGCGACCTGCGTTCGCCAGGGCACTGCCGGGTGACGATCCCCGACCGCCTTCGGAGAATGTCTGATCTTCTACAATCACGCGCGAAACCTACCAGCCCTGAAGCCGGATGAAGAGCAAGATACCCGTCCAATAGCGACGAAGGCATCGGCCGTCTTGGCCATGTCGACGGCGCCTATCAGGCCGACGTGGGCTCTCGGATTGGGTCTCTTGCCGACGCGAAATGGCGGTGCGGTCGAGGGGGAACCACGCGTGCGTTCGGGATGGCGGGTCTATCGGCGGCGGGCGCGGGAGTGGATCGCGGCGAGGGCCGAGTAGTTGACGCCGTCGGTGGTTTCCAGGTCCCAGATCAGTCGCTGGTTGCGGCGGGCGGGCCGGTGTGGGAGATCTTCTCACCGGAGTTTTCTAGACTGCGGCCGGTGAGTTTGGCGAAGACGCGGATGACCTTCTCGGATGGCGGCCAGGGCGGGATCGAGGGGCGTCGACCTCACCTTCGCCTAAACGGGAAGAGACCAGCTGGCTCGCACTAGCGCTTGGGAATGCTCTCAGCTCGCTGACGCCCGTCTGCACGCCAGGCGACGCGGGGTGGTACGCATGAACGGTGATCAGCCAGCTGCCCCTAGACGAACAACTAAGCGCCTTCCAGGAAACGCTGTCCCGGAACGACGTGCTGACCCGGGTGCTGTCCCAGTCGGGATCTCTTGGACTGCCCGGCTGGTACTTGACGGCGGGCTGCCTGTTCCAGACCGTCTGGAACGTCGTCACCGGCCTGGCCCCCGGCCCACGGCATAAAGGACTATGACCTGTTCTACTTCGACGCCGGGGACCTGTCCTGGGACGCCGAGGACACGGTGATCCAGTCCGCGAAACACGCCTTCCGTGACGTCCCCGCCGAAGTGGAGATCCGCACTCACCGTCCTGCCCTGGCCAGAACCGGCGACCTCACCGTCCCCATGGCGGCCGCGGTCCAGGCGGGAAGGATGACGGACTCGCCGGGGGGCCTGGGCGGCGGGTTCGCCGTCGACGACTACGCGGGCGAGGTATGTGTAGCATCCGGTAGCCCCTACTCTCGGACGCCGATTCCACGTACGCGGAGTTCCTTGCCCAGCGCGGCGACCGTTCCATGTGCGTGTCGGCGCTCGGCGTCTCCGCCGTCAGGGCCGAGAAAACTCGCGTACATCTCTGGGCCGGCTGCATCAGTGTCACGGAACTGGTCGGAGGTCAGCCGGGCGAGTTGGCCGAATACGTCGGCTGCCAGCTCACCATCGAGCAGCGGACTCTCCGAAATCCGCACAGCAGCTTCGGCCGGTCCGAGAGCGTCGATCAGCCAGACCACGTCATAGGCGTCCTTCGGCTTGTCGCGTCGCATGATTGCGTCTGCCTTGAGGCAGAGCCAGGACGCGGGTCCGGCTACCGGGAACTCATATCCGAGCATTCCGCGGCTTGTAAGGACACGGCGTTCCACCAATACGGTGTCAGCTGGGACGAGATGGCCGTAACCGACCGCGAGCGCTGTGATCTCGCCCGCTGGCCCGATGTTCGACTCGGCTGGTGTGCCGGACGCGGGCTTCTCTGGACGGCCGGCTCGGTCTCGCATCGGGCACAGGAACTCCACTTGCAGCCTTGCATCGCGATACCGACCAACCCAGCGCCATTTGACCTCGCGTCCGCCTTGCGTATCCGTCCGCAGGCCAAGGGACCGCAGTCCGTCGATGATCGCCTGATAGTAGTCAGCCGTCTCCCCGTCAAGCAGGTGGAGTGAAAGGTGAAAGTCCAGATCAGCGGTCCCGACATGCGGACGCATGCCTTTCGGCGCGCCGCCGACGAGCAGGCTCGGGACGGCGCCGCCGACGATAGCCAGGTGCCGTCCGCCGAAGGCGCTGCCGAAAGACCTGAGCACATCGGCGGCCGTCCCCAGCAGTCGGGCGCACATTGGGTCGTCGTAGTCGGTCGCGCGTGCACTATCACCATGCATGGCTGGCTTTCCCCCATAGCTGTGATGCGAACTCGCGGCCCCTTTCCTCTGCGTGCACGTCGCACCACAGGCGGAACGGGTGCGCCACCGTCGCCGTCCACTCGTCGAATTGAGCGGTCGCGCGACGGTGGACGCCGATCCGCCACGGGTCAGCCGACACTCGGACGTTCATCGACTCCCGGGGCGCGGGTGCCAACTCGAGGGCGACGGCGACTTCCTCCAGAGACCGCCCATTCAACGTAGCCCAGCAGCGCACCTCCAGAGGGGACGAAGTGCCGAGCACGCCGAGGAAGGCAGCGCCCGTCCGCCCTGTGATCGCGAGCTCGATGCCAGCGTCGGCGGCGTTACGCGAGATGGTGGCGGCCGTATCCCAGATATTTCGGCCCCAGGCGTACCCGCCAACCACCTCGTGACCAGGCCATGCCGTCCGTTTAGCCAGCAGTTCCGCCAAGCTGTCTGGGTCGGAGACGAAGATAGGGGTTCGGCGACGGCTCTGCTCGCGCGTCACAAGTCCCTGTTCGGCCAGCTGCGCGACCGCTCTGGACGCGATCGACTTATCCACCCCCGCACTGCGAGCCAGTTCGGTAATCGTGGGCGGCGTCCCGTCGACCGACGCGATCAGGAGCTCCTCGGCCACCAGCGCGTGGCCCTTCTGCAATGGCACGGCGTGTCGATGACGCACTATCTCTTTGCCGAATCGGCTGGCGGACACCCGAAGCCGCGGCCACACGATCTCGACGACACCGTCAAGATCGATGAAACTCACCTCGGCCTGGCGGAGCGCCGCGCGCCACTCAACCGGGACTGCTCCGGCGACCAGGACAAGACGACCCGGAGCTGCAGCATCCCGAGCAGAGAAGACAAGATCTTCCACGGTCTCGTAGCGCACCGGATTGAGCACCTCGACGCTTAGGCTGATGCCGTCATCGTAAGTAAGCACGTCATCGCGGCCACGGCTGATGGCCAGGTCGTCGAGGCGATCTGGCTCGCTTGGTACCCAGGGCGCATTCAGGCGCAGCAGTGCTGCCACAAGATGCAGGATAGCTCCGTGCCGCCTTAAACAGCAACTTACTGTCCATCGTCCCAGGACAGATGACTTCAAGTTGCTGTTTAAGGCATGGAAGAGGTTCACAGCAACATCTGATCGGCCAGGTATCTGTCGTCGTAGCCGAAGCTGGCCACTCCCGGGTGGCGGTGGGATACAGGCGGTCGGCGAGCGGGTTCCTTTCGCCGACGGCGACATGGACGGCAACTTCGCTGCTCATGGCGGTCTCGCCCTATGCCTCGGCCCCGTTCAACCGCGGCCGGTGGAACGGGGCCCTAACAGATGGCGAGCTGCCGGTGGCTGAGGCCACGCAGGCCCCGTCCGGTGACACGACCTGCCCTGGGCGCCAAGGCCGGTGAACCGCGCGCCGAGTTGATCCGTTTGCCATTGGTGAAGGCACCTGTTTGCCAGTGAGTGTCCCGGGCGGGTGATAAATGCGGATCGACCAGCCGGATCCCTACGAGCCGGATGCTCCCTGCCCCGATGCCGCCGACCGCCTCGATTCTGCCGATCGCGGCGATCACGGCGATCACGGGGCGAACACGGGTCCTTCCGAGGAACGGCGGGGCGGGCCGGAAGCCGCCGTCAGTCTGGAGGAAAGGGTCGCCGCGCATGTCCCGTACCGGGAAACCGTCGATGCCGCCTATGGGGCCGCGGCCGACCGCGCCGCGTGGGCTGATGCGGTCCCTCAACTGCGGGCCGCCTGGGAAGAACACAAAGAGAGATATCCCGAACGGACGCGGGCTATGCCCCGTACCGAAGCCGATGGCACCTGGGTCTCGCGGCGAACACCGCAGGCTCGACCCCGAACAGAACAACGAAGCAAGCAAGGCCCATGCCGACTTGGCCGACGAAGCCGACCGGCACATCCTCCCTGCCTTGCGCCGCATCGAGACCGCCAACCCGAACCGCCAACTCGCGGGGCTTGAAAACATGGTCAAGGGCGAAGACCGCCTCAAGGAGAAGATGGCGGATGCCTGGCACGGCCGACCGGGGCTCACTGCCAGGCAAGTGCTCAGCATGGTCCCCGATGCCGTCCGCTGCACACTTACGTACAGCTCCGAACGTTACGCTGAGGGAGTCTTGGCTGATGTCGACCAACTCAAGGCGGAGGGTTTTGAG
This sequence comes from uncultured Actinomycetota bacterium, assembly GCA_963836195.1. Classification (GTDB taxonomy): domain Bacteria; phylum Actinomycetota; class Actinomycetes; order Streptosporangiales; family Streptosporangiaceae; genus Trebonia. The sequence goes on along the minus strand of CAWIIX010000005.1, from coordinate 9,417 downwards.
CTGATCAAGTTGAAGAACCTATGGCACGCCAACCAGTACAAAGGCATAATAGCCAATGGCTTAGAGCAGAGACCGGCACCCGCTTCGAGATGCAGTTCCACACGCCGGAGAGCCTGGAGGCCAAGGAGTTGACGCATGAGGCGTACGAGCGCATCCGCGCCAACGCGGCGTTGCCGGTCGACGAGCAAGATCTCGTCCAAGATCGAGAGCTGGAGAATTTTCAGCGACGAGTGAACACACTGATTGATACTCCCCCAGGAACTGACCGCATCAAGGATTTCCCGGAGAAGAACGATGGCTGACAAGATCACGTATTACGCGCTCATCGATGACTTCAGCAGCCGCGCCCAGCCTGGTGGCGTGCTCCGGCGCGTTGAGGGGGACAAGGGCAAGTTCGATGAGGTGTTCTCCCGCGACCTGACCTGGGACGCATCCCCGCTCCTTCGCGCGGCCGAACATGGCGACACGATGTTCGACTTCGCGGAGATCACCAAGGACGAGGCCAACGAGATCGTCGACCGAATTCGGGCCGAGTCAAGTCAGGGGTGATGACCGGCAGCCGCAGATTCCTCTAGTTTGGTTTACCTGGGGACACGAGATAGCTGTTTGGTTGATGAGTCGCCCCGGACCGTTCGGGATAACGGAGAAGAGTAGCGATCGGATCGGCGGGGGGGTCGGACTGCGGAACCGACGGGGACCCTTCGCTTTTCCTACTCGCTGGTGGGGCGGATGTCTCGGCGGCGGGCGCGGGAGTGGATCGCGGCGAGGGCCGAGTAGTTGACGCCGTCGGTGGTTTCCAGGTCCCAGATCATCTGCAGGTGGTCCTGCCAGGTGCTGGCGCCTTCTGGTAGGAGGGATACCAGCATGGCGGCCGCGGTCCAGGCGGGGAGGATGACGGACTCCCCCGGGGGGAAGACCTGGGCGGCGGGCTCGCCGTTGACGACTACGCGGGCGAGGTACGTGTAGACGGCGTCGCTGGAAGCGGCGGGCGGGCCGGTGTGGGCGATTTTCTCACCGGAGGATTTTCCAGGCCGTGGACGGTGAGGTTGGCGAAGACGCGGATGACCTTCTCGGATGGCGGCCAGGGCGCTTCGGTCCGGCGGTCGAGGATGCAGTCGGCTAGCGCGATGCACTGGTCGACGATCAGGTGGCAGGTGTCGGCGTTCTCGGTGAGCTGGATGATCAACAGGTCGGCTTGTTCGGCATGGACGGCTTGCTCCAGCATCTGGAAGGTCAGTTCGTAGATGCGGGGCGGGAACAGGTGGGGCCAGCGGCTTGGGCTGCTCATTGTGGATTGCCCATCTGTAGGCGACAGTAGTCGACTACATGCTAGCCATGTGGTCGAAGCGGGGAGGCAGCCTGATGCGTGAGATTGAGGTTAAGTACCGAGTCGACGACCTGGAAGGCCTTCTCGCCGCCCTCAAAGCCCGCAGCATAGAGGTGAGCGACCCCCTTCGCCAGGACGACCAGGCATACGCCCCGGCCGGGTGGCATTTCGGCGACGACAAGCTCGGCGTCTCGTTCCTCCGCCTGCGCACCGTCGCAGGCCGACACTACTTCACCCTCAAGCAGCCGGCGCAGAACGACCAGGCATGCCTGGAGTACGAGACGGAAGTCACCGACCGGGAGGCCATGCACCTTGCCGTGCTGCACATGGGCTACCAACCGACGGTCCGCATCATCAAGACGCGGCGCACGGCCGGACTCGGCGGCTGCTCGCTGTGCATTGACGAGGTCGAAGGGGTCGGCGGTTTCGTCGAAGCCGAGCGCATGGCGCCAGACGACGCTGACGCGCAGGTAATCCAGGCCGAACTCGCGACGCTCATCGAATCCCTGGGAGCCGAGACAACCCGCACCACCGAGACATATGACTCTCTCGTGCACGCGGCCCAGGACACCTTTTCCTAATCCGGCTACGTAAGTCACCCTCATGACCGCCTACGACACCGCACTCGGGCAACATGCTGTGTGTGGTGATCGATCTGGCTGCCGGTGAGCTGGACCGGGGATCGGGGAACGGTGATCGCTTATGGGTCCGCTTAGCGGAACGGGTGCGCGAATCGCAGCCGGGTGGGTGCTGCTGTCGGTCGCGGCGGCGTCCTGCGCTTCGCCGGGAGCCTCGCCTCCCGGTGCCGCCGGGCAGGGCTCTGTCACAGGTCCGCTGGCAAGTCCGACCGCGGCTGTCAGCGGGGTGTACATGACCAACGGTCCTCCGGGTACTGCAACGGCACCGCCGACTACGCCGGTACCGGCAGGCTGTCCGTCTGGCACGGTGGTCATCACCCACCATTTTTATGAGGGGAACACGTCGGCCGTCTGCCTCAAAGCGGGCGCCAGGCTTCGGCTAACCCTCACGGGCGACTCGTCAGGCTGGACTTGGAGCCAGCCCCCGCTGCAGGTGACGCCGGAAGGCGCCGCGACGGTGGCATCCACGACCGACCCAACGGGCACAGTGCGTGCCGTTGTGTCGCCGGCGGGCGCGGCCCGGTTCTGCCTGTCAACCGGCTTCACCAACCCAAACAGTGCGGTAGACCCCGTCTATGGCTGGAGCCTGTGCGTGACAGTCCGGCGCTAGTGTCCACGGGTCGCTCATGCGGGACATAAGTGCCGTTGCAGTACTTATACCCCCATTTGTCGCGGGCGGCGTCCATGTTGAGGACGATGCTCAGGCTGGCGTTGCCAGCCTAGATTCGTCCGAGCGGGGCAGGACAGACAGGTGATCGTCGATTCCCAAGACACCGGGCACGGAGTTGGCCGCGGATCTGGCATGCCCGCGCTCCCATTCCGAGGCGACCAAGCCGGTCAGCGTGACTATCCCGTCATGAACTCGAGCGTCCACGGTCAGCGGAACCCGCGTGTCCAGCAGCAGCGCGCGCAGCACCTGCCGCTGAACGTCCGCGTCAGTCAGCTCTGCTGCTAGCCAGCCAGCAAACCCACGCCGAGCTGCGGGAACCCTCCGGTGAACGGCTGCCGCATTATCGAGCTCACCTAGTCTGAACCTCCTGGTGATAACACCACGGGTGAGCGCGTCCGCGTTCATGCTTCCTTTCCTTTCTTTGCCGGGAACGATCCCTCTCGGGCCGACACCTACGACGCTACGGTCAGCGGCCGCGCTTCGAATCACGTGAACACCTAGTCCGCGTCGGGCTAGTAAGCGACCGCGATCCGGTCATCGACGTCGGTGACGCCCGGCGCGGACCAGGCGAGGGCGACGGCGTCATCGCGTTCGGCCCAGGAGCCGACCGTCCCGGAAAGGACGATCATCCCGGGAAACGGGCTGTCGGCAGATATCTCGAACCTGTCCAGCCTGGCGCTGCGCCCGAACGCGGCGCTGATCGCTTGCTCGATGTCGCCGTCGCTTGAGACTGGGCGCAGCGAGATTGCGACATCGACGCCCATGACGCCTGGCACGGCCGCGCAGGCGAGCTCGGCCTCGTGGCGCTGGAACTGCCAGGCCGCGACGCCGGACAGGGTGACGAGGCCCGCCTCAACGCTGGCCTGCACGGTCGCGGGGATGTGGTCGTTCAGCGCCAGGGCCTGCCCGACGTCGGCACGAACGTCGGCATCGGCCCGCCTGTCCTCGTCCGGGAGGTGCACCTCGACGAAGTTGCTGACGGCAGTGACCCCGTGGACGTGTCGGACGGCGTTATCGGCCTCGCGCTTTTGCCGGAAGCGGGTGACTGTGCCGTGCAGGGTCACCCTGCCGCCTTGCGCGGACACGGTGATGCCCGTGCCGTCCACCTTGGGATCCCAGCTCAGTTCCGCGGCGACCGCTGCCCGCAGCCTGTCGTTCGACATCTTCTCCTCCTCGCGATTGCCCGCCTCGTGGCCGGCTGACCGCTGGCCTACCTCCTGCGAACGCTACGGCTTAGGCGCCGTGCTCGAATCCGGAGAATTCACAGCCTGCGCGGGTGCGCCGGTCGTCTATTTCGGCGACCGGGCTACGCTTGATCCTGACGGGGGGTCGGGCTTTCCGGCCGGGTCGGGCTGCTGCCTGGCAAGGGATCTGGTAACGATGGCTGACGGGGGCAAGGGCCGCGTAGAGGCAGGCCAGCTCGTCCAGCAGGCGGGGCGGCGGCCTACGCTGCGGCAGACGGGCGGCCAGCGGAAGCGTGGGCCGGGCATGCTCGACCGCCGCCGGGAGCGAGCGGCCATCGACCGGGTGCTTGACTCCGTGCGCAAGGGCTTCAGCGGCACGCTGGTGCTGCAAGGCGGGCCCGGGACGGGCAAGACGATGCTGCTGGAGTACGCCATCGACTCGGCGCCGGACATGGGCGTGACCAGCGTCGTCGGGGTCGAGTCGGAGATCAACCTGGAGTTCGCGGCCCTGCACCAGCTGCTGGTCCCCTTTGCTTCGTTGCTCCCGGCGCTGCCCGCGCCGCAACGCGATGCCATGAAGATCGCGTTCGGCCTCGAGGCAGGGCCGGCGCCCGATCTCTTCCTGGTCGGGCTGGCCACGCTGACGCTGCTGTCCCTGGCGGCGGAAGACCAGCCGCTGCTGTGCGTCATCGATGACGGGCACTGGATCGACCGCGAGTCGGCGCACGTGCTCGGGTTCGCGGCCCGACGTCTGTACGCCGACCGGGTCGGGTTCATCGAGGCCGTCGACGAGCCGTCGGCGTCGCAGATTATCGAGCAGCTTCCGGTGATCACGGTGGAGGGGCTGCCCGACGCCGAGGCCCGCGAACTGCTCGGCTCGGTCGTCGGCGGTCCCCTCGACGCCCAGGTCGCCGCCCGCATCCTGGCCGACACCCACAACAACCCGCTCGCGCTGGTGGAGCTCGGCACCGAATACACGGCCGAGCAACTCGCCGGCCGGGCGGCGCTGCCCGAGCCGCTTCCGGTGGGCCAGCGGCTCAGGGACCGCTTCCTGCGCCAGATACGCGATCTTCCGCCCGACGCGCAGGCCTTCGTGCTGCTGGCCGCGGCCGACGTCACGGGTGAGCGCAGCCTCCTGTGGCGGGCGGCGGCGCAGACCGGAATCGACGCGGACGCGGCCGCCGCGGACGCGGACGGCATCCTCGAGTTCTCCGGCAACTCGGTCCGGTTCCGCCATCCGCTGCTGCGATCCGCCGCATATCACGGCGCGACCGATAGTGATCGGCGGCGCGCGCACGCCGCCCTCGGCGAGGCGGCGGGCTCCGAGGCCGACCTCGACCAGCGCACCTGGCATCGGGCCGCGGCCGCGGTAATCCCCGACGCGGAGCTCGCCACCGAGCTCGAGCACGCAGCCGACCGCGCGCGCGCCCGCGGCGGCTACGCGGCCGCGGCGGCCCTGCTGCGCCGCTCGGCCGAGCTGACACCCGGCGACGGTGCCCGCGCGGAGCGAGAGGTCGCCCTGGCCGACGCGGAACTCCGGGCCGGCCACGCCGAACAAGCCCGGGAGCTGGTGGGCGCCGCGATCCCCCGGCTCACCGATGACGTCGCCCGCGGATTGGCGAAGCGGCTGACCGGTCACATCCGCTTCGCGTCGGGCAACGCAGCCGAGGCGGCCACCACCCTCGCCGACGCGTGCCAGACGCTAGCGCCGGATGCCAGACTGGCCCGGGACACCCTCCTTGAGGCCCTGGAGGCGGCGATCTGGGCCGGACCAGAGCAGGCACAGGAGATCGCACGGGTGGCGCAGGCCCTTCCGCCTGCCTCCCCGCCCCTGACCGTCACCGACCTGCTGCTCGAGGGGTACTGTGCCCGATCAACGGCCGGTTATCACGCCTCGCTCAGTCCGCTGCGGGCCGCGGTCGCCGCGCTGCGCGCCGACGACCTCGACCCCGAGAGGGGTTTGCAATGGTTCGGGCTCGGCATAATGGCCGCCGGCAGCCTGTGGGACGAGCAGGCCGTCTTCGACCTGTCGGACCGCATGGTGCGCGCGGCGCGCGCGCTTGGGGCCCTTACCATCCTGCCCGTCGGGCTGGCATTCCTGGCGATAAGCAACTGGCTGACCGGCCGCTTCGGCCACGCCGGCGCGCTGTGGGCGGAAATGCGGGAGCTCCTGGCCGAGACCAACCTCCCGCGAATACTCGGCATCGACAGCCGCGGTCACGGCCTCCTGCTGGAGTACCGCGGCCGCCTCACCGAGGCCCGCGCGGCCGGCATAGCCCAGGTCCACGAGTCGACCGCACGGGGCCAGCGGGCCGTGGTTGACGTCGGCCGGTACATCGTCGCGGTGGCGGATCTATTCGGCGGCGACTTTCAGGCTGCGGCGTCCAGCGCGCTGGCCGTGATCGACGATGATTCCGTGTTCACATCCGAGGCCTCATTGCCCGAAATGATCGAGGCGGCCGTCCGGGCCGGCGACCGGCAGGCGGCGGCCACCGCGTACGAAACCCTGTCCGAGCGGACGCTGGCGGCCGGAACGCCCTGGGCGCTCGGAGTGCGCGCCCGCAGCCAGGCCCTGCTCGACCAGGACGGCCACGCCGAGGACGCGTACCTGGAGTCCCTCAGCCAGCTGGCGCGATCCCGGGTCACGATCGAGCTCGCCCGCACGCACCTGCTCTACGGCCAGTGGCTGCGGCGGGCCAAGCGGCGACGGGACGCGCGCCAGGAGCTTCGCACCGCGCAGGACATGTTCGCCGCCATGGGCTCGGAGCGCTTCGCCGAAGTGGCCGGCTAGAGCTTCGCGCGAGCGGCGAGCGCGCCCGGGCCCGCACGCCAGAGACCACCTTCGACCTCACCCCCCAGGAAGCCCATATCGCGGGGCTCGCGGCCGGCGGCGCGTCGAACAACGAGATCGCCGCGCAGCTGTTCCTCAGCCCCAGCACCGTCGACTATCACCTGCGCAAGGTGTACCGCAAGCTCAACGTGACCTCGCGCGCCCAGCTTGCCCGGAGCCTGGAACCCGGCCCAACCGGATCAGGGGCACCGGGGTCTGAGGCACCGATCCACTGACTACGAAAATGCTTGATTCGAGTACCACCTGTAATTCCTAATGTGGGAGACATGAGCGACGAACCGATTGCCATCCGCAAGGACTCACCACGGCCACCCCTGCCGCTGCCGTCGCCCAGGCGACCCGCGGAGGCCACCGACCTGCACGTGCGACGTCCTGTCCACGGCCCCGCTCGTCGTCGGGGTCACAGGGGAGATCGACATCGCGTCCGCCCCGAAGCTGCGCGAAGAGCTGCTGGGCGCGCTGCGCCGACACGGGGCACGGCTCGCCCTCGACCTCGACGGCGTGACCTTCATGGACTGCGCCGGCATCAAAGCACTGATGGCGGCGCGCCGCCACGCACGGCTCGACGGGGGCTGGGTACGCGTGGCGCGGGCCTCGCGCCGTGCCCGCAACATCCTCATGCTCACCGGCCTGCAGCGGGAGTTCGCGCTGGCGGGTTCCGAGACAGCCGCAACCGCGTAGACGCCGGCGGGAGAACCGGCTTCCTAACGGGGCGGGGGAGCTTTCAATCGACGTGGGTTCACCCGGTTCGGCTCACATTATGAGCTCGCAGACGGTGCTTGGCCCGGGCCGACGAAGGTGAAGAGGAGTTACAGACGGCCCGTGGCGCTCAGCAGGGCGCGGGCGAATCTGCTCAGTTGGAGCCCGGGCAGTTCCCCTGGCTCGAACCAGGCCAGCTCGCTGAGCTCGCCGTCACTGACGACCGGGGAACCCCGGACGACCCGGGCCTGGTAAACAGCGTCGACATACGCGACTCGGTCCCCGTTGGGGTAACAGACCTCGTAGTCCGGGCCGCCGAGCACGTCCAGCAGGCGCACCAGCTCAACGTCGACCCCGATCTCTTCCCGGGCCTCCCGGACCGCCGCCGCGGCCGGCGACTCGCCCACGTCAACCGCGCCGCCGAGGACACTCCACCCGTCGTCATGACCTGTCTCACGGACTAGCAGCAGCCGCCCCGCCTCATCCACCGGCAGGACGGACACCGACGGGAGCACCAGCAGATCATGCCCGACCACGGCCCGCAGTCTGGCTATATGCGGAGCGATACCCACCCGGGCAACTGTACGGCCTGACCCGCCGGGCCGGTAGCTCAGCGGGTGCCCGGTCACGCGCTGAGCGTGCGGTTCAAGAGTCGCCCGGACCGTTCGGGATAACGGAGAAGGGAAGCGGTCGGATCTGCGGGCCGATCGGACTGCGGAACCGGCGGGGACCTACAGTTCTTGCGCGATCTCCCAGGTGTTGCTGGCCGGGTCCGCGAAGGCCGCCGTGCGGCGGCCCCACGGGCGGTCGATCGGGCCGTTGAGCAACTTCACGCCGTGCGCCTCCAGTTCCGCGCACACCGCGTTCGCGTCGTCCACCTCGATGGTCAGCAGCGCGCGGGAGCCGCCGGGGGCGGCGACCGGGATCGGCTCGACCAGCGTCGCCGCGTTGGAGACCCGGAGCAGGTTGATGATCAGGTTCGACATCTTCACGACCGCCGAGGCGTCGTCTTCCCAGATCACCTCGAGGCCGAAGACCTCGCTGTAGAACTTCTTGGACTCAGGCAGGTCCTCGACGAACAGGGTGATGACGTCGAGCTTGCTCAGTGCCTTGATCATGGTTTCTCCTACGTCTTACGGGCTCTGTCGTCACCCCGACGAACGGCGGCCGACCGAATCGACACGTTGCGCCCGGAGCTTACGCAGTCCCGGCAACGCCGATCAGGTTGCCCTCGGGGTCGGTGAAGTGGCCCATCACCAGGCCGGTCGGCGCCCGTTCCGGTCCCTTCCGGCGGTTGCCGCCGAGTCGCTCGGCTTCGGCCAGGGCGGCCTCTACATTGGGCACGCCGACGTAGAAGATGACGTGGCCCGGGTAGTCGCGCCGCCCCCGATACCGCCCGGGATTCCGGTGCCGTCGGGGGTCACGATGCGGTCAACGAAGCCGTAGTTGCGCTCTCAGACCGCTTCCGCGATCGGGGAGCTGGTATCGAACTGCCAGCCGAACAGCTCGCCGAAGTAGTTCCTGAGGCTCCTCCGGGTTCTTGCCGATGATCTCGAAGTGCACGACGGGGTGTGCCACGAGTACTCCTTTCCGCGTTGCCTGTTGCCACCCCGACGAACGGCGGCGGACGGTTTCGACATCTAGCCCACCCGGAGCGGTGGCAGCCGGGTCCTCGGGTCTGTCACGCTCGATTCGGACGCATCAGAACTTGGTGTTTGCCGGTGCGCGGGCACCCACGACGCTACGGTCAACCGCCGTCCGTCGAATCAGGTGACACCCGGTCATGCATCGTGACAACCAGTGAAAAGCGCCGGAGATCTGCCCTCGTTATGCGTGGCCGGGCAGCTGGTGCGCAAGCTCGGTTCTGGATCGGACGCCAAGCTTCCTGAAGACCTTGCCGAGGTGGTAGTCGACGGTGCTGGCACTCAGGAACAGCTGCTCGGCGATCTCGCTGTTGGTCGCACCGCCGGCGGCAAGGTCAGCAATGCGGGCCTCCTGGGGGTGAGGTTCCGTTCGAGGCGTCCGGTGTTCGCTTCCTGGCTCGTTCG
>CAWIIX010000004.1:0-19748 GCA_963836195.1 uncultured Actinomycetota bacterium | reverse complement strand
TGATCAGAGATGGCGCTGCCTGACACGGCGCTTTCCGGCACTGGATGCCTCCATGCAGGTAGGTAAGTCCCGCCAGCCTAGCCACGGGCGGGGAGGCGGGCAAAGGGCTCGCGTTCCAATGACCGGGACGTCCCACTCAGCGGGAAATAGCCTATTCATCTGGCGCTGGCTCGGCGGGCTAAATTGAGGTCGGCCAACACCGCGACAAATGAGACGGACACCGATGCTCGATAGCACCCAGCGCACGACGGCGGCCGAGCTGCTCTGGGCGGCGGAGCGGGACCTGGCGCCGATCGGCCCGCTGACCGAGACGTTCCCCGGCATCGACGTGGTGGACGCGTACGAGATCCAGCTCGCCAACATCCGGCGCAAGATCGCGGACGGCGCCCGGGTGCGCGTGGCCACAAGGTCGGGCTCTCGTCCAAGGCCATGCAGGAGATGATGGGGGTCGGTGAACCCGATTACGGGCACCTTCTCGCACAGTCGTCGGTGACTGTGACGAGATCGACATGTCGACCCTTGTGCAGCCCCGGGTGGAGCTGGAACCGGCGTTCGTGCTCGGCGCCACGCTGCCCGCTCCGGGATGCACCGTCGAGGACGTGGTCCGGTGCACTGCGTACGTGGCTCCGTCACTCGAGATCATCGACCGCCGGATCACGGACTGGGCGTTGACCCTGTGCGACACCATCGCCGACAACGCCTCGTCGGGGCGTCTGGTTCTGGGCGAATCCCGCATATTGGTGGGCGACGTGGATCTCGGCGATACCAAGGTCACACTCCTCGGCATCAACGACCGGCGTCGTCGACTCGGGAAACACCAATGCGGTGCTCGGCAACCCGATGACAGCGGTGGCGTGGTTGGCGAACAAGGTGTACGAGTACGGAGTCACGTTGCAAGCGGGCATGTGGTACTTCCCGGATCATGTACCCGAGCAAACGATGTCTCCGCCGGGTGACACGGTCCAAGCAGACTTCGAGGGGTGTTGTCTCGGCTCCGTGCCGGCGATTTCGAGAATGCAGACGACACCGTGACCCGGCCACCGCCGCGATTGTCGGCTCGGGGAACATCGGCACCGACCTATGTACAAGCTGCTTCGCAGCGACCTCATCGAGCCCCGCTACATGGTCGGCATTGACCCGGAGAGCCCGGGCTGAAGGGGCGGCCGACCACGGCCTGACCGCCACCGCCGACGGTGTCGACTGGCTGCTCGCCAGAGCGGCCCGACCTGGTCTTCGAGGCGACGTCGGCTTACGTGCATCGGGAAACGCACCCCGCTACCAGGAGCTCGGCATCCAGGCGATCGACCTCACTCCGGCCGCGATCGGCCCCTTCGTCGTGCCGCCGGTCAACCTGGCGAGCACGCGTGCGCGCCAACGTCAACATGGTCACCTGCGGCGGGCAGGCCACGATCCCGATGGTCTACGCCGTCGCCCGGGTCGCGCCGGTCGCCTATGCGGAGATCGTCGCCACCGTCGCGTCGGCGTCGGCAGGCCCGGGCACCCGGGCGAACATCGACGAGTTCACGCAGACCACGGCCCGCGCGGTCGAGATGATCGGCGGCGCCGAGCGCGGCAAGGCGATCATCATCCTCAACCCGGCCGACCCGCCGCTGATCATGCGCGACACGTCTTCTGCTCGCTCCCGGCCGACGCCGACCGCGACGCGATCGCCGCCTCCATCCAGGAGATGGTGGCCGACGTGGCGGCCTACGTTCCCGGCTATCGGCTGCGCACCGAGCCGCAGTTCGACGATGCGACCGCGATGCGGTGGCCTGTCCAGGGTCGCCATCTTCCTCGAGGTCGAAGGGGCGGGCGACTTCCTGCCGCCGTACGCGGGCAACCTCGACATCATGACCGCGGCCGCCGCCCGGGTCGGCGAAGAGTTCGCGACGCGGATCCTGGCCGAACGCGCGTAAGGGAGACCCTTTCATGTCATACAGCGCCGACCTCGACGTCCGGGTCACCGACACGTCGCTTCGCGACGGCTCGCACGCGGTCGCACCAGTTCACGGTCGAGCACGTGCGCGAATCGTCGCCGCGCTCGACGATGCCGGCGTGCCGGTCATCGAGGTCAGCCACGGCGACGGCCTCGGCGGCTCGTCGTTCAACTACGGCTTCTCCTCCCGACGAGGACCTGATCGCAGCCGCTGTGGCGACCGCGCAGCAGGCCAAGATCGCCGCCCTTTTGCTGCCCGGGATCGGCACCATGGACGACATCCGCGGCGGCCGACATCGGCGCCTCGGTCATCCGGATCGCGACCCACTGCACCGAAGCCGACGTCTCGGTCCAGCACTTCGTGGCCCGTCCTCGGGCTGGAGACGGTCGGATTCCTGATGATGGCGCACTGCCAGCCGCCGAGGTGCTCGCCAAGCAGGCCGGATCATGGTCGACGCGGGCGGCCAGTGCGTCTACGTCGTCGACTCGGCCGGCGCGCTGATCCGGACGGGGTCAGCGACCGGGTCGCGGCGCTGGTCGCCGAGCTCGGCGGCGAGGCCCAGGTCGGCTTCCACGGGCACGAGAACCTCGCCTGGCGTCGCCAACACGCTTCTGGCCGCCCGGGCCGGCGCCATGCAGGTCGACGGCTGCACCCGGCGGTTCGGCGCCGGGGCCGGCAACACCCCACGAGGCGCTCGCCGCGGTCATCGAGCGCTGGGCATCAGGACGGGGATCGACGTGCTCGCGATCTTCGACGCGGCCGAGGATCGTCGCCCATTATGGGAGCAATAGCTCGTGCTCGACCGGATGTCGCTGATATGGGCTACGCCGGTGTCTACTCGAGCTTCCTGATGCACGCGGAGGCCAGGCGCCGAAGCTACGGTGTGTCGGGCGCAGAGATCCTCTTGGAGGCCGGCCGCAGCGCTCGTCGGTGGCCAAGAAGACCAGATCATCCAGGGAATTCCGGGCACGGAATTCCCTGACACAGAGCTCGCCGACACGGCGCTTTCCGGCACCGGATGCCTCCATGCAGTTAGGTAAGTCCCGTCAGCCTAGCCAGGGCGGGGAGGCGGGCAAAGGGCTCCGTTCCAATGACCGGGACGTCCCGCTCAGCGGAGGAGCTATGTGCCTGGCGCGGTCGGCGGGCTACATTAGGGCCGCCCACCACCCCGCCCCATGAGATGGACACCGATGCTTGATAGCACCCAGCGTGCGACGGCGGCCGAGCTGCTCTGGGCGGCGGAGCGCGACCGGGCGCCGATCGGCCCGCTGACCGAGACTTCCCGGGCATCGACGTGGTCGACGCCTACGAGATCCAGCTCGTCAACATCCGCCGCAAGTTCGCGGACGGCGCCCGGGTGCGGGGCCACAAGGTCGGCCTGTCCTCCCCGGTCATGCAGCAGATGATGGGCGTCGACGAGCCCGACTACGGTCACCTGCTCGACGCGATGGTGCTGCGGCAGGACGCGCCGATCCCGGCCGCCCGGTACTGCTACCCCCGGATCGAGGTCGAGATCGGCTACGTCCTCGGGCGCGCCCTGCCCGGCGCGGGCTGCACCGTGGCCGATGTGCTGGCCGCGACCGCGTACATCGTGCCGAGCCTGGAGCTGATCGACAGCCGGATCACCGACTGGCGGATCAAGCTGGCCGACACCATCGCCGACAACGCCTCCTCGGCCGGGGTGATCCTCGGCGCCGAGCGCAAGAGTCCGGCCGAGCTGGCGGCGGCCGGGGTCGACCTGAGCGACATCGACGCCGTGCTGTCGGACGCAGACGGGCGGCGAAGATGGTCGCGTCGCCCGGGAACACCAGCGCGGTGCTCGGCAACCCGACCGCCTGCGTCGCCTGGCTGGCGCGGAAGGTGGCCGACTTCGAGGTCAAGCTCGAGGCCGGGCACCTCATCCTGCCCGGTTCCTGCACCCGGGCAATCGACGCCCGGCCGGGCTCGAACTTCCGCGCCGAGTTCGCGGGGCTCGGCACCGTGACCGCATCTTTCGAGTAACAGGGATGACACGTGACTAAGGCCACCGCCGCGATCGTCGGGTCGGGCAACATCGGCACCGACCTCATGTACAAGCTGCTTCGCAGCGACCTCATCGAGCCGCGCTGGATGATCGGCGTCGACCCGGAGAGCCCCGGGCTGAAGCGGGCGGCCGACCACGGCCTGACCGCCACCGCCGAGGGCGTCGACTGGCTGCTCGCCAACGAGCGGCCCGACCTGGTCTTCGAGGCCACGTCGGCCTACGTGCACCGGGAGAACGCGCCCCGGTATCAGGAGCTCGGCATCCAGGCGGTGGACCTCACCCCGGCCGCGATCGGCCCGGCCGTGGTGCCCGCGGTCAACCTCGGCGAGCACACCAGCGCGCCGAACGTCAACCTGATCACCTGCGGCGGGCAGGCCACGATCCCGATGGTCTACGCGGTCTCGCGGGTCGTGCCGGTCGAGTACGCGGAGATCGTGGCGAGCGTGGCGTCGCCGTCGGCCGGGCCGGGCACCCGGGCCAACATCGACGAGTTCACCAAGACCACCGCCCGCGGGGTGGAGACGATCGGCGGCGCCGAGCGCGGCAAGGCGATCATCATCCTCAACCCGGCCGAGCCGCCGATGCTCATGCAGGACACGATCTTCTGCGCGATCCCGGCCGACGCCGACCGCGACGCGATCGCCGCCTCCATCAAGGAGATCGCGGCCGAGGTCGCGGCCTACGTGCCCGGCTACCGGCTGCGGACCGAGCCGCAGTTCGACGATGCGACGCGCGATGAGCGGCGGCCGGGCCAGGGTCGCCATCTTCGTCGAGGTCGAGGGGGCGGGCGACTTCCTCCCGCCGTACGCCGGCAACCTCGACATCATGACCGCCGCCGCCACCCGGGTCGGTGAAGGGTTCGCGACGCGGATCCTGGCCGAACGCGCGTAAGGGAGACCCTTTCATGTCATACAGCGCCGACCTCGACGTCCGCGTCACCGACTCCTCGCTGCGCGACGGCTCGCACGCGATCAGGCACCAGTTCACGGTCGAGAACGTGCGGAACATCGTCGCCGCGCTCGACGGGGCGGGCGTGCCGGTCATCGAGGTGACCCACGGCGACGGCCTCGGCGGCTCGTCGTTCAACTACGGCTTCAGCGCGGTGCCCGACCAGGACCTCATCTCCACCGCGGTGGCGACCGCGAAGCAGGCCAAGATCGCCTTCCTGATGCTGCCCGGCCTCGGCACCACCGACGACATCCGCCTGGCGGCCGACAACGGCGCCTCGGTCTGCCGGATCGCCACCCACTGCACCGAGGCCGACATCTCGATCCAGCACTTCAAGGTGGCCCGCAGCATCGGCCTGGAGACGGTCGGCTTCCTGATGATGGCGCACAGCCAGCCGCCCGAGGTGCTGGCCAAGCAGGCGCGGATCATGGCCGACGCCGGCGCCCAGTGCGTCTACGTGGTCGACTCGGCCGGCTCGCTGATCATGGACGGGGTCAGCGACCGGATCGCGGCGCTGGTGGCCGAGCTCGGCGACGACGCGCAGGTCGGGTTCCACGGCCACGAGAACCTCGGGCTCGGCGTCGCCAACTCGGTGCTGGCCGCCCGGGCGGGGGCCAAGCAGATCGACGGCTCCACCCGCCGGTTCGGGGCCGGCGCGGGCAACACCCCGGTCGAGGCGTTCGCCGCCGTCACCGAGCGGCTGGGGATCAAGACCGGCATCGACACGGTCAAGATCATCGACGCGGCCGAGGAGACCGTCGCCCCGGTGCTCGAGAGCAACCCGCCCGCGCTCGACCGGCTGTCGCTGACCATGGGCTACGCCGGCGTGTACTCCAGCTTCCTCAAGCACGCGGAGATCCAGGCCAAGAAGTACGGCGTGTCCGGGGCCGAGATCCTCATCGAGGCCGGCCGCCGCAAGCTCGTCGGCGGCCAGGAGGACCAGCTCATCGAGATCGCGGTCGGGCTGGCCAAGGGCAAGTAAGGCCACGGTCAAAGTCAAGGATCATCCGAACAAGCGATTACGCCCGTCACCACGGCACCCGCGGGTGACGGGTGGGCGGAGGCAGGTCCGTTCGGGAAAATCCTGCTTTTGATCTTTGCCTTCTAGCGCGCGCTGGCCAGGGGGCGCGGCAGCGGCAGCACGTCCGGCGACCAGATCGCGAGGGCGGTGTTCCGCACCTCGTGCACCAGCGAGTGCGCCCGGATCCTGGCGATCGGCCCGGTGACCGAGACCGCGCCGATCGCCCGGTCGCCGAACCGGATGGGGGACGCGACGCAGCCGAGGCCGGGATAGGCCTCTTCCCGGTCGTAGGCGATGCCGGTCTGCCTGGCGTTGTCCAGCGTGGCCTGGAGCGCGCGCGGCTCGACGATGGTGGACTCGGTCCGGCGGACCGTCTTCGCCAGCGCCGACGCCTGGCTGGCGGGGGCCTCGAACGCGAGCAGGGCCTTGCCGATGGCGGTGCAGTAGGCGGGCTCCCGGCCGCCGACCCGGGTGGGCAGCACGACCCGGGTGGTCGTCACCCGGTCCAGGTACACCACCTCATCGCGATCGAGGATGCCGAGATGGACGGTCAGGCCGGTGCGCAGGGCGAGCGAGTGCAGGTGCTTGAACGCGGCCTCGCGCAGGCCGGTCCGCTGCAGGGCGACGCTGCCAAGCTCGAGCAGCTTGAGCCCGACCCGGTAGCCGCCGCTGTTGCGCTCCAGCCAGCCGACCGCGCAGAGCTGATTCGCCAGCCGGTGCACGGTCGACTTGGGCAGGCCGACGCGGTGGCTGATCTCGCTCACGCCGAGGGCTTGATCACAGCCGTCGAATGAGGCGAGGATCGCCTCGAGCCTGCCCACGACCGTGCTCGCCTGGCTATCGTCGTCTGTCGCGGCTTCGGGTCTTGCGACCGCGCCTGATCGGCCGAGAGGGTGGATGTTGCCGCCGTGGACGGCGGACGGGCCGATGCGGTGCTGAAGCGCAGCCACTAGCTGGTCACCTCCGGTCTTCACTGACTGGTCAGTACATAATAAGAACAGCATGATCGCGACCGCAATGCACTGACAAGGAGAAAAGCCGGCCCGGTCGCGTGCTAGACGTTACCGACCAGTCAGTTCTAAGTTTGGGTCGGACGTCGGCTGAGTTGGGGGCGCGGCCGGGCTCGAATCGTGAACGCCGTCCCGCCTAGCAGAACGACGATCGTGACACGGGCACCTGGGCACGATAATTTCAGCCCATGTCGAGTGAAACCGCAGCACCGGGGCAGCAGCCGACGGTCCTTGAGAACGTCCGGGCCTTGCTGCCCGAGATCAGGGAGCGCGCCGAGGAAATCGAGCAGGCGCGGGCCGTGCCACGCGACCTCGCGGAGAAGCTGCGGTCAGCCGGAGTCTTCCGCCGGTATGTGCCCCGGTCGCACGGCGGCGACGAGATGTGGCCGGACGAGGGCCTGACCGTGATCGAGGAGCTGGCGCGAGCCGACGCCTCGGTCGCCTGGGTGGCGGCGGTCGGCTCGGAGGGGCCGAGCTTCTACGCGTACCTGCCGGCCGACACCTACGACAAGATCTACGCGGGCGGCCCCGACGTCATCCACACCGGGGTCATCAACGCGACCGGCAAGGCGGTGCGGGTTGACGGGGGCTACCGGTTCAGCGGCCGCTGGTCGTTCGCCAGCGGCTCCAACAACGCCGACTACATCTGCATCCACGGCGTGATCGAGGGCGAGCAGGCGACCCGGCTCGGCGTGGTGCCGGCCGGCTCGGTCCAGATCGAGGACGTCTGGCACGTGAGCGGGCTCAAGGGCACCGCGAGCAACGACATCGTGGTCAGCGACCTGTTCATCCCCGAGGAGTGGACGGGGAACTTCGCCGAGCTGCCGAAGATCGCCCGGCACCCGCTCGACCAGCGGCAGCTGGGCGCCCGCTTCGGCTCGGAGTTCGCCGCCGTCGCCATCGGGATCGCCCAGGCGGCCCTGGACGACATCACCGACATCGCCCGCAACAAGATCCCGGCCACGTCGCGCAGCAAGCTCGCGGCCGACCCGGTCGCCCAGTACGTGACCGGCCAGCTCGCGACCGACCTGTACATGGCGCGCACGCTGCTGCACCAGGTCGGCCGGGACGACCAGGCGTCGGCGGCGGCCGGGCCGCCCGACGACCGGGCGACGGCGCTGCGCCGGGCCCGGCTGTCGCGGGCGGCGTCGGTCGCGGCCTCGGTCGTCGAGGGCGCTTACGGCCTGTCCGGGACGACCGGTCTGTTCGAGTCCTGCCCGCTGCAGCGGCGGCTGCGGGACGTCCGCGCCGTCACCCAGCACTACATGCTGTCCGCCCGGAGCGCGTTCGGGCCGGTCGGGGCCGGCATCCTGAGCGAGGATTAGGCGTCCTGATGCCGGATCTGAGCTTGGTCGCGGTGGAGGCGATGCGGCTGCAGAACGGGTACGCGCTCGCCATCGACGCCCGCGACTGGGAGCTGTTCCGCACCGTGTTCACCCCCGACGTGCGGGCCGACTACCCGCATGGCGTGTTCGAGGGCGTGGAGGACTGGCTCGGGAACTTCATCCCGTTCCATGACACCTGCGCCTGGACCGTGCACGAGATCACCAACCATGTCGTCGGCTTGGACGGCGGCGGGGTGTGGGCGACCTGCTACGGGTGGATCCGGTGGACGATGAAGGACACGCCCGGTTACATCAACCGGGCGGAGGTGCTGTTCCGCGACCGGCTGCGCTCGGACGAGGGAGGCTGGCGGATAGCCCGGCGGACGCTGCGGCTGCTTTCCGCCCATCCGCAGGCGCCGATCGCGGACGGGTTCAACCTGGTCCACTCCGTGCTCGACCTCGCCGACTGGACGTAGCGGCGTTCCTTCTCGTTGGCCGCCGATGCGCGGCGCGGTTCTGGCGTCTGAAGTCTGGCGCCTGCGGCGCTTCTTGCTGTTATCTTATTGAATTGGTGCCACCCATTCGGGCCGCAGCCGGGCATCGACACTCCGTCCTCACCGTCACCACGCGCAACCGGCTGGACGGATTTCGGGGTCATCGTGGGGACTTCGGGTCGGGCGGGCTACCCCCAGCGGCACACGCTCACGCCGGCGGCCGGGAAACGCCTCCCCTAACGGCACACAATCACGGCTCCGGCTACACGCCGGCGCGGAAGGCTGGCAGGACCTCGGTGGCGGCCCAGTGCAGGTACTCGCCGTGCTCCGCCAGCGACTGCGGGCCGTCGCCCAGCGGCGGCACGGTTGTCCAGGTGACGCCGGCCGCGTCGAGGTCCGCGATCAGGTCGACCACCTGCTGGGTGCTGGTCAGGCGGAGCGCGGCGTCGGTGAGTCGGTGGTCCGGGCCGATCAGGACGGGGACGGCGTGCATCGCGATGTCGAACGGGCGCTCCCGCTGCTCGAAGCCCTCGCAGCGACGCGCCTCGGCCAGGAACGACGGCAGGTCCGACGGCCCCGACAGCCAGGGGCCGCGGCCGCCCTGGGCGCCTGACGGCGCCCAGCCGTCCGCCAGTCGCGCCGCGCGGCGCAGCGCGAAGACCGATCGACCGCCGACGAAGACCGGCGGATGCGGTCGCTGCACCGGCTTGGGCTCGAACACGACGTCAGCGAAGTCGACGAACTCGCCGTGGAACTCTGGCTCGTCAGCGGTCCAGAGCACCTTCATCGCCCGGAGGTACTCGTCCATCATCCGGCCGCGCAGGCTGAAGTCCACGCCGAGCGCGCGGAACTCCCCCGGCGCCATGCCCGCGCCGAACGTCGCCATGACCCGCCCGCCCGACAGGACGTCGAGGGTGGCGACCGCCTTGGCCAGGCGCACCGGGTTGTGCAGCGGCAGGATGATGACGCCGCTGTTCACCCGGATCCGAGTGGTCGCGCCGGCGATGAACGCCATCACGGTCAGCGCGTCCGGCCAGCGCCCGCCCATGTGACCGGCCAGCTCGCGCGGCAGGACGACGTGCTCGGGCACGCTGATCGCGTCGAACCCGAGCCGGTCGGCGTCGGCCGCGATCCGCTGGAAGTCCGCCGCTGACAGGTGCTCCTGCCAGTTCGCGCCCGGGACCGAGAAACTGGCGGGCGGCCACCTCGACAGCCCCGGCAGGCTAGTCCAGAACTTCACGGCGCATCCCGGTTCGGTAGACGGCAACTATTTCGTTTAGTAATCTGATTGTACCTTATTATTTCATCATGCCATTGGCTGGAGGACTGGACGGATGATCGACCCCAGCTCGCGGGCGCCCGACTCGTCGCTGTCGCGCCGGATCCGTCGGATGGTGGCGCTCGATCCGGGCGCGACCGCGCTGTTCTTCGGCACCCTGACGTTCCCGTGGTCGTTCTACTCCGACGCCCTGGCCGACCTGGAAACCCTGCTCGCGGCGCATCCCGAGGCCCGCAGGATCGGGATCGTGCTCCGCAACCGGCCCGGTCCGCTGGTGGCCCTGGTCGCCACCCTCGGCACCGGGCGCGAGGTGGTGACGCTGAGCCCGCACCTGGGTGACATCGGCCTGCAGCAGGACATCGTTGAGCTGGCGCCGGACGTGGTGGTGGCGGAGGACGAGGACTGGGCCCGGGACGCGGTGCTCGTCTCGGCGCGGACGGTCGGCGCGATCGCGCTGCGGACCGGCGCCGACCGGGCGCTGGCGGCGCAGCCGGTCCCGTGGTTGCCGCGTCCGTCGCTGCAGGACACCCGGGACATCGCGGTGCTGATGATGACCAGCGGCACGACCGGGCGACCGAAGCGGGTCGAGCTGACCTACGAGCGGATGACGGCGGCATTCCGCGCGGCCGGGCTGGTCTTCGACGACGTGCACAAGACGCGCCTGCACAGCCGGGCGGACATCCTGTGGGCGTCCCTCGCCCACATCAGCGGCCTCTACTTCGCGGTCGCGCACGCGGTCGAGGGCCGCAGCATCGCGCTCCTCGAGCGGTTCGAGGTCGCGGCGTGGTCGGAGCTGGTCAGGCTGCACCGCCCCGGCTACGTCCGGCTCGCGCCGACCGCGCTGCGGATGGTGCTGCAGGCCGACGTGCCGGCGGAGACGTTCGCCAGCGTCCGCGCGGTCGGGTCCGGCACCGCGCCGCTGCCGCCGGAACTGGCGGAGGCGTTCGAGGCGCGGTACGGAATTCCCGTCCTCGGGACCTACGGCGCGACCGAATTCGCCGGGGCGATCGCGGGCTGGACGCTGAAGGACAAGAAGCAGTGGGGGCCGCTCAAGCGCGGCAGCGTCGGGCGCGCCCACCACGGCATCGAGCTGCGGGTCGTCGACGCGGACAGCGGCGACGTGCTCCCGGCCGGCCAGACCGGGCTGCTCGAGGCGCGCGGCGGGCAGCTGCCCGGGGCGGAGGGCGCGTGGCTGCGCACGACCGACCTCGCCACCATCGACGACGACCTGTTCCTGTTCATCCGGGGCCGGGCGGACGAGGCGATCAACCGGGGCGGCTTCAAGATCCCGCCCAGCGTGATCGAGGACGCGCTGGCCGCGCACCCGGCCGTCGACGAGGCCTCGGCCGTCGGGCTGCCGGACGCGCGGCTCGGCCAGGTGCCGGCGGCGGCGGTGACGCTGCTCAGCCCGGCCACCGAAGCGGAGCTCATGGAGTACCTGACCGGGCTGCTGACCCGGTACCAGCGGCCGGTCGCGATCAAGGTGGTCGAGCGGCTGCCGCGGACGCCCTCGCTCAAGATCAGCCGCGCGCTGGTGCGTGAGCACTACTTCGACGGCTTCAACCTCGACGGCCAGCTGGACGCTGAGGTCGTGGCCGACAACGTGGCCGACAGCGTGGCCGACGCCGCGACGACGGGAGAGTCTCTTGACCACTGACCGGGCCGGGTACGGGGTCCTTTCCGACGAGTCGTTTGAGCGCTCGCGCCAGCGGATCGGCATCCCGCTGCGGATCAGCCCCGCGCACATCACCGAGGTGACGGCCGACGCCACCCGGCACTTCGCCTACGGCTACGGCGATGACAACCCGCTGTACTGCGATCCCGAGTACGGCAAGAACACCCGCTGGGGCGGCCTGATCGCACCGCCGAACTTCACCTACTGCATGGGCGAGAACGCGGCCCCGCCGCCCACCCCGGCGCAGAAGGAGCTGCTCAAGGGCGACCCGTTCGCGGGGCTGGGCTCCTACCAGGCGGCGATGGAGTTCGAGTACTACCGGCCGCTGACGGCCGGCGACCGCTGCCACGTCATCCGCGCCCAGGTCGGCGTGGCCGACAAGCCGAGCCGGTTCGGCGGCCGGACCGCGCACGTGACCCACGATTTCCTGTTCGCTAACGGCCACGGTCAGATCGTCACCGTCCAGCGCGGCACCTGGATCAACGCGGAACGGCACGCCTCGAAGGACCGCGCGACGGACAAGGCGCCGCTCAGCTTCGACCGGTACACCGACGAGCAGATCGCCGAGATCGACGCGGCCTACGACGCCGAGACCCGCCGCGGCGCGCAGCCCAGGTACTTCGAGGACGTCGAGATCGGCGACGAGATCCAGCCGCGGGTCAAGGGCCCGCTGGTGGTGACCGACCTGATCGTCTGGCACCTGGGCTGGGGGATGCAGCTGACGCCGCCGGGCGCATTCGCCATCGCCCGCAAGGTCCGCCGGAAGGCGCCCGGGCTGTACCCGCCGAACGCGCGCAACATCCCCGACACCGTGCAGCGGCTGCACTGGGACCCGGAGCGGGCCCAGGAGCTCGGCATCCCGATGAACTACGACTACGGCGGGATGCGCGAGACCTGGCTGACGCACGCGCTGACCGACTGGATGGGCGACGACGGGTGGCTGCTGCGGCTGCGCTGCCAGCACCGCAAGTTCAACTACATCGGCGACACGACCTGGGTGCACGGCCGGGTGGTGGACAAGGTCCAGGCCGACGGCCGCAACGAGGTCCACCTCGAGGTCGGCTGCCGGAACCAGCGAGGCGAGCAGACCACCCCTGGCAGCGCGGTGGTGCTGCTGCCGACGCGAGACCGCGCGGTTGAGCTTCCCGCGCCCCCGGCCGACACGCTGGACGAGCTGCTCGCGGCCGAGATCGCGCGCCACGCGTGAGGGAGCCGGAGCCGCTTACCATGAACCATGGAGCCCAGGTGGACTTCGAACTGACCGAGGAGCAGGCGGCCCTGCGCGAGGTGTCCCGCGGCCTGCTCGCGGTGAACTGCCCGCCCCAGCTGGTGCGCTCGCTGGCGGCGGCCGGCCTGGATACCGACGACAAGCTGTGGCAGCGCGGGGCCGAGCTCGGGTGGACCGGCCTGGCCGTGCCCGAGGAGCTGGACGGCGCCGGGCAGGGCGTGGTCGAGCTGTGCCTGGTGGCGGAGGAACTCGGCCGGGCGGCCGCCACCGGTCCGTTCCTTGACAGCGCGCTGACCGCGCTCGCGCTGGCGCGGGCGGGGCGGCGGGCGGAGCTGGTGCGGTCGCTCGCGGTGGGCGAGGTCAAGGCGAGCGTGGCGCACCATGGCGCGGTTGTCGGCTCTTTCGATGGGGACGAGCTGGTGCTCAGCGGGCGGGCGACGGCGGTCCAGGCCGCCGACTCGGCGTCCTGGCTGCTGGTGACGGTGGCCATGGGCGACGGGGGTCGCCGCCTGGTGCTGGTGGACCGGTCGTCGGCATCGGTGGAGGCGCGGCGGACGCTCGATGAGACCCGGCGCTGGTACGACGTGGTGCTGGACGGAGTCCGGGTGCCCTCCGGGGACGTCGTCACCGCCGACGAGGCTGAGGTCGGGTGGCTGGCGGACGCGGGGGCGGTGCTCACCGCGGCCGACTCCCTCGGGGTGGGCGAGCGGCTGCTCGAGATGACCGTCGAGTACGTCAAGGTGCGCGAGCAGTTCGGCCGCCCGATCGGCAGCTTTCAGTCGGTCAAGCACAAGGTGACGGACATGCTGACCACGCTCAAGGGGGCCCGGGCGGCGACGTACTACGCGGCCATGGCCCTCGACGCCGGGGTGGCCGACGCGGCGGCGGCCTCGAGCGTGGCCAAGGCGTTCACCGGCGAGGGGGTCGCGGCGCTGGCCGGGGAGGCCCTGCAGACCCACGGCGGGATCGGCTTCACCTGGGAGCACGACCTGCACCTGTACCTGCGGCGGGCGAAGGTGAACGAGGTGCTGTACGGCGCGGCGGCGGAGCACTACGAACGGCTGGTCGCGCTCAGGGAGTGACGCCCCCGCCGGCTGGATGGGCCGGACGATGGGCCGTCAGGTAACGACGCGGCCTCCGTTGACGCCGATGATCTGGCCGGTCACGTAGCTCGAGGCCTCGCTGCACAGGAACGCGCAGGCATTGGCGATGTCCTCGGGACGGCCGACGCGGCGAACCGGCAGTGCCGCGGCGAGCCGCTCGACGTTCCCCTCGCTGACATTCGCGTCCGCCATGATCGTGCCCATGACCGAGCCCGGCGGGATGGTGTTCACCGTGATGCCGTCCGGCCCGAGCTCCTGGGCCAATGTGCGGGTCAGGCTGATGACCGCGCCTTTGGACGAGGAGTAGACCGCCATCTTCTTCGCGCCGGTCTGCGCGCTGGAGGAGGAGATGTTCACCACCCGGCCCCACTGCGCCGCTTTCATGTCCGGCAGGGTCTCCTGCGTCACGATAATGGGGCCGAGGACGTTGACCTTGTAAATGAAGTCGAAGAGTTCCTCGGTGACCTCCTCGAACGGCGTGAAGTCGGTGACGCCGGCGTTGTTCACGACGATCGTGACCGGGCCGAAGGCGGCGCGCAGCTTACCCACCGCGGCCTGCACCTGGCCGCGGTCGGACACGTCCGCACCGAGGGCGACGGCCCGGCCGCCTTCCGCGTCGATCACCGCGACCGTGTCGGCGCACCGCGCCTCATCGAGGTCAAGCACGCCCACGGCGACGCCGTCCTGCGCGAGCCGCCTCGAACAGGCCGCCCCGATGCCCGCCGCTGCGCCGGTAACGAGTGCCACTTTGGTGGTTGTCATTTCACCTTCCAGAAGAGGTTTCGATCCGTTATGAAGTCGAGGTCAGGGGCTTTCTGGCGGCGAAACGCACGCGTGCCCCCTTCGTCTCCACCTCGGGCTGTTCGAACCCCGCCGCTACGAGGCGAGCGCCCAGCCCATCGGGGTCGACCGGGACGAAAATATCGCCGTCGTGTCCGGCCCGAACCTCCGGAGCCTCGATGCTGTCGGAGCCGAGGAGCGTGGCTCCGGGGCGCAGGACCCGGGCCACCTCGGCGAAGAGACGGTCCTGGAGGGCGGCCGAAGGCACGTGGTGGAGCATGGTGAGGCAGAGCGCGCCGGAGAAGCGGCCCGCTTCAAAGGGCATGCTCGTGGCGTCAGCGTTCACCACCTCCACGTTGGTTCCCGCCAGCCGAGCAGCGAGAGCCTCCGCCAGCGCGGTGTCGAGCTCCACCGCCGTCAGCCGGCGAGCCCGGGTTCGCAAGAGGTCGGTGGTGACCCCGGGGCCGGGGCCAACCTCCAGGCAATCGTCACCGAGGTCCTCCGGCCCCAGCACCCACGGCAACAACTCGTCACGCACCGCGGCAGCCCACTGCGGGCTGGCCAGATGCCGGAGGTGAGCTTCGTTCACTTCGCCACCTTGGAGCACATGGGCCTTATTCGATCTTGGCGGGCGGGATCATGCCGGGGACCTTGCGGCGCAGCAGCTTGCCGGTCTCGGTGCGGGGCAGCTCGTCGAGGAGCCAGAAGCGGTCCGGGGTCTTGCTTGACCGGAGGGCCTGCAAGGTGAATTCACGGAGGTCCGCGGGGTCGAGGTCGGTCTCGGGGCGGGGCACGACGGCGGCCTCGATGCGCTGGCCCCATTCCTGGTCGGGGACGCCGAACACCACCGCGTCGAGCACCGCCGGGTGCCTCAGCAGGACGTCCTCGATCTCGGCGGGGGCGATGTTCTCGGCGCCGCGGATGATCGTGTCGTCGGTGCGGCCGCTGACGAACAGGTAGCCGTCGGCGTCGAGGAAGCCGTCATCCCTGGTGTCGAAGAAGCCCCGGTCGTCGACCGCGCTGCCCAGGCCCGCGTACTCGGCCGACACCTGCGCGCCGCGCACGCAGATCCGGCCGGACTGCCCGACGCCGAGGGGTTCGCCGCCGGGACCCCGGATCTCCAGCTCGATCCCCGGCAGCGGCCTGCCGACCGAGGACAGCCGGGCCCGCACCGCCGGGTCCCGCGACTCGATGGCGGCCCGGTGATCGTCCGGGCCCAGTAGCGCCACGGTCGAGCTGGTCTCGGTCAGCCCGTAGGCGTTGACGAAACCGACCCCGGCCCACTCCCGGAGCGCCCGTTCGATGAGCGCGGCTGGCATCGGGGCGCCGCCGTAGGACAGCGACCGCAGGGTGGGCACCGACCGGTCTTCCTCGCTGTCGATGATCCTGGCGAGCATGGTCGGCACCACCATGGCGCTGGTGACCCCTTCCTCGCGGACGGTGCGCAGCCACTCGCCGGCGGCGAACGCTTCGAGCACGAGGGTGCGGCGGCCCGCGTAGAGGTTGGTGATCACGTTGGCGACGGCGGCGATGTGATACGGGGGCACGCTGACCAGCGCCGCCTCCGTCTCGCCGGCCGACCCGAACTCGACCGAGCCGAGGACGTAGGAGACCAGGTTCTCGTGGCGCAGCAGCACGCCCTTGGGGGCGGAGGTGGTCCCGCTGGTGTAGATGACGACGGCGACCGGATTCTCGTCGCCCTGGCCGTCGTCGGTGATCTCGCCTCGGTCGGCGCGGGTCTGCTCCAGCCAATCCTCGGAGGTTATCGCGCTCAGTCCGGCTCGCTCGAAGTGCCTGAGCGCCCCGGGGCCGGCGATCCCCAGCGCCTTCGGGTGCCGGGCGAGCAGCTCGTCGAGCTGCCGCTGCCCCAGCCGGTAGTTGAGCGGCACCAGCGGGACCCCCGCCCGGGCGGCCGCGAACAGCGCGACCGGGAACGCCGGGCCGTTGACATCGAGGTAGACCAGGGCGTCGGCGGCGCGCTCGCGGACCAAGGCGGCACCGGAATGCGACCGCCGGGAAAGCTCGGCGGCGGTGATCCCGCCGAACCGGCGCCCGGCCAGGACGCGGTCGCCGAAACCGTCGGCGGCCATGTCGAGCAGCAGCGTCAGGCGCACGGGGGAACCTCGCTCAGTCCGAGGCCGGCAGCGGCTTGGCCGCCTGAATCTGCAGTGGGTTGCCGTCAAGCGCGAGCGTGCCGCCGCCGGCCTTGGTGCACAGCAGCTGGATGGTGTCCGCGTCGTCGACGTAGCGCTTGCCGATCTGGGTGCCCCCCATCAGGGCCGGATCGGGCTCGGCGGGGGTGACCGGTTCGCCGGCGGTGGCCATGGCAACGCCGCCGCATGTCACCGTGCACTCGGCCGCGGGCGCCTTGATGACGATCACGGCGGTACTGTCGACCGCGCTGACCAGCTGCTGCCCGGCGCGAAACTTCACAGCCATTTGCTGCACTCCCTGACCTGATGGACCTGCTAGCTTCTGATTCACGTTAGACGCCGCGCCAAACCGGAGCTCGCTTCTCCGCAAAGGCGGTCGCTCCCTCGCGGGCGTCGGCCGACTCGAACACCGGCTTGAATAGCTCTTCTTGGCGTTGCCAGCCCTGCTCGACCGTCCAGTCGGCCTGGGCCCGGGCGATCTGCTTGGTGACCGCCACCGCCAGCGGCCCGTTGGCCGCGACCAGCTCGGCCAGCGCGAGCGCGCCGTCCAGCGCGGTACCGTCCGGGACGAGCCGGTTGACCAGGCCGAGCTCGGCGGCGCGGGCCGCGGTGATCTGCTCGCCGGTCAGCAGCAGCTCCATCGCCGCCGCGAACGGGATGCGCCGGGGCAACAGCAGGGCGGCTCCGCCCCCCGCCACCAGGGCGCGCTTGACCTCGGGGACGCCGAACTTACTGCCGGTGCCCGCCACCACCAGGTCACACGCGAGCATGAGCTCGAAACCGCCGGCCAGCGCGTAGCCTTCCACCGCGGCGATGAGCGGCTTGCGCGGCGGGGTGATGGTGATGCCGCCGAAGCCGCGGCCGGGGATCATGGGCTTGTCGCCGCGCATCCAGGCCTTCAGGTCCATGCCGGCGCAGAACGTGCCGCCCGCCCCGGTCAGCACACCGACCCGCAGGGCGTCGTCGCCGTCGAGCTCGTCGGCCGCCGCCGCCAGGGCCCTGGCGGCGGCGCCGTCGAGGGCGTTCCTCGCCTCCGGCCGGCTGATCGTGATGACCTGGACGTGGCCGCGCCGCTCGACCACTACTGGTTCTGCCATGGTGTCCTCCTGCTCAGGGTGCCACGCGAATCACGACTTTGCCGGTCGGGAGCCGGTCCGCGACCCGCTGCAACGCGACGGCGACGTCAGCGAGATCATGCACTTCCGACACGGCGGGCCGCAGACCGGCGGCCACCAGGTCGGTCAGCGCCTGCCGGGCCTGCGCGGTCTCCTGCGGGAGCCGCTCGGTCCAGGTGCGCAGCTCCAGCCCGCGGACGGTGATGTTCTTGAGCAGGACGATGTTGAGCGGGATGCGGGGGATCTCTCCGCCGGCGTAGCCCACGGACACAAACCGCCCGCCCCAGCGGATCGCCCGCAGCGCGGGCTCGGCCCAGCGGTCGCCGACCGGGTCGACCACCAGGTCGGCGCCGTCGCCGGTGATCTCCTTGATCCGCTGCTTGAGATCCTCGGTGACGTAGTCGATGCCCGCCTCGGCGCCAAGCTCGGCGCAGACCTTGAGCCGTTCCGGGGAGGAGGCGGCGGCGATCACCCGGGCGCCGAGCCGGACCGCGACGTCGACCGTCGCCGTGCCGACGCCGCCCGCGGCCCCGAGGACCACTACCCACTGCCCCGGCTGCAGCCCGCCCGCCGTGACCAGCGCGTGGTAGGCGGTCAGGTACGTGACCCGGAACCCGGCCGCCTCGGTCAGCGACATGCCCGGCGGGACCGGCGCGACCGCGCGGGCCGGCACCAGGACCTGCTCGGCCATCGCGCCGGTGAACGTCGATCCGTAGACCAGGTCGCCGGGCGAGACGTCGGTCACCCCGTCGCCCACGACCGCCACCCGGCCGGCGAACTCGCTGCCGGGAGTGAACGGCAGCGGGGCAGGGACCTGGTAGGTATTGGCGATGAAGAGCAGGTCCGGGTAGTTGACCGCCGCCGCCGCCACGTCCACCAGCACGTGACCGGGGGTAACCTCCGGGCTGGGGATGTCGCGGACGACGACGTTCTCCGGACCGCCGTACTGTTCGCAGCGCGCTGCCCTCATGCGTCCTCCCGGCTCTAGCCTGCCTGCAATCGTATCACTAAATATATCATTATGACCATTGCTTCAGCGGCAGCGAGGCGATCACCGACTCCGCGTCGGTGATCGTCGCCAGCATCGGGAGGTGCTGGGTGACCTGCATATGGTGGGTCTCCGGGGTGGCGCCGGCGGTGCAGTCCTCGACCAGCACGACGCTGTAGCCGAGCGCGACCGCCTCGGTCGCCGCGCCGGGCAGGGCGATGTTGGTGGAGACCCCGCTGAGCACCACCGTGTCGATGCCGTAGCCGCGCAGGGTGGCGTCCAGGGTGGTGCCGGTGAACGGGGCCATGCCGTGCGCCCGGTGGCTCACGATGTCGGACGGCTCGACCACGAGGTCGTCGTGGAGGGCGCCGCCTGCGGTGCCGACGACGAGCTTGCCCGTCCGCTTGATCCGGGCGGCGAGGGCGCAGTTGACGAGGAAGCCGTCCCAGTCGGGGGTCCTGGCGGCGATCGTGCAGTAGATCACCGGCCCGCCGGCCGCGCGGAACGCCGCCGTCAGGACGTTGATCCTGGCGACGATGCCCCGCGCGGTCACCTGCGCGGCGAGCGGGGTGTCGACGTGGGCCGGGTTGGCGATGGCGTTCTGCAGCTCGTTGACGACGAGCGCCGCCCGCTTTCCCGGTTCGAGCCCGCGTACCGGTGCCATTATCC
>CAWIIX010000003.1:0-33181 GCA_963836195.1 uncultured Actinomycetota bacterium | reverse complement strand
CCGGCGGACCTTCGACGCCGGGCCCGAGGGGGTGCGGTTCGGCGCGATCGTCACCGTCACCCCGTACGGCGGCCGCGAGGCGGGGCTCGCGTTCGCCTCCAAGCTGCGGCTGGCCGCCGCCGCGACCTCGCTCGGGGGCACCCACACGGTCGTGTCGCACGTCGCGTCGACAACCCACCGGCAGCTCGACGACCGCGCGCTCGCCGCGGCCGGCATCGACGCGGGGGCGGTCCGGTTCTCGATCGGGCTGGAAGACGTGGAGGACCTGATCAGCGACGCTTACACGGCGCTGGAGGCCCTCGGGCAGTAGCGCCGGCAGCTCGCTGGCCGGCTGGGCCGCTGCGGGTGGCCCGGTCCTGGCGACTCCGGGCGCCCGGCCCGGGCGACCCTGTCGTCGGCGACAGGTCCCGGGCTGTTACGGGAGGGGGTAGCCAGACGGGTGAGTGGGAATGCCAGCCAAACGGTAGCGTCCCATGGCGGGATTGCCTCCGGGGGTGGCTCCCGGCGAGCGCATGGGATGTAACGGCGGGGCAAACTGTTCTGCGCCGGCCAGGGGCTACCATCTTCGGGATGACGTGGGCAATGGAGGTGGTGGTGCATGGGCGCGCAGCGCAAGATACGGGTCGCCGTCGTGTTCGGGGGGCGGAGCGTTGAGCACGCGGTGTCGTGCGCTAGCGCCGGGCTCTTCCTCAGGGCCATCGACCGGGACAAGTACGACGTCGTGCCGATCGGCATCGCGCGCGACGGCCGGTGGGTGCTGACCTCGGGCGACGTCTCGCGGCTGGCGCTGTCGGCCGGCGAGCTGCCGTCGGTCGAGGCGGTGGCCACGCCGGGCGTCTCGGTCACCCCGCAGGCAGGCCCGGGCGGCGGCTCGCTCGTGTTCAGCGGCCCCGCCGCCGTGCCGCCCGACCTCGGCCAGGTCGACGTGGTGGTGCCGCTGCTGCACGGGACCTTCGGCGAGGACGGGACCATCCAGGGGCTGCTGGAGATGGCCGGCGTCAGGTACGCGGGCGCCGGGGTCCTCGCCAGCGCGGCCGGCATGGACAAGGAGTACATGAAGCTGCTGTTCGCGGCGCGCGGGCTGCCGATCGGGCCGTACGTGGTGGTGCGCGACCGCGACTGGGGTCCCGCCGCCGCCGAGGCCGAGCGCAAGAGCGTGCTCGACGAGATCGGCGAGCTCGGCTGGCCGGTGTTCGTCAAGCCCGCGCGCGGCGGCTCGTCGATCGGCACGTCCCGGGCGGCCGATCTGGACGAGCTCGAGACGGCGATCGACGAGGCCCGCCGGTACGACCGGAAGGTGCTCGTCGAGGCGGCGATCGACGGGGTCGAGGTCGAGTGCGCCGTGCTCGAGGGCGTCCACGGGGGGCCGACCGAGGCCAGCGTGCCCGGGCAGGTCATGGTGGACCCGGACTCGACCTGGTACGACTTCGAGGCCAAGTACCTGGCCGCCAACACCCGGATGGAGATACCGGCGCCGATCCCAGGGCAGGCCCTGGAGCAGGTGCGGGCGCTGTCGTGCGCCGCGTTCGACGCTATCTCGTGCGAGGGGCTCGCCCGGGTCGACTGCTTCTACACGTCCGACGGGGACGTCCTCGTCAACGAGATCAACACGATGCCGGGAATGACGCCGATGTCGGGCTTCCCGATGATGTGGGCGGCCACCGGGCTGCCGGTGCCCGCGCTCATCGACCGGATCATCGCCACCGCGCTGGCCAAGCCGGACGGGCTGCGGTAGCCCGGCTGGGTCAGCCCACGTGGCTGGCTAGCCCGGCCGGCGGCGGGCGATGAGCCCGCCCGTGGCGGCTACGCGACGGGCGGCGGCGCCGTGAGATTCTCCCGGCGCCGCCGCCCGTCGATGCCGCGTGGAATAAGGGCTGCGCGCTGCCCGTCCCTTGCCCTTACTTCTTCCTGGCAGCCGCCTTGGGGGCCGGCTTCTGCTCGCCCGGCTTGTCCCCGTTGACCAGGGCCTTGAAGTCCGCCCCGGGGCGGAACTTCGGCACCGAGCTCGCGGGCACGTTGATTTCGGCACCCGTCGCGGGGTTACGCGCCGTCCGAGCCGGGCGCTCGCTCTTCTCGAAGACGCCGAAACCGGTGATCGCGACCTTGTCGCCGCTTGCCACGGCCGACTGGATGGTCTCGAGGACTGCGTTCAGCGCCTCGGTCGCGGACTTCTTGTCCCCCAGGCGACCCGAGAGCGCGTCGATCAGATCACGCTTGTTCATTAATCACTCCTGCGTTCCCCCACGGGAGGCCGCGCTTGTCGGCATGCACGCCTGTATCGCGACCCCTGACCAGCCCGAAAGTAGGCGATCGGGCCTCGCTACACAATAACCTTGGCCAAATTTGGCAGGCGTGTCGGGCCTATTCAATGAATCGCGATCCAGCAAATGAACGCATATCGGATTGAATCCGACTCGCCCCCGCGACTAGAGGGTGGCGGGCAGCCAGGACGGGCGTCCGGCCTCGAAGGCGACCACCGCGTCCTCGTGCCGCAGCGTCAGGCCGATGTCGTCCAGGCCCTCCATCAGCCGCCAGCGGGTGTAGTCGTCGATCTGGAACGGCTCCACGAGATCCTCGGCGAGACCGCCGCCGACGACGCGCACCTCGCACCGCTCGAGGTCGACCGTGACCTCGGCCGGCGGCTCCCCCTCGGCGGCGTCCTGGATGAGCGCCACGACCTTTTCCGGCAATACGACCGGCAGCAGCCCCGCCTTGGTGGAGTTGTTGCGGAAGATGTCGCCGAACCTCGGCGCGATCACCGCCCGGAAGCCGTAGTCGAGCAGGGCCCAGACGGCGTGCTCGCGCGACGAGCCGGTGCCGAAGTCCGGGCCCGCCACCAGGATGGTGGCGCCGGCGTAACGGGGCTGGTTGAGCACGAACGAGGGGTCCTCCCGCCAGGCCGCGAAGAGCCCCTCGCCGAAGCCGTCCCGGCTGACCCGCTTGAGCCACACGGCCGGGATGATCTGGTCGGTGTCGACGTTGCCGCGCCGCAGCGGCACGGCCCGGCCCGTGTGGGTAACGAATGGTTCCATGATCGGTCGGTCTCCTTACAGGTCGGTGGGGGCGGACAGGCGACCGGTGACGGCCGTGGCGGCGGCGACGGCGGGCGAGACCAGGTGCGTGCGCCCGCCCTTGCCCTGGCGGCCTTCGAAGTTCCGGTTGGAGGTGGACGCGGAGCGCTCCCCCGGCGCCAGCGTGTCCGGGTTCATGCCCAGGCACATCGAGCAGCCGGCGCCCCGCCACTCGGCTCCGGCCGCGGTGAAGATGTCGTTCAGCCCCTCAGCCTCGGCCTGGGCCCGGACCTGCATCGAGCCGGGCACGACGAGCATGCGGACGCCGTCGGCGACCTGGCGGCCGCGGATGACGTCGGCGGCCAGGCGCAGGTCCTCGATCCGGCCGTTGGTGCAGGAGCCGACGAACACGGTGTCCACCGCGATCTCCCGCAGCGGGGTACCTGCGGTCAGCCCCATGTAGGTCAGGGCTCGCTCGGTCCCGTTCGGGTCCTTGGTCTCCCCCGGCGCGGGCACCACCGCGCCCAGCGGCAGCGCCTGGCCCGGGTTGGTGCCCCAGGTGACGTACGGGGTCAGCGTGGTCGCGTCGATGGTGACCTCGTGGTCGAAGACCGCGCCCTCGTCGGTCGCCAGCGTCTTCCAGTACGCGACGGCTGCGTCCCAGTCGGCGCCCTGGGGGGCGTTCGGGCGGCCCTTCAGGTACTCGAACGTGGTCTCGTCGGGCGCGACCAGGCCGGCCCGGGCGCCCGCCTCGATCGACATGTTGCACACGGTCATGCGGCCCTCCATGGACAGCGACCGGAGCGCTTCGCCGCGGTACTCCACGATGTAGCCCTGGCCGCCGCCGGTGCCGATCTGCCCGATGATGGCCAGGATCAGGTCCTTGGCGGTCACGCCGTCGGGCAGCGCGCCCTCGACGTTGATCGCCATCGTCTTCGGCTTGATCTGCGGCAGCGTCTGGGTCGCCAGGACGTGCTCGACCTCGCTGGTGCCGATGCCGAAGGCGATCGCGCCGAACGCGCCGTGGGTCGAGGTGTGCGAGTCGCCGCAGACGATCGTCATGCCCGGCTGGGTGAGCCCGAGCTGCGGGCCGATCACGTGCACGATGCCCTGGCCGGGGTCGCCCATCGGGTGCAGGCGCAGGCCGAACTCGGCCGCGTTCTTACGCAGCGCCTCGAGCTGGGCCCGCGAGACGGAGTCCGTGACCGGGCTGTCCGGGCCAGTCAGCGGCATGTTGGGACCAGTGACGCCGAGGGTCGGGCACGTTGTGGTCCTCGGTCGCGATCGTCAGGTCGGGGCGGCGGACCTTGCGGCCGGCCGCGCGCAGGCCGTCGAACGCCTGCGGGCTGGTGACCTCGTGGATGATGTGCAGGTCGATGTAGAGCAGGTCGGGCTCGCCGTGGGAGCTGCGCACCACATGGGCGTCCCAGATCTTCTCCGCGAGCGTGCGAGGTTCGCTGCTCATGCGGTCCATCTCCTTCTGTTGCGCTGTCGCTATCGGGACGGTACCGCCGTACCGCTCCGGTGCTGGCATTTTAGTGCGCCGTCCCGACTTGCATCTCACAATTTGAGACGGCAATATCATTACATGAACGATACTAGCGGTGTCGGCGTGCTTGACAAAGCCGTGTCGGTGCTGGCGGCGGCCGAGAGCGGCCCGGCCACCCTCGCCCAGCTGGTCGACGCGACCGGGCTGGCGCGCCCGACCGCGCACCGTATCGCGGTCGCCCTCGAGCGGCACCGGCTGCTCGCCCGGGACGTGCAGGGCAGGTTCGTGCTCGGCCCCCGGATCGCCGAGCTCGCATCGGCCGCGGGCGAGGACCGGCTGCTCGCCGTCGCCCAGCCGGTGCTGATCCAGCTCAGGGACGCGACCGGGGAGAGCGCCCAGCTCTACCGGC
This sequence comes from uncultured Actinomycetota bacterium, assembly GCA_963836195.1. Taxonomy (GTDB): domain Bacteria; phylum Actinomycetota; class Actinomycetes; order Streptosporangiales; family Streptosporangiaceae; genus Trebonia. The sequence continues at coordinate 28,272 of CAWIIX010000003.1, read as the reverse complement.
GGCAGGCCGACGTCCGCGTCTGCGTGGCCGCCGCCGAGCGGGCGAGCGGGCTGCGTGACACCGTTCCGATCGGGGCGGCGCTGCCGATGACCGCGGGCTCGGCCGCCCAGGTGCTGCTTGCCTGGGAGGAGGGCGAGCGGATGCACCGGGGGCTGCGCGGCGCCAAGTTCACCGCCACCACGCTGGCCGGCGTGCGCCGTCGGGGCTGGGCGGCGAGCGCGGCCGAGCGCGAGGCGGGGGTGGCGTCCGTCTCCGCGCCGGTGCGCGGGCCGCAGGGAGTGGGCGGGCCGGGCGGGCGGGTGCTCGCCGCCGTCTCGGTCTCCGGGCCGATCGAACGGCTCACCAGGTCCCCCGGGCGGCTGCACGCAGCCGCCGTGGTGGCGGCGGGAGAGAAGATCAGCGAGCTGCTCCGGGCCGAGGCGGGCGGCCGGGCCGGGAACGGCGGCGAGACACCCCGGGGCTGAGTTCGTCGACCGGCGGCTGGCCGGTTACGAACCGAAAGACCCGTGGAGAGCGCAACTCGCGTCCCGCCGGAACTCCCGCCTACCACCAGCAAATCTGGTCTAGACCAGGTACAAATACCTACAAACTTCACGTATCACGCAAAAAGTCTCGCGATCATGGGCCTCGGGTCCTACCACTTCCGAATAACGCGGCTTAGCCTCGAATAGTTGGCGGCGCGGCCGCGCGGGAAGTGATGAGGGGTGCGTAGATGACGGGTTCACGCCCATGAAGGTGGCGGTCGTTAAGGAGAGCGCGCCGGGGGAACGGCGCGTCGCCCTGGTCCCGGAGACCGTGCCCCGGCTCACCGCGGCCGGCCTTGAGGTACTGGTGGAGCAGGGGGCGGGAGACGCCGCCTGGTTCCCCGACAGCGCCTACGCGGAGGCCGGGGCGACCGTCGTCGCGACGGCCGACCTCTACGCGGCGGCGGACGTCATCCTCACCGTAACCCGCCCCGACGAGGCCGCGATGGGCCGGCTGCGGGCCGGGCAGACGGTCGTCGGGATGCTCTCGCCGCTGGTCTCTCCCCAGCTTGCCCGCCAGTTGGCCGACAAGGGCGTCACCGCGGTCTCCCTCGACCTGCTGCCGCGCACGCTGTCGCGCGCCCAGGGCATGGACGCGCTGAGCTCGCAGGCCAACGTGGCCGGCTACAAGGCCGCGCTGGTGGCGGCCGAGGCGTACGGCCGGTTCTTCCCGCTGCTGATCACCGCGGCGGGCACCGCGCGGCCGGCCAAGCTGCTCGTGCTCGGCGCGGGCGTGGCCGGCCTGCAGGCGATCGGCACCGCCCGGCGGCTCGGCGCCCAGGTCAGCGGGTACGACGTGCGGCCCGCGTCCAAGGGCGAGGTCGAGTCGCTCGGCGCCGCCTTCCTGGAGCTGACCTCGGTCGTCAGCGCGGCGGGCGAGGGCGGCTACGCGCGCGAGCTGACCGCCGAGGAGCGGGACGCGCAGCAGGCCGAGCTGGCCGCCCACATCGCCAGGCACGACGTGGTGATCACGACCGCCCAGGTGCCCGGGCGGCGGCCGCCGCTGCTGGTGTCCGAGGATGCGGTGGCGGCGATGGCCGCGGGCTCGGTCATCGTGGACATGGGCGCCAGCGCCCTCGGCGGCAACGTCGCGGGCTCGGCGCCGGGCCAGACCGTGGTCACCCCGAATGGCGTCACGATCATCGGGGCGACGAATCTCCCCGCGACCGTGCCGACCGCTGCCTCCAACGCCTTTTCCCGCAACATCAGCGCGCTGCTGCTGCACATGACCGCAGACGGCGCGCTGCAGATCGACACCACCGATGAGATCCAGGCCGGGGTCGTCATCACCCGCGACGGTGAGGTCGTCCAGCCTGCGGTGGCGAAGCTGCTGCCGGAGAACCTCCAACACGAGGGAGCCAGCCTTGTCGACCGCCCTGGTCACTGACCTCACCATTTTCGTACTGGCGCTGCTCATCGGCATCGAGGTCATCGGCAAGGTGCCCGCCACCCTGCACACGCCGCTGATGTCGGCCGCCAACTCGATCCACGGGATCGTGCTCGTCGGCGCGCTGCTGATCGGCGTCACCTCGCACACCGTCGTCGGCTACGTGCTCGCGTTCGTGGCCTCGTTCTTCGCCGCCGCCAACGTGGTCGGCGGCTACGCGGTGACCGGCCGGATGCTCAAGATGTTCCGCCGCAAGGCCGCCCCGGCCGAGCCCGCGTCGGCCGTGGCCGACGGCGCGGCGGCCGGCGCCGCGCAGCAGGCGCCGGCGCAACCGCAGCTCCCGGTCCCGTCCGAGCCCAACCACCGGTCGTAGGGGACGCGAGCATGGACACCTTCACCACCAACATTCAGCTGGTCTACATCCTGGCGGCGGCGTGCTTCGTCGTCGGCCTGCACCTGATGAACTCGCCCGCGACCGCGCGCCGGGGCAACCAGGTCTCCGCCGCCGGCATGATCATCGCGGTGATCATCACGGTCGTGCTGCTCATCCACGACGGCACGGTCACCGGGGTCGGCTGGACGGTGATCATCGTCGGGGCGCTGCTCGGGTCGGCGGTCGGCCTGCACGCAGCCAGGACCGTCCAGATGACCGCGATGCCGCAGCTGGTGTCGATGTTCAACGCGGTCGGCGGCGGGGCGGCCGCGCTCGTCGCCGTCTACGGGTACATCCACGACGAGTCGGCCCCCGGGGGCGTGCTCGGCAGCACGACGGTCTTCACCGTGCTCGACGTGCTCATCGGCTCGGTCACATTCACCGGCTCGCTGATCGCGGCGGGCAAGCTGCAGGGGGTCATCACCGGCCAGCCGGTGATCTTCAAGGGCGGCCGGGCCCTCAACGCCGCGCTGGCGGTGATCGCGATCGGCGCGTCGGCGTTCATGCTCACCACCGCGTCGCTGCCCGCGCTGCTCATCGTCGTGCTCGCGTCGCTCGCGTTCGGCGTGATGATGGTGCTGCCGATCGGCGGGGCCGACATGCCGGTGGTGATCTCGCTGCTGAACGCGTTCACCGGGACCGCGGTGGCGATGGCCGGGTTCGTCATCGGGAACTGGGCCCTGATCGTGGCGGGGGCCCTGGTGGGAGCGTCCGGCGGCATCCTCACCAAGCTGATGGCGGACGCCATGAACCGGTCGCTCGCCAACATCATCATCGGCGGCTTCGGGACGGGCGACACCGCGGTCGCGGCGGCGGTCGCGGGCGACGCCCAGATACGCGCGATCGCCGCCGACGACGCCGCGATCCAGCTCGCGTACGCGTCGAAGGTGATCATCGTCCCCGGTTACGGCCTGGCGGCGGCGCAGGCGCAGCACGGCGTGGCCGAGCTCGCGTCGGTGCTCGAGAGCCACGGCATCGAGGTGAGCTACGCCATCCACCCGGTCGCCGGGCGGATGCCCGGCCACATGAACGTGCTGCTGGCCGAGGCCAACGTGCCCTACCCGCAGCTGAAGGAGATGGACGAGATCAACCCCGAGTTCGCCCGGGCCGACGTCGCGCTGGTCATCGGCGCCAACGACGTGACCAACCCGGCCGCCCGCCGCCCCGGCTCGGCGATCTCCGGCATGCCCATCCTCGACGTCGACCAGGCGAAGTCGATCATCGTCGTGAAGCGCTCGATGGGCACCGGCTACGCGGGCATCGACAACGAGCTCTACGCGAACCCCAAGACCAGCATGTACTTCGCCGACGCGAAGCGGGCGGTGGCCGAGCTGACCGCGGCCGTCAAGACCCTCGTCGGCTAGGCAATTCAAACCCGTCATCTCGAACGGACCGCGGGCGACTCTCCCGCGGTCCGTTCGACCTGATCGGTGATGATCACGAAGGATCTATGCGCCTATTCGATAATTATCCTTCGCCAGGAAGAAATCCTTCGTGATCACGGCACCGCCGCGTGGTGATGTGGCTGCTGCCGTGGCATAGGGGGTGTGAGAGGAGCAGCTCCCCGCTGCCGCTCCGCCCGGGCCGGCATGATCCGGGCAGGCGGCCCAACCTGCGCGGGGGTCGGGCGCGGGGGAATCGCCCGAGGGGCGGAGGCGGGGTTGCTGTGGGTCTTCGTGGGCAGGCTAGTTAGACGCGGGGTGGCCGGGGTAGCGCAGACCGTCAGACGAAACGGAGGCGAAGGCCCATGCAGCAGCGTGTCGACGGCGCGCAGATACCCGCGCAGGCAACCGCAGACCACCAACAGCCCTCGACCGGGGAGCTCGTCAAGCGGCTGTCCGAGCAGGTCTCGGTGCTCGTGCGGGACGAACTCAAGCTGGCCCAGCTCGAGATGACCAGGAAGGGCAAGCAGGCCGGGATCGGGGCCGGAATGCTCGGCGGCAGCGGCCTCATCGCCCTGTACGGCGTGGCGTGCCTGCTCGCGTGCGCGATTCTCGGCCTCAGCCGGGTGCTTGAGCCGTGGCTGGCCGCGCTGATCGTCGGCGCGGCCCTGCTGCTGGTCAGCGGCGTCGCCGCGCTGCTGGGGAAGGCCCGGCTGAAGAAGGCCGCCCCGCTGGTCCCGGCGCAGGCCACCGACAGCGTCAAGGCCGATGTGAACGAGATCAGGGAAAGGGCGCACCGATGAGCATCGAGGGGAAAGTCGTCGGCGCTGCCCCCGGGCAGCCGGAAGACCCGCGGGAGCTGCAGGAGGAGATCGAGCGGACCCGCGAGCACCTCGGCCAGACGGTCGAGGCGCTGGTGGCGAAGGTCGACGTGAAGGCACGGGCGCAGCAGGAGGCGAGCCGGCTGATCGGGCGGTTGAAGGCCCGGGCGGTCCAGACCCGGCAGCAGGCCGTCGCGCGGACCTATCAGGCGCGGCACCAGGTGGCCGACAAGACCACAGGTCCCCGGGAGCAGGTCGCCGGGGCGGCAGCGGGCATCGCCAAGGTCACGCCTGAGCCGGTCAAGCGAGCGGCGGGAAACGCCGCCGCCACCGCCCGGCAGCGCCGGACGCCGCTGCTCGCGGCGATCGGCGCGGTCGGCGCGGGCCTGGTCGGATGGCTGCTCTTCCAGCGCTGGAGGCGGCGCGGGTGAAGCTGCTGAACAAGGCGATCGGGCTGCTGGTCGGCATCCTCGGCGGGATGCTGGCGCGTTCGGTGTTCAAGAAGATCTGGCAGGCCGTCACCGGCGAGGACGAGGCGCCCACGGCGACCGACGCCCGCCGCGGCTGGCGGGAGATCCTGCTGGCGGCGGCGCTGCAGGGCGCCATCTTCGCGGTTGTGCAGGCCGCCCTTGACCGCGCCACCGCCGAGGGCACCGCCAAGCTCACCGGCGAGTGGCCCGGCGAGGGGGCGGGTGACGAGGCGGACGGGCAATCGGACGCGGCCGTCGGCGAAGGCAATCACGAGCGCTAGCGATGGGGTGCGCGGGAACCTGCCCCTCGTTGGCGCCCCGACGCCGGGAGAGCGGGGTCGTGACCGCGGAGCAACGGTCCGTTCGAGATGACGATTTTGAATTTCCGATTCGCGGAGATGACGGTGGTGGAACGGCGCGTCGACGGGGGTTTCCTGAGGAGGTCATGGGGAAGCACGTACGCTAGCCAATACTGCTACCTCCTGCCCCTACGACAACATTCCTCACCGCGCTGCTTGCCTGGCCCGCCCCCAGGCAACCATCGGTCTTACCCGGCGGCGAAGAGCCGAGGTTCTCTCGCCACCCCCACTGAGGCCATGACGTTCGTCTACACCACCAATCTGTCGGAGGTCCGCGTCCTGGCGGAAACGCAGGCCAGGCGGGCGGGCCTGGCCGAGGATCGCATCGCCGACTTCGTGATCGCCGTCAGCGAGATCGCCGCCAACACGGTCAGGCACGCGCGCACGCAGGGCTCCATCGAAATCTGGAGCGACGCCGGAGAGATCATCTGCGAGATGCGCGACGGGGGGGTGATCGCCGATCCGGCGTCGGCCGGCCGCCAGCCGCCGGCCGCCGACGCGAGCGGCGGCCACGGGCTCTGGCTTGTCCACCAGATCTGCGACAAGGTGGAACTGCACTCCGACTCCGGCGGCACCACCATCCGGCTGCACATGTCGCTGCCGCCGCCCGGACGACGGACGCGTGATTCGCCAGGTCAGAACGGCGGCGCGACGACAGCACCGGATGTAGCCTTGTGACAAACCCCGTCTTTACCAGAAATTTACCTCATACATAGGATGCCATTAATGGACGTAGGCGCTTCTCAGCAGCGCATGGCGGCGTTTCTGCGCGACAACCGCGACAAGGTCGTCGACAGCTGGAGCGACCTGGTCGCGGCGGGCCTGCGCGGCCGCACTTCGCCCCAGGAAGCACGCCGCGAGCTTGAAGATCTCTATTCGCTCGTCATCCGGGAGCTGTCGGGAACGGATGAGAACGCGTCGGGCGAACTGCGGGCCGTGCTCGACGAACTGTCCCGCAACCGGGCCAGGGACGGGTTCACGCCCAGCGAGACCGCGCTGTCGGTGTTCTCGCTCAAGGACGCCGTGTACGAACTGGTCGCGGAGTCGGCGGAGCTCGTGCCCGAGTACCTCGCGTTCTCGCGCGTGGTTGACGACCTCGGCCTGCGCACGTTCGAGGCGTTCTCGGCCGCCCGCGAGCGGATCATCACCGACCAGACCACGTCCATGATGGAGCTGTCCACCCCGGTCGTGCGGCTCTGGGATGGCATCATCGCGGTGCCGCTGGTGGGCACGCTCGACTCCGCCCGTACCCAGCTGGTCATGGAGAAGCTGCTCGACACCCTGGTGACGACCGGGGCCGACCACGCCGTGATCGACATCACCGGCGTCCCCACGGTGGACACCGAGGTCGCCCAGCACCTGCTCAAGACCGTGAGCGCGGCCCGGCTGCTCGGGGCGGAGTGCACCATCTCCGGCATCCGGCCGCAGGTCGCGCAGACGATCGTGTCGCTCGGCATCGAGTTCGGCGACATCGCCACCAAGGCCACCCTGGCCGACGCGCTCGCGCTCGCGCTGAAGCACGCGGGCCTGAAGGTCGTACCCGCCTAATGGACCAGGTGCCGATCCTCAAGATCGGGCAGACGCTGTTCGTATCCATCCAGATCGACCTCGAAGACGAGAGCGTCATGCTCCTGCAGGAAGACCTGGCGGCCGAGCTCGCCGCCACCGCCGCCCGCGGGGTGATCATCGACATCACCGCGGTCGAGATCGTCGACTCCTTCATCGGCCGGATGCTGGCCACCATCGGGTCGATATCGCGGCTGTTCGACGCCGAGACGGTCATCGTCGGCATGCGCCCGGCGGTGGCGATCACGCTGACCGAGCTCGGCCTCTCGCTGAACGGGGTCCGCACCGCTCTGAACGCCGAGAAGGGCCTGGCGCTGCTGAACGGGCGAACTTGATGGATGAGCTCCCCATCCGGTCGGGGGACGACGTGGTTCGGGTCCGCCAGCACGTGCGGAACGCGGCCGCCTCCAGCGGGCTCTCCCTGGTGGACCAGACCAAGCTGGTGACCGCCGCGAGCGAGCTCGCGCGCAACACCCTGATCCACGGCGGCGGCGGCGTGGCCCGGGTGGAAGTGGTCAAGTCGGCCGCCGGGCGGGCCGGGATCAAGCTGCACTTCGCCGATGAGGGACCTGGCATCGCCGACGTCAACCTGGCGCTGACCGACGGCTGGTCGACGGGCACCGGGCTCGGGCTCGGTCTGTCCGGCTCGCGGCGGCTGGTCGACGAATTCGAGCTGAAATCGGAACCGGGCGCCGGGACCAGCGTCGTCGTCGTTAAGTGGTCACGGTGAAACGGACGCTGATCTCCCCGGCGCCGGGGGATCAGCGCTGGCTCCGGGTCGAGGATCCGAGCGCCGCCGCAGGCTGCCGTGCCGCCGCCACCGCGCTGGCCAGCCGCCTGGAGTTCCCGGCCGACCGCACCGACCAATTGGTGCTGGCGGTGACGGAGGCGGCGTCCAACCTGCACAAGCACGCCAGCCGGGGCTCGATGCTGCTGCGCATCACCCGGGCCGGCGACGGCCCCGGGATCGAGATGGTGACAATCGACACCGGACCCGGCCTGCGCGACGCGAGCGCGGCGATGCGCGACGGCCATTCGACCAGCGGCACCCTGGGCATCGGGCTGGGCGCGATCCAACGGCTGGCCGACTTCTGCGACCTGTACTCGGTCGACGGCCACGGCACCGTGCTGGTGGCGCGGTTCTGGCCCGAGCCCCGCTCCGTCCCGGGCTGCTGCGCCGGGCTGGCCCGGCCGATCGAGGGGGAAACCGAGTGCGGCGACGTCTTCGCCGTGGAGGAGTCGGACGGGACGCTGACCGGCGTCCTGTGCGACGGCCTCGGCCACGGCCCGCTGGCCGCGATCGCCGCCAATGAGGCGGTCCACGCGGTGCTCGACGGCCCGGTCGGCGATCCGGCGGCGGCGGTCGCGCGGGCGCACAGCCGGATCGGCCACACCCGCGGCGGCGCCCTCGCGGTCGTGCAGGTGACCGGCCGGCTGGTCCGGTTCTGCGGCCTTGGCAACATCGCGGCGGTGATCCTGGCCAACGGCGCCCGCAAGAGCATGCTCTCGGTGCCGGGGATCGCGGGGCACCAGGCCCGCGCGATCAGGCAGTTCGAGTACGACGCGCCGCCGGGCGCGGCCGTCATCCTGCATTCCGATGGATTGAGCAGCAGGTGGAGTCCCGACAGCCTGCCCGGCGTCACCGGCCGGGACCCGCTCGTCGCCGCGGCCGCGCTGCTGGCCGAGGCGGGGACGCACCGCGACGACGCGAGCGTGCTGGTGCTGAAGCCATGACCGAGGAGTTCGCCAGCCTCACCGTCCGCGACCTGTCGGGGGTCTTCGCCGCACGCCGGCTCGGCCGTGAGCTGGCGGCCGGGCTGGCACTTGAACGCCAGGATCAGGTGCGGGTCGCCACCGCCCTCAGCGAGGTGTGCAGAAGCGCGGTCACCGCCGGGGAGACCGGGGTCATCGGGTTCGGGGCCGACCCGGCTCACCTGGTGCTGACCGTCACGGTCGATGGCGAGCTGCCCGAGGACGGCGTCGCCGCCGCGGCTCGCTTGATGGATACTGTCGTAACCGAAGGGCGGGTTGTCCGCATGTTGAAACGCCGCCCGCCGATTGCCCAGGCAGACACACGCGCGGTGAAGGAACAGCTCGCGGCCATGGTCCCGGAGTCCACGCTGGAAGAACTTCGGCGCAACAACGACGACCTCATCGCGGCGCTCGAGGATCTCAAGGGGCAGAAGGAGCAGCTGCTGCTGCTCAACGCCGAGCTCCAGGACACCAACCGCGGCGTGATGGCTCTGTACAGCGAGCTCTCGGAGGAACTCGAGCAGACCAACCGGGGCGTCGTCGCGCTGTACCGGGAACTGGAGGAGAAGTCCGAGCAGCTGCGCCTGGCGTCGGAGTCCAAGGACCGCTTCTGGGCCAACGTCAGCCACGAGCTGCGGACCCCGCTGAACTCGATCACCGGTCTGACCCGGCTGCTGGCCGACCCGGCGGGCGGCCTCGACCCCGAGCAGCAGTACCAGGTGGAGCTGATCAGGAACACCTCCGGCTCGCTGCTCACGCTGGTCAACGACCTCCTCGACGTCGCCAAGGCGGAATCGGGGCAGCTTGTCATCGAGCCGGCCGAGGTCAGCCTGCCCATGCTGCTGGCCTCGCTGCGCGGGCTCACCCGACCGATAGCCGAGGGCAAGCCGGTCGATGTGGTGGTAGCCGCCGACGGCGTTCCCGCCACCGTGCTGACCGACGAGATCGCGCTGACCGCGATCTTGCGTAATCTGCTGTCCAACGCCATCAAGTACACCGACCGAGGCGAGGTGCGGCTGACCGTGCATACCGCCGGGGGCGGGATCGAGTTCCGGGTCGCCGACACCGGTACCGGCATTCCCGTCGATCAACTGGAGCGCGTGTTCGAGGAGTTCTATCAGGTGCCGGGGGTCAAGCGGGGTGGCACCGGGCTTGGGCTGCCCTACGCCCGCCGGCTAGCCGGGCTGCTGGGCGGCGAGCTCACGCTGACCAGCAAGGCAGGCACCGGGACGACGGCCGTGCTGCGCCTGCCGCACGGGATGCCGTCCGTCGGCACGGTCGTGGTGGCCGACGATGACGCGGGCTTCCGCCAGGTGCTGAAGTCGATGCTGGCCGGCATCGCTGACCGTCTCGTCGAGGCCGAGGACGGCGCCCAGGCGCTCGCAGTGGTCGCCGGCGGCGGCGTCGACCTGGTACTCACGGACCTGATCATGCCCGGCGTGGACGGCGGTGCGCTGCTCGAGCGGCTGCCGGCCGGCCTGCCGACGATCGTCATCACCGGCCTCGACGTGCCGGCCCCGCCGCGCGCCTCGGCGCTGCTGCGCAAGGGGGAGCTGACCAGGGAACGGCTCGCCTTCGCGATCCGCGGTGCCATCGGGGGGCACGATGGCTGAGGCCGCCGGCACGCTTCTGCTCGTCGATGACGACGAGGCCAAGCGCTACCTGCTCGGGACCTGGCTGCGGCGGGCGGGACACGCGGTGACCGAGGCCGAGACCGGGCGGGAGGCGCTCGCCCTGCTCGACGGGATCGAACTGGTCCTGCTCGACGTGAACCTGCCTGACATGAGCGGCTACGAGGTCTGCCGGCTGATCAAGGGCGACCCTCGGACGGCCGCGATCCCGGTGATCCAGGTATCCGCGACCGCAGTTGAGGTCGCCGACCGCGCTCATGGCCTCACTCAGGGAGCCGACGCCTATCTGATCGAACCGACCGAGCCGGCCGAACTGCTGGCCACGGTGACCGCCGCGCTGCGCTACTACCGGGCCAGGCAGCGGGCGGAGCGGACCGCCTCGCGGCTGGCCGCGCTGGCCAGCGCGACCCTGGACATCAACGCGGCCGAGACCTTTGACGGGCTGGGGGCAGCGGCGGCGACCGCCGCCGCGCGGATCTTCTCGGTGCACGCCGTGCTGACGGTGGAGATGCCTGACGGCCAGGATCGCCGGGTCGCGGCCACCCCGGGCAGCCCGGGAACGGTACGGCGGGGCGGCAGGCCGGGGCTGGCGAGCCGGGTCGCCGAGCGGGTGCTCGGCCAGAGCCAGGTCAGCGGGATCGCGAGCCTCAGCGCGGAGGAATGGCTGCGCATCGTGCCCGACAGCACGCTGCGGGTGGACGTCTGCGTGGCCGCCGCCAGGGTCAAGCCGGGCAAGCCGGCGGCGGCGCTGGCGGTCGACTACGCGGGCATCGCGGGCGAGGAGGACATGCAGATCCTCAGCCAGCTGACTCAGTCCGTCGCGCTCGGCCTGGAGGCCTTGCGCTCGTTCGCCGAAGAGCACCTGGTGGCCCTCACCCTGCAGCGGAGCTTCCTGCCGGCGACGCTGCCGACGATGCCCGGCGTCTCGATGGCATTCCGCTATCTGCCCGCGAGCGACCAGGCCGCGGTCGGCGGCGACTTCTACGAGGCCCTGCCCTGGCGCGACGGGGTGCTGGTGGTCATCGGGGACGTGCAGGGGCACTCGCTGCACGCGGCCACCGTGATGGGCGAGCTGCGGCACGCGCTGCGCGCGTTCGTCAGCGAGGGGCACCCGCCGGTGGCGATCACCGGCCTGGTCAACGAGGTTCTGCGCCGCTACCACCCGGGGCTCATCGCCACCTTGTGCCTGGTGCTGCTCGATCCGGCCAACGGCGAGCTGACGATCGTGAACTGCGGGCATATGCCGCCCCTGCTGGTAGCCGACCAGGGCGGGCCGGACGGGACGGGCGCGGCCTTTGTCGGCGAGGGCGGACTGATGCTCGGCCTGACTCGCCATGACCCGCACGTGGAGACGGCCTCGCTGCCAGCCGGCGGCACGCTGCTGCTGTTCACCGACGGCCTGGTCGAGGATCGCGCGGTCAATCTCGATGACAACCTGGAGAAGCTGCGCGTGGTCGCCCTGCAGGCCGCCGATGCCGACGTCGAGGCGTTCGCCAACCGCGTGATGTCAGCGCTCGGCTCGAGCGAGGACGACGTCGCGATGATCGTCGCGCGCAGGACGGGCTAGAGAATCGGCTGGGGGTGCCGACTCGGGGTGGCTGCCTCGGGGGCGTCGGCTAGACCGCGTCCATGGCCTCGGCCAGGGTGGGGAACACCCGCACGACGCTGCCGACGCCGATCAGCTGGAGCACCCGGCGGACCGAGCCGTCCGGCGAGACGGCCAGCCGCAGCTCGACCCCTCGGGTGACGGCGACCTCGTGGGCGAAGATCACCGCGTGCACCCCGGAGGAGTCGCAGAAGGTCGTCGAGGTCATGTCCGCGATCACGACGTCGACCCCGGGGGTCAGCGCCGCGACTATGCGCTCGTGGACGAGTTCGGAGTTGGTGACATCGATCTCAGCCGGCAGCACCACGACGACTGGCATAGTCTGCTCCGCCTGATCTCTCATTAGTCAGCCACTCCCGCCTCTCCCCCTACGACACCAAGGTTAGCGCGTTTTCGCCGGTTGGCGCGTCGCTTCCTGCCCGCTTTCGAGTCACGAGAGCCCTGGTCACAGGCCGGTAACAGTAATCTGGGGTGGATGCTCGACGGTGAACCGGTGCTTGATGGCGGCCGACTCACGCGGTCCGAGGGCCAGCTTCCAGGTGAGCTCGCCGAGGTCGTCGGTCTCGGCCGGCGGCGGGGCCGTCTCGCGGGCGCGCACCTTGATGTCGCCGTCGGTGGAGACCGGGATGTGGTCGTGCACGCTCACCGCGACCGCGCGGTCGCGATGATTCTCGACCGTGATCTCGTAGCCGATGTCGATCGTCCTGGTCCCGCCGAGCAGAGCCTTGCTCGTGCTGCGGCGGCGCAGCTTCCGCTCGACCTTGATCTGGTCGTCCACGCCGAGCTGGACCTCGAACTCCTCGCCGGGGGCGACCGTGTCCAGGTGGGTCTCGCCGACGAACTGGGCGCCGTGGAAGATCCGGGCCCGTCCCGGGAGCAGCAGCAGCGGGCCGCTGGTGACCGTGGCCCGCAGGTACGCCTCGGGCGCGAGCACCGGGACGGTCAGGTAGTCGAGCACTGCCTCGGCGTCGAAGCTGGCGATCAGCGTCTTGTGCGGGCCGCCGTCGCCGGGCACGGCCAGCGGGCGGGCCACCGTGTAAGTCAGGCCGGCCCCGGATTCGCTCTCGGCCTGCTCGGCGGCGAGCATGCTGGCCGCCCGCGGCTGCCGCTTCCCGGCGCTGGCGGCGAAGGCCATGACGCGCTGCCCCTCGCCCGGCCCGTCGGGGCCGCTCGAGGCCGCCGCGCCCCCCATGGCCGACATCGGCACGGCGCCACCGGGAAGGCGGGGCGGCTGGGGACGGCCGATGTACCAGGGGCTCAGCTCGGGCAGGGTCTGGCTCTGCCCGCTGCGGGCGGTCGAGAGCACGAGCGCGACCTCGGGCCAGTCCTCGCCGGTCTGCTGGGTGACCTCGGCCAGGTAGGACACGTTCAGCCGCTCCCCGTCGAGCACCAGGTCGTAGAGCGAACGCCAGGACGCGCCGGACACGTGATAGGTGAGGTCGATCTCGGCTTCGGTGGCCGCCCGGGCCTCCAGATCCACCACGACCTCGACGAACGCGACCTTCTTGGGCTTGCCGCCGTCCTGCTCGGCGGCGTTCAGGCGGGCCTCGGCGGCGGCGAGCTCCCGCTCGGCGGTGCGCTTGCGGACGCCGATCTCGCGCTTTCTCACGAGGGCGCTCGCGGTGGACGCGGAGAGGTGGCCGGCCATCCCCGACAGCTCGTCGTAGCCGGCCCGGCCGGAGCCGACCGCCCGGGCGAGCGAGGTCGCGGCGGCCTCGGACAGGTGGCTGAGAAAGCCGAGCCCGGCCTGCTCGGCGGCATCCTCGTCGTCGAGCGCGTGGACGGCGTCGCGCCAGCGCTCAACCTCGCCCCGCAGCCGCGCGGCCTGCTCGCGCAGCGGCTCGGTGCCGACCCGGCGGCGCACCTCGACGTTGCGCAACGCGAGGTCGCGGCCGCGAGCGGCGACGCGGACGCTGGCGGTGTCGACCGCGGCCGGGAGGTCCCCGATGGTGACCGATCCTGGCCCGGCCGTCAGCTCGATCAGGCCGGCCCGCAGCACCCGCGCGCCGTCCCTGAACACGGTCACGCGGGTGATCGGCGCGTCCATCGGCCTCTCTGCGGCCCCCGGCACAGCGGGCCCTGGTGCTGCGGGCGTCTCGGTCATGGCTGGGTCTCCCCGGTGACGGGTCGGGCTGGTCGTCACTACTCTTTCATGTCACGGCATTCGAGCTCACCGAGCAGATCAGGCGTCGGCGGTTTTAGCCCCGCGGGCGGCCCACGCGGTCGCGATCTCGGCCGCGAGGGCGATGTTGCCGCGGGCAACGTCCAGGTTGACCTCGACGCTCTTGCCGTGGGTGGCGCGCTGCACGTACGCCAGGAGGAACGGGGTGACGGCCTTGCCGCGCACGTTCGCCTGGTCGGCGGCGGCCAGGGCCTCGCTGAGCACCTGGTCATGCAGGGCGGGATCGAGCTGCTTGTCCAGCGGCAGCGGGTTGGCGATCAGCAGCGCGGCGGTGTCTCCCACGGCGTCCCTGGCCGCCATCACCGCGGCGATCTCGGCCGCGGAGTCAAGTTGCCAGTCGAGGTCCTGGCCGGAGTCGGTCAGGTAGAACGCGGGGAACCGGCTGGTGCGGTAGCCGACGACGGCAACGCCGTGCGTCTCCAGGCGCTCCAGCGTCGCCGGGATGTCGAGGATGGACTTCACGCCCGCCGACACGATCGTGATCGGCGTCGCGGCGAGCACGGTCAGGTCGGCCGACTCGTCCAGCGACTCCGCGAAGCCCCGGTGGACGCCGCCCAGGCCGCCGGTGGCGAACACCCGGATCCCGGCCCGGGCCGCGAGCATCGAGGTGGCCGCGACCGTGGTGCCGGCCGTCCGCTTCGCGGCCATGGCCAGCCCGAGGTCGCGGACGCTGACCTTGATGACCGACTCGTCGAGGGCGATCCGCTCGAGGTCGCGGCCGTCCAGGCCGACCCTGGGCACGCCGTCGATCACCGCGATCGTGGCCGGGGTCACCCCCGCCTCGGTCAGCATCTCCTCGAACGAGCGGGCCGCCGCCAGGTTGGCCGGCCGCGGCAGGCCGTGGGAGATGATCGTCGACTCGAGCGCCACCACGGGCCGTCCGGCCGCGAGCGCGGCGCGGACGGCGGGCGATATCTCTGGAACCGTTGACATGAATCCGACCATACCGGTCCCCGCCGGGGCCCGGCCGCGAAGGCTGGTGGCATTCGCGGCCTGCGGCGTATGGTGCGGAAGAGCACTCGCGGCACCGCCGGCGAAGCCGCGCTCTGCCCCTGAAACGCCGTGCAGATAGCGATCGGAGTAGCCGTGACCGAGCGGACCAAGTACATCCTTGACGAGTCGCAGATCCCGTCCCAGTGGTACAACATCGTTCCCGACCTGCCCGCTCCCCCGCCGCCGCCGCTGCACCCCGGTACCCATCAGCCGGTGGGGCCCGACGACCTCGCGCCGCTGTTCCCGATGGAACTGATCCGCCAGGAGGTCACCGGCGAGAACTACGTCGATATCCCGGGCGAGGTCATCGACGTCTACAAGCTGTGGCGGCCGACGCCGCTGTTCCGGGCCCGCCGGCTGGAGAAGCAGCTGAACACCCCGGCCCGGATCTACTACAAGTACGAGGGCGGCTCCCCGGCCGGGTCGCACAAGCCGAACACGGCGGTGCCGCAGGCCTACTACAACTCGGTCGAGGGCACCAAGCGGCTCACCACCGAGACCGGGGCCGGGCAGTGGGGCAGCGCGCTCGCGTTCGCGGCGGCGCAGTACGCCCTGGACTGCGAGATCTGGATGGTCCGCGCGTCCTACGACCAGAAGCCGCACCGGCGCACGCTCATGCAGACCTACGGCGCGACCGTGCACCCGTCCCCGTCCCGGGCGACCAAGGCGGGCCTGGACGTGCTCGCGTCCGACCCGGACTCGCCGGGCTCGCTCGGCATCGCGATCAGCGAGGCGGTCGAGGCGGCGGGCGGGTCGGCCGAGACCAGGTACGCGCTCGGCTCGGTCCTCAACCACGTGCTGCTGCACCAGACGGTGATCGGCCAGGAGGCGCTGGCGCAGTTCGACCTCGCGGGCGAGGCCGGGCCCGACCTGATCGTCGGCTGCACCGGCGGCGGGTCCAACTTCGCCGGGCTGGTCTTCCCGTTCCTGCGGGAGAAGCTGGCCGGCCGGATGAACCCGGTCATCAGGGCGGTGGAGCCGTCGGCGTGCCCGTCGTTCACCCGTGGTCGTTACGCGTACGACTTCGGCGACACGGCCGGGTTCACGCCGCTGATGAAGATGCACACCCTGGGCCACGGGTTCATCCCCGACCCGGTGCACGCGGGCGGGCTGCGCTACCACGGGATGTCGCCGCTGTTGTCCCACATGTACGAGCTCGGCCTGTTCGAGGCGGTGGCGAAGCCGCAGCGGGAGTGCTTCGCGGCGGCGGTCACGTTCGCGCGGGCCGAGGGCATCCTGCCAGCCCCGGAGCCGTCGCACGCGATCGCCGCGGTCGTCGAGGAGGCGAAGCGGTGCGCCGAGTCCGGCGAGGAGAAGGTGATCCTGACGGCCCTGTGCGGCCACGGGCACTTCGACATGGTCGCCTACGAGCGGTACCTGTCGGGCGAGATGACCGACTACGACCTCTCGCAGGACCGCATCGACACGGCCCTGGCGAATCTGCCCGCGGTCCCGGGCGCCTGAGCGCCGAGTGCGCGTGTGCCGAGTGCGCGTGTGCCGAGTGCGCGTGTGCCGAGTGCGCGTGTGCCGAGTGCGCGTGTGCCGAGTGCGCGTGTGCCGAGTGCGCGTGTGCCGAGTGCGCGTGTGCCGAGTGCGCGTTGCGGCCGTTGGCCGGCCCAAACGCGCATTTGGCTCGTTGGGGAGGTGGCTGGTGGCTCGTTGGGGGGTGGCTGGGCGGGTCAGCGGGAGGTGGGGATGGTGGGGAGGAGTCTGGGGGGGCGGCGGTGATTGGTGGCCTGCTCGAAGGCGTAGGCGAGGGCGAGCAGGCGGGGCTCGCTCCAGTGCGGGCCGAGGAACGAGACGCCGACCGGGAGGCCTCCGACGTCGCCGAACGGGACCGAGATCGTCGGCCAGCCGGTCACCGCGCCCGGGCGGGAGGTGCCGAAGACGTTGTGGTCGCCGAGGATGTAGTCGGTCAGCCAGGCCGGGTTGGCGGTCAGCGAGAAGATCGCGTCGAGCTTGTGCTCGACCGTCGGCGTCTCCACCGCGGACATCGCCAGCCGGTTGGCGGCGCGGCGGAGTTCGAGGTAGACCGGATCGCCGAGGTTGCCGCTGGTCGCCTCGGCCGCGTAGAAGATCTCCTGGCCGAACCGGGCGAGCACGACGTCGGCGTGCCGCTCGTTGAACTCGATCAGCTCGGCCAGGGTCGCGGGCGGTGGCGCCCCGGTGCCGACCGCGAATTCGGCCAGGTACTTGAGATAGGCGTTGATCCCGTGCTTGAACTCGTAGTTGAGCGCGTCGAACTCGGGCTCGGTGACCTTCTCGATGCCCGGCAGGTCGACCGGGTCGATCACCACCGCGCCGAACGACCGCAGGCAGCCCACGGCGGCGTCGAGCAGCGCCGCGCTGGCGGCGTCGGCGCCGACCGAGGCGGCCCGCCAGATGCCGATCCGGGCCCCCTCGAGCGCCCCCGGGTCGAGGAACGCGGTGTAGTCGATGCCGCCGTGCGACCGCTCCGGGTGATCGTCGTTGGCTATGCCCAGAACGGAGAGATCGTCCGAGTCGGCGGCGGCCATCGCGGTCAGCAGGACGGCCGCGTCGGCGACGCAGACGGCCATCGGGCCCGCGGTGTCCTGGACCGGGGACAGCGGCACGATGCCGGTCCTGCTCACCAGGCCCGCGGTCGGCTTGATGCCGACCACGCCGCAGGCACTGGACGGGGAGACGATCGAGCCGTCGGTCTCGGTGCCCACCGCCAGCGCCGCCAGCCCGGCCGAGACGCCGGCCGCCGACCCCGAGCTTGAGCCGGACGGGTTCCGGTCGAGCGCGTAGGGGTTCGCGGTCTGGCCCCCGAGTGTCGACCAGCCGCTGCTCGACCTGGTCGACCGGAAGTTCGCCCACTCCGACAGGTTCGCCTTGGCCAGGATGATCGCGCCCGCCGCGCGGAGCCGGGAGACGACGAACGCGTCCGGCGGCTGGACCCCGAGCAGCGCGGGCGAGCCGGCCGTGGTCGGCGCGCCCGTGACCTGGACGTTGTCCTTGACCAGGACCGGGATGCCCTCGAGGCGGCCGCGGGGCCGGCCGGACCGCCAGGCGGCGTCGCTCGCGGCCGCCTGCTCGGCCGCGTCCGGGAGCACGGTGATCACCGCGTGCAGGGCCGGGTTCACCTCGGCGATGCGGTCCAGGTAATGCCGGGTCAGCGCCGTCGCCGTGAGCCTGGACTCGGCCATCGCCTGCGTTAGGTCGGCCACCGTCGATATCGCTGGATCGATGCTCGTGCCTGGAATCTCGGGGGTCAGTCGGGCTGAGCTCTGAAAATCCGGCATGCCGGCAGGATAACGGCCCAATGCCGTTTATGTAACGTGCAAAGATGCCCATAAATGCCATTCTCGGGAAAAAAGTGATCGGCGGCCGACTGGAAGCTTTGTTCACGGCAGCCAGGACACGTGGCCGACGAGCAGCGCATAGCCGATGAAAGCGACCGCGTCAATGAGGGTGTGCGCGACGATCATCGGGCCCACCCGGCGCCAGCGCAGGAACAGCACCCCGAAGATCACGCCCATGATCGCGTTGCCGATGAAGCCGCCGAACCCCTGGTACAAGTGGTACGAGCCGCGCAGGGTGGCGCTGATCGCGATCGCGGCGGCCGGGTTCAGCCCGAGCTTGCGCAGCCGGGTCAGCAGGTAGCCGGTGACCAGAACCTCTTCGAGCAGTCCGTTCTGGAAGGCGGACAGGATCAGCACCGGGAACCGCCACCAGATGTCCGGCAGCCCCTCGGCGACCACGTTCACCGCGATGCCGGCCTTGTAGGCGATCAGGTACAGGCCCAGGCCGCTGAAGCCGATCAGGGCGGCCAGCGCCGCCCCGCGCAGGAAGTCGCGCCGCGGCTGTGACCAGTCCAGGCCGATCGAGGACCAGTCGCCCGCGCGGAACAGCAGGTAGACCGCCAGCAGCACCGGCGCCACGCCGCTGAGCAGCGAGTCCAGTTGCAGGAAGAGGTCGAGCAACGGACGTCCGGGGGCCTGCGAGCCATTCAGCGTGACCTGCTGCGAATGCAGCGACACCGTCGCGGTCAGCGAGCCGATCAGCGAGATGAACGCGTAGAGGCCGCTGGCGCCGAGCGACACCGCGAAGACGGCGATGATCTCCCAGCGGAGCAGCACCCGGTCGCGGCGGGTCAGGTCGGGCGCGTCGTCGGGACGAGTGAGACGGAGCCACGCGACCGTTCGGGAAAACCGATTTTGATCTTCTCGCTCTTGATCTTCGCTCGAACGGGGTGCCTGGTCTTGATTGGGCGAGGAAACGGCCGACGCCGCCGCCTCGTCACGCGAGGAGCGCGTCGAAATCCCCATCCTGCGCGCCGCCGATGAGCGCCTCGATCTCGGCTCGGGTGTAGATGAGCGCCGGGCCCTGCGGGTCGGCGGCGTTGCGGACCGCGATCTGCCCGTCGGGCAGCCTGGCCATCTCCACCCCGACGTCGGCCCCGCCGGCCAGCCGCCACGTCAGGTCCGGCAGTTCCCCGGCCGGCATTCCGTTGTAGAGCCCGTCGGCCATGGGCCTAGATCTCCTTCAGCATCCCGGCCAGGATCTCCCTGGTCTTGTCGGGTGACGTGCCCGCCACAGAAAGTCGTTCCATCACCGCAGCGTACCGCTCGACTTCCTCGTCCTTGTCAATGTAGTGCGCGCCGGTCAGGTACTCCATGTAGACGATGTCGGGCAGATCGGTGTCGGGAAACCGCATGATCATGAACGCGCCGCCGTCGGCCGCGTGGCCGCCGTACTTGAACGGCATCACCTGCAGGGTGATGTTCGGCTCGGCGATGACGTCCATCAGCCGCTCGATCTGGGCCACGTGGACCTCGCGGCCGCCCATCGGGCGGCGCAGCGCCGCCTCGTCCACGATCGCCCAGAACCGGGGCGGGTTCTCTCTCTTCAGCAGTTCCTGGCGGCCCATCCGGAGCTGCACGCGGCGCTCGACCTCATCCGCGTCAAGGCCGGGGGAACCCTGCTGGATGACCGCCCGCGCGTAATCCTGGGTCTGCAGCAGGCCGGGCACGAACTGGATGTCGTAGACGCGGATGAGCTGCGCGGCCTCTTCGAGCCCGACGAACACGTGGAACCAGTCGGGGACCGCATCGTGGAACTTCTGGTACCAGGGAGTGGCGTTCGCTTCCCTGGTGAGCTGGATCAGCTTCTCGCGCTCGGCCGGGTCGGTGACCCCGTAGAGCTCGAGCAGGTCGGTGACGTCGCGTTCCTTGAACGAGACGCGGCCGAGCTCCATCCGGCTGATCTTGGAGCCGGAGGCGCGGATGTGGTAGCCGGCGTCGTCGCGGGTGATGGCCGCGCCCTCGCGGAGCCTGCGGAGCTGTGCGCCGAGCAGCATGCGGAGAACCGTTGGCCCGCCTGCGGGAGCGGCCGCGCTCCCGGGCGCACTTACACTCAACGCGTTCCCCCTCTCAGGCGTCTCGACGGGCCGGTGCTCCCCGTTCACCAGCACGTCCCTCCACCAAATGCACGCGTTGTCTGCACGAGCTATCCGCACATGCATGCGGCAACGACGCTGGAATGATACCGCGCCCGGTGCCGCTGCACGAGTTTCCGGCAATACTTAAGAAGCTAGGACAGAATAGGGCATCCATCCGCCTTCGGGCCATCCCCGGCCGCAGCCGGCCGGCATCGGGCACCGCGCGCAGCGTAGCGGCAGTTCAGCACTATGCTTCGTTCTGTCACCGCGTTCACGTAAGGGCAGCCAATGTTCAAGTCATCCATCGGAGGCGGGACCGCCTTCGCCGGCATCGAGACGAAGCTGTCCGGCGGCGCGCCCGACGATCCCGGCCTCCCGGCGACCATGCGCAAGGCGGTCAGGTTCATGCTGGCCGGCGCGGCCATCACCGTCGTGTTCGGCGTGTTCCAGGTCATTGCCACGATCGTGGACAAGAACTCGATCGAGATCGACGGCAAGTCGCTCACTTCGTCCCAGCTGACGACGGCGATCATCTTCCTGATCGTCTCCTACGCGGTGTACTTCATGCTCTGGATCATCATGGCCCGGTTCAACCGCGCAGGGATGAAGTGGGCGCGCATCGTCGCCTCGCTGCTGTTCGCCATCTCGACCGTCCAGCTCTACGCGACGGTCGACTCGCTGCACGGCGGGCAGGTCATCACCGCCGCCGAGGTCGTCGTCATCATCATCTCGGTGGCGTCGTGGGCGGTCGGCGTGGGCGCGATCGCCATGCTGTGGCGGTCCGACTCGACCGCTTACTTCCAGGCGCAGACGATCCGCCGGCAGTAACTCGCCGGTCGGCCTGCGATCACGGATCGTAGTTGGCCGGAGACGCTTGTTGATTCCTCCCGACTTCCTGCTGTTGCGCCGTATTCGCCAGGCCCCTCTGGACTAATCACACCTGCGGGCGTAAGTAGGGGAAGAGGTCTATTGACCGGAGGTCTAGACCCCTTGAGTCGTACCTGGGAGGGGAGCGGCACCGTGGCACACGCATGGCTGCCGGAGGCAGTGCGCATCCGGGCGGAAGCAGACGGCGGCGCACTGGGAGGCGGCGCGCCGCGGGCCGTCTGGCTCACCCTCGGCAGCCCCGCCAACGCCGTCTCGGTGCAGTCGGCCGGGCAGCGGCTGGTGGCCGACCACCGCCCCTGCCACCTGGTCTGGAACCCGTCGACGGGCGAGATCGCGCAGCTGATCTCGGTGCTGCGGGCCGGCCGCGCGCTCGGCGCGCCGGACCGGCTCGACTGGACGCCGGTGCGGATTCAGCCGCGAACGGCGAACGTGAACGCCGAGGGCCGGGTCTGCGTGCAGATCGGGGTGCTCGCCGTGGCCGCCGAGCCGTTCACCAGCGGGCCGCTGATCGGGGTCGAGACGATCATGAGCTGGCTCGACTCGTGGGGCGTCTCGAGGCGGTGGCCGGCCGGGCCGCCTGGCGGCTGGGCCGACCACGGGCGGGCGAGGGGCGTGGTCGGCGCTGTCGGGGCCGTTGGCTCTGTTGGGGCCGTTGGAGCCGTTGGGGCTGTTGGCGGCCGTTGGAGCTTTTGGGGCGGTCGGGGGCGCGGCCGGGGCGGCCGAGGGGAGCCGCGCGGCGTGGGCGCGAGGCGGGCACTTCGGCGCGTCGCAGGTCCCCGGGTGCGCTCACGTCGGGCCGGGGGCGATCGACATTCACCGGCTCACCGGCAGCGGGCCGCACGGACGGGCGGTGCGGAGCCGGGATCTGCCGACCCCGTTCGCCGCCGCCGCGCTACCGATCCCGGCCTAAGCTCGCTTTCTGCGGCATCAATGGCGTGCTGCCGATCGCGGTGACGTTCGGGGAGTCGGTTCCCGCGCCGGAGATGCCTGCGGGGGCTGCCGGAGATGCCTGCGGGGGCTGAGGTGCCGGCGCACATTCGCGCGCGGGCGGGCGGCGGCGCGTAGGGGCTGGCGTGCGCGCTGCGGGTCCTGTCAGGCATCGACACACCGTACTCATCGTCACCACGCACACCAGGCCGGACGCGTATGAGGCTCAGCGTGGGTCTTCCGGGTCGCGGGGTGCCCCCGACGGCACACGATGACGCCCATGGCCGGAAAACGCGGCCCCAAACGGAACACAATCATGGGTCGCGCCCAGGCCGTGCTCGCCCGCACCCACCACGGCCGCCCCAAGACCCTCACCTGGCACCACGAGAACACCGCCTAGCGGCCACCGCCAGCAAACCGCCGCTTGCCAACCTGAGCGGCTGGGATTGCCGACCGGTGTCGGTGCGGTAGCCGACAGGGCGCGTTTGGGGTCCGTGACGGCGGGCGACAGGTGAGCGGCGGCGGGGAGGCGGAGCAACGCGTCCGTTCGGGACGATGGTTTTTGCCTTTAACCTTGGTTGGATGAACGACCGGCTGGTATGGATCGACTGCGAGATGACCGGGCTCGATATCGAGCGGGACGCGCTGATCGAGATCGCGTGCGTGGTGACCGACGGGGAGCTGACGCTGCTCGACGGCGGGATCGACCTGATCATCAAGCCGCCAGCCGAGGCGGTTGACCAGATGAGCGACGTGGTGCGGGAGATGCACACCAAGTCCGGGCTGCTGGCCGACCTGTCCGGCGGGATGGCGCTCGACGAGGCCGCCGACGCCGTGCTCGCGTACGTCAAGCACCACGTGCCGGAGCCCAAGAAGGCGCCGCTGTGCGGGAACTCGATCGCCACCGACCGCTGGTTCATCGCCCGCGACATGCCGGTGCTCGACACCTGGCTGCACTACCGGATGATCGACGTCTCCTCGGTCAAGGAGCTGGCGCGGCGCTGGTACCCGCGGGCGTACTTCGCCTCCCCGAGCAAGCACGGCGGGCACCGGGCGCTGGCCGACATCATCGAGTCGGTGCAGGAGCTCCGGTACTACCGCGAGGCCGTGTTCGTGCCCCAGCCGGGACCCGACTCGGCGACCGCGCGGGAGATCGCAGCCCGGTTCGCGAACGCCAAGCCGGCCGACGCGTAACGCGTTCACTGGCACGGTCGCGGACCGCTATACTCCTTACTGTCTTCCTGCGTGAAGGCAGTTCATGGTGGGTGTAGCTCAGCTGGTAGAGCGCCAGGTTGTGGTCCTGGATGCCGCGGGTTCAAGTCCCGTCACTCACCCCATGTTGCAAGATGGGTGACTTGCGATTTTAGCGGGCCATCCAATTTTTTTTCTGACCGGGTGGTTAGAAACTTGGCTAGAAACGGGATGTGACGCCGATCACATGTAGTCCTGTGGAGGCTATTGCTGTTGACCGGCGGCCCGATGACCTTCGACTACCTTCTCGGGCCTGAGCCACGCAAAACGTCGTCCTGATCCTCAGCGTGGTCCGCGCTCCCGTTTACTTGCTCTGTCGTCGAGATAACGGACGAGCGCCGATGGACGGAAGGTTCGAATCCCTGGCACCCGACCAAGCTTGACGTCGGGCAGCTCCTTGACCAGTACATGCCGATCGCGGACTGGGACGTATCGACCCGGGAAGGGTTCGACAGCTACGTCCGCCGGACGATCCGGCCTGCCCTGGGGCACCTGAAGGTGCGCAAGGTGCAGGGGCCGAACCTCGACACGCTCTACTCACGGCTGAAGAAGTGCGGCGACCTCACCTGCGTGGGCAAGCCGTTCACCGAGCACCGAAATGTCCCGACCTCCGGCCGTCTGCGGACGACCCTCGGCTCATCTGGGAGCAGGTGGCGGACAGGCTCCGCACTGCGATCGAGTCAGGCGCTCTGTCGGCCGGGGCGGACATCCCGTCCGTCCGCGATCTGCAGGCACTTCAGGGCGTTCCCCGATCCACTATGCAGCGGGCTTTCCGCGAGCTCGCGAGCGACGGGCTGATCGTGGTCCGCCAGGGCCGCACCGCAGTTGTCGCCGAGGAGCCCGCGGTGGATGAGCAGCCCGGCTTGGCCGCTGGCGCCACGGTTCCCGGGCATGACTGCAAGCTGGCCGGCTGCCAGCGGCATGTCTGCCACCCGATGAAGCCTGGCACGATCCGCCAGGTCCACAGCATCCTGTCGAACCCGGACTGGGCCTCGCACAAGGTCAGCGACCTGGCCCACGCAGCCGGGGTCGACCTCAACATCAAGAAGCTGCGCCACTACACCGCCAGCCAGCTGCTCGCTGCCCGGTTCGACCTGCAGAACGCTGCGGCCCGACTCGGCCACGGCGGCGACAACACGCCTTGCCCTCCCATCACGCGCACCGCACCCGGCACGCTGCAGCGTGCCGGGAACAGAGCCGCACTTGCACGGGCGGCTGGCGCCGCTGCCGGGGATGCAGCTTGTGGCCTCAGCCTGAGGAACCGTACTGGATCGGCACGGAGATGGCTTGCTCCCTGGTCCATGCGGTGGCAGCGGGCGGCAGCCGCCAGATGGTCAGCTCGCTGCCGGGTCCCGCCGTGCCGTCGCTGACGGCGAGCGCGTCGAGTGATCCGGCGGGCCCGTTGGCGAGCGTCTGGGTTGCCGGGGGGAGCGCGGGGAGGAGGCGCCAGGCGGCTCCCGGGCCGCTGATGGTTTCCGCCCTGCCGTCTGCGAATATCACCCAGGCGGCCCCGGCGGCGCCGAAGCCCGAGGCCCGGATGCCTTCCGGGCCGGTGCGGGCCGGCGCGGACACGGTCCAGTGCCCGCCGCCGTCGCCGGACCAGGCGGCGAGCAGGCTCTCGGCCGTCCCCGTGCCGGAGACTAGGAGGGCTGTGTTCCCTGCCGTTGCCTTGCCCGTCGCTGCCTGGCCGGCCGCCGGGCTGGTCAGCCGGAGCACCTCGACGGGCTGGGCAGCCAGCGCCGGGGCCAGCGAGGGTCCGGCCGGCAGCCACTGCCCGCCGGTGTAGGAGAAGATCCCGGCCGTGCCGGGGCGGCTGCAGGTCCCGGCGAGCAGGGGCGCGCCCGTCGGCGCGTAGGAGGCAGCCGTCAGGGCGGTCAGCCCGCACCGCCGGGCGGCCCGGGACGCGGCCAGCGACTGCTCGCTGGTCAGGGCCGCCCAGGTGGCGCCGCTGTCTGGTGACTGCTCGACCTTGCCGCCCTCCAGTAGGGCGATGAGCCGACCCGATCCCGGGGCGGCGGCGAGGGCATCGGGCACGTCGGCCAGTCCGGGGTCGAGCGGACTGCCCGGCGACCAGCTGACGCCGTTGTCGCCGGTGGTGATGAGCGCGGAGAAGGTGAGGTCCACGCCGGGGCGGAAACCGGTCAGCAGTGACTTTCCGCCCAGGCCGGCCAGGACCAGGCCGCCGTTGGTGGCGACTCCCGGGGGGGTCGCCAGCTTCCATGCGGTGCTGGTGCCCGGGCGGGCGAACAGCTGCCAGAAGGTGTTGTCCTGGCTGGCGGGGCCGCCCATTACCGCTGCCGCCCAGCTGCCGCCCGCCGTGACCAGGGAGGTGGCCAGCGACGCCGGCACCGCCAGCACCGCCGGGGCCGGCGGGGCGGGGCGGGCGGTCGCGCTGGCGCATCCCGCGGCGAGGAACGCGGCTGCGAGCGCGGGCGCGAGCAGACGGGCCGGGCGGCTGGTCATGATGACCTCAGCATCTGCTGGGCGGCGTCAGCCAGCTGCGTGGCGAATGACGCCTGGGTGGGCGCGGTGCCGGGCCCCGGGTCGAAGTCCAGGATGTTGCGCACGTGGCCGGCCCGGTCGATGGCGAACACGATGTCGTTGTGCGCGATCATCGCCCCGGCCGGGCTGACCTCCCCGGTGACGCCGTACGCGCGCCAGATGCCCGCCAGCCGGGCCGGGGAGCTGGTCAGGTACAGCCAGTCCGGCACGCCGACGAGGTTCTCCTGGCGGTCGAACGCCTGGGTGAAGGCCACGGTGTAGAACAGCGGGTTGATCACGATCGCGACCAGCTCGACGTGCCGGGCGGCGGCGCCGAGCTGCTGCGCGGCCTGGCGGAACTCCTGCGCGATGAGCGGGCAGTCCGACACGCACACGGGGTCGAGGAAGGTCAGCAGCACGGCCTTGCCGCGCAGGCTCGCCAGCGACACCGGCGCGCCGCGCTGGTCGGTGAGGGTGAAGGCCGGCGCCGGGTAGTCGACGGGCGCGCTCACGCCGTTGATGGCCTGCGCGAGGATGGGGTCGGCGTTCCTGCTGGCTGAGGCTAGGGCCATCGGGGCGGCGCCCAGAACGATCAGGGCGACCGCGCCGACGGCGGCCACGGACCGGCCGCCGGCCAGCGCGGCCGCCTCACGCAGGGCGGCCAGCCGGACGCGGCCCCGCCAGTCCGGGCTGGCGGGACCGGCCGGGCCCGCGGGTACCCCCTCCGGCTCCGGCTCGCCTGGGGCGGCGGGCTGTGGAACCGCGGCCGGCTGACCGGCGGCGGCGGGGGCGGGGGCCGTGGCGCGGACGAGGGCGAGATACCCGGCGGTGAACACCAGGATCATCGGGATCATGCTGTTGGGGTCGGTGCCGAGCCCGCCGAGGAAGCCGAAGTCCTCGATCAGCACCCAGTCCGCCAGGCACAGCACGATCCCGGCGATGACCGCCGCCCTGGCCAGCCGCGGCCGCCCGGTAACGAAGCCCGTGCCGATGACGGCGAGCGCGATCACCGCGGCCAGGTTCACAGCGAACCCGTGCGCGGCGGTGAAGCCGCCGAAACCGGCGACCAGCGCGGACAGGAAGTGCGGCTGGGACGTCTGGGCCATGCTCTGGACCATGCCGGTCAGTGTGCCGGGCTGGCCGTGCGAGGTCCCCTGCCAGAAGCCCCGCCCCGGCCACGCCTGCAGCACCGCCATCCCGATGAAGAAAAGCCCCGTGCCGCCCAGGAGCAGCCTGCCCAGCCGGGGCGCGCCCCAGGCCCGTTCCGGCAGCGCGATCAGGGCGCCGGCCACGCAGTAGATGAGGACCGCGCCCGGTGCGCCGAACAGCCAGGTCAGGCCCGGCGCGAAGATCCCGCCGAACGACTCGCCGAACACCCACACCACCAGGCCCCAGCCGACGCTGGCCAGCCCCGCCAGCCGCGACCACCGCCCCCGCGCCGCAACGATCAGCCACAGGCCGATCCCGGCCTGGATCCACACCGCGGCGGCGCCGGCCTGGATCGGGTGGTAGGACCACGCCGTGCCGCCCCAGTTGACCAGGTGCTGCACCCAGGCCGGCGAGCTCGCGGCCGTGGGCTCGATGACCTGCGAGGGCATGCCCGCGGCCATCTTCGGCTGCGCCTGCAAGAACCCGTCAAGGATCCACAGCAGCCCGAAGCCGACCCGCAGTACCCGGCGCCACGACGGCTCCGGCCCGCTCCCCACACCGGGCCGGGCACCCCGGGCGGGACCCGCCGCGTCGCCGGCCGCCTGCCCGCCAGCCGCGGCGCCGCCGCGCCCGAGAGCCGGCGCCCACGCCTGGGCCGTGCCCCAGATCAGCAGCAGCGCGACCAAGATCACCAGCGCGATGAGCCCCTGGTGCAGCAGCGCCGACCTGAACGCGGCGACCACCGTCGGGTCCGCCGGATTCAGTCCTGAGTTCATCCCGGGCATGGGAAGGTTCCCTTCACGGCCCGCCGGCCGATCCTTGTCGCTTTGCACGCGGAAGGCACCGCCAGGCGGTACGCGGGCGTGCGACCTGGCCGCAACGTGAAGAAGATGTCATCTTCACTGACGTGCCGTCAGCCGCGTCCGCGCTGGCCCCCAGCGAGCAGGGCCGGGACGGCATGGCCGATGGTCGCGCACTCCATGCACACTGGTGCGCCGCAGGGGCCGGGAAGTTCCCGGCATCCGTAAAATTCTTACTACACGGCGTCGTAGCCGTGCGTTCGCCG
>CAWIIX010000002.1:0-645599 GCA_963836195.1 uncultured Actinomycetota bacterium | reverse complement strand
CGCTCGATGATCGTGGCGTTGGCCATCCCGCCGCCCTCGCACATGGTCTGCAGGCCGTAGCGGCCGCCGGTCGCCTCGAGGTAGTTCAGCAGGGTGGCCATCAGCTTGGTGCCTGACCCGCCGAGCGGGTGGCCGAGGGCGATCGCGCCGCCACGCGGGTTGAGCTTTTCCTGGTCGGCGCCGAACTCCTGCGCCCAGGCCAGCGGGACCGGCGCGAACGCCTCGTTGACCTCGTAGGCGTCGATCGCGTCGATGGACAGCCCGCTGCGCCGCAGCACCTTCTCGGTCGCGGGGATGACCCCGGTCAGCATCAGCAGCGGGTCGCTGCCCGACACCGCGAAGGCGTGGAACCGGGCCCGCGGCCGCAGGCCGAGCTCGGCCGCCTTCTGCTCGCTCATGATCAGCGCGGCCGAGGCGCCGTCGGTGAGCGGCGAGGAGCTTCCGGGGGTGACCTGCCAGGTGATCTCGGGGAAGCGGGCGGCGTAGCCTTCCGTGTAGTAGGCCGGCTTCAGGCCGGCCAGTCCCTCGGCGGTCGTGCTCGGCCGCACGGTCTCGTCGACGGTGTGGGTGCCGCCGTCGGGCAGCCGGACCGGAATGATCTCGTCGGCGAAACCGCCGTCGACGGTGGTCGCGGCGGCGCGCTGGTGGGACCGGGCCGAGTAGGCGTCGAGCGCCTCGCGGTCGAGCTTCCACCGGGCGGCGATCAGCTCGGCCCCGATGCCCTGGTTGGCCAGGCCCTCGGGGTAGCGCTCGGCCAGCGGCTCGACCGGGTTGCGGCCGGCCCGCGACGACCCGATCGGCACCCGGCTCATCGACTCGACCCCGCAGGCGATGACGATGTCGTAGGCGCCGGCGATCACGCCCTGGGCGGCGAAGTGGGCCGCCTGCTGGCTGGACCCGCACTGCCGGTCGACGGTCGTCCCGGGCACGCTCTCCGGGAAGCCGGCCGCGAGCAGGGCCGTGCGCGCGATGTTGAGCGACTGGTCGCCGATCTGCCCGACGCAGCCGGCGATGACGTCGTCGACCAGCGCGGTGTCGAGGCCGCTGCGCTCGACCAGGGCCGTCAGCGTCTGCGCGAGCAGGGCGGCCGGGTGCACGCCGGACAGGGCGCCGCCGGGCTTGCCCTTGCCCGAGGGGGTGCGGATGATGTCGACGATGACGGCTTCGGTCATGGCTCCTCGCGATCCACTGGCAGATTCACTGGCATTAGTAATCTAATTTATCTAGTTGGGAATTACTAGCGGGCGGGTCAGGCCCGTCCGTCGCGCCGCAGCGCCTCCGGCACCCAGTTCGGCGAGCGCTTCTCGATGAAGGCGGCGAAGCCCTCCGTCGACTCGGGGCGTTGCAGGCTGTCGAAGAACGCGATCCGGTCCTGGAGCCCGACGTACTGGTCGAGGACCCGCTTGATGTCCCGGCGGGCCCCGGGCGCGGTCTGGACGATCTGGATCAGCGCCTCGGTGGCGGTCTTGATCAGCTCGTCGTGCGGGACGACCCGGCTCACCAGGCCCCATTCGAGGGCCTCGGCGGCGCTGAGGCGGCGGCCGGTGAACATGAGGTCGCGGGTGCGGACCGGGCCGATGATGCGGGCGAGCAGCTGCGCGTAGTAGGTGTCGGAGATGCCGCGGAGCAGTTCCGGGACCCGGAAGGTGGCACGCTCGCTCACCACCGCGAGGTCGGAGCACATCGCGATCAGCAGGCCGCCGCCCTGGCAGATCCCGTTGACGGCGGAGACGACCGGCTTGACGCTCTGCCGCAGGACGTCGAACGGCAGCACGTCGAACGCGCCCGGGGCGGCATTGAAATCGGCCCACTTGTCGGTGACCTGCTGCCCGAGGTCGCCGCCGGGGATGAAGACGTCGCCGGTGCCGGTGATCAGCAGGCCCGCGAGCTCGGGGTCCGCGTCGACCCGGCGGACCGCGTAGCGGACGCCGAAGTACATCGCCTGGGTCAGCGCGTTCCTGGCCTCCGGGCGGTCGACGGTGAGGTGCGCGAACGGCGGATGACGCTCGAACCTCAGGTAGGGCGTCCCCAGCCAGTCGCCCTCGGGCGGGCGGGGCGCTGGGGCGCCCGGGGCGGGTTGGCGGGCAGCGTCGGACATGGAACCTCCAGCCGTTCTGATGCTTGAACTCAATCATATAACTAAATAATCTACTATGGCGAGCAGGTGATGACACAGGAGGCGGCGATGGGTTCCTTGCGGGTCGGGTTTGTCGGGGCCGGGCGGATGGGCCTTCCGATGGTCGAGCGGCTGGCGGCGGCCGGGCATGACCTGGTGGTGTACGCGCGGCGGCCGGA
Organism: uncultured Actinomycetota bacterium; assembly: GCA_963836195.1. Lineage (GTDB taxonomy): Bacteria > Actinomycetota > Actinomycetes > Streptosporangiales > Streptosporangiaceae > Trebonia. Next base: position 643,304 of record CAWIIX010000002.1, on the reverse strand, counting down.
GGCGGCGGCCAACCTGGACCGGCTCGGCGTCCGGTCCACACCCGAGCTGGCGGAGGCCGCGGCCGGGGCCGACGTGCTGCTGCTGTGCGTGTTCAGCGACGAGCAGCTGGCCGAGGTGGCCGAGCCGCTGGCGGCGGCCCTGCCGAACGGGGCCGTGCTCGCCTCGCACGTGACCGGCCGGGCGTCGGTGCTGCGGTCCCTGGCCGACCGCTTTCCCGCCATCCACGTGGTGGACGCCCCGGTCAGCGGCGGACCCGACGACATCGCGGCCGGCCGCCTGACCGTGCTGCTCGGCGGGATGGCCGCGGCCCGGGCGCGGGCGGCCGCGGCGGTCCGCGCGTACGCCGACCCGGTGATCGAGACCGGCGAGCTCGGCACCGCGCTGGCGGTCAAGCTGGTCAATAACTTCCTGTTCGCCGCCAACACGCAGGTGCTGGCGGAGGCAGTCTGGCTGGGCGAGGAGCTCGGGGTGGCTCCCGGGGAGATGCTGAGCGCGCTCAACCACATGAGCGGGGGCAGCCAGGTGAGCCGCCGGGCCGCGGCCGGGGCCGACATGGCCTCGTTCGCCACCAGGATCGGCCGGTTCATGAAGAAGGACGTAGCCGTCTGCCTGGAGCAGGCGGCCGAGCGGGGCGTCGACCCGGGGCTGCTCATCGAGGTCGTCCGGCGGGGCCGGCTGGAGCTCATCTGACCGAGCGTCAGCCGCTGACGATGCGGATGGCCTCCTGGACCAGCCGGGGCAGTTCCGGCTGCATCCGCGCCATCGATTCCTTGACCGGCCGGCCGAGCTTCATCGCCCGCTTGAGCAGCAGGCCGGTGACGCCCGCCTCCTTGTACCGGGTGAGCGCGTCGAACCAGCCGAGTTCGGGCACCGGGCGGCCGAGCGCGTCCTCGTAGGCGCGGACGATCTCGCGGCCCGCGGGGGTGCCCGCGACCGTGCCCGGGGCGACGGCGGGGTGCCCGGCGTCGTCGGCGAAGAAGGTCAGCCAGGCCAGGTCGATGCGCGGGTCGCCGACCGACCAGATCTCCCAGTCGATCACCGCGTTAATCCGGTCGCCCTCGCACAGGGTGTTGCCGAGGCGGAAGTCGCCGTGGTTGACCGCCGGCGGGAGCGCCTTGGGAATGCTGGCCCGGAGCGCCTTGGCGGCCCGCTGGTAGTCGCCGCCCATGTCGCCCGGCAGGGTGACGAACGCGCGGGTCCACCGGTCGACCTCGTCGGCCAGCCCGACCACGGGCTCGCCGCCGAGCCCGACCGCGGCCGGCTTGATCTCATGCAACTGGGCCAGCACCTGCACGGCGTCGAAGAACCGGGCCCGCACCTGGCCGGGTTCTGGTCTCTCGGCGGCGTCGCACAGGACCGGTTCCACGCAGTCTCCGGGGACCAGGTTCATCGCCATGAACGGCGGAACCTGCGGCGGGTCGCCCGGGTCGGAGAACAGCACGTCCGGTGCCAGCGCCCGCCCAGCGCGCTGGACCGCCTTCTGCAGCCGCGCCTGGCGGAGCACGTCGCGGTTGCGGAGCGGAGCGAGGCCGGGCGGCGCGACCTTGAGCACGACCGGGGTCTCCCCGGCGTCGACGCCGTCCAGATCGACCAGGAAGGTCAGGCTGGAGGTGCCTCCGGTGAGCGGGGACACGCCTCGGACGAGGGCGCCGGGGCGCCAGTCGGTCACCCGCTGCGCGACCCGGTCCCGCAGCTGAGCCAGCAGTGTCTCGTCGGCCTGGCCGGCAGCCATCACCCTCACCCCTACGTTCTTGAAACAACTATCTTCTAGTATTTAGTTATACAATTACGGTCCAGGGAACGACGATACCCTGGCAGCAAGCACGACGCTAGGCAGGAGCGGCGCATGTGGGAGTTCTTCACCGAGCCGGAGTTCCAAGAGAAGCTCGACTGGATGGCCGCGTTCGTGCGTGACGAGTGCGAGCCGCTTGACCTGCTCTTCCCACGGCCGGGTGACCCCTACGACGTGCACAATAAGGCGTCGCGGGCGATCCTGGCGCCGCTGCGGGAGAAGGTGAAGGAGCAGGGCCTGTGGGCCTGCCACCTCGGGCCCGAGCTTGGCGGCCAGGGCTACGGACAGCTCAAGCTGGCGCTGATGAACGAGATCCTCGGCCGCTCGGGCTGGGCGCCGACGGTATTCGGCACCGCCGCCCCCGACACCGGCAACGCCGAGATCCTCGCGCTGTACGGGACGCAGGAGCAGAAGGCGCGGTACCTCCAGCCGCTGCTCGAGGGCAACATCGTGTCCACCTTCTCCATGACCGAACCGCAGGCGGGCTCCGATCCGAAGGAGTTCGTCTGCAAGGCGACGCTTGATGGTGACGAGTGGGTGATCGAGGGCGAGAAGTGGTTCTCGTCCCACGCGCGCTACGCGTCGTTCCTCATCGTGATGGCGGTGACCGACCCCGACGCCCGGCCGCACGAGCGGATGTCGATGTTCATCGTTCCGGCCGAGACCCCCGGCATTGAGATCATCCGCAACGTCGCGACGATGAACGAGCGTGACGACCTGGACGAGGGCACCGAGGGCTACATCCGCTACAACCAGGTCCGGGTGCCGCTCGACGCGATGCTGGGGGCGCCGGGCGAGGGCTTCAAGGTCGCCCAGTCCCGGCTCGGCGGCGGCCGCGTGCACCACGCCATGCGGGTGGTGGGCAAGTGCCAGCGCGCCTTCGACATGATGTGCGAGCGGGCGCTGTCGCGCCGCACCCAGGGCAAGCTGCTGTCCGAGCACCAGTTCGTGCAGGGCTTCATCGCCGACTCGGCCCTCCAGCTGCAGCAGTTCCGGCTGCTGGTGCTGCAGACGGCGTGGATCATCGACAACCAGCCGCACGGCGCCGCCCGCACCCACATCGCGATGTGCAAGGTGGCGCTGGCCCAGGTGCTGCACGACATCCTGCAGCGGGCGGTGCAGCTGCACGGGTCGCTCGGCACCACCCAGGAGACGCCGCTCGGCCCCTGGTGGGCGTACGCACCGCAGCTCGCGCTGGCGGACGGGCCGACCGAGGTGCACAAGGCCGCGATCGCCAAGGGCATGCTGCGCGGCTACCAGCCGGCCCCGGCCTGTTCCCGACCGAGCACATCCCCACCCGCCGGGCGCAGGCACGCGCCCGGTACGCGGCCATCCTCGAGGAGCACGGGCTGTGAGCGGCGCTGTCGCCTCGGCCGGACCGGGCGCGCTGTTCGACCTGACTGGGAAGGTGGCCCTGGTCACTGGGGGGAGCCGCGGGCTCGGGCGGGAGATGGTGCTGGCCTTCGCCCGGGCGGGAGCGGACGTGGTCATCGCCAGCCGCAAGCTGGACAACTGCAAGGCGCTGGCGGAGGAGGTCGAGGCTTCGTGCGGGCGGCGGGCGCTGCCGGTCGCGTGTCATGTCGGGCACTGGGAGGAGTGCGACGAGCTCGCCGACCGCGCCTACGGGTACTTCGGCACGGTCGACATCCTGGTCAACAACGCCGGCATGTCGCCGGTGGCGCCGTCATCGGCGGAGACGTCCGAGGAGCTGTTCGACAAGGTGATCGGGGTGAACTTCAAGGGGCCGTTCCGGCTGTGCGCGCTGATCGGGCAGCGGATGTACGACTCCGGCGGCGGCTCGATCATCAACGTGTCGTCGAGCGGCGCGCTGTTCCCGTCGCCCCGGTTCGGGCCCTACGCGGGTGCCAAGGCGGCGCTGAACGCGCTCACCACCGTGTTTGCGCGGGAGTACGCGCCCCGGGTGCGGGTCAACACGCTGTCGGCCGGGCCGTTCCTGACCGACATCTCGAAGCACTGGCCGGCCGAGAGCGAGCGTAACTGGCATAACGCGGCCGGGCGGCCGGGGGAACCGGAGGAGGTCGTGACCACGGCGCTCTACCTGGCCTCGCCTGCCTCGAGCTACACCACCGGGTCGCTGATCCGGGTCGACGGCGGGTTGTACTGAGAACTGGGTTGTGCAGGGAAGGGAGAACGGACATGGCGGGGCGCATGCAGGGCAAGGTGGCACTGGTCACCGGGGCCGCACGCGGTCAGGGGCGCAGCCACGCGGTGCGGCTGGCGCAGGAGGGCGCGGACATCATCGCCGTGGACGTGTGCTCGCAGATCAGCTCGGTTCCGTACCCGATGGCGACCGAGGCCGACCTGGCCGAGACGGCCCGCCTGGTGGAAGAGCTCGACCGCCGGGTCGTCACCCGGGTGGCCGACGTCCGCGACCGCGCCCCGCTGGCGGCGGCGGTGGAGGCGGGTGTTACCGCACTAGGGCACTTGGACGTCGTCGTGGCCAACGCCGGGATCATCCCGCTCGGCTCGGGGATTCCCCCGGTCGCCTTTCTGGACGCCGTCTCCGTCGACCTGGTCGGCGTGATTAACACCGTCGAGACCCGTTCCCGCACTTGGGGGCCGGGGCATCGATCATCTGCATCGGATCCATGGCCGCGATGATGCCCGGGGCAGCCGATGCGCCCGGCACCGCCGGGTACTCCCACGCCAAGCGGGGCGTGGCCCGCTTTACCCATGACCTGGCCCTGGCGCTCGCCCCGCACAACATCCGGGTCAATGCCGTCCACCCGGGCAACATCGACACCGACATGCTGCAGAACGACGCTATGTACCGGCTCTTCCGGCCGGATCTGGAGGACCCGGCTAGGGAAGACGTCCAATCGGCGTTCGGGTCGATGCACAAGCTGCCGGTCAACACCCTGGACCCGGCCGACATCAGCGAGGCCGTCCTCTACCTGGCCTCCGACGCCTCGCGCTACGTCACCGGGTTGCAGCTGAAAGTCGACGCGGGCGCGCTCCTTCCCGTCACCACCTCTGGCGCACCCGGCTGAAAGGTCGGTGCGTGAGCGGCGGGTCAGCGGTTGGGCAGGTTGGCGGTGTAGGAGAACCAGTACTGGCTCTTGGCGAATGTCGCGGTCGCACTGGCCGTATCGACGGATTTGGCGAGGGCCTCGGCGAGCGTGAGATCCTTCACGCCGTTACTCGCCTGGACGGACCGGAGCGCGGCCGTGTGTTCATCCGCTATCGGCTGCCCGGCGCGCGATGCGATCGCCATCATCGTCGGCGTCAGGGCACCGTTGCACTTCATGACCGTCTGGAGGGCGTCGGCCGGGACACCAGTCAGCGCAGCCAGCCGGAACGCCTCTTCGGCGACGATGATCTGCACCAGCGACACGAGATTATTGATGATCTTGAGTGACATCGCCGAACCGAGCGGTCCGACGTGGACGATGTCGGTCGCGCAGGCCTCAAGCAGCGGCTTGGTGCGCTCGTCGGCGGCGTCTCCCCCGCCGATCATCATGCAGACGAACGGGGCGTCCGCGCGGTCGTAGCGGGTGACGGTGACGGGCGCGTCGATCACCGTGATCGCGTACGGCTCCGCGCGCTTGGCGGCCGCCTTCACCGTGTCGGGGCTCACCGTGCTGTGAATCATCAGCACGCTCCCCCGTTTCATGACCGGGAGCAGCGCGTCGACGCAGTCGCCGACCTGGGCGTCGGTGCGAACGCAGACGCCGACCACGTCCGCGTCAGCGCCGGCCTCCGCGATGCTCGAACCCAGCGAGGCGCGCCCGGTGAACGGCTCCATCGCCCGTTCCGACGCGTCGAACACGGTCAGTTCGCCGACGCTGGTCAGCCGGCCTGCGAGCCGACCTCCCATGGCCCCGAGCCCGATGAACCCGATTTTCAACTCGGCCGCCTCCCGATTGCGGTTCTTTCCGGCCTGTTCACTGCGTGTTCGGTATCTGATCGATTCTCAGGCGCTCGTTGCGCTTGGAGCTGATCCGCCATTGGCCGTCCTCGCATTTGCGGTACGTCTCGTGGTAGTGGCCATATCCCTTGATTCCCGTGGGCTGGCCCGGCTTGAGCACATAGTCGAACATCGCCCAGATCCCTTCCGCCTCGGTCGGACTGAGGATCGTGATCTCGGGCATGTGGCCGTGGTGGGTCGTGAACGCGTCGGCCAGGTATGTCGGCACGTACTCCAGGTACTGCGCGTTGGTCTGCGGCGGACGGCCTACCTCCCGAGGCAGATAGTGGAGGCAGTCGTCGGTGAAGAGGTCCCTCCAGGCCGCCCAGTCCTTGGTGTCCATCAGCCGGAAATATCGAGCTTTCAACTGCTTGATCTGCTCGATGTCCCACAACTTCTCGGCCAGACTCGGCGCTTGCGCGTCGGGTTCTGTGTCCCGGCCCGGTGATTTCAAGGTCGCTCCTGCCGTTGATGTGTAATATCTATCTATTAGAACATTTAGTTTGATGATTCATCAACCGCTCCCGAGGTGGAAATCATGACCGGACTTCGTGTCGTGCAGTGGGCGACGGGCAACATCGGCAGCCGCTCGCTGCGCCACATCATCCAGCACCCCGGGCTCACCCTGGCCGGCGTGTACGTCACCTCAGCCGCCAAGGCCGGCCGGGACGCCGGCGACCTGTGCGGCCTGCCTCCGACCGGGGTGACCGCCACCGGCGACATCGGCGAGATCCTCGCGCTCGGCGCGGACTGCGTGCTCTACATGCCCGCCGACTGTGACCTTGACCAGGTATGCGCCATCCTCGCGGCCGGCACCAACATCGTCACCACCCGCGGTGAGTTCCTGCACCCGGGCAGCATGATCCCGGCCGACAGGGAACGGGTCGAGCAGGCGTGCGCCGAAGGCGGGGCCTCCATTCACGGCACCGGCTCGAGCCCCGGGTTCATCTCCGAGGCGCTTCCCCTGGTGCTAACGTCGATCCAGCGGCGCCTCGACGCCCTCACGATCAACGAGTACGCCGACGTGTCCAGCCGCGACTCACCCGAGATGCTCTTCGACCTCATGGGCTTCGGTCACCCGGCGCACGAGTTCCCGCCGGAGAGATTCGCTTACGGCGCCTACTCGTTCGGACCGTCGATGCGGCTAGTCGCAGAGGCGGTCGGCCTGCCGATCGACTCGGTCACCTCGACCGGGGAGGTGGCGGTCACGCCGGAGAAGCTCACCATCGCCGCGGGCACGCTGGAGGCGGGCACGGTCGCCGGCCTGCGGATGATCGTCACCGGCACCAGAGCCGGGCGCGCCCTGATGACCTTCACCGCGACCTGGTACTGCACCGCCAACCTCGAGCCGGCCTGGACCGTCCGAGGGAACGGCTGGCACATCCTGATCGAGGGTGACGCCCCGCTGGACATCGACGTCCGCTTCGCCTGCCCGGTCGAGCAGATGGCCGAGATGACCCCCGGCTACACCGCCAACCGCGCCGTCAACGCGGTCCCCTACGTGTGCGCCGCGACGCCGGGCATCCGCACCACGGTCGACCTGCCGCAGATCATCCCGGCCCTGGGCGGCGGCCGCTAGGCTCATCGCGGACGACGAGCGTCGGTTCCTGTGCCGGGCCGACGCGGGTGATCGGGTGTCAAGAAGGCAATCCTGGCTACGACTACACCCTGACCACCGATGAACTCAGCTCCGGCCAGAAAGGTCTACCCAGTCATGGCACTTGTTCGCGTTCACAACATGTCCGTCTCGCTCGACGGCTTCAGCGCCGGCGCCGGCCAGAGCCTGGAGGCGCCGTTCGGGCACGCCGGCGGACGGCTGATGCGATGGTTCATGGACACCCGCTCATTTCACGCCATGCAGGGCCAGGACGGCGGGAGCGCGGGGATCGATGACGCCTTCGCCAGCAGCTGGGGGCCGGGGATCGGGGCCGAGATCATGGGGCGCAACAAGTTCGGCCCGCAGCGCGGGCCGTGGACGGATGAGGAATGGAAGGGCTGGTGGGGGGACGAGCCGCCGTTCCATACCCCCGTGTTCGTGCTCACCCATCACGTCAGGCCCTCGATCGAGATGAAGGGCGGCACCACCTTCCACTTCATCGACGCCAGCCCGGAGGTCGCGCTGGCGATGGCGAGGGAGGCAGCGGGCGGCCTCGACGTCCGCATTGGCGGCGGCCCGGCCACCGTTCGCCAGTTCCTCGCCGCCGACCTGATCGACCACCTGCACATCGCGATCGTGCCGATCGTCCTCGGCCGCGGCGAGTCCCTCTGGGACGGCCTGGAGGGCGTGGACGAGCGGTTCGGCATCGAGTCGGTGAGTTCGCCGAGCGGCGTTACGCACGTCACCTTCACCCGTCGTTAGGAGTTTCTGGGATCGTGACGGGTGAAGTGTCGATTGGGCGGTGATCACTTCGTAGCGGGAGTGAGGGCCGGGCAGACCGGCTCCGGATGAGAAACGGGAGTGATTCCTGATGGCGCAGTACCTGCTCGCGCTCTACCGCGACTATGCCGTGCCCGTTCCACCGGAGAGAAAGCAGCAGGTGTGGGCCGGGGTCGGCGAGCTGGGCGACAAGCTCGAGGGCGCCGGCGCGTACGTGTTCAAGGGCGGCCTGCAAGGCGGCCCGGAATCGGCGACCGTGGTGCGCCAGTCGGGCGACGATTTCCTGCTCACCGACGGGCCGTACACCGAGACCAAGGAACATCTGGCCGGGTTCTGGATCATCAACGCGGCCGACCTTGACGCGGCCCTGGAGTGGGCCAAACTGGCGGCAGCGGCCGAACAGCGGTCGATCGAGGTCCGCCCGCTGTTCGGCGGGGACCTCGACGACGCGATAAGGCTGGGCTGACGCGCCCGGCCGGCAGCGACTCCGAAGCCGTCTTCCGCCGCGAGTACGGCCGCTGCGTCGCCACCCTGATCCGCTTCCTGGGCGATATCGACGCCGCCGAGGAGGCGGTCCAGGACGCGTTCACGGTGGCGGCCGCCCGGTGGCCGGTGGACGGCCTGCCGCCCAATCCCGGCGGGTGGATCGTGACGACCGCCCGCAACCGGGCCATCGACCGGCTGCGCCGCGAGTCGATCCGTGACGAGCGGCACGCGCAGGCCCATCTTCTGTACGGCGACGACGCGGCCGACGGGACTGCGCTTGAGGAGGTGACCGTGCCCGACGACCAGCTGCGGCTGATCTTCACCTGCTGCCATCCCGCGCTGAACGAGGCCGCCCAGGTCGCGCTGACCCTGCGGCTGCTCGGCGGGCTTGAGACGCCGGAGATCGCGCGGTCGTTCCTCGTCCCCGAGGCAACCATGGCCCAGCGGATCGTCCGGGCCAAGCGCAAGATCAGGGACGCCCGCATTCCGTACCGGGTGCCCGCGGAATCAGAGCTTCCCGGCCGCCTCCGGCCGGTGCTCGCGGTCGTCTACCTGGTCTTCAACGAGGGCTACGCGGCGACCGCCGGCGCCCTGGTCCGGCTTGACCTCTGCGCTGAGGGAATCCGGCTCGCCCGGGTGCTGGCCGGGCTGATGCCGGACGAGCCGGAGGTTGCGGGTCTGCTGGCGCTGCTGTTGCTGCTGCACGCCCGCAGCGCCGCCCGCGTCAGCGGCGACGGGAGGCTGGTCCGGCTGGCCGACCAGGACCGGCGGCTGTGGGACCGGGAGCTGATCGCCGAGGGCCAGGCCATCGTGCGCGCGTGCGTTGGGCGCGGCCAGCCGGGCCCGTACCAGCTCCAGGCCGCGATCAACGCCGTCCATTCGCTCGCCCCTACCGTTGAGGGCACCGACTGGCACGCGGTCCTGACTCTCTACGATCAGCTCTACGCGCTCACGCCGACGCCGGTCGTCGCGCTCAACCGCGCGGTCGCGCTGGCCGAGGTCAGCGGGCCCGCAGCGGGCCTGGCGGTCGTGGACGACCTGCGTTCTGCCGGCCTGGACGGGTACTACTTGTTCCACGCGGCGCGGGCCGACCTGCTGCGACGCCTCGGCCGCGACGAGGAAGCGGCGGCGGCCTACGCCGCCGCCCGCTCGCTTACCGCGAACCCGGTCGAACAGGGCTTCCTCGACGCGCAGCTGGCCGCGGTCCTCGCGAGGCGGTCGGCCGAGACCTGAGTCAGACGAGCATCACCAGCGTGCCGGTCCCCTAAGCTTGGCCGTTGTGGCTGACAGCTTTGATCCCGTGGCTTATAACCGCGCCGCATGGGATCGCGAGGTAGAGAACAGCAACGAATGGACCCAGCCGGTGGGGCCAGAGGTTATCGCCCAGGCGCGAGCCGGCAACTGGTCGGTCGTCCTGATCGGCTACCAGCCGGTGCCTCACGGCTGGTTTCCGGCTGAAGTGGCCGGCGTCGAGGTGCTGTGCCTGGCTTCCGGCGGAGGGCAGCAGGGGCCGGTGCTCTCAGCAGCGGGCGCGGCCGTCACCGTACTGGACAACTCGCCGCGGCAACTGGGCCGCGACCAGGAGGTCGCCGACCGCGAGGGACTGACCGTTCGTACCGTACTCGGCGACATGCGCGACCTGAGCGCGTTCCGCGATGCTAGCTTCGATGTCGTCTTCAACCCGGTGTCCAACGTGTTCTGCCCCGATCTGGCACCGGTCTGGCAGGAGTCATTTCGCGTGCTGCGCCCGGGCGGAATCTTGATGTCCGGGTTCATGAACCCGGACATCTTCATATTCGACATCACGGCCCTGGACGAACGGGGCGAGCTTATAGTGCGCCACCAGCTCCCGTTCAGCACCCTTGACCTCCCGGACGCCGAGCGGCAGCGCTCGTACGGAACCGGGCCGATCGAATACAGCCACTCACTCGCTGAGCAGATCGGCGGCCAGCTCGCGGCGGGCTTCAACCTGACCCACCTCGACGAAGCCCCCCACCACGCGGATGCCACGGCTCGGTACATGCCGGGCTACTTCGCCACTCGAGCCATCAAGCCGTGACTGAGCGGGTGGATGTTACCGACCTAGACGCCGATCCGCTGCGCCAGCTCTCTGCATGGCTGGAGGCGGCCCGGACGGCGGGCCAGCCGATGCCGGATGCCATGACCATCGCCAGCGCGACCAGCGACGGTGTTCCGTCGGCGCGCCTGGTGGTGCTGCGCGGCCTGCGGCGAGGGCTGGTCTTCTTCACCGACGGCGAGAGCGACAAGGGCGCTGAGCTGGCGGCCAATCCGCAGGCGGCTGCCGTGCTGCACTGGCTTGTCCCGGCCCACCGCCAGGTGCGGGTGGCCGGCCCGGTGGAGCCGGTAAGCCAGGGCGAAGCGGACGAGTACTGGAGCGCGCGCGCCCCTGCGGTCCGTCTCAGCGCGGCCGCCTCGCGGCAAAGCCGCGTAGTCGCCAGTCGGCTCGTCCTGGAAACGCAGGTCAGGGACTTCGTCCGGCGCTACCCCGACGGGGCCGACATTCCCAGGCCGCAGCGCTGGGGCGGCTTCCGGGTGCTGCCGTCCCTGGTGGAGTTCTGGCAGGAATCGCCCGACGGCCTGCACGACCGGATCCGCTACCGCCGCGAAGGCGACGGCTGGACCATCGAGCGGCTGTCGCCGTAACGACCGGCGGCCGCGGCAACCCTGCGGCATCGCGCTGGCGAAGGCGGCGAGGAGTAAGTTCGGCCTATGGACTCCGGTGGATTGCCCGCGCTCGAGCTTGCCTTTCCCGGGCCAGAACGAGACAGCGGGGTCGCGGCCATACTGGCCGGCACCAAGACCGCACTGACGGGGCTGCTTCAGATCCTCGAGCATGCCGCCGAGCCTGTCCCGGAGCCGGGCCAGCGTTTCTCGGTGCTCGATTCAGCCGGACAGCCCGCGGCCGTGATCGAGCTCACCGAGGTACGCGTAGTCCCGATCAGCGCGGTGGACGATGAATACGCACGGGCCGAGGGCCGCGGCTACGCGGACGCCGCCCAATGGCGCAGGGCGCACGAGGACTTCTTCCAGAGCGAGGGCATAGCCGAGTTCCTCGGCGCCACCCCGGTGATCGACGAGACCACGCTCGTCGTCACTGAGCGGTTCCGTCTAGTCAAAGCCGACGACAGCGCCGATCACTGACCGTCGGCTGGCGCGGGGTGGCCGCTGTCGGCGCGGCAGTAGGATCGTGGGACCTGCCCGCGTGCCGCTCGCGGGGCCGGGCACCAAGGCTGGGGAAGCTGGCCGTGCTGGAGGCGTTCGCGGGTCTGTCCACGCCGCTGGTGGCCGATGCTCGCGTGCGCTGTCATGTCCCGCTGCGGGCCGCCCCTGCGGGGATCCGGGCGGTGGTGGCCGGGCAGCGGGTCGCCGGGCGGGTTCGGCCGGCGCGGCACTACGGCAGCGTGGACGTGTTCCTGGAGGCCCGCGCGGCCGGGGTGGCGGGCCTAGTGGTGTGGGGCCTGCACCGCGACACACCGGAGCTCGCCGCGATCGGGCTTCCGGTCTTCAGCTACGGCAGCTGCCCGGCCGGGCCGGGGCGGCTGGACGAGCGGGAGCCGGGGGCGCTGGCCACCGCCCGGTTCAGAGCGCACCTGGCCAGCAGCGAGGACGTCGTCTTCGCCGATGACGACGGCGTCGTGTTCGTGCCGGCCGGGCAGGCCGGCCCGGTGCTGGCCGCCGCGCGCCAGATCGCTGAAGTCGAGCGGGACCAGGCCCGCAGGATCCGTGAAGGCCAGACGCTGCGCCAGCAGACCGCCTTCGATGATTACCTGTCCCAGCGCGCCGCTGATCCGTCCTACACCTTCCGGCAGCACCAGCGCCGCACCGGCGGAGCGATCGAAGAATAGCGGCCTCCGGGTAGCGGGCCTCCTGGCTGGCCGCGAGAACAACCCCGCTGACGGTGATCGTAGCCCGGCCACCGTCCTCGCGAAGAAGACGACCATATCGCCGATTATTGTCCCTTTGTCGATCGTTAATCCGTCGCAGGAACCCCGCGCAAGATAGCCAATGGCCGCTAATATCAGTCCTGTGTCCGCGCGGAGGCCGCCATCCCGAGGGCTGGGCACTTACCGGGGGCCCGGGAACCTAGACCAGTCGAGCGCCTCGGCAGCGCCGAAGTCCCACAGCTCAAATGTCACTTCTGCCTTGATCTTCCCCAAGAGGCTTGGCCATGCGGTTTTCTCCCGGATCCGCCTGATGTAGACGTCGTCTACCCAGACCGTGAACTCGCGTGAGCCTGTCACGGCGGTGATCATCTGACATGGCGTAGCCCGGACGACATCCTCGCCGCTGAACCGGGCGCTGGCCGCGCCGCGCATGTCTTCCAGCGGTTCCAGGAGCGAATCCTCCCAGGCGTCGCTGTCTGTCGTGGGATGCTCCTCGACAGGCTCGCCGGGTCGCCCGAAGAATTGCCGGCCGCCGGTGACGACCGTGGCATATCCGCCGCCCCAGTAAATCTGGTACCGGCCCGCCGGCAGTTCGCTGAAACCTTCTCCTAGCAGGCCGCCGGTAGTGGATGCCCGCATGCCCGGCGCCATGCGCCTCACTGCAAGAGCGCTGGTAAACCGGGCGAGTCTCGCGGGCAGGTCCCTGCGGGTTCCGAGGTTCGTTTCAGAACGAACGTGGATCCGCGCGTTCGGAGCGGCCAACGTCGCATCTATACGGTCACGGAGCACGGAGACGGCTGCGGCGTCCGAAAACGGCCGCGTGCCGGATTCTCGGGAAATCCCGGGCGACGCTCCACCGGCAGGAAAACCCGAGGACGGCGGATGCCGGAAAAGCCGGCCGCCGCCCGGGCGGCGCATCCTGCCTCGCTTACCGAGGAGGAAAAGGAAAAGGTCCTGGAAGTCCTCGACAGCGACCGGTTCGCTGACAAGGCCCCGGCCCAGGCCTGGGCCGTGCTGCTGGACGAGGGCTGCTACTACTGCAGCATCCGCACCATGTACCGCATCCTCGAAAGCCGGGACGAGGTCCGCGAGCGGCGTGCCCAGGCCGCTCACCCCGCCCGGGTGCGCCCCGAGCTCGTCGCCGACGGCCCGGACCAGGTCTGGACCTGGGACATCACGAAACTGAAAAGCAACTGGAAAGGCCTCTACTTCGACCTGTACGTCATGCTCGACATCTTCTCCCGCAAGGTAATCCGCTGGGAAGTACACGTCACCGAGACCGGTGACCTCGCGAAAGCCTTCATCGAGAACGCGATCATCGCCAACGGCGGCGCCCGGCCGCTCTACCTGCACGCGGATAACGGGACCTCGATGACCTCGAAACCGGTCAGCCAGCTGCTCACTGACCTGCACATCAACGATTCCCATTCGAGGCCGCACGTCTCGAATGACAACCCGTATTCCGAAGCGCATTTTAAGACGCTGAAATACTGCCCTGCCTTTCCCGGCTCCTTCGCGTCGACCGGCGAGGCCCGCGCGTTCTGCGAGCTTTTCTTCGACTACTACAACAACGAGCACCGCCATTCCGGAATCGGGCTGCACACCCCGCAGTCCGTCCACGACGGCACCTGGCGGGAAATCCGCAGGCGCCGCCAGGAAGTCCTCGACGCCAGGTTCAACATCGCCGGTGAGCTTGCGCGCGGCCACGCTATAGGGCTCTCCGCTGGCGGCCATCCTCGCGCGGATCGACTGCTTGCGGGCGCGGTCCCTTGTCATCAGAGTTCTCTCTCAGCAAGGCCCCACGCACCCCGCCGCGACAAGACGAGTGTGCCCAGCTATCTCGCGCGAGTCGCTGACCCTTGTCCTCGTCACCGGGACCAGCGTGGGTGGTCTCCCGGTTCGGAGCGGGCGAGCGCGCTCGCCGCTAAGCCGATAGTAGCCGCAGCGGCGGCACAGGAAAAGGGACGGGCCTCAAACCGGCTTTCGGGCGGACAACGCGCAGCGCGCCGAACAGCCTATTCTGCGCTTCCACATGATGATCAACCACGGGCGCGTCAGCCGCGCCTAACGGCGGTTCGCGGTCGCGGCAGTGACCACTGCCTTCTGGGATCCGGCCCGCTCGCTACCGCGCTGCCCCAGTTCGCGAAACCACAGAGCCCTGCCTGCTAGAACCCATCTCCTAGAGCACTGTCGCCAGTTCGGCCATCTCCTCGACCGGGGCCGGGGGCACCAGGTTGAAGACGAACCTGCGGTAACAGAACAGCCGGAACAGGGTCGCGAAGACGACGCCGATGACGGTGGCGAGGTTGTAGGAGAGCCGGTCGGTGCCGTGCAGCCAGTAATGATTCGCCTCGACGAAAGCGGTCTGGAGCAGCATGCCGACCAGGTTGAAGAAGAAGAACAGCACCGTCTCGCGCCCCACGTTCGCGGTCTTGCGGTGCTCAAAGGCCCAGTAGCGGTTCCCGAGAAAGGTGACGGACGTCGCGATACAGGTAGCGATGACGACCGAGGCCGTCAGCCCGGTGCGTCCGTACAGCGCGTTCTGCAACCCGAACTGGACGATCGCGCCGGCGATGCCCACGATCCCGAACTTGCCGATCTCGCGGGCCAGCATCTGAAATCGGAGGTAGGTATCACGGATCAGACTCAACTGGCTGGGTTCCTCTCACGGGTGCAGGCCTAGGCCATGACCTGCTCGTACCGTACCTGCGGTAACGGGCTGCCTACGGCACGGCTCCCTGAACGCCCACCCCGAAGATGAGGCCGAGGACGACGCCACCAGCGATGAGGTACAAGTCGTTGCCGGCCGTCGGGACGCCCTTGAGATACGCGAACAGGAAGTACACGACGATCGCGACGGGCAGAAGCAGGTAGCGGACAGTGAGCCGTCGGCCCCTGAACTGCAGGAAGATCGTCGCCAGCAGAACCGCATCGAGGATGTAGTCGAGGGCATTCATCTGCGGCCGCCATTCTTCCGAGGCCTGACGCGCCTTTAATGAATCTTGGCTGACCAGGATGGCGCGCGTGTTACTTCCGCCGTGAGTCTCTATTCGGCGTTACCATATCAGTCATTTCAGGCCCTGCCGTCCCAGAGAAGGGATGGTGAGTCAAGCTGCAGCGGGCGCGCGTAGGACGGGTCCCCGGTGTCCCACGCGCCCTTGGGAAAGGTCTCGCTGATCTCGTTCTCCGGCCACTTCGAGTCGCCCTCGACTTCCACCTCGATCGTGGTGCGGCGGACCAGGATCCGCCACTCCCCGTCCCGCCGCTCCAGCCGGTCGAGGTAGCGGCCGCTCACGAACTTGGCCCGACCGGGTGACAGACCGGGGCAGCATGCTCCGATCACGTAGGTCTCGCAGTGCGCGGTATCGCCGTCGATCTCGCACGTGTGGTTAGTGATGTTGTGCATGTGCAGGAAGTAACCGGCCGTGTGGACGCTGTTCGCCCAGTTCCCGTATTCGGGCCCGGGGGTGACGAACTGGCCGTGCTCATCGACGCCGTCGTCCCAGAAGCAGGCGTTCATCAGGTCGGTGTCGTGACGGTCGTGGCCGCGGGCGTGGCGCATGACCACGTCGAGGATCGCCTGGCGGTCCTTGAGGTACTGCACGTCGTTGAGTAGCTGCTGCAGCTGGTCGTCGGTCATCGGCGGATCCTTCCGTGATAGGTGGCTGGCTGCACCGCCATCAGCTCGCGGACCGACGGCGGGCGCCGGCCATCCCGATCGCTGATTCCGTACTGTCGCGCTACTTCCGCGCCGATGAGCGTGCGTCCGCTGACCGCGAGGAGGTCCGGGTCGGACGCCAGGGCGGCGATCACGTGCCCGGTGAACTCCGGCGTTTCCGCGATGTCGTCGAGGTAGGCGAACTCGGGTCCGCGGTCGATGATTCGCCTGACCCGTTCGGTCAGCACCACGCCCATCCAGATCGACACGGCGGTGACGCCGAACGGCCGGAAGTCGACCGCCATATCGGCCGCGAACTTATCCATCCCGGCCTTGTGGGCGCCGTAGGCCGCGCCGTACTGGTAGTGCACGGCGCCCGGCGCCGACGTGAACACCACCAGCCCCGAGCCCGTCTCGACCAGCAGCGGGGCCGCGTAGTAGCTGGCGACGAGGCCGCTGCGGAGGCCGACCGCGAGCAGGTCGACGCTCGCGGCCAGCGGCTTCTGCCAGAACGGGAGCGGGCTCTGCAACTCGTCGTGGATCAGGGCCGCGTTGTTGACGAGAATGTCGAGATGGCCCTGCTCCTCGCGAACGCGGGCGAAGAGCGCCTCGACCTCATCGTCGTTGCGGTGGTCGACATGCGCCGCCACGCCTTGTCCGCCGGCCGCGGTGATCGCGGTGGCGGTGTGGTGGATGGTGCCGCTCCACGCCGAGTCGCCCGGTTGTTGCGTGCGGCCGGTCACGTAGACCGTGTAACCGTGCGAGCCGAGCGCGATGGCGATGCCGCGGCCGACGCCGCGGCTGCCGCCGGTCACCACCGCCACGCGTGGCTGCTGCCGCTGTGCCTGCTGGCGTCCCTCGTCGGTCATGCGGGATCAGCCTTTGAGGAAGGTGTCCGCGTACCGGTGCAGGGCCTCGACGGTCCGATCGAGGTCGTCGCCGGGCGGGCGCAGCACGAACGAGTCCACTCCGGCGTCGGCGAGCTGGCCGAGGTGGTCGCGATGCTCCTCGGCCGACCCGCACCGCTGCATGAACCCGGCCTGGGGAGTGTGCACCTGGATGGTCAGCGCGGCGTTATCGGCCGCCGCCGCCGAGTCGCGGACCTCCCTGATCCGCGCGGCCAGTTCGGTGACGGTGGCGATGCCGGGGGTGCGCGATGTCCGGGCCACCTCCGGGCTCACCATCAGCGGGCTCCAGCCCTGGTTGCGGGCGGCCCGGGCGCGGGCGAGGGCGCTGTTGCCGCCGATCAGCACCGGCGGCCCGCCGGGCTGGGCCGGGGCGGGCAGGGAGGCCACCCCGCGCGCGGTGAAGTGCTTGCCCTGGTGGGCGAAGGGGACCTCGCTCCAGACGCCGCGCAGCACCTCGAGCGACTCGTCGAACAGCTCGTTGCGGGCGTCCATGTCGACGTTGAGCGCGAGGAACTCCGAGCGCAGGTAGCCGGTCCCGGCGACGACGGTGAGGCGGCCGCCGGAGAGCACGTCGACCGTGCTCAGCGCCTTGGCGGCCAGGAACGGGTTGTGGTACGGCAGCACCAGCAGGTAGGTCATCAGCCGCAGCCGGCTGGTGACGGCGGCGCAGAACGCGAGGGCCGAGGTCTGGTCGAGCGACTCGTGGCCGCCCGGCGTTGAGCCACTTGTGCGAGGGCGCGGGGTGCTCGCTGAACGATATGGCGTCGTAGCCGCACTCCTCCGCCGCCTGGGCGACCCGGGTCATCCCGGGCGCGGTGACCAGCGCCGGGTCGTAGCCGACGGTGACGATCGGGTAGTCGACGGTGAACTTCACGGTGCTCCCTCCAGCAATGCGAGGCTGGCCAGCGCGTAGCGCTGGCCGCGGCGCTCGCTGACCATAAAAGAAGGCGGGGCGAGGTAGCCGACGTCGCGGGGCAGCGAGTCGCCGCGGCGGGCCAGCGCGGCCCGCGCGTCGGCGGTGCTGCCGCAGACCGCGATCGCCTCGAGCATGTCGTCGGTGACCGCCCGGCCCATGGCGCCGGTGTCCCGCGCGGCGAAGGCCTCGCGGATGGCGGCGGTCTGGGCGGTCCACCCGTGATGCTCGACGTAGGGGTCATAGGTCTTCACGGTCAGGTAGAACGCGATCATCCGGCGGGCGTCCATGACCGCTCGCTCGGGGTCCTCGTCGTCGACGGCGGTGATCACCCAGCCGTGCTCTCGGGGGATGCCCTCGTGCTCGCGCTGGGCGGCGCCCTTGGCCAGCGCGGGCCGGACCACGTCGTCCCACCAGGTCCTGGTGAACAGGCCGTGGCCGATGATCCCGTCGGCCGTCCGGCCGGCCGCCGACGCCATCAGCCGGTTGAACGCGCCGAGCAGGATCGGCGCGTCGATGCGGCCGAGCACCGGCGCGCCGACCACGGCGTCGACCCGGTAGAACTCGCCGTCGTGGCGAACGCGCTGCCCGTTCTCCGCCTGCAGCCAGGCGCGGACGGCGCCGACCAGGTCGGCCATCCGCGCGACCGGGCGGTCGGCGGCGACGCCGAACCAGTCTCGGTTGATCTTGTACGCCCCGGAGCCGAGGCCGAGGAAGACGCGCCCGGGCGCGTGGTGCCAGGCACCGCGGATGCCGGCCGCGTGCGCGTAGGGAGTGCGGGCGAACGCGTAGGCGATGCCCGGCCCGACCAGCGACCGCTCCGTGTGCAGGGCCATCTCGGCCAGGGTCGAGTACGCCTCGTGATCGACGAACTCGCCGCTGCAGAACGCGGTGACGCCGGCCGCCTCGGCGGTGCGGGCCACCTCCGCGCCGCGCCAGGGTAGGCCGTACCGGCGGCCCGGGGAGGTCATCGCTTCTCCCTCGGGAGGCCGAGCGCGCGCTCCGCGACCACGGTCTTGAGCACCTCGTTGGCCCCGCCCGCGATCGTGTAGGCCCGCGCGTAGAGGAAGGCGTCCTGCCACCAGCCGTCGGCGTACGCGCGCCCGTCGCCCTCGACCGCCAGGCCGTCGACGCCCTGCAAGCCGACGCCGAACTCGGTCACGGCCAGGTTGACCTCGCTGTAGAAGATCTTGGCGAGCGGGCCGTCGGCGGCGTCCTCGGTGCCGTTGACGATGCGGGACTGCACGGCCTTGCTCATCACGTCGGTGACGTGCGCGAGGGCGGCGAGCCGGCCGAGGCGCTGCCGGGTGGCGCTGTCGGCCAGGGCCGGCCGCCCGCCGACGCTGACCGTCGCCGCCAGCGCGAACAAGTCGTCGAGCTGGGCGTGGAGTTCGACCGCGCGGGCCCCCACCCCGCTGCGCTCGTGGCCGAGGCTGGCGTTGGCGACCCGCCAGCCGTGGTTGACCTCGCCGATCACCTGATCGGCGGGGACGCGCACGTTGTCGAGGAAGACCTCGTTGAAGTCGTTGGTCCCGGTGATCTCGCGCAGCGGGCGGACCTCGACGCCCGGGGTCCGCATGTCGAGCGCGAACGCGGTGATGCCCGCCTGCTTGGCCGCGTCCGGGTCGGTGCGGGCGAGCAGGTAGCCGACGTCGGCGTGGTGCCCGTTGGTCGTCCACACCTTCTGCCCGGTGACGACGAAGTGGTCGCCGTCGCGCACCGCGCGGGTCTTCAGGCTGGCCAGGTCGCTGCCCGCGTTCGGCTCGCTGAACAGCTGGCACCACAGGTCCTCGCCGGACCGGATGCGCGGCAGGTAGTGATTGCGCTGCCGCTCGCTGCCGAAGGCGAGGATGGCGCCCGCCGCCAGCGTCCCGGCGCCAATCTCGCCCCAGGTCCTGGCCCGGGCGATCTCCTCGGCGACGATGAACGCGTGCTGGACGGAGGCACCGGGCCGCCCGCCGTACTCGGCCGGCCACGCCTGCCCGAGGTAGCCCGCCGCGTACAGCCGGGCCACCCAGGCGCGCAGATCCGGCACCTGCTCGGGCTCCGGCGCGCGCACCCCTACGTGCTTGCGCGGTCCCGGCCCGTACCGGGCGATGAAGTCCCGGACCTCGGCCCGGTAGGCCTCCAGCTCGGGGCGGTAGTCAAAGCGCATCGGCGTCTCCTGGTCGGGCCGGTCAGCGGGCGGGCATGCCCGGGTCGTGGGGCAGTCCGAGAACCTGCTCGGCGACGGTGTTGAGCTGGATTTCCCTGGTTCCGGCGCCGATGGTGGAGGACCGGGTGCGCAGGAAGCCAAGCAGCCAGCGGGATCGCTGAACCGCCTGCGGCGCGGTCTTGCCGAGCAGGCCCGCGGGGCCGAGCATATCGACCGCGAACTCGTGGATGTCCTGCTCGAACGCGGTGATCAGCAGCCGCGAGACCGACGAGGCGGCACCGGCCTCGCCGGTGGCGAGGATGGCGGCGATCGTGCGCTGGGCGTTGTAGCGGATGATGCGGACCCGGATTTCGAGCTCGACCAGCCGGTCACGGACCAGCGGGTCGGCGAGCTGGCCGCGTTCGCGGGCGAGCTCTTCGAGCTCGGTCAGCACCCGCCGGTACATCGCCGCCTGGTTCAGGGCGCCGGCCGCGCGCTCGTGCCCGAGGCTGGTGCGCGCCAGCGGCCAGCCGCCGTTCTCCTCGCCGATCCGGTTGGCGGCCGGCACCCGCACGTCGTCGAAGAACACCTCGGCGAACAGGTGCCCTCCGGTGAGGTCACGCAGCGGCCGGACCTGCACGCCCGGCGCGTGGGCGTCGATGACCAGGTAGGTGATGCCCTTCTGCCTGCTTTCCCTGGTTCCGGTCCTGACCAGGGCGAAGAAGACGTCGGCGTCGCCGGCGTGCGACGTCCAGACCTTCTGGCCGTTGACCATGTAGTCGTCGCCGTCGCGGCGGGCGGTGGTGCGCAGGCTGGGCAGGTCCGAGCCCGCTTCCGGTTCCGAGTAGCCCTGGGCCCAGACCATGTCGCCGCGGAGCATCGGCGGCAGCCAGCGGCGCTTCTGCTCCGGGGTGCCGTACTTGATGATGGTCGGGGCGGCGATGTTCAGGCCGGTGCCGAGCGGGCCCGGCACCCGGGCGCGGGCGAGCTCCTCCTGGTAGATCACCTGGCGCGCGAACGGCAGCTCCATGCCGCCGAACTCGGCTGGCCAGCCGGGACCGGCGTAGCCGTTGTCGAACAGGGTCGCCAGCCACGCCTTGGTCCAGCCGACCCGTTCGCGCGGGTCTTTCGGCGGGCGCCCCGGGTGGCGGGCGGTGAAGAACTCGCGCAGCCGGACGCGGAAGGCGTCATCGGTCTCGGCCGCGGCGGCCGGTGCTTCTCGTTCCAGCGTCATCGTCGTCCCTCAGATCCCGGCCAGCGCGGCCAGTCGGGCGCGCTGGCGCGCGGGCGGGCCGAGGAAGAGCTCGGACGACTTCGCCCGCCTGAGGTACAGGTGCGCGTCGTGCTCCCAGGTGTAGCCGATGCCGCCGTGGATCTGGATGCACTCCTTGGCGGCCTGGGTGAAGGCAGCCGAGCAGTGGACGTAGGCGAGGGCGGCGGCGAGCGACGCGTCAGGCTCGCGGCCGGCCAGCGCCGCGGTTGCCTCGGACACCGCCGACCGGCCGCTCTCCACCTCGAGGAACACGGTGGCGCACTTGTGCTTGACGGCCTGGAACGAGCCGATCGGGCGGCCGAACTGCTCGCGGACCTTGGCGTACTCGACCGACAGCTCCAGACAGCGGGCGGCGCCGCCGAGCTGCTCGGCCGCCAGCGCGGCGAGCACCAGATCGGTCACCTCCGACAGCCACGCGGCGGTGTCGCGGCCGGCGCCGACGCGGACCGCCCTCGCCTCGCGCAGGGTGACGGACGCGAGCGGGCGGGTCAGGTCGAGGGCGTCAAGTCGCGCTCGCTCGACCCCCGGGGCGTCCCCCTCGACCGCGAAGACCCCGTGCCCGCCGGGGGTCCGCGCGACGACGAGCAGCACATCGGCGGTGTGGCCGTCGACGACGTAGAGCTTGGCGCCGCTGACGGTCCAGCCGTCGCCGGCCGCCTCGGCCGCCGCCGTGATGTCGGGCAGGTCCCACGATCCGGATTCCTCCGCGACCGCCAGGGCGGCGGTGAGCGAGCCGTCGGCGATGCCGGGCAGCCAGCGCGCCATGGCATCCTCGTCGCCGGAGGCGGCCAGGGCCTGCCCGGCGAGCACGACGGTGGAGAAGTACGGCGCGACCAGCAGGGCGCGGCCCATCTCCTCAAGGACGATGCCCAGCTCGACCGGGCCGTAGCCCGCTCCGCCGTACCGGGCGGGGACCGCGATCCCGGACAGCCCGAGCTGCCCGGTCAGCATCGCCCACGCCTCGGGGTCGCGCCCCTCCCCCGCCTCGATCAGGCGGCGGACCTCACGGCTGGGCGACCGCTGCCGGAGGAACTCGCGGACGACCTCGCGCAGCTCGTCGTGCTCCTGGCTATCGCCAACGCTCATCGCGCGCCCTCGCCTCGATCTCACGAAATGTAAGTATAGTGCAATTATTGAACTATGATAGCTTGATCGAAGGCGGCCGTATACGGGTCCGCCTCGAGTCGAAAGGCGCACGATGGACATCACGGGAGCAGTGGCGCTGATCGCCGGCGGCGGCGGCGGGTTTGGCGCGGCGACCGCCCGGCGGCTGCACGAGGCCGGCGCGCGGGTCGTCGTCAGTGATCTCGACGAGGCCAAGGGCAAGGCGGTGGCGGACGAGCTCGGTGACGGGGCCGTGTTCGTGCAGACCGACGTGACCGACGCCGGCAGCGTCCAGCGGGCCATCGACGCGGCGGCTGAGCTCGGCCCGCTGCGGATCGCGGTGGTCGCGCACGGCGGGGGCGGCGGCCCGCGGACCCTCGACAAGGAGAGCCAGCCGGCCCCGCTGGAGTCGTTCACCAAGGTGGTCGACATCTTCCTGGCCGCCACCTACAACATCGACCGGCTCGCCGCGGCCGCCATCGCCCAGACCGAGCCGCTGGCGCACGGCGAGCGCGGCGTGATCATCAACACCGCCTCCATCGCCGCCTACGACGGCACGATCGGCCAGGCCGCCTACGCGGCGGCCAAGGGGGGCATCGTCTCCATGACGCTCCCGCTCGCGCGCGACCTCGCCCCGGTCGGGATCCGGGTGGTGACGATCGCGCCCGGCACCTTCCTCACGCCCGCCTTCCGCGACGCCGACCCGGAACAGCTCGACGCCTACTGGGGCGCGGCGGTACCGTTCCCCAAGCGGATGGGCCGGGCCGACGAGTACGCCAAGCTCGCCCTGCACATCGCCGACAACGTTTACCTTAACGGCGAGACGATCCGCCTCGACGGCGCGCTCCGATTCACCCCAAAGGGGGCCAGGTAAAGCAGCCCGGTAGCGGCGACGCGTCAACGTAATTAATCTATTGGGTTCGTTCTTTTAAAGTAGTGACAGATATGATTAACGGTATGACTACGGTAAGCAGCCCGGCGGGCCAGATCGGGACCGTTATGCGGGCCCCCAAGACCGGCGAGCTGATCGCCACCCACCTGCGGCGCCAGATCGTGCGCGGCGAGCTGCTGCCGGGCGAGACGCTGCCCGCGGAAAGCCAGCTCATGGAGCAGTACGGGGTGTCGCGGCCGACCCTGCGGGAGGCGTTCCGCATCCTGGAATCCGAGACCCTGATCAGCGTGCGCCGCGGCAGCCGCGGCGGCGCCCGGGTCGTCGCCCCGGACGCCTCGGTCGCCGCCCGCTACGTCGGCCTGCTGCTGCAGATTCAGGGCGCCACCATCAACGACGTCTACGAGGCGCGGATGATCTCCGAGCCCCCGTGCGCGCGGCTGCTCGCGCTGCGGCGCACGGACGAGGACATCGCGAAGCTGACCGAGGTGGTGGACGAGCTCAAGGCCGAGGTCGCGGCGCGCAAGCCGTTCATCCCCGACCCGTACGTCTGGTCGAGGCTGACCTACCGCTTCCACGAGCTGATCCTTGAGGGCTGCGGCAACAAGACCATGGCCGTGCAGGGCGCCGTGCTGCAGGACATCGTCGCCACCCACCTGCGCACCAAGATCGCCCGGCGGGACGACTCCGACACCGACGAGCGGTTCCAGCTCGTCATCCGCTCCTACACGAAGCTCATCAGCCTGGTCAAGGCGGGGAACGCGGCCGGCGCCGAGAAGCACTGGCGCTCGCACATGGAGGGCGCCGCCACCTACCTGCTGAAGGACGACCTCAAGACCAAGCCGGTCGTCGACCTGTTCGACTGATGCCGTCGGACATTTCCACCGTCCGCCGGGAGCGACGGGGCCGGGTGCTCGTCGTCCGCATCGACCGGGAGGCCAAGCGGAACGCCATCGACCGGGTCACCGCGCACGGCATCGACGAGGCGCTCAACCTGCTCGATGACGATGACGAGCTGTGGGCGGGCGTCATCACGGGAACGACGTCGGTGTTCTCGGCCGGGACCGACCTGCGGGACGGCACCGGCGGACCGACCGAGCGCGGCGGCGAATACGGGCTGATCAGGCGGCGGAGGAACAAGCCGCTGATCGCGGCGGTCGAGGGCCCCGCCTTCGGGGGCGGCTTCGAGATCGCGCTCGCCTGCGACCTGGTGGTCGCGTCGCGCACGGCGCTCTTCGCGCTTCCGGAGAGCCGGCGCGGGGTGGTCGCCTCATCCGGCGCCCTGTTCCGGGCGATGCGCGCGCTGCCGCTCAACGTGGCCAGGGAACTGCTCATCACCGGGGCCGTGCTTGACGCGGACCGCGGGTATCAGCTCGGCTTCGTCAACCGGGTCACCGAGCCGGGCGGCGCGCTCGCGGCGGCGCTCGAGCTGGCCGAGGACGTCTGCGCCTCCTCCCCCGTCTCGGTCGCCGCCAGCCTGGCGGCGCTCGCTGCCCAGCACGACGCCGCCGACGCGACCGGCTGGGACGTCACCGCGCGGGCGGTCGAGCGGGTGACGGCCAGCGACGACATCGGCGAAGGGGTCACGGCCTTCTTCGAGAAGCGCGCGCCGCGCTGGACGGGCCGCTAACCGGTGGGGTTAGCGGGGCGTTCGGGGCGGAGCCAGGGTCCGTTCGGGCAAAACGAATTTGATCTTTGGGTCCGGTCACTGGGGCTCGATGATCGAGACGGTCTTGTAGCGGAGGAACTCGTCGATGCCGGCCCGGCCGCCTTCCTTGCCGTAGCCGCTGACGCCCAGCCCGCCGAACGGCGTGTGCGGGAGGTTCTGCCGCGCGCCGTTGACGTAGACCCCGCCCGCCTTGAGCCGCTCGGCCAGCCGGTGGACCCGGGTCAGGTTGGTCGACTGGATGTTGGCGCCCAGCCCATAGGGGGTGCTGTTGGCCAGCTCGACCGCCTCGTCCTCGGTCGAGAACCTGAACACGAGCAGCACCGGGCCGAAGATCTCGGTCTGCGCGATCTCGTGGCGCGGATCGGCGTCGACGATGACCGTCGGCTCGACGAAGTTCTTGTCGGCGAGGTCACCGCCGGCCCGCCCGCCGCCGAGCACGATCCGCCCGGCGTTGTCGCGCCGGGCCCGGTCGAGCATCCCGCAGACGCGCTCGACGGCGGCCGCGTTGATCAGCGGCCCCACCTTGACGTCGGGGTCGAACGGGTCGCCGACCTTGTAGGACGCGGCCGCCGCGACGACCAGCCCGACCATCTCGTCGTAGATGTCCGCGTGCACGATGAGGCGGGTCGGCACCACGCAGCCCTGCCCGGCGAGCACGCCGATGCTGTCCCTGACCGCCCGCTCGGCGACGTCCCGCAGGTCGCCGGCGTCGGGAAACACGATGCTGCCGGTCTTGCCGCCGAGTTCGAGCACGGCCGGCTTGAGCTGCTCCGCGCACACGTGCGCGATCTGCCTGGCAGCGGCCGGGCCGCCGGTGAAGCTGACCTTCTCCACCTTCGGGTTGCGGACCAGCGCGGCGCCCGCCTCGGGGCCGCCGGCCAGGATGCTGCAGACGCCGGCGGGCACGCCTGCCTGCCGCAGCAGCCGCCCGTAGAGGTCGGGCGCGAACGGGGTGAACTCCGACGGCTTGGTCACCACGCAGTTGCCCGCGGCCAGGGCCGGGATGACCTTCATGCCCAGCGACACGACCGGGCCGTTCCAGGTGACGATCGCCCCGATGACCCCGTACGGCTCCGGGGCCGTGTAGGAGAAGTAGCCGCGGGTGTCGAGGGTCGAGATCAGCTCCCCCGACAGCTTGTCGCACCAGCCCGCGTAGTACCGGGTCCAGTTGACCGAGTTGTCGATGATGCGCTGCCCGAAGTGGGTGGGGGTGCCGCCGTCGAGGGCCTGCAGCGCGGCGAACTCGGCCCGGTGCTCGTCGAGCAGGCTCGGCGAACCGCATCAGCACGTCACGGCGCCGCTCCGGCGCCCAGCGACGCCAGGCCTCGGCCTGCGCCGCGGCCAGGTCGACGGCCTCGTCCACCTCGGCCTGGCCCGCGAGCGGTATCTCCGCCTGGACCTGCCCGGTGTACGGGTTGAGGTGCCGGTGGATCCCGCCGGAGCCGGACTCCAGCACCTTGTCGCCGTAGCGGAGCTGCACGCGGGGCGCGGTAACGGTCATGATGTCCTCTGCATGGTCATCTGGTCATCTGGTCAGCGGACGGCGAAGCCCGCGTCGAGCGGCAGCTGGACGCCGGTGATGTAGGCCGCCTCGTCGGATACCAGCCAGGCGACCGCGTTGGCGATGTCCTCCGGCTGGAGGATCGGGATCGGCAGGGCGTTCTGCATCTGGCTGATGGCGTTCTGGCCGCCCGCGGCCGCCTGGGCCATCAGCGCTTCCATGGCCGGGTTCTGGTTCATGCCGGTCGCGACCCCGGTCGGGTGGATGGTGTTGACCCGGATCATCTCGCCCGCGTACTGGTTGGCGAGCACCTGCATGAGGCCGACCAGGCCGCGCTTGGCGGCGGTGTAGGCCTGGGCGCCCGCCTTGTCGGTGCCGGTCCCCTTGAGGCCGGCCGACGAGCTGGTGATCACGATCGAGCCGCCGCGGCGGCCGGCCCTGATCGCCGGGAGGACCACCTCGATCGTGCGCCATACCCCGGTCAGGTTGACGTCGATGATGTCGGTCCAGGTGCGGTCCCGGTCGCCGTCGGACGACAGGCGGACGATGCCCGCGTTGGCCAGCAGCACGTCCACCCGGCCGAAGCGGTCGAGGCCGAGCGCGAGGACCCGGCCCAGGTCGTCGTAGCTGCGCACGTCGCCTTGGGCGGCGACGATCTCGCCGCCGGCCGCCTCGACCAGCTTGACCGTGGCCAGCAGGTCGTCCTCGGTCGCGTTGGGGTAGTCCATCGAGCCGATGTCCGCGCAGATGTCCAGGCCGATGATGTTCATGCCGTTGGCGGCGAGCTTGACCGCGTGCGCCCGCCCCTGCCCGCGGGCTACCCCGGTGATGAACGCAACCTTCTTCTCCGCGGGCATCGCGCCTCCGTGTGCCGTGGCCTTCACCTGCGCCCGACACTAACATTTTTAATGCGCTATTCTCAATAAGTAAGCTATATGGCTGGGAGTAGTGCCTGCTGGCGGGTTATATTGGTCCCGCCCACATCACCGTGAGCGAGAGAAGGAGACATCACGTCGATGGCAGAGCCGACGCCCTTCCGCCGGTCCGAGGAGGACGGCGTGCTCACCGTCACCTTCACGAGGGACGCCAAGCTGAACGCGGTCTCCCCGGCGATGATCGACGGCCTGCGGGCCGCGGTCGATGACCTCGGCGACCGCGACGACCTCAAGGTGCTGGTGATCGCGGCCGAGGGCCGGTACTTCACCGCGGGCATCGACCTGAACGACAGCGGCGCGGGCGGCAGGCGCGGCTACGCCCCCGACGGCAGCTTCAGCCCACGACGCCTGCGGCGCGGCTACCGGGGCTTCCACCTGCTGATGGACGAGCTTGAGGCGATCGAGAAGCCCTCGGTGCTCGCCGCGCACGCGCGCTGCCTGGGGGTCGGCCTGGAGATCGGCGCGTCGTGCGACTTCCGGCTGGCCGCCGACGTCGCGAGCTTCGCGCTGCCGGAGCTGCCCACCCTCGGCGTGATACCGGGATCGGGCGGGATCAGCCGGGTCACCCGGCTGGTCGGACCGCACTGGGGCAAATGGCTGGCGTTCGGCGAGGAGGTTTCGGCCGAGCTGGCGCTGACGATGGGGCTGGTGCACGCCGTGTACCCGGCCGAATCCTTCCGCGAGCGGGTCACCGCGTTCGCGCGCAAGCTCGCGGCCCTGCCGACCGAGGCGGCCGGGGTCGCCAAGATCGCGGTCGACATCGCCGCCAGCGTGGACCGCGGTACCGCCCGCGACTTCGACCGGTACGCGAACACCGCCCTGCTCGCCTCCGACGAGCACAAGTCCATGCTCGAGGCGTTCAAGAACCGCAAGCGCACGCCGCGACCGGCCGGTCCGGAGCAGACGGACTAGCGGTGGACGAGCCGACGCTGGCCGCCCATATCCAGGCGGGGGCGGCCGCTCATGACGGCTGCCCGCTGGTGTTCGTTTCCGCGGAGGGCGAGTACGCGACGACGCTCGGCGGGCTGGTCGGTGACGCCGAGCGGGTCGCCGGGGCGTTGCAGGCCCGCGGCATCGGGCGGGGCGACGTGGTCGCGGTTCAGCTGCCTGGCTCCTATGCGGGAGCGGTCGTCCAGGTGGCGGTCGGCCTGTGCGGGGCGGTGCTGCTGCCGGTGGTGATGATCTACGGGCCGCGGGAGATGGACTTCGTGCTGCGGAGCTCGGGTGCCAGCGCGGTCGTGCTCGCCCGCTCGTACCGGGGCCGGGCGCAGGCGGACGTCGTCCTATCCGGGCTGTCGCCGCTGCCGAAGCTTCAGTTCGCTATCGTCGTCGGGGACGACGCGCCCGGCCACGGGGCGGTCGGGTACGCCGAGCTGCTCCGCCAGCCGGGCGGCAGCTACCGACGGCCCCGCGCTGACCCCGGTGACCGGGCGGTGCTCATGTACACCTCGGGCACCACGGCCGATCCCAAGGGCGTGCAGCACTCGCACCGGACCCTGCTGGCGGAGGCGACGTCCCGGGTCTACACGCTGAACGGCCCCGGCGCCCGGCACCTTGGTCTGTTCCCGCCCGGTCACATGGCGGGGCTGCTCAGCCTGTTGCGGATCCTGCTGCTCGGCACGCCCACGGTGATCATGGAGGCGTGGGACGCCGCGCTGGCGGCCAGCCTGATCGACCGGCATGCGGTCACGTCTTGCGGCGGGGCGCCGGTGCAGTTGTCCGGGCTGCTCGACCAGCAGGCTTTGGGAAGTGCGACCCTTGCTACCTTGCGCGAGTGCCTGACCGGGGCGGCGCCGGTGCCGCCGAGCCTGATCGAACGGGCCGAGGCGGCCGGGATCACCGCGTTCCGCTCCTACGGGAGCAGCGAACACCCGACGGTGTCGGCCGGGAGCATCGCCGACCCGCTGGACCGCCGGGCCCGCACCGACGGCCGACTGCTGGAGGGCAACCAGGTCCGCCTGGTGGACGCCGACGGGCGTGACGTGCCGACCGGCCGCGACGGCGAGATCCTGACGCGGGGCCCGGAACTTTTCATGGGCTACACCGACGCGGCTCTGAATGCGGCCGCGTTCCTGCCCGGCGGGTGGTTCAGGACCGGGGACGTCGGGCGGATCGACGACGACGGGTACCTGACGGTCACCGACCGGCTCAAGGACATCATCATCCGCGGCGGGGAGAACATCTCCGCCAAGGAGGTCGAGGACCTGCTGGTCACGCACCCCGCCGTCGCCGACGTGGCGGTCATCCCGGTGCCTGATCCGGCGCTGGGCGAGCGGGTCTGCGCGGTCGTGGTCGCCCGCCCGGGCTGCACGTTCGACGTCGAGCAGGCCCGGGAGCACTTCGCCGCGGCTGGGGCCGCCCGGCAGAAGACGCCCGAGGTCATCGTGTTGGTGGACGAGCTGCCGCGGACTCCCTCGGGCAAGGTCCGCAAGGACGTGCTGCGGGCGGGTGGGAAGACTGCGACGAACGGCTAGGCGTCGGCCGGTTCTGTCGGTCGCCACGCCCTCGACGTGCTGACCACCGGGGGCATCTCGCGGTCCGCCGCCATCCGACGGGCAGTGCTGGAGACCGCCGGCCGTCGGGAGCACGCCGCGCATAGGCGCCGCGAGGTCCTGCGGATGGAACTCGGCGAGCCGGACGGCGTCAACGGGACGAGCGGCTGAACGCGAGCAGATGAATAAACCCTTGGTGGCAGGGATCGGTCAGTGGGAAGATCACGCGCTATGACCGCCCCCGACCGTGCCGTCCTGCAGCACATCGCCAAGCAGATCGCCGAATACGGAAGTGCCTACCCGGAATTAGATGGCCGGGACCCGATGTGCAGATTTGCCAGTTCTGTTACGCGGAGCTGATGCTTAGGCAGATGGCGTGAGCCTGATCGGGAGAAGACGTGTCGTACAGCCGGGATGTCCTTGAGGGGCCTGGCGTGTGCAGGCCGTTCGCTGGTTGCCGGTGCTCTGCGCTGTGCGGCTGCCCTAGATGGCGGTTTCCGGGTCCTGTGCTGTCCGGGCGGGGTTCCACAAGGCGGGCCACCGTTCGGCGGGACGCAGGAAGTGCTGGAGGTTGCTCCATGACTCAGCGGCGTCCGCTGTGTCGTCGTGCGAGGCGCGGAACAAGGTGAGGTAGCCGCCGATCTCGGCCAGGTCGAACCAGAGCCGGTACAGCGACAGGGCGTCCTGGTCAATCTGCACTCCCGCAGCCCGCGCGTAGTGGTCGAGCGCAGACTTGTCGTCGTCCGCGATGCTCCACAGGTCACGTTCGGGCGGGGCCAGCAGCACGGTGTCCCAGTCCACCAGGACCAGCCCGCCTGACGTCATCATCACGTTGCCGGCGTGCGGCTCGCCGTGAGTGATCACCAGCCGGTCCTGGCGTCGCGCGACTCTGCCGGCCAGGCTGGCGTGCGCGCTCATCAGCACGTCGAGGCCGGCGGCGTGAGCGTGCAGCAGCCCCCAGGCACGCCGGGCGTAGGGGCCGTCCCGCCACGCCTCGCGCGGCTCGCGCATCATCTGCGGGAGCACATCCAGGTGCGGCACGACGAAGTCGTCGGCCCGGGGCGCGCCGGCCCGGGCGCGGTGGAGCCGGACCAGCAAGTCCAGGACTGCCCTGCGGTCGCTGGCCCGGGCGAACTCGCCGTCCTCGCCAGCCGTGTTTCCGGCGATGTAGGGATGGACCACCAGGGAGTAACGGCCAGACAGCCTCGCCAGGGCCCGCCCGTCTGACGCGGGGACCGGGGCGATCACGAACCCCAGGCCCGCGTCGGCCCGCAGGGACAGCGCCGTGGCGAAGGCGTCCCCGAGCCGGCCGAATGCGGCGTCGGCCGTGTCCTGCGCTGTCCGCAGCTTGGCCGTCAGGTCATCGACAGTGGCGAACACCCGCCCGCCTCCGGCATCGGTGGCCAGCCAGTGGTGACTGCCGAATCCCACCGCCTGATACTCCAGGGACACAGGGGTGAATCGCCACCGATCGCGCAACGCTCCTGCCAGGACCGCCTCAGGCAGGTCAGCAGGCCGGGTGAACACCCGGCCACAGTACCGCCCGTGACAGCGTGAACAGATCAGGTGGCCCGGGACGACGGGGGCGACGAGACAGTGCACCTGCACCGGAGCGGGAACGGCCGTTCTGCGCGCTTTGGTGAATAGGCGCAGAAAGTCGCCGCGCCGCGCAATTAGATGACATGCATCGGCTGGCCGGCCGCGTGGCTGTGGGGCTGATGCGGTTGGCCGTGCCTTGTCGGCAGGAGGGCCTCCTCAGCTCAGTTGCGTGACGATTGACTCGTAGGCAAATTCGCACGGGCGCCTGTGGCGCCCTCGGGAGCTTGAGGAGGTCCCGATGCCCATCATAGGAGGGCTGGACATCCACCGGAAGCAGCTGACCTTCGATTACCTCGACACCGTGACCGGGCAGGTGCAGCGGGGCCAGATCGCCCCGGCCGACCGGGAGCACCTGCGCGGCTGGCTGGCGCGGTTCACCGGGCGTGAGGGCGTCGCGTTCGCCATGGAGGGGTGCACCGGGTGGCGGTACATCGCCGAGGAGCTGGCCGCGGCCGGGGTCACGGCGCACGTCGCCGAGCCGGCCGACACCGCCTTCGCCCGCGGCCGCAAGCGGCACGCCAAGACCGACAAGACCGACGCCCGGCACCTGAGGCAGCTGCTCGCCGAGGGGCGGCTGCCCGAGTGCTGGGTCCCGCCGGCGCGGGTCCTGGAGTGCCGGGCGCTGCTGGAGACCTACAACGACCTGCGCCGCGAGCACACCGCCTGGGTGCAGCGCATCCACGCCGTCTCCTTCCACCAGGGCGCCCCCCGGCTGGGGGAGCCCGCGCTGCGGACCGCGCAGGGCCTGGAAGCCGTGCGGTGCGCATCGGCCGCGCACCTGTCCCCGTCCGGGCAGCTGCAGGTCGCCACCGCCCTGGACATGCTCGCCTGCCTGGAGGACCGCCAGGAGCCGGTGCGGCACCGGCTGCTGGACGCCGCCCGCCACCTGGCCGGCGCGAGGGTGCTGGCCGCGCGGCTCTACGGGGTCGGGCCGGTCACCGCGCTGGCGCTGACCTGCTGGCTCGGCGGCAAGGACCGCTTCTCCTCCTCCCGCAAGGCGGTCCGGTTCGCCGGGCTGGACATCACCGCCTGCTCCTCCGACGGCAGGCGCTCCCCCGGGCGCCTGTCCCGGCAGGGGCCCCCGGTGCTGCGCTGGGCGGTGTACGAGGCCGGCAAGGCCCACGCCCGCACCTCGGCCCCCGACCACGCCTACTACGCGCAGGTCAAGGACCGCAAGAACAGCAAGCGCGCCGCCCTGTCCGAGGCCCGCAAGATCATCCGCCAGGCCTGCCACATCCTGGCCGAGCTCGGCGACGACGCGCTCGCCGCCGCCTGAACCGCCCCCGGTGAACGCAAAGCCGCGGCACGCCAGACCGCAGGCGCGCACTACAGCCGAACTCACACGATGGGGAACCACCGCGGCCAGCTCCCGCCGATCCGCTGTCAGCCGCTGCCGGCCCTCAGGGCCGCGCGGACGGCCTGATTAGACTGAGCGGCCGCACCCCCGCAGGGCGGGGGCACCCAATCCATCATCATGTCGCCGGGACGCGATCCAGCGCCCCGCGGGCCAAGGTAAGGCTGGCTGACCCCGCGCCTGCCCCCAGCTGCCACGGCTCCGCTCACCCCTTGCTCCCGGGGGAGGCCGCCAGCCCGGAACCGCAACAACCGCATTCCGCACCACGCCACGGGGGCATCCCCGCACCCCCTTCCGCCGGCATGATCCGCCTCCCGGACAGCCCGCATCAAGGGCGCCTTCAGCGCCGCTCCGCGGGCGCTGCGCGCCCCTTGACCCGGCCGCCCGCTCGCAGAAACCGGCAGCTATCAAGGGGGACAGGGGGCAGAATCAGGCACGTCCCGAAACCCCCCTTGTAGCGCTCGACCGATGCAGGTAAGGCGGATCTCGCGCGCCATATCTCGGCCCGGACGCCACCCTCCCGACATGAACCCCACCAGGGAGGAGGCGCGGGCCGGGGGGGACGGGGTTACCAGTGGAGGGGGAGCGCGGACTGGTCGTGGTAATGGTGTTCGGGGTCGGCGCTGGTGGCGGCTGGCCAGCGATCGCGGTCCAGGACGAGCTGGAGGGTGTAGTCGCCGGCGGTGAGCGGAGTTGCGCTGAGCAGGAGCATTCTGGTTTCGTCGCCGTTGGTCAGAGCGGTGACGGGGACGACGACGTCGATGTTCACCCAGTGGCCGAAGCCGATCGGGCCGATGACGCCGCCGGGCTTGACGACCGCCACCGTGCCGGGCGGCAGGTTCGCGAGACTTCTGTATCCGGGTTGCGACGCGGCTTGCGCTGGGGCCATCGACTCGCGCAGCGGGGCGGCGCCGGCCAGCGGCGGTTCGTAGATGTCGATGCGGGCGCCGCCGGGGGCCGCCGCGACCCGGGCGAGCTGATCGCCGGGTTCGAGGATGGTGAGCGGGTGCGAGGCGGTGACCTGGCTTTGGCCGAAGGTCAGCGTGTTGAGTTCGGCGGCGGCGTCAGGTAGCGGCGGCGGGTTCTGGAACTGGTGGAGCGGGAACGGCACCGGCCGCGGAACCGGGATCGGGCCGGGGACCCAGACGCGGATGTGCTGGATGAGCTGGATCGTGACGTCGCGGGTCAGGCTGATCGGCTCGGGTGACTCGACCGCGAGGCCGAAGGTGCCGCTGTTGTCAGTGAGGCGGGCAATCGTGACCGCGGTGGGATTCTTGCGCAGGCCCACGCCGAGCGCGGCGGCGATCGAATCGAAGAGCCGCTGGCGTTCTTGCGGATCAGCGGATGCGGTCATCGCGGCGGAAACGTCCGCGGCGTGCGCCGTCAGCACCGTCCCGACCGGGGTGGGAGTGCCGCCGAACGCGCCGGCCGCCATCGCCGGGAGGATCCCGTCGTAGGAGCCTAGGTGCTCAGCGAAGGAGGCGTACTTGCTGGTGACGAACTCGAACGAGTAGATGTCAAGGGCGCCGATGGCGATGCCGGCGAACGTCGCCGGGCCGTCGGCGACCAGCGCCACCCGGCCTTCGCGGACCGCGCCGCGCGGGCCGTCCACCGAAACGGTGCCGACGATGGCGCGCACCACGTCGTCGTACGCGATGACCTGGAGCAGGAACGGGCCGTTGATCGTGACCGGGGCCCGGCCCAATTCCCGTTCGCCCCCGCCATCGGAGATCCTGACCACCAGGCTGTGCCCGCCGCCGTCCGGTTCGACGGTGGCCAGCACGCACCGCGGGACCGGCGTGCCGTCGCCGACGCCGACCGCGATCCCGGCAGCGTTCGCGGTCGCCAGGTCGATCCGGGCCTGCACCTGCAGGTGATCCCAGTCGAGGTCGCCGCAGCTGGCGTAGTTGCGGCCATTTTGACTAGCCGGGCCGACCAGATTGGCATTGACGTCCACCGACCACAGCGTGGCGGTCGCGCCGCCGTCGCCAGCCATGATGAAAGCGCCTAGGTCGTAGACGTCGAAGCCGGTGCGTTCGGCGAACGGGCCGCCCTGCTGCCGGGCGGTGACGCGGTAACCGGTGCCGGCTTCCCACGGACCAGGATTACCGTTCTCATCGATCGGCTCGTGCAGCAGCACCTGGCTGGCGTGGTCCAGCGTCGGCGGGCCGCAGATGGGCACCGCGACCAGGATCGCCTCGTGCCGCTGCACCAGCGGATCGCTGGAGTGGGCCAGCCGCACCTTGCTGATGGCGAACCCCGGCTGGGCGAGGACGTAGACCGGCGGGTACGGGTTCGCGCGGTGCGCGAGGATCCAGTCGTCGCTGGGTACGGTCAGCCGCTTTAGGCCGTTCAGCGACGCGACCCGGTCGACGTTCAGCTCGAGCGGGAACATCTGCGCCTTCTCCGGCGGATCGTTCGGCCCCGGCGCCCGGTCAATCGGCAGGACCGAGCTGAGCGAGTTCTCGAACGCCAGCACACATGGCTCCTGCCGGTACAGCGGGGTCGCCCGCCGGGCTGGGTACGACGTGCCCACGTGGCGGCGGATGTCGTCGCCCACGTTGGCGCACGCGTTCAGGCCGGGGAGACCCTTGGTGCGGAAGTACAGCGCCTCCGCGGTCTGCAGGGTGCGTTTGCCTTGTGACTTGGGGCTGACCGCGATGCTGGACGTGACGACGATCTCGTAGTCGTGGTTCGGCAGGAACGCGAGCTTGCCGGAGGCGTCCGAACCGGGCGGGCCGACCTGAGCCGGGCCGTGGCAGCGCTGCTCGCCGGCGATGGAATCCTTGATCTGGGCCATCGTGATGTAGGCCAGCTCAAACAGGGCGATGCCGGCGATCGGGGCGCTGGCCGCCGCTTGCGGTGCCGCCGCTACCGGGGAGTAGATGCGACTGGGCCCGACGCGGATCGTCAGCCGGGAGATGCCGCGGCCGGACGGGTTGGCGGTCAGCAGCAGCTCCGTCGAGCCGGCCGTGGTCATGTTCACCCCTTGCTGGCCGATGAGCTGAGCCCCGTCGTACGCCTCGAAGTAGAGCGCGGCCGGGTAGGCATCCCAGGCCAGCAGCAGCACCGCTTCGAACGCTGGGTCAAGGCTCAGATCGACGGCACCGACCAGCATGGTCGGCGGGCTCCCCGACGGTGCGGGCGGGAAGACCCAGGCGACGGGCTCACCGGGGTAAACGGGATCGCCGGGACCGACCACTGGCGTGGTCGGCAGCGCCCAGGTCCACCAGCCGCCCGTGCCGGAGAACCGCTCACTGCGAGGCGTCCGCGAGCCGAACGGGATCGCGCTGAACTCCAGCACGTGCGGCTCGGGATAGGTCCGCCCCTCTTTGCAGCACGGGAAGCCGGCGTCGCTCGCGGCCGCCTCCGCGTCGTTCTGCGCGCCCTGGGTGGCGAACGAGTACGGCGACGAGCTGTTGACCAGCAGCCGTTTTGGCGCGAGCTTGCCGTCGGCGCGCGAGTCCACGTCCCAGGCGAAGGTGAGCGCCTCAGGCGCGGTGCCGCCGATCGAGAAACCGGTCTGCGCGTCGGTGACGAAGTCGGTCCACACCCCAGCGGCCGAGCCAAACCGCGGGGCGCGGCGGACCGCGATCGAGTCCAGACCGTACCGGACCGTCAAGTCCTGGACCTGCTGCACCCCGCTGTCGCTAGCGGTAGCGGTGGCAACAAGGGAGTCGTTGGACGACGGCTGCGCCAGCCCGATCGCGATGGTCGCGTCGACCGAGACGACCGGGATGTCGTCGCGTACGTGCGGGTCCGGGATGAGGATCCCGGTCAGGCCGTTGAGCTGGTTGAACGTGTACAGGAAGGCGGCGTCGCCGAGGGCGCCGGCCAGTCCGGGGAGGAGCAGCGCCTGGTCTTGCTGAGCGGTGGGGTCGATGCCGGACGCGCTGGACAGGCACTGGGTGATCGTGGCGGTGTCGAACGGCAGGCATTCCTGCCAGGTCTTGTCGATGGTGAACGTGACGTCCGGCATGAACCACGGCGTGTCGATCTTGATCTCGCCGTGCAGCGTCAGGTACCAGGGGTGCTTGCCGAGGTAGGTGAGCTTCAGGCCGATCTCCGCGCCGAAGCTGAAGATCCAGAACAAGTTGATCTTGAAGCCGAGCTGGACCCAGATCTCGGCGCCCATCGAGGTGGAACCGGTCTTCCAGGTGCCGATGATGAAGCCGAACGTGCCCCACAGCACGAACGCGCCAATCCCCCAGTCCGCCCCCGCGCTCAGCGTGATGACGAAGCCGAACCCCTTCGGCCCGCCGTCGGTAATCTGCAGCCCGACGCCCACCATGAACTTGACGGTGATCCAGACGTCCCAGTCCACCCGCAACGCCAGCCAGGTGCTCTGCTCGGCCAGCTGGCCGATCGCGAACGACCACGGCTGGTTGCCGAAGTACAACGTGCCGCTGAGCGAGGCGATCCGGGCGACCCAGTCCGGTGCAGCGCCGGAGGCGAAGTCGGCCAGCGTGAGGTTCACGCCGACCATCACCCCGAACTTCTCCTTGTCGATGTCGTACTCGATCGCGACGAACGCGGTCGGCTTGGGGTTCTTCAGCAGGAACAGGTCACCGACGATCAGCAGGCCGGTCTCGGCCGGGCTCTTGGCGAAGAAGATGAAGATGTCCAGATGGCAGGCGGACCCGCAGCCATTGATCGAGAAGCCGCAGCCGACGCCGAGGGCGAAGGCGCTCTGTTCGGCAATCCAGTCGGCGAGGGTCCGGTTGGCCGGCAGGTTCAGCGCGTTGTCGTGGTTCTGGTGCCACTTGAGCAGCGCCATCCCCTCGCCGTCCGGGAACGTGGCATCCAGGTTCGGCGCCATGTTGTCCGCGACGAGAGCTCTCAGGTCGTAGAGCCCGATCGGCCCGGCCGGCAGGAAACCGAGGCTCATCGCGGCGAGGAAGTAGTCGAACTGCTGCGACGTGGAGAGGTTGCGCCGGCTGCCCTTGATGAACTCCGCCGACAGGGAAAACTTCATGGCGACCGCATCCAGAGCTACCTTTACGCCGAAGCCCCACTCCTTGATGGCCCAGCCGATGTCCGTGTAGTCGCTGATGTAGCCGAAGCCCTCGATGTCGACGGTGGGGAACTTGATTTTGAGGAACGCGCCGTCGAGCTTGAACGGGGGCTGGCTGCCGTCGTCGTTGGTCCGGAACCGGAGCCGCCGCACCTGGATGCCGAAGTCGTTGGCCTGGTTGTCTCCGGCGCTGCCGTCCGGCTTGGCCGCTTTGCCGCCACCCCAGCCGATGTCGATACCGCCGCTGAAGGAGAAGTACGGGGTCCCGTTGGGCTCCTCTACCCAGCCCATCTCCAGGATGATGATGCGGATCGTGGTGCTGCTGTTCTTGAACGGGGCGAAGATGAGCTGCATCCCGTCCGGGAACTGCAGCCCGTCCAGCGACAAGTGGCCAAGCTTCCAGCCGATGTCTTTGGCGACGATGCTGAGCGGCTTGCCGGTGAGCGACCGGATCTTGAACGCCGACGTGTCGGACCCGAACGGTGTACCTGTGACGTACAGGTCGCCGAGCAGCTCGAAGCTGTCCTTGAACGGGACGCCCTTGCCGAGTCGCCCCGCCGACACGCCGAGCTTCAGCCCGACCAGCCCGACAGTGGTGCCCGCGATGGTGAACTTGGCCGGCGTGGTGGCGATGTCCAGGACCAGACCGGCGGTGAACGTCCACTCGGCGTCGATCCCCATCGTCGCGCCGGCCTTGTGACCGGCCGTGGTCTGGAAGATGAGCTCACCCTGGAATTGCACCTGGGGCTGATCGGCCGGATCGATCGCGTGCAGGTCGCCGGTCCGGAAGAAGAACTCCTCCAGCTGCAGGGTCAGCGACGACGAGCCGCCGTTGCCGCCCTGTTTCTGGCTGCCGTAGAGCGGGATTTGCACCGGCGCGCCGGACAGCGAGTATGCCTGGCCGATGTCGGTGCGGTCGGTGATCTTGCGCCGGAAACCGAAAGTGCCGTGCGACGGAATGGGCAGGATCGGCACGCTGACCGGGACCACGACGTCTTCCAGGACCAGCTCGAGGTTGTCTATGTGCACTGCACCTTGCTGGCACCGGGCGCGCAGGTCCGAGAACGGAGGCTGGGTGAAGTCGACGTCGATGCTGCGGAACGCCAGCCCTCCGGCCGCCGGCGGGTTACTGAAGAAAGAGCCGATGCCGTTATGAGTCCATTCAAAAAATTCCCTGCGGTTGGGCGACGGGATCAATGCGATGTCGTAGACGGCCGTCGCTGGCATGCCCATCCAGCGGACCGGGCCGAACGAGATGGGCACTGACGCTTCCATGATCACGTCGTTCTCCGGCGTGAGGTGCAGCCGGATGAAGCAGTCGATCTCGGCCGGGTTGATGTCGTCGCCGAGTTGGTAGGCGAAGCTGTCCGGTTTGGTGACGTCGAAGGTGCCGATCATTGCCGGGGAGCCGGTGATCACGCTTGCGAGGCCGGATTTGAGGAAGATCTTCACCGGCAGGCCGTCGATGATCAGCTCCTGGCCGCGGCTGTCGTTGACGAAGAACAGCTGGGCCGGATGCTGCGCGTCGGTGACGACTAGCTGGATGCCGTGGTCGGGCAGCGCGCGCAGGTAGAACGGCTGCTGGGTGACCAGGCCTCCGGTTACGTTCAGGTCGGCGGCTACGCCGATCTGTCCGCTGTCGACGCCGGGTCGTACCCGGGCGAACGAGAGCCCCTGCTGCAGCATGCCGATCATCGGCACCGAATCGTCGGACGCGTTCACCCCCTGAGTGAGCGACAAAATCCCGTTCACGCCGAGCAATGGGGCGAGCAGGGTTCCGGCCGCTCCGGCCCGGTCAGCCCGGTTCGGGTCAATGCCGAGCAGGTCGAAGAACGTGACGTTCATGGGAACTCAGGCCCCTTATTCGTCCCGGTGTCCAGCGACGTCGTGGGGTCGACGAGCAGCGGCCACACCTCGTGCACCGCCGCCTCCCGCAGAATCCCGATCAGCACCCCGAGCAGCCAGCCGCCGAGAGAGTCGCTGGTGCCGAGCGACACGTCGGGCGGCAGCGAGCCGAAGAAGCCCAGCGGCTGCCGTGGCGCGCCCTGATACCACGAACGCTGGGTAAAGTACTCGATGGCCGACAGCGGGTCGGCGAACAGCGACTGGCCCATCTCCGGCGACAACCCGGCGTGCTCGGCCATCAGCCTGGAGCGCAGCAGCCGCGCGGGGTTGGCCGGGTCGCCGCGCAGGTGCTGCGGGATCGTGAACGAGTTCATCTCACCGTCGTGGTACAGCCCGCGCCGGTTGATGTTCGACGAGCCGGCGAACAGGAAGATGTCGTCCACGATCATCACCTTGGCGTGCACGTAGATGCCGGGGATCTGGACGGCGAGCACCGGGGTGCCGGCCGGGTGCGCGACCGGGTCCGCGCCCCAGGTACCGGGGGTGGCGCGGACGATCTCCACCGTCTGGGTCGAACTGCCGGATGGCGCGCCCAGCGTCGCGTGCACCAGCAGGAGCTCGTTGCCGACGAACGCCCAGAACGGCGGGGGCGGGATATGCGAGAGCGGCGTCAGGTCGCACTGGCTGGCGCCCGCCGTCAGCGCGTTCGCGAGCCGCATCCGGCCCAGGTTGGTGGTCAGGCCGGGCACCTCGTGCAAGAAGCGACGCAACGGCGTGCCGGCATAGAACCGGCCACCCCACGCGGTCTGCAACGCGTTCAGCACGTCGGCGCGCCGCCGGCCGCCGTACGGCTGATCGGTCTGGTACGGCACCGTGATCATCAGCGCTTTCGCGGTCGAGCTGGCCGCGTTGATCAGCGCGTGCACGTAGTCGTCGGGCGGGGTGAAGTACTGGTCCTCGATGTAGATGAAGTCCCTGGCCTGCCCGATCGCGTCCTTGATGGTGCGGACCGAGGTGGTCTCGCCGTTGGGCGCGAACGTGAGCGGTTTCGTCGCGCTGCCCGGGCCGGGGGTGAAGTAGGTACGGGCGATCTGCACCAGATGGGAGCCGGCCGGCGCGATCGGGCCCACGTTGTCGACCGGAATCGCGATGGGTGCGTTGTGGCGTTTCGCACGTTCTGCATACGACTTGATCACGTCGATGACGGCCGGACCGGTGATCTTCACCTGCACGTCGTGGAACGGGTGCACCGCCCGGTGGATAGTGGTATCCGGGCGGTCGCTGTTGATGTCGATACCCCCGAGATACGCGACGTAGCTGCCGTCCGCGCGCTGGATCGTGACGTATTTCTGGTGGTAGACGCCGAGGTGGCTGATGTCGTCGATGGTGTTCACGAGGACCTTGAACGGCGGCGGCAGGACGAGCGGGTTGTCGGCGAAGGCGGCATCGTACGGCGTCCAGGTGGCGATCGTCGGGTCGATCGCGTGCAGCGCGTCCATGAGCGGCTTGGAGTACTCGGCGACTTTCTTGATGAGGTCGAGGGTGACGCTGGACGCCAGGACGGCCGTCAGTGCGGCGATCGCGAGGAACCCGATGACGTAGCCGGCCGGGTCGGTCTGGACCTTCAGCAAAGCCTGCAGCGGGCTGAGCGAGGCGAAGTAGGCGAACAGGAGCGGGGTCAGCTGGGGGAAGTCGTCCAGGGTCGGACTGTCGAACTGAAGGAACTGGTTGACCAGCATTCGCAGTTCCACGTGGTCGGCGCGGAGTTCGCCGATCAGGTTCAGCAGTGTGGTACTGGCGTCGCCGGGTATCAGCGGCCAGTCGACCGTGTCGTCGTTCTGGCTGCCCTTGACAAACGCCCAGCCGGCCAGTTGGGCCTTGCCGCCTGGTTTCGCCTTGCGGAGATCGGTTACGAGTGCGGCAAAGTACGGGTTTCCTTCCTGGATGGGCTCGATCAGGCTGTCCTGGCGCCAGCGCCGCACGTTGACGCCCGGGTCGGGAGCAGCTAGCCACGCGGCGGCGTCCAGCACCTGGGCCATCCGTTTTCCAATGGAGAGCTGCAACCCGGCTTCGAACGCGCCCGTGTCGTCGTCGCCACCGGCCACGATGGGGTGTGCTCCGGCGGTGAAGCCGACCGTGGCCTGCGACGCGGCGGGGACCGCGATGCCGG
Organism: uncultured Actinomycetota bacterium; assembly: GCA_963836195.1. GTDB lineage: Bacteria > Actinomycetota > Actinomycetes > Streptosporangiales > Streptosporangiaceae > Trebonia. The sequence continues at coordinate 601,357 of CAWIIX010000002.1, read as the reverse complement.
TGTCGCCATCGTCGGGGGTTACCGCAGCAGCCGCGCCGCCATCGATGGAGACCGCGACGTTGCCACCGCTGACCGGGGCACCACGGTGATCGAGAATGCGCAGGTTACGGGCGTTCGGCAGGGCGGCGAGGCCTTGGCTGAACTGAGCCCAGTTCGCGTCGCAGGCGCCGCTGGCGGCGATCGCCTCGGCGGCGGTGAGCGGGTCGCGGCACAGCCGGTCCTGGAACGCGAAGGCGAGGAACGCGCCGCCGGCCGGGGCGGTGGTCAGCGGCTGCCCGGCGACCAGGCAATCGTCGGCGGCGGGGACCGGGCCTGCCGTGCCTGGAATGAGTACCAGTTGCACTGGGAGGCCGCCGGGGATCAGCTTGAACGCGGCCGAGTTCATCTGCGGCAGCGGCGAAAGCTGGAACAGGGTCCACGCGGCGTTGGGGTCAGATGGGATGCCGTTGTTCGCGCCTTGGCCGCGGGCGATCGCGCCGGTCGCAAACGCGGTGATGACGGTCGCGTTCGGGACGCCGATCCACATCAGCGGATCTTTGTTGAAGCGCAGGCCGGGGGCGGGAGCGGCAGGCGTGACGCGGGTCAGCGCGGTGCCGCCGGGGACCGGGGTCGCGAACGTAGTCATGGTGCTCGGACTCCTGTCCCGAATGGGCCGCATGCGTACGACGGCAACCCGTCGCGGGTCAGTCCGTAACACCACAGGCTGACCCAGGAGCCCTTAGCCGCGGCGGTCATGAGGGCGGCCACCCGGGTCCCGTCGGCCTCGACCGTCACGTCGGCGTCGGCGAGGTTCTTCACCACGGCGGGCGCGAGCAGGGTGCCGTCGGACAGCTGCAGGCGCAGGCCATCGTCCGGGTACAGGTCCCGCCGGTTGGGGATGCGCAGCAGCTCGGCCTCCCCTTGCACCGGAGGGTCCGCCCCCGCCGAGGCGATCGCGGCGAACAGCAGCGCCGTCGTCGTGTCGGGGTCTTGACCGGTGATCGCGACGGTCAGCGTGACGGCCGTATCGGTAGTCGTCAGAGTGCGTTTTAGTGGTGTCGCCGCTCCCGCGGTCGACGGGACCCGTACGATGACCGGCAATATCGCGCCGCCCGCCGAGACGTGCCCAAGTGCGTCGGCGGCCCGGACGAAATAGACGTAACGCCCGGGCTTGGGCGCCAGCCGGTCATCCACCGGGCCGGCCGGCTGGATGTCCGCGGTGAGCCGGGTGAAGAACACGCTCGGGTCGCCGCGCCGGCCACCAGGTGCAGCAGGTATTTGTCCGGCAGCGACTGCGGACTGGCGGAGTCCAGCGTCGCGATGACCGCCGCCTCATCCCCCGGGTTGGCGAACACGATCACTTCGGCCGTGCCGTCCGGGTCGGTCAGCACCACCTGTCCGTTGGCTACTGAGGTCCGGGACAGGATGTCGTCCGCAGAACAACGCTCCAGCACGCACAGCGTACCGGCCGCTAGCGCGTTATTGAGCAGCGTTACCAGGTCGAGCGAGACCAGCACCTGCCGCCCGGTCGGCTCGTCGGTGACGATTTCTGGCACGTCCCCGAGCGGCGGCGGCACGCTGAACTCTGGCTGGCCGATGTACCTGGCCACGACCGCGCAGACCACGATCCCGCTCTCGTTCCCCGGCCGGTTCGAGTTCTGGCCGGTGGTTCGCTCATCCGGTACATACGGCTGGGCGTCGGCGGCCGACACTCCGACCCAGAGTGAGTCGCGCGGATGTGCGGGGCTCAGGTTCAGCAAGTCGTAGAACACGTGCCGGTAGGTGTCGGCGGCGGTCAGCGGATACACCGCGACACGCTGGTCCCAGCCGCCAGGCCGCTGATGCGCCGGCGCGAGCGGCCGCCCGAACGTCACCGGACTGGGCACGGGCTGCACGGCTGGCTGAGCCGCGGACGGCTGGACCAGCATGGTCGGGGTAGTCCCGGCGTCGTTGTGCAGCACCTGGAACGGGTTCCCGTTGCTGGTGATCCATTGCCCGGCCAGTTCGTCCGCCACCAGCGGCAGGCTGGTGGTCAGCGATAGCTGCCAGTCCGGCGGGGCCGACGTGACGGCGGTGATCGCACCCTCGACAACGTCGGGCGGGACCGTGGAGTAGACCCGGAACTCCGCCGTGGTTGGATCTAGGTCGCGTTCGGCCTGCCGCCAGCCCCACTCCAGCAAGATCGCGTTCTGATGCGCGCCGAGCAGCGTGATGTCGGCCGCGGTGAGCCCGGGCGCACCGGCGACGATCGCCCGGGCCCGCGGTCCGGGCGGGGCGGTGAGGTGCCCGCCGCCGTCCAGCGGCGGTTCGGGTTGCGGACCGACGGGCAGCGGCGGCGGAATGTGTTTTTCCAGCCGGACGATGTTCGACAGCGTCGAGGTCGCGCTAACGCGGCCGACCGCGTCCATCGACTCGATCTCGTACTGATGGTATGAACCCAGCGGCTCCTGCTCTCGAAGCACCTGGCCGGTGGACGGGTCGGTTTCGCCGAGCACGTCGCTCAGGTGCAGCGCATAGCCTGCCCCCGACGATCGCGGCCGGACCGCCGGGAACAGCGCATCTAGGTCACAGCCGGATTCCAGCCGCACCGACGGCGCGGTGTCGTCCCGGGAGCCGACCGTCAGGTTGTCGTCACCGGCGATCGGCTGCCACGGCCCGAACGTGGCCGGCGGCGTGACGTCACGATGCTGGATCTTGTAGGCGAGCGCGTCGAGCGGCGGTCCGGCGTCCAGGCCGGGTGGCCAGATACCCAGGCCGCCGGCGGCCGGCGGCAGCCAGTTGAGTCGCAGGCCGGCCGGGCGCGGTGCGATCGGCGTTGACTCGTCGATCGGACCGGTGATTGCGGTGGCCGGTTGCTGCAGGTTGTAGGCGGTCAGGATGACCGGCCGCGACGGGAGCGGCTCGGCCGCGTACCGGACCGGGCCGGTGTACGCGTACACCTCGCGGACTCCGGTATGACCGGAGGGCAGCCGCACCGCGAACAACGTCCCGGTGCCTGCCAGCCGCAGCTGGCTAACCGGTTCGGCGAACGTCAGCGATACCACCGGCCCCGGCGGTAGCGGGGCCGGAGCGGTGATTGTCCATGCCCAGGGCAGGCCACCCGCGTAGGTGAAGGTGTGTCCTTGTGCCACCTCCAGCACCACCGCGGTGACCGGTCGCGGCAGGTCGATGATCGCGCTCCACGAATCGAGCGACGGCAGGAACCAGGACGGGTCGTAGCCGGTGGTGTCGATCCTGATCCCGCGCCTGCTGGCGGCGTGCAACGCGGTCGCGGACGGGGCCGGGGCCAGCACCACCTGCACCGGGGTCTGGAACCGCAGGCCGAGGTCGCCGATTGAGCACGCGGCCGGCACCATGGTGGTGGCCGGGACCCGGTGCACGTCGTAGATCGTGTCGGTCAGGTCTTGCGCTCGGAACCGACCGGTGATCCGGTACATGTAGCTTTCGCCGGACACCAGCCCGGTGTGGTCGCGGAACCCGAAACCGAGCACCCGGCGCGCCTTCGGATGCAGCGCGAGGCCGGCCAGCTGGGTGTCGAACGGCAGCTCCTCATAGCCCTGGGTATCATCCGCCCGCACCAGCACGATGCGCTCGCCGCTACGCCCGAGCGCAGAACCCGCCGCCGGGTTCCGCAGCGCCGCGGTGAGCTTGGCGAAGTCCTGGTGGCTCAGCGTTTCGCCGGTCATCAGCCTGCCTGCTGCCTTGGCGTATTCCTGGGCCGGATTGGCCAGGGTTGGATCAGACTGGTGGATGGGGAGCGTGAGTCCCTTCGCGATGTACGGCGCCGACGCCCAGACTGGATCGGGTCCCTTCTCGGCCGGCCGCTCATACACGCAGATGCGCAGCTCAACCGGACGGATCACGTACACCACGATCGTGTCGATCGAGGGCGCCCGCAGCAGCACGTTCAGCGGCCAGCCGAAGGCCGGCACGACCTTGGTTACCTTGCCCTGGCTCATCGCCATCGCGATCATGAACTCGGCGCCGACCTCGACCGACGCCTGCTCGGCCGGGGTGGTGAGCTCCTGGATGAACATGTCGAACTCGGCGGCGACCGTGCTCGGCGATACCGGCGAGCTGGCCAGCATGTCGGTCAGGGCGGCTTGGATTTGGTTTTCTTGGCTGTGGTTTTCGCCGAGAGGCTGTGAGTGCCCTGGCGGCGGGTACAGCGACTGGTCGGTAATCGCGGCGATCCGCATACCGGCCCGCAACCGCAGCGGTCCGAGCGGCGCCGGGTACTCTCCGCGCCCGAAAAGGTACTCGATGATTGGGTAGGTGATGTCCTCGCACTGCACCCGCCAGCGCTGCTCCCGGGCCGGCAGACGCTGGATGTCATACCCGCCGATGGACAACGGCAGCACGTCAGGCCAGGTCCAGAGGAGATGAATGCCCTCCGCACCCGGATCCACCCGCGGAACGCCGGTGGCTTGCACGCCTAATCGCCAATTAAAGTAATGAACAACACCATGGCCCACCGCCCGCACTATGCCACTGATCTTCCATCTGTTGGCAGAGCGCGTCAAGAGCCCGGCTCGTCCAACGTCGGGAACTCCTCACATCATTGCGTTCGCCACCACCGCACTTCTCTATGTCGCGTCGTCACACACCACCTCGCGGCGCGCAAGCGCGGCCGAGCAACGTGCTGGTATCACGATCGAAGGACGCGTACCGGGAGGCCTGGCAGTTAGCACAGTTACCATGAACGTCCAGCTGTCGTACCTGGCGATCGACCCTAGTGAAGATGATGAGCCCTCGTACCCCGTCGACTCCGACATGATCGACCGAGCTCTCGACTTCCGGCTTCAGGACAAATCACGGACGTGCCGCCGGATCCGCCCGCGGCACGTCAGTCACTGTGGGCGTGGACGGCCAACGACTGCACATCAGGTACGCAGTCGACGCAACGATCGATCAGCAAATGACCGAATGCCCAGAGGCCATTGCTGACGCCCAATCCGCCTTCGCAGAGCGGCTCGGGCTCCTCCTCGCCCGAGGCCTCGGGCGAGGAGGAGCCCGAGCCATATAAACCGAATGATCTGAATACGAGTTTTAGCGTCGCGGATCCTTCCCTCGGCAGCGCGTAGTCGGCGATCTAGCCTGATCAGTATTTAAGATAATGCTGGACACAATCGCGCGAGATTGCGGTTAGGGCCGATATGCCCACGAGTGATCATGCCGACCTGTGAATAAACATGCGTACTGGCAACGCGCTCATTTCGGCATGAGCGGGAGTCGGGTCGGCGCTGCCGACGGAGAAACTGGCGTACAGATCACCCTGATCTGCATGTCGCGGACCGTCGCTGCCGTGCGGCGGGGTTTGTGCCATATCGGCAGGTTCGCGATCGTTACCGGTGGCCACGTGCGGTAGTCATCCAAGCGAGGTTCCTGGCCCGCGGTCAGTCTGGCCGCCGTCGGCGGCCAGACTGCCTTCCGGGCGCTACCTCGCTGCCCCGGCTACGTAGGTGGCGACGATATAGGTAGCGTGCCGGTCCAGGCTGGTTCGCGCCCGGTCGTAGCGCATCGTGGTGCGCGGGTCGGCGAGGGAGGCGGCCTCCTGCACGTCGCGGAGCGGGACCCCGGCGTCGAAACTGGCGGCGGTGATGAACGCGTGTCTCAGCGTGTGCGGGCCGACTTGCTTGGCGATCCCGGCGCGCCGGGTGACCCGGCGGACGATCCGGGCGGCGCCGTGCCGGTCCAGCCGCCGCCCGTCCGCGGCGGTGAACAGCGGCCGTCGGTGCCCTCGCCGACCGCCAGGTCGATCGCCCTGGCGGTGCGCGGGGCCAGTGGGATGGTGACTACCTTGCCGCCCTTGCGCGTGATGACCAGGGTGACGTGGCTCGCGGAGGCTCTGACGACGCCGAGCGTCGGCTCGCGCCGTCGAGGTTGTCTGGGACGTAGGTCCCGGGGGCCAGGGTCTTTGGAGGGTGTCCCCGAGGACCGGGCGGGGAGTGTCATGAAACATGGCACATTGGATGGCTCTACCGCGGGTGAGCCGGATGCGCGTTGACACCGATCCGGCAGCCGCGCGCCTGCAGGCGCTGCTGCCCCCGGTGAGCCGGGCCCCCCGCGTGCCTCCGGCATCTCTGCGTAAGCTGCGGCCGCTGGCACGGATCGTGGCGTTGGTGAGCGGCCGCCTCACCGGGACGGAGCCACTGACGATCTTCACCACTTTGGGCCGGCACCCGCGACTGTTCCGCGCGTGGCTGTTCTACTCCGCCCGTCTGATGCCATTCGGCACGCTGCCGCGGCGCGACGCCGAGCTTTTGATCTTGCGGGTGGCCTGGCAGTGCGGAGCGGCCTACGAGTGGTGGCACCACGTGCCGCTCGCCCTCCGCGCCGGGCTGCGCCCTGAGGAGATCGCGGCTGCGGCAGGCGTGCCGCCGGCCGCTGATCTCTCCGAGCGCCGGCGGGTCCTCATCGCCATCACCGACGATGTGCTCGCACGGCAGGCCCTGTCCGACGACACGTGGCAGGCCGCGCGCCAGACGCTGACCGAACGCGAGATGATCGAGGCATGCCTGCTCATCGGGCACTACCAGGGCCTCGCGTCAGCGATCGGCGGCCTCGGGATCCAGCTCGAGGACGGATCCCTGAACGCGGCGCCTGTCTCGGGCGGTCCGGCTCCACCGCGAAGTCGCTGACCCGTTGCGGCCGGAAGCGAGGCGAAGGCCTGCCGTCGATCACGACCTGTCACGCACATGCCGGGCGTCTGGGTTGCGCTCATCCCTGGGCAGGGGGCCGGGGAACAGGTCCACGGTCGCCGGGCCGCAGGCGATACTGCCCGGGCCGAGGTGGCAGGTCCACTCGAGCGCCACCCTTCCCTCTGCGAAGATGTGGCCGGTGGGATGGGAGGCACTCGGGCAGTGGGGTGGCGACGTCGTTCGCGGCGAACGGCTCACTGGCGGAGCTGGCGTCAACGGGGTGTAGAGCGTGCGTGTCAACGGGCACCTCGCGATCGGTCGTCTCGGCCAGCGCAGCGACGCTGATCTTGCCTGGGAGACCGGCCTGTTGCGACATCTACACCGTGAAGGGATGTCGGTGCCAGTGCCGATCCCGACCACGGACGGCCGGCACTTCGCCGACGGTCTGGTGGTGATGACCTACGTAGAGGGCGGACCGCCCGAGACCGAAGCCGACTGGCGTCGCGTCGCCGACACACTCCGCCAGCTGCATCGGCTGACGCAGGGCTGGCCACAGCGCCCGGACTGGCGATCGTCGACCGACCTCCTGCGTGCCGAGACCGGGACCAGGGTCAACCTTGGCGCGATGCCGCCCGAGGGTGTTGCCCGGTGCCGGGCTGCGTGGGCGCGGCTCGCCGGCCGCACGACGTGCGTCGTCCACGGCGACCCCAACCCTGGCAACATCCGCATGACAGCCGATCGCGTCGCGATGATTGACTGGGACGAGTCGCACGTCGACGTCCCCGACCTCGACCTGGCGCTGCCGCACAACGCCGCCGGCCTCGGCAACGACGCGTATGACATCGCAGCGCAAGCGCGGGCCGCATGGGAAGCCGCCGTCTGCTGGGACCCCAGCGGCACCGACCAGTTCGCAGTCAGGCGGCTCGCCGAGGTTCGCGCGATCTGAGCAACCTGGCACGAGGCACAGACTCACTCACGTCGGCAGATCCGGATGACGATAGCGCACAGATCGACCTAGTCGGCGTGCCCTGGCTGATGATCTGCGATCAGCTGTCACGTGCACCGAACGGCGGTTCGCGATCGTTGCTCGTGGCCACGTCGGTCTTCGGCGACGACACCGTCGCCGCCATGATCGACCGCCTCGTCCACCACGCCGACGTCATCGCCCTGAAAGGAGACAGCTACCGGCTCAAAGACCGCGACCTCGGCCGCGTCCCGGCGGCCACCACAGAACCAGGCCAAATAACAACAAAACCAATGGTCAGGGGGTCAGCATTCAACTGCCGATAAAGGGTCACGAGTCGGCCGACGTTTATATTCTTCGCCAAGGGCGCGTGTGGGTGCGCTCGGCTATCGTCGGTCTCGTGATCGGTCCCGTGCACTTGATCTTCTATGTCAGCGACCAGGCCGCCGCGACAGCCTTCTGGCAGGCTGTCCTTGACTGCCCGCCGGTTCTTGACGTGCCGGGGATGACGGAATTCCCGCTGGGAGCGCAGGTGGTGCTTGGCCTGATGCCGGAAGCAGGGGCCAGGTCACTGCTCGGGTCGTCTTTGCCTGATCCCGCTGCCGCCCGCGGCATCCCGCGTGCCGAGCTCTACCTGGTTGTGCCGGACGCGGCCGCCTACCACGCCCGGGCCCGAGCGGCCGGCGCGAGCGAGCTGTCCCCGCTGACCCAGCGGTCCTGGGGGGATGATGCGGCCCATTGCCTCGATCCAGACGGTCATGTCGTCGCCTTCGCCGCCAGGCCGGCCGGGTAGTCAGGACCCCTGCACGGGACCGGCGTATCCACTCGCTATAGCCTCCTCACGTTGCTCCACGGGGACGGCGCGCACCATGCCGTTGCTGAAGCCGGCCGAGCCGATGCCGAGCGCAAGGTTGAAGCGGCCGCGCATGTTCTCCAATGCGACATGGTGCGTCAGTTCCACGATCTGGCCGTCATCGAGATGCTGGCGAAGCTTGTCGAATAGCTCGCCGGGAACGTCGACGGGGTGCGGCTCATGCCGCCGGCCCGGCCTTCTCAGCGGGTGTCCATGGATGCAGCCGGGGAATCCAGGCGCGCACGGCGCGCCGGTAATTCTGGTACTCGCCGCCGAATTTGCGGGCCAGGACGGGTTCCTCATAGAAACGGACGGCGGCTGCGCCGATGCACCAGGCCGCTGCGGTGTACTCCAGGAGGCCTGGGGAGCCGAACAGGAGCACCTCGCCAGTCAGGATGGCCATGAAACCGACATAGATGGGGTTGCGGACGTAGGTGTAGAACCCGCTCACCACGAGGCGTGGCGGCGAAGCCGCCGGCACGGGGGTCCCGTCAGCCTTGATGAACTCGATAAATGACGCAGCGATCGGGACGAGGCCTGCGCAGATGAGCAGCCCTCCCGCCGCCTGCGCGACCGCCCAGTAAGGCAGGGGGCGGTGGAAGTGCCATTCGTTCAGCAGATACGGAAGCACGCCGGCGAAGGTTCCCCCGAGCGCCACGCCCCACGCCACGCTGACGACTGCCGCTGCCGGCTTGCGCATCACCGCCTCCGTGAATCCGCCGCTGCGGATCCTGCGGCAGGGATCGCCGGGAGATCCGCGGGCGCGGCGTCGAACTGCACCGCCACGGAACTGATCGGCCTCTGGGCGCCCGCCATCTGTGTGCCCTCCGATGCCTAGCACTCTCAATTTGAGAGCATCACTCTCAATTCGGTAGTAGTAGTCTCACGACTATGGCTACCGATGTCAAGCGCCGCCGCTCGGAAGACGGCGAGGGCCGCCAGGCGCGGACCCGCCTGGCCCGCAAGGCGGTCGTCGAAGCCGCGCGGGCCCTTTTCCTCGAGCGCGGCTACGCCGGAACGACGATCGAGGCCATCAGCGACCTGTCGGATGTCCCGGCCCCGACCGTCTACCGGCTGTTCTCGTCGAAGCTCGGGATCCTCAAGACACTGCTCGACGTCTCAATAGCCGGCGACGACGAGGCCGTCGCATTGGAGGACCGGCTCCAGGTCCGCGCGCTTCTCTCGGACCGAGACCCCAGGAACCAGCTGTCGGGTCTGGCCCGCACGATCCGCGGCATCATGTCGAGGGCCGAGCCTCTTCATCGGATCCTCGTGAGCGCGGCCGACTCCGACCCCGATGCCGGCGCACTGCTCGCCGAGCTGCTGCGACAGAGGCAGCACGGCCATGCGCAGATCGCACTTTCCCTCGCTCGCGCCGGCGCCCTGCGGCCGAAACTGGGCGAGCGCGATGCCGACGACATCATTCACGCAGTCACGTCCCCCGAGGTATACCGGCTCCTGGTCTGCGACCGAGACTGGCCACCCGAGCGGTACGAGCAGTGGCTAAAGGAAATCCTCATCGACCAGCTGCTTCCCCCGCTGGCGATCGAACCGCAGAAGGGCTGAAACCGACGATCTTGCCTCGATCCGCTTCGTGTGCGCGCCAAACGGGCTGTTGTGCGCGCCTTTGGACATCCGCCAGCCGGTGACAGACGCTCGTGCAGAACGGCGGTTCTAGATCGCGAACTGTTAAGGCCATAAGCCGCGGATCGCTTTGACTTGCCGGCCCCGCCCTGGCCGGATCTGCCGGCGGGCACCTGCCATACTGCGGCGTCCGGTGGCGGCGGTTTCGCCTCCGAGCCGTCCGTGCCTGGTGCGATTCCCGGGCGCGACTTCCGCAGTCAGTTCCGCTGGTGCTCACGCCACGGATGGGCGCTACGGAACGATGGCACTCGCCGAAGGAGAGGGATAGGAATTTGCGGTCTGGGAGATGGGCAGCCACGCTTGCTGCCGCAGAGTCGTCAGGTCGCTGGCTAGCACCCCGCCGGGAGAGATAGTCCAGAGCGTCTGCCCGATGATCAGTGAGCGCTCTATCGACGATCTGTCATAGCCGCTCGACTGCGGGGGGCTGATGAACCCGGCCCTGGTCAGGCTCATGCCGCTGATACGCAGGACGAGCGCGCCTGAATGCGGCACCTGCATGGGCTGCTGCGTGGCTCCGGCGGGCACGGCGAACCCGCCGTATTCCTGGATCGGGACCACGACGAGCTGGTCCGCCGGCCAGTACAGGAACGCGTGCGGGTCCATCCCCGCCGCCGACACCGACGAGGGGAGCGCGTAGGTGGCCAGCCGGGACGGCTTCGCCAGGTCGGAGACATCGAACAGCGAGACCTGGGCCCCCAGCACATGCCCCGCCGAGTCGGCGTTCTGGCCGACACCGATCAGGCGGGTGGTCGACACGGGGTGCAGGTAAGCCGAATACCCGGTGAGCGCGAGTGCCCCGACGACCCTCGGGTGCGCCGGGTCGCTCAGGTCCAGGGTGTAGAGCGGGTCGGTCTGCCTGAAGGTGACCACGTACCCCACCGGGCCTATGAACCTGACGGCGTAGATCCGTTCCATGGAGCCGAGCCCGGCGACGGTGCCGACGATCCGCATCACGGGCGCTGAGGTTGTCAGCTCGTACACAGCCGACGAACTGGGCTGCGCCCCTGCCGCCCCTGACGCCCCGGGCGGCGCTCCGTCCGCGATCGCCCATGAAGTGCCGGTTGTGGTGGCGACGCGCAGGTAGCCGTTCCATTCGGACATCGCGTACTGGTTCAGCAGGTAGCCAGGCACCGAGCCGCTGCCGACGTACCTGGGTGGTCCCGGCTGGCTGACGTCGAACCGGTAGATCTGGGTGCTCTGGCTCGACCCGGACCCGCGTACGTCGGTACCTCCAGCTCCCCAGGGCGTCACCATCGCGCCGCTCGCCACGTACAGGCTGGTGGTCGTGCCGTAGACGGTGTCGCCGTCCGCGGCGACGGAAACAGGGTCACCGGTCCCGAACGCGCCGGCGGACATGTCGAACGTAAGCACCGTGAGCAGGTTCGCCCCCGAGAACTTCGCGGGCCGGCTGACGGACGTGCACGGGACACTTCCCGAGGTCGAGCCGCTCGCGCTGGTCGACTGGTACCGCGGCAGCCATGCGTCCAGGCCTGCCTGGCCGGCGGCGACCCGGTACGTTGCCACGCGCTCGGCGTCGCTGGCGCCGCTGGGCACGTCGGGGAAGACGATGTTCGGCGCGGAGTCGGTGACGACGCGCACGATGGATCCGCTCAGGCGGGCGTCGACGAGGTTCCCGCTGATTGTGTACGACGCCAGGACCCGCGGCTGGCCTGCCAGGTCGACGAGGATGAACTTCGCGCCGAACTGGGGCACCGTGGGGCTCGCCGGTCCTGCCTCGCTGGCGGACGTGGAGATGACCACCACGTGGTCACCGCTGAGCAGCAGGTTCAGCTGGCCGTACTGGACGCCCGAGGAGGAGAGGTCCAGGGTGCCCGTGACCTGTCGCGTCGCCGCGTCGATGACCTCGAGGGTGCTTCCGCTGACCGTGACGATCCGCCGGCCGTCGGTCTTCACCAGGTCGGGCTCGTCGACGCCGGCGGTGTAGTCGTTCGTGCCCGAGTAGGCGGGGGCCGCCGCCGAACTGCTGGCGGCTCCGCCGGCCGCCGGGCGGAGCCGGCCGCCGCGGCGGAGCCGGCCGCCGCGGCTTCTGGTGCCGTCGCGACGCCTGAGGCCGCGTAGGCGACCCCTGCGCGGGGCGAAGCGCCCGCCACTTGCGGCATGCCGTAGGGAGTGACGCTCGCCTCCGCCGCACCGCGCAGCGCTGTGAGCGCGTCGGAACAACCGCGGAAGGCGGTCAGCGAGGCCTTGACGACAGCCTGCGGCGCCGACTTCCCGTACGGGGAAGCCTTGGGGACTGGGTGCAGCGAAATTCCGGCCGTGCAGCCGGTTGCTGCGATCGTCAAACACGCTAGGAGCGCCGCTCCCGCGCGGCTACGCCGTCGAGTCATGTCCCTATGACGGACGTAACCCCTCTCACGGTTCCATGACTCAAGCCGAAAGCCGAGCGCCTAAGCCGGTCGCCGCCGATGCGGCTAGGAAGGGCGAGCGGATGTCTGAAGGGCTGCAACATCCTGCGCCACTGCTGCACATGACCGGACACCGATCACGCAGCGTCAGAAGAACATCCATTACGGCACTGCTTCGCCTCAGCTTATATAGGCGTGGCCGAGCTTCTCCTTACCCTGGGAGCAGCGGATGGTGGGGGACCAGGACACCGACGACCTGCCCGTGAGATCGGCGGCGGCACGTGGAGTTGTGCCGTCTCAGATTGTTCGCGCTAGGGCGGTGAGCACCTCTTCGGTAGTGGCCAGTTCCCCGATCCTTGGGAAGATGGCTCGGAGACTGTTGAGGTGGGCACCCTCGTCGGGATCGGTCACGGCGTCGGTCACGATGGTCAGTTCGTAGCCCCTCTCGTTCGCCGCCCGGGCAGTGGACTCCACGCCGATGCTGGTCGAGATGCCGCCGAGAACGATCCCGGTGATCTTGCGCCGGCGCAGCTCAAGGTCGAGCTCGGTGCCGTAGAACGCGCTCCAGCCGTGCTTGGTGATCAGGATGTCGCGGTCGCTGACGCCCAGCTCGGTGCGGAGCTGACCGTAGTCCGGGACCGGGGTGGCGCCGGTCGGGCTTTCCGCGGTGCGTGTCTTGATCACGTCTCCGCCATCGCGGGCGAACGCGACCCTGGTGGCCGCTACGAGCTTGGCGTTGGCCCTGAACGCCTCTGCCAGTTGTGCGCACCGGGCGACGATCTCCTCCGAAGGGTGCGCGGTGGGCATGCCGGTGATGCCGTGCTGGAGGTCGATCAAGACGAGGGCCGTCGCTGGGTCGAGAGTTGCCGGCATTTTGTGCTCAGTCGAGCGGCGAACGCACGGCGGGTGTGAGCAGGGCCGTCAGCTCGGCGATGTCGTCGAGGGTGTCGATGCCGAGGACGGCTTTTTCGATGGCGGCCTGGCGGTCGGCGGAGACGGCGCGGTGTGTCAGCTTGGCGTACTTGTCGCGGATGTCGGCGTTGGTAAGGTTCCGGTCGCCGGTACCGCGCGGGTGTACGACCTTGGCCGCGTGAGTGCTCCCGTCCTTGAAGGTTAGGCACACTTGGGTGGTGAGCTGTTCGTCGGCCGGCAGGTGGTCGTAGGCCTTTTCGTGGTGGGTGACCGTTCGGTCGATTAGCGCCCAGACGTCGTCGCTGTTGATCCGGGCCTGGGTGAACTGGTCGACGAGCACGTCGCCGTCGAGGAGGGCGACCGCGACGGCGTAGGCGACGTTCATCTGAGCGCCGATGACCTCCAGCGGCCGCTCGGCCTTCCAGCCGCCATGCTGGTAGGCGGCTTCGCCCATGTCGATGTCGATCCGCTGGATCTGGCTGACGTCGGCCTTTGCCCGAAGCTCAAGAGCGGCGTCGATCGCTGCGTGCAGCAATCCCATGGCCGAGTACGCCTTCACGGCGATCCGTTCGGTCTCCCACATGACGCCAAGGCCCTTGTAGATGTCCTCGGGGTAGGTGCGGTGGCCCTCGCCGAAGACGGCCAGCCAGCCGCCATAGGGACGCTCGAACACCCGCTTGATGCCGACGTAGCCCGATGCCGCGAGCGCGGCGGCGGTCAGGCCGTTGCGCGAGGCGAAGCCGTGCTGCATGCGCTTGACCATCGATTCGTACATCGCTGACATGAGCCCGCACGACTGGGTCGCCGCCATCCCGAACGCGTCCTCAAACCCGGCGGCATCCAGCCCGTACAGCGTTCCCGCGGCAGCGGCCGCCGCGATCGGGCCGAAGACCACGCCCGAATGCCATCCCCGGGACAGCATGTCCAGCCCGCCGAGTGCCTCGCCGACCCGGGGGCCGGTCTCGTATCCGAGGAGGGCGCCGAGCAGGAAGCGCTCGCCCGAGACGCGGCCCACGTGCGGAGCGGCCGCGAGCATCGCCGGGAGGACCAGCGAGTTGCTGTGCAGCGGGGCCAGCGGGTGGTAGTCATCAAGCTCGAATCCCTGGATGAAGCTGGAGTTCAACATGGCCGCCGATGTCGAGCTGGTGACGCGATCGCCCCAGCCGATCAGCGCGCCATCGCCGACGCTGTCGAGCGCTGTCACGCCCTCCACGCCGATGCGGGAGACGGGCAGCTGCGCACCAACCAGGGCGCAGGCGATGCCGTCAAGAACCAGGTGCTTGGCGCGGTCGCGGACGGACGCCGGAACGTCGTCCAGCGTTGTTCTTGCCACCCAGGTGGCAAGCCGGCCAGTCGGGCCGGTCGGGTCCGTGGCCGGACGGGTTTGCCTTCCCGGCTCCTTGGCGGTGGTGGGTGTAGCCATGGCATTCCCCGTTCCGATGGATTCGGCGTGCTCCGCAGAGCGTGTTTAGACCTGCATTGTGTGTTCCCCGTGCTAGGTGTCAACTCACACTGAGCCTGCAATCGATTACGCCTTGTCACCGACATCCAGTCGTCGCGCCGGATAGCAGCCGTTCTGCTGGTCACCCGGAGACTGCTGCAGTGCCGTTGCGCAGGCCACAGGCGCGCGCTGACCGCGCCTACTGGACGACCGTGAAGATGACGTGCTGTCCGGCCGACAGGTCGTTCGACAAGGTGGCCGCGAGCATGGCAAGCACCGCGCCGAACAACCGGTTCCGAGTCACCGTGACGAACGCGCTTGCAATCGAATTGCGACGGGCCCGAAATGTGCCCTGGCTTCGCGCCGCGGCAGCCCGCTGTCACTGTCGGCCCGGCGGCAGACTCGGCCCGCAGGGTCTTAGGCGCAGGATGAGTGGTGAGCGCCGATGCCTGCTCACGGCGCCGCCGGCTTCGAGGAGATCGACTTCCCGACTCAGGGATTCTCTGGCCTCACGGTCCGGCTCTACGATCCGAGCGCGGGCAGTGGTCGCTGTACGGGGCCAGCAAGCGCACCGGGACGCTGTTCCCGCCGGTCGTGGGTCGGTTCGCCGACGGCCGGGGCGAGTTCTACGGTGACGATACCTACAACGGACTGGATCACCAACTGGATCATGGAGTTCACACGGTCACCGGAGTAAATAAGTGCCCCGCTGAGCGGGCGCCCAGCCACTGAAACCAGCCAAACCTGCTCACGATGGCATCGGCCAGCTGGCAAATGGGCAACCGAGGTGGGCATCTCATGGCTGAACAGACCGAATTCTCTGGCGCCGAGAACGCGTCCGGGCTGCGACTCGCGAGTGAGGAGGATGCGGGCAGGCTCGACGGCGCATCCCGCTGGCGGCTGAGCGCCGTCGTCGTGGCTCTGGTGCTGTTCGCCGAGGCCATCACGTTCCAGCAGTCGATGATCTCCAACCTCGTGCCGAAGCTGGCGGCCTCGTTCCCGCAGGCAGGGGCTAACGTCACCTGGTCCATCACCATTCTCGGGGTGGCCGGCGGCGCCACCATGGTGCTGGTCGGCAAGCTCGGGGACCTGATCGGCAAGAAGCGAGTGGTGCTGATCTGCGGTGTCCTGTTCGCGGTCGGGTGCCTGGTGTGCGCGCTGACCACGACCTGGGCGCTGTTCCTGGCCGGGCGTGCGCTGTGCGGCATTTCGCTTGGCCTGGCGGTCCTCGAGTACGGCCTCGTCCGCGACCTGATGCCGCGGCGCTGGATTCCCGTCACTGTCGGCGTCATCGGGACCGGCCTGGGATTCTCCGCCATCCTCGGGCCGATCATCGCCGGCTGGCTGACCGATGCCTTCAGCTGGCGGTCGGTGTTCTGGTTCCTGCTCATCTTCATCGTCGCCATCTTCCCCGTCTTCATGCTGGCCGTGCCGGAGACGCCGCTGCGCGCCAGACAGCGCCTTGACGTGCTCGGCGCGGTGCTGCTCGGGACCGGGGTCGGCGCGTCCCTGGTCTACCTCAGCGAGGGATCGTCGTGGGGATGGGGGAACATCGGCTGCCTGGCCTACCTGATCGCCGGCCTTGTCCTGCTGGCGGCGTTCGGCGCCTGGGAACTGCGGGTACCCGAGCCGCTGCTGGAGCTGTCGCTGCTGCGCACTCCCCGGGTGCTGATCGTGATGCTGACGGCGATGCTGATCACGGCGGTCATCTCGATGACCTACATCGCGATCGCCTACATGTTCGAGACACCCAAGGAGGCGCAGCTCAAGCAGCAGATCCTGGGGGGCGCGGCGGCCCAGTCGCATGAGCCGCTCGCGGTTGTCACGGCGCTGGTTCACTTCCAGGGCGACCTCAGCTACGCGACGGCCGGCTTCTCGGTCCTCGCGCTCGCCCTGCACATCACGCTCTGGACCGCTGCCTTCGGGCTGGTCGGCGGGCCGCTCGGCGGCTACCTGGCCCGGCGGGTCGGCGGGCGGCTGCCGCTGCTGCTGTCCTGCGCGCTGCTGCTCGCCGCCTGCGCCCTGTGGGTACCGTGGCACAAGACGTGGCAGGAGCAGGTGGCGATCGGCGTCTTGTGGGGACTCGGCTTCGGGTTCTACTTCGGCTCCAATCCCAACCTGCTCATGGACCTGGTCCTCGCCAGCCGGCAGGGCGTCAGCGCCGGCCTGAACGCGACCTTCGGGAGTTTCGGCTCGTCGCTCGGGATCGCGCTGTTCACCGCGGTGGTGGCGGCGCATCCGCTGAAGCTGGTGGCCAGTGTGGGCGGTCACGCATTCAGCCAGACCGTGCCAGGCGTGTACACCGACAGCGGGTACGTCTTGTCCTACATCGTGGTCGGCGTCGGGCCGGCCGCAATCGCCCTCATCCTGACGCTGTTCCTGCGCAGCGGGCGAACACCGGCCCGCGGCGGCGCCCCCGAGCCGGTTACCGACGCCGCGACGGTTGGCCGCTGATGGCCGGCGGGGAGGAGACGTTCGACGTCGTGATCGTGGGCAGCGGCGGCGGCGGTCTTGCCGCGGCGCTGGCCGCCCACGCGGCCGGGCTGAAGCCGGTGATCCTGGAGAAGCAGGGCTTCGTCGGCGGCTCCACCGGGATGTCAGGCGGCATGCTCTGGATACCGGACAACCCGCTGATGAAAGCGGACGGCATCAAGGATTCCCATCAGGCCGGGCTTGACTACCTGCAGGCCGTGATCGGCGAGCCTGACGAGCCGTCGTCGGCCGCCAGGCGGGACGCTTTCCTCGTCAACGGGCCGACGATGATTTCCTTCCTGCAGGAGCAGGGGGTCAAGCTGCTGCGATGCGCGGGATACCCCGACTACTACGACAACTACCCGGGCGGCAGCGCGGCCGGCCGTTCGGTCGAGGGCGTCCCGTGGGATGGCAGGCAGCTCGGTGAGTGGCGTTCGCGGATCATCGGTGGCCTCGGCGAGGGCGTCGGCCTCGCCGTCACCACCCTCGAGATTCACACCCTCAACAGCTTCACCCACACGCTCGCATCCTTCCTGACCACCGCGCGGGTGGTGCTGCGGACGTACGTATCGCGGCTGCGCGGGCAGGACCTGTTCACCAACGGGAAGTCGTTCACGGGCCAGCTGACAAAGATCCTGCTCGACCGCGGGGTTCCCATCTGGCTCGACACCGCGGTCGACGACCTCGCGGTGGAGGACGGCCGGGTCGTCGGCGTGCACGCGGTCCGCGACGGCGCGCCGGTGCTGATCCGGGGACGCCGCGGCGTGCTGCTCGCGGCCGGCGGGTACGAGCGCAACGCTGAGATGCGCCTCAAGTACACCGCCGCGACCCAGCCAAGCGACGGCCAGTGGTCGTGGGGCAACCCCGGTAACACCGGCGAGGTGCTGGCGGCGGCGATCGCGCTTGGCGCCAAGACCGACTACATGGACGAGGCTATCTGGCTCCCGTCCCCACGTAAGGAGATGGGCGGGTCCACCCTGACCATCGCCCGGCAGTACCCGCACGCCATCCTCGTGAACAACCTCGGCCAGCGGTTCGTCAACGAGGCCAACTCCTATGTCGAGGTCGGCCGGGCCATGTACGCGAACGACAGCGTCCCCTGCTGGCTCATCTTCGACGACGCCTACCGCCGGTCGGTGCCGTGGGTAAACCACATGCCCGCGTTCCGGCACCTCGCCTCGGTGCTACCCGGCCGCCTCCCTCGGCAGTGGCTGGCGGACGGCTGGATCAAGCAGGCCGGCACGATCGAAGACCTGGCGCGGCTGACCGACCTCGACCCGCAGGCCCTCGACGGCACCGTGCGCGCTTTCAACGCGGAGGCCGCCGCGGGCACCGACCGGGACTTCGGACGCGGCGTCTCGGCCTACAACCGGCACATGGGCGACCCGGGGCAAAAGCCGAACCCGTCTCTCGGCCTGGTCGCCAAGGCGCCTTTCTACGCGGTGCCGATCTACCCGGGGGACGTCGGCACGATGGGCGGGGTGATCTGCGACGAGCACGCCCGCGTGCTCGACCACGACAACCGGCCGATCCCCGGGTTGTACGCGGCCGGCAACATGGCGGCCTCCGTCTTCGGGCGCACGTACCCCGGCGCCGGGGCCAGCATCGCCAACACGACCGTGTTCGGCTACATCGCCGCCCGGCACATGGCCGGCTAGGCGAGGGCGAGCGGTGCCGGGGCCGTCATCAGGCTCCGGGAGATCTCCGCCGCGGTCCACATGACCAGCGGCCGCAGGTCCTGCGCGCGCACCCGGTCACACGGGCCGCAGACCGACACCGCGGCGACCACCTCGTCGAAGCTGCGGATCGGGGCGGCCACGCACGCGACCCCGGGCACGGCCTCGCCGCGTTCGGCGGCGTATCCCGCGCCTCGGATCGCGGCGATCGCCGCCTCGAGGGCGGCCGGCGTGGTCAGGCTCGCCAGCGTCCGCCGGCGCAGGCCCGTCGCCAGGTACTCGTTGACGGTGGCCTGAGGCGAGTAGGCAAGCAGCGCCTTGCCAACCGCGGTGCAATGGGCCGGGAACCGCCCGCCGACCCGCGAGGGCAGCGTGTCGGCAAAGGCCCTGTCCGCGGCGCCACTGGCGACCTTGTCCAGATAGACGACATCCTGCTGGTCGAGGACGGCGAGGTGGACCACGTGGCCGGTCCGTTCCCGGAGTTCGTGGATGACCGGCCGCGCGACCGACGTAATCCGGCTACGGTGCGCGACCAGGCTGCCGATTTCGAACATGCGCAGGCCGAGCGCGTACCCGTCGTCGTGACGCTTCAGCCAGCGGGCGCCGACCAGCTGCTGCAAGATCCGCTGCACCGACGAGCGGGGGATACCGCTGCGCACGCTCACCTGTCCGGCGGTCAGCGCCTCGGATGAGCGCTCGAAGACGCTGAGGATCAAGACGACTCGATCGACCATGCTCGACGGTGCTTCCGACATGTGGGACCTCCTCGTCTCCACTAATCGTCTTCACTAGGCGATTCGCTCAGGTAATAAAGGGCCCGAGCGCTTTTCTAACGAGAGACCGGGGCCGACCAAAGGCCGACGAGGGCGTCGACAAGCCCGCTGCCGACCTTTCGCCATGTCTTTCCGCTGGCTGGGGCGTCCGCGAGGCCGCGTTCGAAATCGGCGCAGGTCTGGATGAGGATGTGACCCGCCATCAGCTCGCGCTCGCGAAGGACAGGGGCGGGCAGTTCCGGCGTGGAGATCTCGAGGCCGCGGATGACCTGCTGCAGCGACGCCGAGACGGCCTCTTCCAGCTGAATGTTCCGCAGCACCGGGTCCGCCATGATCTGCGCGTTGAGGCGCGCGTACCAGGTCGGTGGCCTCCTTGCCGCCAGCGTTTCTGTGTAGGGGATAACCAGGCACCGGACCCATTCCCGCAGCTGCGCCGAATCGCCGACCTGGTTCACCATGGCGGCGCGCAAAACTTCTGCTTCTCCGTCGAAGCGGCGGATAAGGGTGCGGATCAGTTCTTCCTTGGAGCCGAAATGGTACCCGACCGCCGACGTGTTTCCCTGGCCCGCGGCGGCGCCAATCTGACGGTTGGAAACGGAAGAGATCCCGTGCTCGGCGAAGAGCCATTCGGCCGCATCGAGAATGAGCGTTCTTGCCTGTCCCTTTCCCTCCGCCGCACCGGCCTGACCCGTACCGGTCTGCTGGCTCACGCTGTCCCTGGCCTCCTGCCTGGCGTCGGCGGGCGCCCGCCCACCGCAGCCAGGGTAACGGGTGGGGCGGTGAGCGGGGATTTCGCATCATCTGCCTCATCTCATCCTCGGCGCGTTCCCGATGATCCCGGCCGCCTCGAGCTCGGCGATCTCGGCCGCGTCAAGCCCGAGTTCGCGGAGGATCTCGAGGTTGTGCTGGCCGAGGAGCGGAGCGGGGCTGCGGTGGAACCGGGCTGGCCCGTCGGACAGGCGCATCGGGATGGTGCTCTGCCGGGCCGGCGGCCCGACCGGGTGCTCGGTCACCTCGAAGAAGCCGCGGGCCTGCAACTGGGGCAGCTCGGCCTGGCGGTGCGGCTGAAGCACCTTCGCCACCGGCACTCCGGCCCCCCACAGCGATTCGACGATCTCGTCTGGAGTCCGCGTCGCGCACCAAGCCCCGAGATGCTCGTCGATGTCGTCGTGCCTGGCCCGGCGGCCCTCGGCGGTGGACAGTTCCGGATCCTCGGCCCAGGCCGGGTGGCCGAGGGCGCCGGCCAGCGCGGCCCACTGCTCGTCGGTGGCGACCGCGACGGCGACCCACGCGTCCACGCGGCCGAACTCGTCGGTGCCGCCCGACCGGTACAGGTTCTGCGGCGCCGCCAGCGGCCCCCGGTTGCCGTCCCGCCGCAGCACCGTCCCGAAGGCGGAGTACTCGATCGGCTGCGCGGCGGCGATGCTGATGGCCGCCTCCACCATGGCGGCTTCCACCAGAACGCCCTCGCCGGTGCGGCGCCGGTGCTCTAGGGCGAGCAGCAGCCCGTTGAGCGCGTGCAGGCCGGCGTTGGGGTCACCGAGCGTGTACGGTTCGACCGGGCTGGCGTCCGGGTACCCGGTCAGCCAGGTGAGGCCGGCCGCGTCCTCGATGACGTAGCCGAACGCCGGGTTGTCGCGCATCGGCCCGGTGAGGCCGAACCCTGGCATCCGCACCATCACGATGTCGGGGCGCAGCGCCCGCACCCGCTCGTAGTCGAGCCCGATCTGGTCGAGGACCCGCGGCGTGTAGTTCTCGACCAGAACGTCGCTGCTGGCGATCAGCTTTCGCAGCAGCTCCCGGCCGCGCTCGGTCTGGAAGTCAACCGTGACGCTCTTCTTGTTGGTGTTGAGCGCGCGGAAGACGGGGCACTTTTCCCACCACTGGTCCTCGGCCACCGGAATCCCGGCGATCATTCGCGCGCCGTCCGGCCTGGTGGTGGATTCCACGTGGATCACCTCGGCGCCCAGCATCGCCAGGACGTGCGTGGCGGAGGGCCCGGCCCAGAAGGCGGTCAGGTCAAGCACCCGCAGGCCTGCGTACGGCAGCTGATCACCACCGGCGGCGGACCCGCACGGACGCGGCCTCGCCGCGGCCGCGGTGTCCCGCCAGGTGGCGCTGTGCTGGCCGGCCCTCGGGGCCGGCCGCGCCGGGACCAGCACGTCCGGCGAGAGCCGGTACGGCCCAGCCGGCTGCAGGAACTCCTCGCCCGGTGCGCGGCGGAACACCCCGCGCTCCCGCAGGTGCTCAAGCCCGGTGACGGACTCGCCGCTGCTGACCGGCGCGCTGGGGATGCGGAAGGCGGCGGCGAGGCCGGTGATCTCCTCAACCGTGCGGTCGGCGATCCACTCGCGCAGCTGCGGTGCGGCCCGGTTGGCCTGCTCGCCGATGCGCACCGGCGGGGTGCGGTCGATCCACTCGGGGTGGCCCACCATGACGCACAGGTCGAACCACTGCTGTGCGGTGCCGCACCCGATCGCGACCAGGCCGTCCTTGGCCGCGGCGACGCCGGGCTGGAACAGCGAACGGTCAGTGCGCCAGGGCCGCCCCAGCGCCTCGAAGAACGTCACCGGGTAGTAGCTCAGGCACAGCACCGACACCTCGAGCATCGACAGGTCGATGAGCTGTCCGGTGCCGGTCCGGCGGGCACGCGCCCACGCGGCCTGAACGCCGACCGCCGCGTAGGCTCCGGACAGCCACTCCCCCACCTGGCCGCCGACGTAAACCGGCGCGCGGTCGGGCGCCCCCCGGCCGAGGCCGACGATCCCGCCGGACCAGGCCTGGATGGTGAACTCGGTGGCGGGCCGGTCCCGCCACGGCCCGTCAAGTCCGAACGGCGTGATCGCGCCCACCGCCAGGTGCGGGTGGCCGGACAGCAGCGACGCCGGGGTCCGGCCGCCGGCCGCGTCCGCGGCCGGGCCTGGCGACCACACCACCGCGTGCGCGCGGCCGAGCAACTCGTCGAGGTCCTCGGCCGCCCGCTCGCCCGGCCCCATGATGACGCTCTGCTTGCCGCCCGCGAGGTAGCCGAACAGCGGGGCGTCCCGGCCGTCGGCGAGCGGCGCCCCGGAGGCGGTCCAGCGCCGCAGGGGGTCGCCCCCGGGCGGCTCGACCTTGACCACCGCGGCCCCGCCGTCGGCCAGCAGCCGCGTGCAGTACGCGCCCGCGATCCCGCTGGACAGGTCCACCACCAGGTAGCCGCCGAGCGGAGCACGGTCGGTGCCGCTCACGACGGGCGGTCGCTGTCGGTCCGGGCGCGCCCCGACCGGCTGAGCCGGAAGTCGGGCGGGAACTGCGCGTCGTTGTCCTTGACCGCGTCGGTGAGCCCGCGCTCGAGCACGTCGGCGTCGAGCCTCAGCTCGGCCCGGTCCGGGCGGGCGTAGCGCCCGAGCGACTCAAACAGGCCGGTCAGCATCGCGCCCATCTGCTCGCCCTGGAACTGCTTGTACAGCTCGAAGAAGAGCTTCTGCTGGAACACCGTGTCGGTCGGCCGGTTGCGCGAGCAGGCAAGCGCGTACTTCTCGGTCTCGGCCTCGAGCTGGTCGCGGGGGACGACCTTGTTGAGGAAGTTGCAGTCGTACATCTCGGCCGCAGTGAACGGACGCCCGGTGAAGACCATCTCCTGGAACTTGCGCAACCCCATCGTCTGTATCCAGGTCCACATCCTCGGGCCCCAGCCCTGGTAGCGGAACGAGGCGTGGCCGAAGAGGGCGTCGTCGGCGGAGATCACCAGGTCTGCGTCGGCGGCCTGGTAGAAGTGCCACCCGTAGCAGTAGCCCTTGACCTCGACGATGCTGATCTTCTTGAACTCCTGCAGGCTCCGGCAGCCACCGCCGACGCTGGCGAACCACTGGCCGATCTGGCCGCCGCCGCGGAACGAGTCGGCGGGGGGCAGCCGCACGTCGTCGTCCGGCGTGAGGCGGTACTCGGCCAGCCGAGGCCCGTCGTCCTCGCCGTTCAGCGCCGTCATGAAGTGCGGCAGGTCCGCCCCGCTGCCGAAGTCCTGGCCAAGGCCCCGGATGACGAGCACCTTGACGTCGTCGTCGATGTTCGCCCGGTGCAGCAGGTCCGCGTAGCGCAGCCGGGCCGCGCTGGTGACCGCGTTCAGCCGGTCGGGCCTGCTGAGGGTGATCGTGGCGATCTTGGTCTTCGGGTCCTTCTCGTAGACCACGATCTCTTCCGGCGGCGGGGTTGCGGCAGCGGTCACAGAGGCTCCTCGTCGTTGATCGGGTCAGCTGACGGGGCGGACGTCAGCAGTTCGGGGCCGTCGCCGGTGACGAGCACGGTGTCGCGACGGAAGGCCGCTCCGGTGCCTGCTTCCCACACGTAGCCGGTGAGGGCGAGCACCATGCCCTCCTCAAGGCGCTCTTCGCGCGCGGTCCTCGGCAGCCCGCCGGTTACCACCGGCGGGTCGAAGCCGAGGCCGAGCCCGCGGGCGACCGGCATCGGCGGCAGCGGCTCGCCCGCCCGGACGTAAGCCTCAAGCAGGTCGCTGGCGGGGGCACCAGGGCGGCAGGCCGCGAGCAGCCGCTCCCACACCCGGTCGCAGCGCGCGGCCAGCGCCTCCGGTACCGCTCCGCCCGCGGCATAGGTCCGCCCGACCTCGGCGATGTAGCCGTGCGCGACGACTCCCGCGGTGAAGGCGACCAGGTCGCCGGCGGCGGCCCGGCCATCGCCGCCCGCCCGCCGCCAGGGGTGTTCCCGGCTGGTGACGACGGCCGCGTCCTGGTCCGCGGGGGTGGTCGCCCCACCCGCGGCGGCCGCCTCGAGCAGCACCCCGGCCAGCTCTTTCGCTGTCGCCCCGGGCCGCAGCTGGGCGATCGCCTTGGCCAGGCTGGTCTCGGCCACCGCGACCGCCTCGCGCAGCACGGCCAGTTCCTCCTCGGTCTTGATCCTGCGCGCCGCCTGCATCGCGACCTCGCCGTCGACGAGCTCGGCGGCGGGAAAGGCGACCGGCAGCAGCTGGGCGAAGGTTGGCGACATGGCGTCGGTGCCCACCCGGCGGGCGCCGGCGGTCCCCTCGACGCGCCTTAGCACCTCGATCGTCTTCATCGGGTTCCAGGTGAGGCCGAACAGGTTCTGCCGTGGGATGTCTTCCGGAATCCCCTCGTCCCAGGTGCTCATCAGGTGGATGGACCCGGTGGAGCGCACCAGCATGCAGGCGGGCCCGAAATTTGACGTGCCGGCCGTCCAGAGGGTGCGGGTGCCGGTTACGTAGCGCACGTTGGCGGTCCGCCCCAGCACGAGAACGTCGAGGTCATGGGCTTTCATCTGGGCCAGCGCGCGGTCCCGCCGCCCGAGGCGGAGTGCGCGGTCGTCCGGCCTGACCTCAGTCGCCATAGGGCGTGTAGGGGTAGTCGGAGAGCATGGTGTACCCGTCATCGGTGATCAGCATGACTTCCTCAGCGCGGTAGCCGCCGGTGCCGTCCTCCCAGACGATCGGCTCGAGGACCAGGACGTTGCCGGCCTGAAGGACGAGGCCCTGGTCGAACTGGTCGCCCAGGTCGGTGCCGACGAACGGCATCTCGGCCGCGTCGACCCCCAGGCCGTGCCCGAGGTAGAAGTGCGCGACCCATGGCCTGGTGCCGTCGCCGTGGGCTTCGATCGCCGCCTTGGTCAGGTCGGCACCGGTGGCGCCGGCCCGCGTTACGTCGAGGACCGCGTCCCTGATCTCGGTCCACCGCCGGAACTGGCCCCGCTGCCGCGGCGCCGGATCCTGGCCGACGACCCAGGTGCGGCCGAAGTCCGAGCAGTAGCCGCCCCAGCTGACGCTCACGTCCACCCATAGCACGTCGCCGCGGACCAGCTCGCGCTCGGTGGTCAGCAGCGGCAGCGCCAGGTCGCCATGGATGGTCCAGACGCCTTCCGCCCGGCTTGGCGGCATTACCTGCCAGATCGGGTCGAGCACGTTGGCGGTCGCGCCCAGTTCGAACGCGCGACGGACGAACCGGCCGGACAGGTCCACCTGGCGGACCCCGGGCGCCACCGCCCGCTCGACGTCGGCGATGGCCTCCTCGGTGATCCGCAGGGCCCGCCGCAGGCAGGCCAGCTCGTCGGCGGTCTTGGTCTCCTTGGCCGCGCTGACGATCCGCCCCGCGTCAACCAGGCCGCTGGGGAACAAGCGGTGCTGTAGGCGCCGCATGGCCCCGGTGAGCTCGTCGACGGCGATCACCGCGCCGGCCGGCACCAGCTCCGCCAGCTGGGCGGCGAAGAGCTCCGCGCCCTCGTCGTACTCCAGGTACACCGGGTCGTGGAGGTGGCCGGCGGGCAGCTCCGGGCCGGGTCCGGCCCCCGCGCGGAACGGCATGAACAGGTGCGGTACCGGGTCGTCGGCCAGCACCACCGCGACCGGGCGGTCCACGTGCGCCAGCCCCGAGTCGCCAAGCGGCCAGCTCACGCCGGTGGCGTAGCTGACCTTGCTGTTGCCGATCAGGACGAGGACGTCGACGCCGTGGCGGGCCATCGCGGCGCGCAGCTTCTGCCCCGTCTCCCGCCGCATCCGGGCCAGGTCGGGGAGGTCAGGGATGTCGGTGACGGTCATCGCTCGCCTCGTCAGATGCCGAGGAAGGCTTGCACGTTGGAGCTGACGATCTTCTCCGCCCGCTCCGGGCCGACCGCGTCGACGACCGATGACTGCGACCGCCTGGAGTAGCCGAAGGTGCTCTCGTTGTGCGGGAAGTCCGAGGACCACATGATCTTGTCCTCGCCGATCAGGTCGATCAGGCGGAGCCCGAGCGGGTCCACCATGAACGACGAGTACATGTGGGCCCGCCAGTAGTACCGGACGTCGTGCTCCACGGCGCGGGTCCTCATGTGCTGGTAGGACGCAAGCATGTGGTCGGCGTCCTGCAGCGCGGCCGGGACCCAGTTGACCCCGCCCTCGAACCACCCGATCGTCAGCCCCGGGTGGCGGTCGAGTATTCCGGTGAAGAGGTACTTGCCGAACATCTCGCGGAACGAGGCGACCTGGCAGATCATCGCCACCAGCATCGCGTTGTGCTCGCAGGGCGTGCTCAGCCCGGTCTCGCCGATGTGGTGGGATACGGCGACGCCGGACTCCTCGATCGCGTCCCAGACCCCGTCCATCGCGGTGCTGCCGTAGTCGAACGGCTGGCCGTCGTCGTCCTTGCCCGGGTTCAGGGGCAGCAGGAACGTCTTCAGGCCGAGCGCTTTCAGCTCGGTCAGCGTCCTGGTCGGCCCCGTCGGCATCCCACCAGTTGATCAGCCCGACCCCGTAGAAGCGTCCCTTGGCCCGCTCCTGCAGTTCGGCGATGTACTCGTTGTAGACGCGGAAGCACGCCTCCCGCAGCGCCTTGTCGGGAAAGTGCAGCAACGCGAGCAGCGCGTTGGGGAAGGCGAGTTCCCGGTCGACGCCGTCGGCGGCGAGCTGCTCAAGCCGCGCGTCCAGATCGGCGGTGCTCGACCCCTTGAGCGCGTCGTACTGCATGAGCACGTGGCTGAACTGGGGCGGCAGGAACGACGTGTCCATGGCGCCGATCTCGAACGCGCCCTCTTTGTACCAGACCCGCGGCGCCTTCTCCCGCATCGAGGCGGGCAGGCGCTGGTAGAAGATGTCCTCGGCCAGCGAGATGTGGTCGTCGGCGGAGAACACCTGCGTCCCCGGCGGCAGGCCGACCGGGCCGGCCCCGGAGGCCACGCGGTCCTTGGGCGCCCCGAACCCTTCGGCCGGGTAGAACGCAGTCGGTTCGGTCGATGAGGTCATGAACGAGAGTGGAGCATCAACCCCTCATCGATGTCAACCACGTGATTTAAAATATCTTTGTCCGAACGATGGCTTGCTGTCCTTACTACTCGCTCTATCAGCGCTTATAGGGAACCGGCGGCAGATGCTTGAATCAGTCAGTTGACTTAATCGATCGAACGGGGTTACGGTCACCGTCAAGCGGCCGAGGACAGGAGAGCCATTCATGCGCGTCGCAGTGGACCAGGACAAGTGCGTTGCGGCAGGCCAGTGCGTCGCGGCCGCTCCGGATGTCTTCGACCAGCGGGACGAGGACGGCGTCGTCGTGCTGGTCAAGGCCACCCCCGACGCCGCCGAGGAAGCCGACGTGCGGCGCGCGGCCGGGGTCTGCCCGGCGCTGGCGATCCAGATCCAGGGCTGACCTCAGCCGGCCCGGCAAGGAGCGAGATGACCTCTGCGCAGTCTCAGGACGCGACCGGCACCGCCGACATCCCGTACTTCCCGATGAGCCGGGACGCCGGCTGCCCGTTCGACCCGCCCGCGCAGCTACGGGAGGCGGCCGGGCGGCACCCGGTCTCCCGGGTCCGGATCTGGAACGGCAGCACCCCGTGGATCATCACCGGGCACGCCGAGCAGCGGGCCCTGCTGTCCGACCCGCGGGTGAGCGTGAACGACCGGCTGCCCGGCTTCCCGCACTGGCACGCGGGCATGGAGCAGGTGGCGCCGCGACGCGCCCCGTCGGTGTTCAACACCGACCCGCCCGAGCACACCCGCTTCCGGCGGATGATGACCGCGCCGTTCACCTTCAAACGGGTCAACGCGATGCGCGCGGTGGTCCAGGAGATCACCGACGACCTCATCGACCAGATGCTGGCCGGCCCCCAGCCGACCGACCTGGTCGAGGCGATCGCGCTGCCGCTGCCGAGCCGGATGATCTGCGCCATTATGGGCGTGCCGTACGAGGACCAGAAGACGTTCTCGGCCCAGGCCGGGATCGGGATGAAAAAGGACGTCAGCGTCGCGGCCCAGATGGCGTCCTTCCGCTGGCAGCACGACTACCTCGCCGACCTGGTAAAGGCCCGGATGGCCGAACCGCGCGACGACGTCGTCTCCGACCTGGCGCAGCGGGTAACCGACGGCGACATCACGGTCGAAGAGGCGGCCGCCATGGGGGTCGGGCTGTTCGTGGCCGGCCACGAGACCAGCGCCAACATGATCGCGCTGGCCACCGTCGCCCTGCTCGAGCATCCCGGCCAGCTCGCCATCCTGCGGGAATCCGACGACCCCGAGGTGGCGGCGACGGCCGTGGAAGAGCTGCTGCGCTACCTCGGCATCGTCCACATGGCGCAGCGACGGATCGCCAAGGCGGACATCGAGATCGGGGGCGAGACCATCACGGCCGGCGAGGGCATCCTCATCGAGCTCGCCTCCGCGAACCGCGACCCCCGCGTCTTCCCCGACCCGGACGTTCTCGACCTGCGCCGGAAAGCCTCGGCCCACCATGCGTTCGGTTTCGGCCTGCACCAGTGCATCGGCCAGCAGCTCGCGCGGGTCGAACTGCAGGTGGTGTACGGCACGCTCTTCCGGCGCATCCCCACCCTGCGCCTGGCCACCACCATCGACAAGATCGAGTTCAAGCACGACGGCATCGCGTACGGGGTCTACTACCTGCCGGTCACCTGGTGAAAGGCGGACATGTGAGCGCCAACGAGCTAGCCGGACGGGTCGCGATCGTCACCGGCGGAGCCGGCGGGCTCGGCCGCGGGATCGCCCAGCGGTTCGTGGCCGAAGGGGCGCGGGTGGTCATCGCCGACCAGAACGTCGGCCCGGGCAAGGAGCTCGCCGAATCACTCGGCCCGGCGGCGGTCTTCCGCGCGGTCGACGTGGCCGACCCCGATGATGTCCGCGGCCTGGTCGAATTCACCACGGCCGCGTTCGGCGGACTGCATGTGATGGTGAACAACGCCGGCGTATCCGGGACGATGCACCGCAGCTTCCTCGACGACGACCTCGCCGACTTCAGCCGGGTGCTGGGGGTGAACCTGCTCGGCGTCCTGGCCGGGACCAACCACGCGGCCCGGCACATGGCCACCGCCGGCGGCGGGTCGATCATCAACGTTAGCTCGATCGGCGGCCTGACCGCGGGCCGGTCGGTGATCACCTACCGGGCCTCCAAGGCGGCCGTGATCCACGCGAGCAAGTCGGCCGCGATCGCCCTCGCCGACTACAACATCAGGGTCAACTGCATCGCCCCCGGCAACATCACGACCCCGCTGCTCGCGAGCTCGGTGGCGGGACAGGCCGATGCAGACGCGACGGTGGCGGTGACCCGGCAGAAGATGGCCGCCATGCGGCCGCTGCCGCGCGAGGGCACCGCCGCCGATGTCGCCGAGGCCGCGCTGTATCTGGCGAGCGACCGGTCGGGCTATGTGACCGGCATCGTCGTGCCGGTCGACGGCGGCTCGGCCGCGGGCAGCACGGTCAACTTCGACCGCCTGGCGCAGCTGGGCGCTCACCAGGAGCCGTCCGGATGACGGCGGACCGCGCCCGGCCCGCAGGGCACCCGCAAGGCCTCGACGCGCGAGCTGATCCTCGACACCGCCGAGCGGCTGTTCGCGGAGCAGGGGATATTCGCGACGTCCAACCGGCGCATCGCTGAGGCGGCCGGCCAGGGCAACAGCTCGGTGGCGGGCTATCACTTCGGCAGCAAGGCCGACCTCGTCCGGGCGATCACGCGCCGCTTCACGACCGAGGTCGAGCGTTCCCGGACGCAGATGCTGGCCCGCCTGGACGACTCGGCCGGACTCGAGGAGCTGCTCGGCTGCCTGGTGCGGCCGTGGACGGATCGCTTCGAGGCGCTCGGCCCGAACTCGTACTTCGCCCGGGTATGCGCCCAGGCGATGAACAGCCCTACCCTTCGCCCGATCGTGGTCGAAGAAGGCAGTCATTCTGACTCCCTTGAGCAGACCTGGGATGTACTCGACCAGTACTTTCCTGGTCGGGCCGACCTGAGCACCGAACTCCGCCGGGACATGATGCAGCACCTCATCGTGTTCGTCTGCGCCGAGCGCGAGGGCGCGCTGGCCGATGGGCGTCCCACCAGCAGGCAGACCTGGACGGAGGAAGCCGACGGCCTCATCGACGCCCTGCAGGGGATCATCACCGCCTCGATGACCGATCTCTCCCCGTCGCCCGTCCGGCGCAGGCCGTACGGGCGGATCACCGAGGAGGTGGCTCATGCGCTCCCTGAGTGACCTGTTCCGCAATTTCGTGCAGCTCGGGTACGTGACGGACGACATCGACGCTGCGGCCGCCTTCCTCGAGTCGACGATGGGCGCAGGCACGTGCGTCAAGATCTACGCGTCGTCGCTCGGAGGCGGCCGGCCCCCGGTCAGCGCGCGCGCACCGCGAAGCGCGTTCGTGGTGGTCGACGGCGTGGCGGCCGACGAGTGGCGCATCGACGTCGCGCTGGTCAACGCGGGCTCGACCAATCTGGAGATCATCCGCCCGGTCCATGGCGCAGTCGGCCTTTACCGGGACGCGGTCCGGCCAGGCGAGCCGGCCACCCTGCACCATGTCGGTTTCTCGGTGGATGACTTTGATGAGGCAACCGCCGTCGTCGAGGCCAGCGGCCGGAGCTGGAAGCAGTTCGGTGACAACGGCGAGATCCGGTTCGGCTATCTCGACCTGCGAGCCGAGCTCGGCCACTTTGTGGAGGTCATGGAGCTCGGGCAGCCAACGGCGCGGTGGCTCGCGCGGATCGATGCCGCCGCCGCAAGCGCGTGATTCAACCAGAAAACGGTAGTGAAGGAGTGTAATTCCGGTGTCCCAGGTGCTTGAACCCCGGCTGCGCAGCCAGGCGCCATTGCGCGGTAGAACACCCTGGTTCGACGGTGACGTCGCCCCCGAGATCGTTCCGGAGAAGTACCGGCTCGGACGCGCTTTCGTGCCCAAGACCCGGTACCTCGAGCCGGAATTCCTCAAGCTGGAGTTGGAAAAGCTGTTCACCAGGACCTGGCTGATGGCCTGCAGAACCGAGGAACTGCAGAAGGTCGGCAGCTTCGTCGAGTACGAGATCGGGTCCCACTCGATCCTGGTGGTGCGGACGTCTAAGGACACGGTCAAGGCGTACTACAACGCCTGCCGGCACCGGGGCACCCGGCTGGCGTGCGGCCGGGGGCGGATCGGCTCGTTCATCTGCCCGTTCCACGGCTGGCGGTGGAACCTGGACGGCTCGGTCAAGCTGGTGCTCGACCGGGAGGAGTTCGTACCGCGTTCGGACGAAGACCTGGCCCTGGTCCAGGTGCGGGCAGCGGAATGGGCCGGGTTCGTGTTCATCACCATGGACCCGAACGCGATGCCGCTGCTCGAGTACCTCGACCCGCTCCCGCGGATCTTCGCCCCGTTCCAGCTCGAGCACATGCGGTACCGGTGGATGACCGGCGTGCTGTTGCCCTGCAACTGGAAGACCGCCCTCGACGGCTTCCTCGAGGCCTACCACCTGCCGGGAACGCACCCGCAGCTGTTCCGACTGGACAAGTCGAACACCCACCTGGCCACGCTGAAGGAAATCGACAACCGGATCTGGTCCCCTACCACCACCTACGAGCGGCACGCGCACTACTCAAGCGTCGGGAAGAAGAAGAGCAGCGCCACGGCGGACTCGGCCAAGGACCCGAGCAGGCGGGAGACCAACGGGGTGCGCGACGAGCGCAGCGCGGTCGCGCTGGCCGTTCAGTACATCCAGGAAGACATGCGCGGCCTGGAGAACGAGCGCAGCTGGCGGGCGGCCGAAGCGCTGAAGACGGCCGACGTCCCGGACGGTATAAGCGCGGGCGAGTATTTCATGCGGCTCTACCGGGAACTGTCGGTGGCGGAGGGATACGACTGGCCGGTCATCACCGCCCAGCAGTGGGCCGAGGCTGGCACCGCCTGGAACGTGTTTCCCAACACGATCCTGCTGCCCAATCAGGGGTCGGTGTTCGGCTACCGGGCGCGGCCCTGCGGCCTGGACCCGGACCGCTGCCTGTTCGAGATCTTCAGCCTGGACCAGGTCCCGGTGGCCGAGTACGAGGCCGCGCGGGACTTCAAGCCCCAGTTCTACCAGGACTACCGCGAGGCCGGCCTCGGCGTGGTCTTCAACCAGGATCTGGCCAACGCCAAGGAGGTGACCGTGGGCATGCACTCCCCCAGCTTCGACGGCCACCGGCTGAGCGAGGAGCAGGAGATGACTATCTACAACCACCACCGGGTGGCCGACCGCTTCCTGTGGGCGGACTGAAGGCCCAAGCTCCCCGTGGACGGCGAGGCCGTGCGGAACTGGCTGGTCACCATGCGCAATTCGGTCGGCCAGCTGAGCGCAGCTGGGCCGATTGACCGGGCGCGGCTGGCCTGCGACCCGTCCAGCGGAATCGTCGTCGAGCGGATGCTGGCGCTGCTGGCCGACCTCGCGTTCGATATCAACCGGCAGGCGGCGGCGGCGCTCGGCGAGGCGCCCGAGTCACCCGCGGCCGCGTTCGGCGCGGCTGCCAGGGCCGGGCTGATCGACGAACGGCTGGCCATGGCCCTGACGCCGCCCGACGGGCCGCACCACCTGCTCGTGCAGCAGTACCTGGACACCGAGCCGGAACGGGTCGCCGGAGTGGTTTCCGACGCGGTGGCCGCCTACCGGGAGTACCTACGTCAGGTCGACCCTCGCACCGCTAAGCGGACGGGAGAGAGCGGTAGCGGTCCATGAGGAGGCGGCGGAGCATCTTGCCCGACGGCAGGCGGGGCAGCTCCTCCTCGAACGACACCGCCCGGGGGGCCTTGTAGTGGGCAATCCGGGACCGGCAGAAGTCGATGAGCTCGCGTCGCCAGCTCGGGTGAGCCGGCGCCGGGGACGGCCGGCTGGACGACCGCGTGCACCCGCTGGCCCATCTCCTCGTCGGGGACGCCGAACACGACGATGTCGGCCACGGCCGGGTGCAGGGCGAGCGCGTCCTCGATCTCGCGCGGATAGATGTTCACCCCGCCGGAGAGGATCAGGTCGGTGCGCCGGTCCGCGAGGTACAGGTATCCCTCGGTGTCGAGGTAGCCCATGTCGCCGAGGGTGCTCCACCCCTTGTCGTTGTACACGCCTGCGGTTTTCGCCGGGTCGTTGTGGTAGCTGAACCGCCTCGTACCGCTGAACCAGACGGTGCCGATCTGGCCGGCCGGCAGCTCGGCGCCGTCGTCGGAGCAGATGTGCACCTCGCCCAGGATCGGCTTGCCGACCGAGCCCTTGTGGCGCAGCCAGGCGGGGCTGTCGATCAGGCAGAACCCGTTGCCCTCGCTGCCCGCGTAGAACTCGCTCAAGATCGGCCCGAGCCAGGCGATCATCTGCTCCTTGACCTCGACCGAGACCGGAGCGGCGCTGTGCACGACCAGCCGCAGGCTGGAGGTGTCGAACGCGGATCGCTCCGCCTCCGGGAGCTTCAGCATCCGGACGAACATCGTCGCCACGAACTGGCCGTGGGTCACCTGGTAGCGCTCGATCAGCTGCAACGCGCGGACCGCGTCGAAGCGCTCCATCACCACCACGGTGCCGCCGTTGCGGATCGTCCCGAGCGACCAGCCGATCGGCGCCCCGTGGTAGAGCGGCCCGGTGCTGAGGAACGCCGTGCCAGGCGAGAACCCGAAGTAGTTCTTCATGGTGTGGTCGATGTTCAGCCCGGTCCCGAACGGCTGGCGGGCCAGCACGGGCAGGATGCCCTTGGGCTGGCCCGTGGTGCCGGACGAGTAGAGCATGTAGTTGCCCTCGATCTCGTCGGCTACCGGCGTGCCGTGCATCGGGGCGATCGCGTCGGCCAGCGACTCCACCCCGGCGACGGCCGGGCCGACGGTTAGCCTGCCCTCGAGCGCGGGCGCCGACGCGGCGGCGGCCGCCGCGAGCTCCTCGAGGTCGCTCGAGGACACCAGCAGGCGGGCACCGCAGTCGGCGACGATGTAGGCGGCCTCGGCCGCCGACAGGTGCCAGTTGACCGGGGTGTAGAGCAGCCCCGAGCGCTGGGCCGCCCACACGACCGGGAAGAACTCGGGCCGGTTCTCCATGAGGACGGCGATGTGGTCACCGGGGCGCAGGCCGCGCGAGCGGAACAGGTGCGCGATCTGGTTGGACTGCCGTTCAAGCTCGGCGTAGGACAGGGTCGCGCCGGATTCGGCCATGATGATCGCTGGCTTGTCGCCGTGCTCGCGGGCCAGTTGGGTTAGGTGCATGGCTCCTGCTTCAGCTGCTCGATCAGCCGGTGCTTCATCATCTTGCCGGCCACCGAGCGCGGCAGGGTGTCGACGAAGGTGACGGACTTGGGGCACTTGTAGTGCGCGAGGCGGGCCCGGGTCCAGTCGATGATGTCCCGCTCGAGCGCGGCCCCGCGAGTCCCGTCGGCGTAGCCGTCGCGGACGGTGACGACCGCCATGACCGACTCACCGTACTCGTCGTCGGGGACCCCGATCACCGCGACGTCGTCGACGGCGGGGTGCGCGATCAGCAGGTCCTCGATCTCCCGGGGGTAGA
This sequence comes from uncultured Actinomycetota bacterium, assembly GCA_963836195.1. GTDB lineage: Bacteria > Actinomycetota > Actinomycetes > Streptosporangiales > Streptosporangiaceae > Trebonia. The sequence goes on along the minus strand of CAWIIX010000002.1, from coordinate 566,400 downwards.
TGTTGACGCCGCCGGAGATGATCGTGTGGTCGGAGCGGCCGGTGATGAACAGGTACCCGTCCTCGTCGAGGTGGCCGAGGTCGCCCATCCGCGCCCAGCCCCGGTCGTTGAACATCGAGGCGGATTTCTCTGGGTCGTTATGGTACGAGAACTTGTTGGCGGGCCGGGTGAACCAGATGGTGCCGTCCTGGCCGGCCGACAGTTCCCGCCCCGACTCGTCGGTGATCGCAACCGAGCCGGGCGCCACCCGGCCGACCGAGCCGGGATGCTCAAGCCACTCCTGCGAGCCGATCGACACGTGCCCGGCCGCCTCGGTGGCGGAGTAGTACTCGTAGATGACCGGGCCGAACCAGTCGATCATCTGCCGCTTGACCTCGACCGGGCAGGGCGCGGCGCTGTGCGCGACGGTGCGCAGGCTGCTGACGTCGTAGCGCCGACGGACGGCCTCGGGCAGGCGCAGCAGGCGGATGAACATCGTGGGGACGAACTGGGCGTAGGTCACCCGGTGATGGTCGATCGCGTGCAGCGTCTGTTCCGCGTCGAACTTCGGGAGAAGGACCACCGTGCCGCCGTGCCGGTGGGTGGCCATGGCCGACACCAGCGGCGCGGCGTGATAGAGCGGGCCCACGTTCAGGGTCACGGTGGACGGGTCGAGCCCGTAGCGGTTGACCCAGAGGATGTCACCGGCCACGTCGCCGAACCGGCGCCCGGCGTCGATCGTGGTGTGCACGATCCCCTTCGGCCGGCCGGTGGTGCCGGAGGAGTAGAGCATCGCCTGCCCCTCGAGCTCGGGGCCGAGCGGCACCGTCTCCGCCTTCGCCACCGTGGCGGCGTAGTCGTCCCAGCCGGGGCGCTGCGGCCCGAGGAGCAGCCGCAGGCCCGGCTCGGGCCGGTCGCCGATGGCCTGCTCGGCCACGTCGGCCAGGTCGGCCGAGACGATCAGCGCCTTGGACTGCGAATTCTCCAGCAGGTAGCGCACCTCGCCCGGGGTGAGGTGCCAGCTGATCGCGGTGTAGAAGTAGCCCGCGCGCCGGGCCGCCCACACCACCTCGAAGTATTCGGGCACGTTGGTCATGAAGATCGCGACGTGATCCCCGGGCCGGAGCCCGCGCTCCCTGAGCACGTTCGCCAGCCGCTTGGACTGGTCGACCATGGTCCGGTAGGAGATCCGCTGGCCGGTGGTCGCCGCGACGACGGCGATGCTGTCGGGCGCGCGGTCGGCGTGGTCGTCCGGCCGCAGCAAGGCGGGCTGATCCGCCATCAGGCCGGCCTGCCGATGGCCTTGACCTCGAGGTATTCCTCGAAGCCGGCGTCGCCGTAGCGGCGGCCGAGACCGCTTTGGCGCACGCCCCCGAGCGGGCTGGTGAGGCTGAACGTGCCGCCGACGTTGGCGCCGATGGTGCCGGTCCTGATCTTGAGCGCCACCGCCAGCGCGTGGTCGTCGTCGCCGCTCGACACCTGGCCGGCCAGACCGTAGATGGTGTCGTTGGCGATCGCGACCGCCTCTTCCTCGGTGTCGTAGGGGGTCACGGTGACGACGGGGCCGAAGGTTTCCTCCTGGCCGATCGCGGAGCGCGGGTCGACGTCGGACAGCAGCGTCGGCTCGATGTAGTACCCGGTCGGCAGGTGGGCCGGCTTGCCGCCGCCGGTGATCAGGGTGGCCCCGGCCGCGACCGCGCCCTCGATCAGGCCGAGCACCTTGGCCCGCTGGGCAGCGCTGATCGCGGGCCCGGAGTAGTTCTTCATGTCCCACGGGTCGCCGTAGGGGAAGTGCTCCATGGTCGCCCGCATGATGGCCAGACCCTCGGCCATCTTCGCCCGCGGCAGCAGGATCCGGGTGGCGAGCGTGCACCCCTGACCGGACATCGTGCACACGCCGCCGGCCGCGAGCGGGAGCACCGCTGCCAGGTCGGCGTCGTCTAGCACGATGTGGGTGGACTTGCCGCCCAGTTCCATCACCGTCTTCTTCACCGTGGGGGCGGCCGCGGCGAGGATCTTGCGGCCGACGGCGGTCGAGCCGGTGAAGGTGACCATGTCGACCCGCGGGTCAGAGGTCAGCACCGAGGCCACGTCGTTGTCGTTGGACACGACGACCTGGAAGATGCCGGGCGGGAGGTCGGTCTCCTCGGCCGCGATGCGGCCGAGCTCGAGCCCGGCCCAAGGCGTGAGCTGGGCCGGCTTGAGTATCACCGCGTTCCCCGCCAGCAGCGCGGGCACGCTCTCGGCGACGTTGAGGTAGAGCGGGGCGTTCCACGGGGTGATGGCCGCGACCACCCCGACCGGGATGTACTGCAGCTGCTGCCGGAACGTGCGGCCCAGGCCCGAGTGGGTGCCCGCGTCGCGCAGGAACGCGAAGTTGCGGGCGTAATCCGGCCAGTAGCCGGCCTCCTCGATCGGGAACGCGAGCTGGATGCCGTAGGTCATGGCGACCGGCGTGCCGATCTCGGTGACGAGGATGCGGCGCAGCCGCTCCTGGGCGCGAACGAGGCCGTCCCTGAGCTGGGTCACGCAGTGCGCGCGGAACTCGACGTCATCGCGCCAGTTCCCGGCGTTCGCGTCGAACGCGCGGCGGGCGGCGGCGATCGCCCGGTCGAAGTCGGCCGGGGCGCCGTCCGCCGCCACTCCGGCCACTTCCTCGGTGGCCGGGTTGATCACGTCGAAGGTGGCGCCGCCGGCCGCGCCGGCCAGCTCGCCGTCGATCAGCAGCCGGTCCTCGCCTGCCAGCACGCCGGTCCCGCCGGTCCCGCTGTCAGCCTCGGTGGTGGTCATGAACGCTCCCTCGCGCTGGGTGGCGAGCCGCGGTTACCGGCCCGGCGCTCCGATTCCATCATCTTACATAACTACCTGTTTTAGCTATAAAGACCTGTTTTGGCTGGTCGCGGCCGAGAAAATGAAGTCTTCGGTCAGGCGGGTCAGTCGCAACGGCTGGTCGCTCTGGATCGCGTGCCCGGCGTCAGGCACGACCTCGACCCGGGCCGCCGGGAGCAGCCGCCGGAACTCGGCCACGTCCTGCTCGCCGGTGAACGGCGAGTCGGCGCCGAGCACCAGCATGACCGGCACGGTGATCGCGGGCACGTCGGCCCACAGCCCGGTATGGTCGCCGACGGCCGCCGGGCGCTCGCCGAACAGGTCGTAGCGCCACGTCCAGCGCCCGTCGGGCAGCCGTCGGGCGTTGTGCCGGACCCCGCGCTCGACCGCCGACCGGGGGCGGTTGGGGCTCGCGGCCACCGCCGCGGCGGCCATCGCCTCGAACGACTCGTACACCGGCGGCCCGCTGACCAGGGCGACAGCGCCGCGATCGGCCGACGCGAGCGCGCGCGAGCGGACGCCGCTGTTCGGCGTCACGTCGACGATCACCGCCCGGCGGACCAGGTCCGGGCGGGTGGCCGCCAGCCGGATGACGGTGGACCCGCCGAGCGACATCCCGACGACGCCGCGGGCGGCGGGCGCGGCCTGCTCGATCACCGAGGCGACCGCCTCGGCGTTTCGCCAGGGGCCGTAGTCGCGGTCCTGGCGGCGGCCGGAGTGCCCGTGGCCGGGCAGGTCGACCGCCAGCAGCGGGCGGCCGAGCGCCAGCGCGACCGTGTCCCAGGTGTGCGCGTTCTGGCCGCCGCCGTGCAGCAGCACCAGCTCGGGCTCGGCGTCGCCCCAGGCGATCGCGGACACGGTCGGCCCGTCGGCGACGTGAACGAGGTCCGGGTGACGCGGGGCGGCGCGGTCAGCGTCAGCCCCGCCTCGGCCGCGTTGTCGGCCAGCATCCCGAACTCGTCGTAGTCGTCAGTCTCGAAGGCCATGGCCGTCAGCCTGTCAGACCGGGCCGCTAGCCGGCCAGCGCCTATCGGCTGGCGGCCGGCTCGTCCGGGTCAGGCGGGCTGCCGCTCGACCGCCAGCTTCTTGCTGGTGTCGAAGCCGGCCACCTTGGCCAGGGTGCCGCCGAGGATCGCGGCGCGGTCCTCGGCGGAGACGGTGCTGTCGAAGTTCTCGGCGATGGCCTCGTCGGTGCCGTTGAAGGTGCCCTCCGCGTGCGGGTAGTCGTTGCCCCAGACCACCGTGGACACCCCGGTGATGTGCCGGGCCTGCACCGCCACTGGGTCGTCGGCGAACTGAATGTGGAACTGCCGCCGGACGTAATCGGTCGGCCTGAGCGGGTAGGGCCACTTCTCGTTGATGTTGAACAGCCGGCCCATGGCGGGCTGGTCGAAGGGCGACTTGCCGTCCTCCCAGAAGCCGAGCCACCAGTTCGGGTCCTGGCCGGTGCCACGGCGCCATGACTTGTCCATGAACGCCATGTACGACACCAGCCAGCTGGCGCCGAACTCGACCAGGGTGAACACCAGGCCCGGGTGCCGCTCGGGAACGCCGCCGCCGATCAGGTCGGCCATGATCTTGGACGGGCTGGCGGCGGCGGTGTTGCCGCCGCCCATCGTGCGGCCGGCCACCATGTCGTCGGTCAGCTGGCCCTTGCCCATGTTCATGGCGGTCATCATGCCCTTGACCGTGCTGCCGGTCCTTGACGCGTCTTCCTTGACCATCACCCCGCCGGTGGCGACGTGAATGAAGATCGGCAGGCCGAGTTCCTCGACGACGTTCCAGACCGGCTCGTAGTCGCGCGACCAGTACGGCACCGGGGGGATCTCCGGCAGCATCAGCGCTCGCAGGCCGAGCTTGTGCACCCTCCTGATCTCGGCCACCGCGTCCGGGATGTCGGTCAGCGGGATGGACGCGACCGGGCGCATCCGGTCTTTGTACGCCAGGTAGGTCTCGGCGACCCAGTCGTTCCACGCCCGCGAGTGGGCCATGGAGAGCTCGTGGTCGTCGGTGAACAGGACGAACAGCGCCAGGTTGGGGAAGAAGACGGCGGCGTCGACGCCCTCCATGTCCATGTCGGCGATGATGTCGTCGGGGATCCAGCCCGGGGTGGTGCCGTCGTGGCCCTGGAACTGGCGGTACTTCGACACCGTCCAGCCGTCGAATCCGATCGTGTGCAGCTTCCTGAACTCGGTGTGCCCGCCCGGGACGATCGGCTCCTCGAGGGTGAACTCCTCCTCCCACAGGGCGCGGTCGCGCATGCTGGCCGGGAGCCGGGACTTGAACAGGTCCGGCGGCTCGATGATGTGGCAGTCACCGGAGACGAGGAACTCTTTGTACGTGGCCATCGGCAGGCCTCTCCTTTGAGCATTTACCTGGATACCAGATAGTCGGGCTTCCATGTATAAACATAGAGACCGGCCCGATCACGGTCAACGGTGCAAACCGAGCGCGCACCGCTGAGCGGAACGGCAGTGTCGCCAACCCGGCCCGCCCGAGCGGACAATGAGCCAATGCAGCGCTGCGCCGAGGACACCCTCGCGATCCAGGCCGTCGTCGTTCTCTACGGCTTCCTGGTCGACGACCGCGAATGGGACCGCTTCGACCAGGTGTTCACCGAGGACGCAGTGGTCGACTTCCGCGATCTTTCCGCCCAGCCGCCGCGCGGGCTCGCCCCCATCGTCGGGCGGGCGGAGATCGTCAGGCAGTTCCGCGATGTGCTGACCCACCCGTACCAGCACATGCTGGTCAACCACGTCATCGAGGACGTGTCGGCGGATGAGGTGGTGGTCCGGTCGAAGGCGCTGCTGCCGCTGCCGGGCGGGTCGGTGGCGGACATCGTGTACCGCGACACCGTCGTCAGGACCCCGGACGGCTGGCGGATCTCGGCCAAGTCGACCAAGCGCTACAACTTCGACCCGCCCGCCGTCTGGGGCATGGAGCAGGCCAAGATCTGGGCATCGCGGGGCGCGCAGTTCACCTAGAGGTGCCGGGTGAGCGCGGGCACGTCGGCCAGCGGGCAGGCGCGCAGCGCGGATAGGGAGGAGCCACGGGCCGTTCGACTCAATGGAATTTGACTTTTGCCTTTTTCCTGGGCGGAGGAGGGTAGGGCAAACACCCCGACGCACCAGAGCGCGTCGGGGGTCTTGCCGCCTGCGGAAGGCGCCGCTACTTGATCTCGGCCGCGCCCTTGCGGACGGTGACCGGCTCCGCCAGCCGCTGCTCGTCGACCACGACCTGCATCCGCGCGATCGTCTCGGCCAGCCCGTCCCCGATCTTCGGGCCGGGGGTGAAGGTGGCGGGCAGGTGCTTCATGCCCTGGATGATGCCGATCGTCTGGTAGTGCTCGGCGCCGGCCGGGTCGCAGACGTAGTCCGGCATCCGGTCGAGCACCGCGGTGACCATCCGCTTGAACACCATGCGGGCGACGTTGGACCCGATGCAGCGGTGGATGCCGAGGCCGAAGCTGTGGTGCCGGTTGCCGGTCCGGGCCAGGTCGACCTCGTTCGGGTTGGGGAAGACCTCGGGGTCGCGGTTGGACATCGCCCACGACAGCCAGACCCGCTCGCCCTCCTTGAACTGCTGGCCCGCGATCTCGCAGTCGGCCGAGATCGTGCGCCCGTCGCCCGGGGCGGGGGTGAAGAAGCGCAGGAACTCCTCGGTGGCCGGGTTGAGCAGGGTGTCCCGCTCGGCCGACAGCCGCTCGCGCTGGTCTGGGTGCTCCGACAGCCACTCAAGGGAGCGTGCGGTCAGCGCGGTGGTGGTGTCGAACCCGCCCCCCATGAGCAGCGCGATGATCCCCAGCAACTCGAAGTCCGGCGGCACCGCGCCGTTGATCTCGGCCGTGGCCAGCGCGTCGATGAGCCCGGGCCTGGGATTCGCCCTGATCCCCGCGAGCTGGCCCATCATGTCGTCGCGCATGGCGAGCCTGCTGGCCTGGATGCGGGCGATGTCGGGCGAGTTGGGCGAGGTATACACCGAGGCGTGGATCGGCTCGACGTAGATGTCCCAGTTCTTCAGCGGGATCCCGAGCATTCCCAAGGTGAGCACGGCGGGCGTGATGTTGGCGAGGTCGTCGACGAAGTCGATCCGGCCGGTCTCGATCTTCTCGTTCAGGCTGGCGCGGATGATCTCGTCGACCAGCGGCGTCCACCGGGCGACCGCGGCCGGCGACAGGTACGGGTTGAGCAGCTGCCGGTAGTGCCGCTGCTCGGGCGGGTCCATCTCCAGGAAGCCGCCCCGGAAGCCCACATCGGGGGACGGGATCGAGATGCCCTTGTAGCCGCGCCGCTCGTGGGCGGGGTCGTGGTCGTTGGACAGGTACTCGGCCGACCGGGCGAGCTCGAAGACCTCGGGGTGCCCGGCGGCGACCCAGTGGCCGCCGTAGGTGTCGCTCCACGCGACCGGGCACTTGTCCAGCATCTCCGCCGTGACCTCGGTGAACTGCTCCCGGTACTCGGGGGTGTGCCGGTCGAAGTGGTAGCGGTTCTGCTTGCGCTCGTCGTCGGTAACCGGTTCCGTGCTCATGCGCGTGCCTCCATGCCCGGTTAGGGGATAACCGAGATTGCTTGTTCCGGACACGAACGGATCGCCTCGGCCGCCTTGGCCTCGAGGTCGGCCGGAACCTCGCCGTCGATCGCGGACGAGTGGCCGTCGACCTCGTCCAGCGTGAACAGATCGGGGGCGATCATGGCGCAGAGCGTGTGCCCCTGGCACCGCTCCGGATCCACGTGCACCTTCACGTCGGGTTTCCTCTCTCTTTTCTCAGATCAAATTCGTCAGGTCGAACGGGCCCGGCTGACCGTGGTTCCGTCCTGCTTCCGTCAGGCGTGGTAGTCGTACCACTTGAGGTACCCGCCGGCGTCGACCCGCAGCTGCACGCCGGTCACGTAGCGGGCCTCGTCCGAGGCGAGGTACAGCACCGCGTTGCTGATGTCGACCGGCTCGACCCACGAGATCGGCATCGCCTGCTGCACCTTGTAGGCCGGCAGCGCGTCCTCCAGGGTCGGGTGCTCCAGGTCGGGCCGGAAGGACCGGAACATGGGCTCGACCCGCATCATGTCGGTGTTCACGTTGGTGGGGTGGACGACGTTGGCGCGGATCTGCCGCGGGGCGAGCTCGCGGGCCAGGTCGTGCATGAAGCTCGAGACCATGCGCTTGGCCACCATGTAGGCGATCCCGCCGGAGTCGGTGCCCACCTGCTGCATCGGCAGCGTGTTCATGAAGGCGGCGGTGGAGCCGGTCGCGATGATCGAGGCGCCCGCCTGCAGGTGCGGCAGCGCCGCGTGGACGGCGTTGATGATGCCGATCCCGTTCGTGTCGAACACGTCGGCCCAGGCCTGCAGGGGATTTTCGCTCTTCTGGCCGATGACGCCGGCGTTGGCGACCACGATGTCGAGCTTGCCGAGCTCCGCGATGCCGCGGTCGATCGCCTCCACCAGCTGCGCCCGCTCGCGCACGTCGGCCTGCACCGCGACCACCCGGCGGTCCAGCGCCTCGACCAGGCGGGCGGTCTCCTTCAGGTCGTCCGGGCTGGCCAGGTGGTAGGGCAGACTGTCGACGTCGTGGCAGATGTCGACGGCGATGATGTCCGCGCCCTCCTCGGCCAGCCGGACCGCGTGGCTCCGCCCCTGGCCGCGGCCGGCCCCGGTGATGAAGGCCACTTTGCCTTGGACGCGTCCCATGCGTACACCTTCCTGTTGCTGACCTGTTGCTGACTGCCAGAACCTGGCCCACGATGATTATTTCAAGCTCAAATAGTACTCTGATATTACTTTTAGGGAAGACCCTCTTCAGTAGGCAGAAGGAGATTCTCATGCAGCGTATGCTCATCGACGGGAAGCTGGTGACGGCCGAGGCCGACCGGACCTACCCGTCGGTCAACCCGGCCACCGGCCAGGTGATCGACCAGGCGCCGGACGCCTCCCCGGCCGACGCGCAGGCCGCGATCGCCGCCGCCCGGCGTGCGTTCGACACCACCAGCTGGCCGACCGACGCCGCGTTCCGCGCCCGCTGCCTCGACCAGCTGCACCAGGCGCTGACCGAGCACAAGGAGGAGCTGCGGGAGCTGACGATCGCCGACGTCGGCGCGCCCCGGGTGATCACCTACGGAGCCCAGCTGGACGAGCCGATCGGGATCGTCCGCTACTACGCCGACCTGCTGCCCGGCTACCCGCTGACCGAGGAGATCGGCGAGCTCGAGTTCCGCGGGCAGCGGCACCGCCGCTGGGTCGAGAAGGAGCCGGCCGGCGTCGTCGCGGCCATCATCGGCTACAACTACCCGACCCAGCTGGCGCTGGCCAAGCTGTCGCCCGCCCTCGCGGCCGGCTGCACGGTGGTGCTCAAGGCCGCCCCCGACACCCCGCTGATCACGCTCGCGCTTGGCGAGCTGATCGCGTCGCACACGGACATTCCGCCGGGTGTCGTCAACGTGATCTCCTCCTCGTCGGTCGCGGTCGGCGAGGCGCTCACCACCTCGCCCGACGTGGACGTGGTGACGTTCACCGGCTCGACCGCGACCGGCCGGGCGATCATGGCCGCCGCCAGCGCGACCATCAAGCGGGTGTTCCTCGAGCTCGGCGGCAAGTCCGCCCTGGTCGTGCTGGACGACGCCGACCTGCGCGGGCCGATCGGGACGGCGACGTTCGCGACCTGCTCGCACGCCGGGCAGGGGTGCGCGATCCCGACCCGGATGGTGGTGCCCCGCGCCCAGCACGACGCGATCGTCGAGCAGGTCGCGGCCGGGCTGCGCAGCGTGGCCTACGGTGACCCGGCCGACCAGGCCAACTACATGGGCCCGCTGATCAGCGAGCGGCAGCGGGACAAGGTGGACGGCCTGGTTCAGCGGGCGGTCGCGGCCGGCGCCACGCTGGTGACCGGGGGCGAGAAGGTCGCCGGCCCGGGCTACTTCTACACTCCGACGCTGCTGACCAACGTGGACCCGGACAGCGAGATCGCCCAGGAAGAGGCGTTCGGGCCGATCCTGGTCATCATCCCGCACGACGGCGACGACGACGCGGTGCGGATCGCCAACAACTCGATCTACGGGCTGTCGGGCGCGGTGTTCGGCAGCGACGAGCGGGCGTTGGCGGTCGCGCGGCGGATCAGGACCGGGACGGTGGGGGTCAACGGCGGCGCCTGGTTCGGGCCCGACGTGCCGTTCGGCGGGTACAAGCAGTCGGGCGTGGGCCGGGAGATGGGCGCGGCCGGGCTTGAGGAGTTCCTCGAGACTAAGTCGCTGGCGATCCCGATCAGCTAGCCGGGCGCGGGCAGGTGGTCTGGTGCGCGAAGAACCGCTGACGGGAGGGCGGAACGCTCGCGAGGTCGTGCGCGTCGGTGACACGGTCCGCCGCGCTGCCGAGCCGGGCAGCGCGTTCGCGGCGCGGGTGCTCGGCTCTCTGGAAGCGTCCGGGTACGCGTATGCGCCGCGTTATCTGGGCGTCGATTCTCGCGGGCGGGACATTCTGACCTACATCCCCGGCCGGACCATCGATCATCCCGGTCAGCGGGCGGACGGCGCGTACGCTCGCGGGGCAGTGATGCTCCGGGAGTTGCACGACCTGACCGCCGGGCATCCGCTCGCGGCTGGGCGGGAGTGTGTTGTGCATGGCGATCCGGGGCCGTTCAACGCGATTTTTCACGATGGGACGCCGGTGGCGTTCATCGACTGGATGTCTTGTCGGCCGGGCGACCGGCTGGAGGATCTTGGGTATATGGCGTGGACGTGGTGTATCCAGTCTCCTGGTGGCGTGCCCATTGACGAGCAGGCGGCGCACCTGCGGGAGTTGCGGGACGGGTACGGGCCGGTCCGGGCGGAGACGCTGATCGACGCGATGATCCGGAGCCAGGACCGGGTGGTGCGGCATTCGGAACAGGCCGTCCGGCGCTCCAGGGACCCGGCCGCCCGGCGGGCCTGGGCCGACGAGGCGATCAGGTGGGCGACCGCGGACAAGGAGCTGATCCGCGCTAACCAGCAGACGCTGCTCGCCGCGCTCCGTTAAGAGACCCGCAACCCGTATTCGGGCGCCAGCGGCAGCCCCAGGCGCCGCAAGAATTTGCATCGATCCCGCAGGCGCCAACCACCCGAGCCATCCCCCGGCGTAGGCCGCCGGGGGGTGGCGAGAAGGGGCGGTTAGAAGAGCCGGTACGACCCGACGGGCGTCAACTCCTCTACGACCGGCGGCTCGGCGATCCAGGTCTTGAGGTTCTCTTGGAAGTCCCTGAAGGCCGGCACGGAGAAGAGAGGGTTGTTCTCGTCATCATCGAGTCCCAGGAGGACCACGTAGGTCACGCCGTCCGCAAGCCTGCAGGAAGCGTAACTGACACCCTGAGGCTGCGCGGCTTCGATTGCCGTGAACATTTCCTTCGCCGCTTTCTCCAGTTCGGCGGCCTTGTCGGCCTTGATCTTGGCGCGGACCATGCGCACACTCATCTGCCAATCTCCTTCTTGACTTGGTGTTTTAACCGGGATACCGGACATCAGGCCCGCCTCGCTCACTGTCACATCGGCGGGGTCTGGCCGGTCACTTCTATGACCGGCAACGACGGGAGAATGTGACCATGGAAGATCAGGACGTGCTCGCGGAACGGTTCGAGGCTCACCGGGCCCGGCTGCGGGCGGTCGCCTACCAGACGCTCGGCTCGGCCAGCGAGGCCGACGACGCCGTTCAGGAAGCCTGGCTGCGGTTGAGCCGCTCCGACCCCGATAACATCGGGAATCTCGGCGGATGGCTGACGACGGTGGTCGCCCGGGTGTGCCTGAACATGCTGCAGGCGCGCCGTGAACAGCCAGTAGGGATGCACCTGCCCGAGTCAGCCGCCAGCGACGCGGACGGCACCGGCCCCGAAGCCGAAGCGCTGCTTGCCGACTCCATGGGTCCCGCGCTGCTGGTAATCCTGCACACGCTGGCGCCCGCCGAACGGCTCGCCTTCGTCCTGCACGACATGTTCGCCGTCCCGTTCGACGACATCGCGGCCGTCATCGGACGCTCGCCCGCCGCGGCCCGCCAGCTGGCCAGCCGCGCCCGCAGGCGGGTCCAGGGCGTGACCCCGGTCCTCGACAGCGACCTGACCCGGCAGCGAGCGATCGTCGACGCGTTCCTCACCGCCGCCCGCAACGGCGACTTCGACGCGCTGCTTGAGGCACTTGACCCAGACGTCGTGGTGCGCTCCAACGGCACCGAGATGATGCGCGGTGCGGCGGCGGTGGCCGGCCGCGCGCTCACCGGCCTGCGATCCGCCCAGGTCAGCCTGCCCGCACTGATCAACGGAGCCGTCGGCGTCATTAACGCTGCGGAAGGCAGGCCGATCTCACTCCAGGCGTTCACGATCACCGGCGCGAAGATCGTTGCGGTCGACCTCATCGACGACCCCGGCCGCATCGCCGAAGCCGACCTGGCCATCCTCGGCCGGTCGTAACGGCGTCTCACCAAACGAGCGGGGAAAGACCCCGGACTGAGGGGGGCAAAATTCGCCGACCGTCTACTTCTTGCTGTTATTTGGGTCCGCCGCGAGGCGAGCTGTGATCACGAAGGATTATTGCACTTATACGACGATTATCCTTCTTCAGGATAAAAGCCTTCGTGATCACTGGGCCCGGCAGCCTGGCGGTGCGCGTTCAGGGCCGCTACTAGCTCGTCGAAGAGGGCCGCGTAGCCTGCGGCCCGCTGGTCGGCGAGCTCGTGCGGGAGGTAGTCGGTGACCCAGACTAGGGTCACCGCGTCGTCGGGGCCGACGTCGATCCGCAGCTCGGCGTGATGGTGCTCGGCCCCGTTGAGGCCCGTGATCGTGTAGGAGGTCCGGCGGTGGACTGGGTCGACGGTCACGTTCCGCTCCCAGATCTCGTGCCCGCCGGACATGGTCACCACCCGGTGCTCGCCCTCGCGGCGCCCTGCGACCGCGGCCGAGAACGGGATCACCTCCGCCCGGGTGAAGCGGTCGAGGTAGTCCCAGGCCACGTCGGCCGGCACTTCGAGTCGGGCGGAGTGGTAGATGCTGCCCATGGTGATTTCCTTTAGCGGTTGGTGCGGCCGAGGTCGACCGGGAGCTGGATGCCGGTGATGTGCCTGGCCTCGTCGGAGGCGAGCCAGACGACGGCGGCGGCGATGTCCTCGGGCTCGCTTACCGGGTCGGGCAGGGTGCCCGTGTAGAGCGATCCGAGCCCGGGGTCGCGGTCGATCAGTTCCCGCAGGCCGGGTCTGAGTCCGGTGTTGACCCCGAACGGGTGGACCGAGTTCACCCGGATGCGGTACTGGCCGAGCTCGTTGGCGAGCGTCTTGGCCAGGCCGGTGACGCCGTGCTTGGCCGCCACGTAGTCGGCCAGCAGGGGCAGGCCGACCAGCCCCGCGACCGAGCTGGTGAACACGATCGCGCCGCCGGCGCCCTGGTCGATCAGGATCGGGATCGCCGCCCGGGCGGTGTAGTAGGCGCCGGTCAGGCAGATGCCGATGGTCGCGTCCCAGTTCTCGAGCGGGATCTCCCACGCGCGGGCGGCGGTCGTCATCCCGGCGTTGGCGACCACCACGTCGAGCCGTCCGAGCTCGGCCACGCCGCGCTCGACCGCGGCCCGCACCCCGTCGTAGTCGCGGACGTCGGTGATGCTGGTGACGATCCGCCGGTCGTACTGCTCGACCAGCCGGGCCGTTTCCGCCAGGTCGGCCGGGGACGAGCCCGGGTAGGCCGTCGTCGGCAGGTCGGCGCAGATGTCGAGCGCGATGATGTCAGCGCCCTCGGCCGCGAAGCGGACCGCCTCGGCCCGGCCCTGGCCGCGGGCGGCGCCGGTGATGAAGGCCACCTTGCCCTCGAAACGGCGCGGGGTTTCGATTGGCATGACAGGCTCCCTCTTGTCTGGGGCGGGGCTAGCGGTGCAGCCGGGCGGCGACCGTGCCGCCGTCGACGCGCAGGTCGCAGCCGGTGATGTAGGCGGCGCTGTCGGAGGTGAGGAAGTCGACCGCGGCCGCGATGTCGGACGGGCGGCCGACCGGGCCGAGCGGGGTGGCGCTGGCGGCGGCGACCGCGAGCGGGTTCGCCGCCAGCTCGGCCCGGCCCATGGGGGTGAGGGTGGGACCGGGCGAGACCGACAGGACCCGGGCGCCGCGGCGGGCCCACTCCACGGCCGTTCGTTCGACCAGCCGCAGCATTCCCCGCTTGGAGGCGCCGTAGGCGCGCACCGCGAAGCCGTAGCCCGGCTGCTCGCGGCCGGTCTCCCGGAGCAGGGCCTCGAGCTTGGGGATCAGGTCGGCCGCGAGGGGGTGGTCGAGCAGGGCGTCGACCGCCGGGGAGACCGGGATGGTGTACGCGGCCGACGACCCCAGGCACACCGCGACGCTGCCGGGCCCCGCCAGCGGCTCGAACGCGGCCAGCAGCAGCGCGGTGCCGGTGAGGTTGACCGACACCACGGTCTCCCACGGCGCCTGGACCGGCGACAGGCCGGCCGTGTGCACCAGCGCGCCGAGGACGCCCACCTCCGACACGGCCGCCGCCAGTTCCGTCAGGCTGCGCTCGCTGGTGACGTCCGCGGTCACCGCGGCGGCGACATCGTACCCCTCCTCCTCCAGGTCCTCCCCCAGCCGGGCGGTCCTCGGCTGGTCGCGCCCGGCCAGCACCAGCCGGTAGCGCGCGCCCAGCCGCCGGGCCACCGCCCGGCCGGCGCCGCCGTACGCCCCGGTGACGACGGCCAGGGTCTTGGGGCTCGCCCCGGCGCTCAGCGGGCGCTCCAGATGATGCTCTTGGAGAGCAGGAACTCGTCGAGCCCGTACTCGCCGCGCTCCAGGCCGAGGCCGCTCTGCTTGTAGCCGCCGAAGGCGGTGTGCGGGCTCGACCCGGCGCCGCCGCCGTTGATGTAGATCATCCCGGCCCGGATCCGCTTGGCGATCTCGTAGGCGCGGACCGGGTCGGCGGCCCAGACGCCGCCGCCGAGGCCGAACTCGCTGTCGTTGGCCAGCCGGACCGCCTCGTCGTCGTCGTCGAACCCGATGACGACGCCGACCGGCCCGAAGAACTCCTTGCGGGCGATGGTCATCGCGTTGTCGACGTCGACGAACAGCGTCGGCTCGACGAAGAAGCCCCGGTCCAGGCCGACCGGACGGCCGCCGCCGTAGGCGATCTGGGCGCCTTCGGCCTGCCCGGTGCGGATCAGGCCCTCGACCTTCTCCCGCTGGGCGGCGCTGATCAACGGGCCCATGGTGACGCCGGGGTCGGCCGGGTTTCCGACCCTGACCTGGTCGAGCGCCGCCTTGACCAGGCTCACCAGCTCGTCCAGGCGCGAGCGGTGCACCAGGGTCCTGGTCAGCAGGGAGCAGCCCTGCCCGGCGTGGGTGGTCATGGCGAACATCACCGTCGCGGCGACCCGCTCGAGGTCGGCGTCGGCGGTGATGATGTTGGCCGACTTGCCGCCGAGTTCGAGCACGACCTTCTTCAGCGACGGCGCGGCCTGCGAGTACACCAGCCGGCCGACCGCGTCCGAGCCGGTGAAGCTGACGATGTCGACGCCCGGGTGGGTGGTCAGGGCCTGGCCGGCCGCGACGTCGCCGGTGACGATGTTGAGCACGCCCGGCGGCAGCCCCGCCTCGTCGGCCATCTCGCCGAGGACGAACGCCTCGAGCGGGGTGGTGGGGGCCGGCTTGAGCACCACCGTGCACCCGGCGGCCAGGGCCGGCGCGAGCTTGAGGATGTTGAGGAACAGCGGGAAGTTGTAGGCCGAGATCAGCGCGGCCACGCCGTAGGGCTCGCGGCGGACGACGCCCCCGGCCAGGGTGGGGCCGACCGTCGGCGGCATCGGCTTCTCGAACGGGAACTGCAGCAGGACCCGCTCGGCCATGTCCCGGAAGTGCAGCAGCGGGATGTTGACCTGGAGGGTGTCGGCCAGCGCCCGGGTCGACCCGGCCTCGCGCACGGCCAGCTCCTTGAGTTCCCCGGCCCGGCGCTCCATCGCGTCCGCCATCCGGAGCATGACCGCCGCCCGCTCGCGAGGGCTGAAGCTCGGCCAGCGGCCCTCGTCGAAGGCCCGCCGGGCGGCGGCGACGGCCCGGTCCACGTCGGCCGCGGTGCCGTCGGGGACGGCGCCGATGACCTCCTCGGTCGCCGGGTTGAGCACGGTCAGGATCGCGTCGCCCTCGCTCTCCTGCCATGCCCCGTCGATGTAGAGCCGGTACGTCAGCGAAGTCATGGGCGTCAGCCCCTTCAGTAAGATCGGATTACTGATTAATCTAATATTATGAAACGCTTGGATGGCAAGGTAGTCGTGATAACCGGGGCGGCCCGGGGGCAGGGACGCGCGCAGGCGGTGCGGGTGGCGGAGGAAGGCGGCCACGTGATCGCGGTCGACATCTGCGCCGACATCGACTCCAACCGGTACCCGATGGCGAGCCGGGAGGACCTCGACCAGACCGCGAGCCTGGTGGAGAAGCACGGCGGACGGGTGGTGACCCGGGTGGCCGACGTGCGCGACCGGGCAGCCCTGGCCGCCGCCGTGGATGACGGCGTGGCGCAGCTCGGCCGGCTGGACGGCGTGATCGCCCAGGCCGGCATCTGCCCGCTGGGGACGACCGAGCCGCGGGCGTTCGTCGACGCGATCGCGGTCGACTTCGGCGGCGTGTTCAACGCCGTCGACGTGGCGCTGCCGCACCTGGGCCGGGGCGCCTCGATCGTCGCCACCGGCAGCCTGGCCGCGCTGATCCCGGGCACGCTGGACAACGCGGCCAAGGGATCGGGCGGACTCGGCTACTCGTGGGCCAAGCGCGCGGTCGCCTCCCTCGTCCACGACCTCGCGGTGGTGCTGGCGCCGAAGGGCATCCGCGCCAACGCGGTCCACCCGACCAACGTCAACACCGACCTGATGCACAACGAGGTCATGTACTCCACGTTCCGGCCCGACCTGGCCGCGCCGACCCTGGAGGACGTGCTGCCGGCGTTCCCGGCCATGACCGCCACCGGCGACCCCTACATCGAGCCGGAGGACGTCGCCGACACGGTGGTCTTCCTGCTCAGTGACCAGTCCAAGTTCGTCACCGGGATGCAGATGCGGGTCGACGCGGGCGGCTACGTCAAGCTGCGGCCTCAGCCGCCGGTGTTCTGATGGCTGACCGTGACGAAAGGCCTACCGTTCGCACGTCCGCCGGGGCCGTCCGCGGGCGCCGGGAGGATGGCCTCGACGTGTTCCGCGGCATCCGGTTCGCCGAGCCGCCGGTGGGCGATCTTCGGTTCGCGGCCCCGCGGCCGGCGTCGCCGTGGTCCGATGTCCGCGATGTCGGCGAGTTCGGGCCGCCGCCGCCGCAGGATGTGGGGAGCTTTCGCGACCGGCTGCCGCCGGACTGGGACCCCGTGGCCCGCGAGAGAAATCGTCCGGGCGACTGGCTGACGGTCAACGTCTGGACACCGTCGGCCGACGCCGCGTCGCCGCGGCCGGTCATGGTGTGGATCTACGGCGGCGCCTACAAGGTGGGGTCGGCCGACTCTCCCGGCTACGACGCGCAGCGGATCGCCCGGGACGGCGACGTGGTGGTGGTGACGTTCAACCACCGGGTGGGAATTGAGGGCTTCGCGGTGATCGGCGGCGCCCCCGCCAATCGCGGGCTCCTCGACCAGGTCGCGGCCCTTGAGTGGGTCCGCGACAACATCGCCGGCTTCGGCGGGGATCCCGGCCAGGTGACGGTCTTCGGCGAGTCGGCCGGGGCCGGCTGCGTTGCCTCGCTGCTGGCGATGCCCCGCGCCGACGGCCTGCTCACTCGCGCGATCGCGGCGAGCATGCCAGGCACGTTTCTCTCACTTGAACTGGGCGCGTCCGTGGGCGCGGCCATCGCGGCCGAGCTCGGCCTGGCCAGTACCGTGGGCGACCTGGCCGCGGTTCCCCCGCACGAACTGGTCGTGGCCGGGGAGTCGCTGGCCGCCCGACAGCACGAGTTCGAGCAGCAGTGGGGGCAGCTCGCGTCGCACGACACGCTGTTCGCCCCGGTCGTCGATGGCGATGTGCTGCCCACGACGCCCTGGGAGGCGCTGTCCAACGGCGCCGCGCGGGGTGTGGACCTGGTCGTCGGCCACACGCGCGATGAATCCCGGCTGTTCCTGGTCATGCGCGGCCGAGTCGGCACCATCACCGAGGAGGAGGCCTCGCGGGCGCTGACCGTCTTCGGCCCCGGCCAGGACGGGGTAAAGTATCGCGCCGCGTTCCCCGGCGCGACCGCCGAGCAGCTCTACGGGCAGGTTCAGACCGACAGGATCTTCCGGATGCCAGCCCTCCAGCTGGCCGAGGCGCAGACGGCCGGCGGCGGCCGGGCCTACCTGTACGAGATCGCGTGGGAGGCGCCGGGTGCCGGCGGCCTGCTCGGCGCGTGCCACGGCCTCGACCTGCCGCTGCTGTTCGGAACCTTCGGGGACAGCCTTGGCCCGCTGTTGTTCGGGCCGCAGCCCTCCGAGAAGGCCTACGCCGCCGCTGCCCGGCTCCGCGCGACATGGACGACGTTCGCCGCGACCGGCGACCCCGGCTGGCCCGCGTACGACCCGCAGCACCGCCTGACGGAGATCTTCGACGAGGTCACGACCGTCGCCGCCTACCCCGAGGAGCGCTCGCGGCTGCTGTGGCGGGACTTGCCTTTCTCGACCCTTCCGCTCGTGTCGCCGGCCGTCTGACCAGTTCAGAGGAGGACCCATGGAACGGCAGAACGAGGCAAGCCTGGCCGGCCAGGTAGCGATCGTGACCGGCTCGAGCCGCGGTATCGGCAAGCGCGCGGCCATCGCGCTCGCCCGGCGCGGGGCGCGGCTGGTGGTGACCGCCCGCACGGTCGAGGCGTCCGGCAGCGACCTGCCCGGCACCATCGGGCAGACGGTCAAGGAGATCGAGGCGGCCGGCGGCGAGGCGGTCGCGGTCGCCGCCGACCTGTCGGACGAGCGGGATCTGGAACGGATCGTCGGGGTCGCGACCGACCGCTTCGGCGGCGTCGACATCCTCGTCAACAACGCCGCCGTGACCGTCGGCTACCACTGGTCGGCGCCGCTGCTTGAGATGCCGCGGGCGGACTGGCTGCACCACTTCGCGGTCAACCTGCACGCGCCGTTCACGCTGGCCCAGCTGACGGTGCCAAGCATGGAGGCGCGCGGCGGCGGGCGGATCATCAACGTCACCACCGGCAGCGCTGAAGCGCACCGGCTGGTGGAGGAACCGAGCCCCGCCTCCAGCGTCACCTACTACTCGGGCGACGCCTCCGGTGGCATCCCGGCCCCGGGCGCGAGCATGACCATCCCCGCTCTGTGGTCGCCGGCCTATTTCGCCAGCAAGCGCGCGCTCGACCGGTTCTCCAACGTCGTCGCGCCGCAACTGGTGGCCAAGAACGTGTTCATCATGAGCGTGATGCCGGGCTGGGTGGCCACCGAGAGCGCGGAAGCCAACCACGAACTCGGGGACCGGCAGGACGCCGCGATGATCTCGATGGACGTCCCCGCGCGGGTGCTGGCCTACTTCGCGGCGTGCGAGAACCCGCTCGAGTACACCGGCCGGGTCTTCTTCGCCGAGCGCGAGCTGGCCGCGCTCGGGCTTACGACGGACGACTGACGGCAGGCGTCAGACGGAAGGGAACAGGCTGATGGATGCCCCACGATCGCCGGCCGATGGCTGTCCGGTGCTGAGCTACTCACCGCACGAGCGGCGTCCGATCGGTGACTGGGCGGCGTTCTTCGACCAGCTGAGGGCGGACGCGCCGGTGGTGCGGAACACCTTCGCCGACGGGTACTACGTGCTCACCGGGTACGAGGACATCCTCGCCGCCTACCAGGACCCGGAGACCTTCTCCACCGACGCCGTCACCGTGTTCGAACCGGACCCGAGCTACCGGTGGATCCCGCACATGCTCGGCGGCGACGAGCACCGCCAGTGGCGGCGGGCGCTCGGCCCCGCCTTCGCACCCAAGGCGGTCGCCGTCCTCGACGACCGGATCCGGGTCTGGGCGGCCGAGCTGATCGACGCGCTGGCCGGTCGGGGCGAATGCGACGTGATCGCCGACTTCTCCTTCTACTACCCGACCACCATCTTCCTCGGCCTCATGGGACTGCCGCCGGAGCACCTGCCGCGGTTCATGACCTGGGAGGCGAGCATCCTGCACTCGCACGGGTCGACGCCGGAGGAGATCGCGGACAACCGGATGACGGCGATGACGGCGGTGTCGGAGTACTTCCGGGCGGTCATCGCCGAGCGCCGCGCGGAGCCGGGCGACGACCTGATCAGTCAGGCGGTCGGGTTCGAGATCGACGGGCGCCCGGTCACCGACGACGAGGTGACCTCCTACTGCTTCTTCATGTTCATGGCGGGCCTCGACACGGTGGCGGCCGCGTTCGGCTACGCGCTGTACCACTTCGCCACCCACCCGGCCGACCGGCAGCGGATCGTCGCCGACCCGTCCCTCATCCCGGCCGCGATCGAGGAAATCCTGCGGGTCTACGCGTTCACCATCCCGGCTCGCAAGGTCAGGAAGGACATCGAGGTGGCCGGCTGCCCGATTGCGGCCGGCTCGATGGTGCAGCTGCCGATCAGGGCGGCGACGAGGGATCCGCGCGCGTTCCCGGGCGGGGCGGAGGTCAGGATCGACCGCACGCCCAACAACCACATCGCGTTCGGGGCCGGCCCGCACCGGTGCCTGGGCTCCCACCTGGCCCGCCACGAGCTGGTCATCGCGCTGGAGGAGTGGCACAAGCGCATTCCCGACTACCGGCTGGCCGACGGCGCGGTGATCCTCGAGGTCGGCCGCAGCTCGGGGCCGGACTCGGTGCCGCTGCGCTGGTTACCGCCGGGTGCCGGGGCCCCTGAGGTTGAGGTTGGCGTTCCAGATCGCGGCCGCCGTGCCGCGGACGGCCTCGGTCATCACGCTCCATCGCATCCGGCCGGCTAGCCCGGTGACGGAGACCGCCGCGATCGCCTGACCGGAGCAGCGGATCGGCGCGGCGACGCACACCAGCTCCTCGTAGGCCTCGCCGCGGTCGTACGCCACCCCGGCTTCGCGCACCCGCCTGAGCTCCGCCCGCAGGGCGGCAGGCTCGGTGATCGTCTGCGTCGTCTTCCTCGGCATCGGGGCGGCCATCACCGTCTGGATGGCGTCGTCGTCGTAGGCCGCCATCGCCTTGCCGAGCGCGGTGCAGTAGGCGGGCTTGCGGCCGCCGCGCCGGGTCGGCAGCCGGATCGGGCCGACCACGATCCGCTCCAGGTACACGACCTCGGCGTGGTCGAGGATGGCGAGCTGGGCGGCCAGCCCGGTGCGCGAGGCGAGCGCCTGCAGGTGCGGGAACGCGGCCTCGTGGAGCCGGTTCCCGTCGACCGCGAGGGTGCCGAACTCGAACATCCGCAGGCCGACGCGGTAGCCGCCGTGATCGCGTTCCAGCCAGCCGACCTGGCAGAGCTGGTCAACCAGCCGATGCAGGGTCGACTTCGGCAGCCGCGTCCGCTTGTTCAGATCGGCCAGGCTCAGCACCTGCTGAGCGCCGTCGAACGCCTCCATGATGGCCGCGCTCCGGCCCAGCACGGTGTGCTCCGGTGGGTTCCTGTCGCCGCCGTCATCGCCGCGCATCCGCCGCGTCGTCGCGGGAACCCGGGGTCCTGCGGCCTCGACGATCGTTGTCATCGACACAGCCGACGCCCCCCTCACTGTGATTAGATTAACCTCACTATAATTAGGTTAATCAGTATCCTATTGATGATCGGCGTCCGGGGCCGGACTGTCAAGGGCGCGCCGACAGGTACCCGAGGAACCGCGCCGCGACGTTCGCGTCGAAATACTCGACGCGAACTCCGTGCAGTGCCTCCGGCGGGGTGAGGGCCACCAGCGGCGACCCGTCCGGCGCGGGCGCGATCAGTTCCACCCCGGGGCCGAAGGCGGCGCAGCGGGCGGGCAGATCCGGGTCGGACAGGCCGATGTGGTGGAAGCCCTCGGGCTGCTCCGGTGACCAGCTGCCGGTGCCGGTCATCTCCACCAGCTCGAGGTAGGGCGGTCCCGGCCGGGAGTAGCAGAACCTGGTCGTCTCGCCGGTCGCGATCTGCTGGCTGTGCACCGGCTCGAACTCCACCCCCAGCCGGGCGGTGAAGTCGGCCCGGGCGGCCTCGACGTCCTTGACCAAAATGCCTATGTGGAAATGGGCCTCGTACACTCGGTCCTCCTTGCTCAGGTGATCGCGCCGGCGATCTTCAGCTCGACCAGCCGCTCGTCGGTCAGCCCTAGTTCGTGCAGTACCTCGTCGGTGTGCTCGGCGAACAGCGGACCGCGGCGCAGGGTGGCCGGGGTCTCGTCGAACTGGACGGGGTTGGTAATCAGCTCGCGGCGGTTGCCCTCGGCGTCGTCGAAGCTGGCGATCATGCCGTTGGCCCGCAGCGACGGGTCGTTGGCGACCTCCCAGGAGTTCTGCACGATGGCCCACTGGCCCTCGATGTCAGCCAGGATCACCAGCCACTCGTCGAACGTCTTCTCCGCCATGACCGCCGCCACCAGCTCGCCCGCGGCGGGCGCGTTGGCCATCAGCTTCTCCACCGTGTCGAACCGCTCGTCGGTGACCAGCTCGGGGTGACCGCTGACGGTGGCGAACTCGGCCCAGTAGCGGCCCGGCTGCAGCATCGAGAACAGGATCCACTTGTCGTCCGACGTCCGGTACGGGCCGATCAGGGGGTTTCTGGCCGAGCCGTGGCGCGGGACCGGCGGCCGGGGCGGCACGCCGCCCGCCTGCAGCGCCAGGTTGGCGGTGAACTGGGTCGCCCAGGCGCCGACGCCGAGCAGCGACACGTCGATGACCGAGGTCTCGCCGGTGGTCGCGCGGGCGAACAGCGCGGCGGCGATGCCGCCCGCGATCGTCATGCCGCCGATGTTGTCGCCGTATCCGCCGGCCGGCATCGGGGACAGCCGGTCGGCGCCGGCCGGGGTCGCCCCGGCCCCGCTGCCGCCCCGGGCCCAGAACGACGTCATGTCGTAGCCGCCCTTGTTGGCCTCGGGGCCGCGGGCGCCGAAGCCGGAACCGCGCACGTAGATGATGTCGGGGTTGACCTTGCGGATGTCCTCGAGGTTGATACGGAGCTTGCCCCTCGCGTCCGGCAGGAAGTTGGTGATGAAGACGTCGCTGCGCTTGATCAGCTCGTCAAGCACCTCCCTGGCCTCGGGCACCTCCAGGGCGAGGCCGACGCTGCGCTTGCCCCGGTTGGGACCCTCGAAGATCGGGGAGAAGCTGCTCCCCTTCATGATCGCGTCCACCCCGAGGACGGTGGTCAGGCCGCGCTGCCCGTCGCCCCGCTCGGCGTGCTCGACCTTGATCACCTCGGCTCCCCAGTCGGCCAGGATCGCGCCCGCCGCGGGCACGAAGGTGAACTGGGCCACCTCGAGCACGCGCACACCCGCCATCGGCTGCAGCATGAGTTGTCCCTCCTTCTAACTTCGTCTTTTCCGCTCCGCGTCCTTACGGACGCCTCGCTCTGCCTTCGCTGTGCGTCGCTACGGACGCCGCAGCAGCAGCGCGCCGCCGGGCGCGCCGCCTCCTGTGGTCACCACCGCGATCTGGGCGTCCGGCACCTGGCGGCCAGCCGCCTCGCCCCGGAGCTGCAGCATCGCCTCCCTGACGTGCCCGAACCCGTGCAGCCGGCCGGCCGACAGCTGGCCGCCGTGCGGGTTGACCGGCAGCCGCCCGCCGAGGGCGATGCCGCGGCCCTCGTCGATGAAGTCGCGCGCGCCGCCCGGCTCGCAGAACCCGAGCGACTCGAGCCAGGAGACCGCGTTGAAGGTGAAGCCGTCGTACAGCAGCGCGAGGTCGACCTCGTCCGGCCGCACGCTGGTCCGGCTCCACAGGTGCCGGGACGGTCCCTTGGTCTGCGGCTCGTGCGACAGCGTGTCCTGGTCCCAGCTCAGCCGTTCCAGGATCTGGGTGCCGACCGCCTCCACCAGCACCGGCGGCCGGGGCCGGTCGGCGGCGGTCTCGATCGCGGAGACGATCACGGCGACGGCGCCGTCGACCGGCACGTCGCAGTCGTAGAGCCCGAACGGCGTGGTCACCAGGCGGGCGGCGAGGTAGTCGTCGATCGTGAACGGCTCGCGGTAGACCGCCTCCGGATTGCGGGCGGCGTTGGCGCGGGCGTTGACCGCGATCCAGCCGAGCGTGGTGCGGTCGCCGCCGTAGCGGTGGAAGTAGTGCGACGCCTGCACGGCGATCCAGTTCGCGGCCGACATCGCACCGAACGGGGCCAGGAACTCGGTCATCCCGGTCGCGCGGGCGGCCGGCTGGTCCCACCTGCCCTCCCGGACCAGGGCCGCGTACGAGGACTCCCACAGGGTCCGGTAGCACAGCACATGGCGGCACAGCCCGGACGCGACCGCGAGCATGGCGGCGACGATCGCGCCGCTCTGCCCGGGGGTGTCGCCCGCCCCGTTGATCCAGGTCGGCCGGAGCTGCAGCGCCTCCGTGAGCGGGGCGATGCCCCCCTCGGAAAAGCCCGGCGACCCCACCCGGCTGGGGTAGGTCGACAGCCCGTCGATGTCGTCCAGGGTGAGGCCGGCGTCGGCCACCGCGGCCAGGCACGCGTCGACGGTCAGAGTAAGCGGGTCGACCATCAGCCGCCGGCCCACACGCGACTGGCCGACCCCAGTCAGCGCGGTCCGTTCCTCAAATTTCTCTGGTTTTGCCTTTGGACGGGGCGCGCCGACGTCACGATCGGCCGGGATGGCGAGCGTCTCGCCCATCTTGTCGGGGTCGGGCTCGAAGAGGGGGACGAAGACGTCGCCCGCCTTCTCGAACAGGACCCGGACGGCCATCCCGATGCGCACGTCGGCGGCCGGGCAGCCAACGATGTTGGTGGTGAGCCGTACCCCGTCGTCTTCCTCGAGCGCCACCACCGCGATGACGTAGGGCGGCGGGAAGTCCGCCAGCCACTGCTGGTGGTTGACGGTGAACCCGGCCACCACGCCCCGGCCGGAGACCGGGGACATCGTCACCCGGTCGCTGCGGCAGGACCGGCACCGCGGCAGCGGCGGATGGGTGTAGGCCCCGCAGTCGGCGCAGCGCAGGACGCGCAGCACCCCGTCGCTGCCCGCCGTCCAGAACTCGGCGCTGGCGAGCGTGGGCTGTGGAAGCGGGCGAACGGGGGCCGGGTCCTCAGGAACGGGGGAAGTTGAGGACTTCACGGGCATTCAGTTCGACGATCTTGTGCGCCTCGTCGTCGGGTACGTCGGCCAGCGATTCGGCGATGCCCTTGCGGCTGTTGGGCCAGTTGCTGTCCGAGTGCGGGTAGTCGATCTCGACGCAGATGCGGTCGATGCCGATCGTGTGGCGGTTCTTGATGCCGAACTCGTCCTCGATGTAGCAGCCCCAGAAGTGCTTCTTGAACAGGTCGCTCGGCCGCGTGTCGAAGTCGATCGGCTGGTAGTAGCGGTGCCGGGCCCAGACCTGGTCCATCCGCTCCCAGATGTAGGGGAACCAGCCGATGCCGCCCTCGGCGAGCATGAACTTGAGCCGCGGGTGCTTCTGCAGCTGGCCGGAGAAGATCAGGTCGGACGCGGTCCACATCAGGTTGGTGGCGTAGACGGCGAACGAGGTGCAGGTCGGGGCGTCGTCGTCCAGGACGCTGACGTTGGTGCCGCGGCCGGTGACCGACGCGAACTCGCCGCCCCGGTAGCTCGGCGAGAGCATCTTGGCCGAGGCGGAGAAGCCGGGGACGAAGCTGCCGGACCCGAAGTGCAGGCTGACGACGACGCCGGTGTCCTCGAAGACGTCCCAGAGCGGTCCCCAGTGGTCGCTGTGGAACGAGGGCAGGCCGAGCGGCACCGGGCTGTCGGGGAACGACACCACCCGCGCGCCCTTGGCGGCGACCCGCTTGAGCTCGGCCACGCAGGCCTGGACGTCCCAGATCGGCAGCAGCGCCAGCGGCACGTACCGGCCGGGGGCGGTCGCCGACCACTCGTCGATGCTGAAGTCGTTCCAGGCCTGCAGGCACGCGAGCGCCAGGTCCTTGTCGCTCGCGTTGAGGAACACGCGGCCGCCGAAGCCGGGGAAGGAGGGGAAGCAGCAAGCCGCGTGCACCCCGTCGACGTCCATGTCCTTGACCCGCTCGACCGGGTCGTAGCAGCCCGGGATCATGTCATCGAAGCGCAGCGGCTCCAGGCCGTACTGCTCGGGCGTCTTCCCGGCGACCGCGTTGAGGCCGATGTAGGGGAAGACCTTGTCCTCGAAGTGCCAGATGTGCCGGCCCTTCTCGTCCTCGATGATGCGCGGCCCCTCGGCCAGGTACTTGGCGGCGAGGCGGTCGGTGAACACCCGGGGGTGCTCGATGAGATGGTCGTCTACCGAGATGATCTGCATATAGTCCTGGAGCGGCATCGTCCCATCCTTCACGTTCGCGCAGTCACGCAATCATATAACCTATTGTGCTATCTGGTAAAGGCTCGGAGCCACTCTGGCGACGCGGCCACCGTTGCCGATTCGAAGCACTCGACCCGGATGCCGGCCACGCTGATCGGCGCGGTCGCCGGACGCGGGAGATCATCTCGTCCGGTGCGCACGCGGGCTCTGCCATCTCCCGGCCGCGGATCCGGGGCCGTTCCGCCGCCTTGGCGCCCGGCTCGTGGTCCGCCAAGGTCCCTAACGGGTGCCGGTGTGGCCGCTGATTCCTTCGAGGAGGTAGCGCAGCCCTTCGGTGAACTGCCCGGTGGTGGTGTAGGCGGCGAGCTGACGGGCGAGGTCGCTGACGTCCTCGCTGCCGGGTGCCTGGCGTGCCCGCGAGGCCTCGAGCGCGGCGAAGCCAAGGGTATAGGTGTGCACGGCGCCGTAGGCGCTGCGGGCCGTCGCCTCGCCGATCCCGGTTTGCCGCAGCACGCGCATCATCGCATTCATGCGGTCGACGGCGGCCGGGGAAACGACAGGGCGGGCCAGGTAGACGTGCAGTGCTGCAGGCTGGCTGACCAGGAAGTCCCGCAGCCTGGAGGCGGCTTCGACCGTCCAGGCCTGCCAGTCATCTTCGGCAGCGGAGGGGCGCCATACGCCCACGAGGAGCCGGTCGACGACTTCGTCGAGGAGGTCGTCCTTGTCTCGGATGTGCCGGTAAAGCGCCATCGGGGCGACACCGAGCGACGCGGCCAGGCGGCGGATGGAGATCTCCGCTTCCCCATCGGCGGTGGCCATCCGCACCGCCGCCGCGACGATGTCCTCGCGTGAGATCGTCCCCCAGGGCACCCGGCCTGCCGACGCGCGTGCCGGTCCAACCATGGGAAAGATCATACGGGCGATCTCACGACGCGGGCACAGGCCAGGGCTATACTCATCCTTGTGTACGCGTACGCATGATCCGCCCGTGGCGGCTAGGGCTGCCGTGATGCGGGTGCGGCGCTTGCGCCCAGCGGACCGGAGCGGCGCTGGGTGGAGCCCGCTCCGGTCCCTGGCCTTATACCTGGCCGCGCCGGGTGCCCTGCTGGAGGATTGACCGGCCGCGCGCTTCCGGGAGAAGGGCCGTGAGGTCGAAGCGGCCCGGGGCATGCCATGGGCGGGGCTGGCGGCGCCTGCCCGGCTAGGGTGTCCCGCTGGGACGACTGCCGGCCAGGTCGAGCGCAATCATCGGCAGGCTGGTCCCGTCGCCGTCGATCCGCGCGCCCAGGGTGGCTTCGAAGACCGGCTTCAGCGCCGCCCATGCCCGCGGGTGCCTGCGCGCGTAGGCCGTGAGTGCCGCGGCTGCCTCCTCGCTGGTCAGCGGGCGGGCCATGGCGGACATTGGGCGGCGGGAGCCGACATAGACGCGGACGCGGGGGCTGGCGCGGACGTTGCGGAGCCACTGGGCGCGGTCTCCGAAGCCGGCCGCCACGATGTAGGTGCGCGGGTCCGGGTGGTCAACAGCTTCAAGGACAACGTACCGGCGGATGCCGGTCTTGCGGCCGGTATGTTCGAGCATCAGCAGCCGCGACCCGAACATGGACCCCAGCCGAGCCCGGTACAGCCAAACCGGGGCGCGGACGAGCCAGCGGGTCCGCAGGAGCCTGGCTGCCAATGCGGGGGCTCCCGACAACGTTAGAGCGGGCACTGATTCATCCCTCGGGGTCGGCTCGATGACAAGATCCTGGAGCGTCGCGTGGCAGGCCAGGGCGCAGGCCGGTGAGAGCATCCGGTCCGGGTGAGTCGGCTTCCCCATCGAGTGCACCAGTCAATATGTGCATCTTACAATAGTTGTAGCATACAAGATAGGGAGAGTAGGCCGTGGAGGCCAAGACGGGCGGTTGCGCCGCTGGGCGGCTTCCAGGTTCCGTCGGCCGATCTGGGTAGGGGCCCTCGTGACAAGACGGCCCGGTCCGCTTCCGCCCAGCGAGGTTGATCAGATAACCTATTGTGCTATCTGGTAGAGGAATGGGCCGGCGATGGGAGACGCGCGTGGCGGATGACGAGCAA
Source organism: uncultured Actinomycetota bacterium (assembly GCA_963836195.1). GTDB lineage: Bacteria > Actinomycetota > Actinomycetes > Streptosporangiales > Streptosporangiaceae > Trebonia. The sequence goes on along the minus strand of CAWIIX010000002.1, from coordinate 538,221 downwards.
CGCGATGAGGACGACCACGACCTGCTGACGTTCGCCGAGTCCGGGATCCGGCTGCGCGAAGAGATCTCGCTGGCGGAAGCGGAGCTGCGGCAGAGTCCGGACGCGGGGCGGCGGGCCGCCCTGCAGGCGCGGCTTGACGCACTGACCGAGGCGCTTGCCCGTAACACCAGGCAGGCGGAGGCGGCCCCGGGCGTCAAGGGGTTCCTTGACTATGCGCCTCCGCGTCCGGTCCGGGCCGATGACGCGAAGGGCTGAATCGTGACCGAGCGGGCGCAGCGCCGCGGCCGCGCCATCGCCATGACGGCGGCGGAGGTCGACGAGTTCCTGACCGCCGAGCGGACCTGCCGGGTGGCGACCGCGGGCAGGGGCGGCCGGCCGCACGTGGTTCCGCTGTGGTTCGTCTGGGACGGAGAGTCGCTGTGGCTGAGCTCCGTGGTGCGCAGCCAGCGGTGGACCGATTTGATGGGCGATCCCCGGGTCGCTGTCGTCGTCGACGCAGGGGTGGAATACACGGAGCTGCGCGGGGTCGAGCTGTCGGGTGCGGTCGTCGCAGTCGGTGACGTCCCCCGCACGGCCACGCCCGATTCGGTCGTGGCCGAGCCGGAGCGGCTGTTCGCCGACAAGTACAGCGGCGGCGTCCCGGTTCCGCCCGACGGCCGCCACGCCTGGCTCAGGCTCACCCCGGACAAGCTCGCCAGCTGGGACTTCCGCAAGCTCGCGGCCCTGTCTCGGTAGCGAATGTTCCGGTAGCGAAAGGAGAGCGCGCGGCCGTCCTGCTCCGGTTCGTGCAGGGACTGGAGCCGCGGACCATCGTTCCTCCAAGTCGGGCTGCCGATGCAGCACTTCAGGGACATGGCAAGCGGGTGCTGCCGCAGTACCCGCTCGAGAAGCCGATGGCGCCGGCGCTGGCGGCGGGCTGCACGGTGGTGCTCAAGCCGGCCCCCCACCCCGCTCGAGACGTTCGTGCTGGGGCGAATGGATCCTGGAACTGGGCGGCAAGCCGGCCAGCATCATCCTGCCGGACGCCGACCTCGACCGGGCGGTGCCGGCGTGGTGGTGACCATGACCGCGCAGGCCGGGCAGGACTGCTCGCTGCTGACGCGGACGCCGGTGCACGAGTCGCTCTTCGACAAGCTGGTCGGGCGGGTCAAGGTGGAGGGGCTCATCCAGGCCGGCCGGAACGAGGGAGCGCAGATCGCCTACAGCGGCGCGTCGCTGTCGACATCTAATCAGTAAATAAGTAAACTGATTTGTTGACATGCGACGGACGCTCGTATCATGATCAGTTCAATAATCTGCCTACATGGCAGGTGAACCGTGACCCACTCGCGAGCGGCAGGCCGCTTGCCCTACCAGCGAGGTAGGAATGATCTCAACGAAGCGTGGCAGTGTCTCCGGCCGAGCATCCCGCCGGGCCTCACTGGTTCTCCTGGCCGCCGCGACCCTGGCTGGCGCGGCCGCCTGCAGCAGTTCAAGCAGCACGAATTCCGGAGGCGGCGGCACCGGGAGCGCGTCCGCGACGGGCGGCTCGGCCAACGCGGCCAGTACCGTAGCCGGCCGGCCTGTCGGCCTACCTGCCGGGCAAGAAGGCGACCGGTACCCCGGTCAAGATCGGCTTGATCAACAACGAGGGCAGCTCCCCGGTTGCCGAGCCGTCGACCGGCGATGCGGCGGTGGCGGCGGCCGACTACGCCAACGCCGAGCTCGGCGGCATCGGCGGGCACCCGATCCAGGTCATCCGCTGCGCTGAGAACGAGGACGTCGCCTCGGCGACCGCGTGCGCGAACGAGATGGTGCAAGACAACGTCGCCGCGGTCGACATCGGAACGACCGGCCTGGGCAACACCATCGTCCCGATCATCACCAAGGCCGGCATCCCGTACGTGTCGGCGACCGGCTCGAGCTCCGACGAGCTGACAACGCCGGGCACGTTCATGTGGACGGGCGGGTTCCCCGCCGACCTGGGCGGCATGGCCAAGCTCGCGGGTGAGCACGGCTACAAGAAGGTCACCGCGTTCGTGATCGACGCTCCGTCCGCGCTCGCGGGGGCGAAGGAGATCGGCACGCCGGCCTTCAAGGCGGCCGGCGTCGCGCTGAGCATCGAGGCGGTCCCGGACGCGGTCGCGGACGCCACGCCGCAGGTGACGGCCGGCCTGAGCGATCAGCCGGGCGCGGTCGCGATCGTCGCCGACGCGTCCACCTGTACATCGGTCCTCCAGGCGCTGTCCACGGTCGATCCGACGCTCCCGGTCTATGCCGTCACCTCCTGCCTGAACTCCTCGACCCTGACCGCGCTGGGCAGCGCGATGAACGGCGTGAAGACATTCGGCCGCTCGGACACGGAGTCGAATAACCCCGAGGCGCAGCTCTACCGGTACGTGATGGCCAAGTACTACCCGTCCGCCAACCCCTCAGGGGACTCGGTGACCGGCTATCAGGGGATGCTCGGCCTGGTCCGGGCCACCGCCTCGCTGACCGGCGACCCGACCCCGGCCTCGATCACGACCGCCATCAAGGCGGCCGCGGACATACCGCTGCCGGCCGGCGCGGGGCTCACGTTCACCTGCAACGGAAAGATGTTCCCGGGTCTGCCGTCCAACTGCAGCTCGGGCGACGTGGTCCTCACGATCGAGAACGGCAAGGCCACCGACCCGCAGGTCATCAGTTAGCAGTCACCAGTTGATGTGAGGGGGCGGTCGCCGACATGAGCGCTGTCATTCTGTTCCTGATCCTCGGGCTCGGCAGCGGCGCCGTGTACGCGGCCCTGTCGCTGGGCCTGGTGGTCACCTACCGGAGCTCCGGCGTGGTGAACCTCGCGTCCGCCGCGATCGCCCTCTACATCGCCTACACCTACGCCTACCTTCGGATGGGGGAGCTGGTCGACCCCATCCCCGGTCTCAGCCCGACCGTCAGCCTCGGCACCGGACCGCTAGGCTTCTGGCCGGCCTTCCTGATCTCGCTGGCCGTGGCCGGCCTGCTCGGAGCGCTGCTGTACGCGCTGGTCTTCCGCCCGCTGCGGGCGACGCCGGCCGCGGCCAAGGCGGTCGCCTCGGTCGGGGTCATGATCGTGCTGCAGGCCCTGCTGGCCACGCAGCTCGGCTCGTCGGCGGTCACCGTCGCGCCGATCTTCCCGGCCCACACCTACCAAATGCTCGGCAGCCGGGTGCCGGGCGACCGCCTGTGGTCGGCGGCGATCATCATCGCGCTCTCGATCGCGCTGGGGCTGTGGTTCCGGCTCTCGCGCTTCGGCCTGGCGACCCGGGCGGCGGCCGAGTCGGAGAAGGGCGCCTTCGTCACCGGTCTCTCGCCGCAGCGCATCGCGCTGGTGAACTGGGCGCTGAGCACCGTCATCGCCGGCGTCGGGGGCGTGCTGGTCGCGCCCATCGTCCCGCTCACCCCGGACTCCTACTCGCTATTCATCGTGGCGGCGCTGGCGGCCGCCCTGGTCGGCAACTTCACCCGGATCGGGGTGACGGTGGCCGCCGCCGTGGTCATCGGGATGCTCCAGTCCGAGGCCACCTACCTTCAGACCAAGAGCTGGATGCCCTCCTCCGGCCTCACCGACCTCGTGCCGCTCCTGGTCATCCTGATCTTCCTCGTCCTGCGCGGGCAGGAGCTGCCGTCGCGCGGGGCGATCATCCAGAAGACGCTGGGCCGGGCCCCCCGCCCGCGCGGCTATGTCGGGCCGGGCGTCCTCATCGTCGTGCTCGGGCTCGGTTCCCTGGCGGTGACGCACGGCTCGATGCGGGCGGCCGTCATCACCACCCTGGTGATGGCGGTCATCGCGCTCTCGCAGGTGGTCGTCACCGGGTTCACCGGCCAGATCTCCTTCGCGCAGCTGACCCTGGCCGGGGTGGGGGCCTTCTCCCTGACCCGGATCCAGCAGCAGCTGCACGTGCCCTTCCCGTTCGCACCGCTGCTCGCGGCGGTCGTCGCGATGGCCATCGGGGTGATCGTCGGGCTGCCCGCGCTGCGCATCCGGGGCCTGCCGGTCGCGGTCACGACCCTCGCGCTGGCGGCCGCGCTGCAAGACCTCTGGTTCGATAACCCCGACTACGACGGCGGCTTCGCGGGCGCCCCGGTCAGCGACCCGAAGATCTTCGGGGTCGACCTCGGGGTGGGCGCCGGTCATAGCTACCCGCACCTGAGCTTCGGCATCCTCTGCCTCATCGTCTTGCTGCTGGCCGCGGGCGGCGTCGCGCTGGTCCGGCGGAGCCGACTCGGGGCGGCGATGCTCGCGGTGCGGGCCAACGAGCGGTCGGCCGCCGCCTCGGGGGTCTCGGTCGCGCAGGTGAAGCTGATCGCGTTCGCCATCGGCGGCTTCCTGGCCGGGCTGGGCGGGGCGATGCTGGCCTACCAGCAGACGAGCGCGGACTACAGCTCCTACACGGCCGTGGGCAGCGTGACGTTCTTCGCGACGGTCTACATCGCCGGCATCACGTCCGTCTCCGGCGGGATCAACGCCGGGGTCATCGCGGCCGGCGGGATCGCCTACACGCTGGTGAACAACGGCGTTCCGCTGTGGATCTACGTCCTGCTGGTCGGTCTGCTGGTCGTCGGCATCGTGCAGCTGGTCCGGCCGGCGCTCGCTCGCGCCGCCCTGGCCGTGGTCGGGCTGGGATCGGTCGCGGCGGCCATCGCCCACCACGGCGGCCTCCAGCTGGGGGCGTACTACGCGGCCATCAGCGGCGTCCTGCTCATCCTCACCGTCATCCTCAACCCCGAGGGGATCGTCGGACCGGTGCACACTCAGCTCGCGGCCCTGCGCCAGAAGCTGGCCACGCGCCGCTCCCCCGGGCCAGCCGTGCCGCCGACTGCCGCGCCGGCCGTCCCGCCGACTGTCTCGTCGGCCGAGGCCCCTGCGGCCGCGGGGGCGGCGGAACCGCCGGCCCGGCCGCTCGTGCCGCAGGCATCGGACCGCCCGCTGCTGACGGTCTCCGGGGTGGGCGTGCGCTACGGCGGCGTGATCGCCAACGAGGACGTGAGCTTCGAGGTCTTCCCGGGCGAGATCCTCGGCCTGATCGGGCCGAACGGCGCGGGCAAGACCACGTTGATCGACGCCATCACCGGGTTTGCGCGGGCCACCGGCTCGGTCGAGCTGCTCGGGGCCAGGCTCGATGCGCGCAAGCCGTTCCAGCGCAGCCGGGACGGGCTGGGCCGGACGTTCCAGGGCATCGAGCTCTACGACGACCTCAGCGTCCGGGAGAACGTGGAGGTCGGCATGACGGCGGCGCGGTTCTCCCGCGTGTCCGGCGTGTCCGGCGTGTCCGGCGTCTCCGGGGCAGCGTCGTCGGCCGACATCGACGCTTACTTCAAGGTTCTTGATCTGCAGGCCGTCGCCGACCAGCCGGTGCAGCAGCTGTCGGTCGGCCAGCGCCAGCTCGTCTCCATCGCCCGGGCGCTGGCCGGGCGCCCGACGATCGTCCTGCTTGACGAGCCCGCCGCCGGGCTTGACGTGACCGAGAGCCGCTGGCTGGGCGAGCGGCTGCGCGCGATCCGCGACGCGGGGACCACGGTCATCATGGTCGATCACGACATGGGCCTCGTGCTTGACGTGTGCGACCGGATCGTGGTGCTTGACCTGGGCAAGATCGTCGCCGTCGGCACGCCGCAGGAGATCGAGCGCAACGACGTCGTCAAACGCGCGTACCTGGGCACGACGCACGCGAGCGCGGAGACGGCGCAATGAGGCGCCGGCCGAACTTGTCCCGCCGGGCCGGCCGGCCGGGCAATGCGGAGGTGGTCCGATGAGTCCCGTACTCACCTGCAGTGGGGTCGACGCCGGCTACGTGCCCGGCCGACCCGTGGTGCGCAACGTGAACATCAGCCTGGAGGCGGGCACTGTCCTGGCCCTGCTCGGGCCGAACGGCGCGGGCAAGACCACGCTGATGCTCACGATCGCCGGCCTGCGGGCGCCGTTGGCGGGTCAGATCGGGCTCGGCGGCGTCCCGGTCCGGCCCGGCTCGCCCCGGGCCGCGGTCAGGGCCGGGCTGGTGCTCGTGCCCGACGACCGGTCGCTGTTCAAGTCGCTGACCGTCACCGAGAACCTCAAGCTGGCGTCGCGGCGCGGCGCCACCACTATCGAGACCATCTTCGACTACTTCCCGGAGCTCAAGCGCCGGGTGAAGGTCGCGGCGGGCAACCTGTCCGGCGGCGAGCAGCAGATGCTGGCCATCGGCCGGGCGCTCATGCAGGACCCGAAGGTCCTGCTGGTGGACGAGCTCAGCATGGGTCTGGCCCCGGTCATCGTGGAGGCGCTGCTGCCGGTGATCCGACGGGTGGCCGACGACACCGGCGCCGCCTGCGTGATCGTCGAGCAGCACGTCATGCTCGCGCTGGAGATCGCCGATACCGCGATGGTCCTCGCCCACGGCGACGTCGCGCTGCACGGTGACGCGAAGGAACTGGCCGCCAAGGAGGCACGCATCGAGCGCGCTTACCTGGGACGGTCGGCGGCCGAGTGACCGCTGGTTCCCCGGGGCCTGCCCGGCTCGGACACCCGGTGCGGATCGGCGTGATCGGGGCCGGCCGCATGGGCCGCCCGATCGTCGACCGCCTGGTGGCGGCCGGCTATCAGCCGACCGTCCTGACCCGGCGGCCGGAGGCTCGGGCGGCGGCCGAGGCGGCCGGCCTGAGATGCGCCGACACGGTGGCTGAGACGGTGCGGGACGCTCAGGTGGTCCTGACCGTGGTCTTCGACGACGAGCAGCTGCGGACGGCGGCCCTCGGCCCGGCCGGCGTGATCGCGGCCATGCCCGCCGACGCAATCCTCGTCCAGCACACGACCTGCGATCCGGCGACGATGACGCTGCTCGCGGAGACGGCGGCCAGGCGAGGCATCAGCGTGCTGGACGCGGCGCTGTCCGGGAACCCCCGCGACGTCGCCGCCGGCCAGCTCACCGTGTGGGTCGGGGGCGAGGAGCAGGCGCTGGCGGCCGTGCGTCCGCTGCTTGCCTGCTACGCGTCGCCGGTCATGTTCGCCGGCCCGGTCGGCAACGGTCAGCGGATCAAGCTCATTAACAACGCGCTGTTCGTCGCCCAGGTTGGCCTGGCGGTCGATGCCGTCCGGCTGGCCGGCTCAATGGGGATCTCCGAGGAGCAGATCCTCGCCGCCGTGACGCAGGGCAGCGGTGCCAGCCGGGCGCTGAGCAGCGTGGCCTGGATCGGGGCGGGCGCGGTGGGCACACGCCTGGGCGAGCTCATGTCCAAGGACATGAGCGTCGTCCGAACGGCGGCCGAGCGGGCCGGAGCCGACCTGGGACTGATCGGCCAGGTCCTTAGCTCTACGGTGGTGGAGCGGCGGGTTCTGTCCGTTGACGCCCCGCCTGGCCGAGACCTTGCCGCGCGGAGCAAAGGCGTTCCCGGCCCCATGAAAGACGGCTAGGTCCAAGGCCAGCCGCGTGAACATCTCGGCCCTCATGATGCAAGTACGCGTTGCCAGTGCTGCCTTTGAAACTCCGGCGCGCCTGCGTGTCGCCGGGAACAGCGGTCAGCCCAGTTCGCCGACCATGATCACGAATACCTTTCTGATGATGTAAACAATTCGTTCTCTGCGCACGAAAAATCTTCGCGGCAAAGAATATTTTCGCAACATGAGCCGCACTGGTGTCGGATGTCGCGCTGCCCTCTCGCGTCCCGTGGTCAAACTCGGTCAAGGCCGGCCACGCCATCGACGAGACGCCGAAATGGATAGAGGCAGTCACGGTCCGTTCGATAAAACGGGTTGGATCTTCCTGGGCATCCAACACCAAGCGCGGAGGCCTGAACTGACCGGCGTTGCGGCTAGGCTCCGAGTTCCGTCAGGAGCGCGTCCAGCCAGCGGGCCGAGCGCCCGGCCGCCTCGTGGTGTCCGAGCCGGTCAATGCTCGGCCCGCTGAGCTCAAGGTCGAAGGCGCCCTGGTAGCCGGCCTCGAGCAGCCACGCCGCGATGGCCCGGAGCGGCACGTCGCCGTCTCCCGGGACGGCCCGGCAGGGCAGGGCACGGGCGCCCCGCTGCATGTCACTGAGCTGCACATGGCGGATGAGATCGATGTGATTGTTGATGTCCTGTCGGAGTTCGCCCTCGGTCCAGACATGGAAGAGGTCGAGGCACACCTGCAGGCCCGTCCGCGCTGCGAACGCGACGGAATCGTGGAAGCTGTGCACAAAGGTGAAGTCGGCGTACAGCCAGCTGGCCGGCTCGACTGCGAGAGCGACGTTCCTTGCCGCCGCGTAGTCGGCCAGTTCGGCCACGACCCGGGCGTAGGCGCCGACACTGTCCGCCCAGTCCGGGTAGGCACGGGGTCCGGTGAGGGTGTACACCGACGTCGCGCCGACGGCCGCGGCTCGGGCGATATCCTCGCGGGCCCGCTGCAGCTGCCCGGAGACGTCGGCGCCGGGCGACACGTCGAACCGGGCCAACGCCGTGGTCGTCACGACCTCGACGCCGTGTCTCCGGCAGGCGTCGACCACCGCCCCGGTCCCCGACTCGAGCAGCTTGGCCGAGGTCATGGAGGTCTTGGTGACGCCAAGGGCGCCGATCGCCTCGACCGCTTCCACCGCCGACAGGTCGGGGAAACACAGGCCGCTGACCGCGACCCGCGGGTGCAGGCGCTTACGGTCGTCCGGGTCGCTCATGTGGTGGAGTCCTCTCGCTTGGCCCTGACCTGGGCGAGGACGCTGCGGGCGCCCTCGACGGCGAGCCGGGCGCAGGCCTGCGCGGACATGCCCGCCGTGGCCCGGGACCGCATGGGCACCTCTACGCCGACCGGCAGCGACGCGGGCAGGGCGAGCATGATGTCGACCAGCGGGAGCTCGCCCGCACCCGGCGGGAGGCGATCGCTGGAGTCGTCCCGGTACGCCGCGCCCCGCTGTTCCAGCGTGCTGTCGGATAGCTGCACGTACCCGAACAGCGATGAATCGAGGTCGGTCAGCGCGAGCGACTTCGCGAACTCCAGCGTGGTCTGCAGGCCGCGGTCGGCCGCCGCTTCGGCGAACGCCGCGAACTGGTCGAAGCTGCGGCCGAGATCGGGGTCCAGGGTGACCACGTTGGCTCGCGGCGCCCCGAGCTCCCCCATCACGTCGAGACTGGCCAGGTCGTCGGTCAGGTCCGCCCCGGCGGTCACGACGAATCCTTCGGCCAGCGAGATCGCCACGGCCCGCTCCTGCAGCGCGGCGGCCATCTGCCGTCGCGCGCCCACGTCATCGAGGAAGGAGAAGTCACCGTACCCGTACGGGTTGGCGGCGTTGTACGGCCCGGTCCGGGCCTTCATCGAGATGGCGTGACAGCCCAGGTCGGCCGCCAGGTGCACGAATTCCACCGGGGGATATCCGAGCACGGTCTGGTACTCGATGCCCACGTCGTCCATCGGCCACCTCCTCACGAGGGAACTCGGCGTCGCCGAGGCCGGCTGGATGTGGGCGACGATCGCTTGATTAGTTTTATCATATAACCTATTGCCCTAGAAGGGACGGTCGGCATGAACCCGCTCGCGCTCTGCCATTTCACGTGATGGCCGGCGACACGCGGATGCGGCGGGAGACGAGGCGGCGCCTGGACGCGACCGGCGTCACCTTGTTCGACGCCGCTACCTGCCGCCTCGAGCCCGGCACGGCGGTCAGGACTTCCAGGCGATGGTCGAGAGCGCGGCCTACCTCGGAGCTCACCGGGTCGACGTGAACGGGAACGACCCGGACGCGGCCCGGCTCACCGACCAGTTCGCGGCCCTGTGCGCCCTGTGCGCGGAGCACGGTCTCGGCGTCGGGCTCGAGTTCATGATGTCCACCCAGGTCAAGACCCTGGGTGACGCACTGGCGCTGATCGAGCGTTCCGGGGCGGACAACGCCGCCGTCACGGTCGACGCGCTGCACCTGGCCCGCTCCGGGGGCTCACCGCGGGACGTCGCCGCACTGGACCGCGCGCAGATCTCCTACGTCCAGCTGTGCGACGGGCCCGCTCAGCCGCCCGGGCAGGGATACGCCCGGGAGGCGGCCGGAGAGCGGATGCTGCCCGGGGCGGGGGAACTCCCCGTGCGCGCCCTCGTCGACGCGGTCGGCCCGGACGTCGTGCTCGGGATCGAGGCTGAGGCCACCGGATCAGCGACGGGAAGGCGCGTGGCCGTACATGACGGTCTCGCGGTCCGCGAGGCGCCACTCGCCCTCGTCAAGCGCCCACATGTCGTCGTAGGCGCCGTAGCCCTTCAGGACCGGAGCGCCCGCCGGGTCCAGCGCCAGGAACGAGGCGTAGGACCGGCAGCGGATCCGGCCGTCGCCCGCCGGCTCCGTCACCACGCTGCCGATCTGGTGGATCAGCGCTCCTGGGTACCACGTCGCGGCGGTGCGCTCCCAGCCCGCCGTGATGGCGCCGATGATCTCGTCGCGCCCGCGCAGCCGGGTTATCTCCCTGCGCCCGTCCGGCCCGCCCTGGTACACCACCTGGGCGCTGTCGGCCGTGTAAAGAGGCTTGAGGGCCTCGGCGTCGCGGCTGTCGATCGCCCACTTCTGCCGTCCGAGCTGGGCCAGCACCTGCTCGGAGGCGGACATCGGCACCGCGGCGCCGGAACTCGGGGTGGATTCGGCCATCGTCTCCGTCCTTGGGTATCGCGCGGCGTGTCTGCCCGGGCCGGCGTGGTCAGGAAGCGTCGACGCCCCCGTCGACGTGGATGGTGCTGCCGGTGATGAAGCCGGCCATGTCGCTGGCCGCGAACACCGCCGCCCGGGCGATGTCGTCGGCCTGCCCCAGCCGGCCGAGCGCCATTTTCGCGACCGTGTCGTCGAGCAGCTTCCTGGCCTGCTCAGCGTCCGCCCCACCGAACCGGGTCGGCGCGACCCGGAAGCCGGGGGTGTCGGTGGCCGCCGGGGCGATGGCGATCACCCGGATGCCGGCCGGGCCCAGTTCCAGGGCCAGGCTCTTCACCAGGCCGAGGGTGCCGTGCTTGGCCGCGACGTACTGGTAGCGCCGGGCCCGGCCGTGGTGCGCGCTGCCCGAGGTGACGAGGATGATCACCCCCGGCCCGCCACGGTCAAGCATCCGGCGGGCCGCCTCGCGCGCGGTATAGAAGGAACCGTCCAGGTTCACCGCGATTCCCTGCCGCCACATCTCGTCGGGATAGTCCGCGATGCTGCCGCTCGAACTCAGCCAGGCGGTGTTGACCCAGATGTCGATCCGCCCGAAACGCTGCACCACCGCCTGGCCGAGCGCGCGCACCGAGGCCGGGTCGGTGACGTCGACCGTGAGCGCCAGCGTCTGCGCCCCTGGTGTGCGCTTGGCGATGAGGTCGGCCGTCTCCTGGGCCTTGTCCGGGTCGATGTCGGCGACCACAGTCGCCGCGCCCGACTCGGCCAGCCGCAGCGACGTTGCCTGGCCCATGCCGCTGCCGCCGCCGGTGACGACCGCGACGCGGCCGTCCAGTGACCACAGCCGGGCAAGGGCGGTGTCGGTGAAGTCGGGAATCATGACTGGTCCTCCTTCTTGGCGGGCCGCGGGCGGTCGGGCTCGATCCCGAACCGCTTCGTGTAGGCCGCGAAGCGGCGGCCGATGCGCTCGGGCGCGAAACCGAACTGCTCGGGGGTGTACTGGTGCGGCCCGTGCTTACCCTGCGGGTTGCCGTCGGCGAAGTCGCGGACCCGGCGGACCGTCTCGTCGTCGACCGGGATGCCGAAGTGCTCGTAGATGCGCGTCACCTCGGCGACCGGGTCGGCGGTGAGGTCGTTGTAGTGGACGTCGAGGAACCGATCGTCGCCCAGCCGGTCGCGGGCGGACAGGCCGCGGTGCAGTCCCATCTCCTCGAGCGCGCTCCATTCGGCGCCGAACCTCTCCGGGTCGAACAGCGGGCTGTTCATGGCGCGCAGCGTGCCGACGAAGCTCACGCTTGACGGGATGACCGTGCCCGGGTCGCGGTGCGTCCAGACGATGCGGGCGTCGGGGTAGACCTCGAGCAGCGCGTCCAGGCCGAACAGGTGCTTGGGCCACTTCAGGACCCAGTCGCCCGGATTGCGGAACTGAAGGTGCTGCAAGAAACGCTTGTGGTGCTCGTAGACCAGGCGCTGGTCGGCGTTGAGGTACCACTCGTAGTACGTCGGGATCCGCTGGTAGGCCAGGTACGTCTGGTTGACGAAGCCCCAGTCGATGAGGCCAAGGCACTGCTCGGGCCGCCGGGCGCCGTACGGGTGAATCGCCTGCAGCTGAGCGGCGCCGGCCCGGGCATCGATGGCCCGCTGGACCTCGGCGATGCGCGGATCGGTGCCGGAGCTCGCCGCCTCCGGCGGCGGGGACGGCAGCCGCATCTCCCACTCGCGCGGCGAGCGCGCACCGGGCCGGGTGGCCAGCAGGGCCTGCAGGTGGGTCGAGCCGGTGCGCGGCAGGCCGGTGATGACGATCGGCGCCGTCACCTCCTGGGCCGCGATCTGCGGGTAGCGCTTGCGGTCGTCCACCAGCCGCAGCCGCTTGACGAGGGCGGGCAGCACGAGGTTCTCGGCGACCTGGGCCACGCGTTCTGGCGGGTTGCCTGACTCGTGCTGCAGGGACCACAGCAGGACGTCGATGCCCTCTCGAAACGGCAATTCGCCGAAGTCAGTCAGCCCGGTCCGTTCGGAGGAAAGATTGAGAAGTTGATCTGTGTTCACGGCATCAGCCGCCCGGGGAACCGCTCCTCGATGATCCGCCGGAAGCCGTCGCGCCAGTTGACCGTGCACGGGCCGGTCAGCGAGGTGCGCCGGGCCGGGTCGAGGTTGCGCGGGTAGGCGATGATCTGGTCCATGTCGGTGAAGGAGTAGGAGGTGCCGAGCTGCTCCGCGACCCACGGGACGATCTGCTCGACCGACACCGCGTCGTCGCCGCCCCAGTTGGTGACCGTGCCGCCGACGGCGGCGCCGTCGAAGAAGGCCCCGAGGTGCTCGACCATGTCATCCTCATGGATCGGGCAGCCGACGAACTCCCAGTCCGGGTTGACGGGAACGGGTTCCCCCTGCGCGACCCGGGTGATGATCCTGACCGGCATGCCGCCGAAGCCCGCCCTTCCGTAGGACCAGTTCATCCGGGCGACCGTCAGCGGCACCTGGTGGATGCGCGACAGCGACCGGGCGACCGCCTCGCCGGCGAACTTGCTGGTGCCGTACGCGAAACGGGTGTTGATGCGGACGCTTCCCCCGCAGCGGTCGGTCTCCCGGTAGGCGTACCACGGGTCGGGATGGTCCCAGTAGACCCCGCTGGTCGAGACGTAGATCCAGGCTCTGGCCCGGTTGAGGTGGTTCAGCAGCAGGCCGGTGCCCTCGGCGTTCTGCCTGATGCCGGTCTCGATGTCGGCCGGGAAGACGTCGGCCGCGGCGTGGAACACGTAGTCGAAGTCATTGGGCACGCCGGTGAAGTCGCCGCTGGTGTAGTCGCAGACGAGCGGGATGATTCCCAGCGCCTCGACCGCCTCCTTGGAACCGGGCTTGGAGTAGCGGGCGAGGCCGTAGATCTCGTTGTGCGGTGCCAGGATGGCGGCGATCGAGCCCGCCAGCTGGCCGGTCAGGCCGGTCATCAGCAGTCGCGTGTTCTTCAGCATGGGCGCACCTCACGTGCCTGGAGCGGGGCGGCGATGGCCGCGCGCAGAGCCGATCGCTCCAGCCCGCCGTATCCGGTCTCGCCGTCCCACTGGTAGCGCGCGAACGCCGGGGATATCACCGTCCCGGGCCCGTCGCCCAGGTGAGCGCCGTACGCACGGCCCTCGGGGGCAGGGGTGACGAACGCGCTCGCGATCGTCACCGCGCTGATGACGGCCTGGTGCCGGCCCGCGTGCAGCTCGATCGTCAGCCGCTCGCCGCCGGCGACCGCCTGGTCGAGGTGCGGCCAGGTGACGACGTCGGCGTCATGGGCCGCGCCGTCGAGGTAGAGGAAGCCGCGGCCGCGCTCCGGGCGGTCGGCGGTCGCCCGGTAGCGCAGCAGGCCGAAGCCGCGGCCGCTGGGGAACCGCCCGTTGATGATGGCGTGCCCGGTGAAGCCGGGCAGGTCGCGGCGACGCCGGGAGTGGCTGCGGAAACCGGGCCCGGCGAACGGGTAGGCGGTGCCGCTGACGGTGACGGTGCCGCGTGCGTCGTAGAACTGGTGGTAGCGCAGCGAGGGCGGCTGCTCGCCCCAGTCGCCCTCGGTGTTCCAGGGCGCGGCGACCGACTCGACCTCGATGTCGACGACGGCCTCGACCAGCTCGCGGCCCGGGCGCGGGCCCGCGACGATCTCATCGCCGGCCAGCCGGTGGACCAGAGCGGCGTAGCGGCCGCGCCAGCGACGGAACGGCTCCAGGCAGTCGAGCCGCAGCCGGTCGCCCGCGGCGGTGCGGCCGTGGCTGCCCCGGCCCGCGCCCTGCTGGGCGAGCACGCTGCCGTCGGGCAGCAGCAGGAAGACGCTCTCCCGCCGCAGCAGCAGGTCGTCCTTTTCCGCGGCGAGGTACAGGTAGTGGCCCACCTTCGAGACCGGGTCGTATCCGTAGAGCCAGTAGGCCTCGTGATGGTCGGGCGGCTCCTTGAAGCCGACCTGGGGGAGGTCGGCCTCCGGCGGCCACGGTCCGGCGAAGTCAGGGGGCATGCCCGCAGTCTAAGAAGCGGATGTTCGAACGTCAATACACTTGTATTGTTTACGATGTGGATGTTCTGTTGTCAGTACTCCCTTAGAGTTGAGCTCGCGATGACGAATCCCAGCCTTACCTTCGGTCCGGCCGACCTCGCCCCCCGGGCGCGGATCCGCGAGGCGGCGCTGCGCCTGTACGCCGAGCACGGCACGCAGGGCACGTCCATCCGGATGGTGGCCGAGGAAGCCAACATGTCAGCCGGCGCCGTCATGCACCACTTCAAGACCAAGGACGAGCTGGCTGAGGCGGTGCAGCACGCGGTCGTGGCCAAGATCCGCGAGGTCGTCAGCGGTGTGGGGCTCGATCAGCCGCCGCCGGTCGCCGCCCGCGCCCGGCGGCAGGCGTTCGACCAGCTCATCGAGGACAACCCGTTCATCGCCGGCTACATCAGGCGGGCCACCCTGGAAGGCGGGCCGGCCTGGCGCTGTTCAGCGAGGCATTCGACCTGGTACGCAGTGAGATGCAGGCGCTCGTCGAGGCCGGGATCGCCCGTCCGCTGCCCGATCCGGAAGTCGGGCTGGTACTTTACCGGGCGATCAACCTGGCGCACATCGTCTTCGGCCCGCTCATCGAGCAGATGCTCGGCCTGTCGCTGTCGGATCCGGTCGTGCTCGAGCGGTTCAGGGAGGCCGCGGTTGACCTGCTGACCCATCCGGTCTACAACGAGGCGCCGAGCCCGTAAGCGCGGCCGTCCGTCGGCGACGATCGCCGCGAACCGCAGCTCGGCCTCGGGGATCCGGTCGGCGTGAGTGAATATCACCCGGCGGCGTTGGGCGACCGCTGCGAACGCGATCCGTGCTACCTCGTCCGGTTCGATCGCGTCCGGATAATCGGCGCGGCTCATGCCGGTGGACACCTTGCCCGGCAGCAGCAGGGTCACCCCCACTTCGGTGGTCACGGCCGCCAGCTCGTGATTGAGCGACTCGCACAAGCCAAGGAGCGCGTGCTTGGCCGCGACGTAGGGGCTGATGCCGGGCCGGGCGGTGACCGAGGCCATCGACCCGGTGACGAGCAGCTGGGCCGGCTCGCCCGCCTCGAGCAGCCGGGGCATGAAGGCGCGGACCAGATGCACGGTGGCCATGAAGTTCACCCCGATTACCCGTTCCCAGTCGGCTGCGGTCACCTCCCAGGCCCGGCCGTGCCGGACGATGCCCGCGTTGGAGCAGACCAGCTGAACGCGGCCGGACTCGAACGCTGCCCGCGCGACGCGCTCGATGTCGTCCGGGCGTGAGACGTCGGCGACGACGGGGGTGAGTACGGCACCTGCTCGACTCAGCCGCGCGGCGGCGGCTGCCAGGGCATCGGCGCGGACGTCGACCAGCACGACGTGCATCCCGCGCCCGGCCGCGGCGGCGGCCAGCGCGAACCCGATCCCGCTCGCGCCGCCGGTCACGACGGCAATCCGTCCTGATTCGATGCGCATCTGGTCCTCCCGGCCACGGTGCGACGGCCGCATCCGGCCGCGTGGAGACCCGGTCAGCGCGGAGGCATCCGGATGGCGCCGTCCAGGCGGATCGTCTCTCCGTTGACGTAGGAGTTCTCCAGCAGGCTGAGCGCCATCTTGGCGTAGTCGTCCGGCGCGCCAAGGCGGCTGGGATTGGGGACGCTCTTCTCCAGGGCTTCGCGGATGTCCGGGCGCAGCCGGGCGAGCATCGGGGTGTCGAAGACGCCGGGGGCGATCGTGTTCACCCGGATCAGCCTGCTCGCCAGGTCGCGGGCCGCTACCAGGGTGATGCCGTGCACGCCGGCCTTGGCGGCGGTGTACGAGGTCTGGCCGATCTGACCGTCGAAGGCCGCGACCGACGCGGTGAGCACGATCGCGCCGCGCTCGCCCTCCACCGGCTCCGCGCGGGCGATCCGCGCCGCGGCCAGCCGCAGGACGTTGTAGGTGCCGACCAAGTTCACCCGGACGACCTCGGCGAAGGTGTCGAGCGAGCCGGGGTTGCCTTCCTTGTCGAGGATTCGCACCCGGTCACCGCCCCGGCCCGCGCAATGCACCGCGACGCGCAAGCCGCCGTGGGCGGCTTCGATGATGTCCAGCGCCGCCGTGACCGAGGCCTCGTCGGCGACGTCGGCCTTCGCGTAGACGACGTTCGCGCCCAGGCTGGCGAGCTCTTCGTCGGACGGCGGGTTGAGGTCGGCGATGCCGACCCGGGCGCCCGCTGCGAGCAGCCGGCGGACGGTCGCCAGGCCAAGGCCGGACGATCCGCCAGTGACCAGGGCGGAGATGGAATCGAGGTGCACGGCTGCTCTCCTTCGAGTACGGCAGGTAAATGGTCAGTCGGCGAGCAGTTCGATGACGGTGGCGTTGGCCATGCCGCCGGCCTCGCACATCGTCTGCAGGCCGTAGCGGATCCCGTTGGCCCGCATGTGGTGCACCATCCGGGTCATCAAGATGGCACCCGAGGCGCCGAGGGGGTGCCCGACGGCGATCGCGCCGCCGAGCGGGTTGAGCCGCTCGTGATCGGCTCCGGTTTCCGCCTCCCAGGCCAGCGGGACGCTCGCGAACGCCTCGTTGACCTCGAAGACGCCGATGTCGTCGATCGTCAGCCCGGCCCGCTTGAGCACCTTCGCGGTGGCCGGGATCGGCGCGGTCAGCATCGTCACCGGGTCGTCGCCGGTCACCGCGCCCGAGTGGAACCGGGCCAGCGGGCGCAGGCCGAGCTCGGCCGCCCGCTCGCTGGTGGTGATCAGCAGCGCCGCGCACCCGTCGGAGATCTGCGAGCTGTTGCCCGCGTGGATGACGCCGTCGTCGAGGAAGGCTGGCTTGAGCGCCGCGAGCTTCTCCAGCGAGGTTTCCCGCCGAATGCCCTCGTCGGCGGTGAGCTCGCCGTCCGGGCCGCTGACGGGGACGAGCTGGCCGGCGAAGGCGCCGGCGTCGGTCGCGGCGGCCGCCTTGCGGTGGGACTCGAGCGCGAACTCGTCGAGCTGGGTGCGGGACAGGCCCCAGCGGCGGGCGATGTCCTCGGCGCCGAGGCCCTGGCTGAAGCTGTCGCGCTGGTAGCGTTCGCGCACCCGAGGGCCGAACGGCTCGCCCATCGCCCGGGCGGCGCCCAGCGGGACCCTGCTCATCGATTCCACCCCGCCGGCCACGACGATGTCGTAATGGCCGGCGATGACGCTGGCGGCGGCGAAGTGCACCGCCTGCTGGCTCGACCCGCAGGCGCGATCGAGGGTGACACCGGGGATCGTCTCCGGCCACCCGGCCGCGAGCACCGCGAGCCGGCCGACGTTGGTCGACTGGTCCGCGATCTGCGTGACGCAGCCCCAGACGATATCCTCGATCAGCTCCGGGTCGAGCTGATTCCTGCCGGCGAGCGCGGTCAGCACCGACGCCGACAGGTCAACCGGGTGCACTCCCTTGAGCGTCCCCTTGCGGCGCCCGATGGGCGCACGCACCGCGTCTACGATGACGGCATCTCGCACGAGCTGCTCCTTCCGATGAGCGTTGGCGGTCAGACCGAGAGGGCGAAGCCGCCGCTGACGCGCAGCGTTTCCCCGGTGACGAACGACGCCGCGGGAGAGACGAGGAACAGCAGCGCGTCGACGATGTCGCGCTCCTCGCCTTCGCGCGGCAGGATCTGCTGCCCCATCACCCGCGTTACCTCGTCTCGGCTCAGCTCCGCCCGGATGGTGTCGGTGAAGATCAGGCCGGGAGCGATGGCGTTCACCCGGATGCCGTCGGCCGCGAACTCCCGCGCCAGCTGGGCGGTCACGCCCCGCACGGCGAGCTTGGAGACCCCGTAGGCCGCCCGGTTGGCGTAGGCGGCGGATGACGAGATGTTGACCACGGCGGCGCCGTCGCGGCCGGTCATCGCCGTCCGGGCGGCGAGCGAGCAGATGTACACCCCGATCACGTTGACGTCGAACAGGCGCCGCAGCCCGGCGATCCCGATCTCAGCCGACGGCTTGTTGTAGGCGGCCGAGTGCAGCCCCGCGTTGTTGACGAGGATGTCGATGCCGCCGTGGTTGGCCGTCACCTCGTCGATCATCGCCGCGACGCCAGCCTCGTCGGCCACGTCGCAGGCCGTGCCGGAGGCGCTCCCGCCGTTGCCGACGATCTCGGCCGCGGCCTCCTTGGCGGCGGCGGCGTCGATGTCGGCCAGCACCACGTGGGCGCCGCGTGCCGCCAGCGCCGCCCCGAAGGCCTGGCCGAAGCCCCGGCCGCCGCCGGTGATCACCGCCACCTTGCCCTGGTGAATGCCGCCCTGGTGAATGCCGCCCTGGTCGGTGCCGTCTGTCATCGCATCTCCTGTTCCGCTGCGCCCGGCCAGCCGCGGGCCGGAGTCACCGGTCCTGCCAGACCGGGTCGCGGCGCTCGCGGAAGGCGGCGACGCCCTCGGCTGCGTCCTGCGAGGCGAACACCGGTTCCAGGTAGTCCCGCTGCCGCTGGAAGCCCTCGGGCAGCGGCCAGTCGGCCGACTCGATGGCGACGGCCTTGGAGGCGCGGACGGACATCGGCGCGTTCGCGGCGACCTGCGCGGCCAGCTCGAGCGCGGCGGTCAGCGCCTGCCCGTCGTCGACCAGGCGGTTGACCAGGCCGAAGTGCTCGGCGCGGGCCGCGTCGAGCGGTGCCCCGGTGACGAGGAGCTCCATCGCGACTGCGTGCGGGAGCCGGCGCGGCAACCGGAACACGCCGCCGCCGCGGGCGGCCAGCCCGCGGCGGACCTCCGGCAGCCCGAACCGGGCGCCCTTGCCCGCCGTGACCAGGTCGCAGCAGAGCACGATCTCGAACCCGCCGCCGAGCGCCCATCCCTCGACCGCGGCGATCAGCGGCTTGGCGGGCGGTCGCTCGACGAGGCCGGCGAAACCGCGCGACGGGTCCCTGACCTGTTCCCCGGCCGCGAATGCCTTGAGGTCCATGCCGGCGCAGAAGGCGGCGCCCGCGCCGTGCAGCACGCCCACTCGGAGCTCGGACGAGCTGTCAAGCAGGTCGAGCGCGCGGGCGATCCCCGCCGACACCGCGCCGTTCACGGCGTTGCGCTGCTGCGGCCGGTTGATGGTGACGATCAGGACGCCGTTCTCGCGGCGGACCAGAACGTCGTCCGACGCGGCGGCTGGGCCGGCGGCTGATGACATGGGCGGTCGGGCTCCCGGGGGTGATGAAAAGTCTATTTGTATAACTAATATAGTGAGATAGGTGAACGGTGGCAAGCGCGCTCAGCGCAGGGCCGAGTGGCCGAGCAGCGCCTTGCCGAGGTGCAGGATCTGAATCTGGCTGGTGCCCTCGGGGATCGTCGCCTCGCGGGCGTCGCGGAAGTACCGCTCGACCGGCGATTCCTCCATCAGCCCGGCTCCCCCGTGCAGCTGCAGTGCCAGCGTGGCCGCGCGGCCGGCCGACTCGCCGCAGTAGTACTTCGCCATCGAGCACTCGTAGCGGCCCGGCTCGCCCGCGTCGATGGTCCTGGCGGCGTGGTAGCCGAGCAGCCGCGACGTCTCGGTCAGGGTCGCGATCTCCACCACCATCTGCTGGACCAGCTGGAACCCGGCGATGGCCTTGCCGAATTGCTCGCGCTGGCGGCAGAACCTGATCGACTCCTCCAGGCACGCCTGCGAAAGCCCCACGGCACCCATCGCCATGTTCAGCCGCCCCGCGTTGACCGCCGCCATGCCGAGCGACAGGCCGCCGCCGGGGCGGCCGAGTACGTTCCTGGCCGGGACGAAGGTGTCGTCGAAGGTCAGCTCGCAGCTGGTGGTGGAGCGCAGCGGCATGTGCGGGATGTCATGCACGCCGAACGTCGATTCGGCCGCGTCGATCAGCAGTGCGGTCACCCCGTGGTCGGTGCCGTCCTCCTCGGTCAGGCGGGCGAACAGGATGCCGAAATCGCAGCCCAGGGCGTTGGTGATGTAGAGCTTGCTGCCGTTGACCACCAACCCGTCCCCGGTGCGCCGGGCGGTGGTGCGCAGCGCGCCGGCGTCCGAGCCCGCGTCCGGTTCGGTCAGCCCGAACCAGCCGAACCTGCGTCCCGCCAGCAGCGGCTGCAGGAACCGCTGCGACTGGCCGTCGTCGGCGGCCGCGGCCAGCACGCGGGCGACCATCCCCTGCACGTTGACGGTGGTCCGCAGCGACCCCCAGCAGCGGCCGGCCTCCTCCATCAGGATCGCCTGCATGATCATCGGCAGCGCGTCTCCCCCGGCCGCCTCCGGCACCCCGCCGCGGACGTAGCCGAAGTCGTAGAGCTGCGGCAGCAGCTCCCACGGGAACGTCCGCGCCCGCTCGTGCTCCGCGACCAGCGGCGCGACCTTGCGGTCGAGAAAGGACCGCACCGCATCGCGCAGGGCGCGTTCGTCCTCGTTGAGGAGCGATGACATCAGTTGCCCGCCCGTTCTCGATCCCAGGGAGGAATCGCGCTCAGCCGCCGGGGTCGGTGGCCGTATCTTCAGTAGTTTCAGTTATATCATAGTACTGATTCGTTGCTGTTTTACGATCCGGCGGGGCAAGCATCTCGCGGTGCTCGGGGGTGCCGTCGAGCGGCGCGTTGACCCGGTCGGCGATGCGCCATCCGGCCGGAGTCCGCACCCACGTCCAGGTATTGGCCGAGACGCGGGCCACCCAGAACCGGTCAGCCTCGGGATCCCAGCGGATGTTGAGCGCGTAACTTCGTCCTGTCGCCTGATCGCCGTCGACCACGATGTGCGGGACGGTGAGCACGTGACCGCAGCCGCCCCGGATCAGCCGCTGATGGCCCGGGCCGTGCACCATGCTGATGATGTCGTCGCGGCCCCGCATCTCCCACACCGGCACCGCATCGAAGGAGCCGTCCTCGGTCCACAGCGCGGCGGTGGCCTCGCCGCGGCCGCTGTCGACCGACGGGCCGTACTGCGCGACCAGCTGCATGATCTCCACCTGGTCCTCGAGCGCGCGTACCTGGCCTGCCAGCCGCTCCACGGTCGCCCGCAGCTCTTCGATATCGCTCACGAGTCCTCCTCGCTGCCGCTCGTCGGCCGCATTCGCGGGCGCACTGTGCTTACTGATTCGCTCGCAAGCTCGCTCATGGGCCTGCCTCCTGGTTCACGGCACCACGATGATCCGGGCCGGGCCGTTCGCGTCGCGGGCGGCGTCGAGCGCAGCCGGTACCTCGTCCAGCCCGACGCTCTGCCCCACCATCGGGGTCACGTCGAGGCTGCCGGTGCTGACTGCCTCGAACGCCTCGAGCCAGTGCTGGGGCAGCGGGCCGCCGCCGAACTGGATGTTGAGGCCCTTGCGCTTAGCGGTCAGGGTGTGCAGGTGGTCGCCCTCGGGAGCGCCGCCGAGCGACATGATGCGGGTGCCGCGCTCGCATCCCATGATGATCGAGTCGAGCACGCCGGGGATGCCGACGCACTCGAACACGACGCAACCCGAGGAGCCGGCCGCCGCCATCATGTTCTTCGTCGGCTCGATCGAGCCGGCCGCCAGGTCACGCCAGGCCTGGTAGGGCGAGACCGCAGCGGGATCGATCACCTCGTCGGCGCCCATCGCGAGCGCCAGTTCCCGGCGGGACGGGACGAAGTCGGCCGCCAGGATCGGCCCGGCCCCGAAGCGCTTGAGCGTCGCGATCACGGCCAGGGCGATGGCGCCACACCCGATCACCAGCGGAATCTCCTTGGCTCCGACCTGAGCCCGCCTCGCCGCCGACCAGCCGACGCCGATCGCGTCCGAGATGCACACCACCTCGCTCGGGAGGTCGGACGAGACCACTTTCATCAGCGTTTCGTCGAGCAGGAGGTATTCGCCGAACGCGCCCGGCGTTTCCGGGTTCTGGCCGATGATCTTCATGCCGCCGCCTGCGAACATCACCGGCCGCGAACTGACCCGCGTGCCGACCGGAATCCGCCGCTCGGTGTCCGGCCCGTACGCGACGATCTCGGTGCAGTACTCGTGACCCATCACGATGTCGACGTCCTGGTCATAGGTCGACCACCCGCTGTCGTCGTCCGCACCGACCTCGGGGTGGTCCATGTAGTGCAGATCCGACGCGCAGATCCCGCAGGCGAGCGACCGAACCAGCACCTGCCCGGGCCCGGGAACCGGATCATCGATCGTCCGGGTCTCGACCCTTCCCTGCCGTAGTACCGCAGCACGCATGCCTTCTCCTCTCAGCGCCGGCTCATCCGCAGAACGGCGGCGCGCCTGGTGACCGATCCGAATGGCGGCGGGCCGAGCGGATCCTCGCCGCCGCACATCCAGGTGGGGCCGTCGGCGAGATGGTCGAGCGCCGTGGTTGCCACGTCATCGGGATCGGCCAGGTCACCGTGGTACCCGCCCCTGGCGTCCAGCGCCCGATGCAGCGAGGGAGTGTCGGTCGCGGTGACCACAAGGCCGAGTACGTCAACCCCGTGATCGTGCCACTCGGCCCACAGGCCCTCGGCCAGGATGAGATCGAATGCCTTGGTCGCGCCGTAGGCGGCCAGAGTCGCGCCGCCGGCCCAGGCGGCTCCGGATGTCACCAGGACAACGCCACCGCGTCCGCGAGCGACCATTGGCCCCCCGAATCGGTACGCGGCCTCCAGGACGCCGACGCAGTTGCGTCTGACCAGGGCCAGGTGCGCGTCCAGGTCCTTCTCGAGGAAGGCGGCGCTGTAGTCGTCGCCGCCGGCGTTGGCGATCAGGGACCCGATCTCGAGCTCCGCCGTCGCGGCGCAGAGCCGTGCCATCGCGTCCTGGCGCGCGAGGTCGAGCGGCACGGTCAGCACCTCGACGTCGTAGCGTCCGCGAACTTCCTTGGCGAATGCCTCGAGGACGTCTTCTCGGCGGGCGACCAGCACCAGGTTGATCCCGCGGGAGGCCAGGGCGCGCGCGAACGCCGCGCCGATCCCGTCCGATCCGCCGCAGACAATGCCCCACGGCCCGTACTTCTCGGCGAAATCCACGGACACGGCGGATCGATCTCCTTCTGCCAGCGAGACGACGCATTGGGTAGTTTCAGTTGTTTCATCATACTGATATAGTCTTCGGCAGTACAGCGGGCCGACGCTCAGGCAGGAGAGTCCGTGCAGACGGGACTGGCAGGCAAGGTCGTCATCGTCACCGCCGCGACCGCGAATATCGGCCGCGGGATCGCGCTGGCGTTCGCGGCCGAGGGCGCCCGGGTGGTGATCGTCGGCCGCGACGCCGTCGCGGGCGAGCTGGTGGCGAAGCTCGCACGCGAGCAGGGCGCCGCCGATGTGCTCTGGCGGCCGGCCGACCTCACCGTCGACGACGAGGTGGCGGGCATGGTCGCCGACACCCTGGCCGCCTTCGGCCGGATCGACGTGCTGGTCAACAACGTCGGCGGGAACGTGGCGGTCACGCCGTTCGCGTCCTCGACCCCCGAGCAGTGGCGGGCCGACCTGGAGCTCAACCTGATGACCACGTTCCGCTGCACCCACCTGGTGCTGCCCACGATGCTGGCGCAGGGCAGCGGGCGGATCATCAACATCGGCTCGACCGCGGGTTTCATCGGCGACCGGTTCCTGGCCGTTTACTCGGCGGCGAAGGGCGGGGTGCACGCGTTCACCCGGGTGCTCGCGCTCGAACTAGGCGAGAGCGGGATCACGGTTAACGCCATCGCCCCCTATGGCACCAGGTCGGACGACCCGTTCAGCGACATGAGCAGCGGCAGCCGGATGCATCCGGAGACCGGCGTGTTCGCGCGGGCACGGGCGGAGGACCCGGAGCGGATGCGGTCGATCGGCCGCACCACCGCGTTGACCCGCCAGCATGCGCGGCCGCCCGAGATCGGCGCCGCCGCCGTGTACCTCGCGTCCGACCAGGCGGGGTTCGTGACCGGGCACACCCTCCAGGTCGACGGCGGTGTGGGCCTGGTGTGAGCAGTCCGCCGCGACCGGATCAACGCAGGAGCACAGCATGAGCGAGAGCACCGTCTACACCGACTTCCGACTACACGCCAACCATCGGGAGGAAACGGGGGAACGCAGCCCGGCCGAGGTCACGGTGCGGCGCGACCTCGCCGCCGCCTACCAGCTGTGCGCCCTGTTCGGCTGGGACGACCTCGTCTACACGCACATCTCCGCGCGGGTTCCCGGGACCGATCACCACTTCCTGGTCAACCCGCTCGGCCTGGGGTTCGACGAGATCACCGCGTCCAGCCTGATCAAGATCGACCTGGACGGGAACGTCATCGGCGACAGCGGCGGATACGAGCCGAACGCGGCCGGCTTCGTCATCCACGGCGCCATCCACGCGACCAGGGAGAACGCCGGCTGCGTGATGCACCTGCACACCGAGGCGCAGATGGCCCTGTCGACGCTGCCGGACGGCCTGCTCCCGCTGACCCAGCACGCGATGCGGCTGCACGGCCGGATCAGCTACCACGACTACGAGGGGATCGCGCTGTCCGAGGGAGAACGCGAGCGGCTGGTCGCGGACCTTGGCGGCAGCGCCGCGATGGTGCTGCGCAATCACGGCAGCCTGACCGTCGGCGCGAGCGTCGCGCAGGCCTTCGTGGAGATGTTCTACCTGGAGAAGGCGGCCCGCAGCCAGCTGCTGGCCCAGGCCACCGGGCAGCCGCTGATCATCCCGCCGGTTGAGACCATCGAGCTGACCGCCCGCCAGTGGGACGGCATGCTCGACGCGGGCATTGAATGGCCGGCCCTGCTGCGGCGGCTCGAGCGGGCGGCCGGGCCCGCCTTCGCCCAGTGACCAGCCCGGCCGCGGCGATGACGTTCGCCCAGCGCTGGGAGACGGCGGTGCGCGCCAGTGGCGACCGGCCGTTCCTGATATTCGAGGGCCCTGACCGGTCCGTCTCGCAGTGGAGCTACCGGCAGTTCGACGAGGTGGTCACGCGGATGGGCGCGACCCTGACGGCGGCCGGGGTAACGGCCGGGTCGTCGGTGCACGTGGCGCTGCGCAACTGCCCGGCGTTCATCGCGATCTGGCTCGCCTGCGCGCGGTCGGGCGCGTGGCTGGTGCCGGTCGACCCGACGTCCACCGCCCGCGACATCGGCCGGCAGCTGGACCGGGTCCGCCCGGCGGCCGGGATCTGCGCGGCGAGCCGAGCGGACGTCTACGCGGCGGGGGTGCAGGAGTCCGCCGCCGGCCTGCCGACGGTGGTCGAGCTGACGGAGACGGCGGCCGACGTGGCGCCCGCCGCGGCCGGGAGCAGCGCGGACGGGGCCGGGACCGGCGCGTGGGCCGGCCGGGCGGGTGCGGCTGCGGTCGACCCAGCCGTCGCGCCGTCGGACCGGCTGGCGGTCATGTTCACCTCGGGCACCACCTCCGAGCCGAAGGGCGTCGTGCTCACCCAGCGCAACTACGCGCACGTGGCCGACACGATGTCGGCCGTGGTCGGGCTGCGGCCGGAGCACCGCTGGCTGGTGACGTTGCCGTTGTTCCACGCCAACGCGCAGTACTACTGCATCGCGCCCGCGATCGCGGTCGGCGCCAGCGTCGCCCTGACCTCGGCGTTCTCCGCGTCCCAGTGGCTGCGGCAGGCCACCGACCTGGCCGCGACGCACGCCAGCCTGTTCGCCGCGCCGATCCGGATGATCCTCGCCCGCCGCCCGGCCGACGCGCCGGCCGGGCGGCTTGAGCACCTGTGGTTCGCGCAGAACCTCGGCCGGCAGCACTATGACGAGTTCGCGGCGCTGGCCGGCTGCCGCCCGCGGCAGCTCTACGGGATGACGGAGACCGTCGCGATCGTCTGCGCCGACGTCTCCGACCCGTATCGCCACGACACGATCGGCCCCCCGATCGCGGGCCGATCGGTCGTGCTCAGGAACCCCGAGACGGGGGCGGACGCACAGCCCGGGGAACCGGGCGAACTGGTCCTGGCCGGGGTGCCCGGGGAGGACATCTTCCTCGAGTACCTCGACGATCCGGCCGCGACCGGCCGGTCGTTCGTCCAGCGCGACGGCGTCACCTGGTTCCGCACCGGCGATGTGGTCGACCGGGCCGATGGCACCGAGGCACTGCGCTTCGTGGGCAGGCGCGATGACGTGATCAAGGTGTCCGGCGAGAACGTGAGCCTGACCGAGGTCGAGGCCACCCTCGCCCAGGCGCCCGGCGTCCTCGAATGCGCGGTGCTCGGCCGACCGGACCCGGTCCGCGACATGGTGCCGGTCGCCTACGTCGTCCCCTGCGACCGGGAGCATCCGCCCGCCGTCAGCGAACTTGCCGCATGGTCGGAGCGCAACCTGGCGGCGGCCGCCCGCCCGCGCGAGTGGCACCTGATCGAGGCGCTGCCGCGGACCAGCGTGGGCAAGGTCCGCCGGTTCAAGCTGTGACCGGATAGGCGACAGGGCAGATCAAACCCGTCATCCCGAACGGTCCGGTGCGACTCTGTTCAGCCCGACGCGCGCTCGGCCGGCCTTAACCCGGGAGCAGAGCGACCCGACGCGCCGCACGCAGTTGGTCGGCATGTCGGCACTGCGTTCGCGCAGCACCGAAGTATGATCCTGGTATGAGCGAGCGCAAGACGCGAGTGACCGTAACCATCGACCCCCACCTCGCCGACTACGCCGAGCGCCTGGTCGAGTCAGGCAAGGCCCCGTCCGTGTCCGCGGTGGTCAACGGCGCGCTCGAGGCGGAGCGCCTCCGGGATCAGCGGGCGCTGCGACTGCTGAGAGAGGCGGCCGAGCGCGCCGACCCGGCGAAGGTGGCCCGCATGCGGGCACACGTGGACGCGCAGCTAGCCGCGCTGCCGGCCTCCCACCGCACCCGGTGAGCGAGGACGGGGGCGCCCGCCCTGCGCCGCTGGTCCTCGACGCGAGCGTCCTGATCGAGGCGGCCCGGGGCGACTTCGGCATCATGACGCTACTGCAGGGCTACAACGCCGACGCGGTGCCGCTTGTCATCCCGGTGCTGGCGACCGTCGCGGCGTCGCTCGACACGCGATCGGACGACGCGGAGGCGATCCTGCACGGCCTCGAGCGGCTGGGGAACGCGATGGCCGCGCCGGTGCTCGACGCCGAGCAGGCCGTGAGGCTCGCGGACGTCATCGCCAGGACCGGGCTGGACCCGTGGGACGCGCACGTGGCCGCCGTGGCGGACGCCTCAGTCTGCCCCATCCTCACCCTCGACGCAGCGAAGTGGCGGGAGCACGCCGGGGACCTCGACGAGCGGCTGCACTTCGTGGAGATCGCCGACCCTGACGACAGCTAGCCGGTGACTGCAGCACCGCCTCGCCTGGTCGCATTCTGGCATCCTGGCCGCATGCAATGGCACTGGGGGAACATCGGCAGCTTCCTTGTAGGCTTGTCGACGGTCGCGATCGCGGCGGGCGCGCTGATTCGCGGGCCGGAGGTGGTCCGCTCCTGGCTTGAGCGGCAGGCTGCCGACGCCGAGGAAGCGTGCGCCAGGGGCTCCGCGCGGACGCCGAGGAACGCGGCCTCGAGCGGCGCCGGACCCTGCTCGGCTGGTCGCCGGGCGGCGGCGAAACGTACACGGTGGCGCTCGTCACCGACGCCGCCGAGATGGAGGGCGCTGTCCTGGGAGACCGGGACAGGAACCGGCGTCTTCGACGTCTTGGACTTCAGCGGCCGCGCCGGGTACTGGACGTTGGGGTGGACAACCGCCCGCAGAAAGTCTACGCATTCGACCCGGAGACCACACGCCTCGGCCAAGCGCAGGCCGACGAACGCACCGAGTACCACCGCCAGGCGCATGCGCGCGGGGAATAGCTCGTAGAGCTGCCAAACCTGATGTCAGTCGTAGCGACGTAGACCCGTTGTTCTCCGATTCTAGGCGCGGTCCGCCGAGGACTGATGTGCGACACATCTCCGCCAGCTGATGTGCGACACGTCTAGCGGTGGTTTGTTGACTCTGGCTGGGTCTGGCGGTATGACCAGGTGGGAGCGGCTTGATGTGCCTGGGAGTGCGTGATGACCAGACGTGTGCCGTGTCCGCCGGCGCCGGGCCGCTGGAAGGGTACGCGGCCCGGTTTGATGACCTGTTCGGCTCTTTAGCGCAGCGACGGGGGTTCCGGGAGTGCCTGGCGGGGCTGCTGGCGCCGCGGGACCGCAACAAGACGCTGACGGCGCTGGCCGGGGCGGAGCCGGTGGGCGGGGCGCAGCTCCCGGCGGTGCAGCGGCTGCAGTTCTTCCTGTCGGAATCGCGGTGGGATCCGGGCAAGGTCAACGTCCGCAGGCTGGAGCTGCTGCTGGCTGACGCGGCGACCGCGCCGCACGGCGGCGGGGTGCTGGTGCTCGATGACAGCGGGGACCGCAAGGACGGGACCAAGACCGCGCACGTGGGGCACCAGTGGCTGGGCCGGTACGGCAAGACCGACAACGGGGTGGTCACCGTCACCACGGTGTGGGCCGACGAGCGGCTCTACTACCCGGTGCACGCGGTGCCCTACACCCCGGCGAGGCACTTCGCGAAAGGCAAGAACGACCCGGCGTTCCGCACCAAGCTGGCGATCGGGGCGGATCTCGCGATCAGGGCGAAGGCGGCGGGGTTCGCGTTCCGCGCGGTGGCCGCCGACAGCGCCCACGGCGACCAGGACGGGTTCCGCTCCGAGCTCGCCGAGGCCGGGCTGCCGTTCGTGATGGCACTCAAGCCGCACCGCGGGACCTGGGCCTACGGCGCCGACGCGCACACCCCGGTCGACGCGGCCAGCGAGCTGCTCTGGGGCGGGCCAGACGACCCAGGCGACTGGCACCCGGTGACCCGAACCTTCCGCGACGGGCACGCCGAGACCTGGCACGCCGCCGACGCGACCTTGGGCTGGTGGGGGCCGGACGGCGCCAGGCGCCTGGTCGTGGCCACCGCCGACCCGGCCGCCCTGCCCGCGAAGGCCACCTGGTACCTGGCCGCCAACCTGCCCAGGCCGGGCGGCCCGCGCGAGGCGGACAGCCCGCACCCGGCCGCCGGCCTGGGCGAGATCACGCGGATCTACGGCATCCGGCACTGGATCGAGCAAAGCCACAAGCAGGTCAAGGACGAGCTGGGCTGGGCCGACTTCCAGGTCCGCTCCGACATCGCGATCCGCCGCCACCAGGTGCTGGTCAACTGCGCGTTCAGCTTCTGCTGGGACGCCTGGTTCGCCCATCCCGCCCCACCCGCGGTCACGCCGCCGACGCCAGGCGCCGACGACGGAGAGAGGGGGCCCCGCGCCCGCCGCGCCGGACCAGCCGCCGCCATCCTGGCCCCGCGCAATCCGGGCCGTCCGCGCGTGGCTGGCCCCGTGGATCGCCCTACGGCGCTGGTGGACCGCATGGTCGAACGCGCCCCCACCAGGACAGCTGCAAGACCTGATGACATCCCTGCAAGCAGGCCACGGCCTGCACCTCTACATCCGGAATTAACAAACTACCGCTAGAAGGTTGCCGGTCGCTGATCCGCAGGATTCGCGCAAAGATGGGCGGGTGCTCAACCTCGATGCCTTCGAGCAGCTTCGACAGGAAGTCTGCGCCTCCGGTCCGGCCAGTGACGGCGCCAACCTGCTTGGCATGGAGATCGACTTCTGTGCCTTCCTCGGCGATCCCGCTTATGCCGATGAAGACCCCGGCCTGTGGCAGAACATGATTGTTCACTGTCATGAAGGCACCCAGTGGCTGATCACCGGCCAGGCGGAGGGGCGACGGGAAGATGCCGGTGCGATCGGCGCTGAACTCGTCCGGATCTGGGAGGAGCGCCTGAGTTACCGGTACTGCGCGGGGCACACCATTGAGGCCACGCAGACCCGCATAGCCCTCCAAGCGGTTACCCAGATCGCTCCCGACGGGCTATGGGTGACCGCGACCGTCCAAGTCGATCTCGCCTAGGTGCGCGCTTGGGCTGTCGCAGGTCGGTTGGCGGACGAGTATCGCGCATCACCCGATGGATGACACCCGGTGCCGCCAGGTGGCTAGTCCCACCTGATGCTTGACACTTCTGTCTCAAGACATGCTTTCCAGGTTGCCTAGGGAACATGGTCAGCTTTGCGTGGCCTGGGTCATGCGGGTCGTGGACGGTCATCGCTGGAGTTGGCCCAGGCGCTGAACCGGTTCTTGTCGGTGCCTGGAATCGGGCGGCTGGTGTTCTCAGACCAGCGGACGACGACGTGGCCGCAGATTCGCGGGCCTTCGAACATTCGCAGCCTGTCCCCTTCGTTGACCAAGCGCCACTCGGTCATGCGCCAGTCGGTCAGCGGGATGATGACAGCGCGGGCACTGTCGCCTGGTGCAAGCGTGCCGGTTGAGGAGCACAGGACCGGGGCCCCGGTCTGATCGGTGCCGGTCATGCCGGGCAGGCCCCAGTTGGGCCGGTACCGGAGCGGCTCGGTGAACAGCACCGGGGTCTGGCGGCCGCCTTCAGCGGCGCGGACCAGGGTGAGGTCCAGGCCGATGGCGAGCCACTGCCGGTCGGCGTAGACCCGCAGGTCGAGCAGGGGC
The DNA here is from genome assembly GCA_963836195.1 of uncultured Actinomycetota bacterium. GTDB lineage: Bacteria > Actinomycetota > Actinomycetes > Streptosporangiales > Streptosporangiaceae > Trebonia. Next base: position 507,337 of record CAWIIX010000002.1, on the reverse strand, counting down.
GCCGGGACCCGCAGCTCGATGAGCACCATCGCGGCGACCAGCAGCGGCCCGGCCACGATGCAGGCGACGATCGGCCTGGCCGTCCAGCCGGCGTTCGGTCCCTCGGCGACCCCGTCCATCAGCAGCCCGAGCCCGAGACTGGAAGTGGCGAACCCGGCCAGATCGAAGCGCCGGGCGGCCGGGTGGTCCTGGTCGACCAGGAAGAGCAGGCCGAAGGCGAGCGCGAACACCCCGACCGGCACGTTCACGTAGAAGACCCAGCGCCACGATACGTCGGTGACGAACACGCCGCCGCCGGGATGAACAGCGCCACGCTGACCTGGTAGCCGATGACCGCCCCGGCGACGGCGGTCGCAGAGTTGTGAAACTGGCGGCCGATGGTAGCGAGGGCCACGTTGACGATCGTCTGGTCCATCACCGCGATGAACATGGCCCCCGCGTAGACCACGCTCACCGCGGCCTTCTGACTGATCACGCGGGATGGCATGGATGGATCACAACAGACACTATAGATTTGTCTGACCGGTTGGTACAGAAGAGTGCGAGGCATCATGACCGCGACACCGCCGCGTCCACTGGCGGCCCTGCACTACTTCGCGACCGATCGGTCCCTGCCGATCGCCGACTTCGCCCGCGCGGCCGCCGATCGCGGGTTCGACGCGGTCCTGCTGCCGGAGCACACCCACATCCCGGTCGACACCGAGGCGCCCTACCCGGGCGGTGGCAGCCTGCCCGAACGCTACCGTCGGACGCTCGACCCGTACGTGGCGCTTGCCGTCGTCGCCGCGCAGACCGATCTCCAGATCGGGACCTGTATATCGCTGGTCGCTCAGCATGACCCGATCGCGCTGGCGAAGACCATCGCCACGCTCGACTTCATGTCCCGCGGCCGGTTCTCACTCGGCGTGGGATACGGGTGGAACTCGCCCGAACTGGCGAACCACGGGCATGCGGCGGGTGACCGGCGCGCGATCGTCCGCGAGTACGTGGCGCTGATGCGGGCGCTGTGGCAGGACGCGGTGGCCGAGTTCCACGGTGACCACGCGAACCTCTCCCCCAGCTGGGCGTGGCCAAAGCCGGCCCGGCAGCCGTCGGTCCCGGTGCTCCTCGGCTGCCGGCTGACGCCGAGCGGCTACCGCGAGATCGTCGGCTGGGCGGACGGCTGGATCGGCTACGGCAGCGATCTTGACCTGTTCGACGCGCAGGTCACGACGCTCCGCTCGCGGTGGGCCGAGGCCGGGCGGTCGGAGGCCGGCCCCCTCATCCGGCCGATGCTCGGCATCGTCGACGACGACACCCTGCGCCGAAGCTTCGAGCGTTTCCAGAGCCTGGGAGTTGACCAGGTCGTGCTCGACCTGCAGGCGGTCGAGGGCGATATCCTCGCGGTCCTCGACCGCTACGCCGCAGCGCTCAACGCGATCTAGCGAGTGTGAAGGGGGGCCGGTGGTGTCTGGGCGTGCCGACGCCCGCGGCTGGTGTGGTCCGTCGGCACCAAGTCTCGGGGTCGCCCGGCCGACGTCGCGGCGCTCATGACCCGAGGCCGCCCAGTCCAGCTCACAGCCATTATGACGAAAGTTATTCTGATCGCGTAAACAATTCGTGCTATGCGCGCGAAAAATCTTCGCGACAAGAAATATCTTCGCGATCTCAGTGACTCGAGCCGCGTGATGCCACCCGGGCCTCACAGGTCGCATGATCAACTCAGCCCGAGCGACGCGCTCCGTCGAGGATGGTCTCCGGGCGCAGGCAGGACGCTGAGTTAGGAAGAGACAGTCACGGTCCGTTCGAAATCATGGGTTTGAATTGCCTGGGCATCGAGCCGGGTCAGGCCGCGGTGGTCGGCTCGGGGCTGGCGCCGCTGGCGGCAGGCTCGGGTGCGGGAGCGGCCGGGCGCCAGGAGGTGAGGAGCGTGAGCGCGGCGCCGAGACCGCCGGCCCCGGCGCAGACCGCGTAGGACGCCCAGCCGCTGATCGGGTAGTCGAGCGCGTGGTCGAGCGACAGCCAGCCCGCGCCGGTTCCGGCCAGCGCCAGCGCCACCACGCAGATCATCAGCACGTACTCGTACCCCTGGCCCGGCCTGAAGATGAAGAACCCGTTCTTGATGTGGGCGGTGACCAGCGCGACCAGCATCGTGCCGAGGACGCCCGCCGCCGCCAGCGGGGTGAGCAGGCCGAGCAGGAGCAGCACGCCCGCACCGATTTCGGTGACGGTCGCCACGTAGGCGTGCACCCAGGCGGGCCGCATGCCGATCGAGGCGAACCAGCGGGTGGTGCCGGCGATCTTGCCGCCGCCGAACGCGTGATTCCAGCCGTGCGCCAGCATGGTGATGCCGAGCACCGCCCTCAGCAGCAGCGCAGCGATGTCCAGCGGGTGCATGAGTTGCTCCGTTTCACGATTGGTCCCGCGCGAGGGGCCGGGTGGGTGCGGCCCCTCGCACGTTTTGGCTCGGTCGGCCGGGTTCAGCTCGGCGGCTGCCAGCCGATGTACTCGTCCGCCCGGCGGCTGAGCAGCCACTTGCCGTCGACCGGGCGGAATACGTCCCGGTAGCGGGCGACGATCTGAATCGACCAGGCGGCGTCGCCCTGGGCGATGTAGACCACGTCGGTTGTCGCCCGCGCCTGCGCGTCGTCCCAGTCGGTGATGACGACGTTGACCGGCATGTGACGCTGCAGCCCCTGGGGCTTCCACTTGTCCCAGCAGGCGCGGATCGCTTCCGCGCCCTCGAACACGCCCATGCCGGGGACCTCGAGGACCGCGTCCGGCGTGTAGAGCGCCATGATCGCGTCGGTGTCGCCCGCGTCCTGGTGCTGCGAGTGCGCGGCGATCGTGGTGTAGACGCCCGCGAATACCTCGGCGAAGGTGGTCATCGGCCGTGCCCCCTACTTGATGGCCACCGGGGTGAGCGGGGTGCCGACCGCCCCGGTCACCTTGAGGCCGGTGGCGGAGAAGAAGAACTCCCAGACGCCGTCCTGCTCGCAGTCGGCCGCCAGGTCGTTGAAGTTGAACATCTCGCCCAGGGTGAGGCCGATGTCGCGGATCGCCACCTGGTGGAAGGGGATGGTGGCGCCCGGGATCGGGGTCGGCCAGCACTCGCCGTTGGCCTGGTCGAGGGCGAGCGCGGCGATCTCCCGGTCGTGGATCCACCGGCAGATATCCTGGCCCGGGCCGGCCGTGTTGCCGACGTAGTGCTGCCGGTCGCCCTCGGCGAAGTACTTGTACCAGCCGGTGCGGATGCAGAGGATGTCGCCGGACTCGACCCGCACCCCCTGGCGCTCCTCGGCCGCGAGCACGTCGGCCTCGGTGATCTCGTAGGAGTCGGGCAGCGCGTCGACCCCCTTGAGGGCGGCGATGTCGAGCAGCACGCCGCGGGAGATGAGCTTCGCGGCCACCTTGGCGATGTCGTTCTTCATGGCGCCCATGAAGTTGTTGACCATCCCCTGCGGCACGCCGTTGTAGAAGAACCCCTTGTACCCCACGTGGGCCAGGCCGTCCCACTGGGTGGAGGCCTGCAGGCCCATGATGACCATGTCGTCCGCCGCCATCTGGCCGTCCTTGGAAGAGGCGGTGTCCGACGGCAGCAGGGTGAACACGTGCTGCGGGTTCAGCCGCCAGCCGCCGGGCGGGAACGGGCCGTTCTTGTCGAACGGGATGCCGCAGTCGATGATCTTGCCCGTCTTGATCAGCTTGGCCGCGCTGACCAGCTTCTCCGGGGTGATGAAGTTGAGCGTGCCGATCTGGTCGTCGGCGCCCCAGCGGCCCCAGTTGGACAGTTCCTTGCCGAGTTCGTGGTGCGGCCAGACGGTGGCGTCGGTGTCGGTCATCTGCTGCTTTCCTTTCAGAACGGGTGTGACTGGTCGGGGAAGAACCCGGCGTAGTCACTCTTGACGGCGGTCTCCATCAACTCGAGCATCTTGGGCCGCCCGAGTGAGTTGAGCAGGAAGGCGCGGGGCTTGCCGGGGATGTTGCTGCCGAAGAAGTAGCTCTGCTCGTTGAACGGCGACATGGTGACCGCGGCCTCGTTGACCATCGCGGTCCACTCTTCCTCCAGCGCCTTGGGCGCTTCGACCACCTGGTGCCCGTGGTCGCGGGCGAAGTCGATCAAGGTGGCGATGAAGTCCGACTGGTCGCCGTTGTACCGCGGGTTGTTGCCCGCCCCGCCGTGCGGCCCGCCGGGGAAGAAGAAATTCGGGAAGTGATGGGCCATGATGCCGAGATGGGTGAGCGGACCGTTGGCCCAGTACTCCTTGAGCGGCAGGCCGTCCCGGCCGACGATGCCCATCCGGTTGAGCGCGCCGGTGCCGAAGTCGAACCCGGTGGCCCAGACGATGATGTCGTACTCGCGCAGGCCGTCGGCCGTCTCGATGCCGGTCTCGGTCACCGCCGTGATCGGCGTCTCCTTCAGGTCGATCAGGGAGACGTTGGGCCGGTTGTACGCCTCGTAATAGTCGGTCACGTACGGGGGGCGCTTGCCGGCGTAGCCGTGGTCCTTCGGTATCAGCTTCTCCGCCGTCGCCGGGTCCTTGACGACGGCGCGGATCTTGTCGGCGACGAAGCGCGACCACTCGGCGTTGGCGGCCGGGTTCATCGTCATGTCCCGGTAGTTGCTGATGATCTTGCCGAACCCGCCGAGCTGCCAGACCCGCTCGTAGAATGCCTGCCGCTCGGCGGGCGAGTCGTCGAAGGTCATCTTGGCCGAGGGCTGGTGCAGGAACCCGGACGCCGACTTGCCGACGGTGTCGCGGATCGCCTCGAAGCCCGCCTTCAGCTCGGCCTGTTCCTCCGCGGTGACCGGCCGGTTGTTGAGCGGGGTGGCCCAGTTCGGCGTGCGCTGGTAGACGGTCAGCGACTCGGCCTCGGGAGCGATGATCGGGATGATCTGCACGCCGCTCGACCCGGTGCCGATGACCGCGACCCGCTTGCCCTTGAAGTCCACCTCGGTCTTCGGCCACAGGCCGGTGTGGTAGGACTCGCCGCGGAAACTCTCGCGCCCGGGGACGCTGGGATAGAACGGTGCCGACAGCACGCCGGTAGCGGCCACCACGTAACGCGCCCTGACGGTGTACCCGTCTTCCGCCGTGACCTGCCAGGTGGACGATTCCTGGTCCCAGACGGCCGACGTGACCCTGGTGCTGAACCGGATGTGGCGGCGCAGGTCGAACTTGTCGACCACGTGGTTGAAGTAGCGCTCGTTCTCCGCCTGCCCGGCGAAGTGCTCGGACCACTCCCACTCCTTGAACAGCTCTTCAGAGAAGAAGTACCCGTAGGTATAGCTCTCGGAGTCGTAGCGCGACCCGGGGTAGCGGTTCCAGTACCAGGTGCCGCCCACGCCGGAGCCCGCGTCCACCAGCTGCACCGAGTAGCCCGCCTCGCGGGCCAGGTACAGCTGGTAGATCCCGGTCACCCCGGCCCCCACGATGAGGATGTCGACGTCCGCGACCTGGTCGGAGCCCATTGGCATTCTCCCTGCTCGATGTGCCGTGCTCAGAGCTGCACGACGATCGTCTTGGTGGCGGTGTAGGCGTCCAGCGCCTCCACGCCCTTCTCGCGCCCGTAGCCGGATTTGCGGAAGCCGCCGAAGGGCAGCTCCACGCCGCCGCCGGCGCCGTAGGTGTTCACGTAGATCTGTCCGCCGTCGACCTGAGCGGCGACCCGGTGCGCCCGGGCCAGGTCCGTGGTCCAGACCGCGCCCATCAGGGCGTAGTCGGTGCCGTTGGCGAGCGCGATCGCCTCTTCCTCGGCGGCGAAGGTGGTGACGGTGAGGACCGGGCCGAAGATTTCCTCGCGGGCGATCTTCGCGTTTGGGTCCACGCCGTCGATGAGCGTGGGGGTGAAATAGGCGCCGCCGGTGATGCCGTCGGGCTCGGCGACGGTGCCGCCGCAGACGACGTCGGCGTCGGCGGCCGACTCGACGTAGCCGCGGACCCGGTCCTGCTGCTTGCGCGACACCAGCGGGCCGAGGTCGGGGTCGGTGATGCCCGGCCCGATCGACACGGTGGCAAACCGGTCGGCGATGCGCCGCAGCAGCTCGTCGTGCACCCGCTCGTCGGCCAGCACCCGGGACCCGGCCGAGCAGGTCTGCCCGGCGTTCTGCAAGATCGCGTTCGCGATCACGGTGGCGGCCCGCTCGATGTCGGCGTCGCCGAACACCAGGTGGGCCGACTTGCCGCCGAGCTCCAGCGTCACCGGCGCCACCCGCCGGGCGGCCGCGCCCGCGATCAGGCTGCCGACCTCGGTCGACCCGACGAAGCTGAGGTGGTCGATGCCCGGGTGGGCGGCCAGCGCGGCCCCGGCCTCCGGCCCGAGCCCGGTGACCACGTTGATCACGCCGGGCGGGAGGCCCGCCTCGGCTGCCAGCCGGGCGAGGTAGACCGCCGTGCGCGGCGTCTCGTCGGCCGGCTTGAGCACCGCGGCGTTGCCGGTGGCGATGGCCGGGGCCACCCCCCGGCCGAACAGCTGCATCGGGTAGTTCCAGGCGACGATGTTGCCGGTGACGCCGAGCGGCTCGCGGCGGGTGTACACGTGCAGGTCCGGCCGGAGCGGGATGCTCAGGCCGTAGTACGACTCGATGACGCGGCTGTAGAAGCGGAAGTAGCGCGCGCACACCCGGGCATCGTTGCGCGCCTGCGACAGCGGTTTGCCGCTGTCCTCGCTCTCCAGCCGGGCGAGCGTCTCGACCTCGCGGTCGATCAGGCCGGCCAGACCCGACAGCAGATCGGCCCGCTGCTCGGGGGTGGTGGCCCGCCAGCCGCGGCTGGCGCGGCGGGCCGCCGTCACCGCCTGGTCGATCTCCTTGTCCCCCGCCCGGGCCACGTCGCCGAGGGCGGCGCCGGTCGACGGGTCGATGTTCGGGTACGTCTGCGCCGAGCTCACCGACGCCCCGTCGATGAAGGACTCGGTGACCAGGTCAGACACGAGGGTCGCCCGGCACCAGGCCGGTGGTGAAGCCCCACGGGACGTTGAGGCTGGTCTCGGGGTCGGTCACCAGGGTGTCCTCGGTCCTGGAGCGGATGCCGACGCCCTGGGACTTCAGGTGCTCGGCGGCCCGGTCCAGGTCGGCCACCTTGAAGGTGAGCGAGTGGTAGGTGTCGTTGGGCGCGGTCGTCGTCCAGTCGGCGTAGGCGGCGGTGCCCTGGTCGGGCACCGCGACCTGCAGCACCGTGTCGGCGAGGTGCACGTAGCTGGCGTCGGCGCCGATCACCTCGTCGCGGCCCTGGTGGAAGACGGTGCCGCCGAGCGCGTCGACCAGCGTGTGCAGCGCGCGCTGCGGGTCATCGGTCAGCAGGGTGTGGAAGGCGCACCGCTCGAGGCCGAGCGGGCCCTCGGGCGACGCCGGCGGCGTCCAGCCGGGCGCGTTGCGGTGGTCGAGGCCGAACGGGAAGTCGGGCAGCACCTCGTGCCGCAGCCCGGCCGACTCGGGCACGGTGAAGTAGAGCGGCATCGCCCCGCCGCCGGCCGACCGGGGCGCGTCCTCGCCCTCGGCGGGCTTGCCGTACTGGTCCACCATCGCGATCCCGGCCGCGCGCAGCGAGCGGTACACCCCCTCTGAGTTCTCGGCGAACCAGCCGATCGTCTTCAGGTGGGGCTTGTCGACCGAGGCGTACTGCTGCACGCCGTTCAGCACGTAGAGGGTCGGGGCGATGGTGTCCATCAGCACGTCGGCCATCGGGGTGAAGGTCGAGTAGGTGGTCGGGTAGCTGCCGGTCTCCCGGCCCTTGAACGTCTCGCTGATGTTCGTGCTTGTGCACCCGAAGACCCGCGCGAACCAGGCCTCTACCTCGTCCAGGTCCGGGGCGTGGAAGCTGGGGTGGTACATCCGGGTGATGCGGAAGCCGTCCGGCATGATGTCCTCCTTGACTCGTTTTGCGATTAGCGCGATACCGGCCGGGCGATGCCGAGGTGCTCGCGCAGGGTCGGGCCGGCGTACTCCCGCCGGAACAGGCCCCGCTGCTGCAGCACCGGCACCACCATCCGGACGAACTCCTCGAACGCGCCGGGCAGGTGGGTGGCCGCGAGCACGAACCCGTCGCAGCCGCCGGAGTTGAACCACTCCTCCATCTGGTCCGCCACCGAGGTGGCGGTGCCGACGAAGCGCGGGCCCTGCAGCAGGGTGGCGCGGTGCGCGGCCAGGTCGCGGACGGTCACGTCGCGGCCGAGGTGCTTGCGCACCCCCATCGACAGGCCGCGGATCCCGGAGCTGGCCGCCATCATCTCCTCGGTCACCACGTCGTCGAGGTCGTGCTTGGCGAAGTCGTAGTTGAGCAGCTCCGACAGCAGGGCGAGGGACGCCACCGGGTGCACGTAGGCGTCGAGGAACAGCCGCTCCTTCTCCTCGGCGATCGCCTGGGTCTCCCCCACCACCACGTACGCCATCGGGAGGATCTTGACGTCGTCGGGGTTGCGGCCCGCGGCGGCGATCTGCTCCTTCTGCTCGCGGTAGTGCTGCCGGGCCACCTCGAGGCCGGGGTCGCCGGTGAAGACCATGTCGGCCCAGGCGGCGGCGAACTCGCGGCCGCGCCCGGACGAGCCGGCCTGCAGGATCACCGGCCGGCCCTGCGGGGTGCGGGGCACGGTCAGCGGGCCCCGGACCGAGAACCACTCGCCCTTGTGGTTGATCTCGTGGACCTTGGCCGGGTCGGCGAACTCGCCGGTCTCCTTGTCCATGATCAGCGCGTCGTCGTCCCACGAGTCCCAGAGCGCGGCCACGGTCTCGAGGAACTCGTCGGCCTTGTCGTAGCGCCGGTCGTGGTCCATGGCGGCCGACAGGCCGAAGTTCTGCGCCTCGGAGTCGTTGACCGAGGTCACCACGTTCCACGCGGCGCGGCCGCCGGAAAGGTGGTCGAGCGTGGCGAAGGTGCGGGCCACGTGGTACGGCTGGTAGTAGGTGGTCGAGTAGGTGGCGCCGACGCCGATCCGGGAGGTGGCGCCGATGATCCCGCCGAGGACGGCGGTGAGGTCGAGCTTGACCGGCCGGGCGCCGTAGCGGACGGCCTCGGCGACCGAGTCGCCGTAGACGCCGGGCATCGCCAGCCGGTCGTCGAAGAAGACGCAGTCGAACTTGCCTTCCTCGAGCACCTTCCCGATGCGGGTGTAGTAGTCCATGGTGAGGAAGCCGAGGTCGGCCGACGGGTACCGCCAGGATCCGGAGTAGACGGTCACGTTGCCGGCCTGCATGAAGCCGACGAGGGTCATCTGGCGCGTCATTGCGTGCGTTCCTTCCCTGAAGGCTTCCCTGACAGTCCGAGCAGCTCGGCCCGCTTGGCGACGGTGGCGGCGTGCCGCAGGTGGGCGGCGTCGACCAGCATCCCGTCGAGGCCGCTGGCCCCCTTGCCGGCCGACTCGGCCGCCCGGTAGGCGGCGACCAGCCGCTCGGCGTGCGCGATCTCGTCCGGAGTCGGGGAGAACGCGGTGTTGGCGATCTCCACCTGGCTCGGGTGGATCGCCCACTTGCCGAGGAAGCCCATCGCGGCGGCCCGGTCGCAGGCGACCCGGTAGGCCTCGGGGTCCCGGTAGTTGGGGAACGGGGCGTCGATCGCGTCGACGCCGGCCGTGCGCGCGGCGACCACGATCCGCGCCCGCGCGTAGTGCCAGATGTCGCCGGGAAAGTCGATCAGCGGGTCGAAGTTGGTGTCGACCCGCGCGCCCTGGGAGGCGGAGAAGTCGCCCGCGCCGAAGATGATCGCCTCGAGCCGGTCGCTGGCGGCGGCGATCTCGTCGACGTGCTGCAGGCCCTCGGTCTCCTCGATCAGCACCTCAAGCGCGATCCGCTTGCGCAGCCCGAGCGTCTCCTCGAGCTGGGTCAGCAGCGTGTCGACCCACCAGACATCGCGCGCCCGGCGGACCTTGGGCACGATGATCACGTCGAGCGCCTCGCGGGCGGTGGTGACGACCTCGATGACGTCGCCGTAGGCCCAGCGGGTGTCGATGCCGTTCATCCGGATCGCGCGGGTGGTGCGCCCCCAGTCGAGGTCGCGCAGCGCCAGGGCCGCCTTCCCGCGTGCCTTCTCCCGCTCGGCGGGCGCGCAGGCGTCCTCGAGGTCGAGGAAGACCAGGTCGGCGCCGGAGGCGGCGGCCTTCGCGAACATGTCGTCGTTGCTGGCCGGAGTGGCCAGCTCCGAGCGGCGGGGCCGCGGGCGTGGAGGCACCTTAGATCACTCCGTCTTTGTGTAGTTCCTGGAGGCGGGCGTCGTCGAACCCGAGCAGCTGCCGGTAGACCTCGGCGTTGTCCGCGCCGAGGGGCGGGCCGAGATGGGTGACCCTTCCCGGAGTGGCCGAGAAGCGCGGAACGGGCGCCTGGACCCGCATCGGGCCGAGCTCGGGATCTTGCACCGGCGCGTAGACCTCGCGCGCCCGGAGCTGGGGATCATCGAGCAGCTGCTCGGCGTCGTAGATGGGCGCGGCGGCGACGCCCGCCTCCTCGAAGACGGCCAGGGCCGTGTCCAGGGTGCGCTGGCCGATCCAGTCCGCCATGATCGCGTCGATCTCGGCCGCGTTCCTTAGCCGCTGCTGCGCCTCGGCGAACTTCGGGTCCAGGGTCAGTTCCGGCCTGCCCACCGCCCGCAGCGCCCGCATCGCGATCGAGGGGGCGCTGCCGGACATCGCCAGCCAGCGTCCGTCGCTGGTCTGGTAGGTGTTGCGCGGGGCGCTGATGTCCCACCGGTTGCCGGTCCTGACCGGGATCGTGCCGAGCTGGTCGTAGGTCAGCACCGACTGCTCGAGCAGCCGGGCCAGCGGTTCGATCAGGTTGATGTCGATCAGCTGCCCGCGGCCGCCGTCGGGTCCGCCATCGGCGTCGCGGTGGGCGTCGCGGTGGTAGAGGGCCATCATGACCGCGTAGGTGGCGTTGAGGGCGGCCACGCCGTCCGCGAGCATGAACGACGGCAGGGTGGGCGGGCCGTCGGGGGTCCCGGTGAGGTGCGCGAAGCCGCTCATCGCCTCGCCGAGGGTGCCGAACCCGGGCCAGTCGGACTTCGGTCCGCCGGCCCCGTACCCGGTGACGTGCACCATGACCAGCCTCGGGTTGGCGGCGGCGAGGCTCTCGTACTCGAGGTCCCAGGTGCGCAGCGTGGACGGGCGCAGGTTCATGATCAGCACGTCGGCCTGCCGGGTGAGCGACCGCAGCAGGTCGCGCCCGGCCTCGAGCCGCAGGTTGAGGGTGACGCACTTCTTGTTGCGGGCGACGCTCTTCCACATCAGCCCGATTCCGTCGCGCTGCGCTCCCCACTGCCGCAGCGGGTCGCCGCCGTCGGGCTGCTCGACCTTGATCACCTCGGCCCCCTGCTCGCCCATCCAGGTGGCGATCAGCGGCCCGGCCGCGAGCGTGGCGGCGTCGATCACCCGCAGCCCGGCCAGGGCGCCGTCGGTCACTGCGAACTCCTCGAGTGGGGAAGATACGGTCGCGGAGCGGGCAGCCGGGCGCACTCGGCGGGTGGCCGCCGAGTGCGCCGGCGTGTTGCCTGCCGCTCTGCTACGAGACGGTGTTCATCTTGAGGGTGACGAGGTTGGCGGGGCTGCAGTCGAAGGTCCCGGGCTTAGTCGGGTCCACCCGCTGCCACGTCCCGTTCACCAGCTGCACGAGCACCGAGCAGTCGGACGAAGCGCGAGCCCCGATGTTAACCGGGCCGACGATGCCCTCGGCGTCGAACGACGTCTCGTCCTTGTTAAGCGCGCTGAACAGCGTCTGACGGTCCAGCGTCCCGCCGTTGGCGGTTGCCTTCTGCACCGCGTCCTGGAACAGCAGCGCCGCGACGAACGAGTTGACGGCGTTGTTGTCCAGGTTCTTCAGCCCGCCGACCTCGGTCACGAGCTTGTCCAGGGCGGGGTTGGCCGTGTAGTCGGTCAACCAGGGCAGGTCCACGAGCGAGGCGTAGGTGCCGTTGACGGTCGCGCCGCCCTGGGCGTAGAACTTCGGGTCGTAGCAGCCCGAGTTGCACAGCCAGACCTTGACCGAGCTGACCCCCTGGAGCTGGGCCTCCCGGCGCAGCAGGGCCATCGCGGACGTGGTCACGTCGTCGTAGACGAAGGTTGAGCCGGACGCCTTGATCTGCTGGATGTACGGGGTCAGGGCGCTCTGCGGCGCGGCGCCGCTGACCGCGTAGAAGCCCTGGCCGTCTGCCTTGATGCCGAGGTTGCTCTCCCCCTTGAACAGCGGCGTCTGGGTGATCTTGAACGTCGGGTCGTCGCTGTCGTAGAGCCAGATGCCGTGCAGGCCCGAGTTATGGGCGAGGAAGTAGCGGGTGTCGCCGACCGGCACCGTGTAGGTCTGCGGGTTGTCCTTGGCGGTCGCGCAGAATGGGCCGAGGCCCGAGACCAGGTACGTGTCCGGGTCGCAGGACTCCGGGGGGAAGGCGAACGCGGCGAGGTTGGCGATGCCGATCGCCTTGCCGGCCGCGTTCTTGCAGCCGTCGAGGTCGGACAGGTCCTCGAGCGCGTTGGCGGAGGTGCCGACCAGGGCGAAGTCGCTCTGGCAGGCCTTGATCACGCAGTTGGTGGTGGCGTTGGGGTTGAGCTGGGAGTCGCAGAAGTCGACCGAGACCTTGCGCCCGGCCAGCCCGCCGTTGGCGTTGAGGCCGGCCGCCCACGCCTGGACCGCGGTCACCGAGTCCTTGAACAGCCCGGGGACGAGCGGGTTGTTGACGTCGGCGATGATGCCGACCTTGATGGTGGTGGCGGTGAGCCCGATGTCGGTGCCCGGGCCGGCCGACCCCGCGGGCGAGGCCGACTGCGTGGCCGCCGCCGACGCCGGGGCCGTCGACGAGGAGGCGGCCGACGGGGTACTGCCGCTACTGCTGCTTGAAGCGCTGCAGCCCGCCGCCAGCAGGACCGCGGCCAGCGCCGCGACCACTGCGAGAAGGCGCGCACGCGCCGGGAACGGGCGTCTTACGCGGCTGCCCGCGCCGCCCGGTCTGTCGCTGTTAGCTGTCACTCTGGTGCCCTCCACGACTTCATTGCCTGTGAGCTTTGAACCCTGCGATACCCGACCGTTCACGACCAAAGTAAACGTATACCGGGCGGTCGGTATAAAAATAGAGGCGGACTTGTCCGCCGGGGACTCGCGATGCCGCGGCCGGATGCAAACGTCTACATCGCGACGCTGAGATATAGACCTTTACCTAGCGTTGACCGGGGGATGTAAATCTTTACCTCCCGCCCGCAGGGATGCTGCGGGCAGGAATGCAAAGCTTTACAGAGGGGCGATATTGCGCCTGTGAACACTGTGTCTACAGGCTGGTTATCTGCTGTTTCTAGCATGAGGCCGGCTGACCGGTCGCCCGTCGGTCCCGCTCAGCGGAACGTGGGGCGGCTCAGGTGTAGTTGCCGCCGTTCACGCCGATGACCTGGCCGGTGATGTAGCCGGCGTCGTCGGAGCAGAGGAAGGCGGTGGTGGCGGCGATGTCCTCGGGCACGCCCAGCCGGCGGACCGGGCTCCGCGCGGTCAGCTGCCTGATGTGCTCCTCGCCCTCGGGTCCCTGCGCGAACGGGGCGGCCATGAACATAGGGGTGACGACGGCCCGGGGCGGGATCGTGTTGACGGTGATCCCGTACTGGCCCAGCTCAAGCGCCAGCGTCTTGGTCAGCACCACCACGCCGCCCTTGGAGGCCGAGTAGTGCGCCTGGGTCCGTGACCCCGACTGCGCGCTCGACGACGAGATGGTGACGATCCGCCCCCACCCGCCGGCGATCATGTCCGGCACCGCCAGCTGCAGGCAGTGGAACGTCCCGGTCAGGTTCACCGCGAGCACGCGCTCCCAGTCCTCGACCGAGATCTCGAGGAACGGCGCGTTCAGCGACAGCCCGGCACTGGTCACCATGATCTCGATCGACCCGAACTCACCGCGCGCCGCCTCGAGCGCCTTCTCCACCGCGGCCCGGTCGCTGACGTCGGCCCCAAGGCCGATGACGCGCATCCCCTCGCCGCGCATTTCGGCGGCGGCCCGGTCGGCCGCGCCCTCGTCCAGGTCGAGCAGCGCCACGCTGGCACCGCCGCCCGCGAGACGGCGGACGATCGCCAGGCCGATGCCGGACGCGCCGCCCGTCACAACTGCCACCCTGCCCAATTGCTCCTCCTCAGTCGCGCCAGCTCCTGCCACCCGGGCCTTGATGGCGGGGCGACCGTCGTGGTAGTAGTTTACTAATTAAATTCTTTACCCTGAAGGTACGAGTTCTTCGACTGCCTGTAAAGGTTCTCACGCAATGACCTCGTGGAGGAAAACCACAGTGATGGCTAACAGGGGCCGACTCGCGGCGATCGCGGCGCTGGCCGCGGTCTTGCTGGCGGCGGGCTGCAGCTCCGCCAGCAGCTCATCGCCCGGGTCGGCGTCCGGCAGCACGGCGCCCGCCTCGGCGGCGGCGGCGTCGGCGACGACGTCGGCCGCGCCGGCCGGGTCGGCCGGGCCGGCCGGGCCGGGCACCGACATCGGGCTCACCGCCACCACCATCAAGGTCGGCATGATCGCCGACGTCGACACGTCACTCGCCCCGGGGCTGTTCCAGAAGTCGGAGAACGCGGTCAAGGCGTGGGCGGACATCGTCAACGCGAACGGCGGGCTGGCCGGGCGCAAGGTCGTGGTCGACTTCTGCGACTCCAAGCTGGACCCGAACGCCACCACCAACTGCGTCATCAACGCCTGTCAGAACGACTTCGCCCTGGTCGGCACCTCGGCCAACGCGCTCGAGGACCTCTCCGACATCGACGGCTGCAAGAACGCGGCCGGGAAGGCCATCGGCATCCCCGACCTCGCCGCCTTCGCGTTCCTGCCGCTCGCGTGCGACCCGGACACGTACCTCATCGGCGGCTACGGCCCGTACTGCGCGACCGCCAAGCAGAACCCGCAGACCTACCTGGCCAACATCGGCGACGCCCGGTACTACACGTCGCAGTTCAAGAACCTGCACGGCGTCTTCGTCTACGACAGTGACGTGCCGACGCTCAAGACCGACTTCCTCCCGAACTTCCAGGGCGACGAGGACCTCGGCATCAAGGCGGACGCTCAGGGCTCCTACGCGGAGAGCGGCTCGGCCCCGGAGAGCGCGCTCACCCCGGTCATCTCGGCGATCAAGGCGGCGGGCTCGTCGTACGTCTACGCGGGGTCGACTCCGCAGAACACGATCCTGCTCGAGCGCGAGGCGAAGCTGCAGGGCGTCAGCAGCGTCAAGGTCTGGGCCTGCAACTCGGGCTGCTACGACTCGAGCTTCTACGCCCAAGGCGGGTCGGTCGTGAACGGCACCTACGCGCAACTGGACGACCTGCCCTTCTACACCGAGTACCAGGACAACCCCTCCCTCGCCGCGCTGGTCAAGCAGATGGGCGGCACCTCGAACCTCAACAACAACGCCGTCCTCTCCTACGTCATGTGCCTGCTGTTCCAGGACGCCGTGCAGAAGGCAACCGCCAACGGCGGGACACTCGACCGGCAGACGCTGTTCACCGCGCTCAACGGTGAGAGCTCGTTCGACGCCGACGGCATCATCGGCCCGACCAACGTGGGCGGTCACCAGCTGTCGAACTGCGACGTGATCACCCAGCTCGTCAACGGCCAGTGGCAGCGGGTGTACCCGACCAAGCCCGGGACCTTCGACTGCAACAGCGGCAACACCAAGACGATCAAGATGAACGTCACCCTGTAAGGAGCACGGAGCGCAATCATGGCCGACTTCACCACCACCGATTACTTCGGCGACGAGTCCGTCGCGGCCGACACCTATCCGTACTTCGACTTCCTGCTCGAGGGGCGGCGGGTATGGCGGGAGCCGTATCACGGGGTGGTGATGGTGGCCGGGCACGAGGAGGTGCTCGCCGTGATGCGAGACACGGCGAGCTTCTCCAACTGCAACATCGTGGCCGGTCCGAACTTCACGTTCCCGGTCGAGCTGACCGGCGACGACGTGACCGATGTGGTCGAGGCGCACCGCGACGAACTGCCGATGGGCGACCAGATCATCACCTTCGACCCGCCCAAGCACACGGCGCACCGCGCGCTGCTGATGGGGCTGATCACGCCGAAGCGGCTGAAGGAGAACGAGGAGTTCATGTGGCGGCTGGCCGACCGCCAGCTCGACCAGGTGCTGCCCGCCGGGCACAGCGAGTTCATCGACGAGTTCGCGCAGCCCTACACCCTGCTCGTCATCGCCGACCTGCTCGGAGTGCCGGAGTCCGACCACCCGCAGCTGCTGCGCGAGGCCGGCATCGGGCGGCGGCTGGTGGATGAGTCGGGCGAGGACTCGGGCGTGCCCCACCACCCGCTCGACTTCCTCTACGGTTACTTCAGCGACCGGATCGAAGAGCTCAGGAGCGAGCCGCGGGGCGACGTGCTGACCGGCATGGCGCGGGCGAAGTTCCCCGACGGCTCCACCCCGGAGCCGGTGGACGTCGCCCGGATCGCCGCGAACCTGTTCTCGGCCGGGAAGGAGACCACGGTCCGGCTGCTGAGCACCGCCCTGCGGCTGATCTGCGACGAGCCCGGGCTGCAGCAGCGGCTGCGAGAGCACCGCGAGCTGATACCTCGGTTCATCGAGGAGACGCTGCGGCTGGAGAGCCCGATCAAGGGCGCGTTCCGCCTGGCGCTTGAAGACCACGACCGTCGGCGGGGTGGAGATCCCGGCCGGCAGCAACGTCATGCTGCTGCACGGGGCGACCGGCCGGGATCCGCGCCAGTTCGAGTGCCCGCATGAGCTGCGCATCGACCGGCCCAACGTCCGCCAGCACATCTCGTTCGGGGCGGGCATCCACACCTGTCCGGGAGCGCCGCTGGCGCGGGCCGAGGGACGGGTCGTCATCGAGCGCCTGTTCGACCGGACGAGCGAGATTCGGGTCTCCGAGTCCGCGCACGGCCCGGCTGACGCCCGGCGCTACGAGTACCTGCCGACCTACATGATCCACGGGCTGCGCGAGCTCAACCTGGAGTTCGACTGAGCGGAACGCCGGCGTTGACGCGGCGTCGAATGCGGCCGTAGCGTCCGAATTTATGGCCAAGGAATTCATCGTTTCCGGTGACAGTCACGTCGTCGAGCCGGTCGACCTCTACCAGACCCGCCTGCCCAGGAACATGCGCGACCGGGCGCTGTGGGAAGAGGACACGATCCTCGACGAGCCGCTGGTGCCCGGCGGGCACACGGAGTTCCGCACCGTGCACACCACCGGGTACGAGGGCTGGACCGTCTCCCGCTACCGCCAGTTCCCCGGCCCCACGCCGGACGGGCTGCCTTCCAGCATCCTGCGCGACCTGGACCGGGACGGCGTCGACGCGTCGATGCTGTTCCCCAACCTGTCGTTCTTCGCGCTCTACACCGACGACCACGAGCGGTCGATCGCGCACGCCCGGGTCTACAACGACTGGCTGGCGGAAACCTACCTGCCGTACTCGAACCGGCTGCGGCCCGCCGCCGCCATCCCGACGACCGACGTGGCCGACGGGGTCAAGGAGATCGAGCGCGCCGTCCGGCTCGGGCTGAGCGCGCTCATCCTGCCCGAGATCCCGCAGCCGCTGCCGTACTGGGCGCCGGAGTACGAGCCGCTGTGGGCGGCCGCCGAGGCCAACGGCCTGCCCGTCTTCTTCCACGTGGCCTCGGGCGGCGTCGACTCCAAGGCCGGCACCTCGTATACCGGCAGCCAGGTCAAGGGCATCCTCACCGCGATGACGATGGGCAAGCAGGAGCTGACCGGCGCCCTGCTGGCCGGGCGGACCATGGGCGGCGGCAGCACCGCCGCCGCCAGCCCCATGCGGATCATCGCCGACCTGGTCAGCTCGGGCGCGTGCGAGCGGCATCCCAACCTGATGTTCAACGTGATCGAGTTCAACGCGGGCTGGCTCGCGAACTACATGGGGTCGATGGACAAGGCCTGGCGGACCGGGACCGGGCAGGACCCGCACTGGTGGCTCGGCTTCTGGGACGACGGGGTCGACCCGCACGACCAGAAGCTGATGGGCCGGATGTTCAAGATCAACGACCGCTGGCCGCTGCCGCTCAAGCCGAGCGAGTACGTCAAGCGCAACATCCGGGTGCAGTTCGCCGACGACCGGATCGCGGTGATGTCCCGGCACATCACCGGGGCCGACACCATCTACTGGGGCAGCGACTACCCGCACGCGGAGGGCACCTTCCTCGGCAGCCAGGCGGTCATCGAGGAGCAGTTCGCGGACGTTCCCGACCCGGACCGGGCGAAGATACTGGGCGGCAACCTGGCCAAGATCGTCGGCTTCGACGACTCGAAGAAGCTGGCCCCGGTGACTCCCCCGGCCTCGCCGAAGGTTCCCGCTCCGCTCTAGGGGGCGTTGCCCAGGCCGCGGAGGGCGGCGAAGGCCTCCCTGAGCAGGTCCACCAGGTCGGCCTCGCCGTCGACGGCGACCCAGTAGGAGACGGCGAGGCCCATGCAGTCGAGGGCGGCGGCGACCTTGACCGACAGGCCAATCGGAATCGGCTTGGCAACGCCGTGCCGCTCGGCCAGCGCGTGCGTCAGCGGCGCCCGCCAGTCCGCCAGGTCGAGGTGGGCGCCCGATAGCGCCTGGGTGAACAGGGCGAGCCGGCTGAGGGCCTGCGCCCCGGCCGGGTTCAGCCGGTAGATCGGCACCACGAACGACTCGATGGCGCTGCGGAGGGCCGACCAGTCGTCCTCCTCGCGGGGCCGGGCTCGCAGCGCGTCCGCCATGCGTTCCACATACGCCTTCAGCGCGACCTGGATCGCCTGATCCTTGGTGCGGAAGTAGCGCAGGAAGGTGCTGCGGGAGACCCCGCCCGCGGCGGCCATGTCGTCCAGGGTGACGTTGCCGTACCCCTTCTCCACGACGAGCTCGTAGGCGGCCAGGCTCAGCTCGGCCTGCACGGCCGCCCGTGCGATCTCCCGGGACCCGGGCCGCGCCGCCGGAGCTTCAGATGACGACATGCCCCAATCCTACGGTTGGCGTCACCGCCCGCCGATGCGCTGCCAGGCGGAGTTCACAAACGCTTTTCCGTCTGCGGGAATACTTGCGCACCCCAAGCACTTGTCCTGTACAAGTAAACCACGCGAGCTTGGGATGGCGGCATTGGCAGAGCACAGGGCGGCGGCTGTGGCCTCGGTGACGGACTCGTTCATCGACCTGCAGCGCACGGTCCGCCGGTCCAAGGCCCGGCTGCTCGCCGCGGCCGGCAACGACGTCGAGTCGGCCACCCACCTGCTGCTGCACACGGTGGAGTCCGAGGGCCCGATGCGGGCGAGCGCGCTGGCCGCGAACGTGCACGCGGATCTGTCCACGGTCAGCCGCCAGGTCACCGCGCTGGTCGGCCGCGGGCTGCTCGAGCGCCGGGCCGACCAGCGCGACGGCCGGGCCTGCGTGCTGGCGGTGACCGACGCCGGCCGGGCCGCCATCGCCGAGCACGAGCGGGGCCGGCAGGCGTTCTTCGACGAGGTGCTGGCCGGGTGGAGCGCCGACGAGCTGCGGCAGTTCGGGCAGCAGATGGAGCGGTTCACCGCCGCCTACGACCGGGTCCACGCCGCCCGGGTGGGCGCGCGGGCGCATCCGGACGGCCTTCAGGAAGTCCCCTCCCAGCAGAACGGCAGCACCACAGAGACCCTGAAAGGCACCAACGCATGACCGCCACCGCAATCCGCCCGGCTGATTCCCAGTCGGACGGCGCGCTGTCTCACCGTCAGATCCTGACGATCCTGTCCGGGCTGATGCTGGGCATGTTCCTGGCCTCACTGGACCAGACGATCGTCTCCACCGCGATCAAGACGATCGGCAACGACCTGCACGACCTGCAGGCGCAGGCGTGGGTCACGACCGCGTTCCTGATCACGTCGACGATCGCCGCGCCGCTGTTCGGCAAGCTGTCGGACATCTACGGCCGCAAGCGGCTGTTCATGCTCGCGATCGTGATCTTCGTGGCCGGCTCGGCGCTGTGCGGCCTGGCCACCTCGATGTACGAGCTGGCCGGCTTCCGCGCCTTCCAGGGCATCGGCGCGGGCGGCATCATGCCGCTGGCGCTGGCGGTGATCGGCGACATCATCCCGCCCCGCCAGCGCGCCCGCTACCAGGGTTACATGATGGCGGTCTTCGCCAGCGCCTCGGTCCTGGGGCCGGTGCTCGGCGGCCTGCTGTCGGGGACGAACGATTTCCTCGGGGTCGCCGGGTGGCGGTATATCTTCTACATCAACGTGCCGATCGCCGCCGTGGCGCTGTTCGTCATCGCCCGGGTGCTCAAGCTCGACTCCGTTCGCCGCGAGCGCCGGATCGACTGGTGGGGAGCGCTCGCGCTGGTCGTGGGGCTGGTGCCGCTGCTGGTGGTGGCCGAGGAAGGACAGGTGTGGGGCTGGGCCTCGGCCGCCTCGTTCACCGCCTACCTGCTCAGCGCGGCCGGGCTGATCGTGTTCGTCTGGATCCAGCACCGGATGGGCGATGACGCCCTGCTGCCGCTGCGGATGTTCCGCAGCCGCACCTTCTCCGTCGCCTCCGGCCAGGTCACCATCATCGGCATGGCCATGTTCGGCGGCCTGTCGGTCATTCCCCTGTACCTCCAGATCGTCAAGGGCGCCTCGCCGACCAAGTCCGGCCTGCTGCTGCTGCCGCTGGTCGGCGGGCTGATGCTCGCCTCGCTCGGCGCCGGGCGGCTGATCGCCCGCACCGGCCGCTACAAGATCTTCCCCGTCGTCGGGTCGGTGCTCATGGTCATCGGCATGGGCCTGTTCATCACCCTGCGGGCCGATACCGCCCTGTGGACGACCGACATCTACATGACGATCTTCGGCATCGGGCTGGGCATGAACATGCAGAGCCTGGTGCTGGCCATGCAGAACGCCGTGCCCGCCAAGGACATGGGCGTCGCCTCGGCCGCCTCGTCGTTCTTCCGATCGGTCGGCGGCACGCTCGGCACCGCGATCTTCCTGTCCATCCTGTTCTCGGTGGCGGGCACCAAGATCGCGCAGCAGTACGGCCGCGCGGCCACCGATCCGGCCTACATCGCCGCCGCCAAGGCCAACCCCGGCCAGGTCGCGGCGCTGCACCAGAACCTCAGCGGCGGGCTCGACGACACCTCGTTCCTCAGCGGCCTGGCCAAGCCGCTGGCCCACCCGTTCTTCGTCGGGTTCTCCTCCGCCGCCGACGTGGTCTTCGCCATCACCGCTCTCCTCCTCGTCGCGGCCATCATCCTGTCCTCCTGCCTCAAGGAAGTGCCGCTCCGGCTCGTCTCCGGCAACCAGGCCCGCGCCCAGGCCAGCGGGAGTGAGGGGGCCGTGGCCGACGTCGTCGCGCCGGACGAGCCCGTCGACGCCGTGCGCGCGTCAGCCGCCGGCGGCGCCGATGACGACAGGAACGCGAGCACGGCTTGACGTCCGCCACCCGGGCGGAAGCCGGGACGGACGGAGGCGGAGTCAGGGTCCGTTCGATATAAGGACTTTGATCTTGATCGGGCGTACGGTGAGGAGATCGATCGTTCGAGAGGCGAGGTACGGCGATGACCGGGGAGGCGCCGGGCGGGCCCGCTGAGGGGCCGCTGGTGCTGGCGCTGGACGATCCGGGCGCGGTGCCCGCGGTGGCCGGCGGCAAGGGCGCCTCGCTGGGGCGGCTGGCGCGGGCCGGGGTGCGGGTCCCGCCCGGCTTCCACGTGACGACGGCCGCGTACCTCGATTTCCTTGACGGCGGCCTGCGGGAGCGGCTGCTGGCGGCCGTGTCCGTGGTCGACCCGTCCGACCCGGGCACGTTCGAGGCGGCCGCCGCGCGCGTCGGCGAGCTGTTCGCGGGGCGGCCGGTGCCTGCCTCGACGGCGGCCGCGATCGCCGGGGCCTACGCCGCCCTCGGCGTCGACGACGTCCCGGTCGCGGTGCGGTCGTCGGCGACGGCGGAGGACCTGGCCGGTCTGTCGGCGGCCGGGCAGCACGACACGTACCTGAACATCCACGGCGCGGCGGCGGTGATCGACGCGGTCCGGCGGTGCTGGGCGTCGCTGTGGTCAGCTCGGGCGATCGGGTATCGCGCTGGCCGCGGCATCGGGCCGGACGATGTCAGCATCGCTGTCGTGGTGCAGCGGCTGGTGCCGGCTGAGGCGGCCGGCGTCCTGTTCACCATCGACCCGGTCAGCGGCGCGCTCGACCAGGTCGTCATCAGCGCGAACTGGGGTCTCGGCGAGTCCGTCGTCGCCGGCGACGTCACCCCGGACGTCGCGGTCGTCGACCGGGCGTCGGGGGCGTTGGTCAGCTACCAGCTGGGCAGCAAGGCGATCATGACCGTGGCCGACGGCGCGGGCACGCTGGAGACCGAGACGCCGGCCGGCCTGCGGTCGACGCCGGTGCTTTCGCCGACCCAGGCGGGCGAGCTTGGCCGGGTCGGGCTGTCGATAGAAGAGCTGTACGGCGAGCCGGTCGACGTCGAGTGGGCGCGCGCCGACGGCGAGCTGTGGGTCCTCCAGGCGAGGCCGATCACCACCCGGGCGGCCCAGCCGACCGCGTCCGCGCTCTCCGGCGAGCAGTGGAACGACAGCCTGGCCGGGGACTACCTGTGGACCAACGGCAACCTGGGCGAGGCGCTGCCTGACGTCATGACCCCTGCCACCTGGTCGTTCATCGAGCTGTTCATGTCACGGATGATCTTCCCGCCGAGCGTGCGCGACTACCGCGGCTTCGGGCGGATCGGCGGACGCTTCTACGCCAACGTGAGCGTGTCGATGTCGCTGGAGGCGAGGGTCGGCATCTCGTCGCGTCGGTTCGTCACCTATTTCGGCCCGGTCCTGGGGAGGCTTCCCTCGCTCGAGGAGATTCCGCGCGCTCGTCTTCCCCGCTGGAAGGCCAGCAGGCTGATGGTGCCGGCGACGTTCGCGATGGTGCGGCGGGTCAACGCGAACGCCAAGCGGCTCCCGCAGTTCCTGGCCGACTCGCCCGCCCGGTGCGACCGGCTGCGGGCCGAGATCGAGCAGACCGCCGACCCGGCCGCGCTGGCCGACCTGTGGCCCGCCAGGGTCCGGCCGCTGCTGGTGGAGGCGGCCGACATGCTCACCGCGGCCGGCTCGGCCGACGGGACCACGCTCGTCACCACCCCGGGCAAGCTGGCGGCGCTGGTCGGGGAGGCCGACGCCGCCTTGCTGCTGTCCGGCCAGCAGGCCGACGGCGCCTCGCTGGCCAGCCTCGGCCCGGTGGTGGGC
This sequence comes from uncultured Actinomycetota bacterium, assembly GCA_963836195.1. Taxonomy (GTDB): domain Bacteria; phylum Actinomycetota; class Actinomycetes; order Streptosporangiales; family Streptosporangiaceae; genus Trebonia. The sequence continues at coordinate 484,231 of CAWIIX010000002.1, read as the reverse complement.
CTGGCCCGGCTGGCCCGGGGCGAGATCGACCGGGACGCCTTCGTCCGTGAGTACGGCCACCGCGGCGCCCACGAGGTGGAGCTGTCGATGGCGCGGCCGGCCGAGGATCCGGGCTGGCCCGACGACCAGCTCGCCGCCCGGCCCGGTACGGACCCCGGTACGGGGCCCGGTACCGACCTCGCTGCCGTCCGCGATGCGGACGCGTTGCTGGCCGGGCAGCAGGAGGCCCGGGCCGCGGCCTGGGAGCGGCTGGCGCGCAGCGACCCGTGGAAGGCGACGGCGGCGCGCAAGCTGATCACGCGCTGGGCGCCGCTCGCCCGCGACCGCGAGGCGGCCAGATCCGAGGTCGTCCGGTCGGTATGGGTGGCCAGGACCTGGGTGCGGCGGGCCGGCCAGCTGACCGGTCACGGTGATGACCTGTTCTTCCTGGAGCTGCCCGAGGTCTTCGACCTGCTCGGCGGCGAGCGCCCGCTGCTTGAGCTGGTGCCCGGGCGGCGGGCCGTCTACGAGGGCTATCGGGCGCTGCCGTCGTATCCCGCGCTCATCCGCGGGCGATTCGACCCCGCTCGGTGGGCGGCTGACCCGGACCGGCGGGTGGATTACCACGACGAGCGCGCCGCCGCTGCAGTTGGGACGGACGGGCCGGACGGGCCGGACGGCGCGATTACCGGGTTCCCGGGCGCGGCCGGGGTGGTCGAGGGGATCGCGCGGGTGCTGCGCGCGCCCGAGGACGGCGGCCAGCTTCGTGACGGCGAGATCCTGGTGACCACCGTCACCAACATCGGCTGGACCCCGATCTTCCCGCGCGCGGCCGCGGTCGTGACCGACGTCGGGGCGCCGCTCTCGCACGCAGCGATCGTCGCCCGCGAGCTCGGCATCCCCGCCGTCGTCGGCTGCGGCGACGCCACCGTGCGGTTGCGCAGCGGCGACCGGGTCCGGGTCGACGGGGGCGCCGGGACGGTCGAGATTCTCGAGCGGGCATGAGCGGGACCAGGGAGCGGACGCGGTGAGCGGACACGACGACGCAGATGAGCGGGAAGCGCGGGAACGCTGGGTCGAGCTGGGCATCCGCGTCGATATCCCGCATCCGGCCCGGGTCTACGACTACATGCTGGGCGGGCAGGACCACTTCGCCGCCGACCGGGAGATGGCCGAGGTCGGGCTGAGGCACATGCCGGAGATGCGCGTGTCCTCGCGGGAGAACCGGGCCTTCCTCGTCCGGGCGGTCCGGTTCCTGCGCGACGCGGGCATCCGGCAGTTCCTCGATATCGGCACCGGGCTGCCCACCAGCCCCACCACCCACGAGGTCGCCCGGGAGCCGTCCGGGCACGGTGTCCGGGTCGCCTACGTCGACAACGACCCGGTCGTGCTCCGCCTCGCGCAGGCACAGCTGGCGGACGACGAGGACATCGCGGTGATCCCGGCTGACCTGCGTGATGTGGACGACGTGCTCGCCCAGGCGGGAAGGCTGCTTGACTTCAGCCAACCGGTCGGGCTGCTGCTCGTCGCGGTCCTGCACAACATCGGGGACGCCGACGACCCGGCCGGCATTGCCGCCCGCTACGTGTCCGCCCTCGCACCCGGCAGTTACGTGGTGATCTCGCATTCCACCGATGAGTTCGCGCCCGACCGGACGCACGCGGCGTCGGCCGCCGCAACCGAGCGAGGGGCGACCTGGCTGCCCCGGCCTAAGGACGAGATCGCGCGGATGTTCGGCGGCCGGGAGCTAGTCGAGCCCGGACTGGTGCTCGTGCCCCACTGGCGCCCGGAGGCGGAGCCGGGGCCCGATGCCGACCAGGCCTGGACGTACTGTGGCGTCGCCGCACTGTGAGGCGCGCCATGTCGGCTACGCGAGCGACAGGATTGGCGACCTGTCGGCTACGCCATCGACATCGTCTATCGGTGTCAATGGCGTAGGTGACAGGTGACGGCGGGGCGGTGCGGGGGGTTAGGGCTTGGGGCGGAGGATGTCGGTGCCGAGCCAGGGGCGGAGGGGCTCGGGGACGATGACGGAGCCGTCGGGCTGCTGGTTCTGCTCGACGATGGCGGGGAGCAGGCGGCTGGTGGCCAGGCCGGACGCGTTCAGGGTGTGGATGAAGGCGGTGCCCTTGCCCTGCGGCGGGCGGTACCTGATGTTGGCCCGGCGGGCCTGGTAGTCGCCGGCCCAGGAGGCGGAGGAGACCTCCTTGTAGATCCCGATGCTCGGCAGCCAGACCTCGATGTCGTAGGTCAGCCGCATGCTGGCGCTGGCGTCGCGGGTGGCGAGCAGGGACGTCTGGTAGTGCAGCCCGAGCTTCTCGACCAGCATCTGGCTGCGGCCGACGAGCTCGTCGAGCGCCCGTTCGCCGTCCTCGGGGGCGGTGAACTGGAACATCTCCACCTTGTTGAACTGGTGGCCGCGGATGCGTCCCGCGCTCCTCGCTGCGGTAGCTGCCGGCCTCGCGGCGGTAGCAGGGCGAGTAGGCGAACATCTTGATCGGCAGCGCCTCGGCCGGGAGGATCTCGTCGCGGTAGACGTTGACGATGGCCGTCTCGGACGTCGGGCAGCAGGAACGAGTTCCGGCCGCCTTCTTCCTCGCGGATGTGGAAGACGTCGTCGTGGAACTTCGGGAACTGCCCGGCGGCGTAGCCGGCCTCCTCGGTCAGCAGGTGCGGGGGCAGCAGGAACTCGTACCCGGCGGCGTAGTGCTCGCGGTTGAAGAAATCGAGCAGCGCCCATTCCAGCGCGGCGCCCTGGCCGGTGTAGATCCAGTAGCCGTTGCCGCTGAGCTTGGTGCCGCGGGCGTAGTCGATGAGCCCGAGCCGGGTGCAGAGCTCCACGTGGTCGAGGGGCTTGTCCCCGAGGTCGGGCTTGCTGCCCCAGGTGCGGACGACCTGGTTGGCCTCCTTGCCGCCGGCCGGGGAACGCTCGTCGGGCAGGTTGGGCAGCTCCATCAGCAGGTCGTGCAGGTTCTTCTCGGCCGCCGTCAGGCTGGCCGTCATCTCCGTGACCTGGTCGCCGAGCGCGGCGGCCTGGCTTTGCGCCTGCGCGGTATCGGCCCCCGACGCCTTCAGCCTGCCGATCTCCTTCGCCTGGCGGTTCCGCTCGGACCGAACGGCGTCGACCTCGGTGGCGAGCCTCCGCCGGAGGGCGTCGGCCGCCAGGATCGGCGCGAGGTCGACATCGTCCATGCGCCTGAGCAGGGCCGTCCGCACGAATTCGGGATCAGACCTGATCAGCTCGATATCCAGCATTATCCGTAGCCTTTTCGAGAAACGGTGGAAAGACGAGCGGCACCTGAGCGACAGGAGTGCCTGCGGCCCGCGAGTGGGGCTGTGCTCATAGTATTGGTCCGTGAAAATCGACAACAGTCCGGCCCGCGGTACCAGGGATCTGCTCCCCGCCAACGTCGCGGTCAGGGACCATGTGCTGGAGTCGATCACGACGGTGTACCGGCAGTTCGGGTACCAGCGGATCGAAACGCCGGCCCTGGAGGACATCGCGCGGCTGCAGGGCGGGCAGGGTGGTGAGAACGAGAAGCTCATCTTCCAGGTCCTCCGCCGCGGGCTTCCCGATGAGATCGCGGCCGGCACCCCGGTGCGGGACCTGGTCGACCTGGGGCTGCGGTTTGACCTGACCGTGCCGCTGACTCGCTTCTACGGCAACAACCACGCGCAGCTGCCGTCGCCGTTCCGGTCACTGCAGGTCGGCCCCGTCTGGCGGGCCGAACGGCCGCAGAAGGGCCGCTACCGCCAGTTCTACCAGTGCGACATCGACCTGATCGGCGAGCCGAGCGTGCTCGCCGAGGCAGAGCTGATCGAGGCAACCAGCCAGGCCCTGGCGGCCGTCGGGCTGGAAGGCACCACCGTGCGGCTGTCTGACCGCCGGTTCCTGGCGGCGCTGGCCGAGTCGGCCGGATTGCCCGAGGCGAGCCGGGACGGGTTCTTCATCGTCCTCGACAAGCTCGACAAGATCGGCTGGGACGGGGTCAGGAACGAACTCGAGGGCCTCGGCCTGCCCTCTGCCTCGATCGCCACCGCGCTTGACACGATCAGCGCCCTGCAGGGGCTGGAGCCGGGCAAGATCGGCGACGCGCTGGGCGACGCCGTGCCGACCATGGGCGCCGCCGCGATCGAGGACCTCGCCACCACCACCGCGTGCCTGGACCGGCTCGCGGCCGACCAGCCGCTGAGCTGGCAGTTCGACCCGACCCTGGTCCGCGGGATGGGCTACTACACCGGGCAGATCTTCGAGCTCAGCCACCCGGGGTCGCGCAGCTCGGTGGCCGGCGGCGGCCGCTACGACAAGCTCATCGGCCGCTCGCTGGACCGCGACGTGCCCGCCTGCGGGTTCTCCATCGGCTTCGAGCGGATCGTCGACCTCCTCGAGCGCGCCGCCCGCCGGGAGGCGGTCGCTCTGCTGGTCGAGGCCGACGTGCCGACGATTGAGATCCTGGCGACCGCCCGGGGCCTGCGCGGCGAGGGCCTCGCGATCGAGACGATCCGCCGCAGCGGGAAGTTCGGCGCCCAGCTCACCCGGCTCGAGGGTGCGGGGTTCACCGCGTTCATCCACCTGCGCAACGACGGCGGCGTTATCACCTGCGGTGAGGTGCGGGCGCTCGGCGGGGCCGACTCAACGGGCTGATCATGATGTCGGCCAGCGCTGGATGACCCGCGGCCCGGCGGCTGAATGTCGCCTGAGCGGCAACGCGGCCCGTGCGATCACGGTTCGGCGGCGGCCGGTTCGCGGTCGGCCCACGCTTGCAGGCCCTCGTCGGTGAGCAGCCGGGTGAACGCCTCGTCGGCCGCGCCGAGGAGGGGCCCGTCCGCGCCCAGCCGGGCCGCAGTGATGGGCGGCGGCGGCATCACGCGGAAGGCCATCAGCCCGGCGTGGTAGGCGGCGGTGATCTCGTCCGCGGCGAGGCTCAGCAGCTCGGGCCCGAGGCCGCCGACCACCACCAGGTGCGGGTCCAGGCCGTTCACGAGCCCGGCGACGCCCCGCCCGATCGAGCTGCCGACGGCTTGGATCGCGGACAGCGCGCCGGGATCGCCCGCCCGCGCTGACGCGAGCAGCGTGAGGCAGGCAGGCGTCGCCGCCGGGGATGTTCCCGGGCAGGAAGCGGGCGAGCGCCGGGCCGTCGATGCTGGTGTTCCAGCAGCCGGCGGCGCCGCAGCGGCAGCGCAGGCCGGGATCGCCGAACGGCATGTGCCCGAACTCCCCGGCGGCCCCGGTCGCGCCCGTGACCGCGCGGCCGGCTTCGACCACGGCCCCGCCGACGCCGTCAGCGACGTGCAGGTACAGCATCGTGCCGGCGCCGAAGCCGGGGGCGCGGCGCGACTCGGCGATGCCAGCCAAGGTCGCGTCGTTGCCAACGACGAACTCGCTGCCCGGCTCGTAGTGCTGCCACAGCCCCGACAAGTCCACCCCGTGCCAGGAAAGCCCGGGGGCAAGCACCAGCCGGCGGCCGGCCACCGTGCCCGGCACGGCCACTGCCGCTGCCCGCACCCGCGCGCCGAACCGGCCGCGTATCCGCTCGAGCGCGGCGGCAACCGCGGCAAGCACGCGGTCCTGGTCACCGTCGTGCGCGCGGGCGGTCGCGGCCATCATCGTCCCGCCGAGCTCAACCGCGGCGACCTGCCAGGTCTCCTGCCCGATAGCAGCGGCGGCCACCAGCGGCCCGTCCGGATGCGGGCCAAGTACCGCCGTGGGCCTGCCGCGGCGGCCCGTGGCCAGGGCCGGGCGCTCGGCGATGAGCCCCGCTGCGACCAGTCGGGCGACGGTCTCAGCCGCGAATCCGCTTGGTATCCCGATCTCGGCGGCCGCCTCGGCCCGCGTCATGCCGGGGTGGTCGTGGACCGCGCGCAGAACTGCGGCCTGCGCGGACGTCCGGAACCCTGCCTTCACCCTCGTGATTATACTCGCCCAGCGATGATAATCTCTTAATATCCTCGCCACGCGAGTAAACAGTGAAGGAGCCTGCGCCGATGGTCAGGAACGGGGTGAGCGATCCGCCGGAGCCCGGACTCGGCGGCGCGCGGGCTGACCTCATCATCTTGTCGCTGTCGGCGTTCGCGGCCGTGACGACGGAGATGGCGCCGGTTGGGCTGCTGCCCGCGATCGGTCACGCATTCGGCGTGGCCGAGTCGACGGCGGGCCTCCTGGTCAGCCTGTACGCGGTGCTCGTGGCGGTCCTGGCGGTCCCGCTCACCCTCGCCACCAAGCGCATACCCGGCAAGCGCCTCCTTCTCGTGGCCATGAGCAGCTACACGGTCAGCAACGTCATCTCGGCGCTGGCACCGAGCCTCGCGGTGCTGGCCGTCGGACGAGCGGTCGGGGGCGTGACGCACGCGCTGTTCTTCTCCGTCTTCATCGGATATGCCACCCGGCTGGTGCCTCCCGCGCAGACAGGACGGGCGCTGGCGCTCGCCTCGGTCGGCGTGCCGGCCGGATTCGTTCTTGGCGTACCGCTCGCGACGGCGCTGGGAAACGCCGCCGGCTGGCGCGCCGCGTTTGTCGCCCTGGCCGCGCTGACGGCCGTCGTGGGAGTGCTGATCGCCGTCATGCTGCCGGACGTGAGGCCGCAGGCCTGATGAGCGCCGCCCCGCACCAGGGCGCCTGCGCCAGATGGTCACCGTCATCGGCTCCAACACCCTGGTCTTCGTCGGTCAGTACACGCTTTACACCTACGTGAGCGTGCTCCTGCTGCGCTCCGGCGCATCCTCTCGCGCGGTCGGCCCGTACTCCTGGTGTTCGGCGTCTTCGGGCTGATCGGGGTCTGGTCCGCAGGTCCGCGACTCGACCGCCACCTGCGCGGCACTGCCCTGGTGATCCTGGCAATCCTGGCCGCGGGGATCTCGGCTGCCGGAGCGGCGTTTCCCGTGCTGGCGCTGGTGATCGTCGCGGGCGCGGTCTGGAACGGCGCCTTCGGGGCGGTGCCGTCTGTCTACCAGACGGCGGCGGTGCGCACGCAACCGACGTCGCCGGAGCTGGCCGGGGCGTGGATCAACGCATCCTCCAACGCCGGCATCGCCGCGGCGCCGCCCTCGGCGGCGTTGTTCTCGCCAGGGCCGGCATCCGCGAAGCCACCTGGCTAGCCGCGGCTCTGGTCATCCTCGCCATCGTGATGGTGCTTCTCGCCCGCCGCGCGTTCGGGAAGGCGCCGTGATCGCGCCGTGCCGATTGCGCAGTTCTTCCGAGCACCTGCGCAGAGGCTTTCTTGAAGGCGACCGACGAGCCGTGGGTGGTGTCGTAGTGGCACGGGCTCGCCTACACTCAGCTCGCGATCGCCCGACCGATGGCGGTTTCCCACGAGTTCCCCACGAGACAGGGTTGACGGCCGTTGACCGCAGAATCCCGCCTTCCCGAGCGGATCGGGCTCACGGGGCTGTCCCGTGCCGGAGACACCTGGTCCGTCCGGATCGAGCCGTTCAACTCTAACTTCGGTGGCTCGATCTACGGCGGGGCCGCGCTCGGCGCGGCCGTCGAGATGCTGGAGTCCGTCACCGGTTCGCGCGTGCGGTGGGCCACGGCCCGGTTCCTGCGGGCGCCGGGCATCGGCTCCGAGCTGATCCTGAGCCATGCCGCGGATTTCGTCGGCCGGCGCAGCAGCCATATGACGGTCACTGCGACTTATGGCGACCAGATCGCGTTCGAGGTGACCGCCGTCGTCGGCAGCGGGAACTCGGCGGCCGGGATATCCGGGCAGTGGGCCGAGATGCCGGCGGTTCCCCGCCGGCTGGCTGCCCGGCGGTCCCGGATCGCCCGGAGCACGCCCGCAACGCCGGCGGCCAGGCCGACCGGCGCACGGCGCGAGCCGGCAATGGCGGCCGGGCACCCGGCCGCAGTTCCGTCTGGACGCGGCTCAAGGTCGGCGGAACCAGCACGCCGGCCGGTCTGGCCTGGATCGCCGACAGCATCGCCGCCGGGCTCAGCCGGTCAGTCGGACCGCTGGCCCTGGCCACGAGCCTGGACAACACCATCAGGTACGCCGCCGCCGCGCAGTCGGAGTGGGTTCTCGTGGACGTGCACGCCCACGCGTCAGCGGACGGCTACGCCTACGGCGACGTGCACCTCTTCAGCGAGAGCGGAACGCTGCTGGCGACGGGGAGCCAGACCTGCATCGCGCGGGCGCGGGCCGCCGACCCGGCCGTCTAAGACGTCAACGCCTGGTCCTGTGGGCCGGGCGGCCCACGGAAGACGCGGCCGCCTGCCTCGGATTCACGCTGCCGTCCGACGAGCAGGAGGGGACTCCATCTTCGAGCGCGACGTCGAGGAGAAGGTACTGCCGGCTGTGAGGGAACTCGGCATCGGCTTCGTCCCGTACTCGCCGCTCGGCCGAGGCTTCCTCACCGCGACCGTCAAGTCGCCCGACGAGTACGCGAGCGACGACATGCGCCGCGTGCGCGATCCCCGCTGGCAGGGCGAGAACTTCGCGAAGAACCGCGCCGCCCTCGGCCAACTGGAGGCGCTGGCCGCCGACAAGGGCATCGCCCTCAGCCAGCTCGCCCTCGCCTGGCTGCTCGCCCAGGGCGATGACATCGTGCCCATCCCGGGAACCCGCAACGCCCAGCGACTCGAGGAGAACGTGGGCGCCGTGGACGTCGGCCCCAGCTACGCCGAGGCATCGCTGCCCGCCTGGGTGTAAGTCGAGCGTCGCGCCTGCCGCGACCGAGTCACCTGGAAGATGCGGACCCGGAATAGCCCTGCCCCGTGTGCTGTTGCCCGATATATCGAACGGTCCGTCCAGGAAATCGCGAAGAGGTCAGATGGTCAACATCGGCACGCCCCAGCAAGAGCGGGCGCCGGGCACGCGGCCGCTTGGGGTGACGCCCTCCGGACCCGCGGAGCTGTCACCCGCGCGGTTGCGGTGGGTGATGGTGGTGCTGGCCGCGGCCTGCGGCATGGCCGTCGCGAACATCTACTACTCACAGCCGCTGCTCGGCCATATCTCCTCGACCTTCGGCGTCAGTGAGGGCCGCACCGAGCTCGTGGTCACGCTGACCCAGCTCGGATACGCCCTCGGCCTGTTCCTGCTCGTTCCCCTCGGAGACCTGCTCGAGAATCGGGCTCTCGCCTCCCGCACGCTGCTGGTGACCGCGGCCGCGCTGCTCGCGGCGGGCCTGGCGCCCAATTTCGGGGTGTTCCTGGCCGTCTCCGTGGTGGTCGGGATTAGCTCGATGGTCGCGCAGATCCTCATCCCGTACGCGGCGCACCTGGCGTCCCCGGCCGATCGCGGCAAGGTCGTCGGCAACGTCATGGCCGGGCTCCTGCTCGGCATCCTGCTGGCCCGTACCGTCGCGAGCCTGGTCGCCGCGGCCTGGGGCTGGCGCACCATTTACCTCGCCTCGGCGGTCCTGATGGTCATGCTGTCGGTTCTGCTGGCCCGGATGCTGCCCAGGCGCGTGCCCGAGCTTGGCGGCTCCTACCCCCGGCTCATGCTGTCGACCGTGCGGCTGGTCCGTGAAGAGCCGGCCCTGCGGCGCCGGGCCGCGTGCCAGGCGCTGCTATTCGGCGCGTTCAGCTGCTTCTGGACGTCGGTGGCGTTCGAGCTGATCCAGCGCCACCACCTCGGCCAGGTCGGGATCGGGGTCTTCGCGCTCGTCGGCGCGGCGGGCGCCAGCGCCGCCCCGCTGGCAGGCCGGCTGGGTGACCGCGGGCTACGGCCACGTCGGCAGCGGCGTCGCCCTCGTGCTAGCCGTGGCGGCCATGATCCTGGCCGGGCTGGGCGCGGGCAACCTCATTGTGCTGGCCCTGGCCGGGGTCCTGCTTGACTTCGCCGTCCAGAGCCACCAGGTCTTCGGTCAGCGGGAGATCTACGAACTGCGCGCCGACGCCCGGGCCCGCGTCAACACCGTCTACATGACCGCGATCTTCCTGGGCGGGTCGGTCGCGACCGCGATCTCAGGGACGATATACGACGGTAAGGGCTGGGTCGGCGTCACCATGCTCGGCGCCGGGCTCGCGTTCGTCGCGCTTTGCATCTGGGCGGTGGCCGCCCTGCGCCGCCCGCGCCTAACCGTGGCCTGACCTGCAACCCGTCAAGCACCTGGCCGACCAGAGCCGCCGCGAGCGCGTCGGGCAGCGGCTCATGACGGAGCAGCAGCCGGTAGTACACAGGTGCGTAGAGCTGGTCGACCGCGGCTTCGATGTCGGTCCCCGAGACCAGTTCACCTCGTTCTATCCCCGCCCGCAGCAGGCTGGCCGAGACCTGCCTGCGCGGGCGCAGCCACTGCTCCTCCAGGGCGGCGCGAATGTCCGGGTCGGCCTGGCTGGCGGCCATCAGATCGGCCATCAGCGGCCCCGCATCGCTGTCGCGGAAGAGCCGGATCAGCGATAGCACCTGGGAAGTGAGGACCTCCCGGAGGGAGGCGTTCTCATCCACCGCGATGGTGTACCTGGCCCGGTTAAAGAAGCTCTCCAGGATCACGTGAGCCCGTGACGGCCACCACTTGTAGATCGTGGATTTGCTGACCCCGGACCGGGCCGCGATGGCCTCCATCGTGACCGCGTCGATCTGGCCGCTCACCAGGAGATCCGTCGCCGCCGCGAGAACCGCGGCCCGCGCGCGCTCGCTGCGCGGCCGGCCCCGGCCCTGACGTCCCTCGACGGCCTCTTTCATCGACGCCTTCCACCTGCGAGGAACCCGAGATTAGCACCTCGACGTCCTAGGCCGAGAACTCGTCTTTGAGCCGGCCGGCGGCGAGCACGTGCTCACGGAGCCGTTCATAGGCCGGCAGCTCGCGGAACCGGTCCAGGGCCCGGGCGATGGCGTCCCCGCGGGTGTCGGCGATGCCCGCCATGATCAGCGTGTCCACCGTTTCCAGGCCGGACGGTCCCAGCCGGGTGAGCTCAAAGATGTCCTCGCCGAGACTCTCACGACGGTAGTCCGACAGCTTCTGCGAGACGCCCCGGCTCCACCGGGGGCAGTGGCCGTCGCGGTTGACCGGGACGTTGAAGGTGAACTCCAGGATCCGTACCTGGCAGAGCTTCTCGGCCAGGTAGCTCACGAACTGATCGATCGCGGCCCCGTGGGTGTCGACGAACGCGTCCAGGGACCGCTGCCAGTCCTCGGGCCCGTCGGCGGTGGGGATCACCCGGACCCAGAGGTCGCCCGGCTCGACTTCCGCGTCGTCGCCGTATTGCAGCAGCCTGACCCGGCTGACCGCGCCGCCGGGGAAGCGGATCTTGGCCTCGTCCTCGATCTCGCGCTCGAGGGCGGCGAGCACATCCCGGTCCGCCCCGTCCGCTCTCTGCGACCCGTCCCGGGCGGAGAACTCGCCTTTGAGCGCGGCGGCCTCGCGCACGCGCTCGCGGAGCCGCTCATAGGCGGGGTGGTCGCGGAAGCGATCCAGGGCCCAGCGGATCGCCTCCATGCGCGTGCCCGCGATGCCCGCCATGATCAGCGTGTCCAGCGTTTCCAGGCCGGACGGTCCCAGCGGGGCGCGCACGAAGGTAGCCTCGCCGCGCTCCCACTCCTGGTAGTCGGACAGCCGCCGCCCAGTGGGGTAACCCCACTGGGGGCCGTCGCGGTCGCAGCCGGCCTCGGTGTCGTCGGCGAACCTGAACTCCACGTTCATGATCTCGTGGACCTTCTCGGTCAGGTAGCGCGGGAACTCGTCGATCGCCGCCTGGTGGGCGTCCGCGAACGCCTTCCATGACCGGTCGTAGTCCTCGGGGCCGTCGGAGTCCAGGAGCACCCGGACCCACAGGTCGCGTGGCTCGATCTGCGGGTCGTCACCGTATTGCAGCAGCGCCACGTGCCGCACCGCGGCGCCGGGGAAACGGGTCCTGACCTCGTCGTCAAGCTCGCGTTCGATGACATCAAGCACGCTGCGGTCCATCGCGGCCTCCCTCGGTGACCTAGTGCTGAGGGTAATTCCGCGATTCGTTGCGGGCGACTGATTATTCGCTCCGGGCGGCGGGCCTAGGGCCGACGTATCGTGGTGGGTACTGATCGGCCCGATCCGGGGGCATCGTCTACCTCACCCAGTCCGGCCACGGCCGGACGACCGCCTCGGCCGCTCACCCGGCGCCCGCCACCTCGAGCGCGGCGCCCGCCTCGAGCCCGTCGGCGGCGCCGCCGTTGGTCGAATCGGTGCCGAGCGGGCCGGACGGGATCATCGAGCAGACCGTGCCCTGGGACGACAGCCTGCGGCTGCCGGTCACGGGTAGGCAGCCCGCCTGGTACTCGCCCGCCACCGGCCGCTCGGAGGCGATCGGCGGCCTGCCCGTCGACGGCTCCGGGTATCAGTTCACCCGCGTCGGCGGCGGCTGGGCGGTGCAGGCCGATGCTCCCGCCACGACCGCCTGCGGCGACTGCGCCGGGCCGCCGAGGCCGGTCTGGTTTCTCGCCGACGGCGCGCGCTCGGCGACCTCCGTCGGCACCGCCGACCTGGTCGCGGCCTGCTGCTGACGGCGGCGAACAAGCAGGCGGGAACGGCGGTCTACAGGCTGTGGGACCCGGCCTCCCGGACGTCCGGTCGCGCCAACGCCGCATTCAGCCCCAGCGGAGCCTTCATCGCGCTCCAGCTGAGCTACGGTCTCGACGGCGCGCTGGCGATGCGGCTCGATGTCGCGTCGGTCGCCGACGGACGGCTGACGGCGGTGCCGGGAACCTCGGTCAGCAGCGACGCCCTGTTCAGCTTCGGCTGGCCGACCAGCGGCGACAGCCTGGTGGCGGAGTTCAACTTCATGCCGATCATGCAGCTGGCGTCCTGGCACCCGGGCACCAGCGGGGTGGCCGTGACCGTCATCCAGCCCGGGCCGACCGAGGCCTCGCTGATCGTGGGCTAGGCATCCCGGGCCAATCCGTTGGCGAAGGGCCTGCGTATGGTAGGTAGACAGATCGGACTGATCCCGGGGGTGCGGCAGTTGGATGAGGACATCCTCAGCCAGGGCGACGACCGCGAGCCCAGCCCGTGGCCGCGCCGCCTGGGGGTGATCGCCGCGGCCGTCGCGGTAGTCGTCGGGGGCATCGTGTACCTCACCCAGTCCGGCAACGGCAAACCGGCTGCCTCGGCCGCCCGGCCGACCCCGACCGCTTACCCGGGGCCGGTGACGCCCAGCCCGGTCCCGGTGGCGTCGCCGGAGTTCATCCGCCTGCCGCCCGGCCCGAACGGGATCATCGGGCAGACCACGCCCTGGGAGGACAGCCTGCGGCTGCCGGTCTCGGGAGCGCAGCCCGCCTGGTTCTGGCCGGCCACGGGCCGTTCCGAGACGATCGGCGGACTACCCGCCGACAGTGCCGGGTACCAGTTCACCCGCGTCGGCGGCGGCTGGGCGGTGCAGGCCAACGGGACCTTCTGCGGCGGCGGCGACTGCGCGACACCGCCGAGCCCGGTCTGGTTTCTCGCGAACGGCGCGCCGACGGCGACTCCGGTCGGCACCGGCGATCTGGTCGCGCCGGCCGACGACGCCGGCTCGCTGTGGATCACCAGCTACTTCCCGACCGCCAACGACGCCGCTACCGCGGGCACGGCGCGGGAGGTCAGCACCACCGGGGCTCAGCTCGGGCGGCCGGTCAGCCTTCCCCCCGGCTACGTCATCGACCAGGCGACCGACCGCGGCCTGCTGCTGATCTCGGCCAGCCGGCAATCCGGTGAGCCGGTCTACACGCTCTGGGACCCGGCCACCGGGAAGGCCAGCCGTACCTTCGACAACGTGATCGCGGCGAGCGCGACCGAGGTCGCCTGGACCTCGGGCTGCGCCACCGCGTGCAGCGTGCACATGCTGGACCTGGCGACCGGCCGACAGACCACGGCCGGGCTGCCGGCCGGGAGCTCGGCGGCGGGCGGCTCGTTCAGCCCGAGCGGGCGTCTGCTCGCGCTCCAGCTGAGCTACGGCCTTGACGGCGGGTCGGCCGCGCGGCTTGACGTCGCCTCCGTCGCCAGCGGCGAGCTGACCGAGGTGCCGCGAACCTCCGTCAGCAGCGACGCCCTGTTCGCCTTCGGCTGGCCGGCCAACAGCGACAGCCTGGTCACCGAGTTCACCTTCATGCCTACGATCCAGCTGGCGTCCTGGCACCTGGGCTCCAGCCGCCTGGCGGTGTCGGTCCTCAGGCCGGGGGCGACCCAGGCCTCGCTGGTGGTCGGCTAGCGCCATCCAATCGACGCGTTGCCACGTATCGTACGTAGCAGGTCGGACTGACCCTAGGGGTGTGACGATGGATGAGGACATCCTCAGCCAGGGCGACGCCCGTCCGCCCAGCCCGTGGCCGCGCCGCCTGGGAGTGATCGCAGCCGTCGTAGCCGTCGCTATCGGCGGCGTCGTCTACCTGGGCAGGCCGCACGGCCAGCCGCGCCGCCTCGGCCACTCCCCCAACCCCCGCCACCCTCAGCCCGGAACCGGTGGCGTCGCCTGAGTTCGCCCGCCTGCCCGTCGGCCCGAATGGGATTATCGGGCCGCCCGCGGCCTGGGAAGACAGCCTGCGGGTGCCGGTCTCTAGCACGCAGCCCGCCTGGTTCTGGCCGGCCACGGGCCGCTCGGAGACGATCGGTGGCCTGCCCGCCCACGATTCCGGGTATCAGTTCACCCGTGTCGGCGGCGGCTGGGCGGTGCAGGCTGACGAGACCTTCTGCGGCGGCGGCGATTGCGCTGTACCGCCGGGCCCCGTCTGGTTTCTCGGGAACGGCGCGCAGTCGGCGATTCCCGTCGGCACGGCCGACCTGATCGCGCCGGCCGCGGGCACCGACGCCTTGTGGCTCACCAGCTACTTTCCGACCGCAAGCAACGCCCCCGCGGCCGGCCTGGCGCGGGAGGTCAGCCCCGCCGGCGCTCAGCTTGCGCCATCGGTCAGTCTTCCGACTGGCTCCGTCATCGACCAGGCAACCGTCCGAGGCCTGCTGCTGATCTCGCCGAGCGGGCAAACCGGGAAATGGGTCTACACGCTCTGGAACCCGGCATCCCGGAAGGCCATCCGCACTTTCCACGACGTGATCGCGGCGAGCGCGACCGACGTCGCGTGGACGTCGGGCTGCGCCCCGATGTGCCGTGTTCAAGTGCTCGATCTGGTGACCGGCATCCAGACCGCGGTCGGGCTGCCCGCCGGGGGCTCGGCGGCCGACGGCTCGTTCAGCCCCAGCGGGCGGCTTCTCGCGCTCCAGCTCAGCTACGGCCCTGACGGCGGGATAGCCAGGCGGCTCGACGTCGCCTCCGTCGCGACCGGTCGGCTGACCGAGGTGACGCGGAGCTACTTCACCAACGATGTCCTGGTCAACTTCGGCTGGCCGACGGAAGGCGACAACCTGGTCGCCGAGTTCGCCTTCATGCCCACGATCCAGCTAGCGTCCTGGCACCCGGGCTCCAGCCGAGTGGCGGTGTCGGTTCTCAAGCCGGGACGCACCCAGGCCTCGCTGATCGTCGGCTAACGGGCCAGGGGCAGCGGGGACGGGCCAGGCGGAGGCACGGTCCGTTCGACATAAGCGAAGTTGATCTTTTAGTGCCAGCGGAATCGCCAGGCGGCGAACGCGCAGCCGGCCGCGGTCCAGGCGAGGAGGATGAACGGGTCGGCCAGGGAGGCGTGCTCGACCGGGGTGTAGCCCTGCTCGAGGATCTGGGCGAGGGGGCGGACCGGAAGGACGGCGACGACGGCGTTCAGCCAGCGGGGGACGCTGAACGTGGGGTCGAAGATGCCGGACATGATCGCGATCGGCAGGTAGCTGGCGTTGGCGATCGGCGCGGCCGACTCGGCGCTGCGGGCGACCGAGCTGAGCGCGACGCCGAGGGCGCCGAAGCAGACGACGCCGAGGATGAGGCCGCCGGCGATCTCCGGCAGGCCGCTGGCCCGCGGGACCGCGTGGAAGACGAACCCGCCGATGGCGATGATGCAGGCGGTGATCGCGAGCGTGGTGGCGGCGGTCGAGCCGAGCACGCCGGACAGGTACGCGCTGGCCGGCAGCGGGGTGGTCCTGATCCGCTTGAGCACGCCGTCGTGTCGCAGCGTTGCCAGCTTCGCGCCGAGGTTGACGTAGGCGGCGACGATCACCCCGAACGCGATGATCGACGGGACGAAGATCATCTGGCCCTCGACGTGCGTGCCCGGCAGGTCGCCGTTGGCGGTGGTCGACCCGATCAGCAGCAGCAGCGCGAGCGGGAGGGCGAAGGTGAACAGGGCGTACTCGGCGCTGCGCCAGAACGTGCGCTGCTCCATGAGCGCCTGGCGGGCGGCGAGGGTGACGACACGGCTCATCGAGCGCCTCCGGCGACGAGCTGGAGGTAGGCGTCCTCCAGGGTGGGGGTGACGACGGAGAGGTCGTCGAGATCGCCCAGGTCGTTCTCGGCGCACCAGGTCAGGAGCTCGCGCAGGGCGACGCTGGCGGACGCGGTGCAGGCGCTCAGGCAGACCGCCTGCTCGCCTGTCACGGTGACGTTCAGGCCGGCGTGGCACCGTGAGGTCGCCGTCGCGGAGGCGCTGCGGGGCGGTGAACGAGATCCTGGTCGGCACGCCCGCCTGCCGGGCGACGTGCCGGACCGTGCCCGCCACCTGGATCTGGCCGTCGCGCAGGATCGCCACCCGGTCGGCCAGCCGCTCCGCCTCGTCCAGGTAGTGGGTGGTGAGCAGGACGGTCTTGCCGAGCGTGCGGAGGTTCTCGATCGCCTCCCAGCAGCGCCGCCGCGACTCGGGTCGAAGCCGGTCGTGGGCTCGTCGAGGAAGATCAGGTCCGGGTCCCCGGCCAGCGCGAGGGCCAGGTCGAGGCGGCGGCGCTGGCCGCCGGAGAGCTTGCGGACCTGGGTGTTCTTGTCCTCTTGGAGCTCGACGACGTGGAGCAGGTCATCGGTGGCGCGCGGGCTTGGGGTAGTAGGAACGCCAGCAGTCGATCAGCTCCTTGACCCGGGCCTGGCGGGGGAAGCCGCATTCCTGCAGGACGATGCCGATCCGCTCGCGGAGCTTGGTCGGCTGCGCCTGCGGGTCCATGCCCAGGACGGTGACGTTGCCGCTGGTCCGCTGGCGGAAGCCCTCGAGGATCTCGACCGTGGTGGTCTTGCCCGCGCCGTTCGGGCCGAGGAGGCAGAAGACCTCGCCGCTGGCGACCTCGAAGTCGACGCCGCGCAGCACCTCGCGGTCGCCGTAGCTCATGGTGAGGGTGCTGACCTCGATCGCGTTCACGTGGCGCTCCAGGTAATTCGGGGGAGGTATCTCGGGGAAGTTATTGCGGGGGTGCCGTGGTCCTTCGCGGACTACGGGGGATCTGCCAGGTATCTCGCCGGGACCAGGGCGTGCAGCAGCGCGTCGATGGCGGTGTCCTGCGCTAGCGGGGCAGCGATCGCGGCGCCCTGGGGGTCGGATAGCCGGTGCCGGGCGAACCAGGTGAGGGTCTCGAGCACCAGCCGCGCGCTCGCGGCGGCGTTCGGCGTGGCGCGGAGCTGGCCGGACTTGGCCCGGCTGTCCAGGTAGCTGGTGAGCGCGGTCAGGACCGGGGCGCGCAGGCCGCTGTTGAGCAAGTCGGCCAGCTCGGGCAGCTCGCGGGCGGAGCGCTCGATCATGTCGGCCGCCTGGCTGGTCTGCTCCTCGAGGGTGAACAGCTCGCGCATGATCGACTCGAGCTCGGCCGCCGGGTCGGGCGCCTCGGCTCGCACCAGCGCGTCGGCGAGGGAACCGAACGGGACCTCGGCCGCCACGAACTCGCGCGCCTCCGAGATCATCTCGGCCAGCCGGGGCGCCTTCAGGGGGAAGCCGCCGTCCGGGTCGTCCTGCTCGGGCAGCGGCTCGAGGAGCAGCGCGTGCCTGATCGCGAGGACGAACAGGTCTTCCTTGCCGTCGACGTAGCGGTAGAGCGCGGCTTCCGACAGGCCCGCCTCCCGCGCCACGTCGCTCATCCGGGCCGATCGGTAGCCGTCGGTCGCGAACACCCGGACTGCGGCGGCGATCACCTCGGGGAACCGCTCGTGGGCGGTTCGCTTGCCTGTCATGGCGGTGAGTGTATGTGTAAGTGAGCCGATCACTTACCAAATTTGAGGACTTGTCGGCTTCGTATTTCCTGCAGGTTTTCTCTGGGGTCGGCGCTGCCTGGCCTACGAGGCGAACACCTCGTCGGCCGTGGTGGAGGTGGCGGCTCGGGTGGCCCATCGCTCGAGTAGGTCCGGGTCGGTGCACTCGGCGATCCGGGAGCGGAGCTGATCGGCGATAGCGATGCCTCGGGCCGCGAGGATCGTGAGCAGCACACGGGTCGCGCTGTCGGCTCGACCCAGCTGCTTTCCCTGTTCCATGCCCTCCTGCTTGCCTTCCTCGAGGAAGCGGTCGATGAACGGGTCCTTGAAGAGGTCTTCCATGAGCTGCTCCAACTCCTGTCGTGCGTGTCGCGGGGTGAAGATGCGGATGAGGTGGACGTAGCGGCGATAGCGGTCGGGCTTCGCCGCGGCGATGCTGACCAGGGCGAACATGCGAGCCTCGTGGATGGAGAGGTCTAGGGTGCCGGTGAGGATGTGCAGCATGGTCAACTCGGGGCCGAACAACGGGCCGCCGGGAGGGGGCATGCGGTCGCGCCCGGTGACAAACGGCCGCAGGTCGAAGCCGGGTTGGCCGATCTCGATCACGCGTTCGCTGGCGGCGAGGGCGTCGCGGCCAGCGGCCACCACGAGCAGGTAGGCCTTGCAGTCGTGCACCTCCCGGGCGCTGGTCACGTAGCAGGGCCAGGTGAGCTTGCGTTTATGGTTGGGCCGGGACGTCTGCACCTCCACGACAACGGCGACCTTCTCGTCCATTCCCTGGAAAAGGAACACGTTGTCCGACCGGAGCTCTTTGAGCATGCGTGGGGTGCGGTGGGAGAGGTCGCTGTCGGCGATGACCGGGCATGCGCCGGATGGGAGCAGGAAGCCGGAACTTCCGAGGAACATGACAAGGAGCTGCGGCTCGTCGCGCAGGATCTGGACGATGGACTGGTGCTTTAGACCTGGCATGAGATCAGAATGCCTCCTCCCTCTGACATTCCGGCGCCTCTTACCGGTGATTATAGGATGGCATTTTTAGGCGTGGCAAATTACGTCGACCCTCAATTTACTAGAATGGCACGTAATTGCCAATGGCAAATAATTGCCGGGCGGCGGAGACAATGTTGACGGGGGTGCCCGACAGATAGTGCTCGATGTTGGCGACGACCACGTCGAGCATGCGCTCCAGGCTCTCCGGCGTGTTGTACCCCTGGTGCGGGGAGAGCACCACGTTTGGCAGGGTGCGGAGCGGCGAGCCGGACGCGAGCGGCTCGGTCCCGAAGACGTCGAGGGCGGCCGCGATCCTGCCCTCGGCCAGGACCCGCTCGAGCGCGCCGGGGGCGATCAGCTCGGCTCGCGCGGTGTTGACGAGCAGTGCGCCGGGCTTGAGTGAACGGAGCGCAGACTCGTCGATCATGCCGCGGGTCTCGTCGGTCAGTAGCAGGTGGAGCGAGACGAGGTCTGCGGTCTCCAGCAGCTCCGGGAGTTCCACGAACCGCTGGGCGGGTGAGGTCAGCCGGGCCGGGTCGCGGTGCAGCGTCCAGGCGACGACGTGCATGCCGATCGCCTCGAGCAGGCCCGCCAGCCGGGCGCCGATGCCGCCGTAGCCGACGATCCCGGCCGTCTTCCCGGCCAGCTCGACGCCCTGCCCGACGTGCCACTCCCCCGCCCGGACGGCGCGGTCGTTGCCGACGACGTTCTTGGCCAGCGCGAGCGCGAGGGCGAGGGCGTGCTCGGCGACGGCGGCGTCGCCGTAGCGGGCGACGTTGGCGACCGCGATACCGCAGGCTCGGGCGGCCGGCAGGTCGACGAAGGTGGCCGCGCCGGTGCCGGTGAACGAGATCAGCTCGAGCGCGGGCAGCCGGCGCAGCACCGGGCCGGTGAGGTACGCGCCGAGGATGACGACGGTGGCGTCGCCGATCCGGGCGATCAGCTCGTCGTCGTTCGCCGGCAGGTCGGCGTGGAGGCGGGCGCCGCCGAGGCGGTCGAGGCGGGCGGCGAAGTCGGGCCTGGACAGCAGGGCGGCCATGTGCGGATCGCCGTCGGGCAGCACGATCGTGGGCGTCATTGGTGCATCATCCCAAGACCCAGGGGCCGGAGTACGCTGTTGCCCGGTTGGTCTGCCTGCCTAGCCCTGGGGGCGGCCTGGGGCAGAAGACGCGCTCGTAATTACGCCGGTTGAATTTCACCGCCGGCTTATGTCGTCGATTTTGATAGATCGTTGACAGCAATCGTGTCAAAATGTTATATGTTGCGTTATGTCCATTCCGGTCCCCATGCGCAGACCGAGAGTGAAATCGGAGCATGCGCCCTACCGGATAGCGGGCGGCAAGATCCGCATCGGCTGGGTGTCTTACGGAATTGCCAGCGAGATTGCCGATCCTGACGGCTGGGTGTGGACCATGCTGACCGCGATGGACGGCAGCCGGAGCTTGGCCGAAATCATCGAGCGGGTGCACTCGGCGCATCCGCAGCGGCCGGCCGACGTGCTCAGGCGGGGCGCCGAGCAGCTGCTGGCATCCGGCTACGTGGAGGACGCGGCGGGACCAGTCCCGGATAACCTGACCGAGCGTGACCTGCATCGATACGACCGGGCGGTGGGGTTCTACCGGTGGCTTGACCTGACGCCGCGGGCGAGCTCGTGGGAACCGCAGGCCCGGCTGCGGGAGGCGTCGGTCACCATCCTGGGCGTCGGCGGCTCCGGCGGCGCCGCCGCCCTGGCGCTCGCCGCGAGCGGGGTCGGGCACCTGAACTGCGTCGATCCTGACGTTGTGGAATTGTCCAATCTCAGCCGGCAGATTCTCTACACGGAAGATGACATCGGTCGGCCGAAGGCAGATTGCGCGGTCACCAGGCTCGGTCAGCTGAATAACGACATCAAAGTCACCGGGCAATGCACGGAGGCGACTTCGACGGAGGACGTACTCGGCCTCATCGCCGATTGCGACGTCCTCCTGCTGACCGCCGACCGGCCGCCTGAGCTCCGGATATGGGCCAACCGGGCGTGCCTTATCGCCCGGCGCCCGTGGGTTTACGGCGGCTATCACGGCCCGCTTGTCCAGACCGGCGTCTTCGTGCCCGGCCAGGGGCCCTGCTGGGAGTGCAATGCCCGCTCGCTCGATGACGGCAACGCCGCGATCGGCGCGCAGGCCGAGGATTCCCCGCAACGCCGTGCGGCCATGTTCGGCGCGGTCGGCGCGACCTCGGCCGGGTTGTCGGGGTACCTGGCCGCCCACAACGTCATCTCGCTGCTGACCGGCATCCCGCCCGCGGTTCCCGGCCAGGTGAGCATGGTGAACCTGGCCGCCATCGACGCGTCGCAGGTGTTCCGCGCTCCGCCGCATCCCGAGTGCGCTGCCTGCCGGGCGACTCGGCGGCCGTGATGACCAGGCGGCGGTGATGGAACGAACAACGGCGGCCGGCGTCGCGGGCGGCTCGCGGGTGCGGCTGCGCCCGCTGAGCCGGCGCCGCGACCGCGACGGCTGGGTGATCGGACGGCCGGAGACCGGCGACTTCATCTCGATACCGGACGTGGCCGTGCGGGTCATCGCGCTGCTGGCCGAGCGCCTGACGGTGGACGAGGTCACCGCGCGGCTGCGTTCGGAGACCGGGACCCGGTTCGCGGTGGCCGATTTCGTGAACGCGCTGGACGAGCTCGGGTTCGTCGGGTCGGTCGACGATCTGGTCCGCGAGGACCACGCCGATGCCCGCCCGAGCGTTCCCTGGCTGCGCCCGGAGCACGTCCGCTGGCTGTTGCACCCGCTCGGGCCGGTCGTGGTGGCGGGGTTCGCCGCGGCCGCCCTGATCATGCTGGCGGCGCATCCGGCGCTGCTGCCCAGCTATCACGTGCTGGTCTGGAGCCGACGGGTCGGCCTGGTGCTGGCGGCCAACGCCGCCATCGGCTGGACGCTGGTCCTGCTGCACGAGCTGGCGCACCTGGCGGCCGCACGGGCGGCGGGCGCGCCCGCCCGGATCACCCTCAGCACCCGGCTGCAGTTCCTGGTCGCGCAGACCGACGTGAGCGCGGTGTGGGCGGCGCCGCGCCGAACCAGGGTCACCGTCTACCTGGCGGGGATCGCCGCCAACGTCTGCCTGGCGGGGGCGTTGCTGCTCGTGCTGGGGCTGGCCGACCCCGGCGGCATGGTCCGCAGCCTGCTCGCGGTCGCGGTCGCGGAGACCGTGCTCATGCTCGCGGCCCAGCTGATGGTCTTCATGCGGACAGACCTCTACTTCGTGCTGCAGGACCTGACCGGGTGCGCCAACCTCTACGCCGACGGGTCGGCCTACCTGCGCTACCTCGGGGGCCGGGCCAGCCGGCGCTCGACGCCCGCGACCGATCCCCGGCTGGCCCGGCCCGCGACCGAGCGGCGCGCGATCCAGGTGTACAGCGTCGTCCTGCTGGCCGGCACCGCGATCTGCCTCGGCGTCGAGTGCGCGGTGTCGCTGCCGGCGCTGATCGTCCTGCTCGCCCGGGCGGTCTCGGAAATCGGCGTCACGCCCGTCACCACGGTTGACGGCGGCGCGGCGCTCGCGATCCTGCTCACCTGGCAGGGCCTGTGGGCCTGGCGCTGGTGGCACCGCCACCGTCGTCAGGTGCAGGCGCTGGCCAGAAAGACCCTGGCAGGCGAGAGGAGGTGACACCCATGGCAGAAGAACTCCGGACAGCGGCCGACGGGGCCGAGGCGGCGCCCGCCGATGAGAGCGCGCAGCCGATCTCCATCCGCAAGCTCGACCGGCTGGAGACGACGAGTTACAACTCCTCGGGCGCTTCGTAGCGCCCGATGCGGGCCGGCGGCTGACCGTCGGCCCGCATCGTCTCAGTCTCGCCGTGAGGTCTCGCGGTTTGGTCTCGTCGTCATGGAGGGTGGCAGTGCGCACGACAATGGTGAAAGCCGGCCGGCACCGGATCGAGGCGAACGTCGTCGGCGACGGCTCGCCCGTCGTGGTCATCGAGCCGTCCTTCGGCGGCTCGGCGGCCGAGTGGCGGGCGATCGCCGAGACGCTCTCCGCGCAGACCACGGTCGTCACCTACGACCGGGCGCCGTACGGTGCCAGCAGCCGGGCCGCCGACCGCAGAACGCCGGCCGACATCGCCGCCGACCTGCACGTCGTCCTGGAGACGCTGGGCATCGCCGGCCCGATCGTGCTGGTGGGCTTCTCGGTCGGCGGGATGTACGTGCGCACGTACGCGGCGCTCCACCCCGACCAGGTGGCGGGGATGGTCCTGGTCGAGTCGAGCCACGAGGGCCAGACGCCGCTGCTCGACGAGGTCTTCACCTGGAAGGTCAGGCTGGAGGAGCTGCTCTTCCAGCCGAGGGTGCTGCTGTCGCGGCGGAGCTGGCGCGGCGGCGCCGACCGGCGGTCGATGCTGCGCGAATGGCGGGCCTTCCGGTCCGTCACCGAGGCCGACCGCCCGCTCGCGCCGGGCGCGCTGGGCGACAAGCCGCTGCTGGTGCTCACCCGCGCGGACGGCGGCCCGTACGGCGGCAGGCAGTGGCGGCTGTGGCATGGCTTCCACCGCGAGCAGGCCCGGCTCTCCGCCAACAGCCGTCACGTCCTGTCCAGTCACGCGGATCACGCGCTCCACGAGAGCGACCCCGAGCTGGTGATCGCCGCCATCAGCGAGGTCGTGCGGAGCGCCCGGGCTGGCAGCCCGCTCCGCGCCGACGCAAGCAGCGGTGCCCGCGGCGCTAGCGGGAGCGGCGACTAGCCGCGTGGCGGCGCGTACATTTGCGACATGACGGCTGCGCGCGTATCCACGCTCGACGAGCGCTATCGGCGGCAAGACGGCACGATCTTCCTGACCGGGATCCAGGCGCTGGTCCGGATGCTGATCGACCGGGCCAGGCACGACGAGCGGGCGGGCCTGCGGACGGCCGCCTACGTGTCCGGCTACGAGGGGTCGCCGCTGGCCGGCTACGACCTGGAGCTGGCCCGGCAGGCGGGCCTGCTGCGGGAGCACCGGGTCACCCACCAGCCGGGGGTGAACGAGGAGCTGGCCGCCACGGCGGTGTCCGGCACCCAGCTGATCGGCCGCCCGGGCGAGCCGGGCGGGGTCGGCGACGCGATCTACGACGGCGTCACCGGCGTCTGGTACGGGAAGGCGCCCGGCCTCGACCGGGCCACCGACGCGCTGCGGCACGCCAACCTGATCGGGACCTCGCCGACCGGCGGCGCGGTGGCGCTGGTGGGCGACGACCCGGCCGCCAAGTCGTCGACCGTGCCCTGCTCGTCCGAGCTCGCGCTGGCCGACCTCGGGCTGCCCACCTTCTACCCGGCCGACGCGGCCGAGATCCTGCTGCACGGCCTGCACGCGGTCGAGCTGTCGCGGGCCAGCGGCCTGTGGTCCGCGATCAAGGTCGGCACCGCCGTCGCCGACGGCGCCGCCACCGCTGACGCCGTCGACGCAGCGTGGCAGCCGCCCGACCTGGGCGCCGGGATGCCCGGCGGTCTGGTCGCCTACCGGCACCGCCCGAGCGCGCGGCTGCTCGGACCCGAGCTGGCCGAGCTCGAGCGCGGCCAGCAGCTCACCCGGCTGCCGATCGCGCTCGAGTACATCCGCCGCAGCGGCCTGAACACGATCATCGGCGCGCCCGCCGGGCGGGCCAGGATCGGCCTCGTCGCCGCGGGCAAGACCTACCTCGACCTGCGCCAGGCGCTGGACGCGCTGGGCCTGACCGACCTCGACGCGCACGGGATCCGGCTGCTCAAGCTGGGCGTGATCTTCCCCCTCGAGCCGTCCGTGGTCGCCGAGTTCGCCGACGGGCTTGACGAGATCATCGTCGTCGAGGACAAGCGCCCGTTCCTCGAGGACGCGGTCAAGTCGGTCCTCTACGGACGACCGGGCGCGCCTGCGGTGCACGGCAAGCGCGGCCGGGACGGGTCCCCGCTGCTGCCCGCGTACGGCGAACTCGACGCCGACGCGGTCGCAGCCGGCCTCGCTCGCCACCTGGAGCCGCTGGGCGTGCCGGTCATGACCCGGACCCCGGCCGCGCGGGAGCGGGTGCTGCTGCCGCTGGCGGCGCGCACGCCGTACTTCTGCTCGGGCTGCCCGCACAACTCCTCGACCAAGGTCGCGCCGGGGACGCTGGTGGGCGGCGGGATCGGCTGCCACGCGATGGTCCTGCTGATGCCCGAGGCGCAGGTCGGCTCGGTCACCGGGCTGTCGCAGATGGGCGGCGAGGGCGCGCAGTGGATCGGCCTGGCGCCGTTCGTCGAGCAACAGCACTTCGTGCAGAACATCGGCGACGGCACCTTCACCCACTCCGGCAGCCTGGCGATCCGGGCGGCGGTCGCGGCCGGGGTCAACATCACGTTCAAGCTGCTGCGCAACTCGGCGGTGGCGATGACCGGCGGCCAGCAGGCGATGGGCGAGCTGCCGGTCGACCGGCTGCTGGCCCTGCTGGCGGCCGAGGGCGTGCGCAAGGTCGTCGTCACCACCGACGACCCGGCCCGGCTGCGCCGCCAGCTCGGGCGCGGGGCCGACGTCAGGCACCGCGACGAGCTGCTCGACGTGCAGCGGGAGCTGGCGGCGATCGCGGGCGTGACCGTGCTCGTGCACGACCAGGAGTGCGCGGCCGAGAAGCGCCGCAAGCGACGCCGGGGCAAGGCGCAGGCGCCGGCCGGGCGGGTGTTCATCAACGAGCGGGTGTGCGAGGGGTGCGGCGACTGCGGCGCCAAATCCAACTGCCTGTCGGTGCAGCCGGTCGCGACCGAGTTCGGCCGCAAGACCGTGATCAACCAGTCCTCGTGCAACCTTGACTTCTCCTGTCTGGCAGGCGACTGCCCGTCCTTCCTCAGCATCACCCCGGCGCCGGGCCGGCGGCCGCTGCCCGGTCCCGCGCGGGGCAGGTGGAGCCGGTGGACGCGCCTGCGGAGCCGGCCGCGTTGTTTGACGCCGACGGCTTCGCCCTGCGCATCACCGGCGTCGGCGGAACCGGGGTGGTGACGATCGCGCAGATCCTGGCCACCGCGGCCGCCGCCGAAGGCCGGTCGGTGCGCACGCTCGACCAGACCGGCCTCGCCCAGAAGGGCGGGGCGGTGGTGTCGGACCTGAAGATCGGCACCGGGCCGTTCGACCACGCGGCCAAGCTCGCCGACGGCGAATGCGACCTCTACCTGGGGTGCGATTCCCTGGTCGCCACCGACGGCGGCAACCTGCGGGCGGCCGACGCCGGCCGCACGGTCGCGGTGGTCTCCACCACCGAGGTGCCGACCGGCCGGATGGTGGTGAACACCGCCGCCCGGTTCCCGGCTCAGGGCCAGGTGATGGCCGCGGTTGAGGGCAGCGTGGCGTCGGCGCGCTTCCTCGACGCGGCCGGGCTGGCGCGGCGGCTATTCGACGACGAGCAGTACGCGAACATGATCCTCGTCGGCGTCGCCTACCAGGCCGGCGCCCTGCCGATCGGCGCCGAGGCGATCGAGCACGCCATCCGGCTGAACGGGGTCGCCGCCGAGGCCAACATCGCCGCCTTCCGGCACGGGCGGCTGTCGGTCAGCGGGCCGGCGCCGGAGCGGCCGGAGGCGGGACGCGACGACGAGCCGTCGTCGCTGGCGCAGCTGCTGGCGGTGCGGGTGCCCGAGCTGATGGCCTACCAGGACGCGGCCTACGCGGACGCGTACGCCGAGTTGGTCGAGCGCGTGCGGGCGCGCGAGGCGGACGTCGCCGACGGTGACCTGCTGGCCCGGACGGTGGCCGCCAACCTGTTCAAGCTGGCCGCCTACAAGGACGAGTACGAGGTCGCCCGGCTCTCCCTCGATCCCGCCCTCACCAGCCGGATCGAGGAGCAGTTCGGCCGCGGCGCGCGGTACGCCTACCGGCTGCACCCGCCGGTGCTGCGGTCGCTGGGGATGCAGCGCAAGATCAGCCTCGGCCCGTGGTTCCGGCCGGCCTTCGCCACCCTGGTGGCGATGCGACGGCTGCGCGGCACCCCGTTCGACCCGTTCGGCCGCACCGAGGTGCGGCGGGAGGAACGCGCCCTGCTGGCCGAGTACCGGGACGTGATCACCCGGCTGGCGGATGGTCTCACGGCCGGCAACCACGCCCGGGCGGTCGAGATCGCCGGCCTGCCCGACATGGTCCGCGGCTACGAGCACGTCAAGCTCGGCAACGTGGCGGAATACCGCGCGCGGATGGCGGAGCTGCTGGCGGCAGTTCTCCGCCGGGACGGCGGGTCATGGAGCACTGCGAGTCATTCAGGGTCCGTTCGATAAATTCAAAAGCTTTTTTCCCGAACGGACCCGTGGTTCCACGAGCCGGTTAATTGGTTGCGATTCAGGACGGGATACGACACAATCGCCCGGGCCTGAACGGAGGATCACTTGACGGACACGGCGGACGACGCTCGCAGCGACGTGGGCAAGCGCCGCTCGCACCTGCGCGGAGGCCCTGCGGCCGCTGGCCCTCCGGCCGTACCGGCTGATGTGGCTGGGCTCCACCACCTCCTCGCTCGGCGACGCGGTGGTGCAGATCGCGCTGGTCTTCGCGGTGCTGCACATCGGCGGGACGGCGACCGACATCGGGCTCATCGCCGCGCTGCAGACGGTCGCGCGGGTCGTGTTCCTGCTCGCGGGCGGGGTCTGGGCGGACCGGCTGCGGCGGCAGCACGTGATGATGGCGGCCGATGTGCTCCGCGGCGGGGTCGAGGCGGTGCTGGCGGTGCTGCTGCTCACCGGCCGGGCGCACGTCTGGGAGATCGCGGTGGGGGCGGTGCTGTACGGGATCGGCGCGTCGTTCTTCGGCCCGGCCTCGACCGGGCTGACGCCCGAGACCGTTCCGGCTGATCAGCTGCAGCAGGCCAACAGCCTGCTCGACCTGCCGCAGAGCGTGTTCAGCGTCGGCGGGCCCGCCATCGGCGGGGTGCTCATCGCCGTCTTCGGGACCGGCTGGCTGTTCGCCTTCGACGCCGCCACGTTCGTGGTCAGCGTCGTCTCGCTGGCGATGCTGCGGCTGCCGCCGCGATCGATGGCGCCGCCCGGCTCGTTCCTGGCCGACCTGGCCGAGGGCTGGCACGAGCTCGCGATCCGGCCGTGGTACTGGATCAACCTTCTCGCGCACGCGTGCTGGAACTTCGCGATGCCCGCCATGCTCGTGCTCGGCCCGGTCATCGCGGCGCGGTCGCTCGGCGGGGCCACCGCCTGGGGGCTGATCTCCGCCTCATTCGGGGTGGGGGCGGTAGCGGCGGGCCTGTTCGTGCTCCGGGTCAAGCCGCGGCGGCCGCTGGTGGTCGGGAACCTGCTGCTGACCCTGGGGGCGCTGCCGCTGCTGGCGCTGGCGTTCTCCCGCTCGGTGCCGCTGATCTGCGCGGCCAACGTGCTCGACGGCTTCGGGCTGGTCGCGCTGAACGGCCTGTGGACGCCGACGATGCAGGTGCTGATCCCGGAGAACGTACGGTCCAGGGTCAACTCCTACGACTGGCTTGTCTCGCTGGTCATCATGCCCGTCGGCTACGCGGTGGCAGGGCCGCTCGGCGCGTCCATCGGCTTCACCTCGACCCTGGTCGCGGCCGCGATCGTGCTCTCGGTCCCGTGCGCGCTGGTGGTCCTGGTGCCCGGCATTCGCGGCGTGCACCGCACCGCGTCGGGCGAGATCGTCGGCCCCGCCACGGAGCCCGGGCCCGCCACCGCAGAGCTTTAGCCGTCACGATTCCGGCGAGGCCTTGCGCGGGCAATGTGCCAGGAGAGGGCGACGGCGCTGCCGACGCCGGCCAGGGCCAGCAGCGGGACGGTGACCGGGGCGGCGTCGAGGAGGGCTGCGCCCGCGCCGGCGCCGACGAGGAGGGCAATGAGGACGGCGACCGCCTCGGCGTCGGGGCGGCGACGCTCCGCCAGGTTACTGACCAGCGAAGTCAGGGTGCCGGTGAGGTAGGTGGTGCCGACGTGAGGGCTGCCCAGTTGCCGTGCGGCGGCGCTCTGGCTGCCCATCGCCAGGGCGATGCTGCCGAGCAGCGCGAGCCGGGCCCAGCCGATGGGGCGGGCGTCGACTGCCATCCACCAGATCGCGTAGCCGACCAGGACCGCGAGCTCTCCGGTCAGCAGCAGGCTGAGCGGGCGGGTGCCCAGGCGGTTCTCCCGGCCGCTGGGCGGGGCGATGGCGGAGCCGATGCCGACGCCGACGATGTAGCTGAGGATGGCGACCGCGCAACGGGCGCCGAACGCGGCCTCGGTCTTGACGACGGCGACCCCGACGAAGACCAGGTTGCTGGTCATGACGCTGGCGAAGACGCCCCCGAGGCGAAAGAACGCGGTGACGTCGAGCGAGGCGGTCCCGGCGGTGAGCGCGACTAGCGCCAGCCGGGCATGCGCTCGGGTGCTGTCTTTGGGCGGGCTGCCTTCGGGGGCGCCGTCTTCGGGCTCACTGCGGTCAGGGCCAGTGGGAGCGCTCACGGACCGTTCTCCTCACGGGCGTTGCAGCGGTTCTCCTGACCGTAAGTTACTGCGATCGCGCTCGAGGGGGCGGGACCAGGTCTGGCTCATCATCCGGTGGCCGAACGCGTCGTCGGGTTCCTCGCTGGTGAGGGTGAACCCGGCCCCCTGGTAGACCTTGCGCGCGGCGGCGAGGCGGTCGTAGGTCCACAGGGTGATGTCGGCGTAGCCGGCCTCGCGGGCGAACTGCAGGCACTGCCCGACCAGGGTGGCGCCGAGGCCGAGACCGCGGGCCCACGGCTCGACCAGCAGCAGGCGGAGCCGGGCGGTGGTCTCGCCGTCGGGGACGCAGAAGACCGAGCCGGCCGGCCCGCCGTCCACCTCGGCAATCCAGCCGGCGGTGCGGTCCGGGTGGTCGTCGCGCAGGGTGGTGTACTCGGCGATGATGCGCGCGCAGAGCTCCTCGAAGGTGGCGTCCCAGCCGAACTCGGCCGCGTAGACGGTCGCGTGCCGGTGCAGCACCCAGCCCAGGTCGCCGACCGTCGGCGGGCGCAGCGTCACCACCCGCTGGCCGGCCGCGATCCCGGTTGCCTCGCGCGCCGGGCTGCCGCTCTCCGCCGGTGCGCCGAGCTCGGTGGTGATGACCTGCATCGCGTGGAGCAGGCGGTCGCAGTCGGCGCCGTGCAGGAGGTCGGCGATCTGCCCGGCCGAGCGCCGGTCGAGGTCCGCCGCGGCCGCGCGGCCGGCGTCGGCGATGCGGACCTCCTGGCGGCGCGCGTCGGCGGCCGAGCGGTGCCTGGTGATCAGCGACTCGGCCTCGAACCGGCTCAGCACCCGGCTCAGGTAGCCGGCGTCGATGTCGAGCGAGCGGCGCAGGTCGGACACCTCCACCGCAGGCTGGCGGGCGATCTCGAACAGCAGGCGGCCTTCGGTCAGCGTGAACGGCGAGTCCAGGTACATCCCGTGCAGCACGCCGATGACGTTCGTGTAGAAGCGGTTGAACGCGCGGACCTGGGCCACCTGCGCGGCCGTCGGGTCCGACGGCCCGGCCTTGGTGATGGTCGAGCCTGCCATCGCGACCTCCTTATCGTTGACTGGATCAACGATAATTCGTTGACTCGGTCAACGGCAAGGGCTCGGCTGCGGCTTCGGCTGCGGCTGCGGCTTCGGCTGCGGCTTCGGCTGCGGCTTCGGCCAGGAAGGCGGGGCGGGTGCGCTCGCCCCAGCGGGCGATGGCGGGGGCGGTCAGCCCGAGGAGGGCGAAGAACACGCCCAGCCCGATCCAGCCGACGGTGCCGAACGTCAGGCAGAGGCCGATCATGAGCGTCGGCGCGGCCGCGCCGCCTGCCCCGAGCCCGAGCCCGGCCAGGCCCTGGTACTGGCCTTGGGCGTGGGCGGGCGCGAGCCCGAAGTCGAGCATGAACGTACCCGCCGCGTGGTTGACCTCACCGACCGAGAGCACCGCGATCGCGGCCGCCAGGAGCAGCAGCGCCGCCCAGCCCGGCAGCCCGGCCGAGAATCCGATCGCGCAGCAGCTGACCGTGAACAGCAGCCCGGCTCGGCGCACGGCCGCGCCGCCCTGCCGGATCGTGGTCACGTTTCGCCCGACCCGGACCTGGAACGCGATCACGATGAACGTGTTGAGCAGCAGCAGCGCGCCGACGCTCCAGCCCGGCGCGCGGGTGTGGCCGACGATCCACAGCGGCAGCGGAAGCAGCAGGATCATGTACTGCATGCTCATCAGCGCGTTGTGCGCCGCGTAGCCGACGAACGCCGGGTCGGCCAGCGCCCCCCAGCGCGGGCCGTCGTCGGGCGCCGGCAGCGGCTCGTACTTCGGCAGCCGCGCGCTCACCAGCCAGGCGCCGAGGAAGGTGAGCGCGTTCACGGCGATCAGGGCGCGGTAGGCGTCGGCGGTGCCGATCTGCACCGCGACCGCGCAGCCGACCGCGCCGAGGGAGATGCCGACGTTCGTGATCGCGTGGGTGGCGGAGCGGAACACGGCCGCGTCCTCGCCGCCGACCCGGCGCAGCAGCGCCCCGTCGGCCGCCTGGTTCGCGTTCATCGCCAGCATGTCGACGGCGGCGATGACGACGAAGGCGGCGAAGTCGCGGATGAACAGGTACCCGAGCGCGGACAGGAACTGCACCAGAAAGGTCACCCGGACGACCGTGCGCGGACCGTGCCGGTCGGCCAGGGCGCCGACCGGCACCCCGGCGACGAGCCCGATCAGGCCGGAGATCGTGAGGCCCAGCCCGACCTGGAGGCTGCCCAGGTGCACCACCCGGGTGAAGTACAGCACCAGCGAGGTGACCACCAGGCCGAACCCGAACGTGTTCACCAGCGTCGCCAGCCCGTACACCCGCTGAGGCCCCGGCTCCGGCAGCAGTGAAAAGCGCATGCCGTTACGACCGGGCGAGCAGGCGGAAATAATCGCCGTTGTCGCGCCTGCCCTTTGCGCAGTCAGCTGGGCGAGCTGTTTGCGGCCAACTCGGCCAGCTGCGCGCGGGCGGCGTCGACGAGCTCGGCGTTGGTGTGCGCGTGGCCCCAGAGGCCCCAGCCGCCCTCGGGCGCCTCGGTCAGCAGCACCCAGGTGCGGCCGGCGAGGGTGGGATCGCCCGCGGCGGCGGCGATGATCTCGGTCAGCTGGCTGACGACCGCGAGCTGCTTGTCGCGGTCGAGCGCGCCCGCGTTGGTCAGCACCTGCACCCGGACGTAGGTGCCATCGCCGTCGACGTTGGACAGGGCGCCGGCCGGAAGCTCGTGCACGAACGCGGCCGTGTTCTTGCGGAACATCGGGATGTCGGGAACCTGCTCGATCTGCATCACCGCAGTCGCCAGGTCCTGCGCCAGCCGCTGCTTGTCGGCGAACGTGCCGGCGGTGGCGTACGCGTCGATCATGGGCATTGTTGTCCCCCTGAACGTTTTATGATGGTCGTCATAGACACGATCGCCAGCCTGCCTTATGACGATCGTCATAGTCAAGGGACCGGTGGCACTTGAGCGGTAGCAGCCGGGTGAGCATGATCAGCAGCGCGGCCGCGCTCATCGGGGCGCGCGGGCTCAGCGGCACTTCGTTCTCCGACGTGCTGGCCGACAGCGGCGCCCCCCGCGGCTCGATCTACCACCACTTCCCCGGCGGCAAGCGGCAGCTGGCCGGGGACGTGATCGAGTGGACCTCGGGGCAGATCCTCGGCTACCTGCGCGCGTGCCCGGCCGACACGGCCGATGGGGTGCTCGCCTGGTTCATCGACCTGTGGCGGCAGTCGGTGCTCGCCTCCGGCGGCTGCGGCGGCTGCCCGGTCGCCGGGGTGGCGATGGACGCCGACGATGAGGAGCTGACCGTCGCCGCCCGGGCCGCCTTCGCGGCCTGGACCGCGCTGCTGGCCGAGCAACTCGAGGCGGCCGGCGTGCAGCCGGACCGGGCCGGCCCGATTGCCTCGATCGCGCTTACCGCGATGGAGGGCGCGCTGGTCATGTGCCGGGTCGAGCGCAGCAGCGCGCCGCTTGAGACCGCTGCGGGCGAGCTGATGCGGCTGCTGCCGGCGGGACGATGATTCCGCGACGCTCAGGCAGTCGGCATTGCGGCATCTCAGACGGCGGAGAGGAAGCGGCTGCACATGGCTGACTGGAAGCGGGAGATCGGCGCGATGACGCTGTTCGTCCCCAATCTCGACGAGGCGCGGAAGTTCTACGCGGGCCTGTTCGGGCTGGACGCGCAGCCACTGGATGAGGGCGATGCGCTGCTCCGATTGGAGGGCGTCTTGGTGTTCCTGCATCAGGCTGCGGCGTCGCCGTCGCCGCTGCCGTACGTCCTGACGGAGGCCGCGAAGGGCGTCGGGCAGTTCGCGATCATCGTCGAGGACGCGGACGCGGTGTGCGCGGAGATCGCAGGGCGCGGTGTGCAGCCGCTCAGCGGGCCGGCCGATCGGGACTGGGGCATGCGCACGGCGACCTTCGCCGACCCGGGCGGCAACGTCTGGGAGATCGCCCAGGAGGTTCCGTCTGCTGACGACTGACGGCTCCGGAGCGGGCGGGTTAGGCGGCGAGGAGGCGGCGCAGCCAGGTGCGCTGCGCGGCCATCGCGGCCCTGGAGATGGCCGCGTCCGGGACCATGCCGGTGAAGCCGTGGAAGCCGCCTGGCCAGACGTGCAGCTCGGCGTCCCCGCCGGCCTGCCAGATCCTGCTCGCGTAGGCCACGTCCTCGTCCCTGAACGTCTCGGCCGAGCCGACGTCTATGAACGCGGGCGGCAAGCCGGACAGGTCGGTCGCGCGGGCCGGGGCCGCGTACGGTGAGACGTCGGGGCCGCCGCGGGCTTCGCCGAGCAGCGCGGTCCAGCCCACTTCGTTCGCGCCATGGTCCCAGATGCCGAGGCCCGTCATCTGATGCGACGAGGGGGTGTCGTTCCTGTCGTCGAGCATCGGGCACAGCAGCAGCTGGCCGCGCAGGGCCGGGCCGCCGCGGTCCCTGGCCAGCAGCGCCACCGCCGCCGCGAGCCCGCCGCCGGCGCTGGCGCCGCCGACGACAAGGCGCTGCGGATCGATGCCGAGCTCGTCGGCGTGCTCGACCGTCCAGGTCAGGCCCGCGTAGCAGTCGTCGACCGGTCCCGGGTGCGGCGTCTCGGGCGCGAGCCGGTACTCAACCGAGACCAGGGTCGCGCCGAGCGCCACGGCGTGCTCGTGCGCACTCGCGGTCCCGCCGCTGCGGTTGTTGCCGAGCATCATGCCGCCGCCATGGATGAAGTACAGGCACGGGGCGGGTGCGGTCACGCCGCTGGGGCGGCAGATCAGCAGGGAGACGTCGGGTGCCCCGGCCGGGCCCGGCACCAGACGCTCGGTCACATCGAACGCACCGCCCCGCCGCAGATCCTCGATCGTCGGCACCGGGAACGCCGACGGCGCCCGCCGGATCGCCGGGATCATCTCGAGCGTGAACACGGGACCTTCGGTCTGCGCCATGGCGGTGATCGCGGGTAGCAGCTCCGGGTCGAATGGCGGCGGCGGGCCTACCCGGGCGGCCCCGGACTCCTCGGACTCCTCGGACTCCCCCTCGGCGGTCGAGATCCCAGCCACCACAGCCTCCTCCTCCGCCGCAGAGGACACGGCAGACGCGCAACAGGGCAGACACGATGAGATCAGCTACCGGCGCGCACGGTCAATATGTTCCGCTAACGAACCTTTGGGAGTCGGGCTTGGTCGGCTGACGGTGGCACTTCTTGCTATTAGTGTCGCTGGCGTAGGTGACAGGAGCGCGTTTGGTGTCGCTGGCGTAGCCGACAGGACGCGGAGGCGCGAGTCGCGGGCGGCAGAAGACGCGTGGGGCGCGTGGCGCGGAGGCGCGAGCGTGGGGCGCGGTTCGACCACGTGGTGGGACGCCTCGGTTTGGGGCGCTCCGGTCCTGGCTGGGGTGGGCCTGGCTGGCCTGGGCCTGGGCTTGGCCTGGACTTAGGCGTACCGGACCGTTTTCGTGAGGGACAAAGGTACCCTAATCGGCATGAATCCCCCGCAGGAGATCACCCCTGAGTACGCCGAGCGCCTGGTGACGCTGTGCACGATGATCAGCGATGTTGACCGCGAGGGCATGGCGTTCCTGGTTGGCCACATGGCCTCGAGGAACGTCGACCTTGCGATCGAGGCGTACGGCGCCCTCATGAGCACCGCGCTGCCGTCGGACAACTCGTAAGCGGTCAGACGGCGGATCCCCCGCTTGTAGGACTTTATTGACGGCGCAGTCGGGACCGCAGGATCGCAGTCCTGCGCCGTCCCAGCCTCGCCGGATGAATAGCTTTGCCAGCTTCGCGGCCTGGACGCAGCGGCCGGACGTGACGTGGCGCAGCCCAAGCCGTATCGTCTGCACGTCATCGCGAAACAGGTTGTCGCTGTCGCGGTCGGCGTCGCGCCATTTCTGCTCGGGCGGATGGGTCAGGCGGCCGTCGATCTCGACGCAGAGCCGGAACGCCTCGTAGAAGTTGTCGAGGTAGCGGACCCCGCTGTCGAGCTCGCGGCGGGCCTGGCGCCTGGGTGACGGCAGGCCGTGCGCTCGCTCGACGTCGCGCACGTAGCGGAGCTCGATCGGCGACATGACGCCGTCGGTCACGTCGTTGAGCGCCTCGAGGAGCCAGGGGCGGTGGCGCATCCGCTTTCTTGCGGAGAGTGCCTCCCGCAGCATCGCGGGGTAGACGAGGTCGCGGCCGATCGCTCGCGTCAGCCAGGCGAAGGCGTCATCGGTGGTCTTCGCGCACTCGATGAGGTCGAGGACGGTGTCCGCGATCGGGGTGCGCGGCAGCTGCCAAGGCGGAAGGGGCTCGCTGGCCACGTTTCTCGACCGGTGAATGACCACTCCGCGGATCGGGCCGCGCCGGGCCGGATCGTGGCTGGCGGGCACGGTGATGTGGATCTTCGCTGCGGGCTTGTCGATTAGTTCGTGCACCTCGGCCGCCGTCTGATGGCTGAGCACGGCGCCGGGCCCGGCCCGCAGCAGCGCTGCCCACAGCCTTGCCTCGCGCGGCGGCACCCCGGTGAACGTCGCGTAGGTCCCTCGGTACAAGCGCTGCCAGGTCCCCGACTTGGCCCGCCGCAGGACTGCCGTCTGTGACACGCCGAGGCGGACCGCTTGCCGGCGGCCGACAATTCCGGATTGGAAATCAATCAGCTCCGGCCAGGTGATGGGTCGCGGCTTCGGCATAACTCTCAGACTGCCGGATCGATCCCCATGATCGCCACAAAATATAACTATCCGTTTAATAACTATTACAGGTAGTAATAACTCACCGTGGTCAGAAATTATTGTGCGACAAAACATTCGGAAAACGTATTGAAACGTCGCACAATAATTTGATCTTGCTGGGAGGGGAATGCGGGAGAGGTGGGTGGGGCGGGTGTTGGTTAGCGGGCGCGGGTTGGGGGCTCTGGCGTAGCGGCCGGTCGTGGGGTGGGTGGCTGGGTGGTCCGCCACTGGGCGAGGGCGGCCATAGCGGGTGTGCGGACGGTACGCGCTCGGGCGGGCGACGGGCGAGGGGCGGGCGGACGGTCGAGGGGCGGGCGGGCGGTCGAGGGGCGGGCGGGCGGACGGTCGAGGCGCGGACGGACGGGACGGGTGTGGGTGGGCGGACGGTCGAGGGGCGGAGCGGGCGGGGACGGGTGCGGGTGGGCGGACGGTCGAGGGGCGGGCGGGCGACGGGTGAGGGGCGGGCGGGAGGGTGGTGAGGGTGGGGGACGGTCGAGGGGCGGGCGGGCGACGGGTGAGGGGCGGGCGGGAGGGTGAGGGCGGGACGGGGGCGGCGCGTCCTGGAGCCTTACGGCGCGGGGGCGACATCTGAGTATTTAGCGGGTAGACGGCCGGGCCATAGCCGAGGATGCTCGATTACGTGGTCGTCGGAGATGATCTTGGCGTCGGTTGGCAGCGGGCTACGTCCCGCTGCGCCGTGGGCATCAATGAGATTTCCGTTGCCATCCGCGTCGCATTAATTGATCATGGTGGTAGAACAAGATTCTCACGAGATGCAACGCTTAGTTCCGCTCCACTCCCCTGGAGGTAGCAGATATGTTTCAGCGCTCATCCCTCACCGTGGTGGCCGTTCTGGCCGTCGGCGGCGCCCTCATCGCTGGGTGCAGCAGTTCATCGAGCTCGTCAAGCGCCCCGGCATCAGCGCCGGCCGCGACCACGTCGGCCGCCGCCACCACGGCCGCTTCCTCCCCGGCGGCCGCCGCCACCGGCGTCTCGGCGGCCGACTGCAAGATCATCAACCCGATCAGTTCCAGCGTCATCACCACGTTGACGCCGCTGCAGAGCGAGTCGACGACCAAGGCGGCGGCGGACCTCAAGGCGTACGTCGCCAAGCTCACCGCGGACGAGGCCCAGCTGACCTCGCCCGCGGGCAAGGCGGCCCTCGGCTCCTTCATTTCCGCGATACAGAAGGCCCTGACGGAAACCCCGTCCCAGGCGACCGGCGCCCTCGAGACCGCGATCACTAACCTCGGGTCGGCGTGCGGTAACTAGTGCGCTGAGCGCTGGGCCGGCCGGCCCCCGCCAGCGCGGGGAGCCGGCCGGCGCGGCAACTAGACTCCGGGCATGGCCTCAGCCCCGGCAACCACGATCAAACGCGAGTCGGTGGAACTGCGGACGCGCCGTCTGGCCGCCGCCCGCCGACGGGCGACCGCCCTCCTCGGGGCGGTCACGCTGCTGTTCGTGGCCGTGACCGCGTACGGCGCCCACGGGACCTTCCTCTCCTATCTGCAGGCCGGCGCCGAGGCGGCGATGGTCGGCGGCGTCGCCGACTGGTTCGCGGTCACGGCCCTGTTCCGGCACCCGCTTGGCCTGCCGATCCCGCACACCGCGGTGATCGTCGAGCGCAAGGACCAGTTCGCGGCCACCCTGGGCCAGTTCGTGCAGGAGAACTTCCTCAACGGCGACGTGCTGGGCGAGCGGATCGGCTCGGCCCAGATCGCGTCCCGGGTGGCGGGCTGGCTGACCGACCCCGACAACGCCGCCCGGTTCGCCGGCCACGCCGCCGACATGGTCGTCCGGGCGGCCGACGGCCTGCGCGATGAGGACGTCCAGCGGGCGCTCGCGGCCGAGCTGACCCGGGCGGCCGACTCGGTCGAGGTGGCGCCGCTGGCCGGGCGGATCGTCGGGATCATCATCGCCGAGGGCCACCACAGCGAGGTGTTCAACGCGATCGTGAACGGGGCCGACCGGTATCTGGCCGATCATCACGAGGAGCTGCGGGAGCGGTTCGAGTCCGAGGCGCCCCGCTGGGTCCCTGACATGGTCTACGGGCGGGCCTTCGACCGGCTCTTCACCCGGCTGCGCGAACGGCTGCCGGAGATGGCGGCGAATCCCGACGACGAGACCCGGCGGCAGTTCGAGGACTGGATCGCCGGGCTCCCCGAGCGGCTGCAGACGTCGCCGGAGCTGCGCGAGCGCGGGGAGCGGATCAAACGCGACGTGCTCGGCAGCACGGTGCTGCGGGACTGGTCCTCCTCGCTGTGGAAGAACGTCAAGGAGACGCTGCGGATCCAGGCGGCCGACCCGGAGTCGGAGCTGCGCCGCCGGCTGGCGGCCGCCCTGTCGGCGGGCGGCCGGCGGCTCGGTTCGGACGCCAAGCTCCAGGAGAGCCTCGAGCGGGTGGTCGAGTCGGCCGCCCGGTCGCTCGCCGACCAATTCCACGACGAGCTGGCCGGCCTGGTCACCGGGACCATCCAGCGGTGGGACGCCGAGCAGACCTCGAGCCAGCTCGAGCTGCTGCTCGGACGGGACCTGCAGTTCATCCGGATCAACGGCACGGTGGTCGGGGCTGGGGTCGGGCTGGCGCTGCACGCGATCGCGCTGGCGCTGGCCTAGGGTCGCGGGGTCGCGGGGTCGCGGGGGCGCGGGTCGCGGGGGCGCGGGGCGCGGGGCGCGGGGCGCGGGTGGGATGGCGGGGGCGCGGGTGGGGTCGCGGGGCGCGGGGTGAGGGGGTCGGTTCAGGCGGCGCGGCCGGTGGCCTTCTCGGTCGTGAGGCGGCCGATGACGCGGACGGCGCCGGGGCGGTCCTCGCCCGGGTCGCGGCCGTCGTACTTCCAGGACAGCTCGGTGTCGAACCGTCGGCCCTCGTCCGGGGTCATCGAGACCCGGCCGCGGAGCTCGACGTAGTTCTCCGGGTCGGCCGAGTCAATGATGGACAGGCTGACCCGGGGGTCGCGGACCATGTTGCGGTGCTTGCGCCGGCCCTCGATGGTGGAGAACAAGACGTCGTCGCCGTCCCGGCCGACCCAGATGACCGAGGTCTGCGGGCTGCCGTCGGGGTTGATCGTGGCCAGGACCGCGTAGTTCTTTCCGTCGGTGAGCCTGCGGGTCGCTGCGCTGAGCGGGATCGCCATGGCCGCACCGTAGCACCCGGGCCAGGCTCACCTGGGCGGGACGCCGGCGATGGCGACCGTGACCTCGTAGGGGAGGTAGCGGGGATGAACGAGCAGCGCCCGCGCGAGCTGGCGGATCTGCAGGCGGAGCGGGGTCAGCACTTCGACGGCGTAGCGCCAGGCGGCGGCCTCGTCGGCGCCGAACCGGTCCCGCAGGCCGGCCCGGAACCGCCGCGCGTCGCCGCCGTCGGCGCGCCAGCCGGCCAGCCAGCGGCGCAGGTCCTGGTCGGACTCCGGCAGCGTCCAGTCCCGCAGCCGCTCGGCGACCTGGCCGCCGGCCGCGATGACGAACGACAGCTCACCGCCGCCCTGGATCGAGTGCACCCGACCGGACGTCGACCCGCCCGCCCGGATGCTGGCCGAGCTGAACCGCGCCCCGACCGCGAGCGCGGCGACCGCGTGGCCGGCCTCGTGCCAGGCGGTGCTGACCGCCGCCGACCGGGCGGGCGCGTAGCTGGCGGCGAAGCCGCCCTGGTAGCGCTGCCTGATCCAGGCCTCGTGCACGACCGACTCGTCGTCGTAGCGGATGAGCCGGGCGAGCTCGGCCTCGATCGCGGCCACGGTCCGACGCTGCGCGGGCGTCATTCAGAGCTTGCGGTACATGACGTGCAGGCCGACGAGCCCGTGGTCGGGGTGATCGAACGCCTCCGGCACGGTGCCGATGACCTCGAACCCGAGCGACTTCCAGAGGTGCACGGCGGGGTCGTTGACCTCCACAACCGCGTTGAACTGGATCGCGTGAAAGCCCGCGTCGCGGCTCCAGTCGATGACGTACTCGCCCAGCGCCCTTCCCACCCCCTTGACCCGGTGCGCGGGATCGACGATGAAGGAGGCGGTGCTGACGTGGGCACCGCGCCCGGGGCGGTTCGGGCCCATCTTGGCCGAGCCGACGATCCTTCCGTTCTCGACCGCGACGATCGTGGCGCCGGGCGGCGGCTCCATCCACCAGGGGCGGGCCTCCTCGAGGGACTGCCGCTCGGGGAACGCGTACGTCCTGCCCTCGTTCATGATCGCGGCGTAGAACGGGTAAATGCTGGGCCAGTCCTCGTCGGTGGCTACTCGGATCTCCACCCGTGCAGGGTACCGGGGTCGCCGGGCCGGGTCGCGACGGTTTTCGGCCGCCCGGGGTTAAGGAGTCGCGGGCGGATCGGGTGGAACCAGGGTCCGTTCGATATCGGGATGATTTTGACTTCGGGGTTTGGGGGCGATCGCGACGGCCGCGGCGAGGGCGGCGGCCGCCGCGGCGAGCACGATGAACGCGGACCGGCCGGGAGCGAAGCGCAGGACCAGGCCGAGCCAGACCATGCTGAGGCCGCCGGTGATCTGGCCGGCCGACCCCGGCCACGCCGGTGATCCGGCCGAAGTAGCCGTCGGGCGTGACCCGCGCCCGCAGCGTCAGGTGGAACACGAGCACGAGGCCCTCGCCGAGGCCGAACAGCGCGCCGCCGGCCAGGATCGCGGGCACTCCCCCGACCGCCAGCAGGGCGG
The DNA here is from genome assembly GCA_963836195.1 of uncultured Actinomycetota bacterium. Lineage (GTDB taxonomy): Bacteria > Actinomycetota > Actinomycetes > Streptosporangiales > Streptosporangiaceae > Trebonia. The sequence goes on along the minus strand of CAWIIX010000002.1, from coordinate 443,577 downwards.
CGCCGACGGCGGCGATGCCGAGGCCGGCCGCCTCGGCCAGCCAGAGGTTCGGGGCGCCCTCGAACTTGCCCGCGAGCAGGGTGCCGGCCGCCGACCCGGCCGCGTAGGCGGCGACGGCGATGGTGGCGAGGGCGGCGTCGTTCCTCCCGCCCTTGGTGGAGACGTAGACGAGGCCGAGGACGATGCTGCCGCCGAGGATCGAGTAGAGGCTCCAGACGAGCTGGTCGCGGCGGAGCACCCGGTCGGCGATCATCAGCCGCAGGCCCGATCGGATCGACGCCCACAGCGGCTCGTGGATCTCGTCTGCGGCCGGCTCGAAGCGCTTGCGGATCGCGATGAGGCCCGCGACCGAGACGAGAAAGGTCGCCGAGTCGAGGCCGAGCGCCTTGCCGGTGCCGAAGGCGACCGCGAGCAGGCCGCCCAGGGGCGGGCCGATGACCCAGGCGATCGACTCGAAGCTCTCCTGCCAGGCGTAGGCGATGCCGCGCTTGTCCTCGGTCACCAGCATCGGGACGGCGGTGCCGGAGGCCGAGTCGAACAGGGCCGAGAACGCCTCGATGGGGACGATCACGACGTAGATCACGGTCAGCGTGTCGGCGTGGAACGCGGCCGCGACCGGGATGACGAGGGTGAGCAGGGTGCGGCCGAGGTCCGCGACGATCATCAGCCGCCGGCTCTCGAGGCGGTCCGCGAGCGCGCCGAACGGCATCCGGAGCAGGCCGAACGCGACCGCCTCGATGATCGCGATGGCGCTGACCTGCAACGGGTTGTGCGTCAGCTCGAGGACGTAGAGCGGGATGAGGACGCCCCAGGCGGCGTCGCCGATGTTGGAGATGCCCTGGGTGCAGAAGAAGACCCCGAAGTCGCGGTCCCACTGAAACAAGCGCACGGGGCACCGTACTCGCTAACGAGCTCGGCGCGGTACTGAATAATTGATCCATGCTGGAAGGGTGCCCGGTGCTCGGCTGGGCCGCGTCCGGGGGGATGGCGCTGACCGGGCGGGCCGACGGGGCGCCGGTGGGGTCGCCGGCCCCGGCCTTCGGGCTGCTCTCGACGGTCGTTGCCGAGCTGGCGGCGGAGACCCGGGCGACCGGGGCCGAGGTGCGGGCCGACCCGGGTGAGCTGCTGGCGGGGCGGGCCGCGCTGGCTGGGTTCCGGCGGCGGGGGCGGGTGTCGGCGGGTGGTTCGGCCCGGCTGCTGCGGGCGGCGGACGGGTGGTGCGCGGTCAACCTGAGCCGGGGCGACGACGTGGAGGCGGTGCCGGCGATTATCGGTTTGCTTGGCGAGGCTGGCGTGGCCGGCGGGGGCGGCTTGGCTGGGCGCGGGGCTGGGGCGGACGGTGTCTGGGGGGCGCTTGAGGCGGCGGCGCTGGGGACGCGGGCGGAGGCGCTGGCGGAGGCGGCCCAGCTGCTCGGGGTGCCCGCGGGTGCGCTGCCGTCTGGGCGTCGGCGCGCGGCGTCGGCGCTGCCGTCTGGGGCGCGGGCGGCGGCCGGGCTGGCGTCTGGGCGGGCGGCGGCCGGGGTGAGCGGATCGGCGGTGAGCGGGAGCTGGGCGCCGGGGCGGGTGAGTCGGATCGCGGCGCCGTCCGCGGGGGCGCGGCTGGCGGGGGCGGTGGTGGTTGACCTGTCGTCGATGTGGGCGGGGCCGCTCTGCGCGCGGCTGCTCGGGCTGGCTGGGGCGGACGTCATCAAGGTCGAGTCGCCCGGCCGGCCGGACGGGGCGCGGGCGGGTGAGCGACGGTTCTTCGACTGGCTGCACGGGGGGCATCGCAGCGTGGTGGTTGACTTCCGTTCCGCGTCGGGGCAGCGAGCGCTCGGCGCGCTGCTTGCCGTGGCGGACGTGGTGATCGAGGCGTCCCGGCCGCGGGCGCTGGCACAGCTGGGGCTGGCGCCGGAGATGGTCCCGCATCGGGAAGGGCAGGTCTGGCTCAGCATTACCGGGTACGGGCGGGGCGACTTGGCGGCCTCGGAGTTGGTCGCGTTCGGGGACGACGCGGCGGTGGCGGGCGGGCTCGTGGGGTGGACGGGGGCGGGGCTCGGGGTTGACGGCGGCTGGAGCGGCGGCGGCGGCTGGAGCGGCGGCGGCTGGAGCGGCGGCGAGCCGGTGTTCTGCGCGGACGCGATCGCGGACCCGCTGACCGGGGCGTGCGGGGCGCTGGCGGTGGCGCGGTCGGTCGCCAACGGCGGCGGGGAGCTGATCGACCTGTCCATGCGCGAGGTGGCAGCGGGGTTTGCAACGGCGGCTGGCGTTGACCATGGGGCGCACTCGGTCCGGTTGGCTGGCGCAGACGGCGATGACGGCGCTGACGCGATCGTGACCTGCGCGGCGTTGGGGCTGGAGCAGGCGGTGCTGCCGCCGCGGCCGCCCGCGCTGGCCGGCACCGCGGCTGAGATGGGCGCCGATACCGGGGCCGTGCTCGCCTGGCTGGGAACGGGGTCAGCCTGATGCTGATCAAGGACGCGCGACTGTGGGGGACGAGCGAGGCGGTGATTGACGTCCGGATCGCGGCCGGGCGAATTGCTGAATGCAGGCCGGGGCTGCGGCCGACTGGGGGCGAGGAGGAGATCGACGCCGGCGGGTGCGCGCTGCTGCCCGGGCTGCACGACCATCACGTCCATCTGCGGGCGCTGGCGGCCGCGCGGGCGAGCGTCGCGGTCGGTCCCGAACGGATACGGTCGGCGGCCGAGTTGGCGGCGCGGCTGCGGGAGGCCGACTCGGCGGCGCCGGCCGACGCCTGGCTGCGCTGCGTGGGCTACCACGAGTCGGTGGCCGGGCCGCTCGACCGCTGGGCGCTCGACCGGCTGCTGGCGGATCCGGTGCGGCCGGTGCGGCCGGTGCGGGTGCAGCATCGGACCGGCGGGCTGTGGGTGGTGAACTCGGCCGCGCTGGCCGCGCTCGGGCTCGACGGCGACAGCGATCGTGGCGACGGTGGCGGCGATCCGGCCGGCGACCTGGCCGGGGTGGAGCGCGACGCCGACGGCCGGGCGACTGGGCGATTGTGGCGGATGGACCGCTGGCTCGCCGACCGCGTCCCCTCCCGGCCGAGCGACCTCGCGGCCGGGCTGGCCTCGATGAGCGCGCGGGCGGCCGCCCTCGGCGTCACCGGCTTCACCGACGCCACCCCCGGAGCGACCGGACCCGACGTTGCCGGCCTGGCCGTCGCGGTGGCCGACGGGACGATCGCGCAGCGACTGCGCTGCATGGCCCAGGCCGACGTCTCCGGGCCGGTGCGCGGGCGGTTCAGCATCGGGCCGGTCAAGATCATGCTCGACGACGACACGCTGCCGCCGCTCGAATCGCTCGCCGACTCGGTGCGGCAGGCGCACGCGGCCGGGCGGACGGTGGCGGTGCACTGCGTGACGCGGGTCCAGTTGGTGCTCACGCTGGCCGCACTCGACGCGGCCGGGCGGGTGCCGGGCGACCGGATCGAGCATGGGGCCGTCATCCCGGGCGAGCTGGTGCCTGCGTTGCGCGGGCTCACGGTCGTCAGCCAGCCGCACTTCGTGGCCGAGCGGGGGGAGCAGTACGCCCGCGATGTCGCGGCTGAGGACCTTCCCGACCTGTGGCGGCTGCGGTCGCTGATCGACGCCGGGGTGGCGGTGGCGGCGGGCAGTGACGCGCCGTTCGGCGGGGCGGACCCGTGGGCGGTGATGCGCGCGGCGGCCCGCCGTCCGGCCTTGCTCGGGCCGGGGGAGGCTGTCGCCCCGGAGACGGCGATCGGCCTGTTCCTTGGCTCGCCCTCGACGCCGGGCGAGCCACGGTCGCTCGGACCTGGCGTTGCGGCGGATCTCGTACTGCTCCGATGCCCGCCCCGAGAGGCCGCCGGCTCGCTCGACTCCGACCTGGTCGCCGTCACGATCATCGACGGCGCGGTGGCGTATCGCGCCGTCGTTGCTCGCGGTTAGGGCTGCCGCGGCTTTCTGAACAGGGTCTCCTGGGCGATGGTGGCGAGGCGCGACCCGGCGGCGCTGTAGACGACGCCGGTGTACAGGCCGCGGCCGGCCGCGGCGGTGTGCGGGATCAGGCCCTGCCAGTTCCATTCGTCCATTCGGACCGGGCGGTGGAACCAGACCGCGTGGTCCAGGCTCGGCCCGCCGTGGCCTTCGCCCCCCTCGAGGGTGATCAGGCCGGACGAGATGTCAGAGGTGTAGGTGAGGACGGCCGCGTGCAGCAGCGGGTCGTCCGGCAGGCCGGCGGTGCACCGCATCCAGAACTCGGTCGGGATCCGGAACCCGTGCTCCGCGGTCTGGGCCGTCCGGAACTCGAACGAGTCGTGGTCGTGGCCCGACCAGACCGACAGCGTTTCCGGGGCGGGGGTGTCGGGGGTCGGGTCCGCGTCGAGGTCGGGACCTGATCCCGGTGCGGTGAAAGACGCGGCCATGTTGAAGATGACCTCGCCGTTCTGGATCGCCACCACCCGGCGGGCGGAGAATGAGTGCCCGTCCCGGTCCCGCTCCACCTGGAACAGGGTCGGCCGCAGCGGGCTCCCGGCCCGCAGGAAGTATCCGTGCAGCGAGTGCGGCCGCCGGCCGTCGGGCACGGTCTTCCCGGCGACGTACAGCGCCTGCGCGGCGACCTGGCCGCCGAACAGCCGCGCCCGCGGCCCTTCGACGATCACGCAGGACCGGTACAGGTTCTCCTCGATGAACTCAAGGTCAAGCAGATCGAGGATGGACGGCCGGTCTCCCACGAGTTCCCCTCCAGGTCAGGATGTCGTCAGCTGCTGCGCCTAAGAGAGCAGCCGGTCGGGCTCGCGCGTCGCTGCGCTCTCATCAGTCACCAGGACAATGTAACGGCCGACCGCGGCCGCACGTCTAGAGCCTCCGCCTCCCGTGCGGAGCCATCGCGCCCGGCCCGGCTTGATCCGGCCCAGGGCGTTATCGTGGAGCGCGAGGGGGCGGCGGTGAGCGATGACGGAGTCGGGGCGGAGCGGCTTTACGGTGAGCTTCACCGTGACCTTGAGCTGGATCTAGCCGGGGACGGGGCACCCGTCAACCCGCTGGTGGTGGTGGACCTCGAGCGCTGGCGGGAGGCGGCGGGAGGGCCCGAGGCGGCGGAAGGGCGCGAGGCGGCGGGAGACGTGGTTAGCCGGGCGGCCGGGCTCATCGCCGACGCGCTGCCGATCACGGTGGGGGTCCTGCGCGGCCCGATGACGCCAGGGCTGGCGCCGCTGGCCGCCGCCGCGAGCCTGACGCTGACGGACGGCTCTTTGTCGGCGTCGGCGCCGCTGTCGGCGTCGGCGCTTGAGGTCGTGCCGGTTGGCGACGTCTGCGGGGCGGATCCAACGGACCTGGATGCGGCGGTCGGGCGACTGCGGGACGCGGTTCTGCGGTCGCCCCGGGCGGCGATCGCCTGCGGCCAACTGGTGCGGCAGACGGCAGTGCTCGGGACTGGCGAGGGCCTCGCGGCGGAGGCGACGGCTTACTCGCTGCTGCTCGGCGGACCCGAGTTCGCCCGCTGGCTGGGCGAGCGCGGGCCGGCCCGGCCACGCCGGATCCGGCCTGCAGAACCCGTGCTCGTCACCCGGGACGGGGGGCGGCTGTCGATCGTGCTCAACGTTCCCGAACGCCGCAATGCGTTCAGCGCCGAGGTTCGCGAGGCGCTGCTCGAGGCGGTGCTACTGGCTGAGGCGGACGAGACCATCGAGTCGGTCGAGTTGAGCGGGGCGGGCCCGGCGTTCTGCAGCGGGGGCGACCTGGACGAGTTCGGCACCGCGACCGATCTCGTCGCGGCCGCCCTGGTCCGGCTGTCGCGGGCGCCGTGGCGGGTGATCGAGCGGATCGCGCCGAAGGTCACGGTCTTCGCGCACGGCGCCTGCGTCGGGGCGGGCACCGAGATCACCGCCTACGCGGGCCGGGTCATCGCCGCGCCGGACGCGCTCTTCGCGCTGCCGGAGGTGCGCATGGGGCTGGTTCCCGGCGCGGGCGGCTCGGTGAGCGTGGTCCGCCGGATCGGTCGCTGGCGGGCCGCGTGGCTGATGCTCACCGGCGAGCGGCTGCCGGCCGCGACCGCGCTGCGCTGGGGCCTGGTCGACGAGATCGCGCAGTCGCTCGCGTTACGGGCAGCGGCCGACGCGGGCGTAACAGGGCTCGGAGGCGCTCCAGGACCCGGCCGAGCAGGCGCTGGTCGGTGACCACCCCGCCGCGCGGCGCGGACTCCATGACCTCGATCAGGTTCTCGTAGAGAAGGTCGCCGAGCAGGACGCGGACCACACCAAGCGGGAGCCCGACGAGCGCGGCGACTTCAGCCACGCTCACCGGGACGCGGCACAGTTCCAGGATCTGGCCGCGTTCCGGGCTGCTGATGGAATTGGGATCGCCCGATCTGGCGCTGCGGACGACCATATCGACCAGGTCGAAGTACCGCGTTCCCCGCGGCCGCGTGCGGCCGCCGGTCACGGTGTACGGCCGGGCGACCGGGCCGGCCTCCTCGTAGGTCCATCTGTCGTCCTCGTTCATGGCCCCGGCCTTACCTGGAGACCGGGTCCTGCACGGGGAACCTCGGGTTCGCGATCATGTGCTGTCCGACCCGTTTGACGAGGACGGCCATCTCGTAGGCGATCTGGCCCGCGTCGGCGCCCGCCTCGGCCAGCAGGGCCAGGCAGGTCCCCCGCCCGGCCGGGGTGATGAAGAGGAGCCCGGCCTCCATCTCGACGATCGTCTGGCTCACGTCCCCGTAGCCCGACCACATGCCCACGCCGCGGGCCAGGCTGGCCGCGCCCGCTGCGAGCGCGGCCAGGTGGTCCCCGTCGCTCTGGCTCACTCCCGGTGACCGGCCTAGCAGCAGGCCGTCGGGAGAGAGGATGACCGCGATCCGCACTCCGAGGACAGACGAGGCAAGGTTATCGAGCAGCCAGTCAAGCTCGCCCAAGGCAGGTCCTCCGCTCATCACTGACTCCAGCCAGGCCCGTCGCCGGGGGCTTCGCCGTCGGGCGCGGAGTCGCCGTCCTCGGGTGTACCGGCGGCGCGACCGCTCCGCAATCCCTGTTGGATGGCGGACATGAGCGACCGGGCCTGCTCGGGTGAGCGGCCCGCCAGCGGTCCCTTGGGCGCGGTCGGGCGGTTCTCGCGGAGCTGCGGCGCCATGCTCGCCTGCGGTGCCCGGCGGGGCAGGCCCGCTGGCCCGGCGCCGCCGGGTGACTCGAACGACCCGGACGCCGGCGACCCGCCGTCGACAGCGGCGCCAACGCCCAGCCCGCGCTCGGGCCGCAGCAGCCGCCGGCCAGCCAGCGCCTCCGCCGCTCCCCCGAGTGACGCTCCCGAGGACGCCGCGGCGGAAGCCGACGCCGCTGCCGCTGCCGCTGCGCGGGCGGCCGCTTGCGCCTCCTTCGCGGCCTTCCCCGCCAACGCGGGGACCTCGTCCTCGGCCACCACGAGCGTCCGCGGCAGCAGGACGACGGCCGAGGTGCCGCCGTAGCCGGAGACGCGCAGCGAGATCTTGACGTTGTGCCTGGCCGCGAGTCGGCTGACGACGAACAGCCCGAGCTGGTCGCTGTCGGCCAGGTCGAACTCCGGCGGCTTCGCCAGCCGCTCGTTCAGCGTGCTCATGATGTCGAGCGGGATGCCGAGACCGCGGTCCTCGACCTCGATGACATAACCGTTGGCGACCCGTCCTCCCCTGACCTGGACCTTGGTGCCCGGCGGTGAGTACTGGACGGCGTTCTCGATCAGCTCGGCGAGCATGTGGGTCACGTCCGCTACCGCCGTGCCCTGCACGAAGTCGGGCGAGTCGGTGACCAGCTCGACCCGGGCGAAGTCCTCGATCTCGCCGATCGCGCCGCGCAGCACCTCGACCACGGCGACCGGCTGGCGCCAGGTCCGGCCGGGGGCCGCCCCGGAGAGGATGATCAGGCCCTCCGCCTGGCGGCGCATCCGGGTAGTCAGGTGGTCGAGCCGGAACAGCTGCGCCAGCGCGTCCGGCTCCTCGGTGTTCCGCTCCATCTCGTCGAGTAGCTTCAGCTGGCGCTGCAGCAGGGATTGGTTCCGCCTGGCGAGGCTGCGGAACACGCGGCTGACGCCGCTGCGCAGTTGCGCCTGCTCGACGGCGGCCTCGACCGCCGTCCGCTGCACGGCGGAGAACGCGTCCGCGGTCTCCGTCACCTCTCGCGTTCTGGTGCCGAGGTTGAGCGGCGGCGCCTCGACCGCCACGTCGACGTCGGCGCCGGCCCGGAGCCTGCTGACCACGTTGGGCAGCCGCTCGTCGGCCAGCGTTCGCGCCGCGCCGCGCAGCCCGGTTAGCTCGCGGCTGATCCGGTTGCCGAACCCGAGCAGCAGGACCGAGGAGACGATGACCGCGAGCAGCCCGGCACCGCCGACCACGATCACATTGCGAACAACGGCGTCGCTTGTGCGCGCCTGCCCGCTGGTTATGGCGCTCCTGGTAGCGGTCTCCGCGGCGGTGAGCTTGTCGAAGACCGTGCTAACACCCGCCTCCCAGGCCGTCGGGCTGACCGGGAGCGGCGCACCTGGGCGGCCCGCGATGATCTTGTTCTCCAGTGTCTGCAGGTTCTTGAAGACGGGGGAGGCGTCGACCGGCGCGTACGGGTTGGGGCTCTCCTGCCAGTCAGTTGGCGAGTCGCCCAGCGATTCGAGGAGCCGCTGGTCGTCGACCGTCTGCACGAACAAGGTGTGCTCGGCCGTGGACATGATGCCCCCGCCGGCGAGCACGCCGCCCACCAGCGAGGCCTCCTCGCCGATGTCTTCCGCCGCCTCGCCCTCCTGCAGCACCGCCTGGCCCTGGCTGTACTCGGCGATCGATGATCCGTCGAAGTCGCTCAACCCGGCGGCGTACGGATCGGTTTCGTTCCCGGTGGCGGTGTAATCCTCGAAGGCGGTCAGCGCCGGGATCGTGCCCGCGTCGACCTCGGCCCGCAGCTGGGGGATCCGACTCAGGTCCGTGAGCAGCGTGGCGGCTACCGGCTTGTCCGCGGCCGGCTCAAGGCTGGCCGCCTTGGCGGCGGCGACCCGGAACCCGGCGATGGCGGTGTCGGTTCGCGGGCGCTGCGCGTCCATCGCCGCCTGGCTCGCGTGCATCGCCTCCACCGCGCTAGCCGGCAGGCGGCCGTGCGTGCTCTGGTAGAGCGCATGCGCACTCTGCCAGACGAAGGTGTCCGCCCCTTCGGTTTGAAGCGCCCCCACCAGCGCTGCAATCGGGCTGCCAACCTCCTGGTTGAGCGTGTTGTCGTTCTGGTTGGCGATGGCACCGCCGACCGTGCTCACTGCGGCGTAGGCCCACAAGGCGATGAGCGAAAGCAGCGGGATGACGAGCAGGATCGTGATGGTGGACCGGATCGACCGCTGGCGGCCCGCCCGGTCATACCCTCCTGAGCGGCGGCGGGTCTTACGGTGCCCCGCATGGGCCGCCCGGCTTTTATCCGTACCCCGGCCGACATCTTTGCGAGTGGCGCCCTGACGCTCAGTGGGCGACCCGTTCGTCGGTCCCGCAGGCGCACCGGCCTGACCCAACTGCGAACGGTCCATATAGTCGGCGTAACCGTCTGATTGGGGTACCAGGCGAGGAGGCGAGGTCGGCCACTCCTGGTCAGCTCTTCCCGGACCCATCGAATTTCCATTTCCCGTCTTTATTGAGCCTTATCGGGCGGGGGTCAACAAAAAACAACATGCAGCATCGCGCCACCGGAAAGCCGACACTCACGGCGTGACCGCCTCTGTAGCGGCAGGTCGGCCTTGCCGACGGGCTCTCTAAGTAGTTAACTATTATCACCGTAGCAGTTGGAGGCCGGGTGTTATCCGGACATTACCGAATTGCGGAATATTGTTAGCGTATTCCGAGAACGGTCCTGTCAGCGCGGTGCGGTCCCTTGCGCGGGCCTTACCGATTGGGCGGGCGGGCGCTCGTCGACCGGGACCGGCCGCGAGCGCTGCCGCATCTCGCCGTCAGCCCGGACGAACTGCCGCAGCTCCACTCGCCGGGCCGGTCCCGGGCTGACCGCCAGGTCACGGGTCGCCGACTCGCGGGTTCCTGGCCGACGGCGCTCCGCCACCAGCAGCAACTCCGCCGCCATCACGGCCAGGTCGTGGCTGGCCTGGTGCTTGTGCCCGCGGCTGCCCAGATCGACCTGGGCAACGGCGTCAAGGCCGTGAGCGGCGGCGGTGTCAAGGAGCACGGCGAGCTCGACGCCGTACCCGACCGGGACCGACAGCGACTCCATCAGCTCGCGACGGATCGCCCACTCCCCCGCGAGCGGCTGCACGACGCCGGTGAGCTCCGGCCACCACAGGCTCAGCAGCGGGCGGGCCACCAGCTCGGTCACCCGTCCCCCGTCGGCGGTGACCGATCCGTCGCCGCCCTTGTAGAGCCGCTCGTAGAAGCCCTTGACCAGCAGCACCTGCGGGTCCGCGAGGAGCGGCCCGAGCAGGCCGGTCACGAAGTGCGGCCCCCAGTGGGTGAGGTCGGCGTCCACGAAGACGAGCAGATCGCCCTTCGTGACCAGCAGCGACTTCCACAGCGCCTCGCCTTTGCCCGGCCAGCTGCCAAGCTCGGGGAGCACATCCCTGGCCCGGTGCACGGCCGCGCCGGCCTGCGCCGCGACCGCGCCGGTGGCGTCGGTGGAGTCGGAGTCCATCACCACGACCTCGTCGATGAGCCCGGTGTCGGCCGCGAGCCGCGCGATCGCGCTCACCACGTCCGCCACCGTGCGCTCTTCGTTCCTGGCCGGAATCACCACGCTGACCGTCACGCCCAGATCCTGCTTGCGCTCGGACAGCTGCCGCTCGGGCCAGTCCTGCCAGCGGCTCGTCCGCCGCCGCAGCCACGCTGCGGAAACCTCATCCGCTCCGCTCAGGACCAACCCCCTAGGTCTCTCGACCAGCCTACCTCCGGGCGGAATCAGACATTCTGCAGGCTGACGGCTGCCAGCCGCAGGCGCCTGAGCTCGCCCCGGCGGAACACCTCGGTCTCCGCCAGCGGCGCGTCGCGCAGGTCGGCCGCAGCCAGCGCCTGGGCCTTGAAGGCGCGGGCAGCCAGGCTGAGCTCGATGCGACACCGGGTCACCGCTCCCGTCGAAGTCCGCCGGCCAGACCTCGCCCCAGAGCCTGATCTCGGCCCGGCCGGACTCGGCGGCGGCGAGTACCAGGCGGCGCACCCGCTCGTCATCGCGGTAAAGGTCCGCCCGTAGGGCGATCCCCTGCAGGCACGGTCCGAGCACCGGCGACGCGAACACGGCGTCGAAGTTGCGCGCCCGCACGCCGAGAATGTCGAGCGGTCGCGGATCGCCGGCTTCGGCGGTGACGACGGTGACGTCCCAGCCCGCCATCACCTGGTCGAACAGCCAGCCGCCGGCATACCGCACTGCCTCGGCCGTGCTCGGCGCGATCGCGATCATCCGGGGCCGCAGTGAATGCCTCACCGGGGGCTGGGCGCTAGCTCCCTGGCGAGGGTGCTGGCGTAGCCGCGGAACACGTCGGTCAGCGGAATCGATGGGTCGAGCAGCCATGAAGTCTCCATTCCATAGAGAAAGGCGATGATCTCCACGGCCTTAACGGCCGGATCAAGGTCGGTACGGTAGCGACCAGCGCGTTGCCCTCGCCTGATGCCTTCGGCGACGATCGTCAGCGCGTCCTGATAACGGCTGAGGAAGCGGTCGTGCAGCGGGGCATCGGGATTGAGGTTCTCCGTCAGGAGAACGGTGAACAGGCCAATCAGGTCGGGCGCGCGCTCGAACCGATCGGTCACCCGCTCCAGCTGCTCGACGACGTCGCCCGACATGTCCACGTGCGCCATGTCGTCGGCGTCGCGCGCGTCGAGCACCGCGTGCAGCAGCTGGTCCTTGGACTCGAAGTGGTGCAGCAGGCCGGCCGTGGTCACGCCAGCTTCCTGCGCGATCTGGCTGAGCGTGGTGCCACGCCCGCCATTGCGCGTCATCAGACGCTGCGCCACGGCGAGGATCCGCTGCCGCCGGTCCTCGCCCTTGGCGAAGAGCGTGGCGTATCGCCTCTGATCGGCCACGAAACTCCCTTCAACCAACCTACTGAACGCACACTAGATTGGTTGGTTCGTCGTTTACAAGAGGAAATGCGCATGTAATTTCCCCGACAGATGCATCCGGCCAGCGCGCGGCCGGACCGGCGCCCGCCGGGCCCTTCGTCACCCTCTGTGCACACCCGCCCCGGCCGCCCGGCTCTCGGTCCCCTCGTCGCCAGGATCGGCCACGCAACGTAGCCGCGCGGCCACCCCGAAGCCTCGCACGCGGGCGATAGTCGCGGAACATCGGCAGTGCATAATATGATTACCAATTAACGGCAACGGCGATCTCGCGACACGAAAGGACGGATCGCCAATGCGATAAGTCGCCTAATGTAACCGTGCAGTAAGGTTGTACACATGACGCAGAACGTGGTGGATGTGGCGGCGAGCGTGCCGGGTGACGAGCCATCCTGGAAACAGCGAGCGGTCGAGCGGTCAACCCGCGCCGCGAAGCTCCGCGCCGAGCAGCGCGTCCAGCGGTTCCTCGACGCCGCCCAGGCCATCATCACTGACACCGGCTCCACCGACTTCACCGTCCAGGACGTGGTCAACCGGTCCAGCCAGTCGCTGCGCAGCTTCTACCAGCACTTCGACGGCAAGCACGAGCTCCTGCTGGCCCTGTTCGAGGACGCGCTGCGCCGCGCCACCGGCCAGATCGCGGCCGCCACCGACGTCCAGGCCGCGCCCATCGACGCGCTCCGCACCGCCGTCCAGCTGCTGTTCGAGCTCTCCCGGCCCGACCCCGGCGCGCACCGGCCGCTGTTCACCGAGTTCGCGCCCCGGCTACTGCTCAGCCACCCGGCCGAGGTCCGCCGCGCGCACGCGCCCCTGCTTGAACTGCTGACCACGCTGACCGCTAGCGCCGCCGACGCCGGGCAGCTCCGATCCGGCACCGAGCCCAGGCGAACCGCCGCGCTCATCATGGAGACGGTCATGTTCACCGCCCAGACCAGCGGCGGGGCCGACCCTGACGGCGTCGTCCGCCCGGTCACCGCCGACGAAATCTGGGACTTCATCGCCCACGGCATCGCCAAGGCGTGATACCAGAGGTCAGTCGCAACCTCGGCCGGTTTCACGGATAGGTTTCCGGGAGGGCGGCCGAGGGAGGGACCTGACCGTGAAGGAAATCCTGCACGACAAGCTCCGTGAGGGTAGAGCCGCGCTGCTGTCCACGCTGAACGGGCTGGGCGATTATGACCTGCGCCGCCCGCTGACACCAACCGGCACGAATCTGCTCGGGCTGGTCAAGCACCTGGCCGGGCTTGAGTACCTCTATCTCGGCGAGTCGCTCGGCCGACTGGGGCGGGAGACGCTCCCGTGGGTCGAGGACGGCTCGATCTGGGACGGCGCCGACATGTGGGCACTCCCGGACGAGTCCAGCGCTTACCTCATCGGGCTCTACCACCGCGCCTGCGGGCACGCGGACCGGGTCATCGGCGAGCTTGACCTCGACGCGCCCGCGCGGGTTGAGCACTGGCCCGAGGCGAGGCGCGACACCACGCTGGGCTTCCTGCTGGTCCGGATGATCGCCGAGACCGCCCATCACGCGGGTCACGCCGACATCGTCCGGGAGCTGATCGACGGCAGGGGCGGATCCGACCACGACATGCTCGACGACGCATCCTGGCGGGCCTATGTCGCCAAGATCGCGGCGGCCGCGGAAACGTTCCGGCCGACCGGATGAGACCGGACGGAACCAGGTGGACGGCTCACAGACGGGCCGAGCCGGAGGCGGGGGTTGACGGCTTGGCCACGATGAGGAGGGGCGGCCGGGCGGTGCCGCTCCTGATCGCGCCGCGGAGGCTCCTGATGACGGTCGACGGCTCGGTCCGCACGGTGTCGGGCAGGAAGTGCAGGACGTTGATGCCCTGGGCCGCCATTCGGTTGTGCCGCATCACCGTGCGCTCGTAGTCGGCGGGACTCAGGTGGTACCGGCGCGAGTCCACCTCGGCGACGACGCCCGCCCGCTGCCACCACACGTCGGCGATGCCGAGGAAGGTGCCGTCGGCGGTGTAGAGCTCGGCGTTGTGCATCGGCTCGGCCAGGTCCGACCGGGTGATGAGCGTCATCAGGTCGCCTTCGGCGGCTGACCTGCTGCCGGCGATGCACTCCCGTAGCGCCACCCGGTAAAGGCGCGAGCCGGCGACCGGGCCGTCCTTGAGCTCGGCCAGCAGCGAGGCGACATCGCAGCGGCCGTTCTGCACCGCCTGGGCGACGAGCGCGCGGACGTCGCCCAGGCTGTTCATGGGCCTGGTCGCGTCGGCGACGGCGCGAGCCAGCGGCGCGAACCGGATCCGTTGGGTCCGGAAGAACTTCTCCGGCATCCGGCCGGTGCGCACGATCCGCACGTAGCCCGCGCTCCGCACGCGCACGTCCTCGGGGACGAGGACGTCGACCTGGTTGAGGCCCGCGCACTGGAGCCGGTGCCGCCGGACGGCGACCGCCCCAGTCAGCAGGCTCTTCGGCCCCGCGTAGAGCAGCGCCGCCATCGCCCGCTGATCGGCGGAGACCGCGCCGGTATTGATCACGTAAACGCCGGGCAGGATCCGCTGCCACCGGCCGCCCGGCCGGACCAGGTGATCGAGCCTGCCGCGGCTCACGCCGCACTCGAGCGCCTGCGCGCGGCTAACAACTCCGAACTGCTCACCAAGCACCCGGTTGAGCCGTTCCCGATCATAGACAGGTGTGACTGGCATGCCCACAGAATGTCACCACCCCCTGACAAAACGCCCGCGCCTGACGAGCGCCGAGCGCGGTTGGGGCCGTCGGCAGGTTCGGCGGCGGCTCGGCGGGGCAGGCGACCGCGAACATCTTGCTGTTATCATCTCGGGCCGCCTGTCGGCTACGCCATCGACATCGCCTAGGGGTACATGACAAGTGCCCAACGCGCCGGCTAACGATCGAGGCCACATACGAAATCTAAGGGCACCCCGCCGTGTCCGGGCGGAACTCAAACCACCGCCCGGACGCCGCCGGCCTGCCGGAACCCCCTCAGCCGGGGGCCAGCTCGGACATCTACTGTGGGCCGTTGCGGTGACTAGCAATAACGGCCACAATGTCCGAAGACAGATCCGCGCGGGCAAGCGGACGGCAGGGGAGACGCTTGTGGACAGCACGGCCCTAGTTACGGCGATCATCGGAGCCGCCTACGGTGCGATGGTTGGCTACCGGCTGGCGATAGGCCAGCGGTGGATGGCCATAGCACTAGCCGCCATCGGCAGCGTGAATTTGGCGACCTTCGTGACTTGGGGTAGCAGGTCACTGCTGGAACACCGCGTCATCCTTATCGCGGATGTAGCTCTAGCGATCCTTTTCCTAGCCGCCTGCGGGGCCGCCCAGAATGATCGGGAGCTCGACCTCAGAGGATTCCTCCGGTAGACCGCCTGACCCGGAAGCTACGAGCCAGCCGTGACGGCAACCGTTCGGCCGAGTCACGTAAGCTTTCAAACGGCGCTGCCAGCCGACAGCGGAGGGTGCTTATGCTGAGGTCGAATCCGGCTCTGCGGAAAATGATTCGCAGAATATCCCTATTGCGGGTGACATGTTCTCCGGCTGGATAGAGCGAAAAATTGAGCGTGATCCCGAATCTGCGGTGATGTATTATAAGAAAGCATCAAGGATCGCGCAGCGTAAAGATGGAGCAGCCGCGCCGCGGACGCTAAACCTGCGAAAAGAATACGCGGTTGCCCTGCATCGAGTCGGCCGGAGCGAAGAGGCGGAAGCCGAGCTGACGGCGGTGATAGCCGAGCGCGGCCCAATGCCGAATGCCAACGATAAGTCCGCCCGGTCTGCGCGAATCTGGCATGCGCGCCTCCTCTACGAACTAGGGCGGTTCACCGAGGCGGAAGCCGAATGGCGTGAGCTGTCAGCCGAGTATGACCGCCTGCTCGGAGCAGATCATTCTGACGCGATCGAGACTCACGAGGAGCATGCGGCGACGCTGGCCAAGCTGGACCGGCTCGCGGAGGCCGAAGCGGAGCAGGCCGACGTGGTGGAGAAGCTGACGGCGGCCAACGGAACCGATGCCCCCTATACCTTGCGGGCACGCACGACGTATGCCTACTTCCTAGGTCTTCTGGGTCGTCACGCGGAAGCCGAGGCCGCCTGGCGTGCACTGGTCGACGCGGCTGACCGAACGGACGGAAGCACCCACGCTGACACCATCCTCACTCGTGAGATGCTCGCCGGAACGTTGTACCGATTGCGCCGACTTCAGGAATCGGCCGAGGAATGGCAGGCAGTGATAGATCTGCGGACCGCCTCAATCGGCGCCGATCATGCGGACACCAAACGGGCGCGGGACTGGCTGGCGGCCGTCCAGCGAGAGCTCGAAGGACCAGATCAAGCGCCGACAGTCTAGCGCTCGGCTACCGATCGCGATGGGACTCGTCTGGTGGCTAGTAGGGCCTGGGCGCGGGCGAGGTGGGGGCGGTCGAGCATCGCGCCCTTGTGGCCGATGGCGCCGACGCCGGGGTTGGCGGCGAAGAGGTCGACGATTTCCCGGGCCTCGGCCAGTTCCTCGGCGGTGGGGGTGAAGGCCGCGTTGATCACCTCGACCTGGGCCGGGTGGATGGCGAGCATGCCCCGGAAGCCGGCCCGGCGGACCTGCTCGGCCCGGCGGCGCAGGCCCTCGGGGTCGCGGAAGTCGCCGTGGATGGTGTCAATGGCGGCGACCTCGGCCGCGGCCGCCCCCAGCAGGCACATGCTCCGGGCGAGTTCGTAAGTGAAGCCGTAGCTGCCGTCGGGGTTGCGGTTCTCGCTGGCGCCGACCGCGTCCGCGAGGTCTTCCGCGCCCCAGCTCATCGCGACCAGCCGGGGCGCGCCACGGTAGGTGCCGACGGTGAACATGCTCGCCGCCGTCTCGGTCGCCAGGGCGATGACCCGGGTCCCGCCCTGACCGGAGCCGGCCGCGGCCTCAAGCGCGGACAGGTAGTGGTCGAGCCGCTCGACGTCGCCGCGGCCGCGTGACTTGGGCAGCATGATGCCGCCGGGGCCGGCTGGGATGACCGCGGCCAGGTCGGCGAGCGCGTGGGGGCCGTCGATGGGGTTAATGCGGACCCACAGCCGTTGTCGCGCGGCTGGCTGCTGCGCCTCGAGGAAGGCGGAGATCATCGCGCGGGCCTTGGGCTTGGCGTCGTCGGTGACCGCGTCCTCGAGGTCGAGCAGGACGATGTCGGCCGGGGAAGCCGCGGCCTTCTCCATCTTCCGGTCGCTGTCACCGGGGGCGAACAGCCAGGAGCGCGCGCTGAAGGGTTCTTCCGGGCCAGGCATTGCTTCTCCCTCGTCGATAGGCGTCCAGGTTAGTAAGACTTGGGGAGGTCAAGGACCTTCTCGGCGAGGAAGTTGAGGATCATGTGCGGGCTGACCGGCGCGGTTCTCGGGATCAGGACCTCGCGTAGGTAGCGCTCGACGTGGTACTCCTGCGCGTAGCCCATGCCGCCGAGGGTCGCCATCGCGGTGTGGCACGCCTCGAAGCCGGCTTCGGCGGCGAGGTACTTGCCCGCGTTCGCCTCGACGCCGCAGTCTCGGCCCTGGTCGAACAGCGTGGCCGCCTTCAGCACCATCAGGTTGGCCGCCTCGAGCTGGGCCCAGCACTTCGCGAGGGGGTGCTGGATGCCCTGATTCATGCCGATGGGCCGGTCGAAAACGATGCGTTCCCTGGCGTAGCGGGCGGCGCGCTTGATCGCCACCCGGCCGAGCCCGATGGCCTCGGCGCCGATCAGGATGCGCTCGGGGTTGAGGCCCTGCAGGATGAGCCTGAATCCGTCTCCCTCGGCTCCGATTCTGTCCTGCTCGGGGATCCAGAGGTCTTCGATGAAGAGCAGGTTGGAGTCGACGGCATGGCGGCCCATCTTGCGGATCTCGCGAACCTCGACCTTGGTCCGGTCGAGGTCGGTGAAGAAGAGCGAGAGGCCGTCGGTCTTGCGCTTGACCTGGTCGAGCGGGGTGGTGCGGGCGAGCAGCATCATCTTGTTCGCCTGCCGGGCGACCGAGATCCAGATCTTCTCCCCGTTGACCAGGTAGCCGCCGTCGCGTCGTTCCGCGCGGGTCTTGAGCTTGGTCGTGTCCAGGCCGGCGTTGGGCTCGGTGACCGCGAAGCAGATGAGATCCTCGCCGGTCAGCACGGGCGCGATCATCCGCTGGCGCTGCTCCTCGGTGCCGAACAGGGCCACCGGCTGCAGGCTGAAGACCGGGCCGTGGATGCTGGACGCGGCCGCCATCCCGCCGCCGGACTCGGCGACCGCCGTCATCATGATCGCCGCCTCGGAGATGCCGAGGCCGGCGCCGCCCACCGCCTCGGGCATGGCGAGGCCGAGCCAGCCGGCTTCGGCCATCGACTGGTGGAAGTCGCGGGGGAAGACGCCGTCGTGGTCACGCTCGAGCCAGTAGTCGTCGGGGAACCGGGCGCAGTGCGTGAGCACCGCGTTCCTGATGGTCTGCTGGTCCTCGGTGAGCGAAAAGTCCACGATCCCGGCCTTCCTTATTCGCACGTCAGGAGAATGCTATTCTCACAAGCTGCGCGCCAGAAGGCTGGGGTGACCGGGCCTTCCCCTGTGGTGAAAAAGTGCTATCATAATGATATAAGAAAGATAGCGATTACAGGAGAACCCATGAACGCCTCAGGTGAGAACACCTCGCTCCCGCAGGCCATGATCGTCACCACCACCGAGAACATCCCCGACACCCGGGTGGCGCAGACTCTCGGCCAGGTATTCGGCCTCACCGTCCGGTCCCGCAGCATCGGCGGCAACATCGCCGCCGCCCTCAAGAGCCTGGCCGGCGGCGAGATCAAGTCCTACGTCAAGCTCAACGAGGACGCCCGGCGCCAGGCGCTCGACCGGATGGTGGCGAACGCCGCTGCCATGGGCGCCAACGCGGTGACGATGATGCGCTTCGACTCCACCGACATGGGTGCGGGCAGGACCGAGATCGTGGCCTACGGCACCGCCCGGGTGATCGTGCCGGTGGCCGCCACTTCGAACGCAACGCCCATGGCCACGACCAGCGCGCAGAGCTGAGGCGATTTCCATGCACGTGATCGAGTGGGTCATCCTCGCCGTCGTCATCGCGGGGATTATTATCGCCCTGTTCGGCTGGGACCGGTACCGGGGCAACCGCAAGACGGCCGGCGACGAGGGCGCCTCGCAGCCGACGACCGAGGCGTTCATCGATCCGGACACCGGCCGGCGGATGCGGGTCTGGTACGACCCGAGCACCGGCCAGCGGGACTACCGGCCGGAGTAAGTCAGGCCGGATAGCGTTTCTGCGCGCTTATTGAGTTGCGATTTCCGGCGGCGGAACGGTAGTACCGATGCATGGAAGTCGTTATCGAGCCGCTGAGCCGGCACTCGCAACTGGTGCCGGTGGCGGCAGAGTGGCACTGGTCGGAATGGGGACACACCGATCCGGGCGGTTCGCTTGAGTCGTGGACGACCGCCCTAGCCGGCCAGGCCGACGCCCGTGGGATACCAGGAACGCTGATCGCGCTGGCAGACGGCTCGCCCGTTGGGGTGGTGTGCCTGGTCGCCGAGGACATGCCCGGATACGCGCCCGCGGCCGGGCTGACCCCGTGGGTCAAGGGCCTGTACGTGATCCCGGCGGCGCGCGGCCGAGGACACGGGGAACGGCTGACGCGGCGGTGCGAGGCGTGGGCCGCGACCCTCGGTCACGATGCGCTTTACCTCTATACCGAGCGCGGGTCGGCCGCCCAGGCACTTTACGAGCGGCTCGGCTGGCAGACCATCAATGCCGGCCGCCACGAAGACATGGACGTCAGCCTGATGCGAACCAGCCTCCGGCGGTCGGCCTAACGCCCGATTCCGTCGACGCCGAGGCGGGCGGCGGCGATCCTCTTGGGGACGACCATGCGCCAGGCGTCGATGATGAGCTCGCGCATTTCCTCGGGGCCGAGCGCGGCCATTCGCGCGGTCACCCAATGGAACCGCTGGTCGGACAGGCGCGGCATCGCGAACTTGTCCGGCTCGCTGGCGATCAGGGCGTCCCGCTGCTCTTTCGGGAAGCCGAACCCCATCATCAGCTCGTCGGGCGAGATCGAGGCGTAGACGATCTTGCCGACGCGGAACTTGGTGTAGTCGCGGATCAGGTGTTCCTCGGTCCGAGGCAGGGACAAGGCCACCGCGCGCACGTCCGCAGCCGTGATCATGGTCAAACGGTACTGCGGTACCGGCCGCCGCGTGCATTAGCCTGGCTCGCTACTACGTTGACTGATACATTGGTCGACGTACTAGGAGGGCAGATGCGATGCGGGTGAGCGGTCGGGACGGCCGGGCCGGGCAGGATGCGCTGCGGCGGGTCGGCGAGGCGTCGGTGCTGATACTGATCAGCCTGGCGGACGGGCCCAAGCACGGCTACGCGCTGATCCAGGACATCAAGGAACTGGCCGACGTCGAGCTCGGGCCGGGCACGCTCTACGGCGCGCTTGACCGACTCGAGCGGCTCGACCTGATCGAATCGCTGCCGACCGATGACCGGCGGCACCCCTACCGGATTACCGCGCCGGGGGCGGCGGCGCTGCGCGTGCACCTCGACTCGCTTGAGCGAGTGAGCGCGGCCGGGCGGCTGCGGCTGCGGCTGGGGGGCGTCTGATGAATGAGCCCGGTGCGACCCGGCTGGTCGAGCGGGCGCTGCGGTGCTACCCGCCCCGCTGGCGGCGGCGGCACGGCGATGAGGCGGCCGAGCTGGCCGCGCTGCTCATCCTGGACGGGGCCTCGGCGGGCTCGATCGCCCTGAGCTACCTGGTCGGCGCCGCGCGGGAGTGGCTCACGCCGCGACTCGGCCTGCGGCTGAGCACTGCCACCGGCGCGGTGCTGATCGTCGCCTGCTCGCTCGGCGTCTCGGCGGTGCTGCTGGCCTCGTCGGCGCCGGCCAGGGCGGCACTCACGCCGACGCCGGCCGGGGGGGCCAGCGCGAGCCAGGCGCACGGGCGCGCGCATTGCCGGGCCGGCTCATCCGATGAGGGGGTGCCGGGCGTCATCCGTTCGATGGGCCAGCTGCCGGTGATGATCTGGAAGGCCGGGCATGAGGGATCCTGCTGACGATGGTCCGGACGGAACGGATCCGGGCGGAACGGATCCGGGCGGAACGGATCCGCGACGGCGCCGTCGGTGGCGGCGGACGCTGGTTGAGACCGTTGGCATCGTCGTCGTGGCGGTCGTGCTGGCCGGCCTGGTGCGGACGTTCGTGTTCCAGACCTTCTACATCCCCTCATCGTCGATGGTGCCGACGCTCGGGGTGTATGACCGGATCCTGGTGCAGAAGGCGTTCTTCAACTGGCATGACGTACGCGAGGGCGACATCGTGGTGTTCAGCCACCCGCCGCTCGACGACTGCCCCGGCCCGCAGAACGGCGACCTGGTCAAGCGCGTCATCGCACTGCCGGGGCAGACGATCTACTCGTCCGGCAACAACATCTACGTGAACGGGCTTCTGCTGTCCGAGCCCTACCTGCCGCGCTACGACCCGCTCGGACCGCCGATACCGGACGCAACGAGGCAGCACCCCTACCGGGTGCCGGCCGGAGACTTCTACGTGCTCGGCGACAACCGGGCGATCTCGTGCGACAGCCGGTACTGGGGGCCGATCACGGGATCGAGCATCGTCGGGAAGGCGATCCTGGTGTGGTGGCAGAACAGCCACCCGGTGTTCCGCGGGGTTTGAACGTTGCCTGTTGGCACCGCGTTCACCGTGCTGCCGCTAGCCGCCGAATGAAGGTGACCGCCTGAGGCCACGCGTCCGCGCGGGCCTCCTTGTCTTCCGCCCGGTCGGTGATCCTCTGTGGCAGCAGTCCGGTCGGCAACTGGGGGATCAGATCGCCGGGCGAGTGGCCGGCCTACGGGTACTCCACCAGCACCGTGTGGCCGTGCGGGTCACCGTGACGGCGGCCGAGGGCTCGGCGGCAGCGGGAGGAGGAGCGTTGCGTGCACCGGCGCGGACGAGGGGCGAAGGATGCGGGCGGTGACAGCTGCCACGCCGTCATCCCATCATTAAGTCGGCCGGGCAGCGGCGGACGGCAGCCCGAAAGAGAATGGGCCTTCCGGCGAAGGATGGGTGACAGATGCACCAGTTCATTCCGGGAGAGGTCGCCGTATGACGGAGACAGGGACGTGACCGCCGATGTAGGCGGGTCGGCGACGGATGCCGAGTTCGCCGCCGGGTTCCAGCGAGACCCGGAACTGTTCACGGCCGGGTACGACCGGTACTTCCGCGATGTCTACCGCTATGTGGCCGGGCGGCTGGACACCGAGGCGGCCGACGACATCGCCGCCGAGACCTTCCTGGTGGCATTCGGCCAGCGAGCCAGGTACGACCCGGGACGGGGCGGCCTGCGGCCGTGGCTGTTCGGCATCGCCACCAACCTGGTGGCCAGGCACCGGCGCAAGGAGGCCCGCCACTACGCGGCTCTGGCCCGCCAGGCGCCCGAGCCGGCGGCCGACAGCGAAGAGAACCGCATCGTCGACGCGGTGGCCGCCGGGCGGATGCGGCCGCTGCTGGCGAAGGCGCTGGCCGCGCTGCCCCAGGGCGAGCGCGACGTCGTGCTGCTGCTTGCCGTTGGCCAGCTCAGCCACGAGGAGATCTCGCAGGCGCTCGGCATCCCCAGCGGCACGGTCGGCTCACGGCTCAGCCGCGCCCGCAAGAAGCTGCACCAGGTGATCGATCAGGAGGCAGTCAATGGACGATGACCTGCGGGCGCTCGGCGTCCTGCTGGCCAAGCCCGGCCCGTCAAGCCAGACGGTAGAGCGCGGCCGTCGCCAGCTTGAGCAAGCGATTCTCCGCCCCGCGAGCCGTCGCCGCGCCATGACCGGGCCGTCGCGCACGCGCCGGCTGGTCGCGGGGGCGACCCTGACCGCAGCGGCGGCGGCCGCGGTCACCGTGGCCCTGGTTCCCGGCGGGCCGCTCAGCAGCGCCCCCGTCCGGCTGTCGGCTCGGCAGGTCCTGCTCGCCGCCGCGACGGCGGCAGCGGCACAGCCGTCCTCGGGCACCTACTGGCACGTCAAGGAGGTGTATGACATGTACCAGCCCCCGTTCGGGCATCCCCAGGGGACGTGGACGCGGACCCGCTATACCCAGCAGACGTGGACCAACCGCCAAGGCGCCTTCTGGGTTCCCGACTCGGCGGCCCGCCCCGGCGTTGTGCCCTTGGGCGGACCGGGCGGATTCTCGGTCGCCGGCAGTGACCTGACGTTCAACCAGCTTCAGCGGCTACCGGAAAGCGCCGCCGCGCTGAAGGCATGGATCACCTACTCCTTCGAGCACCCGGCCTACGCGCAATTCGGCATCCCCACCGCCAGCATCCTTCCCGGCTATGTCCAGAGCACGCTCGTTCGCCTGCTCACCGACATGCCGGTCCCGCCGGCGGTCCGGGCCGCGGCCTTCCGCGCGCTCGCCTCGATGCCCAACGTCACGTCCCTCGGGCCCGCCGACGGCGGGCAGGCCCTGCTGATCACCGGGCCGCCGCCGCCCGCGATTAACCGCCCGGGCATTAAGTTCCCGCGCGGCCCGGTGCCCGCCGGCGATACCGAGCTGATCATCGACACGACGACCGCGCAGATACGCAGCATCATGACAAGCGAGAGTACGGAAACGATCATCAGCGAAGGCTGGACGAACCAGATGCCTCAGGTCGACCGGGTACCGCCGAAGAAGGCCGATTCCAAGGGCTAGAGGTGCCGGGTGGTCTGTCTAGCGTTTCGGTGGATACCCATGTGATACCCCGGCGCGCGTGCGTGTCGGCGGTGAACAGCGGTCGGCCCAGCTCACCACCATGAATGTGAATACTTTCGGCCGCACTGGTGGCGGATGTCGCGCCGCCCTCTCGCGTCCCGTGATCAAGCTCGGTTGAAGTCGGCACGCCATCGACAGGATCCGGAGCGGTGGAGAGTCGGCCCGGTCCGTTCGAGATCATGGGTTTGATCTGCCTGGGTATTCCTAGTCCTCGCCGGAGAATCGTTCCCAGGCGGCCTGCTTGGACACGCCCAGGGCCGCGCCGATGCGGGTCCAGCTGACGCCGCGGGAGCGCAGCAGGTCGACGTAGTCGTGCATGGCCGCGTCGAGCTGCGGGGCCGCGGCCTGCACCCGGGCCAGGCTGGCGAGCAGCTGATCGTCCGACTGCTCGTGCCACACGTGGATCTGGGGCATCGGCTCCATGCCGAGGATCTCGTTGCACAGGTCGATGCACTCGTTGCAGATGTAGACGCCGGGGCCGGCCACCAGCCTGGCCACCGAGTCCTTCTCCTTGGTGCAGAACGAGCAGGTCAGCGTCTCGAGCCGGCCCGCGCCGGGGGCGACGCCAGGGGAATCGGCCATGCCGTCAGGGTAGCCTTGACGATCTATCTGCGTCAAGGCTACCCTGACGCGTCGCTCAGCCCGGCAGCGATGCCGGCAGGCCGAAGCGCGGCAGCACGCTGGGCTCGAACCTGGTCATGGCGGTGACCCGGTCGCCGGCCAGGCTGATCGCGATGAGGCCGGTCCCGGGGCGGACGCCGGCCGCAGTGCGGAAGTACGCCCCGAACGCGGGCTGGCCGTTGGCCCGGGTCGGCAGCAGGTCGAACCGGCGGCCGGCGGCGAAGAGGGTGGCCGCGCAGAAGTGGCCCACGACATCGCGGCCGAGGTACTCGAGCGGCATCGGCGGCATCGACATGAAGGCGTCGTCGGTCAGCATGCCCACCAGCGCGTCGATGTCGGCCGCCTCGTAGGCGCTGACGAACCGGGCCACGATCGCGCCCTCCGACGGCGAGCCGGCGGCGGGCGGCGGCTCCTCGCCGGTGGCCGGAAGCCGTCGGCGCTGCAGGCCGGCCCGCGCTCGCTTGAGCGCGCTGTTGACCGATTCGACGGTCGCGTCCAGCATCCCGGCCACCTCGCTGGCGTGGAAGCCGAGGACGTCGCGCAGGATCAGCACCGCGAGCTGGCGCGGCGGCAGCGTCTGCAGCGCGGTCACGAACGCCAGCGAGATCGACTCGGCCTGCTCGTAGCGGGCCTCCGGGCCCGGCGGCGCGCCGATCACGCCCGCCAGCAGCGCGTCCGGATACGGCTCGAGCCATACGACCTCGCCGAGCCGGGTCGGCTCGGGCGGCTCGACTCCGGGGACGTTCCATTCCGCGGCGGGTCGCCGGCTGGCCGCGCGCAGCGCGCTGAGGCACTGGTTGGTGGCGATCCGGTAGAGCCAGGTGCGAAGCGAGGCGCGCCCCTCGAACCCGCCGAGGCCCTGCCAGGCCGACAGCAGCGTGTCCTGGAGCGCGTCCTCGGCATCGGCGAACGAGCCCAGCATCCGGTAGCAGTGCACCTGCAGCTCCCGCAGGTACGGCTCGGTCAGCGCGCGGAACGCGCCGTCATCCCCGGCCCGCGCCCTCGAGATCAGCTCGTCTGTCACCAGCGTTACGGTAGCGCCCGCCTGTCCCGGCATTGTGCTCCTCCCGATCGGGTGTGCAACGTCGATCCGGTATGGACGCCGCGCGAAGCGCGAACTGGGCGGGCGGCGAGCGGCCAGTTTCGCGAAGTCGCGGCGTCTGTATCGCTGGTACCGACAACGCCAGCGAAGAAGGAGAAGCGACATGGGAAAGATCGTGTGGAGCACCAACGTCACGCTCGACGGAGTCGTCCAGGACCCGGACGGCAAGGAGGGCTTCCGGCACGGCGGCTGGTTCGGCCAGTTCGGGGGCAAGGACCTCGAAGAGTGGGGCAAGATCTCGCTCGACGAGGCGCTGGGCGCGCAGGCCCTGCTGCTCGGGCGGCGGAGCGACGAGTGGTTCGCCACCCGCTGGGCGTCGCGCGGCGGCGAGTGGGCGGACCGGCTCAACGGGCTGCCCAAGTACGTCGTGTCGGCGACCCTGGACGAGGCCCGCTGGGCCAACGGGACGGTGCTCAAGGGGGACGTGGTCAGCGAGGTCTCGGCGCTGAGGGAACGGCTGGACGGGGAGATCGTCGTCTACGCGAGCTATCAGCTCGGGCGCACACTGCTCGAGCACGACCTGATCGACGAGCTGCGGCTGACGGCCTTCCCGGTCGCGCTCGGGACCGGGGAGCGGCTCTTCGGCGAGACCGTGGACAAGAAGCCCATGCGGCTCGTGAGCACCAGCATGGTGGGCGCGGGCCTCGTTCTCTACACCTACGAGCTCCTCCGGAGTTAGCCTGGCCGGCCGATGGCGGGCGTCACCCGGTTACCGGGGCGGGCCAGCCTCGACCCGTCGGCGGACCTCGGCCAGTCCCGCCTCGCCGCGCTCGATGCTCCACCAGCTCTCGATCCACCAGGTGGCGCCCGCCGCTTCCCAGGAGGCGGGATCCGGGGGTTGGCGCTGCACGAACTCGCCGGTGGAATCGCCCTCGACGATCACGTCGTAGGGTTCCTGGTCGAGCCCGGCCTCCGCCCGCAGCGCCATGACCTCGCCGACGATGTCCGCGAGCTCGGCCGGGCTGCTCGCGTCCCGGCCTTCCCCGTGGTCGATGACGGTGGGGATCAGGCCGTCCCAGCGGGCCGCCCGGGCCAGCGACGGCTGCCGCGGCCGGCCCGCGATCTTCGCGCCGATGACCCAGACCGGCGGCCGGGGCCGCTGGACGGGCGGGTCGGGCACGAGTTCGCCGACCGGCTTGGCCGAGTAGTGGGCGCCGGTGTAGGTGAACGGCTGACCGCGCATCAGCCCGTCGTAGACGGCGAGGCACTCGTCGAGCTTCTCGGCTCTGGCCCGGCGTCCCTCGTCGTCCTCGAACGCGGTCCAGTTGCCGTTCAGCGCGCCGAGGCCGACGCCCATGACCGCCCGGCCGCCGCTGAGCCGGTCGACCGTCAGCACCGCCGACGCCAGGTCCCACGGACGCCACCGCGAGGCGGGGGTGAGCAGCGTGCCGAGCCTGACCCGCTCGGTGACCATCGCGGCGGCGCCGAGGGTCACCCACGCGTGCTGGCCCCAGACCGTCTCCCAGGTGAACACCGCGTCCCAGCCCCGCTGCTCGGCGAGCGCGGCCAGGTCGGCAAACTCGCGGGAGTTGGCGTACGGCACCACGAATCCGAATCGCATGGGGCGACCGTAGCGCGCGGCACGGACATTCGAGGTACGGTGCCGGTGAGACCGTGCTGGACAGTTAGGTAAGGCTACCCTAAGCTATGCTCGGCATAGTCGACTGAGAGGCAATGGATGAGCGAGACGACGACCAACCGGGCGGACCGCGCCCGGCCGGCCCGCCCGCAGGCGGTTCTCTCCGTGCTGGGCCGGGAGCAGCTCAGCCCGCACACGGTCCGGATCACGGCCGGCGGCCCGGGATTCGATGCGCTCCGGATGAACGACTTCACCGATAAGTACGCCAAGCTCCTCTTCGTTGACCCCACCCTGGGGCTCACCCCGCCGTACGACCTGGCCGCCCTGCGGGAGTCGCTGCCGCCCGCCCTGCAGCCGGTCACCCGCACCTACACGCTGCGCCGGGCCGACCCGGAGGACCAGGAGCTGACGATCGACTTCGTCGTCCACGGGGACCAGGGCATCGCCGCCCCGTGGGCCGCGCAGGCGGAGCCCGGCGACCTCCTCACGATGTCCGGCGCCGGCGGCGCCTACCGTCCTGATCCCGCCAGCGACTGGCACCTGCTGGCCGGGGACGAGTCGGCGCTGCCCGCCATCTGCTCCGCGCTCGAGGCGCTGCCCGGCGACGCGCGCGGCGTCGCCTATCTCGAGACGTCCGACCCGGGCGAGTACCTCGACGCCAAGCTGCCCGGCGGGGTCGAGGTCGTCTGGCTGCACCGGCCGCATCCCGGCAGCCAGCCCCGGTTGCTGGCCGACGCCCTGCTGGCCGGGTCGTGGCTGCCTGGCCGGGCCGACGTTTTCGCCCATGGGGAGCGGGAGTCGATGAAGGCGGTCCGCGCGGCCCTCAAGAGCCGGCTCGGCGACGGCGACCAGCTGTCCCTGTCGGGCTACTGGGCATCCGGCCGGACCGAGGACGTGTTCCAGTCCGAGAAGCGCCAGCCGATCGGGCAGGTCTAGGTCGCGTCGGCCGCCAGCGCGAGCGCCTGCTCGGCGCAGAGCTCCGCTGCCGCCTGGGGGGCGCCGCGGCTGAGGCCGGGGAAGTTGAGGAAGCCGTGCGGCATGCCGACGTAGGTGGTGAGCCGCACCGGCACCCCGGCCGCGCGCAGCGCGGTCGCGTAACGCACCCCGTCCTGGCGGAGCGGATCAAGCTCGCCCACCTGGATCAGGGCCGGCGGAAGCTTGCCGTGATCGTCGGCCAGCAGCGGCGACGCCCTCGGGTCGGCCGGGTCGCCGTCCGGTCCGAGGTACAGCCGGCGGTAGGCGGTCATCTCCTGCCGGGAGAGGAACAGCGAGCTGGCGGCCGCGACGGGCCGATCGTGCCCGGTCATGTCGGTGCCGGGGTAGCTGAGGCCCTGATGGCTGATCGCGGGCCCGCCCCGGTCGCGGGCGAGCAGGCAGACCACGGCCGACAGGGTGCCGCCGGCGCTCTCCCCCATCACCCCCAGCGGCCCGTCGGCGCCGAGTTCGGCGGCGTTGGCCGCCGCCCAGGCCACCGCCGCGTAGCAGTCCTCGACGGCGGCGGGGAACCGGTGCACCGGCGCGAGCCGGTAGTCCACCGCCACCACCACGGCGCCGACGGTCGAGGCGACCTGGCTGCAGATCCAGTCCCCCAGGCGCAGGCCGCCGCCGAAGACGAACCCGCCGCCGTGGAGGTAGACCACCAGCGGCCGGGGGCCGGACGGGGCGGAGGCTGAGGTATACACCCGGATCGGGAGATCGCCGCCAGGCCCGGGAATCGACCTGTCCGTCAGCGTGACCCCCGGCGCGGCCTTCCCGAGGATGAATCCCGTCAGTCCCCCTTCGGGGATCTTCCGGCGCTGCAGGGCGATCACCTCGGCGTCGCTGCGGGTCGCGACCGAGGACGCGCGGCGGGTCACCGCACCCCATACGCGCAACCGCAGATCCACTGATGCCATCGGACGCTCCTTCGCGAGATCCCACGGGCGGGGGACCATGACTCACATCCATGGAGAATGTTATTCTCGTCAGAAGTGTCACGGAAGGTTTTCCCGCCGCGAAGGCAGGCGAATCCGCCTGCGCGCTTCCCGCCTCGGAGGTTGCTCCGTGGAGTTCGAGGTCGACGAGGTTGACCTTGACCGTCTGCAGGATGAGACGATGGGACTGGCCCAGGCGGACCAGATGAAGGAGCACCTCAAGTCCCAATGAACAGCACTTCCTCTCCCCGGGTCGGGTTCATCGGGCTCGGCAGCCAGGGCGGGCCGATGGCGCGCCGGATCATCGAGGCGGGCTACCCGGTGACCCTGTGGGCGCGCCGGCCTGCCACGCTCGAGCCGTTCGCGGACACCAACGCGAAGATCGCGGGCTCCCCGGCCGAACTCGCCGCCGCCAGCGATCTGGTCTGCGTCTGCGTGCGCGATGACGCCGACACCGAGGAGGTCGTCGACGCCGTGCTCGGCGGGCTGGCGGCGGGCGGGGTGATCGCCGTGCACAGCACCGTGCACCCCGACACCTGCCGCCGTCTGGCCGAACGGGCCCGGGCAGCCGGCGTCCGGCTGATCGACGCGCCGGTCAGCGGCGGCGCCCCGGCCGCGGAGGCGGGCCGGCTGCTGGTGATGGTCGGCGGCGACGAGGAGACGGTGGAGTTCTGCCGACCGGTGTTCGGCAGCTACGGCGACCCGATCGTTCACCTCGGCCCGGTCGGGGCCGGCCAGGTGACCAAGCTGCTGAACAACGCCGCGTTCACCGCGCACCTGGGGGTGGCGGTGAGCCTGCTCGCCCTCGGCCAGTCGCTCGGCGTCGACCAGCTCCGGCTGGCCGACGTGATCTCGCACGGCAGCGGGAACAGCTTCGCGCTTGGCCGGGTGGCCTCGGCCGGCGGCACCCTCGCCCGGATCGGCGAGCACGCGGGGCACCTGCTGCGCAAGGACGTCCAGCTGATCGCGGATGTCGCGGGGCACGGAGACGGGGAGCGCGGGGCGACGCTGCTGGCGGCCGCCGACGCCGCGCTGACGATGATGAACGTCGCGCGCGCGTGAACGTCGCGAGCATGAACTCCGCCGGCCGGAACGTCGCCGGCCGAACGGCCGGCCGCTAATGGACAGCGTGCTCATCGTCGGCGGCGGGGCGGCCGGGCTGGCCGCGGTTGAGACCCTGCGCTCGGAGGGGTACGCCGGGGCGCTCACCATGGTCTGCGCCGAGCCCGAGCTCCCGTACGACCGGCCGCCGCTGTCCAAGCAGGTGCTGACCGGGGCGTGGGATCCCGAGCGGACCCGGTTCCGCGAGGCCGCCCACTACGCCCAGCTCGGCGTCCGGCTGGTGCGCGGCCAGGCGGGCGCCCTCGACGCCGACGGCCGGACCGTGTACCTGAGCGACGGGTACCCGCTCCGCTTCGACGGGCTGATCATCGCGACCGGGGCGCGGCCGCGGCGGCTGCCGGCCGGGCACGAGCTGGCCGGCGTGCACGTGCTCCGCGACCATCCGGACGTGGCGGCGCTGCGGGCGGCCTTCGCGGGCACCCCCCGGGTCGTCATTGTCGGCGGCGGTTTCCTCGGCCTGGAGGTGGCGGCGGCCGCGCGCGGGCTCGGACTCGACGTCACCGTCATCGAGCCGCTCGCGCAGCCGATGATCCGCCAGGTCGGGCCGATGATCGGCGCCGAGGTCGCCCGGCTGCACCGCGAGCACGGGGTCGACCTGCGCACCGGCGTCGGGGTCACCGAGCTGATGGGCGACGGCGGCGCGCTGACCGGGGTCGCGCTGACGGACGGCAGCGTGGTCCCGGCCGAGTGCGCGCTGGTCGCCATCGGCGCGGTGCCGGCCACCGAGTGGCTGGGTACCTCGGGGCTCACGATCGGGGACGGGGTCGAGTGCGACCAGTTCTGCCGGGCCGCGCCGGGCATCTACGCGGCGGGCGACGTGGCGTCCTGGGTCAACCCCCGTTACCAGCGGCGGATGCGGGTCGAGCACCGGATGAACGCGACCGAGCAGGGCAGCGCGGCGGCGGTGAACCTGCTCAAGGGGGACGTGCAGCCGTTCGCGCCGCTGCCGTACTTCTGGAGCGACCAGTACACCGTGAAGATCCAGGTCCACGGGCACCGCGTGGACGACGCCGAGGCGGCGATCGAGGAGGGCAGCCCGGCCGACGGGAAGTTCGTCGCGCTGTACCGCAGCGAGGGGGCGCCCACGGCCGTCCTCGGCTGGAACTCCCCCGCCCGGCTGATCCGGTACCGGAAGCTGTTGCTTGGCTAGAGTCGCCCCGGTCCGTTCGATATAAGCGGTGTTGATCTTTGAATTACTCGAGGCGGGTCGCCTGCTGCTGGGCGCGGAGGCAGAGCTCGGCGGCGGCGAACGCGTGGTGCTGGGTCATCGCGTGCTCGGTGCCGTTCAGGCAGTCGAGGATCAGCTGGCCGAAGAACGGGTAGCCGACCTTTCCGTGGACCGGGATGTGGCTCTCGGTGTCGTGGTTGACCAGGTACACGTGGTCGCCTTCCGGGTCGCGGGCGACGTCGGTGTACTTGCGGAGTTCTAGGTACCCTTCGGTGCCGAGGATGAAGGTGCGTCCGTCGCCCCAGGTGCCGAGGGCGTCGGGGGTGAACCAGTCGACCCGGCAGTAGCCGGTCGCGCCGTTGGCGAGCACGACGTTGACGTCGCCGAAGTCCTCGAGGCCGGGGTGGTCCTTGTGCGCGTAGTTGGCGACCCGGGCCGAGGTGATCGTCGCGTCGTCGCTGCCGCCGTAGAAGAGGACCTGCTCGAGCTGGTGGCTGCCGATGTCGCAGAGGATGCCGCCGTATGAGTCCCTGTCGAAGAACCAGTCGGGCCTGGTGCCGCGGCTCATCCGGTGCGGGCCCATCCCCATTACCTGGATGACCCGGCCGATGGCGCCGTCCGCTATCAGCCGGCCGGCGTAGACGGCGCTCTCCACGTGCAGCCGCTCGCTGTAGTAGACGGCGTACTTCTTGCCGGTTGCCTCGGTCCTGGCGCGTGCTCGCGCCAGCTGTCCGAGCGTGGTCATCGGGGGCTTGTCGGTGAAGTAGTGCTTGCCGTGGTCGAGCGCCCGCAGGCCGAGGTCGGCCCGGTTGACGGGGATGGCGGCGCCGGCGACCAGGTTTAGCTGGGGATCGTCGAGCGCTTCCTGCTCGGATCTGGCCGCCTTGACGTCCGGGTAGCGGGCCCGGAACTGCTCGACCTTTGCGTTGTCGGGGTCGTAGACCCAGCGGAGCTGGGCGCCGGCTTCCAGCAGGCCGTTGCACATGCCGTAGATGTGGCCGTGGTCGAGGCCGACGGCGGCGAACGCGAAGTCGCCGGGTTCGCAGACTCTTTCGGCGGTGGTCGCGGTGGGCGCGTAGGTGGCGCCGTCGCGGTGCGGGTGGCTCACGTGGTGATCTCGTTGGTGCTGAACTCGCCGACCGACGTGGTTTTCTGGTGGAATCGGGGCGCGGCTCGCAGCAGGCCGTCTCTGGTGCGGAACGGGTCGTCGGGGGGCAGCGGCAGCGTCACCGTCTGGCCGGTGATCGCGGCCTGGTAGATCGCGGTGATGATCTCGATCGTGGTCCGGCCGTCGCGGCCGTCGACGAGCACGCGGCGGGTCCCGCCGGTCGTCTCCAGCGCGGTCAGCACGTCGTCGATCTGGCCGGTGTGGCCCTCGTGGGCGAGTGCGGGGAGACCCTCGTAGTAGTCGGCAAGCTCCCGCTCGGTGGCCGTGTCGTGCTCGCGCTGCGGGAAGCCGTTGGGCTGCTGCGCCTGCGCCGACACCGTCCACGGCATCGCGATCTTGGCCCGCTCGGTCTGGACGATGATCTGCTGGTCCTGGCCGTGGTGCACGACCGAGGCGGTGAGCTGGCCGAGCGCCCCGCCGGGGAAGCGCATGATCGTCAGCGACAGGTCCTCGACCTCGGAGTTGCCGTGGTTGACGTTGGCGATCATCGACTGGATCGCGGCCGGCGTTCCGACCATCCACTGCAGCGCGTCGATGTGGTGGACGGCGTGGTTGAGCGTGCAGCCGCCGCCCTCGCTGTCCCACGTCCCGCGCCACCACAGGTCGTAGTAGCTGAGGCCGCGCCACCAGTGCGAGTCGACCTGGACGTGCAGCACCCGACCGGCCAGCCCGGAGTCGAGCACCTGCTTGAGGCGCATCATCGGGTTGGTGAACCGGTTCTGCGCGACCACCGACAGGACCGCCCCGCCCCGCTCGGCGGCGGCCAGGATCGCGTCGCACTCTGCCAGCGACGGCGCCATCGGCTTCTCGAGCAGCGTGTTGACGCCGGCCTGGAGCGTCCGGGCGGCGATCTCGGCGTGGGTGGAGGGCGGGGTGCAGACGGAGGCGAGGTCGAGGTTTCTGCCGCTGGCCAGGACCGCGTCGACGCCGTCGAACGCGACGGCATCGGTGAGGTGGTGCTCCTCGATCCGTTGCTGCGCTCGCGCGACGTCGGTGTCGGCCACGGCGACGACGCGGCAGCGGTCGGGGAAGGCGCGGTAGCCGTCGAGGTGGAAGGAGGAAATTGCGCCTGCTCCGATGACGGCTACGTCGATCATTTACTCTCCGCTTGGCGCCGGGACCTGTTCCTAGTCTAGCCGGGGCTGGCGAAGCGGGCGGCGAGGGCGTGCTGCCTGATGGCGTCCAGGGTTGCCGCGTCCACGAGGTCGCCCGCGAGCGCGTACTCCCGCGTCAGGCGGGTGTCGCTCACGGCCGGGTTGTCGGTGCAGAGCGCCACCCGGACGCCCGCCGCCGTCAGCGTCGCCAGCTGGTGCTTGGCGCGGCCGGGGGCCGCCCCGGTCTGGACGTTGCTGGTGATGGCGACCTCGAGGGTCACGCCGGCGGCGGCGAGGTGCGCCAGCAGCCGCGGGTCCTCGGCGCTCCTGACGCCGTGCCCGATGCGCTGCGGGGCCAGCCGCAGGGCCTCCCAGACGCTCTGCGGGCCGGCTGCCTCGCCCGCGTGAATCGTGATGTTCAGGCCGTCGTCGCGGGCGAGGCGGAAGGCGGGGGCGAAGAGCGCGGCCGGGTAGCCGGCCTCGTCGCCGGCCAGATCCGCTCCGATGAGTGCGCTCTTGTGCCGCAGGAGACGCCGCACCTGGGTCGCCGCCGAGTCGGGGCCCTCGTCGCGCACGACGATTCCGATCAGGCCGACCTCGATCGGGAGCCGGGTGCCCGCGACCGCGTCGCTGACCGCGTCGATGACGTCGTCGGCGTCCAGCCCGGTCATGCCCGCGATGAACTGGGGCGAGAAGCGCAGCTCGAGCGCGGCCAGGCCATCGCTGAAGGCGTCGTTGACCGCCTCCGTCGTGACCCGGTGCCAGTCGTCGAGCGTCCGCACGAGGGCGGTCGCGTTCTCGATCTTCGCCAGGTAGGGCAGCAGCCCTTCCTCGCGTTCGGTGGCGACCAGGGCCTCGCGCCATTGTTCGGGGAGCCGGTTGGCGCCGATCCGGGTCGCCAGCTCGAGGCTGGTCTCCGGACGGATGCTTCCTTCCAGGTGACGATGCAGGTCTACCAGGGGGATCATGAGCACAGCCTTCGAGGCAGGGCACGTGCGGTGCCCGGGGGACAGGGGCGTGGCACGCCGACGGCGCGGGGCGGCGCGGCGGGCGCGTCAGCCTCGAAGGTCCATCCGGTAACTGTGGTCGCCGAACACGTTGAAGGCCCGATCGGCCGCCAGCGTCGGCGCAGTGCTCATGTGGTCAAGAATAGCGTGGGGTCGATGGGGACCCGTTCGCGTCGGCAGCACGTGCGTCACCCGGGCCACTCGCAAGGGCGCCGCCCTCAACGGTGCGCGAATATGGCGTTCTCGTCGTCCTGGTGACGGAAACGCCATATTCGCTTTGCGCCGGTCGATGTTTCCGTGTGCAGGGTGCGTCCGGGTGGAAAGGAAGAGAGCATCTGGCCGGGACAAGTGAGCGCGGTCGACCTCCTGGGCGATCGCGTGCGAGTGCATCGAAGGGACGCCGTCCATCACCGCCGAGGTACCGCCAAGCACGGTCGACGAACTGAAGCTGGACGACGGAGGCACGCTGTGGGCGTGCGTCGACCAGGCCGCCATCACCACATATCCGCCATGATCACCGCAGAGGAGCACCTCATGAAGCTCAGCGCGCGCAACCAGATCCCGGCCCGGGTGACCGGCATCCAGGCCGGCGAGGCCATCGCCAACGTCGAACTCGATGCCAACGGGGTCCGCATGGTCGCCTCGATCACGCTGGAGGCGGCGAACCAGCTCGGGCTGACCGAGGGCAGCGACGTCATCGCGATCATCAAGGCCTCGGACGTGATCGTCGCCACCGCCGACTAAGTCGCGTCCAGGACCGGCTGCGCGGTGACGGTGGGCCGCGTAGTCGACCGGGGGGCGTGCAGCGGCGGATAATGGAGGAGATCGCGGCCCGGAACGCAGGCCGTCAAGTCTCCCAGCTACTCCAGGATCTGCCATGCCTCGTCGTCCTCACCTGCTGCGAGAGCTCGGCTTCGCCGTTCGGCCGGACGGCGAAGCCCTGCACGGGACCGCTTCGATTACCCCCTACATGCACGTGCCTGGCACCGAATGCCTGCGCGCCTCGATCCTGGCCTCGTGGGCGGACATGCTCTGCGGGCTGCTGTCGATGCGGGCATTCGCCGGGCGGGTGTCAGTCACGCTTGAGCTCGACGTGCACCTGTACCGTCCGGCGCCGGGGTCGGGAACGGTGACGGCGACCGGCCGCGTGGTGAAGGCGGGGCGTTCGGTGTTCGTGGGCGAGGTGGAGTTCGCCGATGCGCGCGGCGAGGCGTTCGGGTTCAGCGCCGCGTCGTTCATGGCGGCGCCGGGTGAGTCGCTGCGGCCGCCGCGGCCCACCCGCCTCGAGATCCCGCCGCCGGAGACGTTGCTGAGCATGCCGCTGGCGGAGCGGGCGGACTGCAAGCGGCAGGCGCCGGGGGTGGCGGTGCTGCACAAGTCCGAGGACGGGCTGAACAGCGGCCAAGACCCTGCACGGCGGGCTGATCGCGCTGGCGGCGGAGGAGGCCGTGCTCTCGCTCGCGCCGGGGACGACGCTGTCGTCGCTCGCGCTGCGCTACCTGCAGCCGGTGCGGGTCGGGCCGGCGGTGGCGACGGCTGCCGTCCGGGACGGGCTCGGGCGGGTCTCGCTGCGTGACTCGGGCAGTGGCGACCGGGTGGCGGCGACGGGAACCACGCGCACGTTCTGAGCCTTGCTAGTCGGCCTTGCGGGTGTTACGGCGGAGGGCGTCGAGGATGAACTCGGCCTTCGCCTCGGTGTAGGCCTCCCGGTCGTGCGGGTGCTCGGCCATCAGCCGTCGTTTCAGGTTCGCGTACGTGGTCGCGAGCTCGTCGTCGCGGCGGAGCGCGTCGCGGAACTCGAGCTGCTGGTCCCACCGCTCGTGGCCGGCCTGGATCAGGTGCAGGTGCGCGTAGCGGCGCTGGCCGGTCGGGTCGGGCTTGATGAAGAACCGGCGCCACGGGCGGGCGTCGAGGTCGGGCGGGACGTACTGCCATCCGTCGGCCTGCAGCGTCTCGCCGGCCTCGTCGACCATGGCGTCGAGGTCCTGAACCTGCGCCATCAAGTCGATGACGGGCTTGGCGTCGAGGCCGGGCACGGAGGTGGAGCCGACGTGCTCGACGACCCCGTCGACGATCCACGGTTTCAGGAGCACGGCTAGGCGGGCTCGCTCGATCTCGGCCTGCTCGATCAGGCGGGGATCGTGCGGATGAACCTCTGGCTGCTGATAGGCCCAGGGCGGAGTGTTGTCGCTCACCGGTTTACGGTACCTCCGACGATCCAGGTCGCTCGGCCGGGTCGATCACGCCGGTGATCACGAAGGATAGATATTTATCGAATAGGTGCAAAAATCCTTCGTGATAACAAAATCCTTCGCGATCATGGTGGCTCGTGTGCGGCGCGTCGGCGCGGGTGGAATTGGCTTGCGGGAAGCTCCGTCGCCGGGTGAGCATGGCGGGGTGGAGTCCCGGCTGATCGAACTTGCTCATCCTCGGTACGGGCACTTTGACCTGGGGACCGGCTACCACGGGGATATGTGGCTGGACCTTGATCGGCTGTTCCTGCGGCCCGCGCTGTTGCGGCCGCATGTGCGGGTGCTGGCTGACCGGCTGCGGGAGCACCGGGTGGACGCGGTGTGCGGACCGGTAGAGGGGGGCGCGTTCCTGGCATACGCGCTGGCGGACCTGCTGGGGGTGGCGTTCCTGCCTGCTTACCGTGCGGCCTGCCGGCTGCGGCGGGAGCGGGATCGGGGTACCGGCTCGCGTGGGCCGGGGTCGCGGGGGAAGGGATCGGCCAGTGGCGGGTGGCCGTCGCTGATGACGCTGTTAACGCGGGGACGGCGGTCCGGGCCTGCGCCGGCCAGTTGCGTGAGCACGGAGCGGTGCCGGTTGCCGTTGCGACCCTGCTGGCGGTCGGGCCGGCCGAGCAGATTATGGCGGCGGCGCTGTCGGTGCCGTTCTACTCGGTCGACGCGGTGCCGAGCCGGGCGTGGCGGCCCGAGGATTGCCCGCTGTGCGCCGACGGCGTGCCGCTGACGGATTCCTCCGTCCAAGGCTGATCGTCCGCTCCGCTGACTGGGCCGCCGAGAGACGGATTGGGTCGAGAATGGTGGTCATGACGTTGTCGACGGCGTTCACGGAGATGTTCGGGATCACCCATCCAATCGCGTTGGCGCCGATGGGGGGATCGGCGGGCGGGGCGCTGGCGGCGGCGGTGTCGAATGGGGGCGGGCTCGGGCTGCTGGGCAGCGGGAACGGGGACCGGGACTGGCTGGCGGGTGAGATCCCCCTCGTCGCCGACGGCACCAGCAGGCCGTGGGGCGTCGGGTTCCAGAGCTGGGCGATCGATCCGGGCGTGGTCGAGTACGCGCTCGGCTACCAGCCCGCGGCGGTCATGCTCTCGTTCGGTGACCCCCGCCCGTTCGCGGAGTTGGTCCGCCGGTCCGACGCCGGGCTGATCATCCAGGTCACCGATCGGGCCGAGGCCCGGCAGGCGGTGGAGGCGGGCGCGGACCTGATCGTCGCGCAGGGGACCGAGGCGGGCGGGCACGGCGCCCGGCGCGGGTGGTCCACGCTGGCGTTCGTTCCGGCCGTGGTGGACCTGGTCGCGCCGGTGCCGGTGCTGGCGGCCGGGGGGATCGCGGACGGCCGGGGGGTGGCGGCGGCGCTCGCGCTGGGCGCGGCCGGGGCGTTGATCGGCACCCGGTTCCTGACGACGTCGGAGGCGCTGGCCGATCCCGGTGCCAAGAAGGCCATCGTCGACGGTGACGGGGAGGAGACCGAGCGCAGCAGCGTGCTCGACATCGCCCGGGGCTCGCGCTGGCCGCTTGAGTACACCGGGCGCACGCTCGGGCATCCGTTCCTCGACCGGTGGCGGGATGCGGAAGCCGAGCTGGCGGCCGACCCCGACGACGTCCGGCGTGCTTACCGGGAGGCGATCGCCCGGGGCGAGATTCCGGCCGAGCCGGTCTGGGCGAGCCAGGCGATCGGGCTTATCCACGACCTGCCGCCGGCCGCCGACCTCGTCGGCATGCTCGCCGCGCAGGCCGAGGAGGCGCTGGCGCGGGCCGGGCGGCGCTGACCTCGCCGCCTCAACGGCCCCGAGGCCGGGTTCACTGTCTAAGCGAGACGCAACCGATACCGGCATCGCGCCATACTGTGCGGTGTGGTGCGGAAATGGCAGTTATCCCGGAGACCGCGCCGGCGCCCGCATCGGGGAGGCCAGGGTGGCGCCGGTTCCTCACGCCGTGGCGCTCCCCCGCCGATCAGCCCGGCTGGGCGCGGCCGGCCCTGCTCGCCATCGCCGTCCTGGCGGCGGTCGGCTACGGCTGGGGGATGGCCGGGGCCAGCGTCGAGCCGTTTTACGGCGCGGCGGCGCGCAGCATGTCGGAGAGCTGGCACGACTTCATCTTCGGCGCGTTCGATCCGGCCGGGACCGTCACCGTCGACAAGCTGCCGGGCGCGCTGTGGATGCAGGCGCTGTCGCTGCGGGTGTTCGGCTTTCACATCTGGGCGCTGGTCCTGCCGGAGGTGATCGAGGGCGTGCTCACGATCCTGGTGCTGTACCGGGCGGTGCGGCGGCTGGCCGGGCCGGCGGCCGGGCTGACGGCCGCCGCGGTGCTGGCGGTTACGCCGATCACGGTGCTGCTGAGCCGGGGCAACGTGTCCGACTCGCTGCTGATCCTGCTGCTGGTGCTGGCGGCCGACGCCACCTCGGCGGCGCTGCTGACCGGGTCGCTGCGGCCGCTGCTGATGGCCGGCGTCTGGGTCGGCCTGGCCTTCCAGGCGAAGATGATCCAGGCCTGGCTGGCGCTGCCCGCGCTGGCGGCCGCCTACCTGCTGGCCGCGCCCGCCGCGCGGCTGCGCACCCGCTGCGCCCACG
The DNA here is from genome assembly GCA_963836195.1 of uncultured Actinomycetota bacterium. Classification (GTDB taxonomy): domain Bacteria; phylum Actinomycetota; class Actinomycetes; order Streptosporangiales; family Streptosporangiaceae; genus Trebonia. Next base: position 404,257 of record CAWIIX010000002.1, on the reverse strand, counting down.
TCGCGCTGGCCGGGCTGGTCACGGTCGTGATCTCGCTGTCGTGGATGACGGCGGTCTCGCTGGTCCCGGCGGGCGACCGGCCGTACGTGGACGGCAGCGCCAACGACTCGGTGTACGCGCAGGTCTTCGACTACAACGGGCTGGGACGGCTGACCGGGGACTGGGCGACGATCGCCGGGCCGCCGTCGCCGATTATCGTCGCGGCGGTCGAGAGCGGGCAGTTGCTGAACGCCCAGACGAGGGGCATCACGCCGAGCTGGCACCGGCTGCTGTCGGGCCCGTTCGCGGCCGACGGCGGCTGGCTGCTGCCGGCCGCCCTCGTCGGCGCGCTGGGCGTGCTCATCTCCCGACGCCGCCGGGACCGGCGCGACCCGCTGCGCGCGGCCGTCGTGCTGTGGGGCGGCTGGTGGCTGATCCTGGCGGTCTTCTTCAGCGCCGGCACGTACCTGAACTCGTACTACGTCGCCGCGCTGGTCCCGGCGGTGGCCGCGCTGTGCGGGGTCGGCCTGGCCGCGTGCGGGCCCCGGCCCTGGTCGGCCCGGGTGCGGCAGATCGTCGCGGCGACCGTGCTGGCCTGCGCCGGCTACGGCGCGTACCTGATGTCGGGGACGGCGTCCGGCCCGGTCGTGCTGACGGTGGTGGCACTGGTCGTGGCGGCGGCCGCCGTCGCCCAGCTGCTGCTGCGCGCGTCGGGCCGGGGCGGGCACCTGACCTCGCTCGCGTTCGCCGGCGCGGCGATGCTGCTGCTGCCCGCGGCGGCGTCGGTGGCTTCCGTGGCCCAGGGTCTGGGGCCGTTTGACAGCCCGTTCGAGTCGTCGAAGACCGCGCACAATAACCAGCTGCTGGCGGCGGACGGGCCCAACTTCGCCGCGGCCGCCCGGCAGCTGGCGCTCGAGACGCCGCCCGGCAACGCGCTGTTCGGCGTGGACACCTCCGGCCTGGCGGAGAACTACATCCTCTACAGCGGCCTGGAGGTGCTGCCGATCGGCGGCTACCTCGGCAACGTGCCCGCGCCGACGCTGGCCGCCCTGCAGTCCGACATCAACGACGGCTACGTGCGGTTCTTTGTGCTGCCGGTGTCGCCGACGGGCTCGGACCCTCGGGTGCGGTGGATCGAGGCGCAGTGCCCCCGGCAGCCCCGGCGGCCGAACAGCCCCCCGCGGCCGTACGCGACCTTCGTCTGCGGCCCCGTCCCGTCCACGGCCAGCCAGCCGGCTAGCCCGACCGAGGTCAGCGGGCCCCCGAGCCCCGAGGCGGAAACGACGATCGGCACTCGGCCGTAGGTGCCCGGTCGGTTGGGTGAGCAACCCCGGTGCGGCGTGCCACCGGCGGGGGCGCGGTTTGCGGTGGGGAGTCGCCCGGGTCCGTTCGGGATGAATGAATTGGATTTTGGGTTTGTGAGGGGGCCTAAGCTGCTTGGTCGTGGCTCCGGAAATGATCATCGAGGCGTTCGGGGAGGAGTCCGATCGCCTCTGCCAGGTGCTCGCCGATCTCGATGACGCCGCCTTCGCCCGCGCCAGCGGGTGCCCGCCGTGGACCGTGGCGGACCTGGCCTACCACGTGCGGATGACGATCGGGCGGCTGCCGGGCATGCTCGACGGCCCGGAGTCGGCCGGCCCCGGGCTGGTGTCGGCGGCCGGCTACTACCGGGCCGATGAGCGGTTCTCCGACGGCGCCAACGACGACCGGGTTCGGTCCGCGCAGCGCGGGGCGGCGGCGCTGCCCGACGCGGCCGCGCGCGCCCGCGACTTCGCGGCGGCGCGGTCGCGCGCGTGGACGCTGCTGGAGGCGGCGCCGCCAGGGCGGGTCGTGCGGACCCGCCACGGTGACCGGATGGCGCTGTCGGAGTTCCTGCGGACCCGCGTCTTCGAACTCGCGGTGCACGGCCTCGACCTGGCCGCCGCGCTGGGCCGTGAGCCGTGGATGACTCCGCTGGCGGCGGAGGTCACCGAAGAGCTTCTGCTGCCGGCGGGCAACCGGCTGCGGGCGGACGCCGGGTGGGACCGGGTAACGCTGATCGCCAAGCTCACCGGCCGCTGCCCGGCAACATCGGCCGAGAGCGCGCTCATCGACGCGCTCGGCGGCCAGCGGCTTGCCCTCGGCTGAGGGGAGCCCGGCCCCGCCTAGCATTCCGACCGCGCTTGGTGATTACGTCAGCTCGGTGGGACGGGCCGACGCCTGGTCGGCGAGCTGGCGGACCTCGCGGGCGATGGCGGGCCAGAGCGGGGCGGGAAGGTCGTGGCCGACTCCCGGCAGGATCACCAGGCGGGCGCCGGGGATGGCCTTGGCCGTGTCTCTCGCGGCGCTGACGCGCAGGATCGGGTCGCTGTCGCCGTGCAGGACGAGCACGGGCTTTCGCAGCTGGCGCAGCTTCGGGCCGTGCCACGGAGCGCCGACCTGGCGGCTCTGCGCTTTGGTGTCCCGCGGGCCCGCGTCGACCTCGCGCTCGATCCACTCGCGGGCGGCGGCTTCGTCGAAGGGGTAGGCGGGGGTCGCGAGTTCCCGGGCGAGCGCGAGCGAGAGCTGGACGTCCCCGTCCCTGCCCGCGGGGACCTTGACCCGGGCGAGCCGGGCCAGCGTGCCGAAGCGCACGTACCGGCCTCCCCTGATCCCGACCGCGTCGCTGGGCATCGCCATGGCCGAGACGACGCTGAGGACCCGGTCGGGATGGCGGAGCGCGGTCCGCTGGGCGATGATGCCGCCGAGCGAGCCGCCGAAGATGTGCGCGCGCTCCCAGCCGAGCGCGTCCAGCACGGCGACCGCGTCGTCGGTCATGTCCTCGGAGGAGTACGCGCCCCGCCTGCGGGCCAGCGCGACGAACGGATTGGCGGCGCCGGTGTCGGGCATCCGGGTCGACTGCCCGGCGTCCCGCTGGTCGTAGCGGGCGACCGCGAACCCCTGGTCGGCGAACGCCCGGGCCAGCCCGGCCGGCCACCAGAACCTGGACACGGCGAGGCCCATGACGAGCAGCAGCGGGTCGCCGGCCGAGCCCGCCAGCTGGTCATAGGCGATGCGGACCGCGCCGTTGGAGGCGTACTCGGTCGGTGTCCAGGTGCCGGCCCATCGGCCTGCCTCAGCCGCTCCGGTCATCTCTGCTCCCCTGCTCGTGCACTGTTTGTGCTGCTTCCTAAAACTGCGATCAGTGTTCGCTATATTTTGAGCGTATCCGACTGAGTACAGTGTTCGCAATGACTACGCAGCCGAAGCGGCCCGGCCTGGGCCGGAGCCTGTGGGCACGCCCCGAGCGCGCCGCCCGCGGGCCCGCACCCGAGCACAGCCGCGCGGAGATCGCGGCCGCGGGCGTCAGGCTCGCCGACGCCGACGGCATCGGGGCGGTGACCATGCGCTCCGCCGCGGCCGCGATCGGCACCGCCCCCGCCTCGCTGTACCGCTACGTGGCGAGCCGGGAGGAGCTCGTGCAGCTGATGGCCGACCAGGTCTACGGCGAGTTCTCCTTCTCCGAGCCCGGCACCGGCCATCCGGTGCCCGACCTCCTCGAGCTCGCGCGGCAGGGTCTTGCCCTGTACCGCAGGCACCCGTGGCTGCTTGACGTCCCGGCCACCGGGAACCTGCCCGGCCCGAACGCGGTCGCCTTCATCGAGCGGTCGCTGGCCGCCCTGGCCGGAGCCGACCTGACCGGGCCGGCCAAGCTGGAAACGGTCGGCCTGTTCTCCGGAGTCGTGCGCCTGTTCGCGCAGACCGAGATCGGCCAGCAGCGGGCCGGGCAGGAAACCGCCCAGTGGCAGGAGTCACTGGGCCGGTACCTGCTGGAGCTAGCGGCCGCCGGCCAGCACCCGCACCTGGCGGCGGCGCTGGCAGAGCAGCCCGCCGCTAGCGGCCCGGTCGGGGGCGAGGCCACGTTCGAGCGCGCGATGACGCGCATCCTGAACGGCCTTCTCCAGCCGGCGCATCCGTAATACCCGCGCATCCGTAGTAGAAGAGGAGACTTAAGGCGGAGCCGTGCAATCGCAACCCGATTGCTCGCGGTTACGCTCGCGCTGATTACCTGGAGGGCACGATGGCAAGTTCAGTTAAGGTCGGCGACAAGGCACCCGACTTCACCCTCCCGGCGCAGTCCGGCGAGCCGGTGCGGCTGCAGGACCGGCTCGGCGAGCGGGTCGTCGTGCTGTACTTCTACCCGAAGGACAACACCTCCGGCTGCACCGCCGAGGCCTGCGCCTTCCGTGACAGCCACGAGGTCTTCACCGAGGCGGGGGCCGAGGTGATCGGCGTCAGCTCCGACTCGGCCGACAAGCACACCGCCTTCGCCGAAAAGTACAAGCTGCCATTCACGCTGCTCAGCGACCGGGGCGGCAAGGTTCGCAAGCTCTACGGGGTGCCCACGGTGCTCGGCCTGATACCCGGCCGGGTCACCTACGTGATCGATCGCGAGGGCACCGTCCGGCAGATTTTCAACTCGATGACCAACATCAGCGGGCACGTCAACGACGCGCTCGAGATGGTCAAGCAGTTGCAGGGCTGAGGGGCGCCGCCGGGTCCCTGAACGTGCGCCGGTAGGCCTGGGGCGTGGTGTGCAGCATCCGGCCGAAGTGCTTGCGCAGGTTGTCGGCGGTGCCGAAGCCGGTCTTGCCCGCGATCGCGTCGACCGGCAGGTCGGTCGTCTCCAGGAGCCGTTGCGCCAGCCGCACCCGCTCCCGCAGGATCCAGGTCAGCGGCGTGGTCCCGGTGCTGGCCGGGAACCGCCGGGCGAACGTGCGCGGGCTCATCGCCGCCCGGGCGGCGAGGTCGGCGACCGTCACCTCCTGGTCGAGGTGGGCCTGGAGCCAGCTGATGGTGTCGGCGAACAGATCGCCCCGGCCGTCGTCGGGCTCCGGTACCGGCGTCTCGATGTACTGGGCCTGCCCGCCGGCCCGGTGCAGCGGTATCACCAGGTCGCGGGCGACCCGGGTGGCGACCTCGGTGCCGTAGTCGCGTTGGAGCACGTGCAGGCAGAGGTCCAGGCTGGCGGCGCTGCCGGCCGAGGTGAGCAGATCGCCCTCGTCCACGTAGAGCACGCCGGGGTCAACTGTCACGCCGGGATACCGTCGCGCCAGGTCGGCGCACTCGGACCAGTGCGTGGTCGCGGTGAGCCCGTCCAGGAGCCCGGCCGCGGCCAGCACGAACGCGCCGGTGCAAAGCGACAGCAGCCGCTGCCCGCGGGACCGGGCCCGGCGCAGCGCGTCGAGCACCTCGGCCGGCACCTGCTCCGGGGACAGGGTCGGCGGCACGACGACGGTCTGCGCCTCGTCGATCGCGTCCAGTCCGCGCGGCACCTCCATCCGGAACCCGGCCTCGGTCATGACCGACTTTGCGGGGCCGCAGATCAGCACCTGGTACAGCGGATCGCCGGACGCCGTGGTGACGTCGGTGCCGAAGACGTCATTGGCCGCCGCGAGCTCGAACAGCGCCAGGCCGTCGTAGACCACGATCGCGACAACGGGGGGCTTCTGGCCGGTTCCCGGTGCCTCGTGGACGTTGGCAGTATTGTCTTGCACCCTGTCAATTATGCCACTTACGGCCTCGGCTGGCTAGGACGAGGGTGTAGGTATGAACACCACGGAAACTGCACCTCGCCGGGCCGCCTGGCGAACCCCCGTCCTTGGCGACGCTGCCGTCATGCGGCCCGGACGGCTCGCCGACCGGATGCTCGCGCGCGCGCTCGGCGCGTCACTGGACCAGCAGCTGGCCACGGGCTGCCAGCCCGAGTCGAGCCGGCTGCTGGCCGCCCGCGCGCGGAACATCGTCTCACTCCGCCACCGCGAGTCATTGGCCCGGAGCTGGGACCATCTGCTGCGGGTGGCCCGTCGCGCGCCGGCCCTTCGCACCGCCGCGGTCCCGCTGAACGCGCCCGCGATCCTGGCGGCCGAGCCGGCCATCCGCGAGCTGATGGAACGGCTCACCGCTCCGCTGCCGGTTCCGGCCCAGGGCGTCGCCGCCGCCACGATCCCGCTGACCAACGCCACCTCGCCGGTCTACGGCCGGCAGAGCCCGGGCACGCTGGCCCACCTGCTTGACGACGCGATCAACCAGCTCGACCCGGCTCGGCCGCTCATGGGCGTTGCCTAACGGACCGAGTGCGAGTGCGCGCCTGCGTCAGTCCGCGAAGACCTCGGCAGTGGTGGCGGCAGTCAGCGCCCGGTCAAACCAGCGGTCGAGCTGGGCGAGATCGGTGGCCGCGTTGACTTGTCCCCGCTGGTCCTTCGTCGGCTTGAGAAAGCGGGCGTCGAGGACCTTGAGAATGGCCTCGGCTTTAGCCCGAATGGCGCCTTCGACAATGCCCTGTTCGCGGCCCTGCTCCAGGCCCTTCTCGATGCCGACGTTGACGAAGCTCTCGACGAAGTCGCTCTTCCACTCGGTGGTGGCCATCAGGTCCTCCAGGATCTGGCGGGCAGCGGCGGGCGCTGCCTTAAGGATAAGCGTGATAAGGCGTTCGCGGTCAGCCGCGGATGTAGCTGAATCGTGGACGGCGTTCAGGACACGGCGGGCGCCGGGCTCGGTTCCCATCTCCAAGGCGCCTAGGCAAGCATCGAAGATGAGCAGCCAGGCGCTGCCGCCTTCGGGGTTGGGAGCATGCAGCGGGTCGATGACGATCGGCAACAGGTCGAAGCCGGGGTGGCCGGTGGGGATGCCCTTACGGCATTTCTCGCCCTCCACGGGGTCCGGACAGATGACGACGAGGACAGCTCGAGGGCACTTAGCCGCGCGGCGGACGTTGGTGACGTAGGCCGGCCAGGAGTACTGCTTATCGGCGTCATCGCGGCCCTGTGGCTCGACAATGACCGCGAGGGCGGGCTCGCCGGTCGCCCGGTCGTGGAGGGTAATGACGGAATCGGCCGTGAATTGGGCGGGGACGACATTGTTCAGGTCAGTCGGACCAAGCCGGGCCTCCAGACTCTCGGGCAACGGAACGTTAAGGCTCGCCCGCACGAGCTCGAGCTGCGAGGGAGGGGTGCTGCCGGATTAGCTCCAGCGGCGCCTCGTGGGTGACGGTGAGGGTGGGCATGGCGTCACGATAAGCGATGCGATGGTCTAATGCACGCCAAAACGCCGATGTTAAGTAGCATTCGAAACTTGATGTAAATTATGGCAACTACTTGCCAGTTAGCGTGGCAATTGGCTGAAGTGCTTGGATAGAGGCATGACGAGTCAAGGGACGGAAGTGCGGGTGCTGAGCGCTAGCCGGGAGATTGCGGCTGGGGCGGAGACGATCTTTGAGCTGATCGCCGATCCGGCTCGGCAGCCGAGCTGGGACGGGAATGACAACCTGGCCGTGGCGGCCGCCGGGCAGCGGGTGCGCGGCGTGGGCGAGGTGTTCGCGATGACGCTCACGAGGACGAGTGGCGTCCGTGACAACCGGGTGATCGAGTTCGAAGAGGGGCGGCTGATCGCGTGGATGCCCGGGGACGCCGGGGCGGAGCCGGCCGGGCACCTATGGCGGTGGCGGCTCGAACCGCTGGACGAGTCGCGGACGCTGGTCACCCAGACGTACGACTGGACCGGGCTCTCGCCCGAGTCGCCCGCGGCTAGGCTCAACCGCGCCCGGTCGATGACGACGGACAACCTCCAGGCCTCGCTCGACCGGCTCGCGGCCCTGGCCGAGGCATCCTGACCTCTTGATGAGCAGTGCTTCCGGTCCTGGCTACCGTCAGTCGGCAAGGTCGACGTCGATGGTGATCCGCTCGGCTGGCCCGGTGCACGTCAGCCGGAGGCGGCGGGCAAGCGGGTCAAGGCCGGGGCTGAACCGCAGGCTGAGTTCCTCGCGGCCGTCGCGGCCAGCGCTGCCGCCGAACGTGGGCTCATACGGGCGGTCCCGGTCGTCTTCGGCGCTGATCTCTACCGGGCTCCACTTCCGGCGCCGGTCGTCGCTGTAGCGCCACCATCGGGGACTCGCGCGCAGGAACAACGACCAGCCGCCCGACGTCGAGATGAGGCTGTCGAGCTGGAGGGTGATGCCCTCGATGGGCGGCAGCGTGATGCCAAGGTCGAGGTGGTGCCGGGGCCCGTCGGAACGCTCGACCGCGTCAGGCACGGCGTTGAGGCCACGCGGATCATCATCCGGATGCTGCCCGGTTAGCGGGCTCGCGGTCACCGGGGTGAGCGGGCCGATCCGCACGGCCGCGCGCGGCGAGGGCAGCAGGCGCGCCGCCGTCCCGTTCTGGCCCCGCAGTTCCAGCCACTCGATCCCCCGTTCTGGGCTCGGGTCGACCCGGAACAGGATGGATTTAGGTGACGGCCCGGGTGTCCAGGCCGCCGACCGGGCCCGCAGGGCGTACGTCGCTTCCCGGTCATCGACGACGGTCAGGCCCACGGTCCGGGTTGACGCTTCCAACGCCCGCATCGCCTCATTCATGCTGGCGTGGCTGTCCGTCAGGGCCGCGTGGCCGGGCCCGGTGTCGCTCTGCCAGGGCGTCAGGGTGGTGGAGAGCACGGCGCGATCGGTGCCGACGATCAGTCCCTCGGGAAGCAGCAGGCCCGACGCGGTCTCGATCGCGGCGGCGCCGCCGAAGGACCACCGGTCGAGCGGTGAGCGGCGCCGTTCCACCTCGGCTCGCAGCGCCCCCCAGGTGCGGAAGCCGTACTCACGGGCGAGGGCCAACTGAGCCGCTGACAGCGTTATCCGCCCGGAAACCGCTTGCACCCGGGCGACGGCGGCCTGGTCACGGCCGACGGCGGCGCGCAGCAGCTCTCGCGCCTGCCGGCGAAGCTGGTCAAGGTCGGGACGGTCGGGAAGCCTGGGCATGACGTCTCCTGGCTGCCCGGGTTCGCGTTCGGGCGCGATGAGAAGACGATCCTGCCGAAAGCCTGACCTGCGCACTGCCGTGGAGTTGGACTCAAGTCCTGCCCGCGAACCCGGCGGCGCGCTCCAGCGCCGTGACAGCACTCTACTCGCGGCCCGCGTGACGGCACGATCAAATTATGTGCGACGTTCACCCCTGTTTTCGTGGGTGTTTTGTCGCCCAACGATGCTCGAAGTAGCTGAATGTGGCCGCACGTGCCCGTTTGGGGTGATATTTGTTACACATGGGGAAGCATGCGACGCCGGCCGGGCCGGAGGGGCGAGAGGCTCGGCGACGGCTCCAGGGCGAGCGCAGGCGGCGGCATTATCCGGGCGGTGGGTGGCGCTACCTTACCGGCGGCCTGGCCATCGCCGGTGCCAGCGGGTATATGGAGTCCACGAACGTTCCGGGGTACCTCCACCCGGCCCAGGCCGTGTTCTTGGTACTGCTGCCGCTGGCGGCGCTCGACGCGGTCGGGACCTTCGGCGCGAACGTCCTGAGTGAACGGCGGGCGCGGCGGGGCAGGCCATCCGGGCCCCAGGTCGATTTCCTCTTTCTGGCGCTGGGGTGGTCGCTGATCGGCGGAGCTTGCGCGCTGCTGGCGTGGGCGGCCGGGGGCTGGGCGACGGGACCCGGCGCCGGGCAGGGCTGGATCGCGGCCGGGCTGATCTGGGCCATGGTGATCAGCGCGTGCGCCGCGGTCATGCTGGTCGGACGCGCGGTCCCCGTGAGCACCGTTACGAGGCCGACTGGGCTTGCCCACCGGCGGGCTGCACCGCTAGGGAATTGATCCCGCACCGCCCGCTCGGCTGGTAGGCGGCTGGGCGCGGCTTCGGGCGGGTGCCGGGGTGGGTGAGCGGGTGAGGCCTTGGGGCCGGCGGCGTTAGGGGACGAAGACCAGTTTGCCGGTGGTGGTGCCGGCGGCTAGGCGGGCGAGGCCGTCGGGGACGTCGGAGAGGGTTAGGCGCTCGCTGATCAGGGTGCGGATGGCGCCCGCGTCGGCCAGCCGGGTCAGCTCGGCGTGGACGGTCCGGACCGCGTCCGGGTCGAGCCGCACGTAGAGGCCCCAGTGCAGGCCGAGGATCGAGTAGTTCTTCACCAGGGCGTGGTTCAGCGCCGCCCACGGGATGTCGCCGCTGGCGAAGCCGACGATGACGATCCGGCCCTCGAACGCGATGCACTTGGTGGACCGGCGGAAGGCCTCGCCGCCCACCGAGTCGTAGACGACGTCCGCGCCTCGACCGTCGGTGACCTCCTTGACGACCGGCACGAAGTCCTCGCTGTACCGGTCCACGACCACGTCGCACCCGAGCTCCCTGGCCACCGCCGCCTTCTCGGGGCCGCCGACCACGCCGATGACGCGTGCGCCGGCCGCCTTGCCGAGCTGGACGGCGCCGCTGCCGACGCCGCCCGCGGCCGCGTGCACCAGCAGCGTCTCCCCGGCCTGGAGCCTGGCTCGCCGGTGGAGGCCGAACCAGCCGGTCTGATAGGTCATGTGGAACGGCGCCGCCTCGGCGTCGTCGAGCGCGGCCGGGGCTGGCATGACGGACACGGCCGGCATCAGCGCGTACTCCGCGTACCCGCCGTGCGGCAGCGCGGCCGGGCCGATGACCCGGTCCCCGGGGGCGAAGCCGGACGCCTCCGGGCCCGCCTCGACCACCTCACCGCACAGTTCGGCGCCGGGGGTGAACGGCAGCGGCGGGCGGACCTGGTAGGTGCCCTGGCACATGAGCACGTCGGGGAAGTTGGCGACGGCGGCGAGGACCCGGACCAGGAGCTGTCCCGGGCCCGGGACCGGGGTGGGGACCTCGGCCAGCTCGAGGACGTCGACCGGGTCGCCGTTCCGGGTGATCTGCCAGGCTTTCACGCCTTCTCCTTCTCCTCGATGCGGCGCTGGAGCTTGTTCATGCCGCGCAGCCACTTGTCGGTGTCGGTGGCGCGGAGCGCGTAGTAGTCCCGCACCTCCGGGTGCGGCAGCACCAGGAACCTGCCCTCGGTCATCGCGGCGCAGAGCGCGTCGGCCACCTGCTCGGGCTCGATCGCGGCGTCCATCAGCACGGTCTCGCCCGCGTGCCCGGAATCGGCCAGCATCTGGGTGCGCACTCCCTGCGGGCAGATGCAGTGCACGGTCAGCCCCCGGTGCGAGTAGGTCGCGGCGAGCCACTCCGCGTACGCCTCGGCGGCGTGCTTGGTCACCGAGTACGGCGCCGCGCCGAGCATCGTCAGCAGCCCGGCTGCCGAGGCGGTGATCACGAACGTGCCCCGTCCGCGCTCCAGCCAGCCCGGGAGCAGCTCCCGGGCGGCGCGGACGTGCGCCATCGTGTTCACCTCCCAGACGCGTTGCCATACGTCGTCATCGGGCGCGGCTGCGCCGGTTCCGCCGCCGGTTCCTGCGTTCGAGCAGTAGACGTCGATCTCGCCCAGGTGCGCTCGGGCGGCGGCGATGAGCTGCGCGACGCCGTCGGCCGTCCCGGCGTCGCCCGGGGCGGCGAAGCCCTTGATCTCGGCCGCGACCGCCTCGGCCGCCGCCGGGTCCAGGTCGTTCACGACGACCCGGGCGCCCTCGGCCGCGAGCCTGCGCGCGATCGCGCGTCCGATCCCGCCGCCTCCGCCGGTCACGACGACGCCGACCCCGTCCACGATCTCCATGTTCGAAACAGTAACCCGGCCGTCAAGACCCGCCATCGTCTCCCGCCGGGCACGCGGGGTGATCGATGGCGGTGCGATTTCCGCGAATGCCGAGGCGCGGCCGGTGGCGTTCTCCGGTAGCTCCGGGGCGGCTTGTCCCCGCTCATCGGCCCGGCCCTGCCTCCTTGGCGGCGCGGACGGACTTCTCCCCGCGCGGCGCGGCCGGGGCGGCGGCGTCGGCCGCCCCCGCCCGGGGGGCCGGGACCGCCGCCCCGTCGGCGGGGGCTGGCGGCGGCAGCGGGAGCCACCGGGAGAGGTGGGCCGAGGCGACCCAGGCGACCACCACGGCGACGATCACGACCGAGATCAGGTCGGTGGCGTCGGAGGCCAGGAACACGATCGTGAGCAGCACCGCCGTCAGCGGCATACCGCCCAGCATGACGACGAGCATCGCGCCGATGCCGATGCCGACCCCGTCGATGAGGGGCAGGCCGGGGAGGTGGGAGAGGGCGATCCCGCCGGCCGCGCCGATGAACATGCCGGGGAAGGTCGGGCCGCCGCGGAAGCCGCTCAGCGAGAAGCCGTAGGCCAGGCTCTTGCAGACGATGACCAGCAGCAGGGCGCCGACCGACCAGGTGCCGGCGTGCTGGATGAGCGCGGGCAGGTCGTCCTGGCCGGAGAACAGGACCTGGTGGGTGCCCTTGCCGGTTACCGCTTCGAAGATGGCGGCGAGGCCGCCGACGGCCAGGCCGAGGACCGGGATCAGCGCCTTGCGACGCCCGACGATCGGCTGCAACTGCAGGCCCACGCGGCGGATGGCGGTGCCGACGACCGCCGCCGCCAGGCCGATCCCGATCGCCCACAGGAACTCGCCGCCGGTCGGGGTGGTGGCGGCCGGGATGTGCGGGATGGCGAGGGAGAACGTCCCGAAGCCGGTCAGGTTGTCCAGCCCGACGAAGATCAGCGCGCCGATCCCGGCCGCCAGCAGCCCGGGCGCGAGCACCACGCTGACCATGCCGCCGCCGATGCCGGCCGCCTCCAGCAGCAGGAACGCCCCCACCAGCGGATTGACCAGCAGCGTGGACAGGGCGGCGAAGCTCCCGGCGGCGCCGATGACCAGCACGGCCTGGGTCGGGCGCGTCCTTCTTGACCAGGTGCACGATCAGCGCGCCGACGCCGCCGCCGATCGCGATCAGGGGCGCCTCCGGCCCCAGGACGGCGCCGAAGATCAAGGTGGCGAGGGCGGCGCAGACGATGGCGGGCAGGTCGCGGGCCGCGACCGCCCCGCCGCGTCTTGAAGCCTTCGGCCGGATGGTGGCCGCCGGTTCCCGGCAGGTAGTGCAGGGTGAGGGCGACGAGCACGCCGCCGACCGCCACGACCGGCACCGGCCACCACGGTGGTTGCCCGTGGAAGCCCAGCTCGCCCGGGAGCGTGGTGAAGAAGTACTTCTGGGCGAGGGCGACCAGCTTCAGGAAGTAGTAGGCGATGACCGCCACCGGAACACCGACGGCGGCCCCGAATACCAGCAGGACGAGATAGCTGCGGCTCTTGAGCAGGTCCATGGGGTGCTGCGACGCGGGAGCCGGGTCCGGCGCCGGGGCGGCGGGATCGCTCGCCATGACTCGCCCACCGTCCCCTCGAGCTGTGGTTGAAGGACGCACGGCACGCTTGACACGCTGTCCTCAGGAGATGTCTGACGTCACTGCAGCTCGTCGCGCTCATTTCTGCCCTTGGAGACAGCGCGGGAAACGGCCGCCCGCCCCCGCTGGCCCCGGAATGTTACTGAAAGTAGGCACCAACTACGATTGAGTCATGACCCGATGGAGTCCCCTGCAGTGGCCGGTCATCCGTCAAGTGCGCACCGGAGACGTGCTCGGGAGAGGGCCGGCGGTGACGTCCGAGCGCACCCGGACGATGGCGCCCCGCACCTCCACCGCCGACCGCGTCGTGCAGAGCGTCTGCCCGTACTGCGCGGTCGGCTGCGGTCAGCGGATCTACGTCAAAAGGGTGGAGGGCGGGGAGGAGGGCGGGGAGGTCGGCAGGGAGAAGGTCGTCCAGATTGAGGGCGACCCCGACTCCCCCGTCTCGCGTGGCCGGCTGTGCCCGAAGGGGTCGGCCAGCGAGCAGCTGGTGAACTCCCCCGGCCGCCAGACCAAGGTGCTGTACCGCGCACCGCATGCCCGCGACTGGCAGCTATCTGGACCCGGAGACCGCCCTTGACATGGTGGCAGACCGCTTCATCGAATCGCGCCGCCGCACCTGGCAGGACCGCGATGACAAGGGGCGGCTGCTTCGCCGGACGATGGGCATCGCCGCCCTCGGCGGCGCGACCCTCGACAACGAAGAGAACTACCTGATCAAGAAGCTCTTCACCGCCGCCGGCGCGATCCAGATCGAGAACCAGGCGCGTATTTGACACTCCGCCACCGTTCCCGGTCTGGGAACCTCGTTCGGGCGCGGCGGCGCCACCCAGAGCCTGCAGGACATGGCCAACGCCGACTGCATCGTCATCCAGGGCTCCAACATGGCCGAGTGCCATCCGGTTGGCTTCCAGTGGGTGGAGGAGGCCAAGTCGCGCGGGGCGAAGATCATCCACGTCGACCCCCGGTTCACCCGCACCTCGGCGATAGCGGACAAGCACATCTTCATCCGGGCCGGCTCGGACGTGGTGCTGCTCGGCGCGCTGATCAACTACGTGCTCGCCAACGACCTGTGGTTCAAGGAGTACGTGGTCGCCTACACCAACGCCGCCACGCTGATCAACGAGGACTTCCGCGATACCGAGCAACTCTGCGGGCTGTTCTCGGGCTACGAGCCGGACAAAGGCCACTATGACCCATCGACGTGGTCCTACGCGGAGAAGGACGGCACTGATTTCAAGGACAGCTGCGAGCATGGCGCCAGTGCCTCGCCCCGCGCGTCCGGCGACGAATACGGCGACGGCGGCGCGCCGCTTCCGCACTCCCGCGTGCTCAGGGACGAGACCCTGCAAGACCCGCGCACTGTGTTCCAGATCCTGCGGCGGCACTACGCCCGGTACACGCCCGAGATGGTCCGGGAGGCCTGCGGCATCAGCACCGGCGACTTCGGCTACCTCGCCCGCGCGATCACGGAGAACTCCGGCCGGGAGCGCACGACCTGCTTCGCCTACGCCCTCGGCTGGACGCAGCACACCCTGGGCGCGCAGTTCATCAGGACCGCCGCGATCCTGCAGCTCCTGCTCGGCAACGTGGGGCGCCCGGGCGGCGGCATCATGGCCCTGCGCGGTCACGCCAGCATCCAGGGGTCGACCGACATCCCGACGTTGTTCAACCTGCTTCCCGGGTACCTGCCGATGCCGAGCGCGGGCCTCCACGACACGCTCGCCGACTTCCTGAGGGTGGTCGGGACGAAGATGCAGAAGGGGTTCTTCGCCGATACCGACCACTACCTGGTGAGCATGCTCAAGGCGTGGTGGGGCGACGCCGCGCGGGCCGACAACGACTGGGCCTACGACTACCTGCCCCGGCTGACCGGCGCCCACGGTACCTACCAGACCGTGACCGCGATGCTCGACGACAAGGTCGAGGGCTACTTCCTGCTCGGCCAGAACCCGGCCGTCGGGTCGGCCAACGGCCGCCAGCAGCGATTCGGCCTGTCGCACCTGAAATGGCTGGTGGTGCGGGACCTCAACCTCATTGAGTCGGCCACCTGGTGGAAGGACAGCCCGGAGATCGCCTCGGGCGAGGTGCGGACCGAGGACATCGCGACCGAGGTGTTCTTCCTGCCCGCGGCGAGCCACGCCGAGAAGGCGGGGACGTTCACCCAGACGCAGCGGATGCTGCAGTGGCGCCACAAGGCGCTCGACGCGCCCGGCGACTGCCAGAGCGACCTCGACTTCTTCTACAAGCTGGGCCAGCGGATCAGGGCGAAGCTGGCGGACTCGACCGATGACCGCGATCGTCCGCTGCTGGACCTGACCTGGGATTACCCGGCCGGCGAGGACGACGAGGCCAATCCGGGCGATGCCAATCCAGCGGCGGTGCTCCAGGAGATCAACGGCTACCATCGCGACGGCCCGCAGGCCGGCGACCTGCTCTCCTCGTACACCGAGCTGCGCGCTGACGGGTCGACGGCCGCCGGATGCTGGATCTACACCGGGGTGTACGCCGGCGGCGTGAACCACGCGGCCAACCGGGTGCCGCACGGCGGCCAGGGACGGAGCCAGTCGGAGTGGGGCTGGGCGTGGCCGGCCAACCGGCGGATCCTCTACAACCGGGCGTCGGCCGACCCGGACGGCAAACCGTGGAGTGAGCGGAAGAAGTACGTCTGGTGGGACGAGGAGCAGCGCCGCTGGGTCGGTGACGACGTGCCCGACTTCGTGGTCGACCGCGCCCCCGGCAGCCGCCCCGACCCGGATGTCGGCGGGCCTGCCGCGCTCGCGGGGGACGACGCGTTCATCATGCAGTCCGACGGCAAGGCGTGGCTGTTCGCCCCCAGGGGCATGGTCGACGGCCCGCTTCCGACGCACTACGAGCCGCAGGAGTCCCCGGTCGCCAACCCGCTCTACCCGCAGCAGCAGAGCCCGGCCAGGGTCATCTTCGCGCGGACGGACAACCTGAGCGCGCCGAGCGCGGGCGCGCCGGGCTCCGACGTGTACCCGTACGTGTTCACCACCTACCGGCTGACCGAGCACCACACCGCGGGCGGGATGAGCCGCTGGCTGCCGTACCTGTCCGAACTGCAGCCGGAGATGTTCTGCGAGGTGTCGCCGGAACTGGCGGCCGAGCGCGGGCTCGAGCCCTACGGCTGGGCCACGCTGATCTCCCCGCGCTCCGCGATCGAGGCGCGGGTCCTGGTCACCGACCGGATGACGCCGCTGGTCATCGCCGGCCGCACGGTGCACCAGATCGGGCTGCCGTACCACTGGGGCGTCGGCCAGGGCGCCATCATCAGCGGTGACGGCGCCAACGACCTGCTCGGCGTCACGCTTGATCCGAACGTGCAGATCCAGGAGTCCAAGGTCGGGTCCTGCGACATCCGGGCGGGCCGACGGCCGCACGGCGAGCAGCGGCTTCGACTGGTCGCGGACTATCTGGCCCGCTCCGGGGCCACGACCGCCACCGACAACCAGCCGATCACCGATCCCGCCCGCGAGATCGTCGATCCACCGCCGAGGAGGCGACCCTAATGCCGCAGTTGGCCGGACCAACCGACCCCGCCGCCGACGCGCGGTGGCCGGACGTCAAGCCGCGCAAGGGCTTCTTCACCGATACCTCGATCTGCATCGGCTGCAAGGCGTGCGAGGTGGCCTGCAAGGAGTGGAACCGCAACCCCCGCGACGGCGACCTGGACCTGCTCGAATCGTCCTACGACAACACCGGCGCGCTGGGCGCGAGCACCTGGCGGCACGTCGCCTTCATTGAACAGGGCGGCGAGCGGATCAGCGAGGCGCGGGCGACGGGCCGCGCCCTGGTCGATCTCGGCATGCCGGGCCTTGGGCCGCCGGCGGCGAGCGGGACTGCGGCGGCGGACGGGACTGCGGCCGGACGGACCGGCGACTGCGCCGTCTGGGACGGTGCCCGCTGGCGCGCCGGAGATGCCGCCGGACACGCCCGAGTTCCGCTGGCTGATGTCGTCCGACGTGTGCAAGCACTGCACGCACGCGGGGTGCCTCGACGTGTGCCCGACCGGCGCGCTGTTCCGGACCGAATTCGGCACCGTCGTGGTGCAGGCCGACGTCTGCAACGGGTGCGGTACCTGCGTCGCTGGCTGCCCGTTCGGGGTCGTCGAGCGGCGCACCGACGGCACCGCCGCCCCGAAGACCAAGCGCGGCGAGCGCAAGGGCGAGCAGCCCGAGGTCCCGAACCTCGGCGTCGCCCAGAAGTGCACCCTCTGCTACGACCGGCTGATCGACGACGAGACCCCGGCCTGCGCGAAGACCTGCCCGACGACGTCGATCAAGTTCGGTGACCACGAGGACATGGTCGCCGTGGCCAAGGAGCGGGTGGCCGAGCTGCACGCCCAGGGGCGGACCGAGGCCCGCCTGTACGGCGCCAACGAACTGGACGGCGTCGGCGGCACCGGATCGGTGTTCTTGCTGCTCGACGAGCCCGAGGTGTACGGGCTGCCGCCGGACCCGCGGGTGCCCACGGCCGACCTGCCGCGGATGTTCTCCCGCGCCGGGCTGGCGGCGGCCGGGATGGCGGCCGCGGCGGCGGTCGCGTTCCTGGGAGGACGCCGGTGACCGCCTCGGAATACGACGGCGTGCGCCCGCCGGAGCCGGCCTGCCGCCGTCGGCGGGGCGGCCGGGGCGGCCGGGCCGGGGGCGCGGACGGCGCGCGGCCCGCTGGCGCGGACGGCGCGCGCGAAGCGGCGATGGTGCCCGAGGCGCAGTTCACGTCCTACTACGGCCGTCCGGTGGTCAAGCCGGCGCCGTGGGGGCATGACGTCGCGGCGTACCTCTTCCTCGGCGGCGTCGCGGGCGGCTCGGCCGTGCTGGCGGCCGGCGCGCAGCTCACCGGACGGGACGCGCTGCGCCGCAACGGCCGGCTGGGCGCGCTGG
This sequence comes from uncultured Actinomycetota bacterium, assembly GCA_963836195.1. Lineage (GTDB taxonomy): Bacteria > Actinomycetota > Actinomycetes > Streptosporangiales > Streptosporangiaceae > Trebonia. Next base: position 386,307 of record CAWIIX010000002.1, on the reverse strand, counting down.
GCGCGGTCAGCCTGGGGGCCGTCTTCCTCGTGCGTGACCTCGGCCGGCCGGAACGCTTCGTGAACATGCTGCGGGTGATCAAGCTGACCTCGCCGATGAGCCTCGGCTCGTGGATCCTCACCGCCTTCAGCGGCGGCGCGGCGGTGGCGGCGGCGGCCGAGGTCGACCGGATGACCGGCGAGCGGCTGCCGCTCGGCCCGCTGCGGTCGGTGCTGCGCTTCGCCGAGGGTCCGGCCGGGCTCGAGGCGGCTGCCTTCGGGCCGCTGCTCGCGGTGTACACGGCGGTCCTGCTGGCCGACACGTCGACCCCGACCTGGAACGATGCGCGCGATGAGCTGCCCTTCGTGTTCGTCAGCTCGGCCAGCCTGGCCTCGGCCGGCCTGGCCATGGTCACTACGCCGGTTGCGGAGACGGCCCCGGCCCGCAAGCTCGCCGTGCTCGGCGTCATCGGCGAGCTGATGTCGTCCCAGGTGATGCTCCAGCGGATGGACCCGGTCGCGAGCGAGCCGCTGAACGAGGGCAGGGCGGGCACGATGCTTAGGCTGAGCGAGGCACTCGCCATCGCGGGCGGGATCGGGACCCTCCTCGGCGGCCGGCGCCGCGGCGTCGCGGCCGCGTCCGGGCTGGCGCTGCTGGCCGCGTCGGCGCTCACCCGGTTCGGGATATTCGAGGCGGGCATCCGCTCCGCCAAGGATCCGCGCTACACGATCGAACCGCAGAAGCGCCGGCTGGCCGCCCGCCGCGCGGCCGGCGTCACCGGCGATTCCATCACCACCGCGGGCTGAACCCGAACTCCAGGCCATCGCGGCTGACGGGGACGAGCTGGCGTGAGAGAGCCAGCCCGGTCCGTTCGAGATAAGTGGTTGTGCTCTTGATTTTTACCTGCCGTCTGCCTTGGGGGCGTAGCGTCGGGTGATGCTTAATCGCCGCAAGTTCCTCCAGATCGCGGCCGTCTCCTCCGGCCTTGCCATCACGGGCACCGACCTGCTCAGCCAGGCCGTCGCCAACGCCTCGACCACGGTCCGCGCCAACGGCTCGCGGGGCATCAAGCACATCGTCATCCTGATGATGGAGAACCGCTCGTTCGACCACTTCCTGGGCTGGCTGCCGGGCGCCGACGGGCGGCACGACCGTCGGTTCGTGTCCGCGGTCGACGGCAACACCTACCCCAACTACCCGCTCGCGCCCGACTTCCAGGGCTGCGGGTACAGCGACCCGGACCACAGCTGGGAGGGGTGGCTGGTCCAGCACAACGGCGGGAAGATGGACGGCTTCCTGCAGCGGCCGACCGCCCCGGCCGACAACCCGGGGGTCACGCTCGCCGCCGCGAACACGTTCCCGATCGGCTACTACAGCAACACCGATCGCTTCGGCCGGCGCAAGGCGCTGCCGGACCTGCCGGTCATCGGCGCGCTGGCCGAGCGGTACACGACGCTCGACCGCTACTTCTGCGCGTTCGCGGGGGAGACGTTCCCCAACCGGTTCTACCAGCACGCGGGGCAGACCGACCGGGACCACAACTCCGAGGTCGCGTCGACGCTGCCGACGATCTGGGACCAGCTGTCGCCGATCGCCAACACCAACGGCATCCCCACCGGGGGCTACTACTACCAGGACTCGCCGTTCCTGGCGTTGTGGGCAGACCCGGCGATCGAGCCCGGGGCGACGTTCAAGTACCAGGCGTTCTTCCACCCGTTCAGCGACGCGAACGCGCCCACGGCGGCCCTGTCGGCGGGCACGTCATTCGTCGCCGCGTGTGAGAACGGCACGCTGCCGAACGTGTGCTACATCGACCCCGCCTTCGACAACGAGGCGACCGGGACGTCCGGTGACGACCATCCGCTGGGCGACATCCGGCTCGGCGAGCGGTTCATCGCCGACGCCTACCACGCGCTGGCCGACAACGGCTACCTCGACGACACGGTCTTCATCGTGACGTTCGACGAGTGGGGCGGCTTCTACGACCACGTGCCGCCGCCGCGCGTCATCGACGACACCAACCCGGCCGACGTGATGCACGCGGGCGACAGCAGCACCCCGACCGACGGGCAGCTGATCCCCGACTACCGGCAGCTCGGCTTCCGGGTGCCCGCGATCGTGGTGTCGAACCTGGTGCGGCCGGGCCAGGTCGTGCACGAGGGGCCGTTCGAACACGACTCCAGCCTGGCGCTGATCGAGTCCACGTTCGGGCTTTCGCCGCTCACCGCGCGCGACCGGAATGCACGGAACCTGTCGGAGCTGCTGCTGCCTGCGCCGGTGCCATCGCGGTTCGCGGTGCGGCCGTCGTCGATCCCGACCAGCGCGGACGTCATCGGGCCGGCGATCAGCCCGCCGTCGGAGTCGCTGCTGCAGGTGCTTACGGGCACGGCCGCGTACGACCCGGCTGACATCTGCTCGGGCGACAGCGTGCAGTCGGTGTCGCCCGATCCGGTGAACCACCCGCGGCTAGCGCAGACCTTCGGCGGGATCCCCGGGCTGAAGGGGACCGCCGGGATGGCGGACCTGTCGAAGACCCTCGACGGGCTCGCCGCCGACGATTAGCGCGTAGTTGGCGATGAGCTCGTAGCTGGCGAGGCGGGCGGCGTGGTCGAAGGCGCTGGTGGTCACCATGACCTCGTCGGCGCCGGTGCTGGCCTGGAGCCGGGCCAGTTGCCCGACCACCGCGGGCGGATCGCCGACGACGTGCGTGCTGGTTGCCTCCGCGATCACCGTCTGCTCAGCTTGTGAGTAGGCGGTGATCGCGGCTTCCTCCGGGCTCGGCAGCGGGCCGGGACGCCCGGCTTTGAGGCGCAGCGCCGCCAGCCGGGTGGATCCGTGCAGCCAGTGCGCCGCGGCGGCGTCCTTCGCGCACAGCGCCGACACGCTGATGAGGCTGCGTGGCTGTTTCAGCGTCGCGTTCGGCGTGAAGGTCGTGCGGTAGAGCGCGAGCGCGGGCCTGGCGTTGGCGGCGCTGGCGGGGCTGAGGTGGTAGGCGAACGCAAACGGGAGGCCGAGCCGGCCGGCCAGCTCGGCGCTGTAGCCGGTGGACCCGAGCAGCCACATGGCCGGCTGGTTGCCCTCGGCCGGGATCGCCCGGATCCTGGCCGGATGGTCGGCGGCGCTCTCGCTGGCGAAGTAGGCCCGCAACTGCGCGAGCTGGCCGGCGAAGTCCGCCGTCGGCTGCCCGTCGGCGCTGCGCCGCAGCGCGCGCGCCGTCTCGGGGTCGGTGCCGGGGGCGCGGCCGATCCCGAGGTCGATCCGCCCTGGGTGCAGCGCCTCGAGCGTGCCGAACTGCTCGGCCACGGTCAGCGGCGGATGGTTGGGAAGCATCACCCCGCCCGAGCCGACCCGGATCGCGCTCGTGGCGGCGGCGATCTGACCGACGAGGACGGCCGGGGCCGAGCTGGCGACGCCGGGCAGGTTGTGGTGCTCCGCCACCCAGTACCTGGTGAAGCCGAGGCCTTCGGCGTGCCGGGCCAGGTCGACGCTGCGGCGAAGGGCCTCGCCGGTCGATTCGCCGGCCGGCACCGGGCACAGGTCGAGCACCGACAGGGGAACGGGGAGGCGGGCGGCCACAACCAGCAGACTGCCAGCACGGGCAGACCCCGGCAACCCGGCGGAAGATCAAGAGCGCAAACCATTCAGCTCGAACGGACCGGGCCGACTCTGCCCCCGCCCGTGACCCGTCGTCCCTTGACCTTTCCCCAGGGTCAGGCCGCATGCTCGGGGGGCCGGGCGGGATTGCCCGGTTCGGGAGGAGACCGATGGACCTGATGACGATCGGCGCGTTCGCTGAACGTACCCGGCTGTCCGCCAAGGCGCTGCGCCTCTACGACCGGCTCGGGCTGGTACGGCCGGCCAGGACCGACCCGGTCAGCGGCTACCGCTTCTACCGCGAGGACCAGGTGGACGGGGCGCGGCTGGTCGCGCTGCTGCGGCGGCTCGGCATGCCGCTGCCGGTCATCGCCGACGTCGTGGGGAAGCCGCCGGGCGAGGCGGCGGAGGCGATCGGCCGCTATTGGGCGCAGATCGAGTCCGCCACCGCCGAGCGACGGGCGTTGGTCTCCTACCTCCAGGCACGGCTCACCGGAGGCGCCATGGCCAGCTATGACATTCAGACCCGGACGATGCCCGAACGCACGCTGGTGGCCGTCACCCGGCACGTGCACGCGAACGAGGCAGGGTCCTTTTTCAGCGACGCGTTCGCCCGGCTGCGGGCGGCGGGTCCCGGCGTCGAGGGCATCGCCGGCTGTCCCTTCGTCGTCTACTACGGGGAGGTCAGCGACGACAGCGACGGGCCGGTCGAACTGTGCCGCCCGGTGGCGGCCGACCCGGCCGGCCCGGCCGGCCGCGGCCCGGCCGGTCCCGATCTTCAGGCGCGGATCGAGCCCTCGCACGAGGAGGTGTTCATCCGGGTCGCGATGAAGGACATGGGCTGGCCCGCGCTGGCGCCGGCCGCCGAGGCGCTTGAGGCATGGATCAGGGAGCGTCGGAGGGGCCCGGCCGGCCCGCTGCGCCAGGTCCTGATCGCCGACCAGCGGACCGCCCAGCCCGACACCCCGGTCTGCGACCTCAGCGTGCCGCTGCGGTGAAGGCGCGGCCCCGCGGTTCCGTCACCCTTTGGCGTAGTCGCTGGCACCCCACCAGTCCACGACCGTTACCGGCTCGTCGCCGACCACCCAGGCGTCGTGGCCCGATGGCAGCGCCGTCACCTGGCCGGGAACGGCGTCGAACTCGGTGCCGTCGGCCATCTGGATTCGCAGTGTCCCGGTGACGTGGTACTGGAAGTGCGGTGCCTCGCACAGCTCGGTGCCGGCCAGCGGCTTGACGTGCTCGGACCACCGCCAGCCGGGCTGGAGGACCAGCCGTCCGATGTCGCCGCCCCCGATCTGCAGCAGCTCCAGCTGGCCGTGGGGGAAGCTGCGGACTTCGTCGGCCTGCGCGAAGTCCTTATGCTCTGCCGGTGTCATAATCCTTCTCCTTGTCTCTGGGTGCCTGGTCGGCGTGTCTGGGTGCGTGGTCGGCCGTGCTCGGCCGCGGAATGGGTTACTCGTCCCACGCCTGGACGCCGGACTGGCGGGTAATCAGGCCGTCTTTCAGGTCGAGGACGGCTACGCACAGGACCCGCGCGCCGCCGGGGTAACGGCAGTCCTGGATGAAGGCCGCGTTGTCGTCGCCGACCACGAGGCGCTCGAGCTTGTGGGTCATGTCCCGGCCGCACACGTCGGCGAAGTACTCGCCGATCGCCGCGCGGCCGCGAATGATCTTCGGGTGACTGGGCTGATCGCTCCGGTCGACGACGTGCAGTTCGGCGTCCTCGGCGTACAGGCCGAGCAGGGTGGCGGCGTCCCGCTCCTCGATGCCGCGACGCAGTGCCTCAGCGTCGAATGCCTGGCTGATGCTGGTGGTCGTGCTGGTGGTCGTGCTGGTGGTCGGGCTGGTGCTCATCGTGTGTCTCCCTGATCGGTGGATTCGAACTCGGACACGACGATTCCGCGCCACCGTCAATTGACCGTCAAAACCCAGCCGGGCGCGCCTGGGCGACCCGGAATCAGCCCTAAGGCGCTCCGGGAACTACCCCGCTAAAATGAGAAAGGCCATGCTTGAGATCCAGGTGATCGGCGAGCTCGAGGTACGGCTGGCCGGCGCGAAGACAGAGCTCCCGGCCGGCCGACGGGTCAGGGCGCTGCTTGGCTGGCTGGTGGTCCACCCCGGCCGACATCCCCGATCGAGGCTGGCCGGCCAGTTCTGGCCGGACGTGCCCGAGGCCAGCTCGAGGGCCAGCCTCCGGAGCGCGATCTGGGCCCTGCGCGCGGCCCTCGGACCCGATTTCGCCCCCTGCCTGGCGACCGACCGTGACAGCGTGACCCTCGCCGCCGATGGCCTCTGGGTGGACCTGCGGGAAGTCCGGCGTCTGATCGCCCAGGGCCAGCCCGCGGCCGCGCTCGACCTGTGCCGTGGAGACCTGCTGCAGGAACTCGACGACGACTGGGTGGTCGAAGCGCGCGAGGAACTCGACCGCGACGTCGCCGCCGCCCTCCGGGACCTCATGCACCAGGCCGCGGCCGCGGGCGACACGGCGGCCGCGGCGGACTGGGCCCGGCGCCGGGCGGCGCTGTGCCCGCTGGACGAGTCGGCCGGAGCTGACCTGATCCGGGCTCTGATCCAGGCGGGCGATGGGCCGGCCGCGCTGGCGGCGCTGGCCAGGTTGCGCGATCGGCTGGACAGCGAGCTCGGGATCGGCCTTTCGGCCGGGACGGCGGCGCTGGTCAGCCAGTTTCAGCGCCCGGCGGCCGGGGCGGACGAGGCCGGCCATCACATTCACCGGAGGTCGGCGCCGGCTGAGCCCGTGGTCGAGCCGGCCCCGGGCCTGATCGGCCGGGACGAGGACTACGGCCGGCTGGTGAGGGCCTGGCAGGGCGCGCGGAACGGCGCCGGCGGAGCGGTGCTGGTGGAAGGCGACGGCGGCATCGGCAAGACCAGGCTGGTCGAGGAGCTGCAGGGCTCGGCGCGGCGGGCGGCGCCGGATGACACCCTGATCGCCGGAACGACGGCGGCCGGGCCAGGGCGTGATGCGCCGTTCGCCATCTGGACCGACGCGCTGAGCGATCTCGCGCGCCTGACTGGCCGGCCGCCGGCGTCGGCGCGATGGACCGCGGACCTGGCCAGGATCGTCCCGGCCCTGGCCTCGGCGACGGCAGGGGCCGGCCCGGCGACCGGAACGGGCGCCGATCCCCAGCTCGAGCGGGTCAAGCTGTGCGAGGCGGTGGTGCAATTCCTGGTCTGGGCGTCGGGCCGGGCTCCCTTGCTGCTCGCGTTCGAGGACCTTCACCAGTCGGACGTGGCCAGCCTCGAGCTCGTCGCCTACGCCGGGCGGCGGCTCAGCCGCCTGCCCGTGCTGCTCGTCCTGACGCGCCGGAAGCTCCCGTCGCGGCAGGACCTCGACGCCGTACTCGGCGCGCTGCGCTCGCGCGGTGCGGTCGTCACCGAGCTCGCCGTGGCACCGCTCACGGACGCCGCCGCCCGCGCTCTCATCGAGGCCACCGCCGACCTGCCGTCCGCCACGGTCGCGCAGATCGTGACGATGGCGGCCGGCAGTCCCCTACTCGCGGTCGAGACCGCCCGCGCCGCCGCGCGGGACGACGCCAACCTCGCCGCCGGCCTCGGCGGGGCGGCGCGGGCGGCCATCGGCCGCCTATCGGGCCAGGCCCGCGTGTTCGTGGAGTTCCTCGCGGCAGCCGGGCGGGACCTCGATCGCGGGGAGATCGCCTCGCTCCCGTTGCCAAGTCCCGCCCTCGCCGCCACCGAGGCCCTCGGGTCAGGCCTGCTCAGAGCCGATAACGGGGCGGTCGGGTTCCGGCATAGTCTGCTGCGCGAGGCGGTCTACCTGGAGATCCCTGACCCCATCAGGACCCGCCTGCACGGTGAGATCGCCCAGTTGCTGCGCAAGCGCGGCCGACCGCCGGACTCCGGTGCGCGGCCGGCTCGAGGGTCTCGCCGTGGTCCGCGCGCGGCCGAGATCGCGCGCCACCTCATCCTGGCCGGCCAGGATGAGGCAGGCCGTCAGCCACCTCGTCCTCGCCGCGCAGGACGCGCGCATGGTGGCGGCGATGGCGGAAGCCGCCGCCTTCCTGATCGAGGCCACCGCGATCGAGCCGCACGACCCCGACCTGCTGGTCGAGTTGGCCGAGGTGGAGGCCTTCCGCGGCCGACTTGAGGCCTCTGACGATGCCTTCCAACGAGCGCTCGCGGAGATGTCGCCGCACGACGCCGGCGCCCTCGTCAGCGCCTGGCTAAGACGGGGCCGGTGGCTCCGCGGCGGCGTCTGCCATCCCCGGGAGTCGCGCCGTTCCTATCAGAATGCGCTGGATGTGCTCGATCGAGACCCGTCGTCCGATCTCCCCGCGCGAGCCGAGGCCCTGGCCGGCATGGCCTGGGCGGAGGCGGTCGCGGGCGATCCGGCTGAGGTCGACCGACTGCTCGCCCAGGCCGACCTCATCCTCGGCGGTGACCGGCCCGGCGACCTGCTGGCGCACGACATCGGGGTCGCTCGCGGGCACGCGCTGATCAGGGCGGGCCTGTTCACCGACAGCTTCGGCCCGCTGATCGCCGCGAGCGCCGCCGCGGGCCGGGCCGGACGGCCGGACATGTCCTACAGCTGCCTCAGCAACGCGGCCAGCGCGGCCGCGTGCGCGGGCGAGTTCGACCGGGCGCTGGACTTCGCCGACCGGTGCGTCCCGCTGGTCACGCCGAACGGGCTGCTGCGCCTGGGCGTCTACGCGCAGACGGCGCGATCGGCCATCTTGCGCAGGCTGGGCCGGCTGACCGAGGCAAGCGTGGCGTGCGACGCCGCGGCCGGGTTGAGCGACCGGGCGGGCCTGCCCGAGCTGGACGGTCTGGTGGACCAGGAACGGGGCCTGCTCGCCCTGGCCGGGGCTGATCCGGCCGCCGCCGCGGCCTCGCTGGCCAGGGCGCTGGACCTGCACGCGCCGGTGAGCAGAGCCGCCACCCGCCTCCGGCGGGCCGAAGCCCTCGCCCTATCCGGGCAGCTGGAACTGGCGGAGGCGGAGCTGCGCGAGGCCGCACTCGAGCCGGTGGCTTCGAGCGACTTCCCGCCTGCCCTGGTCCCGCAGATGAGCCGGGTCCAGGCCCTCATCGCATCCGCCCGCGGGGACACCGCGCTGGCCGAGCGACGGCTGACGGAGTCGGTGGCCGGGTGGCGGCGGATCGCCGGGACGTTGGACAGCGCTCAGACCGGGGCCGGCTACGTGGCCGCGCTCATTGATCTCGGCCGCCCGCCCGTGAGCTCGCTGGTGGAGCCTGCGCGCGAACTGGCCATCGCCAGCGCTGAGCTATCCGCGCTGCACGACATGGGAAGACAGGAGTGACCGATGCAGACGTTCGACCAGAGCGCGGTCAGCGCCGCGCCTCCGGAAGAGGTATGGAAGCTGCTCTATGACCCGACCCAGTTCCCGCTGTGGTGGGCGGGCACCGGGTCGGTGGAGACAGCCGGCGACGTCGGCGACTACACCATGTACCCGGCGGGATATCCCGACTTCCCGATGCCGCAGACCCTGACGACCAGTCGGGAGAATGGCGCCGTCAAGATCTCGTGCCTGGTCTCCGATCTCTGCTTTGACTGGCGCCTGCGGCCGTCGGGCCGGGGGACCGAGATCTCGGTCCACGTCGAGATCCCCGACCACGAGGCCCACCGTCTCGATACCCAGCGGGAGATCATCGGCCGGTCGGTCCGGCAGCTGGCCGAGCTCGCCGCCGCCCGCGCCTAGATAGATGGCTCACGGCGGCCGGTCCGGTCCTGACCGTCTCTGGGGTAGGTGACAGATCGGGGTTCGGGTCGATGGCGTCGGTGACAGGAATGGCGAGCTTATGATCCTTTGTCAGGCATCGGTGGCGAAGGGGCTTTCATGAGGGCGAGCGAAGAGACTTCTGGCGGCGACGGCATTTCATCGCTGTTCTCGGTGAGCGGCAAGGTGGCCGTGGTCACCGGCGGGTCGAGAGGGATCGGCGCGATGATCGCGTCGGGGCTGGTGCGGGCCGGGTGCCGGGTGTACATCACCGCGCGCAAGGCGGCCGAGTGCGATGCGAAGGCGGCCGAGTTGTCGGAGTTCGGCGAGTGCATCTCGGTGCCCGCCAACCTGGCCGGGCCGGGCGGCATCGATCGGCTGCTCGAGGTCATCCGCGCCCGCGAGGACCGGCTGCACATCCTGGTCAACAACGCCGGGGCGACCTGGGGGGCGCCGCTCGAGGAGTACCCGCTCGACGCGTTCGACAAGCTGTGGAACGTCAACGTCAAGGCCCTGTTCGAGCTCACCGTCCGGTGCCTCCCGCTGCTGCGGGCGGCGGCCAGCGTGGCCGACCCCGGCCGGGTCGTCAACATCGGGTCAATCGACGGGCTGACGATCCCCGCCACCGAGAACTACGCCTACAGCGCGAGCAAGGCCGGGGTGCACATGCTCACCCGGCACCTCGCGAGCCAGCTGGCCGGGGACCCGATCACGGTGAACGCGATCGCCCCGGGCCCGTTCGACAGCAAGATGATGGCGTTCGTGCTGGACGACCCGGCCGCCCGGGCCGAGGTCGCGCAGCGGATCCCGCTCGGTCGCATCGGCGAGCCCGACGACGTGGCCGGGACCGTGATCTACCTGTCGTCGCGGGCCGGGCGGTACGTCACCGGGACCGTGATTCCGGTCGACGGCGGCGCCGCGTTCGCGCGGGCGGCTGGCGGGCGCTGACTTCGCTCGCGCCTCGGCGTGCCCAGTCGATGCCCCGTCGATCCCTCTGGCTACGGGGATTGCCGGTCCGCCGCCAGCGCTTCTTGCTGTTATCGCGAACGCGTGACGATTGGAGGCGGATCGTGGATCGTTGTGTACACCCGGGTGTACACAACGATCCACGATCATGGTGATCGGTTATCTTCCGCGGGTGCGCGGACGGCATGACCGCCGCTCGGGCGCCGCGATGGACAGTGACCTGAATCGGCGCGGCTAGCAGTGCCGGAACCCTTGCGTTGTCGCATACTTGTAGCCGTGGAAGAGGACTGGGGGGAAGACGCGACGCGCCGGGCTAAAGCCGCGCTCATCAGCACCCTGGTGCCCAACGCGAAACGCGTCGCGGACTACATGTACGGCGGCCAGAACAACTTCGAGGCCGACCGCAAGGCCGCGCGCTCACTGGCCGCCGCGGCGCCGGTGGTGGCCGCGATCGCGCCCGCCGTCCGCGGCTTCCAGCAGCGGGTCCTGCGCTACCTGGTTCTCGAGGCCGGGATCAGGCAGTTCCTCGATATCGGGACCGACCTCCCGCTGGTGGGCAGCACCCACGATGTCACGCAGTCCCTGGTGCCCGAGTGCCGCATCGCCTACGTGGACAACGACCCGATGGTGCTGTCGCACGCCCGGGCGCTGATGAAGTCCGCGCCCGGCGGAGTCGTCGGCTACGTCGACGCCGACGTCCGCGAGCCGAGCGCGATCGTGGCCCGCGCGAAGGACACCCTCGACTTCGAGCAGCCGGTCGCGATCATGCTGCTGTTCACGCTCGCCTACGTCGCCGACGGCGCGGAGGCCGCCGGGGTGGTGTCCGCGCTGGCGGCGTCCGTGCCGTCGGGAAGCCACGTCGCGATCTACCACCTGGCCAGCGACCTGGACCCGGCGATGGAGGAGGCGGCCAGGATGTGGAACAAGATGATGCCCACCCAGTCCATCACCCTCCGCTCCAAGGCCGAGGTGGCCGACCTGGTGGGCGACCTCACCTCGGTCCCGCCCGGCCTGGTCCCGGTCACCGAATGGCGCCCCGCCGACGATGCGCGGTTCGACCCGGCCGCCTCCGTCCCCGTCTACGGGATCGTGGCCCGCAAGCCCTAGGCGCGGGTCAGACCTGGTAGAGCCAGATCCAGTTGCCGCTGGGGTCGCGGATGGCGGAGCACCGGGGCATCCCCTCGGGCGTGTGCGGGGCCACCGTTTCGGCTGCCCCGGCGTCAATGGCGCGGGCGTGGCAGTCGTCGAGGTCCTCGACGAGGAGGCCGAACGTCGACGGCCCGGGCAGGTCCATCCGGTCCTGGCCGGCGATGAGGTGCATCAGGAAGAAGTCGTTCTCGCCGTAGGCGCCGAACATGAAGGCCGAGTAGTCGGATTGTTCCGTGCGCCGGACGACTTCCTGGCGGAAGCCGAACGCCTTGACGTAGAACGCGACCGCGGCGTCGACGTCGTCGACGGCGACCTTGATCTGGCATGGCCGGGATCCGGCCGGGAGCGCGGGCATGGTGATTCCCTCCTCGAGGAAGCGGTCGGCGCCGCGGAGCTGGGCAGTCAGCAGGTCTCGCTGGCGTTCCAAGCGGCGCCGGTGACGGGTCAGGACGTCGTGAACGGCCGACCCGGCGGGGTCGTCGATGATCTGGCGGATCTCCTCGATCGGGAGGCCGTCCCAGCGCAGCATCGCGATCTGCCGGGCGCGCCGAGCCTGCTCGCGCCGGTAGCGGCGGTAGCTGGACGACGGGTCCACGCTGGCCGGGAGCAGCAGGCCGACCTCGTCATAGTGCCGCAGGGTTGCGATCGGGAGGCCGGTCAGGCGGGCGAACCGCCCGATCGTCATCAGCTCGTCGTTGTCCACCCCACCACCGTCGGCCCTCGGGTAACCCGAGAGTCAAGACCCCGACCTAGATTTCCCGTCACCCGGGTCAGGGGGCGCGCATCGCCGGCGGCCGGGGCCTGCGTCCGGTAGCGTCGGTTAGATGGAAACCGTCATCGTCGGGGCGCGGGGCAGCCGCCTCGCGCAGACCATGGTCAGGGAGCTGATCGATCACCTGGCCGGGTGCCCGGTGGTGGAGTTCAAGGCCCGGTCGGTGATGACCGACGGTGACCGGGACCGCAAGTCGCCGGTGCGGGACCTCGGCGGCGACGGCGCGGGCGGCGTGTTCACCACCCGGCTGGAGGAGGAGCTGCTCGCGGGGCGGGTCGACATCGCGGTGCACTCGCTGAAGGACCTGCCGACGGCGCCGCCGGCCGGGCTGGTGCTCTCGGTGACCCCGCCCCGGGGCGAGCCGCTGGACGCGCTGTGCGGGTCGACGCTGGCGGGGCTGCGGGCCGGGGCGCGGGTGGGCACCGGGTCGGCGCGGCGGATCGCGCAGCTGAAGGCGGTGCGGCCGGACGTGGAGGTGGTGCCGATCCGCGGCAACGTCCCCGGGCGGCTCGCCCGGGGCAAGTCGGGGCTTGACGCGGTGATCCTGGCCGCGTGCGGGCTGCGGCGGCTGGGTCTTGACGACGCTATCAGCGAGCTGCTTGACCCGGTGCTGTTCGCGCCGTCGCCCGGGCAGGGGGCGCTCGCGGTTCAGGTCCGGTCCGGGGACCGGGAGCTGCTGGAGATGCTGAACACGTTCGGGGACCCGGACGCGGACGCGGCGGTGCGCGCGGAGCGGGCGCTGCTGGCGGCGCTGCACGGCGGATGCTCGGTCCCGGTGGGGGCGCTGGCGACCCGGCGGGGCGGCCTGCTGTCGCTTTACGCGCAGGTCACGTCGCTGGACGGGCGCTCGCGGGTGGATGCCAGCGGCACCGGGGCCGACCCCGAGGCGGTGGGGGCCGCGCTCGCGGCGGCGCTGCGGGAGCGGGGCGCGGACGCGATCCTGGACCAGATTCGCGAGCCGGCCGCGCGCTGAATTCACGGCTGGCCCGGGGCCGTTCGCGTCCGGGAGCGGCGTGATCCGACCCCGGCTGGGAGATAACGGGCGCACGGTTGATTACTATGCGCATATGATCATTGCTTTCAGTGGTCACGGGAGTGAGGACCTCGCGTGAAGGAAGCCGCTGTGGCCGATGAGGCCCAGTCGGCCCGGCTGCTGGCCGGGCTGGCGCGCCGGATCGCCTCCAGCCTGGATCTGCAGGAGACCCTGCAGATGGTGGTGCAGTCGGTCGTCGATCAGCTCGGGTTCGACGCCGCGCTGGTGAACATGGCCCGGCCGGGCGACGTGGCCGAGGTCGTCGCGGTGGCCGGATCCGATGAGGCGACCGAGGCGCTGATGGGCACGCGCGCGCCGATGCAGGCCTGGTACGAGCTCCTGGCCGCCTGTGAGGCCTGGGGCGAGCTGCGCTTCCTCGATCACAACAGCGACCAGAGCTCGGCCGGGCCGATCCCGAGCTGGACGCCGCCGATCGCCCCGGTCGACGAGCCGGGCGCCTGGCATCCGGACGACTCGCTGTTCGCCCCGCTGTACGCGCCCGACGGGACGCTCATCGGCGTGCTCAGCGTCGACGGGCCGCCCGGGGGCATGCTCCCGGACGCGGCCAGCTGCCGGCTGCTTGAGCAGTTCGCGGTGCACGCGGCCCTGGCGATCGAGCACGCGCGGGTGCACACGTTCGTGGCGGACTCGGAGCGGCTTTTCCGCGCCATGTTCGACCGGTCGCCGATCGCGATCGCGTTGCTGACCGAGGACCAGCGCATCACCCGGGTCAACGTCGCCTTCGAGAAGCTGCTCGGGCGGTCCTCGGCCGAGCTCGTCGGCACCGTCGCGGCCGAGCTCACCCGGCCGGATCCGGTCCCCGCGCGGCGCGCGGCCGACGGCGCCGCGAGCTCCTACGCCCAGTATGAGATCCACTTCGCGCGGCCGGACGGCAGCGAGGTCTGGGGCCGGGTCAGCTCGACCCTGCTGAGCGTCGAGGGCGGGGCCGAGCCGTGCGTCCTCCTCACCCAGATCGAGGACATCACGATCCTGCGGACCATTCAGGCGCGCTTCGCCTACGCGGCCACCCACGACCGGCTGACCGGGCTGGCGAACCGGGCGCTGGTGCTCGACCGGCTGGCGGCGGCGCTGACGGACTCGGACCGCGGCCGGGACCGGGTCGCCGCGTTCTACTGCGACCTGGATCATTTCAAGGCCATCAACGACACCCTCGGGCACGCGGCCGGCGACCAGCTGCTGGCCGAGATCGCCCGGCGGCTCGAGCTGACGGCCCGGGAGCAGGACACCGTGGGCAGGCTCGGCGGTGACGAGTTCGTCGTCATCGCCTACCCGGTGCCGTCGGCGGCCGAGGCGGCCGGCATCGCCGCCCGGCTCATGCGGGCCGTGCAGCAGCCCCTCGAGCTGGCCGGCGCGCAGATTCACCCGACCGCGTCGATCGGCGCGGCGCTGTCCGCGCCCGGCACGGTCGCCGACCAGCTGCTGGCGGACGCCGACCGCGCCATGTACGCGGCCAAGGCAGCCGGCGGCGACCGATGGCGGCTGGCGCCCGGAGGCTAACCCGATGCGGAGCGGGAGCGTGCGCGGCCCCCGGACCTGTCCCGCGGCCCAGGTCACCGCGGCGGGGTCGGCGAGCGTGAACTCGGGCAGGCGCTCGAGCCAGGCTTCGAGCGCGACCCGCAGTTCCATCCGCGCCAGGTGCGATCCGAGGCAGCGATGGACGCCGAGGCCGAACGCGGCGTGCCGGTTGACCTCGCGGTCGATGACGATCTCGTCCGCCCGGTCGAACTCGGCCGGGTCCCGGCTGGCCGCCGGGTACGACAGCAGGATCCAGTCGTCGGCCTTCATGTCGGCCCCGCGCCAGTGCATGTCCTGCTTGACCAGCCTGGCCATGGTGACCGGGGCGTAGGCGCGGAGGAACTCCTCGATCGCGGCCGGCAGCAGCCCCGGATCGGCGACCAGCCGGCGGCGGTCGCCGGGAGTCTTCGCCAGATGCCAGAGGGAGGCTCCGATCGCGCTCCAGGTGGTGTCGATGCCGGCGATGAGCAGCAGGGCCATCGTGCCGACGATGTGCGACGGGTCGAGCTCGCGACCCTCGAGCTCGGCGTTGATCAGGTGGGTCGTGAGGTCGTCGCGGGGGTTTGCGAGGTGGTCCTGGACCTGCGCGAGCAGGTAGTGGAAGAGCGCCGACATCCGGGTCAGACGCTGCTCGGGTGGCAGGTTGATGCCTTCCAGGGTGCTTTCCACGAACTCACGGAACTGCGACGCGTCCTGCGGGGGGAACCCGAGAATGCCGGCTATCACCCGCATCGGGATGTGCTGCGCGTAGTCCCGGGCGGCATCGACGACGCCCCGGCCCTGGAACGAGTCGATGAGCGTGTGGCACAGCTCCATCGTGGCGGGCTCCTGCTTGCTGACCGCGGCCTTCGTGAATGCCGGGAGCAGGAGCCTGCGCGCCTCCCGGTGGAACGGGGGGTCGGAGGTGATCGGCGGCGAGCCGCCGGCCGGCGCGAGGTCCGGTGACGGCCGGGAGTTGCTGACGATGATCGCTCGCGAGGAGAACCGCTCGGTGTCGTAGGCGATCGCCGCGATGTCCGCATAGCGCGTCGGCAGCCAGGCGCCGCCGAACCGCTCCGTGTGCGCGATCGGGCAGCGCTGCCGCAGGTCGTCCTGGATCGGGTAGGGATCGGCGGTCCAGGCGGGATCGAGGTGAGAGAAGTCCGCCGCCCAGTCCGAGACCGGGCCGGTGACGATCTCGCTGCGGGTGCCGGCCGAACCCGGCGTCGCGCCTGCGCCAGCGGTCCTCGGCGAAGCGGTCGTGGCCGGCCATGTTAGAGCCCCTCGACGAGCTCGATCGCCTGCTCCGGGCAGTTCAGCACCGCCAGGCGGGCGTCGTGCTCCTGGCCCGGCGGCACGGTGCCGTCGCGCAGCACCGCCCCGTAGCCCTCATCGTCCTCATCGAACAGGCCGGGCGCAAGGTCGTAGCAGCGACCGTGCCCCTGGCACGACCTCGGGTCGATCTGTACCTTCACTAGGACATTCCCTCCTCTGTGCGGCAGCGCCGGATAACCACGTCAATTGCTCCACACAGCTGGCTTGATGGCTGAATACGAATAATTCACCTGCCGGGTGAAAAATCTCTGTTGTTTCGCCGATCACCGGCGCTAACGCGGAGATATCGGCTACGCGGTCGGCTTCATACCCATGTTCGGAGAAGATATCCGAAGGCCACGGTTTATTGGCTGGCGAGCACGGGCATGGTCGCGACCGGAGACGCTGACAAGGGAGGACATCGGCTCGCGGACATCCTCGCCGCCGAGCTGAAGGAGTTTCCGCAAGGCGGAGCTTACCCCCTGGCAGGCGGAAGCACGACGACAGATTCAAAGCATAGTAATTGTCACTGACGGACCCGCTCGCCGCCAGTCCTTGAGCTTTGCCTCCGGCCCGAAAAGGTCGATAGCCAGGACCGACGGCGTGAATGAAAGGTGCTCACATGGAGAGCGTGATCAACGACTACATCAGCCGCGAAATCGTTCAGGACCCGACTGTGCTGCCACTGTCGAATGACACGTCACTGCTCACGGGGGGCATCCTCGATTCGCTGAGCCTGCTCAGGCTGGTGGTCTTTCTGCAGGACCGGTTCCAGCTCACGGTGGACGACACGGAGCTGCTTCCGGAGAATTTCGACAGCGTGGACGCCATCTGCGCCTACCTCCGGGCACGGGAGCCGGGTCGGCAAGAGGCCGCCCGTGGGTGAGAGCCGCCCGGAAAGGCTGCTGCGGAGCGTGGAAGGGGTGGCCTACTGGGCGGCGGTGGCGCCGGCCGTGGCCTGCCTTCCGGCCGCCCTCGGGTATCGCATCGCCTGCCTGCGCGGTGACTGGGATTTCCGCTACCGGCACAGGAAACGGGCCGAGGTCGTCGTCAACCTGCGGCAGCTGCTCGGGGACAACCTCGGCCCGGACGACGCGGAGCGGCTGACCCGAGACTGGTTCCGGCTCGCCTCCTGCAATGCGATCGACGTGATGCGCCTGCGCTACCGGGCCCGGTCGCTGCGGCGGCTGGTCGAGATCCGCGGGCGAGAGCACCTGGAGGCCGCACTGGCCGAGGGCAAGGGCGCCGTCGTCTGCTCCGCCCACTTCGGCTCCTTCGATGCCGCCTTCTCGCTGCTGGGCGCCAGCGGTTACCCGGTCACCACCATCGGGCGCTGGCAGCACAACTACACGGCCGGCCTCTCATCGGTTGAACGGATCTTCTGGGACCTGGTCTACGCGCGCCGGCTGCGGCGCCACCGGCACCGGCCGAACATCGAGCCGTGGCCCGGCCGGGTGGGGGTCGCGGCGCAGGCGGCGGCCATCCTGCGCGCCAACGAGGTGGTGACGGTCGCGGTCGACGCACCGCCGCTCGACGAAGACCTGGGGCGCACCGTGGACGTGCCCTTCCTCGATCGGCGGGCCGGCCTGCTGCCCGGAGCGGTGACGCTTGCCCAGGTAACCGGCGCGCCGCTGCTCATGGTGTTCATGTACCGCGCCCCCGACTACCGCCACCAGGTGCTGGAGATCTCGGCGCCGGTGCCGATGGCCGGCGACATCCCGACGGCATTCGCCCGCTGCGCCGACGCCGTGAGCGCCGCCATCCGGCGCGGCCCCGCGCACTGGAACTACTGGGCCACCGGCGGCGACCTGGCCCGCCTCGGGGTTCTCAAACCGGATGCGGACCGGTCACCAGCCGCAGAGCCGACCCTGGCGCCGACGGTCGAGCCGACCGTCGAGCCGACCGTTCTAGCAGATAGGGAATTCGCGCACGATGGACCAGCAGATAGCGTCGCGGCTCGAGGCTGACCTCTTCCTGCTGCACGCTCCCAGCGTCTACGACTTCCGCGAGCGCGACGACATGCTGTTCGCGTACCTGAGCGACAGCGACAGCGTCAACGTCACGTCGATCTACGAGATGTACCCGATCGGCTGGTTCTCGATCAAGCAGCGGCTGGCGGACCACGGATTCGACGCGTTGATCGTGAACGTCGCCTCGCTCATGCTCCAGTATCCCGAACTGGACGTCCGACGGCTGCTGCGCGGGCTCGAAGCGCCGATATTCGGTTTCGACCTGCACTGGATGACGCAATGCAATGGCGCCATCGAGCTCGCGGCCGTCCTGAAGCAGGAGCACCCCGACGCGCTCACCATATTCGGCGGCATCTCGGCCACGTACTACGCCAAGCAGCTGATCACCTACCCCAGCGTCGACGTCGTCGTGCAGGGCTACGACACCCTCGACCCGGTCACCGAGCTGGTCGCCAGGGTGGTCCGCGGGGGCAGCCGGGACTTCGGCTCCATCCCCAACCTGCTCTACAAGGCGGACGGCGAGGTCCGGTCCAGCGGCTTCACGCACAAGCCGGCCGCGAACTACAACAACGCGCGCAACGACTGGTCGTATTACCGGGACGCGCCGAGCCCGAGCCCGCTGACATCCAAGCTCATCATGACCTTGCCTAACACCGGTTGCGCGCATGACTGCGGCTGGTGCGGCGGGTCGAAGTTCGCCTACCGCAACATCATGGAGGTCAAGAAGACCCTGATCCAGAAGGACCACGACCTCGTCGTCGAGGAGCTCCGCACCATGGGCGAGGCGGCGAAACGCACCTCGATCTACGCGCTCCAGTGCTATTCGGAGGGCAAGGGGCGGATGCACGCCTACCTCGACGCGGTGAAGGAGGTCGGCTACAACAGCGTGTCCTTCGAGCAGTTCAACCTGACGCCGGCCGACACCCTCAAGAAAATGGGCGAGTCCACCGATGCCTACATCATGCTCTCACCGGAGTCGCACGACCCGAAGATAAGCGCGGCGGCCGGACGCGGGACCTACACCATGGAGCAGATGGAGGAGTGGATTCCGCGCGCCCTCGATGCCGGGGTGAAGGGCGTGATGATCTGGTTCTTCATCGGCATGCCGTACCAGGACCGACAGTCGGTCATGGACACCGTCGCGTATTCCGAGCGGCTGATACGCAAGTTCGGCGGATGGAAAGCGCTGCCGCTCATCTGCCCGATGGTGCCATTCCTCGACCCCGGATGCCGGTTCTTCGAAGAGCCGGAGCAGCACGGTTACCGCATCTTCCACCACACCCTCGAGGAACACCGCCAGGCCATGGTGGAACCGTTGTGGCACCGGCGGCTCAACTACGAGACCCGCTGGCTGGACCGGCGCCAGCTCCAAGACGTCTCCTACGAGGCGATCGCCCGGCTGGTGGAAATCAAGGGCGAGTACGGCGTGCTGCCAGCCGAATTCTGCCAGGCCATACTCAAGACGATCGACGAGACACAGCACTTGCTCGGGGAAATGGAAAGGGCGCTCCTGCTCGACGGGAAGCTGCCGTCCGACTTGCGGGATCAGATACGTTCCTACAACCGCAAGATCCTCGCTTACTCGAGCGACCAGATCATTCCCATGAGGCGTCCGTTCGGCGGCCGGTGGTTCGACGACGCAACGGTGCCGCGGCAGATGATCGAGGAGAACCTCGCGTCCCATCCCGGCTGCGCGAGCGCGGCCGCGAGCTAGCGCGGCTTTCCGGCCGCCGCGCGGTGGCCCTATCCGGCCAACCAAGAGATTTATTTCCTGTTCAAGCGAAGGGGGTTCCGCGGATGACGCAGTCTCTGTCCATGCGTCGCTCTGTGGGTTACAGCGACATTCCGTCGCCGTTCTCGATGAACGACGAGGCCTTCCGGGATCTGGGTCACCAGCTCGTGGACACCATGGGGGCCTACCTCGAGGCGCTGCCCGAGAATCCGGTGTACCGGCCGCTCCCCGATCAGGTGCGGCGTGAAATCGAGGAAATGGAGCTTCCGGCCGAGGGAATCTCGCCCAAGGAGATCCTGGAATTCTTCGACGAGCGCGTGCTGCCGTACGGGCGGGGCCAGAATCACCCCTGCTTCGCCGCCTTCGTGGACCCGGCGGCATCCAAGCTGAGCATGCTCGCGGCCTTCGCGTCGGCGGTGACCAACACCAGCGGCGCCGGCGGCGAGTACGCCGCCATCTACCTGGAGCGGCTCGCCGTCCGGTGGCTCATGGAGCTCCTCGGCTTCCCGACCGACGGGAGCGACGGCGTTCTCCTCGGCGGCGGATCCGACGCGAACCGGCACTGCATGGAGGTCGCGCGTCACTGGGGCGCCCGGGTCAACGGCTGGGATATCAGGGACGAGGGGCTCCAGGGGCATCCCCGGCTCACCATGTACATGTCCGACGAGGGGCATTCCTGCCTGGAAAAGGCGGCCTTCACGCTCGGCCTCGGCAGCCCGCGCAAGGTGGCCGTCGACCGGGACTTTCGGATGGACCTCGGCGACCTGCGGGCGAAGGTCGCGGCCGACCGCCGGGCCGGGCACCGTCCGTTCCTCGTCGCGGCGAACGCCGGGAGCGTGAAGACCGGCGCCATCGACCCGCTTGACGACCTCGCCGACTTCTGCCACCGGGAAGGCCTCTGGCTGCACGCCGACGGCGCCTACGGCGGGTTCGGAGCCCTCGATCCCCGGCTCGGGCGGCAGTTCGCGGGCCTGCGGCGGGCCGACTCGGTCGCCATCGACCCGCACAAGTGGATGGCGGTCGCCATCGGCTGCAGTGCCGCCCTGGTGCGGCACGGCGAGTTGCTGCAAGACACCTACAAGCTCGTCCCCTCCTACCTCAGTCTGACGCCGGGGAAGGGATTCGCCGGGCACGTCTGGTACTCCCACCGCAGCGCCGAGCAGACCAGGGACTCAGGGCGGGCGCTCAAGACCATCTGGAACATCCAGCAGGCGGGCCGGGACGGCCTGGTCAGCCACGTCAGCCGGCATGTCGACCTCGCCCGCTACCTGGAGCAGGTCGTCGAGGCCAGCCCGGACCTGGAACTGCTGGCCACCGGGCCGCTGACCGCCGTGTGCTTCCGGTACGCGCCGGCCGACTGGCGGGGGAACGACAACGGGCTGGACCAGCTGAACCAGGCGATCATGGAGGACGTCCAGATCGGGGGCCGGGCGTTCCTGGCCGGAACCGACATCCGCGGCCGCTTCGCCCTGCGCTCCTGCGCCCTGCACTATGACCTGAACGAGGGTCATGTGGACTCCATCGTCGCCGCCGTGCGAGATGCCGGCGCCGTTCGCGCCCTGGGCGGAATGTCATGAGCGGCCGCGGCACGGCAGTCGCGGCCGAACGCGTCCGCCTCGCGCTCGCGCTCGCGGCCGGCAAGGGGTCGGGCGCCGCGGGCAGGTTCCTGAACGTCAGCGGCGGAACGAGCCTTCCCGGTGCCATCGCCCGGCGGGTGGACCCGCTCGTGCTGCAGAAGGTCGCCGCGGCGAGCAAGGCCCGCAAGGCCGCGGTCACCGGGAGCAACGGCAAGACGACGACCTGCCGGATGCTGGCCGCCCTGGCCGAGGCGAACGGCATCAGCGTCGCCCAGAACCGGTCCGGGTCGAACCTGCTCCAGGGCGTGACCTCGGTGGCGGTCCGGGGAGCCGATCTGCGGGGCAGGATGCGGGCGCAGTTGCTGTTGCTGGAAGTCGACGAGGCGACCATGCGGCGAGTGACGCCGGAGGTGACGCCGGACCTAGTCCTCGTCACCAACATCTTCCGCGACCAACTGGACCGCTTCGGCGAGCTGTACTCGATGGCGCGCATGCTTGAGTCCGCCATCGAGGCGCTGCCGTGGCACGGCAGCGCGGTCCTGAACGGAGACGACGCGCTGGTGGCGAGCCTCGCCCCGCGCGCCCAGGCTCGCCGCCTGTACTTCGGCCTCCGGGTGGACGGCGTCGGCTCGGAGGTCCCCGAGCACTCGGCCGACACGATCCGCTGCGTGCACTGCCAGCACGCCCTGACGTTCCGCCGGGCCTACATGTCGCACCTCGGGGACTACGAGTGCCGGGGCTGCGGAAGCAAGCGGCCGGACCTGGACATCGCTGTCACCGCGATTCATCCGTCCCCGGACGGTGGCAACGACGTGACCGCCGAGACGCCGGCCGGGACCGTCCAGGTGCACGTGCCGCTGCCTGGACTGCACAACGTGTACAACGCCGCCGCCGCGATCGCGGGGGCGTTCGCGCTGGGGATGCTCGACCCCGCCCGCGCGCGGTCCGCTCTGGAAGCCCTGCGCCCGGCGTTCGGCCGTCTTGAGGAGATCAAGGCCGGCGGCCGCCGAGCGGTCCTGTCCTTCGTCAAGAACCCCACCTCGTACAACGCCACGCTCCGGCTGATCCTGCAGCGTCCCGGGCGCAAGCACGTGCTGGCCGCGCACAGCAACACGGTGGTCGACGGGGAGGACTTCGCCTGGCTCTGGGACGTGGACCTCGAGGCGCTCGTGCCCGACCTCGCGAGCCTGGTCGTCAGCGGGACCAGGGCGGAGGAGGTGGCGCTGCGGATGAAGTACGCCGGGGCCAACCTCACGGACATCCGGGTGATCCCCGGCCGCCAAAGCGCCCTGGACACGGCCCTGGCCCGGATACCGCCGGACGAGCCGCTGTACATCCTGGCCGGCTATACGCCGATGCGCGAGTTCCGACGGATCATGCAACGACGCGGCTGGGTGCCGCCGTTCTGGGAGGAATGACATGGACCATGACGGACCGATGACGATCCGCATCTGCCACCTGTACCCGAGCCTGCTCAGCGTGGCCGGGGACCGGGGAAACCTGCTCGCCCTCACCAGGCGCTGCGCCTGGCGAGGGATCGGGACCAGCGTCACCGAGGCCGACGTCGGGGTGACCCCCGACTTCAGCGAGTTCGACCTGATCCTGCTGCACGGCGGCCAGGACTGCGAGATGCGGGTGGCGGCTCGCGACCTCGGGGCGAAGGCCGGATCCCTGCGCGAGGGGATCGAGGGCGGCGCCGTCGTGCTGGCGGTGTGCGCCGGCTATCAGCTCCTCGGCAAGTACTACGCCCCCGTCGACGGTGAGCCGATCACGGGCATCGGGGTGCTCGACGCGGTCACCGAGGGCGGCGGCACCCGCTTCATGAGTCACATCGCGGTGGACTGCGATCTCGGCCAGGGAAGGCTGCGCACTCTCGTCGGCTTCGAGAATCACAGCGGCCGCACCTATCTCGGCCCGGGCGCCGACCCGCTCGGGCGGGTCATCGCCGGATCGGGCAACAACGGCGAGGACGGCACCGAAGGGGCCCGCTACCGCGAGGTCTACGCCACCTACCTGCACGGGCCGCTGCTGCCGAAGAACCCCTGGCTGACCGATCACCTGATCGCCCGGGCGCTGCTGCACCGCTACCAGGACGCGGGAATGCCGGACGCCCTCGAGGCGCTCGAGGATCGGACCGAGACCGAGGCGCACACCGCCGCGCTCAGGCTGGCGTGCCGCCCGGCCGGACGGCGGCGGGCGGCCACGGCCGGCTTCCCCCGCTGGTGGCGGGCGGGATCGCAGCGCCCGGCGGCACTCGACCGGGCGGCCGGCGACGGGCGGGCGGCGGACGCGGGGATGACATGGACTTCTCGCTGAGCGCCGAGCAGTGCGAGCTCAAGGCGGCGGCGATCGCGTTCGCCCGCCGGGAACTCGACCGGGACCTCGCGCAGCGCGAGGATGCGGGAGAGTTCTCACCGGAAGCGTGGCGTGCGTGCGCGAAATTCGGGATCCAGGGCCTGCCGATCCCGGCCGACCTGGGCGGCGGCGGCGCCGACATCCTGACCACGGTCCTGGTCATGGAGGCGCTGGGCTACGGCTGCCACGACAACGGCCTCATCTTCTCGCTGAACGCGCAGATGTGGAGCCTGCAGCTGCCGCTGCTGAAGTTCGGCACCCCGGCCCAGCAGCGGGCGTACCTCCCCGGGCTGATGTCGGGGGACCTCATCGGCGTGCACGCGATGACCGAGCCCGATTCCGGTTCCGACGCGTTCGCGATGCGGACCCGGGCCGAACGCCAGGGGGATGACTACGTTCTCAACGGGACCAAGCTCTACATCACCAACGCCCCGGTCTCCGACGTGGTGCTGGTCTTCGCCCTGGACCCCGGCCAGCCCAAGCTCGCGGGCATCTCCGCCTTCCTCGTGGAGAAGGGGACGCCGGGGTTCACCGTGACCCGCAGCCTGGAGAAAATGGGGCTGCGGACATCGCCGATGGGCGAGGTCGTGCTCACCGACTGCCGTGTCCCGGCCGAGAACCGGCTGGGACCGGAGGGCGCGGGGATGGCCATCTTCAACTCGTCGATGACCTGGGAGCGAAGCTGCATCCTGGCCAGCGCGGTCGGCGTCATGCAGCGCCAGCTCGAGGAGTGCGTGGCGTACGGGCGGGCCCGCAGGCAGTTCGGCCAGCCGATCGGGAAGTTCCAGGCGGTCGCGGGCAAGGTGGCCGACATGTACCTGCGGCTTGAGGCCGCCCGGCTGCTGATCTACCAGGCCGCGTGGCTCGGCCAGCAGGGCAAGCCGGCCCTGGCCGAGGCGGCGGCGGCCAAGCTGTTCACCAGCGAGGCGTGGGTCGCCTCGAGCCTGGACGCCATCCAGCTGCACGGGGCCTTCGGCTACATGAAGGAAAGCGGCATCGAGCGCGACCTGCGCGACGCGGTCGCCAGCACCATCTACTCCGGTACGTCCGAGATCCAGCGGGTCATCCTGGCCCGGCTGCTGGGCCTCTGAGCCGAGAGGCGAAGAGGAAAGTAGGAGCACCCATGGCTATCTGCTGCAGCACCTGCTGACAGAGCGGGCGGCGCTGGCACCCGGCCGCCCGGCGGTGGCCGCCGGGGAACGGTCCCTCAGCTACGAAGAGCTGGACCGGCTGAGCAACCAGGTCGCCCGCGCGCTGCTGGCCGCAGGGCGTGGCGCCGGGCGACCGGGTGGGGATCCTCGCCCCCAAGTCGGCCGCTTCGGTGGTGGCCGTGTTCGGCGCGCTGAAGGCCGGGGCCTGCTATGTCCCGCTCGACCCGAGGTCGCCCGCCGAGCGGCTGGCCTCCATCATGGGCGACAGCGGCGTCGCCGTGGTCCTCGCCGACGCGGGGACGGCGCAGCGGGCAGCGGCGATGGCGGACGCCGTTCCCGAGCTGCGCGCCCTGGTGATGACGGGACCGCACGGGGGCCCCGAGGGCGGCTCGACATCGGGAACCCGGCCGCCGGGTCTGGCGGTCCCGTCGCCGGGGCTGGCCGTCGTGCCCTGGGACGCGGTCCGCGCGGAACCGGACGGGCCGCTGACCGGGGACCGGGCGATCGAGACCGACCTCGCCTACATCCTGTACACCTCCGGGTCGACCGGCACGCCGAAGGGCGTGATGATCTCGCACCGCGCCTCGCTCACCTTCGCGCGTGGGCGGCGGCCTGCGCCGGGCTCGGGGAGCAGGACCGGGTCTGCAGTCCGGCCCCGCTCCACTTCGACCTGTCGGTCTTCGACGTCTTCGCCACCTGCCGGGCGGGCGCCTGCATGGTCGTGCTGCCGGAGAAGACGACCACGTTCCCGGTGCGGCTGGCGGAGTGGATAGCGCAGCAGCGGATCTCCGTCTGGTACTCGGTGCCCTCGATCCTGACGATGCTGGCGACCTACGGCAACCTGCGGGGATTCGATCTGTCCGGGCTGCGGGCGATCGTCTTCGCCGGGGAGGTGTTCCCGGTCAAGCACCTCTCCCGGCTGATGGCGGAGCTGCCGGACGCGCGCTACCTCAACTGGTACGGGCCGACCGAGACCAACGTGTGCACCTGGTACGAGGTTCCGCCCGGCTGCGGAGCTCACCGCCCCGATCCCGATCGGAAGGGCCTGCGCCAACACGGACGTGTTCGCGGTCACCGCCGACGGCGGCCGGGTGTCCGAGCCCGGCGAGGAGGGCGAGCTGTACGTGCGCGGGCCCGGCGCTGATGCACGGCTACTGGGGCCAGCCGGACAAGACCGCCGCGGTGCTGAGCCGGAACCCGTTCCAGCAGGCCTATGACGAGCCGGCCTACCGGACCGGCGACCTGGTGACCGTGGACGAGGAAGGCAACTACGTGTTCCTCGGCCGCCGGGACGGCATGGTGAAGACACGCGGCTACCGAGTGGAGCTGGGGGAAGTGGAAGCCGCGCTCTACGCGCATCCGGCCGTTCGCGAGGCGGTGGTGCTGCCCCTGCCGGACGAGATCCTCGGCAACCGTCTCCGCGCGGTCATCAGCGCGGACGGCTCCTCCGGGCTGACCCGTCAGGACGTGCTCGAGCACTGCCTGCGGCGGCTGCCCGGATACATGGTGCCGGACGTGGTGGAGTTCTGCGAGGCGCTGCCCAGGACCTCGACCGGCAAGGTCGACCGCACCCAGCTCGCCCGGGCTCGGTAGGCGATGACCGTGGCAGCCAGTCAGCTTGAGACGCGGCCCGACGGCACGCTCACGACCGCTCCCGCGGGAGCGGCGATCACCGATCTCGGCCGCCGGGAAGTCGCCGGCCGGTTCGCGGCAGCCATGCCCCTCGATGCCCTGCGCGAGGCGGTGCGGGCCGGGGAGATCGATACCGTCGTCGTCGCGATGACCGATATGCAGGGGCGACTGCAGGGCAAGCGGTTCCACGCGCAGCACTTCCTCGACGAGGTGGTCGCGCACGGCACCGAGGCGTGCGCCTACCTGCTCGCGGTCGACACCGAGATGAACACCGTCGACGGGTACGCGCTGACCTCGTGGGACTCCGGGTACGGCGACTTCGCGCTGACCCCGGACCTGGCCACGATGCGGCCGGTTCCCTGGCAGCCGGGTACCGCGCTGGTGCTGGCCGACGTCCGCCACCTCGACGGCCGGCCCGTCCGGCCGTCGCCCCGGCAGGTGCTGCAAGCCCAGCTGGACCGGGTCGGCGAGCTCGGCTGGACCTGCCTGGCCGGCACCGAGCTTGAGTTCGTCGTGTTCGAGGGGAGCTACGAGCAGGCCTGGGACAGCGGCTACCGCGAGCTCACCCCGGCCAACCGCTACAACGCGGACTACTCGGTGCTCGGCACCGGCCGGATCGAGCCGCTGCTGCGGGAGATCAGGAACTCGATGGCGGGCGCCGGGATGACGGTCGAGTCCGCGAAGGGCGAATGCAACCCGGGGCAGCACGAGATCGCGTTCCGGTACGCGGACGCGCTGACCACGGCGGACAACCACGCGATCTACAAGACCGGCGCGAAAGAGATCGCCGCGCGGCACGGGTACGCGCTCACGTTCATGGCCAAGCCGAACGCGAGAGAGGGAAACTCCTGCCATATCCACTGCTCGTTCCGCACCCGCGACGGCGATCCGGTGCTGGCCGGCCGGGGGCCGTTCGGCCTGTCCGAGGCCGGGGCGAGCATGGTCGCGGGCATGCTGGCCGGCCTGCGCGAGCTGACGCTGCTGTTCGCGCCGACGATCAACTCCTACAAGCGATACGCGGCCGGGAGCTTCGCGCCCACCGCGGTGGCCTGGGGGCCGGACAACCGGACGTGCGCGCTGCGACTGGTCGGGCACGGTCCTTCGCTGCGGGTCGAGTGCCGCGTGCCCGGCGGCGACGTGAACCCGTACCTGGCGCTGGCCGGGCTGATCGCGGCGGCGCTGGACGGGACGTCACGGTCGCTCCCGCTGCCGCCGCCGATCACCGGCAACGCGTACTCGGCGCCCTGGCTGCCGCAGATTCCGTCGGCCATGCACGAGGCGCTGTCGATGTGGGCGTGCTCGCCCCTGGCGCGGAGGGCGTTCGGCGCGGACGTGGTGGACCACTACGCGACGATGGCGCAGGCGGAGCTCGACGCGCACCGGGCGGCCGTGACCGACTGGGAACTGCGGCGGTATTTCGAGCGGATCTAGAGCCGCCGGGTTAAGGCGGGTCCGCGGCCGTGGTCCCCCGGGCCCAAGTCGGCTGACAGCGGGCCGCTGCCGCCTGCCAGGATCGGTCCGCGCGAAATATGCGTTCTGTTGGAACGAGACCGGTTACATGGACGTCCTGTGTTTATGTTTTTCGATTCCGGGTCGCCTGAAGGATGCCCTGCGGGTAACGCCGCCCGGCATCAGGCGTGTCATCCGCCTATCAAGTACGCCGCTACCATGATTAATCGTTTTTTAACGCTTTATTAACGCTTCTATCGTGCTGTTGGCTATTGTCGGTTTTCCTGTGCAGGGTTTGACTACGACATGACGTGACTGCTGAGTAGTAGTGGGAGGCTGTCGTGAAGTCGTTCCCCGGCGCAAGGTATCGCAGGATGCTCGTGATGGCCGCGGCGGTGGCACTGCCGCTGGCGGCGCTCGCGCTCCCTGCATCCGGCACCACGGTCAAGGCGGCGGGGGAAACCGCCGTGACGGCCGCCGACTCGACCGCCTGTCCGTGGCTCAACCAGTCGCTGCCGGTGCAGCAGCGGGTGTCGATGCTGATGGCGCAGATGACCCTGGCGGACAAGATCAACATGGTGACCGGGGGCGGGACCAGCCAGCCGTACGTCTTCGAAATCCCCGCCATCCCGAGCCTGTGCATCCCGGCCATCGGCGAGGAAGACGGCCCGCTCGGCGTGGGCGACGGCCTGACCGGCGTGACCCAGATGCCCTCCGCCGCTTCCGTGGCGGCCTCCTTCGACACCTCCCTGGCTTACCAGTACGGGCAGGTCGTCGGCTCGGAAGAGCATGCCAAGGGCGCCATGGTCGACCTCGGGCCGACGGTGAACATCGACCGCGACCCGCGCTGGGGACGGTCGTTCGAGGCCTATACCGAAGACCCGTACCTGAACTCCGCGCTGGCGGTCGCCGACGTCGACGGCGTGCAGAGCACCGGCGAGATGGCGCAGATCAAGCACTTCGCCGTCTATAACCAGGAGACGAACCGCAACGCCCCGGCCGACGACGCGATCGTGAGCACCCGGGCGGAGCAGGAGATCTACCTTCCCGCGTTCTACGCCGGGACGACGCAGGCCCACGCGGCGTCGGTGATGTGCTCCTACAGCTACATCAACGGCCAGGACGCCTGCCAGAACCAGTACCTGCTGCAGACCACCCTGGACCAGAATTGGGCCTACCCCGGCTTCGTCACGTCGGACTACGGCGCCACCCACTCCACCGTGCAGTCCGCCGACGCGGGCAATGACCAGGAGATGCCCTCGGCGCAGTTCTACGGCCCGGCGCTTGAGGCGGCCGTGCAGTCCGGCCAGGTCTCCATGGCCACGCTGAACGGCATGGTCAGCCCCATCCTGACCGAGATGTTCAAGTTCAACGAGTTCAACAACCCGCCGACCGGGTCGACCAGCGCGACCGTCACCACCGCCGCCCACCAGGCGGTCTCCACCGCAGTCGCCGAGGCGGGGACGGTGCTGCTGAAGAACGCCGACCACACCCTGCCGCTGTCGGCCAGCGCGGCCGGCCGCGTGGCGGTGATCGGCCCGGCCGCCTCCGCCGCGCCGACCGACACCGGCGGCGGCAGCGCCCACGTGACCTCCACCTTCAACGTGACCCCGCTGCAGGGCATCCAGGCCGCGGCCGGGACGGGCACCACGGTGAACTACGTGCAGGGCCTGCCCGCGGACACGTCCCTGTCGCCGATCCCGACCGCCAACCTGACCCCGGCGTACGCGGCGACCGGTTACGGCGGGAGCTACACCGGCACGCTGACCGCCCCGGAAACCGGCACCTACGTGCTGGCGTTCCAGAACCCTGGCTCCTACAACGCGACCAACCTGTACCTGGACGGCAAGGAGATCCTGTCCAACCCGGGCACCCCGCCGGTCTCCACCTACTCGGTCGGCGTCGACCTGACGGCCGGCCAGACCTACACGCTGTCGATTTCCGGCAGCGGCCCGTCGGCCGGGCTGAGCTGGGCCACCCCGTCCGACCTGGCGCCGGGCATCGCGCAGGCGGTCGCGGCGGCGAAGTCGGCCGCCACCGCGGTGGTCGTCGTGTCCGACGACACCGAGTCCGAGGCGGCGGACCGCCCGAGCTTGAACCTGCCGTCCGCCCAGAACGAGCTGATCTCGGCGGTGGCCGCCGCCAACCCGCACACGGTCGTGGTCGTGGACGCGGGCGCCCCGGTGACGATGCCGTGGATTAACCAGGTCTCCTCGGTGGTCGACGCCTGGTACCCGGGCGAGAGCAACGGCACGGCCCTGGCGTCGGTGCTGTTCGGCCAGACCGACCCGAGCGGCCACCTGCCGGTCACCTTCCCCACCGACCTTTCGCAGGTGCCCGCGTCCACCCCGGCCCAGTTCCCGGGGACCGGCGGCGAGGTGCAGTACTCCGAGGGCATTGACGTCGGCTACCGCTACTACGACGCGAACAACGAGACCCCGCTGTTCCCGTTCGGCTACGGCCTGTCCTACACCTCGTTCTCCTACAGCCACCTGAGCGTCACCCCGCGGCAGGTCATGAACGGCACGTCGAACCCGGGAACGCCCGCCTGTGGCTGCAACGGGCAGTCGGGCACCCAGGCGACGGTGTCCGCCACCGTCACCAACACCGGCAAGGTGACAGGCTCCGACGTGGCCCAGCTGTACCTTAACGACCCGGCGGCGGCGGGCGAGCCGCCGCGCCAGCTCAAGGGATTCCAGAAGGTCACGCTGAAGCCAGGGCAGTCAACGACCGTTCACTTCACCCTCTCCGGCCAGGACCTGTCGTACTGGAACGACGCGGCCAATGGGTGGGTGCTCCCCGATGGCGCATTCGGCGTCGACGTCGGCGACTCCTCGGCCCTGGCCAACCTGCCGCTGCGCGGCAGCTTCACGGTCAACCGCACCGTCGGGGCCCGCTACGCCACTGTGTCGGCCCCGGCCACGGTGACGCCCGGCTCCCCCGCCAGCGTGACCGCCACCCTGGTCAATCACGGCGACTACGCGATGCCGCAGGCCCGGTTTGCTCTGCAGGTCCCGGTCGGCTGGACCGCCAGCAGGCCGGCGCCGGTCACCGTGGCGCCTGGTCAGACCGTCACCGAGCACTTCACGGTGACCGCGCCGGCCGACGCGCAGCCGGGCAACAGCACCCTGCAGGTCGAGATCAGCTCCACGGCCGGCGGGCCGCCCAGCGTGGTGAAGGCGTCGGCCACGGTGACCGTCCCGTACTCCTCGCTCATCGCCGCCTACAACAACACCGGGATCAGCGATAACTCCGATGTGGCGGCGGCCGACTACGACGGAGTCGGCGACAGCTACTCCGCCCAGGCGCTCGCCGCGGGCACGCCGACCCCGCTCACCCCCGGCGGGCAGGTCACGGTCGGCGGGACCACACTCACCTGGCCCGCGGCCGCGGCGGGCTCCCCGGACAACGTGGTCACTGGCGGCCAGACGGTCGCGTTGTCCGGGTCGGGAACCGACCTCGGGTTCCTCGGCGCCAGCCAGAACGGCACTGCCAGCGGCACCGTTACCGTGCACTACACCGACGGCAGCAGCCAGTCGTTCAACCTCAACATGGCGGACTGGTACGCCAACAGCCCCTCCGTCGGCAACCAGCTCCTGACTACGACCACGAGCTGGAACTTCACCAGTACGACGCAGACCGCCCATCCGGTGAGCATCTACTTCGCGTCGGTGCCACTGCAGCAGGGCAAGCAGATGTCGTCGGTCACGCTGCCCGTCCTCAGCAACGCGGGCGGGACGACGGCCATGCATATCTTCTCGATGGCCATCGGGAGCGGAACGCCGACAACCGGAGCGCCCTACTCCTCGCTCGCCGCCGCCTACGACAACGTCGGGATCACCGACAACGCCAACCCGGCGGCGGCCGACTTCGACGGCACCGGGGACAGCTTCTCCGCCCAGGCGCTGGCCGCTGGCACTCCGACCCCGCTCACCGCGGGCGGCCAGGCCACGTTCGGCGGGACCACGTTCACCTGGCCCACCGCCGTCGGCACGCCCAACGACGTGATCGCCGACGGGCAGACTGTCGACCTATCCGGGTCCGGGACCGACCTTGGCTTCCTCGGCGCCGGAGCGTTCGGGGCGGCCAGCGGGACCGGGACGATCACCTACACCGACGGCAGCACCCAGTCCTACAGCCTGGTCATGTCGGACTGGTACAACAACGCGCCGGTGTCTGGCGACGAGCTCGCCACCACCACGACGAGCTGGAACTTCACCAGCAGCACGCAGGTCACCCATCCGGTGAGCATCTACTTCGCGTCGGTGCCGCTGCAGGCCGGCAAGACCGTGGCATCGGTCACGCTGCCAACGGTGAGCGCTAGCGCCGGCAATGGGATCACGGCGCTGCACGTCTTCGCGATGGCGATCGGGTCCGGCACGCCCACTATCGGCGGCTGACATCGGAAGATCACCCGGGTCCCTGCTCCTTGGTGAGCAGGGACCCGCGGCGTGCTGAGCCTCGGCCCGGCGCGCGCAGTGATGTTGACACGCCCGTTCGGGCTCGTCCACTATGAAGCCGCTGCCGGGCCGGGGAACCGTTCAGCCGACGGGACGGCAGATGACCGAGAGGCGGGCGGGCTTGATCAAGCGGATTCGGCTGGCGACCGCCAAGAGGGGTCTGGGCCGCGAGGAGTTCGCCGGCGGCTGGCGTGAGGCCGTCGCAGCGGCGGCCTCGGCACCGGAGCGGGTCAGGCCGGTCCGGCTGACGGTGTCGGTGTCGCTGCCTGAGATCGCCGCCGACCAGCGCCATGACGGGGTGGCGCTCGAGTGGTTCGGTGATCGAGAGCACCTGCGCCGATTCGAGTCCTGGCTGGGCACGCCCCCCGGCCAGGCGGTGCAGCGGCTGCGGAGCGAGGTGATCGAGTTCGACGCCAGCCCGGTCGTGGTCACCAGCGAGCGGGTCGCCCGGGGGGCCGACTGGCTCAAGCGGCGCTGGCAGGAGGGCGGGCCGAAGCTCAAGCAGCTGGCGATCGCCACCCGGGCCGACGGGCTGACCCTCCCCCAGTTCCTCGAGCGGTGGCGAGGCCGGTCCGGCACGGTCGGCGCGGCGCCGATTCCCGACGCCTACCGCGGGCTGGCCTACGTGCAGAACCACCCGCTGGTCACCGGCGGCCGGGACTGGGCCTACGACGCGATCGACGAGGTCTACTTCGACGACGCGGACAGCCTGCTCGCCCGCATCGCCTACTTCGAGCGGGAACTCACCGGCCGCGCGGAAAACGATCTGGTCCGCGCGAACTGGTTCCTCGCGGTCAGCGAGGACCCGATCAGGCTGCCGCTCTAGACGCCACGGGTGCCGCCCGGGGGCGGACGCGCGGGGAGCCGGGGTGCGTTCTCGGTGACCGTCGGCGGTTTGCGCGGGCGGGCGGAGTCGTGGGGTGGGGGGTGGAACCGGGGTCCGTTCGAGATGATGAATTTGATTTGACTTCGCCCTTGGGGCCAGCCCGAGCCTGAGCATGCCGGGCAGCCTGCCCGGCCTGAGGAGGACGCACGTGGCACTGATGAGCAGCGGGGAGTTCGCCCGCGCGTCGGGGCTGACCCGCAAGGCGCTGCGCCTGTACGACGAGCTCGGGCTGCTCACCCCGGCCCGGGTCGACCCGCAGTCGGGGTACCGGTTCTACGCGCCCGCGCAGCTCGAGCAGGCCCGGCTGGTGGCGTGGCTCCGGCGGCTGGGCATGCCGCTGGCGTCGATCCGCGCGATGGGCGCGCTGTCGGCGGCCGCGGCGGCGGCGGAGCTGGCTGCGTACTGGGAGCGGGTCGAGGCGGAGACGGCCTCGCGGCGAGAGCTCGCGTCCTTCCTCATCGGGTACCTGTCTGGGAAGGACGCTGTTATGACATCTGCTGCTTCACCTGAAGAGGCGTTGACCGATCCGCTACGCGGTGCGGTCCGAT
Source organism: uncultured Actinomycetota bacterium (assembly GCA_963836195.1). Lineage (GTDB taxonomy): Bacteria > Actinomycetota > Actinomycetes > Streptosporangiales > Streptosporangiaceae > Trebonia. Next base: position 352,514 of record CAWIIX010000002.1, on the reverse strand, counting down.
ATCGGGCTCGCGCGCGCGGACAACGAGGACGCCGCCTACGCCGGCGGGCGACTGCTCGCGATCGCCGACGGGATGGGCGGGCACGCGGCCGGGGAGGTCGCCAGCGCGGCGGTGATCTCGGCTCTGCGGCCGCTGGACACGCAGGTGCCTTCGGGCGAGCTGCTGAACGCGCTCGGGCACGCGGTGCAGCGGGCCGAGGGAACGTTGCGGGAGATGGTCGCGGCGAACCCGTCGCTGCGCGGGATGGGGACGACGGTCACGGCGCTGCTGCGGTCGGGTTCCCGGATCGGGCTGGCGCACATCGGCGACACGCGGGCCTACCTCGTCCGCGGCGGCGAGGTCTTCCAGATCACCCGCGACCACACGGTGGTGCAGTCGCTGCTTGACGCGGGGTCGATCACGGCGGACGAGGCGTCTTCGCATCCGCAGCGGTTCCTGCTGCTGCAGGCGCTCGACGGGGAGCATGACTACTCGCCCGACCTGCAGTTCCACGACGCGGTGGCCGGGGATCGGTACCTGCTGTCGTCGGACGGGCTGCATGCGTGCGTGCCGGCCGAGGCGATCAGCGCGATCCTGGTCGGGGTGGCCGATCCCGATGAGGCGGCCGAGGAGCTGATCAGGCTGGCGATGGAGAGCGGCGGGCCGGACAACGTGACGTGCATCGTGGCGGACATCGTGCCGGCTGGGTGAGGTTGCTGCTTAGTCACGGCGGTAGACGTTTGGCGCGGGCACTTCTTGCTGTTATCCCGCCTGCCAGGGCACTCAGAATTATTGTGCGACTTTTCAATACGTTTTCCGGGTGTTTCGTCGCACAATAATTCCGGGGCGCGGGTTTTCTTGCTGTTATCTGGATCACGGCCTGGCCGGCCGTCAGCGGCGAGCTTGGGCGCGGCGTTTGCGGCGATGGTCGCGGGTGAGGCGGTAGGCGAAGGCGAGCGCGCTGGTGCCGCTGGTGAACAGCAGGGCGCCGACTTCGGTCAGGGCGAGGGAATGGTGGCGGAGTTGCATGCCCTGCACCGGTCCGAGGTAGACGCCGAGGCCGAAGATCACCGCCGCCGGGACGAGCAGCAGCCGGGCCTGGTTGGGGCCGATGATCTCCCGGCGGGGCGCGAGCGGGGGAAGCACGGCCGCGTCGCTGATCGCGTCCGCCATCCGGTCGGCATTGGCCCGGCGACCGGACCAGTAGGACAACCCGAGGATCGCGGTGCCGACCGTATTGCGCTCGGGGGCGAACGGGCCGTGCTGTGAGGTCACCATGAGCTTGCTGCGGCGGAAGGCCACCTCGGTGACGTCGGCCAGCGGGATGCGCTCGGTCGTGAAGATGTTCCTGATCACCACCGTGTCCGCGGTCAGCGTCACCGACTGGGCCATTATCCGCCCGGTCAGGAAGCCGAAGGCCGCCAGCCCGGCTGCGAGCGCGATCCAGAGGGCGCGCGGCACCTGGTTCGCCCACAGCGTCAGGGCCACGTAGCCGGCCGACAGGGCGACGATAACACCGGTGGCAAAGACCCGGCCAATGCGCACATCGAGGGGCGGGCGCCACGTTCGCTCGGAGGCGTCGCCGGGTGGCTTGGTGGTCAGCACGCGGTGAATCGTATGGGTTTGTGCGCGTTGCTGGCTAGCGTCTTCACGCCGCGGCTGTGGTGCGGATCCGGTTCGGGTCGATGGCGTCGGCGACAGGTGAGGGTCGTCTTGCCGGTGCCGTGGGGGCCGGAGATGCCGATCCTCATGGTGGGCGCTAGACGCCGGTGGCGCCGTCGATGCGCTCGCGGACGAGGTCGGCGTGGCCGTTGTGGCGGGCGTACTCCTCGATCAGGTGGACGTAGATCCAGCGGAGGCTGACGTCCTGGCCCATGAAGCGGCCGGTGTCGGTGAGGGCGCGGGCGGCGCAGACGTCGCGGGCGGCCGCGATCTCCGCCTGCCAGGTGGCGCGGGCGGCGTTGAGGGTGGCGTTCTCGGCCAGGTCGAAGCCGCCGTCGGGGCCGTTCGGGTCGGCCTGGGGGTCGTAGATGGGCGGCGCGTGCTCTCCGGCGAGGACCCGGCGGAACCAGTTCCGCTCGACCTCGGCCAGGTGCTGGACCAGGCCGGTCAGCGTGAACCCGGACGGCGGCACCGACGTCTCGGCGGCCTGCTCGTCGTCGAGGCCCTCGCATTTCATCGCCAGGGTGGCGCGGTGGAAGTCGAGCCAGCCTTCGAGGGTGGTGCGCTCGTCGGCGTTCAGCGGCGGCAGCGGGCGGTCGATGGCGGTCACCGGTCGATTATTGCGCGGGCTCGGTTCTGGCGGTTCGCTTGAAGGTGCCGATGATGGGGGCGCTCTCGACCGACTGGAGGCCGGGGAGGTCGGCCAGCCTGGTCGTCAGGTAGGCGTAGAGCTCGCGCGTGTCGCGGAAGATCGCGCTGGCGGCGAGGTTGGTGGCGCCGGTGGTCGCGCCCGCGAACGGGATCTCGGGGTGCGCGGCGATGGTCCGGCCGGCCGCGTCGAGGGAGGCGGGCTCTATCTTGAGCCACAGCATGACGTTGGCGTTGATGCCGAGGGCGGTCTCGTCGAAGTCGATGTCGAAGTACAGCAGGCCCGCCTTCCTGAGCTCCTCGATCCGCCGCCGGACGGTGGACTCGTGCCAGTGGGTCGCGGCCGCCAGCTCGGCGATCGGGGTCCGGCCGTCGCGGGTCAGCTCGGCCAGCAGCGGGTCGTCCTCGGGCCGGAGCTGGGTCTCGGCCGGCCCGGCGGGGATCCAGGCCCCGTCGGCGCCCAGGGCGGGGACCTGGTCGAGCCACTGCGGCTGCGGCGGCGGCTCGGGGGCGGCCTCGGTCAGCGCGGCCAGCTGTTCTGGCGCCAGCGAGCGGGTGTGGGTGACGTACGCGACCGGGGAGAAGACGTGCAGGATGGACTGGGCGGTGATGCCGGTGACGTGCCGGCTGCCGGGCAGGCCGCGCAGGAACAGCGCGTTGCGCTGCTCGGGGGTGCGCGCCTGCAGCGTGCAGACGATCTCGGTGCCGCCCGAGTACAGTCGCACCCAGCGGGTATCCGGACGCTGGGCGAGGGTGTCGGCGATGCGCTGGGCGCTGCCGGGGGCGACCTGGAGGCGGACCATCCAGTCGACCCAGCCCGCCCGCAGCCCGTGAATGAGGCCGGTCACCCGCAGGTCGGCGGTTTCCGCCAGGCGGCGGTAGCGGCGGGCGATGGTCTGATCGGAGACGCCGAGCGCGGCCGCGAGGACCCGGAACGAGGCCCTCGGCGCCACCACCAGCGCGTGGAGAAGCTGGCGGTCAACCTCGTCGAGCTGACTGGTTTTCACGGATACAAGCTTACAGATGTCGGATTCCGGCGTGATGGCCGTTGAATTTGGGGCAGCGTCGCGGTGTCCGGCAGGATGGGCGGTGAACGGACTAAGGGAAGGAAATACCGGTGGACAAGAAATGGTGGACCCTGATCGCGGTCTGCGCCGGGATCTTCATGCTGCTGCTCGACGTGACGATCGTCATCGTGGCGCAGCCGTCGATCCAGTCCGGGCTGCACGCTTCGTTCAGTGATGTGCAGTGGACGCTGGACGCGTACGCGCTGACGCTGGCCTCGCTGCTGCTGACCTCGGGCTCGCTGGCCGACCGGTACGGGCGCAAGCTGCTGTTCACGATCGGGCTTGCGGTCTTCACGGCCGGGTCGCTGCTGTGCGGGCTGGCGGTCAACCCGCTGATGCTGATCTTGTCGCGCAGCGGCCAGGGGATCGGCGGCGCGATCATGATGGCGACGTCGCTGGCGCTGCTCGGGCACAGTTTCCGCGGCCGCGAGCGCGGGGTCGCCTTCGGCATCTGGGGGGCGGTCGTGGGCATCTCGTCCGCGCTCGGCCCGGTGCTCGGCGGGGTGATCACGACCGAGTGGGACTGGCGGGGGATCTTCCTGGTCAACATCCCGGTCGGGGTGTTCGCGCTGATCGTCACCGTCTGGCGGGTCGAGGAATCCCGGTCGGACAACGCCACGCCGCCTGACTGGGCCGGGTTCGTGCTGCTGACGCTGGGCCTCGTGACCTTCGTGTACGGGCTGATCAGGGCGGGCGAGACGTCATGGTCGGACACCGGGGTGATCGCCTGCATCGTGGCCGGGGTGGTGCTGCTGGCTTTGTTCGGGCTCGCCGAGAGCCGGGTTGCGCACCCGATGTTCGACCTCGGGCTGTTCCGGGTGCCGACGTTCGCCGGCGGCTCGATCGCGGCGTTCGCGATGAACGGGTCGCTGTACGCGGTGCTGCTCTACTTCGTGATCTACCTGCAGGACGTGCTCGGGTACTCCGCGCTCGGCACCGGGCTGCGGGTCGCCATCCTCTCGCTCGCCCAGCTCGCCACCTCGGTGGTCGCCGGGCGGGTGTCCGAGCGGGTGCCGGCCCGGTGGCTGATCGGGCCCGGCCTGCTGCTGGTGGGCATCGGGTTGCTGCTGATGACTGGTCTTACTGGGGTGTCCAACTGGACGCACCTGATTCCGGGGTTCATCGTCGGGGGGCTCGGCGCCGGGCTGGTCAACCCGCCGCTGGCGTCGACCGCGATCGGCGTGGTGGCGCCGGCCAAGGCGGGGATGGCGTCGGGGGTGAACTCGACCTTCCGGCAGATCGGGATCGCGGCCGGGATCGCGGCGCTGGGCTCGATCTTCGTTTCCTCGATTCAGAGCCACCTTTCCGCCGCGCTGCCGCCTTCGCTGGCGGGGTCGGCGCCGGCGATGGTGAACGCGGTGCGGCAGGGGTCGGTGTCGGCGGCGATCGGGTCGCTGCCGGGTGCCGACCGGGCGGTCGCGGGGCTGGCGCTGCAGTCGAGCTTCGCCTCCGCGCTGAACGAGCTGCTGTACGTGACGGCGGGGGTGGCGCTGGTGGGGGCGGTGTTCGCCACGGTGCTGATCCGGCGGAAGGACTTCCACCGGCCGGACACGGCGGCTGCGCCTGCGGGGGCCGGCCGGACGGCGGCGCAGGAGACGGTCTGATAATCAGCCGAGCGGTCGCGGACGCCGCCGCGGTCGCGGTCCCGCTACCGTGACCGCGGCGGCGGCGGCGAGGTGGCCGACCGACCGGAAGGCAAGGCCTCCTCAGCCCGCTGGACGCGGCGTCCGCTGATCCGAGCCGGAATGATCCGCACCCATACGTCGCGGGCGCCCTCCGCCCAGGGCTCGAGACGGGTACCGCGCTCGAGGCGCCTGACCTCGTGCTCGTCGGTGACCTCGTGCGCGTGTCCTTGCACGAGGACGCTCCAGCCTTCGCGGCTCGCCTCGTCGAGGTGATCGGTCTGGAAGCTGGCCTGACCGTGCGCATGCGCTGCCAGCAGCGCGTCCGGCGCGGTGCGGAAGACGACTGCCCTCCCCGCGACGGCGAAGTTGACCGGCAGCATCACCACCCCCTCGGCGGAGGCGAACCCGACGCGACCGACCCCGCCGGGTTCTAGCAGGCCAAGGCATTCCGCCGGGCTGAGCGTTTGCAGGTCCCCCCGGTCGGCAGGTCCCCTGCCAGTGGATTTCCGACCTGGGTTGTTCAGCGCGCCCCGGCCGTCGGCCGGGCCCGTCGTCCTGGTTGCCATCTGACCTCACCCCCGCCATCGGTCACGTGCCTTAGCTCAGCGTCTCCCTTCGGCTCCGGTCACCGCTGCGGGCGAAGGTCCCGTTCGGCCGGGCCGCTGAGATGACGAAGGTCCCTGCCCCCGCAGGATCGCCTGACGGACCGGCCGAAACCGGGTCCCGTGACCTCGACCTTCGACAGCAAAAAATCAAAATCATCATCTCGAACGGTCCCGTGTTTCACCGGACCTGGCCAACCGGGCCCGCGCCAGGGAATTCCACCAGGAGTCACGCGAAGCATTCAAATTAGGCTGACGACGCGCCGGGGTAGCCTTCACCGATCCCCGCGGATATCGCCATTGGTTGGCAGCGCCACGGCGACTGACTGGCTGTAGCTGCGTGATGAACTCCCGCCCATTTCCATCACTCAGCGTGATAGTGTTGATCACGTGACGTGACTATGACCTTGCCGACGCTCTGCCGCTCGCCGTCTTGAGCTGCGGGTCGTCGGTGAGTGGCAGCCCTCGGAAACGGCAGGCCGGGAGGGGGGTCGTGCGGTGATGGTCGGGATCAATGAGCAAATTAACAATGTTCTCATGAGGGTTTATAAGCGTGCGGAAAATCTGGACACTTCGCTGCTAGAGGACACTTTCGTACCAATCATCCAAGTCGACAGCATCCTCAGCATGGCGGAACATCACGTGCTTTACGGGAGGCGGGGAACAGGCAAGACGCACACGCTCCGCCGTCTCGAACAGCAGCGGAGGATCAAGGGAGGCGCCGCCCTGTACGTCGACCTTCGGATCATTGGATCAGAGGGCGGTCTGTACTGCGATCAAGGGCTTTCCCTCCCGACTAGGGCGACGACCCTGCTCATTGATGTCGTGACCGCGATCCATGAGGGCCTGCTCGAACTGGCGCTGAAGGACGAGAAATTTATCGCCAACCTGAATGAGCTGTCCGATGCGCTGGATCTTCTGGCGAGCGCCGCCACCGAAGTCAAGATGGAGGGAGACGTCGAGCAGGAGACCACGCGGACCGCCGAACGGCAAGACGACCGGAAGTCCGGGCTCAAGCTCACCGCGAGCGGGTCATCGGTCGGCTTTGGCGCCTTCAGGTCCCTGGCACAATCACGCAGAGCGGAATTGACCCAGCGACGCCTGGAACGCGGCCAGGAAAAGTACCATATTGTGTTCGAAACGCTGGCCTCCGCCTTCAGCAAGGTTGCGAGCGCATTCGGAGACCTGGGGCTCTGGCTGATGTTGGACGAGTGGTCCTCTCTCCCGGTCGACCTGCAGCCGTACCTGGCGGACATGCTCCGGAGATCGGTCTTCGTTCCAGGGATAGCGGTAAAGATTGGCGCGATTGAGCGACGGTCTCGATTCATGAAGGCGAAGCCCGGGGCAAATGGCGATTACATCGGCATCGAACTGGGCGCCGAAGCATCTGTTGTCGACATTGACGAATACCTCACATTCGAACAGGGAGCCCATCACGCGCAGGCCTTCTTCGCACAACTGCTGTTCCGCCACGCCGGGCAGGCACTGAAGGACAGCGACGGCAACGACCTGTTCGAGTCCGAGGAGAAATTCGCGCAGGCGGCATTCGCCAGTGATGCCTTCATCCGATTCGTCGAGGGAAGCGAGGGACTGCCGCGGGACGCGCTCGAGATCGCACAGAAGTGCGCGTCGCAGGCCATCGACCGGCAAATTGCCCTGACGCACGTCAACAGTGCCTGCACAAGCTACTTCCTGCAGAGCAAAGAGGGCCGACTCTCGGAGCCGACGGGCAAGGCGCTGCGCGAGGTAATAAAGAAGTGCGTTGAGGCGGAGAGTCGCCTGATCGCCCTGCGGCGCCCACTCCAGTCGCAGAACGAGATCGTTGCAGAACTGTATGATCAGCGCCTTATTCACCGGCGCGGGCAGGGTGTATTCCTACCCGACAAGCCGGTTGGCGAGCCGTATGATGTTTTCCTGGTCGACCTGGGATGTTTCGTGGAACTGATCAGCCGCGGCCAGTTGCGCCTGGTCGATCATGGCCTGCGCGATCTGGGCATCGTGTCCACTAATCGAGACCGGCCCGATCAAAAGGCAACCGCCCGCGAGCGAAAGGCGGGCTACGCGCTGATACCCGCGGCGAGCCGTTGGCGCTGAAGAGCCGACGGCGTCGTATCCGGTAGCGTCGCCAAATGCGGTTGACGTTGCGGCGCCCACTGTGGGTAAATCCGATCTCATGCACCTGACGCATCTCGGGCTGCCGGTGCTTGATGCGGGGCGCAGCCTGGACTTCTACTCGACGTACTTCGGCTTTGATCCGGCTACCGCGCAGCGGTACCCGGACGGCACGGTCAGATCATCGAGCACGACGACGACTCGGACGGGGTGTCGTTCAAGTGCGTGGACCCGGACGGCCATCGGATCGAGGTCTACTGGGAAGCGTGACCCCCAGCGCCGGCTCGGCTAGCCGGCCGACGGGGTTGCCAGCGCGAGCAGGCAGGGGCGGAGCAGGCTGACGACCTGCGCCGGGTCGGCGGTGGCGAGGTCGTCGGCCTTGACCAGATGCCGGGAGACGGTGACGCCGAGGATGACGGCGCTGACGATCGCGGCCCGCAGGCTCGCGTCGTCGGCGGGGATGACCTGCGCGATCTGCGCCTGGTAGCGCGTCATGCCCATGCGGGCGACGGCCGCGGCCTCGGGGTTGGTCAGCATCGAGCGCAGGAGCGCCAGCGACGCCGTCGGCTCGCTCGCCAGGCGGCCGGCCAGGGTGGCCAGGATCTGCTCAACCGCCTCCTCGGGGGCTCCGCTGACCTCGGGGAGCGGCGCGGCGTCGATAACCCGGCGGTAGAGCTCCTGCTTGGAGCCGAAGTAATGCATGACCAGGCCGGCGTCGACGCCCGCGGCCGAGGCCACGGCGCGGATGGTGGCCCGCTCGTAGCCGGCGGCGACGAAGACACTGGCGGCGGCGTCGAGGATGCGCGCTTCGGTGCGACGGCGCTGCTCCGCCCGCGAACCGGGCCGGGGTGTGCTCATGGCTCATCCTACGAGTGTTGACCGGACGGCCGATTCGTTCTACGGTTGTTCAATGAACGCATGTTGAACGAGTCCGCCTGACACGAGGGGAAGCCACATGCCATCCGTTACGCCCGCCGATGTCCTGGCCGAGCGCCGCCGCCTGATCCTGAGCGGGGATGTCGACGGCTTTGCCGACCTGTTCGCGCCCGACGCGGTGATCGAGGCGCCGTTCACCGGGCCGCCGGGTGCGTCCCTGCGCCTGGAGGGGCGGGAGGCGATCCGCGCGTACTCCCATCACGTCATGGCGTCGCCGCTGCGGCTGGACGACTTCGAGGTGACGGAGCTCTACCAAACTCAGGACCCGGAGGTGGTGATCGTGGAGATGCGGACGAAGGGCACCCTGACCGAGACGGGACGGTCGTTCGCGGCGACGTCGATCCAAGTGCTGCGGATCCGGGAGGGGCAGATCGCGCTCTTCCGCGACTACGCCGATTCGCGTGGGCTGGAGGACGTGATCGGTGAACCAGGAGCCGGCGGCTGACGTGGGCGTGCGCTGGGTGACCGGACCGTTAGATGGTGAAGTTCAGGTTGCGGGCGGCGCGGTCGCCCAACTCGAAGTTGCCGGTCCAGGTCACGAGGCCGGCGTTGATCTGACGCTGCGGGTCGATCCGGCCCGCTGCCAGCTGGACGAACGTGACCGTGTCGGTCGTCAGTTCCACGTCCGGGTGCTCGACGTGGTCGACCGCCCTGGCCCGGCCGTCGACCACGACCGGCAGGTCGCGCTTGACCGGGCCGGTGAGGTGGAACACGATGCTGGTGCCGTCCGGCAGTCCGATCTTCTTGCCGACGATGTAACCGATCGAGCCCTCAACCTGGCCGAGGGCGATCTCCGCGCGCGGCCCGGCGTCCTCGGTCGGCCAGCCGAGGGGCGTGGCGATGTCACGCTCGTGGACCCAGAAATCGAAGATGCGGATCTCCAGGAAGCCCCCGTAGCTGCGCGGCCCGATCGGCGTCCAGGACGGCCTGGGCAGGTCGGCCTCGGTCAGCCCGGCCAGATCGGCCCGCCGGTCGGCGAAGATCTCGCCGATGCGAGCCGCGAACGCCGCGTCGTCCAGCGCGGCCATCTCTTCGTGGTACGGGCCGATCCGGTCCAGTGGCGGCACGGCGTCGGCGGACTCGGGCAGCCAGCCCGTCATCACCCGTTCCATCATGCCGAGATGCTCGATCACGGCGCGCATGTCCCAGTCCGGACAGAGGGACCGGGCGCGCCACCTCGTGGTGTCCAGCCGGCCGGCCAGCGACTCGATCGCGTCGTAGCACTGCTCGAGGGAGGTCCGGAGGGTGGCCAGTCCGGTCACAGTCTCCCTGCCTAGGTTCCGAGGACGGGACGAGCGTCGCGCACGTGCTCGTCGCGGGACAGTTCGTCCACGCGCCGGGAGAGTCCGGCGATCCGCTGCTCCAGGGCCCGCACGGTCGCGGCCAACGTGCGGATGTCCTGCGGGTCGGTGCTCGGCTGGGCGCTGGAGGCGGCGGTCTGGGTCGCGCCGACCTCGGCCGGGCCGGGGTGATCTTCGGGCTCATCCGGGCCGCCGACGGCCGCCTCGGCGCTGGCGAACTCGGGGAAGACCCGGAGGTACAGCAGCCAATACCGCTCGCTCGGCCTGCGGTCGCCGCGCTCCCACGCGTAGATCATGTGCTTCAGGCCGCGAACGGTGGCCAGCGGCTCGTCGGCAGCCGCGATGAACTCGCGGGCCAGCCGCGAGACGTCCCATCTGCGCGACAGCCGCCATCGGCGCAGCTTCGCACCATCAACCTGCATGATCAGCGAGCCGAGCGCGAGGCTGAGAGTGACCACAGCCGCCACAACGATCGCTGGAGTCATACGAGCACACTGTGCTGTCTTCCCTGGTCATGTCAAGGGAACGGCGCGAATTCGGGATCCCTGCTATGTCTCAACTGCCTCTAATATTTGATCCTGCCTCACTGGTCACGTCCTGTCCCAGGTCCGGGGTGGTGGCCGCCGTCAATGGCGGGCCGCTCCCCCTCGCTCCTAGTCGCTCCCCGGTCGCCACTATTCCGCGGCAGCGCCAGGGTCTGAACTGGTCACTAGAGCCACGGCGCTCACCTGTGGGCATGTCCCATCCCATCAACACCGAACAGCTACCCGAGAGCAGGAAGTAGGCGAACAAACATAATGAAACACCAAGCTCACCCGCTCTACCTCACCACTTCCGAGGTGGCCGCACAGCTGCGTGTGAGGCCCAGCACGGTGCGGTGGCTGATCCGCACGCACCAACTAACGGCGCAACGTATCGCCGAAGAATTCCTCATCGATAAATCCGATCTGGTCGCGTTTATCGACGCTCACATAATCCGCCCCCGATTCGACGGCTGGGGCTAGATAACGTGATCGAGGAAGTCTTCGACGGCGGTTATGACCCGGCCTAGCGCGGCGGCGGAATTGGCGGGCTCGGCGGGAATGACCATGGCGTGATCGGCGTATTCGATCTCGACTATTTGCGCGGCGAGGCCGGAGTCAGTGGATGTCGCGGCGGGCGATGCGGATGGCGCCAATTGCCAGCGGGACGGCGATCCAGATGAGGGCTGAGGATGCTATCTGGGCGGTGTGCCCCGACCATTGGCCGGCCAGCATCCAGCCGAAGGTCTCGCCGGTGTCGACCCAGCGGCCGGCCTGCTCGACGGCCGGGATCAGGAGGAGGCTGGTGACGGCGGCGAGGGCGAAGTAGGTGACGATCGCGGCGGCGGTGTTGTGCACGGCACTCCCGATCGCACTGCCGATGGCACTGGTGAGGACGACGAAGGCGGCGAAGCCGGCGAGTTCGGGCCAGCTCCAGGCGACGGCCTCGTGCCGTCCGCCGGCCTGCGCCACGGCCAGGCCGGCCTGGGCGATGGCGAAGGCGAGGCAGCCGCCGACGACGCTGATGGCGAGGCTGGCCACGACCTTGGCGGCCAGGATGCGGCCGCGCCGCGGCTCAAGGGTGAAGGTCGTCAGCGCGGTGCGCTGGCTCCATTCGGCGGTCATCGTGAGCATGAGCGCGATCGGGAGCAGACGGGACAGGCCGAGCGCCGCCCAGGTGAGGAACGAGGCGCGGTCCTGCGTTACGTCGCGTGGGAACACGAGCGGTACCGCCTGCGCAGCGAGGGCGAGGAGCACCGCCGCGGCGAGCAGCCAGCGGGCCGCGCGAGTGTCGGTGGCCTTGCGGAACTCCGCTCGGAACAACCGCGGGAACGGGATCGCGGCAGCGGTCGCGGTCATCGGGCCGTCTCCCTGGGCGTGGTGAGGGACAGGAACAGTTCCTCGAGGGTGCGGCCGGTGCCCGCGAGCAGGCTGCGCTGCGTGCCGCTGGCGACGACCCGCCCCCGGTCGATGATCACCAGGTGATCGGCGGTCGCCTGGACCTCGGCGAGCAGGTGGCTGGAGAGCAGGACGGTGCCGCCTCGCCCGGCGAAGTCGCGCAGCAGCGCGCGGATCCAGGCGATGCCCTCGGGGTCTAGCCCGTTGGCGGGCTCGTCGAGGATCAGCACGCTGGGCTCGCCGACGAGGGCGTGGGCGAGGCCGAGCCGTTGCCGCATGCCGAGTGAGTAGGTGCCGACCCGGCGGCCGGCATCGCCGGCCAGTCCGACGGCGTCGAGGAGGTGCTCGGCGCGCGCCTTCGGCATGCCGGTCATGGTGCACGCGATCTGCAGGGTCGCGCGTCCGGTGCGGCCGTCGTGGAAGGCGGCGGCGTCGAGCAGCGTGCCGACCGTTCGCGCGGGATTGGGAAGGCGGGCGAACGGCTTCCCGGCGACGGTCGCGCTCCCCGCGTCCGGCCGGGTGAGGCCGGCCAGCATGCGCAGGGTGGTGGATTTGCCCGCGCCGTTGCGGCCGAGGAAGCCGGTGATCGTTCCCGGCTGGCAGGTGAAGGTCACGCCGTCGACGGCGTCGACGCGTCGGTAGCGCTTGGTGAGGCTGATGGCCGTGATCATGGGTCCAGGCTGGCTGGGCCGCGGCGGACGGCGCATCGGCGGCGCGGCTAAATCGCGGGGGCCGCAGGAATGGCGTTCGGGTCGGCGAGGCCCTACTTTCGTCGCTGTCGGCGGAGCCGTGCGTAGGGTGTCGGCGGCGGCGCATCGCTTCTACGCTGAGGGATCATGGCGGATAGGACGCCCAGCGCCCGGCTGGACCTGATGACGGACCTGGCCTGCGTGCTGCTGTCCGCCGCGGGCGGCATGCTGCTGCTGGTCTCGCGAGCCGGGGCGGAGGGCGCGGGCTGGATCCCCGGGCCTGCGTCGGTCGTCTTCGGCGTTGACGCGGGTATCGGCGTGCTCGCGTCGGGCATGCTCTGGTTTCAGCGACGGTGGCCGGTCGGGATTGCGGTGGCGCTGGTCGTGCCGATGGCCTTGGCTCGGTCGGCTCAGCTCGCCAGCCTCGTTTCGGTGTTGAACGTCAGCCTCCGCCGTCGTCCGGCGACGGCGGTGGCCGTGGCCGGACTGCACCAGCTCGCGTTCATCTGCTTTAGCCTGCTGTGGGTCACGTATCCGTGGTGGGCGGCGTGCCTGTGGACGCTGTCCTATCAGGTGGCCGTCGTCGCGCTCGGGATGTACGTCGGTGCCCGCCGCGGGCTGGTCGCGTCGCTGCGGGAGCAGGTGCGGCAGGCCGAGACGGCTCAGCAGCTGATCGTCGGGCAGGCCCGGCGGGCGGAGCGGGCGGCGATTGCGGTCGAGATGCACGACGTGCTGGCGCACCGGGTTTCGCTGATGGCGTTGCAGGCGGGGGCGCTTGAGGTGCGGCCGGACCTGCCGGCGGCCGAGGTACGGAAAACGGCGGGGCTGATCAGGTCGACTGCCCGGCAGGCGATGACGGAGCTGCGCGACATTATCGGCGTGCTGCACGACGGGGACCACGTGGAGGCGCCGATGGCCCCGCAGCCTTCGTTGGGTGACATCGCGCCGCTGGTCGACGGGTATCGGAAGGCGGGCCTCAAGGTCGGGCTCTTCCTCGAGGTTGACGAGCCGGAGACGGTACCCGGGGCGCTGGGGCGGGACGCGTACCGGATCGTGCGCGAAGCGCTGACGAACGTGAGCAAGCACGCCGGGGCGACGGCGGCTTCGGTATCGCTGTCCGGCCGCGCCGGCGAGGGCCTGCTGGTGGAGGTGCGCAATAAGCTGCCGGTCGGCGGACGGCTCGCCGGGGAGCATGCGGGCGAGCTGCCGGGAGCAGGGCTGGGACTGGTGAGCCTGACCGAGCGGGTGGCGCTGGCGGGCGGTACGCTCGCGCACGGGCCGGATAACGGTGGCGACTTCGTGCTGACCGCCGCGTTCCCGTGGGAGGGGTGACGGTGGCGAAGCCGGTGCTTGGGGTGCTGCTGGCGGACGATGACGCACTGGTCCGGGCCGGGCTCAGGACGATTTTGTCGGCGGCCGATGATCTGCGCGTCGTCGGAGAGGCGGGAGACGGGACGGCGGCGATTGCCGGCGTCGCGGCGTACCGGCCGGATGTTGTGCTGATGGACGTGCGCATGCCCGGGCTCAACGGGATCGACGCGACCGAGCGCATCACCGCGCTGCGTGATCCGCCCAGGGTCATCGTGCTGACGACCTTCCAGCTGGATGAGTACGTGTTCGGGGCGCTGCGAGCGGGAGCAAGCGGCTTCCTGCTCAAGGACACGCCGCCGGTTGACATCATCCGTGCGATCCGGCTGATCGCGGCGGGCGAGGCCATGCTGTCGCCTTCCGTGACCCGGACGCTCATCGAACGGTTCGGGGCCGACCCGACCGCGTCCAGGCGGGCGGCGGCCGAGTTGGCGTTGCGCGGGCTCACCGCGCGCGAGCGCGAGGTCGCGGCCGAGGTTGCCCTGGGGCGTTCTAACGCCGAGATCGCCAGCCGCCTGTTCATGAGCGAGGCCACCGTGAAGGGGCACGTGTCCCGGGTGATGGCCAAGCTCGGCGGCTCGAACCGGGTGCAGGTCGCGATCGTTGTGCGCGACGCCGACCTGGGCAACGAATTAGCGACCCGAGACGTTAGCGGGAATGCGCGGCCAAGCGTCACGATCGAAAAGGTGATTGCCGTTTCCGCCGCTATATAACCACGGAAATGACATATAGCTCGAATAGATGATCTTCCGCTTGGCTAATAATGGGGCTGGCGGGAATGGCTGGGGGTGACGTTCCATCGCGCGGCCAGGTCGTGGACCCAGGCGGTGGCGGCGAGCGGGTCCGGGGGCGGGGCGGCTACCAGGACCAGTTCGGTTACGCCGATTTCGGTTAGGGCGGGGAGGTCGGCGGGGGTGCCGTCGGAGAGGGCCACGGCGACGGTGAGGTCGCGGGGGTTGCGGTGGCGGAGCCTGCATTGCCCGGCGAGCGCTTCGACGCGCTCCGCCACCGCGTTAACCGGGAGGTTGAAGCCGTACCAGCCGTCACCGAAGGTCGCCACTCGCGCCAGGGACGGGTCGCTGTTGCCGCCGAGCACGATCGGGATGCGGCCGCCGCGGACGGGCTTGGGGTTGACCCGGACGGAGTCGAAGCGGGTGAATTCGCCGCTGAAGGAGGCGACGTCATGGGCCCAGAGGGCGCGCATCGCCTCGACGTACTCGGCCGTGCGCTGGGCCCGACGGGGGAAGGGGACGCCGAGGGCGGCGAACTCCTCGGCCGACCAGCCGATGCCGACGCCGAGGGCGAGGCGTCCGGCCGATAGCACGTCCAGGGTTGCCGCCTGCTTGGCTGCCACCACCGGGTTGTGCTCGGGGAGCAGGAGAACGCCGGTCGCCAGGCCGATCGTCGTGGTCGCGGCGGCGGCGAAGCTCAGCGCGAGCAGCGGGTCGAGCCAGTCGGCGTCGGCCGGGACGGCGATACGGCCGTCGGACGAGTACGGGTAGCGCGAGGTCGGCCGGTCGACGAGGACCACGTGCTCCCCCGCCCAGAGGGTGGCGAAGCCGGCCGACTCGGCGGCGCCGGCGACCGCCCGGATGACCTCCGGGCGGGCGCCGCTGCCGATGCCGAGCGCGTGCAGGCCAACGCGCATCTGCCCTCCCCCGCCGGTGTCCCCTCGCGTGGTTCATCCCCGGATCTGGGACGGGTCACACGGTGGGCCAGGGTCCCGTTTAGGACCTCAGCGGCAGAATCCTAGGCCGAGAATTTGTCGAATTCGCCGTTCCGAATTCCGCCAAGAAACGCTCGCCATTCTTCTCGAGAAATTCCTAGCACGGGACCGGTGACATTTTTGCTGTCACGCATGCCGACTTGGCTGCCCTCGATATTTGCGATCTCTACGCAATTGCCATTTGCATGGCTCAGCGAGCTCTTAGTCCAGGAGGGACCCTCGGAACATTTTACCGTCTCGCCGATGTGGAGAGAGTCGCGCATAGTAACTCCTTGAGCTTAAGGGGCGTGCCGGCCGACGGGCTCGCTGGCTAGCGCGAGGGGGGCTAGCGCTTCCAGCGAGCGTGGTTATGCCGAGCCGTGCCAATCTTTTTCGGCGGTCTGCAGGATGAGCTCCCTCGACGCCTCGGGATCGAGCGTGGCGTCGAGGAGCATATCGAAAACGAGTTGGTGTAGATAGGTTTGTTGACGATCTTCTATATAAAAACTTTCCTTGACCCCCTCACCTGCTACGACATCGTGCAGGATAGCGTCGCCAGTCGGGCCGAAACGGAATATTATGAACGATTCGGCGGATACAGGATGTGGCGAGTGGAGCGGAAGTATACGCAGGCTTATGTTCGGCTGAACTGCTGCCGCTGCCAGTGATTGCAACTGCTCGTACATGACCGACTCGTCACCAAATTGTCTCTTAAGAACAGACTCGTCCAAGACGACTTGTAGGTTAAGGGGAGGATTTTGCTCCAGCACTCGCTGGCGTCGCATTCGCAGTTCAACGCGACGTTCGATGATGGCCGGGGCTATTGGCTCTACCCTGCTGTACTGAGCCAATAACCGCATGAGCATAGCGCTCCGTCTGCATAGATTCCAGCGACAACTTCGACATGCCAAACAGCAATTGAACGCGCCTCAGCCTCGAGGCCGATAAACTCCATGAACTCAGCGGAAGAAACGTCAGAGTAACCCTCCCACCATCCTTTTCGGGATGCCTCTTGGGCCAGGTCAAGCAAATTCTCGCGGACAGTCCCGGTCACCTGGTAGTGGTCCAGCAGACTTTCGACTTCCGTGAGCTTCAAACCACTGCCAAGCTCGTACCTGCTCAGCTTCGAGGTGGACCAACCCGAGCCCAAGCCGATGACGACCGTCTGGAGGCTCTCACCGCGCCGTTCCCTGATCGCGCGCAGTTCTGCGGCCAGCCGACGACGCCGGACATTTGGACTGCCTGGCGTGGTCAAGGCCCGCTCTCCCCTCTGCGGCTCAATCTTGGCGAGAACAACATCAGTGTGACAGCCGGGAAGGACGTACCAACCAGGTTGACACGAGAACGGTAACCGCAATGAGAATCCCACTGCAAGTTGCTTTGGGAATGCCGAATCTCCGCCCGGCGCGAACGCTAGCACAGTTTTCAGGGTTTCATGGGAATCCCATCGGGAATGGCGAAGAGAAAGCAATCGCCACGATTGCGGGCGACGCCGCCGACCGTAGGTCGGCCACGTCACTCGAGGGCCGGTCGTGACCCGACGTGCGGATGGTGCACCATGGCCGGACGACCGGCTCCCCCAACAAGTCAGCGCAACGCGGCAAGGCCCGGATACCGTGGCGCGCACCTGGGCCGCAATCTCCAGCCCAGGTGTTGAAAGCCGTGACTGAGTCGCCGCGTCCGGGTGTCTTCATCAGCTACCGACACGCGGACGCCCTCCCTCATGCACGTCTGCTGCAGGTCAACCTGCGCGAGCGCTTCCCCGGCGGCCCGTCTTTATGGACCTGGACTCCATCGAGGCCGGCGTGGATTTCGAAAGGTCATCGGCAACGCCATCAATGCGTGCGGCGTCATGGTGGTCCTGATCGGACCTCAATGGGCAACGCTTGCGAACGATGACAGGCCGCCGCCGGCTTGACGAGCCCGAGGATTACGTGCGTTTCGAGGTCCGGACAGCACTCAGACGCGGGATTCGCGTGATTCCTGTGCTGGTCGAGGGCGCGAAACCACCACGAGAGCAGGAGCTGCCGCCCGACCTGCGGAGGCTGGCCCGGCTCAACGCCCTCGAGATGAGCTGCGACCATCGCTACCAATTCGACGCCGACAGGCTCATGAGCATTATCGAGAAGGCGATCGCACCGTAACGGGTCGGGCCGGAGGGGGGTCGAGGACGGTTGAAGGAGACGACGGGACCGTTCGAGATGGCCGAAGCCAGGTCCGTCGTCAGGGCCGCGTTCGCGTCGACAGCACGCGTCTCTGGGGTCACTTTGGTTGAGGCCAGCGGGCGTTTGGGCGTGAGCGTGTGCCGTACGGGTCGCGGGGTGCCCCTTCCAGCACACGGTAACGGCCAACGCAGCGGAAGAGCGCCCTAATGGAACACGATCCTGCTGCCACCGGCCAGAAGCCGTCGAGGACGGACTCACGCACATCATCGAGGAGGCGATCGCACCGTCGCCGGGTCGGGACGGTGGGTCGAAGAGCGCGGATGCATCGATGGGAGTCGAGGGGGGGCGGTTGGGCCGGTGGGGGCGAGGGGGGCGGTCGGAGGGGACGACGGGACCGTTCGGATAAGAGGTTTGTGCCTTTGACTGGTCTGGAGAGAGCGCCTCCGTTGACGCTTACGTTAAGGTTAGTTGCCGTTGACGTAAAGGAGGCGCTGTGTCTGAGCGCGGGACGGGCCCTGTCGTGGTGCCCGATGGGTACAAGTGGATCGCGCTGACGATCTCGACCCTGGGCATGCTGATGGCCACGATCGACGGGTCGATCACGCTGATCTCGCTGCCGGACATCTTCCGCGGGATCAACATCGATCCGCTGCAGCCGGGCAACAGCTTCTACCTGCTGTGGATGATCCTGGGGTTCCTGGTGGTCACGAGCGTGCTGGTGACCACGCTGGGGCGGCTGGGCGATATCTACGGCCGGGTGCGGATGTACAACCTCGGCTTCGCGGTCTTCACCTTCTTCTCGCTGCTGCTCACCGTGACCTGGACGTCCGGGCACGCGGCCGGGATCTACCTGATCGTGCTGCGGCTGTTCCAGGGCGTCGGCGCGGCGATGCTGATGGCGAACTCGGCCGCGGTGCTGACCGACGCGTTCCCCCCGGGCCAGATGGGCATGGCGATGGGGATCAACCAGGCGGCGGCGATGAGCGGGTCGTTCATCGGGCTGGTGCTCGGCGGCGTGCTGGCGCCGATCAACTGGCGGCTCATCTTCCTGGTGTCGGTGCCCATCGGGCTGTTCGCCACCGTCTGGGGGTACCTCAAGCTGCGGGAGCTGAGCGCGCGCCGGCCCGCGAAGATCGACTGGTGGGGCAACGTCACGTTCGCGGCCGGGTTGATCCTGGTGATGATCGGCATCACCTACGGGATCGAGCCGTACCGGGCGGACACGATGGGCTGGACCAACCCGGAGGTGGTGGCGTTCCTCGCGGCCGGGGTGGCGCTGCTGGTCGCGTTCGGGTTCATCGAGACGCGGGTCGACGAGCCGATGTTCCGTATCCAGCTGTTCAAGATTCGCGCGTTCACGGCGGGGGTGCTGGCCAGCTTCCTGGCGGCGCTGAGCCGCGGCGGGCTGATGTTCATGCTGATCATCTGGCTCCAGGGGATCTGGCTGCCGCTGCACGGATATGACTTCGCGCGGACGCCGCTGTGGGCGGGGCTGGCGATGCTGCCGCTGACGGCCGGGTTCCTGATCTCGGGGCCGTTGTCGGGGATCTTGTCGGACCGGTTCGGTGCGCGGCCGTTCGCGACCGGGGGGATGATCGGCACGGCGGTGGCGTTCGTGCTGCTCGAGCTGCTGCCGGTCGACTTCCCTTACTGGCTGTTCGCCCTTCTGCTGTTCTTCACCGGGCTGGTGATGGCGTCGTTCGGGTCGCCCAACCGGGCGGCGGTCATGAACAGCCTGCCTCGCGAGCACCGAGGGGCCGGGTCGGGAATGAATACGACGTTCCAGAACTCGGCTCAGGTGCTGTCGGTCGGGATCTTCTTCAGCCTGATGATTATCGGGCTGTCTTCGTCGCTGCCCGCCAGCCTGTATTCGGGGCTGGTGGCGCACGGGGTGTCACCGGCCGCCGCGCTGCGGGTATCGCATCTGCCGCCGGTGTCGACGCTGTTCGCGGCGTTCCTCGGGTATAACCCGGTGCAGCATCTAGTCGGGCCGGGGGTGCTTTCTCACCTGACGGCCGCGCAGCAGGCGACGCTGACCGGGCGGAGTTTCTTCCCCACGCTGATTACGGCGCCGTTTAAGGCGGGGTTGCGGGCTACATTTGGCTTTGCGATTGTGGCTTCGCTGGTGGCGGCGGCGGTTTCGTGGACGCGGGGTGGGAAGGTGGATGCTGCTGAGCCGGCCGGCGCCGGCGTATGGGCGCGGCGGATGACCGGCTGGTTGCGGTTGCCGTTGACGCTTCGGTTCCGCCGGTCGACGCCGAGGACGCTCCCGAAACTTCCGATGCGGACGGGTGATGGGGTGATGGCCGTGAAGAGAGCCACGGCGGAGGCCGGACCGGTGCTGTGGCGCATTGGCGAGGTGGCCAAGCAAACCGGGGTCACCACCCGGACGCTGCGGTACTGGGAGGAACTCGGGCTGCTCCAGCCGGCCAGCCGGACCGAGGGGGGCGAGCGGGTTTACGGTGCGGGCGATGTCCGCCGGGTTACCCGCATTCGCGACTGGCAGGAACTGCTTGGATTCTCCCTCGATGAGGTGAAGACGGTGCTGAGCACGGGGGATGTTGATGTGCTCGACCGCGTGCACTTCGAGCTGCGGGACGGGGAGGTGTCGCTGGCGCGGCGGCGGGCGCTGCTCGACGAGGCGATCGCGGCTAACAACCAGCTGGTGCGCCGGCTGGAGGATACGTTGTCGCGGATCGGGGCGCTGCGGGACGAGCGGGCGGCGATTGCGATTCGGCTGCGGGAAAAGCGAGACGAACTCGATACGGCTCATGAATAAGCTGTCCGGGGCGACGGCCGAGGCCCGGCTGGCCGATGCGTGGGACACGGTCTTCAGCCGGGACGCCGCGAACCAGCAGATCATTCACGTGCTGACTTGGCCGACTGAATACCCGACTGCGCTCACTGGCTTCGCGCCGTTCGAGACTTGGCTGCGCAATGGCGGCAAGGCCACGGATGAGCTCTGGCGCGCTTTCGCCGAGATCGCCATTCCCTGGCCTTACATCCGTAACGCTCGCCGGGCGGCCGATGCCGGCATTTCCAATACCCGGATATTCGTGCTCAAGCGCGACCAGTGGGAGACCGCCCCGCTGTGGCTGCAGTATCTGTCCGAGGTGCATCTTCCGGCCATTGCCGGGCTGGCGGGCGAGACGCTCTACCGAGTTTGGCTGGAAGACGGCCGGGAATCCGGGCTTCCCGACCGCGAGTACGACGTCAATCTCTGGGGGGCGGCCGGCGTCATGCTCACCGGCTATCGGAACGGCGATGTCGACTGGCGCGCGTTCCTGGACGACGACCGTGATCCGGACCTATCTCTTCGGGAACACGACTTTATCGTTTCCATGCGCGCCTTCGCCTCCGCCCGGGGCGAATTGATCACGCCCCCCCCCCGGGGCCAATGTCGCTTGGCTAGCGATGCTCATGGTGCTCCAGCGTGCTCACGTGCCCTCAGGCAGGAGCGGGCGGCCCAGTTCACCGCCATGATCGCGAAGACTTTTCTGCTGACGTAAATAATTCGTGCTCTGCGCACGAAAAGTATTCGCGATAAAAAATATCTTCGCGATCATGACGCGACTTGGGCCGATCCAATGGCGGCCCGATCGCGCGGCACTCTCCGACCCCATGATCAACTTAGGCTAAGCGACATTGCCCGGGGCTTAGCCAGCGGTCGCCGTGGTGATGAAGACGGTGGCGGAGGCGAAGAAGGCTCGGCGGCGATTCGCGGCGGGGATCACCGGTGCTGGCGGGCGAGCCAGGACAGGGTGAGGTCGGCGACCTCGCGCCATCCGTGATCGAGGACGAGCGAGTGGCCGCGGTCGGGGAAGGCGTGATAGTCGGTGACCGCGCCTGAGCCTGAGTAGAGCATGTAGGCGGCGTGGGCGACCACCTCAGGGACGGTGTGGTCCTTGCCGCCGGCGATGATCAGCAGCGGCCCGCGGTCCCGCTTTCTGGTATCGACGGCAGCAGGAGATGACTTCTTGAAGTTCGCGGCCGAGGCCTCGAACAGCGGCCTGCCGGGTCCCGGGATCGCCCACTTGTCGAACAGCTCGCCTGATTCGCTCTCGCTGAGCGCGTTGCCGAAGCCGTAGCGGAACTGCTTCCTGGTCAGCGCTATCGCTCGCTTCCTGTTACCGGGCTTGGACAGCACCGGGAACCCCGACCTGATCTGGGCGAACGGCAGTGGTCTGACCCCCTTGATCTGGCCGGGGTCGATCGCGATCGCCGCTGCGGCCGCGCCCGCGGACAGCAGCTTCTGCGCGATGAGGCCGCCGAACGAGTGGCCGATCACGATCGGCTTGGCCGGCAGGCCGCTTATCACTTCCAGGTAGCCGTTGGTGATGTCGTCGAGGCCCTTGCCCGCGACGGCGGCCGCGTTTTTACGTGTCTGCTCCACGCTGTCGGAGTCGCCGGGCCAGCCGGGCGCCGTCGCGTCATAGCCGGCCGAGCGGAACAGCTCAACCCAGGGCTGCCAGGCGGCGGAGTGGATCCACAGCCCGTGGATGAAGATCACCGGGACGGATGGTGCGGTCATGAGTTCCTCCTGGAATGGGGATGCAGTGTCTGTGCCGCGGATTGGCAGGCCCAGTCCCCCGGCGCCCGATGGCACCGGGGGCACCAGGCCCTGGTGGTTCAGCCGACCGAGCGGGCGGCGTTGAGGATGACGCTGGTCACCGCGCCCGGGTCGCTGATCATGGACAGGTGCGGGGCCTTGATCTCGGTGATGCGCGACCCGGCCCGCTGGGCCATGGCGACCTGCTCGGCCGGCGGGATGACGTGGTCGGGGTGCCGATGACGTCCCAGGACGGGATCGTCTGCCACGCGGGCGTGGTGGTCAGCGTCTCCGCCAGGGTGCTGGCGGCAAGCGGCTGCTGCTCGGCCGCGAGCGCGGCGCCCTCGCGGGCGGGCAGGCCGTTGGCGAAGCAGCCGGGGAACACGCTCTGCTTGACGTACAGCCATCGCGTCGCCTGACGAGCTGGCCCGGGGATAGGGCACGAAGTTCAGCACCGTGGTCGGGTGCCACCGCCAGGCACGATCCCGGCTTGGCGGCGGACAGGTTCTGCGGGGTGTCGCCCGCCGCCGGGATGAACGCGTCGTCGTAGACCAGCGCCTTGACCTGCGGGTTCCCGGTGGCGGCGTTGGTGATGACGAACCCGCCGTAGGAGTGGCCGACCAGGATGATGGGACCGGAGATCGTGCTCAGGAAATCGGACAGGTAGGCGGAGTCGTGGACACGCCGGCAGCGGGTTGGGCGGGGCGTCGACGGTGTAGCCGCGCGCCTGCAACCGCTCGACCACGCCGTTCCAGCTGGAGCTGTCGGCCCACGCGCCGTGCACCAGCACGATGGTCGGCTTGGCGGCGGCGTTGCGCTCGAGGGAACGCGGCTGGCGGCCGTGGCGGCGGTCGCGGCGGTCGCGGCGGTCGCGGAGCTGGCGACGCCGACCCCCAGCAGGGTCCCGGCGATGGCCAGCGACGCGCCCGCGGCGGCGAGCCTCGGCGCGGTCAGCCTCGGGACAATGGAGAATACGCATGAAATGTTGCCTTCCCTCGTGAATGCGGTGGTCGTGCGGCCGCAGGGCGCGGCCGGATTCGTCAGCCGACAGTCACCTGCGGCATGCCGCTCAAGCCTGCGCCCGGCCCGCGGGCAGCACATGACTTGATCAAGTGATTAATCGCTGCCCGGCTCAGCTGCCGCTGCGCGGCGAGGGGATGGCCGGGATCAGTGATCGAGTCCGCCGCCTGGCGCTCGCCCGCCAGGCGGGCCAGCTCGACCCGGGAGCGGATGCCGAGCTTGGCGAAAACGTGGCGCAGGTGCGAGTTCACCGTGTGCGCGGAAATGTAAAGCCGCTGGGCGACCTCGCGGTCGGACGCGCCCTCGGTCACCAGCCGGACGACCGCGAGCTCGGAGGCGGTCAGCTCCGGCCACGCGCCGCGGCCGGGTCCGGGCGCCCGTGCGCGCGCTGCGCGCCGTAGCCGCGGAGCAGGCGGCGGACCCGGGCGGCGTCCCGTTCGGCGCCCGCGGCGGATTGCAGCGTCAGCGCCTCGTCCAGGTAGCCGACCGCCTCGTCCTTCGCGCGTTCCCCGAGCAGCCGGCCGGCATCCTCGAGCGCCGCCGCGCGGACCAGCGGCCGCGGGTCGCCGCGGTACGCCTGGACGGCGGCCAGGGCCAGTTCGAGATCATCGTCGAGAAGGCGCGCGCGTGCAGGGCGGCGGCGCGCAGCCCGGGAAAGCCCGGATTCCCGGCCGCATCGCGCTCGCCAGCCGCGCGGTGACAGCGGCCGCGTCGGATCGCTGCCCGGCCGCCAGCAGCAGCCGCACCAGCTCGACGGCGTCGGCATGGCCGAGCGGGCTGCAGGCGTGCACGTACCCGGGCGCGAGGACGTCGAGCAGTTCCGGGCCGATCGGGCCGCCGTCAAGGCGCACCATGAGCCAGCGCCGAGGCGCTTGGTGGCCGGCAGTCGCCGAGCTGTCCGTTAGCGCCGCCGCATTCCGCCGGGCGGCCTGCAGCGCGGCTGGGTCGCCGGTGCGCAGCGCGATGTCAGCCGAGGACGTAGCGGGCGATGCGGTTGAGGTAGCCGAAGCTCCCGTCGCCGATCTCGTCGGACATGTCCATGATCGCCTCGGCTTCGGCGCGGGCGTCGGCCAGCTGCCCGGCCGCCAGCCGCGCCCGGCACCTGAGCATGGACCAGACCCGGATGTTCCTGGGGACCTCCTTATCCTCGCGGGTGCCCGCCTCGATGATCGCGTGCGCCTCCTCGAGCCGCAACTCCGAGATCAGCAGCAGCGACTTCCAGCGTCTCCGGCACCCACATCCGGAGTTCCTTCGGCTCGTGCTGGCGACGAACCGCCTCGCTCGCCAGCTCGATCGCTCCCTGCCAGTCGCCCTGGGCGAAGGCGAGCAGGGCGCGCGGCACGAACGTGACGATCTCGGCCGTGGGGTCGCCGCTGGCGGCCGCCTCCGCGATCGCGTCCGCGACCGGTCCGGCCGCCGCGTCCGCCTCGCCGCTGATGTCCAGGCTGCAGGCCAGCAGGGACAGCAGCTGGACGCGGAGCGCGGGCGGGACGCCGGGCAGCCGCAGGGCCGCCTGGCACTGCTCGGCGACCGCGGCCGGGGCGTACTGGGCCATCAGCATGCCGATGCCCAGGCGGGCCTGGGCATCGGCCACGGAATCGGCCAGGTCGCTCTCCGACGCGGTGAGCAGCTTCGCCGCCTCGGCCGCCCGGCCCGCCTGCACGAGCAGGTCGATGGCCTGCACGACGGCCTCGCCGCGCTCGGGCCCGCCGCGAGGGATGAGGTCGAGGGCGCGGCGGGCCAACGGGACCGCCACCGCCGGGGACATCCGCCCGATCTGCGCCGCCGCCCGCCGCAGCAGGCCCGCCGAGGCGATGTCGCCGGGCTCGGCGACCTCCATGACCAGCTGGGCGACGTCGGCGGCGGAGGCCCCGTGCTTGAGCATCACCTCGACCGCGGTGCGGCGCATGCTCCGCCGCACCGCTCTGGGCAGGCTGGCGTCGACGGCCTCGCGGACGAGGTCATGCCGGAACCCCAGACGGTTTCCGTCCTCGGCCAGCAGCCCGGCCGCGATCGCCTCCCTGATCTCGCCCCGCAGCTCAAGCAGCGGCCGGCCGAGCAGCCCGGCCAGCTCCTCGAGGGAGAAGCTGTGCCCGAGGACCGAAGCCATCTCCACCGCGTCGCGGGCGGGCGCGGTCAGCCGGGCGAGCTGGCCCGACACCCAGTCGATGAGCCGGCGCGGCAGCCGCACGCCCGCATCCAGCCTGGCGATGCCGCCGTGACGGTCACCATTTTCTCCATCCGCAGCCCGCGCAGCAGCTCGGTCAGCAGGAACGGCTGGCCGTCGAGCCGGCCGAGTACCTCCCGCAGCGCCTCGTCGGGCTCGCCGCCGAGCATCTCACGGGCGATCTGCGCGACCGCGGTCTCATCGAGCGGGCCGAGCCGGATCTCGGACGCGCCCGCCGACTCCAGCCGGGCGACCGCGTCCTGCGCGGCGTCCGGCAGCTCCCCCGGGCGCAGCGCCAGCAGCCAGCCGATCTGGTGGGTTGCCAGCCATTTGGACAGCATCACCAGGGCGCTGGCGGTGGCGGCGTCGGCCCACTGCAGGTCATCGAGGACGATAAGCAGCGGCGCCCGGCGGGCGGCCTGCTCGAGTCCTTCCTGCAGCTCCCGCAGCAGCCAGAATCGCTGATCAGGAGACTGGCTGAGTTCGTGCAGGCGGGCGGGATCGACGGGCGGCTCGTCGGCCGAGACGAGCGCGTCCAGGATCGGCCCCAGCGGCACCGCCCGCGCCGCGGGGTCGCGCCGCCGCAGAACGTCGCGATGCCCCGGTCGGCGGCCAGGCGCATGGCCTCGGCCAGCAGGGCGGTCTTGCCCAGGCCGGCCGGGCCGGTGACGATCACGACGCTGCCGTTCCCGGCCCGAGCTCGTCAGCTGCCCGCGCAGCAGCGTCGAGCTCGGGCTGCCGACTTGCAGTCTTGGGGGCACTAGGCCATCGTAATTGACCTTCGGCCGGCGTCCTGACCGGCCGGCGGCCCTACGCAGAGCAGCCGGCCTGCGCGGGGATGCGCAGGGCCGGGTTTACTCAGGTTGGCGCTGGATGACTGATTGGCTCGGGGTGACCGGTTGGCTATGGGTAGCTGGTTACCGTGGACGGGGTGGTGTTGGTGGGCGTTGCCGCGCCTACCTCATTGATGACGTGCTCGATCGCGCCGACGTCGCCCAGGGACACCGTGAGGATGTCGTGGAACTGCACGCCGGAGGTATCGGGCGCCTCGAACGCGTGGTCGGCGACCACGGCCGTGTTGACGTTGAAGTAGCAGTAGCTGCCCAGCCCGTAGGCCTGGTGGGTGGTGACGTTGGGACCGACCTCGTAGGCGGCGTAGCCATCAGAGCTCCCGTTCATCCAGGCGGCCTGGTTGGGCGGGTCGTAGGGCATCTCGTTCTGGAAGAAGATGGTCTCGCCGCCGTTGCCGAACCACTGGACGTCGTAGTTCTGGTAGTGCTCGACGAACAGTCCGGTCGCGAGGACGTTATTGCCGTTGACGACGAGGCCGTGCTGGGCCGTGTTGACGGTCCAGCCGACGGTGCCCGAGTTGCCGTGGTCGGCCCGCCAGGCCCAGATGTCGTCGAGGAGGGTGTTGTTGGAGTTGACGACCAGGCTGTTGGTGGCCTGGCCGGCGATGTCGCCGCCGATCCGGAAGAAGACGTCCTGGACCGAGATCGGGTTGCTCGCGTGGCTCGCGCTCGAGCCGGCCGGGCCGATCTGGAGCAGCGTGTTGGAGTTGGTGGTGCCGGCGTCGAACAGCAGGCCCTGGAGCCGCACGCCATCCACGTCAGCGACGTGCATGGTGTCCACGCCGCCGGTCGGGATGAGGGTCGGGAAGCCGAGGCCGAGCACGACGGTGTTCGGGTTGGTGACGTTGAGCGTCTGGTTGATGCTGTAGACGCCGGGGGTGAAGAGCAGGTTGCAACCCTCGGCCAGGGCCGAGTTGATCTGCGCCGCCGTGTCGGACGGGGTGGCGACGAAGAACGTGCTCATCGGCACGCTGGTGCCCGGGGTATTGCTGGTGGGCGACCAGCTCGGGCCGACCGCGTTGGTCCGCAGGCTGGGCTCGAACACGTTGTAGTTGCCGCTGCTGTCGACGTACATGTAGGGGATGTCGCGGGCGACCGGGGTGGAGGCCAGCGTGGTCATCGGCGGCGTCGGGTAGCTCTGCGCGGGCGCGCCGTTGACGCCGGAGAACACCATGTTCCAGACCGAGCCGGCCCAGCTCCCGAGGGTGCTGTCCTTGGTGTAGTACTGCTGCTGGGAGACGCTGGACGCCTGGCCGGTGACGATGCTGTCGGCGATGTAACCGCCGCTGGCGTAGCCGTAGCTGGCCGGGTAGAGCTCGAGCCCGCCGTTGATGTCCATCCGCTCGAACGGGCCGGCCTGGGCGACCGCCCAGCGGTCGCTGCCAGCGGACGGGGTGATCTCCATGTTCTCGGCGCTGCGCCAGAAGTTGTCGGTCGCGTTGCCGGTGCCGTCGAAGGAGTCGACGGTGACGTCGCTGTCGTTCAGCTGCGACCGAGCTGGGGTTCTGCCCGAGGCCCTGGACCGACACGTAGTAGCCGACGTTGTCCTCGACGCCGGTGTAGGTGCCCGGATCGAACAGCTCGGCGTAGCGCTGGGTGCCGAACTGGTTGACCTTCTGCGAGTTGAAGACGGTGTTCAGCGTGTTGTTGATAGTGGTAGCCGACTCGCTCGGGTTGAAGACGTAGACGTTCGGCCCGAAGTTCGGCTGGTTCGACCCGCCGACGCAGCCGGTCGCGGCCGTACTGATCGTCCAGGTGAAGGTGGCCGACCCGGAGGCGCCGGTGGTGTCCTTTGCGGTCACCGTGACGTTGGCGGTGGCGGCGGTGGTGGGGGTGCCGGTGATCAGACCGGTGGCTGAGTTGATGCTCAGCCCGGCGGGCAGGCCGGTCGCGGTGTAGGTGAGGGTCTGGCCGGACGCGGAGTCGGTCGCGGCGATCTGGAGGCTGGTGGCGGTGCCGACGGCGCCGACCTGGCTGCCGGGGTTCGTCACCGTGACCGTGTCACCGGTGCCGCCGCCGCCGCGGGCGAGATCTCGATGCCGTTGACCTGGGCGTTGTCCTTGACGGTGACGAACTGGATGGTGACCGCGCCGGCGCTGCTGGCGGTCGCGGTGAACGACTCGGCGACCCCCTTGAACTCGCCGCCGGCGGTGGCGAAGATGTCGAAGTTGGTCAGCACCTGGGTGCCGTTGATGAGGACGTTGAAGGTTCGCGATCCGGCCGCGGTCCAGTACGCCTCGGCGAAGTCGAGCCGGACCGTGTAGTTCGCGCCTGCCGTGAGGCCCGGGATCGTGTAGGTGAAGTTGCCGTAGCGGTTGTGCTGCCAGACCGACTGCGGGGCCGGGTTGGTGATCCCGGTCGTGCTGATCGCGGTGGTGGTCGCGGTGGCCGTGCCGCCGGTGTAGTCCTCGTCGGCCACGAACGGGGCCGCGGCCGGACCGCCAGCGGAGATGTCGACCCCGCCGGTGCCGGTCGTGCTGGCGTTCTCGGTCCAGGTGAAGGTGGCCGTCCCGGACGCGCCGGTGGTGTCGGTTGCCTTCACCGTGACGGACGAACTGCCAACGGTGGTCGGGGTGCCGGTGATCAGGCCGGTGCTCGAGTTGATGCTCAGCCCGGCCGGGAGGCCGGTCGCGCTGTAGGTCAGGGTCTGGCCGGAGGCGGAGTCGGTCGCGGCGATCTGCAGGCTGGCGGCGGTGCCGACGGTGCCGGTCTGGCTGCCGGGGCTGGTGACCGTGACGGTGTCGCCGGTGCCGCCCACGGGCGAGATCTCGATGCCGTTGACCTGGGCGTTGTCCTTGACGGTGACGAACTGGATGGTGACCGCGCCGGCGCTGCTGGCGGTCGCGGTGAACGACTCGGCGACCCCCTTGAACTCGCCGCCGGCGGTGGCGAAGATGTCGAAGTTGGTCAGCACCTGGGTGCCGTTGATGAGGACGTTGAAGGTGCGGGATCCGGCCGCGGTCCAGTACGCCTCGGCGAAGTCGAGCCGGACCGTGTAGTTCGCGCCTGCCGTGAGGCCCGGGATCGTGTAGGTGAAGTTGCCGTAGCGGTTGTGCTGCCAGACCGACTGCGGGGCCGGGTTGGTGATCCCGGTGGTGCTGATCGCGTTGGTGGTGGCGGCGGTCGCGCCGCCGGTGAAGTCCTCGTCGGCCACGAACGGCGCCGCGGCCGGGCCGCCGGCCGAGATATCAACGCCGGCGTTAGCCGCGACGGCGGCCGGTACGGTACCCGGCAGAACGACGAGGCCAGCTAGGAGCAGCGGCGCGATGGCGAGCATGAGCACTCTTCGCAAGCGAGCGAATGTGCGGCGGTGCAGGGCGAGATGCATATGTACGCTCCACGGGTGCGGCACCTAAGGCCTGAGCTCGTCGCCGATCGCCGAGTACATACAAGCCTTATTTTATGGCGTAACTTAACTTGATAAAAACAAACCGTCAAGGGATCGAAACCGGTCGGTTACCCACCGAGGGGGGCCATGCGCGAGCGAAGGCGTTGGACCGTCCATGACCTACGCCGAGACAACCGCTCGGTGCTGCTGTCGTCGCTCTTCTTCGGACAGGCGAGCAGCCGGCAGGAGCTAAACGCGGCCACCGGGCTGAGTCCCGCGTCGGTCAGCAATGTCGTGCGCGACCTGATCGACGAGGGGATCGTGGTCGAGGCCGGCTCGGTGGATTCGGATGGCGGGCGGCCGCGGATGATCCTGCGGGTCAACCCGGATCACGGGTACGTCATCGGGGTCGACGTCGGTGAGGCCCGGGTCCGCGTCGAGCTGTTCGACCTGACGCTGGCCGAGCGGGCCAAGGCCGACTATCCGCTCGATCCCCGACAGCACCGAGTGGACTTGATCGTCGAGGCAATCCTGACCGGGCTTGAGGTGGTGATGGCGGCCAGCGGAGTCAGCCCGGCGGCGGTCCTCGGCATCGGTGTCGGGGTCCCCGGCATCGTCGAGAACGGACCCGACGGTCTTGTGCACGGGCAGACGTACGGCTGGGAGTCGGTCCCGCTGGGACGCCTGCTCCGAGCCGGGACCACCCTGCCGCTGCACATCGACAACGACGCCAAGACCATGGGACAGGCCGAGCTGTGGTTCGGCGCGGGGCGCGGCGCCCGCAGCGCGGTGATCTGCCTGGTCGGCTCGGGCGTGGGGGCAAGCATCAGCGCCAACGGGGCGACGCTGCGCGGCCGTACCTCGAGCGCGAGCGAATGGGGGCACACCACCGTCATGCTGGGCGGCCGGCCCTGCCGGTGCGGATCACGCGGCTGCCTCGAGGCTTACGTCGGCGCCGAGGCGATTCTCGAGCAGTACGGTGGCCCGCTGCCGGGCGACCAGGAGGCCGCGCTGGCGGCGATGATCGAGCTGGCCCCGGCTTCGGCCCAGGCGGCGGAGATCCTGGACTCCACCGCGCTCTACCTGGGCGGCGGCATCGCGAACCTGATCAACCTGTTCAACCCCGAGCGGATCGTCCTCGGCGGCTGGGCCGGCCTGCTCCTCGGCGCGCACATGCTGCCGGCCATCCAGGCGGCGGCCCGGGACCGTTCGCTCCGGCACCTGTTCGCCGAGACCTCGATCGAACTCGGCCGCCTCGGCCCGGACGCGGTCGCGCTCGGCGCCGCCACGCTGCCGATCGAGGCGTTCCTGGGCGGGAGCGCGTTCGCCGGCCGGGAGGCGGCCAGCCCGCTCGGGTAGGTCGGCCGACGGTTGCGCTCGAGGTGGCGGGCGGAGGGGACGCCGCGACCGTTCGGGATGAATCATGGGTTTGATTGTCGGGAGAAGTCGCAGAAACGAGAGTGGGGCCACCCGGACGAATCCGGGTGGCCCCAGCGGTTCGCTAACTGCGGCCTAGAGCTGGCTGCCCTAGAACCCTCGGTTGGACTGGAACGCCGCGATGTAGTTGTCGGGGGACCCGACGCCGGTCGCGTCGCTGTAGCCGCCGTTCGCCTGCAGTGCGCTTTCCAGGTTCACGGTGACGCTGGGGAGGGCCGGGGACCCGGCGCCCAGCGCGCCCGCCGGGATCGGCGGGAAGGTGACGTTGTTGCCGGTGTACCCGTTCACGCCCATCTGGCGCAGGTAGGTCACCAGCGGGAGGGTCTTGTTGGAGGCATCGGTGTAGTTCGACCGGACCTCGTAGTACGAGGCCCCGCCGGGGTGGTCGGTGACGTTGTGGAAGGCGCTCGAACTGTGGGCGTCCAGCCCGTAGATGGCCGGGTTGGCGAAGCCGATCGGGAATCCGGCCGCCTGCTGCGCGTCCGCCTCGATGCCGGCGAAGATCGGGGAGGCGACGCTGGTGCCGCCGATCCGGCTGATGTAGAACTTGTCGGGACCGGGCACGCCCTGCGCGTTGTCCGGCCCGGCGGTGGTCTCGCCGACCGCGACGCCGGTCGACGGGTCGGCCAGCGCCGACACGTCCGGGGTCACCCGCCGCGGGCTGCTGGCCGTGGTCAGGCTCTCGTTGTAGGCCAGAATGATGGTCCCGTAGGTGGCGGTTCCGGTGTTGTAGGTGACCGGCGTGCTCGTGACCTCGGTCTCGGCCAGCGACGTCGGCACGACGTGCTGCTGGTACCACGGCTGGGCGTAGGCGGTGGCCACGCCGCCGCCGGTCGAGCCGTCGTAGAGGCCGTTGGTGAGCTCGTCGACGGTGTCGCCCGGAGTGAAGGCCCAGCTGCTCCGCCCGGTCGAGCTGACGGTGAGCGGGTTGAGGAAGGTGCCCCAGCCGGTCTCGCCCTCGTAGTTGTCGTGCTTCCCGATCGCGAGGCTGGTGCCGCCGACCGAGGTCACCCACGGGCTCGCGCTCGGGTAGCTGACCTGGACCTGGTCGCTGGCCTCCTCGTAGTTCGGGTCGGCGTAGCCGTTGTCGCCGGCGGAGAAGAAGAACCCGATGCCCTCGGCCGCGGCGGCCTGGAACAGCTGGTCATCGACCGCGATCGTCGCGTCCGAGTCGTAGGGCTCGCCCCACGAGTCGGTCACGATGGAGGCCGCGTGGGTGTTGACGACGTACGCGACGGCGTTGGTGAGGCCCTGGTCGGTGCAGTCGGAGCGCGCCGACGTAGGTGACCTTCGCGTCCGGCGCCATGCCGTGCACGGACTCGACGTCCAGCGACGATTCTTCGTACCAGCCGGCCGCGCCGCACTCGTTCGCCGCGGTGTCGTCCCAGGTGGTCGCCCCGGGGTGCAGCACGGTCTTGAACTGGCCGGGCGCGAACGGCTTGTCAAGGGCCGGGTTGCCGCCGGGCTGGCCGGCCGCCCACTCGGCGTACTGGTTGGCATCCGACTTCAGGGTCGGCGGGATGTAGGCGTCGATGACCGCGACCGTCACGCCCTTGCCGGTCTCGCCGGACTGGGCCACGTTGTACGCGCCGCGGACCTGGGCCGGGGTGTAGCCGGCGTTGGTCCAGGGCTCGGCCTGGCCGTTCACGGTCGGGATCTTCGTCGTGGTGCCCGCGACCGTCCCGTACTTCCCGGCCGCGACCTTCTGGCCGTAGTACTCCGAGGTCCACGGCGCGACGAAGTAGTTCTGATCGGGCGGCGGGAGGGTGTCTTCCGGCGTCGCGTTGTGCTTGGCGCTGTCGAGGCCGGTCACCGTCAGCACGTCGCCCTGGATGGAGGCCGGCACCGAAGCGGACTGCTCCGGCGCCCAGAACCGCTCGGCCTTCTTGCTGGCGCCTACCTGGTAGCTGCCGAACTTGACGCCGAACGCGCTCTGGATCGCGCCGGGCGTGCCGGTCACCTGGATGCTCGCGCCGAAGCCGGAGGTCACGGTGCCGACCCGGAGCCCGCTGCTGGTGGCCCAGCTCTCAACCGCCTGCGCCTCGGCGGCGCTGGGGGCGAAGAGCGCCTGGTCCTGGGCCGCCGTCAGGTAGTGGTGGTACTGCGCGGTGCCGGGGGTGGAGACCGCCTTGGCCAAGGCGGTCAGGGCGGCCGCGTTCCGGTCGGCCAGGTAGACGTCGGCGGTGATGTGCGCGGGCAGCGCGGGCGCCGCCTTCTGCAGTGCCTTCGCGGTGGCCAGCCCGGTCCGGGTTCCGGCCAGCGCTACGCGGGCGTTACCCGGGTGGACCGAGGCCGAGACGGGGGCGGTCGCCACGACGCCGGCGCCAACGGCCAGCATCGAGGCGGCCCCGACCATGCCGAACGCACGCAGGCGCTTCAAATTCTTTTTCACAAGCAAATACCTCTCATGTCTCGATGGTAATTCGCGAGCTGCGAGCCACTTTCTCGCGTGGTCGTTCGGCAAGGCAATAGCTGACGTTAAAGACGAGGTAAAAATAGCTAGCTGGCGCCCTGGTTGCGCTGGGTCACTGGGGTGACGCAGGCCAGTCGGCGGGGTAGTCGGGTGCGACCCACTGGTGCTGGCGGCGCAGGTTCCTGCGCTCGGACGGCGTGAGGTGATCTTCCATGACGATGCCATTGACGTGGTCGGTTTCATGCTGTAGGCAGCGGGCGAGGGTGCCGGTGCCTTTCACGGTGACTGGTTCGCCGAACATGTCGTGGCCGGGATGTCCCCTCGGACAGCAGAGGCTCGAGTGTCATCGACGTTCTCCTGGGTCGGCCTAGGCGTTACTGAGCTGATCGGCGCTGGCGGTGGATCCTCTTCTGTGGACAGCTGCGGCGGAGTTTCAGTGGCCGGGAGCGGCTGATCGTTCATGTGCGCTCGTATTGATAGATTCACGTATTCCATGAACGGCATGACCAAATCGTAACGCTCTTGTTGAACGGAGCGTTCCGTCACCCAGTCGGTCTTCTCGTACCACTGCTCCATCAGATCTTTCAGTTCATTAATTCGCGAGCGAAGCTCAATGTCGGCTACTACTGAATTATGCACAATAAAGATCCGCTCAACTGTACTATAGACAGTTCTGAATGCGACGGCCGCATCCGCGCGGGTTGCGCCCATGAGATCAATCATGGCTCGTTTAATAGTTAGCATGTCGGCGAGGATCTCGGCGCAGGCGGTGTAGGATATTTGAAGCTTTGTTTGCCGTCTTTCTTCGGCGAGGGTGGCCAGGGTGAGTGAGCGTTGCTGCCTTGCCGACATGAGCGATGCGACGATGGCGAGGAGGCCGCCGAGCAGTGCCCCGATAACGCCGCTGAGCAGGTTGGACCAGTTCATAGCGTTATCTTAGTTCGTAGCTGGGAGGCGAATTAAGTATTACGACATTGCGCTCGCTGTTAGCTCTTGAAGATGTCGGTGGCTGTCTGGGCGGTGAGGGCGCTGTCGAACCACTGGTCGAGCTGGGCGATGTCGGTGCACGAGGAGACCTGGTCGCGCTGGTTGGCGGTAACGTCGATCGCGCGCGCGTCGATGATCTTGAGGACGTCCTCGGCCTTGGCTTTGACCGCACCCTGGTGCAGGCCTTCCTGGACGAAACCTTCGACGAAGTCGCTTTTCCATTCCATGGTGGTCATCATCGTCTCCAGTCTCCGACGGGCTGCGTCGGACGCAAGGTTCAGCATAATCGTGAACAGTCGTTTCCGGTCGGCGACGCTGGCGGTGCTCTCGCGGACAGCGGTGAGGAAGGCGCGGGCGCCCTGCTCCTCTTCCAGGTTCATCGCGCCCATGAAGGCCGCGAAAATCGCGAGGTAGGGGCTGGCACCGCCCGCGGCAGGGGCGTTGAGCGGATCGATGACCGCAGGGATTACAGGAATTGAAGGGCTGAGGTCTTTGCCTGGCTGACCACGTTCGGCGTGCCAGCGTGCCTGCGTGACTGCCGTTTCCGCCGGCGTCCAGTCCCGCCACCGGGCAGTCCCGGGCGGCAGCACCGGGCTGAGCCCAAGAACGCGAAGACTTTTCGCAACGTGAAGACTTTTAGCTCGCATAGCGCGAATTTCTTTCGCCGTAATAAAAAGCTTCGCGATCCTGGGCGGCAACCGCCCGCCCGCCTGATCACCCGGCCCGTGAGGTCGTCGGCGCATCACCAGCACCATCGGCCGAGCCCTGAGACCCGGGCCATTCAATCCCTGTAGATCGAACCCGGCTTTACGCATGCGATTCGGGAGCGAAGCCAGGCGATTGAGACTTTGATGACGGCGGTCGAGCCACTGCCGCCGCCGGCGACGTGCCGTCCTGGCTGATGTTGACGCCGTTGGTCGCGTCCGTCTGGATCTGCGTCAGGTCGTTCTCGACGTTGTTGCCTTGCCCCCTAGCTTGTCTGCACTATGTCCGCGGACACGATGACGCCGTTCTGCACGGTGTAGGTGCCCTCGTACGTGGTCGTGGTGCCGTCCGTCTGGAGGGCCGACAGCGAGACCTGAACCTGATCGGAGCCGAACTGGCTGAACGTCCCGAGGCTGATCGAGGCCGTGGTCGCGTAGCCCGCGACCCACTGGCTGTAGCCAACGCCGCCGTTCAGGTTGTCGCCGCCCAGCGCCCACGCGGCCTGATAGTTCTGGTCGGTGATGTCTTGGTAGAACTGGGTCACGACCGCCTCGGCGTTCACGGTCTGTGCAGCCGGTGCAGCGCCGGCTGCGCGGCGGCGGGTGCAGTGGCGGGCGGCGGCGTCACGTAGACGGTCTTGGTCGGCACCGGCTTGGCCGGTGAAGTGACGTGGATCACCTTCGGCGGTGACGTCGCGTGCACGATCTTGACTTGCGGCGGCGTGGTGGTGGCCGCCTGGCTTCCGCACCCGGCGACGCCGAGCCCGGCGGCGAGTGCCGCTGCCCCCAGCGCGGTGATGGTGATACGTGTGAGTTTCATGATGTTTCCCCTGTTCTAGATTGCGCCCCCGACCAGCCATCCGGCCAGGGCCCAACGTCCCGCGTAAGACCACCGCGACCCCAAGCGTCGCCCGGAGTCGAAGTCTTTTGGGGGTGAGCCGGGGCGGTGTCTTTTGTTCGATTTCTGTCGGCTACGCCATCGACAGGATGCGGGGCTGGGTGGAGTCAGCCGGGACCGTTCGATGAAACGGGTTTGATCTTCGGCCCCGCCGGCTGGCGTTTTATGTTTCGGGTGAACCCAATCGGGGGTTGCGTGCGTATTACTTGAATAGGGAGCGCCGGGACGAGTGGCTCTGGGAGTCGCCATGGGAAAGCGCGTTGACGTGGGCGGGGTCGGGCACACGGCGGAAGCTCGTGCGCTGCTCGATCGGCTTGATGACAGCGAGGTCATCAGCCTGGGGGTGCTGTCGGGGGCCGAACTGTGCGCGCTGGGCGCGACCTGGCATCCGGTGTGCTGGGAGGCGCTGAGGGGCGCGTGGTGCCGACTGGACGAGAGGGAACGGGAGCACCTGACCGAGACCAGCGCGGTCGGCTTGCTCCATCGGGAGCTGGTCAAGGACCCCCCAGCTGGCAGCGGGGTTGAGGCACTGATCGAGTCGGCCCCGTACGAGCCGAGCGCCGAGCTCGGCATCCTGCTGAGCGCTCGCCAGTCCCCGGCGCTGATCATCGCCACGCATCACGAGTCGCGGACGCCTGCCATCAACTACTTCCAGCCGCAGGGATTCGGCGCCTTCGTTGAGGAGATTCCCGAGCGGGTGGACAACGGACTGCAGGGGACGCCTCGGAGCCCGCTGAACGTCATCTTCGGCTACCGACTGCTCACCCCCGTCTTCGCCGCCAGTGAGCTGGCCCGATGGGCGATCAAGCCGATCCAGGTCGGGCGCTACCAGCCGAAGCCGCCCCGGCTGATCTGCTTCTTCTCCTGCGGGGAGGGCGCCAGCCCGGCCTCGTATCAACTGACCATTCACGCTGGCGGCGAGAAGGCGCACGTCGACGGCCCCGACATCTCGGCCGAACTGGACGGCGCGGAGCTGACGAGCCTGATGGCCGAGGTCACGAGCAAGTGGGTCGACGCCTGCAGCTCGAGCTTCTCCGCCGACTCCCTAGGCCGCCTGCCAGGAGATGACAAGGCGGGTGTGGCGCTTGCGGAGGACGTGGCCGGCGGGGAGGTCGGCGTCTGAGGTTCCGGCCGGCCGGACCGTCAGGTGGGGGGACGGGCGTCCCGCTTCCTGCCACGCTTTGATGTGCTCGGCCATCGTGCGGGCGACGCCGGTGGCGTCGGGGCCGTGGGCGACTACACCGAACTCGTGGAGATGGTCCCCGCCGCCGAGGGGGCGCGGCTTGGCCCGGTAGGCGAGGTTTGGGCCTTCGGCCA
This sequence comes from uncultured Actinomycetota bacterium, assembly GCA_963836195.1. Lineage (GTDB taxonomy): Bacteria > Actinomycetota > Actinomycetes > Streptosporangiales > Streptosporangiaceae > Trebonia. The sequence continues at coordinate 315,065 of CAWIIX010000002.1, read as the reverse complement.
GGGCGGGGGTGCCATGCGGCCAGGAGAGGGAGACGGTGCCTTCGTCGATGGCTCGCTGGCGCGCCGTCATCAGACAGGAGCCCGGGATCGTGGTCGCGAGCCACAGGTCCAAGTCGGCGAAGGGCGTCATCGGGCTGATGGTGACGCCGGACCAGGCCTCGGCGCGGGGCTGGCTGAGGACACCGGCCAGCTCCCCGAGGTCGGTGGCGTCGTCTTCGTCCTGCCAGAGGCCGACCATGTCATCGGGGAGCAGCGGGACGTAGGCCCGGCGGAAGGCGCCGGCCCCCTGCATGGGCACGAAGCCGCACATCAGCTGGTCGACGCTGACGAGGGCGCCGTTCTGGTGCTGGTGCTGGTGCTCAAGCGCCCAGGAACGGGTGATGCCGTGGGTGCGCAGCGGGACGACGAGGCGGCCCTCAGGCGCTAGCTGAGCGGACCAGGCCGGCGGGATGTCCCATGCGCCGACGGTCACGATGATCGCGTCGAAGGTCCGGGCCGGGGTCAGCGGGTACTCGGCGTCGGCGGTGATCACCTCGACGTCTCTGTAGCCTGCCGCGGCCAGGGTCCGGGTGGCTCGGTCGGTGACCTCGGGGTCGATGTCGACGGTGACGACCTGGCCGCTGTCGCCGACCACCTCCCTGAGGAGGGCCGCGTTGTAGCCGCCGCTGCCGATTTCCAGGACGCGCAGGCCGGGCCGGACGGCGGCCTGGCGGATCATCAGCGCCTGGAGCCAGGGGGCCGAGAGCGAGCTGAGGGCCAGCCCGCGCTCGTTGCGCTTGGTGACGATCGCGTCCTGGTCTTTGTAGGCGGCCTCCGGGTCGGCATCGCCTTCGGCGAACAGGTGGCGGGGCACCGTGAGCAACGCGCGGCGGATGTCTCCGTCCAGGAACAGGCCGAGCCGCTCGTGCAAGGCGGCGATGCGATCGACCATGGCAGCGCGCAGCTCATCCGCCCGGGCTTCGTCGGTCGTGTTTGGCGGCTGGCTCACGCGGCCTCTTTCGTGGTCGGCTCGGATGTCGATCGCTGAACGTAGGGTAAGCGCCGACTGCGATACTTCCCGCATGCAATGGACCGTGCATGGCGAGAAGCCGCTCTATCGGGACGAGTGGCTCGACATTCGACTGGCCGATGTGGAGCTGCCGGACGGGCGGCGGCTGGAGCACCGGCTGATCCGGACGCCGCCCGGGGCGGGGTGCGTGGTTATCCGGGAGGGGCAGGTTCTGTTGCTGTGGCGGCACCGGTTCATCACCGGGAGCTGGGGCTGGGAGATCCCGCTGGGCAGGTCCGACCCGGGTGAGGATCTCGCGCATGCGGCCGCGCGGGAGACCGAGGAGGAGACCGGGTGGCGGCCGGGGCCGCTGACGCCGTTGCTGACGGTTGAGCCGACGGCGGGGCTGTCGGACTCGGTGCATCACGTGTACCTGGCCGATGGGGCGGAGTTGATCGGACCGCCTGAGGACGGGTACGAGTCGAGCCGGATTGAGTGGCTGGAGCTGGCGGACGTGCCCGCTGTTATCGGACGCGGGGAGGTCTCGTCGGGGACTACGGTGGCGGCCCTGTTGTACGCGATTAGCACCCTCCGGCTCAAGGGCTGATCAGGGCGGGGACGATGTGCTCCCACACGCAGTCGAGGATCTGCGTGGTCGGTCCCTCGTAGTGCGCGGTGACGCTGACCGTCGCGCGGTGGGCGGGGAGCACGATCCCGAACTGGCCGTAGATGCCGTCCATGCGAGGCTAGAGGGCCGCTGCCGGGACAGCGGCCCTCGGGTCATAAGAGCTGGTCAGCCGCCTTCGCCTTTGAGCGCGTTGATGTCGGCTTGCAGCGCTGCCAGGTTGACGTTTCCTGAGGCTGCGTCTTCCGGAGCGATGATCACCCAGGCCTCGTCGAGGCAGGCGGCCGTCCACTGGAGGGTGGACTGCTGAACGGCGCCCCAGGTTACCCAGGCGTCGTACTGGCTGCCGTCGGCCTTGACCTTGACGATGCAGTGCCCGTCGTTCGGGTCGGGCCGCTCGCCGTTGGCGGTGGTCCACGGCTGCTGCTGCTCGAAGAGCTGGTCGGCGTCATCGGTCAGGTTCACGCCGACGTAGACGCCGTGGAACGCGGCCATGGCCGCGTCCACCTCGGCCGGGTTGGTGTGGTCGAGCGGGGCGAAGGCCTGGATGGTGCCGGCCTTGTACCAGTGCAGGAGCAGGTCGGCGATGTTCGCGCCCTGGTCCTTCCCGTGGTCGTAGGCGAGGTACTCGGTGACCAGGGCGTTGGATGTCTCCCAGGTCTCGGTCTCGGGGATGGCGGCGGCCTTCGCCATCCGGTAGTGCTGGCGTCCCGCGAACGTGCAGTCCCCGACCCCGTTCGGGTCCTTGGTGCAGGTGGGATCGGGGCCGTTGCCGAGCATCTGCCAGTCGGTGATCCCGGCGGTAACGTCGACCGGGTAGACGGGCGCGGGCAGCGGCGAGGTCAGGTAGGCGGACAAGTACTGGATGTTGAACCGCTCGGCCGGCGGTTTCTTGGGCAGGCGTCCCCGCAGGCCTGCCTTCCGTGTCTGTGTCTCTGTCATGGCATCCCCCTTTGTTGTTGCATCTTGCCGGGAGATCCTGCCATCACGTGGTTAAGCCGCGCTTGAGCGCGAGTTGATTTTTGCTTGCGAGACTCGGCAAAGCCTGACCCCAGTCCGGTCTCTTCCCGCGAACGAAACTTGACGAAGGGCGGGCGGGTCGGGAAGAGTCTTGATCACGGCGGCGACCGGTCGCCGAGCTGTGGAACATCCGCCCCAGCCGGGGTTCCATTGGCGAAGGGGATTCGTCCTCTCGGTCGTCGAAGTCACAGGCCATCTTCCTGCACCGCGTCGCTGGGGAACGAGGGTGTCAAGGGGAGGCTTGTCCGATGACCAAGGACGCCAGCTACAAGAAGGTTGTCCGGCGCCACGCCGAGGAGACCGGGCAGCGCTACACCGAAGCGCTGACGGATCTCCGGGGTCTCGGTGCGCGCATGCACCACCGAGCCGGATGCTCGGCGGCTGCTCGCTCATCTGCGGGATCGGTACGGCATTGACCCGGTCGCGGCGACGAAGCTGAGCGTGCACAAGACCTACGTGTTCCGTATCGATCGCCGGGACGGCGGCTCGTGGGTCGCTCGCGCGTTCCCGCCCGCCCGGCCGCGGGCCGGGGTGGAGGGCGACGCCGCGATCCTCCGCTTCCTTGAGCGGCAGGGCTATCCGGCCGAGCGGCTCGCCGTCGACGACGCGGTATCCGACTTTGACGGCAGCGCCGTCCTGGTGACGCGGTTCGTGGACGGCGACCAACTGCCCGACGGTGCGGCGAAATTCGCCATGATGGGCGAGCTGCTCGGACGGCTGCACGCGCTGCCGTACGACGAGTCGGCCGCCCGCCCGGGCGGGGCGAGCGGGGAGGACCCGAGCCGGGAGGGCGCGCCGCGTCAGGATCTGCTGGCTGCCCTGTCGTTCCTCGACGCCGTCGACACCAAGGTGCCCGCAGCCGAGCGCGAGCGATTCGAGCGGCTGCGCGACCAGGTGCGCTCGGCCGACGACGGTCACGGCCTGCCGGAGGCCCTGCTGCACGGGAACCTCCTGCACGCGCCCGACCACGCCGTGCTGGGCGGGACCGGGCCGGTCGCGATCAATTGGAAGGCGTCCGGGCGCGGTCCGCGCCTGGCCGACTTCGCGTACCTGATCTGGGGCACGGGCGCGTGGAACCCGCGGCGGCCGAATCAGGAGTGGATCGATGCTGCCGTCAGCGCCTACCGGCGGCATGTCGAGCTGACGGACGACGAACTCGACCGGCTCGAGCGGGTTATGTACATCCGGACGCTCTACCTCGCCTGTTATGGCTACCGACGGTCGGCCGCCAGCGGCTCGGCGTTCAACGAGTGGGGCTTCATCGAACCGCCGGAGTACTTCAGCTCCACGGCGGCTGCGGTCCGGGCCGCGTTCCGGCGCTAGGTCGCGGGTCGAGCGCCGGCCTGGGGTCAGCCCTGAGCGGCGTTCACTTGCTGGTCGGGAGCCCCCATTGGTTGAATTCAGATCTCAGTCGCGCCGCTGCCTGCTTGCCCAGGGCCTTTCTCACGATCAGGACAAAGTTGGCCCGCCAGGCATGATGGTGACCTTTACTGCTATCCCGGCCGAGCCTGGGTTCGCGTAGTTCCATGCCTGGCCCATAGTCAGGGCTCACTATGTGCGCCAGCTCATGCAGGCACGCCTGTTCGCATCCGCCGACACTGAATCGGCTATTGATGCCGATCTTGATCCGACGCAGCACAGCGTCGGCGTTGCTGCCTCCCCCGCCTCCCCTTACGGCCACAGGGGCGGTGTGTGACGGGAACGCGGCCTTGAACCAGTCCTTCTCCTGCACGGCGAGGATATACGTCTCGCAATTCCGGCGGCTTATCCTGCCGTCGACCGAGATCAGCACTGCGCTTGCCAGCTCGCTGACCGGCAAGCCCGCCGCCAACTGGGCGTTGTACGCCGCTTGCTGCAGCTTGGTCACGTGAACCTCGGGCTTTCGTCTGCGATGGTCATCAGCATATTAGGGGCTGGTCAGGCCTGAGCGCTTGACGCAACCAGTTGGTTGCCATACTATGGCAACCAACTGGTTGCCATAGTAGGCGGAGGTGTGTGATGGCGTTTCCTGACCGGATCGAGCGGAGCATGGAACTCGACCACCCGCCCGCGAGGGTGTGGGCCGCGATCACCACGCCCGAGGGGCTGTCTGCCTGGTTCGGCGACAAGGCGACGATCGACCTGCGCCCGGGAGGGGCCGCCGCGATGACGTTCAGGAGCGGGCTTACGGTCGACATGCGGGTTGAGCGGGTCGAGGAACCGACGGTGTTCGGGTTCACCTGGCGGCTCCCGGACCTGCCCGAGGACGATCCCCGCCGGACCTATGTCGAGTTCACCCTCGAAGCGGCGGGTGCCGGCACGCGGCTGCGGGTGGTCGAGAGCGGTTTTGCGCAGCTGCCCGTCGACTCGCGCCGCGACACCTACGACAGCCACGCGGAGGGATGGGCGAGCGAGCTTGGCGAGCTCGCGGGATACCTCGATGCCGCCTGAGGCCGAAGTGATCGCCGAGCGGGTCTTCACGGCGCTGGCCGACCCCACCCGGCGATCGATCCTGGCCACGCTGGCGACCCGGGGTCCGGCCACCGCGACGGATCTCTCCGATCGTCTGCCGATCACGCGGCAGGCGATCGCCAAGCACCTCGCGCTGCTCGCCGACGCGGGTCTCGTGACCCCAGAACCCGGTGAGCGGCGGCGGGTCCGCTACCGGCTCAACTCCGCCCCGGTGCAGGTGGCGCAGCAGTTCCTGGCCGCGTTGGCGCATGACTGGGATGGCCGGCTTGGGGCGCTCAAGGACCACCTCGACCGGGCCGCCCCTGCTTTCACGGCAATAGACAGCAGCAAATCACAGTGAAAGGAAGCACTGGCATGACAAGCACTGAGCAACTCTCCGCGGCCTCTGGGGACTACCAGGCGACCATCCGCGTGAAGGCATCGCCCGACGCCCTTTTCGACGCGCTGACTACCGTCTCGGGGCTCGCCGCATGGTGGAATCCCGCCACCGGCTCGGGCGAGACCGGCGGCGAGCTCCGCTTTATCATGAACGCCCCCGAACCGCTGGTGATCCACGTGGACGAGGCAATCCGGCCCGCAACGGTGCGGTGGAACGTCACCGGCTGCCCCTTCCTCCCCGACTGGGTCGGGACCAGGCCCACGTTCACCATCACCCCGCTCGACGGCGGCACGTCCGAGCTCCACTTCCGCCACCAAGGGCTGAACCAGGAACTGGAGTGCATCGACATGTGCACTCGGAGCTGGGACCACTACATGACGAGCCTGCGCGACTACCTCGAGGCCGGCCACGGAAGCCCGTTCGGGAGCCCGGCCGACAAGACTCGCCGCGAGGCGCAGTCAACAGCGTCCGCATCGGCCGAGACAAGGGCGCCAGCCGTGCCGGGCAACATCGAGATCATCGCGCGCTTCGAGCACGGCTTCCGCGCCGGCGACCAGGCGACGATCGAGGAGCTCTGCCACCCGGGTGTGGTCGACCACAATCCAGCGCCCGGCCACGAGCCGACGCTGGCCGGCTTCAGCCAGAAGGCAGCGTACTTCTGCTCAATCTTCCCTGACCTGCAGGAGGACCTGCAGGACATCGTCGCAAGCGGCGACACCGTCGCCACCCGGTGGGTCCTGACCGGTTCCCAGCAGCGCGAGTTCATGGGGATCCCCGCCGCCGGCCAGACGATCACGGTCGAGGGCATGAACTTCTACCGCCTCAAGGACGGCCGCGTGACCGACGTCTGGTCGCAGTTCGACGGCGACGCCCTGATGCGGCAGCTCAGCGTGACGCCGATCGATTGAACGCGGCCTGGAGCTCTTAGCCCTGAGCGGGTCAGGAGATCGCGGCCTTGACCAGCTCGGCGACCCGCTTCTCGGCCATCGGGGTCCACTCCACGAGCGCGTACGACACCGGCCAGACGTCGCCGTCGTCGAGGTTGGCCGAGTCCTGGAAGCCCAGGGTCGAGTAGCGGTAGTTGAACTTGCCTGAGTCCTGGAAGAAGACGACGACCTTGCCGTCCGCGTTCGCGTAGGCGGGCATCCCGTACCAGGTCTTGGGCGCCAGCTCGGGAGCGGCCGCGGTCACGGCGACGTGGACGCGCTCGGCCATGGCGCGATCCTCGGGTGCCATCGCCGCGATGCTGTCGAGGACCGCCTGCAGGCCGTCGGCCTTCTTGGCGCCCTTCTTGCCCTCGGCCCGCAGCTCGGCGGCGCGCTTCTTCATCGCGGCGCGCTCGGCCGCGCTGAAGCCGTCATTCGTGGTCGTGGCAGTGTCAGCGGACATTCGGTTGCTTCCCTTCTTGACGCTTGGGGCCCGGCGTCGGGCCGTCCCCGCGCTTCAAGGCTAGGGTCCGGCAGCGTGCTGGTGCTTCTCCATTCCTGATCGATCGGGGCCGAGGGCGTCCGTGTCCCCGATCTTGATGAGGGTGTCCATCGGGGAGATTTCGTTCGTCGTCTGAGTGGACGGGCCGAAAAGGCGGCTCGGGCAGTGCCACCGGACGGAGGAGCGATGGTTTACACGCTGTCGTATCAGATGTACAAAAGCGAGCACGGGCTTGGCTCGGCCGAGCAGCGGGCGGCGGACGTCCGCGCCGGCTCGGCGGCCGCCGCGGTGCGGGACGTGCGGGGTAGCCTCGGGCGCGTGTTTCACGGGCGGGCCTTCCGCGGGCGGCCTGCGGGCGTGGCGACGGGGAGCCGGGCCGCGTCGATGCGGCTCCTGTCGAGTGACCGGTAAGGGAGATGACGATGCAGTACCTGCTGATCCACGCGGGCGCCCCCGACCTCGACGATGCGTGGAATGACGAAGCCTGGGCGGCGCTGAACGCCTGGCTGGACGAGGCGATCGGCTCCGGGGTCAGCATCGAGGGCGCGCCGCTGCGGCTGGATGCGGACGCGACCACCGTCAAGGTCCGCGACGGCCAGCTCATCGTCACCGACGGGCCCTACGCGGAGACCAAGGAGCAGGTAGCCGGCTACGACGTGATCGAGGCCGCGAGCCTGGAGGAGGCGGTGGGGTGGGCGCGCAGGCACCCGCACTCCTGGATGGGGTCGGTCGAGGTGCGCGCGCTGGCCGGCGGTTCTCCGGTCGTGCACCTGCCCGAGCCGCCGGCCGCGGGCAAGACCAGGTACATGATGCTGGTGTGCACCGACCCGGCGGTCCAGTCCGGCCCGGTTGAACCGGTCGGGCCGTGGGTGGCCGAGATGAGCAGCCGGGGTGTTCGGCTGTTCGGCAGCGAACTGGCGCCGACCGAGTCTGCTCGCACGGTGCGGGGCCGGGATCCCGGCGCGATCGTGACCGACGGGCCGTTCGCGGAGACGAAGGAGCAGATCGCCGGCTTCGACGTGCTGGAGTGCGCCGACCTGGACGAGGCAATCGAGGTCGCGGCCAGGCACCCGATGGCTCGCGCCGGGATCGTGGAGGTGCGGCCATTTCGTTCACTCGGGGAGGAGTAGACGCGCCTGACGAACATCCTCGGGAGCCGGCCGACGTCGTCGCGGCGGTCCTGGACGGCGTCTTCCGCGAGGAGTGGGGGCGCATCACCGCGGCCCTGATCCACCAGACCGGTGACTGGGATCTGGCCGAGGAGTGCGCTCAGGACGCCTTCGCCCAGGCGCTGCGGCGGTGGCCGCGCGACGGGGTGCCGGGCCGTCCGGGCGCGTGGCTGATGACGGTGGCCCGCAACGGGGCCATCGACCGGCTGCGGCGCGGCCGCACCTATCGCGCCAAGGTCGAGGAGCTCGCGGTGATGGCAGGCAGGGAGACGGGTGACACGACTTCCACGGGCGACGCGGATGGCTCTTTGACCGGGGCTGACGGTTCGGACGTCGTCGGTGACGAGCGGCTGCGGCTGATCTTCACCTGCTGCCATCCGGCGCTGGCGATGGAGGCGCGGGTGGCGCTGACGCTCCGTACGCTGACCGGGCTGAGCACGGCCGAGATCGCCCGTGCGTTCCTGGTGCCGGAGGCCACGATGGCCAAGCGGCTGGTGCGGGCCAAGCAGAAGATCGCCCACGCGCGCATTCCCTATCGGGTGCCGCCTGCCAGCGCGCTGCCGCAGCGGCTGCCGGGTGTGCTCGCGGTGCTCTACCTGGTGTTCAACGAGGGGTACTCGGCCAGCGGCGGTGACGACCTCATTCGGCGGGATCTCTGCGACCGGGCGGTCGCCCTGACGCGGGTGCTGGCGGAACTGCTGCCCGTGGAGCCGGAGGTTTCCGGGCTGCTGGCGCTGATGCTGTTCCACCGCGCTCGGCAGGCGGCGCGGGTGGACGTTCGCGGGGACCTGGTGACGCTGTCGGAGCAGGACCGTTCACGCTGGGACCGGGGGCAGCTGGAGCGGGGGCGACGGTACCTTTCTGACGCGCTCGCCGCCGGGCGGCCGGGGCAGTATCAGATCCAGGCGGCCATCGCCGGGTGCCACGCGGCCGCCGCGACCGCGGAGGCGACGGACTGGGCTCGGATCGCCCGGCTGTACCGGCTGCTGGCGGAGATGACCGGCTCGCCGGTGGTTGAGCTGAACCGGGCGGTGGCGGTGGGCATGGCCGACGGGCCGGCGGCGGGGCTGGCGCTGGTGGGTCGGTTGGAGGCCGCGGGCGCGCTTGACGGCTATTACCTGCTGGCCGCGACTCGGGCTGACTTTCTGCGGCGGCTCGGGCGGAATGAGGAGGCGGCGGTCGCTTATGCGGAGGCGGCGGCGCTGGCCGGCACCGGGCCGGAGCGGCGGTTCCTGAACGCGCGGCTGGCGGAGGTGCGGGCGCGGCGGTAGCGTCTGGGCTCGCCGGCCACCCTGGCCTTCGGGGGCGGCCCGGATCAGGCTTGGTTACTGGGCTGGTTCATCAGCCAGTCGCGGGGGTGCCTGCCGTTGATGAAGCCGAGGTAGGGGGTGGGCTGGTTGAAGCCGAGGAGTTCCTGGAGGCGCTGCGGGAGCCGGCGGACTTCCGCGGGGCTGGCGCTGAGGGTGTGCGCCTCGCAGGGGCGCAGCCAGGGCTGGACGTAGTCGATGACGACGCCGAGCCGCGGGCGGTCGGTGGTGTTGGCGCCGGCGCCGTGGTAGAGGCGGCCGGTGAGCAGCAGGACCGATCCGGCGGCCATCTCCGCCGGGACGGTCACGGTCGCGCCGGGCTTGCCCGCCGGTCGCAGGTGGCTGCCGGGGACGATGCGAGTGGCCCCGTTGGCGGCGGTGAAGTCGTCGAGCGCCCACAGCGCGGTGATCATGACGTCGCGGCCGCGCGGCAGCGGGTAAATGCCCTGTTCGTAGTGGAGGACCTGGGCTTGCTGGCCGGGATGCACCTGGATGGCGCAGGTGATGCCGAACTGCGAGCCCGGGCCGATCGCCTGCTCCACCGCGTCCAGGACGAGGGGCGCCAGGGCGGCCTGGTCCAGGCGGCGGGTCTTGGCGAGGGGCGCCCAGGCCCGCTTGGTCCGGGTGCCGCCGAAGCCGGATCCCCAGTCGGCGACGTCCAGCAGCACGTCAATATCCGCCCGGGCCGCGGCCAGGGCCTGCTGGTTGAGCAGCCCGGGGATGACGGCGTAGCCGTCCCGCTGAAGCTGCCGAGCGATTCCGGTCGCATCCGCCATAAGGGCATTATCGGCGGTTTCGTCGTCGTGGCACCATGATGGCCATGTCTCACTACAGCCGTGTGCTCAAGATTGTGATCGATGCGCCACCAGAGGTGCATGATCAGGAGCTGGCGTTCTGGCAGGGCGCGGTCGGGCGGGAGCTGCCGGGGGTCTACTCGGCCGAATATCACGGCGCCCTCATGCCCGGCAGCGACCTGATGCTGCTCATACAGCGCCTGGAATCCGGGCCGCCGCGCGTTCACCTGGACATTCACACCGACGATGTGGATGCCGAGGTGGCGCGACTCGAGCGGCTCGGCGCGGAGCGCGTGCAGGCGGTGGCTACCTGGTGGGTGATGCGGGACCCGGCCGGCCTGGTGTTCTGCGTGCTGCCGGTGAGTCCAGGATCCCTGAACGACGATAACGCCCGGCGCTGGGAGTGATCACGACCGCTCAGTTTCAGCTGGTGATCGACTCCGGGGTGACCGGGGAGGAGACGATCTCCACACGGTCTACACATCGTCTGCATGCCGGCTGCGTCGGGGTGGGGTCGAGTGAGCTGAACGACCACGCTGCCCCAGGGCCGCGCACATGCCCGGGGCCTCACGCACGAGGGATAAGGGGTGTTGGCGGTGACCGCTGGCGTTGACGAAGCCCGGCTTGAGGAATTCATGCACCGCATGATCGGATTCATGACCGGCGCTGCGGTGTGCCACGGAATCTGGCTGGGCGACGAGCTCGGCCTGTACCGGACGATGGCCGCCTCCGGGCCTGCCACCGCGGCCGAGATCGCGGCCGGGGCGGGCTGCAACCCCAGGCTGGTGGCGGAATGGCTGGACGGGCAGGCCGCCTCCGGCCTGGTCAGCTACGACCCGGCCGCCGATAATTACGGGCTGAGCGGGGAGGCGGTCATGGCCCTGGCCGACGACGGCTCGCCGGTGTTCACCGCCCGGGCGATGAACGCGGTCGGCTCCTTCTACGCCGATTTCGACGAACTTACCGCGGCCTTCCGCGGCACCGGGGCGATGAGCTGGGCCGATCATGACCCGCGGCTGTTCCAGGGCACGGAGTGGCTGTTCCGCACGGGGTACCGGGCCCACCTGGCCGACTGGATCGGAGCCCTGGACGGCGTCCAGGGCAAGCTCGAGGCCGGCGCGCAGGTGGCCGACGTCGGCTGCGGCCACGGGGCCTCGGTCGTGGTGATGGCGGACGCCTTCCCCAACTCCCGGTTCTCGGGCTTCGACTTCCACCAGCCCTCGATCGCCACCGCTCGCACCCGGGCCGAGCAGGCGGGTGTGACCGGCCGGGCGACTTTCGACGTGGCGGCGGCCGACGGCTACCCCGGCCGGTTCGACCTGATCTGCTTCTTCGATTGCTTGCACGACATGGGTGACCCGGCGGGCGCGGCCCGGTACGCCCGCGAGCACCTTGAACCCGGCGGCACCGTGCTGCTGGTCGAGCCGTTCGCGCTGGATGATCACCAGGCGAACCTGACGTCCAACCCGATGGCGCCGCTGTTTTATCACGCCTCGTCCGCAGTCTGCTCGCCCAACTCGCTGTCCCAGGAGCCGGGCGCCGCGCTCGGCGCGCAGGCCGGCGAGGCACGGCTACGTCAAATCTTCGAGCAGGCCGGCTATACCCGGTTCCGCCGGGCCACGCAGACCCCCATGAACCTGGTCCTAGAGGCCAGGCCCTGATTCGTCGCTGTTGTCGGTCATCGTGGCAGCGCGGCCATCGGCAGCGGCGGCGGCCTAAGCCGTGACCAGAGCCCGGTGGTCATCGCGCTGGGCTGGGATCTGCCGCGGGAGTTGCAGCCAACGCAGTGTCTCGCCGCTCCCGAGCAGGTCCAGCCGGCCGATGAGCGCAGGCAATGCGTCGGACTGGCTGGCGTGGGCGGCGGCGGCGGACTTCTGGATGGCCCGGGCGGTCTCCGTGTCGGGACCCAGGTCAAGCGCCCAGGCGCCGGGCACGCCCTGCCGCGTGTGCGCGATCGTCGATACCCCGGCCGCTGCGGCGGCTTCCGCCGCGGCGCGGGCCACGGCGGCGTCGGCCCGGTCGCCGGCCTCGGGGGCGATGACAAGGACCAGGTCGGCGGCACGCTCGCGGATCGCGCGACCGATCCGGTCGGCCAGCTCGGCGGCCGGGTACCCGGGCAGCGCGCCGTCGCGGTAGCTCGCGACCGCGACGCTGCGGATGCCGAGGATGGAGGCGGCCAGCTGCGTCTCCCAGGGGCGCACCGCCTCCAGTCGCGCGCTGCCCGAGTTCTGCCCGGCGGCCTCGCCGCGGGTCAGGCTGAGCAGGCTGAGGCTGGCGCCGGCCCGGCGGAACGCGTACAGCAGGCCGCCGAGGTCGGCCGACTCCTGGCCGGGCCGGGCCGTCACCGCGAGGACCGAGGCGGCCCTGGGCGGCGAGTTGTCGAGGGACTCGCTGGGGGTCCTCGGACGCGGGATGGTCGGCGTGGTCGTCATCGTGCTCTCCTGGCGGGTTCGGTTATCCGGTCGCTGGCCAGTTGCCTTCCGCGGGGCCAGCTATCTGTACTCTCGCCGATAGGGGTGCAGCTGGCGTGCTGTAGATGTGGAGATCAGATGGAATGGAGGGGCGATGCCGGTGTTCGCGGTCAGGACGGCTAAGGGGCCGAACTGGGATCGGGCGCGCGGTACGCGCGAGCAGCGTTTCTGGGAAGAGCACGGGGACTTCGCCGATCTGCTGGTCGAGCGCGGGGTCATCCTCCTGGGCGGGCCGATCGCCAGTGATGACGAGGAGGACATCGCGCTGCTGGCGGTGGAGGCGCCCGACGAGGACGCGGCGCGCGCGATCTTCGACGCGGATCCGTGGACGGTGCACGGGGTGTTCCGGATCAAGGACGTGCGGGCGTGGAGTCTGTGGCTGGACGGGCGATCCCGCTAGGCCCGCCTGCCCGGCGGTCAGGCCGTGCTGATCACTGATCGCGCCTGGGCGGGGCCGACGACGAGTTCGTGGAGGTCGCCGCCAACCTCGAGCCGGGTTGACTGGTCGAGGCCGCCGGCCTTGCCGGCTCGAAGCCGGCCGTGCGGATGAGCCGCTCGACCTCGCGGCCGGCCTGGTCGTCGTCGGTCGCGTAGAAGAGGACGGCGGGCTTGGGTGACTGGCGGCTCGAGGACTCGAGGAGATCGGCCGGCAGGGTTCCGAACGCCATCGCCAGGCGGGCGCCGGCCGGCAGCCAGCCGGCCACGACGTTGCCCGCGGCCTGCCCTGGTGGCAGCAGGCGGGAGAGGTTGCCGTGCGCGTCGGCGGTGATCGGGTTGCTCGGGACGACCACGAGCGTGCCCGCCAGCCGGTCGGCGATCTCGGCGATGACGCCCTTGAGGACGGTGAACCGGAGCGCGAGGATGACGGCGTCGGCCCCCTGGAGCGCGTCGTGGTTGTCGGCGGCGGCGACGGCGCCGTGACCGATCTTGGCCGCCAGCGTTCGCGCCGACTCGTGGTCGGCGCTGGCGAGCCGCAGGGACTCGCCGCCCGTGGCGAGCTCGCGGGCGATGGCGGATCCGATCCCGCCGGTGCCGATGATCGCGGTGGTCATGCGGGCCTCACCTAGCTCGGTGACCAGCCGTCGGGGATCCAGTCCCCCTTCGGGTCCGTGGTCTGCCCGACTTCGATCAGATAGCCGTCGGGGTCGCGGATGTAGCAGCGGGTCTCGTACGGGTGCTGTTTCGGCGGGGTCAGGAACTGCGCGCCGCGGGCGCTCCAGGCGGCGTAGGCGGCCTCGATGTCCTTGACCCGGAGGTTGAGGAAGCTGCTGGTCCGGTTGGGATCGGGTGGCGTCTCGAGCGTGACCGTCGGCTTGTCGTCGGTCGGGCCCCCGCCCGCGTTGATGACGATGAAGCTGTTGGATAGCTCGACCACGGTCGGCACCGGGCCGAAGACGACCGCGCCGCCGAGTACCTCGGTGTAGAAGAGGGCCGCGCGCTCGACGTCGTCCGAGGTGATGAAGTGGTTCACCACAAAACCGGTGGGGAGCGGCGGGAGCTCGGCCATCGGGGACCTCCACTGGTTGAGTCTCAACGCCCCGCCTACGACAGGCCGTGCGGCCGATGTTACTCCCCTGTTACTCCCCGCACCCGGGTGGCGACGCGGTCAGGAGGGCAGCAGGCGGCGCATCGCCTGGGCCACGGTGCGCAGCGCCCGGTCGATGTCGGTGCCGAACGGGTTGTCTTGGACGAGGTAGGTCCAGGTAGCGGTGGGACGCTTCAGGCCGGCGGCGGCCAGGTCGGCCCCTTCGGCGGTGATGGGGACGGTCTCGAAGCTCTCGACCGACCGTTCCTCGACGTCCGCGAGCAGGCAGGAGAACGCGCGGACGGCCTCGTTGTGGAATTCGTCGACCGGGTTGAGACCGCGTCCGAGCGCGCGCAGGTGAATGCCCTCGCGGAGGTCGGCCAGGTAGCTGAGGTGATCCGCCCAGGCCCGGTCCAGGTGCCAGAGGGTGATCTGGCGGGCGGTGTCTCGCAGTACCCCGTCGGGGGCGATGGCTTGCAGGGCGGCGAAGCGGTCCGGGGACTGCCGGGCGAAAGCGCTCAGGGCCGCGTCGGTGCTCAGCACTCGGTCGCGCTGCGCGAGCACGCTTTTCCGCTGGACGTCGATGACCTTGTTGTAGCGCCAGGTGTTGCGGTGGATCTCCAAGCTGACGCCTTCGGCGACCCGCTGCGCGTGGTCGACCGTCTCCCGTGACCCGGCGTCCTCGGTCCTGCCATCCGGGCCGACCGCCGCCGGCGGTCGTGCGTCCGGCACGTGCCGGGTGACGAGCTCGTCCTGCAGGCTGGCGAAGAAGACCGAGCTGCCCGGATCCCCCTGGCGCCCGGCCCTCCCCCGCAGCTGGTGGTCGAGCCGGCTGCTGCCGTGCCGGCCGGCGCCGACCACGTGCAGCCCGCCGAGCGCGGCGATCTGGCCGTCGTCGCCCGCCGCGCCGCCGAGCCGGATATCGGTTCCCCGGCCCGCCATCTGGGTGGAGACGGTGACGGCCCCACGGGTGCCGGCCTCGGCCACGATCGCGGCTTCCTCGGCGTCGTTCTTGGCGTTGAGGACGACGCAGCTCAGGCCCTGGCGGGTCAGGCGCTGGGCGATGCGCTCGGACTCGGCCACGTCCAGGGTGCCGATCAGGACCGGCCGACCTTCGGCGTGCACGGCGGCGGCGTGGTCGGCGAGCGCCTTCTCCTTCTGGGTCTGGGTGGCGTACAGGCGGTCCGGCTGGTCGGCGCGCACGCACGGGCGGTTCGGCGGGATCACGGCGATCTCGAGGTCGTAGAACTCGCGGAGCTGCTCCCCCACGGCCACGGCGGTGCCGGTCATGCCGCACACCGTCGGGTACCGCTTGACCAGCGACTGGATCGTGATGCTGTCGAGGATCTCGCCGGTCTCGGTCGCGGCCAGGCCCTCCTTCGCCTCGACGGCCGCGTGCAGCCCGTCGGGCCAGCGTTGCAGCCGGGCAACCCGGCCGCGGGACGCGTTGACGAGGTGGATCCTGCCGTCCCTGACGATGTAGTCGACATCGCGGCGGAGCAGCGCCTCGGCGTAGAGCGCCACGTTGAGCCTGGTCAGGGTGGTCAGGTGCGGGTTGGTGTAGAGGTCGATGCCGCCCAGGGCCGCCTCGACGGCCCGGGTCCCCTGGTCGGTCAGGTGGACGCTTCGGCCGTCCTCGTCGACCTCGTAGTCGCGGCCGGGCCGCAGGCTTCGTGCGATGTGCGCTATGTCCTGGTCGGCCTGGCCGGCGTCGGCGGCGCCGGCCAGGACCAGCGGCACCAGCGCCTCGTCGACGAGCACGGAGTCGGCCTCGTCGATCAGGGCCACGTCTGGTGCGGTCGTTATTCGCTTTTCCGGGCTGGTTGCGAGGCGGTCGCGCAGAACGTCGAAGCCGAACTCGCTCACCGACCCGTAGGTGACCTGGGCGGCGTAGGCGCTCTTGCGCTCGGCCGGGGTGGCCGCCTGGCCGATCCATCCGACGGTCACCCCGAGCAGGTGGTAGACCGGGCGCATCCACTCGGCGTCGCGGCGGGCGAGGTAGTCGTTGACCGACATGACGTGCACCGACCGGCCTTTGAGGGCGTAGCCGGCGGCGGCGAGCGTGCCCGACAGCGTCTTGCCCTCGCCAGTGGCCATCTCCGCGACCAGGCCGTTCATCAGGGCGAGGGTGCCGACGAGCTGCACGTCGAACGGGCGCTCGCCCAGACCGCGGCGGGCCGCTTCGCGGCCGAGCGCGCAGAACGCGGCGTCATCGGAGGTATCGGCCGCCCTTCTGGCGGCGGCGGTCAGCTCGCTGTCGTCGAGGGCGGCGACCGCCTGCTCACGGTCGGCGATAGCTGGCAGCAGTGCCAGGTAGGGCCTGAGGTCGGCGGTGCCGGGCCGCTGGAGGAAGCGCGCGGCGCGGTTGCGGAGGCCGTTCAGCACGGGGCGTTGCCGGAATGCGCGAGTTGCGGGAGCGGCGGCACATCCGTGTCAACGCTCAGGCGGCGGTGCAACGTTCCCGGGCGTGGTGGCTGGTTAGCGGCGGGTGAGGATGACGAGGGGGATCTGGCGCCGGGTCTGAGACTGGTAGTCGTCGAGGACGGGGTAGGCGGCGGCGAAGAAGTCGTAGAGGGCCTCGCGCTCGGCCTCGTCGGCGATGACGGCGACGGCGCCGAAGGCCTCGCGGCCGACCTCGACGGTGGCTTCCGGATTCGCCAGCAGGTTGTGGTACCAGGCCGGATGCCGGTCGGAGCCGGCGTTGCCGGCCGTGACGATGTAGCGGTCGCCGTCGGGGACGTAGGTGAGCGGCACCGCCCGGCGCTGACCGGTTCGCGCGCCGGTGGTGGTGAGCAGGAGGAGCTGCATGCTGGCGTGGTAGCCGCCGACCTGCCCGCCCCGGGCCCGGAACTCGGCGACAACCCGCTCCTGGTCGCGGCTGGGCGGGGCTGCCTCATCGGTCGTCACGAGACCGATGTTATGGGGCCGGGCGCCGAGGCGCATTCCGGGCAAGCGGCGGATTCCGGGCGACTGGCCGGCCCGCTCACTGCCGGTTAGCGGTGGCCGGCAAAAATGGACAGATGGCACGCGAGAGGATCTTGCCGACTCCGGAGCGTCACCATGACGAGGGTGAGCGGCGCGAGCCGATACGGCCCGGGCCGCTATCGGGGCGGTACGCGCCGACGGCGGCGATGGTCGTTCTGTTCCTGGTCCCGTACCTGGGTTTGTCGGGCGCGCTGGATTCGCTCACGCCGACCATCGCCGCGTCGTTGCACACCAGCGAGCAGACCCTCGGCATCGGCTACGGCCTGGCCAACGCGGGCTATGCGCTCGGCACGGTCCTGGCGGTGCAGCTCGCCCAGCATCTGCCGCAGCGCCGGCTGACGGTCGTCTACGCCTCCTTGCTGGTGATCGGGTCCATACTCGCGGCGGCCGCGAACGGGCCGGCCATGTTCATCGTCGGGCACGTGCTCCAGGGGCTGTGCACGAGCCTGCTGCTCATCGCCTCGACCCCGCCGCTGATCCTGGGCTACCCGGTCAAGAAGCTGCGGCAGACCGCGGTGATCTTCAACCTGTGCATCTTCGGCGCGGTCGCGGCCGGGCCGCTCATCGGCGGGGCCCAGGCCTCGTTCCACGCCTGGCGGCCGCTGTTCTGGATCGTGGCCGGGGTCGCCTTCCTGGGGCTGGTGTTCGCGCTGCTGACGTTCTCGGACGCGCCGCCGGCCGACCTCAGCGCCCCGCGGGACCCGGTCGCGATCGGGCTGGCGGCGAGCGGCTCGGTGCTGGCCTTCTTCGGGGCGGCGCAGCTGCTCACGCACGGGTTCCTCGACCCGGTGGCGGTGGTGCCGCTGCTGGTCGGGATCGCGCTGATCGTGACCCTGGTGGTGTACGAGTACCACGCCCGCCATCCGCTGCTCATCCTGCGCGCCCTGACCACCACGATCCCGGTCACCGGGGTCATCATCGCGATGTGCGCGGCGGCCGCGGCGACCTCGGCGATCGCGCTGACGGCGACCGTGCAGACCGCGCACTTCACGCCGCTGCACCTGGGGCTGCTGTACATCCCCGAGCTGGCGGCGGCCGTTGTCACCGCGATCGCGTTCGGGCGGATATTCAGCACGCGGTTCATTCACTACTACGCCCTGTTCGGTTTGGTGGTCCTGGCGGCCGGGATCCTGGTCCTGCGCGCGGTCGTCCCCGCGAGCTCGACGATCACCCTGGTCGGCTCGGCGCTGGTCGGGATCGGCATCGGCGCCTCGGTCGTGCCGGCCCTGTTCATGGCCGGGTACTCGCTGCGGTCGGCCTCCATCCAGCGCGTCTTCGCGATCCTGGAGCTGCTCCGGGCGATCGCCGCGTTCCTGGTCACGCCGATCCTGCTGCACTTCGCGATCACGCTGACCGGGCTGCCGAGCCCGGCCTTCAACACCGCGCTGTGGATCTGCTTCGGGCTGGCGGCGGGCGGGGCGATCGTCGGCGTGCTGCTGTACGCGCTCGGCCGGGTGCGGCCCGCCGCGCCGGCGATCGAGACGTGGATGGGCGGCATGGAGCCGGCCTGGGACTCGCCGCCGCTGCTGGCCGCGCTGCGGCCCGGCGCGCCGCTGCCGACGCTGGCCAAGACGGCCGCGGCGGCCGCCTTGTCGGGCGGCGGCCGGCTGGTCACGGCGACGGAGCCGGCCGCCCTGCGCCATCGGCACGCGGCCGGCGAGCCGTCGACGGCGGGGCCGGTGCTGTTCGCGTACGACGGCTCCCGGCTCGCCAAGGCCGCGATCGCCGAGGCCGGCCGCCAGCTCCCGGCCGGGCGCGACGCGCTCGTGCTGACCGTGTGGCGGACGTTCAACGTCGGCTTCATCCCCGAGCCCGGGGCCGAGTTCGACGCGGCCTGCGCCGGGTCGGTCGAGGAGGCGGCCCAGCGGACGGCCGAGCAGGGCGCCCTGTTGGCCGAGGAGGCCGGATTCTCTTCGGAGGCCCTGGCGGTCCAGGGAACGCCGGCCGAGAAGGGCATCAACCAGGCGGCCGAGGATCACGACGCCAGCCTCATCGTGCTCGGCGCGCACCGCCGGGCCGGGCTCGGGGGGCTGGTCGCCGGGAGCGTCGCGGCCGAGGTCGCGGCCCATTCGCAGCGGCCGGTGATGATCGTGCACGACCAGGACCACGACCACAACGGGGCCGGGGACCGGGCGCTGAGCCAGCCGGAGCCGAGCGCTCAGCGTTAGCCGACGCGTGCGTCGGCAGCCAGCGGCCTCGGTTAGCGGAGCGCCCCCTTGGGTTGAGGTCGCCCCGGGAGCTGGGTGAGGCGAAGGGGGATGCGGAGGGCAGGGTCCGTTCGGGATGATCATGAAGTTGATCTTGGGCTTTTCGATGAGTTCGGGGCGGGGCGCGTGTCTGCCCTGCAGGACCGTCGGTGGGACGGCGCCGGGGACGAGATATGCGGAGGACACGATGACGAGCACGCCGAACGACCCCGCCATCGGGCGGCCGCCGGTGGTTGACCTGGCCGCCTGGCAGGCTGCCAGGGACGTGCTGCTGGTGCGGGAGAAGGCGCACACGCGGGAGGGGGACGCCATCGCGGCGGCCCGCCGCCGGCTGCCGATGGTGGAGGTCGACGGGACGGTCCTGGTCGTCGGAGCGGGCGGGCCGGTGCCGTTTATCGACCTGTTCCAGGGGCGTGACGAGCTGGTGGTCTACAAGCACATGTGGTGGGACGGGACGCCGCACCAGGGGCAGTGCGAGGGGTGCACCACGACCGCCTGGCATGCCCGGGACGCGGCCTACCTGAACGCCCGCGGGGTCTCGTTCGCGATCTTGACCACGGGGCGCTGGGACGAGGTGGCGCCGTACGTCGAGTTCATGGGGTACACGGAGCCGTGGTACTCGGTGCGTGACGTTTCAGGACTTATCGGGGATGACATGGGGTCGATTACCTCCTTCCTGCGCGACGGATCACGGGTGTTCCTGACCTACGCGACCACGGGGCGGGGTAATGAGCCGGTCAACGGGTCGATGGGGCTGCTCGACATGACCCCGAACGGACGCGGCGAGGCATGGGAGGACAAGCCCGAGGGCTGGCCCTCGGGGCAGCCGTCCTGCTGGTACTGGCGGGTGGACTCCGGCGGCGCCGCGACCTGGGGGCCGACTGGCCGGCCGACTCCGCAGTGGAGCCGGCCGGGCGCCACGCCGGCGGAGACGCTGGGGCGGGGCGAGGAGCCCCGCTGACGTTCTCGTCGATGGCGCGGGCGGAGCCCGGTAACGGCTCTTTGGCTGGGGTGTTCCCTGACTGGTCATGACGGGGCAAGGAGCGGTTCGCGCGGGTGTCTTTCTGTCTTCCTAGGGTGGCGCTGACCATCAAGCGAAGCCCAGGAGGCAGTCGCTGGCCGACGGCTCGCGGGCGGCCGCGGTGTTTGACGGGCAGGGTCAGGTGCGGATCCAGAACGTGTCGTCGTCGGCCGCGTTGCTCGCCGCCGGCGGCGCTTCGGCCACCATCCTCGGAATCAACCGGCTTCCAGGGACCGCCGAGGACTGCGGGGTAGCCGGGTTCTCCCCCACCGACGAGCCCCGGCAGAACACGGTCTGCACCGGAGCGAACGACCTCGTCCTGTTCACCCCGCAGTTCGGGGCGGCGCTGCCGCCTGCGCCGAGCTCGGGGGCGGCGCGGCAGGCCGTCGTCGACCCGGCCGGCCGGGTGGTGTCGGTCGGAGCCCCGGGCGGCGCTCCCGGCCGGGGACTCGGCCGTGCAGGCGATTGGCGCCGACGCGGACTGGCTCGCTTCCCACGCGCAGGTGGGCGCCCGGCTGTCGGTGTCTGAGCGGCTCCGGGCCGTGGGCGGCCAGCCGCTCGCGCTTCAGCCGGGCACGACCGTCACTAGCGCCGGCCCGATGCTGCTGCAGAACGGCCGGACCGACATCGACGCGGGGGGTCAACCCAGTTCGCCTCGTACGGGCAGGTGCTTGACGATCCTTCGAGCAGCCCGCTACGGCCGGTCGGCGATACCGTCGAGGCCGTGTCCACCCGTAGGACGGGCGGCGGGGCATAGGCGACAACCTCATCACCGGTACCACTCACACCAGGTCGAATGGCCGTGGGGGTCATTGTGTGACTTTCGGGTCGCGGGGTGCCCTTAATGGAACACAATGACCCCCGCGGTGGCAAATCTGGAACCCTAATGGAACACGATAACGACACCTAGGGGCCGGAACGTCAATTTCTCGACGTGGCCTGCTTGGACTCGGCCCCGGGGGACGGTCAGGGCGGCGACTTTCTAGCCGGGGGCGTCGCGGGAGGCCGTCAGGTGCGTCAGGGTTTCGTCGACGGTGTCGGTGAGCGGGATGCGGCGGTCCACCCCGGTCAGCCAGAGCAGCTTGCGGGTGGGTTTTCTGGAGCAGACCGCGTGCAGGCTGCCGCCGTGCGTGTCGGCGCGGCGGGCGGTGGCCACCAGGACCCCGAGCCCGGTCGAGTCGATGAAGCTGACGCCGTTCAGATCGACGATCAGCGGCTCCCCGCTGTCTGCCAGCCCGAGCAGGCGCTCCCGCAGGCCGCTGACCGTGGATATGTCGATATCTCCGGTGACTTCCGCGATCACGACGCCGCGTTCGCGGCGAACCGTCACCGACAGCTCACCCGCCATGGATATCCTCCTGCCGCGCTTCGTCATGCACTCCTAGAACTTCCGGCGCGTACTGCCCACGAGCCTACCGATCATGCAGGCCGGGGCCGAAAAACGTGCGGATTCGCGTGGCTGGGGAGCCAGTCGTGGTTCGCTGGACGGTATGACAGACAGTGCGGGTGGAGCCCTGGAGATCCACGAAATCACCTTCGACGCGCGGGATCCGCATGCGCTGGCGGCGTTCTGGGCGGCGCTGCTTGAGCGTGAGATCCGGCCCGGGGACATGCCGCAGGACGACTCGGTGCTGGTCGTGCCGGTCACCGGGCAGCCCGGGCTGTTGTTCCTGCGGGTGCCGGAGGGGAAGACGGCGAAGAACCGCATCCATTTCGACCTGTGGCCGACCTCGACGAGGCGGGACGAGCAGGTCGAGCGGGCCGCCCGCCTCGGCGCGGTGGTGGTGGATGACCGGCGGCGAGCGGACGGGACCGGGTGGGTGGTTTTCGCCGACCCGGAGGGGAACGAGTTCTGCGTCGGGCGCGGCGCGGCCGAGCGGGCGGGCGGGCAATGACGCGTGACGACCGTGACGTGGCCGCGTTCGACGCGCGCGCGGTCACGGCCCGCAGGTAACTGGCTGTCGGGGTAGATGACTTCTGCCGGGGCCTTGGCTTTGTGCATGTCGCGGAGGATGTCGGCGAGGTGGGAGGGGGTGACGGTCGGGCCCCAGTCCCGGGTTTCTTCTCCGGTCGACTTGGCGTTCTGGAGCCAGGCG
This sequence comes from uncultured Actinomycetota bacterium, assembly GCA_963836195.1. Classification (GTDB taxonomy): domain Bacteria; phylum Actinomycetota; class Actinomycetes; order Streptosporangiales; family Streptosporangiaceae; genus Trebonia. The sequence continues at coordinate 292,599 of CAWIIX010000002.1, read as the reverse complement.
TGGAAGGCGCTGTCTTCGATGATCGCGCCGACGTAGAGCATGCCGACGTAGACGCCCTGGGCGGCCACCTCCGTGTGCAGGGATTGCAGGTAGTTGCGCTGGGCGGCCTGGGCCGGGCCGGGGCCGCTCATGTTCGGCAGGCCGTGCACGGTGCTGGCGCCCTGGGCGGTCAGGATGGCGCCGTCGCCGTGGGCGAGCATGGGCGGGAGGAACTCCTGGACGAGGGCGACCATGGAGTAGAAGACCAGCGGCATGAACGCCTGGGCGCGCTGCGGGGTGAGGTTCGCCGCGGGGACAAAGCCGTCTTCTGGCGTGGGGGCGTAGTAGAGCGCGTTGAGGTGGCCGACTTTGGCGCGGATCTGATCGGCCAGGGCGGGGATGACGTCGGTGTCGGCCAGGTCGGCGGTGATGACGTGGGCGGTCACTGCTCCGTCGGTTAGCTCTTGGGCGAGGAGTTCGAGAGGTTCCCGGCGGCGGGCGACGAGCACAACGTCGTAGCCGTCGTGCGCGTAGCGGCGGGCGACGGCGTGGCCGAGACCCGGGCCTGCGCCGAACACCGCGATCGACTTGGGCAAGGGACGCACCTCCCATATTGAGTTCCCACGAACGGAAGACCATGGTGCCTCACGGCCGGCGCTTCGCGCATGTGGCGCTTCGACGGAAATTTTCGCGCCGCTGACTCGAAAGCGTCCATCTGGATGCGTCCGCTCGTCGTGAGAGTGACAGAGCGAAGAAACGGAGCCGGCGAGGCACGCGGGACCGTCTATAGCAGCGAGCAGGATCGATCAGTGTGAGAGAGGCTGAGATGGATGATCCGCGGGTCGTTTCGCGAGATGAGTGGCTGGCCGCCCGCAGGGAGCTGCTGGCGCAGGAGAAGGAATTCACCCGTCGGCGAGACGCGCTGCACGCCCGGCGGCGCGAGCTGCCGATGGTCGAGATTGACAAGGAATACACCTTTCGCGGCCCGGACGGCCAGGCCAGCCTGCCCGACCTGTTCGAGGGCCGTGGCCAGCTGCTGATCTACCATTTCATGTTCGACCCGGACTGGGACGAGGGCTGCGAATCCTGCTCGTTCCTAGCCGACGGCATCGGTCACCTCGCCCACCTGCACGCCCGGGACACCACGCTGGCCATGATCAGCCGGGCGCCGCTGCCCAAGCTCGAGGCATTCCGGCAGCGGATGGGCTGGACCGTGCCCTGGTACTCCTCCTTCGGCACCGATTTCAATTACGACTTCCACGTCACCCTCGACCCGGCCGTGGCCCCGGTCGAGTACAACTACCGCAATCTCGATGAGCTCGGACCGGACTGGCGCGGGTGGACCGGCGAGCTGCACGGCATCAGCGCCTTCTTGCGCCGCGGCGACCGCGTCTTCCACACCTACTCCAGCTACGCGCGGGGCACCGACATCGTCAACAGCACCTACCACTGGCTCGACCTGACCGCCCGCGGCCGGCAGGAAGACTGGGAGCGCCCATCCGGGCGCAGCGACGGCCCGCTGATGAGCTGGCTTCGCCACCACGACAGATACGGCGCGTAGCCGCCGGAGACCGGTACACCGCTTGGCAGGCGGCGGCCCGGCTCAGGGAGCGCGCCGCGATCCCGAGGCGGCGACGCTGCCGGTCCACTCGCCGACCCTGCTCACCGTGCTCTCGATTCTGTTCGAGCAAATGTGGGAACGCGGCACGCCCTGGCGCGGCGAGGGCGGTGCGGTGACGCCAGCCGAGAAACCAGCCGACCCGGTCCCTGACGCCCGCGGCCTTGAGGTGCGCTTCGGCTGATGTCGCTCGGCATGAAGGACGACGTCATCGCCCGCGCCCTCGGCGTCAGCCGCCGCACCCGGTTTCAGATCGCACTGTTTGCCCAGCAGCGAGGATGGCTTCCGGTCTTAGCGGTCCCAGGCTTTGGTGGCGGTCGCCGCGACGGCCTGGTCGCTGGTCAGCAGGATCAGCCGGTGATCGTGATCGGAGTACAGGACCTCGATGCGGGCGCCCGCCTCGGCGATGGCGCGAGTGATCGCGCCGAGTTGGCCCGGGACTTCCTGGTCGAGGCGGCGAGCCAGCACCTCCCGGACGGCCGTGACCGATATCCCGGCCGCGGCCAGCGCGCGCCGTGCTCCGTCCCCGTCCCGTCCCCGTCCCCCCCGTCCCCGTCCCCGACCAGGAAGTGGGCGATCGGCCTCCCGTCGACGGTGAACACGCCGCCGCCCTCGACGCTGATTCCCGCCTGGCCAAGCGCCTCCCCCATCACCGCCAGCGCGTCGGGCCGGCTGCCGAGCTCCATCGCCAGATCAAACGGCGCGCAAGACGCTTCGGGGAGAATTTGCTCGTAGCCGAGGGGAGGCTTGTCCAATGGCGAAGGACGCGAGCTTCAGCGTGGTGGTGCCGGAGGAGATCGTTGAGCGGGTGCGGGGGCTGTGCCTGGCGCTGCCGGAGGTGACGGTGCGGGTCGACGAATCGCGGAGCAGCGCTCGGTCGGCGGCCTGGGTGTTCGACGTCCGGCGGCGGCCGTTCTGCGGTCTGGTGGCGCGTGAGTACGTCCCCGGGAAGGCGGTTCCGCTGCTCGTGGTGCGCGCCAATCCGGAGGAGCGCCGGGCGCTGCTGGCCATCGGCCGCCCGTTCTTCCCTACGCGAACCGGCCATGATCGGATCGCGGTAGCACTCACCCCGGACACCGACTGGGAGGAGATCCGCGAGCTGGTGACCGAGAGCTACCGGATCCGCGCGCCGAAGAAGCTCACCGGGCTGCTCGACTAGCTGCTGGATTGGCGGTCAGGCAAGCTGCATCGGGTCGTGCAGCATCCAGACGTTGGGCTCCCAGTAGTCTCCTTCGCCGCCGGACACGGTGAGGGGTGCGAGCCCGTGCGGGAACACGTACTGTCCGTCGTCCGGGAACGCCATCCCGACCCAGGCCTGCCAGTCCCCGACCGGGGCGGCGATGTGCAGCGACCGCGGCGCCGGGCGCAGGATCCGGGCGCCCAGCCTGGCGTGGACCCGCATCCACGGATCGAACGGGAGGCCGTCGGGACGCGTCCACGCCGCGTACCGGTCGATCGGGATGAGGGGATAGCGGTCCTTCCAGTTCGGCCGCACCGGCGCGACCAGGGTGCGCAGCCCGCGGGCCCGCGCGAGCGCCGCCATCGCCAAGATCACCAGCCTGCTCAGGCCGGATCCCTGGAGCGTGTCGTCGACCTCGGCCGCCAGCGCCGACAGGGCGGTGGCCGGGCCGCCTTCTTCGCTCAGGGCGCGAGGCCCGAGGGCATCGATCCCGGCCGGCAGGTCGGCCAGGGTGCCGTCCCACCGGAACGGGATCGTGCGTCCGCGCGCCACGATCCGGTCCGCCCGCCGGTCGGTGAACAGCAGCTGGAAATCGGCGAACCGGGGCACCAGCGCGCGAAAGGTGGCCGGCGAGTCGTTCCCGTGGTGGTTGTACTCGGGCCACACGCGATCGAGCGTGCCCTCCTCACGTGCGCGCTCCCACAGATCGGGACGCTCGGCGGCGGTAAAGACCTCAAGCCACTCCGGGCTTCCCTGCGGGGGTTCCATCCGCCAATAGTCCGTCGCCAGGGCCGACGAGGCAACGCGCGGCCGGGAGGGGGGCACGGCGGAGGAGGAAGAGCGGGATGGTGCGCGCGGTGCTGGCGGCGAACTTGGCTAGGTTGGGGAACTGGGCGACGAGCCTGGTCCAGAGCTCGGCGCGGGCGGGGCCGGTCTGCTCCTCGGCTGTCGCCTCGAATCGCTGGGTGCCGAGCTCGACGGTGATCGCCGGGTTGGCCTTGAGGTTGTGGTACCAGGCCGGGTGCTTCGGCGATCCGCCGTTGGAGGCGGCGATCGCGATGGAGTCGCCGTCCAGGGCCGAGTACGCCAGCGGCGTGACGTGCTCGATCCCGGTCCTGACGCCGATGTGGTGGATGAGGACCAGCGGGGTGCCCGCGAACACCCCGCCGGCCTGGCCGCCGTTGGCGCGGAACTCCTCGACGGTCCTGCGGTCGAAGTCAGTCACGGCCGATCCGGTAGACCAGGCTCAGGCGGCCGTCCGGGAGCTGCTCGACCTTCTTGAGTTCGAGGTCGCGGCGGATCGCCGACGGCCTGAAGAGGGCGTTCTCTCCGCCCGCGATCACCGGGTAGACGATCAGCCGCGCTTCGTCGACCAGGCCGGCGTTGATCGCGGCGGCGGTGATGGCGCCGCCGCCCATCAGGTAGATGTCCTTGCCTTGCTCCCGCTTGAGCTTGCCCAGCTCGTCCAGGCTGCGCAGGAACCGGGTCTGCGGCCACGCGGCTTCGGTCAGGGTGCTCGACACCACGTAGTGCGGAGTTCTGGCGGCGAAATCTGCCCATTCGACCTCGGCCGGGGTCGGAACGGCGCCGCTGAGGGGGTGGACCTGGTCCGGGTGGTTCTGGATCGGCGTCCAGTACTGCTCGTAGCCGGGGTACATCCGGCCGCCGAGCACGCACGCGTCGATCTCGGGGGTCAGACCGTAGTCATCGGACCAGGCCGACACCCAGTCCGCGTAACCCTGCGGGCCTTCGAACCTGCCGTCGAGCGAGATCTTCATCGCGGTGATGAGCTTGCGCATCGGTCGTTGTCTCCCTTGTCTATGTGCAACTATCGGTTGCACATCAGACTATCCCGCGCATCGCGATAGTGCAACCTTTGGTTGCGTTAACGTCGGCTCCGCCATGAAGATCTTCGACATTATGCATAGATTTATCTCAACGTAGTGTCTAAGTATGGCTCTGAGCGGCACGGGCGGTTGGCTCGACGACCGGTTCCACGGCGCCAAGGGCGTCCGGACCCTGATGCACAAGGTTTTTCCTGACCACTGGTCGTTCATGCTGGGCGAGATCGCGCTCTGGTCGTTTGTGATCCTGCTGCTGACCGGCACCTACCTGGCGCTGTTCTTCGTGCCGTCGACCAGCGATGTCGTGTATCACGGCTCGTACACCAAGCTGGACGGCATCACGATGTCGCAGGCGTATCAGTCGACGCTGAACCTGTCGTTCGACGTCCGCGGCGGGCTGCTGATCCGGGAGATCCACCACTGGGCGGCGGACCTGTTCATGGTCGCGATCATCGTGCACATGCTGCGGGTGTTCTTCACCGGCGCGTACCGCAAGCCGCGCGAGGTGAACTGGCTGATCGGGATCGTGCTGTTCACGCTGGGGCTGATCGAGGGGCTGTTCGGGTATTCGCTGCCGGACGATCAGCTGTCCGGGGCCGGGCTGCGGGTCCTCGAGGGGATCCTGCAGGGGATCCCGATCGTGGGGACGTACGCGTCGTACTTCCTGTTCGGAGGCGCGTTCCCCGGCGACTCGATCATCCCGCGGATGTACCTGCTGCATGTGTTCCTGATCCCGGGGATCATCCTGGGCCTGATCACCGCGCACCTGTTCATCATGTTCCACCAGAAGCACACGCAGATGCCGGCCCTGGAGAACACCGAGAAGAACGTCGTCGGGCAGCCGTTCTTCCCGTACTTCGTGCTCAAGGGGCAGGCCTGGTTCTTCTTCATCTTCGGGGCGCTGGTCCTGCTGGCGACGTTCGCGCAGATCAACCCGGTCTGGGAATACGGCCCGTACACGCCGCTGGCGATCTCGTCGGGGACCCAGCCCGACTTCTACCTGGGCCTGCTTGACGGCGCGCTCCGCATCATGCCCCCGTGGGAGATCAGCTTCCTCGGGCACACGCTGTCGCTGTCGATACTGCTCCCGGCGCTGCTGCCGCTGGGGCTGATCTTGGGCGGGGCGGCGCTGTGGCCGTTCTTCGAGCAGTGGGCGACCGGCGACAGGTCCTTCCACAACATCAACGACCGGCCGCGCAACGCGCCGATCCGGACGGCGACCGGGGTGGCGGCGGTGGTCTTCTACGGGGTGCTGTGGGGCGAGAGCGCCAACGACATTATCGCCGACCAGTTCAAGATCCCGCTGTACACGCTGACCTGGATCGCGCGGGTGATGGTCATCGTGGGGCCGGTTCTCGCGTTCATCGTCACCCGGCGGATCTGCATCGGGCTGCAGCGCCGGGACGCCGGGGTGCTCACCCACGGGGTCGAGACCGGCATCATCCGTCAGCTGCCGAACGGCGAGTTCGTCGAGGAGCACCGGCCGCTGACTGAGGAGGAGCGGGCGCCGCTGGCGGGCAAGCCGTCCGTGAAGCCTCTGCCGGCGCCCGGGTCCGGGTCCGGGTCCGGGTCTGGGTCCGACGCCAACGGCGTGCCGTCGCCGCAGATGTCCGGCCTCACCGGGCGCGCCCGGGCGATCGCCAACCGCGCCTTCGCCGAGACCGTCCCGCTGCGGTCCAACGGGCGCGGGCCTGGGCCCGGCAACGGGTCTGGTCACGGCGACGGGCGGGCGCCCGGCGAGCGCGCTGCGGTGGAGGCGGGCCCGGACGGACGCGAGCCACCGCCGACAGTTAGTCCTGGTAGTACTCCATCCCCAGGTGGGTGATCAGCTCCTCGCCCATCAGCCAGCGGAGGGTGTTCTTGAGCTTGGTCTGCTGGATGAAAAGGTCGTGCTCGGGATAGACGCTGGGAGCGTGCTGCGGGCTCTTGAAGTAGAACGACAGCCACTCCTGCACGCCCTTGAGCCCCGCTCGCTGGGCCAGGTCGGTGAAGAGCACCAGGTCAAGCGCCATCGGCGCCGCCAGGATCGAATCGCGGCAGAGGAAGTCGACCTTGATCTGCATCGGGTAGCCGAGCCAGCCGAAGATGTCGATGTTGTCCCAGCCCTCCTTGTTGTCACCGCGGGGCGGGTAGTAGTTGATCCGCACCTTGTGGTGGATGTCGCCGTAGAGCTGGGGATAGCGGCTGGGCTGGAGGATGTGCTCGAGCACGCCGAGCTTGCTCTCCTCCTTGGTGCGGAAGCTGTCGGGGTCGTCCAGCACCTCGCCGTCGCGGTTACCGAGGATGTTGGTCGAGTACCAGCCCTGGAGACCGAGCATGCGGGCCTTCAGCATCGGCGCCAGCACGGTCTTGAGCAGGGTCTGGCCCGACTTGAAGTCCTTGCCGGCGACGGGCACGCCGGCCAGGTGGGCGAGCTCCACCATCGCCGGCACGTCGACGGTGAGATTGGGCGCCCCGTTGATAAAGGACGCGCCCTCCTTGAGCGCCGCGTACGCGTAGAGCATCGAGGGCGGGACGCTCTCGTCGTTCGCGTCCATCGCGGCTTCGAGCGCCGCCAGGCTCTGGTGGGCCGGGCCGGGCTCGAGGAAGATCTCGGTCGATGCGCACCAGATCACGACCATCCGGTCGCAGGAGTGGGTCGACTTGAAATCGCGGATGTCCTGGCGGAGCGCCTCGGCCAGGTCGCGCTTGCTGGCCTGCGGCTTGACGTTGGGGCCGTCGAGCCGCCGCACGTAGCTCTGGTCGAAGACGGCCGACATGGGCTCGATCTCCTTCAGCTCGACCGCGATCGGCTCGATATGGGCGTATCGGTCGAGCACGCCGCATTTCAGCGCGGCTTCGTAGGCCGTGTCCGCGATCGGATCCCAGGCACCGAAGACCAGCTGGCCAACGTCGGCTAGGGGCACGAAGTCGCGAATGAGCGGTACCCGGTCCTCAGCCCGCTGGCCGAGGCGAATGGTGCCCATCTGAGTGAGCGAACCGACGGGCTCAGCGAGACCGCGGCGGATCAGCTCGACGCCGGCGACAACGGTCGACGCCACCGCGCCGAGGCCTACCGTCAGGACGCCGAGCCGGCCGGCGGCGGGCGCGATCTGGTGCTTCGATGTCTCCATGAAATCTCCAGTCAGGTCGCGTCGATGCATCGCGTCGATGCATCCGAACGATGTATCGGTCCGATATATCGCAACATAATTGCTCCCGCGACATCGCGCAAGGGCTTGCGGATAAGGCGGTCGGGGGTGGGGGTGGGGGTGGAGCCGGGGTTTGGGGAGGCGGGGCCGGGGAGGCGGAGGTGGCGGCCTCGAGGTGGGGTGATCGGTAGGCCAGGGCGACGACGCCGGCCGACATGATGACCAGGCCCGCCAGCTCGGCCGCGATCGCGGCCGGGCTGCTGGCGATCTCCTCGTTCAGCCAGACCAGGCCGATGCCGATGGCGACCAGGGGGTCGGTGACGGTACGGATGGCCAGGACCGGGGCGATCAGCGAGCTTTCCTGGAAGGCGTTCTGGTTGAGCAGGAAGCCGAGCGGCTCGGCGATGATGAACGCGTAGAGCGGCCACTGCTGTGACGGCGGGTTGAACCCCAGCCCGATGGTCTGCGTTAGCTCCTTGAGCAGGAACGCCGTGATCCCGAAGATCACGCCGCAGGCGAATGCGGTGCTCAGCGGCAGGAACTTGCGCGGGCTGACCCGCCACGCGACCAGGCACAGGGCCATGACCCCGACCGCGGTGAGGCCAAGCGGTACCAGGATGGAGGGCGCGACGCTGACCGGCGGGGACTGGGGTCGGGCGACGGCCAGGAACAGCACCAGGCCGCCGGTGCAGCACAAGACGCCTGCGGCGATGACCTTGTCCGGCCGTCGGCGGTTCAGGACGTAGGTGATCACGACCGCGAACAGCAGGTCGAGGACGAGGATCGGCTGTACCAGGGCCAGCGGCCCGAAGTGCAGGGCGAACGCCTGCATGACCGAGCCGGCGATGTCGACGGTGATCCCGATCACCCAGAGCCGGTTGGCCGCCAGGTCGGCGAAGAGCTTCAGGTCCAGCGGCGGCCGTTTTGTCACCTTGTGGGTGGCGCGCTGCTCGATGACGTCGGATGCGCCGAACGTGACGGCACCCGCGATCGCGATCACCACAGCGAGCGCCTGGTTCACAACGGGTCGCTTACCCGGCCGATGCCCCATTGATCCCTCAGGCCCCAGGGGTTGCAAGGCTGCCGTCAGCGCTTCTTGCTGTTATTTACCGGCGTAAGCGATGGAAGGCTGATCGTGGATCGTTGTGTACACCCGGGTGTACACAACGATCCACGATCAGGGTGATTATCTTCCGCGGGTGCCGTCGGCGAGCTCGCGGAGGATGTCGATGTGACCGTTGTGCCGGGCGGTCTCCTCGACGAGGTGGAACAGAACCCAGCGGAGCGTGACCGGTTCGGTCCGCCAGCCGAGCTCGCCCCTGGACGGGGTGTCCAGGTCCAGCTCGGCCACCAGCCGGCGGTGCCGGTCGCAGGCGGCCCGGTACTCCGCTAGCAGCTGCGCGAGCGGGACCTCGACCGCGATCCGGAACTCCCGGTCGGGATCCTCGTCGGTCCAGGGCGGATCGATGATGGCGCCGAGCAGCGTTTGGTCGATCCACGAGCATTCCACCCAGCGCAGGTGGCTGACCAGCCCGGAGATCGTCATCAGGGGCGAGCCGGGCAGCGGGGCCCGGCGTGCGTCCGCCTCCGACAGGCCCGCGCACTTGGCGTGCACGGTGTCGCGGGCGTAGTCAAGGAACTGGGTGAGGATCGTGCGCTCGTCGAGGCGGTCCGGGACGTCGTCCGCGCGCCCGGGCACGATCGATTGTGAAGCTGATGCTGAGGTCATGCGTCATTCCCCTGCGTGGCAGAGGCGCGACCGGGTCTGTTATCGGCCAGGCTCCGGAGGCGCCAGTTGGTGAGTGAACATCGCGCCTCCTTTCCGGCCAGGTGCGCCGCGCTGTGCGGCTGGGAGCGAGCCTAGCCCCGGGGGCGGGGCCCGGCAACGGGGTTTCCGACGGGGTCGGGGGTCGGGGTGCGGGTCGGGTGGGGGTGCGGGTCGGGTGGGGGTGCGGGTCGGGTGGGGGTGCGGGTCGGGTGGGGGTGCGGGTCGGGTGGGGGTGCGGGGGCTTTGGGTTGCCACGGGATTGGGGGAATTGGGGCGGGGCGCGGAGGGCAGGGTCCGTTCGAGATGAATGGTTTGCGGGTTTTAGTCGGTAATTTGCGTAAATAAATTTAGTTATTGCATCATGCCGTTGATAAATGTATGTTCCGGGGCATGGACCTGAGACGTCGCCTTGGCAGCCTGTTCGCCGTGGTCAGCGTGGTCGCGGCGCTGGCGGGGGTTCCGATGCTGGCGGCGGCCGCGCCGAGCGCGGCGGCGGCCACCGCGCCGGCGTCGTACCAGGCGCCGGGGACCCCGAGCCCGAGCGTGGCCGGGGCGACGACGCCGTTCACGACCTACCAGGCGCCGGAGGCGGCGCTGGGCGGCGGCGCCACCGTGGTATCGCTGACCTCGGCGCCGACCAGCGAGTACGACAGTCCCCAGGGGGAGGCCGACGGTCACGCCTACGTGCAGTTGACCGGCCCCGGTCAGAGTGTCCAGTGGACGAATAACACCGGGCAGCCGATCAACTTCATCAACGTGCGCGCCTCCATCCCCGACTCGTCGGCCGGCGGCGGCCTGACCGCCACCCTCGACCTCTACGTCAACGGCACGTTCCGCCAGGCCCTGAACATGAACTCCATCCAGAGCTGGCAGTACGAGGGGAACAACAATTACAACGGGAACGACCAGAACCCGGCCGACGGGGACCCGCGCGACTTCTGGGACGAGTTCCACGCGTTCGTGAGCGGCGCGGCGATTCCGCCGGGGGCGACGTTCAGCCTGCAGAAGGACTCGACTAACACGGCGTCGTCCTACTGGATCAACTCGGTTGACGTGTGGGATGCGCCCGCGCCGACCGCCCAGCCCGCCAACTCGATCTCGATCACAAGCTGCGGGGCGGTGGCCGACAACACGCCGACGAACGGCGCGGCGGCGCCCGGCGCGGTCGACAGCACGGTTGACATCCAGAACTGCATTAACCAGGCGGCGTCGGCGGGCGAGATCCTGTGGATTCCGCAGGGGACCTTCTACCTGATCGGGACGTCGAGCCTGGTGGCGCAGAACGTGACCATCGAGGGGGCCGGGTACTGGTACAGCGAGGTCTACCGGGACGTGCCGCTGCCCAACAACACGCCGCTGGGGGCCGCCTTCCAGTGCTACTCGTGCCAGCTGGAGAACTTCCACATCGACTCCGACGCGATGAGCCGGGCCGAGGTCGACGGCGGGGGCGGGGCCGAGGACACAACCGGCAACGACTGGCTCATCTCGGGCATGTGGGTGCAGCACGTCGAGTCCAGCCTGTGGGCCTCCGGCAGCAACGGAACGGTGCAGAACAACCTGTTCACGGTGATCTTCGCCGACGGCTGCAACCTCAACAACGTCTCGCTCACCGGAACGTCGGGCAGCAGCCTGACCGCCACCAACAACTTCATCCGCGGCACCGGCGATGACGGGATGGCGATCAACTCGGTCGCCTACAACGGCAGCACGACCTACGCCGCCATGACCGACATCACCATGACCCACAACACCGTTATCGCCCCGTGGGGCGGCAAGGGCATCGGGATCTACGGCGGCAGCGGCCACCTCGTGGAGGACAACTTCATCTCCGATACCGCGCGCTACATCGGCCTCGGCGTGGGCCGGTTCGGGGTGAACGGCAGCGACATGCTCGGCGCCACGGTGACCGGGAACGTGATCGTCAGGTCGGGCGGGAACGCCTACTTCCAGGGGCAGCCGGCCCTGCAGATCGGCAACGGCGGGGACGGGCAAAACGTCGGGACCGTCACCGACGCGGTGGTCACCGGCAACACCATCATCAACTCGGTGTACGACTCGATCGGCTTCTCCACCTCCACCAGCACCAACCTGGCCGACAACACGATCACCAGCCCGTGGCGCAACGGGATCGTGATCTCGCCGCCCTACTATCCGGCTCCCACCGGGAGCGCCACCATCACCGGCAACTCGGTGACCGGGGTGGGTTCCGGGTTCTCCGCCTACAGCAACGACTCCAGCGGCTTCACGGCGACGCTCAGCGGAAACAGCTGGCAGACCGGCAGCAGCGAAGGTCCCTACGGCGGGACGCCGGCCACGGTGCCGGGCGTGGTGCAGGCCGAGAATTATGACACCGGCGGCCAGGGGGCGGCCTACAACGTCACCTCGACCAACGGCACCGGCAACGGCTACCGGTCCGACGGTATCGACCTGGAGGCCACGTCGGACACGGGCGGCGGCTACGACCTGGGCTGGACGTCCGGCGGGCAGTGGTTCCGCTACACCGTCAACGCGGCCTCGGCCGGCAGCTACACCGTTAGCTTCCGGGTCGCGGCGCCCTCGGCCGTCACCGACGCCCTGCACCTGGCCAGCGCGTCCGGCGCGAACCTGAGCGGGAACATCAGCATCCCCGCGACCGGCGGCTGGCAGAACTGGACCACGGTCACCGGCACCGTCCAGCTCACGGCCGGCCAGCAGACCCTGGCCGTCGACGAGGACAACGGCGGCTGGAACCTCAACTACATGTCCTTCGCCGACAGCGGCGGCACCGGCTCGCCGCTGACGGCGTCGCCGTCGGCGCTGTCGTTCGGGAGCGTCACCGTCGGGTCGACGAGCTCGGCTTCGACGGTGACGGTGTCGAACCCGGGGACGGCTGCGGCCGCGGTCTCCTCGGTCAGCGTGAGCGGGCCGTTCAGCCAGACCAACACCTGCGGCAGTTCGATCGCCGCGGGCGGGTCGTGCACGGTCAGCGTGTCGTTCGGGCCGACGGCGACGGGGGCGGCAGGCGGGACGCTGTCGGTGGCGTCGAGCGCGCCGGGCAGCCCGCTGACGGTGGGGCTGTCGGGCACCGGGGTGAGCGCGGCGAGCACGAACCTGGCGCTGAACCAGCCGGTGACCGCGAGCGGCTACACCCAGACGTACGTGGCGTCGTACGCGGTGGACGGGAACACCAGCACCTACTGGGAGAGCACGGATAGTGACTTCCCGCAGTGGTTCCAGGTGGACCTCGGGTCTTCGGTGCCGGTGGGGCGGATCGTGATGGACCTGCCGCCGTCGACCGCCTGGGGAACGCGGACCCAGACGATCACCATCCAGGGCAGCGCCGACGGTTCCACCTACAGCACGCTGGCGGCGTCGGCGGGGTACATCTTCAACCCCGCGACCGGCAACACGGTGACGGTCACGTTCCCCGCTGCGACCGTCCGGTACGTGAAGCTGACCTTCACCGCCAACACCGGCTGGCCGGCCGGCCAGCTGTCGGAGCTGCAGGTCTACTCCAGCTGAAACTTCTTTGCTCCGGTTCCCGGCTGGGTGACGATCTGGGCGACGTTCGATCGTCATCGTGGTGCCGGTGTCGCCGCTGGGGTGACACTGGGACAGGAGGAGATGACGATGCGATACGCGCTACTGATGAACTACCGGGAGCCGGCCAAGGGAGAGATCAACGAGGAGGCGATCGCCGAGGCGATGGCGGCGTTCGGCGCCTATGGCCGGGCGCTTGCGGCGGCGGGGGTGCTGGTGTCGGGCGACGTGCTGCAGCCGACCGGGGCGACGACCACCGTCACCCGCAGGGAAGGCGGGCTGCGGGTTCAGGACGGGCCCTTCGCCGAGACGAAGGAGGCGCTGGCCGGGATCTTCGTCCTCGATGTGGCCGATCTGGACGCGGCCATCGGCTGGGCCGAGAAGTGCCCCGGGGCGCAGTGGGGCGTGATCGAGGTTCGGCCCTCCGCGACCGCGCTCGTCAATGGCGAGTGGACGCGCTGACGGCGGACGACGAAGGCCAGCCGCTGGCCGAGGCGGCCTGGCCTGGCGGCGGTCGAGGCGGCCGGCCTGGCGGCGGTCGAGGCGGCCGGCCTGGCGGCTCGGGACAGCTACGGGCGGCTGCTGGCGCTGCTGGCCGCCCCGACCGGCGATATCGCGGCCGCCGAGGACGCGCTCGCGGACGCGTTCGAGCGCGCCCTGCGCACCTGGCCGGAGCGGGGGACGCCGGCCAACCCCGATGCCTGGCTGCTGACCGTCGCCCGCAACCGGCTGCGCGACCAGTGGAAGTCCGCCTCGGCGCAGCGGACGTTGCCGCTCGACGACCGTCAGGACTCGCTCACTCACACCGACGACCTCGACGTCGACGCGCTTCCCGACCGGCGGCTTGAGCTGATGCTGGTGTGCGCCCACCCGGCGATCGACCCGGCCGCGCACACGCCGCTGATGCTCAGCACCGTGCTCGGCTTCACCGCCGAGCAGATCGGCCGGGCGTTCTCGGTGCCGACCGCGACGATGGCGACGCGCCTGGTCCGGGCGAAGAAGCGGATCAAGGCAGCCCGCATTCCGTTTCGCATCCCCGGCGCGGACGAGCTCCCGGCGCGGATGGCCTCGGTCCTTGAGGCGGTCTACGGCGCGTACGTCATCGACTGGGCCACGACCGGGCCGCAGGCCCGGCACCTGCCGCCGTCGGAGGCGCTGCACCTGGCCGAGGTCCTCACCCGGTGCGCGCCCGCCGACCCGGAGGCGCACGGGCTCGCCGCCCTCGTCCAGCTTTCCGCGTCGCGCGCCCCGGCCCGGCTGGACGCCGACGGACGGTTCGTCCCGCTGGCCGACCAGGACCCGTCGCGGTGGAACGCGAACCTGATCGACCGGGCGCACGGGCACCTGCGGGCGGCGCATGCACGAGGCCGACTCGGGCGGTTCCAGCTCGAGGCGGCGATCCAGGCCGTGCACTGCGCCCGGCGACGCGGCGGCCCGACCGACTGGCCGACGCTGCTCGGGCTGCACCGGGCGCTGCACACGATCGCGCCGTCGCTCGGCAGCGGCGTCGCCCTCGCCGCCGTCATCGCCGAGGTCGAAGGCCCCGCGGCCGGCCTGGCGGCCCTCGACGCCCTGCTCGAGGAGGCCGGCCAGCGGGGACGCCGCTTCCAGCCCGCCCGGGCCACCCGCGCGCACTTGCTTGGCCGGCTCGGGCGGACCGAGGAGGCCGTCGCCGCCTACGACGGCGCCCTCGACCTGACCCACGACAGCGCCGAACGGCAGTACCTCCAGCACCGCCGGGACGGCGTGAGGCGCGCACGGGGTGACGGCTTACGCCGGCAGGGTCGGCGGTCAGAGCGTGATCACGACCTTGCCGTGGACGTGGCGTCCGGCCTGGAGGGCGACGGCGTCACGGACCCGCTCGACCGGGAAGACGGCGGCGATGGGCACGGTGAGCCGGCCCGCCAGGATCGCATCGGTGATCCGAGCCAGCGCATCCGGCTCCGCGTCGATGCCACCGGTGGCGCGCGCGCCGCCGGGCGGGTTGGGACCCGCGGCGACCGTGGAGATCCGTTCCGGTGGCACGCCCAGCGCCAGCGCGGCCTCGGCCACCTCCGTGCCGAACAGGTCCGTCGCCGCGGTCACCCCGCCGGGAACCTGCGCCCGCACCCGGTCCGCCAGCCCGGGGCCGTAGGTCACGGGCTGAGCCCCGAGCTGGCGCAGGAACTCGAACGTGCTCTCCGCGGCGGTGCCGATCACGGTGGCGCCGGCCAGCGTCGCGAGCTGCACCGCGAACACGCCGACACCGCCGGCCGCGCCGCCGACGAGGACGGTGTCGCCGGACCGGAGGCCGATCGCCGCCAGCGCTGCGAAGGCGGTGGCGCCGGCCACCGGGAGCGTGCCCGCCACCTCGTCGCTAATGCCATCGGGCGTGTGCCAGAGCGCCTCGGCCCCCTCGACCGACGTCTTGATGACCACGAAGTCGGCGACAGCCCGGGCCAGCGCGCCGCCGTAGACGCGGTCGCCTACGGCAAAGCCGGCTGCGCCCTCGGCGACCTCGCCGACCTCGTCGACCACGCCGGCGAAGTCGTAGCCGAACCCGGACGGCAGGGTCAGGCCGAACTGCGCCGCCGCCTCCGGCCGCGAGGGGATCAGCCAGTCCATCGGGTTCAGCCCGGCCGCGGTCACGCGGACGCGGACCTCGCCCGGGCCGGCGTGCGGCTCCGCGACCTCTCGCAACTGCAGGACCTCGGGACCCCCGAACGTCTCGTAGATGACAGCTCGGCTCATGGACGGACCTCCAACAGCGGCGTAACGGTACTTGGTCCCATCACTATACGCCGCAGTGACGGGACTCAGTGCCGTACGCTGTTGGCATGGCCCGCTGGGAACCGAATGCAGCCGAGCGGCTCGCCGTGGCCGCCCTGGAATTGTTCGCGGAGCGGGGCTACGAGAACACGACGGTGATCGACATCGCGCAGCGCGCGGGGCTGACCAAGAGCACCTTCTTCCGGCACTTCCGCGACAAGCGGGAGGTGCTCTTCGGCGACGGCTCGATGAACGGGCTGCTGGCGGAGGCGATCACCGCCGCGCCCGCCACGGCCACCCCGCTCGAGGCGGTGGCGCAGGCACTGGACGCGCTCGGGAACCGTGCCTTCACTCCCGCCCGCCGCGCGTTCGCCGCCCGCAGGCGGGCGGTGATCGCCGCCAACCCGGAACTGCAAGAGCGCGAGGCGCTCAAGGGCCTCGGCCTCATCGCGTCGATGACCGCGGCGCTCGGCCGGCGCGGCGTTCCCGACGTGACCGCGTCGGTGGCGGCGGACCTGGGCGCGCTCGCGTGGAAGATCGCCTACGAGCGCTGGAGCGAGACGCTCGACGGCGAGGAGTTCGGCCAGGCCGCCCGTCGGGCACTCGGTGAAGTTCAGGCAGCCAGCACCCGCTGCTGACGCGAGCACCTCCGCCACCGAGACCGGCTGCGCGATCGCGTTTCCTGCTCGAGGACATCGGGGGCGAGGAAGCCGCCTGGCAGTCAGACCGCTGACCCGTCCGGCAGCCCGCCACGATCGTCGAGTTCTGGTTGGGGCGGGGCCGGGGACGTGGGCAGGCTGAAGCTGACGTCGATGGTTTCAAAGGTCTTGTGCAGTTCGGTCTTGGCGTAGGAGATGTAGGCGCGCTGATCACCGACGGTGAGGTCCACGTTGTCGGCGAACGGCGCCAGCAGGCTCCGCGGCCACATCCCCCGGGCGCGCACCGCGTTGAACTCGGCGCACATCACGACCGTCGCAGATCCGACGTAAACCCAGGCCAGCAGGCCGAGGACGATCGCGAAGAGGCCGTAGGTGGCGGTGGCGCCCTTGAGCTTCTCCCCCAGCAGGACGGCGCCCCCCAACTGCAGGACCTGCCAGATGACGGCGGCGGCGATCGCGCCGGCCCGAATCTGCCGGACGGTGACGGGGGTCGCGATCAGGATCTTGAACGCCACCAGGAACAGCGTCACGTTCAGCGCAACGGCCAGCGCGGTGGCGGCCGCCCGCACGCTGACGCTCGCGGCGGCGGCGCCGAAGGAGTCGGCGGCGGCGCCAAGCGCGGACAGCACGGTGGTGACGATCACGCTGCCGCCGCCGGCCGCCAGCAGCAGCAGGCTGCGCAGCCGGGCCCGAAGCGGATTGTGGCGGGCGTTACGGGGCACGCCCCATACCCGGTTGAGCGCGTTCTGGGTCGCCTGGACGATGCCGAGGCCGCCGTAGAGGCAGCCGACAACGCCGATGACCAGGCCGGGCACGCTGCCATGGAACGAGTGGATGTTCCTGGCGATCTGGTCACCGACCACCGGGAACTGGGCCAGCGCGGAGTCCAGCACCTGCCGCTGAAAATGGGGGCTGTCGTGCAGCCCGTAGCCGAGAAAGGTGGTCAGGAGCAGCAGCAGCGGAAACAGCGACACGACGCCGTAGTAGGTGATCTGCGCGGCCAGGTAGCTGCCCTGATCGTCGAAGAACTTGTAGACCACCGCCAGCGGCAGCCCGGCCCAGCGATGACGCCGCTGGTAGGCGTCGACCCGGCCGATCATCCCCATCGGGATATATGGCCTGATCGGGCGATTGATGCTGCATCCGTCATGGTGTCAAACGATATAGGCGGTCTCCGGCAGATCGCGCCGCCGCCGATTGACATGAAACCAAATGGTTTCCTATTATGGGCTGGTGGAACCGGTGTTCAAGGCGCTGTCCGACCAGACGCGGCGGGAGCTGCTCGACGAGCTGTTCCGCCGCGACGGCCAGACGCTCAACGCGCTGGCGAGCCGGTTCGCCATGACCCGGGTCGCGGTGGCCAAGCATCTGCGCCTGCTCGAGGCGGCCGGCCTGGTCGTGAGCCGTCGCAGCGGCCGGGAAAAGCTGCATTACCTCAACCCGGTCCCGATCCGGCTCGTACACGACCGGTGGGTGAGCAAGTACACCGAGGGGTGGGCGGCCGGCCTGGCCGACCTCAAACGCGATATGGAGGCCACGGTGGAGAAGGTGTTCGAGATCTACATCCGCGCCACTCCGGAACAGCTCTGGCGGGCCATCACCGATCCGGACGTCCGGGCGCGCTACCAGTTCGGGGCGCGCGTCGAGTCCAGCTGGGCGGCCGGGTCGTCGTACCGGGTGACGCACCCGGGCGGGCCGAGGTCGCTGGTCGAGGGTGAGAACCTCGAGATCGACCCGCCGCGCCGGCTGGTCCAGTCGTACCAGGCGGTATGGGACGACGACATCGCGGCCGCGGGCACCAGCCGCGTGACCTGGGAAATCGAGCCTGTCGGGGACTCCTGCAGGCTCACCGTCACCCACGACCAGCTGCCCGAGAACGCGGACTCCCACCTGTACGGCGGGTGGCCGATGATCCTTTCCGGCCTGAAGACCTGGCTCGAGACCGGGCGGGAACTCACCACGCCCGGCTCCCTCATGTACGGAGGCACCGTATGACCCCGACCCACATCACCGGTATCCGCACGGTCAGCATCCCGGTCGGCGACCAGGACGCCGCCCTGCGGTTTTACAGCGGCACGCTCGGCTTCACCGTCCTGCGCGACAACCCCACCCCCAACGGCGGCCGGTGGATCGAACTCGCGCCGGGCGGCGATAACGCGATCGTCACCCTCGAGCCGGCGGCACCGGACGTCACCCGCGGAGCCATCGGCATCCGCTTCACCACCGACGACGCCGAGGCCGCCCACGCCGCGCTGCTGGCCGCGGGGGTGGATGTCGACCAGATCTTGCGCTGGCCCGGCGTGCCCGCCATGTTCGCCTTCCGCGACCCCGAGGGCAACGCGTTCTCGATTACCGAGGCGGCGGCGTAACTGCGCGTTCTGGGCCGCGCTGCGGGCGGGTTAGTGGCGGGAGTCAGGCCATGGGGCCGCTGCCGAGCCAGCCCCGGCGCTTGAACAGCAGCAGCAGGATCACGATGGCGGCGATCTCAGAGCCTATGCCGAGGAAGAGGAAGTAGGCGCCACCGGCCTGGAGGTGAGCGATCGGCCAGGCGAAGTTCTGGCCGAAGAAGCCGGTCAGGAAGCCCAGCGGCAGGAAGATGGTGGCGATCATCGCGAGCTGCTTCATGATCACGTTCAGCCGGTTGGAGACCATCGACAGGTGCGTGTCCATCGCGCCGCCGATCAGGTCCCGGTAGGCGTCGACCATGTCGCTGATGCGGATGAGATGGTCGTACAGGTTGCGGAAATAGGCCGAGCCCGAGTCGGCCATGCCCGGGATTTCCACCATGCCGGCGTTGAGGCTCGCGATCATGTCGCGTTGCGGGGTGATGACCTTGCGGATCGTCATGATCTGTCGCTTCATCGCGAACAGGGTGCCGAGCTGCTGCTCGGTCGGGTTCTTGAGTATGGCGCCCTCGAGGTCGTCGATCGAGTCGTCGAAGTCGGACAGGACCGGGAAGAACGAGTCGATGAGCGTGTCCATGATCAGGTAGAAGATGACGACCTGAGGCGCGGACGCGGTCTTCGAGTGGTGGGTGGCGACGCGCTGGGCGACCGAGTTCAGCGCCGGGCAGTCGCCCTGATGCAGGCTGATGATGCACCTATCGGTCAGGAAGCAGTGCACCTCGGCCACGTCTTGGCCGTTGGCGGCCATGCCGAACGTGATGATGTGCACGAAGTCGTCGTAGTCGTCGATGCGGGCGCGCTGGCCGAACCGCTCGACCGCCTCGACCGCCACCGGGTGGAAGTGGAAGGTGTTGCACAGCAGCCCGGTGACGTCGTCGTCGGGGCCTGGGTCGTGGATGTCGAGGTTGAGCCAGAAGAACTCGTCGCCTGACGCTGCCTTCTTGATCGCGTCGGGGGTTGCGTCCGAGGTGACGCCGTGTTGAGTGAGGGTTCCCTTCATGCCAGGGATGGTCTCACGCGAACCGGACAATTGGTGAAAAGCTTAGGTGGTCTGAAGATTGTCAGGGCGCCGGGTTCGCGTAGAGGATCTCGCGGGCCTGCTCGGCTGCGCGGGCGGTGTTCTCGCCGACGAAGTCGAGGAACCGGGCGATGTTCTCGAGGCGGGTGGCGGCCGGGCCGGGGCCGAGGACGCCGGCCCCCTGCCGAGCGACCTCAACCAGCTGAGCGGTGGAGCGGGCGCTGGCGATCATCGCCTGGTACCAGACGTCGTTGTCGACGATGTAGTGCTCGCGGCGCCGTTCGTCGCGCTCGCGGCGGACCAGGTGCTGGCAGCAACCACTCGAAGATCCTGCGCAACGACTACCGCGCCATCGCCGACGCCGTCAGCGGCCTCACCGCCGCCCTGCACCCCGCGGACAGCTGAACACCTGGTGTGCCAAGTGCGCGTTTGGGCTCGCTCTAGCCGGCCCAAACGCGCACTTGGCCCATGGGGTGGGGCGTTGGCGGGGCGTTGGGCGGGGCGTTGGGGCGTTGGCGGGGCGTTGGGCGGGGCGTTGGGCGGGGCGTTGGGCGGGGCGTTGGGCGGGGCGTTGGGCGGGGCGTTGGGCGGGGCGTTGGGCGGGGCGTTGGGCGGGGCGTTGGGACGTTCGGGTGGGGTGGTGGGGGTGCGCTGGGCATTGGGCGGGCGCGCTGGGTTGGGGTTACGGCTGGTCGAGGTCCTCGCGGCTGAGCAGTGCGTGCAGACGGATGCCGTCACCGGCCAGGGCCTCGGCGCCTCCTTCCTGCCGGTCGATCACGCACAGCGCGTCGCCGATGCGCGCGCCCAGCTCGCGCAGCTGGCCGGCCGAGATCGCGATCTGCCCGCCCGAGGTCACCACGTCCTCCACGACCAGGACCCGTCGCCCGCTGACCTCGGCGCCCTCGGCCAGCCGGGCGGTGCCGTAGGGCTTGGCCGCCTTGCGCACGAACGCGCACGGGAGGCCCGTCCGCTGGCCGAGCGCCGTGACCACCGCGATGCCGCCCATCTCCAGGCCCGCCAGCACCTCGGTGCCCTCGGGGACCAGCGGCACCATCGCGGCGGCAAGCTCACCCAGCAGCGCCGGGTTGGCCTCGAACTGGTACTTGTCGAAGTACTCGTCGGCCACGCGACCCGACCGCAACACAAAGCGACCGGTCAGCCGGCAACAGTCACGGACCCGGCGGGCAAGATCGAGATCGGTCACGACGAAAGCATCGCATGCCCCGGAGGAGGGAAATCCGGATGTTAAGGCGGAGGGCAGGGTCCGTTCGGGATCATTGTGCAGTTGATCTTGATCTTCCGGGTCAGAGTCGAGGACGAGGTACAGGAAGAGGCCCTGGTCGCTCCGGGAGCTCTTGAGCAGGCGGATCAGGTGGTACTGCTTGGAGAGGGTGCTGAGAATGTCCTCGATCGCGTCGTCGAGGCGGAGGGATTCTTTTGTCGCGATCGGCGGTGCGCGGCGGTCAGCCGCCGGGGGTGATGAGGCCCGATTCGTAGGCCAGCACCACCGCCTGGACCCGGTCGCGGAGGCCGAGCTTGGCCAGGATCCGCCCCACGTGCACCTTGACCGTGCCCTCGGACAGGTAGAGGTCGGCGGCGATCTCCCGGTTGGACCGGCCGGCCGCAAGCTGGGCGAACACGGTCTGCTCGCGGTCGGTCAGCTTGTCGATGATCGCGTCCCGGCTCTGCTGACGGCCCGGATCGGGGAGCAGGGGGGTGAACTGATGGATGAGCCGCCGGGTCGCGGCCGGGGCGAGGACGGCGTCGCCGCTGGCGACGTTGCGGATGGCGGAGATCAGGTCGGCCGGCGGCGCGTCCTTCAGCAGGAAACCGCTGGCGCCCGCCTTGAGCCCGGCGAAGACGTACTCGTCGAGGTCGAAGGTGGTGAGGATGATGACCTTGCTGTCCCCGCCGGCGGCGGTGATGGCGGCGGTCGCGGCGATTCCGTCCATGCCCGGCATCCGCACGTCCATCAGCGCCACGTCGGGCCGCAGGGCCGACGCCATCGCGACGCCGGCCGCCCCGTCGGCGGCCTCCCCGACGACCTCGATGTCCGGCTCGGTCTCCAGGATCAGCCGGAACCCCATCCGCAGCAGGGCCTGATCATCGATCAGCAGCACCCGGATCACGCGGCATCACCGGCGTCGAGCAGCAGCCGCGCGGAGACCTGCCAGCCGCCGGGCGCGCGCGGGCCGGCCTGCACGTCCCCGCCGTAGGCGCGGGCCCGCTCCCGCATCCCGACCAGGCCGCCGCCGGCCGTGGCGGGCGCCGCCCCGGACGCCGGTCGGGGGCCGGTCGGGAGGCCGGCCCCGTCGTCGTCGATATCGACCAGCAGCTCGCCCGGCTGGAACTGCAGGCGGACGGCGGCGCGGGCGCCGGCCCCGCCGTGCTTGAGGGTGTTGGTGAGCGCCTCCTGGACGAGCCGGTACACCGTCAGCTGCACCCCGACGGGCACGTCGGGCGCCTCGCCGCGGACCTCGAGGGTGGTGTCGAGCCCGGCCGAGCGGACCTGCTCGATGAGCGCGTCGAGCTGGGCGAGGCCCGGAACCGGCTGCCGCGCCTCGGCTGCCTCCCCGCCCGGGCCCTGGCTCCCGTCGCCGGCCGGGCGGCCGGCCGGCGGCTCGCGCAGCACGCCGAGGAGGCGGCGGGTATCGGCCAGCGCCGTCCGGCCGGTGGCCGACACGCGGCGCATCACGTCGGTGGCCCGCTCGGAGCGCTCCGGCGCGGCATCCGACACCGCGACGGCCGCGTCGGACAGGGTGACCATGACCGTGAGGTGATGGGCGACGATGTCGTGCATCTCGCGGGCGATCCGAGCCCGCTCGGCCGCCGCCGCCAGCGCGCCCTGCTGGTCGCGCTCGCGCTCGAGCCGGGCGGCCCGATCTCGCAGTTCGGCCAGGTAGGCGTGCCTGGTGGCAAAGTAAAGTCCGAGCCAGAGGGCGGCGCCGACCAGCCCCGACAGGAAGATCGCCGGATACCACCATGAGGTGCCCGCCAGCCAGATCGTGAGGGCGACGATGACCAGCTCGAACGCGGCCGCGCAGGCCAGCGCCTCGCGCCGCGGCCGCAGGGCCGCCACCGTGTACAGGGCGATGAGCAGGGCCAGGCCGTTGGCGGTGTGGTGATCGCCTGCGATGGCGATCGCGAGGTTGGCGGCGAGCACGCAGCCGAGCACCGGGACGGGCCAGATCCGGCGGACGACCAGCGGCGCGGCCGACAGGAACAGCGCCAGCGCGAGCCCCCACGGATGCTGGCTGGCGGGGGCGGTGCCGTTGGCGCCGTGGTACGCCTCGGGCAGCCCCGCCAGGCCGGCGATCAGGGCGACAAGCACGTCGAGGACCCAGCGCCCCGCGGTGCGATTCGCTGGGTGCCCGGCGGCCCCGATCGGTCTCATGCTCGACATTCTCCCCCGGCGCTCGCCCGGTCAGGCGTCGGCGCGTCGCAGCCGCAGGGCCGCGGCCGCGATGAGGACGACGGCGTACCCGCAGAGCAGCGCGAAGCCGGTCCACGGAGACAGCGCGTCGGTGACGCCCCGCGCCCCGCCCCAGACGGCCTCGCCCGCGTACGAGGGCAGGTACTGGGACAGGTGGTCGCTGATCGAGGCGGGCAGCAGGCCGGTCAGCGGCGGGATCACGAAGAAGACGCCTGCGAAGGTGGCGATGCCGGCCGCGGTGTTGCGGAACATCGCGCCGAGGGCGACGCCGATCATCCCGGCCACGGTCACGTACAGGGCGGCGCCGATGATCGACCGCAGGGCTCCGGGTGCTGCGAGCGACACCCCAAGCTGATGGCTGTTCAGCAGCGCCTGGCCGAGGAAGAACGAGATGAAGCTGGCGACGAGCGAGACCGAGAAGATCACGCCCGCGAAGACGGCCAGCTTCCCCCACAGCACCGGCAGCCGGCGGGGCACCGCGGTGAGCGAGGAACGGATCATCCCGGTGCTGTACTCGCCGCTGATCATCAGCACGCCCAGCACCCCGAAGGCGACCACCGCGAACATCATGCCGCCGAGGCTGGTGCTGACCGGGTTGAAGCTGGCCCGGTCGGCTGGGCCGAAGGTGTGGTACTGGC
Source organism: uncultured Actinomycetota bacterium (assembly GCA_963836195.1). Classification (GTDB taxonomy): domain Bacteria; phylum Actinomycetota; class Actinomycetes; order Streptosporangiales; family Streptosporangiaceae; genus Trebonia. The sequence goes on along the minus strand of CAWIIX010000002.1, from coordinate 268,659 downwards.
TGGCGGTTACCGCCGCGAACAGCGCGCTGAGGCCGATCATCAAGACCACGGCCACCAGCAGGGTCCAGACCGTGGAGCGCACGGTCCGGAACTTGGTGAACTCCGAGACCAGCACCCGCCTCTGGGTCACCTTGAGCACCGGGGCGGCCTGCCGCGCGGCGGCGGAGGACCCGGAGGTGAGGACGGCGGTCATCGGGCCACCGCCGTCTCGGCCACGTCGTGTCCGCCGCGGCCGTCGGGCCCGCTGCGGAAGTCGACGGAGTCATCGGTCAGCTGCATGAAGGCCTCCTCCAGCGACGCACGCTGGGTCGTCAGTTCGAACACGGGCAGCCGGGCCTGCCAGGCCGCCCGGCCGATCTGCTCGGCGGTCAGCCCCCGTACCTGCAGGACGTCGGACGCGTCGCTGGTCACGGTGATGTCGGGGCCGAGCAGGAGGGTGCGCAGCTCCGCCACCTCCGGCGTCCGCACGGTCACGCTCGTGCCGCCGGCTCGGGACACGAACTCCTCGACGGTGGTGTCGGCGATCAGCCGCCCCCGGCCGATCACCACCAGCCGAGTCGCCGTCAGCGCCATCTCGCTCATCAGGTGCGAGGAGACGAACACGGTGTGGCCGTCGGCCGCGAGGGCCTTGAGCAGGTTCCGCACCCAGAGCACCCCCTCCGGGTCGAGACCGTTGACCGGCTCGTCCAGGATCACCACCCGGGGATCGCCCAGCAGCGCCGAGGCGATGCCCAGCCGCTGGCCCATCCCGAGCGAGAACCCGCCGACCCGCTTGGCGGCCACGTCGGCCAGGCCGACCATCTCGATCAGCTCGCTGACGCGGCGGCGGGGCACGCCGTTGGTCTGCGCCAGCGCCAGCAGGTGGTTGCGGGCCGACCGCCCGGTGTGCACCGCCTTGGCCTCGAGCAGGATGCCAAGCTCCGCCATCGGCGCCGTCGCCGCCCGGTAGTCCTTGCCGTTGACCAGCACCCGGCCGGTGGTCGGCTCGTCCAGGGCGGCGATCATCCGCATCGTGGTGGACTTGCCGGCGCCATTCGGCCCGAGGAACCCGGTCACCGTTCCGGCCGGCACGGAGAAGCTCAGCCGGTCAACCGCCAGCTTGTCCCCGTACCGCTTGCTGAGGTTCTCAACCTCGATCATCGCTGCGTCCTCCGTTTGCTCATGCCGTTAGTCCCGGCACCAATCACGCTAGGCGGCAGCGGTCCGGAGCGGGGTCGGCCGAGCGGCCACCGCTTGGCCGGCCGGGTATGCCGTAAGACGTAGTCCGGCTCGGTCAGGGGTCGGCCGCGCGGGCGAGGAGTCGGGTGACGGGAGATGAGTCGCCTCGGTCCGTTCGGAGGAAAAAAGACTTTTATCCCGAACGGGCCCGGGCGTCTCATCTGCGGTCGGGCGTTACGCGTAGGTCCTGAGGACGCGGAGGGCGGTCGCGCCGTGCGGGCCGGTGGCCCGCAGGCCGGAGTCGGCCGGGTCGAGGCGCTGGGCGGCCACCCGGCAGAAGGCGCCGGCCGGCCCGGTGATCTCCGAGTCGGCGTCGTCGGGGCCGAACGTCCACGTGGTCGCCTCGTCCGGCGCCGTCAGCGAGCAGCGCACCGCGGCCGTCGCCGCGCCCGCGCGCGACAGCGCGTACGGCAGCGTGCGGTGCGCCAGCCAGGCGATATGCCGCAGCCGGTCGGTGTCGGGGAAGTCGAGGCCGAGCGGCTGGGTGATGTCGAGGCCGTGCGCCCAGTACTCCGCCAGCCGGGTGGTGGCGATCGTGGCCGGCTTCATCGGCCCGGCCACCCACGGCAGCGGCAGCTCCGGGTCGGCCGCCCGGAGCGCTTCCACGGCGGTGTCCCTGGCCTCGCGCCAGCGGGCGAAGACCAGGTCGGGCGTGGTCCGTTCGGCCGCCACCAGCCGCGCCGCCCAGTCGTCGACCGTGCCCGCCCCGGCGACGTCGGCCCGGTGGTCGGCGCCGTCGGCGCTGGCCGCGACGGCCTCGTCGGACTGGGCCAGGTGAAGCACGACGTCGGCGACCGACCAGCCGTCGGCCAGCGAGTCCGCCTGCCACTGGGCCTGGGTCAGCAGGCCGAGGATGCCCTGCAGCCGCAGCGCCTCGGCGACGAAGTCGTCCATGACCGTCACGGCGGCCCTCCCCGTCTGGGCGTGGATGTCTCGGCCCTGCCAACCTATTCGCTGACGGCCGGCCCCGCTACTGGGTGAGGATCTGCTCGCGGAGGATGTCGGCGTGGCCGCAGTGCTGGGCGAGCTCGCGCAGCAGGTGGAGGTAGACCCAGCGCAGCGGGAGCGGGCCCCGGCGGTTGCCGCGGAGCACGTCATCGAGCCCGAGGGACTCGGTCGCGCGGCGGGACGCCTCGCACGCCTCGCGGTGCGCCCGTTGGACGCTCGTGATGGTGTCGTCGTCGGTCACGATGAACGACTCGTCGGGGGTGGCCGGGAGGCCGATCTCCGATCGGGGCCGGCCGGTGACGCCCTCGTCGAACCAGACCTTCTCGACGAAGGTCGCGTGCTTGACCAGGCCGAGCAGGGTGGTCCTGGACGGGACCAGGGAGCGGCGCGCCTGCTCTTCGGTCAGGCCGTCCAGGCTGCGGCTGAGCTCGTTGCGGTGCTCGTCGAGGAAGACCTCGAACTGGACGCGGAGGGGGTCGTTGAGTACGTCCTCGGTGGACGTCGCGGTCGTGTCGGAAGGCATGGGTGGAGCATTTCAGAACCGTCGCCCGGGCGGGGCGCCGGGGCGGGTCGCCGGCGGAAATCCCGCTGCTGACGGGGGCGGTTATGCTTGCGCGCCAACTTCGGGCGCCCGGTCATGGGGGCAGGCAGTCGTTTCTGCCGGGACGCGGGCGGCTGGATCGCCGCTGCGCGCCTTGGAGAACGCGCGCGTTGGGTAGCGGGGAGCGGCCGTCCCCGGTCGGCCCGTTAGGGTATGTCGGTGCCTCAACGCGCTCTGCTGCCACGATCAGCGCCGGCTGCCTCGGGGGTGTCGTCCGCCGCGGTCAGCGCGCTGCTGGACAGGCTCGAGGAGAAATCCGTCGAATGCCACTCGCTCATGGTCGTGCGGCACGGGCATGTTGTCGCTGAAGGCTGGTGGGCGCCGTACTCGGCCGATCGCCCGCACCTGCTGTACTCGCTGACCAAATCGTTCACCTCGATCGCCGTGGGGCTGGCGATCGCCGACGGGCTGCTCTCGCTCGACGACCGCGTGGCGGACGTGCTGCCCGACCACGTCCCGGCCGGCATCTCAGAGCAGGGACGCCGCATCAGCGTTCACCATCTGCTGTCCATGACGGCCGGGCACCGCGCGGACACTCTCGCCGAGGCGTGGCAGCTGGAACCGGGCGACCTGGTGAAGGGCTTCCTGCGGCTGCCTTTCGCCGCGACCGAGGGAACGCGGCACGCCTACGACAATTCGGCCGCCTTCATCCTGGCCCGCATGGTGGAGCGGGTCGCGGGCCGCGGGCTTGCCGAGTTCCTCGACGAGCGGCTCTTCACCCCGATGGGCATCGACGACGCCGAATGGGACCGGGTCGGAAGCGGCGCCGCCTTCGGATTCCACGGTCTGCACCTGCGGACCGAGGCCGTCGCCGCCTTCGGCGAGCTGCTGCTGCGCGGCGGACTGTGGGGCGGCGGGCAGCCGGTCCCGCGCGAGTGGGTGGAACTCGCGACCGGGCGGCACGCCGACAGCCGGCATGACGCGGAGGGCGCGGACCGGGCCGACTTCCTGCGCGGTTACGGCTACCAGTTCTGGATGTCACGCCACGGTTTTCACGGTTACGGCGCCTTCGGCCAGCACTGCGTGGTCGTCCCGTCGCACGATCTCGTGGTCGTGCTGACCTCTGCCCAGCAAGAGGTCCAGCAGGCTCAGGACGTGCTCGACGCCATCTGGGAGTGCCTGCTGCCCGGCATCGGCCACCCGGGTAGCACGCGCGACGACGAGACCCTCGCCGACCGGCTGCGGGGCCTGTCCCTCCCGCCGGTGCCGGGCTCGGCCGGCCCGGGGCGTTCCGTGACCGCGACGCTCGACGCCTCCGCCGAGGGCTCGGCCCTGCCCGACGGCACCACGGTGGCCGTCGGGGCCGCCGACGGCGCATGGCTCATACGATTCGGGTCGCTCCCCGAGATCGAGGCGGGCCGCGGCGAATGGCGGGAAAGCTCACCGCTCGGCCGCCCCGTCTGCGCGAGCGGCGGCTGGCAGGGCAGCACGTTCGTCGCCGATCTTTACATCATCACCACCCCGCACCACGTCCGGCTCGCGGTCGACGCGGACGCGGGGACAGCGGCCGCGACGTGGACCACCATCCCCCTGACCAGCCCGGACCTGGTATTGCACCTGCGGTCGCCGCTGATGACCCGGCCAGACGTCGCATAGATCCCGAAACTGCGCCACCCGCGGTGCACGGGCGGCGGGCCTGACGCCCGCCAGGAGATCCCTGCCCGGCAGAGGCTGCCCGACCTTAGGCAGGGCTTCACACCCGCAACCGAATGGCTTCTGCCCCCTCAGAGGTCGCTTTGCAGTCGGGTATTTCGCTCAGTCATCGCCCTTCTCGAAGCGGCTGACCACAACAAGCCCGGCGATAAACACGGCCACCATCGCGATGAGCAACGCTAGCTCCGACGTGCTGGCAGTAGCAGTGCTGCCGGGAGTCAGCACGAACAGGATGCGGCGGACGACCGCGATCAGCCCGACGACAATGAACGGCTGGGCCACCAGACGGTGCGCGCGCAAGGACAGCACGACCGTGTATACGATCTCGACCAGAATCAGGACAAGCAGGACGCGGTCAAGCAGGATCGGGGCGCCCGCCGAGATCGGCCCAGAGGACCCATCGAGGAAATCAACGATCCCGGCGATCAGCAGAACGACAGCGAGCGCAATCAATACGACCCCGACGGCGACCGTGACCCAGTCTTGCACGTGCTCGAGGACCCAGATCGAGCGGGTCGCGGCGCGTACGCCTTGCCGCCTGGACGAGCCGTCCGCCGGTGAGCTTGCGGCGGACTCAGCCGACACGGCTGCAGGTTCGGTCGGGTCCTCGCCATGGGAAGCGGGCATACCGGTCATTGTGCCACGGTAACGGCGCCTTTCCTCAGCACTCGATAGCATTCCGGCCTCGGCCGAGCGGGGCGCACCTGCCAGCAGCATTACTGGCAGTCATGCGACTGTCCGGTTGTCATGGGGCCGCACGAATGCGCCTGAAAAATAGTGCTGTAAAGGCAGGCAGATCACAGGCAACCTCGCTGCATGTTCCGTAAACGAAGCACTCTCATGCCGCGATGAGAGCGTCGCGTTCGGCTTGGTATTCCCAGGTGCAGGGGGAGAGATTGTCTAGGACGGCAGTCTCTGATCTCCGGAACTGGGGCGTGGCAGTGGGCGGACCTTGCGGCGTGATCCAGCGTGAGCAGGCGCTCGCTTGTGCCAGGATCGGTCAGGTGAGCAGAATTGCGTACGTCTCGGGGAGGCTGGGGGCGGGGAAGAGCAGCCTGGCCGTGCCGCTGGCGGCGGAGCTCGGGTATTCGCTGGTGACGAAGGACCTGATCAAGGAGACACTGCACGACGCCCTGTTCGTGCCGGGCGACGGCGAGGTCGACGAGGCATGGTCGCTGCGGCTTGGCGCTGCGTCGTTTGGGCTGCTGTGGGCGCTCGCGGCCCGCGCGGGCGACATGGTGATCGAGGCCAACTTCCACCCGCACAGCGAGTTGGAGCTGGACAGGCTGCGGGGTCTCGGCGAGCGCGTCGTCGAGGTGCACTGCGCGTGCCCGGCCGAGGTCGCGGTCGCCCGCTACAACGCCCGACCGCCGAGGCACGAGGTCCACTGGCTGAAGACGGCGACGCTGGCCAATGTGGACAAGTACGACCGGCCAGTCGGCATCGGCTCGCTGATCACCGTGGACACAACCGGGCCGGTCGACGTCGTGTCCGTCGCCGCCGAGGTGCGCCGCCTGCACGCCCGAACAGGCTGACTTCTCGGGCGGCGGGCGGGCACCCCCGGGGCTTATCCGCTCTGCGAGGTAGGCGGTCCAGTCGTGGCGGCGTCGAGCCAGGTATCGACGTCGGCCTGGGTGGCGGCGCCCAGGGTGGCGCCGCGGTCATCGAGCCAGGTCAGGAAGGCCAGGGCGGCCAGGATGCGGCCGCGGGCCCACCCGGCGGCGGACATGGTGGAGGCGCCGACGACGACGAGTTTGCCGTTGGTTGCCAGCCCGCCGCGGTGATGACTCGCTTCACAGGTCCCTCCAGGAGGGGTCAGTCGGCGCGCCGGAGGGCCCGGCCGCTGTGGATGTAAAGGGATCGCCCGCTGCCGTCGTCGCCGGTGAAGACCTGCGGGATGTGGATTCCGTACTTGGGCTCGAGGGGAATCAGCGTGTCTCCCTCGAGGTGGACCAGCTCGGCCCGCTCGACCTCGCCGATCAGCTCGGCGAGCTCCCCGAGCGGCTCGTCGGTCATCCAGATCCGCCCGTCGGAGTCCTGGGTGACGGTGGACCGGCCGACCGAGTTCGCGTAGACGCCGAGGTACCTGGCCGCGTCGACGCGCTCCGGGTTCGCCGGCGGGACCGGAGTGGCGGGAAGGTCGATGCCCGCCAGCTCCTTCAGCAGGTGCCGGTAGACCTCGAAGTACAGGCCGATCGGGTTGCCGCCGTTGGTCAGCAGCGCGATCGCCAGATCCAGGCCCGGCACGATCCGCAGGAACGCGTTCTGGCCGATGGTGCCGCCGTCGTGGCCGAAGATGAACCCGCCGGGGAGGTCGAACAGCTCGAAGCCGAGCCCCCAGTGGGTGCCCATCAGGCCGAGCGGCGGAACTTCGGCCTCCTTGGCGCGCATCGCGGCCGCGCTCTGGGCCGACAGGACCCGGGTTCCGTCGGCCGCCTTGCCGCTGTTGAGGTGCATCGCGGCGAACGCCAGCAGGTCGCGGGGGCGCATCGCGAGGGCCGACCCGGCGGGGGCGTTCGACATGGCGAGCGACCAGATCGGCGCGGGCACCGGGTCGTCGTCGGGGCCGGCGCCGGGCAGGTGGCCGACGGCCGCGCGGAACAAGATCGCGGACGCCGCGTCGGTGGCGGCGTGCTCGAGGCCGAGCGGGGCGAACAGGCGCTCGCGCAGGGCCTGGTTGTAGGGCTTGCCGCGGAGCACCTCGATGATGCGGCCGAGCACCACGAAGCCGGCGTTGTTATAGGAGAACATCGCGCCGGGCGCGAACAGCTGCGGGTCGCTCGCCAGGGTCGCGACGTACTTCTCGACCGCGTCGTCGTTGGTGCCGGTGTCGGTGAAGATGTCACCCTCGAACCCGGCGGTGTGGCTCAGCAGCTGCCGCACGGTCATCGCCCTGGCGGCCGCGGAGTCGGCCAGGTCGAAGTCCGGCAGGTAGGCGACGACGGGCTGGTCGATGTCGAGCAGCCCCTCGTCGGCCAGCTGCATGATCAGGGTGGCGGTCCAGGTCTTGGTGATCGAGCCGATCTGGAACACCGAGTCGGCGGTCGCCTCGACCTTGGTCGCGCGGCTGAGCACGCCGGCCGCGAAGTCGAACACCCCGCCGCCGCGGTAAACGCCGATGGCCGCCCCGGGAACCTTGTACTTGGCGGCCAGCGCGGGCAGCTGCTCGGTGATCCAGCCGCCGATCTCATCCAGATTTGGCATGGGGCGATGATAGGCCGTGCCCTGCACTGCAACCGATGCCTTGGCGGGTTTCGGCACGTATTTGGCACAGAATCCCTCGACGTGGGGTCGTTGCCGAGCTCTTCGGCTTGCGCCGCCTTCCTCCGCGCCCTGGCCGAGCGGCGTGGACTATGAGATAGACGCTTCCCTAATACGTAGTATCAGAATATGGCCGTGCATCAGGGCCTTGGAAGAAGGCCCTGAGCACGCGCCGAGTACTCTTGACTCCGAGAATACGCCAATGATTGATCTGTGGGCCAAGCTGGACCCAGATAGATTCTTTCCTTGGGAGAGCAGCTTCGGCGGAGTATCGATTCACCGCATCACCCGTATAACGCCGATTACGAGCGCAAGAGGGCGCCAGCTAGCGGCGGCCGCGCTTATGCATACAGATCGTCATGTTCGGCGCGTCGCGGCGCCTTCCGGATCGCAGGGCGGTTCGCTACACTCCGGCCATGAAGGCAGCGGTCCAGACCAGGTACGGGCCACCCGAAGCCGTTCTGATCTCAGAAGTAGAGAAGCCGGCCGCAAGGGAAAACGGACTGCTCGTCAAGGTCTACGCGACGACAGTGAACCGGACGGACTGCGCCTGCCGTGCGGCCAGGCCGTTCTTCATGAGATTCTTCACCGGTCTTATCCGTCCACGGGCGACCGTCCTGGGGAATGAGTTCGCGGGAGTGGTCGAGGCGGTCGGCCGCGGCGTCACGTCTTTCAAGGTCGGCGACAAGGTGTTCGGATACAACGAAGGCCCGTTCGGTGCCCATGCCGAGTACCTGTCGATCCCCCAGGATGGGTCGCTCGCGACCATGCCGGCCAACGTGACCTACCAGGAAGCTGCTCCCAGTACCGAGGGCTCGCACTATGCCCTCGCGCACATCAAGGCGGCAAAGATTCGCGACGGGCAGGATGTCCTGGTCTACGGTGCAACCGGCGCCATCGGCTCAGCGGCGGTCCAGCTGCTGAAGAGCCTGGGTGCCACCGTGACCGCGGTCTGCGACGCGGACCACGTGGACCTGGTCCGGGGCCTGGGCGCCGACAAGGTCATCGACTACACGTCCGAGGATTTCACCAAGGACAACCAGAAATACGACGTGGTCCTCGACTCGGTCGGCAAGAGCTCCTTCAGCCGATGCAAGCGGCTTTTGAAATCAGACGGAATCTACATCTCGTCGGAGCTGGGCCCCCTGGCCCAGAACCCCTTCCTGGCGCTCATCGCCCCGCTGCACGGCGGCAAGAAGGTCCTGTTCCCCATTCCGAAGCACGACCAGGCGATGGTGCGGCATATCAAGGAGCTGATCGAGTCAGGGCAGTTCAAGCCGGTCATTGACAGGACGTATCCGCTGGACCAGATCGTCGTGGCCTACAGGTACGTGGAGACCGGGCAGAAGAACGGCAATGTCGTCATCAGCCTCGAGCATTCGCCCTAACGGCCTGCTGCCAAATGCCGAAGAGGCAGCCGTGCTCGAGTAACTCGGCCGACGTCGCTCCCAGAACGTAGCCGTCATGGAGGGTACGCATGCAAGGACCCATACCGGATCAGTTCAACCTGATCGTCACGGACATGGACGCAACTGTCGCCTTCTACCGCAAGCTGGGCCTGACCATCCCCGACACCGATGCACAGTGGCAGCATCATCACCGCACGGCCGCCCTCCCGGGCGGGATTGACCTCGATTTGGACAGCAGCGAGTTCGCCCGGCACTGGAACCACGGCTGGCGGGGCGGCATGGGGGTGCTCGGGTTCAAGGTAGACAGCCGCGAGCGGGTCGATGAGATCTATGCGGACCTAGCTGCGGCCGGGTACCGGGGACAGCAGCCCCCGTACGACGCCTTCTGGGGAGCGCGGTATGCCGTCATCGAGGATCCAGGCGGGAATGCGGTCGGGATCATGAGCCCGGTCGACCCTGATCGGCGATCACAGCCGGACTTTGGCGAGACGTGATTTCAGACCCCCGCCGAAGGGGGCATCCGGAGCACGCGATGTCGCCGATTCCGGACGAGGCCCCGGGCGCCCGATCTTCCGCGCACGGCCGGGGAAGAAGCGCGGTGTCGGCGAACCCGGCTGGTTGACCTCGGATCGTGTGCGGGCATGATCGCACTGGGACCCGACCGAGCGGAGGAGCCGGGATTGGAGAACAGGAGCCTGGGCAAGGGCCGGGTCAGCGTGCCGGTGGTCGGGCTGGGCACCTGGCGGCGACTGGAAGCAGCCGCCGCGGCCGGCCGCAACGGGAGCTCGTCGAGGCCGCCATCGCGGCTGGTATCCGGGTCATCGACACCTCACCCATGTACGGCGAGGCCGAGCAGCTGCTCTCCGACGCGCTGGGCGGCCACCGCGAGCAGATCTACGTCGCCGACAAGGTCTGGACTCCCTCGGCGGACGCCGGGGCGGCGCAGCTCTCCCAGGCGGTGCACTGGTACGGCGGCCGGGTCGACCTCATGCAGATCCACAACCTGGTGGCCTGGCAGGCGCACCTGCCCATGCTTGAGGCCGCCCGGGACCGCGGGCTGGTCGGCCTGATCGGCGCCACTCACTACTCGCCAGCCGCTTTCGGCGAGCTCGCCGAGGTCATGCGCACTGGCCGCATCGACGCCGTGCAGGTGCCCTACAACCCGGCTCACCGGGAGGTCGAGCGAACCATCTTGCCGCTGGCCGACGACCTCGGCCTCGGCGTCTTGCTGATGCGCCCCCTCGGCGAGGGCGAGCTCATGCGCCGGCCGCCCAGCCCCGCCGAGCTCGCGCCGCTGCGTCCCTTTGGCGTCGCCACCTGGGCCCAAGCTCTGATCAAATGGGGCCTGAGCGACCCGCGGGTGCACGTCTCCCTGACCGCCACTTCCCAGCCAGGCCGGCTCACGGAGAACGCCACCGGAGGGTCACCGCCGTGGTTCGGAGCACAAGAGCGGGCCTACGTGGTGCGCCTGGCCACAGCACACTGAACCAGCCCCGGCAGCCGCCTGCCCGAGCGGGGGCCCCGGCCACCGACGGTCGGGAGCCGTCGGCCAGCCGAGCGGGTAATCGGGTTGCGGCCGGACGGCTCGGTTGTGTAAAAACGCCTGCATGCTACGTGGCGAGGTGACCGGGCTTCGTGCCCGGCACGACAGCGATATCCCAGTCCTGCACGCTGAGCTCTATGACGACGTCGAGACCCGTGCCAGGGCCGACTCCCGGCCCTGGCAGCCGATCCCGCCCGGCCCCGGTTCGCCCTATGTGGTGTCCGGCCCGGACGACCACGCGGCCTGCTTCTCGGTGGTCGAGCTAGCCACCGGCGCGCTGGCGGGCGAGGCGCTGCTGTGGAACATCGACCCGCACAACCGCAGCGCCCATATCGGCATCTCTCTGCTCCCGGCGTCCCGCGGCCGCGGGCTGGGCACCGACGTCGTCCGGGTGCTATCCCGCTACGGGTTCGCAATCCGCGGCCTGCACCGGCTGCAGGTGGAGACCCTTGCTGACAACGACGCGATGATCCAGGCCGCCAGCCGGGCCGGGTTCGCGCGTGAAGGCGCCCTCCGGCGCTCGGCGTGGGTCAACGGAGACTTCGCCGACGAGGTCATCCTCGGCCTGCTGGCAACCGAATGGAAGGCCGGCTGACCCAAACCCGCCCCAGAATGTTTCCTCTAGCCGTCTCGGCAGGGCTTGTTGCGATGTCGCGGGTCGCGTCGACTCCGGCGAGCGCGTGGCGTAGTACGCGCCCGCTACGGCCTGGCTTGAGCCGCGGCCGGCTATCAGCGGCTGCCGTTGCGGCGCGCTAGGCGACGTACCGGAGCTTGAGCTCGTCGGTGTGGCCGGACCAGCTCAGTTGCAGTGTCCAGCAGCCGGGCGCCGGCAGGTCGATGATCGACGGCCCCGGGCCTCCTGGCACGGACACCGTCGCGGTGCGCGTGCTGCCCGCGAGCGCGGCCTTGATGACCAAGTCCGGCGCGGCGAGCGGGATCCTGGACACCCAGAGGATCTTGTTGGTCCTGTTTCGCAGCGGCGGCGCGTGCAATGCGTCGCGGGGCGCCCACAGGATCGCCACGATGCTGCCCGCCGCCCCCATCACATGCGGCATGGCCAGGTCCGGCGGGGTGAACCCGGACCGCGCCCAGACGGGAAGCGAGCTGACCGGCGGCTGCCCGATGCACCCGTTCGCAGCGGCCGGGACCGCCGCGCTCGCCTGGGCCGCCACCTGCGATCTCGGATGCCCTGCCACGCCCGCCGCCACCGCCGCACCGCCGAGCACCGCGGCAACGGCAGCGCCGACGGCGAGCCGGCGGCGGCGCTGGCGCCTGCGCGCCTCCTTGAACAACACGTCCGGGCCCGCGTCAGGCAGCCAGCCAGGCGGTGCGGTCCTCACGGCAGCTCCACCGACACCTGCTCGATGATCGCCGCAAGCTCTTCGCGCCGGTACCCGTACTGGCGCGCCATCGCCACCAGCTCACGCGCCTTCACCACCACCGCGCTGCGCTGCGGGCCGGCCCCGGTCACCGATACTCCCCGGCCGCGCGGCGAAACTCCACCAGTCCCTCTTCCCGCAGCGTCCGCAGAGCCCGGAACACCGTGTTGGCGTTGACCCCCAGCACGGCGGCCAGATCACGGGCGGGCGGAAGCCGCTCGCCAGGCCCCGCCTCGCCTTCGGCGATCGCCCTGCGGACCGCCGCGGCGACCTGCTCGTGCAGCGGCACCAGGCTGCCATGATCGATCCCCACCGTGGGATTGGTACTACTCACATTAGCATCATAAACCTGAACGGGCGCGCCTGCCACCCCCGGGGCGGGCCAACCCCCGGCAGGCGAGCAGGCGCGGGCCCAGCAAAGACACGTACCGACGGCCAGGGGCTAGAACACAGATTGTCAATATGCGCGGACACCTGCGAAGCCACAGAACGGCGACTCAAGCGCGCAGCACGGCGCATATCGCAGGATGGGCGTATGCCTTTCGTTGGCGGCCGGACACTACGCGAAAGGTTCCGTGCAAGTCCCCTAGTCAACAGAGCTGGCCTCCTCTTGCAAGGCGCGGACCATGGCGGTCGCAGCTGCGCCCGGATGGTCAGTGGTCGCCGCCCAGACGGCCCGCCGGAGGCCCCCGGCGTCGTCGTGGATTGGGATCCAGCGCACGCCGCGCGGCACCGCCTGGGCGGCGATGCCGGGCACCAGAGCGATCCCGAGACCCGCGGCGACGAGCCCGAGTCGGGTGGGCCAGTCGCGTGCTGTGAAGGTGATCCTTGGCTCGGCGATACCGGGCCACGCGCCGAACTCGGGGACGTCACCGGAACGGGGCCCGACGACCCACCCCTGGCCGGCGAGCTCGTCGGGCTCGATCCGTTCCCGGACGGCGAAGGGGTGTGATTCCGCGACCGCGACTCCGGCGCCGCGGGCGCTGCGTAGCGCGGTGAGCCGCAGGCCCTCGAGGTCGTACTCCGGCAGTCCGTCGCCGGTCGCGACGATGGCCACTTCGATTCGCCCGCGGCGCATCGCCGTCAGCTGGGCCGGCGTGGAGGCTTCGGTGAGCTGAACCTTCAGTCCAGGATGGGCGACCGTCAGCCTGGCTATGGCACGCGGGAGCAGCGCCGCGGCGGCCGCCGGGAAGCCCGCGACGACCAGGCGTCCGGCGAGACGATCGCGCATGCCCGCCAGTTCCTGCGTGGCGGCCGCGATCTCGTCCAGCACCTTGCCGGCGTGACGGGCCAGCGCCTCGCCGGCCGGGGTCGGGCGGGTCCCTCGCGCGTGCCGCTCGAACAGCGGGGTACCCAGGGCCTTCTCGGTCACGGCGATCTGGCGCGACACGGCGGACTGCGTATAGCCGAGCCGCTCGGCGGTCGCGCTGAAGGATCCGGTGCGCGCCACCTCAAGGACGACGCGCAGACCCGTCAGCGTCAGATCGGTCACCGGGCCAGCTTACTCAAGGTATGAGCATTTCGCATGGATGGCTTCGACAACACTCGCTTGTGTGATATCTCGGCTGCTGCGAAGGTGGAGGAAGGGAAACGCGAGAAAGGGGAGACGACATGACCTACCCGAGCACCCGAGACGAGCTAGTGGCGCGCTTGGTGCGGGCCGGAGAGCTAGAGATCTCCGGCGAGAGCCAGGAGGAGACCGACTCGTACTTCGACACCGAGAACTTCGCGTTCCACGGGCCCGACGGGTTCGACACCGACCACGCAGGGCTCGTGGGGTACTTTCAGTCGATCCGCGCCGCCTTCGAGGACCGGACCATTCGGCGCGGAATCATCGTCGCCGAGGGCGATCTCATCGCCTGCCAGACCTGGATCGAGGGCACCTTCACGGCCCCGTTCACCCACTCACCGGTGGGGAAGCTCGAGCCGAACGGGGCACGGGTCGTCTGGGACCTCATGAACATGTTCAGGTTCGATGACCGCGGACGGCTCGTCGAGGAGTTCGTGAGGACCGATAACCGAAGCTTTCTCCGTCAGCTTGGGGCGGAAGTAGCCTGACGGCCCCGATCGCCGCCCCGAACTGCGCGGGTACGCGGTCGTCCAGTTTCCCACCGTCGCCGACCCGGCGGTGGCCATGATTTTTCTTCGGCAGAGAGTCTGATCCGGTGAGGGTCGTTCGGATGGGACGTGGAATGCGGCCGGAGTCGGCCGCTGACCGAATCCTGCCCGAGGCCCATGCCGCTGTGGCGTCCGGCCACGGAGCCTCCGCAAAAACCTGTTGGCGGACCACGGCGACCACTGTTACTCTCGCGGAGGCCGTGCGAGAGAACGAGGAGGTGGTACCCGTGAACGTATCGACATGGGTGCTCCCCTCGGGGGTCATGGTCGGGCGATAGATCGTCCGGGAGCGCCGCTGCGAGCACTCCCGAAAGGCACGATCATGCGATTCATTTCTGAACGGCGTATCGACGACGGCGTCCTCGAACGCGAATTCACCCTCGGCGAGATCCCCGGCATCCTGTGGACGCCCGGATCCGCATCCGCACCGGCGCCGCTGATCCTGGTCGGCCATCCCGGCGGACTGGACAAGATGCGCCCCCGGCTGGCGGGGCGGGCCCGGCACTACGCGGCGGGGTACGGCTTCGCCGCGGCCACCATCGAACTCCCCGGAAGCGGTGACCGGCCCCGTTCGGCCGCCGCCGAGCAGGCCCGCGCCGATCTCCGCCGGGCGATGGCGGCCGGCCAGCCGGTCGGCGAGATCGTCGACGCCCTCGTCCTCCCGCTGGTCGAAAAGTCGGTCCCGGAATGGCGGGCCGCTCTGGACGCCCTCCTTTCGCTGCCCGAGATCGGCGGCCCGGTCGGGTATGAGGGAGGAGTGATCGCCATCGGCATCCGGCTGGCGGTGGTCGAGCCGCGCATCTCGGCCGCCAATCTGTTCGCCGGGAGTTTCGTGCCCGCCGCCCTGTTCGGGGAGGCCCGCCAGGTCACCATTCCGCTGCAGGTCCTGCTGCAGTGGGACGACGAAGGGAACGACCGGCAGTCGGCCCTGGACCTGTTCGACGCCTTCGGCTCCAAGGAGAAGACGCTGCACGCCAACCTGGGCGGGCACGCCGGCGTCCCGCAGTTCGAGGTGGACGACGGGGCCCGGTTCTTCGCCCGGCATCTGAGCTAGCCGCCGGCCGGTCCCGCCGTCCAGCCGCCAGCAGGCGGTAGGCGGTGGCTGCCAGGCCCCGCTCATCGAGGACGGGCCCCGGCCCTCCTCGATGGCGGCGGCCTAGCGCCCCCTGGATCGGGGTGGGTCCTACTGAGTAGGCGCTACTGCTGGCCGGGCGGATGAGGCGCTAGCTCCGGGCGACGGAGTTCGACCTGGCCGTCGCCGTTCAGGAAGACGCCGAACCTGATCAGGTTGGCGTCCGGCGGGATCTGGGCGGTGACCTCGTACCGGGTCCACGCGCCGGTCCCGGTGGCGGGGGCGATGTGGTTGGCCGGGTCTTCCCGGGGATCTGGGCTGGCCACCCGGGGTGCTGGCGTGGACCGGCCCGGGCTGCTCGCGCGGAGAGCCAGCCCGGCGCGGCCGTCGGGCTCGGCGGTGCGCAGTTCGCCGCGGAAGGTGACGGTGCGGCCGCGGTAGTCGTCGGGTTCAATCTCCTGGGCGAGGAAGGCGGATCCGGCCGGCTCGGGGACCGCTGCGGCCAGGATCGCCCGCCCGCCGGAGGTGGTGGCGGAATAGTCGAACCCGGTGCCCAGGCGCAGGAAGGTGCCGCGGAGCTGCCAGTAGTCAAGGCCGTCGGTGAACGCCATGTTGCGGGGCTCGAACCGCCGACTCAAAGACCTGGGAGGTGTCTGCTCGCTGCGGAACTTGCTGAGAAGGTCGGGGCCGGTGACGGGCCTGGCCAGCCGGTCCATGACCGGCTCGTCGACGGCCAGCGGCGCGCCGGTGATGACGGCGAGAGTCAGGCCGTCCGCGAGGCTGGCGGTGACCGGCCTGGATCCGCCCGACCCGGTGATGCCTATCCGGGTGGCGGTCACCCCCGGGCCTAGGTCGGTGACGGTCACGCCGGCCAGGGGGACCCCTGCTCCCCGCAGCAGCCGGCCGGTCATCTCCTCGGCGTGAGCGCTCGCGAGGTCCTCCTCGTGGGGGTCGTCAGGGCGGCTGAGCAGGCGCCAGAGCTGGCTTTCTGGACCAGGGAGTCGGACCGGCAGCGCCCGGTGGCCGACGTCGTCGACGAGAACGACGAGCACGTGACGGATATCCATCCCCCCGTCGGCCGTGCGTCCGGGCCAGGGGTCGGCGTGCGCGATGCGAACAGCGGTCATGGGAATTCTCCGGGAGGCGGCAGGGATGAGGTCGGGGCGGTGCGCGGTGATGTACTCGCGCAGCCGACGGCGGGCCTTGTGCAGGCTGGCCTTGGCGGCGCCGGGAGTGACGGCGACCTGACCGGCGGGCTGGTCGGCGTAGTAGAACCGGGTGACCGCCTCCCGCTGCCCGGGGGCCAGGTCGGCGACCGCGCGGCTGAGCACGTCAGCGCGGTCCAGGTCCTCAGCCGACGGCAGGCTGCCGTCCGAGGCCGGATGCAGGTTCTCGGGCCAGTCGCCGAGCAGGGTCAGCGGCGCGCGGCGCCGCTGGGCGCGGCAGACGTTGACGATGATGCCGCCCAGCCAGCCGGCGAACCGGTCGGGGTCGCGCAGCCGGTCGAGCGCAAGGAACGCCTGCAGGAACGCATCCTGCACGGCATCGTCGGCGTCGTCCGGCTGAGGGCACAGCCGGGCCGCGCGGGCGCGGGCCATCGGCCGGTGCCGTTCGACCAGCAGCTGGAACGCGGCCGGATCGCCGTCCCGGGCCAGCCGGACCAGGTCGCCGTCGGGGATGTCCATGCTTGGCTACTCCTGCATTCCCGGCGGCGCCGGGGTGAGTTCCGCGCCGCGCAGCTCAATGCGGCCGTGGCCGGCCAGGGAAATGCCGAACCGGATGGCGGTGGCCTCGCCGGGCACCGGCAGCGCGACCTCATGCCAGGTCCAGTCGCTGCTGCCCGGTGCGATCAGGCTGCTGCCGTGGTCGGGCAGGGGGGCGCCAAGCGGCTCGTCCGGTCGTCTGCGCACGGCTATTTGCAGCCCGGCCTGACCGGCCAGGCCGGCCGCGCGCAGCTGTCCGCGAAAGGTGACCGTGGCGCCGCGGTAATCCTCGGCGGCGATGGTCTGGACGAGGACGGCCGAGCCGGCCGGTTCCGGGACCGTGGCGGCCAAGACTGCGGACTCGTCCACGGCGGTGCAGGAGTAGTCCGGCCCGGCCCGCTGGCCGTCACCGGACAAGCTGCCAGCCAGTTGCCAGCCGTCCAGGCCCTCGGTGAATGCCATATTCCGCGGCTCGAAACGCCGCGCTTGGCTGGGGCGGACCGGCGGTCGGGCAGCCGCCGGGGGCAGGAACGGAGCCAGCACGTCCTCACCCGGCACCGAAACCGCGAGTCGGTCCATCACCGCGTCGGCCACCCGGACCGGTGCCCCGGCCACGGCGGCCAGCGCCAGGCCGTACTCGGCGCTTACCGGCACCGGCCGGGTTCCGGTGGCCGTGGCCAGCCTGACGCGTGCGGTAACCGTGTCTGAGCGCAGCTCGGGCACGTCGTCGCTGTCCGGCTCGATGTCCACGGCGCTCACCGCTGTCCCGGCCGTCCCCAGCAGCCGGACCGTCGTCTCGAGCAGGCCACTGGTCGCCTCGGAATCAGCGGCGGGCTGGCCCAGCCGACCCAGCAGCCCCTTGTGACCGGCAACTACCCACAGCGGTACCGCCCGGTGGCCCCCATCTGCGGCGAGCGCGGTGTCGGCCAGCACGATGAGACGCTGATGCGGCCACCAGTCGGGCACGTCACTCCCGTCCGGGGCCCGCGAGGGCCGGATGTGGCGCGCGGGCACGATGCGGACAGTCGTCACGGCGGTCCTCCAGCAGACGGCGCGGCAGCGATTCGGCTCACACTTGTTAGTGTCCGACTGCCCGCCACCGGTTACCCCGCCTGCCGCTGAGTCGGGTACGGAATTCCTGAGAGCCATCGGCAGCTGGGCTGAGGCGGTCGGCCGGTGTGCCAAATGCGCATTTGGGCTCACTCTTGCCGGCCCAAAAGCCCATTTGGGCCGGCTGGGCTGGGGCGGGTGGGGCGGGTGGGGCGGGTGGGTGCGGGTGGGTGCGGGGCCGGGAGCGGTTAGGCGGCGGCGAGCATGACGCAGAGGGCGACGAGCGGGGTGGCCTGGAGCGTGACGCAGAGGGCGTCGAGCGGGGTGGCCTGGAGCGCGACACGCGGCGGCGGGGTTCGCCAGGCGGATCGCCGACCTCGACCTCACCCCGGCCCAGGCGGGCCTACTCCGGCTGGTCGCGACGCAGCCCGGGCAGAGCCAGCAGGAGCTCGCGCGACAGCTGCGGACCCCGCCCAGCCGCCTGGTGCTGCTCGTCGACCACCTCGAGGAACGCGGCCTGATCGAGCGGCGGCGCAATCCCGACGACCGCCGGCATCACGCCCTCTACCTGACCGCCGAGGGCGGTCAGTTCCTCCGGACCAAGCCCGGGCCCCGCCGGGGCCGCGCACGAGGACGACATCTGCGCCGCCCTCAGCGCGGCCGAGCGGGGACAGCTCGCGGAACTGCTCGGCCGCATCGCCGAGCAGCAGGGACTCACCCCGGGGGTGCACCCGGGCTACCAGCAGCTTGGCGAACCCTAGGGCTTGCCGACTAGAGCTTGTTGACTAGAGCTTGTTGACTAGAGCTTGTTGAGGAGGTCGCCGACCGGCTTCACCCCGGCGGTGCCCTTCCTCAGCCTCCTCAGCAGGCCGCCGAAGTACCAGAGCGCGGCCAGCGCCAGCGCGTAGCCGAGCATCTTGTCCGAGCCGTGGAATGGCGAGGGGAACGACAGCGCCACCATGATCACCACGGTGTAGACGAGCACGAACCCGATGACCGGCCACGCCCACCGGCCGAGGGTGAACGAGCCCGGGAGGCTGTCGGTGGTGCGCCGCTTGACCGCGTAGGCCACCGTGATCAGGAAGTAGATGATGTAGGGGATGATCGCGGTCGCGCCGACCAGGGTGCCGAACGAGCTGGTCTGGAAGTACCCGTAGATCATCACGCCGACGTCGACCACGCCGAACACGAGCAGCGCCACCACCGGCGTCTGGCTGCGCTGGTTGATCTTCCGCAGCGTCCTGGAGAACGGCATCATGTTGTCCCGCGACAGGGAGTAGACCAGCCTGGCCTGCGCGCCGGAGCCGACGACGAGGATCGAGAACATCGAGAAGACCACGAACGCCACGAAGACCTTGACCAGCCAGGACGGCAGCCAGTAGCCCGCGATCGCCAGCAGCGGCAGCGGCGCCGCCTCGACCGTCTTGAGGTCGGGGATGGCGACCGTGAACCCGATCAGCGCGACCATCCCGAGCACCGCCGACCCGCCCACCGCCCACAGCACGCCGCGCGGCACGCTCCGGCCCGGGTCGACCGCGTCCTCGGACATGTCGGCCGCCAGCTCGAACCCGACCAGGGTGAAGGCGCCGAGCAGGCCGGCCAGGGCGAAGGCGTACCAGGTCGGGTTGTGGAAGACGGAGGTCGTGTTGGTGAGGATGCCCGCGCCATACTGCGTGGGCTTGTCGTGGACTCCCCACAGCACGAGCAGCAGCACGCCGAACACGACCGTGCCGATGATCTCGGTGAACACCGCGACGTTGTTGACCCGCGCCGCGACCTGGATGCTGATGATGTTGATGACCACCGGCAGCAGCATCAAGATGATCGCCACCGCGAGCACCAGGTGCGGGCTCGGGGTGTCGACGTTGAACTCGCTGAGCAGCAGCGGGGCCGCGACCTGGAGCATGATCGCCCCGCCGCCGACGGCCATGTAGAGCAGGCCGGCGAAGCCGACGAACCAGCCGTAGGTGGGGTTCACCAACCGGGCGCTCCACTGGTAGGCGTAGCCGGCCAGCGGGATGCGGGTGCCGAGCTCGGCGACGACGAGGGCGACCATCAGGTTGCCGACCCCGACGATCGGCCACGTCCAGATGGAGGCGGGCCCCCAGTACGCGAGGCCGAACCCGTAGTTCAGGAAGATGCCGGTGGTGATCGAGATGATTGAGAACGCGATCGCGAACATCGAGAAGAACCGCAACGACCGCCTGAGCTCCGGCTTGTAGCCGGCCCGCTGCAGGATCGTCTCGGATTGGTCCGCCGCGACGGACCGGGCGGGGGCAGGCACGGGCACGGACGGGTTGGGATCGGCTGCTGTACCGGACAAGGGGGCCTTCTTTCGGCGGGGTTTCTACGGGTCGATCCGGATGGGAACCTTTCTTGGCTGGCGTTGCTGGTCTTACTGGCCGAGGTGCTTGCGGACGGCGGCGAACGCCTGGTCCGTCGCCTCGAGCGTCAGGGCGATGTCGTCGCCGGTGAGGGCGGCGGAGACGAACCAGTTGTGGCGCGGGTGCAGGTAGACGCCGCCGCGCAGCGCGGCGGCGGCGAACAGGCCGGCCAGCTCCCGGTCGGCGTCGCCGGCAAAGGAGAGGTACGGCATCGCGTCCGGGCCGGTGTAGTTGACCGGCAGCTCCCACGCGCGCGCCTGGGCCAGGATCCCGTCCCGGAGCTCGGCCCCGGACCGCTGGATCGCCTCGACCGCCCGCTCTTCGCGCAGCGCCGTGATCGTCGCGATTGCGGCCGCCATCGGGACCGCCGAGAACCAGAACGAGCCGGTGACGAACACCTGCCGCGCCCCGTCGCGGAACGCGTCGCCGCCGAGCACGGCCGCGAGCGGATGGCCGTTCGCGATCGCCTTGCTCCAGGCCGACAGGTCGGGCGACACCCCGATCGGCTCCCAGCTCGAGCCCAGGTGCAGCCGGAACCCGCAGCGCACGTCGTCCAGGATGAGCGCGGCGCCGGCGGCGTCGCACAGCGCGCGCAGGCCGCGGGCGAACGCGGGGTCGACGAGCTCCTGGTCGTACCCGGCGTCGTGCTTGAACGGGCTGACCACGATGGCGGCCAGGTCGCCGCCCGCCTCGGCGGCGGCGCGCTGCACGCTGGCGAGATCGTTGTAGGTGTAGTAGCCGAGGTTGGCGCGGTCCTGCGGGGTGACGCCGGCCGGCCGCGGCGTGCACCAGGGCGCGGCGCCGTGGTAGGCGCCCGCGGCGGCCAGGATCTTCTGCCGCCCGGTCTGCGCCCGGGCGATCGTGCAGCACATGGTGGTGGCGTCGGTGCCGTTCTTGGCGAACATCGCCCAGTCGGCGTGACCCACGGTCTGCACGAGCAGTTCGGCGAGGTCCACCATGACCGGGCCGGGACCGTTCTGGCAGTCGCCGAGGGCCGCCTGCGCCGCCGCCGCCTGCTCCACCCGCGGATGCTGGTGGCCGAGCACCACCGGTCCGTAGCTGCACATCAGGTCGACGTACTCGTTACCGTCGACGTCCCAGATCCGGGCGCCGCGGCCGCCCCGCATGAACTGGGGGAAGGCGGAGGGCAGGGACGCGGCCGACTGGTGCCCGTACATCCCGCCCGGGATCACCGCCCGGGCGCGCTCCCGGAGCCGCTGGTCCAGGGGGCCGGCCGCTCCTGCGCGTTGCCGCTCCCGTTGCTGGCCCGGTGGCTGCTCCGGTTGCTGCTCGGGTTGCTGCTCAGTCATGGACCCGCTCCTTCGCCTGCTGACGTGCCCGCCGCGCGGCCGCGGCGGCGATCCGGTCGGCCACGGACGGCTGGGCCCGGCCGAGGAAGTCCAGCGCCTGGCCGAAACCGGCTATCCCGGCGTCCGACCCCAGGCCGGTGGCGACGAGCGAGCCGCAGGCGATCCCCAGCCACGCGGCGTCGACCGGCCCGGCCCCGACCAGCAGCCCGGCCAGCATTCCGGCCGTGAACCCGTCGCCGCAGCCGGTGGTGTCGACGACGTCGACCTCGATCGCGGGCAGCGGCACCGGCGCCCCGCCGCCGCGCCAGGCGACCACGCAGCCGTCTGCGCCGCAGGTGACGGCCACGCCGCCGGCGCCGAGGGCAAGCACATCGGCGATGGCGGCCGTGAGGTCGGCCCGGCCGGTGAGCGCTCGCAGCTGATCGCTGTTGGGCAGGAACCAGTCGGTCGCGCCGAGCAGCCCGGCGATCCGGGTCAGATCGTCCGGCCGGCCGGGGTGGAGCACGTCGACCGCGACCAGCGCTCCCCCGGCCCGGGCGGCCGCGGTTACCTGCGCCAGCCCCTCGCCGACGATGGCGCCGAGGGCGTCCGGCGCGCCGATCAGCAGCGCCCGGCTGCCGCGGACCCGGTCCAGGTCGACGTCGGCCAGCTCGAGGAGGGACGTCGCGCCGGGGACGTGCAGGGCCGGGCGTTCCCCGTTGCCCCTGATCGGCAGGATCGTGGCCGATGTCTGCACCCCGCGCTTGCGGCTCAGGCCGCCGGTGTCGACGCCGTGCCCGGTCATCGCGGCGATGACCATGTCGCCGAGCAGGTCGTCGCCGATCGCGCCGATCGCGAACACGCTGGCGCCGAGCTTGGCGAGGTCGACGCCCGTTCCGGCCGCGGTCCCGGCCGCGGTGGCCCTGATCTCGGTCAGCCGGGCGCTGCCCTGGCCGGGCGGGATGGCCTCGACCGGCCGGCCGAGCACGTCCAGAATGTGAGCGCCGAGCACGGTCACCGGGCCGAGGGGCGTTGTTGCCAGGCCGAGGGGCGTTGTTGCCAGGCCGGTCATGAGCGCGACGCCGTTCGGGTCCCGGTCCCGTAGCGGCGGCGTCGGCTCTCGGCCGCCACCTCGTCGAGTTCGGCCGCCGACAGCAGCGCCGGCTCCCCGTAGGCCAGCGCCAGCCGGTAGGTGCGGGCCAGCCACTCCATCAGCAGCGCCCGGTCATAGGCCTGGGCCAGGTCGGCGCCGTAGGTGACCGCCCCGTGGTTGCGGAGGATGACGGCACTGCGGCCGTCGAGCGCGGCGACGGCCGCCTCGGCCAGCTGGGCCGACCCGAACCGCGCGTACGGCGCGACCCGGACCGGGCCGCCCAGCGCGGCGATCGCGTAGTGGATGGCGGGCAGCTCCCGGCGCGCGGCGGACAGCGCGATGACCTCGGGCGAGTGCGTGTGCACGACCGCCCCGGCGCTGGTCGCGGCGTAGATCGCGAGGTGCATCGGCGTCTCCGAAGACGGCGATCGCGGCTGGTCTGGCCGGTGGGCTGCGCCTTCGGCGAGCTGCTCGCCTGGCAGCGTGACGAGGCAGACGTCGGCCGGTCGCAGGCGCGGGTAGGGGACGCCGGACGGGGTGATCGCGACGACGTCGCCCGCGCGCACGCTGAGGTTGCCCGCGCTGCCGATGGACAGTCCGTCGGCGAGCAGGCGGTTGCCGTAGCTGACGAGCTCGGTCCTGGCCGGCCCGAGCCCGTCGGGCGCGCTGGGGTACATTATGGGGGATGTTAGACGGACGTCCGATAAAAAAACAGGGGGCGGCCGCAAAACTCCGTCCGGGAGTTCCGCTGTTATGCCGAAAATCGTCAACTGGGATGAGCGGCGCGACGAGATCTTGTCCGCAACCTGGCAGGTGATCGCGCGCGACGGCATCGCCAAGGCCACCATCAGGGCCATCGCCCGCGAGGCGCACTGCTCGCCGGGCATCCTGGCGCACTACTTCGGCGACAAGGCCGACATCCTCGGGGCGGCCCTGCTGCTCTCGCACCGCCGGGTCAGGGCCCGGATGGACGCCAGGGCGGCCGGCCTGGCCGGGCTGGACGCGCTCCGGGTCATCATGCTGGAGGCGCTGCCGCTCGACGACGAGCGTGACCTCGAGGCGCGGATCGAGATCAGCTTCTGGGGGCGGGCGCTGGGCAATCCCGAGCTCCGCGCGATGCAGAACACCGAGTTCGACCGGTTCGCGGGCCGTCTGCGGGGCCATCTGGCGGAGGCGGTCACGCTGGGCGAGCTTCGCGACGGGGTGGACATCGACCTGGCCGCCCACCAACTGCTGGTGCTGATCGACGGGCTCAGCGCCCAGCGCGTGCTCTACCCCGGGCAGGTCACCGCCGCCCGGCAGCGGCAGATGCTCAGCCAGCTGCTCGAAAGCTTTCAGCGGGTGGGCTTTCTGAGGTGACAAATCGGGTATGAGGGGGAAGGTGGTAGTTGTTCGCACCTGACGTGCGCTCTGCGGAGGCTGACCAGAAAGGAACAGCGCCGGTGATCGAGAGCCTGGCCAGTCGCCCTGGCAGGCCCGGATGGTCACGGGCGCTGGTCCCGGCTGCGGTCGCGATCGCAGCGGTCGGGCTGTTGACGGCCGCTGCCGCCGCCGAGAACTCCGACGTGGCGGGGTCGCTCAAGGTGCTGTCACATCCGCGCTGGACCTGGCTCGCGGCGGGCGTGGCGCTCGAGGTCATCTCGATGGCCGCCTTCGCCGCCATGTTCCGCCAGCTCCTCACGGCCGGCCGAGCGCGGCCCCGGCGGTCCGAGATGCTGGTCACCGTCTACGCCGCGAACGCGATGTCGGTCTCGGTCCCGCTGGCCTGCCCGAGCCTGGCCGCCGCGTACCTCTTCCGCCGCTTCACCCGGTTCGGCGCCGGCGCCGCCAGCGCCGGCTGGACGCTGCTGGCCGGGGCCGTGATCTCCGCCGCCGCCTGGGTCGTGGTGCTGGCGGTGGGCGGCCTGGCGTCCGGCCGCACGGTGGCGCTGGCGGTCACCGTCCCCGCCCTTGCGCTTGTGTTGGCCGCCACGGCCGCCCTCGCGGCCGCGGCCCGCTACCCGCGCGTCCGCCGGTACCTGGAGAACCTCCTGAGCCGGGCGCTCACCCGGGGGGCACAGCTGCTGCGCTGGCCCGCCACCGACCCGAAACTTGCGCTCCGGGCCTGGGGCCAGCGGTTCGGCGCCCTGCGGCTGCCGACGTCGAGCTGGGGACTTGCCCTCGGCGACTCGCTGGTCAACTGGTTCGCCGACGCGGCGGTGCTGACCGTCGCCATCATCGCCGTCGGCGGTCGGGTCCCGTGGGACGACCTACTCCTGGTCTACACGGCCGGAGTCGCCGCGCAGGGCCTGTCCCTCACCCCCGGCGGCCTCGGCATCACCGAGGGCGCGATCAGCCTGGCCCTGGTCGGATCGGGCGTGCACGTCCGGCAGGCCGTCGCCGCGGCCGTGCTCTACCGGCTAACCAGCTTCTGGCTGAACGCCGCCGTGGGGTGGCTGATCCTGCTGCTCCTGCAGGCCCGCAGGCCAACGGCCCAGTCTGCCCCGGAACCCGCGCTGGAGCCGTCAGCCGAGCCGGTCCCGGTGACGACGCCGCGAGCGCATGAGCTCGTGCTGCTCCACGGCCAGCCCGGCAGCGCCGCCGACTGGGACTCCGTCCTGGCCCTGCTGCCGGCCCACCTGCACGCGGTGGCGGCGGACCGCCCCGGCTACGGCGCGAGCGAGCGCCAGGCGGCGGGCTTCGCCGCCAACGCCCAGGTGATCACGGACGACCTGGATTCCCGGGGCGTCGAGGCGGCCGTCCTGGTCGCGCACTCCTGGGCCGGCGGCGCCGCGCTGCTGGCGGCGCGTGAGGCCCGGGACCGGGTCGCGGCGGTGGTGCTGCTGGCCGGCGTCGGGCCGGGCTCCGTCGGCATCGTCGACTGGCTGCTGGCCGCGCCGGTCGTCGGCCCGCTGGCCGCGCAGCTCATGTGGCGGTGGACGCCGTGGATCGCGCGCATTCGGCTCGCCTGGCTGCGCGGACGGGAAGGCCGACCGCTCGACCCCGGCGAGCATCTCGGCCTGCAGGTCTGGGGGGAGACCCAGTCCGGCCCTGAGCCTCGGTGGCGCGCCTTCCTGACCGAGCAGCGGGCGCTGCTCGGCGAACTCGCCGAGCTCGAGGGCGCGCTGCCGTCGATCGGGGTGCCGGTGCTGCTGCTGGCCGACCCGGCTGATCAGATCGTGCCCATCATGTCCGCGCAGCGGCTGGTCAGCGAGTTGCCGGACGCGCGACTGCGGCTCATCTCGGACGCGGGCCATCACCTGCCCCGCCGCGCGCCGGCGGCGGTCGCCGAGGCGATCACCGGGTTCCTCGCGTCCCTCGACGAACCCGCGCCGGAGACCGAGGCGGGCGACCGGCGGGGCGACTGAGGCGAGCGGCCGACGGTGAGAACCGTCGCCGCCTGGGTGGTTGTGCTGGCCGTGCTTGCGATGAGATTCGCCCTCCTCCTGCGTCTTTAGGGGGAGGACCCGACCTGCACCGGGAGGCCTCGACGACTGCGAAATAGGGAAAGGTTACATGAAGCTTCTTCTCACTTCCTCGGGCATCAGCAACCGGAGCATCGCCGACGTGCTCGTCGGCCTGCTTGGCAAGCCAATTGCCGAGTGCAGCGCCCTCTTCGTGCCGACCGCGATCTACCCCTTTTCCGGGGGTCCCAACAACGCGTACCGGGCGATCACGGGAAGCGCCACGAGCCCGTTGTGCGATTTGGGATGGAAGTCGCTGGGAATTCTAGAGCTCACCGCGCTGCCCAGCATCGACACAGACGTCTGGGTCGCCACCGTTCAGGAGACGGACGCCCTGCTGGTCTGGGGCGGCGATCCGGTGTACCTGTCCTACTGGCTGAAGCATTCGGGACTCGGTGATCTCCTGCCGTCCTTGCTGGCCAAGACGGTGTACGTCGGGGTGAGCGCGGGTGCCATCGCGATGGCGTCCCTGTTTGGCGAGGTGTATCGGGCCGTGCCCCCATGCAGCGGGGAAAGGCTCTCATCGGAAGAGATGGCGTTCGGCACGCCCGAGGGGGAAACCACCATGACCCTGGTCATGGCTAACGGCGCGGGACTGGTTGACTTCGCGATTATTCCGCACGTCGAATTCGACGATCAGCAGGACGTGGCGAACGCGGAGAAATGGGCCTGGGCTACCGGTGCCGACGTACGCAATAGACGATGCTACGGCGATTACCGTGATCGACGGCACGGTCGAGGTCGTCTCGGAAGGCAAGTGGAAGCTGTTCAACTCCTGATAGCTCAGTTCCACGGCCGGGCCGCCCGCTCCTGCCAGTAGGCGGCCGGGTCCTCGGCCAGGCCGAGCGGCGGAAGCGGGCCGACGGTGAGCGCGGCCAGGTTCTGAGCCAGTTGCGCCTGGGTGACGGCGCCGGACAGCACGACCGATGCCCACGGCTGGGCGAGCGCGGCGGCCAGCGCGATCGCGTCCTCGGTGACGCCGCGCTCCGCCGCCAGCGCGGTCAGCGACGCCGGCGGCGCGCCCGCCGCGGTCAGCCGCCCGTTGGCGACCGCCTCCTTGACCAGGATCGCCCACCCGGCTGCGGCGGCCTCGGCCGCGGCCGGGCCCACCGACGGCTCGAGCAGGTTCCAGGTCACCTCGGCCTCGGTGAACAGCTGCTGCCCGTCTACCGTCACCGACAGCGCCCGGCGGATCGCCTGCGCCTGATGAGGGCCGCTGGCGCTCAGCCCGATGAGCACGCCCTCGGCCCGCAGCCTGGACAGCGCGGCCAGCAGCGGAGGGTCGGTGAACAGGCCGGAGTCCTCGGTCAGGGAATGCACCTGGTACAGGATGAGCCGGCCGCCGAGCAGGGCCCGGCTCTGCGCCAGCTGGGTGGTGAACA
Source organism: uncultured Actinomycetota bacterium (assembly GCA_963836195.1). Classification (GTDB taxonomy): domain Bacteria; phylum Actinomycetota; class Actinomycetes; order Streptosporangiales; family Streptosporangiaceae; genus Trebonia. The sequence continues at coordinate 241,113 of CAWIIX010000002.1, read as the reverse complement.
TGGCCAGCGAATGCTCCTTGACCTCCTGCCGGGGAGCGTCGAGCTGCCAGTCGCCGGTGTACCGGTACCCCCACTTCGAACCGACGATCACGTCCGGGTGGCCGCGCTCGGCCAGCCAGCCGGCCAGGAACTCCTCCGCCCGCCCGTAGGAACGGGCCGCGTCTACGTACCTGACCCCGGCCGCGTAGGCGGCGTCCAGCATCGAGAAGGTCCGGCTCCGCAGGCCTTCCACGCTGCGGTCGGGCAGGTCCCGCGCCCGGCCGCCGGTGATGTAGGCCGGGCGGCCGAGAGCGGCCAGCCCCAGCCCGACCCGGGAGACCACCGGTCCCCCGGCTCCGAGTGTGTCCGCTGGCATGCGAACCCGGCCGCCGTCGTCGCTGACCATGGCCACTACGGTACGCGCGGCCCGGGCAGCGGCCATGACCGCACTCCGGGTGCCGGCCGGAACAGTGACCCGAACGACCAAGGCGGACGCGATAGAGCACCCATTTCCTGCCTGCACACAGATCAACTATTGCGCACGCTGCCGACTCTGACGCTCTGAACACAGTAAGAGCGCGATAAAGGCGACTAGGCGCCGGCTGGTCGATTCAGGTCGCCTCCGACGTTACAGAAATGCAGTCTTTCGCGAGCTACTCGCGACGAGTAACCTCAGGGTATGGATGCAGCCATAATTGGACTAGCGGGCGGAGTGATTGGCGCGCTGGCCGGGCTATTGGGCACATTGATAACTAATCGACAGCAGAGACTTCTGGAAGCGCAAAATTGGCGGCAAGGACGCGCGGATGAAATATGGAAAGAGGAACGCTGGTCCCTGTTGGAACTCACTAGATTGATAGCGATTGCCAGTCAGAGCATGGCATGGCTTGCTTGGTCTGCCTCTGCAAAGCAATTTTATGAGGTCAAAGAAGAAGCAAAGCTTTATAACACACAGATGCGAGAGCTTCTGCCCAAGATTTTCAGCGCGCAGGCCGCCGCGTCCGGTTTGAGCGACACAGCCTATCAGGATATTCAAGCCCTCATCGATCGCCTGGTAGGGCTCGATATGCTGCTCGGGACGAAATGCGCTGAAATGGACTCCGCGGCTGACACCGCGCTGCCAAAGATCGCCGATCTCGAGCCAGCGGCACTCGAACTAGCCCGTCAGGTAGTTGAAACTGTTCACGGCCACCTGCGGACTGCCAATTGAGGCTTCGGGTGCGGGGGCGGAGCGTCTTGACCGCCACGCAGTGAGCGGCGCGGCGCTGCGCCGCACTCCAGGCACACGCGTGAAGTTACGGAGGCTCGTGAGGCTGGAGTGGTCGGGTGGGAGCCTGGGCGGCGGTCGCAAGAAATAAACAAGAAAGATTCCTAATAGTAAGTCTTGACGGCCCCGGTCTCCGGACATACAAAGTGACCACACCGGTTTACCGGCTCGAGGGGGGAGGCCGGCGCCTCAGCTTTTCTCACCCCTGGAGGGTCCATGCAGGTCGGAAGACGGATTCTGCGCACAGCTCTCATCGCCGGCTCGGCCCTCGGGCTGACCGCCGGCGGCTCGGTCCTCGCGCTGGCCTCCGGGCCCGCCGCGCAGGCGTCCACCGCCTGCGCCGCGGCGTGGAGTTCCACCGCCGTGTACACCGCCGGCAACCAGGCCAGCGAGAACGGGACCAACTACACCGCCAACTGGTGGACGCAGGGCAACGACCCGGCGACCAACAACGGCGGCAGCGGCTCGGGACAGCCGTGGACGTCCGACGGCGCCTGCACCGGCTCGGGCGGCGGTGGCGGCGGTGGCGGCGGCGGCGGCGGGGGCGGCGGGACGGGCACCGGCTCGGTGAGCGGCCTGCTCTTCAGCCCCTACAAGGACGTCACCATCAACATGAACTGGAACACCTACCAGATGCAGTCGGCCGTTGAAGGGTCCGCCATTCCGGTGGTGGGCTCCGGCAGCGTGGTATCGAACTATGTCCCGAGGCTGCCCGCGATCACGCTCGCGTTCGCGACCGGAGCCTGCGGCAGCGAGACCTGGGGCGGCGCCCCGGCTGCGACCTGGGCGGCCGAGAACGTTCCGCAGCTCAACAGCGCCGGCCTGAACTACGTGGTCTCGACCGGCGGTGAGGCCGGCACCTTCACCTGCACCTCGGCGTCTGGCATGGAATCGTTCATCGCCCGCTACGCGAGCCCGCACCTGGTCGGCATCGACTTCGACATCGAAGGCGGCCAGTCCGCATCGGACATCCAGAACCTGGTCGCCTCGGCGGCAGGAGCACAGGCGCAGTACCCGAACATCCAGTTCTCGTTCACCCTCGCCACGCTCGGGGCATCCGACGGCAGCTACGGCGGAGTGAACTCGCTCGGCAACGAGGTCGTCCAGGCGGTGCTCGGCTCCAGCCTGAAGAACTACGTCATCAACCTGATGACGATGGACTTCGGCAGCGCGTCGAGCAGCGTCTGCGTCGTCGTCAACGGCAGCTGCGAGATGGGGCAGTCGTCGATCCAGGCGGTCAAGAACCTCGAGCACACCTACGGGATCCCGGCCAGCAAGATCGCGGTCACCCCGATGATCGGCCTGAACGACAACACCAGCGAGACCTTCACCACCGCTGACGTGGACACGCTCACGTCCTACGCGACCAGCAACGGCCTGGCCGGGCTGCACTTCTGGTCATTCGACCGGGACACGCCCTGCAGCGACGATTACGCCTCCCCCACCTGCAACTCGATTTCCAGCACGACGCCGCTGGAGTACACCAACCGGTTCCTGAGCGACCTCGGGGACTAACGAAGGCGCCGGAGCGGGCCGCGCGGGGGCTTCCCTGCGCGGCCCGCTTCCTTTTCGTCGCTTCGGTCGCGGTCGCTCATCGCCCCAGTTGAACGGCTTCCCGCACGGTCCCGACCTCGGGTTCGGGCGACCGGGCGGGGATTGGGCGGGTGATACCGAAGAAGCCGAGCAGCGCGCCGAAGCCGGTCACCCCGGCGGCGATGGCGAAGCTGAGGGCGTAGCCCTGGGCGCCGCCGTTATCCGGTCGAGCCCCGCGTGCTGGAGGAGGGCGGCGTGGCTGGCGCCGAGCGAAACCAGGGCGGCCAGGCCGATGGCGCTGCCGATCTGCATGGACGCGTTGTTCAGGCCGGTCGCGATGCCCGCGTCCTCGCCGGTGGCGCCGTGCACGCCGGCGACGGTGGAGAGCGCAAGCCCGCCCCCGTTCAGCGTCCGCAGGCCGAGCCGGCGCACCACGCCCAGATGCCGCGTGAACGCCCGCCGCAGCGACTCCGGCGAGCCGAATCCGGCCCGCCGCGCGACGACGTCGAGGGTGTCATCGCCGGTCTCCAGCATCGCCCGGGCTGCTTCCATCCGGACCTGCTCGAAGGCGCCCGTGCAGACCGATGACGTGAGACGGGCCTTCTCATTCAGCTGTCTCACCATGTCCAGGAACGCGTCGTCCTTGATCAGCCGCTCCCACTCGGGACCGCTGGGGATGATGAGGACGTCGCTCGGCTGGCGGAGGTCGCCGACGGCAGGCGCGGCGGGCCCGGTCGAGGACGCCGGCCCGTTCGGCCCCAGCCACCACCCCGGCCAGCTATCAGGGTATTGCGTGAGGGCGGTGGTGCCGAGACCGCTGCGGCCGGCCTGCGGAGGAGGCGCGGGTGGGCGGACGGGGCGGAGACAGGGACCGTTCGAGATGACTGACTTGGACTTTGATTGTGAGAATGTATCCAATGTCTCGCGCAGACATCGTAGTCGTTGGGGTTATGCCATGTTGATGGGTTGAAATGGATGCATTCGGGCGGTAGCGTGACGGCATCAAGCTGGGTGGAGGGAGAGGCCGATGCCACGGGTCAAGCGGGTTGCGCCGGGAGCCGAGTGGAACGAACTGAGCACGACGGCGGCGGACTGGAAGGGCGCCGACCCGGGGTTGCTGGCGGCGATGCTGGGGCAGCTGCACATCGTCCGCGCGTTCGAGGAGACGGTGCTCGACCTGGCCGGGGCGGGCCTGGTGCACGGGCCGGCCCACTCCAGCATCGGGCAGGAGGGCGGCGCGGTCGGCTCGATCGTCGGGCTGCGCTCGACCGACGCCGTCAACGGGTCGCACCGCGGGCACCATCAGTTCTTGGCCAAGGCCCTCACCCACGTGACCAAGGGCGCGCTTGACCTCCGGCAGCTGGTCACCCCCGAGGTGCAGGAGGTGCTGCAGCGCACGCTGGCCGAGATCCTCGGGCTGGCGCAGGGGTACTGCTCCGGCCGGGGCGGCTCGATGCACCTGCAGTGGTTCGAGGCCGGGGCGCTCGGCACCAACGCCATCGTCGGCGGCGGCGTGCCGATGGCGGCCGGCAACGCCTGGGCGCAGCTTCATGCGGGGACGTCGGATATCACCGTGACGTACTTCGGCGACGGGGCGGCGAACATCGGGTCGGTGCTCGAGAGCCTCAATTTGACGTCGGCCTGGAAGCTGCCGCTGTGCTTCTTCATCGAGAACAACGGCTACGCGGTCTCGACCACGGTGGAGGAGGCGACCGGCGAGCCGCGGCTGTCGGGGCGCGCGATCGGCTTCGGGATCCCGGCCTGGCGGGTCGACGGGATGGATCCGCTCGCGGTGTACCTGGCGATGGAGCGGGCGCAGGAGCGGTTGCGGGCGGGCGACGGGCCGGTCGTGATCGAGGCGCTCGTCTACCGGTACTTCCATCAGAACGGGCCGTTCCCCGGCAGCGCCTTCGGCTACCGGACCAAGGAGGAGGAGGCCGCCTGGCGGGCCCGCGACCCGCTCGACCGCGTCGGGTCGGAGATGACCCGGCTCGGCCTGATCGACGCCGACGGGATCGCCGCGGTCCGGTCGCAGGCGCAGGAGGCGATGCGGCGGGCAGTCGGCGCGCTGGTCGAGCCGGATCCGGGCGCCGCCCGGCCCGGGAGCCGGCGCATCCGGCCGGCGCTGTGGCCCGATCCGGCCTTCGTCGACGTCGGGGTCCGCGGTGACCTGTCCGAGATCGCGGACGCGCGGGCGGTGGAGCAGCGGGACTTCACCGGGGCGCTGAAGACGGGGAAGTTCATCGACGCGGTCTGGCGGGTGATGGACCGGCGGATGGGCTCCGACTCGCGCATCGTGGTGCTGGGCGAGGACGTGCACCGGCTCAGCGGCGGGACTAACGGCGCCACCAAGGGGCTGGCGGCGAAGTACCCGGGCCGGGTGCTCGGCACGCCGATCAGCGAGAACGCGTTCGCAGGGCTGGGCGGCGGGCTCGCCCTCGACGGCCGGTTCCGGCCGGTGGTCGAGTTCATGTACCCGGACTTCGTCTGGGTCGCCGCCGACCAGGTGTTCAACCAGATCGGCAAGGCCCGGCACATGTTCGGCGGCCGCAATCCGGTCCCGCTGGTGCTGCGGACGAAGGTCGCGATGGGATCCGGCTACGGATCGCAGCACCTGATGGACCCGGTCGGGATCTTCGCCACCGCGCCGGGGTGGCGGATCATGGCCGCGTCGACGCCCTACGACTACGTGGGGCTGATGAACGCGGCGCTCGCGATCGACGATCCGGTGCTGGTCGTCGAGCACGTGGACCTGTACGGGTCGGAGGGCGAGATCCCGGTCGACGACCTTGACTACGTCATCCCGTTCGGGACGGCCGCGGTGCGGCGCGTGGGGAACGACGTGACCGTGCTCTCCTACCTGTCGATGGTCGGTCACGCGCTGGAGGCGATCGAGGAGACGGGGATCGACGCCGAGCTCATCGACCTTCGCTTCCTCGACCGGGCGTCGCTCGACTGGGACACGGTCGGCGCGTCGATCAGGAAGACCAACGCGGTGCTGATCGTCGAGCAGGGCGCGGTCGGCACGTCGTACGGGGGGTGGCTGGCGGACGAGATCCAGCGGCGGTTCTTCGACTGGCTGGACCAGCCGGTGCAGCGGGTGACCGGGGGCGAGGCGTCGCCGTCGATCTCGCGGGTACTCGAGCGGGCGGCGATCGCGCGGACCTCGGAAGTTGTTGCCGGGCTCGAGCGCGTTCGGGCCGGATTCGGGCAGGTGCCGGGCCTGGGCCAGGACGGTGACGTCTGATGGCCTCGGTGGTGCGGATGCCGAGCGTGCTGGCGGACGCGACCGAGGCGGCCATCGCCAACTGGCTGGTCGGGCCCGGCGATCGCGTTGCCGTCGGGGACGCCATGGTGGAGATCGAGACCGAGAAGGCGATCGTCGAGTACCAGGCGGAGGAGCCGGGGATCGTCGGCCGGCTGGTGCTCGCGGCCGGGGAGGCGGGCGAGGTCGGGGCGGCGATGGCGGTGCTGATCGGCGAGGGCGAGACGGACGCTGATATTGACGCCGCGCTGGGGCGCGGGGCGGTTGCGGCTGCGGCTGCGGCTGCCGGGGCGACGCCCGCAGCGGGGGCGACGCCTGCGGCGGCGGTGACGCCTGTGGCGGCGGTGACGCCTGTGGCGGCGGCTTCGGGAGCGGCGGGAGCGGCTTCGGGAGCGGCGGGAGCGCTTCGGGAGCGGCGGGAGCGGCGGGGTCGGCGAACGGGCGGGCGAACGGGGAGGCAGGGGGCGGCGGGTCGGGGGCGCGCATCTTCGCCAGTCCGCTGGTGCGCAAGATCGCGCTGGAGAAGCGCATCGACCTGGCCGGCGTCACCGGCACCGGGCCGAGCGGCCGGATCGTGCGGCGCGACATCGCGCGGCTGGAGGAGCGGCGTGAGGAGCGGGAGCGGATCGAGTCGAGGCCGGGCGCCGCGCCATCCACGGGGCTCGGGCCAGGCGCCCGCTTCGTCCGCGCCTGGCTCGCGTCCGGCGCCGGCCCTGGCGGCGGGCGACCGGCTGATCCCGCACACGCCGACCCGGCGGGCGATCGCGCGCCGGCTGACCGAGAGCAAGGCGACCACGCCGCACTTCTACATGTCGACCGAGTGCGTGGTCGATGAGCTGATCGCGTTGCGCGGCCGGATCAACCAGACCGCGACGGTGAAGGTCTCGGTCAACGACTTCGTCGTGATGGCGGTCGCGGCGGCGTTCGCGGACGTGCCCGAGGCGAACGTCACCTGGAGCGACGAGGGTCTCGTGGCGCACGGGTCGGTCGACGTGTCAATCGCCGTGGCGACCGAGGGCGGCCTGGTCACGCCGGTGCTGCGCGGGGTCGAGGGCAGGCGCCTGTCCGGCATCGCCCGGGAGGCGCGCGCCCTGGCCGAGCGGGCCCGCGAGCGCCGGCTGCTCCAGCACGAGCTCGAGGGCGGCACGTTCGCGGTCTCCAACCTCGGCATGTACGGGACGCTGGAGTTCTCCGCGATCATCAACCCGCCGCAGTCGGGCATCCTCGCGGTCGGCGCGGCGCGGCCGCAGCCCGTCGTCGTCGACGGCGCGGTGACGGTGGCGACGGTCATGAGGTGCGTGCTCTCGGTCGACCACCGCGCGATCGACGGCGCCCTTGCGGCCCGCTGGCTGTCGGCGTTCACTACCCGCATACAGGATCCAATGGGAATGATCGTCTAACGGAAAGGCACCACACATGCGAGACCTGTTCATAGGCGGGCGGTCCGTCCCGGCCGCGGACGGCGGCCGGTTCGACGTCATCGACCCGGCCACCGGCGACGTCCTCCAGACCGTCGCCAACGGCACCGTCGAGGACGCCATCGCCGCCGTTGACGCCGCCGCCGCGGCCGCCCCGGCGTGGGCCGCCACCGCGCCCCGCGCTCGCGGCGAGATCCTGCGCCGCGCCTACCAGCTCATGACCGAGCGGGCCGACGAGCTGGCCCGGCTCATCTCCCAGGAGAACGGCAAGGCCCGGCCGGACGCGCTCGGCGAGGTGCTCTACGCGGCCGAGTTCTTCCGCTGGTACTCGGAGGAGGCGGTCCGGATCCCCGGCACGCTGGCGACCGCGCCGTCCGGTACCAACAAGATCCTCGTTCAGTACCGCCCGGTCGGGGTCTGCGTGCTGGTCACGCCGTGGAACTTCCCGGCCGCGATGGCCACCCGCAAGATCGGGCCCGCGCTCGCGGCGGGGTGCACGATGGTGCTCAAGCCCGCCAGCGACACCCCGCTGACCGCGCTCGCGCTGGCCGGGCTGCTGGCCGAGGCCGGGGTGCCGGACGGGGTGGTCAACGTGCTGCCCGCGCGGCGCTCGGGCGCCGTCGTGTCGGCGATGCTGCACGACGACCGGGTCCGCAAGCTCTCGTTCACCGGGTCGACCGAGGTCGGCCGGGTACTGCTCCGCGAGGCGGCCGACCGGGTGGTCAACGTCTCCATGGAGCTCGGCGGCAACGCCCCGTTCCTGGTCTTCGCCGACGCCGACCTCGACGCCGCGATCGAGGGGGCGATGATCGCCAAGATGCGCAACGCGGGCGAGGCCTGCACCTCCGCCAATCGGATCTACGCCCAGGCGCCGGTGGCGGCGGAGTTCGCGCGACGGCTGGCCGACCGGATGTCCGCGCTCACGGTCGGCCCCGGCACCGCCGACGGCGTCCAGGTCGGGCCGCTGGTCAACCGGGAGGCGGTCGACAAGGTCGATCAGCTGGTGCGGGACGCGGTCGCCAAGGGGGCCACGGTGATCACCGGCGGCGGCCGGCCCGACCCCGAGGGCTGCTTCTACCCGCCGACGGTGCTGACCGAGGTGCCGCCGGAGGCCGAGCTGCTGCGTGAGGAGATCTTCGGCCCGGTCGCCCCGGTCGTCTCCTTCGACACCGAGGACGAGGCGGTCCGGCTGGCCAACGACACCGAGTACGGCCTGGTGGCGTACCTCTATACCGGGGACCTGGCCCGGGGGCTGCGGGTGAGCGAGCGGCTCGAGGCCGGCATGGTCGGGCTCAACCGCGGGCTGGTGAGCGACCCGGCCGCGCCGTTCGGCGGGGTCAAGCAGAGCGGCATCGGTCGCGAGGGCGGTCACGAGGGGATCCTCGATTACCTGGAGGCGACGTACGTGGCCGTCTCCTGGTGACGCCGCTGCGAGCGTGAGGCTTGTCGCTGGGCAGGCAGCCAGGGTCCGTTCGGGATTTTGATCGAACGGACCCTGGCTTTGCGCCTAGTGTCCCGCCACAGACGCCCGCGCGCCGCGCTTCTTGCTGTTATCCCGGCGGGAATGATTGGCGAGGTTTATTGTGCGACGTTTCAATACGTTTTCCGGATGCTTTGTCGCACAATAATGGTGGACGGCGGCGTTCTTGCTGTTATCTGGTCTGCGGCGACGCGTGTGCGTCCGCAGCCTGGCGTCGTGGGCCTCGGCTCCGCCAGTAGGTGGGGGTAGGCGGGCCCGGGAGGTGGTCGGCCTGCGGGGGGCGCCGGCCGGGGGTGGCCGTCGCGGGGGGCGCGCCGGCCGGGGCGGCGGGGGCGCGGGGGCGTTAGGGGGTGAGGCGGGAGCGGGCGGGTTCGGTGTTGAGGTGGGACTGGGAGTCGCGCTCGGTGCTGAGCGGGCCGGACACGGTGTAGTAGCGCTGGCCGGCGACCAGGAGGTCCTCGGCCGGGAACTTGGTGATGACCTCGCAGCCGTCGGCGGTGACGACCACCTCCTCCTCGATCCGGGCGGCGCCCCAGCCGTCCGCGCTCGGCCAGTAGGTCTCCAGCGCGAACACCATGCCCTCCTCGAGGACCTCGGGGTGGTCGAGCGAGACCAGACGCGAGAAGACGGGCTTCTCCCAGATCGACAGGCCGACGCCGTGGCCGTACTGGAGCGCGAACGCGGCCTCCTCGTCGGCGAACCCGAACTCCTGGGCGGTCGGCCAGACCGAGACGATGTCGGCGGTCGTGGCGCCCGGCCGGACCAGGCTGATCGCCTGGTCGATGTACTCGCGGCAGCGGGTGTAGGCGTCGCGCTGGGCGGTCGACGCGCTGCCGACCGCGAACGTGCGGTAATAGCAGGTCCGGTAGCCGTTGTAGCTGTGCAGGATGTCGAAGAAGGCGGGGTCGCCGGGGCGCACGATGCGGTCGGAGTAGACGTGCGGGTGCGGGGCGCACCGCTCGCCGGAGATCGCGTTGACGCCCTCGACGAACTCCGAGCCCAGATCGTAGAGGGTCTTGGCGACGAGGCCGACGCACTCGTTCTCCCGCACCCCGGGGCGCAGGAACTGGTACAGGTTGTCGTAGGCGGCGTCGACCATCGAGGCGGCGTGGGTCAGCAGCCTGATCTCGTCCCTGGTCTTGACCCGGCGGGCCTCCAGGAACACCTGCTGGCCGTCGACGACCTCGATGCCCGCCGCCTGCAGGGCGAACAGCACCGGGAGCTCGATCACGTCCACGCCGAGCGGCTGGTCGAGCAGACCGTAGGCGTCGAGCTCGCGTTTGATCTTGGCCGCGACCGTCTCGCCCATCCGGGCGTCGGGGTGGATGGCGCCGCGGAGGGTGGAGATCCCGGCCCGCGCGCCGCTGGGGTTGCGCGGGTCGGCGCCGTGGTGCGGCGCGTGCGGGTCCGCCTCCGGGCTGGCCTGCGAGTAGTCCAGCCACGGGTTGTACAGCTGGTGGTGCTTGGCGGCGGAGCCGAAGTCCCACACGATCGGCTCGCCGCCGCGGACCAGGAGCGAGAACCGGATCATCTTGTCGATCGCCCAGGTGCCGATGTGGGTCGAGGTCATGTAGCGGATGTTGGTGAAGTCGAACGCGAGCACGGCGCCGAGCTCGGACTTCTCGAGCTCCGCGCGCAGCCGCGCCAGCCGCTCGCCGCGCAGCCGGTCCATGTCGACTCGGTTCTCCCAGTCGACTGCGTTGGGGCCGAAGGTGGGGATGGGCATGGGGATCCTCTCAGTTGGCCTGGTCCGCGTGGGCCAGGGCGTCGTGGTCGTAGAGCCAGCTGTTGTACTCCTGCGGGTCGTGCCGGGCGAGCTGCTCGTCCCGCTGCCGCTGCTCCGGCCCGTCCGGCAGGTGCTCCTCGTCGCTGGCCTCGCGGCTGCGACGCTGCACCTCGGTCGCCCGGGCCATCCGCAGCAGCTGATAGCGGTCAAGCGCGGCGGCGGCAGCGGCCCCGCCCGCGCCCGCGCCCGCCAGGCAGGCGCTCAGGCAGGCCGCGTCCTCGAACGCCTGGCCCGCGCCCTGGGCGAGGAACGGGAACATGGGGTGGGCCGAGTCGCCCAGCAGCGCGATGCGCCCGGCGCTCCACCGGGCCAGCGGCTCGCGCTCGAGCAGCGGCCAGCGGGTGGCGGCGGTCGACGCCGCCAGCAGATCCGTCAGCCGGGAGTCCCAGCCGTCGAACTGGGCGACGAGCTCGGGCACGTCGCCGGTCGCGACCCAGGTCTCCGGGCTCCAGTCGCGGGCGGGGGCGGTCGTGGGGGTGATCGCGACCGCGTTGACCCAGGCGCGGTTCCTGATCGGGTAGTGCGCCACGTGCCGGCCGGGCCCGACCCAGAGCGTCTGCACCGGCCGGAGGGCGAACGCCGGCGCCTGCCGGGCCGGCACCAGGCAGCGCCACGCGCACAGCCCGGAGAAGGTCGTCGGGCTGGCGTCGTCGACGACGGCGTCGCGCACCACCGAGTGGATGCCGTCGGCGCCGATGACGACGTCCGCCTCGGCCGTCGAGCCGTCGGCGAACGTCAGCCGGGCGCCGCCCTCGTCCTGCTCAGCCCCGGTGCACCGGCGGCCCAGCTCGATGCGGTCGCGGGGGACGGCGCGCAGGAGGATATCAAGCAGGTCCGCGCGGTGGATGAAGTAGCCGTGGGCACCGTAGCGCTGCCGCGAGCGGTCGTTGCGCTCCTGCGCGAACAGCACCGACGCGTCCTGCCAGCGCCGGAACTCCCACCCGGTCTCGATCATCTCCCCGGCCTCGGCCAGGGCGTCGGCCAGCCCGAGATGGCCCAGGATCCGGGCCGCGTTCGGGCCCATGTTGATGCCCGCGCCGACCGCGCTCAGCTCGGGCGCCTGCTCGAACACGGTAACCCGGGCGCCGGCCCGGTGCAGGAAGCCCGCGGCGCACAGTCCGCCGAGTCCGCCGCCCACGATCGCCACCCGCAAGCCGCGTGACGGCGCGCCGTCATTTGCCATGTCGAGGCTCCTTTGCTTCTGATTTTGTTCCCGATTTCTCACTGACAACTGCTGGAAGGCCGGCCGCCGGGCCGTCGAATTGTTGACGCAGTATGTCCCGCGTCCTGTTAATCGGGCGTTAGGGGACGTCAGGCGCCCGCGGTCGCCGCCGCGATTAACAGCGGGCGGCTCAGCGCGGCTTATCGACTAACAGGCTGTTTCACAGCCGCTGGCTAACGTGCGGGGCACCACCCACCACACGGAGGCACCGTTGTACGAGAAGCTCTGGCAACCCGTCACCCTGGGCGACGTCAAACTCGAGCATCGCCTGGTCATGGCGCCGATGACTCGCAACCGGTCGACTCCGGACGGAGTCCCCACCGCCCTCAACGCCACCTACTACGGGCAGCGGGCGGCGGACGCGGCCCTGATCATCTCCGAGGGCACGCAGCCGTCGGCCGGCGGCCAGGGCTACCTGAAGACCCCCGGCATCTACACGAAAGACCAGGTCGACGGCTGGCACGAGGTCACCGAGGCGGTGCACGAGGCCGGCGGCAAGATCATCATCCAGCTCATGCACGTCGGCCGGGTGGGGCACCCGGCGAACTCGCCGGACGGCCACGCGCCGGTGGCCCCGTCGGCGCTGCGCGCCCCGGGGACGATCGTGACCGCGTCCGGGCCGCAGGAGCACCCGGTCCCCGAGGAACTCTCGACCGCGCAGGTGGCCGAGGTCATCAACGAGTTCCGGCAGGCGGCCGCGTGCGCCATCGCCGCGGGCGCGGACGGGGTGGAGATCCACGGCGGGAACGGCTACCTGGTCCACCAGTTCCTCGCCCCCAACACCAACCTCCGCACCGACGGGTACGGCGGCTCGACCGAGAACCGGGCGCGCTTCGCCTATGACGTGGCCGAGGCGGTGGCGGGCATGATCGGGGCCGGGCGGACGGGCATCCGGCTGGCGCCGGGCAACCCGTTCAACGGCATGAGCGAGCCCGAGCCGAAGGTCCTGTACGAGCACCTGACCGGGCGCCTGGCCGAGCTGAACCTCGCCTACCTGCACGTTGTTCACAACGGTGACGAGGAGACGGTGTCGGCGATGCGTGCCGCGTGGCCGCACCCGATGCTCGTCAACCGGGCCCGCACCGACCTGCCGACCCGGCTGGCCGACCTCGACTCCGGTCTGGCCGACGCGATCGCGGTCGGCGCGCTGCACCTGGCGAACCCGGACCTGGCCACCCGGCTGCGCACGGGGGCCGAGCTGAACACGCCCGACCCGACGACCTTCTACGGCGGCGACAGCCGCGGCTACACGGACTACCCGGCCCTGTAGCCGCGGCCGGTAGCCGCGGCCGCTGCTCCGCCCGGCGGCCAGCCTCCGGGCGGTCGGCCTCCGGGCGGTCGGCCTCCGGGCGGTCGGCCTCCGGGCGGTCGGCCTCCGGGCGGTCGGCCTCCGGGCGGTCGGCCTCCGGGCGGTCGGCCTCCGGGCGGGTTACTTGCGCAGGTCGGCGACGAACCGGCGGACCTCGTCGGACGGGGCGACGCCGAGGTCCCGCATCCGCGCCACGTACCGCTGGTACAGGACCAGCACCGTGTCGTCGCAGCCGCTGGCGTGGGCGAGCTGAATCGCGAGCTGCCAGGCTTGCTCGCGATAGGGATCCTCGGCCAGCACCACGTCGATCAGGTCCTTCGCCTCCCGGTAGCGGTTCATCCGGTACGCCAGCCTGGCCGCGTCGACGCGGGCGGACACGAAGATCTCGCCCAGCGTGGCCCGGCGTTCCTCGACCCACTCGCCCGAGAAGGGAGCGAGATAGGCGCCCCGCCCGACCCGGGCAAGGGCCTGCGACAGCGTCTGGAACCGCGCCTCCCCGTCCTGTCGTCCGGCCTGGACGACGAGGTCGACCACCCGCTGGGCCGAGCTCGCGGCCACCTCGGGTCCGCCGAGGTGGAAGACGTTCCCCTCTTGGGCGGGCCCGAGCTCAGGCGGGAGGACCTCCCGGAGCCGGTAGAGGGCCTGCCGGAGGTAGCTCCGGCCGGCCGCGTCGTCGCGCCCGCCGAACAGCGCCCCGAGGATCCGCTCGCGGGTTGCCTTCCGCTCCGGGGTGCCGAGCAGGTAGCCGAGCAGCTCCACGCTCTTGGTCAGGCGGGGCTGGACCACGCGGCCGTCGACCGTGAGCGACGGCTGGCCGAACTCCTCGAGGACCAGGCGCGGCGCGCCGGCGGCGACCCGCACCGGACGCTGGCCGGAGAGCGCGGCCAGGATCTCGTGCCACGGCGAGGTGCGGCCGGCGGTGGCGTCGGCCGCCCGCGCGGCGACCGAGGGGGTGTCCGCCAGCGCCGTCAGCAGCAGGTGCTGCGATCCGTCGGTCGTCGCCATCGCCAGCGCGGCGGAGGCGTCGGACTCGTCCTCGAGGCCGAGCCGCCACTGCGCCTCGGCCAGGTAGACGGCGGCAGCGGCGAGGTGAAGTCGCCGGTCTCCCCGTTTCATGCTGGCGAGACAGCCGGACAGCTGCTCGAGCGCCTCGACGTCCCGGCCCTGCAGGAGCATCGACAGACCCGACCAGAGCTGCCACGTGTCCCGGGTCACGGCGTAGTCGCAGGCGCCGTTGGCCGCCGCCTCCGCCAGCACGCGATCGGCCTGCCGGGTGTCTCGCTTGAGCCGAAGCCAGACCTTGGCCTCGGCCAGCAGGCTGATGTTCGCGAGGACCTTCGAGCCGGTCGACGCGACGAGCCGCCGCCCGTACTCGAGCGCCGCCCAGGCGTCCGCTTCCCGGCCGAGGTCGAGCATGAGGTCGACGGCGTCGACCGCGTGCAGCCAGACCGGCTGCGGCCAATCGCGGCGCGGCTCGTACATCGCCATCGCCGCATCGAGGCGGCCGGTCGCGCGCAACGCGGCGATCACCCAGGGGCCCGCCAGCATCGTGCACCAGGGGTCGAAGGTTGCGGCGTCGTCGAGCCCCTCAAGCCGGCCGCGCAGGTACGCCAGCCGTACCAGCAGGCCGTCGAGCGGGCCGGAGGGCATGGCCGGCCGCTCGGGCAACGGCGGCGGCTCTTCGCCGGTCGCGAGCGCGATGAGCGTGCGCGCGATGTCCCGGCTCCGGCCCGGGGGCAGCCGGCAGGCGACGGCGCGGGCGTCGGCGATCCGGCCCGATTGCCACAGAAACCAGCCGACCAGGACGTAGGTCTCGTCGGCGCCGGGCTCTCCCGGGTCCGGGAGCCAGGCGTAGCCGTGCCGGTCGATGAGCGCGACCGCGCGACCGCACTGGTCGAGGGCGAAGGCCATCCGCAGCAGCACCGACGCGATCTCCGGAGTCAGGTCCCGGACCGATCCTTCGATCGCGTCGAGCCAGCGCGCGGCCGGGCCGACGTCCATCCGCGCCACCAGGCCGGGAAGCACCCCGACGGCCAGCCGGGCGGCGGCCTCGACGTCGGGGACGCGGAGTAGTTCGTCGACCGCCTCCTCGCGACGGCCGGATCCGATCAGCACGCCCGCGTGCCTGCGCCTGACCTCGGCGACCGTCTCGGCGCCCTGCTGGTCGAGCGCGGCCAGCAGGACGTCGCGGAACACCCGGTGCGGGGTCAGCCGCGAGCCGTCGTCGGTCCACGTCACCGGGAGATGGCGGGCGCGCAGCCCGGCCATGATGCGGGCCGCGTCGCGCTGGCCGAGCGCCTGGGCGCGGTCGACCGAGATCTCGTCGAGCACGCTGGTGTGCAGCAGGAACGTCTGCTCGGCGGCCGACAGCGAGTTGAAGATGTTGGCGGCGACGGGCGACAGCGGCGAATCGGGGTCCGCCTTGCCGTCATGACGGCAGGGCGCCGGCAGCAGGCCCGCGCAGAGGACGCCGGCGACCCAGCCCGCGGTGGCCGACACCGCCCGGGCCGGGTCCACGTCGTCGTGGCCGGCGGCCCGCAGGGCCTCACCGGCCTCGGTGACATCGAACGCGAGATCGGTCTCCGGCAGTTCCCCGAGCCGGTCCCGCTCACCGGTCGAACCGAGGTCGAGGGGGATGTCGACCCGTGAGATGAGCACCAGGTTCACGTCGGGGGGCAGGTACCGGGCGAAGGACGACAGCACCGCCCGGCAGTTCTCGTCGGCGGCGACGCGCTCGACGTTGTCGCACACCACGATCAGCCGGCTGCCCTGCAGGCTCTCGGCCAGTAGGCCGGCCGCCTCGCCGGTCGGGAGGCCGCTGCCGAGGGCGTCGGCCGCGACGCCCGCCGCGGCCGCCGCGACGCCCTCGACCGCCGCCTCCAGGTAGACCAGCAGCCGCCCGGCCGCCTGTTCGGTGCCGTCGAGCGACAGCCAGGCAACCGGCCGGTCGAGCTCGCGCACCGCCAGCGCCACCGCGGTGGTCTTGCCCGCGCCGGCCGTGGCGAAGACGGTCACGACCTGGTGGTGCTCGAGCAGTTCGCGCAGGCGGCGGCTGAGCCGCGCGCGGACGACGACGTCCTTGGCCGTGGCCGGCATCTCCAGCTTGCGCTTGATGATCGGCCGGCGCTGCCGATCGCCCGCTGGCGGCCCAAGCACGGACTCCAGCATCGCTCGCCTCCGTCCTCCCCGTGTTTCCTAGCGCCGGGTTCCCTACAGCAGGGCGTCAACCTCCGCCGGGGCGTCCGGTAGGTCGAGGTCGAGGTCGAGGACCCGGTGGAAGCGGGCGACCGCGTTCCACAGGCTGATCGACATCAGCAGCTCGACCAGCTGCTCGGGCTCGAAGGCGGCCTTGACCCGCTGGCGCAGGTCCTCGTCGATGCCGGTGGGGATCTCGGCGGCGGTGACGACCGGCACGTCGAGGGTGACCGCGCGGGTGAACTCGAGGGCGAGCCGCTCGGTCTCGGTAAACGCCTCGAGGTCGTTGGCGGCGATCTTGACCAGTTCCTCGTCGGTCACGCCCTTGGCCTTGGCCGAGAAGCAGCGGTGGCAGACCGTGTAGCGGCAGTGGTTGAGGATCGCGACCTGGACCGCGGTGAGCTCCTTGACCCGCTGGTCCAGCGGGCCGGGCCCGGTGAGCGTGCGCAGGTACGGAAAGTACTTCGAGAACAGCCCGGGGACGTTGGCGACCGCCTGCCAGGTGTGCAGCAGGTGGCCGAAGGCGGCGACCCCGGTCTCGATCGCGGGGAGATCGGCCGGGTCCATGTCGGCCTGGTCGGGCAACGGTACGAGCGCCACTGGTTACTCCTTCGATTGCTCGGGCTTGACGTCGAGGCCGGCCTCGTGGGCGGCCTGCAAGAGCAGCGCCGCGAAGTCCAGGTCGCGGCCGATCCCGGAATGAATCAGCCGGGTCAGCGCCTGCTCGGCCGCCGACACGGTCGGCATCGCCACCCGATGGTCGGCGGCGGTGTCGAGCATGAGCCTGACGTCCTTGTGCAGTCCCTCGGGCGGGAATGTCGGGGCGAGGTCGAGGCCGACGAACGCGCCCGTCTTCATCCGGGTGAACGGCGACGCCATCACGCTGTCGTTGATGAACCGCATCAGGTCGCCGCGGCTGACCCCGGCCCGCTCGCCGACGACGAGGACCTCGGCCAGCACGTTGGTCAGCGAGGCAAGCACGGCGTTGGTGCACAGCTTGACCACCCGCGCCTGGTGGGCGGCGCCCACCCGGTGGGTGGACGGGCCGATCAGGTCGAGCAGGGGCTGCACGCGCCGGACCGCCTGCTGCTCGCCCGAGACCACCAGGGTCAGCTTCCCGGCCCGGACGACGTTCGGGTTGCCGCTGACCGGCGCGCACACGAACGCGGCGCCGACGCCGCGGGCGGCCACCGAGGCCCGCAGCGAGGCCCGGACCGAGACGGTGGAGCAGTCCACCCACACGGTCGGCGGGGTGGCCGACTTCAGCGGCCCGTCGGCCGAGTCGACCAGCGCGTCCAGCGCCTCGTCGTTGGCGAGCATGCTGAACATCACCGGGGCGGTGGACTCCGCCCCGGCCCGCAGGATCGTCGCGCCCGAGGCCGTCAGCGGCTCGAGCCGCCACGGGGAGCGGTTCCACACCTGCACCGGCACGCCGGCCGCCAGCAGGCGGGCGACCATCGGCTCGCCCATCCGGCCGTAGCCGAACCAGCAGACAGTTTCGTAAGTCCTCATAGTCGCGTCTCGCGGGGAGACATGCCTTTCATGTCTGGGTGGGCCGCCGGTCCCGCGCGGGGGCGGTGGAGGCCCGGATGATCAGCCGGGGCCGCAGCGCCACGGCCGACGGCGGCTCGTCGCCGCGCAGGACCGAGAGCACGGTCTCGGCGGCGGAGCGCCCCATCTGCAGGGCGGGGTAGAGCACGGTCGTGAGGGCCGGGTTGAGGTACTCGGTCAGCGGGGTCGCGCCGTACCCGACCACTGAGACGTCCCCCGGGCAGGACAGCCCGGCCTGCCTGGCGGCGGCGATCGCGCCCATCGCGAGCAGGTCGTTGTGGGCGAACACGGCCGTCAGCGAGCCGTCTTCGCGCAGCGCGTCGCGCATGAGCTGGCGGCCCTCGTCGACCGAGGCGAGTCCCGCGCGCTTCTCCAGCGCGCTGGCGCCGCTGCCCGACTCCCCCAGCGCGAACTGGAATCCGCGGGCGCGCTGGGCGAACGCGGCGATCACCGGCGGGCCGCCGAGCTGGACGATCCGGCGGTGGCCGAGCTCGACCAGATGCTCGGCCGCCAGCGTGGCCCCGCCGAAGTCGTCGCTGAGGATCTTCGGGACGTCCAGGGCGGGCAGGTCGCGCGAGGTCAGCACCAGGGGGATGCCCAGGCCGATGAACCGCGCGAGCAGGCGCTGATCCTGCTCGCGGGCGGCGGTGTTGATCACCGCGTCGACCCGCCGTTCCCGCATCACCTCAAGCGCGCGGGCCATCCGCCGCTCGTCGTCCTTGGTCTCGACGATGACCGCGGTATAACCGCTGTCCTCCAGCCGGTCGTTGATGCCGGTGAGGAGGGAGCCGTAGATCGGGTTCCTGAAGTCGGGGATGAGCACGCCGACCGTCATCGTGCGACGGCTGCGGAGGCTGCTGGCCGCGGGGTTGAGCTGGTAGCCCAGTTCCCGCGCCGCGGCCAGCACGCGCTCGCGGGTGGCGGCGCCGATGCGCGCCGACTGCACGGCGTCCATGCACCGGGACGCGGTCGACGGGTGGACGCCAGCGAGGCGCGCGACGTCTCGAAGCGTGGGCTCGCGCTGAGCGTCCATGGTCGGCATCTCTTTCCTCGGTGCACGTCGGTGCGGCTCGGCCTAGTGATCAGCCGGTAGGTTACGCCAGTCGTCGGGGAAGAAGAACGCGTCCGAGGCCGGCGGGATCGGCGACTGGACCTCGATCCAGCGGGCGTACGCGTCGTTCTCGTTGACGAATCCGTGGGTGCCGTCGGTGCTCACCCAGACCAGGTCGCCCGGCTGGGTCGTCTCGGGGACGCCGTCGAGCATGCCGCTCATGCCGCCGTTGACGAAGTAGTAGATCTCCTCGAACGGGTGGTAATGCACCTTGGCGGCGCGACCGGGGCCGGACTTGGGCGCGATGTTGGCGACGAACATCGTGTGGTGCTGGGCGCCGAGCAGTTGGTCCACCATCATCCGGATCGAGATGTTCGTGATGTTCGGCCCGTGGTAGCCGGGCATGTCGATGTCGCCCACCGGCGCCATGTCCGACAGCTCGAAGTGCCCGACGTGGCGGTGCCGCGGGTCGGTCTCGGACGGCCGCCCGAGGTTCTCGCCGCCGAGCGGCTGGCAGGCAATGTGGTGCCGCGCGCCCTCGAAGAGAGGCGGCTTGGGCGTGTGCACCGAGAACCACCGCAGGCCGTCGTCGCCCGCCGTGATCGAGTGCGCGACGCCAACCGGGGCGACCCCGTAGTCACCGGCGCCGAGGTCGTACTCGAGGCCGGCCAGCGAGACCCGGCCGCTGCCCTCCTCCACGAACCAGGAGTCCTCGAACGGGCTGCGGTGCCAGCCGATGGTCGCGCCCGGCGCGAGCTCGTAGAGCGACACCTCCATGTGCTGGGCGCCGTGCTCCGCGCCGACCATCAGCGCGCCCCGCAGCCCGGGGACCTCCTTCGAATCGGTCCAGACCCGTTCCGAGGCCCTCGAGATGTAGTAGGCCATGCCGTCTTCCTCCAGTGATCGCCGAGTCCCTATGCAACGCTGTGCATCCGTTTGCACAGCATTGCACTGCAATGTGAGGGCGGTCAAGGAGACGGTGGAACTATCTGGGTGTGATGTAGTGCATCCGATTGCGCGGCGGTTGGCCGCGAGCTGACCGAGGAGAGACGGCCGGGTCCGTTCGGGGGAAAAGATCTTTTATTTCGAACGGGCCGTGGTTTCTGCCTGGTCGAGATGCATGACGCGCTGGGTGTTGGCGACCAGTGCCTCGGTCGTGGCCGCGATCCAGTCGGCGATCGCGCGGTGCTCGGCCGGGGTGTAGCGGGCCGCGATCTTCGCCATGTCCTCGCCGAAGGGGCCGAACGCGGCCGCCAGCTGCGCGTCCAGGTGCTCGTTGGGCAGCAGGTGCAGGACGACCTTGCGGCGGTCGTGGGGGTCGCGCTCGCGCCGGACGTAGCCCGCCTTCTCCAGTCGGTCCATCAGGCCGGTGACGGCGCCGGTGGTCAGGCCGGTGTGCTCGCCGATCGCTCCGGCCGTGACCGGCCCGAGCCGCCGGAGCACGTCGACGCACTTCCGCTCGACCGCGCTGAGGCCCATCAGCCGGCCGACGGCCTCGTGGAACATCACGATCGCGGTGGAGAACTCGCGGCCGAGCAGCTCGGCTGCGGGCGGGGTCTCTGAGCCGGCGGCTTGCGTCATGTTCTCATCCTACCTTAGATTGTCATTATCTTAGTAGCTAAGCTAATGAGTATCTAAGATGGTGAACGTCTGAGCGGCCAGGCCATCGGGCGTTCGGCGAACTACCCAACCAAGGAGCTGTCGCGTGTCTGAGACCCGTACCCCCGCGCTTGGCGCACGCCTCCCCCGACCCCACGGGGCCCCGTCAGATCGGAGCGCAGCCATCATGCCCGAACCCCCCGAGGGTCCGCCGCGGCGGGCGCGGCGGGCGGGCGCCGTCGTCGCTGCGCTGCCTTACCTGCTCGACTTCGTCGTCCCGCTGGCGACGTTCTACGCGCTGACGGCGGCCGGGGTGAGCTCGTTCTGGTCGCTGACCGTCGGCGGCGCGCTGACGGGGGTCGCCTCGGTCGTCGTCGCGATCAGGCGGCGCAAGCTCGACGGCCTCGGCCTGCTCGTGATCGCGGAGATCGCGCTCGGGCTGGTGCTGATCGCGACCACCCGCGATCCGCGGCTGGTGCTCGCGCGCAGTTCGCTGTACCTGGCGCTGGCCGGGATCTGGGTGCTGGGCAGCGCGGTCATCGGGCGGCCGGTCACGATCGGCTCGAGCAAGGCGTTCGCGGCCAGGAGCGCCGGCCGGAACGGAATCGCGGCGGTCGACTGGCTGGCCGCGAATTCCGCGCCGTTCCTGCGCATTCACCGCTGGCTTTCGGCCCTCTGGGGCGGGATGTTCCTGCTCTACGCGGTGGTGCGGGTGGTCATCATCTACAGCACGAGCGTTTCGCGGGCCGTGTCGGTCAGTGAGATCCCCGGAATCGTCGCCATCGGCATCTGCCTGATCGCCTCCAGGCAGGCCGGAAAGCGGCTGGAGGCGCTCGCCAACGAGCGGTTGCGGGAGTCGGGCGGGAACGGCGCGAACCATCCCGGGTAGCAGGAGTGGGTGGTCGGCCGGCCGGGGCTCATCGGGTGCGCCGGCCGGTCGATCTTCGCGCGACGCCGTCGATGGCCGCCGCGCCTGCGGGGTGGCCGCAACGCGTGTTGGCGGCGTGGCGGGTGGGGTCAATGCGTTTCGCCGAATCATGATCGTGTGCTGTTTGGGTGCCTGGGGATCGCGCAAAACCGTCAGCGTGTGCACTACGGGTCGGCGGGCTGCCCCCAACTACCCACGATCATGCCGCCGCGAGCCGAGCGTGTTGCGCGTTTTGCCGTTGTCGCTGGTGGGGTGTAGGCGCTGGTCAGAATCGGTATGACCTGCGAGGACGGGTACGCGGCGACGGCGAGGGCGACCGCGGTGCCCCTCGGCGCCCGAGCCGGCTGAGCCCGGCGGTGCCAGAGTCGCCGAGGTCCGTTCGGGATGACGGGTTAGGTCTTGAAGAAGTGGGTCAGGATCCGGGCCAGGACCTCGGGCTAAGCGCGCGGGCGGGACGCAGATCGTGACCGAGGCGGGGCGGACCTTGATGCGCAGTTTCCTGGTGGCGGGGCGGGCGCCGCCGTCGAGTTCGTAGCGGATCTTGCGGTCGAACCTGATGGTGATCTTCTTTCCCTGCGTGACCTTGACGAAGGGAGACTGGTCCGGGTGCCCGACGGCGAGCCGGCCGAACGTCCGCGCCCACTCGACCGGGTTCCTGGCCGTCACCACCCCCAGCTCGAGGCGCCCGTCATCCGGTTGCGCCTGCGGGAACGCCTCGACTCCGCCGAGTATCTGGCCGACGTTCGCCGCCAGCACGCACGATGCCTTGCCCTTGAAGAACGCCTTACCGTCGACCTTCACGGTCGTCCGGGCCCGGCGCGCCGCCAGGTTCCTGACCCCGGTGACGATGTAGGCGGCGCGGCCGAGCCGGTCCTTCGCGCCCCGGTCGGCCTCGGAGATCATCCGCGCGTCGAAGCCCGCGCCCGCCATCACCATGAAGCGCTCGCCGTTGACCGATCCGGTGTCCAGGCGTCGCCGGTCCCCGTGCAACCCGACCTGGACCGCCTCGGCCAGGTCGTGCGGTATCTCGAGGTTCTCCGCCAGCAGGTTGGCGGTCCCCGCGGGCAGGATCGCGACCGCCGTGTCGGTCCCCGCCACCGCGTCGATGCAGCGCTGGACGGAGCCGTCGCCACCCCAGACGAACAGCACGTCGACCCCCTTGGCGGCGGCCCGGCGGGCGTACTTAGGCGCGCGGCGGCTCTTCTTCACCTCGTACCAGTGCGGGTCGGTGACGCCTTCCCGAGCGAGGATCTCCCGCAGCTCGGACAGGCCGCCGCCGAGGGTCTTGCCCGCGTGCGCCACCACGGCAACGTCGGCCATCGGGTCAGACCTTTCGCCAGCGGGCCTCGCACAGCCCGTAGAGGCCGAAGATCAGCAGCCCGAGCGCGGCCAGCAGCATCAGGAACTCGCCGAACGGCTGGTTCCGCAGCGTCAGCAGCGCCCGGTCGATGCCGCCCGAGTCGGACGCCTTGTGCGTGATCGCGGCGGCGATTACCCCCACCCCGGCCAGACCGAAGACCACTCCCCGGGCGATCGTCCCGGTCATGCCGAGCACCTTGACGATGCGGCGCGTCCGGGCGCTCATCTGCCCCGTCTGCAGGTACTTCATGAACTTCTTGCGGACGCCCTCCATGATCAGGACGATGCCGGCGATGACGACGGCCGCCCCGATGAGGCCGACAAGCACCCGGCCGTCGGTGTGCCGCATGGCGGTGGCGGTGATGTCCTGCTGCCGCTTGGACTGGCTCTGGGCCTTGCCGTGGATCACCGTGAACGTCAGGTAGGAGAAGGCGGCGTAGACGATCGCCCGGCCCAGCGACTTGAGCCGCGGGCCGGCCCCGCGCCCCTCGCCGGCGACGCCGAACGCGGCCTCGCTCAGGCGCCACAGGGCGTAGGCGGCGAAGCCGATGCCGAGCAGCCACAGCGCGACCAGCCCGTAGGACTTGCCCGCCAGCAGTTGCAGGGCGCCGAGCTGATCGGCCTCGCGCTTGCTCTGGCCCAGCGCAACCAGCACCGCGACCAGGCCGATAAGGATGTAGATGACGCCGCGGGCCGTCAGGCCTGCCCGGGCCAGGAAGTGTGCCGCCGGGCTGTCGGAGGCCCGCCTTGCCGTGCGCACTGCGCTCGGCGCCGATGTTGAGTGCATACCCGTCACTTCCTCTGTGCCGGTCCCATAAACATTTAATGAGACGCCAATCGCGGCGGTATCCGCAGTAGCCGGATGGCGCGATCCATTGCCATTTATTGTCGGGCTCGTCGATTAGGTATGAACCGGGCGGCGATGGGCAGTTGGGCGCGCATGTCATCTGCCGCCGTTACCCGACGCACTCTCGCGCCGCTCGCTATCGTCACCGCGGCGGCCTTCCTATTCGCGTTCCTGCTCATTCTCGTGCGCCTGCAGTGGGGCCCGCTCGAGGCCGCCGATCATCGCGCCGCGGCCGGGCTGAACAGCCTCGTGGCCGGCCACGCGGCCGCCGTCAGCGTCGTCAAGGCGGTGACCTGGCTCGGCAGCAGCGGCGTGCTGTGGACGGTGACGGGGACGGCCGCCGTCGTGCTGGCGATCCGGCGTCGCTGGCGGCTCGCGATCTACCTGCTGGTGGCCGGCGCCGGGGCGCTGACGCTTGATCCGGTCCTGAAGTCACTCGTTGGCAGGCTGCGCCCGGTGGTCGCGCATCCGATCGCCTACGGTACCGGCGACAGCTTCCCCAGCGGGCATGCCCTTGGGTCGATCGTCTGCTACGGCGCCCTGTTCCTGGTCTTCCTGCCCGCGACCCGCGGTAAGTGGCGCCGCCTGTTCGCCGTCGGGATCGTCGCGCTGATCCTCGCGATCGGCGCCAGCCGGCTTCTGCTCGGCGTGCACTACCTGTCTGACGTGCTCGGCGCCTGGGCGCTCGGCGTCACCTGGCTGGGCGTCACCGCCTTCGCCTTCGAATTGTCCCGCCAGGCCGGCGGGATGCCGGCGACCGAGCCGATAACCGAGGGACTCGAGCCCGAGGCCCGCACCGATCTACTGCCAGCAGAACCGGAGAAGAAGAGCATGGATCATGACCGCGCAAGAAGATACGGCCGCACCGCCGCCGGCGTCCTGGTGGTGTGGGTGCTGATCGTCGGCGTCCTGACCGGGATCGGCAAGCTGATCATGATCAGCCATAACGGGAACGGCAACCTGCTCGGCGACCGGACGATTCCGCACTGGTTCGCCGCGCACCGCACGCCGTCGCTGAACCACTGGAGCCTGGACGTCAGCAACCTGGGAGCGACGCAGGACATCCTCATCGTCAGCGTGGTGGCCTGCGTGGTGTTCCTCGCCGTCACCCGCCGCTGGCGCCCGGTGGTCTTCCTCGCCGTCGTGATGTTCGGCGAGCTGGCCGCCTTCCTGACGGTCGCGGCCATCGTCAAGCGGCCGCGGCCGGATGTCCCCCACCTCGACTCGAACCTGCCCACCTCCGCGTTCCCGTCCGGGCACATGGCCGCGACCACGTGCCTGTACGTGGCCATCGCGATCTTGGTCATCGGCCACGCGCGGGGCTGGTGGCGTTACCTGTTCCTGATCCCGGCGATCGTCATGCCGGTCGCGATCGCCACCGCCCGCATGTACCGGGGCGAGCATCACCCGACCGACATTCTCGCCAGCGTGCTCTTCGCCGCGCTCTGGCTGACCGCCGCCATCAGGCTCATCGAGCCGAACTCCGACGCCTTCCGCCGCGGCTCGCTGCCGGGCCTGCCCCGCAGAAAGGCCGCCGATAAAAGCCAGGAGACCGTTCAGTCCATGGGCTAGGCACGACCGCGAAGTGATGACCGGGAGTCCGCACGAGAAACGGAGGATGGGCTGAGATGGTCAGCGCGAGGACGTGGGAGCGGATCGAGCGCCACCAGGTGCGCGGGCGGGAGCGGCAGTCGCACCGGCACCGGCCGGGCGAGCGGCCCGATCCCGCCCGCCGGGTCGGCACCGACCTGCTGCCGCAGATCAAGCACATCGTCGTGCTGATGATGGAGAACCACTCGTTCGACAACTACCTGGGCACGCTCGGCCGGGGCGAGGGGTTCCCGGTCGGTGACGACGGCAAGCCGGATGCGGAGAACCCTGATTCCTCGGGAACGATGATCCGGGCCTACCACGCGACCTCGACCGAGCAGGCCGACGGCGCGCCCTGCCAGAGCTGGAGCGCCAGCCACGCGCAGTGGGCCGACGGCAAGATGAATGGCTTCGTGACCTCGACCGAGCAGGCCGCGCCGGAGGGCGACAAGGCCGCCGCCATGGGCTACTGGACCGAGCGGGACCTGCCGTTCTATCACGCCCTGGCCCGGACGTTCCCGCTGGCGGACCGGTGGTTCAGCTCGTGCCTGGGCCCGACCTTTCCCAACCGCCGGTTCCTGCTCGCCGGGACCGCCAACGGCCTGATGGACGACCTGCCCTTCAACCTGCTTGACCGGCCGCGGGCGGGCACGATCATGGACCTGCTGACCCGGCATCACATCTCCTGGGTCAACTACCGGTCGGCGAGCAGCGACCAGTCCGAGTTCCGCCGCTACGTGCGGTACCGCCGCCGGCGGCTCCGGCATCATGTGGCCTCGCTCGGCCGGCCGCTCCAGAAGACCAGCGACGTGTTCAAGCGGGACCTCCAGTTCACGTCGGCGATCTACCCGCTCGGGATGGTCAGGTACATGGCCCACGTCCGCAGCATCGAGCAGTTCTTCGCCGACGCCGACTCCGGTCGGCTCCCCTCGTTCTGCATCGTCGATCCGGACTTCCGCACCTTCTCGGAGGAGAACCCGCAGGACATCCGCAAGGGGGAGAGCTTCGCGGCCGAGGTGATCAACCGGGTGATGCACGGCCCGGGCTGGGCGGACACGCTCCTGATCTGGACCTACGACGAGAACGGAGGCTACTACGATCACGTCGCCCCGCCCCCGGCGGTGCCGCCGGACGAGATCCGCGGCCGCAGCCTGGTCGCCCACCAGTCACTGCTCCGCAGCGTGCTGAAGGTGCTGTTCCCCGGCTACGTCCGCCATGCCGAGCGGCTGGTGGCGGGCCCGGGCGCTTACGACACCTACGGCTTCCGGGTGCCCGCGGTGATCGTGTCGCCCTATGCGCGGCCCGATTGCGTCCTGTCGGACGTCTACGACCACACCTCGGTGCTGAAGCTGGTCGAGGAGAAGTGGAACCTGCCCGCCCTCACCCGGCGGGACGCGGCGGCGACCTCGCCGCTCGGCGGACTGGACCTGACGGCTCCCCCGGCGTTCCTGACGCCGCCGGAGCTGGCCGCTCCCGCGCTGGCGTGGGGCAGCTGGTGAGTCGCCGAACCGCAGGCGAGGATGGAGACAAGCCGATGAGCCAGGCCGCGGTCGTGGTGAACCCGACCAAGCTCGACGACGACGAGGCGTTCCGCAAGTCCGTCCGCCGGGCCATGGACGATCACGGCCGGCCCGAGCCGCTGTGGCTGGAGACGACACCGGAGGATCCCGGGCTGGGCCAGGCCAAGTCGGCCGTCTCGGCCGGGGTTGATCTCGTCCTCGCCTGCGGCGGTGACGGGACGGTGGCCGCGTGCGCGGAGGGCGTCACCGGCACCGGGGTCCCGCTGGCGATCATCCCGCTGGGGACCGGCAACCTGCTGGCCCGCAACCTCGGCATCCCGACCGGCCTGGAGGAGGCGCTCGAGGTCGCGCTCGGCGACGAGCAGCAGCCGATGGACGCGGGCGAGGTGAACGGCACCCTGTTCGTGGTGATGGCGGGCCTTGGCCTCGATGCCCGAATGCTGAGCGGCACCAGCGAGCCGCTCAAGAAGCGACTCGGCTGGCTCGCCTACGCGATCGCGGCGGTCCGTCACCTGGGCGATCGGCCGCTGCGGGTGACGATCAGCGCCGACGGCGGCCGGCCGCGGCGGCTGCGGGTCAGCGCGCTTATCGTCGGCAACGTGGGCTGGCTGCGCGGTGGCCTCCCGCTGCTGCCGGATGCCCGGCCGGACGACGGCATGCTCGATGCCGTCGCGCTGGTTGCCCGGGGCCTGATCGGGTGGCTGGCGGTCGCCGCCCACATCCTGCTCCGGCGCCCCGCGCACGGGCGGGTCTACCGCGTTCAGTTCACCGAGTTGCAGGTGCGGCTGGGCCGCGACCAGCCGTGGGAGCTGGACGGCGAGGTGATGGGATCGACCCGCCGGCTCAGGGTCGTGGCCCAGCCGGGCGGCCTGCTGGTGCGGATGCCGCGCGAGTCCCGCTAGGCCGCCGGCCCGCGCCGCGAAGGTCGCCGGCCCGCCGGGCGGGCGACTCGCTCAGACGAACAGCGGGTCGGCCGCTGTCCGGTCGGCCAGCGCCCTCATCGCCGCGTCGTCCGGCGCCTCGGTGAACCGGCCGGCTGCGTCGAGCACCTTCGGGAGCAGGTCCAGGTCCCCGGCGCTGCAGAGGAACGTCCCGGGACGGCCGAGCGCCCACCAGACGGCCAGATCGATGTCGTCTTGCTGCTCGAGCGGCTCGTACCAGGTCGCCCGGGTGTGCGGGCGGCCCGCCCAGGGGCGCAGCGCGATCGACTTGATCGTCTGCACCGCGGCCCGGCGCTCGCGGCAGGTCTCGTACAGCGCGTTGAAGTTCTCGGCGTAGTACGGGTTCTGCATGGTGACGAAGTTATACGGGAGCAGAACTGAGTCGAAGTCGTACCGTTCGAGGCTGCGGCGGTGCGTCGCGGCGATCTGGCTGCCGTGGCCGGTCACCCCGATCCAGCGGATGAGGCCCTGCTCGCGGGCTTCCAGGGCGGCCTCGAGCGCTCCGCCGGGGCTCAGGGCGATATCCCACTCGATCGGATCGGCCAGGGCGTGCAGCTGCCAGAGGTCGACGTGGTCGACGCCGAGCCGTTCCAGGGACCGGTGCAGTTCCTCGCGGGCGGCGGCCGCCGTGCGCTCGTCGCCCTTGGTGGCCAGGAAGAACCGACCCGGTTCGCGCTGCAGCCACGGCCGGATGCGGACCTCGGCGTCGCCGTAGGACGAGGCCACGTCCAGATGGTTCACCCCGTGCGCGAGCAGGAGGTCGAGGGTCTCGTCCGCGACCCGCTGTGAGACCTGGGCGAGAGCCGCCCCTCCGAAGAGCACCCGGCTGCTCTGATGACCGGTGCGGCCGAATTCTGCCTGGTCGATGGGCACGAGACCTCCCGAGGTTCCGAACGCTGGATGTGCGAGTCCTGCGGGTCGCGGCGGTCGGCCGGCGCAGGGCGGCGAAGCGTATAGTCGCCATCATAGGATGAGCCGCTGACGGGCACTGGACCAGGCGGCCTGACGCCGGAGTGCGTCACCGCAGCGCGGGCCCAGGTGACAGGAGAAGGGGACGGCGTGCCTGACGAGCTTGACGCGCTGGCCGACCAGCTGACCGAGCGTCTAGCCGGATTGGGCAGCGCCCTGATCGCGTTCTCCGGCGGAGTGGACTCCTCGCTGGTCGCCGCCCTGGCCGCCCGAGCGCTCGGGCACCAGGCCCTCGCGGTCACCGCCGTCTCGCCCGCCCTCGCGTCGGGGGAGCTGGACGGCGCCCGGTCGGTCGCCCGGGCCGTGGGCGTCCGGCATGAGCTGATCAGCACGGCTGAGCTGGAACGGGACGACTACCGGCGCAACGACCGGTTCCGCTGCTACTACTGCAAAACCGAGTTGTACGATCGGCTGGCGGCGCTGGCTTTGCGCCGCGGATTCGCCGCCGTGCTGTCCGGCGCCAACGCCGATGACACCGGCGACTGGCGGCCGGGGCTGCGCGCGGCGGCCGAGCACGGGGTGGTGCATCCTCTGCTTGAGGCGTCCGTGGGGAAGGACCAGGTGCGGGCGCTGGCACGCCATCTCGCGATTCCGAGCGCGGACAAGCCCGCGTCGCCCTGCCTGGCATCGCGGCTGCCCTATGGCACCGCGGTCAGCGCCGACGTGCTGTCGCAGGTCGACCGGGCCGAGCTGAGCCTGAAGGAGCGGGGATACCGCGAACTGCGGGTGCGGCATTTCGGTGAGCTCGGCCGGGTGCAGCTCGGCGCGGCCGAGCTGCCGCGGGCGGCGGACCCGGACGAGCGCGCGGCGGTGCTGGCCTGCATCCTGGCGGCCGGATACAGGCGCGCGGAGATCGATGAGGCGCCGTTGCGGTCCGGTTCGCTGAACCTCGACATCACCCCGGTCAGCCATGCCGGCTGAGGCTCCCGGTACGTCGGCCGCGGGCGTACCGCTGGGCGAGTTCGCCCTGCTGGACGTGGATCGCCGGCGGCGGACCGGCGTCCCTGAAGTAGTTTTCGGCGAGGGCAAGACGCCCGAGCAGATCTTCGCGCTGCTGGCCGAGTTGCGGGCCCACGATCCGGCGACGCCGGCCCTGGCGACGCGCTGCCCGGCCGGAGTCCTGGATGAGGCGGCCACCCGTTTCCCTGGCGATGCCGTGCACGCCGATCACGTGGCCGGGACGCTCGCGGTCGGGACCCTGCCGCCCGCGCGCGGCAACGTGCTGGTGATGACGGCCGGCACCACCGACCTGAAAGTAGCCAGGGAATGCGCGGCCACGCTGGCC
This sequence comes from uncultured Actinomycetota bacterium, assembly GCA_963836195.1. Lineage (GTDB taxonomy): Bacteria > Actinomycetota > Actinomycetes > Streptosporangiales > Streptosporangiaceae > Trebonia. The sequence continues at coordinate 211,019 of CAWIIX010000002.1, read as the reverse complement.
GTGCTCGGCGTCCGCGCCGACGTCCTCGCCGACGTCGGCGTGGCCGGGCTCGGGCGGCTGCTGTCCCGGCTCGACGACCTGCGCGCGGCCGAGTGCGTGGTGGTCGTGGCGGGGATGGACGGCGCCCTGCCGAGCGTGGTCGCCGGACTGGTCAGCGCGCCCGTGATCGGCGTGCCGACCAGCGTCGGCTACGGCGTCGCGGCGGGCGGCCTGGCGGCGGCGGCCAGCATGCTCGCGTCGTGCAGCCCGGGTCTGGCCGTCGTCAACATCGACAACGGGTTCGGGGCGGCGGCGCTCGCGGCGAAAATCATCAACGCGGTTCACCGATGACGGACCGGCCGCCCGCCGCCTACGTCGACGCGACCGCGGGCGTGGCGGGCGACATGCTGCTGGCCGCCCTGCTCGATGCGGGCGCCAGCGTGGAGCGGGTCAGCGCGGCCATCGCCTCGCTCGGCGTGCCCGGTCTCGGGCTGCGGACCGAGGCCGCCCGGCGGGGCGGCCTCGCCTGCCTGCGGGCCGTGATCATCACGCCGTCGGCGGCCGATCGCGCGCGGCACCTGGCCGACGTACTCGGGCACGTCGGCGCCAGTGACCTCGGCCCGGCCGCGAAGGATCTCGCGACCCGGGTCTTCCGGCTGCTGGCCGAGGCGGAGGGGGCGGTGCACGGCGAGCCGCCCGAGGACGTGCACTTCCACGAGGTGGGCGCCTTCGACTCGCTGGCTGACGTGGTGGGGTCGGCGGCAGCCCTGGATGATCTCGGACTGCTGCGGGCGGGCGCGGTGGTTCGCTGCTCGGCCCTGGCGGCCGGAAGCGGATTCGTCACCAGCCAGCACGGCCGCCTCCCGCTGCCGGCCCCGGCCGTTCTCCGTATCGCCGCCGCGGCCGGCCTGGAGCTGGCCGGCGGCGACCTGACCGGCGAGCGCAGCACCCCGACCGGCGCGGCCCTGCTCGCGGCGGCGGCCGCACCGGGCGGCTTTCCGGCCATGACGGTGCGGGCGGTGGGCACCGGCGGCGGTGGCCGCGACACCCCCGACCGGCCCAACATCACCCGGGTGGTCATCGGCGAGTCCAGCGCGGAGCAGGACCTGCGCGAGGGTGACGTGACGGTTGTCGAGAGCACGGTCGATGACCTCGACCCCCGGCTGTGGCCCGCGGTCCTTCAGGCGGTCCGGGCGGCCGGCGCCTGGGACTGCTGGTGCACCCCGATCATCGGCCGCCACGGCCGCCCGGGGCAGGTCCTCACCGCCCTGTGCGCTGAACCGGTCCGTCGCGCGGTGGCAGCCGCGATTTTCGCCCAGACCGGGACGCTCGGCGTGCGCTGGTCCCGGATGAACCGGCTGACCGCCGCCCGGACATCGGTCGCGGTGGAAGTGGGACCCCCGGGCGCCGGCCAGGTCGTGACGGTCAAGGTGGCGGGCACCGCAGATGGCCCGGCGGGCTTCGGAACGGCGACGGCCGAGCTGGCCGAGGCGGAGGCAGCCGCCCGGGTCCTGGGCTGGCCGGTGCGGGCGGTCTGCGAGGCCGCCGTCGCGCAGTATCGCGCCCAGGCGACAGTCCCCCGGTTACCCCGACGCCGGCCCCGTCCGAGCGAGCCCTGGACGACGGACATGCTCATCAGGCGTCGCGACGGGTCAGCACCAGCCCCGCGATCAGCAGCGTGCGCCGGCCAGGCGACGAGCACCAGCATCGACCCGCCGGGAGAGAACAGGCCCGCCTGGGGGTGCAGTGCCGTTGCCTGGGAGGCGGCGAATGCCATGGTGAAGCGGCCGATGTCGGTCTTCCACGGTGACGGCAGCGAAAGGCACAGGCCGGCGATCAGGTAGATGACCGCGAGGGTGGCCGTGATCGCGCCGGCGGTGTGCCGGATGATGGCGGCCAGGCCGAGCGCGGTCAGCGCGCAGGCGCACAGGACGAATCCGGCCGCGAGCACGGCCCCGGCCACGCCCGGCTGGGCGAGGGACACGCTCCGGTGCCGGCCGGACAGGATCGCCTGGACGAGCGCGAAGCACCCGAACGCCAGCACCTCGCCGATCACCAGGGCGGCCGCGCCGACGACGGCCGCCTTGCCGGCCAGCACCGTCCAGCGCTGCGGCACCGCGGCGAAGGTGGTGCGGATCAGGCCGCTGCTGTATTCGGAGGTGAACTGGAGCACGGCCAGCACGCTGACCGGGATCACCGTGTACTCGGCGTACGCCAGGAAGCTCACGCTCAGCGCGGAGAAGCCGCCCGGCGGGGGCTTGGGCGTCGACGCGACGGCGCGCGCGACGACGGCGGTGGCGCCGATGGTCACGACCGCCGCCACTAGCAGCGTGATCCAGGTCGAGCGGACCGACCGAAGCTTGATCCACTCGAATGCGACGATGTCATGCGCGCGGGCCGCCAGCGAGGGCGCCTGCGGCTGAGCGGATCGGATCTGAACCGCGGTCATCGGCTCGCCTCGGATTCGCCTGCCCGGGCTCCGGCCCGGTAGTCGGTGCTGGCGGCGGTCAGGTCCAGGTAGGCCTGCTCGAGTGACGGCTGCCGCGGCGCCAGTTCGTGCACGGCGATGCCGTTCCTCGCGGCCAGGTCGGCGATGGCCGGCGCGTCCAGGCCGGTCACGGCCAGCCCGCCGGCGCCCTCGGGGGTCACGGCCGCGCCGCGGCCGGTCAGCAACGTCGCCAGGTCGTCGGCGCGGGGGGACCTGACCAGCACGTTGGCCCGCGCGCTTGACGTGGTGAGCCGGTCGGCGGGCAGGTCGGCGAGCAGCCTGCCGCGTCCGATGATGATCAAGTGGTCGGCCGTCAGCTCCATCTCGCTCATCAGGTGGCTGGACACCAGGACCGTGCGGCCGTCGGCCGCGAGCTGGCGCAGCAGCAGGCGGATCCAGCGGACGCCGTCGGTGTCGAGTCCGTTGACCGGCTCGTCGAATATCAGCACCGGCGGCTCGCCGAGCAGCGCCGCGGCGATACCGAGGCGCTGCTTCATGCCGAGCGAGAAGCTACCGACGCGCTGCGTCGCGACCGCGCTGAGGCCCGCCAGTTCCAGCATCTGCCGCACCCGGGTGCGGCCGATGCGGTTGCTGACCGCCACCGACAGCAGGTGGTCGTAGGCGCTGCGGCCGCCGTGCACGGCCGTCGGGTCGAGCAGCGAGCCGACCTGCCAGAGCGGGCGGAGGGTGCGCTGGTATCGACGGCCCGCGACCAGCGCGGTGCCCGCAGTCGGGGCGGCCAGCCCGAGGATGATCCGCATTGTCGTGGTCTTGCCGGCGCCATTGGGGCCGAGGAAGCCGGTCACGTGCCCCGGTCGCACCGTGACGCTGAGGTCATCGACCGCGGTGATGGTACCGAACCGCTTGGTGAGACCGTGCAGTTCGATCATGGCCGCGGGGCCGGGCCGGGCGGGGCTGACGGTGCCCGGCCCGTCCGGCCTGCGCACAGGTAGGCAATGCCGCCGGCTGGCGTCTGGGCCAGGCAGATCAGCGCCCACCCCCACTTGGGCAGGTAGCGCACCTGGCTGGCGCGGGCGATATCGGCCAGACAGTAGCCGTCGAAGCCGATCCCGAGCGCGGCGAGAAGCAGGAACGGCCAGCCCCGTGGATTCGGATGCGTGGTCAGCACGCCGACGACGCCGGCCACGATCACGAGGTAGGCGCCGATCCCGACGGCCACGCGGACGGCCATGTCGTTCGGCGGCCGCGCTCTGCTGCCTGGTCGCCCGGGAGACGCCGGCGCAGAACGCCAGCGCCCGCAGCCCGCGCCGCCACGACGGGCGGATGCTCTCATCGTCGAGGATGGCCGGCAGCTCGGCGGTCCACTCCCGGAGCCGCTCGGCCCGTTCGTCGGCCGGCAGGCGGCGGCAGGCGGAACGGATCAGCCGCTCGGCGATCCGCTGCACCGGCCCGGTCCCGCTCACCACGCGCTCCCGGGCGTGTCGTGGGCCGGCCGCGCCGCCACGTGCCGCGACGGTCGGGGCGCGGCCGGGGCCTGGGCGAGCTCAAGGCGGGCGACCCGGGCGCCCTCCGCGGTCAGCCGGTAGTACTTGCGCGCCGGCCGGCCGCCGGCGTCCGGGCGCTGCTCCTCCCACTCCGAGTCGACCAGCCCCTCCTGCTGCAGGCGGGCGAGCATCGGGTACAGGGTGCCGCTCGGCAGCCGTGCGGCCTTCATCAGGTCATAGCCGTAATGCTGCGCGGACGGGTCGGCGACAAGCACTCGCAACACCCGCTCCAGCGGCGCGGTCAGCTTCATAAGGCGATCCTACATATGTAGCCTACATATGTCGAGCTGCTGTGACGACGAGGACGGTGTGTCGATAACGGGCCGCCGGACGGGGTCTCGCCAAGGGCGGAGGCGCGGAACCTGTCGCTGGCGTGGCCGACCGGCTCCGCCGTGCCACGCCAGCGCGGGGATCGCGGGCCAGCCTCGGTCCGGCCGTCGCACCAGGGACAGCCGGGCGGGGTTAGAGGCGCCGAGGTCCGTTCGGGATGATGGATTTGAGCATTTGAATTGATCGGGTGAACCGGCCCCAGGTGGGGAAGTCGATCAGGATCGGGGCGATCGCCTCGGGCGGGGCGGTGTGGCCGAAACCGTCTGGCGTCCGCAGCCGCGCGCCGGGGATCGCGGCGGCCTGGTCGGCGACCGAGCGGCGGAACCAGGCGGGGCTGTCGCCCCCTGGATGTCCTCTGCTAGGCCGGGTCGTTGATGGTGATCACGACGCCGATGTCGCCGTAGGGGAACTTCCCGCGATTGCCGACCAGGTTGAAGAACCTCGTGATCGGGACCATCACGCCGTACTTGGCGCGGATCCGGCTCTGGATCGCGTCGAAGTCGGCGCCGGAGGTGACCAGCTCGACGGTCCCGTCGACCGACTGCGAGCCGGCCTTGACCCGGCCGCGGGCGTCGGCGGGCTGGAGCGTGATCCTCGGGTTGTTGCGCAGGCGCTTGCACTTGCCCGACGCCGATGAGGTCCAGAAGCCGACCCGGGACCCGTCCAGCGCGCAGATCCAGGTCTGGGTCGGGACCGCCGCCCCGGATTTGCGGTAGGTCGTCGACGCGACGTACTTCTCATCACTGATCGTCATGTCGCCATCGTAGAGATGTGACGCGCTCCGGGGCGGTTGCGGCGGCCGCGTGTCTGATGCAACGGCCGGCGTCGGCGGGTTCAGGGTTCGCGGACGCTCAGCGTCGAGCCGACGCTGGCGGTGATGACGACGGCGACCGCCGCGATCGCGACCGGGGAGCTGTGCTGGCGCAGCAGCAGCCAGCCGGCCAGCGTCGCGAGGGCGGGGTCGAGGCTGAGCAGGATGCCGAAGACCCGCCGGGGGGCGCGGCGCATGGCCGCGAACTCGAGCGTGTAGGGCACGACCGAGGCCAGCATCGCGACGCCGAACGCGAGCAGCGCCGGGCCCGGCCGGCCGACGACGTGCCAGGCGCCGATCGTGCCGAGCGGCAGCAGGACCAGGGCGCCCGCGGTCATCGCGACGGCCACCCCGGCGCGGCCGGGGACGGCGGCGCTCGCCCGCGAGCCGGCCACGATGTACAGCGCCCAGAACGCGGCCGAGACTAGTGCGAGCGCGACGCCGACCAGGTTGAGTCCGCCGGCTCCGCCGCCGCCTCCGCCGCCGGTGCCGTGGCGGTCGGCCAGGCCCAGGGTGAGGACGCCGAGCAGGGCGAGCACGATCCAGGCGCCGTCGCGCCAGCGGCGCGACAGCGCGGCCGAGAGGGTGAGCGGGCCGAGGAACTGGATCGTCACCGCCGCGCTGAGCGGCAGCCGGGCGAGGGCGGCGTAGTAGAACCCGTTCATCCCGGCCAGGCTGACGCCGTAGAGGATGACGGACCGCCACTGCGCTTTGCTCCAGCCGCGAACGCGGGGCCTGGTGACCGCGAGCAGCACGATCGCGGCGAGGCCGAGGCGGAGCAGGGTCGCGCCGACCGCACCGGTGACCGGGAACAGGCGCGTCGCCAGCGCCGCGCCGAACTGGAAGGACGTGCACGACCCGAGCACGAGCAGCACCGCCGTTTCCGGGCGTCCGGTCGTACCGCCCTTGGCGCTGCGGTTTCCCTGGCGCGGGGACTGAGGGAGGGCTGCTGCAGACGGGGCCGAGGTGGTCATACCTCTACGGTCACCGATGTCCTATTGGTTCGTCCAGCGATGGTTTTCGGTCAATAATGGTAAGCAGAATTGATCAATGTCTGGTCGGAAGGTCCGCTCATGCTCGACGTGTACCGCCTGCGGCTGCTGCGCGAACTGGACCGGCGCGGCACCCTGGCCGCCGTCGCCCGGGCGCTGTCCTACAGCCCGTCCGCGATCTCCCAGCAGCTCAGCCAGCTCGAGACCGAGACCGGGGTGACCCTGCTCGAGCCGGTCGGGCGCGGCGTCCGGCTCACCCCGCTGGCGCGCCTGCTGGTCACGCACACCGAGGCGATCCTGGAGCGGCTGGAGGAGGCGGAGGCGGAGCTGCGGGCGGCGGCGACCGAGGTGCGCGGCACCCTGCGGGTCGCCTCGTTCCAGTCGGTGCTGTTCGCGCTGATCCCCTCGGTGCTGACCCGGCTGGCCGAACGGCACCCCGGGCTGAGGCTCGAGATCACCCACGAGCAGGCGATACCGGCGTTCGAGGGGCTGCTCGCGCACGAGTTCGACCTCGTGCTCGGCGAGGAGTACCCCGGGGTCGCGCTGCCGCCGGTGGCCGGCGCCAGCACCCAGCTGCTCGCCCGAGACGAGCTGTTCCTGGTCCTGCCGTCGCACGGGCCGTACGCGGTTGACGCCGACGCCCCGGCGGGCGAGCCGTTCCGGCTGGCGGACCTGGCGGGGGTACCGTGGATTCTCGACCCGCCGTCGACCGCTCCAGGGGCGTGGGCGCGAAACGCCTGCCGGGAGGCGGGGTTCGAGCCTGACGTCCGCTACGCGGGCTCCGACCTGCTGTTCGAGGTCCTGCTGGCGGAACGGGGGCACGCCGCCTCGGTCATCCCGGGGATGCTGCTGTCGGCCGTGCCCCGGCCCGACGCGCGCATTCAGCGCATCCCCGGGCGCCCGCACCGCCGGCTCACGACCGGGGTCAGGGCGGGCGCGGCCGGGCAGCCGGCCATCCGGGCGCTGCGCGAGGCCCTGCGGCAGGCGGTGCGCGAGGCCCGCCAGCGGGAGGAGCCGGAGGTCAGCTTAGGTTCGCGATGATCTGGGGCAGGGCGGCGGTGGGCTGGATGCCGACCGGGGCGGCGCAGACAACCCGGACGGCGTTCACGGCGCGGTTGGCGGTCAGGCCCGGGGACGCGTCGCCCATCCGCTCGATCGGGACCGCGAAGCGAATGTCGACGTCGAGCGGGGCGTCGCCGTCGACGACGACCTGCCAGCCGGTGGCGCGCAGATCCCAGTCCTGGTCGATGACGTCGGTGCAGTACCAGGTGGCCGCGAATCTCAGCAGCGGGCGGCCGTTTCTGATGCCGGTCACGATCATCTTCTGGGCCGCGACCGCGCCCTTCTCCAGCGGGCCGGCCGCGATGCGGATCGTCTCCCTGGCGGCGGCCAGCTCGCCGGTCGACTCGACCGAGTCGAGCGGCAGACCGAGGGCGTCGGCCAGCTGCCGCAGGGTCGGCCCGTACGAGATCGCGCCGTAGCCGAACCGGCGCACGTCGAAGTCCGCCACCGGCACGCCGAAGCCCATGATGTTGAATAGCAGGTCGGGTGAGTCCCGCTTGGACAGGTCGGCGAACTCGTTGATCGTGAGCGAGTCCAGCCGCCGCTGAATCGACGCGAGCGTGATCGGGAGCGCCTCGGAGATGAACCCGGGGCTCGACCCGGTCGAGTGGATGGAGGTGCCGCCCGCCTGGCAGGCGTTTTCGACGGCGGCCCGGACGTCGGGATCCATGCTGGCGGGATGGTGGAACTCGCCGCGGGTGGTGACGACGTTCGCGCCCGACGTCAGCAGCGCGCAGACCTCGTCGACGTTGCAGGCGGCGGGCATGTAGAGCACGCAGTCGGGTTTGAGCGCGAGGATCTCGTCGATGTCGTTGGTGGCGGTCACCCCGGTCGCGGGCAGCCCGCACAGGTCGCCGGCGTCCTTGCCCGCCTTGGCGGCGGACGTGACGTACACCCCGGCCAGGGTCAGCTCGGGGTGCTCGATGACGCCGCGGAGCGAGCGGGCGCCGATGTTCCCGGTCGCCCACTGGACAACGCGCAGAGCGCTCATGACGTTTCCCTTCGGTTAGCCCGACGGCGGGCGATCGCCAACGTAGGCGGCTCGACAGGCGCGGTCAACGGCGGCGTCCGCGTCAGCGGAACGCGCGACTCGGACGGGTCGGTTGGGCGGGCCGGGCGGGCGGGTCGGGCGGGCGGGTCGGGCGGGCGGGTCGATGGCGTAGCCGACAGGGTGAGCGGGGGTGCGGGGGCGGGGGGTTACTGGTGGCGGAGGGCGAAGATCGCGGCCTGGACCCGGTCCTGGAGGCCGAGTTTGGCGAGGATGCCGCGGACGTGGGTCTTGACCGTCTGCTCGCCGATCGTCAGGTCCCGGGCGATCTCCCGGTTGCTGTGGCCGCGGGCGATCAGCCTCAGCACGTCGCGTTCGCGGGGTGAGAGCGACTGCAGCGGGTCCGGCGGCGGCGGCCGCCGGAGCGCCTGGGTGAGCCGGGTCAGCAGCTCGGGGCTGAGGCGGGCGGTGCCGGCGGCGGCATCCCGGACGGCGGCGATGACGTCGTCGGCCGGGGCGGTCTTGAGCAGGTAGGAGGTCGCGCCGGCGCGCATGGCGCGGAGCAGGTGCTCGTCTTCGGTGGCGGAGGTGAGCACGACGACGGCCGGCTGGCGCGCGGGGTCGTCTCCGGTGTCGTGGAGGGCCGCGAGCACGCCGTGCCCGTCCAGTCCGGGCATGTACAGGTCGAGCAGCAGCACGTCGGGGCGGGTGGCGGCGACGACGTCGACCGTCTGGCGGCCGTCCCCGGCCTCGCCCGCGATCTCGATGTCCGGCTCCTGGCTGAGCAGGTAGCACAGTCCGTCCCTGACGACGCGATGGTCGTCGGCGATGACCACCCGGATCGTCACCGGACCGGCACCCGGACGGTGAGCGTCGTGCCGCGCCCGGGGGCGCTGTCGATGCGCACGGTGCCGCCGAGCTCGGCGACCCGGTCGCGGATGTGCGCCAGCCCGGAGCCTGCCTGGGGGGCGGCGGGGTCGAAGCCGCTGCCGGCGTCGGCGACGGCCAGCTCGGCGTGCCCGTCCTGGCGGGTGAGGGAGACCGAGAGGTGGCGGGCGGCGCCGTGCCTGACGGCGTTGGCGCAGGCCTCCTGGGTGATCCGGAGCAGGGCGTGCTCGACCGGCGCGGGCACGGCGACGTCGTCCACGCAGGCGTCGACCGCGACGCCGAGCCGGTCCTGGTAGGCGGCGCAGACCTCCAGCAGGGCCGACGCGAGCCCGGCGCCGTCGAGGCTGGCCGGACGGAGCTCGGTCAGCAGCGCCTGCAGGTCGCGCACCGCCTCCTCGCTGATCCGCTCGATCGCGCGGGCCTGCTGATTGGCCGGGTCGGCCCGGCGCATCCCGGCCGCGATCATCCGCAGGCCGAACAGGTGCTGCGAGATCGCGTCGTGCATCTCCCGGGCGATCCGGGCCCGCTCGGCCGCGCGCGCGTCGCTGGTGGCCCGCTGCCGTTCGGCGTCCATAGCCGAGCCGAGCTGGCGGGTCATCGCGGTGAAGTTCGCCTCCAGCCGGCCGACCTCGTCGTGGCCGGACGAGGGCAGGGTCACGGTGTAGTCGCCGTCGGCGACGGCGAGGGTGGCGCGTTCCAGGCGGCGCACCCGGCGGACGAGACGGCGCGAGGACAGCAGCCCGAACAGCACGCCGACCGGCACGATCGCCAGGAGCAGCGCCGACGGGCCGGTCAGCAGCGCGCGGGCCTCGCCCAGCTGCACGAGCTCGCTCCAGGCGGCGACCGGGTTGATGAACCCGGTCGACCACGGCGTCTGGACGTAGATGACCGTTCCGCGCTCGCCGCCGTTGGCCCGGCCGGAGCCGGAGCCGACCGGCGTCCAGGCCAGGTCCCAGAGGACGGGGCCGTGCGAGGTCGACAGGGTGCCGCGCTTGATGAGCTGGCCGACGGTGATTTGCGATGTCACCGGCACGGGGAACTCGCTCGTGGCCGGCCGCCCGGGCGGGTACAGGGCAGGCGCGGAGGACGCGACGACCGTGCCGTCGGCGGCGATCGCCACCACTGCGGTGGGCGCCTGGCCGCCCGGGACCGGGCCGGCGATCGCGGGGACGGCCAGCGTGCCGTCCTCGGCCGGCTGGACGAGGGCGGGCTGAACGCCGTTCGGCTTGGCGGCCGGCTGGCCGCGCTGGCCGAGCACGGTCCCGGTCGGCACCCCGCCCGGATAGCGCTCGGCGTAGCTGTTGGCGGTGGCGTTCACCTGCCCCTGCAGCTGGCCGCCGTTCACCAGCAGGGGCACCTGGAAGCCGAGCACGAGCACCTCGACCAGCACCACGACCGCGAGCGTGACGAGGATGTAGGACGCGATCAGCCGGCCCGACAGCCCCCACGCCCTGCGTCGCAACCGGTCAAGCACACCTGCACGGTACCCCGGGCGGCCCGGCGGCGTATCCCTCTAACGAGGGAGCCGCCCTCCCGCCCGCGCGGGATGCGGCCGCCACCGCCGCCCGGGACGCTGGCTGTCATGAGCACGGCTATCGAGACTCACGAACTGTCCAAACGCTACCGGCGGGCCCGCGCGCTGACCGAGTGCACGGTCACCGTGCCCGAGGGGCGGGTGTGCGCGCTGATCGGGCCGAACGGCGCGGGCAAGACCACGCTGCTGCGGATCCTGGCGGGGCTGGTCCGCCCGACCGGCGGGGCGGCCCTGGTGCTGAGCGGCGAGCCGCGTCAGGACCCCGCCTTCCTGGCCGAGATCGGCTTCCTCGGCCAGGAAATCCCGCTCTACCGGAGGCTGACCGCCGAGGATCACATCAGTGGCCGGCGCGCACCTGAACCCGCGCTGGGACGCCGCGCACGCGCGAACCCGGCTGGCCGAGTTGCGCATCCCGCTCGAGCAGCGGGTGGGCGAGCTGTCCGGCGGCCAGCGGGCCCAGGTGGCGCTGGCGCTGACGCTGGCCAAGCGGCCACGGCTGCTGCTGCTTGACGAGCCGTTCGCGGCGCTTGACCCGCTGGCGCGGCGGAACTTCCTCGCCGCGCTGACGACGGCCGTGACCGACGCGGCGGGCCTGCTGACCGTGGTGCTCTCCTCGCACCTGGTCAGCGACCTGGAGCGGGTCTGCGACCACCTCATCCTGCTGGCCGGGTCCCGCGTCCAGCTGGCGGGCGACATCGACACCCTGCTGGCGCAGCACCGGGCCGCGCAGCAGGTCGAGGACGTGGCCCTCGAAGAGCTGATCCTGGCGTACATGGGGGCCGACGCGGAGTCGCCCGGGACCTTCCTCGCAACGGCTGGAGAAGAATCATGACCTGGCTTGTCTGGCGCCAGTACCGCGCCCAGGCCGCGATCGCGTCCGTGCTGCTGACTGCGCTCGCCGCGGTGATGCTGGCGGACGGCTTCCAGATCGCGTCGCGCTGGCACTCCATCCTCGTCGCCTGCGCCGGGAACGGCGGGTGCCTGGAACAAGCGCCGACCCTGGTCAACGGCGTGGTGAGCGACCTGCCTTACATCGCGTTGATAGTGCCGGTGGTGCTCGGCATGCTGTGGGGCGCGCCGCTGGTGGCGTCCGAACTGGAGGCCCGCACGAGCGATTTCGCCTGGACGCAGAGCGTCACCAGGTCCCGCTGGCTGGCCGTCAAGGCGGGCTGGCTGCTGCTTGCCGCCGTCGCCTGCGGTGGTGCGGTATCCGCGCTAGCCACCTGGTGGTCCGGGCCGATCAACGCGGAGTCTGCCACCGCGTTCACGCCCGGCCAGTTCGACACCCAGGGCATCGTACCGATCGGCTACGCGGTGTTCGCGATGGCGCTCGGCATCGCCGTCGGCACCGTAGCGCGCCGCACCCTCCCCGCGATAGCGGTCGTGCTCGGCGGGTTCATCGCGCTGCGCCTGGTGGTCGCCAACCTCCTGCGGCCGCACTACATGGCGGCGGTCACCACCTACTTCAGCGTGACGAGCACGTTCACGCCGCCGGGGCAGGCCTGGGTGCTCTCCCAGGGCGGCGTCAGCCCGATCGGGCAGGTCGTGGGGAGGGGCTGGGGCGACCTGGAACCCGTGCTTCCGGCCGCCTGTCAGCGGCTGCTGCCGGGCAGCCCGACGGCGAAGAATGGCGCCTCGGAGCATTCGGTGTTCCTCTGCATGCAGGCGCACGGGTGGCGCGGATTCGTCACCTATCAGCCCGCCGGCCGCTACTGGCCGTTCCAGGGAATCGAGACCGGGATCTACGTCCTGCTGGCGGCCGCGCTGATCGCGGTCGCGTTCGTCGTCGTCCGCAGGCGGGACGCGTAGATCAGACATGGCGGATGACCGCCACCACCTTGCCGATGATGGCGGCGTGGTCGGCGAGGACCGGCAGGAAGTCCCGGTTCTGCGGCACCAGCCAGGCGTGTTCGCCGCTTCGGCTGAGCGTCTTCACCGTCACCTCGCCGTCGATCATCGCCGCCACGATGTCGCCGCTGTCCGCGGTCTCCTGCATGTGGATGACCACCCAGTCGCCGTCGGCGATGGCGGCGTTGATCATCGAGTCGCCTGCCACCCGGAGCATGCACACGGGGCCTTCCCCGACCAGCTTCCTCGGGAGCGGGTAGACGTCCTCGACCTGCCGGGCGGCGACGAGCGGCCCGCTCGCGTCGACCCGGCCGACGAAGGGGACGTAGACGGTCTCGGAAAGGGCCGGGTTCGCCTCGGCGGTGCGGCCGGGAAGACGGACCTCCACCGTGCGCGGCCGCCGGAGGTCGCGGTGCAGATAGCCCTTCCGCTCCAGAATCGATAGCTGGTAGGAAACGCTTGACGTGCTGATAAGGCCGACCGCCTTGGCGATCTCCCGCATCGACGGCGGATAGCCGCGTCTGCGCACCGAGTCCCTAATGGCCTGGAGGATCTTGCGCTGCCGCCAGGTGAGCACATGGCCCGGATCAGGCTTTCCTGGCGTCTGCGGGCGGACGCCGTCTACGGTCACGGCATTTCCTCTCTGGGGCGAGACGAATCCAGAAGGTCGTAGAGCGATTCGGCTTTACGGGGGAAATCGCGAGTATTGAATACCCTCGGGCCGGCCGGCCAAATCCCGCAGCGAATGCGGGTGCGCGCATTAACGGGGCCGCTTTCGCCGACGAGCCCGCCTACTCGTCTTCTTGCTGTTATCCGCCTGCGGTAATGGATCGTCAGAATCCTCAGCAAATACTAAGATACCGCCAGAACTAGACATGTTCGCTCGATATCGCTATATTGCTGATCAAATCGCTAGGTTTTGTAGAGATCCTACGGTGTGTTACTAGCGAGCCACCCACGGGCGCGCCGGAACGGCTGGTGCTGTTCCGGCACGTGCTGCGGAACTCGATCCTGCCGATCGTGACGCTCGTCGGGCTGTCCTATCCCGCTGGGCAGTCGGGGAACGATCGGCGGGGCGGCCAGACCGCCCTGCGGGCCTGGCTGGGGAACCGCCAGGCGCGGATTGGGGTCGGCATCATCGTCGCCCTGGCCGCCTTCTGCTATCTGGGGCCGTTGTTCTACCACACCAACCAGGTGACGGTGGAGCTCAACAGCGCCACACTGCCGCCCGGCGCGGGGCACCCGCTCGGCACCGACGGCTACGGGTACGACGTCCTCGGCCGCCTGATGGTCGGCGGTCAGTCGTCGCTGGAGCTCGGCTTCGCGGTGGCGATCGCCACCACCGTGATCGGCACGCTGTACGGGGCGGTCGCCGGCTGGCTGGGCGGGATCGTCGACATGGTGATGATGCGCGTTATCGACACGCTGCTGGCCGTGCCCGCCCTGGTGCTGCTGCTGATCCTGGTGAGCATCTTCGCCCCCAACCTGCTGATGATCATCCTGCTCCTGACTGCGCTGTCCTGGCTGGGCACCGCCCGGCTGGTCAGGGGCGAGGTCATCTCGCTCCGGAGCCGCGAGTACGTGCAGGCGGCCAGGGCGGTGGGCGGCGACTCGTGGTGGATCATCCGCACCCACCTGGTGCCGAACGCGTTCGGCGTGATCATCGTCAGCGCCACCTTCACGATCGCCGACGCGATCCTCACCCTGTCGGCGCTGAGCTTCCTCGGCCTCGGCCTTCCGCCGCCCGCCGCCGACTGGGGGACGATGCTCACCGACGGCCTGAACTACCTGTTCGACGGCTACTGGTGGATGGTCTATCCGCCCGCGATCGTCTTGATCATCACGGTCATCGCGTTCAACCTGGTCGGGGAGGCGATCCGCGACTCGCTCGACCTCCGGCTGAGGTAAGGCGGCGGCGCGGCCTTAGATAAGGCCGCGGCGGCGGGCTGGCCGTCGACGCGCAGGTGCACCCGGACCGTGGTCCGATTGCGGTGGGAGCGCAGTTCAACCAGGTCGCAGAGCTGATTGACGAGCCACAGGCCGTGCGCGCCGCCGGCTGACGGGGGCACGAAGCGGCGGCCGACCAGTTGATCGGCGATCTGGCCGGGCCCGCTCACCTCGCACGTCACCGTGCCGGCGGCGTTATCGCGCCAGAGCCGCAGCACGCCTCGGCCGCCGCCATGCAGAAGGGCGTTGCTGACCAGTTCGTTGACCGCGGCCACGAGGTCGGCGATACGCCCGGTGGGCAGCCCGAAACGAGAAGCGCGATCGGACAGATCACGGCGCACGGCCGGCAGGCTGCCGACGCCGTCGAAGCTGCGGCGAATGCAGTCGGCCGGCGGCGCGGGCAGCGGCAGGTCGCAGAACGGGGACAGGCCCGGGCCGGCGTAGTGCTCGTTGGGGTGCTCGTGGCCGGCCCTGATCACCACCGGGTGCGCGCGCTCGATGTCGGCCAGCGCGGCGCTGTCGAGCGCGGAGGAGTCGTAGAGGCACTGGACCGAAACGGGTACACCGTCGAAGGCCAGGTTGACGAGGGCCTCATGCCGGGTGATCTCCGCGACCTCGCCCGCGGTGCGCCCGGGCCACATCAGCTCGCCGGTCAACCGCAGCCGGCGCCCGGGATGCTCATCGATGAACTGCCGGTAGGCGGGGATCAGGCGCGCCGGGTTCGCGCCCACGCCTCGCGCGTCGACGAACGTCACCGCGTCGGCGGACCCGTCGAGCGCGGCGCGAAGCGCGTCCAGCCGCGGCCCGGGCGCCGCGACCAGAACCGGCTCGCCGGCCGCTGCTCCCTGGCCGGCGAAATCCGCGACCGCGGCGCGGAACTCGGCGTCCGAGTCGTAGAGCAGCAGCGCGTGGTGCAGGCCGCCCGAACCGCGTGACTGCGGCGGCGTCGTCGTCGGCTCGGTCATCGCGCCGCGCGTCCCTCGTCGGCGGCAACGCCGACCGCCTGCAGGAACTGGGGCACGGCGGCTAGGTCGGTGTCGACGAAGCAGGAGACCTTCTCCCGCCCGGCCAGGCCGCGGGCAACGAATCGGGTCACCGCTTCTCGCTGCTGGACGTCAGAGGCGAAGGTCAGGCATGCATGGTCGCCCGATCGGAGCGCGCTGACCGGACGAGCCACGGTCATCGACATCGCTTCCTCCCTCCCATCAGGCACGAAGCAGCCAACCAGCCTGTCACCCGGCGGGAAGCACGCCTACCAGCTTAACCGGGCCGACCGCCAGCCGGGCTGCGCCTGGGAGCCGGGGGCCTTGCACGTTAGCGAAGCCGACCGGGCGGGGGTCGCCAGGATTGCCAGGAGGGGTCGACCTCGAAGAGCTGGGACGGCCCCGGGGGCCGGGCGGACAGCTCGGCCCGCGGGCGGAGCTGGAGGCCGGCCGGGACCGGTTCCCACCACGGCTCGCGGCGGAGCAGGCGGCTGAACAGCTCGGGCGTCCGGCCCGCGGGTCCCAGGATCATCTCCGACGGCGCCGGGCGATCGGGCTGCTGCCAGCGGAAATCGCCCGACAGCCGGAGCCGCCGGCCGGCGTTGGGCAGGGCCGCGTGCGGGGTCAGGCAGTGGAAGATGATCACGTCCCCGGGCCGGTAGTCGGTGGTGGCCCAGCCGCGCTCGCGGCCGGACAGCACCTGCGGCGACCGCGGCCGCTCCCGGTGTCCGCCGGGCCGCACGGCGAGGCCGCCGAGCTCGACCGGGACGTCAGCCAGCGGTATCCAGGTGGTCAGCATGTCCTGGACTCCGGCCCCCCGGTAGTCGCAGTGCATGTAGCGGCCGGTGGTCCGGTCGGACAGCGACTCCGGCGCGACCGCGCGCAGCACCTTCACCGGGTAGGAGAAGGCCGCCGGGCCGAGGATGCGGCGGACGGTCGCGCGCAGCGGCGCCAGGTACGGGAGCGCGTTGAACGCCACGCCGGTCACCGCCGTGCGGTAGGACGGGTCCGCCAGCGCCTCCAGCGGCCCAGCGCCCGGCTTCAGACGGGGCGACCCCGCCGCCGTCCAGCCGCCTGCCCGCAGCGCCTCGGCGACCCGCTCGCCCGCGGCCCGGACCCGATCCGGCGGCAGCAGGCCGCGCAGAAACACGTACCCGTCGGCGGCCAGTCGCGCCCGCAGCGCCGCCGGGTCGGCCGCCAGGCTGCGCGAATCCGCCAGCTCGTCCACCCGGTCACGCTATCCCGGCTGCCTGGGAATCGGCCGGGAGCGGCCTGGGAAGCGTCCGGGAGCTGGATATTACGTGCCGGCTAACGCCCCGCACGATCAGTATTTTCGTGCTGGTGTCGGGCACGTAATTTAGGCTAGGATGTCGAGCTATGGCGGATGTCACGGGACCGGGCAGCTGCGAGGCGTGCGGGCGCCCGCTCCCGATACAGCAGGGAAGGGGTCGGATCAGGCGCTATTGCGATGCCACCTGCCGCAGCGCGGCCCGGCGCCGACGGGATTCGAATGGCCCCCGGTCATCGCCCAACGTTAAGACATCATTGACAGGCGATCAGCGTCATGCGAAGGTTGACATTGGCGTGCCGCTTGAGGCGATGCTGGCGGCGCGGGAGCGGGCCGTCGCGGCGAACGAGGCGCTGCAGGACGCGGTCGACCGCGCCCGCGACGCCGGCCACAGCTGGAGGGAGATCGGTGAGGCACTCGGCACCACGAGGCAGGCGGCCTTCCAGCGGTTCGGCCACCCGGTCGACCCGCGCACGGGGACGCCGATGAGCCACGACGTCCCGCTGGACGCCGCCGATCGCGCGGTCGGCCTGATCACCGGCTTGGTGGAGGGCGCCTGGGAGGAGGTGGCGGGCGAGCTCGATGAGCGCATGCGGGAACGGATCGACGCTACCCGCCTGGCCGCCGCCTGGGCGCACACCGTGGGCATGGTCGGCCGCTTCGAGCGGATGGGCGAGCCGTTCGCCCACCGGGCCGGCGATGACACGATGGTCGACGTCCCGCTGTACTTCGAGGCCGGCGACGGCGTCGGATCTATCCGCTTCGACCGCAACGGCAAGATTGCGGGCCTGATGCTGCGGCCGGGCTCCCTGGCGCCCGGTGCGTCCCCGTCCCCGCCCCGATGACCGGCCGCCGCCGGGCGCCCTGGCGGACGGCCGTCACCATCGCCGCCGCCGGGCTGATCATGGCGGCATCGGCGTGCGGCTCGGCGCCTTCGCCGACCGGCGGCGCCACGGCGGGGGTACGGCAGATACCGGTCGGGGTGGGGTCCCCGCCGTTGAAGGGCACGCTGACGCTGCCGGCCGGCAACGGGCCGTTCCCGGCGGTCGTGCTGGTCTCCGGCTCGGGGCCGAATAACCAGGACGAGTCCGAGGGGCCGAACCACCCGTTCCTTGACATCGCGCTCGGCCTGGCCGCCCGGGGAATCGCCAGCCTCCGTTATGACAAGCGCACCCTCGACTACCCGGTTAGCATCAACCAGGAGACCTTCACCCTGACCCAGGAGTACGTGCCCGACGCGCTGGCGGCGATCCGGCTGCTTGACCGGCAGTCTGCCGTTGACCCGGACCGGATCTTCGTGCTCGGGCATTCCCAGGGCGGCACCTACGCACCGCTCATCGCTCGGGCGGCGCCGTCGGTGGCCGGGGTCATCATGCTCGCGGCCGCGGCCGAGCCGCTCGCGACCGCGCTGTTGCGCCAGGTCCGTTACCTGGCCACGCTGCCGGGGACGATCGGCGCCAACGCCAAGGCCGAGCTGCCCTCCTTCGCCCAGGAAGCGGCCGAGGTCGCCAGCCCGGCCGTGCTCAGGAAGGACCCCCCGGCCACGATGCTGCTCGGCGGGGCTGGGCCGGCCTACTTCCTGAGCGGGTTCGCCTATCACGAGGTGGCGACGGCCCGATCCCTCCCCCAGCCGCTGCTGTTCCTGGAGGGCGACCGCGACTACCAGGTGACCGTCGCCAACGATCTCGACGTGTGGCTACGGGGGCTGCGCGGGCGCACGGGGGTGACGGTCGTCCAGTTCCCGGCCGTCGACCATCTCTTCCTCGACGGCAGCGGGCCGCCCACGCCGCTGGACTACCAGAAGGCCGGCCACGTCGATCCCGCCGTCATCGCGACGATCGCGAGCTGGATCGACCGGATCGACGCGGCGGCGGGTTAAGCACGGCGGCTGGCCGACTGGCTAGTCCCGAGGCGGAGCTGGTCCCGCACTTCCACGAGGGCGATGCCGCCCGCGGCCGGCGGCCGGTGCCCCCGGAACGTCAGGTACTCGGGCTGCCCGCCGTCCAGGACGAAGGCCAGCAGCTCATCGACCGTGCGGGCATCCGCAGCAGAGACAATCATGGCGCAGTGGTGTCAGAACGGCGGGAACCCGCGCATCTCTATGTGCCGTGCTCACCCGGGCAGAGGTCAACCGCCTCCCGGTGGCGGACACATCGGGCATGTCGGATTCAGCAGATCTACAGGGATTGAACGGCCCGGGTCTCAGGGCTCGGCCGATGGTGCTGGTGATGCGCCGACGACCACGGGTCGCGCGCCCCGGGATCGCGAAGCTTTTTATTACGGCGAAAGAAATTCGTGCTATGCGAGCTAAAAGTCTTCACGTTGCGAAAAGTCTTCGCGTTCTTGGGCTCAGCCCGGTGCTGCCGCCCGGGACTGCCCGGTGCTGCCGCGGGGGACTGCCCGGTGGCGGGACTGGACGCCGGCAGTCACGCGGTCACGCGGTCACGCAGTCACGCTGGCACGCCGAACGTGGTCAGCCAGGCAAAGACCTCAGCCCTTCAATCCCTGTAAAGCATGGGAGCCGCAGATCTAAGTTCCTGTGACGGCAGATCTGAAACGGATAGTCAGCAGATCTCAAGCGGCCGTTGCGCTTAGTGCGGCATTTCGGCGAAGCCCTGGGCGACGGCGCAGGGCGCGCAGAGCGAGACGTCAGCGTCGCCGAGGCGGCGGCTGACGACCGCCCGGCCGTCGCAGACGCCCCGGTCGGCCGGGTGGGCCGAGCCGCAGGGGCAGTGACAGGGTTTCCAGTCGCCGGTCACGGCGGCGCGCGCCGCCTCGAAGGCGGCGCGGACGGCCGGATCGAGCTTGGCGGCCGCGTCGCTGGTGGCGGCGGCGACCCGCTGCCGCCATTCGTCAAGCGCGTCCCCGGCGGCCTGCCAGGCCGCGGCGAGCTGCTGTGCAGGGTTATCCGGGTTACCGTCCATACGTCATTTTCTCACTTCTTGGCTGCTCAGGCTAGGGTCTGGGTCCGCGCTTGGCCTGGGCCGTGCGCAAGACGATGATCAGCGCGACGAACAGGACGGCGATGATGGCCGGGGTGATCGTGCCGGGCCAGTTGAAGCTCGAGGCCGGGGGCAGCGGGATGTTGATGCCGTGCTGCCGGAAGATCTGCTGGGTGAGCTCGCGCTGCTGCAGGGTGGGGCCGGGGCTGAGCGCGTTCGCCACCGCGATCAGGCCGAAGCAGGCGGCGGCGATGGTCGCGCCGACGACGACCCGCGGGCGGGCCGGGGCGAGGTCGTCGTGCTGCGCGACGGCGATCTCGGCCGGGTCGCGCTCGACCGGCAGGTCGGCCAGCAGCGCGGTCAGCTCGTTCCCGGTGCGGGCGGCGAAGGCCTGCTCGGATCGCTGCTGGAACTCCTCGGTTGTCAGTCGGCCGACCTGGAAGGCGCGGCTGAGCTCGGACACCGCGAGGTCGCGCTCCGCGTCCGATACTCGCAGGTCACCAGGCGGGAAGAAGCCTCTGGGGTCGTGCTCCATGAGTCGTGCTCCCTCCGCTCGAAGGTCGGGGCCCTCTACTTGACCATAACGCGGCGTGGGCGCTGCCGCATCCCGGCGGCGAGGGTGACGCGCCCGACATCGCGCGGGGGCGTCACCCAGGCTCTCCCCTTCCTGGCTGGTTTCCTAGCGGCCGGCGACGGCGGTGCGGATGAGGTCGGCGACCTCCTTGGGGTGCGACAGCATGACCAGGTGCGAGGACGGGATCTCGACCGAGGTCACCCCAGCCCGCTGGTAGCCGAACCGCTCGACGTCGGGGTTGATGCAGAGGTCGTTGCCGGCGACCGATCCCCAGGCTGGCCTCGTCTTCCAGGCCGCCGCGCCCGCCTTATCGGTGAAGGCCACCGCGGCCAGCGGCCGCTGGCCGACGGCGAGGATCCTGGCCAGGTGGGGGTCGACGTCGGCCGCGAAGATCTCCGGGAACTTGGCCGGGTCGACGTAGATGTCGGTGCCGGGGTCGCCGTCGGTCGGATAGGTCTTGAAGACGAGCGCCTTGGCCAGGGGCGAGTCCGGGAAGTGGCTCTGCAGGTCGGTCAGGTTCTCGCCTTCGTCCGGGACGAATGCCGACAGGTAGACCAGGGCCTCGACGCTGTCCTCGATCCCGGCCACGGTGATGACGGCCCCGCCGTAGGAGTGGCCGACCAGCACCAGAGGACGACGGTGGGCTGCGAGTTGGGCATGATCGTGCTCCGTTTCTTAGTCTGCAGGGGTCGGCAAGGCACAGTGACAAAGCTGGTCCCTACCCCGCGAGCCGCGTCGGCACGCCGGTCGCCTGGCCCGCCGACGAGAAGGAAGACGTGGTGCCTGACCTGAAGACGCTGTGCTCCGCGGCCGGGATCGCCCTGCTGGTCGCCGCCTGCTCGGCGCCCCCGGACGCGCCGCCGGCGGGCGGGCGGACGCCGGCCGCCGCGCGCCCGCCGGCGGGGACGACAACGAAGGCCGCGACCGCGCTCCGGGGGTCGTACGTGGCGCTGGGAGACTCCTACACCGCCGGGCTCGGCGTTCCCGGGCAGACCGGCGCGACGGCCGGGTGCGGGCAGTCGACCAGCAGCTACCCCTACCTGGTGGCGCGGAGCCTGCGGCTCGACCTGACCGACATGAGCTGCAGCAGCGCGACCATCGCCGACCTGACGGCGGCCCAGCCGACCGGTCAGGGCACCAACCCGGCCCAGCTGAGCGCCCTGTCGTCCGGCACCGCGCTGGTCACGGTCAGCATCGGCGGCAACGACATCGGGCTGATCGACATCGTCACCAAGTGCACCGAACTCGACCTTGTTCCGGCCCTGATCCCGGGCCTCGGCTCATCGGCCCGCACGCCGTGCGAGGATTTCTACACTGCGGGCGGCAGCGACCAGATCCGGCAGCGGATCGAGGCGGTGACGGGGCGTCTGGCGGGCACGCTGACGCAGATCAGGGAGCGCGCGCCGCGCGCCCGGGTCTACGTCGTCGGGTACCCGGACCTGCTGCCGGCCGGAGGCGGCGGGTGCGGGGGCGCGCTGGGCATTACCGCAGGCGACAGCGCCTTCCTCAACCGGGAGGAGGTGCGGCTGAACGCGGGGCTCGAGCAGGCCGCCCGGGCGGCGGCCGACGGGTACGTCGACACGTACGCCTCGTCGCAGGGGCATGACGCGTGCTCGGCGCCGGGCAGCCGGTGGCTGGAGCCGCTGCTGGCCGCGTCGGCGGCGGCGCCGTTGCATCCGAACGCGGCGGGCGAGCGGGGGATGGCGGACGACGTGGTGGAGGCGGTCACGTCGGCTGGTTAGGCGGAGCCAGGGTCCGTTCGAAATGATGAATTTGAATTTTTGGTTCTTTGCGGCGCAAAGCGGATGCGGCTTTTCAATTGGCCGGTGCCGGGTTCCCGGTTTGGCTAGCATGCGTAGCGTAATGCCACGGTCGCCCTCGTTGCATTGGCGATAAAACGCTGCCGAAAAGGAGCATTCGATGAGAATGAAGCCTTCCCTGCGCGCCCTGGCGGTGGGCGTGGCGGTGGCCGGGATGATGTGCGTCGGCGGCGGCGCCTACGCCGTCACCAGCATTGCCAACTCGCCGGCGGTCACCGTGACCGGGCCCGACCACGAGCGCCTGACGATCACGCTCGCTCCCGGCGCAAGCAGGACGTTCGTGCTTCCCGCGGCCAACGACCCGGTGCGCATCGACCTCGACGCGGTTTCCGTCAACGGCGGGATCCAGACCCCCAGCGAGGTGTTCAGCGCGCTGGTCAACGTGGACGCCAATGGGGCGGGGATGAGCTGGATCGGGACTCGCAGCGACGGATCACAGCGACCTGGGTATACGTTTACCGGCGGCCCGGCCATCACCGAGCTAACCTGCGGCGCTAACTGCGTTATCGCCTGGCTCAATTCGGGTAACGCGGCTCGCCGGACGGTTACGCTGAAGCAGAATGCGAGCACAACGTCTCTCAGACGGACATATGTCATAAACATCTGGTATTAATTCGCCGGCGGCGCCCGGGCAGCGGACGTCCGTGCCCGGGCCCTGTCCGGTCTGGCTAAGATCGCGGACTATGGAGCAGCGAGTTCTCGGCAAGACCGGCCGTCCGGTATCGATCATCGGCCTCGGCACCTGGCAGCTCGGCGCGGACTGGGGCTCGGTGACCGAGTCGGACGCGCTCGACGTGCTGCAGGCGGCCGTCGACAGCGGGGTCACGTTCCTCGACACGGCCGACGTGTACGGCGACGGTCGCAGCGAGCAGATCATCGGGCGGTTCCTGGCCGGCAACCCGGGGGCCGACGTCATGGTCGCCACCAAGATGGGGCGGCGGGTGGCGCAGGAACCGTCGAACTACACGCTCGCGAACTTCCGCGCCTGGACCGACCGGTCGCGGGCCAACCTCGGCGTTGACCGGCTGGACCTGGTGCAGCTGCACTGCCCGCCCACCCCCGTCTACGGTTCCGACGCCCTCTACGACGCGCTCGACACGCTGGTGGCCGAGGAGCGGATCGCCGCCTACGGGGTCAGCGTGGAGACGTCCGCCGAGGCGCTGGCGGCGATCGCGCGGCCGGGGGTGGCGACCGTGCAGATCATCTTCAACGCGTTCCGGCGCAAGCCGCTCGACCAGGTGCTGCCCGCGGCGCTGGCGGCCGGGGTGGGGATCATCGTCCGGGTGCCGCTCGCGTCCGGTCTGCTGGCGGCGCGGTACACGCTGGACACCACGTTCGGCTCGGACGACCACCGGACCTACAACCGGCACGGCGAGGCGTTCGACGTCGGCGAGACCTTCTCCGGCGTTGACTACGCGACCGGCGTGCAGGCCGCCACCGAATTCGCCGCCATCGTCGCCGAGCCGGGCGCCTACACCGCCGACCTCACCTGGTCGCCGACCACCGCCCAGGCGGCGCTGCGCTGGGCCACCCAGCAGCCGGGGGTCACCACCGTTATCCCGGGCGCGCGGAACACGGCCCAGGCGAGGCAGAACGCGGCGGCGGGGTCCCTGCCGGCGCTGAGCGAGCGCGCGCTGGCCGAGATCGAGGAACTGTACGACAAGTACTTCCGGGCCGAGATTCACTCGCGCTGGTAGGGCACGCGGAGGTCAGCGAGGAGTTCGGGGACGGCTAGGACCCGGCCAGCGCCTCCTCGAGCTTGGTCAGGAGCACGTTGAGTGCGGCCCGCTCGGCCGGGTCGAGCGGGTCGATGAGGTCCGCCTCGTGCTCGAGCAGGTGGCGGACGGTGGCCTCGATGAGGGCGTGCCCGGCGTCGGTCAGCCGGACCGACACCGCGCGCCGGGACGCGGTCGACGGCGCCCTTTCCACCAGGCCCGCCTGCTCGGCCCGGGCGATGCGCTGGGAGACCGCGCCCGCGGTGATCAGCGTGCGGCGGGTGATCTCGCGGGTGGTGAGCTCGTAGGGCGGTCCCGAGCGCCGGATCACGCTGAGCAGGTCGAGGGTGGACGGGTCGACCCCGAGGGCGGCGAGGGTGCGCCGCCGGTCGTCGGCGAGGACCTTCGCGATCCGCCAGAGCGGGGTGATGACCTCGATCGAGTCGGTCCGCAGGCCGGGCAGCTCACGTCGCCAGGCGGCCGCGATATCGGCCGCAGGCCAGCGGGTCGGCGGGCCGAGCGGGTACTCGTCGGCGCCGGGATCATTGGACACCAGCTGCCTCCCTTGGATACGTTTAGAGCTAAACATATCCAACGGGAGGAGCGATGATGGGTCGAATCGTGCTCGTTACCGGGGGCGGGAACGGACTCGGGCGGGCCGTGGCGGCGCGGTTCCTGGCCGACGGCGACGCCGTGTTCATCACCGGGCGGAACGCCGGCCGGGTGGCCGACACCGCGGCGGAGCTCGGGGCGAAGCCGATCGTCGCCGACGCGACCGATCCCGCGCAGGTGGCGCGGATGGCGGGCGACCTTGGCGACGATCTCGACGTGCTGGTCAACATGGCGGGCGGCAACACCGACTTCACCGCCACCGCCGCCGGGCCGGGCGGGCCCGGCGGGCAGATCGCGGAGCTGGAGCGGGTGGCGGCGGCCTGGCACGCGAACCTGGACGCCAACCTGCTCAGCGCGGTGCTCACCACCACCGCCGTGCTTGGCAAGCTGCGAGCGGGCGGCTCGATCGTCAACGTGGGCTCGATCGGCGCCGAGCACGCCTCAACCTCGTACGGTGCGGCCAAGGCGGCGCTGACGGCGTGGACGGCCGGCCTTTCGGCCGAGGTGGGCGCCCGGGGGCTGACCGCCAACGCGATCTCACCGGGCTACATCGCCGGGACCGACTTCTTCCGCGGCAGGCTGACCGAGGAGCGGAGGGACCGGCTGATCAAGGCGACCCATGACGGGCGGGCCGGACGGCCGGGCGATATCGCCGAGACGGCATACTTTCTAGCGTCCGCGGGCGCGCGTCACATCACCGGACAGACCCTCCACGTCAACGGCGGCGCCCACACCACCCGGTGACTCGGCGCGAGAGGCGAGACTGTGGCCATCATGCACAAGACGACGTTGACCCCGACCAAGCTGGAGCTGCTCACAGCGTGGCTGCCCGGTCAGCCGTGGTACGCCGATCGCGGGCGCGCGCCGGACCTGGCGAAGGCCGGCGGGTTCCGGCTCGACGATCCGCAGGGCGAGGTCGGGGTCGAGTTCATGGTGGTGACCGACGGACACGATGACCAGGCGGTCTCGTACCTGGCGCCGATGACCTACCGGGCGTCCGCGCTGGCCGACGCGGACAACGCGCTGATCGGGACGGCGGAGCACGGGGTGCTCGGCCACCGCTGGGTCTACGACGGGATCGAGCGATCCGGTCCTGGTCGGGCAGCTGGTCGCGCTCATCCACGGTCTGGCGCAGCCGCAGATGCAGAGCGTCAACGACACGCCTGATCCGACCGTGACCTGCGCTCCCGTGGACAGCGATGGCCTCGTGGCGGTGGAATCGGCGGTGGCGGTGGACGGTCCGTTGGGGACCGAGCTGCGGGTTGGGACGCCGGGCGGTGACGGCTTGCCACGCGGACAGCTCGTGATCATGATCAACCGCGTGCTCCAGCCCGATGGCGCCGGTCCCGGCCACGGCCGGGAGGGCGGGGCAGACCGGGGACGGCTTTCCGCCTGCTGGCGGCTGGCCGACGGAACGGCGGTGCGCGGCTGTCTCGCCGCCGCGCGGTATATCCCTGACGGGTCCTGACGTCGCGCTAGCTGCGCGCTCCCCGCAAGGAACGGTCATGGAGGGGGCGGGCGGAGCAGCGGTCCGTTCGAGATGATGGGTTTGAT
This sequence comes from uncultured Actinomycetota bacterium, assembly GCA_963836195.1. Taxonomy (GTDB): domain Bacteria; phylum Actinomycetota; class Actinomycetes; order Streptosporangiales; family Streptosporangiaceae; genus Trebonia. Next base: position 185,159 of record CAWIIX010000002.1, on the reverse strand, counting down.
CTTCTGCCTGTGCTCAGCGGGTGGCGAAGACCTGGGGGAAGGCGCCGGCGGCGGCGACGGCGCGGGACATGGCCTTGGCGATGCGGACGACTTCCTCGGTCCGTTCGTCGCCTAGATGCCGCCAGGGGGCGGCGGCCATCCGGTCGGTGTCCGCTTCGAGCTGGGCCCGCAGCGCCTGCCCGGCCTCGGTCAGCGCGTTCTCGCGGTCGAGGAGGCCGCGGGCCCGGAGGCCGGCCTCGGCGGCGTCCCACTCCTGCTCGCTCCAGCCTCGGCTGGTCTTCGCGAACTCGGTCAGGAAGCCCTTGCCGGTCTTGGTGTGCGTCACGATGGCCTCGATGCCGCTCAGGCCGGCCCAGGCGAGCGCGGCGATGTGACCGTCGCCGCGGTGCTCGCGCAGCAGCGTCAGCGCGTGCCACATCACCAGGTGGGGGGCGTCGGGCCAGCTCAGGTCGGCGTTCCCGGCGTACAGGGGGCGGCCCTCGGGGGTGCAGGCGGCGGTCGCGGCGCGGACCAGCTCGGCCAGCGTGAGCATGTCGGCCGAGGCGATCACCTCCTCGCCGAGCAGCCGGGTCAGCGCGGCGTCGACGGCGACGTAGCGGGCGTCGATGACGGCCGCCGGGGTGGCCAGCTCCCAGGCGGCGGGGATGGACTGGGCCACTAGCGCGGGGTTGAAGTTGTAGAAGGTCGCGGTGACCACGCCCGGGCCGACCGCGCCCATCGGGGCCGCGCGGCCGGCGAAGTAGCACATCCGGTTGCCTTGGAGGCCGACGCCGGTGAGGTAGTGCTCGGTCTCGGGCGCGAAGTAGATCAGGGAGTGCAGCGAATTGGTGGCGTTGTGCGCGCTGCGGGTGAGAGAGGAGGCCATGGCAGCACCATAGACGCGGGGCCGGTATTGGCGCACCATTGGACGTTCCGTCACTTTATGCGAGTGCTTGCTAACTCGCCGAGACCAGGAACGTGTCCATCTCAATGGCCAGGGACAACTCTTAAGAAGTCGCAAAGATTGAGTAAATGCATGCTCCGGCGACGGCGCCTGACCGCTCTCACGTGGGCCGACGGCGATTCCCGGCGCCGTGGAAATTTCATTGCATCTCTTAAAATTACTTCTTTCGCAGAGAGTCCTATAAGTACTATTTTTGAAGCGTCCTTACCAAATGAGAGTGCTCGGGGGAGTACACATGGACGTGAATGTCGCAGCGCGGGGAGGCTGGCGGTTATGGGGATCGTGGTGATCGTCGTCTTGGTCATCGCGGCCGGCTGGTGGGTCGACCTACGGGTCCACCCGTTCCGCACCTGCCCGAAGTGCAACGGCAAGCGGCGGAACCCGGGCAGCGGCAGCACGTACTGGGGCTACTGCAGCCGATGTGGCGGCCGAGGCGAGGTGCGCCGCTTCGGCGCGCCGCCGGCGGGTGGCCGAAAGGGCGAATGACCGAACCAGCAGCATGACCGACGCGGCGCAAGCCGCCGCCGACCGGCTCTACGAGCGGATCACTCGCCCGGCCTAATCGGCGGCACGGTAGTTTCGAGGCCATGACGACTCAGACGGAGAAGGCGGCCCGGTTCCTCGAACTGCACCGCCCGGGGAACCCGCTGCTGCTGCCGAACCCATGGGACCAGGGGTCCGCGAAGCTGCTCGCCTCGCTCGGCTTCCAGGCGCTGGCCACGACCAGCTCCGGGTTCGCGGTGACGCTGGGCCGCGCGGACGGCTCGGTCAGCCGCGACGAGGCGCTCGCGCACGCGGCCGCGATCGTGTCGGCGACCGACCTCCCGGTCTCGGCCGACCTGGAGAACGGCTTCGCCGACGATCCCGACGGCGTCGCCCACACCGTCTCGCTGGCGGTGGAGACCGGGCTGGCGGGCCTGTCGATCGAGGACTTCAGCGGCCGCGACGACGAGCCCATCTACGACATCGGGCTGGCGGCCGAGCGCGTCGCGGCCGCCGCCGACGCCGCGCACGCCGGGTCGCCGCGGCTGGTGCTGACCGGGCGGGCGGAGAACTACCTGCACGGCCGGCCCGACCTGGCCGACACCATCGCCCGGCTGCAGGCGTTCCAGGCGGCCGGGGCGGACGTGCTCTACGCCCCCGGCCTGACCAGCCTGGCCGATATCAGGCAGGTCGTCGGCGCGGTCGACCGGCCGGTGAACGTGCTCGCGATGCCGGGCGTCCCGCCGGTGCCGGAGCTGGCCGCGGCCGGCGTGAGCCGGGTCTCGGTCGGCGGCGCGCTCGCGTTCGCCGCCCTGAGCTCGGTCGCCGACGCCGCCATCGAGCTCCGCGACCAGGGCACCTACGGCTATCTGACCGGCAGCGCGGCGGGCAGGCGGGCGGCCGCGAGCGCGGCCGGGCGTGACGGCGCCTGATGCGCGACGACGTGCGCGAGGCGCTGGCGATCACGCCGTCCTCGACCATGGAGGACCGGACGATTGACATCACCACCACCGGCCGGCGGTCGGGTCAGCCCCGGCGGATCGAGATTGTCTTCTACCGCTCCGTGGATTCGGTCTACCTGAGCGGGATTCCGGGGCCTCGTACTCGTGATTGGCTGGCCAACCTGGCGGCCGACCCGCACTTCACCTTCCATCTCAAGCATGGCGTGGTGGCCGACCTGCCGGCCGAGGCCGAGGTCATCACCGATCCGGCCGAACGGCGCCGGGTGCTGGCGGACTTCGTCGACGAGTTCAACCGCCGCCATGGCCCCGACAGCCCGTGGGGGGTTGCCGTCCTCGACCAGTGGGTGGAGGGCAGTCCGCTGGCTCGGGTCCGGTTCCTGTTACTGGTTACTGGCCGAGGAGCCAGTGCCCGGGGGCGATGAGCTGGCCCGCCTCGGCCGGACCCCAGGATCCTCGCGCGTAGGGCTTGACCTCAGGCGGGTTGTCGAGCAGGGGGCTGGCGACCTTCCAGACCGAGGCGAGGCCGTCCGGGCGGGTGAACAGCGAGCGGTCGCCAAGCAGCACGTCGTGGATGAGCCGGACGTAGGCCGGCAGCGGGTCGGCGTCCTTGAGGCTGGCCAGCTGGATGCTCGCGTGCGCCACGTCGAGGTCGATCCCGGGTCCTGGCCGCTTGGTCACCAGCGACAGGTCGATCTCGCCGTCGCCCGCAAGCGAGAAGCAGAGCACGTTGGAGCCGCCCGGCAGCTGCCCGTGCAGCGGCCCCGGCGGGTCGCGCAGGATCAGGCTGACCCGCTGCGCGGACTCGGCCAGCTCCTTGCCGGTGCGCAGGTAGAACGGAACGCCGCGCCAGCGGTCGTTGTCGACCCAGAGCCGGGCGGCGACGAAGGTGTTCTGGTTGGAGTGCGGATCGACGCCGGGAACGTCGCGGTAGCCGTCGTACTGGCCGAGCACCACCTCGGCCGGGTCAAGGACCCGGAAGCAGCCGATGACCTCTTCCCTGGCCGCCTGCAGGTCCATCGCGCCGAGGCTGGCGGGCGGCTCCATGGCGACCTCGGCCGCGAGCTGGAACAGGTGGGTGACCATCATGTCGAGCACCGCGCCGGTGGCGTCGTAGAACACCGCCCGGTCGTTGATGTCGAGCGTCTCCGGCACGTCGATCTGGACCGACTCGATGTGCTGGCGGTCCCACGACGAGGCGAACAATCCGTTCGCGAACCGCAGCATGTGCAGGTCCTGGGTGGCTTCCTTGCCGAGGAAGTGGTCGATCCGGTACACCTGCTGCTCGTCGAGGACCGAATGGACGACCTCGTCGAGCTCGCGGAAGTTCTCCTGCGAGGTGCCGAACGGCTTCTCGTAGACCACGCGGCAGCCCTTGGCGAGCCCGTGCTGGCCCAGCGCCTTCGTCAGCTCGCTGAAGGCGACCGGCGGGACCGCCAGGTAGTGGACCAGCTGCGGGTCGCCGCCGAGGGCGATGCGGGCCTTGCCGATCACGTCGAGCAGGCTGCCGGGGTCATCGGTGGTGAACCCGCCGCCCGCGAAGAACAGATTCTGGGAGAAGGCGTCCCACTGCTTCGGGTCGGGCGCGGTGTCGAATTCGACCAGGGAGTCGTGGAAATGGGCGCGGAAGTCCTCGTGCGCCACGTCGCCGCGGCCGTTGCCGACCAGCCGCCACTGCTTCGGCAGCAGCCCCTCGGTCTCGAGGCGGTAGAACGCGGGGAGCACCAGTCGCTTGGCTAGGTCTCCGGTCGCGCCGAAAAGGACGAAAACCGTCGGACCGGGATCGCCTGCAGGGACGGCATGCTGCTCGCTAGTAGCCATACGACAACGCTACGACGCCCGAGGCGGAATCCTCCCGTCAACCCCCTCGATTGATTCGCCCGGATCGTTATTTGCGCGGCGTATACACTGAGTGTATATTCGCCGCTGTGAGCGTTCCCCTGACCCTGCTCGGGCTGCTCGAACGAGAGCCGAGCCACGGGTATGACCTCAAGCGCGACTACGACGAGTACTTCGGTCGGGGCAAGCAGCTGCCGTTCGGGCAGGTCTATGCCACCCTCGGCCGGCTGGCGAGGGACGGTCGGGTCGAGCCGGGCGAGGCCGAGCCGGGCGACGGGCCGGACCGCAAGCGCTACGCGATCACCGACCTCGGCCGGGCCGAGGTCGACGCGTGGCTGGCCGATCCGGTCGAGCCGGAGCCGCACCTGCAGACGGTGCTGTTCGCGAAGGTGACGCTGGCGCTGATGCTGGGCAAGCCGGCCGAGGCGTACCTGGACCGGCAGCGGGCGGCGCACCTGGTCCGGATGCGCGACCTGACCGAGCTCAAGCGGACCGGCCCCCTGGTCGACACGCTGCTGGCCGACCACGCCCTGTTCCACCTGGAAGCAGATCTTCGCTGGATTGACCTCACGTCGGCGCGGCTGACGGAACTAGCAGAGGCGGTACGCAAGCCATGAACTCCCCCGTTGTCGTCGGCGGCACCCTGATCGAGGCCCGCGACGTCCGCAAGTCATTCGGCCAGACGCCCGCGTTGCGCGGCGCGTCGGTCGCCGTCGGCCAGGGCGAGATCCTGGCGATCATGGGCCCGAGCGGGTCCGGCAAGTCGACCCTGCTGCACTGCCTGGCCGGGATCTTCGCGCCCGACGGCGGCGAGGTGTGGTTCGACGGCAGCCGGATGGACACCCTCGACGAGGCGGCCAGGACCAAGCTCCGGCGGACCGCGTTCGGCTTCGTGTTCCAGTTCGGCCAGCTGGTGCCCGAGCTCACCGCGGCCGACAACGTGGCGATGCCGCTGCTGCTCAACCGGGTACGCCGGCGGACCGCGTACCAGACCGCGAGCACCTGGCTGGACAAGCTCGGCATCGGCGACAAGGGCGGGCGGCGGACGGGCGAGCTGTCCGGCGGCGAGGCGCAGCGGGTCGCGATCGCGCGGGCGCTCGCGCTCGGCCCGAAGCTGATCTTCGCCGACGAGCCGACCGGGTCGCTCGACTCGCTGACCGGCGAGAAGGTGATGGACCTGCTGGTCGGGCTGGCCCGCGAGCAGGGGACGACGGTCATCATCGTCACCCACGACGCGCGGGTGGCGGCGTACGCGGGCCGCGTGGTGATGGTCAGGGACGGGCTGGTCTCGCTCGACCTGGGCGCGGCCGAGGCGCCGGCGGCGAAGCACGCGGCGAAGGCGGCCAACTGATGCTCGGGCTCGGGCTCCGGCTCACCCTCCGCAGCGGGCGCGAGGCGCTCGTCCGGCTGGCGGTGACGACGGTCGCGGTCGCGGTCGGGGTCGCGCTGCTGCTCGGCGTGCTGGCCGAGTTCCACGCCTTCCAGGCGCAGTCCGGCCAGCCGTGCTGGGCCTGCACCAGCGGCGACCCGGTGCCGGCGACGCTGCCCGCCAGCGGGGAGCTGTGGAACAACAGCGTCGACTTCTACCAGGGGCAGACGCTCACCCGGCTGGACGTCGCCGCCCTCGGCGCGGACGCGCCGGTGCTTCCCGGCATCTCCCGGTTGCCGGCCGCCGGACAGTACTACGCATCGCCCGCGCTGGCCGCGCTGCTGCGCACCGTGCCCGCCGACGAACTCGGCGACCGGTTCCCCGGCACCATGATCGGCACGATCGGCCAGGCGGCCCTGACCGGTCCCGGGGAGCTGGCCGTCTTCATCGGGTACACGCCGACGGCGCTGAACGCGATCGGCGGCACCGAGTGGGTCACCTCGATCGGGACCGCGCCCGCGTCCGAGGTGTTCACCCCGTTCTTCCGGTACGCGTTCGGGATCGGGGTGCTCGCCGTCATCTTCCCGATGCTGGTGCTGATCAGCACCGCGACCCGGCTGGCGGCGAGCCGCCGGGAGGAGCGGTTCGCCGCGCTGCGGCTGGTCGGCGGCACCCCGGCCGACATCCGGATGATCGCGGCGGTCGAGGCGGCGGTGAGCGCGTTCTTCGGCGCGGTCCTCGGCGTCGTCATCTGGCTGCTGATGCAGCCGCTGGTGGCGAGCGGGGCGCTGATCGGCACGCGGTACTTCTCGTCCACGGTGACCCCCGCCGCCTGGGAGTACGCCGCGATCATCGTCGGCGTGCCGGTGATCGCCCTCGCGGCCGCGCTGGTCTCGCTGCGCCGGGTCCAGATCTCGCCGCTCGGCGTGAGCCGACGGGCGACGCCCAAGCGGCCGACGCTGTGGCGGCTGACCGTGCTCGCGCTCGGGGCGGGCCTGTACTTCTACGGGCTGTCGGTTACCTCGCATCAGAGCATCGGCGCCGCCACCTACCCCGGGCTGCTGCTGACGATGGTCGGGCTGGTGATCGCCGGGCCGTGGTTCACCTGGGCGACGGCCCGGCTGTTCGGCTCGATGTCGCGGGGGGCGGCGCCCCTGCTCGCGAGCCGGCGGCTGGCCGACAACCCGAAGGCGGCCTTCCGGTCGGTGACCGGGCTGGTGCTCGCGGTCTTCCTCGGCACGATGGTGGGCACGCTGGTGCCGGCGGTGAACGCGACCGAGGCGTCGCCGACCAACGGGTCGCTCAGCAACGTGCTGCTTGACCAGGTCGGGATGTCCGGGCCGGCCGCAACGCGGCTGCTCGGGGGGCTCAGCGCGATCGGCGGGGCCACCGTCTACCCGTTTTACGCGGCCGCCTCGCCGGACGCGGGGACAGGCGGGCCCGGCGGCGGGCCCAGCGGGCAGGCCGGCAAAGGCGGAAGCGGACGCAGTGCCAGGGGGAATGGGAACAACCGCAGCGGCGGCGGCGTCCAGATCGGGCCGGGGAAGGCCCTGACCGGCGGCGCGACGGTGGTGAGCTGCGCGGTCATGCGCGACCTGGCCGTCTTCGGGCAGTGCGCGCCGGGCGTGGCGACGGTTACGACCAACGACGGGTCGATGTTCGGGGACAACCCGCTCTACAACACCCAGGCGTTCGTGAGCGCGTCCGACCCCGCGTACCACGGCGCGCTGGCGGGCCTGCCGCTGCAGGCGGTGCTGGTCCGGGTGAACAGCCCGGCGACGCTGGAGCGGGTCCGCACCTACCTCGCGGTCAACGCGCCGCCGCAGGTCTCCGGCGGCCAGGGGCAGTCGCCGACGCCGCCGCGGACGTTCGGCGAGACGCTGCAGATCCGCACTCAGCGGGCGGACACGCTGGAGAACCTGGTCTACGCGGCGGTCGCGCTCACGCTGATCGTGGCCGGGTGCAGCCTGGCGGTCGCGGTCGGCGGCGGGCTGGTCGACCGGAAGCGACCGTTCACCCTGCTCCGGGTGGGCGGCATCGGGGTCGGCGTGCTGTCGGGGGTGGTCCTCCTCGAGGCGGCGGTGCCGCTAGTCGCCGCCACCCTGATCGCGGCCGGAATCGCGTACGGGTCGTCGGTCCTGGCGTTCGTCAGGCTTGCGCCCGCCGGAACCGCGATCCCGCAGCTCGGGCACGCCTACTTCGAGCTGATGGGAGCCGGGCTGGTCCTCGCCTTCGCCGTCATCGCGGTCACGCTGCCGCTGCTGCGGCGGATGACCGTGCCCGGGAACGTCCGCTTCGAGTAAGCGTCCGCGCCGAGTAAGCGTCCGCGCCGAGTAAGCGTCCGCGCCGAGTAAGAGCAGAAACCGGCGGGTGAGCTCGGCGATCTGGTCGGGCCGCTCGTCCAGCGCGAAGTGCCCGGCGTCGAGGAGATGGACCTCGGCCCCGGGCACGTCCCGCCGGTAGGCCTCCGCCTCGGCGACCAGGAACGACGGGTCGTAGCGGCCCCACAGCACCAGCAGCGGCGGCTGGTGCTCCCGCAGCCATCGCTGCCAGGCCGGGTAGCTGGCGACGTTGGTGCGGTAGTCGTAGAACAGGTCGGTCTGGATGTCGTGCATGCCCGGTCGGCCAAGAAAGGCGAGCTCGTCGGTCCACAGGTCCGGGTCGTACTGCTGCGGGACCGGGCTGGCGCCGACGTGGCGCTGCCTGGTCGCGGCGGCCGAGAAGAAGTTCTCGCGCAGCGCCGCCTCGTGGGCGGCGCGATCCGCCCAGAACGCGCGGCGGGTGTCCCACAGCGGGCCGAGCCCGTCGGAGTGCGCGACCGCGTTCTGCACGATCATCGCCCGCACCCGGGCCGGGTGCGCGGTCGCCAGCCGGAATCCGACCGGGCCGCCGTAGTCCTGCATGAGCAGGGTGTAGCGGCCGAGGCCGAGCTGCTCGGTGAACCGTCCGATGATCGCGGCCAGGTGGTCGAAGGTGTAGGCGAAGCCGGCCGGGTCGGGGGCGTCGCTGTGCCCGAAACCCGGGTAGTCCGGCGCGATGAGGTGGAAGGCGTCGGCCAGCCTGGTCAGCAGCGGCTCCCACATCCGCGAGGAGGACGGGAAGCCGTGCAGCAGCAAGATCGTCGGGCCGTCGGACGGGCCCGCCTCGCGGTAGAAGACCGACACCCCGTCGACGTCGGACCGCTGATACACGGTGTGCCCCATGACACTAAGAGTTCCCCGGGGGCAGGCGGCTTAGCCGAGAGCCTGGATGATCTTGATGAGAGTCGCGGTCGGGCGCCGGTCCGGGCCTGGGCAGCCTCTGCCCGTGGCCTGGCCCTCGGTCCGGCGGCCGGGCGTTGCACATCGTCCTCATCGTCACCACGGACACCAAGCCGGATGGACATGGGTGTCATCGTGGGCACTTCGGGTCGCGGGCTGCCCCCAACGGAACACATTGACGGGTTCGGAGGGGAAACGCGGACCAAAATGGAACACAATCATGACTCCCGCCCGGCACGGCTGGCCGGGCATCCGCCACTGCAGGGGTTGAGCGGGGGTCGCGGGGCGGGTGGGAGTGGCAGGCGAGCAGGTGTCGTGGCGGGAGCAGGTGTCGTGGCGGGAGCAGGTGTCGTGGGGTGGGTGGGGCGCGTTATGCCGCCTTTGTTTTGGGGCGGTCGGCTTGCTCGGCGGCGCGGGTGATGTTGGCGACCATGCCGCCGAACACGATGCCGTGAAACGGGGAGATGGACCGCCAGTAGGCGTGGCCGGCCAGGCCGCGGGGCTGGAAGATGGCGCGCTGGCTGTACGTTGTCCGGCCGGCCGGGTCGCGGCCGACGGTCAGCTCGAGCCAGGCCAGGCCGGGCAGCTTCATCTCCGCCCGCAGGCGCAGCAGCGAACCGGGGGTGATCGCCTCCACCCGCCAGAAGTCGAGCGCGTCGCCGACCCGCAGGCGACGCGGGTCGCGCCGGCCGCGGCGGAGCCCGACGCCGCCGGCCAGCCGGTCGAGCAGGCCGCGGACCGCCCACGCGGCCGGGAATGAGTACCACCCGGTGGCCCCGCCGATGCCCTCGATGACCTCCCACAGCGCGGCCGGCGAGGCGCGAACGGCGGCGACGCGCTCGTCCACGTAGAGCGAGCCGCCGGCCCACGACGGGTCGCTGGGCAGCGGGTCGCTCGGGGCGCCGGGGGTGCCGGCCGACGACCAGCTGGTGGAGACGTCGCCCTCGCGGGTGTGCCGGAGGGCCAGGGCGATGGCGAGGTCGAGCGGCACCAGCCCCCCGGGCGGGTCGGGGATGTACTCGGCGATGTCGTGCTCGGCACACACGACCTCGTTCACGAGCGATTCCACCAGGGGTCTGGCCAGGCCCGACGGCACCGGGGTGACCAGCCCGACCCAGAGCGACGAGAGCCGGGGCGTCAGCAGCGGGACGCGGATCAGCACGCGCGGCCGTAGTCCGGCCACGGCGCAGTACCGGCTCATCATGTCCGCGTAGGTCAGCACGTCGGGACCGCCGATATCGAACGCCCGGCTGACGTCGGCGGGCAGGCTCGCGCTGCCGACCAGGTAGCGCAGCACGTCCTGGACGGCGATCGGCTGGATGCGGGTGCTGACCCATTTCGGGGTGACCATGGCCGGCAGCCGCTCGGTGAGATAGCGCAGCATCTCGAACGAGGCCGACCCGCTGCCGATGATCACGGCCGCCTGCAGCACCGCCGTCGGCACGCCGCTGGACTGCAGGATGTCCCCGACCTCGCCGCGCGAGCGCAGGTGCGGCGACAGGCCGGCGACCGGGCCGGAAACGATGCCGCCGAGGTAGACGATGCGCTTGACGCCGGCCGACGCGGCGGCGGCGGCGAAGGTTCCGGCCGCGTCGCGGTCCCGCTGCTCGAACGACGGGCCGGTGCCCAGGGAGTGGATGAGGTAGTAGGCCACCTCGACCCCGTCGAGGGCGCGCCGCACCGCGGCCGGGTCCATCGCGTCGGCCGCCGCGACCTCGACCCCACCGGACCAGGGGCGCCCGTCGAGCTTCCCGGGGTCGCGCGCCAGGCAGCGCACGCGGTAACCCGCGGCGAGTAGCTCGGGGACCAGCCGCCCGCCGATGTAGCCCGATGCTCCGGTGACCAGACAGCGCTCTGACGTGGACATACTCCGTTAGTGCCCAGGATCGGGCCGGCTAGCCCAGCGCCTGGATGATCTTGATGAGCTCGTCGCGGTCGTAGCCCTGGTGCTTGGCAAAGGCCACCAGCTCGCGGGCGCGGTCGAGGACGGCGCTGCGGTGGGCCGAGCCGACGACGGTGACGCCGCGGCCGCGGCGGAACTCGAGCAGGCCCTCGTCGCGCAGCAGCCGCAGCGCGCGCAGCACCGTGTTGCTGTTCACGCCGAGGACGGCGGCCAGGTCCCGGGCCGGCGGGAGCCGCTCGCCGGGGCCGATCTCGCCGTCGGCGATGGCCCGCCTGATCTCCGCGCAGACCTGCTCGAACAGCGGCAGCGGCTCCCGGTGGTCGATCTTGACTTCCAGCATGGTGATACTCATACTATCACCATGAGCCGCGCTGGTGCCGCCGCCGTCGCCTGGTAGCGAGGTCGAAGGTCAACGGCCGAAGGTCAAAACCTTCCCCACTTCGAACGGACCGTTGCTTCGCCTGAGTGCGACGGATGGAGGCGGAGTCAGGGTCCGTTCGATAGGAGGATTTTGATCCTCGGGAGCTTGTTGCTCGGTGTGGTCGGTCGCGTCAGATGCGCTCGAAGTAGCGGCGCAGTTCCCAGTCGGTGACTGCGGCGGCGTAGGCGGCGATCTCCACCCGCGCCATGTTCGCATAGTGGTCGACCACGTCCTGGCCGAGGGCCTCGGCTGCCAGCGGCGAGGTGATCCACAGCGCGAGGGCCTCGTTCAGCGACGTCGGGACGCGGGGCAGGTTGGTCAGCGGGTAGGCGTTCCCGGTGACCGGCGGGGGGAGCTCGAGGCCGTTCTCGACCCCGTTGAGCGCGGCCGCGACCAGGCCCGCCAGCGCCAGGTAGGGGTTGACGTCGCCGCCCGGCACCCGGCACTCGATCCGCAGCGACGGGCCGTGCCCGACCAGCCGGAGCGCGCAGGTCCGGTTGTCCGGGCCCCAGGCGACGGTGGTGGGCGCGAACGAGCCGTCGGCGTAGCGCTTGTAGGAGTTGATGGTCGGCGCGAACAGCAGCGTCAGCTCGCGCAGCCCGGCCAGCATCCCCGCGATCATCGACTCGCCGGTGGGCGAGAGGCCGTACGCGCCGTCCCCGGCCATGACCGGGTCGGCGTGCCCGTCGGCGGTGCGGAACGAGAGGTGGATGTGGCACGAGTTGCCCTCGGCCGCGTTGGGCTTGGCCATGAACGTGAGCGCGTAGCCGCGGGCGGCGGCGATCTCCTTCGCCCCGGTCTTGTAGATCGTGTGCTGGTCGGCGGTGGTGAGCGCGTCGTCGTACTTGAACGCGATCTCGTGCTGGCCGAGGTTGCACTCGCCCTTGGCCGACTCCACGTACAGGCCCGCGGTCGCCATCGAGGTCCTGATGTCGCGCAGCAGGGGCTCGATCCGGCCGGTGCCGAGCACCGAGTAGTCGGCGTTGTAGCGGTTGGCCGGGGTGAGGTTGCGGTAGTTCTGGTCCCAGGCCTGCTCGTAGCTGCCTTCGTACACGACGAACTCGAGCTCGGTGCCTGACAGCGCCGTCCAGCCGCGCTCGGCCGCCCGGGCCAGCTGCGCCTTGAGCACCTGGCGGGGCGACACGCGGACCGGGCTGTGGTCGATCGCCTGCACGTCGGCCAGCACCAGCGCGGTGCCCGGCTGCCAGCTGATCAGCCGGAGGGTGTCGAGGTCGGGCACCAGCACGAAGTCGCCGTAGCCGCGCTCCCAGGAGGTGATCTCGTAGCCGTCGACCGTGTTCATCTCGGTGTCGACCGCGAGCAGGTAGGAGCAGGCCTCGGTCGCGTTCGGCACCACCTCGTCGAGGAAGTGCCTCGCGTGGAAGCGCTTGCCCTGCAGCCGCCCCTGCATGTCGGTCATGGCGACGACGACGGTGTCGATTTCCCCCATGCGGACGAGTTCGCGCAGCGCCTCGAGGTTCATTTACGCCAGTGCCTCCAGTTCGGCCTCGGCCGCGGCCAGTTCCTCGGCGGTGCCCTGGACCCGGGGGCCGGTGAACCAGCGGCGGGCGGAGACGAGCCAGTAGATGCCGGCGAAGCCGATCACGGCGACCACCGCGAACACGGTGTAGTTGAAGTTGTCGAAGTTGATCGGGTTGACGGTCGGGAGCATGAACAGCACCGTGATGAACACGACCCAGACGCAGGCGATGATCCCGATCGGCCGCGACCAGCGGCCCAGGTGCCACGGCCCGCGCTGGAAGCTCGAGCCGAGCCGCAGCCGCAGGAACGTCGGCAGCACGTACGCCACATACAGGCCGATCACCGCGATCGAGGTCACCGCCGCGTAGGCGGTGCTGTTCCACAGGTACGGCAGCCCCAGGATCAGCGCGCCGCCGGCCGCCAGCCAGATCGCGTTGGTCGGCGTCCGCGTCTTCGGGTTGATGTGATGCCAGATCGCGCTGCCCGGCACCGCCCCGTCGCGGGAGAACGCGTAGATCATCCGCGAGTTCGCCGTCACCGACGACATCCCGCAAAACAGCTGCGCCACGATCACGATCAGCAGCAGCAGCCTCGCGCCGGTCCCCCCGATCGCGTCGATGAAGATCTGCGCCGGCGGCACCGTCGCCCCGACCTCGCTGGTGTAGTTCTGGATCGCGAACGTGATCCCGATCAGCAGCAGCCACCCCGCGAACAGCGACACCACGATCGACGTCACGATCCCCCGCGGCCCCGCCACCGCCGCGTCCCGGGTCTCCTCCGTCATGTGCGCCGACGCGTCGTAGCCGGTGAACGTGTACTGCGCCAGCAGCAGCCCCAGCATCAGCACGTAGACCTTCGACCCCCACCCGCTGCCGTTCGCGAAGTGGCCGAACACATACGACGCGGACTGGTGATGGCCCGGCGCGAACGCCAGCACCCCGACGATGACCAGCACCCCGAGGATGTGCCACCACACGCTCACGTTGTTCAGCAGCGCCACCAGCGTGACCCCGAACTGGTTCAGCACCCCGTGCAGCACCAAGATCGCCGCGAACAAGACGATCGTGTGCCAGTGCGCCGTCGTGCTGAAGTTCCACTCCAGGTCCAGCAGCGCGTTCAGGAAGAACGCCGCCCCGAAGTCGATCCCCGCCGTCACCGCGACCTGCCCGAGGAAGTTGAACCACCCCGTGAACCAACTCCACGCCGCCGGGTTGCGCGGCGCCAGCTTCGCCGACCAGTAGTACAACCCCCCCGCCGTCGGGAAGCTCGAGCACACCTCCGCCATCGACAACCCCACGAACAGCGTCATCACCCCCACGAACGGCCACCCCCACGTGATGATCACCGGCCCGCCGTCCGTCATCCCCGTCCCGTACAGCGTCAGGCACCCCGACAGAATCGAGATGATCGTGAAGGAGACGGCGAAGTTGCTGAAGCCGGACATATGCCGGCGCAGCTCCTGGGCGTAACCCAGCTCGTGCAGCCGCCGCTGATCGGCGCTGATGACCGTGCGCTCTGTGGTCTCGTCCGACACGAGCCCTCCCGGCGTCGAAGGAGTGCCTGAGGGGGCGGCAGCCCGGTCAGTTATCCGAAATTGACTCATCCTGCGCATAAGGTGTCAAGATCAACAACTGAGCTGTTACTTGAGACGATCTTTCATGACTTTTCGGGTTACATTCAGCGCGGTGACTGGCGTTTTACGGCGCATCTTGGCGCGGTTTGGAGCCTTCCAGCGCCGCTTTACCCGTCGGTGAATGCTGTGTCTGTTGTCTCTGTTGTCTCTGTTGAGGCTGTTGTGACCGTTTGGCCGTTGCCGCGGGTCGGCCGCTCGTCCATGCTGGATGCATGACCACCACGTCCCACCCCCGTAACCTGGCGGAGCTGCAGACCCCTGCGCCCCTCATGGACGCCGCCCTGCTGGCGGGCAACCTGGCCCTGATGGCGGAGGCGTGGCCCGGCCCGCGCCTGCGGCCGCACGTCAAGGCGCACAAGTGCACCGAGCTGGCCCGTCACCAGCGCGACGTCGGCCACCCCGGGTTCACCTGCGCCACCATCCGCGAGGTCGAGGGGATGGTGGCGGCCGGCCTCGGCCAGGACCTGCTGCTGGCCAACGAGGTGCTTGACGCGTCCCGGCTGGGCGCCCTGGTGGCGGCGGGGGCGCGGGTGACGGCTGCGGTGGACTCGGTTGCCACGCTGGAGGCCGCCGTCCGGGGCGGCGTGCGCGAGGTGCTGATCGACGTCAACGTTGGCCTGCCGCGCTGCGGCATCTCCCCCGGCGAGGCCGGCGGCCTGGCCGAGCTGGCCCGCGGGGCCGGCCTGGAGGTGCGCGGGGTGATGGGCTACGAGGGGCACACGATGATGGTGAAGGACCGGGCCGACCGGGCCCGCCAGGTGGCGGAGAGCATGGCCCTGCTCGAGCAGGCCCACGCCGCCGTGGGCGGCCCGATCCGGTCGGCCGGCGGGACCGGTAGCTGGGACCTCAACGTCTCCGCGACCGAGCTCCAGGCCGGCTCCTACGCGCTGATGGACACCGACTACGCCTCGCTCGGGCTGCCGTTCGGGCCCGCGCTGAGCATCCTCGCAACCGTCATCTCGGTCAACCCGGGCGGCTGGGCGGTGGCCGACTGCGGGCTGAAGGCGCTCGGCATGGACCACGGCAACCCGTCGCTGGCCGACGGCTCGGTGGTGTGGTTCTGCTCCGACGAGCACCTCACCTTCTCGCCGCCGCCCGGGGGCTCGCTGCCGGCGGTGGGCGACCGCGTCCGGGTGCTGCCCGCCCACGTCGACCCGACCATGGCCTACCACGAGCGGCTGTTCCTGGTGGCGGACGACCGCGTGCTCGAGGCGTGGCCGGTGGACCTGCGGGGCTGGTAGCCGCGGCTGGACCTGCGGGGCTGGTGGCGGCGGCACGGCTTCTTGCTGTTATCTGACGGGGATGGCTGTCGTTGTGGCCTGGTGGGCCACAGGCCCGTTATCGTTCGGGCCCTGGGGGCCACAGGCCCGCATTCGTTTCAGCCCTGGGGGCCACAGGCCCGCTAGATGCAGCCCGGTGGGCCACGGGGCCGAAACGATCCCGGCCGGCCGTGGTAGCCCGGGCGATTGTGGGACCGGAGTCGCCCGGGTCCGTTCGATATATGGTTCTTGTGTTTTGAGAATTATCGTTCCCTGAGGTGAGGGAGACAGCGCGATGGCGTGGGATTTCGAGACCGAGCCCGAGTTCCAGCAGAAGCTGGACTGGGCGGACGCGTTCGTCCGCGAGAACGTCGAGCCGCTCGACCTGATCTGGCCGCGCCTGGCGTTCACGCCGCCGAGCGTCGCGATCAGGAAGGTCATCGACCCGCTCAAGCAGGCGGTCCGCGCGCAGGGGCTGTGGGCGACCCACCTCGGGCCCGAGCTTGGCGGTCAGGGGCACGGCGCGGTCCGGCTCTGCCTGCTGAACGAGATCCTGGGCCGGTCGAGCTGGGCCCCGGTGATCTTCGGGTGCCAGGCCCCGGACACCGGCAACGCCGAGATCATCGCGCACTACGGCTCGCCCGCGCAGCAGGAGAAGTACCTGCGGCCGCTGCTGGACGGCGAGGTGTTCTCCTGCTTCTCGATGACCGAGCCGGAGGGCGGCGCCGACCCGACCCAGTTCAGGACCCGGGCGGTGCGGGACGGCGACGAGTGGGTGCTGAACGGGTGGAAGTTCTTCTCCTCGAACGCGAAGACGGCCGCGTTCTTCATCGTGATGGCGGTCACCGACCCGGACGTGTCGCCGCACCAGGGGATGTCGATGTTCATCGTGGATGCCGGGCTGCCCGGCATCGAGATCGTGCGCAACCTCGGGCTCGGGTCGGAGCCGCTGGGCGAGGGCGACCACGCGCTGATTCACTACCGCGACGTCCGGCTGCCGGCCGACGCGCTGCTCGGGGAGGAGAACTCGGCTTTCGCGATCGCCCAGACCCGGCTCGGCGGCGGCCGCATCCACCACGCCATGCGCACGATCGGGCAGGCCCAGAAGGCGCTCGACATGCTCTGCGAGCGGGCGCTGTCGCGCTACACGGCCGGCGGCAAGCTGTCGGAGAAGCAGTTCGTGCAGGGGTACATCGCCGACTCCTACGCCCAGCTGACCCAGTTCCGGCTGTTCGTGCTGTACACCGCGTGGGAGATCGACAAGCACAACGACTACCGCAAGGTCCGCAAGGACATCGCCGCGATCAAGGTGCTGATGCCGTCGGTGCTGCACGACATCGCGCAGCGGGCGCTGCAGGTACACGGGGCGCTCGGGGTGAGCAACGAGATGCCGTTCACCCGGATGATGACCGGCGCGGCGGTGATGGGGCTGGCCGACGGGCCGACCGAGGTGCACAAGGTGACGGTCGCGAAGCAGGTCCTGCGGGACTACTCGCCGGCCGACGACCTGTGGCCGTCGGGGCACCTGCCGAAGCGGCTGGCGGCGGCGCGGGAGAAGTACGCCGCTTATCTGGACGGCGCCCCCGGCGAGGACGGTCCCGGGGACTGATAATGGGTGCCATGTCAGACGCCGTGAGTTCAGAGGATTTCGCTGCCATCCTCGCCCAGCTGCGGGACTGGGTCCGGACGCGGGTCGTGCCGCGCGAGCGGGAGATCGCCGACGCCGACGTCATCCCCGACGACCTGCGCAAGCAGGCGGCCGACATGGGCCTGTTCGGCTACGCGATCCCCCAGGAGCACGGCGGGCTCGGGCTTGACCTCACCCAGGATGTCGAGCTGGCGATGGAGCTCGGCTACACGTCGCTGGCGGTCCGCTCGATGTTCGGCACCAACAACGGGATCGCCGGACAGGTGCTGGTGAACTTCGGCACCGACGAGCAGAAGGCGGCCTGGCTCGGGCGGCTCGCGTCCGGCGCCGTGGTCGCCTCGTTCGCGCTGACCGAGCCGGGGGCGGGCTCCAACCCGGCCGGGCTGCAGACCCGCGCGGTCCGCGACGGCGACGACTGGGTCATCGACGGCCAGAAGCGGTTCATCACCAACGCGCCGTCGGCCGACCTGTTCGTGGTGTTCGCCCGCACCCGGCCGGCCGACGCGTCCGGGACCGGCATCGCGGTCTTCCTGGTGCCCGCGGACACGCCCGGCGTCGAGGTCGGGGCGAAGGACCGGAAGATGGGCCAGGAGGGCGCCTGGACCTCCGACGTGCTGTTCTCCGACGTCCGGGTGTCCGCCTCGGCCCTCGTCGGCGACGACGTCGACGCCGGCTACCGGGCGGCGATGACGTCGCTCGCGCGGGGCCGGGTGCACATGGCCGCGCTGGCGGTCGGCACCGCCCAGCGGGCGCTGGACGAGTCCGTCGCCTACGCCGCCTCGGCCACCCAGGGCGGCACCGTGATCGGCGACTTCCAGCTCGTCCAGGCGATGCTGGCCGACCAGCAGACCGGCGTGCTCGCGGGCCGCGCCCTGGTCAGGGAGACCGCCGCCCGCTACGTCAGCGGCGAGGACCGGCGGATCGGCCCGTCCGCCGCCAAGCTGTTCTGCACCGAGATGGCGGGCCAGGCGGCCGACCTGGCGGTGCAGATCCACGGCGGCTCCGGCTACATGCGCGACATGCCGGTCGAGCGGATCTACCGGGACGTGCGGCTGCTGCGGCTGTACGAGGGCACCAGCGAGATCCAGCGGCTGATCATCGGCGGCGGGCTGGTCCGCGCGCAGCAGCGGCGGTTACCGGCCGCGCGAGTAGCGCCGCCGCTACGGGCGCAGCAGGCGGGCGAGGAACTCCTCGACCGCCTGCCGCTCCTCGGCGACCGCGACCCGTGAGTCGGGGGCGCGGGCGACGACCATGGCGGCCTCGTCGAGGGCGGCCAGGATCATGTGCGCGAACGGGCCGACGAGCTCCCCCGGCAGGCGGCCGGCGTCGCTGACCGCCTGCAGCATGTCCCGCATGGCGCCGACCGTCCGGCCTTCGTCCATGGCCCGCCACTGCTCCCAGCCGAGCACCGAGGGCGCGTCCACCAGCATGATCCGCTGGATGACGGGGTCGCCCGCCAGGTCGATCCAGGCCAGGGCGGCGGTGCGGACCGCGTCGGCGGGGTCGGCGCTGGCGCTGATGATCTCGGTCAGCTGCACCGTGATGCGCTCGCTGAGCGCCTCGAGGACGGCCGTGAACAGGGCTTCCTTGCCCGCGAAGTGATGGTAGAGGGCGCCCCGGCTGACCCCGGCGGCGGTCAGCACCGCCTCGATCGAGGTGCCCTCGTAGCCGTGGTCGGCGAACAGCCCGGTCGCCACCTCGATCAGCTGCCCGCGGGTCGCGCGGCCCTGGGCCGCCCGCTTGCCCGGGGCACCCTGCTCTTCGCTCATCGGACTCACGCTCATGGGACTCATTTGTACCTGGTGTTCCTTCCTGGCGGAGCGCGCGCCTTGGCGGGGGTGAACCGAAGCCTCGCGCTCTTGACAGACCGACAGTCGGTATGTCTTTAATAGACCGACAGTCGGTATGCCTATCGTAGGAGAACAGCCCATGGACGTGAACGCTTTCCTCTCCCACCGCCGGTCCCTGGCGACTCCGACCGGCGCGATCGCCTACACCGAGCTCGGCACGGGGCCGGCCGCCCTGTTCGTGCACGGCGTGGGCACCAGCGGCGCGCTCTGGCGGGAGGTCATCGCGGAGCTGAGCGACACCAGCCGGTGCATCGCGGTCGACCTGCCCGCGCACGGCGCCAGCGCCGCCCGCGACGACATGTCCCCGGCCGCGCTGGCCGAGGCGCTGGCCGGCCTGTGCGACGGGCTCGGGCTCGGCCAGGTCGACCTGGTCGGCAACGACACCGGCGGCGCGATCGCGCAGATCTTCGCCGCCCGCCACCCGGACAAGATCCGGACGCTCACCCTGACCAACTGCGACTGCGAGGGCAACTTCCCGCCGGCGGACTTCGCGCCGGTCATCGAGCAGGCCCGGCAGGGCACGCTGGCGCCGCTGATGGCCGGGCTCGCGGCGAACCCGCAGACCTGGCCGACGCACCCGCTGAGCATGGGCTACGAGCACCCGGAGCGGGTCCCCGAGGACGCCTGGCGGGACTACATCGTCGGCGCCTGCGCGACGATCGAGCGCGCCCGCGACTGCGAGCGGCTGCTCGCCTCGCTCGACGCGGCCGACATCGAGGCGGCCGGCGATCAGCTGCGCGCGCTGACCGCGCCGACCCTGCTGGTCTGGGGCACCGCGGACACGAATTTCGCGGTCAAGTGGGCGTACCACCTGCGCGACCTGATCCCGGGGGCGCGCGAGGTCATCGAGGTCGACGGGGCCAAGATCTTCTTCCCCGAGGAGCGCCCCGAGGACCTGACCCCGCACCTGCGCCGCCACTGGGGCCGGTAACGGCGCTGGTTGCGCCGCCGGCTGCGGCCTAGCCGATCTGATCCAGGCCGAGCTGGCGCCCGACGAGCAGACGATCGCGATGTTCGCGGAACGGATGAAGCTGGCAACCCGGATCATCACCTACTACTAGGGGATCGACGGCCTGCTCCGCACCCGCGACGTGTTCGGCTGGTCGCTGGAGCGTTCGAATAAGTGGCTGCTGGCTAATGTCTCCGCCGCGGTCCTGCGGTTACGCGCCCCGCGCCTTGAGCGCCGCGTCCAGACGCGGGTACACGCGGCGCACGTTGCCCTCGAAGACCCTGGTGCGGTCCTCGTCGGACAGCGGCGCCTGGTCGACGTAGCGCTTGGTGTCGTCCCAGGGGAAGTCGCCGGCCGGGTTGTTGCCGCGGACCGCGCCCAGCATCTCCGACGCGAACAGGATGTTGCCGGGCGTGATGACCGTGGTCAGCAGGTCGACCCCGGGCTGGTGGTAGACGCAGGTGTCGAAGAAGACGTTGTTCATCAGCAGGGTCTCCACCGGCGGGCGGTTCTCCCTGGTGGCGATGCCGAGGAACCGGCCCCAGTGGTACGGCACCGCGCCGCCGCCGTGCGGGATGACGAACCGCAGCGTCGGGAACCGCCCGAACAGGTCGCCCATCAGCAGCTGCATGAAGGCGGTGGTGTCCGCGTTGAGGTAGTGCGCGCCGAGCGTGTGCGCGGCCGGGTTGCACGAGGTGGACACGTGGATCATGGCCGGGACGTCGAGCTCGACCATCTTCTCGTACAGCGGGAACCAGTACTCGTCGGTCAGCGGCGGCGACGTCCACCACGCCCCCGACGGGTCCGGGTTCAGGTTGCAGCCGACGAACCCGAGCTCGGTCACGCACCGCTCAAGTTCGTCGACGCTGGCGTCGAGCGGCTCGTTCGCCACCTGCGGGAGCTGGCAGACGCCGGCGAAGTTGCCGGGGAACAGCGTCGTCACCCGGGAGATGAGGTCGTTGCAGACCCGCGCCCAGGCCACCGCCGTGGCCGGGTCGGCGATGTGGTGCCCCATGTGCGAGGCCCGGGGCGAGAAGATCGTCAGGTCGGTCCCGCGCTCGCGGGCTATCCGCAGCTGGTTGCCCTCGATCGTCTGCCTGATCTCGTCGTCGCTGATCTCGGGCGCGGCCGGCGCCGGCCGGGTCGGGTCCGCCAGCCGGGCGAGCTGCGCGTCCCGGTACTCCTGGAGGGCGGCCGGCGCCGTCGTGTAGTGGCCGTGGCAATCGATGATCATCGGGGGCTCCTGCGGCTGCGGTCAGGGAAAATCAAGATCATTCATATCGAACGGACCCTGGTCCCACCTATGGGGCGGACCACAATCACGCGGTGACGGTGAGCACGGAGACGTCGCCGTTGAACGGGACGCCGCCCTCGCCCGCGTTCGCGGTCCGGGTGACGGTGACCGTCCGCTGGCTGTAGTGCCAGCCCTTGGCCCTGGCGGCCGCGGCGACGTCGGCGACGAAGGTGGCGGCGCCGTCCTCATAGCCGTCCGGGTGCCTGGCGTGGATGCTGCCGGGACCGCCGTCTACGCAGTGGTAGGCGTCGCCCGGGTGCACGGCCGCGTAGGTCTCGTCGGCGGCGCTGGTGCTGGCCGGCGTCAGCGTTCCGTTGCGGTCCAGGCACAGGGTCTCGTAGCTGACGGCGATGAACCAGGCGCCGAACTTGCTGCCCGCCAGCGGCTGGTTCCAGATCCGGGCGTGGTCCTCGTCGCCGGTCAGCGACAGGCCGTTGCCGTCCACGCAGCCGCCCAGCCGCCAGGCCACGTGCTGCGGCACGTAGCCGGCCCCGGTCACGTCCGCCTGCTCGGAGGAGATGCACTTGAGGTGGATGCCGGACGGGGTCACGGTGGTCGCGGTGGAGACCGTGTCCCATTTATCCATGGCCGCCTGGATGGCGCCCAGGGACACGGTCGAGCGGGCGCTGATGATCACGTTGAGTGGCTCGGAGAACGCTGGGATCTGCGCCAGCGGCGTGCTCGCCTTGGCCGTGTCCCAGCTCGCGGGCGGGCAGTAGTCCGGGCTCGCGCAGGTCGGGGTGACGGCGGGGGTGGCCACCGTCGTCCCGTCGCTCTCCGTGCAGCCGCCCGCGGTGACCGCGATCGCGGCAGCGATCACCACCCCCATCACCCCCCGTCCCCATCTCATGCGCCCAATTATGACGCCCCGCTCGTGTATGACCCCCCGCTCGTGTGGGCCAAGTGCGCGTTTGGGCTCACTCTTGCCGGCCCAATCGCGCACTTGGCATGGTGGCGACGGGGACGTAACGGCGTGCTTGGCCGGGTCAGGCTGGCCACGTAGTCGCGGAGCATGATCGCCAGGTCTTCGGCGCTTGTCGTCCGGAACGTCTCGTCCATGGCGATGCCGTCCGCGCCGACGACGATGCGAGCGGGCGGCCGATCGGCGGCGATGCACTCGGCCAGGGCGCGCGCCACCTCGTCGGGATCCCCGGCCGCCGCCAGCTCGAGGGCGCTCTCGGCGTTCATCTTCTCGAACGCCGCTGCGTACCGGGAGTCGCCCGCCACCCGGGCAAACGGAAGCTGCTGCGACATCCCGGTGACGAACAGCCCGGGGGCGACGACCGTGACGAAGATGCCCGTCCCCTGCAGCTCGGCCCCGAGCACCGTGCTCAGGCTGGCCAGGGCCGCCTTCGACGCGGAGTACCAGCCGCCGAAGGGCGCCGGGGCGATGTCGTTGACCGAGGTCACGTTGATGATCCGGCCGCCGCCCTGGGCCCGCATGATCGGCAGCGCCGCGCGGATCAGCCGCATCGGGCCGAACACGTTCACCTCGAACGTCCGGTGCGCCTCGGCGTCGCCGCCCTCCTCGAGCGGGGCCAGCACCGCCGTCCCGGCGTTGTTGATCAGGACGTCGAGCCGGCCGGCCGCCGCCACGACCGACTGCACGGCGGCGTCGCACGCCTGCGGGTCGGCCAGGTCCAGGGGCACGTGGGTGACGTCGCCCGCGACCGGAACCGGGGCCGGCTGGCGCGACGCGTAGAACACCTGGTCGCCCGCTTCGGCCAGCCGGCGCACGGTCGCCAGGCCGATACCGCTGCTGCCGCCGGTGATGAAGACAATCGTCATGAGGCGACCGTACCGGCAACGGCATCGTCGGCGCCGGGGTGGGGCGGGCGACGACGGGCTGTACTGGCTGGCGCCGGCGATCATCATCGCGCTCGTCAACGGAGTGGTGAACGCCTGGCTGTTCCTGACGAGGTAGATAATCGGCAGAACCGGAAGCCTGTGAACGAAGGGACTGTCGTGCCCCATCCACTGGACCCGCTGACCGCCGATGAGATCCGCCGGGCCGCCGCGATCGTGCGCCGCGAACGAGGGGTGGGCGAG
Source organism: uncultured Actinomycetota bacterium (assembly GCA_963836195.1). Lineage (GTDB taxonomy): Bacteria > Actinomycetota > Actinomycetes > Streptosporangiales > Streptosporangiaceae > Trebonia. The sequence goes on along the minus strand of CAWIIX010000002.1, from coordinate 161,818 downwards.
GGCTGGCGATTCGCCTCGATCGAGCTGAGGGAGCCGGCCAAGGCGGACGTGATGGCGCTGTCGTCCGGTGAATTGACCCGGCGGGAGGCGCTGGTCGTGTGCTGGGACCGGGCCGACGGGCAGGCGTACCGGGCGGTCGTGTCGCTGACCGGCGACGCGGTCACCGGGTGGGAGCACCTGCCCGGGCAGCAGCCGAACATGACCGTGGACGAGTGGCACGAGTGCGACGAAATGATTCGCGCCCACCCGGCCGTCATCGATGCGCTCGGCCGCCGCGGCATCACCGACATGTCGCGGGTGCTGGCGGACATGTGGGCCTACGGCGCGGCGTTCGTGCCCGAGCGCTACGCGGGACGCCGGATCGGCTGGTGCGACCTGTGGTTCCGTGGCAGCGAGGTCGGCAACCCGTACGCCCACCACCTCACCGGCCTGCACCCGGTCGTCGACCTGAACGCGATGGAGCTGCTCGAGATCGAGGACAACTACCAGGGCGGCACCGACCCGGAGGTGATGGGCGAGTACCTGCCCGACCTCCTGCCGATGCGGCTGCGCTCGGTGGCGCCGCTCGAGGTCAGCCAGCCCGACGGGGTCGGCTTCACGCTCGACGGCAACCTGCTCTGGTGGCAGAACTGGCAGCTGCGGCTGGGCTTCAACCACCGCGAGAGCCTCGTCCTGCACCAGGTCGCATTCCAGGACGGGGAACGGCTGCGCTCGGTCGCGCACCGGCTGTCGTTCGCCGAGATGGTGGTGCCGTACCGGGACGCCAGCCCGGATCACTACCGGCGGACCGCGTTCGACATCGGCGAGTGGGGCCTCGGCTTCATGACCACCTCGCTGTCGCTCGGCTGCGACTGCCTGGGCGAGATCACCTACCTGGACGCGGTGGTCCACGACTCCCGAGGGCGAGCCGGCGACCATACCCAACGCGATCTGCATCCACGAGGAGGACAGCGGGGTCCTGTGGAAGCACGTGGACGAGCGGGCCGGGGCCGAGGTCCGCCGGGCCCGGCGGCTGGTGCTCTCCTTCCACGCGACCGTCGCCAACTACGAGTACCTGGTGTACTGGCGCTTTTACCAGGACGGCAGCATCGAGTGCGAGGTCCGCGCGACCGGGATCATGGTCACCTCGCACATCGCCGCGCCCGGCAGCCGGCCAGCCAACGGGACGATCGTCGACCACGGCATCTACGCGCCGTTCCACCAGCACTTCATCGTGGCCCGGCTCGACCTCGACGTCGACGGTTCCGCCAACACGGTCTACGTCTCCGAGTCCCGGCCGGCCCGGCCGGGCGACGACGACCCGTACGCGCTCGGCCTGACGGTCGCCAGCAGCCCGCTGCGGACCGAGTCGGAGGGGAAGCAGGACTACGACTGGGGGGTGCAGCGGAGCTGGAAGGTGGTCAACGACAACGTCGCGAACGGGCTCGGCACGCCGGTCGGCTACAAGCTCGTCCCCTCGGCGGCGTTCCCGCCGCTGCTCGACCCCGCCTCCCCCGCCTTCCAGCGGGCCCAGGCGATCGGGCACACGCTGTGGGTGACCCCGTACCGCGAGGACGAACGGTGGCCCTGCGGCGACTTCCCGGTCCAGGCCGCCCGCGACACCGGCCTGCCGGCGTGGACCGCGGCGGACCGGCCGATCGAGAACACCGACGTGGTGCTCTGGTACGTGTTCGGCATCCATCACATCACCCGGCCGGAGGACTGGCCGGTGATGCCGGCCGACGTCGTCTCGTTCTGGCTGAAGCCGTTCGGCTTCTTCGACCGCAACCCGGCGCTGGACGTGCCGCCTAGCCACCCGCACTGAGGTCGATGGCGTCCAGGTGGGCGCGTCGGCCGTCGCGGTCGAAGATGACGAGGATCTCGACCTGTCCCTCGGCGGCGGTGATCGCGTGCGGGGCCATGGTCGAGAACTGCGCCGCCTGCCCGGCCTCGACCAGGATGACCCGCTCCCCCAGCTGGAGCCGGGCGGTGCCGGACAGCACCGTGAACCACTCGTGGCCGGGGTGCACGCCGAGCTCGTGGGTCGGCCGCCGGGCGGTGATGCGCATCTTGGCCACGGCCAGGCCGTGCGGCTCGTCCTCGCGGGTCAGCATCCAGCTGACCGCGCCGTGCCCGCGGTCGTGCCGGGGCCTGATGACCACGTCGTCGTCGTCGACCGGCTCGACCAGCTGGTCGAGGCTGGAGCCGAGCGCCCGCGCGATCGGGACCAGCTGGTCGATGGAGATGCGGCGGTGGCCGGTCTCGATCCGGCTGAGCGTCGAGGCGCTCATGTGACAGCGCCCGGCCAGCGCGTCCAGCGACCAGCCGCGTGCCGCCCGCAGCCCGCGGATGCGGGCGCGGATGACCGCATCGAGCGTTTCATCTTGCGTCATTGGCAAGATCTTATGCTGTTGTCGCAATCTACGCCTACCGTGGAGGCATGGCAGACACCCACGCTCACCACGACCATCACGCGCACCGGCATGCGGGCGCCGCCGAGGACGACTACACCGACCTGCTCGACCTGGACGCCGAGGTGCTGCGCGACTACTGGTCGGACGCGCTTGACTGGGTGCAGAGCGCGGCGGCGGGCACCACCCGGACCCGGCTGCTCGACCTCGGCGCGGGGACCGGCACCGGGGCGATCGGGCTGGCCGAGCGGTTCCCCGACGCGGAGGTCATCGCGCTCGACGTCTCGCCCGTCTCGCTGGCCAAGATCGCCGCCAAGGCGGCCACGGCCGGACTGGCCGCGCGTGTCCGCCCGGTCGAGGCCGACCTTGACGCCGGCTGGCCGGATCTCGGCCTGCTCGACCTGACCTGGGCGTCGGCATCGCTGCACCACATGGCCGACCCGGCCCGGGTACTGCGCGACGCCCTCGGCGCCACCCGACCGGGCGGGCTGATCGCGGTGTCGGAGTTCGCCTCGCAGCTGCTCTTCCTCCCCGATGACCTCGGCTTCGGCCGGCCCGGCTTCGAGGGACGGATCACCGACGTACTCGGCCGCGCGTACACCGAGGAGATGCCGACCCTCGGCTCGCAGTGGGCGCCGCGGCTCACCGAGTCCGGCTGGACCGTCGTGGCCGAGCGGGACTTCCTGATCGACCAGGACCCGCCGACGCACCCGAGCGCGGCCCGCTACGCCCGCGCCTGGTTCGCGCGGCTGTCGGAGGGGCTGGCCGACCGTCTCCAGCCCGATGATCAGGCCACCCTGGCGGCGCTGCTCGACTCCCGCGACCCGCGCTCGCTGCTGAACCGCGCCGACCTGCACATCCGCGGCGGAAGGACGATCACCATCGCGCGCCGCGGCTAGCGTGCGGGCCGGGCGACCTCATCGTCCATCGGCCCCGGGGCGCGCAGGTCGAAGTGCACCCGGTTCTTGGCCGTCTCGGGCTCGGGAACCTGGTTGAACCAAATGTTGGGTCCGCCCCAGCCCGCCGCCTCGACGAAGGCCCTGCCGTCGGTTGAGTCCTCGTCGACGTCCGACCCGAGGGCCGCCGCCCAGAACCGGGCCAGCATGAGCGCGTCGGCCGCGTCGAACGACACGGACTTGATCACCGCAGCCATACTCGGCACGCTACCGGCCGCCGTCGGTGTAAGCATGGTCATGCGACCGAGTCGACGGTGTCGCGATGAGGCGATGGAGGAAGCAGCCATGTCACGCGTGGACGTAGAGATTGCCGTGCCGGACGGAGTCGCCCAGGGGTCGCTGCACGTGCCCGAGGGGGACGGGCCCTGGCCCGGCGTGCTGGTCTTCCCCGACGCTGGCGGGCTGCGCGAGACCTTCAGGGAGATGGGCGACCGGATCGCGGGGCTCGGGTACGTCGCGCTGATTCCCGACATCTACTACCGCGAGGGCGACTGGACGCCGTTCGACATGGCGACCGCGTTCAGCGACGAGAAGGAGCGCGCCCGGCTGTTCGGCTTCATCGGCAGGCTCACCAACGAGCGGATCATCGCCGACTCCGACGCGTACGCCGAGTTCCTGCTCGCCCGGCCGGAGGTGAGCGGATCGGCGATCGGCAGCACCGGCTACTGCCTCGGCGGGCGCATGTCGATGCTCGCCGCGGGCGGGATCGGCGACAAGATCGCGGCCGCCGCGTCGTTCCACGGCGGCCGGATCGCCGTCGCCGACGACCCGTCGTCACCGCACCTGGCGGCCGACCGGATCGCCGCCGCCGTCTACGTGGCCGGAGCGATCGAGGACGCCTCGTTCACGACCGAGCAGGCCGCGCTGCTCGAGTCCGCGCTGACCGCGGCGGGCGTGGACCACACGGTCGAGTTCTACCCGGCCCATCACGGGTTCGTCGTCGCCGACCACGACACCTACGACGAGCAGGCGGCCGAGCGGCACTGGGCGGCGCTCGGCGACCTCTACGCCGCCCACCTGTAGATCGCTTCCTGACGAGGCTCAGGCTCGGGCCGTTCTGGATCGGGCGATGCTGAGGTACCAGGCGCCCCCGCCGAAATTCAGCGCCGCGATGACCAGGAAGAAGGCGGCCCACCCCCAGGCGCTGTAGGCGAGGCAGATGATGCCCGCGGCGGCCGCGACGGTGCCGCCGACAATGCGCCCTGCCCCGAAGAAGCCGAGGTGGCGGTACTCCCAGGGGTTGATGAGGCGCTGCAGGCCAGGTCGCGGGGGATCTCGCCACCACTCGCGGAAACTTCTCTTGCCGGTGTTGTCGTTGGGTGCGTTCATGAGGATCGCCTCCTGCGGGCGTTGCTGCTATCCATCAATCAATGTGATATCACAATGATAGATAGTTTGTCGATAGCGGCGGCGTCAGTTCGGCGGGCGCAGTCACAGCACGCCGCCGCAGGCTGGCAAGGAGAAGGCGAGCCGGAGGGGTGGAACCAGGGTCCGTTCGATAGAACGGGTGTTGATTTGCCGGGGTTTTCTGTGGCGCGCGACGATTGAGGAGACGGCCGGGCGGCGGGAGGATGGCCGCATGACACGTGTGGCGATCATCGGCGGCGGCATCGGCGGGCTCACGGCGGCGATCGCGCTGTCCCGGGCGGGGGTCGAGGTCCGGGTGTACGAGGCGGCGGCCGAGCTGCGGGAGATCGGGGCCGGGGTCGCGCTGCACCCCAACGCGATGCGGGTGCTGCGCGCGATCGGGGTCGAGGACGGCGTGCGGAAGGTCGCGGGGCGGTCGGAGTGGGCGGTCACCAGGAACGGGCTGACCGGCCGGCTGATCAGCAAGACGAGCCGCACCCAGCAAGGGGCGCTGCTGGGCATCGAGGGGGCGACCGCGCACCGGGCCGACCTGCTCGACGTGCTCGCGGCGGCGGTGCCGGCCGGGGTGGTGTCGCTCGGCGCGCGGTGCGTGTCGGTTTCGACGATCGGGGACGCGGCCGTCGCGTCGTTCGCGGACGGGAGCACGGCCGAGGCGGACGTGGTCGTCGGCGCCGACGGCATCCACTCGGCGGTCCGGACGGCGCTGTTCGGGCCGGACGCGCCCCGGTTCACCGGCAAGATCTGCTACCGGTCGGTCATCCCGGCCGCCGCCGTGCGGGGCACCCCGCTGGCGGCCGACAACGGCCAGTGGCTGGGGCCGCACGGCACGATCGTGCTCTACCCGCTGCGGGGCGAGGAGCTGATCAACGTCGTCTGCCACTACGACGACTCGAGCTACCGGCACGAGTCGTGGGTGACGCAGTGCCCCGGGGCGGAGGTGCTGTCGCGGTACGCGGGATGGCATGAGTCGCTGCTGCGGCTGTTCGCGGCCGGGGAGACCTGGTACAAGTGGGCGCTGTACGACCGGGACCCGATCCCGGCCTGGACGGCGGGGCGGGTCACGCTGCTCGGCGACGCGGCGCACCCGATGCTTCCGTACCTCGGGCAGGGCGCCTGCCAGGCGATCGAGGACGGGGCGGTGCTGGCGACGGCGCTGTCCGCTCCGGGTGCCGCGTCCGATCCGGTCGCGGCGCTCGGCCGGTACGAGCGGACCCGGCGGCCGCGGGCGTCGCGGGTCGTCCTCACCGCCCGCGCGCGGGGCGTCTCCAACCATCTGACCTCGCCGCTGGCGGCGTTCCGGCGCGACGTCGGCATCGCCGTGCGCAAGCGGTTCAACCGGCGCGACGGCGACGGGCGGGGCGCGGCCTGGCTGGCCGAGTACGACGCGACCGCGCCCGACGTGCTGGTCTCCTGAGCCGCTTTTCTCTGCTGATCAGGCCCCGGCCGGCCGGGGGCGGCGCGGGCGGCCGCTGTAAGGTCACGGGCTATGGGGAGCGAGCCTGTGGACGACGACCGTGAGCATCTCGACTGGGACCGGTTCGGCGTCGCGTCCCGTGACCTCGCGCGGGAGATCGCCGACTCCGGTTTCCGGCCGGACATCATCCTGGCGATCGCGCGCGGCGGGATGTTCGTGGCGGGGGCGCTGGGATACGCCCTCTCGGTCAAGAACCTGTACCTGATGAACGTCGAGTTCTACAACGGCGTCGGCACCACCCTGGAGATGCCGGTGATGCTGCCGCCGGTGCCGAGCGCGGTCGACTTCTCGGCCAAGAAGGTGCTGATCGCCGACGACGTGGCCGACACCGGCCGGACCCTCGAGCTGGTCCACGAGTTCGTGTCCGGGCACGTGGCCGAGGTGCGCTCGGCGGTGATCTACGAGAAGCCGCAGTCGCTGATCAAGTGCGACTACGTGTGGAAGCGGACCGACGCGTGGATCAACTTCCCGTGGTCGAGCCAGCAGCCGGTGGTCGGCGTGGGCGGTCTTGACGCCTGACCGCTGGTCGGGCGTCGAATTGATCAGTCTGGTCTGATAAGTTTTGACTGATCAAACTGATGCACCGTGACCGTGACTTCCGGAGGCGCTTTCCCATGTCGTTGTCGTCCGACTCCCGCCCCGTTCTGCTGCTGATGGACTTCCAGCACGGCATCGTCGAGCGGATCGGCGACGACGCCGTCGTCGCGGCCGCCGACCGGGCCGCCAAGGCCGCCCGGGCGGCGGGCATCCCGGTGATGTTCGTCCGGGTGGGGTTCCGGCCCGGTTACCCGGAGGCGGTCGCGAGCAACCTCAGCTTCGGCCGGCTGAGCCAGTCGGGCGACGCGATGACCCAGGACCACCCGGCCACCCAGGTGCACGCCGCGCTGTCGCCGCTGCCGGACGAGCCGGTCATCGTCAAGCGGCGGGTCAGCGCCTTCAGCGGCAGCGACCTCGACGTGCTGCTGCGCGGCGCGGGGGCCAACGCGCTCGTGCTCGGGGGCATCTCCACCAGCGGGGTGGTGCTGTCGACGGTCCGCCAGGCGGCCGACCTCGACTACCGGATCACCGTGCTGGCCGACGCCTGCGCCGACCCCGATGCCGAGGTGCACCGGGTGCTGACCGAGAAGGTCTTCCCCCGGCAGGCGCTGGTCACCAGCACCGACGAGTGGATCGCGTCGCTGTAGCGGGCCTGTGGCCGCCCCCTTGCGGGACGCGCTCTCATTTCTTTGTGCGCCATATTTGCCCGAATTGCGTCAGGCAATCCCGATGGGAAGCTATTGCTCATGGGAGTAATTGGCGGCTTTCTTGCTTTTCGTTAGCGTCTAGCGCTATCGGGCGTACGCTTGGGCGGTAACCGGCCGCGTAATGTCGGCCTGGACGGAATATCGGGGGCGACGGGATGCTGGATGCTTTCTACGGCGCGTTCTCGCCCGCCTGCCTCGCCCTGCTCGGCCTGTGGCTGGTCGTCGTCCAGCTGCGGCTCCCCCAATGGCAGGCGAGCGAGGCGGCCCCGGCCTACCAGCGGGCGTCGTACGGGATAGCGCTGCATTTCGCGCTGCCCGGCCTCATGAGCCTGCTCGCCCTGGTCGACTCGGGAGACCCGGACTACTGGCGAACGTCGTTCAAGATCATCGCGCTCGGCGGCGCCGTCGTGCTGATCGCGCTGCGCGGGCTGTTCGGTCGGTCCGGGCCCGGCCGGACACCGGAGCGCGGACCAGAGCGCGGGGCGGGGCGCGGGGCGGGGCGGGCGGCGGGCTCACGGCTGGGGGGCGATCTCGGCCTGGCCAGCTATGTCGTCGCGATCGCGGCGTACGTCGCGGTCGGGGTGCTCGCCTTCATCGGCGGCCCGGCGGTGCTTCGCACCGAGGCTATTCTGCTCACCGGCCTGGTTTTCCTCGGCTTTAACGCCGCCTGGCTATTGCTCTTCGATAGCGGACCCGATTCGCGGCGAATCGCCCCGGCGCAATCGGCGGCGCCGGCCGCGACCGGGTCCGCCGCCGGCTCGGCCGATATCGCGACCACGCCGACGGCCTCTGGGTGGGCGCCCGACTCGCAGTCGGAATAACGCCGGTCGCCGCCGTTTACGCGGTGGGGTCGTGGGCGTAGATCCAGGCGTTGGCGGCCAGGGCGTCGGTGGTGGCGAAGTCCTGGTCGCGGGCGCGCTGGCCGGGGCCGTCGGGGAGGTGGTTGAGGTGGCCGCGGGCGTGGCTGACCTCCTGCAGGCGGGTGGTGCGGGGGATGCGGGCCGCCTCGTACCGGCGGAGCGCGGCTATCGGGTCTTCGCTCTCCTCGGACAGGAAGCGGGCGAGGGCGGCGGCGTCCTCGATCGCCTGGGCGGCGCCCTGGCCGTAGAACGGGAACATCGGATGGGCGGCGTCGCCGAGCAGGGTGACCGGCCCGAGCGACCAGCGGCCGAGCGGCCGCCGGTCGAGCAGCGCCCAGCGGCCGGGGACCCCGGCCGCCTCGATCAGGGCGGTGAGCCTCGGGTCCCAGCCCTCGAACTCCCGGCGGAACTCGGCCACGGTAGCGGTCGCGGTCCACGATTCGGTGGTGTAGCCGCCCGCCGGGGCGAACGCGACCAGGTTAATCAGCTCGCCCGCGCGGACCGGGTAGTGCACCAGGTGGTGGCCGGGGCCGAGCCAGAGCACCTGGGCCGGGCCGCGGGCGAACGCGGGGGCCTCCCGGGCCGGGACGAGCGCGCGGAACGCGCAGTTGCCTGAGTAGGTCGGCGGCGTTTCCGTGGTCTCGGTGACGGCGGCGCGGATCAGGGAGTGGATCCCGTCGGCGCCGATCACCACGTCCGGGTCGACTACCTCGCCATCGGCGAACGTGAGGCGGGCCGGGCCGGTGTTTTTCGGCTGGCCGGCCTCGACGTCGATCTTCACGCAGCGCCGGCCGAGGCGGACGGCCCGGTCGGGGACGGCGGCCCTGATCGCGGCGAGCAGGTCGGCGCGGTGGGCGGTGTAGGTGTGCTCGCCGTAGAGCCGCTCGCACCTGGTCGCCAGGTCCTCCGCCGACAGCACGGCGCCGTCCTGCCAGCGGCGGAACTCCCAGCCGGTCTCCAGCCGGACCGCCGTCTTCAGCAGCGGGTCGAGCACGCCGAGCCTGCGCAGCAGCCGGGCCATGTTCGGGGCCACGACCAGGCCGGCCCGATCTCGCGGAGCTCCTCGGTCTGCTCGTAGACCGTCGCCGGGAGCCCGGCCTGGTGGAGGAAGGCGGCGGCCGCGAGCCCGCCGATGCCGCCGCCGACGATCGCGATCTTCAGGGTCACCCAGCCATAATGCCGGTTAGCGCCCGTTATAGGTCGGTCAGGTAGGAGCGGTCGGGCGGCTTGCGGCGCTGCCGCGGGAGCTCGGGGGCCAGCCCGTGTTCGAGTGAGAGCAGCGCCTCCGCCTTGGCCGCCTCGACCGGGACCGAGAGCAGGTAGCCCTGGCCGTACTGGCAGCCCATGCCCGCCAGCAGTTCCCGCTCGGTCTCGGTCTCGATCCCCTCGGCGATGACCTCGACCTCGAGCGTCCCGGCGAGCCTGACGATCCCCTCCACCAGCGCGTACTGCCGCCACGAGGCGGCGATCCCGGTCACGAACGACTTGTCGATCTTGAGGACGTTGATCGGCAGCTGCAGCAGGTAGCTGAGCGAGGAGTAGCCGGTGCCGAAGTCATCGATCGCCAGCCGCACGCCGATCTCCTTCAGCTCCTCGAGCTCGGCCCCGATCCGGTCGCTGTCGCCCAGCAGGACCGACTCGGTGAGCTCGAGCAGCAGCGCCGACGGGGGCAGCCCGGACTCGAGCAGCGCCTGCCGGACGCCGTCGACGAAACCCGGGTCGCGGAACTGCCGGGCGGAGACGTTGACCGAGATGTGCGGGCCGCCGTCCAGCGGCGCCTCCATCCGCCGGCGCCACTGGACCATGTCGGCCAGGGCCTGCCGGAGCACCCAGTCGCCGAGCGGCACGATGTGGCCGGTCTCCTCCGCCAGCGTGATGAACTGGCCCGGCAGCATCATGCCCCACTGCGGGTGCGGCCACCGGATGAGGGCCTCGAAGCCGTCGATCTGCCCGGTGTCGAGGGTCACGATCGGCTGGTAGGCGAGCACGAACTCGGAGTTCTTGAGCGCGTCCTCGAGCGCCGCCTGCACCTCGCGCCGCCGGAGCATGCCCGACGACAGAACCGGCTGGTAGCTCCGCCAGCGGCGCTTGCCCGCCGCCTTGGCGGCGTACAGGGCCAGGTCCGCGTGGCGCAGCAGCTCGTCCGCGTCGGTGGCGTCGACCGAGGTGGCGACGCCGACGGTCGCGGTCGCGATCACCTCGGCGTCGCTGAGCGTGAACGGCCCGGTGAACGCGGCCACGATCCGCTCCGCGAACACCTCCACCGTCTCGGCGTCCGGGGCGTCGTCGATGAGCAGCGCGAACTCGTCGCCGCCGAGCCGCGCGGCGGTGTCCGACGGGCGCACCGACGCCGCCAGCCGCCCGGCCACCGCCGCCAGCAGCTCGTCGCCGGTGCCGTGGCCCATCGTGTCGTTCACGACCTTGAAGTCGTCCAGGTCGACGAAGAGCACGCCGACGGTCCGCTCGGTGCGGCGCGCGTGGTCGAGCGCGTCCGCCACCCGCTCGGCGAACAGCACCCGGTTCGGCAGGCCGGTCAGCGCGTCGTGGTAGGCCTGGTGCTTCAGCTCCTGCTCAAGCTGGTGCTGCTCGGTGACGTCGCGCAGGGTGAGCACCATGCCGCCGACGGTCCGGTCGCCGCGCAGGTCGCTTGAGCGCACCTCGAGCACGGCGTCGCGGCCGTCCAGGCGCTCGATCCGGAGCAGGAAGCCGTGCGTGCCCGCGGTGATCCCGGCCAGGATCAGGTCCATCACCCGGGCGACGTCGGCCCGCGTTTCCGGGTCCACCAGGTCCTCGAGCCGGTTGCCCTCGACCTCGACGTCGCCGAAGATGGCGGCGGCGGACGGGGTCGCGTAGGCGACCACTCCGTCGTCGCCGATGATCAGGATCGCGTCCGAGGTGTTGCGGACCAGCGTGCGGAACAGCGCCTGGCCGCGCTGCCGGATGACCTCCTGGGTGAGGGTGACCCGCTCGACCGCCAGCGCCGCCTGGCCGGCCAGGATCTCGAGCGCAGCCGACAGGTCGCTCAGCACCGGCTGCTGGCCGTAGACGGCGAGCACCCCGATGTGCGGGTCGCCGGCCGGGCGGTCCTTGAGCATCAGCGGGCAGACCAGGGCGCCCTCGTCCGCACCGACCGGGACGGCGCCGGGACGGGCGACGCTGAACTCTTCCACCGGGATGAACCGGGGGCGGTCCAGGCTCGGCAGCAGTTCCTCGGTCAGCTCGCGCAGCTGGTCTCCCGACAGCTCGTCGGCGACGCCCGCGGGCGTGGTCGCGGGGACCGGGAGGGCCGCGCGCAGGCGGCCATCGCGGCGCACTGCCAGCAGGGCCTCGACCCGGCCTCGTGACGCCGACTCCGGCTGGCTGACCAGGTCCGTCGCCGCGTTCTGGACGGCCGCCGCGATCTCCTCGGCCGAGGTCGCCGAGGCCAGCGCGGCGCCCGCCAGCCGGAGCGTCCGTTCGCGGACCATGGCTCGCCGCTGAAACGAGGCCACGTCCCATAGCCGGGAGAGCATGAGCAGGTACAGTACCCCGCACACGACCGCCACGACAGCATCACTGGCGTCCCGATGCAAGAACGAGCGGACGAACAGGTAAACCGGCGGGACAAGCGTCGCCACCAGGATGGTGGAGTAGATCACCACGCGCGGCGATGACAGCGTGTGATCTCCTCTGTGCGCTCTCCGCATGGCCTGCCTCCCCCCATCCCGCAGTCTTCGCAGTTCAACAGCTCTAATGCACTCTATTCTGAACGCAAGCAGGCGACTCCGGAGAGTACGCGCCGACCTACCGTTCCTTTGTTATGTGACCACAAGAGAGCCGTCCAACCCTGCCAATAGCGGGCATTACGGCCCACAGGGGCGAGCGCTAGCATGTGACCGCAGACGAATCCGCATGTAGACAGGTGGCAAATGGCGAAGAACCTGCAAGAGCTGCTTGACGAGGCCGGGAACACGGTTGACCTGCTGCGGAATTCGCAGCTTGGCGCCTACATCTACCCCGTCGTCCCGTCCGAGTTCACGAACTTCCGGCGCGAGGTCATCGCGTGGCGGGAGACGGCGGTGCTCTACGACCAGTCGCACCACATGCACAACATCTTTATCTCCGGTCCCGACGCGCTGAAGCTGCTCACCGACACCGGCGTTAACTCCACCGCGAAGTTCCCGGTCGACACGGCCAAGCAGTTCGTCCCGGTTTCGCCCGATGGCGGGGTTATCGGCGATGGCATCCTCTTCCGCGAGTCCGAGGAGGAGTTCACCTTCGTCGGCCGCGCCCCCGTCGCCAACTGGCTGCTGTTCAAGGGGTCCGCGGGCTACAACGTCGACCTGTCGCTCGACCCCAGGTCGCCGTCGCGGCCGTACGGCAAGGCCGTGACGCGCAAGCTGTGGCGGTTCCAGATCCAGGGCCCGAACGCGTGGGCGGTGATCGAGAAGCTCAACGGCGAGCCGCTCGAGCAGGTCCGGTTCTTCCGCATGGGCTGGATGAACATCGACGGCGAGAAGGTGCGCACGCTCCGGCACGGCATGGCGGGCGCGCCCGGGCTGGAGATCTGGGGGCCGTACGAGTCCTACGACAAGGCCCGGGACACGATCCTCGCCGCCGGGGCCGAATTCGGGCTCGAGCCGTGCGGCGCGCGCGCCTACTCCTGCAACACGCTGGAGTCGGGCTGGATCCCGTCGCCGCTGCCCGCCATCTACACCTCGCCGTCGCTCCGGTCGTACCGGGAGTGGCTGGGGGCGGACTCGTACGAGGCGACCAACGCGATCGCGGGGTCGTTCGCGTCGCCCAACATCGAGGACTACTACACGAACCCGTGGGAGCTCGGCTACGGCGGCTTCGTGAAGTTCGACCACGACTTCATCGGCCGGGACGCGCTGGCCGCGATCGACGGCCCCGCCCAGCGGCGCAAGGTGACCCTGGCCTGGAACGCGTCCGACCTCGGGGAGCTGCTGACGTCGCCGCTTGGCCCTGGCCCCGGTTACCAGTTCTTCGACCTGCCGAACGCGAACTACGGCTCGTCCAACTTCGACTCGGTGGTGGACGCGTCGGGGAAGATCGTCGGGCTGTCGATGTTCACCGGCTACTCGGCCAACGAGCGGTGCGGGCTGTCGCTCGCCACCGTCGACCCCGACGTGCCGATCGGCGCCGAGGTGCGCGTGGTCTGGGGCGAGCCGGACGGCGGGTCGCGGAAGACCACGGTGCAGCCGCACGAGCAGTTCTCGGTCCGCGCGGTCGTCTCGCCGACCCCGTACTCGGCCGTGGTGCGCGAGAACTACCACGAGGGCTGGCGGTCGTCGATCTCCTAGCCGTCGCCGAGGCCTTGCTTGCGGGGCGGTGACCTTGCCTGCGGCGATCGCGCTTCTTGCTGTTATCCGCCCGGGCGGTACGGCCGGGCGCCCTTGGGCGATTGTCCGGCGCGGCACGGGTACCACCTGCACCACGCGCACCAGGCAAGACGGACAAACGGGTCATTGTCGCAGTTAGGGTCGTATAGCGCCCCTAACGGCACACGATGACGGCGGTCGTTGAAAACGGCGACCCGTTCGGCACACGATCACGGCTCACTGCCGCCGGAGAGCCGTCCTGACCAATGGCGGGATGCCGAAATCCTGTGATTTGCTGTTATCTCGCGGCTGGTCCGGGGGTGGGCTAGCCGCGGGAGAAGGCGGCTAGGTCGCGGGCGGTGTCACGGCTGGTGTCGGGGCCGCGGAAGACCGCGTAGCTCGCGAACTTTCCGTCGGTGGCGAACAGCCCGCCGTGGATGCCGTCCGGAATACCCGGCTGGCCAGGAAGTCGGCGGGTTCCAGGCGGATGAGGTCGTCCTTGGTCAGGGGCGTGAGGGTGGCGACCAGGCGGTTGGCTTGGCGCAGGCGGGCGCGTTCCAGGGCGTTGCGGACGGAGCGGGCGTTGGCGAAGCGCGGCTGGGTCATGCGGCGGGACAGGTAGTCGCGGAAGATGGGCTCGGCCTCGGCGGAGAGCCGGTAGCGCTGCTTTTCCAGCATGACCGCGCCGATCGCGGCCAGCTCGTCCAGGGAGTAGTCGGGGAATTCCAGGTGGTGCGCGATCCGCGAGGACATGCCCGGGTTGGAGGCGAAGAACGTTTCCATTCTGTCGGCGTAGCCGGCCAGGATGACGACGAGGTCGCCGCGGTGGTTCTCCATGTACTGGAGGAGGATCTCGATGGCCTCGCTGCCGTAGTCGCGCTCGTTCTCCGCTCGGTACAGGTAGTAGGCCTCGTCGATGAACAGGACGCCGCCCATCGCCCGCTTCAGCGCCTCCTTGGTCTTGGGGGCGGTGTGGCCGACGTACTGGCCGACCAGGTCGTCGCGGGTGACCGCCACGACCTTGTTCGTGCGCAGGTAACCCAGGCGGTGCAGCAGCTCGGCCATCCGCAGCGCCACCGTGGTCTTGCCGGTGCCGGGGTTGCCGGTGAAGCACATGTGCAGGGACGGCGGCTGGGCCGACAGGCCGAATCGGGCGCGCGCCCGGTCGATGAGGAGCAGCGCGGCGATCTCGCGGACCCGGGCCTTGACCGGGGCGAGGCCGACCAGGTCGCAGTCGAGGGCGTCCAGCACGCGGTCGACGCCGGCCCGGGCCCGTTCCTCCGCCAGGTCGACGGTGGCGTCGTCGGCCAGCAGCTCAGCGGCGGCCGGGGCCACGGCCGGCCCGTTCTCGGGCTCCGCGCTCCCGCGGCCGGCCGACTGGGCGCCGGCCGGGGGGCGGAGGGCGAAACCAGTCACGCCGGCTTCACGACGCGGGCCGGTTCACCAGGAACGACATGGCGGTCGTCTGGCGGCCGTGCGTGGCGTCGTAGGCGGTGACGCGGATATAGCGGTCGGGGTAGGTCCGGCGGCACTCGTTGGCCTCGACCAGCGCGGCGGCCGGGTCGGTCAGGTCGAACATCGGCAGGCCCCACATGTCCCAGTAGTTGTTCCGGGGGCGCGGGTCGTCGGTTGACTCGACGGAGACCGCCCAGCCGTTGCCCAGGGCGTAGCGGATCTGGGCGGAGATCTCCTCGTCGGTCAGGTCGGGCAGGTAGGAGAACATGCCCTGAGTGATCCGCGGCGCGGTTGTCATGACGGGGTCACCACCAGGTCGGGAGTGTCGGTTGACTCGTAGTTGAAGGTCACTTCGCCCCAGGTAGCGAGGGCCGCTTCGAGCTCGCGGCTGCGGCGGGCGGCGGCCTTGAGGATGTCCGGGCCCTCAACGTCGATGTCGCGGCCCTCGTTGCGGGCCTTGACCATCGCCTCGAGCGCGACCCGGTTCGCGGTCGCGCCGGCCGCGATGCCCATCGGGTGGCCGATCGTGCCCCCGCCGAACTGCAGGATCACGTCCTCGCCGAACAGGGAGATGAGCTGGTGCATCTGGCCCGCGTGGATGCCGCCGGAGGCGACAGGGAAAACCGCCGGCATCGACGCCCAGTCCTGCTCGAAGTACAGGCCCAGGCTCGGGTTGGCTTCCGCCTGGTCGCAGCGGAGCGTCTCGTAGTAGCCCCGCACGGTCGCCGGGTCGCCTTCGAGCTTGCCGACGGCGGTGCCGGCGTGGAGGTGGTCGACGCCCGCCAGCCGCATCCACTTGGCGATGACGCGGAAGGAGACGCCGTGGTTCTTCTGCCGGGTGTAGGTGGAGTGGCCGGCCCGGTGCAGGTGGAGCAGGACGCCGTTCCTCCGCGCCCATTTCGCCATCGACTGGATCGCGGTGTAGCCGACGGTCAGGTCGATCATCACGATGGGGGAACCGATCTCCTTGGCGAAGTCGGCCCGCTCGTACATGTCCTCCATGGTCGCGGCGGTGACGTTGAGGTAGTGGCCCTTGACCTCGCCGGTCTCCGTCTCCGCCTTGCCCACCGCCTCCGCGCAGTGCAGGAAACGGTCGCGCCAGCGCATGAACGGCTGGCTATTGATGTTCTCGTCGTCCTTGGTGAAGTCGAGGCCGCCCCGTAGCCCCTCGTAGACGACGCGGCCGTAGTTCCTCGCAGACAGGCCGAGCTTGGGCTTGACGGTCGCCCCGAGCAGCGGCCGGCCGTACTTGTTCAGGTACTCGCGCTCCATCACGATGCCGTGGGCCGGGCCCTGGAAGGTCTTCGCGTAGTGCGGCGGGATGCGCATGTCCTCCAGGCGCAGCGCCTTGAGGGCCTTGAAGCCGAAGACGTTGCCGATGATGGAGCTGGACAGGTTGGCGATCGAGCCTTCCTCGAACAGGTCCAGGTCATAGGCGATGTAGGCGATGAACTGCTCCGGGTTGCCCGGCACCGGATCGACTCGGTAGCACTTGCCCTGGTAATGGTCGTGCGCGGTGAGCCGGTCGGTCCACACCACCGTCCAGGTGGCGGTGGACGACTCCCCCGCGACAGCCGCCCCTGCCTCCTCGGGCGGGACGCCCGGCTGCGGGGTTACCCGGAAGGCGGCGAGGATGTCCGTCGGCTTCGGCTCGTAGTCGGGCTGCCAGTAGCCCATCTCGGCGTACTGCAGGACCCCGGCGCTCCAGCGTTCTGACATCGCGTTGGTCTCCCATCGGGTCGTTCGGCGAGCGGCGATTAGAGCCGCTGACCTGCACTTCCATGATGGGCGTCAATACAACAATGATCAATCAAATTTTCTGGCTGATACTTGAACATTTACTTTAGTGTTAGCCACTCGCCAGCCTTCGCGGGTGACCAGGTGACGAAGGAGGAGGGCGGCCGCGGCGGGCGGCCGCGGGCGCGCCACCAGCCGCCAGGGCCGGCGCAGGGGCGTGCCCGGCAGGGCGATCTCGGCCAGCTCGCCCGCGGCGAGCTCGCGCCGCACGGCCTCGCGCGACATCAGGGTCGCCCCCAGCCCGGCCACCGCGCAGGCCACCACGGCACCGTTCGAGCCGAGGGTGAGCCGCGGCGGGTCGGCCTCAAGGCCGGCCAGCAGCGCCTCGCCGTGCGCCCGGGTCGCCGAGCCCGCCTCTCGCTGCAGCCACCGCGAGACCGCCGGGTCGAAGCGCTGCGCGACGGCGGGAGCGGCGACCACAACAAGGAGGTTGGTCCTGGTGGCGTTGATGATGGCGTCGGGGATGTGCGCCGGCGGCCTGCCGCCGACCACGATGTCCGCCTCGTGGGCGGCGAACATCGTCCAGCACCGTTCGCTGCTGCCGACCTCAAGGCGCAGGTCGACGGCGGGGTGCGCGGCGATGAAGGAGGCGAGCTGGCCGGGCAGCAGATGCTCGCCCGCCGTCGTCACCGCGGCGACGCGGACCGTGCCGCGCTCCGGGTCCTGGCCGTTTCTGGCGGCGGCGAGTGCCTCCGCGTGGAGGCCGAGTATCTGCCGCGCGTACTGCGCGTATGCCTCCCCGGGCGGGGTCAGCCGCAGGCCCCGGCCGTCCCGCTCGACCAGGGGGACGCGGACCTCGCGGGCGAGCGCGGAGAGGGCGGCCGACACCGCGGACTCGGTCACGGTCAGGCGGCGGGCGGCCGCCCGGACCGAACCCGATTCGGCCACCGCCACCAGGGCGCGCAGCCGGGCCAGGGTAGACATGGCTCGCCTCCGTCGCCATTTTGGCTGAACCTTTCGTTTAAGTATCCATCATAAAGGAGCAGGTGGCGATGGAGGGCCTTTAGCTGGCCGCCTCGATCAGGTGATGCAGGAGGAGGAGCTGGGTGACGGCCAGGGGCTCGCTCCGCTTGCCTTCGCCCAGGTCGCCGAGGACGGCCGGGGGGTCGGCGGCGCCGCCGATCGCCGCCCAGATGGCCTTCTCCAGCATCCGGCTGTCCTCGCTGGGGGCATAGCCGTGGATGTGCAGCGCGTCGACCGGGCGGCCGTCGGAGTCGCGGGTCAGCTTCAGGTGCATCGAGTCGCCGCAGCCGGCCAGCACCGTGGTCAGGTCCGGGTGGCGGATCGTGGGCCGGAGCAGCAGCTCGGCCGAGAGAGGCACCGATTGCGGGTCGCGGCGCTGCGCGACCGGGGCGAAGCGGACGACGATGTCGGCCTGGCAGCGCTGCGGGCGGACGAACTCCTCGGACTCGGGCTCGCGGCGGTCGAGCTCGGCCAGCACCTGCTCTTCGGTGTAGCCCCGGTGCCTGCTATCGCGCTTGATCTTCCAGTCGCGGCGGATCTCTTCCGGCGGGTTGAGGAAGACGGTGACGTCGAAACAGGCGGCGGCGAGCTTCGTGAGCAGCGGGAGCAGGCCCTCGACGATGACGAACTCACGGGGCTCCACGTACTGCGGGCGCGTCAGGGTACCGGCCTGGTGGTCGTAGACGGGCTTGAGGATCGGGTGGCCGGTGGCGAGCAACTGCAGGTGCTGCTCCATGATGTCCACGTAGTTGCAGTCGGGGTGCAGGGCGGTGAACGGGAGGTTCCGCCGCTCGGCCCGGTCGTAGCGGTGGTAGTCATCCACGCAGACCGCCGTGCAGCGCTCTTCGCCGAGCGCTCTGACCAGGCCTTGGGTGAGCGTCGTCTTGCCCGCCGCGCTGTCGCCGGCGATGGCCAGCATGACCGGGCGGCGGTACGGCGCGTTCGTCGGCGTCGCCGCCTGGGCTGCCGTCCGGTGCATGCGCAAGAGCTTGTCTGGCAATGCGGGCTCCTTCCCGTTTGCCGCTTCTCCCGTGCTACGCGGCGCCGTTACCGGAACCAGTCACATTACGCACCGCCATCGACGGACGAATCCCCCCGGCGGGGGGCACCCGGGGGGACGGGCACCGCGGCGAGGATCGCCTCGCGGGCGGCGCGCTGGTCCCGTGCAGCCCGAACACTTATCGTGGTCAGTCATGGAGAGCCGACCCGTCCGCGTCGTCCTCATCGACGACCACGAGCTGGTCATCGAGGGGCTCAAGGCCATGCTGGCGCGGTTCGCCGGGCGGGTCCGGGTGGTCGGGCAGGCGGGCACTGCCGAGGAGGCGGTGCCGGTCGTGGTCGGGCTCTCCCCCGACGTGGTGCTGTGCGACGTGCGGCTGCGCGGGTCGAGCGGGCTCGACCTGTGCCGACGGCTGGTCGAGCAGGACCCGGAGCGCCGGGTCGTGCTGCTGTCGGTCTACGACGACGAGCAGTACCTGTACCAGGCGCTACGCGCGGGCGCGGCCGGCTACCTGCTCAAGCGGGTGTCGGGCGAGGAGCTCGTCCGGTCGCTCGAGCAGGTGCGCGCCGGGGAGACCGTGGTCGACCCGGTGCTGGCCGCGCGGGTCGCGTCATCGGCCGCCCGGCTGGACAGCGGAGAGTTCTGGCCGGGGGCGCGGCTCGGGCTCACCCAGCGGGAGAGCGAGGTACTCGGGCTGATCGTCGCCGGGCTGTCCAACCGGGCCATTGCGGCGCGGCTTGTCATCGGGGAGGAGACCGTGAAGAGCCATACCGGGGCGATCTACCGCAAGCTTGGCGTCGGCGACCGGGCCGCCGCGGTGGCGGCGGCGCTGCGCGAGGGGGTGTTCAAGTGAGCACCCCGTCGGACGCCCACGAGCGCCGGCCGGGGCCCGAGCCCGGGCGCCGCCTGGGGCTGCCCGACCCGGAGCGCGAGAACGCTCTGCTGGTCGGCATCATCGAGGCCATCTCAAGCGGGCCGTCGCTCGGGCCGCTGGCCAACAGCGTGGCCCGGCTCATCGTCGAGGCGACCGACACCGACGTGTGCTTCGTGCACGTGCTTGACGACCGCGGCGGCGCGCTGACGCTCACCGGGGCGACGCCTCCGTTCGACCGTCAGGTGGGGAAGATCCGCCTGCCCGTCGGCGAGGGGGTGAGCGGCTGGGTGGCCAGCCACCACGCGCCCGCCGTGATCACGTCGGGCAAGGAGGGCGACCCTCGCTACCGGTACTTCCCCGAACTCGACGGGCACGCGTACACGTCGATGGTGTCGGTGCCGATGGAGAGCGGCCAGACCGGGCTCGTTGGGGTGCTGAACGTGCACACGCGGGCGCGGCGCGACTTCACCGACCGGGACGTGCGGCTGCTGACGTCGATCGGGACGCTGGTCGCGGGGGCGGTGCACCAGGCCCGGCTGCACCGGCAGCTGGCGGCGCGGGAGGAGGCCGCGGAGCGGTTCGCCGAGCAGGTGATCGCGGCGCAGGAGGCCGAAAGGCGGCGGGTGGCGGGCGACATCCACGACGGGATCACCCAGCGGCTGGTGAGCCTCGCCTATCACCTGGACGCGGCGGCGGACGCGGTCGGACGCGCGGGCGCAGGCGGGTCCGCGGCCGCGGCCGCGGGCGCGGTCGCGACGACCGAGGTGGCCCGGGCGAAGGAGCTGACCGACCTGACGATCGCGGAGGCGCACGCGGCGATCGCCGGCCTGCGCCCGCCGGTGCTCGACGACCTGGGGCTGGCCGACGCTCTGGCCAGCCTCGGGCGTTCGATCGGGCAGCTGCCGGTGCAGGTCAACGCGGCCGACCCGGTCCCCCGGCTGTCCGAGCACGTGGAGATCGCGCTCTACCGGATCGCCCAGGAGGCGCTGCAGAACCTGGTCAAGCACGCCGCGGCCAGCTCGGCCGAGGTCGAGCTGCGGTGCGACGAGTCGCGGGTGCTGCTGCGGGTTCGCGACAACGGACGTGGCTTCGACGTGGATGCGCGGGCGCACGAGCCCGAATCGGCGTCGTACGGGCTGCGGTCGATGGCGGAGCGGGCCGAGCTGATCGGCGGGCGGCTCACCGTCACGTCCCGGCCCGGGCTCGGCACCACCGTGACGGCGACGGTGCCGCTCTCCCGCCAGTAAGCCGCCGAACACCGTCGACGGGGATCGAACACCGCTGGCTAGACCAGAGACTGGTAGACGAGCTGGCGCAGCTGCGGGCGCAGCGGGAGCGCGTTGGACGGGATCAGCTGGGTGAAGAACGAGACCGTGAGCCCCTCGGACTGGTCGATCCAGAAGGCGGTGGAGGCGGCGCCGCCCCAGGACAGCTCGCCCGGTGAGCAGTCGACCTTGACCGCGGCCGGGTCAGTGACGACCGCGAAGCCGAGGCCGAAGCCGGAGCCGTGCATCGGCGACTCGGCGTACAGGGCGCGGCCGAAGGTGGCGATGTCGAGCCCGCCCGGCAGGTGGTTGCGGCCCATGTAGCGGACCGTGCGCGGGCCGAGCAGGCGCACCCCGTCGAGCTCGCCGGCCGGGGAGTCGGGCCGGTCGAGCAGCAGCTGCAGGAACCGGTGGTAGTCGGCCGCGGTGGAGACCAGGCCGCCGCCGCCGCTGAGCATCCGCGGCTTGATCCTGGCGTTGTCCCACGGGGCGCCCATCTTGACCATCGCCCGGCCGGGGCCGAGGCCGTACAGGGCGGCCAGCCGCGACGCCTGGTCGTCCTCGACCCAGAAGGTCGTGTCGGTCATGCCGAGCGGCCCGAAGATCCGGTCGGCGAAGAACGCGTCGAGCGACTGCCCGGACGCGACCTCGACCACGCGGCCGAGGACGTCGGTGGAGACGCCGTAATTCCACTCGGCGCCCGGCTCGAACAGCAGCGGCAGCGACGCCCAGCCGTCGCACGCGGCCGCCAGGTCCATGCCCCTGGGCGCGCCGGGGTCGAAGCCGGCCGCGCGGTAGATCGCGTCGACCGTGTGCACCCGGTGGAACCCGTAGGTGAGGCCGGAGGTGTGGGTGAGCAGGTGCCAGACCCGCATCGGCTCGGTGGCCGGCACCGTGAGCGGGTTCTGGTCCGAGCCGCCGGCGTAGACGCGCAGGTCGGCGAACGAGGGGATGAACTTGCTGACCGGGTCGGTCAGCTGCAGCGCGCCCTCCTCGTACAGCATCATCGCGGCGACCGACGTGATCGGCTTGGTCATCGAGAAGATGCGCCAGAGGGTGTCCGACTCGACCGGCAGACCTTCCTCGCGGTCGCGGGCGCCGTAGCTGGACACGTGCGCAACCTTGCCGTGCCTGCTCACCGTGACCAGGTAGCCGGGCAGCCGCCCGTCGTCGACGTAGCGGGCGAAGGTGCGGTCGATCCGCCCCAGCCGTTCCGCGTCGAGCCCTACCTCGGCCGGGTCGACCTCCGCCTTGAGTCCGCTCACTGACGCCGCCTTTCATCCGTGGTGTTTGTTCTATTTTGTGCCGAATGGAGTCGCCCCGGTCCGTTCGAGATGAAGATCTTGATTTTCCCGAACGGACCGAGGTGACTGCGGTCGGGTAACGCCTGCTCAGGCGCCGGGGGCGGCGTCCTGCGGGTCGAGCGACTCCAGCGACCCGATGAGCGCCTCCGGCTTCTTCTCGCCCGCCGCGTGGCTCCACTTGCGCAGCTCGACCTGCGGGATCAGCCAGGTGGCGAGGAAGGCGAGGGCGGCGATCGGCGCCGCGACCAGGAACACGGTCTGGATCGACTCGGCGTAGCCGTCGACGAAGCCGTGCCGCACCGCCGCGGGCAGCAGGTCGAGCATCGCCGGGGTGACGTCGGCGCTGCTGAAGCCGCCCGGCAGCTTAACACCGTGCAGGTGGTTGGCCAGGTTGCCGACCAGCACGTTGGAGAAGATCGCGCCGAAGATCGCGGTGCCGAACGAGCCGCCGATCGAGCGGAAGAACGTGGAGCCGGCCGTCGCGACGCCGATTTCGCTGTGCGGGACGCCGTTCTGCACGATGATCACCAGCACCTGCATGACGCTGCCGAGGCCGAGGCCGAGGATCAGCATGTAGAGCGCGTCCAGGTAGGTCGGGGTGGACACGCCCATCAGGTGCAGCAGGAACAGGCCGAGGGTCATCAGCGCGGTGCCGGCGATCGGGAAGTACCGGTACTTGCCGGTCTTCGAGATGACCTGACCGGAGCTGATCGACATGATCAGCAGGCCGCCCATCAGCGGGAGCAGGTAGAGCCCGGAGATGGTGGGCGAGATGCCGCGGGCGACCTGGAAGAAGGCCGGCAGGTAGGCGATCGCGCCGAACATGCCGAAGCCGACGATGAAGCCGACCACGCTGGTCGAGGAGAACACCCGGGTCTTGAACAGGTGCAGCGGCAGCACCGGCTCGGGCGCCCGGCGCTCGACGAAGACGAACGCGACGATCAGCGCCGCCCCGGCCGCGCCGAGGAGGTAGATCGGGGTCGACGCCCACGGGTAGGTGGTGCCGCCGAGGCTGGTCAGCAGGATCAGCGCGGTCGCGGCGAGCGAGAGCACGATCGTGCCGAGGTAGTCGATCTGGTGGTGGATCCGGCTCAGCTTGCCCGGCACCTGGCTGGCCACCACGAACAGCGCGATCGCCCCGATCGGGATGTTGATGTAGAAGATCCAGCGCCAGGACAGCTCGTCCACGAAGACGCCGCCGAGCAGCGGGCCGATCACGCTGGCGACCCCGAAGACGCCGCCGAAGAGGCCGGAGTACTTGCCGCGGTCGCGGGGCGAGACGATGTCGCCCACGATGGCCTGCGCGCCGACCATCAGGCCGCCGGAGCCGAGGCCCTGGACCGCGCGGAACGCGATCAGCATGATCATCGAGTTGGACAGGCCGGACAGCACCGAGCCGACCAGGAAGATGACGATCGCGGCCTGGAAGAAGATCTTCCGGCCGTACTGGTCGCCGAGCTTGCCCCACAGCGGGGTGGAGACCGTGGTCGCGAGCAGGTAGGCGGTGATGACCCAGGCGATGTGGGAGCCGCCGTTGAGGTCGCCGACGATCGTCGGCAGCGCGGTCGAGACGATCGTCTGGTCCAGCGCGGCCAGGAACATGCCGCACATGAGCGCGCCGATGATCAGCAGGATGCGGCGGTGGTCGAGGTCGGGTATGACGCCGCTCCCGTCGCCCGGGCCGTTGCCGCTGCTCGCGACCGCGGGGGTGTCTGATGCCGAGGCCATCAGGGGTGTTCCTTTCTTTCCGCCACGTTGCTTGGTGGGACGTCGTCGGTGACGTGACGCAGGTCGGCGTTCTCCGGCAGGCCGCTGGCGAGGGCCACGAACGCCCGGTCGACCAGGTGCTCGAGCGGCACCGCGCCGCCGGAGGAGGCCCAGAACGACATGCTCGACCGGAACACGCCGGTCGCGATCGAGGCCAGCAGGCCCGGGTAGGGGTCGCGCTCGAGGGTGGTGCCGAGCCGCTGCGCGATCGCCTCGGCCAGGGACCTTTCGATCGCGGCCATCTGGGCGCCGTGGGCGGCGTGCAGGTGCGGGTCGGTGCGGGACGCCCGCATCCGGGCGAGCCATTCGACCGGGTCGCCGCCGAGCTCCGCGAACTCGTTGACGACCGCTTTCGCCTGGTTTGTCATGATCTCGCGGAGCACGGTGACCACCGGCTCGCCCGGCGACTGGTGCACGATCGCGTCGCGGGTCGCCTCGGCCAGCTCCGGGTCGGCCCCGAACAGCGCGGCTTCCTTGGTCGGGAAGTAGTTGAAGAAGGTGCGGGGCGAGACGTTGGCCGCCTCCGCGATCTCCTCCACGGTGACGTTCGAGTAGCCGCGCTCGGCGATCATCCGCAGCGCGACCCGGCGGAGCTCGCGACGGGTCGCCAGCTTCTTGCGCTCACGCAGGGAGACGGGGAGCGGGCTCGTCTCGCTCGTCGTCTCGATGTTGCTGGCCACCGGCATCATGCGCTCACTAAATGTTTGCGGCGTCTACAAGTTTGCGTTCAGTTAAATCTTACAGTGTGCGCAACATTGTTGCGACGGGGGGTTGTTCCCGGTCCGGCTCTACGATGTTTGGATGTCTGCTGTGCCCGCCTCGTCTGCTGCCTCGCGCGCCGTCTCGCCTGCTGTCTCGCCCGCTCTGGCGGCGGAGATCGCGCTGCGGCACTATGGCGTGGTCGCGGCGGCGGAACGGCTGGCGTCGGAGTTTGACGACACGTTCCGGCTGGCGGGGGACGACGGGTCGAGGTGGCTGCTGAAGGTCGGGGCGGAGCCGGCGTCGCGGACGCGGGTGCTGCGGACGCGGGTGCTGCGGCTTCGGCGGGTGGGGCGGGGTTTCAGACGGCGCTGCTGCTGCACCTGGCTGCGGTCGCGCCGGAGCTGCCGGTGCAGCGGGTGGTGGCGGCGCTGGACGGGCGGACTGAGCTGAGGCTCTCGGGGCGACTGGTCCGGATGACGTCGTGGCTGGACGGGCGACTGCTCGGGGCGGGGGCGTCGAGTCGTGGGCTCCGGCGGGACATCGGCGGCACCCTCGCCCGGCTCAACGTTGCCCTGCGCGGCTTCGCGCACCCCGGCGCGGGCCGGACCCACCGCTGGGACCTGCAGCGGTTCGGGGCGCTGCGGCCGCTGCTGGCCGAGCTGCCGGAGGCCGGGCGGGACGGGCTGGCGGAGTGCCTGGACCGGTTCGAGGCGGCGGTCGCGCCCCGCCTGACGGGGGTGGCGACCCAGGTGATCCACACCGATTTCCACGGGGAGAACCTGCTCACCGACGGCGGCCGGGTGACCGGCATCCTCGACTTCGGCGACGCGCTGACCGGGCCGGTGGCGATGGACGTGGGCGTCGCCGCCTGCTACCAGCTCGGGGCCGACGGCCCCGGCGGCCCCGGCGGGGACCTGCTGGCGCCCGCGCTCGACGTGGTCGGCGGCTATCACGCGGTCGACCCGCTGCCGCGGTCCGACCTGGACCTCGTCGCCGAGTTCATGGTGGCCCGGGTGGCGGCGCGGATCATCCTGAGCCAGGCGCACGCCGCCCGTGATCCCGGCAACGCCCGCTATCTGCTGCGCCGGACGCCCGCGGCCATCGCGCACTTCGCGGCGCTGCGCGCGCTCGGGCAGGACGAGATCGGCCGCCGCCTCGGCGCGGCCTGCGAGCTGGAGGTGGCGACATGACGGACGGCTTCGGGCCGGCGCCGGTGATGGTCAACGGGTACGACGGGTCAGGACTGGCCGGGTTGCCGGCCGCGACGCGGGAGCTGATCGCCCGGCGGGAGGCCGCCCTCGGCGGCGCCTACCGGCTGTTCTACGACGAGCCGGTGGAGTTCGTCCGCGGCGCCGGGGTGCACCTGTACGACCCGGACGGGGTCGCGTACCTCGACGCGTACAACAACGTGCCGTCGGTCGGGCACTCGCACCCGGCCGTCACCGCGGCGGTCGCGCGGCAGCTGGCGACGCTCAACACGCACACCAGGTACCTCACCGACGGGGTCGTCGGGTACGCCGAGCGGCTGCTCGCGACGCACCCGATCGGCCCGGCCCACGCGATGTTCACCTGCACCGGGAGCGAGGCGAACGACCTGGCGCTGCGCATCGCCCGGTTCCACACCGGCGGCACCGGGGTGATCGTGACCGCCAACGCGTACCACGGGGTGACGGCGGCGGTGGCGGAGGTCTCCCCCAGCCTGGGCGGTGGGGTTCCGCTCGGGGCTGACGTGCGGGCGGTCCCCGCGCCGGGACCCGGGGTGGATTTCGCGGCCGGGGTGGCGGCCGCGATCGCGGATCTGCAGCGGCACGGGGCGCGGCTGGCGGCGTTCCTGGCCGACTCGATCTTCTCCTCCGACGGGGTGCTGCCCGACCCGGACGCCGGCTCGCTCGCGCGGGTGGCGTCGCTGGTGCGGGAGGCGGGCGGGCTCTACATCGCCGACGAGGTGCAGTCCGGGTTCGGGCGGACCGGGTCGCAGATGTGGGGGTACCAGCGGCATCCCGGGCTGACGCCCGACATCGTGACGATGGGCAAGCCGATGGGCAACGGGCTGCCGATCGCCGGGCTGGTCGCCCGCGAGTCGGTGCTGGCGGAGTTCGGGCGGCGGGCGCGGTACTTCAACACCTTCGGGGGCAACCCGGTCTGCGTGGCCGCCGCGTCGGCCGTGCTCGACGTGCTGGCGGACGAGGGCCTGCCGGCCAACGCGGTCGCCACCGGGGACTACCTGACGTCCGCCCTGACGATGGTGGCGGCCGGCAGCCCGGTGCTCGGGGACGTGCGCGGGGTGGGGCTGTACCTCGGGGTGGACGTGGTCTCGCCGTCGTCGGGCGCGCCGTCGGCCGCGTTGGCGGCGGCGATCGTCAACCGGATGCGCGCGCGCCGGGTGCTGATCAGCGCCACCGGCCCGCGCGGGCACGTGCTGAAGATCCGGCCGCCGCTGCCGTTCGGCCGGGCGCACGCCGACCAGCTGGTGACGGTGCTGTCGGAGGCGCTGTCGGAGGTGCCGCAGTGACCGGCTTACGAGTGCCAGGCGAACTGCGACTGCCAGCCGGTGTAGCCGTCGGCGTTCGGCCAGCTGCCCGCGAACAGCCGGCCGACGACCGACCGGGCCGGCCCGCTGGACGGGGCGCCGTCCGGCTGCCGCATCGGGATCAGCCAGAGCGAGTTGTCGCGGACGTAGAGCAGGTCGCCGTCGCCGCCGGACCAGGTCGGCGCGGCGACGCCGGCCCCCGCCCGGGTGACCGCGACGGCGTTACCGCCGGCCCCGGCCGCGTACCAGAGCCGACAGGTCCGGTACCAGGCGCTGAGGGCCTGCGGGGTGGCGGCGGTCGCCTGCGCAGGCTGGGCCGGCTCGGTTGCGCAATGGGCGAATGCGAGGTCGGGCTCGCCCCGCCACTGGGAGGCGGCCGGGTCGAGGTTCACCGGGGCCGGCAGCGCGGCCGGCGCGGGCCCGCAGTGCCCGGACACGTTGCAGTAGGTGATCGTCTTGGCGTTCCACAGCGCGCGGTCCTCGCCGGTCACCAGCGTCACGCCCGACCCGTCCGGTACCGCGAACGAGGGATAGGCCGGGGTGCTTGCCAGCGTCGCCGTCGGCTCGTCGCCGAGCGGGTAGGAGACCAGCGGCAGCTTGTCGGCGGGCGTCGACGCCGCGTCGCCGGGGTCGGACCAGGCCAGCAGCCCTTCGCCGTCGGCCCACCAGCCGTCGACGATCAGCGCGTCCGTCCGGGAGGAGGCGAGGCTGTTGACCACGATCCCCTCGCTCGGCACGAACAGGTCGATCATGCTGCTGGCGAGGTGCCCGGTCGCGGTCACGGAGACGGTGGCGACCGCGAGCTCGCGCCCGTTCGGCGACCAGGCCGGGGCGCCGTCGAGCTGGCCGGGCACCTCGAGCATCGGGTAGGTCGGCTTCCCGGGCTGCACCGCGAACAGCTTCCCGCCGTCGGCTGAGGTCGCGGCGAGCTCGTCCGCCTTCGGCGACCAGGCGAAGCCGGCCACGTTCGGCAGCACCTGCTGCGCGCCCTGGCCGTCCGGTCCCGCCAGCCAGAGCGCGCCGCTGGTGACCGCGCCGTCGGCGGACGGGGGGCCGACCAGGTAGGCGAGCCAGCGACCGTCCGGCGACCAGGCCGGCGAGCCTGGCGTCATCGCGGCCGGCGTCTGCCCGGCCGGCGTCCTCCCGGCCGGCGTCCTCCGGGCCGGCGTCTCGACGGTGACGACCGCGTGCAGCGTGGCCGTCTGGCCGGCCGCGCTGCCGTCGAGCACGTAGAGCCGGCCGGACGACACGAACGCCAGCCGGCCGTGCCCGCCGAACGCCGTGGCCCCGATCGCGGTCCCGGCGGCGGTCCCGGGCGCCGGCGCCGGCGCCGCCACCGACACGCTGGCGTCGGCCGACGCGGTGGCGGCGGGCGTGCCGTGGGCGCAGGCCGCGATCGCGGCCGCGACCCCGACGGCCATCGCGAGCGCCGCCAAAGACGCGACAAATCTGCTCATCATGCTCATTGGACGTCGGCGCGCGCGCATTGGTTGCTCCTCCGACGAAAAGAGGCTGCCTGGCGTCCGGTTACGCTTAAGGTGCTATCGCTGGAAAGGGCGCGCTGTCATGACCAACGCGGACTCGACGGACATGGTTCCGGTGACGATCATCGGCGTCGCGGTGGCGCCCGGCGAGCCCTCGGACCGACGCGAGCGTTTCTCGATCGTGCTCGCGTCGGCGGCCGACGGGGACGCGCGGCGGCTGCTCATCGGGGTCGGGGACGCGGAGGCGACCGCGCTGGCGTTCAGCCTGCAGGGCCAGGAGTTCCCCCGGCCGATGACGTACCAGTTCATGGCGGCGCTGCTCGCGGCGGCCGGGTCGGCGGTCCGCGCGGTGCGGGTCACCCGGACGGACGGCCAGGTCTTCTACGCGCAGGTGACGCTGCGGGGCGGGGCCGTGGTCGACGCGCGCCCGAGCGACGCGATCAACCTGGCGGCGATCACCGGCGCGCCCGTCCTGGTGGCGTCGGAACTGCTTGACCTGCCGGTGGACCCGGAACTGCGGGTGCCCTAGTTCTTCAGGTGGTAGACGCGGGTGGCATTGCCGGCCAGGACCGCGGCGGCGGTCTCCTCGTCGGGCATCAGCCGGGCGACGGCGCGGGCGTTGGCGGCGATGCCGGGGATGCCGGGCCAGTCCGTGCCGAAGATCATCCGCCTGGTCAGCCGGGCCCAGTTCTGGCGGGCGTAGTAGTCCCGGAGCCGGGACGGCGGCAGGCCCGAGAGCTCGATCCAGACCCGGTCGCTGGACAGCGCCAGGAACGCTGCCGCGTCGTACCACCAGCCGCGGCCGCCGTGCGCGAGCACCACGCTGAGCGAGCGGAAGTCGCGGAGCACGTCGTCGAGGACGACCGGGTCGCCGAACGGGTTGGCCGCCCCGGGGAAGGTCGAGGTGCCGCAGTGCACCACCACCGGGACGCCCGCCGCCTGGCAGGCCTCGTAGGCGGGGTACAGCATCCGGTCGTTGGCGGCGACGCCCGCGTGCACCGGGTGGATCTTCAGCGCCACCGCGCCGAGCGCGAGCTGGCGGCGGACCTCATCGTCGACCGGGTAGTGCAGGTGCGGGTTGACGTTGGCGATGATCTTGATGCGGTCCGGCGCCTGCGCCGCGATCGGGAGCATGTCCTCGATGACCTGCAGGCCGGTCACCTTCGGGGAGTACTCGCACATCAGCAGCGCGGTGTCGACGCCCTCGGCCGCGAGGTAGGCGTCGAACTCGGCCGGCACCACCGTGCCGGCCTCGTCGTAGAGCCGTTCCATGGTGGCCGAGGCGGCGAACCCCTGCAGCCATGTCTCCCGGGGCAGCTTGAGCGTGGGCAGCCGGGCGGCGTGCAGGTGGACGTCGATGAGCGGCATTCCGTCGAGCATGACGCGGTGGCTACCTCACTGATTCGGCATTGATCTCCGGTGACACGGACTACGTCGTGGTCAGCACCCCGGCGGCCATCGAGCGGAGGTCCACCCGGCGAATCTTCCCCGTCGCGGTGGTCGGGAATCCATCGGTGAACACGACCGCCCGGGGGCGCTTGAATGACGGCAGCCCCGCCCGGCAGTACTCGATCAGTTCCGACTCGGTCGCCTCGGCCTCGGTCGCCAGCAGCACGTAGGCGACCGGCTTCTCCAGCCCGTCGGCGTCCGGGGCCGCGACGACGACGGCCTGGGCCACCGCCGGGTGCGACAGCAGCCGGGTCTCGACCTCCATCGGTGAGACCCAGATCCCGGACGCCTTGATCATGTCGCCGGTCCGGCCCAGGCACTCGTAGTACCCGGCGGCGTCGATGACGTAGGTGTCGCCGGTGCGCAGCCACTCGCCCTGGAAGACCAGCCGGGACGCGTCGTACCTGGCCCAGTAGCCGGTCGCGGAGGACCGGCCGCGCACGTAGAGGGTGCCGGGGGTGCCGGGCTCGGTGATCTCCCGGCCGCTCTCCTCGTCGAGCAGCTTAAGGTCGTAGCCGGGCACGGCGACGCCGGTGGTGCCCGGCCGGACCGCGCCGGGCGCGTTGGACAGGAAGATGTGCAGCATCTCGGTCATCCCGATGCCGTCGATGATGTCGATGCCGAACCGCTCCGTCCACCGCGTGTAGAGGGAGGCCGGGAGCGCCTCCCCGGCCGAGGCGGCCAGCCGGACCCCGCCCAGCGCGTCCGGCGGCAGCCCGGCCCTGAGCATGTTGGCGAAGAACGTCGGGCCGCCGAAGAAGAGCGTCGCGCCGTGCTTGGCGGCCGTCTCCGCGATCAGGTCGGGCCGGGACGGCGACGGCAGCAGCACGCCGGCCGCGCCGACCGACAGCGGGAACAGGACCGAGTTGCCGAGGCCGTAGGCGAAAAACGCCTTCGCGGCCGACAGGCAGCGGTCGGACGGCGCGATGCCGAGCACCTGCGTGCCGTAGGTCTCGCAGACCACCGGGACGGACCCGTGCCGGTGCATCGCGCCCTTCGGCGTTCCGGTGGTGCCCGAGGTGTAGAGCCAGAACGCCGGGGAGTCGGCGGTGGTGTCGTAGACCGACTCGTCGGGCGCGAAGGCGGCCAGGTCATCCAGCTGGTGAACTGGCCGGGGACTGGCAGCAAGCGGGACGTCTGCCAGTACACCGGCCAGTTCGGGCGCCGCTGCGGCGGCCGACTCCGCCACGGCGGCGAACTCGCCGGTCACCGCGAGGAACCGAGCCCGGGAGTCGCGCAGTAGCTCCGCGACCCCGTCGGCCCGCAGCATCGTCGAGACCGGCACTGGAATCGCGCCTACCCGCATGGCCGCCAGGTAAACAACCACGAAGGCCGGCGAATCCGACATCACCATCAGGATCCGCTGCTCCGGCTGGACGCCGGCGGCGCGCAGGCCGGCCGCGGTGCGGCAGACCCGGTCGTGCAGCTGGGCGTAGCTGAACTCGCCGGCCGGGCCGGTCAGCGCGATCCGCTGACCGTCCCCGGCGGCCAGCCGCCGGTCGAGCAGGTACTCGCACGCGTTGAACAGTTGCGTCATCGCAGTCGTTCCTCGGGGGTTCGCGGTTCGGCCGGCCTTGCTTCTAGGTGAGGTGCACGTAGTCGTAGTCGAACGGGTGGCCGTTGATGCCGTTGCGGGGCGGCGCGATCCACGCCGCGATCTTCCCGCGCTGGTACACCGGCTGCATGAGCGATCGCACGAACGTCTTATCGGTGTCGGTTGGCAGCCATTGTCCCTTGCGGGCCGCCCACTCGCCAGCGGAAAGGCGCTCGCCGGTCGGCGACGCCTCGATCGGGGCGAACGCGCCGACCCGCCGGTTGAACGCGATGTGCGGCAGGTAGAGCCGCTGCGGGAGGCCCGCCTCCTGCAGAATCCGGTTCCACCGCTTGACCCCGCCCGCGCAGTCGGAGATGTACTCGCGCCGCAGGTCGGTGTTGAGGCCGACCAGCGCGGCGACCTCGGTCTGCGCGATCTCCCCGTCGGTCAGCGCGTCGACCATGATCGAGTCGCTCGCCAGCAGGTGGTCGTCCTTGCGCCGCTCCTCCAGCCAGCGGCCCTTCAGGCCGGCCGTGTAGTAGTTGGCGACGTTGGTCGAGGTCTCGCCGCCGAACAGGTCGAGCGAGACGCTGTAGTGAAAGTTGATGTACTTCTGGATGACCGGCAGCGGGATCGCCCCGTAGGCGGCCACGTCGTCGGTGTCGTTCTCCGACCATCACCTGGGCGGTCCGCTCCACCACCCGGTCGACCCCGGTGGTGCCGACCATCATGTGGTGCGCCTCTTCCTTGAGCATGAACTCGCAGGTCCGGCTCAGCGGGTCGAAGGCGGACTCCTTCAGCGTGCCGAGCTGGTACTTGCCGTCCCGGTCGGTGAAGTAGGTGAACATGTAGAACGAGAGCCAGTCGGGAGTCTCCTCGTTGAACGCGCCGAGGATGCGGGGCGAGTCCTCGCTGCCCGAGTTGCGGTGCAGCAGCTCCTCGGCCTCCTCCCGGCCCTCCCGGCCGAAGTAGGCGTGCAGCAGGTAGACCATCGCCCACAGGTGACGGCCCTCCTCGACGTTGACCTGGAAGAGGTTGCGCAGGTCGTAGAGGGACGGCGCGGTCGCGCCGAGGTTGCGCTGCTGCTCGACGCTCGCGGGCTCGGTGTCGCCCTGGATCACGATCAGCCGCTGCAGCTCGGCTCGGTACTCGCCCGGCACCTTCTGCCAGGCGGGCTCGCCCTTGTGGGCGCCGAACGCGATCCGCCGGTCGCCTTCCCGCTCGGCCAGGAAGATGCCCCACCGGTAGTCCCGCATCGGCACGTGGCCGAACTGCGCCCAGCCCTCGCGGCCGACGTTGACCGCCGTCCGCAGGTACACGTCCTGGGTCGGCAGCGTCGGCCCCATCGACTCCCACCACGACAGGAAGTTGGGCTGCCAGGACTCCAGCGCCCGCTGCAGCCGCCGGTCCTCGTTCAGGCTGACGTTGTTGGGGATCTTCTCGGCGTAATCAGGCGTGGTCATCGCAGGTACCTCAGACTCGCTTCCGGTCGAAATCGGCCCGCTTGCCGGTGCCGTAGGCGCGCAGCGCGCCGTCGGGCCCCGAGGCGTTCGGGCGGTAGAAGATCCAGTTCTGCCAGGCGGTCAGCCGGCCGAAGATCTTGGTCTCGATCGTCTCCGGGCCGGCGAACCGGTAGTTCGCCTCCAGGCCGGTCAACGCGTCCGGGGAGAAGGCCGACCGCTCCTCGACCGCGATCCGCACCTCTTCCTCCCAGTCGATGTCGTCGGGGGCGAAGGTGATCAGGCCCAGCTTCTCGGCCTCCTCGGCTTCCAGGGGCGCGCCCGTGCGCTTCTCGATGTCGGCCAGGGCCGCGTCGTCGCCGAGGAACCGGGTCTGCAGGCGGGTCAGGCCGTTGCCCATCTTCAGCGGGCCCAGGTTCATCGGGCCGACGGTGACTTTGGCGGGCTCCGCGTCCGGGTCGACGTCCTCGAAGACGCCGAACAGCATGTAGGAACGGTCGGCCGCCAGCGCGAGCTCGAGCAGCGAGCCGGCGAAGCAGGAGCCCGGCTCGATCAGCGCGATCAGCGAGCGGCTGGTCACGTCGAGGCGCTTGAGCGTCCGCTTGAGGTAGAGCACGATCTCGTTGGCGAGCCAGTCGCTCGTCGCGTTGTCGAGCAGCAGCGCGTCGTGGGCCAGGACGCGGGCGGCGTCTCCGGTCGTCCGGAGCACCCAGGTGCCGATCTCGGTCTCGTTGGTGCGCAGGTCGAGGATCAGGTCGTCGAGCTCGCGCGCCACCGCCAGGGACCAGAAGTCCGCGCCCTGAGCGTAGACCCCGGCCATCGAGGCGGGAGCGTCGGCGGATGGCCCAAGCACGGTGAGCTCGGCCACCGCGCGGTCGCGGTCCAGCCTGGCCGCCACGTGGTCGTAGGTGATCGCGTCATTGGTGCGGGACTTGTTCAGCTCGGTGAGCTCGATCGCCGCGCCGCCGGGGAGACGGCTGCTGGCGGACGCTAGAGCCAGGGACCGTTCGGACACCGCTTCTTTCCAGCGGACTCGCGGCACGGCCTCATCGACGAGCTTCCACGCAACCGCCTTTTTGCCCCCGAGACCCTCCGCCTTGGTGGAGAAGTAGTCGGCCAGGTCGCGGCGGACGTGGCGCTTGTCGACCACCCGGGTGAGGCCGCCGGTACCGGGGAGCACGCCGAGCAGCG
The DNA here is from genome assembly GCA_963836195.1 of uncultured Actinomycetota bacterium. Lineage (GTDB taxonomy): Bacteria > Actinomycetota > Actinomycetes > Streptosporangiales > Streptosporangiaceae > Trebonia. The sequence continues at coordinate 127,430 of CAWIIX010000002.1, read as the reverse complement.
GAAGCTCGGGCAGCGAGACGGCTGATGAGCGGTCGTCGACGAGCAGGATCTGGTCGCAGGCGAGCGCGAGCTCGTAGCCGCCGCCGGACGCGGTGCCGTTGAGGGCGGCGAGGTAGGTCTGGCCGGAGTTGTCGGTCGCGTCCTCGATGCCGTTGCGGGTCTCGTTGGTGAACTTGCAGAAGTTCACCTTCCACGAGTGCTCGGACGCCGCCAGCATCCGGATGTTGGCGCCGGCGCAGAAGATCTTCTCCTTGCCGCTGGTCAGCACCACGGCCTTGACCTCGGGGTGCTCGAAGCGCAGGCGCTGGACCGCATCGTAGAGCTCGATGTCCACGCCCAGGTCGTAAGAGTTCAGCTTGAGCTCGTACCCGGGCACCAGGCCGCCCTGCTCGTCGACGTCCATGGTCAGAGTGGCGACCGGGCCGTCGACGGCGAGCTTCCAGTGCCGGTAGTTCGCCGGGCAAGTCCTGAATTCGACGTGCGACATACTGTCATGTTCTACGAATGTCTGTATCTACGTCAAGAGTTCGTAGAGTATTTACTCCCGCGAGCCAAAGCGCGCGCCGCTGCCGGCGGACTGAGGAGCGAGGCGGTTTGTGCCGAGCGACGGGGGAAGGCATCGGCCACAAGCGCGCGGCGGCGAGCGGGAAGATACAGCCTCAAGCGCGCGGCGGCGAGCGCGGATAACACGGTGTTCAGCCGGCGCCACTCGCGATGCGCGTCCGGCAGCCACCGCTGGTGCCGGTCGGCGAACAGCTCCGCCGCGCGGATCCCGGTCCACCGCGGCGGCAGCAGCTCGCGCGGCAGCGACGGGTCGAGGGCCGGGAAGCGCCGCCAGGCGTGCACCAGCTCGAGCTGACGGAGCAGCACGTCGGCCGGCTCCCCGGGCGCGCGGAACTCGGCCACGAACTGCCCGTACTCGGCCTCGAGCTCCGGCAGATCCCAGGCCGCGGCGACCATCGCGCGGGTGTCGGACAGGCCGGTCCTGCGAGCCACGAACACGTGCGCGTCGCCCGCGACCCCGGCCTCGGTCAGCACCCGGATCGCCTCGCTCTCGCGGTTGGCGTGCGGGCTGATCCACAGGCCGGGGGCGAGCGAGCCGAACCCGGCCCAGGCGAGGCGCGTTCGCACCACGTGCCGGGCGCGCCGGTCGGCCTCGGGGATCCGCACCTGCGCCAGCACCCACTGGCCGTCCCAGGTCGCGGCCGGGCCGAGGGAGTAGATGCGCTTGGCCCCGTCGCCAAGCAGCCTCGTCGCCGCGGGGGTGAGCAGCCAGCGGGTCCGCCGGCCGACCTTCTCGGGCTGCAGCCAGCCGGCGTTGGACGTCCGCATCAGCGCCTGCCTGGTCGCCTTCTCGGCCACCCCGAGGCGCTCGAACGCGGCCAGCACGGCGCTGGTCCACGCCGCCCCCTCGCTCGGCAGGACGAACTCGCCGAGCAGGGTAAACAGCAGGCCACGGGCCGACCCTGCGCCGATTTCGTGGCGGCGCGACAGCACCGGCGCCGCAGATTCCACTTAACTGCTCCGGTTCCGCATGATCTAAGTAGCATACCGCCCGACCGCCCCGGACCCCGGCAACCACAGTGTAGGTCCCGCTGTGGCGCCACGCCTGTGCGCCGGTACGCGGTGCGCCGTTGTGCCAAGTGCGCATTTGGGCTCACTCTTGCCGGCCCAAAGGCGCATTCGGGCCGTTGGGGGCGGGGTGGGGGTGACGCCAACGGGGCTGGAGAGGTGGGGGAGGTGGGGGAGGTGGGGGTGAGGTGGGGCAAGGACGCCGTGGGTGCTTGGGGGATGAGGTGAGTCCCGCCGCGCCGTTGGGGCGGGACCACCGTCAATGGGGGCGACAGCCCCCATGCCCACCGACCACCCCCGTAGATGGGGGCGACAGCCCCCATGCCCACCGACCACCCCCGTAGATGGGGGCGACAGCCTCCATGCCCACAGACCTACTCTCCGGGTCTCGCCGCGTTTTGTGCGGCGGGATCCGCTAGGGGGTTTGGGGGGCGAGAGCCCCCAAGCTGGGGGGTCACCGGGGGGTCATCCCCCGGGGGAGACTAATGCGTCAGCGTGCCGAAGGTCACCGTGTCGCCTGCCCAGGAGAAGTTCTGCCATTGGACATCGCTGCCGCTGGTCGTCGCAGCGACCATGTCGTTTCCGCCCTCGTAAATTCCCACGTGGTAGACGTAGCTGTGCGGATTGCTGTCGACATGGAAGAACACCAGGTCGCCGCCCCAGGCCCGCTTCTTGCTGATCGGCCGGAACTCGAGGAACTGGGCCTCCGCGGTGCGCTGGATGCCTTTGCCGAGGTGACGGTAGACGTACTGGGAGAGGCCGGAGCAGTCGAACCCGGCCGGACTGGTCCCCCCGTAGCGATAGGGGACGCCCTCATACTTCTTGACTAGCGTCGCGACCTCTTGATTGAAGGACAGGCGATGCTTGCCGGTGTAACTCGTGTCGTATGCCGTCTTGGGCGTGGTGGCCCTGTGACTTTTGGGCTTCTTCAGCGACTTCCTGAGTGGCCCGTGATTGCCGGGTACCGCTGCGTTCGGCTTGGCGCCGACGGGCAGATTCGCCGCCTGGGCACCCTCCGCGACTCCTGCCATCGGGACGCTGAGAGCTACCGTGGCGAGGGCCGCCTTCGCCAGCCAGTTGCGCCGCACCCTAGGCGCCTCCACGGATGGCAACGACCCGGGTATGGGTATCTGACCCCCGTTTGAGCATGACGCCGTTCATGTCCTTTGTCCTTTCTTTCCGCTTTTAACAATGCGTATTCGCTTGTTTGCACGCGGCAGTTTAGGTGCCCGCCGCGCATACTTCCCTATCACCGGGGCAGGGGATACGTCTCGTAAGCGGTGATGTTTAGGTCGGAAATGTCAGACAGATCACAGTCGGGTAAAGGCCTCTCGAGTACTTCAGTTTATGGATTTTGATCTTGACAAAACGCCAGGTCAAACGTTGATCAACGTTGTCATCCGGTGATCATCTGTGCGACTCTGATTGTTTTTTTCTGTGTGTTCTATATCACAGCGGCGTAACGGACGATCAAGCCCACGCGGCGCGATCGAATGCCTCATTTCACGCCGTTATCGTCCTGTGATTGGCGTGGACAGATATCTTCGCGTGACAGTTGTTGCCGGTGGGACGAGTTGACCGGCCGTCGCGCGGCGGCGGCGCGGGGGCGGCCGGGGCACGGCGCGAGGCGCCAGCGGCTAGACTGCCCGTCTTGTGAGCGGTACTGAGAGCATCCTGGTCACCGGCGGCGCCGGATTCGTGGGCGCGACGCTGGTGCGGCGCCTGGTCGAGAGCGGCTACCGAGTCCGCGTGTACGACAACCTGTCGACCGGGGCCGAGGCGCACCTGGCCGGCGTCGACGCCGAGCTCGTGGTGGGCGACATCCGCGACGACGACGCGCTCGACGACGCACTCAAGGGCCTCGACGCGGTCATCCACCTGGCCGCGGCGGGGTCGGTGGTCGGCTCGATCGACGACCCCTTCGGCAACTTCGAGTCGAACGTGCTCGGCACGTTCCGGGTGCTCGACGCCGCCCGCCGGGCCGGGGTGGAGCGCACCGTGCAGGCCTCCACCGGCGGCGCGCTGATCGGGGACGCCACTCCCCCGGTCAACGAGCAGTCGCTGCCCAAGCCGCTCTCGCCCTACGGGGCGTCGAAGCTGGCGGGCGAGGGGTATGCGCACGCGTTCGCCAAGACCTACGGGCTGCGCACGGTCGCGGTCCGCTTCGGCAACGTGTACGGGCCCTGGTGCGACCGCAAGCGCGGCGTGCTCAATGTCTACTTCGAGGCGCTGCACGACGGCACTCCGCTGGTCATCTACGGCGACGGAACCGCCTCCCGCGACTACGTGCACGTGTCCGACATCGCCCAGGCACTGCAGCTCGCGCTGGAGAAGGACGTCCCCGGCGGCACCGTGGTGCACGCCGCCTCGGGCGTCGAGACGCCGCTGACCGAACTCGCGGACCTGTGCCGCCAGGCCGCCGGGCTGCCCGATCACCCGATCGAGTACCGGCCGGCCCGGGCGGGCGAGGTCGGGCGGAACTTTGCCACCTACGATCTGGCCCATGAGCTGCTCGGCTACTCCCCCACGGTGCGGCGCGAGGACGGCATCCCGCAACTGTGGCAGTGGTTCAAGGACGAGATCTTCAAGGACTAGCGGCCATGCCCAGCCGCCGCGGTGGCCGTCTCGGGGTGGGTCCGACGGTTATCGATCACCATTCGCGGTAGATAGAGCACCGGCATAATGAATGCCGCGTATGCGGCGTTTACTACGGCGATGTGAGCGGATGGGTAACATGCGACGTTTGTTCGCAATCGTGGCTTCCGGTGTGCTGTTGGTGATGGTCTTGGCCGGCTGCAAGGCGTTGACGGTCAACGCCGGACCGACGGCGAAGGCGAAGACGGACTCCAAGTCGAAGACGGTGCCCAAGCCCGAGGCCAAGGCCAAGTCCACGTCAAAGGCCGCGTCGCAGCCGGCGCCCGCCGCGACGGCGGGTCGGGCTCGCTGCAGCGTGCTGGTCGAGCCGAAGAACGGGGTCGGCGCGATCTACAAGCTGATCACCGGCGCCAGGTCGTCGGTCGAGCTGACCATGTACGAGCTGAAAGACACGACGGCCGAGGACGACCTCGCCGCCGACGCCAAGCGCGGCGTCGACGTCCGGGTGATCCTCGACAGTCATTTGGAGAAGTCGCGCAACACCGCCACCTATGACTTCCTCTCCTCCCACCATGTCCACGTGACCTGGGCGGACTCGGGCACGACGTACCACCAGAAGACGCTCACGGTCGACGGCAAGACGTCGGTCGTGATGACGCTGAACATGGTGACCGAGGACTACGCGGGCACCCGCGACTTCGCGGTCATCGACACCAGCCACGCGGACGTCGCCGCGATCGTCGCCACGTTCAACGCCGACTTCGCGCACCGGGCGGTCACCCCGCCGGTCGGCGCCGACCTGGTCTGGTCGCCGACCAACTCGCAGTCGTCGATCCTGGCCGTAATCAACGGCGCCAAGCACACGCTCGTCGGTCGAGAACGAGGAGATGGGCGACTCCACGATCACCTCGGCGCTGGTGGCGGCGGCCAAGCGCGGCGTCGACGTGGAGGTCATCATGACCGCCGACAGCGAGTGGGACTCCGCGTTCAGCGAGCTGGAGCGCGCGGGCGTGCACGTCCGGACGTACGCCGACAGCGACAAGGTGCTCTACATCCACGCCAAGGCCGTCATCGCCGACGCCGGACGGTCCGACCAGCAGGTGTTCGTCGGCTCGGAGAACTTCTCGAAGGCGTCCCTCGGCTACAACCGCGAACTCGGCCTCCGTACCGCCAACAAGGCGGTGATCTCGGCCATCAGCGCCACCCTGGCGGCCGACTACGCCGGCGCAAAGGCCTACTCGGCGAGCTAGGCAGGCTGCCTTGCCGACGCGGCTCCGGTGCCTATGCTGGGGGTGAATTGTCCGTGTCGCGTTCTGTGCCTGCGATGTTGGGAAGGGTTCTGACATGAGGCAAATCCGGATCGGTTTCGCCTTCGCCGGGGCGACGGCGCTGGCGCTGGCGGCCTGTACCAGCACCAGCACCGTGGTGAAATACGGCGGCAACAGCCCCTCCTCCGCTGCCCGCGCGGCGGCGTCGGCGAGCCCGTCGCCGACCGGCCCGGCGGTGACGATCACGCCCGGCGGCGGGGACAAGACGGCCGACCCGTCGAGCGGGATCACGGTGACGGCGGCCGGCGGCACGCTCAAGAACGTCACCGTGGCGACCTCGGGCGACACGGTGACGGGGACGTACTCGGCCGGGCGGACCTCCTGGCACAGCGCGATGACGCTGGACGTGTCGCAGTCGTACACGGTGATGGCTGTCGCCACCGCCGCCAACGGCACCACGACGACGAAGACGTCGGCGTTCCGGACGCTCACCCCGGCCAGCACGTTCACGGCCGAGATCTTCGAGGGCCAGGGGCAGACCTACGGGGTCGGGATGCCGGTCATCCTCACCTTCAGCCACCCGATCACGGACAGGGCGGCGGTCGAGCGGTCGATCGAGCTGACCACCTCCAAGCGGGTGGTCGGCGCCTGGTACTGGGACGGGAGCTCCACCCTCGTCTTCCGCCCGCGCGACTTCTGGCCCGCTAACACGACCGTCTCGTTCACCGGGCGCTTCAACGGGGTGCTTGGCGCGCCCGGGGTGTACGGGCACCACACGCTGACCCAGTCGTTCGTCATCGGCCAGTCGGTGGTCGCGGTCGCCTCCACCCGGACCCACCGGACCCAGATCTACATCGGCGGCAAGCTGAAGTACAACTGGCCGATCAGCACCGGCCGGGACACCCTGCCGACCCCGGACGGCAGCTACCTGACCGTCGACAAGAACAACCCGGTGCGGATGATCGGCGGCGGCAAGACAGGCTCCCCCGGCTACTACAACGAGCTCGTCAACTGGGCCGTGCGGTTCACCTTCAGCGGCGACTACTACCACTCGGCCCCGTGGTCGGTCGTCGACCAGGGCACCACCAACGTCAGCCACGGCTGCGTGAACCTGGCGCCGCCCGACGCCGTGATCTACTACAAGCTCGCGGTGCCCGGTGACCCGATCACCGTGACCGGCAGCCCGCGCCCAGGCAGGTGGGATGACGGCTGGACGGAATGGTTCCTGTCCTGGAACCAGCTGCTGTCCGGGTCGGCCCTGCACGAGGCGGTCGTGGCCGGCCCGCAGGGCAGCACGTTCGTGCCGCCGTCGACGCTGAGCCCGAGCGCCGCCAAGGCCCCGATCGGCGTCGCGATGGCGGGCAACAACCTCGACTAGCAACGCTTCTTGCTGTTATCTGCTCGATGGCATTAGCGCTGTGGCCCACAACGCTAAAGGGCTGTTGGTGCTGTGGCCCCCAACGCCAACAGGTTTGGCGCGGTGGGCCACAGCGCCAAGATGGGATGAGCGCGGTGGGCCACAGCGCCAATTCGGGGGTGGGAGCGGAAGGGGTGGGGGGCCGGCGGCGGTGCTGGGCTGGACGCCGGGGCGGTGGCAGCGCCGGGGGTGGTGCGCGGGACGCGGGCGGTGCGGGCGCGGGGGCGGCGGGGGCGGCGGCGGGGGACGCGGGGGCGGCGGGGGACGCGGGGGCGGCGGGGGAGCGCGGGGGCGCGGTGGCGGGGGGCGGTTAGGTGGCAGTCGGGCGGGCGCGGATGGCGGAGAGGTAGGCGGCGTAGGACCAGGAGAGGTTGCTGACGCTCTTCTCGTAGCCGGTGAACGCGTCGAACTGCTCGCTGAGCTCGAAGTGGTCGCTGTGGGCGATGATCGCGCCGAGCATGGCGTCGCCCGCGGCCCGGAGGGCGGTGGCGGCCGCGAGGGGACTGGTCGCCGCGGTCACGCCGACCTGGGCGAGGAACGGGGCGGAGAGAGAGTCGGCCGGGACCGTTCGGGATGAGATGATTTTGACTGCCAGCCGGTAGTAGAGCTCGGCGAAGTTGGCGGTGGTGAGCGCCCACGGATGGTCGCCGACGAGGGCGTCGGTGTCGCCGTCGTAGACGTCGCCCGGGTAGCGGCCGAGCAGCGGGCCGAGGCCCTGGGCCGCGTCGGCGCCGTTGATCGGGTAGAAGTAGGGCGACGCCGGGTCGGCCCACTGGGCGCGCAGCAGCGCCGCCGTCGCCAGCAGCCGGGGGTCGGTGACCGACTCGGCCCCGTAGATCGCCGCCTGGACGATGTCGATGTTGGGGTCGTAGGGGGCGCGGTAGTCGGTCGGGACCGGGCAGCATCGACTGGTAGCAGCTGGCCGTTCCAGTGCCCGTCGAGCGCGCTCGCGAGCCAGGTCAGCGCGGCCGGGAGCCAGCTCGGGACGGCGATGCCGACGGCGTTGGCGGCGACCGCCTGGAAGCAGCGGAGCTGGGCCGAGCGGGCGAAGAAGGAGTAGCCGTACTCCTCTTCCCACAGGTTGTAGCGTCTGGCCCTGGTAGGCGGTCGAGAGGAACGCGAGGTTGGCGTTGATCAGGCCGGTCGCGATCGCCTGGGTCGGGGCGTCGAGCTGCCGGTACAGCGCCAGCAGGGCGACCGTCTGCAGGGCCGGGCCGTCGGTCTGGTCGGTCCACGGGCGCTGAGTCGCCGTTGATGTAGAAGCTGGCCCGGTCGAAGTCGCCCGGCGACGCCTGGCAGGTCGCGGAGAACGTCACGTAGTCGATCAGCGGCTGGTTGGTCGGGAGCGTGCCCGCCGCGTAGGCGGCCGACAGCTCGAGCGCGACGACCGCCGCGTCGCGGGTCCAGTGGTACGACGTAGTCCTGGGTGACCTGGGTCGCCGTGTTCTCCCAGGACGGGGAGGCGAGCACGCAGCCGGGGGCGGAGACGACGCCCGGGTTGACCGGGTCGTCGAATACCAGCCCGTCGGAGGCGACGTTCCTGAACATCAGCCAGAACAGGTACGGCGGCGAGGGCGGCCAGGTCGGTCTGCTCGACCGCCGGCCGCGCCTTGGCGTAATGCAGGCCGTTGCCGTCGCCGGAATCACCGGACATATGATCAACCCTTCGTCCGCGTCGGCCTCAGCGTATCGGGCGGGCGGCGGTCGCGGACCGAGGGCTCGCGAGTAACTAACCGGCGTTCCCGGATCTTGTAGGAGTACGGCAGCGCCGACACCTCGCTCGCGGTCGTGTCGGCGTCGGGCGCGAGGCTGGTCGCGACGTCGTCGAGGTAGAGCGTGCCGCTGACGACCGCGCCGGCCGGGCCCGACGGGGTGATCGTCACGTTGACGGTGACCGAGGCGCCCGGCTTGAGCTCGACGATGTCCATGCTCACCTTGGTGTACGCGCCGGCGCCGTTGGTCAGCTGCTGCAGGTCGCCGGTCTGCACGGCTCATCGCCCGGTCGAACGCGAGGCTGGTCGCGGTGACGGTGTCGGTCGCCCTGGCCGGCTTGGCCGCCGTCGGGTACGGGCCGCACTCGGTCGGCCCCGGCTGCCACAGCCCCGGGGTCACGTCGCCCGCCGCCGCGGTGTAGGCGGCCGCGACCGACGGGCCGCACAGCGAGTTGGCGGACAGGGCCGCCGACGAGACGTCGGGGTCGCCCGAGTAGGGCGACAGGTCGGTCATCGCGGGCACGGTCGAGGTCTGCCTGACCGTGACCGACGTCGTGTGCGAGGGCACCCAGTACTCGGGCGGCCCGGCCGGGCCGAGCGGCAGCGCCGACGTGTTCGACCCGTTGCCGAGGGCGGGGGTGATCGGCGCCAGCGTCATCGTCGCGGTCGTGGTCAGCCGGGGGTCGAGGAAGTAGTCCTCGGGCGCGGTCCCGGTGTTGGTGATCGTCACCGGGATCGTGTCCGCCGTCGCGGCCGGCAGCGTCGTCGCGGCGCTGTCGGGCAGGGCCGGGGCCGCCAGCCGGCCCGCCGGGGTGAACGAGATCGCCCCCGCTGAACGGGTCGGTCACCTCGGTCCCGGGGGTGGGCGAGATGAAGGTGACGACCAGCGTCCAGGTGCCGGCGGCGGGCCTGAGCACGGTCGCCTCCAGCTTCTGGCCGGTGGTGCCGCTGTCGCCGCCGGTGATGTCGTAGTTCTGGCCGGAGCCGACGACGTTGCCGTCCGGGCTGACCAGGTACGCGCCGACGCTCACGCCGCCGGTGCCGCCGAGCGGGTCGTTGGCGAGCGCCAGGGCGGCGCTGACCGCCCGGGTGGCGGCGGGGACGGCGAACGCGTAGTAGTTGTCCTGGCCGACGTTCCCTGGACGGCCGTTGCCGCCGGTGAGCACCCCGGCGAACGTCCCGCCGGCGTCGGGGTTGACGAGCGAGCGCAGCACAACCGGGATGGAGGTCGGGCCGCCGAGGCTGGAGCTCAGCTCGAGCCCGGCCGCGTAGTCGCCGGGCGCGCTGGGGGCGGTGGCGGAGTAGGTGACGGTCGCGGACGCGCCCGGCGCGATCGTGGTCGTCGCCGGCGTGACGGTCCCGAACGGGGTGTACCGCCTGGTCACCGCCTGCCAGCTAACCGCGCCCGTGAACCCGTCGTCGGCGCCGGTCACGTCGTTGACGATCGCCGTCCAGGTGCCCGCAGCCGGGGCCCGGACGTCGGCGTTGCCGTAGTTGCCGATGCCCTGCGGGTCCGAGTCCGCGGCGAGGCGGCCCCTCGGGTCGACCAGCGTCAGCGACACCGGCGCGATCACGCGCACGCCGTCGGCCGGGTAGGCGATCGAGACGTCGAGGCGGGACTGGCCCGCCGGGACCGTGAAGTGGAAGGTCGCGTAGTTGTCGGGGTAGTCGGCGAAGTCGATCAGCTGGTCGCTGGCGGAGTCGTTCAGCGTGACCGTGCCCGACTGCTTGTTCTGGTCCGGGCCGAGGGCCCGGCCGCGGAGGCTGACCGTCTGGGTCTTCGGGCTGGTGTTGGTGAGCGTGACCGGCCAGCTCTTGGCGGTGCCGGGCAGGCCGGAGTAGTCAAGCTGGGTGGCCGACTCGAGCAGGGTGTCGCCGGTCCTGGTCGACCTTCCGACCGACTCGGCTAGCTGGACCGCCTTGTAGCTGTTGAGCAGCCCGGCTCCCTGCTCCTGGGCGGGGATGCCGAGGTCGGTCGCGGTGGACAGGATGATCTGCTTGACCAGGGCCGGGGCGGGGGTGCGGCCGCCGTGGGTCGTGCGGTAGGCCTGGATCACGAGCGCGGCCGCGCCCGCCACGAACGGGGACGACTCGCTGGTGCCGCCGGCGATCTCGATCGCCGACGGGTTGCCGAGCAGCGAGGTGCAGTCGGAGAACCGGGCGGTGTTCGCGTCGCACGAGGCCCAGCTCAGGTCGCCCGGGGCGACCAGGTCGACGGTCGCGCCCTGCTCGGTGTAACCGCCCGAGCTGAGCCCGCTGGTGTTGTCATCAAGCCAGCTGGTGGAGAAGTAGCGCGCGAGCCCGTAGTTGGACTGCGCGTACATCTGGAACTGGGTGGAGGCGCCGACCGAGATCACGGCCGGGTCGGTCGCGGGCGAGCCGATGGTCGACATCGTGCCCGAGTCGCCGCTGGAGGCGGCGATGACCGTGCCCGCCTTGATCGCGGCGTTGTCGAACAGCTTGATGACGTCCTGGGTGGTGTCAGGGAACTCGTTGTCGCCGAACGACTCGTTGATGACGTTCACGTGATCATGCTCGACGGCGTAGTTAATCGCCTCGGCGATCATCGAGCTGGTGGTGACGTAGGCGTGGCTCGGGTCAGCGGAGAAGATATCCAGGCCGACCAGGGACGCGCCGGGGGCGACGCCCTCGATCCTGACGTCGCAGCCATCCGGATAGCCCTGCTGGGCGAAGCCGTTCAGGTTGTACACATGGGTGCCCTGGCCGGCGATGGAGTTCGCGTCGAGGAACGCCTCGCCGCCGTTGGTCGGCGCGCCCACGCCGTCGCCGGTGAAATCCTGGTAGTCGACGAAGACCGACTTGCCGTTCCCGGCGATGAAATTGACGTTGCCGGGGTTGACGCCGTCGGCGATGAACGCCACCTTGACGCCCGCCCCGGTGAATCCGAGCGAGCGCGCGGTGGCCGCCTTCGAATTGGCCGAGGCCGTGCTGGTCAGGCCCAGGCCCTCGGGGGCGAGGTAGCTCTGCCCCTGCGGCGCGCAGGCGCCGGCGATCGCGTGCAGCGGCAGCGACGTCGTGCGGGCGGGGGCGCCGGGGGTGATGTGGTGGACCGTCGTCGGGGCGGCCGCGGCCGGTGCGGTCACGGGGCCGAGGGCCGGCGCCGGGATCGAGACGGTCGCGTCGGGGATGACCTGGGCGACGGTCGGGTTCGCGGCCAGCCGCTGCGCCTCGGCCGCCGAGACCGTCGCCGCAACGGAGTTGACCAGCGTGAACCGCTTGACGCCGGTGGCGTGGACCTCGGTCAGCTCGGTCAGCAGGGCCGACTGGCTGCCCGCGACGGCCGCCGCCCTGGCGCTGGCGGCCGGGGTGCCAGCAGCGGTCTGGCCGAACTGGTTTTTCATGATCACGATGACCGGCCGGTCGACGTTCCGCGCGAGCTGCGCGGCCAGCGCCGGCGGGAGGGACCGGAAGGCCGGGGGCCGGCCGCCGCGCCGGCGGCCGCGGCCGAGACCGCGATCACGGCCGCGGGCACCCCGCCGAGCACGGCCGAGGCGGCGGCGGACACGGCCAGAACGGACAAGAAATTGTGTTTCGACATGGTGCCCCGTCCCCCCAGACAGCGGCCCTGCTTGGCCGCGGCCCGTGCGACGCTACCGGAATCCCAAGAAGCGATTGAGGTGAACACGAATCAAATTCGTCCGCGATCTTTGGCTCTATCGCTGCTGGCCTCGGAGTTTGTCCGGAAATTAGTTTGAGCGAGTCGTTCTGGCCGGGATCGCGAAGGGAGTGACTGATGTGCGGGCGAATCGTGTCTTGCGCCCGTGATCACGAATTCTCGATTAGAACGAACAATTAAGAAAATCTTCTGGTGGTCGGCCCGCGGGTCGTGTCACTATGCCGATATGGATCTCCTGGGGCAGCGTGCACGACCAGCGGTCGCCGTGACCGGACCGCCGTCAGGCCGGGTCCATGCCGAAGCGGGACATGAGGGCCCGTTCCTCATCGGGCGAGGGGGGCTCGGGGCGGTTCCAGAGCTCGTGCAGGCCGGCGAAGTAGGCGTCCGCGGCGGGGGCGTGGATCACCAGCAGCCGCGCGGGCTCGGAGCTGGTGTTGCCGAAGGTGTGGGCAGTGCCGCGCGGGACCAGCACGAACCCTTCGCGCCCGACGGTGAGCTCCTCGCCATCGACGATGATCGAGACCATCCCGTCGAGCACGAAGTACGCCTCCGAGCAGTTCGTGTGGCGGTGCGGCGGCGGGCGGCGGCCGCGGGGCGGCAGGGTGCGCTCCATCAGCGACAGGTCTCCGCCGTCAAGCTCGGCGGTGGCCTTGAAGAACATCTCGCTGCCGCGCGCGGTGTAGTACGCGTGGCCTTCGCCGGGACCGAGGATCACCGGGGCCGCCTCCTCACGTCGATGAGACCGGCGCCCGTCCCCGCCGTCAGGCGGTGATCGCGACGGCCGTCGGGAAAGCGCCGACCGTGATCGGGGGGTAAACGTGGCGGGCGGGCCTTGAGGTTGATCAGCTCCACCGTATAGCCGTAGGGCTCGACGACGACCGCGGTCTGTCCGGTGATCGTGATCACGGTGGGATAGGTGTAGGCGCCGACGTTGAGCGGGCCGGCCGCCCGGCCGATGGCGGTGTCGACCGGGGTGACGGTGCCGTCGATCGTGTTGACGACGTAGGCGGTCGCGCGTACGCCTTCCAGGTCTCGTGCGCGGCGTCGACTTCGCGGGGCCGCGAGCGCTCCGCGAGGAGCGCGAGGGAAGCCATCAGCAATAGTCCGCGTTGTCCTAGTCGGAGCGCTCGCGCCGACGTGAACGCGGGCCGCGCACTGGGATTGGACATGCCGCACCTCGGTTCTGGCCGACCTGTCTTTGTTGACTGGCCATCAGTCGGAACGCTAGGCAAACCCAAGGGACCGCATCCACCGTGAGTACTGGAACTCTCGCTGATGGTTACGTGGACACCACGAATGCCCGTAGTGATTTTCCGTTCCCGACCGGACGGCAATAGGGTGGCGCGGTGGCCGAATCTCTCGCTTGTGACCGTGAACACTCGTTTAGCGCTGGACTCTGGGAGTCGATCGGCGATATCTACCGGGCGATCCTGGGGCACCCGTTTATCACCGGACTGACGGACGGGACGCTGCCGGCCGAGTCGTTCGCATTCTACGTTGTCCAGGACGCGCTTTACCTCCAGGACTACGCCCGGGCGCTGGCGGCCGTGGGAAGCCGCGCGCCGACATCGGACGCCATGCAGATGTTCGCGCGGCACGCGGCCGATGCGGTGGCGGCGGAACTGGAACTCCACGCCACGCTCCTGACCGAACTGGGGATTTCCGCAGAAGACGTTAAGCGGGCCGAGCAGGCGCCGACCAACCGCGGCTATACGGCCTACCTGCTCGCCACCGCGCACGCCGGAAGCTATGCCGAGGGCGTTGCCGCCGTGCTCCCCTGCTACTGGATCTATTGGGAGGTGGGCCGGGAACTGCTGCGCCTCGGCTCGCCCGATCCCCGGTACCGGCGGTGGATCTCGGCCTATGCCGCGCCGGAGTACGGTGCGGTTGTCGAGTCCGTCATCGCCGAGGTCGATCGCATCGCCCCGACGGTTTCCGATGCCGAGCGCGAGCTGATGAGACGGCACTTCGTGACGACCAGCAGGTACGAGTGGATGTTCTGGCAGGCCGGTTTCACCCGCGAAAGCTGGCCGGTCTGAGTTCCGCATCATGGGCAGGCGGGCGGATACCAGGCTGAGGTCCATACCATTGACCAGGATTGTCCTAACACGCGCCCCCCGTCTCAACGCTTACCCGCGATAGCGAGCCTCGATAGCAGGCCGTGATGCGACCGTGATGGACCGCATACGGCAATGCGATGCACACGCGGGCGGGCCCCGATCGCGATGGGGACGGCGATCAGGGGACACGATCAGTCATGATTTTGTGTGATATCTCACCCGGATTGGCCGCCAGTCAGATATGATTAGCCTCGGCTAAGCGCTTGCACAAAGGCTCGGCGGCCGGGGCGGGGATCCGGCAATTGCAGGGCACGTGCGGGACGGGTGGGTCCGGCGCTCCTAACAGGACAGCCAATCGTTTATGATGGCTGTCGAAACAAGGAAGGCGGAATCCAAGTGGCCCAGAAGATCACGACACTCTTCATAGACGACATTGACGGCGGGGCGGCCGAGGGAACCGTACGGTTCGCGCTCGACGGTACTGAATACGAGATCGACCTGAACGCGGAGCACTCGGAAGAGCTCCGCTCGGCCCTCGGAAAGTACGTCACCCACGCCCGCAAGGTGGGCGGCGGCGCCCGTCGCGGCGGTCGCGTTGCAGGTAGGGCCGTCCGGGGGGCCGGCTCGACGCTGAACACGACGGAGATCAGGAACTGGGCGCGCGAGAACGGGTACGACATTAAGGACCGCGGTCGCGTGCCCGCCGACCTGGTTGCCAAGTACCAGGCGGCCACCGGCAAGTAGCGGATCCGCGTAGATAGACCCAATTTCTACGCATGCGCTGGCCGCGCCCAGTCGGCTCATTATTAAGAGGAAACGCCCCCGGCGACATCGCCGGGGGCGCTTTTTATGATGCGCGCGTCACGCGTCGACGGGGGCGCTGCCGGGGGTCGGCCCGGCGCCGGCGTCCTCGTCGGCCTGGTCGTTGCCAGCGTGGCCGGCGTCGGCCTGGTCGTTGTCGGCGCGGCCGGCGTCGGCGTCGGCCTGGTTGGTGTCGGGCGTGTCGGCGACGGTCTCGGCCGCCGGGCCGCCGGGGGCCCAGGTGCCGTCGCCGTGCGGGGACGGCGTCCACGGCGAGGCCGGCCCGGCCGGGTGGCCGGGCGCGGTCAGCAGCCAGGCGCACGAGATCAGCAGGGATACGACGAAGACGCAGTAGACCCAGAAGATCGGCGTCACGCCCGAGCTGATCGTCACCCCGTCCTGGGCCGCCTGGGCCTGGGTCAGCCCGAAGAAGCTGTAGGGCGGCTGGCTGATCTGGATGAGCGCTGAGACCGCCTGCGCCACCAGCGGGATGATCGCTCCCGCCAGCAGCAGCGCGCCCTGCCGGGCAGGACGCCAGAGCGCGGCCAGCACCGCGACCACGACGACCGCCACCATCACCGCCACGTTCCCTGCGATCACCAGGCCGGGGTTGCTGAACGCGTTCCCCTCCTGGACCGTCTTCACGGTGCCGAGCGCGGCCTGCGCCACCGTGTAGCTGTCCCAGGCGACGGCGAAGGCGGCGGCGGTGCCGACGCCGGCCAGCACCAGCAGCGCGAGCGGGCCGAGGTGGCTGCGGGCCGGCTTGGCCGGCCAGCCGCGGTCGGCCGAACCGGCCTGGCCGGCCGGGTCGGCCTTGGCCGGATCGGTGTCGCGGCACGATGCCACCAGGGCGATGGCCGCCCCGGCGGTGCACGCCGCCCAGCCCAGCAGGCTGACGATCAGGCCGGTGCCGAGGGAGGCGCCGCCGGAGACGACCTCGCCGATGTCGCTGACGAAGAGCCCGAGCGTGACCGCGCTCAGCCCGAGCGCGAACAGCGCCCCGAGCCTGGCCGCCCTCGGCCGCGACACGCTCAGCGCGATCGGCCCGGCGCTGATCGCCCAGGCGATCACGTAACAGAGGTGGGGCACGATCTGATCACCCTGGGATAGCAGGCTCTGCCCCCCGGCGTAATCGGGGAACAACCCGGCCAGGCCCAGCACCACGCCGAGGACGAGCAGCCCCTCGCCGACGAGGAGGGCGGTGCCACCGCGGCGCGCGGCCGCCGCCACGCCAGACACGGCCGCGCCGGCCGCGCCGCCGGCGGCGGATCCGCCGGCCGGGTCGGCCTCGACCTCCGCCGTCGCCCGCCGCGACTTCAGCATCGTCCCCAGCCCGCTTCGCGGTGTTCGTACGGGGGCAATGGTGCCGGGCACCTCAACCGTGGCGAACCGGGTCCAGGCCTGCTCCCAGCCGTCGCGGGTCTCCGGCCAGCGGTCGACGGGCGCCTCGTACGGGGCGCCCACCACCCAGATACCGTAAAACCGCTTTCCCCGTCCGATTTCGTACTTCTCGCCGCGGTGCGAGATGATCGCCTTCTCCGGCACGGTTCCAGCCTCCAAGTCCAGCGTGACTTCACTTATCACGGTGACGATACGCCGGGGATCTGGAAGCTTGCTGAAAGCCTGCTTAACAGAGTGTGAGGTCGTGCAGCGCGTGCACGGGGCCGTCGCCGCCCCCGATCCCGGCCAGCCCGTGCTTGACCGCGTCGCTGGCGACCTGGTTGGCCTGGCGGGCCGCGTCGGCCAGCGGCAGCCCGGCCGCGAGGCCGGCCGCGAGCGCCGCGGAGTGGGTGCAGCCGGCCCCGTGGGTGGCCTCGACGTCGTACCTCGGGACCGGGATCGAGAGGTGGCGATGCCCGTCGAAGAGGTGGTCGGCGGGCTCCGCCCCGTGCCCGCCGGTGACGAGCGCCGCGGCGGCGCCCATCGCGACCAGCCGCTCGGCCAGCGCGGCCCGGTCCTCGGTGGCCAGGCCGGTGAGCGCCTGCGCCTCCGGGAGGTTGGGGGTGATGACGGTGGCGAGCGGGAACAGCCGGGCGATCAGCGTCGCCACCGCGTCCGGGAGCAGCAGCCGGGCGCCCGAGCTGGCCACCATGACCGGGTCGACCACGAGCGGAAGGTCCCGCCCGGCCAGCTCGTCGGCGACCGCGCCGATGATGGCGGAGGAGAAGAGCATGCCGGTCTTGGCCGCCCCGGCGCCGATATCGTCAAGCACCGCTCTTATCTGCTCGCGGACGAACGCGGGCGGCAGCTGCTCGATCGCGGTCACGCCGAGGGTGTTCTGCGCGGTGAGGGCCACGATGGCGGACATCCCGTGGGCGCCGCAGCGGGCGAACGCCTTCAGGTCGGCCTGAATCCCGGCCCCGCCGCCCGAGTCGGACGAGGCGATCGTCAGCACCCGGGTGATCACGAGGCATCACGATCCGGGCTGGAGGCGACGGCGTGCCAGCGGCGCGGGATCCGGCCCGCCTCGAAGGCGGCCCGGCCCGCCTCGACCGCCAGCGCCATCGCGACCGCCATCCGCTCCGGGTCGGCCGCCCGGGTGATCGCGGAGGCGACGAGCACGGCGGCGCAGCCGAGTTCCATCGCCAGCGCGGCGTCGCTGGCGGTGCCGATGCCCGCGTCGAGGATCACCGGCACGGTCGCCCGCTCGACGATCATCGCGATGTTATGCGCGTTCCTGATCCCGAGCCCGGACCCGATCGGCGCGCCGAGCGGCATCACGGCGGCGCAGCCGGCCTCCTCGAGGCGGCGCGCGAGTATCGGGTCGTCGTTGGTGTAGGGCAGCACGGTGAACCCGTCGGCCACCAGCAGCTGGGCCGCCTCGAGCAGCTCGAGGGGATCGGGCAAGCAGCGTGATGTCGTCCGCCACGACCTCGAGCTTGACCCAGTCGGTGTCCAGCGCCTCGCGGGCCAGCCGGGCGGTGAGCAGGGCCTCGGCGGCGGTGTGGCAGCCGGCCGTGTTCGGCAGGACGGCGACGCCGGCCTGCCGGATGGTGCCGATCAGGGACCCCTCCCCCGCCCCGCCCACCCGCCGCATGGCGACCGTGGTCAGCTCGGTGCCGGAGGTCTTGAGCACCTTGCCCAGCACGTCCAGGGACTGGGCGCCGCCGGTGCCGACGATCAGCCGCGACGTCAGCGTCCGGCCGCCGAGCTGCCAGCCGCCGCGCCCGGCGGCGGCTGCCGCCGAGGGGACGGGCGTGGTTGCCGGGTCGTTCTGGATGATCATTGTTCTAGCCTCCCTGAACCGCGGTCACGACCTCGACCTCGTCGCGCTCGGTGAGCGGGGTGGCCGGCCAGGCGCGGCGCGGCACGACCTCGCCGTTGACGGCGGCGGCGACGCCCTTCGGCGACTGGGTGAGCTGGCCGACGAGATCGGCCAGGGTGACGTCGGCGGGGAGGTCGCGCGGGGTTCCGTTGACGGTGACGGTCATGTGAGCCTGCCGGGGTTGAAGGGGGTCCAGGCCTGGTGCGGCTGGTCGTCGGCGAGCAGCGCCACGACCGCGTCGGCGGTGACCGCCGACAGCAGGACGCCGTTGCGGAAGTGGCCGGCCGCGACGATGAGGCGCGCGCTTGCTGGCGTGACGGGGCCGAGGATGGGGCCGTTGTCGCTGCTGCCCGGGCGGCGGCCGGCGCTCGCCTCGGCCAGGATGAGCTCGCTGATCGCGGGGACCGCGGTCATGGCGTCGCGGAGCAGGTCATGGACGGCGCCGGCGGTGATGTCGCGGTCGTCGCGCTCCTCCTGGGTGGCGCCGACGACGAGCTCGCCATCGGCGCGGGGGACGAGGTAGATGTCACGGCCCTGGACGATCGCGCGGATCGTGTGGCTGATGATGTGCGGCAGGTTACCCGGGTGCCGCAGCCTCAGGATCTGGCCCTTGACCGGGCGGATGGCCTTGCGGATCTGGTCGGGCACGCCCTCGATGCGGCCGGTGCCCCAGCCGGCGGCGACGACCACGGTCGCGGCGGACAGCTCGGCCGTCTCTTCCGCCGCGCCGGCGTCGGCCGGGGCGCGGAACCGGACCAGCCCGGCGGCGACGTCGCTGACGTAACCGACGACCGTGCGGACGCCGGCCGCGGCCGCCGCCGCGCGGAGGGCGCCCAGGTAGCGGCGGTTGTCGACCGACAGGTCGCCGGTGGCGAGGACGCCGCCCCGGGTGGACGGGGCGAGGAACGGCTCCAGCCGACGGCACGCCCTCGGGTCGAGGCGCTCGGCCTTGAGCCCGATCGAGTGGCGGAACTCGGTCAGCCGGTCGAGTGCGGCCAGGTCGCCGCTGTCGTAGGCGACCGCGAGGGTGCCCTCGGTCCGCAGTCCGGTCGGCTGCCCGGACGCCGCCTCGAGCTCGGCGTTGAACGCCGGGAAGCGCTCGATCGCGTGCAGGTTCAGCGCCAGCAGGTCCTGCTCGCCGAAGACGGACTCGGAGACCGGGCCGAGCATGCCCGCCGCGACCAGGCTCGCCTTGTCGTCGGTGTCCGGATCGATGAGGGTGACCTGGTGCCCGGCGACGGCGGCGCGCCAGGCGATCGCGGTGCCGATCACGCCCCCACCGACGACGATGACGTCAGCGTCCATCATGGCTTGCCTGCTCTCTCCCTTCGCCGGCATTACCCGGATCAGGTTCGACGGTCGGAGGCGGTCCGCCTCCCTCTCAGCCCCGCGCAGGGCTCCCGTGGTTCACCCCATAGTAACCCGGCGCCCGCCACCGGGCCGCGCCGGCTTCGTGGCAGTCGGCCCGGTGGGGCATGATGACCGGGTGACTGACTTGCGCTCGCGGCTGGCCGACGCCCGCCTTTACCTGTGCACGGACGGGCGGCGGGCCCAGGGCGACCTGCCCGGGTTCCTCGACGCCGTCCTCGGCGGCGGGGTGGACATCGTGCAGCTGCGGGAAAAGGGCCTCGAGGCGGGCGAGGAGCTCGCCCTGCTCGAGGTGTTCGCCGCCGCCTGCCGCCGGCACGGCGCGCTGCTGGCGGTGAACGACCGGGCCGACGTGGCCCTGGCGGCCGGGGCGGACGTGCTGCACCTCGGGCAGGACGACCTGCCGGTGCCGGTCGCGCGCCGGATCCTCGGGCCCGGGCCGGTCATCGGGCGGTCGAGCCACAGCCAGGAGCAGGCGTCGGCGGCGGCGGCCGAGGACGGCGTCGACTACTTCTGCGCCGGGCCGGTCTGGGCGACGCCGACCAAGCCGGGGCGCCAGGGGACGGGCTTGCCGCTGATCACGAAGACGGCGCTGCTCGGCGCGGGCCGGCCGTGGTTCGCGATCGGCGGCATCGGCCTGGAACAGCTCGACGAGGTGATCGGGGCCGGGGCGACGCGGGTGGTGGTGGTGCGGGCGCTTACCGAGGCGGATGAGCCGGGAGCGGCGGCGGCCGCCTTCGCCAAGCGGCTGCGGGCCGCCTAGCTGCGGGTCTGAGGTGACGATGGGGACGGTGGGTGGGTCGAGGGCTAGCGGCCGGACTGAGGGAGTTAGCTCCGGGCGCCGAGGATGCGGCGGATGTCGCCGGTCTCGGCGTCGGTGTGCCGGTCGAGGATCGCGCCGAGGTCGGCGAGGTCCTTCTCGCTGGTGTAGCCGGCGAGATCCTCCTCGAGCAGGCGCTGCTCGGCGCGGTCGGCGAAGATCTCGCGGAGCTGGCTGCGGATCGCGATCCAGGGGGGACTCAAAAGGTTGATAGCACTCGACATGATGCTTCTTTCTTCGTGGTGGCGCGGGTGCGTGGTAACCCTTACGCCCTCCAGTGAACCCGCAACCAAACCATGCGTCCAATGAGTAGATCATCTGATTTTCATGATCTAGAGTCATAGAACGTGGATACTGACGTGTTGCGCTGGTTCCAGCGGGTAGCCGACGGCCTGACTGTGACCGAAGTTTCCGAGCTGGACGGGGTCACCCAGTCCGGCGTGTCCCGGGCGCTGGCCCGGCTGGAGTCCGAGGTGGGCACCCCGCTGCTGCGCCGGTCGGGCCGGACGCTGCGGCTGACCAGGGCCGGGGAGGTGTTCAAGCCGCACGTCGACTCCATGCTGCGGCGCTTCGACGACGGGATCGCCGCCGTCGGCCAGTTCGTGTCGCCGGAGACCGGCACGGTCGCGCTCGCCTTCCAGCAGTCGCTCGGCACCTGGCTGGTGCCCGACCTGGTGCGCAGCTTCCGGGCCCGGCATCCGGACGTCCAGTTCCGGCTTACGCAGGTGAGGGACGAGCTGCACGGGCTGCCGCTCGACGGCGGCATCGCCGACCTCGAGATCGGGACCCGGAGGTTCCGCACCAGCCCAGAGGCCATGCGCCCGGGCGACCTGCTGGTGCGGACGCAGGAGATCGGCACCGAGCCGCTGCGGTTGGCGCTGCCGCGCGCCCACCGGCTCGGCGAGCGGCCGCGGATCCGGTTGAAGGACGTCGCCAGGGAGCCGTTCATCGCCCTGCGGCCGACGTCGGCGCTGCGGAAGCTGGCGGACGACCTGTGCAAGCAGGCGGGGTTCCGGCCGGCGATCGTGTTCGAGGGCGACGACCTGACCAGCCTGCGCGGCCTGGTCGCGGCGGGCCTCGGGGTGGCGGTGGTGCCGGCGCCGCGGGCGGTCTCGTCGGAGGCGACGGCGGACGGGCCGGTGCGGTACCTGGAGATCGCCGATTCGGGGGCGATGCGGGAGATCTACCTGACCTGGTCGGCGGAGCGGCCGCTGCTGCCCGCGGCTGAGCTGTTCCGAGAGCATGTCGTCAGCCGGGTGACGGTGGGGAAGGTCCCTGCGCTTCCCTAGTAATTAGGGTGCTAGGCAGTCGGTGGGAGTGGGCTAGCTCCAGTAGGCCGGGCGGGTGAGCCTTACGCCGCCCCTGGTGACGATCTCGGGTGGCAGCTGGGCATTGCGAACCCGGGTGTGGCTGACAGAGACGTAACCGTCAACGGCTTGCGCCAAGCTCTTGGAGCGCCTCCGTGGCGGAAATGCGGCAACGATCCGCTTTCCCGTGCGCAAATGTTTGACAGCAGCGACCACCGGCCGCAAATCACTATCGGCCGAGACAAGGAGCGCGATGTCGTACACGTCGCGCACGGCATCGGTCAACATCGCAATGGCAATGTTGACATCGGTCTCCTTCTCCTCGTACGCCATCCAGCGCGCCCCGCAGTTTCTGCATTCTCTGGGCTTCTCCTGGAATCGCCCCTCGATAAGCCGTACTCGGAGGCTGTGACTCATCAGTGCCTCGAGGTAGAGCGCCTGCCTCAACTCGGCGTCCAGGTTGTCACGGACCCGCGCGGTGAAGTACTGAACCTCGAGCAGCTCCTGGCCTGGCCGAAGCAGGTCGCTGACCAGGGCTTGAAGGTCGAGCCAGTGGTACCGTCGGCCGTACCCGGCCTTGAGCCCGTGGTAGAGGTTGAAGCCGTCCACGTAGGCGACTACACGGGTCATGATGAATGTTCCTTTGCTTCAACGGGGGCATGGGGTATAGTTGGGTTATCCACCCCGGGGTGAGTAGCCCCGGCTAGACGGCCCCGCTTCGGCGGGGCCGTTCCTTTTGTGGTATCGTGAGTAAATCCACCTCAGGGTGAGTAGCCCTGGCCAGACGGCCCTGCGTGCACGCGGGGCCGTCCCTTTTGTTGCTGTGATTGTGGCAACAGGTTGCCACCATTCGTCTCGACTGCATAATGCTGGTGAGGGGTGCGGGGATTGGCCGCGGGCTCCAGTTTATGCGAGGGTAGTGACATTCCGGGCGCCGCGGGCGTCATCCGGGGGAATAGCTAATTGGCAATTGTTTGCCACGGGTATTGGCTCAGGCTGACGCAGGGGGCGGAGGGCAGGGTCCGTTCGAGATGACGGGTTTGAAGCCTTGTGCCTTGAGAATTTGCGCGCTCATCTGGCCGAGGGAGCGGAGCTCCTCGGGGCTGAGGGTGTCGATGAGGAGCCTGCGGACGGCGGCCACGTGGCCGGGGGCGGTCTCGACGACCTTCTGCCAGCCGGGCTCGGTGAGGACGGCGTTGATGAAGCGGCCGTCGCCCGGGGACGGCTCGCGGCGGACCCAGCCCTTGGCCTCCAGGCGGCTGACCACGTGGCTCAGCCTTGACACGGAGCCGCTCGCCATCGCCGCGAGCTGGCTCATCCGCAGCGCCCGGCCCGGTGCCTCGGACAGGCTGGACAGCACCATGTACTCGAAGTGGCTGATGCCCGCGTCCCTCTGGAGCTGGGCGTCGAGGAGCGCGGGGAAGCGGAAGAGCAGGCCGACGAACGGGCGCCAGGCCGTCTGCTCCTCGTCGCTGAGCCATTCCATGGGTGTTATTCTACGCGGCCTTGTTGACGCTTCAAATTATCTTGGTACTGTTGAAGCGTCAACTGTTCTTTTCACCGGGGTGAGGCAGGGCCATGAGCCGCTCGATCTTCGATCCGCAGGTGCCCGCGGGGGCGTACGACGCGTTCTACGCCGACGGCGTGGTGCGCTCGGCCGGGCAGCGCCGGTGGCAGCCGTCGGACGGGGCGCTGCCGGCGCTGTACATCGGGCACGGGGCGCCGCCGCTGCTTGACGACGCCGAGTGGATGTCGCAGCTGTCGGCGTGGGCGCTGTCGATGCCCAAGCCGCGGGCGGTGCTGATCGTCTCCGCGCACTGGGAGGCGGCGCCGCTGATGCTGTCGGCCCCCGGCGCCGGCACGCCCGCTGGTGTACGACTTCGGCGGGTTCGCGCCGCGGTACTACTCGCTGACGTACCCGACGCCGGACGCGACCGCGTTCGCGGCGGAGGTGGCGTCGCTGATGCCCGACGGGTCGCCGGCCCACCAGCACCCGAGCCGGGGGCTCGACCACGGGGCGTGGGTGCCGCTGAAGGTCATGTACCCGCTGGCGGACGTGCCGGTGCTGCAGCTGTCGCTGCCGACGTCGGACCCGGCCGCGCTGCTGTCGCTGGGCGCGCGGCTGCGGCCGCTGCGGGAGTCCGGGGTGCTGGTGATCGGGTCCGGGTTCCTGACCCACGGGCTGCCGTTCCTGACCCCGGCCGTGTTCACGGACGGGGTGGTGCCCGGGTGGTCGGCCGAGTTCGACCAGTGGGCGGCCGCGGCGCTCGGGCGCGGGGACGTGGAGGAGCTCTCGCGGTACCGGGGGGCGCCGGGGATGCCGTACGCGCATCCGTCGGCGGATCACTTCCTGCCGCTGTTCGTGACGCTGGGGGCGGCTTCGGATCCCGAGGCAGCCGGTGCAGTCGGTGATCGACGGGTACTGGATGGGGCTGGCCAAGCGGTCGTTCCAGGTCGTTTGACGTGGGTTAGTAGTCGCGTTCGAGGAAGGCCCTGACCCGCTCGGCGTAGGGCTCCTTGTCGTAGCCGGCCTGGTAGGCGGTGGCCATCCGGACCGGGTCGCCGAAGAAGTAGTACTCGTAGAGGGCCTGGCGGCCGGCGAAGGCGGACGCGCACGCGTCCCAGACGAGGCGGAACAGGCGGACCCGGTCTCTTCCGCTGAGCGTGGCGGCCTGGAGGTAGGCGTCGATGTCCTCCCCGGCCGGGCCGTTGATGTCGGCCTCGGTCGGGGTGGCCATCAGGCCGGAGGCCCCGAGCTTGCGCAGGATCTCGGGGAAGCGCTGGTAGAGCCGCGGGTAGAGGTTGCGGGCGGCGTTGAGCGGCGCCCAGGCCGGTGTCATGACGTCGTAGCCGTTCGGCTGGGCGTCGGCCTCGGCCGCGCGGGTGAGCGCGCGCAGCGTCTCCAGGGTGGTGATGATCTCGGCCAGGTCGGCCTGGACGTGCGGGAAGCCGCCGATGCCGATCGCCTCGGTGAGCACGGTGACCAGGCCGAGGATGAACTCGGTCTTGGCGGTGGTGCGGGCGACGACCTGGTGGGTCATGTGCTGCAGGGCGTCGGTCTTGGTGTAGAAGCCGTTGCAGATCTCGGGGTCGCCGAGCGTGAAGCAGCGTTCGTAGGGGACGTGCACGTCGTCGAAGACGACCACCGCGTCGGACTCGTCGAAGCGGGAGCCGAGCGGGTGGTCGAAGTGACTGCGGCCGTAGTCGAACGGCTCCCGGGCGATGAACCGCAGGCCCGGCGCGTCGGTCGGGATCGCGAACGCGAACGAGTACGGCTTGTCCTCGGGCGTGCCCCGGAGCACGGTCGAGGGGAAGACCAGCAGCTCGTCGGCGAACGGGCCGATGGTGGCGAGCATCCGCGCGCCGCGCACGACGATGCCGTTGTCGTCCTGCTTGGTGATGCGCGCCATCAGGGCGCCGCCGGCCTGCTGACTGCCGGGCTGCGCGCGGTTGGCCTGCGGGGGGATCAGGGTGTGGGTGCAGAGCAGGTCCTGCTCGCGGACCTTCTCGTAATAGCGGGTGACGTTGTCGGCGAACCCGGGGTCGGTCTGGGCAAACCAGGTTTTCGCTGACGCCAGCGCCATCAGGGCGCTGTTGAGGTAGTCGCCGGTGCGGCCGAGCATTCCGAAGGACGCGTCCGCGGTCAGCTTGCACGCCTGGCCGCGCTTGGCCAGGTCCTCGCGGGTGCGCGGGATGAGGAAGCTGGTGGCCACGGGATCTTTGGTGGTGGGTGAGGGATAGGTCAGGATATTTCGTGATTCGGGGGCGTGCTGGAGGTCGAACAGGGCCGCGTAGGTGCGGACGACGTTCGTGAACGCCGGGTGGTCGGCAATGCCGCCTTTCAGCGTCGCGCCCTGGATCTCCACGTGCGTCCGGGTCCTGGACAGCCGGTCCAGGAACTCCGCGCCGGTCCGTGCGGGCATGTGCACCCCTCTCGCCGAATTCCCTGTCGAACGTAACACTTGCCAGCGGCGGGCTTGTGGTGGTTGCCTGTTGACCGTGAAGAACCGGTGAACCGCAGGTCGGCGGCGGAATGGGTCACCTACCTGCTCGAGCCCAAGAACTGGATCATCGCCACCACGCTGGCGGTGGGCTGGCACGCGGCCGGGGGCCGGGGGCTGGCCTGGGGGGCGGTCGCGGCCGTGTTCGCCGGGGTGCTGCCGACGGTCTTCATCAACCGCGGCATCAGGGACGGCCGGTGGGCCGATCGCAACGTCGGCGCCAAGCGGCCGCGGCTGATCGTGCTCTCGTTCATCATCGCGTCGGTTGCGGTGGGGCTGATGCTGATGGTGGGACTGGGCGCGCCGGCCGAGCTGTCGGGCTATTTCGCCTGCATGCTCGGGAGCATCGCGGTGCTGGCCGCGATCACCACGCTGTGGAAGATCTCCATCCACTGCGCGGTCGCGTCCGGCTCGGTGACGATCCTGGCGCTGCTGTTCGGCGCCTGGCTGATCCCGGCGTACCTGCTGGTCGCGCTCACCGGCTGGTCGCGGATGGCGCTCAAGGACCACAGCGCCGCCCAGGTGATCGCGGGGTCGGTGCTCGGCGCGGTCGCCGCCGTCGTCACCTACGCGCTGATCCCGCACCAGTGACGGCTGGACGTGCGTCCGCCTGCCGGGGGGCTGGTTAGAGCGGCCAGACCCGGGCGGTTTCGTCGGTCGAGGCGGTGGCAAGCACGCGGTCAGCCGGGCTGAACGCCAGGGCGCTGACCGCGCCGGCGTGGCCCTCGAGAATGCGCACGCACTTGCCGGTCGACGCGTCCCACAGCCGGACGGTGGTGTCCGAGCTCGCGGTGGCGATGAGCCGGCCGTCGGGGCTGAACGCGACCACGAAGGCCGAGTCGGTGTGGCCCTCGAGCGTGCGGACCGGGGTGCCGGTGACGGCGTCCCAGATCCGGGCGGTGGCGTCCTCGCTGGCGGCGGCGACCACGCGCTCGGTCGGGCTGAACGCCACCGACCACACCGTGTCGGAGTGGCCGTTCAGGATGCGCAGGCAGTTCCCGGTCGCGACCTCCCACAGCCGCGCCGTGCCGTCGAAGCTGGCGGTGGCGGTGAGCTTCCCGTCCGGGCTGAAGGCGACGGCCGACACGATGCCGGTGTGGCCGGTGAGCACGCGCAGGCATTCGCCCGAGCCGGTGTTCCAGATCCTGATCGTGCCGTCGCCGCTCGCGGTGGCGAGCACCTTGCCGTCCGGGCTGAACGCGGCGCCGTAGACGATGTCGTTGTGCCCCTCGAGCACGTGGACGCCCGCGCCGGTGCCGGTGTTCCACAGCCGGACGGTCTCGTCATAGCTGGTGGTGGCGAGCAGCCGTCCGTCGGGGCTGAACGCCACGCCGAACACGGCGACCGTGTGACCGGTCAGCTCGCGGGTGCAGGCGCCGGTCCGCGCGTCCCACAGCCGGGGCGACAGGTCGGCGCTCACGGTCGCGATCTTCGCCCCGTCGGGGCTGAACGGCGCGGCGAACACCGCGTCGGTGTGCCCGCTCAGCGTGTGCAGCAGCTCGCCGGTGGCGGCGTTCCACACCCGGGCCGTCTTGTCCTCACTGGCGGTGCTGAGCCTGGCACCGTCCGGGCTGAACGCCACCGAGTTGACCGCCCCGGTGTGGCCGGCGAGCACGCGAACGCCCGCCGCTTCGATAACACTCATGTAAGCCGCCTCTGCGATCCTGCCGGGTGCCGGTGCGTCGGGGGAAGGGGGCACCCGCAGTTAGGCATCTGTCGTTGATGCGCGCCTTATTCTTCACGGTCTACCCGTTCATGTCGTCTGTTTTCCCGTGTTCGTGGCTCTTGTTGCACCAATTCGTGACATACCCCGCGACCCGCCGGGCCGCATGCCGCGCGGCATACCGTGCGGCCGGGGTCGCCGTTACGCTGTGCGGTGGAGGTTCGGATGCGGCTTGAGGCGGTCGGCAAGCGGTACGGGGTGCGGCAGCCGTGGGTGGTGCGGGACGTGTCCCTCGACGTGGCCGGCGGGCGGCTGATCCGGGTGGAGGGGCCGAACGGGTCGGGGAAGTCGACCCTCCTGCGGGTCGTCGCCGGGGTGACCACGGCGTCGCGGGGCCGGGTGAGCGGGCGGCCGCACACCGGGTACGTGCCCGAGCGCTTTCCCGGCGGGCTGCCGTTCTCCGGGCAGGAGTACCTGCTGCACATGGCGCGGGTGCACGGGCTGCGGGGCGACGCCGGCCGGCGGCGGGTCGACGAGTGGCTCGAGCGGCTCGGCGCGGCCGGCTACGCGGCGGCGCCGCTGCGGGCCCTGTCCAAGGGGATGTGCCAGAAGATCGCCATCGCCCAGGCGCTGCTGTCGCGGCCCGGGCTGCTGGTGCTTGACGAGGCGTGGACCGGCCTCGATGTCACTGCGCGGGGCGCGCTGGACGACGCGGTGGCGGAGCGGGTGGCCGGAGGCGGCGCGGTCCTGTTCGTGGATCACGACCCGGCCCGGCTGGCCGGCCGGGAGGCCGAGCGCTGGCGAATGGGCAGCGACGGGCGGGTGACGGTCACCGCCGGGCCGGGCGGCGCGGCCGGGGCGGGCGGCGCGGCCGGGGCCGGGGTGGGGGGTGGCGTGGTGACGATCGAGCTGGCGGGGGTTGAGGGGGCGGGGCTGGCGGGGCTGGCGGACCTGCAGGGCGTGCTTTCCTGCTCCCCGGCCGGCGTGGGCGGCCGGGTTCTGGTCCGGGTGGAGGCGGGTCAGTCGGACGCCGTGCTGCGGCAGGCGCTGGCCGTGGACGGGGTGCACGTGGCCGGGGTTCGGGTGGCGGATGCCGGGGTTCGGGTGGCGGATCCGGGGTTCGGGTGGCGGATGCCGGGGTTCGGGTGGCGGATGAGGGGCGACCGCGGTGATCGCGCTGCTGCGGTACGAGGCGGCGATCCTGCTCAGGTCGCATCGGTGGGTGTTCCCGCTGATCGCCTACGGGGCGCTGATCCTGACCGGGGCGGCCGGGGGCACGCCGGTCGGGCCGCCGTGGCTGTCGCTGGCGGACGGGCTCGACTGGTCGGCCGCCGTGCTGATCCCGGTGCTCGCCTTCCTGACCCGGTCGATGCTCACGGCCGAGCCCGACGCGTCGCGGGCCTGCGTCTGCGCCGCCACCAGCCCGGTCCGGACGCAGCTGGCCACCCTGCTGGTCGCGCTCGGCGGCGGGGTGGTGCTCGGCGTCGTCGGGGCCTGCTTCGAGGTGCTGCTCAACCCGGCCGTCACCGGCCGCTCGGGCGGGCTGCTGGGCAACATCGGGGCGGCGCTCGCCCACCCGGTGACGCTGGCGGCCGGCCTGGCCATGACCGCCGTGTGCGCACTGGTCGGCTCGGCCGTGGGCGCGCTGTGCAATCCGCCGCTGCTGCGGCACCCGGCCACGGCCATGCTCGCGACGCTCGCGGCGGCGGTGTTCGCGCTCGCCTCGGACGTGTCGCCGGCCGGGGCGGCGCTGCGGCACGCGAGCAACGAGTTCTCGCCGCACTGGCCGGGCGGCGTCCAGGTACTCGGCGCCGCCATTTTGCTCGCGGTCACCTGGACGGCGTCGGTGCTGGTGGCCGCCCGCCGTGAAAACGGCTCGGCTTCCACGTAGCCGGAGGCCCGGGTTCGTTGTGGCCCTGGGGGCCACCGGCCCGCTCTATGTGGCCCGGTGGGCCCCAGAGCCACAACACGCAACCGACCTGCACAGTCCAGTGCTCCCAGCGGGGACGCTGTGGCGGGTGCTAGGTGCGCTGGCGGGCCTCCATGGCTCGGCGGTACTCGGCGACGACGATGTCGTTGAGTTCGGTGACCGAGGTGTCCTTGCTCGCCTTGTCCAGGGTGATCATGCCGTGCTGGAGCAGGTTGATGCGGTCGCAGACCTCCAGCGCCTGGCCGTAGTTGTGCGCGATGATGATGATCGACACGTCGCCGCGGCGCTTGAGGTCGTGGATCAGGTCGATGATGATCGCCACCTCCTTGGCTCCCATGGCCGCGAGCGGCTCGTCGAGGAGGAGGATCTTGGCGTCGGAGTAGACGGCGCGGGCGATGGCGATCGCCTGGCGCTGGCCGCCGGAGAGCCGGGCGACCTCGACGTCGACCGACGGGACGTTGACCCCCATCGCGTCGAGGTGCTCGCGGGCGGTCTTGCGCATCGCCCGGTTGTTCAGCAGCGGCCAGCGCAGCTCCTCGCGGTTGAGGAACATGTTGTGATAGACGCTGAGCTGGTTGATCAGCGCGAGGTCCTGGTAGACGGCGTCGATGCCGAGCGAGCGGGCGTGGTCGACCGACCGGAGCAGCACCTCCTGACCGTTGACCATGAGAGCGCCCGAGTCCTGCTGTTGGAAGCCGCAGAGGATCTTGAGCAGCGTCGACTTGCCGGCGCCGTTGTCGCCGAGTAGGCCGAGCACCTCGCCCTTGGCCAGCCGCAGGTTGACGTCCACCAGGGCCGTCACCGCGCCGAAGCGCTTGCCGATGTGCTCGGCCCGCAGCACGTCCGGACCGGGCGGCGGGCCGTCAGCGCCCGCTGCGGGCGACATGTCGGGGAGCGCCGCCTCCGGCGTCTCCGGTGGTTGCGAAGTCATCAGGTCCTCCCTCTTGCTCGCAGCCGTGCCAGCTGAACGTTCGCGATCATGGCGACCAGGATCGCGCCGCCGAAGATGATCGGGAGCAGGTTGGCGGTGATGCCGACGATGTCGAACCCGTCGATCAGGGTGGAGAGCGCGAGCGCGCCGAGGAAGGCGCCGAGGATCGTGCCGGAGCCGCCGAGCATCGCCGTGCCGCCGATGACGGCCGCCGTCACGCTGTAGAACATCGGCGTGTAGCCGCCCGCGAGGGGGTCGATGGTGTTGTTGTAGAAGGCGGTCTGCAGGCCGACCAGCGCGCCAAGGAACCCGATGATCATGAAGTTGCCGTACTTGATCCGGCCCACCTTGATGCCGGCCTCGCGCGCCCCGAGCTGGTTGTCGCCGGTCGCGATCGTGTGCAGCCCCCAGCTGGTCCTGGTGAGCACGACGTGGAAGATCGCGACCAGGATGACGGCCCAGATGAACTGCGACCACGGGTTCGTCCCGATCCAGTCGCCGAAGCCTGCGGCGGCGGGCGGGATGGTCTTGGACTCGGCGTGCGAGGTGTAGAGCGCGAACCCGAGCAGGATGAAGCCGGTGCCGAGGGTGGTGATGAACGAGGGCAGCCCGAGGGTGACCGTGAGGAAGCCGTTGATCCAGCCGCAGAACACCCCGAAAGCGAGGCTGATAAGGATCGCCAGGCCGGCCGGGACGCCGTAGTACTCGTTCAGGTAGAACATCACGAACGGCGCGCAGGCGAAGATGAAGCCGACCGACAGGTCGATCTCGCCGCAGATCAGCAGCAGCACCTCGCCGATGGCGATGATGATGATCGGGGCCGCGATCTCTGACAGCAAGTCGATCGCGTTGATGCGGGAACCGAAGGTGGACGAGTGGGTGAGGCCGAAGTACAGCAGCAGGGCCGCCGTGACCACGAAGATGGTGGCCTCGCGCTGGCGGCCGAAGACGCCGGCCGCGCGCAGCAGTCGGTCGAGCGTCCCGTTGCCGGGGCCGCCGGGGCCGTCGCCGGGCAGACCGACGAGCATTCCGCTCTGCTCGGTCGTGTTACTCACGTCGCCTCCCTGTCAGGCGCGTCATCTGTTTCATCTGGCCCTCCGGTCAGCGGCGCGCGCCAATGGCGGCGGGCGGCCGCTCGCGGTCCCGGGAAGGGACCGCGTGCGATCTCCCGCCGCCGGCTTGGCTGGCGCGCGATGCGTGAAATGTGTCAGGTGCTGGTGGTCGCGGTCGGGTTCGAGATCGCCCCCGCGGGACGCGGCAGGTACTCGAGCGCGGTGGTCGAGCCCTGGTACCGGCTGCTCTTGTTGTATTCCGTGTAATTGCTCTTGGTGATGAAGCTCAGGCCGGTGTCGGTGTCGGACGGGACGATCGTCCCGCCCGAGATGTTGTAGAGGTACAGGTACAGGGTGGGCAGGAACCCCTGCAGGTAGGGGTCCTGGTAGATGGCGAAATCGGTCGCGCCGGAGGCGATGTTGCTGAGCGTCAGCGGCTCGGTGTCGAAGCCGCCGTTGGGGATCGCCATGCTGGTTTCCTTGAGCGCCTGGCCCAGGAACGACGTCGAGGTGCCGTCCACCCCGAACGCGCCCTTCGTGCTCGAGTGGCCAACCAGGTACGCCTTCATGTTGCCGAGGACGGCCGAGTTGTTGGCGGTGGTCGCGATCTCGGCCACCGTGTAGCCGAGCGGGGTGAGCACCGAGGCGGCGCCGTCGTAGCGGGGCTGGATGTTGGCCTGGCCCGGGGTCTGGATGAAGATCACGACCTCGCCCGGCGTGGGCACAAGCTGCTTGATCCGCTCCCCGAGTTGCTGGCCGGACGTGTACAGCGCCTGGCCGACGTACGCGAGCCGGTTGCAGCCGATGTTGGGCACGCCCTTGTTGACGTCGCCGTCGGCGTTGTAGCTGAGCACCGGGATGCCGGCCGACATCGCGCTGGCGACCGGCGTGGTGAACGAGGTGGAGTCGACCAGCGTGGTTGCGATCCCGGCCGCCTTGGCCGCCACCGCCGCGTTGATCTGGGCGGCCATCTGGGAGGCGACCGAGTTCGTGGAGCCGGTCCACTTCGGAGCGGGGATGCCGAGCAGCTTGGCGCAGTCGGCCAGACCGTACTGGGTGGGGACGAAGAAGGGGTTGGTGGTGACGTGGTTGACGAACCAGAACTGCCACGAGGGCGTGCTCGGGAAGGCGCCGGAGCCGCTCGCACCGCTCGCGGCGCTGCTCGACGAGCTGCAGGCGGTGAGCAGGGCCGACGCGGCGGCGGTGGCACTAACCAAGCCAGCGCCAGCGATGAGTCGGCGGCGGGTGGGGCTGTCTCTCAGGTTGAGCGTCTCTATTGCCTCATCGACCTTGGGGTCGACTTTTCTGGCCATGAGGACCTCCAGCGGGGGCGGCTCATGACGGATGTGATCGTTCACATCCGCCCTTTTGAGCAACCTAGAGCGCAGACGCCGCCCCGTCAACATAGTCAAAAAAATTTCGCGAATGCGTATTTTGTACCGCTTTAAGGTGATGTAACACGACATGGTGAATTTGCGATTCTAAAAAACGCCCGCTACCTGCGGGTACCTATACAGCGAAGAATCCGAGCGGGCTACTCGGGCACGAGGATGGCGCGGCCTCGGACGCGGCCGGCGTCGAGGTCGGCGAGGGCGTCGGGGGCGGCGGTGAGGGGGTAGGCCCTGGTGTGGAGGGTGACCTTGCCCGCCTGGGCGAGGGCCATCAGCTCGGCGAGCTCGTTGTAGGTGCCGACGATGTTGCCGATGATGTTGCGCTCGGTGGAGATGATGTCCAGGGTCGGGATCGTGATCGTGCCGCCGTAGCCGATGACGAAGTCGGAGCCGCCGGGGGCGGTCATGTTCCACGCGTCGGTCTCGGCGCCCTGCTCGGCGACGAAGTCGAGCACCACGTGCGCGCCCCGCCCGCCGGTCAGCTCCTTGACCGCGTCGACCTGGGTGCCGTCGGCGACGACCGCGTGATGTCGGCGCCGAGCTGCTCGGCGAGCTTGAGGGCGTCGGGGTTGCGGTCGACCACGATGATCCGGGTCGCCGACAGGGCGGCCAGGCACTGGACGCCGATGTGGCCCAGGCCGCCCGCCCCGATGACCACCGCGGTGGTACCGGGGTAAAGCAGCGGCAGGGCCTTGCGGACCGCGTGGTAGGCGGTGATCCCCGCGTCGGCCAGCGCGGCGACGTCGGCCGGCTGGGTGCTCGGGTCGAGCTTGACGCAGGCGCGGGCGCTGGTGAGCAGGTACTCGGCCATGCCGCCGTCGGTGGAAAGCCCGGGGAAGGTGGAGTTCTCGCAGTGCATGTCGTCGCCCGCCCGGCACGCGTGGCAGAGGCCGCAGGTCGGGGTCGGGTGCAGGATGACGGTGTCGCCGACCGCGACGTTGGTCACCGCCGAGCCGACCTCGCTGCACCCAGCCCGCGTTCTCGTGGCCGAGGATGTACGGCAGCGGTGTTCCCATCGCGGCGTCCCACTGGCCCTCGATGATGTGCAGATCGGTCCGGCACACCCCGGCCCCGCCGATCTTCACGATCACGTCCAGCGGGCCGCCGATCGTCGGCTCGGGGACCTCGTCGATGACCGGCGCGCTGTGGAACTTATGCAGTCGAACGGCTTTCACGGGTCCTCCCAATCAAAAGCGGAGCTGCGGCGGGTTAGGTGGTCTGGTAGCGGGCTTTGAGCATGCCGGTGCACATGCTCGTGTTGGCTTCTATGCCGGCTTGGGTGACCCGTGCCTTCCGCAGATGAAGGGGCACGCTCGCCTCGCCGATGCGCCGGCCGGTGGCTGGGTCAAGCAGCAAGGGCGCACCGTTGTCGGCTGGCAGGCCCAGGTCGGCGCGGCGGTGCCGGAGACGGGTGAGCTGAGGCGACGCGGGGACGTCCGCTAGGGTCAGCGCGGCCAGCTCGGCCGGGGTTAGGCCCCCGGCCACCAG
Organism: uncultured Actinomycetota bacterium; assembly: GCA_963836195.1. GTDB lineage: Bacteria > Actinomycetota > Actinomycetes > Streptosporangiales > Streptosporangiaceae > Trebonia. The sequence continues at coordinate 93,152 of CAWIIX010000002.1, read as the reverse complement.
CGGGCGGCAGACGAGGTCGGTGCCGGCCAGCACGGCCTTGCGGAGGAAGGTGGCGCGGAGGTCGTCGAGCTCATCGACCGCCTCGCCGTCGAACGACGCGGCGAAGCCGGCCCGGGCGGCCACCCCGGCGTTGATGGCGTCGGAGGCGAAGTGGTCGTCGAGGATGACCTCGGCCGAGGAGACGCCCGGCACCGCGGTGACCGCGTCGTAGGCGTCGGCCACCATCAGGAAGGCGAAGTTCGGGGCGCAGAAGTAGGTCGGCAGCCGCAGCCGGACCTGCGACTGCCCGTCCGGCGAGACGGTGCAGGACGAGACGAACCCCAGGGTGGTGATGGGCTCGTCGAGCTCCGGATCCCGCACCGTCGCGAGGGCGGCGATCACCGCGTCGGCGGCGACGCTGGCCGACGCCGACGCCGACGCCGACGCCGGCGCTGGCGCTGGCGCCGACGCCTTGGAGGCGCCGCTCATACCTCGGTGACGAGCTTCGCGTCGTCTTGCGCGGCGGGCTCCCCGGCCTGGGCGGGCACTAGGAACTCGGCCGGGACCTTGATGTCGTAGAGCTTGGCGGCGTTGAGGCCGAGGATCTTCTTCTTGGTGGCGGTGGTGAGCTTGGCGTAGTCGGAGAGCTCGTCGTCGTCCGGCATCTGCCAGTCGACGAACCCCTCGACCTGCCACTTGGGCTCCCAGATGCCGTAGTCGCTGCCGAACGTCATCTTGTCCTCGCCGACCCAGAACAAAAGCTCCCCCATCACCTTGGCGAAGAACTTCGGCCGCGCGTGCATCAGCCCGCCGATCACCACCGACAGGCCCGCGTACACGTTCGGCTCCTGCGTCGCCATGAAGCAGAAGTCCTCGATCCGGGGCAGCCCCACGTGCTCGACGATGAAGTTGAGCTCCGGGAAATCGGTCGCCGCGTGGTCGACGTCGGACACGTCGAACGCGTCCTTGTCCAGCGGCCAGATCGTCGGGCCCTTGTGCACGTGGATGTTCTTGATCCCGAGCCGCTGCGCCTCCTCCAGGTACCGGTAGGCGGCCGGGTCGCTGAGCTTGTAGCCGCGCGAGCCGTTGTTCCACTCGGCCGTGTACAGCTTCACGCCCCTCGACCCGTACCGCTCGACGTTGCGCCGCAGCTCCACCAGGCCGACGTCGCCGTCACGGGGGTCGAACCGGGTGTTGGCGATGAACTTGCCCGGGTGCTTCTCCCCCAGGGCCGCGTTCCGCTCGGTGGTGTTGAACCCGTCGGTGTACCACTCCTTCAGGTACGTCGGCTGGAAGATCGCGATGTCCACGTGGCCGTCCTCGAAGACGTCCCTCATCAGGTCGTCCTCGGTGTACCCCTCGAACTTCTCGATCGGCCAGTGCGTCTCGGCCGGGCCGAGCGACTGATAGGCGTGGAAGCACTCGATCCACCCCTTGGCGTACTGCTCGGCGCCCGGGACCCAGTTGGCGGGCGTCGCGTCCCAGTAGTGCATATGGCTGTCGACGATGAAATACTTCTCGCCATCTTTGGTATACAAGTCGCCCTCCCTAAGCGCCGATGCTCATCCTTCGAGCAGACGCCGGGGAGATCGCGCGGGGCGTCTCAAATTGAGACACTTTCCCAACGGCGAGGTAAAATCATTATCTAAAAAACTGATTTGTCAGCAAATAAACATTGAGGCCGACGATCATGGCGGTGACGATACAGGCGGCCAGGTTGGTCGCCGGCCGGTTCACCAGGGCGCCCATCAGCCGCCGGTCGCGGGTGAAGATGACCAGCGGCACCAGCGCGAACGGTATGCCGAAGGAGAGCAGCACCTGGCTCAGCACGAGCGCCCTGGTCGGGCTGAACCCGGCCGCGATCAGGACCAGGGCCGGGATCATGGTGATCGCGCGGCGGGCGAACACCGGGATCTGGCGGCGGATGAACCCCTCCATCACCGCCTGCCCGGACATGGTGCCCACGCACGAGGACGCCAGCCCGGACGCGAGCAGGGCGACGCCGAAGATCGTCCCGGTGTGCTCCCCCAGGTACCGGTTGAGCCCCTGGGAGACCTGGCCGAGGTCGCCGCCGGCCGAGGTCAGCCCGCGGGACCAGAAGACGGACGCCGCCGTCGCCAGCATCGCCAGGTTGACCACGCCCGCCAGTCCCATCGCGATCGAGATGTCGACGATCTCGAACCGGAAGATCCGACGGCGCGCGTCCGGGCTGGTGCCGACGATCCGCTTCTTGGTCAGCGCCGAGTGCAGGTAGATGACGTGCGGCATCACGGTGGCGCCGACGATGCCGACCGCCAGCAGGGTCGAGCCGCCGGGCAGGCCGGGCACGAAGCCGCGCGCCACCGCGCCGGCCGGCGGGCCGCTCCTGCGCACTTCGAGGCAGAACGCGAGCACGACGACCGCGACGAAGGCGGTGATCGTCGCCTCCAGCCGCCGGAACCCCCACACCTCCATGCTGAGGATGGCGAACGCGGCGACGCCGGTCAGCATCCCCGCCACCCATAGCGGGAGGCCGAACACGAGCTGCAGGCCGAGCGCGGCGCCGACGAACTCGGCCAGGTCGGTCGCCATCGCGACCGCCTCGGCCTGCAGCCACAGCAGCAGCACGACCGGGAACGGGAACCGGTCCCGGCACACCTCGGGCAGGCTGCGGCCGGTGGCGATGCCGAGCTTGGCGCTGAGCGCCTGGACCAGCATCGCCATCAGGTTGGCGACCGCCACCACCCACAGCAGGGCGTAGCCGTACTGGGCGCCGCCCGCCATGTTGGTGGCGAAGTTGCCCGGGTCCACGTAGGCGATCGCGGCGATGAAGGCCGGGCCGAGGAACGGCAGCACCGCGAGCACGCCGCGGCGCTCGCCCGACAGCGTCGCCTCGGCCCTGGCCAGCATCCGGGCGTCCCCCGCCGACGCCCCGCCGCCCGAGGTCAGTATGTGCCGCGGGCGGACGGCGGGCTCTGCCAACGGACGGCTGCGCTAGCCGACGGAGGGACCGAGGCCCAGGGACTGCGGGGTGGACGAGTCGGGCGAGGGCTGGTGCAGCCCCTCGTCGAGCGACCCGTACTCGGTCATCAGCGCGGCCGACCCGCCCCACGGCGTCTGCTCCTCGGCCACCAGCGTGTTGGTGGTGAGCAGCAGCCCGGCGACGGAGGCGCCGTTCTGCAGGGCGGACCGGACCACCCGCAGCGGGTCGATGATCCCCATCGAGATCATGTTGCCGTGCTGTCCCGACAGCGCGTCGAACCCGTCGTCGGTGCCGAGCAGCGCGGTCGCCGCGACGACGTCGGCCGCCGGGTAGCCGGCGTTGGCGGCGATCAGCGTGGCCGGCTCGCTCAGCGCCCGGCGGACGATCTCGACCCCGATCGCGTGGTCCCCGGTGACGTCGGCGCCGCCGTCGGTCACGCTCGCGTCGAGCGCGCCGACCGCGTGCAGCAGGGCCGCGCCGCCGCCGGCGACGATCCCCTCCGCCATCGCCGCCCGCGTCGCCGCCAGCGCGTCCTCGACCCGGTGCCGCAGCTCCTTGAGCTCGGCCGAGGTCGGGGCGCCGACCCGGATGACCGCGACCTTGCCCGACAGCGAGCCGATCCGGTCGGTCAGCACGTCCTCGTCGACCCCGAACGTCGCCCGCTCGAGCTCCGCCCGCAGCTGCGCGAGCCGGAACTCGACCGCCTCGGCCGACCCGCCGCCGCCGATGATCGCGGTGCTGTCGGCGTTCACCAGCACCTGGCGGGCCCGGCCGAGCTGCTCGACCGTCATCGTCTCGAGCGAGAACCCCGAGTGCCTGCTGTAGACGGCGCCGCCGGTCAGCGCGGCGATGTCCTCGAGCTTGTGCAGCCGCCGGTCGCCGAAGCCGGGGGCGCGCACCGCCACGCACTGGAAGACCCCGTTGACGTGGTTGTGCACCAGCATCGAGAGCGCGCTGCCCTCGACGTTCTCGGCGATGATGACCAGCGGCCGCGGCGCCCGCATGACCTTGTCGAGGAGCGGCATGAGCTGCTGGACCTTGGTGATCTTCTCGCTGCAGAGCAGGATGTAGGGGTCGTCGAGGACCGCCTCGAGGCTGGCCGGGCTGGTCACCAGGTACGGCGACAGGTACCCGTTGTCGAACTCGAACCCCTCGACGAAGTCCACCCCCATGCCCGCCGCGGGCGAGTCCTCCACGGTCACGATGCCGCCGTCGCCGACCGTGTGCAGCGCCTTGGCGATCACCCGGCCGACGGTGTAGTCGTCGTTGGCGGAGATCGCCGCGACCCGGCTGAAGTCCTCCTCGGTCGAGACCGGGTGCGCGACCGACTGCAGGTGCTCGACCAGCCGGCCGATGGCGAGGTCGATGCCGCGCTTGACCAGGACCGGGTTGGCGCCGGCGTCGATCGCGCGCATGCCCTCGCGGACGATCGCCTGGGCGAGCACGGTCGCGGTGGTGGTGCCGTCGCCGACCACGTCGTTGGTCTTGATCGCGGCTTCCTTGACCAGCTGGGCGCCCATGTTCTCGAACTGGTTCTTCAGGTGGATCTCGCGGGCGATCGTCACGCCGTCGTTGGTGACCACCGGCGACCCGGTGATCTTCTCGAGGATGACGTTGCGGCCCTTGGGGCCGAGCGTCGACTTCACCGCCTCGGCGAGCTGGTCCACGCCGGCCAGCAGGAGGGCGCGCGCTTCAGCGCCGAAGCGCAGTTCCTTTGCCATCGGTTCTCCTCTTTTTGAAAAATCCAAGAATGGTGTCGAACGGACCGTGGCTTTACGGCACGAGGATGGCGCGCCCTCGGACGCGGCCGGCGTCGAGGTCGGCGAGGGCGTCGGGGGCGGCGGTGAGGGGGTAGGCCCTGGTGTGGAGGGTGACCTTGCCCGCCTGGGCGAGGGCCATCAGCTCGGCGAGCTCGTTGTAGGTGCCGACGATGTTGCCGATGATGTTGCGCTCGGTGGAGATGATGTCCAGGGTCGGGATCGTGATCGTGCCGCCGTAGCCGATGACGAAGTCGGAGCCGCCGGGGGCGGTCATGTTCCACGCGTCGGTCTCGGCGCCCTGCTCGGCGACGAAGTCGAGCACCACGTGCGCGCCCCGCCCGCCGGTCAGCTCCTTGACCGCGTCGACCTGCTTGCCGTCAGCGACGACCGCGTGATGCGCGCCGAGCTGCTCGGCGAGCTTGAGGGCGTCGGGGTTGCGGTCGACCACGATGATCCGGGTCGCCGACAGGGCGGCCAGGCACTGGACGCCGATGTGGCCCAGGCCGCCCGCGCCGATGACCACCGCGGTGGTACCGGGATACAAGAGCGGCAGCGCCTTGCGGACCGCGTGGTAGGCGGTGATCCCCGCGTCGGCCAGCGCGGCGACGTCGGCCGGCTGGGTGCTCGGGTCGAGCTTGACGCAGGCGCGGGCGCTGGTGAGCAGGTACTCGGCCATGCCGCCGTCAGTGGAAAGCCCGGGGAAGGTTGAGTTCTCGCAGTGCATGTCGTCGCCCGCCCGGCACGCGTGGCAGAGGCCGCACGTCGGGGTCGGGTGCAGGATTACGGTGTCGCCGACCGCGACGTTGGTCACCGCCGAGCCGACCTCGCTCACCCAGCCCGCGTTCTCGTGGCCGAGGATGTACGGCAGCGGAGTTCCCATCGCCGCGTCCCACTGGCCCTCGATGATGTGCAGGTCGGTCCGGCACACGCCCGCGCCGCCGATCTTCACGATCACGTCCAGCGGCCCGGCAATCACCGGCTCGGGGACCTCGTCGATGACCGGGGCGGAGTGGAACTTATGCAGTCTTACTGCCTTCATGGGGCGGTTCCTTCCGGTCAAAAGCTGGAGGTCAAAGGCTTCAGGTGCGGCGGGCTGGGCGCCCCGGGGAAATTTCAGCGGCTCTCCTGCGGAAGGCCGCTGAGAATTTCCCCTCGGTGCCCCGCACGCGGGAGATTTAGGTGGGCTGGTAGCGGGCTTTGAGCATGCCGGAGCAGATAGATGTGTTGGCGTCGATGCCTGTGCGGGTGAGGCGGGCGCGGCGTAGGTGGAGGGGGACGGCTTCCTCGCTGATGCGCTGGCCGGTGGCGGGGTCAAGCAGCAAGGGAGCGTCGTTGTCGGCTGGGAGGCCCAGGTCGGCGCGGCGTTCCCTGAGCCGGTCTAGTGCTCCGGACGCGGGGATGGCGCCCAGGGTCAGGCTCGCCAACTCCGCCGGTGTGACACCGTGATCGACGAGCGGGCGGCTGACAAGGTCGGTGCCCGCGAGCACGGCCTTGCGCAGGAAGGTGGCGCGGAGGTCGTCGAGCTCGTCGGTCGCCTCGCCGTCGAACGACGCGGCGAAGCCGGCCCGGGCGGCGACGCCGGCGTTGATGGCGTCGGAGGCGAAGTGGTCGTCGAGGATGACCTCGGCCGAGGAGACGCCCGGCACCGCGGTGACGGCGTCGTAGGCGTCGGCGACCATGAGGAAGGCGAAGTTCGGCGCGCAGAAGTAGGTCGGCAGCCGCAGCCGGACCTGACGCCTGGCACTCGGCCGACACGGCGCACGACGAGACGAAATCCAGCGTGGTGATGGGCTCATCGAGCTCCGGGTCGCGGACGGTCGCGAGCGCCTCGTAAACGGCGCCCGCCAGCCCGGCGGGTCGGGTTCGAAACCCCGCCGCCAGGCTGGCCAGCGCGTCTGTGCTGGTGGTCATGCTCCGGAGACCAGCGCCGCGTCGTCCTGGGCGGCGGGGGTGCCGGCGTCGGGCGGTAGCTGGCACTCGTCGGGGACCTTGATGTCGTAGAGCTTGGCGGCGTTGAGGCCGAGGATCTTCTTCTTGGTGGCGGTGGTGAGCTTGGCGTAGTCGGAGAGCTCGTCGTCGTCCGGCATCTGCCAGTCGACGAACCCCTCGACCTGCCACTTGGGCTCCCAGATGCCGTAGTCGCTGCCGAACGTCATCTTGTCCTCGCCGACCCAGAACAAAAGCTCCCCCATCACCTTGGCGAAGAACTTCGGCCGCGCGTGCATCAGCCCGCCGATCACCACCGACAGGCCCGCGTACACGTTCGGCTCCTGCGTCGCCATGAAGCAGAAGTCCTCGATCCGGGGCAGCCCCACGTGCTCGACGATGAAGTTGAGCTCCGGGAAATCGGTCGCCGCGTGGTCGACGTCGGACACGTCGAACGCGTCCTTGTCCAGCGGCCAGATCGTCGGCCCCTTGTGCACGTGGATGTTCCTGATCCCGAGCCGCTGCGCCTCCTCCAGGTACCGGTAGGCGGCCGGGTCGCTGAGCTTGTAGCCGCGCGAGCCGTTGTTCCACTCGGCCGTGTACAGCTTCACGCCCCTCGACCCGTACCGCTCGACGTTGCGCCGCAGCTCCACCAGGCCGACGTCGCCGTCACGGGGGTCGAACCGGGTGTTGGCGATGAACTTGCCCGGGTGCTTCTCCCCCAGGGCCGCGTTCCGCTCGGTGGTGTTGAACCCGTCGGTGTACCACTCCTTCAGGTACGTCGGCTGGAAGATCGCGATGTCCACGTGGCCGTCCTCGAAGACGTCCCTCATCAGGTCGTCCTCGGTGTACCCCTCGAACTTCTCGATCGGCCAGTGCGTCTCGGCCGGGCCGAGCGACTGATAGGCGTGGAAGCACTCGATCCACCCCTTGGCGTACTGCTCGGCGCCCGGGACCCAGTTGGCGGGCGTCGCGTCCCAGTAGTGCATATGGCTGTCGACGATGAAATACTTCTCGCCGTCCTTCTCGTACACGACGATCTCCCTCAGGCAGACGCGGTGAGGTCGAAGCCGATGTACTCGGCGGCGTCCTCGGGGTTGGCGAACATGATCGTGCGGTCGTCCTCGTGGATCATCCGGCCGTAGTGGGTGGACATGTTCTCCTCGAACTCGGCCGCGTCGAAGAAGCCGGGCTCCTCCCCCAGCGCCTCGGAGATCTCGTCGTAGACGAAGTCCATCCGGCCGATCGCGTCGACCCGGATCATGGACGGCAGGGCCCGCACCGAGACGTTGTCCTTGGCCGCCATGACCTGGGCGACGACCGCCCCGATCTGGTTGTTCATCAGCGTGACGCCGCACTGGTTGGAGGCGGTGTTGTCGGACTTGAACGGCGACTCGGCGGTCTTGAACCTGGGGGTGGTCACTGGCTCAGCTCCTTCGGGACTTCGAGGTGGAGGTCGGTGAGAATGCCGGCGAACCGGTTCTTGGCGGCGTCGAGGCCGTCCTCGAACCGCGGTGGCTTGGCGTCGGTCTGCGACCACAGCGGCTGCAGGGTGCGGGCGGCGGTGATCGCGTTCGGCACCCACTTCGCGAGCCAGCCGTTGATGATCGCCTTGTTGTGGTCGGCGAACTCGCGGTCGGTGGTGAGCAGGCCGAACATCGCGGTGGTGTACCGCAGGTCACGCTCGGCGAAGTCGTACTCGGCCGCGCCGATGACGGTCGGGGTGACGAAGTCGCCGTTGCGGGGGGCGATCTGCTGCACCAGCTGGCTGCGGAACAGCTCGCCCACCAGCGGCTCGAACACCACGTTGCCGGCGAAGATCGCCTCGCACCAGTCCCAGACCGAGGTGAGCTGCTCGGCCGTCTCGCGCACGCCCTGCCAGGCCGGGTCGGAGTTCCAGGTCTCGAGGTGGGCCGACCCGTCGAAGCCGGGCACCTCGTCGGTAAGCGTGAGGTTGTAGAGCGCGAGGTCCTGGGCCGCCCTGATCCGGTGCATCGAGTTGACCGAGATCGCGTTGTTGTGCATGTTGGTGGGGGCCCGGCGCTGCGCGTTGGCGTACAGGTAGAGGCCGAGGCCGTGGTCCACGTGCATCCACGCGCCGACGTTCCGCTCCATGAAATGCACCCAGTTCGGGTTCCACTGCTCGAACGCCTTGGCCAGCCGGGCGTTCTCGACGTTCTGGTTGAGCTGCCGGACGACGTTGGAGTTGTAGCGGTAGAAGGTGAGCTCCCACTCCTCGTTGGGGTCGCGGAACTCGTGCCAGCCGGTCGCGGGCCAGTCGTACCCCTTGCCGCCGGAGCCGGGGAAGCGCTCGGGCTCGGGCCGGTCGGAGCCCCACGCCTTGAGCGCGGTCCAGTCGAGCGGGTAGCCGCCGCGGCCGTCGGCGAACCCGTACAGCCACCCCTGGGCCAGGTAGTGCCGCGGGTCGGGCTGGACCTCGACGGTGACGTCCTCGTAGTGCGTCTGCTTGCGCTTGGCGGGCTTGAAGTAGTTGTAGTTGCGCGCGGTCGAGTCGGGGAACTCCTTCGCGCCCGCCTCGGCGTCAGTGAAGACCGGCTTGGGAACGCTGCGTTCGTGCGTCTCTGCTGTCATTTGAACTCTCCCTTTTTGATGTTCGGAGTGCTCGCGCTTCGGGCCTCGGGCAAAAACGGAGAGTTCAATGGGGCTCTCCGGTTGTCGTGAACTTGTCGTAATAGATGCGCTTGTTCGGGACGCCGAGCGTCTCAAGCAGCGGGATCGCGGCCTCGACCATCGGCGGTGGTCCGCAGACGTAGGCGTGCGCGCCGCCGAGAGTCCCCGTCAGACGCTTGACCACGTCGGTGATGAGGCCGGTCTCGCCCGACCAGCCCGCATCCGACTGGGCCGGCTCGGACAGGGCCGGGATGTAGGTGAAGTTGGGCAGCTTCTCGGCGATCGACGCCAGCTCCTCGGTGAAGCAGAGATCGCGCACGCCCCTGGCGCCGTAGAAGAACGTGGCCTTGCGCTGGATGCCGCGCTCGGCCATTGTCCGGAGCAGGGCCAGGATCGGGGCCATCCCGGCGCCGCCGCCGACGAACAGCAGCTCGGTGTCGGCGTCGCGGAGCGTGAAGACCCCGAACGGGCCGGTCAGCTCGAGCCGGTCGCCGACCGCCAGCTGCTCGTCGAGGAAGCGGGAGAAGAGGCCGTCGGGGTACACCTTGATCACGAACTCGAGCGTCCCGTCCCTGCTCGAGGTGTTGGCCATCGAGAACGACCGGACCTGGTCGGTGCCGGGCACGGCGATGTCCATGTACTGGCCGGGGAAGAACTTGACCTCGGCCGGCTCGACCAGGCGGAGCACCAGGTGCCGCATGTCGTGCGTCACCGGGTCGTTCGAGACCACCTCGGCCACCGCCTGCTGGATCGGCAGACCGGAGCGGATCATCTCCTCGTCGTAGTTGAGCAGCTCGATCGTGACGTCCTCGTACACGTGCGCCCGGCACAGCAGGGTGTAGCCCTCGTCCTTCTCGTAGTCGGGCAGCGCGAACGTGGAGTACCTGTCGTGCTCGATGTCCTCGCCCTCGAGCACGAACGACTTGCAGGCGGCGCACTGGCCTTCCTTGCAGCCGTGCATGAGCATGATGCCCTGCTCGGCCGCGGCCCGCAGAACCGTCTGATCCTCGGCGACGTCGATCTCGATCCCAACGGGCTCGAACCGCACCGTGTGCTTGTCAGCCACCTCTACCCCTTTGCTCGCTCCCTGTCCCAGGCTGTTTTGAGCCCAAATGCGCATTCGGGCCGGCAAGAGTGAGCCCAAATGCGCATTCGGGCCGGCGGGAAGGTGGCGCGGGAAGGGGCTCTCTGGCTCCGCGGGCTGGCCCCGCGCTGGCGGGGCCGGCGCTGATCACTAGCTGGCGGCGGGGGCGGGGCGGCCGGCCGGGCCGCCGGCGTTGTAGTTGGCCGCGAAGGCGGTGCGCTCTTCGTCGGTCATCTCGTTGAGGAGCACGTTGGGCGACTGGATGTGGGGCATCCGGCGCAGGTGGTCGAGCGTCCACATCTTCTTCGGGTCGAGGTCGAGGTGCGGCTGGGCGACCAGCGTCTTGCCGTCGTCGCGGACGTACCCCATGTCGGAGACCGCGTCGGCCCAGTTCCAGCCGTGGTAGAGGGTCTCCCACTCGCGTTTGCCGATCAGCTGGCCCATGTTCGGGGTCTCGCGGCCCTGGTAGGTCGGCCGGAAGGCGGTCGCGTCGGTCCAGTGGCAGGGCTCGGAGCAGTAGGTGCGCCACTGCCCGTCGACCTTGTCCATGACCATGTCCTCGCGCACCAGGCACGGGACCATGCAGGTCCAGCACCGGTGCGGGTACTGGTAGTCGACGTCCTCGGCCACGATCGGGTGGTGCCCATTCGGCTTCGACAGGCGGTTGTAGTTCTCCCACCAGGCGCCGTACTTGTCGTACCAGCCCGGGTACTTGTACTCGAACCACTCGAAGTCCTTGTCCGTCATCGGGTCGATCCGCCAGTAGTTGGCGAGCCAGCCGGTGGCGAAGAACTGCGCGACCTCGTGCACGTAGCCCTTGTTCCAGATCTGGTCCCAGGCCTGCTCGATCAGGTCGTGCGGGATGACCAGGCCGTACTTCTCGAGCGGCACCAGGTAGGAGCGGTAGTAGTCGTCGTAGATCCAGCGGCGCCACATCTCGGCGTAGGACTCGCGGTCCTTGCGCCGGTCCTTGGTGCCGTACTCGATGAACGTGCCGATCGCCGCGTCCACCACCCGGTGGTTGTTCCACCAGGCGTAGCGCAGGTCGCGCTCGAGCAGCTGGTGGTTGCCCTCGTCCGCCAGCGCCATCAGCAGCGTCGCGTAGCCGTTGGAGATGTGCCGTGACTCGTCGCTCTGGACGCTGTGGAAGACCGTCGGCAGCAGGTAGTCGCCGTTGGCGGCGGCCTCGGCCGGCATCGCGACGAACAGCGTGTTGGTGAACGCGGTCTCGGCCACGATCGTGAGGTAGATGGAGGCGGCGGTGATGGCGTCACCGGTGATGAACCCCTCGGCGAACTGGCGGCCGATCGTGCCGCAGTAGTCGTTCTGGAAGTTCCGCAGGCTGGAGTTGAAGCCCGCCGGGTCGATGTAGTTGTTCATGTACAGGCGCTTGAGGTTCTGCTGGATCGTCGAGTGCCTGACCTCGTCGATCATCTGGATCGCCTGGCCGTTGTGCAGCTCCGGGTTGGGGACGGTCCGGAACAGCAGCGGCATCGCCCGGGCGGCCGAGATCTCCGGCAGCGGGATGATCGACAGGAACAGCTTCTGCCACTCCAGCCAGCGCTCCTGCACCTGGCGGAACATGTTGCCGCGGATCGCGCCGTCCTGGGCGCCGTAGACCCGGTGGTCCTTCTCCTCCTGCATCGGGAAGTAGGAGCGGAGCACCTGCTTGAGCGGGTCCTTCTTCTGCGCCTTCTGGAACGTGTAGTCCGTTCCGTACTGCGAGACCGGCTGGTGGTACTGGGGTTCCCAGGACAGTTCCTGGATCTTCTGGTGGGCCTTCGCCACGCTTTGGCGGCTCATCGGCATCCTCCCTTGGTGGGGAAAGTCCTTGTGTGCTGGATAACATCCCGGATTCGGGTGGTCTGTGCTCTCATCCTGAGACAGGGGTGGTTGAGGCAGGGCGGCTGAGACAGGGGCTCAGCCGTGCTCCGCCTCGAACGCCTCGCGAAGCCGCGCCAGCTCGGCGCTGACGCCGGTGACCACGTGCGGTCTCGACTCGAAGGCGGGGACGATGCCGAGCGCCCGCAGCAGGTCGGCCGCGGGCCCGCCGGGATCACCCGACTCCCCGAGGACCGGGTGCAGGCCCTCGGCCGCCAAATGGCGGAAGACGAGGTTGACGATGCTCCAGGGGTTGTAGGTCTCTCCCTGGGCGGGTATGGATTCGGCACGGGGGTCCATGCAGCCGAGCAGACGCCGGGGGGATTGCATGTGGCATCTCAAGTTGAGACAGTGCAAAGAATCAGCGGGCTTATCTTTTGTGCAACGCGAAGGCCCGCAAGCGCTTCGCAAGGGATGGGAGACCCTCCGACCGGACGCGCAGGTGGAGGAGGCGGCATGGGACGTGCATCACCGAGGCTGCACCGTTCTACTCGAGGCGGCGGTACGGACACCGCCGTCGAGCGAGACCCGCTGGCCGAGGCCAGGGACCGGTTCCTCGCCCGCGACCCGGTCGACGCGAAGGCGGTCAGGGAGCCGATCCTGGCCTCGTGGTGGCGGTCGCGCGAGTGGCACGTCGCCGCCGACCGGCTTGACCTGAGCTACCTGGGCGAACCCGACCTCGACTCGGCCCTCGCGCGGGCGGCCAAGCCGGTCCTGCGGCACCTGCACGAGCAGCTCGAGGGCCAGCCGATCAGCATCGTGCTGACCGACGCGAGCGGGCTCGTGCTGCTCCGGTTCACCGGCGACCACGACCTGGAACGGCAGCTCGACACCATCAAGCTCGCCCCCGGCTTCTCCTACGCCGAGGACGTCGTCGGCACCAACGGCATCGGGACCGCGCTCGAGTCGGGCGGACCCGCGCACGTGTTCGGGCACGAGCACTACGCGGAACGGCTCGAGGGGCTGGCCTGCGCCGGGGTCCCGGTCCGCGACCCGATGTCGGGCAAGACCGTCGGCGTGCTCGACCTGACCTGCTGGCGCAGGCACGCCGACCCGCTGATGCTCTCGCTCGTCCGGTCCACCGCCGACCAGCTCAACCAGGCCCTGTCGGAGACCAGCAACGGCCGCGACCTGCGGCTGCTGCAGGAGTACACCAAGGCCTGCCGGCACACCGGCGGCATCGTCCTCGCGCTCGGCAACGATGTGGTCATGCTCAACGACCGCGCCCGGCAGGCGCTGTCGCCGACCGACCAGGCGGTGCTGATCTCCCAGGCGGCCGACGCGCTCGGACGGCAGGCGTCGGGCGCGGTCACGATCGACCTGCCGAGCGGCGTGGTGGCCCGGATATTCTGCCGTCCGGTATGGCTGGCGGACGGGGTGGTGCACGTCAAGCTGGCCGCGGCGGCGGCCGACGCGCCGGCCGCGGCGGCACCGCCGCGGGCGCCGATGGCGCTGCCCGGCCTGGTCGGCTCGGGCCCGACCTGGCGCCGGGCCTGCCGGTCGGCCGAGGCCAGCTACGACCGGGGCGAGTGGCTCACCTTCGAGGGCGAGGTCGGCACGGGCAAGCTGGCCCTCGCCCGCGCCGTCCACCAGCGGCGCGATCCGGCCGCGCCGTGCCACGTGCTCGACGCGGAGGAGGCCTCGGCTGACCACGAGTGGCTCGGGCGCGCCCGCGACGAGCTCCTGGGCGGCACCGGACTGCTGATCATCAGGCACCTCCACGCGCTCAACACCCGGCAGGTTCGGGCGCTCGCGGCGGCGCTCGGCGAGGCGAAGGCGGCGGGCAAGGAGGCGACGCTCCGGGTCGCGGTCACCCTCGACCGCGACGCCGCCCGGGCCGACCTGACCGGCCTGCTGCGGCTCTTCCCGGGCACGGTCACGGTCCCGCCGCTGCGCCACCACAGCGAGGACCTGCGCGAGCTGATCCCGTTCTTCCTCGGCCGGCTCAGCCAGCAGGGCCGGGTCTCGTGCTCGCCCGCGGCGATGCAGCTGCTGCTGCGGCACACCTGGCCGGGCAACGCGGCCCAGCTCTGGCAGGTGCTCAAGCAGGTCGTGCAGCGCCGCCGGACCGGCCAGATCATGCCCGCCGATCTGCCCCCTGAGTGCTGGACGGTGAGCCGCCGGGTGCTCAGCCCGCTCGAGTCGATCGAGCGCGACGCGATCGTGCAGTCCCTGCTCGACCACGGCGGCAACAAGATCCGCGCGGCCCGCGCGCTCGGCATGTCCCGGGCGACGATCTACCGCCGCATCCACGAGTACGGGATCGTCACCCCGCAGGGCGGCTAGCTCTGTTATCCCCGCTCTCCTCCGGGCGCTCTTGGCCTTTGGCTCGCGGGGGGACGCCGCCCGACTCGGCGCGTCCGGCACTCTGGCACCTGTCAGCTCATATGAAACGGCCTGTCAACCTCTGCTGGTGGGTTTGCGGCTGTCTGGGTTCTGTTGTGCTCGGTGTGGCGGGTGTGGCGTTGCGGGCGGGCGTGGCGGCCTGGCCTCGCGGCGTGCCGCCGCGAGGCTGCGGGGCCCCCGGGTGCGGGGCGGGGGCCGGGGTTGGTAGGGGCGGCGTGCCGGGGCGTGGTCGTGGCTGTCGCCACTGCCAGGCTCATATTCGCGTGTCGGGGTCGCAGGTCGGCTGCTCGCAGGACGTTGCCCCTCACTACGCGCGAGATTCGGCTCGCTCATAACTGACACGGGGATCATTTCCTGCCGCGGCGTCGTCTCCCGGCACGCCGCCGGTCTTGTCGCTGGCCTCACGGTCAGCTGGTCATCTCGGCCCAGACGAAGCCCGCGAGCTCGCGGGCGACGGCGGTGGCCGTGACGCCGGAGGGCCTGCCGCGGGCGGCCATCTTCTTCCAGGTGGCGTGCAGCCGCTGCTGCGCCTTCCAGGAGCGGGCCAGGGTCGCCGGGTCCGCCCCGGCCTGGCGGCGGCGCAGCAGCGCGCCGACCGCGGGCCGGTGCCGGTAGGCCCACGCGGACTCCACCAGCGCGGTCCGGACCCCTTCCGGGCCGGCCTTGGTGATCGAGCCGCGCCTGGTCCGCGCCCCGCTGGAGTACTCGGCGGGGACCAGCCCGGTGAAGCCCATGAACGCCCGGGCCGTCGCGAACCGGCGCCAGTCCACGACCTCGGCCGCCAGCGTGAGCGCGGTCAGCTCCGCGATGCCGCGGTAGGCGCCCAGCCGCGCGACCGCCGGCGCGAGCGGCTCCCGCCCGGCCCAGGCGCCCAGCCGGGCCCCGGCCGCGCGCAACTCGGCCTCCCGGGCCTCCAGGGCGCCGCGGTAGGCGTCCGCCGTCTCCTGCATCGCCGGCTCGGCGAACTCCTGCCGGTCGACCCACGCCCGATGCGCGCAGGTCCACTTCGTCCCGCCCCAGACCCGGCCGTGGCGCAGCAGGAACGCGCTCAGCCGCTGCCGCGCCCGCCTGCGGTCGTCGAGCAGGTCGCCCCGGGCGCGGACCAGGTCCCGGACCGCCTCCTCCGGCGGGGACGGGACCCGGACCGCCGTCAGCATCCCGGCCCGCAGCGCCAGCGTCAGCCGGACCGCGTCGCGGCGGTCGGTCTTGACCCGGTCCGACGCGCCCTTCGGGACCAGCGACGGCGCGATCACCTCGCACGCCACCCCCATCGAGGTGATGAGCCGGTGCAGCTCGTAGCCCGACGGCCCGGCCTCGTAGCAGACCGCCAGCAGCCGCCGGTCGCCCAGCCTCCCGATCAGCCGCCGGACCGACTCCTCGTCGTTCGGGACCCGGTCCACCGCCGGGACCTCCATCCCCGGCCGCAGCACCCCGCACACGATCTCCCGCACCGAGGTGTCCATCCCCACGTGGACGACACCCGGCCCCGATGGCAAACTGGCCATAACGGTCGGCTCCCTTCTGCCTGTGGCTCCGTCCCGCTCCTGGCACGCACTCCCTGCAACCAGCGTCGGACGATCCACGACATAAGCCAAGAGGCACCGCCCCACGGGGCGCCTCTACCGGCAGAACCACGGAGCCGGCCGTTTCATGCTGACTACGCCATCGACGGGTCTGTCAACTTAACGGCTCTGTCGCACTTTCGGTGGTGACCGTGCGTGGCTTAATCCGAGGAGGATGCGGTGGCGGAGGAGGTCGAAGCCGGCGCGTCCGTACATCTGCCGTTTGAGCATTTTCGTCTTGCAGTTGACGCCTTCCGTCCGCCCGTTGTGGTGCGGGAGCGTGACCGCGGCGATGACGGCCTCGATGTCGAGGTCCAGGCCGCGGGTGAATGAGTGCACCTGGGGCAGGTCAGCGGCCCGCGCCTCGGTAATCCACCGCCGGAGCCTGTCCTCGTTGGCGGGGTCGGGGTCGAGCATCGCGGCGAAGGAGCCGATCAGGGCGGCCAGGGCTTTCATCTCCGGGCAGGATGAGGCGAGCCGTGCCGCCGTCTCGCGCCGGGCGTCGTTCAGGTTCTCCGGATTGCTGAGCAGGAGCCGGGCGGCCTTGCGGGGCGACAGGTGCGGCCGGGGCGCGTCGGCCCTGCCCTGGTTGAGGTAGCGGGCCAGCAGGTTGGAGCTGCCCGGGTAGCCGAGCTCGCGGATCTCCCGCAGCAGCAGCTGCACCGGGACCCCCGGTTCCTCAGATCGGCGGTTGCGCAGGTAGTCGCGGTAGGGGTCGACCAGCGTGGGCCGGTACTGGGCGGCGCGGCGCAGCTTCCCGGGCGCGTCGGCGCGGTCGTACCGCTTGACCGTGTTCATGGCCAGCCCCAGGCGGCGCGCGCAGTCCCCCAGGCCGACGCCCTGGGCGCGCAGGTCGCGGACCTGCTGCCAGCGCTCGAGCGTCGTCTCGGCGCGCTTGCCCTCCTGCAGCGGGACGCCTCCGGCTTCCGCCCAGCAGGCCGAATGGGCGGCGACCTCCTTCCGCGCGGCCTCGGCCAGGCCGTGCCACAGATGCCATCGGTCGCTGACCTGCACCGCAGCGGGCAGCGCGGAGCGGACGGCCTCCCCGTAGGCCCCGGACCCGTCACGAGTGACGATCTCGACGCCGGGATGGGCGCGGAGCCAGTCCGCGGCGACATCGGCGGTGCGCCCTTCCAGGACATCGACGCGCCGGCCGGTCTCCCCATCGATGAGGATGGTCGCGTAGACCAGGCCCTTCTTCAGCGCGAAGTCATCGATCCCGAGCACCCGCGGCACCTCCAGCGGCGGAAGGGGGATCTTCAGCAGCGCCCGCAGCAGGGCATGCCGGGAGGCGCGGACGCCCAGGACGGGCATCAGCCGAGCCCCCGCCCGTCCTCCTAAACCATGGGCGATGGCGCTGACCTGCCCGGCCAGCCGCACAGTGCGCCGCTGGTAACGCTCCAGGACGTCCGGGACCTGCTCGCGGAACGTCTGCACCGCGCAGCCCAGGACCGGGCAGCGCATCCGCCGGGCCTTCACCTTCACCAGGACACGGCGGCCGTCGACGGGAACGTCGGCAGGGGTCCGCTCGTGATATCCGTGCACGCGGGCCGTCTCCGTGCCGCAGCCCGGGCAGGCCGCCGGCTCGCTCCGGGTCCTCGCACGGACCACGATCGTGTCGCCCGCGTCCTCAACACCTTCAATGACCAGGGAAGACAACCCCGAGAACACGATCCCCACAAGACTCATCGCATCAAGCATGGACAACGTTGTCACACAGTCACGCCTGGCCACCACCGAAACCGCGACAGAGCCAACTTAACGGTGTAACTTCTGTCTCTTTTGTTACTTGCGTCCCGCGCTGAGGCGGCCGTCAAAGGTGATGTCGAACGCGTTCAGGGCACCCTTCCAGCGGTTGGACCACCGCTGTCGGCCCTTGCCCGTCGGGTCGAGGCTCATCAGGGCGAGGTAGAGGCACTTCATGGCGGCCTGCTCGGTCGGGAAGTGCCCGCGGGCCTTCACCGCGCGGCGCAGCCTCGCGTTGATCGACTCGATCGCGTTCGTCGTGCAGATTATCGTGCGGATCTCGTTGTCGAACTGCAGGAATGGCACGAACTCGGCCCAGGCGTTCTCCCAGAGCCGGATAATCGCCGGGTAGCGCTTCTCCCATTTAGCGGAGAATTCCGTGAGCGCCTCCAGCGCGGCGGCCTCGGACGGTGCGGTGTAAACCGGCTTGATGTCCTTCGCGACCTCCGCCCAGTCCCTTTTCGACGCGTACTTGAACGAATTCCGCAGGAGGTGCACGATACATGTCTGCACCACCGTCTTCTCCCAAACCGTGTTCACCGCGTCGGGCAGGCCTTTCAGCCCGTCGCAGACCAGCATGAGGACGTCACGGGTGCCGCGGTTCTTGATCTCGGACAGGACCCGGAGCCAGAACTTGGCGCCCTCGCCGTCGCCGTGCTCCCCGGCCCACAGGCCCAGGATGTCCCGCTCCCCGTCCGCGGTCACGCCAAGAGCCAGGTAGATGGGCCGGTTGGCTACCTGCCCCTCGCGGATCTTGACCTGGATCGCATCGACGAACACGACCGCGTAAACCGGGTCGAGCGGCCGCGACTGCCATTCCGCCATCCCGTCCATCACCCGGTCGGTAATCGCGGTAATGGTCTGCTTCGAGACCTCCGCCCCGTAGATTTCCTGCAGGTGCGCGGAAATCTCCCCGTGCGTCAGGCCCTTCGCGGACAGGGAAATGACCATTTCTTCGACCCCGGTCAGCCGCCGCTGCCTTTTCGCGACGATCTTAGGCTCGAAACTGGAATCCCGGTCCCGCGGAACCGAGATTTCCACCGGTCCCGCCTCGGTGAGCACCGTCTTCGCCCGGTGCCCGTTACGGGAATTCCCGCTGTCGCGGCCTGCCGGGTCGTGCTTGGAGTAGCCGAGGTGGTCGTCCAGTTCGCCCTCGAGCGCACCTTCGACGACCATCTTGGTCAGCTTCCCGAGCAGCCCGCCCTCGCCGGTCAGCTTCAGCCCGCCGGCTCGTGCCCGCTCGGTGAGCTCGCGGAGCACCCGCTCGTCAGCCGCCGACAGGGCCGTCGGCTCCTGGATCTCGTCCGTCGTCACGTCTGTCATCTGATGTCTCCTCCGTCCCGGAAGTTACACCGTTGAAATTACAGTCCCGGCACCGCCCCACGGGGCGCCTCTACCGGCAGAACCACGGAGCCGGCCGTTTCATGCTGACTACGCCAGCGACGTCGCCTATTGGGGTCGACGGCGTAGGCGACAGGACGCGGCTCGGGTCGACGGCGTAGGCGACAGGACGCGGCTCGGGTCGACGGCGTAGGCGACAGGTCGCGTTCGGGGTCGATGGCGTAGGCGACAGGGCCGGAGGCGGCGGTGCGGCGGGCTGCGAGGGTGGATTGGGGCGGGGCGAGGCAGCAGGGATCCTCACCCGGTAGGGGTTAGCATGCCCGGCGGCCGGCGGGGTAGGCGGGGAACGAGACGGACGGGGCGAAGTCAGGGTCCGTTCGAAATGATTGAATTTGATCTTAACTCGACGTGCCGGGTCTTCCCCTGGTCCCATTTGCAGGGCAGCATTGCACCAGATCACTTCGGGAGGAAAGACATGGCCGATCCGCGGGTGCTGGGAATTGTGCTGGCGGGTGGGGCCGGCACCCGGCTCGCGCCGCTGACGGACGACCGGGCCAAGCCGGCGGTGCCGTTCGGCGGCGTGTACCGGCTGGTGGACTTCGCGCTGTCCAACCTGGCCAACAGCGGCATCAGGAAGATCTGCGTGCTCACCCAGTACAAGAGCCACAGCCTGGACCGGCACATCTCCACCACCTGGCGGATGAGCGACCTGCTCGGCAACTACGTCACCCCGGTGCCGGCCCAGCAGCGGCTGGGGCCGCACTGGTACACCGGTTCCGGCGACGCCATCTTCCAGTCGATGAACCTGATCAACGACGAGCATCCGGACCTGGTGGTCGTGTTCGGGGCCGATCACGTCTACCGGATGGACCCCCGGCAGATGATCGCCCAGCACCTGGAGTACGGCGCGGGCGCGACCGTGGCCGCGATCCCGGTGTCGCGGCAGGACGCGAAGGCGTTCGGCATCCTCGGGGTCGGGTCGGACGGCCGGACGATCGAGAAGTTCCTCGAGAAGCCCGCCAACCCGCCGCCGATGCCGGGCTCGACCGACGAGTCCTACGCCTCGATGGGCATCTACGTCTTCGGCCGCAAGGAGCTGGTGGACGCGCTCGAGCGCGACGCGGCCGACCCGGAGAGCCGTCACGATATCGGCGGAAACATCATCCCGATGATGGTGGCCGACGGCACCGCCCAGGCGTATGACTTCCTCACCAACTTGGTGCCGGGCTCGACCGAGCGGGACGCGGGCTACTGGCGCGACGTCGGCACGATCGACGCCTACTTCGACGCGCACATGGACCTGCGCACGGTCGAGCCGATGTTCAACCTCTACAACGACGAGTGGCCGATCCTGACCCACATGGACGCGCTCCCGCCGGCCAAGTTCGTGCACGACAGCGGGGACCGGGTCGGCCGGGCGATCGACTCGCTGGTCTCCAACGGCGTGATCGTCTCTGGCGGCCTGGTGCGGGGCTCGGTGCTGTCGCCCGGCGTCCGGGTGAACTCGTGGTCCACCGTCGACCGGGCGGTGCTGCTGCACAACGTGAACGTCGGCCGGCACGTCGAGATCAGGGACGCGATCATCGACAAGAACGTCGTCGTGCCCGAGGGGGCCAAGATCGGCGTGGACAAGGAGCACGACCTCGCCCGCGGCTTCTCGGTCTCCCCCGGCGGCATCACCGTGGTCGGCAAGGGTCAGGCCGTGAGCGTGTGAAGGTCTCGCTGCTCACCCGCGAGTACCCGCCGGACGTCTACGGCGGGGCCGGGGTGCACGTGGAGTACCTGGCGCGCGCGCTGTCGGCGTCCGGCCTGGTCGACCTGACCGTGCACTGCGAGGGGGCCGACCGGCCGGGGGCGGTCGCGCACCGGCCGTGGGACGCGCTGTCGGACTCGGTGCTGCGGGTGTTCTCCGAGGACCTGTCGATGGCGGAGGCGACGGCGGACGCGGCGGTGG
This sequence comes from uncultured Actinomycetota bacterium, assembly GCA_963836195.1. GTDB lineage: Bacteria > Actinomycetota > Actinomycetes > Streptosporangiales > Streptosporangiaceae > Trebonia. Next base: position 71,980 of record CAWIIX010000002.1, on the reverse strand, counting down.
TGCACTCGCACACCTGGTACGCGAACCTGGCCGGGCACCTGGCCTCGCTCCGGTACGGGATACCGCACGTCGTGACCGTGCACTCGCTTGAGCCGCTGCGGCCGTGGAAGGCCGAGCAGCTCGGCGGCGGCTACGCGCTCTCGTCCTGGGCCGAGCGGGTCGCGGTCGAGGCGGCGGCGGCGGTGGTGGCGGTCTCCGACGGCATGCGCGGCGACGTGCTGACGGCCTACCCGGCCGTATCGGCCGATCGGGTCCGGGTGATCAGGAACGGGATCGACACCGTCGAGTACGCGCCCGATCCGGATACGTCGGTGCTGGCCAAGCACGGAATCGACCCGGATCGTCCGTACGTGATCTTCGTCGGTCGGATCACCAGGCAGAAGGGCGTGCCGGTGCTGCTGCGGGCGGCGGCCGCGCTCGACCCGTCGGCCCAGCTGGTGCTCTGCGCGGGCGCGGCCGATACGCCCGCGCTCGCCGAGGAGGTGTCCTCGCTGGTCGCCGGGTTGCAGGCGACCCGCTCGGGGGTCATCTGGATACCGGAGATGCTGCCCAAGCGGTCGGTCATCCAGCTGCTCACGCACGCGCTGATGTTCGTCTGCCCGTCGGTCTACGAGCCGCTCGGCATCGTCAACCTGGAGGCGATGGCGTGCTCGACGGCGGTGGTGGCGTCGCGGGTGGGCGGGATCCCCGAGGTCGTTGCGGACGTGGAGACCGGGCTGCTGGTGCCGCCGGACGACCCGGCCGCGCTCGCCGACGCGATGAACGCGCTGCTGCGCGACCCGGGACGGGCGGACGCGTTCGGCCGGGCCGGGCGCTCGCGGGCGGTGCGCGAGTTCAGCTGGGACGCGGTGGCGGCGCAGACGACCGGGCTCTACGCCGAGCTGTGCGCGGTTGGCTGACGCTATTACCTGATCCGGACGGCCAGCAGGCAGGCGTCGTCGCCGGTGTCGGAGGCGGCGTTGGCCAGGATCTGGGCGACGTGAGCGTCGACGTCCGCGTCGGGGTCGTCGGGGACAGCGGCCGCCGCGAACTCGGCCAGCGCGTCGCTGATGGAGGCGGCCCGGCGCTCGATCAGCCCGTCGGTGTAGAAGAGCAGCGTGTCGCCGGCCATGAGCTGGAGCGTGACCTGCTCGTACTCGGCGTGCAGCTCCATACCGAGCAGCATGCCCTCCGGCAGCGGCTGCACCTCGGCGCGGCGCCGCCGGACGAGGACGGGCGGCAGGTGCCCAGCCCGGGCCCAGCGCAGCAGCTGGGTCTTCGGGTCGAAGCGGCCGCAGATCACCGTTCCGGTGACGCCCTCGGTGAACTGGCAGGCCGCGTAGTTGAGCCTGCTCAGCAGCTCGTACGGGTCGGCCCCGGTCGCTGCCAGCCCGCGCAGCGTGTTGCGGGCGGCGACCATGCCGGTGACCGCGTCGATGCCGTGGCCGGCGATGTCGCCGACCACGAACAGCAGCTCGCCGTCGGGCAACTGGAGCGCGTCGTACCAGTCGCCCGCCACCAGGTAGCCCGCCTTGGCGGGCCGGCAGCGGACGGCAATATCCACTCCGCACGTCTCCACCAGCCGTACGTCGGCGGGCATGATCGCGCGCTGCAGCCGGAGCGCGATCTCGTGCTCCTGCGCTGCGCGCTGCTCGCTGTCGGCCAGCAGGTCGCGGGCCGCCGCCAGCGCCACCCGGGTGCGCCCGTGCTCGAACGCCTCGCCCAGCCGGCCTTCGTCGCCGACCCGCCCGCGCCAGGTGAAGACCACCCGGCCGTCGTAGCGGGCGGCGCGCAGGTCCATGACCTGGACGGCATCCGTCCCCCCGGTAAGCGGGCCGACCCGGCCGGGCGCGTACTGCGGCGCGCCGTCGGCCAGGATTCGCGCCGCCCGCGCGGCCAGCCCGTCGCCCGACGCGCTGTCCGGGTACGCCTGCAGGAGCGTGCGGCCCGCGATGTCCTGGGCCGCCGGCCGGCCGGATCGATGTAGTCGGGGCTGAGGTGGGCGATGGAGAAGTCGGTCGCCCCGCCGGCGGTATCGGTGACCGGCGCGACCACAAGCACCGAATCGGCCACCTGGTCGAGCAGCCGGAGGTGGTCGCCGCTGGCCGCCACCGTCACTCCTCCCCGCCACTTCTCGTTACTGGATGTGACATTTCCAGCAAGGTACCACCGGGGACCGGGAATTCCCCCGGGGTAACTCCGAGATATATCCGAAAGAGACCTTTGCGGTGAACCAGCACGCTCACCTGCGTTCTCTCTCGTTATGGATTTTCAAGGAATGCAATTGCGGATGAACATGCGACCGCCCCGTCGGGCTCGTTCCTTGGCGCTCCCGAGGGAGGCGGCGCGCCGCGAGCCTTGGCCGCGCCCGAGGATCGGAGCGTCCGCGATGCCGACGCCTGCTACGGTCCGCAAGCTTACTGCAGCGCTTGGTAGCCGCCGTGCCGATGCGCGATTTCCGGACCCAGCGGCTGTGTAATGGCCCGTGTGTTTGATTTTGTGCGCTATTTAGATAGCGCCCATGCGACCCGAGCCGGGCATCGCCACCGTCCCAACAACCCCTCTCGCCGCCCCGTCGATTGGCATCGAGCGGGGCATTGATCATTTCTTGTCCGTCTCATTCTCGGCTATTCCAGCAGCTCATCAATTTAATTAGTCTCCCCGCGGGCCGACCGGGCGCCGAGGCCGACTCGCCGCGAGCGGCACGTTACCCACTGTCACCATTGGGGTACTGTCAGTAGTTTTCGCTACTTCTTGCTGTTATCTACATTTCTGAGATTAGTTCACTGGTGTTTGGTTTCGTCTTAGATCGTCGGGTAGCTGCGGAGACCGTCAGGCCAGCAGGCCTGGGTCCCGTCAGCTAGGAGGCTGAACAGTGAAATCCAGCGTGCGCGCCGCCACCGCGATCGGTGTCGGCTACCTACTAGGACGCAACCGTAGATTCCGCACTGCGGCGGTCATGGCGGCGGCCACGGCCGCGGGCGGCACCGCGCTCGGCGGGCCGATCGTGGCGCGGGGCATCAAGATGCTCGGCTCGGCCGACGTCCTCGGGAAGGTCACGCCGCAGCTCGGTGAGCTCGCCGCCGCGGTGCGCGGCGACCTGGTGACCGCGGGCAAGGCCGCGGCGACAGCCGCGGTCAGCAACCGGGTTGACGCGCTGACCGACTCGATTCACGACCGGGCCGAGCGCGTGCGCAACCCGGCCGCCACGGCGGCGGAGGGCGCGGAAAAGACAACTGAAGCCGGCCAGAAGGCGGCCAAGGCCGGGGGACACGCGGCTAGCGGCGCGTCCAAGCGGGCCGGCTCCACGGTCGACGGCACCGCCCGCCGGCCGACCGGGCGCGGCAAGGCCAAGGCCCAGACCGAGCCCGACGAAGCCGAGCCGAACGACTACGAGCCGGACGACTACGAGCCGGACGACTCCAACGCCAGCGACGACGGTATGCGTGACGACGAAGCGCGTGACGACTACGAGGACGACGAGGACTACGAGGACGAGGAACAGGACTACGAGGACGAGGACGAGGCGGACGAGGACGAGGCGGACGAGGACAACGACGAGGCGGACACCGCGTCGGCCCGTCGGACCACGACGAGCCGCCGGTCCCCGGTGACCAGGGCGAGGAGGTGAGCGGAATGCTTGAGGCGAACAACAACGGGCCGATGGACCGGCTCAAGGCGGAGGCGGGCGACCTGGTCGGCGCGCTCGCGGAGCGGACCATGACGTCGGTGCGAGACAAGGTGGAGGGCACTGTCGGCCGACTCACCGATTACGTGGAAGGCGACGGCGGACCCGGCCTGGTCGCCGCCGTGACCGGCGCGAAGAGCGTGGCCGAGGGCAAGAGCCCGGCCAGGTCGGCGCTCAGCGCCGGCTGGGCCGGCCTGAAGAAGAACGCGTCCGGCATCTTTAGCGGTGGGAAGGGCAAGAGCGGCGGCCGTCAGAAGCTGAAGCTCACCAACATCGTCGAGACCATCGAGGTGGGCGTCCCGCTCCGGCTCGCCTACAACCAGTGGACGACGTACCGCGACTTCCCCACCTTCACCAAGAAGGTCGAGAACGCGCAGCAGAACGACGACGACGACACGAAGGTCAACTGGAAGGCACAGGTCTTCTGGTCGCACCGGGAGTGGGAAGCCACGATCACCGACCAGCGGCCGGACGAGCGGATCATCTGGCGCTCCAAGGGCCAGAAGGGGCACGTCGACGGGGCGGTCACGTTCCACGAGCTCACCCCCAACCTGACCAAGATCGTCGTGGTCCTCGAGTACCACCCGCAGGGTCTGTTCGAGCGGACCGGCAACCTCTGGCGGGCGCAGGGCCGGCGCGTCCGGCTCGAGCTCAAGCACTTCCAGCGCCACGTCACGGCCCACGCGCTGCTCAGCCCCGATGACGTCGAGGGCTGGCGCGGCCTGATCGAGGACGGCGAGGTGGTCAAGGACCACGAGAGCGCACTCGAGGAGGAATCCCGCGAGCGGGGCGAGGGGCCCGGCGAGGAGACCGGCAAGTACGACCGAGCCGACGAGCCCGAGGACGAGGACGTGGACGAGGCGGCCCCGGTCCACGGCGAGGCTGCCGGCAAGGACGACACGGGCGAGGACGACACCGACGAGGACGCCGCGGACGAAGCGCCCGCCGACGCGGACGGTGACAGGCGCCGGCCTGACGACCGCCGCCGCGCCCCGGCGGGCGACGGCTCACGGCGGCGCGCCCCGCAGCGGGCCCGCAAGAGCGCGGCAAGCAGCGCTGCTCGGTAACGCTGGGCCGCGCGGCTCGCGGCCACCAACGGAAGTCATGGGGGGAATCAGGGAATGAGCATCGCCACGCAGCCAGGCGGCGGTAACTCGACACGGCCGCAGCCGTCCGGGCTCGCCGACGTCATCGACACGATCCTGGACAAGGGGCTGGTGATCGACGCCTACGTGCGGGTGTCACTGGTCGGCATCGAGCTCCTCACGATCGACGCGCGCATCGTGATCGCCAGCGTCGACACCTACCTGCGGTTCGCCGAGGCCGTCAACCGGCTCGACATCTCGCAGGAGAAGGAGGGTCTGCCCGGGCTTGTCGGCGGCCTGGAGGAAAGCGGCGCCCGGGGCAAGACGAAGGGTGCGCTTGACGCGGCCGGCGACAAGCTCCGCGAGTTCACCGACGGGCAGAACGGGGACCGCGCGGGACGACGCTCCCGCCGCGGGGAGGGGGATTGACATGACCGCGCAGGCGGAAGACAGGCAGGCCGGGGACGAGCGCACGGGCGTCTACGTCTACGGGATCCTGCCGGGCGACATCGAGATCGAGCCCGGCGCGCCCGGCGTGGGCGATCCGCCCGGCGAGGTCAGGGCCGTCCGCCACCGCGACCTGGTGGCGCTGGTCAGCGACGTGGACCTCGACCGCCCGCTTGGCCGGGCGGAGGACCTGTTCACACACGAAGAACTGCTCGACGCGAGCGCCGCCGACGTGCCGGTGCTCCCGCTGCGCTTCGGCGCCGTGCTTGCCAGCGACGACGCGGTGGCCAACGAACTCCTCGGGCCGCACTACGACGAGTTCGCCGCGGCTCTGCGGCAGCTCGACGGGCACGCCGAGTACGTCGTCAAGGGGCGCTACGTCGAGTCCGCAGTGCTTGGCCAGGTCCTCGCCGAAAACCCCGAGGCGGCCCGTCTCGGCCGCCAGATCAGGGGCGCTGACCCGGACGCAAGCCGTGACCAGCGGATACGGTTCGGCGAGATCGTCAACAGCGCGATCGATGCCAAGCGCCAGGCCGACACGCGCGCCCTTGGCGACCTGGTGTCCGGGCTGGTCACCGCCAGTGTGGTGCGGCCCCCCACCCATGAGCTCGACGCCGTCCACGCCGCCTTCCTGGTCGAGACGGGCAAGGCGGAAAAGCTCAGGCAGGCGTGCAGACGGCTCGCCGACGAGTGGCGCGACCGGGTCGACGACCTGCGGCTGGTCGGCCCGCTGGCCGCCTACGACTTCGTCGCAAGCGGCGTCCCGACGGCGGCGGCCTCGCCGTCGGGGAACTGAGGTGGGGCGAGATGGGACTGCTAACGCTGCCACTGCGGCTCCCGTTCCTGCCGGTCCAGGGGGTCATCAAGCTCGGGGAGGTCCTCCGAGAAGAGTCGGAACGCCAACTGCGCGACCCCGCCAGGATCAGGCGCGAGCTTGACCAGGCGCAGCGGCGCTATGACGCCGGCGAGATCACTGACGATGAGTTCGCCCTGATCCAGGACGAGCTCGCGGGCACCCTGATCACGGGGCTCGCTCCGCCCTCCGTGACCAGCGCGGACAACGAGAGGAGCTGACGGACATGACTGAGCGACGTGCCTCCGCGCGCGCCGACGCCGAAGCGGCCGACGATTGGCGGCCGTTGTCAGCCGCCGAGGCCGGCCGGGAAGGGCTGCGGCAGATCACCGAGCTCACCGGGAAGGAGCCGGAAAACGTCACCGGCGTGACGCGGTCGCAGGACGGATGGCTGATCACGGTGGAGGTGCTCGAGGACCGCCGGATTCCGTCATCGTCAGACCTCCTGTCCACGTACGAGACCGAGATCGACGGTGACGGGGAGCTGCTCTCCTACCGGCGGACACGGCGGTACGCGCGAGGCCGCGGCGACAACGGGGAGGGCTGAGATGCCCGCAGGCAACACGCCCGCGCCCGGCGCGAGCGCCGCGCGGTTTTACGAGACCGGGAACACGCTCGCGACCGGCGGCGGCGGGGGCGGCGGCGGCCCGACCAACCTCGCCGACATCCTGGAACGCGTGCTCGACAAGGGCCTGGTGATCGCCGGTGACATCCAGATCAATCTGCTCGACATCGAGCTCCTGACGATCAAGCTCCGGCTGGTGATCGCCTCGCTCGACACCGCCCGCGAAGTCGGCATCAACTGGTGGGAGAACGACCCGTGGCTGAACGCGGACGCCGGACGGCGGGCCGTGCGGGGGGAGGTCGCCCGGCGGGGGGAATTGGACGACGGGGACTTCGACCGGGAGCTCAGGAGAGAGAACCGGCGGCTGCGCCGCCGGGTCAGTGAGCTGGAGGCGGGCCAATGAGCGGCGGAATCGGGGTCTGGACGTACGCGATCAGCGAGACCAGCGACGCCGACCTATCCGGGCTGACCGGCGTGGGCGGGGCGGCGGTGCGCACCGCCGCCTGCGCCGGGCTGACCGCGGTGGTCAGCGACGTGAGCCTGGCGGAATTCGGCGAGGCGGCGCTGCGCAGGAACCTGGAGAACCTGGACTGGCTTGACGAAGTGGCGCGGGCGCACCATCGCGTCATCGACGCGGCATCGCGGATGCTCGAGCTGCTTCCGGCCAGGCTGGCCACCGTCTACAGCGGCGACGCCTCCCTGTGCGCCACCCTCGCCGCCCGCCGTGATCAGCTGCTCGACCGGCTGCACCGCGTCGGCGGGCGCGCGGAATGGGGCGTCAAGGCGTGCAGCGCTCCGGAATCGGACCCGGCGGACCAGGTTCTTGCCCCAGCGGGCACGGAAACCGGCGGCGCCGGGCTGGCCTACCTGAAGCGGCGCCGGGCACAGCTCACCGCGGAACGGGACTCCAGGGGCGCCGCGGTGAACGGCGCGCGGGCGGTCCACGCGGAGCTGTCGCGGCTGGCCGAGGCGGCCCGGCTGCACCCGCCACAGGCACCGCAGCTCAGCCAGGTCCGGCTGCCGATGCTGCTCAACGCCGCCTACTTGCTTCCCGCAGGCGACGGCGCGAGTTTCGCCGGGGCGGTCGAAGCCGAGGCGACCGCCCATCCGGAGCTGCGGATCGAGCTGACCGGCCCGTGGCCGCCCTACTCGTTCGTCGGCGATGACGATGTCGGGCACTGAGTCTTTCCGCACTGATCCTCCGGGGGCGGGGCTTTCTGACGCCGGCTTTCCCGCCGAGCGGGTCTCGCTGGTCGACCTGCTCGACCGGGTGCTGGCCGGCGGCGTGGTGGTGACCGGCGAGATCACGCTGTCCATCGCGGAGGTGGACCTCGTGGTGATCTCACTGCGCGCGCTGCTGACGTCGGTCGGCGCCCTCGCGGAACCAGGGGCAGGGGGGCGACGATGAGCGAGCCTGACCGGCCGAGCCGGACGGATCAGGTGGGCCCGCAGACGCGGTACCGGCTGGACGCCGACGATGACCCGCGGGCGGCCGAGCGCGGGCTCGCGACGCTCGTGCTCACGATCGTGGAACTGCTGCGGCAGCTGATGGAGCGGCAGGCGCTGCGCCGGGTCGAGGACGAGACCGTCTCCGACGAGCAAGCCGAGCGCATTGGCTACACGCTGATGAGGCTGCAAGAGCGGATGGGCGAGCTGCTCGCTGAGTTCGGCCTCGAATGGGACGATCTCAACATCGACCTGGGCCCGCTCGGCCCGCTGCTGTCATAAGCCGATCACGATCAGGGCCGGGACAGCACCCAGGGCCGCTACGCCGGTGACCAGCCAGCGCACCGACGCCAGGTTCGGACCGTCGCTCCGACCTTCAGGCTTAACGCATTCCTAACGCCCGCGGCACGGAGCCGGCCGTTTACCTCGGAAACGGCCGGGTAGCCCGTTTCATCGTGGCTGGAACCTGGGTGAAGGTCCGCCGTGCCCGCGACCAGAGTGGAGGCGGTGACGGCCGAGGGGGCCGTGCCGGCCACCGACGTGGGCTTGGTCCTGGGCTAGGTTCCAGGTCCGGGAGGGGCGAAGACCCTGAAATCCCAACGGGGCACGATCGCAACGCAGCCATCGGTGTATCGTCGATGCCGACAGCGACCCGTTGCCTGAGCGCGCCGCGCTCACCAATCTCGCGTTCGCACCCGCGGATTCGGAGATCCGCAGCTCCTATGACACCGCTGCACTCGAACCAGCCGTCATGGCCGACGTCGGCCGGACCGGTCCGCCGCCGTGACGGGCGGCCTGCGGCGTGACCGAGCAGGAGCACGCCCCGCCGCTACGTCCCCCGCCGCCGCGCACGCCGCCGCTGCCGCCGCCGGGGGACGACGCCACCTGCCACGCCTACCGGACCGATCTGTCAAAGGTGCGCGCGCTGGTGCTGCAGCAGGGTCGGGCGGCCGGGCTGACCGAGGGCAGGGCCAGCGACCTGGTGCTGGCGGTCAGCGAGGTGGCCGCCAACACGCTGCGGCACACCCAGTCGGCCGGGACGCTGACGATCTGGCGCCAGCCGGGCGAGCTCGTGTGCGAGATCCAGGACGAGGGCACCATCACCGACCCGCTGGCGGGCCAGCGCCGGCCCGGCCCCGACGCCACCGGCGGGCACGGCCTCTGGCTCGTCTACCAGGTCTGCGACCTGGTAGAGCTGCGCTCGGACGAGACCGGGACCACGATCCGCATGCACATGGCGATCTAGCGTCCCGCTCCGTCTGGCAGGCGGCGGCGGGCGGCCGGGCCTTTAGTTCGAATCAGTGCGGCCGCGTGATCCTGACCGACGCCTTCATGTGGTAAAACACGGGTGTGGACCTGCTCACCACGTCTGTTGCGACGGGCGACTCCGACGGCGGCCCGTACACCCTGGTGGCGCTGGCCGGCGAGGCCGACGTGACCAACAGCGGCGCGCTGCGCGAGCTCCTTGACGCCGAGGTCGCCAAGGAGCCGCGGACCCTGGTCATCGACCTGTCCCAGCTGCGTTTCATGGACTCCTCGGCGCTGCACGTGGTCCTGCGGGCGAACCGGACGATGGACCGCCAGGGCGGCGTGCTCGCGCTGGCCGGGCCGCGTGACCCGGTGGCGAAGATGCTCAGGCTGACCGCCGCCGACCAGCTGCTCCCGGTCTACGCCAGCGTGGCCGAGGCGACCGCCGAATAATTCTCGCGCGGGCGGGTTTAGCCCGGCGCCGGCCTGGAAAAAAACCACCTCGTGGTGCCTACGACGCAGGCACGTCCACGCCATCTTCGGCGTGCGTGCTCGCGCGGCCCACTTATTTTTTTGCTCTTCACCTGAGGGTTCCGGCGCCGACAGCTCGCCGATGATGGCTCCCCGTTTACGAGGAGAGGCATCCCCGACATGAAGATCGCACTGGTCGCCCAGCACAGCACTCCGGTCCCCGGCGCCGACACCAGCACCGCCGCCGCAGGCGATGACGCCCGGCTGGTCGAGATGAGCAAGAGCCTGGCCGACGAGGGCCACCAGGTGACCGTCTACGCCCGCCGCACCGGCCGGCAGCTGCCTGAGCGAGCCGACCTGGCCCCCGGCGTCAGCGTCGAGTACGTCGGCCCGGCCGACTCTGGCGGCGACGACTCCCACCTGGTCAAGCAGGTCGGCGCGTTCAGCGCCCCGCTGCACCGGGCGTGGGCCAAGGACCGCCCCGACGTCGTCCACGCGCTGCGCTGGACCAGCGGCCTGGCCGCCCTGTCGGCCGCCCGCGACCTCCAGGTTCCCGTCGTGCAGTCGTTCGACCAGCTCGGGGTCACCGAGCAGCGGCACGGCCTGATCCCGGCCGGCGCCGGGACCGAGCGGATCCGCCTCGAGCCCGCCATCGGGCGCACCGTCGACGCCGTCGTCGCGAGCAGCTACGACGAGGAAAGCGATCTCACCCGCCTCGGCATCCCCCGCAGCCACATCCGCGTCGTCCCCACCGGCATCGACACCAGTGAGTTCACCCCCGAGGGTCCCACCCACGACCGCAACGACCGCCACCGCCTGGTCACGGTCACCGACCTGGCGGCCGAGAGCGAGTCGCTGGCCATCCTGCTCCAGGCCATGGCCAAGATCCCCGGGGCCGAGCTCGTCATCGCCGGCGGCCCCGCCCGCGAAGACCTGCGCGGCGACCTGACCTACCGCCGCCTCGCCAAGCTCTCCGACACCCTCGACCTGCACGGCCGGGTCTTCTTCGCCGGCCAGGTCGGCCGCGCCGCCCTCCCCCCGCTGCTGCGCTCGGCCGACCTCATGGTCAACGTCAACCAGCACGAGGCCACGGCCATCACCTCCATCCAGGCCATGGCCTGCGGCACCCCCGTCGTCGCGACCGTCAACGGCGCCCACCTCGACGCCGTCGTCGACGGAACCACCGGCATCCTGGTCCAGCCCCTGCGCCCGGCCCTGCTGGCGCAGAAGATCCGCGCGCTGCTGGCCCACCCGATGCTGCTCGAGGCGTTCAGCGTGGCCGCGACCGACCGGGCCCGGTCCCGGTACTCCTGGGACCGGATCGCGCACGAGACGCTGGCCGTGTACGACACCGCGCTCGCGGCCTAAATAGCTCGTACCCCGGCCCTGCCAGGCAGGGCCGGGGTGCGCACCAGGCGAAGTAGCTCGATGCGTCGAGGCAATATGGCGTTTCCGCCGTGGTGGCGGCGGAAACGCCATATTGCTGCCCGGCGCCCGTTAGCTTCTTGCTGTTATCTCGAGTGGCGTGGCGGGTGGAGTGGCGGGTGGGGTGGCGGGTGGGGTGGGGTTGGACCGGGAGTCGCTGGTGGGGTGGCGGGTGGCGGGTGGGGCGGGGGTGGACCGGGAGTCGCTTGGTGGGGGGGTGGCGGGGGTGGACTCATTGGTCAAATTGGTCGGCCATAAAGCGGTGATTTGGTGTGTTTGTGGGGTTATGACGGGGGTACGTGAGGCTGGCGATGAATCGGCGAAGTTATGCGGACGTCGTTGCCATGCGAGGCCAGCTTGGGGCTGGGCGGCGGCGGCGTGCGGGGGCGAGCACCGGGCACGCGGCACCCACGCGGTGACGCGGGCGCTCGGCGCTTCCGCATCGCTGATTCTCCGCCCGGCGTTCGCTAGACGATCCGCACGACGACCAGGCAGGCGTCGTCGCCGGTGTCCGAGATCGCGGTGCCGAGGATCCGGTCCGCGTGCGACCGCGCGTCCGGGCCGGCCGGGGCGGCCGCCGCCGTGAAGTCGCGCAGCGCGTCGCTGATCGAGCCGGACCGGCGCTCGATCAGCCCGTCGGTGAACAACAGGAGGGTGTCGCCGACCCGGAGCTGGGTGCTGGCCTCCTCGTAGACGGCGTCCGGGTCGAGTCCGAGCAGCACGCCGTCCGGGAGCGGCAGCGCCCTGGCGGCGCCGTCCCGCACCAGGACCGGGGGCAGGTGCCCGGCCCTGGCCCAGCGCAGGATCCGGGTCTGCGGGTCGTAGCGGCCGCAGATGACCGTCCCGGCGATGCCCTCGGTGAGATGGCAGGCGGCGTAGTTCAGGTGCCGCAGGAGCTCGGCCGGGCCCTCCTGGGTCGCCGCCAGCCCCCGCAGCGCGTTGCGGGCGGCCACCATGCCGGTCACCGCGTCGATGCCGTGCCCGGTGATGTCCCCCACCACGATCAGCAGGTCGTCGCCGGGCAGGGTGAGCACGTCGTACCAGTCGCCGCCGACCAGGTGCCCGGGCTCGACCGGGCGGTAGCGCACCGCGATGTCCACCCGCGCCGCCGCCACCGGCGGCTCGTCCTGGGCCATGATGGCCTGCTGGAGGCGGAGCGCGAGCAGGTGCTCCTCGGCCGCCCGCTGCTCGCTGTCGGCCAGCTGGTCGCGGGTGGCGGCCAGCGCCACCTGGGTGTGGTACTGCGCCGAGACGTCCTGGAAGGCGCCGCGCAGCGCGACCAGCGCGTCGTCGACGACGACCGGCTCGGCGAAGATCCGGATCTGCCTGATCGCCGTGTCGCCCGGCCGGACGATGCGGAACACCGCCACGGCCGGCTCCCGGCGCTGCAGCAGCAACTCCTGGAACCGGCGAACCGGCCCGCGGTCGGCCGCGATCACGAAGCTGTGCAGCTGGGCGATCGGAATCGGCGCCGCCTGGGCCGGATCGAGCCCGAACAGCGCGAACGCGGAATCGGTCCAGCGGATGGTCCCGGCCGCGAGCTGCTCCTCCCAGCCGCCGATGCTGCCGAGGCGCTGCGCGTGGCCGAGCAGCTCGGCCAGCCGCTCCGCCTCGCCCGGCGTCCGCCAGGTGAACAGCACCCCGGCGAAGAACGGGATCGCGGTCAGGTCGGCGATCACCGTCTGCCCGATGTCGCCGCCGTTCTCGGCGGTCGCGGCTGCGGCCAGCGGGGCTATGACGGCGCCGGGCACGTGCTCGGCGTGCCCGCTGGCGAGCACCCGCTCGGCCCGCGCGTAGAGGCCGTCGCCCGACGCCGAGGCGGGGTACGCCTCGAGCAGGGTGAGCGCGGACGAGCTCGGCGGCCGGACGGCCGAGCGGGTCGGCGTAGCCGGGGCTCAGGTACATGATGGCGAAGTCGGTGATCTCGCCGTCGGCCCCGCGCAGCGGCCGGGCCAGCAGCACCGAATCCGCGATCTGGTCGAGGGCCGCGAAGACGGCCGGGGACGGGGTCCCCGCCCCGATGTGACCATAGGCGAGGCGCACCCCGAGCACGTCGGCGAAGCCGGCCACCGTCGCGGCCAGCAGGCCCCGGGTATCGGGGTCGAACTCCCGTCGCGGCCCTCGCCACCAGACCTCGGCCACGCCGAGGAGGATGCCCGCCCGGTCCCGGAGGCCGAGCACCGCCCGGGCGGCGTTCCGTCCCCACGGCGCCGCGACGGCCACCGGGTCGGGCGGCGGCGGCCCCGCCTCCCACCACAGGTCGACGCCGGCGGCGACCACCCGCTGCTCCGGGCAGTCAAACTGCGGCGGCAGCCGCCGCCAGCGGCTCGAGTCGGTGCCGTCGAGCCCGTCCTGGCCGAGCAGCTCGAGGGCGCCGTCGGCGTCGAGCAGCCAGACCGCGACCGCCGCCGCCTCGAACCTCGGTCCCAGCTGGCCGGCCAGCGCGCCGACCAGTTCGACGCCGTCCCTGGCGCGGGTGATCGCCGCCAGCGCGAGCGACTCGGCGGCCCCGTCCAGCCGCTGCCCGGGCTCAAGCCACTCCCCCGCGCCGAGCCGCTCCCCCGCCCTCGCCGGGTCGGCGGAGGCAGCCGGGGCGGGGGCAGCCGACGCAGATTCGGCTGGGGCGGACGGCGGCTCCTGCCGCAGCACGGCCGCTGCCATCTCGGTCACCGGGATGCCCGCCGCGGCGGCCATGTCCGCGAGCTGGCGGATCGCCGCCACCGGCGACAGTCCCTGCCGCTCCATCAGCACGCCCCGGGCCATCGCGGCGACCTCTGCCGCCTGCGCGTCGGCCCGCGCCAGGATCAGTTCACGGCGCTGGCGCTCGATGACGGCCGCGAGCCTCGGTAGACTAGGGTCAGGGTCGGCGCTAGCACGGGGAAGCTGGCTGTCTCCGGGCAGCGGAGCGTCTCCAGGCGTTACCGCGCCACTGCTGCCTGCCACCATCACCGCCCCACGCCAAGACGCCGAGATGCCGAAACCGTACCATCCGCCACCGGGTAAAACGGCGGCCTCGCCGAGGCGGGCGGAGACGGCGCCGATGCCCGCGATTTCCCTGATAGCGACCGGTCGCGGGTGGCGGCAGCGGAGTATATGGGCAATTTGACAGCGGCCGCGCATTGCCAGGCGGCTATCGTGTAACAGTCAGTCGTTTACGATTTCTCCGCTCCAGGCGAGGAATGGGAGCACCCATGACAGACGTTGACCAGCGACCCCGGCTTGACCGGTCGGGCCTCGAGCAGCTTCTCGCCGGGCTGACCGCGGTCCGCGGCGGTGACTTCAGCCGACGGCTCGCGCTGACCGGCGATCCGCTCGTGGATGAGATCGCGACGGTCTTCAACGGCATGGCCGACCAGCTCGACCAGTTCACCTCGGAGGTGACCCGGGTCGCGCGCGAGGTGGGCACCGAGGGCAAGCTCGGCGGGCAGGCCCACGTCTCCGGTGTCTCCGGCACCTGGCGCGACCTCACCGAGTCGGTCAACGCGATGGCGGGCAACCTCACCACCCAGGTGCGGAACATCGCCCAAGTGGCGACCGCGGTGGCCAAGGGCGACCTCACCCAGAAGATCGGGGTGGAGGCCCAGGGCGAGATCCTCGAGCTCAAGACCACCCTCAACACGATGGTCGACCAGCTCTCCGCTTTCGCGGACGAGGTCACCCGGGTCGCCCGCGAGGTGGGCACCCAGGGCGATCTCGGCGGCCAGGCGGTGGTGCACGGCGTCTCAGGCACCTGGAAGGACCTGACCGACAACGTCAACTCGATGGCGAACAACCTGACCAACCAGGTGCGGAACATCGCCCAGGTGACCACCGCGGTCGCGCAGGGCGACCTGACGAAGAAGATCGACGTGGACGCGCGGGGCGAGATCCTCGAGCTCAAGACGACCATCAACACGATGGTCGACCAGCTGTCGTCGTTCGCGGCCGAGGTCACCCGGGTGGCCCGCGAGGTCGGCCGGGAGGGCAAGCTCGGCGGGCAGGCCGAGGTCGAGGGCGTCTCCGGCACCTGGAAGCGGCTGACCGAGAACGTCAACGAGCTGGCCGGCAACCTGACCCGCCAGGTGCGGGCGATCTCCCAGGTGACCAGCGCGGTCGCGGCGGGCGACCTCACCAGGACGATCTCGGTCGATGCGGAGGGCGAGGTCGCGGAACTGAAGGACACCATCAACACGATGGTGGACACGCTGCGCGAGACCGTGCAGGCCTCCCGCGACCAGGACTGGCTGAAGACCAACCTGGCCAGCATCGGCTCGATGATGCAGGGCCACCGGGACCTCGAGGTCGTCGCCGAGCTGATCATGGAGGAGCTGGCGCCGCTGATGGGGGCGCTGCACGGGACGTTCTTCCTCGCCGACCAGGCGGGCGACGAGACCAGCCTCCGGCTGATCGCCGGGTACGGGCTGCGGGCGGACAAGGACGCGCCGATCCAGTACCGGATCGGGCAGTCGCTGATCGGCCAGGTCGCCAAGTCCAAGCGGCTGGTCGTGGTCGACGAGATCCCGCAGGGCTACATCAAGATCACGTCCGGTCTTGGCGAGGCGCCGCCGGCCAACCTGGTCGTGCTGCCGCTGCTGTTCGAGGGCGAGGTGCTCGGCGTGGTCGAGCTCGCGTCGTTCAGCAAGTTCACCCCGATCCAGATCGACTTCCTCGAGCAGTTCGCCGAGACGCTCGGGATCAGCGTCAACGCGATCATCGCCAACTCCAGGACCGACACGCTGCTCGACCAGTCGCAGCAGCTGGCGACCGAGCTGCAGGCACGGTCGTCGGAACTGCAGGCCCGGTCGGAGGAGCTGCAGCGGTCCAACGCCGACCTCGAGGACAAGGCCGAGCTGCTGGCCGCGCAGAAGCAGGACATCGAGGCCAAGAACTCGGAGATCGAGCGGGCGAGGGCGGAGATCGAGGAGCGCGCGCGGCAGCTCGCGCTCGCCTCCCAGTACAAGTCCCAGTTCCTCGCGAACATGTCGCACGAGCTGCGGACGCCGCTGAACAGCCTGCTGATCCTGGCCCGGCTGCTGGCGCAGAACCCGGGCCGGAACCTCACCGCCAAGCAGGTCGAGTACGCGAACGTCATCCACTCGGCCGGCTCGGACCTGCTTCAGCTCATCAACGACATCCTCGACCTGTCGAAGGTGGAGGCCGGCCGGATGGACCTGCACGCCGAGCGGTTCACGCTGGGCGCCCTGATCGAGGACCTGCAGGCCACGTTCCAGCCGCTGACCACCGAGAAGGGCCTCGACTTCGAGGTCGCGATCGAGCCGTCGGCGCTGGCGGAGCTGGACACCGACCGGCAGCGACTGCGCCAGGTGGTCGGGAACCTGCTGTCCAACGCGGTCAAGTTCACCGAGCGCGGGCGGGTCACTCTCCGGGTGAGCGCGACGACCGCCGCCGACGGCCAGGGCGGCGATCCGGAGCTGGTGTTCTCGGTCATCGACACCGGGATCGGCATCGCGCCGGAGAACCTGGCCGTCATCTTCGGCGCGTTCCAGCAGGGCGACGGGACGCTCAGCCGCCGGTACGGCGGCACCGGGCTCGGGCTGTCGATCGCCAGTCAGGTCAGCGCGCTGCTCGGCGGGCAGATCACCGCCACCAGCGACCTCGGCCGCGGCAGCACGTTCACCCTGCGGGTGCCCGCCACGCTGCCCGCCGTCCCGCCCTTCGACGAGGCCGCGGACGCCTTCGCCGCCCTGGCCGAAGGATCGCCGACGCCGGACGGGCTGATCGGCTACGCCGGGCCGACCGGCCGCGGCGGCCCCCGGGAGGCCCGTGGCACCGGGAACGCCGACCGACCAGCCCGGGGATCCGAAGCCGCCGCGGCCGCCGAGGCGGGGCGCGACGAGATCAGCCGGCCGCTGCGGGCCGCGATGGCCGACATCACCCGCGCGGCGACGTCGATCATCGCGTTCGGGGCGGGCGGACGCGACGACGACTCCGTTCCGGTCGCCCCCGCCGCGGGGACCGCCGTCACCGGCACCGCCGCCACCGTCACCGCGATCGAGGGCCGCGCGGCCGGCGGCGGGGACGGCCGGGCCGGCGGCCAGGACAGGAACGTGCTCGTCTTCGAGGGCACCAGCGGCGGCCTGCTGACGCTGCTCGCCTACAGCGCGATCTCCGACCTGGCCGGCGTCAGCACCGCCGTGCGGGTGTCCACCGCCGTCGGCCCCAGCCAGGGGGTGGCGATGCTGGCGGCCGAGCCGTTCCGGTGCGTGGTCGTCGACCTAGCCATGCCGACCGCGCTCGAGTTCCTCGAGCAGGTGCAGGAGAAGCCGGAGCTGCGCGAGGTCCCGGTGCTCGCCTACCAGTCCGCGCAGCCGGACGGCGCGAACATGGACCGCTTCGCGGCGCTGCGCTCCGCCTACCCGACGCTGGAGCTGCTGCCCTCGCTGGACGAGCTCCGCGAGCGGATCACGCTGCACCTGTCGGCCGCCCGGCCGGGTCAGGTGCCCGCGTTCGTCGCCAGCGCGGCCGCGGCCGAGAGCGCCCGGCGACGCGGACGAGCCGGTCGCGGACGACCACCCCGAGCTGCGGGGCAAGCACGTGCTCGTCATCGACGACGACGCCCGCAACGTGTTCGCGATCACCAGCTCGCTCGAGCTGCACGGCATCGAGGTGACGCACGCAAGCGACGGGCGGCAGGGCATCGAGGTGCTGCGCGCCAACCCGGAGACCGACCTGATCCTGACCGACATCATGATGCCGGGGATGGACGGCTATGCGACGATGACCGCGATCCGGCAGATGCCCGAGTTCGAGTCGCTGCCGATCATCGCGGTCACCGCGCGGGCGATGCCAAGCGACCGGGAGAAGAGCCTGGCGGCCGGCGCCAACGACTACGTGACCAAGCCGGTCGACACCGATGAGCTGATCGCCTGCATGGAACGCTGGCTGGCGAACGCCTAAACCCCGTAAAAACCCGCCGGAGCCCTGGGGGGGGGTCGTGGTAAGGCTCCGGCGGGTTGTCTGGGGGTGGTCAGGTGCCCTAACCGGCTACCCCCACGACTGCCGGTAAACATCGCCGGCTGCGCGTGCCGATTCACATCCTTGTTGCCATTGATCTTGATCTCGGTCACCCGGATCCGCCCCATATCCTGAACCTGGCTCGGTTGACGACGACAATGCGGGGATGGCGGACATATGCCGCAGGGCGGACGGCCTGATGGGGCGCTGGCGGACCTGGCGGGACGGCGGGATGCGCTGCGGCAGGCGGTCGGCCTGCCCGGCGCCGATGCCGGTTCGCTGATCGACGCTGCCCTCACCGAACTGGACGGCGCCATCGACGCGCTCGCGGTGGCGCTGACGGCCGCCCCGGCTGAGCGGAGCGACGCCGCGCCCGACGGCCTGCCGGGAACGGCCGAGCGCCGGCTGCTGCACGCCGCCTTCCAGCGCACCCCGGCCGCCCTGTTCCTGCTCGAGCAGGACAGCACGATCCGGCGGGCGAACGACCGGGCGGCCGCGCTGCTTGGATTCCCGGCCGGCTACGCCACCGGCAAGCCGCTCACCTCCTTCGTCGACCTGCCGTTCCGCGCCGCGCTGCAGACGCAGCTGGCGGCGGTCGCCCGGACCGGGGCGGACCGGAAGGCCAACTGCCGGGTGCTGACCTCCACCGGCCCGCTTGACGCCACCCTGACGGCGGCCGCCGTCGAACTGCCAGGCGACCCGCCGCTGTTCATGGTCACCGTCGCCCCGGCCGGGGCGGATTCCGCCGTCGCCGCCGCCGACGGGGCGGCCGCCGACGGGGCCGCCGCGGCCGCTCCGGCCGTGATCGAGGACACGACCGACCCCGCCATCACCGCGATGACCAAGCGGCTTGACATGGTGACGTCGGTGACCCGGCTGCTCCTCGACAACAGCACGTTCAGCGAGGCCGTCACCCTGCAGCGGTGCGCACGGCTGCTGGCGGGCGAGCTCGCGGACTGGGTCATCATCGACATCGACCGCGGCGGCCAGCTTCGCCGCCAGTTCGCGGCGGGCCTGCGCGACGGCCGGGCCGATCGGCGCGGGCCGGGAAGCGCAGAGCGGGCCGTGCGGTCGGTCGACCCCGATCCGGAATCGGCCCCGTGGCAGGTGCACTCGACCGGCAAGTCGGTGCTGCTCGCGCACCCCGACGATCCCTCGGTGCTCGGCATCGGGCCGGGCGGCACGCCGCTGCTGATGACGCTCGGCGCCACCTCGCTGATCTGCGTCCCGATCTCCGACGGGAGCACCGGCTACGGCGCGCTGACGCTGGCGCGGCAGGCGGCCAACGGCCCGTTCTCGGTCGCCGACCTCGGGCTGGCCGAGGATCTGGGCCAGCACCTCGCCAACGCGATCCGCGTCGACCGGATGTTCCGCCGCCGGTCCGAGGTCGCCGAGTCGCTCCAGGCGAGCCTGCTGCCGGCCAGCCTGCCGGCGGTGCCCTGGCTCGAGTTCGCCGCCGCCTACATCGGCGCCACCCAGTGGCAGGAGATCAGCGGAGACTTCTACGACGTGTTCCCGGCCTCCGACGGCTGGGCCATCGCGGTCGGCGACGTCTGCGGCAAGGGCCAGGACGCGGCCGCGATGACCGCCGCCGCCAGGCACTCGATCCGCGCCCTCGCGCACGTCCACGACGCGCCCGCCGACGTGCTCACCGCCGCCAACGAGGTGCTGCTGGCCGGGGACTACGGCGAGCGCTTCGTGACCGCCTCGCTCGCCTTCCTGCGCCAGCGCGGCCGCCGGGTGCAGGTCAGGCTGGGCGGCTGCGGCCATCCCGGCCCGGCCGTGGTCCGGGCCGACGGGCGGGTGGAGATCCTGGAGGTCGACGGGATGCCGCTGGGGCTGTTCGGCGACCTGGAGGCGAGCCGGATGGAACTGGAGCTCCGCGAGGGCGACCTGCTGTTCTTCTACACCGACGGGGTGACCGAGGCGCGCAGCGCGGACCTGGCGTTCTTCGAGGACCGGCTGGCGGACGAGCTGGCCTCGGTCGCCGGGCGCTCGGCGGCGGAGACCGTGCACGCGGTCCAGGAGCTGGTTACCTCGTTCTCCGACGGCGAGCTGCGCGACGACGTGACGATGCTCGCGGTCAGGGTGGGGCCCTGACGCGCGAGCATCGAGCGGCGGGGTCCGGTCTGACCGGTCAGACCGGACCGGTTACGGCTGCTCGTAGAGGTCCTCGATCACCTCGGTGTCGCCTGCGACCGGGCGCTGGCTCCCGTACGGTTCGCCGTTGAGCCGGGTCCCGTCGATCAGGTCCTCCTGCTCGAGCAGCGTCGGCTCGGGCGGAAGGCCCGCCTCTTCCCTGGCCGTGCCCGGGTTGAGGCCGACGTACGGCGGCACCGCCCGCTGCTCGACCCGGCCGCTCGGGTAGCTCCGCCGCACCGTCATCCGGCGGCCGAGCCAGCCGTAGGTGCGCCTGGGCAGCAGCATCCCGACCAGGCCGACGAGCATCAGCACCCAGCCGACCGTGTGCACGTTCACCCACCCGGGGCTGCCGTGGATGGCGAACGCAAGGATCGCGCCGACGGCGATGAACGCCAGGCCTGCGCCTGTTTTCATGGGGGATTGTCCTTCCTGATGGGGACGTTGCGGGCGTCAGGCGGCGGCGTCGAGCAGGCGGCTGCGCAGGTGGGCCAGCGCGCGGGAGAGCAGGCGGGACACGTGCATCTGGGAGATGCCGAGGGTCGCGCCGATCTCGGCCTGGGTCAGGTTGCCGTAGAAGCGCATGGTGAGGATCTTCTGCTCGCGCTCGGGGAGCTCGTCCCAGTGGGTCGCCACCGCCTCCATGTCGATCGCGCGCTCGACGTCGGCGTCCTCGTCGCCGAGCATGTCGGCCAGCTGCCCGGGGTCGTCCCCGTCCGACAGCGGGGCGTCGAGCGAATAGGAGGTGAACACCATGTCTGCCTGCTGCGCCTCGAGCAGATCGTCGGCGGTGACGCCGAGCCGCTCGGCCAGCTCCTCGTTGGTCGGCGCGCGGCCGAGCTTGTGGGTCAGGTCCTCGGTCGCCTTGCGCATCTCGAGCAGCAGCTCCTGGGCGGCGCGGCGCACGTGGACCTGCCACCGCTTGTCGCGGAAGTGCCGCTTGATCTCGCCGCTCACGCATGGGGCCGCGTAGGCGGTGAGGCTGTTGCCGAACGCCGGGTCGAAGTTGTTGATCGCCTTGAGCAGGCCGACGTAGCCGACCTGCATCAGGTCCTCGACCGGCTCGGGGCTGCCGCGGTACTGCCTGACGCAGGAGCGGACCAGCTTCTCGTGCCGCTCCACGATCAGCTCGCACAGCGACGCGCGCTCGTCGCTGTCTCGCGGCAGCGCGCGCAGCCGGGTGAGGAGCTCGTCGTCGGACAGGCCCCTGAGTTCCGCTCGGTGGCCGAGCGCGGGCTCGTAGGTCGTTGTCTTCATCATGGCCATCTCCGGATCTGCGGGGGACGAATGCCGGACGTTCGCTGTTGTGCCCGCACCAGAGCTTCTAAACGTTGTCTTATGTGATCTGCCTCACATAAATAATCGCGCCGCGCCCCGACTGGGGGGGTGCCCGGGGCACGGCGCGATGCGCTCGACCTCGTTGACCGGGCCGACCGCAGTGCAGCGGCTACCCGGGCGGCCTGGCCGTAAACAGCCCGCGAATGAATCCCGGGCCGGTGGAGAGACTGTCGGAGGGGTGGGGGGCGACGACAGGGGGCGAAGATGGGCACCACGAGCGAGGACGAGCAGGTCATCCGGGGAGTAATGGACCGCTGGAAGGCGGGGGTGGACGCGCACGAGCCGACCGAGGTGGCCGACTGCTTCACCGAGGACGCGATCTTCCAGGGGATGCGGCCCTACTCGGTCGGGCGGCGGGGAGTGACGGACTACTACGCCTCCCAGCCGATGGGCATGCAGGCCGCGTACAAGGTCCTGGAGACCAGGCGGCTGGCCGAGGGGCTGGTGCTCGGCTACCTGTGGGCGGACTTCTCGTACACCGACAAGGCGACCCTCGGCGTGCACCTGGGCGTGCTCGCCACCCGGACGGCCGACGGCTGGCAGCTCGCCCACTACCAGGTGTCGTACTTGGCCTGAATAGATTGGTGACGGGCGGGAAGCGGACTGGCCGGCGGTGACGACGCCGCCGAGTTGCCAGCCTTCCGTGAGGACGCCAGATGACCCACTACGCCACCGAGTGGCGCGCTGCCAGTGCCTGTCTCTCCGCCGATCCTGAGCTGTTCTTTCCCATCGCCGAGGGCGCGGCCGGGGCCGGGCAGACCAGCACCGCGCTGCGGGTCTGCGCGGGCTGCACGGTCCGCCAGCAGTGCCTTGACTTCGCGATGGCAAGCGGCGAGGCGCACGGCATCTGGGGCGGCACCACGGCCGACGAGCGGATCCGGGCCCGCCGCAGGAGCATGCGCCGCCGCAAGGAACGCCCGTCCCGCGAGCAGACGTCGGACGCGCGCGCCTCCTGACCGGCGCGCCGTCGCGGGCGCGGCGGCGATTGGCACGTGATGTTCGGGCACGGTCGGGTAGTCGTGCCCTCATGACGACCGAGGTACGCGAAACAGAGCGGAAGTACGAGGTGGCGGGCGACGTCGCCCTGCCGTCGTTTGCGGACCTGCCCCGGGTGGCCACCGTGTCCGAGCCGGAGCAGGAGACGCTCACCGCCGAGTACTACGACACCGAGGACCTGCGGCTGCTGAAGGCGGGGATCACCCTGCGGCGCCGCGAAGGCGGCTCCGACGAGGGCTGGCACCTGAAGCTGCCCGATACCGTCGCCGGGACCGCCCGCCAGACGGCGGGCGCATCGCGCCGCCGGGAGATTCGGCTCACCCTCGACCAGGGCGACCGCGACCGGATCGATCGGCGCAGCAAGAGCGGCGGCGATCCGGTCCCGGCCGAGCTGGCGCGGCTGGTCCGGGCGCACGCCAGGGACGCCTCGCTGCGGCCGGTGGCGCGGATCGAGACGCATCGGCGCCGCACCACCCTGCGCGACGCGGCCGGGACGTCGCTGGCCGAGATCGCGGTCGACGAGGTGGCGGCGCAGAGCCTGGGCGCGTCCACCACCGTGTCCCGCTGGAACGAGCTCGAGATCGAGCTGACCGGCGGCCGCCCGCGGCTGCTGCGGGCGGCCGCCGGGCGCCTGCGCCGCAGCGGGCTGCGGCCGGCCGCCCGCGCCGCCAAACTGGAACGCGCGCTGGCGGTGGACGCCCGCTCCCCGGTCACGGCGGCGCCGTCCGGCGGCGGGGCGCGGGCCGGTGACGTGGTCTCGGCCTACGTCGGCGCGCAGGCGAGCCGGCTGAAGGCCCTCGACGCCGCCGTCCGGCGCGACGAGCCTGACGCCGTCCACCAGATGCGGGTGACCACCCGGCGGCTGCGGGCCGTCCTGCAGGCGTTCCCGATGGTCTGGCCCGAGCCGGCCACCGCGGGGCTGCGGGACGAGCTTCGGTGGCTCGGCCGGGTACTCGGCGACGCCCGCGACGCCGAGGTGCTCGAACAGCACTTCCAGGCCGCCCTGGCCGAGCTGCCGGTGGAGCTGGTGATCGGGCCGGCCAAGGCGCGGGTCACCGCGCACTTCGCGCCGGAGCAGGCGGCGGCCCGGAAGGCGGCGCTCAAGGCGCTGGACTCGCGGCGCTACTTTCGGCTCCTCGACGACCTGGACCGGCTATTCGACGACCCGCCGCCGACGGCGGCGGCGACGGCCCCCGCCGCCGAGGTTCTGCCGCAGGCGGTTGCCCGCGCCTACCGCCGGACCAAGCGCCGGATGGGCCGGGCCCGGCGGGCGCCGGCGGCGCCGGCCGTGACGTCGCGCTGCACGAGGCGAGGAAGGCGGCCAAGCGGGCCCGGTACGCGGCCGAGGCGGCCGAGCCGGTGTTCGGCAAGCAGGCCCGGCGGTTCGCCAAGCGGATGAAGGCGGTCCAGTCGGTCCTCGGCGATCACCAGGATGCGGTGACCGCCCGCACGGCCGCCCGCGGCATCGGGATGCAGGCGCACCTGGCGGGCGAGAACGCGTTCAGCTTCGGCCTGCTCAACGAGCGCGCGCACCGCGACGCGGTGGAGTACCAGCGGCGGGCCCGGTCGGTGTGGCGGCGAGCGGCCCGCCGCAAGGCCCGGCGGTGGCTCGACGGCTCGCGTTAAGCCCGGCGGCCTGGCCGGCTTCCGCTAAGCCCGGCGGCCGGGCCGGGTGCCGCCCGCGGCGGGCGGGGGAACGGGACCGCCGGGGGCGTAGGTCGCGATGACCCGCGCGGCGACGTCGGTGACCTTCAGGTGGCGGCGCTGCGATTCGCGGCGCAGATACTTGAGCGCCTCGTCGGCGTCGCAGCCGAGCGCGTGCATCAAGATGCCCTTGGCCTGGTCGGTGACCGCGCGGGCGGCCACCGAGTCCTTCAGCTGGGTCGCGGTCCGCTGTGCCTCGCCGTAGGCGAGGCTGTTGGCGAAGACGGTGGAGCCGAACCGGGCGAGCATCTCCGCCATCGGCACTCCGTCGGCGTCAAGGCTCCCCGGCCGTACCCCGAAAAGCGCCAGCACCAGGGTCATCGGCGGGAACTGGGTCACCAGGTGGACCGATGAGCGGAGCCCGCGGCGGAGCGCCTCCTGCGCCCAGCGCGGCCAGCGCTCCTCGGCCAGCGCGTCGGCGCTGCTCACCGGCAGTCCCGTCGCGCGCGGCCAGCAGCAGCGGCCCGGTGCCCATCCGCAGCTGCAGGTCGACCAGCTCGGCCGGATCGGGATGGCTGGCCGCCACCGCCGATACCTCGCCGTCGCGCCAGATCGTCACGTGCGCGGCCGCGCAGCCCGGGACCTGCCTGACCGTCATCTCGGCGAGCTTGCTGAGCGACCTGGCCTCGCCGTTGGAGAGGCTGACCAGATCCGTGGCCCCGTGGCCGAGATCCCCGACTGTCATGTCATGCCTCCGTCCTACCGGCCCCCAACCGATGGACGGTATGCAGCGGTCGTGTCCTTGCAGGGTAATCGTGCCAGGCCTGCGTGCCGTCGACCGGACCGCCCCCGGACCGCCCGCCTCGACGGCCCGGAGGCCCAGACGCTTAGGATTTGCAGGAGACCTTCGGGTTGAGGCCCGCGTAGTTGAGCGGGCCGGCCAGAATCGTGACGGCAATGGTGCCGGCGCCGCCGCAACCCGGCGTGCTCTTGTAGTAACCGCGCTGACCACCGGCAATCGCCCCGATGATCAGCCAGATGACGAGGACAATAGAGCCGAGTCGCATGATTGTTCCTTATCCAGGTGTCGCGCCGCCGGCGGCGCGTGGGGGTGCCTCCGTCAACTACCCGCACCCGGAAGTCGAAACTAGGTAGTAACATTCTTCAGGTTGTGCAGCGGCGGCAGGATCGGGATAATGCTGCCTGCGGTTGCGACCTTGCGCGTATGACCGTTGTCTTGGGTCCGGAGACGCGGCCCGCCCTAAGCCTGAAAGCGGCGGTGTTTTCTCGTGCCCGATGATCGTTTTCCCGTGACCTGGTCTGGCCGGGCGGCCGTGGTCGCGGTCCCGGTGGAACTCGACCTGACCATTGCCGACGGCCTCCGCGAGGCACTGCTCGAGGTGCTCAACGCGGGCGCACTCGGACTGGTGGTCGACATGACCCTCACCACGTTCTGCGACTCGGCCGGGATCTCCGCCATCACCCGGGCCGTGCGGCGGGCCGCCGCGCACGAGGCGACCGTGCGGCTCGCCGTCACCTCGGCGGCCGTGCTGCGGGTGCTTGACCTCGTGGGCATCGACCGGCTGATCGAGATCTACCCGGACACGACGGCCGCGCTGGCGTCGCTGCCCGGCCACGCCAGTAACCTCAGCTGACGGCGAGCGAGGCGAGCACGGTGACGCCGTCCGGACCCGCCTGGACGCTGGCGTAGTCGCACAGTCGGTGCAGCAGCCTGCGCCGCAGCGTCTCGGCCTCATCGTGACGGCTGGGCCCGCGATGGGAGAGGCTGTCGCCGCGGGCCTCGCAGAAGACCCGCGGGCCGGTCGTCCACAGCCGGAGCCTGGCGGTGCACGGCCCCCCGGCGACGGTGCAGGCGGCCGCCTCGCTGACCGCGAGCACGAAGTCCGAGAGCCGGACCGATCTCATCCCCGCGCGGATGCCGAACTCGACCGCACAGCGGCGGAGGGAGGGGATGTCGCCCTGCCGGAACGTCCGCTCCACCAGCGCCTGGGCGCCGCCCAGGGGTAGCTGCCCGTCGACGGCCCGCCACTTCAGCATGCGGGAGTTCGTCATCGCCTCAGTCACCCTCCTCGAACGGTGACGGCGACTGCGGCGGCTGGCCGCTGGCGCTCGTCACGATGCTGGCGGCCAGGTCGCGGAGCCGCACGTTGTTGTTCTGCGAGATGCTCTTCAGCAGCGCCAGCGCCCGGTCCTGGGGGCAGTGCTCGGTGGCCATAATCACGCCGAGCGCCTGGTCGATGACCGCCCGCGACTCGATCGAGGACCTGAGCTGGTCGTTGAGATCGGCGCAGGAGGCCATCCGCAGGGCGAGGGTGAGTGCGCCCGAGGCGTCGCTGGCGAACCGGTCCGCCCGCTTGGTCTCGCCCGGGCCGAAGGCGGCCGGCCGCCGGGCGTACAGGACCAGCGCCCCGACCGGCTGGCCGCCGACGATCAGCGGCAGCGCGTAGCAGGAGCGGATGCCGAGCTCGGCCGCCCGGCGGCAGAACCGCGGCCACCGGTCGCTGGCGGCGGTATCGTCGATGCGCACCGGCCGCCCGCGCCGGACGGCGTGCAGGCACGGGCCGTCGCCGGTCCGGTACTGGACCTCGTCGGCGGCCGACGCGAGCGAGTCGCTGCAGGCGGCGGCGGTCAGCGGCCGGCCGTGCTGCCGCAGGGCCATGCCGCAGGACATCGCGCCGTCGACGGTCTGGGCCGACAAGACCGCGAGCTCATGCAGAAACTGTTCGACACTGTCGGTTTTCAACAGGGCGTTCTGCAACCCCAGGAGGTCTTCTTGAACTTCACTGGACATGCCACCCCCTCTACCCCTGCTGACCGGACGAAACGTGGCCTGAGGCACCCGAGGGCCCGGCGGCGAGCGGCGAAAACGCCGGCAGCCGTGATCTTCGGGGAGATCACGGCGGCCGGAGTCTGGATGTTCAGATGTTGGGCTGGGCCTGACTGACGGCCGCGAGCGGCGAGTCGCCGTCGGCGGAGACGGCGAGGTCGCCCATCGAGACCATCCCGACGATCTGCCCCGCCTCGTCGATGACCGGGAGCCTGCGGACGGCGTTCTCCTTGATCAGGTGCTCGGCCTGGGCGACGTCGGCATCGGCCGCGACCCCGACCAGCTTGGGGCTGCAGAGCGGGCCGACCGGCGCGTCCGGGCCGACTCCGGCCGCGAGGCCGCGGACCACCAGGTCCCGGTCGGTCACCACGCCCGCCAGCGACTCGCCGTTGACCACCAGGACCGCGCCGACCTGGGCATCGCGCATTATCCGGGCGGTGTCCGCGATCGTCTGGTCGAAGTACACCCCGACCGGGTCAGGCGTCATGATGTCCTGCACCTTGCTGTTCATGGTGTCCCTCCTGTTCGGTCCTTCCCCCCTTCGCTGTCCGTCGTGACGTCGGCTAAACGTGGGGCGCGAGTGAACGGAGAGGGACGCGCCGCGAGGGTCCTTGCCTTTAGATGTGGAGGCGACGGCGGCGACGGCCGCCGTTGAGGTAGGTGCGGGACCTGGGGTGGGAGATCGCGCTGATCAGCACGGCCGCGACGATCAGCGAGACGATGAACGTGATGATCGCGTGGCCCGCGCCGAGGATCGCGGCGGTGATGAGGCCGCCGACGATCGCGCCGACGATGCCGACCAGGATCGTCAGGATGATGCCGACGCGGTTCCTGCCCGGGACCAGCAGGTGCGCGAGACCGCCGACCACGAGCCCGATGAGAAGCCAGATAACAATGGCGGACAGTGTAATTGTCATGGGGGCCCGCTACCCGCGGCAAACCCGCTTATTCGACCGCGCGGGAAGACAATTGCCGGGGTAACGGAAAGGGGCGGTGTCATGGACGGCGGAGAGTCGCCCGGGACCGTTCGGGAGACAATGAGGCCCGCCCGGCCGGGACCGGGCAGGCCATCACCATGGGGTGCGGCGCAGAGGCGCTGGTTGTTCTTTTCCTTTTCAGCCGGCCGGGGTGAGGTGCAGCAGCACCACCTCGTCGCTGCCGGTGCCAGGGCCGTTGTCGGTGCCCGAGGGCTCCCCGCTGTCGTACGGGGTGGCCTGGGTGGGCCAGCCGACGTAGTTCTGCGAGTTGTACTCGAACCATTCCGCCGCGGTGGTGGTCGGGATGACCGGCAGGTTCTGCGCGACGTAGTTGGCGATCGGGGCCAGGGCGGCGGCCTGCGCTTGCACGTTGGGGGCGGCGCTGCTCAGGGCGACGAGGTCGGACTCGATGGTCGGGTCCTGCAGCCGCTCGAAGTCGCCGGTCGCGCCGGTCGACCTGACCAGCGAGTCGTCGAGCCAGTTGTCGTAGAGGTTGTACGGGGTGACGCCGTTGCTCCCCCAGTGCAGGGTGAGCTGGAAGTTGCCGTCGGCGACGTTGGCGTTCCACGTGGTCACCGACTGGCCGACGAACGTGACGTCGATGCCGGCCGCGCGGAGCTGCTGCGCGATCAGCGCGTCGTCCTGGGCGTAGTCGGTGTAGGAGGACGGGTCGATGAGGCTCAGCGCGAGGGTCCTGCCGTTCATCTCGAAGAACCCGGTGCTGTTGTTCATCGTGTAGCCCGCGTGCGTGAGCACCGACTTCGCCGCGGCGACGTCGCCGGTGGAGGTGACGGTATTGTCGGCGATCGGGCCGGACCACGCCTGGAACGTCGGCAGCGTGAGGCCGGACGCGTTGGTCAGCGGGGACTCGAGGCCGGACTCGCCGGCGGCGCCGATCTCGGTCCGGTTGATGGCAAGGTCGATGGCCTTCCGGACCGGCAACTGGTTGGTCGGCCACACGTTCAGGTTCGGCCACAGGGCGTTGGAGCTGCCCGCCGCCTCCCAGTAGTGGTGGTCGGCCGGGTTGGTGTCGACGAAGTCCCGCTGCAGGTTCGGGATGTAGTTGCCGGTCCAGTCGATCTGCCCGGCGAACAGGGCGCTCAGCGCGCCCGTGTTCGAGCTGTAGACCGGGAAGTAGACCTTGGGGACCTGGACCTTGCTCGGCTGCCAGTAGCTCGGGTTCTTGACCATCGTGAACCCGCTCGGGGCGAACGAGCCCAGCGTGTAGGGGCCGGTGCCGATCGGGTCGGAGTCGGTGAAGGTGGACGGGTCCTTGATCGAGCCCCAGATCGACTCGGGCAGGACCGCCACCCCGGCGATGTTCTCCAGGTTGGTGTACTGGGGGGTCGGGAAGGTCACCGTCACAGTGTCACCGCTGCTGGTGACCGTGCCGATGTTCAGGCCGGCCAGGTTAATCGCCGGGTGCTGCTTGATGTAGTTGTAGGTGAAGGCCACGTCGGCCGCGGTCATCGGGGTGCCGTTGCTCCACTTGACGCCGGAGCGGATGGTGAAGGTGATCGACTTGCCCTGCGGGCCCCACAAGAAGGTGGTGGCCAGCCACGGGTACTTGATCGTCGGGTTGGCGAGGTCGAACTGGTAGAGCGGCTCGTAGATGAGGCCGGTGGCGCCCATGCCCTGGGGGGCGACGGTGGACACGAACGGGTTGAAGTCCTGGGTGATGCCGTTCTCGGGCGAGCTCTCCATGACCAGCGTCGCACCGGTGGTGGTGCTGGAGGGGGCGGAGCTGCTCGATGCGCAGGCCGCGAGTCCGGCCGCAAGGAGACCCGTGGCCGCTAGTGCCAGCGCCCTCTTGCTGAACCTTGGCTTAGTAGTCACCTTTGACTGTCCTCTCGGGCGTATTAGTCCACTTTGACTGTCCTCTCGGGAGATATTCGGGAGGGCGCATTTTCCGATTCTGGGGGATGCATTTTGATTTTGGTGGATTGCTTCCCTCGCTGGCCTCCCTTGTGGGGACAGCGGAAGGCCCGCCCGAGAGTGACGGGCGGGCCTTCGCATTGCGCAGCGGGTCAGGCCCGCTTATGTGTTTCCTGTTGTGTTACGACACCTGTGTTACGGCGTCTGTGTTACGACGCCGGCTTGAGGTGCAGCAGGACGTACTCGTCGGTGCCGGAGCCGGGACCGTTGTTGGTGCCCGACGGCTGGCACGAGTCGTACGGGTTCGACTGGGTCGGCCAGCCGGTGTAGTGCGACGAGGTGTACTCGCACCACTCGGCCGAGGTCGTCGTCGGGATGACCGGCAGCTGGGTGGCGACGTACGACTCGATCGGTGCGAGGTCCGCGGTCTGCTCGGCGATCGTCTGGTCGCCGTTGAGCTTGTTCAGGTCGGCGGTCATGGTCGGGTCGTTCAGCTTCTCGTAGTTACCGTTGCCGGTACCGATCAGAGACGGGCTGAGCCAGCCGTTGTAGAGGTTGAACGGGGAGATGCCACCGCTGCCCCAGCGGAGCAGCAGCGAGAAGGAACCGCTGGCCGCGTCCGCGTCGTACTGGGCGGGGGTGGTGTTGTCGAACGTGGCCTTGATGCCGGCCTTGTTCAGCTCGGCGACCGCGAGCTCAACGTCGTTCGCGTAGTCGCTGTAGGCACCGGGCGTGGTAATCGAGACGTCGACTTCCTGGCCGCCCTTCGTGAAGAAGCCCGCGCTGTTCTTCGTGTAGCCGGCCGCCGTCAGGATCGACGCCGCCTGGGCGGGGTCGCCGGTGGCGGGGAGGTTGTTGTTCGCCAGCGACGGGGCGAGCCACGCGCTGAACGCCGGCTGGGTGATGCCGGAGGCGTTCAGGACCGGGGCCTCGAGGCCGGACTCGCCCTGGGTGCCGATCGCGGTGCGGTCAAGCGCCACGTCGATCGCCTTGCGGACCGGCAGCTGGTTGGTCGGGAACTTGCTCAGGTTCGGGTACAGGGCGTTGGAGGAGTCAGAGCCCTCGAACGCGTAGTTGTGCGTCGGGTCCTTCTGCGATGAAGTCCTTCTGCAGGTTCGGGATGTAGTTGCCGGTCCAGTCGATCTGCCCGGCGAACAGGGCGCTCTGCGCCGTGGCGTTCGTCGAGTAAACCGGGAAGTAGACCTTGGGCACCGGCACCGCGCCGCCCCAGTAGTCCGTCCTGGCGACCATCGTGAAGCCCTCGTTGGTGTAGTTCCCGAGGGTGTACGGGCCGGAGCCGATGGGGGTCGGGTCGGCGTAGGTGGCCGGGTCGCTGATGCTGGACCAGATCGACTGCGGGATGATCGCCTGGCCGCCGATGTTCTCCAGGTTCATGTACTGCGCGGTGGCGAACGTCAGCGTCACGTTGTCGCCGGACGTGGTGACGCTGGTGGGCGCGAGGCCGCCGAGGTTGACGTCGTCGGACCCGCTGGTGTGGGCCGCGACGTACTTGTAGGTGAAGGCGACGTCGGCCGGCGTCAGCGGGGTGCCGTTGCTCCACTTCACGTCCTGGCGGATCGCGAAGGTGATCGTCTTGCCGCCGTTGCTCCAGGTGTAGCTCGTGGCCAGCCAGTCGTACGGCTTCTGGGACGGGTTCGCCAGGTCGAACTGGAGCAGCGGCTCGTAGACGAGGCCGGTGGCGCCCATGCCGTTGATCGGCGAGCTGCCGACGAACGGGTTGAAGTTCTGGGTGATGCTCGTCTCCGGGGAGGACTCCATCACCAGGGCCGGCGCGTTGGAGTTGGAGGGACTGGTGGAGCTCGAGCCAGTCGCTGGGGAGCTACTGGTGCTGGATGGTGTAGACGAGCTCGACGAGCAGGCCGCGAGGCCGGCCGCGAGGAGCCCGGTGGCCGAGAGCGCGATCGCTCTCTTGGTGATTCTCTTGGTTGTCAACTTTGACCTTTCCTTCCGAGGGTGATGCGATTGAAAGGAGAGCTTTCCCTTGATTGAATGACCCGGTTTCAGATCGAGCCGCTCGCCACTGGCGAGGCGGCTACATCCAGTCGCCAGCACGCCGCCGCACGGACGGGTGTCAGCAACTGAAGGGCGGGGTTTTCCCGCCGGCATTTGTCTTCGGCGATCGGACAGCGGTTGCTGAACGGACAGCCGACTTGGGCCGGGCCGACGTTCCCGGCCTTCCCCGCAATCGCACCGCCCGGTCCGACCACGACATTTCCTGCCCTGAGCGAGCTGCCCAGGTTGTCGGGATCGGGGGCGGAGGCGATGAGGAGCTGGGTGTACGGGTGGGCGGGATGCTGGGTGACATCCTCGGCCGGCCCGCGCTCGACGATCTGGCCGCCGTACATCACCAGCACCTCGTCCGCGAAGTAGCGCGCGGACGCGATGTCGTGCGTGATGTAGAGCAGCGCCAGGGAGAGCCTGGTGCGCAGATCGTCGAGAAGATTGAGCATCTCCAGGCGGATGGAGACGTCGAGCATGGATACCGGCTCGTCGGCCAGCAGCACCGTCGGCTGAGCGGCGAGGGCCCGGGCGAACGAGACCCGCTGCCGCTGGCCGCCGGACAGCTCGTGCGGGTACTTCACCACGAACTGGGCCGCCGGGGTCAGCCGGACCTGCTCGAGCAGGGCGGTCACGGCGGCGGGGACGTCCTTGACCCCGGGCTGGTGCAGCCGGACCGGGCGGGTGAGGTCGTAGCCGACCGTGTGCACCGGGTTCAGCGAGCTGAACGGGTCCTGGAAGACGTACTGCACCGTGCTCTTGTACGCGCGGAACGAGCGGGTGTTGCGCACGTCGATCGGCTTGCCGTCCACGATGACCTGCCCGCTGGTCGGCCGCTCCTGGCCGGCCAGCAGCTTGGCGACCGTGGACTTGCCGGAGCCGCTCTCCCCCACCAGCGCGATCACCGCGCCCTGGTACAGGTTGAAGGAGACGTCGCGCACCGCCTGCAGGACCGCGCCCCGGCCGAGCTTGAAGACCTTGTTCAGGCCGACCGCCTCCATGGCGAGCGGCCCGCGGGACGCGGCGACCGACTCGACGACGGCCGGCTCGCCCACCTGATCGGCGGTCGCGTTGACGGCCGGGGCGGCGGACTGGCCGGTGACGGCCGGCTCGACCGGGGCCAGGCCGCCGGCGGCGGCAGGCACGTTGGCAATGGGCTCGGTCATGACAGCACCCCTTCCTGACTCACTTCTTCTGGGGTCACGATGGGACAGGCCGTGAGGTGGCTGTCGGCGGTGATCGGCCCGGGCCGGTCCAGGCCCGCGCCGGGGTGCCCGGCCGGCGGCGCGAGCGACATGTCGACCTCCGCGCAGGCCGGGATGGTGAACGAGCAACGCGGGATGAACGGGCAGCCGGGCAGCGCGTCGCGCAGGTCGGGTGGCGTGCCGGGGATGCCGACCAGCTCCCGGCGCGGTCCGTGCAGCGAGGGGAACGAGTGCAGCAGTCCTCGGGTGTAGGGGTGCGCGGGCTCGCGCATGATGGCCGACGCGGTGCCGGTCTCGAGCAGCCGCCCCGCGTACATGACCGCGATCCGGTCGGCCAGCTCGAGCAGCAGCGACAGGTCGTGGGTGATGAACAGGACCGCGAAGCCGAGCGTCTCCTTGAGCTCCACGATCTGGGCCAGGATGTCCCGCTGGACCACCACGTCGAGCGCGGTGGTCGGCTCGTCCATGATGACGACCTCGGGATCGGAGGCCAGGGCCATCGCGATCATCACGCGCTGGCGCATGCCGCCCGACAGCTCGTGCGGGTAGGCACGGAGCCGGTCACGCGGGATGCCGACCAGGTCGAGCAGGGTCGCGGCCTTCTCCCTGGCCTCGTGCTTGGGCAGCTTCAGGTGCGCGGTGATCGCGTCGAGGATCTGGTCCTGGACCCGGAGCACCGGGTTGAGCGCGTTCATCGCGCTCTGGAACACGATCGCGACCTCGCGCCACCGGATGCGGGCCAGTTCCCGATGGTTCATCGTCAGGACGTCGGCCGGGTCACCGCCCTGGGTGATCCGGCGACCGCGGTAGCGCACGCTGCCGCCGGTGATCAGGGCGGGCGGGCGGAGCAGCCGGGTCGCGCCGTAGGCGAGGGTCGACTTGCCCGAGCCGCTCTCCCCGCACAGGCCGACGACCTCGCCGGCGTTGAGCGTGAGGTTCACGTGCTCGACGGCGTGGACATCGCCGCCCGCGGACCGGTACGCGACCGACAGGTCGTCAATCTCAAGAATCGGAGCCATTTACAGGTCACCCCCGGCTGCGTTTCCTTCAAGCATTGAGCGGCGCGAGAAGGAGTAGAGGAACGATCCGATACGACCGCGGCTCGCCTGGAGCTGCGCGAGCACCGGGGTCGGGTCGGTCGGCCAGATCCTGTGCCCGGCGACCTTCGCCGTGCCGCGAGTCGCCCGCAGCCGGGGGCTGCCGAGCTCGTCGAGGCCGCTGTTGAGCAGCACCAGGGAGGTGCCGATGAGCGCCACCGCGAGGCCCGCGGGGACGAACCACCACCACGCGGCGGACTGCAGCGCGCTGTCGGTCTGGGCCCAGAAGAGGATGGTGCCGAGCGACCAGGAGTTGACGTTGGTGAGGCCGACGAAGGCCAGTGCGACCGAGGCGCCGATCGCGTAGAGCACCGTGTTGACGAAGCTGGCGGCGATGAGCGAGATCTCATTGGGGATGAGCTCGAAGACGATGATGCGCCAGTTCTTCTCGCCGCTCTCCCGGGACGCGTCGATGAAGTCGCGGCCCCGGATCGCCAGCGTCTGCGCCCGGATCACCCGCGCGCCCCACGGCCAGCCGAGGAGGGACAGCACGATGATGGTGGGGGTCTGACCCTGCTGCGACAGGTAGCCGAGCAGAACGATCAGCAGCGGCAGCGGCGGGAGCACCAGGAACACGTTGGTGATGAGGGAGAGCACGTCGTCCCAGATCCCGCCGAGGAACGCGGACGTGACCCCGACGAGCACGGATACCACCGTGACGATCACGCCCACCGCCAGGGCCAGCTCGAGCGTCAGCCGGATGCCCGTCAGCACCTGGGACAGGATGTCCTGCCCCGTCTGCGTGGTCCCGAACCAGTGCTGCGCGGACGGCGCGGCCATCGTCAGGGGCGTCTGAGCATTCGGGTCATACGGCTGGACCATCGGTCCGATGATCGCGGCGAGGATGAAGAAGCCCAGCAGGCCGACGCCGATCTTGGCCTTCAGCGGCAGGTTCCGCCAGATGTTCGCCAGGCTTTTCATTACGCTGCCTCCCGGGTACGGGCCCGCGGGTCGAAGAAGACGATGATCAGGTCGACGACCAGGTTGGCGACCAGCACCGCGAACGTGATGACGAGGAAGATCGCCTGCATGAGGGGGAAGTCCTTGTTCTGCACGGCCTCAAGCAGCAGGTAGCCGATGCCCGGGTAGGAGAAGACGATCTCCATGATCAGGGCGCCGGAGACCACGAAGCCGAGCGCCAGGCCGAACCCCTGCAGCTGCGGGAGCAGGGCGTTGCGGGCCGCGTAGGTGAAGATGACCCTGCGCTTGGACAGCCCCTTGGCCTGCGCGGCGATCACGTAGTCCTCGCTGATCGTCGTGATCATGACGTTGCGCATCTGCAGCATCCAGCCGGCCACCGAGGTCAGCACGATGGTGAAGGCCGGAAGGATCGAGTGCTCGAGCGCGTTGGAGATGAACGCCCAGGTCCAGCCGGGCGACGTCACCTGCCCGTTGAAGCCCTGGCCGACCGGCAGCCAGTGGTGCTCGATGGCGAAGAAGTCGACCAGCACGAGGGCGATGAAGAAGTACGGCGCGGCCTGGAAGAACATCCAGACCGGGAGCGAGCGGTCGAGCCAGCCGCCGTGCCGCCAGCCGGCCAGGATGCCGAGCCCGGTGCCGATCGCGAAGGCGATCACCGTCGCGCTGCCGACCAGGATCAGCGTCCACGGGATCGCCTGGTCCAGGATCTGGGAGACGGGCGTCGGGTAGTTGGCGAGGTCCACTCCGAAGTTGAAGTGGAAGACATTGCTCCAGTAGTGCAGGTACTGCGACCAGAGCGAGCCCGTCCCGACGACGCCGCCGATCATCTGCTCAAGCGCCTTGTAGGCTTGTGGGGTCAGGTCTGGGTACTTGGACAAGATGATCTCGGCCGGGTTACCCGGTACCGCGCGCGGGATGAAGAAGTTGAGGGTGATCGCCACCCACGCCGCTACCAGGTAGAAGGCGAGGCGGCGGAGTAGGTACGTCATCCCCTTCCACCTACCTTTCTTTTAATCGGGTCGTTAGTTGACTCTTGGTTCGGATGTCCGGCCGCCTGATGTCTGGCCGTCGGCTGTTGTTGGTTCATGGGGAGTCCGCCGGGCCGATGGTCTCCACCAGCTTGCGCACCACCGTGCCGGGCGGGCAGCCGCAGCTGGACCGGATGACGAGCTCGGTGGGGAGCAGTTCAACCGAGGGCCGCAGCGTCGGGTTGGCGATTCGCTCGATCAGCTGCTCGCAGGCGCGCTCGCCGATGCCACGGATCGGCTGACGAACCGTGGTCAGCGGCGGGTCGCACAATGTTGCAGGATATATGTCATCAAAACCGACAAGAGCGACATCTTCCGGCACCCGGATCCCTCGGGCCGCTAGCGTGCGCAGGACGCCGATGGCCATCTGGTCGTTCGAGCAGACGATGGCGTCGGGCAGTTCGCGGTCCGGGCCGCCTCCGCTGAAGTCGGCCAGCATCTGCTCCGCCGCCGCCTCGCCGCTCTTCACGCTGAATCGCCCGCTGTGGGCCCCGACCAGCCGGGCGCCCGGCGTCGAGGCGATGACCGCCTGCATCGCCAGCCGCCGGGTCTTCGCGTCGGGCGCCGACGGCGGCCCGTCGACGTGGTAGAGCCGACGCCGACCGTGCTCGATAAGCAGATGGCGCACCAGCGCGTACGCGCCCGACCAGTTGTCGGCCGCCACGACGTCGACGCCGTGCAGCCCCGCATCGCCCGCCACCACCACCACCGGCAGCCGCCGGGCGAGCCGGGCCAACGCGGTCGCGGGGACCACGCCCTCGCCGATCAGCAGCCCGTCGACCTTGCCCGACAGCGCCTGCAGGCGGGGCAGCACGGGCTCGTCCTCCTGAGGCGTGGCCCCGGGATTCTCGTCCTCGCGCAGGTAGGTGATGAGCAGCGACCAGTGGCGCTCGCGGATGAGCGCCTCGACGCCGCGCATCACCTCGTCGTAGAAGAGCAGGCTCATCGACTCGATGTCGTACTGGTTCGGGTTGAGCCCGGTGTGCTCCACGCAGACCAGCCCGATAACGTCCTTGCGGCTCCGGGCGAGCGACTGAGCGGCGCCGTCGGGGACGTAGCCGAGTTCCTTGATCGCGGCCCGCACCCGGTCTCTGGTGGACTCGCGCACCGGCTCCTGCCCGTGAAGCACCCGAGAGACGGTAGCGATGGACACTCCCGCCTGGCGCGCCACGTCATAGAGCGTAACCACGTTGCCACCTGTCCGAAATGTAAGCGTTTACAACCAATGATGTAAGCGCTTACGCTAGACCCCGCTATGGGTCCCGTCAAGGAGGAAAACATGACCAATGTCACGAAACTTGGCTTCCCGGCCGGGTTTACCTGGGGCGCGGCCACCGCCGCGTACCAGATCGAGGGCGCCACCGACGTCGACGGGCGAGGCCCTTCCGTCTGGGACACCTTCAGTCACACGCCCGGCAAAGTCCGCGGCGGCGACACCGGTGACATCGCCTGCGACTCCTACCACCGTTACCCGGAGGACGCCGACCTGCTGCGCTCGCTCGGGCTGATGGACTACCGGTTCTCAATCTCCTGGCCGCGGATCATCCCGGACGGCGCAGGGCAGGTCAACCAGGCTGGACTCGACTACTACAAGCGGCTGCTTGACGCGCTCGGCGAGCGCGGGATCGCCCCGGCGGCGACCCTGTTTCACTGGGACACCCCGCAGGCGCTGCAGGACCTCGGTGGCTGGGCGGCCCGGGACACGGCTCAGCGGCTGGCCGACTACGCCGCCGTCGTCGGCGAGGCGCTGGGCGACCGGGTCAAGCGCTGGATCACGCTGAACGAGCCGCTGGTGGTGGCCCACAACGGGCACCGCATCGGGGTGCACGCACCGGGCCTGCGCGACAACGCGGCCGCGGCCGCGACCACGCACCACCTGCTGCTCGGTCACGGCCTGGCCGCGGCCGCGCTGCGCGCCACCGTGCCCGGGGCCGAAGTCGGCATCACGCTGAACCTGACCCCGATCCGGGTCACCAACGACGACAGCGGCTCGGCCGAGGCCCTGGAGAAGGCGCGGCTGGTCGCGGACGCCAGCCAGAACGGGATGTTCCTCGACCCGATCCTGTTCGGGCGGTACCCAGAGCACGCGCCGACGTCGCAGCTGCCGCCCGCCGAGCTGATCCTGGACGGCGACCTCGAGACGATCAACACCCCGATCGACTTCCTCGGCGTGAACTACTACCAGCCGGTGCACCTGCGGGCGGGCGACCCGGCGAACCTCCGCCGGGGCGAGAAGTCGCCGCAGGAGGGGATCTCGGGCGACGTCGTTGAATTCCACCCCGACGGCCTCGAGCAGACCAACATGGGCTGGCTGATCGACCCGGAGGGGCTGTACGAACTGCTCCTGCGGGTCTCCAAGGACGCCCCGGGGCTGCCGCTTTACATCACCGAGAACGGCTGCGCGGCCGAAGACTACGTCGACCCGAACGGGATGGTCAACGACCTTGAGCGGGTCAAGTTCCTGCACCTGCACCTGGACGCCTGCGCCCGCGCGATCAAGGACGGGGCGAACCTGGCGGGCTACTACGTGTGGTCGCTGCTCGACAACTTCGAGTGGGGTTACGGGTACCAGAAGCGGTTCGGGATCGTGTTCGTGGACTTCGCCACCCAGCAGCGGATCCCGAAGGCCAGCGCGGCCTTCATGGCGGAGGTGGCGCGCGACAACGCGATCCCGGCCCTGCCCGCCGTGTGGCCGGTCTAGCACCTCTCATATGTCGTGAAATATCCGGAATTTCGGGCGTGGTGGTGGCGCCCGAAATTCCGGCCGCGGGCCGCTCGGACCCTGTCGGCTACGCCATCGACAGGGTCCGGCGCCTGTCACCTGCGCCAGCGACCGCGCCTACTGGTGTCGCTGGCGTCGGCGACAGGTCCCGGGGGTGGGGGTTCGGTGTCGCTGGCGTCGGCGACAGGTCCCGGGGGTGGGGGTTCGGTGTCGCTGGCGTCGGCGACAGGTCCGGGGTGGGTTTGGGTTCGACGGCGTCGGCGACATGGTCGTGGGTTTGGTGGCGTCGGCCGCGTGAGCGCTTCTTGCTGTTATCCGGCGCGGCGGGCACGGAGGGAGTTATTGTGCGACGTTTCAATACGTATTCCGAATGTTTTGTCGCACAATAATTCTGGAGCGCCCAGGTTCTTGCTGTTATCCGGTGAGCGGGCGTAGGAGTGCGCGAGACCGGTTGGGGTTGGCGGCGTAGGCGACGGGTCCGGACGCCCGGCCCGGAAAATGAGGAAGCGGGAGCGCGTGAGGTGCGCCACCGCGCGTTCGGCCCCGCCTGAGTGGTGTTCTCTGGCGGGGCCGAACAGCGCGGGAAGCACCTTCGCGCTCCCGCGACCTACTAACTGCACCTATCTATCTAGGCGAGCGCGGCGAGGGCCTTCTGGTAGTCGGCGATGTCGCGGGCCTGGGGGATCGGGTTGACGACCTTCCAGCGCACGACGCCCTCCTTGTCGATGACGAAGGTGCCGCGGATGGCGAGGCCGCGGTCGGAGTCGAAGACGCCGTAGGCCTTGGCGACCCCGCCGTGCGGCCAGAAGTCGGCCAGCAGGGAGAACTGGAAGTTCTCCTGCTCGGCCCAGGTCTTGTGCGCGAAGAAGGAGTCAACCGAGACCGTGAGCAGCTCCACGTCGTCGCCGCTGACCTCGGGGAAGTCCTCCCGCATGGCGCACAGCTCGCCACTGCAGACAGGGCTGAAGGCCAGCGGGTAGAACACCAGCACCACGTTCTTGGCGCCGCGGAAGCTGGACAGCTTCACCGGCGTGCCGTGCTGGTCGGGGAGTTCGAAGTCCGGGGCCACGTCCCCGATCTCAACTGCCATGCATGAGTCCCTTCAAAGGGTGGTGGACGCGGGAGACCCCCGCGTCGGCGGCTGCCCGCCTAAGTCTGCCATCGAAGGGAAAACAGCGCTCACGGTCCGTTCGATACCGCGCTTTGGCTGATTTTGACTTGTGGAAGCCCCAGCCCGGGGCGACCCGCTACCTGCGCGCCTTGGGCGCCACCAGGCGCGAGCCTGACCAATCTCGGGCGGCGGACACGCTCGAGGTCTGGGCGAGGCCGGCGGTTGGAGCCGCCTCCCCGATGTCGCTCGGCTCGACATGTCCGGGTCTGCCCGCTTTGGGGGTGAGCAGCCAGATGTAACCCCCATCGGCCAGTGGAGTCAGGGCATCGACCAGCGCGTCAACGAGGTCTCCGTCTTCCTCCCGAAACCACATGAGGACCACATCGACTACGTCCTCGTAGTCCTCATCGACAAGCTCCACGCCTTCGACTGCCGTGATCGCCTGGCGCAGCTGCTCATCGGTATCGGTGTCATAGCCGAGTTCCTGTACTACCTGGCCCGGTTTGATGCCGAGCCGCTCGGCTTGGCCGCGTTCATCCTGCGCCTGGCGCGCGGTCGCGCTCACTGACGTTCCTCCCCAATCCTTCCCCGCTTCCGCTGTCACCTGAGACGCGCCAGCGGCCGCGTCAGTACTTCTTGTTGGGACAGTTCACACTGGGTCGGCTCCTTGCGCAAGTGGCAATCGGCCTAGCGCTGGAAACCGCTGCAAATTGTTGACCTCTTGTCGGTGGCCGCACGCTCCCTGGACTAGCTCTTGATACGTACCGTAACCGGTAATGTCGCGTTCCGCGACACCAGGCCGCTGGTAAGGGCATCGGCGTCGCCGAGTGGACGTCTCCGTGACCCCGCCACGGGGTACGACCGGTTACCGTCTGGTAGAGATGAAAATCAGGCCAAGACCTACGAAGATTGGTCTGTACAAGCGAGTCGAACTATCCGCGGCCTACAGCCGCCGAACTGCGGAAGGCGAGGCTACCCCGTGGCTTCCGGACGCCAGCGTTTCTCGATTATCAGCGACGGTCTGCCCACCCAGCTGCCGGACATCGATCCAGATGAGACCAGGGAGTGGGTTGACTCGTTCGATTCCGTCACCCGGACGCGGGGCCGCGGCCGGGCCCGGTACCTCATGCTGCGCCTGCTCGAGCGGGCCCGCGAGCAGCAGGTCGGGGTGCCCGGCCTGCGCTCCACCGACTACATCAACACGATCCCGCCCGAGCGGGAGCCGTGGTTCCCCGGCGACGAGCACGTCGAGCGGCGCATCCGCGCCTACATCCGGTGGAACGCCGCGATCATGGTGTCGCGGGCCAACCGCCCGGGCGGCGCCAGCGTGGGCGGGCACATCGCGACCTACGCGTCGGCCGCCTCGCTGTACGAGGTCGGGTTCAACCACTTCTTCCGCGGCAAGGACCACGGCGAGTCGGGCGACCAGGTCTTCTTCCAGGGGCACGCCGCGCCCGGGATCTACGCGCGGGCGTTCCTCGAGGGGCGGCTGTCGGAGAGCCAGCTCGACGGGTTCAGGCAGGAGCTCTCGCACCGCGGCGGCGGGCTGCCGTCGTACCCGCACCCCCGGCTGATGCCGGACTTCTGGGAGTTCCCGACCGTGTCCATGGGCCTCGGGCCGCTGGACGCGATCTACCAGGCGCGGTTCAACCGCTACCTGCTCGCGCGGGAGCTGCACGACACCTCGCGGTCGCACGTGTGGGCGTTCCTGGGCGACGGCGAGATGGACGAGCCGGAGGCGCTGGGCGCGATCGGGCTGGCGGCCCGCGAGGAGCTCGACAACCTCACCTTCGTGATCAACTGCAACCTGCAGCGGCTCGACGGGCCGGTGCGCGGCAACGGCAAGATCATTCAGGAGCTCGAGGCGTACTTCCGCGGCGCGGGCTGGAATGTGATCAAGGTCATCTGGGGCCGCGACTGGGACCCGCTGCTGGCCAAGGACACCGACGGCGTGCTCGTGAACAAGATGAACACCACGCCCGACGGGCAGTTCCAGACCTACAGCGTGGAGCCGGGCGCCTATACCCGCGAGCACTTCTTCGGCTCCGACCCCCGGCTGCGGGCGATGGTCGAGCACCTGTCCGACGACGAGCTGCGGAACCTGCCACGCGGCGGGCACGACTACCGCAAGGTGTACGCGGCGTTCAAGGCCGCCCGCGAGCACGTCGGCCAGCCGACTGTGATCCTCACCCACACCATCAAGGGCTGGACGCTGGGCAAGGACTTCGAGGCCCGCAACGCGACCCACCAGATGAAGAAGCTCACCCACGACGAGCTCAAGGAGTTCCGCGACCGGCTCTACCTGCCGATCCCCGACTCGGCGCTGGAGGCGGAGCTGCCGCCGTACTACCACCCGGGCGAGGACTCGTCCGAGATCCAGTACATGAAGGAGCGGCGGGCCGCCCTCGGCGGCGTGCTGCCGCGCCGGGTGGTCCGCGCCAAGCCGCTCCCGCAGCCGCCGGACGCGCTGTTCGACGGCTTCCGCAAGGGGTCGGGCAAGCAGTCGGTGGCGACCACGATGGCGTTCGTCCGGATCCTCAAGGACCTGATGAAGGACCCGGTGATCGGCGACCGGTTCGTGCCGATCATCCCGGACGAGGCGCGCACGTTCGGGATGGACTCGCTGTTCCCGACCGCGAAGATCTACTCGCCGTTCGGCCAGACCTACGAGGCGGTCGACCGGACGCTGGTCCTCGGGTACAAGGAGTCGGAGCGCGGGCAGATCCTGCACGAGGGGATCTCCGAGTCGGGCGCGATGGGCTCGGTGATCGCGGCCGGGTCCGCCTACGCCACCCACGGGACGCACATGATCCCGGTCTACGTGTTCTACTCGATGTTCGGCTGGCAGCGGACCGGCGACCAGATGTGGGCGTTCGGCGACCAGCTCGGGCGGGGTTTCCTGCTCGGGGCGACCGCCGGCCGGACCACCCTGACCGGCGAGGGGCTGCAGCACAACGACGGGCACTCGCAGCTGCTGGCCTCGGTGTCGGAGGCGTGCGTCTCCTACGACCCGGCCTACGCGTACGAGATCTCGGTGATCGTGAAGGACGCGCTGCGGCGGATGTACGACTCCTCGCCGGAGCACCCGGACGGGGAGAACATCTTCTACTACCTCACCGTCTACAACGAGCCCTACGTCCAGCCGGTCGCGCCCGACATCGACGGTCTCGACGCGGGGATCCTGCGCGGCATGTACAAGTACGCGCCCGCGGCCGGCTCGCCTCCGGCCGAGGCGCCGCGGGCGCAGGTGCTGGCCTCGGGGGTGGCGATGCCGTGGGCGCTGTCGGCCCAGCGGCTGCTGGCCGAGGACTGGGGGGTGGCGGCCGACGTATGGTCGGTCACGTCCTGGACCGAGCTGCGGCGGGACGCGCTCGCGTGCGAGTCGCACAACCTGCTGAACCCGGGCTCGCCCAGGCAGACACCGTACGTGACCTCGGCCCTGGACGGCTCGTCGGGGCCGGTCGTGGCGGTCTCCGACTGGATGCGGGCGGTGCCGGACCAGATCTCCCGCTGGGTGCCGTCGTCGTCCGCTTACACGTCGCTGGGGACGGACGGGTTCGGGTTCTCCGACACCCGGCCCGCCGCGCGCCGGTTCTTCCACGTCGACGCGGAGTCGATCACCCTGGCGGTGCTGGCCGAACTCGCGCGCTCGGGGCAGGTGGACCCGTCGCTGCCGGCCCAGGCGATCGCCAAGTACAAGCTCGACCTGCCGGTGTCGGAGGCGCTCGGCTAGCCACCGCGGGCGTTGCTTTCCGCGAGCGCCCCGCCCGGCAGTCTTGAGATGCCGGGCGGGGCGCTCGTCGGCCCGGCTGGTGTTTCCGCCCCGGACTCGTGGCACTCTGAAAGGGTGGCGGCGAAACGGCAGGTCGCGGCGGGCGGGAATGGCGACGCGCGGGTGCACCCGGAGACGGTGGCGCGGATCGAGCGGGCGATGGGCGCGCTCGGCACGGCCGCGATCGCGGCGATGGACGAGCGGCTGCCGTGGTTCAGGAAGATGTCGGCCGAGAACCGGTCGTGGCTCGGCCTGGTCGCGCAGGCCGGCATCGCGGCGTTCGCCGACTGGATCAGGCATCCGGAACGGACCCGGCCCGCCGCCACCGAGGTGTTCGGGACCGCGCCCC
Source organism: uncultured Actinomycetota bacterium (assembly GCA_963836195.1). Taxonomy (GTDB): domain Bacteria; phylum Actinomycetota; class Actinomycetes; order Streptosporangiales; family Streptosporangiaceae; genus Trebonia. The sequence continues at coordinate 27,778 of CAWIIX010000002.1, read as the reverse complement.
GTGAGCTCGCCCGCGCGGTGTCGCTGCAGCACGCGGTGGAGATGGTCCGGGTCATCATCGACGTCGTCGAGGACCAGGTGGACACGCTGGCCGCCCCGGGGGCGGAGGCGGAGCTGCACGAGGCGGTGCTGATCTACGCGCGGGAGATCGCGTTCAGCGCGGCCCAGGTGTACGCGCGGACGGCGGAGGCCCGGGGCGCCTGGGACGCCCGCCTGGAGGCCCTGGTGGTCGACTCGCTGGTCCGGGGCGAGGGGGCCGAGTCGCTCAACTCCTGGGCATCGGCCCTGAACTGGTCCTCGTCGCCGGTCACGGTCATCGTCGGCACGGTCGACGGGGACGACGCCGAGCCCGTCATCGACGAGCTGCGGGCGGCGGCCCGCCGGGCGCGGTTCGACCTGATCGCGGGCGTGCAGGGCGGGCGGCTGATCGTGGTCCTCGGCGGCACCAGCGACCCGATGGCCGCCGCCGAGAAGCTGTCCGGGCTGTTCGGCGGCGGCCCGCTGGTGGTCGGCCCGACGGTGCGGGAGCTGCAGTCGGCCTCGCGCTCGGCCCGGGCCGCCCTGGCCGCCCTGCGGGCGGCGCCGGCCTGGCCGGAGGCGCCCCGCCCGGTCGGCGCGGACGAGCTGCTGCCGGAGCGCGCCCTCGACGGCGACGCGGACGCCGTCCGGATCCTGGTCGCGCAGGTCTACGAGCCGCTGCTGGCGGGCGGCCCGGCCCTGCTCGACACGCTCACCGCGTACCTCGAGCAGGGGTCGTCGCTTGAGGCCAGCGCCCGGATGCTGTTCGTCCACCCGAACACGGTCAGGTACCGGCTCAAGCGCGTCACCGAGCTCACCGGCTACACGGTGTCCGAGGGCCGGGACGGGTTCACCGTCTGGACCGCGATCATCCTCGGGCGGCTGGCCGGGCGGCGCGGCTAGGCCGGGCGACGTTTCCGGTGCGGGGAGGCGCGGCTGGCCGCGTTTGCCGGCGGTCCGGGGGCCGGGGCGCGTCATCGTGTGCTGTTGGGGCCGGCGGTTTTCGGCGGACGGTGGCGGTCGGCCACTGGACGGGGGCATGGGGCGGACGGGGCGGAGCCAGGGTCCGTTCGGGATAAAAGCTTTTGAATGTCGGGGTGGCCGAAGAGGCCGGGCAGGCCGCCGGTGTGCCAGAACACGACCGGCGCGGCCCGGCCGAGGTCGCCGTCGCGGGCGGCGGCGATGAGGCCGGCCATGGCCCGGCCGGTGTAGGTGGGGTCGAGCACGATGCCCTCGGTGCGCGCGGCCAGCCGGATGGCGGCGGCGGCGGGCTCGGTCAGGCGGCCGTAGCCGGCGCCGACCAGGTCGGTGCGCAGCCGCAGCGCGTGCGGGTTCTGGGGTTCGGCGGTGATCGTTGAGGCGAGCGCGGCGACCGCCTCGGCTGGTGCCGCGACCGCGCCTGCGTGCACGCCGAGGACGTGCCCGGGCCCGAGCTCGGCCACCAGCCCGGCCATCGTGCCGCCCGAGCCGACGGCGACGACGGACGTCGCCTGCCGCTGGTCGCGAGCCTGCGTATTCGCAGCTGGTCGCGCAGTTCGCGGGCGGCGTCGACGTAGGCCAGGGCGCCGTCGCGGTTGCTGCCGCCGAAGGGGATCACCGCGGGGTGCGCGCCGGACGACGCGAGCTCGGCCGCCGTCTCGTCGGCGATGGCGGCCAGGCGGGTGTCGTCGGCGTCGCCGGCCCACCGGATGCGCGCGCCGAAGATCTCATCGAGCAGCAGGTTGCCCGCCGGCGCCTCGGCGGGGCCCCCGGGGTTGCCGGCCAGCACGAGGGTGACGGGCAGGCCGAGCCGGGCGCCGGCCGCGGCGGTCAGCCGGGCATGGTTCGACTGAGCCGCGCCGGTGGTGACGAGGCAGTCGGCGCCGTCGCGCAGCGCGGCGGCCAGGGTGCGCTCCAGCTTGCGGACCTTGTTGCCGCCGCCGCCGAGGCCGATCAGATCGTCCCGCTTGATCCACAGCCGATCGGCCGGCAGGCCGATGGCGGCCGCCAGCCGGGGCGCAGGCTCGAGCGGGGTCGGGAAGGTGCCGAGCGAGATGCGCGCGCCGATGCTGCCGATCATGATCCTGGAGGATACAGCGCCCGATTGAGTGTTCGAGAGAATGGGGGTGATATAAGATGGGATATCATTTGGCTGTGAGTTGATATATCGGAGGTGGTTGTGGCCAGGACCGTGATTGACCTCGACGACGAGCTCATGGCGAGCGTTGCCAAGGAGCTGGGGACCACCACGAAGAAGGACACCGTCAACGCCGCGCTCCGGGAGGTGCTGGCGAACCGAAGGCGGGCGGTGGCGCTGACCAGGCTGCGAGACGCGGCAACGGAGGGCGCCTTCGATCTCGCCCTGCTTCAGGACAAACAGCGCTACCGGCGATGACGCCGGCCCAGTTCCTGATCGACACGAGCGCCTTGGCCCGGCTGATGCGGCCGGGGGCGGAGTCGTTCGGCTGGGATCAGGCGGTTGCGGCGGGACTGATGGCGATCTGCCCGATCACGGAGTTGGAGTTTTTCTACAGTGTCAGATCCGCCCAGGACCGAGCCGACACGATCGAGAACCTGCGGGCCGCGTTCTGCTGGGTCCCGGTGCACGACGGCGCGTACGCCCGCGCCTGGGCGGTGCAGGGCGAGCTCACCGCGGTCGGCCAGCACCGGGGCGCCGGGCCGGTCGATCTCGTCATCGCCGCCACCGCCGAGCTGTTCGGCCTGACGCTGCTCCACCACGATCGCGACTTCGCCACCATCGCCGGCGTCACCGGGCAGGCGCTGCGCTGGTACGGGCCGGACTGAGGCGCGCCCGGCCCGCAGGCCCGCCCGGCGCGGGGATCCAGCCGCGCCGGAACGCCCCGGGTGACCGTGCGGTGACTAGACGGTTAACGATATTTAGAGGTATTCTACAAACTTGGGAACGTTAACTTCGTATCGTTCGATATCGGTGTGGCGGGTCTCTACAGGGCAAGGTTAACGATGTGCTCATCTTCACAGCGCCAGGGCAGGGCGCGCAGACCCCCGGATTCCTGACCCCCTGGCTCGAGATACCCGGTCTGGCCGAGCAGTTCGGCGCCTGGTCGGAGCTGGCGGGCCGGGACCTGATCAGGCTTGGCACGACCGGCAGCGCGGAAGAGATCACCGACACCGCCGTCGCCCAGCCGCTGCTCGTCGCCTCCGCCATCGCGGTCGCCGGGCTGCTGGGCGAGCCGGACGCGGCCGCCGGCCACAGCGTCGGCGAGCTCGCGGCGGGCGCGATCGCGGGCGTGCTGACCGCCGCCGATGCCATCCGGCTGACCCGGGTCCGGGGCGAGTCGATGGCCGCGGCCTGCGACGCCGAGGCGACCGGCATGACCGCAGTCCTCGGCGGCGCCGAGTCGGCCGTGCTGGCGGCGATCGCCGAGGCCGGGCTCACCCCCGCCAACATCAACGCGGCCGGGCAGATCGTGGCCGGCGGCACCCTCGAGCAGCTGGCCGAGTTCGCCGCCAACCCGCCGGCCGGCGCGCGGCTGCGGCCCCTGCGGGTGGCGGGCGCGTTCCACACCAAGCACATGGCGCCGGCGGTCGACGCGCTGGTGGCGGCCGCGGCCGGCGTCGCCGTGCACGACCCGGTCATCACCCTGCTGTCCAACCGCGACGGCGCCGTCGTCACCTCCGGCCCGGCCTGGGTGGAACGGATCGTCCACCAGGTCGCCAACCCGGTCCGCTGGGATCTGTGCATGGCCACCATGTCCGACATCAACGTGACCGCGATGATCGAGCTCGTCCCGGGCGGCACGCTGACCGGCATGGCCAAGCGCGCGCTGCCCGGGGTCGAACTGCTCGCGCTCAAGACCCCGGACCAGCTCGACGCGGCCAGGGCGCTGATCGCGGCGCACGCGACGGCGACCAACGGGTACGCCGCGAACTCGGACGGATCGGGCCCCGACTGGATGATCGTGGTGTCACCGGGGGCCGGGACCGCCCGTTTGGTCTCGGACGAGACGGGCAGCAGGACGACGCCGGCCGGCGCGACGATGGTGTGCGCGGGCGACGTGCTGGCCCGCGTCGCCGCCCGCGGCGGCGAGAAGCCGGTGACCGCGCCGCACGACGCCGTGGTGGTGGAGTGGCTGGTCGAAGACGGCGATCCGGTCAGCGAGGGTCAGCCACTGGTCCGCCTGCAGCCGACCCAGCGAAGGGAGTCGTGAGCATGACCGGAGCGAAGATCCTCGGATTCGGCGGCTACCAGCCGGACAGGGTGGTCACCAACGACGACCTGGCCAAGCTCGTCGACACCAACGACGAGTGGATCAGGACCCGGGTCGGCATCCGGGAGCGGCGGTTCGCGCGCGACGACGAGACCGTGGCCGACATGGCCGAGGCGGCGGGCGCGAAGGCGCTGGCGGCGAGCGGGCTCGAGCCGTCCGACATCGACCTGGTGACGGTCGCGACGTGCAGCCCGGAGTCGCTGATGCCGACGGTCTCGGCGACCGTCGCCTACCGGCTCGGCATCGTCGCGCCGGGCGCGTACGACCTCAACGCCGCCTGCGCCGGATTCTGCTATGCGGTCGGCGCCGCGGCCGACTCGGTGCGCGCGGGCAGCGTGCGCAACGCGCTGGTGATCGGCGCGGAGAAGATGACGTCGTGGATGGACTGGTCCGACCGGTCGACCTGCATCATCTTCGCCGACGGGGCCGGGGCGGCCGTGGTCGGGGCGGCCGCGGACGGGGAGCCGTCCGGGATCGGGCCCATCGTCTGGGGCAGCGCGGGCGACCAGGCCCACAAGATCGTGATCGAGGGACGGACCGGGAAGCTGACCCAGGACGGTCAGGCCGTGTTCCGCTGGGCGACCACGGCGCTGGCCCCGGTGGCGCTCGAGGCGTGCCGTCGGGCGGGGGTGTCGCCGGCCGACATTTCGGCCTTTATCCCGCACCAGGCGAACCTGCGCATCATCGAGGCCATCGCCAAGAAGCTCGGCATCCCCAGGGACCGCGTGGCCGACGACATCATCACGGCCGGGAACACGTCGTCCGCCTCGATCCCGCTGGCGCTGTCCAGGATGGCGGAGCAGGGCCGGCTGCAGCCGGGAAAGCCGGCTCTGCTGCTGGCGTTCGGCGCCGGGCTGTCCTACGCGGCGCAGGTCGTCACGGTACCCTAGCCGCGCCATCGCAACATCGCTTTACACCTTTCACATTGTCAATCAAAAGGAGCAACTAGTGACTGACCAGGAGATTCTGGCCGGACTCGCGGAAATCATCGAAGAGATCGCCGGCACGCCGGCCGACGAAGTGACCCCTGCGGCCAACTTCGTCGACGACCTCGACATCGACTCGCTGTCCATGGTCGAGATCGCGGTCGCCGCGCAGGACAAGTTCGGCGTCGAGATCCCGGACGAGCAGCTCAAGGACCTGAAGACCGTCCAGGACGTCGTCAACTTCGTGTCCAAGAGCTCCTGAGCTAGCTCCACGGCCCTTCCGGGGCTCTCGGGTCTCCGGGGCTCTCCTGGGTCTCTTCCGGGCCGAGCAGTCGTCGTTAGTCATTCGTAGTCGTGGAGGTTGCAGTGGGCAACAACCGTCAGGTCAGCGTCGTCGTCACGGGGCTCGGCGCGACCACGCCGCTCGGTGGTGATGTCGCGTCCACCTGGTCGGCGATGCTCGCGGGAACCAGCGGCGTGCGCACCATCACCGAGCCCTGGATCGAGACGGTGCCGGTGAAGTTCGCCGCCACCGCCGCGGTCGACCCGGTGGCCGCCGTCGGCCGGGTGCAGGCACGCAAGATGGACCGGTGCGAGCAGTTCGCGCTGGTCGCGGCCCGCGAGGCCTGGGCCGACGCCGGGTCGCCCGAGGTCGAGCCGTACCGGCTCGGCGTCGCGGTCACCAGCGGGATCGGCGGCATCGGCTCCACGCTCACCGCCTACGACGCGCTGAACCAGAAGGGCTGGGAGCGCATCTCGCCCTACACCGTCCCGATGCTGATGCCGAACGGCGCGGCCGGCTGGATCAGCATCGAGTTCGGCGCCAAGGCCGGGGCGCACGCGCTGGTGAGCGCGTGCGCGTCCGGTGCCGAGTCGATCGGGTACGGCATCGACATGATCCGCTCGGGGCGGGCCGACGTGGTGATCGCCGGCGGCGCCGAGGCGGCGATCATGGCCCTCAACGTCGGGGCGTTCGCGGTCATGCGGGCCATGTCGACCAGGAACGACGACCCCGAGCGGGCCTCGCGGCCGTTCGACAAGGGCCGCGACGGGTTCGTGCTCGGCGAGGGCGCGGGCGTGATCATCCTCGAGTCCGAGGAGCACGCGCTCGCCCGCGGCGCGCGCATCTACGCGGTGGCGGCCGGTGCCGGGTACTCGTCCGACGCGCACCACATCTCACTCGGCGCGCCTGACGGCGAGGGCGTGACGTTCGCGATCAACGCGGCGATGAAGGACGCGGGCATCTCCCCCGGCCAGGTGGTGCACATCAACGCGCACGCCACCTCCACCCCGGGCGGCGACCCGCTCGAGGCGCGGGCGATCGAGACCGCGCTCGGGTCGGACGCGCCGCACGTGGTGGTGTCGGCCACCAAGTCGATGACCGGCCACCTGCTGGGCGGGGCGGGCGCGGTCGAGACGGTGGCGGCCATCCTCGCGCTGCGGGACCGGGTCGCGCCGCCGACCATCAACCTCGAAGACCCCGACGACGACCTCGCCATCGACGTCGCCACCAAGCCGCGCCCGCTCGCGCCGCGGACCGCCGACGCGCCGATGGCGGTGCTCAACGACGCGTTCGGCTTCGGCGGGCACAATGTGGCGCTCGCGTTCACCGAGTACGTTGCCCCTTCCTCGACTTCCCCGACGGCTGCGGAGGCCTGATCGCGATGACTGCTGTATCCGACACGCCGACCGCCCAGGCGCACCTGCCGCGCGACCCGATCGCCCGGCTCACCGCGCTCTTCGACCCCGAGACGATGTCGGTGCTGACCACGGTCCCGCACGAGGGCTCGGGCGCGGTCGCCGCGGCGGGCCTGATCGACGGGTCCGGCGCGGTCGCGTTCGCCTCCGACCCGCGCGTCCAGGGCGGCGCGATGGGCACCGAGGGGTGCGCGGTGCTGGTGGCCGCCTACGACGAGGCCATCGCCCGGGGCGTGCCGATCATCGGCCTGTGGCACTCCGGCGGCGCCCGGCTGGCCGAGGGCGTCGCCTCGCTGGACGGGGTTGGCGCGGTCTTCGCGGCCATGACCGCCGCGTCGGGCGTGGTGCCGCAGATCTCGGTCGTGCTCGGCCCGGCGGCGGGCGGCGCCGCCTACGGCCCGGCCCTGACCGACATCGTGATCCTCTCCAGCGCCGGCCGGATCTTCGTGACCGGGCCGGACGTGGTCCGCTCGGTGACCGGCGAGGACGTCGACATGATCCGCCTCGGCGGCCCGGAGGTGCACAGCCGCCGGTCCGGGGTGGTTCACCTGGTCGCGTCGGACGACGCCGAGGCGCTCGGCTACGCCCGGTCGCTGGTGACCCTGCTGTCCGAGCAGGGCAAGTTCTCGGTCGAGGCGGTCGCCGGACGGGACCTGACCGGGGTGCTGCCGGAGTCCGCGCGCCGCGCCTACGACGTCCACTCGGTCACCTCGGCGCTGCTTGACGACAAGGGGATCGAGCTGCACCCGCGGTGGGCGCCGAACATCGTGACCATCCTCGGCCGCCTCGGCGGGCGGACGGTCGGCGTCATCGCGAACAACCCGATGCGCCTGGGCGGCTGCCTGGACTCGGCGTCGGCCGAGAAGGCCGCCCGCTTCGTGCGGTTCTGCGACGCCTTCGGGGTGCCGCTGGTGGTCCTGGTGGACGTGCCCGGCTACCTTCCCGGCGTCGGCCAGGAGTGGGATGGCGTGGTCCGCCGCGGCGCGAAGCTGCTGCACGCCTTCGCCGAGGCCTCGGTGCCCCGGATGACGCTGGTGACCCGCAAGTCGTACGGCGGCGCTTACATCGCGATGAACTCCAAGTCCCTCGGCGCGACCAAGGTGTACGCCTGGCCGGGAGCCGAGATCGCGGTCATGGGCGCGGTCGCGGCCGTCCGCGTGCTGCACAAGCGGAAGCTCGCCGGCGTCCCGGCCGAGCAGCTCCATGAGGCCGAGGCCGAGCTGGCGGCCGAGCACGAGGCCACGATCGGCGGCCTCGACCGGGCGGTCGAGCTCGGCGTCGTCGACGAGATCATCTCCCCGGCCGATACCGCCGCCGTTCTGGTCACGGCGTTCGCCGCCGCCCCGAACCGTCGCGGTCAGCACAAGAACATCCCGCTCTAGGCATACAGGTAAGCGGCCGACGCCGGGGCTACCGCCTCGAGTCGGCCGTTTCTTGCTGTTATCCCGCTTGCCGCGCGACGGGATGAAGATGATGGATCGTTGTGTACAGCCGGGTGTACACAACGATCCATGATCATGCGTCCCGCCGGGATGGCAGGCCACTTCTTGCTGTTATCGCTGACGGTGATGGTGCTCGGCCGAGGTGGGGCGAGGCAGGTTAGACGCGACAGCGCCCGGCATCCTGGGGATGCGGGGCGCTGGTGGTGCGTGGTCGCGGTGGGGTGCGCGGGGCGCTCGGTGGCTACTTGGCCTTGGGGGGCTTGGGGATGCCGTCGCTGCCGGCGGCGGGGCCGGTGGGGGGGTCGTCGGAGGCCGGGGTGGACCCGGGGCCGGACGCGGCCCCGGAGGGGGGCGCTGGCTCGGCGGCGGGCGCTGCCGCAGGGGCGGCCGAGGCCGAGCGGGACTCCGCGATCAGCTCCTCGAGGCGGGGGCCCTGCAGGCGGCGGAACGTGCGGTGGGCGCGGGCGCGGTCGAGGATCGCGATCTCCAGCTGCGAGGCGGTCAGCTCGGTCGGCGTTCCGTTGCCCGCCGTCGAGGCCGCCGAGGCGGCCGTCCCGGAGGCGGCCGGGGTGGCGGCCGGCGGGGCGGTCAGGGCGGTCAGCGCCGCGCCGAGCGCCTCCGTCAGCGACATGTTGTCGGAGAACGCCTCCTTCAGGGCGGCCGAGACCTGGTCGGCCTGGCCGCCGAAGGCGACGAAGCCCGGCTCGTCGGAGACCGAGCCGTCCCATGAGATCCGGTAGATCTGGTCGTCGTCCGGCCGCGCGCCGACCTCCGCCACCACGATCTCCACCTCGTACGGCTTCATCGACTCGGTGAAGCTGGTGCCGAGCTGCTGTGCGTACCAGTTCGCGAGGCCGCGGGCGGTGACGTCGCCCCGGTCGAACGAGTAGCCGGTGAGGTCGGCGTAGGTGACGCCCGCCTTGCGCAGCACCTCGTACTCGTTGTACCGGCCGACGGCAGCGAACGCGATCCGGTCGTAGATCTCGCTGATCTTGTGCAGCACGGTCGACGCGTTCGGCGTCGCCATCAGGATGCCGCCGTCGTACTGCAGCACCACCGAGCTGCGGCTTCGCCCGACGCCCTTGCGCGCGTAGTCGGACTTGTCACGCATCTGCTGTTCAGGCGACACGTAAAACGGCATAGACACCGCGGGCGCTTCCTTTGCTGTCGAGGGTGAGCAGGGGCTTATCGGGGGCGGATGCCCTCAGCACGTCGCCGACGCCGGTCAGCTGGCCGTCCTGAGCGGGGCGTTGGGGCCGTCGGGCGACTGCATCCGGCCCGCCACGACCTGCTGCCCGATCTCGGCCGCCTCGGCGTCGGGCAGCCGCCGGAAGCCGTCGTCGGTGATCGTGGCGACCACCGGGAAGATCTGCCGGGGAAGGTCGGGGCCGCCGGTGGCGGAGTCGTCGTCGGCCGCGTCGTACAGCGCCTGCACGCAGCACAGGACCGCGTCGGACACGGACATGTCGTCGCGGTAGAGCTTCTTCAGCGAGCCCCGGGCGAAGATCGAGCCCGACCCGATCGAGTGGTAGCGGAACTCCTCGTACGGGCCGCCCGCCACGTCGTAGCTGAAGATCCGGCCGATCCCGGTCTCCTCGTCGTACCCGGTGAACAGCGGGACGACGGCGAGGCCCTGCATGGCCGGGCCGAGGTTGTCCCTGACCATCTTGGCGAGCCGGTTGGCCTTGCCCTCGAGCGAGAGCGAACGGCCCTCCATCTTCTCGTAGTGCTCGAGCTCGACCTGGAACAGCCGCACGAACTCGAGCCCCATCGCGTAGACGCCGGCGATCGCGACGGCGGAGAACTCGTCGCTGCGGAACACCTTGTCCACGTCCCGCTTGGAGATCATGTTCCCGGCGGTGGCCCGGCGGTCGCCCGCCATCACGACGCCGCGCTCGCAGACCGCGGCCACGATCGTGGTGGCGTGGGGCAGGTTCTTGATCACCTCGCTGGCGGCGTCGCCGCCGGGGAGACCCCGGCCGCGGAAGCCGGCCGGCAGCAGGTCCGGCTGGTACGCCGGCCAGAAAGTCAGTGAAGGACGGGACTCGAGCCGTCATGAACGCGGCCGGCTGTCCAGCCGTGCCGTCGAAGAACTCTCCCACGCCGCCGCCTCTCTGGTGACCCTGTTGTTCTTGAGCCGACACTACCGCCCGTTGTGAATGCTGTTAAAGCTGGTTTGTTCTGCTCACCGCGAACCGACCGCGAACCCGCCGGCGACCGTGCCGACGGGACGCGGATCGGCTACTGGCCGCCCTTTTGGACGTAGGAGCGGACGAACTCCTCGGCGTTCTCCTCCAGCACCTCGTCGATCTCGTCGAGGATCGCGTCCACGTCGTCGGAGAGCTTCTCGTGCCGCTCCTTGACCTCCTCGGTCGACGCCGCCTGGTCCTCTTCGGTCTCGTCGGTGCGCCGCGTCGTCTGCCGCTGGCCACCCTTGTCGTTCGTCGCCATCTGCGGTACCTCCTTCGGAGGGGCGCCTGCCCCTCGACAGTTCTAACGTTATCCTCGCCCGCCGGAGTCCCGCCCAACCCTGCCCGACCAGCATTGGAATGAAGTCGCTACGCGGCTACTACTGCTGGGTGAGGGCGGCGACCAGCTCGGCGGCGGTCCGGCAGCGGTCGAGAAGGGCGCCGACGTGCGCCTTGGTGCCGCGCAGGGGCTCGAGCGTGGGCACCCGCTGGAGCGAGTCGCGGCCGGGGACGTCGAAGATCACCGAGTCCCAGGACGCGGCCGCGACCGAGTCCGCGTACTGCCGCAGGCACCGGCCGCGGAAGTACGCCCTGGTGTCCTCGGGCGGGTTGTCGATCGCCCAGTCGATCGCCTGCTCGTCGGTCATCCGCATCATCCGACCGCGGATGGCGAGCCGGTTGTAGAGGCCCTTCTCCTGCCGGACGTCGGCGTACTGGAGGTCGAAGAGCGCGAGCTTGGGGGCGTCCCAGCCCAGGTTCTCCCGGCGCCGGTAGCCCTCGAGGAGCTCGAGCTTGGCCACCCAGTCGAGCTCGCGGGAGAGCTGCATCGGGTCCTCGGCCAGCCGGGTCAGGACCGACTCCCAGCGGTCGAGCACGTCCGCCGTCATCGGGTCGACGTCGGCCCCGTACCGGTCCTCGGTGAACTTCCTGGCCAGCTCCAGGTACTCGGTCTGGAGCTGGACGGCGGTCATCTTGCGGCCGTCCCGCAGCGTCACCAGCTGCCGGAGCGACGGGTCGTGGGAGACCGCGCGCAGGTCGGCCACCGGAGTCTCGAGGGACAGGTCGGAGTTGAAGAACTTGTCCTCGATCATCGCCAGCACCAGCGCGGTGGTGCCCATCTTCAGGTAGGTGGCCACCTCGCTGAGGTTGGCGTCGCCGATGATGACGTGCAGCCGCCGGTACTTCTCGGGGTCGGCGTGCGGTTCGTCCCTGGTGTTGATGATCGGCCGCTTGAGGGTCGTCTCGAGGCCGACCTCGACCTCGAAGAAATCCGCCCGCTGGCTGAGCTGGAACCCGGTCCCGCGGCCGTCGGCGCCGATCCCGACCCGGCCCGCGCCGCAGAACACCTGGCGGGTGACGAAGAACGGGGTCAGGTTCTTGACGATGTCGGCGAACGGCGTCGAGCGGCGCATGAGGTAGTTCTCATGGGTGCCGTAGGAGACGCCCTTGTTGTCGGTGTTGTTCTTGTACAGGTGGATCGGGTGGCTGCCGGGCACGGTGGCGGCCTGGGCGGCGGCGGCCGCCATGATCCGCTCGCCCGCCTTGTCCCAGATCACCACCGAGAGCGGGTTGGTGCACTCGGGGGCCGAGTACTCCGGGTGCGCGTGATCGACGTAGAGCCGGGCCCCGTTGGTCAGGATGACGTTGGCCAGCCCCAGATCCTCGTCCGTGAGCTGGGTGGAATCCGCCGTCTCGCGCGCCAGGTCGAACCCCCTGGCGTCGCGGAGCGGGTTCTCCTCCTCGAAGTCCCACCGGGCGCGGCGCGCCCGCGCGGCGGTGGCCGCCTGGTAGGCGTTGACGATCTGCGATGAGGTCACCATCGCGTTGGCGCCCGGCTGGCCCGGTACGGAGATGCCGTACTCGGTCTCGGCGCTCATGACCCGCAAGACGCTCATAGTTGTTCAGCGTAGTGCCGGCAGACACCATCGGCTGCCGGCGCGCTCCTGCTTGTAACGGATGCGTACAGTGCGATCAAAGGTACTGACCGGTGTTCGCGACCGTGTCGATGGACCGTCCTGCCTCGGTGCCCTGCTTGCCCGAGACCAGGGTGCGGATGTAGACGATGCGCTCGCCCTTCTTGCCGGAGATGCGGGCCCAGTCGTCGGGGTTGGTGGTGTTGGGCAGGTCCTCGTTCTCGCTGAACTCGTCCACGCAGGCGGCGAGGAGGTGAGCGACGCGGATGCCCTTCTGGCCGGTGTCGAGGAACTGCTTGATGGCCATCTGCTTGGCGCGGGCCACGATGTTCTCGATCATGGCGCCGGAGTTGAAGTCCTTGAAGTACAGGACTTCCTTGTCGCCGTTGGCGTAGGTGACCTCGAGGAAGCGGTTCTCCTCGGTCTCGGTGTACATCCGCTCGACGGTCCGCTGGATCATCGCGTCCACCGTCTCCTGCTCGGAACCGCCGTGCTCCTTGACGTCGTCAGGGTGCAGCGGCAGATTCGTGAGCACGTACTTGGAGAAGATGTCCTTGGCCGCCTCGGCGTCCGGCCGCTCGATCTTGATCTTGACGTCCAGGCGGCCGGGCCGCAGGATCGCCGGGTCGATCATGTCCTCGCGGTTGGAGGCGCCGATGACGATGACGTTCTCCAGGCCCTCAACGCCGTCGATCTCCGACAGCAGCTGGGGGACGATGGTGTTCTCCACGTCGGAGGAGACCCCGGACCCGCGGGTGCGGAAGATCGAGTCCATCTCGTCGAAGAACACGATCACCGGCATGCCCTCTGAGGCCTTCTCGCGGGCCCGCTGGAAGACCAGGCGGATGTGCCGCTCGGTCTCGCCGACGTACTTGTTCAGCAGCTCCGGGCCCTTGATGTTGAGGAAGAAGGACTTGCCCTCGGCGGGCTTCTTCGCCCCGGTGATCCCGGCCGCGGCGTCCGCCGCCGCCTTGGTCTGGACCTGCTTGGCGAGCGAGTTGGCGACCGCCTTGGCGATGAGCGTCTTGCCGCAGCCGGGCGGGCCGTAGAGCAGGACGCCCTTGGGCGGGCGGAGCTGGTGCTCCTTGTACAGGTCGGCGTGCAGGTAGGGCAGCTCGATCGCGTCCCTGATCTGCTCGATCTGCGAGGTCAGACCGCCGATGTCGGTGTAGGCGATGTCGGGGACCTCTTCGAGGATAAGCTCCTCGACCTCCGCCTTCGGAATGCGCTCGTAGACGTAGCCGGACCTGGGCTCGAGCAGCAGCGAGTCGCCGCTGCGGAGGACCTGGTCCATCAGCGGCGCGGCCAGCCTGACCACCCGCTCCTCATCGGCGTGGGAGATCACCAGGGCGCGCTCGCCGTCGGCCAGCAGCTCCTTGAGCATGACGATCTCGCCGATGGTCTCGTAACCCTGGGCGATGACGACGTTGAGCGCCTCGTTGAGCACGACCTCCTGGCCGGGCTTGAGCTCGTCGAGGTCGATGTTGGGGCTGACGTTGACCCGCATCTTGCGGCCGCCGGTGAAGACGTCGGCCGTGTTGTCCTCGCAGACGGCAAGGAAGATGCCGAAGCCGGACGGCGGCTGCGCCAGCCGGTCGACCTCCTCCTTGAGCGCCACGATCTGGTCTCGTGCCTCGCGCAGCGTCGCCGCCAGCCGCTCATTCTGAGTGGTGACCGACGTGAGCGAGGACTCTGTCTCGCGGAGCCGCTCTTCGAGCAAGCGGACCTGACGTGGTGAATCGGCGAGCCTTCGGCGCAGAACAGCGATCTCTTCATCGAGGAAGGAGATCTGCGCGGTAAGGCTGCCCACCTCATCCTCGTGCCGAGAACCCCGTCCGCTCTCGTCCCTAGCTACCACGGCCCTCACCTCCTCCCGGGGAGTATGAACTAACTCGACCTTACCTATCTGGCGGTCTTTCCTAACATCCCAGCGAGTACTCGATTGGTCACTCAGCTCGCTCGCCAGGAAGAAACCGCAGGCCAGCGCCCTGTGTTCAGCACAGAGTTATATTGCTGTCACGTATTGTGATTATTCATCCGGCGGACGGCTCCGCGTCACTCTCCGGAAGCGATCCCTTGGCTGGCCGGCGACGCCGAGCGGGCGGCGTGACGCCGTCGGCGAGCCGCCGCGCGGTCACCAGAAACCCGGTGTGGCCGATCATCCGGTGGTCCGGCCGGACCGCCAGGCCCTCGACGTGCCAGCCTCGGTAGAGGGTCTCCCAGGCGGCCGGCTCGTAGAACGAGCCGTGCGACCGCAGCTCCTCCACGATCCGCGACAGCTGCGTCGTGGTGGCGACGTAGCAGCAGATCAGCCCGCCCGGGATGAGGGCGCGGGCCGCCTCGGCGACGTTCTCCCAGGGGGCGAGCATGTCGAGGATCACCCGGTCGAAGGTGCCGGGAAGCGCGGTCGCGCCGCCGTCGCCCGGGCCCGGGCTGACGGCTTCTTGGCCCGCCCCGTCGGCGCCGGCCGCGTCGTCCACGCCCGGATCCTTCCTCAGGGAGTAGGCCCGGTCCGTTCGGAAACTCGGGTCGAGGGCAGCCCTCGCCGACAGCGGGGCGGTGACCAACCGCCACCACGAGGGGACCTCTCCGAAATATCTTCTTACATTTTCACGGGCGATTTCGGCGAAGTCGGCCCTGGCCTCGAACGAGACGACCTCGCCGTCCGGGCCGGCCGCCCGCAGCAGCCAGCACGACAGCGCCCCCGAGCCCGCCCCCGCCTCGATCACCCGGGCGCCGGGGAAGATATCGGCGTAGGCGAGGATCTGGGCCGCGTCCTTGGGGTAGACGATGGTCGCGCCGCGCTTCATGGCCAGCGTGAAGTCGGCCAGCAGGGGGCGCAGGGCCACGTACTGGGTGCCGCTGGTGGCGGTCACCACGCTGCCCTCGGGCTCGCCGATCAGGTCATCGTGACTGAGCGCCCCCCGGTGGGTGTGGAACGATGCCCCCGGTTGCAGGACTATCTGGTGCATCCGCCCCTTGGGGTCGGTGAGCTGCACCTGGTCTCCGGCCGCGAACGGGCCGCGCTGAGCTGCCTTGCGCTGTGTCACCCGGCTAGGGTAGCCACCGTCAGACCCCGGCGAAGACCTGGTCGAGATCGCGGGTGGCGAGCACCCCGTAGACCTCGCCGCTCTCCTCGGTCAGCAGGTACTCGGTCGCCGGGGCCCGGCGGAGGGCGTCGAGCAGCGCCATCCCGCCGATGTCGGCGTTGAGTACCAGGCTCGGGTCGATCGTCCGGGCCAGCGTGCCGACGTCGACCCAGGGCCGGCGCTCGGGCGGGGTGGCCGTCACCGCGCTCTCGTTGACGATCGCGATCGGCGTGTTCTCGTGGTCGACGACGACGATCGCGCGCGCGCCGGCCTCGTCGGCCCGCCTGACCGCCTCCGCCAGCGGCGTGCTGGCCGGGACCGAGATGGCCTTGCGGGCCAGCCGGCGGGCCTGCAGCGCGGGCAGCCGCTCGCGGAACCTGGTCGCCTTGATCGACTGCGTCGCGCCGGTCCACATGAACCCGGCGATCACGATGACCCAGATCGTGGACACCATGTCCCCGCCGGCCAGGCGGCCGGTGTAGAACGGCAGCGCCAGCAGCCCCAGCGCGAGCGCCCGCCCGGTCCAGGCGGCGGCGATGGTGGCGGTGTTCGGCTTCTTGGTGAACAGCCAGATGACCGCCCGCAGCATCCGGCCGCCGTCCAGCGGCAGGCCGGGCAGCAGGTTGAAGAGCCCGACGATGACGTTGGCGAAGACCAGCTGCCTGATCAGCACGCCGGCCACGCCGGTGTTGACGACCTGGTAGAGGCCCCAGCCGATCCCGCCGAGGACCAGCGAGAGGGCCGGGCCGGCCGCCGCGATCGCGAACTCGCGGCCGGGGGTGGGCGCCTCGCGGTCGATCTCGGAGACGCCGCCGAGCGGCCACAGCACGATCCGCCGGACCGGGAGGCCGTAGCCTCGCGCCACCACCGAGTGGCTCAGCTCGTGGATGAGGACCGAGACGTAGAGCAGAACCACGAACGCGGCCGCGACCAGGTACCTGGTGGTGGCGCCCTGGAGGCTGCCGGAGAGCTCGTTGGCGTAGATGACGATGAAGACGCCGGCGATGATGAACCAGTACGGCGAGACATGCACGGGGATGCCGAACGGCTTCGCCACGACGAAGCCGCCCTGCCGTGAACCGCGCTGCTTCGGCTGCTCCTCCTGGCCACTTGCCACGAGTCTGATGCTACGTGCAATCGGCGGTGGTGCGGGTCACCTGGGGGCTTCGGGTTCACTGTGGGCTGGCCGGCCGGGGGTGGCGGGCAGCGGACGGGAGGGGCGGAGCACGCGACCGTTCGAGATGAAGATCTTGATTTTCCCGAACGGTCGCGTGGTTGCACCGGCTGCGGAATGTCGGTGGGCTGCCCTACGGTTGCCGTGTGGACGTGGAAAGCGCAGTGGACGTGGCGATTGACACCGGCAACGGGGCGGGCTTCGGGGTGGCGGGGGACCCGCCGTCGGCGTTGTCGCCGTCCCGGGCGGGCGACTTCATGACCTGCCCGCTGCTGTACCGGTTCCGGGTGATCGACCGGATCCCCGAGCCGCCGACCACCGCGACCGCCCGCGGCACGCTGGTGCACGCCGTCCTCGAGCGGCTGTTCGACCTGCCCGCCGCCGGGCGGACCCCGGCCGCGGCGCAGGACCTGCTGATCCCCGAGTGGACCCGGCTCTGCGCCGACGACGAGCTGCTGGCGGCGCTGATCACCGACGACGAGGAGCGGACGCGGTTCGTGGCCGACGCCGCCTCGGCCCTGCGGGGCTATTTCAAGCTCGAGGACCCGCGGCGGCTCGAGCCCGCCGAGCGCGAGTGGTACGTGGAGACGTCGCTGCCGTCGGGGCTGAAGCTGCGCGGGTACATCGACCGGGTCGACGCGACGCCGGCCGGCGACCTGCGGATCGTCGACTACAAGACCGGCCGGGTGCCGCTCGAGGCCTACGAGGCGAGCGCGCTGTTCCAGATGAAGTTCTACGCGCTGGTGATCTGGCGGCTGCGCGGGGTGATCCCGAAGCTGCTGCAGCTGATGTACCTGTCGGGCGACGGCGAGGTGCTGCGCTACTCCCCCGACGAGGCCGACCTGCTGGCGACCGAGCGGAAGCTCAACGCGCTCTGGGCGGCGATCTCCCGGGCCCGCGAGACCGGCGACTTCCGGCCCCGGCCGGGCAAGCTGTGCGACTGGTGCCGGCACAAGGCGCTGTGCCCGGCGTTCGGCGGCACGCTGCCGCCGATGCCGGTTCGGACGGGCGGCGTCGCGGCTCCGGTTGACCTCGCCGCTCCGGCGGGCGTCACCACAGAGGTGTAGCTGTTTCTCGGCACGACTGCGCGCTTCCCGGCGTGGGCCGCTTCTTGCTGTTATCTAATTTAGGTTGACATCATGAGATTAGTCTCATGATACTAATCTCATGAATCTGACTCGGCTGATGGCACTCGGCACGCTTGCGCGCTACGGGCCCCAGCACGGGCACCAGATCCGGCGGCTGGCCGACGTCACGAACGTCGGCGAGTGGGGCGGGGTGTCCGTCGGGGCGCTCTACCGGGAGCTGCGCGCGATGGAGGGCGAGGGCCTGGTCGAGACCATCCGCACCGAGCAGGTGGGGCGGCGGCCGGCCAGGACCGTGTACGAGATCACCAGTGACGGGCGGATGGAGCTCCAGTCGCTGCGCGAGCAGGCCATCAAGCCCACGGGGTTCGGACCCGATCCCCTCGGGGTGGCGCTGACGTTCGCGGCCGAGGGGATGGACCCGGCCGAGCTCCGCGACACCCTCCGGGCGCGGCGGAACCGGCTGGAGATCACCGCGGTCGAGCTCGCCGCCGAGCTCGAGCGCCTCACCGCCAAGGGGTACCTGGGCGTGTTCCAAGCGGCGATCATGCGGCGCGGCGTGCTGCACTACGAGACCGAGGTGCGCTGGCACGACGAGCTCGACGCGGAGCTCGCGGCCGCGCCCGAGCCGCGCGCCGCCCTGCTGCCGAGCGAGGTAATCGAGGCGCGGCCGGCCGATGAGCCCGCCGCCCCCGCTTCGTCCGCACCTAAGGCGGACGAAACGACAGAAACATAATTCGCGATACTACTTGAATTCAATCGAGATATTACTTGATACTGATGGTGGCCTGCGGGCCGCCACCAGAACCCACGAGGGGAAGCCACGATCATGCCGATCATCGAGGCCAAGGGCCTCGCTCGGACGTTTACGAGCAGGAAACGGACCGTGCACGCGGTGCGCGGGGTCGATCTCACCGTCGAGCCGGGGGAGATCGTCGGCTTCCTTGGGCCGAACGGGGCGGGCAAGACCACCACCCTGCGGATGCTCACCACGCTGCTTCAGCCCACCGCCGGCACCGCCACCGTGGCCGGGGCGGACCTGCGCCGCGACCCGCTGGGGGTGCGGCGGCGGATCGGGTACGTGCCGCAGGCGATCGGGCAGACGATGGGCGGCACCGACCCGGAGTGCCTGGTCTCCGAGGAGCTGCTCGACCAGGCGGCGCTGTACCGGATCCCCAAGGCGGACGCGGTTGCCCGGGCCGAGGCGCTGATCCGTCAGCTCGACCTCGGCGGGCTCGACAAGCGCCTGGTGAAGACGCTGTCCGGCGGGCAGCGGCGGCGGCTGGAGATCGCGCTCGGCCTGGTCCACAAGCCTCCCCTGGTCTTCCTGGACGAGCCGACGACCGGGCTCGACCCGCAGAGCCGGTCGAACCTGTGGGAGCACATCCGCGGGCTGCGGGCCGACCTGGGCACGACCGTGTTCCTGACCACGCACTACCTGGACGAGGCGGACGCGCTCTGCGACCGGGTGTTCATCATCGACAACGGGGTGACGGTGGCGTCCGGCACCCCCGACGAGCTCAAGCGCCAGGTGTCGGGTGACGTGGTCACGCTGGCGGTCAACGGCGCCGCCGATAAGGCGCGCGACCTGCTGGCCCGGCAGCCGATCGTGGGCGAGGTCGCCATCTCCGATGACGGCGGGCTGCGGCTGAGCGTCGTCAACGGGGCCGAGTCGCTGCCGTCGCTGCTGCGGGTGCTCGACGAGGCGGGCATCACCCTGCACTCGATCAACCTGTCCCGGCCGACGCTGGACGACGTGTTCCTGACCATGACCGGGCGCTCGCTGCGGGACGACTCCCCCAGCGCCGCCGCCGCCCCTCAGCCGGGCCCCGCCCAGCAAGACCCGCGCCCAGCGGGCAAGGAGTAGCCGACATGACGTTCATCCATGACACGCTGGTCGTCTTCCGGCGGGAACTGCGGCTCAGCCTGCGCAACCCCGCGTGGGTGGTGATCGTGCTGGTGCAGCCGGTGCTGTACCTGGTGCTGTTCGGCCCGCTGCTGACGCGGCTGCCGGCCGGGACGCTGGGCGGGGCGGTCAGCCCGGGCTCCCCCACCGGGACGGCCCAGGCATACCAGTTCTTCGTGCCCGGGCTGCTGATCCAGCTCGGGCTGTTCGGCTCGATGTTCGTCGGGTTCGCGATCATCTCGGACTGGCGCGGCGGGGTGATCGAGCGGTTCCGGGTCACCCCGGTGTCGCGGCTCGCGGTGATGAGCGGACGGGTGCTCCGAGACACCCTGGTGCTCGTGGTACAGGCGGTGATACTGGTGCTGGTCGGTATCGCGTTCGGGCTGCGCGCGCCGGTCAGCGCGGTGTTCATCAGCCTCGGCTTCATCGTCTTGGTGGCCGTCGGCCTCGCCTCGGTGTCGTACGCGACCGCCCTGACGGTCAAGAGCGAGGACGCGTTCGCGCCGATGCTCAACTCGGTCATCGTCCCGCTGGTGCTGCTGTCGGGGATCCTGCTGCCGATGACGCTGGCGCCGGGCTGGCTGCAGGACGTCGCCCGGGTCAGCCCGTTCCGCTACATCATCGACGCGATGCGGGTTGCCTTCCAGGGCCACTACGCCAACACGATCATGCTCGAGGGCGTGCTGGTGGCCCTCGGGGTGGCGGTGGTGTGCCTGTTCCTCGGCTCGCGGGTGTTCGTCCGCGAGAACGCCTAGGCGAGGGCGACGGCCAGCAGGATGACGGCGGGGACGGCGACGGCCGCCACGGCGGGCCAGGACCAGGCGGTGGCGGCCGCGCGCGGTTCGGCCGCGTTCGCCTGTGCGCGCTTGCGCTCCTTCTCGGCCCGGCTGTCCAGCCGGGCCGCGATCGCCGCGCTGACCGGGAGGGCGGCCAGCCGCAGTGCCTCCTCCGGGAGCCGGGAAGACGGCTGGGCGTAGCCGCCGGCGGCGCGGCGGCGACCAGGCCGCGCAGCCGCCGGGGCACGCCCGCCGGGGCGGGCGCCCCGACGGCGAGCTTGCGCCGGGCCCGGGTCGATACGTACAGCGCCCAGCAGTGCACCACCCGGGAGGTGGCGCCCGGGCCGGCCGCCGCGGGCGCGGCGTAACGCACCCGGACCCACTCCCCGGTGTCGACCGAGTCGATCGTCGGCCAGGGCAGGCGGTGCACCCGGAACGGGTTCACCACCGTCAGCCCGTCGCCGTCCTCGATCACCTTGGGCCGGGCCGCGAGCGTGTAGACCACGCCGGTGACCAGCAGCAGGATGGCGGCCAGGAGCGCACCGAAGCGGGCCGAGGGCAGCCCCTGGGCCGCGTAGTCGACAACATTGGCCACGACGAACGCCACCCACACCCACCAGAGGATGACGGGCGGGTGCAGGCGGAGGGTTTCGCGTTCGGTCACTTCATCACGTTATGCGGACCCGGGGGTCGAGCGCCGCGTAGAGCAGGTCGACGACGATGTTCGCGATCACCACGAAGATCGCCGCGATGATCACGAAGCCGATGATCACCGGCAGGTTGTCCTGGTCGACGGCCTCGACCGACACCTGGCCGATGCCGCCGAGCCCGAACACCGCCTCGACCACCACCACGCCGCCGAGGAGCTGACCCATGTCCACGCCGAGCTGGGACAGGACCGGGGTGAGGGCCGCTCGCACCCCGTGCCGGAAGATCACCCGCCGCTCCGACAGGCCCTTGGCCCGGGCGGTGCGGATGTAGTCCTCGCTCATCGTCTCGAGCAGCTGGCCGCGCGACAGCCGGGTGTAGACCGCCGCCTGGATCGTGGCCAGCGTGATCCAGGGCAGGATCATGTGCCCGAAGAACGGGCCGATGCCGGACGTGATGCCCGCGTAGCCGGTGTTCAAGAAGTGGAACCCGTGCGAGTACAGGGGCTGGAACACGAAGCCGATCAGCAGCTCGCCGACCACGAAGGCCGGCATCGACAGGCCGACAAGCACCCCGACCGTGGTGACCCGGTCGAACACCGACCGGGCCCGGGTCGCGCTGATGATGCCGACCGACAGGCCGACGATCAGCCAGATGACCATGCCCCCGATGACCAGCGAGATCGTGGGCGGCAGGTCCTGCTTGAGCATGGTGTCGACCGACTCCCCGGTGTAGTACGAGTACCCGAGGTTCCCGTGCACCAGGTTCTTGAGGAAGTGCCAGTACTGGGTCATGATCGGCTGGTTGAGCCCGAGGTTGTTGATGGCCTCCTGGATGACCTGGGGGGTCGCGGCGTGGCCCGCCAGCTGGCGGGCCACCGTGTAGACCGGCCGGGCGAAAAAGAGGAAGAACGCGCCCGTGGCGACCAGCCACACCACCACCAGCCCGGTGAGCAGGCGCCTGATTAGGTAACCGACGATAGCCATCAGGTATCAGCCCTTCTGCCCGGACTCGTCCGCAGCCGTCCCGCCGGCGACGAGGCCGCCCAGCGCTTCCTTGTTGCCCTTGTTGATACTGCGGCGCGTCAGCCGGCGCCGCATCCGCCTGGCCGCGATCAGCTTCTCCGTCCGCGGGTCCATCGCGTCCCTGATCCCGTCGCCGAGCAGGTTGAACGCCAGCGTGGTGATCAGCAGCGCCGCCGCCGGGAACACCAGGTACCACCAGGCGACCTGGTAGAAGTTCTCCGCGTCGGCCAGCATGTTCCCCCAGCTCGGGGTCGGCGGCTGAACGCCCAGTCCCAGGAAGGAGAGGGTGGACTCGAACACCACCGCAGTCGGGATGTACAGCGTGCCGATGACGAGGACCGGGGCGAGCAGGTTCGGCAGGATGTCGAAGAACATGATCCTGAACGGTCCCGCGCCGAGCGATCTGGCCGCCTCGATGTACTCCTTCTCCTTGATCGACAGGGTCTGGCCGCGAACGATGCGGGCGATGCCCGCCCAGGAGAAGAACGTGATCAACACCACGATGATCGTCAGGCTCGGCCCGAACACGACCGCCAGCGCCAGCGCCAGCACGATGTACGGGAAGGCGAGCACCGCGTCGGTCAGCCGGGCCAGCACGGTGTCGACGATGCCGCCGAAGTAGCCGGCCATCAGCCCGATGGCCACCCCGAGGACGGAGGCGATCAGCGTGGTGACGACGCCGACGAACAGCGAGATGCGCGCCCCGTAGAGGATGCGGACGAGCAGGTCGCGGCCGGTCGAGTCGGTGCCGAGGATGAACCCGTTGACGCCGGGCCCGACCGGGTTGCCGTCCGCGCTCTCACCCTGGACCGGATAGGGCGTGTTCACCGGGTGTTGGGTGAGCGCGGCCACGGCCGGGGCGAAGATCGCCAGCAGGACCATGATCACGATGACCGTCAGGGCGATCATCGAGACCTTGTCGGACCGCAGCCGCCGCCAGGTCAGCTGCCACTGGGTGCGGCCCTGGACCGGGGCGTTAACGCCCCTGTTCTGAGCCTCCTCGATCTGATGCGCCTCGAACTCGAGATCGGTGTTGAGGCTCATGCCGGCTCCCTTTCAGCGGCGATGGCGGCCGTGCGGGCGGAGGCGAGAATCTCGCCCGGCACGACCGGGAAGTGGCAGGCGGTCACGTGCGCCTCGCCGCCGGGAACGCCGGGCACGCCCGGTCCGGCCGGCTCGGCCGGACCCCACCCGGCCGGCGGCCCGGCCTTGGGAGCAAGGTCATCGTGGGTCACCAGCGGCGGCTCCACCCGCCCGCAGATCTCCTGGGCCTTGGGGCAGCGCGGGTGGAAGCGGCAGCCGGCCGGGCGGGTCGATGGGCGACGGCACGTCGCCCGTGAGGATGATCCGCTGCCTGGCCGCGGCCGTGTCCGGGTCGGCGGCCGGGGCGGCCGACAGCAGCGCGACCGTGTACGGGTGGCGCGGCTGGCGGTAGAGCGAGTCGGCCGGCGCGGCCTCGCCGATCCGGCCGAGGTACATGACCGCGACCTTGTCGCTCACGTGCCGCACGACCTCGAGGTCGTGCGCGATGAACAGGTAGGACAGCCCGTACTCGGTCTGCAGGTCGGACAGCAGGTTGAGCACCTGCGCCTGGATGGACACGTCGAGCGCGGAGACCGGCTCGTCGCAGATGATCAGCTTGGGCCGCAGCGCCAGCGCCCGGGCGACGCCGATGCGCTGCCGCTGGCCGCCGGAGAACTCGGCCGGGAACCGGTTGAAGTGCTCCGGGTTGAGCCCGACCCGCTCCATCAGCTCCTGCACCATGCGCTTGCGCTCGGCGCCGGTCGCGGTCTTGTGGATCGCGAACGGGTCGCCGATGATCGCGCCGACGCGCCGCCTCGGGTTCAGCGAGCTGTACGGGTCCTGGAAGATCATCTGGACCTCGCGCCGCAGCGGCCGCATCGCGCTGCGCGACAGCCCGCTGATGTCGGTGCCGTTGAGGAAGACCTTCCCCGAGGTCACCGGGATCAGCCCGGCCACGCAGCGGGCGAGGGTGGACTTGCCGCTGCCGGTCTCGCCGACCAGGCCGAGCGTCTTGCCCCGCTCGATGACCAGCGACACGTCGTCGACCGCGTGCACCTGCCCGACCGTGTGCCTGAAGAAGCCCCCGGCCTTGACCGGGAAGTACTTGACGACGTTCTCGACGCGCACCAGGACGTCGTCGTCGGTGTCGTTCGCAGTTGCCATCAGGCAACGCTCCCCTCGTTGTTCGCGGCCGCGCCGGGCTTGGCGGCGCCGCCGTCGGGGGCCCGGTGCCTGCCGACCGGCTGCCCCTTGACGGGCTCCGGCTCGTGGCCGAGCGCCGCCGTCTCCGTGCGAAGCTGCTCCGCCTCGGCCGACAAGCCGGCCGACTCGACCGGCAGCCAGCAGGCCGACTCGTGCGCCCCGCCGTCGTCGATCGGTCGCAGCACCGGGTCGTCGCCGGTCGTGCACTTGGCGAACGCGTAGCTGCACCGCGGGTGGAACTTGCAGCCCGCCGGGAGGTTGATCAGGCTGGGCGGCGAGCCGGGGATCGGCTTCAGCCGCCCGCCGGCGGCCGAGCTCGACGGGATCGACTCGAGCAGCCCCTTGGTGTACGGGTGGTGCGGGTGGTAGAAGATCTCCCGCTTGGGCGCCTTCTCGGCCGCCCGGCCCGCGTACATGACCATTACGTCGTCGGCGATGTCAGCGACCACCCCGAGGTCGTGCGTGATCATGATCAGGGCCGTGCCCAGGTCCTGCTGGAGCCGCAGCAGCAGGTCCAGGATCTGGGCCTGGACGGTCGCGTCGAGGGCCGTGGTGGGCTCGTCGGCGATGATCAGCTTGGGCTCGAGGGCGAGGGCCATCGCGATCATCGCGCGCTGCCGCATGCCGCCGGAGAACTGGTGCGGGTAGTCGTTGACCCGGGTGTCGGGCTTGGGGATGCCCACCCGGCGAAGGAGCTCGACCGTGCGGGTCGCCGCTTCCTTCTTCGAGATCGAGCGGTCGTGCGCCCGGATCATCTCGGAAACCTGCCACCCGATCTTGTAGAGCGGATGCAGGCTGGTCAGCGGATCCTGGAAGATCACCGAGATCTTCGCCCCGCGCACCTTGCGCAGCTCGTCGTCGGGGAGCTCAAGCAGGTTGGCGCCCTCGAACATCGCGCTGCCCCACACCTCGGCTCCCGGGGTCAGCCCGAGCAGCGTCTGCGTGAGCACGGTTTTGCCGCTACCCGACTCGCCGACGATACCGAGGGTCCGCCCGGGCTCGACGTCGAACGACACGCCCCGGACCGCCCGGACGACGCCGTCCGGGGTCTGGAAGCTGACGTTCAGGTCCTTTACCTCAAGCAGTGTCACTGGTTTTTTCCTCTGGCCATGGCGATGCGCGGACCGGCCTGCCGACGGGTGGGGCCTGGCCGGACCGCGCGTTCGCGCCTGAACTACCGCGTCCTGCTAACGAGCGTCAGCTCGCGAGCCAGACGTTGGCGATGTCCGGGTCGCCGATGTTCGGCGAGAACATGGCCGTCGGGTAGGTGGAGCCGCTCGGCTCCACCGACCGGACCCGCTGGCTGGCGATCGTCGGGAACGTCTGGCTCATGAGGGGCACGATCGCCGCGTCCTTCATGATGTCCTGGTCCGCCTGGGCCCAGTCCGCCCCCGCCGCGGTCAGCGACGTGGCGGCCTCCGCCTGGGTGATCAGCGTGTTCACGGCCGGGTTGTTGTAGCAGCCGTAGTTGACCGTGTTGATCACGCAGTTCGGGCCCTGGAAGAGGGCCTGGATGACGGTGCGGCCGTTGTTGCCGAACCAGTCCGGGATCCAGCCGGGCTGGCCCATGTCCCAGGTGCCGGCCTTGTTGTTCTCGGGCGCGTTGCCGAGGTCGGTGAAGAACGACGAGCCGGGCTCGCCCTTACCGGTCAGCGTGATGCCGCAGAGCGCCAGCGACGCCTGGATGGCCTCGAAGACCCGGGTGTTGGACGAGTCGTTCGGGTACATGTAGGTGAGCGTGATGCCGTTCGGGTGTCCGCCCGCGGCCAGCGCCGACTTGCACGCCGCCACGTTGCCGGCCCCGTTGTCATCCTGGTACATGTTGTTGTTCACGTAGCCGACGTTGCCCGGCGGGATGACCGTGTTGATGACGTTGCCGACGAGCGGGCCGCCCATCGCCTTGACCACCGCGATCTTGTCGATGCCGTACTCGACCGCCTGGCGCACGTGCAGGTTCTGCATCGCGCCGCCGAGGTTCGGGCTGCGCAGGTTGAAGATCAGGTACGGGAAGGTGTCCGACCACGGCCAGATGTTGAAGTTGGACGCCTTGGAGGCGGCCAGGCCGGGGACCGACGACGGGTTGACCGGGGTGTCACTGGTCAGGTCCTGCGAGCCGGCCTGAATGTCGGCCAACTGGGTCTGGGCCGAGGTGACGCCGAGGGTCTCCACGATCTTGGTCGGGTAGTCGTGCCGCAGGGTGTCGGTCTTCTGCTGCCAGGCCGGGTTGTGGACGAACGTGATCGACTTGCCCGCGATGTACGAGCTGATCTGGTACGGCCCGTCGGAGATCGAGTTCTCGTTCAGCTGGGTCGAGTTCGGCACGTAGGCGTCGTACTCGACCGGGCGGGCCGAGGCGAACGGCATCGCCAGCATGTAGATGAAGTCGCTGGCCGGGGCCATCAGCGTGAACTGGATCGTCGACGAGTCCGGGGTCGAGATGCCCGCGATGCTGTGCGAGTTCTGGAAGGCCGCGATGTTCGCCGCCGTCGGCGCGTGCGTCTTGGCGTTGGCGAAGTAGTTGGTCTCCGCGGTGTCGTACGCCGCCAGGCCCTTGATCGTGCTGGTGTAATACCCCGGGTTGCCGACCGGGCTGACCGGGTTGAAGAACGCCTTGAACTCGCGCAGGAAGTCCTGGGAGGTGACCTGGCGGGCCGGCGTGGTGTTCCAGTCGACGCCCGGCTTGATGTGGAAGGTGTAGACCGTCCCGCCGCCGGTGATCCCGCCGTTGGCCGTCGTCGGCACCTCGGTCGCGGCGTCGGCGACCGGCGTGGTGTCGGTCGTCCAGGCGGCGCTCGCGGTGGTCGCGGCCGGCACGGTCGGGTAGCTCACGAGCTGGCGGGTGTACACGCGCTCGATCTCGTAGTCGGGGGTGTAGTAGGCCGGCACCGTGTCGATGTGGTCCGGGCCGCTGGCGGCGACGATGTTCAGCGTCCCGCCGGACTGTGGTTTCTCGCTGCTGGTCGCCGACGTGGGGGCGGTCGACGAGCCGGTGTTGCTCGACGTACTCGAGCACGCGGCGAGGCCGCCGGCCGCGATGGCCAGGACGGCCAGCGTGGCGACGCGCTTTGAAGCTCTGGGCATGGACATCTTCCTCTTGGTCTACTCAGCTCAGGTCGAGGTCGGGCTGTCATCCGTCGGACGACCGTTCAGTCGTCCGACCCTCAAGCGATGACTGTCTACCTACGAGAGATTCTGCGGTAATCCGAGATGATTCCACACCAAAAAGCGGGTCGTAGCCCGATTGTGACTAGAAAAGTTCTTGTTTGCCACATTTGGTAACAAAGATGTTACATTCGTGACAAACACCGCAAACTGTGGCATGTCCGGCGGTAGGCGTGGCTCAGCCAGGGGATTCCGGACGCGGGCGTGCGCTCACGGCCGAACACTGCGCAGGCGGGAACGGGCGCGGCGGCTAGATGCCGCGCTTGCGCAGGA
>CAWIIX010000001.1:0-25023 GCA_963836195.1 uncultured Actinomycetota bacterium | reverse complement strand
AGCCGTTAACGCTCCGCAGTCACCCAGGGTCCGTTCGGAAAATTCAAGCTTTTATCCCGAACGGACCCTTTTTTCACCCGGGGATCATATGGCACGCGACCCGGGGTCGGCCCCGGTCTTAACACGCTCTCAACAACTGCGTGTCACTGGAAGACGACAATGCGTGAGGAGTGGGTATATGCCTTCGTGTCATCGGCGACGCAAGGCGGCAGTCAGCGGACCAGTCATTCTGCTGATGTGCGCAGCGGCCCTGGATCTGAGAATCGGATTACTCGCGCGACGTTGGCCTCGTGGGCGCGCGAGTGGACCGAAGGAGCTGACGCACGAATGAACCACACGACCCCGTCGCGCCCGGCGGAGACCCTGGCCTCGTACGCAAGCTGGCGATTGAGCGCCGCGTGCCGCCAGGTCGATCCTGAGCTGTTCTTCCCGGTCGGCACGACGGGTCCGTCGATCGAGCAGGTCGGCCAGGCCAAGGGGATCTGCCAGGGCTGCGAGGTGCGGGAGCCGTGCCTGGGCTGGGCGCTGCGCAACCAGATCGCGTTCGGCATCTGGGGCGGCACCACCGAGGAGGACCGCCAGGCGCTCCGCCGGGCGTTCGCCCAGCGGGTGTCGCATGAGGGATGAGGCCCTGATCACGATGCAGGGCACGATCGTGCGCATCGCCTGCCAGCGGATGGCGTCGGCGTACCTGAAGGCGCTCGCCGACAGCGTCCAGCAGGCTGCCTGCCTGCCCGTGCACCTGGCCTGGGACCGTAAGGCGGCGGCCCACGCGGAGCTGTTCAACCTGCTCGGCGACGCGACCGGCGACCCGGTGCTGGCCCGGCTGGCGGGCGTGGCGGTCGGGTGGACGCACAACCTGGCGCTGTCGGTCGGCCCGGTGGCCGACGGCATCATCCTCAACTCGCGCCGGCGGCTGCTCGACTGCCTGACGGCGGGCGACGCCGACGGCGCGGCGCACGAGATGGAGCGCCACCTGTCCGGATTGTGCTTCATGAGCCGGGTGGCCGAGCGCTGCGCTAGCTGAGCCGCAGGTCCGGGCTGAGCTGGTCCGGGTCGGTGCGGAGCTCGATGAGGGCCGGGCCGTGGTGCGCGCGGGCCCGGGCGAGGGCAGCCGGGAACTCGTCGGTCCGCTGCACCAGCAGGCCGAGGGCGCCGAACGACGTCGCGTAGGCGGCGAAGTCGGGGTTGCGGAGCTCGGTCGCGATCACGTGCCCGGGGAACGCGCGCTCCTGGTGCATCCGGATCGTGCCGAGCATGCCGTTGTTGACGACGATCACGATGACGTTGAGCCTGAACTGGACGGCGGTGGCGAGCTCGTTCCCGCTCATCAGGAAGCAGCCGTCGCCGGCCACGGTGACCACCGTCCGGTCGGGGTGCAGGGCCGCCGCGGCCAGGCCGGCCGGGACCCCGTACCCCATCGCCCCGTTCCTGGGAGCGAGCTGGGTACCGAACCGGCGGAACTCGAAGAACCGCTGCAGCCAGATCGCGTAGTTGCCGGCCCCGTTGGTGATGATCGCGTCCGCCGGCAGCGCCTCCCGCAGGTGCGCGAAGACGGCCGCGGTGTCGAGCGCGAGGTCGCCCGCGGCCGGCGCGTGGAACCGGTCCTGGACGCCTCGGAGCCGGGTCCGCCAGGTCTTCCGGTCGGCCGACTCCGGCAGGCCGACGTCGCGGAGCGCGGCCGCGACCGATTCCAGGCTCGCGTGGATCGCCAGCGCCGGGGCGGGCGCGGGCGGGCGGCCGAGGTCGCCCGGCGCCTGCGACACCAGCACGGTGCGGCCGGCCGCCGCGTCGAGCTGGTAGCCGTCGGTGGTCGGGTCGTCGAGGCGCGGGCCGAGCGCCACAATCAGGTCGGCGTCCACCGTCACGAGCGTGCGGAGGTCGCGGCTGCCGCCGAGGCCCAGGTAGCCGGCGTAGCTCGGGGATGCGTTGTCGACCGCGTCCTGCCAGCGGAAGGCGGCCGCCAGCGGGATGTCGTTGCGCTCGGCGAACGCGGTGACGTCGTCGCCGACCGACGGGGACCAGCCCGGCCCGCCGACGATCAGGACCGGCCGTTGGGCCTGGGACAGCCGTTCCAGCAGGGCCGCCCGGTCGGTTTCTGTGAGCGGCGGGGCGCCGTCCGCGCGCCCGATCCTGACCGGGGCGGCGGTGCGGTCGTACTGGACGTCCTCGGGGACCACCAGCACCACCGGCCCGGGGCGTCCGCTGTGCGCCACCTGCATCGCCCGCGCGACCAGTTCGGGGATGCGATCGGCGTCATCGACCGTCAGCACCGCCTTGGCCGACGAGCCGAAGACCCGCTCGTAGTCCATCTCCTGGAAGGCGTCCCGGCCGAGCAGGTCCCGGTCGACCTGGCCGACCAGCAGCACCAGCGGGGTGCCGTCCTGGTAGGCCGTGTGCAGGGCGATGCTCGCGTGGGACGCGCCCGGACCCCGGGTGACCAGGCAGACGGCGGCGCGCCCGGTCAGCTTCCCGGCCGCCTCGGCCATGTTGGCGGCAGCCGCCTCGTGCCGGGTGTTGATGACCCCGATGCCGGCCTCCCAGAGCGCGTCGAGCACCGGCAGGAAGCTCTCGCCGGGCACGCACGTCCACAGCGGGACGTCGTGCGCCGCCAGGCACTCGACCAGCGCCGCGCCCCCGGTACGGGCCTTGACCTCGCCCTCAGGCTCATCCGGTGCTGAAGACACGGTCGGTGCTGACGATTCCACAGGGCGGCTCCCGGGGGTCGGTGACGTGGCGCTCGCCCCAGATTATGACCGCTCGGCCGGCGGGCAAGACCGTACCCGCCAGGTGTGGTTGCGGCTGCCCTAGCCACGGGCTCCGCACCTGCCGAGCTGTGGTTGCGGCAACGACGGGGCCCTGGCCCCGTCGTTGCCGCAACCACGGGGGGTAGCGTCGCTCAGGCAGCGTCGGAAACGGCCGTGATGGGCAGCCGTGGGCGGGCGATGCCGGACCGATAGGCGTTCGTCATCTTGGAAATGACGAAGGCCGGGTCGCTGCGAAGCTTGTGCGGAGTGAAGTGCAGCGTCACGATGGCGTGCTCACCGAGTCTGGTGTGCCGGTCCATGGTGCGCTCCCACGCGTCTGGGTTCATATGCCAGCGCCTGGAGTCGATCTCGATGGCCACTCCTGCATCGGGCCACCAGGCGTCCGGCCGCGCGATGAACTCGCCGCTGGGCAGGAACAGCGTCGGGTTGAACAAGGGCATCGGCAACCGCGCCTTTTTGATCAGAACCCTCAGTTCGGCCTCGGGCGCTGATCGAGCTCCGTCGCGGACCTCGGAGAGCACGACGCGCAGCAGGGCAGAGTCGCGGATCGGGCCTTCTCGCAACTCCTCCTCGATCTCACGCACCGCGGCGGCGCCGTTCTGCACGGCACCCGCGATCACGGCGCGCGCCTCACGCACGTCAGCCACCCAGCGCGCTGCATCGGCGACTGCCCGCGCGGGGGTGGCGTACCGGCGATGCGGAGGCCCGTAGATCCAGGCCGGCATCCGCGCGGTGCGGTGCAAGCTGACCTCGGAAACGCTCTGGCGCTGCACCTTGACCGGCACCAATACATCGATCAGCGCTCGCTCCGGTGCCGGCAGACGGTGATACCGCAGCGCTGCCGCTCCGGTGATCACCGATCGGGGACCGGCGTACAGAACCGCCGCCGTCTCCCGTTGCGCCGGCGTAGGGGTGCCAGTGACGGTCAGGTAAACCCCCGGGAGGCAGACCCGCCACGGACCTCCTACCCGCAGCCGGTGCCGGAGCGCGTCCTCGGTCAGACCGGCCCCGCGCGCCTGCGCGCGGGAGACAACGCAGTCCTGCCTGCCGATCAACTCGCGCAGGGCATCGGGTTCACTCTTGGCCATAAGCGCATATTGTCACCAGATGCCGACATTCAGTTCTCGCCTCCGGCCGCTGCTGGCCGCAATCGCGGATGGTTGTGGCAGCCACGGTGCCAGGGGCCCGTGGCTGCCACAACCACGGGCGGAAGGTGCCGGGAGCGGACTGGGGCGCCGTCGGCGGGCTGGGGCGCCGACGGTGAGATGGAAGGGCGGCTCCTGGGTAGGCTCCCTGGCATGGCCTACGATGAGGGACTCGCCGAGCGTATCCGGCGGCTCGTCGATGGCGATCCCGACCTGACCGAAAAGAAGATGTTTGGCGGGCTCGCCTTCCTCATCGGCGGGAACATGGCCATCGCGGCCAGCGGGCAGGGCGGCGTCATGATCCGCGTCGACCCGGCGCAGTCTGACCCCCTGGTCGCGACGACGACCGCGACCGTGGTGGAGATGCGCGGCCGCCCGATGCCCGGGTGGCTGCATGTCAGCTCCGGTGATCTGCTGGCCGAGGACGCCCTTGCCGCCTGGGTTGACAGGGGCACCGGGTACGCGCGGTCGCTGCCGCCAAAACGATAGCCAACCCCGGACGCGGACGGCGCCGATCAGCCTGGACCACTGATGCGCGGCGACCTCGGCTGCCGTCGGCGCTGACGACCAGGTTCTGTTTTGCGAACGATGTAACGCGAGCGAAGGGGATTGCGATGAGTCAACCGCTAGCGGGGACGGCCGCGCTGGTCACCGGGGCGAGCAGCGGGATCGGGGCGGCGACGGCACGGCGGCTGGCAGCCGAGGGCGCGGCCGTCGGGCTGGTGGCCCGTCGGCTCGACCGGCTGACCGACCTCGCCAACGAGATCAAGGAGGGTGGCGGGCACACGCACGTCGTCCAGGCCGACGTGACCGATCAGCAGCAGGCGATCTCGGCCGTGGAGGAGGTCGCCGAGTGGCTCGGCCGGCTGGACACCGTGGTCAACAACGCGGGCGTGATGCTGCTCGGCCCGGCCCTGGGGACCACGACCGACGAGTGGGATCGGATGATCGCGCTCAACGTGCAGGGGCTGCTGTACGTCACCCACGCGGCGCTGCCGCATCTGGTCAGGGCGGCCGGCGACGAGCCCCGGCGGGTGGCCGACGTGGTCAACGTCAGCTCCACCGCCGGCCGGGTGGCGCGGCCCGGCAGCAGCGTCTACAACCTGACCAAGTTCGGCGTCAACGCGTTCTCCGAGGCGCTGCGCCAGGAACTGGTCGGCCACCGGGTGCGGGTCGGCGTGGTCGAGCCCGGCACCGTCGACACCGAGCTCGTCGACCACGTCACCGGCGACATCCAGGCGGCCGCTCGCCAGCAGGTCTCCGCCATCGAGGCGCTGCTGCCCGAGGACATCGCCGACGCCGTCGCCTACATCGTCACCCGCGACCGCCGGGTGGCGGTCAACGAGATGCTCGTCCGCGCGGGCGCCCAGACCTGGTAACGCGACCAGGCCCGGCCGCCCCGCGCTCACGAGCTCTGCAGGTGCGGGCCGAGCAGGGCCAGGTCGGCCGGGCCGAGGCGGTCCCTGGCGGTGGCGGCCTGGTGCCAGTGCGGGTAGATGAGGTCGGGCGCGCTGACCTTGTCCAGCGCCGCGCGCTCGTCCTCGGCTAGCACGAGCGAGGCCGCGCCGAGGTTGTCGAGCAGCTGCTCGTCGGTCCGCGCCCCGATGATGAGCGAGGTCACGGCGGGCCTGCCGAGCAGCCAGGCGAGCGCGACCTGGGCCGGCGTGGCCCCATGGGCCGCCGCCACGTCGACCAGCACCTCGATCGTGTCGTAGAGCTTCTCCCGGTCGCGGACCGGCGGCTCCGACCACTCGCCCGACAGCTGCCGGGTCTGCTCGGACGGCGACGCGTCCCGGCGGTACTTGCCCGACACCAGGCCGCCGGCCAGCGGCGACCACACCAGGATGCCGAGCCCCTGGTCGACCGAGAGCGGGAGGAGCTCGTACTCGGCGTCCCGCGACTCGAGCGAGTAGTAGATCTGTTGGGCCGAGAACCGCTCGTAGCCGCGGCTGTCGGCCACCGCGAGCGCCTTCATCAACTGCCAGCCGGCGTAGTTCGACGCCGCCAGGTAGCGCACCTTCCCCGCCGCGACGAGCGCGTCAAGCGCGGACAGGGTCTCCTCGAGCCGGGTCTGACCGTCCCACTCGTGCACGTGGTAAATGTCGATGTGGTCGGTCCCGAGCCTGCGCAGGCTGGCCTCGCAGCCGGAGATGATGTGCTGGCGGGACAACCCCGCGTCGTTCGGCCCGTCGCCCATGGGCATCCGTACCTTGGTCGACAGCAGCAGCGAGTCCCGGCGCCCGAGGATCACCTCCCCGGTGATCTCCTCCGCGAGACCGCCCGAGTAGACGTCGGCCGTGTCGATCAGGTTCACTCCGGCGTCCAGGCACATGTCGACGTGACGGCGGGCCGCCACCACGTCGGTCGCGCCCACGGCGCGGAACCCGCCGCGCCCGCCGAATGTCATCGTGCCAAGCGTCAGCGTCGATACCCGCAGCCCGCTGCGCCCCAGCTGTCGATACTCCATCGTCGACCCTCCGTCATCCCGTCTTACCGACCAGACCCAACATATGCCGGACGCCCGCCAACCTTGCGGACGGGGTTCAGGCAGGCCTGGTCATCACCAGGCCGAGGATGTGCTCGCGGTGGCGCGCGAACGCCTCGTCGGCCTTCGTCGCGATCTGATCGCGCGGCCGGGGCAGGGTGATGTCCACGATCTCGGTGACCACGCCAGGCGACTTCGACACCACCACGATCCGGTCGGCGAGGTAGATCGCCTCGTCGATGTCGTGCGTGACGAACACGACCGTCACGCCGAACTCGTCGCGCACCCGCAGGATGAGGTCCTCGAGCTCGAACCGCGTCTGCGCGTCCACCGAGGCGAACGGCTCGTCCATCAGCAGCAGGTCGGGCCGGTAGGCAAGCGCGCGAGCGATCGCCACCCGCTGCTGCATGCCGCCCGACAGCTGCCACGGGTACTGCCGGACGGCGTCCGCGAGGCCCACCGACGCCAGTACCTCGGCGACCCGCTCGGCTCGCGCGGACCGCCGCACCCCGCGCGCCCGCAGCGGCAGGTCCACGTTGTGCGCCACGGTCAGCCACGGGTAAAGCGACCGGCCGTAGTCCTGGAACACCACGCCGATCCCCGCGGGCACGGACCGCAGCGGCGCGCCTTCGAAAAGCGCGTCGCCCGACGTCGGCGCCGTCAGCCCGGCCAGGCAGCGCAGCAGCGTGGTCTTGCCCGCGCCGCTCGGCCCGACCACGCACGCGAACTCGCCGCGCGCCACGTCGAACGTGATGTCCGCGAGCGCGACCCGCGGCCCTGCCGCGCTCGAGTAGACCTTCCGGACGTGCCGCAGCGATACGACGGGGGCGGTCGCCTGTTCCATGATCTCCGCTCTCATCGTCTTCCTTCCACCGCGCGGACGCCGTAATGCCAGTGCAAGACCCGGTTCTCGGCGGCTACGAACAGCAGGTTGGCCACGGTCCCGATGATCGCGAGCACGATGATCCCCGACCACATGCCCACGTAGTCGAAGGACTGCTGGGCGTTCACGAGGTAGTAGCCGATGCCGTCGGTGGACGCCTCCCATTCGCTGACCACCATGAGGATGATCGCGACCTGGAGGGAGTTGCGAAGCCCGGCCACGATCTGCGGCCCGGCAGCGGGCAGCACCACCTCGAAGACGCGTCGCCCGCGAGAGAGCCCGAGCACCCGCGCGGTGTCGAGCTTGACCTGGTCCACGCCGCGCATCCCGTCCAGGGTGTTGAGCATCGTCGGCCAGACGGCGGCGAACGCGATGAGGACCACCTTCATCGTGAAGCCGATGCCGAACAGCGACAGGGCGGCCGGCACGAGCACCGGCGCCGGGAGGACGTAGAGGAAGTACACGTACGGCTGGGTCGCCTCGCGCGCGTAGCGCAGCGACCAGAGCAGCACGCCGAGGCCGATGCCGCCGACGGCGGCGATCGCGTATCCGACGACGAGGTGCTCAAGGCTTGAGGCCAGCTCGGACCGGGCGGGGCCGGTGACCCACTGATCCCACAGCGTGTGCAGGATCGATGACAGCGACGGGAAGTACAGCGACTTCGACCCCGCTGACCACACCCACCAGATCGCGATCAGGACGGCGAACAGCCAGACCCGGGTCAGCGCCCGGCCCGCCAGCCGGAGATAATGAGGCGGCAAGGGCCACCCCGGTGCGATCACTGCGAATCTGATTGTGACTTCGCGACGCCCGCTGCGACTCGTGCCAGTGCAGGGCGTACCGCTCGGCCACCGTGAACGCGCCGGCCAGCAGCACGCCGAGGACGCCGGCGGCGACGATGTAGGCGTACATGTCCGGGTAGGCGGCCGGGCCGGCGTTCTCCGCGATCAGGATGCGCTCCCCGATGCCGCTGCCGCCGCCGATCAGCTCGGCGATGATGTCCACGATCAGCGCGACCGCGACCGCGACGCGCAGACCGGTGGCGATGAACGGCGCCGCCGACGGCAGGATCACCACGGCGAACTTGCGCGGGCCGCGGACGCGCAGCACGCTCGCGGTGTCTCGCGCCACCGGGTCGAGCGACCTGACCCCGTAGCAGACCTGGATGACGAGGGGCCAGAAGACGGCGAACGCGACGAGCGCGTACTTCATCGTCAGCGTGGCGCCCCACAGCACGAGGGCGATCGGCAGGATCGCGATGACGGGGATGGCCTTGAAGAACTCGATCACGCCGATCACGCTGCGGTAGGCGAAGCCGTTGAGGCCGATGAGCGTGCCGACGCCGAGCGCGGCGGCCGCGCCGATCGCCAGGCCGATCGCCCAGCCTTCGAGGGTCTGCCCGATCGCGGTCCAGAGCGAGGCCGACGCAGCAAGGTGCGCGAGCGCCGTTGCCGTGGCGGTCATCGAGGGGAACTCATCAGCCTGGATCACCCCCGCCGAGCTCAGCCACTGCCAGAGTCCGAGCGCGGCGGCGAGGACCGCGAGCCGCAGGCCGTAGCGGACCGCGAGGTCCGTCACGTAGCGGCCCACTTACGGGTTCCAGATCAGGCTCGCGGCCGGCGGCTCCGTCGTGATCACCCCGAACTCGTTCATGTAGCCCTCGATCGCCGTGATGGACGCCGGGTTGAGCGCCGGGTTCCAGTTGGTGGCGAGGATCTGCGCCTGGGCCACCGCTGGGGTCAGGCTCAGGTGCGACACCAGGGTCTGCTTCACCACCGACTCGTGCGTCCTCGAGTACGCGATCGACTGGTCCATAGCGGCGCGGAAGTCCGCGGCCACCGTCGGGTTCGCGCTGAGGTAGGAGCTCATCGCGTCCAGGCAGGTGACCGTGCCGTTGGGGAACAAGTCCACGTTCGGGTGGGTGATCACGGTCGCGCCGGCGGAGAGCGCGGCCTGCGCGAACGGGGCGACGATGACCGCCGCCTGCACCCGCCCCTGAGCGAGCGCCGCCGCCATCTGCGGGAACGGGATCGCGATCTGGTGGATGCTGCCCGGGTCGATGCCTGCCTGCTTCGCCAGCACCTCGACGGCGAGGGAGTTCAGCGAGGTGAGCTGCACCTCGGCGACGTCCTTGCCCGCCAGGTCCTTGACGGAGGTGATGCCGGATCCCTTCGCCGCGACGAGCACCGTGCTGTCATCGGCGGGGATGGACGGCTCGCCGCCGTCCACGCTGGACACGCACTTGACGTTGACGCCCTTGGAGTTGAGGTTGATCAGCACCGGCGTGGTGATGAACCCGAACTGCTCGGTCCCGCTCGCCATGGACGCCTCGACGGCTACCGGGCTGGCCTGGGCCACGAAGGTAACGTTAAGCCCGTGCGCCTTGAAGATGCCGCTGTCCTGCGCGTAGAACAGCGACGCGTCGTCTGAGTAGGGAACGTACCCGAGGGTGACGTTGGTGACCGCCGCGGGAGTGCCTGCCACGGCGCTCGCGCTGGTGCTCGTGGTCCCTGTGGCGGCCGCGGCGCTCACGGCGGGGGTGCTTGACGAGCTGGACGGGCTGCCGCTGCAAGCCGCGGCCGCCATAGCCGTCATGGTGAGGAGTGCCGCGCCGACCGTGGACCGTGCGCTATTTCGCACGCTTCTCATTGGCTCGCTCCCTTGCTGCAAGATGCGTTCCCTCATTGTGGGCCGACATTTCCGTCAGCGGAATGCATCAGTACATAAGTCTTCCAGATGGCACATATCAAGATCATTTATCAGGAGCTGCCGCTACTGAGGCCGTCCGGTAGCAGCGACCAAATCCGGACGGACGAGGCGGAGCCAGGGTCCGTTCGAGATCATGAATTGGAATTTGACCTTTGGTGGCGGGTCGTTCGCCCGCAGCTACTGAGGGCAGGTCTAGCCTGGGAGCATGCCAGAGCTGCACAAGCGGGTAGAGAAGCACGAGGCCACGGCCGAGCTCGACATCAACCCGGTGTATTTCCGGGAGAAGAGCTGCGTCATCCCCCGGTACGAGCTGCCGGAGCACGGGGTCCTGCCGCGCACGGCGCTGCAGGTGGTGCGGGACGAGCTCATCCTCGACGGCAACGCCCGGCTCAACCTGGCGACGTTCGTCACCACCTGGATGGAGCCAGAGGCCGAGGTCCTGATGGCCGAGTGCGCGCCCAAGAACATGATCGACAAGGACGAGTACCCGCAGACGGCGGAGCTCGAGAAGCGCTGCGTGAACATCATCGGATCGCTGTGGCACGCGCCGCACGGCGAGTCGGTCGGCTGCTCGACCACCGGGTCGAGCGAGGCGTGCATGCTCGGCGGGATGGCGCTGCTGTGGCGCTGGCGCGCCCGCCGCAAGGCAGCCGGCCAGGACACCGCGCGGCCGAACCTGGTGATGGGCACGAACGTCCAGGTCTGCTGGGAGAAGTTCTGCCGCTACTGGGACGTCGAGCCGAAGTACGTTCCGGTCGAGAAAGGGCGCTACCACCTGGGCGCGGCCGAGGCGGCGGCGCAGTGCGACGAGAACACCATCGGGGTGGTGGTCATCCTCGGCTCGACCATGGACGGGTCGTACGAGCCGGTCGACGAGGTGAACACGGCCCTGGACGCCCTCGCGGCGACCCCGGGCGGGCCCGATGTGCCGATTCACGTGGACGGGGCGTCCGGCGGGTTCGTCGCGCCGTTCCTCCAGCCGGGGCTGAAGTGGGACTTCCGGGTGCCGCGGGTCGCCTCGATCAACACCTCCGGGCACAAGTACGGCCTGGTCTACCCCGGCGTCGGCTGGATCCTCTGGCGGAACTCCGACGCCCTCCCCGACGACCTGATCTTCCGGGTCAACTACCTCGGCGGGGAGATGCCGACGTTCGCGCTGAACTTCTCCCGGCCCGGCGCGCAGGTCGCGGCGCAGTACTACAACTTCATCCGGCTCGGGTACTCGGGCTACCAGAACGTGCAGCGGACGTCCCAGGACATCGCCAGGTACCTGTCGACCGAGATCGACAAGCTCGACCAGTTCGAGCTGCTGAGCGACGGCAGCGACCTGCCGGTGTTCGCGTTCAAGCTGCACGACGACATCGACAAGTACTCGGTCTACGACCTGTCGGAGCGGCTGCGAATGCGCGGCTGGCAGGTGCCGGCCTACACATTCCCCGAGAACCTGAGCGACATGTCGGTGATGCGCATCGTCATTCGGAACGGGTTCTCGATGGACCTGGCCAACCTGCTCCTCGACGACTTCCGGCTGCATCTGCGCATTCTCGAGCAGCACCCGCAGACGCAGCCGCCGCCGGAGCTGCAGGCCAGGCGGCAGTCGTTCGCGCACTGACCGCCGGGTCCTTCGCGACGCCACAGGAACGACGGCCGGTTTCTCGACTCCTGTCACATTGACTCGCCTCGATGCGCGAGACACCGTGAGAGGCGTTCGGGAATCGCATGCGTCACGCGGAGGTGCGCCGTGCTGTCGGCCGAAGACAACGAGATCCTCACCCGGGTCGGCCCGGGGACGCCGATGGGGAACCTGCTGCGCCGGTACTGGATCCCGGCCTGCCTGTCGTCGGAGATCGGCCAGCCCGACGGGCCGCCCGCCCGGGTCCGGCTGCTCGGCGAGGACCTGGTCGCGTTCCGCGACACCGGCGGGGCGGTCGGCCTGATCGAGGAGCGGTGCCCGCACCGCGGCGCGTCGCTGTTCTACGGGCGGAACGAGGAGTGCGGGCTGCGCTGCACCTACCACGGCTGGAAGTTCGACGTCACCGGGCAGTGCACCGACCAGCGATCGGAGATCCGGTCGTTCGCGCACCGGATCAAGACGACGTCCTACCCGGTGCGCGAGTCGGGCGGGATCGTCTGGGCGTACCTGGGGCCTGCCGATTCCATGACGCAGTTTCGCGACTTCGGGACGGACGCGCTGCCGGCGTCGCTGATCGGCGCGAACAAGGAGACGATCTACTGCAACTGGGTCCAGTCGATGGACGGCGACCTGGACACCGCGCACATCTCCAACCTGCACCAGTTCGACGCGATCGACGACATTCCCGACGACGGGACCGACAAGCCCGGCTACCCGTCGGGGTACATGTCGATGAAGTTCTGGCGGCACGACCCGCGCGCGCTGATCGAGGTCGACGAGACCTGGCACGGCTTCCGGTACGCGGGGCTGCGGGTGACGCCCAACGGCTACCGGCACGCGCGGATCAGCGCCTACATCTTCCCCGCGTCGACGATCATCGCGCAGATCCCGTTCTCGACCCGGCAGATCTTCGTGGTGCCGTCCGATGACCACACGACCTACCGGTACAACTTCACGACGCAGCCGCCCGCCAACCCCCGCGGGCTGGGCGGGCCGGTCTTCTTCACCTACGAGAAGTACCCGTTCGAGATGCTGCCGCCGAACGGCGTGGTGCCGCGCACCTACACCCGCGAGAACGACTACCGGATCGACCGGTTCGCGCAAAAGGGGCTGTCCTACAGCGGGATCGCCGACTTCCGGTCCCAGGACGCGATGGCGACCGAGACCGCCGGGCCGATCTACGACCGGACGACCGAGCACCTCGGCTCGACCGACGTCGCCCTGATCCGGATGCACCGCCAGCTCCTGCGGGCGGCCAAGGCGCTGGCCGACGACGCGGCGGCGGGTCTGCCCGCCCTCGGCGGGGCGGGCGACTTCCGCGCGATCCGGGGCGCGGAGAAGGTCCTCGGCGACGGCGAGGACTGGCGCGTCCTCGGCACCGACGCCGACCCCGTCGTCCAGGAGGCGCTGGAGCGTTAGGCCGCCGGAACGAGGTTGCTCCGGGGCGCCTCCGGGGCGCCTCCGGGGCGCTAGGGATTGCCGGGCGCGCCGCCGTCGCGGGGCGGGCGGCGGGTCGGCAGCGGCCGCGCGGGCAGGCCGGGCTGTTCGCCGCCGAACTGGTTGCCCCCGTTGTACCCGTTCGCATGGTCGCGGCCGTTGGCGTAGCCGTTGCCGTTGGCGTAGCCCCCGTCGGCGTGGCCGTTGCGGTTCGCGTGGCCGTTGGCGTAGCCGCCGGGCGTGAAGGCATCTGAGGCGCCGGCCCGGGAGGCCGCCCGTCCGGGGCCGGGCACGGGCGGGGCGGGGAGCTCAGCGCCGCCGGAATGCACCTGCAGGCCGTCCGCGAACTCGGTCTCCATCCGGTACTTGAGCACGGCGTCCTCGTGAATCTCGGCCTCGCTCGGCGACAGCGTGATCGCGAGCGTCAGCCCGAACATGAGCAGGCTGATGCCGGCCAGCAGCGGGACGATAAAGGAGATGCCGCTGGCGCCGCCCATCGCCGCCATCGAGCCGCCCGACGTCGCGTCCGGGTGCACCCGCATGGCGGCCATCCCGGTGTAGTGCATGCCGCTGACCGCGACGCCGAAGATCAGCGACGCGACGACCGTCGCGCCGACGCTGCGGACCCGGGTGCCCGCCCACAGACCGGCGGTCCCGGCAACAACCGCGATCACCACCGACGCCGCGAACAGCGGCGCGTCATAGCTCATGCTGTCGGGCATGCTCATCGCCTCCATGCCCAGGTAGTGCATCGAGGCGACGCCGACGCCGACGATGGCGCCGCCGATCAGCAGCGGCCGCCAGCCGCCGTTCCCCCAGGTGACGATGAACAGCCCGATGCCCACCACGACGATCGCGATCAGCATCGACACGATCGTGACGGGCACGTTGTAGAGGATCGTCTGACCGGGGATGGTGAAGCCCAGCATCGCGATGAAGTGCATCGCCCAGATGCTGCCGGCGCCGATCGCCACGGCCGCCAGGATCAGCCAGCGGGCCCGCGCGGCCCCGGTGTAGGCCCTAGCCCTGGTGACGCAGCGCAACCCGAGGAAGGCGCCGAGACAGGACATGGCATAGCCGAGGACCGGGTTGACGAGGCCATAGGAAAAGTTATGAACGGTGACGGTCATGTGCGCGGGCTCCCCCTCCGAAACCAGCAGCACAGGGGGCTTTCCGGCCCCGGGCACCCGGCCCGTCCGCCACGCCCCCCGTGGTGTTACGTATGGAACACATAGTGGCAGATGGGGGATAAAACGTCTCTAATGGTACGGAATATAGTTTAACGTTCATGTAACGGCCGTCCGGCGGACGCGCGAGGACGCCGGACCCGAAGAAGGGTGGGATCCTTGGTCCGGTGACATCGAACGGGAGGGATCGCATGGAGACAGCGCAGTCCGGCACGTCTGGCGGGGCGCTTGGCGGTCAGCTGGGGACCGCGGCGACGCGAGAGCGCACGTTTCACGGCCGCGACCCGCACACCGTCGCCGCCGACACGATCTGCAAGGAGTCGCCGACCCAGTGCCAGGTCCGGACCCGGGTGTACCGCGATGGCAGGCTGATCGAGCAGGGGTTCCCGGTCGAACGGATCAGCGACCACCTGATCGACGACGACACCATGGTCTGGCTCGATCTGCGCGACCCCGACCGCGACGACCTGCTGGTACTGCAGGACGAGTTCGGCCTGCACCCGGTGGCGGTCGAAGACGCGCTGTTCGACCGTGAGCGGCCGAAGATCGACCGGTACGAGACGCACCTGTTCATGACCGTCTACGGCGCCCGGCTCGACACCACCACCGGCGAGCTCGCCACGAGCGAAATGTCGGTGTTCGTGCTGCCGCGGGCGCTGATCACCATCCGCAAGGACGACGGGCTTGACATCGGCAAGGTCGTCGAACGCTGGGACTCGAGCCCCGACCTGGCCAGGCACGGGGTCGGCTTTCTGCTCTACGGGCTGCTCGACTTCATCGTCGACGGCCACTTCGAGGCGGTGCAGTCGCTCGACGACGCGGTCGAGGAGCTCGAGGACAACCTGTTCGACGACGCGCCCACGAACATGTCCGTGCACCGGCGGTCGTTCGAGCTGCGCAAGTCTCTGGTTCTGCTGAGGCGGATCGTGCTCCCGATGCGCGAGGTGGTGAACACCCTGATGCGGCGGGACGTGAGCCTCGTCGACCCCGAGCTGATGCCGTACTACCAGGACGTCTACGACCATGTGCTGCGCGCGACCGAGTGGACCGAGTCGCTGCGCGACCTGGTGACCACGATCCTGGAGACCAACCTGACCATCCAGGGCAACCGGATGAACATCATCACCAAGAAGGTGACGTCGTGGGCGGCGATCATCGCGGTGCCGACCTTCATCACCGGCTTCTACGGCATGAACGTGCCCTACCCCGGCTTCAGCAACCACGTAGGGCTGATCGTCGCGGTCGGCATCATGCTCGTGTCGGGGGTAGCCCTGTACGGCATCTTCCGCCGCAACGACTGGCTCTAGTCCCGGCTTCGCCTGGAAAAGATCCAC
Source organism: uncultured Actinomycetota bacterium (assembly GCA_963836195.1). Lineage (GTDB taxonomy): Bacteria > Actinomycetota > Actinomycetes > Streptosporangiales > Streptosporangiaceae > Trebonia. The sequence goes on along the minus strand of CAWIIX010000001.1, from coordinate 9,442 downwards.
ATCGCTTATCCCGAACGGACCCGCCCGACTCTCGGCCGGCCCGTTGAATCGCCTCAGGTTGAGCGGCCGAAGTAAGCGGGGTCCGTTCGAAATGGCTGGCCGGGGACTCCTCAGCTTCCGGGCTTGCTGGCGTCGAACTGGGCAAACGGGACCGCCTGGGTCTGGACTGACGCCTTCGCCGAGATCTCTTGGCCGATCTCCTGGGCGAGGGCGCTGGCGTCGTCCTCGTTGTTGGCACCGAGTACCAGGTATTTCCAACGGCGGATAACCGGGCGGCCCTCCGCTTGCAGCCGCTCAGCGAGCTGGACCGCCTGACGATGCGATGGCAGCTCAACGTGCACTTCCCATCCGGCCTGTCCGGCTGCGAGGGACTGCTGAGTCTCAGCATCGATCAGGCGCTGATGCTCCGCCGCACGCTGCTCGCCGGTATCCGGCATCGGGACGCTCGCGTCCTCCCAGTCTTCTTCCAGCGGATGCCAGCGGTCGAGCGTGAACTCTGCGCTCAGCTGGTGCCGCGCCAGCACCTCGCGCACCACCCGGTCCGTCTCGCGGGCCGTGTCCTCGGTACCGGCATAGAGAAAGACGGTAGGACCATCGACGGACATCGCGACGCGGTGACCGAGCCGACTGCGCACGTCGTCTTCCACCTCGTGCTCGCGAACGGACCGAACCGCCTGCTGGACGTCGGCCTCATCGCCGAACGTGACGGTCACCCGCCAGTCATCTGCCACGACGCCGACTCTACCGCTCGGCCTCCCGTCGTCGCCCAGCGGCACGCGCAGCACCACATGGTGTGATCGTCGGCGTGTTGTGAGGTGAAGCAGGCACACGCCCGTGATATTGGTTGCCGTTACCCGTCGAGCAGGCGGGACTTGACGTCGGCCTTGAGGATCTTGCCGACCCGGGAGCGCGGCAGGTCCGGCCAGATCTCCACCTGCTTAGGGGCCTTCACGCTGCCGAGGCGGTCCTTCACCCAGGCCCTGATCTCCTCGGCGGTGACGTCGCGGCCGTCGAGCGGCTGGATGATCGCGGTGACGCGCTCGCCCCACTTGTCGTCTGGCAGCCCGACGACCGCGCAGTCGAGCACGGCCGGGTGGGCCAGCACCGCCTGCTCGACCTCGGCCGAGTAGACGTTGAAGCCGCCGGTGATGATCATGTCCTTGAGTCGGTCGACGATGTACAGGTAGCCGTCGGGGTCGAGGTAGCCGACGTCGCCGGTGTGGTGCCAGCCGTGCCTGGACGCCTCGGCGGTGGCGGCCGGGTTCTGGTAGTAGCCGGCCATCACCAGCGGGCCGCGGACGACGATCTCGCCGCGATCCCCCGGCGGCAGCAGGCGGCCCGCCTCGTCCATGATCGCCACCGTGGTCAGCGGGGTGGGGCGGCCAGGCCGAGGTGAACCGCTCGGTCGCCAGCGACCCGTCGGCGTGCAGGTGGTCCGCGGGCGGGAGCGCGGAGACGAACATCGGCGCCTCGGTCTGGCCGAACAGCTGCCCCAGGACCGGCCCGAGGAGGCCGATCGCCTGCTCGAGCCGGGCGGCCGACATCGGCGCCGCCCCGTACCACAGGCACTGCAGGGAGCCCAGGTCGGCCGTCGCGAGGGCGGGGTGGTCGAGCAGCGAGTAGATGACGGTCGGGGGCAGGAACGCGTGGGTGACCCGGTGCCGGGCGATGAGCGCGAGGAACTCCCCGAGGTCGGGGTGCGGCATGATGACGATCTCGCCGCCCAGGGCCATGATCGGGAAGCAGAGCACCCCGGCCGCGTGCGTGAGCGGGGCGAACGCGAGGTAGACCGGGCTGCCCGCGAACGGGTAGCTCATCAGCGTCAGGGCCGCCATCGTCTCGACGTTCCGGCCGGTCAGCATCACCCCCTTCGGCCTGCCGGTGGTGCCGCCGGTCCCGGCGATCATGACCACGTCGTCGACCGGGTCGGCCTGCCACGGATCGTCGCCGACCCCGGACAGCCACTCGGCGAACCCGACCGCGCCGGGGATGACGGCAACATCGGGGCCGCCGGCGCCGCCGGCGTCATCGTCCAGGCAGACCAGCGTGGTCAGCTCGGGCAGGTCCGGCGCGATCTTCGCCACCAGCGGCGCGAACGCGGCGGCGAAGATCAGGCAGCGGCAGTCGAGCAGCGCGAGCAGCTCGCGGTTCTCGGCCGCCTCGTTGCGCGGGTTGACCGGGCACCAGACCGCCCCCGCCCGGCTGATCCCGAACACCGAGCCGAACGCCACCGGGTCGTTGCCCGACAGCACCGCCACCTTGTCGCCCGGGCTGATGCCGGAGCGGGCCAGCGCCCGCCCGACCGACCAGGACAGGCGCTGCACCTCGGCGTAGCTCCTGGCCTGGCCGGCCAGGGTGAGGCAGGGGGCGTCGATGGGGTGGACCGACGCCCCCTTGTCGAGGAAGTCGACGAGCCGCATGGCCCCGTCCTCCTCAACTCGACCTGGTGAGCGCGGGTTCCATCACCAGACCGAAACTGCGCAGGACGCCGAGCAGCTCGCGGTGGCCGAATGCCTGGCAGCCGGACGCGAACCCGGCCCGCCGCGGCGGCTGCTGCAGCAGTGAGTAGGCGGCGTAGGCCTGGAGCAGGCCGGTCTGCTTGTAGTTGCAGTTGCCGTGGATGATGCAGTGCGCCCGGCCGAGCGGGCCGGAGGCGTGCACCGAGTCGAGCGACGTGTTGATCCGGGTGTACTCCCGGGGCGGCATCTGGTTCATCACCGCGGCCGCCTGCTCCGCCAGCACCCGGTGCTTCTCGGCCTCGGGCAGGTCCGCGATCTGCGCCAGCGCGGCCGCGACGATCTGTGGCACGCCGAGCATCAGCGGCCGGTTGAAGACGCCGCCGAGCACCTTGACGTTCGCGACCCGGGGGTCGCGGCTGAACCAGACCGGGTGCGAGGTGCCGCCCCACGGCAGCGCCAGCCCGGTCTCGTGCTGGCCGGGCACGGTCACCGTGTAGAGGCCGCCGTCGGCCGGCCACTCCGCATAGGCGTTCTGCTCCAGGTAGTAGGCCTTGGCGAGGGCGGCGTTGACGAGGATCGTCCGGGTCGAGGCGACGGTCGGCGCGCCCTTCCAGAAGACCAGGATGTCGAGCGTGTCGAGGCCCGGCTGCTCCAGGCAGAGCTGGGCGGCGATCTCCCCGGTGGTGTACATCTGGGCGACGCCGGGCGCGAGCAGCAGGCCCGCCGCCGCCATCCGGGCGCCGTAGGCGGCCTCGGCGTCGATCAGCCAGTCCTGCTCGCCGGTGGTGTCGAGGTAGTGGCAGCCGGTGGCCAGGCAGGCCTCGACGACCTCATGGCCGTAGGTGGCGAACGGCCCGACCATGTTGCAGACGACGCTGGCGCCGTCGAACAGCTCCGACAGCGGCCCGACCGCGTGCTCGACCTCGACGATCTCGTGGTCCACGGTGCCGATGCCGGGCACCGTCTCCAGCGCCTCGGCGATCCTGGCCTTGTCCCGGCCCGCCGCGATGAACGGGACGTTGTACTCGCGCAGGTACTCGCAGACCAGCCGCCCGGTGTAGCCCGAGGCGCCGTACACCACGACCTTCTTCTTGTCGCTCATGCCCGATCCCCCCTCACATTCCCATGCCGCCGTCGACCGGGAGCCCGGCCCCGGTGATGAACCGTGCCCCGTCCGAGGCGAGAAACACGACCGCGTCGGCGATCTCGGTCACCTCGCCGAGGCGGCCGAGCGGGGTCAGGCCCGCCACCGCCATCGCCGCGTCGGCCGCAGTCGGGAACAGGCCGATGGTGGCGCAGTCGTTCGCCAGCTGGTTGCCCATCTCGGTCGGCACCAGACCGGGGTACACGCAGTTCACCCGGACCCCGTAGCCGAGCTTGCCCGACTCCATCGCGGCGACCTTGGTCAGCCGGTCGACCGCCGACTTGGTCGCGGAGTAGATCGCGATGCCGGGGAACGCGATCGTCGCCGCGACCGAGGCGACGTTGACGATCGAGCCACCCGCGCCGGCCGGGCCGCCGGGGCGCATCGCGCGGAAGCCGTGCTTGAGCCCGAGCGCGGTGCCGAGCACGTTCACCTCGAGCTGGCGGCGAACCTCGGCCGGGTCGATGTCCACCAGCAGGCTGGTGATCTCCACGCCGGCGTTGTTGACCAGGATGTCGAGGCCGCCGAGGTGCGCGATGACCTGCGGGATCGCCTGGGCCCAACTCTCTTCGGAGGTGATGTCGAGCGGCACGAACTCGGCCCTGGCGCCGTCCGAGCGGAGCGAGTCGGCGCTCGCCTTGCCCAGGTCCTCCCTGATGTCGCCGATCACCACCGACGCGCCGGCCCGGGCGAGCGCCCGGGCCATTCCCTCGCCGAGGCCCCGGGCCCCGCCGGTCACCAGGGCCCTGCGCCCCGTCAGGTCGTAAACGCTCATCGGACACCTCTCTGTGCTGCCGAGCCCCGCCCTTAGCGATCGCCGCGGCCGGGAAAACTCACCCGAATGCCGCCGGCGTGCCTCCAAGGCTGATCTCAGTCTTGACAGTTGTCAAGAGATTGCTTGACGATCGTCTTACAGAATTTGGCCGATCGTCCAGTACCGTGGAGTCATGGCAGTTCAGAACCGGGAAACGATCGCGCGCCGGCAGGTGGACAAGTTCGCCGAGCGCCGCGACCAGCTCGCCGCTGCCGCGCTGCAGACCCTGGCCGAACGGGGCTACGCCAACACCAGCCTGCGCGACATCGCGCAGAACTCGGAGTTCTCGCACGGCGTGCTGCACTACTACTTCGCCGACAAGTTCGAGCTGATCATGTACTGCGTCCGGCAGTACAAGGCCGAGTGCGTGCTGCGGTACGACTCGATCGTGGCCACCGCCGTCGGGGCCGACCAGCTCCGCCGCGGGTTCGGCGCGGCCATGGCGGCGACGCTGGTCGAGGACGCGACCCTGCACCGGCTCTGGTACGACCTGCGCAACCAGTCGCTGTTCGACGAGAAGTTCCGCGCCGACGTCGGCGACATCGACCGGTCCCTCGAGCGGATGATCTGGCGCATCGTCGGCAAGTTCGGCGAGCTCAGCGACACCCCGCTCGCGGTCACCCCGGCGCTGGCCTACGCCCAGCTCGACGGCGTCTTCCAGCACGCGCTGCTGCGCCACCTGGCGGGCGACGTGACCGCCGCCGCCACCCTCGACGCGAACGTGAGGCAGGTCCTGCCGACCTTGCTCGGCTAGGACTCGGCGACGGCTGAAGTTCCCGCCCGCGCTTGCGTAGAATCCGGCTGGTGATAGCCACGCTGGCGGTGGAGAACTACCGTTCGCTGCGCAGCCTCGTCCTGCCGCTCGCCCCGCTCACCGTGGTGACCGGGGCCAACGGGGTCGGCAAGTCGAGCCTGTACCGGGCGCTGCGGCTGCTGGCCGACGCCGCCCGCAACGGGGCGGTGGCCGCGCTGGCCCGCGAGGGCGGGCTGCCGTCGACCCTCTGGGCCGGCCCGGAGACGATCGGGCGGCGGGTACGGGACGGCACCTATCCCGTCCAGGGCACGGCCCGGACCAAGCCGGTCGCGCTGCGGCTCGGCTTCGGCGGGGACGAGTTCGGCTACGCGATCGACTTCGGGCTGCCGGCCGGGGGCGGCCGCGAGAGCCTGTTCGCGCTCGACCCCGAGATCAAGCGGGAGACGATCTGGGCCGGCCCGCTGCTGCGGCCGGCGGCGGCGCTGTGCGAGCGCGACAACGGGATCGTCCGCATCCGCGACGACGGCCGGGCCTGGTCCGAGCCGTATCAGATCCGCCCCTACGACAGCATGCTGAGCGAGTTCGCCGACCCCCGGCGGGCACCCGAAGTCCTCCGGGTGCGCGAGCAGCTCCGCTCCTGGCGGTTCTACGACCACGTCCGGACCGACGCGGCGGCGCCGGCCCGCGGCAGCCAGATCGGCACCAGGACGCCGGTGCTGAGCCCGGACGGCTCCGACCTCGCCGCCGCGCTGCAGACGATCCGCGAGACCGGCGACGCCGCCGCCCTCGACCAGGCGATCGACCTGGCGTTCCCCGGCAGCCGGGTCACCGTCGCGAGCGAAGGCGAGGGACGGCTGGGGCTGCGGCTGCACCAGCATGGGCTGCTGCGGCCGCTGGGCGCGGCCGAGCTCTCGGACGGCACGCTGCGCTACCTGCTGTGGGCGGCGGCGCTGCTGGCGCCCCGCCCGGCCGGGCTGCTGGTGCTCAACGAGCCCGAGACCAGCCTGCACGGGCAGCTGCTGGCCCCGCTGGGGCAGCTGATCGCCGCCGCCGCGACCCGATCGCAGGTCGTCGCCGTCTCGCACTCGCAGCCCCTGATCAACGCGCTGCGGCAGGCGGCGGAGGAAGCAGGAACCGCCGTCAGCGCGGTGGAGCTGATCAAGGACTTCGGCGAGACCGGGGTACTCGGCCGGGAGCCGCTCGACGGGCCGAACTGGCGCTGGCCGAAGCGGTGACCCCGGCTATCGGGCCGGCCCGCCGCGGTCACCGCAGCGGGAGCTTGAGCCCCTCGTGCGAGGCGGTGAAGCCGAGCGACTGGTAGAAGCGGACCGCGTCCGGACGGCGCTTGTCCGACGTCAGCTGCACAAGCCCGCAGCCCAGCTCGCGCGCCACCTCGATCGCCCGCTCGATCATCGCGCGACCGAGCCCCTGGCCGCGCTGATCGGACGAGACCCGGACCCCCTCGATCTGCCCCCGCAGCATGCCGTGCCTGCTCAGCCCGGGGATCATGGTCAGCTGGAGGGTACCGACGATGCGCCCGTCCGCCTCGGCGACCAGCAGCTGGTTCCGCGGGTCGGCCGCGATCAGCTCGAACGCCGCGTAGTAGGCGTCGTCGGCCGGCCCCTCGCGGCCCGCCCCGATCGCGTCGTCGGCCAGCAAGGCGACGATCTCCGGCACGTCCTCGCGCCGCGCGTCCCGCAGCCGCGCGGGCTGCATCCGGCCACCGGTCTCCGCTGTCCCCGCCGTCCCCGCCGTCCCCGCCGTCCCCGCCGTCCCCGCCGTCTCCGCTGTCTCCGCCGTCCCCGCTGCCTCCATCCGGTCAGACTAGCGGCCCGGCCGACGTGAGAAGATCTCGAAGGCCGCCTTCAGCCGGTCAGAACGGGTCCTCGGGGATCGCCTCATCCCAGCCGACGGGCGGCCCGCTCGGCACCTGACTCCAGTCCCGGCGCTGCTGGAGGTGCTCCATCCGGCGCTGCATCTCGGCGTCGGCCTGGAGCTCGTCCTCGCCCGGCGCCATGCTGATCGTCAGCGTCACCGCGAAGGTGGCGATGCTGATCACCAGCAGCAGCGGGATCAGGAAGACGGCGGCGGTGGCGCCGGACACGGTGGCGGCGCCGGGGGCCGCCAGGGCCGCCAGGGGCGGCATCGGGGCGCGGTGGATCTGCAGCGCCGCCATCCCGGTGTAGTGCATCCCGCTGACCGCGACGCCCATGATCAGGGCCGCCCCGACGGTGGCGCGCATCCGGCTGACCCGCGTGCCCGCCCACAGCGCGGCCGTGCCCGCCACGATCGCGATCACCACCGAGAGCACCAGCAACGGCAGGTTGTAGGACATCGAGCCGGTCATCGATATCGCCGCCATGCCCAGGTAGTGCATGGCGGCCGCGCCCACGCCGACGATCACGCCGCCGGCGACCAACCGCTCGCGGCTGCCGTCACCGAAGCCGACGATGAACAGGCCCGCCCCCACCACCGCGACCGCGACCAGCATCGAGGCGACCGTCATGGGGACGTTGTAGCCGATCTGCTGCCCCGGGATCGTGAACCCCAGCATCGCGATGAAGTGCATCGCCCAGATCCCGGTGGCGCCGATCGACACCGCCGCCAGGCTGAGCCAGCGCGCCTTGGCGAAGCCCTCGTAGGCCCGCGCGAGCGTCACGCAGCGCAGGCCGAGAAACGAGCCCACGCAGGACATCGCGTAGCCGAGCGCTGGATTGAGGACGCCGTACGAGAAATTGTGGACAGTAACCACCGATGCCACCCCCCTGTGACCATGCAGCGGCCGCACGTGGTGGTAGCGCCTGCGTGAGGGTCCGCGGCCGCATCGGCGCCCCGGTGCGCCGATATACGCATGCATGATGGCAGACCGCGAACGTCTGCGTTCACTCAGTGACGTTACTGTAATGAATGGATCGATTGCTGAGAGTGAACGATTTCTATCTCACGAGGTCGGCTTCCAGCCGGGGGCCGGGTCCTCGCCGGTCCGGCCGTCCACGGACTCCCTGATCAGGTCGGCGTGCCCGGTGTGCCGGCCGTACTCCTCGAGCATGTCGCACACGAGCCGCCGCAGGTTGGGGTGCTCACCGTCGATGCTGGCGTGTACCGGCTGGTCGAGGCCGCCGCCGGCCAGCGCGGCGGCGACCCGCTGGCGCGAGCGGGCGGCGGCGGCGTCCCACAGCTCGTACAGCGCCCGCGGCGAGTCTCCGGCCGCGGTGGTGAACTCCCAGTCCGGTTCCGCGTCCCAGTCGACCTCCGACCACGTCGCGCCGAGCGGCACCCCGGTCAGCTTCTGGCCGAACTGATGGTCCTCGACCAGGGCCAGGTGCTTGAGCAGCCCGCCCAGCGTCAGCGTCGACCCGCCGAGCCGGCGGTTCAGCCCGGCCGCGTCCAGCCCGTCCGCCTTGTAGCGGAACGTCGCCCGCAGCCGGTCGAGCGCCGCCAGAAGCTGTTCGGCCTCGGTGCCCTGCAGCGGTGGATCCCAGGGGGTATCGGTCATAGCGCCAGGCTAGCGAAGATCCCGGACATTCTGCTTCCGCGAAAAAAGGCTCAAATCGATCATCTCGAACGGACCGGGGCGACTGCGCACCGCCCCGACCTCCTATGCTGGCTGTGATTGCCGATCAGCCCGGCGCTCCGATAGGAAACAGCACCCGTGTCATCCGAACAAGGCCAGTCCGGCGGTCAGGACGAAGAGCCCGCCGCGACGCACGACGAGCGTGCGATGAAGGCGTGCCCGGACTGCGCCGAGATGATCCTCGAGGCGGCGCGCAAGTGCCGCTACTGCGGGTACCGGTTCGACGCCCAGCCGGCCCAGGAGGGCCTGTTCGCGCACCTGTTCCGCCGCTCGGCCCCGCACCTGACGATGACCGAGACCCTGCAGCAGCTCGGCGTCGAGCTTGAGCCGGGCGAGCGCACCACCGGGCTGTGGCTCGGCCAGGTCAAGAGCATCGACGGCTACGTGGTGCTGACCGATGCGCGTCTGGTGTTCGTGATCGGCCTGCGGCATCAGCAGGGCTCGCCCGCCCCCTGGCAGCATCGCCTGGACGAACTGGCCGGGGCGGAGATCACCAGCCACCGCTGGAAGGCGGCGCTGCTCCTGCACTGGCGCGACTCCCCCGACATGCGCATTGACGGCATGGCCCAGAAGGACCTCCAGCGGCTGCACGCGGCGCTGCTTGACCGAGTCCGCAGCTGAGCCGAGACAAGCAGAAAGCGCCCGGACAGTGCTCACTGTCCGGGCGCGCTTCCTTGGCGGTTAGGCGGTTAGGCGG